>NZ_JBSSAM010000001.1:3467500-7516936 GCF_054058595.1 Bradyrhizobium sp. USDA 4472
GACGAACCACTGCCCCTGATGGAAGCCACGCCGGCGCGGCTCGCCTGTTCTCCTGACATCATCGTCATCCAGCACGAATCCGTTTTCGATCCCCGTATTTTTGGGTTGCCGGTCGAACCGGTCGTCGCAGCCTTCCTGTCTCCGTCGAATGGCGAACATGGGCGCCTGAACGTCGACATCTTTGGTGGAGGTTCGTGGCAGTCCGAATTCAGCCTCCTCACCGGTCTCTCCAGCGCCAGCTTCGGTTCGAGCGCCTACTACCTCTTCAAGAAGGGCGCCGGCCGTTTCCACAGCAGCCTGCCGTGCTCGTTGGCGTCGCTCGGCTACAAGACGACACTCGTCTCCAGCTGTCGCCGCAGCTTCCTGGGTTACGATAAATTCTACAGTTCGATCGGCGTCGACGAGCGCATCTTCGTCGATGAGCTTCCTCCGCCATTCGATCCCGGCCGTTTCGAGGCGACAAATTCCGACGCGATGTTTCTGCATGCGGTCGTCGATGCGTATGCCAAAAGGGTCGCCCACGATCCGGCACCGAGATTTCTTTATGCACTGACCAACTTCAATCACGGTCCGCATAGCAGGCAATTGGTGCCATCCGGTCAATTCGAGACGGAGCGCGCTTTTGCCAGGGACAGCTGCCCCGATGCCGGTTACGTCGAGTACTACACGCGACTGGCAGAGACCGCGTCGGCCTGGCAAATGCAAAGAGCCAGGCTGGCAAGCAGCTTTCCTGACCGGCCTGTTCTCATCGTGCACTATGGCGACCATCAACCCGTGTTGACGAAGCAGCTCGACCGACAGCTGAAACATCAGCGAGATGGGCGGCATGCGTTTGGTACATTCTATGCGATAGAAGCCCTCAATATCCCCGATTTCAGTCCCGGACAGGCCGCCGACCTCGACATCGCCTTTCTCGGAACTGTCGCCTTGCAGCGGGCGGGCGTTGCGCTTGATCCGATCTTTGCAACGCGCGCGAGCCTGCTTGATGATTGCAGAGAAGCCTACTTCGCGTCGTCCTCCGAACGGAAACGTCGCTTCCATCGCACGCTCGTGGATCTCGGCCTGATCGATCTGATGCCCAACGCCAGGCCAGCGCGCTAGCCGGGCGCGCGCTACGGCGACACCGGGCGATGGCAAGTTTGGCATCGCGCAACGCCGGCGGTGTCCGCATTTCCGCCTCAGTTTAAGGTTGCGGTACCTCCGTTCAAGAGGGAGCGCGAATTATGGATACGAGCCGGTTCGTCACCGTGGGCTTGATCGGAGCCGCTGTCCTTGCATTTTCACAGGCAAAGGCGGCCTCGACAGATTGCTCAATAAGCAAGCTGGAGGGGCGCTATGTGTTCAATGGGCAGGGCACGAACCTCCACTACGGCATCTTCAATTTCGACGGCAGCGGAAAGTTCTCGGGCACACAGACGTCTCTTCGCCAAGCACGCGGCCCGGCGCGCGAAACGCTCGTCGGCACCTATTCCATCAATGCCGACTGTACGGGAACGATGATCATGGACGGTCAGCCAGGCGGCACGGCTCACTGGGACATCTTCGTGACCTCTGACGGGAAGAAGGGGCGCATGATCCGCACAGACGCGGGCGTAAGAGGCATTCGTACGTTTGAACAATGATGATGGGCCGCTTGGCGGCCTTTCTGACTTTCAAGATGTCAATTCTCGCCGAGCAGGCGGAGCAAATGCGACAGCATTGCTCCGCTTGGCCGCCGCAACAATTGACCAGCGTCAGGCGGACAGGAAAGCACGCGATCTGACTTGGGCGCCTGTGAGCTCGTCGACGCCGCCCATGCGTTTAGATGCACCTTTATGTCGGCTTGCCGGGCTTGGCCTCGACGAGGCCAGGTCTTTTCACCGCGAGTGTACACATTGGTACGGACGCCGGAGAGGGTTCGGAGAGAGAATAGCCGCGGCGCGCGTATTGTGTGTTTAGCGCGCTCGGCGGCCCCGGTGTCAGCCTCTCCAGCCCGGCGGCGCTTGGGGCCGTTCGTACCCGGCAGAGCTTAAAACAGCACCTGGAATCTGGATGCTGGCGTCTCCAGCTCAACCTCCCACTCGGAGCGTCGGCTGACGGGCCAATTTTCACGACGCCGAATGAGAACCGCTGCGTCACGCCGTTCAACACGGGCGGCGACCTCTGGTTCGCTCTGAAGGAGAGCCGTCCGTCCAGCTCGACCGAAGGTCTGTCGATGACAGCAATTCCGCGGTTAGCGGAAGTTTCCGGACCGGCCAGAAAAATGGCTGCTGGTAGGAACGTGCCCCCGGAACGCGTGTTTCTTTCTGCGGTCGAAGGAACATCCGCGATGGCGTTCCAGGTTGGCGTCGGGAACAGGCTTTTGGCGGCGTTTGCGCCCAGTGATCTCAATTTGCTTGCTCCCCATATCCAGAAGACGTCATTCGACTTTGATGCTGTGTTGGTGCGAACAGGAGATGAGTTCAAGCAGGTCTATTTTCCCCTTAGCGGGGTGATAGCGTTTCTCGTTGAAATGGCTGACGGACGCATTGTCGCGTCAACTCTCATGGGCTCGGAAGGAGCAGTCGGTGCACTGTCACTTCTAAGTCCCTCCCGATCGCCAGTCACGGCAACTGCCTATGTCCCCGGCGCAGCACTTCAGGTCCCTGTTGCACAGTTGCAGCTTGCGTTTGAGCAGAGCGCCACGGTCAGGCAAGTTCTCCGTCTCCATCTCCGCACACAATTGTTGCAGCTCAACAACGTGGCGGCTTGCAACGCGGTGCATCCGGTGGAATGCCGGATGGCTCGATGGCTGCTTGAGATCCACGACCGCGTCGGGCACAGTGGAATACAGCTAACGCAGGAGGCCTTGGCGCAGCTTCTCGGCGTACGCCGAACAACGGTGACGCTAACGATGCGCAAACTTCGAGCAGCAGGCGGTATACTATCTGACCGACGCGGGATGCTGGAGATCGACCGCAGGCGACTCGAGAAGATCGCGTGCGAGTGCTACGCGGTGATGCGACGCAGAATCAAACGCATGCACGATGAAGAGCTGCCAGTGGGATCGCCGGCTGAAGTGACGACGATAGTGGGTCCGTCATAGTCAAATGCGCGGACGCTTCGCCATTGGAAAGCTACCGCTGAGGGCTCCATTCGTGATCCCCGAGCATCGGCTCTGGAGGCGCGTTCGTGACATTTGCCGGTGTAGTTCGTGATGGTCGAGGCAACCGCTGCGCGTCTGCCTCGGCCGGTCAGCCCTGAGGGCGAGAGCACGGTGCAGCGCGACAGCCCAGGCGCGGGCGTTGGTTACGGCGTCAATCGGGAGCACCGTCTGGATCTCCTGCTCATGAGCGTTGCCGCCGTGAACCAAAGCGCTTCAACAACACAGGGGACGTAGTCATGGCGCCGGCGAGCTTGGGAATCGCCGAAGCAATTCCGGACGTCGCGTAGAGCGTCCCCTGGACCCGTCGGGCGAACCTCTCACCAGCCCCACCAGCGCATATGACAGCTATGGTTACTCAATTGCGTTGGGATTGCATTACATCTCGTAATTGTGAATAGGTGGGCCGTGTTTGAGGCGCAATGGATTTTCCAGTTCGGTGTTAGGTTTCGGGCGCACGCATCAAGCGTGCGTTAAGGGGCGGGAAATCACATCGTTGCGGGAGAGCTCCATGTCGGATCTAGTCGCGATCGTGTATCCATCCGAAGCCAAAGCAGAAGAAGTTCGGCAAAAAATCCTCGAGCTCCAGAAAGAGTATCTGATCGCGATCCAAGATGCCGTGATCGCGGTCAAGACCGGCGAAACGGTCAAGCTCAATCAACTCGTGAACACGACCATGGCGGGTGCCGCAGGAGGAAGCTTCTGGGGGCTGCTGTTCGGGATCGTGTTCCTGAATCCGCTCATCGGCGTGGCCCTCGGTGCCGGCGCCGGCGCACTGGGCGGCGCGCTGACCGATTTCGGTATCAACGATCAGTTCATGAAGGACCTCAGCGCGAAGGTGAAATCGGGAGATGCTGTTCTGTTCCTGCTGATCAAGAGCATGACTGCAGACAAGGTCCTCAACGAAATCAAGGCCGCGGGAGGGACTGTCCTGAAAACCTCTCTGGACGAAAAGAAAGAACAACACCTGCGCGATACTCTCGCCTCCGCTACCCAGGCCAAGGCTGCCTAGTCGTGTGAGGCAAAGCCCAAGGGGTTGGAGCCGAACACGAGAGCGGTCTTCGGTTCGGCCGACCTCCTTGCCGCTGCTAGGTCCGTTTCTCCGGAACGCCGCGTCACCGCGCGAGCAGTAAAGGTCCCTGCGCGGCTTCGCGTGCGGCCTGCCGAGCATTCGGGTCTGCTGTTTGGCGAGCTCTCTTCCTGGGCGGTCAAGAACCAAGGAGAAGATCATGCGGAAATGGATTTTTTGGATGCTCGCTCTTGCGGCTGCGTTGGCAGCGGTGACGACGACGGGCAGTCGCTCGCATGCGGGAATTATCGGGGGACCGCTGGGCCTGCATGAGGCCGCTGATGATCTTCGGCTTGCGGAGACGGTCCAATTCCGCTGGAGAGGCCACCGCTACTGTTGGTACACCCGCGGCTGGCGCGGCGCCGGCTGGTATCGGTGTGGCTTTGACTGGCGCCGCGGCCAGGGTTGGGGTGGTCCTGCCGGCTGGCATGGATGGCGGCACCCAGGCCGCCCGGTGGCTCGTCCGCCGAAGCCGGGCCGGCCGGGAATCCAGCGTCCAAGACCGCTCCCCGACACGGTGCCGGGTCGGCCGGGAGTCCGGCCGTTGCCCGACAGGATCTGACGTGATGGATACGCTCTCGCCGCCCAAGCACGCGCACTGGCGTTACATATCGACGCCCGACTATCGGCCGGTCTGCGCCTCCCGAATGGCGTGCGCTACGTCGCGAACGCCGCCTCCATCGCCTTCCGTGTCTTGATCGTCTCGTTGTTCGCGTCGAACTCCACGTCGCTCCAGCGCACGATCTCGCCATGGGCGATGTCGTGCTTCAGCCTGAGGCGGTGCGCAAGGCCGATCGGCAGGGCGCCGGCCTTCAGGCTCGCCGCCGCCGGCACCAGCTTGCCCCACACCGTGTAGCCGCCTTCGCCGTCCAGCATCTCGCCGGCGCGCAAACTGCGCTTGGCGACGGAGGCGACGTCGCCGCGGAAACCGAAGGGTTGCCCGGTCGGTTCGCCCCGGAGCGCCGCCGACAGCACCGAGATGTTCAGCTCGAGTCCGATCAAATGATACGGCTTGTACATCGCCGCGAACCGTCCGCTTGCATCGGTCTTCAGGCCGTATTGCCTGAAGCAATCCGCGGCGTAGTCGTTCGGTGCTTCCAGCACGACATAGACACCCCAGCGCAGATCGCGAAAGACCGGTCGTCCGTCGCGCTCCAGCGACGAAACGACCTCGACGACGCCCGACCGCTCCAGCACGCCGCCCTTGTCGCTGGGCCGCATGATGTGCGGGAGATCATCGACGCCGCAGGGCGGAAACAGAAGGCCCGCCGACGGCACGTCGAGCCCGCAGGCGTTCGCAATGGCCGCCATCTCGATGGCCGATTTGGTGCCGTCGAGGAAGGAGTTGAACATCTGCGGATTCATGCCGGCCGACTGCGCTTCGCCGGCGGTCAGGCCGTAATGCTGCCAGACGCCGTCCGGCGTCACGTCGTGATAGGCAGGCAGATATTTTGTGCCCTTGCCGGCCGCGACGACGCCAAAGCCGGTGGCGCGCGCCCAGTCGACCATTTCGGCGGTCAACGCCGGCTGGTCGCCATAGGCGAGCGAATAGACCACGCCTGCTTTCCGCGCCTCCTCGGCGAGCAGGGGGCCGGCGAGCACGTCGGCCTCGACATTCACCATCACGATATGCTTGCCCGCCGCGATCGCGGCGCGCGCATGCCTGATGCCTGCGGCCGGATTGCCGGTCGCCTCCACCACCACGTCCACTGCGCCGCCGGCGATGGCGCGCGCGCCGTCGTCGGTGAACATGGTGGCGGCGATCCGCTCGGTGCTCCAGCCGACGGTGCGGCAGGCCTCGCGCGCGCGGTCGCGGTCGATGTCGACGATGATGGGCACCTCCAGTCCCGGCGTGTGCGGTACCTGCGCCAAAAACATCGAGCCGAATTTGCCTGCGCCGATCAGCGCGACACGCACAGGCTTGCCGGCGGACGCGCGGGCCTGGAGAAGGCGGAAGAGGTTCATGGGAATGTGTCCGGTGAATTTCGTGGGACGCGCGTCCCTGTCGAATCGTCATGGCCGGGCTCGTCCGGGCCATGACGCCTGAGATGGTCGCGCGACTAAATCTACTCCGCCGCCTGCCGCGGCGCCCGCGCCAGCCGTAACAGCGCATCATCATCCACCGTCTTGATCGGCGCGAAATCGCGATGTGCAATGTACTCAGGCCGCGTCGGGGCGCGGATGTAGTTCGAGACCGCGTTCAAGGTCAGGTACACGATCTTGCGTGGGTAGGGCGTGATGTTGCCGCTCGAGCCGTGGACGAGATTGCCGTGGAACATCAGCATGCCGCCCGGCTTGCCGGTCGGCGCGACGATGCCGCCTTGCTCGACGAGGCGCGTCACGGTGTCTTCATCGAGCGTCCACAGCGGATACGATGTGGTCGAGAGGTCGTGCGAGGCCTGGAGATCGCCGGCGTTCTGGCTGCGCGGCACCAGCATGAGAGGACCGTTGATCGGCATCACCTCGTCGAGGAAGATCGCGATGTTCATCGCGCGCGGTTCCGGCATGCCGTCGTCGCGCTTCCAGGTGCCGTAATCCTGGTGCCACTGCCAGACGTCGCCGGTGAAGGCCGATTTCGCGTTGATCTTGAACTGGTGCATGTAGACGGGCTCGCCGAAGACCTGCTCGACCGGATCGATCATGCGCGGATGCGCGCCGAGCACGCCGAAGGCCTCGTTGTAGAGATGCGCGGCAAAGGCCGTGCGCGGCGCGCCGCTCTTCTCCCGCCAGACCTCCGGCCGGTTGGCGTCGTAAATGCCGACCGCCTCGCGCGCGAGGACATCGACCTCTTCTTGGGAAAACAGTTCGGGCAGGAACAGCCAGCCCTCGCGGTGGAAGAACTCCAATTGTGCCTCGGACAATTTCATGGGCCGTCCTCCTTGCTTTGTATTTATTTTTCTCGTCGTGGCACGGCGCGCGCGTTGCTACGCCGCCACCTCGTCCGTCGCCCTCAATCTCTCCTCGGTCATCCGTCCCGCCGTCTGCGCATGCGCCAGCGCCGCGTGTTCCGCGGCGTTCGCGTCGCCTGCGAGAATGTGCTTGGCGATTTCGGCATGCTCCGCCCAGGCGCTGCCGCGATAGTCGAGCTCGGACAGCACGGCCGCCATCGAGCGGCGCATATGCGGCCATTGCGGCGAGATCGTCTCCTCGATCACGGGATTGCCGGCGAGCTGATAGATGGCGCGGTGAAATTCGACGTCGAGCGCGATCAGCTCGGCGAGACCGGTCTCGCGATCGATGCGGCGTCCGGCGGAGAGCGCTGCGTCCAGCCGCGCGCGTCCCGCTGCCTCGGTTGCGGCGCGCCTCGCTGCGAGCCGGGCGGCCAGCGCGTCGATCGCGCCCCGCACTTCATAGAGCTGGCGAATGCGCGCGGGATCGAGCTGGGTCACTTCAAAGCCGCGCCGGCCGCTCTCGGCGACGAGGCCCTGCCGGTGCAGCAGATGCAGCGCATGCGACACCGGCTGGCGCGAGACGCCGAGCTTGTCGGCGAGCTCGTTCTGCCGGATGCGCTGCCCAGGCTGAAGCGTGCGGTCGGAGATCGCCTCCAGGATCCGGGCGTAGACCTGGTCGATCAGGTTGGGGAGCGGGTCGAGAGGAATCACGCCGGCGGCTCCAAAACGGAATACGGAATTCCGTATTCGAAAATACAGCGCTAAGGCGAGGCCGTCAATATGCCTGGGTTCTCGAAGCCTAAGTCATTGATTTTATTCGAGGCGGTCTACGGTGCATGGGGTTGTTTTCGAGATTGTGAGGCAGGACCAGCCGCTACGCCGTCAAAAACGCGCTCACGGCCTCACTGAACTCCTGCGGCGCCCGCTCGAACATCCAGTGGCCGGCATTGGGGATGACCGCCGTCCTGGCTTCCGCAATGTGCTCCGCCAGCACGCGCCATAGCACCGACAGGCTGCCCGTGGTGGCGCCGCCGCCGATCAGCAGTGTCGGCGTCCTGATCGCCTGCGCATCCGTGAGCGTGTAGGGCCTGCGCTGCTCGTTGATCTGGCCGAGCAAGGTGAGCGTGTTGTCGCGCAGTTGTTGCTTGGCGGCCGCGGGCACGCGCCGCCACGAGCCGTCGCCCTCGATGCCGTCGTAGAAGTTCTGCAGCGCGCCCTCGACGTCGCCGGCGCGGATCATCTCGACCGAGCGCATCGTCTTCGCAGCCAGGGGCGGATGCGCGGGCGTGCCTTCCGGCAGGGGCAGGCTGGCGTCGAGATCGCCGCCGGGCTCGACCAGCACCAGCCTGCGCAACAGATCAGGCCGGGCCTGGGCGACACGAAACGCGATGTGGCCGCCGCGCGAATGCCCCATCAGATCGACCGGCCCGGGCGTCACCTGCTCGATGAAGGCGATCACATCAGCGACATGCTGCGCCATCTTGTAGTCGTCGCCGACGGCGTCCCAATGCGCGGGGAAGAAATGCCGCAGGCTGACCGCGATCACGCGGTGGTTCGTCGACAGCGGGCCGAGCACCGGGTACCAGGTGCGGAAATCCCCTAAGGTGCCGTGCACGCAGACCAGCGGATGGCCCTCGCCGACTTCGAGATAGGCCATGTCGTAACCGTTGACGCGAAAGCTCTGCATGATCAGCTCGCCAGAAAGTCCAGGACCACTTCGCAATATTTTTGCGGCGCCTGCTCGAACATCGGATGCGTCGCGTTCGGGATGATCGCCGTCTTCGAATAGGGCACATGTGCGGCGAGTGCATGCAGCACCTTCGGCAGCAGGCCCTTGGTCCGCGCGCCCAGGACGAACAGCGTCGGCATCTTGATCGATTCCGCGTCCGCCCTGGAGAACGGCGGGCGGTTGTCGCGGACCTGGCCGATCAGCGTGCAGGCGTTGTCGCGCAGATTCTGCTTCACCATCGCCGGCAGCCGCGGCCAGGTGCCGGCGCCCTCCAGCGTGTCGACGAAGAAGGCCAGGCCGCCGTCGACATCACCCGCCGCGATCATCTCGGCCGAGGCCGTGAACCGCGCCAGCAGCGGCGAGGGGCCGCCGGCATGATCAGGATCGAGGGTCGCGTCGAGCTCGCCGCCGGGTTCGGCCAGCACCAGCCGCCGCAGCAGATCGGGACGCTGCTGCGCCACACGGAAGCAGATGTGCCCGCCGCGGGAATGTCCCATCAAATCGACCGGGCCGAGCTCGAGCTTGTCGATGAAGGCAATGACGTCACTGACATGCTGGGCGATCGAATAGGTCTCGCCGACACCGTTCCACTTTGCCGGGAAGAAGTGCCGCAGACTGGGGACGATCATCCGATGCCGCTGCGTCAACGGGCCCAGCACGCAACCCCAGACACGGAAGTCGGAGAGCGAGCCGTGCACGCAGACCAGCGCCGGCCGGCCTCTGTCTTCGCCCACGTCGAGATAGGGCATGTCATAACCAAAGACGTGGAGGCTTTGCATTCTGGGCTCGTGAAACGGGCGGAACTCCTGTGCACGATTCCCGGAAACCGGGTGGATCGCAACTATTTCCAAGCCTAGATTTAGGCCGAGAACACAATGGGGGCATGCGAGAGCGACGCAAGCTCAGGAACCCAGCCATGACCGACCAGTATTTCGCCCTGTTCGACACCAGGATCGGCCTCTGCGCCATCGCCTGGGGCCCGCGCGGCATCAACGGCACGCAGCTGCCGATGGGCGGCGAGCAGAAGATCCGCACCCGCATCAGCCAGCGCCACGCTGAGGCCACCGAGGCCGAGCCGACCGCCGAGGTGCAGCACGCGATCGACCGTATCGTGAAGTTGCTCGCGGGCGAGCCCGACGACCTCACCGACATCGAGCTCGATCTCGATGGCGTGCCCGAGTTCAACCGCGGCGTCTACGAGATCGCGCGCGCCGTTCCGCCCGGCAAGACCATCACCTATGGCGACATCGCCAAGCAGCTCGGCGGCATCCAGCTGTCGCGCGATGTCGGCCAGGCGCTCGGCCGCAACCCGTGCCCGATCGTCGTGCCTTGCCATCGCGTGCTGGCGGCCGGCAACAAGCCCGGCGGCTTCTCCGCGAATGGCGGTGTAGTAACCAAGCTGAAGATGCTGGAGATTGAAGGCGCGCTGGTGAATCACACGCCGAGTTTGTTTGATTGAGCCCTAAATCTTCGCCGCCGTCTTCGGCCAATATCGATCGCGCAGATGCCGCTTCACCAGCTTGCCGGTCGGCGTGCGCGGCAGCTCGGCTTCGAAATCGATCGAGCGCGGGCATTTGATCGCCGAGAGGCGGCTCTTGCAATAGGCGATCAAGTCTGCCTCGAGCGCCTTGCCGGCGTTCCTCATGTCGTGCGGCTGCACCACCGCCTTCACCTCTTCGCCCATCTCCTCGTTCGGCACGCCGAACACGGCGACGTCGGCGATCTCGGGGTGGGTGATCAGCACGTCCTCGGTTTCTTGCGGGTAGATGTTCACGCCGCCCGAGATGATCATGTAGGACTTGCGGTCGGTGAGGAACAGGAAGCCATCCTCGTCGAGATAACCGACGTCGCCGAGGGTCGACCAGCCCTTGGCGTTGTAGGCCTTCTTCGTCTTTTCAGGGTCGTTGTGATAGGTGAAAACGGGCGCCTCGGCGAAATAGACCGTGCCGATCTCGCCGACCGGCTGCTCCGCGTCGTTCTCGTCCAGAATCTTGATCTTGCCGACCACGGCGCGCCCGACGCTGCCACGATGCTCCAGCCATTGTTGCGAGTTGCAGACGGTGACGCCGTTGCCCTCCGAGCCCGCGTAATACTCGATCAGGATCGGTCCCCACCACTCGATCATCTTCGCCTTCACATCGGCCGGGCAGGGCGCCGCGGCGTGGATTGCGCCCTTGAGCGTCGAGACATCGTATTTGGCGCGGACCTCGTCCGGCAGCTTCAGCATGCGCACGAACATGGTCGGCACGAGCTGCGATTGCGTGACCTTGTATTTCTCCACGAGCCTCAAGAACTCCTCGGCGTCAAAATGCTCCATGATGATGGAGGTGCCGCCCAGCACGATCGCCATCATGTTGAAGCGCAGCGGAGCGGCATGATAGAGCGGCGCCGGCGACAGGTACGTGCTCTCGGCATTCATGCCGCACATGTCGGCGCAGAGCACGCGCAGGAATGCGTTCGGCACGTCGATCTTGTTGCCCTCGAACGCTTTCTTGATGCCCTTCGGCCGGCCGGTCGTGCCCGACGAATACAGCATATCATAGCCGGCGACCTCGTCCGCGATCGGTGTGGTCGGCTGCGCGGCGGCTTCCCTGTCGTAGGAGCGGAAGCCGGGCAAGGGCTCGTCGACCATGTAGAAGATCGGCTCGCCCGGCGCGCCTTTGACCAGGTCCTTGATCTGGTCGGCGCATTTCGGCGTGGTGATGACGACCTTGGCGCCGCAGTCCTTGACGATGTAGTCGATCTCGTCCTGCTTTAGATAGCGGCTGATCGCGGTGTAATAGAGCCCGCTGCGTTGTGCCGCCCAGCAGATCTCCATGAAGGCAAGGCGGTTTTCCATCAGCAGCGCGATGTGGTCGCCGGCCTTGAGCCCGAGCGAGCGGAACAGCTGGGCTCCCTGGTTCGAGAGCTCGTCGAGCTCGCGATAGGTGATCGCCTTGCCGGTCCCGGCCATTTGATAGGCGATCTTGTTTGGTGTGGAGCGGGCGTAGATGGAGGGGTGGGTCATGGCGGTTCCTCAAAAACGCGAATGGCGAGTAGCGACCGGCAAATAGGGAAAAAGGAAAACCGCTCTCCGCCTACTCACCGCTCGCTACTCGCCACCCGCTACTCGCCTTTGTCTTTCTTACAGCCGCTCCACGATCGTGACGTTGGCCATGCCGCCGCCTTCGCACATGGTCTGGAGGCCATAGCGCTTGCCGCGCTGGTGCAGGGCGTGAACCAGCGTCGTCATCAGCTTGGTGCCGGAGCCGCCGAGCGGGTGGCCGAGCGCAATGGCGCCGCCATTGACGTTGAGCCTGCTGGGATCGGCGCCGGTGGTCTTCAGCCAGCCTGTCGGCACCGAGGCGAAGGCCTCGTTGACCTCGAACAGGTCGATGTCGTCGATCTTCATGCCGGCCTTCTCCAGCGCCTTCTTGGTGGCGTGCAGCGGCGCATCGAGCATGATGACGGGATCGCCGCCGGTCATGGTCATGTGATGGATGCGCGCCAGCGGTGCGAGGCCGAGCTGTTTGAGGCCGC
Source organism: Bradyrhizobium sp. USDA 4472 (assembly GCF_054058595.1). Taxonomy (NCBI): domain Bacteria; kingdom Pseudomonadati; phylum Pseudomonadota; class Alphaproteobacteria; order Hyphomicrobiales; family Nitrobacteraceae; genus Bradyrhizobium; species Bradyrhizobium sp. USDA 4472. The sequence goes on from NZ_JBSSAM010000001.1 coordinate 3,479,830, forward strand.
GCTCGTTCACGACCATCACGCCGGAGGCGCCGTCGCAGATCTGGCTGGCGCTGGCCGCGGTCAACTTGCCGTTCTCGGCGATCAGCTTGACGCCCTTGATGCCTTCGAGCGTGGCGTCGAAGCGGATGCCTTCGTCGATGTGGTGGATGTCCTTGGAGCCGTCAGCGCGGGTGATCTCGAGCGGCACGATCTCCTTCTTGAAGTGACCGGCTTGTGTGGCCGCGATCGCGCGCTGATGGCTCTGGAAAGAATATTCGTCGAGATCATCCTTCGACAGACCATACTTCTCCGCCATCATCTCGGCGCCGGTGAACTGGCTGAACACGATGTTGGGATATCTCGCCTCGATGCCCGGGCTCTTGTAATTGCCGAAGCCGTTCTTGGCCGGAAGTTGCGAGGAGAGGCCCATCGGCACGCGCGTCATCGATTCCACGCCAGCCGCGATCACCACGTCCATGGTGCCGGACATCACAGCCTGTGCGGCGAAGTGCAGCGCCTGCTGCGAGGAGCCGCACTGACGGTCGATCGATGTGCCGGGCACGCTCTCCGGCAGCTTTGACGCCATGATCGCGTTGCGTGCGACGTTGTTGGACTGCTCACCGACCTGCATCACGCAACCCATGATGACGTCCTCGACCAAAGCAGGATCGACCTTGGTGCGATCGACCAGTTCGTCCAGCACCTTGGCGGCGAGATCGGCCGGATGCCAGCCGGCGAGGCGGCCCCCCTTGCGCCCGCCCGCGGTCCGCGCAGCGGCGACGATGTATGCCTCGGCCATTTCGGTCTCTCCCATGATTATTTTTGATCAGGTTGGGCTGTCGGAGCGGATGTAACGGGTGGGACATCGTTTAGTCAATCGATCAATTAACTCTTGTGGGGAGGCGCTGCTTGGGCTTATCTGCGACCCGCTTCATGCGGCTTGAACAGGGATCTCCGTGGCTACCAGCGTACCGAGCAAGCTCCCCAGCGGAAAGAATTCCACGGCAGAGAAATTGCTCGTGGCCGCCAGCGAGTTGATGATCGAGCGCTCCTCGATCGAGATCTCGCTCTCCGACATCGCGCAGAAGTCCGGTGCCAATGCCGCGCTGGTCAAATATCATTTCGGCAACAAGGATGGCCTGCTGCTGGCGCTGCTCGCTCGCGATGCCGCGACCGAGATGTCCAACCTCGAATACCTGCTGGCGCAGCCGATCACATCGACGGCGAAGCTGAAGCTGCATATCGGCGGCATCATCCGCGCCTATCACCGATTCCCCTATATGAACCGGCTGATCCACTATCTGCTGCATGAGAGCGTTGCCGGCTCCGCTGACGAGGTCTCGAAGTTCTTCGTCGCGCCGCTGCTGGACTTTCATCGCCGTCTGCTCGCGGAGGGCGTCAGCCGCGGCGAGTTCCGCCAGACCGATCCGGTGCTGTTCTACACCAGCCTGATCGGCGCCTGCGATCATCTGTTCTTCGGCCGGCACGCGATGTCTCGCGCGACCGGCGTCGGCCCGGTCACCGACGAAGTCTGCCGGCAATACATCAAACACATGGAAACGCTGATCTGCGGCGGCATCCTCACGCAAGTCGAGGAAGCTGCCGCGGCCGGATAATCCGGCCATCACTCATAAGTCTAGAGAAGAAACGTCCAAGGAAAGGTAGCCTGTCATGGAATTGAAAGACGTAGCCGTTCTCATCACCGGTGGTGGTTCGGGTCTCGGCGAAGCGACCGCACGGGCCATGGCGGCCAAGGGTGCCAAGATCGGCGTGATCGACCAGAACAAGGAAAATGCGGAGAAGGTCGCGGCCGAGGTGAAGGGCGTCGCGCTTCATGCCGACGTCACCAGCGAAGAGCAGATCAAGGCCGCGATCGCCAAGGCGGAAGCTGCGCACGGCGTCGCCCGCGTGCTGATGAACTGTGCCGGCATCGGCGGCTCGCAACGCATCGTCGGCCGTGACGGTGTCTATCCGCTCGAAAAGTTCGCGCGCATCATCAACGTCAATCTGATCGGCACTTTCAACTGCCTGCGGCTGTTCGCAGAGCGCCTCGTCACAATCGAGCCTGTTGGTGAGGAGCGCGGCGTCATCATCAATACCGCCTCGGTTGCCGCTTATGAAGGCCAGATTGGCCAGATCGCCTACTCCGCCTCAAAGGGCGGCGTCGTCGGACTGACCTTGCCTGCCGCGCGCGACCTCGCGAGCCAGAAGATCCGCGTCAACACCATCGCGCCCGGCCTGTTCTTCACGCCGCTGCTGATGGGGCTGAATGAGGAAGCCCGCAAGAGCCTTGGCGCCCAGGTGCCGCATCCCTCGCGTCTTGGCGATGCCAAGGAATACGGCGCGCTTGCCGTGCACATCGTCGAAAACGCGATGCTGAATGGGGAAACCATCCGTCTCGACGGCGCCATCAGGATGGCCCCGCGGTAGGAGGTGAGCTTCTTACCCTCCCCTGGAGGGGAGGGTCGATCGCGCGCAGCGCGAGCGGAGTGGGGTGATCTCTCCAAGCGGGCAGTGTCTCAAGCCGGAGAGACCGTCACCCCACCCCGTCTCACATTTCGCTGCGCGCAATGTGAGCCGACCCTCCCCTACAGGGGAGGGTGGGAGACGGTCCCCGTGTGACACGAAAGTGCGAGGCACCCATGTCCCAACCGCTGCTGATCGAGCACGACGACGGCGTCGACCGGGTGACGCTCAATCGTCCTGACCGTCTCAACGCTCTCGATCCGTCTTTGATCGACGCGCTCAACGCCTATTTCCAGGGACTCCAGCGCAACCGTGACACGCGCCTCGTCGTGCTGAAGGGCGCCGGCAAGAATTTTTGCGCCGGCCTCGATCTGAAGGCCGCAATGGCGCGGCGCGCCGGGCAGCAGGAGCCGCCGGGCGTGACGGAGTCGCTGGATTCCCAACGTCGCATCGCCGACATCGTGATGCTGATGCGGCGCTGTCCGCAGCCGATCCTGTCGCTGGTGCAGGGCGCGGCGGCCGGTGGCGGCTTTGCGCTGGCGCTGGCCTCCGACATTCGCGTCGCGACGAAATCGGCGCGAATGAACTGCGCTTTCATCAAGCTCGGTCTCGGCGGCTGCGATATCGGCACCAGCTATTTCCTGCCGCGGCTCGTCGGCGTCTCCGTCGCCTCCGAACTGATCCTCACCGGACGCTTCATTGGTGCCGAACGCGCCCTCGCAGTGGGGCTCGTCTCGGAAGTCGTCGACGAGGACAAGCTTGATGCCGCGGCCGAGCCTTATGTCGACGCGATGATGACGGCTTCGCCGGTCGGGCTGCGGCTGTCAAAGGAATGCCTCAACATGAGCCTCGATGCAGGATCGCTGGAAGCCGTTATCGCGATGGAGGATCGTAACCAGATCCTGTGCAGCCGTTCCGAGGAATTTTCAGAGGGCATCAGGGCCTTCCTTGAGAAGCGAAAGCCTGTCTATATCAAGCGCTGAAGGACAAAGATCCGCTCAGGGCAATAATTCCGGGAGACGCAAAATGAGTGGAAGCGCGGCGGCGGTGATGGCGAAGCCCGCCTTTCGCAAGGTCGAGTGGCTCGCGCGCGACATTGCTGTCGAGCGGCGCGCTGACGGCACGGTGGTGCTGAAGTCGCGCATTCCCTTGCAGGTCTACGAAAAGCATCTTCCGGCTTCGCTCGCAAAATGGGCGAAGGAAGCGCCCGAACGTATCTGGCTTGCGCAACGCTGCGGGCCAAATCGCGAGTGGCGCAAGGTTTCCTACGGTGAAGCCAAGCGGACCGTGGATGCGCTGACGCAGGCGCTGCTGAACCTCAAGCTCGACGGGCGCCCGGTCGCGATCCTCTCCGGTAATTCGATCGAGCACGCGCTGATGACGCAGGCCGCGATGCAGGCGCGCGTCCCGGCGGCCCCAGTCTCGCCTGCCTATTCGCTGATGAGCCACGATCACGTCAAGCTGAAATACCTGTTCGACTTGATCAAGCCCGCCGTGGTGATGGTGCAGGACGGCCCGGTGTTCGAGAAGGCGCTGAAAGCACTCGATCTCACCGGCGTCACAGTCGTTCACGTCGCGCGGCCCTGTCAGGGCATCAAGAGCGTCAGCTTTGCCGATCTCGCCGCAACGCCCGTGACTAAGGATGTCGAAGCGTCGATCGCCCAGATTACGCCCGATACGGTCGGCAAGCTGCTGTTCACGTCGGGCTCGACCGGCATGCCCAAGGCGGTCATCAACACGCAGCGCATGATGTGCGCCAATGCGGCCATGATGATGCAGGTGCGGCCGCGCATGCCCGGCGGCCCGCTGGCCACTGTTCTCGACTGGATGCCCTGGAATCACACCATGGGCGGCAATGCCGCGTTCCATCCGGTGCTGATTGATGGTGGCACGTTCTATATCGACGAAGGCCGACCGATGCCGGGCCAGTTCGAGGAGACGATCAGGAACCTGCGCGAGATCTCACCGACCTATTACGCCAACGTGCCGGCCGGCTACGCCGCGCTTGCGGCTGAGATGGAGAAAGACGACGCGCTCTGCCGCTCGTTCTTCAGGAATCTCTCGATCATGGCCTATGGCGGCGCGCGATTGCCTGACGATCTCTACGACCGCATGCAGGCACTCGCCGTGAAGACCACCGGCGAGCGCATCGTGTTCTACACCGGCTGGGGCTCGACCGAGACGTCGCCGACTTCGACCGGCACCTATTGGGACACCGAGCGCGTCGGCCTGATCGGCCTGCCGTTCCCCGGGGTCGAACTGAAGATGGTGCCGTGCGGCTCGAAATACGAGCTGCGCTTGCGCGGCGTCAATGTCACGCCCGGCTATTTCGGCCAGCCGGACCTGACCAGGAAGATGTTCGATGAGGAAGGTTTTTACTGCATCGGCGATGCCGGCATCTTCGTCGACGAGTCCGATCCGGTGAAGGGCATCATCTTTGCCGGGCGTGTCGTGGAAGACTTCAAGCTCACCACCGGCACCTTCGTGCATGTCGGCTCGCTCCGCACCGACGCGATCGCGGCTGCGACGCCCGTCGTGCACGACGCGCTGGTCGCGGGACAGGATCGCGCTTTCATCGGCCTTCTGGCGTGGCCGAACCTGCACGCTTGCCGGCAGCTCGTCGGCAATCCCGAGCTCGGCTTGGAGGATGCGGTGAAGCATCCTGACGTGATCGCCTGCTTCAGGCGCGGGCTGGAGGTTCACAACAAGGAGTGCGAAGGCGCCAGCAGCCGCATCATCGCCCGCGCGATGTTGATGGCCGAGCCGCCCTCGATCGACGGCAACGAGCTCACCGACAAGGGCTACATCAACCAACGCGCCGGCCTCGAGCGTCGCGCGGCGCTGGTCGAGCGGCTCTACGCCGACAAGCCGGATCAAGACGTCATCATTCTCAAGTAACCCATCAATACGGACATGCGCCATGAACTTCGATTTCTCCGATGACCAGAAGCAGCTCCGTGATCAGGCGCGCAAATTCCTTGCCGAGAAGTGCCCGCCCAAGGCGGTGCGGGTCGTCCTGGACGGCAAGGCGCCGTATGACAAGGAGCTGTGGAAGGGCCTTGCCGAGATGGGCTTTCTCGGCGTCGCGATCCCCGAGGAATTTGGCGGCGCCGGTGCGGGCCACCTCGAGCTCTGCGTGATCGCCGAAGAGATGGGCCGGGCCAATGCGCCGGTACCGTTCTCCTCGACCGTGTATCTCGCTGCCGAAGCACTGCTGATCGCAGGGAGTGACGCGCAAAAGAAGAAGTGGCTGCCCGCAATCGCCTCGGGCGAGGCGATCGGCACGCTGGCGCTGTTCGAGGGCAAAGGCAATCCCACGCCGAAGAACGTGAAGCTGACGGCCGCGAACGGCACGCTCAATGGCGTCAAGAAGCCTGTGCCGGATGGCGCCATCGCCAACTTCGCCGTCGTCGCTGCCCGCACGGGATCGAGTGGGCGCGGGAATGACACCTCGCTGTTCCTGGTCGATCTCAGGGACGGCGGCGTCGAGGTGAAGAGCCTGACCAATCTCGATCCGACCCGCGGGCAGGCGGAAATCACGTTCAACGACTGCAAGGCCGAGCCGCTCGGCGCGGCGGGCGAAGGCTGGAGCATCTTGACTCAGGTGCTCGACCGCGCGGCGGTGCTCTGTGCCTTCGAGCAGGTCGGCGGCTCCGACCGCGCGCTGGAGATGGGCCGCGACTACGCACTCGACCGCATCGCCTTCGGCCGCCAGATCGGTTCGTTCCAGGCAATCAAGCACATGTTGGCGGATATGTACGTGTCGGCGACCCTGGCACGTTCCAATAGCTATTATGGCGCCTGGGCGCTCTCGACCAACGCCGCCGAACTGCCGGAAGCCGCGGCCGCCGCGCGCATCAGCGCGACGCAGGCGTTCCAGCATTGCGCCAAGAACAACATCCAGGTTCACGGCGGCATGGGTTTCACGTGGGAATTCGACTGCCACATGTACTACCGCCGCGCCAACGCGATGGCGCTCGGCCTTGGCAGCTTGTCCTATTGGGAAGATCTGCTGATTGACCGCATGCGCAAGAAGAACGCGGCGTAAGCGAAGGGTACCGTCATGAACTTCGACGACACCCCGCAGGAAGCGGAATTCCGCCGCCAGGCGCGCGCGTGGATCGATGCCAACGCGCCCAAGCAGTACGAGGATGAACTGCGCAGAGCCTCGCTCGGCCGGACCGTGCTCAAGAACGCCGATATTCTTGATGTCGCAAAGGCCTGGCAAAAGAAAAAAGCCGATGCCGGCTGGGCGTGCCTGCATTGGCCGAAGGAGTATGGCGGCCGCGGCTCGTCGCCGATCGAGCGCGTGATCTGGCAGCAGGAAGAAGGGCCGTTCGGCCAATTGTCCCGCATGTTCATCATCGGCCACGGCATGTGCGGGCCGACCATGATGGCGTTCGCGCGCGAGGAGCATAAGCGCACCTATCTGCCGCCGCTCGCATCGGGCGAGAAGGTGTGGTGCCAGCTGTTTTCCGAGCCCGCCGGTGGTTCCGACGTCGCAGGGCTTCGCACGCGCGCCGAAAAGGATGGCGACGATTGGGTCATCAACGGCCAGAAGATCTGGACCTCGGGCGCGCATTATTCCGACTACGGCATCCTGCTCACCCGCACCGATCCCACCGTGCCCAAGCACAAGGGGCTCACCATGTTCTTCCTGGACATGAAGAGCCCGGGCGTTGAGATCAGGCCGATCAAGCAGGCGAGCGGAGCCTCCGACTTCAACGAGGTCTATTTCACCAACGTCCGCATCCCCGATCATCAGCGACTCGGCGAGGTCGGCGACGGCTGGAATGTCTCGCTGACCACGTTGATGAACGAGCGCAGCGCGATCGGCGCGGCCGTCTCGACGGGTTTTCCTGAATTGTTCGAGTATTGCTCCAGCCTGATGCTCGACGAAGGCCCGGCGATCGAGGATCGTGCAGTGCGCTCGAAACTGGCGAGTTGGGCAGTGAAGGCGAGCGGGCTGAAATACACCAGCATGCGCGCCATTTCGGCGTTGTCGAGGGGCGAGCGCCCGGGTCCGGAGAACTCCATCGGCAAGCTGGTCGCGGGCTCGATGATCCAGGATGTTGCGAGCTACGCGCTGGATCTGCAAGGCGCGAACGGCGTGGTCAGCGGCGAGGATGCCGAACTGGCCGGCCGTTTCCAGGCGATGCTGCTGCGCGCGCCGGGCACGCGTGTCGAAGGCGGCACCGACGAGATCATGCGCAACATCATCGCCGAGCGTGTCCTAGGTCTGCCCGGCGACATCAGGGTCGACAAGGACGTGCCGTTCAACAAGATCCCGACCAAGGGAAGAGGGTAGAGGTTCGCCATGAATTTCGACGACACCCCGCAGGAAGCTGCGTTCCGCGAGACCGCACGCAAGTGGGTCGATGCCAACGCGCCGAAGCAGTTCGAGCAGGAGCTGTCGAAGTCTTCGCTGGGCCGCATCAGGCTTGCCAAGCATGATATGGTCGAGGTCGGCAAGGCCTGGCAGAAGAAGAAGGCGGAGGGCGGATGGGCCTGCCTGCACTGGCCCAGGGAATATGGCGGTCGCGGCGCGACCCCGATCGAGCGCGTGATCTGGCAGCAGGAGGAGGGCGTCTACGGCAAGCTGACGCAACCGTTCCAGATCGGCGAGGGCATGTGCGGTCCCACCGTCATGGCCTGGGGCAGCGAGGATGCCAAGCGCCGCTATCTGCCGAAACTCGCCGCGGGCGAGGAGATCTGGTGCCAGCTTTTCTCCGAGCCGTCCGCCGGCTCCGATGTCGCCGGCCTGCGCACGCGCGCGGAGAAGAGGGGCGACACCTGGGTCGTCAACGGCCAGAAGATCTGGACGTCAGGCGCGCATTACTCCGACTACGGCCTGTTGATCGCGCGCACCGATCCCAATGTGCCCAAGCACAAAGGCCTCACCATGTTCTTCCTCGACATGAAGAGCCCGGGCGTCGAGGTCCGCCCGATCAAGCAGGCCAACGGCATGCAGGAGTTCAACGAGGTCTATTTCACCGACGTGGTGATCCCCGATAGTCAGCGGTTGGGGGCGGTCGGCGAGGGCTGGAGCGTGTCGCTGACCACGCTGATGAACGAGCGCATGTCGATCGGTGCGCGGCTCGCGACCGGCGTCCCCGAGATGTTCGAGTTCTGCTCGAAGTTGATGCTGGAGGACGGGCTCGCGATCGACGATCCGGCCGTGCGATCCAAGCTTGCGAGCTGGGCGGTGAAGTCGAGCGGGTTGAAATACACGAGCTACCGCGCGATCTCGGCGCTGTCGAAGGGCGAGCGGCCGGGACCGGAAAACTCCATCGGCAAGCTGGTGTCGGGCCTGATGCTCCAGGACATCGCAACTTATGCGATGGGCCTCCAGGGCGCGGCCGGTGTTTTGACGGGCGGCGACGAGGAGATTGCGCACGGCCAGTTCCAGCAGATGCTGCTGTCCTCGCCCTCGATGCGTATCGCCGGCGGCACCGACGAGATCCTGCGCAACATCATCGCCGAGCGTGTGCTGGGTCTGCCGGGTGACATTCGGGTCGACAAGGACGTGCCTTACAACAAGATCCCGACCAAGGGGCGGTGATACGGTCTCCAACACGAGCTGACCCATGGACGCAAAAGTAAACCAGACCAACCGCATCGTCGTGCTCGAAGAGCTCCTCAACGAGCGCTACTCCGTCCGCGCCTTCCTCCCCAAGGAGGTCGATCGCGCCACCATCGAGCATGTGCTGACCACCGCACAGCGGACCGCGTCCTGGTGCAACAGTCAGCCCTGGCAGGTCATTATCGCCAGCGGTGAGGCGAAGGAGCGCTTCCGGCAATTGATCTACAAGGAGGCCTCAGCCGGTCTCGGCGATGATTATGATTTCACGCCGCCGCGCGAATATGTCGGGATCTATCTCGAACGCCGCCGCGAGAGCGGCTTCCAGCTCTACAACACGCTCGGCATCCCGCGCGGGGACAAGATGGGCTACGCCAAGCAGGCGCTGGAGAACTATAATTTCTTCGGTGCGCCGCATGTCGCGATCGTTCACACCGACGAGGCGCTCGGCATCTACGGCGCGATCGATTGCGGGGCCTACGTCTCCAATTTCATGCTCGCGGCCCAGGCGCTCGGGCTCGGCACGATTCCGCAGGCCGCACTTGCGCGCCATTCCGGCCTGATCCGGCGTCACTTCAACCTGCCCGATGACCGTCGCGTCGTTTGCGGCATCTCGTTCGGATATGCCGACGTCGCGCACAAGGTGAACAGCTACCGTACCTCGCGGGCAACGGTGGCCGACACGGTGACGTTCGTCGAGAAGTAATCGCGCGACAATCGGCGATCACACAGGCATGCGAAGACGGCCGCGCGAACGGCCGTCTTTACAGCTGTCACCTTCAATCGATTGACGCGCTATCCGCCGCTGCCGCCGATCACGGCACGCACGGTCTCGTCCGGCCCGAAATCCTCGGCGCCGTCGACATAGAGCAGCGCTGCGAGCTTCGAGCGCGCGCGGTTGACGCGGCTCTTGATGGTGCCGACCGCACAGCCGCAGATCGAGGCCGCATCTTCATAGGAGAAGCCGGAAGCGCCGACCAGGATCAAGGCTTCGCGCTGGTCCTGCGGAAGCTTTTCGAGCGCGCCGCGAAATTCCTCGAACTCGAGATGGGCGTTCTGCGAAGGCTGCGTCTTCAGTGTCTTGGCATAGTTGCCCTCGGCGTCCTCAACCTCGCGGCGCCGCTTGCGATAGTCGGAGCGGAACAGGTTTCGCAGGATCGTGAAGAGCCATGCCGGCAGGTTGGAGCCGGGCTGGAACGAGTCGATGTTGGCAAGCGCGCGCAACAGCGTCTCTTGCACCAGATCGTCGGCCCGGTCCGCATTGCCGCTGAGCGAGATCGCGAATGCGCGAAGGCTCGGCACGGCCGCCAGGATGTCATCACGCAGGGAGTTCGTGAGAGGCATTAGTCCCTCCCATGATTGTCGTTAGAGCCCCCAGCTCCATTCTCGTTTTGGGATACGCCTCCCGGCGCATCAAGCTTTTTGATGAGCTCCGCGAACCGGTCCGGAACCCCCTGCCGTACGACGTCGTCGTACATCGCGCGCAGTTGGTGCCCGATCCGGGATTGGATCTCCGGAGTGAGGCCTCCCTTGCCGGGGGTCGTGCTTTTGCTGGCTTGAGACTTGAGATCTTTCATGACCTGTTCCACGTTTCCCCGAGTTAAGTGACTGCAAAGTCGATAGGTTTTCTCAACCGGGAGCCGTTCCCTGGACGAGTTCAATTCGACGTCCGACAAATAGTTCCGCCCGCGGCGGAACTTTTCTTGGCCTGAAGCGTAAACAGCCCAGCAGGGGAACCCGGGCCCCCCGCGTTGCCAAGCCGGCCCGAAGATGAATGGAGTGGGGATGTCCCGTTCACAGCTCGTTGCTGAACACTTGCCGTTGCTGCGTCGGTATGCGCGCGCCCTGACGGGCAGCCAAGCCTCCGGCGACGCCTATGTTGCAGCCATGTTGGAAGCCATGCTGGGCGACCCCTCGGTGCTCGACGAGAGCCATGGGCCACGCGCCGGCCTGTTCCGGCTGTTCACCCAGATCTGGAATTCCGTCTCGGTCAACGACGATTCCGAGGTTGCGACGCTGCCGATGCCGCCCGAGCGGCGGCTGTCCAACATCACGCCGTTGCCGCGCCAGGCCTTCCTGCTGCTCTCGCTGGAAGGGTTTTCGGAAGAGGAAGTCGCCTTTGTGCTCGGCACCGATGTCGCCGAGACCCGCCGGCTGGCCGATGCGGCAGGTCGCGAAATGGCGGCCGAGATCGCCACCGACGTGCTGATCATCGAGGACGAGACCTTCATCGCCATGGATCTCGAGAGCCTGGTGAAGAATCTCGGCCACAACGTCGTCGGCGTCGCGCGCACCCATGCCGATGCGGTGGCGCTGGCCAAGAACAAGCGGCCGGGCCTGATCCTCGCCGACATCCAGCTCGCCGACGGTTCGTCGGGCCTGGATGCGGTCAACGAATTGCTCCGCACCTTCGAGGTGCCGGTGGTGTTCATCACCGCCTATCCGGAGCGCTTCCTCACCGGCGAGCGTCCGGAGCCGGCCTTCCTGATCTCAAAGCCGTTCCAGCCCGCGATGGTGTCGGCGGTGGCGAGCCAGGCCCTGTTCTTCCAGCGCAACTCGCGCAACCGCGCGCCGAAGGCGCCGGCGGCTTGACCAGGCGCCGGCGGTTTCAGGAAGCCTCTATCGAAATGGAAAACGGCGCGTCGCAAGACGCGCCGTTCTCGCGTGGAACGGAGAGCTTATTTTTGCCCTGACTCAGCAGCCGCGGCAAATGCTGCGAAGCATGGAATTCAGCTTGGTATCGTTCGGCCCGGGCGATTTCGCATTCGACTTGCCCTGGCCTTCGATCCAGGATTGGAGAAATTTTTCCTGCTCCGGCGACGGCCCTGAGTTTAGCCGTGTCCCGTCGAACGCCATGAGGACGGTCACTCTCTGCAGATCATCCTTCGCCTCGGCAGGCGGCTTCGGGAACGGCACGGATCGCTCCACCATGGCGAGGGCGGCGGCGTCCAGCGGCGCGGAGCCGGTGCTTTCGACCAAGGCGCTCGAGATCAGCTTGCCAGAACGATCGACCACGAATGTGACGCCGGCATCGGCCCTTTGACCGGCGGCCTCTGGCGGAAACGCCCCGTGGCGCCAGACATGCTCGGTGACTGCCTTGCGCCAGGCGGTCATCGGCTCGGGCTCGGTGAGGGGAGAGTCTGGCTTCCTCAACAGGATCGCGAAGGGCGACACCTGGAATTGTCGGCCGGTGAAGACAATCGGCACGGTGAACGAGAACGACTGGTCCTTCAATTCCGAAGGCGGTGCCGGAAAGGGGTCGGCGCGGGCGATGATCATGAGCGCTGCATCGTCGAGCGCCCGCGAGCCGGCGCTTTCCGTCAACGCCCGCGAGATCAATTTGCCGGACCGGTCGATGGAGAATGCGACCTTGGCTTGGCCGGTTTGTCCCAATCCGTTCGCTGGAAAATACTTGTTGCTGGCGATATGCGCCGCGATCCCTGCCTTCCACGCCTTGACACTCTCGTTCTGGGTAGCGGTCTGTGCGCAGGCGGGGAACGCCGCCAGCAACCCGAAAAGCGCGGCCAGTAACGGGGATTTCATCTGCATCGGCGCCAATACTAGTCGCCATCAGGTTGATTGCAAGGTTCGCTACGCGTATCGCGCTTCGTCATTGTGGGCAATTCGAACGGCTGCCAGCCATCGCATGCTTGACGGCGACCTTATTGCCCCGTTGATGTCTCGCCGCGATGACATCCCTCGCCGCTTCAAGCCATCCGGAGACTTCGCATCATGGACCAGCAACTCCTCGACCGCCTTGCCATCCGCGACCTCGTCGAGAACTGGGCGGTGTGGCGCGACGCCGGTGACTGGGAGCGCTTTGCCACCGTCTGGCACGAAGAGGGCTGGATGTCCGCGACCTGGTTTCAGGGGCCGGCGCGGGATTTCATGCGGGTCAGCCAGGAGGGCTTTGCCAGGGGCGTCCGCATCCTGCATTTCCTCGGCGGCATCAGCATCGATCTCGCCGGCGAGCGGGCTATTGCCCAGACCAAGATGACGATCTCGCAGCGGGCCCTGGTGCACGACGTGCTCTGCGATGTCGTCTGCACGGGGCGGTTCTACGATTTCCTGGAGAAACGAAAGGGCCAATGGGGCATCGTCCGCCGCCAGCCGATCTATGAGAAGGACCGGATCGACCCGGTCGATCCCGCCGCGACACTCCGGCTCGACCAGCAGGCGCTGGCCGCGCTGCCGGAAGGCTATCGCCATCTCGCGTACGTCCAGGAATTGATCGGTTACAAGGTCAAGCGCGATATGCCGGGCCTGACCGGCCCCGAGGTTGAGAAGCTCTATGCCGAGGGGCGGGATTGGCTGGCGGGAAAGACGAAGTGAGGCAGCCCAGACAAAAGGCAGCCCAGACAAAAGTAAGGCGCGACTGGCATCACCACAGTCGCGCCCTACGTCGCCGGCTTATGGGGCAGGGGGGAATAGCCGGCTGCTGGGACGACTCCCGGGCCCGGAAGTCGTTCCAAGCGGCTGCAATTTTTTTTGTGCAGATTGGCGTGAATTTGGCACACGGTTAAGTGATCTTAACCTCTGGGAAACTCCGGTCCTCTCCTCGCGTTGTTCCCGCGATCGCCATGGGGCGAGGGACCGACAGCCATGCCACAGATTCAACAGGTATTTCTGGGTGCCGTCGCACTCGTCGCGACGCTCGGCGTCGTTCAAGTTGGCGCCGTGCAGCTGGCCTCTGGCCACGATACGGCCGACCGCTGGCAGGCGGTCACGGGCCCAGCCCCGGGTCGAAACGTCGCAAGCGAGAATGTCAATCGCGGCAGCAAATCCGATCGCCTGGGTGCCCTGAAACCCTCAACGGTTCCCACCCGCACCGTCTCGATGCGGCTCAATGACCTTGCCGATACGTCCGTGCTGTTGCGCGTCCCCGCGGTCGTCGAGACCGGCAATGCAAAGCCGGCTCCCATCCTGCTGAAGCCCGGCCGCAAGCCGACGATCGCCTGCGAGCCTATGGTCAGCTCCCTGACCGAAGTCGCAAAACTGCTCCAGCCCGGCCGCTGCGTGACCTGATCCACGTCGTCAAAACCGCCTCTCTCGGGGTGGCGGTTCGCGCGCCCACTTGATCCTCCATCCCATCGCGTTATATCCGGGCTTTCTCCACTTCTGATTGACCGGGTAAACGCATGACGACGTCCGACACGGCCACGCATACGCAGCCTTTCCAGGCAGAGGTTTCCGAGCTGCTGCACCTGATGGTGCATTCCGTCTATTCTGAAACCGACATTTTCCTGCGCGAACTCGTCTCCAACGCCTCGGATGCTTGCGACAAGCTGCGCTATGAGGCCATCGCCAATCCGGCCCTGCTGGGCGAGGGCGACGCGCTCAAGATCCGGATCGTCCCGAACAAGGCGGCGGGAACGCTGACAATTGCCGACAACGGCATCGGCATGGAGCGGCAGGAGCTGATCGACCATCTCGGCACCATTGCCCGCTCCGGCACCAAGGCGTTCGTCTCGAAGCTGAAGGAGGCCAAGGACGGCCTCGGCCTGATCGGCCAGTTCGGCGTCGGCTTCTATTCCGCCTTCATGGTCGCAGACAAGATCGTCGTAATCAGCCGCCGCGCCGGCGAGAGCGATGTCTGGACCTGGACGTCCTCAGGCGGCTCGGGCTTCGAGATCGCGCGCGCCAGTGACGAGGAAGCGGCGCGCGTGGCGCGCGGCACCGAGATCGTCCTGCACCTGAAGGACGACGCCAGGAAATATCTCGAAACATACGAGATCGAGCGCATCGTCGGCGCCTATTCCGACAACATCCTGTTCCCGATCGAGCTGGTGCCTGGCGAAGGCGACCCTCGCCAGATCAACTCGGCGAGCGCGCTATGGCAGCGTTCGAAATCCGAACTTTCGGCCGACGATTACAAGAAGGCCTATCAGCAGATCGGATCCGCCTTCGACGACCCCGCGATGACCCTGCACTACCGTGCCGAAGGCCGCTACTCCTATGCCGTGCTGCTGTTCGCGCCATCGACCAAGCCATTCGACCTGTTCGAGCCGAATCGCAAGGGCCGCGTCAAGCTCTATGTCCGCCGCGTCTTCATCACTGACGATGCCGACCTGCTGCCGGGCTACCTGCGCTTCATTCGCGGCGTCGTGGACAGCGAGGACCTTCCGCTCAACATCTCGCGCGAGATGCTCCAGAACAATCCGCAGCTGGCGCAGATCCGGAAAGCGGTGGCGACCCGCGTCGTCAACGAGCTCGAAAGCCTTGCCGAGAAGGATGCGGAGAATTTCGCAAAGATCTGGGACGCCTTCGGTGCAGTGCTGAAAGAGGGCATCTACGAGGATTTCGAGCGCCGCGAAAAGCTGCTTGCTCTGTCGCGCTTCACCACCACATCGGGCGAGAAGCGCGCGCTCAAGGACGTCGTCGCCGATTTCAAGCCGAACCAGACCGAGATCTATTATCTTGTCGGCGAGAGCATCGAGCGGCTGAAGGCCAGTCCACGACTGGAAGCTGCCACCGCACGCGGCATCGAGGTGCTGCTGCTGTCCGATCCCGTCGATGCGTTCTGGACCTCGATGCCGACGGAGTTCGAGGGCAAGCCGCTGAAGTCGTTGAGCCAGGGCGACCTCAATCTCGACCTGATTCCGCGCGTCGACGACAAGGATGAGGCGAAGAAGGACGAGCCCGAGGCGGATGAGGCCGCCACCATCGCGGTGATCAAGGCCGCGCTTGGCGAGCGCGTCAGCGACGTCAAGGCCTCGACCCGTCTCACCAGCTCTGCCTCCTGCCTCGTCGCCGATAGCCAGGGCCCGAGCCGCGAGCTCGAGCGAATCCTGGCGCAGCAGAACCGCGGCATGCGGACCAAGCCGATCCTGGAGATCAATCTGCGCCACCCGATGGTCACGGCGATCACCAGGGCGCAGGCCGGCTCGAAGACGGTCGACGATCTCAGCCTGCTCCTGCTCGAGCAGGCGCAGATTCTGGATGGCGAGCTGCCGGAAGATCCGGCCGCGTTTACCGCAAGGCTCAACCGGCTAGTGTTGCAGGGACTGGGGTGAGACCCGTCTCGCCCCATCGTCATTGCGAGGAGCCAGCGACAAGATTGCGAAGCAATTTTGCGCTGGCGACGAAGCAATCCAGACTATCTCCGCGGAAACAGTCCTGGATTGGTTTGCGCTCGCAATGACGCAGGAGCTAGCAGCAGCGCCGCCTACCTACTCCGCCGCGTCCTTCCGCTCCTCGCTTTCTTCCTCCACCTCCGGCTTTCTCGCCATCCAGCGTGACAGCGCGTTGGAGAAGCGGTCGAGGTAGAGATAGACGACGGGCGTCGTGAACAAGGTCAGTGCCTGGCTGACCGCGAGGCCGCCGACCATGGCGTAGCCGAGGGGCTGGCGGATCTCCGCGCCGGTGCCGGTGCCCAGCATCAGCGGGACGCCGCCGAGCAGCGCCGCCATCGTCGTCATCATGATGGGGCGGAAGCGCAGCAGCGCGGCCTGGCGGATCGACTGCTCCGGGCTCAGATGCTGCTCGCGCTCGGCGGCAATGGCGAAGTCCACCATCATGATGCCGTTCTTCTTGACGATGCCGATCAGGAGGATGACCCCGATCAGGGCGATCAGGCTGAAATCGAAGCCTGATAGCATCAGGATCGCGATTGCGCCGACGCCGGCCGATGGCAGCGTGGACAGGATGGTCAGCGGGTGGATGTAGCTCTCATAGAGCACCCCCAGCACCAGATAGACCACGACGAGGGCGGCGAGGATCAGCATCGGCACGGTGCCAAGCGATTGCTGGAACGCCTGTGCCGTGCCCTGGAAGCTCATGGACAGTGTCGGCGGCGCGCCCATCTCGCCGACCGCGCGCATCACCGCGGCGGTTGCCTGTCCCAGCGCAACGCCTTCGGCAAGGTTGAAGCTGATCGTCACCGCGGGAAACTGGCTCTGATGCGCGATCGCGAGCGGGCGCACGGGGTCGTTATTCCAGCTGCAGATCACCGAGAGCGGCACTTCGTCGCCGGTCAGGGGCGACTTGATGTAGAGCTTGTCGAGCGTGTCGAGCTTGCCTTGCAGCGCAGGCGTGATCTCGAGGATCACGTGATAGCTGTTGGTCTGCGTGAAATATTGCGCCACCTGGCGCTGGCCGAAGGCATCATAGAGCGTGTCGTCGATCAGCTGCGGCTGGATGCCGTAACGCGCGGCGGTGTCGCGGTTGATCGTGAGCTGCAGCGTGGTGCCCTCGGTCTGCTGGTCGGTAGCAACGTCGCGAAGCTCCGGCAGGCCCTTCATTTCCGTCAGGATCTTCGGTGCCCAGGCGTTCAGCTCGGCCAGGTTGGCGTCCTGCAGCGTGAACTCGAACTGGGTACGGGTCGCGCGCCCGCCGAGCCGCACGTCCTGCGAGGCCTGCATAAAGAGGCGCGCGCCCTCGACCCTGGCGAGCTTCGGCCGCAGCCGCGCGATGATCTGCTGCGCATTCGCGCCGCGTTCCCCCAGCGGCTTCAACGTGACGTACATGCGCCCCGAATTCAGCGCCGTGCCGCCTCCGCCGATGAACATCGCGATGGAATCGACGGCAGGGTCGGCCTGCACGATGGCATTGAGCTCTTCCTGCCGCCGCTTCATCTCGGCGAAGGAGATATCCTGGGGCATTTCCGACACCCCAGTGAGGAAGCCGTTGTCCTGCTGCGGGAAGAAGCCCTTCGGGATCAGGATGAACAGCAGCGCCGACAGCGCGACGGTGGTAAAGAACACGCAGAGCGTGATGAAGCTGCGCCGCAGAGCGAGGTCGAGCCCGCGCTCATAGGCGCCGAGCAGACGCTCGAACAGCCGCTCGCTCCATTGGTAAAGGCGGCCGCTGCGGGCCTCGTGGTCGGAGCGCAGGAAACGCGAGGCCATCATCGGCGTCAGGGTCAGCGACACCACGAGCGAAACGAAGATCGCCATCGACAGCGTCACCGCAAATTCGCGGAACAGCCGGCCGATGATGCCACCCATCAGCAGCAGCGGAATCAGCACGGCGACCAGCGAGATGCTGATGGAGACAATGGTGAAGCCGATCTCGGCCGCCCCCTTGTAAGCGGCGGTGACGGGGTTCTCGCCCCGCTCGACGTAGCGCGTGATGTTCTCCAGCATCACGATGGCGTCGTCGACCACGAATCCGACTGCGATGGTCAGCGCCATCAGCGAGAGATTGTCCAGCGAATAGCCGAATACCCACATCAGCGAGCAGGCGCCGAGCAGCGCCAGCGGCACGGTGATGCTCGGGATGATCGTGGCCCAGAAGCTGCGCAGGAAGATGAAGATCACCATGACCACCAGCATGATGGTGATCATCAGCGTGATCTGCACGTCGTCGACGGCCTCGCGGATCGTGATGGTGCGGTCGCTGATGATCTTGATGCCGATCGCGGGCGGTATCGCCGCGATCAGCCGCGGCAGTCTCTCCTTGATGCGGTTGACCGTCTCGATGACATTGGCGCCGGGCTGCTTGAAGATGACGAGGAACACGCCGCGCTTGCCGTCGGCCCAGGCTGCGGTCTTCATGTCCTCCGGTCCCGCCACCGCCTCGCCGATGTCGCGGATCCGCAAAGGCGCGCCGTTGCGATAGGCGACGATGACGTCCTGCCACTGGCTGGCCTCGAGCAGCTGGTCGTTGGCGTAGACCGTGTAGGCGCGCCTGGTGCCGTCGATATTGCCCTTTGGGCTGTCGGTGGTCGCGATGGCGATCTGGTTGCGCACGTCCTCCAGCGACAGGCCCTTGGCGACCAGCTTGGCCGGATCGACCTGGATGCGCACCGAGGGCTTCTGCTGCCCGCCGACGAACACCTGGGCGACGCCGGGAATCTGGCTGATCTGCTGCGCGAGCTGGGCGTCGGTGCGGTCGCTGACGGTGGTCAGCGGCAGCGTGTCCGAGGTTGCCGACAGGATCATGATCGGGGAATCCGCCGGGTTGACTTTGCGGTACGTCGGCGGCGAGGGCAGGTTCTTCGGCAATTGGCCGCTCGCGGCGTTGATCGCGGCCTGCACGTCGTTCGCGGCAGCATCGATCAGGCGGTTGAGATCGAACTGGATGGTGATCGAGGCCGAGCCGAGCGAGCTCGTCGACGTCATCTGCGTGATGCCGGGAATCTGCGCGAGCTGGCGCTCGAGCGGCTGAGCCACCGATGACGCCATGGTTTCCGGGCTGCCGCCGGGAAGCGACGCGGAAACCTGGATGGTTGGAAAGTCGACCTGGGGCAGCGGCGCGACCGGCAGCAGAGGATAGGCGACGAGGCCCACGAACAGGATGCCGGCCATCAGCAGCGAGGTGCCGATCGGATAGCGGATGAACGGAGACGAAAAGCTCTCTTGCATGCCCCGAGCCCACGGACCGGCCAGCGCATCTTGGCCCCGCTCACAGCGGAGCTGCGCCCGAAAGCCCGAGCGCAAATGTGCGTTTCCTTCAGCCCATATGTTTGTTGATCGCCCTGGAACATCATCGGTCCGGGGCCGCGTTGTGATCGCAAGACTAGTCCGTTCGCCCGGGCGTGCGAGCGGTTTCCTGCCCCAGTCACCTGCGACCTTTGTCGAAGGACTGATGTGGCGAGATATGCGTTCAATGCAGGCCCGGCACGGAGCGCCTTCGCGGTTTCGGATCGCTAGGGCAGCGTGTCGGACCGGTTTTGCTGCAGCTCACAAGCGGGAGAGGTATAAACAGGAACGGTCGCTTCTTCCGCGCTGTTGTGCCATATCGAAATGGCATAACGCCTGCCCGCTTGAAGGAAATGTCCGATGCGCCTGCCGCTCCTGATCGTCACTGCCGTTGCCACGCTGTTCGTTGCCGCAGATGCCAGCGCCCAGCGCTACGATCCACACTATCCGGTATGCATGCACGTTTACTCGGGCGGTCTTCGCGGCGGCGGCAGCGATTGGTTCGACTGCTCCTTCACGTCGCTGCCGCAGTGCCGGGCCACCGCGTCCGGCCTCGCTGCAACCTGCGATCTAAATCCCTATTATGCCTTCAACGAGCCGCCGCCCCCGCGCCGGCGCCACAAGCGGGCGTACTGAAGGCCTGCGATACTGTCATTCGGGATGAACATCCGTCTGTTTGGCGCGCAGAAGCCGCTGGCTATTCCTTCTTGATTCCCGACAGCTCCACCACCTTGCGCCAGCGCTCGGTCTCGGCGGTCAGCATGCTGCCGAACTCGCCTGGATTGCCGTGCAGGGGGATCGCGCCGAGTTCGGCGATGCGGGCCTTGATCCCCGCGTCGGATAGCGCCATGTCGACCTCGCGATTGAGCAGGTCGACAATCTCGCGCGGCGTGTCATAGGGTGCGCCGACGCCGTAGAACGAAGACGTTTCGTAGCCTGCTAGCGTGTCGGCGATTGGCGGCACGTCAGGCAGGATGTCCGATCGCTCGCGCGTGGTGACGCCGAGCGCACGAAGCTTGCCGGCGCGCACCAGCTCGAAAGACGACGTCACGTTGTCGAACATGCCCTGGATCTGGCCGCTCATCACGTCGGTCAGGCCGGGTGCGGAGCCGCGATAGGGCACGTGGGTGAACTGCACGCTCGCCATCGACTTGAACAGCTCGCCGGAGAGATGCAGCGACGTGCCGATCCCCGACGAAGCTATCGACATCTTACCGGGATTGGCCTTGGCGTAGGCGATGAAGTCGGCGACGCTCTTCACCGGCAAATCGTTGTTGACGACGAGCACCAGCGGAATGCGTGCGACGCCGGCGACCGGCGTGATGCCCTTGGCGAAATCGTAAGGCAGTGTCGGATCGAACGAGGCGTTGATCGCATTCGCGGTCGAGGTCAGCAGCAAGGTGTAGCCGTCCGGCGTGGACGTGATCACCGCCTGCGTGCCGATATTGCCGCCGGCGCCCGGCTTGTTCTCCACGATGAAGGTCTGTCCGAGCCGATCGGACAGGCGCTGGCAGATCAGCCGGGACAGCACGTCGGTCGCCCCGCCCGGTGCATAAGGCACCACCCATTTCACGCTGTGCGAAGGATAGGACGGGTTGCCAATCGCAACGGCACGCGGCGCCGCGAGCGCAGCCGCGGCACCGGCGGCGATTTGAAGGAAATGTCGCCTGATGAACATCGTCCAGTCTCCGCTCTCTCGTCCCTTCTCCCCTCGTGGGCGGGGGAAGCTTCCGCACCTCATGAGATATTGCAAGCAGCGCGGGACCGCACGCCGATCCGGTCGGCTTGGTAAAGGGCGACTAGAGTTAATCGCGCGCCATCAGGCTTTTACCTTGTCTCTTAACACCTGGGCAGGGCCCGCGGGCTAAGCTGCCGGAACCAGCAGACACGTTCCGAAAGAATGAACGGCATGAGCACCGGTGTGATCGAACAGCCGAAAGCCGCGCGCGCACCGTCGGCTTCAAAGATCTGGCTGAAGGCGATCGAGCTGACCGCGCGGATCGAGAAATTACCGGGCCGCCTGTTCGCCGATGTCGTCGACGATTGGGCACGGCGCCAGCCCGACCACATCGCGCTGGTCACCAACGACGCTCGACTCGACTATGACGCGCTCTCGAAACGCATCAATCGCTATGCGCGCTGGGCGCGCTCCGTTGGCGTGGTCAGGGGCGACAGCGTCGCGCTGATCATGCCCAACTGCATCGATTATGTCGCGGCCTGGCTCGGCATCAGCCGCGTCGGCGGCGTGGTGGCACTGATCAATACCAGGCTGGTCGGGCAATCTCTCGCGCATTGCCTCGACGTCGCAAAGCCCTCGTATATCATCGTCGCGCACGAGATGACCGAGATGCTGGAGAGCGCAACGCCGCACCTGAGGACAGAGGCCAAAATCTGGAGCCATGGCGATGCCCGCAGCGAGCGCGCGATCGACGTTGCGCTCGCTGTGCTTGATGACGGGCCGCTGTCGCCGGAAGAGCGCGTCGGCGTCACCATCGATGATCGTGCGCTGCTGATCTACACCTCGGGTACGACGGGCTTGCCGAAGGCCGCCAGCATCAGCCATCGTCGCATTCTCAATTGGGGTTTCTGGTTCGCCGGCCTCACCGGCGCTTCGCCGCAGGATCGGCTCTATGACTGCCTGCCGCTGTTCCACTCGGTCGGAGGCATCGTCGCGCCGTGCAGCATGCTCGCCGCCGGCGGCTCGGTGGTGATCGCGGAGAGGTTCTCGGCCTCGAACTTCTGGTCCGATATCGTCAGGCACGACTGTACCCTGTTTCAATACATCGGCGAGCTCTGCCGCTATCTGCTCAGGGCGCCGCCGTCCGAATATGAGAGTCGTCATCGGCTGCGACTGGTGTGCGGCAACGGTCTGCGCGGGGACATCTGGGAAGATTTCCAGAGCCGTTTCGCTATCCCGCGCATTCTCGAATTCTATGCCGCGACCGAAGGCAATTTCTCGCTGTTCAACGTCGAGGGGCAGCCCGGCGCAATCGGCCGCATCCCGCCCCTGCTGGCGCATCGTTTCCCCGCCAGCCTCGTCAAGCTCGACCCCGAAAGCGGTGCTCCGCTGCGCAACGAGGAGGGCCTCTGTGTCGCTTGCGCTCGCGGCGAGCCGGGTGAGGCCATCGGTCGCATCGGCAAGGCGGACGAGGGCGGGGGCCGCTTCGAGGGGTATACCGATGCCGGCGAGACCGAGAAGAAGATTCTGCGCGACGTCTTCGCCAAGGGCGATGCCTGGTTCCGCACCGGCGACTTGATGCGGCTCGACGACAAGGGCTTCTTCCATTTCGTCGATCGCATCGGCGACACCTTCCGCTGGAAAGGTGAGAACGTCGCGACATCAGAGGTCAACGACGCCGTGCGCGATTTCACCGGCGTGGTTGATGCCACCACCTACGGCGTGAGCATTCCCGGCACCGACGGTCGCGCCGGCATGAGCGCGATCGTCGTTAACGAGGGATTCGATATTGAAGCCCTGCCAGCCCATCTCGCGCAGCGCCTGCCGGTTTACGCCCGTCCCGTCTTCATCCGCATCTCGCGCGAGCTGGACGCGACCGAAACCTTCAAGCAGAAGAAGGGCGAGCTCGCCCGCGCAGGCTTTGACCCGGGTGCGATAACGGAACCGCTATACATGCTCGAGCCGGGATCCGGCGCTTACGTTGCGCTCGATTCCGGAACTTTTGCGCAGATTGTGGGCGGCGCGATCAGGCTGTAACCGAGCAAAATTGCCAGATAGGTCCAATTTTATCCGAATTGTCCAAGAGGCCATTTACTTCTGTCCGGTAAACAGGTGCCATGGGAGGCGGTCATCCGAGAGCCGCCGCAAGAGGCACGATCGATCAACCAACTCAGAGGCAAGCCAGCCATGTCGGTAAGGTCCAAGGTCATCGAGGCGATCCAGCAGATCGCCAAGGAGCAGCACATCACGCTTCCCGCCCTCTCGGACGATTTGTCCCTGCACGAGACGGGGTTCGACTCCCTCGCCTTCGCAATTCTCGTCGCGCGTCTCGAGGACGAGACCGGCGTCGATCCCTTCACCATTTCCGAGGACGCCGCGTTCCCCGCCACCGTGGGTGATTTCGTGCGGGCCTACGAAAATGTCCCCGCCTGAGATCTTTGCGCTCCGCAACCATCTCGGCACGGAGCTGACCGGCCGCACCCTGTCGGATGCCCACGATGTCGTGTCGCTGACGGACATCCTGTCGCAGACGGTCCTCGGTGGCCGCCTGCGCGAATTGTCCGGCCGCGCGGTGCTGCTGAAATTGTCCGACCAACTCCGTTCGGGCCTTGCAATGATCGAGCTGGATGGCATCGCCCGTCGCATGCTGCTCTGCCCGCCGGATCTCAACCCGGCGCATCTGGACGCGCTGATCGCGGACGCCGGGATCGATGCCGTCGTTACCGACGAGCCCGATCGTTGGGCCGCGACCGACGTCTCGCTGGTCGTCATCGCGCAATTGCCGCTTCAGCCCGCGCACCCTGCCGAGACCGAACGCGCCACCGAATGGCTGATGCTCACCTCGGGCACCTCAGGCGTGCCCAAAATCGTCGGTCACACGCTGGAAGCGCTCACCGGCGCCATCGTCGCCGAGGGCCCCGCAAAGGGACCCGCGCCGGTTTGGGCCACGTTCTATGACATTCGCCGCTATGGCGGCCTGCAGATATTCCTCCGCGCCATCCTCTCGGGCGGCTCGATGGTGTTGTCTGACCCGCATGAGGCGCTCCCTGATCACGTCGCACGGCTGAATGCGCGCGGCGTCTCACACATCTCCGGCACGCCTTCGCACTGGCGCAAGCTCCTGATGAGCGGCTCGGCCGCGCAATTCAAGCCCGGCTATGTCCGCCTCTCCGGTGAGATCGCCGACCAGGCGGTGCTCGATGGCCTGAAGGCGGCCTTCCCCAATTCCTCCATCGGCCATGCCTACGCGTCGACCGAGGCCGGCGTCGGCTTCGCGGTCAATGACGGGCTCGAAGGCTTTCCGGCCAATTATCTCGGCAACCGCAATGGTGTCGAGATGAAGGTCGTCGACGGCTCGCTGCGCATCCGCTCGACGCGCACGGCACACGCCTACATTGGCCGCGACGCTGCGGCACTCACCGATGGCGAGGGGTTCGTCGACAGTGGCGACATCGTCGAATTGCGCGGCGACCGCTACTATTTCGTCGGCCGCCGCGGCGGCATCATCAATATCGGTGGCCTCAAGGTTCATCCCGAAGAGATCGAAGCGGCAATCAACCGTCACCCTGACGTGCTGATGTCGCGGGCCAAATCCCGCCGCAGCCCGATCACCGGCGGCATCGTCGTTGCCGACGTGATCCTCGCTGACGGCACCGATCAGGCGCGGGCGAAAGAGATCCGCGACCAGATCCTGGATCAGTGCCGCGCGCAGCTTGCGTCGCACAAGGTGCCGGCGGTGATCCGCTTCGTCGAGGCGCTCGATGTCACCCCGGCCGGCAAACTGGCGCGCACCGATGCATAATGTTCTCGTCACCGGCGGCAGCCGCGGCATTGGTCTTGCGATCGGCAAGCGCCTGGTGGGCGCCGGCTACAACGTGATTGCAGCCGCGCGGCGCGAGAGCGACGAGCTCAAGGCTGCGATCGGCGTCTCCGAGGGGCGACTGCATTTCCGCGCCTGCGACCTCGCCGCGATCGACGCGATTCCGGCTTTCGCAAAGCTCGTCCGCGACGAGTTCGGTCCGACCTACGGTCTCGTCAACAATGCCGGCCTCGGCACCGAGGGGCTGCTCGCGACCATGCACAATTCGCAGATCGAGGCGCTGGTGCAGCTCAACGTGCTGTCGCCGATCATCCTCACCAAATATGTCGCGCGTCAGATGATGGCCGATGGCGCCGGCCGCATCATCAACATCTCCTCGATCATCGCGACGACAGGCTATAACGGCCTGTCGGTCTACGGCGCGACGAAGGCTGCTGCCACCGGCTTTACCCGCTCGCTCGCGCGCGAAGTCGGCAAGCTCGGCATCACCGTGAACGCGATCGCGCCCGGCTTCATCGATACCGAGCTCACGCATAATCTCTCCGACGACGGCCGCAAGCGCATCGCCAGCCGCAGCGCGCTGCGCCGCCTGCCGGAGACCGACGACGTCGCGCGCATGGTGGAATATCTGCTCGGCGAGGGCGGTCGCAACGTGACAGGCACGGTGTTCACGATCGACGCCGGCAATACGGCGTAACCGGAGCCCGGCGGACACAATTGCCTTGATCTGGCCCAATGACATCTTGCCGGATTTGGTCGTAAGATGCCGCGTCATCGAATGAGTTACGTCAATCGAACTGCCCTAAACGACAGGGAGCAGTCCATGGCCTCTCAAAGTCTCGGCCAAACGCCCGTGCAGCCCTCGCCCGCGAAACTGGACGATACGCGCTGCCCGCCGATGTCGCATCAAAACTCCAGCGGCAACGGCCACGAAATGTATCCGCAGCAATTTGTGCGGCTGATCGGCTGTCATGACATGCCGGCATCCGCGTTGCGCAAGCGCGAGGACGAGAAGCTGCACTAGCGCCGTATCCTGCGACATCGCCGACGAACGGCGCCGGGCCAGCCTGCTCCGGCATCTTGTTGTTGTCCTCCATTTCGCCAATGATGCGCTGTCGCTCGGGACAGCCGGCAGGTGAACCCCGATCGATCCCGCCCCGTATCTGTTCTCGTGCAAACCTGACCGGCTTCCTGCGATGACAGCCGACTCCTTTTACGGCAGCATCCCCGTTTTCCGGGGCTTCACCCGGCTGATGGAGCCGAAACTCTATTCGCCGCTGCCGGACGACTGGAGCGTCGGCGTCGCCGACATCGTCGATTCCACCAAGGCGATTGCGGCGCAGCGCTACAAGGCCGTCAACATGGCCGGCGCCGCCGTGATCGCGGCGGTGACGAATGCGCTCGAGGGACGCGAATTTCCCTTCGTGTTCGGCGGCGACGGCGCCAGCTTTGCGGTCGCGCCTGGCGATCTCGAAGCCGCTCGCGAAGCTTTGGCTGCGACGGCGACCTGGGTCCGGGAAGACCTCGACCTGAAGATGCGCGTCGCGCTGGTGCCGGTGAGCGCCATCCGCGCAAAAGGTCTCGACGTGCGCGTCGCGCGTTTCGGTCCGTCGGCCAATTTGTCCTATGCGATGTTCTCCGGCGGTGGGCTCGCCTTCGCCGACGCCGCGATGAAGCGTGGCGAGTTCGCCGTCGCTGAGGCGCCCGCGGGGACGCAGCCCGATCTTTCCGGCCTGTCCTGCCGCTTCGAGGTGATGCCGGCGTCGCGCGGGCTGATTCTGTCGGTGCTGGTGATGCCCGCGCGCGACGCCGATCCGCTGGCGTTCCGAAAAGTGATCGAGGACATCATCCACCTGGTCGAGCGCAGTCCGGATGCGGGGCGTCCCGTGCCGCCGCAGGGGCCGCCGCTGAAATGGCCGCCGCAGGGGCTGGACTACGAGGCACGGGCGATCCGGGGAGGCTCGTTGTTCAAGCGCCGCGCAGGGCTGCTCGCCTATACGTTCTTTGCTTATGTCCTGATGCGCTTCGACATCAAGGCCGGCGGCTTCCTGCCGAAAGTCTACAAGCGCCAGGTGGTCGAGAATTCCGACTTCCGAAAGTATGACGACGGCCTGCGCATGATTCTCGACTGCACGCCGGAGCTCGAACGCGCCTTGAGCGATCGTCTCGTCGCCGCTGCGCGCGACGGCATCGTACGCTATGGGCTCTATCAGCAGGATGCCGCGATGATGACCTGCTTCACGCCCTCCGCGTTGCGGAGCGACCACGTGCACTTCATCGACGGTGCGCGCGGCGGTTACGCGTCGGCGGCCGCGGCACTCAAGGCGATGGTGGCGGCTGTGAGCTAGTGTCCCGCGCGCGTCCAGGTCTCGCCGCCGCAGAGCGCGCCGACGCAGCCTTCGACGCGCAGCGTCTCTGCCCCGGTCACGGTGATGCTGCTCGCATAGGTGCTGCCGTCATCGGCATTGTAGATCTGGCCCGACCATTTGTTCGATCCTGCCGGCTGCATGCCGGAGAATAATGGCAGGCCGATCATCGAGCGCCTGGCGAGCGCGGGATTGGGATTCTTGCTGTCGGTTGCGGGCTGGCCGGTCGCGGTGTCGTATGGCTCTTTCAGCCAGATGATGACGCCGCAGAGGCCGCCGCCGCATTTGCTGATTTTCACGCGGGCATCGCCCGCCTGGGTCAGCCAGGTCCCGCTCGCGCCGACGCTCTGTGCATGAGCAGCCATTGCGCCGGACAGCGCAGCCAGAAGGGCGGTGAGAGCGGCAATTCTGCGGGACATGGGAGGGCCTCGGAATGGAGTGCCTCCAATAGCAGTAATTCCGGATCGTGCAACGCCTGATGGAATCACATTCCTGCGCTCATTTGCCCCAGCGCAGCAGGTGGCCGAGGCCGCCGTCGAAAACCTCAGGCTCTCACCAGGGCAGGCCGCAGAGGTCGATGGTGCCGAGCGTCGGCGCGCGCACGATGTTGAAGACGTAGGGCGCCATGACATCGAAGCGGATTCGCCCTTCAGGCTGCCTGCAATAGACTTCGCCCTTGAAAGGCAGCCAGCTGCGGGCCTCGTAGAACGCGAAATTGTGCGGCTCGCAGAACAGGATTGCGAAGCGAACCGCCTCGTTGGCGCGCATGGTGTGAACGGCGGCGTCGATTGCCATGGTCGCATAACCTCTGTTGCGGCGGTCCTCGCGCGTGCAGACGCCGCCGATGCCGCCGACATGCGTCTTCTGTCCATTCCAGGTGATGGTGCGGAAATAGATGCCGACATGGCAGACGAGCCCGTCCTCGGGCGTCTCGATCAGCACACGCAAATCGGCATTGGCCCATTTGATGTGGCCCCAGGGCCGCTTCGCGACGATATCGGGTCCCCAGACCGCCTGATGCAGCGGCTTGGCGATCGGCCACGAGGCGTCGCCGTTCAAAATGTCGATCTCAATACTCATGGCTCTGCCTCGTCCCGGCCTCGATGGCACATTCGTTCTGTCATAACCGCTTCAAAGGCAACGATATTTTGCAGCACATCAGGGCCGACATCCACTTGCCTGCGGCGAACTTGTGCAAATGGGCCCGCGCGATCGCATCACGCCTTTTCGCAAATTGGCGGTATTTAACGCCGCAGGAACCTTCTATAAGGGGTCACCGTTAGATGTTCCCCACCAAGTTGCGGACAAGAAGCCATGACCTTTACGCTGCCCCCACTCCCTTACGCCTATGACGCCCTCGGCCAGTTCATGTCGAAGGAGACGCTGGAATTCCACCACGACAAGCATCATCAGGCCTACGTCACCAACGGCAACAACGCGCTCAAGGGCACCGAATGGGAAGGCAAGTCCCTTGAAGAGATCGTCAAGGGCTCGTTCGGCAAGAATCCCGCGGTGTTCAACAATGCCGGCCAGCACTACAACCACATCCACTTCTGGAGCTGGATGAAGCCCAATGGCGGCGGCAGCAAGCTGCCGGGCAAGCTCGAGAAGAAGATCAACGAAGACCTCGGCGGCCTCGAGAAGTTCAAGACAGACTTCCAGGCGGCGGGCGTCGGCCAGTTCGGCTCCGGCTGGTGCTGGCTGTCCGTGAAGAACGGCAAGCTGGAAATCTCCAAGACCGCGAACGGCGAGAATCCGCTGGTGCACGGCGCCACGCCGATCCTGGGCTGCGACGTCTGGGAGCACTCCTACTACATCGACTATCGCAACCGTCGTCCCGATTATCTCAAGGCGTTCGTCGAGAACCTCGTGAACTGGGAATACGTCGAGTCCCTGTTCGAGAAGGCGTAACTCGTCGTTCGCGGCGCTGCGCCGCCCTGGAAGGGCGCAACAACAGAGGCGGTCGCTCGCGCGGCCGCCTTTTTGCTGCCGAAAGCGCCGCCGAGGGCGGGCATGGACAGATGTAATGTTATAATATAACGTCCATAGTCATGGTTCCCGCCGCGTCCCACAGCCATAATCACGGCCATTCCCACGACCATGCGCATTCGCACGGGCATGACCACAGCCACGCCCATGTCCACGATCCGGCGTCTCCACATCCGGCCCAGGACGCGCCCTGGTCGATCCTGCGCATGACCGGGGCGGGCCGTCTCTCGGCCGCTGCCGCCGTCTGCGCCGCGCTCTGGGTCGTCGTCTGGCTGGCGATGAGGTGACCATGGCAGCGCTTCACTTTCACAACGTCACGCTCGGCTATGACCGCCATCCGGCCGTGCACCACCTCAACGGCGAGGTCGCATCAGGCGCGCTGGTCGCCGTGATCGGCCCGAATGGCGCCGGCAAGTCGACGCTGCTGCGCGGCATCGTGGGCATCCTCAAACCGCTCGACGGCAGCATCCATCTCGGCAGGTTGGACGCCCGTGACATCGCCTATCTGCCGCAGAGCGCGGACATCGACCGCACCTTCCCGATCTCGGTGTTCGATTTCGTCGGCACCGGGCTGTGGCGCGGGACGGGCCTGTTCGGCGGCATCGGCAAGGCCGCGCGTGCAAGGATCCTGCGCGCGATCGCATCCGTTGGCCTCAATGGCTTCGAGAACCGCCCGATCGGCACGCTCTCGGGCGGGCAGATGCAGCGCGTGCTGTTCGCGCGCGTGCTGCTCCAGGACGCGAGGCTGATCGTGCTCGACGAACCCTTCAACGCCATCGACGGCAAGACCATTGCCGATCTGCTCGCACTGGTGAAGCATTGGCACGCCGAAGGCCGCACCGTGCTGGCCGCACTCCACGACATGGAGATGGTGCGCACGCATTTCAGCGAGACGTTGATTTTGGCGCGTGGTCCCGTGGCGTGGGGGCCGACGGCAGAGGTGCTGACGCCTGAGAATCTGATGGTCGCGATGCGGATGTGCGAGGCTTTTGACGACAGCGCGTCCGCCTGCGCGGCTGATGATGTCAGCTCGCGGGCGGCGTGACCGCGGATGATCTATGACGCGCTGATCGGTCCGTTCATCGAATTCGAGTTCATGCGGCGCGCGCTCGCCGCAATCATCGCGCTGGCGTTGGCGGGCGCCCCGATCGGCGTTTTCCTGATGCTGCGGCGGATGAGCCTCGTGGGTGACGCCATGGCCCATGCGATCCTGCCTGGTGCCGCCATCGGCTTCCTGCTCTCCGGCCTCAATCTGTTCGCGATGACGGCTGGTGGCCTGATCGCCGGATTTGCAGTTGCGATCCTCGCCGGTGTGGTCGCGCGCTCGACCGGGCTGAAGGAGGACGCCTCGCTTGCGACCTTCTATCTGGCCTCGCTGGCACTCGGCGTCACCATCGTCTCGATCAAGGGCACCAATATCGACCTGCTCCATGTCTTGTTTGGAAACATCCTGGCGATGGATGACCAGACGCTGCTCGTTGTCGCGTTCAACGCCACGGTGACGCTGCTCGTGCTCGCGGTGATCTATCGCCCCCTGGTGATCGAGAGTGTCGACCCGCTATTTTTGCGTACGGTCAGCCGCGCCGGCGGCCCCGCGCATCTCGCCTTCCTCGCCCTCGTCGTCATCAACCTCGTCAACGGCTTTCAGGCGCTCGGCACGCTGCTGGCGGTCGGCCTGATGATCCTGCCGGCAGGAATCGCGCGGTTCTGGTCGCGCGATCTGACGGTGATGATCTGCATTGCTGTCGTCGTTGCCGGGCTCTCGGGCTATGCCGGCCTCGTATTGTCGTTCCAGACCCGCGTGCCGTCGGGCCCTGCGATCATTCTGGTCGCGACCGTGCTCTACATCATCTCTGTCCTGTTCGGCCGCGTCGGCGGCCTCGTCAGGCAGATGTTTCCCGGCCGGCATCTGGAGGCGTGACGATGCGCAGCCTCCTGATCTTTGCCTTGCTGCTGATCGGCTCACCGTTGCATGCTGCGGAGCGACTCAATGTCGTCGCGAGCTTCTCGATCCTCGGCGACTTCGTCCGCACGATCGGTGGTGACGACGTCAACCTGACGACGCTGGTCGGCCCGGACAGCGACGTGCACGTCTACACGCCCGCGCCCGGTGATGCGAAACGCATCGCCGACGCAAAACTCGTCGTCGTCAACGGGCTGGGGCTGGAGGGCTGGCTGCCGCGCCTGGTGCAGTCTTCCGGCGGCAAGGCGCAAATGGTCACCGCGACCGCCGGCATCGCGCCGCTGAAGCTCGGCTCGGCCGCCGATCCGCATGCCTGGCAGTCCGTGCCGAACGCGAAGGTCTACGTCACCGGTATCGCCAATGCGCTCATCGCGGCGGCCCCGGATGACGCGGAATTTATTCGCAGCCGGCTCAAAGCCTATCTGGAACAGCTCGACGCGCTCGACCATGAGGTCCGGGACGCGATGGCCAGGATCCCCCCTGAGCGGCGCAAGGTGATCTCGACCCACGATGCCTTCGGCTATTTCGCCGCCGAATATGGCATCCAGTTCATCGCGCCGCTGGGCGTCTCCACCGAAACCGAGCCCAGCGCGCGGGATATCGCCGCCATCATCGGCCAGATCAAGGCCCAGAAAATCCCGGCAGTTTTTCTGGAAAATATCAGCGATGACCGCCTGATCCGGCGGATCGCGGCCGAGACCGGCGCAAAGGTCGGCGGGACCCTGATTTCGGACGGTTTGACCGGCGAAAAGGGGCCTGCACCCACTTACATTGACATGGTCAGGCACAATATAAAGGCCCTAACCAGCGCGCTTGACCATTAGGGCCGGGGGCCACCCCGCCTGGCGTCGCGCGAAAAGCCCGATAGTCCGGAGTTGTTATGCCTGAAGCGACCTCGTCAAAAATTCCCGTGACCGTCCTGACCGGCTATCTCGGTGCCGGCAAGACCACGCTCCTGAACCGCATTCTGTCGGAAAACCACGGCAAGAAATACGCCGTCATCGTCAACGAATTCGGCGAGATCGGCATCGACAACGACCTCATCATCGGCGCCGATGAGGAAGTGTTCGAGATGAACAATGGCTGTATCTGCTGCACCGTGCGCGGCGACCTCGTCCGCATCATGGACGGGTTGATGAAGCGCAAGGGCAAGTTCGACGCCATCATCGTCGAGACCACAGGCCTTGCCGATCCGGCGCCGGTCGCCCAGACCTTCTTCGTCGACGAGGACGTGCAGAAGAACGCGCGGCTCGATGCGGTCGTCACGGTCGCCGACGCCAAATGGCTCTCCGATCGTCTGAAGGACGCACCCGAAGCCAAGAACCAGATCGCGTTTGCCGACGTCATCGTGCTGAACAAGACCGATCTCGTCACCAAGCCCGAGCTTGCGGAAGTCGAGGCTCGCATCCGTGGCATCAACCCCTATGCGAAACTGCATCGCACCGAGCGCTGCTCGGTGGCGCTGGCCGACGTGCTCGATCGTGGCGCGTTCGATCTCGACCGCATCCTCGACATTGAGCCTGATTTCCTGACGGCCGACGACCATGATCACGACCATGATCATGATCACCATCACGGCCACGACCATCATCACGATCACGGCCACGGCCTGAAGCACTATCACGACGAGGACATGCAGTCGCTCTCGCTCAAGACCGACAAGCCGCTCGATCCAAATGTCTTCATGCCCTGGCTCCAGAACCTGGTGCAGGTCGAAGGCGGCAAGATCCTGCGCTCCAAGGGCATCCTCGCCTTCCATGACGACGACGACCGCTACGTGTTCCAGGGCGTCCACATGATGCTGGAAGGTAACCACCAACGGAAGTGGAAGGAGGGCGAGCCCCGCGAGAGCCGCCTCGTCTTCATCGGCCGCGAGTTGCCGGAAGAGCTCATTCGCACGGGCTTCGAGAGCTGCATCGTCTCGTGATGAAAGAGTTTACGCCCGCTCCCGATTCCGCATCGATCGTCTCCGTCACCGACCGCGTCAAGCCTGTCACGCTTGGCATGGGTGTAACCTCGGTGCATTTCCTCGGGGATCGTGCCGCTTTTGTCGGCGGCGAGGAGAATGTCGCCTTCGTCGATGCCAAGGGCGAGATCAGCACCGTGGCCGTTCACAGCGGCGGCATTCTCTCGACGGCCTCCGACGGCAAGCGGCTCGTGATGGGCGGCGACGACGGCAAGGTCGTCTCGGTCGATACCAAGGGCGAGGTGACGCTGCTCGCCACCGATCCGAAGCGGCGCTGGATCGACGCCGTGGCGTTGCATCCTGATGGTGCCTTCGCCTGGTCGGCCGGCAAGACGGCGACCGTCAAGAGCGGCCAGGCCGAGGCAAAGTCGCTCGATGTGCCCTCGACCGTCGGTGGTCTCGCGTTCGCGCCCAAGGGCTTGCGGCTCGCGATCGCGCATTACAACGGCGCGACGCTGTGGTTTCCCAACATGGACGGATCGGCCGAATTCCTGCCCTGGGCCGGCTCGCATCTCGGCGTCACCTTCAGCCCCGACAACAAGTTCCTGGTCACCAGCATGCATGAGGCCGCCCTGCACGGCTGGCGCCTCGCCGACAACAGGCACATGCGCATGACCGGCTATCCCGGCCGGGTCCGCTCGATGTCCTGGAGTGCGGGCGGCAAGGGGTTGGCGACCTCAGGCGCCGACACCGTCATCATCTGGCCGTTTGCCGGCAAGGACGGCCCGATGGGCAAGGAGCCCGCGATGCTGGCGCCGCTGCAGGCACGCGTGGCGGTGGTCGCTTGCCATCCGAAGAACGACATTCTGGCCTGCGGCTACAGCGATGGCACGGTGCTGATGGTGCGAATGGAGGATGGCGCCGAGATCCTGGTCCGCCGCAACGGCACGCCGCCGGTGGCCGGGCTCGCCTGGAACGCCAAGGGCACGCAACTCGCCTTCGCCGACGAAAATGGGGACGGCGGCCTGCTGGAGCTTTGATCTGTCATGGCTCCGGTCGTATAGGGCACCATGCGATTTCTCACGACCTTCCAGCTCGCTGATTTCGCCGACACGCTGGTCAGCCTGTTTACGGCGTTCGTGCTGGGCACGCTGATCGGCGCCGAGCGGCAATACAGGCAACGCACCGCCGGCCTGCGCACCAACGTGTTGGTCGCGGTGGGTGCCGCAGCCTTCGTCGATCTCGCCATGCATCTGGACGGCGCTGATGGTGCTGTGCGGGTGATCGCCTATGTCGTCTCCGGTATCGGCTTTCTCGGTGCCGGCGTCATCATGAAGCAGGGCATGGACGTGCGTGGCCTGAACACGGCGGCGACGCTGTGGGCTTCGGCGGCCGTGGGATCATGCGCCGGCGCCGACATGGTGGCGCAGGCGGCGGCGCTCACCGTATTCGTCATTGCCGGCAACACCATGCTGCGCCCGCTGGTCAACGCAATCAACCGCATTCCGCTGAACGAGAAGGCGTTGGAGGCGACCTATTACTTCAAGCTCGCCGTCGCGGCCGACGCGCTGCCTGACATGCGCGACCGTCTCGTCGACAAGCTCGAGGCCGCGAAGTATCCGGTGGCCGACGTCGACGTCGCCGAGATTGGCGACGACATTCTGGAGATTGTCGCCAAGCTGGTGGCAACTGCGGTCGATCCGAACGAGCTGAACGCGGTCGCGACCGATCTCCAGCACCTGCCCGGCGTGAGCCACGCCACCTGGGAAGTCAGCACCACGGAATAGCCTGCCCTTCTGGCGCACGAGCCCACGGTTCCAGTCATGCAGGGGGCGGAACCCCAGTCCCGGAAATTCGTTGATCCCGCAGATGAAGGCGGTGATCGATATGCCCGGCCAGAATGACAAGCGAAACCTGAAGCTCGACCTGACGATCGCCTGCACGCTGTTCGTAGCGGGCGTCGTCGTTTCGGTGATGTCGCTGGCGCAAATCCGCGCCGAAAACCGGATGGAGCTGGCGCAGGCGACGCAGCCGCTGCAGGGCACGCCATCCACCGATCAGGACAAGACGCCCGCCGAGGCAAAGCCAGGCGGCGAACGTCCGACCACGCCGGCTCCCCAGCCGGCGCGTCCCGATCCGCAGACGCAAGGCGCGGCGGGTGCTGCCAAACCGGCATTGCCGCCGGCTCCGGCCGAGAAAATCGCGCCACCGCTCGAGAAGAAATAGGCTCGACGGTCGCGCAATTTGACGCGCATGTGACGTCTGATGCCCAGCCAATGACCTCGCCATGGCGCGCGGGCCGCTCCATAATCCGTCGAACCAACGACAGATGGGGCTTCCATGAAGATCGAGGACGTTCGCCGTAACGCTTATTCGATGCCGCTCACGAACCCGTCATTCCCGCCGGGGCCATATCGCTTTTTCAACCGCGAATATTTCATCATCACCTACAGGACCGATCCAGAAGCCCTTGCCGCCATCGTGCCCGAGCCGCTCGAGGTGGCGGAGCCGGTGGTGAAATACGAATTCATCCGCATGCCCGACTCGACCGGCTTCGGCGACTACACCGAGACCGGGCAGGTGATCCCGGTCCGCTTCAAGGGCGAGCTCGGCGCCTACACCCACGCGATGTATCTCGACGACGAAGGCCCGATCGCCGGTGGCCGCGAGCTGTGGGGCTTTCCGAAGAAGCTGGCGCGGCCGAAGATCGAGGTCGAGAGCGACGTGCTGGTCGGCTCGCTGCATTATGGTTCGGTGCTCTGTGCCTCCGCGACCATGGGCTACAAGCACCGCAAGGTCGATCTTGACGGGGTGCTCCAGCCGATGAAGGCACCGAACTTCATCCTGAAGATCATCCCGCATGTCGACGGCAGCCCCCGGATCTGCGAGCTGGTGCGCTTCCACCTCGAGGACATCACCTTGAAGGAAGCCTGGACCGGACCCGGTGCGCTCGGCCTGTTTCCTCACGCGCTCTGCGATGTCGCTCGGCTGCCGGTGCGCGAGGTGCTGTCGGCGCTGCACTTCAAAGCGGACCTGACGCTCGGGCTCGGCAGCGTTGCGTTCGATTACATGGCGAGATGACGTGAGAGGGCGGGGCGCGGCATGACGCGCCCCGGTCCTAATGCGCCGCGTCGTTGGGCAGGAGTGCCGCAAACGCCTGATCGAGCGCGCTATCGGCCTTCGCGAGCTTGTCGCGCTGGGCGGCAAGCCAGAGCCTGTCCGCATCGAGGCGCTGCTGGGCCGCCTTGAGCATGCGTGCAGTCTCCTCCGGCTGGGGACCGCCGACGCCCTTGGTATGCGTCACGATCCATTCCGGTGACATCGCTTCCCTGAACTCGGCCTCGCTCATCGGGAAGGGTCTCGCCGGCATGTTGAATTTGGCAAGCGTCCTGGCGAAGAGGTCGGTCACTTCGTTGAAGGGGATGGTCTTGGGCGTGAGATCCAGCGGCCGTGCATAGCTGACCATTTGCGATGCAAAGCCATGGCCGACGCGGAACGGGATCTGGTGCGCCTGCAACAGCAGCTCGGCGAGGTTCATGGTCGAGGTCCAGTCGCTCTCCAGCTCCTCCCTGGCGCGGGCCTTGTTGACCACGATCGCGTCCAACACCCGGTCGGTGGCGGTGACCATGTTGACGGCACGCGGGAACAGGCCGATGTCCTCGGACTGGGACTTGGAATCGACCATGCCCGACATGACGTTGTGCGCGCGGATCGACACCGCCGCCGACAGCCCCACCACATCTGAAGCCGCGATCCTCGCCTGCATGATCAGACCCGGATTGCGCTTCTGCGGCATCGAGCTGCTGGTGTAGGTCGAGCCCTCCTGCAGCAATAGCCACGGTCGTATCTCGGCGTATTGGGTATGCAGATCCTGCATCATCGCGCCGATTCGGATGGCGGCCGAATTGGCGATCGCGGTGGCTTCGAGCTGGTTGTCGAACGGGATCACCTGGTTGGCATCCATCGAATTCTCGACGACGCCGTCAAACCCGAGCAGCTCGGCGAGACGCGTGCGGTTCAGCGGCCAGATCGAGCCGGACATGACGCCGACGCCCATCGGGCTGAGGTTGAGCCGGCGATAGGCCTCGCTGACGCGCTGCTGGTCGCGCTCGAACGATTCCTCATAGGCCAGCAGGTAATGACCATAGGTGATCGGCACCGCCTGCACCCCGTTGGTGTAGCCGGGCATCAACGCATCGAGATTGTCGGCCGCCTTGCCGAGCAGCTTGGCACGCAATCCCAGCAAGGCCTCGGCAAAATCCAGCGTCTGGTTGCGCAATTTGGCCGCGCGAAAGGTCGCGTACATGTCCTGACGGCTGCGCCCGGCATGGATGACGGAGGCTTCCTCGCCGACCTTGTCGGTCATGATCTTCTCGATCTGAAGGACGTCGCTGGGGCGCTTGCCGTCGGGCTCACGCGCCTGGCGGATCGTGTAGTCCACGCCGGCGGCGATCAGCTGGCCGGTCTTTTTCGGGAAGATGCCTTCCTCCACCAGCATCACGGTGGAGGCCTTGTTGATCTTGTTGAGCCAGTAGAACTGGTCCTCGGCGGCGTCCGATTTGCTGGTCGAGGGCTGCGCGTCCCTGGAAGCGTTGGCGCCGATCTTGGCCGCGTTTTCGTTGCATTCCTGCGTGGTCTTGCAGGGCAACTGACCGGTGTCCGCGGCCCATGCGTGAGACGCGATCAGGAGGCTGACGCCTCCGGCGATGCAGGCGATATGCTTCATGCGGACCTCCCGGTTGCCGTGCGACCGGGCGGTTGGTTAGCACCCCGGCCGGCGGAAGGCTATGAGCCTCCCGCTCATTGCGGCCCGGGCAGGTGCGCCTGTCAGCGCACCAGGATATTCTTGAACTGCCAGGGATCGCTGGTGTCGATATCCTCCGGGAACAGTCCCGGACGATCCGTCAGCGGCGTCCAATCGGTGTAGAAGCCTTTCACCGGGCCGAGGTATGGCAGCTGGATTTCCAGCAGGCGGTCGAAATCCATCTCGTCGGCTTCGACGATGCCTTCGTTCGGGTTCTCCAGCGCCCACACCATGCCGCCGAGCACGGCGGAGGTCACCTGCAGGCCGGTGGCGTTCTGATACGGCGCAAGTGCGCGGGTCTCTTCGATCGAGAGCTGCGAGCCGTACCAATAGGCATTGTTCTCGTGGCCGAACAGCAGCACGCCGAGCTCGTCGATGCCGTCGACGATCTCGTTTTCATCCAAGATGTGGTGCTTCTCCTGCATCTTGGCGGCGCGGCCGAACATCTCGTGCAGCGACAGCACGGCATCGTCGGCCGGGTGATAGGCATAGTGACAGGTCGGCCGGTAGATCGCCTTGCCCGAGGCATCACGCACCGTGAAGTAATCGGCGATCGAGATCGATTCGTTGTGGGTGACGAGGAAGCCGTACTGCGCCCCGCGGGTCGGGCACCAGGTGCGCACGCGCGTGTTGGCGCCGGGCTGCATCAGATAGATCGCCGCGCCGCAGCCGGCTTCGTGGGTCCGCGCATTCTCGGGCATCCATTTCTCATGGGTGCCCCAGCCGAGCTCGGACGGCTGCACGCCTTCCGAGAGGAAGCCTTCCACCGACCAGGTGTTGACGAAGACGTCGGGCTCCTTCGGCGTCTTGGAGCGCTGGGTGTCGCGTTCGGCGATGTGGATGCCCTTGATGCCGGCCTGCCGCATCAGATCGGCCCATTCGGCCTTGGTCTTGGGCCGGGGCGCATTGAGCTTCAGATCGGCGGCGACGTTGAGCAGCGCCTGCTTGACGAAAAACGAGACCATGCCGGGATTGGCGCCGCAGCAGGACACGGCTGTCGTCGAGCCTGCCGGGCGCGCCTTCTTGGCGGCCAGCGTCACTTCCCGCAGCGCGTAGTTGGAGCGCGCTTCCGGGCCCTTGGTCGAATCGAAATAGAAGCCGAGCCAGGGCTCGTTGACCGTATCGATATAGAGCGCGCCGAGCTCGTTGCAGAGCTCCATGATGTCGGTCGAGCCGGTGTCGACAGAAAGATTGACGCAAAAGCCCTGGCCGCCGCCTTCGGTGAGCAGCGGGGTCAGCAATTCCCGGTAATTCTCCCTGGTCACGGCCTTCTGGATGAAGCGCACATTCTGCTTCTCGCAATGCGCCTTGCGGCCCTCGTCCCTGGGATCGATCACGGTGACGCGCGACTTGTCGTAATCGAGATGGCGCTCGATCAGCGGCAAGGTGCCTTTGCCGATGGAGCCGAAGCCGACCATGACGATGGGACCGGTGATCTTCGCGTAGATCTGCGAGGGAGGGGTCATGGGATGGTTTCTCCGGAACGTGCTGGCGGACGATTGCTGGGTGAATCAGGCGCTGCGGCGCTTGTTAGATGCTGCGGCGCTTGGCGGTGACTTCGATCTCGACCTTCATCTCGGGCTTGAGAAGGGCCGAGACGACGAGCAGCGTGGCGGCCGGACGGATCTCGCCGAGGACCTCGCCACATACAGCAAAATGCGCATCCGCGTCCTTGGCATCTGTGAGGTAGTAGGTCGCACGGACGATGTCGGCCATCTCGAAACCGCCCTCCTTCAGGGCCGCTTCGATGGTCTTGAAGCAGTTGCGTGACTGGCTCGTGACATCGTCAGGCATCGTCATCGTCGCGTAGTCATAGCCGGTGGTTCCGGCGACGAAGCAGAACTCGCCGTCGACCACAGCGCGGCTGTAGCCGGCGGTCTTCTCAAACGGGGAGCCGGTGGAAATCAGGCGACGGGACATGGGTTCGGCCTCGACTGAAGGGGGA
Source organism: Bradyrhizobium sp. USDA 4472 (assembly GCF_054058595.1). Lineage (NCBI taxonomy): Bacteria > Pseudomonadati > Pseudomonadota > Alphaproteobacteria > Hyphomicrobiales > Nitrobacteraceae > Bradyrhizobium > Bradyrhizobium sp. USDA 4472. The sequence continues at coordinate 3,519,687 of NZ_JBSSAM010000001.1, forward strand.
ATTTCGTGGGGTTAAAGGGCGTTTCCGGGGCTCACGCAACCCCTGCTCGGCGCAGGCGCGGCGGCGCGTTGCCGCGGAGCACGGCTTCGGTCGTCTCCATCATGGCGATCCCTTACGCCGCGTGCGCCTGGAGGGGGCGAACTACCCTCCGTTTGGGCAGGGCCGCGCCGGTCGGGACGATCATCCCCGCGGCGCCATCCAGCGCACCGATCTGGAATTCGATCGCCAGCAGGCGGTCGCTCTCGAACGGGCCGGGCAGCATCAGTCCGCCGGTCTTCTCGGCCGAGAAGCCGAAGCGGGCGTAGTAGGGCGCATCGCCGAGCAGGATCACGGCTTGATGCCCGCGCGCCCGGGCGGCGGCCAGCGCTTGATACATCAGCGCGGCGCCGATCCCGAGCTCGCGGCAGGCAGGGTCCACCGCCAGTGGTCCGAGGACCAGAGCGGGCCTGCCGCCGGCGCTGACGTGCCACAGCCGCACGGTTCCCACGAGCTTCCCCTCGCGCATCGCCGACAGGGCAAGGCCTGCGGCAGGCGCACGTCCGTCGCGCAGGCGCTGGCAGGTGCGGTCATGGCGATTCTCGCCAAAACAGACATCGAGCAGCGCTTCACGCATCGCGACGTCGGACGCACGTTCCGCGCGGATCACGAACGGAACGGCATGCGAAGTGAGGGCGATCTGTGGCTTCCGAAAAGCAGTCATGGCGCGTCAGTCCCCGCTTGAATCCGCACGAAGGCGTGCGGTCTCAAGCGTCGTCAGAATGGCAATGTCGGGTGAGGAGCCGGCAAGCCGGCTCCCTGATAGCCTCGGAAGAAGAGAGGCTGCTTAGATGTGGTAGGTCTTCAGCGGCGGGATGCCGTTGAACGCCACCGCCGAGTAGGTCGACGTATAGGCCCCGGTGCCTTCGATCAGCAGCTTGTCGCCGATCTCGAGCGTAACAGGGAGCGGATACGGGGTCTTCTCGTACAGCACGTCGGCGCTGTCGCAGGTCGGACCTGCGAGCACGCACGGGGTCATGTCCGCGCCGTCATGCGGGGTGCGGATGGCGTAGCGGATCGACTCGTCCATGGTCTCGGCGAGACCGCCGAACTTGCCGATGTCCAGGTACACCCAGCGCACCTCGTCCTCGTCGCTCTTCTTCGAGATGAGCACGACCTCGGATTCGATGATGCCGGCGTTGCCCACCATGCCGCGGCCCGGCTCGATGATGGTCTCCGGAATCTGGTTGCCGAAGTGCTTGCGCAGCGCGCGGAAGATCGAGCGGCCGTAGGTCACGACCGGCGGCACGTCCTTCAGGTACTTGGTCGGGAAACCGCCGCCCATGTTGACCATGGTCAGGTTGATGCCGCGCTCGGCGCAGTCGCGGAACACCTGCGAGGCCATCGCCAGCGCACGATCCCACGCCTTCACCTTGCGCTGCTGCGAGCCGACATGGAACGAGATGCCGCACGGTTCCAGGCCCAGGCGCTTGGCGGCGTCGAGCACCTCGACGGCCATTTCCGGGTCGCAGCCGAACTTGCGCGACAGCGGCCACTCGGCGCCGGCGCAATCATAGAGGATGCGGCAGAACACCTTCGCGCCGGGAGCGGCACGGGCGACCTTCTCGACCTCGGCGGTGCAGTCGACCGCGAACAGCCGGATGCCGAGCGCGAAGGCGCGCGCGATGTCGCGCTCCTTCTTGATCGTGTTGCCGAAGGAGATGCGGTCGGGCGTCGCACCGGCGGCCAGCGCCATCTCGATCTCGGCGACCGTCGCGGTGTCGAAGCAGGAGCCCATGGAAGCGAGCAACGACAGCACTTCCGGTGCCGGGTTCGCCTTGACCGCGTAGAACACGCGGCTGTCGGGCAGCGCCTTGGCGAAGGTCAGGTAATTGTCGCGCACGACCTCGAGGTCGACGACGAGGCACGGCTCGGTGTCGAGACCTTCCTTGCGGCGGTTGCGCAGGAATTCCTGGATACGTTCGGTCATGGCACTCTCCGGCGGCCCCAGCGACGGGGTCCGTATCAACGTGACGTCGGATAAGAGCGCTCCGGCCACATCGCGCGATGGAGGCGCGCTGAAGCCAAAAGACTCAAACCAGACTGTGCTGCCGTGGATTGGTTGGGAGAGTTTCCCGCCCGCTCACCTGGCAATGAAGGACAAGCCTTTTCAGTAGCCCGCGCCGGCGGTGGAATGCCGGTAGAGACCAAAAAAGCCCGATCCGTCGTTGCTTTAAGTCGCGTCCCCCGTTGAGAGCGGGGTGCGCCGGTTCGCCTCCGGCTGCCAGTCACGGTTGCAAAGAGTGAAGTCACCTTCGACAAGGCATCCCTTGAGAGAGATGCTGGACGCTCCGGGTTTGCTTCGTCGTCTGACCTTTCGGTCTCGCGACTTCCGCACTTCCGAAGAGCCCCTCGGCTTCTTCACCCCTTGGCGGCTGTCCGGCCTCTTGTCCGGATACCTACCGACTGACACACGACCACAGGCACGTGCGAAATTGGGCAAGAGCGCACATAAGCGTTTTGACTCTGCTTCGCAAGAATTTTTTTAGGCTGAGAACAGAATTGCCTAACATCTGCTTGCGCAGTGTTGCGCGAGCGAAGCGGAAGATGAACGCGCGTTAAGTTTTCTGTGTCGTGCGTATGTCTCGCGCGCGCGAGACGCCTCAGCCGCGCTTGAAGAACGGCTCGACGCGCTGAGCCGCGCGGACGAACGCGGTCATGACCAGCACGCCGAGTGCGAACAGCACGGCCTGAAGGATGTGCGCGGCCTGGTCGCCGAGTCCGAGCAGAACCGCGAGCGCCCAGCCGCCGGCAAAGGCCGCGCCGAACACCTCGGCGCCGATCAGGATCGCGGCGCTGACGACGGTGATGACGCTCGGCCAGACGATCTGACGGGAAGACGAGGAGGGCGCGTTCATGGGCGTTGGGGTCCGTGGCTTCGAGGGCCGCAATCTCTCCGAAAAGGCCGGCGGGAGCAAGGCCAAATGGCCCAAAAAAGCCCTATCGCGTGCTATAGCTGCGCCCAACAAATTGCCTCAAAAATCGGACTTGCGATGTCAGACCTCCACCAAATTACGGACTCCGAGACCAATCCGCTGCTCAAGGCCTGGGTGACGCCGTTTGGGACCCCGCCCTTCGACGAGATCTCGCCGGAGCACTTCCTGCCGGCCTTCGAGCAGGCCTTCGCCGATCACGCCGCCGAGGTCGCGGCGATCACCAATGATCCGGCCACGCCCGACTTCGCCAACACCATCACGGCGCTGGAGCGCTCCGGCAAGCTGCTCAACAAGGTTGCGGCGGTGTTCTACGACCTGGTCTCGGCGCATTCCAATCCGGCCATCCTGGACATCGACAAGGAGGTCTCCGTGCGGATGGCGCGGCACTGGAATCCCATCATGATGAACGCCGTGCTGTTTGGCCGCATCGCCCAGCTGCACGAAAACCGCGCCGATCTTGGCCTGACACCGGAGCAGCTCCGTCTTCTGGAGCGCACCTACACCCGCTTCCACCGCGCCGGCGCCGGCCTGTCCGACGAGGCCAAGACGCGGATGGCCGAGATCAACGAGCAGCTGGCCCAGCTCGCGACCGGCTTCAGCCATCACCTGCTCGGCGACGAGCAGGACTGGTTCATGGAGCTTGGGGAGGCCGACCGGCAGGGCCTGCCGGAGAGTTTTGTCGTCGCCGCCAAGGCTGCGGCAGAAGACCGCGGCATGGCAGGCAAGGCCATCGTGACGCTGTCGCGCTCCTCCGCCGAGCCGTTCCTGAAGAGCTCGGCCCGCCGCGATCTGCGCGAGAAGGTCTACAAGGCCTTCATCGCGCGCGGGGACAACGGCAATGCCAACGACAACAACACGGCCATCGGCGAGATCCTGAAGCTGCGCGAGGAGAGCGCCCAGCTGCTGGGCTATCCGACCTTCGCCGCCTACCGGCTCGAGGACTCCATGGCGAAGACGCCGGATGCGGTTCGTGGCCTCCTGGAGCGGGTCTGGAAGCCGGCCCGGGCCCGTGCGCTCGCCGACCGCGACGAGATGCAGGCGCTGATCACGGAGGAGGGCGGCAATTTCAAGCTCGCGCCCTGGGATTGGCGTTACTACGCCGAAAAACTTCGCCTCCAACGCGCCAACTTCGACGACGCCGCGATCAAGCCGTATCTGACGCTCGATCAGATGATCGCCGCTGCCTTCGACTGCGCCAGCCGCCTGTTCGGCATCACCTTCGCCGAGCGCAAGGATGTGTCGGTCTGGCACCCTGATGTACGGGTCTGGGAGGTGAAGGGTCCTGACGGCAAGCACAAGGCGCTGTTCTACGGCGACTATTACGCCCGGCCGTCCAAACGCTCCGGCGCCTGGATGACATCGCTGCGCGACCAGCAGAAGCTCGACGGCGAGATCGCCCCGCTCATCATCAATGTCTGCAACTTTGCCAAGGGCACGGGCAGCGAGCCTTCGCTGCTGTCGCCCGACGATGCCCGCACCCTGTTCCATGAATTCGGCCACGGCCTGCACGGCATGCTGTCCAACGTGACCTATCCGTCGCTGTCGGGCACCTCTGTCTTCACCGACTTCGTCGAGCTGCCCTCCCAGCTCTACGAGCACTGGCAGGAGCGGCCCGAGGTGCTGCAGCAATTCGCCCGCCACTACCAGACCGGCGAGCCGCTGCCTGACGATCTGCTGCAACGGTTCCTTGCCGCGCGAAAATTCAACCAGGGCTTTGCCACTGTCGAGTTCGTCTCCTCGGCGCTGCTCGATCTCGAGTTCCATTCCCAGCCGGCCTCTGCCGCGCAGGACGTCCGCGCCTTCGAGAAACGTGAGCTCGAGAAGATCGGGATGCCCGAGGAAATCTCGATGCGGCACCGGCCGACCCAGTTCGGCCACATCTTCTCCGGCGATCACTATGCGGCCGGCTATTACAGCTACATGTGGTCGGAGGTGATGGACGCCGACGCCTTCGGCGCCTTCGAGGAAGCCGGCAACATCTTCGATCCTGAGGTGGCAAAACGCCTGCATGACGACATCTATTCGAGCGGCGGATCGGTCGACCCGGAAGCCGCCTACGAGGCTTTCCGCGGCCGCCCGCCCGAGCCCGACGCGCTGCTCCGCCGCCGCGGGCTGCTCGACGAAAAGGCGGCCTGATCGGCATGCGCGTCTTGCTGGGATGGCTGCTCGCTGTCGGCCTGTCGCTTGCAGCAGGCTCGGCGAGCGCACATCCGCATGTCTGGATCACCGCGACGAGCGAGCTGCTCTACGCCGAGGATGGCAGCATCACCGGCGTTCGCCACGCCTGGACCTTTGACGACATGTTCTCCGCCTATGCAGTGCAGGGGCTCGAGAGCAAGACCAAGGGGGCCTATACCCGCGAGGAGCTCGGGCCGCTGGCGCAGACCAATGTCGAGTCGCTGAAGGAATATGCCTACTTCACCTTCGCGAAAGCGGATGGCAAGAAGGAGCGCTTCAACGACCCGGTCGACTATTACCTCGACTACAAGGACACGGTGCTGACCCTGCATTTCACGCTGCCGCTCAAGAACCCGGTGAAGTCCAGGCAGCTGGTGCTCGAAGTGTTCGACCGCTCCTTCTTCATCGACTTTCAGATGGCCAGGGACAATCCGGTCAAGCTGGTCGGCGCACCCGCCGGCTGCCAGATGAAGCTCGATCGTCCCAGTGACGGTTCCGCGACCGCGCAGAAGCTCAACGAGCAGACCTTTCTGGATGGGCCGAATGCCAATTTCGGCATGATGTTCGCCAACAAGATCACGGTGGATTGCCCTTGAAGCCGCATCTCTCGCCGTTCGGGCGTGGGCTCCTTGCCTGCGCCGCTATTCTCCTCGTCGCCGGCATGGCCGACGCCGCGCTCCACGATGTCCTTGCGCAAAATCCGTTCGGCGCGCCGAAGCAGGCGCCGCAGCCCGAAGCCGGTGGTCTCATCGGCTGGCTGCTGGCAAAGCAGTCGGAATTCTATCGCCAGATGTCGTCGACCATCCGGGCGGCCAAGTCCGACGGCTCGGCGGTGTGGACGCTGCTCTTCATCTCCTTTGCCTACGGCATCTTCCATGCCGCCGGCCCCGGCCACGGCAAGGCGGTGATCGCCTCCTATCTCGTTGCCAACCGCGAGACCGCGCGGCGCGGCATCGCGCTGTCGTTTGCCTCCGCGCTGATGCAGTCGCTTGCGGCGATCTCGATCGTCGGCATCTCGGCCTGGATCCTGAACGCCACCGCCAAGACCATGTGCAAGGCGGAGGGCGCGATCGAAATCGCAAGCTATGCCCTGATCGCGCTGTTCGGCCTGCGGCTGGTCTGGGTCAAGGGCCGCACCTTCCTCCGCGCACTGCAGGTGGCGCAGCCGGTGCCCGCCTTGGCGGGCGTGCCGCATGACCATCATGATCACCACGACCATCATCACCACGATCATGGTCACGATCCCGCACACGCCCATCATCACCACGGGCATGACCACGTTCACGACGAGCATTGCGGCCATTCTCATGGCCCGACTCCGAGCGAGCTCGCGGGCCCCGGTGGCTGGCGGCGCGGCTTTGCCGCGATCCTGACCGTCGGGATCCGTCCCTGCTCGGGTGCGATCCTGGTGCTGGTGTTCGCGCTCGCCCAGGGCCTGTTCTGGGCCGGCATTGCCGCGACCTTCCTGATGGGCTTGGGCACCGCGATCACTGTGGCGGTCATCGCGGTGATGGCCGTCTCGGCCAAGGACGTCGCCGGCCGCCTGAGCGCGGGGCGTGACGGCGGCGGCGCGCTTTTGATGCGCGGTGTCGAACTCGGCGCGGCGGCTCTCGTGCTGCTGTTCGGCGCGGGGCTGTTGTTCGGCTACATCGCGGCCGAGCGGACGACGTGCTTTTGAGGTCCTCTTACCCTCGCCCTCCAGGGGAGGGTAAGAGCTCACACCGGCAGCAGCCGCTTCAACATCGGCATGAAGAAGATCGCGAGATTGATCGCAAAGCCGATGCTCCACAGGATGGAGCGCAGCGCCGGCCGGTTGCCGAGATAGGTCAGGACGTAGGCGACCCGCACGATCAGGAACAGCACCGCGAGCTCGTCGACCAGGCGCTGCGGCGAGTTCCTGTATTCGGCGAGCAGGATGGCGAAGGCGAAGAACGGAAAGGTCTCGATCCCGTTCTGGTGCGCGCCGAGCGCGCGCTGCGCGATGGCGTCCTGATAGAAGGCGGCATCGCGCGGCCGGGAATTGTCGAAGCCGCGAAACCTGATCCATTTGATCGAGACGATCGTCAAGAGATAGAGCAGCAGCGCTCCGAGCACGCACCATTCCGCGAGCGTCATCGTTCCTCCCCCGCCTGGAAGCGACCCTAGCCAAACCCGGCTCATCTTGACAAGTTCGGACCAACGCGCGACCCAAAGGTCATGACGACCATCGCCGCCCCCATCGTTTCAGCGAAACCGGCAACACAGTCGGCCCCATCGCGCGTGGGCGTGCTGCTGGTCAATCTCGGGACGCCCGACACCGCCGATGCGCCTGGTGTGCGGGTCTACCTCAAGGAATTCCTGTCGGACCCCCGCGTCATCGAGGACCAGGGCCTGATCTGGCAATTGGTGCTCAACGCCATCATCCTGCGCAGCCGCCCGCGCACCAAGGCGCTCGATTACCGGAAGATATGGAACAACGAGCGCAATGAGTCGCCGCTGAAGACCATCACGCGGTCGCAAGCCGACAAGCTCGCCGCCGCATTGTCTGCTAGCCCGCATGTCGTGGTGGACTGGGCGATGCGCTACGGCAATCCCTCGATCGAGGCGGGCATCGATGCGCTGATCGCGAAGGGCTGCGAACGCATTCTCGCGGTTCCGCTTTATCCGCAATATTCCGCCTCGACTTCGGCGACCGTCTGCGACGAGGTGTTCCGCGTGCTGGCCCGCCTGCGCAACCAGCCGACACTGCGCGTGACGCCGCCATATTACGAGGACGAGGCCTACATCGAGGCGCTCGCAACCTCGATCGAGACCCATCTCGCGACCCTGCCATTCAAGCCCGAGCTGATCGTCGCCTCCTTTCACGGCATGCCGAAATCCTATGTCGACAAGGGCGATCCCTATCAGAGCCACTGCATCGCCACTACGCACGCACTGCGCCGCCGGCTCGGCATGGACGACACAAACCTGCTGCTCACATTCCAGTCGCGCTTCGGCAATGATGAATGGCTGCAGCCCTACACCGACAAGACGATGGAGCGGCTGGCGAAAGAAGGCGTGCGCCGGATTGCGGTGGTGACGCCGGGCTTTTCCGCCGATTGTCTTGAGACACTGGAGGAGATCGCGCAGGAGAACGCCGAGATCTTCCGGCACAATGGCGGCGAGCAGTTTTCCGCGATCCCCTGCCTCAACGACAGTGCTCCCGGCATGGACGTGATCCGCACGCTCGTGCTGCGGGAGTTGCAAGGCTGGATCTGAGATGTCTGGATTTGAGGCGCCCATGAACCGCCGCGAGTGTCTGGCGCTTCTTGGGACGATCGCCGCGCTGGCGCCCCGGGCACGGGCGCAGCAGCCGGCTCCGCCGCGCCGCCTGGGGGTGCTGTCGGTCACTGCTGCTGACGATGTGATCGGCCGGCCGCGGCTCGCCGAGGCGCTTGCCTCCCTTGGCTGGAAGGATCGAGACAATGTCAAAATCGACTGGCGCAGCGGCGCCGGTGATCGGGCCCACCTCGCGCAGCTTGCCGACGAGCTGATCGCGCTCAAGCCCGACATCCTGCTCGCGCTCGGCACGCCCTCGGTCGAAGAGCTGCGCCGGCGCACCACGACGATCCCGATCGTGTTTGCGGTGGTCACCGATCCGGTCGGCCAGGGCTTTGTCCAGAACCTGGCCCATCCCGGCGGCAACATCACCGGCTTCACCGATTACGACGGGCCGCTGGCCGGCAAATGGCTGGAGATGCTGACGCAGGTCACGCCAAAGGTGTCCCGCGTCTTCGTCGTCTACAATCCGGCAACCGCGCCGTTCGCACCGCTGATGCTGCGCACGCTCGAGGAGGCCGGGCGAACACTGCACGTGACGATCGAGCCGGCGCGCGTGCATGATGTCGCTTCTATCGCCGCGCTGGCGTCGCGCAAGGACGGCGGTTTCCTGGTGCTGCCGGACTTCTTCGCCATGTCGAACCGCGCGCAGTTGCTGGCGGCGATTGAGCAGGCGCGTCTGCCGGCCGTGTTCTGCATCCGGGCCTTTGTCGATGAAGGCGGGCTGATGTCCTACAGCACCGACAGTGCCGAGCAGTTGCGGCGGGCCGCCGGCTACGTCGATCGCATCCTGAAGGGTGCGCAGCCTGCGGACCTCCCGATCCAGAACCCGACCAAGTTCGAGCTCGCAATCAACCTCAAGACGGCCAAGGCGATCGGCGTCGCGCTTCCCCCAGGCCTGCTCGCCATCGCGAACGACGTCATCGAGTAGCGTCGCAAATCGTTAACGTTTGCCGCTAGGTCTGCGCCTTCTCGCTTTCAAGGGCTCTTCGTAAATACATAATCGTGACCGTCCCCTCTCAGCACGTCTTGTGCGCAATGGCGAGAATGCCGACGTGAAAAGCGACCGCTGAACCGATAGGGTCCTGATCCCGACCAATGACAGCGCGGGAGAGGCCTTTTTCCCGCCTTGGAGGAGATATGAGCGGCTTCGACATTTTCGCGATTGTTCTTGTGTTGCTCGTCATCATCACGCTGATTGCCGGCGTGAAGACGGTCCCGCAGGGCTATGACTGGACCATCGAGCGGTTCGGCAAATACACGCAGACGCTGAGCCCGGGCCTTAACTTGATCGTGCCCTATTTCGATCGCGTGGGTCGCAAGATCAACATGATGGAGCAGGTGATCGACATCCCCGAGCAGGAGGTCATCACCAAGGACAACGCCACCGTGACGGTCGACGGCGTCGCCTTCTTCCAGGTGTTCGATGCCGCCAAGGCGAGCTACGAGGTCGCCAATCTGACGCAAGCGATCACGGTGCTGACCATGACAAACATCCGATCCGTGATGGGATCGATGGATCTCGACCAGGTGCTTTCGCATCGCGACGAGATCAACGAGCGCCTGCTGCGCGTCGTCGACGCCGCGGTCTCGCCCTGGGGCGTCAAGGTCAACCGCATCGAGATCAAGGACATCGTGCCGCCGGCTGACCTCGTCGAAGCCATGGGCCGGCAGATGAAGGCCGAGCGCGTGAAGCGCGCCGACATTCTGGCCGCGGAAGGCCAGCGCCAGTCCGAGATCCTGCGCGCCGAGGGCGCCAAGCAGGGGCAGATCCTCCAGGCCGAAGGCCGCCGCGAAGCTGCCTTCCGCGACGCCGAGGCCCGTGAGCGTCTGGCTGAGGCCGAGGCCAAGGCGACGCAGGCGGTGTCGGAAGCCATCGCCAAGGGCGACGTGGCCGCGCTGAACTATTTTATCGCCGACAAGTATATCAAGGCGTTCGGCCAGTTCGCGGAGGCGCCGAACCAGAAGATCATCATGCTGCCGATGGAGGCGACCAGCATGCTCGGCTCGCTCGCCGGCATCGGCGAGATTGCCAAGGCAACCTTCGGCGAAAGCGCGGCATCCGCAGCGGCCGCCGCGCGCCGCACCAGCTCGGTGCCGCCGACCGGCTCGACGCCGCCCTCGGTCCCGCCGCGGCAAGGGTAAGGAACGGCGCATGATTTTCCGCTAAGGTCATGCGCCAATACAAAGAGGTCGTGTCATGGCCGACATGTTCGTATCGCTCGGCAACTGGAACTGGCTGATCTTCGGCTTCATCCTGATGGCGCTCGAAGTGATCGCGCCGGGCGTGTTCCTGTTCTGGCTCGGGCTTGCCGCGTTGCTGGTGGGTCTGATCTCGTTCGTTACAGTCATCTCCTGGCAGATCCAGCTCGTGATGTTCGCGGTGTTCGCCGCCGCCGCCGTGCCGGCGTGGCGCCGGCTCGCCCGGCCGAAGCCTGATGGCAGCGCCAGCCCCTTCCTCAACAAGCGCACCGAGGCACTGTTGGGGCGCGAGTTCACGCTGGAGAAGCCGATCATCGACGGCAACGGCACTGTCCGTATCGGCGACACGGTATGGCGTGTGGCCGGCCCGGATACGCCGGCGGGGACGCGGGTGAAGGTGGTGCAGGTGGATGGTGCGAATTTGACGGTCGCTGCGGCGTGAGCCCCAGGGGAGGGTAAGAGCAGCCCCTACCTCTTCCACCTCTCCGCAAAGCGGTGCAGCGGCATGAATGTCTCGCACAAGTCCCGCCCGAGCGGCGTCAGCCCATAACCGCCACCGTCGCCCAGTTCCACAAACCCGGCCTCGCGCAACTCCGTCAGCCGCGCTTGCAGCACCGTCGGCGAAGCCTCGTCGCAGGCCGTGCGCAAGGCACGCGAGGTGAGGGGCTCGTCGCGCAGCTCCCACAGGATCCGCAGGCTCCAGCGGCGGCCGAGCAGGTCAAGCAGCGCCATGATCGGCCGCCCGGTGCGCGAGCCGCGGACTTTCCGTGAGCTTCCCCGTTTCGCCATCGCGCCCCTCTTGCATCCCGCTACGGATAATGTAGCGTTGCGCTACATTAATTGTAGCAAGAAAGGCGCCCATGTCATCCATGATGCCGCGAATCGCCCCGCTCGATCAGCCTTATCCCCCGGAGATCGAAGCGCAGTTCGACCGCATCATGCGCGGCGCGCCGCCGCTGCTGCTGTTCCGGGTCATGGCGGGCCATACGCGCGCCTGGAACAAGTTTCGCGCCGGCGGCTTGCTCGATCCCGGACCGCTGTCGCTCCGCCAGCGCGAGATCGTCATCGACCGCACCTGCGCGCTCAACGCATGCGAATATGAATGGGGCGTCCATGTCGCGGCGTTCGCCGGCCCGGCCGAACTCACCGAGGATGAGGTGCTCGCGACCGTGAAGGGCGATGCGACTTCATCCTGCTGGTCGCCGGATGAGCAGGCCCTGATCGCGGCGGTGGACGCGCTGCACACCTGCGCGACCTTCACCGACGCGGAGTTTGCTGCGCTGTCGGCGCATTACGACGAGGCGCAAATCCTCGAGATCATGCTGCTGTGCGGCTTCTACCGCACGGTGTCGTATCTGGCGAACGGGCTGAAGCTGCCGCTGGAGGAGAACGCGGCGCGGTTTCCGGGGTAGACATTCCAACCGCAGTCATTGCGAGGAGCTCGCGATAAAATTGCGAAGCAATTTTGCGCTGAAGCGACGAACCAATGGCGGGGAGAGACCTACGCCACGCCCGCCCGCAGCAGATCGTGCAGATGCACGATGCCGACCACCTTGTCTGCCTCGGTCACCACCAGCGTCGTGATCTTGCGGGTGTTCAGCACCTCGATCATCTCGGTCGCGAGCATCGAGGGCGGCACGGTCTTCGGCCGCCTGGTCATGATGTCATCGACCGACGCCGTCAACAGATCGGGCCGCATGTGGCGGCGCAGATCGCCGTCGGTGATGATGCCCACGGCCTCGTTCGCGGCGTCGACGATGCAGACGCAGCCGAGCCCCTTGGCCGACATCTCCACCACCGCGTCCGACATCTTGGTGCCCAGGGGCTTGACTGGAATCTCCGCGCCGGTGCGCATGTAGTCGCGGACGAATTTCAGCATCGCGCCGAGCTTGCCGCCGGGATGGAAATGCGCGAACTCCAGCGCCGTGAAGCCGCGGCCTTCGAGCAGCGCAATCGCAATGGCATCGCCGATGGCGGCCTGCATCATGGTCGAGGTGGTCGGCGCCAGATTGTGCGGGCAGGCCTCGCGCGCCTTCGGCAGCTCGATGACGATGTCGGCGGCCTGGCCCAGCGAAGACGCCGCGTTCGACGTCACCGCGATCATCGGGATGGCAAACCGCGCCGAATAGTTCACCAGCGTCTTCATCTCCGGCTGCTCGCCGGACCAGGACAGCGCCATGATGACGTCGTCAGTCGTGATCATGCCGAGGTCGCCATGGGCGGCTTCAGCGGTGTGAACGAAGAAGGCCGGCGTGCCCGTCGAGGCGAGGGTCGCCGCGGTCTTGCGCGCCATGTGGCCCGATTTGCCGAGGCCGGTGACGATGACGCGGCCCTTGGCGTTGCGGATCAGATCGACCGCTCTGGCAAAAGGCTCGCCCAGCGGCCCGCGCAGCGCGGCGGCGAGCGCGTTGATGCCGCCGCTCTCTGTCTCCAGCGTGCGGAGCGCGGATTCGACGCTGTCAGGAGTGGGGCCAGATGAGTGGGTCATCAGCGGTTTCGAACTCGGCATGTGCTGGTCCAGGGAGGAGGGGCGTCGGCCCGTTGGCGCCTCCCTTAGCATGCCCGGACCTTCGAGGCGACGCGGGCGCCAGGACCTCAACGGGTCATTAACCATAATTGTTTTAACTCCATTAAGGATGGTTCCCCGCGTGTCCGCGCGAGGCCATCAGTCAAGTATCTGATTTCGTTGGAGTTATTCCATCGTGGGGTCGCCTCCAGGCAGGGGCCGGAGCAAGCGCGCGCAACTCCTTCGCGCCGCTTTGCCATGCCTGCTGCTGACCGCGCTGGAAAGCGCGCCCGCGGCCGCCCAGAGCGTCACGCCAGACCTGTTCAATCCCACCCGCGGTGGCTTCGTCTCGCCTGACACGCTGCCGACGCGGCGCACCGCGGGCGTCCTGCAGGCACCCTCGGATGCGATCCCGCAGCCGCCGGATCCCAATGATGATCCGCGCAAGCGAAGCGAGACGGCGGCGCCATCGCGAATCGCCCAGGTCCCGGCCTATGGCCTGCCCGCGGCCAACGGCGCGAGCAGCTCCGGCTACGACTCGCTCAACCGCAAGCGCCAGCAGCCAAAGCTCTATCCGGGCCAGCCGAAGCCCATGAAGCCCGCAGGCCCGGGCTCGCCGGTGCCGCCTGCGACGCCCGACACGAGCCTTGGCCCACCGCGCATCGCGCCGCCGCCGTCGGAGACCGCGCATAAGGCGCCGTTGCCGCCAGCGATGGCCGGCACCGTCCCCGGCCAGCCATTGCGCCGTCGCCTCAAGGTCGATGACGATGCGTTCGGCGCGGTCGGCGACTACGCCGGCAGCTTCCTGATCAAGGGCGGGCTCGAGCTCTCCACCGGCTACGACAGCAATCCTGCGCGCTTGCAAAAGCCTGTCGGTTCGCCCGTCTACGTGGTCGCGCCCGATCTGCTGGTGATGTCGGACTGGGAGCGCCATGCGCTGGTGGCGGATTTGCGCGGTTCGTTCTCCGGCTACACCAACAACATGCCGGCCACGATCGACGGACTTCCCTCGCCGTCGCCGGTCGAGATCGACCGTCCTGACTTCACCGGCCATGTCGACGGCCGTTTCGACGTCGACCGCGATCTCAAGCTGACGTCGCAGCTGCGCCTGCGGCTCGCCACCGACAATCCCGGCAGCCCGAACGTGCAGGCCGGTTTGCAGAAATATCCTGTCTACGCCACCTATGGCGGAACCTTCGGCTTCGACCAGACCTTCAACCGCTTCCAGGTCGCGGCCGGCGCGACCGTCGATCGCACCGCCTACACGGATTCAAAACTCACCGACGGTTCGACCTTCAGCAATGATGACCGCGACTTCAACCAGTATGGCGGCGTCGGGCGTTTCTCCTACGAGCTGAAGCCTGGCCTCAAGCCGTTCGTCGAGATCGAGGGCGACAACCGCATTCACGACCAGGCCGCCGACCGCAACGGCTATTTGCGCGATTCATCCGGCGGCTATGCCAAGGCCGGCTCGTCCTTCGAGTTCTCGCGCATCCTCACCGGCGAAGTCTCGGTCGGCTATTCCGCGCGCACCTATGTCGACGCGCGGCTGAGCCAGCTCTCGGGCTTCCTCACCTCGGGCTCGCTGATCTGGAACGCCAGCGGCCTGACGACGGTGAAATTCAACACCGACACGCAGATCGCGGAAACCACCATCCCCGGCTCCTCCGGCGTGCTGGTGCACACCTATGCCGCCGAAGTCGACCACGACTTCCGCCGCTGGCTCACCGCGATCGGCAAGTTCACCTACGGCACCTACGACTATCAGGGCCAAAGTCGCAACGACAAGACCTACTCGCTCGAAGGCAACCTGATCTACAAGCTGAACCGCAACATCTGGATCAAGGGCACGCTGCGCCACGACATCCTGGATTCGAACGTCGCGGGCGCGAGTTCGCAGGGGACGGTGGTGATGCTGGGGGTGAGGCTGCAGAATTGAGGAGAAGCCATTATGGCAGCTCGAATTACTTTAGACATCAATTCGGCCGGTGAATTCGAGCTTTGGCTTAATCCCGAAGGCCGAGACCTTCTGGTGAACGCCGCGGCTTATCCGTATTCGTCTGACGTCTCTGGAATACTGGATCGCCCGGTCAAGCCGGGCGATGACACCGTTTGCGATTTGGCGGCCGAGCAAACACTCAGCGCGGCAGATCCGTCTTCCCCATCAGGAACGTGTCGATCGAGCGGGCACACAGCCGCCCCTCGCGGATCGCCCAGACCACCAGCGACTGGCCGCGGCGCATGTCGCCGGCGGAGAACACGTTCGGGCGTGAGGTCTGGTAGTCCAGCGTGTTGGCCTTGACGTTGCCGCGCGGGTCGAGATCGACGGCGAGCTGCTTCAAGAGGCCCTCGTGCACCGGGTGCACAAAGCCCATCGCAAGGAGGACCAGCTCGGCATCGAGCTCGAACTCGGTGCCTTCGATCGGCTTGAACTTGTCGTCGACGCGCACGCAGTGCAGCTTCCTGACCTTGCCGTTCTCGCCCGAGAACTTCTGCGTCAGCACGGCGAATTCGCGGACCGCGCCTTCGGCCTGGCTCGAGGACGTGCGCATCTTCAGCGGCCAGTTCGGCCAGGTCAGGCCCTTGTTCTCGCGCTCGGGCGGTGCGGGCATGATCTCGAGCTGGGTCACGGACAGCGCGCCCTGGCGCAGCGAAGTGCCGATGCAGTCCGATCCGGTGTCGCCGCCGCCGATGACGACGACATGCTTGCCGCCGGCCAGGATCTCCTTGACGCCGTTCAGCGGCTCGCTGGAGACACGGCGGTTCTGCTGCGGCAGGAAGTCCATGGCGTAGTGGATGCCGTCGAACTCGCGGCCGGGGATCGGCAGGTCGCGCGGGGCTTCCGCGCCGCCGGTCAGCGCGATCGCGTCGTACTGGTTGAGCATCTCGCGCGGGTCGACATTGCCGTCGACGCCGACATGGCTGTTGTAGTGGAAGGTGACGCCTTCGCCCTCCATCTGCTTGACGCGGCGGTCGATGACACCCTTCTCCATCTTGAAGTCGGGGATGCCGTAGCGCAGCAGTCCGCCGGCCTTGGCGTACTTCTCGAACAGATGCACCTCGTGGCCGGCGCGCGCGAGCTGCTGCGCGCAGGCCATGCCGGCCGGACCCGAGCCGATCACCGCGACTTTCTTGCCGGTCTTCACGGCTGCGACTTCAGGCTTCAGCCAGCCATTGTCCCAGGCGCGGTCGACGATCGCGCATTCGATGGTCTTGATGGTGACGGGGTTGTCGTCGATGTTGAGCGTGCAGGACGCTTCGCACGGCGCCGGGCAGATGCGGCCGGTGAATTCGGGGAAATTGTTGGTCGAGTGCAGATTGCGCGAGGCCTCTTCCCAATTGCCCTGATAGACGAGGTCGTTCCAGTCGGGGATCTGGTTGTTGACCGGGCAGCCGGGCGTGCCCGGCGCGACCGAGCCGGTGCCGTGGCAGTAGGGAATGCCGCAGTTCATGCAGCGCGCGGCCTGGTCGCGCGTTTCCTTCTCGGTCAAGGGAACGACGAACTCGTTGTAGTGCTTCACGCGCTCGGCGACCGGGGTGTACCTGCGGTCATGCCGTTCGATTTCGAGAAAACCCGTGATCTTGCCCATTAAACCCGAAGTCCCTGCCGGCTAATTCGTCTGTTATTTCCTCAACCGTCATTGCGAGGAGCGAAGCGACGAAGCAATCCAGCGTGTCCAAGAAGAAATTCTGGATTGCTTCGCTGCGCTGGCAATGACGGGGTGTGATGCCTTGTGCCTTACGCCCCGATCGCAATTTTTGGCTCGGCGTCCGCATTGGCGGCCATCTCGCGCAGTGCGCGCCGGTACTCGACCGGCATCACCTTGCGGAATTTGGGCAGCCATTCCTTCCAGTTGGCAAGGATGTCGGCGGCGCGCTTGGAGCCGGTCGCTTTCGCGTGGCGCGAGATCAGGACGTGCAGACGCTCGACGTCGGAGTCGAGCAGATCCTTGAACACGTCGACCCGGCCATGCGCCTCGAGGTCACCGGAGTGATGATAGGTGTCGGCGTTGATCATCTCTTCCGACAGCACCGGCTCGAGCTCGACCATCGCCATGTTGCACAGCTTGTTGAAGTCGCCGGTCTCGTCCAGCACATAGGCGATGCCGCCCGACATGCCGGCCGCGAAATTGCGCCCGGTCTTGCCGAGCACGACCACGATGCCGCCGGTCATGTATTCGCAGCAATGATCGCCCGCGCCTTCGACCACCGCGACCGCGCCCGAGTTGCGCACGGCAAAGCGTTCGCCGGCGACGCCGCGGAAGTAGCACTCGCCCTGAATGGCGCCGTACATCACGGTGTTGCCGACGATGATGCTTTCTTCCGGCACGATGCCGCTGTTGGCCGGCGGCTTGACGATGATCTTGCCGCCCGAGAGGCCCTTGCCGACATAGTCGTTGGCTTCGCCCTCGAGCTCGAAGGTGACGCCGTTGGCGAGCCAGGCCCCGAAGGCCTGGCCGGCCGTGCCCTTGAGGCTGACATGGATGGTGTCTTGCGGCAGGCCGGCATGGCCGTAGATCTTGGCGACCGCGCCCGACAGCATCGCGCCCGCGGAGCGGTTGGTGCTGTTGATCCTGGCCTCGATCTTCACCGGCGCACCGCGGTCGAGCGAAGGCTGCGCCTTCTCGATCAGCGTGCGGTCGAGCACCGCCTCCAGATGATGGTTCTGGCGCTCGGAGTGATAGATCTTCTGGCCCTTCTCTTCCTTCTGCTTGACGAACAGCTTCGAGAAATCGAGGCCCTTGGCCTTCCAGTGCGCCACCAGCTTGGTCTGGTCGAGCAGCTGAACCTGGCCGACCATCTCGTTGAAGGTGCGGAAGCCGAGCGAGGCCATGATCTCGCGGACTTCCTCGGCGACGAAGAAGAAGTAGTTGATCACGTGCTCGGGCTGGCCGGTGAAGCGCTTGCGCAGGACGGGGTCCTGGGTCGCGACGCCGACCGGGCAGGTGTTGAGATGGCACTTGCGCATCATGATGCAGCCGGCCGCAATCAAGGGCGCGGTGGCGAAGCCGAACTCGTCGGCGCCCAGCAACGCACCGATGACGACGTCGCGGCCGGTGCGGAAGCCGCCGTCGACCTGGACCACGATGCGGCTGCGCAGCCGCTCGCGCACCAGCGTCTGGTGGGTTTCGGCAAGGCCGATCTCCCACGGCGAGCCTGCGTGCTTGATCGAGGTCAGCGGCGACGCGCCGGTGCCGCCCTCGAAGCCCGCGATGGTGACATGATCGGCGCGCGCCTTGGCGACGCCCGCAGCCACGGTGCCGACGCCGATCTCGGAGACGAGCTTGACCGAGACGTCGCCCGTCGGGTTGACGTTCTTGAGGTCGTAGATCAGCTGCGCGAGATCCTCGATCGAGTAGATGTCGTGGTGCGGCGGCGGCGAGATCAGGCCGACGCCCGGCGTCGAGTGCCGGACCTTGGCGATGGTCGCGTCGACCTTGTGGCCGGGCAGCTGGCCGCCTTCGCCGGGCTTGGCGCCTTGCGCCATCTTGATCTGCATCATGTCGGAGTTGACGAGATACTCCGTGGTGACGCCGAAGCGGCCCGAGGCGACCTGCTTGATTGCCGAGCGCATGCTGTCGCCGTTCGGCATCGGCTTGAAGCGGTCGGCTTCCTCGCCGCCTTCGCCGGTGTTCGACTTGCCGCCGATCCGGTTCATGGCGATCGCGAGCGTCGTATGTGCCTCGCGTGAAATCGAGCCGAAGCTCATCGCGCCCGTGGCGAAACGCTTGACGATGTCCTTGGCCGGCTCGACCTGCTCGAGCGGGATGGGCTTGCGCTTCTCTTCATCCGCGCTCTTGATCCGGAACAGGCCGCGCAGCGTCAAGAGACGCTCCGACTGCTCGTTGAGGATCTTGGCGAAGGCGCGGTAGCGCTCCAGCGAGTTGCCGCGCGCGGCGTGCTGCAGCAGGCCGACTGATTCCGCAGTCCAGGCATGGTCCTCGCCGCGGCTGCGATAGGCATATTCGCCGCCGACGTCGAGCGCGGTCTTGTAGACCAGCGCCTCGCCGAACGCGTCGGCATGCCGGCGCACGGCTTCTTCCGCGATCTCGGCAAGGCCCACGCCCTCGACGCGGGTATGCGTGCCGGCGAAGAACTTCGCGACGAAATCAGCCTTGAGGCCGACCGCGTCGAAGATCTGCGCGCCGCAATACGACTGGTAGGTCGAGATGCCCATCTTGGACATCACCTTCAGGAGACCCTTGCCGATCGACTTGATGTAGCGCTTGACGATCTCGTAATCGTCGAGCGAGCCGGGCAGGCGGTCCTTCATCGCGATGATGGTTTCGAACGCGAGGTACGGATTGATCGCTTCGGCGCCGTAGCCGGCCAGGCAGGCGAAATGATGCACTTCGCGCGGCTCGCCGGATTCGACGACGAGACCGACCGAGGTGCGCAGGCCCGTGCGGATCAGGTGATGATGCACGGAGGCGCAGGCCAGCAGCGACGGGATCGCAACCCGGTCGGTGCCCACCATGCGGTCGGACAGGATGATGATGTTGACGCCCTCGCGCACCGCGCTTTCCGCACGCGCGCAGAGCTCGTCCAGCACCTGGTCCATGCCGGCCGCCCCGAGACCGGCGTGGAAGGTGGTGTCGAGCGTGCGCGACTTGAAGTGGGAGTCAGCCACGTCGGAGATCGAGCGAATCTTTTCGAGGTCCGCATCGGTCAGGATCGGCTGGCGCGCTTCAAGGCGCTTGGTGGTGGCAAGGCCCTTCAGGTCGAACAGGTTCGGCCGCGGTCCGATGATGGAGACCAGGCTCATCACCAGCTCCTCGCGGATCGGGTCGATCGGCGGGTTGGTGACCTGCGCGAAGTTCTGCTTGAAGTAGGTGAACAGCGGCTTGGCCTTGGCCGACAGCGCCGAGATCGGCGTGTCGTTGCCCATCGAGCCGGCAGCCTCTTCACCGGTGGCCGCCATCGGCGTCATCAGGATCGCGATGTCTTCCTGGCTGTAGCCGAACGCCTGCTGGCGATCGAGCAGCGACAGGTTCGAGCGCACGCCCGTGGTCGGAACCTGCGGCAGATCTTCCAGCACGATCTGGGTTCGCTCCAGCCACTCCTTGTAGGGATGGCTCCTGGCGAGATCGGCCTTGATCTCGTCGTCAGGGATCAGGCGGCCCTGTTCGAGGTCGACCAGCAGCATCTTGCCGGGCTGCAAGCGCCACTTGGTGATGATCTGGTCCTCGGGGATCGTCAGCACGCCCATTTCGGACGCCATCACGATGCGATCGTCCCTGGTCACCAGATAACGCGCCGGCCGCAACCCGTTGCGGTCCAGCGTGGCGCCGATCTGGCGGCCATCGGTGAATGCGATCGCGGCGGGGCCGTCCCAGGGCTCCATCAGGGCGGCATGATATTCGTAGAAGGCGCGGCGCTTCTCATCCATCAGGGGATTGCCGGCCCACGCCTCCGGGATCATCATCATGACGGCGTGCGGCAGCGAGTAGCCGCCCTGCACCAGGAATTCGAGCGCGTTGTCGAAGCAGGCGGTGTCCGACTGGCCTTCGTAGGAGATCGGCCAGAGCCGGCTGATGTCCTTGCCGTAAAGCTCCGAGCTCACGGAAGCCTGGCGCGCCGCCATCCAGTTGGTGTTGCCGCGCAGCGTGTTGATCTCGCCGTTATGCGCGATCATGCGGTAGGGATGCGCCAGCGACCACGCCGGGAAGGTGTTGGTCGAGAAGCGCTGGTGCACGAGCGCGAGCGCGCTCTCGAAATCCTGCTCGTGCAGATCGGGATAGTACTTGCCGAGCTGGTCGGCGAGGAACATGCCCTTGTAGATCACGGTACGGCAGGACATCGAGCAGGGGTAATAGCCGGCCAGGCCGCGGTCGCGGCGCTGGTAGATCGCCTGCGAAATCGACTTGCGCAGGATGTAGAGCCGGCGCTCGAACTCATCCTCGGACTTGGCGGTGCCGTTGCGTCCGATGAACACCTGCATGCAGGCGGGCTCGGTCGGCTTTACGGTGACGCCGAGCGAGGAATTGTCGGTCGGCACATCGCGCCAGCCGAGCAGGGTCAGGCCCTCTTCCTTGATCTGGTCGGCGATGATGCTCTTGATGACGTTGCGCCAGGCGGTGTCGCGCGGCATGAACAGCGCGCCGATGGCATATTCGCCCGGCGCCGGCAGCTCGAACTTGTTCTCCTTGGCCTTGCGGCTGAAGAAGGCGTGCGGGATCTGCACCAGGATGCCGGCGCCGTCACCGGCGCGCGGATCGGCGCCGACGGCGCCGCGATGCTCGAGGTTGCAGAGGATGCTGAGCGCGTCCGAGACGATCGCGTGCGACTTCTGGCCCTTGATGTTGGCGATGAAGCCGACGCCGCAGGAATCCTTCTCCAGGCTCGGATCGTAGAGACCCTCGGCTTCGGGCCGTGAATTGTGCTCCTGAATCGGATCGGTCGTTTTCGAGGCGACCGTCGCCGACAGCTCTTCTGCCACGATGTTTCCGCGCTCGAATTGCGACCCGTTCATTGTTCCAATCCTCTCCGTGCGGCAAGCTGTCTCACCGCCATCTTCGGCGCACCTTGGGCGTTCCGCGGCACCCGCCTCTGGGTCACCGCTCGTCCGCTGGCGAGCCGCATTTTCTTAAATTCAGGCCAAGGCGTTCTTCGTCCCCGAGAACGGCTTTTCCTGCTGCCTTATGGTGCTCGAAAGCACCGACTTT
This sequence comes from Bradyrhizobium sp. USDA 4472, assembly GCF_054058595.1. NCBI lineage: Bacteria > Pseudomonadati > Pseudomonadota > Alphaproteobacteria > Hyphomicrobiales > Nitrobacteraceae > Bradyrhizobium > Bradyrhizobium sp. USDA 4472. Next base: position 3,541,508 of record NZ_JBSSAM010000001.1, read on the forward strand.
CGTTGCAATCCCTATGCCGGAACCGCAAGCAAAATTGAGACAGTCTTCCTGTCCTAACCATCACCTTGCCAAATTTTTGTCTATCACACAAGCGCGCGGAAGTCCCGATTCCTCACAAGTCAATCGATCGCTTTCCGAAAGTTGCGCGGCCCCGGTTTTGAAGCAAACGCGCCCTGATCCGGCCCAAGCGGCGCCGGAATCCCCCCTGATGCTTCGGATCAGCCCTTCGACAGGTGCGCCACGCCCGCAAGAAGCGAAAGAGTGCGACCATCCGGGGGCCTGACAGGAGCGTGTCGACCATGAAGTTTTTCACAGGATGTGTGGCTGCTGCCACGCTGGCGCTGGCTGCACCTGCTGCCCAGGCACAGGTTCCAGCGAGCGGACTTTCGGGCGGAGCCTATGTTGCCGTGTCCGATTTCGACGGACCTTACGCGCCGGACGCTCTGCGGCCGCCGCGTTACGGCTACGGGTATGAGGAGCGCGGCCCCGCGCCGGCGCTGCTGCCGGCGACCGAGGTCTATGCCGTGCTGCGCGACAATGGCTTTTCCCCGCTCGGCATCCCGCACCTGCGCGGCGCTGTCTACACCATCGCGGTCATCGACCGCCGCGGCGACGACGGCCGGCTGGTCATCGACGCCCGCGACGGCCGGATCATCCGCTTCATGCCGGCCGCTGACGCCTATGGCATGGCGCCCGCCTATGGCGAGCCGCAGGTCACGCCTTACCGGCCGCAAAGCGCGCTGCCGGCGCCGACCATGGTCCGCGGCGGCCCGCCGCGCCCGCCGGCCCCGATCCCGCATGTCGCCAGCCGTACCGTTCCGCTCCCGAAGGCGGGTCCGCAGCGTGCCGAGACACCGGTGGCGGCCGCGAAGCCCGCGGAGCAGCCGGCGCAGCAGACCGCAGCCATACAGCCAAAGGCCGCCGAGGCCGCGCCGCAGGCCGCCGCTCCAACCGTCGTCCAGGCCAAGCCGGCCCCCCGCCATTTTGCCGACACAGGAGATGCCCGCAGTGCAAGGGCTGGATTGATGACGCGCGTTTAACGCGATAGCGCCAGCCGCACTCACGCTGTCGTCCCTGCGAACGAGGGACCCATGCCGCGTGATCTGTCGGTGGGGATGAGGTGCGAGTACCGGACCTCCGATCTTCGGCAAACTGCTCCCTGTGGTGCCGGGACGACAACCGCGATCGCGGAGACAGTCGGACAAAACAAAAGGCGCCTGAGATCTACAGGCGCCTTCTGCAATCAGCCCTCGTGCGGACGCTGCATCACGCGGCCTCTCCGCTCTGTGATGCGATGCAAAAAAACGCCCCGGGGGCACCGGGGCGTTTTCGCAACCTGGTTCGTCGGGGCTTAGGCGGCCGCTTGCTCGGCCTTGCTCTCGATCACCTGCGCCTTGGCAGCGCCCGTGTTGATCGCGATCTGGCGCGGCTTCTTGGCTTCGGGAATCTCGCGCACGAGGTCGACGTGGAGCAGGCCGTTCTCGAGCGAGGCATCCTTCACCTGCACGAAGTCGGCAAGCTGGAAGGCACGCTCGAAAGCACGCGCGGCGATGCCGCGATAGAGCACTTCGGCTTTCAAGTTCTCATTGGCGACTTTCTCGCCCTTGATCGTCAGCGTGTTTTCCTTCGCGACGATGGAGAGCTCATCCTTGGCAAAGCCGGAGACCGCAACAGTGATGCGGTAGGCGTTCTCGCCGGTGCGCTCGATGTTGTAGGGGGGATAACCGGGGCTGCCGTCCGAGCTCGTCTGGTCGAGCAGGTTGAAGAGACGGTCGAAGCCGACGGTGGAACGATAGAACGGGGTGAGATCGTAGGTACGCATGGTCAAGTCCTCCATTGAGCGACTGTTGGTTAACCCGCCCGCCAATCGGGCCGGGCTTTAGTCTGTGTGCAGCCTGATGTTCCGGTTCCGAAACACTGGTAGCGGCCTGCACGAAGATGATATGGGTGGGTCCAGACGGCGTTCAAGAGGGCGGCATCAGCCCCTTTTCGGCGCTCCCGCCCCTTGATTTGCAGCACTTGTTCACAGCACTTGGCGCCAAGCCCTTCCGATCATGACGCTGGTCTCGATTCCGTCCAACCCCGTTCCCGAAGACGTCGTCAGCGGCACCATCAAGACGCCTGACGGCGTCGAGCTGCGGTTCGCCCGCTGGGCGCCGCCGGCGAACCGCAAGGGCACGGTCTGCGTTTTCACCGGGCGCAGCGAGCAGATCGAGAAATATTTCGAGACCGTGCGCGACCTGCGCGACCGCGGTTTTGCCGTGGCGATCGTCGATTGGCGCGGGCAGGGCCATTCGGCGCGCCGCCTGCGCGATCCGCGCAAGGGCTATGTGCGTAATTTCGCCGACTATGAGATCGACGTCGAAGCCTTCGTGCAGCAGGTGGTGCTGCCGGATTGTCCGCCGCCGTACTTCGCGTTGGCCCATTCCATGGGCGGCGCAGTGCTGTTGCGCCTTGCCCATGCCGGCAAGCGTTGGTTCGACCGCATGGTGCTGTCGGCGCCGATGATCGATCTGCCCGGCCGCTCCACCTCGTTCCCGGTGCGGCTGATGTTGAAGACGATGCGGATGATGGGGCGCGGCGGCGCCTACGTCCCCGGCGGCAGCGAGCGACTGACCGGACTGTCACCCTTCATCAACAATCCCCTGACCAGCGATCCCGTGCGCTATGCACGCAACGCCGCGATCCTGGAGGAGGACCCGACGCTGGGTCTCGCGTCGCCGACGGTTGCCTGGGCCGATACCGCCTTCCGCGCCATGCACACCTTCAAGGGCATGAACTACCCCTCCGAGATCCGCCAGCCGATCCTGATGCTGGCGGCGTCCAACGATGCCGTGGTCTCGACCGCGGCCATCGAGGAGTTCGCCTATCATTTGCGCGCCGGCTCGCATCTGGTGATCGCCGGCTCCAAGCACGAGATCCTCCAGGAGCAGGACCGCTACCGCTCCCAGTTCTGGGCGGCGTTCGATGCGTTCGTGCCGGGCACGCCGCTGTTCAAGTGAGCGGCGGGCTGGCCCCATCCTCCTCATTGCGAGGAGCCCTCCGGATTGCTTCGCTTCGCTCGCAGTGACGGTGTGCCCTCACAGCGTCTTCAGATACTCGATCAAATCGTAGCGCTCCTGCTCCTTGAGCTCGCGGCCGACGACGCCGTCCTTGTGTGCCGGCCCGTTGCCCTCGAACGAGTGCCCGGCATTGCTGTTGCCGTACATCTCGGTGCCGTCAGAGGCTCGCGTCGAGAAACGCGACTGCCCCGTCTTGCAACTCTCGTCGTCGGTGACTGCGAAGCCGACCTGCTTCGGATCGTAGTCGCGATCGCCGCCCATGCAGAACGATTTGGGGCGCTCCGCGGCGGGGCTCAAAATCCAGTAGAGCGAGGGCACCGATCCGTTGTGCAGGTACGGCGCAGTGGCCCAGACGCCGTTGAGCGGGCGCGCGCGATACCAGGGTCCCTTCTCCGGCTTGTCCGGCGGCTGCGGTCCGGGATTGGGGCAGTTCTGGCGCTTGCCCCACCAATCATCCTGCTCCTCCCGACTGATCTTGGCATCCTTCATCGCCTTGCGGCTGACGATGTCGACGAGCACCATCAGGCCGAGCGAATAGGGCATGTCCGTCGAAGACACCTCTGGCAGGTTGCATTTCCACCACGTGTTGAGATTCTGCGAGGGATCGAGCTTGAGAAAGCCCGGCACCTGAACCGTGCGCGTCGCCAGCACGCTGGCCTGCGCAGGATCGGTCCCCATGCCTCTGACGCCTTTCTGGACCTCGTTGAGGAATGTGTCCTTGCCGATGGTCTCCCATCGTGAGGCCCAGACGCTCTGCTCCGGAAATTCGGCGTCGAACACGGAATCGTTGACCGGACCGAGATGGCATTCGGCGCAGATCTCCGCATAGAGCTTTCGGCCGCGTTTGACGCGCTCCTCATCGATCTTCCAGGCGGCATCGCCGATGATGTCGGAGGGCCATCTCGGTGAGGTCAATCCGGAGAGCTGTTTTTTCGGATACGGCGCCGATCCCTTCAGCAGGTCCTCGATCCAGTTCAGATTCCTGATGTCCATCGAGGAGCGGAACAGAGTGTCCCTGGGCGTCGAGTCGGACAGATTGAGCAGCGCGGTCACGCCCAGCGCCTCGCCGGCATTGCGGATCAGCGGTTGTTCGATCGAGGCGTCATATTGCGCGAATTTGAGCCAGGGCACGGTCCAGATCGGCGGGAAACTGACCGGTGCGTCCTTGGCATGCAGATTCTTCTCGAAGCCGCTGAGCCCGCTGAGCGTCATGTCCTGGGCGAAGACCTGGTTGCCGATGCGGTTGAGCGCGTCGAGGCGGCCGTATCCTTCCTCGGTGTCCTGCTGCTGCTCCTCCCGTTTCGTCTTCTCGTTGAGCCTCGTCTTGCCTGCGATGGTCTTGTCGTAGGTGGTTTCCCAGTCTTTCAGGAATGTGCCGATCGCACTCAGCTTCTGCTTCAGCGCATCGCGGTCCGCGTCGCCGGCGGAGGCGCCGAGCACGCGGTCGGCGAAGCGGGTGAAGCGACCGGGCACGAGCAGCGTGTAGGCGATCGACAGGCCGGTCGTGATCTCGAGCTTCCTGAGGTCGGTCATCGCCGGGCCGCCGTCGAAGCGGATGTCGATGCCCTTGTAGTGGATCTGGCCGGTGTGGCAGGCGGCGCAAGTCAGGCCGATCCGGTCTTCGCCGTCCTTGCCGGTCGCGGGATCGGCCACGCCGGTCATCCGCGCAAAGCCGACGGGCAGGCCATCGACGTTTTCAACCTGGGCGCCCCAATTGACCGGCGGATCCCACAGCCGCGCCGGCACCGGCTTGGTCTTGTCGTAGACATTGGCATAGCCGAATTGGCGCAACGTGGCGTCGTCGGTGTTGATCGTCTGCGGGCTCGGGATGAAGCCGAAGCGCTGCAGATGGTCGCTGTCATGCAGCATCCCGGGCTTTGCGAAGAAGTGAAGCCGCGGCTGCTCCAGCGCCATGAACCAGCGATAGGGCACCGGGAAGGTCGCGGTGCCCTGGCTGGCGTGATGAAACCAGTGCCGGTCCTCCAGCGCCCAGTTCTGCTCGAGCCAGTACGCCGCGCGGGGTTCGACGAGCCTCGGCAGCGGCGGGGCGACGAACTGGCCGATGACATGGGGCAGCAGCGGCTGGAATTGATCGGGAAAGCGCAACGTCACGATGCCAAAAACAAGAAGCGCTGCGACCAGTCCACCGCCCGCGCGCAAGATCAGCGAGGGCGGGGTGACCGGCTGGCTGACGACCCGCTGGGTGATCCTGTCGGGAAATTTGCGCTCGTTGAACAATGTCCTCACCTCGGCCACGCTGAGATAGCGATCGTCTCCCTGACCCTTGCCCATGATCTTGAGCAGGATCGGCCATTCGAACTTCATCAGCATCGGGTAGTACCAGCGCGCCTGGTTGCCGGCGCGCTTGAGATTGTCCTTCATGAACATCTCGATCTGCGAGGCGTTGAGCCCGACCTCGGCGCCGCCATCGGGATCGGCACAGGTGGCGCCGAAACCGGCGAGCCGCGCGATCTCGTCTTCGTTGACGCGCCCGTCGATGCCGAGGATGCGTGAGCCGGCGCCGAGCTTGTCGAGCGGGCCGCCGCGCAAGCGGTTGAGCTGCGCTCCCCAGAAGATACTCTGCAGGATGTGACAGGCGCCGTTGGCGATCAGCGCAACGCCACGGACCTGGATGCGCGCCAGCGTCTTCTTCGCGCCAGTCTCGCCGCTCGCATTTGCGATGGTCTGCGACAGCGTCCGAAGTGGCACCGTTCCACCCTCGACGAAGCCTTCGCCGACGAGGCCGCGCAGGAACGGGCAGGGATTGTTCGGCGAGACCTGGGTCGAGGGATCGACGGGCGGCTTCGAGACGGAATCGTTCATGACCCAAAATCCTGAAAACAGCGAATCGTGAAATACGGACGCGCCGATAAGCGCGGAAAGTTCTAACAAACCGACAGTAATTCATACTACTTCAGCGTGTGAAGGAGTGTGGCGGAATTCACCGTTGTGTCAATAAAGCCAGTGGTGAGATGCGGCGCACGCGCCAGCTCATCCTCAGGATTCGGCAGCGCGCCTGAGGTCGCCCTGGACCAGCGTGAGCTTGCTGGCGGGCACGCCCGCCTTCAGGAGACCCTCGCGGTAATGCGCGATGTCCTCGGGCCGCTTCCAGTGAAAATTCCGCAAATGGCGATCGACATTGAGGGTCGGGTAATTGCTCATCAGCACGCTGGCCGCCTCGGCCGCCTCGTCGGTCCGGCCCAATTGCGCCAGCGCTGCGGCGCGGATCGCCAGGGCCTGCATGTGGTTCGGGTTGATGTAGAGCTGCTCGCGGGCCCAGGACAAGGTCGCGTCGTATTGGCGGACGAGGTAGTGGCTGAAGGCGTTCAGCGCGGCCCATTGATAACGTGGATCGCTGTTGTCGCGCTGGGCGGCCATCGAAAACAGTTCGATCGCCTGACGGTGCTGGCCGATGACGAAATGGCAGATGCCGAGCACGCCGCGCGCGCCCACGTCGTAGGGGTTGAGGGCCACGGCGCGCTTGGCGGCATCCATCGCCGCCTCGTCATGGCCTTCCATCGCGTGCGCCCAGGACAGGATCGAGAACGCAAAGGACGAGCGCGGATCGAGCCGGACGCTGGTTTCGGCAAGCCGCATCGCCTCGCTCCACATCTCGCGGGTGCCCTTGACCCAGCCGAACTGGATGCTCTGGATCTGGATCGTGGCGAGATAGGCGTGTGCAATCGACAGTTTGGGATCGAGCGCGATCGCCTCCCTGAACAGCTCAACGGCTGCGCCCAGATCTTCCTTGGTCTGCCGGTAATAATGCGACAGGCCCTTCAAGAAGCGGTCCCAGGCAGTGACGTCGTTGGTCGGGCGCGCGGGCGCGGAGGCCTCGGCCCGGACGATCTCGGTGGCGATGGCCGCGGACAGATTGGTCGTGATCTCGTCCTGCATGGCGAAGAAGTCGCCGATGTCGCGGTCATAGCGGCCGGTCCAGAGCTGCTCGCCGGTTTCGGGCGCGATCAGCTCGGCTGTGACGCGGATCTTGGCGCCGGCGCGCCGCACCGAGCCCTGGATCAGGTAGGTGGCGTCGATCTCGCGCGCGATCACGCGGGTGCTCGCATTCTTGCCCTTGAAGGCGAAGGTCGAGTTGCGGCTCAGCACGCGGTAGAACGACTGCAGCGACAGCGCGTGGATCAGATCCTCGGTCAGGCCGTCGGAGAAATATTCGTCCTGGGCGTCGCTGAGGTTGGCGAAGGGCAGCACGCCGACGATCGCGGTGCGGGAGGCCTGCGAGAGCGCCGATCCTTCCCTGAACTCGGACGCAAGTGCCGGCGCGCCGTCGGGCGTCCAGGTCCAGACCCCGATCGGATCCTTGATGTTCTTGAAGCGGTGGTTGCCGCCATCGACCAGCGCCACGCTCAGATGCTTGCTGGCCTCGCGGTAAGCCTTGGCCGAGATGGCGAAACCCCCGGGGCTCGCCACCGATTCCAGGCGGACGGCGATGTTGACATCGTCACCGAACACCTCGTCCTCGTCGGCGATGACGTCGCCCATATGGATGCCGAGCCGGAACTGCATGGCGCGGTCGGCGGGCAGATTGAGATTGCGCTCCGCCATCAGCACCTGCATCGCGATCGCCGCCTCCGTGGCGCCGACGATGGAGGGAAACTCCAGCAGGAAGCCGTCGCCGGTGTTTTTGACGACACGGCCGCCGTGATTGAGGATGATGGGGTGGATCGCGCTGCGGTGGGCCTTGAAGGCGGCATGGGTGCCGGCCTCGTCAGCACCCATCATCCGGGAATAACCGGCGACATCGGCGCAGACGATGGCAGCCAGACGTCTTTCCATATCCTCGGAGCTCCAGGGGAGCGGGCGCCGCCGGTACGGCGGCCTCCGCGAATCCCGCATTTCAAGAACAGGAGTCTTTATAGAGCAGATGAAGCCGAGCGAAAGTATGAACCGCATTGCAAATTCAAGACAAATCCTAGGCGTTTCCGGCGGTGGACGACGGGGTGCGAACCGACTAAGGGCAAGTTCTCGAGACGGACAGTCGCGGGGTACGTCACATGCTGGGCATTCACGAAATCTGGCTCTTCGTCCTCTCGGGCGTGCTGCTCAACATCACACCGGGGCCGGATACCGTCTATGTGATCGGCCGCAGCATGCAGATGGGCTGGCGCGGCGGGGCGGCGGCCGCCTTCGGAATCAGCTGTGGCTGCTTTTTCCACGTCGCCGGCGCCGCAATCGGTCTTTCGGCGCTTTTGATGGCCTCTTCCACCGCATTCTCGATCCTGAAGCTGGTCGGTGCCGCCTATCTGGTCCTGACCGGGCTGCAGATGTTGTGGTCGCGGCCGGCGCTGCTGGCGGTGAAGAACGAGGCCGAGCGAAGCTCGCTGCGGCGGGTGTTCCTCCAGGGCGTCTTCACCAACGCGCTCAATCCCAAGGTCGCGCTGTTCTTCCTGGCCTTCCTGCCACAATTCGTCGCAGCCGACGCGCCGCACAAGCCGCTGGCGTTCCTGACGCTCGGCCTGATCTTCATCTGCACGGGGACGCTGTGGTGCCTTGTGCTGGCAGCGTTCGCGGCCAGGGCCGCCAACCGGCTGCGGCAGTCCGAAGGCGTGATCGCCTGGGTCAACCGGGCGCTCGGCGGCCTCTTCATCTATCTCGGCATCCGCGTCGCCATGCTGGAGGCGCGCTAGCGCGCTCAGGCGACCTGCTTCAGCAGCGCGCTGCCGGCGAGGTAAATGCCGAGCAAGACCATGGCGACCAGGAACCAGCGGCGAAACGCCTCCGCCGGCATCCGTGCCCGTACCGACTGGCCGATATACATGCCGGCAAAGGCCATCGCCATGGCGATGGCGCCCGGCACGGCATTGGCCGGGGTCAACAATCCGCCGGCGGTGAGGTTGAAGGCGAGCGCGAGCGTGGCGGTGGTGAAGAACACGCCGAGCGCCTGCACCAGCTCGTCCTTCTCCATCCCGATCGCCTGCATGAACGGCATCGAGGGGATCACCTGCACGCCAGTCGAGGCCGAGATCACGCCGGTGATGACGCCGACCACGCCGCCGACCCATTTCTCGTTGCGCGGCGCGACGTGGAACTTGAATTTGCTGAGGCCGACGATGGCGTAGATCACCAGCAGCACGCCGAGCACCACGGTGCCGTAGCGGGCATGGGGACCCGTCAGCGCTCCGGCATTCAGCCAGCATCCGAGCACGGTGCCGATCATCAGTGGCCATAGCCGCCTCAGGATGTCGCGCAGATGCGGGCCGACAAACGTCTGCCAGATGTTGGTGACGATGGCGGGCACGATCACGATCGCGATCGCGCGGCTCGGCGCCATGTTCACCGCGAGCAGGCCCATGGACACGGTCGGCAGGCCAAGCCCGACGACGCCCTTGACGAATCCGGCGACCAGGAAGACGGCGGCGACGAGAATGAGAAGCGGGTCGATCATGCCTGCACATTGACCGAAGCCGCGCCCGCGCACAATCTGGAGGTTACGGAGAATGCCTTCGTAAACAACGAAGGCTAGGGAGACCTGCCATGCGTTTCGATCTCGTCGATCTCCAGCTCTTCATCGCGGTCGCCGATCAGCGCAGCATCACCCGCGGTGCGGAACGGTCGCATCTGGCGCTGGCATCGGCCAGCGCGCGGATCAAGGGGCTCGAGGATGCGCTCGGCGTCGCCCTGCTCAAGCGCCTGCGGCGCGGCGTGGAATTGACCGCCGCCGGCGAGAGCCTGCTCGACCATGCCCGGCTCGTGATTCACCAGGTCGACGCCATGCGCGGCGATCTCGCAGGCTTCGCCAGCGGCGTCCGCGCCAGCGTGCACTTCCTCGCCAATACCTCGGGCCTGTCGGAGCATCTGCCGAAGGCACTCGCCGGCTTCCTGCGCGAGCATCGCGACGTCGCCATCGACATCGAGGAGCGTGAGAGCACCGACATCGCGGCGGCGATCACCGCAGGCGCCGCGGATCTCGGCTTCGCCGCCGAGCACGCGCTGCCCGATCATATCGAACGCTTTGTCTTCAGCGAGGACCGCCTGACCCTGGTGACGTCCAGACGCGGTCCATTCGCCGGCCGTCGCCAGATCGAGTTCCAGGAGGCGAACGATTGCGAATTCGTCGGCCTCACCAGCGCGACCGCGCTCCAGATGCATATTTCAAAACACGCGGCCCGGCTCGGCATGCGCCCGCATTACCGCGCGCGGCTACGCGATTTCGACGCGATCTGCCAGCTGGTCTCAGCCGATGTCGGCGTCGCGCTGGTGCCGGAATCCGCCGCCCGGCGCTGCGCCAAGCTGATGCCGCTCGCGATGGTGCGCCTGCGCGACACCTGGGCCAACCGGCGGCTCGTGATCTGCGCCCGGAGTTTCAAGGCGCTGCCAAGGGCGGCCAAGATGCTGGTGGAGCATTTGAGGGCGGCGTCGGTGTGAGATATGCCAGGCACGCCGCCGTGGCCGCCGCGGTTGTCGATCAGCACCTTCGGCCCGAGAGCCCCTGCGTGAGACTGATCATGCAGGCTTCCACTCGCGTTGTTATTGATTGAGCAGCTTGAGTGCTTCTTCGTGAACTCTGGCGTCGCCGGCCGCGATGATGCGACCGCCGCCCTGGGCGGGCTTGCCCTCCCAGGTGGTGACGACGCCGCCGGCGCCGGTGACGATCGGGATCAGGGCCGCGATGTCGTAAGGCTTCAGCTCGGTCTCGACCACGAGATCGACATGGCCGGCGGCGAGCATGCAATAGGAATAGCAATCGCCGCCGTAGCGCGACAGCCGCGCACCCCGCTCGATCCGGCCGAAGGTGGCGCGGTCGCGCTCGTTCATCAGCAGGGGAGAGGTGGTGTAGGTCGTCGCCTCCGAGAGCGAGGCGCAGCGGCGGACCTGGAGCCGGCGCTCGCCGGACGGTCCCTTGTAGTTGGCCGAGCCGTTGTCGCCGGAGAAGCGCTCGCCGATGAAGGGCTGGTGCATCATGCCGTAGACGGGCATGCCCTTGTGCAGAAGCGCGATCAGCGTGCCCCAGATCGGAAAGCCGCCGATGAAAGACTTGGTGCCGTCGATGGGGTCGAGCACCCAGACATAGTCGGCGTCCTCGCGCTCGTTGCCGAATTCCTCGCCGACGATGCCGTGCTGGGGGAAGCTCGCCTTGATCAGGCGCCGCATCACCGCCTCGGCGGCGCGGTCGGCCTCCGTCACAGGGTCGAAATCCTTGGTCTTGCTCTTGTCGTCGATCGACAGCGAGGTGCGGAAGAACGGCAGGATGGTTTCGCCGGAGGCGGTGGCGAGCCGTCCGATGAAGGCAGAGAAGTCGATCACCGTCACGGCGCATCCTCAAAACGAAAGTCGGGTGAAGCTCTCATCTGCCTAGCTCAATTCGCCCCTCCCGTGCAGCGCTGTCTTGGTTTGCACCCCGGTATTTTGGGCGCGGATACCGGCAGCCCAAATGAGCCGCCTCGCGAGCCATTCGCTGGTCAAATATCGATCACAGTGTTGAGAGCTTAGTTCCGTACATGCCTCGTTCGTCTGCAAATGACAATCAACCCATTGAATTTGCTTATCAAAGAAACTGAATCTGGATTTCGCTAAAAGCAATTGAGCCATGTGTTTTTTGCATGGGAAACCGCTCAAAAACCCTTGCGCTTTGTGCGGCGCGGCCGCATATTGTTGCGGTGCGGTAGCGCTTGGCGTTACCGCTGCCCTCCTTGGGCGTTTCCTCCCTAGACTTGGGCCGCTTCTTCATTAGAAGCGGCCCTTTTTTCTGCGATCTCCGTTTTCAGTTTCACGCGCGTTCGCGTGCGAAACGAAAACGCATTCGCGCTTCTCGCAGAGAGCGCGCTCGTTCGAGAAGGAGGCGCGTCTATTCGGCCGCGGCCTGGAATGGGCCGAGGTCGCCGAACGGGATCGTGGTCGCCAGCACATCGGCGAGCACGCCGAAGTCGCTCGCCACCTGCGCAAAGCGCGGACCGCGTTCGCGGCGACGCTCATCCATATAGATGGCGCGGTTGAGCTCGAGCTGTACCGCATGCAGGCCGCTCGCCGGATTGCCGTAATGCTCGGTGATGAAGCCGCCCGCATAAGGCTTGTTGCGGCCGATCGAATAGCCGAGCCCGGTCATGGTCTCCTCGATCCTGTCGGGCAGCAACGGTACACAGCTCGTGCCGTAGCGGTCGCCGATCACGATGTCGGGCCGGCGCGGCTCGTCCCTGCTGACCCCGACCGACGGCATCGAATGGCAGTCGACCAGCACCACGGTGCCGAACATCTGGTGCACCTTGTTGATCAGCCGGCGCAGCGCGCGATGATAGGGCTTGTACAGCGTCTCGATCCGCGCCAGCGCGTCGTCGACCAGGATGCGGTCGCGATAGATCTCCTGGCCGTCGCCGACCACGCGCGGAATGGTGCCTAATCCGCCCGCGACCCGCATCGACCGGGTATTGGCAAAGCTCGGCAGGCGGCCGGTGAACATCCGGGGATCGAGCTCATAGGGCTCTCTGTTGACGTCGACATAGGAGCGGGGAAAGTTGACCCGCACGGTCGGAAAACCGCGCGCGCTGAGATGGCCGATCAGCTCGTCCATGAAGGAATCCTCCGACCGCCGCAATTGCGGCAGGTCGATCCGCGAAGCGTTGAGGAATTCGTCCGGGTAGGTCGAGCCGGAATGGGGCGAGTTGAAGATAACAGGCGCGCGCCACACGGCGGGCTCCACGATGTCGAAGGCTGGCGACATGTCGCCGTCAAATCGTGTCATCTTCTCAGGCTTCGTCCCTTCACGCCGCACGATCCGACATGGACCCAGATCGAATGATTCGGCCGGTCGAGCGGCTCTTATGTGTCCTCATTGTCCGGAATCGCAACCATTCTGCCAAGCGAAAAAGCGTGAGTCCGCTCTGGAACATGTCTTAACCGTGTGGGCAGGGAGGCGGGGACACGCCAGCGGCTCGATTGATTCGCACCCCATTCCGGTTCACAACACCCCTCGCAGCGTGAGCCGTCACAGGGTTAAGATTTTCACCCCAAATTTACCCTCTGTCGGGCTTAGTGACCTCTGCCTATCCTCTGGGGATTCGACGTTCCTGCCATGCCAAAAATCCTGCTCGCCGAAGACGACAACGACATGCGCCGTTTCCTGGTCAAGGCGCTGGAAAACGCCGGTTTTCAGGTTTCGTCCCATGACAACGGCATGGCTGCCTATCAGCGCTTGCGGGAAGAGCCGTTCGAGATGCTGCTCACCGACATCGTGATGCCGGAGATGGACGGCATCGAGCTTGCCCGCCGGGCCTCGGAACTGGATCCCGATATCAAGATCATGTTCATCACCGGCTTCGCGGCGGTCGCCCTGAACTCGGATTCAGACGCCCCCAAGAACGCCAAGGTGCTGTCCAAGCCCGTTCACCTGCGCGAATTGGTGAGCGAAGTGAACAAGATGCTGGCGGCCTAAATCGGCCGCGTTCCGTCCTTGCGCACGCTCCCCTGAGCCGTTATAGGGACCCCGACCCGACGCAAGTGGACTATTAGGGCACGTAGCTCAGCGGGAGAGCACTACCTTGACATGGTAGGGGTCACAGGTTCGATCCCTGTCGTGCCCACCACGCTTCGCCAAAAGGCTTCGCGTGGCGCAGCCACGCCCGATGACGGCGAAGCGTGTCCGGCGAAGCTCGCAGAGCGTAGACGGACTGGTGCGTCTCGCGCCGATCTCCCTGGAACGCGCCACGCCCATCCGGCATTGTTCCCCCATGCCCAAGTCCTTTCACCGCGGCGATCACGTCAGCTGGAATTCCGAGGCCGGCCGCGTCCGCGGCCATATCCTGCGCGTCCACACCAGCGACGTCGACTACAAGGGCCACACCCACCACGCGACAGCGGACGATCCGCAATACGAGATCAAGAGCGACAAGACCGATCACGTCGCCCTGCACAAAGGCAAGGCGTTGCGGCGGCTCGAGAGCTGAGCCGACGAGGCCTGCCATGGCTCACCCCTTCTTCACGATCGGCCACGCCACACGTTCGATCGAGGACTTCGTCGCGCTCCTGCAAGGCTGCTCCGTCAGCTTCGTCGCCGATGTCCGCACCGTGCCGCGCTCGCGCACCAATCCGCAATATGATCGCGAGACGCTGCCGCAAACGCTGGCGGCATTTGCGATCGGCTACGAGCACATTGCCTCGCTCGGCGGCCTGCGCAGCCGCACGCGCGAGGTGCCGCGCGAGACCAACGCGTTCTGGCAGAACGACAGCTTCCACAATTACGCCGACCACGCCATGGGCGCGGCCTTTCACGAGGGCCTCGCGCATTTGCGCGAGCTGGCGCAGACGCGGCGCTGCGCCATCATGTGTGCGGAGACCTTGTGGTGGCGCTGTCACCGTCGGATCATCACCGACTACCTGCTCGCCGCCGGCGAGACGGTGTTTCACATTCTCGGTCCCGGACAGGTCGACGAGGCCACGATGAATTCAGCCGCGCACGTCCTTCCTGACGGCCGGCTCGATTATCCCGCGCAGGAGCAGTCAGGCGCTCCCTGATGAGATGTCGCCAGCATTGCCTGCTTCCGCTCCCGGTTTGAAAATGAAATGATCGAAATAGACGTGTCGGGCGTGGCCCCGTCCGTGTCGGTTACATCGCGCTATGATATGGACGATGCTTCGATGTGGTGCATTTCACGGGGAAGGGAATGCGGATGACGCGGCCGATCTGTCTTGTCCTCGCGGTGCTGGTGCTGACGGCAACGCGCGCTGATGCGGCGATCATCGATTGGCAGGCCGAACTGCAGCGCTGCCGTGCGCTGCGCGAGACCGTGGCGCCGCTGCTTCAGGCCGGCGAGGGCATATCCGCCGTCGGCCGCTCAAACAGATCCGTCCGCCGCTGCATCTGGATCCAGCGCATGGCGGTGCGCAGGAAGATCCCTGGCGCCGAGACGTGGTAGCCGGACTATTGCCGTCACCCTGCTTCTTCAGCGGCCCTCGAGGAGCGACGGCCCGGCTGCATCCGGGCCGCGCATCCTTCGAGGCTCCCGGCGCAATGCTTTGCATTGCGCCACTCGCGCCTAGGGATGACGGAGCTTCGCTGACGACCGCAAAAGGGCTGTTTTGCAGCCTCATAGCATCAGCCCTTGACTGCGCCGGCCGTCAGCCCGGACACGAGATAGCGGCGCACCGCGAGCGAGAAGATCAGCACCGGCGCCATCACCAGCGAGCCGCCGGCGGCGATCTTGCCCCATTCCCAGCCCTCGTAATTCATGAAGTTGACGACGGCGACCGGCGCGGTGCGCGCATTGGTGCGGGTCAGGATCAGCGCGAAAAAGAAATCGTTCCAGGCGTAGAGGAAGCACAGGATCGCGGTCGCCGCGATCCCCGGCGTCACCATTGGCAACACGATTCTGGTGAATACCGTGCGGGTCCGCGCGCCGTCGACGAGGGCTGCTTCCTCCAGCGAGACGGGAATCGTGTCGAAGAACGGCTGCATCATCCAGATCACCAGCGGCAGGTTGAAGCTGGTGTAGACCAGCACGAGGCCGGTGATGGTGTCGAGCAGGCCGATCCAGCGATAGAACAGGAAGAACGGAATCGTGAAGGCGATCGGCGGCGCCATGCGGGTCACCAGGATGGCGAAGGACAGCCCGTGCTTGCCGCGGCCAGACCAGCGCGACAGTGCGTAGGCCGCTGGCACGCCAAACAGCAGCGCCAGTGCGGTCGAAAGCGAGGCGCTGAGCAGGCTGTTGACGAAGGAGGCCGAGAACGCGCTGTGCCAGAGCGCGATGTAATTCTGCAGCGTCGGCGTGAAGATCAGCGGCGGCGGGAATTGCAGGATCTGGTCGTTGGTCTTGAAGCTCATCTGCAATAGCCACAGGAACGGCGACAGCAGGATCAGCAGCGTGACCGTGATTGCGATCAGCCGGCCGGGCGTGGCCTTGCGGAGGGACGATTCGTTCATGCCAGTGCCTCGCGGCGGCGGCCCATCCAGACCACGCCAAGGCTGATGCCGCAGACCAGCAGCAGCATCACCACGGTGAC
The DNA here is from genome assembly GCF_054058595.1 of Bradyrhizobium sp. USDA 4472. Taxonomy (NCBI): domain Bacteria; kingdom Pseudomonadati; phylum Pseudomonadota; class Alphaproteobacteria; order Hyphomicrobiales; family Nitrobacteraceae; genus Bradyrhizobium; species Bradyrhizobium sp. USDA 4472. Next base: position 3,557,521 of record NZ_JBSSAM010000001.1, read on the forward strand.
CGCGCTGGAATAGCCGATCTCGTTGGTGTCGAAGGCGAGGAGGTATGCGTAATAATTGGTGACTTCAGTGACGGTGCCCGGGCCGCCACCAGTGAGCAGGAAGATCAGCGGAAACGCCTTCACGCTGTCGATCAGGCGGAACATACCTGAGATCACCAGGATCGGCGTGATGAAGGGCAGGGTGACGTACCAAAAGATCTGCAGCTTGTTGGCGCCGTCGACGAGGGCAGCTTCCGAATATTCGTCGGGAATGGTTTGCAGCGCCGCCAGCACCATCAGGAAGGTGAACGGCAACCATTCCCAGGTGTCCGCGATGATGATCGAGGTCAGCGCGAAATCGACGTTTGACGTCAGTGCCGGCAGCGTGAAATGCAGCGCCTGCGCCGCGTAGTAAAGCGGGCTGATGTCGGGCGCGTAGATCAGCTTCCAGATCACCGCCACCACGATCGGCGGCAGCACCATCGGGATTAAGAAGAACGTGCGGGCGAGTTCGACGAAACGCGACGGCACGTTCAACAACAGCGCCAGCAGCATGCCGAGCAGCACCTGGAACAGCACGCTCGCGACCGAGAGCTTGGCCTGCACAGCCAGCGAGTTGACGAAGCGCGGATCGCCCGGTAGCAGCGAATAGTTACGCAACGGCTCGCTGAAATCGGTGGCCGAGCCCGGCGTCGTCAGCTGGAACGGCGTCAGGCTGGTCACGACCAGATAGATCGCCGGCAGCACGGCGACGGCGAACAGCACGATCAGGCTTGGGGTGAGCGCGAAGGCGATGAACCTTCGGCGCTCCAGGTCAATTCCGCTCTCGGTCAATTCCACTCTCGCTCAAAGCTTCGCCCCGGCGCGGCGGAGTGCGGCAATGGCCTGGTCTTGCGCTGCGTTCATGGCGTCCTTGGCCGGCAGCTGGCCGGTTGCGACCTGCTCGAATGCCTTGTTGAGGACGTCGCCGACAACAGGGAATTCCTTGGTGGTGCGATAAGCCATGTAGTTCTCGCCCTTGCCCGGCAGTTCCAGAACCTCGAGATAGAGCGCGCCGAGATCCTGGCCGTTCACCGTGTTGAGCTTGCGATACTCATCGCTGGTGATGATCGAGCGGCGGCAGATCGAGGAGTGGCCGTGCTCCTTCACGAGCTTCATCGAGATCTCGGGGCCGAGCGCCCATTTGATGAATTCCCACGCCGCCTTCTGGTTCTTGGCGTTCTTGGGAATGCCGAGGCCCTGGCTGTTCGAGGCCGGATAATCGTGCACGGGGCCGGCGGGCGAGCGCACCACACGCGAAGTGTCCTTCACCTTGCTCTCGTCCGAGAGCAGGATCGGCGTGACCCAGGCGCTGGAATGGATGAAGATGTTGGCGCGCCCGGTCAGCATCGCCTGCCGGGCCTGGTCCTCGGTGTAGGTCAACACGCCTTTCGGCGCGCTCTTCAGGAGGTTCGCATAGAACTCGACGCCCTGAATCGCCTCGGGCGTATTCAGCGCCGGCATCGGATCGCCCGGCGGATTTTTGAAGATGTTGCCGCCAAAGCCCTGGATGTAGGGCGGTAGATTCCAGTTGTGCAGGAACCACGACACCAGGCCGCTGACCCCATCGGTGCCGTTGATCTCGGCGCAAACCTGCTGCAGCTCGGCGAAGGTTTTGGGGATCTTCAGCCCCTTCTTCTCCATCAGGTCCATGCGCGACAGGCCCATCAGCATGGCGCCGCCTTCCCAGGAATAGCCGTAAGTGGCGCCCTTGGCGTCGCGATAGGGCACCTGCGCGCCATCGACGAAATCCTTCGGATTCCACTCCGCCGCAGTCAGGTTGGCATCGCCCGTGAACTCGTCGAGATTGGCGAGCAGACCGGCGGCGATCCAGCGCGTCGCCAGCGTGAAGGTGACGTTGACGAAATCATAAGCCGAGCCGCCAGACGACAATTCGAGATTGGCCTGCTGGTTGTAGACGGGCAGGGCCGAGAGCTGGAGGTCGACCTTCATGCCGGTCTTCTCCTCGAACTCGGGTATGTATTTTTGTAGCAGCGTGAAGAAGCGGTGCTGGAACGAGGCGCCGTGCAGCGTGACGCCGGCAAACGGTTTTGTCTGGGCGATCAGCGGCGCCGGAAATGCGGCCAACGCCGCGCCCGCGGCACTCGCTTTCAGCAATTTGCGGCGGGTGATCGAGCTCGCGCGCGATGCGTTTTTCATCCTTACCTCCCTCATTGATGTTAGGCTTCAACGCGTCCGTCTGGTGCGGACGTTCTCGTCCTCGGCGTCCTTCTTCTTCTGGCGCGCCATGGCCGTGATGATGTTCCCTTCGGTGAGGTCCATCAGCTTGTGCATCGCCTGGCGCGCACCATCGGGATTGCGCGCCCAGATCTCGTCGAGCACGGCGCGGTGATAGGGCAGGCTTTTCCGCGGCGCGCCGGGATTGGTGCTCGACAAGTCGAATGACATCCGCAGTGCGGCCGCGACCGTCGCGCCGAACGCGATCAGGAAATCATTGCCGGTGGCAATGAGAATGCCGCGGTGGAATTGCAAATCAGGCTCGGCATAGGCGACGCGGTCCATGCCGGCCGCATCCATGCCGCGATAGGCGCGCTCGATCCGCGCAAAGTCTTCGTCGGTGCCGCGCAGCGCGCAGATGGCGCAGGCCTCCGGCTCCACGATGCGGCGTACTTCGAGGATCTGCTTGGCGAATTCCTGCGTCGGCAGCGCCGACAGCGTCCAGTTCAAGAGCTCCTCGTCGAGCATGTTCCAGTCGAACCGCGCCCGCACATGGGTGCCGGCCTTCTGTTTCGAGGCGATCAGGCCCTTGGCCTTGAGCAGCGACAGCGCCTCCCGGATCGAGGCGCGGCTGACATCGAAGCGCGACGCCAACTCGATCTCGCGCGGCAAGGTCGTGCCTTCGCGCCAGACCCCGGTCAGGATCATCCGCGCCACCTCACGGGCGACCTGGGCGCTCGATTGCGGGCTGTCCTTGCTGGGAGATTTTGCCACGGCGATCCTGGATTCGTGGAATTGAAATGTCTGATTTATTTTGCTTGCGTGCGAAGAATGGCGCATAATTGCGCCGGTGAAAGCAGATAATCAAATCCATCCTCGTTTGACAAGAATTATTATGTCAGACATATATCTATTGACGCAGTGCCGCACAGGACAATGCCATCGTGACAAAGCCCCACATCATCCTGGTCATGACCGACCAGCAGCGTTTCGACACGATCGCGGCGACGGGCCACCCCCACATGAAGACGCCGAACCTCGACCGCCTGGTGCGTGAGGGCGTCTATTTCGACAATTGCTTCATCAACGCGCCGAGCTGCGTGCCCTCGCGCGCGGCACTGTTCTCCGGGCTCTATCCGCACGCCTCGGGCGTGCTGAAGAACGGCCAGCACTGGCAGAAGACCTGGGTCAGCAAGCTGGGCGAAGCCGGCTATCACAGCGTCAATGTCGGCAAGATGCACACCATCCCCTATGACGCGAAGGCCGGCTTCCACGAACGCTTCGTGGTCGAGAACAAGGATCGCTTCTTCGAGGGCCGCTGGTTCGCCGACGAGCTCGACAAGGCCTTCGCGGCGCACAAGCTGACAAAACCGTCGCGCGCCGGCTATCGCAGCCTGCCCGACTATGGCGACCGCATGGGCGCCTTTACCTGGGAGATGCCGAAGTCGCTGCACCCGGACATCTTCGTCGCTGAGACCGCGATGTGGTGGCTGCAGACGCGCCCCAAGCCGGCGGCGCTGTTCATGCAGATCGGCCTGCCGGGGCCGCATCCGCCCTATGATCCGCTGCCGGAATATCTGGAGCACTATCTCGCCCGCAACGATCTTCCGGTGCCGCAACCGACCGACGCGGAGATCGAGGGCCTGCCGGCGTACCTCAAGGAGAAGCGCCGCCACGACACTGAAGTGGATCACGACGCGGTGTCATGGAAGCTTCAGCCCACGCATGAAGAGATGCGCCGCCTTCGCGCGCATTATTATGCCAACGTCACCATGATCGACGAGCAGATCGGCCGTCTGATCCAGACGCTCGAGGACAAGGGGTACCTCGATAATTGCGTCGTCGTCTTCATGTCGGACCATGGCGACAATCTCGGTGAGCACGGTCTCAGCCAGAAATGGTCGATGTACGAGCCCGTAACCCGCATCCCGCTGCTGTTCTGGTCGCCCAGCCTGCTCTCCGGCGGCCGCCGCATCCGCGGGAAGTGCCAGCTGTTCGATCTTGCGCCGACCATCCTGGATCTTGCCGGCGCCGAGCATCCAAAGCCGTTCCAGGCTCGCAGCCTGCTGCCGGCCCTGAAGGGCGAGGCATGGACCGGCCGCGATGTCGTTTTCTCCGAGCAGGCCGGCGACGTTGCCATGACCGGCGCAAGGCTGATCACGATGGTGCGCGATGACAGGTGGAAGGTCGTGTTCATTCACGGCGCCGCGGACGGCCAGCTGTTCGACCTCGCGACCGATCCGTTCGAGCGCCACAATCTCTGGGGCATGCCCGAGCATGCCGGCGAGATCAACCGCCTCAAGGATGCCTTCATCGACTGGCGCCAGAATAGCCTGTTGGAGACGATGGACCTGAATGCGGCGGCGCGGTGAGCAGCTTCAATCACCCCGCCAGATACTTGCTCACCGCCCCTTCATCCCATTCGATCCCATTCCCCGGCTCCTCGCTTGGCAGCGCATAGCCGTCCTTGATCTTCAGCCGGCTCGCCAGCACCGCATCGGCCCAGTCGACATATTCCAGCCAGTGCGCCGTCGGCGTTACGCAGAGCAGGTGCGCGCTGACTTCCGAGAACAGATGCGTCGACATCTCGATGCCTGCGGCGTGCGCCAGTGACGCGGCGCGCAGCCAACCGGTGACGCCGCCGATGCGCTGCACGTCGGGCATCACATAGTCGCAGGCCTCGGCCGAGAGCGCGGCCTGCATCGCCAAGGCGCCGTCAAAGTTCTCGCCGATCTGGACCGGCGTGCGCAGCGCATCCGCGATGCGGGCGCAGCCCGCATAATCGTCGTGACGGATCGGCTCCTCGATCCAGCTCAACCCCTCGTCGTCGAGCATCTCGCCGCGGCGGATCGCTTCGGTGATCGTCAGCGCCTGATTGTAGTCGCACATCAGCGTCACGTCGTCGCCGACGGCCTTGCGCACCGCGCGGACCACGGCGAGATCCTCCCGCGCATCGGGCCGGCCGACGCGGATCTTGGCGGCGTGGAAGCCTTCGGCCAGCAGCTTGTGGGCTTCCTCCACCGCGGCGCCAACGGGCATGATGCCGAGCCCCTTCGAATTGTAGGCCTTCACCGGCTTCGGCGCGCCGCCGAGCAGCCGCGCCAGCGGCAGGGCTCTGCTACGTGCCAGTGCATCCCACGCCGCCATGTCGATGCCGGACTGCGCCAGCCGTTGCAGCCCGGCAAGCCCGAGCAGCGTGAAGCGCTGGGTCAGCTTGCGCTCGATCTCGAACGGCAGCAGCTCGTCGCCGGCGACGAGCTGCGACATCTCCGCGACCATCGCGGTCAACGGCTTCAGGGCCGACGGCGTGATCGCAAACAGATAGGCACGGCCCACCGCGCCCTGGTCGGTCTCGCAGTCGATCAGCACCAGCGGCGCCTGCGCGACCGCGCCGGTCGAGGTCTTCAGCGGCAAATTCATCGGCACGATCACGGGGCGCGCCTTGAAGCGCGTGATACGGATGGTCTCGGTCATGGGGTCTCACGGTGTGAATGCAGGTTCATGAGCGATCTTAGACATTCGTCATGAAACGAAAAGGCGTCTGCCGCGACTTATCATCATTGGGTTGGACGCGCTCAACGATGCGGCGGAGCGGCGTCATCACCGAGCGCGCGCCGGGCCTCGAGCTTTATCTCGCTCCCGCCGTGGCGAAATCAGGCGATGCCGCGCGCGTGCGCTCGCTGCTGGAGAGCGCGCGGGCGTCGCTGAATCCGGCGTGAGGGGGAGCTCCTATTGAACCCGGACGTTGCCAAGGGCCAGGTGCGCTCCCTCTCCCGCTTGCGGGGGAAGGTTGGGGAGGGGGGGGGCCTCCGCATCGGGAAAGTGGATGATGTCCCGCCGTGCTGAGAACCCTCACCCGCCGCGCTCTGCGAGCGCATCGCCCTCTCCGACAAGCGGGCGAGGCGGAGCAAGCCCGCATACAATCGTGAAATAAGTCACCTCACCTTGCCGCCCCTTCCGTGAACGCCGTCTCGATCACCGCGCCGAACGGCTGCCACGAGCGCCCATCAAATTGTACCAGCCTCATCTGCTTGATCGGCAGATAGCTGTCCGGCGACGTGTTCATCCTGATGTTGGGCAGCGCCACCGATGGGTGATAATTCCGCAGCGACGCCGCCTGGCGCATGATGTTCTCGCGTGAGAAGTCGTCACCGCATTGCTTCAGAACCTGCGTCAGGGCCTCGGCCGCGGCATAGCCGTACAGTGCCGCGCTGCTGTTCGCGCTCTCGACCTGATAGAACTTGTCCATGAAGGCGAACCAGTCCTTCATGGCCGGATCGTCCTTCCAGGCGGGATCACTCGGGTCCTTCAGGAAGGCCGCCGAGATCACCCCGGCCGAATTCTCCAGGCCCGCGGGCGCCATCGCGTTGGCGATCGAGGCGGAGGCATCGTTGACGATGAACACCGGGTGCCAGTGCAGCGAGGCCGCCAGCTGGATCACCTTGGCCGCGGTCGAGGGCACACCGAGAAAGACGAAGATATCCGCATCCGCGCGCTTGAGGATCGAGACGTGCCCTTCGAGATGCTCGTCGTTGATGTCGAAGGCGACGTCGACCAGGACCTGGCGGTTCAGGTCGCCGAGCCCCTCCTGGATGCCCTTGTAGAGCATCCGGCCGAACTGGTCGTTCTGCCAGAGAACGACGATCTTCTTCCGGGGATAATAGGCCTGGATGTAATTGGCGTAGATGCGTCCCTCCGACCGGTAGGGCGGTTGCCAACCCATGGTCCAGGGAAACGCCCTGGCCTGGCTCAGCTCCTCGTCGCCGGAGGCGACGAACAGCTGCGGGATCTTCCTCTCGTTCAGGTACCAGCGCGTGGCGAGATTGCCTGGTGTGCCGAATGAGCCGAACATCAGCTGCACGTTGTCCTTCTCGACGAGATCGCGGGTCAACTGCAGCGCTGTCGCGGGATCGGAATTGTCGTCGCGGCTGATGAAGCGGATCTTGCGGCCGTTGATGCCGCCGCGATCGTTGATCATGTCGAAATAGGCGGCCTCCGCCTTGCCGATCGCGCCGAACTCCGAGAGCGGCCCCGAATAGGGCACGATGTTGCCGATGCGGATGTCCTTGTCCGATCCGGGATCGGAGCTGGGTTGCTCGGAACGCTGCTGCGACATCGCCCCCAGCGAAGCGAGCGCGGCGATCAAAACGAACAACAGTCTGCCGGTGACGCGCATGCTCGACACCTTGTCGCTGGCCCCGAACGAAGTCGGCTCGTTCTGCACCAAGGCAACTTGATCTACGTCAAGCGTTTGGCAATCCTGTGGCACCCCGAGAGGAAGCGGCAGACGTGTTGACGGGCTTGAGAGGGGTGCGCGGGAAATGCTGAGACACGTCGCCGAGCCGCGGCTACGGCAGCCCGCGCGCCTCCAACTGATGCACCAGCAGCAGCGTCGGCTCCGCGAGGCTGTCGCCGGAGCCGTCCAAACCGAACGCTGCGGCGATGCCGTCGTGGCTGCGCAGCAGCGTGGTGCGCGGGCAGTGGCCGGCGCCGCAGAGCGTTTTCTTCAGCGTCTCGCCTTGTGCAACGAGATGCGCGGGATCGTTGGCGGCCCAGGCCAGCAAGATCGGCTCCTCGACATTGAGAATACCGGGAAATACCGAGCGCTTGTCATATTGAGCGGGGTCAGCGCCGAAATAGGCTTTCTCGCTGTCGCTGGCATCCTTACCGGCGCGGTAGATGCCGGAGACCAGCACCACGGCAGCGAGATCGGCGCGGTCGGCCTGCAACTCGGGATGCGCCAAGAGGCTCGCGACATGGAATGCGCCGGCGCCATAGCCGACTGCGACGATCTCGCGGGCATCGCCGTTGAACAGGTCGATATTGCCGTGGATCCACGACAGCGCCGCTGCCACGTCGGTCGCGCCCATCGGCCAGGTCGCCGCCGGGGCCAGGCGATAATTCACGCGCACCCCGATCATGCCGTTGCGCGCGGCGAAGCACATCGCCTCGTCCTGGATGTCGCGGGACAGCTCCGGCGCGCCGCGGTCGCCGGTGAACGTGTCGCCCGCCACGAACAGCAGCACCGGCCGCGGCGTGTCCGCCTTGGTGGCCTCGCTGGTCGCGACGTCGAGCACATTGGCCTCGCTGTCGCCATAGCGCAGGCCGCGCGCGAAGGTGACCTGCTCGCACAGCCGCGCGACGCCGCCGGCAGTGGTGTCGCTATCGGTGAGGCCTGTCAGGACAAGATCGGACGGTGGCCGCACCGGCAACAGGCCATGCGCAGAAGCCGCGGTCACGGTCAGGAGAAGCAAAAATACCAGACAATTCTTCATCATGAGGTTGCCGGGGCTGGCGCAATTCATATTGGCGGGCCGGTTTGGCCGGTCTTTTCAATTTGCCACATTACTACTTTGTTGGTTTCTCTTGTTGGTTGGTCTTGCGGCGTTTTCACGGCACCCTGAGCCTGTTCTTTGTTTTAATCCGCGGCTGGACGTGCAGTCGGCGCGGCTGCCGTCCGTCTGCCCGAAGGCATTGGGGTCGATCGTGCAGCTCGGCTTGCCCAGGCTCTCGAAATTCGATCCCGCCGTGCCAATCTCGCAGTTGCGCAGGGATGACGTTTGCTCCGGCGCGCCAGGCGTCTGGCGAGCGCAACCCCGCCGCATTCCGGCGAGGTCGTTCTACTTTGCATGGGGTTGTTTTCGACTTTTTCGCCGTTCGCGCGTCCGTGATGGAACCTGTTGGCGGCTGGTGCGACTTATCCATAGACGCTGGAGTAAAGCGCGAGGCTGTCATGGCAGAGAAGCATACCGCCGACCCGGCGGAGATCATGCGGGCGACCGGTCATCCTGAGTTGGAATATGCCGCCGGCTGGACCATCGCTGGTCTCGTCACCATCGGCACCATTGTCGCCGCCTGGGTGTTTGCGATCTAGGTCGCAGGAAACCGAAGCTCGAAGGCCACGCCCTCCCCGGAGCTGCCCGGAAACCGGCTCCTCAGGTCGGCGATCACGGGCGCCAGAACCGTGCGCTCGTTCTGCGGCAGGCTTTCGGCACGAGCCAGCTCGCGCAGCCGCTGCGCCATCGCCTCGAGCCGTCGGGTATCGGACAGGATGTTGGCGATGAAGGTCCGCTGCTCGGCCGGCGTCAGGCCCTCGGCCTTGCCCTCACAGGAATCCTGCAGAAGCTCGGCCGCGCCCTTGATACGGAATCGAGAAATGCCTGATCGGCTGGATCTCCGCAGCGATCGTCGTAGCCGGGCTCGTCATGTGCAGATGACCTTTCGCGATGGGTGGCACCAGGAAATCTGCATGGCCCTTGTGCAGAAGCCCGGATCAACGTCTGCATGGTTTCAGGAGTCTTTTGCAGATTTCGTGCAGGCCCGCTCACGGCTCTCGCGGAACGCGAATCGCTTTGATAGGTGCGAAGCATCAGCCACTCCCCGGACGTGATGCATCATGCAATTCCTCGGTCGTCTCGGCCTCATCCTGCTCTGGCTCGGCGCGCCTCTCTTCGCATTCGCGGCCGCGAACAAGAACGATCCCTATCTGCTCCCGCTGCGCGGTGTTGGAAACATCGCGCCTGTCATTGCAAGCATCGCGATTGCCATTCTGCGGCTTCGCCGCGGGCGTTGTCACAGTCGCTCCGGCAAGCTGCTCGTCACGGTCCGGTGCTTGCCGCCGATGCTGATGGCGGTGGCGCATCTCAGCTTCGAGCTGCGCAAGCACGATGTGCTCAGGCGCCAGCGCGACCGAAGCGCGTCGGCTCGGTCCCCACTTCGTGGTCGGCTATTCCTCTTTTCCAGAGGTCGCGCGCAACGCCGGCGTAGACCTGCTGCTGGTCGCCTATGATGGCGCGCAGTTCTACCGGATCTTTGGATGCGCTCTCGATGGATCGCGGCAGGGCAAGCTCGATGCGGAAATGCTGCGTGCGAGTGCGGCGCGATTGGGAAGAGGCCTTCCGATAGAGCAGGCGTCACACGTCACTGGCTTGGCCGGTCAGCCTTTCGCGCGCTGATGCGTGACGAGAACTTTCGTTTCCGGTCGAGAAGGGTCGCGATCCTAAGGCGTCACCGCTCCGCGAGCCACGCCGCGCGGGGCGGTCAGCTCTTTCCAGGTCGAGTTGGCGATATGCACCGGCGAGAATGCCGGGCGCTCGACATAGTGCCCATCGCCCGCCTCGGCACGCAGATCGCCGTCCTTCCAGACGATGCGACCGCGCGAGAGCGTTGCGGCGGGCTGGCCGGTGCAGGCGAAGCCCTCGAACACGTTGTAATCGATCCGGCTCATTTGCCGCTTCGCGGTGATGGTCTTCGTCGCCTTGGGATCCCACACCACGATATCGGCCTCCGAGCCGACCGCGATCGCGCCCTTGCGCGGATAGATGTTCAGGATCCGGGCGATGTTCGCCGAGGTCACCGCAACGAATTCCTCCTTCGTCAGTCGCCCCGTGGCGACGCCGGCGGTCCACAGCAATGCCAGGCGATCTTCGAGGCCGCCGGTACCGTTGGGAATCTTCCTGAAGTCGCCGAGGCCAAAGCGCTTCTGCTCGGTGGTGAAGGCGCAATGGTCGGTCGCGACCACTTGCAGCGAGCCGGATTGGAGGCCGGCCCACAGGCTGTCCTGATGCGACTTGTCCCGGAACGGGGGCGACATCACGCGCTGCGCCGAATGATCCCAGTCCTTGTTCTGATATTCGCGGTCATCAAGCAGCAGATGCTGGATCAGCGGCTCGCCATAGACGCGCTTCCCGGCCGCCCGCGCCCGCGCGATGGCCTCATGCGCCTCACGGCAACTTGTGTGCACGATATAGACAGGCGTGCCCGTCATGTCGGCGATCATGATGGCGCGGTTGGTGGCTTCGCCCTCGACCTCCGGCGGCCGCGAATAGGCATGCCCTTCAGGGCCGGTGACGCCACGCGCGATCAGCGCCTCCTGCATCAGCGCGACGACATCACCGTTTTCGGCGTGCACCACCGGCATCGCGCCGAGATGGGCGCAGCGTGCGAACGAGTTGTAGAGCTCGTCATCGTTCACCATCAGCGCGCCCTTGTAGGCCATGAAATGCTTGAAGGTGTTGATGCCGTAGGTTTTGACCACGGTCTCCATCTCGTCATAGATCTGCTTGGACCATGACGTCACCGCCATGTGGAAGCCGTAGTCGGTCGCGGCCTTCTCGGATTTGTGTCGCCATTCCTGATAGGCCGCAAGCATCGACTGGCCCGGATCGGGCAGGCAGAAATCCACCACCATGGTGGTGCCGCCCGCCAGCGCCGCCTTCGTGCCGGATTCGAAATCATCGGCGGTGACGGTGCCCATGAACGGCATTTCGAGATGGGTGTGCGGATCGATCCCGCCTGGAATGACGTAGGCGCCGCCGGCGTCGATGATCTCCGCACCGGTGGGAGCCGGGATCGACGCGCCGACCGCGACGATGCTGCCGCCCTCGATCAGCACGTCCGCACGGCGCGAATGATCGTGATTGACGACGGTGCCGCCGCGGATGAGGAGGGTCATGGGAGCTCCGAAAGGCGAGGGGAGAGGACACGGGAAGCGGAGGCTAAGCGTCCTGGTCGCGATGCGACAGGCGAAATTTTAGTCAGCCGCCGCTCGCTGCGCGCTCTCGTCGTTACGCGGCCCGTGCGATCAGTCCGTCGATCATCGCGCGCACCAGGCCCGCGATTTCCTTGCGCAGCGCGGGCAGCGGCACGGCGACGAGCTTCTGCTCCAGTCCGAGGGCCACCATGCCATGCACGGCCGAGAACAGGCTGCGCGCGGTGATGCCGAGCTCCTCCTGGCTGCGTTCGGGAAACAGCGCGGCGAGCGGCGCATAGATGTGCCGGAACAGCTGCATCTGGTCGTGGATCGACCAGTCCGGAACGATCTTGTCGGCCTCCATACGGTGTTCGAACAGCGCGCGCCAGAGCTCGAGATTTTCCGCGGCGAAATCGCAATAGGCGATGGCAATGCGGACCAGCCTCTCCCGCGGCGAGGGCTCACCGGCTTCTTCCGCGGCGCTGAGCGCGTCGTCCAGTCGATGCAGTGTGCGCGAGCCGACCCGCAGGATCAGCTCGTCCATATCGGCAACGAGATTGTAAACTGCCCCGTTGGCGCAGCCGATCTCGCTGGCAAGATCGCGGGTTTTCAGGCCCGCCAATCCGCGGGTAGCAATCATCCGCTCCGCCGCCTGGATCAGATCTGTCCGTAATTTCTCTCGACGTTCCAGTGTCTTAGACATTTATTAACCAGTGATGTGAGCGTTGCTCAAATTTATCTTGAGCAACGCTCAAGGTGTGCTACAAAGCACGTGAGCAATGCTCATAACAGGGAGCGGACAATGTTCAAGACCGTCGTTACACTTTTCCGCGGCAGCGTCGCCGCCGCAGGCGAGGAGCTGGAGGACCGGACGGCCCTGCTGATCCTCGACCAGCAGATGCGCGATGCGGCCGCGGCCGTCGAGCGCAGCAAGCGAACGCTGGCGCTGGCGATCGCGCAGGACCAGCAGGAAGGTCGCAAGCTCGAAGCCACTGTCGCCCGGATCGCCGACCTCGAGACCCGGGCGGTCGCGGCGCTCGATGGTGGCCGCGAGGATCTCGCCAAGGAGGCGGCCGAGTCCATTGCGGGCCTCGAGGCCGACCGTGACGCGGCGCTGACGGCGAGGGCGCTGTTCGCCAACGAGATTGCCCGGCTGAAGCGGCATGTCGCGAACGCGCAGGCTCGCATCACGGAGCTCGATCGCGGCCGCCGTGTTGCGCGGGCCTCGGAGGCGGTACGCTCGATTCGCCGCAGCGGCATTGAGGCGGCGCGTCCTTGCGAATCGACGCTACCGGAGGCGGAGAGCACCTTGAGACGTCTGCGAGACCGGCAGATCGAGGCCCAGGCCGCCGATGACGCCCTGGTCGAGCTCGACGCGGCCACCGGTCCGCTCGCCACCGCCGAGAAGCTCGCCGAGCAGGGCTTTGGCCCGCGGCTCAAGACAACCGCGGACGACGTGCTGGCGCGGCTGAAGTCCAAGCGCACACCGACTGCATGAACTCAAGCCCACTCATCATCAGATCCAACAGGAGACGACCATGAACCAGAACGGCCAACCCCACAGCGGCGCCTGGGTGACCTTTACTTACGCGTCCTTTGCAGCCTCCGCCTTCCTCGTTGCCCTCGGCGTCTTCTTCCTGCCGATCGATCTCTGGATGAAGGGCTATCTCGCCATGGGCATCGTGATGCTGGTCCAGACCTGCGTCACCTTGACCAAGACCGTGCGTGACAACCACGAGAGCAGCCGCCTCGTGAACCGCATCGAAGACGCCAAGGCCGAGCGGCTGCTGATGGAGGTCTCCAAGGCCGCTTGAGGCGAGAGCACACGAAAACGTTGCTGCATGTGATCTGCGGTGGCCGATGCTGGAGCATCCGCCGCTTCCTCGCGTTCACGCGGAGCACCGCTCTGTCATAGGGAATGCGTGGGGCGGACAATGGACCTTACTATTTGCCCCAACCCGACAATATTAGGGCGAGCAGGGGCTGACACAACTACTCGCCGCAGGCATATTAGCCGTTCGAAGTCATCATGGCCTTCTAGCCGAAAGCATTGGCACTAAGAATGAGCAACATCGGTATCAGCCTTCCACTATTCCATGACCAGGTTGAGGGCGTAGAGGAGGCATCGAGCGATGGCTGGGGCGACTATCCCCTCGATGCTGTTTTTGTACGAACAGAAGCACGGTCTGTTGCGGAGGTTGCCAAACGCATTGAAAACAAACGCTACATCCTCGATCCCGACTTTCAGAGGGATTTTGTCTGGCCGATTCCAAAGCAATCAAAATTGATCGAGAGTTGCGTTATGCGCATCCCTCTTCCTGTCTTCTATGTTGCCGAAGCTAAAGACGGTCGGATCATCGTGGTCGATGGACTGCAGCGCTTGACTACTTTCTCGCGATATCTTGGCAACAAATTCAGGTTGGCTGGCCTAGCTACTGGCGAGGATGGCAAAGGCTCGCACGCCTTGGAGGGGAAGCTCTTCGATGATTTGCCTTTGAACCTGCAGGAGCGGATTCAGGATACCCAATTGACGATGTACATTTTGGATGCAAAGGCGCCCGAGAGGGCCCGGCTTGATATTTTTGAACGGGTCAATAGCGGTGAACCGCTAACCCGCCAACAAATGCGCAATGCCTTGTACAATGGAGATGCGACGAATTGGCTGAAGGAGGCTGCCGAAGGAGATGCGTTTCGGTCCGCGACCGGCCAGTCACTGAATCCTAAGACTATGCGAGACCGAGAAGCGATCAATCGATTCTGCGCATTCGAGCTTCTTGGGCGGCAAAGGTACCGTACTGGAGACATGGATGGGTTTCTTGCTGACGGCCTGACGAGATTGGCATCGTTAAAAGCTGAAGAGAGAGCGGCCCTTCGAAAACGATTTGACGCCGCAATGGCCCTAAATCGGAAGCTGTTTGGAGAGCACGCGTTCAGAAAGTCGCTGACCTACGAAGGGCTCGCTCCAGCAAGAAGCGTGATAAATATCTCATTGTTCGAAGTATGCGCTGTGACCATGGGCGGGTTGCCGGATGATTTGGATAGAGGGAAGGAGGAAGAGCTTAAGCAAGCGGTTGTTGACCTTGTGCTGGATGAAGAGTTCGCGCGTGCAATAACATACTCAACGAACAGTACAGCTTCAGTGCAAAGGCGCTTTTCGGCTATGGAAGAGACCGTTAGAAAAGCTGTTTTGTCATGATCGCTGCCCTTCAAATAAAGAACTTCAAGTGTTTCGATGACCTCAATCTTAGGTTGGGGCCACTTACATTGCTTACGGGTTTTAATGGTGGAGGAAAGTCGACTGCACTTCAGCCTCTGTTGCTGCTTTCTCAAAATATGCGATTGACCCAGGACATCGAGAACTACGCCTTGAATGGCGCACTGGTGCGTCTAGGTACGGTCGGAGATGTCCTGCCATCTGAAACCAAGAAGCCGGAAGTCGAATTCATGCTCCACGGGGAAGGGGCTGTCCTCTCTTGGACTTTTACCGCGCGGGCTGGTGACCGCTTCATCCAAATGAAAGATCGAAAACCATTCAGCGAGGGGCTATCGGTCAATCAAGAGAAAGTCTTGATACGACAGATCGAGCAAAGTGTGGCCCGACTTATTTATATAAGTGCTGTTCGCGAGGGTGCCGCCGACGCTTATCCATCGCCAAATGTCGGCGACGACGTATTCTCAACCATAGGCGCGGATGGCCGCTTTGCCGCTTATTGGTACGATCAGATGGTGGACAACCAAGTTGCCCCAGCTCGGCGCCATCCAATGGAATCGGCTGAGACATTTCGGAAACAACTCGACGCATGGCTGGGGATGCTGTTTCCTGGAGCGCAGGCAAACGTACAGCTACTGCCCCAGGTTTCTCTGCTGAGTTTGCAATTTCGTATGAATCTGACTGGAGCTTGGAGGCGTCCTGCTAATATTGGGTATGGCCTAACGTATGCGTTTCCCATTCTTGTTGCGTTGCTTGCTGCTCAGGAAGGGCAGTTGGTCGTCGTTGACAGTCCTGAGGCTCACTTGCATCCTTCGGCGCAGTCGCAAATGGGCAGGATACTGGGGCATTTTGCCAATGCGGGCGTTCAGATTGTTGTCGAGACCCACAGCGATCATTTGTTGAACGGTGTCCGGCTTGCCATTAAAGAACAAATGTTGTCGTCCAAGTCGCTTCAACTTCATTTCTTTGGCGGGCAAAGTTCCAAGGGGCACGGAGTAGTTTCGCCGACGGTCGACGAAAAGGGTAGCATCTACGAGTGGCCCGATGGCTTCTTTGATCAGTCAGAGAGAGATCTGTCATTGCTTGCCGATTGGCAGTAACTATGCGCTGGTACTTGAACGATTTGTCGCTACAAGGCCAATTTAATGCGTTGCAAGACTTCGAAATCGCAATGCGTGAAATACTATCGGCGCGCATACAAATTGCTCAATTGCGCCTGAATTTGTTCTCCGCCCGGACGCTGGGAAGCCGGTCAGTGTTCCCGACGTTGACTTTCCGAGAAGCAATACAGCGTTCGAGAGATGCAGACTTTCGAAGGGCGGTATTGGGGTGGATTGACCGAAATGGTCCGTTTGTTGACGACGATCGTCTACCCGAGCAGGACGATTATTTCGAGTACAATGGAATTGACATTACGGACTCGGGACTGGGGGAGGCCGCTCGTCGTGTCAAAGCGATGGAATCGGTTGCTACCTTTAGCTTCCCTGCGGGCGCGATCCCTTTTGATGTAACGCCGCTTTATGTCGATCATGGATTACATGAGGATCGCATAGGGCGTCACGCCGTAGAAAATCTGTGGTTAATTGATCAATTAAGGGCTGCGGCGCACGGAGCGTCCATTGCTCCAACGTCTTGGAAGGCCTTGGTCGAATACGCTCGAGAGCGATTTCCGCGGCTCCGATTACCGAACAACATTTATGAAGACGAGCGGCTTGCGCGCGAACCGTTCGATGCTGTTATTAGGGATCGTGTTATTTCGTTGTTAGGGTACCTCGACCTTTACATGTCAGATAGGCAGCCAAATGGCGCAGAAGGAATCATCGCTCAGCAAATTGTAAGGGACCACTTTGTTGGCGATCGAGCCCTGTTCAGCGGCGAATCGCCGACTAATCAGCGCCAGTTTCTCCGCGAGCTTACATTTGATGATCCCGACAATTCTGGACAGACGGTATTCGCTCATTGGCACGGAAAAATAAGTCATCGCTATTTTAGGCTGCATTTCGAGTGGCCCGTTCCCGCCGAAGCATCTGTTTTAAAGGTCGTCTATTTCGGGCCAAAAATTACCAAGTCATAGCGAACTTCAGTCGGCTACTAGCCCCTTACGCCCAACTCATCGTTGAACCCATCGATATCCTGGCGCTTGCGGTCCCCGTGACCTCGGCCGATGCCGCGACCGAGACGGCGATCGCACTGGTCCAGCGCTCCCGACTGTCACGGATGACACATGCCGCGCGCCTGATCCGCATGCATCGCGCCCGCGAAATGCAACCGAGGCATGACGGATCGCGCAGCGCTGCGCCCTTGCGCGTCGGTTCGGCTCGGAGCACTCTGCACGGGCGGTGCAGAGAACGCCGCCGATAAAGATTGCCCGAGGAAGCATCCATGGCGGTGACGCGGATCGACTGCGATATCCACCCGGCGGTTGGAGGCACGCGCACGACGCTGCGGCCGTATCTCAGCGATCACTGGAAAGAGCAGGTGGTGAGCCGCGCCATCGACGGCCTCGATCTCACCTCCTATCCGCCGAGCATGCCGCTCACCGGCCGCGCCGATTGGCGGCCGGCCAACGGTGCCAAAGCCGGCTCCGATCTCGCCATGGTGCAGAAGGGCGCCTTCGACCAGCTGGGCGCCAGCCACGCGATCCTCAACGTGCTGTACGGCGCGCAGGCCGTGTTCGACGCCTATATGGCGGCCGACTTCTGCAAGGCTATCAACGACTGGATTGCGGCCGAATGGCTGTCGCGTGACCCGCGCCTGCGCGCGTCCATCGTGGTTCCGATGCAGGTGCCTGACCTCGCGATCGACGAGATCGAGCGTCATGCCAGCGACCAGCGCTTCGTCTCCATCCTGGTGCTGGCGCAGGGTGAGACGTTGCTGGGCCGGCGGCATTTCTGGCCGGTCTATCAGCTCGCGGAGAAATACAAGCTGCCGCTCGCGATCCACGCCGGCACGCAGTATCGGCAGGCGCCGAGCTCGGCCGGCTGGCCATCGCACCGCTACGAGTACTATTTCGTCGAGGCGCAAGCGTTTCAGGCCCAGATCCTGAGCCTCATCTACGAGGGTGTGTTCGGCAAGTTCCCAGGTCTCAAGGTCGTGCTCATGGAATCAGGCGTGAGCTGGCTGCCCGCCTTTATGTGGCGCGCCAACAAGACCTGGCGCGGCGTCCGCGTCGAGGTGCCCTGGGTCGAGCGCGAACCCGCCGCGATCATCCGCGACAATTTCCGCGTCACCATGCAGCCGTTCGATGCGCCCGGCGATGCCAGGAGCGTCGAGGAGATCATCAACCAGATCGGCTCCGAAAAAATGTTCTTGTTCGCGTCCGACTATCCGCACTGGCAATTCGATGGCGACGATCCCATCCCGCCGCATCTTCCGAAGAGCGTCATCGACAAGATGTGCGTCGACAATCCGCTGGAGACATTTCCGCGGTTGAAGCTCAATTAGTTCAGGAGGTTCGTATGAGTGAAGTCATCGACCGTCCATTGCGTGACGACGCGAAGCCCGTCGCATCGAAGCTGCGCATCGTCGATTGCGACGTGCATCCGAGCCTGCATTCGTTCGAAGACCTCAACGCGTTCTTACCGAAAAGATGGCAGCAGCACTTGAGGGAGTATGGCAGCCATCTGCGCACGCCCTATCTTTTCACCACACCCTATCCGCGGTCATCACCGCTGATCGCGCGCCGCGATGCCTGGCCGCCGACCGGCGGGCCGCCGGGCTCCGATCTCGCGTTCATGCAGAAGCAGCATCTCGATCCGCTCGATGTCGAGTTCGGCATCTTGCAGGTGCTCGATCTCTTCATCTTCTCGCAGCAGAACCTGGAATTCGGCGCCGCGATCCAGCGCGCCATCAACGACTGGCAACTGGCGTTCTGGTCGCACCGCGATCCGCGCCTGAAGGCCTCGATCCTGGTCGGGCAGGACGGGGTCGACCTCGCCATCGCCGAGATCGAGCGTTGCGCCAGAACAGGCGAATACATCCAGATCAACGTCTCGCCGCGCGCCAACGAGCCGCTCGGCCGCCGCCGCTACTGGCCGATTTACGAGCGTGCGCAGGCGCTCGACCTGCCGCTCGGCATCCATGTCGGCGGCTATGGCGGCCATGCGCCGACCGGCGGCGGCTGGCCGTCATATTATGTCGAGGAGCATCAGTCGAACGCGCACACCATCGCAGCTCAACTTGCCAGCCTCGTGATCGAGGGCGTGCCGGAACGGTTTCCGAAGCTGAAGATCGTCTTCATCGAGGGCGGCTTCGGCTGGATTCCCTCGGCGGTGTGGCGCATGGACCAACATTTCGAGCGCTTCCGCAGCGAGGTGCCGCATCTCAAGCGCAGGCCGTCGGAATATGTCCGTGATCACTTCTGGTTCACGACCCAGCCGATCGACGAGCCCGACGAGGCGCGGCATCTGCGCTCGCTGATCGAGTGGGTTGGCATCGATCGTCTGCTGTTCTCGTCGGACTATCCACACTGGGATTTCGACGATCCGCGTTTCGCCTTCAAGACGCCGCTGACCGAGGCCGAGCGGAAGAAGATCTTCAGCACCAACGCCCGCGCGGTTTACAAGCTCTGATCCACATGGCCCGTCACATCGTCGCGTCCACATCAGAGATTCCGCCCGGGGGCAACAAGGTCGTCGATATTGCCGGGCGCGACATCGTCGTGTTCCACGTCAATGGCGAGTTCTTCGCGCTGTTGAACCGCTGCCCTCACGAGGGCGCGCCGTTGGAGAAGGCAGCCTGCGTGGCGCGGCTGACTTCGCCAGAGCCCGGCGTGTATGAGCGATCACGCGTCGGCGAGATGCTGCGCTGCCCGTGGCACGGTTGGGAGTTCGACATGCGCAACGGCCAGTCCTGGTTCGACCCGACACGGGTCAGGATTCGCTCATATCCGGTTGCGGTGGAGCGCGGCGACGAATTGCAGAAGGGGCCCTATGTCGCTGAGACGTTTCCGGTACATGTCGAAGACTCCTATGTGATTGTCGACGTCTAGGGCGGCATTGCCGATTGAGATTCAAACGCAAGTGCGTTATGGCTCTCGCGCTTTCAAGGGCGGAGACGAGCTTTGTCGAAACAATCCCTGCGTGAAGAGGCCGAGCGCCTGATCCGCGAATCGATGGAAAAGAAGACCGTCGTCGTGAAGCAGGGCACCACCCGTATTGAGGCGGTCTGCGGCAAATGCGGCGCGCCAAACCGGGTGCAGGCGGAAAAGGGCCAGAGCAGGGTCAAATTCGCCTGCAAGAATTGTGGGCACCAGCAAGAGACGCTGTAAGGCGGTCCGCCTAGCTTCCCTTCACAAACTTGGCAAATTTATCCGTGTAATCCGGATGCCAGCGCGACAGCGGCGGGCGGTTTTCGACGATATCGCCGGCGGCCCACAATATGCGCTTCTCGTCGAGTGCGCGCGGCACGTCGTTGTCAGGGCACAGGATGTAGAAATCGCCGGCCTCAAGCCGCGCAATCATGAAATCCACTGTTTGCTCCGGCGTCCACGCGCCGTCGGGCTTTTCGGTGCGGCCCTTGGCGGTGAGCCCGGTGAACACGAAGCCGGGGATCAGCAGATGCGCGGTGATGCGGCAATCCTTCGTGTTGCGCAGCTCGTGCTGGAGCGCTTCCGTAAAAGCCTTCACGCCAGCCTTGGAGACGTTGTAGGCGGGATCGCCGGGTGGGGTGGTGATGCCCTGCTTGGAGCCGGTGTTGACGATCAGGCCCGGCCTGCCGCGTGCAATCATGTTGGGTGCGAAGATGCGCGCGACGTTGATGATGCCCCACATGTTGACGTCGATGATCCGCTGCCAATTGTCAGGCTCTCCGAACAGCGTGCTGCCCGGCTGGATACCGGCGTTGTTCATCAGCAGGTCCGTGCCGCCGAAATGAGCGCCTACGGCGCGTTCCAGTTCCGCCACGTTCTCGATTCGGCTGACGTCGATCGCGGATGTCATCACATGAGCCGCGCCTGCAATCGATGACAGTCTTGTTGCGGCTTCGGCCAGCCTGTTTTCGTCGAGATCGGCAATGCAGACCTTCATCCCGGCGCGCGCGAACGCGGCTGCCGCGGCAAGACCGATGCCGGATGCGCCGCCGGTGACGACGGCGACGTTGCCCTTGGCGATGACAGGATGTGGCATGGCTGTTCTCCGGGACTGGCTCGTGATGGAGCTATGACATGGCGCTCGCGCGACCCTGCACAAGTCGGCATGGGAGGTCTTCGTTCCGCGTCGACTTTACGCCTTTCCAGCGCCGCTGTATTCTGTTCGGATCAACGATCCCGCCCAGATCGAACCCAATCAATCACCTACCCAGGGAGTGCAGCCATGGCTGTGTCGCAGGCTATTCCGATCACGCGCCATCCGTTCGCCAACGGGTCCTACAAGCAGATGCTGATCGACGGGAAGTGGGTGGATGCTGTTTCCGGCAAGCGTTTCGAGACTCATAACCCCGCCACCGGCGAGCTGCTCGCAACCGTGGCGGAGGGCGACAAGGAAGACATCGATCGTGCGGTCGCCGCCGCCCGCCGCGCCTTCGAAGGGCCCTGGAGCAAGGTCAAACCGTTCGAGCGCCAGAACCTTCTGCTCAGGCTTGCCGATCTCGTCGAGAAGAATTTCGACGAATTGTCGCAGCTCGACACGCTCGACATGGGCGCGCCGCTCAGCCGCACCCGGGCCTATCGCCTGCGCGCCGTCGGCATGCTGCGCTATTACGCCGGCCAGACCACGGCGATCCACGGCGAGACGATCGAGAACTCGCTGCCCGGCGAGATATTCTCCTACACGCTGAAGGAGCCGATCGGTGTCGTCGGCGCCATCATCCCCTGGAACGGGCCGCTCACTGCGACCATCTGGAAGATTGGCCCGGCGATCGCGACCGGCTGCACCGTGGTGCTCAAGCCGGCCGAAGAGGCGCCGCTGACCTCGCTGCGCATCGCCGAGCTCGCGATGGAAGCCGGCGTTCCGCCTGGTGTCATCAACGTCGTGCCCGGCTACGGCGAGACCGCGGGTGCCGCGCTGGCCTCGCATCATGATGTCGACAAGGTCGCCTTCACCGGCTCGCATGTCACGGGCCAGTCGATCATTCGCGCCTCCGCCGGCAATCTCAAGCGCGTGTCGCTCGAGCTCGGCGGCAAGTCGCCTGATATCGTGTTCGCGGATGCCGATCTCGATGCGGCAGTCCCGGGTGCTGCGATGGCGGTGTTTGCCAATTCGGGCCAGATCTGCAGCGCCGGCACGCGCCTGTTCGTCGAGCAGGCGATCTACGAGGAATTCGTCGGCCGCGTCGCCGAATTCGGCAAGAAGCTTCAGGTCGGCAACGGCCTCGATCCCAACGTGCAGATCGGCCCGCTGGTCTCCGAGCAGCAGCTCGAGCGCGTCACCGGCTACCTCGACGTCGGCCAGAAGGAGGGCGCACGCGCGCTTGCCGGCGGCGGCCGCGTCACCGAAGGCGCGCTTGCCAAAGGCTTCTTCGTCTCGCCCACCGTGTTCGCCGGCGTCCAGGACAACATGCGGATCGCACAGGAGGAGATTTTCGGTCCCGTCATCTCCGCAATCGCGTTCAAGGACATGGACGAGCTGGTCAATCGTGCCAACAACACCACGTTTGGCCTCGGCTCCGGTCTGTGGACGCGTGACGTCACCAAGGCGCATGCGGTCGCGAAGCGCCTGCGCGCCGGTTCGGTGTGGGTGAATTGCTACCAGGCGATGGACCCGGCCGTGCCGTTCGGCGGCTACAAGATGAGCGGCTATGGCCGCGAGTCCGGCAAGCAGCACGTCGAGGAATATCTCAACGTGAAGGCCGTCTGGATCAAGACGGCGTAAGGCTGTTCTCTGCCGCGTGCGGCGCGAACGAATATCCGGTTTTCATGGGGCGGCGCCCTTCCGGTGACCGCCCCTCGCTATATGATCCGCATCCTTTCCGAGATATCCGGGGCTCCCATGAAATTCGAGGCGTTGTTTAGACCCTTGCAGGTCGGTCCGTACAAGCTTGCGCATCGCGTCGCGATGGCACCGCTGACCCGGATGCGGGCGGAGCGCGACAGTTTTGCTCCACGGCCGCTCAACGCCGAATATTACGGCCAGCGCGCGACGGAAGGTGGCCTCATCATCGCGGAGGCGTCGCCGGTCCTTTCACAAGGACGCGGCAACCCGGCGACGCCCGGCATCTATTCGGAGGCGCAAGTGTCCGGCTGGCGCAAGGTGGTCGATGCCGTGCATGCCAAGGGCGGCATCATCTTTCTCCAGCTCTGGCATGTCGGCCGAGCCTCGCATTCCTCCTATCATGGCGGCGCAATGCCGGTGTCGGCGTCGGCGATTCCGATCAGGGCCGACGGCATGAAGGCGATGACCGCCGACGGCAAGCTCGCCGACTACGAGACGCCGCGCGCGCTGGAGACCGGCGAGGTCAAGGACATCGTCGAGGCGTTCAGGCAGGGCGCGAAGAACGCGCTCGCCGCGGGCTTCGACGGTGTCGAGATCCACGGCGCCAACGGCTATCTGCTCGAGCAGTTCCTGCAGTCGCGCAGCAATCAGCGCACCGATCAATATGGCGGCTCGATCGAGAACCGCACGCGCCTGCTGCTTGAAGTGACGCAGGCCGCAATCGACGTCTGGGGCGCGAACCGCGTCGGCGTGCGGCTGTCGCCGCACGGCATCGCCAATGATTCCGGCGAGCCTGATCCGATGCCGCTCTACACCCACGTGGTGAGAGCGCTCGACAAGCTCGGTCTCGCCTATCTGCATTTCATCGAGCCGCGCTCGAGCGGCGCGGGCCGCGCCGACGTCCATTGGGAGAACGTGCCCTCCGCCATGGTGCTGTTCCGTCCACACTACAGCGGCGTGCTGATGACGGCAGGTGGTTTTACCGGCGAGACCGCGAACGCGGCGATCGCGGACGGTCATGCCGACATCATCGCGTTCGGCCGGATCTTCATCTCCAATCCCGATCTGCCGCGGCGTCTCGAGCACGATTACCCGATTGCGCCATATAACCGCGCGACGTTCTATGGCGGCGAGGAGAAGGGGTATACGGATTATCCCGTCTATGGCGAGCTGACGCCGGCGTGACGCGGCCGTAGCTCGGATGGAGCGAAGCGAAATCCGGGTTTCGTGCCCGCCGTCGAGATTCCCGGATTGCGTTTCGCCCCATCCGGGCTACGGGGTTAGCATGTGACTCCGACGGACCCACAAACTCCGTCATTGCCAGCGCAGCGAAGCAATCCAGGGCCCCTCCGCAGAGACAGCCTGGATTGCTTCGTCGCATCAGCGCAAAATTGCTACGCAATTTTGTCCCGAGCTGCTTGGACGACGGAGAGACCATCATGGCCAAAGCCGCAGTCGCCGCAGGAACCGCCACCGGGCAGTGCCTGTGCGGCAAGGTCACGTTCGAGATCGACGTCCCTGCGCGATGGGCCTGGCACGATCACTCCGCCGCCAGCCGCCGCGCCCATGGCGCCGCCTATGCCACCTATGTCGGCAGCTGGAAGAAGCGGTTTCGCATCACCTCGGGCCGGACAGCGCTGACCCGCTACGAGGACAAGGCGACCAGGACGGCGCGCAGCTTCTGCTCGCATTGCGGCACGCCGATCGCCTATGAGCGCCCGCGCGGTCCCCACATGGTCAACATTCCTCGCGCGCTGTTTAAGGAGCGCACCGGCCGCCAGCCGCTCTATCACATCGCGATCGAGGAGTTGCAGGAATGGGCCTATACCGGCGAGCCGCTGGTGCCGCTGAAGGGCTTTCCCGGTGTGGTCTGGCAGCGCTCGAAAAAGAAGAAGCGCGCGGGCGGTGAGGATCCGTTCGAATTGGGGCGCGAGGAGATGTAGCGCCGCTCCCTCGCAATGCAGCCATGACCGCGCTTCCTTGCGCGTACGCCAAGATTTCGGCCATCATGCTTCCGTCCTTGCGGCAACGTCCGCTCCTGGAGGAAACATGAAGAACAAGATCACGGGCCGCTCCGCCTTTCTCGCGCTGCTCAAGGACGAAGGCATCACGCATCTGTTCGGCAATCCCGGGACCACCGAGCTGCCGATCATGCATGCTCTGAAGGATCACCCCGACCTCACCTATGTGATGGCGATGCAGGAGAGCCTGGTGGTGGCGATCGCGGACGGCTATAGCCGGGCCTCCGGAAAGCTCGTCGCCTGCAACGTCCATGTCGCGCCCGGCCTCGGCAACGCGATGGGCTCGCTCTACAACGCGCAGTTCACGGGCACGCCGATGATCCTCACCGCGGGACAGCAGGAGCAGGGCCACGGACTGATGGAGCCCGTGCTTTATGGTCCGCTGGTGCGCATGGCCGAGCCGCTGGTGAAATGGGCGGTCGAGGTGACGCGGCTGGAGGACTTGCCGCGCATCGTGCGTCGCGCCGCCAAGGTTGCGATGACGCCGCCGACCGGGCCGGTGTTCATCTCGCTGCCGGGCGACATCCTCAACAGCGAGGCCGGCATCGACCTCGGCTGCTCCACCCGCATCGACGCGCGCACAAAGCCATCAGACGAGGCGCTGAGGGCGCTTGCCGCGCGGCTGCTGAAGGCCGAGCGCCCCGTCATCGTCACCATGGACGAGGTGGTCAAGAGCGACGCTCTGAAAGAGGCCGCCGAACTCGCCGAGCTGCTGGGTGCTGCCGCCTACCAGTCCTCGACGCCCTATGGCTCGCACTTCCTGTCGGAGAGCCCGAGCTTCATCGGCACGCTTGCGCGTGTACAGAAGCTCGCGCGCGATACGCTGGCGCCCTACGATCTCCTGATCGCGCTCGGCGGCGATCCGCTGCGCATGTCCGTCCACAGCGAGATCGATGCGCTGCCCGATGGACTCGGCATCGTCCAGATCGGCCTTGTCGATTGGGAGATCGCCAAGAACTACGGTGCCGAGATCGCGTTGAAGGCGGATGTGAAGGAAACGCTGCGCGCGCTGATCCCGGTGCTGAAAGAGATGGGCGGTGCGACGCTCGCGAGCCGCGCCGGGCAGCGCCTTGCCGAGCTTGCGCCGAAGAACTGGACTGCGCGCCGCGCGGCGCTGATTGAGCAGATCGGCAAGAGCGCGGGCCGCTCTCCGATCGATCCCGATTATGTCGTGCTGCAAATGGTCGACGCCATGCCCGACCATGCCATCCTCGTCGACGAAGGCCTCACCTCCAGCCGGCAGGTCTCGGCGCTGCGCCCGCATCGCGACCGCTACGGCTATCACGGCCTCGCCTCGGGCGGCATCGGCTGGGGCCTGCCGGCGTCGGTCGGCGCCAGCATCGCCAATCCGGATCGCCCCGTGGTTTGCTTCTCCGGCGACGGCAGCGCGATGTATTCGATCCAGTCGCTGTGGACGGCGGCGCATCACAAGCTGCCGCTCAATGTCGTCATCGCCAACAACGGCGGCTACCGCATCATCAAGCAGCGGCTGCTCGCCTTCCATGGTGACGATAATTACGTCGGCATGGATTTCGCCGATCCTCCGGTGGATTTCACGGGTGTCGCGAAGGCGCTGGGCTGTGAGGCGATCAAGATCAGCGATCCCGGCGAGCTGAAAGCGACGCTGGCGTCGGCATTTGGCAGGCCCGGAACGAAGCTGATCGAGGTGATGGTGGACGGGAAAGTGTAGCCACTTGTCGTCCCCGCGTTCGCAGGGACGACAGCCCGGGGTGTGGCGCAACTTTCCGCCTAGCCCTTCTTGCCCACCCGATACCCCGCCGCCGGATGCGGCGCATCCAGCCTTGCACGTCCGCCACCAAACAGCTTCTCCCGCAGCGTCCCCTGAGCATATTCCTTCTTGTACCGCCCCCGCCTGGTCAACTCCGGCACCAGCATGTCCGAGATATCCTCGAAATCGCCGGGCGAGATCGCAAAGGCGACGTTGAGGCCGTCGACGTCAGTCTTTTCGAACCAGTCCTCGATCTTGTCCGCGACGCTTTCCGGCGTGCCGACCACGACCGGGCCCGCTCCGCCGATGCCGACATGCTCGATGACATCGCGCACGGTCCAGACCCGGTCGGGATCGCCGCGGGTGACGTTGTCCAGGGCGCTGCGGCCGGCATCGTTCTGGACGTGACGGACCTGCTGATCGAGCTCGTAGCCGGAGAAGTCGATGCCGGTCCATCCCGACATCAAGGCGAGCGCGCCTTCCGGATTGATATGCGACCGATAGTCGGCATATTTCGCCGCGGCCTCGGCTTCCGTGTTGCCGAGGATGATCGTCATCATGTTGAACATGAGGATCTCGGCCGGGTTGCGGCCGAGTGCGGCAGCCTCCTGGCGGATCGCGGCGACGCGCGGCGCAATGATCTTGGCTGACGGTCCCGACATGAACACGCATTCGGCGTGCTTGGCCGCGAACTGCCGGCCGCGCGGCGAGGTGCCGGCCTGATAGAGCACCGGCGTACGCTGCGGCGATGGCTCACTGAGATGGATGGTGTTGTTGATGCGGTAATTCGCACTCTCATGATTGATGCGATGAACCTTGCTGGGATCGGTGAAGATACCGCGTTTGCGATCGCGCAGCACCGCATCATCCTCCCAGCTGCCTTCCCAGAGCTTGTAGACCACCTCCATATATTCGTCGGCGATGTCGTAGCGATCGTCATGCCCGGTCTGCTTGTCCTTGCCGGCGCCGCGTGCGGCGCTGTCGAGATAGCCGGTGACGACGTTCCAGCCGATCCGGCCTTCGGTGAGATGATCAAGCGTCGACATCCGCCGGGCGAACGGATAGGGCGGCTCGAACGAGAGGTTGCTGGTGACGCCGAAGCCGAGGTTTTTCGTCACCGCCGCCATCGCCGAAAGCAGCAGCAGCGGTTCGTTCGACGGCGTCTGCGCAGCATTGCGCAAGGCTGCGTCAGGGCTGCTGCCATAGACGTCGTAGACGCCGAGCACGTCGGCCAGGAACAGGCCGTCGAAACGGCCCCGTTCCAGCGTCCTGGCGAGATCGATCCAGTAGGGCAGGCGGTTGTATTCGGCGGTGCGGTCGCGCGGATGGGTCCAGAGTCCCGGCGACTGGTGCGCGACGCAATTCATCGCAAATGCGTTGAGCCTGATCTGCTTGGCCATGCTGGTCCCTCGGCGCCCTGTACTGAGCGCTCTTCGAATGATAGACGTGCGCCCCAACCTGGCGACGTTCTTGCATATAACTTGCGTTTGGCAAGGCCAAAATCCGCGGCACGTCTGCACTTGGCAAGCCAGGCTCAAGAGAGCAAGAAGGAAATCGCCGGTCCCCGCCACTTTCGAGCGCCCGCGTAGTCCGCTACGTTGCCTCGTTCCATCAGTTGAAGCGAAACGAATGAGCAGAGCCGACGCCATCGCCCGCGCCCGGGACGACTTCAAATCCGGTGCGTTCCTCGCCGAACTTGACCGCCGCGTCGGCTTCAAGACCGAAAGCCAGAATCCGTCGCGGGGCGCCGAGCTGCGCGCCTATCTGGAGCAGGAGATGATGCCCTCCTTCGCCGCGCTCGATTTCAGCAGCCGCCTGGTCGAATCCCCGAGCGGCAAGTCGCCGTTCCTGTTTGCCGAGCATCACGAGAATGCGTCGGCGCCGACCGTGTTGGTCTACGGCCATGGCGACGTCGTCGATGGCATGGAAGGCGAGTGGCGCGACGGCCGCGATCCCTGGCGCACGACGACATCAGGCATTCGTCTCTATGGCCGCGGCACTGCCGACAACAAGGGCCAGCACAGCATCAACATGGCCGCACTCCGCGCGGTGCGGCAAGCTCGTGGCGGCAAGCTCGGTTTCAATGCGAAATTCATCGTCGAGATGGGCGAGGAGATCGGCTCGCCTGATCTTGCCAAGGTCTGCGAGCTCAACCGCGACGCGCTCAAGGCCGATTTGTTCATGGCCTCCGATGGGCCGCGGCTGTCGGCGGATCGGCCGACCCTGTTCCTGGGCTGCCGCGGCGGCATCCGCATTCATCTCGATGTCAACCTGCGAGACGGCGGCCATCATTCCGGCAATTGGGGTGGCGTGCTCGCCAACCCTGCGACCATCCTGGTCAATGCGATTTCAACGCTGGTCGACGGCCATGGCCGGCTTCAGCTCGAGGCGCTGAAGCCGCCGCGACTGACCAACCAGATCCGCAGCTATCTGGCCGATGTGCAGGTCGTTCCGACCGAGGACGAGCCACAGCTTGCGGAGAACTGGGGCGAGGACGGCCTGTCCGCGGCCGAGCGGCTCTATGCCTGGAACACGTTGGAAGTACTGGCGATGTCCTCGGGCAATATCGAGAAGCCGGCCAACGCCATTCCCGGCCATGCCAATGCCGTGCTGCAACTGCGTTTCGTGGTGGGCACCAAGGTCGATGGCCTGATCGATGCCGTCCGCGCGCACCTCGTCGCAAAGGGCTTTCCGATGGTCGAGGTGCGGGCGGCCCAGAGCTTTGCCGCCTCCCGCACCGATTTCGACAGCCCGTGGATCGAATGGGCGGCTGAATCAGTGCAGACCACCACCGGCAAGGCACCGGCGGTGCTGCCAAACTTCGGCGGCTCGCTGCCGAACGACGTGTTTTCGGAAGTCCTGGGCCTGCCGACGATCTGGGTCCCGCATTCCTATCCCGGCTGCTCCCAGCATGCGCCCAATGAGCACATCCTGCTGCCATTGACGGAGGAGGCCTTGACGGTGATGGCGGGGCTGTTCTGGGATCTCGGGGAATTACCCGGGCCACTCATCTGAGCCGGCATCCAGCCGAAAGTCACATTCTAATCCGGCCTGATTTGTGCTTGCATCTCGCCGCATCATCCTGAAAGGGGAACAAAAAAGTGAAACATTTCCGTAGCATCGGGCTCGCGCTCGCCGCGACCTTCGCCGTCAGCCAGGCAGGGGCCGAGGAGCTGACCGGCACGCTCAAGAACATCAAGGACACCGGCACCATCACGCTCGGCTTCCGCGACTCCTCGATCCCGTTCTCCTATCTCGACGACAACCAGAAGCCCGTCGGGTTCGCGATGGACATCTGCTACAAGATCGTCGATGCCGTGAAGAAGGAGCTCAAGCTCGACAAGCTCGAGGTGAAGCTCAATCCCGTCACCTCGGCGACCCGTATTCCGCTGATGGCGAACGGCACCATCGACCTCGAATGCGGCTCGACCACCAACAATGCCGAGCGCCAGAAGCAGGTCGCCTTCACCAACACCCACTTCCTGACCGCCAGCCGCTACGTCTTCAAGAAGTCGAGCGGGCTGAAGTCGATCGACGACCTCAAAGGCAAGACGGTGGTCTCCACCGCCGGCACCACCAACATCAAGCAGCTGACCGAAGCCAATGTCGAGAAGAAGCTCGGCGCCAACATCATCCCGGCCAAGGACCACGCCGAAGCCTTCCTGATGGTGGAGACCGACCGTGCGGTCGCCTTCGTCATGGACGACATCCTGCTCGCGAGCCTCGTTGCCGGCTCGAAGTCGCCGTCCGACTACGTCATCTCGAAGGACGCGTTCTCCAAGCCCGAGCCCTACGGCATCATGCTGCGCAAGGATGACGCGCCGTTCAAGAAGGTGGTCGATGCGGCGACCGCAGCGCTCTACACCTCCGGCGAGGGCGAGAAGATCTACGACAAGTGGTTCATGCAGAAGATCCCGCCGAAGGGACTGAACCTCAACACCCCGATGTCGGAAGAGCTGAAGCACGAGTTCGCCAAGCCCTCGGACTCGCCGAATCCGGACGACTACAAGTAAGATCAATCTCGACCTTGCGGTCGGGATCATGTCCGACCACTCTTGACACCAGAGTGGTCGGACATTTGCATGGAAGCCCAACGACCATCTCTGAAGGGCGCGTTCGCGCGGGGGACACGTGAACTACCATTGGAACTGGGGAATTTTTTTCCAGCCGAACCCGATGGGGACCGGCACCTATCTCGACCTGTTGTTGTCGGGACTGGAGCTGACTCTTGAAACCGGGCTGCTGGCCTGGATCATCGCGCTGGTCACCGGCTCGGTGGTCGGCGTGCTGCGCACGCTGCCGTCGAGAGCCGCCAGCTGGTTCGGCTTCGCTTACGTCGAATTCTTCCGCAACATGCCGCTGCTGGTGCAGCTGTTCCTGTGGTTCTTCGTGCTGCCGGAGCTGCTGCCGAAATCGGCCGGCCTCTGGCTGAAGCAATTGCCGAATGCGCCGTTCTGGACCGCGGCGATCGGCATCGGCTTCTTCATGTCGGCGCGCGTCGCGGTGCAATTGCAGGCCGGCATCGGATCGCTGCCGCGCGGGCAGAAGATGGCCGCCACTGCGCTCGGGCTGACGACGGTGCAGGCCTATCGCTACGTGCTGTTGCCGATGGCGTTTCGCATCATCTTGCCGCCGCTGACCTCCGAGTTCCTCAACACCATCAAGAACACGGCGGTCGCCATCACCATCGGCCTGCTCGAGTTGACCGGACAGGCGCGCTCGATGCAGGAATTCTCGTTCCAGGTGTTCGAGGCCTTCACCGCCGCCACCCTTCTGTATCTCCTCGTCAACGCCGTCGTCGTGACCGCGATGCGCTTCCTCGAGCGCTACGTCGCGATCCCCGGCTACATCACGGGGAAATAGCGCGATGTTCGGCAATTTCGATTTCGATGTCATCATCCGCGCG
Organism: Bradyrhizobium sp. USDA 4472; assembly: GCF_054058595.1. NCBI lineage: Bacteria > Pseudomonadati > Pseudomonadota > Alphaproteobacteria > Hyphomicrobiales > Nitrobacteraceae > Bradyrhizobium > Bradyrhizobium sp. USDA 4472. Next base: position 3,588,924 of record NZ_JBSSAM010000001.1, read on the forward strand.
CTGCCCTATCTGTTCTATGAGGGCATGAGCTTCACGTTGTTGTTGACGGCGCTGTCCGCGCTCGGCGGCCTGGTTTTCGGCACGGCGCTCGCGCTGATGCGGCTGTCGGGCTACAAGACCCTCGGGCGGATCGCCGGCCTCTATGTCGACTTCATGCGCTCGCTGCCGCTGGTCCTGGTGATCTTCTGGTTCTACTTCCTGGTGCCCTATATCGGACAGTGGCTGACCGGCGCCTCGCGGCCGATCAGCGTCGGTGCGTTCGCGTCCTCGCTCATCACCTTCATCATGTTCGAGGCCGCCTATTTCTCCGAGATCATGCGCGCCGGCATCCAGTCGATCTCGCGGGGACAGCCGGCCGCGGCCAGCGCGCTCGGCCTGACTTACGCGCAAACCATGCGCTACGTCGTGCTGCCGCAGGCGTTCCGCAACATGCTGCCGGTGCTGATCACGCAAACCATCGTCCTGTTTCAGGACACCTCGCTGGTCTACGTGCTGTCGATCACCGATTTCCTCGGCGCTGCCAGCAAGGTCGCGCAGCGTGACGGTCGTCTGGTCGAGATGTACCTGTTTGCTGCCGTCGTCTACTTCACCATTTCCTGTATCGCGTCCTACGGCGTCCGCCGCCTGCAGTCGCGCATCGCCATCCTTCGCTAGGGCCCGTCATGATCGAAATCAGCCACGTCGATAAATGGTACAGCCCGACCTTCCAGGTGCTGACCGATTGCACCACGAGCGTCGCCAAGGGCGAGGTGGTGGTGGTGTGCGGCCCGTCCGGTTCGGGCAAGTCGACGCTCATCAAATGCGTCAACGCACTGGAGCCGTTCCAGAAGGGCGACATCAGCATCGACGGCGTCAAGGTCAACGACCCCAAGACCGATCTGCCGAAGCTGCGTTCGCGCGTCGGCATGGTGTTCCAGCATTTCGAGCTGTTTCCGCATCTGAAAATCATCGACAATCTCTGCCTGGCCCAGGAGAAGGTGCTGGGCCGGGCGCACGACAAGGCGATGACCAAAGGCATGGCCCTGCTCGATCGCGTCGGCCTGAAGGAGCATGCGAAGAAATTTCCAGCGCAGCTCTCCGGCGGCCAGCAGCAGCGCGTCGCCATTGCGCGCGCTCTCGCCATGGATCCGATCGCGATGCTGTTCGACGAGCCGACCTCGGCGCTCGATCCTGAAATGATCAGCGAGGTACTCGACGTCATGGTCGATCTCGCCCGTGAAGGCATGACCATGATGGTCGTGACCCATGAGATGGGCTTTGCCCGCAAGGTCGCCAATCGCGTGATCTTCATGGACCGCGGCGAGATCGTCGAGGACGCGCTGAAGGACGATTTCTTTGGCAAGCCCCGCAGCGACCGCGCACAGAAGTTCTTGTCCAAGATTTTGTCGCACTGATTTCCAACGTCATTCCGGGCTCGTCGCTGCGCGCCGCCCCGGAATGACGAAACGAGGGGTGATCGCTTGCCGCAACTGGCGTATAAGGCGCCACATCCCTTTTTGCTGGAGACCCGCCTTGGATTCGATCGCCTACGTCAACGGCTCATTCGTCCCGCTTTCGGACGCGAAAATCTCGGTGCTCGACCGCGGCTTCCTGTTTGCCGACGGCATCTACGAGGTTTCGGCCGTGCTCGACGGCAAGCTGGTCGACAACGCCTCGCATCTGGCGCGGCTGGAGCGCTCGGTCGGCGAGATCAAGCTGAAGCTGCCGGAGACGGTCGAGCGCATCACCGAGCTGCAGAAGGAGCTGATTGCCCGCAACAAGCTGGTGAGCGGCCTCGTCTATCTCCAGGTCACGCGCGGCGCCGACAAGGGCCGTGATTTCGCCTTCCCCAAGGGCGAAATCGTATCGAGCCTGGTGATGTTCACCTCGGAAAAGGACATCATCAACTCAGAATCTGCGAAGACCGGCATCAACGTCATCACCGTGCCCGACATCCGCTGGGAACGCCGCGACATCAAGAGCGTCGCGCTGCTGGCGCAAGTGCTGGCAAAGCAGGCCGCGGCGGAAGCCGGCGCCGGCGAAGCCTGGATGCTGGAAGACGGTTATGTCACCGAAGGTGGTTCGTCCTCGGCCTTCATCCTCACCAAGGATGACGTCATCGTCACCCGCAGGAACTCCAATGCGATCCTGCCGGGCTGCACCCGCAAGGCGGTCGTCGCTCTCGCCGAAGAGCGCCAGCTCCGCGTCGAGGAACGGTCCTTCACGGTTGAGGAGGCCCTGGCCGCCAAGGAAGCCTTCGCCACCTCGGCCTCGTTGTTCGTGCAGCCCGTGGTCGCGATCGACGGCAAGAAGATTGGCGACGGCAAGCCCGGCCCGATGGCCACGCGGCTGCGCGAGATCTATGTGGAGTTCGCCAAGGCGACGGCGGTTTAGGCCGCATACTCGGCTGCGGTAGGGTGGGCAAACGCGCTGTTGCGCCGTGCCCACCACCTCTCCAGTTCGCTGAAAAGCCGTGGGCACGCTTCGCTTCGCCCACCCTACAGATCTGTTCCTGTCGCCTACGCCACCGACGCCTTCACCTTCACCGGATGAACCGAGCGGAACGCGATCGCCAGCCTGTTCCAGGCGTTGATCGCGCCGATCAGCGCGGTCAGGTTGACCGTCTCGGCATCGGAGAACTGGGCGCGAACCTGCTCATAAACGTCGTCGGGCGCGTGCGTCTCCGCAATCAACGTCACGGATTCAGTCCAGGCCAGCGCGGCGCGCTCGCGATCGGTATAGAGCGGGGACTCGCGCCAGGCGTTGAGCAGATAGATGCGCTGCTCGGTCTCGCCGCGCTTGCGCGCATCCTCGGTGTGCATGTTGATGCAGAAGGCGCAACCGTTGATCTGCGAGGCCCGGATCTTGACGAGCTCGATCAGCGATTTCTCGAGTCCGGTGGACTGGATCTGCTCTTCCAATGCCATCAGCGCCTTCATCGTATCGGGGGCGGCCTGGTAGAAATTCATGCGGGGTTTCATGGTCGTTCTCCTTGCTAGTTGAGGGATCAGTGGGCGCCGCCGGCCGACGTATGGCCAGCTTTCTTCAGGAAGAGCACGGCGATCAGGGCCACGATCAGCGCCATTCCGAGCAGATAGAACGTGTCGCTGAAGGCGAGGATATAAGCCTGCTTCTGCACGATATGGCCGATCGCGACATAGGCACGATGCGCGGCATCCGCACGGTCCAGCACGCCGTGATTCATGAAATATTGCGTAAGCTGTTCCAGCCGTGTGCGGGTGGCCTGCTCGAACAGCGAGACCGACTGCATCAGCACGTTGGAGTGATACTGCTCCCGCTTGGTCAGCACGGTCTGGAGCAGCGCGATGCCGACGGCGCCGCCGAGGTTGCGCATCATGTTGAACAGGCCGGACGCCGAACCCGCATTCTCCGGCTCGATGCCTGAGGTCGCGACCGCCGAGAGCGGCGCCATGACCAGCGCCTGCCCGACGGCACGGACGACATTGGGCCACAGCAGCTGGTCGGCGGCATAGTCGCTGGTCATGAAGATGTTCATGAAATTCGACCCCGCGAACAGCACGAAGCCGACGCCGATGATGACCCGCGCGTCGAACTTCTGCATCAGGCGCGGCACCAGCGGGATCAGCACGAGCTGCGGCAATCCGGTCCAGGCCAGCACAGTGCCGATCTGCTCGGCATTGTAGCCCTGGATGCGTGACAGATATTGCGGCAGGATGAACACCGAGCCGTACAGCGCAATGCCGAGCAGGAAATTCGCGAGCATGCCGAAGCCGAAATTGCGGCGGACCAGCAGGCGCAGGTTCAACAACGGCTTCTTCACGGTGAGCTCGATGATCAGGAAGGCGGTCAGTGCGACGGCTGCGATCACGCTGAGCTTGACGATGAAGGGCGAGCCGAACCAATCGTCCTTGTTGCCTTCCTCCAACACGGTCTGCAGTGCGGACAGGCCGATCGCCATGGTGATGATGCCGGCCCAGTCGCCTTCCGCGAGCAGCGACAGCTTCATCGGTTTGGCGTCGAGCGCATACCAGAGCATGCCGACCATGATCGCGCCGGGCACGAGATTGACGTAGAAGATGTATTGCCAGCCGAGATTTTCGGTGAGATAGCCGCCGATGGTCGGGCCGATCGCCGGCGCGAACGTCGCCGACAACGCGAACAGCGCAAGGCCGACCGGCTGCTTGGCACGCGGCAGCAGGGTAATGATCAGCGTGAACGCCATCGGGATCAGCACGCCGCCGGTAAAGCCCTGCACGGCGCGCAGCACGATCATCTGTGGCAGGTCCTGCGCCAGCGCGCAGGCCGCGGACAGCAGCAGGAACAGCACCGCGTTGGTCAACAGATAGATCCGGATCGAGAACACCTGCGCGAGCCATCCCGAGAGTGGGATCACCACGATCTCGGCGATCAGATAGGAGGTCGAGATCCAGCCGCCGTCGTCGATACCGGCGCCGATCGCGCCCTGGATGTCGGCGAGCGAGGCGTTGACGATCTGGATGTTCAGCACCGCCATGAACGCGCCGAGCGTGGCGCCGATCACCGCGATCCACGTTCTGGCAGAGACAACAGGCGTGGCGGGAGCAGCAGCCGGGGCAGGGAGATCGGTGGCGGAAGCGGCGTCGAGGGTCGATTGAAGCGTGCTCATGGAAGCCTCGTCTCGGATACGGAGACAGCATGCATTAGGCGGATGGTTTCGATAATCCCGGAAGCCCGGGAAGGATCATCCGGCTAGACTTGATGATCCTGCCACGTTCCGGGTCAGCCGCCGTTCGCACGCGGCGAATTGTCGGCAACGCGCCTCGCGGTCTCGCGCTCGGCCACCACGGTCGCCTTGGTATCGACCGTCGGCACCGCCGACATGCCGGGGCGCAGCAGGCCGGTGAGGCTGTGATCGTCAAGCACGATCTTCACCGGCACGCGCTGCACGATCTTGGTGAAATTGCCCGTGGCATTGTCGGGAGGCAGCAGCGCGAATTCAAGTCCGCTGGCCGGCGAAAGGCTATCGACATGACCGTGCAGCGTGCGATTGCGGAAACTGTCGACATGCAGCTCGACCGGCTGGCCCGCGCGCACATGCGTGAGCTGGGTTTCCTTGAAATTTGCGACGACGTAGACCGCGTCGAGCGGAACCACTGCCATCAATTGCGTGCCGGCCTGCACGTACTGTCCGACGCGCAAGGAGCGGGCGCCGATCGTTCCGTCAACAGGTGCGGTGATCTCGGTATAGGACAGGTTCAGTTCAGCCTGATCCGCGACGGCGCGAGCGCGATCGAGCTGCGCCGTGGCCTGCGCACGCTGGGTGGTCAGCACGTCGACCTTGCGCTGCGCAGCCAGCAGGCCCGATTTGGCGTGCTGCAATTGCGCGTTGCTGGCGCGGAGCGCCGCGTCAGTCTGCTGCGCGCGCTGGATCGTCCCGGAGCCGGACTTCATGAGCTCGTCGTAGCGGGCGCGCTCTTCCTGCGCGAATTTCAGATTGGCCTCGGCCGCGGTGACGTCGGCGGTGCTCTGCTCGATGACAGGCTGTTGCAGCTCGAGCTGGGCATCGAGGTTGCGGACCGAAGCTTCGGCGGCGGCGACGTCGGCGCGGGCCTGGCCAAGCGCTGCCTTGAAGTCGCGGTCGTCGATCCTGGCCAGCACCTGGCCGGCTTTGACCTTCTCGTTGTCGCCGACCAGGACCTTGGCGATATAACCCGACACCTTCGGGGCGATGATGGTGGAATCGGCCTTCACATAGGCGTCGTCGGTCGATTCCAGGTAGCGGCCGGTGGTCAGGTAATTGTAGCCAAAGTCGCCGGCGGCAGCGACGCCGAGCGCCAGAGCCAGCGCGAGGGCCGCCCGCTTGATCGCCCGGCGGGACGGTTTTAGGTTAATTTCGTCAGTTGTTTCAGTAATATAGGCCGCGTTCGACATATCGCACCCTCGGAATTTCCATGCGCCTGTTTCGAACAGTGCGCTGCTTGACGGCTGCAAGATGCGTTGTCCCGGCCGTTGTGATAATCCCGGAATTGATGGAAGCATTATCCAGCAATGGCGGATAATCGGAGCTTCGAGCCATGGACCGCTTCACCAGCCTCACGGCCTTCGTCCGCGTGGTCGAAAACGGCGGCTTCTCTGCCGCCGCCCGCCGCCTCAACATGTCGACGACAATGGTAAGCAACCATGTCCAGGCGCTGGAAGACCGGCTCGGCGTGCGGCTTCTGAACCGCACCACGCGAAAAGTGAGCCTCACCGAAATCGGCAAGGCCTATTACGATCGCTCGGCGCAGATCCTCACCGATCTCGAACAGGCTGACGACATCGCCGGCGCGCTGCAATCGACGCCGCGCGGCACGTTGCGCATTCACACCGCCACCCACATGGTCCCGTTCGTCGCGCCCGTGATGGTCGAATTCCTCGCGACCTATCCCGAAGTCAAGGTCGATCTCCGCATGGGCGAGACCAATGTCGACCTGATCGAGGAAGGCTTCGATCTCGCATTGCGTATGATCGCGCCGCCCGACTCCAGCCTGATCGTGCGGAGCCTAGCGACCTGGCGGCACGTGCTGTGCTGCTCGCATTCCTATATCGAGGCGCATGGGCGCGTGCAGACCCTCGAAGAGCTTGCCGGGCACAATTGCGTGCGCCACATCAACTACCCCTTCGACGAGTGGCGCTTCTTCGACCGCAAGGGAACGCCAGCCTCGGTGCGCGTCTCCGGCAATCTGATCACCAACAGTGGCGAAGCCCTGCGTGAGGCGGCGTTGCAAGGCGCAGGCGTCAGCCTCGCGGCGGGATTTTTGGTCGGTGACGATCTCGATTCCGGCCGCCTGGTGCGCCTGCTACCGGAATACCGGCCGGTCGAGATGTCGATGAACGCGGTCTATCCGCATCGCCATCATCTGTCGGCGAAGGTCCGGACCTTCATCGACATGCTCGTGCATCACAGCGCCGAGCAGCAGAAGCTGATCAATCCGTACGCCTGACGCGGGAAATCCTGAACTCGGTTCCCCTGCTCCGGTTTGCCCGCCAGGCTTGCGCGTCCTTCGTCTGGCCCGCCGTGATGCGACGCTGGTGACGCAGGTCATGCCGCAACGACTAGCCTAACGCGTCGGTGGCGGCAGGCGGCCGAATACCTTCTCCATCGCCATTCCGATCGCGAGCAGGCGGCGATCGCTTGCGGCGGGCCCATCGAGTTCGAGACCAACCGGCAGCTTGCTGGAAGCGCCTAGCGCGATCGGGATCTGGATGCCGGGCACACCGGCATTGCTGCCGGGATCGGTGTTCTGGATGAAGAGCAGGAAATTAGGCAGGCTGCTGGAATCGGGGTTCGAGTCGATCGCGACTTTCGGCGTGGTTGGGAAAGCGATGGCGTCGAGCTTGTTCTTCGCGAACGTGTCGCGGTAGAGCGCCTGGAGCGCCGGGCGGGCCGTTTTGATCGCCGCGTCATAGGCCGGCTTGCCGTCAACGACCGTGTTGTCCGGGCCGGGCAATTTGTGCGGGATCACCAGGCCATCATAGGTGCCTTTCACATCGGGACTCGCAATTTGCTTGGCCAGGGCCTCGATCGTGAGGCCGGTGCCGGTATGCTTGAGATAAGCGACCATGTCCGCGTTGGCCTCATAGATTGCCACGGGAAAACTCACCTTGCCGTTGAGTTCTGCGAGTTGCGGCATCTCGACATCGACCACGGTGACACCTTGCGACTTGAGCTTGTCGATCGCCCCTTTGAAGGCGGCATCGGTATCGTCGTCGAGATTGGCCTGCATCGCTTTCACGACGCCGACGCGAACCTGCTTCAGATCGGCAGGTGTGATCGTGTTGCCGCCGGCGATGACACGGTCGAGCGCCGCCACGTCCGTCATGGTCGCGGCCATCGGGCCCGCGGTATCGCGGGTATGGGAGATCGGCGCGATGCCCTCCTGCGGATAGCGCCCGACGGTCGGCCGCAGCGATGCGCAACCGTTGAGCGCGCAGGGAATCCTGACCGATCCGCCGGTGTCGGTGCCAAGGCCTGCGGTCGCGATCCGGGCGCCGATCGCGGCTGCGGTTCCGGAGGAGGAGCCGCCCGCGATCTTGCTGTTGTCATAGGCGTTGCGGACGCCGGGCTCGGTGCCGGGTTTTGAAGCCCGCATTGTATCCGGAGATGCCGAAGGCCAGCTCGTGCATGTTGGTCTTGCCGATGATGATCGCGCCGGCTGCGCGCAACCTCGCCGCGACGGGCGCGTCCTTGTTCGGCACTGAAGCTCTTCAGTGCCGGCGTGCCGGCGCTGGAGGGCAGCCCCGCCACCTCGATATTGTCCTTGATCACGAGCGGCACGCCACCAAGCGGCGGACACGGCCGCTTCCTGCGCCGCGCATCAAAGGCCTCGGCGGCCTTCATGGCGCCCGCCTCATCCAGGGTGATGAAGGCGTTGAGATTGGGATTGGCCCTGGCGCGGTCAAGCGTTGCCGATGTCAGCGCCTTGCTGGTGACCTTGCCTGCGCAGATGTCGGCCGCGGCCTGCGTCATCGTCAGCTGGTCGAGATCGAGCGCCTGTTGCGCAACGGCGGTTGTCGGTAGAGCGGCGGTAGACAGGATGAGGCTGGCGATGGTTGAATTCAGCGAAACGGTTCTGCGTTGCATGAGGTTCCCCCGTCGAAGGTGATCACCCCAGCTTACCTCGGCTGGGGCGCGGTGGATGTCCCTATTTTCGTCGACGCACGTCTCAGGCTGCTCGGGCATCCGATGGCTGCGCCAGCAAGGACTCGACCTCGGCTTTGACCTTCGCGATTGCGGCGTCCTTCACCGGCCCGTAGCCGCGAATGTCCATCGGCGCTGCGGCAATGGCCGCAAGATCCGTCAGAGGCGCGGTCTCGAGCCTGGCGAGTATCACGTCGATCAAGGCCTCGTACCAGGCGATCAGCTCGCGTTCCGCGCGGCGCTCGGCGGAATAGCCGAACGGATCGAATGGCGTCCCGCGCAGGATCTTGAGCCGCGCTAGCACCGCCAGCGGCATCTGGATCCACTGGCCAAAAGCGCGCTTCCGCGGGCGGCCGCGTGCGTCCTGGCCAGCCGGCAGGAACGGCGGCGCGAGATGATACTGGACGCTGAAGCCGTCCTCGAATTCGCGCTTCAGCTCATCGAGGAAGCCGCTCTGCATGTGCAGGCGTGCCACCTCATATTCGTCCTTGTACGCCATCAGCTTGAACAGGGCGCGTGCAACCGCCTCGGTGAGTGCCTCGCTGTTGAGCCCTGCTTCGGCATTCCGAACTTTCGCGACGAGTGCGCGGTAGCGCGCCGCGTAGGCTTCGTTCTGATAGGCCGCGAGAAAGTCGGCGCGGCGGGCGATCATCTGATCGAGCGTCTCGGCCCTTGACGGGTCGTTGGCCTTCGGCAGAAAATCGGGATCAGCGGCGGCGATACGGCCCCAGGCAAAAGCCTGCTTGTTGCGCTCGACCGCGACTCCATTGAGCTCGACCGCGCGCAGCAGCGCTTGCAGCGAGACCGGCACCAGGCCGCGCTGCCAGGCAAAGCCGAGCATGATGATGTTCGCGTAGACGGCGTCGCCGAGCAGCTGTTCGGCAAGCAGGTTGGCGTTGATGCTGTCGAGATTGTCGTTCCCGATGACCTGGCGGATCGCACGCAGGCGGGCAGGCGAAGCGAGATCGGCGTCGCGGAATCGTACAACGTCTCCGGTCGGCATTTCCGCCGTGTTGATAGCGGCACGGGTGCCGCGGCGATAGGTGCCGGATGCCTTGGGCGAGGAACTGACGACGAGATCGCAGCCGATCAGCGCATCGGCCGCGCCCTGATCGATGCGAACCTGATGCAGCGCTTCGGCGCTGGCGGCCAGCCGGATGTAGCTCAGGACGGGCCCGAATTTCTGCGCAAAGCCGGTAAAGTCGAGCACCGAGACGCCTCGGCGTTCGAGATGCGCGGCCATCCCGATCAGCGCGCCGACCGTGATCACGCCGGTGCCGCCGACGCCGGTGACAAGTAGATCGTAGGGCCGGTCGAGTGTTGTGGGGAGCGGCAGGGGAAGCGTAGCCGCGTGGCCGATCGCGTCGATCTGGCTCGCACTCTTCTTCCGGCGTGTGGCGCCTTCGACGGTGACAAAGCTCGGGCAAAAGCCGTTGAGGCAGGAAAAGTCCTTGTTGCAGGCCGAGAGATTGATCCGGCGCTTGCGGCCGAACGGCGTCTCCTTCGGTTCGACGCTGAGGCAGTTGGACTCGACCGAGCAGTCGCCGCAGCCTTCGCAGACGAGATCGTTGATGTAGGCAAAGCGCTTGGGATCGGCCATCTCGCCGCGCTTGCGGCGGCGTCGCTTTTCGGTGGCGCAGGTCTGCTGATAGATCAGGACCGAGACGCCGGCGACCCCGCGCAGCTCGCGCTGCACGGTGTCCATCTCCTCGCGCGGATGAATGGTGACGCCATCAGGCAGATCCGCTGACAGGAATTGCGTGGGATCGTCCGACACCAGTGCGATGCGCGCGACGCCTTCGGCCCTCACGCTGTGTGCGATCGCATGCACGCTGACGGGGCCGTCGACCGGCTGGCCGCCGGTCATGGCGACGGCGTCGTTGAACAGGATCTTGTAGGTGATGTTGGCCTTGGCCGCGATCGCCTGGCGGATCGCCATCGAGCCGGAATGATAATAGGTGCCTTCGCCGAGATTCTGGAACACGTGCTTGCGGCCGGTAAATCGCGACGAGGCCGCCCAGTTCACGCCTTCGCCGCCCATCTGGATCAGCGACGAGGTCTCGCGGTCCATCCAGCTCGCCATGAAATGGCAGCCGATGCCGGCCAGCGCCCTCGAGCCCTCGGGCACCTTTGTCGATGTGTTGTGCGGACATCCTGAGCAGAAATACGGCGTGCGCGTCGCGCCTGATACGTTGATCGTGCGGGCGGCCTCGGGCAACAGCGCGGCCGCGCGTGCGGCAAGATTGAGGCCCGGGAACATCGGATCGAGCCGGCGCGCGAGCACGCCAGCCAGCGCACGGGGTGACAGCTCGCCGATCCACGAAATCAACCGCGCACCGGTTTCGTCGTGCTTGCCGACCATGCGCTCCGGCTTTGCGCCGGGATAGTCGTAGAAATATTCCTTGAACTGGCTCTCGATGATGCCGCGCTTCTCCTCGACCACGAGGATCTCGCGCTTGCCCTTCACGAAATCCATGGCGTCGTGCAGCGCCAAGGGCCAGACCAGGCCGACCTTGTAGACGTCGATGCCGATGCGGCGACAGGCGGCTTCGTCGAGCCCCATCAGCCGCAACGCTTCCATCAGATCGAGATGCGCCTTCCCGGTGGTGACGATGCCGTAGGTGGCGTTCGGGACGTCGTAGATGTGGCGATCGATCGGATTGGCCTTGGCGAAGGCGTAGACCGCGTGCTTCTTCGCCTCCAGCCGTTCCTCGATTTGCGGGCCCGGCAGGTCGGGCCAGCGATAGTGCAGGCCGCCCGGCGGCGCCGTGAAGTCGGGCGTGCGGAAGGCGCGCCGCGGGCGCAGCGCGACTGATGCGCCTGACTCCACGATCTCCGAGATCGCCTTGAAGCCGACCCACATGCCGGAGAAGCGGCTCAGCGCGTAGCCGTATTCGCCGAATTCGAGATATTCGCTGACGCTTGCGGGGTGCAGCGTCGGCATGAACCAGCTCATGAAGGCGACGTCGGACTGGTGCGGCATCGAGGAGGAGACGCAGCCATGGTCGTCGCCGGCGACCACCAGCACGCCGCCATGCGGCGAGGAGCCGTAGGCATTGCCGTGCTTGAGCGCGTCGCCGGAGCGATCGACGCCGGGGCCCTTGCCGTACCAAAGACCGAACACGCCATCGACCTCACGGTCGGCTTGGGTCTCGACCTGCTGCGAGCCGAGCACAGCAGTCGCGGCGAGATCCTCGTTCACCGCGGGCAGGAATTCGATGCGGTCCTGCTTCAACCGCTGCTGGATGCGCCAGAGTTCGAGATCGATGCCGCCGAGCGGCGAGCCGCGATAGCCCGAGATGAAGCCGGCCGTCTTGAGGCCCGCAGCGCGGTCGCGCCTGACCTGGTCGAGCGCGATGCGGACAATCGCTTGCGTGCCCGTGAGGAAGACGCGGCCCTCCGCGCGATCGTAGCGGTCGGAGAGTTCGTAGGCGTCGAGTGACGGAATGGCGTCCATGGCAGACCTCGCGCGGCATCCTGCCGAATAGACGCAGGGTAAGCCCAGGGCGCTGGTAGGTCTTACCTATCTATCCCCAGACAGGGCATAAAATCGGTGAGGTTTTGCTCGTAAAGCCGAAATCTGGTAGAGTTAACCGATTTGAGGGCTCCCGATGATTGAAGATCAGGACATGCGGATTCTCGCGCATCTCCAGAAGGACGGCCGCGCCACCAACCAGCAGCTCGCCGATGAGGTCGGCATGTCGACCTCGGCCTGCTGGCGCCGGGTGCGCGCGCTCGAGGACAGCGGCGTCATCCGCGGCTATGCCGCACTGGTCGCGCGCGAGCAGGCGGGCTTCGCGATGTCCGCCATCCTCCACGTCTCGCTGGAGCGGCACGATGCCAAATTCGTCGACGAGTTCGTGTCTCGCGTCACCACGCGCCGCGAGGTGCTGGAGTGTTTTGCGACCACGGGCGATGCGGACTATCATTTGCGCGTCGTCGTGCAGGACATGGTCGCCTACAACCGCTTCCTCGACGAGTTCATGTTCCGCATCCCCGGCATCCGCTACGTCCGCAGCAACGTCGTCCTGAAGGAAATCAAGACCGGCGTTGCGCTGCCGTTTTGAGGATGCTTCGTTCGCGCCCAGCCGTCATTCACACCGTCTCGGCGGTGCGGCGACGGAATAGCTGGCGCAGCGACAGGGCGTGCAGCAGGATCGAGCTTGGCACCACGAAAGCGGGCGTCAGCACATTCGGAAAGCTATCGACAGCCATGCTCGGACCCTGCGGCATGATCAGCTGAAACGGGCCAGGCGACATGATCATCCCCAAGGTGATCGCGACGGCGAAATCCGCAAGGCCGAGGACATTCCAAAGGATCGCCGCGCGCCGTCCCTCCGCCGTTCCGCTTGCGACGGCAATCGCCGCGGGTATGGCGAAAAGGCCCGTGAGCACATCGCCTGTTCCTGCCGGCAATGCCCAGAGCCCGGCAGCGACCCTCCCAGCCAATAGGCAAGCCATTGGCTGCCGAAGATGCGGTAAAGCTGAAGGGCGATGAGCCACGTGGCCGGCATGGCGTCGAGCAGCTGTCCGATCCGTTTCGACATCAGCAGCACGGGAGCGCCCACGATCACCGGCAGCAGCATCGCCGCGGGAAGCAGCGGAAGGGAGGACGCACCTGCGCGGAACGCACCGTCGATGGCGGCTGTCCAGGCTGCGGTGGCCCATAGCGTGAATGGAATCATGATGGACAGCCAACTCGCCTGGCGCTGTTTCGGCGTCAATGACGTGCGTTCGAGGCCGAGCCATAAGCCGAGCGCGAGGAGGCCGTAAGAGATCAGCCGAACCCCCAGGGCCGGCACCCCGCTTTCGGGAAGTGCGGGCAACGCGTAGATCAACCAGGTCCACAGGATCGTAAACACGGCGGCGTAGATCAGGCTGAGCCGGGCGGGATGTGGCGCAACCACGCCGGCGGAAATGCTGCTGCTGTTCATCGGCATTCCTTCAGGCGGTTGCGTCACGATCTCGGTGCTGCCGGTCCGGCTTCAGCAGAAGCATGAAGACAAGGACATGGCCGACCAGCAGCAAAGGCACGTAAAGGGCCGGGATATAAATGCCGGCGCCGAACAGGCCGGGGCTCTGAATCTGCGTCGCGCCGACGTAATACGCATTCAGGAGATCGAGCGTGCCCCAGATGTTGAAGATCCAGACCAGGGGAACGGCGATCGACCATCGCCTGGACAGCGCTGCCATTGAGATCAGTGCGAGTGTGGCGGCGACGAGATCTCCCCATCCGACTTCGCGGGCGAAATCCGGGTTCAACTCCGGGGAGACGAACCCGGCCACCATGAAGTTCATCCCCAGGAAGCGGAACGCGTGGAAAGCCGCGAGGAGCCTCAGGGCATCGTGGCGCGGCATCGCACGCACAAAGGGCCAAACATAGACAGACGCCACCACCGCGCTTGTCAGCAAGGCGCCTGCGACACTGAGAACGAATGGAAGGTTGAAGTCCGGTGGCACGTTCGGATGTCCTTGCGAGGGTTCGTCAGGTCGGATGGGGGAGGCCTGCGGCCGGTCAGGGTTTCGTCATGAGCAGGCGGAGCGGCATGAGCGGGCCGACGGCGATGTATTCGTGGTCGATGAGGTCCTGCTTCGCGAGCGGCAGCGCATCCATGGTGGCGTGAGCCTCGGCGACATCCCTGGCATCGAGCAGGAAGACGGCGCCGCGGCCGTCGGACCGCGAATACCATTCACGGACTTTTCCGGTGAGATAGAGCTGGACGGTCTGCCTGATTTCATCAGGCATCACGGCCATGATTTGCTCCCTCGTGATGCCGGGCTTGGCGGTCAGGATGACCATGACCCCGGTGGTCGTGGGTGACGGCGCTTGTGCTTGGGCGGCGGATGGTTCGGTCATGGCGGTAACACCTGTCAATGTGAGGGCGAGTGTCAGGACGGCGTTGCGGATTGCCTTCATCGGTTTCGCTTCTCCGGTGCGGCTCATTTGCAATCCGGATGTAGAGCGTCTTTCCGTGGGTGACTATTCGCGATAATGTTCACGGGCTATGAAGCAGAACTTCACAGTCAGGCAGGGTGCGCTCGACGGTGTCGAGGCGTTCCTCAGCGTCGCCCAGCATCGCAGTTTCCGGCGGGCGGCCGCCGAACTTGGCGTGACGCCGTCGGCGATCAGTCAGGCGGTGCGGTCGCTCGAGGCGCGTGTCGGGGCTGCGCTCTTCATCCGCACCACCCGCAGCGTTGGCCTGACCGAAGCCGGCGAAAGATTCTTCGAGCGCGCAAGACCGGCCTTTGAGGAACTGGTCGCAGCAAGCGGGGCGGCGCGCGAGCTGGGTCAGAGGCCGGCCGGGTTGCTGCGCCTGACCGTGCCGCGTTCGGTCGTCCCGATTCTGCTGGAGCCGCTGATCGCCTCGTTCTGCGAGGCCTATCCGGAGATCGAGGTGGAGCTGGCTGCCAGCGAGGAGCTGGTCGACCTCGCGGCCGGAGGCTTTGATGCCGGCATCAGGATGGGCCAGTTCATCACCCCTGACATGATTGCAGTGCGCCTGACCAAGCCGCTACCGCTCATCGTCGTCGGCAGTCCTGCTTACCTTGCCCGTTCCGGCCGCCCCGAGCATCCGGACGATTTGCGTCTGCACGCCTGCTTGCGATTGCGCCGATCGAACGGCGCACTCGCATCATGGTCGCTCAGCGACAACGGCCGTTCGGTCGAGATTGCGGTGTCGGGTCCTTTCATCGCCTATGATTTTCCCACGATGCTCGGCGCCGCCATCGAAGGTGTGGGTCTTGCGCAGGTGCCCGCACCATTGGCGACCGGCGCCATCGCGGCAGGCAAGCTCGTCCGCGTGCTGGAGCCATTCTCGCCGATGACGCCGGGTGTATTCCTGTATTATCCGGGCCATCGCCAAATCATGCCGAAGCTGCGCGCCTTCATCGATCATGTGAAGAGCCGATCGGGCGGCGCGAGCTGATCGGCTGTCCCTCTCGCACAAACCGGTTGCGCAACGTCCCGATACCGGTGATCTCGATCTCGACGACATCGCCATGCTTGATATCAGGCGAGGCGCCGTCCGTCCCCATCCAGATCACATCGCCAGGCCACAGCGTAAAATACTTGGTCAACTCGACCAGGAACGCCACCACGCCAAAGATCATATCGTTGGTGTGGAAGCGGTTGGTCTCCCTGCCATTGACGCGGACGATGGTCTCCATCCCGGCAAGATCGGCCTCGGTCTCGATCCACGGGCCCATCGGCTTGAACGTGTCGGCATTCTTCGAGCGCCACAGGCTGCGGTCGGCCTTCTGCCAGGAGCGCTCGCTGACATCGTTGCCGATGGTGTAGCCGAATATGCAGTCCATCGCGTTCTGCTCGGTGAGGTGCTTCACCTTCCTGCCGATGACGACGGCGAGCTCGCCCTCATAGTGGATCTTCTCCGTCGCAAAGGACGGGATCACGACGTTCTCGTCATGCGCGATCAGCGCGTTCTGGGCGCGGTAGCCGATCTCGGGACGATCAGGCACGGCCGGGACCGTGCCGGCCTTGTCGGCAGCTTCCTTCAGATGCTTCAGATAGTTCAGCCCGACGCAATAGAAGGTGCGCGGGATCAGCGGCAGCTCGATCTTCACGTTCGACAGCGGATGCGTGCGCGACGTCCGCTGCCATTCGCCAAAGGGGTCGCCCTCGATCGCGATCACCTGGTCGCCCTCGATCAGGCCCCAGGAGGTTTTGCCGGAGGCGGTGAATGTCAGCCAGCGCATGTTGTGTCCTCGTCTTATTCCGCGGCATCGCGCGGCTTTATCTTCCAGGCGCCGGCGGCAGGCCGCCTCAAGCCGAGATTTTCCCGTAGCGTCTTGCCGCGGTAGTCTTTCTGGAACAGGCCGCGCCGCTGCAACTCCGGCACGACATGCTGCACGAAGTCGGCATAGGAGCCGGGCACATAGGTGGCGGCAATCACAAATCCGTCGCAGCCGCGCTCGACGAACATTTCCTCCAGTCTGTCCGCGATCTCCCTGGGACCGCCGACCATGGCATCCTGCACCTGGCCGCGGCCGGAGAAGGTGACGAAATCGCGCGCGCTCGGATTGCTCTTGCCGGAGTTTTTCAGCACGCCGTCGCGGATGCCGAGAATACCCTGCATGCTCTTCAGTTCATCCGTCGTCAGCGGCGCGTCGAGATCCTTGGAGGCGAAGTCGTAATTGAGCGCCTCGGCGAGCAGCGACAGCGCATCGATCTCGAGCGGAAGCTTGTTGATCAGCGCCATCCTGTCTTCGGCTTCCGCCTTGGTCGCCGCGCACACCGGCGTCGTCAGATTGCAGAGGAACATCTCGTCAGGATCGCGACCGACTTTGGCAGCCTCGTTGCGCACGGACGCGTAGCCTTCCTTGGCCGCCGTGAGGTTGCGGGCCGCGGTGAAAATGACTTCGCCCCATCGTCCGGCAAAGCGCTGCCCGCGACCGGATGCGCCGGCCTGGATGATCACGGGGGGTGGCCCTGATCCGAGCGCGGCACGGTGAACGGTCCGCGCGATTTGAAGTTTGCGCCCTTATGGTCGAGCCGCTTCACCTTGCTCGGATCGGCAAAGCGGCCGCTCGTTTTGTCCATGATGAGGGCGCCGTCTTCCCAGGTGTCCCAATGGCCGAGCACCACCTCCATGAATTCGTCGGCCTTGTCGTAGCGGGAATCATGTTCGGGATGGGAGTCGCGCCCCATATTGAGCGCCTCGCCGTCGTTGAGCGAGGTGACGACGTTCCAGCCCGCGCGCCCGCCCGACATCAGATCGAGTGTGGCAAAGCGGCGAGCGACGTCGAAGGGCTCGTAGTAGGTGGTCGAGCAGGTCGCCCCGAGCCCGAGCTTGTCGGTGACCATGCCCATCGTGCTCAGCACGATCAGTGGATCCATCTTCACGCAGCGGATACCGTATTCGACGGTGTGGGTGTGGTCATTGCCGTAGCGGTCCGGCATCGCCAGACGATCGTCGAAGAAGGCCATGTGAAACTTGCCGGCCTCGAGAATTTTCGCGATGTCCTGATAATAATCCGCCGACATCGAATCGGAGCGCGAGTCCGGATGCCGCCACGAGCTCGGCAGATTCGTGCAGTTCTGCGCCTGAAGGAAGCCGACCAGGACCATCTGCCGGTTCATGCCGTTCTCCGAATTGTGTCAGGACAGATCAAGCACGGTGTCGAGCCTGTAGTCGCGCGCCAGCGTGCGCAGCTTCTCCCAGGTCGCATCCTCGATTTCGATGCCGTCGCGCCGACGCTGCTGTTCGCGCAGGCCCTCGATCTCGCCGGGATAATAGACGCCCTTGCTGCCTTCCGACGGCGGTGTCGATTTCAGGTAGCGCGCGAACTCCGCGACCTCGCGCCTGAACTCGTTCAGCGGGCGGAATGCGGCGACGTTGAACACCGCCATGAAGCATCCGTCATTGTGCCGTCCCGTCGGCTCGACGCCGAAGCCGAGACCGGTGAGAAGGCCGCAGAGCACCTCGACCATCGCGGCCAGCCCGCTGCCCTTGTAGCCCTCGGTGCCGCCCAGCGGCAGCAGCGCGCCGCCCTTGCGGTATTGGGTGGGATCGGTGGTGGGCCGTCCCCCGGCATCGATGATCCAACCGGTGGGGATCTCCTCGCCGCGGGCGACCGCGAGCTGGATCTTTCCGGCGGCCACGGCCGAGGTCGCCATGTCCAGATAGAACGGCGTTTCGAGGTCGGACGGAACTGCGATCGAGATCGGGTTGGTGCCGAGCCGCGCCGCCCTGCCGCCGAACGGCGCGACGTGCTTCGGTGAGCGGCCCGAGTCGGCTGTCGCAATCCCGATCATGCCCTCGCGCATCGCCATCAGCGGATAGGCGGCGAGGCGGCCGACATGGCTCTGCCGGAACACGGTACAGGCGGCAACGTTCGCTGTCCTTGCCTTTTCGATCGTCAGCGCCATGGCCTTGGCGTTGACGTGGAAGCCGAAACCCCAATGGCCGTCGATCACGGTCGTGGTCGGTGATTCCTGGACAATGGTCCAGGCGGCGCCGGGAACGATGTGTCCGGCCTTGATGCGGTCGATATAGGAGGGAATCGCGATCACGCCGTGGGAGTCATGCCCGGCCAGGTTGGCGTTGACGCATCCGATCGCAACGGCGTCCGCTTCGTCCTCGGAGGCGCCGGCAGCACGGAGCAGCGCAGCGCTGACGCGCGTGAGGCGGTCGGCCTTGACGACAGGCATGGCGTTTCCTCGGCTTTTCGCCCGCTTAACGGGGCGGTTTGTTGGACGCCATCGTCTCAAAGCGGAGCTGCGATATCAATCTCCCGTAAACCAATACAGGGCTGCAGATTCGTGAGAGAGCACGCCTTTGCTCGAAGATTCCCTCCGCGCGACGGTATTCCCGCACGTTTTTCAACGGTCATTCGCTGCTCGTTCACTCTGATTGGCGGTTTCATTGCGGCAATAACCACCACTTAGGCGATCCCCGTTGATAAAAAGGGCAGGGACAACAAGGCAGAAATGCCCGGGAGTTGAGATCGTGACGACGACACTCGCGCGCACCTTTGCGGCGTTGAGCGCCATCAATGAAGCGATCCTCTACGCGAAATCGCCGGACGAGCTGTACCAGAAGGTCTGCGACGCCGGGTTTTCGAGTGGGGACTTCATGGCCGTTGCCGTGTTCCTGGTGGAGCCGGACGGTCAGCACTTGCGCTTTGCCGCCGGGCGCGGTGGCGACGTGGCGCGCCTGCGCGCGATCAAGATCACCACTGAAGCTGACGCGCCGGAGGGCTCGGGCGTCGGCGGCGAAGCGTTCCGAACCCAGAAGCTCTGCATCAGCAACGACTATTTGAACGATCCCCGCTCGCTGGCGTGGCGTGAGGGCGCGATCAGGGCGAATATCGGCGCCGCGGCGGCGCTGCCGCTTCTGTGCAACGGCAAGAGCATCGGCGTGCTGTTCGTGACCCGCAGCGAGCCCGGCTCGTTGAGTGAGCAGATGGTGTCGCTGTTCGGGCGCATGTCGGCCAACATTTCCTATGCGCTGGAGAACTTCTCGCGCGAGACGGCGCGGCAGAACAGCGAGCGCGCGACAGGGCGGCTCAATCGCATGTTCGGTGCGCTCAGCGCGACCAACGAAGCCATCCTGCGCGCCAAAACCGAGCAGGAGCTGTATCAGCTCGTGTGCGACGCCTCCGTGCACGGCGGCAAGTCCTTGGCGACCTTCGTGCTGCTGAAGGAGCCGGATTCGCACTGGCTGCAGCCCGTCGCGGGCACCGGCGAGAGCCTTGAGATCGTGGCGCGGACGCGTTACTCCACCGACCCCGAGAATCCCTACGGCCGCGGCATTTCCGGCGAGGTGTTTCGAACCCAGAAGCCCATCGTCGAGCGCGATCTCCCGCTCCGTACCAAGGGAACGCCGTGGGAGAAGCTCAATCTCGTGACGGGCGCCGCCGCCGTGGTCGCGGCGCCACTGGTCAAGCATGGCCGAAGCATCGGCGTCATCCTCGCCTTCCTCAGCCGGTCCTGGGCCAAGGACGAGGAAATCGTCGCGCTGATGTTGCGCATCGCCGAGAACGTCTGTTTTGCGATCGACAATTTCGATCGTGAGGCCGAGAAGGCACGGATCGCCGAGGAGGAGGAGCGCCTCGCGCGCATGTATGCGGCGCTGAGCGCGACCAACGAGGCGATCCTGCGCGCGCACTCGCGGGCCGAGCTGTTCGACCTCGTCTGCGAAGCAACTGCGAAGGGCGCCAAATTTACCTCGGCCGCCATCGCGCTGGTCGATCCGCAGGCCGAGTTGCTCCGTGTCAGCGCCTGTTACGGGCCGAATTCGGATTCTGTGCGCAACTTCAAATTCTCGACTTCCGACCACGTGCCCGAAGGGCGCGGGTTGACCGGAACGGCCTTCCGTACACGCCAGCCCTGCATCAGCAACGACGTGCTGTCCGACGACCGGATCAAGCCCTGGGCGGACAATGCCCGCCGCAACGGCATCGGGTCCGCCGCGGCGTTGCCGCTCTTCAACGGCGACCGAATCGAGGGCGTATTCGTGTTCAACTCGCCCGAGCGCGGCACGTTTACGCCTGAATTCGTCGAGCTGCTGCAACGGCTGCAGGCCAACGTCGCTTTCGCGCTCGAGAATTTCGATCGCGCGGACGAGAAGGCCAAAGCCGACAAGCAGCGCAACCGCCTCAGCGGCATGTTCGAGGCGTTGAGTGCCACTAATGAAGCCATCATGCGTGCCAAGACACGCGAGGAGCTGTTTGAGGTGGTGTGCCAGGCGGCCGTGCTGGGCGATGTGTTCGCCTCGACGACGATCGGCATCCTTGACGAGACACGCGAACTCGTTCGCGTCGTCGCGGTCAAGGGGCGCCTTCAGGAGCGAATGTCCGGGCGTACATGTTGCGTGTCCCCAGGGCATCCCGAGGGTGAGGGGATCATCGGCACCTCGCTGCGAACCCGCGGTCCAAGCGTCATCAATGATTATCTGAGTGACCCTCGATCGACGCACTGGCACGCGAAGGCGAAGGAGGATGGCACGCGCGCGGCCGCCAGCTTTCCGCTGCTTCGCGACGGCACTGAACCGATCGGAATTCTGCTGTTTCTTGCGCCGGAAGAGAATGCGTTCACCCCTGATCTGGTCGAGCTGCTTGGTCGCCTCGCGGAAAACGTCTCCTTTGCGCTCGACAACTTCAATCGCGCCGAAGAAAAGGCCCGCACTGAGGCGCAGAAGGAGCGTCTAACCCGCATGTTCGCGGCGCTGAGCGCCACCAACGAGGCGATCATGCGCGCGAAGTCTCGCGCCGAGCTGTTCGAGCTGGTGTGTCAGGCCGCCTCCACCGGCGGCAAGTTCACCTCGACGACCATCGCGCTTGCCTGCGCGGACAGCGATCAGCTCGCAACCGTCGCGGCCGCGGGGCCGTCCGCCGAGACCACGCGAAACGTTCGCCTTTCCATCGACGCCGACCGGCCCGAAGGCCGCGGCATGAGCGGCACGGCGTTCCGCACCCGGCAGCCTTGCATCAGCAACGACTATGTCAACGACCACAGGGTGAGCGCCTTCCATTCGGTCCTCCAGGGCGGCGGCGCGCGCTCCGGCGCGGCGTTCCCGTTGATCACGCACGACAAGCCGGTCGGTGTCATGATCTACATGTCGATCGAGCAGGACACATTCACGCCCGAATTCGTCGAACTGTTGCAGCGTCTGGCGGACAACGTCGCCTTTGCGATGGAGAATTTCGACCGCGCCGACGAGAAAAACCGGGCGGACGAGCGCATCGAATACCTTGCCTCGCATGACAGCCTGACCGACCTGCCGAATCGCGAGACCTTCAACGGATTGCTGCGTGAGGCGATCGACGTGGCGCAGCGCCGCGATCACCGTTTCGCGGTGCTGTTCATCGACCTGGACCGCTTCAAGGTCATCAACGATTCGCTCGGCCATGAGGCGGGCGACCTGCTCCTGCTCGAAGTGGCAAAACGGCTGCGCGGCGCGCTGCGGGCCAGCGATGTGGTGGCACGTCTCGGCGGCGACGAGTTCGTCGTAATTCTCGACCAGTGCAGCGAGATCGACGACGTCCAGAATATCGCGACCGGGCTGCTGGCCACGCTCGCCGTGCCCATGGAACTCGCCGGCCACGAGTGTCACACCACGGCCTCGATCGGCATCGCGATGTATCCGGCCAACGGTTCCGACGCGCAGACGCTGACCAAGAATGCCGACATGGCGATGTATCTCGCCAAGGAGGACGGCAAGAACGGCTATCGCTTCTTCTCCAAAGAGGTGACGACGCAGTCGATCGAGCGTCTTTCACTCGAGAGTGCGCTGCGCCGGGCGCTCGAGCGCGAGCAGTTCTCGCTGAACTACCAGCCCAAGGTCGACATGGCGAGCGGTCAGATCACCGGCGTGGAAGCGCTGTTGCGCTGGAACCATCCCGTTTTCGGCAACGTCTCGCCGTCGCAGTTCATTCCGCTTGCGGAAGAGACCGGCCTGATCGTGCCGATCGGCCGCTGGGTGCTGAAAGAAGCCTGCGCGCAGGCGATGGCCTGGCAGCGCCGCGGCCTGTTGCCGCTTTCGATGGCGGTGAACCTGTCACCGCGGCAATTTGCCGATGAGCACCTGTTGCAGGATGTCGACGAGGCTCTGGTAGCCTCCGGCATGTCGCCCGTGCTGCTGCAACTCGAAGTCACCGAGAGCATGATGATGCGCAACGTCGGACGCGCGCTGAAGGTGCTCGACGCCATTCAGAGCCGCGGCATTCGCCTGGCCATCGACGATTTCGGCACCGGCTATTCGTCGATGTCGCTGATGAAGCATTTCCCGATCGACACCATCAAGATCGACCGCTCCTTCGTCCGCGACCTGCCGCACGATTCCGAGGACCAGGCGATCGCGCAGGCGATCATCAGCATGGGCAAGGCGCTGGGCATGACCGTGGTCGCCGAGGGCGTCGAGAACGCCGAGCAGGAGACGTTTCTGCGCACCCATGGCTGCGACGAGATGCAGGGCTTCCTGATCGCCAAGCCGTTACCGGCAAGGCAGATGGCCGAGTTGCTGCGCCCGATGGAGCTGTTGCTTGCGCCGTCGCTCCAGCCTGAGGCGGGCCTCGGTGTGGACGAGACGGTGGCGCTGCCGCTGAAGCGCGCCGTCGTGTGAGGGCTGCGATTGCTTGGCGCAATTTGAGGGGTGCGCCGTCTGTTGCCGGGCCCCAGGCAGGGCGGATCACCGTGGCGGGATGTCTTTTGTCGGCTCTTGTCGGCGATTGAGAGGCCGATTGCGGCTGAACAGAAGATAGATGGCGCGTGGGTTGGTGGTCAAATAGCGCCAGAACAAGCGGCGTGGCTCGAGCCAGGTGCGCCAGGCCCATTCGAGCCCGAGCCTCTGCATCCATTGCGGCGCGCGGGAGCGGCTACCCGAGAGGAAGTTGAACAGGCCGCCTGACGTCTTGATGACACCGACATTGGTCAGCAGCGGCGTGTATGCCTCGACGAAAGCCTGCTCGTTGGGTACGCCGAGCGCGACCCACAGGAAGTCCGGTGCGAGCGCGTTGATCTCTTCGACCTTGGCTTGCAGCGCATCGCCTCGAAGGTAGCCGTGGCTGAACCCGACGATCTTCAGTTTCGGATAAAGGTTCTGGACTCGCCTGACCGCCGCGGCGTTCTCTTCCTCGCTGGCGCCGAGCATGTAGAAGCTGCGACCGGCAATCTCCGCCTTGCGCGCGACGACATGGAACAGGTCCGTGGTGGCAACGCGCTCGGGGAGCGGAAACCAGGACTGCAGCTTCGAGGCAGCCACCAGCGGTTGGCCGTCGGCATTGATCAGGTCGGCGGCACGGAACAGGCGCTCGGTCTGCGGCTCTGTCGAGCAGCGCGCCAGCACTTCGCCGTTGGCCGAGGTCAGGTACAGCGGACGGCCGATGCGGTGACGCGGATCGGTCGCCTCGATCATGAAGTCGGCGGTTGCTTCCAGGTCGAGTGCGGCCATGCGGAGGCCGCCGACGGTGATCCGTGGAACGTTGGCGGTCGCGGCCCGACCTTCGAGGTTGACGCGGCGCTCAAGCATATTGTTTGCCTCGCTGGCGCGTTTGAACAGCGGGGAGAAGTTCGTCGAGCACGACGCCGACGAGCTTGCGCTGGCCGTCGCCGAGTGCGGCCAGGATCTCTTCCATGCCGTCATTGATGTCGAGGCTGGTCGGCAGCACCGCCACCACCGCATCGGCGCTATCGAGCAGTTTCCGGCCGGCAGCCGAGAGCGGCATCGCGGGGCCGTCGAGAATGATGAGGTCATGACCGCCGGTCGCGCGCGCCTGTGCGATCGACCTGCGGATGGCGTCAGCGGCCTTTTCTGCATCGCTTTCGGTTGCCGGCAGCACGGAAATACCATTCGCGGTCTTGACCTCGCGCGCGGCCTTGTTGCCAATCGACAGCCAGCCGACCTTGCCTGGTTCGGCCTTGGCCGGGCGGCTGACCTTGTTCGAGAGCGCGTGAGCCTGGTGATCGGCGTCGATCATCAGCACGCGGCTACCGTCGCGCGCGGCCGCGAGCGCGAAATTCAGTGCGGTCACGCTACGCCCCGCCGTCTGGTTGGCCCCGATCAGTGCGACCGCCGGCATTGGCTTGCTGCCGGCACGGCGCGCTATCGCCGCTCGCATGTCGCGCAACGCGTTGAGCAGCGTCGTCAGCGGAAACCCCGGGCGCAATGTCGGCCAGCCGATTCGGGTCAGATCGACGCCGCTGCCGGTGGCGAGAATGGCGCCGAGTGTGCGGATCACGTCGGCCTCCTGGAGGCGGGCGATCAGCGGTTTCTCGACCAGGGACACCGCCGGCGGAGGCGCGGCGGATTCGTCCTGGGGCTTCGGAACGTCCGGCGCAGGCGTACGCTCACGGCGGCCGGGTTCCGGGGCGGTCGCGCCGTTGAACAGATGCTCGGCCGCGACGAACCAGGAGGCTGCGGCAAGCGCACCGAAAATGAAGCCGATCATCGCGAACAGGCTCATCGCCGGCGGGAACGAGCGGCGTTGCGGGACCGTGGCTTCGCCGATGACGCGGGCGGCAGAGGTGTTCAGCGTCTCCTGCTCCTCGGTTTCGCGTGAGCGCTTGAGGAAGGATTGGTAGACGTCGCGGCTGGCGTCGGCCTCGCGCTCGAGCTCGCGCAGGCGCACGGCGGCCTGGCTGAGCTGCACGCTCTGCCGCTTCTGCGCTTCCAGAGCGCGGTTGAGCGAGGCCTCGTAGTCCCGGGCGCGGGTCAGGTCATTCTTGGCGGACAGCGCGAAGCGGTCGATCTCTTCGTTGATGGTGCGCTTGAGATCCTCGACCTGCTTTTCGGTCTGGCGCAGGGCCGGATGGCGCGGGCCGAGCTCGGCAGTCTGCTCCGCATATTTCTTGCGGGCATCGGCATATTGCGCGCGCAAGTTCGCGATCGTCGGCGATTGCAGTGCTTCGGGGATCGCACCTGCGTCCGCGGCGGTCCGCTTGTTTGCCTCGATCTGGTCCAGCCGTGCCTGGGCGTCCATCGTCGCGGCGCGGGCGGCCGAGAGCCGCTGGTTGCTGGAGGAGAGCTGCTGATCGCTGATCAACGCATCCTGGGTGCCCACGAAATTGTTCTGGGCCTTGTAGGTGGCAAGCGCGGTCTCGGCATTGCGCAGCCGTTCGCGCAGCTCCTTCAGCCGGCCCGACAACTCGCTGGTGGCGCGCCGCGCCGCAACGGCCTGCGAGTTGCGCGATTCCGTCAGGTAGGTGTTGGTCAGAGTATTGGCGAGCATCGCCGCCTTGGCTGGATCGATCGACCAGACCTCGACGTCGACGATGAAGCTCTTGTCGGTCTTGCGGATCGTGATGTGCTTGTTCAGCGCATCGAGGGCCGCGAGCTGCACTTCTTTGGCTTCAGCGGCCGAGGGCGGGCGGAGCTGCAGGCCGATCAGGCCGAGCAGGGACGAGCCCAGGGTCTTGCCGTCCCCGCCGCCGAATTCCGGATCCTTGTCGAGAGCCGCCTGCTGGACGACCTGCAACAGCACGCTGTTGGAGGTGATCAGGCGCGCCTGGCTCTCCACCAGCATGGACATGCCGGAGACGTCCTGCGCGCGGGGCGTGAGCTCGCGATCGACGAGCTGGAGTTCGCGCGGGTCGACATAAAGCTGGGCGGTCGCGGTGTAGCGGGGCGTCAGGCTCTTGCCGACGGTGACGGCGAGGCACGCGCCGATCAGCGCTGCAGAGGCAATCGCGATCTTGCGCCGCCACAGCAGGCCGGCGAGTTCCAGCACGCCGAAGCTGGCCTCGAACTTCCGTTGCGGGGCCTCCGACGTGGTCGGATTCCTGGCCCGATCGATCGGCTGGTTGTAGTCAAGCATCGTCCCCAGCTTTCATTCCAACGCCGCGGGCTGAGGGGTTACCCTTCGCTTTACGCCTCGCACCGGGGATATGGGTGCGCAATCAACGCAACAGGGAAAATTAACCATACTCATTGAGGGACTATTCACCGAAATGGCAAACAAAGCGTTTAAGCGCAGCTCGGCAAAATGCCGTCCTCGTGACGCTTCGGCGCTGGCGCTCCCGCAGCAATTAACGTTTCGTTACCGCACGTGCCTCGCGGCGGCTGCGCATCCGTCTTGGTAGCATCAAAGCCGGCCGGCGCGCGCATCGCCCTCAGCGCTTCCGCAGGATGACGTGATAGTCGCCGCGGCGGACGTCGGTGCCGCGCGGAAGCACGGCATTGATCGCGGCGGCGCTGGCGTCGACGAGAGCGGCGAACAGCGGCGTGCGTCGCCGCATCTCGGGATAGCGCGGACTCTCGACCTCGCGGCGGTAGATCGTCTCGAGGCCCTGGGCGGCGGCGAACGCCTCGAGCTTCGACAGCGTCACCAGGGGATGGAAGAACGTCGGGAACGGCGCTTGGCCGGGCATTCCGGCCGTCTTGATGCCGCGGATGTTCCGGTAGAACCAGACATGAAACCAGTGAGGCGAGTACTTGGTGACGACGCCGGACAGCGAGCGCGGATTGGGCGCGCCGATCAGCATCATCCCGCCGGGCTTGAGCGCATCGCGGAAGTTCAAAAGCGCCGCCTCCACGTCGGGCAGGTGCTCGATCACGTTGTAGCAGATCACGAGGTCGAAAGTCTCGGAACCGAAGCGATAGGTCTGCACGTCGCCGAGCATGGCCTCGTCCGCATAGGTGTTGTTGCGGACCTGGTCCTCATCGATATCCACGACGGTGACGTAACTGCGGCCAAGCACGTCCATCGGCAGAAAGCTGGAGGAGCCGCCACCCGCCTCGTAGATGGCCAACCGACCCTGCGGCAGCTCGCGGCGCAGCACGTCGTGCACACCGAGCAGGCTGTCGCGGGCTTCGCCGGCCGCGAGGTCGAGCAGTGCCTGGGTGTGTTCGGGGGCGGTAGCTGTCGCGAGATCGATCGTGGCTGACTTGTTCATGTTTTCTGACCGCGCTTGTTCGACTCAAATTTACAGGAAAAGTCTCTCGTCCCCGAAGAGCAAATCCGATGCCGCGCAGCTTCACCGGTCGCGGTGCTTACGGCCGGGTTAATCGCGCCCTGCGTTAACTACGGCATTGTCCAAGTTGCGCCGTTGGCATTGGACTGAAAGTTGCAGTATCAGGCGTGAAGGAACTCGCCGAAAAAGCATGCGAAAGCGGTTAAACGTATGATGGCCTGCTCGATGGCGGTGAGATCGGCGCTGCGGCGCAGATTCAGCAACGAGGCAGGTCGTCCATTTCGGGACGCATCTGTCCCGCGCGACCGTGCCGTCGCGGCACAGTGGACGCAGGGCTTTTTCAACATATCTCGGGCATGAGAACGCAATGACGCTGATCCCGACAGATTTGTCCGCCAGCCGGATCTCGGATGCCGTGCGCGATCCCAACCGGGAGATCGCCGCGAGCTCACGCATTCTCGACCTCTCGGTCGGCATCGTCGTCTGCATTCCCTGTTTCCGTCGTCCCGAACACCTG
The DNA here is from genome assembly GCF_054058595.1 of Bradyrhizobium sp. USDA 4472. Lineage (NCBI taxonomy): Bacteria > Pseudomonadati > Pseudomonadota > Alphaproteobacteria > Hyphomicrobiales > Nitrobacteraceae > Bradyrhizobium > Bradyrhizobium sp. USDA 4472. Next base: position 3,616,929 of record NZ_JBSSAM010000001.1, read on the forward strand.
CGGCTGACGCTGGATTCGCTCGTCAACCAGCGTACGCCGCGCTCCTTCGCGGTGGTGATGGTGGAGAACGATGCGGCAGGGCGCGCGAGCGCTCCTGTTGCCGCCGAATATCTCGCAGCCGGGAAACTCCGGGGCGTCTGCCTGGTCGAGAAGCGGCAAGGCAATTGTCGCGCGATCAACGCGGCGTTCGAGACGGCGCAGGCGCTGTTTCCCGCCGCGACCCGCTTCCTCATGATCGACGACGACGAGATTGCTTCGCCCGATTGGCTCGAGCTGATGGTTCGCACCGCGGAGGCGACCGGCGCCGACGTGGTCGGCGGACCGGTGATGCCTGTGTTCGACGACGATAGTCAGCCCTGGCTCGCGCGCCATCCCGTCTTCTGCCCGGCCTACGACTACACAGGCGCGGTGCCGATGATCTATGGCTGCGGCAATTGCCTGATCACGCGCAGCGCGTTCGAGCGGCTCGGCAGCCCCGCCTTCGATCTGCAATTCAATTTCCTCGGCGGCGGCGATTGCGATTTCTTCAATCGCGGTCGCGACGCCGGCATGGTCTTTCATTGGACGGCGGAAGCCGTCATCAGCGAAACCGTACCGAAGAACCGCACCAATCCCGGCTGGATCGCCAGGCGCGGCCTCCGCATCGGGGTGATCAACTACCGGGTGCGGGCCAAGGCCGCGCAAAGTGTGGCAGCGCGGACGCGCGTCTTTGCCCAGACCTTGGGACGTTTGCCGTTGTCGCTGGTCCGCGCGGCTCGCCTGCTGACGTCAACGAAAGCGGTCGTCGCGATGCACCCGGTGCTGGTGGCCGTCGGATCCGCGCTGGCGGGCTTTGGTTACGACCCTAAGCCCTACGAGGCCTCGAAGATCGTCTCCTGACGCGTTTGCGCCGGCGTCTAGATGCCGAAACAGGACAGCGCGATTTTGGCCGCGGCGCGCGGCATCGCCTTCGGCGACCGCCGGCTGACCATGCCGAGATAGGCCGCCGCCTGGCGATATCGTCCGAAGCGCACCGCCTGCGTCGCAGCATAGGTCAGGAGATGGATTTCGGCCGCCTGCCGCAGTCTCGGCGCCGCGCCTGATGGCAGCTTGCGCAGGATCAATTCATCCCCGAAAACGCGCGCGACCGCCGGCAAGAAATCCCGCGGTGTTCGTACCGCGGCGCTCATGGTGTTGGCCGTGTGCAGGCGATAATCGAGCAGGAGCTTTGGTACATAGGCGAACGCGCCTGTTGCGGCGAGGCGGCACCAGCAATGCCAGTCCTCGCAATATCGTAGCGAGACGTCGAAGCCGCCGGTCGCACGAAAGGCCTCGGTGCGTACCAGCATGATGCCGCCATTGACGATGAAATTGCCGCTGGCAAGCCGTTCCAGCACGTTGCCGGACGGCTTGCGGCGTCCCTTCAGGAGGTCGCGCCGGCCGATCGATCGCCCTGCGCTGTCGATCGTGTTGTAGTCGCCATAGACCAGCACCGCCCGTGGCGCGTCTTTCGCCGCGGCCAGCAGTGTCGTCACCGCATCGGGGCGCAGCCGGTCGTCGGCGTCGAGGAACATCAGCCAGCTCCCGCCCGCGCTCTGTGCGCCGCAGTTGCGCGCGGCCGAGACGCCGCTGGCCTGATTTGTGATCAGGCGAAGCCGCGGATCGCGGATGGCATGGACCAGCGCAACGGTGTCGTCGGTCGATCCGTCGTCCACAACGATGATCTCGGTCACGTCGCATTGCGCCAGCGCACTTGCGATGGTCTCGCCGATATAGGTGGCGGCATTCTTCGCGGGGATGACGACGGAAACCGCTGGCGACGTTGCGCGCGGCTCCATCACCGCCGGTGCGGCGGTCGGTGCATCGAGCGTGGCGTCGGCGAGGGGCAAGCGATGGCTCGTTGCTTTAATGATCTGTTAACCCCGGCTGCCGGCAATCGCAGTCTGAGCTGGAACGGATGATACCCACATAACGATCAATTCGTTGCTGCAAAGGCTGCCAAGCCGTCGGTTTCGTAGATTAGCGTTAAACCTGTCGCGTTAAAGCTGCCGCAGACCTCGAGAGGAGCGGCAGCCGGTCTCACGAGACAATGCAGGCTTTGCTGCCGCGGATGGATCCAGTGCCCGCAAAGACATTCGACTACGATCCCGACGCCATGATCCTCAACCTGTTCTACGAGGACAAGGATGATCGCTGGTTTCGCGGCGACCGCCATCTGCGGCGCATGGCACGCAAGATGTTGTTCGGCGAACCGCGCATGAGCGGACAGCTGCGCGTGTTCCTCAATCTTTGCGCCGGGCTCGACCGCCTCGGCATCCGCTATCGCGTGAACGACTACGGCTACATCGCGCAGCATCCGGAGGAACTGGCCTGCATCATCGGCCGCGCCTTCCTGCTCGACAAATTTGCGTGGAAGAACCCGATCCTGCTCGGCGTTGCCGCCTTTAACCATCCGCTCGACGATCCTGACCTGTTCAAGCGGCTTCCCGTCAGGAAATTCCTGGTGCCCGGCCCGTGGTATGCCGAGATGTACCGGCCGCATTGGCCGGCGACGGAAGCCTGGCCCGTCGGCATCGATACCGATTTGTGGGCGCCGTCGCGTCCGCGCGACAAGACCGTCGATGTCCTCGTCTACGACAAGGTCAGCTGGGACCGCGAGCGCTACCTGCCCGAGCTGATCGAGCCGGTCCGCGCCCGGCTCGTCAGGGAGGGCCGCTCGTTCATCGAGCTGCGCTATGGCAGCTACAAGGAGGACGGTTTCCAGGCCGCGCTGGCGCGTTCGCGCGCGATGATCTTCCTGTGCCAGAACGAGAGCCAAGGCATCGCCTATCAGCAGGCGCTGTCCTGCGGTGTGCCGGTGTTCGCCTGGGACCCCGGCGGTCCCTGGCCGGATCCGGATTATTATCCGCACCGGGTCCGGTTCGAGCCGGTGTCGTCGGTACCCTATTGGGACGATCGTTGCGGTCTCAAATTCGTCGACCTTGCCGGCTTCGAGGAGCGGTGGGCGGATTTCTGGGAGGGCTGCACCGCGGGCAAATTCGATCCGCGCAGTTTCATCATGGACAACCTCACATTGGAGCAGCGTGCGCTGCAATATTACGAGATCGCGCGGAACGTCGCACGGCAGCAGGTTCCTGCGGCCTCCGGCATGCTGGTTGATGGACGGTTAACGGGAGACGGGTTAGGCGCAGTGTGAGCGTTGCGAAGGTATCGGCTTAACGATAAGCGGCGACGTAACTTGTGGCCTGCGACAAAACATAATCTATCTCGACACGCATTGTAACTGTATGCCCCGCAAATGGCGTTTCTCAGCGTCGAGCAGTTAGACGGTCGGGTGTCGTCCAGCACGTCGGGAATCTCAGTCGATTTCTTGCGGGACTGGCGACAGGCCGCGTTGCGCCTCGACGCCGGTCATCGCACTGCGTTTCAGCATGCCAGCTGGTTAGGTGCCTGGTACGAGGCGTTTCACGGCGTCGCACCGCTGATCGCTGTCATCACCGACAGGGCGACCGGCAAGGACGTCGCTGTCGTGCCGATGTTCAGCCACGTCAGGCGCGGCATCCGCGTGATCGAGTTTGCCGATCTCGGCGTCTCCGACAACAACGCTCCGATCCTCGCCCGCGACGCAGCCTTCGATTCGGCTGCGGCAAAGGCGATCGGTGCGGCATTCGTCGATGCGTTGCGCGCCTTGCCCGACGGCTTCGACCTCCTGCGATTGAAGAAGATGCCGGCCCATGTCGGCGTGAAGCCGAACCCGCTGGTGTCGCTCGGCCGGCTCGGCTCGTGCTCGCTCAACGGCAACGTCGTGCTGACCGGCGACGACTATGCGGCTTACCAGGCGTCGATCAAGCGCATGCAGATGCCGCGCTGCTGGCGCGTGTTCAACCGCAATGCCGGTGCGCGGTTCGAGATCGCCACCGACCCCGCGCGCGCGCACCAGCTGCTTGACGTGACTGACCTGCAGCAGCAGGCGCGCATGCGGCAGCTCGGCTTGCGGTTCGTCCTCAATGATGAAGCCCATGCCCGCTTCTACCGAGACGTCGCCCGGCGAGGCGTTGCGGAAGGCTATGCGGTGATCTCGGCGCTGGTCTGCGACGAGGGCATCGTCGCCACCGCGTTCGGCGTCAGATATGGCGCGACCTACTTTCTGTTGCGTATCGGCCATGCCGGCAGGCAATGGGCGAATTGCTCGCCGGGGCTGCTCGTCACGGAGCGCACCATGGCGGCCCTGCATGCGCAGGGCGTGCGCCGTTTCGATCTCAGCATCGGCAATCACGACTACAAGCGGCGCTTCGGCGCCGAGCCGGTGCCGCTGACCGATGTCAGCGTTGCATTGTCCTGGCGCGGCCTGCCTTACATGCTGCGCGACCATGCGGCGCAGGGCCTGCGCCGTTATCCGACGCTTGCGGCCTTTGCCTCAGGGGTCATGGGCAAGCTACGCTGAACCGGGCGGCGTTCCCCTGGCGAGAACGCCGCCCGTATCCCATCAACCGTGCAGCTTCTTCGCGGTCTCCGCGATCTGGCGGCCCTGGTAACGCGCGCCGGCGAGCTCGTTGGCGCTGGGTTGGCGGCTGCCGTCGCCGCCGGTGATCGTGGTGGCGCCATAGGGCGCACCGCCGGTGACCTCGTCGAGCCTCATCTGTCCGGCAAACCCGTAATTCATGCCGACGATCACCATGCCGAAATGCAGGAGGTTGGTGATGACGGAGAACAGCGTCGTCTCCTGGCCGCCATGCTGGGTCGCGGTCGATGTGAATGCGCCGCCGACCTTGCCGTGGAGCGCGCCCTTGGCCCAGAGCCCGCCCGCCTGATCCAGGAAATTGGCCATTTGCGAGGCCATGCGGCCGAAGCGAGTGCCGGTGCCGACGATGATGGCGTCGTAGCTGGCGAGGTCCTCGACCTTGGCGACCGGGGCTGCCTGATCGACCTTGTAATGCGAGGCTTTCGCGACTTCGGCCGGCACCAGCTCGGGCACGCGCTTGATGTCGACAGTGGCGCCGGCTTCGCGCGCGCCTTCGGCCACTGCATTGGCCATCGCTTCGATGTGGCCATAGGCGGAATAATAGAGGACGAGAACTTTGGTCATGGTGGTCTCCGTTTGATTGGATGTGATTGCGAGATGTCGGATGTTACGCGGCGTCGACGAGCACGAGCTCGGAATCTTCGAGCGCCGTGATCCTCAGCCGGCCCTCGTCGCGGATTGCGGCGCCGTCGCGGGCGTTGACGCGCACGCCGTTGATTTCGACCGCGCCCGCTGCGGGCACGAGATAAAGGTGCCGCGCCTGGTGCGCCTCGTACTCGGCGCTCTCGCCGGCCTTCAGCGTGGTCGCGAGCACCCGTGCATCGGCGCGGATCGGCAGCGCGTCGGTGTCGCCTGCAATGCCACTGGCGATCGTGACGAGCTTGCCCGAGCGATCGCCCTTCGGGAACGGCTTCGAGCCCCAGGTCGGCTGGCCGCCACGCGCGGTCGGCTCGATCCAGATCTGGAAGATCCGGGTCTTGGTCGGCTCGAGGTTGTATTCGGAGTGGCGGATGCCGCTGCCGGCGCTCATCACCTGCACGTCGCCGGCTTCGGTGCGGCCCTCGTTGCCGAGGCTGTCCTGATGGGTGATCGCGCCTTCGCGTACATAGGTGATGATTTCCATGTTGGCGTGCGGATGGGCCGGAAAGCCGGTGTTCGGCGCGATCTCGTCGTCGTTCCAAACCCGCAGGGCACCGTGACCCGTATTGTTCGGGTCATAATGGCTGGCGAAGGAGAAATGATGCTTGGCCTTGAGCCAGCCGTGATCGGCGCCGCCGAGTTTTGCGAAGGGTCTGAGTTCGATCATGGGAATGTTTCCTTGAGTGTAGTGGGCTCGGCGTCAGGCGCCAAACCCGCCGTCGACATTGAGGACGGTGCCGGTGACGAAAGAGGCTTCCGGACTTGCAAGGAAGACCACGCCGGCGGCGATCTCTTCCGCAGTCCCGAAGCGTTGCAGCGCGTGCTGCTTGCGCTGCGCGTCGGCAAACTCACCGTCGTCGTCCGGATTCATGTCCGTGTTGATCGAACCCGGCTGCAGCACGTTGACCGTGATGCCGCGCGGTCCGAGGTCGCGCGAAGCGCCCTTGGAGTAACCGACGATCGCAGCCTTGCTTGCCGCGTAATCGGCGAGACCGGGAAACGAGGCGCGTGTGGCAATACCCGAACCGATCGTGACGATGCGGCCGCCTTCACCCATCAGCTTCGAGGCGGCGCGGATCGCGGCGACCACGCCGTGCACGTTGATGTCTTCCTGGCGAGCGAGCGCGGCGGTGTTGGTTGTGGGATCGTCGATCAGTCCACCGACGGCGACGCCGGCATTGTTGACGAGGATGTCCAACCGGCCGAAATCGTTGGCAACACTCCTGACCAGTTGATCGACCTCCTCGGCCGAAGCCTGGTCGGCCTTGTAGGCGCGGGCCTTGAGGCCGCGAGCCTTCAGCTCGGCGACGACGGCTTCGGCTTTTTCGGGCGAAGCGACGTAGCTGATGGCGACGTCCGCGCCTTCATCGGCGAGAGCGCGGGCCGAGGCCGCGCCGATGCCGCGCGAGCCGCCGGTGACGAGGGCAACCTTGCCTGAGAGCTTGCTGGTCATTGGACGTCTCCATTCCTGAATTTCTGATGGCCCTTGGATAAGCCTCCGCCTGTGGTATAGAAATAGAAACTGTTGAAACACATTGTTTCCCAAGATAGCCCCAACGGACCCCGCGCCATGGCAAAGCTCCCCGACTTCGAGGCCCTCGCGATCTTCGCAAAAGTGGTGGAATTACGCTCGTTTGCGGGGGCTGCGAGCGAGCTCACGATGTCGAAGGCCACGGTGTCCAAGGCGGTCACGCGGCTGGAGGAGCGGCTCGGCGCCCGGCTGTTCAACCGCACCTCGCGCCGCCTCGCGTTGACCGATGCCGGCCACAAGCTCGCCGATCGCGCCACGCGGCTGCTCGCCGACGGCGAGGCGGCGGAGAACGAGGCGTTGGCGCAGTCGGTGGCGCCGCGCGGCCTGGTGCGGCTCGCGGTGCCCATGACGTTTGGGAACAAAGCCGTGGCGCCACTGCTGCCGGAGTTCTTCAAGGCCTATCCGGAGGTCTCGGTCGATCTGCATTTGAGCGATGCCACCGTCGATCTCATTGGCGAAGGCTTTGACATGGCGGTGCGGATCGCGCGGCTGCCGGACTCGTCCCTGATCGCGCGACGGCTCTTCACCATGCCGCGCTTCACCGTGGCCGCGCCCTCCTATCTGAAGAAGCATGGTCGGCCGACGCATCCGATGCATCTCGCCGGGCACAAGTGCTTCAGCTACGCCTATCTCTCGACGCCGAACGTCTGGCACTACACCAACGCGGCCGGCGAGCAGGCCAGCGTGCGTCCAGGTGGACAGCTTCGCGTCAACAACGGCGAAGCGGTGATGCCCTCGCTCGTCGCCGGCCTCGGCATCGCCGAGCTGCCCGAGTTCATCGTGGGCGATGCGATTTCCTCCGGCGCCGTGGAAGTGATCCTGAAGGATTGGAAGCAGGCCGAAGGGGCCGTGCATCTGGTGACCCCACCCGGCGGCCCGCGCCCCGCGCGCGTCGAAGCACTCGCTGATTTTCTTGCCGCGAACCTGCCGGGCACGTGCAAGCGGAAGCCGAAGAACGGTGCGAAGACCGGATAGGGGCCTCGAAGGACTTCGGCCATTGCGAGGAGCCAAGCGACAAACATCCAGGATCTTCCCACGGACAGATTTTGGATTGCTTCGCCGCGGGACGTCGGTCTTCCAGCTACGGCACTCTCGCGCCATCGATCGCGACAATCCGCAAGCTCGGTTTCATCGTCTGCTCCAGCTGCGACTTCAACGCATGCACGCGCGGATCGGTCGAGCGCGCGGCGCACACCGCGTATTGATGCACCGACTGAGCCAGGGCGCGGCGCGCCTCCGGCGTTCGCGTCAGTTCCGGCGTCGAGAGACGCAGGACGATAGCTGCCAGGTTCACCAGCATCTCGTCCAGCGCGAGGTCGATCGTTGCAAGCTTTCCCATGGCACCTTCCCTCCTCAGAATCCCGGCGGGGCAACGGAGGGTGGCGAGATGCGTTCCGGAGCGGGGCTGATATGGCTAACGTTTCGTGAACATCGCTTTCTGCGGACCACCGCGCTGCTCAGCGACGGCGTGCAGGCGCTCGACTGATTGCGGCGGGCAAGAAGATCGGGTGATGGAATAGGTTCCGGCTCCTTCACATTTTTTTGTGATTCCGAACCTTCCCGCAGTTCATCGTTTAACGACGAATTCGACGGACTCGGGAAGGGATCGAGACATGCGAGCAGAGCGGATTGCGCTGGGTATGGCGCTAGCGATTGGCGGCATCGTCGCGCAGAGCGCAGCATTCGCCGAAGAATATCGCGGAACCATGGAGCAGCAGATGGCCTGCACGCCTGACGTTTGGCGCCTGTGCAGCGCCCAGATTCCGGATGTGAGCCGCATCACCGCCTGCTTGCGGCAAAACACGCCGCTGCTTTCCAGCGGCTGCCGCGCGGTGTTCCAGTCCAACAATCAGGTGCCACCGCAGCAGCTGGTCCCGCGCAACCGTGCTGCACCGCCGCCGCGCTACTACAATGGGCCGCCACCTCAGCAGATGCAGCCGAGCCCGTATGACGATGACGACGATTAGCGCCGTCTAGCGCCTGTCCCGTTCGGGTCGATGTCCAAGCACAGTCCGCAAGACGACGCCGAAGAGAATGACTGCAACCGGCCAATGGAACCAGATCTTATGGGCGCCAGTGGCCAGATTGATAAAAATCAAAAAGGCCGACACCGCGAAGCCCGCTGCAACCTGGCGGGGCAGCTTTCGGAGCCAATCCAGGACGACGTTCGCCGATGAAGATGGCTCGCGCCTGTCGCCCGTCCGCGGACGTGCTGTCTGCCGGGCAGTATCTTCGACCGGGAGGTTCCCTTGCCTTGCGGTTTGGCTGCCGAGAGTCACCCGATAACTGGTCTGGGGAGCAACGTTCTTCATGGGACGCTGGCCGAGACAGTCGAAGCCAACCGACAATTTGTTGTGCACCTGATCGTAGACGGAGCTCGAGATCACCACGCCGCCGGGATCGGCGAGTTCCTGCAGCCTCGATGCGATATTGACCCCGTCGCCATAGATGTCGGAGCCGTCAACCATCACATCGCCGAGATTGATGCCGATGCGAAATCGCATCGGGTTCAACGGAGGCGGGGCTGATTCCTGATCGGAAATCTCCTGCTGGATCTCGACCGCGCATTGCACGGCCTCGACGACGCTGGCGAACTCGGCGATCACGGCATCGCCCCAGGTGTTCACGATGCGGCCGTCATGGCGCTCGACCAGCCGCGCAATGGCCGCGCGGGAGCGGCGGAGCGCCTCCAGCGTTCCGGCTTCGTCCGCTTCCATGAGACGGGAATACCCGTACACATCAGCGCACAGCACGGTGGTCAGTCGTCGTTTCACCTTGTCGTCGGGCATGGTTCCTACACTAACCTCCCTGACCGGCAAATGCATCACGCATCCCGCGCCCGCGTCAGGACCTGTGCTCGCAGACATCGACCCATTCGGCCGCCGTCAATTCGGCCATGCGTTCAGGCGTGATGCGGACCGCGCTGTGGGTCGAGCCCGCGGCAGGCACCACCACTTCGAACGCCTTCAGCGACACGTCGCAATAAACCGGCAGGGGCGACTTCAGCCCGAATGGGCAGACGCCTCCGACCTCGTGGCCGGTGATGTCGGCGACCTCTTCCAGCCCCAGCATCTTCGGCTTGCCGCCGAACTGCGCCTTCACCTTCTTGTTGTCCATGCGCGAGGTGCCGGCGGCGACGATCAGGATCACGCGTTCGCCGATGCGCAACGACAGGGTCTTGGCGATCATGCCGGGCTCGACACCATAGGCTTCGGCGGCCAGCGTCACCGTCGCCGAGCTGATCGGAGATTCGATGACTGTTATGTCGGGGGCTTTCTCGGCGAAGAAGGCGCGAACGGATTCCAGGCTCATTCCAATCAGCTCATTCCGGACTTACGGGCGGGCGGCATGTCCGGGTCATCCCTTGATGATCCCGGGCAGTTCCGAGAGCGACCGAACACGATGATCCGGCGCGAAGCCGAGCTCGTCCATCTGGGTGCGGATCGCCTTGAACATGGTCAGCGGTGCCACGAGTTCGGTCTCGACGCAAGCCAGCGCCATCGCCTCCGGCGTCACCCGCTCGATCCAGGCGACGTTCAGTCCGAACGACTTTGCCCCGGCCACGTCCCAGGGGTTGGAGGAGACGAACAGCACCTCCTCAGGCGCGGTGCCGAGAACCTCGCCGATCAGCTCATAGGCCTGCGGGCTCGGCTTGAAGATCTTCTTTGCGTCCACACTGATGGTGGCATCGAGCAGGCGGTCGAGGCCGGAATTGCGCACAAGCGCGTTCAGAATGTCAGGGCTGCCATTGGAGAGGATGGCAAGCTTTCGCGGTTTTAGCGCTGTGAGCGCGATCGCTGCATCCGGATAGAGATCGAGATGCAGGTACTTCTCGATGATGCGCTCGAAGGCCGCATTCTCGCAGGCGAGTCCGAGCACGCGCAGCGTATAGGCCAGCGAGTCGCGAGTGACATCAGAAAAATCCTGATAACGCCGCATCAGTGAGCGCAGCCAGGTGTATTCGAGTTGCTTGATCCGCCAGACCTGCGTGATGATCTCGCCATAGCCCGGAAACGCGTCCTCGGTGATCTCTGCGACCGACTGGATGTCGTAGAGCGTACCGTAGGCGTCGAACACGACGGCTTTGAGGTTCATGGGCTGTCCTTCCGGGCCGTTGCGGTCACAATATCTGCTCGGGGGATGCGCTTCATCGTCAGCTTACCAGAGCACCTCGGAAGTTTGCCACTGCAAGCGTGATCGGCGGCTTGTGACAATTCCAACCTCAGGACTGCGGGCTTTAACCGCACCCAAACCCGATTGCTCCGGCGCGGATTGGTCGCTAATTTCCCTGTCTTCGTCCGGGCAAGTGAGCCGGAGGCGAACATGGCACGATTGGCAGCGGCCGCTCAGGCGGCGGGTGCACTCACCATAATTCTCTTGTGTATGCCGCGCACGCACGCGCAAGTCACCGACGAGCCTCCGTTTTGGGCGTACACTTACAACCCGCCCGATTTCAAGCCGCCGCCGGATGACGGCCAATCTCGGCACGTTCCCGACAGCACGGTGAGCTATACAGTCCCAGAAACGCGTGATCGCTTCCTGGCGCCGGATTGGCACCCGGATGACCATCCGGCGATGCCGACGGTGGTGGCCAGCGGTCGGCCGCCTGACGTCTACGCCTGCGGCTTCTGCCATCGTGCCTCCGGCACGGGTGGTCCGGAGAGCGCAGACATCGCCGGCCTGCCGGTGGCATATTTCATTCAGCAGGTGCAAGACTACAGGAGCGGCAAGCGTGCGACGGCACGAGCCGACCGCATTCCGCAAGCATGGATGATCTCGGTCGCAAAGGCAGCGAACGACGATGAAATCAAAGCGGCGGCTGAATATTTTGCCGCCATCAAGCCGAAGACGTTGGTTGATGTGGTGGAGACTGAAACCGTGCCGAAGCCTGCGGTCGCCGGCTGGTTCTTCGTCACTCAAGGCGATGAGCGCGAGCCGATCGGCACGCGCATCATTGAGACACCGGCGGACATTGGCCGCTTCGTCAACCGCGACGCGCGCGTCCGCTTTATCGCCTACGTGCCCATGGGTAGCGTGGCTGCCGGCCGCGCGCTGGCCGCGAGGCCCGAGATCGCCTGTTCCACCTGCCACGGCGAGAAGCTGACCGGCACGGACGTCGTGCCGGGAATCGCCGGCCGCTCCCCGACCTACCTCTTTCGCCAGCTCTACGATTTCCGGCACGGATTCCGCGCGGGGCCGAACAGCAAGCCGATGATCGACGTGGTCAAATCGCTCGACGAGGGACACTTGCTGCCACTTGCCGCCTATCTCGCCACGCTGGAGCGATAAAGCGGCTGCGTCGCCCGCACAGCTTAGGGCGGGCGCGTGCGCGGCCGAGATTCCACCGCGCTCGCGTGCCACCATCGTGCCAGCCGCGCCTAGGCGGCCTGCCGCATGCGTTCGATGCTCTGGGTTATGTGGTTTCCGGCGTCGTCAGCCACCTTCAGAGACAAGTCCGCCATCCGGCGGCTGGTCTCCAAGGCGCTACTGATCGTGTCGCGCATGAGATCGGTCTGCACCGCCGCCAAATCGTGAAGGGTCCGGCAGCGCGAGAGTTCATCCATGCGGTCCATGGTCCTCTCGATCTGCTGTCGAACGAAATCGAAGTACTCGCGCGACGCACCGTTCATTCCTTTGGCGACTGCGGTCATGGAGTACATGATTGCTTCGGCGTTACGGACCGAGCGTTCTGCTCCCCGCTGCGCTTCATTGCCCGAAAAACCGAACCCGCGACCTAGCCGGTCAGTCGAGCGGCCCATCACTGCCGTGGCCATGTCGACGCCGAAGCGCCAAGTGTTCTGCAGCATCTCGGCATTTTGTCGAAAGAGATGGCTGCTGGCTTGCGCCACCTCCTCCCCGGCCTCGGCGGTAGCCAGGCCGATCCGTCTGGTCTGCTCTGCGGTCCTCTCGCCGGCGCGGCGGATTGTGTCCTCGGGGTTTTGCGTCGATTTTTCCTCCGGACGTGGGTTGGCCATTCGTTGCTCCATCTTTGTTGTTGGTGAGGTCGGATCCTGCCCGCTCCGTCGGAGATGCCATCCTAGGCGAGGAAACGTGGGCATTTCTGGACCGTTCCGGCCGGGCAATTTTTTAATCAAACCTCCGCCATTGCGCGCAGGAACGAGCGCTTCAACTTCCAATTATTCCTGGGTTGGCTCACCTGCTCCGCGCTGCACGGCCAATGTTTTCATGGCCCTCGATCATCAAGGCTTGGCAATGACCACCACTGAAACCGTGTTGCTCATCGGTATCTTGTTCTTGGCACTTCTCGTCATTGGCAATATCGGCTTCGCCAAACTGGCGGAACGGAGGAATCCACCAATCGGCAAGTTTCTCGAGTGCGACGGCGTCGTACTCCACTATATCGATCGGGGTGATCCCGCGGCTCCCTGCGTCGTGCTGCTTCATGGCAACGGATCCATGATCCAGGACTTCACGATCAGCGGGCTGGTCGATCTTCTTGCTCGCAGCAACCGCGTGGTGTGCTTCGACCGTCCAGGCTTTGGCTATAGTCGGCGGCCGCGGCTCCGAGTATGGAGTGCAGCAGCTCAAGCAGCTCTGTTGACGAAGGCGCTCGACCAGATCGGGGTCCGTGATCCCGTGGTGCTGGGCCATTCCTGGGGCGCCTTCGTCGCCATCGCTCTCGCCATGAGGAAGGATTATCCGATCCGGGGCCTTGTGCTTGCGTCCGGTTACTACTTCCCAACCGGCCGCTTGGATGTCTGGCTGATGTCGGGTCCAGCCATACCGGTCTTGGGCGACCTGATCAGTTACACTGTCGCGCCTGTCATCTCGTGGGCCATTTTGCCGGGAGCTCTCCGCAAGATTTTCGCGCCCCGGTCCGTCCCGCCGACGTTCAAGAATAAATTTCCAGCGTCCCTCGTTCTCAGGCCCACACAATTGAGGGCGGCTGCGGAGGAAAGCGCACTTCTCATTCCGACCGCAGCACAATTCCGAGCCTATTATTCGGCCATGGACGACGACGTGCAAATATTCCATGGAATGGAGGATCGGGTGATCGAACACAAACAAGCGCGAGATTTACATCAAGCGCTGCCTCGGTCCGATCTTCACCTCGTCCCCGATGCCGGACATATGGTCACCTACGCAGACCCCGCGGCCATCACGGAGGCCGTCAATTCAATAATCAGATCTTCTAAGGCACCTGCTTTTCAAGCTGGAAGGGCACCGAACATATCGTCGAGGTGATTTGGAAACGAGCGAGGTGATCCGGCCGTCAGGTCCGCCCGCTGCTGCCCTGGTTCGGAGGGTGGGTCGAGCTCTTGCGAAACCCGTCGCGTGACGGACGGAGCCAGGCAGTCGCTTGTGCGATCCGATAGGGAAGATTGATGGGGTTCGCGAGAGCTAAGCCTATCCTGTGCGCTGACAGCAGCTACGGCCGCCAGCCTCTGGTGTCCAGCAAGATGCCGTGATTGCGCCCGGGCACGTTGAGGTCATAGGTTTTGAGTGTCGACCAGTCTAAACCCCAAACTAGACCATGGATTCGTTGCGCACGAATCGCCCGGTGATGGCGTCTCGAACGAGTTTGTTGGTCCAGTCAGCGAGCAGGTTGTTGAGCGGACCGTGAAAGGATGGAAGCTCAGAGCACTGTGCAAAAGGCCTCACCCTCCTCCACAGTTGACCACAAGTCGAAATCCAGACGTTTTGCTCCCCGGTTCGTAGGGTTGTGCTCTTGCGAAGCCCATCGCCTGACGGGCGGAACCAGTACCAAGCAATCGTTGGTGCGATCCGATGAAGAGAACGAATTTTGATGGGGTTCGCTTTCCGCTCTACCCATCCTTACGCGCTTGATTGTGCCTCGCACTGTGGCTGCTAATTCAAGGCAAAACTGCAAAGACCAACATGGCGACAGCAAGGATCGCGACAGCGTAACCGAGGTCGGTGTTGAGTCGGGCAAGCGGGTCGTAGGGAGGTTCGGTCATGTCCGAAGCCATGCGATGATCCGGCCCACCCGGGGCGCCGGGCGTAAGCAAAGCTCTTTCCGATCGCCTTGAGGCCGCTGTCCGCGTGAAAAACATGAACAGCAGATAGCAGTCGGTCAACAATGTGAGGACCAGGACGACATAGGCCGAGGGGCTTTCCAGCAAATTCAGCTCGATCAATACCCGAGAGAAACCGAATCCGACTACCCACGCATCAAAGCTCATGCATATCCGACGAAACGTCTCCGCATCCAGATGGCGGATGACATAGGCGCCGAGCGGTACCCCAACTGCAACGCAGGGAACAAACACCCACAAGACGTTCTGGCTTTCAGACGTAAACAGTCCAAGCTGGTAATAGACGATGGCGGTCACGCTCGATTCCGCCACGCGAACCAATGCGAGACCTGCCCGGAACTCGGTTTTGACCAGACCCTGGTTGTTGAACAGGATCGCGAGCGGCGGTCCCGAGATGGTGGTGACCGAATACAGGATGCCGAGCACAGTTCCAAAGGGCAGACCGACCCACCATGTCTGCCGAACGGGTCTCCGAAAACCGGCTGCCTGAACCAGGATGAGGGGCAGAATGAGTGCGTAGGTCCCGAGTTTGATCCAGCCCGGCTGAAGCGTCGTGAGAACCAGGGCTCCTGTTCCGATGCCGGGCAGGAGCCCGGTGACGATTGGAAGCACCCTCTTCCATACCGCTGCGACGCCCTGCAGATTGATGAATAGAACGTAGAAGTTGGTGACGACCTCGACCAGGACGACGGCGGGATTCAGGATGCGGTTTGCATAGAAAACGAGAGCCACCGGCACGGTGAGCGAGGAAAACCCATAGCCGAGCGCGCCATTTACGAAGGCTGCAAGAAAAGCGATGCCGGCGAGAACGATCACCGCAGTATCAAGAGGAGGCATCGTTGGCTCCTATGCGGGCAATGGTCGCCGGCGAGGCGAGGCGCTCATCCTATCACGTCCAGCGGTCTGTTTGCAGGCTGGAACCCTTCCGGGACCGTCAGTGATGTGAGAAAGATTCGTACCGGATCACCATGACGCGCTGCCGTCCATCATAGGGCTGACAGCCGGCCCCAAAGAGATGCGCCGTCTCGGCTGGGCTCATGAGGTTAGATTGGTTGATGCCGAATCCTGCGCCGCTGTCGGAATGAAAAGCCGTGGAATGCCTGCCTCGGTGGGCTGGGCATCCCTGAGACAGGCTCAGCGGAATCATTCATGCCGACATTGATCCAGCCGCAATCCATTCGCACTGACCGAGCGGCCCCTCGCAAGTTGAACGCGAAAGAATCGAAGCCATCCACCATCAACGTGTGGGCGTTTCCCGGCGTCTGAAACCCGCCTGGGCTCCGTTCGGAACTTTGCCGAAGCCTTTCCGTTCCCGTTAGCGGGCACGAACGTAGGCAGGCGCGATGAAATGGATGTTGGTCGTCCTGGTCGGCGGCATCTCACCCGTCAACACCGATCTGGTGTTCGACAAGTTCAGTGACTGCCTTTCCGCCGAGGAGCAGATGCGGCAGCACTACGCGGATGCGTTCGATGCGTGGGATCGCACGGCTGCGGAACGGATCGACCGGCGCAGGGACTACAAGAAAGCCCGCGATATTGAAGCCAAGCGGCTGCTGAGCAACGTAGGGACCTGCGTCCCGCACGGTGGCGGCGATGCGCAGCCGGTCATAGCGCCGCAGCAGCAACCTTCTGCACCAGCGTCACCGCAACCTGCCGCGACACCGTCGCCGCAGCCAACGCCGCGACCTTAGCGACAGCCGCCATGTCTAGCCCAATGTCTGGCCCGGTTTCGCCAGGAACGCCCCGGCTCTAAAATTCTACGACGACCTTGCCGAAGTGCGAGCCGGTGCGGAGGTGAGCATAGGCCTCGGGCACCTCATCGAAGTGGTAGACCCGATCGATGATCGGGTGGATCACATGTTCACTCAAGAAGTCGTTCATCGCCATGAAATGTTCGACCGAGCCAACCGTCACGCCGATGATATCGGCATTCTCCCATTGAAGTCGCGCAAGGTCGGGCTTCGGGCCGAATCCCGTCAAGACGCCGATCTGAACGATCTTGCCGCCCGAAGCGACGGAGCGCAGCGATCGGTCATAGGTGCCGGGACCGCCGAGTTCGAGGATATGACTGGCGCCAACGCCATCTGTCGCCTTCATCAGGGCGGCGTCCCAGTCGGGTGTGTCGCGATAGTTGATCAGGATCGAGCCGCCAAGGGCCTTGGCGCGGGCGAGTTTTTCGTCCGAGGACGAGATCACGATTGCGCGCGCGCCGAGCGCCGTCGCGAATTGAAGGCCGAACAGCGCGACGCCGCCCGTTCCCTGGACCAGCAGCGTGTCGCCTTTGCCCATGCCGCCGCGCGTGATGAGGCCGTGCCAGGCCGTGACGCCGGCACAGGGCAGGGTCGCTGCTTCGACCGAGGACAGATGCGGCGGCACGGACACCAATGCGGTTTCCGGCAGCACGACATATTCTGCCAGCATTCCGTCCATCGTGTTGCCACCGAGCGACGACGAGACGTAACTGGACTTGAACGGCCCCGAGACCCAATGGCGGAAGAACGAGGCGGCAACACGGTCTCCGGCTCGCCATTGCGTGACGCCGGGGCCGATGGCGTCAACGATGCCAGCGCCGTCAAGCGTGAACTGATCGTGGAATGCGCCGGCGCCCGCCCGTTGGCGGGCGTCGCGCAATGTCAGTAGGGGAGCGCGGTCAGATCCCCAAAATCTTGCGCGCGTTGGCCTTCAACACCTTCGGCCGGATCTCGTCGCGGATGTCGAGCTTGGCGAAGTCGGCCAGCCAGCGGTCCGGCGTGATGACGGGCCAATCCGAGCCGAACAGCATCTTGTCCTGCAGGATCGAGTTGATGTAGCGCACCAGGATCGGCGGGAAATATTTCGGCGACCAGCCGGACAGGTCGATGTACACGTTCGGCTTGTGGGTCGCGACCGACAGCGCTTCTTCCTGCCAGGGGAAGGAGGGGTGGGCGAGGATGATCTTGAGGTCGGGGAAGTCGGCCGCGACGTCATCCATGTACATCGGGTTGGAATATTTCAGCCGCATCCCCATGCCGCCGGGCATGCCCGAGCCGACGCCGGTCTGGCCGGTGTGGAACAGCGCGATCGCGCCGCCATTGTTGATCTCTTCGTAGAGCGGATAGGCCATGCGATCGTTGGCGTAGAAGCCCTGCATGGTCGGATGGAATTTGAAGCCGCGCACGCCATATTCCTCGATCAGCTTGCGCGCTTCGCGGGCGCCGAGCTTGCCCTTGTGCGGATCGATCGAGACGAAGGGGATGAGGACGTCGAGATGATCGGAGGCGGCCTCGATCATCTCGTAATTGTTGTAGCGGCGGAAACCGGTCTCGCGCTCGGCATCGACGGGGAAGATCACCGCGGCGATGTTCTTGGAGCGGTAGTAGGCTGCGGTCTCCGGCACGGTCGGCGGATGCTTGTGCGGCGACTTGAAATACTCGGCCATCTGCGCCTGGAAGTCGTCATAGCCGTCGTCGCCGTGCATGCCGCAGGGCTCCTCGGCATGGGTGTGGATGTCGATGGCGACGACGTCGTCGATATTGGGCAGCTTCAGCTTCGGCATGGGTGTCCTCCCGACGGGTTGCCGAATTGATTATAGGATATAACGAGTTTGGCAAGGCGTTGCTGGGGCGCAAACCCAAAGCTGCAAAAGTCTTTGTCGGGGCTGGCCGCGAAGCGGGCGAATTGGCCCGATCCGGCCACATCTACTGTGCATGGGGTTGTTTTCACGATTTTGGCTGGGCGGAAGGCGGCAGTTAACATTGACATCACCTCCTGCCATGCCTTAAGAACCGCCCCGTCCCGGGCGGTCGGTCCGCCGGCGGGAAAGATCTCATTTTGCCACATTCGCGCGTGCCGAAACGGTAGTGCCGAACACGGCCTTTCGAACGTTCAGGATTCTGCCATGAAGGTCCGTAACTCCCTGAAGTCGCTGCGCGGTCGCCACCGCGCCAACCGTCTGGTCCGCCGCAAGGGCCGGGTCTATGTGATCAACAAGGTGCAGCGCCGCTTCAAGGCTCGCCAGGGCTGATCCAAGCGGCTGATGGCCCTCGCGGTCGCCTTCGCGCGTTCCCGCAAGACCACGGTCTCACACGAGTTTGACGCCGCCTTTGCTTGGCAAGGGCGGCTTTGCGCGTTTACACTTTCACCATGACCGTGAGATTCCCGCATCTGCGCACGCTGTGTCTGGCCCTGGTTCTCGGCACCGCAGGGTTTGCGCCGGCGCTGGCCCAGGATGATCCGGCGCCATCGATGAAGCAGCCGAAGAAGCTGCCCGAAGCGCCGGCCAAGCTGCCCAAGGCCGAGCGCACCAAGAATCTCGATTTTCTGTTCGGCGCGCTGAAGGCCGCTCCCGACGAGGCCAGCGCCAAGCATGTCGAGGCGCGGATCTGGGCGATCTGGCTGCAGACCCCGAGCGATACCGCAGCGCTTCTGATGGCGCGGGCCAAGGCCGCCGTCGATGCACAGAAGGTCGATGTCGCGATCAAGCTGCTGGATTCCGTCATCAAGCTCCGGCCCGACTACATCGAGGCTTGGAACCGGCGCGCCACGCTCTATTACATGCAGAACGACTATGCCCGCTCGCTCGCCGACATCCGCGAGGTGCTGATCCGGGAGCCGCGTCATTTCGGCGCGCTCGCAGGGCTCGGCATGATCATGCAGGACGTCGGCGACGAGAAGCGCGCGCTCGAGGCCTACCGCAAGGCGCTCGCCGTCAATCCGCACCTCGAGAAGATTCCCGAGCAGGTGAAGGCTTTGACCGAGAAGGTCGAAGGCCGCGACATCTAGCCGATATTTCGATCATTTTTCGAATGATTGCCGCACGTGGCGATTAACCACGAAGACACAGGCCAAATCGCAAGCACTGTTGTCGGCGCTCCCGCAGGTCTACCTGCAAGGCAGGAGCAATAGCCATGAAGCGTCTGATCGTTGCTTGTAGCTTGCTGTTGGTCTCGGGGACGACGAGCCTCGCCGACGGATTGTTCTGGGTGGTCGGCAACCGCGCCACCGGCAAGTGTAACATCGTGACCAGCAATCCGGTCATCAACGGCGACACCTGGTTCGGCGACGGCCCTTACAAATCCAGGGACGATGCCAAGCTGGCGCGCTCGACCATCCGCGCCTGCCCCGTGCTCACGCCCGACGAGCAAAAGGCCGAGGACGGCGCGGGCTAGCTAGCCTGTGTGTCAGTGCAGGACGCTGGTGCCACGCTCCACCAGGCCTCGATTGACGACCGCTGCGTAGGCCTTGGCGAGTTCCGTCTCGAGATGCTCGTTGATCAGGAGCAGCGCCCGCACGGCTCCGCGCAGATCGCCGTTGCAGCTTGCGACGATCTCGTCGATTGCGGTGTCGTTCGATCTGAAGCTCATCGAAAAATCCTCCGGTTCAAACCAGGACAATCCTGCCGGTCTTTCCTGCATCCCCGAGGCCGCGAGGAGGGATCGGCGCCCATCCGCGTCTCAATGGCGGAACCGACCGTGGCGATTATAAGGAAGCTGCGATGACGGCTGCATGAAGTTGTCCGAGCCCTGCGCGTTACCGGACCGGGGAATTGATTTCATTGGGATTTCTGGTTCGGCAATTGTGCACATATCCACAGGTCGGCATTTTGGATGGAGGCTCCGATCCTGCTTGCGCGAAACTGCGGACGGCATCATTCGTAGCTGCCATGTGGCCTGGATCCTCCGGACTTTCTCAATGATCGTTTTATCCGTCTTGACGGCACTGGTTGTGCTGGCGCTGGTCACGCAGGCCGGAATTGTCGCCGTGCAACGTTCTTTTCCGCCCCAGGGCCGGATGATCGAGGTCGATGGGGCGACGCTCCATGTCGTCGACATCGGTCCGCGCGACGCCGGCCCGCCCATCGTGATGTTGCACGGGGCAAGCTCAAACCTCGAAGTGATGCGGCATCCGCTCGGCGATCTCCTGGCGAAGCGGCACCGCGTCATCCTGATCGACCGGCCCGGGCATGGCTGGAGCACGCGTGCACGGCGGCAGGATTCGACGCCGGAGATTCAGGCGCGGATGATCGACGCGGCGCTCGGCAGGCTCGGGATCGATCGCGCTGTTTTCGTCGTGCATTCCTGGAGCGGCGCGCTCGGTGCGCGGCTGGCGCTCGATCATGCAAGGCGTGTCGCCGGACTGGTGATGCTGGCACCAGTGACGCATCCCTGGCGCGGCGGCGTCGGCCGCTACAACGAGATCATCGCAATGCCCGTGATCGGTCCGCTGCTCGCTTATACCATCACGCTGCCGCTCGGCTATTTCATCGCTGACTCTGGTGCGCGCAGCGTTTTTATGCCGCAGACGATGCCTGATGGTTTTGTGAAGCAGTCCGCGACGCCGCTGTTGCTGAGGCCGCGGGAATTCATCGCCAATGCCTATGATCTGGTGACGCTGAAGTCGTCGGTGGCCGCGCAGGCTCCGCGCTACGGCGAGATCAAGATGCCGGTCACGATCATTGCCGGCGAGCCCGACAAGACGGTGAAGACCGAGATCCACGCACGCCCCTTCGCGGCGATGGTCGCGAATGCGAAGCTGATCGTGCTGCCCGATCTCGGACACATGGTGCAGAGCGCGGTGCCGGATCTCGTGAAAACGGAGATCGAGACGATGATTGCCAACATCGGCTCGCCGCAGGCGGCCGCCAGTTGAATCCGGCGGCCGCCGTTCGTCCGCCTACTGCTTGATCTTGCCGTCCTTGTCGAACTGCGAGACATAGGCCCAGAGATTGTTGATCTCGTTCTCGTTCTTGATGCCGGCGAATGCCATCTTGGTCCCGGGGATCTTGGCCTTCGGGTCCTTGATGTATTCCTTGAATTGCGCCTCGTTCCAGGTGATGCCGGAATTCTTGTTCGCGTCCGAATAATTGTAATCAGGCGCGGTGCCGGAACGGCGGCCATCGAGGCCGTTCAATTCGGGGCCGACCTTGTTCTTGGCGCCTTCGCCGATCGCGTGGCAGGCCAGGCACTTGTTGAACGACGATTTGCCCGCCGCGACGTCCTGCGCCATCGCGCTGGAGGCCGTGGCAGTGACGGTGAGGATCATCAGCGCGCCAAAAGTCAGTTTTTTCATAGGGTGCTTTCCCGGTGGGGTCTCATCTGATCGGTTTTCGTCGAACCTGCCGGTTTTGGCATGGCGCGCGCGGCTTCGACAAGCCACGAAACCATGACGGGTTTCATGCCTGCCGACTTGTCCCAGGGCGAACTCGCGGCAGATCGTGGCTCCGACTTTTGGACGGCCTACCCAAACCAGCGCCAGCGTGATTGATTTGCCGTGATAGGATTGACCGTGCGGCGCAAGCCGGAACGATATGCCGCGAGGGAATTAACATGGCCATCATGATGCCTGCGAGTGATCAGGCAGTGCTCGCGCGCCGCGCGGAGATCGTTGCTGCATTGCGCGCAATCGTGCCCGGCGAGGGCGTGATCGATACGCCTGCCGAGATGCGGGCCTATGAATCCGACGGGTTGACCGCCTATCGGCAGCCGCCGATGGTCGTGGTGCTGCCTGATACGACCGAGCAGGTCTCGCTGATCCTGAAATATTGCGCCGGGCAGGGCATCAAGGTGGTGCCGCGCGGCTCCGGCACCTCCCTATCAGGCGGCGCACTGCCGCTGGAAGACGGCGTGCTGCTCGGGCTCGGCAAGTTCAAGCGCATTCGCGAGATCGATTTCGACAACCGTGTCGTCGTCACCGAGCCCGGCGTCACCAATCTGGCGATCAGCCAGGCGGTCGCGCATGCCGGCTTCTATTACGCGCCCGATCCGTCCTCGCAGATCGCCTGCTCGATCGGCGGCAATGTCGCGGAAAATTCCGGCGGCGTGCACTGCCTCAAATATGGCATGACCACAAACAACGTACTCGGTTGCGAGATTGTCCTGATGAGCGGTGAGATCCTGCGCATCGGCGGCAAGGGGTGCGAGAATGCAGGCTATGACCTGATGGGCGTCATCACCGGCTCGGAGGGCCTGCTCGGCGTCATCACCGAGATCACGGTGCGCATCTTGCAAAAGCCCGAGACGGCGCGGGCGCTGATGGTCGGCTTCGCGGAAGTCGAGGCGGCCGGCGAATGTGTCGCGCGCATCATCGGCGCCGGCATCATTCCCGGCGGCATGGAGATGATGGACAAGCCGGCGATCCATGCCGCCGAAGCCTTTGTCCATGCCGGCTATCCGCTCGACGTGGAAGCGCTGCTCATCATCGAGCTCGATGGTCCCAAGATCGAGGTCGACGAGCTGATCACGCGCGTCGAGACCATCGCGAATGCCTGTGGCTCGACCACCTGCCAGATCTCGACCTCGGAGGCCGAACGCAATCTGTTCTGGGCGGGCCGCAAGGCCGCATTCCCAGCGGTGGGCCGCATCTCGCCCGATTATCTCTGCATGGACGGCACCATCCCGCGTGGCGCGCTGCCGAAGGCGCTGGCGCGCATCCGCGAGCTCTCGGAAAAATACCAGCTCGGCTGTGCCAACGTGTTCCACGCCGGCGACGGCAATCTGCATCCGCTGATTCTTTACGACGCCAACAAGCCCGGCGAAATCGAGCGTGCGGAAGCCTTCGGCGCCGACATCCTGCGCGCCTGCGTCGAATTCGGCGGCGTGCTCACCGGCGAGCACGGCGTCGGCATCGAGAAGCGCGACCTGATGGGCGACATGTTCACCGAGATCGATCTCAACCAGCAGCAGCGGCTGAAATGCGCCTTTGATGCGCAGGGTCTGCTCAATCCCGGAAAGGTGTTTCCGACGCTGCACCGCTGCGCCGAGCTTGGCCGCATGCATGTGCATGCCGGCAAGGTGGCATTCCCCGATATTCCCCGGTTCTGACGGTCGGCGATCTGGCACCGGTGCGATGGCGGACGTTCCGCGCTGGTCCTGCGCAGATCGCCGTTGCGCGCGATCATTTAGGCGCGCGGCGCAGCGGTCCGGATCGAACCGCGGTGCGCGAGCTGGTTTCGACAGCAGCCCGTATAGCGCCCGCTCGCGCTTGCCAGCAGCGGCAGCGCCTGGCCGGCGGTGTAGGTCTTGAAATGCGCGCTCTCCTGATATGCCCCAAGGCGGCGTCGTCGCGGAACGGCTCGTAGGACAGCAACTGGGCCGGAGTGTCCTTGGCGCGAGACAGGGTGGACGAAGCGAGGATGTCGCACCCAATGGCCGGCCATCCTGCGGTGGGATCGGGGCGGCGGTTCGTCTGCCGCATCGCACTGACGGACTGGCGCCTTCGCGGGCCCGCCTTTGCTGCGCGAAATTTGATTTTCGCCTCGAATTTGGCTACCGCCTTTTCCCGTGGATACGCTCAGGGTCAGAGACGCCAAAGACGTCGAGGAGGCGGTGCGCGCGGCGATTGCCAATGAGCAGCCGCTCGAGATCATCGGTCATGGCAGCAAGCGCGGCATCGGGCATACGATGGCGACCAACGCCGTGCTCGATATCTCCGCGCTGAATGCGGTCACCTCGTATGAGCCCAGTGAATTGATCGTGACGCTCCAGGCCGGCGCGCCCCTGGCCGACGTGCTCTCGCTGATCGATGCCAAGAACCAGCAATTCGCCTTTGAGCCGATGAATACGGCCCCACTGCTCGGCGCGTCCGCGACAGGCACCATCGGCGGGATGATCGCGGCGGGCCTTGCCGGTCCGCGGCGGATCAGGGCGGGCGGGGCGCGCGACCACCTGCTGGGGGCGCATGCCGTCTCGGGCTTCGGCGACAGCTTCAAGACCGGCGGCAAGGTGGTCAAGAATGTCACCGGCTACGATCTCTGCAAGCTGCTGGCAGGGTCCTGGGGCACGCTGTCTGTCATGACCGAAGTGACGCTGAAGGTGATGCCGAAGCCTGAAGCCGAACGGACCCTGCTGCTGCGCGGGCTCGATGACGCCGTCGCCAACAAGGCGATGACTGCGGCCCTCGGCTCGCCCTATGACGTCTCGGGCGCCGCGCATCTGCCGAAACCGGCGTTCCGGGCCAGGACCGACGAGCTTGGCGAGGTTGCGGCCCAGGACGAGGCGCTGACGGTGTTGCGGCTCGAGGGCATCACGGCCTCCGTCAGCCACCGCGCCGGCTCGCTGCGCGAACTGCTGGCGCCGTTTGGAACCGCGACCCTGATCGAGGACGCCGCGTCGTCGGCGCTGTGGGCCACCATCCGCGATGTGCTGCCATTCGCGGCCGGCAGCGCGCTAGCCGCCTGGCCGGTGTGGCGGATCGTCTGTCCGCCGGCTTCAGGTGCCGCGCTCGGCACGCAATTGACGCGCGAGACCGGGGGCGAGGTCATCTACGACTGGGGCGGCGGTCTGATCTGGGCGGCGCTGCCGCCGAAGGCTGACGCGCATGCTTCCGCGGTGCGCCATCGGACCGATGCGTCCGGCGGGCACGCCACGCTGATCCGGGCGGCCGAGGACGTCAGGCGCGCCGTCGACGTCTTCCATCCGCAAGCGCCCGGTCTCGCCGCGCTGAGCGAACGGGTCCGCGCCAGTTTCGATCCGAAGTCGATCTTGAACCGGGGACGCCTGAAGCGGGACGCTACCGCATGAAAACCGAATTCTCACTCGCGCAACTCGCCGACCCCGACATTGCGGAAGCCGACAAGATCCTGCGCGCCTGTGTCCATTGCGGCTTCTGCACCGCGACCTGCCCGACTTATGTCCTGCTCGGCGACGAACTCGATAGCCCGCGCGGCCGCATCTATTTGATCAAGGAGATGCTGGAGAAGGACCAGGCGCCGACCACTGAGGTGGTCAAGCATGTCGACCGCTGCCTGTCGTGCCTGGCCTGCATGACCACCTGCCCCTCGGGGGTGAATTACATGCACCTCGTCGACCAGGCCCGGGTCAGGATCGAGCAGCGCTACCAGCGGCCGCTCGCCGAACGGCTGTTGCGCCAGGTGCTCGCCTTCGTCCTGCCGGACCCGCAGCGGTTTCGCATCAGCATGCGGTTGGCACAGCTGGCGCGGCCGTTCGCCGTTTTCCTGCCGACCCCGCCGCCCTCGGCCACGCCAGGCCTGATCCAGCGCCTCAGGGCGATGCTGGCGCTGGCGCCGAACCGGCTGCCCGCACCCGGCCCGCTTCCGGGCAGCGTATTCGCGGCGCTCGGCAAGAAGCGGGGCCGGGTCGCGTTGCTCCAGGGCTGCGCCCAGCAGGTTCTGGCGCCCCGCATCAACCAGGCGGCCATCAACCTGCTCACCCGCCACGGCATCGAGGTGGTCCTGGTCAAGGACGAGCAATGCTGCGGCGCGCTCACCCATCACCTCGGTCACGATGATGATGCGCTGGCGCGGGCCCGCGCCAACGTCACGGCGTGGCAGAAGGAGGTCGCCGGCGAGGGGCTCGACGCCATCCTGGTGACCACATCCGGCTGCGGCACGGTGATCAAGGACTACGGTTATCTGCTGCGTGAAGACACCGCGTTCGCAGCCGATGCGGCGAAGGTGTCCGCGCTTGCGAAGGACATCACCGAGTACGTCGCCGGTCTCGGACTTGAACCGTCGTCGCGACAGGACAACATCGTCGTCGCCTATCACTCCGCGTGTTCGTTGCAGCACGGGCAGAAAATCACGGGGCTTCCGAAAGAATTGCTTTCCAAGAACGGATTCGTGGTGAAAGATGTGCCGGAGAGCCATTTGTGTTGCGGTTCGGCGGGGACCTACAACATTCTCCAGCCCGAGCTTGCGAGCCGGTTGCGCGATCGCAAGGTCGCCAACATCGCGAGCGTCGAGCCGGACATGATTGCCGCGGGCAATATCGGCTGCATGGTGCAGATTGCCAGTGGCACGTCAGTTCCGGTCGTACACACGATTGAGCTTCTCGATTGGGCTACGGGCGGGTCGCGGCCGGCATTGAATCCGTCGCGCTGAGCTTTCGCCTTGATGACGGTTGAAGGGCGCCCGATCGATCATTGTTCGGCGGCAACAGGAGGATCACGATGGCGAAAGCGAGCAAGAAAAAAAGCAAGAAGGCCAAAAAGGCCAAAAAGGTTGTAGCGGCGAAGAGGACGACAAAGAAGAAGGCGGCCAAGAAGGCAGCGAAGAAATCGGCCAAGAAGGCCGCGCCAAAGAAGGCCGCCAAGAAGACCGCCAAGAAGGCTGCGGCCAAGAAGGCTGTGAAGGCAGCACCGAAGAAAGCTGCAAAGAAGGCAGCTCCGAAGAAGGCAGCTCGCGCGCCGAAGCCGGCGGCTGCGCCGGCTCCCGAGCCCGCCGCGGAGACAAGCTGGGCGATGCCTTCGTCTGCTGCGGAGCCGACACAGGCCGACGGGCAAGGCTAGCACCGAGGCCAGGGACAACCGAGGCCAGGACCACCGAGGCCAGGACCGGGGCTGAGCTCAAGACTGGGCTCAGGCTTGGTCGACCAAATGATCGACGACAGAAAGGCCGCGGCGGTGACGCTGCGGCCTTTTGCGTTGCCGCCACAGCGGCCTGAGAGTGCCGGTTTTTGAGTCGGTGATTCGTGGCACCCGTGCCACGCCGGCTCGGGCATACGTCAGAACCCGGACTCCCGTGCGCACTTGGCGTGGAAATAATGTGATCGAGAAGCAACACTGGCTGGCAACCTTTCGTGGAATCGCCATAACGCCTAAAAAGTCGGCAGTTGCTCTCGTTTTTTGCTTCTCGCTTTGCGCGCCTCGCTTCAAATTGCCGCTGTAACGCAATTTTGCAGACACGTCGTACGCCCCGGGGGGCTTCCGGGATCCGACTGAGTAGAACTGGTGATGGGGATCGAAATGAAGAAAGTGACTTTGTTGGCAACGGCGCTGGCAATGGTGACGGGCTCGGCTTTCGCAGCGGATATGCCTTTGAAGGCTGTGAAGGCTCCCCCTGCGCCCGCGTTCGATCCCTGGGATATCGCCTTCGGCGGCGCGGCCATGAACGACTACATCTTCCGTGGCGTGACCCAGTCGAACCACAAGCCGTCGGTCGCGGCCTATTTCGAGCCGCGCTACAATGTCACCAAGGACCTGCAGCTCTATGTCGGCCTGTCGGGTGAGAGCATCTCCTTTGCCAACCGGGCCGCAGCTGAAATCGACGTCTACGGCGGTATCCGCCCGACCTTCGGCGCGTTTGCCTTCGACATCGGCGTCTGGGGTTATCTCTATCCAGGTGGAAACTGCGCCGACAACGTCCCCGGCGGCGGCGGCTCCTGCCCGGTCAGCGCCAACACGATCTTCCTTGCCAACGGCAACGTCATGAAGAAGGACGTCAGCTTCTTCGAAGTCTACGGCAAGATGACTTACACCATCAACGACAACTGGGCGGTCGGCCTGAACGAGTACTACTCGCCGAACTTCCTGAACTCCGGCGCCTGGGGCGACTACGCCTCGATCACCGCGAAGTACACCGCGCCCAGCACGATCTTCGGCTCGAGCGGCGTCGGCATGTATGTGTCGGGTGAATTCGGTCGCCAATTCCTCGGCACCAGCGATGCGTTCTACGGCACCACCTTCACCAATCCCGGCTTTGCCGGTCCGTTTCCGAACGGCATCAAGTACGCCGACTACAACACCTGGAACATCGGCGTCGGCTTCACCTACAAGGTGTTCACGCTCGATCTGCGCTACTCCGACACCGACCTGAACAAGGGCAATTGCAACGCCTTCACCAGCGCCTTCAATGGTTCGGGCTCCAACAATATCACCGCCATCAACCCGACTGGCGTCGGCTCCAACTGGTGCGGCGCCGCCGGTATCGCCAAGCTGTCCTTCGACCTGACGGCGATGACGAACCTGAAGTAGGCTTCTTCCCGAAGCGATCCGAACAAGGGCGGCAGAGCAATCTGCCGCCCTTTTGTCTTGGGGCGCTCCGTCATCGCGAGCGTAACGAAGCAATCCAGTATCCCTCCGCGGAAGCAGTCCGGATTGCTTCGTCGCATCAGCGCAAAATTGCTTCGCAATTTTGTCGCGAGCTCCTCGCAATGACGAGGCCCGAGTTGGGGGCGCTCGGAGGGGGGCGAGGAAGCGGCCCATCCGTTCTTTCGGCGCGACAGCCGACGACGAGGGACGCGCCTCAGCGCGCCGTAGTTGGCTCCGGCTCGGCCGGTGCGCCGCCATTGCCCAGCACATGGATCGCGCCGTCCTTCACCATGGTCACCTTGCGGGTGTGGAAGGCATCGAGCGTCGAGCGATGCCCGATTGAGACGATGGTGGCCTGCGGCAGCCTTTCCGTCAGCAACCTGTAGAGCCGTGCCTCGGAGGGCTCGTCGAGCGAGGCGGTGGCCTCGTCCAGGAACAGGTAGTCCGGCGCATGCAGCAGCGCGCGGGCAAGCCCCAAGCGCTGCTGCTCGCCGAGCGACAGCATCCTGTTCCAATGGCCTTCCTCAGTGAGCCGCTCGGCGAGGTCGGGCAGGCCGACTGACGTCACCGCGTCCCTGATTCGGGTCGCCTGAAACGCGCCGGGCGCTGCCGGGTAGATCACCGCGTCGCCCAATGCACCGACCGGGAAATAGGGGCGTTGCGGCAGCATCATCAGCTTCGCCTGCGCGGGGATGACGATGCTGCCGGTGCCGAATGGCCAGATGCCCGCGATGGCGCGGAACAGCGTCGACTTGCCGGAGCCCGACGGTCCGGTCACGAGCACCCGCTCCGGCGTCTGGATGGCGAAACCGTCGGCCGCGACCAGCGGCGCGCCGTTGGGCAGGTTCACGCAGAGCTTGTCGAGGCCGATATTCCGGCTGCCGCCCGCTGCCTTCAGTTCAATCGTCGGCTCATGCGCCGATACGTTTGCCGCTGTCGCGACCGACATCTCGAAGCCGTCGAGACGAGCGACGATCGAGCGCCATTCCGCGAGCGATCGATAAGCCACGACGAAGAACGACAGCGCACCCTGCACGCTCGAAAACGCCGATGCGGTCTGCATCATGTCGCCGAGCTGGATCTTCTTGGCGAAGAAGGCGGGCGCGACCAGCACGTAGGGAAAGATCACCGCGGCCTGCTGATAACTCGCCGTGAACATCGTCAGGCGCTTGGTCCGGCTCATGATCGCGTACCAATTGCCGATCACGAAGCCGAAGCGATCCAGCAGGCGGCTGCGTTCGGCGCCTTCTCCCTTCAGCAATGCGATCTGCTCGGAGTTCTCGCGGACGCGGACGAGGTTGAAGCGGAAGTCGGCTTCATAGCGCTGCTGCTCGAAATTGAGGTTGACCAGCGGGGCGCCGATCCAGTGGGTCAGCGCGGTGCCGAAGATCGCGTAAATCAGCGCGCCCCAGCACAGATAGCCCGGGATCATGTAGTCGGTGCCGAACAAATGCAGTGGCGCGGCGTTGGAGAGACCCCAGAGGATGATGACGAAAGAGAACAGCGTCACGATCGACGAGAGCAGGCCGAGGCCGATGGTCAGGGTCTGCTCGACGAAGTTCTTGACGTCTTCCGTGATGCGCTGGTCCGGGTTGTCGGCGGCATCGCCCTTGAGCTGCATGCGATAGTGCGTGGCGCCCTGGAGCCATTCGCCGAGATAGTGCCGTGTCAGCCATTGGCGCCAGCGGATCTGCAGCCATTGGTTCAGATAGAGCTTGTAGACGGCCAGCGCGATGTAGACCGAGGCGAGTCCGATGAAGATCCAGATCTGCGTCACGAAGGCGTCGAGGTCGTTCGCCTGGAGCGCGCTGTAGAACCGGTTCTGCCACTGGTTCACGAGCACGTCGATCGCGACCAGCGCCAGCTCGATCGTGATGACGGCGGCGAGCAGGCCGCCGCCGGCCCATTTGTCCTCCGACCGGAAATAAGGGATGGCGATTCGCCAGACGGTCGCGAGCGTGGCGCGGATGTTGTTCACAGAGTGGGATCTCCTGAGGGATATTCACGGCGGCCCCAAAAACCAAGCGGCCGAGGCCATGGCAGAAGAGGGGCGCGCTTAGACTAAAGTCGCAAGTCGTGCAATTTGCGTTGGCGAGCCGCGGCTCGCAACCCTAGCATGGGCACAACGGCATGGGGTGGGGGGCCTCCAGCTTTTCGCGAGCTTGTGAGCGGGCGGGAACCGCGGTTCTCGCGAGGAATTCGCGTTCAACTCGGGGGTTATCGCTTCCAGCGCCAAGCAGGCTCGGCTGTCCACGCGGGCCGCCTGCCGTACACATGCGTGGGGGAGGAAGACCATGTGGAATCAAATCTATGACCCGCTGCACAGCCCTGTGCTGTCGACGATGGCGGCGGCGGTACCCGTCGTCACGTTGCTGGTCCTGATCGCGAGCGGGCGCGTTCAGGCTCACATCGCAGCCATCATCGCCGTGATCGTGACCAACCTGATCACGATCTTCGTTTTCACCATGCCGGTGAACATGTCGATCCGCGCCTCGATCCTGGGCATCGTGACCGGCTTCTTTCCGATCGGCTGGATCGTTCTCAACGTCATCTTCCTCTATCAGGTGACGGTGACGACCGGGCGGTTCGAGCTGCTCAAGCGCGCGGTCGGCGGCGTCACCGAGGACCGGCGCCTGCAGTTGCTGCTGATCGCCTTCTCGTTCGGCGCCTTCTTCGAGGGTGCATCCGGCTTCGGTACCCCGGTGGCGATCACCGGCGCCGTGCTGATCGGTCTCGGTTTCTCGCCGCTCGCGGCCTCCGGCCTGTCCCTGATCGCGAACACCGCGCCGGTTGCCTTCGGCGCGCTGGGCACACCGATCCAGGGCCTCGCCTCCGTCACCGGGCTCGATCCCTACATTCTCGGCGCCATGGTGGGACGGCAATTGCCGCTGTTCTCGCTGATCGTGCCGTTCTGGGTGGTGTGGGCGTTCGCGGGCTGGAAGGGCATGAAAGACGTCTGGCCGGCCATCCTCGTTACCGGCGTGACGTTCGCGGTCCCGCAATTCGTGATCTCGAACTTCGTCAATCCCTGGATCGTCGACATCGGCGCGTCGCTGATCTCGATGGGCGCGCTGATCCTGTTCCTGAAGGTCTGGCAGCCGAAGCAGCTGTGGCTGTCGCCGGCGTTGCGCGGACGTGATGAATCGGCAGCGACCATGGCCTCGGCAAAATCGCTCGACAGGACGCCGCTGACGCAAGCTGAGCTCCTCAGCGCGCTGTTGCCGTGGTTCATCGTCTGCGTCGTGATGCTGATCTGGGGCAATGGTGCCTTCAAGACCTGGGCGAACGGCATCTTCACCTGGAACTACGCCGTCCCTGAGCTGCACCAGATGATCAACAAGATGCCGCCGGTGGCGCCCGCGCCGACCAAGGAAGCCGCGGTGTTCGGCTTCACCTATCTGTCCTTCACCGGCACCGGCATGCTGATCGCGGCGATCATCTCTGGCTTCCTGATGGGCGTCGGTCCTGGCCGGCTGCTGGTTGAATACGGCCGCACCATAAGGCTCTGTGCGATCTCGCTGATCACGATCTCGGCGATGCTCGCGATCGGCACGCTGACGCGCCTCTCCGGCGTCGACGCGACGCTGGGACTCGCCTTTGCCGCAACCGGCGTGCTCTATCCCTTCTTCGGCACGCTGCTCGGCTGGTTGGGCGTGGCGCTGACCGGATCCGATACGTCGTCGAACATCCTGTTCGGCAACCTCCAGAAGATCACCTCGCAGCAGCTCGGCCTGTCGCCGATCCTGATGGCGGCGGCGAACTCGTCCGGCGGCGTGATGGGCAAGATGATCGATGCGCAATCGATCGTCGTCGCCTCGACCGCCACCAACTGGTACGGCCACGAAGGCACGATCCTGCGTTTCGTGTTCTGGCACTCGATCGTGCTGGCCTGCCTCGTCGGTGTGTTCGTGACGTTGCAAGCCTATGTCTATCCGTTCACGGAGCTCGTCCTGAAGTAGCAGGCGACGGGCGGCTTCGACGCAAATCCCCGCTGGACCTTTCCGGCGGGGATTTTTGTGTCGTGAACCCACGAACCTTCTCAAAGGCTTCTTCCTCTTATAGAAGACCCGGCAAATCGGGTCGGTCGAGAGGTCTCATGGTGTCGTTGAAGCAGATGGTGTGTGGCGCGGCGGCGTTGCTTGTGATGTCCGCGGTCGCGCGTGCGGAAGAGGGCTTTCCCTTCGGCACCGAGATGACGATGGAGGCCGTGCCGCAGCCCGGCTCGAAGCGCATCCCGAACCTCGAGATCGGCGACAATGGCGAGGTCGTGCTCGAACTCTGGTGCAAGGGCGGCAAGGGTCAATTCTCGGTGGCGGGCAACACCGTGATCTTCGTTCCCGGCGCAATTCAGGATCGGTCCTGTCCGCCGGCCAAGGCCCAGGCCGATGACGATCTCGTCGCGGCGCTCGCCGCCGTCGAGACCTGGAAGCGCCAGGGCGACATGCTCACGCTGATCGGCCCGAAGACGCTGCGTTTCCGCGAGAACGGGAATTAGCTCGCTCATTCGTGTCCCGGACAAGGCGCATCACTGGGGTGCTGCGCTGCGTCGGGGCACGAGAGCTTCGCCTACTTCCAGACCGACTTGTCGGCGTCCCAGCGCTGGCCCTTCAGTTCCCGGGTGAGCGCATCCACCGAGCCGTCGTCGTCGGGCTGGTCGCCTTCCTCGTCGGCTGCCGCCTCGTCGGATACGTTGAGCTTGGCGCCGGTGCTCTCGTCGGCGGTCGTGGTCGAGGGACTGCCGATCCAGACGATCAGCTTGTCGGTTGCTCCTGGCTTGTCGGCGGAGACGAGGCCCGCAACCTCGATCGTGTCGGTGAGCTCGAGCGCCGGGAAATCCTGGTTGGGCCGCTTGAAGACGAGCTTGAGCTTGCCGGTTGAGGCGCTGAAGCTCTGCGAGACCGGCTTGGCCGCGAGCGTCTTGCTCAGCACGCCGGCGATCGCGGTGGCGAGCTTGTCGCGGTTGATCTTGTCGCCGTCGCGCCAATCGGCGGCTCCGATGCGGATGGTGCGATCCATCTCCACGAGCCCCGCGGTCCAGCCGGCGGCGGTGACGCCCGGCATCGCCTTGAATTTCGCGAGCAGCGCCGCCGCGTGCTCAGGATCGACCGACATGTTGATGGTCTGCTCGCCGGCACGCAGCGCGTCGCAGCCGACGGAGAGACTTGCCAGCGTCACCTCGACGTCCTGGCCCTTGAGGCTCTTCAGGAAGTCGGTCGCGGCATCGAGCTTGACCTTGACGGCGATCGCTTCGGGCGAGACTTCGGTAAAATCCTTCGGCTGCGGCGTGATGCCGTCGTCGGTGGTCTGGTTGTCCAAGAATTCCTTCTCGCTGAGATCGGCATTGTCGGGCGAGGTCACCTCCGTCACGGCCTGACCGATGCCGATCTGGCCGCGGAATTCGAACGTGTCGCCGGTCGGCTTGCGGGTGAGCTTGACCGTGACAGGCGCCTTCGCGCCGAGGCTCGTGGTCGTGCCGGTCAGCGTCTGGCCGGAGACCTGGAGATTGACGACGAAGCGGTCCTTGCGGTCGGAATTCTTCGCCACGGGATAGCAGACGTCGAGCACGGCCGCGGTAACCGTCTTGCCCTGCCGCGTCTCCTTCAGGATCACGTCGGCGTTGCCGTCCATCAGCCCGTCGATCGAGGTGAAGTAGCGTGTCTCCACGCCGCCGGGTGCCGCGGCCTTCGGCGACAGCTTCATCTGGGCGGACACGAGCCCTGGCGAAATCACCAGCAGGGACGCCAAAACAGCCGTCGGGCAAAACAGAAGCGCGCGCATTGACGAAATCCTCGAACGAATGGAATCGGGCGCCACCGTAGTAGCACGGCCCACGATCGGCAAAAAAGAAGGCCGCCCGGAGGCGGCCTTCGCAACATCGTCAGGTCAGGATGGGCTTAGAAGCCGCCCATGCCGCCGCCGGCCGGCATGGCGGGCGAGGCGTCCTTCTTCGGGGCTTCGGCGACCATCGCTTCGGTGGTCACCAGCAGGCCGGCCACGGAGGAGGCGTCCTGCAGCGCGGTGCGCACCACCTTGGCGGGATCGATGATGCCCTTCTCGATCATGTCGACATAGTCCTCGGTCTGGGCGTCGAAGCCGAACGTCTCGGACTTGTTCTCCAGGATCTTGCCGACCACGATCGAGCCTTCCACGCCCGCGTTCTCGGAGATCTGACGGATCGGGGCTTCCAGCGCCTTCAGCACGATGTTGATGCCGGCCTGGACGTCGGCATTGGCGTTGGTGAGACGGCCGACGGCCTTCTTGGCGCGCAGCAGGGTCACGCCGCCGCCGGGGACGATGCCTTCCTGCACCGCGGCGCGGGTGGCGTTGAGCGCGTCCTCGACGCGATCCTTCTTCTCCTTGACCTCGATCTCGGTCGCGCCGCCGACGCGGATCACCGCGACGCCGCCGGCGAGCTTGGCCAGACGCTCCTGCAGCTTCTCGCGGTCGTAGTCCGAGGTGGTCTCCTCGATCTGGGCCTTGATCTGGCCGACGCGGGCCTCGATGTCGGGCTTCTTGCCCGCACCGTTGACGATCGTGGTGTTCTCCTTGTCGATCACGACCTTCTTGGCGCGACCCAGCATCTTCACCGTGACGTTCTCGAGCTTCATGCCGAGGTCTTCGGAGATCAGCTGGCCGCCGGTCAGGATCGCGAGATCTTCGAGCATGGCCTTGCGGCGATCACCGAAGCCCGGCGCCTTCACCGCGGCAACCTTGAGGCCGCCACGCAGGCGGTTGACGACCAGGGTGGCGAGAGCTTCGCCCTCGACGTCCTCGGCGATGATGACGAGCGGCTTGCCCGACTGCACCACGGCTTCCAGCACCGGCAGCATGGCCTGCAGCCCGGAGAGCTTCTTTTCGTGCAGGAGGATGTAGGCGTCCTCGAGCTCGGCGGTCATCTTCTCGGGATTGGTCACGAAGTAGGGGCTGAGATAACCGCGGTCGAACTTCATGCCCTCGACGATGTCGACTTCGGTGTCGAGCGACTTGTTTTCCTCGACGGTGATGACGCCCTCGTTGCCGACCTTCTGCATCGCCTGGGCGATCATCTTGCCGATGGCGGCGTCGCCGTTGGCCGAGATGGTGCCGACCTGGGCAACCTCGGAGGAGGCGGCGACCGGCTTGGCGCGCTTTTCGATGTCCTTGACGACGGCCGCAACCGCGCTGTCGATGCCGCGCTTGAGGTCCATCGGGTTCATGCCGGCGGCAACCGCCTTGGCGCCTTCGCGGACGATGGCCTGGGCCAGCACGGTCGCGGTGGTGGTGCCGTCGCCGGCGAGATCGTTGGTCTTGGAGGCGACCTCACGCACCATCTGGGCGCCCATGTTCTCGAACTTGTCCTCGAGCTCGATCTCCTTGGCGACGGTGACGCCGTCCTTGGTGATGCGGGGCGCGCCGAAGCTCTTCTCGATGACGACGTTGCGGCCCTTGGGGCCGAGCGTCACCTTGACGGCGTTGGCGAGAATGTCGACGCCGCGCAGCATGCGATCGCGCGCGTCTCCGGAAAACTTGACGTCCTTGGCAGCCATGTTCTGCAATCCCTGTTCATTCGTGATGTGTCGTGCGTGGTGATATCAGGCGGAATGATGGATGCCCGGACCTGATGATCCGGGCATGACATTCAGCGGCTGTTCAGGCAGATGGCCTTAGGCCATTACGCCCATGATGTCCGACTCCTTCATGATCAGGAGATCTTCGTTGTCGATCTTGACCTCGGTGCCCGACCACTTGCCGAACAGCACGCGGTCGCCGACCTTGAGGTCGATCGGGATCAGCTTGCCAGCCTCGTCACGGCCGCCGGGGCCGACGGCGACGATTTCGCCCTGGGACGGCTTTTCCTTGGCGGTGTCGGGGATGATGATGCCGCCCTTGGTCTTTTCCTCGGCGTCGATACGTTTGACCACGACACGGTCATGCAGCGGACGAAATTTGGACTTAGCCATGACGTTTCCCTTTGGAGGCTCGCTTCTCTGAAAGCAGCGGAAGTGGGTGGGGGCGGCGCCGCCGTTCCCCCTCCCGAGGGTCGCACGGCGCGCTTAGCAATCGGGCTTTCCGAGTGCTAATAGTGCGCCACGGAAATATGGCTTGGCCGCGATCCTGTCAAGCAAAGGTGGTTAAGCGATTGGTGAGGCGGATATAGGATGGTGGCAATAGAAATTCGTTCGGAGCGCCGGCGTGTAGTAGGACGTCATTGCTCCGGCAGCGGTTTTGCGCTTGGCTGCGAGAGGGGCGCGGCCAAAGGCTTGCTTGGGGGAATGCCATGATCAGTTCAGCTCACGCGCGCACGGTTGCCAATCTGGCGGCGGCCTCTTGCCTTGCGCTGCTGCTGGGTGCCTGCGGCGGCGGCATGAGCCTGCCGTCCTTCTCGTCGTCCCAGCCGGCGCCCGAGGCTGAGCCCGGCACCGGGCCGGAAATGCCGGCCTCCATCCGCGCCGACGAGATCGTCGGCCGTTGGGGCCTCGCCTCGTTCCAGAACCCGGCCGACCGCGCCCGCACCGAAGCGGCCGCGCGGGCCCAGTGCAAGAATCCCTACGTGATCGGCGCCGGGTCCTCCGGCGGCGTGATCATGCATCTCGCCGATCAGGCGACGCCGCAGGAGCTGCGGCTGAAGGGCTCGCCGAGCGGCAAGAACTATATCGGCCCCCCCGGCCCGACGCCGGGCGAGCTGGATCGCGAGGTCGTCTCCTTCGACGGTCGCGTCATGATCACCCGCTTCGTCGACAAGGA
The DNA here is from genome assembly GCF_054058595.1 of Bradyrhizobium sp. USDA 4472. Classification (NCBI taxonomy): domain Bacteria; kingdom Pseudomonadati; phylum Pseudomonadota; class Alphaproteobacteria; order Hyphomicrobiales; family Nitrobacteraceae; genus Bradyrhizobium; species Bradyrhizobium sp. USDA 4472. Next base: position 3,654,085 of record NZ_JBSSAM010000001.1, read on the forward strand.
CGCCGCCACCCGCTACGGCAACATGGTCTACGTTCGTTGCGCGCCGCGGGCCTGATGTCTGACGTCCCCTTTCCCGCAAGGGAAGAAGGAAGGGTCTCGCAATGACAGCCCAAAACAAAAAACGCCGGCTCCCGCCGGCGTTTTTACTTCGGTATGCCGCGTTCGCTCAGTCGAACAGCGCGTCGATGTCGTCCTGCGAGGCGTGACCGACGTCGCCGGCGAGCTTCGGACCGTTGAGGAGCTTTTCGTCTTCGCTGCGGGTGTCGACCGGCACCGGCGCGTGGGACTTGATGGCGTCGACGCCGCCCCAGATGTCCATCATCGAATTGATGTGCTGCTCGATGAACTTCATCGTGTTCATGACCTTGCTGATGCGCTGGCCGGTCAGGTCCTGGAAGTTGCAGGCTTCGAAGATCGAGATGACGCGTTCCTGGATGTCGTCGGCGAGCCGCTTCTGCTGGTCGGCCGATTGCACCTTGGACATGGCGCTCGCGGCCTGGTCGATCGATTCGGCCGCTTCGAGAATTTGCTGGGTCGCCTGCTCGGTACCGCCGACCACCGCGCCGAGCTCGCCATTGACCTTGGCCATCTCGCCGCCGTCGAAGCTCTTGCCGTGCAGGGTCGCGATCTCGCGCTTGGTGCGGTCGATGGCGTCATGAATGAGGTCGAGCTCGACCTTCAGCTTCTCGCATTGCTCGATCTGGGCCCGGTAGGTGTCGAGCAACGCGCGCGTCTCCGCGACTTCCTGCGCCACGACGCCTTCGCTCGGCGGCAGCGCGGGCTGACCGCTTCGGGCCATCTGTGCGCGGATCGCGCGCAGCTCTGCCATGATCTCGGTATGCATCGGGCCCGACTCGTCGGTTACGTCCAGAACTGGCATCTCGCCACCGGCGATATCCTCGACACGAAAACGCTTGCGGTGAACAGCCATCAGGATACTCCCCCACCTCACTCACGCGTCTTTGTAGGCAGAAGCAATTTAACACGAGGTTCACGTCCGGAAGTGTGGTGCGGCCGCGTGCGACGGCGTGCAAACGCGCGATTAACCATGAGGCTTTGCGCTTCATCGAAAATAAACGCTGATCGCCAATTGCACCGCCGTTCGCGACGTGGTGAATCGAAACGGCCGCTGCGTTTACCAAACGAAACGGAGTTTGCTCTTTATTGACCACGTCGAGGACGCCAACAGCCAGCGCGTTCGGCGGCGAATGCAACGAGACGAAACAGTACAGAGTACGTCGATGTTCAAGAAAATGTCTGTCGCGCTGCTCGGCAGCGCATGCGCCTTCATTGTCGGCGCTACCAGCGCGAGCGCCTTCGACAACAGCGTGCCGAACGATCCGCCTGCAGTGCTCTACCAGCGGCAGGTCGCTCCGGCGCCGATGCGCGTCGCCTCCAATGCCAACATGGGCGGCGGCTTCATCGAGTTCCTGTTCGGCGATGGTCCCGGCCGCGGTCCGGCCTATTCGCCGCAACAGCCGATCTATCAGCAGCAGCCGGCCTATGCCGATCCGCGCCGGATGCCGTCGATGGGCGAACCGCAGATGCAGGGTGCATATCAGCAGGGCGCAAGCTACCAGCAGGAAGCGGTCGATCCGCGCCAGCGTCCGTTCGATCCGAAGTTCGAGAAGCAAGTTGTCGACTATAGCGGCAAGGAAAGCGCCGGCACGATCGTCGTCGATTCCAACAACAAGTTCCTCTATCTCGTCGAGGGCAACGGCCGCGCGATGCGTTATGGCATCGGCGTCGGCCGCGAAGGCTTCACCTGGACCGGGGTGAAGTCGATCACGGCCAAGCGCGAATGGCCGGACTGGACGCCACCGGCGGAAATGATCGCGCGCCGCCCCGATTTGCCCAGGCACATGGAAGGCGGTCCGGAAAATCCGCTCGGCGCACGTGCGATGTATCTCGGCTCGACGCTCTACCGCATCCACGGCTCCAACGAGCCCTGGACCATCGGCACCAACGTCTCCTCCGGCTGCATCCGCATGCGCAACGAGGACGTCATCGACCTCTACGGCCGCGTCAATGTCGGCACCAAGGTCGTGGTGATGTGAGCGCCTGACCTTCCAATAAAAACGGCCGCCTCGCCGGCGGCCGTTTCTGCTTGGCGCTGGCGCAGCCTCACGCGTAATCGCTGCCGCCGTCGTCTCCGCCGCCGAAATCGCTGTCGTCGGCGACGTCCGTATTGCCGTCGTCGTTGTTGTCGAAATTCTGGTCGTTGTTGTCCTGATCGTTCGATCCCTGGTCGAGGAAGCCCTGACGGGAATCCCGGTTCGATCCGATGTCATCGAGGCCGGCATCGCGCGCGAGCGAGCCGCCGGACTGGTCGCCGCCCCAGGGACCGCCACCGCCGCGTTCCTCGATGATGGTGGTGTCGCCAAAAGCCTGATGCGATCCGCCGCCCATCATGCCGCGAATACTGGAGAGCAGCAGCGAGCCGCCGACCACGCCGGCGGCGGCTGCCGCCGCGGTGCCGAGAAACGAGCCGCCGCCACCACCGACCGGCGGGGCGCCGTAACCTTGTCCATACCCCTGACCTTGCCCGTAAGCCTGTCCATAGGGCGGCTGGCCGTAGCCCGGCTGGGCCTGCTGCATCGCCTGGCCGCTGTTCCAGACCGGCCGCTGCTCGCGCGGCGGCACGTTCGGAACCGAGCCGCGCGACGGACTCGAGCCGAACAGCGTGTCGCGCATCGTATCCAGGAAGCCGCCGGACTGGGGCTGCTCCGGCGCATGGGCCGCTTCCAGCTCCTGGATGCGGTTATGGGCGCGCCTGAGCGCCTCGTCCTGCAGCAGCGTGGTCTGCACCAGCGCATAGACCGCGCCCGGCGCCTTGCGCAAGCCGTCCGAAATCGCGGCGATCGCGTCGGGATCGCGCGGTGCATTTTCCAGCTTCGAAAGCCGGTCGAAAAGCTCGTCCACGAGCTGGCGTTCCTGCGGCGTCATGGTCATCTCCCTCGCGCGAAACAAGCGCAAGCGGGATGTAGGGTTCCATTGTGGCCCCAACAGTGGCCGCCGGATTAAATTTCGGTATGCGACAAATGGGCCCGTGGCTCGGCTTTCGCCGCTTTCATCCCAATGTCACATGACTGGTCGCGAGCAGCTGCGCGAAGGCGTCGCTGGCGAGATAGCCATGCTCGCGCTCCCGGACGTCCGTCATCGGGTCGAGACCGGTGAGGATCTCGTCGACGAAGCCCGGATGGCACATCACGAGGCCGCCCTCGGGAAGACCCTCGAGGAATTGGCGCATCAGCGCGCCGAAATCAGCCGCCCGCGTGAAGTCGTAGGCCCCCGCAAAGGCAGGATTGAATGCGAGACCGGCGCGCCCCGCACGCTTGCGGAATTGCGCGCTGAGGATATCGAGCACCATCGCCTTTGGAGACGTCAGCCGTTGCGCCAGCGGCAGATCCCGGCCGCCCTGGCGCACCCATGCCTTCGGCGCGATCTCCGCGACGGCCTCGACAAAGCCGTCACGCACTTGCGGAAACAACTGCACATGCTGATGGCCGTCGACGAAGTCGGGCGCGCGGCCGAAGGCTTCGGCAAAGGCCGCAAGCTGTGCCCGCACCTCGTTGCGAAAAAATTCGCTGTCGAGCCGCCGCATCAATCCGGCGCGCAGCAGCTTTGGAAAGGCCATGAACATGTCGCCGTCGAGCGGACGGAAATGCATGGTGAGCGGCCGGAATGGCGCCGATAGGGTCACATGCAAACCGATCGCGCAGCGCGGGCTTGCCTCCGCTACGGCCTGAAGGGTCTCGACCTCGTGCGGCGCGATCGCGGGACCTACCATCATCACCGAGGTCGCATTGAGGCGGCCGCGTTCGATCAGGTCGCGGATGGCGCGGTTGACGCCCGGGCTGATGCCGTAATCGTCGGCGCAGAGCCAGATCCGCCGCGGCGCTGCCGCAGCCGCGCTCATTCGGCCGCCGTCCTGTTCGGCGCGTCGGTGGCCTTGTCGGCCTCGAAGTGCTTTTCGCTGTGCTCGGCGACGAAGTAGATCGGACGCGCTTTCAGCTCGGACAGGATCTTGCCGATATATTCGCCGACGATGCCGATCATGATGAGCTGCACGCCGCCGATCGTCATCAGGCCGACCACCAGCGAGGGATAGCCGGGCACCTGCTTGCCCGTCGTGAACACTTCCCAGAGGATCGAGAGCCCGAACAGGAAGGCGATGCCGGCCAGCAGCACGCCGAGCAGGCTGGCAAAGCGCAGGGGCGCGACCGAGAACGACGTGACGCCCTCGATCGACAGGCCGAGCAGGCGCGCGGCGCTGAACGTCGTCACGCCGTGGACACGCTCTGCTGGCTCATAGTCGACGCGGATCTGACGGAAGCCGATCCAGCTTGCCAGTCCCTTGAAGAAGCGGTTGCGCTCCGGCAGCTGCCTGAGGGCCGCGACCGCGCGGGGCGACAGCAAGCGGAAGTCGCCGGCGTCTTCCGGGATTTTCTGGCGGGCGCCCCAATTGATCAGCGCGTAGAAGCCGCGCCCGGCGAGCCGCCGCAGGAAAGGTTCGTTGTCGCGGTGCGCCTTGGCGGTATAGACGACGTCGTAGCCGTCCTCGATCCAGTGCCGCACCAGCTGCTCGACCAGATCGGGCGGATGCTGGCCGTCGCCGTCCATGAACATGACCGCGCCCAGGCGGGCATGGTCGAGGCCGGCCATCAGTGCCGCCTCCTTGCCGAAATTGCGCGACAGCGAGACGACCTGGACGTCGACCGCGTCAGCCGGCAACGAGCGCGCGACCGAAAGTGTCGCATCCGCGCTGCCGTCGTCGACATAAACGACCTCGCAGGCAAGGCGGTAGCGTTGCCGCAGGGTCTTGGCGATGTCGCAGATGCGCTGGTGCAGGACGGCAAGGCCGGCCGCCTCGTTGTAGACGGGAACGACAATCGAAAGCCCTTTCGCAGCCGCAGTCGCCGCGGTGGTGGTCAGGCCGGAAACGTCAGAGCCCAGCGTCATTGATCGGGGTTCCAGAGGGCGTTCGAGATCATCTCAACAGCATATGATAGCTGAGGCTTGCTGTCGCTACGCTGAACGGAGCAGCTCGACACCTTTGGGCTCACTGCCGCAGGAACGCTTCGAGCTTGGCGAACAGCGGGTTCTCCCGGTCGAACACGTAGTCGAGCGAAACCACGGAGACGGTCTCGGCGCCATGTTCGCGCAGGAAGCTCGCGAGCGCATAGATTTGCCCGGGCGGGCAGTGCAGCGTGAGCATTCCCGACGATGTCGGTCCGCCGAACGGAGCCACAACGCCGAATCGGCTGTGAGCTTCGCCGAGCAGGGCCGCGTCGCATTGCCGGAAGCGGGTCCGGACCTCGCGGTACTTGTTGGCCCGCGCCCGTGCCGCGATGTGGTCGAGGATGACGCGCGCGGTCTCGCGGGCCTGCGGCGACCAGTCGGCGTCCTTCGAGGCGACCAAATTGGCCTGGCTGCGCAGGATCACGCCGTCGTCGAGCACGCGCAAGCCGTTGGCGGCGAGCGTCGCACCTGTCGTGGTGATGTCGACGATCAACTCGGCGCTGCCAGCCGCCGGCGCGCCTTCGGTCGCGCCCGCGCTTTCGACGATGCGGTAATCGGCGATGCCCCGCTGCGAGAAGAACGCGCGCGTGAGGTTGATGAACTTGGTCGCGACCCGCATCCGCATGTGATGCTGCTCGCGGAAACCGGTGGCGACGTCGTCGAGATCCGCCATGGTGCGCACGTCGATCCACGCCTGCGGCACCGCGACCACGACGTCGGCATAACCGAAGCCGAGACCGTCGATCAGCGAGACGCGCGTCTCCGCATCGGCGATATTCTCGCGCACCAGGTCCTCGCCGGTGACGCCGAAATGCGCGAGCCCGCGGGACAGCTGCGATGCGATCTCGCTCGCCGAGAGATAGGCGACTTCGACATTGTCGAGGCCCGCGATGGTGCCGCGATAGTCGCGGGCGCCGCCGGCCTTGGACAGCTTGAGCCCGGCGCGGGCGAAGAAGGCCTCGGTGTTTTCCTGCAGGCGGCCCTTGGAGGGAACGGCCAGAACGAATGGCGCGCTCATGACTTAAGCTCCCACCTTGCGGCCGATCCTGGTCAGCGCATCGACCCAGACCGAGAAGCCGACGGCCGGAATGGGGGTCCGCGATCCGAGCTGGGTCATCAGTCCATCATAGCGGCCACCGGCAACCAGCGGCTCGGCGCCATTGCCCCGGTGATGCAGCTCGAACTCAAAGCCGGTGTAATAGTCGAGCCCACGCCCGAACGCGGTCGAGAAGCGCGTGGTCTTCACGTCGATGCCGCGCGCGGCCATGAAGCCGACCCGGCTCTCGAGCTGGTCGATCGCCCCGGCGAGGTCGAGCTTGGCGTCGGCGGTGAGCGCGCGCAGCGCGGCGACGGCCTCATCGGGATTCCCCGAGATCGACAGGAAGCGCTTCAGCACGGTGATCGCCTCGCGCGGCAACGCACCGCCCTTCAGCGTCGATTGCTCGAGGAAGCGGTCGGCGATCTCGGCCGTGGTACGGCCGCCGACATTGGTGGTGCCGGCGATCGACATCAAATCGGTGACGAAGGCCAGCGCCGCCTTGCGGTCGGAGCCGGCGAGGGCGGCCAGCACGCCCTCATATTCGCTGCGGGTCGCGGTGGTCTCGGCTGCCAGCCGCTCCAGATCCTGCTCGAGGCTGATCTTGCGGTTGAAGTCCTTGACCAGGCGGCGGCGCCAGACCGGATAAAGGTCGAGCGCGTCGAGCAGAGCGTTGAACAGCGCGACGTCGCCGGTCCGGATCTCGACGTCGCGCACGCCGAAGGCGGCGGTCGCCTCCAGTGCCAGCGCCAGCGTCTCGGCATCGGCGGCGGCGCTGTCCTGGCGGCCGAACGACTCGATCCCGGCCTGGAGGAATTGACTGCTGTGGCCGCTGCGGTAGCGGAACACGGGACCCAGATAGCTGAACCCGGCCGGCTGGCCGGCGCGGCTGGAGGCGAGGTAGTCGCGCGCCACCGGGATCGTCAGGTCCGGGCGCAGGCAAAGCTCCTCGCCCGACAGGTCCGTGGTCAGATAGAGGCTTTTGCGGATGTCCTCGCCGGACAGGTCGAGGAACGGCTCGGCCGGTTGCAGGATGGCGGGCTCGGCCCTGACGTAGCCGGCCTGCGCAAACGACAACAGCAGCGTATCCGCCCAGGCGGCGGAGCCGGCAGCATTCGAGGTGGCAGTCGCGGTCATCTCTGGGGTCCATGGTTCCGGTGGAACCGGGCGAGGGCAGGGGTGCCAGGGAGGCACAGGATTTCGCGCAGCCCTTAGCATGGCCGGAAAACGGTTTCGACCTCCAAAGGATCAATCGCTTAACGAGTTTGGAGCCCCTCACGTACGGTAAAAAAATACCTTGTGCCGAGATGGGCTGCTGGCAACGGTGGCCGATGCGCTAAATGTTTGGGCATCTCCGGTGGCGTCGGATGCGGCCTCATCAGCGGGCCGCTGCGCCCGATCGAGCATTCAGTGCGGTTCGCCTCCATGCACCCGCGTCCGCAGGCCCACGAGATCATGATGAAGATTGAGCGTGGCTGGCAAATTGCCGCATACTCAATTTGGGTATGTCGGATGATACGTCCGCTGCAGCCATCGTTTACAAGATGAATGCTGGTTTCCGATTCATGCGCAATACTTCAGACATCATCCGGACGGTCTCGCGACACACACTGGCCTACATGCTGTTTTCGATCAGCGAGATGTTCCGGAATTACGACGAATTCGATCCGATGGACCTTCTGATCGTTCATGCGATTCTCAATGCGAACGTCATCAACGTGATGAACGATCCGGCGCTGGACGAGAAATTTTCCAGCATTCACACGGTCGAGCCGGATGTGATCAAGCAGGGCGTGTCCCGCGCTGCGCTCTCTCGCTTCCTCAGCCTGCCGCTGGAGACGGTTCGCCGTCGCGTGACGGGGCTGAAGAGACGGAAAATTCTGGCCGAGACCAAGGCGGGGCTGATCGTGACCGAGCAGAACGCATTCAAGTTCGGCAACAACCACGAACTACAGAAGACCAACATGTTGCTGCTCACGAAACTGCTTCGCGATCTCAAGCGCGCCGGCATCAATGGGCCGGATGATTTGCGGGCGCCCGAGCGCGCTGCAGCGACCGGGAAGGGGAGGTAAGCGGCAGGACGATGGATCGGAGCCCTCTCAACATTGCTTGCGATGAAGCGCAGAAGGGCGCCTCGGAGTGCGCGTTGTCGTTCCAGGGCCTCAAGCCATCCACCGCGCTCGAGCTCCGGTCGTATGACATCGATCATTTCGGCGACAGTGAGAGATATGCCGGCGCATCCAGCATGCCCTTGTCTGCTGGCTCGACGGCGATCATGCGCGCGCGGCTCAGTCTTCCGAACCTGAGCCTGTCTCTGGTGAAGACCTTCCCGCGGATTATCCGTGGCTATCAGCTCGCGCATGCCGCCGCCGTGGTGGTGCCGATGGATCACGTCACCTCGACCCGCATCAACGGGCAATCGATCGGCAGCTCGGTCGTCATTCTGAAGGGGGTATCCGACTGCCTGGTCTATGAGCCGGTCGGTCGTCTGATCGGTGTCGTCTACTTCACGCCGCCCGCGTGCGAGCCCTGGTGCCATCTGGATGATGGTTATCATTTGCTGAGCCTGGCCTCGAACGAGCTCGCCTCTTTGCGTGGCCTGATCTCCACGACCCTCGAAACCGCCGCCAACGATCCGGACTATTTGGCCCGGCCGGCGTCGCAAACGGCGCTCGAACAATCCCTGCTCAGCGCGATGGATGCGGTCATTCGCTCCGGCGTAAACAGCAAATCCGTGCATGCCACCACGGCGAGCTACCTGCGGATCGTCGCCGACATGGAAAGACTGATCCGGCACGATCTGACGATCTGGCTCAAGATGACCGAAATGGCAGAGCGTGTGGGCGTGTCGGTTCGCACGCTGCAGAGTGCGACGCAGGCCATCTGCGGCATGAGCCCGCATCGCTATGGCCGGGTCCTGCGACTCTGGTCGGTGCGTAGGCAGTTGCGCGTCGGTCCGGGACGACGCAGCGTGAAGGCCTGCGCGATTGCACATGGCTTCTGGCATCTCAGTGAGTTTGCGGCGAGCTACAGGGCCGCGTTCGGAGAGCTGCCCTCCGAGACCCTGAATCGATCGCTGCGCGAGCACAGCTGACGCAGGGATCGCAATCCTGGTCCGTCATGGAAAAGGGCTCGATCGGCTTGCTCGGTCACCTCTCCCCAACGGGGAGATGTGACCCCTGGCCGGTCCATCAACAAAAACTCATCCGTTTTCAGCTGCCCCTGCCGCCCCAGTCGCCCAGTACAGCCTGGACCAATGCCAACGCCGCGACCGCAGCCGTGTCGGCGCGCATGATCCGCGGGCCCAGGGCGAGCCGCAGGATTTTCGGTTGCCGCAGCAGCAGGGCACGCTCCTCCTCGGCAAAGCCGCCTTCAGGGCCGATCAGCACGTCGAGACCTTGGCCGGTCTGGCGGGCATCCAGCAGGCTCTGAATGGGGCTTTGAAGCTCCGCCGCCTCATCGCAGAAAATCAGCAAGCGTTCGGCCGGGCGCTGACTGAGATAGCGGTCGAGCGGCACCGGCTCGTTGACCGTGGCGATGCTCAAAATGCCGCATTGCTCGGCCGCCTCGACGACGTTGGCGCGCATGCGCTCGGTGTTGACCCGGGAGGCCTGGGTGAACCGGGTCAGGACCGGTTGAAGCGTGGCGGCGCCCATCTCGATGGCCTTCTGGACCATATAATCGAGCCGGGCATGCTTGAGCGGGGCGAAGACGTAAGCAAGATCAGCCGGCCGGTCCTGGGGCCGGACCTGCTGGAGAATGATGAGGTTGTCGGGCCGCTTGCGGCCGTCGATGGCGGCCTGCCATTCGCCGTCGCGGCCGTTGAACGCCAGGACTTCGGCCCCGGCGCCAAGCCGCAGCACGTTGCCGAGATAGTTGCTCTGGTCGCGGTCGAGCGGGACCCTGGCATCCTGAGCCAGGGGGGCGTCGACGAACAGGCGGGGGCCGCGAAAATCGTAGGAAGGCATCATTCAGGTCCGATTTGTCGCCGTTTCTTAACCGAAACCGGTCCATTGGGGGTAAATATCGCCCGATTGGTGCGTCGGCACGCCGCGCTCTTGCCCTATTCGACGGGTTGTTAAGCGCCGGCAGGAATCGTAAGAACGCGAGCACGCTGGTTGCGCTTCATTTGGGCAGGCGCCGAAACCCGTAGCCCCTGCCGGAGAGACTATCTTGATGATCCGTCGTTTGATGGTTCCGATCACCGCTGCCATGGTCGCCATGGTCGCCATGGGCGCCGCGGGAGCTTATGCCCAGGGGTTCCCGGCGCCGCTGCCCAATCAGGGCGCAAGCGATCCGGCGTTTCCGCCCGTCAATGGCCGGGCGCCGGTTGCCTCGATCGGCGGCGCGCCGCAAGCCTCGTTCCCGACCAACGGCGCGGCCCCCATCGGTGGCGCCGGCGCTTTCAGTGCGGCCCCGCCGACGCAGGCCGGTCCCGGCGAGGACTGCATGAAGGCGTTCATGCCGCTCCGCGAGGAAGCCGAGAAGCGCGGCAAGCTGATCAAGGCCGCCAGCGATCGCCACGCCCCGCCTGACGAAGCCTGCAAGTTGATCAGGAACTTCAGCCAGGCTGAGCTCAAGATGATCAAATACATCGAGAGTCACGCCGCCAAATGCGGAATCCCGCCGAACGTCGGCGAGCAGATGAAGACCGGTCACAAGAATACCGAGTCGATGCAGACGAAGGTCTGCAACGTCGCGCAGCAGATGGCCAACCAGCCGCGCGGCCCGGCCGGGCCGTCGCTGAGCGAGGTGTTGGGTTCAGGCACTGCGCCGGAAGCCAATGCCGGCAAGAAGGGCGGTAGCACCTTCGACACGCTCAACGGCAACGTTCTCACCCGATGAGTGACGCATCCGCCCGCGTTGCCGACTCTACCGGCAACTGGGTCGATACGCTTGCGCCGCACTGGGCGCGGCCCTATTTGCGGCTGTCCCGCTTTGATCGTCCGATCGGTTCCTGGCTGCTCCTGATGCCATGCTGGTGGTCTGCGGCGCTCGCTAGCGGCATGGCGCATGACGTCCACCGCCTGCCGCGCGTGATCGTACTGTTCTTCATCGGCGCCTTCGTGATGCGCGGCGCCGGCTGCACCTGGAACGACATCACCGATCGTGACCTCGACGACAAGGTCGAGCGCACGCGCTCGCGGCCGCTGCCGTCAGGGCAGGTCACGACGAAGCAGGCGCTGGCCTTCATGGTCGCGCAGGCGCTGATCGGTCTCGTGGTGCTGCTGCAGTTCAACCGCTTCGCGGTCGCGACCGGCATCGCCTCGCTTCTGATCGTCGCCGTCTACCCTTTCATGAAGCGCATCACCTGGTGGCCGCAGATCGTGCTCGGGCTGGCCTTCTCCTGGGGCGCGCTGATGGGATTCGCCGTCACCTTCGGGCACATCGGTGTCACTGCGCTGGTGCTCTACGCCGGCGCGATTTCGTGGGTAATCGGCTACGACACGATCTATGCGCATCAGGATGCCGAGGACGACGCGCTGATCGGCATCAAGTCCACCGCGCGCCTGTTCGGCGCGCATACGCATCGGGCGCTGATCCTGTTCTATGGGGTGGCGGTGATGCTGATCGGTGTCGCGCTGGCGTCAGGCGATGCGCGATGGCCGGCGTGGCTCGGGCTTGCCGCCTTTGCCGCGCATCTGGCGTCGCAGATCATGCGGCTCAGGATCGAGGATCCTGAGCTGTGCAAGCGGCTGTTCTATTCGAACAAGTATGCCGGGGCCTTGCTGTTCGCGGGATTGCTGGCCGACGCGGTGATCCGCGCGGCCTAGGTCCGCGCGATGATCTCGCGCTCCGCACGATGAATCGGCAGCTCGCGCGCCATGGCGGTGCGGCGGCGCATCAAAAATTTCGGACGACGATCGCGGATCGCATTGGCGCGGCGGCGACGCGGTGCCGGCTTGCGGGCAGCTTCGTCGAGCTGCGGCAGCGCGAACAGCTCGCTCCAGATCGCCCAGGCCTCGGCGAGATCGTCACCATCGGCGCTGATCAGCAGCGGAACGGAGAGTGAGGGGTCGCGATGCACCAGCACGAGGGTCTGCGCCGCGTCACTGCCGCGCAGCGCGACGCCGGTGAAGTCGCTGACACGCACGTTGATCGCCATCTGCATGCCGCGAACGGCACGGCGTAACACGACACGTTCGCGATGAAGCTCGACCTGCCTGGTATAGCCGTCGGCACGCGGATCATGCGCATCGAAGCGGACCGGAAGGGAAAGAGGGTCGAGCCGCAGAGAGCGGCTCGACCCGGTGGGGTTGACCCCACATGTTGCTGTTTGACGCCTCACGGCTTTCGTTCTCCCCGCCAGGATTATGTTCCCGGTCGATGCGAGGACCTTAACGCGGGCCTTTCCGAAACCGCTTAAAAAGGCTGGTTAACCCACCGTCACTGCGGCTCATGATTGACAAGACCTTGGCGCGCATGATTGACGAGACGTTGCGCGAGAGCAGCGAATCTGAGCTTTTACAGGCTGAAAATGCTTGAAGTCCGTGCGATCAGGGCACATCTGTGGTTCCGGTCCCCGAACCCCGCCCCAACAGGATTTCGTTTGTGAACCCTTCACCAAGCTCGACGCTTTCGTCCAAAGCCAATCGCGACCTGTTCGATCAGTCCGCGCTCTCCGATCTCGCGCAGCGCCTGGTCGAGGCGGCGAAGCGCGCCGGCGCGGATGCGGCCGATGCGGTCGCGGTGCGCGGCATCTCGCAAGGCGTCGAGGTGCGCGACGGCCGCGTCGAGGAATCCGAGCGCTCCGAAGGCGACGATGTCGGCCTGCGCGTGCTGGTCGGCCAGCGCCAGGCCGTAGTCTCCACCAATGACGCGAGCGGAGACGCCGTGACCAAGCTTGCCGAGCGCGCCGTCGCGATGGCGCGGGTTGCGCCCGATGACAAATATGTCGGGCTCGCCGATCCAGCGCTGCTCGCGCGCGATTTCCCCGATCTCGATCTGCTCGATCCCGATGTGCCCGCCACGGCCGAGCTCGAGCGCCGCGCGCTTGAGGCCGAGGCTGCGGCACTTGCCGTGAAGGGCGTGAGCAAATCCGGCGGCGCTTCGGCTTCCGCTGGCATCGGCGGCATGGTGCTCGTCACCTCGACCGGCTTCCACGGCTCTTATCTGCGTTCCAGCCAGGGCATCTCGGCGACCGCCATCGTCGGTGAAGGCACCAGCATGGAGCGCGACTACGACTTCACCTCGGCGCCGCACGGTGCCGATCTGCTGTCGCCCGAGACCGTCGGCCGCTCCGCCGGCGAGCGCACCGTGGCGCGCTTCGGTCCGCGCAAGGTCGAGACCTGCAAGGTGCCGGTCGTGTTCGATCCGCGCGTTGCGGGTTCACTGGTCGGCCATGTCGTCGGCGCCATCAACGGCGCCTCGATCGCACGCAAGACCAGCTTCCTCAAGGACAAGCTCGGCCAGCAGCTGTTTGCGAGAAACATCCGCATCGTCGACGATCCCCTGCGCAAGCGCGGCCTGCGCTCGCAGACGTTCGACGCCGAGGGCGTCGCCGTGAAGAGAACTGCACTGATCGACGAGGGCGTGCTGACGACCTGGCTGCTCGACTGCGCCACCGCGCGCGAGCTCGGTCTCACCACCACCGGCCATGCCCATCGCGGCGTCTCGTCCTCGCCATCGCCCGGACCGTACAATCTGCATCTCGAGCCGGGCACACCGACGCCGGCCGAACTCATCGCCGACATCAAGCAGGGCTTCTACGTCACCGATCTGATCGGCTCCGGGGTCAACGGCGTCACCGGCGATTACAGCCGTGGCGCTTCCGGCTTCTGGATCGAGAATGGCGAGCTTACCTATCCCGTCAGCGAGGTGACGATCGCCGGCCACCTGTTCGAGATCTTCAAGTCGATGCAGCCGGCCAACAATCTCGAGTTCCGTTACGGCATCAATGCGCCGACGGTGCGCATCGAGGGTTTGACGCTTGGCGGGCGCTGATCTTTCGGACGCGACCATCCTGAGGCGCGATGTAGCGTTGCTGCAAGACACGGTGCGGGAGGCGGGCGCGCTCGCGCAGTCGATGTTCCGCACCGAGCTGAAGACGTGGATCAAGGGCGCATCCTCGCCGGTTTCGGAAGCCGACATCGCGGTCAACGATTTTCTGGAAGGGCGCCTGCGCGGCGCCAGGCCTGATTATGGCTGGCTGTCGGAGGAAAGCGCCGACGATGCGACCCGGTTGTCGCGGCGGCTGACCTGGGTGGTCGATCCGATCGACGGCACACGCAATTATTTGAATGGCCATGACGAATGGTGCGTCAGCGTCGCGCTGGTCGAGGATGCCTCGCCCGTGCTGGCGGCGGTGTTCGCGCCTGCCAGCGGCGAGTACTTTTTCGCCGTCCGCGGCCAGGGCTCGCTGCTGAATGACAAGCCCGTGCGGGCAACACCCGGGACCGCGCTCGATTTCGCACGCGTCGCAGGTCCCAAGCCTCTGGTCGAGCGCCTGAAGCCGTCACTCGGCGACATCAAGCTGCATCCGCGAATCGGCTCGCTGGCGCTGCGGCTGTGCCGGGTCGCCAATGGCGGGCTCGATGCGGCCTTTGCCGGCGGCAATAGCCATGATTGGGACCTTGCGGCGGCCGATTTGATCGTGCAGGAAGCGGATGGTAGGATGAGCGACCTCTCTGGAGATCCCATCCTCTATAATCGCCGGGAAGTGACGCACGGGGTGCTTGTGGCAGCGGGACGCGATCGTCATGCGAGCATTGTCGCGCATTTTCGAAACCGTCCCCCGGCCTGAGCATCGTCGCCGCGCTTGTCGAACACTGCTTGCCGGGCAACCTGTTAGGAACCGAATCCATGTCAGATAGTGCCCCGCAACAACTGCTTCACCTCGTCATCGGGGGTGAGTTGCTCGATCTCGAGCACAACACCTTCAAGAACCTCGACGATGTCGAGATCGTCGGCCTGTATCCGAACTATGCCTCCGCCCATGTCGCCTGGCGTGCCAAGGCGCAGAGCACGGTCGACAATGCGCAGATGCGCTATTTCATCGTCCACCTCCATCGGCTGCTCGACCCCAACCAAGAACCGAAGCCGGCGCGTTGAAAAAACTGCTTCGCAATGCGCTGCGAAGCAGCCTTGTTCAGCGTGCCGCCGGGGTCCTGGCGGCCGAATATCTGCGCTTTGTCTGGCGGACCAACAGGTTCACGTTCGATCCACCCGACGTCTACGACCTCGTCGAGCCGCAGATGCCGGCGATTTTCGCATTCTGGCACGGCCAGCATTTCCTCACTCCGTTCATCAAGAACAAGGATTCCTACCGCGCCAAGGTCCTGATCTCCCGCCACCGCGACGGCGAGTTCAACGCGATCGCGGTCGAGCGGCTCGGCGTCGGCACCGTCAGGGGGTCCGGGGATCACGGCGGCGCCTTCCACCGCAAGGGCGGGGTCGGCGCCTTCAGGGAAATGGTGTACACGCTCGAGGACGGTTGTAATGTCGCGCTGACCGCCGATGTGCCGAAGCGCTCGCGCGTGGCAGGCCTCGGCATCATCATGCTGGCACGGGAATCGGGGCGGCCGATCATGCCTTTTGCAATGGCGACCAGCCGCTTCATCCGGCTCAAGAACTGGGACCGCACCACCATCAACCTGCCGTTCGGCCGTGGCGTCCTGGTCGGCATCAAGGAAATTCACGTCCCCGCGGATGCCGATGCGGCCACCATGGAAGCGCTGCGGCTGGATCTGGAAGAGACTCTGAACGAAGCGACTCGTCGCGCCTATGAGCAACTCGGCCGTCCGGGACCTGCAGATGGCTAGCTCGCTGCCCAACTCGCTGCCCAAGTCCTTGCCGATGACGCTGCGGATGTATCGGCGCCTCGCCACCGGCCTGGTGCCGCTCGCGCCTGCGCTGATCAAGCGCCGGCTGAAGCAGGGCAAGGAAGATCCCGCGCGCGTCGGCGAGCGGCGGGGGCTCTCCCGCGACGTGCGGCCGCACGGCCCGCTGGTCTGGATTCACGGCGCCAGCGTCGGCGAGGTGCTGGCGGCAGCCGCGCTGATCGAGCGCCTGCGCGATCTCAACCTCCGCATCCTGCTCACCTCGGGCACCGTCACTTCGGCTGCCGTCGTGGCCAAGCGTTTTCCGCCCGACGTCATCCATCAATACGTGCCGTATGATTCCCCGCGCTACGTTGCGCGCTTCCTCGATCACTGGCAGCCGTCGCTGGCGCTGTTCATCGAATCCGACCTCTGGCCGAATCTGATTCTGGCGGGCGCGGCGCGCCGGGTGCCGATGGTGCTGATCAACGGGCGGATGTCGCCGCGCTCCTTCCCGCGCTGGCGGCGGATGCACGGCACCATCTCGGCGCTGCTGTCGCGCTTCGACATCTGCCTCGCGCAGTCGAAGCTGGACGCCGAACGCTTCTCCGCGCTCGGTGGCCGCGACGTCGTCACGACAGGCAATCTAAAGCTCGACGTGCCGGCGCCGCCCGCCGATCCCGCCAAGCTCGAGCGGCTGATGGCGATGACGCGCGGGCGTCCGATCATCGTCGCGGCTTCGACCCATCCGGGCGAGGACGAGATGCTGGTCGCCGCGCACCGCAGCCTCGCCGGCGTCTTTCCGCATCTTCTGACCGTGATCGTGCCGCGGCATCCGGATCGCGGCTCATCGATTGCGGGCATGATCGCGGCGTCGGGCCTGAAGCCGGCGCTGCGCTCGCGCGACGAGCAGCCGACCGCCGTGACCGACGTCTATGTCGCCGACACCATGGGCGAGCTCGGCCTGTTCTACCGCCTCTCGCAAGTCGTGTTCATCGGCAAATCGCTGGTCGGCGAAGGCGGACAGAATCCGATCGAGGCGATCAAGCTTGGTGCGGCGATCGTCCACGGACCGAACGTCGCCAATTTCAGCGAACTCTATGCGGCCCTCGACCAGAGCGGCGGCGCGCGCCAGGCCGACACGCAGGAGGCGCTGACCAGGCAGCTCGGCCTGTTGCTGGCCGAGCCGACGGTGCGCGACAAGATGCAGCGCGCCGGCGCCGGCGTGGTCGAGCAGCTCGGCGGCGCGCTGGATCGCACGATGACGGCGCTCGAGCCGTATCTGATGCAATTGCGGATCGAGATGGGAGCCGCCAATGCGTGAGCCGGCCTTCTGGTACCGGCCGCGTTCCCCGAAGTCGCATCTGCTCAGTCCATTGGGCGCGCTCTATGGCGCCATCACCGCACGCCGCATGGCGCGCACGGGTTTTGACGCCGGCATTCCCGTGCTCTGCGTCGGCAATTACCATGTCGGCGGCGCCGGCAAGACGCCGACCGTGCTGGCGTTGACCAGGCTGTTGCGCGAGCTCGGCGAGACCCCGGTGGTGCTCAGCCGCGGCTATGGCGGGCGCTTGCACGGCCCGGTCATGGTCGATCGGATTCGTCACACCGCCGCCGATATCGGCGACGAGCCGTTGATGATGGCGCGCGACGTTGCCGTCGCGGTGGCACGCGATCGCCGCGACGGCGTCGCGCTGGCGAAATCGCAAGGCGCCACCGTGATCCTGATGGATGACGGCTTTCAGAACCCCCTTCTGTTGAAGGATGCCTCGCTGATCGTGATCGACAGCGAACGCGGCCTCGGCAACGGCAAGGTGTTCCCTGCGGGCCCCCTGCGCGCGCCGCTGAGAGCGCAGCTCGCGCGCACCGATGCGCTGGTGCTGATCGGCGACGGTCACGCCGCGGGGGATGTCGCTGCCCAGCTGGCTGCGCGCAACAAGCCGGTGCTGCGCGCGCATCTGAAGCCGGATGCGGCCTCGGTCGCGCAGCTCTCCGGCAAACCTGTCTTCGCATTTGCCGGCATCGGCGATCCCGAGCGCTTCTTCCGCACATTGCGCGCCAGCGGCATCACCGTCGCGCGCACGCGCGCCTTCGCCGATCACCACGTGTTTTCGCAAGCCGAGATCGCCGCGCTCGTGGCGGATGCCTCGCGCGAGCAGCTCACGCTGGCAACGACGGAAAAAGATCTCGCGCGCCTGTGCGGCACCGATTGTGTGCCTGATGGCATCATGCCGTTCGCGGTCCAGCTCGAGTTCGATGAACCGGAAAAGCTGCGGCGATTGATCGGCGATCATCTGTACAACGCGCGCGAGCGCCGATTCAGCGCGCCTTGATCTCGGACGTTGGGCAACGTTTCTGCCCTAGCCCGAAAGCGACATGTCGCCGCTGGCGGAATCCTCTTCCGCGTGTTCGGGAGTTGATGTAGCCTTCGATGAGAGCCGTCACCGGGACGTGCCGAACTCCCGGCAATTATCGGCGGCGTTGATGCCCACGGCGGGCAGCGTACCTTGCCATTTCAAATGCGGTGGCCGGAACGACGAGTTCGGAACGGCAGGGAGGACTGTTTTCAAAAGCTCAGAGGAGAACATGCCATGCATTTTTGCCTCACAGGTCAATACACCCCACGCGCTCTCAATGCCATCCTGGAAAATCCCACGACCAATCGCCAGGAAGCGGCGAGAAAACTCATCGAGGCGGCCGGCGGAAAGCTGATATCGATGTACAGCGTTGCGACCGACGGCCCAGGCGTTCTCGTGATCTTCGACGTGCCTGATCCGGGTGCGGCCCCGGCCATCTCGGGGCTCACCGTGACGGCGGGCACCCTGCAGAACGTGAAGCTGACGCGCTTGTTCACCCAGGACGAGATCAAGCAGGTTCGCCAGAACGCCGCGAAGCTGCGTTCTTCGTATTCGCCGCCCG
This sequence comes from Bradyrhizobium sp. USDA 4472, assembly GCF_054058595.1. NCBI lineage: Bacteria > Pseudomonadati > Pseudomonadota > Alphaproteobacteria > Hyphomicrobiales > Nitrobacteraceae > Bradyrhizobium > Bradyrhizobium sp. USDA 4472. The sequence goes on from NZ_JBSSAM010000001.1 coordinate 3,672,820, forward strand.
GAAGCTGACATCCGGATTGGAAGCGGGCCGCCGCAATCGTGCTACGCGGCGGCAACGCTTCCCACGTGGAGCAAAACATCCCAGCTCGAGGTGAAGTGCGCTGGCGTCCATTGACGGACGACGGCGCGGTGCGTGTGTCCGGGTCGCTTCAGTGGGGCACGTGGTGAGCGGGCCTGCGATGTGTGTCCATCCCGCCATCGGAAGTCCGAGTTGCGGGGAGATGATCCGCGTCGAGAGCTTCAGCGCGTTCAGGTGCGATCAGAAGCTGTTTTCGCATCTCGGCGAGACGGGCGCGGCAATATTCACGATAGAGCAACTCGAATATGGCGGACATGATCACCCCATCGTTTGGCTTGATATTCCACCGCGAATTTTCGTGGTGATCGTAGCCCGCCAGATGGCTCTTCAATATGAGCCCGTTCACAGACTGCGTCGGTTCCAAACCGCCATGGCCGTTTGGGCGACTTGATTGTCTGTGCGATAAAAAGAGCAGGGCCGATGACCTAGCATGCAGTGTAGCAGCCTTGTGTTTCACCAGCACTTCGTCAAACAACTTGAGGGCGCCGATCCGCAAAAAAATTCCAATCACAGAGCGAACTGACTTGCCGGGAAGTGCAGCGACTTTTCGATGCAATGCTTTGGCGGAAGAGTCCGCCAACCCGGCCAGCTGCCGCAACTGATCAGCGATCGTCGCTACGAGGCCCGCGAGCGGCGCTTCAGCACGCGATGATCTCGCCGCAAGACAGATCTCGTAGGGGTTAGTCGAAGGCGTAACTTACCCTTCGGCATCCCGCTATTCAGCCGACATTCATCGCAAGACCGCTATCGCTCTCCGGCGATCCTGGAGACTCCGATGAAACCGTTCTCTGCTGCCCTCGCCGCCGGTCTTGTGTGTCTGATCGCTGCGCCGGTGTTTGCGCAGACGCCGCCCGCTGCTCCGGCCGCCGCGGTGCCGGTTCCCGCGACCAAGCGCGTGACGTGTCTCGGCTCGACGCAGAATCTGAAAGGGCAGGACAAGCGCGACCAGATGCAGCTCTGCATGGCACAGGCGCGGCTCGATTGCCTGAAACAGGCGATCGATCAGAAGGTGGTCGGCGAAGCGCGCAAGAGTGCGATCAAGACCTGCGTGGGCACCGATGATCCCAGGCAGCAATAGCCGCGCGCGCGAAGCCTCACGATTGCGGTTTCGGCGCGTTGGGGAAATGCCGCTGCAGCACGGCGGCGGGCGTGGCGTAGGCTTCCTGCAGGTCCACGCTCCAATATTTCAGCTCGTCGAGCGGGATCCGCGTGTCGGTGATGGCGCAGCGCACGAACGTGCCCGGCGAGATCACGCGGAAGTCGCCGTCGAGATATTGCACCTGCGCTTCGCCATTGCCCGAGGGGCCGAACTTGTTCAGCACGGTCGAAAGTCTCCGTGGAAGGGCCCTCCCTGGAAATCCTTGATGGAAGACCTCGGGGGGTACGATGTGTTGGACCTGAAGTAGCACAGATAGGGTGGCTTGTCCGCCCGTTAAACCCACCGGTTTGTGATGTTTTGCCGCCGTTTGTGCATGATAGTGCTGGGAGCCTTACGGTACCGCCTGCGACAGAGTCCGATGCGTTTTCGACTGACCGCCCTGTTCCTGATTGTCTCGATGTCGGCCGCGCACGCGGCTGCGGCGTCGTCGGCGCCTGCGCAGGTCGAGATTCCCCTGTCGTCGGGCATCCTTCATGCGCAGCTGTTCAAGCCCGAGGGCGCGGGGCCGTTCCCGACCGTGATCGCGCTGCACGGCTGCGGCGGCCTCGGCAGCCGGTCCGATTCCGTCCAGCCGCGCTATCGTGACTGGGCCGAACGTCTGCTCAAGGCGGGCAATGCCGTGCTGCTGCCCGACAGCTACGGCTCGCGCGAGCTTGGGCCGCAATGCCGCGTCAAGGATACGCACGTCAAGGCGCGGCGCGAACGCGTCACCGACATTGCGGCGTCGCGGGCCTGGCTGATGAAGCAGAATTGGGTGGCGCGCGACCGTGTCAGCCTGATCGGCTGGGCCAACGGCGCCAGCGCGCTGCTCTGGGCCGTGCGTCCGCAAGCGGTGGCGCGCGAAACAGGCCCGGATTTCCGCGCCGCGATCGCGTTCTATCCGGATTGCCGGATCTCCGCCGGCCTCGGCTGGAGCACGCGGGTGCCGACGCTGGTGTTGATCGGCGCCAATGACGACGTCTCGTCGCCGCCGGCCTGCCGCCAGATGGTGGACGGCGCGCATGGCCGCAGCGCGCTCGCGCGTATCGTGGTCTATCCCGGCGCCTATCACGATTTCGACCGGGCCAACACGCCGCTGCACGCCGCCGCCGCCAGCAGCGACGCCGCCGCGCCCGACCGCGGCCATCTCGGCACCGATACCGAAGCGCGCGCGGAATCGCAGAAGGAAGTCGCGGAGTGGCTGGCGCGGTAGCAACGCCTTAGTTCGACCATGATGTCGGCTAAACGCATCTGTCATGCGCAACCGCATCGTCATCTTCTCATCCGCACTGGTCGTCTTCACCGTCGCCGTGTTCCTGTTCGAAGCCCACGCCGGCTCGCCCCTGCGCGCACCTGATCATTGCGGCTTCTGGACCACGATGGAGGCGGGGTTGTCCTGCCGGTAGGCGGCGGACGACGGACCAACGATCTTCACCACATCCTGTAAGAGTTCGTTGTTGGTTTCGTTGCAGCAGCGCGCAGTCGTGCCGTGCGGCACACTGCGCTCCCTCCCCCACAAGGGGGAGGGAACGCGGCGGTGCTTGCAGCAACATCGCGCCTCTAAAACAAACTGCCCTGATCCACCGGCTTCCGCTTCGGCGCGGGCTTCGCCTCCTGCGCCGTGGCCTTCGGCTGCGCCGGCGCGCGCTTAGCCGTCGGCGCCGGCCGATCCGCATCCGCGGTCGCCCCCACGCGTCCATCCGCGAACTCGATCTCCACGCGTGCGCCGGGACCGATCGCGTCGGCCGAATGCAGCGGATGGCCCGCTTGGTCGCGCACCAGCGCAAAGCCGCGGGCGAGCACGCCGCGATAGGACAAGGCGGACAGCAGCTTGCCGCTGTTCTCGACGCGGGCGTCCAGCCGCTGCAGCAGGGTGACCAGCGCGCGCCCCGCGCGTTCGGCCAGGCGATGGGTGCGCTCGCGCTGGCGGGCAATCGCATTGCGCTGCGCCTGCGCGTTGGAGAGCTTTGAGGCGCGCAGGCGCACTTCAAGTCCGGCAAAGCGGTCCCGCCGCCGCCGCAGCAGCGAGCGCGCGGACAGGCCGAGCCGTTCGCCGCAGACCGTGAGGCGATGATCGGCCTGCGCGATCTGGCCGTGCAGCACCCGCAGCGTCAGCTTGGCGCTTGCGGCGGTGAACCTGCGGAAATGCGCATGCGTGTTGGCCTTGAGCCCGCGGGGCAGGGCGCTGCCTGCCGAATCCAGCCGCTGCCGCGGGATCGCGAGCAGATCTGACGCAGCGGGCAGCGCGCGTGCCGCGGCGCGCAATTCGTTGCGGCGGTTTTCATGGCCACGCTGCCAACAGGCCCGCGTGCGCCGCGCGAGATCGGCGACCTCGACGAACAGATCGCTGCGCACGGGGACTGCCATTTCGGCCGCCGCCGTCGGCGTCGGCGCGCGCTTGTCGGCGACGAAATCGATCAGCGTGATGTCGGTCTCGTGGCCCACCGCCGAGATCAGCGGGATCATGCTCTCGGCTGCTGCGCGCACCACGATCTCCTCGTTGAAGGACCAGAGATCCTCCAGCGAGCCGCCGCCGCGCGCGACGATGAGCACGTCGGGCCGCGGAATCCTGCCGCCCTCGGGCAAGGCATTGAAGCCGCGGATTGCGGCCGCGACCTGCTCGGCCGAGCCTTCGCCCTGGACTTTCACCGGCCACACCAGCACGTGACGGGGAAAGCGGTCCTCGAGCCGGTGCAGGATGTCGCGGATCACGGCGCCGGTCGGCGAGGTCACCACGCCGATCACCTCGGGCAGCCAGGGCAGCAGCTGCTTGCGCGCCTCGTCGAACAGGCCCTCGGCGGCGAGCTTCTTCTTGCGCTCCTCCATCAGCGCCATCAGTGCGCCGATGCCGGCCGGCTCCAGCGCCTCGATCACGATCTGGTATTTCGAGGAGCCCGGATAGGTCGTGAGCTTGCCGGTCGCGATGACCTCCAGCCCCTCCTGGGGCTTGAAGCGCATGCGGCCGTGCACGCCCTTCCAGATCACCGCCTCGATCTTGGCGCTCTCGTCCTTGAGCGCGAAATAGCAGTGCCCGGATGAATGGGCGCCGCGGAATCCGGAGATCTCGCCGCGGACCCGGACATGGCCATAGGTGTCCTCCACCGTCCGCTTCAGGGACTGCGAGAGCTCGGAAACGGTGAATTCGGGCGCGTTGTGAAGAGGTTCCGCAGGCGGCATCGGCAATCGATTCGGCATTTTGGGGTCAGTTCAGACGTTAAGGATTTTCGCAGCGCGACGCCATCCGGGGGATTGATTGGGAGAGTACTCTGTATTATAGAGTTCTCTATTGATTGGAAGTTCAGGGAGTTTGGACCATGGCGATACCGATACTGCGAGGTGTTTTGGGCTTGCTCAAATGGGGCCTGTGCGCGGTCGGCGCCACGGCGCTGATCCTCACCGCCTTGATCGCGACGCCGTTGCAGCGGCCCGCGGAGATGCGCTCGGTCTCGGACTCCGCCAAGGGCATCGACTGGTCCACGCTGCCGGCGTTGGAGCGCTTCCAGGCCCGCGACGGCACCTGGCTGGGCTATCGGCACTATCAGCCGAAGGGAGCAACCACCGACCGCGGCGCGATCTTCATCCACGGCTCGTCCGGCTCTTCCGGCACCGTCAATCATGCCCTGACGGCCGCGCTTGCCGCGCATGGCGTCGAGACCTGGGCGCTCGATATCCGCGGCCACGGCGCCTCCGGCACGCACGGCGACATCGGCTATGTCGGCCAGCTCGAGGACGACCTCGTCGACTTCGTCGCCCATGTCCGCAAGAGCACGCCCGATCTGCCGCTGACATTGATCGGTCATTCCGCCGGCGCCGGCTTCTCGCTGCGCGTCGCCGCGACGCCGATCGTGCAGGACCTGTTCGTCCGCACCGTGCTGGTCGCGCCCTATCTCGGCTATGACGCGCCGACCAATGTCGCGCATTCCGGCGGCTGGGCCAATCCCGACATCCCGCGCTTCATCGGGCTCACCGCCCTGCGCAAGCTCGGCATCGATTGCTGTTCGCAGCTGCCGGTGCTCGCCTTCGCGGTGCCTGCGAATTCGGAGCGTTATCTGACCGCTGTTTATTCCGACCGCCTGATGCGCAACTTCGCGACGCGCGGCTATCGCCTCGATCTGGCTGCGGTGACGCATCCGATGACGATCTTCGGCGGCGCCGAGGACGAGATGATGATCTCGGCCAGATATGCCGAGACCGTGCAGGCGATCAGGCCTGATATCGACGTCAAGATCATCGACGGCGTCAACCACATGGGTATGGTCACCCATGCGAAGGCGGTCAACGCGATCGCCGACGACGTGGCGACGCGGGGCGCAGGCCAGTCATGATCGACAGCAAGGAGGCGTCCGCAGCGCTGGCCGATATCGACGACATCGTCCAGCGCGTGAAGCAATCGCAGCTCTATGAGCTGGCGAGCCTCGGGGCGATATGGTGGGGCATGCTGGTCTTCGCCGGCAATCTCGTGACCTGGCTCTGGCCCTTCTACGCGCGTTACGCCTGGCCGACCGTCGACATCCTGGGTGTCGGCGGATTGATCGCGCTCCGCTGGCTCACGCCGTCACGTCTCCATGGTGCCGCCTTCGACGTCAGGGTGCCGCTGGTGTTCGCGCTGTTCTTCGCATTCGGTTATGTCTGCACCAACGTGCTCGGTCATTTCGGCCCACGCGAGCTCGGCGCATTCTGGCCTGTTTATTTCATGCTGTTCTACATGCTTGCCGGTCTGTGGTTCGGCACTGCGTTCGTCGCGATCGGACTCGGCATCACCGCACTGACGCTGGTCGGCTTCTTCACCATCGGCGAAGCCTTCCCGCTCTGGATGGCCTTCGTCAACGGCGGCGGCCTGATCCTGGGCGGCCTCTGGATGCGGCGGATCTGATGGCCGAACTCGACGACATCATCCACCAGCCGCTGCGGCTGAAGATCATGGCGGCCCTGAACGCGCTGCCGGTCGCCTCAGGCCTGGAATTCGCGCGGCTGAAGAAACTCACCGGCGCCACCGACGGCAATCTCGGCGCACATATCGAGACGCTCGCCAAGGCGGGCTACGTCTCGGTCGACAAAGCCTTCGTGGGGAAGAAACCGCAGACCACGGTGACGGCCACCGCGGCGGGCCGCGGGGCGTTTGCGCGGCATGTCGCGACCCTGCAGGAAATCATTGCGGGGAAGCAGCTGTAACGCGCCAGGCAGCGATAGAAGAAGCGCATCGGCGAAAAGGACGGCCCGCTGCGGGCGGGCCGTCCCCGCAAGCCGGTCAGGCCGGCTGAGAAGCGAGCGCAGTCTGACGGAGCATGAGATAGTTGTAGATACCGTAACCCAGGCCCACGCCGATGAACCAGGTGAAATTGGCCAGCACCGACAACGATGGGACCAGTGCACAGATCGCCGGCACGAGTGCGGAGGGAATGATCGCGAGGATCGCGTTCCTGTTGTAGCCGCCCTCGTACCAATAAAGGCCGCTCTCGCTCAGAGTATAGAGGTCATCGACGACGATCTGCTGCTTCTTCACCATGTAGAAGTCCGCGATCAGGATTCCGAACAGCGGGCCGATGAACGCGCCGAGGATGTCGAGCGTGTAATGGATGACCTGCGGATTGTCGTACAGGTTCCACGGCGTTATGAAGACCGAGCCGACCGCGGCGATCATGCCGCCCATCCGCCAACTGATCCGCTGCGGCGCGACGTTCGAGAAGTCGAAGGCCGGCGAGACGAAGTTGGCCACGATGTTGATGCCGATGGTCGCGATCATGAAGGTCAGCGCGCCGAGTACGACCGCAAACGTGCTGTCGATCTTGCTGACGGTTTCCACGGGGTCCGTGATCATGTGGCCGAACACCGGCAGCGTGGCCGACGTGGTGATGACCGTGAGCACCGAGAAGCCGAGGAAGTTGACCGGCAGGCCCCAGAAGTTGCCGGCCTTCACCGCGCCAAAGCTCTTTCCGTAGCGCGAGAAGTCGCCGAAGTTCAGCATCGGTCCCGAGAAATACGAGACCACCAGCGCGATCGCATTGATCATCACGGGCAGCGCGTCCCAGCCGCTGTATTTGACCTCGCCGAGCGTGAGCCCGATGTTGGCGATGCCCGCCTTCGCGATGAGATAGGCCGCCAGCACGATCATCACGACATACACGGCCGGGCCGGCCCAGTCGATGAAGACGCGGATCGCCTCCATGCCGCGCCAGAACACGATCGCCTGCAGCACCCACAGGAACATGAAGCAGGCCCAACCGAGCGCCGACAGGCCGACGAAGCCGTGCTGGCCGACATCGGCATAGGGCGCCAGCGTGGGAAAGAACTTGAGCGCCACCACCATGAACGCGCTCGAGGCCAGATAGGTCTGGATGCCGTACCAGGCGACCGCGATGAGGCCGCGAATGATGGCCGGGATATTGGCGCCCTTCACGCCGAACGGCGCGCGGCAGATGACGGGATAAGGCGTTCCCGTGACCTGGCTCGGCTTGGCGACGAGCTTGCAGAACAGTTGCACGATCATGATGCCGGCCAGGAGCGCGATCAGCACCTGCCAGCCGACCAGTCCGAGCGAGAACAGGCTTCCCGCGGTGACATAGCCGCCGACACTGTGCACATCGGACATCCAGAATGCGAAGATATTGTACGCGCCCCAGGTCTGTTCCTTGAGCGGCGCAAGGTCTTCATTGGTCAGCTCCGGATGATAGCCGGGCTTGATGATAACGCGGGCATGGGCCTCGGAAACAGCGCCTCCGGGGGCTTCGGGCAGTTTGGGACTCATTGTCTTTCACCTTCCAAGCAAAACAAGGATCCGCGCATTCGATCTCTGCACGCGTCGCGCGGCTTCGCCCCAAAATGCAAGCGGCGTGCCATTTTTTAACGTTCGATAAATGAATTATAACGTTCGATCAGGTGAGACGCAGGCCGTCCGGAGCCGCCGCCGCGCGCCACGGCCCGTCGTTCGCGATGCGTGCTCGCGTGTCGGCTGCAACTGGAGCTTGAATCCGTTGATGAAAGCGAATTGCGTGGGGTTCGCGTATCCCGAGCCATGGGACGACGCGCCATCGCCGTGGAAGCTTTCGGCCGCGCCACGCCTGGTCAGTTCGTAGAGGAGAAAGCCAGACTCTCGCTGAGACGGCCTGCGGTGAGAGTGCAGAGTTTTGGGCACTGTCGCCGTAATTTTGGGCAGCTCGTAGGATGGGTTGAGCCCTTTCGAAACCCATCGCTTTCCCATTCCCGCTCTCCGTCTTCGCAGCTATCTTCCGACTGCAAGTGACGATGAATCGCGGATGGCGTCCGGTCGGCTAGCTCTAAGGATGCTTCGCGAAACACGTGTGATGGGTTTCGCCAGGGCTCAACCCATCCTACGGGCTACGGGCTTTGCGCGCCCCGGAATGACGGGAGGGAAGGCAGCAGCCCATTGAGTTCGTAGTTCGTAGGATGGGTTGAGCCCTTGCGAAACCCATCGCTTTCCCATTCCCGCTCTTCGTCTTCGCAGCTGTCTTCCAACGGCAAGTGACGATGAATCGCGGATGGCGTCCGGTCGGCCAGCTCTACGGATGCTTCGAGAAACCCATCGCTTTCCCATTCCCGCTCTTCGTCTTCGCAGCTATCTTCCGACTGCAACTGACGATGAATCGCGGATGGCGTCCGGTCGGCTGGCTCTACGGATGCTTCGCGAAACACGTGTGATGGGTTTCGCCAGGGCTCAACCCATCCTACGGGCTCGCGCTTTGCGCGCCCCGGAACGACGGAAGCGTAGGATGGGTTGAGCCCTTGCGAAACCCATCGCTTTCCCATTCCCGCTCTCCGTCTTCGCAGCTATCTTCCAACGGCAAGTGGTCGGCTGGCTCTACGGATGCTTCGCGAAACACGTGTGATGGGTTTCGCAAGGGCTCAACCCATCCTACGGGCTGATCAAGGTAACGACACGCTTTTCAACGCGGGGAAGCACCTCTTCGCGCGAATATCTGCACTCTTTGCAGCGCTTCGTCACGCAATTGCCGCCGACAGACAGCGTACCGAACGACTCGCTTTTGCAGCGAGGACATTTGCGAAAGGGCGGAAGTTCGAACATGGCGCTTTAAATCCCAAATGGTCGAAATGTCTCTTACGCGCGGAGGCGCGCTGCCAAGGCTCGCGAAGAGGTACAGTTGGAGGGTAACATCCCCCCTTGAGCCCCACCCCGATTCGTGCGACCTCCGGCGCCAGCAAAACCCCTCATTTTCTGAGCCTGCGATGCACATTCTCCTGCTTGGTTCCGGCGGCCGCGAACATGCTCTGGCGTGGAAGATTGCGGCGTCCCCCCTGGTGACCAAACTCTGGTGCGCGCCCGGCAATGCCGGCATCGCGCGCGAGGCGGAGTGCGTGGCGCTCGATGTTGCCGACCATGCCGCCGTGATCGACTTCTGCAAGACGAATGCGGTCGACCTGGTCGTGGTCGGCCCGGAGACGCCGCTGGCGGCCGGCATCGTCGATGATCTCACCGCTGCGGATATCAAGGCGTTCGGGCCGAACAAGATCCCGGCGCAGCTCGAAAGCTCCAAGGGCTTTACCAAGGCGCTGTGCACCGAGTTCGGCATTCCGACCGGCGCCTACAAGCGATTCACCAACGCCCAGGACGCGCGCGATTACGTGCAAAGCCGGGGCGCGCCGATCGTGGTGAAGGCCGACGGCCTTGCCGCCGGCAAGGGCGTCGTCGTTGCGAAGTCAGTGCGCGAGGCGGAGGACGCCATCGCCATGATGTTCGAGGGCGCGTTTGGCGAGGCCGGCGCGGAAGTGGTGATCGAGGAGTTCCTGCCGGGCCGCGAGATCAGCTTCTTCGCGCTGTGCGACGGCGAGACCGCCATTCCGCTCGCCTCCGCCCAGGACCACAAGCGCGTGTTCGACCACGACGTCGGCCCGAACACCGGCGGCATGGGCGCCTATTCGCCGACGCCTCTGGTGACGCCGGCGATCCACGACGCGATCATGGCCAAGATCATCCTGCCGACGGTCGCGGGCATGAAGCAGCGCGGCACGCCGTTCCGCGGCATTCTGTACGCTGGCATCATGCTGACCACGCAGGGCCCAAAGCTATTCGAGTTCAACGTCCGCTTCGGCGACCCCGAATGCCAGGTGCTGATGCTGCGCATGATGTCTGACATCGTGCCGGCGTTCCTCGCCGCCTGCGACGGCCAGCTGAAGAATTTTGACCTGCGCTGGTATCCGGAATCCGCGCTCACCGTGGTGATGGCGGCGAAGGGCTATCCCGGCGACTACCAGAAGGGCACCGAGATCGAGGGGCTGGACGATGCCGCCAAGGTCGACACGGTCGAGATCTTCCACGCCGGCACGGTCGCGAAGGACGGCGCCATCCTCGCCAATGGCGGCCGCGTGCTCAATGTCTGCGCGCTAGGGGCGACCGTGACTGAGGCGCAGGCGCGCGCCTATCAGGCCGTCGACCGCATCCGCTGGCCGGAAGGCTTCTGCCGCCGCGACATCGGCTGGCAGGCGGTGGAGGCCGAGAAGGCGAGGGGCTAGCGCGTCGTCCCCGCCGGCGCGGGCAGCGCGCCGATCCGGACTCCGGGACTGTGGCTTGATCTCGACATTCCAGAAATGCGCAATCAGCAGATAGGGTTAGTCACCCCGCTGATAATACCGCTACGGTGCATGGGGTTGTTTCGACATTTTGAGTGGGTGGAACTGATGTCCGATCTCGCCGACCTCTATCCCGGCTTCGCCTCCGAATGGGTCAACACCTCGTTCGGCCGCATCTTCGCCCGCATCGGTGGCAACGGGCCGCCGCTGCTGCTGCTGCACGGCTTCTCCGAGACGCATGTGATGTGGCACCGCGTCGCGCCTGAGCTGGCCGACGCCTTCACGCTGATCATCGCCGACCTGCCCGGCTATGGCTGGTCCGACATGCCCGAGAGCGATGCGCTGCACATGCCCTACAGCAAGCGCGCGATGGCCAAGGCCATGGTGGAGATGATGGAGCGGCTCGGCCACGTCCACTTCGCGCTCGCCGGCCACGATCGCGGCGGCCGCGTGTCGTATCGCCTGGCGCTGGATCATCCCGGCCGGCTGTCCAAGCTCGCCGTGCTCGATATCCTGCCGACCTATAATTACTGGGAGCGGATGAACCGCGCCTATGCGCTGAAGATCTATCACTGGACGTTTCTGGCGCAGCCCGCGCCGCTGCCGGAGACGCTGATCTCGGGCCAGGGCGAGTTCTTCCTGCGCTTCAAGATGGCGAGCCAGACCAAATCGAGAACGCTGGATGCGATCGACCCGCGCGCGCTCGAACACTACCTCGCCCCGTTCCGCGATCCCGCCCGCATCCATGCGATGTGCGAGGACTACCGCGCCGGCGCCTATATCGACTACGACCTCGACAAGGCCGATTTCGAGGCCGGCAAGAAGATCACCGTGCCCATGCTGGCGCTGTGGGGCGGCGCCGGCATTGCGCAAGCCGCCGCGACCCCGCTCGATGTCTGGAAGCAATGGGCGACCAATGTCGGAGGCCAGCCTGTCGATTCCGGTCACTTCCTCACCGAGGAGAACCCCGACGTCACCACGCGGGCGCTGCTTTCGTTTTTTGCAGGCAGCTAGCGCCGCTCGCGAAAGAACTCCTTGAGCAGCCGCGCCGCCTCGCTCTCGCCGACCCCGGAATAAACGTCCGGGGCGTGGTGACAGGTCGGTGAGGCAAAGAACCGCACGCCCGATTCGACCGCGCCGCCCTTGGGGTCAGCCGCGCCGTAATAGAGCCGGCGGACCCTTGCAAAGGAGATCGCGCCCGCACACATGGTGCAGGGCTCCAAGGTCACGTAGAGGTCGCAGTCGACCAGCCGCTCGCTGCCGATCTTTTTCGCCGCCTCGCGCAGCGCGATGATCTCGGCGTGGCCCGTGGGGTCGTAGTCGGTCAGGGTGCGGTTGGCGGCGGTGGCGATGACCTCGTAGTTGCGGACCACCACGCACCCGATCGGAACTTCGCCAGCCTTTCCGGCATTTTCGGCCGTTTTGAGCGCCAAATCCATGAAAGAAGGGGCTTTCAAGCCTCGTATCATCCGAAGAAACCTGCTAGTAGCTGCGCCTTCAGCAGAAGTGCTTACGATTTTTGCCTGAGCACGCGGCTCGGAATGAGCGCGCGTAATGCGTCTGGCCACCCCCTGAGTGAGATTATTCATGCCTCGCGACAGCGACAAAGACAACGATTCCCGCGGCCGGCGAGGCCCCCCCAAAGGCGGCCGCAGCGGCAAGCCGCGCGGCCCCGACAAGAAATTCGCCAAGCGCGGCTTTGAGGGCAAAGGCGATCGCGACAGCCGCCCGCCTCGCGACAGCCGCCCCTTCCGCCGACGCGAGGAGGGCGATGCCCCGCGTCGCGATTTTTCCGACCGCCCGCGCTTCAAGCGCGATGACCGTGGCGGCGAGGGCCGCGGCGAGCGCGGCTTCAAGCCGCGCGGCGACCGTCCGTCCTATGGCCGCGACGACCGTCCGCCGCGCAGCCGGGACCGCGACGATGCCCGTCCCGCGGGTCGCTTCGGCGACAAGAAGTTCGGCGACAAGCGGCCCTATGCGCCGCGCGGTGACCGTGGCGAGCGCAAGTTCGACGGCGAGCGGAAATTTTCGCGCGACCGTGGCGAGCGCAGCGATTCCAAGCCCTGGCAGAAGCGCGATGATCGTCCGCATGGCGACCGTCCGCGCAAGTCGTTCGACAAGGATTTCCGCGGCCGCGATCGCAGCGAGGAAAAGCCCTGGCGCCAGCGCGACGACCGTCGTGACGGCGGCCGTGGTGATGACCGTCCGCGTTTCTCGCGCTCACGCGATGATCGCGCCTCTGGCGATCGTCCGTTCCGCGATCGTCCAAAGTTTGACCGGTCGCGCGAAGACCGTCCGAAGTTCGATCGTCCGCGCGAGCGGCCCGAGGGCCGCATGGACTGGCAGGAGCATCCGCGCAGCGAAGGCCGCTTTGGCGATCGTCCGCGCCGCGACAACGAGGACGACAGCAGGATCTTCGAGAAACGCCCCGCCTTCGGCGGTCGTGGCGCCTATCGCGCGCGCGAGCGTGATTTCGAGGGAAGGCCGCGCCGCGAAGAGCCGCCGAAGCCGAAAAAGGCCGGGGAGCGCATCGCCAAGGCGTTGGCGCGCGCAGGCCTCGCCTCGCGCAGGGATGCCGAGGAGATGGTCACGCAGGGACGCGTCACCGTCAACGGCCGCGTGATCAATTCGCCGGCGCTGGACATCACCAAGAACGACGTCGTCCTGGTCGATGGCAAGCCGTTGCCGGAGCGCGAGCGCACGCGGCTGTTCCTCTATCACAAGCCGCGCGGGCTGATGACCACGCATGACGATCCCGAGGGTCGTCCGACCGTGTTCGACAATCTGCCCGAAGGCCTGCCGCGGCTGATCAGCGTCGGCCGGCTCGATTTCAATACTGAAGGCCTCCTGCTGCTCACCAATGACGGTGGCCTCGCTCGCACGCTCGAGCTGCCTGATACCGGCTGGTTGCGCCGCTACCGCGCCCGCGCCCATGGCGACGTCACCCAGGCGCAGCTCGACCAGCTCAAGGACGGCATCGAGGTCGAGGGCGTGAAATACGGTCCGATCGAAGCGACGCTGGAGCGTGACCAGGGCGCCAATGTCTGGCTGGTGTTCGCGATCCGCGAAGGCAAGAACCGCGAGGTCCGCAACGTCTGCGCACATCTCGGGCTCGAGGTGAACCGACTGATCCGCGTCTCCTACGGTCCGTTCCAGCTCGGCGAGGTCCCCGAGGGCCAGGTCGAGGAGGTCCGCTCGCGCGTGCTGCGTGAGCAGCTCGGCGACAAGGTGATCGAGAAGTCGGGCGCGCAATTCGACGTGCCGAAGAAGTCGTCAGGCGAGGGCGAGAAGACCTCCAAGCGCGCCGTGATCGCCGACCGCAAGGGCCGCCGCGTGCTGGTGCAGCGTACCGGCAGCGATGAAGCGCGCGAGCGCAACGAGGAAGAGGCCAACGGCTACGGCCCGCCGCGTCGTCCCAAGCGCGGCTATCACGGCAAACGCGATCTGACGCCGCGGGACGAATAGCATGCGCGTGGTCGGCGGCCGTTTAAAGGGGCGCAATCTCGCCTCACCGTCGTCGCGCGACATCCGTCCCACGGCGGATCGCCTGCGCGAATCCGTGTTCAACATCCTCGTGCACGCCTATGACAACCCGATTGCGGACGCGCGCGTGCTCGATCTCTTCGCCGGCACTGGCGCGCTCGGCATCGAGGCGTCGTCACGCGGCGCGAAGTTCACGCTCTTCGTGGACAATGGGGCTGAGGCGCGCGCGCTGCTGCGTAACAATGTCGAGTCCCTCGGCCTCGGCGGTGTCACCAAGGTTTATCGCCGCGACGCGACCGATCTCGGTCCCGCACATCCCGTCGAGCCGTTCTCGCTGGTGTTTCTCGATCCACCCTACGGCAAGGGTTTTGCGGAGAAAGCGCTTGCGAGCTTGCGTGACGGCGGCTGGCTGACATCAGGCGCGCTGCTGGTGGTGGAAGAGGCCAAGGCCGCGCAGTTCGCGACGCCGGAAGGTTTTGAGGAGCTGGAGCGGCGGGCGTATGACGACACCGAGTTCGTGTTTTTGAAACGCAACGCGTAGTTCATCTCCGCCCGAACAGCTTTTCCACGTCGGCAAGCTTCAGCTCGACGTAAGTCGGCCGGCCGTGATTGCACTGGCCGGAGTTCGGCGTCTCCTCCATCTCGCGGAGCAGGGCGTTCATCTCCTCGGGCCGCAAGCGGCGGCCGGCGCGCACCGAGCCGTGGCAGGCCATGGTCGCGGCGACGTGCATCAAGCGACGCTCCAGCGGCAGAGCCTCATCCCATTCGGCCATATGTTCGGAGAGATCGCGCAGCAGCCCGCCGGCGTTGGTCTTGCCGAGCAGCGACGGCGTCTCGCGCACCGCGACCGCGCCGGGGCCGAAGGATTCGATCGCAAGGCCGAATGAAACGAGCTCGTCGCTGCGCTCAAGCAGGCGCTCCACCGTGGCCTCGTCCATCTCGACGATCTCGGGGATCAAGAGGATCTGTCGCTGCACGCCGTTCTCGGCGAGCGAAGCCTTGAGCCGCTCATAGACGATGCGTTCATGCGCGGCGTGCTGGTCGACGATGATCAGGCCGTCGCGAGTCTGCGACACGATATAGGTCTCGTGCAGCTGCGTACGCGCCGCGCCGAGCGGACGATCAACGAGATCGGTCACCGGCTGGGCTTCGAACCGCACGTCCGCGCTTGGTGCGCCTGCGTCGAACGCAGCCTGCGGGCGTTCTGCGAACGCAGGCGCGGCCGAGCCTTCGAATGACGGCATCGGCGCAACCGGCGCGGATGGCGAAGCCCGCCAGTCCCAGCTTGCCGGTCGCTGCGGCGTAAAGGCGGACCGGAACGACGACAATGCATTCTCGCCGCTGTTGGCGGCGGTGCGGCGTCCCTCGCGCGCGAGGCCTTCCTTCAGCCCGTGTACGATCAGCGCGCGCACAAGGCCGGCGTTGCGGAAGCGGACCTCGGTCTTGGCCGGATGCACATTGGCATCGACCTCGCGCGGATCGAGCGTGACGAACAGCGCCAGCACCGGATGCCGGTCGCGCGGCAGATAATCGGCATAGGCGCCCCGCACCGCCCCCAGGATCAGCTTGTCGCGGACGGGACGACCGTTGACGAAGAGATATTGCCCGAGCGCGTTGGCTTTGGTGAGCGCAGGTGCCGCGGCGTAGCCCGCGACGACGACACCCTCGCGCTCGGCATGGACTTCGAAGGCGTGGCTGCGGAACTCCGTGCCGAGAATGTCGCCGAGTCGCGTCAGGCGTCCCGCCGCGCCGGGCAGCGCCGCGGCCCAAGTCACGGGTGCGCGCTCTTCGCCCGCGAGCGTGAAGGCGACATCGGGCCGCGCCATCGCGAGACGCCGTACCACCTCGCGGATCGCCTCCGCCTCGGTGCGGTCGGTCTTCAGGAATTTCAGCCGCGCCGGCGTCGCATAGAAGAGATCGTTGACCTCCACGCGGGTGCCATGCGCGAGCGCGGCGGGCATGATCTCGGACTTCTCACCGCCCTCGACGGTAAGCGCCCAGGCATGCGGCTCGTTGGCATGCCGCGTGGTGATCGAGAGGCGCGCCACGGAGCCGATCGAGGGCAGCGCCTCGCCGCGGAAGCCGAGGGTACGGATCTGCAGAAGGTCCTCATCGTCGAGCTTGGAGGTGGCATGTCGCTCGACAGCGAGCGCCAGGTCCCTCCGGGTCATCCCGCTGCCGTCGTCGGTGATGCCAATCCGCCGCCGCCCGCCGGCATCGGTGAAGACGTCGATCCGGCTCGCGCCGGCATCGATGGCGTTCTCGACGAGTTCCTTGACCACGCTGGCCGGACGTTCGACCACCTCGCCGGCCGCGATGCGGTTGACGACCTGCTCTGGAAGCTGACGGACGGGCATGGAGCGACTCGAGGGGAGCGTTCGGGCGCTCAATTTAGCCCCGCCTGCGCGCAATTGCATGGGGCAAGTCCCGGATGCCCACATCCCGGTTGCTCCGGAACAGGCCCCTCAATCGTTCAAGCGACCGCCGCGTCCGGCCTTGACGTCGCTGCGACGCTTCTTGCCGTCCAGCCGGCGCTGTTTGGACGCGTAAGTCGGTCGCGTCGCGCGACGCGGTGTCGGCCGGATCATCGCCTCGGTCAGGATCGCAACGAGCCGGTCGACGGCGTCCTGCCGATTGCGCTCCTGGGTGCGGAAGCGCTGGGCGTGGATCACAATCACGCCGTCCTTGGTCATGCGCTGGCCGGCGACACGGGCGAGCCGGACCGCTGCATCTTCAGGGATGGTCAGCTTGCGCGTGTCGAAGCGCAACTGGGCAGAGGTGGAGACCTTGTTGACGTTCTGCCCGCCCGGGCCGGAGGCGCGGACAAAGCCGATCTCGATGTCGTCCTCGTCGATGACGAGATCGCGGGATATCCGCAGCATGATGGCACCATTGATGATCTCAGGACATATCGCGGAACGTCCATGTTCGGCAATGGTACTCTGGAAACGCAAATGGCCGGGCGAACCCGGCCATTTCAGGAAACGTGAGGTGACGTCAGTTCGACTTGGTAGCCGGTGCCGCGGCCGGCTGCGCGGCAGCCTGGGGCGCGCGGCCGACGACGACGGTCAGGAGGCCCTGGCTCCAGAGCCGCTTGGCGGCGGCCTTGGCGTCGTCGAGCGTCACCGCGTCGACAATGGCGTTGCGCTTCTCGATATAGTCGATCGGCAGCTTGTCCTGTTGATATTGCAGCAGCGCCTGTGCGAGCTTGGAGGAGGTATCCAACGCAAGCATCTGCGAGCCCTTGAGATAGGACTTGGCCTCGTCGAGCTCTTGCTGGGTCGGGCCCTCGTCGGCGATGCGACGCACTTCCTTCTCGATCGCGTCGATGGTGTCGCCGGCACGGTCCGCGCGGGTACCGGTGTTGCCGATGAAGACTGCCGAATGCTCCATCCAGAGCAGCGATTCGAACACGGAATAAGCAAGCCCGCGCTTCTCGCGGACCTCGCGATAGAGCCGCGAGGACAGGCCGCCGCCACCGAGGATGTGGTTGACGACATAGGCCGCCATGAAATTCGGATCGTCGCGCATCACGCCCGGTCCGCCGAAGGTGATGACGGTCTGCGGCACGTCGAGCGGCACGAAGGCGCGCTGCGGGGGCTTTGCGGCCTCGATGTCGGGGACCGGCACGAGATTGGCCTTGGCAGGCAAGGCACCAAACGTGTGATCGAGCAGCATGCCGAGCGTGGCCGGATCGACGTCGCCGACCACCGCTATCTTCAGCGTATCCTTGGCGAGGACGCGCCCGACATAATCCTTCATGTCGGCGACCGTGATCGTCGGCACGCTCTCGAGCGTCCCGTTGGTCTGCCGTCCATAGGGGTGATCGCCGAACGCCATCTCCAGGAATTTTTTGCTCGCAAGCGAGGTCGGGTTGGTGGTGTCGCGGCGCAGGCCCGAGATGACCTGCGAGCGGATGCGCTCGACGTCAACAGGGTCGAAATGCGGCGAGGTCAGTGAGGATCGCAACAGGTCGAAGGCTTCGTCCTTGTTGTCGCGCAGCATGCGCAAGCTGCCGCGGAAGGTGTCGCGGGTCGCGCTGAAGGAGAGCTCGATGGCACGGCGGTCGAGCCGCTCATGGAACGTCTTGGAATCGAGGTCGCCGGAGCCCTCGTCGAGAAGGTCGCCGACAAGATTGGCGACACCCGGCTTCTCCTTGGGATCCTGTGCGGAGCCACCCGCAAAGGAATATTCCATGGCGATCAGCGGCACGGTCGCGTCCTGGACGAACCACGCCTCGATGCCGCCGGGCGAGACCAGATGCTGGATCTTCGCAGCGGCCTGCGACGGCGAGATCGCGCCGAGAGCGAGTGCCGCACCGGTGACGAACGACAACACGAAATGGCGTGCGCGAAGGAAAGAATGGGTCACGAACGCTTCTCCTCGCGCTTGGCAGCGGTGCTGGTGTCCTTGATCAGATAGCCGGTCACCGAGCGCTTTTTCTCCAGCCATTTTTGCGCAGCTCCGCGGACCTGCTCGGCGGTGACGGCGCGAATGCGGTCGGGCCAGCTTCTGATATCCTCGATCGACAGGCCCGTGGTGAGTGCGCCGCCATACCAGCGCGCCAGCACGGCCTGGTTGTCCTGGGCGTAGATCGCTTCCGCAATCAGCTGGGTCTTGACCCGCTCGAGATCCTCGGCACGGATCGGATTCTGCGCAATATCGGCGATGACGCCATCGATCACTTGCTCGACCTCGGCAAAGCTGACACCCGACTTCGGCGAAGCCGAGATCGCGAACTGGGTCGGGTCGAGCGAGATGCTGGAATAGCTGGCGCTGGCGGAGACCGCGAGCGGCTTGTCGACGACGAGCGCGCGGTAGAGATAGGAGTTGCTGCCGCTCCCCATCAACTGCGCCAGGACGTCGAGCGCGGCACTCTCGCCGGCCGCGGCGGTGGTCGCCGAGGGCACCAGATAATAGCGGCGCAGGCTCGGCTGCTCGACGCGCGGGTCGGACAGCGTGACGGTGCGCGGCGCGACCGGTTCCGGCTCCTGCGGGCGGATGCGACGTGCAGGGATCGCCGGCTGCGACGGGATCGGGCCGAAATCGCGCTCGACCAGCGGGCGTACGTCGGCAGCCTCGACGTCGCCGGCGATTACCAGGATCGCGTTGTTCGGTGCGTAGAAGCGACGGTAGAAGGCGAGCGCGTCCTCGCGATTGAGCTTTTCGATCTCCTGATGCCAGCCGATCACCGGCCGGCCGTAGGGATGATTGAGATAGAGCGCGGCCATGATCTGTTCGTTGAGGCGCGCGTCGGGGCTGTTTGCGACGCGCATGTTGTACTCTTCGAGCACGACATCGCGTTCGGGCAGCACGTTCTCGTCCTTGAGGATCAGGCCGGTCATGCGATCGGCCTCAAACTCCATCATGGTCGGGAGCTGTTCTTTCGGGACGCGCTGGTAGTAGTCGGTGTAATCGACCGACGTCGAGGCATTCTCGTTGCCGCCGACGCGGAGCACGGTCTTGGAGAATTCGCCGATCGGATGTTTCTCGGTACCCTTGAACATGAGATGTTCGAGGAAGTGCGCGAGACCGGATTTGCCCGGCGTCTCGTCGGCCGAGCCCACCTTGTACCAGATCATCTCCGTGACAACGGGCGTGCGATGGTCCGGGATCACCACGACCTGGAGGCCGTTGCTGAGCGTGAAGCTGGCGGGCGGCGCGGACGTGACCGTCGTCTGGGCGAATGCGCTGCCGACCTCGAGGGCTGATGTCGAGAGGAGCGCGGCGAAGAGGCAGGCAATCGATCGGTGTGAGGACATCACGATCCTTGTGAAAGCCCGAACCCTCAAGTCCGGGCGTGAAAGCACGGCATGCTACACCGCGCGGCTTTGAGCTTCGGGTCACGAAGCAGAGAACGCCGTCGAGTTGTACTTAAGAATAAGTCATCTGCCGCATCCGGCCGACACCGGACGTTGCGGCGGTACACGCCTGCTTGCGACGGACAGGGAGCTTATTGCTCCTTTTCCTTCCCCGACATGACGTCGAAATAGGTCTTGCGTGTGGTATCTTCTCCGGAACCATAGGCATAGTTCGACGAAGGTGTCTGATATCCCGGCGGCGGCTCGACCAGCGATTGGCGCGGTGGCTCGCTGACGAACGGCTTGGACTCGGGCTTGCTACCCTTGAACATGTTCCACAGACCGCCGGTGTAACCGAGCTGGGCCGGGCTGAGTGTCGGGTTGGTGCCGTTGGTACCCGGCTGGACCGGGTCATTGCTGGCCTGCTGCGGGGCCGTCTTGTGGGCGTCCAACTCGGCTGGCGACAGCGGCCGCGCATCTTTCAGATATTGCGCGGCCTTGTTGCCCGCCTTCTTGCGCGCGGCGATGGCCTCCTTGCGGCGCTTCTCGTCGGGATCCTTCGGCCAGTTCGGTGCGTTCGCGGCGTCGGCACTGGCGGGCGGCGGCAGGTCGAGGCTCGGGTGGCACCACCAGCGGCGAGCGCTCGCGGTACTCGATGCCCTTCTTCTCCATGCCCTTGGCGCCGAGGCCCGACATCAAATTGTCGATGAGCTTCTCTTCGAAGGTCATGTCGTCGTCATCGTCATCGTCGCCGGCGCGGACCGGGCCCGCGGACATGACGAGACCAATGCCAAGTGCGACGGCTGACAATTTCAGCGCCAGCCAAAGTCCCCGCCGGGAGTCTCGACCCATCGAACCGCTGGTCTCGGAGCTGCGCATTCCTGTACCTGTTCCATATTGTGGCAGTCTTGAACCGTGCAAATGTTGGAGTAGCACGTCTTGTCGCGCCTCGCGCGACCGCCGCTCGCCAAGCAAGGTTCCGCCTCCGTTCCGTATCGACCGGGATCAGGGCGCTTTTGCGGCGGGTACCCCCAAGAAGGAATCATACAACAGGGCCGTCACACCAGCAACGATAGCCACGTCCGCGACGTTGAAGACGTACCAATCATAGGTATTTCCGGCGATTTCGATGTGGAACAGGGCGAAGTCGACCACCGCGCCGTAGGCCACGCGGTCGATGCCGTTGCCGATGGCGCCGCCGATGATCAGGCCCAGCGCGACCGTGGCGAGCCGGGTCTGCGACCGCGCCATCCAGATCGCCAGTGCAATCACCGCGACGACCTTCACTGCCATCAGTGCGATCTGTGCCGCATGGCTGTCGTTCTGCAGCCAGCCGAAGCTGATCCCGATATTCCAGGCCAGCACAAGGTCGAAGAAGGGGGTCACCTTCACCACGCCCTTGCGGGCGAGGTCGAAGCCGTTCAGCAGCCAGAGCTTCGAGGCCTGATCGGCCAGGAGGGTCAGCACGGCCGCGATGATGCCGGCGCGGAGCGGGGTCATGGCCGTTCGATCAGATGCTCGAGCCCAACGCTTTCCATTCGCGCAACGCCTGGGCATCGCGCGGAGTGACGTCGGGGTATTCAGCGTCCTCACCGACCATGGGCGAGATCTTCCAGGAGCGGGCGCATTTGGTGCCGACGGCCTTCTCCACTACGACCGCGACCCCCGGTACCCCGTCGAGACGGAACGCATCGGCCGGCGCCTCGCCCTCGCGCACCTCGTAATTCGAGGTGATGCAGATCTCGGCGAGATCGGTGTCGAACAACGTCGCCAGCACGTCGCGGTCGGCGACATAGATCACCGGCGAGGCCTCGAGCGAGGAGCCGATGTTCTTGGCGGCGCGTTCAAGCTCCAGCGCGCCGGTGACGACGCGGCGGACATTGCGGATGGTTTCCCATTTCGCGGCGAGGGTCTCGTCGCGTAGCTTATCGAGACCTTCCGGGAACAGCGTCAAATGCACCGACGCTTCCGCATCCGGCCTGTACATCCGCCAAGCTTCTTCCGCAGTGAAGCTCAGGACCGGCGCCAGCCATTTCAGGATTGAATTGCACAGCAGGTCGATCGTGGTCAGCGCCGCTTTGCGTGTCGCCGATGACGGTGGATCGCAATAGAGGGTGTCCTTGCGGATATCGAAGTAGAACGCCGAGAGTTCGCTGTTCATGAAGGCGGACAGCGTCGCGACCACGCTCTTGAAGTCGAACGTCTCGTAGGCCTTGCGGACAAGTTCGGCGCGAATGGCGAGTTCGTGCAGCATCAGCCGCTCGAGCTCGGGCATCGCGGCAGGCGCGACGGCCTCGGTCGGCTTGTAGTGATGAAGCGTGCCGAGCATCCAGCGCACGGTGTTGCGCAGCTTGCGGTAGGTCTCGACGGTGTTTTTCAGGATTTCGGGGCCGATGCGCTGGTCGTCGGTGTAGTCGCAGGACGCAACCCAAAGCCGCAGGATGTCGGCGCCGGATTCCTTGATGACGGACTGCGGTTCAATGGTGTTGCCGAGCGACTTCGACATCTTGCGGCCGTCCTCGGCCTGGGTGAAGCCGTGGGTCAGCACGATGTCGTAGGGCGCGCGGCCGCGCGTGCCGCAGCTCTCCAGCAACGAAGAGTGGAACCAGCCGCGATGCTGGTCCGAGCCTTCGAGATACATCACGGTATCGGTGCCGCCGTCGACCTTGCGTTTGATGCCGGCCAAGCCGGGAAATTGCACGGGGTCTTCGAGCACGAAGGCGTGGGTCGAGCCGGAATCGAACCAGACATCGAGAATGTCGTCGACCTTTTGCCAATCCTCGCCAGCACGCGGTCCAAGGAAGCGTTCGCGGGCACCTGTCGCATACCAGGCGTCCGCGCCTTCCTTCGCGAAGGCGTCGCCGATGCGGGTGTTGACGGCCTCATCCTGCAGGACCTCGGCCGAGCCGTCGCCCTTTTCGCGGACGAACACGGCGATCGGCACGCCCCAGGCGCGCTGGCGTGAGATCACCCAGTCGGGCCGGGCCTCGATCATGCCGTTGATGCGGTTCTCTCCCGACGGTGGCACCCACTGCGTCACCGAGATCGCGTGCAGTGCGCGGGCGCGCAGCGTGTCGCCGGACTTGGTCTTGCCGTTTGCGGCAATATCCTTGTCCATCGCGATGAACCATTGTGGCGTGTTGCGGAAGATCACCGGCTTCTTCGAGCGCCATGAGTGCGGATATTGGTGCTTGAGCCGGCCGCGCGCGAGCAACTTGCCGTTCTCCACGAGCGCCTTGATCACGGCCTCGTTGGCGTCGCCCTTCTCGCCCTTGTCGTTGATGACGCGCTTGCCCGTGAAGCCGGGTGCCTGGTCGGTATAGGCGCCGTTCTCGTCGACGGTATAGGGAATCGCGGTGTTGATGCCGCGGGCGTCGAGCTCCCGCGTATTCGCCATCCAGACGTCGAAGTCCTCACGGCCGTGACTGGGCGCGGTGTGCACGAAACCGGTGCCGGTGTCGTCGGTGACGTGGTCGCCGGACAGCAGCGGCACGATGAAGTCGTAGCCACCGGCGAGCCCCTTGAGCGGATGGGCGCATTCGATTGCGTCCATGGTGTCGCCTGGGATGTCGCGAACCTTCTCGAAAGCGGCCACGCGCGCCTGCTTGAACACCTCTTCAGCGAGCGCGTCGGCCAGGATCAGGAGATCGCCGGTCTTGGCCCAATTGTCCGCGGGCGCGTCGGTCACCTTGTAGAGGCCGTAGCCGATCTTCGGCGAGAACGAGATGGCGCGGTTGCCGGGCAGGGTCCAGGGTGTGGTGGTCCAGATCACGACGCTTGCTGTAGCGAGCGCGCCATGCGCGGGCGAGGTGACAGGGAATTTCACCCAGACCATGTCGGACGTGTAGTCCTCGTACTCGACTTCGGCCTCGGCGAGCGCAGTCTTTTCGATCACGCTCCACATCACCGGCTTGGACCCGCGATACAGCGTGCCGTTGGCCGCGAACTTCATCAGCTCGCGCGCGATCTGGGCTTCGGCCGGATAGTTCATGGTGGCGTAAGGATGAGCCCAGTCGCCGATCACGCCGAGACGCTTGAATTCCTCGCGCTGCACGTTGAGCCAGTGCGTGGCGTAGGCGCGGCACTCCTTCCGGAAATCGATCATCGCGGCGCTGTCGCGGAAGTCGGGCTTCTGCTTGCCCTTCTTGCGATAGTTCTCCTCCTCGACTTTCCATTCGATCGGCAGGCCGTGGCAGTCCCAGCCGGGCACATAGTTGGAATCGAAGCCGAGCATCTGCTGGCTCTTGGTGACGAGATCCTTGAGGATCTTGTTCAGCGCCGTGCCGATATGGATGTTGCCGTTGGCATAGGGCGGCCCGTCGTGCAGCACGAACTTGGCCCGGCCTTTCGCGCGGTCTCGCAGCTTTTCGTAGAGGCCGATCTCGTACCAGCGCTTGAGGATCTCCGGTTCGCGCTGGGGCAGGCCGGCACGCATCGGGAATTCGGTCTGCGGCAGGAACAGGGTCTTCGAATAGTCTTTGGCTTCGGACTTTGGGGACTTTTGCGGCTTTTCGGACATGAGGTTGACTGGCTCGGAATGGCGCGGGAACGGATGGCGATGCGGAATCGCGGGGTGAAACGACGAAATCCCGGTCTTGCGCCGAGCCTTGAGGCTCAGGCGGAAGCCGGGCTGCTAATCCCTATGATGCGCCGCGCAAACATGGGCTCTCCATAGCAGCCGAGCGGGGGAAGCGCAAAGGTCCGGCGGGCGGGCTTTGGGCCGCCCTTAATCGACGGTCCCGAGCCGCGGAAATGCGTCCGGGGCGGCCCCCAGCATCGCGCGGGCTCGGGCGGAATCGTCGTCCATCTGGCGGATCAGGGTGTCGATATCGTCGAACTTCAGCTCCTCGCGGATGAAGCCGATAAAGGCGCAGTCGAGAGCCTGCCCGTACAGGTCACCCCGGAAGTCGAACAGGAAGATTTCCAGCAGCGGCGCGCCGTTATCGAAGGTCGGGCGGCGACCGAAGCTCGCCACCCCGTTCAGGCGCTCAGGCCCGCGGCCGACCCGCACGGCGTAGATGCCGTGCTTCAGGCCGCAATTGGCATCGAGCCGGATGTTGGCGGTGGGATAGCCGAGGTCGCGGCCGCGTTTCTCGCCGTGGATGACCTCGCCGGTGATGAACCAGGGCGCGCCCAGCATGGTGGTGGCCTCGTCGACCTGCCCCTCGGCGAGCGCAATCCGGATGGCGCTGGAGGAGACCGGGCGCTCGTCGATGTCGACATGCGGCTGCACGTCGACCTCGATGCCGAGCCGGGGCGCGTCGTTGACCAGAAGGCTCGGTGAACCGACCCGTCCCTTGCCGAAATGGAAGTCGTATCCGACCGCAATCCCGCTGACGCCGAGACGTTCGATCAGGTCGTGGTGAATGAAATCCTGCGCGCTGGTCCCGGCGCGGGCCTTGTCGAAGGTCATGACCACGGCGCCGGCCAGTCCGGTCCCGGCCAGCAGCCGCAGCTTGGCCCGCTCGTCGGTCAGGCGAAATTGCGGGGTGTTGGGGCTGAAAAACCGGCGTGGATGCGGCTCGAAGGTCAGCGCCAGCGCAGGGCGGCCATGCGCCCGGCCCATTTCCAGGGCAGCGGTAATGACGGCCCGGTGGCCGAGATGGACCCCGTCGAAATTGCCCATGGCCACCACGGCCCCCTTGGGGATCGCGGATTCCGGCGTGGTATCGCGGATAACGGTAAATTGCGGGGCCATCAGGGGAATTCTCGAGCCGGCGGGACCGGCCGGGACCGTGGCTTGAGCCGGCCGATGAAGTCAAGCTGCAGAGGGCCGTCGCCTGGAACATGATTTCCGATCCGTCGCGGGCCGCCGCAGTTAACGCGCTGTTTAACGCCTTGGTGCTAGTGCTTGGGAGATGGAACTGAGGGCCCGGCCTGTCAGGTCCGATTTTGAATAGTCCTGGGTATGCGTTGGGGGAGTCGAGATGGCGGTTGATTTGTCGATGTCGGTTCTGGTGGTCGACGACTACAGCACCATGATCCGTATCATCAGGAATCTCCTGAAGCAGCTTGGCTTCGAGAATATCGACGATGCCAGCGACGGTTCGGCGGCGCTGAACAAGATGCGCGGCAAGAAGTACGGGCTCGTGATCTCCGATTGGAACATGGAGCCGATGACGGGTTACGACCTGCTGCGCGAAGTGCGGGCAGATCCCAACCTCGCCACCACGCCCTTCATCATGATCACGGCGGAATCCAAGACCGAGAACGTGATCGCGGCCAAGAAGGCCGGCGTGAACAACTACATCGTCAAGCCGTTCAACGCGGCGACGCTGAAGACCAAGATCGAGGCGGTTTTCCCTGATATGGCGAGCGCGTAAGCGCGCTTGACGCCATCAGCTGAATTTGAAAAGCCCGGGCTCGTCCCGGGCTTTTCCGCGCTGGAACGGTGACGGCCCGGCCGTTACCACTTCAATTCGCGCATCAGCGCCTTCGGCGGGTGGCCGAACAATTCCGTCACCGACTTCGGATCGAGCTGGTCGAGGCCCTCGAACTCCTCGGCATGAATGCCGCGCGTGACAAACAGGCAGTCGATGCCGAATTCGCGCGCGCCGGTCAGGTCGGTGCGGACGGAATCGCCGATCGCCAGCACTTTCTTGCGGTCGATCGGGTGCCCCTGGCGTTCGCCGGCGAGCGCCATCGCGCGTTCATAGATCGGCCGGTGGGGTTTGCCGTAGAAGATCACCTCGCCGCCGAGCTCGCGGTACAGCTCGGCAATCGCGCCGGCGCAATAGATCAGCCGGTCGCCGCGCTCCACCACGATGTCCGGGTTGGCGCAGACCAGTGTCAGCTGGCGCTCGCGGGCCTTCAGCATCATGCCGCGATAGTCTTCCGCAGTCTCGGTCTCGTCGTCATAGAGGCCGGTGCAGACGATGTAGTCGGCTTCTTCCAGTGGCGCAGTCGTCGCCCCGAGGCCGCGATAGATCGAGTTGTCGCGCTCGGGGCCGAGCCAGAACATCTTGCGGCCGGGATGCTCGGCGACATAGAGCCGCGTCAAATCGCCGGAGGAGACGATCGCGTCGTAGGTCTCGTCGGCGACGCCCAGCTTGCGCAATTGCCGCTGCACGGAGTCAGCCGGGCGCGGCGCATTGGTGATCAGGATCACCGTGCCGCCGCGGCTGCGATAGGTGTGCAGCGCCTCGCAGGCCTCCGGGAACGATTCCAGACCGTTATGGACGACGCCCCAGATGTCGCTGAGCACGACATCGACCCCGGCCACAAGCTCGCGCAGGCTCTGTGCGAAGTGCAGCGTGGTCATGATGCGCGCGGCCGATCAGATGCGGCGCGCGAGGGCTGCGTTGCCGGTGACGCGCGATGATGGCGGAGCGGCGGGCGTCGCAGCTGAAGCTGCGCTTGGGCTTGAAGTACCGGAGCCATTGGATCCCTGAATATCCTGCGCCTGGTTCGGCGCCGCTCCGCCGGTAGCAGATGCCCCCTCGGGCCGCAATGGCCGGGGTGGCGCGAACAGAAAGCCCTGGCCGAACCGCACGTCATAGTCGAGCAGATCGACCACTGCGCGCTCTCCCTCGATCCGCTCCGCGATCAAATCGATGCCGAAACGGCCGAGCAGGTCGGACAGGTCGGAGGGATGGATGTCCGAGCTCGAGGCTTGCCTGGGGTCAAGCAGGAGCGATGCCGGGACCTTGATGAAGCGCACGCCGCGATCGGCGAGCTCGCGCGGCTCGATCCTGAGGTCCGTGACATGGTCGATCGAAAAGCGGAAGCCGCGCTGCGCGAGGGCCGCGAGACTTTCGGTCTCGGCGGGGCCGAGGCCGCGGAAGGTCGCCTGCTTGAACTCCAGCACCAGCGACGGCGCCAGCGCCCGGTTGGCCTCGAGGAAATCCAGGCATTGCGCGAAGGTGGTGGAATTGCCGAGCGTCGAGGCCGCGACGTTGCAGAACACACCGACATCCTTGTTGCGCACCATCAGCCGGCGCAACACCTGGACACAGCGCAGCAACACCATGTTGTCGATGCGTCCGATCAGTCCGGAGGCTTCGGCGATGCTGATGAACTCTTCCGCCGCAATCAGCTGGTCGCGCTCGTCGCGGAGCCTGGTCACCGCCTCGTAGAAGCGGACCTTGCGCTGCGGCAGCGTCACCATCGGCTGGAGAAAGATGTCGATGCGGTTCTCGTCGATGGCGTTGCGCAGCGTCGCCAGCATCTGGGTCTGGTTACGGCCGTTGACGGTCTGAACGGCATTGGCTGGCCTGGTCTGGACCGCCGGCGGCGTCGGCCGGGGTGGCGGTGCCGCAAGCGGCGGAGGAGCGGCCGGCCGCTCCTCGAAGGGCGTGATCTGGTCGACGGGGGCTTCGCGCTCCAGCCGGGCGACCGGAGCGGGCGCGGGCGCCGGCGCTTGACCGGCCAGCATGTCCTCATGGGTCGATACCGTGGCGGCAAGCTGCCTGACCAGTCCACCGAGCTCGTTGATTTCGCCGATCACCGACTGGACACGATCGGAGTTGGTCGAATTGGACGAGGCGATGCGGCCTTCGATCGCGGCGAGCCGGCGCCCGAACTCGGCCACCTGGCGGGCAAGGTCGGCGGTGCCCCGCGACAGGTCGGCGATCTGCCCGCCGACGTCGCTGCGGTCGCGGAGCCGCATCGAGACTGCATTGTAGAGGATCAGGAAGGTCAGGGCAGTCAGCGCCACGATCGCGGATTCGGTTCCGTTGATGCCGGCGACCGAGTAGAGGACGAGCCCGAGCGAGGCTGCGACCAGAACCATGCAGAAGGCGATGAAGATCGTCGAAATACGAATCATGCCGCGCGCTACGCCTCAAGAGCTGATTGCCTCACCCGGGAAAACACGGGTCGCAATTCGCACCCGTCGCGCCTCATGCTCCCCCAAGCATGCATGACCTTAACATCATTGTTGATTCGAGGGGATAGCAGCCGCGGGCTCGCGTGGAGGTCGTCAGGACGGTGCGGCGGCGCCGACCGTGTCGGCCGAAACTGCCTCGCGGCTACCGAGAGGCCTGGGGCGTCCTGTGGTCGTGTCGCGCAGGGTCTGCCGTTCGATCTCCGAGTTCAGCTCGGCGCCGAACATGATCACGATCGCCGACATCCACATCCACGTCATCAAGCCGATCGCGGCGCCCAGCGAGCCGTAGGTGGCGCTGTAATTGGCGAAGGCCGAGAGATACCAGGACAGCAGCGCCGAGCCGGCGATCCAGAGCAGGGCGGCGGTCACGGCGCCGACACTCAGCCATTGCCAGCGCGGTTGGTCGCGGCTGGGTGCGAAGCGGTAGAGGATGGCAAGCGCCACCAGCAGGATGACGAGCAGCAGCGGCCAGCGGGCGAGCGCGACGATCAGCTTGCTCTCCGGCGCAAGGCCGAGATGATCGAGCGCAAGCGGGAAGGCGACGACGGCGGCCACCATCAGCAGCAGCGCGACGATGCCACCGACCGTGAAGCAGAGTGTAATCAGGTTGAGCTTGATGAAGCCGCGCTTCTCGCGCTCCTCATAAGCGACGTTGAGGGCGTCGAAGATCGCTTTAACCCCGGCATTGGCGCTCCAGATTGCGAGCGCAAGACCGAACAGGAAGGTGGCGCCAAGCGCCGTGTTGCCTTTCGATACGACGCGTCCGACCTGCTCCTGGACGATCTGGAAGGTGCCTTCGGGCAGCATCATCGCGAGCTTCTGGAGATTGTCAGTGATGGTCGCGGGATTGGCGAACAGGCCGTAGGATGAAACCAGTGCAGTCACGGCGGGAAAGATCGCGAGCAGCCCGAAGAAGACGACCCCACCGGCGGTCGCCAGCAGGCGATCGTCGCCGATGCGCTGATAGGTACGCCAGAAAATATCCTTCCAGCCCGCCCAGGGAATGGCGAACGGACTTTTCGACCGGCGCCCGTGCCCGGGCTGCGTCGCTGCGCCCGCCGGGCTCGTTTCAGGCGAATGTCCTTCGCTGTTGCGCTGGTCTTGAGGAGGCCGCGGCCGGATCAAGCCGGAATCCTGAAAGTAGCGTTCTGCGCTCAACACGAACACGGCTGTGGCGGCGACCAGGAGCCAGCTGTCGAGCTGCTGCTCGGTGTGCCGCGCACGCATGTCAGGCGTCCAATCCGTGGCGGGAGCGCCTTCGGCGCGCTGCCGTGACGCCCAACAGCCCGACGGCCGCGAGCATCAAGCCGAGTTGCACGGGGCGGTTGGCAAGAACTGTCGCAGTCCTGCCGTCCCGGCTGCGTTCTCCCGGCGCCAGCGGTACCAGAGGGATTGTCGTCGCGACCTCTTTCACGGCCTGCTTGACCGTTCCACGCGGGATCCGCGGCGTGGCGATCGCCACGCGCATCCGACTTGCAAGCGGCACGATCGGCTTGGTCCGGCGATGGATTTGAGCCATGGCCACTCCGGCACAGGCTGCGGCGAGCACCAGGAGCACCGCCGCCACGGCCCCAAAGCCCCAGAATTGTCCGTAACTGATAGCGATCCAGCGATACAGCGCGATCAGGCCGACAAAGAAGGTTGCGACCAAGAACAGCCCGGCCACCGCGAACAGCCCGGCCGCGACCGCGTAGGACGTGATCCGTCCAGTGGTCTGACTGGTGCGGTCACGCAGGTAAGATCGGGCCGCGCGCTTGAGATGGTTGATTTTCAGCGCCATACCGGCGCGCAGCAATTCGCCCGATGGCGCGAGCATGTGGACATCCTCCGACAGCGAAACATTCGTCGGGGGTGAACGTGGCGGAATTTGACTTGTTCCGGAGCGCTCGCTCGATCAGCCGAGATCGGCGGCCGCGATCCAGAATACCTCGCCCTCGGAATCTTCCGTGTCGAGCCAGAGCAGGGGCAGTTCCGGAAAGGCCTCGTCGACCAGCTCGCGGCCGCGGCCGATCTCGCAAAGCAGGCCGCCGTCCGGCGTCAGGTGATCGGGCGCGTCGCGCAGGATGCGCCTGATGACATCGAGACCGTCGGGGCCACCGTCGAAGGCAAGTCTGGGCTCGGCCCGGCATTCCGGCGGCAATGCCGCCATGCCTTCGGCGTCGACGTAAGGCGGGTTGGTGATGATCAGATCATATTTGTTGCCGCCGAGCGGCGCGAACAGATCACCGCGGTGCAGCGTGATCCGTTCATCCAGCCCATGTTCCCCGACATTGCGCGTGGCGACCTCGAGCGCCCCCTTGGAGACATCGACCGCGTCGACCTCGGCATTGGGGAAATGATACGCGGCGAGGATCGCGAGGCACCCTGAACCGGTGCAGAGATCGAGCACGCGCGCGACGGAGCTCGGATCGTCGATGAGCGAGCCGACCTCGCCGTCGCCGCCGAAATGGGAATCGAGCAGCTCGCCGATGAAGGAACGCGGAACGATGACGCGCTCGTCGACATAGAAAGGCAGGCCGCGCATGTAGATCTTGTTGACGAGATAGGCCGTCGGTTTGCGGGTGGTGATGCGCTGATGGACCAGATCGAGCAGGGCCCTGCCCTCCGCTACGGTGACGCGAGCTTGGGCAAAGCTCTCGAATTGCTCGGGATGCAGATGCAGCGCCTCGCAGACCAGGAAGATCGCCTCGGCGACCGGATCGGTCGTGCCATGGGCAAAGGCGAGTTTCGCTTCCACGAAACGGCTCACCGCATAGCGGACGAAATCGAGCAGCGAGACGAGCTCGCCGGGGCCGACCTTGGCGAGTTTGGGCGCGGCGCGGCCGCGCATGGGCTTCTTGGATGCTCTTGCCATCAGGATTTGGTCCAGCGTGCGGCGGCCTCGTCGTCACGCGCATGGGCCTCGACCCAGCCGGTGCCGGTGGCGCTCTCTTCCTTTTTCCAGAACGGGGCGCTGGTCTTGAGATAATCCATCAGGAACTCGGCCGCCTCGAATGCCGCCCGGCGGTGTTGCGAGGCGGTGAGCACCAGCACGATGTTCTGGCCGGGCACGAACCGCCCCACGCGATGGATGACGGTGACGCCGTTCAGCGGCCAGCGCGACAAGGCTTCGTCGACATGGCGCTTGATCTCTTCTTCCGCCATGCCGGGATAATGCTCGAGCGTGAGCGCGGCGATGTCAGAGCTATCCTCGTCGGCGCGGCAGATGCCGGAGAAGCTGACGACCGCGCCGATATCGGTGCGGCTATGGGTCAGGACCGCGATCTCGCGCGCGATGTCGAAATCGTCTTCCTGGATGCGGATGGCGACGGGGCAGCTGGCGACGGAAGAGGTCATGGCCTAGCCGCCGGTCATCGGCGGAAAGAATGCGATCTCGCGCGCGCCGGCGATGGCAGCGTCCGCCTTGACGTGGGCATGGTCGATCGCGGTGCGGATCACCTTCGGCTTCTCGAAGGCATAAGCGTAAGCCTCGCTCTGGCCCGACAGCCAGGTGATCAGCTCCGCGACGGTGCGCACCGTCGCGGGCGGCTCGATGGTCTCTTCGGCCTTGCCGACACGCTCGCGTACCCACGCGAAATACTTCACCTTCATCCTTCATCCTCCTTGATGAGGTGATGGATGCCGGCGCGGAAATAATCGTAGCCGGTGTACATGGTCAGGATTGCCGAGGCCCACAGCAGGATGAGGCCGATCAGCGAGACCACGGGGAGCACCTCGTCACCGGCGGGACCTGCGAGCAGGAAGCCGATGGCGACGAGCTGCACCGTCGTCTTCCACTTGGCGAGCTTGGTGACGGGCACGCTGACGCGGAGCGCCGCGAGGTATTCGCGCAGGCCCGAGACCAGGATCTCGCGGCAAAGGATCACGATGGCGGCCCATAGCGACCAGCCGTGGATGATGCCATCGGCCGCCAGCATCAGCAGGCAGGAGGCCACCAGCAGCTTGTCGGCTATCGGGTCGAGCATCCGGCCGAACGCCGATTGCTGATTCCAGATCCGCGCGTAATAGCCGTCGAGATAATCCGTCACCCCGGCGCCGATGAAGATGGCGACCGCGACCCAGCGCAGCCACAGCGGGTAGTCCATGATCGACTGCGCATAGATGCATCCGACCACGACCGGGATCGCGGCGATCCGGCCATAGGTCAGGATGTTCGGGAGGGACATCGCGCGGCTGGTCGTCCCTCGTGTCGTGGCGATGTTCATCCGTCCTACCAATACCGCTCAAGCCCGAAGGTCAACCGTCCGCGCCCAAATGGGGCACGGCATGCGACGACCATATGACTACGGCCCCTTTAGTTCACCCCGGCTGGGGATGGAAATAGTCGAATATCCTGCGGGCGCTTTCGGCGCTGACCCCAGGAACCTTGCCGAGATCGGCGATCGAGGCCCGTTCGATCTCCTTCAGGGTTCCGAAATGATGCAGCAAGGCACGTTTACGTGACGGGCCGATGCCCGCAATCTCCTGCAAGCCGGCCTCGCGGATGTCTTTCTTGCGCAACTTGCGGTGCGAGCCGATGACGAAGCGGTGGGCCTCGTCCCGCAGGCGCTGGATGAAATAGAGCACAGGGTCGCGCGGCTCCAGCTTGATCGCCTCGCGCTCGGGCATGAACAGGGTTTCGCGGCCGGCATCGCGGTCGGGACCCTTGGCGACCGACATCAGCGACACCTGGGTCAGCCCGAGATTTGCAAAGATCTCCCTGACGGCATTCAGTTGGCCGCGGCCGCCGTCGATGATCACGAGGTCGGGCCATTGCGGGAAATCGTCGTCCCTGGCCTTGTTGGCCGCGCCCTCGTCGGGCGGCTTGATCAGGCGCCTGAAGCGGCGCTCCAGCACCTCGCGCATCATGGCGAAGTCGTCGCCCGGCGTGATCCCTTCCGACTTGATGTTGAACTTGCGGTATTGGTTTTTGACGAACCCGTCGGGGCCGGCGACGATCATGGCACCCACCGCATTGGTGCCCTGGATGTGGCTGTTGTCGTAGACCTCGATGCGCTTGGGCGCGTGCGGCAGGCTCAGTGTCGTGGCGATGGCATCGAGCAGGCGGCTCTGGGTCGCGGTATCGGCGAGCTTGCGGCCAAGCGCTTCGCGCGCATTGGTCAGGGCGTGGGCGACGAGCTCTTTCTTCTCGCCGCGCTTGGGCGTGATGACCTCGACCTTGTGGCCCGCCTTGATCGCCAGCGCGTTGGCGAGAAGCTCCATCTCGTCGATCTCGTGCGAGAGCAGAATGGTCTTCGGCGGCGGCTTGTCGTCGTAGAACTGGGCGAGGAACGAGCCAAGCACCTCTTCCGGCGTATAGGTCTTCTCCGCGCGCGGGAAATAGGCGCGATTGCCCCAATTCTGTCCGGTGCGGAAGAAGAACACCTCGACGCAGGAGAAGCCGCCCTCCTGGTGGATGGCGAACACGTCGGCTTCCTCGACCGTCCGTGGATTGATGCCCTGCTGTGACTGGATCGCTGACAATGCCGCGAGGCGATCACGATAGAGCGCCGCGCGCTCGAATTCGAGCTCGCCGGAGGCCTTCTCCATCTCGCCGGCAAGCTCCTGCTTCACCGCATGGCTCTTGCCGGACAGGAAGTCGGTCGCCTCGCGCACCAGCGTCCCATAGCCTCCGAAGTCGATCTCGCGCGTGCAGGGGCCGGCGCAGCGGCGGATCTGGTGGAGCAGGCAGGGCCGGGTGCGGCTCTCGAAAAAGGAGTCCGTGCAGGAGCGGATCAGGAATGCGCGCTGCAAGGCCGTGATGGTGCGGTTGACGGCGCCGGCGGAGGCGAACGGGCCGAAATAGCGCCCGGCCCTGGTCTGCGCGCCGCGATGCTTCAAAATTTGCGGCGCCCAATGGTCGCCGGTGATCAGGATGTAGGGAAACGACTTGTCGTCGCGCAGCTGCACGTTGAAGCGCGGCCGCAGCTGCTTGATGAGGTTGGCTTCCAGCAGCAGCGCTTCGGTTTCGGTCGCGGTCGAGACGATCTCCACGGTCACCGTGGCCGCGATCATGCGCAGGATGCGCGCCGGTAGCGGCGCGCTCTGGCGCGCGTAGTTGGACAAGCGCTTTTTGACGTTCTTGGCCTTGCCGACATAGAGGACGTCGGCGTTCGCACTGAGCATGCGATAGACGCCGGGCGAGGTCGGCGCGAGCCGCACCGCGCGCTCGATCGCCTCATGACCCGTCGCCAGCGGCTCTTCGCCGATCGCGCCGCTCTCTTCCAGGATGTCAGGCAGCCGCGCATCGTCCTCGTCATCGCCGCCGGCGGTGGCGGGATCGAGGTCCGGGGGGGCCACCTCTTGGGCTGGGGCCTTGGTCGGAGCGGCCTGCTGCGAGGTGCGCGCGCGGGCGTCGTCCGGCTTGTCGGTGGAATCGTGAACCATGGAGCGAATTTAAGCGCTGGGGGGATCGATTTGAAGTTCCGGCCGGGCTGCCGCGCACAGGAAGGCGCGCAGTTCCCGGTAACGCTTCCTTAAGTCTGTTAACAGCGCGGTAACGGGTCTTAACAGGCCTTTAACTTAAAACTCTCGATAAATCCTACGCGAAAAAGTGGTGGTTCCGTAACCATGCAGCCTGGCTCCGTGCGGGCGGCGCGGGCCTCGCACCCGGTTACGGCAGTTGCGTTGGAGTGTGTGATGAAGGGGCTCATTGTGGGCGCAGCCGCATTGGTTGCAGCCGGCTGGACAGCTTCGGCCGCGGCCGCCGATCTCAGTTACGGGCAGCGTGCGCCCTATACCGTCAATCAGCCACTCAACGCATATAGCTGGGCCGGCCCGTATCTCGGCGCCAATCTCGGCTATGAATGGGGCTCGGTCGACAACAATCCCGCAAAGCCATCCGGATTCGTCGGCGGGGTGCAGGCCGGCTACAATTTCCAGAACGGCCCGTGGGTGTTTGGCGTCGAGGGCGACATCCAGGCCGCCGGTGCCGATGATACCTTCGCACCGTGGAAGTTTTCCAATCCCTGGTTCGGCACGCTGCGCGGACGCGCGGGCTATGCCTTCAGCAACGTGCTGGTCTACGGCACTGCCGGTCTCGCTTTCGGCGAGCTGCGCGCGCAGACCTTCGGCTGGACGGAGTCGCACACGACGGCCGGCTGGACTGCCGGGGTCGGCGCGGAAGTTGGCCTCGCGCCGAACTGGAGCGCGAAGCTCGAATATCTCTATGTCGATCTGTCGACCAGCCAGTTCGCAATTACAGGCGTGTCAAACGGCTACAGCGCCAGCATCGTGCGCGCAGGCGTCAACTATCACTTCTGATAGCGAAATAAGAAAATACCGGACCACAACCTCCCGGCCGCTTGCGGCCGGGACTTTTTTTTGCGCCAGCTTTGTTGGAGCAGGTGCCTTACGAAAGGATCACGAGATTGACCGCTTTCGGGCCCTTCCCCTTCTTGTCCGGTTCAACTTCGAACGTGATACGCTGTCCTTCGGCAAGGTCCTTCAGTCCCGCCCGCTCCACAGCAGTGATGTGAACGAAGACGTCGCGACCGCCGTCGTCCGGCTTGATAAAGCCGTAGCCGCGCTCGCCATTGAAGAACTTGACCGTTCCCGTATTGGCCATCGGGAAACTCCCCCTCATTGCTCCTCCGTCGCAAGCAGACACGCGTCGCGACATGACCGGGCATTACGAAGCCCGGGAGAGCTGGCCATCCTTGGGCAGACCCATCGGTCCGTCCGGATCTTTCTTAGGGCCTTCACTCCGCCGCAACCATTCGCGGAAGCGGAACGTAAAGCCAGTCACAGAAACAGCATAATACGGTTCTTTGCAGATTGACTACCGCTCCTGCATATTTTTCCCAAAGATCACGGTGCCTTACGTCGTGGGTACCTCCTAATTTACGCCTTGGGTACCTCTAATCGGAATCTGGCAGCTCCGCCTTGGCCGAGCGGCATTTCCAATTCGGGCAGAATCGTCTTGAGCTCGCTTTGCAGCGTGTACGGCGGATTGACGATCAGGAGCCCGGTCGAGGTGAGGGCGGCGCCGTCGGCCTGCGGCGCGACGCTGAATTCGAGGCGGAGACATTTCCCGGGAGTCTTTGCGGCAGCTGCGGTGCGAGCCACGAGTTGCGCCAGCGTGTCGGTGGCGCGCCGGCTCTTGGCGGGATACCAGATTACATAGATACCGGTCGGCCATTTCGCGAAGGCGGTGGAGAAGGCCTCGCCCAGCCGCTGGAACTCGTCTTTGGCCTCGAAGGGCGGATCGATCAGCACGAGCCCGCGCCGCTCCTTCGGCGGGACGAAAGCCGGCAGCGCCATCCAGCCGTCGAGATCGACCACGCGCGCCTGTTCGTCGCGCCGCAACGCGTCGATCAGCGTCTTGCGCGCCTTCGGCTCGAGCTCGCAGGCCACCAGCCGGTCCTGCGGCCGCATCAGCGCGCGCGCGATCAGCGGCGAGCCCGGGTAAGCCTTGAGCTCGCCCTTCGGGTTGAAGGCCCGGACGATGTCCGTGTACGGCTTGGTCAGCGCGACGCTCTCGTTCGAGAGGCGCGCCTGCATCAGTCGCGCGACGCCGGTCAGCCACTCGCCGCTGCGGCGCGCCTCGTCGCTGTCGAGATCATAGAGCCCGGCACCCGCATGGGTGTCGATGACGCGGAAGGCGGCTGGCTTGTCCTGCAGATAGGTCAGGATGCGTGCCAGCACGATGTGCTTGATGACGTCGGCAAAATTCCCGGCATGAAAGGCGTGGCGATAGTTCATGCAAGAGCACTACGCCACGCGGCGGCTTGAGCAAAGAGGCAAGCGCGAGTGTCCCGGACGCGTGGCAGCGTGCAACGCTGCTGCGCAGAGCCGGCTCCCAGGGGCTTGGGATTTCCCATGCAGCGCGGCCCGGCTCTGCAGCGCATCGTCGAAGAGAAACTGCGCTGCGTCGGGGCACGAATGCCTGATCTAACCGCCCCTGATCGGCGGCATCGTCACCTGGTCGCGGCGGCAGGAGCGGCGTTCGAGCTCCTCGCAGGCGCGGAACTGCAGGTCCTTGCTGAGGCAGATGCGGACTTCGGACAGCCGCGTCCGGTTGCAGGTGATCGAGATGGCCGCATTGCTCAAACCGGGATTGGCCTTGATGAAGGCTTCTTCCACCTCGCCAGGCGCCACCGTCTTGGCCTCCGACAGCTCGAGATATTCGGCCGGGATCTTGATCGCGGCGCGCGCCTTGCGAATGGTCTCGAAATAGGTGCGGTCGGTGAGCCCTGAGCAGGTGCCGTGCTTGTCCCATTCATTGAAGATCAATCCTGGCGCCGGCATCAAATCGAGCATCGAAGAGACGATGCTGCGGTTCAGCCGCGGCGACGGCCGCTGGCAATATTCCGGAAAGCCGCTCTCATATTGCGGCCAGAGCCCGTGAACCACGAAGGAATAAGGCCGTCCCTCGCACTGAATGTTGGAGCGCCCGCCGCCGCGGCCGCGCTCGGCCGCTTCCTCGCAGAAGGACGGCGACCACGACAGCGACAGCACGTAGAAGTCGAATTCACCGGGTGTGTTCTGTCGCTTGTCCTGCGCCTTTGCACCGTCGGCGAGCGAGATCAGCCCGGCGGCAAGGGTCAGGGGGAGGGTCAGCGAAATCACGAGACGGAAGAACGAATGCAATCTAAAATGAAACATGGTGACGCCCCTCAACTAGACTGTGCAGAAGCCTAGCAGGCAACGAGAACATTTCAAGAACAAAATTCCGGCGCCGGATGATCCCGTGGCTCGATGAGCCCGAATCAGGGCCTTCGGCTCAGGGCTTGGCTGCGCGGCAGGACGGGTTGTACGCCCAGTTGCGGTCGAGCCCGACCACGCACCATTCGACGCCCTGACCATATCCGGCAAAGCCGCCATCCTCGATGATCGAGAAGTGCACCCTGCGCACCTTGCCGTCAGTCAGCATGGCCTCGCCGGTGCAGAAGCGGCGCGGAATGTTGTCCGAAGCCCAGGGCCGGAAAGCGGTCTCGTGAACGTTGGCGAAGCCCGTGATTTGCAAGGGCGAATTCCAGAACGAGCTTTCCTTCTCCCAGAACTGGCTCGAGATCGTCGGCAGCGCCTTGTCGCATTCGGCGACATTGCCGTCATAGCGCGGCCCGCTCAGCCAGAAATTCAGCTCCAGCGGATTGGCGGCCTTGGCCTCGGTGAGCGACAGCGCCCCGAACACGAGGCCGAGAACGGCGGCAAAGCGAAGCGATTTCGGGGAGGTCGAGGCGCGCATGGGCAATCCAGACAGCATGATCTGCGAAGGTCAGACGGTGCCGCGAAGGGCGGGGGAGGTCAAGTGCAGCGCGGCAACACTCGGGCAGGAGTTGATCACAACGTCGCATTCGACAGGCCTTCGGTTCTTTCCACCGCCGCGCCGGCAACGTAAACTGCCGGCAATCAATTGGAGTGACGGGAATGCGAATCATTGCGGCCGCGGGCCTTCTTGCCTTGGGTATGATGGCGAGCCAGTCGGCGCGCGCCGACATCCTCCCGGTGCCGCCTTTCAAGGGCAACGACACCGGCGGCATCATCGCTTATTCGATGGCGACCCAGGTCGATGCGCGCCAGGTCGCGGTCGATCACTGCGCGCAGTACGGCAAGGTGGTGAAATTCCTCGCGGTGCAGGCCTATCAGGGCGGTTACATCTCGTTCGCCTGTCGTTGGGTGCCCTACGGCGCCGCCGATCGGCCGATCCGCACCCTCTACTGAGGCGTTTCGGAACGGCGAGCCTCGACATCTCAGCCGGGAGTTCTGCCATGACGCGCAAGCTTGCTTTGCTCGGATCAGTCGCTTGTCTCGTGCTGTCGGCGGGCAGCGCCGTCGCTGACGACCTGCCGGTGCGCAAGGCAGGCCTCTGGGAAATGAAAATGGTCAGGACCGGCTCTGCGATGCCGGAAATGACCATGCAGCATTGCACCGATGAGGCTGTCGACAAGGAGATGAGCAACAACATCTCGCCGATGGCCAAGCAGGTCTGCTCCAAGCAAGACGTCAAGAAGACGGCCACCGGCTATGTCAGCGATTCCGAGTGCAGCGTCGCCGGCATGTCCACGACCTCGCACGCCGAGATCACAGGCGACTTCAATTCGGCCTACACGGTGAAGACCTCGTCACATGCGCAGGGCGGTGCCGCCGGTACCGCAGGGCGCGACACCACCATGACGCTGGAGGCCAAATGGCTTGGCGCATGCAAGGCGGACCAGAAGCCCGGCGACATCGTGATGCCCGGCGGGTTCAAGATGAACGTGCGCGACGTCGACAAGCTGAAGGCGCTGCTGCCGAAGCAGTAGTCCCGGAAACCCGGTGCGCTCCTCGCCGCGTTCTTACTGGGATGCGACGGGCTTCGCTCGTGCTGAGCGAGGTGCGAAAGCTACACCGGTATCCGGACGCTCGCCCTCAATCCGCCCATCGGGCTGTCGCCCAGCGTGATGTCGCCGCCATGCAAGCGGGCGATGTCGCGGGCGATCGCGAGGCCTAAGCCCGTGCCGCCTTCGTCCTGGTTGCGGGCATTGTCGAGCCGCAGGAACGGCTTGAACACTTCCTCG
Organism: Bradyrhizobium sp. USDA 4472; assembly: GCF_054058595.1. Classification (NCBI taxonomy): domain Bacteria; kingdom Pseudomonadati; phylum Pseudomonadota; class Alphaproteobacteria; order Hyphomicrobiales; family Nitrobacteraceae; genus Bradyrhizobium; species Bradyrhizobium sp. USDA 4472. The sequence continues at coordinate 3,713,170 of NZ_JBSSAM010000001.1, forward strand.
CGCAAATGCACCGGGATACCCGGGCCGTCGTCGTCGACCGTCACAGTCAGATAGCGGTGATCGCGCTGGCCGGAGATGGCGATGGCCTTGCCATAGCGCGCGGCATTGGTGACGAGGTTGGCGAGGCAGCGCTTGAACGAGGCCGGCTTCACCGTCACCACGGGCAGGCCGCTGAATGTCACGGTCGCGGCATGGCCGTGGCGTTCGGCGTCGCTGCGCAGCTCCTCGAGCGCCTGCACCATGTCGGTCGGCTGCGACTGCTCGCCGGAATCGCCCCGGGCAAAGGCGAGGTAATCCTCCAGCATCATCGACATCTCGTCGACGTCCTTGCGCATGCCCTCGAGTTCGGGGTTGTCGCCGATCAGCGCCAGCTCGAGCTTGAAACGGGTGAGAATGGTGCGCAGATCGTGGCTGACGCCGGCGAGCATCGCGGTGCGCTGCTCCATCGCGCGTTCGATCCGCGACTTCATCTCGAGGAAGGCGCCCGCCGCGCGCCGCACTTCCCGCGCGCCGCGCGGCCTGAAGTTCGGCGCCTCGCGGCCCTTGCCGAAGCTTTCCGCTGCATCCGCAAGCCGCAGGATCGGCTTGATCTGGTTGCGCAGGAACAGCACCGACACGATCAGCAGGATCGACGACGTGCCGACCATCCAGAACAGGAAGATCTCCGAGTTCGAGGCATACGCGGCGCTGCGCTGCGCGAACACGCGCATCACGGCATCGTCGAGCTGGATGCGGATCTCGACGAGGTTGGAGCGGCCGACCGTGTCGATCCAGAACGAGCGTCCGATCTGGCGGCCCAGCTGCACCGACAGCGTCTGGTCGAGCAGCGAGAAGAACGGTTTTGGTCCGGGCGGCGGCATGTCGCCAGGCGGCAGGAAATCGACGGTGAGCTGCAGGCGCTGCAGGGCGATGCGGCGAATCTGCTCGCGGTCCTTGTCCTGTGGATAGCCCTTGTAGATGTCGATCAGCGCGGCGATGTCCTGCACCACGGCGGCCGAGAGGCGGCGCGTCACCGTGTTCCAGTGCCGCTCCATGAACACGAAGGCGACGACCGATTGCAGGATCACCATCGGCACGATCATGATGAGCAGGGCGCGCGCATAGAGGCCGGTCGGCATCCAGCCCTTGAATGCGTTGCCCATCCAGCCGTTGGCGCGCGAAACACGGCCGGCGGCGCTCTTCAGAAGCGTCAGGCCGGTATCGATCGTGCTCATCGGTCCTGCTTCACTCAAGGTCTACGGCGAGGCCACGAGCCGGTAGCCGATGCCGCGCACCGCCTGCAGGAACAGCGGATTGGCGGGATCGGTCTCGATCTTGCGCCTGAGGCGATTGATCTGGACGTCGACGGCGCGCTCGTTGACGCTGCCGTTGCCGGTCAGCGCGCTGCGCGGCACGGTCTCGCCCGGCGTCTCCGAGAGAATCCGCAGCATCTCGCGCTCGCGATCGGTGAGATGGATGACCTCCTCGCCCTGGCGCAATTCGCCGCGATCGAGATGATAGACGTAGGGACCGAACGCGATCTTCTCTACCGCCGCGGCCTGGACCGGCGGCGCGGCGCGTTTGAGGATGTTGTTGATGCGCAGCGCCAGCTCGCGCGGCTCGAACGGCTTTGCGACGTAATCGTCGGCGCCGATCTGGAGGCCCTCGATACGGGCCTCGGCCTCATGCCGCGCCGTCAGCATCACGATCGGCACCGAGGAGGATGTGCGGATGAACCGGGCGAGATCGAAGCCGGTCTCGCCGGGCATCATGACGTCGAGGATCAACAAGTCGAAATGCAGTCCCAGCAGCTTCGCGCGGGCATCGCCGGCACTCGCCGCGGTGGTGACGCGATAGCCTTCGGCCGAGAGAAAGCGCGACAGGAGATCGCGGATGCGGCGATCGTCGTCGACCAGCAGCAGATGCGGGGCGTCGTCGGCCGGTCGTGCCGGCGGGCGGGCGAGCGTGGCAGCGAGCGGCACGGTCACTCCTTTGAGGCTTGATTGGTGGCGAAGATCGTCTCCAGCACCTTGTCCGGATCGTCGCGGTCGATCATGGCACGCAGGAAGCGCTTGACGGTCTCGGCATCATCAGGCGCCATCTCGGCGAGCGCCTTGGTGATCCGCGTGGTCTGGAGCCCGGCGAGCTTCTGCACCAGCGCCTCGCCCTTCGGCGTCGCATAGAGCAGCCGCTGGCGTCGGTCATTGTCGCCGGTCTTCTGCACGATGTAGCCCTCGTCCAGCAGCTGCTTGAGCACGCGGCCGAGCGACTGTTTTGTGATGCGCAGGACGTCGAGAAGGTCGGCGACCTTGAGGCCCGGGTAGCGGTAGACGAAATGCATGACCCGGTGATGGGCCCGGCCGAAGCCAAAAGCCTCCAGCTCCTGGTCGGGATCGCCGACGAAATCGCGATAGGCGAAGAACAGCAGCTCGATGATATCCCAGCGCAAATTGCCTCCTTCGCCTGCCGCCGGCCGTGGCTCGGCAGTGTCTTGAGAGGGAGTCGCGAAATTTATGTCAGGCATATTGACGTATCTTGGGTTCAATGTTACAAAACGATTGGCCCGCACGAAATTTTAGATCGTTTCGCGTCGGGTAGCATTTCCAGGATCGGCCGGAGTGTGCCCGACAGGCGGTGACGGCCGAAGCAGATCTACCGTGCGATTGTCGAGCGGCATTTCGGCAAAACATACTGGACTTCCGCCTTCCGCAAAAGCATGTCCTCGGAAGACATGCTGGTCACGGAAACCGGCCGTAACAAGGCTGGCGGAGGTTCGGCCAGAAACCTAATGAGCCAGCCGGGCCCGAAAACGGGCAGGCGGGCGCGAGAAACAGCGCCGCCACCGGCAGCGGGAGGCAAGGACATGAGCATGAAATTCGACATCCAGCCCGCATCCAATCCGACGCCCGAGAAGGACAGGATCGCCAAGCTGGTGGACCCCGGCTTCGGGCGCGTGTTCACCGATCACATGGCGGTGGTCCGCTACAACCAGTCCAAGGGCGGCTGGTATGAGGCGAAGATCGAGGCGCGTGCCAACTTCCAGATCGATCCCGCCGGCGCGGTCCTGCACTACGCGCAGGAAATCTTTGAAGGCCTCAAGGCCTACAAGCGCGACGACGGCGGCGTGAACCTGTTCCGTCCCGACGCCAATGCGCGCCGCTTCAAGGACTCCGCCGACCGCATGGCGATGGCTCAGATACCCGAGGACGTCTTCATCGAGGCGGTCGAGCAGGTCGTGCGTATCGACCGCGCCTGGATGCCGGGCGGCGAGGGCAGCCTTTATCTGCGTCCCTTCATGATCGCGAGCGAGACTTTCCTCGGCGTCAAGCCGTCGTCCGAATACATCTTTGCGGTGATCGCCTCACCCGTCGGCTCCTATTTCAAGGGCGGCCCCGCGCCGGTCTCGATCTGGGTGTCCGAGAATTACACGCGCGCGGCCGTCGGCGGCACCGGCGCCGTCAAGTGCGGCGGCAATTATGCGGCCAGCCTGCGCGCGCAGGCCGAAGCGATCCAGCACGGCTGCGATCAGGTCGTGTTCCTCGATGCGGTCGAGCGCCGCTACGTCGAGGAGCTCGGCGGCATGAACGTTTTCTTCGTGTTCGACGATGGCTCGCTGTCGACGCCGCCGCTCGGCACCATCCTGCCCGGCATCACCCGCGACTCCATCATCGCGCTCGCCCGCGATGCCGGCAAGACCGTGCGCGAGGAGCCGTATTCGCTCGACCAGTGGCGCAAGGATGCAGCGAGCGGCAGGCTCAAGGAAGCGTTTGCCTGCGGCACTGCCGCCGTGATCTCGCCGATCGGCAGGGTGCGCTCGGTCAGCGGCGATTTCGAGATCTCGGGCGGCGCCGCGGGCCCCGTCGCCATGGGCCTGCGCAAGCAGCTCGTCGACATCCAGTACGGCCGCACCAACGATCCCCACAACTGGATCCGCAAGGTGATTTGATCTCTCGTGTCCCGGACGCGCGAAGCGCGAGCCGGGACCAGAATGCCGGTTGCTGGAGCCCGGATCAGCAGCGCATCACGCCGCCGGGAGGCGACGCTGTGCAGCATCCGGGGAGGCCATCAGCCGGCAGTTGCCGCATCGCGCGTCGGCTGGTAAACGCGCGCATGGCCGAAAAACCCAAAAAACCGCAGAAGCTGAAGGCGCGCTTGCCGCGCGGGCTTGAGGATCGCGACCCCTCAGCGATCCGGGCGACGCGCGAGATGGTCGAGAAGATCCGCGCCGTCTACGAGCTCTACGGGTTCGAGCCGGTGGAGACGCCGGCGATGGAATACACCGATGCGCTCGGCAAGTTCCTGCCCGATCAGGACCGTCCGAACGAGGGCGTGTTCTCGTTCCAGGACGATGACGAGCAGTGGATTTCGCTGCGCTACGACCTGACCGCGCCGCTCGCCCGCTATGTCGGCGAGCGCTACGGCACCGATGGCCTGGTTTTGCCCTATCGCAGCTATCGTGTCGGTTACGTCTTCCGCAACGAGAAGCCAGGCCCCGGCCGCTTCCGCCAGTTCATGCAGTTCGATGCCGACACGGTCGGCTCGGCGACCCCGGCGGCGGATGCCGAGATCTGCATGATGGCAGCCGACACGATGGAAGCGCTCGGCATCGCGCGCGGCCAATACGTGGTGAAGGTCAACAATCGAAAAGTGCTCGACGGCGTGCTCGAGGCCATCGGGCTCGCGGGTGAGGACAATGCGGCACGCCGCCTGACCGTGCTTCGCGCGATCGACAAGCTCGACAAGTTTTCCGCCGATGAAGTCCGCAAGCTGCTCGGCCCCGGACGATGGGACGGTGGCGAGGAAGGCAAGGGCGACTTCACCAAGGGTGCCGATCTCAGCGCGGCGGAGGCTGACGTCGTTCTCGCCGTCACCAAGCCGCGCGAGGATTGGAAAGAAGCCATCGCCGCGGCGGAAACCTACCTCGCCAAGAGCGAGATCGGTCAGGCCGGCGTGAGCGAGCTGGAAGAGATTGCGAAGCTTGTCACAGCGTCCGGTTACGGAGCCGACCGCATCAAGATCGATCCGTCCGTCGTGCGCGGCCTCGAATATTACACCGGCCCCGTCTACGAGGTCGAACTGCTGCTCGAGACCAAGGACGAGAAGGGCCGCCCTGTGCGCTTCGGGTCGGTCGGTGGTGGCGGTCGTTATGATGGCCTCGTCTCGCGTTTTCGCGGCGAGCCGGTGCCGGCGACCGGCTTCTCGATCGGCGTGTCGCGCCTGCAGGCCGCGCTGACGCTGCTCGGCAAGCTCGACACGCGCCCTGAAGTCGGTCCCGTCGTCGTGACCGTCTTCGACCGCGACCGTGTCGCCGACTATCAGAAGATGGTCGCGAGCTTGCGCGCGGCCGGGATTCGCGCCGAGCTCTATCTCGGCAATCCCAAGAACATGGGCAACCAGCTCAAATATGCCGACCGCCGCAATTCGCCTTGCGTGATCATACAGGGCTCGGATGAAAAGGCGCGCGGCGAGCTGCAGATCAAGGATCTGGTCGAGGGCGCGAAGGCCGCGGCCGCGATCGCTTCCAACCAGGAATGGCGCGAGACGCGCCCCGCGCAGTTTTCGTGCAGCGAAGCGGACCTCGTCGTGAAGGTGCGCGAGGTGCTGGCGCGCCATGACGTGAGCTGGGGCTAGCCATTCGTTTCGATCGTCGTGCCCGGGCTTGTCCCGGGCACCCACGTCTTGTTTGATGGCGAAGTCCGTGGATGGCCGGGACAAGCCCGGCCATGACGGAGAGGCGAGAGGAGAAATGATATGCCTGAGATTACCGTCAGCATGGCCGAAGGCCGCACCGACGAGCAGAAGGCCGGCATGATGCGCGACATCACACAGGCGCTGGTGAAGAATCTCGGCGTCGACGCCGATGCCGTCGTCATCCAGATCAACGAAGCCCCGCTCCGCCACAAGATGAAGGGCGGCAAGACCTTCGTGGAACGCGCGGCGGCTGCGAAGAAGTGACGCGTTAGCCTCATTCCGGGGCAGCCCGCGAGGGCTGAACCCGGACTCTCGATCCGCAATTTCTGGTTCCGGGTTCGCGCGTCGCGCGCCCCGGAACGACGAGCGAGCACCATGGACGCACGTGATTTCATCAAGGTCGGCATGAGCGCCGAGCGCACGCTGGTGGTCCCGGTGGAACGCACGGTCGGGCATTTCGTGCCTGATATGCCGATGGTCTATGCGACCCCGATGATGATCCTGGAGATGGAGATGACGGCGGGCGATGCGATCCGCCCTGCGCTTCAGGCGGGCTGGGTCACCGTCGGCACCGAAGTCGACATCCGCCATCTCGCGGCCGCCCTCGTCGGCGCCACGGTCCGGACCACCGCGAAAGTGATCGCCGTCGAGCGCCGGGTCATCCGCTTCGACGTTGAAGCGTTCGAGGGCGCGCGCAAGCTCGGCGAGGGACGTCACGCGCGCGGGCTTGTGAATGTCGAGATGTTCAACAAGCGGCTCGGCGCGTAATCTCTACTTCGCCAGTTCCCTCGATCGCTTCGTCGCTGCCGCAATCGCGCGGATCATGAGGTCGCGCAGGCCCGGCTCGCCCATCAGGACGCCGAGGGCCGCCGCGGTAGTGCCGCCGGGCGAGGTGACGTTCTGGCGCAAGGTGCTGGAGGGAAGGTCCGACTGATGCAACAGCTCACCGGAGCCCGCCACGGTTTCGCGCGCGAGCTTGGTCGCGAGCGCTTCGGGCAATCCCGCCTCGACGCCGGCACGCGCGAGCTCTTCGGCGAGCAGGAATACATAGGCCGGCCCCGAACCGGACACGGCGGTCACCGCATCCATCAGGCCTTCATCCTCGACCCATTCGACCGAGCCGGTGGCGCGCAGCAACGCATCGGCCACCCTGCGCTGTGAGGTGCTGACATTCTTCGCGGCGACGGCCACCGTGATGCCGCGCCCGATCGCGGCCGGCGTGTTCGGCATCGCGCGCACGACCGCCCCGCCGCAGACCTCCTCGAGCGAAGCGATCGTGGTTCCCGCCATGATCGAGACGACGGAGGTCTTCTCCGAAACAAACGATTTCAGCCCGGCGCCGGCCTCGCGGAACATTTGCGGCTTCACCGCGACGACCATCGTCTCGACGGTGCCTGCTGTCTTCATGTCGGGATTGACCGCAACGCCCTTGGCAGCCAGCGCGGTGATCCCGGGCGAAACGTGCGGATCGATCACCGCAACGCGCCGTGGATCGAGCCCGCCCGCCAGCCAGCCGGTCAGCATCGCGCCGCCCATCTTGCCGGCGCCGGCGAGCAGGATGGTGCCGGTGATGTCTTGGAGTGTGTTGTTTGCCATCGCTGCCGCCAAATCCGCCGTCCTGGCGAAAGCCAGGGCGCATGACCCACGAGGAGGTTTTAGTGGATGGCGGCCGGAGCAACAAGCATCGCGGGCGACCGAGAGACCTTGCGGTATCGCTCCTGGCTTTCGCCAGGACGACGGGTGAGAGGAAGCTATCCGTCCCCCGCCGTATCGGACGCGGGCCTTACGCCTCGCCCACCGTATCGAACATCGCCGCGTCCATGGCCTGCGCCGTGGTCTTGCCCGCCCACACCACGAACTGGAACGCCGGGAAGTAGCGTTCGCAGGCATGGATGGCGCCGGCGAGCATGGCTTCGCATTGCGCGGCCGAGGCCGTGAGACCGCCGGGCAGCACCAGCGCCTGACGGTGCATGATCATGCCGGTGTTGGTCCAGAGGTCGAAATGGCCGATCCACAATTGCTCGTTGACGGCCGCAACCAATCGCTGCACCTCGCCGCGCCGCGCGACCGGAATCTTCATGTCGAATGCGCAGGCCAGATGCAGCGCTTCGATCTCGCCCATCCACGTGAAAGAGATCTGGTAGTCGGTCCATTGTCCCTTCGAGACAATGGTCAGTTCGTCTTCGCCGGAGCGTTCGAACGGCCAGTTGTTGCTGGCAGCGATATCCTCGACCACCGCGAGGGGATGGCTTTTGGAATCGATAGTGCCTTCGAGCAGGGACATGCCGTCTCGACCTCTTGCCTTCTTGTTGTCTTTAGATACGCACGCGGTTGGTCCGGCGCGCGCTTCCTTAACCTGGTTAAGGGCAATCTCTTCGGAGTCGCTTTCAGCGATCCTCGGACCAGCGCGGGCTTGTCGCGGATCAACTGATGTGATTTGCGGAATCTGCGCAACTGGGTCGCGAGTCCGTCCACAAGCCAGGACTCGTTCGTCCACAGCTCATCTCGGACACAATTATTAATTTGAGAACAAACCGGAATCGGATCGAGCCGGCCGCCGGCTCAATCGTTAATTCCGCCCTGCGGGGGCCGTCTCGCTCCAGCGGAATGGGACCATGCGGCTTTTTGGGTCGGAACAGGCTTGCTGTGGCCGCGGACCGGCGTCATATTTCCGGTCAGGTCGTTCATCCCGAACGGCCGATGTTCTCAGGGCGGGGTGAAAGTCCCCACCGGCGGTAAGGGCCGAAAGGCCCAAGCCCGCGAGCGCCTTCCCCAAGGTTTTGGCTGAGGGGAAGGGTCAGCAGATTCGGTGCAACTCCGAAGCCGACGGTTAAAGTCCGGATGAAAGAGAACGGTCGGTGGCAGACGCATCGCAGGATGCGGCTGTCTGTCGTTCCGTGTGCCCTGATTCTGGTCCTGAAGAGGAAAGCCATGAATCAGATGCTGCAAGATCCCCAAACCGAAACCTCCCAAGCACAACCGCCGGTTCCAGTGACCGAGCATCCCCGCTTCGCAAAACCACAGCGGGTGGCCTTCGTGCAGGCCTGCTGGCACCGCGACGTGGTCGCGGAAGCCCGCATTGCCTTCTTGAAGGAGGCCGAGGCACGCCATCTCACCCACGTCGACGTGTTCGAGGTGCCGGGCTCGTTCGAGATCCCGCTGCATGCGCAGGTCCTCGCCAAGACGCGGCGCTACACCGCCATCGTCGCAGCGGGCCTCGTCGTTGACGGCGGCATCTATCGTCACGAGTTCGTCGCCGACACCGTGATCAAGGCGCTGATGGACGTGCAGCTGCGCACCGAGGTGCCGGTGTTCTCCGCCGTGCTGACGCCGCAGCAATTCCACGAGACCGAGGTGCACTACGATTTCTTCCGCAGGCACTTCACGATCAAGGGCATCGAGGTCGCAGCCGCCTGTGCGGAGACGTTGCACGGCCTGGAGCGGCTGCGCGGCCAGGTCGCGGCGGGGATTGTATAGCAGTCGCAAAGACTCGCGCTCCTCTTCCTGAGGAGCGCGTAGCTCACCCCAGCGACACCCCGGCCTTGGCGCGGCTGATCCCGAGGGTCAGGATTCGATGTAGCAGCTCCTTGTATTTCAGCCCGTCATGTTGAGCCGCTGTAGCGAACTCCTGGCTCTTGGCGATCTCGGGGTTGGGGTTGGCTTCGATGAAATACGGCGTGCCGTCGGCAGCGAGGCGGAAATCGATGCGCGCGTAGCCGTCGAGGCCAAGCGCCCGGTAGATGCGTTTCGCGGCACGCTGGATGCGCGCGGTGACTTCGGGCGCGAGATCCTTCGCCGGTCCGTCGACGATGCCGACGCGCTCCTGATAGTCGGTGTCGTGCTTGGCTTTTTCGGTGGCGATATGGCGTGAACTGCGCCCGCCCATGCTGCCGAACTTCAATTCCCAGACCGGCAGCACGCGCAGCCGGTTGTTGCCGAGCACGCCGACATAGAGCTCGCGGCCTTCGATGAACTGTTCGGCGATGGCGGCCGTTTCGCTCCGATCATGGATGAAGGCGACGCGCTCCGCGAGCTTTTCGTCGGTATCGACGATGGAGGCCTGCGAGATGCCGGCAGATCCATCCATGTTGAGGCTCTTGACGATCAGCGGCAACGCAAGATGCTTTGGCCGCTTGACCTTGCGCCGCATCGGGAAAACGGCGAAGGCCGGGACCGCGATCCGGCGGTGATGGACCAGCGTCTTGGACAGGTCCTTGCCGCGCGCCAGGATCAGGCCACGCGGGTTGCACCCGGTATAGGGGACCTTCATCAGCTCGAGATAGCTGGCGATGTGCTGATCGTAGGCGACGTTGTAGTGGAATTCCTCCAGCAGCGTGAACACCACGTGCGGCTTGAACTCCTCGATTGCTTCGCGGACCGGCCTGATTTCCTCCTGCGCGCCGAGTGCGCGGACCTCATGGCCGGCCGCGCGCAAGGTGCTGACGACGTCGTATTCCGTTTTCCAGTTGTTGATCTCCCGCGCCGTGTAGCCGTCGGAGGAGTCCGGGGGCACGAAGTCCGGATGCATCAGCACGAGAACACGGAGTCGTCTCATAGCGCGATCCATTTGCGCCGAGACGGGCCGAACAGTGCGTGCATCGTCTTGGCGGTCACGAGGACGGTGAAATCGAGAACGAGCTTCTGTTCGGGGCCCACCGCGCGCAAGTCGAGCTCGCGGCAGCGGGAGATCATGTCGTCGAGCACGGCATCGAGGGTGAGCTGGTTCTCGCCGGTCCATCGCGCGACCAATTGCCTGATCCGGCCACGGTGCCGCCGGATCAGGCTCGATGCGGGCCGGGACCGATGATGCCGTGGATCGGCGGAAAACAGCCGGGACAGGTCGCGATCGTAGGTCTTCGGCGGCGTGAAGGCGTAGAAGGCCTGCTTCTTCTTGTAGTGGTCTTCCAGCGTCTGGCTGAGCTGGCCCAACGGATCGACGCGTTCTCGCGTGGTGATGACAGGTCGCTTTCCCGCGATCTCGCCCATCAGCTCGTCGACATATTCAAGCTTTCTCAGCGCCGGCCAGCCGGCATATCGCGTCCGCCAGTTCGAGCGCGGTCGCAACCACACCGCAAACGTTTCGGCGAAATCCTCGTCCGGGTGGCTCTGCGCGTACCAGAGCCTGAGGTGCTGGACGTAACGCCGGCTCGCCGGGTTGGGCCGATAATAGCGTGGATAGTGCTTCGAAGACGGTCCGAACAGCTGCTGCCAGCGCCGCCGGCGCTGCAACTGGAAGCCGTGCTGCACGGCATGGCCGGCCTCGTGACGAAGGATGGCCATGCACTCGCGCCAGGTGCCGCCCTCGACGTCGAACATCATCTTCTTCTCGAGCTTCATCAGGCGCGGATGGGCGAGATAGAACGGAATCGCGATTCCGGGCACGTCACCCGGGCTGAACCATTCGCTCGAGATCCATGTATGCGGCCGCAGCCGGATGCCGCGCTCTTCCATCTCCTCGTGCAGCGCGGCGACGCAATCCGCGAGCCAGGTGCCTTCGACCTTAACTTTCAGGCTGGAGAGGCGCTGCTTGAGCAGCTCGTCATCCGACAGCTTTTCCCAAGCGAGTTTCCGGCGCGGCATCAGGTATCCAGAGGGGATGACTCAATGTCACGATGATGTCATGGGTAGCCGCCGGCAACAACCCGCGGGGGCGGCGCGCCAGGGTTCGATGCCGTAGGCTGGGTTACGCCGAGCAGATGCGCTTTGCGCATCTCCACGCCTGACCCACCCTACGAAGTCAGCGTGATCAGTCGAACAGGCTCGAGACCGACTCTTCCGCCGCGGTGCGCGCGATGGCGTCGGAGATCAGGCTGGCGATCGGCAGCGTGCGGATGTTCGGCGCCTTGGTCACCGCTTCCGTGGCCAGGATCGAATCGGTGATGACGAGCTCTTTCAGCTTCGAACCGGCGATGCGGGCGGCCGCGCCGCCGGAGAGCACGCCGTGGGTGATGTAGGCGTAGACCTCCTTGGCGCCCTTGGCGATCAGCGCGTCGGCTGCGTTCACCAGCGTGCCGCCGGAATCGACGATGTCGTCGACCAGGATGCAACTGTAGCCGGAGACGTCGCCGATCACGTTCATGACCTCCGACTCACCCGGTCGTTCGCGGCGTTTGTCGACGATCGCGAGCGGGGTGTTGATGCGCTTGGCGAGGCCGCGGGCGCGGGCCACGCCGCCGACGTCGGGCGAGACCACCATCACCTTGCCGAGGTCGAAACGTTCGCGGATGTCACGCACCATCACGGGCGCGGCGAACAAATTGTCGGTCGGGATATCGAAGAAGCCCTGGATCTGTCCGGCGTGCAGGTCGAGCGTCATGACGCGGTCGACGCCGGCATGGGTGATCAGATTGGCAACGAGCTTGGCCGAGATTGGCGTGCGCGAGCCGGAGCGGCGGTCCTGCCTGGCATAGCCGAAATAGGGGATCACGGCGGTGATGCGGCGCGCCGATGAGCGGCGCAGCGCGTCGGTGATGATCAGTAGCTCCATCAGATTGTCGTTCGCCGGAAACGAGGTCGACTGGATGATGAAGGCATCCGAGCCGCGGATGTTCTCCTGGACCTCGACGAAGATCTCCATGTCGGCGAAGCGCCGCACCACCGCTTTGGTCAGCGGCACATCGAGGCCCTGCGCGATGGCTAGCGCGAGAGCCGGATTGGAGTTGCCGGCGACAAGCTTGATGGAGCCGTTCTTGGCCGACATGGACGCTTCCTCCCGCGCTTTGCTGGATACGACGTTCAACATCAGAAAATACCCACTGGCAGCACGGTTACGACGGGCGAGGAAATATCAGGCGAGAGGCCGCAATGGCAACCCGGGATGCTACGTTTTCCCTCTGAAAACCCTGAGTCGGGCCAACAGCTTGGCGGTAAACCGGGCCCGTGGTTTAGCGGTGGTTATTGCTGGGCATAACTGAGCGCTCCGGCCGGCATCGCCGGCGCCGCAGCCTCCGGCGTGACGCTGGCCACGGCAGGTCCGCGCAGGTCCGGAACCGAACCTGGCGCATCGGTCGGCGCACCATTGATCATATTGGAAAGTCCGCTGAATCCGGCTTGGGCGATCTTCCGCAGCACCAGATCGTCGGCAGCCTGCCAGGGGTCGCGGCCGCCCTTGGCTGTGGTTGGTTCCTCGCCGGACAGCCGTAGCGCACGCTGCTGGTTGGCGTCGTAGACGTCCCAGACCCAGGCGATCACGGTCCTGCCGCGCACCACCTGGGCGGAGAGGTAGCTGCGCACGTGGTAGGCGGCCGTCCCCTCGCGGGAAACGATCGAGAGACTGCGCAGCTTGGATTCGCTGTCGAGCACGCCGACCATGCGGTCGAACACCTGCGGCGGCGGTCCGTCAATGGACTCGAATGCCACCGTCGCGCCGGAGCCGGCGCTCGGCGTCGCCATCGCGTAGGAGTTGGCGGGCGCGTTGCCGCCGGCACAGCCGGCCAGCACAGTCGCTGCCGTCAGCAGCACGACCGCCAGCACGCGCGAGCCCGCATGGCGCAAGTTGGATGACGCTTCCCTCATTGAGGGCAGCGATATCGTTAAAATCGATTAAGGTCTAGGGCAGAGGCGCCACAGACCACTGTCATTCCCCGGCGCGCCTCTCGGCGCGAGCCTGGAATCCGTTTCGCCGCGTCAACTGCTGAGCGATGGATTCCGGGTTCTCGCTTCGCGAGCACCGGAATGACACAGTGTGTTGCTCTTGTGTTCACCCTTCCAGCGCGATCGCGTGGACGTGGCGGCCGTAGTCCGACTCTTTGCGATGCACCGAACGGCGATAGCTGAAGAAGCGTTCGTCCGCGTAGGTATCGAGACCGAGGTCGTCGATCATCAGAATGCCGGCGGCTTCCAGCCGCCTGCGGATGAAGCCGGCGAGATCGAACATCGCGTGGCCCTCGCGCACCGACGGGATGAAGAATGCAGCATTCTCGGCATCCGCCTCGATGAAGCGTTCAATGAACTCGTTGCCGACCTCATAGCTGTCCTGCCGGATCAAGGGACCGATCGCGGCGATGATGCCGCTGCGCGAGGCGCCGAGTTTCTCCATCGTCGCAATCGTGGACTCGAGCACGCCGGTCAGCGCGCCTTTCCAGCCGGCATGTGCGCCGCCGATCACGCGGGCATCGGGGTCGACGAACAGCACCGGGCCGCAATCGGCGGTGGAGACGCCGAGCGCGATGCCCGGCGTTCGTGTCACCAGCGCATCACCCTTCGGCCGCGGTCCGCTCGGCCATGGCGCGTCGGCAACGAGCACGTCGGGGGAGTGGATCTGGTGCAGGCTGAGGAAGCGGTCGGCTGCGACGCCGACATGCTCGGCCATACGGCGGCGGTTCTCTGCAACCAGGGCCTGATCGTCGTAGGAGCCGAGCCCGCCGTTCAGCGCGGCATAGATCCCACTGGAGACGCCCCCTTCACGCGTGAAGAAGGAATGGCGCAGGCCGGGCACCGCCGACAGCAGCGACGACGTGACGGTCATCAATTGCCTCCGCCCGGTTCCAGATCGCTGAGGCCGGCAAGGCCCGTCAGCCGCGGCTCGGAGACGCCGAGCACCTTGAACATCGCGCCCATGCCGCCGCGCCCGGTGTCGGTCAGCCGCTTCAGCGCCACCGAAATGTCGGTGGCGACTTCAGGCGTCGCCTTCTGCATCAGCGCCGCCGCGCGGGTGTCGATACCGATGCGCTTGAGGAAGTCACCTTGCGTCACCGGCCCGTGCACGCGCGCGCCGACGTCTTCGGCCGCCCGCGCCAGCGCCTGAAAGTCGACATGGGCGGTGACGTCGGCCTGGCCGGGAGCCTTCAGCGGATCGGTGAAGCTATGACGCGCGATCGCCTGGAAAGTGTCGCCGGCATCGCTGCGCAGATGGCCGTAGTCGATGATCAGCGCCGCGCCGTCCTGGTCGCGCACGCGCATGGCGAGCTTCATGATCTCCGTATCGGGCCGCCATTCGAACACTGCGCCGACCGGCGCCGCCCGCACAAGGGGCGGCAGCAGCACGTCGAAGCGCGGCGTCGGCTCGGATGCGGCGCCGAACTGGAGCTTGCCGTTCGGATCGATCTCGATCACGCGCTCATGCCAGCCGTCTTCGCGCTTCACCATCTGGTGGATCGGCAGCACGTCGAAATATTCGTTGGCGAGAATGACTGCCGGTCCTTCAGGCACCTCGTCGATAGTGTCGTGCCAGGAGACATTGTTGCGTACGCCCGACAAGGTCGCCTGCTGCCGCTCGCGCAGGACCGGATTGACCTCGACCAGATGAATGCGGAGCCCCTGATAGAGCGGTGGGAGCACGCGCAGTGCGCGCAACGCGTCGGCCATCATCGTGCCGCGGCCGGGACCGATCTCGATGAGTCGCAGGGATTGCGGCGAGCCCATCTGTTTCCAGACCGAGGCCGTCCACAACCCCAGCAGTTCGCCGAACATCTGACTGACTTCGGGCGAAGTGGTGAAGTCGCCTTCGCGCCCGAGCGGATCGCGCGAGACGTAATAGCCGTAGCGCGGATGCATCAGGCACGCTTCCATGTATCGCCAGACCGGCATGGGGCCTGACGATTTGATCAATGCCTTGATCTCGTTGAGCAGGGGCTGTTCGGTCACGTGTCTTCTCGAAATGAATTAACGAACGGCTTCGGTGGCCCTCGGCGCGCCGCGCCTGAGAGCCAATACAATAAGTATGCTGCCGACAATAAGCATCGGGATCGACAACAGCATACCCATGGTTAATCCGCCCCAGAGATAACCGAGCTGAACGTCGGGCTCGCGGAAATGCTCGCCGATGATCCGCGCCAGGCCATAGACCAGGATGAAGGCACCGAGGATCATGCCGGGACGCTTCAAGGCCCCCCTTCGGATCATCACCGCGAGCACGACGAACAGCAGGACGCCCTCCATTCCCGCTTCGTAAAGCTGGCTCGGATGGCGCGGCACATCACCGCCGGTCGGAAAGACCATGGCCCAGGGCAGACTCGGGTCGGCTGCGCGGCCCCACAGCTCCCCGTTGATGAAGTTGGTCAGTCGCACCAGGAAAATTCCGATCGGCGCAACGCCGCAGGTGATGTCGCCGAGCGACAGGATCGAGATGCCATTCTTCCGGGCGAACCATATCACCGCCACGACGCAGCCGAGAAAGCCGCCGTGGAACGACATGCCGCCTTCCCACAATTTGAAGATGGCCGCCGGATGCTCGGTGAAGAACGGCAGATTGTAGAACAGCACGTAACCGGTGCGGCCGCCGAGAATGATGCCGAGCGTCACCCACAGGATGAAATCGTCGATCTGCGTCAGGCTGATCGGCGATGCGCCGGCCCATAGCCTGTCCTTCTTGATCAGTGAACGTGCATACAGCCAGCCGAACGTGATCCCGCAGATATAGCCGAGCGCGTACCAGCGGATCGCGAACGGCCCGATCGCGACCGCGATCGGGTTGAAGGACGGGAAGTCGATGAGCAGAGGGGGCATCGCGCCTGCTATTGCTGGACGAGATTGCGGCGATAGAGCGCCAGCAGCCGCTCCCAATGCCGCTCGGCGGCGTCGCGGTCGTAGACCGGGCGCTTGGGGAAGGCGAAGCCGTGATGCGTGCCGGGATAGACCTCGACCTCGGCTTTCGCGCCGCTCATGCCCTGCTTGACCTTCTCGATAATCTCCGGCGGCGCGTAGATATCGGTCTCGGCGCAGGCGAAATACAGCTCAGCCTTGGTCTTGCTGGCCGCGAGATGCGGGCTGTCATCCTGGTCGGTCGCGAGCTGCACACCGTAGATCGAGGCGGCGGCCTTGACGCTTTCAGGGAAGTGCGTGGCGGTGTTGATGGCGTAGCGTCCGCTCATGCAGTAACCGACGGTGCCGACAATTTTGCTGTTCGCAGCCGTCTGACCCTCGGCATAGGTGAGCAGCGCGCGCGTGTCGTCCATGATCATGGGAATGGTCAGTGAGCCCATCAGCGCGAACATGCGCTTGCGCTCCGGCGCGTCCGGGTCGGCCGGCAGCGCGCCGAGCTCCATCACGCCGGAGCGGTAATAGAGGTTCGGCAGCATCACGTAATAGCCGGAGGTCGCGAGCCGGCGGGCCATGTCGCGCAGCTCTTCGCGGATCGCCGGCGCGTCCATATAGAACAGGATCACCGGGAACGGTCCGCCGCGTTCGGGATGGACGATGAAGGTCGCGGTGTGGCCGTCCCTGGTGGGGATTGCGATCTGCTGCTCGATCATGTCTTGCGTTCCGCGTTGTGATTCCCGTTATGCCGGGACGTTGAATACGATTGCAAGGAAACCGGGGCATGACAAGGATACCGCGGCGCGGCCCTTGAACCTGTCACCGCGGATTGCCATTGTCTTTCCACGTGTTCGCGCAAAGTTTATCGGGGCCGCCACCAGATCGATAAGCGACCGATACAGGAGACCGACATGACCCAGACCACCAACCGGTTTTTCGACGAGATCGGCCGCATGATGAACGATGCCGCCGGTGCGGCTCAGGGCGTCAAGCGCGAGTTCGACACTGTCATGCGCAACCAGGCTGAAAAATTCCTGCGCGACATGGACCTGGTCAAGCGCGAGGAGTTCGAGGCGGTCAAGGACATGGCCCGCCTGGCGCGCGAGGAGAACGAGACCCTGAAGGCACGCATCGCGGCGCTGGAGGCCAAGCTCGGCGGGGCCACCGGCTGAGGTCGTCATGCCCGGGCTTGTCCCGGGCATCCACGTCTATCCTCCCACCTCGCAACTCCTGGATGGCCGGGCCAAGCCCGGCCATGACAGTGTTCCGGGCCAGACCGGCCCCCGCAAAAAATCCCCGCATTTCCTTGTCATTTCCGCATCTTCCGGGTAAAAGCCCGCCACGTTCACGGCCCCCGCACCCCTGGAGGCTTGCTGTGGACCATGCCATGGGCCGCGCTGCGGCCCATTAACTTTTGCAAAAACAAGGACTTAGACTATGGCGACGACCGTCAAGGAATTGAAGGCGACCGCACGTCCGAAGAGCGGCAAGGGGGCCGCCCGGGCTGAGCGTCGCGCCGGCAGAGTGCCCGGAGTGATCTATGGTAACAACCAGCCCCCCGTCACGATCTCGATCGAAGATCGCGAACTGCGCCAGCGCATTCTGGCCGGCCGGTTCCTGACCACGCTGGTCGACATCGACCTCGAGGGCAAGAAGCATCGCGTGATTCCGCGCGACTACCACCTCGATCCGGTCAGGGACTTCCCGATCCATGTCGACTTCATGCGGCTCGGCGAAGGCGCTACCATTCGCATCAGCGTTCCCTTGCATGTCGTGAAGGCGGAAGGTTCGCCCGGCGTGAAGCGCGGCGGCACCGTCAACATCGTTGCCCACGCGATCGAGCTCGAATGCGGCGTCGAGAGCATCCCGCAGTACATCGAGGCCGACGTCGGCTCGCTCGAAATCGGTCACTCGCTGCATCTGTCTGACATCAAGCTGCCGGCTGGCGTGAAGGCGCTGACCCGCGAGGACGCGACCCTGGTCACCATCGTGCCGCCGTCCGGCTACGCCGAAGAGCAGAAGGCCGCTGCTGCGGCTGCTGCCGGTGGCGCGGCTCCCGGCGCGGCGGCTGCTCCGGCAGCTGGCGCTGCGGCTCCGGCTGCGGGGGCTGCTGCGCCCGCGGCTGCTGCCAAGGCTCCCGCCGGCGGCGACAAGAAGAAGTAATCTCTCAAAAGAGCCGGCGCGTGATCTCCGATCGCGCTCCGGCTGAGGGGCGCGCCGCGTCATGCGACTCTTTGTTGGGCTCGGCAATCCCGGCGCGAAATACGCACGTAACCGGCACAATATCGGCTTCATGGCCGTCGACGAGATTGCGCGGCGTCATGGTTTCGCACCATGGCGCCGTCGCTTTCAGGGTGAGACTTCGGAAGGCACGCTCGGCACTGAGCGCGTGATCCTGCTCAAGCCCACGACCTACATGAACGAGTCCGGCCGCAGCGTTCAGGAAGCGGCGAGCTTCTTCAAGATCGCGCCCGGCGACACCACGGTGTTTCACGACGAGCTCGAGCTGCCGCCGGGCAAGGTGCGGGTGAAGATCGGCGGCGGCATCGCCGGCCACAATGGCCTGCGCTCGATCTCGGCGCATATCGGCAACGAGTATCGCCGTGTCAGGCTCGGCATCGGTCATCCCGGCGTCAAGGAGATGGTGCACGGCCATGTCCTGTCGGACTTCGCCAAGGCCGACAACGACTGGGTGACGACGCTCTGCGACGCGGTGGCCGAGCACGCCGCACTGATCGCCAAGGGCACGGACGCGACCTTCGCCAACAGGGTGCATCTGGCGATGCAGGCGAAGGGATTTTTGACCAAGGACGAAAACGGCAAGGAATAACGCTCGTGGGATTCAAATGCGGAATCGTCGGATTGCCCAATGTCGGCAAGTCGACCTTGTTCAATGCGTTGACCGAGACGGCTGCGGCGCAGGCCGCGAACTATCCGTTCTGCACCATCGAGCCCAACGTCGGCGAGGTCGCCGTGCCCGATCCGCGGCTCGACAAGCTGTCGGCGATCGCCAAATCGGCGCAGATCATTCCGACCCGCCTGACCTTCGTCGACATCGCCGGCCTCGTGCGCGGCGCTTCGAAGGGTGAGGGTCTCGGCAACCAGTTCCTGGCCAACATCCGCGAGGTCGACGCCATCGCGCATGTGGTGCGTTGCTTTGAGGATTCCGACATCACACATGTCGAGGGCAAGATCGCCCCGCTCGCCGACATCGAGACCATCGAGACCGAGTTGATGCTCGCCGACCTCGACAGCCTCGAGAAGCGCGTCGACAACCTGACCAAAAAGGCCAAGGGCAACGACAAGGACGCCAAGGAGCAGCTCGACCTCGTCAACCGCACGCTGGTGCTGCTGCGCGACGGCAAGCCCGCGCGGCTCGTGGAGCGCAAGGCGGAGGAGGAGCGTGCTTTCGGCATGCTCGGCTTGCTGTCGTCCAAGCCCGTGCTCTATGTCTGCAACGTGGAGGAAGGCTCGGCTGCGACCGGCAATTCGTTCTCCAAGGCTGTGCAGGAGCAGGCGGCGAAGGAAGGCGCCGTGGCCGTCGTGATCTCCGCCAAGATCGAATCCGAAATCGCGACCATCTCGCGCGACGAGCGCACCGACTTCCTGGAGACGCTGGGTCTGGAAGAAGCCGGCCTCGATCGCCTGATCCGCGCCGGCTACACGCTGCTCGATCTCATCACCTATTTCACTGTCGGCCCTAAGGAAGCGCGGGCCTGGACCATCTATCGTGGCACCAAGGCGCCGGGCGCCGCCGGTGTCATCCACACCGATTTCGAGAAGGGCTTCATTCGCGCCGAGACCATTGCCTATTCGGACTATATCGCCTTCAACGGTGAAGCTGGCGCCCGCGATGCCGGCAAGCTCCGCCTGGAAGGCAAGGAATACGTCGTCGCCGACGGCGACGTGATGCACTTCCGGTTCAATACGTAAGGCGCGAAGCGGGGTGCCTCACCGCATCCCGCCGCCCTGATCCCTGATCGCGCCGAGATGCTCGTTGATGCGAAACACGATCAGGATCAATTCCGCGGCGATGCGCGAGAACACGATGCCGACGACGACGCCCGCGATCGATTCCAGCACGACGAGGAACCCGGCAAACGGGCTGATTGCCATCGCGGTGAGGCCGGCAAAGATTCCGGAGAGCCCGAACAGGCAGATCACGCCGATCACCAGCCAGTAGAAGGTCTTGATGATCGTCGGCGTGATGAAGCGGTCCCATTGAAACAGGTCGCTGAATGAAAACATCTCTCTCCCCCGTGCCAGATCGCGCCCCCCGGCCGCGCCAACAGACGATGAGACAGGTCTGACCCTATTCGCTGAATGTAGCACGAGCCATGCGGACCGGCCGGTTGAGATTGCCGCAAAGTGCGGCCACAATCTGTCCTTCCCGCAAAGCTTTTCCGAGATGACCCTGACATTCGAAGATTTCCCGCCCGGCCGCTATGGAACGTTCGGCCCGCGCCACGTCAGCCGCGACGAGATTTTGGCGTTTGCCGCCGAGTTCGATCCGCAGCCGATGCACCTCGATGACGAGGCTGCCGGCAAAAGCATGCTGCGCGGCCTCTCCGGCTCCGGCTGGCACCTCTGCTCGCTGATGATGCGGATGATGGCCGACGGGTTCATTACCCGTGCCGCGTCGCTCGGATCTCCCGGGGTCGATGAAGTGCGTTGGCTGTCGCCACTCAGACCGGGCGACGACCTGACACTGGATGTTGACGTGCTCGAGGCGCGTACCTCGAAGAGCCGTCCGAATCTCGGCATCGTCAAGTTCAAATGCACGGTGCGCAACGGCAGGGGCGAAGCGCTCGGCGAGATGGTCTCGCCGATCCTGATCGAACGGCGCGCGGGAGCGGTCTGATGCGGTTCTTCGAAGAGATCGAGATCGGGCAGCGTCGCGACATCGGCAGCTATAAATTCACTGCGGAATCCATCAAGGCCTTCGCCGCCAAGTTCGATCCGCAGCGCTTCCATCTCGACGAGGAGGAGGGCAAGAATTCGCTATTTGGTGGGCTCGCGGCGTCCGGCTGGCATGTCGGCTCGGCCTGCATGAGCCTGCTTGTCGCCGACGGCCAGCGTCAGGCGCGGGAAGCCGCAGCACGCGGCGAGGAGGTCGCAGTGTGGGGCCCGTCACCGGGCTTTCGCGATCTGCGCTGGATCAGGCCGGTGCTGTCAGGCGATACCGTGAGTTACGCAAATGTCGTCATCGACAAGCGCAGCTCCGCCTCGCGCCCTGGGTGGGGCATTCTGACTGCCCGCACCACCGGCACCAACCAGCGCGGCGAGGAGGTGTATTCCATCACCGCCAGCGCGTTCGTGCCGATGCGGAAGGGCGGTTAGACCAGTTCCAGAATGAACGACAAAAACAGCGCGCGAGTGTTGCCCGCGCGCTATGGACGCGATTCCGGGTGGCTGCCATAAGCCTCCCCAAGATGGCTGGCGCTCGCAAAGCGGCTGCCGGAACCATCGAGTTGCTAACCAATTATGAACCTGTCGCTGTCTATTTGAACGAACTGGGCAGAGTACAGGGGACGAGAACAATGGCAGACCGCGGCGCACTCAAGCTGGTCGGATTCATCTTCGCTACCACGACCCTGGCCGTGATGCTGGTGGCCGGGATGGTGGTGAAGGGTTACGCCGACGGCGCCTACACCCTGGAAGCCTCGACGGTCGAAGCGAGCCGTTAAGGCCTCGTTAACTTCTGGGAGCCGCGACGCGGCCTTCGCCTTCAGCGGCTGTAGACGAGCGCCAAGATCCCGATTGCAACAGCCAGCAGCCCGACAAAGCGCAGCATGATGGTCCCGAACTGGTTCGGCGCGGGCCGCAACGGTATCGGGTCCGTGTTATCGGGCCGAATGCTTTCCATCTGAGATGTCCCCGAGGCCCGGCCGTCGGCGGCACGGGCACCAAGGCATTGGTCGCCGGAGCGGGGCGGACGGTTCACGGTTGAGCACGAACTCTATCCGGAATCAAAACCGCCGCGTCCCTTCCGGAACGCGGCGGCTGGTGATGCCGGGGTCGGCGCGATCAGCTGTTGCGCAGGCCGTCGGCGGCGCGCTTCCACTGAGCGACGTTGTCGGCGATCATGCGGGTCGACTTCATCGCGGCTTGGCTCAGCTGGGCGTAGCCGGAGATCTCGCGCTGGACGCGCTGGCCTTCGGCGTGGAGCAGGTCGCGCAGGCTTTCGAGCTCGGAGATCAGATTCTCGATCTCGGCAAGCGAGGTGCCGGCGACGCGCTGGATCAGCGAGTTGACGTTGGTGACGGTTGCTTCCGCGCTGGGATCGAGCGGCGGCGAATCCGTGGCCGTGGTGGTCGCGGCGGGCCGGCGCAGATAGGCGATATCGTTGCGGACGAAATCGCGGATGCCGGCTTCGACTTCCGTCACGGCGGCGAGGTTGCTGTCGACCGTCTCGGTCTCGGTGGTCTCGGTCTTTTCCGGACGCATGGCGTTCATCGTTATTCCCCTGTTCGCGTTGAGCGCAGCGCGAGTGTCCCCCGCACGACGATGTGTGTCAGGCCGGCGCATCTGGGCGTCGGATTTTGACCGCAACGGGGCCGAGATGCGGCAAGGCCGGACCATTCGGGGGCTTTGCCGTGGCGCATGGTTACGAGAGTCTAAAGAAGGCTCACCAGCTCTTCTTGAATCCGGCCGTCACGCTCTTGCTGATCGCGCCTTGCGAGGTCTCGCCGACCGAGCCGGAGACGGTGACGTTGTCGAACAGCTTCTGCTCGGCGCCGACCTTGCGCAGCCATTTGTCGTCGTTGGTCGACATGGTCTGGCCGGC
Source organism: Bradyrhizobium sp. USDA 4472 (assembly GCF_054058595.1). Classification (NCBI taxonomy): domain Bacteria; kingdom Pseudomonadati; phylum Pseudomonadota; class Alphaproteobacteria; order Hyphomicrobiales; family Nitrobacteraceae; genus Bradyrhizobium; species Bradyrhizobium sp. USDA 4472. Next base: position 3,736,103 of record NZ_JBSSAM010000001.1, read on the forward strand.
AGTGATGCTGGTGCCGGTGTCGGTGAGGGTCACCTTGGCAGACTGGTCGGTCTCGTAATTGATGTGCCCGCCGACGCCGGGCAGCGCCGCGGTGCCCTGCTGGTTGACGCTGTAGCCGTTCTGCAGCGTCAGCGACGTATCGCCCGACAGCGGCAGCGATTTGGTCAGCGACGCCGCGAGCTTGCTCTGCTCGGTGCCGGGATCGACGCGCGCTTCCACCGCGGTCTTGTCCCAGACGACGCCGGCGCCCGGCGCGGTGGCGGCGGCCCAGGCGCTGCCGGAGGATTGCGGCAGGTTGCCGCCATTGGCGGCCTTCTCCGCCAGCAGCTCCGACATCGTGGTCGGCTCTTTCGTCACGGTCATGTCGGCGCCGATGCGGGTGTCCCAGAACGGCGACACCGACTGCTTCACCGTGACGGCCGAGGAGCCGTTGGCATTGACGTTGGTCGACCAATTCATGCCGCTGGCGGCGGCGGCCTTCGCGCGCTTCTTGGCGGCAATGATGTCGTTGAGCGTGCCGGCGTCGATGGCGAGCTGGCTCCAGTCGAGCTTGTCGACGTCGATCCCCTTGAGCACGTCGGCGTCGTTGACGTCAGGGGCCGTCTCGGCGAGCTCGGCCTCCTCGTCATCAGGCGTGACCGCACCGGGGGCGGGGGAGAAGGGCGGAATGATCTGCGCCTGGGCCGTCAGCATCGAGCCAAAAATGAACGCGGCCGCCAGCGGCAGCCTGATCCGGCCTAAACCTGTCGAGAATTCCATTGCCTTGCCCGCGAGCCCAGTTCGCGCGGAAGATGCGGAACTATCGTTGCGAAATTGTGGCGTTCAGAATAGCGAACCAACGGGCCGCGCGAAAGGCGCGCGCCCGACGACGAGCTTGTCCACGACGCCGTCCGGCGGGGCTGGAGGCCATGACGAAGTCGCGGTAGCATCAATCGACCGGTCCCGCATTGCGGAGCCCGTTGGTGTCCCGCTCAGCCGACGCCGGTCATCCTTGGCAGATGAATGGCGCGGCCGAGTGCCTGCTCGACCAGATCGAACGTATCGACCAGCACCCGCATGCTGACGAGCCTGTCAGCCCTGAACTGGGCGAACTGCGCCACGCGCAAGCTGATCGGCTTGTCGGAATCGAGGGCCGTCAGCGAATAGCGCAGCATCGAGGAGGCGGAATCGATGCCCAGCATAATGCTCTCGCGGTCGAAGCGGCGGACGCGGAAATTGTCGGCGAGCTGGCGGATGACCTGGAGCACGGCCGCCTTGCCCTGGCGCGCGCCCAGGAACGGAAACATGTCGATCGGACCGTAGATCGCCCACTCGACGTCCTCGTCGATCAGGGTCTCGATATCCTCGAAATGCCGGTCGTTGATCGCGCGGTGCAACGCACGCGAGAAACGCCAGAGACTGTGCTCCGTCATTTTGGGGCGTCCTGAAACTGGCTTGCAGAAAAACGGAAAACAACCCCGTGCACAGCAAGGTGCCGAAGGGCCGGTCAATTCATTCGTATACGAACAAATACGGGATTTCTGGAAAAACTCAAATCACGTTTTTGCAATGCGCAAGTGAGCGCGAAATGTGAGATTTACAATAGAACCCCGCAATTTTACCGGTCCCGGCCACGGGCCGGCTCGGTCGCGGACCCCGGCTCAACCGCGATGACGTCGTCGCGCATGGCCAGCAGGGCGAACAGCACCCCGCCGCCGATCCCGCCGATGGCGGCCCCCACCGGCATGAAGGTGAAAAACACCAGCATGCCGCTATAGCCTTCGAAACGCGTCGTATGCGCGATCTGGACCCAGGCGAGCCCGGCCCCGATGCCGAGCGCGGCTCCGCCCAATGCACCCAGGAACAGTCCCAACATTGCAAGCAACGCGACTTTCATCGGCACCGATCCCCAGCCGGCGTTCACAACGTCCCCTGATCAGTCGAAGGAGAGGCGAGGGAGGTTCAAGCCCGCGACAGTGCTCACTCCCCGTGCCGACCTGGCCTTCGCCGGGATGACGGCGGACATCTTGACGCCGTGCATGTGAGCGCGTCTCGCCACGCGGCGAGTGCGGGAACCCAGCGCGTTTGTGTTCGTTGAGACGCCGGACACCGCAGGAGATAATCATGAAATCCCCGCTCATCGCGATCACCGCCGCGCTCCTCATGCTGGGTGCGAGCTCCGCCGCCAATGCCAAGGGCTGCATCAAGGGCGCCATCGTCGGCGGCGTGGCCGGCCATTATGCCGGCCATCACGGCATGCTCGGCGCCGCCGCCGGCTGCCTCTACGGCCGTCACCACGCCAAGGAGCAGGAGAAGCAGCAGCAACAGAGCCAGATGAACGGGCAGGGCAAGCTGTAAGCGCCTCTTGCTCTCCGACAAATCACTGAATGATGCACCCAACCTGCTGCATCGCGTCGGCTCGCGATGACCGGGCTGATACTGTCCGTGATGGCGGTGAGTGCGCGGTGAGGACACCCACCACTCATCGACCAAACGAGCACCTACCTCTTCTTCCACCCACCCCGTCGCCCCGGCGCACCACCGGTCGACTTCGGTGCCGGCCCGAACTCCGGACCGGACTGCCTTGAGTCCGTCGGCTGGATGATGCGGCTCGTGCTGCCGAATGGTTTTGAGGGCAGCGACTGGTTTTCCCGATAGGGCAGCGATTCCGGGCCGTGCATCTCGTCGAGATGCGGCTTGTGCACTTTCGAGCCGCTGCCGCCGCCGCTGGCTTTCAGCGCGGAGCTCACGGTCTTTTTCTTCATGGCGCTGACCGGCAGGTTCGCGGCATCGCCATACTTCCTGGTGCCGGCATAGGCGCCGGCCTTGACCTGCACGGTGCGCTGCTTGGCGGTGGGGTCGTCGACGACGGCGAGCTCGGTGGCGCGCAGGCGCTTGACCTCGTCGCGGAGGCGGGCGGCTTCCTCGAAGTTCAGATCGGCGGCGGCCTCGCGCATGCGCGTCTCGAGATCGGCGAGCACGGCTTCGAAATTGTGGCCGATCGAGATGACGTCGTCGGTCATGTCGTGGCCGCCGATCTCGACCAGCACGTGGTCGCGCTCGTAGACCGAGTTGAGGATGTCGCCGATCTGCTTCTTCACGCTCTCCGGCGTGATGCCGTTGGCATTGTTGTACTCGACCTGCTTCTCGCGGCGACGGTTGGTCTCGGCGATGGCGCGCTCCATCGAGCCGGTCATCTGGTCGGCATAGAGGATCACCTTGCCGTCGACGTTGCGCGCGGCGCGGCCGATGGTCTGGATCAGCGAGGTCTCGCTGCGCAGGAAGCCTTCCTTGTCGGCGTCGAGAATCGCGACCAGCGCGCATTCGGGGATGTCGAGGCCTTCGCGCAACAGGTTGATGCCGACCAGCGCGTCGAACGCGCCCAAGCGAAGGTCGCGGATGATCTCGATGCGCTCGATCGTGTCGATATCGGAGTGCATGTAGCGGACACGTATGCCCTGCTCGTGCAGATATTCGGTGAGGTCCTCCGCCATGCGTTTTGTGAGAACCGTGATCAGCGAACGGTAGCCGGCCTGCGCGGTGGCGCGCACTTCGCCGACGAGATCGTCGACCTGGGTGCGGGCGGGGCGGATGTCGACGGGCGGGTCGATCAGCCCGGTCGGGCGGATGACCTGCTCGACGAACACGCCGCCGCTCTCGTTCAGTTCCCAGCTGCCCGGGGTCGCCGATACCGCGACCGTCTGCGGCCGCATCATGTCCCATTCCTCGAAGCGCAGCGGGCGGTTGTCCATGCATGACGGCAGGCGGAAACCGTATTCGGCCAGTGTCGCCTTGCGGCGGAAGTCGCCGCGGAACATGCCGCCGATCTGCGGCACGGTGACGTGGCTTTCGTCGGCGAACACCAGCGCGTTGTCGGGGACGTATTCGAACAGCGTCGGCGGCGGCTCGCCGGGCAGCCGCCCGGTGAGATAGCGCGAATAATTCTCGATGCCGGCGCAGCTTCCCGTCGCCTCCATCATCTCGAGATCGAAGGTGGTGCGCTGCTCCAGCCGCTGCGCCTCCAGCAGGCGTCCCTGGCTGTTGAGCTGGTCGAGCCGCTGCTTCAGTTCAGATTTGATCGACTTGATCGCCTGCACCAGCGTCGGGCGCGGCGTCACATAGTGCGAGTTGGCGTACATCTTGATGAATTCGAGCTCGTCCTGCTTGTGGCCGGTGAGCGGATCGAACTCCTCGATACTCTCGATGGTGTCGCCGAACAGGTTCACGCGCCAGGCGCGGTCTTCATAGTGCGCCGGGAAGATGTCGATGACGTCGCCGCGCACGCGAAACGTGCCGCGGGTAAAGTCGGCCTGCGTGCGCTTGTACTGCAGCGCGACGAGGTCGGCGATGAGCTGGCGCTGGTCGATGCGCTCGCCCTTCTTCAGCGCGAAGGTCATCGCGGTGTAGGTTTCGACCGAACCGATACCGTAGATGCAGGACACCGACGCGACGATGATGACGTCGTCGCGTTCGAGCAGCGCGCGCGTCGCCGAATGGCGCATGCGATCGATCTGCTCGTTGATCGAGGAGTCCTTCTCTATGTAGGTGTCCGTGCGCGGCACATACGCTTCCGGCTGGTAGTAGTCGTAATAGCTGACGAAGTACTCGACCGCGTTGTCGGGGAAGAAACTCTTGAACTCGCCGTAGAGCTGGGCGGCGAGCGTCTTGTTCGGCGCGAGGATGATCGCGGGCCGTTGCGTCGCCTCGATCACCTTGGCCATGGTGTAGGTCTTGCCCGAGCCGGTGACGCCGAGCAGCACCTGCGAACGTTCGTTGCGCTGGATGCCCTCGACAAGCTCGGCGATCGCGGTCGGCTGGTCGCCGCGCGGCTCGTATGGAGATTTGATCTCGAAACGGACGCCGCCTTCCGACTTTTCCGGGCGCGGCGGCCGGTGCGGGGTCCACACTTTGGTGGAGCCGTCGTCCTTGCGGAACTCGGGCCGGCCCTCGCGGATCAGCGATTCCAGTGCGTCGGCCGTCGCCTTGACGCCGAGCGCCTCCATCTTGCTGCGTGGTGGACGCGCGAGTGCCTCGGCATCGTCCTCTTCGGTGGGCAGGCCGAGTTGACGCGCCAGTTCCGGATCGAGCGTTGGGATCGTGGCCGCGGTTCCGTAATTGGCCTGCGGCGCCTCGCCTAGACCTTCGGTCGAGGCGCGGGCGCCTGCCGGCTGCGGATTGGGCCGCAGCGGCATCGGCCGCGTCGAATCCTGCGGAAACTCCTTCGGCGTCGACGCGCGGGCCCGATGCGCCGCGGCCTCGCCCCCGGCGCGGCGATCGCGCGAATTATCCGGCGGCGGCTGCAGCCCGGTACCCGATCCCAGCCCGGCATCGCCGCGATTGATTGCGGGATTGAGCAATTCGGCCAGGGCCGGCCCGATCGGCTGCACATCGGGCCGATGTGCCTTCGAATTCGGTGCTTTGGCTTTCGGAGATTTCGGGGGAGCAGGTTTCTTCGCCATGCTCCGAATATGGGACGAGTCCGCCCCTCAGAAAAGAGCGAATGCCCGTTCCGTGCGCAGGCTGCTGACAGCAGGTTGGCAGCAGGCCTTGTTCAGTGATCCCTGTTACGTGACCGCTGGCGATTAAGCCACCGGCAGCGGCCCGTCGCCGTCGCCGACCGTCAGGCGCGGCTTGAGGATATCGAGATGGATCCCGCCGCAATCGATGCAGCGCATGGTCCAGTACTCGCATCCGGCGCGGCCGCCGATCACACGGAGCACCGTGAGATCGCCATCGCATTCCGGGCATATCGCCAGCACCTTGCGCGGATAGATCCTTGACCCTGGATCGTTGTCGTATTCGATGACCGACATGAACCGGTGTCCCCTGTTGCGCTTCAGTCCTGTTGCCGTCGACTATTCGTCGTCGCGGTCGTCGTCGCGGTCGTCGGCGCGGTGGCGGAAGCGGTCGATGTGATGCTTGGCGTCGGCGATCGCGGCGTCGGAATCGGGCCAGGCGAAGCCGACTTCCATGGTCGGAAACAGCACGCCATCGATGGCAACCGGGCTGAAATCGGCGCGCCGGATACGGGCGTGCCACAGCCCCTTGCCAGCTTCGAAGGATTCGATGTCAAAGCCGTCGTAAAGGGTCGTCATTGGTGGTCCCCAAAATGGTCTCGTGCCGGAGGGTTAGAGCACCACGTTTGCGGATTTGGAAATGTGAAGCGGTTCACAAGCGGCCGGCTTTTTTAGGCGTCAGCTCCGCGCCGCGACGCGTCCGGACCGCCGCGGCCTCGCCGCGGGTTCCGCTGCCGCCCGCATGATCCAGCGGCGGAACGCGGCGAAGTCGCGCTGTTCGGTCTGGAAACTGCGGTACAGCAGGTACCAGCGCATGCCCTTGGGCACGGAGAGCTCGAAGAACGGCGCCACCAGGCGTCCGGCGGCGAGATCGTCGTCGATATAGGGCCGGATGCCCATGGCGATGCCGAGCCCGTCGGCCGCGGCTTGCAACGCCTGGCCGTAGAACTGGAACTCGGGCCCGCGTGGATTGATGCGGGTGAGGTTCGCGGCCTTCAGCCAGAGCGGCCAATCCTCCGGCGAATGCTCGACGCGGATCAGGCTCGGGCCTTTGAGGTCGGCCGGCCGCTTCAGGCTGGCGGCGAGGCGGGGCACGCAGACCGGCGTCAGGTCGCCGGCGAACAAGGGCTCGGCGACGAGCCCCGGCCAGTCGCCGGTGCCGAGCTTGATGCCGCAGCTCCAGTCCTCGCCGAACGGCACCGACGCCCCGCCGGTGGTGAAGCGTACCTCGACGTCAGGCTCTTCGTTGCGGAACTCCGACAGCCGCGGAATCAGCCAGCGCATCGCAAACGTATGTCCGACGCCGATGGTGAGCACGCGCACGCTGGACGGCGCCGTCACCTGCGCGGTGAGGCTGGCGAGCGCATCAAAGATCGGCGTCAGCCCGCTCTGATAGGCGCGGCCTGCCTGCGTCAGCACCAGCCTGTTGGCCTTGCGCTCGAACAGCGCGACGCCGAGCCGTTCTTCCAGCAGATGGACCATGCGGCTGACGGCGGCCGCCGACACGCTCAGCTCGATGCCAGCCGCAGCAAAGCTGCCGGTCCGCGCCGCCGCCTCGAATGCCTTGATGCCGTTGAGAAAGAGCAGCCGTCGCAACCGAATCGACCCTCAGGAAAGCTGATGCCAGGCCAAGATAACTCAGTTTGCGAAGGCAGAGCAAGCGAGGCACAAACATCAGCGTAATTCATGCTGATTGTTGAGAGGCGCACGGCCTTTCGCCTCTCCCCGCAAGCGGGGCGAGGCGGAATGGGCAGCCTGCGTCCCGGGCCTGTCGAAAGGAGACCCCACGTGACGCCCATCATGATTGCTGCGCTTGGATTGCTGATGGTCGGCACCGCGTTCCTGTCGGGGCTATTCGGCATGGCGGGCGGGCTGATCCTGATCGGCGTGCTGCTTGCCCTGATGCCGCTGCCGACAGCGATGGTGCTGCATGCGATCACGCAGATGGCCTCGAACGGCTGGCGCGCTTTGCTGTGGCGCAAGCATATCCGCTGGCGGCCGGTCGCAAACTACATGGTCGGCGCTGCCATCGCGCTCGCGGCCTGGTCGCTCACGCGCTACGTGCCCGACAAGCCCATGGCGCTTTTGATGCTGGGTGCCACGCCGTTCATGGCGCGGCTGCTGCCGACCAATATCAAGCCCGACCCTGATCGCCTCTGGCAGGGCACCGTCTATGGCACGATCTGCATGGGCTTGATGCTGATGACCGGCGTCTCCGGCCCATTGCTTGACACCTTTTTCCTCGGCGGCAATTTCGGCCGGCGCGAGAAGGTGGCGACCAAATCGATGTGCCAGATCGTCAGTCATTTCACCAAGCTGATCTATTTCGGCGGTGTCATCGACCAGGCCGCCTCGCTCGATCCCGTGCTGGCCGGCCTTGCGATCGCGGCCTCGATGCTGGGCACCACGCTGGCGCGCCGCCTTCTCGAGGCCATGACCGACCAGCAATTCGTGGCCTGGTCGAACAAGCTGATCACGACCATCGGTTGCTACTACATCGCCTATGGCGGCTGGCTCCTGCTGCGCGTACCGGTGCTTGCCGCGTTGACCAAGGGAGGTTTGCAATGAGCGAGACGGCCGACCCGCTGGTGCTGGATTTCGTCGAATGGATCGCGCGCGAGCCACGCGCCTATGCCGAGGTGATCGCGACCTGGAAGACCTCCTGCCCGCGCCTCACCATCTGGGAGGACGCCGCCGATCGTGGCTTCGTCGCACGCGAAACGCTGCCCGGCCTCGGCCTGGTCATCGCCGTGACGGAAGACGGTGAGAGGCTGCTGCGAAACAACGGGCGGTAGCGTCTCGCCACATCGTCGTTGCGAGCGCAAGCGAAGCAATCCAGAATGCCTCCGCCGCGGTAGACTGACCGTAACATCAGGCGCGGGTCGGCCTTCGGCCGGTGCTAAGCTCGCAATGACGGAACCACACCATGTCGCTCAAACTCTACGAACTCGTCGGCACCGATGCCTCGCGCCCGTTCAGCCCCTATTGCTGGCGCACGCGGATGGCGCTGGCGCATAAGGGGCTGACCGCGGAATCGCTGCCGTGGCGCTTCACCGAGAAAAGCAAGATCGCGCCGCACGGCTCGGACAAAGTCCCGGTGCTGCTGCATCACGACAAGCCGGTGGTCGATTCCTGGGCGATCGCGAACTATCTCGAAGACAATTTTCCGGATCGTCCGTCGCTGTTCGGCGGCGAGGGCGGCCGTGCCATGGCGCGCATGATCAATGCCTGGGGCGATATCGCGATCGTCGGCGGCATCTTTCCGCTCATCATCGCCGACATCCCGAAGAATCTGGCCGAGATCGATGCCGCGTATTTCCGCCAATCGCGCGAGGCGCGGTTCGGCGGCAAGACACTCGAAGAGATCATGGCGAGCCGCGACACCGGCGTCGTCGCGTTCCGCAAGTCGCTGGAACTGATGCGGCAAACCTTCAAGACGCAACCCTATCTCGGCGGCGCTGCGCCGAACTATGCCGACTACATCGTGTTCGGTGGTTTTCAATGGGCACGTGTGGTGAGCCCGTTCAGGCTGATCGAGGCCGATGATCCGATTTACGTTTGGCGCGAAAAGCTGCTCGATGCGTTCGACGGCATGGCGCGGACATCGCCGGGGCATCCAGTGTAGACTTCGCAGGGTCGGCAAAGGCGGATCGCGCCGTGCCCACGCCATGGAAATGGTGGGCACGCTTTCGCTTGCCCATCCTACGGTTCTGCCTCCGCCGCCGCCTTCCGCAAACATTCCCGGCACAAGCAATCCTCGCCCTTGATCGGCATCGGCAGCTTGGCGGTCTCCTCCGCGCACCAGCAATGGCCCGCGAGATCGCAGCCGAACTCGGTGCCGCAGCGGGAACAGGCGAGGCGGCGCGGGACCGGTTGGGTCAGCGTGATTTCTTTCGGATTTGTCATGATTCAGGTCGAAGCTTTGCCGTCATTTTCATGCCGGGTTCATCTGTCGCTGCAGTATATTAGGCGCCGCGTGCAAACCAGGAAAGTGGTTGGCTACGCGCGGAGAACAAATCGATGGCCCGCGATTCGCAAGCCGCTCTCGTCGCGCTGAACCGGTTCGGCTTTGGGCCGCGCGGCGGCGCATCCGGCGATCTCGTCAATGCAGCCTCCGACGCCAGAGGTTTTGTGAAGGCGGAACTGGCGCGTCCCTATGGCGTGCTGCTTGAGGCCCCTGGGCTGCAATCCACGCCGCAACTCGGACAGGCTGCATTCGCGTATCAGGACGAGGTCAAACAGGCGCGCGAAGCCGCGAAGGCGGCCACGCCGGCCGAAGCGCCCGCGCCGCCCGCCGAGCAGAAGGCCGACAACCAATTGCGGCGCAATCTTTCGCTCAACACGGTGACCAGCGAGATCGCGGGCCAGCAGACGGCTGATGCGAAGCAGGCCGGCGCCACGTCGAAGCCCGAAAGCATGCAGCCTGGCGTCTCGGCGCCGGCCGCTGCAAAACCGGCACAGCCGCTCAACGTGATCCAGAAGACCTTTCGCGCCGAGGCGCTGGCGCGGTTGCAGCGCGCGATGCTGGTCGATTGCGGCTTCACCGAGCGCCTGGTCGTGTTCTGGTCGAATCATTTCTGCGTCTCCGCGAGCAAGGGCGAGCTGGCGCGGATGTGGGCCGGCGCCTTCGAGCGCGAGGCGATCCGCCCGCATGTCCTGGGCCGCTTCGCCGACATGCTGAAAGCGGTCGAGCAGCATCCGGCGATGCTGTTCTTCCTCGACAACCAGCAATCGCTCGGACCGGATTCGCGCGCCGGGCAGAACCGCAAGCGCGGGCTGAACGAAAATCTCGCGCGCGAGATCATGGAGCTGCATACGCTCGGCGTCGGCGGCGGCTATACGCAAGCCGACGTCACCTCGCTCGCGCGCATCATCACCGGCTGGACCTTTGCGGGCCGGAAAGGCCAGCTTGGCGCGCCCGGCGCGTTCGTCTTCAACGCCAATGCGCACCAGCCGGGGCCGCAGGTGCTGCTCGGCAAAACCTATGAAGCGAACGGTCTCGCGCAGGGCGAGGCCGCACTTGCCGACATTGCGCGGCATCCGTCGACCGCGAATTTCATCGCGACCAAACTCGTTCGCCACTTCGTCGCCGACGATCCGCCGCCGGCCCTGGTTGCGCGGTTGCGCGACGTCTTCGTCAAGACCGACGGCGATCTCAAGGCACTGGCCACGGCGCTGGTCGATTCCGACGAGGCGTGGAAGGCGCCGCTGACCAAGATGCGCTCGCCCTATGATTTCCTGGTCGCGAGCGGCCGGCTGCTCGCGCGCATGCCGGAGGATCCCGGCTTCTATCTCAATGGTCTGAACCTGCTGGGCCAGCCGTTATGGACCCCGGCCGGGCCGAACGGTTTTCCGGATACCGCCGCGGCCTGGGCCGCGCCCGAGGGCATCAAGCTCAGGCTCGATATCGCTTCGCAGATGGGCGCGCGGCTCGGACCCAACATCGATCCGCTCGACCTCCTGGAATTCGCGGCGGCGGACGCGGCGTCGGTCGAAACCCGCAAAACCATCGAGCGCGCGGAATCGCGCCAGCAGGCGCTGGCGCTGCTGCTGATGTCCCCGGAAATTCAGAGGAGATGATGATGATCGACTGCGTCGAAAACCGGCTCCTCACCTCGCGCCGCGGCCTTCTGCTCGGCGGCGCGTCGTTTGCAGCCTGGGCCTATCTGCCGAAATTCGCGCGCGCAGCCGACGGGCGCGATCCCCGACTGATCGTGGTGATCCTGCGCGGTGCGCTCGATGGGCTCGCGACCGTCGCGCCGATCGGCGACCCCGATTATGCCGGCCTGCACGGCTCGATCGCGCTCACGGCGGATGGCGCGCATCCCGCGCTGATGCTGGACTCCTTCTTCGGGCTGCATCCGTCGATGCCGGAATTCGCGCGCATGTACCGCGCCCAGCATGCCGCGGTGATTCACGCGGTCTCGACGCCTTACCGCGATCGCTCGCATTTCGACGGCCAGGACGTGCTCGAGAGCGGCTACGCCGGCCCCGGTCGCGTGCAGTCGGGCTGGCTCAATCGTGCGCTCGAGGCGCTGCCGCGCGGCGAGCGCGTGTCGAGCGGACTTGCGGTCGGCCCGACCACGCCGCTGGTGCTGCGCGGCAATGCGCCGACCGTCGGCTGGGCGCCGGTCGCGCTGCCGCAGGCCGACGACGACACCGCGATGCGGCTGGTCGATCTCTACCGCCATCGCGATCCGGCGCTGGCCTCGGCGCTGACGCAGGGCCTGCAGTTGGAGAAGGCTGCGAGCGGCGACGACATGAAGCCGAAGCCCGGCAATGCCGTCGCGCAGATGCGCCAGGTCGCACGCGGCGCCGCGAAGCTGATGGCCGCCGATGATGGCCCGCGCATCGCGGCGCTCGCTTTCGACGGCTGGGATACGCATGCCAATGAAGGCGGCCCCGTCGGACGTCTGGCCTTCCTGCTCGGCGGTCTCGACGGCGCGCTCGCCGAATTCGAAAGCGGGCTCGGCGATCGCTGGCGCGACACCGTCGTCGTCGTCGCCACCGAGTTCGGCCGCACCGCGCGCATCAACGGCACTGAGGGCACCGATCATGGCACCGGCACCATCGCGTTGCTCGCCGGTGGGGCCGTGAAGGGCGGTCGCGTCATCTCAGACTGGCCCGGCCTCAAGCCCGGCAATCTCCACGAGGCCCGCGACCTCAAGCCCACCACCGACCTGCGCTCCGTGATCAAGGGCGTGCTGCAAAGCCAGTTCGGCCTGTCGGATCAGGTGCTGGCCCAGACGGTGTTCCCCGACAGCGCAAGCGCAAGGCCGATGAAGGGGCTGGTCGCTTGATTCCATCATTCCGTTGCCTTGCCTTGCGGCGCGTCGCGGAATGACGACATGATCGCCTGAGCATCAGGAGAGGCAAGCCATGTACATCGCCATGAATCGCTTCCGTGTCGTCAAGGGCTCGGAGGCTGCCTTCGAGCAGGTCTGGTTGTCGCGCGACAGCCATCTGGACAAGGTGCCCGGCTTCGTAGAATTCCATCTGCTGCGCGGACCGGAGCTCGAGGACCATACGTTGTATGCGTCGCATACGGTGTGGGCCAATCACGCGGCGTTTGACGCGTGGACCAAGTCGGAAGCCTTTCGTGCTGCCCATCACAGGGCCGGCGACAACAAGCCGCTGTATCTCGGCCACCCCCAGTTCGAAGGTTTCGAGGTGATGCAGACGGTGGCGCGCGGCGCGCAATGACGCCGCGCCGACCCGATCATCCCAGCGTGATCTTGTCGATCTCGGCGCGATCGTCCGCGCTCAGCCGCCAGGCGATCGCCTTGACGTTCTGCTCGACCTGCTCGATGCGGGTGGCGCCTGCGATCACGCTCGAGACCTGCGGACGCGCGGCGAGCCAGGAGAAGGCGAGCTCGAGCATCGAATGGCCGCGCGCCTGCGCAAAGGCCTGCAGCTTCTCGACGATATCCTCGTTGCGCGGCGTGACGTAGCGATCGCGCAGCGCCGGCGCCTTGCCGAAGCGCGTATCGGCGGGCGCTGCCGCGCCGCGCTGATATTTGCCGGTCAACAGACCGCTCGCCAGCGGGAAGAACGGCAGCAGGCCGAGCTTGTATTCCTCGGCGGCGGGCAGCAAATCCTTCTCGATGTCGCGAACGAGGAGACTGTACTCGTCCTGTGCCGAGACGAAACGGCCGACATTCATCGCGCGCGCGGTGAATTCGGCCTCGGCGATGCGCCACGCCGGAAAGTTGGAATGGCCGATGTAGCGGACCTTGCCCTGGCGGACGAGATCGTCGAGCGCGCGCAGCGTCTCCTCCAGCGGCGTCAGCGGATCGAAATCATGCTGCTGGTAGAGATCGATGTAGTCGGTCTTGAGCCGCGTCAGGCTGGCCTCGACAGCGTTCATGATGTAGCGCCGCGAGGCACCCTGCTTGGTGCCGTCGGCCGCCATCGGCTTGGAATATTTCGTGGCGAGTACGATGTCCTTGCGGCGGTCGCCGAGCACGGTGCCGAGCACGGTCTCCGAGCCGCCCTGGCCCGCATAGATATCGGCGGTGTCGAACAGCGTGATGCCAAGATCGATCGCGCGGTGGATCACCTTGCGCGAGGTTTCCAGATCGGTGCGCTGGCCGAAATTGTTGCACCCGAGCCCGACCGCGGACACGCGCAGGCCGGAGCCGCCGAGATTGCGAATTTCCATGACGGGTCCTGTCAAAGGAGAGCCGGCGGCCATTGTGACCGCGCTGCGACGCAGCGGCAAGCACTTGCCTGCGTTGCAGCCATGCCGCCACGGAATTGCAGGCAAAAAAAATGCGGCCCCTGTCAGACGCGGCGACTGACGGGGACCGCCTGAGGCGCTTGATCGGTGACGGGGGGGCCAGATCAGACGCAAATGCAACCTAACCCCGGTGTGTTACGCGCCGGTGACAGCAGGACTTATCCACAGGTGTGGTGAGGATCAGAACAGCTTGCGGTAGACGATGAAGCCGGAGCGTTCCGCGACCTTGTCGTAAAGGCTCTGTGCCGTGGTGTTGGTCTCATGGGTCTGCCAGTAGACGCGCGGCGCGCCCGCGAGCCTGGCGCGCTCGTAGACGCCGTAGATCAGTGCCGAGGCGACGCCCTTGCCGCGCGAAGCCTCGTTCGTGAACAGGTCTTGCAGATAGCACGACGGCTCGATCGCGGTGGTGCTGCGATGGAACAGGTAATGCGTCAGCCCGAGCAGCTTGCCGTCGCTCTCGGCGACCAGCGCATGCACCGGCTCATAGGCATCGAAGAAGCGCTGCCAGGTCATGTGTGTGATTTCGGGCGCCAGCGCGGTCGGGCCGGAGCGGCCGTAGAAGGCATTGTAGCCGTCCCACAGCGGCAGCCATTGATCGTAGTCCTGCCGGGTCACGGAGCGAATGGCGAGCGACATCTGGGAAATCCGTGGATCGATGCTGCGCCTTCATACGTGATGATGGGTCCGCCGATCAATGGCGTCGCATCACTCCGCCGGCCGAAGATAGCGGATCAGCTTGCGCCCCTGGGGATCGCGCAGCGAGCGATAGTAGTCGGCGCGCGCCGGCGCGTCGGTGTGGCGCACGAGGTCGGTGACGGGCGTATAGCTCAGCATGCGGCCGCCGTCGGGCAGCGCGGTGCACACGAAGCGCAGCACCTCGCCATTGCGCAAGGCGATGTTGATCGGCGTGGCATCGCCGATTCGCACCATCTCCATCCGCTGCGCGATGAAGAGACCCAGCTCATCCTCCGGCAGATCGAACGCGTCGGTGTCCCGGCCGTGATACATCAGCGCGATGAAGGGCGGCTTGTCGTCGGCCTTTTCGTCCGGCAGCGCGAAATAGTCACGGAAGGCGCGGTTGATGAATTCGGCGCGGGTCTCGCCGTCGAGCAGCACGATGCCGATATCGACCTGGTCGAGTGCGGCCGACAAGCGTGCCGCACTGGCGTGGTTGTGCCGCTCGGCGGCGAAAGCAGCGAGCAGGCGTTCGCGCATCAGCCCGGTGATTGCGGCGGTGCCGCCGGTCGTGAGCGCGAGCAGCGCGAGCTGAGCGAGATCGGTCGCGGTCATGCCCGGCGTTGAACGATCGCCGAGCGACAGCAACAGCGTGCCGATCACGGCGATGGTGGCGCTGGCAAGCGCCGACGCCAAGCCTGAGAGCGAAGCGGCCAACGCCACGATGCAGACGAACAGCGGTGCGAGCATGAGCGCATGACGATCGAATGGGGTCGCCAGCAGTGCGATCACTACCGTCAGCACGGGACCGCATATGGTACGCCATTCGAACCGCATGGCCTGGCTCGTTCCTCCCTGAACGAGAAGGCGATTACACTGACCCATGGTTGCGCGAGCGCAATCCGGATTCGCTTGTTGCGCTTAACGGGCGCTTGCGAGCGGGCCCAAAGCTTTCGGATGATTTTAGACCAAATGGGCGTGCATGATGCGCTGTTGCGCGGCGGGCGCGTTCCATGTCGACGTTCCCGGGCCCTTGCGGGTGCCGACGAAAATCAACAGCGAGGCCGCGACCAGGATGGCCGCAGTCAGGGTGATTGCAACGATGACCACGGGCGATTTCATCGGTGTCCCATCGGGATGCCATAGGCGGCGGGCCGCGCGGCACCTTGAAGGCGATCCAGAATGAAACCGGGATCAGACCGGCAGGCCCATCGCCATGCTCGCCTTGGTCGACAGCACCGTGAGGGTGACGATCAGGCACAGCGAGAGGGCGGCGACGGCGAGCGATGCCGCGACCGCGCTGGTCAGCCGGGAAGACGCGACGGTATCGGTGTGGCCCTGAAAGCCGACCGTGCCGGACGCCCGCATCATGGGTCCAAATCCTTCAACGTGCGAGCGAATCACCCGCGACGCCTCATAACGTCACAATTTCAACCGGCAATATTGGGGCAGCGATCGCGTCGAAAACGGCAGGATTGGGGCAAAGGTTAACGCAATGCCCGCTATTTCTTAACGCTGCACCGGATTTAAGCCCCCGCCGCGATGCTGGCGGGGTTGTCGATGTCGGCGGGACGCCAGTCCATCGCCACGAAGCCGGGGGCAGCCTCGACGCGCTTCAGCCAGTCCCGGATCGCCGGGAACGGCGCGAGATCGAAGTCGCAACGGTCGGCGAGGTGGGTGTAGCCGTACAGCGCGATGTCGGCGACGGTGAGCTGGCGCGCGGCGAAGTAGGCATTGGCCTTGAGATGGTTCTCCATCACCTGGAGCGCGCCGTAGCCGCGCTCCATCCAGTCCTCCAGAGCGTGGGTCTGGAGGTCGCGCCCACCCTTGACCAGCGACAGCCAGAAATAGGCGGCACCGATATTCGGCTCGAGCGCGTGCTGCTCGAAGAACATCCACTGCAGCGCCTCGGCGCGATCGATGCGGTTCTCCGGTGCGAGCGGCGTGCCGACGGCAACGTACCAGAGGATGGCATTCGACTCGGCAAGGAAGCGGTTGTCGCCGACCTCGAGCAGCGGCACCTGACCGGACGGGTTCTTGGTCAGGAAATCAGGCGTGCGGCTCTCGCCGCGCAGAATGTCCACCTCGACCGCTTCGTAAGGCTGGTTCAACAGCGCCAGCGCAAGGCGGACCTTGTAGCTGTTGCCCGAGCGCTGCATCGAATAGAGCTTGTACATTCTGGGAGTTCGATTCCGGGATCAGGGAGGTGCGGTGCTTGTTGTCCCGCATCGCGGCTAAACAATGATGCCGATGCGAATCCGCCGCAAGGGCCGCTCAATAGAAAAACTGGAAAACCCTACCGCACTGCAACTCCAGGAAAGATCATGTTCGTGCGACGCTGCAAATCAGATCACGCTTGCGTCAACATGCAGGACTCATCGCGTCGCGCGGTCGTGCGTAGAGTACGCTGAAGTCGCCACATCGTCATGGCCGGGCAAAGCCGTCCGAAGGACGGCGTCGCTTCCGCTCGCCTATGGCCCGGCCATCCACGCCTTGCCGCGCGACGCAAAGAACGTGGATGTCCGGGACAAGAGCCCGGGCATGACGGCTCATGGCACACGCACGATTGCTCCGAGGACAAGCCTTGCCGGATATGAGGGGTTTGCCCGGTAAAGTTGCGGAAAATTGCGGGAAATCGAGCTTGAAACGCTGAGGTCCCATAAACTTTTCCGAGATCGGGCCGAAGTTTCTTGCGGTGCTGCGGCACACGTTTTAGGGTGTCTTCATTCCCACAATTGGAGTCGTGAGCAAAGGGTTCACGACGCTTGTCAGGAGATGACGATGTCCTTCCTTGCCGCTGCGCTCGACCGTGTGAAGCCGTCCGCGACCATCGCGGTCACGGATAAAGCACGCGCGCTGAAAGCGGCGGGCCGCAACGTCATCGGCCTCGGTGCCGGCGAGCCCGATTTCGACACGCCGGCCAACATCAAGCTGGCGGCGATCCACGCCATCGAATCAGGCAAGACCAAGTACACCGCGGTGGACGGCATTCCCGAGCTGAAGGACGCGATCATCGCGAAGTTTCAGCGCGAGAACGGTGTCGCCTACAAGCCGAACCAGATCATCGTCGGCACCGGCGGCAAGCAGGTGCTCTACAACGCGCTGATGGCGACCATCAACCCGGGCGACGAGGTGATCATCCCGGCGCCCTATTGGGTCAGCTATCCTGAAATGGTAGCGCTCGCCGGCGGCGAGCCGGTGCCGGTGGTCTGCACCGCCGCTGACGGATTCAAGCTGCAGGCCGCGGCGCTCGATCGCGCGATCACGCCGAAGACCAAATGGGTCATCCTGTGCTCGCCGTCGAACCCGACCGGCGCCGCCTACACCAGGGCCGAGCTGAAGGCGCTCACCGACGTGTTGGTCAAGCATCCGCATGTCTGGGTGATGACCGACGACATGTACGAGCATCTCGTCTACGACGACTTCCAGTTCACCACCGTCGCGCAGGTCGAGCCCAGCCTCTACGACCGCACGCTCACCGTGAACGGCGTGTCGAAGGCCTATTGCATGACCGGCTGGCGTATCGGCTACGCCGGTGGTCCTGCGCATCTGATCAAGGCGATGTCGACCATCCAGTCGCAATCGACCTCGAACCCGTCCTCGATCTCGCAGTGGGCGTCGGTGGAAGCGCTGAACGGTCCGCAGGACTTCATCGCGGCCAACAACAAGGTGTTCAAGGAGCGTCGCGATCTCGTCGTCTCCATGCTCAACCAGGCCAACGGCATCGAGTGCCCGCGTCCCGAAGGTGCGTTCTACGTCTACCCGTCCTGCGCCGGCACGATCGGCAAGAAGGCGCCGTCGGGGAACGTGATCTCGAACGATGAGCAGTTCGTCACCGAGCTCCTGGAAACCGAAGGCGTCGCCGTCGTGCAGGGTTCGGCCTTCGGCCTCGGCCCGGCCTTCCGCATCTCCTACGCGACCAAGACCTCCGACCTCGAAGACGCCTGCAAGCGTATCCAGCGCTTCTGCGGCAATCTGCGCTGAGCCTTGAAGTAACGATCCGATACGGGAGGGCCCGCCTGATGCGGGCCCTTTTTCCTTCACATTCGAGCGATCTGGCACGCTCACGCCACTTGTGGCATAGAACGCCGGTGCGGCCGCCTGCCGTGCCTCTTTGCCTGCATCACATTCATCGCCGGAGACATTCATGCGCCGCTCATTCCTCCTCGCCGGGCTCGCTGCCGCGAGCCTCGTTGCCTCCATCGCGAGCGCCAGCGCTCAGTCGCGCTTGGTGCAGGTCGGGGTGCTCGAATGCCGCGGCGGTGCCAGCATCGGCTTCGTGGTGGGATCGGTGACCAATCTCGGCTGCGTGCTGCGCGCCGACGGCCTGCCTGAAGACCGCTATGTCGCGACGATCCGCAAAGTGGGCCTCGACATCGGCATCACCCAGGAAACCACGCTGGCCTGGGGCGTGTTCGCGCCGGTCAACCGGCTCGGCCCCGGCGATCTCTCCGGCAATTACGCGGGCGCGCAGGGCAGCGCCTCGGTCGGGGTCGGCCTCGGTGGAAACGTGTTGGTCGGCGGCTCCAACAATTCGATCGCGCTCCAGCCGCTCAGCGTGCAGGGCCAGGTCGGCCTCAACGTCGCGGCCGGACTCGAAAGCCTGGAACTGCGTCCGGGTCGCTGAGACGCGTCAAGGGCGGTGCCGCTTTCACGTCTCCCAACTGGGGAAAGGGGGAACGCCAACAGTCAGGACCTAATCGAACTGACGACGCACCGCAGCGACGTTTGATGCTTGCCAAATCTCGGGGAGGGGCAGAGCATCTGCGCTTGCCGACCCAATCATGGGCCGAGCTCCACACCAAGGAGGCGGCGAATGGGACAAGACGTCAGAAGTCCCCGAGGTCCACGGTGCATTGCGCTGGTGGGCCCTTTCCAAGCAGGTAAAACCACACTTCTCGAAGCGATCCTGGCGCGTACGGGCGCAATCCCCCGCGCCGGCAGTGTCGATGCCGGAACGTCCGTCGGCGACGCCACGCCCGAGGCGCGTCAGCACAAGATGACCGTCGGGCTCACTGCCGCCAGCACGAGCTTCATGGGCGACAGCTACACTTTCCTGGATTGTCCCGGGTCCGTTGAGTTCGCCCACGACATGCGCGCCGCTTTGCCCGCGGTCGACGCCGCCATCGTGGTCTGCGAGGCCGACGAGAAGAAGCTGCCGCAGCTGCAGATCATCCTGCGCGAGCTGGAGGAGCTGAAGATTCCGCGTTTCCTGTTCCTGAACAAGATCGACCGCGCCAACGAGCGCATCCGTGAGACGCTCGCGATGCTCCAGCCCGCTTCGCGCGTGCCGCTGGTGCTGCGCCAGATCCCGATCTGGAAAAACGAGCTGATCGAAGGCTTTGTCGATCTCGCACTGGAACGTGCGTTCATTTATCGCGAGCACAGGGCCTCCGAAGTGGTCGCGCTCGACGGAGGCAATCTCGATCGGGAGAAGGAAGCGCGCTTCTCGATGCTGGAGAAGCTCGCCGATCACGACGATGCGCTGATGGAGCAACTGCTCGAGGACATCCAGCCGCCGCGTGATGCGGTGTTCGACGATCTTGCCCGCGAATTGCGCGAAGGGCTGATCTGTCCCGTGCTGCTCGGTGCCGCCGCGCGCGAAAACGGCGTTCTGCGCCTGATGAAGGCGCTGCGCCACGAGGCGCCGGGAATCGCGGAGACCGCAAAACGTCTCGGCGCGCCCGAGACCAAGGACGCGCTCGGCTTCGTGTTCAAGACGCTGCACTCGCAGCACGGAGGAAAGCTGTCGCTGACGCGGCTGCTCTCCGGCCATCTCGACGACGGTGCCACGCTGCAATCCTCCTCCGGAGCAACGAGCCGTATCTCCGGCATCCTCGCGGTGAGCGGCGCTTACGACAGCAAGCGGACCTCGGCCGAAGCCGGTGACACCGTGGCGCTCGCCAAGCTCGATCCCGTCAAGACGGGCGACACCGTGTCGAGCGGCAAGACCGCGCCGGCTGCACTCACGGCGTCGGAGCCGACGCCACCGGTGCTCGCCATGTCGGTTGCGGCCACCGACCGCAAGGACGACGTCAAGCTCGGTCAGTCGTTGATGCGGCTGCACGAAGAGGATCCCTCGCTCATCGTCGTTCAGAATGCCCAGACTCACGACACCGTGCTGTGGGGGCAGGGCGAGATGCACTTGCGCGTCGCCAGCGAGCGGTTGCGCGATCGCTTCGGCGTCAAGATCTCCTCGCATCCGCCCGCGATCGGGTACCAGGAGACCATCCGCAAGTCGATCACCCAGCGCGGCCGCCACAAGAAGCAGTCCGGCGGTCATGGTCAGTTCGGCGACGTCGTGCTCGAGATCAAGCCGCTGCCGCGCGGCGAGGGCTTCAAGTTCGCCGAGACGGTCGTCGGCGGCGCGGTGCCACGCAATTATATCGGTGCGGTGGAAGAGGGTGTGGTCGACGGGCTCGCGCGCGGCCCGCTCGGTTTCCCCGTGACCGATGTGCAGGTGACGCTGACCGACGGCTCCTATCACAGCGTCGATTCCTCCGATCTCGCCTTCCGCACGGCGGCGCGGATCGGGCTCAACGAAGGCCTGCCGCAATGCCAGTCGGTATTGCTGGAGCCGATCCACGTCGTCGAGATCGTCTGTCCGACCGATGCCACCGCCAAGATCAACGCGATCCTGTCGGCGCGACGCGGCCAGATCCTCGGTTTCGACACCCGCGACGGCTGGAGTGGCTGGGATAGCGTCCGTGCCATGATGCCGGAAGCCGAGATCGGCGAGCTCATCGTCGAGCTGCGTTCGGCCACGGCAGGCGCCGGCAGCTTCACCCGTCAGTTCGACCACATGGCCGAGGTGACCGGCCGTGCCGCCGACCAGATCATCGCCGCGCATCAGCACGCGGCGTGATTGGTCAGGAGCCCGTCTCTCTCTCTCTCTCTCTGTTTCACGGGAGAGGGAGAGCGGGGAGCGATGATCTGACCACCCGTCATTGCCAGTGAAGCGAAGCAATCCAGGGTCTTTCCGCGGAGGGATTCCTGGATTGCTTCGCTGGCAATGACGAGAGGCTTGCATTCGCCTTCAACATGATGTATTTTACATCATTGTATACGCTTAAAATATCACTTATAGTAGCTGGTACGTGAGGCTAAGGTGATCACGTCATTCCAGATGCGGGCGGCCCGTGCGCTGCTCGGCATTGATCAGAAAACCCTGGCCGAGCTTGCCGGCGTGTCGTTGCCGACAATCCAGCGGATGGAGGCCTCGACCGGCAATGTGCGCGGCGTGGTCGAGACCCTGATGAGGGTCGTCGAGGCGTTCGACCGGGCCGGCGTCGAGTTGATCGGCGAACAGGCCCGCAGCGACAGCGGCGGACGCGGCGTTCGCCTGAAGGAGCCGGGGCCGCCGCGTCGCGTGGGGGCATGATCGCGATGATCGTGCCCGCGATCAAAATGGACTAACGCATCGTCGCGCGCGCTGCACGATGCGCCGAAGCATTGTGGGGCCAGCGGAGCACTTTGCCGACATGAGCATCACGAGCGATCACGCAGGCGAACTGCGTCAGTTGCGTCGGCCGACTTTCGCCGAACTCTATCTGCCGAAACTCGTCACCGTCTGGCGCGAAGGCTATGGCTTCGCGGATTTCCGCGCCGACGTGTTCGCAGGGCTGACCGTCGCCATCGTCGCGCTGCCGCTGTCGATGGCCATCGCGATCGCATCGGGCGTGACGCCGGATCGCGGCCTTTATACGGCCGTTGTCGGCGGCTTCATCGTGTCGCTGCTCGGCGGCAGCCGGTTTCAGATCGGCGGGCCCGCGGGCGCCTTCATCGTGCTGGTCGCGGTGACAGCGGAGCGCCACGGCGTCGACGGCGTCATCCTCGCCACCCTGATGGCCGGCATGGTCCTGATCGCCGCGGGCCTGTTGCGCATCGGGACCTACATCAAGTTCATTCCCTATCCGGTGACCATCGGCTTCACGGCCGGCATCGCCATCATCATCTTTGCGAGCCAGCTGCGCGATCTCGCTGGCATCACGCTCGCCGGAAAAGAACCCAGCGAGTTCGTGCCAAAGCTCGTCGCGCTCGCGGGTGGTCTGCACACCGTCAATCCATCTGCGCTCGGCGTCGCTGTCGTCAGCATCGCTGTCATCGCCGGCCTGCGGCGCTGGCGGCCGTCCTGGCCCGGAATCCTGATCGCGGTCGTGCTCGCGGCGGTCGCGTCGGCTGTGCTGTCGCTGCCGATCGAAACCATCGGTAGCCGCTTCGGCGGCATTCCCCGCGAATTGCCGTCACCGGCGCTGCCGGCGTTCTCACTCGCGAAGGCGGCGGCGGTGCTGCCGGATGCGATCTCGTTCGCGCTGCTCGCGGCCATCGAATCGCTGTTGTCGGCCGTGGTGGCCGACGGCATGACGGGCCGCCGCCATCGCTCCAATTGCGAGCTGGTGGCGCAAGGTGCCGCCAATATCGGCGCCGCGCTGTTCGGCGGCATCTGCGTCACCGGGCTGATCGCGCGCACCGCGACCAATATCCGCGCCGGCGCTCGCGGCCCGCTCGCGGGCATGCTGCACTCGCTCTTTCTGCTGCTGTTCATGCTGATCGCAGCACCGCTTGCGAGCTATATCCCGCTGGCCGCGCTCGCCGCCGTTCTCGTCGTGGTGTCCTGGACCATGGCGGAGAAGCACGAATTCGCGACGCTGCTGCGTTCCTCCCGGGGCGATGCAATCGTGCTGCTCGCAACCTTCCTGCTGACCATCTTCCGCGACCTGACCGAAGGCATTCTGGTCGGCTTCGCGCTGGGTGCGGTGCTGTTCATCCATCGCATGGCAGAGATGACCGGCATCGAGCAGCGGTCGCCGCTGGTGGTGGCCGACCGCCCCGACGATGGCAATGGTGAGCGCGTGCCTTACGATTCCGCACTCGCGGTCGACCCCGACGTGCTGGTCTACCGCATCACCGGCGCGTTCTTCTTCGGCGCGGCTTCGGCCATCGGAGGCGTGCTCGAGGGCGTCGCGGACAGGCGCAAGGCGCTCGTCGTCGATTTCGCGGCGGTGCCGTTCCTGGACTCCACCGCGGCGAATGTGTTGGGGCGCGTCGCAGCCAAGGCCCAGCGCCAGGGCATCCGGCTGTTCATCACGGGGGCTTCGCCCACGGTCCGCCGCGCATTGCTGACGCACGGAGTGAGCCCGCGACGCGCGCGTTATCGTCAGACCATCGAGCGCGCGGTCGCGGATATCAAGGCAGCCTCGGGCGCGACCGAAGCCACGGCATAGCCCCGCCTGCTTGACAGGGCCGGCCGGACGCGAAATGGATCGCGCTCGAACATGACCCGAGGCAAAGGATGAACGTGACCAAGGCTCCAGCGGCCTGCTTGATCGGATGGCCGGCCGCGCATTCGCGCTCGCCGCTGATCCATCGTTACTGGCTGCGTACGCTCGGCATCGAAGGCGGCTACGTCATCGAGGCTGTTCCGCCCGAGGACCTCAGGGATTTCGTCCTGCGGCTGTCGTTGCGCGGCTTCGTCGGCGCCAATGTCACCATCCCGCACAAGGAAGGCGTGATGGCGCTGTCGAGCCCGGACGGGCGTGCCAGGGCCGTGGGCGCGGCCAACACATTGTGGTTTGCCGATGGTGAGCTGCATTCCACGAACACTGACGTCGAGGGCTTTCTCGGCAATCTCGACGCCAGCGCGCGCCTTTGGGACGAGGCCGACGAGGCACTGGTGCTGGGAGCCGGCGGCGCCTCGCGCGCGGTCGTGTTCGGCTTGCTCGAACGTGGCTTCACGCGCGTTCATCTCGCCAACCGCACGCCGGCGCGGGCCGAGGCGCTGGCCGCGCAGTTCGGGCCGAAGGTGCTTCCGCTGTCGTGGGACGGGATCAACGAGGTCCTGGCGCGCGCAAAACTTCTCGTGAACACGACCTCGCTTGGCATGCACGGCCAGGGCGCGCTCGAGGTCGATGTGGCCCGCCTGCCGTCTGACGCCGTGGTCGCCGACCTCGTCTACGTCCCCCTGGTGACGCCGCTGCTCGCGGCCGCCGGCGCCCGCGGGTTGAGGACCGCCGACGGGCTCGGCATGCTCCTGCACCAGGCCGTGCGCGGCTTCGAACTGTGGTTCGGCCAGCGGCCACTGGTGACAGCCGAGTTGCGCGCGCTGGTCGAGGCCGATCTCACAAAGACTTGAGCGAATAGTGCGCCGTCTCCGGCGTTCTACCTCCGTGGGGACTATCCGGAGACATCAATGACGATCCAACGTGCCAGTTTCACACGCCCGCTCATCGCTGTTGCGATGGTGGCTGCTTCCACCCTTGCCGCCGTCGCGCAAAAGGCGCCGGTGCCGACCCGCGTGCGCGGCACGATCGAGAGCGTCGATGGCGACACGATCCAGGTCAAGTCGCGCTCCGGCGAGGACGTCAAGCTGCGTATCGCTTCCGACGCGCGCATCGCCGGCGTCGCCAAGATTTCGCTCGCCGACATCAAGGTCGGCTCTTTCGTCGGCGCCACCACCGTGCCGGGGCCTGGCGGCAGCAACAACGCCCTCGAGGTTCACGTGTTTCCGGAGAGCATGCGCGGCACCGGCGAGGGCTCGCGGCCCTACGATCTCAAGCCGAACTCGAGCATGACCAATGCCACGGTGTCGGAGAGCGTGGTCGGCAATGACGGCCATACGCTGCTGGTGAAGTACAAGGACGGCGAGAAGAAGGTGTTCGTTTCCGATATGACGCCGGTCGTGACCTTCGTGCCTGGCGACAAGTCCGAGCTGAAGGCCGGCGCCAAGATCATCGCCTTCATGAAGCAGTTGCCCGATGGCTCGTTCGAGACCAACCGCGTCAGCGTCGGCCGTGACGGCCTGACCCCGCCGATGTGATCGACGTACCCTGGACTAGCGGCGGTCGGGCGGGGTTGCCGCGTCTGATCGCCGCAAGTCCCGAGGGGGCGGTGGGCGCGCTGACGCCTTGCGCACCCTCCGACACGTTACGGTGCCTCCGCGATGATGTGCTCGTCGATCTCGTCGATCCTGTTGACGCCGCACAGGCCCATCGTGGTCAGCAGCTCTTTCTGGATGATGTCGATCGCCTTCGCCACGCCGGCCTGGCCGCCGGCACCCAGGCCATAGGCATAGGCGCGGCCGATCATGCAGGACTTTGCGCCGAGCGCGAGCGCGCGCATCACGTCCTGGCCGGAACGGATGCCGCCGTCGAACATGATCTCCATCTTCTCGCCGACGGTGTCGACAATCTCCGGCAGCACCTCGATCGAGGACGGCGCACCGTCGAGCTGGCGGCCGCCATGGTTCGAGACCACCAGCGCCTGGGCGCCGGTCTTGGCCGCTTCCTCGGCGTCCTCGACGTCCAAAATGCCCTTGATGATGAGCTTGCCCGGCCAGATGCTCCGGATCCACTCGACGTCCTTCCAGTTCAAGGAGGTGTCGAACTGAGAGGCGGTCCATTCGGCGAGCCGGTTGAGGTCCTCGGTGTTCTTCACGTGGCCCGCGATATTGCCGAAGGTGCGGCGCTTGCCCTGCAGCACACCGGAGACCCAGGCCGGTTTGGTCGCGAAATCGAAGAACTTCGACAGCGACCATTCCGGGGGAATGGTCATGCCGTTCTTGATGTCGGCGTGGCGCTGGCCGATCACCTGCAAGTCGACCGTCAGCACCAGTGCGCTGCACTTCGCCGCGATCGCGCGCTGGACCAGATCCTTGATGAAGCCGCGGTCCTTCATCACGTAGAGCTGGAACCAGAACGGCTTGTCGACGGCGGCGGCGATATCCTCGATCGAGCAGATCGACATCGTCGATTGGGTGAACGGGATGCCGGCGGCCTGCGCCGCGCGGCAGGCGTGAATCTCGCCATCGCCATGCTGCATGCCGAGCAGGCCGACCGGCGCCAGGATCAGCGGCATCGTCGAAGGCTCGCCGAGGATCGTGGTCGAGGTGTCGCGCTTGGAGACGTCGACCAGGATGCGCTGGCGGAACTTGATCGCCTGCAGGTCCTCGCGGTTGGCGCGCAGCGTTTCCTCGGAATAGGAGCCGCGGTCGCAATAGTCGAAGAACGCCTTCGGCACGCGGCGTTTATGCAGCGCGCGAAGATCGTCGATACAGGTGATGTGCTTCATGAACGTTCCCCAGCCCGTCTTGTCCCAGGCGTCTTGCATCGGAAGATCGAGGGGTCATCTAGCATGGTTGGATGCACAGCCAAATCGTTTGCGAGAGGGCGTCATGACCAAGCCGCACGCCGGACCTTCACCGGAAGAGATCAAGGAAAAGCAGGACCTCGAGGATGCGCTGGAGGAGGGTCTGGAAGAGACCTTTCCGGGCTCCGATCCCGTCAACGTGACCCAGCCGGCGCCGAGCCGCGCGGATGGTCATGTAAAGCGGACGGACTAGGGGCGGTTCCCTCTCGTTCCAGCGTTCCAGCCATGATACATAGTGTTAACAATGGGTTGCAGGGGCGATGGCGGCTCCTGGCCCCGTAATGATTAATCACATTTTTTGAAACCAAATTAGCCCCGATGGCTCTATAACACGCCCAGCAAATCAGGGATGCGGGGCCCGCCAGGGCAGTCGCAGCTTGTCTTGGGGATCCCTGGTTGTTGCGTGGGGGACGATATGAGCCGCAAATATTTCGGGACGGACGGTATCAGGGGCCGCGCCAACGGACTGATCACGCCGGAGCTCGCGCTCAAGGTCGGCCAGGCCGCGGGCCTTGCGTTTCAGCGCGGTGATCACCGCCACCGGGTCGTGATCGGCAAGGACACCCGTTTGTCCGGTTACATGATCGAATACGCGATGGTCGCGGGCTTCACCTCGGTCGGCATGGACGTGCTGCTGGTCGGCCCGATGCCGACGCCGGCGGTGGCGATGCTGACCAAGTCGATGCGCGCCGATCTCGGCGTCATGATCTCGGCCTCGCACAATCTGTTCGAGGATAACGGCATCAAGCTGTTCGGCCCCCAGGGCTTCAAGCTCTCGGACGATGTCGAGAAGCAGATCGAGCAGCTGCTCGACGAGCCGATCGAGAAGCGGCTCGCGCAAAGTGCGAGCCTGGGCCGCGCCCGCCGTATCGACGGCGTGCATGATCGTTACATCGAATTCGCCAAGCGCACGCTGCCGCGCGATCTCTCGCTCGACGGCCTGCGCGTCGTGGTCGATTGCGCGAACGGCGCTGCCTACAGGGTGGTGCCGGAAGCCCTGTGGGAATTGGGCGCCGACGTCGTGCCGATCGGCGTCGAGCCCGACGGCTTCAACATCAACAAGGATTGCGGCTCGACCTCGCCGGAAGCGCTGTCGAAGAAGGTGCGCGAGATGCGCGCCGACATCGGCATCGCGCTCGACGGTGACGCCGACCGCGTCATCCTGGTCGACGAGCGCGGCCATGTCGTCGACGGCGACCAGCTGCTGGCCGTGATCGCGCAGAGCTGGAAGGAAGACGGCCGCCTCTCGCGTCCGGGCATCGTAGCCACCGTGATGTCCAATCTCGGCCTCGAGCGCTTCCTGAAAGGGCAGGGTCTCGATCTCGTGCGCACGCCGGTCGGCGACCGCTACGTGCTCGAGCAGATGCTGAACGGCGGCTACAATCTCGGCGGCGAGCAGTCCGGCCACATCATCCTGTCCGACTACGCCACGACAGGCGACGGCTTCGTTGCCGCGCTTCAGGTGCTCGCGGTCGTGCAGAAGCTGCGCCGGCCGGTGTCGGAGGTCTGCCATCGCTTCGATCCGCTGCCGCAGATCCTCAAGAACGTCCGCCACAAGGGCGGCAAGCCGCTCGATGATTCCGATGTCAAGTCGGCGATCTCGGACGGCGAGAAGCGGCTCAACGGCCATGGCCGTCTGTTGATCCGCTCGTCGGGCACCGAGCCCGTGATCCGCGTCATGGGCGAGGGCGAGGACCGCATCCTGGTCGAGGACGTCGTCGACACCATCGTCTCCGCGCTGGGGCAGGCTGCGGCTTGAGGCGCACCGGTTTCCGCGTACGCGGTTGTTCACCTCTCTCCAGCGGGGAGAGGTGAACGCCGGAGCTCCATCGCGCATCCCAGCCATTTCCGATTGGCGGTGGATCGGCTGCCGCCAGCATCGTACCTGTGAGGTCGCGGCAATCTGCCGCGCCGGGATGCTGCATTGAACAAGCCTGTCGTCGTCTCAGAGGAAACGCTCACCGAGCCCGTCGTCGTCAGCGACGTCGCGCCTGCCGCCAAGGCGGCCGCGGGGCCGGCCTATGTCGTGCTCGCCGGCATCAGCTTCTCGCACTTCCTCAACGATACCATGCAGTCGCTGATCGCCTCGGTGTATCCGATCCTGAAGGACACCTACGCGCTCGACTTCGCGCAGATCGGCATGATCACGCTGGCGTTCCAGTTCACGGCGTCGCTGCTGCAGCCGGTGGTCGGCCACTACACCGACAAGAAGGCGCAGCCTTACTCGCTGTCGATCGGGATGGCCTCGACCTTCTTCGGCCTGCTGCTGCTCAGCGCCGCGCACCAATATCTCATCATCCTGATCGCGGCTGCGCTGGTCGGTCTCGGCTCCGCGGTGTTCCATCCCGAATCCGCCCGTATCGCACGGCTTGCCTCCGGGGGGCGTTACGGCTTCGCGCAATCGGTGTTCCAGCTCGGCGGCAGTTTCGGTACCTCGATGGGGCCGGTGCTCGCAGCCCTCATCGTCGTGCCGTTCGGTCAAGGCAGCATCGCCTGGTTCTCTTCGATCGCGGGCCTTGCCATCATCATCCTCTGGCGCATCGGCCGCTGGTACGAACCGCAGATCAAGGCCAGGAAGACGGCGGCGGTTCAGGCCCATCCCGATGCCCCGAGCTCGCGCCGCGTCGCTGTTGCGCTTCTCGTGCTGGTGGCGCTGCTGTTCTCGAAACAGCTCTACGTCTCGAGCCTGTCGAGCTACTACATCTTCTATCTGATCGACCGCTTCGGCGTGTCGACGCAGGCGGCGCAGATCTACCTCTTCATTTTCCTGGCGGCCAACGCGGTCGGCGCGTTCCTGGGCGGACCGCTCGGCGATCGCTTCGGCCGCAAGATCGTGATCTGGATCTCGATTCTCGGCGCGCTGCCGTTCACGCTGGCGCTGCCCCATGCCGGGCTCTATGCAAGCGCAGTGCTGTCGGTGATCATCCGCCTCATCATCTCCTCGACGACGTCGTCGATCATCGTGTTCGCGCAGGAACTGGTGCCGCATCGCTTCGGCATGATCTCCGGCGTGTTCTTCGGCGTCGCGTTCGGCATCGGCGGCCTGGGGGCGGCCGTGCTCGGCAAGGTCGCCGACCATACGTCGATCGAGTTCGTCTATCAGGTCTGCGCCTACCTGCCGGCGATCGGCCTGCTTGCCGTGTTCCTGCCAAAACTGCCACGGCACGCGCGTTAACAGTTCCTCCCTTGCCGCCACGCGGCTTCACCAATCGTTAGCAATTGCGGCGTGCAAGCGCCGCATTTTTGCAACGCTTGCGCGTCATCCGCGTGCAGGTAGAGAAAAAATCAACCTTAAAAATTAGGGTTAAGTGGCGCTTAAGAGTTTGGTGCCATCGTCCGGCCCGTGAGTTTCCAGAACGTGAGGCGCTCGTATTGAGCCTCACCGGCCATAAGGACGAAGCCAATGCGTAGCGTTAAGTCTCTCCTTGCCGCGGGTGCGGCATCACTGATCTCGTCGATGGCATTCGCCGCCGATATGCCGATCGCGGCTCCGCCCCCCATGTACGCGCCGCCCCCGCCCGCCGACTTCGGCGGCTGGTATCTGCGTGGCGACATCGGCTTCAGCAATCAGAGCGTGAAGAACATCAGGAAGTCCGATCCCGCAGCTTACTCCCAGGTCAGTTCGCTCAACGAGACGACAGGTTTCGACGCGGCGGGAATCTACGGCCTCGGCGTCGGCTATCGGGTCAACAGCTGGTTCCGCACGGATTTTACCGGTCAATACCGCGGCAATTCCAACTTCAAAGGCTCGGATGTCTTCCAGGCTTCCGCCTACGGCGTAGGTTACTCCGGAATCGATAACTACAGCGCCAGCAAATCGGAATTGCTTTTCCTGGCCAACGCCTATGTCGACCTGGGCACGTGGTGGTGTATCACCCCGTTCATCGGTGCTGGCGTCGGCGCAGCGCGCGTCAATATTTCAAACTTCACCGACACCGGTGCCGTTTCGCCGTTTGTCGCAGCGGGCCCGACCGTTACCAACGGAGCATTTCCGAGCTACGCGACCGCAGCGAGCGGGTCCAAGTGGAATTTCGCCTGGGCAGCCCACGCCGGTCTGGCCTACAAGGTTAGCCAGAGCATGACCCTCGAATTGGCCTACAGCTACGTTGATCTCGGAAGCGGCACCACTGGCGCCATTTCAGACTTCACGGGCTTCACCCGGGGCAACACGTTCAAATTCAACGACATCACCTCGCACGATGTGAAGCTCGGCGTGCGCTGGGATCTCAACAGCCCGCCGGTCTACGCGCCGCCGCCGCTCGTCACCAAGGGCTGATCGCAAGCCTCATCGGTTAATCTGTCTTAACGGCGCGGGATCATCCCGCGCCGTTTTGCTTTGCGCATTTTTCATGGCCTGGCGGCGACGAAAGCCCCAGGCGCAACCATTGGTTAAGGTTAACGGGCCATGATCACGGGCAAGAGTTCGAGTTCAATGGAGCGTTGCAATGCGTAGGCTTTTGTTGGCAGCGGCGATTTTGGGATCGGTATCCGTCGCACACGCGGCCGATATGCCGGATCTCCCCGTCCTGCGCGGCGCGCTGACCGACGGACTGAGCAACTCCAACGTCATCTGGCAGGGCTTCTATGCCGGCGCCCAGGGCGGCTATGGAGCCTCGGACGAAAGCTTCAGTGGCACGAACGCCAACATGCTTGCCGCCTTGCTCGACCATAACGTGATCGAGCAGATGCAGGTCTCGCAATGGAATCTCGGACTCGGCAAGCAATCGAGCCGCGCCAGCGGCTATGGTGCCTTCTTCGGGTATAACGAGCAGTGGGAAGACGTCGTCTACGGTCTCGAAATGAGTTATCTGCACGGCTCTTTTGGCGGCTCATCCAATGCGTTCAAGGAGCTCGTCAGCGGAAGCAAGCTTTCCGACGGCTCCTTTCACGACGTTGCGGTAACGTCCTCGGCCGCGATCGCGATCTCGGACATGGCGACGTTCCGTGGACGCGCGGCTTATTCCTGGGGCTGTTTCCTGCCCTACGTATTCGGCGGGCTCGCCCTCGGCAAGGCCGACATCTCGCGGTCGGTTCACGTCACCGATGCGGTCAGCACCGACGGAGTTTTTTTTACGCCGCTGCAGCCGCTGTCGGCGAACGATACCCAGCATAACCACCTGATCTACGGCTACACGGCCGGTCTCGGCATGGACGTCAACCTGGTTGGCGGTCTCTTCATGCGGGCGGAGTGGGAATACATTCGCTTCACCTCCCAGGTCGACACCAGCATCAACACCGTTCGTGCCGGCCTCGGCTACAAGTTCTAGGCGCGGCTTCCCCGCGTCGCGGTTGACAGGCCGGTTACGTCCTGATGCTCTGTCGCCCGGCATGGGGCGGCGCGATGCGGATTTACGGCGACAGCAATTCGGGCAATTGCCTGAAGGTGAAGTGGGTGTGCGATCATCTCGCATTGCCCTATCGCTGGATCGAGATCGACACCCGCAAGGGCGAGACGCGCACGCCGCAGTTCCTGAAGATGAACGGCGCCGGCCAGGTGCCGACCGTGGCTTTCGACGACGGCCGCACGCTGGCGCAGTCCAACGCCATCATCCGCTATCTCGCCCGCGACAGCGCGCTTGTTCCGCGCGACGCCTTTGTCGCTGCCAAAATGGACGAGTGGCTGTTCTGGGAGCAGTACAGCCACGAACCCTATATCGCGGTGTGCCGCTTCCAACTGGTGTATCTCGGCAAGGATGCTTCCGAGCTCGACCCTGACAAGGTCAAGCGCGGTCATGCGGCGCTCGAGCGCATGGAGCAGCATCTCGGAACGAGTCGCTTCTTCATCGGTGATGCGGTTTCGCTCGCCGACGTCTCGCTGCTCGCTTATACGCGCCTGGCGCATGAAGGTGGCTTCGATCTCGGCCGTTACGCCGCCATCCTGCGCTGGATTGCAGAAGCCGAGGCCTGTCTTGGCCTGCCGCCGGCGCGTTGAGCCCCTTGCGTTTAGCCCGGAGTTTTCCGCATGAGCGACAAGTCCGTGTTCATTCGTCCCGCGCGCCGCGAGGATGTTCCGGCGATCGTGGCTATGCTCGCCGACGATCATCTCGGCCGCGCCCGCGAGCGGGTCGAGGATCCCCTGCCTGCCGTCTACTACCAGGCCTTCGAGCGGGTCGAGCGCGATGCCAATCTCACGCTCGTGGTTGCGGAGAGCGAAGGCAGGGTGGTTGGCTGCCTGCAACTCGCGGTGCTCGCAGGCATCAGCTCGCAAGGCGGCATTCGCGGTCTGCTCGAGGATGTCCGCGTTGCCACCGATTGCCGCAGCCGCGGCATCGGCGAGCAATTGGTGCAATGGGCCGTGACGGAAGCGAAAGCACGCGGCTGCAACCTGGTCGAATTGCTGACGCATTCGAGCCGCGTGGATGCGCAGCGCTTCTACAAGCGCCTTGGATTTGCGTTGAGCCACGCCGGCATGACTGTGCGGTTTTGATGCAGCCCGTGGCAGCCGTTGCGCGATCAACGAAATCCGATCGCGCGTTCGTTCATCTTAAGGGCTGATAAACTACCCGTTCGTCGTTCACGTTGATTGGGGAACGAAGGGTGCTACGGCAGCGTCTCACACCGGGCTCGGGTCGGTTCGGGGATTTCGATGACAAGCTATTCCATGATCAAGGTCGGCAACGATTACGTCGTGCAGGCCGATGACAAATGCATTTTGAAAGTCGGCAGCCGCCGCCGCGCCGCGCAATTGATCAGCGAGGCCACGGACTTACTGAACGCGCTCGCGCCCGTCGCGTCCCCCGGTGTCGTGCCGGCGGAGCCATCACGCCAGGGTGAAGCGCCGGAACTTCCTTGACTGCTCTTCCCGATTCCCGTATCAGCCGCGGCGGGACACCTCCCCCCAACGGGAGGCTTACTATCTGGAAGGGTAGACGATGACTGTAGCGAAGCCCGCTTCGCGGCCGAACGTGCCGCATTTCTCCTCCGGCCCCTGCGCCAAGCGCCCCGGCTGGAACGCCCAAAATCTCAAGGACGCAGCGCTCGGCCGTTCGCATCGCGCGAAGGTCGGCAAGACCAAGCTCAAGCTCGCGATCGACCTGACCCGCGAAGTGCTTGAAGTGCCCGCCGATTACCGCATCGGCATCGTGCCGGCGTCCGACACCGGCGCGGTCGAGATGGCGCTGTGGTCGCTGCTCGGTGCGCGGCCCGTCACCACGCTGGCCTGGGAATCCTTCGGCGAAGGCTGGGTCAGCGACATCGTCAAGGAATTGAAGCTCAAGGACGTCACCAAGCTCAACGCTGGATACGGCGAGATCCCTGATCTCTCCAAGGTGGACCCTGCGAGCGACGTCATCTTTACCTGGAACGGTACCACCTCAGGCGTGCGCGTTCCGAACGCCGACTGGATCAGCGCGACCCGCGAAGGTCTCACGATCTGCGACGCGACGTCTGCCGCCTTCGCGCAGCCGCTCGATTTTGCAAAACTCGATGTCGTCACCTTCTCCTGGCAGAAGGCGCTCGGTGGCGAAGCCGCGCACGGCATGCTGATCCTGTCGCCCCGCGCGGTGGAACGCCTCGAGACCTACAAGCCGGCGTGGCCGCTGCCGAAGATCTTCCGCATGACCAAGGGCGGCAAGATCAACGAAGGCATCTTCGTCGGCGAGACCATCAACACGCCCTCGATGCTCTGCGTCGAGGATTATCTCGACGCGCTGAACTGGGCCAAGTCGATCGGTGGCCTCAAGGCGCTGATCGCGCGTGCCGACGCCAACACCAAGGTGCTGGCCGACTGGAAGGCGAAGACGCCCTGGATCGACTTCCTGGCCAAGGATGCCGCGATCCGATCCAACACCTCGGTGTGCCTGAAGTTCACCGACCCCGCGATCACCTCGCTCTCGGACGACGCGCAGGCGGAGTTCTCCAAGAAGCTGGTCGCGCTGGTCGAGAAGGAAGGCGCCGGCTACGACTTCGCATATTATCGCGATGCGCCGGCCGGCCTGCGCATCTGGTGCGGCGCCACCGTCGAGGCCAAGGACGTCGAGCTGCTGACGCAGTGGATCGACTGGGCTTTCGCCGAGACCAAGGCCGCGCTCGCCAAGGCGGCCTAAGTTCTGACCCTCCCCCGGAGGGGGAGGGTCGACGCACCGCCAGGTGCGGCGGGGTGGGGTGATCTCTCCACGCGGCGCACCGGCGATTTTCTTTCCGCGGCTTCACCCCACCCCGGCGCTTCGCGCCGACCCTCCCCCTCCAGGGGAGGGTGTGAAGGACACATCCCCATGACCAAACCCAAAGTTCTCATTTCCGACGCGCTCTCCCCCGCTGCCGTGCAGATATTCAAGGACCGCGGCGTCGAGGTCGATTTCCAGCCCAACCTCGGCAAGGACAAGGACAAGCTCGCCGAGATCATCGGCAATTACGATGGCCTCGCGATCCGCTCGGCGACCAAGGCGACTGCCAAGATCCTGGAGAAGGCGACCAATCTCAAGGTGATCGGCCGCGCCGGCATCGGCGTCGACAACGTCGAGATCCCCGCGGCCACGGCCAAGGGCATCATCGTGATGAACACGCCGTTCGGCAATTCGATCACGACCGCCGAGCACGCCATCACCCTGATGCTGGCGCTCGCCCGCGAGATTCCGCAGGCCGACGCCTCGACCCAGGCCGGCAAGTGGGAAAAGAACCGCTTCATGGGCGTCGAGATCACCGGCAAGGTGCTCGGCGTGGTCGGTTGCGGCAATATCGGCTCGATCGTCGCCGATCGCGCGCTCGGCCTGCGCATGAAGGTGATCGCGTTCGATCCGTTCCTGTCGCCGGAGCGCGCCAAGGATATCGGCGTCGAGAAGGTCGAGCTCGATGACCTCCTGAAGCGCGCCGACTTCATCACGCTGCACACGCCGCTGACCGAGAAGACCAAAAATATCATCGATGCGGCCGCCATCGCCAAGATGAAGAAGGGCGTGCGCCTGATCAACTGCGCCCGCGGCGGTCTCGTCGACGAGCAGGCCGTGGTCGATGCGCTCAATTCCAAGCACATTGCGGGCGCCGCCTTCGACGTGTTCGTCGAGGAGCCCGCGAACACCAACGTGCTGTTCGGCCATCCCAACGTGATCTGCACGCCGCACCTCGGCGCCTCCACCACGGAAGCGCAGGAGAACGTCGCGCTGCAGGTCGCCGAGCAGATGTCGGACTACCTGCTCACGGGCGCGATCTCGAACGCCGTGAACTTCCCCTCGATCACGGCGGAAGAAGCGCCGAAGCTGAAGCCCTTCATCGCGCTCGCCGAGAAGCTCGGCTCGTTCGCCGGCCAGCTGACCGAAAGCGGCATCCTCAAGGTCGAGATCACCTATGAAGGCCACGTCGCCGAAATGAAGATCAAGGCGATCACCTCGGCCGTGCTGTCGGGTCTGCTGCGGCCGATGCTGGGCGAAGTCAACGTGGTGTCCGCGCCTGTTGTCGCCAAGGAGCGCGGCATGGTCGTTGACGAGATCGTGCGCGCCGCCCAGAGCGATTATGAGAGCCTGATCACCGTGACGGTCGCAACCGAACGCCAGGAGCGTTCGGTCTCCGGCACCGTCTATCATGACGGCAAGCCGCGCCTGGTCGACATCAAGGGCATCCGCGTCGACGCCGAGTTCGGCAAGTCGATGATCTACGTCACCAACGAAGACAAGCCCGGGTTCATCGGCAGCTTCGCCGGCCTGCTGGGCGATGCCAGGATCAACATCGCGACCTTCCATCTCGGCCGCGTCGAGCAGGGCGGCGACGCCATCGCACTGGTCGAGGTCGATGGCGCGGTGCCGGCGGACGTGCTCGCCAAGGTGCAGGCGCTGCCGCAGGTCAAGCAGGTCAAGGCGCTGACGTTCTGATCCTGCTCTCGCTGTCGTCATGGCCGGGCTCGTCCCGGCCAATCCACGTCTTGCCGCGCGGCACGAGCAACGTGGATGCCCGGGACAAGCCCGGCATGACGAATGGATGGAGTGACGTACAGATGGATATTCCGACCCGCGGAACAACGTCGCCTCTGTGACCGGAGGCGGCGTTTTTGTTTTCCGCAGGCGGTGATCTCAGTGTACCAATGCCGTCAGAACGCACCAACCAATCGTTCGACAGGGAGAAAACAATGCGTGAAGCCGTCATCGTTTCCTATGCGCGCACCGGCCTCGCCAAGTCAGGCCGCGGCGGGTTCAACATCACGCCGCCGATGTCGCTCGCGGCGCACGCCATCCATCACGCTGTGAGCCGCGCCGGCGTCGAAAAGGACTATGTCGAGGACTGCTATCTCGGCAATTGCGCCCATGGTGCGCCGAACATCGGCCGCCAGGCTGCGCTGCTCGCGGGCCTGCCGAAGTCGACCGGCGGCGTCTCGGTGAACCGCTTCTGCTCCTCGGGCCTGCAGACCATCGCGATGGCCGCCAACTCGATCCGCTCCGACGGCGCCGACTGCATCGTCGCCGGCGGCGTCGAGAGCATCTCGATTCCCGGCGGCGGCACGCCGAAGGAATCGATCGATCCCGATTTGCTCAAGACCGCGCCCGACATCTTCATGGCGATGATCGACACCGCCGACATCGTCGCCGAGCGCTACAAGCTCAGCCGTGAATATCAGGACGAATATTCGCTGGAGTCGCAGCGCCGCATGGCCGCGGCGCAGCAGGCGGGCAAGTTCAAGGACGAGATCGTCCCGATGAAAACCAGGATGAAGGTCGTGGACAAGGCCACCAAGGCCGAGAGCATCGTCGATTACGTCGTCGATCGCGACGAATGCAACCGCCCCGAGACCACGCTTGAGGGCTTGGCAAAGCTCGAGCCGGTGAAGGGCCCGGGCAAGTTCGTCACCGCCGGCAATGCCAGCCAGCTCTCCGACGGCGCCGCTGCCGTGGTGCTGATGGAAGCCAAGGACGCCGAGAAGCGCGGCCTCGAGCCGCTCGGCCGTTTCGTCGCCTGGGCAGCGGCCGGCTGCGAGCCTGACGAGATGGGCATCGGTCCGATCTTCGCCGTGCCGAAGCTGTTGAAGCGCCATGGCCTCAGGATCGACGACATCGATCTCTGGGAGCTCAACGAGGCCTTCGCCAGCCAGTGCCTCTATTCGCGCGACAAGCTCGGCATCGATCCCGCCAAGTACAACGTCAACGGCGGCTCGATCGCGATCGGCCATCCCTTCGGCATGACCGGCGCCCGTCTCACCGGCCATCTGCTGCAGGAAGGCGCCCGCCGCAAGGCCAAGTGGGGCGTCGTCACCATGTGCATCGGCGGTGGCCAGGGCGGCGCCGGCCTGTTCGAGATCTACAGCTGATCTGAACGCAGGACCGTAAAAGGCACGGCGCGCGCGAGCGCCGTGCCTTTTTGTTGCGCATCCCGGCACGCTGATCGGAGAACGTCTCAGAGCCGCGAAAGGCCTGTTGCCGGACTTCGACGCGCGCGCATCCCTTCGAGCGCTCGCAAACCGCGGGGATGATCGCATCATGTATATTGCAGGCGAGCCCAGGGACCGGCTGGGCGTGAGCGCCGTGCTGGTGCGCCCGGACGGATTCGTCGCGTGGGCCGATGACGGCGCAATCGATGAAGAGGAGATCGCCCGAGCCGCAGCGCGATGGTTCGGCGAATGAAGGTCCGGCTGTGCACTCTTGCGTGCATTCTCTATGCACCCTGGCGTGCATTTGGTCACAATGCAAGTAGTCTTACGTGCCCGCAAATTAACGGAAATTTCTACACATAAGCGCTTTCATGAACCGCATCAGTCACAAACGATATTGCGATTACGATGCGGATTTTCCCTCTTCGGCTTACACACAAGATCACGGCCATCGGCGTCATCGGCGTTGTCGGCGTCGTCCTGATCGGCAGCATCCATCTCTATGGCGAGCGGGCGATGGGCGTCTATCGCGACGCGGCCGAGAACGCGCGCACGATTCACGAGCTGAACAGCAGGATCGCCATCGAGCTGCTGGAAGGACGCCGGGCCGAGAAGGATTTCCTGCTGCGCAGCGATGCAAGCAAAGCCCAGCGCCAGATCGAGATCGGCAAAAAGGTTGCCGTCGACATCGAACAGCTTCGCGACAGGATCGCGGCGATCGGCAAGCCCGATCTGGCGCAGGAGATCGAGGCGATGACCGCCTCGCTGAAGACCTATCAGGCGCGTTTCGCCGCGGTCGTCGAGGAGCGGCAACGTCTCGGGCTGGATGAGAATTCCGGCCTCGAAGGCCGCCTGCGCGCCTCCGTCCACGAGATCGAGAGCAAGGTCGATCAGCTCCATGGTTCCGCGCTCAAGGTGATCATGCTGATGATGCGCCGGCACGAGAAGGATTTCATGCTGCGCCGCGACGCCAAATACGGCGACGAGATGAAGAAGCGTACCTCGGAATTTTCGGCCGGCATCGATTCCGCTGCCATTCCCGACGCGGCAAAGACCGAGCTGCGCCAGAAGCTCGCCGACTATCAACGCGACTTCTCCGCCTGGATGGTGTCGGCCCTGAAGCTCGCGACGGAATCGAAGGGCATGTCGGAAGCGTTCGCAGCGGTCGAACCGGTGATCGAGCAGGTCTCGAAATCGGTCGACACCATGCGCGCCGAGGCCGACCGGCTCAACGATGCCGAGCGGAACGCCATCCAGTTCTGGATCGCCATTGCAATCGCGCTGATCGCGTCCGGCGTGCTCGGCCTCGGCATCTTCATCGGGCGCTCGGTCTCGAAACCGCTGTCGGCGATGCGGGTGGCGATGATCGAGCTCGCCAAGGGCAATTTCGCCATCGTGCTGCCCGGGCTCGGCCGCCCCGACGAGATCGGCGAGATCGCGCAAGCGGTCGAGACCTTCAAGATCAATGCCGAACAGAAAGCGCGCGACGAAGCCGAAGAGAAGATCAGGCAGGACAGGCTCGCCGCCGAGCGCCGCCGCGCCGACATGATCCGGATGGCCGACGATTTCGAGGGCGCGATCGGCGAGATCGTCGAGACGGTGTCGTCGGCGGCGACCGAGCTCGAGGCTTCGGCGACGTCGTTGACGACGACCGCGAGCCGCTCGACCGAATTGGCCACGCTGGTCGAGGCCGCCTCGGAAGAGGCCGCGACCAACGTGCAATCGGTGGCGTCCGCGGCCGAACAGTTGGCCGCTTCGGTCAACGAGATCAGCCGCCAGGTGCAGGCGTCCGCACGCATCGCCGGCGAGGCCGTCAGCCAGGCCGGGCAAACCAACGATCGCGTCGGCGAATTGTCGAAGGCAGCCGCGCGCATCGGCGACGTGGTCGAGCTCATCAATGCGATTGCCGGCCAGACCAATCTCTTGGCGCTCAATGCGACCATCGAGGCGGCGCGCGCCGGCGAGGCTGGACGCGGCTTCGCCGTCGTCGCCTCCGAGGTCAAGGCACTGGCCGAGCAAACTGCAAAAGCGACCGGCGAGATCGGTCAGCAGATCGCCAGCATCCAGGGTGCCACCAACGAGTCCGTCGGCGCGATCAGGACCATCGGCGGCACCATCGAGCGCCTGTCCGAGATTTCGTCCACGATCGCGGCCGCGGTCGAAGAGCAGGGCGCCGCGACCGGCGAGATCTCGCGCAATGTGCAGAGTGCGGCGGCCGGCACCTCGCAGGTCAGCGCCAACATCAGCAATGTCAGGCAGGGCGCGGTCGAAACCGGCTCGGCGTCGTCGCAGGTGCTGTCGGCGGCGAGATCGCTGTCGGGCGACAGCAACCGGCTCAAGCTCGAGGTCGGCAGGTTCCTGGATACGGTGCGCGCGGCGTAAACGCCTAGCTCGTCATGACCGGACTTGCCCGGCCATCCACGACCTTTTTTGCGGGACCAAGAACCTAGATGCCCGGGACAAGCCCGGGCATGACGGTGGAGACAGGCTTACGCCCTCACGCCCGCGCCACGACAGGCGCGAAGGTCACTTCGATCAGCGTGCCCGAGCTGCCGGCGCTCTTGATGTTGAACTGGGCGTGGTTGGCTTCGACCAGCGCCTTGGTCAGGGACAGGCTGAGCGCGGACTTGTCGGCGGCATCGCCGGGCGGTGGCGTGCGGAACGGCGCCATGGCGGCGGCGACTTCACTTTCGCTGAGGCCGTGGCCGGTGTCGCGGATGCGCAAGCACACCTCGCCGCGGTCGGACAGCGCGGTCGAGACGATGACCTGGCCGCCGGCGCTCGCAAGCCGGATCGAGTTCGAGATCAGGTTCATCGTGACCTGGCGCAGCGCGCGCGCGTCCGCCGTCACCTGTGGCAGCGCATGCGCGAGCGAGGTGCGGATGATGATGCGCTCGCGATTGGCTTGCGGCTGCATCACGGCGACACAGGCCTCGACGAGATCGTTGAGGTTGAGGTTGGCGAAGGCGAGATCGAGCTTGCCGGTCTCGATCCGCGACAGCTCCAGCAAATCGTCGATGATGGCGATCACACGCTCGCCGGAGGCGCGGATGTCCTTCAGGTATTCGCCATAGCGTTCGTTGCCGAGCGCACCGAAGCGCTCTGATATCATCACCTCGGCAAAGCCGATGATGGCATTGAGCGGCGTGCGGATCTCGTGGCTGATCCGCGCCAGCATGTCGGCTTTGGCGTTGGCGGCGCCCTCGACCAGGCGTCGCGCCTGGGTCAGCTCGCTCTCGCCCTTCTTGCTCTGCGAGAGATCGCGGAACACGGCGAAGAAGTTCGGGCCATCCGGCCGGGTGCGGCCCATGATCATCGCGAGCGGCAGCACGCCGCCGTTCTTCTCGCGGCCCAGCACCTCCCGACCATGGTCGAGCAGGCTCGCGATGTCCTGGCTCTTGAGGCTGTCGAGATAATCGACGACGACCTGCTGGCTCTCGGGCGCGAACAGCGTCACCAGATTTTGCTGCATCAGCGCCTCGCCGTCATAGTCGAACAGCGCCTCGGCGCTGCGGTTGCAGGCGTGGATGTTGCCCTCGGCATCGAACATCACGATGCCCTCGGCCGTGGTGTCGAGGATCGCGGCGAGATCTTCGGCGTCGGCGTCGCCGGCCTCGGGCGCGAGATCGGGCGTGTAGGGGAAGGTTTCCGGGACGATGGTCTCTGTGACGACAGTCGGCGCGACCATGACGGGCGCGGCTTGCGGCGGCGCGCAGATCAGCGCATGCGCGCTGGCGCCGTCCCAGTCGATCGTGTGCAGATGCGCGTCCGTCGTCGCGAGCGGCTGCTCGCCGTTGGCGATGGTGGCGCTGATCGTCACCGGCGTGCCTGATTGCGACCTGCTGCTCGCGGACGAGACGCCCGGCTCGACATAGAGCGCATCGAGCCCGCCGGCATCTTCCAGCGCGGCCAGGCTCGGATAGCCGATGCGGGCGAGGAAGGCGGGGTTGGCGTAGAGCAGGCGATCGAGCCGGTAGATCAGCATGCCCGTCGGCACCAGATCGAGCAATGCACGGTCGCGCGTGCTGTGGCCGTGCGCGGGCGGCGCGGGCTCGGTCAGCCATTCGGCAGCGGCTACGGCCGGCGGTGCTTCTGGCGCGATCGGCGCCTTCGGTTCGGCTGCGGTTTCGTCCGCCGGCGGCTCGACTGCTGCCGATGCAATCTGTTCGCGCTCGCGTTCAAGTCGCTCGGACAATTGCCGCGCAAGCTCGTTGAACGCGCTGTTCTCGACCGGCGTCAGCATCGGCGATCTCGGGTCACCTTGTGACTTCTGGTCACCTTGTGACCTGAGGTCACCCGGTGCGCGGAACGGCACGACGTTCGGAGGCGTTTCCACTGGCGTTTCCGGATCGGTTGGGTGTGAATTCGCTTCGATGAAAAGTGCTGAAGGTTCGGGTTCACTGGCTGTCGGCGGTTCTGGCTCGCCCGGCGGCGATGCCTCGAGCGGCGGCGCCTCCGGTTCCGGATCGGGCTCGACCACATCGGCCGAAACGCCGTGCTGCGCGACCGGCTCGGCCAACAGCTCGTAGCGCCTGAGGGCATCGAGCCGGTTGAGGCCGTCGAGATCGCGGCAAACGCCAAAGCCCTTGAAGCCCGCAAAGTTGCGCGCCTGGTCGTAGACCGGCAGGCCCGCAAGCTCGACCGGCAGGTGCTCGCCGCCATCAGCCGGCCAGTTCACGGTGATGCCGGCCCAGGTATCGTGGCTCGCCAGCGCCTGCGCGACGCGGCCATCGGGATCGAGCGCAAACTCGTCGGCGATCTCGCGCCAGGGCCGGCCGAAGCGGTTCGCGGTGTGCGCGCCGATCAGGCGGGTGAACTCGCTGGCCGCGAGCACAAAGCGTCCCTCCGCATCGATCTGCCAGAGGAAGCGCAGCGGATGCTGGCGCGGTGTCTCCGCATGTTCAGACCGCGGCTGCGCGTGTCCGGACCGCGGCGGCGCGTGTCCGGACCGCGGCTGCGCGTGTCCGGACCGCGGCTGCGCGTGTCCGGATTGCGGC
The DNA here is from genome assembly GCF_054058595.1 of Bradyrhizobium sp. USDA 4472. Lineage (NCBI taxonomy): Bacteria > Pseudomonadati > Pseudomonadota > Alphaproteobacteria > Hyphomicrobiales > Nitrobacteraceae > Bradyrhizobium > Bradyrhizobium sp. USDA 4472. Next base: position 3,778,943 of record NZ_JBSSAM010000001.1, read on the forward strand.
TCGGCCATGTGGCTCGTGATCGACGCGGCTTGCGGCGGCACGATGGCTGCGGGCGGGTTTTCAACCGGGGCCTCCGCTGCATCCGCGATCATGTCCTGGACAGGCTCTGCGGTCGCTTCCTTCACGGCATCGGGGATCGCGACGATCTCTGTCGCCATCTCGCTTGCGGACGGGTCACGCGCGATCATCTCGGCCGGATCAGGCGTTTCGTCCGGCTCCGCGAACGGGTCGAACAACGGGATTCCAGCGTCGGGCTGGTTCGCCGGCGGCATCTCCGTAGCATGCGGCATCCGTTCAGGCACCACCTCCGGCACGGTCTCGCCCGAAGCTGCCGCTTGCGCGCCCGCCGGCTCGATCAGCGCGACGAGACCGACATCGGCCCCGGCGCCGACCCGTTGCAGCACCATCTTGCCGATGCCGACGGGCATCTCGGCGCGGCCTTGCGCCAGCGCATCGCGGCGCGCCTGTTCGAGCCCGGCCTCGCCGAGATCGCGAAAGCCGAGCAGGGCGCGCGCGGCTTCGCTGGCGCCGATGAACAATCCGTCCGGCGCGAACGCTGCCATCGGCACGGCCGCGCCGTCGACGAGACGAAGCAGCCGCTCGACCAGCGGCATGCTGCGCGCGCCTGTCACCATCGCGGTGATGAGCACGCCTTCGCCGCCGTCGGCGAAGGCGAGCCGCGCGCAGGCGCAGGTCATCAGCGAACCGAGCCCGGCACCAAAACCGCGCAGCCGCTCGAGCCTGATCGCGCCGCTCGCCGGCAGCTGGCGGGCGAGCCTGATGACCTGGCGGCGATGGCTGTCGGCCGGTCCGAATCTCTTTTGCGCGAGCGCGGCCGCGTTCGCCGCACCGAAGAATTTGGCGCCGACCGCGTTGGCCCACAGCAGGCGCGAACCGTCTGATGACCAGAGCCACGCCGGCAGCGCTGAGGTCGCATGCACGGACAACCGGGGATCGCCGACGCCTCGCAACTGGAAATCCGAATTCGTCATCCGACCGGCTTGGTTCTCGCTGTCACGCGTCACGTCGGCTTGCCGGAATGGCAGCCTTAAGAAAGGGTTAGTATCGCGCCCGGGCGTGGGCAGGTCCACGGCCGAGCCTAGCCTGAGAGCCCTAATGCCGCGATAACCTTAATGTGGCCGAACCCGCAAGGCGCAGTGCGGCGGCATCCGCAGGATTCGGGCGAAGGGAGTGGAAACGGAAAGAGCGGTGCTCGCCACCGCAACCCTTGGTTCCCAACCCTGGGAACCTCGCCTTCCGGGATTAAATTCTCGCAAGCAGCTCGATGTCGCATTGCGCTGCACAATGTTGACATGTTAGGCAGCGATAGTACTGCCGCTGGAACGATCTATCTCGTTTGTTTTGCGTTTCCAGTCTTCGTTCCCGCCATTCGTAACAAGAAATGGCCCCGGTTGGCCGGCGGGCGCGCCAGAAGGCTCACTCCATTTTTTCATTATCGAGAGGGACCAACCATGACAGGTGCGACTGATCCGTTTTCTGCCTCGATCATTCCGTTCGAGGTTCCCGAGCAGATGCGTGCGTTCGCCGAAAAGGGCGTTTCGCAGGCCCGCGAGAACTACGCCAAGTTCAAGGACGCCGCTGAAACCCACAACGGCACCGTCGAGGCCGTGTTCGCCTCCGCCAGCAAGGGCGCGAGCGAGTACACCGCCAAGCTGATGGAGTTCGCGAAGGCCAACACCACGGCCCATCTCGACTTCACCCAGGAGCTGCTCGGCACCAAGTCGCCGACCGACGCCTTCCAGCTCTGGACCGGCCACGCCCGCCAGCAGCTCGAGACCTTCCAGGCCCAGGCCAAGGAGCTCGTCGAGCTGACCCAGCGCGTCGCCGCCGAGGCCGCCGAGCCGATCAAGGCCAGCGTCGCGAAGTTCTCCCATCCCGCGGCCTGATCAAAACGGCGGATCGAGCAAGTCAGGAAACCCGGGCGCCCAGCGGCCCGGGTTTTTTCTTCACCTCTCCCGCTCGGCTCGCGGGAGAGGCCGGGAGAGGGCTCTCTCCTCCAGGGGAATCTCGCCGCATGCGGTCAAGGTGAGCGCAACACCCTCAGGGGCGCCCCGAAGCCCGATTTGATCGCGCCGAAGGTGCTTTACCCCGGTTTTTCCTCCGTTTGCGGCCTTGCCAAAAACCCCCGTTGCACCTAGTTTCCGCCCCGTCCAGCCCCCCTCGGCACGGCCCTCTCAGGGCGCCCCCAAGGCGCGGCTCGCAAGGATGCAGTTGTAGCTCAGTTGGTTAGAGCGCCTGTCTGTGGAACAGGAGGTCGGTGGTTCGAGCCCACCCAACTGTACCACCGCTGCGGATAAGTCCGTACTCTCAGCAACTTATTGATAGTCCACAGGGATTTGCGTCGCCAAAATACAAAAGGCGATACAAATGGCATTGCGAATGGTTGCGTTGAATACTCGCGGCGCTGAAACCCCGAGGCCCGTTTTGCATGGCTTGCGGGCCCTGTGCCGCAGCGTATCAATGGGTGCGTGATGGTTGAGCGTGAAATCGAAACGCTCGTTGGTGAGCACTTCATAAGCTCAGGCGACTTCAACGGTCTCCTGCTGAAGTACTTGCTCAACAGTTTGCCAGACCTGGATGCGAACGTCACGCGAGAGGCGGTAGTCGAATGCGTCAAACGCAATCGCATTACCTGCGCTTTCGCAAGCGTCTCCATAAACCCGCACATCAAGCGACTGCGTGACCTGCCGGTTGACGATCAAGTCGAACTGCTGGCAAGCGAGCCGCCTGAGGGCGTATGCCTTTATCCCTGCGCAGACTTGGTACGAGAATTAAGGGACGTTGACCAGTTCAGTGATCGGCCATTTACCAAGAAACTGATGCTCGCAGCGGCCCAACTCGATTGGGAAGGGTTCGACCTCGGTGTGTTGGAGCGGTATCAGAACGATCCAAGATACCATTTCAATTTTTACGACCATGCAGGATCGCTTTCCTTAAGTGACAGCGATGGGGCCAATGCCAACATGCCTGAGAGGGACAAGGTCTTCCTGCAATCGTTCGGGGTCGGCTACGCAGAGGACGACACGAGATTGGCTGTGGTGTTTCTACGCTACCTCTCCGACCTCTCACCCGAACATCAGCAGTACTGGAATTCCTTTCGCCATGGCGGCAAGGTCAAGCTTCACCCTGAGTACTATCGCAGTTCTTACCTCGGAGAGTGGCCCGAGTACGTATCGTACATCACTGCAATTCTGACCGAGATGCGACTTCTGAACGAACTCACAACAGGCATCTGGGGTGGAAATCTTTTCCGAGAAGCTTACGAGGGCGAACAAAGTCCCGCCGGCTTCAATCCGTTCTTCAGGCCGACACTCAAGAACTACAACGACTTCATTCTTTCAATGGACAAACTGCTCTCGGAAAATCTCAATCACGAGTTCTTCCGTGGGAAAGTCGAACTGGAAAACGAGCGCGTCCGCGAGGATGGCAAGATAGTGATTGAACGGCGAAGCACTCTTAGCCTGCTCGATGCTTGGTTGCGTCGTGCGGTAAGATGGCACGAGGAAGAGGAGGCAATGGCCGCCATTGTGGGGCCACTGAGGCGCATACGGCGTGAACGCCAGGCACCGGCTCACAAGCTGCAAGAGAATGAGTATTCCAAGGAGTTTGATGAGAAGCAGCACGCCGTTTTCAGAGAGACATACTTGGGCTTGATGAACCTTCGGACAATCTTTGCAAAGCACCCGCGCGCGCCACGGCTTAATGTCCCGAGCTACCTGACTGACGGCAAAATTACCTTCACTTAGGCACCGGGGAGACCGCAAGAAACGCTAGATCACGGTCGAATCACTGGGCGCCGTGTTTCTAAAGAGGCTTTCGCCAATCTGCGCACCCAGAGAGTTCCAAGAACCGTTCTTCCGGAAACATGTGGATTTCGCGAACGTACGCGGCGGACAGCGGCTGAACGATACGGTCTGCGTGATCGTAGGGTTCGTTAGTCTGGTGGCCTCGGTGGATCAGGTAGCGGCGAACGATATTAAAAGCCAAACCCGGGTTCCCCCCGAGGTGTGAAATGGGCACTTCCGCCTCGACAATGCAGGGCGTTCCGATTGCGCCCAGCGCCTTCGAGTTGACCGGGTCGCGCTCGTGGGAATTGTAGAGTGCTTCCCCGCCCCAACACCGAAAGAAACGATTGATGCCTGCCTCTCCCGCTTTGGACGGTGCAAAGAAGCAGAACGAAAGCCTGCCGGCCCGGTATGGTTCGTCTGCTTGATTTTTGGCCTTAAGGCGCGCAGCGACATCAGGGTCCAACTGGCCACTGCTGACAACTCGGTCAATTCGTACGTCCAGCTTTTTGGCGTTGGGGAGCGAGAGCCCGGTCGCGCGAATGATTGCGACTTCTTCGTCGGTTAGACGGGTGCAATGCCACCCAACCAATGAGTGAGGCTGGAGCGCGCTGTTCACGTCTCCAATAGCCCGATCATAAGCGGCACCCGTGGGGCGGTCCTCATCCGCTTCCCACCCGTAGAGAGCATCGTAGTTCGCGCTCAGGCGGGCAAGCAATTCGTGAGGCCAAGCGTCTACCTGCTCGATGTCTATGATCACAGCCTGCGCCCTTGAAGCCGATACAAAACCCCAGTACAAAAGACGACGTGAGCGCGCAAAATACGCTTGATTTATCAACGAGTAAACGATGGTTTGGGGTTCCCACCCAACTGTACCAATCGCGTCAGATCGAGATCATCGTCAGATATTGACACCTCGCCATCGGGCGCGCCGCGCAGATCTGCGCAGACTATCCTTCGCCGAACGCTGATCACAGCGCCGGCGCTCGCCGGCCGACGGAGTGCGGTTACGCCGCGCGCATGTCTTCCAGAAACTTCCCGACCTCGAGCTTGAGACGGCCGGAGTCTGCGGCGAGCAACTGGGCGGTCGCCAACACCTGCGAGGAGGCGGAGCCGGTCTCGCTCGCGCCGTGCCGGACGTCGGTGATGTTTGCGGAGACCTGCTGGGTGCCGTTCGCCGCCTGCTGCACGTTGCGGGCGATTTCCTGCGTGGCCGCGCCTTGCTCTTCGACGGCGGCAGCGATGGTCGAGGAGATCTCCGACAGCTTCTCGATCGTGCCGCTGATCTCCCTGATGGCGCCGACCGATTCCTGTGTCGCGGACTGGACGCTGGTAATCTGTTGACGGATTTCCTCGGTTGCTTTCGCCGTCTGCTGCGCCAGCGCTTTCACCTCGGAGGCGACCACGGCAAAGCCGCGGCCGGTATCGCCGGCGCGCGCCGCCTCGATGGTGGCGTTCAGCGCCAGCAGATTGGTTTGGCTGGCGATCGAGTCGATCAGTTCCACGACGTCACCGATCCGACCCGCGGCCTGCGACAATTCGCTGACGCGTTCATTGGTGCGGCAAGCCTGCTCGACTGCGTCTCCGGCGATGCGTGCGGATTCCTGAACCTGGCGGCTGATCTCGTTGACCGAGGAGGTCAGCTCCTCGGTGGCGGAGGCTACCGACTGCACGTTGGCGGAGGCTTCGTTCGAGGCGTCCGCGACAGCCATCGTCAGCACCTTGGACCGATCGGCCGTGGTGTTCAGTGTGCCGGCGGAAGCCTCGAGTTCGGTCGCTGCGGACGAAACCGTGTCAACGATCTCGCTGACCATGGCCTCGAAATTGCGCGTGATGGTGTCGACGCGGCGACTGCGCGCGATCTGCGCTTCGGCATCACGCGCGGCTGCCTCGTCCGCGAGTTTCTTCGCGATCAACGCATCCTTGAAGATCTGGAGCGCGTTTGCCATGGTCCCGATCTCGTCCCCGCGATGTCCGTCCGGAATTGCAACATCGAGGTCGCGGTCGGCAAGCCGCAGCGTCGCGCCCGTCAGTCGCGTCAGCGGTCGGATGACCTGGCGCATCACCGCGACGACCACTGCGAGCGAGGTGGCGAGCACGACGAAGAGAGCCGCAAGCGCCCAGACGAGCCGCGTCTGCGCCTGCGCGATCGCGGCGTCATTGGCCTTGTGGGCGAAGCTTAAGGCGGCGTCGCGCAGACCCAGCACACTGTTCAGGACGGTCCCCCAGTCGGCCTCGCCGACCGGGGAGGGACGCCCTTCGCGTGCGGCCGCGGCGACGTCACGAAACCGTGGCTCGCCTTCATCCATCAGCGTCGTGCGCACCTGCTTGATGGCGTTCACGAGCTCGGGCGGATCTCCGGCATTGTGCACACCTTGCTCGATCTGCTTCCAGATCAGCGCGACCTGGCCGCTCAGCTCCGTCGCTTCGACGATCTGTGCCGCAGACAGCGGTTGTTTACGGACCAGAAGGCCGAGCACGGCCGCACGGGACCCGTTGATCGCGCGCATGCCTTGCGCTCTTTGCGCGAGTTCTGCCGACGGCAGCAGATTCTCGATGTCGCTTCCGGCGCGCGACAGGCTGATCAAGGCTTCGCTTGTCGCCGCCGTGAGCGCATCGACCGCGCGGGCCAGACCGTCGACGATGGTCGCCTGGCTGTTGGCGGGGCGCTGCGCCTTGGGCTGCATCGCCGCCTGACGCGCGACATTGCGAGTATTCTGCAAGGCTGTTTCGGCGGCTTCGATCGATCCCACCGGCAGCTCAGCCGCGCGAATGGCCTGCTTTGCGGCACCGATCGCGTCATCCGTGGTGGCGACTGCCTTGTCCAGAGCGGACAGGTTCTCGGGCGTGGCAGCGTCGGCCAGACCCATGACCACGAACCAGGCGGAGCGTTCGGCCGGGATCCGGCTGTTGGCCTTCATCACCAGCTCGAATGCGGACAGCGCGCGCGCCGCGGCCTCGCTCTTGCGGAGATCGCCCCATCCGTTCCAGGCGATTGCCGCCGCGAAAGCCACCGCGAGAAGACTCGTGATCAGATTGCCGACCAGCAACCGCCATCGCAGGCTGATGCCCTTCTGTCGACTGACGGATGAGCGTTCCGGAAAGGAAAGATCTGACATCATGGCACCAGGCAAAACCGCGCGATTATCTGCGGTCACGATACTTCGCAATTGCAACCAAACGCTTAAATGTTTGGTAGTAACCTGGCGGATGGCGCGCACTGTTCTGCCGGAGTTTTGTGCAGTCCACCACTGTCACCGCAATTCCGTAATTTCACTGGGATGTTACGGCGTGCTGCCAGCGCAGTTCTAGCTCACCCTCCTTCTCGTCCGCCGAACCAACGACGTTCCTTAATTGAGCTCCCCCTTCAGCCGTCTCGTCGGCAGATCCTCGCCGCTGGCGTCAGCCAATGGCACGCCGCGTTGCTCAACGATCACAACACGCATCCGCAACGGGCCGATTTCGCGTAGGCCAAAAGCCGCGGGTCGGCTCGGGGATGCGCGTCGCAAAAGCGATCGATGATTTGGCCGACCTTCTGATCGTAGTCTCGTTGCCAGTGTCCCAACCCGTGCAGAGCGCTTTCCTGGCACGCAATCGAGTTGAGGCAGAGGGTGCGCTCCATCGTGCGCAGCGCGGTCTCGTGGAGAGTCGGCAGATCGGGTTCGCCGGCAAGCGTCAAGCGCGGAAACGTATCCCACCACATGTAGCAGACACAGTTCAGTGTTCCGGCATCGGCTTCGCTCAGGTGACACAGACTGGGCGTGCAGCGCGGCTCGAACAATTTCGCAAACAGCGTTGCGACGGACTCCACGCAGCGGAGCCGGTCCCTGACCGGCACATCAGTCGAGCAAAGCCATCCGACGTCGCCGCTTGCGCTCGTATTGACGAGGTAGGTCAAGCCCTGCGCAATTTGGCTGTCGGCAAAGCCCGATAACGGCGGCTCGGGATCTTCAAACAGGCGCGTGAGATGGGATACGGCTTCCGCGGGATGCGGGTCCCACCAATCATGTTCGGGATCGAAATACCACGGTGCCTGCTGAAAGCGAACCTCGCGTCCAAATGAGTGCTCCAGCCAGGCATCAAAGCTGAGGTTTTGCACGCGCATCACGATGGCCGCGACCGATCCAGAGCCTCGCGCTCACCCAAACGACAAGCCGCCGCAATGATGCGCATCGCCATCAAAGCCGGCTGGCCCGTGCGGTTCATCTCAGCCTAGTAGAGGCACTGCCGGACCCAGTAGCCACCGCTGACCCGTATCCACTGACATCGGCTTGGAGGCGGCTCTTTGATGATAGGCCACCCGTGAATGTCGATATCGGTGGGCGCTGTAATGCCGCGCCAATAGACCGCCTTCGCTTGCGGGAAGCTGATGAGAAGGGCGGCCGCAAAGCAAATGATGGCAACGCAGACCAGCCGGTAGCGGTGCATTGTGTCATCCTCCGATGAACGCATATCGATGCTACGCCGGGTTCGCCATCAAGCCAAGAGGCGCCATGTTTCGGATCGGACAGGGGGATTGCAGGAGAGCACACCAAACTCTCGATCGCTGCTGAGCGCGTGCCGTCATCCAGCGAGCGCGCGCACCACCGTCAATGATCCCCAACGATCCGCACCAGCTCCAGTTCGAGCTTCAACCCCGGCGCTTGTTTTGCGAAGCCCGTGCAGGGGGTGGATGAGTCGTCTGTCGAGCGGCCCGAGACGACGATGTCGAGCTCATCCAATCCGAAGACACCGGGCGGCCCCGGCTCCACGCGCCGGGCGGAAAGGCTGGCTTCGAAGTGCTCGCCCTGCTGCGACCAGTGCCCCGCATAGGCAAACGTGGAATCGCCGCCGTCGAGCGTCCCGTCAGGGGCGAACTCGACGACGCCGGCGCCTTCGCCGACGGGCGTCTTGAACCAAACGGAATATCTGCCGGGGGTGATCACCGAGGCCACCATATCGACTTTTATCCGGGGTGAGTTGAGCCAGATCAAGATGGCGATCGCGTGGCGGGCGGGTGTTGTTCGGCATGGACAACTTCAGGATGAGGGACATCCGCTGCGCGGTTCTTCCGGCCTGCCTCACCCTGCCACCGCCATCACCACCACCGGCAATGTCACCGCCGCCAGCAGCGTCCCCAGTGCGACCGCGCCGGATACCGGGTTCACCAGCCGCTGATATTGCGCAGCAAAGATATAGGCATTCGCGCCGGTCGGCATCGCCGCGAACAGCACGATGGCGCCGGTGGCCACCGGCGGCAGGTTCAACAGCTTGGCGAGCGCAAAGGCTGTGGCCGGCATCGCCAGCAGCTTGAGCGCGCACATCACGACGACGCTCAGCGTCTCGCCCTTCACCTCGAAGCGAAACAAATTGATGCCGAGCGCGATCAGCGCGGCCGGCGATCCCGCCTGCGCGAGCAGCTCGATCGTCCTGTCGACGACCGGGTTGAGGCCGAGGCCGGTGAAGCGCCAGACCACGCCAAAGCCGATGCCGAGCATCAGCGGATTGCGCGCGAGATCGGCGAGCACGGGCCGGAGCACCGCGAGAAGCGAGCTGCCCTTCTTGCGGCTGACGAACTCCATCTGCAAAATGCCGCAGAGCCACAGCAGCGGCGTGTTGACCGACAGGATCAGCGACATCGGCCCCGCGGCCTCGTTGCCGAGCGCCGAGAGCACCAAGGGGATGCCGAGCATCACGATGTTGCCGTAGACCGAGCCGATCGCGAACACGACGCCGTCCTCCCGGTCCTCGCGACGTTCGCGCAACAGCGCCGAGATCAGAAGCGCCGCGATCCAGGTCAGCGCGAGCGCGCCGTAATAGGCGCCCCACATCCTGTAGGGGCTGACGTCGGGGAAATCAGACACGACGATGGTGCGAAACAGCAGCGCGGGGATCGCGATGCTGAAGGCGAATTCGGAGATGCCCTTGTGCGCGCCCTCGGAGACGAAGCGAAACAGCACCGACGCATAGCCGGCCGCGATCAGCGCAAACACCGGCGCGACGATCAACACGGTGGCCATGCGATCCTCCCCCTCACGGGGAGATCAGGCCCACCACCCCACGCGCTTTCTGGATGATGCCATCATGCCGGTGTTTTGCCCGACGTGTCAAAGGAAATTTCGAAAAATCCGCAAGCGGCGGAGGATCGCGAGGCGGGCCGGCGCCTGGCTACTGTGCATGGGGTTGTTTTCGAGGTTTGGGCCACGCTTGCGGCATACCGGCCCTCCTGTTGCCGAGACCGCACAGCCGCCGACCTTTCGCCTCCGCCCTCGTTGCCAACCAACGCCCGTTCACCCACAATCCCGCCCGACTCGACACTTTGGGGGATCAGATGCCGGCATCTCGCATCACGACATCCATGGTTGCCGCGAGCCTCTCGCTCGTCCTGGCCGTTCTGGTCCGGCCGGGCACCGGCCATGCCTACACGCCCGAGCAGCAGCAGGCCTGCACGCCGGATGCGATGCAGCTGTGCGGCGAGTTCGTGCCTGACGTCGATGCCATCACCGCCTGCATGATCCGGAAGAAGTCGCAGCTGTCGCCGCAATGCGCGGCGTTCTTCCGCCGCGGGCCGGAGTCGGGGGATGCGGCCACGCCGACCAACATCGCGCCCAAGGCAACGTCAAAGGCGAAGAAGACCGGCAAGGCGAAGGCGCCCAGGAAGAAAACGACGGAGGACGGCTAGAGAAGGCCGGGGCCGCTCGCGGTCCGCGTTCCCTCGCTGAAACCTCGTCATGCCTCCCACGTCAAATTTGCGCGAACTCCCCAGGCCGCGACAGCCCGTTCGCGGCACTGGCGCAACCGCTTGCAGCAATCGCCAGCGCGCCCGATGAAAAAGCGCGGTAAGGATTTGCGCGGCCAGGTTGTGATCGGGCTTTTTCCGCGCGAACGGCGGTTCACGACAGTATATTTATCCGTCGTTGCGCAAGGCAGTGTGACTCAAAAGCCAACACGTCTTGTTATTTCGTGGCGCCGAGACGACTGCCGATAAATTTTTCTTTCCCGAATCAGCGTGGTGATTCATTTTCGCGGCCTGGGGTCAATCTGGAGGCCAGAGGTATGAACGTCATTGTTTTTGCATCGCGTAAAGGCGGCTCGGGCAAGAGTACCCTGGCCGCACATCTTGCTGCGCAGATCAAGGCGAGCAAGCAGGTGATGCTCGTGGATGCGGATCCGCAAGGCTCGCTCACGCTGTGGCACAAGCTGCGTGGCACCAACGAGCCGCCGATCAAGCCGGCGGTGAACTCGGTCAGCGGCATCGTCTCCGCTGCCAGGCGCGATGGTTACGAGTGGGTGCTGATCGACACGCCGCCGAACCTGTCGGCCGTCGTCGACGATGCGATCAAGAATGCCACCATGGTGGTCATCCCCGCGCGTCCCGGCGTGTTCGACGTCAACGCGGTGCAGGAAACCATTCAGATGTGCCGCGCGGCGCGCAAGCCCTATGCGGTCGTGCTCAACGGCGCACCGGCCAAGCGCGACGAGGCCGAAAGCCCGATCGTCACCATCGCCCGCGAGGCGCTGGCCAAGTTCCGCGCTCCGGTGTGGGGCGGTCAGATCACCAATCGTTCGGATTTGTTGATGGCACTCAGCCACGGCGAAGGCGCGCGTGAGTATCAGGCCGAGAGCCGTGCGGCCCAGGAAATTGCAAGGTTGTGGGCGGCGATCGAGCGTTCAGTGAAAGCTATTCGCGGCACGGCGTCGGCTTCAGGCGCAATGCACAAGCAGGCGGCTTAATTTCATCATTCATTTCCCCGGACGACAAACGCGCGGACCATCCCGCGCGTTTTGCGTTTGTGGGGACTGACGGTCAGGCGACCATCAGCATGTAGAACACGATGACCGGCGACAACGTCAGGATCACCGACCAGATGCCGACGGCCCAGATGATGTCTGCGGTGGAAAAGCCCTGTTGCTCGGCGTTGTCAAAGCTCTGCGTGGCGTCGTAGCGCGACGCCATATCATTCTGATTGTTCAAGATCGCCCCCGCGATTTCTTCGCTTATGGGCATGAACGATAGGCGAAAGGTTTTAAGATTCCGGCTTGCAGTTCCGCTCGCATTTGAGCGCAATCGCGATGCCCGGGTTAACCATGCACGCCGGCTTGCTCAGCCGGCGAGGCAGACCCGAAACAGCAACACCGGCATCAGGCCGAGCATCACGGCCCAGAAGCCGAACGACGACACCACCAGAATTCCCTGCAAAAAATCGGCAGGCGCGAACATTTCCGCCGCGGTCGGGCGAACGCGATGTCCCATGATCATTCCCCCCTTCTGAAAGACGTTGAAGCCGAACGATAGGCCCCATTGCGTAAACGAGGCGTGGATGCGCTATGCGGCGGTAGCGAAGCCCGTTCGTAACGGGTTAACCACGGCCACGCTCTCTCGCTCCCTCTCCCCGTCGTGACGGGGAGAGGCGAAGGAACGAAGTCATGCCGCGACCATCATCCGTCGTGCAATCTCGCGATCGAGGGTGACTGCGAGCTCGCTGCTCACCTCCACCATCGGCAGGCGCACCTCGGGGCTATCGATCAGGCCGGCTCGCCACAGCCAGTACTTCGCCGGCGCCGGGCTCGGTTCGGTGAACAGCAGCCGGGTCAGCTCCGCGACCTCCAGCCAGCGTGCTGCGGCTGCATCGGCATTGCCGCGCTTCAGCTCGCTATAGACGGCCGCGAAGGTGTCGGTCTCGAGATGCGCGGACAACAGGATTCCGCCATCGGCGCCATCGCTGAGCGCCTCGAAATAATTGGCGTCCTCGCCGGTGAGCACACGAAAATCCTTGGGCCGGTCGCGCAGCAATGCAATGGACTGCTCACGGCTTGCGCCGCAATCCTTCAGGCCGACGACGTTGGGATGTTCGGCCAGCCGCAGCAGTGTCTGGTTGCTGATGCCGACGGCGCAGCGATAGGGAATGTTGTAGAGCGCCAGCGGCCAGGCCGCGTGATCGGCCAGCGCCTCGAAATGCGTTGATATCCCGCGTTGCGACGGCCGCACATAATAGGGGCTCGCGATCAGATAGAAGTCGATCGGCCAGTCCGCGGTCTCATCGAGCCGCTCCTTCAGCCGCGAGGTGTCCGCGCCCGATAGCCCGAGGCCGATCGGAATGGAGCGGCGGCCGGCCGCCATCTCGTCGCGCACGATGGCGACGAGCCGTTCGAGCTCGGCGTCCCGCAGCGTCATGCCTTCGCCCGAGGTCGCTCCCAGGATGAAGCCGTCGATGCTTTGCGCGCCGTAGTGTCGCGTCAGTCGCCGCAGCGACACCTCGTCGAGGCGGCCGTCGCGAAACGGTGTCACCAGCGGCAGCCAGAGCCCGTGCATACGAGTTCGCAAATCGGTCATGTTTTATCTCCTTCTCACAAATGAACCTGAGACGGAGGGCACATGAAAAAACCCCGTCCAGGTGGCGGGGTTTCCGGGATTTGGCAGCGATGACGAAGTTAGCCTAGCGCGCGCAAAAATCCGAGGTCCCCGGATGGGGTCCTTTTTTCGAGGCTGATGCCTTCGACAAGATTGCGCACGACTTCGTGATCATTTGCAAATGATGCGGGGTATGCCCAGCACTGTCAATACACGCGGAGGGCGAAACGACTTTTGGACAGAAAAAAAGCCGGACCCGAAGGGCCCGGCTTAGGTATTGGCCACGTGAGGCCGACACAATCACCTTCCAAGAGGGATTACTGAACTCCCGCGCCACTGGAGGAGGGGGACAAATGCGCAACGCGAAGGCTCAGCGTGCAAACAGTATGGGCTTGGCGAGCGGTATGCAGCAACAGCCGAGGCCGCATGTCAGTCATGCGGAAATCAGGACGGCCAACGCTGCGCCTTGCTCACCACGAAGTCGCGGAACACCTGCACGCGCGCCACGGTCTTCAGTTCTTCCGGATACACGAAATACGTATCGAGCTGGATCGAGTCCGACTCGCCGAACAGTTGTACGAGGCGGCTCTGTTCTTCGATCAGATAATCCGGCAGCGCCGCGATGCCGAGGCCCTGTTGACAGGCGCGCACGAGGCCAAGGATGTTATTGACCCTGAAATAGGCTTCGCGCGGACCCGAGCCGTTGCGGCCGGCTTCGACCAGCCAGTTGCGGTTCTGCAGATGCGGCGCGAAGTTGCCGTCGGAGAGCGTGATGATGCGGTGGGAGTCGAGCTCCTCCAGCGTCCGCGGCGTGCCGAAGCGCTTGATGTAGTCGGGGGAGCAATAGGCGTGAAAGCCCATCGCGAAAAGCTTGCGCTGGATGAGATCCGGCTGCGTCGGCTTGCGGGTGCGGATCGCAACGTCGGCCTCGCGCATCGACAGGTCCAGTTCCTCGTCGGTCACGATGAGCGAGATCCGGATCTCCGGATACAGCGCGGTGAATTCCCCGAGCCGCGGGATCAGCCAGTTGATGCCGACGCCGGGCGTGGTGGTGATCTTGAGATCGCCGCTCGGCCGCTCGCGGCTGTCAGTCAGTTTCGCGCGCGCCGCCTGGAGCTGCATGAACACGTCATGGGCGGTGCGGAACAGGAGGTCGCCTTGTTCAGTGAGGATCAGGCCGCGGGCGTGGCGGTGGAACAGCGAGACCGAGAGCTCCTGCTCCAGCGCCGAGACCTGGCGTGAGACCGCTGATTGCGACAGGCCGAGTTGCTCTCCCGCATGCGTGAAGCTGCCCGCTTCCGCCGCCGCGTGAAACACCTTCAGCTTGTCCCAGTCCATATCCGTAAATCCGTCGCGTGTTCGGGGCATGATCGTTATTCCGCTGCCGCGCGCTCGCTGGCGCGCAGGGCCAAGAAACGTTCGGCCTCGAGCGCTGCCATGCAGCCGAGGCCTGCGGCCGTCACGGCCTGGCGATAGGTTTCGTCGGCGACGTCGCCGGCGGCGAACAGGCCGGGGATGGACGTCGCGGTCGAGTTCGGAGCAACCTCGACATAGCCCGACGGTTTCAGCTTGATCTGGTCTTTCACGAGCTCGGTCGCCGGCGCGTGGCCGATGGCGATGAAGACGCCGTCGGTCTTCAAATCCGTCAGCGTGCCGGTCTTGACGTTCTTCAGCCTGATATGGGTCACCTTGTTCGGGTTCTCGGTGCCGCAGATCTCGTCGACGGCGGAGTCCCACACCACCTTGATCTTCGGGTGCTTGAACAGACGTTCCTGCAGGATGCGCTCGGCGCGGAAATGGTCGCGACGATGCACGATGGTGACCTGCGAGGCATGGTTGGTCAGGTACAGCGCTTCTTCGACCGCGGTATTGCCGCCGCCAACCACCACGACCTCCTTGTTGCGGTAGAAGAAGCCGTCGCAGGTGGCGCAGGCCGACACGCCGCCGCCCTGGAATTTGAGCTCGGACGGCAGCCCGAGCCAGCGCGCTTGCGCGCCGGTGGCCAGGATCACGGTCTCGGCGAGATAGACGTCGCCAGAGTCGCAGGTGAGGCGGAACGGCCGCTGCGAGGTGTCGAGCTTGACCACGAGGTCGGAGACGATCCTGGTGCCGACATGGACCGCCTGCTTCTCCATCTGTTCCATGAGCCAGGGGCCCTGGATCACGTCGGCGAAGCCCGGATAGTTCTCGACGTCGGTGGTGATGGTGAGCTGACCGCCCGCCTGGATGCCCTGGATCAGGATCGGCTCGAGCATCGCGCGCGCGGCGTAGATCGCGGCGGTGTAGCCGGCGGGGCCGGAGCCAATGATGACGACCTTTGCATGAACAGGAGCGGACATTTCGATGGACGCCTTTCACGGGGGATTTGCAGCGCGCGCGCGGAACGGGCCGGGAGGCCTCGCGGAGGCGCTGAAATATCAGGGCTAATCTAAGCCTTCTGGTGAGCTATGCAAGAATTGCATTCCCTGTCGGCGGATTTTTCCAACAAGGAACAAAAGTCGATTGCGCTGCACGCGCAATAAAATTGCTCATTTCTCCTGGACTCGGCTATGAGGATTGCGACAGACCCATTCGATACCGCCGGTAAGGCCAGGAGTTCCAATCACGTGTCGCGGAACCTAGACGAGATCGACCTCAAAATTCTCGCCGAGATTCAGGCCGACGGTCGAATCACCAATGTCGAACTCGCCAAACGGGTCGGTATTTCCCCCCCGCCGTGCTTGCGCCGGGTCCGGGCGCTGGAGGAGGAGGGCTATATCCACGGTTACCGGGGGCTGCTGGATGCGCGAAAGCTCGGTTTCGACGTCACGGTATTTGCCGCAGTGCACCTCTCCAGCCAGGCGGAAGCGGATTTGCGTGCCTTCGAGCAGTTCGTCCGCGCCGAACCCTTGGTGCGCGAATGCTGGATGCTGTCCGGCGAGGTCGATTTCATCCTGAAATGCGTCGCGCCCGACATGGCCACCTTCCAGGACTTCGTGACGCACCTGACCGCCGCGCCCCATGTGCGCAACGTGCGCACGTCGCTGGTGCTGCACAATTCGAAGTATGAAGCGGCCGTGCCGCTGGACGTGAAGGGGCGGCGCTAGAGACGACGAGTCAGCGCCGCAGCGCATCCACGCTGATCGGGCCGCCACCGGCGACGGCGAGGAAGAGACACGCAAAGCACAGCACGATCGCCAGCGCACCGTCGTTGACCACGGGAAAGAAGCTGTGCGGCAGATGTTCGATGAAATAGGCGAAGGCCATCTCACCGGAAAGGATGAAGGCGGCCAGCCGCGTGAAGAGGCCGATCATCAGCAGACCGCCGAGCACGAATTCCAACATGCCGGCAACGCCCCAAAGCGATAACGGCGCGACGTCGGAAAACATCTCCACCGGGGGAAACTTGAACAGCTTGGCGACACCGTAGTGAAAGAACATTAGCCCGGTGACGAAGCGGAAGAGGCTGAGCAGATAAGGCTGACTCTGTGCGGCAATGCGATCGATGTCCATCGTGTCCTCCCATCCCCGGACGGCAGCGGCGAGCATGACGAAGGACGGTGCGGTCCACAATTGCACACCGAGCATATCGCGAAACAGAAAAAGCCGCGCAGAGCGCGGCTTTTCAGGCAGCTTTCGAGTGGATTACCGCCACTCCACCTTGGTGATCTCGTACGCCTTGGCACCGCCGGGCGCGTTGACCTCGACGGTCGAGCCCTTTTTCTTGCCGATCAGCGCGCGCGCCAGCGGCGAGGTGATGGAGATGCGGCCCTTCTTGGCGTCGGCCTCGACCTCGCCGACGATCTGCCACACCGTCTTCTTCTCGGTGTCCTCGTCGACCAGCGTCACGGTGGCGCCGAACTTGATGGTGTCGCCGGAGAGCTTGGAAATGTCGATGATGTCGGCGCGCGCGAGCTTGTCCTCCAGCTCGGCGATGCGGCCCTCATTGTGGGACTGCTCCTCCTTCGCGGCATGGTATTCCGCGTTCTCGGACAGGTCGCCGTGCGAACGCGCCTCCGCAATATGCTCGATGATACGCGGACGGTCCTCGGACTGGCGCTTCTTCAATTCTTCCCCGAGCGCGGCAAAGCCGCTCGCGGTCATCGGAACCTTTTCCATCTCTTCTCTCGTCCTTCGGCTGCGCGCCCGCCCAGCGGAGGGCGCGGCAGCCTTGATTCGTCAGTCTGTCCGGGGGCTGAACACGCCGCCGCCGGAGCGTTATGTGGGTCTGGCGCCGGAACAGAACAACCACATGGCCGGACAGTTCCTCCGGCCATTGTGGCTTCATTGCCAGTCACTTAGCGGAAACTTTGACTTCCCGCTCGCGATCAGGTTTCCGAAAAGTAGCTCTGCAGGGTCCGAACCTCAAGGTCCCCGCCCAGATAGGCGCGGATGCCCTGCGCGGCCGCCACGGCCCCGGAAAGAGTGGTGTAATACGGCACTTTATGCAAGAGGGCCGCACGCCGCAGCGAACGGCTGTCGGCGAGCGCCTGCGGGCCTTCGGTGGTGTTCAGGACGAGCTGGACGTCGCCATTGGTGATGGCGTCGACGATGTGTGGCCGTCCCTCCAGCACCTTGTTCACCTTCTCCGCCGGGATGCCTTGATCGGTCAGGAAGCGCGCGGTCCCCGAGGTCGCCAGCACCTTGAAGCCGAGCGAATGCAGCTGGCGCACGGCTTCGGCGATACGAACCTTGTCGCTCTCGCGCACCGAGACGAATACCGTGCCCTTGCGCGGTACCCGCGTGCCGCCGCCGAGCTGGCTCTTGGCAAAGGCGACGGCGAAGGAGCGGTCGATGCCCATGACTTCGCCGGTCGAGCGCATCTCCGGACCGAGCACCGTGTCGACGCCGGGGAAACGGGCGAACGGAAACACCGATTCCTTCACGCCGACATGCTTGAAGTCGGCCTTCTTCAGCTTGAAGTCGGCGAGCTTCTCGCCGGCCATGATGCGCGCCGCGATCTTGGCGACCGGCGTGCCGATCACCTTGGCGACGAACGGCACCGTGCGCGAGGCGCGCGGATTGACTTCGAGCACGTAGATTTCGGCGTCCTTGATGGCGTATTGCACGTTCATCAGGCCGACGACGTCGAGGCCGAGCGCGAGCTCGCGCGTCTGCCGCTCCAGCTCCGCGATCATCTCGGGCTCGAGCGAGTGCGGCGGCAGCGAGCAGGCGGAGTCGCCGGAATGGATGCCGGCTTCCTCGATGTGCTCCATGATCCCGACGATGAAGGTATCCCTGCCGTCGCAGAGGCAGTCGACGTCGATCTCGGTGGCGTCGGACAAATAGCGGTCGAACAGCAGCGGGTTCTTGCCGAGCACGGTGTTGATCTGCCCGGTCTTGTCGTTCGGATAGCGCGCCTTGACGTCCGCCGGCACCAGCTCCGGCAACGTGCCGAGCAGATAATCGTTGAGCTGGTTCTCCTCGCGGATGATCTGCATCGCGCGGCCGCCGAGCACGTAGGATGGGCGCACCACCAGCGGCAGGCCGAGATCGGCGGAGACGAGGCGAGCCTGCTCGACCGAATAGGCAATGCCGTTCTTCGGCTGCTTCAGGCGGAGCTTGTCGAGCACGCGCTTGAAACGGTCGCGGTCTTCCGCAAGGTCGATCGCATCGGGCGAAGTGCCGAGGATCGGCACTTCGGCGGCTTCCAGGGCGCGCGCGAGCTTGAGCGGGGTCTGGCCGCCGAACTGCACGATGACGCCATGCAGCGCGCCCTTCGTGCGTTCCTTGGCGATGATCTCCAGCACGTCTTCGGCGGTCAGCGGCTCGAAATAGAGCCGGTCGGCGGTGTCGTAGTCGGTCGACACCGTTTCCGGGTTGCAGTTGACCATGATGGATTCGTAGCCGGCGTCATGCAGCGCGAAGCAGGCGTGACAGCAGCAATAGTCGAACTCGATGCCCTGGCCGATACGGTTCGGGCCGCCGCCGAGGATGATGACCTTCTTCTTGTCGGACGGCGTGCTCTCGTCGGCGGCGCTGCCCGCAAACGGCGACTCGTAGGTCGAGTACATATAGGCGGTGGGTGAGGCGAATTCGGCCGCGCAGGTGTCGATGCGCTTGTAGACCGGACGGACGGCGAGGGCGTGACGCTTGGCCGTCACCTCGGCTTCCGTCGTCTGGGCAAGCACGGCGAGCCGCGCATCGGAAAAGCCCATGGCCTTGAGCGTGCGCATGCCGAAGGCATTGCCGGGCAGGCCGTGCTTCCTGACCTTGTCTTCCATGTCGACGATGCCGCGCATCTCGCCGAGGAACCAGGGATCGATCTTGCAGGAGTTGAAGATGTCCTCGTTCGACCAGCCGAGCCGCATGGCTTGCGCGACCTGGAGAATGCGGTTCGGCGTCGGCGTGCCGAGCGCGGCGCGGATCGCGTTCTTGTCGTCGTCGCGGCCCAGGCCCTCGATCTCGATCTCGTCGAGGCCGGTCAGCCCGGTCTCAAGCCCGCGCAGCGCCTTCTGCAGGCTCTCCTGGAAGGTGCGCCCGATCGCCATGACCTCGCCGACCGACTTCATCGAGGTGGTCAGCGTGGAGGAGGCGCCGGGGAATTTCTCGAAGGCGAAGCGCGGGATCTTGGTCACCACGTAGTCGATGGTCGGCTCGAACGAAGCCGGCGTCGCACCGCCGGTGATGTCGTTGGCGATTTCATCGAGCGTGTAGCCGATCGCGAGCTTGGCCGCGACCTTGGCGATCGGGAAGCCGGTGGCCTTCGAGGCCAGCGCGGACGAGCGCGACACGCGCGGATTCATCTCGATCACGACCATGCGGCCGTCTTCTGGATTGACGCCGAACTGCACGTTTGAGCCGCCGGTCTCGACGCCGATCTCGCGCAGCACCGCCAGCGAGGCGTCGCGCATGATCTGGTATTCCTTGTCCGTCAGCGTCAGCGCCGGCGCCACCGTGATGGAGTCGCCGGTGTGCACGCCCATCGGGTCGAAATTCTCGATCGAGCAGACGATGATGCAATTGTCTTTCTTGTCGCGCACCACCTCCATCTCGAACTCTTTCCAGCCGAGAACGGATTCCTCGATCAGGACTTCGTTGGTGGGGGACGCATCAAGACCGCGCTCGATGATGTCGAGGAACTCTTCCTTGTTGTAGGCGATGCCGCCGCCGGTGCCGCCCATGGTGAAGGACGGGCGGATGATCGCCGGCAGGCCGATCTCGGACAGCGCCATCATGGCCTGGCCGAACGCGTATTCCTGGTAGCGCTTGCGGCGATCGCTCTCGCCGAGCGTCCATTGCCGGTCGAGCTCTTCGAGCGCAGCGCCCGACAGCTTCTCGCGTTCGGCGTGGTATTTGTCGCGGAAGGATTTCTTGAGCTCGGAGGCGTTGGCGAGACGCGACTTGGGCGTCTCGAGCCCGATCTTGGTCATGGCCTCGCGGAACAGCTGGCGGTCCTCGGCCTTGTCGATGGCATCGGCCGTCGCGCCGATCATCTCGACGTCGAACTTTTCCAGCGTGCCCTGCCGGCGCAGCGACAGCGCGCAATTCAGCGCGGTCTGGCCGCCCATGGTCGGCAGCAGCGCAAAGCCGCCGGGAACCACGTGACGTTCCTTCTCGATGATCTTGGCGACGATCTCGGGCGTGATCGGCTCGATATAGGTCGCGTCGGCCAATTCCGGGTCCGTCATGATCGTGGCCGGATTGGAGTTGACGAGGACGATGCGATAGCCCTCTTCCTTCAGCGTCTTCACCGCCTGCGTGCCCGAATAGTCGAACTCGCAGGCCTGGCCGATCACGATGGGACCGGCGCCGATGATCAGGATGGTGGTGATGTCAGTACGTTTGGGCATCAACTCTCGCCGAAGTCGGATTTGGGCACAAAAAAAGGGCGCGCTGCTGCGCGTCCCTTTGGCCGAGAGCGCGGTGGTCTCCCTCGCGCGCGGGTGGGTCTTAGACCAGTTTTCGGGGCGGCGAAACCCCGAAAAACGCCCATCAACCGGCAATTTTGACGGGTTTTGGCCGCGCCTGCCAGCCTCGGGCGAGATGCACCAGAAGCGACGCCGCAACGCTTGATCCACCGATCCAGCCGAGGTCGTTTGGCGAGAGGGTCGCCAGCACCGTGCCGCCCAGCGCGCCGCCAATGGCGAAGCCGAGATACATCGCGGAAGCGTTGAGCGAGAGGGCGATCATCGAGGCCTGCGGCTCGATCCGGATCAGGCTCGCGATCTGGGCTGGATAGAACGCCCAGCCCGAAATGCCCCAGAGGAAGATCGCGCCCAGCACCGCATAGTGCGCCTGGGCGGGCATCAGCTTCAGCACCAGCGAGTGCAGGATCAGCGCGCCGGCCATGCCGCAGAGCCCGAGAGCTGCGGTTGCGAGCGTTCCGAGCCGGTCCGCAAGCACACCGCCGAGCATGTTCCCGATCGCGGCCGCGCCGCCGAACACCAGCAGGGCAAGGCTGATTTGCGAGGCATCGAAGCCGAGGCCGCGCAGCGGCACCGCGAAATAGGTGAATACGGTGAAGCCACCGAGCGCCCATAAAATCGTGATGAGCAGAGCGATCAAAACATTGCTGTGACGTGCCAGCGCCAGCCGTTCGCTGAGGGAGGCCGTGTTGCGCGGCAGGCCGCGGGGCAGGCCGAGCAGCAGGCCGGCGAGCGCGGCCGCGCTGATCACGGCGACCATCGCAAAGGTCGCGCGCCAGCCGAACAGGCTGCCAACGAGATTGCCGACGGGGACTCCGACGACGGTAGCGATGGTCAGGCCCGAGGTGACCAGCGCCACCGCCCGGCCACGCCGTTCGGGCGAGGCGACCGCAACCGAGACGGCGAGCGCCGTCGGCATGCACAGTCCGGATCCCAACGCCATCAGCATCCGCGAGGCCAGCAGCAGGGCGTAGTTGGACGCCACCACTGCCGCGACGTTTCCGGCGATGAAGGTCGACAGCGCGAGCGCCAGCACCATTCGGCGGTCGATGTTGTTCAGCGTCACCGCGAGGATCGGCGAGCCCACGGCATAGGTGAGGGCGTATGCGGTGACCAGTTGGCCGGCGGCGGCGACCGAAATCGAGAGATCATTGGCGATCGCCGGCAAAAGCCCAGCAATGACAAAGCCTTCGGTGCCGATCGCAAAGGCCGCGAGGGCCAGCCAGATGACGCTCATCGGAAGCAATCCTTATGTTCAATGATTATTGAACCATCGAACATGGCGATTTAGGAGTCAATTGGTTCAAGAACTATTGAACATCCCGGTGTTATCGCTATGATTCGGAAATCATGAGCCGCACGCTTCCCCACCCCACCCGCGAGCAGATCGAACTGCCGCTGGTTCTGGATTGTCTGAGCGATCCGATCCGATTGGCGATCGTTTATCAGCTCGCCCAGCAGGAACGTGTCAGCAGCGAGCTTCGCTGCGGCGACTTCAATGGGCTCTCCGCCAAGTCGAACCTCACCTATCACTTCGCAAAGCTGCGCGATTGCGGGCTGATGCAGACGCGTGTGGCAGGCACGAACCGCTTCATGCGGCTGCGCCGCGACGATTTGGAGGCGCGCTTTCCGGGCCTGCTCGATGCGGTGCTGAAGTCAGCGGCGAAGGACGCGGAGCGGCTAAAGCTGGTTGCGGAGTGCGATGCGGTTGAGGCGGACTGAGCCGCGGGGAGGGAGTCCGTCTTCGCTTGCGCTGCGCTCCAGCTACGCCGGACACGCTTCGCCCCTTCGGGTCTTGCTGGCTGCGCCACGCGTAGCCCCGAAAGGGCGAAGCGTGGAGACCCGGCCTGGATTTGAACCAGGATGAAGAGCAATGCACTGCTCTCGCGTAGACGCTTCCGCCACCGGGCCGCGGCGATCATGTCCGATCGGGGTGCGACAAGCCACCTCAGGCGGTGGTTATGCTTAACGCACCAGTGGCGGCCTTGCGATGAAGGTCATACGCCAGCGGTTGTGGCCGATATTGGTGTTGGCGCGTTGGCTGGCGAAGCCGGCGGCCTTGAGCTTGGCGGTGATCTCGTCCTCGCTGTAGCGTTGGAGACCGATGCGCGTGCGCAGATGACGGTAGTCTGATAGCGCGGTGCTGACCAACCCGATCAATGCATCCTTCAAAAAGCCGTGACGCAGGCCGAACGAGAGCAGCGCCGTCACGTCCCTGACCATGCCGACCTGGGGCTGGAGGATATCGCCGAGCACGAGCTTGCCCGATGGCTTCAAAATCCGCCTGATATTGAGGAGCGCGGCATCGAGCTCCTCCGCCGTCATGTATTGCGCGACCGAGTTCATCACGACGAGGTCGATGGACTGGTCCTGCATCTTGCGGACGTCGTCGAGCGAGCGGACGCGGATCTTGGTGTTCGGGGCAAAGCGCGCGATCAGCCGGCCGCGCACGCCGGGCGCGGGCTCGGCCAGGATCAGCTGGCCGCAGGCCGACGCCACCTGGCTCGCAGACAGCGCCTCGCCGCAGGCATAGTCCAGCACGGTCGCCTCCGGCGAGGTGATGTAACCGATGATGTCCCGCGCGATGATCTGGAAGTGCAAGTCGCGATGCAGCTTGCTGACATAGATCGTATGCGTCGAGTCGTAGTAGTCGATCCAATCGTCCATAGTGTCCCGCCCAACGGTTCCCCAAGGGGGAACCGCGTTGCCTGCCTTGCGTTAGGGGTGCGACGGCCCGCCGTCAACGTCTGCGTCCTAACAGGAAGGTTTCCCGTGAGCAAAGCCCCCAGCAAGGTCTCGCCCGATCTCGACACCCCCACCGATCTCCCCGCGGCGGCAACCAAGAAGGTTTCGGAAGCGCTCAACGTGCTTCTGGCCGACGCGTTCGCGCTGTATCTGAAGACCAAGAATTTCCACTGGCACATCAGCGGCCGGCATTTCCGCGATTATCACTTGCTGCTCGACGAGCAGTCGGACCAGATCTTCGCCACCACCGACCAGCTGGCCGAGCGCGTCCGCAAGATTGGCGGCACCACGCTGAGGTCGATCGGCCAGGTCGCCAAGCTCCAGACCATCAAGGACAACGACGACGATTACGTCCCGCCGCGCGAAATGCTGCGCGAGTTGATGCAGGACAACAAGCATGTCGCGGCGGCGATGCGCAAGGCGCACGAGGTCTGCGACGACGCCGGCGACGTCGCCAGCGCCAGCATTCTGGAAGTCTTCATTGACGAGACCGAACGCCGGACGTGGTTCTTGTTCGAGGCGACGCGGCAGGAGGGCGGCAACGAGGCATAAGGGCGCGCTGCCGTAGGGTGGGTTTGCCCTGCGATAGCGCAAAGCGCAATCGCAGGGCGTAACCGACCTCTTCTGTTTCCGCGGATAAATACCGTGGTGGGTTACGCCTTCGGCTAACCCACCCTACGGCACCGTCTTTGTCCTATCGCCACAACCGCATCAGCGCGCCATGCTTGCCCGTCACCGGGTCGGCTGGCGGCAGCGCCACCTCTGGAATCGTCTTCAGCGCCTTGGCGTGGTTCTCCGGCGTCGGCCGCGTGATCTCCATCTTGCTGCCCGGCGGATAGGCGCCGATCACGCAGAAATCATCGCTCGCCTTGATGCACTGATGCCCCGTGCCGGCGGGCAGGATCACGACATCACCGGCCTTGATGTCCAGCTCCTGGCCGTGATCGCCGCCGAAGCGAACGCGGGCGTGGCCGCGCGCGACACCGAGCACCTCATGCACCGTCGCGTGATAGTGCAGATAGTCGTAAACGCCATTGCGCCAGGTGCCGCCCCAATCGTTGGTCGCGAACAGGTTTTCGATGGCCTGTTCCGGCTGCTTCGGATCGAGCGCCACCGCGCCCTGGTAGACCAGGAACGGAAGGATGTTGTTCGGCACGCGCCCGTCGTCCTCGAACACGATGGCAAGCGGCTCGGCGTTGTCGCGGACGACGGACATGGCAGGGCTCCCGCGCGAAAGTGACAGGAATTAACGGCGCGGGTGAAACGACGTTCCTTTGACGAAAAAGCCCGGGACATGGCCCGGGCTCGATCTCGTCGTCCTGCTCACGTGCGCCTTACGCGCTCTTCTTCTGCCGCATCAGGTCGGCGAAGCGCTGGAACAAATAGTGCGAGTCGCGCGGACCCGGTGAGGCCTCGGGGTGGTACTGCACGGAGAACACCGGCTTGCCGTCGAGCTGGATGCCGCAATTGGATCCGTCGAACAACGAGATGTGGGTCTGCGTCGCGCCATCAGGCAGCGTCGTCTCGTCCACGGCAAAGCCGTGGTTCATCGAGGTGATCTCCACCTTGCCGGTGGTCTCGTCCTTGACGGGATGATTGGCGCCGTGATGGCCCTGATGCATTTTCTTCGTCTTCGCGCCGACTGCGAGGCCGAGCATCTGGTGGCCGAGACAAATGCCGAAGGTCGGCGTGCCCGACTTGATGACGTCCTTGATCACAGGCACGGCGTACTTGCCTGTGGCGGCCGGATCGCCCGGACCGTTCGACAGGAACACACCATCCGGCTTCATCCCCAGAATGTCTTCGGACGAGGTCGTCGCCGGCACCACCGTCACCTTGCAGCCGACGCCGGCGAGCAGGCGCAGGATGTTGCGCTTGATACCGTAGTCGATCGCGACGACGTTGAACTCGGGCTTCTCCTGGCGGCCAAAGCCCTTGTCCCACAGCCAGGGCGTCTCATCCCAGGTGAAGCGCTGGCCGGAGGTGACCATCGGCACGAGGTCCATGCCCTCGAGGCCCGGCCATTCGCGCGCTTCCTCCTTGAGGCCATGCATGTCGAACTCGCCGTCCTTGGCGTGCGCGATCACGGCGTTGGGCATGCCCTTGGAGCGGATCAGCGCAGTCAGCGCCCGGGTGTCGATGCCGGAGAGGCCGATGATGCCGCGTGCCTTCAGCCACTGGTCGAGATGCTTGGTGGCGCGGTAATTCGAGGGATCGGTGATCGCAGTGCGCAGGATCACGCCGCGCGCACCAGGCGTCGCGGCCATGTTCACGGTCTCGATGTCTTCCTCGTTGGTACCGACATTGCCGACATGCGGGAAGGTGAAGGTGATGAGCTGGCCGGCATAGGAGGGATCGGTGAGGATCTCTTCATAGCCGGTCATCGCGGTGTTGAAGCAGACTTCACCGACCGCGTGGCCTTCGGCGCCGAGACCAAAGCCTTCGAGCACCGTGCCATCGGCAAGCACGAGGAGCGCGGTCGGTTTGTGGTCCGGCCAGGCAGGATCGTTGTCATGTTGTGTCATGAGCCCGCTTCATAAGGCCCCCACGCCCCCCCGTCAAAGCGGGAAACGGCGGATTCACATGCGTTTTTGCATATTTGACGGGCCGCTTCAGGCACTTAGGCTGGCTCGAGAAATTTTGGGCAATTTTGCCCGCCGGCCGGGAAACAATGAACCGCTCGTGCAAGGTTCGGTCTGGCCTCTTTCCGGCGAACGGCCTAGATCAGGCCTCGGATATTCGAAGGGATCACGATCATGCTGCGCGACGACATCAACAATGCGGTCAAGGAGGCCATGAAGGCCAAGGACGAGCGCAAGCTCTCCACGTTGCGCATGGTCAATTCGACCATCAAGAACGCCGACATCGACGCCCGCGGCCAGGGCAAGCCGCCGCTCTCGGACGCCGACCTGCTCGCCGTGCTCCAGAAGATGATCAAGCAGCGCCAGGAGGCGGTCGAGCTCTACGACAAGGGGGGCCGCGCCGAGCTGGCCGCGCAAGAGCGCGAGGAGATCGCAGTGATCTCGGCGTACCTGCCGAAGCAGATGTCGGAGGATGAGGTGCAGAAGGCGATCGCAAACGCCATCACTGAAACCGGGGCCGCCGGCATGAAGGACATGGGCAAGGTGATCGCGGCGTTGCGGGCGAAATACGCCGGACAGATGGATTTCGGCAAGGCATCCGGTCTCGTGAAGGCCGCGCTGTCGGGCTAACCGCTTCCCCTCCCCCGGAGGGGGACGGTCGATCGCGGAAAGCGCGAGCGGGGTGGGGTGATCTCTCCATTCGGGCTCCGCTTCCGGGGAGAGACTCTCACCCCACCTCGGTTCGCATGCCGCTTCGCTCGATGCGAACCGATCCACGAGCGAGCTACGCTCGTCTCGGACCCCTCCAGGGGAGGATGAGTACCTTTGTCGCGGCTCCGATCCGGTCTAGTCTCTTCGACAAGAAGAACAAGAGGAGGCCGCCGATGACCGCCGTCAAACCGTTCCGTATCGCGATCAGCGACGACGTCCTTTCCGACCTCAAGTCACGCCTCGCCCGCACGCGATGGCCCGAGGCCGAGCTGGTCGACGACTGGAGCCAGGGCGTGCCGCTGAAATGGATCCAGGAGATCTGCGCCTATTGGGCCGACGGTTACGACTGGCGGGGGCGCGAGGCAAAACTCAATCGCTTCGATCAGTTCATCAGCGAGATCGACGGGCTCGATATCCACTTCCTGCATGTCCGTTCGAAAGAGGCAAACGCGCTTCCGCTGATCATCACCCATGGCTGGCCCGGCTCGATCGTCGAATTCCAGAAGGTGATTGCGCCGCTGGTCGATCCCGCCGCGCATGGCGGCAATCCCGAAGATGCCTTTCACGTGATCTGTCCCTCGCTGCCGGGCTTTGGCTTCTCCGCAAAACCCAAGAGCACCGGCTGGGGCGTCGACCGCATCGCCGCGACCTGGGCGAAGCTGATGGACCGGCTGGGTTACGCGCGCTACGGCGCCCAAGGTGGCGATTGGGGCTCGGCGGTGACGACCTCGCTCGGCGCACAGGACGCCGAACATTGCGCCGGCATCCACATCACGCTCGCCTTCAACACGGCACCGAAGATCGAGGGTGAGCCGACAGGGGAAGAGAAGCGCGCGCTCGCCGGCCTCAAGCATTATGTCGATCTCGACTCCGGCTATTCCAAGCAGCAAGCGACGCGGCCGCAAACGCTCGGCTATGGCCTGACGGATTCGCCGAGCGGGCAGGCCGCCTGGATCCTGGAGAAATTCTGGGCCTGGACCGACTGTGACGGTCATCCCGAAAACATCTTTGACAAGGACGAGCTGCTCGACAACGTCATGCTCTACTGGACCACGGCGACGGCGACGTCGTCCGCGCGGCTGCTGAAAGGTCCGATGCTCGGGATCTTCGTGATCGACCGAGGCCTGTTCGCGGCCAATCTCGGCGTGGCCCCTCTGCTCGCATTGCGGTGACGGTGGAGATTGCCGCTTCTATGGCGTCTCAATTCCCATCGCCTTGAGCGCATCCAGCATCCGCTGCGGCGGCCCGAGCTTGACGACGAGCGGCTTGCCGGTCTCGAGCAGGCTCTTGAGACTGGACAGGATCGCGGGCCAGCCCGATCGGCCGCCCGACAATATATCGTCGCTGAGCGGACGATCATGGCCTTCGCTCATGGTGAGCCGCACGGCATCGCCCACCTGCTCGATGTCGTAGCTCACGAGGGTTGGCCCCAGTTTCTCGATCAGCTCGGGCCAGTTGACGTTGAAGGTCACTGCGAGCTTGCGCGGCGGATCGTAGGCGAGCACCTCGCCGCTGATATGCAGGGCGCCATCGGGCGTGCGCACGATGAAGGCGCCCCCAGGCCGCGGCTCGACCTCGACGGCGTTGCCGAAGAAGTACTGCTTGCTGAACTCGGCCGAGGTCAGTGCCTCCCACACCTTCTCCGGCGTGGAGGCGATGTAGATGGTGTAGACGGTCAGCGGATTGAACTGATCGAGATTCATTTTGCGTCGAACCCGTCGTTGAGCGCCGTGCGCGGAATGGTGGGCAACTGGCTGTCCTCGATAGAGGTGACATAGACGAATCGCGGCCTACTCATCGCGCTTCTCCAGCTGGCGTTTCAATTCGCCGAGTGCGGCGAGCTTGCCGCGCTCGAATTTCCTGATCCAGCGCTCGCCGATCTGGTGGATCGGCACCGGGTTGAGATAGTGCAGCTTCTCGCGGCCATGCCTGATCGTCGTGACCAGATTGGCCTCTTCGAGGATGACCAGGTGCTTTGCCACCGCCTGGCGCGTCATCTCCAGGCCTTCGCAAAGATCGTTCAACGTCTGGCCGTTCCTGGCGTGAAGCCGGTCCAGCAGCGACCGTCGCGATGCATCGGCGAGCGCTTTGAAGACTTCATCCATGTCAGCCATAAATAAGCAACCAAATGGTTGCATGTCAAGATGATGTCTTTGGCGCGTGCAGATGGCTGTGCTAGCCTCGTATCTCAGCCAACGCAGATTGGTTCCGGGAGGACTTTGATGTTCCGTTGCGTCCTGACTGCTGCCGCCCTCGTCCTTTTCGCCGGCAGCGCCTTGGTCCACGCACAGAAGCAGACGATCGGGGCGCCGCCCGAGGCGTCCAACATGAAACTGGTCGGCACCAACGATCTTCAGGCGCGAAGCGCCTATCAGCCGACCATCCATCATCAGGGCGACCGCTGGATCGCCTATATCGGCCACCACGGCGGCACCGATGACGTGCCTGATCCCGTCAATCCGATGACCGGGCAAGCGGAGCCGAACGGGACCTCGATCGTCGATGTCACCGATCCCGCGCATCCCAGATATCTCAGGCATCTGCCGGGCCAGCCAGGCAAGTACGAATCAGGCGGCGCACAGATGGTGCGGGTGTGCGATGGCAAGGGCTTGCCGAAGGCCGATCCCAACGCGGTCTACATGCTGCGCACCTTCGGCAGCGAGGCGCATGAGATCTGGAATGTCGCCGACCCCGCCAATCCCGTGCTGGTCACGCGCCTCGGTGGCTTGAAGGACACGCACAAGAGCTGGTGGGAATGCGACACCGGCATTGCCTATCTCGTTTCGGGCGCGCCGGACTGGCGCACGAGGCGGATGACGCAGGTCTATGATCTCTCCGATCCCGCCCATCCGCAAAAAATCCGCGACTTCGGCCTGCCCGGCCAGGAGCCCGGCTCGACCGGCGCGGTGCCGACCGAACTGCACGGGCCGATCTCGACCGGGCCCGCAGGCAACCGCGTTTATTTCGGCTACGGCACCGACAAGGCCGGCATCTTGCAGATCGTCGATCGCGAGAAGCTCCTGAATGGGCCGAAGGAGCCGACGCCGGACAATCTGCGCTCTCCCGAGATCTCGCGGCTGCCGATGTCCGCGTTCAACGGCGCGCACACCACGTTTCCGATGCTCGACATGCCCGTCGCCGAATTCGCCGAGGACAAGGACGGCAAGACCCGCGACATCGTCATGATCGTCGACGAGGCGATCTTGAACGAATGCGGCGAAGCGCGGCAGATGGTGTGGTTCGCCGACGTCACCACCGAGATGCGGCCCATGATGATCTCGAGCTACACCGTGCCGGAGGCCAGCGGCCAGTTCTGCCAGCGCGGCGGCCGGTTCGGCTCGCACTCCTCGAACGAGAGCATGGCGCCGGTCTATTACAAGAAGATGGCCTTCATCGCCTTCTTCAATGCCGGCGTGCGGGCGCTCGACATCCGCGATCCCTATCATCCCAGGGAAGTCGGCTATTTCATCCCGGCGATCACGCAGGCGACCGACAAGCGCTGCATTCCGGTCGAGGGCGGCGAACGCTGCAAGGTCGCGATCCAGACCAACAATGTCGAGACCGACGAGCGCGGCTACATCTATATCGTCGATCGCGCCAACACCGGCCTGCACATTCTCGAGCTGACCGGGCCGGCCCGCGCCGTCGCCGGCCTGCCGAAGAACTGACGATGCGGCCCGCGGCGGCATTCGCGCTCGTCCTTGCCGCACTCGGCGCATCGGGCGTCGGCGCCTATCAGCTCGCGTCACCGCAAGCGCAAACCTCGGAGCATTGGCGCGAGCTCGCCTGGCCGTTCCCGCGCGACGGCTGGCCTGCCGGCCGCGCCTTTCGTTGCGGGGGCGGTGCTTGCGACGGTGCCGAGCTCTACGTCCGCGCCAAGCGCGGCTTCTGTAACTGCGAGAGCGGCGTTGCCGATGATGATGAGATCGATCGCGTTGCCGACATCGATCTGATCACGCCGCGCTTTAGCGCCACTGCGCCGGGTGAGGCGGTGCACATGGGCGAGATGCATGGCCGTGCGCGGCACTACGATCTCGCCACCCATGAGGCGGCGAGCCACGCCGCCATCGGCGTCGCGCTCTCACGCCGCTGCGATCTCTTGGTCGTGGCGGTGCAGGGGCGTGGCGAAGCCGGCGCGATGCAGCATGCCGCGCTCGTGTTCCTGCGCACACCGGAGATCAAGGCGTGGGCGACGGCGGCGCTGGACGGAAAGTGAGTGCCATGCATTAATGCAGGCAAATCGCCATCAGCGAGTTCTCCCCATGATGTCCATGCAAGCCTATCTCGCCTTTGTCGCCGCCTGCATTGCGCTCGCGCTGCTGCCGGGGCCGATCGTCACCATCGTCATCGCCAACGGCCTGCGCCACGGCACGCGCGCGGCGCTGACCAACATTCTCGGCGTGCAGATGGGCTTGTTGATCGCGATCGGCGTCCTTGCGGTCGGCCTCACCACGCTGATGGCGACGATGGGCTATTGGTTCAACTGGGTGCGCTTTGCGGGCGCTGCCTACCTGGTCTGGCTCGGCATCAAGCTGATCCGCTCTCCGGTCGAGGGCGTCTCCGTTGATGAGCCGCCGCCGCCGCCTCGAGGTGGCTTTCTCTTGCAGGGCTTTGTCGTGGCGTTGTCGAACCCGAAGCTGCTGGTGTTCTTCGGCGCATTCATTCCGCAGTTCATGGACATGAGCAAGGATCAGCTGTCGCAGGTCCTGGTGCTCGGGATCACCTTCATGGTGCTTGCCGGCATGACGGACGGGATCTATGCGCTGCTCGCCGGTCAAGTCCGCGGCTTTTTCTCGGCCCGCCGTACCCGCATGGTGTCGCGCGTCTCCGGCGGCTTCATGATCGGCGGCGGCATCTGGCTGGCGCTGATCCGGGCCAGATGAGCAAGGGCAAGTAAGCTGTCGCGCCATCAGGACGGCGCGGCGGCTAGCCGGCCAACAGCCCCGGCTTCAGCTCCGTCTCGATCTCCGCAAAAATCCGCGCCAGGCGTTCGGCCCATTGCTGCTGGCCGGATTGATCGGCGATCAGATCCTGGCGGATCTCGATGCCGGTGTTGACGAGACCTCTCGCCTCGCCGTGAACGGGGATCGTGTAGTCGGTGAGATCGCTTGCCGCATAGGGCTCGTTGTCGCCGACGACGAGGTCGCCCTCGCTACGCAGATGTTTCAGCAGGAGTTTGGGCAGCACGGTGTCGCGGTTGTAGAGGGCGCCGATGTGCCAGGGCCGCGCGACGCCGGCATAAACGGGCGTAAAGCTGTGCAGCGACACCAGCATCGTCGGCCGCTTGTCACGCAGGCGGCTGTCGATCACAGCGTCGATGCGCTGATGATAGGGATCGAAGATCTCGCGCCGGCGTGCCGTGCGCTCGCTCTCGGAAATGCCTTCGTTGCGCGGGATCGCCGTCGCCTCCGATATCACGGGAATCGAGCTCGCCACGCCGGGCGGGCGGTTGCAGTCGATCACGAGGCGCGAATAGCGCTGCGCGATCAGATGCGCGTCGAGCATGTTGGCCATCCGTTCGGCGACGCCGGCGATGCCGATGTCCCAGCCGATATGCCGCGATAGCTCGCTTTCCGATATACCGAGATCGCCGAGCGCGCGCGGTAGAATGCGGCCGTAATGGTCCGATGTGAGCAGGAAGGGCGATGTCCCCTCCGCATTCACCTCATGCACTGGCGGAATATCGCCTTCTCCAAGGAGTTGATCCGCAGCCCCGGCTGTGTTGAAAGCCATCCTGATTGCCTATCGATAAAGCAGTCGCCCCGGACATCGGGCATACGATCGACAACTCGGTCTGCCCAACATCACCATGATCTGCCGACGATGCCGCTGCTGACGATTCATCACAAGACCGAATATCGCTACATCAGTCCCGTGGCCTTCGGCGAGCACAGGTTTATGCTGCGTCCAAGCGACGGCCATGATCTGCGCGTGCTCGACTCCAGGCTGAAGATCTCGCCCGAGCCGATGTCGTTGCGCTGGATTCACGACGTATTCGGCAATTCCGTCGCGATCGCCGATTTCGACGCGCGCGCGGATCGTCTGGTTTTCGACTGGCATGTCACCGTCGCGCACAATCCGGTCGAAGACTTCGCGCTGACGCCTGACGATCCCGCCTATTTCTATCCGTTCGTCTATGACGATGCGGAATTGCCCGATCTCGTCCAGTACATCACGCCGCAATACGCCGATCCCGAGGGCAAGATCGCGGCATGGGCGCGTAGCTTCGTCGATGAGGATGTGCCGTCGCCGACGTTCGCGATCCTGAGCCGCATCACCCACGCCATCCGCAAGCAGTTCGAATACCGCAGGCGTCACGAGCCGGGCACGCAAGCCCCGTGCGATACGTTGCGATGGGGCACCGGCACCTGTCGCGATTACGCGCTGTTCATGATCGAGGCGCTGCGCCGGCTCGGCATCGCCGCGCGCTTCGTCTCCGGCTACGTCTTCGTGCCCGATGACATCGCGCAGCGCCATGTCGGCGGCGGCTCGACCCATGCATGGGTGCAGGTCTATTTGCCGAGCGCGGGCTGGATCGAGTTCGATCCGACCAACGGCATCGTCGGCACCCGCGATCTCATCCGCGTCGCGGTGGCGCGCGACCCGCAACAGGCGATCCCGCTGCACGGCGTCTATATCGGCGCCCGGGACGCTTTCGATGTCATGGACGTGAGCGTCCGGGTGGTCTCGGCCGCGGAGCGCAGCGAGGAGCTGGAAGCGGCGGCTCTCTAGATGGAGCTGCTCGCAATGACGGCCTGGAGAGTCTATAGAACCGCCCATGACCTCCGATCGTCTCTTCGTCTACGGCACCCTGATGCGCGGCTTCGATCATCCGATGGCGCGGCTGTTGGCGCAGCATGCGGATTTTCTGGGCGAGGCGAGCTGCCGTGGCCGGCTCGTTCTGGTGAAGCATTATCCGGGACTGCTGCTGTCCGACGCGCCGACCGAGCGCGCGTACGGTGAGCTCTTCCGCCTGCGTGCGGGGGATGAGCTCCTGCGCGAGCTCGACATGTACGAGGCCTGCGGCGAGGGCTTTCCGGAGCCGACGGAATATCTGCGCATGCTGATCGACGTGACCGGCGCCGATGGCGCCACGGAGAAGGCTTGGACCTATGTCTACAACTGGCCGGTGATCGGCCTGCCGCCCATCGCCTCCGGCCGCTTTCTGGAGCACTAACAGCTTCTGTCTTCACCTCGCCCCGCATGCGGGGAGAGGTCGGATTGCATCGAAGATGCAATCTCGATCATCAAGCCGACAACACTTCCTTCACGACGCGCACATCGACCTCGCGTTCGACATAGCTCCATTCCTCGGTCTCCCTGAGCATCCCCACCAGCTCCTCGAACAGCGAGGCGTGCGCGGGCGCGAATTCGAACCAGGTCAGGAAATCGAAGGGCTCGCCGAGATCGCGGCAGTGATAGAGCTGGCGCGCGATGGCGGGCAGGAAGCGAAGGCTGCTCGCGATGTGGTGCGACTTGTCTTCGAATATCTTGCGCCGCTCTTCCTGCGTCAGCCCCCACCACGCCTGCGATTTGCGGATCGGGATCAGTGCCGCGCAGGTCGCCTCCCACCGGCCGAGGCCGGCCTGCACGCTCTCGAGCTGCTGCTGCTCGGGCCGTTCGGTGTAGCGCAAGTTGCTCGGTGCCCCGACCAGGCGCCACGCATTGCGCGAGGGCACCAGCGGCAGCGCGACGGCGTCGCCGTCGATCACCGACAGCGCCGGCATGAAAGGCAGGGGCTCGCCCGCGACAGGCGAGATCGAGGTCACGCGCCAGCCCCCGCTCTGGCCGCCCCGAAAGGTCCTGAACATGACCCATGGAAGCGTGGAACCGGACGGGGTTCAAGCCTTTCCACACCCTGTGCATAGGTCGAATAATCCGGATAACCCGCGCAAACCTGACTTCTGGGCTGGCCGCACCTATATCCCTGATCCCTTCGCCCGACTCACTCTGGATTGCGCTACACCATGGCCGTGCGCTTCACGCCCCAATTCCTCGACGAGCTGCGTGCCCGGCTTTCGGTCTCCGAAGTCGTGGGCAAGCGCGTCAAGCTGAAGAAGGCGGGGCGGGAGTGGAAGGGGCTCTCGCCGTTCCAGCAGGAGAAGACACCGTCCTTCTACGTCAACGACCAGAAGGGTTTTTACCACGACTTCTCCTCCGGCAAGCACGGCGACATCATCAGCTTCGTGATGGAGACCGACGGCCTGCCGTTCGCCGAAGCGGTCGAGCGGCTCGCCGGCATGGCGGGCCTGCCGCTGCCCGCAGGGACGCCGGATGCCGCCCGCCACGAGCAGCGCCGCCGCACCCTGCATGACGTCATGGAGCTCGCCGCCAAGTTCTTTTCGGAGACGCTGGCCTCGCGCGTCGGTGCGAAGGCGCGGGGCTATCTCGCCGATCGCGCCATCTCGCCGGCGACGCAATTGCAGTTTCGTCTCGGCTATGCGCCGCCGCCGCC
Organism: Bradyrhizobium sp. USDA 4472; assembly: GCF_054058595.1. Taxonomy (NCBI): domain Bacteria; kingdom Pseudomonadati; phylum Pseudomonadota; class Alphaproteobacteria; order Hyphomicrobiales; family Nitrobacteraceae; genus Bradyrhizobium; species Bradyrhizobium sp. USDA 4472. Next base: position 3,814,420 of record NZ_JBSSAM010000001.1, read on the forward strand.
CGAGCGCTTCGCGCTGAAGGAGCATCTCGGCAAGCTCGGCGTCTCCGTCGAGGACATGGTCGAGACCGGCCTGTTGATCGGCGGCGACGACATTCCCGTGCCCTACGATCGCTTCCGCGATCGCGTGATGTTTCCGATCACGGACATCCGCGGCCGCGTCATCGCCTTCGGCGGACGCGCGCTGGAGAAGGACGTTCCGGCCAAATACCTGAATTCGCCGGAGACGCCGCTCTTCCACAAGGGCGACAATCTCTACAATCACCAGACCGCGCGCAAAGCCACCCATGACGGCAGCGCGCTGATCGTGGTCGAAGGCTATGTCGACGTCATCGCCATGGTCACCGCGGGTTTTCCGGGCGCCGTCGCGCCGCTCGGCACTGCGTTGACGGAAAGCCAGCTCGCGCTGCTCTGGAAGATGGCGGACGAGCCGATCCTCTGCTTCGACGGCGACCGCGCCGGACAGAAGGCGGCCTATCGTGCTGCGGACCTTGCCTTGCCGTTTCTCGCGCCAGGCAAGAGCCTGCGTTTTGCGCTGCTTCCCGAGGGGCAGGACCCCGACGATCTCGCACGCTCCGGCGGTCGCGGCGCGATCGAGGAGGTGATCGCGGCGGCGCGTCCGCTCGCCGACATGCTGTGGTCGCGCGAACTCGAAGGCGGCAATTTCGCAACGCCCGAGCGCCGCGCCGCGCTGGAAGCGCGCATCAGGGACTTGTCCAACGGCATCCGCGACGAGGTTGTCAGGCGCTATTATCGCGACGATTTCGTCGAGCGGCTGCAGCGCACCTTCGCCCCCGATGGCGGCCGCGGCGGCTTTGCCGGCAGGGGCAATTTCCGCCAAAGCGGCGGTCGTCCGTTCCCGCCCCGCGGCGGGGGAGCGAATCGATTCGGCAACCAAGGTTTCGGCGGAGGCCGCCGCGGCGCGCCCGGCCCGATCCCGCTGCCGTCAGGTCCCTACCAGGCGGCAAGCCCCCAGCTCGCGGCCAGCCCGATCATGCGCGGCCAAAGGAGTGCAATCTCCCGCCGGGAGGCCCTGATCCTGCAATCCCTGATCAACCACCCCTGGCTGCTGCACGATCACCTCGAAGAGGTGGCCGCCCTGGAGCTCGCCCATCCCGAGGCCCATAAGCTGCGGGCCGCCATCATCGCCGCTTTTGCCAACGACCATCACCATTCCCCCGACCCCGGCGAGCAGGCCGAGAAAATGCGCGGCGACCTCGAAAGGGGCGGGTTTTCTCAGGTTCTTCAAAGGGTTGAAGGCGGCATCACCACCGCGGCGGTGTGGGGCGCCCGCGAGGGCGCGGCGCGGGATGACGTTCTTGCGACCTGGCACCAGCTGGTTGCCTTGCATCGGCAATACCATTCACTACTTAGGGAGCTGAAGGACGCCGAGCTGGCCTTGGGGGAGGACCCCAGCGAGGCCAATTTGGCGTGGCTGCGTGACGTCAAGGCCCGACTGGCCGAGGTCGACGGTACCGAGGCCCTGATCGAGGGTTTTGGCGAGCTGTCGGGCCGGTTCCAGAAGAGCGTGTGATGAAAGATTCATGCGGACGGCTGGGGTAGGTACCGCTAAAAGACTCGCCAAATCCGAGGTTTGGCGGCAAAAACAGGGTTAATCGAGGCTTAACGGTCTTGTAGCACTTTGGCCACCAGGCGGCCGCAGGCAGAACAGACGCGTCAGGAATGAATCCGCGCAATCGCTGTTGGCACTTCACCTGCATCCGCTGCGACAAAGAGGCTCACGAAGCGTTAGGCAAATCCGGCGAGAGAGAGGTCGGGGTGGCGAGAGATGTGCGCGCCGCCCTTTCCGTGTCGAGATCTGGCGAAGCGAGAGCGTCGAGCAACAGGTTCAAGTGATTTCACGCGGGCGCGCGCACGTCTGCATGAAACGCGTTTAGGAGCAATGGATGGCCATCAAGGCAAAGACGCTGCAGGCGAAGGACAAGGAAAAGGACGACAAGGCAGCGGACGCGCCGGAGAAGGACTCCCAGGACGCGCCCTCGCCCTTGCTCGATCTGTCCGATGCGGCAGTGAAGAAGATGATCAAGCAGGCCAAGAAGCGCGGCTTCGTGACCTTCGATCAGCTCAACGAGGTTTTGCCGTCCGACCAGACCTCGCCCGAGCAGATCGAGGACATCATGTCCATGCTCTCGGACATGGGCATCAACGTCACCGAAGCCGACGATTCTGAAGGCGAGGAAGAGAAGGACGAGGGCGAGGACGAGACCGACAACGAGCTCGTCGAGGTCACGCAGAAGGCCGTCACCGAGGTCAAGAAGAGCGAGCCGGGCGAGCGCACCGACGATCCCGTGCGCATGTATCTGCGCGAGATGGGCACGGTCGAGCTGCTCTCCCGCGAAGGCGAAATCGCCATTGCCAAGCGCATCGAGGCCGGCCGCGAGGCGATGATCGCGGGCCTCTGCGAAAGCCCGCTGACCTTCCAGGCCATCATCATCTGGCGCGACGAATTGAACGAAGGAAAGATCTTCCTTCGCGACATCATCGATCTCGAAGCCACCTATGCCGGTCCCGATGCCAAGGCCGGCATGAACACTGCGATGATCGCGGGTCCGGTCGGTGAGAACGGCGAAGCGCCGGCCGAGGGCGAGGCCGCAGCCGCCGGTGCGCCCGCGCATGTCGCGCCGCCCGCGGCTCCGCCGTCGCCGACCCCGTTCCGCGCCGCGCAGCCCGCCGCCGGCGGTCCCGGCGGCGAGGACAAGGATCCGGGCGAAGCCGCCGCCGAAGCCGACATGGATGAGGACGACGAGTTCGAGAACCAGATGTCGCTCGCGGCGATCGAGGCCGAGCTCAAGCCGAAGGTCGTCGAGATCTTCGACAGGATCGCCGAGAGCTACAAGAAGCTGCGCAAGCTTCAGGAGCAGGACATCCAGAACCAGCTCGAGAGCACCTCGCACGGTCCCTCGCTGTCGCCGCACCAGGAGCGCAAGTACCGCAAGCTCAAGGACGAGATCATCGTCGAGGTGAAGTCGCTGCGCCTCAACCAGGCCCGTATCGACAGCCTCGTCGAGCAGCTCTACGACATCAACAAGCGCCTCGTTTCGCATGAGGGCCGCCTGATGCGCCTCGCCGACAGCCACGGCGTCGCGCGCGAGGACTTCCTGCGCAACTACACCGGCTCGGAGCTCGATCCGCGCTGGCTCAACCGCGTCTCGAAACTCTCGGCCAAGGGCTGGAAGAACTTCGTCCACCACGAGAAGGACCGCATCAAGGATCTCCGTCACGAGGTGCATCAGCTCGCGGCGCTGACGGGCCTCGAGATCGTCGAGTTCCGCAAGATCGTGCACTCCGTGCAGAAGGGCGAGCGCGAGGCACGCCAGGCCAAGAAGGAGATGGTGGAAGCCAACCTCCGTCTCGTGATCTCGATCGCGAAGAAATACACCAACCGCGGCCTGCAATTCCTCGACCTGATCCAGGAAGGCAATATCGGCCTGATGAAGGCGGTCGACAAGTTCGAATACCGCCGCGGCTACAAGTTCTCGACCTACGCCACGTGGTGGATCCGGCAGGCGATCACGCGCTCGATCGCCGACCAGGCCCGTACCATCCGCATCCCCGTGCACATGATCGAGACGATCAACAAGATCGTGCGCACATCCCGCCAGATGCTCAACGAGATCGGCCGCGAGCCGACCCCGGAAGAGCTCGCCGAAAAGCTCGGCATGCCGCTCGAAAAGGTCCGCAAGGTCCTCAAGATCGCCAAGGAGCCGCTCTCGCTCGAAACCCCTGTGGGTGACGAGGAGGATTCACATCTCGGCGACTTCATCGAGGACAAGAACGCGATCCTGCCGATCGACGCCGCGATCCAGTCGAACCTGCGCGAAACCACCACGCGCGTGCTCGCCTCCCTCACCCCGCGCGAAGAGCGCGTGCTCCGCATGCGCTTCGGCATCGGCATGAACACCGACCACACGCTGGAAGAAGTGGGCCAGCAGTTCTCGGTGACGCGCGAACGTATTCGTCAGATCGAAGCGAAGGCGCTGCGGAAGCTGAAGCATCCGTCAAGGTCGCGGAAGCTGCGGAGCTTCTTGGATAATTGATACGAGTTTCAATCAGAACGTAAACGGCGGGCCAACAGCCCGCCGTTTTTCTTTGGCCCGGCTCTCGCTCCGACATTGCGAGGAGCTCGCGACAAAATTGCCAAGCAATTTTGCGCCTCAGGAGCATTGCTTCTGATCGGGCCAGCAAAGCCCCTGCCAAACTGCCAATCATTTTGACCAGCGCGTATGCCGACACACCGTTTGGTCTTGAAAACTGGGCAACGATCCGAGCCATGGCTGATACCCGCGGCACTGCTCTTTGTGATGTCGTGTTGGATTGCTCGATAGAGGAGAACGTGCGCCGGATCGCGTCAACGCAACGTACTGTGCTTCGAAAGCTGGTTGACCCTCAGGCTCTGCCAAGCATGCGAATGGAAGCCAATCTGCTGGACGGTGGCGGAGATTATCGACGTTACGGAACTGTCCGCAGAGAAGAGTGCGATCAGGATCGTGGGATGGCTTGAGCAGAGTGATCTGCTTCGAAGGCAATAGCGGCTTGGGTCAACATGCGAAGAACTTCGGTTGAGAAAATCCGGTCTGCTCTGTCGCGCATCCCGCATTTCTGGATTGCTTCGCTGCGCTCGCAATGACGTGGATCTTCTTCTTCGCCCCAACCCGTTCGATCCGCTCGATCTCCAGCGCCGGCCGCCCGCTCTTCTCCGCGATCTCGCGGTCCTGCTCCCTGATGAAGTTGCGCGCGGGCTCGTCGCCGTCGAGGCCGCCGAACAATTCGGCGGGCCTAGGTCGGGCCGCTCCTTCTTTGTGCCTTCGTATCGACAGCTTCAGCCGAAGACGTTTACCTGGCTTTCTCTCGGACTATACTTCCGACGCGAAAGGCGCATCGATGCCACCCCACCTCACCGTCTGGTACAACACCCGCTGCCCCGTCTGCGACGCCGGCATCGACTGGCAGCGCAACAAGCTGCTGGCGCTGGTGCGCAGCGGGGCCGTCGAGTTCAAGGACATCAACGAGCAGCCCGATGCGCTGGTGCGGTTTGGCGCTTCGCTCGACGACATCAGGCGCCGCCTGCACGCAACCGATGAGGCCGGACGGCTCATCGTCGGCGCGGATGTTGCGATTGCGCTGTGGCGGATGACACCGGGCGAGGGGTGGCTTGCGACGCTGTCAGGCAATCGCGTGGCGCTGCCGGTCACGCGGTTCGTCTACGACCGGTTTGCCGATCTGCTGTTTGCCTGGAACAGATGGTGCGGACGATGGTGAGCGTGCGGCTGGAGCATCGCGGCTTTGGATTGAGTCGATAGGCCGGCCGCGGATCCTGACGCCTCTCCCCAGCGGGGAGAGGTCGATTTGCGCTCGCGATGCGAAGCATCGTCGCGTGCAAATCGGGTGAGGGGGCTAGCCAACGTGAGACCGTAAACTCTCACCCGCCGCGCGGGACGATGCTTCGCATCGCCCGGGACGAGCGGGCAGCCTCGGGGCCAGAACGCGACTTTGATCTCATTGCGGCTCAAGAGGCAGGTGACCAAAGGGGAGCAGGTCGCCTCGCCAGGCGTTCCAACGGTTGCTTAGAAAAACGTCATTTGCTTAAAATTAATGCTAAGATTTACCTGAACTCAAGAAAGAGAGCTTAGGGTGGCTCATAATTGTGCAGATTCAACCCCCGTAGGTCAGTTTCATGCGCCTCTCAGACATTTCGGTCCGAAGCAAGGTTCTCTTGGCATTCTCCATCGTACTGCTCACGGCGCTAGGGCTAGGCGCCTTCGCCATTGATCGACTTGCGTCAGTGAATGATTCCGCTGCCGAAGTTCGCGACAACTGGCTGCCGGCGACGGGATGGCTTGGCTCGCTCTCCAGATCCGCTGAGCAACTGCGGGCCCGCCAGGGGCAGTTGGTCCTCGCGTCAAGTGCAAGCGAGGTGGCTCGCACGGAAGGCCTCATAGGAGAGACGCTCCAGGAATTCGACCAGGTCTGGAAGAAATACGAGCCAACGGTCACGACATCGGCCGAACTGGCTATCGTGGAGCCCCTCAAAAGGGCCTGGGCGACCTATCTGCAAGACAGCAAGCAGCTCGCCGAGCTGGCGAGGAAGAGTCGGGATGAGGCCGCGCAATTCTATCTCGGCAAGCTCAATGAGGATTTCAGGGCCGTCCGCAAGGGATTCTCTGATGATCTCGCCTTCAATGTGGATGCGGGCAAGAAAGAAGCGGACAAGGGCGCCGACGTTTACCGCTCTGCTCGGACGTGGATTTTGGGCGCGTTGGCACTAGCCGCCACGCTTTGCGCTCTGATGGGATACCTGATCATCACCAGCATCTCGAAACCAATCGTGGCGATGACGGACGTCATGAGGCGACTGGCAGGCGGCGACCGGGCCGTTGCAATCGACGGCGCCGACCGCAAGGACGAGATCGGCAAGATGGCCGGTGCGGTTCAGGTTTTCAAGGACAACGCGATTGAGACTGAACGAATGCGGGATGCACAGGCCGAGGCGGAGAAGTCGGCGGCCGAGCAGCGCAAGCGCGACATGCGCAAGTTGGCTGACGCTTTTGAAAGCGCTGTTGGCGAAATCGTCGAGACCGTCTCCACAGCTTCGACCGAGCTTGAAGCTTCCGCCTCAACGTTGACAAGAACTGCCGAGCGATCGCAGAAATTGACGACGATGGTTGCGTCTGCCTCCGAAGAAGCCTCCACAAATGTGCAGTCCGTTGCTTCGGCAAGTGAAGAACTGTCATCCTCAATCAATGAAATAGGCCGACAAGTTCAGGAGTCTGCGCGAGTCGCCAATGAGGCCGTGCAGCAGGCTCGGGCCACCAATGAACGCGTCGGCACGCTGTCGAAAGCCGCATCTCGTATCGGCGACGTCGTGGAATTGATCAACACAATCGCGGGCCAAACGAATCTGCTCGCGCTGAATGCTACCATTGAGGCAGCACGCGCGGGCGATGCCGGACGCGGCTTTGCTGTTGTGGCCTCCGAGGTAAAAGCGCTTGCGGAACAGACTGCAAAGGCGACTGGAGAAATCGGTCAGCAAATTACGTCCATCCAGGGCGCAACTGACGAATCGGTTGCCGCGATCCGGCAAATCAGCGGAACTATCGAGCGGCTTTCCGAAATCTCATCGACTATTGCTGCGGCGGTTGAAGAGCAAGGTGCTGCCACGCAGGAAATTTCGCGGAACGTGCAGCACGCCGCTGAGGGCACGCACAGTGTCTCGACCCACATCACCGACGTGCAGCAAGGGGCGAACGAAACAGGTTCGGCGTCGTCTCAGCTGTTGTCGGCTGCCCAGTCGCTCTCGCATGACAGCAATCGGCTGAAGCTGGAGGTCGGCAGATTCCTAAGTTCAGTTCGGGCGGCTTAGGGACATGAACCCTCGTTACACTCCATAGCGGCCGGCTCCAGAGTCCGGTGTGGGTCAAAAATGCGAAAGAACTCAGGTTGAGCAAATCCGGTCTGCTCGGCCGTCCATCTCTACAAGCGCGTCTATGGATTTCGTTACATCAAGTGCGGATCGGCCTAGCTTAACCCGCAATGACGCGGATAGGGCCGAAGCCTACTTCTTCTTCGCCCCGACCCGCTCGATCCGCTCGATCTCAAGGGCCGGTCGTCCGCTCTTTTCCGCGATCTCGCGGTCCTGCTCCATGATGTAGTTGCGCGCGGGTTCGTCGCCGTCGGGGCCGCCAAGCAGCTCGGAGGGCACGCGGCGGTTGGAGCGTTGGGAGCCGTCTTCGTAGACGACGTTGAAAAAGGCGAACTCGCCCTTCGGATTGGTTCCGGGTTTTTTGGCCATGGCGGCTTGTCGTCGATCAGGGCGCCGCAGTCAAATGACTTCGCGCGGATGTCGGAATCCGCGTTGCGGCAGACGCGCCGGTGGGCTGGCCGTGCAACCGCCTGATTGCGCTTGTTTTTGGGAGCGGCCGAACGTGCCGCGATCGGCCTTCGCCTCGATAAACGGCGGGCCATAAAGCCCGCCGTTTATTTCGGTCGTCGGCGTCGCCCGGGGCTGGCAGGGCAACAACCTGAGATAGAAGAATATCGCTTGCGCTGTGGCATGGCAAGGCAAATCGTTGTGGCCATGATGTCGCAGCGGCGCATCAGATGCGGCAGATGTCATGGTGGGTTCCCGCAATTTCGAAAAGCAGATGTTCGAGATGTCGAAATCGTTTGTTCATCCTGCCGCGCTCTGGAGGCGCAGCGAGAAGGCGCGCGTGGTGGCCGAGTTGCGGGGCCGCGACCTTGCGCAGCGGAATCCCCGTGTCGTCGGCATGATGGTGGATGCACGATGCTGTTCCGGACGCGGCGCGGGCAGGCGCCAACGCCGGAGTCTGCGATGCCAGCACAATACCGCTGTTTTGCCCGACGGGTCAAGCGTGATTCGGAAAAAGCGCAGGCGCTGATCTGTCGTGCTCCTACTGTGCATGGGGTTGTTTTTCGGCTTTGGTTTCGGCGTCGTTGATCGCGGGATCAGATATGATCGGTCCTGTGTCGCTTTGACGCGACTCCCGTTCCCGGGCATGATCACCAGCTGTTCACGCCCGCGCATGAGGAATTTTCGGCATGTTGAGATCGCTTGTCGCCGCCGCCGCCGTCGTTTGTCTCGTCGGCGGGCCGGCCGAGGCCGCACGTTGCGGCGGCGACTTCAACAGCTTCGTCGCCGGCATGGCTGCGGAGGCGCAGGCCGCCGGCGTCTCGGCGGGCGTGACCAGCGCGGCATTCAGCGGCATCACCCAGGATGGCGCCGTGCTCGCCTTCGACCGCCGCCAGCGCTACACCTTCAACAAGAGCTTCGAGCAGTATGTCTCGACCCGCGTCGGCGCCGGCCGCATCAATGGCGGTCGCGCGCTGCTGCAGCGCCATGCCGCGCTGCTCTCGCGCATCGAGCAGCAGTTCGGCGTGCCCCGGCAGATCCTGGTTGCGATCTGGGGGCTGGAGAGCGATTTCGGCAAGGGCGACATGGGCAAGCTGCCGGTGATCCGCACGCTGACGACGCTCGCGCATGATTGCCGCCGCACCGAGCTGTTCCAGGGCGAGCTGCTCGCCGCGCTCAAGATCGTGCAGCGCGGCGACCTGCCGCTGCGCGATCTGATCGGCGCCTATGCCGGCGAGATCGGCCAGACCCAGTTCCTGCCGTCGTCCTACATCAAATACGGCGTCGATTTCGACGGCGACGGCCATGTCGATCTCCGCCACAGCGTCGCCGACGTGCTCGCCTCGACCGCGAACCTGCTGCACACGAACGGCTTCAGGATGGGCCAGCCCTATGGGGAAGGCTCCGCCAATTTCGAAGCGATGCGAGAGTGGAACAGGGCGGTGATCTATCGCAAGACGATCGGGTATTTTGCCGACCGGCTGATGGGGCAGTAACAGATGTCGGCGCACGACCGAGCCGATCATCGTGATTGATGCCTGCCGTCAAGGCCGCGCTGGGAACCAGGATTTACTTTTCTTCGGATTGGAACCGAACCATATCGCACCTTCCGTCCTTAACCCACCACACTTACGAGGATGCGAACATCTGGAGCAGCCCCATGGGACAGGCACAACCATTTCAAGCGACCGCGTTGATCGTTGAGGACGACGCCAAGCAGCGGGAGATGCTGTGTCTCCTCCTCGAGGAAAGCGGGTATCAGGTCATCCAGTGCGAAAGCGCGGAAGCCGCCGAGCTCGTGCTGGACAAGAACGCCGGCGCGCTCTGCCTGATGTTGACCGACGTGCAGCTCGCCGGCCGCATGAGCGGCGTCGAGCTGGCCCACGTCGCCAAGGGGCGCAATCCGAAGCTCGATGTCGTCGTCACCTCGGGCCGTCCTCTGGTCCAGCCATTGCCCGACGGCGCCAAGTTCTGGGCCAAGCCATGGGCGCCGCTCGACGTGCTGCGGGAAGCCGAGATCGCCCAGCTGAACTGAGGCGTGTTCGCGCCTCGCTGACCGCGTCGTGACTTCTCCGTAAGCGCCGTGAATGATAAGGACGAGGCATGTCCTGGTCCTTCCTGCTCACCTCGCTGATCGTCGTCGCATCGCCCGGCACCGGCGTGCTCTACACGCTGGCTGCGGCGTTGACGCGCGGCTCCCGCGCCAGCATGGCCGCAGCGTTCGGCTGCACGCTCGGGATCGTGCCGCACATCTGTGCTGCGATGCTTGGCTTGGCCGCCGTGCTGCACACCAGTGCGCTCGCCTTCGCTGCCCTGAAATGGTGCGGCGTCGCTTATCTGCTCTACATGTCCTGGCAGGCGCTGCGTGAAACCGGTGCGCTTGCGGTCGATGCTGGGATCAAGGAGCGTTCGAGCGGCCGCGTCATCGTCACGGGCTTTCTGATCAACATTCTCAACCCGAAGCTCTCGATCTTCTTCCTCGCCTTCCTGCCGCAGTTCATCGCGGTGGACGAGACGCATGTGCTGGCGCGGATGCTGGAATTGAGCGGCGCCTTCATGGCCATGACCTTCGTGGTGTTCGTCATCTACGGTGTCTGCGCGGCATCCGTGCGCGAGCGCGTCATTTCCCGTCCCGCCGTGATGGCCTGGCTGCGCCGCTCGTTTGCGGCCGGTTTCGCGCTGCTGGGTGCCAAGCTCGCCTTCGCCGAGCGGTAACCAATAAAAAAGCGGGCCTCGCGCCCGCCATGTTCAAATTCTCTCAGCCTTGCCCGACGCCCGGGCGGAGCACGCTCCACCCGGGCAAATAATTGCTGCGCTACTTCTTCTTCGCGGCCTTCTTGGCCTTTTTCTTCGTCGCCTTCTTCGCCTTCTTCGCTTTCTTAGCCATAGTATCCTCTCAAGGGTTCATGGTTAAACGCGACACGAGGAACGCTCGGCGGAGGGCCAGCCTCGCAACATCCTCGATGACAAACTCAGCAGATTCGCGCGGCGCTGCCCCGTGCTGTCACATCTGCGTCATCCGCTTATCCACAGCTCAGATGCATTTTCAGGTGATTTTAGCCGGCGAATCCGCATCGCGAGGCGCGGTGACCCGACCGCGCATCGAGTGATCGGACGTGCCTAACGATCCGATAATCGAGAGGCGGCGTTCATGAATCCAAAACCAAAGGCGCGCTTTCGACGATCGCAGTGAGGTTCCGTTAAGTGCAACCCGCGCATGATCCTCCGCAAGAACACGGGGACGGGTCATGGACGAACTTCTGCCGGTGACGGGGGGCGGGACGATGTGCGCGCCGCGCGCGCCATGCTGAACGTACCAACGCTTTGGATGGTGTTCGTCGTCAACTTCTCGGCGCTCGGCCTGATCTGGGCTTATGTGACGCGCTCCTATCCGAAATTCGAGGCGGCGCGGTACTGGATGGCGTCGGCATTCGTCGGTGCGGCCGGCGCGATGACGGCGCTGATCCGCCTGTTCATCGATTCTCCGCTGCCGCTTCTGTTTGGCGCTGCAGGCATCATCGCGGCGAGTTGCCTCGCCGCCATGGGCATTCAGCGTTTCTATGACCGGCCGGTCCATCTGCGCCTCATGGCCGTGACTGCAATCGCGAGCCTCGCCGGCGTCGCGCTGTTCAAGATCGGCTTCGACCAGCTGCAGCTGCGCATGCTCAGCTACACGGTCGGGCAGGGCTTGCCGCTGGTGCTGTCACTGCGTCTGCTGCTGTCGCCGCCGGAAGGCCGCGCCAGCCCGGGTGCCCGGCTGTCCGGTATCGTCATTCTCACGATCATTGCGATCTTCGTGGCGCGTGCGGTCGGCAATTCGCTAGGCGGCGATTTCTCGGCGGTCGCGGGCAGCCAGGCCCATGCCGTCATGGTGCTGGTGCTGCTGTTCCTGACCATGACGCTCAATTTCGGCTTCCTGCTGATGGCAATGGACCGCTTGCGCAACGAGGTTGCTGACCTCGCTCTGCTCGACGATCTCACCGGCGTCGCCAACCGTCGGCATCTGTTGCAGCGCCTGTCCGAGGAATGCGCCCGTTCGGAGCGCAGCGGCGAGCCGTTTTCGCTGCTGGTGATCGACCTCGACGGCTTCAAGACCATCAACGACACCTATGGCCACGCGGCCGGTGATGCCTGTCTCCAGCATTTCACCCTGATGGCGCAGACGCGCTTGCGGCCCGGCGATATGCTTGCGCGCACCGGTGGCGACGAGTTTTGCGTCGTGCTGCCGTCCTCCTCCTTGCGCGAGGGGGCGCTGATCGCCCGCCGTATCCTCGATGTCTGCCGCCAGGACGCCGCCGGCTGCACCGGCAACGACATCCCGATCGCGATCTCGATCGGCGTTGCGGAATGGGACCGCGGCATCAGCCAATTCCCGGACAGGCTGATCGCTCACGCCGATCATGCGCTCTACGACGCCAAGAAAAACGGCAAGAACGATTTTGCGATCTACGATCCGGCCCCTCCGCTCTCGCCCGAACCGGCCTGTGACGTCGAGGTCTCGCGCAAAATCGCGTAAACCCTGCTAGGTTGGGGTTCGTTGTTGGACCCCTCTGATGATGCCTCGCCTGCTCGCGGCGGTATTCGCCGCCCTCGTTGTGATCGCCCCCGCCGATGCAATTGACGCCGAACTCGCCAGGCTCGCGCGTAGCACCGGCACGCCCGACTTTCCCGGACTGAAGATCGTCTGGCTTTCGCCGTGGGGCGATGTCGCGAGCGCGCATGCCTGGCGCAACATCATCGTTCACCAGACCGAGGGGCCGACGGGCTCGGCGCGTGGCGGCGCCGAGGCGCAGTCGAAGAATCCGACCCGGCGCGGCGTAATGGTCTGGGTCGAGACCGACGGCACGGTCTACTGGTCGGTCGCGGACAATCTGGTGCCGACCCACACCGACGGCGCCAACCGCAACGACAACAAATACATCGACAACAGCGTGACCTATCATCAGGTCGTGCGCGACAATTCGATCGGCGTCGAGTTCGCCGGCAACTATCCGGATGTGACGATCGGCCCGACCGCGGCCCAGGTCGCGGCCTGGAAGATCCTGGTCCAGGTCTTGCGCGCGCGCTACGGCATCCCGCTCGACCACGTCTATGCCCACAACTGGATCGACTACAAGGACGCCCGCTATTGCGAAGGCTGCTGGCTCGCGACGCTGGCGAGGACCTGGGGGGAGTAACGACAGCGCGTCATACCGGCTGCGTCATCCAGCCGAACAAGCGCCGGATCGATCCTGCCTGCCGGGGCAATTCCGGCGGGCCGCCCGAGGCCAGCACGCGATTGAGGAAGTAATCCAGGAACACCATGTCGTTCGGCTCGGTGACGGTGAATTCTTCCTCGCCGAAGGAGACGCAGTAATTAAAGAAGAACGGCTCCATGATGGGAATCGTCGAAGTCGAGGCATGGTCCTTGGAGATCACGAACTCGCCGGGCTCGAGCCCGCGATCGCGCATGGCCTGCTCGAGCAGCGGCAGCTTGCGCATGAACTGGGCGGAAAAGCCGCCGACGGTGGATTGCAGGATGATCGACACGGCGTGTGTCCGTTCTGCGAATATGGCTTGGTCATTGGTCGGCTGCCCCGTCGCTTACGTTCAAGACGCCGGCGTGTCCCGCGAACAAGCCGCAGTTCGTCACACACGACAAAAAAGCCGGCGTTGCCGCCGGCTTTCCTGTCTCGTCGATCCGCCAATATCTGGCGCTCGAAAAGCCACGCTCAATGCGCGGCTTCCAGCGCGGCCTGTTCGGCCTTTGCAATTGTGCCCTTGACTGCGGACTGCACCTTCTCGAAGGCGCGGACCTCGATTTGGCGGACGCGCTCGCGCGACACGCCAAACTCGGCGGCAAGGTCTTCCAGCGTCATCGGCTCATCGGCGAGGCGACGGGCCTCGAAGATGCGGCGTTCGCGCGGGTTGAGCACGCCCATGGCGCCGTTCAGGGCGTCGCGGCGTTCGTCATATTCCTCGTGCTCGGCCAGCATGGCTTCCTGGTTGGGCGAATTGTCGACCAGCCAGTCCTGCCATTCGCCGGCTTCGCCGTCGTCGCGGATCGGTGCGTTGAGCGACGCGTCGCCACCGAGGCGGCGGTTCATGTCGATCACGTCCTGATCCGTGACGCCGAGGCGCTTGGCAATGACCCTCACCTGGTCGGGGCGAAGATCGCCCTCATCCAGCGCGTTGATCTTGCTCTTCGCCTTGCGCAGGTTGAAGAACAGCTTCTTCTGGTTCGCGGTGGTGCCCATTTTTACGAGCGACCAGGAACGCAGGATGTACTCTTGAATCGACGCCTTGATCCACCACATCGCGTAGGTGGCGAGACGAAAGCCCTTCTCGGGCTCGAAACGCTTCACCGCCTGCATCAGGCCGACGTTGCCTTCCGAGACGACCTCGGAGATCGGCAAGCCGTAGCCGCGATAGCCCATGGCGATCTTGGCCACGAGCCGGAGATGGCTGGTGACGAGCTGGTGTGCAGCGTCGCGATCATCGTGTTCACGCCAGCGCTTGGCGAGCATGTATTCCTGCTGGGGTTCCAGCATCGGGAACTTGCGGATTTCGCCGAGGTAGCGAGAAAGGCCGGATTCTCCGTTAAGGACCGGCAAAGCAGCGGTACGGGCCATGTTGAAGCCCTCCAAGGTTCAGGCCCCCGATAGCGGCGGGCCAGGCAGACGACCGCTTGGTTAAAGCCGGTCGTAGCTGCGATGTTCCAGTTGGTCACTTCCAAAGCAGGCGCAATATACTCCATGAGGGGACAAAAAGGGAAGGATTGCTGACGTCACGTCCCCGTGTGGCAGCTATAACTTTTTGTAAGGTAAGGACTTTCTCAAAGTCCCTGCGTCATAGCGCCGCTTTCAGCACGCTTTCCAGGAGAAGCAAATCCTCCGGCAAGCCGGCCTCCCAGTGAAGAAGTTCTCCGGTTCGGGGGTGCTCTAGTACCAGCAAATAAGCATGCAAGGCTTGTCGTCCAAGCGCCGTCAGGGCCCCTTGCGACTCCTGGCCCAGCTGGTTCGCCTTGGTCTTGAAATGCGGGCCATAGACGGCGTCGCCCATCAGGGGATGGCCGATATGGGCGAGGTGGACGCGGATCTGGTGGGTCCTTCCGGTCTCGAGCTCGCATGCGAGCAGCGCCGCGACCGGCTTGCCATCGCGCCCGGTAAAACTCTGCAAAAGCTCCCAATGCGTCACCGCTTCGCGGCCGCCCTGCCGCACCGCCATCTTTTCCCGCGCATGGGGATGGCGGTCGATCGGCGCATCGATGGTGCCGCGATGGCGGCCGGGCAGTCCCCAGGCGAACGCCATATAGCCTCGCCGCATTGGCCCGGTGCGACCATGGTCGGCGAATTGGGCGGTGAGCGAGGCGTGCGCGAGATCGTTCTTGGCGACCACCATCAGCCCGGTCGTGTCTTTGTCGAGCCGGTGCACGATGCCGGGCCGGCGCACACCGCCGATCCCGGACAGCGAGGTACCGCAATGGGCGATCAGCGCGTTCACCAACGTGCCGGTCTCGTGGCCGGCGGCTGGGTGCACCACCAGCCCCTTCGGCTTGTTGATGACGACGATGTCGTCGTCCTCGAACACGATATCGAGGGCGATATCCTCGCCCTTCGGCTCCGGCGGGGCTGCCTCCGGCACGTGGATTATGATCGTATCGCCTGAACTGACGTGATAAGCGGGGTCGCGGACCTCGGCGGCCTTCAGGCTCACGGCGCCCGCCAAAATCAGGGCTTTCAGCCTTGATCGCGACAGGTCGGGAAGGCGCGCCGCCAGCACGCGGTCGAGCCGGGCCGAGCCCTCGTCGCCCTCGACCACGACTTCCAACCTTTGCGCAGAGCCAAAACTTTCCATGACGACGTCTGATACCGCTGTTCCCGAACCGAGCCCCGAGCAGGCCGCGCTGTTTGCGCGGGTGCGGCGGATGATGCTGATCGCGGGGTTGACCTCGGCGCTGGCCATCTGCGCCGTCCTGATCGCGGTGGGCTACCGCCTTTTCAAGTCGGAGGGAAGGGCGCCTGATGCCGGGAGCGACGTCACCGCGACGCTGCCGAAGGGGGCCAAAATCGTCTCCACCGGGATTGCCGGCGATCGCCTGTTGGTCACGCTCGATATCGGCGGCGTCATCGAGATCCGCACCTTCGACGCCCACACCTTGAGGCCGGCCGGAAAGCTGAAATTTGCCAATGAGCCGTAAAACGGCGGTTCGGTCCTTGCAGCGGACAAATTTCGAGGCTATTGGCTAGCCCTCACGCTCCCTTCGTCTAGCGGTTAGGACGCGGCCCTCTCAAGGCTGAAACAGGGGTTCGATTCCCCTAGGGAGCGCCATTTTCGAGAACGCGTCTCGCGCGTGGCTCAGCGGGGCCGACGCCACTGTTCGGCAGTCAGAGCCTCCATCCGGCGAACAAGCCACATTCGGATCCTCGCCGGACATCCTGCCGGGGGTAGCGTCGCCCGCACTGAACTGCTGATCAGTCCTGCATCTGTCCGGAGCACGGAGCCGACCGCGTGAATGGCTTCATGACGATCAATCCCCTCTGCCATCAGTCGCTCCACCGTGCCTCGCACTGGCAACTCGGCATCGGCAATCTGGCTCTCGACGATGGCGTAAAAGTTCGCGTGCGCTTCCGCCCTCGGCAGGCGGATCCCGGCGCGGCGATGGTAATCCATCGCGGCGTCGATGGGTGCCTGCTCGTCCAGCGCAAGCCATTAGTTGGGATCTGGCTTCGGACGCACGAACGTTTCCGGTGGCAGCCTCCGCAGCCACAACGGCAGATCAGCAAGCGCTGTGACTTGCGCGAGCGCGGCACCGTGGACGCGATGGCGTGCGCAGGATCACGCCTGGCTTGCGGAACGGTCAGCGCGAAGAGCAGAGCCGGAGCCCCCGGCCACGACATGCAGCAATCTGCATCGGCTTCAGCGGTGGTGGTGGTCCACCAGAGAATCTGCCTTGATGCGCATCGGACGTGCGCGATGCGCCCGGTCTCCGCCTCCGAAGCTGCTGCCGGGCCTTTGGGGGCATTGGCATGAGCTTGGCGGAGTGACGGTATGAGCGGTTTGGTGATCTCTGGCGGCCGGGTGGTGGATCCCGCGAGCGGAATGGACTCCGTTGGCGATGTGGCGGTGGTGGACGGCAAGATCGCCGCGGTCGGCTCCTCGCTCGGCGGCGCCGAGCGCGTGATCGACGCGACCGGGCTGGTGGTGGCGCCCGGCTTCATCGATTTGCACGCCCATGGCCAGTCGATCCCCGCCGACCGCATGCAGGCGTTCGATGGCGTGACGACGACGCTCGATCTCGAAGCCGGCGTGCTGCCGGTCGGCTCCTGGTACGAGCGCCAGGCGCGGCGAGGCCGGGTACTGAACTACGGCGCCGCCACCAATTGGGCGTTTGCGCGCATCGGCGCGATGACGGGCTCCAACGTGGAAAGTTCGCTCGAGGCATTCGGCAACGCCATGCGCGACCGCCGCTGGATGGACAATATCGCGACGGATGCGGAACTCGCCGGAATCATCGAGCGGCTCGCGCGCGGCCTGAAGGAGGGCGGCATCGGCATCGGCATCTTGAACGCCTATGCGCCGGGCGCCGGTGTGCAGGAGTTGACCGCGGTGTGCCAGCTCGCCGCAAAGCACAACGTGCCGACCTTCACCCACGTCGCCTACATGGCGCGCATCGACCCAGAGAGTGCCGTGGAGGCCTATATCCGCCTGATCGGCTATGCCGGTGCGACCGGCGCGCACATGCACATCTGCCATTTCAATTCGTCGAGCAAGACCGACATCGCGCGCTGCCGCGTGCTGATCGAAAAGGCGCAGGCGCAGGGCCTGCCGATCACGGTGGAGGCCTATCCTTACGGCACCGGCTCGACCGTACTGGGGGCTGCCTTTTTCAGCGATCCCCAATTCGTCGAGCGCAATGGCACGGCTTACGATTCCGTGCAGCGCGTCACCGACGGCCATCGCTTCCACGACCGTGAGGAGCTGCTCAAGGCCCAGGCCGAAGAGCCGTCCTCACTGGTGCTCTGGCACATTCTCGACACCGAGAACAATTCGCACCATCGCGAACTCCTCGACATGTCGGTGCTCTATCCCGGCGGCGCGATCGCATCCGACGCGATGCCGTGGACCCTGTCGGACGGCACCACCTACAAGGGCGACGCCTGGCCGTTGCCCGACGATGCCACCTCGCATCCGCGCTCGGCCGGCTGCTTCACGAAATTCATCCGCGAATGGGTGCGCGAGCGCAAGGCTCTCGCTTTTGGAGGGCCTGCGCAAATGCGCGCTGATCCCGGCGGAGATACTGTCGCAGAGCACGCCCGCGATGCGAGCCAAGGGCCGGCTTGCCAAGGACGCCGATGCCGACATCGTCGTGTTCGACTACGAGAAGCTCTCGGATCGCGCGACCTTCGCCGCGATGAACCGTCCGTCGGAAGGCGTCCGGCATCTCGTCGTCAGCGGCCAGGTGCTGATCGAGGACGGGGTGCTTGATGTCGCGGCGCGGCCGGGCCGGCCGGTGCGCCGTCCTGTCGTCGGAAGCTGATCCATGCCGGTCCCTGTTCTCCTGGTGACGGGCTTTTTGGGGGCGGGCAAGACCACGGTCGTCAATCATCTGCTCGCGAATGCGGACGGGCGGCGGATCGCGGCCATCGTCAACGATTTCGGCGCCATCAACATCGACGCGGAGTTGATCGCAGGCGCGGGTGACGGGGTGGTCAGCCTTGCCAACGGCTGCATCTGCTGCTCGCTCCAGAGCGACCTGTTGCGCACGCTGTCGACGCTGCTGCGGCGTGATCCGAGACCCGAGTACATCGTCATCGAAACCAGCGGGGTTGCCGATCCCGCCGACATCGTCCACAATCTGATGGACCCCGTGATCCTGCGCGAGGCACCGTTGGAAACCGTGCTTTGCGTCATGGACGCGGCGACGCCGCCGGCGGCCCTGGAGGATGCGCTGCAGCGCTCGCAGCTGCGCGTCGCCGATATCGTGGCGTTGAGCAAGCTGGATCTGGCGGACCAAGGCGCAGGCATGCGAATGCGCGAGGTCATCCGCGCGCAGCGCGTCCCGGCCGTGGTTGTCGACGCCAGGCACGGCGAGATCCCATCCGCGCTGCTGTTTCCTGCGAGCGATCGCGCGCCCGTGCCGCGCGAGCCGGGACCGAAGCGCCCGGCGGAAGAACGCTTCGAGACGCTGAGCTGGACCGCGGACCGGCCACTCTCGCTGCGGCGCCTGCAGCAGGCCATCAACGAGCTCGCGCCGAAGCTGGCGCGCGCAAAGGGCCTGTTCGAGGCGATCGAGCAACCCGGGCGTCAGATGGTGTTCCAGTTTGCCGGCGGCCGCGCGACACTGGCGCCGGGTGACGCGCCTGCGGCGGGCGTGCCGCGCGCGCGGATCGTCTTCATCGCCGAGCTCGAGGTGCTCTCGAAGGCCGAGCTGGACGAACTCATGGACGGGTGTGTTGCTTCAGGTTGAAGTGGGGCGATAGAGTCATCGCGCCCAACGTCAGCCGCCGGCTGTCGCGTTGCTGTGTGAATCCGAGGCCAACGATGCCCCTGAATAGCTCACCTGTCCCTGCCGACGCCGCCTTACGCCGCGCTGCCAAGCCGGCCATCGTCTATCCCGCCGGGACAATGCCCGGGCCCGACATGGCCAGGCTCGAATCGGCGCGGCGGACCATGGTCAAGACGCACGAGCTCATCGTGCCGCCACGCGATGCTCGCGCCTTTCGTGTGGCGCGCGGCCGGTTCTTCCGCATCGTCGGCATCGAAGGTCCCCAGGTCGGCGATCTCAATCTCTGGAACGCGGATGATCTCGCCGAGCGCTTCTTCAGCGGCAAGACGCGCGCGCTTCACGGCACCCATGTCGGCCTCGGTGACCGGCTCTGGAGCACGATGCCTTATCTGCGGCCGATCGCGACCATCAGTCACGACACGTTGGGCTGGTACGGTTTCGATGCCGATGGAGCCGGCATTCACGACGTCATCGGTACGCGCTGCGATCCCTACACCAATCTCCTGTTGAATGGCGCGGCCTACGATTTCTGCTGCCACTCCAACCTGTCGCGCGCGCTTGCCGCCGAATTGAACGTCGATCCCGCCGCGGCGGAGCACCATGTCCACGACGTGCTCAACGTCTTCATGTGCACCGGCTTCACTCACGACACGCACCAGTACTTCATGAAGGCCAGTCCGGTCCGGCCCGGCGACTTCATCGAGTTCTTCGCGGAGATCGACCTGCTCGGAGCGTTGTCGGCCTGTCCCGGCGGGGATTGCAGCGCGACCCATTCCAGCGATGTTGCGGCGTGTCATCCGCTCAAGATCGAAATCTTCGAGCCGGATGCAGCGACACTGAAGGGCTGGCCCTGGCCGGCGCCGAGTGCGTATCACCGTCACCACGGCGTGCGCGCGCAGGCGGGATAGCGCCGAACCGGATCGCGGCTGACCCAGAAGCTGCAATCGCTCGAGGTCAGCGCCTTCGTGGCGGGCGTGCGGGCGGCCTGACGCGCAAGCCTGTTCGGCATTTTTCCGCGTCACGGCATCGCCCTCGAGGCGGACGAACTGTTTGTCTTGACATGACGTTCGCCGTGCTCGACGTGTAATGAGGTCGGTCAAAGGCACATCTGTGCCCGAAAAGAAAAGCACGCGGGAAAGACGTCATGAGCGCAGGTCTCGACGAACAGGACTACCTCGCCACCTTGCACGGCTTGTGGGAGAAGGCCTGGCCGAAGGGCCTGCCGCGTTTGCCGAACTATCTGCACGGCGAAGTTCCCTTGACGGAATATCTCCGCGCGTGGGCGAAGCAGAGCCCTGCGCGGCCCGCGGTGATCTTTTACGGGCACGTCACGACTTATGCGGATCTCGATGAGCAGAGCGATCGCTTTGCGGCGCTATTGCAGGCCAAGGGCGTGCGCCAGGGCGATCGCGTCGCCGTCTTCCTGCCGAACTGCCCGCAATTCCACATCGTGTTCTTCGGCATTTTGAAGCTCGGCGCGGTCCATGTTCCCGTCAGCCCGTTGTCTCGCGCATTCGAGCTGTCCTACGAGCTCAACGACACCCAGGCCGAGGTGATCGTGGCGCTTGACCAGCTCATCCCAATCGTCGAGCAGGTCAAGGGCGAGGTGCGGCTGCGCGAGATCATCGTCACAAGCCTTGCCGATGTCATCCCCTCGACGCCCACATTTCCGACGCCGGACTCGATCCGGGCGCCCCGTATCGCGATCTCAGGCGCGACCGATCTGCTGCCTGCGCTCGCAGCACAGCCCGCGCCTGTGCGGCTGCCGCCGCCCGGCCTCGATGAGGTCGCTGCACTCAACTACACCGGCGGCACCACCGGCATGCCGAAGGGATGCGTCCATACCCATCGCGACATGGTCTATACGGCCGCCGCGAATTATGGCGTCTCGATGCAATCAGATGAGAGCAGCGTCTCCCTGTCGTTCTTTCCGGAGTTCTGGATCGCCGGCGAAAACGCCGGCCTGATCTTCCCGCTGTTCGCCGGGGGGACGCTGGTGTTGCTGGCCCGCTGGGACGCCGTCGGCGCGATGGCCGCGATCGACAAGTACAAGGTCACCATCACGGCGATGCCGGTCGATTGCGCTGTGGAGCTGATGGACCATCCTCGCTGGAGCGAGTTCGATCTGTCGTCGCTGAAGCAGGTTCGCGTCGTCTCCTTCGTCAAGAAGCTCAACGCGGACTATCGCAAGCGCTGGAAGGATCTCACCGGCACGATCCTGATGGAAGCGGCCTGGGGAATGACCGAAACCCACACCTCCAACACGTTCACCGCGGGTTTCCAGGACGACGATTTCGATCTCAACAACCAGCCGATCTTCGTCGGCCTGCCGGTCCCCGGCGCCGAGTTCAAGATCACCGATTTCGAGACCGGCGCATTGCTGCCGCTCGGCGCGGAGGGCGAGATCCGGGTGCGCACGCCGTCGCTGCTCAAGAGCTACTGGAACAAGCCGGAGGCAACTGCGGAGTCGCTGATCGATGGCTGGCTGCGCACAGGCGACATCGGCAGCATCGACAAGGACGGTTTCCTGCACTTCCTCGGCCGTCGCAAGGAGATGCTGAAGGTCAAGGGCATGAGCGTATTTCCGCCTGAAATCGAGGCGCTGCTCGGCCAGCATCCGAAGGTGCTCGGCTCCGGTGTGGTCGGGCGTGACGACCCTGATAAAGGGCAGGTGCCTGTGGCCTATATCCAGCTCAAGCCGGAGGCGGTCGGCACGATTACCGCCGAGGACCTGCGCGCCTGGTGTGCCGAGCGCATGGCCGTCTACAAGATTCCGGAGGTGCGCCTCATCGAGGCGCTGCCGTTGACCGCCACCGGCAAGGTGAAGAAGCAGGAGCTCAACCCAAACCAGCCTGCCGCAGTCTGAGCGAGAGAGCGATGTCGTTCAAGAAGCTCCTGATCGCCAATCGCGGCGAGATCGCCATCCGCATCGCCCGCGCCGCGGCCGACGCCGGCATTGCCACGGTTGCGATCCATCCGGCCGATGACGCGCTGTCGTTGCATGTGCGCGTTGCCGACGAGGCGGTCGAAATTCCCGGTCGCGGCGCGCGGGCCTATCTCGATATCGAAGCTGTCGTGCAGGCGGCGAAGAGCGCGGGCTGCGATGCCCTGCATCCCGGCTACGGTTTTCTCAGCGAGAACGCGGCGTTCGCAACAGCCTGTGCGGATGCGGGCGTCGTCTTCGTCGGACCGAAGCCGGCCGCGCTGGAACTGTTCGGCGACAAGGTCGCCGCACGGCAACTGGCAAAGCGTTGCGGTGTGCCGATCATTGCCGGCACCAGCGGGCCGTCGTCGCTCGACGAGATCACGGCGTTCTTCACCTCGCTCGGCAACAGTGCGGCGGTGGTGATCAAGGCGATGGCCGGCGGCGGCGGACGTGGCATGCGCGTGGTCGAGAACGCCGCGGATCTCGCGGAAGCCTATGCGCGCTGCCAATCCGAGGCCAAGGCGGCGTTCGGTTTTGATGGCGTCTATGCCGAGCGGCTGATCCGGCAGGCGCGCCACATCGAGGTGCAGATCATCGGGGATCATCACGGCGCGATCTCTCATCTGTGGGAGCGCGAATGCACCGTCCAGCGCCGGCATCAGAAGCTGATCGAGGTGGCGCCGAGCCCGTCGCTGAGCGACGCCTTGCGCGGCCGTATCATCGAGGCCGCCAAGCAGCTCGCCGCGGCTGCCTCGTATGACAATCTCGGCACGTTCGAGTTCCTGGTCGACGGCACCGCCGAGGACAGCTTTGCTTTCATCGAGGCCAATCCGCGGCTCCAGGTCGAACATACCGTGACGGAAGAGGTGCTCGGCATCGACCTCGTCCGCGCCCAGCTCGCAATTGCCGCGGGCGCATCGCTGGCCTCGCTCGGTCTCGCGCAGGGCGCGATCCCGAAGCCTCGCGGCTATGCCATGCAGCTCCGCGTCAACATGGAGACGCTGGACGCGACGGGTGCGACGCATCCGAGCGGGGGCGTGCTCGCGGTATTCGAGCCACCGTCGGGACCCGGTGTCCGCGTCGACAGTTTTGGCTATGCCGGCTACAAGACCAGCGCGGCGTTTGACTCGCTGCTGGCCAAGGTCATCGTGCATACGCCGGGCGAAGCCTGGCACAACGTGGTCGCCAAAGCTTCGCGAGCCCTGCGCGAATTCCGGATCGATGGCGTCGTCACCAACATCGCCTTCCTTCAGGCCGTGCTGGCGCACCCAGACTTCCGGACCAATCTCATCGCGACCGACTTCATCGATCGCAACATCGCCAGGCTGGTCGAGGCGGCGGATGGCGCGGCCAAGCCGCTGTACTTTGCCGCGGCTGAGCGAGGCGGCGCTCACGGCACGGAGGCCCAAATCGCGCAAGCCGTGCCTGAAGGCGCGGTGATGGTCGCAGCGCCCCTGCAGGGCACCATCGTCACCATTCAGGTCAGGGAAGGCGAGGTCGTGCGCCCGGGCCAGCAACTTGCGGTGATCGAATCCATGAAGATGGAGCATCTGGTCATGGCCGAGCAGGGCGGCCGCGTCATGAAGCTCGCAGCAGGCGACGGCGTCACGCTGCTACATGGCGAACCGATCCTCTATCTGGAGCCGCTCGATGTCGCTGCCGATGCGTCGTCTGTCGAGACCGATATCGATCTCGACCATATCCGCCCCGATCTTGCCGAGTTGATCGCGCGGCAGGCCAACACGCTCGATGCAAACCGTCCGGCCTCTGTCCAGCGCCGGCGCAACACCAACCAGCGTACGGCGCGCGAAAACGTCGCGCAGCTCGTCGATGACGGCTCGTTCATGGAATATGGCAGCCTCGCCATTGCCGCGCAGCGGCGCCGGCGCAAGCTCGACGATCTCATCAAGAATACACCGGCCGACGGCCTCGTCATGGGTGTCGCCACCGTCAACGCCGAAAAATTCGGCGGAGACGCCGCGCGCTGCATCGTGGTGGCCTATGACTACACCGTGCTCGCGGGTACGCAGGGCCATATGAACCACAAGAAGATCGACCGCATGCTCAGGCTGGCGGAAGACTGGCGTTTGCCGCTGGTGTTCTATGCCGAAGGCGGCGGCGGCCGGCCCGGCGACACTGACCGGCTCGGCATGACCGGGCTTGATGGGCCATCCTTCGTGCAGTTCGCAAAGCTCTCCGGCCTCGTGCCTGTCATTGGCGTCGTCTCCGGCTATTGCTTTGCCGGCAATGCCGCGATGCTCGGCTGCTGCGACGTCATCATCGCCACCAAGAATGCTTCGATCGGCATGGGCGGCCCGGCGATGATCGAAGGCGGCGGCCTCGGCGTCTATCATCCGGCAGAAGTCGGCCCCGTCTCGTTCCAGTCGCCGAACGGCGTCATCGATATCCTGGTCGAGGACGAGGAGGAGGCGACATCAGTCGCGCAGAAATACCTGTCCTATTTCCAGGGCGCCGTGAAGGACTGGGAAGCCGCCGATCAGCGCCTGCTCCGGCGCGCCATCCCGGAGAACCGCCTGCGTGTCTACGACATCCGCAACGTGATCGATCTCGTCGCCGACAAGGACAGCGTGCTGGAGCTGCGCCGCGACTATGGTCTCGGCATGATCACCGCGCTGATCCGCATCGAGGGAAAGCCGTTCGGCCTCATCGCCAACAATCCCCGCCATCTTGGCGGCGCCATCGATGCCGACGCCGGCGACAAGGCCGCGCGTTTCCTCCAGCTCTGCGACGCCTACGATCTGCCTGTTGTCTCGCTCTGCGATACGCCCGGTTTCATGGTCGGCCCCGAAGCCGAGAAGACCGCGATCGTGCGCCACGTCTCGCGCATGTTCGTGACGGGCGCGAGCCTTACCGTGCCGCTGTTCGGCATCGTGCTGCGCAAGGGCTACGGGCTCGGGGCGCAGTCGATGATCGGCGGCGGCTTCCACGCCTCGTTCTTCACCGCGGCCTGGCCGACCGGCGAGTTCGGCGGCATGGGCCTCGAAGGCTATGTCCGGCTCGGCTTCCGCAAGGAGATGGAAGCGATCGCCGACGCCGAGGAGCGCGAGGCCTATTATCGCAACAAGGTCGCCGAGCTCTATGCCAACGGCAAGGCGGTCTCGATCGCGTCGGTGTTCGAGATCGACAACGTCATCGACCCCGCGGAGACGCGGCGCTGGATCATGGCGGGCCTGCGATCGGTGCCTAAGCCGGCGCCAAGGACGGACAAGAAGCGGCCGTGCATCGACACGTGGTGAGGGCGGTGCAGCAATAGCTGCGTTCCGGTTCCCGATTGACATCCCCGCCTTTGGTGCCAGACTTTGCACCAGAATACAGGGTGGAGACGTCCGCGATGGCCAGCCTTTCGGCCTCGAACCATGTCGCCCGTGTCTTGTCCGTCGCCAATCATGTGGCCGACGTCGATGCGGAGTCGCGGATCGCGAACTCCTGGCGGCGCTGCCTGATCAGCCACAAGCTCGACCCCGCCCGTCAGGGTCCGCCGCAGACGCTGACTGAGGCCGAGATCCGTCACGTCGCCGAGCCGCTGGAAGAGACCATCCGGTTGCTGACGCCCGAACTCGACGATCTCGCCCGCGTGCTCCGCGACGCCGGCTATTGCGTCAATCTCGCTGACGCGAACGCGACCATGCTGTTCAGCCGCTTGCCCGGCGAGGCCGATACCGAGATCTTCTTGCGCTGGAAGGTCTATACCGGCTCGAATTTTTCGGAAGCTTTTGAAGGCACCAACGGGCTCGGCACGTGCCTTGCGGAACAAAAGCCCATCCTGGTCCATCGCGATGAGCATTTTCGCGAGCAGTGGGGCATCTTCTCCTGCGCGGTGACGCCCCTGTTCGACCAGGCCGGACGTCTCGCCGGCGCGGTCAACATCACGTCCTGCCGCGATGACCTCAGCCGTGCCGCGCATCAGCTGGCGCTTGCGGTGACGACGGAAGCGACGCGGCGGATGGAGCGTGCGATCTTCCGCGATCATTTCCGCAACGCCTGGATCGCGACCGTGCCCGATATCGGCGGCAACGCCCTGCTCGCCTTTGACGAGGACCGCCGCATCGTCGGCGCCTGCCGCTCGGCGCGCGCCTTGCTCGGCCTGACCGACGGATTGATCGCCTCCGGCATCGATCTGTCGCGCTACATCAAGCTCGATCATTCGCGCAACGCAGACGACATCGTCGAGCTGCGCCGCGCCGATGGCCGGCCGCTCGGTCGGAGCCACATTGCCCCGCCGTTGCGCGCGAGATCGTCCACGCTTCGCCGTGATGCTCCGATCGATCGCTTCGACGCGCTGCACCGGCTCGCCGGCCGAGATCCAGGCCTGGTCAAGAGCGTGAAGCGCTTGAGGAGCATCGGCGATCACAATCTGCCGGTGCTGCTGCGTGGCGAGACCGGCGTCGGCAAGGACGCGTTCGCGCGCGCCATCCATGCCGCCAGCAACCGCGCGCGCAACAATTACGTCGCGCTGAACTGCGCGGCGATGCCGGAGAGCCTGATCGATGCCGAGCTGTTCGGCTACGAGGCCGGCGCCTTCACCGGCGCGCGGCGCGACGGGTCGAAAGGCCTGATCGTGCAGGCCGACGGCGGCACGCTGTTCCTCGACGAGATCGGCGACATGCCGATCGCGCTGCAGACGCGGCTGTTGCGCGTGCTGGAGAACCGCGAGGTCTGGCCGCTCGGCGCGCTCAAGCCGGTGCCGGTGGATATCCGCTTGATCAGCGCCACCCATCGCGACCTCGGTCGCATGGCGGAGGAAGGCGCCTTCCGCACCGACCTCTATTTCCGCCTGCGCGGCATGGAGGTGCGGTTGCCTGCGTTACGCGAGCGCGCGGATCGGGATGACATCGTCCGCCAGATCGCGCGCGAGGAAGCGCCGAATTGCCGTATCTCGGGCGAGGCCTGGTCGTTGCTCGCAGCCTATTCTTATCCGGGCAACATGCGGCAGCTCCGCCACGTGCTGCGGCTCGCCGGCTGCACGGCCGAGGATGGCGTGATCATGGAGGCCGATCTCGATCTGCCGCCGTTCGGCGGGAGAGCGACGGAGGCTCTCGAAGCCGCCGAGCGCGCGACGATCGTCGAAGCGCTGCGCAAGCACGGCGGCCGCGTCACCGAAGCTGCGCGGACGCTGAAGCTGAGCCGCGCCACGCTGTATCGCAAGATCAAGCAGCTGAAGATCGAGAGCGCGCAGTAGCTCGCCCTTACGAAAAATCCATCCAGCTCAGATGCCGCGAATCGAGGTCGCCGACTGAAACGGTCTCGCGGATTTCGTGTGGGGTGTGGAAGCTGCTGCGCAAATACACCAGTGGCGCTGCCGCGGCGGAATGCAATACGCCGCGCACCTCGCCGACGAAGATCGAGTGCGTCCTGGTCTCGAATTCCTGCGCCAGCACGCAGTCGAATGCTGCGACCGCGTCGGTCAGCACCGGAGCGCCCGTGACCCCGCGCGTCCATTGCCCGAAGGCAAAACGGTCGTCGCCGTTGACGCCCTTCTGGCCGCTGAAGGTCAGTGCCAGCAGCGCGTGATCCTCGTGCAGGAAGTTGATCGCGAAGGCCGCTTCCTCGCGGATGCGGGTGTGCGCGCTGGCTTTGCGGTTGACGCAGACGATCAGCGAGGGCGGATTGTCCGACAGCGAACAGGCCGACGTCACCGTCAGCCCGGTGCGCTTGCCGTGCTCGGCGCCGACGGTGACCAGCGCGACCGCGCCGGCGCATTGGCGCATCGCCTGCTTGAAATCCTTTGCGTCGACGCTCACGCAGACATCTCCGGAACAGTAGCGGGTGCGGCAGGTTCGCGCCGCACCCGCGAAGCGTCAAGCTGCCTTCTTTGCGGAGCCGAGATGCTTCAGGCGCGGCATCACCTCGTTCATCAGCAGCGAAAGCGAGTGGTGCCAGGCCTCCGGCTTGTGCTTGTAGTCGAAGCCGAACACGCAGAGCACGCCGAAGCCGCCGACCTCGTCATAGATCTTCTCGATCTTCTCGGCGACGGTCGCAGGCGAGCCGACGATCCAGTTCCGCTTGGCGCAATATTCGACGGTGACGTCGCTATCGGGCACATCGGGGGCGTGCTTCAGATAGTCCTTGAAGCCGAAATGGCCGAGCAGCGGCAGGAAGTACTCGCTCATCATCCGGCCCATCATGTCGCCGGTCGAGAGCGTCCACGCCTCTTCGTCGGTGTCGGCGACGAACACCTCGCGCACCAGGCGCCAGTCGGCGCGGTTCGGCTTGCGTCCGGTCTTGGCGGCGCCGATCTCCACCGAGTCCCAATGGCTGCCGACATAGGCCGGGTTGAGGTTGAGGCTCATCGGGATGAAGCCGCGTTCGCCGGCGAGCTTCAGCGTGTCCGAGTTCTTCGACAGTCCGGCCACGCCGATCGGCGGATGTGGCGCCTGCAGCGGCTTGATGTGCGGCTTGAGGAAGTCGAACATCGTGTCGGGCTTGGTCACCGTCCAGAACTTGCCCTTGTACGTGAACGGTGCCGGCTCGCTCCACAGTTTCAGGATGATCTCCAGCGCCTCGCGCGTCATGTCGCGGTTCTGCCCGCTCATGCCGTCGACGTTGAACATCGCCCAGTCGCTCGGCAAGCCTGAGGCCGCGACCCCGAAATTGAGCCGGCCTTCGGAGAGGTGATCCAGCATCGCGACGCGGTTGGCGAGCTCGGCCGGATGATGATAGGGCAGCAGGAAGCCGCCGGGGCCGATGCGCAGGCGCTTGGTCTGCATCAGGGCCTGTGCGATCAGCAGGTCCGGCGTGGGATTGGGTTCCCAGGGCGCGGTGTGATGCTCGCCGATCCAGGCTTCCTGATAGCCGAGTTCGTCGAGCCAGCGCAGGACCTGCAAGTCCCAATCGTGTCCTTCCTTCAGGCCGCACTCCGGCGGATGCGAAGGCATCGTGAAATAGCCGATCTCCATGGGTTTCCTCATCTGATGTTGACGCGTCTTGCTGCGCGTTCCCTTGAACAGAAACAGCTTCAGCAAGCGGTGTGCCAGCGCGCTTTGCGTCTCAGAGCCGTGAGAAAAGGCTGGTTTAGAGCGGTAATAGCCGATATTCCGGGGCAGATTTGCCGAGCGTCCGTCTCATTGTCGCGAGACGGCGTCCCGGCGGTGAGACGAGGGATACGATTCGAAATGACCGAACCCGCATTCGCCGCGGTGGACTGGGGCACCAGCAGCTTTCGCCTCTGGGTTGTCGATCGCACCGGCCAGGTGTTGGCCGAGCGCCGCAGCGATGAGGGCATGCTGGCGGCGGCCAAGGCCGGCTTCCCAGGCGTGCTGCAATCGCACCTGGCGGCCGTCAGCGCGCCGGATCGTCTGCCGGTTTTGATCTGCGGCATGGCGGGGGCCAAGACCGGCTGGGTTGAGGCCGGCTACGTCGACACGCCGGCGCCGTTGTCCGCGGTCCTCGAGCAGGCCGCCCGCGTGCCGGGCGAGGTGCGCGACATCCGCATCCTGCCGGGCATCGCACAGCGCGACGCAGCAGCGCCCGACGTGATGCGCGGCGAGGAGACACAATTGCTCGGCGCGCTCAGTCTCGAGGCTGCGGGCGACGCCCTGGTCTGCATGCCCGGCACCCATTCGAAATGGGTGCGGGTGAAGGATGGCACGGTCACGCATTTCTCGACCTTCATGACCGGCGAGCTCTTCAGCGTCGTCTCGCGCGAGACGATCCTGTCGCTTGCCATCGCCGGCGCTGATGATGCCGAGGACGTCGCGAGCTTCAAGGCCGCCGTGAAAGCCGCGTTCGATGCGCCGGCGTTCACCGCCAATCTCCTGTTTACCGCAAGGTCGCGCCAGTTGCTGTTCGGCGGCACGCCGGCCGCGGCCCGCGAGACGCTGTCGGGCACCTTGATCGGCGCCGAGCTTGCGGCAGGCCTGTCCGGCACGGTGCCGAAAGCCGGCATCACCTTGATTGCGTCGGGTCGGCTGGCGGCGCTGTACCGGCTCGCCTTCGAGGCGCTGACGCTCGACGTGAAGCCGATCGACGCGGATGAAGCGGTTCGCCGAGGCCTCTCGATGGCATCGGCGGCGATCTGGACGAAGTGAGAGGACATTTGTGATGAGCGTTCCCTTTCCACCGATGAAGCGGCCCCTGGTCGCGATCCTGCGCGGCGTCAAGCCGGAGGAGACCGAGGCCATCGTCGGCGTGCTGATCGAGGCCGGCATGACCGCGATCGAGATTCCCCTGAACTCGCCCGATCCGTTCCGCTCGATCGGCATGGCCGCGAAGCTCGTCCCTGCCAACGTGTTGATCGGCGCCGGCACGGTGCTATCAGCGGCGGATGTCGATCGCCTCAACGACGCCGGCGGTAAGCTCATGGTCTCGCCGAACGTCGACACCGAGGTGCTGGCGCGCGCGCATCAGCACGGCATGGTGACGCTGCCCGGCGTGTTCTCGCCGACTGAGGCGCTGCTCGCGGCGCGCTCCGGCGCCTCAGGGTTGAAGTTCTTTCCGGCGAGTGTGTTGGGTGCGTCCGGCATTGCCGCGATCCGCGCGGTGCTGCCCGCAGGCGTCATGATCGCGGCGGTCGGCGGGGTCTCCGACCAGAATTTTGCCGAATACATCAAGGGCGGCGTGACGGCCTTCGGGCTCGGTTCCAGCCTCTACAAATCAGGCATGTCGGCCGCCGACGTCGCTGCGCGCGCGAAAGCGACGATCGAGGCCTATGACCGGGCGATTGCGAAAGACTGACACCCCAACAAACAAGCGTGATGACGTCACGCTCATGCGTTGTCCGAGCACAATCCGACCTCTCCCCGTCGCAGAGAGGTGAACAGGGCGCTAGCCGCGCTTCGTCGACGGCGCGGGCAATTGCTCATGGCGGCGCTGGAAGCGCTGCCAGTGCAGCACGATGCCGATCAGTGCGGCGGGCGCGAAACCGAGCGCGATCAGGAACTGCGGCAGCTCCTTCGGCGACATGAAGGCGATCGCGATGTCGGAGATAAGCCAGAGCGCAGCGAACATCACCGCGAAATCGGTGCGCGGGCAGCGCAGATAGTAGAACACGGCGGTGATGACCACGGCGGGTCCGATCGCGATGGCGATCATGACCGCCGTCAGCTCCTTCGGCGTCACCGCGTCCAGCACCATCGAGGCCAGCAGCCAGATGGCGGCAAACATGGCGATGATGTCGATCGGGTGTCGCAACCGAATACCTTTCGCGAGCTTGCGCTATCGTTGAGTCCCAAGCCTTCGACGTTCAGCGTTCGACATCAAGCCTTCGACGTCAGGGTCCGTTCCGTCAAGTAAAATACGCCTATACCTCGTCGTTTCCGGGCGCCGGACGCAGCATGAAATGGCCGAAGGCGGAGGCGATCGGCTTCCCCGGCTCGTCCTGCCAGGCGCGTGCCTCAAAGGCGACGATACGCCGTCCCTGTTTCACGATCGAGACATTGGCAATGGTATCCAGCGCCCGGCCGGATCGTAGGTAGTTGACGGTCAGCCCAATCGGCTTCGGCAGTGTCGCGATTCCGAGTTCGCGCCGGACGCCGATGATCGCTGTGGTTTCGAGAAAGGCGCCGGTCATGCCACCATGGATGGCGGGCAGGATCGGGTTGCCGATGATCTTTGGCGAGAACGGCATCATCAGCGTGCCGTCCTCATTGACGCGAATGCCGAGGGCGCGCGCGAACGGGCTGTTGGCGAACGGACCGTTGGGATCGTCAGGCGCCTCCAGAGTCGGAATGCTGCGCTCCGCCATCGGGCGGTCCGCGAGCATGTTGGTGCGGTTGGCGCCGATCATGAAGCAGGCGGTGGCGGTCGCCACAGGATCGTCCTCGGACTCCTGGTAGGCCGTGGAGCGGACGAACGCGATCGAGCGCGTGGTGCGATAGCAGACCGAATGCGCCTTGATGGCGAGGCCGGGCGTCGCCGGCTTCTGGTAGTCGATGCGCAGGTCGAGCGTCGCGATCGCGCTGGTGCCGTCGAGCGCGAGCTGCACCGCCATGCCGCAGCTCTCATCCAGCATCGCGGTGACGACGCCGCCATGCAGCACGCCAGTCTCGGTATCGCCGACGAAGACGGGGCGATAGGGCAGGCTCGACCAGGCCTCGCCCGGCGCGAACCGGTCGAGCTGGAGCCCGCTGATATGGCCGTAATCGGAACGGCGGCCCTTGATGGCCTCGGCGAGTTCCTCGAACGGAAGCGTGGGCGATAAGGTAGACATGGTGACGTTCTAGACCAGTGTCGCGCGCCGCGCAAAACCCCGCATGCAGCCTCTGCAAGCCCGGTTTTGCCTCGACAGATCAGGTGGAAGCAACGATGGTGGGCGTACCATTGCCGCGAGGAGTATCCCATGGCTGACCCCGAAACGCCCGCCAACCAGGGACCCGTGATCATTTCCAATTCAAGCTCCGAACGGGCGCCGATCATCTATTTCGACGGCGCATCCTGCTTCGGACACCATAATGGTGCGATCCAGATCGAGCTTGCCGCAAACCTCCTGATGCCTGTTGGTGCCGCCGTCAGGGTGGACGTGGTCCAGACTGCGCATCTGCGCTGCAGCCCGGCCGCGGCGCTCGCCTTGCGCGAAGCAATCGACAAGGCGCTCGCGATGCTCAAGCTCGGACAGCAGGAGCGGGCGGAGACGATCCCGGCGGTGAAGAACTGAGGCTTATCGAATCGGGTCTCGACAAAGTCGTCCAAATCTCAGCCGACATGCACCTTCGGCTTCTTCCCGTCATTCCACTTGCCGTCGAGCGCGCGCTCGATCTGGGCGGCGAGCTGCAGCAGCAGGCCATCATTGGCCTGCTTCGCGATGGCCTGGATGCCGAGCGGCAGGCCGTGGTCCTGGGCTGCCATCGGCATCGAGATTGCGGGCATGCCGCAGAGATTGGCGAGCGGCGTGAAGGCAAAGAAGCGCCAGAGATTGCCGAACCAGTCGAGCACGTCAGGATTGTCGGACGTGGTGAGATATTCTTTGGTGCCGACCTTCGGCGTCGGCAGCGCCGTGATCGGCGTCAGGATCACGTCCCACTGCTCGAAGAAGCTGCCGAAGCCGCGCGAGGTCGTGTTGAACACGGCCTGCATTCTGGCCCGGTCGGCAAAGCTGGTGTGAAGTCCGGCTTCCCAGATCCGGATGTTCATCGGCTCGATCAGATCTTCCGGCGGCCGCTCCAGTCCGCGCGCGGCGAGCATGTTGGAGATCACGACCGAAAAATTCGAGATGTAGCAGGTGGTCTGGGCCGCGAAGGCGGCGCGGAAATCGAGGTTCGGCAGCGCGTAGTCGACGTGATGGCCGAGGCCTTCGAGGAAGCGTCCGGTCTTCTCCAATTCGGCCGCGATCTCCGGTGTCGCGGTGTAGTCGCCCCAGGTGTGGGACAGCGCGATGCGCAGCTTTGAAGGATCGCGCTTGATCATCTCGCAATAAGGCTGTGCCGTGGTCCAGAACGGCATGAACTCGCCGGGTGCGGGCCCGCGCGCATGATCGACGAAAGCCGCGGTGTCGCGCACCGAGCGCGACTGGCATCCTTGGATCGAGACGAGGCCGGTGAGATCGGACATATGCGGCGCCAGCGAGAACACGCCGCGCGAGACTTTCAATCCGATATTGCCGTTGACGCCGGCGGGGATGCGGATCGAGCCGCCGCCGTCCGTCGCGTGCGCGATCGGCACCACGCCAGCCGCGACCATCGCGGCGCTGCCGGCCGACGAGCCGCAGGTGGTGTAGTCGGTATTCCAGGGATTGCGGGTGACATAGACGGCGGGATTGTCGGCCGAAGAGCACACGCCGAATTCCGGCGTCGTCGTGCGCCCGATCAGATTGAGACCTGCCTGGCGGAATTTGCCTGTGAGGAACGTGTCGGCCGCGGCGCGATTGCCGCGCATCAACAGCGAGCCCATCTCCTGGAGCCGGCCTTTCATGGTCGGACCGAGGTCCTTCATCAGGAAGGGAAGGCCGGCGAACGGACCTGAGAGATTGGCGCCGTCCTTGGCGGGATCGGCGATCACGTCGTCGAACAGCTCGACCACGCCCGACAGCGTCGGATCGACCTTGGCGACGGCTGCCGCGGCCTGACGCGCCAATTCCTTCGCCGTCAGCTCGCCCTTGCGGACGCGCGCTGCAAGTCCGACGCCGTCATGCTGCGTCCATTCGTTCCAGCTCATCGGCAAAGTCATGACGTCAGATCCCATTGAGGTGTCGCGTCACCTTTTTCGCAAGGGCCGGCGTGAATCAACTGAGCCGGCGCGAAGGGCAGGGTTGCGCCGGGCGGAGAGGTCGGGGCGCTTTAGAGGAGGCGCGCGATGGCCGCAACCGGGCCGCCGCCGGCGGGCCCTTGATGTTCGGCGCCGCCCGAGACGTAGACCGCGCTGGTGCCGGCAAGGCCCGCGATCAGGCCGCCTACCGCTGCGCGGGCATGGCGTGTCGAGCTGATGTCGGTGTCCTCAAGCATGGTATGGCGAAAGCCGCGCACGCTTCCGTTTGGCGAGGCCTCGGCCTTGGCGAACACGCTGACGAGCTCGCGGCCTGGCTTTGCCTGCGGGCCAAGGCCTACGCTGTTCAGCGCCGACAAGACCGCCGAGGCGTCGATCGCATCGCTCATCACGGCATGCCCGATTTCGAATTCGCTCGCCGACGAATCTGAATTGCCGAGCACGATGACGACGTTGTGCATCAGCTCGATCCCCGATGAGGTCGAGGCCACCTTCGAGAACAGATCATGTCGCCGCAGCACATCGTCGTCGCCGATGTCGATCATGACCTCGCCAAGCGCAACCGCAACGCCGAGCGCAGAGGCGCCGCGTGAATGGGCCATCGAGCTGTAGGCGCTGATCGTCGTCGTCTTGTGGCCGCGCGAGCTTGCTGCTTCGACACGCTCGCTGGTGAGCAGCGGACACTTGATCTGGACGAAATGGACGTCGGCAGCATCGGTGATGTCCGCATCTCCCATCGCGGCCTTCACCGCCTTGGCGGTCTCGGTGATCTGCGCGGAGCGGCCGAGCTCTTCGGGCAGGAAATCGCGGGTCTGCGCCATGCCGATGCTCAGGCGCTTGCCGGAGATGTTTGCGGGCCGCTGTTGAACGTCCTGACGCGTGAACACCGTGATGTGCGGGCTGAGCACGCCTTCGGTGCCGCCGGACATCACGAAGGCAATGCGCTGCTCGACTTCTTCAGGCCTCACGTCGAGCTTCGGCGCCAGCGCCGTGCACAGCGCGGCGACGGCATATTCCCGCGTAAAATCGTTGACGCCGCCATTGCCTTCGGTCTTGCCGAGGATCGCCAGGATGCAAGTCGGATCGATCGCGCGGGAGTCGATCAGGCTCATGAGGCCGGAAACATCGCCGGGACCTTTGGTGGGAATCTTGAAGACGCCAACCGACGTGGTGCGCATGGAGTATCCTCGTGGGAAGTTTGCTGGTCCGGCGGAGGCTAACCAGTCGGGGAAGCGGGGCGGATGTCAAGTGCAAGGTCCGTGGTCCGGATGGAGCGAAGCGCAATCCGGGACGGTGCCTCCGCATTCCGCTCCGTTCCATGCGGGCTGCAGAAGCCACCATCGCTGGCGCAGCCCACTGCGCAAAACACGAGCACTGGGTCAACCAGCCCGCACCTAAATATTCCGCTTTATCGAAATTCGGATTTGTCGTATATGTCGCCGATCCTGATCCGGCGAAAAGGGGCGGTCGTACGTCGTCACGAGCCGCGGATCGGGCTGCGGTGGACGTGGGCGGCGCCGTCGCGGATGTGAGTGGCAGGGCGGGGCAGTGGATTGAGCCGAGCCTCGTGAGCACCTCGCAAGCCGCGTCGGACGAACGGCGCCTGTCCGGCCAAGCCCTTGGGCGAAGCGGGATCTGCCTGCGTACGGCAAAACCGTGTGGTCCTGGCCGTCGTCGCTACGGTCAAGTCTTGCGGATGCGGCATCGGCGCCAACCGGCGCGCTGCCGGTAACTTCCGTAAGGCGAGGGAGGCCAGAAGGAATTCGGCTCCCGGGAGAGCACGGCATAAGCCGTCCGACCACCGCGCAGGGAAGGCCGTGTGTTCGGCCACACCTGTATGCTGCTGTGCGGTCTCCTTGCGCTACGCTTTCGCGCAGCAGACCGTGGGTGCGAGGTCGGCACCCGGCCTTCCCTGCGCCCTTTCTGTCGAGGGCGTGACGAGACGAGCAAAACTCGGGCGGAACGCGCCGCGGGAGCGAGAGCGCATGTCTGGCTTTGGAGCATGTCTGGCGTTGGAGATGATCGAAGCAAGCAAATGCCCCGCGACGCCCTCACGATTGTGGCGAGATCGCATCGGTTCGACAAAAAATCCTCTGTCGACGGCCACCCGCCGCACCTTGATGAATCGACCTTGGTTGGTCCATAAGCGGCGTCCCGCGGCCGGATTTCGGTCTGCGTCGCGTGCTTGGACATAGAGGTATTCTCGCGTGGCAAATATCAACCAGAAAATTGCGCAGGAGCTTGGGGTTCGGGCGGAGCAGGTCGAGGCTGCGGTGACGTTGCTCGACGGCGGCGCTACGGTTCCTTTCATCGCCCGCTACCGCAAGGAAGCGACCGGTGCGCTCGACGACACGCAATTGCGCACCCTTGAGGAGCGCCTGGTCTACCTGCGCGAGCTCGAAGACCGCCGCAAGGCGATCCTCGAATCAGTCCGCGAGCAGGGCAAGCTCGATGCTGCGCTCGAAGCCTCCATTCTCGCCGCCGACAGCAAGGCGCGCCTCGAAGACATCTATCTGCCATTCAAGCCGAAGCGCCGCACCAAGGCCGAGATCGCCAAGGAAGCCGGCCTCGAAGCACTTGCCCTCAAGCTCATCGCGGAGCCCGGCAACGATCCCAAAGTCGTCGCCGAGGGTTTCATCAACGCGGAGAAGGGCGTTGCCGACGCCGCGGCCGCGCTTGACGGCGCCCGCGCCATCCTGGTCGAACGCTTCGACGAAGACGCCGATTTGATCGGCGTGTTGCGCGAGGAGATGTGGACCAATGCGCGCATGGTCTCCAAGGTGCGCGATGGCAAGAAGACCGAGGGCGAAAAATTCGCCGACTATTTTGACTTCTCCGAGCCGCTGACCAAGCTGCCGTCGCACCGCATCCTCGCGATGTTCCGCGGCGAGAAGGAAGAAATCCTCGATCTCCAGATCCAGGCCGAGGCCGAGACGCCGCCCGCCGGCGTGCCCGGTGCCTATGAGCTGAAGATCATGAAGCGGTTCGGCATCGCCGATCTCAAGCGCGCCGGCGACCGCTGGCTGATCGACACCGTGCGCTGGGCCTGGCGCACCAAGATCCAGGTGCATCTCAACATCGATTTGCGCATGCGGCTGTGGAACTCGGCCGAGACCGAGGCCGTGCGCGTGTTCGCTTCGAACCTGCGCGATCTCCTGCTGGCCGCCCCCGCCGGCACCCGCGTCACCATGGGGCTCGATCCCGGCTACCGCACCGGCGTCAAGGTCGCGGTCACTGACGCGACCGGCAAGGTCGTCGATACCGCGGTGATCTATCCGCACGAACCGCAGCGGCAGTGGAATGAGTCACTCGCGATCCTCGGCAAGCTCGCCATCAAGCACCGCGTCGAGTTGATCGCGATCGGCAACGGCACCGCCTCGCGCGAAACCGACAAGCTCGCAGGCGATCTCGTCAAGGGTCTCGCCGAGTTGAAGATGTCCAAGATCGTGGTGTCGGAAGCCGGCGCGTCGGTCTATTCGGCCTCCGCTTTCGCCTCCGAGGAGTTGCCCGACCTCGACGTCACCCTGCGCGGCGCGGTCTCGATCGCCCGCCGTCTTCAGGATCCGCTCGCCGAGCTCGTCAAGATCGAGCCCAAGGCAATCGGCGTCGGCCAGTATCAGCACGACCTCGGTCAGGCCAAGCTCGCCAAATCGCTCGACGCGGTGGTGGAAGACTGTGTGAACGCGGTCGGTGTCGACGTCAACACCGCCTCCGCGCCACTGCTCGCACGCGTATCGGGCGTCGGTTCCGGCCTGGCGCAGAGCATCGTGGCGCATCGGAATGCCAACGGCCCGTTCAAGTCGCGCAGGGCGCTGAAGGAGGTGCCGCGGCTCGGTCCGAAGGCGTTCGAGCAGTGCGCGGGCTTCCTGCGCATCGTCGGCGGCGACGACCCGCTCGATGCCTCCGGCGTGCATCCGGAAGCCTATCCGGTGGTGCGCCGGATTCTCGAGGCCACCAAGAGCGACATCAAGGCGCTGATCGGCAGAAGTGAGATCGTCCGCACGCTGAAGCCG
Source organism: Bradyrhizobium sp. USDA 4472 (assembly GCF_054058595.1). NCBI lineage: Bacteria > Pseudomonadati > Pseudomonadota > Alphaproteobacteria > Hyphomicrobiales > Nitrobacteraceae > Bradyrhizobium > Bradyrhizobium sp. USDA 4472. The sequence goes on from NZ_JBSSAM010000001.1 coordinate 3,852,888, forward strand.
AAGGACTTTGTCGACGAGACCTTTGGCCTGCCGACCGTCACCGACATTCTGCGCGAGCTGGAAAAGCCCGGCCGCGACCCGCGTCCGGCGTTCAAGGCCGCGGTGTTCAAGGAAGGCGTCGAGGAGATCAAGCATCTCCAGAAGGGCATGATCCTCGAGGGCACCGTCACCAACGTCGCCGCCTTCGGCGCCTTCGTCGACATCGGTGTGCACCAGGACGGCCTCGTGCACATCTCCGCGATGTCGAAGACCTTCATCAAGGATCCGCGCGAGGTGGTGAAGCCCGGCGATATCGTCAAGGTGAAGGTGCTCGACTTCGAGGTTGCCCGCAAGCGCATCTCGCTGACCTTGCGCCTCGACGACGAGGTTGGCGCCAAGAAGGACGCGCCCGGCATGCAGCGCGACAACAACTCTCGTAACGCCGCCCGCATGACCTCATCGGCCCCGCGCAAGCAGGAGTCGTCCGGTGGCGGCGGCGCGCTGGCCGAAGCGATGCGCCGGGCCGCGGAGAAGAACAACGGCAAGCGGGCGTGAGGGGTGAGTAGCCGATTTAGGGCGAGCTCTAACCACTCGTCATTGCGAGCGCAGCGAACCAATCCAGTATTCCTCCGCGGAAACAGTCCTGGATTGCTTCGTCGTACCAGTGCAAAATTGCTTCGCAATTTTGTCACGCATCACGGAGGAGAGCGCGGGGCTCCCTCTCCCTAACTTTCGCGTCAGAATCTGGCGCGCTTGTAAGTTGAAGATGCCTGTCCCTTCCTCTCTGATCCCTCCCGGTGCGGCAGCAATATCGCCGCACAGCACGGAGGATGCTTCGATGGACAACAGGCTTCTCAAGGGCCTCACTGCGGTGACGATCGCCGCTGGGGTGGCGCTCGCATCGCCGGTTCTCGCCCGAGGTGGTGGCGGCGGAGGCGGCGGTCACGGCGGCGGCTTTGGTGGCGGCTTTGGTGGCGGCGGGCATTTCAGCGCCGGAGGAATGCATGCCGGCGGCATGGGTGGTGCCATGCACTTTGGCGGCATGGGCGGGGCTCATTTCGGCGGCGCGCGCTTCGCCGGTTCGCCGATGGCCGCGCACGCAGCCTTCGGGCCGCGCTTTGCCGGCGCACCGTTCGCGACCCGCGCGGCCTTCGGCCCGCGATTTGCCGGCACGGGCTGGCACGGCAGGCCTTTCATCGGACGCCATGCCTTCTTCTTCCGCCATCACCGCTTCCACCGGTTCGCCTTCTTCGGCGCACCGTTCTACTACGCCAATTACTACGACGACGGCTGCTGGCGCAGGAGTTGGACGCCCTATGGGTGGCAATGGGTCAATGTGTGCGGGGATGGTTGGTACTAGCATCGCCGGACCGCACCATTGTCGCGATCGCCGCCGGGTGGTTCCGCTCAGCCCCGGAACGGGATAATCTGGTGGCGATCGTCGCGCGGAGTTCGTCATGACCGGAGGCCACCGCCGCATCCTCGTCGTCGAGGACGATCCGGAAACCGCAGGCCAGCTCGTCGAGGAATTGACGGCCTCGGGTTATGACGTCGATCTCGCGGCGACGGGGCGCGAAGCCCTCAGCCATGGCGTGGCGCGCGATTATGCCGTGATCACGATCGACCGCATGCTGCCGGATATCGACGGCATCACCGTGATGCGGCAGATGCGCGATGACGGCGTCGCCTCGCCCGTCCTGATCATCTCCGCGCTCGGCGAGGTCGATGACCGCGTGCGCGGCTTGCGCGCGGGCGGTGACGATTATCTGGTCAAGCCGTTCTCCTTCGTCGAGCTGCTCGCGCGGCTCGAGGCGCTCGGCCGCCGCAGCGAGACCATCGCCAAGGAAACCATCTTGCGCGTCGGCGACCTCGCCGTCGATCTGATCGCGCGCAACGCCAGCCGCCGCGGCCGCAAGATTCCGCTGCTGCCGCGCGAATTCCAGCTGCTCGAATATCTCGTGCGCAACGAGGGACGTGTCGTCTCTCGCGCGATGCTGCTGCAGCACGTCTGGGACCTGCATTTCGATCCCTCCACCAACATTATCGACGTTTATGTCGGGCGCGTCCGCCGCAAGGTCGACGATGCCCAGGCCTATCCATTGATCCACACCATTCGCGGTATCGGATATTGCCTCCGTGCTCCTGGCTAAGACGCTTCGGTCCTCGACCTTCCGCCTGGCGCTGATTGCCATCGCGATCTTCGGCCTGATCGTCGCCGCGATCATGGCTTACGTCTATTTCGGCACGCTGGCTTACGTGCGGAGTCGGGTCGGAGATGAAGGCGATCATTCCGGCTTCGTCGCAATGCTCGAACTCGCGATGATCGCGGTCGCCGTGCTGCTCGTGCTGCTGGCCGGTCTGGCCGCCGTGCTGGTGACGCGGCGCACGGTCGGACGGATCGAGGAGATCAACGCCACCAGCCGCGCTATCATGTTGTCAGGCCTCGACCGGCGCATTCCCTTGCGCGGCAGTCATGACGAATGGGACCGGGCCGCCGAAAACCTCAATCAGATGCTCGATCGCATCGAGACCCTGATGGGTGAGGTCAAGCAGGTCAGCGACAACGTCGCCCACGATCTCCGTACGCCGCTGACGCGGATGCGCGGCCGCCTGGAAAAGGCCTATCACCACGAGCGCAACAGCGAGGCCGATGCCGCACTGATCGGCGACACCATCGCCGATCTCGACGCCGTGCTCGGCATGTTCGCCTCGATCACGCGGATCTCGGAGATCGAAACCCGGGCGCGCCGCAGCGCGTTTCGTGTGCTCAACCTGGCTGAAATTGCCGGCGAGGTCGTCGAGCTCTACGACGCCGCGGCCGAACAGGTCGCGACGCGCCTGAGCCTCGGTGGTGACAGCGAAGTGGCAGTCACAGGCGATCGCGACCTCTTGTTCGATGCCATCGCCAATCTCGTCGACAACGCGATCAAGCACGGCCGTCCGGGCGGAAAGGTCACGGTGACGTGCCGCAATGCCGGCAACAGTGCGACGATCGCCATCGCCGATGATGGTCCGGGCATTGCCGCCGATCAGCATGACCACGTGTTCAAGCGCTTCTATCGGCTCGAGCAGAGCCGCTATACCCCGGGCAACGGCCTGGGCCTGAGCCTGGTCGCGGCGGTGTCGCGCCTGCATGCCGCCGAGATCGCGCTGCACGACAACGCGCCAGGCCTCACGGTGCAGCTCAGCTTCAGGAGCGTGCTATAGCTCGATCACGCCGCGGCGCGCCGCATGCGCCACCGCATCGGTGCGGCCGGTCGCATCCAGCTTGTCGAGCAGCGAGCCGACGTGGAATTTCACGGTGTGCACGGAGATATTGAGCCGGCGCGCGATCATCTTGTTGGAGGCGCCTTCCGCCATCAGCGCGAGCACGTCGAACTCGCGCTGCGTCAGCGCAATATCCTCGGGCATGACGCGCGGATCGCGTGCGACGACGCTCGCATTGGCGGTCTCCCCGGACGCGGCAAGGCGAAGCCCCGCGACACTGCCGAGCAGCGTCGCGAGGCGGTCGGCCAACACGGGATCGTCAATGTCGATCGACAGCACGATGTCGGACGTGGTGTCCTCGCTCACGCCTCGGGCCTCTCGCCAATTGTGACCCTGAAGCTCGCTGGCTCGCCGCCACGCCGGACCGCGACATCGACCACCCGGCCGACACTGGCGGGCCCCAGCGTTCGCAGCAACGCGCGCACGCCGGAAAGCTTCTCGTCGTTGACCGCCACGATCACGTCGCCCTGGCGGATGCCGGCCGTGGCGGCAGGACCGGCCTTGTCGACATTCATCACCATCGCGCCGATGCCATCATCGAGCCGCAGCGGCTGGAGCCCGAGTCCGAGATATCCGCGCGCGATGCGGCCGCGTGTCTCGAGCTGCGCCGCAACCCGCTCGATCGTGGCGGTCGGGATCACCAGCACGCGGCGTGGGCCCAGCACCGCCATGCCGAAGGCCTGGCCCGAGGCATCGAGGGCAAGGCCGCCTTCCTGGCTCGGGCGCAGGCGGACATCGAGCTCGATCCGGGCATCGATCTCGCCGCCACGCAGCGAGCGCCAGCCCTTGCCTGAAGCGGACACCAATCCCAGCGAAGCGCTTGGTGCATCGCGGTTGGTGGAAGCCACGACCGAGAGCGAGCCGAGAGCAGGGATCGTCGCCGCCAGCTTGACCGGGGCGATGGCCGTATCGGCGCGCAGCAGCGCGATATCGGTCGTGTGGTCGCGGCCGACAACTGTCGCGGCAACCGCGCTGCCGTCGGCAACGGAGATCTGGACGTCGCCCTCGTCGGCCAGCGCCTCGTCGGCGGTGACGATCAGGCCGGGCTTCCAGGCGAAGCCGGTCGAGCGGGAACGATGCGAATGCACGGAGACGACGGACGGCGAAATACGCGCCACGAGGTCCGCGAGCGCCGATGACAGCGAGGTGAGAGGGGTAAGGTCGGTCATGGAAGCTCCTGTAAGTTGCCCACAATCTGGGATGTCGCGGCCGATTGCGAAACTGGCCGGGTGGCCAGTCCTCCCCAGGGACACGGCCGACGAACATGTGATTGGGAGCCCCTCGCGCGAACGTGCAGCAATCGCCAGATCAGGCTTGCCGGTGTCGCAATCGATCTCTTGGAGCATGCGGCTGCAGTTGACGCAACGCAACGAAACCCGGCAACGCTGCAGGACAATTCCAAAGACGACAAATCGGCTCGAAGGCCGATCGCTTGCTGGCAATCATACCCCATGGTAGCACGCGATGGATCGCGCGCCCGCCACACTCTCAGCTCCTCCGGATTTTATTCCCGACATGACCGAATTTCGCGGCGTCTTCCCCTACCTCGTCTCTCCCGTCAGTGCCGACGGCACGGTGCGGACCGACGTGCTCGCAAGGCTCTGCGACGATCTGATCGGCGCCGGCGTGCACGGTCTGACGCCGCTCGGCTCGACCGGCGAGTTTGCCTATCTCAACGCCGCGCAGCGCATGGCTGTGGTGCAGACCACGATTGAGGCGGCGAAGGGCCGCGTGCCCGTTGTCGCGGGCGTTGCGTCGGCCTCGACAGCCGATGCAGTGGCGCAGGCGCAGGCCTACCAGAAGCTCGGCGCCGGCGGCATCCTGGCGATCCTCGAGGCCTATTTCCCGCTCTCTGATGCCCAGGTCGAATCCTATTTCCGCGGCATTGCCGACGCCGTGGACATTCCGGTCGTCATCTACACCAATCCGCAATTCCAGCGCTCGGATCTGACCCTCGATGTCATCGCTCGCCTCGCCGAACATCCGCGCATTGGCTACATCAAGGATGCCTCGACCAACACCGGACGGCTGCTCTCGATCATGAACCGCTGCGGCGAAGCCTTGCGCGTGTTTTCGGCCTCCGCCCATATTCCGGCCGCTGTGATGTTGATCGGTGGCGTCGGCTGGATGGCGGGACCGGCCTGCATCATTCCGCGCCAGAGCGTCAGGCTCTACGATCTCAGCCAGGCCGGTCGCTGGGACGAGGCCATGGCGCTCCAGCGCAGGCTGTGGCGCATCAACGAGGCCTTCGCCCGCTTCAATCTCGCCGCCTGCATCAAGGCCGGCCTTTCGGTCCAGGGCTACGACGTCGGCGATCCCGTCCCGCCGCAGGCGGCGCTCAACGCCGATGCGCGCAAGCTCGTGGAAGCCGCGCTCAAAGAGCTGGCTTAAAGTCCCTCCGGTCATGACCAATCCACGGTCCCGCCGCCCAAATCCGCGACTGGTCTGGTCTGCCTCCATCCGCTAAAAGGCGGCCGCACTTTTGAGGCTTAGAGGACCCAGCGGAATGAATATTCTTCCCGGCAATTTGCGTTTCGGAGCGGGCCAGCCCGTCAAGCGTTTGGAAGACCAGCGGCTGCTCACCGGGAAGGGGCAATTCATCGATGACAAGCCGGAGGACGGCGCGCTGTGGTTGCACGTGCTGCGCTCACCGCACGCGCATGCGAAAATCGTCTCGGTCGACACCAGCACTGCGGCATCGATGCCTGGTGTGACCGCGATCTATACCGGCGTCGATCTTGTCAAGGACGACGTCGGCGCCATCCCGACGCTAAGCATCTTCAAGCGCCCTGACGGCAAGCCGATGACGGTGCCGCCGCGCCGCCTGCTCGCCCATGAGGTCGTCCGTTACACCGGCGAGGCCGTTGCGGCGGTGGTCGCCTCGTCGCGTGCGGAGGCACAGAGCGCGGCCGAGGCGATCGTCGTCGAGTATGACGTGCAGCCCGCCGTGGTCGATCCCGTCGAGGCCGTGAAGCCAGGCGCGCCGGTGGTGTGGCCGGACGCTCCCGACAATATTGTCGGCGCGATGAGCTATGGCGATGCCGCCAGGGTCGACGAGGCCTTCGCCAAGGCCGCGCATACGGTCGAGCTCGATCTCGTCAGCCAGCGTCTGGTGCCCTCGGCGATGGAGCCGCGCTCGACTATCGCCGAGATCGACAAGAAGACCGGCCGTCTCCTCCTGCACGTGCAGTCACAGACCCCGGCGTCGACCCGTGACCTCCTCGCGGAATCGATTCTCAAGCGTCCGAAGGACAGCGTGCGCGTGCTGGTCGGCGATATCGGCGGCGGCTTCGGCCAGAAGACCAGCCTTTATCCGGAAGACGGCATCGTCGCCTATGCCGCGACCAAGCTGAACAAGAAGATCCGCTGGCGCGGCGACCGCACCGACGAATTCGTCGGCGGCACTCATGGTCGCGACCTCACTTCGACAGCGTCCTTCGCCTTGGACGAGAAGGGCAAGGTGCTCGCCTATCGGGTCAGGTCGATCGGCTGCACCGGTGCCTACTCCTCCGGCACGGGCAACATCATTCCGCTGGTGCTCGGTCCGTTCGTGCAGACCGGCGTCTACGATCTGCCGCTGGTGCATTTCGAGATCAAGTCAGTGATGACCCACACCGCGCCGGTCGGTGCCTATCGCGGCGCTGGCCGCCCCGAGGCAGTCTTCATCGTCGAGCGCCTGTTCGACGCTGCCGCGCGCAAGATCGGCATGGATCCGCGCGCGATCCGGAAAGCCAATTACATCAAGCCGGCGCAACTGCCTTACACGAATGCAGCAGGCCAAGTGTACGATTCCGGCGCCTTCGCGCACATGCTCGACCGTGCGGTCAAGCTCGCGGACTGGGACGGCTTCGCCGCGCGCAAGAAGGCAGCGAAGAAAAAGGGCCTGCTCTACGGCCGCGGCCTCGCCTCCTACATCGAATGGACCGGCGGCCGCGCGCATACCGAAAAGGTCACGCTGCAAGCTACCTCGCAGGGCCGCGTCGTGCTGCATTCCGGCACCCAGGCGATGGGGCAGGGGCTGCAGACCACCTACACGCAGATGATCTCCGACACGCTCGGCATCGCCATGGACAAGATCGACGTCGTCCAGGGCGATACCGATCTCGCCACGGGCTTTGGCAGCGTCGGCTCGCGCTCGCTGTTCGTCGGCGGCACGGCGGTCGCGGTCTCCTCCAACGATCTGATCCAGAAGGCGCGCGAAAGGGCGGCGAATGTGCTCGAGACCTCGGTCGAGGACATCGAGTATCAGGGCGGCATGCTGACCGTGGTCGGCACCGACCGCCGCATCAGCCTGTTCGACATTGCCGAGAAGGAGGCCGGTGCAAAACTTAGCGTCGATTCCGAGGGCGAGGTTGACGGGCCGAGCTGGCCGAACGGCACGCATATTTGCGAGGTCGAGATCGACCCTGAGACCGGCGTGTCCAAGGTCGTGCGTTATACCACCGTCGACGACGTCGGCGTTGCCGTGAACCCGATGCTGGTCACCGGCCAGATCCATGGTGGGGTCGCGCAGGGCATCGGCCAGGCCCTGTATGAAGGCGTGGCGTATGATGCCGACGGCCAGCTGCTGACCGCGAGCTATCAGGATTACTGTATCCCGCGCGCCGATGATGTGCCGCCGATCGTGGTGACGCTGGATGATTCCGCGCCCTGCCGCACCAATCCGCTCGGCGCCAAGGGCTGCGGCGAATCCGGTGCCATCGGCGGTCCGCCCTGCATCACCAACGGCGTGATGGACGCGCTTGCCGAGTTCGGCATAACCCAGTTGAACACGCCGCTGACGCCGCAGAAGATCTGGCAGGCGATCCGGGATGCGAAGCTGGCGGGCTAGCCCTTTCAAGTGCGGAGGAGAGAGCTAAATCCCCAGCATCATCTTGGCGATGATATCGCGCTGGATCTCCGACGTGCCGCCGAAGATCGTGTAGGCGCGGCCGTTGAGATATTCCGGCACCACCGTCAGCATGTCCTCCGGCAGCGCCGGCTCGTGGTTGAGCTTGTAGAGCGGACGCATCGGCTCGACCGCCAGCGCATCATGGCCGATCACGTCGACGCCGAGCCGCGTCACGGCCTGCCGGATCTCGCTGTTGCGCAGCTTCAGGATCGACGACACCGCGCCGGGATTTTGTCCGGTCTGCAGCGCAGAGAGCACGCGCAGCTCGGTCATTTCAAGCGCATCGATGTCGACCTCGACCTCGGAGATGCGGAACGCGATGTCAGGGCTCTCGATCGCGCGGCCCGTGAGATCGGACTCCGCAAGCTCGGTGATCGCGCGCAGTCCCTCGCGCAGCTTGGCCGATGCAATGCCGGAGCCGCGCTCGAATTCGAGCAGATATTTGCCGTAGGTCCAGCCCTTGCCTTCGTCGCCGACGCGGTTGGCGACGGGTACGCGCACGTCGTCGAAGAACACCTGGTTGACCTCGTGGTCGCCGCCAATGGTGAGGATCGGGCGCGTCGTGATGCCCGGTGCCTTCATGTCGATCAGGATGAAGCTGATGCCGTCCTGCTGCCGCGGTCCCTCGCTGGTGCGCACCAGCGCGAACATGCGGTTGGCATGGTGCGCATGCGTGGTCCAGATCTTGGTGCCGTTGATGATGTAATCCTCGCCGTCGCGCACCGCGCGCGTCTTGAGCGAGGAGAGATCGGAGCCCGAGCCCGGCTCGGAATAGCCCTGGCACCAATAGTCCTCGCCGGAGAGAATCCGCGGCAGGTAGAAATTCTTCTGCTCGGGCGAGCCGAAGCCGATGATGACCGGCCCGACCATCTTCACGCCCATCACATTCACATTCGGCACGCCGGCGCGCGCGCACTCGCTCTCGAAGATCCAGCGCTGCGCCGGCGTCCAGTCCGGGCCGCCATATTCGACCGGCCAGCCCGGCGCACCCCAACCCTGCTTATGCAGCGCACGCTGCCAGGCCATGCCGATGTCCGGATCGGAGAACACCGAGGGCGTCAGCGCGGTGGCACGCTTCATCTCCTCGGAGAGATTTTTGGCGATGAAACTGCGCACCTCGCTCTGGAAGGCGCGCTCCTCGGCATTGAACGACAGGTCCATGATGCGCTCCTGTGTCAGGCGGGTGAAGTCGTGCGGCCGAGCTGGGCATGGCGGGCATAATGGTGCGCGCTGCCGCCGAACAGCGTATCGAAGGCGACGAGCCGCTTGAAATAGGCGCCGACCTCGAGCTCCTCGGTGACGCCCATGCCGCCGTGAAGCTGGATCGACTGCTCGCCGACGAAGCGGGCGCATTTGCCGATCTTCGCCTTCGCAGCCGATGCAGCGCGGGCCCGCTCGACCGGCGCGCTGTCGGCCTTCAGCGCGGCGCGCAGCGCCATCGAGCGCGCCTCGTCGACCTGAATGGCCATGTCGGCGAGGCGATGGCGGATCACCTGGTTGGCGGAGAGCGGCCGGCCGAATTGCTTGCGGATCTTGGTGTAGTCAAGCGTGGTGTCGAGCAGCGTCTGCATGATGCCGACAGCCTCGGCACCAAGCGCAGCCATCGCACGATCGACGGCCCATTCGATCGCCGGCAGTGCGTTTGCGCCACCGCCGAGCAGGGCGTCGTCCGGCAACTGCACGTCGGAGAGTTCGATGTTGCAGGCTCGTCCCCCGCCGAGACGTTGGTAATCGGAAATCGCGAGCCCCGCCGCCGTCGCCGGCACCATAAACAGCCCGATCCGTCCTGATGGTCCCCGATGATCATGCAGATGCGCTGAGACGATGATCTCGTCGGCCGCATGGCCGTCGAGCACGGCGATCTTGCTGCCGGTGAGGTGCCAGCCTTGTGCCGTCTTGGTCGCCGATGTCGCGACCTTGGCAAGATCGAACCGCGCGGCACGCTCGGAATGCGCGAAGGGCGAGCTTCAATGTTCCGTCCGCGATCTTGGGCAGGTTCGCCTGCTTCTGCGCCGTCCCGCCGCATCGCTCGATCAACGCGGCGCCGAGCACGACCGTTGCGATGTACGGCTCGGACACCAGCCCGCGGCCAAACGCGTCCATCAAGATGCCGATCTCGACCGGACCGCCGCCGAGGCCGCCGAACTCTTCCGGGATCGGCAACGCCAGCCAGCCGAGCTCGGCGAACTGCTTCCAGACTTCAGGGCTGAAGCCGAGTGGGTCCTTCGCCGTCTTGCGGCGGTGGTCGGCGTCGTAGCTCGCGGCCACGAAGCGTTCCGCGCTCTCGCGCAGCAGTCGTTGCTCGTCGCTGAGATTGAGATCCATGTCTTTACTCCGCGGCCGCCGGCTTGCGCACGGAGGGATGCAGTCCGGATGGATCGACCACCATGCCGAACTCCTGAAGGTTGTGGGCGTGACAGAGCTGATGCAGAGCGAAGGCCTGATCGATCGCGGCGGGCTGCCCCATCACGTCGACCGAGCGGTTCACCGCCTCCTTGGTCAGCTTCAGCGCAAAGGACGGCTTTGCCGCGATTCGGCGCGCGAGCTCCAGCACGCGCGATGACAGCTCCGCGCGCGGCACGACCTGGTTGACCATGCCGAGCTGGTGAGCCTCCTGCGCACTCCACGAGTCGGCGGTGAACAGAAATTCCTTGGCCTTTCGAGGCCCGAGCTCCCAGGGATGCACGAACCATTCGACGCCGCAGACGCCCATGGTGACGACGGGGTCGCAGAACTGCGCATCGTCGCTGGCGACGATGAGGTCGCAGGCCCAGGCCAGCATCAAGCCACCGGCGATGCACTTGCCGTGCACCTCGGCGATGGTGGGCTTGGCCAGGTTGCGCCAGCGCCGCGTGATCTGGAGATATATCTCCTGTTCGCGCGCGAAGCGGCCGTGGGCGTTGGCTTCCGCAAAGCCGCCCCAATTTCCTACCGGCGGAAAATCTGTGCCTGCGGCATTTCTGGGCCCCGGGCGCAGATCGTGGCCGGAGGAGAAATGCGGCCCGTTGCCAGCCAGGATGATCACCTTGATCGCATCGTCCTGCACCGCCGTGTCGAAGGCGGCGTTGAGGTCGTAGGTCATTTGCAGGTTCTGCGCGTTGCGCGCGTCGGGCCGGTTCATCACGATCCGGGCGATCGCCGGCTCCGGCCGCTCCACGAGGATGGTCTCGAACGAGGACATGGCGCGCTCCCTGCATTTTCGTCTCGTTGGCCGCGAGTTGACTATGTCGCGTGCTGGCAGGCAAGGGGCTTGCGTCAGCCGGCTGCTTTTCGCGCCGCCGGCGCGGGATATCTGGCGTCGGATGCACTCGATCTGGTAGCTTGCGCCCGATTCCACCGGGAGAAATTTGATGAGCAAGATCCTGACCGTGCTGGCGGCGCTGGCCTCGCTCAGCCTCACCAATTGCGGCTACAACGCCATTCAGAGCCAGGACGAGCAGATCAAGGCCAACTGGTCCGAGGTGGTGAACCAGTATCAACGTCGTGCCGATCTCGTGCCCAATCTGGTCAATTCGGTGAAAGGATTTGCGCAGCAGGAAAAGGACGTGCTGCTCGGCGTCACCAACGCCCGCGCCAAGGTCGGCAGTATCCAGGCGACGCCGGAGGTGCTCAACGACCCCGCTGCCTTCCAGAAATTCCAGGCCGCCCAGGGCGAGCTCTCAAGCGCGTTGTCGCGGCTCCTCGTGGTCACGGAGAACTATCCGCAGCTCAAGTCGGACGCGCTGTTCAGGGATTTGATGTCGCAGCTCGAGGGCACCGAAAACCGCATCACGGTCGCGCGTAACCGCTACATCAAGTCGGTCCAGGACTATAACGTCACCATCCGCTCGTTCCCGACCAATCTCACGGCGACGATGTTCAGCTATAAGGAAAAGCCGAACTTCTCGGTTGAGAACGAGAAGGAAATCTCGACCGCGCCGAAGGTCGATTTCAATCCCACGCCTGCGCCCTCGAAGTAAGCGCGTTCGTCCCCGATGCGCGCTTCACCCATTGCTGTCATTCCCCGAGAAAGCGGGGAATCCAGTACGCCGCGGCCTTTCCGGACCGCGCTGGCGTCTCTGGAATACTGGTTCGCCCGGTCAAGGGGGGCGATGACACTGAGTGTGTGGCGCGCAACGATTGTGGCGACGCTTTTCCTTGCCTTCGTCCTCCCCGCCGCGGCCGACGTTGCCATCCCGCAACTGACCGGCCGCGTGGTCGACCGGACCGGCACGTTGTCGAGCGGCGACATCGCCGCATTGTCGCAGAAGCTCAGCGATTTCGAGGCGCGCAAGGGCAGCCAGATCGCCGTGCTGATCGTGCCGACGACGGAGCCGGAGACGATCGAGCAGTTCTCGATCCGTGTCGCTGAAGCCTGGAAGATCGGCCGCAAGAAGGTCGACGACGGCGCGATTCTCGTCGTCGCCAAGAACGACCGGCACTTGCGCATCGAGGTCGGCTACGGCCTCGAAGGGGCGCTCACCGACGTGACCTCGCGGCGGATCATCGATGAGGTCATCACGCCGAAATTCAGGGACGGCGATTTCGCTGGCGGCATCTCGGCCGGCGCGGAGCGGATGATGCGCGTCGTCGACGGCGAGCCATTGCCGGGTCCTTCGCGCAGCGTGAATTTCGCCAATCTGGATGATATCGGGCCGGCTGTTCCGTTTGTCCTGTTTGCCTCGCTCGTCGTCGGCGGATTCTTGCGCGCACTGCTGGGGCGGCTGCTGGGCTCGGTCGCGACGGGCAGCATGATTGGCCTTCTTGCGCTGCTCATCCTCGGATCCGGCGTGCTGGCCTTGCTCGCCGGAATCATCGCCTTCGTGTTGTCCTTCATCGCCGATCTGTTTCCGGCATCGACGGGGTCGTCGCGCGGTGGTTCCTGGTCGAGCGGCTCCTCGTCGGGCGGCTGGAGCAGCGGATCGTCGTCCAGTGACAGCGGCAGCTTCAGCGGGGGCGGCGGCAGCTTTGGTGGCGGCGGCGCCTCGGGGAGCTGGTAGTCATGAGCATCGGACGTATCACCAGGCATCTCCTCCAGCACCACTGGCGTGCGAGGCAAGTGTTTCCGAAAAGTGTGCTCGAGCGCATCGAGCGGGCGATCAAGCAAAGCGAGAGGACGCATTCCGGTCAGGTCCGGTTCGTCGTGGAAGGTGCGCTCGACGGCCGGCCGCTGTTCCGCAATCAGCACGCTCGCGAACGCGCGCTCGATTTGTTCTCGCATCTGCGGATCTGGGACACCGCGCACAACAATGGCGTGCTGATCTATCTGCTGCTCGCCGACCGCGATGTCGAGATCATCGCCGATCGCGGCATCGATGCGAAGGTTGGTGCCGCGGGCTGGGAGGCGATCTGCCGTGCGATGGAGGCCGAGTTCGGCGCGGGCCGATTCGAGCGCGGCGTGGTCTCCGGCATCGAGGCGGTGTCGCGGGAGCTTGCGAAGTACTATCCGCCCGCGGGGCCACATCCGAACGAGCTGCCGGATGCGCCGGTGGTGATGTAATCGCGGCAGTCTGGATTGCTTCGCGGCGCTCGCAATGACGCATTGGCAGATGCGCCTGCGCGTTCAATCATCCAGCTTGTTCAAATCCCGCACCGACTGCATGATCGGCTCGAAGTTCGATCGTGCATCGAGCGCTTCGAACAATTGCGTGGTGTCTTCCAAGAGGCCGTGTGATCGCGCAATCGCGATGCGCACGTCTTCCTGCGGTGTGTCGGACAGCCTTCCGTGCCCGGACAGCAGGATCTTGGTGTTCAGCCCCTTGATGCGCTCCAGCGACTGGATGTAGTCGGAGATGCTGCCGGAGCCGAACACGCCGCCCATCACGCCGCCGGGCATCAAGGTATCAGCGGCAAACAACAAGCCCTTATCCTGCTCGAACAGCGTGATGCAGGCCGAGGTATGGCCCGGCGTGTACATCACATTGAGGCGGAAATTGCCGAGGTCGATCAGGTTGCCCTCCTCGAGCCAGATGTCGATATTGATAGGCACGTTCGGCTCGTTGAACATCTTGCGCAGCATCGAGAAATCGTCGCGCAGCATGATCTTGTTGGCGGCCAGACGATGGGCAGCCACATAGGTGCGGCGCTCGTTGAAGTGCCAGGCCGCGCCGATATGGTCGAGATGCTCGTGGCTCAGCACCACCATGTCGATCTTCTCGGGCGGGCATCCGGCGAAGCTCAGGCACTCGGCCATCGCCGGGTAGTTGGAGGACAGGCCGACATCGATCAGGATGGTGCGCGCCGAGCCGCGCACCAGATAAGCGTTGGCAGCGCGGTTGAAAAAGCGGATCTGGTAGACGTCATCGGCCGCCTGGATCAGCGAGCAGACGTCGTTCTTCATCAGGATCGGGAATGCGGTCGGCTTGCGCTCACTCATGATTGCGCCGCCCGGTAGGTGACGGCGTTGGAAGCGCGCAGGCGTTTCGATAATGCGTCCATCACCATCAGCGCAAACGCCGGCTGCTGGCTGACGAGATAGACGAAGCGCGCGTGGTTGATCCGCATCACCTTCGTATCAGGCGCCGATGCGATCGCGGTCGCCGAGCGGGCCGAGCCGTCGATCACGGCCATCTCGCCGAAGAACTCGCCCTTGCCGAGCTTGATGATGCTGGTTTTGCGGGCGCCGTCGAGTTTGGCGATCTCGACCTCGCCGTCGAGCACGACGAACAATTCGCGGCCGGTCGAGCCCTCCTCGAAGATGACGTCATCGACACCGAACGCGTTGATGCATTTCTCGATTGTCATGGCACCCCCCAAACGCCTTCTGGCTGACGGGACGGCCCATGTTAACCGGGGAACGGTCACGGGCAAACACCGGCCGTTCCGGCCATTGCTCCGCCGTTCATCTTCATCCGGTTACAAATTGTTTCATGCCGGCCACGCGGGTTCCACTTTCCCGACCCAATTCGGCCCCGGACGAGTTCCTAAAATTTCGGTAAGCGGGTCCCGAGGTAAGGAATTCGCAAGCAATGAAAGTTACCAAAAGGTCAACCGAGACTGGAGTATTTGAGCCGTGAGCGAACCCATGCCCGAACTGGCTGGCCAGGACAGCGCCGCAGATGCCGCCGGAGCAGCCGTGCCGCCGGCCGTCGAGGCTGCCGCCGGCATCGATGCCCCTTCGATCGCCCCCGACCATGAGACGCCGCCCAAAGCAGATGCCCCGGCCGTCGAGCCGCCCCGGATCGTGGTCCCGAAGTTCGAGGGTAAGGCCGAACCCAAGGCCGAACTCGAGGCCGAGCCCAAGGGCGCGCCCAAGGCGGAGCCAAAGCCCGGCAAGCTCATCGTCATGGCGCCCCCGGAGCAGTCGTGGGAGCGCGAAGAGTTCGCCCCGCACGTGAAGGCTGACGAGGTGCGGGATACTGCCGGCAAGCGTCGCCTTTCGGCGATGGCCGCGGTCGTCGCGATCGCGGCTTGCGTCGGCGCCGTCAGCGGCGCGCTCGCGACCGCCGGCATGATGCATTTCGCCGGTCCGGCACCGGCGCAGGTCGCCGATACCAGCGCGCTGGATGCGTCCATCTCCCGGATCGACGCCGACATCGTCGCGCTCAAGGCCAATGTCGAGCACAGCTCGAAGAATGGCCTCAGCCAGATCAACCGGGCCAATGATCGTCTCGACAAGCTCGAGAAGGCGCAGGCGGAGCCGATGGCCAGGCTCGCCAAGCTGTCCGAGGCCGTCGACAAGCTCCGTGCCACGCCGCCGTCCGCCCCTGCGCAGGCTGCCGCCGTGGCGCCCGCCAAGGAAACCACCGGCACGATAGCAGCACCGGCCCCGACCCAGGTTGCGACGGCTGCTCCTGCGGCGGCTCCCGTGCCTGCTGCGCCCAAGACCGAAGTCGGCCGCCTGCCGACGATCGAGGGTTGGAGGCTGCGCGACGTCGCCAACGGCGGCGCGCTGATCGAAGGCCGGAGTGGCCTGTACGAGGTCTATGCCGGGGATCCCATCCCCGGAATCGGCCGCGTCGACGCGATCCGCCGTCAGGATGGGCGCTGGGTGGTCGTCACCAGCAAGGGCCTGATCGTCGGCCGCTAAGCGTCCGATATCTCAATTTCGACGAGGCGCTTCACCACCGCGTGAAGCGCCTTTTCACTTGAATAGGCTGTCGTCCGCGGTGTTAGTGGAGGCATGAGCCGCGCGCTGCGAATTCTCCTGGCTGCCGCCATGTTGTCCGGCAGCATCATGTCGCTCTCGGCAGCAGAGAACGCGCCGCTCGCACGCGGCACCGCGATCACTGATCCCGATCTCCTGCGCAGGCTCGACCGGAGCGGTGCGCTGTCGATCTCCCGCCTGTTGCAGCCCGAGCGCAACGCGAATGCTCCGCTGACGAGCGACCTGCTGTTCACATCACTGTCACAGCTCGAGGAGATTCCGCCGGCGATCGATGCGGAGTTCGATCGTTACATCGCCCGGCACAGGCGGGCTTCGCCGAGCGAGACCATCGGCGTCGGCGAGGGTTTCGACGTCCAGCTGTTCGATCGGGCGGCGCTGAGGTCGGCCAATACCCGCTTCGTGCTGGCGGGCATCGTCAACCGCATGGACCGCGCCTATGTGTCGGAAGAGTCCTGCGGCGAGATCCGCCTGATCTATCGTCTGGTGCGGTTCGACACCAAACCGGATGGCGGTAACACCGCGACGCGCCTGCCGATGACGTTCAATCTGGTGATGAAGGCACGCGATGCGCGCCAGCTTGATCAGAGCGGCAAGCCTGTCACCTGTGTCGAAGTCGCGCGGCGCTGGCTCGGCAATGGCGACTGGCAGGGGCTGATCGGCAGCCGCGCCGCGCCTTACGATGCCATGCTCGACCGCGTCGAGACCAACATCCAGATCTCGATCTCACCCAAATCGGCACTGCACGATTTCCGCTCCGACTATCTGCTCAAGGTGTTCAAATACGACGGCGCGACCAAGATCTTCGAGGAATCGACGCTGGAGAACCAGATCGATCGCGACCGCATCCTCGCGGATGACGCGCTCCGGCGCGACTTCAAGGCCTGGCTGCTGTCATCGGCGAATCTTCACGAGTTCGATCGGGGCACCGTGCTGATCCCGGAGAAATATCTCGCCAAAGCTGCCGTGGCACCAACTCCTGGGGGCCTCGACGCCTCCCCGTTGCAGCCGGAGTTCGGCATGATGCAGGGGGAAGAAAAAGGCGAGGGCAACGATCCCATCTTCGCGGACGATGACGTCGTCGGTGCGCTGAAGCAGGCGGCGGCGCGCGGCATCACCATGGAAAACATCCGCTCGGTCGCAGGCTTCCAGCGCCGTCTCAATGACGTTACCTGCTCGGGCTGCCACCAGACCCGCGGCATCGGCGGCTTCCATTTTCCTGGTGTGGACTGGCTGACGGAGGGGGCTTCAAATTCGACCATCGTGCCGGCCTCGCCGCATTTCTTCGGCGACCAGCTCCGCCGCCGCGACATCCTGGCAGCGTTCGCAGCCGGCAAACGCCCTGATTTTTCGCGCGGATTTGCCGGCCGGCCGCAGACCCGCGGCGCCCAGGAACTCGCCGGCACCGAATATTTGGACGGCTGGGGCGCCCATTGTTCCCTGCAAGACGAGGGATCGGGAACGCCGGATCAGAGTTTTACGTCATGGACCTGTGCTAAAGGTCTCACCTGTCAGCCTGCGGCGGCCTCGAGCCGCATTGGCATGTGCTTCATCAAGACGCGTTAGGCCCGCCCCCAACCGGTTCGGATGACCCATGACGGACACCCGCGACGCTAACAAGGAGCGCAATCGCGAGATCGCGCGCAACGAGGAGGCCAAACAGGTCACCGGCAGCATCCGCGTCAGCGCCTGGGCGGTCGCGGTCGTCGTCATCATTGGCGGCATCCTGTTCACGCTCGGCTGGCTGGCGCTGAGGTAAGAGGCGCCTTCACTTCGCATAATTCGTCATCCGCTTCCCCGGAAGCAGCTCATAGGCTGGCTTCCAACCGGGCAGCGCGGCCATGCGGCCGAGCCAGCCGTGGACGGCAGGATGGCTTGCGGCGAAATCAAAGCCGTGCTCGTCGCTCGGGTAGTGCAGATAGGCCATCATCGAGATATCTGCCACAGTTGGCTTGCTGCCGATCGCGAACGCGTTGTTCTGGAGATGTCCGTCGAGAATGCCGAGGAAGTCATCGAGCCGCCGGCGAAAATGCTTCAGCACCTGCGGATCGTTCTTCTGGGTGAAGGCTCGCATGAAGCGGTAAGTCGCCATGTAGCCGGTGAGCTTGTGGTTGTCCCAGAACAGCCAGCGCAGCAGCTCGTATTTTTCGGCTTCCGTCGGGGCGCCGAAGCGGCCATATTGTTCGGCAAGCTTGAGGAGAAGAGGCGCCGTCTGTGTCATCTTCACGCCGTCGACTTCGAGCACGGGAATCTCGCCCATCTCGTTGACGGCCTTGCGCCATTCCGCGGTGCGCGTGACCCCGCCGGCGAAATCGGTCCACACAGGCTCGAACGTCTCGCCGCAAAGCGTCAGCATCAGCGCCAGCTTGTAGCTGTTGCCGGATTCGGGGAAGTAGTGCAGGCGATAGGCGGGCATGGGACCTCACGGAGACGAATTTGCCGTGAGACTATATCGCGATAGTGCGGCATCGTCGTTGCGAGCGCAGCGAAGCAATCCAGCAATGCATTCGCGGTGGGCTTCTGGATTGCTTCGCTGCGCTCGCAACGACGGGGTGAGCGCGATGCGCCCCTTACCCCACAGCTCCCTTCGACCGCAGCTGCTTGATCGCGGCCTCGTCATATCCCGCGCCGCGCAAAATCTCGTCACTGTGCTCGCCGACGCCGGGCGGCTTGCGCGGCTGCACCTTCTTGGTGCCGTCGATCCAGATCGGCGAGTTGATGGTGAGCATGCCGTCGTTCTCGAACGGCACCAGCACCTCGTTGTCGAGCATCTGCTTGTCGTCAGGGATGTCGTCCAAAATGCCCACAATGCCGAACACCAGGCCGTTGCCATCCAGGATCTTGCGCCATTCGGCGAGGTCCTTCGTCGCAAAGGTCTCGTCAAAGATCTTGATCAACTCGATCGAGCGGGCGTGACGGTCGGGCTTGGTGGCGAAACGCGGATCGTTGATCAGGTCCTCCCGCCCCAGGCATGTGGCCAGTGTCGGCCACTGCTTCTCCTCGTTGAGCAGCGACAGTATCAGCCAGCGACCATCCTTGCATTGGTAGTGGTTGGCAACAGCGTTGAGCGCGCGCTCGCGCGGCCGCCGCTCGCTGAACTTGGCGCCGCACAGCTTTGCCTGGGCCAGCACGCTCGCCGCCCACACCCCGTTCGCCATCAGATTGGAGGCGACATGAGAGCCCTTGCCGGTCTTCTCGCGCTGATACAGTGCGGTGACGATCGCGCTGTACAGCGCCATGGCGCAGGGATGGTCGCCCATGCCGGCGATCGAGCGCGCCGGCGTCGTGTCGGTGTCGGCGCGGACGAGGTCCATCAGGCCGGAGCGCGCCCAATAGGCGTTGCTGTCGAAGCCGGGCTTGTTGGCTTCCTCGCCCTTCTCGCCATAGCCGGTGAAGGAGGCGTAGATCAGCCGGTCGTTGAGGTGGGCGAGGTGGTCATAGCTGATGCCGAGCCGGCCGCGTACCGGCGGCGGCATGTTGGTGATGAAGACATCGGCCTCCTCGACCAGTCTGTAGAGCACGGCCTGCGCCTCGGGCTTGGAAAGGTCGAGCGCGAGGCTCTTCTTGTTGCGAGCCTCCAACAGCCACGCATAATTGTGCTCGCCGGTGGGATAGCCGGGCAGGTTGGGCAGATTGCGGTAGGGATCCCCAGTGCCGGGCGGCTCGATCTTGATGACGTCGGCGCCGAAATCGGACAGCACGGTCGCAGCCGCGGGCGCCGCGATGAAGCTCGCGCAGTCGAGAACCCTGAGCCCTGCAAAAATTCCTTTTTCCATCGCGGCGTTGCTCCCTCGCTCTTGTTGTTTCCCGCCGGCTGGAATTTCCGCGGGTCGCTCGTGGAGGCGCATTAGACCGATGTTTCAGCGCGATGCAACGGCCCTCGCGGGCCTCACTCCTCTCCGGCGAGCAGCGCTGCGTTGCCGCCGGCTGCGGCGGTGTTGATGGTCACGGTCTGCTCGGTGGCGAAACGCGGGAGATAGTGCGGGCCGCCGGCCTTGGGGCCGGTTCCGGACAGGCCGTTGCCGCCGAACGGCTGTACGCCCACCACCGCGCCGATCATGTTGCGATTGACGTAGATGTTGCCGACCTGGACGCGGTCGATAATGGCCTCGATCGTGTCGTCGATGCGCGAATGGATTCCGAGCGTGAGTCCGTAGCCGGTATGCTCGATCGACTGCAGCACATGTTCGAGCGTCTCGGCGCGGTAGCGCACCACATGCAGGATCGGGCCAAAGACCTCCTCGGTGAGCTGGCCAGCATCGCGCAGCTCGAAGATATGCGGCGCGACGAAGCAGCCCCCCGGCGCGATGCCGGCAAAGTGCAGCCGCGCCTCCGACTTCATCCGCGCGATATGCGCATCGAGCCGCTGCTTGGCATCAGTGTCGATCACCGGGCCGACATGGGTCGCGACCTCAGAGGGATCGCCGATCTTCAACTCGCGCGCCGCGCCCGCGATCATCTCGATCATGCGGTCGGCGACGTCCTCCTGCACGAACAGCAGCCGCAGCGCCGAGCAGCGCTGGCCGGCGGAACGGAACGCCGAGGTGACGACGTCGTCGGCGACCTGCTCGGGCAGTGCGGTGGCATCCGCGATCATGGCGTTGATGCCGCCGGTCTCCGCGATCAGCGGCACGATCGGTCCGTCCTTGGCGGCGAGCGTCCGATAGATGTGGCGCGCGACCTCGGTCGAGCCGGTGAAGACGATTCCGGCAATATCGGCGTGCGCGGTCAACGCTGCGCCGATGCGGCCGTCGCCGGTGACGAGATGCAGCGCGCTTGCGGGGATGCCGGCCTCGTGCAGCAGGGCGACAGCCTCGCGCGCGATGCGCGGCGTCTGCTCGGCGGGCTTCGCAACGACGCTGTTGCCGGCCATCAAGGCCGCGGTGACCTGGCCGAGGAAAATCGCCAGGGGAAAATTCCATGGCGAGATCGCGACGAACACGCCGCGGCCGCGCATGGCAAGCGCGTTGCTTTCGCCGGTCGGGCCCGGCATCGCGGTCTCGCTGCCGAATAGCTTCCGGCCCTGCGCGGCATAATAGCGGCAGAAATCGGTGGCTTCGCGCAGCTCGGAGAGCGCGTCGTCGAGCGTCTTGCCGCCTTCGGTTTGCAGCAATGCGATGAAATGCGCGCCGCGGCTTTCCAACAGATGTGCGGCCTGCTCCAACGCCGCCGCGCGTACCGCCGCAGGCGTCCGGCTCCATCCAGCAAAGCCCGCACCGGCCGCCGTGATCGCCGCGCTCGCCTGCTCGAGCGTCATATCTGTGACCGGCTTGAGATCGGGCGCCGCGGCCTTGACGTCAGCCAGCAGCCTATCGAGCGCTGCGCGCTCGCCGAACTCGATGCCGGCTGAATTATGCCGCTCCGGCGCGAACAGATCGCCCGGCAGCGGAATCCTGGCGTGGTGCGCGTGATCGGGACGGACGATGAGATCGACCGGACGCTTCAACAGCGCCGGTACCGGCACGCGATAATCGGCCGCCTGCGCCACGAAGGACGAGTTGGCGCCGTTCTCCAGGAGCCGCCGCACCAGGTAGGCGAGCAGGTCGCGATGGCTGCCGACCGGCGCGTAGGTGCGGTAGGCGATCTCAGGATGGTCCTTGGCGAGCTGCTCATAAAGTGCTTCGCCCATGCCGTGCAGGCGCTGGAATTCGAAGCCGGAGCTGTCGCCGGCAAGCTCGAGCACGGTTGCGACGGTGAGCGCGTTGTGGGTCGCAAATTGCGGGAAGATGCGCGGCCGCAGATTCAAAACTTTGGAGGCGCAGGCGACATAGTTCATGTCAGTCATCGCCTTGCGGGTGAATACCGGATAACCGTCGAGCCCACGCTCCTGCGCGCGCTTGATCTCGGTGTCCCAATAGGCACCCTTGACCAGGCGCACCATCAGCTTGCGATCATGGGCGCGCGCGAGTTCGTGGATGTAATCGATCACCGCGCTGGCGCGCTTCTGATAAGCCTGGATCGCAAGCCCGAAGCCGTCCCATCCCCCAAGCGAGGGGTCGGCCAGCGTGGCCGCGATCACGTCGAGCGACAGCTCCAGCCGGTCGGCCTCCTCGGCGTCGACGGTGAAGTTGAGGTCGTGGGCCTTGGCGCGCTGCGCGAGGTCCAGCAGCTGCGGCACGAGCTCGGCCATCACGCGGTCGCGGCTGATCGCCTCGAAGCGCGGATGCAGCGCCGAGAGTTTCACGGAGATGCCCGGCCGGTCGGGCAGGGGATGGTTGCCCGCGGCCTTGCCGATCGTCAGAATCGCGCTCGCATAGGCATCGAAATAGCGCTTGGCATCCGCAGCGGTGCGCGCGCCTTCGCCGAGCATGTCGAAGGAGTAGCGCGGCCTCTCACCGGAGCGCGGCTTGCCTCGCTCCAGCGCCTGCTCGATGGTCTCGCCCAGCACGAAATGATTGCCCATCAGCCGCATCGCCTGGCGTGTGGCGGTGCGCACGGCGGGCGCGCCGAGCCGCTTCACCAGCCGGCCGATGGTGCCGTCAGGTGTCTCGCCGGGCTGGATCACCCGCGCCGAGAGACCGAGCGCCCAGGCCGAGGCGTTGACCAGGAATGCGGTGGACTTGGTCTCGTGATGGATGAAGTCGCCCTCGCCGAGCTTGTCCTCGATGAACTGGTCGGCGGTGCGCGCATCAGGCACGCGCAGCAGCGCCTCCGCCAACACCATCAGCGCGAGGCCTTCCTTGGTGGAGAGCGCAAACTCCCGCAGCATGTCCTCGACCCCTCCGAGCCGGTCGTCGCGCTTGCGGATCGCCTCGATCAGGCGCGTCGCGGTGCGGTCGATCCGCGCTTCCTGCGGGGGGCTGAGATGCGCCGATGGAAACAGCCGTGCAGCGATGTCGGCATCGTCAGGGGCGTACGGAGCGGAGAAGGGCGGCGGGATGGTCGGCATGGCGTGTCCTGTGGCTGAAAACCAGGATAAGGCCCACGTAACCGTAGTTCGATAGACAAAATAGCCATTCTACCTTAGAAAATGAAGGTCAACAGCACATTGGTCGTGTGAAATATGGAACTCGATCGGATCGACCGGAAAATCCTCTCGATTTTGCAGGAAGATGGGCGAATCGCCAATGTCGAACTCGCCGAGCGCATCGGACTGTCGCCGACCTCGATCGGCGAGCGGCTGAAGCGCCTGCAGCGCGAGGGGTTCGTCGAAGGCTATGGCGCGCGGCTCAATCCGCACCGGCTGGGCCTGGGCTTGCTCGTGTTCGTCGAGGTGCTGCTCGACAAGACCACGCCTGACAATTTCGAGCGCTTTGCACGCGCGGTGAAACTCGCGCCGGAAGTGCTGGAGTGTCACATGGTTGCAGGCGGCTTCGACTATCTGGTGAAGGCGCGGCTGGCCGACATGACCGCGTATCGGCGCTTCCTCGGCGAGACCCTGCTGTCGATGCCGGGCGTGCGGGAGACGCGCACCTATGCGGTGATGGAGGAGATCAAGCGCGACGCACCGCTGCCGGTGGGCTGACGAAATGCGGTCGCGATTGTCACTGCTGCGGCGTTGATCTACGATTTCTCCAGGCAAATAGCCTTTCGTGTGCAGTCGCAACGCCTGTCGTCGAATGCACGGATCGTCTTCTGAAATTTTCTTGGCCTCACTCCCGGACTGACCCGGGAGGCAGCAAGAGCTGGCGGCTTATACTTTGAGGTTCTCTGCGGAGGTCTTGCCCCGGTTTGCGATCTCTTCGTATTCCACCGTCTGTCCTTCGTTCAGGGACGACAGACCGGCTTTCTGCACTGCCGAGATATGCACGAACACATCCTTGCCGCCCGACGCAGGCTGGATAAATCCATAACCCTTGGTCGGGTTGAACCACTTGACCGTACCTTTAGCCATAACGACTTCTCCGCGGGTCTTCCTCCGAGATCACGAACCGCCAGTCCCCGCCAACCGGCCGGTTCGGTCCTACAGGATACGCGGAATGAGGCGGGCTTGGTAGATCAAACCACATCAGCATTTCGCCGAAATTCGCTCAACTTCGCAGCGTTTTTGCCTGTTTTGCCCGTTTCGCGGTCAATTGACCCTGACACCGTCAATAAGTCGCGGCCAGATAGTCCACGATCTTGCCGACGTCGGCATCGTCGATCGGTGCGCCATAGACCTTGATCATCTTGGTGACCTCGGCCTGCCAGAAGGCTTTCTTGTCCTTCATCGGCGGCTGCGTCGCGATGTAGTCGGACGAGTGGCAGGCGGTGCAATTGCCTTGAACCACTTCGAGATTGGGCCCAGCCTTGAAGGCCGCGACCTCGTCCGGCGTCTTGTAGTCGATCGGTGCTGCAAGGGCCGAACCCAGCATGGCGGTGACGGCGAGCGTAACGGCGCCGAGAACGGTGCGCTGCATGATCATTCTCCTCAGGCCACGCTGGCGCGGACGGTTTCGACGACATTGCGCAGATAACCCGCCGGGTTCCAGCGCGGCGTGTCGGGCTGCGTCTCACCGGAATTGCTGGTCGCGCGCACCTTGAACTCGACCTGGCCCGCGGCAAGCTTCACCGGCAGCTTCCATTCGCGGAAGGAGTAGTTGCCGAGATCCTTGCCGAGCTTGGCGGAGGCCCACGTCTTGCCGCCATCGGTGGAGACGGACACGTCCTTGATGCCTTTGCCACCATCGAAGGCGATGCCGCGCAACGTCGTGCGGCCGGCCTTCAGCTTGGCGCCATCGGGCACATTGGTGATGAAGGAGCGGATGGTGAAGCGGTTGATCGGGATCGTCGCCTTGGGTGCCGTGCCGGGCGGGACCGAATTGTCCGGCGTATCCGGAATGCGGTAGGCCGACTTCATCCAGAATCCGTCATAGACGGAATCGAGGACGGTGATCTCGTTGAGGTGCTTGACCCAGTAGGTGCCGTAATAGCCCGGCACGATCAGGCGCAGCGGAAAGCCGTTGAGGAACGGCAGGTCCTCGCCATTCATGCCATAGGCCAGCATCACCTCACCGTCGGTGGCGTGATCCAGGTCGAGCGCCTTGGCGAAGTCGGGCGTCTTGTCGCTGACCGGCCCGTCCATGCCGCCGAAGACGACCTGCTTGGCGCCGGTCTGCACGCCCGCCATTTCCAGCACGGTCTTCAGCGGCACGCCGCGCCAGCGCGCATTGCCCATCGCGCCATTGGCGAGCTGGCCGCCGGCGACGCGCGGCTCAAAGAAGCCGCGGCTGTTACCGGAGCACTGGTTGACGGCGACGATCTCGGTCGCCTTCATCTTCCTGATGTCCTTCAGCGACAGCTTCAGCGGCTTGTCGACCTTGCCCTTGACCTCGAGCGTGAACTTGTCAGGGTCGAGATCGTAGGGCAGGCCGGCGAGGTGGTAGCGCACGAAGAACGCGTTATTGGGCGTGATAGGGCCGTCGTTGAACACCGCGAATGGCGTCTCGAGCTGCGGCGGCCGGCTGGTGAGCCCGATCATCGGCCGCTTCTGGGGATATTTCACCAGCGGCCGCTCGCCATTGGCAAACGGCAGGGTGACCGAGTCGAGAGCCAGTGCCCTGGTTGAATTCAGTGTGGCGGTCAGTGCGGCAAGACCCGCTCCTTTGAGCAGGTCGCGTCGGTCGAACATGTCGTCTCCTCCCGGAGCTTTTCGTTGGCCCGCGGTCATCACCGCAACACCCACGTTCATCTGTCTCAACCATCACGTTGAAGTCAATTCGTGCTTTCGCAGCAAGCCCATGCCGCTGCGCCGCAACACACCGGTGCTACGCCGCGACGCGCGCGTCGCCGGCGATGAGGGGGGACAATGTCCTGGTGTCGGCGACGACGCGCACGACCATCGGCTCGTCGCGGCCGCGGATCGCGACCTCCTGCTTCGGCAGTGCCTCCTCGTCAAGGCCGGCGGTGCGGCGGACCTCCTCGGAGACCACAGCCTCGCAGGCGAGCGTCTTGGTCATGTCCTGAAGGCGGGCGGCGACGTTCACGGCATCGCCGAGCGCGGTAAAGACGATGTGGTCGCGATAGCCGATGTCGCCGATAATGACCTCGCCGCCATGGACGCCGATGCCGAAGCGGATCGGCTGGCGCAGGTCGTGGCTCAGCAGCTCGTTGAGCTCGTCGACATGGGTCGCGATGGCGGCCACCGCCTTCAGCGCCTGCCGGCTCGCGGTGTGCGGATCGGTTGTGAGGCCAAACAGCGCCAGCATGCCGTCGCCGACGAACTGGTTCGGCTGGCCCCCGTTCTCGATCACCGCCTGCGACACCGCGCCAAGGAAACGATTGACGATGAAGACGGTGTCGAATGGCAGCCGCTTCTCGGCGAGCTGGGTCGAGCCGCGCATGTCGACGAACAGGCTGACGAGATAGCGCTCCTGACCGATTCGTGCCGGCGAGGACGCTTGCGCGTTACCCGACAGCATCTGTGGCGTGAACAGCTGGAAGAAGGAGAGATCGCAGTTTGGCCGCAGCTGGCAGGCGAGGCGGATCGAGGGATCGGCGGTGCCGACGCGAGCCAGCACGAAGGCCTCGCGCTGCGACGGCTCTGGCAATGTGTCGTGGTCGCCGATGATGCGGATCCGGCAGGTCGAGCAGCGGGCGCGGCCACCGCAGACGCTGGCATGCGGCACGTTGTGGCGCAGGCTCGCTTCCAGCACGGACAGGCCTTTGGGCACGCGCACGGTCTTGCCGTTGCCGTAGGACAGCGCGATCATGCCGCCACGCCGCTCGCGCCAGCCGCGCACGCCGCGCGCGAGCAGCGCCAGCCCGAGCAGCCCGAAGTAACTGATCGTCAGTCCAGCGCTGATGCGGTCGAGCGTGTCGGCCTGTGCGAACGTGCCGACCTCGCGCTGCGTGTAATTCTGCCGGCGCCAGTCGCTCTCCTCGCTGTCGGCGGCGACACTGCGGCCACCCTGGTAGATGCCGAGCAGCGCCAGCGTCGGGATCAGCACGGCGGCCGCCAGCAGATACGGTGCGGCGCGCATGAAGAACGGTTTCAGCCGGAGCCAGAAATAGATGCCGATGCAGCCGTGCACCCAGGCGACGATCAGCAGGATCGTCATCGTCCAGAGCCGGCCGGGCGCCACGACGAAAAACAGATAGAGCTCCTGCGGATAGAGCTTCTCGTGCCCGTACAGCGTCTGGCCGAGCCGGATGCCGATGACATGCGCCATGACCAGCGCCGGAATGCTCAGCCCCAGCACGAGCTGCAGCGGCTCGATCGCCCGCCAGCGGAACTCGCGGCGCTGGTACAGCGCATAGACGCCGAGACCCATATGGGTGAGGGCCGCGCTATAGAACACCATCGCGACGGGCAGGAACTGCCAGAACGCGATGTGGTAGTAGACGCCGACCTGCATGGCGTCGACCGAGATGTTGCCCAGCGCGTGGTTGAGGAAATGGCTGATCACGTATGCAAACAGGATGACGCCGCAGGCCAGCCGCACCTGCCGCGCGCTGGTCGAGCGGACGAGTTCGGGCAATCGTGAAAGCGCGGTGGCGGCCATGATTCGCTTGTACCAGTTCACTGAGGAGAACAGCCAGTAGAGAGTTAAATTCCGCTGATAGACGGCCCTTCCGATCACATGCGCGGCAAGGTTACCTGACGGTAAGCATCGTTCACCCCAACGGTCCTGGCCCGGGACGGCCGACAAGACCGCAACACCCACCACATTGACTCCCCCTCACAAGTCAGGGAAAAGCGCGGCCGTGACGATCGCTACCGATATCACCATGAAGCCCAGCGGCGCGTTGCGCCGGCCTCTGGTCATTGCCGCGTTGGTGATCGCCGCGATGACGGTGCTGCGCATCGTCTATGCCTCCGCGATCGAGCTGCGCACCGACGAGGCCTATTACTGGACCTGGTCGAAGGAGGGAGCGCTCAGCTTCCTCGATCATCCGCCCGGCATCGCCTGGCTGATCCGATTCGGAACCGCGATCTTCGGTGACACCGTGCTCGGCGTTCGCTTCGGCGGCATCGTCGCAATGCTGGTCACGCAGTTGTTGCTCGCCGATATCGTCCGTCGCCTCACCCATGATGTGCGCGCGGTCGTTGTTGTGGTGCTGATGCCCGAGGCCGCGCTCTATTACGGCCTGCTGATGGCCAAGGTTGCGCCCGATGTCGCCATGATCCCGTTCGCGGTGGCAATGATGTGGTCGCTGGTGCGGCTCGCGCAGAGCGGCGACGGGCGGTGGTGGCTCGCAGCCGGCCTGTTCGCGGGCCTGTCGCTGCTGTCGAAATTCACCGCGATCATGTTCGCGCCGGCGGTCGCCGCTTTTCTGCTGGTGCCGGATTGGCGCTGGCGCTGGCTGCGCAGCCCCTATCCCTATCTGGCGCTGCTGATCGCGATCGCTGTGTTCTCGCCGGTGCTGATCTGGAATGCCCAGCACGACTGGGCCTCCTTCCGTTTCCAGGGCGTGCGCGCCACGGCCAATTACGGCATCTCGCTGCGCACCATCGGCGACTACATCGGCCTGCAATTCGGTCTTGTCGGATTCGTCATGTTGCCGGTGGTGCTGTCCGGCCTCGCGATGACGGCATGGCGTGGCTATCGCTCCCGTGAGCCGGTGGCGATCCTGCTGTCGACGGCGGTGCTGGTGCCCTTCGCCTATTTCCTCCTGAAGTCGATGACGCTCAGGGTCGGCGATACCTGGCCGATGTTCATGTGGCCGGTTGGTTTCGCGGCCGCCGCCGTGAACCTCGCGATGCTGTCGAAGGAAGGCCGGTCCGCGCAGACGATCCGGTCGAGCCTGTTCTGGGTCAACACGGCCCTGGTTTCGGGGATCGCCTTCGTCGTGGTCGTGTTCCTCTATTATGTCGCGGCGCCCTGGAATTTCCTCGGCAAGATCGATCCGATCGGTGCCGAAGCCGGCTTCGATCAGGTGGCCGCACGCGCACAGGCCGCGCTGGATGAGACAGGCGCGACCTGGATCGCAACCACCGACTATCGCACCTACGCCATGATGCGCTGGCTGTTCCGCGGCCGGGTCCCCGTGATCGAGATCAACGAGCGTGGCCGCTTCCAGGACTTTCGCGATCCCGGTATGGACCGGATCAGGGGGCATGCGGGACTCTATATCGGTCGCCGGCCCGACGATGACTCGCCGGTGTGGCAGCAGATCCCGGCAAGGCGCGCGCCATTGGCGCAAGTCGAGCGGCGCTGGCGCGGTGTCCTGATCGATACCTACACGCTCGACAAGCTCACCGGCTGGACCCCGGAGCTTTCGCCGCCAAAGGATTCGCCGCTGTTCCGGTGGAGGGTGCTGGCGTGGGAATTCGCGGAGCGCTCGCTCTCCTAAAGCGCGATGAGATTAGGATGAATCGTCATCGCACTTTAGCTTATTGTTTGCGCATGATCTTTTCGGAAAACCGCTGCACACTTTTCCGGATCATGCTCTAGCGCTACGCCTCGTCCTCTTTCCTCCGCAGCAAATCGGTCGCCAGATCCGACAGTTTTGGCGGCGGCAGGGCGGCGAATGGCAGCGGCCTTGTGACGTCTATCGCGGCCAACCCCAGCCGCGCCGTCAGCAATCCGTTGAGCATGCCTTCACCCAGCCGCTGCGACAGTTTTGCCGCGATCCCGTGCCCGAGCATCTGCTGCACCAGGCTGTCGCTCGCGGCGAGGCCGCCGGTGATGGCGAGATGGGCGATCACGTGGCGGAGCAGGCGGATCATGCCGAGCGCGCCGGGTCGGCCGCCATAGAGCCGGGCGAGCTGGCGGATCAGGCGCAGCGAGGCCACGAGCACGAAAAGCACGTCGAACAGCGCGCGCGGCGACACCGCCGTGACGATCGAGACCCGCTGGGCGGCCGACGACACCAGCCGCCGCGCCTCTGTATCCAGCGGCGACATCAATTCGCGTTCGGCGAGCCGGATCATGTCGGCCCCGTCGATGATCTCCCCGGTATGGCTCTCCAGCGTCGCGCGCGCGCGGGCAAGCTGCGGGTTCTGGTGCGCGATGGCGATCAGATCCCGCACGATGGCGCGGCTCTCCTTGCGATCGTCGCTCAAGAGCACTTCGGCGGCACGCCGGTGCAGCTTCTCGATCGTCGCAAGCCGCGCGAGCCCGAGCGCCTCGCGCCCGATCACCACGGCGAGCGCAAGCGTCACGATGAAGGCGAGCGCGAGCCCGACAAAGCCGAGGCTCTCGCTGCGCGCAAACAGGCTCTCGATCAGATTGACGACGCCGAGCCCGGTGCCGAGCAGCGTCAGGCCGGCGAGGCCGGACCAGAACAGCGCGCCCCAGGGAAAGCCGCGCCGCGCCGGCAGCGCGGTTTGGACCGGTACCGGCAGCAATGATGGATCGGGCTCCGGCGTGATCTGGATGCTGGCGCGGCTGAGCCGGCTGATCTCGTCGGCCTCGGTCACGACGACGCCGGGATCGTCAAGCCGGAACGTCGCCGGCCGCCGTGGCTTCGATGGGTCGCTCATGCCAGCTTGTCTCCGATCAGGAACTGCAGGGCACGGTCCAGGCGAATGTGGGCAAGCGCGGGCTCTTCAGTGCCTTCACGTTCGAGCATTGGCGGGCGGAAGCGCAGAAAGCGAAAATCGCTCGTCTCGCCGGCCTGCGTCGACGATCCGCGGAATGCATCCGTGCCATTGAACAGCGGTTCGGGATCCAGTGGGAGGTCGCCCGGAAAAGTCGCAACCTCCGTGTTGCCGTCGAAGAACTCGCCGCCGGCACTTTCGCCCGCCGCCGGCGTGCCCAGGATCGAGGGCAATTTGTCGCGGCCGTTGCTGACCTGAGCTTCGCGGGTGGCGCGGACGGCGGCAAGCGCCACGACATCGATCCGCGCGCCGGTATCTTCCGCGCGCGCCACGGCGCGGGTCACCGCGCGGCGCAGCACGGCTTCGAGCCGGTCGTGGCTGGAATGATGCAGATGATCCGCTTTGGTCGCCGCGAACAGGATGCGGTCGATACGCGGCCTGAACAGGCTGGACAGGAACGTGCTGCGGCCGATGCGGAAGCAATCGAGAATACCTGACAGCGCCGCTTCGAGATCGTGCAGTGCTTCAGGCCCCGCGTTGAATGCGGCGAGCGCATCGGCGAGCACGATCTGTCGATCGAGCCGGGCGAAATGATCCCTGAAGAAGGGCCGCACCACGACGTCCTTGTAGGCCTCGTAGCGGCGCACCATCATCGCCCACAGCGATCCCTCCGGCGCCTGTCCGCCTGTGGGGACGTCGAGCGGAGCGAAGGTCAGCGCGGGCGTGTCCGCAAGATTGCCGGGCATCAGGAAGCGGCCGGGTGGCAACAGGCTCATCGCAAAGCGTTCGTCGCGGCAGGCGCGCAAATAGCTGGTGAAGAGCTTTGCAGCCGCGAGCGTCGCCTGCTCGTCCTCGCGCGCCTCGGGCTTGAGCGTTGAGAGATGCGCGTGCCAGTCCGCGGCCAGATGCGCGCGCGGCGCTTCGCGCGACAACGCCAGGCTTTCGGCGGACCACTGCTCAAAACTTTTCTGCAGCAGCGGCAGGTCGAGCAGCCATTCGCCGGGATAGTCGACGATGTCGAGCGTGAGTGTGCGGTCGGCGCCGTTTGGACGCTGATAGTCAATGACGAGACGCAGCTCGCTGATGTCGACGGTCGAGCTCGGCCAGCGCCGCTCCTCGATCAGCGCACGCAGGTGGTTCTCATAGGAAAAGCGCGGCACGGCGTCATCAGGCTGTGGCGCCAGATGGGCCCGCGCGATCCGGCCGGAGGCATAGGCCTCAAACACCGGAAGCCGGCCGCCGCGGGTCAGGCCGTGGATCAGCGCGGTGATGAATACGGTCTTACCGGCCCGCGACAGGCCCGTGACACCAAGCCGTACCGTGGGATTGAAGAAGTGCTCGCCATAGTCGATCAGCGCCCGGGCCGACAGGCGCGCCTCCTCGACCATATCCTGGAAACTGAATGCCATATGAACGTGATTGGTCTCGGGGCGCGGGCGGAACGGTGAAGCCGTTCACAAAAGTGGCAATTGCGCGGGGAAAATCAAGCTTCATACTTCCACCGCCTTTGTCGGCAAATCAGCCGATCGAACGACGCGCCGGTCCCAAACCACCCACACAAGAGGGCATTGCCCCGCTCAGCGGATTGCCATGACCATCTTCAGATTGAAACAACTTGCATCCACCTCGGTCCACGCAGCAGCCGATGCAATTCGCTGGAACTACGATCGCGCCGAGCTGATCGCAGACGGCGTCATCCATGCGATCGGCGTGCTCGCCGGCATCATCGCGGCGACCGTGCTGGTGGTGTTGGCAGCGGTCTATGCTGACGCGACCAATGTCGTCGGCGTCTCGGTCTATGTCGCCGGCCTGTTGTCGATGCTGGTGCTGTCGGCGACCTATAATCTCTGGCCGGTCTCGCCGGCCAAATGGCTGCTGCGCCGCTTCGATCATTCCGCGATTTATCTCCTGATCGCGGCGACCTATACGCCGTTCATTCTCGAGGTGAGGGACAGCGTGTTCGCTCTGGTGCTGCTCGCCGGCGTCTGGTGCGTGGCCATATCAGGCATCGTGCTGAAACTCTGCTGCCCCGGCCGGTTCGATCGCCTCTCGGTCGGGATCTATCTCGCCATGGGCTGGAGCGGTGTGATGCTCTATGACGCCGTGGTCAGAGCGTTGCCGGCGCTGGCGCTGGGTTTCATCGTGGCCGGCGGACTGCTCTACAGTTTGGGCGTGATCTTCCACGCCTGGCGGCGGCTGCGCTTCCAGAACGCGATCTGGCACGGCTTTGTCTTGGCCGGTGCGGCATGCCATTATACCGCGGTGCTCGACCTCGTGTTGAACTGAGCACGTCCCGCGACGCGGGATGAGACCATCTGAGAAAACAGGAGACGTCGCATGCAGGTGACCGGCAAGGTTGTGGTCGTCACGGGCGGCGCAAACGGCATCGGCAAGGCGCTTTGCGAGGCCTTTCACAAGGCGGGCGCCGCCAAGGTCGTGGTCGCGGATATGGACGCCGCCAATGCGAGGATCGTCGCAGCGACGGTCGATGGCGCGGCTTTCAAATGCGACGTCGCGCAGGAAAAGGATATCTCGCACGTCATCGACGAAACCGAGCGGCAGTTCGGCCCGATCGCATTGTTCTGCTCCAATGCCGGCATCGGCGGCGGCTTCGATCCGATGTCGGTCAACGCCGGCGGCGCCTCGGACGAGCCGTGGCAGCGCAGCTGGGCGATCCACGTCATGGCGCATGTCTATGCGGCGCGACATCTCATTCCCCGCATGAAGGCGCGCGGCGGCGGCTATTTCCTCAACACCATCTCGGCTGCGGGCCTGCTGTCGCAGGTCGGCAGCCCGGCTTACTCGACGACGAAGCACGCCGCGGTGGGCTTTGCCGAGAACCTCGCGATCTCGCACAAGGCCGACAACATCAAGGTCTCGATCCTCTGCCCGCAAGGCGTCGACACCAACATGTTGCGCTCGATCCCCAAGGGCCCGCAATCCGGCGACGGCGACCTCACGCCGGAGCAGGTGGCAAAGGACGTGCTCGCCGGCCTCGAGCAGGAGACCTTCCTGATCCTGCCCCACCCCCAGGTGCTCGGCTACTTGCGCAAGAAGACCGAGAATTACGACCGCTGGATCGGTGGCATGGCCAAGATTCAGGCCAAGATGCGCGAGGAGTTCGGGAAGTAGGGGAGGCCGCTACTCTCTTCCGTCATTGCGGGCGAAGCGAAGCAATCCAGTCTGCCCGCCGCGGTGGATAGACGGCACGCCTCAATGCTTCTGCCCGTACAGCACCGGCACCGCCGAATCCACGATGACCTCCACGAGGCTCGCGCCCTCGAACGCCATTCCGCGCTTGAGCGCGCCGCCGAGCTCTGCCGCCTTGCTCACCCGCACCGCGTGGCAGCCCATGCCCTCGGCGAGCCGGACGAAATCGATCCCCGGCAGCTCCAGCCCTGGCACGTTGCGCACCTGCATCACCTGGCTGAACGAGCGCATCGCGCCGTAGCCGGAATTGTTGATGACGACGATGGTCAGCGGCAGCTTGCGCTGCGCGGCGGTCCATAGCGCCTGGATCGAGTACATCGCGGAGCCGTCGCCGATCAGGCACACCGTGCGGCTGGTGGGCTTGCCGAGTGCCATGCCGACCGCGGCGGGCAGGGAATAGCCGAGGCCGCCGCTCGCCATGGTGTAGAAACTGTCCTGGCCGCGCATCGGCAAGAACGTCTGCATCGCGGGCCGGTGCGAGGGCACTTCCTCGACCAGCGATGCGCCGTCCGGCATCGCTTGCGACAGCGAGTGCAGCAGGAATTCGACCGGCAGCGGATCGGCGGCCTGTGGCGTCGGCGGCAGCGTGCGGCCTTTTGGCATCGCGCGCTTGCTCTCCGGCAACAGCTCGAGCAGCAGGCTCAGCGCCGGCTTCATGGTCGCGATGATGCTGGTGCCCACAGGCGTGACCGCCGCAGCGTCCGGATCGTCTGTGATCTGGAAGATCGCCGCGCCGCCGTCGAAGATCGCGGCATGGCCCTCGACATGGAAGGTGAACACCGGCGCACCGATGACCACAACGAGATCGTGCTCGCGCAGCGCGTCGGACAGCTGCGCAGGTGAAGCATGCAGGAAGCCCGCGAATTGCGGATGCCGCTCGGGGAACGAGCAGCGCGCCGAGAACGGGCTGACCCAGACGCTCGCTTTCGCCTTCTCGGCCACGCGCACCATCAAATCGACCGCGCCGGCGCGGTCCACGCCGGGGCCGACGACGAGAGCAGGGTGCTTTGCGGCATCGAGGGCGGCAACCAGCACTTTCATCGCGTCCGGCTCGGGGCCGATCTCGCGGCTGACCTTGCGTGCTTCGACCGGCGCGCAAGCATGTGCCCAATCGTCGATCGGGATCGAGACGAAGGTCGGTCCGCACGGCGGCTGCATCGCGACGTAATAGGCCCGGGCGATCGCGGCCGGCACGTCTTCGGGCCGGGCCGGCTCGACGCTGTATTTCACATAGGGTCGCGGGAATTCGGACGCGCGCTCCGCATAGAGAAACGCCTGCAATGGCAGGATCGAGCGGGCCTGCTGGCCCGCGGTGATGACGAGCGGCGTCTGGTTGCGATGCGCGGTGTAGATGTTGCCGAGCGCATTGCCGACACCGGCGGCGGAATGCAGATTGACGAAGCCGGCATTGCGCGTCGTCTGCGCGTAGCCATCGGCCATGCCGACGGCGGAGGCCTCCTGCAGCGCCAGCACGTAGTCTAGGTCGTCAGGCCAATCGCTCAGGAACGGCAGCTCGGTCGAACCAGGGTTGCCGAACACCTTGTCGATGCCGAAGGCGCGCAGCAGATCGAGCGTCGCCTGCTTGACGGTGACGGACTTGCTGCCGGTCTTGCCGTTTTTTGTCATCGCTTCCGTCCCTGCTATTCATATCGCGCCATCAGCCCCCGTCATTGCGAGCGCAGCGAACCAATCCTTATCACCGCGGAAGGATTCCGGATTGCTTCGCGGCGCTCGCAATGAGGAAGAGGGAGCTGTGGCCTACCACACCGCCGTGCCCTTCATCGTCGGCTGCCCCTCCGCATTGGCGGTCCACAGCTCCATGCCAGCGTCAGTCTCATTGGCGTTGATCGAAAATTCAGAACCCTCGAACAACGGCTGCAAACCGCGATATGAAAACTTCTTCGGCGCCTTGCCGCCGCGCAGCTTTGCCGCCATCTCCACTATGAGCGCCGCCTGCAGTGGCCCGTGGAAGATCAGGCCCGGATAGCCTTCGACCTCCGTGACATAGTCGCGATCGTAGTGGATGCGGTGGCCGTTGAAGGTCAGCGCGGAGTAGCGAAACAGCAGCACGGGGTCGGAGACATGGGTCTCGCGATGCTTTGCCTTCGGCGGCGGAGACGGGGCTTTGGCGGTCGCGGTGCTCGTCATCTCGCGATAAACGATGTCTTGACGCTCGCGGATGGCAACGCCGCGCGGCGAGGAGATGCTGTGCTCGACCGAGACGAAGCACAGCGTGCCGGTCGAGCCTGGTTTCACCTGCACGTCGGCAATGCGCGAGGTCCGCGTCGATTCATCGCCGACGCGCAAGGGCTGCAGGAATTCGATCTCGCCGCCGGCCCACATCCGGCGCGGCAACGGCACCGGCGGCAGGAAGCCGCCGCGGGTCGGGTGGCCGTCGGGGCCGAGCATCGACATCGGAAACACCGGCTGCGCCAGGCACCAGTGCACCGTGAATGGCGCCGCGTCGCCTGCCTTCGGCTCCCCTACATCCTGGAACAGCGTGGCGCGCAGGCCCTTGACCAGCTGCGCCGTGACGATGTCGGTCGCTTCCTCGCTGCGGCCGATCCATTGCCTGAGATGATCGATGTCGAGCTTCCCGGTCATGACGCCTCGCTCTTCCTACTTCGTCGGTTTCTCGCCGATCGCCGGCACCGCGCCATAGCTGCGGATCTCGCCGACGATGATCGGCGCCGGCGCGGGATAGCTGACGCGGCCATTTGGTGTATCCACCTCGATGCGGCGCAGATGCGGATGGTTGGTGAGGTCGCTCATGGTGTTGACCTCGGCAAAGGCGATGTCGGCATCCGACAGCCGCTTCAACAGCTCGTCGCGTGTCATCTGGCCGAAGATATCCGCGACCGTGGTGTCGGTGAAATCGCGGTTGCGTACGCGCTCCACCATGTTGGCGACGCGGGGATCGGCGGGAAGATCAGGCTGGTCCAGTACCTCGGCGCACAGCGTCTTCCACTCGCGCTCGCTCTGGATCGAGATCAGGATGTCCTTGCCGTCCTTCGAGGTGAACACGCCATAGGGTGCGATCGAGGGATGACGCAGCCCCATGCGCTTCGGCGGATTGCCGGCCTCGGCGTTGAGCAGCGGCACGGTGCACCAGTCCGCCATCACGTCGAACATGGAAATGCGGATGTCGGCACCCTTGCCGGTGCGCCCGCGCGCGATCAGCGCCTCCAAAATCGCCGCATGGGCGGTGGCGCCGGTCGCTACGTCGACGATCGACATCCCGACGCGCGAGGCGCCATCGGGGTTGCCGGTGATCGAGGCGAGGCCGCTCTCGGCCTGGATGAGCAGATCGTAGGCCTTGCGATGCGCGTAGGGGCCGTCGTCGCCATAGCCGGTGATCGTGCAGGAGATCAGCTTTGGGTAATCCTGCAACAGCCGCTCGCGCGAAAAGCCCAGCTTGTCCATCGAGCCGGGCTTGAGGTTCTGCACCAGCACGTCGGCGCTCGCGATCAGCTTCTCCAGTTCGGCGCGCCCGTCCTTGGTGGCGAGATCGACCACGGCGGATTGCTTGCCGCGGTTGAGCCAGACGAAATAGCTGCTCTGCCCCTTGGCAGCCGCGTCATAGCCGCGGGCAAAATCGCCCTCGGGCCGCTCGATCTTGATCACCTCCGCGCCGGCATCTGCCAGACGCGAGGAGCAGAACGGCGCCGCTACCGCCTGCTCGACCGCAATCACCCTGATCCCGTCAAGTGCTCCCATGATTCGCCTCAGTACGAGCGGGGCATGCCGAGCACGTGCTCGGCGACAAAGGACAGCACCAGGTTGGTCGAGATCGGCGCGACCTGATACAGCCGCGTCTCGCGAAATTTGCGTTCGACGTCGTATTCCTCGGCGAAGCCGAAGCCGCCGTGGGTCTGGATGCAAGCATTGGCCGCTTCCCAGGACGCATCGGCCGCCAGCATCTTGGCCATGTTGGCCTCCGCGCCGCAGTCAAGCCCGGCCTCGTATTTGCGCGTGGCTTCCTTCACCATCAACTCAGCCGCGCGCATCGAGGCATAGGCCTTCGCGATCGGGAATTGAATGCCTTGATTTTGGCCGATCGGCCGACCGAAAACGCTGCGCTCCTTGGCGTAGTTCGTCGCCTTCGTGATGAACCACTTCGCATCGCCGACGCATTCCGCCGCGATCAGGATGCGCTCGGCGTTCATGCCGGAGAGGATGTAGCGAAAACCCTTGCCTTCTTCGCCGATCAGGTTCTCCGCCGGCACCTTCATGTCGGTAAAGAACACTTCCGTCGTGGCGTGGTTCATCATGGTGCGGATCGGGCGGATCTCCAGCCCGTTGTTTTTGGCCTCGCGCATATCGACGATGAACACGGAAAGGCCATCGGTGCGCTTTTTCGCCTGCTCCTTCGGCGTGGTGCGCGCCAGCAGCACCATCAGATCCGAATGCTCGGCGCGGCTGGTCCAGATCTTCTGGCCGTTGACGATGTAGCCGGCGTTGCCGTCCTTGCGCGCGAAGGTCTTCAGCGAGGTCGTGTCGGTGCCGCTGGTCGGCTCGGTGACGCCGAACGCCTGCAGCCGCAATTCGCCGCTCGCGATCTTAGGCAGGTACTTTGCCTTCTGCTCGGCGTTGCCGTGCCGCAGCACGGT
The DNA here is from genome assembly GCF_054058595.1 of Bradyrhizobium sp. USDA 4472. NCBI lineage: Bacteria > Pseudomonadati > Pseudomonadota > Alphaproteobacteria > Hyphomicrobiales > Nitrobacteraceae > Bradyrhizobium > Bradyrhizobium sp. USDA 4472. The sequence continues at coordinate 3,891,332 of NZ_JBSSAM010000001.1, forward strand.
GCCCATCGTGTACATCTGGGCGTGGCAACCGCCCCCGTTGCAGCCCGCCCGCTGGATCTCTTCGAGGATCGCAGCCGCGGCCGAGAGCTTCAGGCCGGCGCCGCCATATTCCTCGGGGATCAGCACCGAGAGATAGCCGGCCTCAGTCAGCGCGTCGACGAAGGCCTTGGGATAGGCCATCTCGCGGTCGAGCTTGCGCCAGTATTCGCCCGGGAACTGCGCGCAGAGCTTGGCGACGGCATCGCGGATGTCGGCGTAATCTTCGCTTGTGTGTTCGTCCTGCTTGTCTTGGCTCATGGCGTTTTCCGTATCTAGCGGCAGTCAAGATAACGCCGGCCAATCCTCTGGCGTTGTGAAAACATCGCCAGCCCCCTATGCTCATTTGCTATAGCGTATGGAGTAGCCTTCCAGGATTGGCAAGCATGGATTTCCGGCAGCTCAGGACATTCAGTTGCGTCGCGGAGCTCGGCAGCCTCTCCAAGGCGTCCGACACGTTGCGCGTGGCGCAGCCGGCGCTCTCCAGGCAGATCAAGCTCTTGGAGCACGAGCTGCGCACGGAACTGTTCACCCGCAATGGCCGTGGCATGGTGCTGACCGAAGCCGGACGCCTGCTGCTGGCGCGCACCTCCGGCATCGTGCGGCAGATCGACCAGATCCGCGACGACATCCAGTCGGCCAAGGGGCCGCCGTCCGGCCAGGTCGTGCTCGGCCTGGTTCCGACCGTGAGCTGCGTGCTGTCGGCGCGGTTTGCGCGGCGCTGCGTGGAAAAATATCCCGCCATCTCGCTGCGCATCGTCGAGAGCTACAGCGGCCATATCGTCGAATGGCTGCATCGCGGCGAGATGGATCTCGCCATCCTCTACGGCCGTTCGGCTGATCTGCATCTCAATGTGCAGAGCCTGGGGCGCGACAACATCGTCGCGGTCGGTCCGCGCGGCTGTGGCCTGGCGCGCAGAAAGACTGTCGACATCGGTTGGCTGCTGCGGCAGCGGCTGGTGCTGCCCAGTCATTCGCACGGCCTGCGCGCGCTGATCGAGCACGCGGCCGCCCAGCGCAAGCTCAAGCTCAACGTCCAGCTGGAGGCGGATTCATTCCGCGTGTTGACGAGCCTCGTCGAGGAGGGCCTCGGCTTCGCACTGCTGCCGCCCTCGTCGGTCCGCGGCGAGGTGACGGACGGACGGCTGGAAACCGCCGTCGTCTCCAAGCCGATGTCGCGCGAGCTCATTTTCGCCTCTCCGATCGACCGCCCGGCCTCGACGGCCTCGCTGGCCGTCACCGCGCTGCTGCGCGACGAGGTCGCCGCCTGCCGCAGGGACGGCGTGTGGGACATCAAATTGAGTTAGATGCAGCCGTGTCGTAGACCAGCCACGCCCCATCGTGCCTTCGCATCTGGCGCGACCTGTCATGCCGGAATTTTATAGCTGAAGGGACCGCAGCGATCGACGCGTGGCCGCAACACGCATACGTATCCGAGAGCCCGTCGTTGCGAGCTCGCAATGACGGAGCATAGAGCTCAGGCCGGAATCCGCACCGGCAGCGATTCATATCCCTTGATGAAGCTGGAATAGATCCGCCGGGGCTCGCCGACCACCTCGATGCGGTCGAAGCGCTTCAACATTTCCTCCCAGACGATGCGCAGCTGCAATTCCGCGAGCCGCATGCCGACGCAGCGGTGGATGCCGAAGCCGAAGGAGAGATGGGTGCGCGGGCGCGGCCGGTCGATGATGAAGTCGTTTGGCCGCTCGATCATCTCCTCATCGCGGTTGCCGGAGACGTACCACATCACGACGCGGTCGCCCTTCTTGATGTGCTTGCCGCCGATCTCTGTGTCGGCAAGTGCGGTGCGGCGCATATGCGCCAGCGGCGTCTGCCAGCGGATCACTTCGGGCACCATCGTGTCGATCAATGCAGGATTGGCCCGCAGCTTGTCGTACTGGTCGGGATTCTCGTTCAGCGCCAGCACCGAGCCGGTCATGGTGTTGCGGGTGGTGTCGTTGCCGCCGACGATGAGCAGGATGATGTTGCCCATGAGGTTGTCGGGATCCATGAAGCGGGTGGCGTCGTTGTGCGCCATCAGCGACAGCAGATCGTTGCGCGGCGCGGAGTTGACGCGCTCGTTCCACAGCTTGGACATGTAGGCGTAACACTCGTCCATTTCGCGGCGGCGCTCCTCGGCCGAGGCGACAATGCCGCTCTTGGGCAGCGCGGTCGAGACGTCCGACCAGCGCGTCAGCTTGCGCCGCTCCTCCCAGGGAAAGTCGAACAGGGTCGCCAGCATCTGCGTCGTCAGCTCTATCGAGACCCGCTCGACGAAATTGAAGGTCTCGTTGCGGGGCAGATTGTCGAGCACGGTCTGGGAGCGCTGCCGGATCAGCTTGGCGAGCTCGTCCAGATGCGTCGGCGTGAACATCGGCGACACCGTCTTGCGCTGCGACGAGTGCTTGGGCTGGTCCATCGCGATGAAGCTCGGCCAGTCATAGCCGTCAGGCACGTCACGGATCGAAATGCCGCCGAGCGTCGAATCCGAGGAGAAGATGCCATGGTTGGTGTCGACATGCATGATGTCGTTGTATTTCACCACCGACCAGTACGGCTCGATCGGCGCGTTGGTGCAGTAATGCACCGGCTCTTCCTTGCGCAGCCGCTCGAACCACGGCCACAACGTGTCGTCCTGGAACAGCCTGGGGGCACCCGGGTGAAAATTCTTCAGCGGAGTCGCGTAGGCTTCCTCGCGCGCGCGCCGCATGCGTTCGGCCTTGTCGGCCTTGACCGGGGTCTGAATGTTCATGGGCAGTCGCTCCAGGTTCGCGCCTTCTTCGCCTCTTCCCGCCATGTCCAGCCGAAGCCGTGGCAAAGGCGGAAAGTGGGGCGAGGGACTTCACTCATGCCGCAATCTTGACCGGCAAAGTTTCCAAACCCTTCACGAAGCTTGAATAGACCCGCTTGGGTTCGCCGACCACGTCAATATGGTCGAAACGGCTGAGGATCTCCTCCCAAATAATCTTGAGCTGGAGTTCGGCAAGGCGCAATCCGACGCAGCGGTGGATGCCGAAACCGAAGGAGAGATGCGTGCGCGGGCGGGCGCGGTCTATGATGAAGTCGTAGGGCTTCTCGATCGCCTCTTCGTCGCGGTTGCCCGAGACGTACCACATCACGACCTTGTCACCTTTCTTGATCTGCTTGCCGCGGAACTCGAAATCGGCGAGCGCGGTGCGGCGCATATGCGCGAGCGGCGTCTGCCAGCGGATCACCTCCGGCACGAAACTGTCGAGCAGCGCGGGGTTTTCGCGCAGCTTGCGATATTGCTCCGGATGCTGGCTCAGCGCGAGCAGCGAGCCCGACATGGTGTTGCGGGTGGTGTCGTTGCCGCCAACGATCAAAAGAATGAGATTGCCGAGGAAGTTCCTGGCATCCATGTCGCGGGTCGCGGCGCCATGCGCCATCATCGAGAGCAGATCGCTTTTCGGCGGCTGCTCGATGCGCTCCTTCCACAGCCGCGCGAAATATTGCGCGCATTCCGTCAGCTCGACCTGCCGCTCATCCTCGGTCGCGACCAGGCCGTCAGGGCCGGGAATGGTGGTGGCGATATCGGACCAGCGCGTCAGTTTGCGGCGGTCTTCCCAGGGGAAGTCGAACAGCACCGCCAGCATCTGCGTGGTGAGCTCGATCGAAACCTGGTCGACCCAATCGAACACCTCTCCACGCGGCAGACTGTCCAGGCACTCGGCCGAGCGCTTGCGGATGTTGAGCGCGAGATTGTCCAGATGCGTCGGAGTGAACATCGGCGCTACGGTCTTGCGCTGCGCGGCATGCCGCGGCGGGTCCATCGAGATGAAGCTCTCGCGGCGCAGATCGGGATCGATGTCGCGGATGGTGATGCCGCCGAGAGCGGAGGCCGAGGAGAACACCGCATGGTTGGTCTCGATCTCCATGATGTCGTTGTAGCGCGTCACCGACCAATACGGTCCGAACATCGAGTCCTTGCAATAGTGCACGGGATCTTCCCGGCGCAGGCGATCGAAGTACGGCCAGAACGTATCGGTCCTGAACAATTCGGGGTCGCCGGGATCGAATTGCTCCAGCGACAATGACGAAGCGCGCTCGCGCAATGCGTCGAGCTTGGCCGCGCTCTCGATGGTCCCGTGCATGAGCCGCTCTCCCTGGCGTGAACCGCGCGATTTTTGTGAATTCTGCGCTGCGGTATTTGAGGCACAATTACAACGCGTTACGTGCGTCGGAGCAAGCGGCAGTTTTGCCGCACGGGATGTCATCCGGGCTTTGCCACGCGACGAATGTGACCTGCCGCACGCCGTTCGTCCCGAAATCCCGTCGGAAACCGCGCGAAACCGAGGTAAATCGAACCCGCCGATCTTGGGGATCGACCAATCTCTGATCTATAGTTTGATCTGATTAAATCCGCATCCCGGGGTTGCCGCCGTGAACGATAGGCAATGGGCCCCTCTGGGCTCCCCCGAACCGGTCCCGCCGCCGCTGCCCCCCCACTCGGATCGACTTCAGCGGTGATCGCGCCGAGTTCAGGACAATCGTCACCAGAGGGGCCATGCTGGAGCTGGTCACTTTTGGCTTCTACCGGTTCTGGCTCGTCACCGACATCCGCCGTCACCTGTGGTCGAATACGTCGATCGATGGCGATGCCGCCGAATACACCGGACGGGCCAGGGAGCTGCTGATCGGATTCCTCGTCGCGCTAGCGATTCTGGTGCCGATCTACGTGCTCTATTTCCTGATCACGATCGAAGCCGAGCGCTGGAAGGGCTTTGCGTCGACGCCGCTGTTCATCAGCTTCTACGCCTTCGGCCAATTCGCGATTTATCGCGCGCGACGTTACCGCCTGACGCGTACGGTCTGGCGCGGCGTGCGGTTCTGGATGGATGGCTCGGGCTGGGCCTATTCGTTCCGCGCGATGCTGTGGGGCGCTCTGATGTTCCTGACGCTCGGCCTGGCGTTGCCGTGGCGCGAGGCCTCGCTGGAGCGTTACAAGATGCAGCACACGCATTTCGGTGATCTGCAAGGCGATTTCGAGGGTGGCGGCTGGGAGTTCTTCAAGCGCGGCTGGTGGCTGTGGCTTCTCACGCCGGTTGCGCTGCTGTTTTTCCCGGCTGCGCCGTTCCTCTATGCCGAGTTCAAGGCGCGCGAATGGCGCTGGTGGCTCGACGGCATCCGGATCGGCGGCGTCAGCCTGTCCTCGGATCTGCCTCACAACGCCTTCTACGGCCTCTACTGGAAAGTGATCGGCTGGTGGCTGTTGCTGTCGACCATCTACAGCGCCTATCTCGGTGTTGCCATCGCAATCACCACCAAGATGGAGGGCGCGCCGCACGCGCCGGCCGCCGGGCCTGCCGCGAACATCCCGCTGCTGCTGGTGATGGTGATCGGCTATTTGGCCCTCGCGCTCGCTGCCAACGTCATCATGCGCGTCTATCTTCAGCGCGATCTCTGGGCCAAGGTGCTGGAAACCGTCGCAGTGCATGTGCATGACATCGGCGCGGCGGCCGATGTCCGCGCGAGCGGCGGATTGGCGATGCGTCAGAGGTCCAGGTGAAAGCGTTCTTCCGCGGCATCTCCTGCAACGACCCGGCCGGTCAGGCGGCGTTCGGCAAGCTCGTCAACCGCCTGCGCGACGCCGCCGGTCTCGACGACGATTCCATGACATCAGGCGTGCTGCGAACCGCAGTGCCGAATGCGTTCGCGCTGCCCGGCGGCAAGGTCTTCGTGCTCAGCGGCCTGCTCGACAAGGCTGAAAGCCCTGATGAGCTCGCCGGCATCCTTGCTCACGAGCTCGGCCATCTCAAGCATCACGACAACATGCGCGGCCTGATCTACAATGGCGGCACCTCGTTCCTGATCGGCCTGTTGTTCGGCGACGTCACCGGCTCGTCCGCCGTGATCTTCGCCTCGCGCAGCGTGGTCGAGGCGTCCTATTCGCGCGAGGCCGAGACCAATGCCGATACGTTCGCAATCGAGACGATGCATAAGCTCGGCCGCTCGCCGAAGCCGGCAGCCGAGTTGATGTTTCGCATCACCGGCAAGGAGGGCGGCTCGGGCCTGGCAACGATCCTGGCGAGCCATCCGCTCACAGAGGACCGCCTCGCGCGCATGACCAAGGAAGATCGCCCCGTCAGCGGTCCCCCGCTGCTGACGGACAAGGAGTGGCAAGCGCTGAAGGGCATTTGTGGCAGCGGGAAGATTTGAGCGCGATGAGGTGAGACTCGATGAGCGCCTCGACGAAGGTGCGTTCCCTTCCCCGCAAGGGGCGAGGGAGCGGAGAGAGTAGTGCTCTTGGCCCAACTTGATTCAACGACATCCCGCTCTAAACTATCTTGTCCCGTAAGCGCGGTCGCCGGCGTCGCCGAGACCGGGCAGGATAAAGCCGTTCTCGTCGAGACCTTCATCCACCGCAGCGGTCCAGATGTGCACGTCCGGATGCAGGCCGCGCAGGCGCTCCAGTCCTTCCGGCGCGGCGATCAGGCAGGCGAGGCGGATGTCCTTGGCGCCGCGCTCCTTCAGCCGGTCGACTGCGGCCACGGCCGTGTTGGCGGTCGCGACGACCGGCGTCACCACGATCGCCAGGCGCTCGCTGAGATCCGACGGCGATTTGAAGAAGTACTCGACCGCGGCAAAACTCTGGGGCTCGCGGTAGAGGCCGATATGGGCGACGCGGGCGGTCGGCACCAGGTCCATCATGCCATCGACGAAGGTGGTGCCGGCGCGCAGCATCGGCACGAACACCAGCTTCTTGCCGGCGATCTTGGCTGAGTGCATCGTCGCCAGCGGCGTATCGATCACGGTATCGGTGAGCGGCAAATCGCGCGTCACCTCGTAGCACAAGAGCATGCCGATCTCCTTGATCAGTTCGCGGAACGACTTTGTCGAGATTGACTTGTCCCGCACCAGCGTGAGCTTGTGCTGCACCAGCGGATGATCGACGATCGTGACGCCTTCCATGATAGTGCTCTTGCTTCTTCCCTTCTCCCCCTGTGGGAGAAGGTGGCGCGCAGAGCGCGCCGGATGAGGGGTTCTCTCCGCGAACTTCACTGAGAGATATGCCCGCGGAGACATACCCCTCACCCGCCTCGCTTTCGCGAGGCACCCTCTCCCACAAGGGGAGAGGACTCAGAAAACCGTGCCGTCGCTGATCACCTTGAGTGGCGGTGACCCGTCGGGGCGGCGCGCAAACGCGATGACGCGGCCGGCGGCCCAGGTGCCGCCTTCCAGGATGCTGGCGAGCGGCAGCGATTGCGGCGTTCGGCCGAGCTTGGCGCGAACACGTTCGGCAACGCGGTCCAGCAGCGCGACAGTCAGCGCGCGCCACTCGACGACGAGCAGGGAGTCGACCGCATGCGCACGCTCCGCGTCGGCGGCATCGCGCAGACGCAGCACCTCGTGATCGACAAACAGGCCGCCATTGCGATATTCGGCCAGTCCGGTGAGCCCGTCGATATCGGTGACGTCAAATCCGGCGCGCTGGAGCGGCTCGATCAGCGAATAGCTCAACCATTGCGACAGCTTGTGCAGCGGCACGAGGCCGGCGGTCGCATCGTCGGCCCTGATCGCCGGATGACGCCAGCAATCGCCCAGTGGAACGCCCGCGAGCTCAAGCCGTGACGGCCAGATCGGTCCGAGCTGGTTCAGCACCGCCGAAAGTATCGCGGGGGCGGGGATGGCGCGGTCAATAGCCTGCGCGGCGATGTGGTCGAACAGGCCGCCCGGTCGCGGCATGTCCTGCATGCCGAAGACGTCGGCGCGCGCAGCCACCAGTCTGCCCAGACGCTGCAGCAGATCCGTGCGTCCTTCGAGGCCCAGCAGCGGATTGGCCTCGCTCGCCTGGAAGGCCGACGTCAGCGCCGGGAGCGGCAGCTTGGCGAGCACCTCCGCATCGACCCGGAACGGCGCGCGCGCATCGGCGGAAAAGAGGCCGCCGGCAAACATGTCGAGGCTCGCGAGCGCCAGTCCCTCGGAGCGACCAATGCCCTGTCCCGTCACCGCATCGCGATATCGCCAGGTCGCACCCGCGCCGGCATCGAGCAGCACGCTGACGATGGCGAGGTCGAACTCCGCGCGCGCCCGTGCCGCGCGATCGGGCCATGATGCCGTGTCGGCCAATTGCGCCCAACGGTCGACGCCGCCGAACACAAAATGTCGCCACCGCGCGTGGAAGGGAATGTCGAGCGTCGGGTAAGCCCTTCGCGTGACATCAAGCACGGCGTCAGCAACGCCGTCCATGCGATCGAGATCGATGGTGAAATGCGTGAGCCCGCCCTGGAGGCCGATGTCGAGCATTCGTCCGGCGCGCGCGCGAACCGCCTTTGCGGTGAGCAGGGCGCGTGCCTCTCGTTCCAAAACGTCCGCCATCGCCGGATCAGTATTTTTCCAGCGAACGCCCGACCACGCCGTCGACGTCCTTCTCCGGCGCGATGTCGGTCGAGTAATAACCGGCAGCCTTCTTCGCGGCGATCTCGACATAGGCGTCGGCCGGGATCAGCTCCGGCGGAATCGGCACGCGCTCGACGATGTCGATGCCCTGCGAAGTCAGCGCGTCGTACTTCATGTCGCTCATCGACAGGAAACGGTCGATGCGCTTGAGGCCGAGCCAGTGGATGGTGTCAGGCATCAATTGCTGGAAGCGCGCATCCTGCACGCCGGCGACGCATTCGGTGCGCTCGAAATAGGCGGCTGCCGCATCGCCGTCCTCCTGGCGCTTGCGCGCATTGTAGACCAGGAATTTGGTGACCTCGCCGAGCGCGCGGCCTTCCTTGCGGTTGTAGACCACGAGGCCGAGCCCGCCTTCCTGCGCGCCACGGGCGGATTCCTCGATGCCGTGGATCAGATAGGGCCGGCAGGTGCAGATGTCGGAGCCGAACACGTCGGACCCGTTGCATTCGTCATGCACCCGGCAGGTGATCTTGGTGCGATGATCAGGCAGCTTGGTCACATCGCCGAACATGTAGACGGTGGTGCCGCCGATCGGCGGCAGAAACACTTTCAGGTCCGGCCGGGTCACGAGTTCGGGGAACATGCCGGCGGTCTGCTCGAACAGCGTGCGGCGCAGCTCGGTCTCGTTCGTACCGAAGCGCTCGGCAAGGCCCGGCAGATACCAGACCGGATCGATTGCAATCTTCACCACGGAGACGCTGCCATTGGCGTGCACGACCTCGCCGTCGGCGCGCAGGCGCTTGGCCGTCAGCGCCTCGCGGATTTCGGGCAGGTCGAGCCGTGCGCGCGTGATCGCGATGCTCGGGCGGATGTCGACGCCCTCCGCGATGTCCTTGCCGAAATTTTCGGCAACCAGATGACCCCAGGGATCGAGCGCGACGATCTTTGCGGGATCGCGCCATTGCTCGAACGGGCCGATGGTCGCGGCCGGGAAGGTGTTGGTGAGGTCGGGCCTGCGAATCGGATCCAGCGCGCCGGCGGAGACGGCGAGGGCGCGGTACATCGCATAGGAGCCGCCATGGCTGCCGATCACGTTGCGATCCCCGGCGCGGGACACCGTGCCGATGATCGGTCCGCGGGCGCGCGCATCAGCGGCGCCCCAGTGAATCGGAAATGCTGCCTTGCGGCCCGGCTCGGGATGCGAGGTGAGGCGGATATGGTCGGTACGGTTCGCGCGGCTCATGGCCAAACTCCCAAAAAACCAATGGCCCGCCGCTCGGACGGGCCTGGCTTATCAGCGTCGCCGAACCAGAGCCCGGCGACGCAATCCAACATATTGTAGCGGCCAGGCACGACAGACAAGTTAATCGTGGTGTGCCGCCTGCGGGGCCTTCCTCGTCGTCCGGAGCGACGAAGGCTCCTGAAACTTCGCTATATATATATGTAATCGCTCGAGTTTTTGAAGAGGGCGTCAGGCGGCTGGATAAACCCGGCATATTCGGACATATCGACCGGACCGGCTCTGCCTCAGGAGTGCACCATGTCTGCCGCCAGCTACATCGATCCCCGCAATGGAAAGCGCTATCCGCTCAATGAGCCGCGCTGGTGTTCGGATGAGCGCACGCCGCTGCTGGTGACGCCGGGCGCGGGGATCTCGCGCGCAGATATCGACAGCGGCACGCGCTCGCTCTGGCGCTATCGGGCCGCCTTGCCCGTGGAGATCAAGGATCCAATCTCGCTCGGCGCGGGCTGCACGCCGCTGGTGCAGCAGGGCTGGGGCGATTTGCGGCCGTTCTTCAAGCTCGAATGGTTCAATCCGACCGGCAGCTTCAAGGACCGCGGCTCCGTCGTCATGCTGTCCTTCCTGCGCCAAATCGGTGTCGACGCCATCCTCGAGGATTCCTCCGGCAATGGCGGCTCGTCGATGGCAGGCTTGGGCGCCGCCGGCGGCATGCGCGTGAAGATTTTGGCGCCCGCCTCGACCTCGCCGGCCAAGATCGCGCAGGTGCGCGCTTACGGCGCCGAGGTGCAACTCGTCGAAGGCCCGCGCGAGGAGTCGGAGGCTGAGGCCATCAGGCAGTCGAGCCAGACCTTCTATGCCAGCCACAATTGGCAGCCGTTCTTTCTCGAAGGTACAAAATCGTTCGCCTATGAAATCTGGGAAGATCTCGGCTTTCGCGCGCCTGACAACATCATCGTTCCCGTCGGGGCGGGCAGCAGCCTGCTCGGCTGCGCCTTTGGTTTCCGCGAGCTCAAGAAGGCAGGCCAGATCGCGAAACTGCCGCGCCTGTTCGCGGCACAGCCGCTCAACTGCTCCCCGATCGATGCGAGTTTCAAGGCCGGCGTCGATACGCCTGTCGCGCGCGAGGTGAGCAAGACCATCGCCGAGGGCACCGCGATCAAGTCACCGCTGCGGCTGCGCGAAATCATCAGCGCGCTCCGCGAGAGTGGCGGCGCTACCGTTGCGCTCACCGAGGACGAGATCGTCGCTGCGCTGCGTCGTCTGGGGCGGCAGGGCCTGTTCGCCGAGCCCACCAGCGCCAGTGCGGCCGCGGCGCTGGACAAGCTCGCCGCCACCGGCGCCATCAAGGCGAGCGAGACCACGGCAGTAGTCCTCACCGGCACGGGGCTGAAGGCGGCGACCACGGTGGCTGATCTGGTGCAGTCATCGTAGGGTGGGTTAGCCATGCGGATGCGCGAAGCGCAGTCGCATGGCGTAACCCACCAACTCCGTCGACGCGGAAGCCGAAGAGGTGGGTTACGCTGGCGCTGACCCCACCCTACGCGTTCTCGCAATGACGGAGGCGCCTTACTCCTTCAAATCATTCACCCGCCTCACCCACGCTCTGACGTCTGCGAGCACGCCGGGCAGCACCGCTCTGACCTCGAGCACGGTCATGCCGGCCTTGATGCGGGGATCGTAGAGCAGGTTGAGGATGTACTGGTCGTAGACGTCGAAATAGCCCATCGACACATCGTCGTTGAACATGGTCCACGGCACGCTCGCGGTGTCGTTGATGGGCCCGAGCGATTGCAGCACCTCCTCGTAGGCGCAGTCGAGAAAGGTGAAGTCGCCGACGTCGACGGTGAGGATGACGTCGGAATGCTCGATCTCGAAATTGTCGTTCTTGCGGAAGCCGGACAGGCATTGCGGATCGAGCGAGGTTCGGATCTCGCGCGCCTTCTCGGCGCCGTAGAAGCTCGCGATGGTGCGATAGAGGTCGCGGTCGCGCACGAGCTTCACCCGCACATTGGCCGCCTCGGCGGTGTCGGTCATGGCGAGGTCGAGATGCTGCACGCGCTTGCCGATATCGGCGACCACCTTTGCCAGCTGCGCCTTGCGGTCGGCTCGGTCGGTCTCGGCGAACACGCGCACCGGTCCGTCGAACTTGCGGATGCGATCGACGCGGCCGGCGAGGTGGTATTCGGCGCCGAACGCAGTCTTGAAAAAGCCGTCGGCGATTTCCGCGTCGGTAAAGCTCTTCTTCTCGGCGCGCTGGCGCGAGACGATCGCGGGCAGCTCACCGGCGCTCGCCATGCGGGCGGTGTCAGCCACGCATGTGAGCGCCGCAAGCGCCAGCAGCGCGACGCGAAGGGCAGCCGAGGGCGGGTCGAAAGCGCGCATCGTCATGCAACGCTGCCGTATTCGCCGGCAGCGCACAAGTCCGCAATTTCACGCCCGGAGCAGGTTCCTGCCGTTTTCGCCGGTCAGTTGTTCAGCACCACCACGGTGGTGCCGACCCCGACGCGGCCGTAGAGGTCGGTGACGTCGTCATTGGTCATGCGGAAGCAGCCGGAAGACACCGCCTGGCCGATCGTCTCCGGCTCGTTGGAGCCGTGGATGCGGTAGAGCGTCGAGCCCAGATACATCGCGCGCGCGCCGAGCGGGTTCTCGATGCCGCCCTTCATGTGGCGCGGCAAATCGGGCCGGCGGGCGATCATCTGCGCCGGCGGCGTCCACTCCGGCCATTCCTTCTTGGCGGTGATCTTGTGCACCCCGCCCCAGCGGAAGCCGTCGCGGCCGACGCCGATGCCGTAGCGCAGGGCCTGGCCGTTCCCGAGCACGAGGTAGAGCCGGCGCTCGGCGGTGTTCACCACGATCGTGCCGGGGGCATAGTTGCCGTTGTACATGACGGTGGCGCGGGGAATCGGGCTCACGCCGCCACCGAGATAGCTGGAGGTGCTGGTGCCGGTGAAGTCGTACATTCCCGCGGCGGATGCGTCGGCGGCGCCGGCCAGCAGGAGCGCGATTGCGGTAAGGTGCGCGGCAAAAAACCGGATCATTGTTTCCCCCAGCAAAAAATAGTTTCAACGAAAGCCACAGGCCATATTTGCGGGCATTCCGCAAGCCACGGCCCCGTGAGGCAGGCCAACGTTAATGGATGGCGTTGCCTAACCGCACCAATTGGTTGGAAAACATTAGAGCGTATTCAAGCGAAGTGGATACCGGTCGCATTAACAAAACGCGTCAAAACAAGAATCTAATGCGCCGCGGAACGAGGGGCACGGCCAAGCGGGCGCATCGCGGTGCGGGGCAGGGTAGCGATGCCGGCACTTGCTTTGACGGGCCGAGCGAACAATGATTGATCGCAAGACCACTGGAAATGGCCGGTTGCGGGAGCAGACAGAATGAACGGTGCGGAAAGCCTGGTGCGGACGATGGTCAAGGGCGGGGTGGACGTCTGCTTCACCAACCCGGGCACCTCCGAGATGCATTTTGTCGCGGCGCTCGACCGTGTGCCGGGCATGCGCTGCGTGCTCGGCCTGTTCGAAGGCGTGGTCACCGGCGCTGCCGACGGCTATTTCCGCATGAAGGGCACGCCTGCCTCGACCCTGCTGCATCTCGGCCCGGGCCTCGCCAACGGCCTCGCCAACCTGCACAACGCCAAGAAAGCCAATTCCGGTATCGTCAACATCGTCGGCCAGCACGCCGTCTACCACATCGATTACAACGCGCCGCTGACATCCGACATCGAGGGCCTGGCCCGGCCGATGTCGTCCTGGGTCCGCACCTCGCCGAATTCCAGATCGGTCGCCGCTGACGGCGCCGCCGCGATCGCCGCCGCCAAGAGCGCCCCGCCGCAGATCGCGACCCTCATCCTGCCTGCCGACACCGCCTGGAACGAGGCCGACGGCATCGCCGAGGTTCCGGCGGAGCAGCAGCGCGCCAGCTACTCCCCGCAGGCGGTCGAGCAGGCCGCAAAGATCCTGCACGGCGACGGCGAGGGCACGCTGCTGCTGATGACGGGCAGCGCGCTGAGCGAGCAGGGCCTGGCGCTGGCCGAGCGCATCGCCGCCAAGACCGGCTGCACCGTGATGGGCCCGACCTTCCGTCCCCGGATGGCGCGCGGCCGCGGCCGCTTCTCGATCGACCGCATCCATTACGTGATCGAGAACGCGCTGCCGATGCTGGCCAAGTTCCGTCACATCGTGCTGGTCGAGTCCGACGATCCCGTCGCCTTTTTCGCCTATCCGAACAAGCCGAGCATGCTCAAGCCCGAGGGCTGCGATGTCCATCGCATGACCTCCTGGGGCGAGAATTCGGTGGCGGCGCTGGAAGCGCTCGCGGGCGCCGTCAAGGCCAGCGCCAGGGACGTCAAGCCGCAGGCGGTGCAGGAACTCGTCAAGCCGACCGGCGCGCTCACCTTCGCCTCGATCGCGCAGGCGATCGCGTGCGCGATCCCCGAGAACGCGATCATGGTCGATGAATCCCTCACCACCGGCCGCGGCTTCTTCCCGCCGACGGCGGCGGCAGCGCCGCATGACTGGCTCCAGAACATGGGCGGCTCGATCGGCTTCTCCACCCCACTGTCGATCGGCGCCGCGATCGCCTGCCCGGACCGCAAGGTCATCACCATGGTCGGCGACGGCAGCGCGATGTACACGATCCAGTCGCTATGGACCCAGGCGCGCGAGAATCTCAACATCGTCACCATCGTGTTCGCCAACCGCATCTACCAGATCCTGCGCGGCGAGTTCGACAATGTCGGCGCCGGCGAGCCCGGCCAGCGCGCCAACGACATGCTCAGGCTCGATCGCCCGACGCTCGATTTCGTCGCTCTCGCCAAGGGCATGGGCGTGCCGGGCCGCGCCGTCACCAATGCCGACGAGTTCAACAAGGCGCTGGCCGAGGCCGTCGCCGAGCCGGGACCGCGGCTGATCGAAGTGCAGATGTAAGGGGCGCGCGATACGGAGTGCCAAAAGCCCGGAGCCAGAATGCAGACCGAGCTGAACAAGGTGGTCACGGCGCTCCGGGACTTCTATGCCCACGAGGTCTTCCTGTTCGAGAAGGATATCGGCGAACGTGCGATCACGCACCGCTTCGCCGTCTATCTCGAGCGGCAGTTTTCGGGCTGGTCGATCGATTGCAATTACGACCGGCTCGGCGAGCGTACGCTGCATTTGCCGCACGGCACCATCATCTCGACCGACGATCATCTCGGCAAGTCGATCTATCCCGACGTCGTCGTGCACCAGCGCGAGATTCCCAACAATCTGCTCACCGTCGAGATCCGCAAGGCCAGCAATCACACGCCGCTGGAGCACGACCGGCACAAGCTGAAGGCGCTGACAGACCCGCATGTCTGGTTCGCCTATTGGATCGGCGTGCTGCTGGTGCTGGACAAGAACAATGTGACGACGTCGGAGGTCTATGTCAGCGGCACCCTCGATCAACCGGTCTCGCTCTGGTTCGCGGAGCGGCTAAGGGAGAGCGGCCTCGGGGCCGCCCATTAGGGCGTGCACTCACGAGCGTTAGCGCCGGGCGTGGAGCCGGGAGACTGCCTCGGCCTGTTATGGGTTCCCATTGATTCATATCAACGGTGAGACGTAATGTGTCGTGTCACGTCGTGTTTGATCATCGCCTCATAGGGAGAGCAACATGACGGGAAATGCCAGGCTTCTTGGGTTGATTGCGACGGCTGCGGTGCTTGCGGTCGTTCCGTTGTCGCCTCGTTACTCGCCGGTGACGGTGCT
This sequence comes from Bradyrhizobium sp. USDA 4472, assembly GCF_054058595.1. Taxonomy (NCBI): domain Bacteria; kingdom Pseudomonadati; phylum Pseudomonadota; class Alphaproteobacteria; order Hyphomicrobiales; family Nitrobacteraceae; genus Bradyrhizobium; species Bradyrhizobium sp. USDA 4472. Next base: position 3,906,701 of record NZ_JBSSAM010000001.1, read on the forward strand.
ATCGGTATCCGTTGACCGTGCCGAAGCGAGAGTTGGGCGACCGCTCACACCGATGAGCGTAGCTGGCGTCAATCGCCGGGTGCATCGGCGAGCTTACTATGGCGCGGCAGCGGCGGGAGCCGCCGCTTATGGAGCATATGGCTATCGCGGGGCCTGTGGCTACTACCCCCATCCGCCCTGCTATTGAGGCACCTTTTCCGTCGGGGTGAGGGATAGCCCGACACCTTGGTCTCATCAGGCTTTGAGCGACAAGGGCCGCCCGCATGGCGCGGACGGCCTCGCATCATCTCTCGTCACCCGCTCGGTGCAGCGGCGCAACCGCCCTCCCGCCTATCCTTGGCGGACGTGCACACGTCGATCCAACTACGCTGCGCCTATTGAGGATCAGACAGTTTGGAGGTCCTGATGCAAAAATCATATTGCCTGGCTGCAGCCGCCGCACTGGCGCTCATCACGCAATCACCGCTCGCGCTGGCGCAGGGTGCGCCGGCCAACGGTGCCACGCTGCCGGCCGCCGCATCCGGCCCGGCGCCTGCTGCGACCACGCCGCCGGCTGCGGCCACCGATGATTCGACCCCACCGGCCAGGTCGAAGAAGAGCGCCGCGAAGAAGCCGGCGAAGAAGATGACGCGGCAGCAGGAGATCGATCATTCGATCGACAACGGCACCGTTCCGGGGCGCTATCGCAGCTCGGTGCCGAAGGAGTACCAGCGATATATTCCGTTCGAGAAGCAGTGACGGATCCTGCCGCGGCGCGAGATCCACCCGCGTTGCGCGGTGGTGGAAACGGTTGGGAGCCATGCAGGAGTGACGGCGTGGTCTGATCGGCAGCCCTTGTGGCGCTCTCCTGTGCCGGTGTTACATTAGGCCAGGGCACCGGGGAACGTTCAGATGAGTGACGATGCGAAGGATGCTGGCCTGGTCGCCATGATCAGCAGCATCCTGGGCGGTAACAAGCGCGCAGAGGCGGCCAGCCCGCCGGCGCTCGCCGAGTTCCTCCCAGTCGCGCCGGTCGCCGACCCGGTCGCTGTGGTGCCTGAGCTCCCGCAAGCCGAGTCACCGAAGCTTCAGGATGCTCCCGATGAAACGTTGGCTGCGGCGAAGCCGGTCGCGCCTCCTAGTCAACCCCTGACCCCGGATGGCAAGCGGCTCCTCCCGGCGGAGGCCATTGCCGATCTCGTGCTCGGCGAGTTGCGCAAGATCGAGAGTTTTCCGGCGTCCGGCGTCTCGGTCACGGTCTACGGTTACAGGCACTGGAATGCGATGATCACCTTCGAGCCGTTCTCGACCAGTTTCCAGAATGCGACCCGGTTCCGCCAGGCGCTGCCCGACCTCGTCTTCAAGCTGCGCCGTTTCGTCGAACTCGAGATATAGTCAGGGATCATCGCCGCAGGCTCGCGGTGTGATGGCCGGCGGTCACTCCGGAACCGTTCGACAGGATCTACGAATTGAGCGTTGCCTTTACCAAGGAAGAAAGCGCGGAGACCGCGTCCGAGACGCTGTTGCCGGATCGGCCGATCTCGCCGCATCCAAACCTCGTGACGGAGACGGGCTTGCAAGCCTTGCAGGCACAGCTCCAGCAAGCGCGCGAGGCCTATGAAGCCGCGCAAACCGTCGATGACGTCAACGAGAAGCGCCGGCAATCCGCGGTACCGTTGCGCGACATGCGCTACTTCGCCGAACGGCTGCGCACGGCGCAACTGGTTCCCAATCCGGCTTCGACCGCGATCGTCGCCTTTGGCAGCACGGTGACGTTCAGTCGCGCCCACGGCCGTGTGCAGACCTACCGCATCGTCGGCGAGGATGAAGCAGACCCGAAGGCCGGCTCGATCTCGTTCGTCTCGCCGGTCGCGAAGTCGCTGATGGGCAAGGCCGCCGGTGACGTCGTCGGTTCCGGTGCGCAGGAGCTCGAGCTCCTCGAGATCGCATAGGGTTCACGGCCTCATCGCCGTCGGTTCGCGACGTCCGCAGTGAAGGGTTCTTCCCTTGCCGTCTCGGTCGTCGCGCTGTTGGCAGGTCCTCGTTCGGCGGAGATCTTGCTCATGACCAGCCGTACGGCATGGACGCGCCTGAAACCGAGTAGATCGGCGTCCAGGGTAGAGCGCCGATGGTCGCTGCTCCAGAATAGATGCGCGGCGAAAGCCAGAGCTCCGAGGATGACGGGGGCGGCGAGATAGGGGAGTAGGCGTCTCATACTCTTCATGTCCTCGTCGACAGCTGCAATGTCTCCCTCCCGGCCCGGCGGGTAGCAACATCTCAGGCTGGCTTAGGTACATAACGATCGTTCAAGAATCTATAACGATCGGTCAAGGGTGAAAAGCGCGGCCGTGAAAAGGGCGAAAGGAGATTGGCGTCGGCGCATGCGTGCGCCGGCGCAGGCACCCGGACGATTGCTCAATTAATAGGCAGGTGACCCGCAAGGCGCCGCTTCGCGATACCCGGACAGGCGCAGATGCTTTGAGACGCCGACAATTGCCGCCGAACGTGGCGGCGATCAGCCGCCCCTGGTGCTCGGCGCCGCCTTGGGATCGGACGTCGAACAACCAAGCCCGCCGAGCACGAGCTGTACGATCGTGGATTTGGCGGCTTCGTAGTCAGCCTGCTCCAGCTGACGCTTGCGCTTCATGATGGTCATCTGGCTGGAAAAATCAGCATAGGCCTGCGTCATTGCCCAGATACAGAAGAACAGATCGGCCGCGCTGATCGGCCGAATGGCTCCGCGCGCGGCCAATGCCTCGATGGCCTTGGTCTTCTCATGCAGCTTCGGCGTCGAGACCTTCTCGATGAAGCTGCCGATGAAAGGTGCACCGCTGATGATCTCGTTCGCGTAGATGCGCGACAGGTGCGGATGTTCGCGGGAGAAATCGACCTTCTTGTGGATGTACCGCACGAGAACGGTCTCGATGTCGGTCGTGGCGTCGAGGGACTCCATGTCTCTCGCCCATTTGTTCATCGCGCGTTCGAGGATCGCGCGATACAGATCCTCCTTGTCCTCGAAATAATAGTAGATGTGGGCCTTCGCCACCGACGCCTTCTTGGCGATCAGCGCGGTCGTTGCTCCGCGGAAGCCGAAATGCCCGAACACGAACTCGGCCGCATCGAGAATCTTCTCCTCGATATCAGGCGCAGCCGCGGCGGCCCTGCGGCCCCCCTTCGCCGCGCGGCGGATGCGAAAGTGCGGTTTGTTGGTTGCTTCCGCTGCCATGCAAGTTCCGGGAATATGGCCGCGTGAGCGGCAGACTGATGCTCACCTCAGGTACATCAGTGATCCACGGCATGCAATTGGCCGCAAGATGGATAGTTGGCGCACAAGGAATCAAACCTTGGACCTTTCCCGCGTGAAGACGAGACCATGTACGTCGATGTCATAGCCGTTGCCACACCAGCCAACCTATCCCGTCGGAAGGGGCTTGGGATTGCGTGCGTTTCGCTCCGCATCGCTGTGGGGGCCCCGAGGGGCAGGGACGGCCCATGAATTTCCAACGCGATTTGCGGCGGCCGTTCGAAGTCCGGCCGCTGTGCCAAGATGGGCTTTTCGACCGCGTGGTACATCAATGCCGCCAACGCGATCAGGATGAGCACGTACGCCGGCAGCGATATCAAAATCGACGCATGTGGAAATGCCGACACCAGCGCATTCAACAAGACCAGGTGGAATATGAGAGGCGGCCCGAGAACAGCCCGAGGGCGGTCAAAGCGCGCGACTTCGCAACCATCGTGTCGAGCCGCAACGCCAGCAATATCGCTGCTGCCCCGACGAATGCTTGATAGAACGGGAATAAATGTGCGGGGAGCGAATACCAGGACGGCGTGATCGCCTCCGTAAGTAGGAAGCCCCCCGCGAATAAGCCAGCGAAAGTCGTGACGAAAGATATCGGCGCGCTGCATCGCTAGATGCAACAAAAACCCGTAGGCGATGGAATCGACAGAACGGGTATCGAAAAAAGTCACCTGACCACACTCGTGAGCCGTGATTGAAACCGCGAGCATGGCGATGACGTAGGCCGGCACGGTGCGCATCCAGCGCCTGACCCAGAATATGGCAATGTTGCGCGTGGACCGCCCTCGACCGATCACCGTGCAAATCTGTGGCGCGAGCACGAAGCCACTCAGCACAAAAAAAGAGCTCAACGCCCAGCACCGATATAGTCTCAAACAGATGCGGACGCTGGACTTACAGGAACATTGATGGTGGGCGCACAAGGGATCGAACCTTGGACCTCTCCCGTGTGAAGGGAACGCTCTCCCGCTGAGCTATGCGCCCGGGACCATCATGCAGACGGCCGGACTGTTCGGCCGGCCGGCGCATCAGAGCCCGCGATTTAGAAGTGGGAGCCCGAGGTGTCAAGTTTTCAGGTGGGTTGAGGCGCTGAAAACCTTGCTTCAATCCATCGAATTCGCGGCGAGGCCTGATTTCGGCCCGCTTACGCGCCCTGCTGGCGGGCGCGGGAGGCGTGGGCTTGGAGGGCGCGGATGCGCTCGGCCAGCGTTCCGCCGCCTTCGGGCAGGGCGGCTGCGGCGGCGCCATTGGTGGCAACGCCGTTGGCCGGCCGCGGGCCCTGCTTCGGCGGCTGGCCGGCTTCGGCCGCCAGCATCGCCTCGATCGGCGAGTTCGGGCCCTCGAGCTGCATCGCGAGCTTTGCCACCTCGGCGGCGATGTCGTTGATGCGCTCGCGCAGCAACGCGTTCTCCATGCGCTCGGTTGCCCAGGAGCTCTCGGCCTGCTGCTGGATCGCGTTGATGTCGCGCTGAAGCTTGGCGCGCTCGTCGCGCGCGGTGCGAAGCTGCTCTTCCAGCGCGGCCTTCTCGGTGCGCAGCGTCTCCATTGCGGCCGACGACTTGCCGCCGCTCAAGGCCGCGATCTCGACGCGCAGCTCCTTGATGATGCGCTCGGAGCCTTCGTTGCTCTGGCGGAGCTGGTTGTTCTCATAGTCGCGCTCGGCGAGCAGCTTGCCTTGCGTGGCAAGACGCCCTTCGAGGTCGGCGACGCGCCCCGAGAGCATCTCGGCTTCCTTGACCTGCACGATCAGCTGGCGATCGAGCTCGGTGACGCGTTGGCTCAGATTCTCGACGCGGCCGCGGGCATCGCCGAGCTCGCGCGAAGCGGTCTCGGATTCGGTGCGCTCCTGCGTCAGGCGGGCCTGCGTCGCGGTGAACTCTTTCTCGGCATCGCCGACGCGATTCTTCAGCTCCTCGATCTGGGCGCGCACCGCGACCAGCTCGACCTGACGGCTCTCCGCCATCATCGAGCGGTCGGACAGTTCGGAATTGATTTTTGCGAGCTCGGCCTGCTTGTCGGCCAGCGCGATCTCGGCGGCGCGCAGCGCTTCTGTCTTGGTGTTGAATTCCTCTTCGGTGGCGCGGAGCTGCTCCTTGACCGCCTTCTCGCGGGCCTCGAGCGCGAAGATCGTGGCGTTCTTCTCGCCGAGCTCGATCTTCATGCGGTTGATGGCGTCGCTCTTCTTGCCGAGCTCGGCAAGCTGGCTCGTGGTCTTGTTCTTGAGCTGGTCGACGCTCATCTCCAGCCGGCGCGCCGACATGGCGAATTCGGCGCGGAGCTGGTCCTTGTCGGCCTGAATCTCCGCCATCGACAGCGGCGTTGCGGCCTCGAGCCGGCGCGTGGTCAGGCGGACCGCGCGGTTATGCACCAGCGGCACGATGGCCAGCCCGCACAGCATCGACAGCAGAAAACCGATCGCCAGGTACATGATCGGTTCGACCATGGGGCAGAACTCCGCGAGCTAAGGAAAAATTTACCAAAGACAATGCATGGCGTGCCGGCAAAAAGCCAGCCCCGCCCTGTTGTTAACGTGAATCCTCAACTGGATCGGAGGAGAGAACCCTAGAACGGGTTCCAGGTCGCGCGCGGCGTGTATTTCAGGTAGCCGATATTGGCGCCGAGGCGTAAGCCGAGGCCGGAGCGGATCGGCACCAGCACGATGTTGTTGGCGGTGAGCGCCGTCATGCCGAAGCCGCCGATGATGTAGGCCGAGCCGTCGATGCCGGCGAAGCGCTGGTAGATCGCGTTGGTGGCGGGCAAATTATAGACCAGCGTCATGGTGCGCGCGCCGTCGCCGCCCCAATCGAAGCCGAGCGATGGACCTTGCCAATAGACGCGCAGATCGCCGGCGTTCTTGGTGTAGAGCGTGCCTTCGCCATAGCGCAGGCCGGCGACGAACGCGCCGGAGCCTTCCTCGCCGAGGATGTAGCCGTTGGGCAGGCCCCATTGGCTGACCGCCTTCTCGATGATCGAGGCAAGCCCGCGGGAGACGTTGCCGAAGAAGTGGTGGCCGGCGGTGACGAGTTCGTCCGGCCCATACGTATTGGGCGACGGGGTCCGCTGTGGCGGCGGCAGATCGGGCGGCGGTGCGGCTGTCTGGGCGGAGGCCGGCACGATCCAGCCGGCCAGCGCGACGAGCGCCACTGCGGCAAGGCGTGATGCGAAAGTCATAAAAGAACCCCTGGTATCGATTCCGGTCCGCTTCCCTTAACCTGATGCCAACAGGCACGGCTCTAGGTTGCGCCGGATGTCCCCTCGACTCGGATGTTATCCGCAGCAACTATGACGGCACAACGGCAGGAAGATAGCCCTTTGCGCCCCGGAATCGCCTTGATCGGCCGTCTGGTCTGCCTGCTGGCGGTCGTTTGGCTGATCTGCGCCGGATCGCCGGCCCACGCGGCCACCACCGAGCGGATTGTCGTCAATCGCTACTCGGGCGTTGCCATCGAAGGCTTCGATCCCGTGGCCTATTTCGTCGATGGCGCGGCCGAGTTGGGAACGGCGGAGTTCGAGGCCAACCTATGGGGCGCTGTCTGGCGCTTCCGGAACGACGGCGACCGGGCGGAATTCCTGGCCCACCCCGAAATCTATGGGCCGCAGTTCGGAGGCTATGATCCGGCCGATATCGCGCGGGGCGTGACCATTGCCGGCAATCCCCGCTTCTTCGTGATTTCGGCGCAGCGGCTCTATCTGTTCAGCCGCGAAGACAACCGCGATGCGTTCGCCAAGGATCCGGAGCGCTTCCTGTATGAAGTCGGCAAGCGCTGGCCGGCGCTCCAGGACAAGCTCAGTCAGTAACGCATGTCCGCGCCGGCATCGCCCCAGGCGATGAACGCCGGGATGATGAAGCCGGTATCGCCGCGCTCGCCGAACCGGAGCGCGCCCCCCTTGCCGTCGGTCACCTTGCCGCCGGCCGCGGTCACGACCGCACAGCCCGCCCCGACGTCCCATTCGCAAGTCGGCCCGAAGCGGGGGTAGATGTCGGCGCTGCCCTCCGCGATCCGGCCGAACTTGACGGCCGAGCCGCAGGTCTTTCTGACGGCGTTGGGCCTGCTATCGATGAACGCTTCGCTGGTGGGGTCGCCGTGCGAGCGGCTCACCGCCGCAACCCAGGGCTCGCCATGCCGGGGCAGCTTGCGGGTCTGGATCGGCTCGGCAGCGCCGATAGTCGTTCCGTCGAACGGCACGCGCTCGGCACCGCGGCCGACGATGCCGCGCCAGAGCAGTCCGAGCGCGGGCGCGCTGACGATGCCGAGCAATGGCGCGCCCTGGGTCACGAGGGCCAGGTTGACGGTGAATTCGTCACGGCCGGCGACAAACTCCTTGGTTCCGTCGAGCGGATCGATCAGGAAGAAGCTGCCGCGAAATGGCGGCGAGGCGAGCTGGCACCGCTCTTCCGACAACGTCGGCACGTCGCCCGCAAGCCTGGCCAGGCCCTCGGCAATGATGCGGTCGGCGGCGAAGTCGGCCTCGGTCACGGGCGAGCCGTCCTGCTTGCCGTCGACCCGCATCGCCGCGCGGTTGACGGCCAGGATCGCCTCGCCGGCCTGGACCACAAGTGCGCTCAGGGGCTCCATGAGCGGGGATGCAGCCTCGCCGTCGATGATCCTCACCGGCATGCCCCATTGATTGGCAAGTCTCGCCTCCCGTCACGTGATTCGTCCGTGCTCCTTACGGCCGCTTCCAGCCTATCGCAAGCTAGCTGGCACGGGCTGGCGAATGATAGAACCCGCAACATCCGTCAAGCATGCGTGATTCGCCGCGTCCGCGCCGTGCAATTCCAGGAACCCTTTATGTCTGACGCTCCGTCTTCAGGTACCGCTTCCACTCCCGATATGCTCGAACTCGCGGCGCTGCTGTGCTCGCGGGTCTGTCATGATCTCATCAGCCCGGTCGGCGCCATCGTCAATGGGCTCGAGGTGCTCGATGACGACCCCAAGCCCGAAGACCGGGAATTCGCGCTCGAGTTGATCCGCAAGAGTGCCAAGACGGCTTCCGCCCGTCTGCAGTTCTGCCGCCTTGCCTTCGGGGCCGCCGGCTCCTCCGGCGCGCAGATCGACCTCGGCGACGCCCAGACCATGGCGCGCGGCCACATCGAGGACGGCAAGTGCACGATCACATGGAATCTGCCGCGGCTGTTGATGCCGAAGAACCGCGTCAAGCTGCTGCTCAATATGCTGGTCGTGTCGCAGCACACGATCCCGCGCGGTGGCATGCTGACGGTCGATCCGATCGGCGAAGGCGAGACGATGAGCTTCCGCATCACCGCAACCGGACACAACGCACGCTTGCCGCAGAACATCTCCGAGCTTCTGAGTGGTGAACGCGGACCGGCGGCGGACGCGCACGCGATCCAGCCTTATTACACGCGGCTGCTGGCGCAGGCCTGCGGACTCACCGTGACGCTCAGGCTGGAGGGCGAAGCCATCATCGTTACCGCTTCGTAAACGCGCGCACCGCTTCCAAGCCTTAATCGAATCTTTACAAGGCGCTTCGGCTTGTCCGGAGCGCCTTATCTCCTTGTTGGTTCCGTTCTTTTGCACATACTCAACCAATATTAAACGCTTTGCGGTGAAGCTGGCCCCATTCTGAATGGCGCATCACGCCTCGTGCGCGCCCTCCCTGTATGAAGGCCTGTTTTCATGGATGATCTGTTGCGGGAGTTTCTGACGGAGACCAGCGAGAGCCTGGACACCGTCGACAATCAGCTGGTGAAGTTCGAGCAGGAGCCGAACAACGCCAAGATCCTGGATAACATCTTCCGCCTGGTCCACACCATCAAGGGTACGTGCGGCTTCTTGGGTCTGCCGCGGCTTGAAGCGCTGGCGCATGCCGGCGAGACCCTGATGAGCAAATTCCGCGACGGCATGCCGGTGACGGGTGCGGCGGTGACGCTGATCCTGTCCTCGATCGACCGCATCAAGGAGATCCTCGCAGGTCTCGAGGCCACCGAAGCCGAGCCCGAAGGCAACGACCGCGATCTCATCGACAAGCTGGAAGCGATGGTCGAGCAGGGCATGGCCGCCATGTCGGCGTCGGCTTCGCCGATCGCGTCAGGCTCGGCGCAGCCGATGCCGGCCGCGGGCGCCGCGGCTTCCGTTGCCGTTGCCGACGCGCCGCCGCTGGTGCCGGAAGCACCAAGCGCTGCGCCGGCCAAGGAGATGACCACGGGCACGCTGATCGAGCAGACGCTGGAGCGCCCCTTGCGTCCGGGCGAAGTCTCGCTCGACGAGCTCGAGCGCGCCTTCCGCGAGACTGCGATCGAAGCGCCTGCGCCGGTTGCCGGGGCTGAAGCGAAGGCCGAGCCCGCTGCTGCAGCCCCGGCTGCCAGGGAAAAGGAAACCAGCAAGGAAATTGCAAAGCCGGTCAGGGAGAAGGCCGCGCCGAAGAAGTCGATGGCCGACGAGGTGGCTTCCGAAGGCGAGCGCATCGCCAACCAGTCGATCCGCGTCAACGTGGATACGCTGGAGCATCTGATGACCATGGTCTCCGAGCTGGTCTTGACCCGCAACCAGCTGCTGGAGATCTCGAGGCGCAACGAGGACACCGAGTTCAAGGTGCCGTTGCAGCGCCTCTCCAACGTCACCGCCGAGCTGCAGGAAGGCGTCATGAAGACGCGCATGCAGCCGATCGGCAATGCCTGGCAGAAGCTGCCCCGCATCGTGCGCGATCTCTCATCCGAACTCGGCAAGCAGATCGAGCTGGAGATGCACGGCGCCGACACCGAGCTCGACCGCCAGGTGCTCGACCTGATCAAGGACCCGCTCACCCACATGGTGCGCAACTCCGCCGATCACGGCCTGGAGACCCCCGCCGAGCGCACCGCGAACGGCAAGGGCGAGCAGGGCACCATCCGCCTCTCCGCCTATCACGAAGGCGGCCACATCATCATCTGCATCGCCGACAACGGCCGCGGCCTCAACACCGAGAAGATCAAGGCCAAGGCGATCTCCTCCGGTCTGGCCACCGAGGCCGAGCTCGAGAAGATGTCGGAAGCCCAGATCCACAAGTTCATCTTCGCGCCCGGCTTCTCCACCGCGGCCGCCATCACCTCGGTATCGGGGCGCGGCGTCGGCATGGACGTGGTCCGCACCAATATCGACCAGATCGGCGGCACCATCGACATCAAGTCGGTCGCCGGCGAGGGCTCGTCCGTCACCATCAAGATCCCGCTGACGCTGGCGATCGTCTCGGCCCTGATCGTGGAGGCCGCCGGTGACCGCTTTGCGATCCCGCAGCTCTCGGTGGTCGAGCTGGTGCGCGCCCGCGCCAACAGCGAGCACCGCATCGAGCGCATCAAGGACACCGCGGTGCTGCGGCTGCGCAACAAGCTGTTGCCGCTGATCCACCTGAAGAAGCTCTTGAAGATCGACGACGGCGCTGCGTCCGATCCCGAGAACGGCTTCATCGTGGTCACCCAGGTCGGCAGCCAGACCTTCGGCATCGTCGTCGACGGCGTGTTCCACACCGAGGAAATCGTGGTCAAGCCGATGTCGACGAAGCTGCGTCACATCGACATGTTCTCGGGCAACACCATCCTGGGCGATGGCGCGGTCATCATGATCATCGACCCCAACGGCATTGCCAAAGCGCTCGGCGCCGCCGGTTCCTCGGCCCACGACATGGGCGATGACAATGGCGCGCACCATATCGGCTCGGGCGAGCAGACCACTTCGCTGCTGGTGTTCCGCGCCGGCTCCAACCAGCCCAAGGCGGTCCCGCTCGGGCTCGTCACCCGCCTCGAAGAGCTCCCCGCCGACAAGATCGAGTTCAGCAACGGCCGCTACATGGTGCAGTACCGCGAGCAGCTGATGCCGCTCGTCTCCATGGACGGCGTCACCATCGCGAGCCAGGGCGCCCAGCCGATCCTGGTGTTCGCCGATGACGGCCGCTCCATGGGCCTCGTCGTCGACGAGATCATCGACATCGTCGAGGAACGCCTCAACATCGAGGTCGGCGGCTCGGCCAGCGGCATCCTCGGCTCGGCCGTGATCAAGGGCCAGGCCACCGAGGTGATCGATGTCGGCCACTTCCTGCCCATGGCGTTCGCCGACTGGTTCACCCGCAAGGAGATGAAGCCGTCGATGCATTCGCAGTCGGTGCTGCTGGTCGACGACAGCGCCTTCTTCCGCAACATGCTGGCGCCGGTGCTCAAGGCCGCCGGCTACCGTGTCCGCACCGCGCCGACCGCGCAGGAGGGCCTGGCCGCCCTGCGTGCGCAGAGCTTCGACGTGGTGCTGACCGACATCGAGATGCCCGACATGAACGGGTTCGAGTTCGCGGAAACGATCCGCTCCGACAGCAATCTGGGTGCGATGCCGATCATCGGCCTGTCCGCCCTGGTGTCGCCGGCGGCGATCGAGCGCGGCCGTCAGGCCGGCTTCCACGACTATGTCGCCAAGTTCGACCGTCCCGGTCTGATCGCGGCGCTGAAGGAGCAGACCGCGGGCGCCGCCGGTGCCTCCGAGCTGAGCCGGGCCGCGGCGTAACAGCATGATCCGGACAAGTGTGAAGCGGTTTTCCGAAATGATCATGCTCAAACCAGAGAGCGGCGAGGGACCAGGGGAGACGGTATGAGCAAGAAGACCCAGATCGGCGAAGGCGCCATGGTCGAATACGTCACCGCGATGATCGGCGGCCAGCTGTTCGGCCTGCCGATCTCGCGCGTCCAGGACGTGTTCATGCCGGAGCGCGTCACCCGCGTTCCCCTGTCCTCGCACGAGATCGCAGGCGTTCTGAACCTGCGCGGCCGCATCGTCACCGTCATCGACATGCGCGCCCGTCTCGGCCTGCCCAGGGACGAGGACGGCAAGACGCCGATGGCGGTCGGTGTCGACCTGCGCGGCGAATCCTATGGCCTCCTGATCGATCAGATCGGCGAGGTGCTGCGCCTGCCCGAGGATGGCAAGGAAGAGAACCCGGTCAACCTCGACCCCCGCATGGCCAAGCTCGCCGGCGGCGTTCACCGGCTCGAGGGACAGCTCATGGTCGTCCTCGACGTCGATCGCGTGCTCGAGCTCGCGCCCGAGATGATGGCGGCCTGATACGGCGGCGTTGCCGCCGACCGCCAAGCAATTGGAAATGCCCCCGCCAAGGGGACAGGAGGTTCACATGCGAACGTGTCTCGTCGTTGATGATTCCAGCGTCATCCGCAAGGTTGCGCGCCGGATCCTGGAAGGCCTCGACTTCCAGATTCTCGAAGCCGAGGATGGTGAGAAGGCGCTGGAGGCCTGCAAGCGCGGGTTGCCCGATGCCGTACTGCTCGACTGGAACATGCCGGTCATGGACGGCTATGAGTTCCTCGGCCATCTGCGTCGGATGCCCGGCGGCGACCAGCCCAAGGTGGTGTTCTGCACCACCGAAAACGACGTCGCGCATATCGCGCGCGCGCTGCATGCGGGTGCCAACGAGTACATCATGAAACCGTTCGACAAGGACATCGTCACGGCGAAGTTCCAGGAAGTCGGCCTTATCTGAGCGAACGCCGGAGGCTGGACGGCTCCTTCGGCGATTGTCTTCAACTGAACCGTTTCAGTCTGAGTTGGTGAGTAATGAGTGTTGCGTTCGCAGGTAATTCGACCACGGGCCCGTCGCGCGAAGCGGGACCGCTGCGGGTGATGGTCGTCGACGACTCCGTCGTCATCCGTGGCCTCATCTCGCGCTGGATCGGCGCCGAGCACGACATGGAGGTCGCGGCCTCGCTGCGCACCGGGCTCGAAGCGGTCAACCAGATCGAACGCATCAATCCTGACGTTGCCGTGCTCGACATCGAAATGCCCGAGCTGGACGGCCTCTCGGCGCTGCCGCAGCTGCTCGCGAAGAAGCGCGATCTCGTCATCATCATGGCCTCGACGCTGACCCGCCGCAACGCGGAGATCAGCTTCAAGGCGCTGTCGCTCGGCGCGGCCGACTATATTCCGAAGCCGGAATCGACCCGCGAGACCTCCGCCGCCGATATCTTCCATCACGACCTGATCCAGAAGATTCGTCACCTCGGCGCACGGCTGCGTCGGAAGCCGGCCGTGGCGAGCCCGCCGCTGGCGCCCGCGAGCTCTGCTGTACCGATTGCACGTCCACCTGCCGTCGCGCGGCCTGCTGCGGCGCCCGCATCGTCTCCGGCCGCCCCGCATGCCCTGTTCTCAGGCACGGTGACAACGCGTCCGTTCTCGACCCAGACGCCGAAGGTGCTGTTGATCGGCTCCTCGACCGGCGGCCCGCAGGCGCTGATGGCGCTAGTCGCCGAGCTCGGCCCGGTGATCGACCGTTACCCGGTGCTGATTACCCAGCACATGCCGCCGACCTTCACCACCATTCTCGCCGAACATCTGGCACGTACGAGCCGTAAGCCTGCAGCCGAGGCTGTTGACGGCGAGCAGGTCAAGCCGGGTCGCATCTATCTCGCGCCTGGTGGCAAGCACATGCGCGTCGTGCGCAGCGGCGCGGACGCCGCGATCGCGCTCGACGACGGTCCCGCCGTCAATTTCTGCAAGCCCGCGGTCGATCCGCTCTTCACGTCCGCCGTCGATGTCTGGCACGGCAACATCCTCTCCGTAATCCTGACGGGCATGGGCTCGGACGGCATGCGCGGCGGCAAGGACATCGTCGCCGCCGGCGGCAACGTGATCGCGCAGGATGAAGCGTCCAGCGTGGTCTGGGGCATGCCGGGTGCGGCTGCCCATGCCGGCATCTGCGCGGCGATCCTGCCGCTCAACCAGATCGGCGCCAAGGTCAACCGCCTGTTCGCGGGAGACCGCTCGTGACGCCCGCTGACTACGATTATCTGCGCAAGTTCCTGAAGGAACGCTCCGGCCTCGATCTCTCGCCCGACAAGCAATATCTGGTCGAGAGCAGGCTGTTGCCGCTGGCCCGCAAGGCGAGCTTGCCCGGAATCTCCGATCTCGTGCTGAAGATCAGGAACGGCGACGGAAGGCTTGCGACCGACGTGGTCGAGGCCATGACCACGAACGAGACGTTCTTCTTCCGTGACAGGATCCCGTTCGATCATCTGCGCGACAGCATCGTGCCTGGCCTGATCAAGGCCCGCGCGGCACGCAAAAGCTTGCGCATCTGGTCGGCGGCGTCGTCGACCGGGCAGGAGCCCTATTCGATCGCGATGTGCCTGAAGGAGATGGGCGCAGCACTCGCCGGCTGGCGCATCGAGATCGTTGCCACCGATTTGTCGCAAGACGTGCTGGAGAAGTGCAAGACTGGCATCTACAGCCAGTTCGAGGTGCAGCGCGGCCTGCCGATCCAGCTCCTGATGAAATACTTCACGCAAAGCAGCGACGTCTGGCAGCTTAATGCCGATGTCCGGTCGATGGTGCAGTTCCGCCAGCTCAATCTGTTGCAGGACTTCTCGCATCTCGGCACGTTCGACGTGATCTTCTGCCGCAACGTGCTGATCTATTTCGATCAGGACACCAAGGCCATGATCTTTGAACGCATGGCGAAGGGCCTGGAAGCCGACGGCACGCTGCTGTTGGGCGCTGCCGAGTCCGTGGTCGGGATCACCGACGCGTTCCGCCCCGCGTCCGACCGCCGTGGTCTCTACCAGCTCAATCCCGCGCGCTCCGGCCGTCCGATGGGTGGGCTGATGCCGCAGCCATTGAAGGTCGCCGCGGCGCGGTAATCATCTCCCCGTCATTCCGGGGCCGCGCCCAAGTGCGAAGCCCGGAATGACGCATCGCTCACAAGATCGCGTGCGGCAGAAAGCGCGAGCCGTTGCCCGTGATCGGGCTCCCGTCTTCGCGGATCGAAAGCCCGCACGGCGCGTGGTTCACGAGCCAGCTTCCGATCACCGGATAGACACCCGAAAAGTTCGGCAGCGGCGACAGCGCCTGGCGCACGAAACCTTCGGCGCCGTAGGGGCCGGCGTGCTCGTCGAGGGACATTCCAGCCGAGACCAGTGTGACGTTGGCGCCCTCGCGCGACAGCAGCGGCTTGCGGACGTAGGAGCTGCCGAGCTCCGCGGCGCGCGGGTCGTCCTCGAAGAAGGACGGCAGCAGATTGGGATGGTTCGGAAACATCTCCCAGAGCAGCGGCAGGATGCCCTTGTTGGAGAGCACCGCCTTCCACGGAGGTTCGATCCAGCGTGTCGGCGCGCCGCTAAGCTTTGCGCCGAAAGCGTCGTGGAACATCCATTCCCAGGGATACAGCTTGAAAACCAGCTTCATGGCGTTGTTATCGAGATCGACGAAGCCGCCGACGTCGTCACGCCAGCCGATCTCTTCGATGTCGAGCAGCGTCGTCGACAGGCCTGCCTGACGCGCGGTGTCTTCGAGGTAAGCAAGCGTGCCGGCGTCTTCCTCGTTGGCGGTGGTGCCGGTGAGGTGCAGATGCGTGGTCGCGGCAACTTCCTTCCACGCAGCGATCAGCCGCTCGTGGATCGAGTTGAACTGGTCGGCGCGCGCAGGGATGATGCGCCGCTCGATCGCCTGCTCGAGCCAGGTCCATTGAAACACCGCGGCCTCGAAGATCGAGGTCGGCGTATCCGCGTTGTATTCGAGCAGCTTTGCCGGAGTTTGACCGTCAAAGCTAAGATCGAGACGGCCATACAGGCTGCGGTCGTCGCGCTCCCAGCTCTTGGAGATGAGATCCCAGAACGCGTCCGGAATCTTCAAGCGCCGCAAGTGCTGCTCGTTGCCGATCACCCGGCCGGCGAGCTCCAGGCACATCGCATCGATCTCGCCGGTCGGGGTTTCGATCGAGCGTTCGATCTCATCGAGCGTGAAGGCGTAATAGGCGCGCTCGTCCCAATAGCGCTCGCCATCGATCGTGTGGAAGGCGAAGCCGCATTGCTCGGCCGTCTGTTGCCAGTCGTCGCGCTCGGGACAAATGATGCGTTGCATGTGTCAGCCGCCACCGTGCCCGCCGTGGCCACCATGACCTTGACCATGATTGCTACCGTGCATGCGGTGCAGCGTGCCGCCGAAGCCGCCATGGCTCCGCCGGCAATACGGCTTGCCGTCGATACCGGGCACGGCTTCGAGCCCGGAGCCGCAGGGACGCTCGCGCCTGGTGAATCCCGTCGACATGGCGCTGACCGCGGCGCTTCCCATCAGCGTGAGCATGACCCTTCGCGAGCGTTTCATGGTGCGTCCTCCCGCGCGTCTTAAACCAGACCGGCGCGCGGTGTTGTTCAAAACCTCGCGTGTCAACTGCCGCCCGAGAAAGCATGCGCGAACGATCCGAAGCCGCCGCGCGTGACGCCGCCGGAACCTCCATCGGACGAGCCGCCGGACGAGGAATGACTCGGGGAGTCGGTGCTGGAGAAGCCGGACCGCGACGACCAGTGCGAGCTTCCCGACGAGCCATGGCCGCTGCTGCTGCAATCGGTCACCGTTGGTGTTGCCGCGGCCGCGCCAGGCGCTGTCACCCCGGGCGGTGTCGTTCCGGCCGGCATGGGATCGCAACTCCGCCGCGGCATCAGCGTGTAGGCGCTGGCGCCGACCGCGATCGTCCCCATCACCAGCAGGGCGACGTGGCCGGAGCGCTTCACCGGCTCCCGCGGTGCCGACGCTAATGCCGCCGGCCTGCGCTTGCCAAAATCCTTGGGAGGAGGCTTCGCGGGCATGGTCAGTAGATCATGCAGGCGGCGTTCAGGAGGCCGGCAGCAAGCGAGGACAGGCCGAGCCAGATGGCGGGCGCGAGCTCACCCGCGGCGATCCGGCCCGACAGGTTCGGCACCGGGATCTTGACGATGTAGAATACGGCGACCTGCACGATCAGGGCGATTGCAGCCCAGACCAGGCAGTCCAGCACGTTGACGGAGTGCGCGATCGCGCTGAACAGCGGCGCCACGAAGCCGAGCAGGCTCAGGCCGAGCGCAATCGCCGCGGCAGGATCGTTGTCGCGGATCAGCTGGAACTCGTTGTGCGGTGTGATCCGCGTGTACACGAACAGATATGCCACTATCGCAATCAGCCCCGTGCAGAAATAGACCAGGAAGGCGGGCAGGCCGGCGAGCGATTGCAGGATCATGGGAGGTCCAAATCTGGCGCCTGCGAATTCTGGCACGATCGCTTGGTCGCTGCACCGGGCCGATAGGTTCGATCCCCAGAAACAACCTGGCTGCCCGGCGCGCGCGGCGCACTGCACAAATTGTCGGGCCACATGAAATGCGTCTCGATATCGTGCGGCGTTTCTGGACGGCGTTTCGTAGTCTCCTTCGTGCTTCCAACCCTCGGTATTCGGATTCATCATCGGCTTTGCGATGATCGGATGACTGCGGGAGGGGCAGCGCGCTGCCCGGTCCGGCCGGCCGCCTCGCCACACCGGTGCTGCCCCGTGCATGACGTGACCAAAAAACAAAACCCCGCCATTTGCGGCGGGGTCCAGGCTGGGAGGAGCGAGCCCGACTGGGGCGCGCGACGTAAACCCGGAGATCAGGCGGGAATGCGCTCTTCGTGCTCGTGCGGCTCGCGCAGCACGTAGCCGCGGCCCCACACGGTCTCGATGAAGTTGCGGCCCTCGGATGCGTTGGCGAGCTTCTTGCGGAGCTTGCAGATGAAGACGTCGATGATCTTCAGCTCGGGCTCGTCCATGCCGCCGTAGAGGTGGTTGAGGAACATTTCCTTCGTGAGGGTGGTGCCCTTGCGGAGCGAAAGCAGCTCCAGCATCTGATATTCCTTGCCGGTCAGATGCACGCGCTGGCCACCGACTTCGACCGTCTTGGTGTCGAGGTTGACCACGAGGTCGCCGGTCTGGATGACCGACTGGGCGTGTCCCTTGGAGCGGCGCACGATCGCGTGGATGCGGGCAACCAGCTCGTCTTTATGGAAGGGCTTCGTCATGTAGTCGTCGGCGCCGACGCCGAGACCCTTGACCTTGTCCTCGATGCCGGCGAGGCCGGAGAGGATCAGGATCGGTGTCTTGATCTTGGAGACCCGAAGCTGCTTGAGCACGTCGTATCCGGACATGTCGGGCAGGTTGAGGTCGAGAAGGATAATGTCGTAATCGTATAATTTACCGAGATCGACGCCTTCTTCCCCCAAATCGGTCGTGTAGACGTTGAAGCTCTCAGACTTCAGCATCAGCTCGATCGACTGCGCGACGGCGCTGTCATCTTCAATCAGCAAAACGCGCATGCCAGTTCCCCATAGTCGCCGCTCCTGGGCGTCAGGTCGGCCGCATTCGCGGCACTCAACAAAACGCCTTTGAACAACTGATTCGGATCCTGACAACAGATGGTTAACAAATCCTGATTCTGGAACGCAAGTCCCCCCGGTGCAATTTTTGTCGAATCGCCCTAAGGTCTTGCGCGTGAAGCAGCTTTCGTTATCCGACTCCGTTCAAGTTCCACTTTAAGAGTCGGGTCTAACCGACTCCCGTGACTCAGCCTTCTTCTGAAGGGGAGCCACGCTCAGTCACAAAGACAGTGACGCAATGATTAATGATGCGGGTAAACACGAAGTTAAGCGCCGTTCAGAAATATGGCGAAATTTAAGGGTTTTGCCGTGAAAGCCCGGATGATGAAAGCGCACGCCCCATGAAGGCTTTGGCCGAACAGATCGGCGATATCGACGGCGTCAACATCTATGGCCGTGTGGTCGGCGTTCGCGGCCTGATGGTCGAGGTGGCCGGACCCATTCACGCGATGTCGGTCGGCGCGCGGCTCGTGATCGAGACCGGCGCCAACCGGTCCATTCCCTGCGAGGTGATCGGCTTCTCCGGCAACAATGCTGTCGTGATGCCCTTCGCCGGCCTCGACGGCGTGCGTCGCGGGTGCAAGGCGGTGATCGCCAACGCCGCCAATCAGGTGCGTCCGTCGTCGGCCTGGCTCGGCCGCGTCGTCAATGCGTTGGGCGAGCCGATCGACGGCAAGGGCCCGTTGCCGCAAGGTGCCTCGCCGATGCCGTATCGGAATGCGCCGCCGCCGGCGCATTCGCGCAAGCGTGTCGGCGCGCCGCTGGATCTCGGCGTGCGCGCCATGAACACCTTTCTCACCTGCTGCCGCGGGCAGCGCATGGGCATCTTCGCAGGCTCCGGCGTCGGCAAGTCGGTGCTGCTCTCGATGCTCGCACGCAACGTCGATGCGGCGGTCAGCGTCATCGGACTGATCGGCGAACGCGGCCGCGAGGTGCAGGAGTTCTTGCAGGACGATTTGGGCGAGGAGGGGCTTGCGCGCTCCGTCGTCGTGGTCGCGACCTCTGACGAGCCGGCCCTGATGCGGCGGCAGGCGGCGTATCTGACGCTCGCGGTGGCCGAATATTTTCGCGACGAGGGCCAGGACGTGCTCTGCCTGATGGACTCGGTGACGCGCTTCGCCATGGCCCAGCGCGAGATCGGGTTGTCCGCCGGCGAGCCGCCGACCGCGAAGGGCTACACGCCGACCGTCTTCACCGAGCTGCCGAAGCTTTTGGAGCGCGCCGGTCCGGGCCTCGGCGAAGGCGCCATCACCGCGATCTTCACGGTGCTGGTCGACGGCGACGATCATAACGAGCCGATCGCGGATGCGGTTCGCGGCATCCTCGACGGCCACATCGTGATGCAGCGCTCGATCGCCGAGCGCGGCCGCTACCCCGCCATCAACATCCTCAAATCCGTGTCGCGCACCATGCCGAAATCGGCGGATCCGCAGTTCTGGCCTGTCATCCAGAAGGCGCGGGCAGTGATGGCGACTTACGCTGACATGGAGGAGCTGATCCGGCTCGGCGCCTACCGCGCCGGCTCCAGCCCCGAGGTCGACGAGGCGATCCGGCTGCACGAGCCGCTCGAAGCCTTCCTGCGCCAGCGCAAGGACGAAAATGCGTCATTGGCCGACGGCTACCGCCAATTGGCGCAAATCCTCGGTAATTTGGAAACGGAACGCTAACTTTGTCCCGTCATCATCCGATCCCACAGAGTAGCAGAACCGGTCTTGGCCATTATGGGGCCTGTGGGCAGACCGGTGCCGTCCCAATGTGTGTGTGTCTTGCAGCCAAGGGACTTCTGGGGAGTACGAGTCGATGAAGTCACGTGATACCCTCATCCGCCTGAAGAAGTTTCAGGTCGACGAGAAGCGCCGCCGGGTCGCCCAGATCGAATCCATGATCGCCGACTTCCAGCGCATGTCGATCGATCTTGATCGCGAGATCCAGACCGAGCAGGACCGCGCCGGGATCAATGACCCCGCGCATTTCGCCTATCCGACCTATGCCAAGGCCGCCATCCAGCGCCGCGAGAACCTGACCCGCTCGGCCGACGAGCTCAGGGGCCAGCTCGAGGAAGCCAAGGCCGCGCTCGGCGAAGCCTTCGAGGAGCTGAAGAAGGTCGAGCTGCTGGACGAACGCGACCAGGCCCGCGAGCGCGCCGAGGAAAATGCCCGCGAGCAGGCGGATCTCGACAGCATCGGTTTGATGCGCTCCCGCATCGGCGCTGTCGCCTAAAGGCAGCCGGCGGTCAAAACCACGAGCGAATTTGCGAGCCCGGACCCGCAAGGTCCGGGTTTTTGCGTGCGCTGTCCACAGCGTGCCGCGCCGCCCCTTGGTGACGGGCTCGGCCGCGCGCTATGGTAGCGGATGGTTCGCCTCGCCCCGCTTGCGGGGAGAGGAGTAGGCCGCCTTCCGGCGGCCGTGTTAGTGGTAAAGGGCGCCGAAGCAAAAGCTTCGGCTATGTCGCATCGCCGGATGCGATCCGGGTGAGTGGGACTCTCCGCGAATCCTCTGCAACCTCCCTTGCGGAGACTCCCCCTCACCCTAGCCCCTCCCCGCAGGCGGGAGAGGGGGCAAGATTAGGGGGCTGAATGCTGACGCCAGCAGAGCTGGTCGAGCTGATTGAGGCGGTGGCGAAGCGCGATCAGGCGGCGTTCGAGCGCCTCTATGGCGCCACGCGCGCGAAACTCTATGGCGTCGTCAACCGTATCTTGCGCCGACAGGATCTCGCAGAGGAGGTCATTCAGGAGACCTACGTCAAGATCTGGAACAGCGCCGGCCAGTTCAACCCGACGCTGTCGTCGCCGATCACGTGGATGGCGTCGATCGCGCGCAACCGCGCCATCGATATCGTGCGCAGGAAGACGGAAGCCTCCATCGAGGAGCAGCCGCAGGCGATGGAAGTTGCCGCCGACAGTCCCGATCCCCTGGCGCGCCGGGAGATGTCCGAGGAATTGAAGCGGCTCCTGGAATGTATCGGCCGGCTCGAGCCGGACCGTCAGCGGCTGGTGCTTCTCGCGTACTATAACGGCTGGAGCCGCGAGCAATTGGCGGAGAAATTCGCAGCGCCAGTCAACACGGTGAAGACGTGGCTGCGCCGCAGCATTTTGGATATCCGGGAGTGCCTCGGACTTTAGAGGATGATGAGAGTGTCTAGGCTGTCGCGGCGTTCTTGCTTCACCTCTCCCGTAGGGAGAAATCGGATTGCATCGCAAGATGCAATCCGGGTGAGGTGTTGCACTCTCTCATCGGACCTGAACCCGTCACCCGATTTGTGCGCGACGATGTTTCGCCTCATCAGGCGCAGATCGACCTCTCCTCACGGGAGAGGTGAAGGAAAGTGATGGCTTACAGCGAGGACCATATCGCGCTCGCCGCGGAATATGCGCTCGGCACACTCGATGCCGACGAGCGCGCGCAGGTCGCCACCATGATGGCGGTGGATCCGGAGTTCGCGGCCGTCGTGCAGAGCTGGGAATACAGGCTCGGCGTCCTCAACCAGATGGTTGGCACGATCGAGCCGCGGCCGATCGTGTGGGAGAACATCAGGCGCGAGATCGCGCTGTCGGTGTCGTCGCAGGATTCGACCGGGACACCGCCGGTGCTGCCTGAGGCGCTGCCGCCACCGCCGGAGCCCGCTTCGCCGCAAGTCTCATCCCCGGAACCTTCCTCGCCGGATGCTCCGCCGCTTGAAATGCAGCCACAGGCGCCACCTGAATCCGGCTCGGACGCCGTTCCGATTTTTCCGCCGCAATTCGTGCCGCAGACCCATGCGCCCGATCCGCATGTTGCGCCGGTAACGCCCGCGCCTGTCGTCGATGACGCTAACGTGGTCTCTCTCCAGCGCCGCGTGAAGCGCTGGCGCACGATCGCCTCCGCCGTGGGCGCGCTCGCGGCCGCGCTGCTGGTGACGCTGTCGCTTCAGATCCTCCAGCCCGATGCGCTTCCCGGCGCGCTGCGCCCCGCGCCACGCATCCAGGCGGTCGAGGTCAAGACGCCGGCCGCGCCGCTGTCCTCGCCCGCGCAATATGTCGCCCTGTTGCAGGGCCAGAGCGGCGGTCCTGCCTTCATCCTCACCATTGACGGCGCGACCAAGAACTTCACGGTGCGCAAGGTCGGTGCGACGCCGGAACCGGGCAAGAGTTTTGAGCTCTGGCTGATCTCCGACAAGCTGCCGCGCCCGCGTTCGCTGGGCGTGATCGGCAACGGCGAGTTCACGGCACGTCCGCTGCTCGCCGGCTATGATGCCGATGTGGTCAACGGCGCCACCTATGCCGTCACCGTCGAGCAGTCCGGCGGCTCGCCCAACGGCCAACCGACCTCGGCGCCGGTATTCTCAGGCAAGCTGATCGAGACCGTGCCGCCGTCCCAGCCGCAGGCGCCCGCGAAGAAGTAGCGGCAAAGGGTGCCGAACTGTCGCCACCGTCCATTCCGCGGTCGCAATCCGACAAGTCCCGCCGAATCCGTCCCTGGTTTGAACCTCGATGCATTTCCCGGCGTCAAATGCCCGGAATTTGCAGTCCGCGCCGCCGATGATGGTGCCGGAGAGGGGCTAGAAATCAGATGGATGCAGCCAAGCCGCCAGGCATTTTTATCCACCAATATACCGGGTTGCCGCAGGGCCCGGCCTTCGAACATTGGCGTGAGCGGGCGCTGGGGGCTTGTGGCCTCGAGATCGGTCCGAGCCATGGCGAGAGCATCGATTGCCGCCTGCAGGTCAGCGTGGTCGACAATATCGCGCTCGCCATTCCCGAAGGCACCTCCGCGCAATATTCGCGCACCCAGAGCGGCCTCGCCGACGGCAGCGACGATCTGGTGCTGATCGCGGCGCATGCGGGTCTCGTCAACGTCAGGCAGAACGGCCACACGGTCGACCTTGCGCCGGCGCAGATGGTGCTCGCCGACATGAGCATCACCGGCAGCGTCGGTCACACCGACGAGAACCGCTTCACCACCATCCGAATGCCGCGCCGCGCGCTGCTCGAGATCAATCCGCGCGCCGAAGGGAAGCTGTCGCAGGTGCTGTCCGACGGCGCCGTCGCCGAGACCATCTTCCGCTATCATGCGCTGGCTGCTCATCACGCGCCGCATCTCGACGCGGTCGGCCAGCGCCTGACCGCGCAACACATGGTCGATCTCGTCGGCCTCTTGCTCGGCACCGACGCCGAACATGCGGCGCTCGCGCGTGGTCGCGGCCATGCGGCGGCCCGTCTCGATCTCATGCGTGCCGACGTGATGGCAGCCCTCGGCCGCAACGATCTCTGCCTGTCCGAGGTCGCGACCCGCTCGGGGCTCAGCCCGCGCCAGGCGCAGCGGCTGTTCGAGCAGGCGGGCACCACCTTCACCGAATTCGTGCTCGAGCAGCGCCTGCTGCAGGCGCGAAAGCTGCTCGGCGATCCCCGCGCGCGAGCGCGCAAGATCAGCGACATCGCGCATTCCTCGGGCTTTTCCGATCTGTCCTATTTCAACCGCGCTTTCCGCAAGCGTTTTGGTGCGACCCCGTCGGAGCTGCGCGAGGCGTGAGCCTCCCGATCTTGTGCTGAGGCGCTGCGGCCGCATTTGGTCGAGCGGGGTGAATGAGCTATACCTGTCCGCGCGAATAGATCGCCGGATTGCAGGGATAGCGAAGTCAACGGACATGGCGCGTATCGTCGTGCTCGGCGCCGGATTTGCTGGCCTGTGGGCGGCCATTGGTGCCGCGCGCATGCGCGATGAGATCGGTAACGCCGGCCGCGACATCGAGATCCGCCTCATTGACCGCAATCCCTACCACAACATCCGGGTGCGTAATTACGAGGTCGATCTCAGCGAGGTCGCGCTGCCGCTGTCACAATTGCTCGATCCTGTTGGCGTCAGGCACGGGATCGGCGAGGTCGAAGCCATCGATCCGGCGCACCGCGAAATTTCGCTGGTCACGAGCAGCGGCGAGGAGACGCTGCGCTACGATCGTCTCGTGCTTGCGCTCGGCAGCGAAGTGATGTGGCCGAATATTCGAGGTCTCGCCGAGCACGCGTTCGACGTCGACACCTACACTGCGGCGCTTCGGCTGGAAGATCATCTCACCTCGCTCGGACGTAGCGCGCCCTCGCCGGGACGGTCGACCATCGTGGTGGTTGGCGCCGGCTTTACCGGCATCGAGGTCGCCGCCGAGATGCCTGAGAGGCTGGTGCGCGCCGGCATCACCGGCAGCCGCCGCATCATCCTGGTCGATTCAAGTCCCGCGGTCGGCGCCACCATCGGCGGCCACGCGCGTCCCGTCATCGAGACGGCGTTGTCGTCGCTCGACGTCGAGACGCGGCTTGGCGTGCGCCTCGCGTCGGTCGAGGCTTCAGGTGTTCGCTTGAGTTCAGGCGAATTCATTCGCACCCAGACGGTGATCTGGTGCGCCGGTCTGCGCGCGAGCCGGCTCGCCGAAAACTTTCCAGGCGCGCGCGATCGCCTCGGGCGCCTGCTGGTCGATCCCTTCATGCGGGTGGCGGACCTGCCCGGCGTCTTCGCCGCCGGCGACGTCGCCTCCAGCGTCGTCGATGGCTTGCATCCGACCGTGATGTCCTGCCAGTTCGCCCGCCCCATGGGCCGCTTCGCCGGCCACAATGTGGTCGCCGATCTCGTCGGCCGGCCGATGCTGCCGCTGCGGATCGACTGGTACGTCACCGTGCTCGATCTCGGCGATTGGGGCGCGCTCTACACGGAGGGCTGGGATCGCCAGGTGCGGACCACGGGCGCCGCCGCCAAGGCGACCAAGCAGACCATCAACCGCAAGCGCATCTATCCGCCGCTGACGGGTAGAAGGGATGAACTGTTTGCTGCCGCGGTGCCGATGGTGCAAGCACCGCCGCCGACTTATGGGGCAAAGCGACGTTGAGCTCGCCCGCGTTGTTTCGGTCCCGACGTGCTTGGACTCCCGGCACAGCGCCGCCAATTTGTTCAAACGCAATCCGGCTCGGAGAAATCTATCCGCGGAGAGATTCTGGATTGCTTCGCGCGGCCTCCTTCAGCACTGCGCTGCGTCCGGGACATGAGTGGCCCCAGACATGAGAAAGCGCCCGTGGGGGGCGGGCGCTTTCCGTAGTCGACTTGGGGTTGGGGTCGTCTACATATCCACGTGGCGACTTTGGGGGGCTGGTAAAGAGCCGCGTGAATTCCTGAAACTCAAAATCTCCTTAGCGAACGAGCGATGCGTTCGAGCTGGTGATCACAACCGGCTTGCCGGCCTTGATGACGCGAGCAGTCTGGGTCAGGCCTTCATCCGAACTCGTCCGCGCAGAGATGCCAAAGCCCGCGAGTGCGATCCCGGCAAAGAGCGCCACGGCCACCACCTTCAGGTGGGTCGAGCGATCTGCGCTGTAGATCGAGTGGTTCATGGAAGCCTCCTGCCGCCATCTACCCGAAGTAGTCGCCAGCCAGTTCGGGCAGGTTCATTGCTTCCGGTGCCCAACAACCTAGTAGTGGGGGGATTCGTTCCCAAGAGGCCATCACAACAGCGTGACAGGACGTGAAGGATCGCGATTAAAAAGTAAGTCGCGATCGTTAAATTGTATAACTATTTCAATGTTGTAAATAGCTTCTGGGGCGGCTTGTCCGCATTTGGTCGACAAGGCGCCCGGAACTCAGAAACCATTTGCCTGTGGCTGAAAAACACACGGCTTCTTAAGGCAAATCAGATGCTTCCGACCGTTTTCAGTCTCGCTCTCGGGTGGATTTCGGCCTGCGACAGCACGGTCGTCTGGGCCCGGAACCGCTCGACCAGGGAGCGGACGAAGGGACGAATTGCCGCAGAGGTGACCAGCACCGGCGCCTCGCCTTCGCGGGCGGCGCGCTCGAAGGCCTCCCGCACCGCGGTCATGAACTCCGACAGCTTGGATGGCTGCATCGCGAGGCTGCGCTCCTCGCCCTGGCCGATGATGGATTCGGCAAAGGCCTGCTCCCACCGCGCCGACAGCGCGATCAGCGGCAGATAGCCGGCATAGGAGGTGTTCTGCGCACAGATCTGTCGCGCGAGCCGGGCGCGGACATGTTCGACCATGGTCGCCGGATTGCGCGAGAAGGCGAGCGAGTCGGCGATGCCTTCGAGGATGGTCGAGAGGTCGCGGATGGAGATGCGCTCGGCGAGCAGCAATTGGAGCACGCGCTGGATGCCGGAGACCGTGACCTGTCCGGGGACGATGTCCTTGACCAGCTCGCTCTGCTCCTTCGGCAGCTCCTTGAGCAGCTTCTGCACTTCGCCATAGGACAGCAGGTCCGACATGTTGGCCTTGAGCAGCTCGGTGAGATGGGTCGAGAGCACGGTCGCGGCGTCGACGACGGTGTAGCCCTTGAGCGAGGCTTCTTCCTTGAGGCTGGCGTCGACCCAGGTCGCGGGCAGGCCGAAGGTCGGCTCGGTGGTATGGATGCCGGGCACCTGCACCTGGCTGCCGCCGGGATCCATGACCATGAACTGGCTCGGCCAGATCTTGCCGGTGCCGGCGTCGACCTCCTTGATCTTGATGATGTAGGTGTTGGCCTCGAGCTGGACGTTGTCGAGGATGCGCACCGCCGGCATCACGAAACCCATCTCGATCGCGAGCGAGCGGCGCAGCGCCTTGATCTGCTCGGTGAGGCGATCGGTGCCGTCGGGGCCGTTGACGAGCGGCAGCAGCGCATAGCCGAGCTCGATCTTGAGGTCGTCGATCTTCAGCGCGGCGGAAATCGGCTCCTCCGCCGCTGCAGCGCCCGGTGCACCCGGTGCGCCGGCCACCGGCGCGGCCTTGGCTGCTGCCTCGGCCGAGGCCGAGGTCTTCTTGTGGTTGCGGGCCTGCCAGGCCAGCGCGCCGGCGCCGGCGCCGAGCGCGAGGAACGGGATGGTCGGAATGCCCGGCAGCGCGGCCAGCACCAGCATGACGGCCGAGGACATCGCCAGCGCCTGCGGATAGCCGGAGAACTGCTTCATCAGCGCCTTGTCGGCGGCGCCGGAGACGCCGGCCTTGGAGACCAGCAGGCCCGCCGCGGTCGAGACGATCAGCGCCGGCACCTGGGTGACGAGGCCGTCACCGACGGTCAGCAGCGTGTAGCTGCGGCCGGCATCGGCAAAGGACAGGCCCTGCTGCGCCACGCCGATGATCATGCCGCCGACCACGTTGATGAAGACGATCAGCAGGCCCGCGATGGCATCGCCGCGCACGAACTTCGAGGCACCGTCCATGGCGCCGAAGAATCCGCTCTCGTCCTCCAGCGCCTTGCGGCGCTCCTTGGCGACCTTCTCGTCGATCAGGCCGGCGCCGAGGTCGGCGTCGATCGCCATCTGCTTGCCCGGCATGGCGTCGAGGTGGAAGCGGGCGGCGACTTCGGCGATGCGGCCCGAACCCTTGGTGATGACGACGAAATTGACGATGATCAGGATGGCGAAGACGATGATGCCGATGACGAAATTGCCGCCCATCACGAAGCTGCCGAAGGCCTCGATGACGTGACCGGCCGCGTCCGTGCCCTCGTGGCCGTGCGACAGGATCAGACGGGTGGAGGCCATGTTGAGCGACAGCCGCAGCATGGTCGAGATCAGCAGGATGGTCGGGAAGGCGGAGAATTCCAGCGGCGCCTGAATGAACAGCGACGTCATCAGGATCAGGATCGAGAGCGTGATCGAGATCGCCAGGAACAGGTCCAGCACGACCGATGGCAGCGGCAGGATCAGCACCACCAGGATGGTCAGGATGCCGAGTGCCAGCGCGATGTCGCCGCGCTTCAGGATGGTGATGATTTCGGAGAGGGAGGGGATCCCGGGCTTCGCTGCGCCTACGCCCTGTCCCGCGGTGACGTCGACCATGGTAGCTGCCTCCCCGCGCGACTGCCGTCCGCGCGCCCCAAACGTCTGCGCGGCGGCCGACGGGCCGCCGTTCCGAAAGTGAGGCACCGCACTGGCGTCCACGGGGTTCCTCCCGTTCTACGCGACCGACGACACTCGACTTCACCCGGCAATTTTTGCCCGGTGTATGGTTAGCAAAGGGTTAACAAAGGGTGCGGGAGGAGGTCAGGCCGGGGTATTTCGGGGCGCTCCGCGGTGTCATTCCGGGGCGGGCTTGCGCCAAGGTGCGCCCCGGATTGACGGAGGGGCCTATTTCGCCTTCTGCAGCTTCGTCACAGTGTATCCCGACGCCTCCTCCTCGGCCTCGAACGACACCTTGTCGCCGACCTTCACTTGCTTCAGCAGGGCCGGGTCCTTGACGCGGTAGACCATGGTCATGGGCTCATCCATGCCGAGGCTCTTGGCGGCGCCGTGCTTGAGCGTGATCTTGCCTGCGTTCTCGTCGATCTTCTTGACCTCGCCGCTGATCGAGGCGGCTTGCGCGAGCGCGCCCATGGTCAGGCCCAGCGTCAGGGCGAGCGCTACGGCGGTGCGGATGATCGGCTTCATTGACGTCTCCATCGTCTTCATTTCACGGTGACGTGGCCGACCATGCCGTAGTCGCGATGGTCGGGAATCAGGCAGGAAAATTCGAAGGTGCCGGGCTTGGTGAACTTCCAGACGATCTCGGCCGTCTTGTTCGGCGCCAGCCGCACCCCGTTCGGATCGTCGTGCTCCATGTGCGGATGCTTCTTCATCACCTCGGCATGCGCGAGATTTTCCTTCGTGGTGGCGAGCAGGAATTCGTGATCCTCCTTGCCGACATTGTGCAGCACGAAGCGGATCTGCTCGCCGCGCTTGACCGTGATGGTCGACGGCTCATAGGCCATCTCGCTCAAGGCGATCGCGATGGTGCGTGCGGGCTTGTTGGGATCACCGGGCTCGCCGGCCGAAAAGGAGCCGTGATGCTCATGGGACAGCGCGGGCGGCGTCGCAAATGCGGTCAGCGCGAGTGCAAGTTTGATCGTCTTCATCTTGTTCTCCGGTTGGGTCTTCATCGAAACACTCACATTTTCATCTGTGCGCCGGCGTGGCCGGTTGCCGTGCCGGCTCCGCCGCGGGCGAGGCGACCTCGTAGGCGACGGTGCCTTGCGGGAATTGATAGGGGCCGGGATCGCGATAATCGTCGCGCGCGAGGTCCTGGCGGATTTTCATCACCGTGAACATGCCGCCCATCTCGATCGGGCCGAACTGGCCGGCGCCCGACATCATCGGCAGCGTGTTGTCGGGCGCGGGCATCTCCATGTTGCCCATCGCCATGCCTGACTGCCCCATCACCATGGCGTCGGGCGCGAGCTTGCCGACGGCCTTGGCGAGATCCTTGCGCGAGACGCCGATCATGTTGCGCATGTCGTGGCCCATCGCATTCATGGTGTGGTGCGATTTGTGGCAGTGAAACGCCCAGTCGCCGGGATTGTCGGCGAGCACATCGAACACGCGCACCGCGCCGACGGGAACGTCGGTGGTCGTCTCAGGATATTGCGCGCCCTCGGGAACCCAGCCGCCGTCGGTGCAGGTCACGGCAAAACTGTGGCCGTGCAGATGAATCGGATGGTTGGTCATGCTGAGATTGCCGATGCGCACGCGCACCTTGTCGCCGAGCCGCACCGGTAGCGGATCGATGCCGGGAAACACCCGCGCATTCCAGGTCCACATGTTGAAATCGGTCATCTCGTTGACGCGCGGCAGATAGGTGCCGGGATCGACGCGATAGGTGCTCATCACGAAGACGAAGTCGCGATCGACGGGCCGGAAATTCGGATCGCGCGGGTGCACGACGACCATGCCCATCATGCCCATCGCCATCTGCACCATCTCGTCGGAATGCGGGTGGTACATGAAGGTCCCGCTCTTCCTCATCTCGAACTCGTAGACGAAGGTCTTGCCGGGTGGAATGTGCGGCTGATTCAGCCCGCCGACACCGTCCATACCGCTCGGAATGATCATGCCGTGCCAATGCACGGTGGTGTATTCTGGCAGGCGGTTGCTGACGAAGATGCGAACCTTGTCGCCTTCGACCGCTTCGATGGTCGGCCCCGGCGACTGGCCGTTATAGCCCCAGAGATTCACCTTCATGCCTTCGGCGAATTCGCGCACCACGGGTTCGGCCACGAGATGGAACTCCTTCCAGTCGCCGTTCATGCGGAACGGCAGCGTCCAGCCGTTGAGTGTGACGACGGGGCGATAGTCCGGACCGCTGGTGGGGTGCAGCGGCGGCTGCATCACCGCCTTGTCCATGTGAACTGCTTCCGGAATCGATGCGGCCTGGACGCGACCGCTGACGGCTGACGCGCTGACGAGCGCGGCGGTGCTCAAAAATGCGCGGCGGGAAAACATGCTGACCTCCATCTCAGTGACCGCCATCGGCAGGGGCGGCGGCGATATTGGTTGGATTGTCGCCGCCGGACGCAGGCGCGCCGCCGCCGTTGACGGCGGTCTGCAACTCGGATTGGGCGAGGAAGAAGTTTTGCCTGGCGTCGATCGCACCGCGCAGTGAGGCGAGGCGCTGCCGCGCCTCTGTCAGCAGCGCGAAGATGTCGACCTGCATGCTGGAGAAGCGCAACTGCATCTCCTCGGTGATGATTTTGCGCAACGGCAATATCTCGCGCTGATAGTGGCCAGCGATGTCGTAAGTCGAGCGATAGATCCGATAGGCATCGCGCGCTTCCGAGCGGACGTTCACGGCGCGCTCGGTCAGGCGGTTGAAGGCGAGCTTGTAGGTCTCCGCGGCTTGCCTCACGCGCACCTCGCCGCCATCGAAGATCGGGACCTGGAACTGGACATCAAAGCCGCGCTCGCGGAACGGCGCGCCCTCCGGGTCCTGGGTCCGGCGGGAGATCCCGGCGAGATCGAGCAAGGTGACGAAGCGGGTTGCTTCAGTCACGTTCAACGACTTCGCCAGGGCCGTCAGCCCCAGCCGCGCGATCTGCAAGTCGATGCGGTGCGCGACAGCGTCGGCCTCGATCGAGGGCAGGGTCTCCGGCCGGCGCGGCAGCGGCGGCAAAGCGTTGGGCAGGCGGAAGTCGAGACGCTCGTCCCACAGCCCCATCAGCCGCGCCAGTTTTTCGCGCGCGCTTGCCGCCGCCTGGCGCGCGGAGGCGAGATCGGCGGTGGTCTCGGCGTAGAACACCTGCTCACGCGCCTGGTCGAGCTTGCTGACCGAGCCGGTCTCGCCGAGTTTCACGGCGAGTTGCGCGGTCGATTCCGCCGTTGCTTTCGCGTCGGTCAGCAGCACAACCATCTCGTTTGCGGCGACCGCGCGGACGTAAGCGCGTCGCACATCGGCGGCGAGCCGCAGCGTCGCCAGCGCCGCGCGCAATTGCGCCTGGCGAAAGCCCTCGCGCGCGATGTCGGAGCGAAATGGCAGCGTAGCCAATGCCAGGATATCGCCGACCACCTGGCGCTCGATCTCGCTGGCGCCATTGCCTGAGATGCGCGAGATCGAGAATACCGGATTGGGCGGCAGGCTCTGCTCGACCAGATCGGTCTCGGCCAGCGCCAGTTCGTTATAGGCGGCCTGCAGCCCCTTGTTGTTGAGCAGTGCGATCTGCACGGCGGTCTCGGCGCTCAGTGTCCGCGACAGCAACCGGCGAACGCGCCCGTCGACCGCACCGGCTCCTTCGGCGGTACGTACGAAGGCGACGTCCTTGTTGATGGTCTGGCTCGTCAGCTCCGAGACACCGGTCATGCCGCTGTCGGGCGAGAACGCGGCGCAGCCGGAGAGGCCAAGCGCAGCGAGAACGAGCAGCCCTCGCGCCAAATGATGTGACATATGATGTGTCATGGCGCGCTCCTAGCGGTCTTGCTTCGGCGCTGGCGCGACGGCGTCGTTGCGGCCGCGCCATGGTGCCGGCGTCGAAGGCCGCAAGGTCACGTAGGGCGCGACTGTCGAGCGATAGCCGACGTGCGCGACCTTTGCCGCGGGATCGGCCGGATCGGCGGCGGCAATCGACGGCGTCGCGGGCATGCAGCCGGACAGCGCCAATGCGGCGAGGGCCAGCAGCGGCCAATGCAATCGCAAATGTCCTCCACGCGCCACAGATGCGGCGGCGGACTTCGCCCCGAGAAGCGTAAGCATGAATAATCCCTGATCTGTCTGGAGACCACAGGTTCGCGCGCGCGGGAACGCGCGTTCGGCCTGACGTCGTCGCGTGTCAGATCAGGTGATGGGAGGGCGGTAGTGCCGGGGTGGCGCCGCACTGTGCAGACTTACCACGATCTCGGGCACACAGGCGGACACCGGCTGCTGCGGCTTGGCGACATCAGGCAGGTCGGCCGGTAGCGCGCTCGCGCACATCATGGCGCAGCACGGGCCGAGATGGCCCTTGCTTTGATGATGGTGCGGGCCGGGCGCGTCCTGCGCCTGCTGATGAGCGTGCATGCCGGCGCGGTCGTGTGTCACGTCGCCATGGATGTGGCTGGCCGACATCTCATGATGCGCTGGCAAGAGCACGGGATCGTCGTCGAAGCACGGCGAGGCGCCGCTGCCCCAGGCGAGGCTCGCGGCCGGCGCGAGCACGCAGAACAGATAAGCGAGGGCGATGATCCGCCCCACCCTGATCCGCATCGATCGCGTCATCCGCAGCAACATTCCGACAGCATGCTCTTCCGCGCGGCATTGTTGCGCCCGCAGATTGCAAAGTAATGGCAAAGCGGCGTTTCGCCAAGCTCCTTCTTACCGCAGCGCACCGCGCATGCCCAATATCGCGGCACGATGCTTGACCAAGAGGCGTTCAGCGAACATGCTCCGCGTCGTGCACGCACCAAATCACCCAGCACAGAAACCGGCCTCTTTCACCCCTGATTCGCGTCAGGCCTGGGTGCGGCTTTTGCTCGCACTGGTGATCGGCTCGATCGGCAGCGTCGGGATGTGGGCTGTGGTCGTGGTGATTCCCCTCGTACAGACCGAATTCGCCGCCACACGAGGCGCGGTGTCGCTCGCCTTCACACTCATGATGTTCGGCTTCGGCCTCGGCGGCGTGATTGCAGGCCGAATCACCGACCGGTTCGGGATCGTGCCGGCGATGGCGATCAGTATCGCCTTCCTGGGCATCGCTAACGTACTGGCCGGGCTGTCGACGCAGCTTTGGCAATTCGTGGCGGCCTACTTTCTCGTTGGTCTCGGCACCTCGGCCACCTTCGCGCCGCTGATGGCTGAGGCCTCGCACTGGTTCGAGCGTTATCGCGGGCTCGCGGTGACCATCGTGGCAAGCGGCAACTATGTCGCGGGCACGATGTGGCCGCCGATCGTGAGCTACGGCATGAATGCCGTGGGCTGGCGCACCACTCACATCGGTATTGGCCTCGTCTGTGCGAGCCTGATGGCTGTGCTGGTGCTGGTCCTGCGCACGCAGATGGGCGACGACAAGGTCCGCAATCACGCCAATGCGCCGCCGCCGCGGGTCGATCTCAAGCTCTCGACCAACACGCTGACGGTGCTGCTCTCGATCGCCAGCATCTCCTGCTGCGTCGCCATGGCGATGCCGCAGGTCCATATCGTCGCCTATTGCGGCGATCTCGGTTATGGCGTGGCGCGTGGCGCCGAGATGCTGTCGCTGATGATGGCCTGCGGCATCGTCAGCCGCATCGGCTCGGGCTATCTCGCCGACAAGATCGGCGGCATCCGCACGCTGCTGCTCGGGTCACTGGCGCAAGGCTTCGCGCTGGTGTTCTATTTGTTCTTCGACAGCCTCACCTCCCTATACCTGATTTCCGCGATGTTCGGCCTGTTCCAGGGCGGCATCGTGCCGAGCTACGCCATCATCGTGCGCGAGGCGATGCCGGCCCGTGAAGCCGCAACCCGCGTCGGCATCGTGATCTTCGCCTCCGTGTTCGGCATGTCCTTCGGCGGCTGGGTCTCCGGCATCATCTTCGATGCCACCGGCTCCTACGCGGCAGCGTTTGCCAACGGCGTGGCATGGAATGCCCTCAATGTCGGCATCGTCTTGACGCTGCTGATCCGCTCACGCATGAGTTCGGTCAAGACAGGACCGAATTTCGCAACTTAGACCGCCTGTCCCGCCTTCAACAGGGAGCAGCCGGTGATCTTGTAGCTGCCGTCCGGCTGCTGCTCGAGCGTGTAGAGCGCTTCCCAGGCTTCGCCATTGGCGTCGATGATGTGAACACGCTGCGCAATCGCGTTGGCTTCGGTCCTGCTGTCGCCGAACTCAAAGCTCTTGTGGCGGTAGACGGGGGCGTAGCCGTTCTGCACCATCGACATGAAGATGTCGGGTGCGGGAAAGAGCTGCTTGATTGCCGGCGCGGCATAGGAATAGGCGGCGGTCGCATCGTCATGGACGAAGGCCTGCTCCTGGGCGCGGATCACCCCTTGCGCTGTCGTGACGTCGTCAGCGCGAGCGGCGAGGGGGCTGAAGGCAACAGCAAGGGCGACGACCACGGCTGCGATGCGCATGACAGGCTCCCGTTGATATGCCGGCGATGCCGACCCTAACACATCGCCGCGCCTACCGCTTCCGCTTCGGCGGCGATTTCGCTGGCGCGGCGGCACGCGCCTTGGGCTTGGACCCTGGCTGCAGGCGCAGGCCGTCGACGAAAACGTCAAGAAGCCGCTTCGCCGTTGACTGCCAGCCGGGCTGGTCATGGATGTAGCACATGCCGAAGAACGCGCGCAGCAAGTCCTCGGGACTGATGTCGGCGCGCATCGCACCGGCCGCGGCTGCGCGATCGAGCAGTGAGCCGATCGCCTTGGTCAGGCGCTCGAAGGAGAAGGCATGCAGCTCGGACCCGCTCTGCACCGCGAGCGCCAGGGCTGCCACCATGCCCTTCTTGGTGGCGACGAATTCGACACCCGAGCGCAACCAGCGCCGGAGCGCATCGACCGGATCCTTGGCGCTCTTCAACTGCTCGGCAAGCTCGCTGAGCTGCTCGACCTCGCGCCGGTAGACTGCCTCGAACAGATCCTCGCGCGTCGGAAAATGCCGGTAGAGCGTTCCGATGCCGACGCCGGCGCGCTTGGCTACGGCCTCGAGGCTTGCTTCCGAGCCGCCTGCGCTGAACACAGCCTTGGCCGCTTCGAGCACACGCTCGCGATTGCGCACGGCATCGGCGCGGGGCTTTCGGGCCTGGTCGGTGTGGTCGTCCATATCAGGCAATGTAGATCACGAATTGGTTAGATTGAACCCTTGTTGAACCCTTTGCCTGCCGCATCGCGTTGTCGGCGCACGAGCTTTCGACGAAGTCCAAATATTTTTCGGCGGCCCTTGTTAAGCGGAGGGTGCCTCCGTATCTTCGCGCAGGTGCCAGTCCGGACCCTGTCCGCGCTGGCGCGATATCGACGGCGGCCACCGCGGTGGCGCGCCGAACGATGAGCCATGTCCTTCTGATCGGAGCCTTGTATGAACCACTCCATCAGCCTCACCGTGAACGGTGCGCGGCGCGACTTCGTCCTCGACGATCCCCGCGTCACGCTGCTCGATCTGCTGCGTGAGCGCCTCCATCTCACCGGAACCAAGAAGGGATGCGACCGCGGACAATGCGGGGCCTGCACCATTCTCGTCGACGGCAAGCGCATCAATTCCTGTCTCGCGCTCGCCATCAGCCATGACGGCGCCGACATCCTCACCATCGAAGGCGTCGCGCGCGGCGACCGGCTTCATCCCGTCCAGGCCGCCTTCATCGCCCATGACGGATTCCAGTGTGGCTTCTGCACGCCCGGCCAGATCATGAGCGCCATCGGCATGATGCAGGAAGCGCAGGCCGGCAACGATCCCGAGCGTATCCGTGAATGCATGAGCGGTAATCTCTGTCGCTGCGGCGCCTATGCCGGCATCGTCGATGCTGTGCTCGAGGCTCAGGCCGGGACCGGGGAAACCAACCAGAGGCGCTCCGCATGAAACAGTTCGATTATGTCAGGCCTGCCACGGTCGCTGAAGCCGTTGCTGCCGCCGCGCAGCCGGGCGCGACCTATCTCGCGGCCGGCACCAATCTGCTCGATCTGATGAAGGGCAACATCAGCCGACCCGATCGGCTGGTGGACGTCACTCATCTTGACGGGCTCGATCGCATCGAGCGCCTCGCGGATGGGGCGTTGCGGATCGGTGCGCTCGTGAGCAATGCCGACCTTGCGCATGATGCAGAGTTCGCGAAATCCTATCCCGCGATTGCCGAAGCGTTGCTCTCCGGCGCGTCCGCGCAACTCCGAAATGCGGCGACCGTGGGCGGCAATCTGCTGCAGCGGACGCGCTGCGCGTATTTCTACGACACCGCCAGCCGCTGCAACAAACGCGAGTCCGGCAGCGGCTGCGATGCCCGCGAGGGCGAGAACCGGACGCATGCGGTGCTCGGCTGGAGCGAGAGCTGCATCGCGACCCATCCGTCCGACTTCTGCGTGCCGCTGGTCGCGCTCGACGCCATCGTCGAGATCGAAGGCAAGAACGGCCGTCGCGAGATCGCGCTCGACGAATTGCATCGCCTGCCCGGCAATATGCCGGAACGTGAATCCGCGCTCGAGCCTGGTGATCTCATCGTCGCAGTGCGTCTGCCGCCCGCGGCGCGAGGATTTGCTGCGCATGCGCGCTATCTCAAGGTGCGCGAGCGCACGTCCTACGCGTTCGCCATCGTCTCGGCCGCGGCGGCGCTGCGGATCGAGAACGGCAAGATCGCGGAGGCGCGGCTTGCGCTTGGCGGTGTCGCCGCAAAGCCCTGGCGTGCCCGCGCCGCGGAGGATATTCTTAAGGGTATTGCGCCCACGGCGGATGTTTTCCAGGAAGCCGCCTGGCGCGCGCTCAGCGACGCAAAACCGTCCGGCGACAACGCCTACAAGATCGAGCTGGCGCGCCGCATCGTCGTGCGTACGCTGACCCTTGCTGCGGCCGGTACGCCCGCGCGTATCCCCGCGCTGCCCGCTTCCCCCTTTGCTTCGACGTCTGGAGCCATTCATGCCTGAGCTCAATCTCACCAGCGCACCCGCGCATCTCCGCCACGGCTCCAGCATCGGCCAGCCGATGGCCCGCCGCGACGGCGTGCTCAAGGTCAGGGGCCAGGCGACCTATGCCGCCGACAATCATCCGCCCGGCATGGTGTTTGCGGTGATGGCGGTGTCCAGCATCGCGCATGGACGCGTGACCTCGCTCGATGTCGCCGCCGCCAAGCGTCATCCCGGCGTCATCGACGTGATGACGCCCGACCACAAGCCGCAGCTCGCGATCGACCCTGAGATCAAGACCAACCCGTTCGTGTTCCGAATGGAGGTGTTGCAGAGCGACGAAGTGCGTTATGCCAACCAGCCCATCGCTGTCGTGATCGCGGAAACGCTCGAGGCGGCGACGGAAGGCGCGGTGCTGCTGGCGCCGCGCTATGAGGCGCTGCCCGCGCTGGTCGGGCTCGATGCGGGTGAGAGTTACGTGCCGCCCGTCGTCGGTGTCGGCAATCCCGCCGAAAATCAGCGCGGCGACGTCGAGGCCGGTCTAGAGGCTGCGGACAAGCAGATCGATGCGACCTATGAGACGCCGCCGCAATATCACAACGCGATGGAGCCGCATGCAATCGTCGCGTACTGGGACGGCGACAAACTGCAGATCGACATGCCGACACAGGGGCTCATGCTGTCGCTCGGACGTGTTGCCGAGCTGTTCGGCATTGCGCCCGACAAGATCCATATCCGCAGCCCGTTCCTCGGCGGCGGATTCGGTTCAAAGGGGCTGATGGCCGGTCCTCCCGTCCTCGGCATCATGGCGGCCAAGCTGGTCGGCAAGCCGGTCAAGCTCGTGCTGCGCCGTGAGCAGATGTACGGCCCGGTCGGCCACCGCGCGCCGACGCGCCAGCGCCTGCGCATCGGTGCCGACGCCGAAGGCCGCCTGACCGCGCTCGATCACCACGCGCGGACCGTGTCGAGCACGTTCGACGATTTCTACGAGCCGGCGGCCGATGCCTCGCACACCCTCTATGCGGCGCCCGCGATCCGCACCTCGCACGACTCCGTGCGCGTCAACACCGGCACGCCCCTGTTCATGCGCGCGCCGGGCGAGGCGACGGGATCGATTGCGCTGGAAAGCGCGGTCGACGAGATGGCCTGGGCCTGCGGCATGGATCCGCTCGCCTTCCGCTTGAAGAACTACGCCGAGGTCGAGCCGATCACCGGAAAACCATTTTCGTCGAAAGCGCTGCGTGCCTGTTACGATCAGGGCGCCGCGCGTTTCGGCTGGGCGAAGCGCTTGCTTCAGCCGCGACAGATGCGCGACGATGCCGGACTGCTGGTCGGCTGGGGGATGGGCACCGCGACGTTCCCCGCGCTGATGTTCCAGGCCGAAGCGCGCGCCGTGATCCGCCGTGACGGTACTGGCGCAATGGAGATCGGCGCGCACGACATGGGGCAGGGCGCCTGGACGGCGCTTGCGCAGATCGCAGCCGACGCCGTCGGCCTCGATATCGACCGCGTCAGGTTCAAGGCGGGCACGTCCGATCTTCCTGATGCGGGCATCGCCGGCGGCTCCGCGCACACCGCGACCGCGGGAGCTGCGATCCACAGCGCCGGCGCGGCCGTGATCGCCAAGCTTGCCGATCTCGCCACCAATGACGAGCGATCGCCGCTGTTCGGCGCGGGCAATGCCGGTGTGATCGCGCGCGACGGCCGGTTGATCCGGCGCGACGACGAGAGCCGCAGCGAGAGCTATACCGAGATTCTCGCGCGTGCCGGCGTCGCCGAAGTCGAGGCGCGCGGCACCGGTGCGCCGAATCCGGCGGCGATGGAAGAGTATGCGATGCACGCCCATGGCGCGGTGTTCGCCGAAGTGAAGGTCGATCCCGAGTTCGGCCAGATCCGCGTCACCCGCATGGTCGGCGCCTTTGCCGCGGGCCGCATCGTCAACCCGCATCTGGTGAAGAGCCAGCTGTTCGGCGGCATGATCTGGGGCATGTCCTTCGCGCTGCACGAGGAGGCCGTCATCGACCGCCGCAGCGGACGGATCATGAATGCCAATCTCGGCGAATACCACATCCCTGTGAATGCCGACGTGCCGCCGCTCGACGTCATCACGGTCGAGGAGCACGACCCCCATGTGAACGCGCTCGGCGTCAAGGGCGTCGGCGAGATCGGCATCACCGGTAGCGCCGGTGCGGTTGCTAATGCCGTCTGGCATGCGACCGGCGTGCGGGTGCGCCGCTTCCCGATCCGGATCGAGGAGCTGCTGACGGGCCTCTGACGGCAGCGGGCGGGCCGCGATCATCTCGCGGCGTCCGCCTCAGAACGTCGGTGGAGTGCAGGCCGAGATCACTTCGCACGGCTTGCCGCCGACACAGCGGAAGCGATGCGGGCGGCGGCTCTCGAAATAGTAGGCGTCACCCGGATTGAGGATGCGGCGTTCGTCCTCGACGGTGACCTCGAGCTTGCCCGAGATCACGATGCCGCCTTCCTCGCCGTCATGGACGAGGTGCACGCGTCCGGTGTCGCTGCCGGGTTCATAGCGCTCTTTCAACATCTGCAGGCTGCGGCCGAACAGATTGTCGCCGATCTGCCGATACGAGATCGGCTTCTTGCCGACCTCTGTGAGCTCCTCCGCCCGGTAGAAGATCTTGCGCCTCGACTCCGGCTCCAGCGCGAAGAACTCGGCGAGCCCCATCGGGATGCCGTCGAGGATGCGCTTGAGCGCGCCGACCGACGGGTTCATCTGGTTGGATTCGATCAGCGAGATGGTCGAATTGGTGACGCCGGCGCGTTTTGCCAGCTCGCGCTGCGACAGCTTGTGGCGCGCCCGGATGAATCGCAGCCGTCCACCGATGTCGACGCTCATGGCTCTGGCCTCTGTTGCAGGTGTTGCGGATCGCGCAAATATGGACCGGCAGGCCCCGTAAAATCAATGGCTTGCAGACCGCCAGAAAAGGACTTGTTGCCCTATCGAAGCCGTGGCTCTGCTAGGCAGTCAGCACAGGAGCGTGGCCCGTGACCCTTCATCAGATTCCGAACACCATCAAGACCGACTCGTTCTGGATGCCGTTCACGGCCAACCGCCAGTTCAAGAAGGCGCCGCGCCTGTTCTCGTCGGCCGAGGGCATGCACTACACCACGGTCGACGGCCGCAAGGTGATCGACGGCTCCGCCGGCCTCTGGTGCGTCAATGCCGGCCACGGCCGCAAGCAGATCGCGGCCGCCGTCGAGCGGCAGCTGATGACGCTGGACTTCGCGCCGACGTTCCAGATGGGTCATCCGCTGGCTTTCGACTTCGCCGAGCGCCTTGCCGAGATTGCGCCGAAGGGCCTCGACCGCGTCTTCTTCACCAACTCCGGCTCTGAATCGGTCGATACCGCGCTGAAGATCGCGCTCGCCTATCACCGTGCCAC
The DNA here is from genome assembly GCF_054058595.1 of Bradyrhizobium sp. USDA 4472. Lineage (NCBI taxonomy): Bacteria > Pseudomonadati > Pseudomonadota > Alphaproteobacteria > Hyphomicrobiales > Nitrobacteraceae > Bradyrhizobium > Bradyrhizobium sp. USDA 4472. The sequence continues at coordinate 3,947,286 of NZ_JBSSAM010000001.1, forward strand.
AGGCCAGTCGAGCCGCACCCGCCTGATCGGCCGCGAGCGCGGCTATCATGGCGTCGGCTTCGGCGGCACCTCCGTCGGCGGCATGGTCGCCAACCGTCGCGCCTTCGCGACCCTGCTGCCCGGCGTCGATCACCTCCGCCACACCCATGATCTCTCGCGTAACGCTTTCGCCAAGGACCAGCCGGATCACGGTGCCGAGCTCGCTGACGATCTCGAGCGTCTGGTCGCCCTGCACGGTGCCGAGACGATCGCCGCCGTCATTGTCGAGCCGGTGCCGGGTTCGACTGCGGTGCTGCCGCCGCCGAAGGGCTATCTGCAGCGCCTGCGCGCGATCTGCGACAAGCACGGCATCCTCCTGATCTTCGACGAAGTCATCACGGGCTTCGGTCGCCTGGGCACGCCGTTCGCCGCCGACTTCTTCGGTGTCACGCCGGACCTGATGACGACCGCCAAGGGCATCACGAACGGCACGATCCCCTGCGGCGCGGTGTTCGCGAGCCGCAAGGTGCACGACGGCATGATGGTCGGCCCGGAGAACCAGATGGAGCTGTTCCACGGCTACACCTATTCTGCGCACCCGACCGCCTGCGCCGCCGGCATCGCCACCCTCGACATCTACAAGGATGAAGGCCTGCTCACGCGCGGTGCGACCATGGCCGAATACTGGCGCGATGCGCTGCATCAGCTGAAGGGCCTGCCCAACGTCGTCGATATCAGAAATTGCGGCCTGATGGGCGCGGTCGAGCTGGCGCCGCGTGACGGCGTCGTCGGCGCGCGCGGCTATGACGTCATGGTCGATTGCTTCAATACCGGCCTTTACCTGCGCATGAGCGGCGACAGTTTCGCGATGTCGCCTCCGCTCATCGTCGAGAAGAGCCACATCGACCAGATCGTCTCGATTCTTGGCGACGCCATCAAGAAGGTGGCCTGACAATTGCTCTCGCCGCTGCAGGGTTCTATCTTGCAGCGGCGAGCGTGATGCCGCGGGAGTTTGACCAAGCGTGAAAGTTCTGATCCTCGGCAGCGGTGTCATCGGTGTCACCTCTGCCTATTACCTCGCCCGTGCCGGTCATGAGGTGACGGTCGTCGACCGTCAGCCCGAACCCGCGCTGGAGACCTCGTTTGCCAATGCCGGCGAAGTGTCGCCCGGCTACTCCTCGCCATGGGCTGGTCCCGGCGTGCCGGTGAAAGCGGTCAAGTGGCTCCTGATGAAGCATGGTCCGCTGGTGATCCGGCCGAAGCTCGATCCCGTGATGTGGGTCTGGCTGCTCAAGATGCTGCGCAACTGCACCAGTGCGCGCTATGCCGTCAACAAGAGCCGGATGATCCCGATCGCGGAATACAGCCGCGATTGCCTGCGCGATTTGCGCCGCGACATCGGCATTCAATATGACGAGCGTTCGCAGGGCACGCTGCAGCTGTTCCGCTACCAGGCCCAGCTCGACGGCACCGGCGAAGATATCGCCGTGCTCAAGCAATACGGCGTGCCCTTCGAAGTGCTGAGCCGCGAGGGCTGCATCGCGGTCGAGCCGGCATTGGCGAGCGTGAAGGAAAAGGTCGCCGGCGGGCTTCGCCTGCCGCAGGACGAAACCGGCGATTGCCATATGTTCACGCAGGCGCTGGGCAAGCATGCCGAGGCGCTCGGCGTGCGCTTCCTGTTCAACACGGGCATCGACCGCATTGTCACGGACGGCACCGGGGTCAGCGGCGTGGCGACCAGCGCCGGCCTGCTGCAGGCAGATAGCTATGTTCTCGCGCTCGGCAGCTATTCGTCACGTATGGCTGCGCCGCTCGGCATCTCCCTGCCGGTCTTTCCGGTGAAAGGCTATTCGATCACCGTGCCGATCAAGGACGCCTCCGGTGCACCGGAATCGACCGTGATGGACGAAAGCTACAAGGTCGCGATCACCCGTCTGGGCAATCGCATCCGCGTCGGCGGCACCGCCGAAATTTCCGGTTTTTCGACCCGGCTTTATGATGCGCGCCGCGCCACGCTCGATCATTCCCTGACCGACCTGTTCCCGCGCGGCGGCGATCTCTCCAAGGCCACGTTCTGGAGTGGCCTGCGTCCGATGACGCCGGACGGTCCGCCCGTGATTGGCCCAACGCAATACGCCAACCTTTACCTCAACACCGGTCACGGCACGCTCGGCTGGACCATGTCCTGCGGTTCGGGGCGGGTGCTCGCCGACATGCTGTCGGGCAAGAAGCCGGAGGTGGACGTCAGTGCGCTGACGGTGGATCGGTACAAGCACCGGTTTGGGTAGGACTCGATCCGCTCGTCATTGCGAGCGCAGCGAAGCAATCCAGTATCCCTCCGCGGAGACAATCCGGATTGCTTCGTCGCATCAGTGCAAAATTGCTTCGCAATTTTGTCGCGAGCTCCTCGTAATGGCGGCGTGGAGGCAGCGCGCCCCTGCGCGGAAGGAGAGAGGCTTACGGTCCCGTCACACAATTCACCCACAGCACCACGGCCTTCGCGTCCTGCGCCGGATTGGAAAACCGGTGCGGCCTTCGGCTGACGAAGCGAAAGCTGTCGCCGCTCTTCAGCGACCAGGTCTCGCTATCCACGGTCAACATCATCTCTCCTTCGAGCACGAGGCCGGCTTCCTCGCCGTCATGGGTGTAGAGCTCATCGCCCGTGGAGCCGCCGGGCTCCAGATGCACCAGGAACAGATTGAGCTTGTTGTCGGCACTGGCCGGGCTGAGCAATTGCTTGGATACACCGGTGCGCCAGAGTTTCAGTTCCGGCCGCTGCAATCCGCGGGTCACCACCTGATCGGACGCGCCATCGGCGCTCGGGCTCGCGCCGAACAGCGCTGCAATGCCGACGCCGAGCACATCGGCGAGCGTCGCCAGCACGCGCAACGATGGCGACGACAGCCCGCGCTCGATCTGGCTGAGGAAGCCGATCGACAGACCCGTGCGCGCTGCCACCGTTTCGAGCGAGAATCGCCTGACTCGGCGAAGATCGCGGATGCGGCGGCCGACCGCGACGTCCATGGCGGGCTCCGCCGGCTTCGCGGACGCCTTCCTGCGGTTGCTGGCCTTCCTGGCCGGCCTCGCGGAGGCTGGTTTGCGCATTCTCTTGCCACCGCTCACGTCAAACCGCATCTTTCATCTGCATGAAAATCGCTTGCATCGTCTGCGAAACTGTGACCAAATTTTCATATCGGTGAAAATAGGCCGAAACGGCTTGGCCCGCAACGTCTGATCACGACATGCGCGAGCGCCGTCATCGGCAAGCCCAAAGGGGGACGCGATGAAGCTTTTTGGTCTGGCCGCAGTTGCGGCGCTCGCGATTGCGGCGGTGACACCCGCTTCGGCGCAGCAGGTGCTGAAGGTCGGTTCGACGCCGACGGGCATTCCCTTCACCTTCCTCGATACCAAGACCAACTCCATTCAGGGGATCATGGTCGATATCGTCACCGAGATCGGCAAGGACGCCGGCTTCAACGTGCAGATCGAGCCGATGCAGTTCTCGGCGCTGATCCCGTCGCTGACCTCGAGCAAGATCGACATCATCGCCGCCGCGATGTTCATCACGGCGCCGCGCAAGGAGGTCGTCGACTTCTCAGACCCGATCTACACCTATGGCGAAGGCCTGGTGGTGCCGAAGAGCGACACCAAGGCCTATGCCACGCAGGAGGATCTCAAGGGCGAGACGGTGGGTGCCCAGGTCGGCACCGCCTTCGTCGATGCGCTGAAGAAGTCCGGCTTGTTCGCCGAGGTGAAGGCCTACGACACCATTCCCGACATCCTGCGCGATGTGAACACCGGCCGCCTCAAGGCCGGCTATGCCGACTATCCGATCCTTGCCTACAATCTGAAGCAGGGCGGCTTCCCCGAGGTGCGCCTCGTCGACGGCTACAAGCCCGTCACGGTCGGCTCCGTCGGCATCGGCGTCCGCAAGGGCGAGAGCGCGCTGCTCGCCAAGATCAACGCCTCGCTCGCCAAGCTGAAAGCCAATGGCACCATCGACAAGATCCTCGATAAATGGGGCCTGAAGGCTCAGGGTTGATCGAGGCCGATCGCGCATCGAAGGCTGCCCATGAAAGGTTTCTGGCACGACGCCGCCGAGTTCTTTCCGATCCTGATGAACGGCGTCGCGCTGACCATCATCGTGACGATCGGCTCGCTGCTGCTATCGACGGCGCTCGGCCTGATCTGGGCCATGATGCGGGTCTCCGGCATCAAGGCGCTGGCGATGCTCAGCGCCAGCATGATCAACGTGATCCGCGGCATTCCGATCATCGTACTGCTGTTCTACCTCTACTTCGTGATGCCAGATCTCGGCGTCACGTTATCGGCCTTGCAGGCCGCAATTCTCGGCCTTGGCATCGCCTATTCGGCCTACCAGGCCGAGAACTTCCGCGCCGGCATCGAGGCGATCGACAAGGGCCAGATCGAGGCCGCGCAGTCGATCGGCATGGGCTGGTGGCTCACCATGCGCCGCGTGGTGCTGCCGCAGGCGGTGCGCATCGTGCTGCCTCCTTACGGCAACGTCATGATCATGATGCTGAAGGATTCGTCGCAGGCCTCGACCATCACGGTCGCCGAGCTCGCCCTGCAAGGCAAGCTGATCGCGTCGTCGACCTTCAAGAACACCAACGTGTTCACGCTCGTAGCCTTGATGTATCTCACCATGAGCATCCCGCTGATCCTGCTGGTGCGTCATTTCGAGAAGCGAGCCGGCAAGAAATGATCGAGCTCAGCGACGTCCACAAGAGCTTTGGCAAGGTGGAGGTGCTCAAGGGCATCACAGCCTCCGTGCAGAAGGGTGAGGTGGTTTGCATCATCGGACCGTCAGGCTCGGGCAAGTCCACCATCCTGCGCTGCATCAACGGGCTCGAAAGCTACGACCGCGGTGAGATCAGCATCGAAGGTTTGAAAGTGGACCGCGATGCGCCGACGATTGTCGATATCCGCACGCAGGTCTCGATGGTGTTCCAGCGCTTCAATCTGTTCCCGCATCGTACCGCGCTCGAAAACGTCGTCGAGGGGCCGCTGTTCGTGAAGAAAGAGCCGCGGGCCCGGGCGTACGAGCGTGGTCGCGCGCTGCTTGCTCGCGTCGGGCTGGCCGAGAAGGCCGATGTGCACCCGCCGCAGCTGTCGGGCGGCCAGCAGCAGCGCGTCGCGATTGCGCGGGCGCTAGCCATGCAGCCGAAGGCAATCCTGTTCGACGAGCCGACCTCGGCGCTTGATCCCGAGCTTGTCGGCGACGTCCTTGGCGTCATGCGCAAGCTCGCCGACGAGGGCATGACCATGGTCGTCGTCACCCACGAGATGGGCTTTGCCCGCGACGTTGCCGATCGCGTGTTGTTCATCGACGGTGGCGTCATCGTCGAGCAGGGGCCGGCCAAGGCGTTGCTCAATCAACCCCAGCATCCGCGTACGCAGGACTTTTTGCGCCGCGTGCTGCATCCGCTTTGACCGGTTCTCGCCATGACGCGTCTGCCTCTGCCACCCTCACTCTATGCCGATACCGCCGTCGCGCCGGTGGCCACGCCGCCGCTCGACATGGACAAACGCGTTTCCGTCGCGATCGTCGGCGGCGGCTACACTGGTCTCTCCACGGCGTTGCATCTGGCGGAGCAGGGCGTCGAGGCGCTGGTGCTGGAGGCGCAGGAGCCGGGCTGGGGCGCGTCCGGTAACAATGGCGGGCACACCAACCCCGGCCTGAAGCATGACCCCGACAAGATCGAAGCGGATTTCGGCACCGAGCTCGGCCGCCGCATGATCGCGTTCTCCTACGGTGCCACCAATTTCACGCATGATCTGATCCGCCGTTACCAGATCCCCTGCGAGGCGCGGCAGAACGGCACGTTGCGCGCGGCCTACAACGAGGCCAGCGCCGCTGCGATCGAGAAGACGGCGCAGCAATGCATCCGCCGCGGCATGCCGGTGACGTATCTGAACCGCGAGCAGTCGCGCGAGATCACCGGTACGGATCGCTACATCGGCGCCATGCTCGATACACGCGGGGGCGACCTACATCCGCTCAGCTACGCCCGCGGCCTTGCGCGCGCCGCGCTCTCTGCCGGCGCGAAGGTACATGGCGGGACGCCGGCGCTATCGCTGCGCCGCGACGGCAGCCGTTGGCGTATCGTGACGCCGCGCGCGGTGGTGCATGCCGAGAAGGTGCTGCTCGCGACCAATGGCTTCACCGACGATCTCTGGCCCGCGCTCCGCCGCACCATCGTGCCGGTGTTTTCCTCGATCGCCGCCACTGCGCCGCTGACGGAAGAGGTCGCGCGCGCGATCATGCCGACGCGGCCCGTGCTCTATGAGAGCGGCCACATCACGGTCTATTACCGCCTCGATCAGCAGAACCGGTTGTTGATGGGCGGCCGCGGCCCGATGCGCTGGATCACGGCGCCCGATGATGTCGCCTATCTCATACGTTACGCCGAGCGGCTCTGGCCGCAGCTCAAGGGCGTCGCCTGGACTCATGGCTGGAACAGCCGGCTTGCGATCACCGCGGATCATTATCCGCATGTGCACGAGCCCGCGGAAAACATCCTGATCTCGCTCGGCTGCAACGGCCGCGGCGTTGCGCTCTCGACCGCCATGGGCGCGCAGCTCGCGCGCCGTCTGATCGGCGGTCCCAAGGCCGAGATCGACATGCCCATCACCGGCATCAAGCCGATCCCGATGCACGCATTCTGGCCGGTCGGCGTGACCACCGCCGTGATCGCAGGCCGGGTACGCGACCGGCTCGGCATTTGAAAAGGCGCCGCTCCACCAGGGAGCGACGCCTTGGATGATTGACCCGTCGAATGTCAGCAGCGGCCCTGCTTCCACAGTCCGGGCGGGCAGCCGTGGCCGCGCCAGCCGACCTTGCGGCCATCCCACCATCCGGGCGGCGTGCCGTGGTGATGATGGCCCATCCCGTGGTCATGACCGTGTCCGTGGCCATGACCGCCCCTGGCGAATGCCGCGCCGGGCATCGTGAAGCCGGCCGCAATGATCAATGCTGCGGCGAGCGCGAGCTTCTTCATCCTGATTATCTCCCCCCAGGGCACGCATCTGTCCGTTCGATGGACATCGATCGTGATCTCGCGTGCAAACATGGAAGAGTCGTGACGCTCAGGCCTCCGCCACGGCGTCGGCCCAGGGCTGGAAGATCTCGACCCCGCCGGAATTGACGTCGCCATCGCGCATCACCACGCTCGGGCAGGCGAATTTCTGCGGCAAGGCCTGCACCTGGCTCTCTTCATAATCGAAGCGAGCGGCCAGGGTTTTACGTATCTCCGCTGGCAGTCTGCTATCGCCGATCACGACCGCGCCCTCGCTGGCGTCGATGCGCGGCTGGTGGATGGCGGCATCGAGATCCATGCCGAAATCCATCGCAAACGATACGAGCTGCATCACGGAGGGCAGGATGCGGCGTCCGCCGGAGGCGCCGACCGCGAGCCGCTTGCCATCCCTCGTCTCGGCGATGACGGGCGTGTAGTTGCAGAGGCAGCGCTTGCCTGGCGCGAGCGAATTGGTGGTGCCGGGCGTCGGATCGAACCACATGATGCCGTTGTTCATGGCAATGCCGCTGTGCGGCGTCACATATTTCGAGCCGAACGACGACAGCAGCGTCTGCGTCACCGCCGCGATGTTGCCGTGACGGTCGACGACCGAGAAGTGGGTGGTGCAGGCGGGGGCGAGATATTCGGCGCCGAGCGAACGCTTGCCGTCGGCATCGCCCATGTCCTTGAGCCGCTCGCGGAAGGCCGCCTGCAGGGCGAGGGCATATTCGACATAGGCGGCTGCATCGGGTTCGCTCGCCGGCTTCAGGCTCTGCTGCAGCAGGCGCAGTGCATGCGCCATGGTCGGTCCGGCCGTGAGTTCCGGCGTCGCGTAGACCCTTCCGCCGCGATAGGGGATCGCCAGCGGCTCGCGCAGATGCGCGCGAAACGCGGCGAGATCCTCCACCGACAGCGAGCCGCCGTCGGACCTGATGTCGGATGCGATGCTTTTGGCGAGATCGCCCTCATAGAAATCAAGCGGACCGGCTTCGGCAAGGTGCGACAGCGTCGCCTTGAGCCTGTCCTGTGGCAGCCGCACCTCGGACTTGATCCCCCATGGCGGGCTCGGCGGCAGGCCGTCCTTCAAAAATGCAGCCGCGCTGGCGGGATAGCGCCGGAGATCGGCCGCCGAGGCCGTGATCGTCAGCGCGGTCCACCAATCGACCAACAGGCCTTCGCCGGCGAGGCCGACCGATGGTGCGAGCAGATCCTTCCACGACATTCTGGCGTAGCGGCGATGGGCCTCCTCCATGCCGGCGACAACGCCCGGCACGGCGATCGCGCCGGGCCCGTGAATGTTGCGGTCGTCCGTCACCCGCGACCAGGGAAACAGGTCCGAAGCTGCGCCTTCGCCGCTGAGCGGATAGTCCGATACGCGCAGGCTCTGCGGCGCGCACATGCCGTAGTCGATCACCTCATGACGATTTTCCTTGGCGCGGTAGAGCACCATCGCGCCACCGCCGCCGATGCCGCTGTTCCAGGGCTCGAGCACGTTCAGCGCAAAAGTGGTCGCGACGATCGCATCGACGCAATCGCCGCCCGCAGCGAGCACCTGCGCGCCCACCTCGGCCGCCCGCCGCGCTTGCGAGGCGACAATGCCGCCCTTGGAGGCGACGGCGGGTTTGCGGACGGTTTGGTTCAAGCTGAACTGATGAGGCATGATGTCGCTTGTGCTTGCTTTGGCTTCGGGCGCGCGAAGAATGGCATATTGCCATCAAGGAGAACATCCAAAGCGAGACGCGACATGGCAGGTGTGAAACAGGCGCGCGATGGCACCGTCGGGATCTTGACGCTCGACGAGCCGCCAAGCCTGAACGCGACGACGTCAGACCTGCTCGTCGCGCTCGCCATCGTCGAGATGACTGAAGATGGAGAAGAGGAAGCGGGCCCGTTCAGAGCCCGCGTTTCAGCCGGCTGGCCTGATATTTGGCGCGCCATTTCGGGCCCGGGCCGCGCATATAGTGCAGCTCGGGACGGTAGGGATTGCCCGCGATTCGCACCAGCTTCTGCAATTTGCCGGCGACGAAGGTGATGGGCTGGCGGAGCAGGGTCAGTGAAGCGAACAGCATGGCATCACCTCAATGCGGCTTGCCGAGCATCGCGGTGAAGGGAAGATCGAAGATCTCCTCGCCGTCGTCGTCGCTGATATGGATCACCCAGTCACGCCAGTCTTCGGCGCCCGGGCGTCTCGATCATCGAGCGCATGATCTGGGCTGCGCGGTCGCGCGCCTCGGCGAGGTTGGCAACTGCCGCGCCGTAGTGATCGATCAGCGTGCCTTCGGTATTGGAGCAGTGAAAATACATCTGAACCATACACGCCTCCTCCGGAAAGCGATTTGGATGGCATATCGATACCACCCGCATAACGCGAAAAATATTCGGGCCGATCCCGGTAAGGGAATCTACGGAGATTGGTCGGCACCACGAGCCCAGCGGGTTTGATCACAGGCGAGTGAAGTTCAACTGGACGGCGCCGGTGCAGCATGGAACAACCCTCGGCCGAAGGTCGGGGAGGCCGCTGTGAATCAGCTCACATTCCAGGATGGACGCCGAAGCCTGTGCGTGGGTGTCGCTGCCGTCGTCGCGATCCTTCTCGGCTTTGCGTCGCCGGCCGCATCCGAACCGGTCAGGAAAAGCGGTTATGCGGTGGGGAGAGAGACCTGCGGCAGCGGCGATCTCGCCTTTCCCAGGGTACAGATCGACATGAAGGCGGGCTTTTGCGCTGGCCTCGTTGCCAGCGAAGAGGAGCATCTCAAGTTTCCGCGGTCGATCATCCAGGTGCCCGGCCGTGATCTGTTCGTGGTCGCCGACATGGGTGGCTGGGGCCGCAACGATGGACGGCTGTTGCTGCTCGATCCCCATGCCGCGGGCGGCCAGCGGCTCAAGGAACTCCTGACCGGGGTGGAATATCCATTCGGCCTCGTGATCGGGCCGGACAAGAAGCTCTATGCCTCGACTGACGAGACGATCTTTCGTTTCGACCCGCTGGCGGACAATCCGCGCAGCACGGTCGAGACCATCATCCGCCACATGCCCGGTCGCCGCATCACGCTGCCCGACGGCACCAGGATCGAGGAAAGCGCGCATCCGCTCAAGCAATTCGTGTTCGATCGTAACGGGCGGCTGTTCGTCAATGTCGGCGCCCACAGCGACGATTGCATCACGCCGGCGCCGATCACGAAACCCTGTGCGCCGGCGGAAGGCCCTTCCGCCATGGCGGCCATCTGGCTGTTCACGCCGCCGTCGGGCGGCGTCTTTGCGGCCCTGAAGGCGAACGATCCCGATCCGCCCCACACGATTTACGCGCGAGGCCTGCGCAATTCCATGGCGCTGGCGCTGCACCCCAGCTTTCCCGATGCCGGCTACGCCTTCCTGCAGGGCGAGAACGGCCGGGACCTGCCCGATATCTTCAAGCCGAACGAGGAGATCAACGCGATCGAGCCGGGCAAACATTATGGCTGGCCTTATTGCTACGACTTGTCGACGCCGAGCCCTGAGTTCAAACCGGTGCTGCTATCCGGCGTCTACAAATCGCTTTGCATCGGAAATGCGCTCTACAAGGCGCCGTTCTCGCTCCTGCCGCCGCACGGCGCGCCGCTTGCGATGCTGTATTATCACGGCACGAAATTTCCGGAGCTGGAGGGCAAGTTGCTGATCACCCTGCACGGTTACCGCCCGACCGGCAGCCGTGTGCTGATCTACGACGTCGACGATCACGGGTTTCCGAAGCTGGCTCCGGCGCCGGTGCGCTATCACGTCAGTTGTGCGGCCGACCCGACCCACAGCTTTCAGACCGACGCCGGTGATGTCGCCGCCGCACCGTTCGATGAGCTGATCGCCGGCTGGCACCGCGTCAACGGTGCGCGGCCGCAGGGCGCGCCGGTCGGCATGACGGTCGCGGAGGATGGCGCGATCTGGCTGGTCGAGGACAAGAACCAGACCATCATCCGCATCGATCGTGCCGCGGGCGATCCCCCGCCGCCGCTGCCCTGCGACACCCGCAGCCAGACGCTGATCGACCAGCTCGCTGGCTTCGTCGCCAAGGACGCACAGAACAGGATCCGGCTCACCACGCTGCGCAAGAACCTCGTCGAGAAGCACTGCGTCGGCTGCCATTCCGATTTCGGCCTGAAGGCAGGACAGTCGGACGCCGACAAGGACGCGACCGTGCTCCGGTTCATGCTGTCGCAGGACGGATGGATCTATCCGGGCGATCCCACCTCCGGCAAGCTGCGCACACGGCTGCGCGGCATCGGTGCGGAAAAGCTGATGCCCCCCGGCGGCGAGGGCCTGGCGACGACTGAGCCCGGTTACGCGGCTTTGCTCACCACCGTTGATCTGCTCGTGGCCAAGATGCTTCCGGGCACGCCGATGCGCATCAAGCTCGGCCTGCCGCAGCGCAGGTTCTTTGGCAAGACCAACAAGGAATGCGGCGAAATACCGGCTGCCAGGGTCGTCGTCGTGACACAAAGGAACGCTGTAGACAAACCGGGCTTCAGCCGTTTCTTCCGGCCGGCCGACCCTTACCTGAACGGCGAGTGCAGCGACGACGATGGCTATTACATCCGGCAGGAATTTCTGGGGCCTGTGCAGTAGCATTCTGCTCGTTGTCGTGACGCCGCTCTTCGCTGCCGAGACGAAGCTGTTCGAAAGCGTGCAGGTGACACCCGCCGACGAATATACACACGGTATCGAAGGGCCCGCCGTCGATCTCGACGGCAACCTCTTCGTCGTCAATTTCGGCAAGCCCGGCACCATCGGCAGATTGCCCGCGGGCGGCGCGGCGTCGGAAGCCTTCACGGCACTCCCCGAAGGCAGCATCGGCAATGCCATCCGCTTCGATCGCAACGGCACGATGTTCATCGCCGACTACAAGAAGCACAACATCTTTGCGATCCCCAAGGGCGCGACCGAGCCGGTTGTCTGGTTTCATTCCGACGAGATGAACCAGCCCAACGACATCACCATTGCCCGCGATGGCACGATCTATGCGAGCGATCCGAATTGGAAGGGCCGCGAAGGCCACATCTGGCGCCTCGCGAAGACTGCAGATGGCGCGGTGCAGGGACAAATCATGACGGCGCCGCGCGCGATGGGCACGACCAACGGCATCGATCTCAGCCCTGACGGCAAGACGCTCTATGTCGGCGAATCCAGCAATGGCCAGGTCTGGTCCTACACCATCCGCGGCAACGACCTCACCGACGCAAAGCTGGTCAAGGCGTTTCAGCCCGATACCATCGACGGCCTTCGCACCGACGTCGCCGGCCGCCTCTACGTCGCGCGCATTCTCAAGGGTACGATCGCGTTGATGAAGCCCAACGGGGCGGTCGAGCATGAGATCGCGCTGAACGGGAAGGAGCCGACCAACCTGGCCTTCGGCGGCAGTGATGGCAAGACCGTCTTCGTCACCCAGCGTCAGGGCGGCTTCATCGAATCCTTCCGCACGGACCAGCAAGGCCGCGAGCACTGTCTCCAGCGCGGCCGCTGTTAGGGACGTCACAGCGCTCTGCTCTCGACGCAGAGCCGCGGCCCTGAGGCGGCATTCTTCTCGCTTGCATCCGTGGGCGACAGGGACCAAGACATCCGTGGCATCGTCAAACGTGACTACGGGAGTGTTGAGTGAAAGCCGTCCATACCGAACTGCATCGTAGCCACGATCCGCAATTCTTTCTGGTTCGCGGTGTCGTCAAGCGCACCACCGAGCAGCCCGAGCGCGCCGATCGCCTGCTCAAGGGTTTGAAGGACGGCAAGCATCAACTGGTCGAGCCGACCACGTTCGGCCAGGGCCCGCGTGCCCGCATTCACAGCCCGGACTATTTGTCGTTCCTGAGTGAAGCCTGGGACGCCTGGACGGCGCTCGGCGATTCCGGTCCCGAGATGATCGGCAACGTCCATCCCGTGCGCCATGCCGCGACGTATCCGACGCACATCGTCGGCAAGCTCGGCTGGCACACTGCTGATACCGCGGCGCCGATCGGTCCCGGCACTTGGGCGGCGGCTTGCGCCGCGACCGACGTTGCGGTGACGGCGGCGCAGATGGTGATGGACGGTGAGGACGCGACCTATGCGCTCTGCCGTCCGCCCGGCCATCACGCCTATCGCGACATGGCCGGCGGCTTCTGCTTTCTCAACAACAGCGCGATCGCCGCGGCGCATCTGCGGCTCAAGCACGAGCGCATCGTGATCCTCGACGTTGACGTCCATCACGGCAACGGCACGCAGGGCATCTTCTACGCGCGGCCTGATGTCTATACGATCTCGATCCACGCCGATCCGATCGCCTATTATCCCTACGTATGGGGCTACGCGCATGAGCGCGGCGAGGGCCCTGGCCTCGGCGCCAATCTCAATATCCCTCTGGCGATCGGCACCGGCGATGACGGCTACCTCAAGGCGATGGACGTCGCGCGCAGGGCGATCGAGTCCTTTGCGCCCGGCGCGCTCGTGATCGCGCTCGGCCTCGATGCGTCCGAGCACGATCCGCTGAAAGGCCTCGCCGTCACCACGCCGGGCTTCCGCCGCATCGGCCAGGCCATCGCGAAGCTGGGCCTGCCGACCGTGTTCGTGCAGGAGGGCGGCTATCTCTCGGACATTTTGGGTGCAAACCTGAGTTCGGTGCTGGCGGGTTTCGAAGAGGCGCGGTGAAGTAGCCTCATTCTCCGTCATTGCGAGCGCAGCGAAGCAATCCAGAATCTTTCCGCGGACGAACTCTGGATTGTCTCACTGCGCCCGCAATGGCGACGTGGATGCAGTGTGATCAAAATCTAAAACAACCCGCTCGCCCTCAGCGCCTTGCAGACGTGCTGCATCTCGGTCTCGTCAGCGATCATGTCGAGCATGACAGTGGTCAGGCCCTTCGCGGCAAACTCCTTCAGCTTCGCGCCGATCTCGGCATAGCTGCCGACGAGATAAGGGCAGTCGGCCTGGAAGGTGAGATAGGGCAGCAGCCAATAGCCATTGTCGGCAAGCTCGCCGCTCTGCCCCTCATAGAGCCGTCGCTTCCAGACGGAATCCGAGTTCTCCACCGTCAGCGCAAGAAGCTCGCGATCGTCAGGGTTGTCGCGGAAGCGGGCCTTGGCGGCCCGTCGTGCCTCCACGCCGCTCTCGCGCGCGAAGATGCCGAAATTCATTCCTGATGCCTTGAGGCCGCGGTCGAGATCGGGCGGCAGCATCTGCATCTTGATGCAACCTGTCTCCTCTGAGACGCGCTGCGCCGCGTCCGATTGCCCCGCGATCAGGAATTCCGGCATCAACTCCGCCGGCGGGCGCGGTCGCAATTGCAGATTCCTGGCGCGATAGAACCGGCCGTCGACATTGACCGGGCGTGGGCTCATGAGCAGTTGGCGCGCCAGCCCAATGAATTCGCCGAGCCTGACATAGCGGTCGGCATGCGATTGTTCGTCACCGAGCCCCTGCAGATCGCTGAGCGCGGTGCCGGTGATCATGTTGAGATAGATCTTGCGGCCGTAGAGCTGCGCAAAGGACGACACGAATTTCGCCGCCGTGAACGGGTGCATATAGACCGGATTGACGGCAATCAGCGGCGAAGATCGCGTCGTCGCCGCGATGACGTGCTGGGCCATGGCCCACGGCTCGACGAAGACGTCATTACCTTCGAACAGCAAAATGCCTTCGAAGCCATTGCGATCGGCGAACCCTGCCACGCGCATCAGCTCGCCGACATAGTCATTGGGATCGCGGTTGCGCGAAATCGCTGGAAAGACCCGCAGCCGCGCCGGCATCAGGCCGCGTCCTGGAGCGGCCAGGCGTTGCGGGTGATGCGAAGGCCACCCGCGGCGCGCGAGCCGTCGGCGATCGCGAGGCGATGCGAAGGCGACGGCGAGCACAGCGAGAAGCGCCAGCCCGTGGGATCGTCCGCGATATCGGGCTTGAAGCTGATCCCGATTGACTCCTGTGAGATCTGCATCGCGAACGAATCGAGCGGCAGATTGAGCCCGAAACCCCTGGCCTTCAGATAGGATTCCTTCAGCGTCCAATAGTCGAAGAAGCGTTCGGTTGCGGCGGGCTCGGGTAGGCCACGCAGTGCCTCGACCTCCTGCGTGGCGAAAAATCGCAGCGCTGTCGACAGCGGCGCGCCACGCCGCGCCACGGTCTCGACGTCGACACCGACGGTCTCATGCTTCGACACGACGCAGGCGACGCAACCGTCGGTATGGGACAGGCTGAAATGCAGTGCTGTCGCGGCCGCGGGTGCCGCGACAAAGGGCCGGCCGTAGCGGCCGGTCGAGAACGACCAGTCGCTGGGCGCAACCTCAGGTGCTGCGCGCGAGAGCGCGAGGCGCAACATCGCGTGCGCGAAGATATATTGCCGTTGATGCCGCTCGAACTTGAAGCGGCCGGCGCGTGCCCGCTCGTCGACCGAGAGCAGCTGCCGAAACGCCTCGACAGCGTCCGCCGTGTCGATGCTCTCGATCAATCCGACAAACAGTTCAATTCCGTCGTCTGCCATCCAAACGGCCCCACAGCGCCGGGCGGAGTCCAGATCCGACCCTGACTGAACAATCAACCGGCCAGACCGACCGAGCAGACCGCTTCTAGTGGTCCACCCGGGCAAATTCTTGTCGATGCTTGTCGGTCTGCAGGCGCAAGCTTATGGAAGACCCAACTCGACAGGCGAGCGGCCCAATCTGGAAAGGAAATCCGAAATTCGTGCGGCGTCCCAGCCGACGAACCTTACTTCTTCTTCTTGGCCTTTTTGCCGCCGCCCAGCACCGAAAGGCTGGCGTCGACTTCCTTCAGAGCGGACTGGAGCTTCTTCTTCTCGTCGGTGAGAAGTTTTTGCAGGGCCTTGCGGTCCTTGTCGCTCAGCGAGGTGCCCTTGGTAAATTTGATGAAACCCATAACACTTCCCCGGTTGAAATCAGTCCAAACGAAACGCGAGAATAATCTTGCGCGCTGGCGCCAAATAATCAAGATGCAACTTGCTCATTCACAGCTCTGGCGAGTGACCCCTTATTCGTCTGCCCTTACCGCAGCTCATGCCGCTCTGCGCGGGAGCAGCCGGTCGAGCGGCGTATTGGGTCGGGCAATGGCGGACGCCAGCAGCGCGACGAGATACTCCATCCACGTGCCGACCATGCCGCCGTCGAGCAAATCGCGCTTGTAATTGCACGTGCCTGTGATCCCGGTCGGGCGCTCCTTGAGCATCAGGGATAACCAGGTCGGGTCGACTGGAAGCACCGGTTGGCCCTCGCGCGCCACGTTTCCAATCGATCGCACCGTGACGGCAGGCAGGTCGAGCGGCTGGCGTAGCGGATTTTGCAGCGTGAAATAGACCTGGAGCAGCGAAGCCGGATCGATGCCTTGCTGCTCCAGATGGTCGGCCAGGATGTTGAACGGCAGCTCCTGGCGCGCATGCGCGTCGAGCACGCTTTGACGCACCCGCGCCAGGGCCTGCGTGAACGACAGATCCGGGGTAATTCGGCTGCGGACGATCACGGTGTTCTCGAATGGGCCGATGATCCGCTCGGTGTCCGGCTGGGCGCGGTTGGCCATGGCTGTGGCGACTGAAATGTCCGTGCGTCCAGTCCGCGCCAGCAGCAGGACCTTCAGGCCGGTGAGCAGAGACATGAAGAGTGTGGCGTTGTGCTGGCGCGCATAGGCTGTGAGCCCGGCGACAAGTTCACGCTCCATGCTGAGCGGATGATGGCCCGTCGATGCGCCCGGATGCGCTGCGCCGTCGAATAGGGGAGCTGCGCCGCGCAGATTTTCGGTCCAGTGCGCGGCCTGCCGGCGCGCCGCCTCGGTGCCGCACCACCAGCGCTGCCAGCGGGCGACGTCGGAGAACGCAAGCGGCGTCCTTGGCGGAGGTTCCGACCGATGCCCCGCGAGCGTAGCATAGCAGTTCGACAATTCCTCGAACAGCACGCCGACCGACCAGCCATCGGCGATGGCATGGTGCAGCGTCAGCAGCAGGATGTGATCCTCGGAGTGAAGGCGCAGCAGCCGTGCGCGCAGGAGCGGCGCTCGCGCCGTGTCGATCCGAGTATAGGTCTCCTGCGTCATCAGGAGCTCGAGCTTCCTGAGCTCGAGTGCCTTGCGCCGCTTATTGTCATGCGGTCGCCCATCGCCGATGGTCTCGACGGTCAGGACCGGCCCGAGCGTGGCGGGCGCGACGACGCGGCTGACCGGCTCGCCGCCATTCCAGCCGAACGCCGTCCGCAGCGATTCGTGTCGGCGCACGATGTCGTCGATGGCCTGCGCCAGCCTGCGCGGATCGATCGGGCCCTCGAGGCGGAATGCGAAGGGCAGATTGAACAGCGGCAGACCGGGCAGGTTCTGCTCGATCCGCATCATCTGGTCCTGCGCAATCGACGGCGTGGGGGGGCCGCTTTCAGCGAGGCGCGGGACGTCCGCCGCGGGCTTGTGCGGTTTCATGGCCACGGCCTCGTCGACCAGCCGCGCGAGTTCCTCGATCGTGGGTGCCTCGAAGATGGTCTTGATCGGCAGCGAGACCCCGAGTGCGCGGGCGACGCGCGCCATCGCCTGGCCCGCCAGCAACGAATGGCCGCCGAGGTCGAAGAAATTGTCGGTGATACCGATGCTCTCGACCTTCAGCAGGTCGATCCAAATATCGGACAGCACCTTTTCGGTGAAGCGGCGGGCCGGCACGGCGGCTTCCGCACCTGCGGCCTCGTGTTGCACGGGTGCCAGCAGCGCGGAGCGATCGAGCTTGCCGTGGGCATTGAGCGGAACGTGGTCCAGGAACAGGAACGCCGAGGGGATCGCATGACTTGGCAACCGGCTTTTGAGGAAGTCGCGCAGCTCGTTGGCGCTGGCCTGGCTGCCGGATCTGGCAACGACATGGGCGATCAGCCTGACATCGCCATCGGCGTCACGTCGCGGCTCGACGATGCCGGCGCGCACGCTTGCGTGGTCGGCGAGTGCTGCCTCGATCTCCTTGAGCTCGATGCGATAGCCGCGGACCTTGACCTGGAGGTCGGCACGGCCGAGGCATTCGATCGTCCTGTCGGCGCGGCGGCGGGCCAGGTCCCCGGTGCGGTACATCCGGCTGCCTTTCTCGCGCGCGAACGGATCGGGGATGAAGCGCTGCCGGCTCTGCGCGGGATCGTTGATATAGCCGCGGCCAACGCCGGCACCGCCGATGCAGAGCTCTCCGACCACCCCGATCGGCTGCGGCTCGAGGTTCTGATCAAGTACGTAGAGCTGCATGTTGGGGAGGGGGGCGCCGATCGGGACATTGGTGGTCGCCGCGTCCGGCGCCCGGGTCAGCCGGTGCAGGGAGACGTCGTCGGAACACTCCGAAGCACCATAGGCATTGATCAGCGGCACCTTCGGGCAGCGGGCGAACCAGGCGCGGCAGACATCGACCGGCAGCGGCTCGCCTGTCGAGATCAGCAGCCGGAGGTTCGCGAAAGCGCGCAGCATCGGCGCCTCGTCGAGGCGTTCGAGGACGACGCGGAGCAGCGAAGGGACGATCTCGAGCACCGTGATGCCCTCGCGTTCGATCTCGCGCGCGAGCAGCATCGGGTCTTGCACGACTGCGTTGCCGCAGACATGGACGCGCGCGCCGGTCATGGGACCGGCGAGGAACTGCCAGACCGAGATCACGAAACTCTGCGGCGCGGTCTGCGCGATGACGTCCTTGGGCGTGAGGCCAAGCTCGGCAATCAGCGACGCCAGATGATTCGTCAGCCCGCGCTGCTCGATCATGACGCCCTTCGGCGTACCGGAAGAGCCGGACGTGTAAATCAGATAGGCAAGGCCCGTGCTTGTCCGTCGCGTCGTGCGGGTCGGCTTGATCGGGTTGAGCGCGATTGCGTCCTCCAGCTCGGCGACCTGGATGCGCTCGACCAGCGGCTCGAGCAGCGCGCCGGCGATGGCGGATTGTGCGCGTCCGGTCAGCAGCACCTTTGCGCAGCTCGATCCGAGGATGATTGCGAGCCTCGCCGGCGGCTGCTCAGGATCGAGGTTCAGGAACGCCGCGCCTGCGCGCTGCACGCCGATCATGGCGGCGAGCAGGTTCGGCCCACGCTCCGCGAGCAGGGCGACCACGCTCTCGGTGCCGACTCCCTCGCGCGTCAGCCAATGCGCGATCGCCTGGCTCCGGCGCACCAGCTCGCGATAGCTCAGGGACGACACTCCATCGGACACAGCAATGGCATTCGGCGTCTTGTTCGCCTGCTGGTCGAAACGTTCGCAGAGATTGCCGCGCGTCGCAAAATTAGCCGAACGGCCTTTCGCAGGCAGTCGCCGGCGTTCGGCGTCGGTGAGCAGAGGCAGGTGCGTGATCCGCT
The DNA here is from genome assembly GCF_054058595.1 of Bradyrhizobium sp. USDA 4472. Lineage (NCBI taxonomy): Bacteria > Pseudomonadati > Pseudomonadota > Alphaproteobacteria > Hyphomicrobiales > Nitrobacteraceae > Bradyrhizobium > Bradyrhizobium sp. USDA 4472. Next base: position 3,966,586 of record NZ_JBSSAM010000001.1, read on the forward strand.
GCTCGGGATTGGCGATAGCCGCCTTGAGCAAGGTCTTGAACTGATCTGCCATGCCTTCGATCGTACCTGCATCGAACAGATCGGTGGCGTATTCGAAGAAACCGGTGAAGCGGCCCTCAGCTTCGACCAGCTCGAGCGTGATGTCGAAGCGTGCGACTTCCGGGTCGATTTCCAGCCGCCGCGTCGTCAGGCCGGGGAAGCGCGCGGCCTCGATCGACGCGTTCTGGAGGATGAACATGATCCGGAACAGCGGATTGCCGTCGCTCCTTCGCGCGACCTGCAACGTGCGCAGGACCTCCTCGATTGGAAGGTCCTGGTTGCGGTAGGCGTCGAGGGTGACCTGCCGCACCCGCCGCAGCAATTCGCCGAAGGTCGGATCGCCCCGGAAATCGTTGCGTAGAATCAGCGTGTTCGCAAACAGCCCGATCAGGCGCTCGCTCTCGATCTGGTTGCGGTTCGCAATCAGCGACCCGGTCGCGACATCCTCATGGCCGGTGTGGCGGAACAGCAGACACTGGAACACCGCGAGCAGCGCCATGAAAGGCGTCACGCCCTGGTCCTGGCTCAGCGCGCGTATGTCGGCCGAAAGGGTCTTGGTGAACTCGAAATAATGACGGGCTCCGTGCCCGCTCCAGAGTTCAGGCCTTGGCCGGTCCGTCCGCAGCGGCAGCGTGGTGACGCCGTCGAGCTGGGTCCGCCAGTACTCGAGCTGCTCTTTCGCCGCCGGTGTCTGCGCCCATCTCTGCTGCCAGAGGGCGAAATCGCGATACTGAAAGCCGGGCGAAGGCAGCCCCGCAGCGCTTCCGTTGCGTGCGGCGGAATATCCGGCGGCAAGCGCCTCCCAGAACAACCGCTGCGACCAGCCATCGGTGACGAGGTGATGCACATTGACGACGAGCGCATGGCTGGACTTGTCGAACGAGAGCAGCGTGACCTTCAGCGGCGGCTCGCGGGCGAGATCAAACTCATGTTGCGCGAGCCGGAGCGCTTCGCGCCTGACGACCGCAGGCCGCCGGTCCGAAGGGCATGGTCTCAACTTGATCCGCTCAAATTGCGGCGGCGCCTGAAGCACGTGCTGCACAGGCTCGCCCTCGCGTTCGACGAAGACCGAGCGCAGCGCCTCGTGGCGCTCGCAAATCGACGCGAGGCTCGCCTGAAGCGCGGCAATGGCGACTTCGCCCCTGAGCAGCGCGACCTCGACCACGTTGTAATTGTACCGCGTCCGGTCGAGCCGCGAGAGCACATACATCCGCTGCTGCTGGAACGACAGCGGCGCATCTGCCTCGGAAGCCGCCTGACGCCATGCCGGCAGCGAGGGATCGCGATGCGCGGTGTTTTCGAGCCGGGCCGCAAGCGCGCCAACCGTAGCACAGTCAAAAATGTCCTCGAAGGAGAAGTCGACATCGAAGTGCTCGCGCAGCCGCGAGCGCATCTGCGTGACCGCGAGCGAATCCGCGCCGAGCGCAAAGACATCCTGATCAACGCCGACCTGCGGGAGCTCGAGCAGGCCGGCCCAGATTTCCGCGAGCTGGGTCTCCAGTTCGCCGCGCGGAAGTTGCGTCTCGTCGTCATCCGACGCTGAAATCAGCTCGGCCAGCGCGTTGCGCTTGACCTTGCCGCTGGCGCCCTTCGGCAGCGCGGCCACGCTGCGGATCAGGCTCGGCACCTTGTAGGCGGCGAGGCGTTTGCGCGCGAATTGCCGTAATTGGTCGGACGTCGCCTCGGAATTGGATCGTAGCACCACGACTGCGGCGACGTTCTCGCCGAGCTTCGCGTGGGGAATAGCGAAGACGCCGGCTTCCAGCACCGCCGGATGGGCGAGCAGCACCTCCTCAACCTCCAGCGGAGAGACTTTCTGGCCACCGCGGTTGATGACATCCTTGATGCGGCCGACGATGAAGAGATAGCCGTCGGCATCGAGATAGCCGAGATCACCGGTCCGGAACCAGCCATTGCGGAAAGCGGCCTGCGTCGCCGCCTCGTCATTATAATAACCGCGGCTCATATTCGGTCCGCGCAGCATGATCTCGCCACGCTCGCCGTGTGCAAGCGTGCGGCCTGCATCATCCATGATCACGATCTCAGGACCTGCGGCGCGGCCGACCGAGCCGATCTTGCGCAGCTCGAACGGATTGGCGGCAATCTGCGAGGCCGCTTCCGTCATGCCATAGGTTTCCAGGACGGGCACGCCGAACGTCGCCTCCAGCCCATTGAGAATGGTCGGCGCCAGCGAGGCCGAGGCCGAGCGGATCACGCGCAACGAGGATGTCCGGGCGCGGTTCGGGTTCGCTTCGGCGGCCGTCAGCAGCGCGCGATGAATGGCCGGTACCGCCGTGTACCAGGTTGGCTGCAGGTCCCGCATCCAGCTGAAGAAGGACGGTGCATCGAAACCGCCGGTCACGATCACGCTGGAGCCCGCGGCCAGCGCTGTCAGCAGGCCGGAGATCAGGCCGTGAGCGTGAAACAGCGGCAGGACGTTGAGCAGGCGATCGTGCCGGGCGAGCGACAATACGCGACCGGCATTCTGTGCGGACAGGCACACATTGCGGTGTGTCAGCGGCACCATTTTCGGCCGTGCCGCCGTGCCCGACGTCAGCAGGATGAACGCATCATCGTCGGCACATGCCGCGCCGCTGGTGCAGGCCGGACCGATCGTCGGGCCGATGAATTCGCAGCCCCCAAGATCCGTCTCCGGTCCCGGCACGAAGTCGATCACTGCGATATCGAGTGCCCTGGCAACGTCGCGACTCGCCGAGTTCATGCCGGCCCGCGTGACGAGCGCCGTCAGCTTCAGCTCGCTGAAATACCGCTGCAGCTCGTCGGCCGTCAGGTCCGGGTTGATGGGGACGCAAGCGCAGGCCGATGCGACGGCAATCAAGGCCAGTGCGCTGTCAGCCCCGCGCGGGAGCGCGACGGCAATCCGGTCGGCAGGCGCAATGCCGACCCCGCGCAGCGTTTGGACGAGGTGCGCGATCCGAGTGCCGAGCGCGCCGTAAGTCAGCGGCGGCCGGCCGGGCGCGAGCAGAGCAGGCGCCTCGCGTATCGTTCGCGCATGGAAGGCGAGACCGCGGCCGAGATCGGCAAAGATCTCGGTTTCGGCGCTCGCGCCGTCCGCTCCGTCTGCTGCGCCGGATGCAATTCCCGACAATGCCATTCCCTTTTGATCCGATTGGGCTATTCTTCCCCGGAGTTAGGGAACGCGTCCAGTCTGAGGTGAAGTTTAGGGCCCAAAATCTGTGGTTGAGGGACCTTTATCCCTTCGGCGGAGGGAGTGTCGGGGTGGAATCACCATGCTGGAGAAAGAGCCGGGGACGGAAGTCGGGTTGAAGAGCTGGCTCGAAGGCGTCGGCCTCGGCCACTACACCGATCTGTTCGCGCAACATCGCCTCGACCTCGACGTCATGACCGACCTGACCGAGGCTGACCTTGCCGAGCTTGGACTGCCACTCGGCGATCGCAAGCGGCTGCAACGGGCAATGGCCGCGCTGGTGCAGGCCGAGACGGCGCAGATGCCGGCCGCAGCCCCACGTCCCCAGACCCGTGCGGAGGTCGGCGCCGAGCGGCGTCAGCTCACCACCATGTTCTGCGACATGGTGGATTCCACCGCGCTGTCCGCCCAGTTCGACCCCGAAGACGTGCGCGACATGATCGCGAGCTTCCGCGAGACCTGCGTGCGCGTGGTCAAGCATTACGAAGGTTTCGCCGCGCGCTTCGTCGGTGACGGCATCCTGGTCTATTTCGGCTACCCAACCGCACATGAGGACGACGCCGAGCGCTCGGTGCGCGCTGGCCTCGAGATCGTACGGGTATTGTCGACAGCTCGTGCGATCGAGCCGCGCGGCGCGCTCAGTCACGCGCCCGCCGTTCGCATCGGAATCGCGACCGGCCTCGTCGTGGTCGGCGATCTCGTGGGTCAGGGCACCGAAGAGCGCGATTCGGCGGTCGGCGAGACGGTGAATCTTGCCGCGCGCCTGCAGGCGCTGGCGCCGCCCAACGGAGTCGTGATCTCGAGCTCGACGCAATCCTTGCTCAAGGGCAAGTTCGATTATCGCAATCTCGGCACTCATTCATTGAAGGGCATCTCGGAAAAGACCCAGGCCTGGCACGTCGTGCGCGCCACGCGGGTGGAGACCCGCTTTGCGGCCGCCATGGGCAAGCGGCTGACCCCGCTGGTCAATCGCGAGGAGGAAATCGCGCTGCTGATGGGGCGCTGGCAGCAGGTCAAGGAGGGCGACGGCCAGGTCGTCGTCAAGTTCGGCGAGCCCGGCATCGGCAAGTCGCGTATCATCCAGGAGATTTTTGAGCGGATCGCAGGCGACCGGCATGGACAGGTCTCGTTCCAGTGCTCGCCCTATTACACGTCAACCGCTTTCTATCCGTTCGTCGAACAGCTGAAATTCTCCCTTGGCCTCGATCGCGAGGACGCGTCCGCACTGTCTCTGACGGGCCTGGAGAATGCGATCACCACTGCGCATGGTGACATCGAGCAAGTCGCGCCGCTGTTTGCCGCGCTCCTGTCGATCCCGACCGGGGAGCGCTATCCACCGCTGAACCTGTCGCCGCAGCAGCAGAAGGACGCGACTGTCGCTGCGCTGGTCAACCACTTCCTGGGGCTCGCGCGCGAGATGCCGCTGGTGATGGCCTTCGAGGATCTGCACTGGATCGATCCGACCTCGCGCGAGGTGGTGGACCTGCTGGTCGACCGGGTGCAGAACCGGCCGATCCTGACCATCATCACCGCGCGCTCGGAATTCCAGCCGAGCTGGAACGCGCATTCGCATGTCACGACGCTGGTGCTGAACCGGTTGAGCCGGCCGCTGCGCACGACGCTGGTCGAGCGCGTTGCAGGCCGCGAGCTTCCCAAGGAGGTCGTCGAGGAGATCATCGTCAAGACCGACGGCGTGCCCTTGTTTCTGGAGGAGCTGACCAAGGCGGTTCTCGAATCCAACCTCCTGACCGAACGCCACGGGCGCTACGTGCTGTCGGGCCCATGGCGGCAGCTCGCGATCCCGGCGACGTTGACGGACTCGCTGATGGCGCGTCTGGACCGGATGGGGCCGTTCAAGCGGATCGCACAGATCGGCGCCACCATCGGTCGCGAATTTTCCTACGAGACCCTGCACGCAGTCGCCAACACGCCGGCAGAGCAGATCGAGGCGGCGCTCGCTCATCTGGAGGAGGCCGGGCTGATCGTGCGCCGCGGCCATCCGCCCGATGCGCTCTACTCCTTCAAGCACGTGATGATCCAGAACGCAGCCCATGCGAGCCTGTTGCACAGCGAGCGGCGCAAGCTGCATGCCAGCATCGCGCATGTTCTCGCCGAAATGTATCCGGAGAAGACCGAGCGCGAGCCGGAGCTGCTCGCTCATCATCTGACCGAGTCCGGCCAGAGCGAAGGCGCCGCGAGCTTCTGGCTCAAGGCCGGCAAGCAGGCGGCCAAGAGCGGCGCCAATCTCGAGGCGATCGGCCATCTCCGCCGCGGCCTCAGCGTCGTGCAGGCCAATCCACGGATGCAGGGCGCCGACGAGATGGAGCTCGAGCTGCGGATCGCGCTCGGCAACGCGCTGATCGCCGCCAAGGGCTACGCCGTGCAGGAGGTCGAGGAGAACTATATCCGCGCGCTCGAGCTCGGCCAGCAGCTCGAAGACGACGAAAAGGCTTTTGCCGCGACCCGCGGGCTCTGGGTCTGCCATTTCATCCGCGCCGATCTGACCCGCGCGCACGACCTCAGCGTCGAGCTGTGGAAATTCGCCAACCGTGAGCGGCTCAACGAGGCGGAACCGGCGCAGCAAACCGGCTATCTGATCGAGGCGCACCGCTCGATCGCGATGACCATGCTCTACCGGGGCCGCTTCGCCGCCGCGCAGCATCACCTGAATCGGTGCATCGATCTCTATAGTCCCGATCTGCACTCCGACCTGATGGAGCGTCACGGCACGGATCCTGGCGTCGTTTCGCTGTCCTATCTCGGCTATCTGCTCTGGTTCCTTGGCCGGCCCGACGCGGCGCGCCAGCACAGCGAGCAGGCGATCCTGCTTGCGGAGAAGATCCGCCATCCCTTCTCGCTCGCCTTCGCGCTGGTGTTCGGCGCCTATCTGTGCCAGCATCTGCGCGATATCGAGGGCACGCGCGACCACGCCAACCGCGCCATGATCATCGCCACCGAGCACAATTTCCTGCACTGGAAGCAGCAGGCCGCGATCCTGCGCGGCTGGGCGCTGACCCACCTCGGCGAAGCCGACGAGGGTATCAGCCAGATGCGCTGCGGCCTCGACGAATATGAGGCGATGGATTCTTGGCTCGCCGGCTGCTGGTTCCGCTGTCTGCTCGCGGAAGCCTATGCCAAGGTCGGCATGCGCGATGCTGCGTTGCGCGCGCTGGACGGTGCGCTTGCGACCGCAAGACGGACCGGTGATCACTCCTACCTCGCCGAGGTCTATCGCCTGCAAGGCGAGATCACCATGTCGGACGGCAATCCGCTCTCGGTGCAGGAGGCTGAAGATCTGTTCTGTCTGTCGCTGGAGACGGCGCGCAAGCAGGGCGCGCTGTCCTGGGAGCTCAGAACTGCCGTGAGCCTCGCGCGGCTGTCGCACGAGTCCGGCAAGCGCGAACATGCCGGCCTTCTGCTGCTGCCGATCGTCGGCAAGTTCAACGAGGGATTCCTGACGCCGGACCTGAAGCTCGCGATGCAGCTCGTGCACGAGCTCGGTGGTGACATGCCGGCTCGCCCGCAGGCAGATCCGGTGAAATGAGCGACCTCTCCGCGGCGCGTGCACGCTATGTCGCGCTGATCGCAAGGCGGGAGCGGCTTGCCTCGCCACGCTTGCTGAATGCTCTTGCGACGGTGCCGCGCGAGGATTTTCTGGCGAAAGGGCCGTGGCGCATCAAGAGCGAGGCAGCGCGCAGCTACCGCCTGACCTCCGACGCGGATCCCATCCATCTCTACGACAACGTGCTGGTCGCGATCGACGCGCGCCGCAAGCTCGACACGGGTTTGCCGAGCCTATGGGCGCACTTCATCGAAGTGCTGGGGATCGGCGAGAAGGACCGCGTGGTCCAGATCGGTTGCGGGCTCGGCTATTTCTCGGCGATCCTCTCGAAGATCGTGGGGCCGAAGGGGAAGGTGCAGGCCATCGAATGCGACGCGCGGCTCGCAGCGCGCGCCGCGGCCTACCTTCGCACCTACCCCAATGTAGAGGTCATCAACGGCGATGGCTGCCGCGACATCGGCGAGCCGGCCGACATCATCATCGTGCATGCCGGCTTCTCGCATCCGCATCCGCTCTGGCTTGCCTCGCTCCGTCCGCGCGGCCGCCTGCTGGTGCCGCTGACGCAGCGGGACCGTGAAGGCACCGCGCTCAAGATCACGCGCAAGGGCAGGGGGTTCGAGGCCGAAGCGGTGCAGCAGATCCGGATTTTCCCCGGCCAGGGCCGCGGGGTGACCGCGCTCGACGATCGCGTCGCCGATTGGTGGCAGCGCGCCTCCGCGCTGGCGCCGCTGCGCTTTCGCGACATCGCGCAGGGACTGCCGTCGGATGGTTGATCACGCGTCCTTCGTGAACTTGCTGATGACGTCCATGAACGGTTTCGGCTTGAACTCGCCATCGAGTGGCAGCGGTCGGCTCGGCTGCTTGTCCGGACGCTTGAACATCGCGTTGATCCAGCAGTAGCGGTCGGAGATGCCCCAGGTCAGGATCGAGCGGACCGGTCCGCTGGTCGAGATCGCGGTCAGGAGATCGTCGACGCGCTTGGCGACGATGGCGTCGCGCTCTGCAGGACTACCCGTCAGCTTCTGGTCGTCGACGTCGAGCTCGGTAACGAAGACCTCGAGGCCCCACGAGCGAACTGCGGTGACGAATTCGGCCAGCCCATGGGTGTCGATCTCGAGCTCGGCATGCAGATGCGATTGCAGCCCGACCGCGTGCAGCGGGACGCCCTGATCCAGCAGATCCATGATGAGGTTGCGATAGGCGGCGCGCTTGGCAATGAACGAGTCCTTCGCTGATTCGATGTCGTATTCGTTGATCGCGAGCTTGACGTAGGGATCAGCTGCCGCGGCCGTGCGGAACGCCAGCGGAATCCAGCGCTCGCCCAGATGCCGGGTCCAGAACGTGTCACGCCGGTCCTTGACGCTCTTGGGATTGTCAGGGATGGGCTCGTTGACGACGTCCCACGAGGTCAGCTTGTCCTTGTAATAGGACACGACGGTGTTGATGTGGTCGACGTAGGTGCGCTCGACGCTCTTCGAATCCTTGATCTGCTTGGTCCAGTCAGGAATGTCGGCATACCAGGCCAGCGTATGGCCGCGCATGGTCATGTCGTTCTTCTGGGCGAAATCATAGATCGCGTCGGCGCGCTCGAAAGCGAAGGTGTGCGCGTCCGGCCGCAGCATCGGCCATTTCAGCTCCTGTACCGGCACCACCTGCGTGCAATAGGTGCTGATGGCTTCGCCGAGGCGCGAATCGGCTTGCAAATCCAACAACGTCGCGGCCGCGCCAAAGCCTGGACGGCGCTGCGCAAGTTTCGGTGCCGGCAGGGCCGATGCCGATGTGCCGGCCGCGAGCGTGGCGGCGCTGCCGAGGAGAAATTCGCGTCTGTCGAGCTTCATGGCGTGGCTGCAGTCCTTCCGGAACCAACGCGCCATCGTACCAAGCGGTGCCTTGCGACGCCGTGGTTTCCCGTTGTTGGGTTAACTTTTACGGATGGCCGTCTCAGCGCGGCTGGCGCTGCATCACCGCTTCAGCGATGCGGTAATAGTGCATCGCGCCCTTTTCGAGCGTGAGATTGTCCATCACGTAATCGCGAGGTGCGAAGTCGCCCGCGCTCACATGCGACCAGAACTCGCTCCAGCCGGAGCCGAAGCCGACCGCGTCGACGAACGTGCGGCCACAGCGTGGGTCGAAATAGGGCACCGAGGACACGCCGCCTTCGTACCTCACGCGGTCCGGGAAGTACTCCGGATCCTGCCATGGGCCGCCGCGATCCCAGGCGAACACGGGCACGCCGCTGGACAACGCCTGCTGGCAGGCGATGCCCTGGCTCTCATGTTCGCAGAGGAAGACCATGCTGCGGCAGCGCGCCAGCGCGGCCCTGTAGTCGTCTTCCTTGTATTGGCCGTAGCGGATCACCTCGACCGAGCGGCCGCCGGCTTCGAGATGCCGGCGGATCGGGTCGATCAGCTCATTCTCATAGCGCTCGTGTTCCCAGCGCACCTTGTCATAGAGCAGCACGTCAACACTCTTTTGTGCGGCTGGCGTTGGCGTCCACAGATCGGTTTCGATGCCGACCGGCCACACCTGGACGTCAGGCCAGTATGGCCGGCACATCTCCGCATACCAGTTGCAGGGCACCAGGATGGTTTGGGTAAGCGGGGCCTCGTGATGGGCGGGTACGTCCACGGGATGGTTGTACATGACGACGCCGAGCAGGAGGGGGTTCTTCCATGCGAACCGATCGAGCACGAACGGGCGTCCGAGAATGCAGGCGAGCTCCTCCGGATGCTTGCGGATGTAGCCGTAGTCGTTGAGGCGATAAGGAATCCCGACCCGGTCGAGCCCGGCGCAGAGATTGAGGAACACGCGCCGTTGACCGCTGATCCAGGATTCGCCGAGCAGCATGCGCCGCAGCAGCGGCCGGACGTGGCGGTCGCCTGGAAACCAGCGGTCGTCCCGCTCCTCAAAGAACAGATTGAGCGTCATCCGCCCGCCCCCGTCCGCAGGGGACCCCGGGACCAGGGACGCGTCCGTCCCGCCATGGGGCAGGGAGGCCGGGTTTGGCGGTAAACGTTCGACAACGTCCATCTTAGTCACGTCCACGCATTAACCAAAGGTCGGGCAACGACCTGAAATCATGGTTTCTTTTCGGTGATCGCTGCGGCCCGTTCAAGGACAGGGCAAATTTAACGCTAACGCGCGAAAGCGGCGGGGCCGCCCCATTCGGTGGCCGATCTGCAGAGTTAAATGACTATCTTGCGAGATGCTGCGGCGCAGTCGAACCACCACGCCACCTCCACCTGATTAACGGCCGATTTCAACGCCGCCAGTCCCGTGCACGCATGCTGAATCGCCATTTCTCCATCTATCTCGTCGCCCATATCCTGCCTGCGGCGGTGGGCTTCTTCGCGGTCACCGCCTACACGCGGCTGCTGACCCCGGCGGAGTACGGCGTCTATGTCGTCGGCATGAGCATCGCCGGCATTCTGGGCGCGATCTTCTTCGTCTGGATCAAGCTGTCGGTGTCGCGCTATCAGGCGATGTCGCAAGAGGTGGATTTTCGCGGCACCGCCATGGTCGCCTTCGCGCTCACGGTGGTCGCCATGTGCGCCGCGACCCCACTGGTGTTCCTGTTCCGCAGCGATGTCAGTGTCGAGCTGGTGCTCGCCAGCATGTTCGTCGCGATCATGTCGAATGCGGTCGATGTCGGCCAGGAGTTCGAGCGCGCCAAGCTGCGGCCCTATCGCTTCGCGGCGATCTCGATCGTGCGCAGCGTGTCGAGCGTGGGTTTCGGCCTGCTCGGAATCTGGGTTGGGTGGGGCGGCATGGGCCTGCTCGCGGCGTTCGGCCTCGGCTCGCTCACCGGCATCGTTCTCAATCTCGTCGGCGATCGCACCAGGATCGCGGGCTTTTCGCGCAGCCAGTTCATGCAGCTCGCACGCTACGGTCTGCCGCTGACGCTGGCAGGGCTCTCGGTTGCGGTCTACTCGGCCAGCGACCGGCTCATCGTCGCCTGGCTGCTCGGCAAGGATGCCGCCGGCATTTTCGGCGTTGCCGCCGACCTGCCGCGCCAGTTCATGGTCATGATCGCCGGCAGCGTTGCCGCGGCCACCGTGCCGCTGGTGTTCCGCTCTCTGTCGGAGAACGACAGTGGCGCGACGCGGGAGCGGCTGACCGAGAGTCTCGAATTGCTGCTCGTCGTCGTTGCGCCCGTCGCGATCTGGCTTGCGCTCGCGGCAGACCAGGTCGCGGGCACGCTTGTCGGCGTCGATTTTCGCGCCGGCGTGTCCGCGCTGCTGCCGATGCTGGTGCTGGCCCGCTTCTTCGGTATCGCCAACCAATTCTACGTCCAGCTCAGCTTCCAGCTCGCCGAGCGGCCCTTCATGCTGGCGGCGCAGTCGTTCCTCACGCTGGTCGTGAGCGCAGCGCTGATGGTCGCGCTCGTCGCAGGCTACGGCATCCATGGTGCGGCGCTGGCGACGCTCGCAACCGAAGTGATCGGCTTTGCCGTCGCCGTCGGGCTGATGCACCGCGCCCATCCCGTGCCGTTCGACGTCGCCAGGCTCGCCGGCGTTGGGGCGTCGGCCGCGGCCATGGCGGGGGCGATCTTCGTCGCGCGCTCGCAGGTCGGCGGCACCGGCATCGCGGCGCTGATCGCCGTGAGCCTTGCCGGCGGTCTTGCTTACGCCATTGCTGCGTGGCTGCTGAACGTCGCGAATGTGCGGACGCTGTCGCTGCGATTCCTGCGGACGTTCAATCGCAAGGCGCTGGGTGCATAGGCACGCCGTGGAGGGCGCGCTTCCGGGTTTCGCAGATGCCGGGCACGAAGGTGACTTCGCGCGCACCAACTGAGATGCTAGCCTGCGCGTGGTCTCGCAGGATCTGCATCATGACTGATAGCTTCACCATCCGTTCGATCGAGGCGTTCTGCTATCGCTATCCGCTGGCGACGCCGGTGGTGACGTCGTTCGGCAAGATGCTCAACCGTCCCGCCGTCTTCGTTCGCGTCGTTGACGAAGACGGGGTCGAGGGATGGGGCGAGGCCTGGTCCAACTTCCCCGCACCGGGCGCGGAACATCGCGCCCGGCTGGTCAATGAAGTGCTTGCGCCGGGCCTCATTGGCCGCGAGTTCAGCGACCCGGCTCGAGCTTTCGAGGCTCTCACCGGAGGTACCGAGGTCCTCGCACTTCAATGCGGGGAGCCCGGCCCGTTTGCGCAAGGAATATCGGGAATCGATCTCGCTTTGTGGGATCTCTCGGCGCGCCGTCAGCGCTTGCCGCTGTGGCGGCTGCTCGGAGGCCGGTCAAGCAGGATCAAGGTCTATGCCAGTGGCATCAATCCCGGCGGCGCCGCGCGGACGGCCGAGGCCGCGCTCGAGCGGGGACATCGCGCGCTGAAGCTGAAGGTCGGTTTCGGTGCCGAGACCGACCTTGCCAATCTCTCCGCGCTGCGCGCCATCGTCGGAGTGGGCATGCTCGCCACCGACGCAAACCAGGGCTGGTCGGTCGATCAGGCGCTGCAGATGCTGCCGCGGCTTGCCGCGTTCGATCTGCGCTGGCTGGAGGAGCCGATCCGCGCCGACCGCCCGCGCGAGGAGTGGCGCAAGCTGCGTATGAAGGCCACGATGCCGATTGCGGCGGGCGAGAACATCTCCAGCGCGGAGGGATTCCGAGAAGTCCTGGCTGAAGACGTGCTCGACGTGGTTCAGCCCGATATCGCGAAATGGGGCGGCCTCAGCGCCTGCGCCGGCCTCGCACGCGGCATTCTGCAATCGGGCAAGACCTTCTGCCCGCACTATCTCGGCGGCGGCATCGGTCTGCTGGCCTCAGCGCATCTGCTCGCCGGCATCGGCGGTGACGGCTGGCTCGAGGTCGATGCCAACGACAATCCGCTGCGCGATCTGTTCTGCGGCGCCGTCACCGATGTGACAGACGGTATGATCGCCCTCGGCGAGGAACCGGGACTTGGTTTCACGCCCGACCTTTCGCCGATCGCGGACTATCGCACCTTGTAGCGCGCGCCGTCTGCCGCTCGCGTTCTATTCCTTGTCGCGGAATGCGGAAGGACGAGACGGATAGCCGCATCACATTTCATGGCGGGTGGCCGCAGCCATGTTCCGTTGCGCTTGAAAAGCACAGTTCGTTCTGCTCATTAGAGCCATGAAATTGCGCTGAAGCATGCGCAAAAAAGCCCAACGACTAAAGTCGATAGCCAGCGAGGAAACGAAAAGATGCGCAAGCTTACTTTGGCCATTGCCGTGATCGCCCCGATGCTCGGTCATGCAGCGTCGGCTGAGGACACGATCAAGATCGGCTATATCGATCCGCTCTCCGGCGGAGGCGCCAGCGTCGGCGAGGGTGGTCTCAAGACGTTCCAGTATCTGGCCGACGAGCTGAACGCCAAGGGCGGTATCCTCGGCCACAAGGTCGAGATCCTGCCGCTGGACAACAAGACCAATCCGCAGGAAAGCCTGGTGCAGGCGCAGAAGGCGATCGACGCCGGCGCCCACTACGTCACGCAGGGCAACGGCTCTTCCGTCGCCGCCGCACTGGAAGACTTCGTCACCAAGCACAACACGCGCAATCCCGGCAAGGAAGTCCTGTATTTCAACTACGCCGCCGTCGATCCGAGCCTGACCAACGAGAAGTGCAGCTTCTGGCATTTCCGTTGGGACGCCAGCTCCGACATCAAGATGGAAGCGCTCACGAACTACATGAAGGACGTTCCGTCGATCAAGAAAGTGTACCTGATCAACCAGGACTATTCGTTCGGCCAGTCGGTACGCTCGGACGCGCGCAAGATGCTGGCCGCAAAGCGGCCCGACATCCAGATCGTCGGCGACGAGTTGCATCCGCTGCTCAAGGTCACGGACTTCTCGCCCTATATCGCCAAGATCAAGGCATCAGGCGCCGACAGCGTCGTCACCGGCAATTGGGGCCAGGACTTCGCGCTGCTGCTCAAGGCTGCGGCCGACGCCGGCCTGAAGGTCAATTGGTATACGTATTACGCCGGCGGCGCCGGCGGTCCCACGGCGATCAAGCAGACCGGTCTCGATCACCAGGTCTTCCAGATCAGCGAAGGCATCCCCAATTCGGGCAACCAGGCCGCGATGGACTTCGAGAAAGCCTTCCGCGCCAAGGTCAATTTGTCGCTCTGGTATCCGCGTGCGGTCAACGAGATGCGCATGTTCAAGGCGGCGGCTGAGAAGGCCAACTCGATCGACCCCGTGAAGGTCGCGGCGGCGCTCGAGGATATGAAGTTCGAGGTCCTCGATGGCGGCCAGGGCATCATGCGCAAGGACGATCACCAGTTCTTCCAGCCGATCTACATTTCCTCCTTCGGCAAGCCCGCCGCAAATGAGCCGTTCGACGAGGAAAATACCGGTTGGGGCTGGCATATCGTCTCCCGCATTGATACGCCGCAGGCCATGGTCTCCACGACCTGCAAGATGACGCGACCCTAATCTCGACGCACGTCATCTTCCCGCGAGCCGTTACGGCCTTGCGGGAAGACGGCGGCCGGAATGCCTTGATCGGTTGGACGATATTCACCGGGGCCCGGCGGCACCGGATAGCCATGAGTGCGCTGTGCTTGAACTCATTGTCATTTCGACCCTGAACGGCGTGCTGTTCGGCATGCTGCTGTTTCTGCTGTCGAGCGGGCTGACCGTGATCTTCAGCATGATGGGCGTGCTCAACTTCGCCCATGCCAGCTTCTACATGCTCGGCGCCTTCTTCGGCTTCCAGCTCACGAAATGGATCGGCTTCTGGCCGGCGCTGGTGCTGGCCCCGCTGCTGGTCGGCGCCATCGGCATGGCGGTGGAGCGCTATGGCCTGCGCAACACCCACAAGCACGGCCATGTCGCCGAGCTCTTGCTGACGTTTGGTCTGGCGTTCGCGATCGAGGAGATCGTCTCGATGATCTGGGGCAAGAGCCCGCTCGACTATCGCGTGCCGGCGCTGCTCGATTTCCCGGCCTTCACGATCTTCTCGACCAACTATCCCGCCTACAAGATCTTCATGCTGGCGGTGTCGGTCATCATCTTCGTGGTGCTGCTGATCGTGCTCAAGCGCACCCGCGTCGGCCTCATCGTGCAGGCGGCGCTGACGCATCCGCACATGGTCGGGCATCTCGGCCACAATGTCGGACGCGTCTTCATGGCGGTGTTCGGGGTCGGTAGCGCGCTGGCCGGCCTTGCCGGCGTCATTGCAGGTCCTGCTTTGGTGACGCAGTCCGACATGGCCGCCTCGCTCGGCCCCATCCTGTTCGTGGTCATCGTGTTCGGCGGGCTCGGCTCGTTGCCTGGGGCCTTCATCGCCTCGCTCGTCATCGGACTGGTCCAGACCTTCGCAGTGGCGCTCGATGGCTCGCTGGCGAGTGCCTTCGGCCCGCTCGATCCGTCCTCGGGTCCCTCCGTTCTCACCGATATCTGGAACGTCACGATCGCGCAGGTCGCACCCATCGTTCCCTATGTCCTGCTGGTGCTCATTCTGATCGTACGCCCCATGGGCCTGATGGGGACGCGTGAAACATGACCACTGCCGCGACCTCGACCTCCAAAATGGCGGCAGAGCCCGCTGCCGGCCTGCGCTTCTACGGCGTCTGGCTGCTCGGCATGCTCGCGCTGATCGTGCTGCCGATGATTTTCCCGTCGGGCGGCTCGCTGACCTCGTTCAGCCTGATCGGCATCGCGATCGTGTTCGCGCTGTCCTACAACATCCTGCTTGGCCAGACCGGCCTGCTCTCGTTCGGCCACGCCGTGCACTATGGGCTCGGCGGTTTCGCCGCGTGCCACATGATGAATGCGGTGGTGTCGCATGGCTGGCCGATCCCGCTGCCGTTCATCCCGTTGTTCGGCGGGCTCGGCGGCCTCGCCTTTGCCGTCATCATCGGCTGGGTCATGACCAAGCGCGCCGGCACGGTGTTTGCGATGATCTCGCTCGGCATCGGTGAACTCGTGGCGTCCTCCTCGCTGATCCTGCGCTCGGTGTTCGGCGGCGAGTCCGGCATCACCACGGACCGCACCGCGCTGCCGAAGATGCTGGGCTGGTCGTTCGGACCGCAGCTTCAGGTCTATTACCTGATCGCGTTCTGGCTCGTGCTGTCGGCGATCGCGATGTACGCGCTGACGCGGACGCCGCTCGGGCGGATCTGCAACGCAGTCCGCGACAATCCGGAGCGCGTCCAGTTCATCGGCTACGATCCGCACGTCGTGCGCTACATCGCCTTCTGCTTTGCCGGGTTCTTCGCCGGCATCGCCGGTGGTCTGGCCGCGATCAACTTCGAGATCGCGAACTCCGCCTATCTCGGCGCGATCCAGTCCGGCCTCGTGCTGTTCTCGACCTTCATCGGCGGTACCGCATTCTTCTTCGGCCCGATCCTGGGCGCCATCCTCGTCACCTATCTGCAACTGGGGCTGACCAATCTCACCACGGCCTGGCAGCTCTATTTCGGCATCATCTTCATCGGCATCGTGATGTACTCGCCGGGCGGCATTGCCGGCCTGGTGATGATGCATCGGCCGCTGATCCGCGCCGGAACGCTGTGGACGGTGATCCCGTCCTATCTCGTCGCTGTGGTCCCGACGGTTGCCCTGGCTTGCGGCGTGATCCTCGCAATCGAGAGCGTCGCGCGTTTCTCCGGCGGCGATCCCATCAACCTGTTCGGCGTCCCCTTTATTGCGACATCGCCGGTGACCTGGCTCGCCGCGGCAATTCTCGTCGGCGGCGGTTTCGTCGTCGCGCGGCTGGCCTGGCGGCGGATCGCGGAGGCATGGGACAAGGCTGCGACGGTGGCGCGTGACCGGGGGTATCTGGCATGAGCGGAGCGATCTCTGCAGCGATCGAAGTCCGTGCCGTCGAAAAGCGCTTCGGCAATGTCGGCATCATCCGCGATCTCAATCTCAGCGTCGCCAAGGGTGAGCGCCATGCCATCATCGGCCCGAACGGCGCAGGCAAGTCGACGACCTTCAACCTGATCAGCGGCCACATCCCGCCGACCTCGGGCGAGGTGAGGCTGAACGGGGATCTGATCTCCGGCCTTCGGCCGTTCGAGATCAACCGCCGCGGCCTGTCGCGCTCGTTCCAGGTCACCAACGTGTTCGCGCGCATGACGGTATGGGAGAACGTCCGTTGCGCCGTGCTGTGGGCGACGGGACAGCGCTACGCGTTCTGGAAGAACGTCGACAGCCTGAGCGAAGTGCGCGAGCGCACGGCCCGGATTCTCGACGATATTCATCTGACGCACCGGCGTGACGTTCCGGCCGGGCTGCTCACCTACGCCGAGCAGCGCGAGCTGGAGATCGGCATCACCATCGCGAGCGGCGCCACCGTCGTCATGCTGGACGAGCCGACCGCGGGCATGAGCCACGCCGAGACCGACCGTGCCGTAGCACTGATCCGCCGGCTGACCGAAGGCAAGACGCTCGTCATCGTCGAGCACGACATGAGCGTCGTGTTCGGTCTCGCCGACCGCATCTCGGTGCTGGTCTACGGCCACATCATCGCCTCGGGCACGCCGGAAGAGATCCGGCGCGATCCCAAGGTCAAGGAAGCCTATCTCGGCGAGGAAGCGCACTGATGCTCGAGGTCAGGGATCTCCACGCCTATTACGGCAAGAGCCACATCCTCCAGGGCGTCGACCTCGACGTCGGCGCCGGGGAGGTCGTGAGCCTGCTGGGTCGCAACGGCGTCGGCCGTTCCACCACGGTCAAGGCGATCATGGGAGAGGTCGCCCCGCAAGGCACGATCCGCTTCAAGGGCAAGGACATCGCGGGCCTGCCGAGCTACAAGATCGCGCGCCTCGGGCTCGGCTATGTGCCTGAACATCGCGATATCTTCCCGAGCCTGACGGTTCGCCAAAATCTCGTGCTCGGTGTCAAGGATACGCGCCGTCCCGGCAAATGGCGCCTCCAGGATATGCTCGACATGTTCCCGAATCTCGCCGCGCGCGCCGATACGGCAGCGGGCGTGCTGTCCGGCGGCGAGAAGCAGATGCTGACGACGTGCCGGACGCTGATGGGCGACCCCGACCTGATCATGATCGACGAGCCCACCGAGGGTCTCGCGCCGCTGATCGTGCAGCAGGTCGGCGATCTCATCGCGCGCATCGCGCAGGCCGGCGTCGCCATTCTCCTGGTCGAGCAGAAGCTGTCGATCGCCATGCGTATCTCCAAGCGCGTCTACATCATGGGCCACGGCCGCGTGGTATTCGAGGGCACGCCTGACGAGCTCAAGGCCAACGCCGCGGTGCGGCAGGAATGGCTCGAGGTTTGACCCGACCAGCACTCCGGCGCGCTGCCGACGCAATTCTCTGTGATTCCGGTCACACCTGTGCCCCCCTCTAAAAGCGGACATTCCGCCGCAGCCCGCCTCTGCCACCGCCGGCTCCGGACAGCTCGGTCGTGAACCGCCTTCCGCCCACGCGGACGCTCGTATAAGAGAGTTTCGTCGCGGAACGGACCGAATATCGCCAAATACGGAACGGATGGTGGCTGCGAATTCTTAATCCAGAGATCGCAATGTGACCGATGATGGACCAAGTGCGGACAGGCAACCGGGGAATGGCATGAAAGACCTGATGACGACGGCGCAGTCCAATCGGGTGATGCGGCGTTGGGGGGGCCCCGGAATTGTGATGTTCGCGGCGGCGGTCGCTCTGGCCGCCCCCAGCCAAATCCTCGCCGCCAAGCAGCCGCGCCAGGCCGCCGAGGCGGTGGCGCCGCGCGAAGCGGGCGAGCCGATCATGGCGATCGTGTCGCTCAAGAGCCAGCAGGTGACCTTCTACGATTCCGAGGGCTGGATCCTGCGTGCGCCGGTCTCGACCGGCACGACCGGACGCGAGACGCCCGCCGGCGTCTTTGCCGTCGTCGAGAAGGACAGGGATCACCACTCGACCATGTATGACGATGCCTGGATGCCGAACATGCAGCGCATTACCTGGAACGGCATCGCGTTGCACGGCGGGCCGCTGCCCGGCTACGCCGCCTCGCACGGCTGCGTGCGCATGCCCTTCGGTTTCGCCGAGAGCCTGTTCGACAAGACCAGCATCGGAATGCGCGTCATCATCTCGCCGAACGACGCCGCTCCGGTCGATTTCTCGCATCCCTCGCTGTTTGTGCCGAGCAAGGAGGCCATCGCTGCGGTTCCGGCGCGTGCCGACAAGCTCTCCGCCGAGGCGGAGGAGGCCATCAGCGCGGCCGATGAAGCCAAGAAGGCCGCCGCAGCGGCAGCGAAGGAGGCGCAATCGCTGCCCGCTTCGCTGCGCAAGCTCGAGCAGCAGAAGGCCCGCGCCGACGCCGAGAACGCCTATGCCGACAAGCTGGTCGCGAACGCCAGGACCGACCAGGCCAAGGCAAAGGCCGACGAGCTGAAGCAGAAGGCTGCGACCAAGGCTACGGATGCCGCAACCCAGCTCGAGGCCGCCAAGGCTGCCGCGCAGCCCAAGCGTGATGCCGTTGCCGCCACCAAGGAGGCCTTCAAGGCCGCCGCGGCCAAGAAGGCCGAGGCCGTGAAGGCCGCGACGGACGCAAAACTCGCGATGGAGCCGGTCTCGGTCTACATCAGCCGTGCAACGCAGAAGCTTTACGTGCGCCGCAACACGCACAAGCCGGCGCCGGATGGCGGTGGCGAGGTGTTCGACAACAGCATCGAGGTTCCCGTCACCATCCGCAATCCCGACGAGCCGCTCGGCACGCACATCTTCACGGCCATGGCGAAGAGCGACAAGGGCCTGCGCTGGAGCGTCGTCTCCATCGACGACGGCGATAGCGCCAAGGACGCGCTCGACCGCATCACCATCCCGCAGGAGGTGTGGGATCGTATCGGGCCGACCGCGTTGCCGCGCTCGTCGATCATCGTCTCGGACGAGCCGCTCAGCGGCGAGACAAACTACCGCACGGAGTTCGTCGCGGTGCTGAGCAACCATCCGCAAGGCGGCTTCATCACCCGCAAGCCGACCGCGCCGCCGGTGGAAATGGCGAGCGACGATGGCTGGGGCGGCGGCTACGGCGGAAACGGCTTCTTCTTCTTTGGGCAGCGCGATCCGCAACCCGTCAGTCCGCGCCGCCGTGCCGGCCAGTACCAGTACTTTCAGCCGCCACAGCCGATGCAGCGGAGCTTCTGGTAAGCGCCTGATGAGGTCCACGGCCTCGCTTCACGGCCGTGCCGTGATCACCAAGGCCTGAATCTTCGCCTCAACCGGCCCCGAGCCGTGGCGTTTTCGGATCGCCTCGGCAACGGCGTCGGTCGCGGCCTCGAGCTTGCTTGCATCCCTGGCCTCGATTTCGCCGCGCAGCGGCGTGCCCTGGCAATACGCGATCGCGACATAGTCAGCGCTCGGCCCGCGGCTCATCGCCGTCAGCGTCTCGATCGAGATAGCCTTGAAGCCCGCGCGTTCGAGATCGGCCTTGATGACGGCCTTGTCGTGATAGCCGTGCGGCGTCCGCGCCAGGAACAGCGGCGGATTGTCGGGAAACATCTTGCCGAGCGCGACGGTCGCATCATCCGCGAACATATTGTCCTCGATGCGGTCCCAGACACTGAACAGGTAGGTACCACCAGGCTTCAACACCCGCTGCGCCTCGGCGTAACCTTTGCTGCGATCCGGAAAGAACATGGCGCCGAACTGGCAGCAGACGACGTCGAACGTGGAATCGTCGAAGGGCAGGGCCAGCGCATCGGCCTGACGCCAGGACATGCGGGGATCTTCCCCCTGACGCTGCTTTGCGACCGCGAGCATCGGCTCGTTGAGGTCAGTCGCGACATAGCGGATATCGGCAGGCAGCCGTGCCGCCACGGCGCGCGTCACCGCCCCGGTGCCTGCTGCGATCTCGAGCAGGTCCGTGGGCGACAGCGCGGCGATGCGTCTGGCAAGGTCGTCGGCATAGACGGAGAAGATCAGCGGAACCAGATATTCGTCGTAGAGTATTGGGACCGAGCCGGCGAAAACCTTGTCAGTCGCAGACATGCTTGCCTCGCCGAATTCTGGGACGGGATGGGGGACACGCTAGCACGGATCGCGCGGCCGGCAACGGCGTGGCTCGTCCTGTCGTTCGGCGAGCGAGGAAGCCTATGACGCCGCGCCACCGACTTCTCGGATCGGCCGCGTGCCGTCCCAGCTCAAAGCCGCCTGCCTTATCTTTTCGAAGAACGGTCCCTTGGTGCCGCTGATGTCGGAGATCTCGATGATCGTGCCCGGATGCGCCTGCGTGTCGAAATAGGCGAAGCGTCCCTTGTCACCGCCGATCTGGCCCTCGTGGCCGATCCTGTAGCCGAGCCCGATCGCCTTGTCGTAGAGCGCCTGGTAGTGGTGGCTCCAGTACGACATGTGCTGGAGGCCTTCATGGCCGGCGTCCAGAAACTCCTTGTAAAGCGAAGGCGCATCGTTGCGCTGCTGGATCAGCTCGATCTGGAGATCGCCGGAATTGGCGAGCGCAATGCTCATCTCGACGAAAGAGTCCTGGCCGCGATGACGGAACCAGTCGGTCTTGACCCGGTCCATGTAATACCAGGGACCGACGCCCATCACGTCGATCCAGTGCGTCATCGCGGCGTGGATGTCCCGCACCACATATCCGTTCTGGCGCACCGCGCCGAAGATGCGGCTCATGCCCGCGCTCCCGGTGTCGACCCGCTCACTTGAGCTCGATCGTCGCGGCGGTTGACTAGCGAAACGATCGGTCGTTAGTCAACAGGCATGGCTGTCCACCCAAGGGAGAAAACCGTGGCAAGGCTGCCCCTGATTGATCCGGAGACGACGAGCGGCGACATCCGTGCCGCCTTCGACCGCATGCCGGTCAAGCTCAACATCTTTCGCATGATGGCCCATGCCGAGGCCAACATGATCCCGGCGATGCGTCTCGGCCATTCGATCCTGCACAAGCAGAAGCTCTCCGCCGTCAACCGCGAGCTTTTGATCTTGCAGGCCGCCCAGCTCGAAGGCGGCGCCTATGAGTGGCGCCAGCATGTGCCGATCGCGCTCGGCGTCGGCTGCACGCAGGCCCAGGTCGATGCGGTGGGACGCGGCGATTACAGTGCCGCAGCGCTGAACGAGGCGGAGCGAGCCTTGCTGACATTCGGCCGCGAGGTGATCGAGAACGTCCGCGTGCCCGACGCGATCTTCGCGGCTGCTCGCGCACATTTCAGCGATCAGGAGATCGTCGAGTCCATCGTCACGCTCGGCTTCTACATGATGATGGCGCGCGTTACGGAGGCGACCGAAACCGATCTCGATCCCGCGGCCGGCATGAAGGTCTATGACAGCGGCAGGAAATAGCCGCTGAGATGACGGAGGCATTCGTTCCCGTGGGCGATCACATGAAAACCACGCTGCTGAAATCCGAAGACTACACCCGCTCGCCATGGAAGAACGGTGGTGGCATCTTGACCGATATCGCGGATGCGCATCGGCCCGGTACGACCGAGAAGGATTGGGACAGCCTGCTGTGGCGCTTTGCTGCCACGCCGATCGTGGCGCCGGGCCCGTTCTCCCACATGCCTGATATCGATCGCCTGCAGATGGTGGTCGGCGGGCGCGGGCTGGTGCTGAAAGCGCCGGGGCAGCAATTCGACGAGCGCGAACCGTTCACCACCGTCCGCTTCGCAGGCGAGATGGAGATCGTGACGGAGCTCGAAGCCGGCCCGGTCGAGGTCGTCAATCTGATGGCGCGGCGCGGTGCGGCGGAGATCGAGCTTTTGGCGCTCCGGGAGCCCTGCGAGCGGCCGCTCACCGCCGGTACCCATCTGGTCTATGCGGTATCAGGCGATTGCGGCATTGGTCTCGATAGCGAGGCATTTGTCATTCCCGGCGGCAGCACACTGAAGCTCGAGCTCACCGCGGCGTCCAGGTTGACGCTCGTTTCGGGGTTGGCTGTGCTGGGGTCGATCCGGCTGGTCGGCTAGGTGACGATCCTTTCGGGTGCGAACAATCCGTGCAACTGGCCAGGTTGACGCGGCCGATCCGGAACACGATATCTGCGGGGATGATGATGAAGGCCAGGATATGAACGCGCCAGACAGGATTCCCGCCGCCACGCATGCCGCCGGCGTCGTCGATTGGCTGACCAACGGCACGCGCGACCAGCGCTTCATCGACAACATCTTTGCCGAAATGTGCATCCGCCTCCAGCAGGCCGGCATTCCCCTCAAGCGGGCGACGCTTCATGTCCAGATCCAGCATCCGCAATGGCTTGGGGGCCCGCATCATGTGGTCCGACGGCATGCGCGAGGCCGAGATCGGGCGGGTCGACTTCGATGTGAGGGAGCGCTCGGAATATATCGGCAGCCCCGCCAACGAGCTGATCGATGGCGCCACTGAAGTGCGCGAGAATCTCGAACGCGATCCGGCACTCGGCCGCAAGCATGCGCTCTATGACGAGATGCGGGCCAAGGGCCTCACCGACTACGTCGCCTGGCCGCTCTACCACACGCTTGGCAAGCGCCATCTCATCACGTTCGCGACCGACAGGCCCGGCGGTTTCGACGATTCGCACCTCGCCGCTCTCAAGAGTGTGCTGCCGGTGCTGGCGCTGGTCAGCGAGATCCGCATCAAGAACCGCCTGGCCCGCACGCTGCTGGAGACCTATGTCGGGTCCCATGCCGGTGAGCTGATTCTCGCCGGTGCCACACGGCGCGGCACCGGCACGACGGTGCGCGCCGCGATCATGATCTGCGACTTGCGCGATTTCACGAAGATCTCCGACAACTGGCCGCGCGACGACGTCATCGATCTGCTCAACGATTATTTCGACGCGATGTCCGAGCCGATCGCGCGGCATGGCGGCGAGATCCTGAAGTTCATCGGCGACGGCCTGCTCGCGATCTTTCCGCTCAGCCAGCCCAAGGCCTGTGCCAATCTCTTGCGCGCCGTCACCGAGGCCCGTCAGGCGATGGCTGCGCTGAACGAGCGCAACCAGGGCACGGGCCGTGCGCCGCTGAACTACGGCATCGGCGTCCATGTCGGGGACGTCATGTACGGCAATATCGGTTCGACCAGCCGGCTCGACTTCACCGTGATCGGTCCCGCCGTCAACATGGCCTCGCGGCTCGAGGCGCTCACCAAGCAGGTCGGCAAGCCGGTGCTGCTGTCGCGCGACTTTGCCGAACTGGTCACGCCGGAGTTTGCGCTCGAGCGTGTCGGCCAGCACGCCGTCCGCGGCTTCAGCGAGCCGATCGAGCTGTTTGCGTTTGAGGCCGGCGCGGGGGCGTAACGGCAGCACTGCTCAGGCGCGCGCTGTTGCCAAGGCGCGAGCGTCCAACTACGCTCCAGGTCCGCAGAATGGTCCAGCGGTTGGCCCGCAAGCTCATGCCCAAATTCCTCCGCATCGGTCTTCATCAGTCGAACGTATCAGGATACACGTCGAAGGCGTGGTGTGTGCGGCGGGTCGGCTCGGCGGTGTTCCTGAAATGGGGCGCTGTTGAGGTTCAGGGCGCAGGCAAGAGCCGCAAGGTTTACTGGACGCATCTGCCGCAGGAGAAGACGATCCGTTGCGGTACCGCGCAGCGCGCCAGGGATTACACCAAGTCCGCGATCGCGCGACGGCGCAGCCATGACTATGAACCGCTAAGCGGTGCCATCGTGGCCCGGCGCAAATCCGCCAATGGCAGCGCCGAGCTCAAGCAGGCGCTCGCCACGATCCTGATCGTCGACATCGTGGGCTCCACGGCAAAGGCCGCCAAGCTCGGCGATGCGCGCTGGACCAAGGTGATGGGCCTCTATTACGCCGCGGTCCGCAAGGAGCTGAAGTCGTCGCGCGGCAAGGAAGTCGTGACGACCGGCGACGGCGTGCTCGCGACCTTCAAGGCGCCGACCGCCGGCATCAATTGCGCGACCGCGATCCGCAAGGCCGTGCGCACGCTCGGCCTCGACATCAGGGTCGGCCTGCACGCCGGCGAATACACGATCAGCGGCGGCGAGATGGTCGGTCTCGCCTTCCACATCGGCACCCGCGTTGCCGCCAAGGCGCGCGCCGGCGAGGTCCTGATCTCGAGCGCGGTGAAGGACCTGCTCGCAGCGCAATCCCAAATCCGCCTCAGGGATCACGGCAGCCACCAGCTCAAGGGCGTGCCGGCGCGGTGGCGGTTGTATCGGGTGGAGGGTTGAAGGGGGCCTCTCCACTCGCCAAGACCCTGGCCCCGTAAGCCCGTTGCGGTCCTCGTCCAACGAAAGAGACCGCCTTGACGGCGGCCTCTCTCCTCTCTTCTCACCAGCGATCGGGACCAACGCCGATCGTGACGCCCGGGCCGTCATATCCATATCCGCGATCGTAGTAGCCGCGGTCATAATAGCCGCGGGCCGGCGCCTGATAATAGCCGTAGCTGTCGCGCCACCTCGCGTGGCGGTGGTGGCGACAATCTCCCACGCCGGCCATCAACTGACCGCCGCTCATGGCGGGACCCTCTGCGCCGACGGCGTAGCTGCCTGAGCTCGTGCAGGGACCAGGGCCTTGCGCGAAGCTCGGGGTTGCCACCGCACTCGCCGCGACGACCGCCGCGATGATGCCAATGCTTGGAACGATCTTCATGTCCATCCTCCAGTTTTGAACACGGACCAACGACGCGCCGCCGTCGACGTTCCTGCAACGGGCTCGGTTCCACCGACGTTCTGGATCCGGTGCATCAACTGGATGACGGAGTTCCCTGGGTGTCGCGCTCGGCCAGGAACTGACTGATGGCGTCGAAGGCCTGCATACGGTTCTTTTCCAGAAGCACCATATGGGTGCCTTCGCCGATCTCCACCCAACGCCGGTATGGCGCCGCTGTGAGCGAGCGGAAGAAATCCTGGGTCGAGGCCGTGGTCACGTCGCGGTCCCATTCGGCGTGAACGAGCAGCACCGGAACGCGAATGTCATGCGCGTCATAGAACGCTTTGCCGGCGCCCCAGTAATCGCGGATATCCTGGATCGGACCGTTCACCGCGCGCATCACGCGAGGGCGCCCGGCGTTGCCTTGTGGATCTGTTGCGAGCGAGGCCTCGGCCCAGCGCTCGAACCAGCCCTCCGGGATCAGGTTCACGCGGGCGGCTTCCGGCGCAGCCGCGAGCCAGCGCTCCCTGAAATCGAGCACGGGGACCTTGCGGTAGGCGCCGAGCGCGCCGCCGGAATCGATCGGAGCGGGGGCGTTCAGCAGCCACAGCGGCGCGATCAGTGCGAGCTTTTGGACCTTCTCGTTATTGTCAGCGGTATAGGCACCGGCGACCGATCCGCCCCAGGACATCGCGACGAGATTCAGGCGCGGGATGCCGCGACGTGCAAGGATATGCTCGACCGCGCTGGCGAGGTCGCGCACCGCGACATCGGTGCGAACAAGGGGCGCCGAGTCCTGCGCTGGCGCGTCCATCTCCGGCGGCCGGGTCGATCCGCCATAGCCGCGCACGTCGAGCGCGAAGACATCGTAGCCCTGGGCGGCGAGATGATCCATGAAGGACCGGCCGCCAAGCGGCACATCGAAAAGGCTTGCCGAGGAATAGGTCGCGCCATGAACCAGCAAGACGGTCCGCTCGGCAGGGAAACTCTTTTGTGCCCTAGCGCGCTTGTTGCGAAGGTGAAGCGAAATGCCGACGGTGTCGCTCGGGATCATGAAATCCTCGACCACGAGGTCGGGTTTGTATCCTTGTGCAAGAACGTTCTGGTCCATCGTCATTCTCCTTTCAGTCAGAGGAATTGCCAGGCGAAGCGCTCGCCGCTGCGGGTGATGCGGCCGGCGGAGGACTGCGCGAAATGGGTGGTGAAGACGGTCGCGCCGCTCTCGGCCGCGTCTTCGAGCACGATGTTGCGCGAGCGGAGCGCCGCTTCCGGGAATTCGCAGAAGCAGGAATTGAGCGACGGCTCGTAGACCTGCAGTGGGTGGTGCATCACGTCGCCCGCGAACAGCGCTCTCTCGCCGCGCGACACGAGACGGATGGAGGCATGGTCGATGCTATGGCCTGGCGTCGCGGTGAACGAAATTCCCTCAAGGACCTCGCTGCCATCGACCGTCACCAGCCGCGCCAGGCCGGCATCGATCACCGGCCGCACGCTGTCGTCATAGACGCGATCGGCGGGCTTTCGCAGGGCAGGGCCCAATGCGGGATCCGCTGCCGGCTCGTCGCCATTAGCCAGGCTCTCGCCATAGGCCTGCTCGATACGAGAGAAGATGTAGCTCGCATTGGGGAACGTCGGCATCCAGCGACCATCGACGAGCCTCGTGTTCCAGCCGACATGATCGGCGTGAACGTGGGTGAGGAGCACGTAGTCGACATCTTCAGGCGTGATGCCCGCAGCTGCGAGCCGCGCGAGGAAAGGTTCGTTGAGCCGGTGCAGCGGCGGTATGTCGGGCCTGTTCTTGTCGTTGCCGGTGGCCGTATCGATCAGGATCGTGTGGTGCGGCGTTTTGACGAGCCAACTATGGATACTCTGGATGAATGTGCCGGTCGCAGGATCGAATGAACCTGCCTCGAGCCGCGCCTGCCGGCGCTGCAGTGCCTCCGGGTCCGCGCCGGGATAGAGCGCGTCGAACTGAAAGGCTGCCAACGCCAATTCGTCGATCCGCGTGATGGCTGCATCGCCGATGTGATAAGTCTTCGTCACTGAGCCGTCCTCCGCTTCGATCGGCGCCCGGCGCGGCGTGATTGCCGACGTCCCGGACCTGCCGCCGTGGCTGTGAGGTACGAGCCGGGCTGCGCTCGCGGGAGGGCGGTCGGCTCGATACGTCTCATCGATGCCGGTGATATCCGGTCTTCCGGCGGTCTGCCTTTTCATGGCCGCGTGAAGGCCTTAAGCCTTTCTCTTCGCGGCTCATTCGGCCGCGCTTGTTCGCCCTCAGACGGAGGATGCATCGATGGCGGATGTCGAACGCAGTCCGGGCCGGCCGGCCGATGATTCCGATCTCGCCGAGATCGACCTCGGCCTGCTGCTCGCTCTGGAGGCGCTGCTGCGCGAGCGCAACGTCACGCGCGCGGCGTCGCGGCTGAACATCGGGCAGCCGGCGCTGTCGGCCCGGCTGAACCGGCTGCGGCAGGTATTCGCCGACCAGCTGTTCGTGCCTGCGGCGGCGGGCCGCGGCGTGGTGCCGACGACGCGGGCCATGGAGCTGCAGACGGAACTTGCCGAGGTGCTCGGCAGGCTGCGCCGGATGGTGGAGGGACCGGCCGCCTTCGATCCCGCAAGAGACCAGCGCACCTTTGTCGTTGCCATTCACGAGAATCCGGCCGTGACGCTGGCGCCAGGTTTCGTTGCGCAGCTAACGGCGATGGCTCCGCGCACGCGGCTCGCGCTCGTCCACCCCACGCCCGACATCGTCGATCGTCTCGAACGTGGCGAGATCGATATTCTGGTCACGGGCACCGACCGGATCAGCGGCGAGCTGATGCAGCGACCGCTGTTCGAGGACAGCTTCCTCACCGCGCAACGGAAGGGCCACCCGCGCGGAACAGGCCCGCTCGGTCTCGACACGTTTTGTGAGCTCGACCATCTGCTGATCTCCGCGGACGGCGGCGGCTTTGCCGGTCTGGTCGACGACGCGCTGAGCGCGCTCGGCCGCTCCAGGCGCGTCGCCGTCTCGATCCAGACCTATGCGCTGGCGCCGGTCATCCTTGCGCACAGCGATTGCATCTGCACCCTGCCGCGGCGATTTCTGATGCGCTTCGCCCACGAGCTCGATCTCATCCCTCCGCCGCTCGATCTGCCGCCCGCACGCATCCTCGCGCTATGGCACCCGCGCAACCAGGAGGACGCAGGTCATGCCTGGTTGCGCGACCGCCTCTATCAGGCGGCTGCCGCCAATTGAGTGCGAGCGCGCGTCGGGCGGTGAGGTGTGGATGCTTAGCTCGACAGCAGCGCACGTGCGGCGCGGGCAAGGCGGCGGCCGACGGTCTTCTGCCGAAGTGCCTCCGTCCAGTCGAACATGCTTGAATTGACATCATAGTCGCCGCGCTGGGCGTCCGGTATGGCGCCGGCCACGATTCGTGCGATCAGATGTGGCAATTCCCGATAGAATCTATCCGTGCGATACGGTGGATGGAGCGAGTAGAGCCCGGCTCCTGAACCGAGAAGGTCTATGCGGGAAAGCCCGTTGCGGATCATGGCGGCGGAGATGATCTCCTCGGCCGGCATCGTCAGTGGCGACTGTCGAAACAATTTTGCGCGGAGCCGGCGCCGGAGATCGGGACGGACCAGGCCCAGTGCGCCGATCGACGCATCGAATTTGTTCTGATCGAGAACGAAGATCCGCGTGCTCACGGTACGGAAGCGGTAGGCCGGGTAGGCGGTGGCCAGCCGCTCGGGCGGTTGGATATCGGTCAGCCCCGGGAACGCTCCATGCAAATCGCCGAGTGTGCCGTCAGCGCGGGGCGGACCTGGAAGTGGTCCGGCGAACAGCGCGTCCGGCGTCGTCTTCAGCCAGCCGATCGCCTCCTCAAGCCAGACCTGGCTGCCGCCGCCGAACAGCATGTCGCTGTCCATATGAACCACATAGTCCGCGTTCGCCTTCAGCAGGCCGTAGAAATAGGCATGGAACGGTCCGCCATCGAAGGCCTTTTCCGGATAGGCACGACTTCCGGAGAAATAACGTTGCCGCACGGACTCCAGCGCCACCCGCGAATAGTCCACCTCGGAAATTTCCGCCTTCGGTGACTTTCGTGCGATGGCCTCCAGCAGTGCAAACAGGCGCCCGCGGCTCTCCTCGTAGGCGTCGCCGGTGTAGCGGCCGCTCCTGCTCTGCCTGGTGTCGACGGTGAAGACGATGCGATCAACCTGATCGCCCCATACTTCGAGTTGATGCGGAAGCGTGTGGACCGCATGGCGCACGTCCAGCGGATGCAAATTGATCTGAAGCGCGGATCTGACCTGCATCTCATCTTTCCTCGCCGCTGAACTGATCGACCAGCTAATTTTACCAAGGAAGGCCTTCTGCAGAAGCCAATTCGCACTGCTTCGTTAACAAACCGCGGCAGATCGCTAACCCGGTCGGAGTTGCTCGACCGCGGCCGGCGGATCGCCGGGGCCGTTCAATCCGCTCAGCGCCGAAAAGATCAAAAATTGACGTTCGGTTAACAAGGCTGCGGTAACCATCGATGTCCTTACCCTGATCGTGACCGAGAGGAACCGCCGCGGATGCAAGGCGCCGAACTGGCTGACGGGCACGATCGAGGCTTCGCTGAAGCCGTGCGGACGGCGCTGGCAAAGCTACAGGTCCTCGATTGCCTCCGCTGCGCCGTGGTCGTGGCAACCTTGCTCTGTGTGCTGGTCACACTCGAGCCGTTCAAGGATTTGACCGTCATCGACGATGCCGCGGGCAAGCTCGCCGCCACCTATCTTTGCTTCGCCGTCCTCGCAGTGATGGGTGTG
The DNA here is from genome assembly GCF_054058595.1 of Bradyrhizobium sp. USDA 4472. Taxonomy (NCBI): domain Bacteria; kingdom Pseudomonadati; phylum Pseudomonadota; class Alphaproteobacteria; order Hyphomicrobiales; family Nitrobacteraceae; genus Bradyrhizobium; species Bradyrhizobium sp. USDA 4472. The sequence goes on from NZ_JBSSAM010000001.1 coordinate 3,996,619, forward strand.
CTGCTGTCGGTACCGCGAAATGTCGCGGCCTTCAGGACGCTCTGGACGCCCCTGCATCTATGTTTCCTCGCCTGGATGGCACTCAATATCCTTCTTTCCGAAAATCCGGCGATCTCGCTGCAGCGATTTGCCTTGACCGCGAGCGTCATGTCGCTCGCCGTCATGATGCCCCTGCTGCCCCCGAGCCTCAGGTCCTTCAACCTATGCTTCGCGGTGGCGGCAATCGGCCTCCTGCTGCTCTGCTATCTCGGGGTGATGCTGGCGCCCGGTGTTTCAGTCCACAATGCAGCTGATGCGGCAGAGCCGGGGCTCGCGGGCGACTGGCGAGGAACTTTCGAGCACAAGAACGTCGCCTCGCCCGTCATGGCGATCCTGGTTTATTTTGGCGCGTATCTGATCTCGGCGGGAGCGTTTCTATCCGGACCGGCAATCCTTGGTCTTGCCGCCATCTTCCTGTTCTTTACGGGCGGGAAGACGGCGAGCATGCTTTGCCTGGTCGTCTGGGCTGTGGCGTCGGTGGTCGGGGCAACGAAGGGCTTCTGGCAGAAATGCGCGATCTGTTTCGTGCCGCTACTTCTGATGAATCTGCTGACCGTCGGCAGCGTCGCCATCCCGCAACTGACACCGCTCACCAACGCGCTTCCCATCGATACGACCTTTACCGGGCGCACCGAAGTCTGGGAGTTCGCGCTGGGCGCGGTTGCCGCAAGGCCCTTCGCTGGCCACGGCTATGCGGCTTTCTGGGACGGCGTCAAGGACAAGAAGACCGAGCAGGGGTCCGAATGGGTGGCCACTGCGGCCCACAGCCACAACAGCTACCTCGATCTCGCCGTCACCATCGGCTTGCCGGGGTTGATTCTCGTCGTTCTCATATTCGTATGCGCGCCCCTGAAGAATTTCCACGTGGTCCAGAGCCGTGGCACCGGCCAATCCCTCGCCCGGTTTTGCCTGGTGGTGTGGCTCTTCGGACTTTACTACGGGACGACGGAAACGTTCTTGCTCGACCGCCAGAATCCGATGTGGTTCATGTTCGTGGTCGCAGTCGTCGGCTTGCATTTTCTCGCGCGATTTGGCGTGAGATCTTGAACCCCATGCTGTCCTGCCCGCGGCTGCGGCTTCCCAACCTGGTTCGACGGGAACCATGTACCAGGTCGTCAGGACGAGCTTTGAAAACAGCCAGCGGCCGTTCTCTCTGACGTATTCGTCGTCGAAGCGTCCCTGAATCCTTGCCCGCAGGTCCGCAACATCGTCTGGATTGCTCATGGTCCATCCGTTGTCGTCGGCGGCCTCATCATCCTGTTCATGTTCTCCTGCTGGCCGCTCGTGGGTCTGTGGAAGTGAACTGGAGATTGGAGCACTAGGTCTAGCGCGCTCGCGCGTCGCGCGGCTTGCCGAGCTGAACCGGTGGGGCGATCGAATGGCGGGAGGCAAAGTCGATCAAGGCGGCCCGCGCCGGACTGTCCGGCTGCAGTAATTCCCTGTGCGTGCCGAACAGGGTCACGGCGACCTCGATCTCGCCTTGCCAGTTCGTGATCGCGGATGAGATCGCGAGCAGGCCCGGAATGTAACGTCCATCGACATAGGCGATGCGTTCGCGCCGGATCTTCGTCGTCAGGGACTGCACGCTTTCCAGGTTGGGATCGAGATCCGGCCAGCTCAGGCCGACGGACGCGGCACGCTCGAGTTCGTTTTGCAGCCGCGCGGTCAGTTGTGGAGACGGCAGGTAAGACAGGAAAATGCGTCCCGTCGCGGAGTCCAGCAAGGGAAACGTGCTGCCAAGACCGATCGACGTGGTCGTCAGATGGGGACCTCGCTCCATTCGGACCACGGTCGGGCCATTGTGGCTCCAGACGGCCAGCAGTGCGGCTTGGCCCGTCGTCGTCGCCAGCTCCTCGAGTTCGTCGGAAGCGCGGACGACGAAGTTGTTCCGGCTGATGGCGGCAACACCGAGCTCTGCCGCTTCGCGGCCGAGGTCGTAGCGGCCGGAGCGCTCCTTCTGCACGGCAAGGCCCGCATGAATGAAGCTCGCCAGGTAGCGATGCACCTTGCTCGGTGGCATGCCGGCTTCGCGCGCGATGTCCGATAGCGTCGCCGGCCCATCAAGGGACCTGAGGACTCGCAGGACCGACAGCGCGGCGTCGAGAGCCTGGATGCCGCCGGGGGCCGTGCCGCCGCTGTCGTCATCGGTGTCTTTCGCCGGTGTCCGTTTCATCGCAACAAATCCTTGAACTCCTGCGGCACGCTGGCGCCGCGGAGTGCGCCCGTATCCGTGACCGAGGCCCAGGCGCGCTGTTCGAATCCGCCAGCAATCTGCACGTTTCCGCTCCACAGCTTGTAATCGATTCGAAACCGCCGCTCCTGCCACTCGGCCACCTCTGCGCGGATCGTCAACTCGTCGTCGTAGCTCGCGGGCGCCACAAACTTTGCGCCGACATTGATCAAGGGCGTGACGCTGTTGAAGCGGCGCTTGAGCTCCCGCTGGCTCAAGCCAAGCTCCCGCAGCCAGCGCTGCCAGGTGCAGTCAAGCCAGTAGAAGTAGTTGGGATAAAAGACGATTCCGGCTTCGTCGCAATCGCCCCACTCGACCGTGAAAGCTGTCTCAAACATCCGGAAATCCTCCCGCGGCGCATCCCGCCGCGCCGGCTTGATTGCATATAAGAAAATTAATTCCCCAATATGCAAGAAATATATTGCATGAAAAGAAATCTGTTGCATAATACGCAAATAGAAGCGGTCAATAAAGCGCAACAGGGAAGGGAAGGTCATGCGGCTCAGTCGCATCGCGGTGATGGGAGGCGGTCCCGCGGGCCTGTATTTCGCAGCGCTCTGGAAGCGTCGGCATCCCCAGGACCACGTCGACCTCTTCGAGCAGAACCCGGAAGGCGCGACCTGGGGCTTTGGCGTCGTCTTCTCCGACAAGGCGCTGGAGTTCCTTCGCGCCGATGATCCGGAAACGGAGCGGGCCGTGTCGGCGCGCATGGAGGCCTGGCGCGACATCACGCTCGTTCATCGCGGCGAACGTGTCGTGCTCGACGGCGTCGGTTTCTCTGCGATCGGCCGGCTCGATTTCATCACCCAATTGACCGGGCGCGCACGATCCGCCGGCGCAAATCTGCACTTCGGCAAGCTCGTGCGTTCCGTCGACGAACTCGCGGGATACGACTTGATCGTCGCCGCCGACGGCGTGAACTCGCTGGTGCGACGGAGCCATGAAGGCGACTTCGCGACATCAATGTCCTACGACCACAACAAGTTCGCCTGGTATGGCACCACCAGGCGCTTCGAAACCTTGACCCAGACCTTCGTCGAAACCGACTTCGGCTGTTTCAACGCCCATCACTATCGCTACTCGCCGACGATGAGCACGTTCATCGTCGAGTGCGATCGGGCAACCTGGCTCCGCGCAGGCTTTGCGGAGAAGTCAGAGGAAGAGAGCAGGGCGCTTTGCGAGAGGGTGTTCGCCGATACGCTCGAAGGGCATCCCCTGGTCAACAACAAGTCCGTCTGGCGCAATTTTCCATGGCTCTGGAACGATCGCTGGTCACACCGCAATATGGTCCTGGTCGGTGACGCGCTCCACACCGCGCATTTCTCGATCGGCTCCGGCACGCGCCTCGCGCTCGAGGACGTCATCGCCCTCGTCAATGCACTCGACGGTGAGCCCGGCAACCTCCGCCGTGCGCTGGAAAACTATGAGGCCGCGCGCCGCCCTGTGGTGGAGAAGCTGGTCAAGGCCGCAAGGACCAGCGCAGCCTGGTACGAGCGCTTCGCCGACCACATGAAGCTGGCGCCGCTGGATTTCGGCTACAGCTACATCACCCGTTCGGGTCGAATCGACGACGACCAGCTCCGCGCGATGTCGCCGCACTTCATGGCGCGGTACGACGCGAAGTCAATGACCCCCGTTCATTCGTGATGATGAGGACGCCATGCTGACGGAAGGAATGGATCTCGCATTCGTGGAGCCGATCGTGGACCGGGTGCCCGATGATGCGCCCAGCGCAAGGGAAATCGGCTTCGAGATCTCCGAGCGCTACAATGCCAGCGAGATCCTGTTCGACAACCTCAGAGCGGGTCGTGCCGACAAGGTCGCGATCTACACGGCCTCCGGCAACACCAGCTATGGCGAGTTGTGCGCCGATGCCGCCAGATGCGGCAACGCGTTCACCTCGCTCGGGCTCGTCCGGGGCGACCGCATGCTCCTCCTGCTCAACGACACTGCGTCCTATCCCGCCGTGTTCTTCGGCGCGGTCCGCGCCGGCTTCGTGCCGATGTTGATCAACACGCTGTCGCCGAAGGACCTCATCGGTTTCTACCTGCAGGATTCCGCCGCCCAGGTCGCGGTCGTCGACGCCGAGTTTGCTCATCTGTTCGATCGGGAAACCACCGGCGGATCGCGGCTGCACACGCTGATCGTGGTCAACGGCGAGGTTGCGCCCGAATCGCCCGCGGTCGACGTGCTGAACGGCGATCGGTGGTTTGCCGAATTTCCCGTTGAGATCGAAGCCGCCCCCACGCGTCGCGACGACATGGCGTTCTGGATGTACTCCTCGGGCAGCACCGGTCGGCCGAAGGGCATCGTGCATCTCCAGCACGACATGGCCTACACGGCTGACAGCTTCGGGCAGCACATCCTTGGCATGACGGAGAGCGATGTCTGCTTCTCCGTGCCGAAAATCTTCTTCGCCTATGGTTTCGGCAATTCGATCACATTCCCGTTCTCGGTCGGCGCCAGCACGATCCTGCTCGCCGGGCGGCCCGAGCCCGGCGCCGTTCTGGACCTCATCGAACGGTTCAGGCCGACGCTCTTCTTCGGCCTGCCGACGCTCTACAACGCGCTGCTGCATCATCCGCGCATCGAAACGGCCGATCTGTCGAGCGTGCGCCTCAGCCTGTCGGCCGCCGAAGTGCTGTCGCAGGACATCTTCAACGACTGGAAGCGGCGCTTCGGCCTCGAGATCGTCGAAGGACTCGGATCGACCGAGGTGCTGCACATCTATCTCTCGAACACGCGTGCGCAGAAGAAGGCCGGCACTGCCGGCAAGCGCGTTCCCGGCTACGAGATCCGCCTGACCACGCCTGACGGCGAGCCCGCCGCGCAAGGCGAAGCGGGCGTGATGTGGGTCCGCGGTCATTCCAACGCGCCGTGCTACTGGAACAGGCCCGACAAGACCGCGCAGACCATGCGCGAGGCGGGCTGGATCTGGACCGGCGACAGGCTGGTCGAGGATGCCGACGGCTTCTTCACCTTCGTCGGCCGTGTCGACGATCTCATCAAGGTGAGCGGCCAGTGGATCTACCCGGTCGAGATCGAGCTCTGCCTGTCCGAGCATCCCGCCGTCCGCGAATGCGCGGTGCTGGGCCTCGAGCTTCCTGATCGCCGCATGACCACGAAAGCCTTCGTGATCCTGCGCGACGGTCATACCGCGAGCGAGTCGTTGACGCGGGACCTGCAGGATTACGTCAAGGCAAAACTGCTTCCCTACAAATATCCACGCCTGATCGAATATCGGCCCGATCTGCCGAAGACGGGAACGGGCAAGATCGACCGGCAACAGTTGCGCAGCACCCCGTTGCTGGCCTGAACGCGCAGCCGCCTTTTCCAAAACCTGCTGAAAGTCACAGCCCAAGAAACCCACGCCCACTGGAGTTCGTGATGTCCGCTGCGAATATCGTCGACGTTACCGAGGTCATCGAACAGGCGCGGTTCGGGCGCCTCCAGCTGCTGATCCTGGTTCTTTGCGCGTGGATCGCACTGCTCGACGGCTTCGACACCCAGGCGATCGCCTATGTCGCGCCTGTCATTGCCGAGCAATGGGGGATCGCCATGGCCGGCTTCGGCCCGATCTTCGGTGCGGGCCTGGCCGGACTGGCCGTTGGCGCGTTTGTGCTCAGCCCGGCGGCCGACCGGTTCGGCCGCAAGAGCGTCATCCTGCTCTCGGTGCTGCTGTTCGGCATCTTCGCAGCTGTCACGGCGCGCGCGACCACGCTGAACGAGCTTCTGGTCTACCGCTTCCTGACCGGCCTCGGCCTCGGCGGCGCCATGCCCAACATCGTCGCGCTGACCAGCGAATACGCGCCGAAGCGGATGCGCGCGCTGCTCATCGCCATCATGTTCTGCGGTTTTCCGCTGGGCTCGACGATCGGAGGCGTCATCAGCGCGCCCCTGATCGGTGCGTTCGGCTGGCAGGCGGTCTTCGTCGTGGGCGGCGTGCTTCCGCTGCTCACGCTGATCGTGCTGTTCGCGTGGCTGCCCGAGTCGATCCGCTATCTCGTGACACGCGATGTTGCGGACAGCAGGATCGCGGAATTGCTCGCAAGGCTCGATCCCGCCATCTCGCCTGCGGCGGCGGGCCGCTATGTCGTGCCCGGTTCGCGCGCGTCGGGCTTTCCCGTAACCAAACTCCTTGCCGAGGGCCGCGCATCCATGACGGTGCTGCTCTGGGTGGCGTTCTTCATGAACCTGCTGGTCATGTACTTCCTCGTCAACTGGATGCCTTCGCTGCTCAAGGCCAGCGGACTGCCTCTCACCGTCGCGATCCTCTCGACGGCGGTGTTGAACGCCGGTGGCGTGGTCGGCGCGATCGTCCTCGGCCGCTTCGTCGACCGGCTCGATCCCTATCTGGTGCTCGGCGGCGCCTATCTAGCTTCGGCGCTCTTCATCGCGGGGATCGCCTTTGGATCGGGCCATGTCTGGACGTTGATGGTCTCGACGTTCCTCGCCGGGTTCGGCGTCGTCGGTGCGCAGATCGGCATGAACGCGCTTGCCGCCGGCCTCTATCCGACCGAGATCCGCTCCACCGGCGTGGGCTGGGCGCTGGGCGTCGGCCGCATCGGCTCGATCATCGGTCCGGTCGCAGGAGGCGTGCTGCTCGGCTTCGGGTGGACTGCGCAGTCCGTCGTCCTGACCGCGGCGGTCCCGGCGTTGCTGGCGGGCCTCGCGGTGCTCGCGCTTCGTCGACGAGAGCCGTCGCTCGAGCTCGTGCCCTCGACCGCGACGCTCCATCACTAACAGCGAGACAGGCTATGTCCCACGATATCATGACGCCAACCGCCGACACACCGGAACGCCGGGCGTTCTACGACAAGATCGACAAGAAGAACCTCACGGCGCTGTGGCTGTCGCTGGCCGATCTCGTCACGCCCGAGCCGAGAAGCGCATGCCGCCCGGCATCCTGGCGGTTCGACGAGATCCGCGCGCATATGCTCGAGGCCGGAAGCCTCATCACCGCCAAGGAGGCGGAGCGACGCGTTCTGGTCCTGGAAAATCCGGGCTTGCGCGGCCAGTCGAAGATCACGACGGATCTCTACGCCGGCGTGCAGCTGGTCATGCCCGGCGAGGTCGCGCCGGCGCATCGCCATACCCAATCCGCGCTGCGCTTCATCCTCGAAGGCGAGGGTGCCTACACCGCCGTGAACGGCGAGCGCACCATCATGCACGAGGGCGATTTCATCATCACGCCGCCCTGGGCCTGGCACGATCACGGCAACCCCAGCGCCGATCCGGTGTTCTGGCTGGACGGTCTCGACATCCCCGTCATCCAGATGCTCGACGCCTCCTTCGCCGAGCATCTCGACGTCGACGAGCAGCCGATCACACGGCCGGTCGGCGATAGCGACGCCCGCTACGGCCACAATCTGCTTCCGGTCGATCACAAGGGCGGCGGCGGCACCTCGCCGGTGTTCAACTATCCCTATGCACGCACGCGCGAGGCGCTCGAACGGCTGCGGCGCGCCGCCGCCTGGGACGCCTGTCACGGGCTGAAGATGCGCTACACCAACCCGATCACGGGCAATCACGCCATGGCCACCATGGCGACCTTCATCCAGCTCCTGCCAAAGGGCTTTGCGACCGCCTCGTACCGTTCGACCGACGCCGCCGTGTTCGTCCCGATCGAGGGCAGGGGCCGCAGCGTCATCGCGTCCCGGACAGGCGAGGAGATCGTGGTCGAGTGGGGCAAGCGCGACATCTTCGTCGTCCCCTCCTGGCATCGCGTGCGTCACGAGGCGATCGATGGTGATGCCGTGATCTTCTCCTATTCCGATCGACCCATTCAGGAAGCCCTGCATCTTTTCCGAGAGGACCGTGGCAATGCCTGACGCCTTTACGCACTCCGATTTCGTTCTGCCGCCGCCGCCGCAAGCGTCCGTCGCGGTCCACAATTCGGTGGCGCGCTTTCCGCTGCGCCGGCTCATCTGCGTCGGCCGCAACTACGCGGCGCACGCGCGGGAGATGGGGCGCGATCCCGATCGCGAGCCGCCGTTCTTCTTCATGAAGCCCGCCGACACGGTCGTCGACGATGGTGCGAGCGTTCCCTATCCGCCGCAGACCAGCAACTTCCACTACGAGATCGAGCTGATCGTCGCGATCGGGCAGGGCGGCACGGACATTCCCGTCGCGCGCGCGCTCGATCATGTCTGGGGCTACGGCGTCGGCATTGACCTGACCCGGCGCGATCTGCAGCTTCAGGCCCGTGAGCAGGGCCGTCCCTGGGACTGGGGCAAGGGCTTTGACCTCTCCGCGCCGATCGCTCCGCTGCGACCGGTCTCGGAGGTCGGCCATCCCAGCGCGGGCCGCATCTGGCTCGCCGTCGACGGCGTGACCAAGCAGGACTCCGACATCGCAAAGCTGATCTGGGCCGTCGCCGACATCATCTCGATCTGCTCGCAGTCGATGGCACTCAAACCCGGCGACATCATCATGACCGGCACGCCCGAGGGCGTCGGCCCCGTGCAGCGTGGGCAAGTGATGACGGGCGGGATCGAGGGGTTGGGCGAAATCAGGATAGCCGTCGGGCAAGGCTGACGCGGTGAGGCCTGCGGGGACGGCATAGCTCAGTTGAGAGCACCGTCATCGCAGCTCCGCGTCGACCACGGGCGGAGTGGCGCCCGCAAGCGGCGACCAGGCCAGCGATGGCCGCCGCATGCTGTGGCGCCGACTCAGTTGCGCGTGAGGGCGAGATGGATCGTTTGGCCGGTGGTGCGTAAGGTTCCCTGTCAAAAAACGCGCCGGCGCAGCCGGCTGGCCGCACTTAATGAGCCGCGCAGTCGCTGTGCGTCCTGCAAATGAATCGACTGTGTCTCTATCAGAATGTCCCGCACTTTATCAGCGTCCGCGGTGTCGTGGCCGCGCTTTTTGAGGTTCGCGATGAGGTCTTCCTGAGGAGAAATGAGGCGCCTGCCCTCGTCGGCGTGCCGTTCGGCCTGGGCAAGGTGCCTTTGAATCATCGCTGGGTCCATTGTCCCAGAACGCATATGGCGCGTGTTGGTTCGGACCGCGGTAGGACGAAGCCAGGTTCCGCGTGCCCTGAAAAAGGTGGCCCGAACCGAAACCAACTTAACAAATGTGAATTCTTATGGCGGGGCTTCGGGGAGGCTGCGAGGTGAGCCATGCATTTGTCGCTTGTAGAGGCCATCTCCACCGTTGCCGCCCTGAGTGCAGTGTTCCTTGCCGAAGTGCTGGTTTTCGCTGCCCTTGGATTGATCTGAGGTGGCCCCATGGTGACATCGTCGTCGCAGCTGGAGACAGCGCATTCCCGAGCCATCTGCCACGAGATTGGCGAGAGGCTGCGTCTCGCTCTGAACAAGGACCAATCGCCGCTACCGTCCCACTTGCGCGCAACACTTGATCGTCTTGCGGAAATGGACGCCCGGGCGTACCTCCGGTCGATCTCGTCGCTCAAATCGAAGGCATGCGAATAAAAGGAAAGGCCGCCTTTCGGCGGCCCCGACCAATGGGACTACCAGGTTTCCCACTTGTCGCCGTGCCAATATCCACGGCCTTCATGTTCGCGGAACGTGAATTTTTCAGTTGGCCCAGCCTTCCAATTGTCTTCGTGCACGATGACCTTGGATTCGGGTGGGTATGTGTAGGTTTCGTGAGTGTGCCAACACACGTTGCCACTGCATGCGATGGCGGCTGACGCGCTCATGGTCGACGCCGTCAGCATGCCTACGCCGAGCGCCAGTCCGACAACTGCTTTGATCATCACTGCTATTCTCCTTGGTTCTGCGCATTGCCAGCGCACCAACAAGGCCAAGCCGTCGGTCGTTCCTAAAGATCAGCCGAATGGATAGGGGGCATCGATCGTCACGAAATGCGCTGGGATTTGGCCGGAGGCCTTTCGGGCGCACAGTTCAACAAAAAAAGCCCCGCAGAGCGGGGCTTTGAAGTTGATGGCGATGTCGGCTCAGTACCGCGCGACTGCCGGTCCACCGAACCGATAGTTCAGGCGACCGAGCACGAGATCGGTGTCGCCGCCGGTGCTGAAGCCGGCCAGGGCAACGCCGCCCGGAACGTTGAAGGTCGCTCCGTGACGGTTCTCGAAGATGTGGTCGTACTCGACGCCGAGCGACCAGTTCTGCGCGAACGAGAACTCGAGGCCGGCTCCGACCGTTCCGCCGAGCCGCGTGGCGTAGCCGGTTTGGGCCGTCACGACGCCCGCCGTGAGGAACTGATAGTTGCGATCGGTGATTGCCGCACCGCCCTTGACGTAGAGCAGGACGTTGTTCCAGGCGTAACCCACCTGACCGGTGAACAGACCGAAGGCGTCCATCTTCGAGCTGAGCGTGGCGCCCGGCGCCGGCAGCACCAACGCAGCCCGGCTGCCCGAGATGTCTGCCCAGTTGCCTTGCGCTTCGAGGCCGAACACCCAGCCCGCGCTCTGCCAGCGATAACCGATCTGGCCGCCGACGGTACCGCCGTTCGCATCATAGCTTCCGACGAGAGTTCCCGTGGGATCGAACGTGCGGCGATCGTGGGACTGACCCCAGCCGCCGTTGATGCCGATATAGAAGCCGCTCCAGTCGAAGACGGTCGCGATCGCGGCCGGAGGCGCTTTGGTGTAAGGACGCGCGGCGAGATCGGCGGCCGAAGCAGCCGTTGCCCCCAGGAGCAAAGCGCCGAAAGAGGCCGAAGCCAAAAGCTTGTTCATTCAATTCATCCCACGTGATCTTGAGAATCCCTTGCCCGGGAGAAAACGTAACGAGTTTGGCGCCGGCTTGCTGTAACTGGCACGCCACACCGGCGGTGGTGAAAACCAAAATTCGACTTAACCAATGTTAGTCGGTTCCAGATCGGGAAACGGTGGCAGGGGGCAGAGAAATCACAACGAGAAGGCCATCAAAGGCAACTCTCGATCGGAATTTTCATTGGGAAAAATAGGTAAGTTCCCGGAACGTGGCGATGGAGATCGCTGTTCTGCCGTTGGGGCTTACACAAAGGACGAGGCATGAAAATCCAAACGATTGTTCTTTCCGTCGCGCTCGCGCTGACCTTCGGCACTGCCGCTTCCGCTCAATCGGTGAATGGCACGACGAACGCGACGATCGGCTCGAAGGGAGCTGCGACCGGTACGAACGGCAGGCTTCACTCCTCAGCCAATGCCCGCCTGAACGGCGGCCACAAGAGCTTGAACGGGACCGCGAACTCGACGGTTGGTTCGGCGGGTGCGCATGCCGGCATGAACGGCAAGCTTCACTCCTCCACGAACAGGACCTTGAACAGCAGCAAATAAATTCGCGACGAGAGGGACGCCGCAATGAAAGAGGCCGCCGCGACGGCGGCCTCTCTGCTGTTCTCACGAGCGAGCGGGAGCAACGCCGGTCGTAACGCCGCGCTCGTCATAACGCCTGTCGTCCGCTGCGATCACAACAGGTGCGGCCGGCGCCTGAGTGTCGCCGTAGCGATCGGGTTACAGTGACAGTGCCGGGCTGCAAACTCCGGACGCCGCCGCGAGCGGCGACCATGCGGCACGGCGATTGCGCCGGGTGCTAGCCACCCCATCGCTCAAACGGATTATGACCCGGCTCAGGTTGATCATCGTAGTGCGGCATCGGCTGAGGGCGGGCAGGCGCTGCCGGTGAATAGGCCCAGGCCGCAGCGGGCCCTGTCGTCAAAACACGCGCAGACCGAGCCGTTGCATGATGCCGATGCCCCTGCGCTGCCATGGCGGTACTGACCGATGCCGAGAGGACAATCAAAACGCTCAAAACCAGACCCGATCGCATGGCAATTTCTCCGATGGACCTATGGTGAGGATTCAAGTGAGCCTCGGTCGTCATCCTCGCAATCCGCGACAGCCGCACGGGCGGTCACATCCGCGGCATCATGCGCGGGCTGTCGGGGAAATCGTGCGGATCTGCAAAGCGTTGCTGGGAGCCGCTGCCTGTCGGATACCTGAATCGGTGCGTTCTTTCCGCGACTTGCGATTGCCTGTGTCTTTGCAACGTTGGCACTTCACCACCTGCGTCGTCCTTCTTGAGCAATCCTTTACCTTCGCAGTTCTTGTCTCTCTGCTTCTTCTTGATGTTCGGGGCCTTTTTCACTGGCCATGAGAATCTCCTGCTGAGAGAGGGGGAGGCTGGTGGGTTGCATGAGCTTGTGGCGGCAAGAGCGATAGTCCGTCTGCGCTTCCGCTTCGCTCCAGCTACGCCGGACACCACGCTTCGCCCTTCGTTCTCCGCGCTGCTGCGCCACGCGTAGCCAGAAAAGCGAAGCGTGGTGGGCCCGGCAGGACTCGAACCTGCAACCAGACCGTTATGAGCGGCGGGACAGCGGCTAGCTTCGTTGAATATGCTAACTTTTTGTTGGAATCCGATCGAGTTCGTTGCGCCGCGGCCGGGTCGTTTCTGGTGCGAAACTGGTGCAGCGGCGCCTGCTCATGCAGACGAGCGGGGCTGACCTCGGCACGGCCTCCGTCGCAGGACACCATGCGGATCGACTTTACCCTCTCAAGGCTGAAACAGGGGTTCGATTCCCCTAGGGAGCGCCAGCCGGGGTCATCTCGATTTGAGACCGCTCAGCTTTTTGCCGATTTCCCCAAACGGCCAATATGGGTTTGGGGAATTCTGTTCGCCTTGTGATCTTCCAGCTTAGCGATTGCGCGACGGCCACCCCGGCGGCGGTCGGCTTCCCGCGTATAGCGTTCCGCTTCGGCCAGCGTCAGGTGACCGAGCGCCGCCATGATTTCGTGGGCCGTTGCGCCCGCATCGGCGAGCAAGCGACCGAACGTCTTGCGCAGGCCGTGCGGCCTACAATCGTGTGGAAGGCCCGCTCCGGTTATTGCGTCGCGCATCCATCCGCTGAAGCCATCGACCGTGAAGGGCTTCCCATATTCAGTGGTGATGATGCAGACGTGCTTTCGAGGCAGCGCTTCGAGAGCAATCTTTAGCGATTGCGCCATTGCGACCGCGACGGGCACGTTTGTTTTACGTCGCGTGTACTCAAAGCCGTCGTCGTCCGCCTGCGCCCATGTCGTTTGGTGGACATCAGCGCGCGCCGTGCCGACGTTGAGCATCAATTCGTAGGCGGCACGCTGTTTGGTACCGTAAGGCCATCGATTTTCGAATGCCTTCATTTCGGCGTCGGTCCAAGCGCGGATTTCTTTTGACTTTCCGCGCTTAATGCCGTGGGACGGGTCAACCGCAAGCCACTTCAGATCCTCCATTGCATGGCGGATAAGTATACGAAGCTTCTTCAGCGTGTCGATTTTAGCGCCGGGTCGGTTTTGAAGCGGCTTTAGGACTTTCTCTTCGATCCGCTCTTTAGTCATGTTGCGTACGGGACGATCACCATGGTCCCGCCGGATTTGATCCAAGCGGTTGCGATATCCTGCCTTACTTCCCTCGCTGAGCGAAGCAAAGGCATCACTTTGCAGATAAGAGACGATCAGCGCGCCAATGGAGCCAGCCGCAACTCTTGAAGGCGACGTTTTCGTTTCCGTTTTGCCCGCGATCGCATTGGCATAGGCCCTCTTGAATTCCTCGGATGTCGGGTCGCTGGGCAGCTTGGTGCGCGGGCCTTTGCCAACCCGATAGGAAAGGTAGGTGTGTCCTTTGACGACGTTGCGCTCAACGTTCGGGGGGAGCTTGCGACGCATAACTAATCATCCCATCCATCATCGGCGTCGCCCTCGCTCTCTCCTTCTTTCGGGAGGTTGTCGACGGCGACGTCCAATTCGCGAACGTCCCAAGCCTTGCGATGCGCCGTCAACTGCCGTGGCTTCGGCATTCGCCCGTCACTAACAAGTCTATCGAATACGGTCGGCGAAAGATTGACGTAGGCTGCGGCAGCCTCGCGTCCGATCAAGCGCGGCGCGAGCTGAGAGGGGAGTGCTGTTTGCTTAGTCATGTTCCACTCAAAACTTGCGACCGGCAGCCGCCCCAGCGCCGACGCAGAAACTGTTTCGAGAGAACTGAAAATTATAGTTCGGCCGCACGTAGTCGGCCCATTTGCCGAATTATACCTCAAGTTGAAAAACTCTGCAACGGGAATGGAGCCCTGAGGGTTCTGGCCGCCGTGCTGCGCGCGCAGTTCTAAGTACTTTCTCATGAATAGTGGTCGCCGCTGATCCTTCGGTTGTTAGGGCGCAGCAAGTGGAAAGCATTTCTTTATTTCTTCGAAAGTGAGCACGGTGGCAAAATGGGGAACGTGAGCGGCGTACTCGGCAAGCTTTGCTTGGCTGCATAGCAATGCGGTCGTGGCCATTGAGTGTCGCAAAACGTTAGCAGGCGTATGCCCGTCAGTTGCCCAGCATTGTGCTCTAACTGGGTATGCGGCGGCCTGACGCCCGCCTTCCTTAAACCTGTCGCCGGGATGCTTGACTTCGATATGAAGTGCAAAGCGAAAACCGGTCTCGGCTTCGAAAATGGCTAGCAGATCGGTTTCTTGACCGCTGCATCCTTCGCACCGACAGGCTTCGGTGAAGTGGGACCGCCACCAATACCTCGCATTCCGTTGCATTTGCATTTCCCGATGCAACAATCGCGCATCGGCGAAGGCGCAAAACATCGTTTGCTGAAGCACCCACGTCCGGAACGCTGGATCGTCCACCAGCGCGTTCGCAAATGGCTCCGCGAATATCAATTCCTTGGCACCATACCCCATCTAACGACGCTACCATTTGCAGAGCTCGGACAAGTGAGCGACATGAAAAGCAGTATCGCCCGCTGCGATAGGTCAGTCAGTAGCCTTAGCTATCGAAAACTGCTTGGCAAGTCTCTAGGAAGCGCTGACGAAGTATCCCGACGAGGTAGCTCAAAATGGGCTGAGCGCAAAGGCCGGCGCGCGATTGCAAGCCGGATTGGCTTGCGCGATCATCCGTGCAATTTAGGCGCGAGGCAGGCCAATGAGCGTTTCAACGAAGGTAGCTGCGCGAATTTCCTCTCAAGTGAAGAAGTATCGGAAGGTTCTTGAGGCTGCTAAGCAGCGGGGCATCGGCAAGACCGATACGCTCACCATAATCACAGACTTTCTTGCCGATGCGCTCGGTTACGACAAGTACAAAGAGAAATCGAGCGAACACGGCATTAGGGGCACTTACGTTGATCGCTTAGTGACCGTGGATGGTAAGAGGCGCTTTCTAATCGAAGCAAAGGCAGTTGGCGTCGAACTAAAGGACAGCCATGTGAAGCAAGCAATCGCCGAGGTCGCGGGTGCGCTGGAGCCCGCTTCGTCCACTCAAACTGTTGCCGTAAGCGCTCCAAGTTCTTAGGTGCGGATGTCGAAACGTCATCATCGTTCTCGCGCCAAGAACCAAGCTGTTTCTTGGTCATTGCGTCCGTCGCTGCTCTAGCAGCGGCCCGCAGCGCAGAAGTTGAATGCAACGAGCTAGACGCAGGAGTTGAGTGACGTTGCGCTGTTGAGTTCAGGTACGTGCACGGAAGATATCAGTGTCCCGCTCTCCAAATGTTGAGTGTGGCAGCAGAAGATGGCGACTGTTTATCTCGTTGCTGAGCAGAGAGAGAGGAATAATGCCAAGGCGTGAGCGTCCCATAGAAACCAAACGCAGCGAGCATTGGCTCCGGGTTGCTGTGAATGACCGCACAAGCCAAACCAACGAGATGGTCAAAGGTCTGTTTGGGTGGCCGATCTCCGAAGGGATCGAGTGGCGTTCTCCGGTGAAGTCTGACGACTACGCCGAGTATTATGACAGCGAGTTTCTAGCGCGACTTGGCATCGATAACCTCGGAGTTTCACTGAACCAGTTTTGGCCCAATAGCGGACCACGCTGGGACGGGCTCGCTACAACGGACAGTGGAAAGATTATATTGGTGGAGGCAAAGGCTTACGTTGGGGAGATGATCTCCCACGCGCGGGCTAGCCCTAAGTCTCTGCGCAAAATTCGAGCGGCCATTGAGAAAACTAAGGACGCATTTGGCGCTTCAGCCGATTGCGGTTGGGAAAGCCCATTTTACCAGTACGCAAATCGATTGGCGCATCTCTATTTTTTGCGCGAACTCAATAGCGTCGATGCGTACTTGCTGTTTGTATACTTTGCTGATGCGCCAGACGTTCCGGCCGCGGAGGGATGCAGCATTGATCAATGGATGGGTGCAACACGCTTAGTGGAAAAGGCGCTTGGGCTTGGATCTCATCCCTATAGTGGATACGCCAAATCGTTGATCCTGCCAGCGTTCCATGCACAGCCGCCCTAGGCTTCTCGTGCAGGTGTCTGCACGCGGATATGGGAGTGTATGCTCTCCAACATGGTGAGATGTTGCGTGCTTTAAGGGATGCCGCGATTTTGCTTTTTCAAATGACCTTATGTCTTTGAGCAATAAGACTTGTCGGTTTGGTCTTACGTTAGATGTTGGCCGCGATTTCGAGCGTAAGGGTCTTATACACTGCTCGCTAGATATAGGGGTGTGCCGCGGTGTCATGCGGGCAGCCGAACTGCGGGCTGTGTGTTACGGTGTCTTACAGGGTCATTCGAAGATTTTTGTCGTAATTTTTTAGACAGCTACAAACGTGCTTCAATCTATCGGGGGCTATCGGTTTCGGACTAAGGGTGGGGGAGGTGCGCTCGTGCAAGACCGCGATTATTATCTTTCTTTGCGACGGAAGTACGAGCCCGCGAAACTCAAGCTCGTAATAGTAGCAGAGGCACCGCCGGCGTCAGGTTTGTATTTTTATGATCCGCTCGGCAAAGTGAGTGAGCCGCTGTTCTCTGCATTGATGCAACAGATTGGGCGCTCTCCATCAAATAAAGAGGAAGGTCTCGCTGAGTTATGCCAGCGAGGTTGGTTGTTGGTAGACGCGACGTATCAGCATGTCGATAAGAGCAACCGGCGGGGTGAAATGATAATCGGGGACTATCCGCTACTGATTGAGGACCTCACTCGACTGTTGCCGGACAAGGCAACCCCGCTCGTCCTGATCAAAGCCAATGTTTGCCGACTGCTCGCGCCGAGGCTGTTGGCGGACGGGTTCAATGTCGCCAATCAAGGAGGCAGCATCTATTTTCCCAGTCACGGCAATCAGGGCAAGTTTCACCAGCAATTCAGCGCGATACTGCAGTCAGCCGATTTGATGAGCGCAGAGGATTAAGATGACGGCTTTCTTCTGAAGCGATAGCGTCTTCTACAATGACGAATTTGCAGGCTGTACGACGCAGATCATTGTTTGCCGCGTCTGTTGTGAGGGCACCATGAGAGGCGAACCAAAAACCGTTAAAGCCAAGTTCGGGCAACTCGTCCGCTCACCGATGGCGCCGTTTCCGAATGCTGGTGAACGGCTGGATGTCCCAGATCTCCACGGCGTCTACATCATCTACGACCCGAAAGGCCGCGTCGCTCATGTAGGTCGCACAGTCAGGGGTAAGCGCGGATTACACCAGCGGCTCAGCAACCACCTGCAGGGCGCATCGTCGTTTGTAGAAAAGGCATTGGACGGCAAGGCAAGCGTTTTAAGAGCCGGTTACAAGTATCGCTTCATCACGATAGAGGACAATCGCTTGAGGGCTTTTCTAGAGGCTTTTGCGATAGGGCAGTTGTGCCCTGATCACATCGGCGACGGTGCGCTGCTGAGTGAGTAGCTGCCCCCACGTCTTGGAGAAGCGATCCCCGCAGCAATTGGCGCTGTCGTTGTGCCAAATGAAACACAACACAGGCATGACCTGACCGTTGGTCCGCATCTGGTAGACTTTGACGAATTGGCGTTGGCTGTAGAGTGCCATTGTTAGTTTCCTTTCGGGCAGAACTTGCCTAACCGGTGTTGGGCGTCATCCGGCGTCAGTTCGCCATTTGTGACACGCTTGCATAGGCCGAACATTTTTTCGTCGCTGATGTTCGGATGGTGCGCTCTGAAATACTGGAAACTGTGGGCCATCGCACCATTGATGATGGGGCCGTGTTCGTATTCTTTGAGCTTTTCTGGCGTGCAATATTCGTAGAACAGCTTCACGAACTCGCAATGAAAAACGCTATCCGGGGGTTTCCTCTCATAAGCGTTCGCGGGTGACGCAAGCAACAACGCAAGGATCACTAAGTAGCGCATGACTTCCTCCTGAATTCTAATATCCCGCCCCGGTGATCGAAGGGAGGGCGATCCTGAGTGACTAACTGGAAGCCGGTCCCGTGGAGCAAAACGTGACAACTGAATGGTGGCGCGTAAGAATTGCCGCTGGGCGTAGAGCGGCATTCATTTGGTTCTCTTTTTGCAGAACTTGAGTAGCGGATGCAGGTCGGTGCACGACGCATCGCGACCCGGATGGCGATTGCTGAAGACAGCATAGCTGCCGGCCATTGAGGTAGTTGGCAACGCACCTAGAGAATTAGGTGCTTCGCAGCTTTCAATTGCGGCGGACAGAAACTCGCAATCGGCTTCGTTAAAGGATAGTTCCTGCGGATCGAGCACTCGATAAACAGACAGCTTGCCGGCGTGGAAAGTCGCCGTGATCCTTGCGCCGTCCAGCAGTCCAAGATCAAAATTAACTTTGTCTCTCCGATAGTCGCGATCACTAACCCTAATCTGGCTAATGCACTCGAAGCACTCGGAAACATGAACGGCCTTCGCTCGTTCACCTCGCTCTATGATGAGCGATGCCGTTCCCAGGTGACACGCCGTTCCATCGCAAGAATTGTGGATCGGGATCAGATTGTAATTCTTGGTCTGTATTGGTTTCCCGAGGAACAGGTAGTCCGTTGCACCTTGAGGGCAGTAAAGTAATTCTCCGTTCCGGAATATGCATTTGTCTCCGCTAGCGTCCGAGCCGGTGTTTTGTCTATCGCTAACGTAGTAGTCGGAAAATCTGGTCTGAACTTCGCGCGATAAATAGATATCCCGGGCATCTGTGCGTGCGGTGAACAATGCCGAGATGCAGACGACCATCATCCCGGCCAGCATAAAGAATTTTCGCATATTGTTTGGTCCTTTAATCTATCAAGTATTCTCCGAACCTGTGCTGCGGACCAGAGGCCCCCGCGAGCCGCAGCGATCTGGCGCGCATTTAGACCGGTCGCAATCGAGCCAAGCGAAGTGCTTCCCGCCGCCTGCAAGCTCCGGATCGTGGTTACAAGGTCGAGTGCCCGCTGGTTGGCCTTGGCCGTTCTCGCAGCGCGGGCTTTCTCAAGATCGGTGCAGGTGCCTGCACGGCCCCGAAATCCTCCAAGAACCGTTCCCCGTGCCTTGGCGGCGGCCAACGCGGCCCTTGTCCGTTCGGAAATCATACGGGCCTCATGCTCCGCGACCGCCGCGAGTATATGAATTGTGAGCCTATTCGCCGACGGGAAATCGCAGGCTTGGAATTCCACTCCGGCGTCCATGAGGGCCGATACGAAGGCTACGTTCCTCGCTAGCCGGTCC
Source organism: Bradyrhizobium sp. USDA 4472 (assembly GCF_054058595.1). Classification (NCBI taxonomy): domain Bacteria; kingdom Pseudomonadati; phylum Pseudomonadota; class Alphaproteobacteria; order Hyphomicrobiales; family Nitrobacteraceae; genus Bradyrhizobium; species Bradyrhizobium sp. USDA 4472. The sequence goes on from NZ_JBSSAM010000001.1 coordinate 4,016,204, forward strand.
AACTTTGCGATGATCAGAACAGCTCTGTGGAGGCGACAGGCCGAAAGGGCTTCCGCAAGCCTTGGCCGGTCTGTACGTCGCCCGCTTTCGACTTCAGTGTATTCGGCTATCAGTTGGCCGCCGTCGCATAGGCGCTCAGTTACGGCCTTTCGCTGGGCCGCTAAGCCTAGCCCGGACCGGCCCTGACGCTGCGTGCTCACTCGGTAATATGCAACGTAACGGCTCTGCTGCATTGCAATCGCTCGTAACATTGTTTGGAACGTTGGTTCGATAGAACGTAAACAGGCCACCAACGCAAACCACCTGCAAATCCAAATTGGACTGGTGCGCCGCAATTTTTCAATGCGCTTATGCGAAGGTGTGCGACAATTTAGCTTCCGTATGTCGCCGAATGAGAAGTTTGCCGCGCTATGGTCTCGCTATTGGGTGTCATCAAGGCCCGGCAGCTTCCCGGTCCTGAAGAAATGCAAGACACCCGATGCGGCTGCTACCGCCAGAATGAGCAGGATGAAGCCCATCCAAGGGACAACCAGATAGGCAATTACTGTTATCCAGAACCAACAGAAAAGCTCTGCTACTGCGGTACGTACAGGCGGAGCTATCGCAACAACCAACAATCCTGAGAGACCAATGAGAACGGCTATGCGCCTCTTACGGGCCAACAGCCGTTGCGCTTCGGGGTCGTCGAGTTCCCACCCTTCCTCTTGCGGATGAGGATCTCCAATGATGCTGCCAGCACCTTCATCTGGTTTGGTGGGTTGTTCTCCCATACGTCCTTCCGCGTTTTGATTGACGGCAGGTACTCACCTTAGAAACACAGGCGTGCCAGCCTTCCGGATTTTTGTTAGCCGTATCCAGTTGCGTCGGCCGCGTTCGATCTGCCAGAACCACCATCCGTTTGTTGGGCGTTTAACGGCTGCAGACGCTGCAAGCGACAATGACTTATAGGTAATCCCTCTGAAGCGCACGGTACCGTTTGGGCGCACGGTTGCTCGAAAGACCCTTTCCTTAAGCGTCCCTCGCAGGCGCGCGCCCTGCGGAAGCAGCTTAACAAGGTCGCTTTCGGCTCCAGTTTTTTGAGCGATCTTCATCGCTCGCATTGGGGTGAAGAGCGACGATACTTCGCTTCGTTGTTTGCGACGGATGGCTCGGGCAAGTTGTCTGCGCATATCTTTGGATTGTGCAAGCTTGCCGCGCTGTTTTGCCCCGGGAGGGTTCGCGATGCGCAACAATAAAGCTTCAATTTCGCGGAGATGTTGGTCCTTGATCGTGAGGTAAATGGAAAATCTATCCCACGAATTTCCATGTCGGTTTTTTACGTGTGCCTTAAGCCGGCTGCGTAAGGCTGTCGCAAGACCGACGTAGTACAACTTTCCCTTTTTATAGAGAGCGTAAATTCCCGCGTTGCGGCCGATGAACTCTCGAACCAGTTCCGGATGTTGCTCCAACAAATCTCGCGAGACGTTCTCTAGATGCTGATGTACCAGCGGCTCGCGCTTGCGGTGGCGAGCGGTCCGAACCTTGGAATTTGGTGCCACTGCATTCCCCCATACCCTTCGCTGTGGATTGTGACATGACCAAACGGCAAGAGCAAAATCCAAGCAAAAAGGGTAGGAACAAACTGTGTGGATTAAAGAAGCGTGGTGTGCAGGTGCCTGCACAGCGGTGTCTTTCCCTAGACTGTGATACGCTGTCTTACGGCACCCGCCTATTTGGCGAGGCGTATATTGCTGTCACGCCATTTGCCCCTAGTTGCGTGTGCGCGCGCGTTCCTATAGATGCCCGTGCGCGACCGATTTAGGACGGAAGTCCTAAGTTTTCGCTTGTGTAGTACGGTGTATTACAATGGTGGACGTATCGTTGCGAACTCGCCCATTGGACCCGCTAGGGGACAATGGGCGAAGAGCGACGATACGCGCTGGCCTGAACTGAAAAATTCGGAATGCACCAAGTAAGATCGCCATGACGGCGATGTTGCCATTGCCGCTATGGCGGTCCGCTCGCCTTCGGCTCGCGACGGCAGGCTACACCCCTGCTAAAGCAGACAGGTACATGCTTGCACCAAGCTTTAGCCTAGGAACGTACGTTTTCGGAAGGCCGCAATTGCATTCGCAGGCACCGGGCTGCATACGGGGACCGCGATGCACAGTTTGTTGAATTTGACTTGCAGCTTTTCTGCGCCGTTGCCGCATTATTTTTGAGGACGTTTTCGGCGAGCCGCGTTCGCGCTTGGAAGCCCAAGCTTTCCGTGCAGGTATTTGCACAATCTGGTCGCCACCAAAACCAGCATTTCAAGACGGAAATCTCGCGATTTTGGATTGGGGGCTGTTAGGGTGCCCGACAGATCGGAAATCGAATAGAATGTTTGCAGAACGCCTCCACAGGCGTTTCGTCAACCTTCTAGCAGCAGTAGTTTGCAACATTGTGATAGTTACCAATGGTATGGAGGAACATAGGTGAGCAATGCTAGCGAGCCACCGAAAGTAGGTCGGGGAGTGTCCTTGCCTGGGCAGCCGACAGAGGAGGCTGCTGCAGAAGTCGCAAGCGAGGCTGGCAAATCCTTGCTTCGCGGCATCGCAAAATTGGGCGACGCTTACGTAGCAAAATGGACGGCAGCAAAAGAGGCTCAAGCCGAGGCCGCGCGGCTCGCCATCGAAACTGCTTCCCGAATTGAAGCTGATGCAATGCTCGTGAAGGCCCGTCGAGATCAAGAGATGGCGGAGCTTGAGCATCAAGCCGTGCTGGAGCGTAGGCTTCAACGTCTTCGCGGCGAGTTGGCACGCGAACAACAGAATTTGGAAGCGGTTGAGCGTCGAGCTTTGGAGTTCACCGAAGCCGATCCTGCAAACGGAAGCGCCCGCGATATAGACGAAGACTGGCTGTTTAGGTTTGCGGATTTTGCCCAGAAGGTTTCCGACCGTGACGTTCAGAACCTTTGGGCGCGCGCCCTATCATCAGCAGCTATCGATGGCTTGCCGAGGCTGTCCGCTGCCGCCCTCCAAACTCTCGGCCTGTTCGATGGTTACATTGCCGAGGACTTCAAGAAATTCGTTACCGTGATTGTCCGAGTTGGTTTCATGCCCCATCCGCCCAGCGGTCACCCGCTGCCGCAGCCGCTAGACATTGCGGCGCTGACGGATTTGGGACTAATCAAAGAACTCGTGACCGAGGGACCACTTGCTCTAGCCGATTTTTCGTTTCAGCCGCAAGGAACGGCAACCTTAGGCACAAGCTTACGCTGGCCTACCTGGTCTTGACGAAGCGCGGCAGCGACATCGCGAATGCTGTTTTCCGCACTGTGGAAGAATTGCCGCTTGATGATGATGTCGAGCAAGGTTACTTGCGGAACATTTTACAGCAGGTCATGCAGCGTCCACGCCCGACGATTGTTCCAAAGCTCGCGGATGGCACTGAAGTCGCGATACGATTGACGAACCGAGCTCCCGATGCAGACGTTACTGAAAAGGCCTCGTGGAAAAGGACGCGTGCGGCTCCGCTGCTCAGCAATAGACTAAGAGCATTGCTTGAATGGGCGGAGGAGAAATACGATGTTCAGATTTGTGACGAAATCTAATGCGTGCGACGAAGCTCTGGGAGATTACCATCGGGCTGTCCCCGGTTGCGGGCTGACAATGATCCCTTGTAGGCAGTAGATGCGGTTTGGGGCGCCTCGCTGAAACGCATTGCTGCCTACGCTTGGTCGGAAGCGCGGTTTGATTGTCATCGAAATGAAATCGCTGACCAGAGAAACTGAATTAAGAAATAGTAGGCGGTGAGGATGAGAACGATCTTGAGCCAAAAAGCGATCCAGATCGGGCGCTCCCACCATTCGTTGTGGAAAATCTCCTTGTCCTCGGCAAGTTTTAGTTTTTCCTTACCCCGGTAGAATGATCGCCAGAGTACCGAGGCAACGCAATATTGCAGCATATCAACGGCGAGCGATGCGGCTATGAGCAAGCCCGGAAAGACAAGCTCGCGAGGGACGGTTAGTCCGGACATCGGCTCCTTCTTGAAGAGCCATATGATTGCGATCCCGGCGAAGGCAAGCTGACGGTTCATATCGCTTGCCTTGCCAGAGAACGTGTAGAATGTTTCTCGGTAGTCCTGAAGCTTCACTTTCTTACTTGCGCCTTGGCCCGGTGCCCCCAGTGTGTTTTTTTCGAGCTTTCTTCGCAGTCTTCTTTACTGCTGACTTTGCCTTTTTGGCCTTCTTGGCCTTTTTGGCCATAATCGCCCCCAAAACATTACAACAACACGTTGCAATACCATTTCTCATCCGGCATGGGAAGTTAGCCGGTGTGAACCGATGTGCGTGCAGGTGCCTGCACTTCTCGCAATGCTGCTGTATGTGATACCCCCTCTTTCTGCACGTTTGATCGACCGACAAAACCAGCGTTTCAAGACGGAAATTTCGCGATTTTGAACGAGGGCTGTTGGGGTACCTGACTTGCCAGAAATCGAATAACAGTGTCTTGGAGGGCCTGTAGGAGGGGTCTGGGGGACTGTCCAGAACAGACCTGCCGAAGTAGCGAGAAACGCCCGTTCCTTCTCTGTTAACATTTAGCCGCCGCCTCTCGCGCTGCTGCGCGATCTTGTTTAACTTCCTTCAGTTGTATCAGCCGGAGTATATAAACCGATGTTCCAATTGGTTGATCCTGAAATTGGATTTACTTCGAGTGTCATCCGCGACCCGAGGCGGTTCGTAGGGCGCGCCGACCTAATTCAAAGCTGCATGAATGCCCTTAACGCTCGCGAAGGTCTCATCGCGGTGTACGGAAAGCGCGGCGTTGGCAAGTCATCATTGCTTCGGCAAGTCCAGCAGATGGCGAATGGCAACTATGACATCGCCCAAAAGGCCGGACTTGGCCACCTAATCCCTAAGCAGCCGCGCCGGTACTATACGGTCTACTACGCTTGCGACAGCAACATCGGCAACACTGATGACTTGGTCCGGCGACTTTGCAATGACGCCGATCCAGAAGATGGTTTGCTTCGCTTAGTCCCCGACAAGGGAAAGCAATTGACCGAATTCTCCCGTTCGGAGGAAGCGTCAACTGGCATGGACCTTAAGCTCGTCCAGTGGGGCGCAAAAGGATCGGACGCTCAGAAGTACGGGAGCGTCGTACCCAACGATCTTGTCCAGTCGTTTCGTAATTTCGTGACTGGCGCGCTCGATGCCAATAATCGCGTTTGGTCTAAACGCGATGCGCTACTCCTGCTTTTGGATGAGTTTGACGTTATTCGCAATAAAGATGGTCTCGGCTCGCTCATCAAATCGCTCACGTCGCCTACAGTGAAGTTTGGTGCGTGCGGCATCGGGCAGGATTTAGGGGCCTTGATCAGCGACCACAAATCCGTGGCTCGACTGATTGAGCAAGGGGCCATTTACGTGAAGCCAATGAGCCCCGCCGAAACGCGCAAGATTTTCTCCACGGCTGAGGCGCTGTTCAAGGGCAAAATTAGGTTCGACAAGAAGGTTGTGGACCAAATCGTCGATCTCAGTGAGGGATTTCCGTATTTCGCGCAACTAATTGGCAAATCGTCGGTTCAGTACGGGAATGAGATCGGGACCAACGATATCGACGCCAACATTTTTGGTGAGGTCTTGGACAAGATTAGGACAGGTAGGTCGTTTCCAAATCTTGAGGACCAGTATCAACTCGCAGTTGGCAACAGTAAGGAACGTGCAATGTTGCTTGTATTGCTCGCGGAGCAACAGAGCGAGGCCACGCTATACAATGAAGACATCGGCAATGTCGTCCTACAGAAAACGCGGTCTACAGCGCAGGGTCTTGGGATCGAATATGTTGACCAACTCATGCCGCGTCTGGTGGAAGAGCGCTATGGACCTGCGCTCGCGAAGCATGGAGACCGTCGCGGCGTTTATGACTTTGCTGACCCGGTTTTTCGTGCATACGTGAAGCTTCGGAAGCTCGATTGAAAGATTGGCTTTGAACCGTCCGCCCCGAACCATTGTTTGTAGCAGACTGCCCGCCTTCGGACGAAGCAATGAGAAAGGCAAAAGGTCTGTTCGACGCGGTCAAGCCTGTGACGCTCGTAGATATTGAGAGTTCAAGTTTCGCGGATGCGTGGCATGTACCCGGGGTGGCCGCCGGACGTCGAGTATAGTGGCCCATTACGCGGGAGGCGCATGTCCTAAATATGGCTCGCTCTTACTAGGTGGCGATATGCAGAGCTGCGTTCGATAATCTTCTGTACGTCTGCGCGGCTGAGGCCTGTCGCCCGCAAGATGCTAATTTCTAGAAGCAATCTGACCTTCCAAGTGAGGTAGGTGAATTTCACCGTTGCCTTGTATGCTTCAATGCTTTGCTTCCTTTTGCCTTCGTAATGCGTCAAATAGTTCCTTATGTCCTTGATTAAGGCGATATCCCTCTTGGTGTCATGAAATAGCTTGCCGGCCAGATGGTCGTTATCGGCGAACATGTCTCGAAGTCGCGAGGCCAAAGAAATCTCGTTTATAAATGCGAGCTTGTCCACAAGGTCTGACCTCGTCTTCCATTTACTCGGTATTTGAGCCACGAGATTGCGTCTCAAGGCAGAAAATTGCGCCTTAGCCACGATTGTGCGTGCGGGCCGCGTTCGTCGGTGGAGCGCTTCGAGCGCCTGCACGTAAATTAAAAACTCAAACTCCCGAAATTTTGCGGGCTGGGACAGCAGTGCGATCCTGAGTGAAATTACTGGTTCAAGGTTCTCATATTTTGCAAACCAGCCCCGCACGAATTTGGCGTAAGACGCGGCTAGGTCTGGCCGAGTGAATAATGGGCGAATGGCGGCCAAATCGGTTTTGTTCCCAGACCAAGGCGTCACGACGGTAACACGGCCACCTGTAGACCGCTGAAAACTATAGACACGACAAATCGTTGAACATCTAAGAGCGAGAGACACTAGGCGGCAGGTTTTTGTAACCCATCTATCGATGCTCGAAATCGATTGGTGTTGATCGAATACGATACGAACTCCGTGCCGTTCGGCTAAATTAATTCCCGTTTGTAAGTTCCATTCGAAGTTGATGCCCGTGGAAAATTGAAGTGTCGCGTCTCCTACTTCAATAGACCTCGTCTTCTTACTTCGATACTTTACCGTCACTTGCTTTTCGGACGGTTGGTTTGCCTTCAATGCTCGAAGGCCGGTCCATCGTGCAATCTCCGGGGTTGTGAACATCAAGACCGAAGCTTCCGCCGTCTCTAGGTTGTCAATCAGTGCGCCAATGGCGACCGTGTTGACCTGGATACGAGCGTTTTTCTCGAGCAGTATGAATTCTCCGTTATCGACGAAGCAATCGAATAGGCTAATCGCCTCGCCTTCAGCTTCACCATGGATATTAAAGCGCTGATAAGCGTCGAGTGCCCTCAATTCACGAGGATCGCCCCCCAAAGTTAGGCGGGCCGATCCATTTTCATCGATTGCAAGCGAGCCCTCGTACTTTGAGGTTGAATTGTCGGTTTTCCAGAACAACCCCGAAATAGTAGTACCGAGCACTTCGTGCATTCCGCGATGCTCCCCTGTTGGATCGGTGCGAAGTGTGTAATTTATAATCCAGCGCGCGTATTCTGTAGAACAGCGGATAGTTTGGGCGAGCCATCTGAAACGCATTAGAGTTCAATGGGGGGGTGCATCCCCAAACTTCGAGCTAAGTCTTTGACCTTGCCGGCTTTCCTCAGTTCCCTAGGGAGCGCCATTTCTTCCTAACTGCCTGACATCGCTGGCACTATTCGGTGCAGCTTCTCCGTTTGCTACGTCTTCGTGCTACGGGAAGCAATGAATGCCGCGTGTCTCGCACCTAATCAGACGTAACGGAATCTACTGGCTCAAAATCGATCTGCCTGACGACATCGCAGGCCAGCCGTTGCCACCCTCGATTCCCGACAACATCAAGCGGCTCGAAAGCCCCGTTCGACGTGGCCACCTCAAGACCGCTGTGTGGTTGTCTTTGAGAACGACGGTGGAGCGAGAAGCCAAGCAACGTCTCGGTGTTCAAATCGCGCAACATGCAAGCGTGTTCGAGGTCGCGAGGGCCTTCTTGACCAACGGCGAACATGACTCCCCGGCCGCGACACAAGGGAGTTGGCTTGAACTTGGCTCGGTCGGTCTGCTTCATCCGGCATCGGCTCCGAGCCGGATCGTCAGCTCAGGGGCGGTAGCGACCGGGCAAGGATTGACGATAACCCAAGCGTTCGATTCTTGGTCGCGAGGTGGCAGCGCCAAGGGCACAAGGACACCGGCTCCGAATACGATCACCGAGGCTGACACTGCCCGCCGTAGGTTTGTTGAGCTGTTCGAAGACTTGCCCATACACCACATCAACAAGGGACATGGCCGTGAGTATCGGGAGGCGATCTGCCGAATACCCAAAGGTCTTCCCGCAGACATGAAGCAGCTTACGTTGCCGGACCTCCTACAACGCGATCTGAGCGGCTACGAACCGCGATCTGCAACGACCATCAACAAGTCGCTGACCCTGCTTGGCGCAGTGCTTGCCCGTGCTGAACAGGATGGCCATTTCGACGGGACAGGATGGCGCAATCCTTTTGACGTTGCATTCGACATCGATTCCGCCGATGAAGACTATTACGAGCCGTTCACCAAGCATGAGTTGAGATTGCTGGCGGCGAGCCCAATTTTCGCTGCCAGTGTGCGTCCGACGCGGGGGCGCGGCGAGACCGCAATGTGGGCACCGTTGGTAGCTCTGTTTCAAGGTGCCCGCCGAACCGAAGTAATCCAGCTATTGCTTCAAGACATCGCCAGAGACCCGGACACCGATCTGTGGACGTTCCGTTTCGACCGTGAAGGCGATAAGAGAATCAAGACCCTATCGTCAATCCGGCGTGTCCCGATCCATCCTGAACTGGTGCGCCTCGGCTTCCTGTCATTTGTGGAGGAGCGTCGCAGGGCAGTTGGCCCGCTGTCGAGCCTTTGGCCCGGATTTGAAGATAGAAGCAAGTTAGCAAGCCGCGCCAACAAATGGAGCGAGTGGTTCAACGGCTACTTGCACACCATGTCGTTGATGATCCCGTGAAGAAGTTTCATTCGTTCCGGGGCACGTTCAAGCGTTTCGGCCGCGCTGCCGGGGTTGACGAGGTCGTGATCAACCACCTTGTCGGTCATTCAAACAGCAGCGTTGGAGCACGGTACGGTCGGAAGCGCGATGCTGATGGAATTAGAGATACGGGTTATCCGCTTACTCGACTAGCTATTGAGATTGCTAAGGTGTCCTTCGACGGCCTTGATTTTGTCGATCACCGCTGAAGCGCGATTGACCGGAGTCCCTTTGCGAGGGTGCCTCCGGCAATCGTTTTGATTCTTAGAAATCAGTCGCCACCGAGGGCGTACGAATGAAGCAACCTACGCGCCCGCGTCCCGCGCCCGGCATGAAGTCCCAATGCCCTTGTTTGATCGCTTCCTTGACCGCAGGCTTCGCGAAGAAGCGCATCCTGTTGTGTTGCAGATCAACCCCAGTTGCTTCCTTTACCTCCGGCACTGTGATGATGTCAGCCTGTGTCCCGTACAGCAACGCGACGAGTGCCTCTGTCCCCCCGCGTTGAAGTCGCAGACCCGGCTCGTCCATGATCACGGTCGCGCCTGGAAACATTCGGTCTTTGTGGCGAATGAGCCGGTCAAATTCTCCAGTGACGTAGAGGCGCTGCGCACCGCAGACGCCATCTGCGTCAATTTTGCGGGCGTTTCCCCTCATGGCCATTTGCTTCAACCACCGGCATAGGTCACCCTCTTGCAAAGTAAGCAGAGGTCCGTCCTTCCGATTCCAGCATTGGTACGGTGCAAGAGAGCTCTCCGTCGCTTGTTGTTCTCGCCAACCTAATCCGGCCGCGACCATTGTCCTTCTTGGCTTGTGGAACTCGCCAAATAGGAACACGGCAGTTGCGTCTTTCCATCGGTTCGAGCCTATGCCCACTCCCCAATGAATAAAGCAGACCTGCCTGCCTTCGAGGTCGTAAGGTTGCGAGAAGTCGCAATTAGAGGGCAGATACTCATGATCGAGAAGAGCCTTGTGGGTCGTAATAAGGATCTGTTCGCCTGGTCGAGTATGCTGCTTTGCTGTATCCAGGATCCATTGGGCGTAAGGTCGCGCTTGATCGGCTCGTTTAGCAACATCACTGATCTTCAGCTTCTTGCGCTTACCAGCGATGATCAAAGGTTCTGGATCGATGTGAGTAATCGTAAGTTGACGAAAATCGACTTGAGGTACGACAACCGGGCTGCGATGCTTTGCTATTAGCGACAGGCCGTCAATATCCGCCGTTGCATCAAGGATGATTGTTCCGGGAGTGAGCGGCAAGTTCATGTCATAACCGACGAATCTTGCGCCATTGCCATAAGCATCGTAGCGGGCCAGGAAGGCGAACCCGTTTGCCAAGGCCCGAGCGAATCCGAAGACTTGCTTCATGCGCTCATCACGCGATTTTACATATTCGTTGGCTCTTGCGGATGCGAACCAAGCCAAGTCCGTGGCTTCGGTGTGGGGCAGAATATCGAACACGGATTTGCTTGATGCAGATCGCCAAATCGATTCAGCGTAGTCGTGTAGCTCGGTCAGACGAACCACAGGTTCGAAAAACGAGCCGTGCTCCTGTGCAAGCCCGTCTCGAACCGTCTTGATAGCGCCGCTGTCGGTATCGAAGATGCTGACACCTCAAGCCGCTCATCGATGAATGTGAGTTTTCGCGGTTCGCCTTTCGGGAGAGCGAGCCAGATGCGGTAGCACTCGGCTCCCATGGACCGGGCGTCGTCGTTGATGCGCTTTTTTCTACTTCGATCCTTGCACTTCACCGAGCAGTATTTCTTGCGCGTCTTGCCGCCGCCAAAAGCGTCCATAACGTCCCCGCAGATGATGCAGGCCGTCTTACCGCTCCTCAAAAGCTCAAGCCGCTCGGCTTCTGTAAACCCCTTGTCACCCACGGCTAACAGTCCCCACCCCGTGCATTGGGCTGCTTGAAGGTCTGAGGTCTTCCCTTCGCCGATCGGGTGCTGCTGCTGTACTTGGCCATGGCGGTGCTTTCGGGAGAATGATTCGAACAAATCGATGAGTGGCCACCGCGAGAGTCCGCGCCGCCTTGAGAGCAGCAGAACGAACGCATGACGGTTCCTTCGCTGGCCGCACCTTTTGCAGCCATACCGTGAAAAACGGACGAAGATTGCTACGACGTGGCACCGCCGCACGTGGGCGCCAAACGGTTTCTAATCGATTTGGACGCAGGCAAAAGTTAAAATTGCGTAATCAGTTACACTAGCGTAATAGTTGCGCAAGTGGAAGCGGCGGGAACCGGAGCTACGTCGCAGATTCCGCAGAGTCGATCTGTGACTGACCCTGGCGTGTCGTCCCTCTTGTTGGGCCAGTGCGACCCAGCGGCAGGACCTGGGATCGGTGGATTACGAGAAACCGAATGGCGATTAGTTTGGGCTGAGGGTTCCTCGCACTACGTCATCGATAAGCCCTGACGTAGTCCCGGTATCGGTTTCAGATAGTTGCACCTCGTATTTCCCGTTCCAAATGAAACAGCCAGCATGAAACGAAATGCCGCCCTTTTGGGTTCTGTAGTAGGCGACCACGCGAAGGCCCTTCAGGAGAGGATCTTGGTCCACCTGGGTCTGTTGAATAGCTTGTCGTGAGTCGACCAATCCACGGGCGGTGAGATAGTCATCTACAGCAGCTCTACACGACGTTTCGTTGGCGGGATGCGTCAATACGAACGAACTTATGACTCGATAGTTTTTCGACGGCGCAACACCAATCTTTTCTTCCCGATCGCCTTTCACCTCTTTGTATTCGCATTCCCAAGCTGAGCATTTTCCTGCTTGAAACCGAGTGCTCCCAATCGGAAGAAGGTCGCCAAGATTATAGCTCGGCAGAAGCCGCTCTTGATTTGCCGGATGAATACTTTTCTTACGGGCTCTTAGAATGAGTTCAATAGCGTCGGGTTCGAGCGTCACTTCCAACTCACGAGCCAAAATACTTAGTGCAGTCGCAGTGCTGGCGGTATGTCGTTTGGTAGTGGCTTCTAAGATCGTTGTGCGGCAAGCATGTACGATAGCTTTAGCGATCACATCCGCCTGACTAATGCCGTCGTCGAGTTCTGTTTGTTTTTGCGAAAAGCAGGCCCGGACCGCGCCGCCCAGCGCATGGGCGGAGTCACAACTTCCGAAATTGGCGGTCAGAATCAGAAGGAATGAAGCGAATTTTTTGCCCATAGCTGCCTCTTGATGCACCGAGGCAACTGAAATCAGCTCGCCGATGAGGTCTGGGTGCAGATGTCCATGGATGGTACGGCTGATTTTGCTAGGCTGGCGCTGCCATGAATTCCCGCCAGCCCTTCTCTCGAAGCCGGCAAGCGTCGCATTGGGCGCACCCGTATCCCCAGGGGTGCCGCCTTTCCCTGACCCCTTCATAACATGTGTGGGTCTCTTCTCGGATGAGTTCAAGCAACGTGCTGCTGCCAAGATCGCGAGACAACCTCCAGACGCCGGCTTTGTCGAGATCCATGAGGGGGCACTGTATGGACCATGAGAACCCAGTTGACTCGTTGAGCGCTTTTTCTATCGCGCTCATAGCCTGGCGCCGGCAATCCGGGTAGCCTGAATACTCGGTCTCACTGACTCCGCAAGCCAACACATCTATTCCGCGGCGGAAAGCCACGCTTGCGCTCAACGACATCATAATGAGGTTCCGACCGGGAATATATTTCTTCCTCGAAAGCATCTCGCTTCGAGATGCGTCAAACGTCGGTATGTTGCCCGCGATTTGACCCGCTAGATCCAACGCTACTATGTGATCCGGTCCCAGCCGACAAGCCATATCGGGAAATAGGTCGACGAGGCGAGACCGGAAAATGGCACGCTGCTTCATCTCTACGCTGTGTTTTTGGCCGTAATCAAACCCTATCGTTTCAACCCTATCGTAGTTATTGAGCGCCCAAGCTACGACGGTTGCGGAATCTTGTCCGCCCGAAAATAGAACAAGTGCGGCCGATGCACTCATTGCTGTTCCCAACGCCGTTGTCGAATCCAATCACAAGCGGAATCTACATCGCGAAAAATCTTACGAAGCGCACAATCGATCATGGGATTATCGCCGACAGGGAGCAGTGCCCGGACGTCCGTCTTCAAGCCGAGGCAAAGTTTGCCGCGACTGTAGGCATATCCAAGTTCAAAGCACGCTCCTTCGTCGATTACCCGGCCGTCCATAACAAGTAGAAGAATGTCGCATCGATCAATCGCGCGGATGTCGGTCGCAAAGATAGAGCTCTTAGCTTCTTGGACAGACATGCCGCTCGCGATGAGGTCAACGAGAAGAGCGCCGTCCTCTTGAGGCAGATAAACGTCGGCAAAACCCATCAAACTGTCGCGGAGCAGGACGTTCCACTGCCGCTCTTGAGGCGAAAAAAGCGGACCAGCAAGATAAACGTTGGGACGGTTAGAGATCAAAGTGCTCCGTCCCCGTCAATAATCTGTTCGAGGCGCTTTGCGAACGGAAACTCTTGGTAATCATCAAGCAGGATTTTCCTGGCTATCGCCTTGGCGACTTCCCCAGTAGTGAGGTGGCTTGTATCGAGCACTTGCCCATCTTGAATCTGGTAGATTTTCCTAAGAGCCTTATCCTGATTTTTAAGCGTCTCCAACTCGAAGCCGAATTTTCCGTCGGCCTCTTTCGAGGAGCTACGTTGCAACAGGCGCTCTTCGAGAGCGTCGGGCGACGCCCCTAGGAAAAATAGATGCCCATCCTCGAAAGGCTTTTTGTATTGTTCAATCCGGGTCTTTAGTTCAAGGGCCTTTCTCTTGATTTCGACCTTGTCCCCATTCTTCGAGAATGCGAATAAGTCAAGGAAAGCGCGATCCATGATGCGTATGCCCGAGTTGGGGCGCATCATATTTCTATTTTTCTCGATCAGCCTAGGGAAAAGGTAGTCATCGACAATCTTCTGTTCATCTGGGGTTAGACTCGTGTCGTCCTGATACATTTGTTTCGGGACGCGCCCGCTGAACTCTTCGAATGTTGTGAAGCAACGCAACGCATCGATCGTCGAACTCTTTCCCGAGGCGACGGATCCAACGATGTAATACTTTCTATGCATGGTGCTTTTCGCCCCCAGCGCGAGAAGCATCTCATCGAATTGGGCCGCCGACGAAGCGTTCAGGATATCAATGAATTCCTTATGTTGGGCTGTGGTCAAGAATATCGTGATCAGATTGTAAACGTGAAGATTCACTTCGAAGATGTCAGCTCGGACCTCCGGCGATCTAGGGCTGTCATCCAATTCGTGAAGTACAATAAAGTGATGGTTGGCGGGATTTCGTTTCGCGCTGGATCTGAGAATATTCTTTAGCGAGTTGTCGCTCAAAGAGAGGCCAAGCAAAATGAAGGTACGCACTGCGAACTGATTGATGACGTATTCTGCGTTGTGAGAATTTGGAGAAAGCATCACATCAGCAAATGCGTCCTCTGTTAGCACTACGTGCGCACTGCTGCGGCGGGGCTGGTCGCGAGGTAGACTGCCGTTGATATGGTATATGACCGGAGCGTGCTTCCGTGTTTCGACTTTTGGATGATAGATGATCTCGGGATTAGCAATGGGAGTGTCAGGCGCGGCAACTAGAATGTCCTCGACATGCGCAGTCACTGCTTGATCGACGATATCGTCGAAATTCAGGGTCACAGTGAAGCCCGATTTGCACACAAGACTGGCTAGGCCTTTTAGATAGATGTGCTCTTTAGCAATGTCTTCGAACGTTTTGTCGCCGACATCTCTGTACAGGCACTCCCGTATCTTCTGTTTCCACGCGGAATTAACGCGATATTCGTGAAATCGGTCGGCAGGGTTGTCCGCGGCCTTGGAGTGGTCCGCGTGGTGGTGCCGATAGAGGATTTCAGCAAGAAACGTCTCTGGGAAACGCTCCTTCTGGTGCTGCGATAAAATTTTTTCCGAGATTCCTGCTGCCTCCGCTAAACGGCTGACCAGCTTGCCCCATAATGGCACTTTTGCATCGAACGACACGCCGGCACCCAATATCAGACCTAAGCGCCTGTGTTCGGATGCTCGCTGCCAAAGATGCGTAAGCCAAAGCGGCAGCCTGGGCTCTTCTTGGATGGCGATAGCGAGGGGAGTTTCGGTAGGCATGTACTGCTCCGCAGCTAGCGGTGACTATTCTTAACCAGATAGGCCTCAAGCAAGGTCAGGAACTTCAGGTCGTAATGTTCTCCGACATCTCGAACGTTCCATAGGCCTGTTTCTTTGATGCTTGGCTTGTCAGAAAACCGTCCAAGCCAATCCGCGCTCGCAGGCTCGATTGGACAAAAGCCCTCTGTGAACATCGCAATGAATTGGCGTTCTATTGTTGCCCTCATGCTGCTCTTGCCGGCGGTGTCAATCACCGGAATAGCGAGGACTCGAAGACTTCCGATATAACTGGAGACTCTCGCCTCCAGAGCCGCCTCGCGATCGGTAATCTCCCGAGGCGCGGATTGTCCTTTGCCCCAATCTGGAAATTGATCTTGGAGATTCTCTCGCTCGATGATGGCCCGTCCAACGTGAAGGCGAAAAACCGAGGCCCGATGATTGCCTTGTCCAGCTCTCGTGCCAAAATGCGTTCGTAGCCGATTCCGAAGCGTGGCTGTCGATCCTGCGGAAACTCCGTGCGTTCCAACTCGAACAAGTCGTGGGATATTGTTCGAGAACTCGGTGGTCTCTGTCTCGTCAAAGAAGAAATACACACCGTGCGTTGGAAGGTCGGTAGCCAGTAGGTCGCCTAAACGAGGCGGTGTCCGCGATGCTGCCATTCTCTCGAAAAGTTCGTACGCCTGTCTAACCGCCTCACGCCGTCGCTCAATCCTAATAGCCTCATTCAAGAACGAAAGACGCGTCCCTAAAGAAAGAGAGCGCATTGGTGCAAAGTAATTCAACGGCTCGCTGCTGCCCGCCTCGACAAGCGGTGCAAAATAATCGTCTCCGGCGAGAACGATGAACTGCTTGCGCGGCAGCTCGCGTAATTGCCGGTCAACACGCTGGGCCCAATCCTGCTTTTCCTTTTTGGTGGCTGTCTTGAGTGTTTGCTCGTAGGGCTCGATTAACTCATCAGGGTGCAGCAAGCCGTACTTGGCCGACAAAATATAGAAAGGGACTCCCCATAATTCAGCCAGCTGAACAGATTTACGATACAGAGGAGACACATACATGTCCCGGGCAATGTCCCGATGGCCACCCTTGCTTTTACTGCAGGAGATAAGCGCAAAAAAACGCCCTACATCGGGACGAATAGAAGCGGCGCTGGTAAGCGCTAACCGAGCCAGGGACGTTGGTTCGTCGGGTGGTTTCATTGGACGTTGGGCGCGGGATGCAGCTGTGGAAGAGGCGAATGATTTGCCGGGTTCATCAGCGGGTCTGTGGTTGCTGTGCATTGCCGCCAGCAGTCGACACATTGTCGAAGTCAAACGGAAATTCATTCGTTTGATCTTCTTCGACCTTTGCCTGATCGGGAGTCTTCAGCACTGACGCCTTCAGTCGAGAAATTCTCTCCTGAATCTCCTCGGCGGACACTTCGATACGAAGCTTCTCTTGCACAAACCTAAGCCGCGCATCGCATTCTCGAATCAGCTCGGCCCACGACTTAATCCATACTCTGTGATTGGGCTTATCAATGAATAATCCAGCGGGGCGGTTCTCCTGTGTGATGCGCTGCCTGACAACGTCGTCATACTTGGTCGTCACAAGGAAGAAGTGCCATTGAGTGGAGGTGTTTATAAAATCCGGCTGAGCTAGAATCGCATTAACATAGTCCTCAAGCTGATCGACTTCTTTCCTGCCTATCTCCAAAGACGGACGTTTCAATTCGATCAGCAAGTATTCATGATGCTTGGCGTTCTCTCCAGGGACCACTCGTCCCAAGAATGAATCGATTCGGCCGATCCGTCCGTCCGGCTTACGTACCTTAGCGCCCCGCTTTCGTTTCAAAGAAAGTTCCGCCGATACGCGGTCCATAATCTTCGTTAGGCCAGCCTCGGCCATGGTCAGGTGAAATCCCTCACCGAAAATCCATGTATTGTCTCGGACGAGCGCGTCGAGCTCGCCTCGTTCCTTGATGGTGGTGCGGTGCCTAGGCTCAAAAACAATCTCGCGAAGAACCTCTAGCGCGACTATGCGGTTGGCGACCAAGCCGGAAGCTGAAATGATGTTGCCTAGCTCGGTTCTCTCAAGAAGTTGAGAGAATTCATCCTGCCGGACCTTTGGAAGATTAAAAACCGCTCTCAAAATCCTTGTTACGGACTCTGGATTGTTTTTTAGCGCTTCTTTGAGGAGGCCCAGGGCAATCTTTTTTAAGGGATTGTCGGCCTTCTTGAAGTCTTTAGAGTATGAAACTGCGGCGTGAGTGGCTATATCGAAAACTTGCCGTTCGTGCCGCTCGATTTCATCGCGAGGGTCTCCCTCGTAGGGATAGACACCGGCATCCTTCAGCTCCTGAATGAGCTCACCGGATTTCTCTGCTTTCCGAGCACGAAAGTAGTCCCCTAGGGTGTCGCGAATGTACTCAAGTACTTTGGCAAAGGCCGGATCTGTTAGTCCGCCGTCGAACTCAAGAAGATGAGCTTTGGCAATCTCGTTAAAGAATGGTGAGTAAGCGTAGGCCGAGAAGGTGAAGTCGGGTGCCGTGACACTCGCAGGAAGAGAGCCTAGGACAACGCCCGCTTCTCCACCGAAGTAGATTTTTCGTTCGGCAATATGCGACTTCCACTCGATAACACGCAAAGTGAGGTCGCTTACTGTGCGGTCCGGGCATATGATAGGCTGAGTAGGAAACTGATGGGAATGCTCGATCGTCTTTGCTGGATCGACCGGACGTTGATCGTAGGTGATCTTAACGTCAGGGTATTGCAATATATAGGGTGCAAAGATGGAATCAAATTCTGATCGCGCATCTTCGCCGCCGAGCCAGTCGAATGTATTTTTCAGCGGTGAGAGTTCAACGACCGTTCCCGTTGGTTCCTCATTGGAGGTAGGAACGGGCTCTGTCACCGAACTGTTCTGAAGATGGTCGGCGCTGATTTCGATGGTGATCTGAAAGCGGCCTTCGTCGGTCTCGTAGACCGAGGTCCAGCGGGCTTTCTGTGCCAGCGAGTAGAAGCGTAATCGGCCTTGGCCTTCTTTTCCGTGGATCGCCCGGCCACGCTTCGCCGTCCGTGAGGCGTGCAATTTCCAAGACTCCCCAAGACTCTCGAAGTCGTGCTCCGCGCGGCTCTGTGAAATGCCCGAACCATTGTCACGTATCACAATGGCGACGATGCCGCCGAGTGATGTCCGATCGAGATCGACGCTGATCTCAGTGGCGTCGGCATCGAGCGCGTTCCAGACATACTCTGCAATAGCTTTGATGTTGTCGCGGGTGCTCGCGACCCTCTGTAGATGATCGTTTTTTGCCTTGAGAGTTAAGACGACCATTGTGATTTCATGGGTGGCTCGGGGCCATTGTGAACAGCCTGAAAATTGGAATGAGACCGTAGGGCGGGCAAATCGCTGATATATTTCTAGCAACGTAAAGTCGTTTCTTCAAGGAAGACGAACCCTGCACTTTGGCGGCGTCGCATCTCGAAAGGCTGATAGGGAGGCATGGAGATGAAAATGCACAATGACATGCCGCATTGCTCCGGTGCCGCCGGCCGCTATAGCCGCGCCATCGTTCGGGCCACTTGCACAGCCGCCCATACCGCTGAACCGCGAGGAGTGGGGATCCCCCGTTCGGTCAGGGCCCTAGCAATCCCGCTGAGTGACTTAGTCCCGCTGGATTGAAGCTCTCGAATAATGTCGGCAAGGTCCGCTGCCCTTTCATTCGCCCGGGTTATCTGCGCCTCTCTGCCGGCCTTCCTGGCAGCGCGAGAGAGCTGAGCCCCTCTATCACCGCCTAGCTTGACGCCTCGCCTTTTAGCTGCTGCGAGTGCCGCCCGTGTACGCTCTGAGATCACACGGCGCTCCTCGTCCGCGACCATAGCCATGATACCCACGGTGAGCCGGTTAGCGTGGGGCATGTCAGCTGCAACGAAGTCAACTCCGGCTTTCTCCAGTCCGAGCAGAAAGTGCGCATCGCGGGAGAGCCGGTCGAGCTTGGCGATGACGAGCTTGGCGCCGTAGACCCGGCAAGCCTGGAGCGCCTTGGCAAGCTGCGGGCGGTCGTCATCTCGCTTTCCGCTTTCCACCTCCGTAAACGCTGCCGCGAGCGACCATCGACCACCAGCGAGATACAAGCGTACGGCCTCTTTCTGCGCCTCCAAGCCGAGGCCCGATCTGCCTTGTCCCTTCGTTGAGACCCGGTAGTACGCGACAAACACCCCTTCGGTCATGTTATTACATCCCAATCAACGAACGTTGACACCGATGTAAAGGTAGCTTTCGCGGTAGTCAAGTTGGTCATGGACCGGAATGGCCCCGAAGGTATGGATGGTCCTGGGCAGCTTCTCTGCTAGCCCGAGTTGGCCATTGGAGACCGTTTGCATGGGTAGGCTGAGACCGCCGGGATACCGTGATCTGAAGAAGGGGGACCGCCTCGTCCTTATCAATCCAGATAACACCCGCCGGGTTGTTGAGGTGACAAGCGTGGGTGAGGGGCGAGCTTCCGGCCGTGCTATCGGTCCTCAGGGACCGGAGGGCAGAGTGCGTGCGATCTCAAGCGCGACCATCCTTTGTAGGGAAGGCGAGCGGGAAGTCAGATGCGCTGCCAATCTTGTTGCGGGTGATCTGGTCTACACGCCCTCTCACAGGAGTGGAGTTCAGTACGGAAAGGTGGTTGTCGGTAAGAATGGTGGGTTGGGCCTCCTGAGGTGGGATGAAAGCAAGCAGGAATGGCTCAAGCGTCCCCAAGACATCCTCCACGATGCGCAGTGGTTCGCCCACGAGAGCGAGCCTAGCGCCTTGGATCGTTTCTTTCAGCGCATCAAAGAGGACCGGGAGCGATGGGAGGCCAGCAGCGGCCGCTCGGGCTTCCGCCGTGTTGACGGGAGCGATGAGTATCACTGGCGGGAAAAGCAGAGGCGGTGGGACCTGAGCACACCGAATCCCACCTACTTTCGTCCTCTGTCGAAATGGGAACGAGGCGAATTTCACGCCGAAGCTTCCAACTCGCTCATCGGGGTCGAAGTTGCGGCAGACGAGAATGGCGTCATCTTGACGCGCTTTTCGGAGACAACACACTCTACCCGGCCTACCGTCGAAGCCGCATCGGACAACGGCAATACGCCGGGCCAACCTTCGACGACTAAGAGCACAGTTGATGGTACTGCTGTCGATGGCCCACCGGGTCATAGCGCGGCCCCAGTGGGGGGGAACTGGCTCACGCGAGGATGGCGTTACGCGCTCAGATTTTTGCTCAAAATCTAGAGCCCAAACAGCGCAACTGGTCCCAAATTAAGTCCCACTCAACGGAAGAAGGGCGCGGGCTTGGTCCTGTGCATTCTGTTCGGCGTTATAGGGAAAAGATCTTTTATCCAGAAATCTTTAGTTCCACGCGCGAATAAGTCACGCACAGAAGCCTCCTGATGATAGGGAGCTGTGAAGATTCGTTGGGTGGCGAGGGGCCTGTGGACGGCAAAGTCTATCTGATTTCGAACAAGAGGAACTCGAAGGTCTATGTCGGTATAACGAGACGAACCACCGACTACCGTCCCTACAACCACGTCAAAACGGCCGAGGCGGGCAAAGGGTCAGCCGGTTCGTTGCAGCAAGCGATCCGAGACTTCGGAGCAGGCGCGTTCGCAATAAAGTTGTTAGCGACTGCTAAGACCCTTGCCGAGCTTGCGTCCCTGGAGGTGCATTACATCGGCGTTTATAATTCTCTCGCTCCTAATGGCTACAATCTGAACAGGGGAGGGGCCGTTCAGGAGGGCCGTCAACTCAGGATCGTTGAGGGCGAAGAATACTGGAGCTTGGCGGAACTTGCGGATGCGTACGGTATCCTCCCGATCACGCTGCAGAAACGTATGCAGTCTGGCCGCTGGACCATAGAACAGGCCGTGGGAATTGCGCCACCTCCTAATCGGGAGATAGGAGGCAAGGAGGTGACAATCGGCGGGACGCTATTCCCGTCCCTGTTTGCGGCATGTAAGCATTATTCAGTGGACAAGCGTATTGTTGATATGCGCATCAACCGGATGGGCTGGTCGTTAGACGAAGCTTTCGGCCTCAAAAACCGAAACACCAACGCCATCGTTGTCGCTGGTGAGGAATTTGCGAGCAGGCTGGAAGCGTGTCGCGCATACGATCTAAATGACAAGTTGATCGAGAGCCGATTACGAGGAGGGTGGACTATTGATCAGGCATTCAATCTTTCGGCTCACCCTTCTTTGAGAGAAAACAACCCAGCCGAAAACCACGTAATTCGATCGAATACGAAGGGAAGCTGTACCGAAGCTCGGCAGAATTGGCCAAGGCGTTCAACATAAATGCGTTTACGCTTGCATACCGGCTCAGACAGGGGTGGTCGTTGGATGCAGCCCTCGGCAAAGAGGCCGCTCCAGAGCGCAATGAGCGAGTAACCTCGTTCGAAGTCGAAGGAAGGCGCTATCGGGGGGCAGCGGAGCTATGTGCTGCCTATTCCGTGTCCGTCAATTCCTTCCGGTCTCGCCAGAAGGCAGGATGGACGCTGGGCCAAGCCCTCAACCTCGATCCCGCGCCCTCTAGAGCCAAGGTCGCCTATCTTGTCACTCGTCCTAGTGGCGAAACGGTTTTCGTCGAGGACTGGACAGCGTTTGCCGCTCGGGAGGGCCTGCCGCGCAATGGGAGCGCATTGAGAGTCGTGGCTTACCGCGACAAGTTGCATAGCTGGAACGGGTGGGGCTGCCGTAAGATTGACCCAGCTTCCGAAGATCCTGAGACCGATCCTTCTGACTAAGTTGGCGAGATCGGCACGGTCCTCAACGGGTGCTGGCTATCTTACGTTGCTACGTTTCGCTGCTACGTTTTGTCCATTGGTAGACTACGTGGACGAGAAGCTGCGGGGAGCAAAGGGCGAAGGAAGGGCGGTTTCGGCCGCAATCTCGCTAGCAAACGCTCCCTTCGTCTAGCGGTTAGGACGCGGCCCTCTCAAGGCTGAAACAGGGGTTCGATTCCCCTAGGGAGCGCCAGTAATTTCAACACCTTAGAGCTTTCAACGAAAAGTCGTCGAATATCCGTTGAATAAGCGCCGACGAACGCTGGCGAACTCCCGCACACCATTTCCCGATCGGATCACCTAGCTTTCCGTCATAGTCGATACCCAACGCGAAGCGCGAAGCGGATCGCGGTCAGCGCCACCAGAAGGTGCCGGAGTTGGCGCTGCGATCATTCTCAGTGCGAATTTGCCGCTACGTCGCGCCTGGGATGACAATGTATCCCGCTTTCACTAACGTTCTCGGGCGGTGCTTTCGATGCCACGTGAATCACCCCCGGACGCCACTTGGCCGCATTCTCTGATCGGTCGTGGCGAGTTGGGCTTCTACCGCATCATTGGGAAGTGCGGCCCTTCTCGTTGAGGGGTTGACGCGATCGTGCGGAAGCTGTGCGCGCAATGGTCGCTGCTGGTGCCAGCATTGTAGAACATGATCCGCTGCTCCTCAGTGTGTCGTTGGACATCAGTAGGCCGTCGGCCATGGTCGTTGGAAGTCCGGTAGATCGCGGATCAGCCTCGCGCGAGCAGCGCCTCCGGCGTTGGTCTTGTGTGAAGCGCAACCCATGCGCCCCCGCGAAGTTGCGGAACGCTGCCTTGAGCGGCGCCTACCGTAAATTGTCTCGCCATCATTACCGATATATCGGCCCCGATCCCGAGCACGGTACGCATTGGAATATTAATGAGAAAAATTGGCGGCTAAGTATTCGATCGTTGTGCGAAGTGCGTCAATATCATCAGCCGATCGACCTCAGCCAATGTTCTGTCCATCTCGATGTTTCATCCGGGATCACCGGTCACCTCGGTAGAGCCTTGTGTCTGATTTTTCGCTGCCACGATTTTGAGATACTCATTCATGAACTCGATCGAAGTCTCCATCCGCCAGTCCAGGTAAGGCTCGAAGTTGGAGACCAACTCCTGGATTTCGTCATCGGACATGCCCATCGCACCAAGCAGGCAAATCTCAAGGAACAGGTGCGCCTTTTCTTTCAAGATAACTGCGTCTCGCGACCACAGGAAGTCTTTTGTAAGTGTCTTCTTCCCTCCATAGTGCGTGAGGAAGTTTCGAACGTCTTTCAGCAGACCCATGTCGTCGTCGCCGCGACGAAATAACGGCGTGAGACTTCTCGGGTATAGAGAGAACAGCTGCTTTAGCCGATCAAGGAGTGTCACCGCTCCAACGAACTGGATACTGTCGCTCAATTCCTTCTGCAACGAGGGATCGAGCGTCTTTGGAATAGCATCACGCAGCGCCTTAAGCGTTGCCTTTCTTGTTACGTCGTCGGGAAATCGGTCTGCTTTATAGAGCTCACGATGCAGCACCTCCAAGGCTTGCAAGTAGGTCAAGAGGTTCGTGTGCACATACGCGGAATCTTGATAGGCCGCACCGGAAAAAATCAAGATGGCGAGGTCGATCTGATCGTGTTTTTGCCTCCAGCCTCTTAAACGTTCCTCGATCTTGTTACTGAACGTCGATTGACGGAATAGAGTATCTCGCTCTCTGCGGACGCGCGGCTCGGCAATCTTACGCCCAGACAGAAGAAGACCGAAACGATCGTAGCCGCGCGATGTGCGGCGCAGCAGATAGACCTCGTCGGTATACGAGGCTTGCCGAAGGCCAAAGGTTAGAAAGCTCTGCCATATGTGCAGTTCTTGAACTATCGTTTTGATCGACAGCGCGGCCGGAGAGATTAGCTCGATGGTGTTTCGTTCCTTCAAGGTCACTTGCTTGGAGTTCTCGAATTGGCGCGGCCCGGCATACTCCGAAAGAAAGCGCAACGAGCTCCCGTTGCCCAGGTCATATCGTGGCGTCGCCCGTTCTTGAAAGGCAACGGTCAGGCTCCCGGTTGCCAACTCGTTGGGTGTCGTATTCTCGTGGTGGCCGGTAAATCCGGTCGCGTCGCACCATTCATCTAGGCCGGTGAGCTTGAAAATCGTGCCGTCGAACAACACCTCATCCTCACTTGCGATGTGTCCGCCAACAAGCACCGTATGCGTGGCATACTCTGCAATCGTCTCTTTCAATGGGTCTTTGGGATACGAATGGCTTGGCCCCCGTCTCAGCGCCGCGTCGAACACCGTAACGTTATAAGAATAATCCGCCTCCAGACGACCATAGAAAGTGGGTTGCGTCTCGCCGGTAGGAAGCTTGGCAAGATGCTCTTGAGTGCCGTCCAGAACCAGTCGACCGTTGTTGTCGTCGCGGATCGTAAGTCGTCCCTTAAAAATATCTTCGGGCTTCCCAGGAAGCCACCATGCGCCTACCAACGGCTTGTTTCTAAACTCGTCCATAGATCCTCGCAGATGATGCACCATAGAATCGGATATTCTGGCGACAAAAGCTCTTTCAACAAGGGGTTCTTCAAGGCCCATCGTCACGGCCGAAGTGAATTTCGGCTTGGAATAGCATAGACTGTTCGCTTTCGTTCTCCCTCCACAGGCCCCCCGAATGCCTCCTGCTAGCCTCAACGTTGAAAACTGGCGCGTTGCGACACGCAAAGAGGTGGGAGATTTTCTTAGTGCCAAGCGAGACCGAAGGCCGTCCGGGGCGTCTTCCATACTGGTCGTGCGAAAACATCTAAAGCCAGTAGATCTCTATGCCTACCTTCGCGCTCGTTTTGGCGAACCAAACGGCTTTCAGAATTTTCTTCGCCGCGACAGCAGCGACAATCTCGTTCATTGGGATTTCAATATAAAGATCGACGAAGTCGATCTCTATTTTGCTGGTGCATCGCGCGAGATACAGATCATTATCTCCGAACGGCTGACCGATAGCGATTGGAAGGATCTCATTCAGGCGATTAAGAGGGACTTCGCCCGCATTGCCGCCAAAAAATCGGAGATGCTGCACTCGTTCGAGAAGTATTTCGTATTTCAGAACAAGTACGTTAGCTTAGCGGGCCATTGTGCCGATCTGCATGCGGAGATAGTTGAAGCTCCACCTTACGAATGGCCGGCAATTAATCCAGATAAGGACGGCCTTGAAGCGGCCAAATCTTCAATGACCAAAGTGAGGGAGCGGGCTGACAAGCTCTATCGCGCCAGCCTCATGCTTCGACTTCTCACGCCCATCATGGTTGAAGCGTTCATCAACATGGTCATTTTGTTTTTCTGCAAGGATGCCGTCCGGCTGGATAAAGACCGATATCGGGCCTTTATCCGGGCTTCTATACCAGAGCGTCTGAAGCTCCTTAGTGAGCATTGTGATGGGTTCGAACGCCGCGTTGACGTATCCACCGAAGCCTATGCGACGTTTATGCGGGTCGTTAACAAGCGCAACTTCGCGCTACATGGTAACGTCGATCCGGTGGCCGAGCGGATTGAAACGGTATATTTCGAAGGACGGCGCCCGCTCTTTGTGAATCCTGGCAACAACATTCAAACATTCTTTGAAAATCTCGAAGCGTTGCATGCGCCGAACGAGGTTCTTGCCGAATACGAAGGTGTTCACATCTTTCTGACGGAAATAGCCGAGTGCCTCTCGAAACAGCACCGGATATTCTTCGATCAGGTGATTTCCGATGCTTACCCGGGATACTACGTTGCGAAGCATCGCCCGACGCGGATTCTTCCAGACGCCGTCGTACAGGGTATGATGCCCTGCGCTCATTATGATGACGAATTGGACGTTATTTGGTAGCTCCGAATGGAGGCAGGATGGATTGCGAAGCGAAGAAAGCGAGATTCCTTGAGCTACTCAATGAAGGGCACGAGGAGCAAGTTTATCAAACTTTCTTAGAGCAAAATACGCATCTTATTCCGAGAGAGTTCGTGCAGAATCACGGCATCGGATTAGGTCTTGTTCTTCGCAAGATTCCATTCGGGGCCGATTACAAAACAGACTTTTTCTATTTTTCGAAAAGCTCGGACGACTGGAATGCCGTTTTCATCGAACTGGAAAAACCCACGTCTCGGTTTTTCAAAGGCAACACTAACGAATTCCATGGCGATTTTCTGCGTGCGCAGCAGCAGATTAATCAGTGGAAAGCTTGGTTTCTTTCGGATCAGAACAAATCTGGCTTCTTGGCCACAGTGAGCGCCATTCAGGTCCCACAGCATATGGCCCGAAATCCGACCTACAACAAATATGTTCTCGTCTTCGGTCGTCGCGCGGAATACGCGGGCAACGAAAATCGTAGGCGGCTTGTAAAGGCCGCCGAAACTGACGATTTCAAAATCATCACGTTCGACAGTCTTGCTGAGGGTCTCAACCAAAAAAAGGAGCTCACAGTGGGTAGTCGGCACAATCAGTTCATCGATATCCTCTCCGACGAGATCACGGATGCGGGGATGTATGCGTGGATGGAGCCGACGCAGCTTCGCGTGAGCAAAGCGCTTCATGCAAAGCTGAGCAAGGGTGGATCCAATCACTTCGTCCTGGGCGATGACGGCCAGCGGCAAGAAGCGCTCAGCCGGGCCGCATCGCTCGTCCGTGTTAGGCCTAACTGATCTTGGTGTTCTGGACAGCGCCGAATCAGCAGTCCGGCGAGCCGATCATATCCTTCGTCGTAGATGGGGAAGGGTGTCGTTCGAAACGGGCGGGCTCGAAGCACTCGGGCTAGCTCCCTGCAACTTATTGAAGCACAGCAGTTTTTCTATTTGACGCCCCTCGAGCATGGCAAACGCCGAGTGGCCCGCGTTCTCGCCAAAAAATATGCGTGGTCCCCGGAGCGTGGGCTAGAGTTGCGCGCGCGATATGCGTAATCCAGAGTTGAATGCTGGAACCGCTTTGGGTTGGGGGGAAGAGTGCCATTCGCGGATTGGTGTGAAGAACAGGAAGAGGCCGTTGGCAACCACAACCTCACGGTCCTGACGAGCATAGCCGCAAGTCGTGAGGTCGGCCGGGACGCGACTGCGCTTTGTGTACCAACACACTACGCGTCGGAAGAACGCATTGCGGATCTACTTCAGCGCCTCGGCAAACCGGCGTCGGCCGCCTTTATCCAGCAAAAACTTCCAGAAGGCTCGCGTATCCGATCCGGCGACCTCGGGGAAATACTGGCCACGGAATACGTCGCCGAGAAAATGACCTTCACCGTGCCTATCAAGCGTTTGCGATGGAAAGACCATCGCGAGATGGCGATGCGCGGTGACGATTTACTGGCGGTCCGCATTCCGGACGATGGCAGCCCTCTCGATTTTCTAAAGGCAGAATCAAAAAGCCGCGCGCAGCTTCAAACAGATGTCGTCGCTTCAGCCCGAATATCCTTGAATGCCGACGGGGGCCTGCCATCACCCCACGCTCTGGCGTTCGTTGCTGACCGCTTGCGTGAACTAGGGCAAGTCGAGCTTT
The DNA here is from genome assembly GCF_054058595.1 of Bradyrhizobium sp. USDA 4472. Classification (NCBI taxonomy): domain Bacteria; kingdom Pseudomonadati; phylum Pseudomonadota; class Alphaproteobacteria; order Hyphomicrobiales; family Nitrobacteraceae; genus Bradyrhizobium; species Bradyrhizobium sp. USDA 4472. Next base: position 4,043,649 of record NZ_JBSSAM010000001.1, read on the forward strand.
CCAATAAGATTGACGACGCCCAGCTTGCCGATGGCATTCTTCCCGATCAGGTCTGCCATCTATTGTTCGTATTCACTGGCAATGACCCAACGAATTTTCTTCGCACCGATCTCCAGCAGTACGCCGGTACGATGGAGCAATTTAGCGTGGGCCTGAGAATTACCGGCCACGCGCAATTCATTGAGGACGTTTACGAGAAGGTGATTGCCGATGGCGACAACGGTTGAGGAACTGCAAAACAGTATCCGCCAGGCCGTCGGACCCGGCTTCCGCGCCCGATTGCTCGATCGTGGTGAAGCGAGATCCATGATTTGGCAGGACGGCGTGCTTCCACCTGGCTCTCCTGCATTCACCCCAACGCTCTCATATGACCTGCTGTCCTACGCTTATTCACTGCTCGGAATGGGTTTGCGCTTGAAGGAAGCAGGGGGCGATCAAGTGATCGCGCGCCAAGCATTCGAGTATGCAGGCATGGCTCTTGAAGGCGTACTTTTAAAAGGGGTACGAGCTGATGACACGCGCAGTTTCCACTACATTGTCGCTGCCGGCGCATATCACCTGGGCCGGTTTTCCGCGCGGGCCTACTCGCTTCTGTCCCACGGGCAGCGGGACTCCTCGTTCTCCCCGATAGAGCGCTGCCTTGCCAGCCTAATCCTTCGGGATTTGGCCGCCCTAGAGTCCGAAATCATTGCGTGGCGCATTGATGGTCCCGGCACGGACGAAAACATCGCGCAGTCCCTCCAAGATGGTTGGGACGCCGCGACAGAAGGCGAGCCGCCAGATCCCGAAGATGGCTCTTATGTCATCGATGCCCTTGGTGCAGCGATTATCGACAATTTCCTTGCCGGGATGGGTCTTTTCTTATTCGCGGTGGAACGTGGTGAACAGGAATACATTACCCAGGCGATTGAGCGCCTTCGCGTAGGGCTGCAAATATGCACCGAAGTAAATCTACTACCTCAATGGTGGACGTACCGCCTTGCCATAAACATCATTGATGATCTGTGGTCATCCAGCTTCCATGCACGTCTCCCCTTGCTGCCGAACACACCCGATGAGGCGCGCTGGGCAGATCTGAGAAAACTGTTCATTTCCCTTTTGTATCGGCGACCCCGGTCGGAAATTGATCTCTGGCCGTCCCAAATTGATGCAGCCGCAAAAGCCATAAATGAAAGCAACGATTTGGTCGTCTCCCTTCCGACGAGCGCAGGAAAAACGCGTATTGCCGAACTCTGTATTCTTCGCTGTTTGTCCGCAGAGAAGCGCGTAGTGTTCGTGACACCACTTCGGGCCTTGTCCGCTCAGACTGAGAATACCCTACACCGCACCTTCGGGCCTTTAGGCAAGACAATCTCGACCCTCTACGGAAGCATTGGCACGAGCGATTTTGAGACGGATGCACTCGGCTCGCGAAACATCGTGGTTGCCACACCGGAGAAGCTCGACTTTGCCCTGCGAAACCAGCCGTCGCTCCTCGACGATGTCGGCCTCATCATTCTCGACGAAGGTCATATGATTGGACTAGGCGAGCGCGAAGTGCGCTACGAGGTTCAAATCCAGCGCCTCTTGAAGCGTCCCGATGCTGATAATCGACGCATCATTTGCCTATCCGCCATCTTACCCGAAGGCGACCAACTTGACGATTTCGTTGCTTGGCTCAGCAACGATGACGGGCAGAGCCTCGTCAAGAGCGCATGGCGGCCGACGCGGCTACGATTTGGCGAAATTATATGGTCGGCAAATCGTGCCCGTATGAATATCCATGTTGGAAATGAGAATCCGTTTGTTCCCGGCTTTTTCTCGTCGCGAGCCCCTACAAGGGGGCAACGGCGCAAACTGTTTCCCTCCGATCACCGGGAACTGGTTCTGGCCACGACGTGGCGGCTTACGGATGATGGACAAACCGTCCTGATTTACTGTCCGGAGCGTAGGTCGGTTGAGCCCTATGCGACCGCGATAGTAAAGCTACATGGGTATGGGCTATTGCCGTCGCTGCTCGGCGTGAACGAAAACCATATCGCTGTTGCTCTCGCTATCGGTGCCGAATGGTTGGGCGCTGACCACGATATCTTGAAATGCCTCAAACTTGGCGTGGCAATCCATCACGGCGCACTCCCCACCCCGTTTCGGAAGGAAGTTGAAAAGCTCCTTAGAGACGGCGTTCTCAAGGTTACAGTATCCTCGCCAACCCTCGCCCAGGGTCTTAATCTCTCGGCGACAACAATTGTGATGCACGGCATTATTCGGAACAGAGAGCCCATCGAGGCCTCGGAATTTCGTAATGTCATAGGGCGCGCCGGACGAGCTTTCGTCGATGTGGATGGGCTCGTTCTGCTTCCATTCTTCGAGCCAAATGCACAGCGCTCAGCCCAATGGGAAACCTTAAAAGCGGGCGACCAGGGCCGCGAAATGGAAAGCGGCTTGCTCCGCTTAATCATCTCTCTCGTACAGCGCATGTATTCGAGTTTAGGAGGCGATCTTGCTCAATTGCTCGAATATGTCCTCAACAACGCGCAAGTTTGGGATTTTCCCACGGTTGCTGGCGAGTCGGCAGAGCGCAGAGCCGTAGCCCTACGCGACTGGGAACAGTATTTGACCACGCTTGATACCGCCATCTTGAGCCTCATGGGCGAGAACGAAGTGCCCGACGACGAAGTACCTACCCAACTCGACGCTATCTTAAGCTCATCATTGTGGGAACGACGGCTCACTCGAAGGCGTGAAGAAGTGCAGCATATATATAAGAGCGCCCTCTTAAGCCGCTCCAAATTTCTCTGGCAAAATTCCACGTCGACGCAGCGCCGAGCTTACTTCTTGGCGGGCGTAGGATATGAGACCGGCAAAAAGCTGGATGAAATTGCCCCAAATGCCAACGAGCCGCTGCTGCAAGCGAACGGAGCGGTCCTCACGGGCGACAACGAAGGGGCCATAACAGCTATTACGGCACTGGCCGAACTTCTCTTCGACATTTTGCCATTCAAGCCCAACGTTCAGCCTGCCAACTGGCGCGACATTCTTCGCGCATGGCTCCTGGGGGAGCCTATTGCGGTGCTGGCGGAGAATGATGCGGATGTCCTGCGATTTGTCGAAGAGGCCCTGATTTACCGGCTACCGTGGGGAATGGAGGCTATCCGCGTTCGCGCCCTTGCATGCGGCGACAAGTTTGATGATGGAACGGACCTAGATGATTATGAGCTCAGTCTTGCAGTGCCAGCTATCGAGACAGGCACGCTGAACAGGTCCGCCGCAATCCTCATGCAAGCAGGCTTCACGTCGCGCCTTGCGGCAATAAAAGCGATCACCGATACCAACGCCTACTTCGATACGTCCGAGGGTCCTTAAAGAGTGGCTTCGATCAGACGAAGTAACAGCTCTTTCCCGAGATGCGGCATGGCCGACCGAGACGAGCCATGCCATTTGGGTGGGCTTTCTATCGAGTTACGTTCCGCAAGATCGCACCGAATGGAAATCATGGACCTATTCGGATAGCGCAAACTGGGTGGATAGCAACAATCCCCCTCCAGCCGGCACCGCGGTTCGCATTGTGAATGCCCAGGACGGCGATACATTTCAGATACTGTCCCCGGACCATGAACTACTGGGATCGCTGACAAGCCCTCTTCATACGGAAAGGAGTGGTCTGCTGCGCGCCTCTGTAAATGGAGATCGCACGAGGATTGAAATGTCATATGTCGGTCCGGCCGACCTCGTACCCAGCCAGTTGGAGTAGGACGCTCAGATGTCCACCGGGTCAGACTTCGAGAAAATCTTCCAGCAGCTCATGAAGCTGGACAATCTCGCACGTTACGCCGATGCCAGGGCCATGGAGGCACTCGGTTCTCTCATAGATCTGTCTTCGGATTTGGATCGGGATGACGGGCTTGATAAAGCGTTGGCGTGGTGCGACGAGCTGGAACAGCGGCCGCTGAAAGGCCCGGATATTCCAACGCTCGATTACTTCCGCGCCAATGCATGGCATGCGAGACAACGCACAAAACATCAGGCCCCCAACATCGCCTGGAGTTGGGATCAGCCCGAGGCGCTCGAACAGATACGGTTCCTGCGGAGGGCCACTCGCCATCCCGAGTTCGAAAACCTCGATACAGTACGCAGGGCCCAGATTTTCACGAACCTCGCCAATCTCCTGAACTCGCTTGGGCGATTTGTCGAAGCAGTTCCCACTTGGAGACGCGCCCTTTCGGTTAATCCGCGATTTGGCATGGCCCTTGGCAATCGCGGGCTTGGCCTATCCGAATATGGAAGAGGCCTCTATGATGGCGGCCACGCCGAAGTGTTTCTGCTCTTTGCGCACAAAGACCTCACTGCTGCACTTTCTCCGGACGCAGACTATGCCGGCTATCCCGACGACGACGCCCAGGCCGCCTTTGCGCGAAGACAAAAACACATCGAACACCTTATCGATTGCGCAGCCGTCCAAAAGTCCTTGCAAATGGATGGTTATCCCTTGGGCGACACCTCCGAAGAGCAGGAATATCGCCGATGGGTACTAGCTAATGGACTATTCCTAAATCCGCTCAATGATCTTGGACCGCATTCAATCAGCGCCAGGGACATATTCGGCCTTCCAAGCTTCACAACGAAGATGGACGAGCCACCAACGCTCATCGGCCTCTTCAACCAAATGAAGCAGGAATACATATCCGCCCGCTGGATGCTCTATGAAGGTATGGAGGCTGACACACCGCATTTCGCGGATCGAGGTGTGACGCTTCCAAACACACTTGACTACCCCAGCTACTCTATTGCTGTTGAGAAAGTGAAGGCGGCATTCCGCATCGCTTATTCGCTGTTCGACAAGATCGCGTTCTTTCTCAATGACTACGCGAAGCTAGGTATCAATCCAAAGCAGATCTACTTCAAAACGATTTGGTACAGCAACCAGGATTGGAAGCGAGGCGTCCGCAAAGAGTTCCTGAACTCCCGGAATTGGCCGGTGCGCGGGCTCTACTGGCTTTCCAGGGATCTCTTCGATGCGGAGCTGCAAGCGACCGCCGAACCCGACGCGCAAGAGCTTTACATTATTCGGAACTGCCTCGAACACAGCTACCTCAAAGTCCATGAAATGCTCATTCCGTTAACGAACAGGGAGGATATGTGGCTCGATAGGCTCGCGTTCTCCGTGCAGCGCGAGGACTTTTTCAGAAGGACCCTCAGGGTCCTGCGGCTAGCGCGTGCCGCGCTCATATATCTCTCACTCGGTATGCACCATGAAGAACGACAACGCCCATCATCCCCCAATAGCCTAATGATGCCCATGTTCCTCGACACGTGGGAGGACGAGTGGAAATTCTAACAATCACATTCGTCCCAATCGCGGAAGGCAGCTCGTGCACCGATGCGGAAATTCAAGAGCGTATCGCCACAAGCTCAATAGGAAAACGCACGACGCAATACATCGCCTACCTGGATGAGCGCGAGATCGGTTTCGTCTCGCTTGACGACATGGGGGAGATTGGCTGTCTTGTCCTGTATGAGCTATTCGTTCCCGTCAGACTCCGCGGATCCGGCCTCGGCACCCAGCTACTCGATAAAGTTGAGGCTATTGCGCGCACAGAAGGTTACCAGCGCATCACCCTCTATCCGCGCCCGCTCGAAGCGGGATTCCCGGCCGAGCGCCTCTCGGCCTGGTATTGCCGCTGTGGGTACACAGAGCGCACCGACTGCCCGACTGAACTGGAGAAGACGACATAGACCGATTCAAATCTCACGATGATGATCGGTATGAAGCGACGACCGGAAACATGCTCCCCGTTCAGCTTCCTGCAAATTTCCCGGCGCTGAAATCGAAATTTATTGGAATCCAGCTTTTGTGGTGTTCGTCACCGACTGACAGGTAGACGTCCGACAGCGCCCATGCTGGCACCGATACAATCTGAAAGAACGCTCCCGTTTCCATATCCCCGTTGATGCCAGCCGCGGAGCCGAACTGCGCGGTTATCATGGCAAAGCAGGCGCTCACTGCGGCAAAGCAATGCGCCAGCGTTGCTCTCTCAAAGCTATTTTCTCGATCATGCTTTACCGCGTTGTACGCGTCATACCACCCCAGATCCTGACTGGGCTTACCGGTGCAACCCCAACCAGCGAACGGACTGATAGGCGAAAGCCAGGGGAAGTTGGAGAACGATACCGCATATTCGTCGAGTTTCATCGCCGATCGCAGTTTCACGTAGTCGCGCGTATCATAACGGTCTCTTAGATATCCGTTAGCAGAAAGAACTCCGCGCCAATGCATCTCTACCTCGGTACACGCGAGAATCAGAAGATTCCTGATATCGTGCCCGTATGTTTCCAGCGTTCCCTCGCTTGGGTGAACGGTTTGGCAAATCCGATCAAGCTGACGGGTAAGTGCTTTCAGTTGCCCGCGCGCAGTTGCGATGAAAGCTACATCGCCCTCGGCGCCCGGATTGAAGCCGATAGGAGCGGTTGACCACTCATTAGTTGGCCGCGCCATCCGCGGGAAGAACTCTCCTGGGTTGAAGATGCTTTTGTGAAATGGGCTTTTGCCATCGGTCGCAAACCAACTTGTGGCTTGGCGCCTGACAGCCTCCAATATCAGTTCGCCAGGATCGGCCTTAAAGTATGTTCCAGCCCCGCTCTCGGGATTGATTACGCCCAAACACGTCGCCGATGCATCTTCAATTCTCCAAACCTGGAAAGGCATGGCGTCACTTTCGCGAATGTAATAGCTCATGATGCGCACTCTTCTTATCAAGGCAACCGACACGACTCCTGTCCGCCCGCCGATTTGGCGCTTACTGGCGTGCGGACAATCGTATGAAGGATACGACCGAATATTTTTTCCAAGCAAGTGATTGGTTGCCGATGCGCGTGTGGATGCGCTCTTCTCTTCGGCTCTTGCCCCCAACGGAGGGAAAAACATGTTCCATATCATCACTGTCGGAAAGCGCCTTGTCCCCATCGAGGATATTGCGATTGTTGAAGCCTTTGAAGCCCGCGATGACCCCAGCCTTCGCAGCTCGAAGGAATTTCGCGCCCGCGTCGTTCTCGTTGATCGCGAAAGCCTTCTTATCGAGCAGACACAGGAAGCCTTCGCCAAAGCAATCCTGATGCTCCAGAAGACGAACCAGTCTTCGCCAATGCGAGAGACCGGTCCGGGCGGCTCGAACGTCACGAGCCCGGCCCTGCAAGGGATGAACCTCTCCCTCGCAGCGCTTGCATATAAGCGCCCGGCCGGACGGCGTTGATGCAAAAGAACAGATAACGATGGATCGCACCATCGAGCCAACAGTCGCCTCGGCACAATGGACCGCGCCGCGGCCCCCCATTCAGGTGATATTCTTTCTGCGGAATACTATTTTTCGTGGGCTGTCCTTGAGAGTTTCGAAGTGAGCCCAAGCCATCTCCGCGGACAGGCCGTCCCGGTCTGTAATCAAATGGCGGGTGTGGCTGTTGTGGCCGAATTGACCGACGAAATACCGATTAATCCCCCGGGAGACGTCTAGCTCAACTTCGATGTTAAGGAAGGTATCGTCAAAATCACCCAGGACAAGACTAGCCATTGTCGTCGGCGTCAGAGTCAAGATGTACTGGAAGGGTGTCATTCCGGGGAGCGGCAGCCAAAGCCTCGGGTCTGGTGGCGCGGGCATCACCAATACTGGCGTGCTCGATGAGCGGAGCCGAACCTTCGACCGCATAACGGTGAGCCCTGCTCCACGAAAATTCTGCTCCGTCCAGTCAAGTGATGACGCCATGTAACTGAAGAATTCTCTTGCCAATTCGGGATCGGACCGCATCTCCGAATACTGGATACGTTCTCGATCCGAGAAGGGAATGGCGCTGGCCGGCGATGCCGCTAGTTTCGCGAGCTCCATCTGGGATGCATGATAGTGTGGAGTCCGCGCTTCCAAGTGCCGGATAAGCGCGTAAAGGATCGCTTTGTCAGATCGATCAAGCGCTTCCGTTCGCCCGCTTACAATCTTTGCCCATGTATCGCTTCGAGATATCGGCGTTTCGATGCGGCTGTTGATCCTGCTCTCAACCGATACAGGTGTCTTTCCCTGCATGAAAACGTAGAGGTCGCGCTCAAATCCAAGGCTCTCGATTGAGCGCTCAGCCCATACCGCAAAATCGCCGTTCTTCGCGACAGTCGTTATTTTCTGCTTTTCGGGGTCTGTCGCGAAATTTCGGAGAAAAAACTGCGGAACGTAATGGTGATCGCGCGGCTCATTCATCAGGCTTGTCGTCCTACGGCGACAAAATAAACTGGCGTTTCCAAAAGTGCGAGCAAGCGAATACGAACTGCAACGACGTTCCCCGATGGGCCTTGATGAGGGATCAACGCCAGCTCGTGAAGTCCTTGGCCCGCCGGCTCGGTACCCGGGATCCCTCCGACAAATTGCACACACTCGGACGTTTCTTCTCTCAGAATAATTGGCAGAAGAAATGGCTGAATGGCCCCAACGCCCATCTCGGCGACAACAAACGCGTGCGCGATTTTCGCCAGCATGCGAAAAAACGGTGGCGCGATGAAGTGGGCCTGCGGCTCGATATAGGCAACGCCCAAGTGACGGGCGAGCTTCTCCAGATGAGGCATGATCCCATCCCGAAAGGACGCAGCTCTAATCCAAAGGGTCTTCACCTTGGCGCCACGCTCCCCTTCTGTGACATCACCCGTCAACTCATCCGGCATGGCTAAGTTGGGAAACAGGATGAGAAACGGATAGATCTCCTGCGCCACATCAATAAAGGAAAAGTCGGAATCTGGAGTGAGTTTAACCTTCAGGGGAAGCTTCTCGGGCCTTTGCTTCTTTCGGCGCGTGGGCATCGAATAATACATTCGAAGCGGCCCAAGAATGGTGCGAAGCACAACGCCCTCAAATGCGCCGGTGATGGTCGCGCACGGTCGGCAGCTTGCCTTCGGCAACAGCCAGCGACCACCAAGCCCTGATGGTATAATATGCTCGTCCGTAAGGTCGTCTTTGCAACCACAATAAACGCAACGGTTTACTGGCGGATACTTCCGGTCTGAATGGAGCGGCAATTTAAACATGGGGCCCATCTTAACCGACGGTGCCTGATTCGCACTCTTCTGACATTTGGCTGCACGTCTACGCTCCAAGGGGTCTCCGCTCGCTTGTCGGATGGCGACACAATCTTCACGCAAGCGCAATCGGCCCGAACATGCCTCCTAGCTAGATCGAGCATTGGCTGAAGATGTTGCGTGGCATAACTGCGCGATTTTTGCGGCGGCGGCGCATGCCCAGCGGGCGGCGGACTTCCTGCTGGAAAGGTACCCCGCCTAGCGGCGGGGCTTCCGCTTTGCTTTTTTTGCCTTCTTTGGCGTTGGCCGGGCCGCTCTTTTTGCGCTCTTCGGCTTCACTTTGGCTCCCGGCTTTGCCTTCGCCTTGGGTTTTGACTTGGGCTTGGGCTTCTTCGCTGCTGCCGCGCTCACCGCCGGTGAAACTACGCGCGCCTTCTTCGTCGCGACCTTCCTTTTTCCACGCGATGCAGATGACGGCTTTTTCGCACGAGTTATTGGTGTCGGCTCGCCTGGCTCGTCATAGAATCTCTCAAGCTGCTCCTTTCTTGGATGCTCGCGCTCCACAAAATCCTTGCGGTGAAATTTGCCGCCGGCCAACCAATAGATTGACGTAAAGCTCTTTGAGCCGCCCCAGCCCTCACGGTGCTTTCTTCCGCCATGCGCTTCCTTCTCGCCTGCGATGATCCAGACGGCTTCAAGCTTTTCGCGTGTAAGGAAGGATAGAAACGCGTCCCTGTCGATAAGGGCCGCGCCGGGGCCCGCTTCATGCGTTGACGGGTCGAAAAAGAGCGTTTTATCACCGTCACCCGAATAGGAGAGGTCCCGCCCGTTTGAAAGGCGCATCCCGAGCCCAGCAATCAGTCCTGGCGCGGGCACACTGAAGCTGACCGACTCTTCGATTGAATGGTCATGACCGCTGCGCTCGGCGGAGTAATCCGTAACCGTAGGCTGAATGTCGACGACCAGTCGGTTCCAATCCTCAGGCTTCATCCACGCAGATACATCGCCATACAACGGGTGCCAAGGGTACTCGCCGATATAGCCGTCGGACGACTTGTCCAGTTCAGGCAGATCAAAATGCCTGTTAAACAGTTTACCGGATAGAGCCTTCACAACCTTGCTGCGATCGGCGGCGCGTACCAGAAAGCTGCGGATTTCAAAAGCCGTTTGCCGGTCGAGCATTCGCTCACCTTCCCGCATGACCCAGCAATTCCAGCGCTCGAACTCATCAACGACGAGCCATGTCCGGCCCGTCTTCGGATCCGTAGCGGTTAGCAACGACGCGTCATTCACCATATCTTCCGGCGTATCGAGCCACGCCAGGCGCGAGGCGGGTGACATCCCGCGGAGGTTCACGTCCACCGGCATCCACCATGTCCGGCCGCTTTGCCGCGATTCCTTAGGAGTCTTCAAAACAAAAAGTGAGGGATCGAGATCACGCCGGCTCACTTGCCACGGCCCCTGAAAGACGCTCAGTCCGCTGTCACGGCTCCATCCAACGAAACAAAAATTATCACCTAGACGAGCCAGCAACTCGTGAAACGCTATCCACTGATACTTCTTGCCGATGCGCTCGACCCGATGCTCCGTCCGACTACCATGCGCGTGGTCCCGATCGAATTCGCCGAACAGCTCCGGGGTCCAACCAAGGTCATGCGCACGCTTGCACACCCAGCGGCGCGCGCGCATTCGGTCGAAGGATGGAGGCCAAGAATAGTATCGCTTTGCGCCGCGCAAATCCCTACGCACGATGTGACGCGCCCGGATGTTGTACTCCAGCCATTCGGCCTCACCCAACGCAGCCTCTAACCGCGCCTTCGGCTTCATCGACGGCCTGCTCGAATTGGCTCACATCCTTTTCGTCATCGTCACCTTCGTCTTGGTCATCATCTTCTTCTTGCCCCGAGTCATTAACGGTCAAGAACTTGAATTTGAATGGACCAAGAGGCCCCTGATTGGCCCGCCACCCATCACACGCCGCGATAAGCTCGTTCAGACGGGCTTCCGCTTCTGGAATCCGGCTAACCACATCGCTGACCCAATTGCGATAGATTTGCTCCTGGCTCTGCGCGACGAGAGCAATCGGGAATCCGCTAAATTTCCCGACCGGGGTATCCATGACATAGCGTGCGAAGTCGCCATCATTCACGCTGGAGTTCACAATATCGTCGCGAACGCTCTTTCCTGGGGCATATTCTTGCACATAGGTCTCGATGACGGCGTCAGGCACATCCTCGATGCCGGATGAGCTGCGATAGGGTGGCCGCGCCCGGGTCAAATCAAAGCCCGCGGGCAGGGCACCTCTTATGTGGGCGAGCTCTACGATTCCGCGCGCATGGTCGCGGATGAGGACATGGGCGAGCGCCTCATCGCGGTCAAACACACAATGATACGCAGCTTCCGCCAATTCACGCAGCCCGTCCTTTGCCATGCCCTGCAAGGCGGCTCCGTACGCTGCAGCCATGACACGGTCGAGGATATAAAGATCATCAATACCTTGAAAACGGCGAATAAGGCTTGCGGCCAATGGGAGCCGCGTGGCCAATAATGCCGCGAGCGCTTTGGTGGCCCGGTCCCGGATGAGACGATGGCTTGTCGAGAACAGCCAGCTCAGCGCGATAGCGACGAGCTCGGCACGCTTATCTTCGATGGGCTCAAAGCCGTTTTGAAGAGTCCAGCCAATCAAGGTTTCGATAGGGCTGTCTTCGTCGTCACCCTCCTGTGCAACGTATATGGACCAGGCCCTATCCCGTTGCGGCATCGCCTGCTTGACAAGTCTTCCGTGCAAATACTCCGCGTTAAACGCATTGTCCGGTTCGCTCGCGACCGCGAGCAGCGTGCGCATGGTCTCGTTACGCCCCGATATCTTGGAAGCTTCCTTCAGTAAATCGAGGGTGCGCTGCGTGAAGGCGCGTTGCTCGCGCCACAGGACGCTGCCAACAAACGCGCGCAGGAGCAGCCATCTGTTCCGCGGCTTGGGCATTGCGTCCGGGAATTCGAGTCCACAACGCTCCGGCAATTGAACCGCCATCGCTTCCAACACGCCCGCATGCTCATAAGCCTTAGGGCTTTCAAGGTAAATCTCCAGCGGCGTGCCTGGCAGAAATGAATCCTTCGGTGCCGACACATCGAGATGCTTATCGAACATCTGGCGCGCGATGCGATGGTCGCTATAGCGCTCAAACGAAAAGCGCACGATTTGGACGATGGCGCCGCCGTTTCCCGTCACGGGCTCATCGGCCAGAATTCCCTCGCTAACGAGCCTGGCAAGCAAGCTCTTTTCGAACACACCGTGCGCGGGGACAATCGCCTCCATAAGAGCATCGGCCTTGTCGTATTCGAGATAGCCGCGCTCCCCTTGATCGAAAGCAACCGCAAGCACCTCAAGCGCTTGGGCTACCTTCCCCAGCTTATGATCGAGCCCAAGCTGCCGCTCGACGGACTTTGCAACGGCTTCTGAGTAAAAGCCAAAGATCTCCGTTACCCCGCGCAGGCCGCGCGGGAATTCCTGAAGGTGTTCCTTTTCGAGATAGTCGCAACAGGTCTTGAGAAAGAGCGGATTCTCGAATTCCGGGATGAGGTTCGGCGCGGCCATGCGCACAATGCCGCGCTTATCCAGATAGTAGCGGGCGGCTGCTGCGGCACGACCCGCGAACCCTACATGCTCAACCTGAGACAAATCCGGTCCCGGACCCGCCGGCAAGATGTATGGCAAATAAGTCGAACGACACGACAGGGCGATGGCCACACGCGGGAACGCCTCAATCGTCTTGAGAAACGCTGCCAGCCGGTGGGACCAGATTGCGATTCCATGCCGCTCGTTAATGGCGTCGATGAAAATCACGGCCCGGGTCCCCGCAGCCTGCGCCGCAGCGTCGAGAGCGCCAAGGAATTTCTCGGTGGAAATCGTCAGGTCAAGCTGTTTGACGATCTGCGCCCAGGGGTCGTCGTCAACCAGCGTACCGCCGAGAATAAGGAGTGAGGGATGGCCATTGGCAACCTGATGATCGACCGCGTCTCCGAATAGATGCGATTTACCGATACCGCCCGGGCCCGTAACCAGCGCCCGCCGGCTGTTCACCAGGCGCCAGCTATCACCGGTTACCCCTTCGATGATGGCATTCAACGCCTCTTCGAGCCCGCGCATATCATGGTACAGATACTGCACATCATCGTCGCGCTTCGGAGGCGGCGGATTGCCGTTGCGAACGGCACGCATGGCTTGTGCGGTCGCCACCAGGGCCTCACTTCCCAGCGACTTGGTACGTTCGACAGGGAAAATGTAGGCGGGGTCATCAGGCGTCGCCGATAACAGTGAGCTAAGCGCACTGGTCGTTGCCTCAACCGCCGCGATTTCTGCTGTCAGGCCGCCGCTCACCGTCAACCGCTTAAGGCGATCGATGACGTCGTACCGGGCCTCTTCCAGTTTTTCGCCCCATAGCTGGACTTGATCAAGAACGGACCGGTCGCGGCAAAGGCCAAGGATGGTGCGGCGTATGGGCAACTCAACATTTGTTTCAGGGGTATAGCGCTGGCCGAGCCCGTCGCGTGCCCGCTCAAATCGGCTGGTAAACCACGCTGAGGTGAGAAATGTCTCATCGAACCAGAAAGCCGCCCTGCCCGAATAGAGCGGACTGTCGCGCCCCAACCGCTCGACAAGCTCGGAATGCCCCCACAGCTCGATGACGAGCTTGCGCTTTGCCCTGGTTGCAGCACTCGACCATTTCTTGACCCAGGCCTGCCAGCGCGCAAGCTGGGTTTTCGCCTTGCCGATGCGCTGGTCGAACAGATCGAAGGGTATGCAGACAATGTACCGGGTAAGCCGCGGATGCTTGGCCAGCGCCTGCTTGATGGACTTGTCGAGCTGCGCAACCTGGCTTGCATCAAGCTTAAAGAAATACTTTGTCTGCCAGCCCGTCTCCGAGCCGTCACCATGCCGCATATAACACTCGACACCTGCGTCCGCTCCAACACCCTTGCGGTAGAAAACATCCCCGGATGCCCGAGGCTCTAGCGCCGCGAGTTGCGAGCATAATTCCTCGAAGGCGTAATTTTGAGTCCCTCCGAAGGAACGAATGCGCTGGAAGTCGAGATTGACTGCTGCCACTTGGCGCCTCGATTTTACGTGATCGACCAGTCGTTTGAAGTCCGCCAGCGGCGGATTGGCGATCGGTACGGATCTAAACCTCACGCAACATCGGGAAAGACAGCACTTTGTTCTGCAGGCTGCCGGCTGGCAGCGAGCAGAGCGACTCTACGTCGCTCGCATTGAGAAGCACGTCGTCGGCGATCTCGGTGGGCAGTTTGACTTTGTTATCGATCAACATCCGCGCGGCCGAGCCCAGCACCGTCGGCGTCGACAGTGTGAAAGCGTTGTCGAGCGGTTCTCGCTTGCGGATGCCGCGGGCGTTCATCTGTTTCCACATGTACTTGACCTGATCGGCGTTCAAGATCCCGAGTTCCTTGCACCGGTAGATCATCGCCGCAACCGCCACGCGCCATCGGCCTTTCAGGGATAGGAAGTAGTCGATGGTGGTGTTCGCGATCTCCCGCGCGAACGTACGGCGCGGTAGAAGCAAGGCGCCTGCGAACCGGTTGGCCTGATTTTCAAGCCGGTCCAAGTTTCGACTGTTCACCTCGACGCCGTTGTGCAGGACGAGGTGGCCGAGCTCGTGTGCCAGGTTGAAGAGCTTGCGCGAGTTACTTTCCTGGTCGGCGGCGTAGAGCACGTATGGTCGTCCTCCCTGCCAGCGGGAGACGGCATCCATATCCTCGCAGCGCACGGGCTCCTCGATCACGATGACGCCGTGATATTCGAGCAGCGGAGCCAGATCAGTGATCGGACCGAAGCCGACGTTCCAGAACTCGCGCAGTTGGTCCGCGATCTCCTCGATCCGCTCATTGCTCTCGTGTTCGTAGTCGAACTCGATCGCGGGCAGGTGCACCGGTGGCAGCTCGACGTATTCCGCGAGCGACTCCGTGATATAGAACGCCCACTCCAGCCGGCGGCCGACCCGCAGCCGGTCGGGCCGTTGCATGCGCTTCAAGCTGCGCCACGTCGGCGTCAGGAAGCTCTCGGCGCTGTGTTTGCGCGGCGTTGTGA
Source organism: Bradyrhizobium sp. USDA 4472 (assembly GCF_054058595.1). NCBI lineage: Bacteria > Pseudomonadati > Pseudomonadota > Alphaproteobacteria > Hyphomicrobiales > Nitrobacteraceae > Bradyrhizobium > Bradyrhizobium sp. USDA 4472. Next base: position 4,058,774 of record NZ_JBSSAM010000001.1, read on the forward strand.
AAAAAAACGGTGGCTGTCGGGTGACGGCGATGATCTTGCTGAACACGTCGCCGCGCGGAGCGAAGGCGCCGGTCTCATAGGTACCGACGGATTGACGGCTCACGCCGATCGCGTCGGCGAACTGCTCGTCGGTCATGCCGACGGACTCGCGCGCCTCCCGAATCCTCTCGGGAATGATCCTCGCAGACATGGGCACGCCTTCAACGCTTGGTGTCGTCGTTCTTTTTCTTCTTCTCGATCATCGAGACCACGTTGTCCTTGAGCCTCATCTTGGACTTCGGGTCGATCTTGGCCGGCCGTTTCGTGTCCTCCGACTTCTTTTGCACCACTACGGCCATCAGGTTGATACGGGCGAGCCACTCGTCGGCATTCGCCGACGGCGACTGCCAGAGCGCGTGCGAGAGCCGGCCGTCCGGCGCCGCGCGGTACGTCAGCCACGTATAGAGCTTCGGCGGCGCCAAGCGGATGATCCGCTCCTCCTCGGTCTCGAAAAGGTTCGGCATGTTCGACGCCCGCGCGTCCTGGCGATTCGGCGTGTCTTCCGGAAACTTGGTCGGGTCCTCCGTGCGGACGATGTGCCCGTGGCATTCGCCGCTGTAGATGTCCAGCCAATGCCACGTGCCGCGAGGCATCGGCGTCAACGTGCACTTAAATGGGAGATCGCCGGCTTTGCACATCTCCTCGAAACGCATCAGGATGCCGGCTCGGCGGATCAGACCGCGCATGTCGTCGCCAACCTCTGACGAGAACATCGGTGTGCCCTTGATCACGTCGTCGCCGGCGGCGATACCTTCGCGCAGGGCCCGGAGCGTGTTTGCGTAGGTGTCGTAGGGGAACGCTGTGTCTAGACGTTGCTGAAAGGTCTTGGTCTGCATAGCGGTACGATTTCCTCTGCCCCGAGTCGCGCCAAGTAAATCACCCCTTTTGCTGTCCTGTGTCAAGTTTTGCGCCCCTTTTATCGTCATCCTGTCAAGGGTGGGGACGAAAGACCCCTGAAAATCAGGGACTTGGCTGCAGAAGTGCGGAGACCATCATCTTCGCGGGGCTACGCCGAAACCTGCGCAATGGCTCACCGTGTTGTCACCCATCCGATTCGTAACCCAAAACTTCCGGACCGAATTCACTGCTCAAGAGGAAGCAATGGCCGAAAAACGAAAAATTCCGAAGCGGCTCTTCAAGTACCGCGCGTTCAACAATCTCACTCTGGATATGATCGTTGCGGATAACCTCTTTTATGCCGACCCAAGCACATTCAATGATCCGCTCGACACCCGGCCCTCGCTCAACATTGACCTTCCGGCTTCGGATCTGGAACGCGCACTACGGCAGCTCCTCGAGCGACGCGTGAGTGCGGAGATGAAAGCCGCGGCTCAGACAATCGGGTACCAGGGTCCGGAAGCCCTCGGTCACATCGATCGACTTGGCCGACAACGAGCCGATAAAGTCATTTCGGAAATCAGCTTCTATGCTACCGATCCTAGCTACGAAGTAGACGACCCTCTTCAGTTACTGCTTGGCAGCGATCTGGAGAAGGAACTGTTGCTTCAATATGACAAGGGCATTGTATCCTTGGGGCGGCGCGCCACCTGCCCGTTGATGTGGAGCCACTATGGCGATCAGCATCACGGTGTCTGCATCGGCTACTCGGTGCCGTCTGATGTGCTCGACGATCTCCATCAGGTTAAGTACGGCGGCACGCGGCTCGTCGATGCCAGCAAGGTCCTAGCGATGCTCGATGGCGACAAGAACGCTCGTCGTCAGGTCGACGAAGCCGTTCTGTTGCGAAAGGCGGCGAGCTGGCGATACGAGCAAGAATGGCGTTTGATTGGACGGCGCGGGGTGCAGCGTTCTCCACTGGAGCTCGAAGAGGTCATCTTCGGTATGCGCTGCAAGGAAGCTGTAAAGTACGCTATCGTCACAGCGCTGGATGGTAGGCGACGCCCCGTTCGATTCTATGAAATGCGCGAACTCTACGGGACCTTCAATTTGAAGAAATATCCGCTGGAAGACGGAGAAATGAGAGCCTTTTTTCCGCGGCGATCTCGTGACATCCACGAAGCATTCGAATCCGTCGCTGCTGACCACAAGGAGGAGGGGCAATCGTTGTGATGGCTCTGCCGTCGCTTGCCCTTTTCGTCTTTGGCGCCTGTAACCGTCAGATTGGCAGATCGAGTTGCGGTGCCGCATTGTCGTCGCTTTGTAGCGATGAAAGCGAGACTCCCAGAAGCCGGACGGGCTTGGGAAGGGGCATCTCGTTTTGAAGTAAGGTAACCAATAGACGTTCGAGGTCACTGCGGCTCGAAACCGCGACGGGTACGGATCTACTTCGTGTGATGATCTCGAAGTCGTTGAACTTCACTTTCAGCGTCACCGTGCGTCCCAGGTTGCCAGCGCTCTCACAGTATCGCCAGACCTTGTCGATGAGCGGCTTCAGTTCGACAACCATGGCGTCGAAGCCAGTGACGTCGGCGGAGAACGTGTTCTCAGCACCGACGGATTTGCGGATTCGGTCGGCGCGGACCTCGCGGTTATCAACGCCCCGCGATATCCAATAGTAGTAACTTCCGGCCTTTCCAAAGTTGGCCTGCATGAATTCGAGCGACTGATTGCGCATGTCGAGGCCGGTGTAGAGACCCAAGGAATTCATCTTGGCGCCGGTCGCCGGGCCGATGCCGTGGAACTTGCCTACGGGCAAAGCTTCGACGAAGGTCGGACCCATCTCCGGCGTAATGACGTACTGGCCGTTCGGCTTGCGGTGGTCGGAAGCGAGCTTAGCCAGAAACTTGTTGTAGGAGATCCCGGCGGAGGCGTTGAGGCCGGTCTCCAGCTTGATCTTGCCACGGATTGCTAGCGCGACGTCGCGCGCCAACGGAATGCCTTGGAGGTTTTCCGTGACGTCCAGATAGGCTTCGTCCAGCGACAGCGGCTCGATGATCGGGGTGTGCTCGGCGAAGATCTCGCGGATCTGCAGGGAGACCGCCTTGTAGACCTCGAAGCGCGGCTTGACGAAGATCAGGTCTGGGCATTGCCGCTTCGCGGTGACCGACGGCATGGCTGACCTGACGCCGAACTTGCGCGCTTCATAGCTGGCCGCCGCCACAACGCCGCGCTCCCGGGATCCGCCGACGGCCACCGGCTTGCCGCGGAGATCCGGATTGTCCCGCTGCTCGACGGACGCATAGAAGGCGTCCATGTCGACGTGGATGATCTTGCGCTGACGGGGCGAGGGCTCTGCCTGGTCGTCGTCCTCGGCGGTCACGTTGTCTGCCCGGCTGGGTCTTCCTTGACGCCGCGGGCGACGATCTTGAGCGATCCGTCCGGAAGCGGCCGCTGCAGGTTCAAGACTTCGTCCGGAGGAGCCGTCATCCAGGTCTCGACTTCTTCTGGCGTTGTCAGGATGACGGGCATCGCCTTGGGGTGGATGGCGCCGACCTCCGCGTTAGGCTCCGTCGTGAGGAACGCGTAGAGGTCGTTGGTGGCCTCACCCTCCTTGACCTTCCGGACGGACGTCCAGTTGGTCCAGATGCCGGCGAAGCAGGCGAGGGGACGGGTCTCATCGAGCGCGAACCAAATATCCCCGCCCTCGGCCTTGTTGAACTCGCTGAAGGAGTTGAACGGTACCACGCAGCGATTTTCGGTCCCCAGCCATCGCGTCCAGTGCTTGCTCTTTACATTGCGGATGTTGGTCGTGCCGCCGTCCGGCTCCATCCGCAGCAATTCCTTGAAATCGACCGTCTTGCCCTTGGCCTGCAGCTTCTCGGCTCGTTTCTTCGTGGCGTCCATCAGCGCCTTTGATGATGATGGCATCCCCCATCGCGCCGTAGCGAGCTCGCGGCCCTCGGCTCCGTTGCGCACGATCGGCGCCTTGTAGTCGGGAAACACCCCGGGCATCGGCGCCAGGTTGCCAACGTATCGGTTCACGACGCGGAACAGCGCGCTGATCGCGGCTTGGTTGGTCGTGATCGAATAAAGATTGCACATCGGTCAGGATTCGGTTCGAGGGTGGCGCGGCTGCCACGTCAACTGTAACAGAGTCGCGGATGGACGCCGGCCCGCCTTGGCGCATTTGCGGCAGCGCAGCCGGCTGGCGAGATCGTGCACGAAGGTGGTCGGCGGGTGCTTCATCGCCGCGAGGTCGACATCGCTCGGCGTCTTGCAGCGCGCGCACCTGATCTCCAGCCAGGGGAAGCCTCCGTTCACGGCCTGATCGATGGTCGGCGACGGATCGATCGGCTCGCCGTCACTCCACATCCGCTCGTTCCAGCTTTCGCAAAGCAGCCTGTCGGCTTGCTGGATCATCGCCTCGCCTTTGGCCCGCATCTCCGCCGATTGGGTCGCCAGGATGCTAGCCATCGCGCGTGCCTTGCCGAGCTCTTTTGCCAGAGCCTTGCGATCGCCTCCCGACAGGGGCGTAGGGTGATACTTCGGGGCCATCCGGACATCCAGGCGCAGAGAGATCGGATCGGCAAATCCTGAGCGACTACGGCGTCTCGAACGCTGGCCAGCACCCGTCTTCTTCATGCCTGCCGGTGCGCTGCTGGCAGGTGTTGTCGAGCAGCCGTTGCGCGACGTCCTTCCAGACTGCGTTGCGGCCATACAAGCGGACGGCATCGGCGGTCTGGATTTCGACTATTCGCTCGCAGCGGCGGCAGGTCACGCGGAGGACGTGGCGCTGAACGTCGGAAAGACGACGCTGCCGGATCTCGGTTGCGGTCGTGCCGGCGCGAGGATCTTTGAGCACCGAGTCCCAGTATTCGGCCGGAAGCGGTGCATCCGGAGCCGCAGCGGAAGATGTCGGCCTGCGGGCGGCCTCGGCGGCCAGCTTTTCCATTTGCTTCGGGGTCGGCATGCGCCAGCTCGCGGGTCGGTCGGTCATGCCCGAATTAGAACATAACATGAACAATGTCGAGTCCGTCCGAGGGCTACCTGAGAAAAAATCACCCTGGCGGGAGGGATGTGATGTCGGAACCAAGGCTCGTGGATCGTCTTGAATCCGGCATCAGTAATGGAGTTCCCCCGCGATGGCCCCCCGCGCAAACTGGAAAGGCTTCCTACGTCTTTCCCTCGTCACCTGTCCGGTTGCGCTCTATCCGGCCACGTCGGAATCCGAAAAAGTCTCGTTCAACCAGCTGAACCGAAAGACCGGCCATCGGATCAAGTACGCCAAGGTGGATGCCGACACCGGCGAGGAGGTCGACAACGAGGACATCGTCAAGGGCTACAAGGTCGACACGGACACTTTCATCGAGGTGACGAAAGAAGAGTTGGAGAACGTCGCGCTGGAATCAACGCGAACGATCGAAATCGACGAGTTCGTAGACCGGAGTGAGATCGACCCGCGGTATCTGATCCGCCCCTACTATCTGTGCCCGGATGGCAAGGTTGGGCACGACGCCTTCGCAGTCATCCGCGAAACCATCCGCGAGATGAACAAGGTCGCCATCGGACGCGTCGTGCTGACCAATCGCGAGCACATCATTGCGCTCGAGCCTCTGGACAAGGGGTTGATGGGGACGCTGCTGCGCTATCCCTATGAGGTGCGTTCTGCGGATGAGTATTTCGATGACATCCAGGATGTAAAAGTCACCAAGGACATGCTTGATCTCGCCAAGCACATCGTCAATCAGAAGGCGGGCCATTTCGAGCCGGACAAGTTCGAAGACCAGTACGAAACCGCCCTCATCGATCTCATCAATCAGAAGCGCGCGGGCAAACCCATCACCGCGAAAGCGCGTCCTCGAGGTGAGAACGTCGTTGACCTGATGGACGCGCTGCGCAAGAGCCTCGGACGAGACGCGGCGGGCCCGACCGAGGCGCCGAAGAAGACGGCCAAGAAGCCACGCAAGGCGGCCGCTGGGCAGAAGGAAATGCTGATGCCGATCACCGGCAAAAAAGCGGCGAAGGAGGGTGCGGCAAAAAAGCCCGCCACAAGGTCGCAGCGAAAGTCGGCTTAGGTCCCCAAGGTTGGAGACGGGTTAGCCTCAATGCTTAGCGCCGGTCCTCCTCGTCAGGGGAGCATTCTGGACAGGTATCGCCAATCGAGTCCAGCACGTCGCGAACCGCGGCTTCCGCCGCCTGAGGGGATACGTCTGCTGGCGGGTCTCGACGAGCGATATCGAAGGATCGCTCTCGCGCATGCGGATCGGCGCGATCCTGCATCCAACCGTGCTCCTCGCACTCGCGGATGGCGCCTACTTCCTGAAGAACGTGGATCGCCCATCCCCGCAGCGTCCGTGTTGTCGGCCTTCGTTCACTGATCATCAGCATTGCAACAGACTCCGAATACGACGAATCCTGTGGCCCGTCGTTTGTTCCGGCTGTTAGCACAAGGCTGGGATTCCCCGACGGCAGAGGACGAGGTTTTCCCGCATTCTGAGGCCACTGCGGAAATGCCAGGCTGTTCTCGCAGGATTTGCCAGCATCACGTTCGCTCAGGTTTTTAGTGGGTGTGCGCGTGCGGTGGGCCGCACCGGGCTCTCGTGTTGGGGTGGACGGCCCCCTTCCGCCACAGTGCGTGGCAAAAAGAGGTCGTCGCTGACCTCAAACGAAGGAGCCGCCCGTGGAAACGATTGTTCGCATCGGTCTGGATACGTCGAAGAGTGTGTTTCAGCTGCATGGCGTTGACGAGACCGAGCAGCCGGTTCTGCGGCGTAAGTTGAGACGGGGGCAGGTTTTGGAGTTCTTTAGTCGTTTGCCGCCCACATTTGTCGCGATGGAGGCTTGCGGGGCGTCGCACTATTGGGCGCGGGAGCTGCAATCGCGCGGGCACGACGTGGCGATGATTCCGCCTCAATATGTCAAACCGTACGTGCCGCGCGGGAAATCCGACGCTGCGGATGCCGAGGCAATTTGCGAAGCGGCAAGTCGGCCGAAACTGCGCAAGAACTTTGTGCCTATCAAGAGCCCTGAGCAGCAGGGTGCACAGATGCTCGCGCGTGTGCGCAACCAGTTCATAGGCAGGCGTACCCAACTTGCCAATTCGATCCGCGGCTACGCCGCGGAATTCGGCTTTACCGCGCCCAAGGGGCTTTCGCGTCTTCAACAATTGCTGATCGACATTCAGGCCGATGCAACAGTCCCCGACCTGGCTAAAGAGTTGTTGGACGCCTTGGCAGTTGAGCTGGCGCGCGTCGACGACCAGATCGCCAAGCTCGATAAGAAGCTCATGCAACTCCACCGGAGCAACGAGATGAGCCGACGGCTGGCGGCTATCCCGGGCGTCGGTCCGATCGGTGCGACGCTGCTGTCAATCAAAGTCGTGGATGCTCGAGGGTTCAAGTCGGCGAGAAACTTTGCCGCCTGGCTCGGCCTGACCCCAAAGAATCATTCGACGGCTGGAAAGAACAGGCTTGGCGTCATTACCCGCGCCGGCGACGGCATGTTGCGAACCGTTTTGGTGGCTGGGGCGACGGCTGTGATCGCAGATATGCGTCGCCGGGAAACTCGCTCCTGGCCTTGGCTGAAAGACATCATCGCGCGCAAACCGCCGAAACTGGTGGCCATAGCGTTGGCAAACAAGCTGGCGCGGATCGCCTGGAAACTGATGGTCAGCGGCGAGCGGTACCGGCCTGCAAGCAGCGTCATGCCGATGCCGACATAGACTTGAACGAAATGCAGAGCTTGGCGCCAGACCGGCAGGTTTGACGCTGGGGGCGGAACTTGCAGGACAGGAAGAGGTGGTACGTTCGGCGCAAGCCGGTCAGTGAAATGCTCCGCTCGGTTTACCGGCAGAAAATGCCGCTCTCGTGTTTGGATCTCACTGTCCGCGAAGCCCATCTTGGCCGGTGGTCGCAAGACCCGAAAACAGGCCGGACATATGAGCGCAAGCGATCCGAGCATGCTGCCAGAGCCATTTCTTGCAAGTCGGGGGCCGTCCACATATGAACCGAGCCGCGCAGCGTCTCGGCCTTGCGGCTTCGATCCCTCGCGCCAGCGCTATGGTGCTCCTCGCCGGGGGCAATCGGAAAAGGGGCTCGCCTGCGGCGATCGCTATCACTGCCCCGTTCCCGGGTGCCGCTATTGAACCGGTCTCGTCGCTGCACTCGGACCCGCGTGCCCCTTCGGGTCGCTATGCTCACGCTCTCCGGGTGCCATCTCTCGAAGGCGATGCGCCCTGGCGCACGCCTGATCAGGCCTGTGGCCTGGCAGATTGCGAAGAGGCTGAGAGTAAGAGTGCAGGCTGGGTTTTTCCGTGACGGGTTACAAGCTGCGAGAGAGGCTCGCGGTGCCCGTCGCGGAGACCCGCGATGTCGAACCCTAATGCTTGCGCGCGCGCCGGCCAGGACCGGGCGAACCTCTACAACGAAATCACCGACAAGATCATCGCCGAGCTTGAGGCCGGACGCGTTCCCTGGGTTCAGCCTTGGGGTACGGCCGCGGCGAAAGCGCCGCTGGCTATGCCGAAAAACGCGTCGACCAACCGGCAATACAGTGGGGTAAACATCCTCATCCTCTGGGGAGCCGTGATCGAACGCGGATTTGCCGGTCAAAGTTGGCTCACCTTTCGCCAGGCCCTCTCGCTTGGCGGCCACGTTCGCAAGGGAGAGCGCGGCACCACAGTCGTCTACGCTGATCGTTTCGTGCCGAATGACGAAAAACGACGCGCCGCCGAGACCGGCGAAGACGCGCAGGCAATTCCATTCCTCAAACGATTTACCGTCTTCAACACCGATCAGTGTGAGGAACTGCCCGATGGCATCGCCGCCGCTGCGCCGCCCCCGCCGACTGGCCTCATCGAACCCACGGTCGACGCCCTGATCAAGGCCAGCGGAATTCCATTTCGGATTGGTGGAGATCGCGCATTCTATGCAACAGCCGAAGACTTCGTTCAGGTCCCGCCGCCGCAGGCGTATTTCGAACCCATCAATTGGCATCGCACCGCGTTGCATGAACTCGGTCATGCGACTGGGCATCCCTCGCGCCTCAATCGCGACCAGAGCGGATCCTACGGTACGAAGAAATACGCCTTCGAAGAACTGGTTGCCGAGTTGAGTTCCGCGTTCAGCTGCGCGTCGCTCGGGATTGTGCCCACCGTGCGCCATGCAGACTATATCGGCTCCTGGCTTGACGTCCTGCGCGAAGACAATCGGGCCATCGTGCGCGCCGCCTCGCAGGCGAGCAAGGCGGCGGACTATTTGCTCGGCTTCGTTCCCGGGGTCATGGAGTACACGTCGCTGCATTCGGTTGTCGCCGATCACGAGGCGGCATGATGCGTGGCCTCGTGGCCGCGCGAGAGTGAGAGGAGGGAAGGCTGTTCGCGACGGGTTGGAAGCCGAGAGAGAGTCTACCGGCCGCCCGTCGTGGAGAACCAAAATGACGAAAGCCGTACAAAAGATCACGCTGTCGCCTTCCCGGGACATTCCCTTCAACAAGCTCGTGCTCAGCCAGTCGAACGTTCGCCGCGTAAAGGCCGGTGTTTCGATCGAGCAGCTAGCCGAGAGCATCGCGCAGCGTACGCTCCTGCAAAGTCTAAGTGTCCGGGCTGTCGCTGATGCAGATGGCAACGAGACCGGCATGTTCGAGGTGCCGGCGGGCGGCAGGCGCTATCGCGCTCTCGAACTCCTGGTGAAACAAAAGCGCATGTCAAAGACGCAGGCGGTGCCATGTGTCGTTCGTGAGGGGGGCATCGCCGCGGACGACTCGGTGGCGGAGAACGATGAGCGGGTCGGTCTGCATCCGCTCGATCAGTTTCGGGCCTTCCAGACGCTCCGCGATCTCGGTATGACCGAGGAAGACATCGCCGCCCGGCACTTCGTGAACCCGGCTATCGTGAAGCAGCGGCTGCGGCTGGCGTCGGTGTCACCGAAGCTGCACGAGGTCTATGCCGAAGACGGCATGACGCTCGAGCAACTCATGGCGTTCTCGGTCACGGCCGATCACGCCCGGCAGGAGCAAATCTGGGAGAACGTCAGCCGTTCCGGTTATGACGAGCCTTACCAGATCCGCCGGCTGCTCACTGAGAACACCGTGCGCGGGTCCGATCGTCGAGCCCAATTCGTGGGCCTCGATGCCTATCAGCACGCAGGCGGCGGCGTTCTGCGGGATCTGTTCGAGCAAGACGACGGCGGCTGGCTCCAGGACATCGTGTTGCTCGACCGGCTCGTGGCCGAAAAGCTCAAAGCCGAAGCTGAGACGATTGCTACCGAAGGCTGGAAGTGGATCTCAGTCGCCGTGGAGTTCTCCTACGGTCACACTCAAGGCCTACGAGAAATCGAAGGCAAACCTGTCGATCTCTCGCCTGAGGAGCAGGCCACTATCGATGCTCTCAACGCCGAGCAGGCCAAGCTTGAATCCGATTACCAGGATGCCGACGAGTTGCCGGACGAGGTCGATCGGCGTCTCGGGGAAATCGAGTCGGCATTGGCGGCATTCGAAGACCGACCGATGCTTTACGAACGGACGGAGATCGCCCAAGCTGGTGTCTTCATCAGCATCGATTCCGAAGGGCGCCTCTCCGTGGACCGGGGTTACGTCCGGCCAGAGGACGAGATGCCGACAGCCGATCCTGATGCCGAGCAGGGCGCCGATGCGTCGTCGACTGAAGGTCAAGGAGAGGCCCCTTCCGTCCAGCGCACGGTCATCGCGGTCGCAGGTAGTGCTCCTGATGCTGAAGAAGATGATGAGGACGCGGCCAGGCCTCTGCCGGATCGGCTGATTATCGAGCTGACGGCGCATCGTACGCTGGCATTGCGGGATGCGCTGGCAGAAAATCCAGCGGTTGCGTTCCAGGCAGTGCTGCATAACTTCGTGCTGACGGCCTTTTACCGATTCGCGTCGTCGGGGAGCTGTCTTGAGATCAGCCTTCGCACGCCGAACTTTCCCGCCCAAGCTCCGGGGCTGAGGGAAAGCGTCTCGGCCAAAGCAGTCGAGGCGCGGCATGAGGCCTGGAAGGCGCGGTTGCCGAAGAGCGAGAACGATCTCTGGGATGCGCTGACGGCTCTCGATGGTGGTGCACAGGCATCGCTGTTCGCCCACTGTGCATCATTTGCGGCCAACGCCGTCTATGAGCCGGCCAACCGCTACAACCAAGGCCGTGTCTCGGCTCAGGGTGTCCGCACGCGTCTCGGCCAAGCTGATGTGCTGGCGCGGGCGGTCGGGCTCGACATGGTGCAGGCTGGCTGGCGACCGACTGTCGACAACTATCTCGGCCGGGTCACCAAGCCGCGTATTCTGGAAGCGGTGCGGGAAGCCAAGGGCGAGTCGTCGGCGCAACTGATCGACCATCTGAAGAAGGCCGACATGGCCAAGGAGGCCGAGCGTCTTCTGGATGGCTCGGGTTGGTTGCCGGAGCCGCTGCGTCTCGTCGACCCCGATGTGGCGCCAGTGGAGCAGGAGGGGGAAGCGGGCTCGCTGCCCGAATTCCTCGCCGACGAAGAGGATCGGGAGGCCGCCGGCGACGAAGATCCGCAACAGCTCGACGCGGCTGAGTGACATCACAGAGCGGGATGGCTCCGGCCGTCCCGCGGTTGCTTGGGGACCGGTGCTCAGCGCTGGTCCCCATTCTTATTGGCGAGGGCTCAGAGGGAGAGGCAGGCCGGGAAAGGTTTGAGCCGTCGGGATCAGAGGAGAGCGCCTGATGGTTCGACCCGTTCCTTCTCTCCGAAAGAAATCCTGCCATGACCGAATCTCTCGCCGGCGGCGCTGCCGCCGCGCCCCTCTCGATGCGTGCCGCTGCAAGTCTCACCTCCGCTGCTGTCAGGGCCGCGCGACAGCTCTTGACCGATCTCGAACGGGGCCGTCGCATTGATGCCGCTGCCCTGCGTTGCGCCATGGAGGCTGCCTTCGGCGCCTCGGATGCAGCCGGGGTCTGGAACTGGAAGACCGCCTATGACGTCTGCGAGGCGGCAACCGTTCTGTTCCTTCGCAAGTTCGGCCCGGCCATGCGGGCCAAGGCTGGTTCGACGGCCGCCATGCTGCCGATGATCGTGCGAGTAGCTGGCCTTCTGCCGACACATACGCGGCGGTCCGAGGACGGCCAGGCATATCAGCAATTCTCGACGCCGATCCCGCTCGGGCTTGCCGCATGCACCGCAGCCGGAATTACGTCTGCCGATCGCGTTCTGGAGCCATCCGCGGGGACAGGCCTGCTCGCCGTCTTTGCAGAGCTCGCCGGCGGCGCCTTGGCATTGAACGAGTTGGCCGATGCCCGCTCGGAGCTGCTCGGCCATCTCTTCGCCAACGTTCAGGTCACGCGGTTCGACGCCGCGCAGATCGATGACCACCTCGATGCGAGTGTCACACCTAGCGTCGTCCTGATGAACCCGCCGTTCTCCGCGGTAGCGAATGTCGATCGACGGATGGCGGATGCGGCTCTCCGCCACGTCGCTTCGGCGCTCGCGCGTCTTTGCGACGGTGGACGCCTCGTTGCTATTGCCGGCGCAAGCTTCGCGCCGGACAATCCGGCATGGCGAGATGCCTTCGTTCGCCTCCAGGAACGCGGACGGGTGGTGTTTTGTGCGGCGATCGACGGCGCCGTCTACGCCAAGCATGGTACTCAGACGGATACCAGGCTGCTTGTGATCGACAAGCTGCCCGCTGCCGATCCGACCGCTTTTCCCGCCTCGCCAGGCATGGCGGGTGATGTCGCTACCTTGCTTGGCTGGGTGAACCTGCATGTGCCTCCAAGGCTGCCCGTCGCCGCGCCATCAGAGATCGTTGGTATTGGGCGGCCAGCGATGTCGCGATCGGCCAGCGCCATTGCACCACGCATATCGTCCACTTCGAGAGACGCCGCGCCAGTAGGCGCAGAACTGATCTACGAGACGGTCGAATGGTCCCCGCCGGAAGGTGCCCGGCTCACCGATGCGCTCTATGAAGAATACGGATTGCAGTCGATCCGCATTCCCGGATCGTGCGCACATCCGACCAAGCTCGTGCAGTCCGCGGCGATGGTTACCTCATCGGCAACTGGAACGGCCTGGCACGCATTGTCTTCGAGAGCTTTGCCGGCCTTGGGCTGAAAGCGTCTGGTACAAGCCTGTCGGCGGGGGATTTCCTGCGACCGGGGAAGATCGCTCAAGTCGGTCTCGATGCCGGTCGGCCGCTCCTCGATTCGATCTCGAATCTGATGGGCTACATCAGTTTCTTCGAGAATTTCGTCCAGATCGTGATTCTCCTGTTCGCCTGGGTCGTAGTGTTGCTCGCCTTCTTCATTCTGGCGATTCAGCTCTTCGTCACCCTGATCGAGTTCAAGCTCACCACCCTGGCCGGCTTTGTGCTCATTCCCTTCGGCCTGTTTGGCAAGACAGCCTTCGCGGCCGAGCGGGTCTTGGGCAACGTGATATCTTCAGGGATCAAGGTCCTGGTCCTGGCCGTCATCGTCGGCATCGGCTCGACCCTGTTTTCGCAGTTCACCGCAGGCTTCGGCGGCGCCCAGCCGACCATCGAGGACGCGATGACGCTGGTGCTCGCGGCGCTCGCGTTGCTGGGCCTCGGCATCTTCGGTCCTGGAATCGCCAACGGCCTGGTGTCAGGTGGACCTCAGCTCGGTGCCGGTGCCGCGGTTGGAACAGGCCTTGCTGCCGGTGGCATTGTTGCGGCGGGCGCCGGCCTCGCCGCCGGCGGCGCCAGTCTCGCTGGTGGTGCGATTGCAGGTGCAGCGCGCGTTGGCGGCGCCATCATGAGTGGAGCATCAGCGGCCTATCGAAGCGGAGGCATTGCTGGTGTCGCGGAGGCAGGTCACTCGGCTGCTATGAGTCCTTTGCGTCGCGCAGCGGCGGCGTTCGGCGCAACTGAGCAAACGGGAGGGCAGGCCGCGAGCACCTCGGCTGAAGGGCAGCCAGATTGGGCGCGGCGCATGAAGGGGGCCCAGACCATTCGGCACGGTGCGTCGGCGGCCGGCCACGCGGTTCGCTCAGGCGATCATGGCGGCAGCGGCTCGTCCGTCGATTTGTCCGAAGGAGAGCGCTGACGCGCGGCCACCGCGCTTTCGCCACCCGCTGCGCGGCAGCGCCTCAAATCCGTACACCGCACGCTCAAAACCGATCACTTGATCTCAGGGGCAATTATCGATGTTCAAACGACCTTCCGTTCATTACGGGCGCATGCCCGAGCCGACCACGCCTTACCAAAAGGCAGCGCAGGTGTGGGACGAACGAATTGGATCGGCCCGCGTGCAGGCCAAGAACTGGCGCCTGATGGCGTTCGGCTGCTTGATGTTATCAGCCGGTCTCGCAGTTAGCCTAGTTTGGCAGTCGAGCCAGGGCTCGATCACGCCCTGGGTGGTCGAAGTCGACCATCTCGGCCGGGCCCAAAGGGTTGCGCCAGCGAACATCGACTATCAGCCCACCGATGCTCAGATCGCCTACCATCTGGCGCGCTTCATCGAGGATGTCAGGGGCCTGCCGGCCGACAGCATCGTTCTGCGACAAAACTGGCTCAGGGCCTATGATTTTACGACCGATCGCGGCGCCGCTGCGCTTAACGACTACGCGCGCAACAATGACCCCTTTGCCAAGTTGGGCAAGGCCCAAATCTCCGTCGACGTGTCGAGCGTCATTCGCGCCTCTATGGAGAGCTTTCGCGTCGCGTGGACCGAGCGCGTCTACGACAACGGCTCGCTGAGTTCGACTGAGCGCTGGACTGCGATTCTCTCGATCGTGATCGAGACACCCCGCGATGCCGAACGCCTGCGCAAGAATCCACTTGGCGTTTACGTCCGCGCCATCAACTGGTCAAAGGAGTTGAGTCAGTGACCAAGACGCCGTCTGACGTTCATTCGTCTCTCCAGCAAAGCAGGCTCAATTCGGCGGGGCCCGAGTTCGTGACCTCGAAGCGTGCACTTCTGTCCGCTCTTCTGCTTTGTTCGTCTCCGCTCGGTGGGTGCGCGACCTACATTCCGCCGGAGATCAGCTATGACGCTGAAGTGCCTCCGTTACCGGCGACTCCGGTGGCTCTCGACGACAGATCGCGACCGCTTCACGTTCCACCCCTCTGGAAACCGGCTCTCGGCGGCAAGTCGGGAGGGAAGGAAGACGCTGAACCCGTCAGCCGGGTTGAGACCGCAAACAGCGCAGCCCGGGTCGAACCGCGCAAGCGTGGATATTTCAATGCGGCGCAAATCTACGCCTACAGTCCAGGGGCGCTCTATCAGATTTACGCTGCACCGGGGCAGATCACGGATATTGCGCTCGAGGAGGGGGAGCAGCTGACGGGATCGGGGCCGATCGCGGCCGGAGATACCGTGCGGTGGGTCGTGGGCGATACCGAGAGCGGGAGCGGCGATACACGGCGCGTCCATATCCTGGTCAAGCCGACCCGAGCTTCGATCGAGACCAACCTTGTCGTCAATACCGACCGGCGCACCTATCTGATCGAGCTCCGCTCCCGCGAGCGGCCCTACATGCCGTCTGTTGCCTGGTACTATCCGGAAACTGTGCATGAACGGTCCCGTTCAATTGCTCTGAAACCCGTTCTTCCGGATCCGGCGCAACGTATCCCCCGATACGCCATCGAAGGAGACAGCCCGCCCTGGCGGCCGCTCGCCGCATATGACGATGGCCGCAAGGTCTATGTCGAATTCCCGCAAGGCATCGTGCAGGGCGAGATGCCTCCGCTCTTCGTCATCGGTCCAGACGGCAAGACTGAACTCGTCAATTATCGCGCTTACGGCAACGTATTGATCGTCGATCGGCTGTTTGCTGCCGCCGAACTGCGGCTTGGCGGCGAGCACCAGCAGAAGGTCCGTATTGTCCGGACCGACGGGAGGCCTTCGTCATGAATCTCAGGAATGGAAACGATCAGGAGCAAGCGGCTCCGTCTGAGACACAAGAGGATCAGTCCAGGAACTTCCGCTTGAGAGCGGAGCACCCGCGCGTGACACGGTTGTCACGGAAAGTACTGGCGGCGGGGAGCGCGGTAGCCCTGCTTGTCATCAGCGGAGCCGTGCTGTGGTCGCTGCAGAAGAATGGCCCTCGAGACCACGCGGCCGATGAGCTTTACAGTACCGACCACCACAATGTTGCCGACGGGATTACGGCGCTGCCGAAGGACTACGCTGGCATTCCACGCCAGCCAATCCCGCAACTGGGTCCGCCGCTCCCCGGGGACCTCGGTCGACCCATCCTTGCAGCTCAAGGCCAGTTGCCGACAAGCGGAGCTGATTCGGACCAGCAGCGGCGGGACCAGGAGACCGAGGCAGCCCGCGTCAGCCATCTGTTCACTTCGACCAATGGGAGAGAAGTGCGTGAGCCAACGGCAACGAGTGTAGGGGGCGACCGCATCGCATTGCCTGCGAGTGCCAATGACGATGGATTTGCGCAGAACGGTCAAGATCGCAAGCTTGCCTTCGTGAACGCCTCTGTGGACCGCCGCACGGTCAGCCCTGATCGCGTCACCAGGCCCGCTTCACCATATATCGTGCAAGCGGGGACCGTTATTCCGGGCGCTCTGATCACCGGGATTCGATCCGACCTACCAGGCCAAATTACGGCGCAGGTAATCGAAAATATTTTCGACACGCCGACTGGCCGCTTTCTGCTTGTGCCCCAGGGAGCGCGTCTGATCGGGATCTACGATAGTCAGGTCACTTTCGGCCAGTCCCGCGTCCTGCTCGTTTGGACTCGGCTGATCATGCCGAATGGCCGTTCTATCGTTCTCGAGCGACAGCCTGGAGCGGATGCCGCAGGCTATGCAGGTCTCGAAGACCAGGTCGACAATCACTGGGGTGAGCTGTTCAAGGCTGCGGCACTATCGACGTTTCTAGCGGTTGGGACCGAACTCGGAGCAGGCTCGGACACCAACAGCAACGACAGCGCCCTCATCCAGGCATTGCGACACGGCGCCTCGGACTCCCTGAACCAGACCGGTCAACAGGTAGTTCGGCGCGGCCTCAACATCCAGCCCACTCTGACCGTGCGACCCGGTTTCCCGGTTCGTGTTCTTGTTAATCGTGATCTCATACTTACCCCATATCGCGGGTGACAACATGCCAAAACTTAAAATAGGAGAGCTCCCAGACGACAAGCCCGTCAAAGTGACTGTGGAGCTGCCCGCGGCCGTGCGTCGTGATCTCATTGCATATGCAGAAGCGCTTACGCGTCAGGGTGGCCAAGTGGTCGATCCGACTAAACTCATCGCCCCCATGTTGGCGCGCTTTATGGCCACTGATCGCGCGTTTTCTAAACTGAAACGTGGCCACGGGGCGGCCGCCGGCGAAGGATAGTGATGCATCAAGCTTTCGTTGAAGCCGTTGTCGACACAAATGTTTGCCAGCACAGCCAAGCGCTGCCGAAGTTGGCGTTAAGAGCTGAGATGCGGCGTCGGAAAGCGTACTTCCGCGTTTGTCCGAAACGACTGCGGTAACCAATGTTTCCCGGTTTTCAGCCGGCAGAGTCCTGGGTGTCGACGTGCAGTTTTTCGGTCCCGTTCAGGCGCGTTACACTGCTCCTGCCGTCGACGCTGACGGGCACGTCACCCTCGATCGTAGCGCGACGTACGACGCGATGCTGGTCGCCGTAATCGTTGAGGGCGTAATGCTGCGTTGCGCGGTTATCCCATATCGCAATATCCCCCTCTAACCAGTTCCAGCGCACGGTGTTTTCGGGCGCGGTGATGTGAGATTGGAGCAGATCGAACAACTTTTGTCCGTCGTATTTGGGGATCCCAACAAAGTGCTTCACCAACGCGCCGAGCACTAGCGTCCGCTCGCCTGTTTCGGGATGGACGCGTACCACGGGATGCTCGGTCTCCAAAACCGTTCTGGTGAACACCTCGTCAAAGTGTTTTTTATCGATCTCGCGGACACGCGCGATCCCGGCGTAATCGAAGACGTTGCTGTGAACGGCCCATAGGCCATCGGCCAGCCGTTGTAGCGGCGGCGGCAAACCAAGATAAGCGGCAGCTGTGTTCGACCACACCGTGTCGCCTCCAAACATCGGAATTACAACAGCCCGTAGTACCAGAATCTTGGGATAAGCGTCGGCGAAGGTTCCATCCGCATGCCAAACGTCGGCGCGACCGCCGCCGCGAGTGGAGTCCAATTCGAGAAGCGACGCCGTCCCCTTGGTAGCACCGAGCATCGGATGTGGCACCAGCTTTCCAAGACGAGCGGCAAAGCGCTCCTGCTCGGCGTCATTAACATGTCCTTGATTCCGAAAGAAGATCACCTTGTGCTCTAGCAATAGGCTGTTGATCGCGGCGATTGCGTTATCCGGTAGATCGCCTGATAACTTGATATTTTTGACTTCGGCACCAATGCGCGCCGCACGTTTCACAACATCGGTGCGCGGAATGACGCCACCGATCAAAGCGTTCGTGCTCATCTTGCTTTTCCAAGCTCTTGCAGTTCTTCCTCGCCCCGGGAGCAATGAACTTCAGCAAGCATCGTGCCAGCCGAAAGACAAACATGAACTCGACAATGGGCGGTGAACGAATCGTGGGATTTGGCGCGAGTCCTCGAACTAAGCCAGTGGTTGGGCCGACTGACGAAAGAACTCGATGCCAAGCTAACCCAGTCGAAGCGCAAGCCATGAACCTGGGTGCATTACGTGCGGTAATACGTTCGAGACCAGGTTTTAGCTGTTCTATATGTCTAAGCGGTCGCAGTGGATATGTCCGAACAGAGCTGTCAGGGGTGCAGCGCACGTAAACGAGCTGAACGAGCGGACCTTTCTTCCGCAGCGAGATAGAGAGTTTGGAGCGAGAGCATTGCTGCCTTTTAGCCCTGTTTCTCCAGCAATTTGTTTTGAGCAATGGTCATCCCCGGCGGCGCCAGCAAGTCACAAAGCTAAATGGGCTTTCGACAGTACCAACGTTTACTATGCGCGTTGTACTGGACCTGACACGAGATTGTGCCTCTGTCAGAATACCGACACAGTCTACACGAGTTCGGCAATCCCAATTGACTGTTCCTTCGTGAATTTCGGGACGTAATTGATGGACCGACCGCTCGGGTTCTTTGAGAGCTGTAGGTGTAAGATCGCTCTTTGTTGAGCGACGCTGTGGACAGATCATGCACATTATCGTCTTAGTCCTGAACGAGATGAGAGCTGCAACATTCTGATCTCCTGCCAGTTTGCTTACTGCTAGGCCGTTGATGACACCAATGCGACCAGTCGCGGGGCAGCTTTGGCGCGGCGTCATCCTCGAACAAGTGAAGCGGATCAACGCCGGCGCGAGCAGCGCGTCGCGCTGCAAGTCGGTGTTCTGGCGGTCGGAGTCCGGCGACACGCGCATGTAGCCAACCAAAAATAGGCGGATACCGATCGGAAATACGTTCGTATGTTGGCGCGTGGGGATCGACTTTCCATTTTAGCGCCACAGGCGTTCCGAGCTACTACAAGATTCGGTAGGTGGCTAAAGGCAGCTTGAGGCCATAGGATTCAGCCGTCTTCCCCGCCGGTCAACATCGACGAACAGGAGTGAATGCAAGCGCACGCGCAGGCGCTGCCCGCAGCGCCTCGACCATCTTCCGCGTTCCACCGCTTTAAGATTGAAGTGCCGCCGTGTCTCAACAACTCCTGCCGACGAAAGCGAACCTAGCATTCTCCTACGGGCCGCACTCCTGCATCGGCGGGTCGCTGGCCAGGCTGACACTCAAGGTGGTGTTCGGTTCTATCTTCCAGCGCATTCCCGCACTGCGCTTGGCCGTGGCGCCCGAAGAACTGAAGTTGCGCAAGAAGATCGTCACTGACGGTTTGGAGGAGTTCCGGCGCTCTGGTGATGTGCGCACGCCGCCGAGGGATCGCGATCGTCTCCGCGATTTTCCCGCGCGCCTCCCGCGCACAGGTTAGATCAGCCAGCCGACGGATAACCAAGATGGATGTGCAAGAAACCAGGGCAGCATGCCGGGACGCATTCGCCGAACTGGCGTTGCCGGCGCGCATCCACGACCCGTATCCGTTCATGCGATGGTTGCGCGAGCACGATCCGGTGCATCGCGCGGCGTCGGGTCTCTTTCTGTTGAGCCGCCACGCCGACATCTACTGGGTGCTCAATGCCACCGGCGATGCGTTTCGGGGGCCGGCGCCAGGCGAACTGGCGCGCTATTTTCCGCAGGCGGCGAACAGCCTCTCGTTCGATCTGCTGGCCTCCACGATAGCAATGAAAGACCCACCAGCGCATACGCGTCTTCGCCGGCTGATCTCGCGCGATTTCACCATGCGCGAGATTGACAATCTGCGACCGAGCATCGTGCGCATTGTCGCAGCGCGCATGGACAGCATGGCGCCCGCGCTGGAGCGCGGGGAGGCCGTGGACCTGCATCGGGAATTCGCGCTGGCACTGCCCATGCTTGTATTCGCCGAACTATTTGGCATGCCCAAGGACGACATGTTCGAACTCGCTACCGGCATCGGCGCCATTCTGGAAGGCCTGAGCCCGCAGGCCAGCGATCCCCAGCTCGCCGCGGCGGACGCGGCCAGTGCCAGAGTGAAGGCCTACTTCGGCGATCTCATACTACGCAAGCGTACCGATCCCCGCCACGACATCGTGTCGATGCTGGTCGGCGCGCACGACGATGATGCCGACACGCTGTCGGATGCGGAGTTGATCAGCATGTTGTGGGGCATGCTGCTGGGCGGTTTCGCCACCACTGCCGCGACGATTGACCATGCGATCCTGGCGATGCTGGCGTATCCCGAACAGCGGCACTGGCTGCAGGGAGATGCCATGGGGGTGAAGGCGTTCGTCGAAGAAGTCCTGCGCTGCGACGCTCCCATCATGTTCAGCTCCATTCCGCGTATCGCCAAGCACGACATCGAACTAGGCGGTGTGGTGATCCCGAAGAACGCGGATGTTCGCTTGCTGATCGCGTCTGGCAATCGCGACCCGGACGCCTTCGCCGATCCCGACCGCTTCGATCCCGCGCGGTTCTACGACACCAGTCCCGGCATGTCGACCGACGGGAAGATCATGCTGAGCTTCGGCCATGGCATCCACTTCTGCCTTGGTGCGCAATTGGCCCGGGTACAGTTGGCCGAGAGCTTGCCGCGGATTGAGGCGCGCTTCCCCAAGCTAGCATTGACCGAACAGCCGACGCGGGAGCCCTCCGCGTTCCTGAGGACGTTCCGCGCGCTGCCGGTGCGGCTGCGTGCGCAGAGGGCGCAGATGTGCGTCGTGGTCGACCAGGATCTGTGCGGAACCAGCGGGCAGTGCGTGCTGACGCTACCGAGCACCTTTCGCCAGCGCAAATCGGACGGCGTGGCCGAAGTCTGCGGGGCGACAGTCCCGCAGGCACTGCACACCGCCGTGCGGCTCGCAGCCAGACAGTGCCCGGTCGCCGCCATCCGGGTCATCGAAAGCGCAGCTGGCGACGGCGAGTGCGCCAGCGCTGGCAGTGCGCCTTCTCCGGCTGAGGCCGAGCCGCACGCCGCGAGAGACGAACGCAATCGAGGAGGGCACGATGGGACGGTTTGAAGGCAAGGTGGCTGTGGTCACCGGTGCCGGCGCCGGGATCGGCAAGGCATGCGCCCTCGCCATCGCGCGAGAGGGCGGCAGAGTGGTAGTCGGGGACATCGATCGCTCGGCGGCCACGGCGTGTACCGCGCAAATCGCTGCCGAGGCGGGCCACGCGCTGGCTCTGGCCATCGACATCGCCGAGGCGCAGGCTGTGGTAGCGCTGTTCGATGCGGCAGAGCGGCACTTCGGTGGGGTCGACCTGCTGGTGAACAACGCGAGCGCCATGCATCTGACTTCGCGCGACCGCGCGATCCTCGACCTGGACCTGGCTATCTGGGATCAGACCATGGCGACAAATCTGCGCGGCACGTTGCTCTGCTGCCGGCAGGCCATCCCAGCGATGATCGGCCGCGGCGGTGGCGCGATCGTCAACATGTCGTCGTGCCAGGGGCTCAGCGGTGACACCGCGCTGACGTCCTACGCCGCATCGAAGGCGGCGATGAACATGCTATCGGCCTCGCTCGCCACCCAGTACGGTCATGCGCAGATCCGCTGCAACGCGGTTGCGCCGGGTCTTATCATGACCGAGCGTCTCCTGGGCAAGCTGGACGAGTGCATGCAACGGCGTCTGCGCCGGCACCAGCTCCTACCGCGCGTCGGCCGCCCGGAGGACGTGGCCGCGCTGGTGGCGTTCCTGCTCTCCGACGATGCTGCGTTCATAACCGGCCAAGTAGTGTGCATCGACGGCGGCATGCTGGCACATGTGCCGACGTACGCCGACGGTGGGAACAGCCGCGCCGCACGGCCTTCCCTCGAGACCGCCGAAGCGGCTGCGTCGCCGCGCTGCTGATGGACATGCTGCTCAACCCGCTGAACCGTCGAGATCGGCTACGGCACGACATCCCGGTCGTGCCCGGCGCTTTCCCCTTGGTCGGGCATCTTCCCGCCATCGTCTGCGACCTGCCGCGCCTGCTGCGGCGCGCGGAACGGACGCTGGGCAGCCACTTCTGGCTGGATTTCGGCCCTGCCGGACACATGGTGACCTGTCTGGATCCGGACCCGATCGCACTGCTCCGACACAAGGACGTGTCCTCGGCGCTGATCGAAGATATCGCGCCCGAATTGTTTGGTGGAACGTTGGTCGCTCATGACGGCGGCGCGCACCGGCAGGCGCGCGGCGCGATCCAGGCGGCGTTCCTGCCTGCGGGGCTGACCCAGGCCGGCATCGGCGAGCTTTTCGCGCCCGTCATCCGAGCGTGGGTGCAGAGGTGGCGCGACCGGGGCGAGGTAACCATCCTGCGCGAAACCGGCGATCTGATGCTTAAGCTCATCTTCAGCCTCATGGGAATCCCCGCGCATGACCTGCCGGAATGGCGTCGCAAGTACCGGCAACTGCTGCAGTTGATCGTCGCGCCCCCGGTCGACCTGCCCGGACTGCCCTTGCGGCGCGGTCGCGCCGCCCGCGACTGGATCGATGCGCGGTTGCGCGAGTTCGTTCGCGCCGCGCGCGAACATGCCGCGCGCACCGGGTTGATCAACGACATGGTGAGCGCCTTTGATCGCAGCGACGGTGCGCTCTCCGATGAAGTCCTAGTCGGCAATATCCGCTTGCTGCTGCTTGGCGGTCACGAGACCACCGCCTCAACGATGGCCTGGATGGTGATCGAGCTGGCGCGGCAGCCTGGGCTGTGGGAGGCTTTGGTCGAGGAGGCGCAACGCGTGGGCGCAGTGCCGACCCGGCACGCGGACTTGGCGCAGTGTCCCGTCGCCGAGGCGCTGTTCCGCGAGACGCTGCGCATGCATCCGCCGACGCCGCTCCTGGTGCGCCGCGCAGTGCGTAAATTGCGACTCGGCCAACGGCACATTCCCGCGGGTACTGATCTATGCATCCCGCTGCTGCATTTCTCGACCTCGGCGCTGCTGCACGAGGCGCCTCATCAGTTTCGCCTGGCGCGGTGGCTGGAACGCACCGAGCCGATCCGGCCGGTGGACACGCTGCAGTTCGGTACCGGCCCACACGTCTGCATCGGCTACCACCTGGCATGGCTGGAACTGGTGCAGTTCTGCATCACCTTGGCGCTGACCATGCACGAGGGCGGAGCGCGGCCCCGGTTGCTGAGCTGTGTCGAAAAAGGCCGGCGCTATTACCCGACCGCACATCCATCCACGACTATTCGAATCGGATTCTCATGAGCTGGCATCACATGCCCCTGTGGCGAGGCAGCAGCGCCGGCGACGCGCGGCATTGCTGCACTCGGCGCGCGCACGGTGCGACGCAGAGTACACCGCGGCGGCTCGCCCGTCAGGGACAAGGACAAGAACAACATGCAGAGCAATTCTACGCCACAGGCTGACAGAACTGATGATTTCGCGCTTGGTGGATTGGGTGCGCACGCGCGCGGCGCATCCGGCGGGCTGCTGCCCGAGGTCTGGATGCACGAGGGCGCAAACCGGGTCGGACAGGTGCTGGCGCGTCTTCTCTGCGCCGAACATGACGGGGAGACCGAGCTGATGGCGGCAATGCGCTACGCCACCTTGCATGGCGGGAAGCGCACCCGCGCCTTGCTGTGTCTGGCTGCCGGCACACTGGTCGACGCGCCGGAGCACATGCTCGATGACGTCGCGGCCGCCATCGAGATGATGCACGCCTGTACCTTGGTCCACGACGATCTGCCCGCGATGGACGACGACGTGCTTCGCCGCGGCATTCCGACCGTGCACGTCAAGTTCGGCGAAGCTACTGCGATCCTGGTCGGCGATGCGTTGCAGGCGCACGCCTTCCTGACCCTTGCGAGCCTGGATGCGCCGGGCGACAGCCGTATCGCGCTCGTGCGCGAACTGGCGCAGGCGGTGTCAGTCGAGGGTGCCGCAGGCGGGCAGGCCAAGGATCTGTCGCTGGTCGGAAAGCGCGTCGAGTTGGACAGGATCGTGGCGATGCACCAGATGAAGACTGGAACGCTAGTGCGAGCGTCCGTTCGCATGGGCGCGCTATGCGCTGTCGCGGACAATGTCGCGCATGCTGCGCTGTACTGTGTGCTCGATCACTACAGCGCCCGTTTCGGCCTGGCTTTGCAGGTGATCGACGACATTCTCGACGTGACAGCGGATACCGCGAAGCTAGGCAAGACCCCTGGCAAGGACGCGGCGGCGCAGAAGCCGACCTGCGCGTCCATCATGGGCCTACAGGCAGCACGCCAGTTCGCGCTGGATCTATTGCGCGAAGCCGGGGAGGCCATCGCGCCGCTGGGGCCGCGTGCTGAACGGTTGGCGCAACTCCTACACCGGGCCAACGCGTATCTGTTCAAGCACGCGGCCCCAGCGTGAACGCGCTGTCCGAACAGATCCTCTGCGAATTGCGCGGCCTGTTGAGCGAAATGAGCGATGGCGGCAGCGTCGGTCCGTCTGTCTACGACACGGCGCGGGCGCTGCGCTTCCACGGCAATGTCCTTGATCGGCAGGACGCATACGCGTGGCTCATCGCGCAGCAGCAGGCCGATGGCGGTTGGGGAAGCGCGAACTTCCCGCTGTTCCGCTTTGCGCCCACCTGGGCAGCCTTACTGGCATTGCAGCGTGCCGATTCTCTTCCCGGTGGTGCCGACGCAGTCCGGGCGGCAACCCGGTTCCTCCAGCGCCAGCCCGATCCCTACGCACATGCGGTGCCGGAAGACGCGCCGATCGGCGCGGAGCTGATCCTGCCGCAGCTTTACGGTGAGGCCGCATGCTTGTTGGGTGCCTTGGCGTTTCCGCGCCATCCAGCGCTGTTGCCGTTGCGGCAAGCGTGCCTGGACAAGCTGGCGGCGGTGGCGATGTTGCCGAGCGGCCATCCGTTGCTACACTCCTGGGAAGCCTGGGGGACGTCGCCGACCACCGCATGCCCGGATAACGACGGCAGCATCGGCATTAGCCCGGCGGCCACCGCCGCGTGGCGTGCGCACGCCGTGACATGGGGGAGCACGCCGCAGGTCGCGCGCGCCGATGCGTATCTGCAGATGGCATCGAGGGCGACGCGCAGCGGCATCGAAGGTGTCGTTCCCAATGTGTGGCCGATCAACGTGTTCGAGCCATGCTGGTCGCTGTACACCCTGCATCTGGCCGGACTGTTCGCTCATCCCGCACTCGCCGAGGCGGTCCGCGCAATCGTCGCCCAGCTCGAGGCCCGACTGGGCGTGCGCGGTCTAGGGCCGGCCTTGCACTTCGCGGCTGACGCGGACGACACCGCCGTTGCGTTGTGCGTCCTGCACCTTGCAGGCCGCGACCCAGCGGTCGATGCGTTACGCCCTTTCGAAATCGGCGAGCTGTTCGTCACCTTCCCCGGCGAGCGCAACGCCTCGGTGTCGACCAATATCCACGCCCTGCATGCGTTGCGACTGTTGGGAAGGCCCGCCGCCGGCACCACCGCGTACGTCGAGGCCAATCGCAACCCGCACGGTTTATGGGCCAACGAAAAATGGCATGTTTCGTGGCTGTATCCCACTGCGCATGCGGTCACTGCGCTGGCGCAAGGCAAGCCTCAGTGGCGGGACGAGCGCGCGCTGGCCGCGCTGCTGCAGGCGCAGCACGGCGACGGCGGCTGGGGCGCTAGTC
The DNA here is from genome assembly GCF_054058595.1 of Bradyrhizobium sp. USDA 4472. Lineage (NCBI taxonomy): Bacteria > Pseudomonadati > Pseudomonadota > Alphaproteobacteria > Hyphomicrobiales > Nitrobacteraceae > Bradyrhizobium > Bradyrhizobium sp. USDA 4472. The sequence continues at coordinate 4,084,694 of NZ_JBSSAM010000001.1, forward strand.
GCGCGTCCACATTCGAGGAAACCGCCTATGCGTTGTTCGCGTTACGCGTGGTGGCCGAGAGCGGAAAAGCCACAGAGCGCCGGCGCATCGCCCAGGCGGTGGCGCGTGCGCTAAAGTGGATGCTCGCCCGGCATGCGGCACATGCATTGCCGAAAACGCCATTGTGGATCGGAAAGGAACTGTATTGCCCCACTCGGGTCGTGCGCGTGGCCGAACTCGCGGGCTTGTGGCTGGCGCTTCGTTGGGGACGGCGCGTGCTGACCGAGGGAACAGGGGCGGCACCATGACCCAGCAAGAACGCGCGCTGCATCAGGTGCTGGAGTGGGGGCGTTCCCTGACCGGGTTCGCTGACGAGCATGCCGTGGAAGCGGTCAACGGCGGCCAGTACATTCTGCATCGTATCCGTCCGAGCCTGCGCGACATCAGCGTCCGCACCGGTCGCGATCCGCAGGACGAAACACTGATCGTGGCGTTCTATCGCGAACTGGCGCTGCTGTTCTGGCTCGACGATTGCAACGACCTTGGCCTGATCTTGCCGGAGCAGCTCGTCGCGGTGGAGCAGGCGCTGGGGCACGGCGAGCCGTGCGCGCTCCCCGGATTCGAGGGTTGCGCTGCGCTGCGCGCTTCGTTGGCCGCGCTCGCCTACGATCGTCGCGACTATGCTCAGCTTCTTGACGCTACCCGGCGCTACTGCGCGGCGCTGCGCGCCGGACACGCGCAGGCGGCAGGGCGGGAACGCTGGTCCTACGCCGAGTACCTGCACAACGGCATCGATTCGATAGCCTACGCGAACGTGTTCTGTTGCCTGTCCTTGCTGTGGGGGCTGGACATGGCGAGCTTGCGCGCACGTCCGGCGTTTCGCCAGGTCCTGCGGCTGGTTTCCGCGATAGGACGTCTGCAGAACGATCTGCACGGACGAGACAAGGACGAGTCGGCCGGCGAGGCCGACAACGCGGCGATCCTGATGCTGCAGCGTTATCCAGCTATGCCTGTGGTGGAGTTTCTCAAAGACGACCTCGCCGGCTATACGCGCATGCTGCATCGGGTGATGGCTGAAGAGAGCTTTCCGGCGCCGTGGGGATCGTTGATCGAGGCCATGGTGGCCATCTGCGCGCGGTACTACCAGACCTCGGCCAGCCGTTACCGCAGCGACTCTGCGGGGGGAGGCCATCGTTGCCCGGCCTGAACGCGCGGGATGCGGCGGCGTGCGCGCGCTGCCGCGGTCCAGTCCGACGCAACGCCGTCCCCCTAGGCGACGGACGGAGCGCGTGAGCAACACCGCTCTGAGCCGGCTCAAGGACGACCATCTGGACATCGGTCTGGATCGGCGACACGACTCGAACGCGTGGCCTTTGCCTTCGGAGCAAGACAACGTGCCCATCCGAAAAATGCGATAGGGCACGCTATACTACGATATCCATTTGAAGAAACTGGATATTCGCAAATCACCAAGCGACGTTCCTATCCGAAAAACCGCACCGATTTTCTCCCGCCGGCTTACGTCCTGCTTACGCGAGAGATCGGGTCCGGAACGAAGGAATGTCATGGTCAAGATATTGGTCGAGTGGCTCGTACGATCGGACCGACCTTTTTGAACCCGAAAACCCCATGGAAGCCCCTCATTGACCGCCAAGATGCTGTCCCGCGACGGCAAATGCAGGTAAAATTGCATAAAAGGAGACTTCGCTGATGGTTTTCAAACTTCTGTCGCCTGATGCCGACCGCTTCCGTCTGAATCCGGTTGAGCAGCGTTACGCCACCATGTTTTGTTTTGGATTACTGACGGTGTCGTGCGCACTTGCGAGCTTCGTGTTCGCCTGTGCGACGCCGTTTGCTGCATTTGCCATCATCGCCGCCGCGACGTTGCGACTGGGGCCGGCTCTGCTCGTGCTGACGGGCGCGTGGCTGGTCAATCAGACGATCGGATTTGGCTTGCTGCACTATCCGGTGGACGGAAACACGATGGCCTGGGGCTTTGTCATCGGCGCCGCGGCGCTGGCCGCAACTGCGGCATCGTCGCTGGCTTTCGGCGCACTCCCGCAAGTCCGTACGGCGCTGGTACTGGCGTTTGCATTCATTTGTGCCTACGCCGCGTACGAGATCACCTTGTTCGCCGCTACGCCTGTCCTGGGTGGCCAAGGTGCGTTTACATTGGCAACCGTGGCACGGATCGGGCTGCGCAGCGCCGCATGGCTGGTCGGCCTCGTTGCCGTCTGCGAGATCGTCCGCCTGCTCAACCCGCTCGGGCGTGGGCGTACGATCTCGACATGAAGGACGAGACACACTGGCGCGACGACATCGCGTCTTTGGTCTTTTGCGTCAGGGGACACGGCGCGATTTGCGCCGCTCATCGGGGAGCGTTTCGTACGCTGCTCGGCGCCGATCCGCCGAAGGACTGCGTTGGCTACTTCCTGCGCTTTGAGAATGCGTTCCGAGCGGCCGCTGCCCCAAAGATTGCCCGCAAGGGCATTCCGGCAGGCCTGCATCTTACCAGTCGCGACGTCGCCCGGAAGCTGATAGAAGACGCTCAAATCGGACGTGGAGAATTGCAATGAGCCAATCCCAGGTAACGCATCTGCCGGTCGCAATCGGGCAGGTGGGACGGCTTTCGCAAGCCCTGATGGCTATGGTGCTAGGCGTCTTCATCATCGGCGTCGTGGGCTTCTCCCATATCGACGTCATCCACAATGCCGCGCACGACGTGCGCCATTCGAACGCCTTCCCCTGCCACTGACCGGGACCGCATGAGCACGTTTCGCTCGATCGTGTTTTCGTCGGTCGTCGCCGGCTTCATCGTTGGTCTCATTGTTACGGTCGCCCAGCAATTCGGCACCGTCCCCTTGATCCTGAAGGCCGAGGTCTTCGAGAAGGCCGCGGAGACGCACCAGCATGACGCTGCGACCGCGACGCAGGGGGCTGCGGACGATCATGACCATTCGACGCACAGCCACGCCGACCATGACCACGGCAGGGAAGCCTGGGAGCCGCGCGAAGGGCTTGAGCGCAACGCCTATACGGCCGCGGCCAATGTGCTGACCGCAATCGGCTCCGCGCTGCTCTTGGCCGGCTTCTTCGCCGTCCGTGGCGGCGCGACTGGCGGCGGTGTTTCCTGGCACGAGGGCCTGTTGTGGGGATTGGCGGGCTTTGCCGTCTTCACGATCGCGCCTGGGCTCGGCCTGCCCCCGGAATTGCCTGGCGTACCGGCCGCGCCATTGCTGTCTCGCCAAATCTGGTGGCTCGCAGCCGTGCTGGCGACGGCTGGAGGGCTTGCCCTGATTGCCTTTCGCCGTTCAGTGCCGGCGGCGATCGCCGGTGTGATACTTCTCCTCTTGCCGCATCTGATCGGTGCGCCGGAGTTGGAGCAGGTTGAGACGAACGTGCCGTCCTCGCTGTCGCATCAGTTCATGGTCGCGGTGACGCTGACAAGCCTGGTGTTCTGGAGTCTGTTGGGCGCGCTGACGAGCACGATCTTTGCGCGGCTCGATCGCGGGTCGGCCTAGGTCTGGCCAGAGCGCTGACCGGAACTCCCATATTCCACAGCCAATCTGCGCGGAAGCCTCAAACGAATCGTTGACACTGTCCGCGAATATCACCACATGTGGGCGTCACGGTTCCGCTGGATCGCAAGATTTAGTGGCTAAGAGGGAAGCCGGTGAACTGCGCCAGACCGCGCGGAATTCCGGCGCTGCCCCCGTAACCGTCAGCAGCGAGCTGCTTCCGAACAAGTGTCACTGGTGCCTCGCGCGCCGGGAAGACGGGAAGAAAGCTATGACCTGCGAGCCAGGAGACCTGCCGTGACGATCTGAACGTCCACGGGCGGGGTGTCCCGGCGATCGCTTGCATGCGCCGTCGGCATCGCTTTGCCGGCGATGAGGTTGGGCGATATCTGCAAGGCGCTGTCGTAGTTGCCAACTCCGTAGCTGATTTCATGTGGATTTTCTGCAGCCCATCTGAGCGCCCCCGAAATAACCTCTCGTGATCGAGCATCGGGCAACTTGTCCACACGCGCGAGGAGTTCATGGCAGATCTTGGTGAGCATCTGCGCAGCACGAGCCGTGTTACGTTCCCGGCGGGCCTTCCAGGCATCCTTGGCAAGATTCTCGTCAAATAGATGGGCAACCTTGAAAACGAGAATGTATCGCAGGGGCGTAAAGTAGTGATGCCACGGAACAGCTTTGTTCATACCAGAGTCGAAAACCTGGTCAAAAAAGCAGATGATGGCATGATCGGGCTTGGTGACCTTCAATAACGAAAAACGCAAATCGTTCTTCTTACTGAAGCGGATCAGTTTCTCCGCGATTGTAGAGAGCCGTCCTACGCCGAGCTCGTTCGCATGTATTCGCTTTACGCCTAGACTACGGCGCAGATCCTTCAGCAACGGCTCTGCCACGAGGTCAAGGTTTGCCTGAGCCGTAAGTAGGCCGTAGTACAGGGTTGGCTGGTTCGGATCGAACAGCTCTAAGCCTGTATTTCCGCTTTCATCAATAAAGCAATACATGAAAGTCCCGGTTCACATAGGGTTCTTCGCCAGGACGTCGTCGATTGCCGCCGAAACCCACCGGTTATAAACGCGCGTGCCTCCCATAACTCCATCGGGCGCTTGTGGCGCATCGTTTTCTGGTTGGGATGGTGTCTTTCTCCAACGTTGGCTGTCTGAGTAAATCGCTTGATCTCGCCTTTTAATATGCCGCTATTGGGCAAATCTCGGACGGCCTCGTAAGCTTTGTACAGCTCAAGCCAGCCAGGCTTCCCCTCCAAATAGCGCAGGGCACTGCCGATTTCCGGCTCCAGCGCTGCTGCTCGCATCCACTGCTGAGCCCTAGACGGCGCCTGTGGCGGCTGGATCACATTTCCATGGGCGTCTGTAACCGTCAGCGTGGCGATGCCCCCCCGTATACGCACTGTAGCACCTTCCGCTTCTAGGATGTGGTGTTTACGGGGCAGGCCCTTCGCGACAAACTCGACCACCGAGCCGTTGACAACGGGGTCGGTGTCAGCATTTTTCGACATTGTCACGTTCAGTGTGCTGAACAGCCGCTTTGCCACGTCATGGGGTTGTGGCGCAGTTATAACGCCGTCGAACGCATGGGATCGCAAGACAAGATAGTCGCCTCGTTCGTCCTTAATCTCTTCAACGAACGGATCGAACCGCGGCTTCAGCAGCATCTGCCACACTTTCTTATCTGCTTCAGGTCCGTTTAACTCTATGCCCCACTGGTTACTTGCCTGGCTCAAATCAGTCGCTCCTGGCACTTCGCGTAAAAACTCTCGTTGCTCCTTTCATCGCACCGGACGTAAGCATCTTGCTCTGCGTCGCATAACCGGAATACATAGCCTTTTCGCATCGCGTTTGATACGTGTTTTCTCAAGAAACGTCCAACAAAACGTCCAACATTTCGTCCAACACGTATCGATTAATGCCCGACTTCTTACCCGCCGTCATGGCACCTGGCAGTTCGTTCGCCGCCTACCGATTGAGTTCGCAAAGCTCGATCGTCGCCGTATCATCAAGCATTCAACGCGCATCAAGATCGCCGATGATCGCGCCGGGCGTCGTGCGGTGCGGGTTGCACAGCAGCTCAATGAGCAGCTTGAAATCTTCTGGAAGGGACTCGCGAACGGACATCGGACCGAGCAGCTCCACAGCTATGAGACCGTGCGGCAGCGTACGCGCTCACTGGGGTTCGAGTACATCGAACATGAAGAACTGCTACGCCAGCCGCCGGAGGCTCGCTTACAGCGCCTGGAGGCTCTCGTCGCCAAGGGGGGTGGCTGGCGATAGTGCCGCCCGTGCAGCTTTGTTCGGGGCTGAAAAGAAGCCTGCCTTCATGCTGTCCGATCTCTTTACCGAATACGAAGCCATGACGAGGGACGAAGTGAGGGATCTTTCACCCGATCAGCTCCGCATTTGGCGCAATGGCCGTTCGCGCGCCGTCGAGCGGTTCGTAAAGATTGCCAAAGACAAGCCGGCCAATGAGATCACCGAAGATGACGGCATCAATTACTGCGAATGGTGGCGGGGCCGCATCATTGCGGGAGAGGCCGAGCCCAAGACGGCCAATAAGGATATTGGTCAGCTCAACCGGATGCTGAAGGACGTCAGCATTCGGCGGCGGCTCAACCTGCCTGACATTTTCAAGTGGCTCCGGCTGAAGGGCGAGGTCGAAAGGCCGCGGGTGCCTTATGAAACAGATTTCATCCAAAAGCGTCTGCTTGCGAAGGGCGCCCTGGATCGCTTGAACGAGGATGTTCGACTGCCAGGGTTTCCCGCGCTATCGTGACAAGTCTTCCAACCTTTCCGCGGCGTTGAACAAGTACCTTCAAGAGAATGGACTGCGACCGACCAAGGTACATACGTTTTATTCGCTGCGGCATAGCTTCAAGGACCGGCTGATTGCGGCTGAAGCCGTCGCTTAAGTTGAAGCTCAAATATCTTCAGCGGATCGCCCTCAAGGCGCCCGCTTCGCTGTAGGCCAACAGCCGACACTGAGCGCGTGCCTTGGTATCTTCCCTGGCCTTCAATTCCTGAAACTCGGCTTCGAACTTCTCGTACATGGTGAGCCAGAAATCACCGTCCTGTTCGATGAAGTAGGCGAGCAGCACCAGCGCGCGTTCTATGCGCTCGATCAACGGAAGCTGAGGGGCGGTCTCGCTCGGCATAGGCCGGGTTTACGGGAGAGTGGCGCCGGGAATCCTTGTAATGATTGGGAAGCGGCATCCTCTCCGAACTTTCCCACTCGTTACGTAAGGTTGTTGAATGCGTCACAGCTCGCTAATCTCATTTCGAACAGCGCAGATAACCAAGCTCTTCAGAAACAACTAAAGCGTTTCGGCATTCAACCGGGGGAAGAAACGCCGGGTTACGGCAAAATCCTTGACTAGATCTATGACGCGCTATCTGCGGAACTTGGCGCAGCCACTGCTAAGCTCAACGCGATCGCTTGATTAACGCTCAACGGTAGCCAGATCAACAAGGAAGCCAACGCAATCCTCATCCAAGCAGAAACTCTGGCGAGCCAGGCCCTTTTCTTCTTCCTCAATCATGGGGAAAAATTCAATAACTTGGGCGAGGTCCATAGTTTCCTGGATTTGCCGCTCGATCAGGTAAAGCTCAAGCGCCAGCAGCAGCTCACTGATCTGTTCATCAAGTACCAAAACCGGACGTAAACGACGCTAGTGTGGTGCTTAGTCTAGCCTTGCTGCTCGGTTTTCCTGAGCCGCAATGAAATCCAGCAGCTTTGACTTTCGTGCGCAAAGGGTGGAGCCGAGCCTGAAGAACGGCAGCTTCGAGGTCGCTGCAAGATGGTGTGAAGCCGCTGCAGCCACTGCGCATCACTGACGTCGGTCTTGCGACCGGGCACGTGTTTGGCGTCGCGCGCATTGACAAGGAACACTGCAAAGCCACGAGCGTCGAGGAGCTCAAAGATCGGGATCCAATAGACACTGGTCGACTCCATGACGACCGTGTCGACGCCGCACTCTGCAAACCAGTCAACCAGCCGATGCAGATCGGTTGTGAAAGTACCGAAGCTGCGCACCGGCTCAGGCGTGCGATCTGCATTCACGGCGGCCATGTGCATCGTGGCACCGACGTCGATCGCTGCCGCATTTGGATGAACCGCCGACATCGACTCGCGGCCCTTGCTCTTCGATTTGTATCCACCCATTGCCAATCCTCCCTTGAGAAACGGAAGGGCTGGGCCGCGCTTATGATCAATTTCCTAAACGGGATCGCCTGACGGCGTCACCACTCTCACGTGCGCAACAGCCCGTGGACCATGTTTTTTTGCGGGGTAATTGCCACCAAAAAGCTGTCGGCCGCTCCCTTCCGTCAAGAGCATAGACCTCAGCCGTTTCTATGCCCACAGGCGGACACGGTCCGAGATGGTTTTTTTGAAGCTGAGCTTCTCGGCATGTACGAAGTCCCACACCGAGTGGTAGTCGACCTTCAGGCCACGTCCGGCAAGCTCGGCAACGAGACCGCGTATGGTGAAATCGCCATCCTTGATCCGTTGTGACAGCCAGACCGCGTGCTTGCCCGAAATTGCCTTCGGCTTGTAGCCGCCGATCTGGCTGGGCTCAACGCTGCCGGTCTTCTCGACCCGCTGCATCCAGCCGATGGCCGTGCTGATCGCCACCCCAAACTGCTTGGCGGCTCGATTGCGCGACATCCCGCCCTCGATCGCGGCTACGACACGTTTACGGAGATCCAGAGAGTAAGGCTTGCCCATCCATGCTGGCCTCCTATCCAGCCAGCATGGTGAATCAGAAACAAACTGATTTGGGAATCCCAAATCGATTCAGACTAAAGCCATCCCGCTTTAGGCAAAGGATTGGATAACGTATCGTAAGTTTAGTTGGTGTGTGGAAAGGCGGTAGCGCTCCCCCGCTACCACATTCCCGACAAATCCCTGAAATTTCTCGACTTGCCTGATCTGCGCGACGTTCGAGCGCGCTTGAGACAATCGTGCTAAGCCCTTGTCGCCTGGATCGGCTATTGGTGCTGTCTTGCGGCTCGAAGCTTCGAAGTGTCTGTCTGTCGATCTCGCGCTGGTTTTGTCGCGCCGGTGAGGTCATTCTTGCAGCAAGAGCGTCACACGAGGCGGCTCCGTCCCAAGATGATATGAGCGCGCACGAATGACCGCTTCACTATCTGCCAGATTGAGGCGACCTATTCCCCTTTGCAGTTCATGCCAGTCGCGGATGATAAATGTCTCCACCCAATGCATGGGGTCGCTGACGTCCCGGGACAAGGCCCAGCCGACCGCGCCATCGCGATAGCGAGATAGCCGAACGCCCATCATGGCGGTTCGGAATGCCGGGACGTCAGAGGGGGCGATTTGGTAGCGCACCGCGGCCCGCAGTCGGTGCCGGGAGCTATACAGAAGCGGCGCCATCTCTTCGGCGATCGACAAGGCGGGCGGATTGGTTATGGCAGACGCTGACGGATCGTTGATCTCAGCCGGGAGATGTATCGCGCGTGTTGCAAGCGCAATCGCACAGCCTGCAAGCCCCGCCGTCAGGATCGTTTCTGTCAGGCCGACACGATCGCCCAGCCAACCCCAAAAGATTGCGCCCAGGCCCATGCCACCATTGAAGACCGCCTGGTACAACGCCAGCGCTCGGGCACGCACCCAGGGTGCCGCCGCCAGTTGAACGGTCGCCTGCAGGTTAGAGGCGCCGATAATCCAGCCCAAGCCGAACATGAACAGGGCTGCATATGCGGTCGCAGCACTGGGAACGACGGCAAGAGGCACCAATGCCAGGCCGCAAAGGGTGCCGGCCAGAAGGATCAGATTGTTGCGTAGAAATAACCTGTTCAGTGCCGGCATCATCAGGCCGCCCAACACCGCACCGATCCCGATGACGCCCATCATCAGGCCGAAAGATGCAGATGAGAGCCCAAGCACCTCACGCACATACAATGGCAGCAAGGCCCAGATCGCACTCGCGCAGCCGAAGAATGCCGCCGAGCGGACGAGCGTGCTGCGCACCACCGGCTCAGCTAGGGCATAGGTGAAGCCAATCCGCATTGCCGATCCGAACGGCTCCGGCGGCACGTTGTTCGCCGTCTGCGTTCGCGGGAACGTCAGAAAGACGCCGACCACCAGAGCAACGAACGCGAAGGAGGCCGCGTTCGCTGAGAACGCCGCAGCTGCGCCCCAAATTGCCAATATTAAGCCGCCCAGCGCAGGCCCGATGGCCCGAGCGATATTGAACCCGACGGAGTTCAGAACGAGTGCTTGCGCCAGTGACCGGCGCGGCACAGTCAGAGGTACGGATGCTGCCCATGCCGGGCTATTCAACGCGGCGCCTATGGCGAGCAGGACGGTCAGCACCAACAGCGTTGCGGGATCCACGTGTCCGATGGCCGCGACGATCGCGAGGATAGCAGAGGCTGCCAACATCGAGATGTTCGTAACGATCAGCAGGCGCTTGCGGTCCATCAAATCGGCAATGGCTCCGGCGGGCAGGGCGAGAAGCAGCACAGGCAGTTGCGCCGCCGTCTGCACCAAGCTGACCATCATTCGGCTCGGCGCCAGATCCGTCATGATCCACGCGCTGGCGGCATTCTGGATCCAGGTGCCTAGCGCCGACACCGCGTTGGCGAGCCACAGCCAGACGAAAGCGCGGCTGGCGAATGGCGCCCAGACGGATGAGGACGCCGCGAAGTCAGGAGCGTTCGCGGCGACTTCATTTTGAGAGGACATCCAGAATTCCCGCTACTGGTGGTCGGTGCTTGTGAGCCACAGGGCGCCCGGGGGGTACCTCGGGAGCCAAATGATGATCAATCGGCAGCAGTCCGCCCCGGTCGTGACGTCACCTTCGCTGTTGATCGGCCCGCGATCACAGCGCATGTGCCGGGCCGGTCTCACATCTCGATGCCTACGGATGGCTTCCCCCTCCTGGTGGTGAGCCGTCGGATACCCGTGGTAGAACGCCTCCACCGCGGGCCCAACTCTCATACGACCTGAACGGGAGGCCGAGCCGCTCATAATGGACGCGGAGATAGCCGTCATTGCCGCGCGTCACTGCATCCGGTCTGACTTCCTGCACTTCCTGCGCGATCACTCCGACATAGGCTTTATCGCTGCCGTTGTACGCAAAGCGGTAATAGCCGATACCGTTGTCGAGCCGACCGAGAAGCACGACGTCGTGCTTCAAGTTGATGTCCGACCGGCGCCCGCCGCCACGTCCGCCGCCACCTCGGCCTCCGCCGCCACGGAACCCTCCGCCGCCTCCGTGAAAACTCCGGCCGCCACCGGCACTCCGGAATGCTGCTGCCCGATGTCCGCCTCCCGCGAACCTCGCTGCACCACCCCGGCCGGCGGCCGGCCTGAAATGGCCAGCCCGCGACCCGCCGCGATGCGCAACACGATTCCCGGAGCGCGCGTGTCTGCCGGCGGTGGAGCGATTGCGGGCCTGTCGATTGCCAGCATTTCTGTTGGCTCCCGCCTGCCGGTTTGCCGGACGGCTGCGGTCTGCTCGTTGCGAGCGCTCCCCTCGCTGCGCGCGGTTGCCTGCATTCGGACGATTGGCGGCATTTCCCAATCCTTGCCGACCGCCTTGGGGGCGATTGGCGTTGCCGAATCTCTGCTGAAGGTTGGAGTTGTTGTAGCGTGCACCTTGGCGGTGCCTTGTGTCGTGGCGCCAGTGCTCGACATGCGCCCCGCGGTTGATGTCGATCGCTCCGCCGCCCCAATTGACGCGACTGCCGCCCCACCATCCGCCGCTTCCCCAATAACCGCCCGTTGCCCATCGTCCGAGTGCGTAAGCGGCGCTGAACGCCACGCCGGTTGCGATCAGGCCGGCTCCGATGTAGCCGGGGTAACCCCAATAATAGGGGTATGCCGGATAGTCGGAATAAGGCCAATCGCCGAACACCACCTGGGGTTCGTAGTAGGGCACGTAAATGCTGTCAGGAGCAGCCGGCTCGATATAGATGAACTGCCTGTTCTGGTCCTCTCTGACGGTGACCTTCTGCTCATTCGTCGTCACCAGCTTCTTTCGGTCGTAAGCCTTCGAGCGCAGCCGTTGCACTGCATCCATGACGTCTTGCTGCTGCGCCAAGAACGCCTCGCCGAGCTTCTGCGTCCATTCGAGATGCTCGTTCATCATTTGCAGGACCGAGGGTGTAGCGATCAGAGCCTTGACGCTCGCATCCCATTCCTGCTTCTCAGCCCCAGCCTTCAGGGCATCCCCCTTCAGGTCCTTGTTTTGGTTCAGCCAGCGCGCTGCGTGCACCACCTCAAGCGGATAGGTGGATGCCATGAGCACGTTTGACAGCAGCGTGTCCGGATATAGAGCGATCGGAGCAACCAATCCTTCAAGCTCCGCCGGCTTGAGTGTTCCCTGGTCGGGAACCGGTGCAGGGGACGAACTCGTCGCCTGAGGTGTTTGATCCGCAGTTTGCGCCAATGCGGGCAAGCCGATGCCGAGCGATGCAAGGATCGCTCCCAGGACGACCATCTTCCTTACGAACTGCATGCGCTGGCCTCCCTCGCTACACACGAGATCGCCGAGTGCCGGTTGCGTTTGACGTAGATCAAAGAATGCGCGCGAAGGAGGAGGCGAACGCGCGCGATTCATGAACGCAGGAACTCTGTCGGCGAAGTTCCGATCTGGAGTAGGACCTCAGCCGGCGACTAGTCGTCTTCGTCTTCAGGCTCGAGACTGTGCTGGATGACATCGCGCATTCCGCGCATGACAACGTATGACGCAAAAGACATCCGTCTCTTCTGATCTTCACTCAAGGTTTTGTAGAGAGGCTCCCAGGCAGCAGCGAGCTTCTTGAGATCGTCGCCACGCTGGATGAGGCGCTCCGCTCTGCGTTGCATGAGCTCGACTGGATTGCTGTCCTTGAGGGGGTCGACGGCTTCGTCATGCAGCTCGACGATCCGCTGCAATCGCGCCTGCCGGTTTGTCGCTCTGTTGCGGATTGCGTCCTCGACTGCCGGCCAATATTTTTCCTGATCGGTCGTCAATTGGAGAGCAGCCTTGATGATGCCGACTCGCATATCTGTCAAACTCTTCAAGTCGGCTGCGGAGGGCGCCTGTGTTCCCGCCGTCTGTGACGTCTCTGCGGCGCGGACGAGAGGGGAGGTTGTCATCAACAGGACGAGTGCTGCGATGGCTGTCGTTTTCGTCATTGCAAGCTCCTGAAACTGCGCCCCCGAGCACACTGGCTGCATCGGGGCTGGTTGGCGCTTGATCTGGGTCAACGGGTCTCGTGAGATTGCAGCGGGAGATTGGGATAGCAAAGAGATGGCAAAGCGCTGTGACGCCTTCCACGACCCGCGCCAGCTCCAGATGCCAATGGCCGATCATTTTCGCGTTGCGGCTCTACGACGCGAGGTTGCCTCGGCAAGTCGCGGGAGATCATCGGGAATGTCCAGCTCATTCCAAAGCAGACGGCGGAGTCCGAGCTGTCGCATTGGTTCGGCCGGCAGAGAATGTTTTGACTACAAGCGCCCGGACCGAAACAAACGCTTTCCATATTCTTGCGAACCAAGGAATCATGAGCAGCTTCGGCTTTACCACGACGAAAAGCCGCTCCACGAGCAGAATGCTGACCGCGTAGCACCCCACAACCATGGCGGTGCCGGTGATCCAATGGCCTTCTCCTGCCACGGCTACCGCCACGAGCTTCAAGGGTTCGACGGTCGCGGCGGGCAGCGCGAGCAAGACCAGCGAAGGGTATGGGCCAAGTCTCTCAATCAACCGTTTCACGCTCATCGTATGCTCCTTCCGACGGAGAATTGCAGCCACCCGCCCATTGTTCCTCAAAGCGGAACATCTACCGTCTCACGTGGTTATGTCCGCAGCATCAAAAGGAGAAACACGAGATGCAGTCGGCGACCGACCACGATGGCGAGGGGACCTCTGTGGCCTTGAGCCTGGAAGAGGAGGTGGCTGCCTGGCGCAACAGGCGTGGCCTACGACAAGGGGCCACGACAGGCAGGATCCAAGTCGTTCGCATATCGAAACGTGTGCTCATTCGGTCGCGTGAGCCGTTCCAACGCGTGCTAAGGCCAAGGCCGTAGTCGAGCAGCAAAGATACTTCTCGAAAAGGTGTTTGCGTCTTGGGCGTTATGCGCTGGCGCCGTTGATCGCACTTGGTGCCAGAGCTGCAAGGCAGGTCATCAGTTCGTCTTTTCGAAATGGCTTCGTCAGCCTGGGCAGGTCCGAGGCTATGCCTTCTACCTCTGAATAACCTGAAATAATCAAGACCGGAATGTCAGGAGAGATCGCGCGAATTGTGCGCGCCAACTCAGCGCCGCTCATGCCAGACATGAGATGATCCGTCACGATCAAGTCGATGGGAGTTTTATCTCTCACCACTTCGAGTGCCTGTTCGGCTGACGTCACCTCTATGACGCGATAGCCGAGGTCGACTAGCATATCCGCCGTGCTTAAGCGAACGAACTCCTCATCATCTACCAACAACGCAGTACCGCGGCCTCGCACCGAGTGGGCATCGCGTGAGATATTGGGTAGGTCCGGGACAGCCTCGGTTTGAGGCAGCCAAAGCTCGATGTTGGTACCGAGACCCAGCTTGCTGTTGACTATCAATGCACCGCCGAGCTGGGAAGCTAGACCGTGGACCATGCTGAGGCCCAAGCCAGTGCCCTTCCCTAAGCCCTTGGTAGAGAAGAACGGTTCGACCGCTCGAGCGAGCGTTGCCTCGTCCATTCCGACCCCAGTGTCAGCCACGGAAATTCGAACGTATTCGCCGGGCGGTACCTTCCGGTCTGCCTCCAACTGAGTATCTGCTGACGCGGCTATCCGGAGCGTGCCTCCATTCGGCATAGCGTCGCGAGCATTCACTGCCAGATTTAGAAGAGCCATTTCCAGCTGGTTCTGGTCCGCCTTGGCCGGCGGCAGGTTATCTTTTACGTCGACTACGACTTTGATCTGTGGCCCCGTCGTGCTCGACATGAGCTCAGCCATGTTTTCAACCAGCTTGGAGACGTCAACCGCAACCGGTTGGAGCGGCTGACGCCGAGCAAAGGCGAGCAGCCGCTGGACAAGCACCTTCGCTCGCTCCGCCGATTGCGCGGCCCCGGCGATCAGGCGCTTTTCACGATCACCACCTACCTCGCGGCGCTGCAGCATATCGAGCGCGCCGACGATCGGCGTAAGCAGATTATTAAAATCGTGGGCAACGCCTCCGGTGAGCTGCCCCATCGCCTCCATCTTCTGGCTTTGACGTAATGCTTCTCGGGCAACTTCGAGTTCAGCTTCGCGGGATTTAGTGACGCTGAGATCGCGACCAACTGCGATGAAGTTTTCACCGTCTGCCTCGGGCGCGACAGTCCACTCAATATGCTTCCAGCCGCCTTGCACGGTTGCGATACGATTTTCGAACCGGCTCGGCTGACGCGTCTTAGCCATCCGAGCAATCGCGGCCAGCGTAGATTGCCGGTCATCTGGATGCATGAAAGTCGAGTAGCCACGTGCAAGGAGCTCCGCTTCGCTCCATCCCAGTATTTGCGTCCAAGCAGGGCTCACCGCAGACATCATGCCGGCGTAGTCGGCGCGCGCGAGCATGTCCTGACAGAGATTCCAGAGGCGGTCGCGCTCTGCCGAACGGGCCGCAACCTGAGCTGCCAGTGTTTCGTTCAACTGCCGCAAGCGGCCCTCGCTCAGTCTTAGCTCATGCTCTGCTGCGCGCCTGGCTATCGCGGCGTGCGTGCGCTCTGCAAAGTCGCGAACGAGAGTAACTTCCTCGACGCTCCAAACGCGCGGTACCGGCGAATGGACAAACATTTGGCCGACGGTTCGCTCATTCTCCGTGATGGGTAAATCCAGGTGTGCTCTAATTCCAAGCGCTCGAAATGCACCGGCATTCACGGCAGTGCGCGGATCTTTCTCGACATCAACGTTCGTAACCACGCGGCCCTGCCGTAGGTCGTCGATATAAGACCCGTAATCTGAAAAATGATGAAGTCCGGCAAGATTATCGTATCCAGGGGCGAACCAATTCCTTTCAACAAAAGTAGTTCCGGCCTCGTGATCAATCGCACCATACCCCACTCGCGAAGCCCCTAAGACCTTGCCCAGCAGTTCAGACGCGGTAAACGAGATGTCTGCGGTGTCCGCGACGTTGCGAAGACGCTCATCGAGTTGCAAAAGCGCATCCCGCCGACGCGCTGCCAAGACCTGGCCGGTCGTCTCGGCGACGGCGCAGAACATCCCCGCGACGTGACCTCTCTCATCGCGGACCGGCGAGTAAGAAAAGGTAAACCAGGTGTCCTCGTTGTGACCGTTCCTGTTCATTGTCAGCGGCAGGTTCTCGCGGTATGTCGCCTCACCCGCCATGGCGGCGTCGATTAGGGGCGAAATGTCAGGCCAGATTTCCGACCAGATGTCGAAGAAGCGTTCGCCAAGTGCGCGCGGGTGCTTAGCACCAAGTATTTCCGCATATGCATCATTATAGAGAAAACCAAGCTCTGCGCCCCAAGCTACGAACATGGGAAACTTGGAATTGAGCAAAAGACCGACTACTGACCGCAGGGACTGCGGCCAGCCGCCGGGGTGACCCAGTGGTGAATTCGACCAATCGTGAGCGCGCATAAGCGCCCCCACGGTGCCACCGCCGTTCAGGAAGTTGAATTGACCGGTTAAGTCGGCTCTTCCGGACATGCAGTCAGCCATATGCCCTCAACACTCGGAAAAGAGATGACCGTCGCGGGACATGGTGACGGGAAGAATGCATCCAAATCATCCCCGAGGCGAGTCCTGTTTGACTGCAGCATCGCGACAATTGCTCGAAATTCGCCATTTCTCGTTGCGGCCCTCCAAAACCTGCCGAAGAGGGAAAGAGAGAGGATAGTTCGGTTCATAGAGCAAATCCTCAGCTCAGCACGGCCGCGTTCTTGCCGCTCGGATGACTTTCAGGTCACCGGAGCTTTGCGAGTGAGGCCTCAACGGTCTCCCGCGTGTACGGCTTCTGAATCACCGGAGCATCCGCAAGCTCCTCCGGAACTGGCGCGCGCTCGCCATAGCCGGTGGCAAAGACGAAAGGCACTCGCAGTTCTTTCAGCTTCCTGGCGACCGGCATGCTGCTCTCGCCGCCGAGATTGATATCGAGCAGAGCGAAGCTTGGCCTCGTCCGCCCGATCACCTGCATCGCCTGATTCACGGAAGCGGCCGTCTCGACGTGACGCGCGCCGAGATCGAGCAGGATCACCTCGGCCGCCATCGCGATGATCAGATTGTCCTCGACGACCAGCGCGGTTTCAGAAATCCGTGGCGTGGCCTTTTCCTCCGCTTGCAGGCGCGAGGGTGCGCCTGAGAGCGCCGGGATGAACTGCACGTAGTTGGCGGGAATGACGAAGCGTGCCTGCACGCCAAGTAGGTCGAAACGAATCTCGGCATCGCCCTTGAGGTCGAATGGCACGGAACGCTCGATGATGGTGGTGCCGAAGCCGCGCCGCGATGGCGGTTGCACCGGCGGCCCGCCGCTCTCTTTCCATTCGATTACCAGGCTGGAGCTGCGGTCCAGTGTCCAGACGACCTCGACCTGGCCGGTCGAGTCGGCCAGCGCGCCGTATTTCGCCGAGTTGGTCATCATTTCGTGCACCACCAGCGCCAGTGTGGCGAACGCCTTCGGATCGAGCGCGACGTTGGGGCCGTCAAGCTTGATGCGGTCGGCCCGCGCGCCGAGATAAGCGCCGGCTTCGGACTCCACCAGTGACTTCAGCGCCACCGGAGCCCAGTTGAGGCTGGTGATTTGGTCGTGGGCGCGCGCCAGAGCCTGGATACGACCTCCGAGCACCGTCGCGAATTCCTCGATGGAGGCCGTGTTGTCCTTGCTCTGCGCTACCAGGCTGCGCACCAGACTCAGGATGTTGCGCACGCGATGGTTGAGCTCCGCAATCATAAGCTCCTGGCGCTCCTGCGCGTTACGTCGCTCGCGCGCTGCGAGATCGGAGAGCTGAAGGATGACTTCGAGCAGAGTCACGCGCAGGCTTTCGGCGATGCGGAGGTCGGCCGTGGTCCAGGGTCTGGACTGTCCTGCCACCGTCTCCTGCCACAGCTCGAAGCTCTTGCGCGGGGTCAGCCGATCACCGAGCGGACCCTGCGCATACGATTTGTGGGGATCGCCGGCCCAGTTTACCGAGCGCAGCACCTCGCGCCGGAAGAAGATCAGGCAGTCCCGCGGCGCCCGAGAGATCGGAACAGCAAGAAAGCCGGCGGCCCGGTCGCGGAATGATCGGCCCGCGGCATAGACCTTGCCGATTTCAGCGCTGGCGGTGATACGTCCCGGCGAGGTGCGATTGATGAAGCCGATCAGGTCCTTAACCTCGGCTTCATTCGGCGTATCACCTTGCAGCGTGAGCTGGCCCTCCGACCAAACCGCAATGCCATCGCAGGCAATCATCTTGCGATATTCGGAAACGAATTCGATGATCGCACGCGAGGAGTGAGCCTGCGAAGCGGCAACCTCCATTAGCCGCTCCTGGATCTGGTGCGCGTGAGTTTCGTAGGCCATGTCGTCTTCGCGCTCGCGCCCTTCCAATATCCAGGAAAACATTTGGCCGAACAACTCGGAGGCAGTGCGCTTCTCGAAGGATATGTGGCGGGGTGAATAATGATGGCAGGCGAACAAGCCCCACAGCTTGCCGTCGCGCAGGATCGAGATGGACATCGACGCTGCGACACCCATATTGCGCAGATATTCGATGTGGATTGGGGACACCGACCGCAGCACGCTCATCGAAAGATCGAGCAGCGCGGCGGTGTGTGTTGAGGTCGTCCGGATCGTCGCGGGCCCGGCGTCGACGTCCGCGATAATACGGAGCCAGTTGCGGGTGTAGAGGATTCGGGCCTGCCGCGGGATGTCAGAAGCTGGATAATGAAGCCCGAGGAACGGCTCGAGGCCGGAGGCTGCGGCCTCCGCGATCACCTCGCCCGAGCCGTCGTCGGCAAAGCGATATACCATAACGCGGTCGAAGCCGGTGAGCACCTTGAGCTGGCGCGCCGATTCCTGCGCGAGTTCGGTCAAGCCCCTGGTCTTCCGCAGTCTGCCGAGCATTAGGCGGACGAGATCGGCGGAATTGGCGCCGGGCTCAACCACGCTCGGCTCGGCCTCGACGATAAGGTAAGCGCCTGAGAAATGGATCGCGAGGTCGAACAGTGGCATTCCAGCCTGCAGCTGCAGACTGAAGATGCGCTCGACGGCGTCCGGTCCACTCAGATAGTCGACGCGGCTGCGGATTGCCGCCAACGCCGCTCCGGAGAAGACGTCTTTGATCGAACGCTGTAGCAGCGCGGATGTCTCGGTGCCGAGGAAATGGCCCGCGTTCTCCGATGCCATGCAGATGGTGAAATCCGACGACAGTGTCAGCAGGAATCCGAACGGTTGCACGCTGCCGGGGACGTGGATCGGTTCGCGATCGCAATTGGTGAGATTGACCTGCTCGTTCATGCGCCCCCCGCCGCGCTTGCGAAAGCCGCGAACGCTCGCCGCGCTCCCGATATGATTTCAGCCTCGTCCTGAGGTGTGACCATCTGGCTCTCGAGCTTACCCAGGAACGTCCGCCATAACGGCTGACCGCTGCCGTGCTTCAGGTAATTCGTCGCGGATGCGACCACCGGCTCGCCGCAATCGGCGACGGTGCGCAGCAGATATTTGGCACCGAGCCGCGAGCCTTCGAGCACATACATGGTGCCGAACACCCCGTTGCGGTCTAAAGGCGCGATCGGGGGCGAAGGATGCGCCTCACCGCCAATGCGGTCGAGATCCTCGGCGATGGCGCTCCCGCGCGACCGCCGTGGCCAATCCGGAAAGATGTCCGCGACACCGGCCCGCTCCAGCGCGGTCTCCAGCGGCAGCAACGCCGCGGCGCTGGCTTCGAGGAAGCGGCGATAACCGTCGATACTAGTCAGATCAAAGGCGCCAAAGCGCGCATCGATGTCGCGATGCGCGCCAGCGGTGGCGAACCTGAGCTTTTCCCGCAGGCCGGACGCAGGTAACTCTTGCACGCAAACAGCGTGGTTCGGTGGAGCGACCGCCAGCATCGAAGTCCTAAGGTGAGCGTTGGACCGCAGACGCGCGGCACGGGCTCTGAAAACGTACAAGAGAACCAAAGGTTCCCCTGTAGATGCGATCACCCGTGGCGGCGCGTAGAAAATCGCTTCGGCAAGTTCTTGGCCGAGCCGAGCCGTTTGGGTCTGGCCTCTCATCAGTGCTTAGGGCTCGCTCTTGGACCGGGATGCGCGGATGGCTTCCTCGTGGTACCAGCCGCTGCTGCCCACAACTTCTCTCGTTCTTGGAGCGGCCACCGCCGGTTCGGCTACCCGATAGCGTCCGAGAGCCGTGCGGCCGCCAGCGGGGAATTGATAGATCTTGGCAGATCCCTGATCGCCATTTGCGCTCATGCAACTTCTCTCAATTCTGTGGATCGGCAAAAGTTGTTCAAACGGCATGTAAGCCTCGCGCGATGAGCCAACTTGTTTTTTCGAGCCAATCTCTTGTTATCTCGTGCCTGACAAGGCGAGGGGCCCAATGCACTACTGGAAAGCCGCCGTCCTCTTGACACCTCGTGGCTGCTCTAAAGGCTCTAATGATTTTGACCAAGGACCAAATCCGGCCCTTTGACCGATCCCCTGAAGGCTACGAGTGCCATGTGCACCAAATGCAGCTTTCCCTTGACGGCGGGAAAGATATTGAACGGGTATGCTTCTGCTAGACCCAATGACTGATTGAGAATGTTGATCGAGCGCGCAAGCGGATTCCAGAGATCCAGCAAGGCGTCGAAATCGCTTTCGAGGTACGGGTCTCTCAAGGTCTCCCGTGCACGCGTCTCGAGAGACAACGGAAGCCCTGCCAGGGAGTCGAGTGTCGCCACAATGTGCAGAAAGTGAGCAAAGGTTTCGGCCCAGTCTTCCCACGGGTGCGACGTCGCATAAAGACTAATGTGACTTGCCGGGTCATGCGAGCGATCTTGCCGCGCATAATAAGCGGCTAATGCGTCGTTATAATCATGTGTTTCATCACCGAAAACCAATCGAAATGGTGCGTGAAGCCGTGGTTCATCGATAAGGACGTGCCAGTAAAAGTGTCCGATCTCATGTCGAAAATGACCGAGCAAAGTTCGGTAGGATTCGCGCATGGAAACACGTCGGCTCTCTCGCTCAACGTCATCGGCTTCTGCCAGGTTGAGAGTAATGAGGCCCGCTCGATGTCCCGTCAGCACGGGGCCATGCTCGTCAGATAAGATGTCAAAACCCACTTGCATTCCTAGCCTCGAGGAAAGGGGAAGGCGGAGCCGCAGCAGGTCATAGAGGAGACGTCGTTTCGCTTCTTCGACACGTCTCCAGAGTCGCACGTTGCGCAAATCGCCGATGTCAGGAATGACGTGAGTTAGGGAGCACGCCTCACAGTAGGTTGCGTCCCCAACGGTGCACCAGTTGCACCCGATGATCTGCCGGTTGGAGCATGATCCCGTGTCTTCTAATCTTACCATCGCCATCTTGTCCGGATCGAAGACAGCTGGCTTCCGACATTCGATGCATTCAATTTGCTCGAAGGCCAGTTGCGTTCGGCAGTATGGGCAGTCGAAATCCCTCATGAGGCTCGGGCTCCGATTGAGGCGACCGCGGAAATCTCCGGAAGGGTTTCCATGGACGTCAATGCCTAGCTATCGTCCTCTCAGTGCTCATCGGCGCTGGTCAAGCACGTCTCGCACCCTCACAGCGAGTTGCTCAAAGGTGAATGGCTTCGAGATGAGTTGAACGCCGGCGTCGAGGCGGCCGTGGTGAACGATTGCATTGCGGGAATAGCCGGTCGTGAAAAGGATTCTGAGGCCTGGGCGAAGCTTCGCCGCGGCCTCGGCCAATACCTTGCCACTGGGTCCCGGCAAGACCACATCTGTGAAGAGCAGATCGATACGCCGCCCGGTGCGGAGTATCACAAGTGCAGCGTCGGCGTCTGCAGCCTCGATGACCTCGTAACCCAGTTCTTTCAGCACCATCGTGCTATAGGCACGGACGTCGATGTTGTCCTCCACGACCAAAACGACGTCGCCCTCTGTAGCGGTCGGTATGGTACTTTCTGCTGTGTCCTCGACCGCCCGGGCGTCACCTCGCACGCGAGGGAAATACAGCTTCACGGTCGTGCCATGTCCTTCTTCGCTGTAGATCGTGACGTGGCCACCAGATTGCTTCACGAAGCCATAGACCATCGATAGGCCCAGACCGGTCCCGCGCCCGACTTCCTTGGTGGTGAAGAAGGGCTCGAAGGCACGCCCCAGCGTCTCCTTCGACATGCCGGTGCCCATATCCGTCACGCTGACCATCACGTACTGACCGGGTATCACTTCCGCGTCGACAGCCACGTAGCTCTCGTCGAGCGCGGTATTAGCAGTCTCTATCGTCAGCTTGCCACCGTCTGGCATGGCGTCCCGCGCATTCACCGCCAGGTTCAAGATCGCGCTTTCGAGTTGGTTCTGATCTGCTTCGATCGTCCAAAGTCGCGGCGCCAGCACTCCCTCAAGTTCGATCTGTTCGCCCAGTGTCCGATGCAGAAGGTTCGTCATATCGCGGACGAGATGGTTGAGGTCCAGAGGCTTTGGCTCCAGCGCCTGGCGTCGCGAGAACGCGAGCAGGCGAGTGGTCAGACTGGCCGCGCGCTGCGCCCCCTGCTGCGCCATGTCCAAGGCGCGGCGAATGCGCGCCTCGTCCGCGGGCTTTGCCCGGCGGATAGTGTCGAGGCCGCCGATGATGACGGTCAACAGATTGTTGAAGTCATGAGCGACGCCGCCCGTTAGCTGACCGACGGCCTCCATCTTCTGGGCCTGGCGCAGAGCCTCTTCGGCTCGAATCCTTTGGTTTACCTCTTGGGCAACTCGTTGCTCCAGGTTGGTGTTCAGGATCTGTAGTTCCGCTTCGGCCGTTCGTCGCTGGGCGAGTTCCGTTTCCAAAGCCTGGAAGAGACTGGCATTGTCCATCGCGACCGCGGCTTGCGCTGCAAGTGCGACAACCCTCTGTTCTGAGATCGCGTCGAACACACCTTCCTGCTCGTGGCCAAAGAAGAGACCGCCGAGCACCTTGCCGGATCGAGATTTGACGGGAACAGCCAGGTAGCTGACCACCGGTAAGTGTCCCTTTGGTTGGCCACGGTGTGGCTCCATCGTGCCGTAGCGGGCATCCTTGCGAATATTGTCGGACCGAACGACGCCCGTCCCCTCGAAGGTAGGCGCGAACACCGGCGTGTTTCGCGGCATAGGAAATTTCTCGAACGCCTCGCGCGGTGCCCCCGAAAGGGTGTAGAGCGTGTAACTCTCGCCCGCCTCATTCACGACGTTGTAGAAGAACGCTCCGAACTGAGCGCCAGTGACCTCGACGCAGGCGTCGACGACGACCTGGACCAGCCGCTCCAAATCGAGATTGCCTGATATGGCATCCGCCGCGCGGTTGAGGATCTGCAGCGCGCGGGTCTGCTCCTCCGCCGAGTTTCGGGCCCGGCGCTCCTCCGTGATGTCGATCAGCACGCCGGCAACACTGCGATCACCATTGGGAGCGGTGCGGGGACTGCCACGCGCGACGAGATTGCGTGGCTCGCCATCGGATAGAAGCCGGAATTCGACCTCGTAGGCTTCATCGTGCTCGATAGCCCGCTGAAGGGCGCTGTCGATCTGGGCAAGATCCGCGGGATCGACGGCCTGGCGGAGAGAATCTCGCGGCACGCCTCGCGCGGCGATTTCGGCCGGCACGCCGTATGCTTCGGCCAAAGGTCCAATCATGGTCACGCGTTCACGCGCCAGGTCCCACTCGAACACCGCAACTCGCCCGGTGGATAAGGCAAGCGAGAGACGGTCCTCCGAGATGTGAAACTTCTGCTCGGAAAGGAAAACCCTCCGGTTTGCCTCCCGTCGGACGTCAGCCAACTGGATGTTGGCGTTGACCCGGGCTAAAAGCTCGCGCGCTGCGAAGGGTTTGATGAGGTAATCGTCGGCGCCCGACTCCAGGCCTTCCACCTTGGCCTCTTCGCCGGCGCGCGCGGAAAGCATGATGACCGGCACGTCCTCCAGAGCCGGTTCTGCTCGGATGGCACGGAGCAGGCCGAAACCATCGAGCTTGGGCATCATGACGTCCGACAGGATGAGGTCGGGCCGTAGCTTGCGCGCGAGGGAGAGTGCCATTTCACCATCCCCGGCCTGATCTACCGCGTACCCTTGGGCCTCGAGCAGCCGAAGCACGTACGCGCGCATGTCGGCATTGTCGTCCACCAACAGCACGCGCTTTCCGGCGCCGGCCCGCACAGGGTCTCTGGGGGCGAGCGCCCCGAGGCCCGGCGTACTGAGTTCGCCAACCGCTTCAAGTTGAGGGCTCACATCGGGCAGCCACCTGAGGGCTTCCTCGACGTACTCCTGGGCGCGGCCTCCCGGCGTGGAGGTGATAGGCTGGCCTGTCTCCCTTACCTGGTCGGCCGGCAGGTGACGACGGCCGAACGGGAGATCGATCGTGAAGGTCGTGCCCTTTTCCGGAGCGCTTTCCACCGCGATGCGCCCGCCGTGTAAGCTGATCAGCTCATTGACCAGGGCCAAGCCAATGCCGCTTCCCTCGAAGCTGCGGCCACGTGCGCCCGCAACTCTATGAAAGCGTTCGAACAGGCGTGGGACTTCCGCAGCCGGGATCCCGATCCCGGTGTCGGCTACAGAAATCCGTGCAGTCCTCTCGTCCTCGGAAGGCGCCACGGACACGGTGATCTGACCTTCAAGCGTAAACTTGAAGGCGTTGGAGAGGAGGTTCAGCAGCACCTTCTCCCACATTTCCCGATCCACGTAGACCGGTCGGGCAAGTGGCGCACATTCGATCCGAAGTTTGAGCCCGGCTCGCTCGATCGCCGATCGGAAGCTGGAGGCAATTTCGGCTGACGCTGCGGCCAAATCCGTGGGCTCGAAAACCGCTTGCACGCGTCCGGCTTCGATGCGTGAAAAGTCGAGCAGACTGTTGACGAGGCGCAGCAGGCGCACACCGTTGCGATGGGCAAGTTCGACCTGCTCCAGAAGCTCGGGACCGCCGCGACGGCTGCCGAGGATCTCCTCGAGCGGCCCCAGCATCAGCGTCAACGGCGTGCGAAACTCGTGACTGACGTTAGAGAAGAAGGCGGTCTTGGCGCGGTCCAGTTCCGCGAGGGCCTCGGCGCGGCGACGCTCCTCCTCGTAGGCGTCTGCGTTCGCGACCGCTGCCGCGACCTGCCCCGCCACAAGGCCGAGGAAACCGCTATATTCCGCATCAAAGAGACGAAAAGGGTTTAGCCCAACCAAGAGTACACCCGAACGCCCCGTTTCCCCCGATGGCGGGATAGCAAGGACTGCGGCTTTTGCACTCGGCTGATCCCAAGCTCCGCCGGGCGCCTCGCTCGTCACCCCTTCCAGGTCGATCAGCAACGGCTCGGAGCCGACGAGCGGCCAAATCAGCTGGACGCTCAATCGAAGTGCCTCAGGTGCCTTGCCCACCGAGTTTTCGAACGTCGATGCGCACAGCTTTAGATTTCCGGTCTCCGGATCGGCCATGTAGATGACGGCAAAGGTGAGATCGCGGGAATTGGTCGCCAGCGCTCCGATGCTGCGTTGGCAGGCCTGTTGCCATGAGCGGGCGTGCAACGTTTTGGCAGCGAGTTCGCGCAGTAGTGCAAGCTGGCGTTCGCCGATCACCCTATTGGTGTCATCCGTGTTGGCGCAGATGATCCCGCCGGGCGCGCCTTGATCGTCCGGAATGGGACTGTACGAGAATGTGTAGTACGTCTCTTCGCGGTAGCCGTTGCGCTCCATGATGAGGGAGTTGCTCTTCGACGTAAGTCCCTTCGACACCACCCATCGCTGTCGCCAGCATCGGGCCGATGTCGGACCAGATTTCACTCCACACCTGCGCGGTCGGCCGTCCGAGCGCCCAGGGGTGCTTGCCGCCGATTATCGATTGGTACGGATCGTTATAAAGATAGATCAGATCAGGTCCCCAACCGATCCAGATCGGTTGTCGTGACGTCAGCATGATGCGGACAGCAGTCTTCAGGCTCTGCGGCCAGTGCTCCGGCGGACCAAGCGGAGTGGACTTCCAGTCGTGGGCGCGGATGAGCGTCCCCATTTCGCCACCCCCAGCCAGAAATGAGAGTTCGAGATCGCGCACTCTATGAGAGCTCTCAGCGGAATCGATTTCGGACATAGACCCCCAAGGAGACTGAAAGTCGACCGGCTGTCGGCAGCCTCAGATGTGACTGGGAGAACCAATCCCGGTGGACCATCGTAAACAGCGGCGGACGCGACGAGGGCGCTGGGTCGCCTGTTTTTGATGATTGGATGGCCGAACTGACGAAGACAAATTCTCCCTACAAACAAGCCAGGAGGAAACCCGACACGTCGAGATCGGTTCCGCAATCGCGTGCAAGAAGGCGGCCGATGTCAGTGAAGAAGTGGCGGCGGGGATGCCGCGCCATTGTGCCCCACCTTGCGCAGGCGGGAGCGCATTCGGTCTCTTAGCTACCGACGTCTACGGACAACGTCTGGGCCGATGATGGAGCAAATATGTACCTCGCTGGGTCACAGCCCGCTTTCCTGTCAAGCCGAGCCGCTCCCACAACCTCATTCATCGCCTGGACCAGCGTTTCCGGCGCATACGGTTTGCGGATGAGAGCAAAGCCCTCCTTCACCGCTCGGGCGGCCTTGTCGGGGTCCCGGAACGCTTCATCTTGCGGAGGCTCGGGACTGTCGGCTGACCGGCAAGCGCGGAGCCGGCACGATCTCGCACTAGGGGCTCGGGTCCTTCACGTCCGGCGTTGGAACCAGACCAAACCGGCCGTGCAGTCCGCGCCAGAGGCCCGCGAACAAAACGCTCAGTAGCTTGCGCATCGAACTTACCCCTCCGCGTGAGCCATGACGCGATCCTGTTTGCGTCGATGGCAAAAGGACAGAGCCAATTCTGAGCAGGCTTGCGCAGTTTTTAAGCAGACCGGCCTCGCCGCCGGGCCGCGCGGGTCGAAAAATCTCATGAGATTCAAACGCTGGTGTCGTGGCACGGCTCGTGCATTGACGCCGCCGAGTTGGCCGCTAGGGTTCCGATCTTGCCAGGCAAGATGCTGGTCCGAGAGCAGCCGCTTGCGGGGGAGACATCCCCGCAGGTGCACGGCGGGATAAAAGCCCGGGAGACCTCGTTAGCCAAGGGATTGGCGGAGCGATGGTCTTTTCGCCAGTCCCTTTTTGTGAAATTTCGCAAAAGGGATCGGCAATGAACAAGTTCTCTTTCTTCCTTCGCTCTGTTGTCGCCGGCTGCGCGATCGTGCTCGCGGCGGTGCCTGCGGCCGACGCCGCGCCGAAGAAAAGCTTCAAGGTCGCTTGGTCGATCTATGTCGGTTGGATGCCGTGGGGCTATGCGGCCGACACCGGCATCGTCAGGAAGTGGGCTGACAAATACGGCATCACGATCGAGGTCAAGCAGTTCAACGACTACGTCGAATCGATCAACCAGTACACCGCCGGCGGCTATGACGCCGTCACCATCACCAACATGGACGCGCTGTCGATTCCGGCGGCCGGCGGTGTCGACACCACCGCGGTCGTGATGGGCGACTTCTCCAACGGCAATGATGCCGTGATCCTGAAGAACAATTCCGACCTCGCCGCGATCAAGGGCCAAACCGTCAACCTGGTCGAATTCTCGGTGTCGCATTATCTGCTGGCGCGCGCGCTCGAGAGCAGCAAGCTGAGCGAGAAGGACGTCAAGGTGGTCAACACCTCGGATGCAGATATCGCAGCCGCATACAAGACGCCCGACGTCAATGCGGTCGTGACCTGGAATCCCATCGTGACTGAGATCCTCGGCTCGCCCGACGCGAAGAAGGTGTTCGATTCCTCGCAGATCCCCGGCGAGATCATGGACCTGATGGTGGTGAACACCGCGGTTGCCAAGGACAATCCGGATTTCGCCAAGGCGCTGGTCGGCATCTGGTACGAGACGCTGTCCAAGATGACGGCGAACGATCCCGCCGCCAAGGCCGCCAAGGAAGCAATGGCGAGGGCTTCTGGCACCGACCTCGCCGGCTTCGACAGCCAGCTCTCGACCACCAAACTGTTCGACAAGGCGACCGATGCCGAAGCGTTCACGCGCAGCAAGACCATCGGCGTGACGATGGATCGTGTCCGCAAGTTCCTGTTCGAGAAGGACCTGCTCGGCAAAGGCGCGAAGTCGGCTGACGCCGTCGGCATCGAGCTCGCCGACAAGTCGGTGCTGGGCGACAAGGCGAACGTCAAGCTGCGCTTCGACCCGACCTACATGGACGAAGCCGCCAAAGGCAAGCTCTGATCATGTAGTGCCACCGCAAACAGGAGCTGACGATGCGACTTGTGAACATAAGGCCGGGACGGCAGACGCGATTCTATCTGCTCGCGCTGCCGTTCCTGTTGGTCGCAATCGCCTATTTCGTCGGCTCCAGCGCGCGCCTCGCGCAAAACCCGAACGACAAGCTGCTGCCGGCACTGCCGAGCATGGTTCAGGCGGTCAAGCAGATGGCGTTCGAGGTCGACCCGCGCACCGGCAGCTATCTGATGGCCTCCGACACCGTCGCCAGCCTCGGGCGGCTGGGCTCGGCGCTGGCGATCTCGACGGTGGCGGCGCTGGTGCTCGGCATCTTGATCGGGCTGTTGCCGGGCGCCAACGCGTTGCTCGGGCCGTTCGTGTCGGTAACATCGATGGTGCCGCCGCTGGCGCTGTTGCCGATCCTGTTCATCGTGATGGGGTTAGGCGAGAACTCCAAGATTGCGCTGATCGTGATCGGTACATTGCCCTGTATGATCCGCGATCTCGCCATGAAGGTGCAGGAGTTGCCGCGCGAGCAGATA
Organism: Bradyrhizobium sp. USDA 4472; assembly: GCF_054058595.1. NCBI lineage: Bacteria > Pseudomonadati > Pseudomonadota > Alphaproteobacteria > Hyphomicrobiales > Nitrobacteraceae > Bradyrhizobium > Bradyrhizobium sp. USDA 4472. The sequence goes on from NZ_JBSSAM010000001.1 coordinate 4,113,040, forward strand.
GTCAAGGCACAGACGCTCGGCGCCTCGACGTGGCAGATCGCGCTGCGCGTCGCGATGCCGCAGACCCTGCCGCGGCTGATCGACGTGCTGCGCCTGCAACTCGGCCCGGCCTGGCTATTCCTGATCGCGGCCGAGGCGATCGCCTCCGATTCCGGGCTCGGCTACCGGATTTTCCTGGTGCGCCGCTATCTCGCGATGGATGTGATCATCCCCTACGTCGTCTGGATCACGCTGCTGGCGTTCCTGATCGATGTCGGCCTGCGTATCCTGCAACGCAAGGCGTTTCCCTGGTTTGCCTCGGTGAGGGCGGAATGAGCGCGATCCGGTTCGACGACGTCTGGAAGGAATATGGCGATCACATCGTGCTGGAGCGCATCACGATGGAGGTCGAGCCGCGCGCGTTCCTCGCGCTGGTCGGACCGTCCGGTTGCGGCAAGACCACGCTGCTCCGCATGCTGCTCGGCGAGGAGCAGCCGAGCCGCGGTCGGATCCTGGTCGACGGCAAGCTGTTGCCTGCCGAACCGGACGCCGACCGCGGCGTGGTGTTCCAGCGCTACTCCGTGTTTCCGCATTTGACGGTGCTGCAGAACGTCATGCTCGGACGCGAGATGCGCGATGCCAAGTTCACGGCCCGGCTGTTCGGCGGCGCGCGGCGCGCCGCCATGGACGACGCGATGAAGCTTTTGGCCGAAGTCGGGCTCGCCGGCCAGGAAACCAGGTATCCGTCTTCGTTGTCCGGCGGCATGCAGCAGCGCCTCGCACTGGCGCAGGCGATCATGGGCGAGCCAAAGATCCTGCTACTCGACGAGCCGTTCGGCGCGCTCGACCCGGGCATCCGCGCCGACATCCATCTGTTGATGAAGCGGCTGTGGAACGAGAGCCATCTGACCATCGTGATGGTGACGCATGATCTCAGTGAGGCCTTCGGGCTCGCGACGCGCGTGATCGCGCTGGAGCGGTCGCGCAACCGTCCCGAGGAGCGAGAGCGCTACGGCGCCACGGTGTCGCGCGACCTGGAGATCTTCCCGCGCCGCAGCGCCGAGCTGCGGTCGTCGGTTCAACCAGCTCCGGCCGGGACGACCCGGTCAGACAAGGAGCATCAGCCGGGACGGCCCGGCGCTCTCGTCTTGAAGGAGCAACCATGATCCTCACAGCGGAACAGAAGGCCGAGATCGAAGCGCATACCCGACGCTACAACGAGCTGAAATCGGCCGGGCAGGATCACGCGCCGCGGGCCCTGCCGGCGTCGACCGCGCGCGATGCCGGGCCGATCGCGGCCGACGCCATCATCCACCGCGAGGTGATTCCGGCCGGCTGGTACTGGACCGCGCGGTTGAACCGCGGCGATACGCTGCGCATCGTCAACACACAGGGGACATCGACCGTCAGCCTGCTCGCCTGGAATGCTGCCGACACCACCGAGCGGCTGAATCACGCCGATACGATCAAGGTGCAGTGGGCGGCTCGCCTGCAGAAGGGACGGGTTCTGCTGTCGGACATGGGGCGGGCGCTGCTCGCCATCACGGAGGACACTAGTGCAGCGCATGATGCGGTGGTCGGCGGTTCGACTGCCGCGACCAACCAGGCGAAATACGGCGACGGGAATTTCCGCAACACGCGCGACAACTTCATCCTGGCAGCGATGAAACTCGGGCTCGATCGTCGTGACGTGCATCCTTGCGTCAGCTTCTTTGCGCCGGTCGCGATCGACGCCGGTGGCAAGTTCGTCTGGTGCGAGGCGCGGCGCGAGAGGGGCGACTTCGTCGAGCTGCGCGCGGAAATGGATCTGCTGATCGCGCTGTCGAATTGCCCGCATCCGCTCGATCCGGCCACGACCCTTCCGCAGGCGAGTGTGGAGATCGTGCGCTATCGCACCCGTGCGCCGGCTGCCGACGATCTGTGCCGCACCGCGACGGCCGAGGCGATCCGCGCCTACGAGAACAATGCGATGTATTTCGGCGAGACCACCGGAGGAGACGTGCGATGACCACGCAATCGGTTCCGACCGGCCGCATCATTCTCGATGTCGAAATTCCCGCGCGCAAGCCATGGTCGGCGATCATCCGCAAAGGCCAAACCCTGCGCATCACCGATAGCCATGGCCAGCAGGCGGTGGATACGCTGTTCTATCGCGCCGATGACTTCGGTGAGCGCTACAGCGGTCAGGATACGCTCCGCGCGCAGGGCTCGGCCTACGTCGGGCTCGGCACCAGGATCATGTCCAATGAAGGCCGCGTGATGCTGCGCGTCACGGCCGACAGTTGCGGCCTGCACGACACCTCGGCGGGCGCCTGTTCCTGCGAGAGCAACACGGTGCGGTTCGGGCACCAGACTCGCTACCAGCACGCCTGCCGCGAAAACTTTGTGATCGAAGCCGCGAAATACGGCATGTCGAAGCGCGACATCGTGCCGAACTTGAACTTCTTCATGAACGTACCGATCGATGCCGCCGGCAATTTCACCGTCGTCGACGGCGTCTCCAAGCCCGGTGACGCGGTCGAGCTGGTCGCCGAGATGGATGTGCTGTGCCTGATCTCGAACTGTCCGCAGATCAATAATCCCTGCAACGGTTTCTTCCCGACGCCGGTGCAGGTCACGATCTTCGAGCCGGAGGCGTGAGGCATGTTCGGCAAGGTCCTGATTGCCAACCGCGGCGAGATTGCCGGGCGGATCGGCAGAACATTGCGTCACATGGGCATCCGCTCGGTCGCGGTCTATTCCGATGCCGACCGCTTCACCCGGCCGGTGCGCGAGGCCGACGAGGCCGTGCGGATCGGCCCGGCACCGGCGGCCGAGAGCTACCTCAACGTCGATGCGATCATGGCGGCGTGCCTTGCCACCGGCGTGCAGGCGGTTCACCCCGGCTACGGCTTCCTGTCGGAGAACCGCCGCTTTGCCGAGCGGCTGTCCGAGCACGGCATCACCTTCATCGGGCCTCGGCCCGAGCATCTTGATGCCTTCGGTCTCAAGCACAGGGCGCGCGAGATCGCCGAAACCAGCGGCGTGCCGCTGTTGCCGGGCTCCGGTCTGCTGGAGTCCATCGATGAGGCGGTGCGCGAGGCCGAGCGTATCGGCTTTCCGGTGATGCTGAAGAGCACCGCGGGTGGCGGCGGCATCGGCATGCAGCTCTGCCGCGACATGGCGGCGCTGCGCGAGCGGTTTGAATCCGTGCAGCGCACGGCCCGGGCGAGCTTCGGAGACGCCCGGGTCTATCTCGAACGCTTCGTGGCCCGGGCGCGCCATATCGAGGTGCAGATCTTCGGCAACGGCAAGGGCGATGTGGTCGCGCTCGGCGAGCGGGATTGCTCGCTGCAGCGGCGCAATCAGAAGGTCTTCGAGGAGACCCCCGCGCCGGGCCTTTCCGCCGACATCAGGCGTCGGCTGCATGCCGCGGCCGTGTCGCTCGGCAAGGCCGTAAGTTACGAATCCGCCGGCACGGTCGAGTTCATCTACGACGTCGAGCGCGAAGACTTCTACTTTCTCGAGGTCAACACCCGGCTTCAGGTCGAGCATCCCGTCACCGAGCAGGTCACGGGCGTCGACCTGGTCGAATGGATGATCCGCCAAGCCGCGGGCGAGGACGTACTGGCCCAGGCCGGCGCGGTCACGCCGAAGGGCGCGGCAATCGAGGTGCGGCTCTACGCCGAGAATCCGGGCGCCGGCTTCCGCCCGAGCGCGGGCCGCTTGACGACGGTCGCCTTCTCGGGCGATGCGCGGATCGACGGCTGGATCGAGACCGGCACCGAGGTGTCGCCGTTCTATGATCCGATGCTGGCCAAGATCATCGTATCGGCGGAGACGCGGGATGCCGCGATCGCCAAGCTGACGCACGCGCTCGATGACACGGTCGTCGCCGGCATCGAGACCAACCTCGATTATCTGCGTGCGATCGCCGCGTCCGACGTGTTCCGCAGCGGGCAGGTCGCGACCAGCGTGCTCGGCGCCTTCGTATATCGGCCGCACACCATCGATGTCGTTGCACCCGGTGCGCAGAGCGGGGTGCAGGAATTGCCGGGCCGCCTGCATCTCTGGCATGTCGGCGTGCCGCCGAGCGGCCCGATGGACGAACGGTCGTTCCGCCTCGCCAATCGCGTGGTCGGCAATCCGGAAACGACGACAGCGCTGGAGCTGACGGTCAATGGGCCGACCCTGCGTTTCAACACCGATGCGATCGTCGCGCTGTCGGGCGCGCGGATGAAGGCATCGCTGGATGGCGCCGAAGTGGCCTATGACGAGCCGGTTGCGGTGCGCGCGGGGCAGACGCTCGCGATCGGCGGCATCAAGGGTCCGGGCCAGCGCAGCTATCTTTCGGTGCGTGGTGGCATCGATGTGCCCGAGATCCTCGGCTCGCGCGCCGTGTTTGCGCTCGGCGCCTTCGGCGGCCATGCGACGGGTTCGCTGAAGGCCGGGGATGTGCTGCATATCGGTGCCGAGTCATCAGGCCTTGCAGCGCCGCGGCGAGCTCAGGACAGTGAACGGCCGCAGCTGACATCGGCGTGGCAGATCGGCGTGGTCTACGGCCCGCATGGCGCGCCGGATTTCTTCCTCGACGACGACATCGCAACGCTGTTCGCGTCGAGCTATGAGGTGCATTTCAACAGCGCCCGCACCGGCGTGCGGCTGATCGGGCCGAAGCCGCGGTGGGCACGGAACGACGGCGGCGAGGCTGGATTGCATCCGTCGAACATCCACGACAACGCCTACGCGGTCGGCTCGATCGACTTCACCGGCGACATGCCGATCATCCTCGGACCGGACGGACCAAGCCTCGGCGGCTTCGTCTGTCCGGCGGTCGTCGCGCGCGATGAGCTCTGGAAGGTCGGCCAGCTCCGGCCCGGCGACACCGTCCGCTTCGTGCCGGTCAAGCGCGACGATCCGATCGCAGGACCGACGGTTCTGAAGGCGCCCGAGCTCGGTTCGGCCATCATCGGCCGCAACGAGGACGGCCCGATCCCGGTAGTCTACCGCCGCGCCGGCGACGACAATCTGTTGGTCGAATACGGTCCGATGGAGCTCGACATCGCGCTGCGGCTGCGTGTGCATGTGCTGGCGCAGGCGCTCGAGGAAGCCCAACTCGGCGGCCTGATCGATCTGACGCCCGGCATCCGCTCGCTCCAGATCCATTATGACGGAACTGCGCTGTCGCGGGGCAAGCTGCTCGACGTGCTGCGGAAGATCGAGCGCGAACTGCCGCGGGTCGATGCTATGCGGGTGCCGAGCCGCACCGTGCATCTGCCGTTGTCCTGGCGCGATCCGCAAGCCGAGCTTGCGATGCGCAAATATCAGGAGCTCGTGCGTGCGGATGCGCCGTGGTGCCCGTCGAATGTCGAGTTCATCCGGCGCATCAACGGGCTCCGCAGCGAGGACGACGTTCGCCGCATCGTGTTCGATGCCGATTACTTCGTGCTCGGCCTTGGCGACGTCTATCTCGGCGCGCCGGTGGCGACCCCGCTCGATCCGCGGCATCGCCTCGTGACCACGAAATACAATCCGGCACGGACCTGGACGCCGGAGAATGCGGTCGGAATCGGCGGCGCCTACATGTGCATCTACGGCATGGAAGGGCCCGGTGGCTATCAGCTGTTCGGCCGCACCATCCAAGTCTGGAACACCTGGCGCACCACGCGGGTGTTCGAGCCGGGCCATCCCTGGCTGCTGCGGTTCTTCGACAAGGTCCGTTTCTTCCCGGTCGATGCAGACGAGCTGCTGGACGCCCGTGCCGCGTTCCCGCACGGCCAATACGACATCAGGATCGAGCAGGGCGAGTTCTCCTACGCCGACTACGCGACGCAGTTGGCTGCGATGCAGCCCTCCATGGCCGCGTTCAAGGTAACCCAGCAGGCCGCATTCGACGCCGAGCGTCAGCGCTGGCGCGAGATGAAGCTCGACGAGACAGCGTTGGAGTCGATCGATCTGAGCGCTGGCGCGGCGGGGATCCCCGATGGCCAGATCGGCGCGTTCTCCGAAGTGCCAGGCAACATCTGGAAGGTCCTGGTTGAGGAGGGCGCCGCTGTCGCGGCCGGCGACGTGATCGCGATCATCGAGTCCATGAAAATGGAAATCTCGGTGCTCTCGCCCGCGGCAGGCCGCATTGCGTCGGTGCCGGTGAAGCCCGGCCAGACGCTACGCGCGGGCGACGTCGTGGCGTTGATCCGGCCGGCGTAAGACATCGAGGCCGCCCATCGATTGATGCGGCCTCGGTCACCACGGTCTGTTCGCGCCTGTGATTCGCCCCCCATGCGATGGGAGCAGACCGCGCCTCCTGTATCGATGTCTTGGGTTAGTTGGGGTCCGTGGTCGGACGTTAGCCATGTTCCCGATTGCTTACGGCGTCACCGGCTGCGACGAAAGGGGCCTTCACCAATCGAGGGACCGACACTCTGGGCAGGTATCGCCAATGGAAGCGAGCACGTCGCGGATTTCGGCCACCGCATCGTCGGGCGAGAGCCCCGCCGGAGGATTGTGGCTCGCAATGTCGATTGCACGGTCGCGCGCGTGCGGGTCGGCACGGTCCTGCATCCAGCCGTGCTCCTCGCATTCGCGAATAGCACCAGCGTCCTGCAGCACCGAGATGGCCCAACCCCGCCGCGTCCGGATTGCAGGTCTTCGTTTCCTGGTCATCAGCATTGAGAGCGTCTCCTACCGGACGAATCCTTCCGCCTTCCTGCTCGTTCCGGGCGGTTAGCACGGGGCAGGGATTCACAAACGGCAGGGCTGAGGCTTGTCCACGTGTTCCGCGGCACCCTGTGGATTAAGTCGTCGGCTTCGCGTCTTCCTTCACGCCGCGCGCGACGATCTGCAGTGTGCCGTCCGGAAGTGGCCGTTGCAGCTTCAATGCTTCGTCGGCAGGAGCCGTCATCCAGATTTCGACCTCTTCGGGCGTGGTCAGTATCACCGGCATCGCCTTGGGGTGGATGGCGAAGACTTCGGCATTCGCCTCCGCCGTCAGGAATGCATAGAGGTCGTTGGTGGTCTCCCCGTCCTTGACCTTCCTGACCGACGTCCAGTTGGCCCAGATGCCCGCGAAGCAGGCGAGGGGGCGGTTCTCGTCGAGCGCAAACCAGATGTCCCCGCCCTCGGCCCTGTTGAACTCGCTGAAGGAGTTGAAGGGCACCACGCAGCGGTTCTCGACGCCCAGCCATCGCGTCCAGTGCTTGCTCTTCACGTTGCGGATGTTGGTCGTGCCGCCGTCTGGCTCCATTCGGAGCAGTTCCTTGAAATCGACGGTCTTGCCTTTGGCTTGCAGCTTCTCGGCCCGCTTCTTGGTGGCCTGCAGGAGAGCTTGCTGTGAAGACGGCATGCCCCAGCGCGCGAGCGCGAGTTCGCGTCCGTCGGCACCGTTCCGTACAATCGGCGCCATGTAATCGGGAAACACGCCGGGCATCGGCGCGAGGTTGCCGACGTAGCGGTTGACCACGCGGAACAGTGCGCTGATGGCGGCTTGGTTCGTGGTGATCGAGTAGAGATTGCACATCGTCACGTCTTCCGAGAAGCAGGGCGAGGATGGTGAGCGAGTTGTAGCAACGTCGCGGCAGGGCGTCCCGCCTTAGCACATTCGTTGCAGCGGAGCCTTCCAGACAGGTCATGGACAAAGGCGGTGGAGGCGTGCGGCAATCCAGCCAGTTCCACATCGCATCGGGTCTTGCAGCGCGAGCACTGGGTCTCAAGCCAAGCGTAGCCACCGTTGATCGCCTGGTCGATGCTCGGCGAGGGATCGATCGGCTCGCCGTTTGCCCACATGCGCTCGTTCCAGCTCACCGGCGGCCGGAGCGCGACGTCGATCGGCGTGAGCCAGGTTGATGGTCCGACTCAGAGCCCCGCAGCAACTCCGAAGCGACCGAGGCCAGGCAGCTTGAGCGCCGGACGCCGCAGATCGAGGCCGAGCACGGCGCCGAAGAAGTTCAGTTCAACCCCTTCGACCCAGCCAATGGTAAGACCAACGTAACCCGCGAGCGTGGCGAAAATCCCGGTTCCCGATGGCGTGATCCCGATCCAACGACCATCATAAGGGAAGTCCTTGCCGATCGCGGTTGGCGGCAAGACTGCCCGCAGCTCCGGTACCGAATCCAAAGCGGCCTGGACGAAAGTGTTTGAGTTGGGACCTGGCCAAGCGCTGTAATCGCCGTAGGATCGGAACTTGTAGTTTTCGATCACGTAGCGGATTTTTGGGATGAGCGCTTCCGCGCGCTCGCCTTCGACAGCCACGATCGTTTCCGGCACGGCGCCAAACCATCGGCCATCTGGCGCAAAGCCGTTGGTTCGGATCGGCTCACCCCATGCCGTGTAGTCGTAACGGGTGTAGGACGTTGCGTCCTTTTCCTTCACAACGATCCAGGTGTGGACGGCGAAGATGCTGCGCCAGCGCACAGTCCGTGCGGCGAAGACCCGGATGACCGCTTCGGGACGCGCCGCCGCTGAAGGCAATAGCCCGGCGGTCGAGCGGTCGGCCGTCTGCCAGTTCCCCCGGCCGTCGCCCAGCCAAAAATAGCGCGCCGCGGATGCTGCAATCGGCGCAAAGACGAGGAATAGAAAGATCAGCAAGGGCTTCTTCAATGGGGAATGCGCCGTGGGACGTACACTCATATATAGTTCGGGCCGGCACCGTAGCCATAGGGTGTCCAACGCTTGGGCGCGGTCGACGACGTTCGGCGGCATGGCCGAACCAGAGAGCACCAGTAAGGCTACCAAGAGACAAGGATCCGTCGCGCGCTTATGGTTTGATGATGGCGACCATGCGCATTGTCCTCTAAGCGGATGCCTCGTCGGACCGCCCTTTGATTTCCCGCTCCGCCTGGAGCCAGAAGTCCAGGTCGCGCCCCACAGGGCGGCCGGCGTGCTCCCAGAGCTCCTGCGCTCGCATCTTGATCTCTCGATCCCGTGCGGACGGGAATAACCTCTGCCTCAGTTCGTCGGCAAACCGTCTCAAGCGGCTGGCGGTGCCCTCGTCACGAATGTAGTCGGCCGCCCTTGTGGCTAACTCGATCTGGTGCGCCAGCTTCGCGCGTTCGTCCATTGAGCCGCTCCGTCCTCCCTTGATGAGACGACTCAACCGGCGCGCCATTGTTTCGCCGGCAGGCTTACTTCTACAAAGGCCCCACTTAGAGTTCACTTTTGTACATAAGGGACGCTTACCCGCCTAGGAGAGTGCTCGCCGCCGGCCGGAACACTCCGACGCCAACATCGTTTTTCGCGTATGGGTACTTACGTTCTGGTTCTGATCGGAGCTTTTTTGATTGTCGCGGTAGCGAGCTTTGCCTCGCTGAACTGGCCGACTTCCTGATCGCGCAAGAGGCCACTCGCGCGAAACACCCTTCCTCATTGGTTCTCTGGCCTGTCACGCCACCGCAGGATCAGCTCCCGAGCGCGTGGTTCGCAGAAAGATTCCAAAGAAAAAGCCCCGCGTTGGCGACGGGGCCTTTTCAAGCTGGCCAGTTGCATCGCGCAACTGCCGGCACCACCATGAATGCTGCGGTCTTCTAATCCGCGACGCCCGAAATGGTTCCTTCGGAGCGGAGACGCGTACACTTACGTTCGGCGTAATGAGCTTCGCCCTGGCGACACAGGCGAGGGAACGGGAGCTTTTCCTTCGTGTTGAATGACAGGTCGCCACAACGCGCCCCTTGTGGGACCGATCCCCATGGGCCTCAGTCTTCCCCCGAGACTGGGGCCTTCGGATTCCGAAGTGCAGCCCTGGGCGGTCGATCTTTGCGTAAGTCTTCGAACTCTCGAGGAGAGGCGGCGTTTACTGACATCATGTCAGACGCATTCGACTACTTCCGAGCCTACGCCGTCCGAGCTCTTTGCAAGGCGCGATCGATGCCGCGGGGCCGGATGAAGCGTCTGCAGTCAGGGGCCGGCCGGATCTACAATCTCCTCAAGAAGGAAGCTGCCTACGGGCCCAATATTCAGCACCTTGACGACTTTCGCGCAGCTCAGCAGCTCGAGAGCTCTCTTGATCGCCGGCGAAGTAACCGTTTGGGTCGCCTTACTCCCGCGGCGCCGCAAGGCGTGGACCGGGAGGCCCGGTGAATGCATTCGCTCGACGCTCGCGGTGTGGCAAGTCTCCTGCGGGAGTACGCGCAGCGCACAGCCTTGCGGGGCGGCAATCCTTACCGCGCGAAAGCCTACTCTCGGGCTGCCGACAGCCTGGCGGCCCTTGCCGTTCCTCTGGCGGTGCTCGTCGCCGAAGACCGACTCACGGAAATCCCGGGCGTCGGCGACGCGATAGCCGACATCATCACCAAACTTCACAGGACGGGCACTCATCCGAGCCTGGAAAAGCTTCGGAAGGAAATACCCGCTGGCGTGCTTGAGCTGTTGGCTGTACCCGGTTTGCGGCCCGAGAAGGTGCTGCGGCTCTACCGGGATCTCGGCATCACCTCGCTCGCGGAATTGGAGGTCGCCGCCAAGGACGATCGCATCAAGAAGGCGAAAGGACTCGGTGCCGCGCTGCAGACCAAGATCCTGCAGAATCTCGCAATCGCCAAAAGCGGTGAAGGCCGCCTTCACCTCCACCGAGCCGCCGCCCTTCTCGCGCACGCGAAGGAATCCATCCGGAAGGCTCGGCCTGAGCTCAAGCGCGTGACGATCGCCGGCGATTTCCGTCGAGGCTGCGAGCTCGTCGGCGACCTCGCCATCGTCGCGGAGGCTGCCAATGCGGGAAAGGCATCGATGCCATCGCCGGACGAACTGAAGGTCCGGTTGGCCGACCGCAAGCACTTCGGTGCGGCCCTTCTCTTCACCACCGGCTCCTCAGCGCATATCGAGCAGCTCCAAGCCTTGGCGGCCGAGAAGGGCATGCGCTTGGACGCTGACGGATTGCACAAGGGCCGAACCGTGGTGGCCGGCGAGGAGGCCGACATCTACCAGGCTCTCGGGCTGCCCTTCATCGACCCCGAGCTCCGGGAGGGCCGTGGCGAGGTCGAGATGGCTCTGAAGGGTAAGTTGCCGAAGCTCGTCACTGACAAGGACCTGCGCGGAATCCTGCACTGCCACACCGACGCTTCCGATGGGACAGAGACCCTGGAGACCATGGCGAAAGCGACCCGCCAGCGCGGCTTCGAGTATTTCGGGGTCGCCGACCACTCCAAGTCTGCGCACTATGCCGGAGGTCTGTCGGTGGAGGAGATTGCGCAGCAGCACCGGGAAGCCGACCGGCTGAACAAGCGCTTCGGCAACGATTTCCGGATCCTGAAAGGCATCGAGTCCGACATTCTGGCGGATGGGTCGCTCGACTATGAGGACGAAGTGCTTGAACGTTTCGACTTCGTGGTCGCCAGCATCCACGGCCGTTTCAAGCTGGACCGCAAGGCGCAGACGCAGCGCCTGCTTCGGGCCATCTCCAATCCTCACACGACCATCATCGGCCACATGACCGGGCGGCAGCTGCAGCGGCGGCCGGGCTACGAAATCGACGTGGAGAAGGTGCTTCGGGCCTGCGCCAAGCATGACGTTGTCGTCGAGATCAACGCCCACCCGTGGCGGCTCGATCTGGATTGGCGCTGGCACCAGGCGTCGCTTGAATTCGGCTGCATGTTGAGCATCAATCCGGACGCACACTCGATTCCAGAGCTTGACCACATGCACTGGGGCGTCGAGATGGCCCGCAAGGGCGGCGTCCCCGCCGACCGGATCCTGAACGCGATGACGTTGCCGGCGATCACACGCTACCTCCGGCAGAGGCGGCGCTCGCTGGCCCGGGCCGCCTGATGCCCTTAGCGGAGGATGTCTCACTGGTGGGAAAAGTGGTGGCTGTGGCATCCGATCGCGGCCACCACTTGAGCAAGCCGTCACGGGATCAGATTGTGCTTGTGGAAGGCCATGGTGTTGAAGGCGACGCCCACGCCGGCGCATTCGTCCGGCACCGCTATCTCGCCCGTCGTCAGCCGCATCTTCCCAATCTGCGGCAGGTTCACCTGATGCCATCCGAGCTATTTGCTACCCTCTCGGATGCCGGCTTCTCAGTTGCAGCGGGAGACCTCGGCGAGAACATCACCACCGCCGGCCTGGACCTCGAACGGATGCCGCTCGGGACGCTGATCGAGCTCGGGCCGGCCGCAGTCGTTGAGCTGACCGGCCTCCGGACGCCCTGCGTCCTCATCGACCGCTTCCGAGCCGGCCTTAAGCGGCAGGTGCTCTCGTCGGCGCAAAGGGGAGCTCCATTCAAATCCGGCGTGCTGGGGGTGGTACGGACCGGCGGGACGGTCGCAGCTGGTGATGCCGCGCGGGTTCGCCTTCCACCCTCCTCGCTTCGGGCCTTGCCAGCTCTGTAGAAAGATACGGCCATGGCCCGAAAATCAACCCTGCCTCGCCGCCTGCAGCCCATGCTGGCCACGCTGATCGATTCGCCGTTCGACGATCCTAATTGGGTTTTCGAGGATAAGTTTGATGGTTTCCGCATGGTCTCGGAAATCCGCAGCGGCCGGGTCGCACTCTATAGCCGCAACGGGGAAAATCATCAGCCACTCGTATGTCGAGGTCGCGAAAGCACTTGAGAGGGTGAAGGTCGACGCCGTCATCGACGGCGAGCTCGTCGCGATCGGCAAGGACGGCGTGTCCCATTTCCAGTTGCTTCAAAACGCCCTGCGCCACGAGGCCAAGCTTCGCTACTGCGCATTTGACCTCATGTTCGCAGATGGCGAGGATCTGCGGGCGCTGCCGCTCCTCGAGCGCAAGAAGCGGCTTAGAGCCATCCTGCCGCGCCACAAGCTGATCGCGTTCAGCAACCATCGCAATAGCAGCGGCACAAAGTTCTTCGCAGAGGCCGAGCGGAGACATCTTGAGGGCATCATGGCCAAGCGCGCCGACAGCCCGTACGCGTCCGGACGCCGGACCGCCGACTGGCTGAAGGTGAAGACCGCTCAGCGGCAGGAGGTTGTGATCGTCGGCTTCACGGCGCCGAGGCGAACCCGGCCCTTCTTCGGCGCCCTTGTGCTGGCGGTACGCGAAAGCGATGCGTGGCGGTACATCGGCCGCGTCGGCACCGGCTTCAGCCACCAAGTTCTCGAAGAGCTTCACGGCAAACTCATGAAGCTCAAGACTGCCAAGTCTCCGTTTCCTCCCAAGGTCAAGGATGAGCAGGTGACGACCTGGGTGCGTCCTGCGCTGGTCGCGGAGGTGAAGTTCGCGGAGTGGACCAGCAAGGGCGAGCTGCGCCAGCCGGTCTATCTCGGGCTGCGGACCGACAAAAACGCGAAGGACGTCGTACGCGAAAAGAAGTGGTCGCGAAAATAGTGCCGCCAAAACGAAGCGTACGACCTGTTCAGCCGGCGTCGCGCTCGGCTGCCGAAGGCCACGGCGGCAGGGGCGGCAGCCCGAGAGCCTTGCGTACGGGTCCGAACGACCGCCGGTGAGCAGCGCATGCGCCAAGCCTGGCGAGCGCATCATAATGAGCCGGCACCGGATAGCCCTTGTGATCCGCGAAGCCGTAGCCGGGGTGTCGCAGGTCGAGCGACCGCATGACGGCGTCGCGCTCGACTTTCGCGAGAATCGAGGCGGCGGCGATGCTGGCGGACTTGGCATCGCCCTTGATGATCGCCTGCTGAGGGATGTCGAGTTGCTTCAACCGCTTCGCATCGATCAGCAAGTGCTGCGGCGTCAGCCCTAGCCCCCGGACCGCGCGCTGCATAGCCTGGATGCCTGCCCAATAGATGTTGATCGCGTCGATCTCCTCGACCTCGACGAACGCCACACACCAACTCTCTGCCTTTTCCTTGATCTCCTTCGCGAGTTCTTCGCGAGCCGCCGCATCAAGCTTTTTCGAGTCGTCGATCCCGAGTATCCGCGTTCCCGGTTTCAGGATCACGGCGCCCGCCGAGACCGGCCCGGCGAGAGGGCTCATTCCGGCCTCGTCCACACCTGCCACGGCTTGATGGCCGCTGTCCCAGAGAGAGGTCTCGAAGCGAAGCATCTTGCGGAGGCGCTGCCCCTCGGACCTGTTTTCAAAGCGCCGTTTATCGATTGCAGCCAGGATGGCCCGCGCTCCGGCGCGGCTGTCGGCCCGCAAGATCTGCTCGACGCTGGCCTCGAGCGGTCTTTTCTCGATGACATAGCGCTGACGCAAGACATCAAGTGAATATAGGGACATCGCGGCCTTGGTGGAGACTGACTGTGTGGGAGCGTGTCAATGAACTTTGTGGCGATTGTCTGAACCTAAGCCAGCTTCATCGGCTGCGCAGCGTCTTGTCGAATGGAACCGGCCGGCTCTCATCCGAGGTCTCGGATATTTGCGCTGCAACCTAGTCTCTGGCGCATCCACCGAGCTCAGAGCGGAACCAACTGGTATCTTCATCCTTTGAGAAAGAGCGGAGCCTCGATCCCCAGGGTGCTTCCGAGGGATAGGCCGATGCTCCGACAGACCAGCAACGAAGAACAGATACTGGACCGCACCGCCGAGGTCGCGGCCACCATCGCGGAAGAAGGCCTTCGCTACGTCAGCGACTCCACGCCTGGGTACACGCGCAAACGGACCGGAACCACCTTCAGCTACTACGACAAGGACGGCAGGCGCATCACCGATGCCACGATCACCCGACGCATCAAATCAATCGGAATCCCGCCGGCCTACGAATCCGTATGGATCTGCCCATCGCCGAACGGCCACATCCAGGCGACCGGGCTCGATGCGCGGGGCCGCAAGCAATACCGCTACCATCCGAAGTGGCGAGAACTCCGCGACCAGAATAAATACGAGCACATCATCCAGTTCGCTGCCGCGCTGCCCGCTCTGCGGGAGCGCGTCGCCGCCGACATGAAGCGAGACGGACTGCCCCGCGAGAAGGTGCTGGCCACAATCGTTAGTCTTCTGGAGAAGACATTGATCCGAGTCGGCAACGCCGAGTACGCCGAGAAGAACAAGTCCTACGGGCTAACAACCATGCGCCGCAAGCACGTCGCGGTCGGCCGCGGCGTGCTTCGGTTCGACTTCACGGGCAAGTCCGGCAAGCAATGGAAGCTCCGAGTGGAGGATAAGCGAATAGCCGCGATAGTGAAGCGCTGCGCGGAGATACCGGGACACGAACTCTTTAAATACCTGGATGACGACGGACAGCCGCGCACCGTCGATTCCGGCGACGTCAACGCCTACATCAAGGACATTACGGGCGAGGACTTCAGCGCGAAGGATTTCCGCACTTGGGCCGGGACGGTTTTGGCAGCGTTGGCCCTCGCCGAATTCAAAAGGTACGATAGCCAGGCCGAGGCGAAGCGCAACGTAGTAGCTGCGATCGAGAGCGTCTCGAAGCAGCTCGGCAACACACCGGCAATCTGTCGCAAGTGCTACGTGCATCCGGAAGTCCTGGACGCCTATATGTCCGGTGACCTCGTGAAGATGATTGAAGCCAAGATCGCGCAGAAGTTCAAGCGCCAGTATGCCAAGCTCACCTCCGACGAGATCATGGTGTTGGCGTTTCTCCGCAAGCGTCTCGATTCTCTGAAGGGCCGCGCCTAGCCTCGTGTGCCATTTCCGGACGCTCTCCTCGATGCTTCCGAGAACACCTCAAATGGCCGGTACTCTCGTTGGGGGCAGTCCTGCATCAATGTTGGGTGCGGGTCGGGGGCGACAGTAGTGGCGTGCGATATCGCGCGGGTGCTGGCCGAGGGCGAGTTCTACCGGTTCCTCATAAGGCCCGAGGATGACAGGAACGAAACGTGCGGAGGTGGCTTGGTCGCAAAAGGAGTGTCGACATGAAGCTCTCCCGACTTGCTCTGCTCGCCGCTGTTCTCGTTCCCGTGGCCGCGTTCGCCCAAGGTGGAGGTGGAGGTGGAGGCGGAGGCGGCGGCGGCGGATCCGCTGGTGGTGGTACGGGCGGCGGCCCCACGTCAGGTGCTGCAGGAACAGGCTCAACATCTGCGGGGGCAGGATCTGCCGGCACGGCTGCCAACGGGACGAACGGAAATGGGTCGTCCGCGACAGGGCCGACCGGGAGCCCGGGAAATGCGGCGATCGGCACCACCAACAACCAGACGACCGGCGACGCGGCAACGGGCCAACTCCCCGATCAACGCGCGGGGAATGGCAACGGGCTCAGCACGGGATCAACACCGGGAACAAATACGGCAGGCACGGCGGCCCCGTCAGGCGCTTCCGGCGCCAACGCGCAGAACACTGCGCCTGCGGGCGGAATCGGAAAACCGACGACTACGAACGAACAGGACAGCGACGCCAAGATCGATCGAGAGAACAACCAGGCCGATAGGACAGTGGGGAAGATTTGCAAAAGTTGCTGAAAGTCTTTGCGTTAGCATCACTTGCCGTCGTAGCCGCGCTGGTTTTTGTTCATTCTGCAGAGGCCAGCAAACGACACAGCCATCGCTCGCCGACGCCAGCGGTCGAGCAACGACCGATGGATAGGTCAGTCGGCGCGCAGTCGCGCGATCCAGCAGACGTTGCCTTGGAGAAAAAGATCAAAAGCATCTGCCGAGGTTGTTAGTTCAGATCGGCAGAGGTCTCGTAGGTCCAATCAAGTAAGCGCACCTTGATGCCCGACACGTCAGGTGATCGCCAATGGCGAAAGGTCAATCCAAACATGCCCAATCGCGCGCAGCAGATTTTTGAGCCCCGCTTTCGCTTCGGGCTCGGCGGGGTTTCGCTCGGCAACGAGTTCAACAAGCACACCGACAAGGACGCCGAAAGCACGCTCGAAGCGGCCTGGGAGGTCGGGGTGCGCTACTTCGACGTTGCGCCATGGTACGGCTTCGGGCTGGCCGAGCGGCGGTTCGGACGGCTTCTCCACACCAAGAAGCGAGATGAATATCTGCTTTCGTCGAAAGTTGGGAAGCTGTTCAAGGCCTCGAAGAACAACCGGCATGCCGAGATTTATCCGCTCTCGGATTCGCCCAATGACGTCGTATTCGACTACACCGCCGACGGCGTGCGTCGCTCGATCGAGGATAGCCTCCAGCGGCTCGGCGTCGATAGCCTCGATGTAGCGTTCGTGCACGACATCTCTCCTGACTTCGCCTTCTTCCCGAACGGCTGGGAGGAGCAGTACGAGAGCGCCCGTAAAGGCGCCTTTCCGGCACTCTCAAAGATGCGCGACGAAGGAATCATTCGTGCATGGGGTATCGGTGTGAATACGCCCCTGCCGATCCTCAAGGTGATGGAAGATGCCGATCCGGACGTGTGCCTGTGCGCCCGGCAGTATTCGCTGATCGATCACGCCAGCGCCGTGCATGAACTCTTCCCGGCGGTTCGCAAGAGGGACATCTCCCTTGTGATCGGCTCCTCGCTTAATGCCGGGTTCATCTCCGGAAGCCCGCGCTACAACTACGGCAAGCAGAACTTCAAAATTCCACCGAGGCGATCGAAAAGCGCGAGAAGCTCCGCACTGTAGCAGCCCGATACGGCGTGGATCTGCGGACGGCGGCCCTGCAGTTTTCTGCAGCGGCGGACGTCGCCGTCGCGCTGGTGGTGGGGGCGCGCAGCGCTCAGCAGATCGAAGAGGACTGGAATTCATTGCAAGCTAAGATCCCGACGCCCTTCTGGGAAGATCTGAAGAGCGCAGGCTTGATCGAAGCGGGCGCCTCTATCCCTTCGCTATAACAACGGCCGCGGGCGAGGAGCGCAAGGCCTTGAAGCGAGCCTATAACGAGATCAAGCTATCGAGCTGGAGCGACTGCTTCGCAGGCATTATTGGGAACGAGGCAATACAGGACGGGTTGGCTCTGTGACCTGTGGGTCCTCTCCTAAAAAACTACGCCTTAGAGGGGGCCTTTTCTTTTGGTTTCAGGCCTTGCACTGGTATCCACTATAGGCAGACAGCACGGGTCCTGCTACTTGCCGGTGAGCGACTTCATCGCCTCAAGAAGGCGTTCCAGTCTGAATGGTTTTTGGAGCATGATGCTCCCTGACACCGGGCGCGGGGCAGCGTGTGTGTAGCCGGTTACGTAGATGATTGGGACGTCCGGATTCGCCTCCCGGCATTTGATAGCGATATCCCAGCCAGACAGATTTCCAGCTAACCTGATGTCGGTGACGAGCAGCTCGGGTGCGGCCTCAGCACATAGCTGAACCGCACGCTCGCCGCTATCGGCTTCCATTACGTCGTGACCGTGCGCCTGCAGGATGTCTACGACCACATCCCGGATCAAGTCTTCGTCTTCGGCTACAAGAATCCGCAAGCTATCCTCCCGTCGCGCTCTTCGTCCACGACGTGAGGACACTGCGCAAGATCGCCGTTCGGCTGGTACAGAAAAGGGCCGCTGTGCCAGCTCGGTCAACAAGGTTGTGCACAGCAAGTCGGAGTTAGTGCCAGGGTTCCAATAATGCTGTCCCAGCTAAAGCGCCCATCATTCATCTTGTGGGCTCGGGATTGCCGTGGGCGGAATCTCGTCTTGGAAAGCGGCGAGGACCGCGGCGCCAACTGCGACAATCAGAGATCCTCCAATCGTCTGCCAATGGTTCGCGAGGCCCTGGAACCGCGGCGTTGATCAAGCCGGCTCGAGGGGCGCCTCGGCAACGTCCAGCAGCGCACCGAGGCCTTGCCGCAAGCGGCGTGTTGCGGTGTTCTCGGTCGCGAGACCAAACACCACAAGTGATCGTCCGGTCACCGCGTAAGCCTGTCCGAAGTCAAATGCGGGCATCTGCGCTTCTGGCTGATTGGTATCCACCAGCCCTAACCAACTTCGTCCCTCGGCGACGGCCGGCAGAGTGAAATTCACGACATCATAATGGGCATTGTAGACGAGCAGCATGGTCGCGTCCGATCCGCGCCGCTTGATCCCGGTCTCCTGTGCGCGTCCGTCGAGTAACATGCCGAAGCATTTGGCGTTGCCGTCCTGCCATTGCTCTGTGGTCATCTCCTCGCCAGACGGCGAGAGCCATGTGACGTCATTGACGTCGAGCTCTTCATTGTGGGTTCCTACCAAGAACCGGCTGCGATAGAGGATCGGGAAGGCCTTGCGGATCGCGATCAGCTTGCGCGCGAATTCACGAAGGTTGCGGCCGTTCCCTGTAATTCCCATCCAGTCGAGCCAGGTGGTTTCGTTGTCCTGAGCGTAAGCATTGTTGTTGCCTCGCTGTGTATGTCCGAACTCGTCTCCCGCGAGCAGCATTGGCGTGCCGTGGGACAGCAGCATCGTCGCGAGCATGTTTCGCTTCTGCCGTTCGCGCAGCGCCGTGATCGCCGGATCGTCCGTGGGTCCTTCGGCGCCGCAATTCCAGGAATGGTTGTTGCTGTGGCCATCGCGATTCTCTTCCCCGTTGGCCTCGTTGTGCTTGTCGTTGTAGGACACGAGATCATTGAGGTTGAAGCCGTCGTGAGCCGTGACAAAGTTGACACTGGCCCACGGCCGGCGCCCGCGCTTGTTGAACAGATCGCCGGACCCTGTGATGCGTTTGGCAAAATCGGCAAGGGTGCCCGGATCACCCTTCCAGAAGGCGCGGACAGTGTCCCTGAACTTGTCATTCCACTCGGCCCATCCCGGCGGAAACTGGCCGACCTGGTAACCGCCGGGGCCGATGTCCCAGGGCTCTGCGATCAGCTTGACGCTGGAGAGCACGGGATCCTGGCGGCAGGCGTCGAGGAAGCCGCCGCCTTCATCGAACCCATAAGGCTCGCGTGCCAGGATGGTGGCGAGATCGAAGCGAAAGCCGTCGACCCGCATCTCGGTGGCCCAATAGCGAAGCGAATCCGCAACCAGCTGCAGCACCCGCGGATGCGACAGATTTACGGTGTTTCCGGTGCCGGTATCGTTGATGTAGTAACGCTTCTGGTCCGGCAGTAGGCGGTAATAGCTGGCATTATCGATGCCCTTGAACGAGAGCGTCGGGCCCTGTTCGTTGCCTTCGGCAGTATGATTGTAGACCACGTCCAGGATGACCTCGATGCCGTGAGCGTGGAACTGGTTGACCATTTCCTTGAATTCGTTCGCGAACGGCGTCTTCAGGTACCGCGGCTCCGGGGCGAAGAACCCGATGGAATTGTAGCCCCAGTAGTTGCGCAGGCCTTTGTCCACCAGGTAGCTGTCATCGACGAAGGCATGGATCGGCAACAGCTCCGCGCTGGTGATTCCAAGCGAGCGCAGGTAACCGGGAATTTCCGAATGCGCGAGCCCTGAGAAGGTGCCGCGGTCTGCTTCGGGCACCAGCGGGTGCAGCTGGGTAAAGCCCTTCACGTGCATCTCGTAGACGATCGTCCGTTCCCAGGGCACTTCGGGCTTACGCGCCGCACCCCAGGTGAACGCGGGGTCGATGACGCGGCACTTTTGCATCAATGGGGCGCTGTCGCGCTCGTCGTAAGACAGATCCTTGTCGGCGTGGCCGAGTTGGTAGCCGAACAGTTCCTGTCCCCAGCGCAGTTGCCCGACCAGCTGCTTGGCATAGGGATCGAGCACGAGCTTGTTGGGATTGAACCGGTGCCCTGCGTCGGGCTCGTAGGGACCGTGGACGCGATAGCCGTAGACCGTGCCCGGACGTGCCGAGGGCAGATAGCCATGCCAGACTTCGTCGTGTGTATTCCGGCAGCTCGATCCGCTCGAGCTCGGTTTCACCCTCGTCGTCGAATAGGCAGAGCTCCACCCTGGTGGCGTGGGCCGAGAACAGTGCGAAGTTGACGCCAAGGCCGTCCCAGGTGGCGCCGAGCGGAAACGGCTTGCCTTCGGTGATGCGAGAGCGGCGCAGGCTCAAGGCCGCTCGCGTCAAGGCGTCGTCCGGACGCGCTTTCTGGTCCATATCTCCCCCTAAAGCAGTGCGGTCAGGACGCTGGCGCAGGCACGGCTACGTCCGAAGTTGCCGGCTCGGCGGCCGCAGCGGCGATAACGGCTGCGGCAGGCACATCCGCCGGCTTACGCGGAGCGCTGGCCCGCTGCTGGGCAGCTTCCTTGCTGATCGCGGCAATCGAGTTTCCGATCCGCCCGACGATGGCGGTGAGCTCGGCATCGGAAAGGCCAAGACGTTTTCTGACAAGCCGCATCTGAACGCGATCGGTCAGGTCGAGCTTGTTGCGGATGGGCTTGGGTGTCGAGCGGCGCATGGCAGCAACTCCTGTGTGTCATCGTAACCACCGCTCGCTGATTCCGTTCCGATGCGGCTCAAGGATGTCAGCCAGCAGTGGCGGCAGCGATGTCCAAACCGGCAGAAGGTATCAGCATCCCGATTTGGCTGTTACTTTCGAGGGCCGGGCGCACGTCCAGTTGCGGTATTTGCCGAAGTGCGGGTAACCGGCGATAGGCGGCCAGATAGTCCCTCGCCATTCGCTCTGCCGTGAACCGTTGTTCGAACCGCTTGCGAATCGCCGCTCGATCCAATGTCTCGACAGCGTTGGCCGCCGCGACCGCCTCCTCGACGGAATTAACGACAAATCCGCTCAGGCCGTGATCGATGATCTCAGGCACAGAGCCGTGGGCAAGGGCAATCACTGGCGTGCCGCACGCCATCGCCTCGATCATGACGAGACCGAAAGGCTCCGGCCAACAGATTGGAAAGAGCAGCGCACGCGCATTGCCAAGGAAATCGGCTTTCCGGAGTTCATTGATCTCGCCGATGAATTCGACATTCGGATGCGCCGCGATCATCGGCGCGATCACCTGCTCCCAATAGTGTTGATCTGCGGCATCGATCTTGGCCGCCATCTTCAGGGGCACGCCGGTCCTCGCGGCGATCTCGATCGCCTTGTCTGGTCCCTTTTCGGGGGAGATGCGCCCAAGGAACGCAAAATAGTCCCCTGACGGCGCTTGCCGATATGGCAGGATGTTCTCGGGCAATCCATGAAGCACGGTCCCGAGCCAGTTGACCGGGGGCATCGGGCGGCGTTGTGCGTCCGAAATCGAGACGAGCGGAGGTTCGGGGAAGGCGGAGTAGAACGGCTTCAAATCGGGCAGATCGAGACGTCCATGCAATGTCGTGACAATCCGTTCCGCATGGTGCCGCATCAAAGGATAGTGCAGATGATCGATGTGGAAGTGCAGGACGTCGAATTCGTTGGCTCGCCTGGCAACTTGATCCAGCATCATGACGTGATACGGCGTCATATCCTTCACCGAGCGATCGAGCCGCAGCGCCATTTTCGAGCAAGGCACCAGCTCCGCAGACGTGACAGAGTCTCCGCTCGCGAACAGCGTGACGTCATGCCCTTGGCGAACCAGCTCTTCGGTCAAATACGAGACAATGCGCTCGGTGCCTCCATAGAGCCGTGGCGGGCAGCTTTCCGCAAGCGGAGCGATTTGCGCGATTTTCATGGTCCGTGCTCGATATCTTTCTAGATCGATGATCGGTAAAGATCTGCGTATGTTTTCGCCGACTGCCTCCAGCTAAAGGCCTGCGCCATCGCAGCTCTGCGCATCTGGTCGAGCCTGTCCTTCATCCCGAAGGTCGAGAAGGCGCGGCAAAGACTGCCGAGAAAGCCTGGAGCCGACGCCCGATCGAACAGAAAGCCCGTCTCGCCATCGACAATCGTCTCCGCAAGACCGCCGGTGCGATGGCCGATCGGCAAAGAGCCGAAGCGTTGGGCATACATCTGGCTCAGGCCGCAAGGCTCGAAGCGCGACGGCATCAGCGTGAAATCGCTGCCGGCGAAAATCTTGCGCGCCTCGGCATCCTCGAAGCCAATCTTGACCGCAATCGATTGCGGGGCTCGCGCCTGCGCCTGCAGCAGGGCTTCCTCGAAGCGGGGTTCGCCCTTGCCGGAGACGACGATCTGGCCGCCCGCGTCGACGATCGCTTGCGCGCTCTCGATGACGAGATCGACGCCCTTCTGATGGACCAGGCGCGCGACGAGGGCGAACAGCGGACCGCGGGACACGGCCAGACCAAACTGGTCCCGGACATCGTCGGCGTTCATCGCGCGTTCCGCCCAATCGCCCGCCCCGAACGGTTGAAACAGCGACGAGCACGTGCGCGGATCCCAGCTCTCGTCGATCCCGTTCAGGATTCCGGACAGCTGATGGCGGTCGGCACGCTGCCGCAACAGTCCTTCGAGCCCGCATCCGAACTCGGCAGTGGTGATTTCGCGGGCATAGGTCTGGCTCACGGTCGTCAGGTGTGAGGCGTAGACGAGGCCGGCCTTGATGAAAGACAGGCGGTTGTAGAATTCCACGCCATCGATATTGAAGCTGGTCTCCGGAATGCCCAGCGGAGCGAGCGAACTCCGGTCAAAGACACCTTGATAGGCGAGATTGTGAATCGTGAAGACCGTCGGAATGTGGGCGTAATGCCATTCCAGATAGCCGGGGATCAGCGCGCATTGCCAATCGTTGGCGTGGACCAGATCGGCCTGCCAATCCTTGTCGACCAGGCCTCTGGCAAGCTGCGCGGCAGCGTAAGAGAAGGTCGCAAAACGAACGTTGTTGTCGGACCAGTCAGCGCCGCACCCATTGGCATAGGGCGTTCCCTCCCGCTCGTACAACTCCCGGCAACGAACGACATAATAGCTCAAGCCATCCGCGCTATGCCCAAGACCGACCTCGAACGCCGGAAGAGCGGCGAATGGCGGGCATCGGCCGATTGGCTGGAGGTCCTTGAGCCCGCGTAGAACCGCGGGATAGCCGGGAATGATGACGCGTACGTCAGCAAAACTGCGAAGGGCGCGTGGGAGAGCCGCCGATACGGCGGCAAGACCGCCTACTTGAACGAAGTCCGATACTTCGGGGGTCGCGAACAGGATACGCATCCCCTACGCCCGCCGGCCGAAGTGGTCTGAGCCAACCATCTTTTTGGATTCCAGATGCGCTATCCCAGTGAAGCGCCATCTGTAAATTCTGCGTCGCAGCAATCGTTCCACAAAGCTGCAATGGAGTACGTTTTTTTGTGCTTGGTGCAAAAGTGTACAGAAGCCTTAGGGCTGAGAGGCGGACGACGTAAGACTAGTCTTCCTGGCGAACGCCGCCGAGGAACGATCGCACCGACGCGAGCTTGTTCGTGCCTCGCATGCTTAAGCATTTGTACAGCGGTTGAGATGCCGCAAGGCCCCGCCAGAGCATGCTGTGGTGAACATCTAGCGTGAAAGGCAAGCATTTTGGGTCAGAGACAAGGAGCAGCCGGCCGGATCCGGCGCCACGGTCCGCAGATCGTGGAACATGGGGTCGTCTTCAATCTCTGGGCGCCATCCGCGCAATCGGTCGAATTGCTCGAGGCCAATCGACCGCCGTGTCGCATGCCACGCGACGGAGATGGTTGGTATCAAGTGTTGAGTCAAACCGCTCATGCAGGCACACGCTATCAGTTCAGAATCAATGAAGACCTGGTCGTCCCGGACTCTGCCTCATTCTTTCAGCCGGACGATGTCGGGGCCCCGAGCGAAGTCGTCGACACGGCGACGCTTCGGGACGCCATCCTCTATCCAGGGCGGTCCTGGGCGGAAACGGTGATCTATGAGCTGCACGTCGGCGCTTTCAGCCAGGAAGGGACCTATGCCGGCGTCGAGAGCAGGTTGCCTTATCTGCGCGATCTCGGCATTACGGCCATCGAGCTAATGCCGCTCAACGACGTTCCTGGCCGGCACAATTGGGGCTATGACGGCGTGCTGCTGAACGCTCCAAACGCGCGCTACGGCCGGCCACAGGATCTCAAGCGCCTTCTGCGGGCCGCTCACGCGCTCGACATCATGGTCTATCTCGACGTTGTTTATAACCATTTCGGACCGCAACTGAATTATCTGCACAGCTATGCGGAGAGTTTTTTCACGAGTCGTCATAC
This sequence comes from Bradyrhizobium sp. USDA 4472, assembly GCF_054058595.1. Classification (NCBI taxonomy): domain Bacteria; kingdom Pseudomonadati; phylum Pseudomonadota; class Alphaproteobacteria; order Hyphomicrobiales; family Nitrobacteraceae; genus Bradyrhizobium; species Bradyrhizobium sp. USDA 4472. The sequence continues at coordinate 4,137,671 of NZ_JBSSAM010000001.1, forward strand.
GACCGGGTGGGGACCTGCGGTCAACCTGGAGGGGCGCGAGGGCGCGTTCGTCCGCGAGTTTCTGATTGAGAACGCACTGATGTGGCTGCGCGACTACGGCTTCGACGGCCTCCGCCTCGATGCCGTCCACGCGCTCAAGGACGATTCGGATCGGCACTTTCTCGTCGAGCTCGCGGAGACCGTGCGTCACGAATTGCCGGGCCGCCGCGTGCACCTGATGCTGGAGAACGAAGCGAACCAGGCCCGTCTACTTGAACGCCAGCAAGGCCATACGAGGTACTATGACGCGCAGTGGAGTGACGACTTTCACAACGCGCTGCATGTGCTTCTGACAGGAGAGGATGAAGGTTACTATCGTGCCTTTGCCGACAAGCCGCTGGCGCATCTCGCACGATCCTTGAGCGAGGGATTTGCATATCAGGGCGAAGTATTTCCGCTCCACAACGAACCGCGCGGCGAGCCGAGTGCTCATCTTCCGCCTGAAGCGACCATCTTCTTTGCGCAGAATCACGATCAGATCGGCAATCGTGCTCATGGGGAACGATTGTCGAAACTGGTAAGTCCGGAAAAACTCACACAGGCTTTCGCCCTGGTTCTGCTGAGCCCCCACATTCCAATGATGTTCATGGGCGAGGAGGCGGCAGTCGATACCCCGTTTCTGTTCTTCGCAGATTGGTCCGGCGAGGCCGCCGAGCTGACGCGAGAAGGCCGTCGCAAGGAATTTGCGCACTTCAGGGCGTTCTCGACGCCTGAGCTGCGTGCTCAAATTCCTGATCCTTGTGACGAGCAAACTTTTCGCGCCTCGAAGCTGGATTGGTCCCACATCGACGGTTCTCCAACCAGTCTGAAAGTCCGGCGACTGACACAGCAGTTGCTGCAGATCCGTCGCCAAAAGATCGTCCCGCTGCTGCGGAGCGGGATTGTCTCCGCCGACAGCAGACTCCTCGGCAATGACAGTTCCGCTGGTGGGCTGGATGTCCGGTGGCGTACGAGATCTGGCAAAGCATTGCAGATCGTCACCAGTTTCGCCGACCATGAGCTGGACATGCCGGGCTTGGTCCAGGGGGAGACCTTGTGGCGTACGAGCGCTGCTGACAAAAAAGTGCTCCTGCCGAACGAGCTGGTCGTGAGGCTCGGCCACGAAGGCTGATGCCCTAAGCGAGGTTTTTGAGGCGAAACCGATCACGATAAAGGCTGCAACCCGGCTAGTTCGCCGGGAGGTCTGACGTCAGTCACCAGCAGATCCGCGCGCTCGTTCCCACATCAGGCCCTCGCATCCCGAACGCAAGGGAATGTGCGGCATCAGGCGCCGCTTCCTGTAAGCAAGCGAGACAGTTGTGTTGCGAGCCTGTCCTTTGTCAGCGGCTTTTGCAAAACCGCAAGGGGCTTTATGGATTCGGCTCGAGCCAGCGTCGATTGGTCGGTGTTCGCAGTCACGAAGATCGCCTCGATGCCGTAGAGCGATCGGATCTCCAGGGCGGCCGTGATCCCATCGACCGGCCCGACGAGTCGGATGTCCATTAGTACGACATCCGGTTTTTCCTCGCCGGCGATCCGGATGGCCTGCTCGGCGGAGACTGCGGTGCCGACCACCATATGGCCGAGCGACCTGACCTGCTCCTCGGCATCCAGAGCGATGAAGAACTCGTCCTCGACGATCAGCACCTTCAATCTGTTCGCGTCCACATTCACTCCTGCGCAGGCTTGGGCTCGTTTTATTGGACGACATGGTCAGCCGGTATGATAAGCTCCCACCGCACGCCCTGCGGGGTAAAATCCAGTTTTGAGGAGCCGTTCAGCGCCCGCGGAACGAGCTCGGTAATCACGCGATAGCCGAACCCTTCCTGCTCCATGTGCGGCGCCGGGCCTTCGTGTTCGCCCCATGTGAGCCGGGCCGCGCCGTTCTCCAGCGCCTCCCAGACCACGACCAGCCGTCCAGCCTCATTCGATAACGCACCGTATTTCGACGCGTTCGTCGCCAGCTCGTGGAGGGCAAAGCCCACGTTTTGAATCGCCGTCGTGTCCAGGAAGATGTCCGGCCCACTGGTTTGAGCGCGGGGCCCAGCGCCGAACGGTTCGAGGTGAGCATGCACGAGATCGCGCATCCAGGCTCCTCGCCAGTTCTGGCTGAGCAGGAGGTCCTGCGACTGCGCCAGTCCCAGAATCCGGCGGTCAAAACGGCCGATGAATTCGTCCACGGTGGCGCTCTCGCGCGCCGTCTGAAGCGCCATGCCCTTGACGACGGCAAGCTGGTTCTTGGCCCGGTGAACCAGTTCGCGCATGAGGAAATCGGAGTGCCGGGCGCGCTCCTTCAATTCCTTCGAGGCCTTTGCCAACGTCTCGATCAGAACATTCGCTTCGAGCAACGAGGTCGGGTTGACGGATACGTCCTCGCCTCGACCAACAGCTGCTGCCGCGTGAGTCGCTTCGTCGAGCGGCCGTGCCATCAGCCTGGCGAACAGATAGGCAAGAGACCCTCCGAGTATGAGCGCCAGCCCCACCAGCAACACGGCGAAGAAAAGGCTCCGGTCGTAGGGCTCCTGCGTGTGCGAGAGCGGCACGGTCGCGGACACGAACCAGGGTGCCCGCTCAGATTTGACGCTGGCGCGCAAGACGTGCTCTCCGGCAATATTGACGGCTGGATAGACGCGATCGGCGTTTTTCGTCTGTTCGAACAATTCAGCCGGCAGAGGTCTGCCGACATATTCGTCCTGCTGCTGGGACCGGGCAACGACAATGCCGTTGCTACCGGTCACGCCGGCGAGCCAGGCAGGGTCGAGCCTAACCTCCGCTAGGACGTCGGCGACGTATGCAGCTTGGAAGGACATGATCAGTACGTATCGCACGCGCTTCTCGTCGTCGAAGACTGGCACTTCGACGTTGAAGACCGGCAGACCGTTGACCGATCCCTTGAACAAGTTCGATATTTGAGGCTTTCCGGTATCTATGACCCGCTGCGCCGTGACCGGGTCGGACGTTGGCGGCAGCTCGGCTCCGAAGTCCTTGAGTGTGTCGACGAGTTGTCGATACGAAGTGTCGATCAGCACGATCGCGGCCTTCTTCGGCCTCAGCGCGAGGACAGCCTGCTGATGGAATGCGCTCAGATCTCCGCTCCGGAGCTCCGATGACGTCGCCAAGGTTTCGAGGGTCACCAGCGCCCTATCGAGCTCCCTGTCGACGACAAAGCGGATATTCTGAGCGATCTGCATGACGCGGCGCTCGATCTGCGATTGCTCGATGGCCGCCATCCGGTTCAGGCCAACGAAAGAGACGGCGAGCACAGGAAGGATCAGCGCGATGGCGAATAGGGTCAGGTAGGTCCGTACCCGCCGCGGGCGAGCGGTCGAACTCTCCGGCAAATGGTTCATCAGGGAGCCACCAATGCGCGGACCAGGAAAGTCACCCTGCTGCCGTTCCGCTGCGACGCGCCAATTCGAAACCGCTATCTGGCCCATATGTCATTTTGCCCCCGGCGGGAGCCAAACGCCTAGCCGAGTTCCAAGTTCCAATGTCCGGCGCGTGCCCACTGTCGATCGAACGAAGGAGACCAAAGTCGGCTACCGCAAAACTTAGTCGTCAGCTGGTGAAGCGGGGGGCCGGGTTGGGGGGGCAATTCGGCCATTGACGTGGATCCGATCCCAGACCGCCGCGGCCCGCACATTGGTTACCTGCTTCCAGCCATCAATCGCCCAAGGCAGGCGTTGAATGCCTGGGTATTTCCCCCGGCACCATTCCGGCCATACTCCCATTTTCCGGTGGAAGCATCACAGCGCCCGCCGATTTCCAGCGCGCACCGCTGACTAATGCTGGTACAGCGGCCGCGGGCCGAAGAGCGCCGTTCGCCGGGTTTGGAATCAATTGCCTCTGGTCTAGCGGCCAGGGGGCGCTCGGGTTTTCGCGCTGGCGTCTTGTCGCTTTGAATGCACTCGCCCTTCTCACTGAGAGCCAGTCCGCCCCCGCACGTGCGCCTGACGCAGTGATCGCCGATTGGTTCAAAACCGCGCTCGCAAACTTTCGGGCAGACGCGGTCGCGCCGGGCCTTGATGGCGTCGAGCAGGTCCAGGCTGGCAAACTTGGTATCGAATTTCGTCCCTGCAAACTTGTTGAAGTTTGAAACTGATTGCTGCGACGTAGCGCTCCAGTCGTCATCTGATGTTGCGGTCAAGCAGCCGACGCGGCGCAGCTCCTGCTGCACCAAATTCTTGATCTCCTCTGCCGAGCGCTCAGGTTGACTTGTTGACGGTGGAAGAGCGGCCACCTTCTGCTGGTGTTCGGCGGCAAACGGCTGAGTGATAGCCTGCTTCTCGTCGAACTTGGCAACGCTCTGTTCAGCCGCGGCTTCCATCTCCTTCCGCTTTCGTTCGGCTGCTGCCGCCTTCGCTTCCACCGCCAGCTGCAATTTCTCGGCAGCGACGCGGTCGTCCTCGGCGGCCTTAGCTGCGGCCTCCGCTTTGTCTTGCTCGGTCTTCCTGGTTTGGTCGGCCGCGAGCCGAGCCTTCTCCTCTTCAGCAATCCGGGCTCTTTCAGCAGCCGTTGCGCGCGTCTCCTCGGCGGCGACTCGATCCAACTGTCCCTGAGCGAGGCTGGCGTAAAAGCCGTCGGGATATTGAGCGAGAAACGCAGCCCAGACCGCTCGGGTCCCGACCTGGAGCGCCAGCTCATAGTCCCGCCGAGCGGCAGACTGCGGATCGGCCTGCTGCGGTGCACCTGCGGACATTGCTGGCACCAATGAAACATCTTCGCCCCCGAGAGAGCCATAGACGTAGGGCTCCTGCTTGTAGCCGGTTTTCTTAAGGACATCGTCTCGCACAAATCCAAATGCCTTACGCAAGTCGAGACCGGGCGTCGGAAGCCGCTCAACTATGGCCGCTGCAAATGGACTGTTCTTCGAATCGCCGTCCGATGCCGTTGATCCCGCCTTGGCGGCGAAGGCGATCATTGTATTCGGACTCGTTGGCTCGACCTTCGCAAGGCCGCGCCCGATCGCCCGGGAGGCCATGGTCCGCTTCATGGTCTTGGCGAATGGGTTGTCGCGACAGGCGTCAAGGATAATCAGACGTAGCTGTCTGGCAGGCTCGACGGCGAACAGCGCACGATCTAGCGCCACGGTCTCGTCTAAGACATCACTGTCGGTCTCCAGCGCGGCGTCGGTGGGGATCAGATAATTGACTCCGTCGAGCTCGATACCATGACCAGCGTAGTAGACAACCGCGATATCGGCCTCGCGCGCCCGAGCACCAAAATCGCGCAAGGCCTTCCGCATCTCGATAGCGTTGAGATCCGTCCTGATGTCGACGGACTCGAACCCGGCCTTCTTGAGCATGTCGCCGACCAGAGCGGCATCGTTCACGGGATTGACCAGCCGTGGCACGCTCTTGTACGCGGAGTTGCCGAGCACCAGCGCAACTCTATGCGCCTGAGCCGAACCTAAGCTGAGCCAGGACAGGGAAAAAAGAAGGAGATAACACAGCCGAACGGTATGCATATCTGGTCCAAATCGTCGTCCCACCACAATATTCGGAGTGCCACCCAAGACAAGTGCGGCGGCTTGACTTGGTGACTGAAACAAATGTTAGGCGGCCTCCATCGGGCGTGCCTGCTGGGATTGCGGACCAGTCCGGAGAGGACGACGCGAGGGGGCAGCCCGGCGCTCTGCGGCAAGCACCCATTGTAAGTGTAGGCAGGGGCCCGCTTCAGGGAGGCGGTGGGCCTAGAATCGTGAGACAGGGTTGGTGAACGAAAAACGCCGCCAACTGGGGCGGCGTCGAAAATGGGCGTGGTAAGTTACTTACCAGCCGTGATGCCGCCAGCCGTAGTGATGGCCGCGACCTCTACCCCATCCGTAGTGATGACCACGTCCGCCGTGATGGCCCCAGCCGTGTCCGCCGCCATGACCATGGCCTCCTTTGACTTGGATAACACCGCTGTTCGAGGTCCCCAGCGCACTTGGAGACGCTATGGGCATTGCTGACGCTGACAGTATTGAAGATAGAAAGAGAATGCTGACAGCAGACCCGGTGAAAAGTAGTCGGTTCATCGTATTCCCTCCAAGGCGACACCACCCGTCGACCGAAACAGTCAAATGGGAAAGGCTCCTGAAGTTCCGGGACAGAGCGGCATTGATGCCTTTCCAGGCGAATGCCAGCTTTGTTATCTCCCGCAGAATCCCGATCTGCCGTGTGCCATTAACCTCATTCTGCGAGACTGGGCGGTCCAGGATTCCCGTGCTTGCCATTTGGTTGTGAGTCGCCTCCATGAACAGAGACGGCTCCCCGCACTCCGCGCGACAGCGTTCTCATCTCCGCGACTCGGGAAAATCAGGCAGCTGATCGGGCCGTTTTCCGGAACCTTGCCGTCATTCGTAAGTTCTCGCATGCCGCATATGACGGCGAGGAGAACCAACAAAATGAACAAGCTTCTACTGACGACCGCGATGGTCGCGCTGATCTCGACGGGCGCGATGGCGCAGTCCACGGTCGTCACCACGACCGGCACGGGTCACACCGCTGCCGTGCAGATCGAGCCGGAATATCGCACAAAGATCCGCACTTTCGTCACCGAACACAAGGTCCGTCCCGTTGAGACGCGCGAGAAGATCGTCGTCGGTCAACCGGTGCCCCGCGAAGTCGAACTCGAGGCGGTGCCTGCCGACTGGGGTCCCTCGCTGACCAAGTACCGCTATGTTTACTCGGGCGAGCGCGTGATGCTGGTCGATCCGTCGACCCGCACGGTCGTCCAGGAGATCGACTAAGCCCTCCAGTGGCGGGTCGCTGAAAGCAGCCCCCGTCACTCCAATCCTTTCCCGCCCATACCCGATTTCTCCTTTGCGAGCGGCCGTTCATGCCGATCATTCGTTATTTCGTCTTCGTCGGCGGGCTGCTGTTGGCGCTGCTCTTCGCTGCGGATTCGTATCTGCCGGCGCCGGTCGAGCAGGCGGGCCCGTCCGAGCCAGACAGAACCATCATCCGGATCGCCTCAGCGAGAAGCCTCCCGGAGAAGATCGTGTTCGACACCCGCGCTCGCACCGATTTGCCCGCAATCGCCAAGGCCGAACCACCTGCTGAAGAACCTCAGCAGCAAGTGCGCGAAGCCATGGCTGCGGTGCCTGCAACGCCTGCCGCCGAGCCGAAGAAAGAGACGCCTGTGCGCGCGGCCGCAGCGACCCGCGCCCATCCGAAGCGCTCGGCAAAGCTACACAAAAGAACTCCCGACCGGCGTCTCGCCTTGGAGCGGCCCGACCCCTTTGCCAGCGGATGGTGGTGAGGAATGCCGGTGCGAGATGCTGTTTGTCGCGCGTCTGAACGGGGGATGGCGGATCACGGACAAGGGGCGGGCCGTGCTCGAATACGTGGAGGCCAAGTCCGCTGAGATGCAGACGGGCGGCGCTGCGCCCGGGGCGGAATCTTCAGTGTCAACGCAAGCGTCACCGCTTCTTGTGGCCAGACGAACGGGCCGCAGCCGAAGGCTGCAGCGCCGGCGAGCAGCGCGCGAGCGCGGTCGAGACAGGGCGTGCTAAGCTCGTTCTGTCCGCAGGATCATTTGGGCCAGTCGTCGCCGCGACGAAGCCAGTCTTGAGGAGCGCAACAGGAGGAAAGGATCGGCGCGTTCGTCCGCACGAAGCAAACGAAGCTTCTCGGCGCTGGTCGGTTGCCCGCCCCGTGGGCCGCAGTTCGGGCTCCACAAAACAAAACGGCCCGCTCGTGGATCCGAGCTGGCCGTTTGCCGTCGAGATTGCAATCAGTGCGTGTGAATCAGGAAGTATCCGGCGCCGCCGACGAAGATGACGGCGGGAACCGCCCACAGCAAAAGTACGGGCATGATCTTCTCCTCTATATATGCAAGCAGATTTAACGGGCCTTACGGCCGAGCACCCTGATTACTGTTCGGTGCAGACCTTCGTGGTCTTCACGGCGGACTCGGCTTCCGTCTTGGTTTTGTAGATGCCGTCGCCCACGACCGTGGTGGTCGTCGTTGTCGGCTTGCTGTCCACGACGGTGCACTTCTTGGTGCTCGCATCGCGCACGATATAGAACTCGGCCGCGCTCGCCGCCTGGGTACCCAGCGCAAAGGCGGCGAGAGCGCCGCATGCGATCAGTTTCTTCATGATGTCCTCTCCTCCAGTAGCTTCTAAGTAGTCACTGCCAACGGCGCGCGGGGCGCGAAAGTTCCCTTTCTTCCCGATGCAGAGTGCTGTCATGTTTTTGCATGTGCCAGGGCAAGGAAGAAAGCGGCCATCGCCAACTCCTGTTCGGAAGCCCGATGTGCGTCTGCACGTAGGTGCCACCAAGCTTGGTGGTGTTGCGTCCCGAACAGAAACCGTGGCGCGACTAACATATGTTATAAGCTGAGGGATTTGCCGTTAATTCCCGAAACACCAAATGTCTTTACGGGTCCTTCGTCTCTCCGCCCTAACGTGTGGACGGCCGGGACAATCTTGATGGGCTTCTTCGCGCGATTTCGTGAGTCTTTCGCTGTAGGCGATGCGAACGATCGGTTCGGCGCCTCGTTGCTCGTTGAGCAGTTCCGAGTGCTGCGCCAGCAGGTCCCGGTCCTTTACGCCGCGCTCCTGGTCAATAGCATCAGTGTCGGGCTGTTACTTCCGAATACAGTGTCGGCGTGGCTGCGATTTGCCTTGCCAGCCGCTCTCCTTGCTGCCTGTTTCTTTCGGATAGCCCAGTGGCTCCGGTTGAAGAAGACAGATTTCACGGCCGCAGAAGCCTACGGCGAGCTTGAAAAGGTCCGTCTCGCCGCCATAGTGCTCAGCTCCGGCTTCGTGATTTGGATTCTTGCGTTGTTCGTAGTGGTCGAGCCGGCACTGCGAGTGTCAGTGGCTCTTCTCCTGTTCATGGGCTGCGTCGGTACTGCATACTGCCTTGGTAGCTTCCCGCCGGCGTCTCGGCTGGTGATGTTGATTGCCGGCGCACCGATCGCGACCCTCCTGCTGCTCTCGGGCGACGGAGTCTTGGTCTCGGTCGGGATCAATCTGCTGGCGCTGCTCGCCTTGCTCGCCAGGATGATCAACACCAATTTTCGCTCTTTCGTCAAACTGGTCGAGACCCACGGGCGGCTGTCTGCCGAGGGCGAGCGCGCCCGAGCCGCAGAGCAGACCGCAACCGCGTTCGCGGAGCGCTTCGACAGGGCGCTCAACAATATGTCCCAAGGCCTATGCTTCTTCGACGATGATCAGCGCCTGATCGTCTGCAACAGGCAGTACCTCGAGATCTATGATCTGGATCCGAAGGTGGTCCGCCCTGGCATGAAGCTGAACGACATCGTCGATCTCCGCTATTCGGTCGGCAGCGCGCCGAAAATGTCGAAGCAAGATTATCTCGTCTGGCGAAACAGCGCGCCGGTAATCGCCGAAAGCTCGGATACCACCGTGGAGTTGAGCAACGGCCGGATCGTGCGGATACGGCATCGTCCGATGGAGGGAAGGGGCTGGGTCGCGACTCACGAGGACATCACTGAGCGTCATCGGATCGAGACCGCTCTTACGGAAGCCAAGGCCGCGGCCGAGCAGGCCGAAGCAGCCGCGCGGGCCGCTCACACCCACCTGACCGAAGCCCTCGATGTCGTCCCCGAAGGGCTTGCTGTGTTCGACAAGGATGATCGTCTGGTTCTGTGGAATCGTCCGTATGCCGAGCTCTACGCCGCAAGTCGCGACGCACTGGCCGTCGGCACACCTTTCGAGATCATTCTTCGCGCCGGCCTGGCGGCGGGGCAGTACCCGGAGGCCGTGGGGCGAGAAGAACAATGGCTCGCTGACCGCCTGGCCCGCCACGCGTTGCCGCACTACTCGCATGAGCAGCATCTGATTGGTGACCGCTGGATCCGGGTTGAGGAAAGGCGGACCAGCGACGGAGGCAGCATTGGAGTCCGGATCGACATCACCGACCTGAAGCGCCGCGAGGCGTCCTTCCGCCTCCTGTTCGAGGAGAACCCTCTTCCCATGTGGGTGGCGGAGGCGACCACGCGGCGCTTCCTGGCCGTGAACGGCGCGCTGTGCCGGCACTATGGCTATTCTCGCCATGACTTGCTTCTGATGTCCGAGCACGAGCTCGAATACGGCGAGCAAAAGCAAGGACAGAGCGATTTCGAGGTCCACAAGACCGCCGAGGGACGAGAGATCCAGGTCGTGATCGACTCGAGGCCGCTCCTCTACGATGGGCAGCCGGCTGATGTCAGCGTGGCCTTCGACGTAACCGAGCGAAATCGAGCACAGCAGCGGGTGAGCTATCTCGCCTGTCATGATGCTCTGACCGAGCTGCCCAATAGGGCCGCCCTGGACGAGCAACTCGGCGCCGCCATCGAACGCGCGGAGCTCACGGATGCTAGCTTCGTGGTGCTTTGCATCGACCTTGATCATTTCAAGGAGATCAACGATCGTTTTGGTCATGCGGTTGGCGACGCCGTCCTGCGCGAAGCGTCCCGGCGGCTGCAGGAGGCGGCGCAGGGCGCATACGTCGCGCGCGTTGGTGGCGACGAATTCATCGGAATTGTTGATCAGCTGCCGCTGCCTGCAACCGCTGAATTGCTCGCCACGCGGATGCGGGCGCAGTTCGAGCGTTCGATCGAAGTGGAAGGCCATGCGCTGAGGATCGACCTTTGTATCGGCGTCGCGCTGTATCCGAGAGATGCGGACAACGCCGTAGCCCTGCTGGCAAATGCGGACGCCGCGCTTTATCGCGCCAAGCATGAGGGCAGGGGATCCATTCGTCTGTTCACGAGCGCGATGGATCAGCAGCTGCGCGACCGCCGTGCGCTCGAGCACGATCTTCGAGGCGCCGTCGAGCGTGGAGAGCTATATTTGGAGTACCAGCCGCAGCAGGATCGGAAAGCCACTCTCCTGGGCTACGAGGCGCTGGTTCGCTGGCGGCATCCAGTTCGTGGCGTCGTTCTTCCAGGAGAATTTATCCCGATTGCCGAACAGAGCGGCGCTATAGCCGAGATCGACGACTGGGTCCTCATGGAAGCTTGCCTTGAAGCGGCTTCCTGGGATCAGCCGCTTCGAGTGGCGGTCAATGTCTCGGCGGCACAGTTCCGCCGCGAAAACCTCGATCGGCAGGTGCGCAAGGCGCTGCAGCACAGCGGCCTTTCAGCCGCCCGGCTGGAACTTGAAATCACGGAAGGCGTCCTGATCGAGGACGTCCCTCGCGCCAAGGGGACGATGGAGGCGCTCAAGGCACTCGGCGTCCTGATCGCGCTGGATGATTTCGGGACCGGATATTCGTCGCTTTCCTATCTCGAGGCGTTCCCGTTGGACCGGATAAAGGTTGACAGGTCTTTCGTCGCCTCTCTCGGTCAGAGCGAGCGCTCATTGGCAATTGTGCGGGCTGTGATCGGGCTTGCCCACGGGCTTGGTGTCCCGGTTCTCGCAGAAGGGATCGAGACCGAAACCCAGATGGCGCTCCTTCTCAGCGAAGGATGCGACGAGATGCAGGGATATCTGATCGGGCGCCCACGACGTCTAGCCGCAGGGCAAGAGAGGATTGCTTCTGGTCAAACGCCTTGTCGAACGGCCGCCGCTGAGTGAGCTTTGACTGACAAATTCGGCGTTGGCTCATGCGCCTGACGCAGGTGTGCCAACCAGTCTCCATACTCGCAGATACCGGATCGCCCGGAAACGGAATGCGGCCCTTCCTTTTCACTCATCCGCGCTCGTCCCCGCCGAAGGCGGGGGTGCGCCAGCACCAGCCTTGAGCCCGTCCGATCGCCGGTCTACTCCGATCCCAGTTGCTCTCGGATTTGAAGGGCGGAACGACAAGGCAAAGCTCGGACGAAATCACTCGCAAGAGTGCAGGCGCGCGTCTGCTGTTTGAATTCGCTGACGTGTCGTCAAATGCGCTGACGCGATTCCGGCCGCTCCGCGTCAGGAGCTCGGCTCGGTAGCGAGATCGCCGCCAGGCCGCCGGACGAGCAACGCGAAGACGCCAAATACCGGAATGGCAAGCAGCATCGCGACAGCCGCGGTGTCGAAGGTGATGGAAGCCGACCCGGCCGAGCGGGCAAGCAGACCCTGCAGCACAGGGAAACTGAGCATGATGGCGTAGGAAATCGTGTAGAAGACACCCATGCCGACCGCCCGGATCTCCGTGGTCAACACCTGCGCCGGCAATGTCATCATGGCGCCGCCGGGCAAGCCGGAAACGATCCCGATCAGCACGAACAGCCCGATATTGGCGTGCATGTGCGGCACCGCCACCAGCGCTCCCGCGGCGACAGCCAGGGACAGGACGATCAGGCCACCTGGCTTCGACAGTCTGGACACAATGATCCCTCCGGCCGGGATCGAGAGCAGCGACATCCACAACACGATGCTGACATAGGAGCCCGCAACACTGGCCACAAAACCCTTCTCCACGAGCAGCGCCGGACCGAAGCCGAACACGGTGGCAAAGGCCGCATTCGCAATTCCCCAGAGCACGCCGACCACCGAGATCGCCAGGAGGGCGAGCCCTCGCGGCAGTGACACGGACGCGACCGCGCCGGGCCCGGCCGTGTTGGGGATCAGGAGCACGTTCAGAAGCAGCGCGACGACAACGAGACCCAGCAGGAACGCACGGGCCTGAAGCAGCCCGAACGATTGAGCGATCGGTGGCAGGCAGACCAGCGACAATGCGATGCCGCATGGCCATGCATTGACGAACACGGCCATGGCCAGCCCAAGATTCCTGCCGGAGAACCGATCGGCGATCATCTTGGTCGCGGCGACGGTGAGCACGACACCTCCGGCTCCCGCGATCGATCTCGCCGCCAGATAACCCATCCAGCTGCCATGCAGCTCGAGGGCGCCGCCGCAGGCCATGAGGACGAGACAGAAAATGACAGATGCCCGGTCGCCGAGCCGCGAGACGACAATTCCGCCAGGGAGACACAGCAACACACCCGGCGCCAGATAGGCGCCAATGAGAACACCAAGCTGGCCGTAATCGATGTCCTGGGCCTTCAGCAGCGGCGCAAGCGAGCCCACGCTCTGGAACTGCATCCCCATGATGCAGCGCCCAAGGAAAAGCGCTGTGAGAATCAGCCACTTCTTGTCCTTCAAGGATCCCCCGGGCAACGCCAGCCTCAACCCTGCGCTTTTCCCTTGTCCGGACGCGTCCACCAGGAGGCCGTCAACTACCAGCTCGCGGGCAACGTCTTCAGCCCGCGCATGACGAACTTCGGCTTCCAATCGGGATTTTCGGTGTTGTCGATCCGCAATTCAGGAATTCGCCGGAGCAGCGTAACGACGGCTGTCTCTGTTTGCAATCGCGCAAGTTGAGCCCCGAGACAGAAGTGAATGCCGCCGCCAAACGATGAATTTCTTCCGCCATGTCGGGTGATATCGAGCTGTTCCGGCCGATCCGGATAGGCCGCCTCGTCGCGGTTGGCCGACGCCAGAAGACACAACACGTTCGCGCCCTTCGGGATCGTTTTTCCCTGGAGATCCTCGACGTCCTCGAGCGCCACGCGACCCGTGAACTGGATCGACGGCTCGTAGCGAAGAAATTCATCGACTGCGGAGCCGATCAGATCCGGCCTGTCGCGAAGCAACGCGAGTTGCTGCGGGTTTCGATGCAGCGCCAGCAAGCCGTTGCCGATCAGATTGATCGTGGTCTCGTGTCCCGCCACGAACAGCAGCATGATGCTGGCCGTCAGTTCCTCGTTCGTCAACTTGCTGCCGCTCTCCTCGGATTGCATGAGCTGCGTCGTCAGGTCATCGCCGGGACAGCGGCGGCGCTGCTCGTAGAGTCGCTCGAAATAGCTCCGGACGGTTTGAACGCGACCGTTTGCGGTCGCGAGCTCCTCGGGCGTGAATGGGGCCGACTCCAGGATTCTGACGCTGTCTTCCGAGCAGGCGTGGAAGAGCGTCCGGTCTTCCTCGGGAATTCCCAGCATGTCACAGATGATGGCGACCGGAGGATGATGGGCAAAATCCGCAACCAGATCCATTTTCCCGACGTCGAGGACAGCATCGATGGCGTCATCGACGACCTGCTGAATGCGTGGCCGCATAGCCTCGACCCGTCGAGCCGTGAACGCCTTGACGACGAGGCCGCGCAGCCTTTCATGTTGAGGCGGATCGGAGAGCAGCATCGTCCGGGACATGTGATCGAACAGCGTCTCCGCCATGATCTCAGGACCGTAGTGCCGCCGGCTGCGCTCGATGAAGTCCTTGCCGAAACGCCGATCCCTCAGGACAAAGCCGACATCGGCATGCCTGCTGATCACATAAGCGCCAAAGCGAGCCAGATGAACCGGATCGAACGCGCGCAGCCGCGCGTAATGAGAGTATGGGTCCTGGAGGAAGGCTGGCGAGAATGGATTGAAGGTCGGCTCGGTATTCTCAGGTGCTTCCAGGCTTGACATCAACAGCTCCTCACCAAGGCTGCGTGGGCAGCGCTCATGAACGGAAAAAACAAGATCTTTGATATGCACGGTGGTCACGCTGGGCTCGGCAATGTGGGGGCCCGGCATGTCCTTAGGACTGCAGCGACTGATATTGGCGCGACCGTAACACTTCGACAGTGAAGACGCACCTTCACAGCGAAATTCTAAAAATCGTAATCGCAAGCCGGAGCGAGTCCTCCACGGGGCGCGCGATGGCTTCAGACAGATCGTCCCGCAGAAGGCGCCAAAGCCGCTTGCAATGTTTAGTAAATGGTGGTTCACTAAACAAATCGAGCCTGCCGGGCCTATAGAATCCGGGTGGCGCGAGGAAACGTTAGTTTAGTTACTCAGCTCGTCACGGACTGTGTCGCTCTGCTCGAAGCATTCGAGCGGGTAGGAACGCCGCGCCATGTCGATGGCCGGCCCACTCGGAGGGAACGTGCAATGAAACGGACGATGAATACGTTTGTCGTGGCATGCGGGGCTGTTGCCGCCGCGCTCGGTGTCGCAGCGGGGACCACGCCCGCGCAGGCGCAGGGCAAGACCATCACGTTGTGCTGGGCCGCATGGGACCCGGCCAACGCGCTGGTCGAATTGTCGAAGGACTTCACCGCCAAATCGGGTATCGGCATGAAGTTCGAGTTCGTGCCGTGGACCAATTACGCCGATCGCTTCCTGAACGAGCTCAATTCGCGCGGCTCGCTGTGCGACCTCATCATCGGCGATTCGCAATGGATCGGTGGCGCCGCGGAGAACGGCCAATACGTCAAGCTCAACGATTTCTTCAAGAAGGAAGGAATCAGCATGGACGACTACATGCCGGCGACGGTGGTCGGCTATTCCGAGTGGCCGAAGAACTCGCCGAACTACTGGGCGCTGCCGGCGATGGGCGATGCGGTGGGCTGGACCTATCGCAAGGACTGGTTCGCGCGGCCGGACGTGCAGAAGGACTTCAAGGCAAAGTACGGCCGCGAGATCGGCGTGCCGAAGACGCTCGATGAGCTCAAGGACATCGCGCAATTTTTCCAGGGCCGCGACATCGACGGCAAGAAGGTCTATGGCGCCTCGATCTACACCGAGCGTGGCTCGGAAGGCATCACCATGGGTGTCTCGAACTACCTCTACGACTACGGTTTCAAATACGACGATCCTAAGAAGCCCTATGCGATGGACGGGCTCGTGAATTCGCCCGGCGCGGTGAAGGGGCTCGAAGCCTACAAGGAGCTCTACAAGTGCTGCACGCCGCCCGGCGCCTCCAACTCCTACATGTCGGAGGGACTTGATGCCTTCAAGTCCGGCCAGGTCGCGCTGCAGATGAACTTCTTCGCCTTCTTCCCGGGCCTCTACAAGGACCCGAATGTCGGTGGCGACAAGATCGGCTTCTTCGTCAATCCGGCCGGTCCCGCCGGACAGGCGACACAACTCGGCGGCCAGGGCATCTCGGTGGTGTCCTACTCCAAGAACCAGGCCGAAGCGCTGCAATACATCAAGTGGTTCTCCGGGGGGGACGTCCAGAAGAAGTGGTGGGCGCTCGGCGGCTATTCCTGCGCCAAATCGGTGCTGAACGATCCGAGCTTCCCCGGTAGCGCGCCCTTCGCCAAGGAGTTCCTGCAGTCAATGGGCATGGTCGTCGACTTCTGGGCCGAGCCGTCCTACGCCCAGTTGCTGCAGGCGGAGCAGAAGCGCGTGCACGACTATGTGGTGGCCGACAAGGGCACCGCACAGGAAGCGCTCGACGGTCTGGTGAAGGACTGGAAAGCGATCTTCAAGGAAGAAGGCAAGAAGTTCTGAAGCACGCTGGCCGGGGCGCGTGCGCTCGCGCTCCGGCCTTTCCTTCAAGATGACCGGAACAGTCGCATCGTCGACGCCGGGTGCCAGGATCGGTCGCTGCAATGAATGAATTGAGTGCCTCTTCGCGGATCACCTATCGGGCCGTCATGGTCCGGCCAGGCGTCGCGCGCCGTATCCGGGGCCTGTCGGACAGGATGCTCGCCTGGCTCTTCATCACGCCGACGATCGTGCTGCTGCTGGCGATCAACATCTTTCCGCTGCTCTGGACCATCTATCTGTCTTTCACGAATTACCGCGCCAACAGGGCCAACGTGCCGACGATCTGGCTCGGCGCCGACTGGTACCAATCGATCCTGACCGATCCGGACATCTGGGTGGCAATGCAGGTCACCGCGCATTTCGTGATCTGGACGGTGGTGATCGAGACCGTGCTCGGATTTGGCCTGGCCTATCTCATCGACAAGAAGTTCCGCGGCCATGGGATGTGGACCACGATCATCCTGCTGCCGATGATGCTGTCGCCGGCCGTGGTCGGCAATTTCTGGACGTTCCTGTACCAGCCGCAGATCGGCCTGTTCAATTACGTCGTCGCCTTCTTTACCGGCCGCGCCGCCTCGTCCTTCCAGATGCTGGGCGACGTCACGCTGAGCCCCTGGGCCATCGTCATCGTCGATGCCTGGATGTGGACGCCCTATGTGATGCTGATTTGCCTCGCCGGTCTGCGTTCGATCCCTGATTACATCTATGAGGCCGCCGAGGTCGACCGCGCGTCGAAATGGCGGCAGTTCTGGTCGATCACGCTGCCGATGGCGCTGCCGTTCATCATGCTGGCGGTGCTGTTCCGCGGCATCGAGAATTTCAAGATGTTCGACATGGTCAACCTGCTCACCGGCGGCGGGCCGGGATCGACCACCGAAGTCGCCTCGATCACGCTCAAGCGTGCCGCGTTCGAGAGTTGGCGCACCGGCTATTCCTCGGCCTTCGCGATCATCCTGTTCGTGACGGTCTTCGGTCTCGCCAACATCTACGTGAAGGCGCTGAACAAGGTGAAAAGCCGATGACATCAGTCACCACAGCCCATTCGGTCGTCGAGCCGTCGGCCACGACGCGGCGCTTTGCCGGCTCGCTCGTCGTGCTCTACGCCGTCATCACCATGATCCCGCTGGTCTGGATCATGCTCACCGCGTTCAAGTCGCCTGACGATGCGATCTCTTATCCGCCCAAGGTGTTGTTCAAGCCATCGCTCGAAGGCTTCTGCAACCTGTTCACGACGCGCTCGCGCCAGACGCCGGAGTTCATCCGCTCGCTGGGACCGCCGCAGGGGCTGTGCGACAGCATCGTGCGCGACCGCAACATGGTGGTCGCCGGTCGCTCGAATTACGTGCCGCGCTTCGTCAATTCCCTGATCATTGCGTTCGGCTCGACCGTGCTCGCCGTTGCGCTCGGCACCTTGTCGGCCTACGGCTTCTCGCGCTTCCGCGTGCCGCTGAAGGATGACCTGCTGTTCTTCATCCTGTCGACCCGGATGATGCCGCCGATCGCGGTCGCGATCCCGATTTATCTGATGTACCGCACCATCGGTTTGTCGGATACGCGACTCGGGATGATCCTGCTCTACACCTCGGTGAACGTCTCGCTCGCAGTCTGGCTGCTCAAAGGCTTCATCGACGAAATCCCGCGCGAGTACGAGGAGGCGGCGATGATCGACGGCTACACCCGCTTCCAGGCCTTCGTGAAGGTGGTGCTGCCGCAGGCGACCACGGGAATCGCGGCAACCGCGATCTTCTGCCTGATCTTCGCCTGGAACGAATACGCCTTCGCGGTGCTTCTCACCTCGGGCAACGCGCAGACCGCGCCGCCGTTCATTCCGATCATCATCGGCGAGGGCGGGCAGGACTGGCCCGCGGTGGCCGCCGGCACGACGCTGTTTCTGGTGCCGATCGTGGTGTTCACGGTCTTGCTTCGCAAGCACCTGCTGCGCGGCATCACCTTTGGAGCTGTGCGCAAATGAGCATCGATCTCGCCCCCTCCGTCGCGCGTCGTGGTGTTGCGGACCGCATTCTGCGCCGCGGTCCACTCGAAGCCATCGCGACGACGATCATCGCCGCCGGCGTGGTGATGCTGATGCAGCCATTGTCCCTGACACTTTATTCCTGGTCGTTTGCGACGACCCTGTTCGGCACGGTGATGTTCACCATCGTGTCCAAGGTAAGGGAGTAGCGCGCGATGGCACAGATCAAGGTCGAGGCGCTCGACAAATCCTTTGGCAGCTTTCATGCGGTGAAGTCTGCCAGCTTCACGGTGGAGGACGGCCAGTTCCTCTGCCTGCTCGGACCGTCCGGCTGCGGCAAGACCACCACGCTGCGCATGATCGCGGGCCTGGAGCTGCCGACGGCAGGCACCATCCGGCTCGACGGCGAGGACGTGACGATGAATCGCGCCTCGGCACGCGACATCGCCTTCGTGTTCCAGCTGTTCGCGCTCTATCCGCACATGAATGTCCGGCGCAACATCGGCTTTCCCCTGACATGCGAAGGGATCGGCGCGGCCGAACGCGACCGGCGGGTTGTAGAGGCCGCGCGCATCCTGCGGATTTCCCATCTCCTCGACCGCTCGGTGTCGGGCCTCGCCGGCGGCGACCGGCAGCGCGTCGCGCTGGGGCGGGCGATCGTGCGCAAGCCGAAGTGCTTTCTGATGGACGAGCCACTCGGTGCACTCGATACCGAGATGCGCGATGCCATGATTCATGAACTGCGGGCTCTTCATGATCGCCTGGGAGCGACCACCGTCTATGTCACCCATGACCAGCTCGAAGCCATGGCGATGGCTGACAGGATCGCGGTGATGAACAACGGCGTCGTCGAGCAGGTCGCAAGTCCGCGCGACATCTATGACCGGCCGGCTTCGCTGTTCGTTGCCGACTTCATCGGCTCGCCACCGATGAACTTCCTGCCGTTCCGTAGTGGCTTGCAGACCGGCGCAGAGGCGATCCGGCTCGGCGAGCGCGACGTGGCCATTCCGGCGGCCCGCGAGGCGATGAGGGAAAGCGAGCTCGTGCTCGGCGTGCGGCCCGAGCATGTGCGGTTCGCCGATCGCGGCATGGTGCGCGGCGAGGTCTATGGCACGGAATATCTGGGCACGATGCAGATCGTGACCGTGACGACCCATTACGGTGCGCTCAAAGCCCGCTCACCCAGCAGCCGGTCGTTTCGGACCGGCGAGACTGTCGGGCTCGAGTTCCGGCCGGATACGCTGTCGATCTTCGACAAGGCATCGGGCCGGGCGATACGCACTGCACTGCATGACGGAGGTGCGCATGGCTGAGGTCGAGATCAACGCTGTCTCCAAGGCCTTCGGCAGGACGCAGGCTCTCAGCGATCTGTCGCTGACCGTGGCCAACGGCGAATTCGTCGCATTGCTTGGGCCGACCGGCGCCGGCAAGACAACGGCATTGCGCTTGATAGCCGGATTGGAGCAGCCGGATCGCGGCGCGATCCGCATCGACGGACGCGACGTGACCGGCGATGCACCGGCCGATCGTGACGTCGCCTTCGTCTTCCAGCAATATTCACTGTATCCGCATCTCACCGTGTTCGAGAACATGGCTTTCTCGTTGCGAGCGCCGACCCGCCGCGTGGCCGAAGCCGACATTCGCGCCAAGGTGCAGGAGATCGCACGTCTGCTTCACATCGAAACCAAGCTCGACAACAAGGCGACACAGCTGTCGGGCGGGCAGATGCAGCGCGTCGCGATCGGCCGGGCGCTGGTCCGTTCGCCCTCGATCTACCTGATGGACGAGCCGCTCTCCTCGCTGGATGCCAAGCTGCGCGGCGAGTTGCGGCTCGAACTCAAGAGGATCCAGGTCGATCTCGGCGCGACGATCCTCTATGTCACGCACGACCAGACCGAGGCGATGACCATGGCCTCGCGCATCGGCGTGATCGAAGGCGGGCGGCTGATGCAGATCGGCACGCCGCGGGAGATCTACGAGAACCCGATCAACGCGCATGTCGCGGCGCGGCTGGGCCAGCCGGTGATCAATCTGCTGCCCGCGGCGCTGTTCGGCCGCGCGCCTGATGGGGTCGAGACGATTGGCGCGCGGACCGAACATTTGACGATTGCGCGCGGCGGCGGCGACATCTCGGCGACCGTCAAGCGGGTCGAGCACCTCGGCGACCAGAGCCATCTCCATCTCGATCTCGCCGGCCGACCGGTCGTGACGCTAGCGGATCCCGAGGCGGGCTTCGACGCCGGAGACGTCGTGTCGCTCCGTCTGAACAAGCCGCTGTATTTCGATGCGAACGGCGGGAGGGTAGCGGCATGAGCCTCGATCGGGATGCCAGGGAAAAATTGGTGCGAGCGCTGGCAGGCTCAGTGATTGAACACGCGGACGAGCTGACGAGCCTCGATCAGGCGATTGGCGACGGCGATCACGGGCTGAACATGAAGCGCGGTTTCGAGGCGGTGCTCGCGGCGTTGCCCGGCCTTGCCGACAAGTCGCTCCCCGAGATGCTGAAGGCGATCGGAATGACCTTGGTCATGAAGGTCGGCGGTGCGTCGGGGCCACTGGTCGGAACCTTCTTCATGGAACTGGGCAAGGCGCTTCCGGAGCAGCCGAGCCGCGCCGATCTCGTTGCGGCGACGGAGAAGGCGATCGAGGCCGTCAAGGCGCGCGGCCGTTCCGAGGCGGGACAGAAGACGCTGCTCGATGTCCTGGTGCCCGTGCACGCCGTGCTGGCGGGCGGCGGCGATGCCAAGGCGATCGCAGCCGAGGCTGCGGAAGCGGCCGATCGCACCACGCCGATGCAGGCGATTCGCGGCCGCGCGTCGTTTCTGGGCGAACGTTCCATCGGTCATATGGATCCGGGCTCGCGCTCGGCGTCGCTTCTGATCGGCGCAGCAGTCGAGACACTGGAGTTCGAGGTCAACCCATGAGCAACGTCGGAATCGTCATCGTGTCGCATTCGCCGAAGATCGCGGAAGGTGCGGCCGATATGGTGCGCCAGATGGTGGGAGACGCGGTGCCGCTGGCCTGGACCGGCGGCGATGTCGATGGCGGGCTCGGTACGAACGTCGCTGGGATTCTCGAGGCGATCGAGAACGCCTGGTCATCGGCGGGCGTCGCCATCCTCGTCGATCTCGGTGGTGCCGAGACCAATTCGGAGATGGCGGTCGAGATGCTGCCCGAAGACCGGCGCGCGCGCGTGCTGGTCTGTAATGCCCCGGTGGTCGAGGGGGCTGTGATCGCCGCGACCGAATCTTCGGGTGGCTCATCGCTGGCCGCCGTCAAGCGCAGTGCGGAGGAATTCTATGCATGATGCCAACGCCAACCGGGTGGCTCAGACGTTTGCGCCGCTGACCGCCTCGGCGGTCCTCGTCAATCCGGTCGGCCTGCACGCGCGGCCGTCGGTGAAGCTCACGCAATGCGCCAAAGGCTTTGCCGCCAAGATCGAAATTGCGCTTGCCGCCGAGGGGCCCTGGACCGACGCCAAGAGCCCGGTGAAGGTGATGCGCGTGAAGGCGCCGCAGGGCGCGACGCTGCATTTCCGCGTCGCCGGTCCCGATGGCGACGCGGCGCTCGCGGCCATGCTGGCGCTGGTGCATGACGGTTTTGGCGAGGCGTAGAATCGTGGGCGAGATCCATCTCACCGGCCATCCCGCCTCGCCTGGCCTCGCCATCGGCCCGGTCGCGGTGCTGACGAGAGAAGTCGCGAGCAGGGTGACGAAGGGCGATCCGGCTCAGGAAGCCGCAGCGCTGAAGGCGGCCATCGAGGGGGCGGCAGCCGAACTCGCTGAACTGATCGCGACGGTTCACGACGAGGCCGCGGAGATCCTGGAGTTCCAGGTCGCGATGCTGGGTGACGATGCGCTTGCGGAAAGTGCGTATGAAGCTGTGGCCACCGGCACGGCTGCGGACGAGGCCTGGCGCACGGCACTCGACGCGGAGATCGCAGGCTATCGTGCGGCGGACGAGGAGTATTTCCGGGCGCGCGCCGCGGATCTCGTCGACATTCGCGATCGCGTGCTCGCAGGATTGAGTGGTGCGGATGCGATCGCAAGGATATCAGGCGAATCCGTCGTCACCGGTGACGATATCTCGCCCTCGACGTTCCTCGCCGTCGACTGGACCCGTGGCGGTGCCATTGCGCTGGCGAGCGGGTCGCCGTCGTCGCATGTCGCGATGCTCGCGCGCTCGCGCGGTGCCCCGATGGTGGTTGGACTGGGTCCATTGCCGTGGAACGGACAGCCGCCGTCAGTGGCGCTGGTCGACGGTGACGCCGGCACCGTGATCTTCGATCCCAAGCCCGAGACGCGCCGCCTTTTCGAGGACCGCATGGCGGCGGCGAATGCTGCACAGATCGCTGCCGATGCCGGTCGTCTCAAACCGGCGCTGACGGCGGACGGCCGTCGCATCGCCGTCCTCCTCAACGTCGCTGCGCCCGAAGACGTCGAAGGCCTCGATCCCGCAATTTGCGATGGCATCGGTCTCGTGCGGACGGAGTTTCTGTTCGAAGGATCGAGGGGACTTCCCGGCGAGGATGCGCAATATGCGGTCTACCGGCGCATCCTCGAATGGGCCGCTGGACGGCCGGTCACGATCCGCACCCTCGATGCCGGCGGCGACAAGCCAATCCCCGGCGTCACGGTGGATGATGAGCGCAATCCGTTCCTGGGTTTGCGCGGGATCCGGCTGTCGCTGGCGCGGCCGGAGGTGTTTCGCGTGCAGTTGCGGGCGCTTTGCCGTGCGGCTGTCCACGGGACGCTCAAGGTGATGCTTCCGATGATCGCGATCCCTGCGGAGCTCGATCGCGCCAACGCCATGCTGGATGCGGAGTTCGCGGCACTCAAGGCTGCGGGCACCGCCTGCGCCCGTCCGTTGCTCGGCATCATGGTCGAAATCCCGTCGGCGGCGCTATGTGCAGAGGACTTCGGCGCGGCGTTCTATTCCATCGGGTCGAACGACCTGACCCAATACACAATGGCCGCGGCGCGCGACATCGGCGCTGTCGCCGATCTCAACGATGCCGGCCATCCCGCGGTGCTGGCGCTGATCGCGCGAACGGTCGAAGCCGGGCGCAAGCGCGGCGTCGAGGTCTCGCTCTGCGGCGATGCCGCGGCGGATACGCGTCTGACCAAGGCGCTGCTGTCGACAGGCTTGACGACTCTTTCGGTCTCGCCGATTGCGGTGGCCAGGCTCAAGGCCGCCATCGCCGGGGTGACTGCATGACGGATGATAACGACGAAGACACAAGCCGGCCGGGCGACAGCAATGTCGCCGACTACAAGCTGATCCTGCGGCGGGCGCTCGACAACCGGCCATCCGGAACGCGCTTGAAACTCGCGGCGGCGCTGGGCAAGAACCGCTCCTTCGTCAGCCAGATCACCAATCCGGCCTATCTGGTGCCGATTCCGGCCAAGCATGTCGCGATCATCTTCGAGGTCTGCCATCTCTCGGGCGCCGAGCGGACGGCTTTCCTCCAGGCCTATGGGCGCGCGCATCCGGGACGGCTGCGCGGTGCCCATCGCGAGGCGCGCACGCGCACGGTTACCGTGACGGTGCCGGATCTCGGCGATGACAAGAAAAATCGCGCGCTCGAGCAGCTCGTCATCGACTTTGCCGCCCAGCTTGCGCGCTACGCCGAGAGCATCGGCTGACGAATTCGGAACACAAGATAAATAATCGGGAGGACGCCATGAAAAAGCTGATCAACAGCGCCGATACGGTGCTCGAAGAGAGTCTTGACGGGTTGGCGGCAGCCCATGCCGATATCCTGCTGCTCGGTGCCGACAGGAAGTTCGTGCGCCGCCGCAATCTGAAGCCGGGCAAGGTCGCGCTGATCTCGGGCGGGGGCTCCGGCCATGAACCGCTGCATGCGGGCTTCGTCGGCCAGGGCATGCTCGACGCGGCCTGTCCGGGCCAGGTCTTCACCTCGCCGACGCCGGATCAGATGATCGAGGCCGCCGAGGCCGTCGACACCGGTGCGGGCGTGCTCTTCATCGTCAAGAATTACGAAGGCGATGTGATGAACTTCACCATGGCCGCCGAGATGGCCGGCCGCGAGGTCGCGAGCGTAGTGACCAATGACGACGTCGCGGTCGAGAAATCGACCTACACGACGGGCCGTCGCGGTGTGGCGGGCACGCTGATCGTGGAAAAGATGGTCGGCGCCGCGGCCGAAAAGGGCCTGCCGCTCGCCGCGCTCAAGACGCTCGGCGATGACGTCAACAGGCGCACCCGCTCGATGGGCGTGGCGCTGCTGCCATGCACCGTTCCGGCGGCGGGCCGGCCGAACTTCACGCTGGCCGACGACGAAATGGAAATGGGCGTCGGTATTCATGGCGAGCCGGGGCGCCGCAGGGTGCCGCTGGCATCCGCCGATGACATCGCGGCCGAGATGCTCAATGCGATCCTGGGGGATCTCGCACCGAGCAAGGGCAGCGAAGTCCTGCTTCTGGTCAACGGGTTCGGCGCAACGCCGCTGATCGAGCTGTATCTGATGGCCAACAGCGCCAAGCGCATTCTGGACGGGGCGGCGATCACGGCGACGCGATTCCTAACCGGGTCTTACGTGACCTCTCTCGACATGGCCGGAGCATCGATCACCGTCTCCGTGCTCGACGGCGCGTCAAAGGAATTGTGGGACGCCCCGGTGCATACCGCGGCGCTGCGCTGGGGCATCTAGTCGATTCGGCTCAGGTGCGGATCACAAAGCCCTTGGCGAGGTGATTGCGCACGAAATAGATCATCGCTACCCCCGGAACGAGCGCGAGCACGGTCATCGCCATGACGAGGCCGACATCGGTCCGGAAGCCGAACAGCGCGTTGATGGCCATGGTGATCGGCTTGCCGCCTGTTGTCGTCAGGATGCGGGCCAGCACCACCTCCACCCAGGAGAAGATGAAGCAGAAGAACGCGGCCACGCCGATGCCCGGCGCAATGGCGGGAATGAGATGGCGGAAGAAGAAGCTCGGGAGCGAGTGGCCGTCAAGGAACGCCGTCTCGTCGAACTCGCGCGGCACTGCGGCGATAAAACCCTCCAGGATCCAGATCGAGATCGGAATGTTGAAGACGCAATGAACCAGCGCGATGCCGACGGGTGTATTCGCCAGCCCGATCTGCGCGAACAGCACGAAGATCGGCAGCGAGAGCACGACGGTCGGCGTGATGCGGAACACCAGCAGCAGGAAGAACAGCTGGCGATCGCCGGCGAACCCGTAGCGCGCGAATGCGTAGGCGGCCGGCAGGCCGACGCCGAGGCAGAGCGCGACATTCAGCGCGACATAGATGATGGAATTGAGAATCGATTCCTTCAGGACCGGTGACTGGAGGATGTTCTGGTAGTTGACGAGGCTGAAATGTCCGTCCGCGATCCCGGCGCGCGGCAACGTCGAGACGAAGCTTGTGATGATCGTCTGCGCCAGCGGCACCAGCACGAAGGCGGCTATCACGGCGAAGAGGGTGATCCGCCCGATCGATGACTTCACTTGGCCGGCTCCATGGCATCAGGCGCCCGCGTGCTTGTTGCCGCCTTGAACGTCCACGCGACCGTCAGGACGATCAGGAAGTAGACGATGGAGCGGGCTGCGGACGGTCCATAGTTGAAGGACTGGATTTCCTCGCCGAGGTCGAGGCTGAGGAATGCGGTGGCGCTGTCGGGGCCGCCGGCATTGATGCGGAAGGCCTCGATATAGATCATGAAACTGTCCATGAAGCGAAGCAGCACCGCCATCGACAGCACGGTCTTCATCTTCGGCAGTTGGATGTAGCGAAACACCTGCCATTGCGACGCGGAATCGATCGCTGCGGCCTGATAGTGGGCGGGCGGAATGCTGGAGATCCCGGCATAGGCCAGCACGACCACGAGCCCGAGCCAATGCCAGGTGTCCATCACGACAAGTACGATCCAGGTGTGCAGGGCATTGAACTTGTAGTCGAACCCGATACCCATCCAGGCCAGCATCCGCCCGGCGAGGCCGGCATTGGGATTGATGAAGTTGAGCCAGATCACCGGGATCATGTTCCAGGGCACCACCAGCGGCACGGTGATCAGGACGAGAACCGCGCTGACGATGAATTGGCGGGATCGCTGCAGCAACAGGGCGATCCAGATGCCGAGCGGCAGCTGGATCGACAGCACGATGGCCGAGAACAGAAGGCTTCGCCCCAGGCTGGCGTAGAACCGTTCAGAAGTCACGATGTTCCTGTACCAGTCGACACCCACCCAATAGGGGTTGTTCAGGCTGAATAAGTCCTGGAAGGAGTAATTGGTGACGGCGACCAGGGGGAGGATTCCGACGAAGGTCACAATGACCAGCGCGGGAAGCACCAGGAACCAGGCTCTGTTGTCGTAAGGCTTCATGTCGGGCGATTGCAACGGGGGCACGTCCGGGCACGAAAAAGGCCTCGATCGAGACCGAGGCCCTTTCAGCATTCCGGATCGAACCTGAACTAGCCCGCCACACGGGCCGCGGACAAGTCCGGAAGATGGCACCGCAGCTCCGCGCGTCGGTCATTGCTGGTTGCGACAGTGAAGTCGTCGCACGACGTAGCGGGCGCAATCGGCGCAAACTTCACCGCCGGACGTCTATGGTGACGCAGGTACAGGAACTGTTGCGCCAGATCAAAGCTTGAATCGGCGGGCCGGCGTCGTCGCCGATGGCTGGCCTGCGCGGCCCCGCCTTCCAGCCCCAAAAACCCCGGGTGAGGCCGCGCTTCATGACAGGAGACGCAATTGTCCGAGCCGAATGAGCAAGAGATCAGAGAGCGGGCGCACCAATTGTGGGAGCGCGCCGGCAAGCCCGAGGGCCGTGAGGACGAGTTTTGGCACGCGGCCGAGCAGGAGCTGCGCAACGAAGACAGATCGAACACCTTAAGGACGCCGGATACGCTGTGACCAAGCTATGCCCCTTCTGCCGCGGTCTGGGATGGGTCTGTGAAAACCATCCGCTGCGGGTCTGGAGTGAAGAGGCGGGCGGATGCCGTTGCGGCGCAGGCATGCCCTGCACGTGCAACACGGCGGAAGACCCCGAGATCAGGGCCGTGATCGTCGAAGCGGATACGATCTGGCATTGAGTGCATCAGCGCTTCGATGGAACGCACGCACGAGCAAAAAAGAGCCGCCGGGTTCCTCACCGCGACGGCTCCGCAAGTCCGCAGCTGTTGATCGCCTCCCCAGCCTGGTGCGTACCGCCGTTACCTTGTTTGCGGCCATGCTCAGCCGTTCTAGGCAATGGCGCTCGATTCGGCTGTGACCCAAACCACACACGCTGGAGTCATGTCGCGCGCGAGATGTTGCGGCCTGTTTCTGGCCGGATCCGGACATGCCGGCATGTGGGGCGGCACTTCCCTGCGTCGAGCCGGCTACGGCGCCGCCCGGCGATGCGGGCGTGGATTTCGCCGGCGCGCTCGATCCGCCGCCATTGTTGTCAGCCGGCGGGTTCGGGCTCGAACTCGGACCACGCGAAGGCTTTCTGCAACTTCGAACGCCAGCAGAACAGTGTGCTGTTGCACCTTGCTCCGTCATTGCGAGGAGCTCTCTTGCGACGAAGCAATCCAGCACCTCTTTTCGCTTCCTTAGCAATGGAGGTGTGGAGGCCTTTTTTGCCCTGAAGGGCCTGCAACTCGCGGGACGCCGCCATGCGTACGGTTCCAGACATCGGTAATGCGTTGCCCTGCGCGTGCGGCTCTCATTATATTGGCCCGATGCTGACGACCGGAGCCGCCTGTACGGCGCTCCGCGATGAGGGCCACGCGATGGACGATACGATTGGCTTCCCCGATTCCGGCCTCGATTTGTCGGATGGATTCAAGCCGCACACCTCGCATTGGGGCGTTTTTTCCGCGCGCAACAGCGCTGCCGGGCTGGAGGTGAGGGCGTATGGCGGCGATCCCGATCCGAACGGTATCATCGACAATTTTCCCGGCGCGCTGCGCCACCAGGCGCGCGTCGCCCAACCGGCGATCCGCCGTGGCTGGCTCGAGCGCGGGCCTGGTCCCGACGAGCGCCGCGGCCGCGATGAATTCGTTTCCGTCAGCTGGGAGAAGGCGCTTGACCTGCTCGGCGACGAGCTGGCGCGCGTCCGCGATACGCGCGGCCCGGGCGCCGTGTTCGGCGGCTCCTACGGCTGGGCCAGCGCCGGCCGCTTCCATCACGCCCAGAGCCAGGTGCACCGCTTTCTCAACATCGCGATGGGCGGCTATGTCCGCTCGGTGAATTCCTATTCCTCCGGTGCGTCCTCGGTGCTGCTGCCGCAGATCATGGCGGGCTACGAGGACATCACCAAGCGCAACGTCACGTGGCAGCAGATCGCCGACGAGACCGAGATCGTGCTCGCCTTCGGCGGCATGGCGCTGAAGAACTCGATGGTGGCCGGAGGCTCCATCAGCAAACATGTCGAGCGCGGCGCCATGGCGACGGCGCGGGCGCGCGGCTGCGAGTTCATCCTGATGAGTCCGCTGCGCGAGGATTTGCCGGTCGAGGCCGGCGCGGAATGGATGACCTGCATCCCAGGCACCGACACCGCGCTGATGCTCGGCATGGTCCACACGCTGGTTGCCGAAGGTCTGCACGACCAGGCCTTCCTCGACCGCTACACCGAGGGCTGGCCGGTGTTCTTGCGCTACCTCACCGGTGCGAGCGACGGGCAGGCCAAGGATGCCGCGTGGGCGGCCGCGATCTGCGGCGTCGACGCAAATGCGATCCGCATGCTGGCGCGGCGCCTTGCCGGCAAGCGCGCGCTGATCACCGTCTCGCATTCGCTGCAGCGTGCCGAACATGGCGAGCAGCCGGTCTGGATGGGCATGGTGCTGGCGGCAGCGCTGGGCCAAATCGGTCTTCCCGGCGGCGGATATGCCTATTCGCTCGGCGCGATCGGCTATTACGGCCGTCGCGTCAACGACGTGCCGGGGCCAACGCTGGGGCAGGGCCGCAACGGTATCCGCGATTTCATTCCGGTGGCGCGCATCGCCGATATGCTGCTCAACCCCGGCAGCACCTATCGTTACAACGGCGAGACGCGCACCTATCCGGACATTCGCCTGGTCTACTGGGCCGGCGGCAATCCGTTCCATCATCACCAGGACATCAACCGCCTGCGCAAGGCCTTCGCCAAGGTCGATACGCTGGTCGTGCACGAACTCGCCTGGACCGCCACCGCGCGTCACGCCGATATCGTGCTGCCCTCGACCATGACGCTCGAGCGCGAGGACATCGGCTATTCCAGCAACGATCCGCTGATGGTCGCGATGCATCGCATCGCCGAGCCGTTCGGGCTCGCGCGCGACGATTACGAGATCTTTGCCGATCTCGCCGATCGGCTAGGCGCCCGCGAGCCGTTCACGGAAGGGCGTAGCTCGCGGCAATGGCTGGAGCATCTTTACGAGCCGACGCGCGCCTCGCTCGCCAAGCGCGGTTTGGAGGCCCCGAGCTTCGAGGAATTCTGGCAGCGCGGGAGCCTGGTGGTGCCGCAACAGCCCGACGATGGCGGTCGCTTGCGCAGTTTTCGCGAAGACCCCGCCGCGCATCCCCTGCCGACGCCGAGCGGACGCATCGAGATTTACTCCGCGAAGATTGCCGGCCACGGCGATGCGGATTGTCCGGGCCATCCGGTCTGGCTCGAGAAAAGCGACATGCCGAAACCCGGCGCGCCATGCTTCCTGGTCGCCAACCAGCCGGTGACGCGCTTGCACAGCCAGCTCGATTTCGGCGGACATTCGCTCGGCGCCAAGCATCGTGGCCGCGAGGTCGCGCGCATGAATCCGCGCGATGCCGATACGCGCGGCATCGTGGACGGCGATGTCATCCGCCTGTTCAACGAACGCGGCGCGTGCCTGGCCGCGGTGCATGTCACCGAGGACATCGCGGCCGGTGTGGTGCAGCTGCCGACCGGCGCCTGGTATGATCCGATGGACCCGGAAGACGAGGCGCCGCTCTGCGTCCACGGCAATCCGAACGTGCTGACGCGCGACGTCGGCACCTCGTCCTTTGCGCAAGGCTGCACCGGCCAGCTCACCACGATCGAGGTGGAGAAGTTCACCGGCAATCTGCCGCCGATCCGCGCGTTCGATCCGGTGTAGCGGGTCGGACGCCTCAACGCGCGTTCGCCGTCGCAACTGCTGCCTCCACCGCATTCTCCAGGATCTCGTCGGACAGCGGCTTGTCGTTGACGGCGCGAGCCAATTGCAGCGCACCGACCATGGTCGCATAGATCGTGATGGCCTTGCGCCGCCGCTGTTCCGGCGAGCCCTGCCTGATCTGCTCCGCCATCAGCACGATGATGTCGGCGACCTTTCTGGTGAAGGCATCACGCGTTGCCTTCGGATGCCGTGCGATCTCGGCGGCCAGCGCCGCGGTCGGGCAGCCCGTGCCGGCGCGGTCGCGGTGCCGCGTCGAAAGATACTCGCGGATCGTGGTCTCGAGCGCTACGCCGTTCTCCAGATTGTCCCTGTGCCGCTCCTCGCGCCGGGTGAGCGCGTCGATCAGCACCTCCCGCACCAGCTCCTCCTTCGAGGCGAAGTGCGAGTAGAAGGCGCCATTGGTAAGGCCCGCCTCCGCCATGATGCCGGCGAGGCCGACCGCGGCAATGCCACTCTCGCGAAACTGCGTTGAGGCGACATCGAGGATGTGCCGGCGGGTCTCGTCCTTGTGTCCCTTGTCGTAGCGCATGGGCCTCGATCCCCTCCCATGGTCAGCCTCGACGGCGGCCACGGGATCGTGAGCGATTTGCTATTGCATTACGATCATAATAATACATTATGGGCATAATGCAATGGTCGTCAGATCGGCGGCGGCCCCGGAAGCCAAACGAGGAATATGGCAATGTCAGTCGAAGACGCCGCCCCGCCCTTGTCCGCGCTGGAGGCCCCGGCGCGCCAGCTGGCCGCGCCTCGCCCGGCGGCCGCGACCGCCGATCAGCGTCGCACCGCGCTTCTGACCGCGCCCATCCTTCCGACGTTGCTCAAGTTGGCGCTGCCGACGGTGACGGTCCTGGTGGCGCAGACCGCGGTCAATATCGCGGAGGCCTATTATGTCGGCTATCTCGGCACCGATGCGCTGGCCGGCGCCGCGATGGTGTTCCCGATCTTCATGCTGATGACGATGATGTCGAATGGCGGATTAGGCTCCGGCGTCGCCTCGTCCGTGGCGCGTGCGGTCGGCGCCGGCCGCCGCGACGATGCCGACGCCGCTTTGTTCCACGCCATCGTGCTCGCGATCATCGCGGGCGCGCTGTTCACGCTGGGGGCTAACCTCGGGGGCCCGGCGCTCTTTCGCCTGCTCGGCGGCCGCGACGGCGCGCTCGACGCCGCCATTGCCTATTCCGACAATCTCTTCGCCGGAGCCATTCCGGCGTGGATCGTCAATCTCCAGGCGGCGGCGTTGCGCGGCTCGGGCAACGTCAAGGTGCCTGCGCTGGTCACCCTGATCGGCGCGATCGTGACGATTCCCGTCTCGCCGCTGCTGATCTTCGGTTTCGGGCCCATTCCAAGCCTCGGCATTGCCGGCGCCGGCCTCGCCTTCGGCCTCTATTATGGCGCGGCGATGCTGTTCCTGCTGCGCTACATGTCCTCGGGTGCATCCGGCTTGCGGCTGCACATCGTGCCCTTGCGCGCAAAAATTTTCGGCGACATGCTCAAGGTCGGTATCCCGACCGCGTTCAACGCCGTATTGACCAATCTCACCGTCATCCTCGTCACCGGTGCGGTCGGCCTGTTCGGCACCTCGGCACTCGCCGGCTACGGCATCGCCTCGCGGCTCGACTACATCATGATCCCGCTGCTGTTCGGCATCAGCACGGCGACGCTGACCATGGTCGGCGTCAACATGGGCGCAGGCCAGACCGCGCGGGCCCAAAGGATCGGCTGGATCAGCGGCGCCGCCGGCATGATCATGACGGGGTCCATCGGCCTCCTGGTCGCGATTTTTCCAACGGCGTGGCTGCATCTCTTTAGCGGCGACGCCGACGTCGTCAACGAGGGCATGACGTACTTGCGCATCGTGGCACCGGCCTATGCGGCGCTGGGCTTTGGCTTCGTCACCTCGTTCGCCGCGCAGGGTGCGGGTCGGGCGATGGGCCCGCTCGCGTCCGGGGTCGCGCGCATCCTGATCGCGGCCGGCGGCGGCTGGATTGCGGTCGCGTATTTCGGCGCAGGAATGACAGGGCTTGCCGCCATGGTCACGGTGTCGCTCGCGGCTTCCGCCGTGATCTGCGTGCTGATCATGGTTTCGCCGTCGACATGGCGCGCCGAGCCGCGCGCCTAGCAGGGCTTGCGGACGGTCTGCACCTGCCGCAATCTGCGTTCGTTTCCTGTTTGGCGGCGAACGGAGAAGCGTTGCCCGTCCTGGCCGGTCAATATGGATTTTCATTTCATTGATTTCGCCCGGCGGAGAAGCGAATACGGTTCCGCTCAGTCTTTTGAGTCATGGAGACCAAGATGTCGTTTCGTTCCGCCCTGATCATCGCAACCGCGCTTGCCGCATGGTCGGCAGCAAGCTCCGCCGAGACCATCAAGATCGGCGTGACGCCCGGGCCGCATGCGCAGATCTTCGAGGCGGTGAAGCCGATCGCGGCCCAGCAGGGCCTCGACATCCAGCTCATCGAATTCTCCGACTATGTGGTGCCGAACGCCGCGCTCGATGCCGGCGACATCCAGGCCAATTCGTTCCAGAACCAGCCCTATCTCGACAACCAGAAGGCTGATCGCGGCTACCAGATCGAGTCGGTCGGCCTCACCGTGAACTTCCCGATCGGCGTCTATTCGAAGAAGCACAAGGCCTTCGCCGATATTCCCGACGGCGGCAAGATCTCGATCCCCAACGATCCGACCAATGGCGGCCGCGTGCTGCTGTTGCTGCGCGACAACGGCGTGATCAAGCTGAAGGACGGGGTGGGCTTCAAACCGACGGTGCTCGATATCATCGAGAATCCCAGGAAGCTGAAGTTCATCGAGGTCGACGCGGCCCAGGCCCCGCGCGCGCTCGACGACGTCGACGCGGCCGCGATCAACACCAATTATGCAACCCAGGCGGGCCTCGATCCGGTCAAGGACCCGATCCTGCGCGAGGACCCCAAGGGTCCCTATGTCAACCTGATCGCGGTGCGCAGCGCCGACAAGGACAAGCCTTGGGTCAAGATCCTGGTTGACAGCTACCATACGCCCGAGGTGAAGGAGTTCGTCCTCGCCAAGTTCAAGGGCGCGGTGCTGCCGAGCTGGTAGGCAGTTCTGCCCAGCGGGGGTCCGGCGCGGAGGCGCCGTCGCGGCGGGCAGCCCTGCGCATTGCCCGCTTGTCTTACGCCTCAGCAACCGACATCATCGAGGACCATCCTCGCCCGACAGGGGTCGTATGAAACGTTTTGCAAACTTGAAACGCCTGGGATTTTTCACGCGGCTTCTCGATGAAGCCCCCCCGGCGGAACGCTATCGCTTCGCTGCCGAGCAGATCGTCCGCGCCGAGAAGGCCGGCCTCGATTCCGCGTGGATCGCGCAGCACCATTTTCACGAGCGGGAGGGCGGACTGCCGTCGCCTTTCACTTTCCTCGGCTATGTCGCAGCCCAAACCTCGCGCATCCGCCTGGGCACCGGCATCGTCACCTTGCCGCTGGAGAGCGCGGTGCGGGTGGCGGAGGACGCCGCGGTGCTGGATCTGCTCTGCAACGGGCGGTTCGAGCTCGGCGTCGGAACCGGCGGCAATCCGTCGGCCTTTGCCGCGTTCGGCCTCGACGGCACCCAGCGCAACGAGATATTTGCGCGCAATCTGGAGGTCGTCCGCAGGGCGCTGACCGGCAAGCAGCTCGACGGCGGCGACACGCTCTATCCGCAGCGGCCGCAACTGGACAAGCGCATCTGGCAGGCGACATTCTCGGTGGCGGGCGGCGCGCGCGCCGGCAAGGCCGGCGACGGCCTGCTGCTGTCGCGCACCCAGCCGCGGGCCAAGGACGCGCCGACGGCCACGCTCGCCGAGATCCAGAACCCGATCATCGATGCCTATCTCGCCGCGCTGCCAAGGGGCGCCGAGCCGCGCATCATGGCCTCGCGCAGCGTGTTCGTCGCCGATGAGCATCGCGAGGCGATGCGGCTTGCGGATATCGGCCTGCGGCGCGCTTTGCCGCAGTTCATGAAGAGCGGTCACCTTGCTCCCGGCGAGACGCTGGAGGAGATGATCACAGCGTTCGACACCCATGTCGGCGGCGCCGACGAGGTCATTGCCTCGCTGCGCACGGATGCGACGCTGGAGCGGGTGACTGATCTGGTGTTCCAGGTCCATTCGGTCGATGCGCCGCATCCCTACGTCCTGCGCTCGATCGAGCTGGTCGCAGAAAAGGTCGCGCCGGCATTGGGCTGGGCCCGCACCGCGCCCGACGTGGCGCTGGCTGGCTAGCCGGATTGAGGGAATTGCACGAGGCTGAATGATGGTGACGACTGATATCATCGACAAACTGGCCGGCATCCAACCGGGATCGGCGCTGGACGCCATCCGCGCCAAGCGCCTGCAAGCGCGCGAGAACGCGCAGAAGAGCTATCTCTCGCTGTTCGAGCCGATCGATGCCGGCGACTTTTCGCTGCTCGAACGCGCGGCGGTCGCAGCTTTCGTGGCCGGGCTGCATGGCGAATCTCCCGTTGCGACCTTCTATCGCGACAAGCTTGCGACGAGCACGGGGGGAGCGGCCCTGCTCGATGCCGTTGACGCCGAGATCGCGCGGGGCAAGACGTCGGGTCCCTATGGCTCGTATCCGGCCGGCCCGCTGTCGGTCGAGAACACGGCTGGTCTGATTTATCGCGTGAGCGCGGCGGGCAAGTCCGTTCTCGGCAACAGGCTCACCGCGGCGCTCGAGCACGCGCACCTGCTGGTGTTTCGGCCGCGCGACGCGGCCTCTACTGACATGAAGGCGCTGTTGGCCGCCGGCTGGTCGAACACCGGCATCGTCACCTTCTCGCAACTCGTCGCGTTCCTGTCGTTCCAGGTGCGGGTCGTCAGCGGCCTGCGCACGCTCGCGGCCGCGAACGCGAACGCATAAGGGGAGGCTGCATCATGAGCGCCACCGTCAATCCGCCCGTCGTCTTCACCCAGGATGAGCTCGGTTGGGTCTCCTGGATCGAGCCGCTGCCCGAGGCAGATCTCACCGAGCGGCATTATGCTGGCCTGGTCGATCGCGCCCGCGCCAAGTCGGAATATTTCCGCCTGCTGGTGCGGGACCCCGAGGTTCTGGAAGCCCGTACCAAGACCGACAAGGACATTTTCTACAACGTCGCGGACGGCCTGCCGCGCGCCGAGCGCGAGCTCGCAGCGGCTGCGACCTCGCGCTACAACGGCTGCATCTATTGCGCCTCGGTGCATGCGCGCTTCGCCAGCACCTATTCCAAGCGCCGCGATGACGTTCAGAAGCTGCTCGACGAAGGCGTCAATGCCGATCTCGGCGGGCGCTGGAACGCCGTGGTCAAGGCTTCGGTGGCGCTGGCGTCGACGCCGATCGCCTTCGGCCCCGACAATATCGCGGAGCTGCGCAGCGTCGGCCTCGACGACACCGAGATCGTCGACGTCATCAACGGCGCCTCGTTCTTCAACTGGGCCAACCGGCTGATGCTGTCGCTCGGCGAGCCTTCGAAGTAATCTGTTTCAACACCTGAGTGGATGGAGCCGTGCATGAGCAACATCAATCGTCGAACCCTGGTCAAGGGCTCGCTCGCCGCCGCAGTCGCAGGAACAGCGCTCTCGCGCGCTGCCTTCGCCGACAGCACCGATCCCATCCTGCTCGGCGTCAGCGGTCCTCTCACGGGGCCGAACGCGCAATATGGCACGCAATGGAAGCAGGGCTTCGATCTCGCGCTCGACGAGATCCAGGCCGCCGGCGGCATCAACGGCCGCAAGCTCGCCTATCAGTTCGAGGACAGCCAAAGCGATCCGCGCCAGTCGGTGGCGATCGCCCAGAAATTCGTGTCCGATCCCAAGATCGTCATGGAGCTCGGCGACTTCTCCAGCCCCGCTTCCATGGCGGCTTCGCCGATCTATCAGCGCGGCGGTCTCGTGCAGTTCGGCTTCACCAATTCGCATCCTGACTTCACCAAGGGCGGCGATTTCATGTGGAGCACGTCGGTCAGCCAGGCCGACGAGCAGCCGCTGTTGGCGCGCTATGCGGTGAAGAAGCTGGGGCTGAAGAGGACTTGCGGTGCTGCATCTCAACACCGATTGGGGCCGCACCAGCCGCGACTATTTCAACAACGCCGCCAAGGAATATGGCGCGGAGATCGTCATCACCGAGGGCTATATCGCCGAGGAGCGCGACTTCCGCTCCACGCTGGTGCGCGTGCGCGATGCCAACCCGGATGGTCTGATCCTGATCTCCTATTATTCCGATGGTGCCCTGATCGCGCGCCAGGCCCGGCAGGTCGGGCTGAAGCAGGTGATCTGCGCCGCAAGTTCGGTCTACTCGCCGAAATTTTTGGAGCTGGGCGGCGAAGCTGTCGAGGACGTCCATGTCGGCACGCGCTACTTCCCGGAGGACCCCCGGCCCGAGGTGCAGAAATTCATCGCCGGCTTCAAGAAGAAGTACAACGGGCTCGAGCCGGATGCCTTCAACGCCTACGCGTATGACGCCATGAACATGGCAGCCGCCGTGGTGAGGATCGGCGGCACCGACCGCAAGGCGATCCGCGATGCCTTCGCCAAGGTCAAGGACGTCCCGAGCGTGATCTTCGGCAGCGCGACGTTCAACGTCGCGACCCGTCGCATCAACGGCGCGATGAATGCCGAGCTCGTCGTGCGCAAGGGTCAGTTCGCCCTTTGGGACGGCAAGCCGACCTGACATGATGGCCGGGGCGCCGGCCTCGGCCTTTCTCCCTTCATTAGGAACCCTGCGTGTCTTCCTGGCTCGACTACACCATCAACGGGCTGATCGTCGGTAACGTCTACGCCCTCGTTGCGGTCGGGCTCGCGCTGATCTTCGGCGTCAGCCGGCTGATCAACTTCGCCCAGGGCTCGATCTATCTCGTCGGCGCCTATATCGGCTGGGTCGCGGTGGTGCAGCTGCACACCCCACTGCCGCTCACCATCATCTTCGTCGCGCTCGTGGCGGCGCTGGTCGGGCTGATCATCGAGCGGTTTGGTCTACGCCCGCTGCAGAACTCGGTCCGGATCGCGCCGCTGCTGGCGACGATCGGCATCAGCTTCGTGCTCGACCAGCTGGTCATGCTGAGCTTCTCGCCCAATCCGCGCGCGTTGCCGAGCCAGTTGCCGGATGTCCGCTTCCAGGTCGGCGGCGGCACCATCGGCCCCCTTGATCTCCTGATCGCGGGCGTCGGCATCTCCAGCGCGCTGCTGCTGTTCGTGTTTCTGCGCTATACCAAGCTCGGCTGGGCGGTGCGTGCGGCCTCGCAGGACCGCGACGCGGCGATGCAGATGGGCGTCGACGTCAACCGCGTCAACCAGACGGTGTTCGGCATTGCGGCTGCGCTCGGCGGCGTCTCGGGCCTCTTGGTCGGCATGTACTACAACCAGATCGACACCGCGATGAGCCTGCAGGCGACGCTGAAGGGCGTCGTCGCCGAGGTCGTTGGCGGCGCCGGCAACGTGCCGGGCGCGGTGGTCGGAAGCCTGTTGCTGGGACTGGTCGAGAGCTACGGCGTCGCCGTGTTCGGTACCAGTTACCGAAACCTGTTCGCCTTCTTGCTGCTCGTCCTCGTTCTCGTGCTGCGCCCGAACGGCCTGTTCGCCAGCGCGCGACAGGCGCCGCCGGAGCCGCTGACCGGCACCTTCATCGCGCCGAGCCGGCCGGTGCGAATTCCGCGCTGGGGCGTGGCTGTCGCGGTCGCCTTGTTCGCGAGCCTGCCACTGCTGCCGGTGTCCTTCTACGTGCTGCAGACGCTGATCAATGCCTGGCTGCTCGGCATGCTCGCGCTGAGCCTCACGCTCGTCGCCGGCACGATCGGGCAGGTCTCGCTTGGCCACGCCGCGCTGCTTGCGATCGGCGCCTATACGTCTGCGCTGCTGTCGCTGACCTTGAACGTTCCCGTCGGTCTCGCCATCATCGCCGGCGGCCTGATGAGTGCCGCGCTCGGCACGCTGCTGATCTCGCCCTCGTTCCGCCTGCGCGGGCACTACGTCTCGATCGCGACGCTCGCCATCGGCGAGATCGTGTCTCTGGTGATCCTGAACTGGGAGAGCGTCACGCGCGGGCCCATCGGCATTTCCGGTATCCCGCCGCTGTCGCTGTTCGGCTACGATCTGATCAGCCCGGCCTCGGTATACTGGTTCGCCTTTGCGGTGATGGTCGTGCTGGCGCTGCTCCAGGCGCGCCTGCTCGGCTCGCATCTCGGCCGCAGCTTTCGCGCCATCCGCGATGACGACATTGCCGCGCGCGCCTATGGGATCAGCCTGAATCGCTACAAATCGCTGGCCTTCATCTTCGGCGGGTTTGCCGCGGGCGTCAGCGGTGGCATCGCCGCGCATCTCTATTCCTACATCAACCATGAGACCTTCAACACGCAGCAATCGATCCTCGCGCTGACCGTCGTGATCCTCGGCGGCCTCGGCAATGTCGTCGGCGCCATCGTCGGCGCGGTGGCGCTGGTCGGCCTGCCCGAGATCTTCCGGATCGCGGCCGAGTACCGCATCCTGATCTACGGCATCGTCCTCTTGCTGCTCGTGCGGTTCAGGCCGCAGGGCCTGTTGGGGACGATCTGATGGCGGAGGCGACCGAACCACTGTTGTCCCTGCGCGAGCTCACGCGCCGCTTCGGCGGCCTGACGGCGGTCGACAATATCGATCTCGATCTCGCCAAGGGCGGGCTCGTCAGCATCATCGGCCCGAACGGTGCCGGCAAGACGACGCTGTTCAATCTCGTCACCGGGCTCGACCGGCCGGATGCAGGCACTGTCAACTTTGAAGGACAGGACATCACGGGTCTCTCGCCCGAACGGCTCGCCGCGCGGGGCATCGCGCGCACGTTCCAGCTCGGCCGTGTCTTCGGCAATCTCAGCGTCATGGACAATGTCCTGATCGGCGCCCATACGCGCTTGCGTGCGGTGAAGCCCGCGGTGCCTGTCATCGGACCGCTGCTCGAGTTGGGACTGGCGCTGCTGCGGCCAGCCGGCGTCAAGGCAGAGGAAGAGCGGCTACGCGAAGAGGTCAAAGCCATTCTCGCGCGCTTCGGCGAGCGGCTGCTGCCGCGGATCGATCAGCCCGCCTACAGCCTCTCCTACGCCAACCGCCGCCGCGTCGAGATTGCGCGCGCGCTGGCGCTGAAGCCGCGCCTGTTGCTGTTGGACGAGCCGACCGCCGGCATGAACCCGAGCGAGACCGCGGAGATGCAGGCGCTTGTCGCCGAATTGAAAGCGGAAGGGCTGACCATTCTCCTGATCGAGCACAAGCTGGAGATGGTGATGCGCCTGTCCGACCGCGTCATCGTCATGGACGAGGGCCGGAAGATCGCGGAAGGGCCGGGCGAACAGGTGCGTAATGATCCCAAGGTGATCGAAGCCTATCTCGGCCACGGCCTGTCAGGCGGGGCAGAGCAGGAGAGCGCGGCATGACGACGAGCGCACCCGAACCTCTGCTGGTGTTGTCCAACGTCAACACGTTCTATGGCCAGGCGCAGGTGCATTTCGACCTGTCGATCACGGTCGGCCGCGGCCACATCGTGTGCCTGCTCGGCGGCAATGCCAGCGGCAAGTCGACGACGATGAAGATCATTCTGGGCCTGGTGAAGCCGCGCTCGGGCGAGGTGACGTTCGACGGCGCCTCGCTGATCGGGCTGACCACGCCGCAGATCGTCCGCCGCGGCATCGCCTCGGTGCCGGAGGCGCGGCGGCTGTTCGCGGACATGAGCGTGCGCGAAAACATCCTGATGGGCGCTTTCGTGCGCAACGACCGCGATGCGGTGGCGCGGGATCTCGACAGGATGCTGACGCTGTTTCCAAGGCTCGGCCAGCGGCTGTCGCAGCGCGCGGGCTCCTTGTCCGGCGGCGAGCAGCAGATGGTCGCGATGGCGCGGGCACTGATGAGCCGTCCCAGCCTGATCGTGATGGACGAACCGACCATGGGCCTGTCGCCGCTCTATGTCGACCGCGTGCTCGAGCTGATCCGCACCATCAACCAGGAGGGCGTCTCGGTCTTCATGGTCGAGCAGAACGCCAGCCTCGCGCTCGAGATCGCCCACGAGGCCTATGTGCTCCAGACCGGCAAGATCGTGCTCTCGGGCGCAGCGCGGGCGCTGAAGGACGATCCCCGCGTGCGCGATGCCTATCTCGGCGGCTCCGAGGCGGCGTAAAGGGCACTGCTGCCCACATCGCCATGGCCGGGCATAGCCGTCCGAAGGACGGCGTCGCTTCCGCTCGCCTAGGTCCCGGCCACCCACGCCTGTGTTTGCTGCGCCAACGGCGTGGATGCCCGGGACAAGCCCGGGCATGACGGCCTCCCGCAAATCCGCATATGCGGTGATCGCGTGGCAGCCGGGGCTGGTCAGTGTGATAAATTTCTGAAAAGATCATACCATTGGCGGAATGAAGGCGTGCGGCGGGAATACGTGTCGTGACGAGATGGTCTGTGTCTGTGCGGGCGGCCGAGCCCAGAATGGTGCTGCTGTTCGGCGGGCTTGTCGTGGTCAACATCGCCGCATGGGCCTGGGCTTTTGCGGCGTTCGGCGACCGGCCAGCGGTGATGGCGACCGCGCTGCTCGCCTGGGTGTTCGGCCTGCGCCACGCCGTCGATGCCGACCACATCGCGGCGATCGACAATGTCGTGCGCAAGCTGATGCAATCAGGCGATGCGCCGCGCAGCGTCGGCCTCTATTTCGCGCTCGGCCATTCCACTGTCGTGGTGGTTGCAACCATGCTGCTCGCGCTCGGCGTCGTCGGCCTTGGCGGCGACAGCCTGCTGAAGGATATCGGCAGCCTGATCGGCACCTCGGTGTCGGCGCTGTTTTTGCTGGTGATCGCCGCCATCAACCTCGCGATCTTCGCCGGCCTGTGGCGGACGTTTCGCACGGCGCGAAAGCAGGGCGTTCATGACGCTGCGGGGTTGGAGGCGCTGCTCGCCCATCGCGGCCTTCTCGCACGGCTGCTCGGGCCGATGTTCCGCCTGGTGACGAAACCCTGGCACATGTTTCCGCTCGGCCTCTTGTTCGGGCTCGGTTTCGACACCGCGACGGAGATCGGCCTGCTCAGCATCTCCGCTACCGAAGCCGCGCGCGGCGCATCTCTTGCCGATATCCTGGTCTTCCCCGCGCTGTTCACATCAGGCATGGCGTTGATCGATACCGCCGACTCCGCACTGATGGTCAGCGCCTATCGCTGGGCCTTCGTCGATCCCATGCGCAAGCTCTGGTACAACCTCACCATAACAGGCGCCTCCGTGGCGGTCGCGCTGCTCATCGGCGGCATCGAGGCGCTTGGCCTGATCGCCGATCGGCTGGGTCTCTCGGGTGGCGTGTGGGCGCTGGTCAATGGCCTCAACGAATCGCTCGCGAACGTCGGCTTCGCTGTGATCGCGCTGTTCGGAATCGCCTGGCTCGTCTCGAGCGTGCTCTACCGCCGCATGTTTGCGGATGCGCGAGGCGCCGATGGTCTCGATGCGACCGAGGCGGCCTGAGCGCCGCGTCGTTCTCGCGGCGCTCCCGGCTGTCGTTCTTGTCACCTATGCCGGCAACGCCTTCCCGCAGAGCGAGTTGCCGCCGATTGAGGTGATCGGCGGCGAGGCGCCGCATCGAAAGAAGCCGTCGCCTTCGCGACGCACGATGAGGCCGGCTGCGGCGCCGCGCCCTGTCCTCATGCAGCCGCCACCAGCGGCGGTTGGCGTTGCCTCCGGCCCAACGGGCGCGCCGAGCATGGCGAGCGAACTCACAATCTCCGGCGAGGAGCTCAACGCGCGCGCATTTACGCGTCCGGGTGAGGCGCTCGAAGCCGTGCCGGGGCTGATCGCCACCCAGCATTCCGGCGAAGGCAAAGCCAACCAGTATTTTCTGCGCGGCTATAATCTCGATCATGGCACCGATCTCGCCATCACCGTCGACGGCGTCCCCGTCAACATGCGTACCCACGCGCATGGCCAGGGCTATGCCGATCTGAACTGGCTGATCCCGGAAACCATCGGCGCGATGGACGTGCGCAAGGGGCCATACTTCGCTGACGAAGGCGATTTCGCCTCGGTCGGCAGCATCCATATCGGCCTGATCGACCGGACCGAAAGGGGCCTTGCGCAGTTGACGGTCGGCAGCTTTGGCTATCGCCGCCTGCTCGGCAATGGCGTGATGGACTACGTGCTGCACCCGGTCGAGCCACTGACGTTTCGGCTCACCGTGGCTGGGGCGTTCTAGTGCCGCGGTCTCCTTGACTCTCGCGCAAGCGGGAGAGGGAGCGCATCTTCTTCGTGGTTATACGATCAGGCCGACGCAGCGCCCGCCACCTGCTCCGCCGGCTGATCGTCGCCATTGGGATCACCAGGCGCAGTGGCCCAGGCCAATTCCACCAGCGTGACGAACCGGCGCCCGCCGCCGTCGAGTTGGACCACGATCAGGCCCTGCTCCTCCATGTAGCCGAGCAGGCGCTGGGCTCTTCGCAGCGAATGCGAGCCGTAAGCGCGGGCGATCGCGGCATCGCCGGGGCAGGGCCAGCCTTCCTTCGCGGCGCGCGCGATCATCATGAACACGCCCTGCATGTCGTCGGGCAGGATCGAGGCGCGCAGCGTCACTTCCTGCCAGGCATCGTCCTCGGCGATCTCTGCGCCGAGCCCGGCGCGCGCATGCGTCAGCATGCGGCGGAATTCGCTCAAGTCGGGCACGGACGCACCGAGACCTTCGATGCGGCAGCGGACCACGAATTCCTGATAGAGCACGCCGATGGCGCGGAAACCGGCATCGGGCGCGGCCAGCACGGCGCGCAACGTGCGATCCACGCGCTCGCGCCGCTCCGCGAGTTCCTCGGCACTGACGGGGATATCGACCACTTCGGGGCTGGTCTCAGGCGCTGCCGCCTTCGCCGCGCGAAGCTGTTCGAGCAGGTCGGGCGCGGGCCGGCGCTGCGGCCGGCTGGCATCCGGCGGCGGCGCGGCCAGGATCACCGCGCGTGCATCTTCAAGCGTCGCCTCCGGCAGCGGCATCAGCCGCGGCGTCGAATTGCGCGGGCTGGTTTCGGTCGGGCCGATGTTCAGCCGCAGCGGGCGGCGCGACAGCGCAGGTCCCAGCGCCATGAACTGCCCGCGTTCGAGATCGCGAAAGGCTTCCGCCTGCCGCCGTTCCATGCCGAGCAGATCGGCGGCACGCGCCATGTCGATGTCGAGGAAGGTGCGGCCCATCAGGAAGTTCGAGGCCTCGGCCGCGACGTTCTTGGCGAGCTTGGCCAGACGTTGCGTCGCGATGATGCCGGCAAGTCCGCGCTTGCGGCCGCGACACATCAGATTGGTCATGGCGCCGAGCGAGAGCTTGCGCGCCTCGTCTGAGACTTCGCCCGCAACGGCCGGCGCGAACAGCTGCGCCTCGTCGACGACCACCAACATCGGGTACCAATGTTCGCGTTCGACGTCGAACAGGCCGCCGAGGAAGGCTGCCGCGCGCCGCATCTGGTTCTCGGCATCCAGCCCTTCGAGATTGAGCACGGTGGAGACCCGATGC
The DNA here is from genome assembly GCF_054058595.1 of Bradyrhizobium sp. USDA 4472. Taxonomy (NCBI): domain Bacteria; kingdom Pseudomonadati; phylum Pseudomonadota; class Alphaproteobacteria; order Hyphomicrobiales; family Nitrobacteraceae; genus Bradyrhizobium; species Bradyrhizobium sp. USDA 4472. The sequence continues at coordinate 4,181,432 of NZ_JBSSAM010000001.1, forward strand.
AGCCGGGCGCGCTCGCCGGCAACCTGAAGGCCGCGCTCGGTATGATCCTCGGCGGCGATCACGAGATGCCCAAAGCGATCAGCCAGCGTAACGAAATCACCTTCGGGGTCGATGATGGCCTGCTGCACCCAGGGCGCGCTCTGCTCCAGCAGGCGCCTGAGCAGATGCGACTTGCCGGAGCCGGAATTGCCCTGCACCAGGAGACGGGTCGCCAGGAGTTCCTCGAGGTCCATGGCCGCCCCGGCGCCCGCCGTGGTCAGCCCGATCTCGATCGCAACCGTCATGTCCCCGACTCAAGCCCCATCATCAGCGGCAAGGGGCTTATCAATCGGATCGGGATGCGTCGAGCGAAACACGCAGGAACACCCCGCGTTGCCCACGGCGGAATTTTACCTGGGATTTGAAGGCCGTAGAAGTGCGGACCGGACTGAAGGCGCGGTGCGCGATCGATCTGAATTTCGGTTAAACCGCAGTCAATGCAAGGCCGCTGCGCCGACTCTCCATGTGATGGAATATCGGGCGCGTCTTTGTATGCATTATCCCAGTTGTCATCCTCCCCCCGTCTGCCTTACATGCTGCAACGCACCTGCGGACGATGGCCGGGGCTGAAAAATTTCACACGGATATCGAGGGGGCCGAACATGGCGCGCAACATTCTGATTCTGGGGGCTTCTTACGGCTCCCTGCTGGGCACCAAGCTGCTGATGGCCGGGCATAACGTGACCCTGGTCTGCCGCGCCAGGACCGCGGAGCTGATCAACCGCGACGGCACCGAGGTGCGCATCAAGCTGCGCGACGAGGCGGTGCACCGCGCGATCTTCTCGCGCGACCTGCCCGGCAAGCTCGACGCCGTGACCCCGCAGAATGTCGACCTGGCCCGCTACGACATGGTTGGCCTCGCGATGCAGGAGCCGCAATACACCAACCACACCGTCCGCATGCTGATGGTCAAGATCGCCGCGGCGAAGCTGCCGTGCCTGTCGATCATGAACATGCCGCCGCTGCCTTATCTCAAGCGCATCCCGGCGCTATCAGACATGGATCTCGATGAGGCCTACACCAATGCGCAGGTGTGGGAACGGTTCGAGCCCGGCCTGGTGACGTTGTGCTCGCCTGACCCGCAGGCCTTCCGTCCGCCGGAGGACGCGGCGAACGTGCTGCACGTCGGCCTGCCCACCAACTTCAAGGCCTCGGCCTTCGCCGACGAGACGCACAACAAGGTGCTGCGCGAGCTGGAGGCCGACATCGACGCGGTGACGCTCGACGGCAAGGACGTGCCGGTGAAGCTGAAGGTGTTCTCGTCACTGTTCGTGCCGCTGGCGAAATGGTCGATGCTGCTCACCGGCAATTATCGCTGCATCACGCCGAATGATCCGCAGTCGATCCGCGACGCCGTGCACGGCGATCTCGCACGCTCGCAGACGATCTACGACCATGTCGATGCCATCGCCCGCCGTCTCGGCGCCGATCCCGAAGACCAGGTGCCGTTCGCGAAATACGCCAAGGCTGCGGAAAGCCTGCTGAAGCCGTCGTCGGCGGCGCGCGCGGTTGCGAGCGGCGCGCCGTTCATCGAGCGCGTCGACCTGCTGGTGAAGCTGATCTCGCATCAACTCGGCACGCCCAATGTCGAGATCGACCGTACCGTCGACATCGTCGACCAGAAGCTGAACGAGAAAATCGTGCAGGGCGGATCGGGCGCGCAGTAAAGCCTCCCCGACGGGCAAAACAGCGGCGCGGGCTGTCAAGCCGCGTCGGCGGAAATATTCCCCTTTACCGAAATTCGGAAATAGCGTATGTGTCGCCCATCCCGGGCTCATCCTTGAGGGGCGATCGTACGTCGTCACGAATTGCGGCCGGGGATGCGGTGGACGCGGCAGCGTCGGCACGAGAGGTGCGGGCAGGGCGGGTAGTCCCTGTGAGCCCGAAACCGCGTGCGGACGAACGGCGCTGTGATGTTCGTCTCGCCAACATTCTTGCGGCGCGTGTGCACACTGCCGCGAGACCCTGTGGCATCAGATGAGCGCGCGTACGGCAAAACCGTGTGGTTCCGGCCGTCGTCGCTACGGTCAAGCCTGTCGCGGAGGTGCAAGGAGCCCAACCGGGTGAAGTGCATCGCCAATTCGCGGGGCGAGGGAGGCCAGAAGGAATTCGGCTCCCGGGAGAGCACGGCATAAGCCGTCAACCCATCGCGCAGGGAAGGCCGAGTGATCGGCACCACCTGTATGCTGCTGTGCGGTCTTTTCCTGCGCTACATCTCGCGCAGCGGACCGCGGGTGCGAGGTCGGCACCCGGTCTTCCCTGCACCCTCTTGGACGAAGAGGGTGGAGTGACCAAGCAAAGCTCGGGCGAAATGAGCCGCGAGAGCGCGTAAGCGTGCCTGAGATTCAAGATGCGAACTGGAGGAGCTTGCCGTGACGCCCCCATGGGACGCATTGCGTGCCATGCCTCGGCCCTCAGCGCGCCGGCGGCAACTCGTGGTGAGTTGGCCGCGACATGCGTCGGGCTTCTCGCGATGAGCCTGATGCTGGAGTGGGCGCCGGCCAGGACTCGCAAGGTCTGACCGTGGCGAAAGCTCGCACCCTGGTGATTTGCGTTTCGCTGTCAATTATTGGCGAATGCGTCGCCTGAAGGATCAGGGCAAGACATTGGGCACTCATCAGGAAGGATCGACCATTGAGCATTGAAACCACCGTGACAGCCGACGTCGTCGGGTCCGCTGCAGCTCGCGCCCGAGATGAAGGCACCGGTGCTTGGCCTCTATGGCGGCGCCGACACCGGCATTCCCGTGGCGCAGGTCGAGCAGCTCAAGGCGGCGCTCGAGCAGAACAAGAAAACGGCCGAATTCAAGATCTATCCGGACGCGCCCCACGGCTTCCATGCCGACTATCGCGGCAGCTACCGCAAGGACGCTGCGGAGGATGGCTGGAAGCAGGCGCAAGCCTGGTTCAGGAAATATGGCGTGTTGAGCTGATGCAGAATTCCAAAGGGCGGCCCATCGGCCGCCCTTTTGTCTCAGGGCACAAGCTTTGCCTCGCCATCATGCCACAGTGCATCGAGGCCGTGCCGATAGGTCGGGTAGACGAGCGCGACACCAAGCTCGCGCTTCAATCTCGCATTGGAGACGCGGGCGCTGCTGGCATAGAAGCTGCGCGCCATCGCCGACATCTCCGCGGTTGCAAAGGCCTCTTCAGCGGGCGGCGCGACGCCCATGAGCTGCGCGGCATAGGTGATCACGTCCTGCGGCGGCGCGGGTTCGTCGTCGCAGACGTTCCAGGTGCCGCCGTCCTGATGCCGGATCGCGGCCATGATCGCGCTTGCGATGTCATCGACATGGATGCGGTTGAAGATTTGGCCGGGCTTGATGATGCGTCTCGCCGTCCCGCTGCGCAGCGTTACCAGCGCGTTGCGGCCGGGACCGTAGATGCCGGCAAGACGGAGGATCGCGACATTGCCGTGCGCCGTCGCCATCCAGGCCTGCTCCACTGCGACGCGCATCCGCGCGCGATCGAGGGAAGACTGCGGCGGCGTGCTCTCGTCGACCCAGCCGCCGGCGTGATCGCCGTAGACGCCGATGGTGGAGAGATAGACGATCTTGCGGCGGCTTGTCGCGAGCGCATCGCCGAGCACCGCGACGGCGGGATCGCCGGTGCTGCCGGGCGGGATGGAGGTCAGAAGGACATCTGCCTCGCGGAGACGGTCGACCGTCGCATCAGCCGGACGGCTGCCGGAAAAACCGTGCAGCTCGATGCCGGCCAGGTCGTCTCGCTCGGCGGGATCGCGTACCGTGCCGGCGACATGCGAGAAGCTGCCGCCGAACCTGCGGACGAAATGCCGGGCGCTGTAGCCAAGGCCGAGGATGAAGAGCCGCATGCGTCTCCCGTGCAGGTCGGAGCTCCCGTCCGCGCTGTCAGCGCGTCGCTCGCTCGTCAGAGATTTTTGACAAAAGCTATTGCGATTCGGGCGATGCTCACTCCTGTCAGGAGTCTTCACCGCAGATCAGTGCACCCGGTGGCTCGCTCTATCGTCCTCGGCTTGCTCGACAATCTGCGCGATCGGGCTCGACTGGTGATGCACCAGCCTCCAGCCATCGCCGACACGGCGAAAGTGGTTGGCGGCGGCGAGCGCAGTGCCGTCGACGATCTCGATGCAGAGCACGCGGGCGCTGTCACCGTCGACGATCGCCTGCGGCTCGGCGCAGACGATCTGCGGGCGTTCCGGATTTTGCAGGATGTCGCGCCAGCTGCCGATCACGGTGGCGTGGCCGATGATCGCGGGCCAGCCGGGATGAATGCAGGAAATGGCGTCGTCATCCGCCCACATCTGCTTCATGCCGTCAAAATCGCCCGTCGAGAAGGCGGTGTAAAAAGCCGCGTTCGCGGCGATGACCTTGCTGTCCTTTGCCATGCCTCCCGCGTGAGCCAATGGCCGGCAAAAATCAAGCGCGACTTCTGTACGACTTTGAACGCAATGCAGCATTGCTGCCCACTTTGTGATCACGCCGGAACCAGCGTCTCCACCGCGTGCTGCGCACCTTGCGCATAAAGCCGGCCGAGCGCCGCGATCACGGCCTCGCGCAGCCGCGGCTCAGCCCCGAACGGCCCGAACACCTTTGTGACGCCCAGCAATGCCGGCGCGAGCCGTTCGGCCACCGGACCGGCCTCGCGCGCCAGGCCAGCAAGCTCGGCGGCGAGGGGATCGCGCACGTCGATGGCGCGGCCTTGCTCGTCCGTTGCGGTGACGTAGCGCATCCAGCCGGCCACCGCGAGTGCGTGGGTCGCGATCGGCAGATTCCTGGCGAGGCGATCCTGCATCGCGCCGAGCAGGCGCTGCGGCAGTTTTTGCGAGCCATCCATCGCGATCTGCCAGGTGCGATGACGCAGCGCCGAATTGGCGAAGCGCTCGAGCAGCGAGGTGCGATAGGCGGCGAGATCGGTGCCGGCGGGCATCGTCAGCGTCACTGCGGCATCTTCCATCACCCGCGCAGCGAGGCGCGCGAAATGCGAATTCTGCATCGTATCGGCGATGGTCTCGTAACCGGCGAGATAGCCGAGATAGGCGAGCGCCGAATGGCTGGCATTGAGCAGCCGCAGCTTCATCACTTCGAACGGCTTGACGTCGGCGACGAGCGCGACGCCGGCGGCGGCGAGATCGGGCCGGCCTGCCGCAAAACGATCCTCGACCACCCATTGCGTGAATGGCTCGGTGATGACAGGCCAGGCGTCACGCATCCCGAGAGCCGCGGTGACCGCATCGCGGTCGGTCTCCTGCGTCTCAGGCACGATGCGGTCGACCATGGTGCAGGGGAAGGTGGCCGTATCGGCGATCCACTTGCCGAGATCCTTGGAGCGGAGCGCGGCGAATTGCGTCACGATCCGCTGCACGGTGTGGCCGTTCGCGGCGAGATTGTCGCAGCACAGCACCGTGAACGGTTGAACGCCCAGCGCCCGCCGGCGCGCCAGCGCCGCCACGATGAAGCCAGGTGCCGAGCGCGGCGCATCGAGATTGTTGAGGTCGTGCACGACGTCAGGATGCCGCTCGTCGAGATCGCCGGTCTGCGGCGTGTGGCAATAGCCCTTTTCGGTGACCGTGAGCGAGACGATGCGGATCGCGGGATCGGCCATCCGCCCGACCAGCGCGGCCGGCTTCTCGCGCGCGACCACGCTGTCGAGCAGCGCGCCGACGATGCGGTGCTCGGTGCCTTCGGCGGCACGCACGGCGACCGTATAGAGATGATCCTGCGGGGCGAGAGCATCCCGCGTATCGGGGCTGCGCAGGCTCGCGCCAACGATGCCCCAGGATGTCGTGCCCGCGGCAAGACAATCGTCGATGACGACGGCCTGATGCGCACGATGAAACGCTCCGAGGCCGAGATGCACGATGCCTGGGGTGACGCGCGAACGGTCATAGGCCGGGCGGCGGACGGCCGCCGGCAGCCGGTCGAGATTGGCGCGGTCCAACCGCATGGTCGTCTCTCCCTGTGTTTGGCCGCTGCTTGACATGGCGGCCCTCCTCGGTCAATGCTCCGGTCAATTGGTCAGACCAATTTCCAAAATTGGGGACCCGCCAACCGGTGGGCCCTTTTCGGGGAGGCCAGCGTGCCGCTGGAAGCTGTGGAGGCGAGACGGCTCTATCGCCAGGTCGCCGATCAATTGCGAAGCCTGATCGACAGCGGCGAATACGCGGTCGGCAGCCGCTTGCCGACCGAGCGCGAGCTCGCCGAGCAGCTGAAGATCTCGCGGCCGACAGTGCGCGAAGCCCTGATCGCGCTCGAGGTCGAGGGTCGTGTCCGCATCCGCGTCGGATCCGGCATCTATGTCACGGATTCCGATGACGCTACCCCGGCGCCGTCCGCCGTCATCGAAGGCCCGTTCGAGCTGTTGCGCGCCCGCGAATTCCTCGAGAGCGCGATCGCCGGGCAGGCCGCACGCGTGGCAACGAAGGACGACATCGCACGCATCGACGCAGCGCTCGTCGCGATGGAAAACGTCGTGTACCCCGGTGAAGCGTCGATGGTCCACGACCGCGCCTTCCATGTCGCGATCGCCGGATGCGTCGGCAACGCCGTGTTGGTGCGCGTGGTCGGCGAGCTGTTCGACCAGCGTCTCAATCCCTATTTCGCGCAGCTTGCGCGCTATTTCGAAAATCCGACGACGTGGCGCACGGCCCTCGACGAGCACCGGGCTGTGCGCGATGCCATAGCAGCGGGCCAGCCCAAAGCAGCGCGCGATGCCATGCGCGATCACCTCGCGCATTCGCAGGAGCGCTTTGCGCAGAATTTTGGCGCCGAAACATCAGCAGGAGTGCCGGCGGCGCGCAAGCGGGCGGCACGATCCGGGGCTGAGCCAACGAAGCCAAAACGACCGTCCGACGTGCAGGCCAAGAGCGGCAGCGCGCGGCGGCGATGAGATTAGACCGCTCGTCTCTACGGCGAGTGAACGAAGCTGCAGACGCAATAGGATTTTCCAAATGACCTCGACCTCGCTCGCCGCAACCCTGTTCGGTCCCGAAGATCTGCGCATGATCGAGCACCCGCTCGACAAGCTCGCGGATGGCATGGTGCGCATAAAGTTCGGTGCCGGTGGCATCTGTGGCTCGGACATGCATTACTTCCGCCACGCCCGGACAGGCGATTTCGTGGTGAAGTCGCCGCTGGTGCTCGGTCACGAGATCTCGGGCGAGGTCCTCGAGATCGCCGGTTCGGCGGCCAATTTGAAGGTCGGCGACCGCGTCGCTGTCAACCCGTCGCGCTGGTGCGGGCATTGTGGCGCCTGCCGTGACGGCCGGCAAAATCTCTGCGAAAACATCTACTTCATGGGCTCGGCATCGAAGACGCCGCACATGCAGGGTGGCTTTGCCAATTACTTTGACGCGGTCCCGGCGCAGTGCGTGAGGATTCCGGATCATGTCCCTTATCAGGCCGCAGCCTTGGCCGAACCGCTGGCAGTATGCCTGCACGCGGTCGCGCGCGCCGGCAACATCCAGGGCAAGCGCGGCATCATCTTTGGTGCCGGGCCGATCGGGCTTCTGACGATGCTCGCCGCGCACCGTGCGGGCATGTCCGATATCACGGTGGCCGACATCGCGCCGGCTCCGCTGGCGTTCGCAACCCGGCTCGGCGCTTCCCGCGTAGAGAACGTCTCGGGCGGCGACGAAGGTCTGAAGGCCGAGGCCGCGTCGCGTCCGTATGACGTTGCGTTCGAGGTCTCAGGTACGGCGGCGGGTCTCGCCAGCGCGATCGGCATTGTCAGGCGCGGCGGCGTCGTGGTGCAGATCGGCAATCTGCCGGGCGGCCAGATTCTTACGCCGTCGAATGCGGTGATGGCAAAGGAGATCGACCTGCGCGGCTCGTTCCGCTTCGGGCTCGAATTCATGACGGCGGTGGAACTGATCGGGGCCGGCAGCGTCGATGTGCTGTCGCTGGTCACCGCCGAGCGACCGCTCGCGACGGCGCCGGACGCCCTTCGTCTGGCGCTCGATCGCTCGCAGAGCGTCAAGGTCGTGCTGACCGCCAATTGATTGGAGAGAGCCAATGATGCGCGAAGGCTGGCGCTGGTATGGGCCCGACGATCCGGTCTCGCTCGACGACGTGAGGCAGGCAGGGGCGAGCGATATCGTCTCGGCGCTGCATCAGGTGCCGATTGGCGAGGCCTGGACACGAAAGGCGGTCGAGGAGCGCAAGAACTTCATCGAGAACGGCCAGCCCGGCCGCTCGCAACTGACCTGGTCGGTGGTGGAATCGATTCCGATCCCCGATGACGTCAAGCGGCTCGGCGGGAAGGCGACGAGGTCGATCGATGCTTGGATCGCGAGCCTGGAGGCGGTGGCCGCGTCAGGCATCAAGATCGTCTGCTACAATTTCATGCCTGTGGTCGACTGGTGCCGCACGGATCTCGAATGGGAGCTGCCGAACGGCGCTCGCGCCCTGCGTTTCGACCAGGAGCGGTTTGCGGCGTTCGAGCTGCATATCCTGAAGCGCCCGGCCGCCGTGCAGGACTATTCGCCCGCGCAGCAGGCGCGTGCCAAAAAGCTGTTCGACCGGATGAGCCAGGGCGATATCGACTATCTCATCATGGCCATTGCCAGCGCATTGCCGGGCTCGACCACCGAGCCGATGACCATTCCCGAATTCCGCGACAAGCTGGACGCCTATCGCGACATCACGCCAAGAATCCTGCGGCAGCATCTCGCCGAATTCCTGGCGCGCGTGGCGCCGGTGGCCGAGCAGCTCGGCGTCTCGCTGACGCTGCACCCGGACGATCCGCCGCGTCCGCTGTTCGGCCTGCCGCGCATCGCTTCCACGGCTGAGGACTACCAGGCGCTGTTCGACGCCGTGCCGTCAAAAGCCAACGGCATCTGCCTGTGCACGGGCTCGCTCGGCGTGCGCGCCGAGAACGATCTGCCTGCCATGGCGGAACGCTTCGGTCCCCGTATCGCCTTCGCGCATCTGCGCGCAACCAAGCGCGAGGCGGATGGACTGTCGTTCCATGAGTCCGATCATCTCGACGGCGACGTCGATATGGTCGCGGTATTGAAGGCGCTGTTGAAGGAGAACGCGCGGCGGTCAGCGGATAAAGAAATTGTATTTCGCCCCGATCATGGCCATCGCATGCTCGACGATCTCGTCGCCACCAAGCGCACCAATCCCGGCTACACCGCAATCGGCCGGCTCCGCGGCCTCGCCGAACTGCGAGGCGCGATCCGGGCGATCGAGCATAGCTAGAGCGCGAAGCTCTATTGTCTCAATAACACGCCGCCATCGCGCCGAGCTCCGGATAGAGCCTGTCGATCGCGGCGATCTCGCTTCGCATCTGATCGGTGATCCAGTCGCGGATCGCGGCGGCGATCGGGCGCATCGGGCGGTTGCGCGGTGGCAGGAATTCGCAGACGCGGCGGGTGGTGGTGAGCCGGTCGGAGGCCGGCACCAGCGCGCCGGTGAGCAGCCAATGCGAGGCGACCGTCAGCCAGCCGAGTGCGATGCCCTGGCCGAGCAGCGCGGCCTGCACCACGACGGCATAGTCGGTGAAGCTCAGCGCCTTGGCCGCGCCGCGGCGGCCGGTGAGCAGCGACGCGTAATCCGCGGCCCAGTCGCCAGGCGTCTCGGCGAGGCGAATGATCGTGTTGCCCTCCGCAGGGTCGGTCTCGCCGAGATATCCAGGGCTGCACATCGGCAGCATCACTTCCTTCATCACCAGCGTGCCGCCGGACGATGGCTCCTCGCGATCGCGAAAGCGCATGCCGAGATCGACGTTCTCCACCGGCCCGCGCAGCGCGCCTGAAATGAGCTGGAAGCGCAGGTCGACCTGCGGAAATTGCTTCTGGAGCTTGTCGATGCGCGGCATCAACCAGTGCGTGGTGAAGGCGGAGGAGACCGACAGCGTCACCGTCTCCGTGCCCTTGCGGCGCCGCTCGATCTCGACAAGGCCGGTTTCGATGCTGCGAAAGCCTTCGAGCACGCGGCGATAGAGCAGTTCGCCTTCCTCGGTGAGCACCGCGCGGCCAGCCTTGCGGTCGAACAGGCGGACGCCGAGATGCTCCTCGAATTGTCCGAGCATGCGGCTCACCGCAGGCTGCGTCACGTTCAATTCGGCGGCTGCAGCCGTGAAGCTGCCATTGCGCGCCGCTGCGTCGAAGACGAACAGGGCGTTGCTGGAGGGCAGCATGCGGCGAAGCTCAGGCATAACGTCATGTTATGATGCTCGTGAGAATTTGGCAATTGCCGGATTTTGCCAACTCTGGTGTCATTGACCCGACAGCCTGAAGGCAGGCTTTGCGAGCGAATGTTTGGTGCAGCGCACGCCGCGCCAGCGGGTGCTGCAAAACCCTGTCTATAATGCAAGCTTATGGCGCGCCGCGAGGCACGCCATTGCCAGGGATGGACGAGGTCGATCGTTGGACAAACGAGCGGAAAGCGTCGAGGTCAGATCCGCGAGCAAGGCGTACGGCCCCGTTCGCGCCCTCCATGACGTGTCCCTCAACGTCGGCGCCGGCGAATTCGTCTCGCTGCTCGGCCCCTCCGGCTCCGGCAAGACCACGCTGCTCGGCATTCTGGGCGGCTTCATCCTGCCGACATCAGGCACCATCCTGTTCGGTGGCAGCGACGTCACCTACATGCCGCCGCACAAGCGCGACATCGGCGTCGTCTTCCAGAACTATGCGCTGTTTCCGCATATGAGCGTGGGCGAGAACGTCGCCTTTCCGTTGCGCGCGCGCCGCCTGCCGAAGGCGAACTGGCCCGACAAGGTGCGTGCGGCGCTGTCGATGGTGGGGCTTGCCGGTTACGAGGAGCGGGGCATCGCGCAGCTCTCCGGCGGCCAGCGTCAGCGCGTGGCGCTCGCGCGCGCCATGATCTTCGAGCCACAGCTCATCCTGATGGACGAGCCGCTCTCCGCGCTGGACAAGCAGCTGCGCGAATCAATGCAGATCGAGCTGCGCGCGCTGCACAGGCGGATCGGGGCGACCATCATCTATGTCACCCATGACCAGCGCGAGGCGCTGACCATGAGCGACCGCGTCGCCGTCATGAAGGACGGCCGCCTGATCCAGATCGACGCGCCTGCGCGCCTGCACGACCATCCCGCCGATTCCTTCGTCGCAAGCTTCATCGGTGAGGCGACGATGCTACCGGTTCGCCGCGTCGATGCCTCGAGCGTCGCGCTCGGAAACGCACTGCTGCGCAGTGCTCGCGCCATTCCCGACGGCGACGCGCTGATGCTCGCCGTGCACAGCGAGAAGCTGCTCATCGACGACGGCGCTCAGGATGCCGCCTGCAATCGGCTGACCGGCACGGTCACCGACATCGTCTATCAGGGCGAAAGCCTGCGCATCTTCCTCGCGCTTGCCGACGGCATCGCGCTCAGCCTGCGCCAGCCGAGCTACCATCAGGCCTACAGCCGCATTCCGCCGCTCGGCGGCAGCCTCACCGTCACCCTTCACCCTGAAGACACCATCGTCGTGCCCCGGGTGGACTGAATCCAAGCCCCGTCCAGCCTGAGAGAAAAGCCACATGTCGACCCAAGCAGCGTTCAGCAATTTCAAGGTCCTCACCTTCGACGTCGTCGGCACCTTGATCGATTTCGAGACCGGCGTGCTCGAAGCCGTGCGCAAGATCGGAGGCAAGAAAGCGGCCGAGTTCACCGACGAGCAGATCTTCGAACCCTACAAGCGCGGCCGCGACAAGCATTACGAGCGCTCGAGCGAAGTGATGTTCCACGTCTATCGTCATCTCGCGACCGAGCTCGGACTTCCGGCTGATGATGCGTCCTGTGACGTGTTCCAGCTCTCGGTGCTGCGCTGGGGGCCATTCGCAGATTCGGTCGAGGCGCTCAAGCGCCTGCGCACGAAATTCCGGCTGGTGGCGATGACAAACGCCGATCGCGTCGCACTCTCGTGCTACGCGCACGCGCTCGGCAATCCCTTCGACGATACCGTCTGCGCAGACGACACCGGGGTCGCCAAACCCAATCCGGAGTTCTTTGCCTATAACAAAGGCCGCCAGTCCGCGTTCGGCTACAAGCAGTCCGACATCTTGCACGTCGCGCAGAGCCAATACCACGACATCGGCATCGCGCGAAAACTCGGCTACAAGGTGTGCTGGATCGAGCGTCGCCAGGGCGTCGCCGGCTTCGGCGGCACGCCGGCCGTCGAAACATTGACAAAACCGGACTTCCACTTCCCGACGCTGAAAGCGCTGGCCGACGCCGCGGTTGGCCCCGCACAAGGATGAGCAGCATGACACGGGATTGGCGCGCGCTGCCATCGGCCAACTCGCTGTGGGAAGCCACGGCGGAGCCGGCGCGCGATCTTGCCGTGCTGTCGGGAGAGCAACAGGCGGATGTGGTGATCATCGGTGCGGGCTATACCGGCCTCTCCGCTGCCCACCACATCGCCAAGAGCGGGCTCGCGCCCATCGTGCTCGAAGCCAATCGTCCCGGCTGGGGCGCCAGCGGGCGCAATGGCGGCGTGATCACCGCAAAATTTCGCCTGTCGTTCCGCGAGATCGACGCCGTGCACGGCCGCGCCATGGCCAAGCGCATGTACGAGATCGCGCATGAGTCGACCGACATGGTCGAGGAGCTGGTTTCGGAATTCGGCATCACCAGCGCGAACCTGACGCGCACCGGCCAGGTCAGGGCCGCGCACAACGAAACGACCCTGAAAGCCGCGATTGACGAAGCCAACTGGATGACGCGCGAGATGGGATCTGCCGAGGTCCGCATCCTCGATAAGCGTGGCGTGCGCGACGAGACAGGCTCCGATAACTTCGTCGGCGGCGTGCTCAATCCCGGTTCGGGCGGTATCCATCCGCTGAACTATCTGCGCGGCCTCGCCGACGGCGTCGCACGCCGCGGCGTTCCGATCTTCCAGGAATCGCCTGTGACCAAACTCCGGCGGGACAAGGACGGCATCATCGCCGAGACGCCGCAAGGCGCGGTACGCGCCAGGCAGGCGATCATCGCCACCAACAGCTATTCCGATCTGACCGGCGCGACCGCGAAGATGCAGCGCACGCTGATTCCGTTCCGCAGCGCTCTCATTGCGACCGAAAAGCTGCCGCGCAATCTCGCCGGCAAGCTGATGCCGACGGGGCGGACCTACACCGAGACCAAGCGCATGATGCGCTGGTTCCGCATGGTTGATAACAGGGTCGTTTTTGGCGGCCGCGGCGCCTTCGGCAAGCAGGACTCGCAATCAGCCTTCGACGCGCTACGCAGGGCGATGGTCGGCATTTTCCCGGATCTTGCCGACGTCACGCTTGCCTACAAATGGTCGGGCCTCGTTGCGATGACGCTGGACTCGGTGCCGCATATCGGTCGGCTCGACGAGCGCACGCTGGTCTCGATGGGCTACAACGGCGCCGGAGTTGCGATGTCGAGTCTGATGGGCCGGTATCTCGCCGCATACGTCCGCGGCGAGAGCCCCGACATGGGACTGCTCGACGTCAGCCGCATGAAGGCCATTCCGTTCTATCCGCTGCGCGAGCCCGCGGTGCGCATGGTCGCCGGCTGGTATCAATTTCTCGATGCGATCGGTCGGTGAGATCATTTGGAGGAGGCGAGCATGATGACGAAGCAGAATTTGGGATTGGGTATTGTGCTGCTAGCGGCCGTGGGGTTGACCAATACGGCTGATGCCGCCGAGCAGATCACCTTCGTCTCGCAGGGCGGCGCCTATCAGCAGGCGCAGACGGTGGCGATTCTCGATCCTTCGGCCAAGAAGCTCGGCATCACCATCAATCAGGATTCCATTCCGGACGCCTGGCCCGCGATCAAGACGCAGGTCGGCAGCGGCAAGCCGATCTGGGATGTCGTCGACACCCCTACCGGCTATTGCCTGCGCGGCGGCGAGCAGGGGCTCATCGAGAAGCTGGACTTCTCCAAAATCCCGAACGCGGCGGCCATGCCCGAGGCCTATCGCAGTCCCTATTCAGTGTCCTACGAATTCTATTCCAGTGTTCTCGCCTACAGCCAGAAGGCCTTCCCGAAGGACGCGCCGAACAGTTGGGCCGATTTCTGGGACGTCAAGAAATTCCCCGGCCGCCGGGCGCTGCGCAACCATCCGATCGCAACGCTTGAGGCAGCGCTGATGGCCGACGGCGTCGCGCCTGACAAGCTCTACCCGCTCGATGTCGATCGCGCGTTCAAGAAGCTGGAAGAAATCAAACCGAACATTACGGTCTGGTGGACCTCAGGCGCGCAGTCGGCGCAGCTGCTCAACGACGGCGAGGTCGACATGGAAATGGCCTGGAACGGCCGCGTCAGCGCGGTCGCCAAGGAGGGCGCAAAGGTCACCTTCACCTACAACCAGGGCATTTTGCAGAGCACCTCGCTCTGCATTCTCAAGGGCGCGCCGAACCTCGACACAGCCATAAAGTTCCTCAACGAGGCGGTCGATCCAGTGCACCAAGCCAATCTGCCGCTCAATATCGATTATGGCCCGGGCAATCCCAAGGCGTTCGAGACCAGCGTGATCAAGCCCGAGCGCGCTGCGCAATTGCCGAGCGAACCCGCGAACGCTGCCAAGCAGGCGCTGATGTCCTACGCCTGGTGGTCCTCGCCCGCAGGCGAGGCCGCCGAGAAGCGCTGGGCGTCGTTCATGCAGAAGTGAGCGAGCCGCGTTGACGATGTCAGTGCCAGATTCATCACAAGAGCATCAGCGCCGCGAGCACGGCCTGATGCTGGCGCTGGTCTCGCCGGCACTGCTGGTGATCCTTGCTTTGATCGTGCTGCCGGTCGGCTGGCTGGCTTGGCAGTCGATCTACCATGACGGCTTTACGCTGGAGAATTATCGCCGCCTCTTTACCGAGGACATCTACTGGCGCAGCTTCGCGCTAACTTTCGAGATCAGCCTCGCGGTCACAGCGATCGCGCTGTTGCTCGGCTATCCCGTCGCCTACCTCGCCAATTCGGTGCCGAAGGGGTGGAGCATCCTGATCCTGTCGCTGGTTGTCCTGCCATTCTGGACGTCAGTGCTGGTGCGCGCCTATGCCTGGCTGGCGCTGCTCCAGCGCACCGGGGTGATCAATCAATTCCTGCGTTATCTCGACGTGATCTCCGAGCCGCTGGCACTGGTCCACAACACCTTCGGTACGGTGGTCGCGACCGTGCACATCCTGCTGCCGTTCATGGTGCTGCCGCTCTACGCCACCATGCAGAAGATCCCCGGCGATCTCATGCAGGCCGGCACCAGCCTCGGGGCAAGCCCGTCGCTGACCTTCTTCCGCGTCTTCCTGCCGCTGTCGCTGCCGGGTGTGCTGGCCGGCTGCACCATGGTGTTCGTGCTCTGTCTGGGCTTCTACATCACGCCGGAGCTGCTTGGCGGCGGCCGCACCGTGATGGTATCGATGCTGGTGAGCCGCAATGTCGAACTCTACAACCAGTTCGGCGCGGCGAGCGCGGTCGCGGTGGTGCTGCTGCTCAGCGTGCTCGCGATCTTTTTCGTCGTCAGCCGCTTCATCTCGCTCGATCGCGTGTTGGGGCAGAAATGATGCGACTGTCGCCCGCGCGTATCGCCCTCTATGCGATCAGCACGCTGGTGCTGGTCTATCTGATCCTTCCCGTGCTGATCATCGCACCGATCTCGTTCTCCAGCGCGCGCTTCCTGACCTTCCCGCCGCCGTCCTTCTCGCTGCGCTGGTATCAACAATATCTGGCCAATCCCGCCTGGATGCAGGCGACGCAGGTGACGTTGACGGTCGCTTTCCTCACCGTTCTGATTGCAACGCCATGCGGCGTCGCCGCCGCCTATGCCATCAGCCAGTCGAAGCTGCGCATCATGCGCGTCATCCATATGGCGCTGCTGCTGCCGCTCGTGGTGCCCATCATCATCACCGCGGTCGGCATCTTCTTCGTCTATGCCAAGGTCGGCCTGGTGGCGACCCTGCCGGGCTTGGTACTGGCGAATGTGATGCTGGGATTGCCTTATGTCGTCATCTCGGTGCTGGCGGGCTTGCAGAGCTTCGACCCGGCGCAGGAGATGGTAGCGCGTAGCCTCGGCATGAACCGGCTGCGCAGCTTCTTTGCGGTGACGCTACCGCAGATCAAGTCGAGCGTGATGGCTGGCGGCATCTTCGCCTTCATCTCCGCAATGGACGAGACCATCGTCGCGCTGTTTATTTCCGGCGGCCAGTATCAGCCGCTGACCAAGCGCATGTTCACCGCGCTCCGCGACGAGATCGACCCTACCATTGCCGCGATCTCGACGCTGATGACCGCTGCGTCCTTCATGCTGGTGCTGCTGGCGAGCGCGCGACGGAAGAAGAGTGGGTGAGGGGCTTGATGTCGACCCGGCCTGGTGCGCAATTCGCGCGGGGCCGCGACGCATACTCTGCTTCACAGGTTGTTGCGCCGATCCGCGCCAGATGAGATCAGGCCCCGCGTCCGCGCGGCCGGCTTCGGAGCTGGCGATGATTGCTGCACTGGCAAGAGCAAAATCCGCGCGACGGGAACCAATGTCGACATCGAACCCCCTGTAGATCGTCGTGATCTTCTCGGGCGCGGGCCTGCTGGCCTCCTTCGTGGCCGCGATGATCCACGGACAGGCTCTCAACGCGCTCTGTTCCGAGCGCCGCGATCCGTCATGCCACCGGGTCCCTCGCACGATCCGCACGCGTCCGGTTCTCCGGCGCCTGTGCTGGCGCGGGTCTGACCGGCTCGTTCTCGCGAGGTGCGGAGGCGTCGCCCGAGCCGGGCTTGACCGCAGCCGGGCCGGTGTCGCGATAGGCGACGATCCAGATCAGAAAGCCCAGGAGCGCGAGTCCGGCGCCGACGGGGCCGGTGGAGGTCCAGCCCAGCCCCTGGCGAATGGCGAGGCCGCCGAGGAACGGGCCGAGCGCATTGGCGGTGTTGAATGCCGAATGGTTGAGCGCGGCCGCGAGCGCCTGTGCGTGCCCCGCGACATCCATCAGGCGCGTTTGCAGGATGGCACCGAGTGCGACGCTGGCGCCGATGGCGAAAATATCGATCGCCAGCAGCCAGGGATTGCCGGCGACGAGCGGAAACACCAGCAGCGCCACGGCCGCAAACAGCAGGATGCCTCCCGCCGTCGGCATCAGCGCGCGATCGGCGAAGCGCGGCACGAACAGATTGCCGAGCGTGGCGCCGACGCCGAAGATCGCGAGGAAGAACGGGATGACCTCGGTGCTGACCTTGGTGACCTCGATCAACGTCGTCGCCAGATAGGTATAGACGGCGAACATGCCGCCGAAGCCGATGGCGCTGATCGCGAGCGTGATCCAGACGCGGCGGCTTTTGAGCGCGCCGAGTTCGCGCAGCGGATCCGACCGGCCGGCCTGGTCGCGCGGCGCAAACAGCGCGCACAGGAGCATCGTGAGCAAGGCCAGTCCCGACACGAGGCCGAAACTCGCGCGCCAGCCGGCCATCTGGCCGATCAGATTGGCCATCGGCACGCCGATGATGGTGGCGACGGTCAGGCCCAGCATCACCTGGCCGACTGCCTGCGAGCGGCGATGTTGCGGAACGAGCGAGGCCGCGACCAGCGCAGCGATACCGAAATAGGCGCCGTGGGGCAGGCCTGACAGGAAACGGGCCGCGATCATCGCGCCAAAGCCCGGCGCCAGCGCGGTGAGGGCGTTGCCGAGCGCGAAAATGGCCATCAGCGCCAGTAGCTGCGTGCGTCGTGCGAACCGTGCGCCGATCACGGCAATCAGCGGCGCGCCCAGCACCACGCCGAGCGCGTAAGCGCTGATCGCGTGTCCGGCCGTCGGCTCGTCGATATGAAGGTCGGCCGCGAAGAACGGCAGCAGGCTCATCGATGCGAATTCGGTGGTTCCGATCGCAAAGCCGCCCATCGCGAGCGAGAACAGGACGATGGCGAGATGAGGGGGCGTTGAATTGCGCGGCGAGGTCGCGTGAGGCGAGGTCGTCATGTGTCCTGCTTAGGTGACGGCAACGGGAACCAGCCCAGCAAACGTCGCCATCCCTGCAGTCTTTGTCCCACCTACTTAAACGCGTCAGGATTCGCGTCAACACCGCAGGCCCACGTAAAGCGGTCCGCATATCAGCGTCCCGGTTTGCTCAGGGCATCCGCGTCAATCTGTCTCGTGACATCCACTCAAGAACGTCTCCAGCCGCTTGCACGGCTGGAGACGTCCAAGACACAAATGACCGATCAGAACTGCACCTCGCCGGGAACGTCGATATGGTGCCGCTCAATGAAGGCCTGCGCTATCGCGGTCAGTGTACGACCAACACCGGCACGCTTCCGTCGGCCAGGACCTCCGATGTTTGACTTCCCAGGAATAGCTTCTTGAGCCCCCGGCGCCCATGAGAGCCCATAACGATCAAGTCGCAGCCTCCTGACTTTGCTGTTTCGATAATCGCGGTGGCCGGGTGCGCATTCGGAACGTGCAGGAGTTCCGCGGTTATCCCGGCTTGCTCTGCCATGGCTCGCGCTTCGTCGAGGACTTTGCGCGCACGCTCCCTGCAGGCCGCATCGAAGCTGTCGATTTCCTGCTGCGACGGGATCCATCCCGGGGCGTGTCCGCTCCCGTAGTCGATTGGCAGTGACTCCGTCACGGCAATGACGGTCGCTTTGGCCTTCAAGGCCTTTGCCAAGGCAATCCCATGCCTGATGCCGTTTCTTGCGACGTCCGATCCGTCCGTGCTGAGGAGAATCCGGGTGTACATTTGGCGGCCTCCTTTCTCGACAACCCGTCGCCATCTCCCGGTGCGGTTGTTTGACCTTAACAGGCGCCTCCCATTCAAGGACAGACCAGGACGGGGGTCTTTGCGTGTGTAAGCACCTTGTTCGTCACGCTCCCGATGAGAAGCGCGGTAAGTCCGCTGTGCCCATGCGACGACATGACGATGAGATCGCAGCCCTTCTCCGCGGCGGCTGCGATGATGGCCTGATGGGGTTGCCCGCTCTCCGCTTGAATCGTCTCGCAGGAAACACCGGCCGTCCTGGCCGCCTTTGCCGCGCCGTTCAATACGCTGGCGGCCTGTTCCTTGCGCAACTCGGCATATGTTGCGACCGCTTCGAGGAACCGGCCTGAGACTTCGGAAAACGCTTCCACAACGAAGATGAAGGATACGGTGGCCCCGAGGGATTTCGCCAGCGCCAATCCGTGCGCAACCCCACGCTCCGCTAGCTTAGACCCATCTGTCGGAATGAGAATGTGCCGGTACATGCTCTACCTCCCGATTGTCCGGACGTATCGCTGCCTTGCAAGGCCAGGTTAGCTCGCGTTGCGACTGCAGTCTTGAGATAAGTCAACCTGTTGGTTCATCCTATCGTGATCCAGATGTCCGCAATTGGCACAGGGTGTCTCTGCAAGCGAGAGCCGCTGTGCGGAGAGAACCCTCACCCGGCGCGTCGTGCCGACCTATCCCGCAAGCAAGCGGGAGAGGCCAGGTGCCCGTAGCTGGTCGATTCAGCTGCTTCAGACCGCCGGTCTAGAACTGCACTTCGCTCGGGATGTCCTCGGCGCTGAGGCCGACGGTTTCATAGGCCTTCAGCAGCCATTCGCGGGTCTGGCCGAGCGAACGGTTGTAGTCGGCCCAGGCGCTGAGGAAATCCTTGTAGCGGCGATCGGATTCGGCACGGATGCCGAGGTTCGTCGGCAGGGTCAGCAGCGGCCGCGGGATCGCGAGATCGCCAAGCGTCGGATTCTTCTTCAGCGTGAAGACCGACAGCACCGCCAGCGAGACGTTGCAGTCGGCGCGGCCGGTCGACACCGCGAGGATCGCCTCGTCGCGCGTCTTGAAGCCGAGGATGGTTGCCTTCGGGCAATAGTGGCGCGCGATGGTCTCGTGGGTCGAGCCGATGTCGACGGCGATCTTGACCTCGGGCTTGTTGAGCTCGGCCCAGCTCTGCGGCTTGGCAAAGCCCTTCTTTGTGATGACGGTGAAGGAGTGCACCAGGATCGGCGTTGAGAAGTCGATCACCAGCGCGCGCTCTGGCGTCGGGTTCACGGCAAAGGCGAGATCGATCTTGTCGGCCTGAAGATCCAGGATCTGGTTGCCCCAGGTCGATTCCAGCGTCTCGACCTTGGCCCCTAACTTGCCGGCGATGTCGTTCGCCATGTCGATACACGCGCCTGACCATTGATTGGTCGCGAGGTCCTTGTGGAAATAGGGATCCTGGCCGGCGATCACAGCGATCCGCAGCACACCGCTCTTCTTGATGCGATCGAGCGTTGAGGCCGGCGCGGTGTCGGCCCGGGCCGAGGCGGTCGCGGCCATTGCGGCGCCTGCCAGCGCGACGGTGGTGAGTGCGTCCCTACGGTTCATGGTCAGTGCTCCCTGGGAATGATCAGCAGCTCCGGCTGGGCACTATTTCTGTATTCAGGGTATAATGCAATATGGTATTACAGTCTTGCCGGGAGTTGTGCGATGAAGCAGGTTAGAGCCTAGTCCTCTGGCAAAGCGAGAGAAAATTGCGTCAGAGGAGGAAGTCTGTGCGCGCTGTTTTCGTCGATGCCAACGACACGCTGGCAGCGGTCACCGAGAAGCTGCTGGGCGGGACCAAGCTGCCTGTTGGCATCAACCGCAATCCTTCCATCAAGTCGGACGATCTGCCCGACCTGCTCGGCGATGCCGAGATCATGATCGTCGACCATACGGCCGTGCCATCAGCGATCGCGGAGAAGTGCGCGAAGCTGAAGCACGTCATCTTTCTCGGCACCGGGGCGCGCAGCTACATGAATCCGGAGGAGCTCGCTGCGCGTGGAATCGCCGTCCATACCATCAAGGGCTATGGCGACACCGCGGTGGCCGAATGCGCGATCGCGCTGATGTGGGCCTCGGCCAAGAATTTTGGCGAGATGGACCGCGGCATGCGTGAGGGCAACTGGCTGCGGCGTGATGCCGTGCAGCTCACCGGCAAGACGCTCGGCCTGATCGGCTTCGGCGGCTCGCGGCCGAAGCCGCGCGCATGGCGGCCGGCTGCGGCATGACGGTGATCGCCTGGAACAGGACGCCGAAGACGCATCCCGGCGTCGAGTTCGTCTCGCTGGAGAAGCTGCTGGCGGAGAGCCACGTCGTCTCGCTGCATCTCTTGCTCAACGACGAAACCAAGGGTTTCCTATCGCGCGAGCGTATCGCCCGGATGCGCAAGGGCAGCATCCTGATCAACACGGCGCGCGGCGCTGTCGTCGACGAAGAAGCAATGCTGGATGCGTTGCGCTCGGGCCATATCGCGCATGCCGGCCTCGACGTCTTCACCGTCGAGCCGCTCCCCGCAGGCCACGCGCTGACAAAGCTGCCGAACGTGACGCTGTCGGCGCATTCGGCGTTTCGTACGCCCGAGGCCAGCGACAATCTCATCGGCGCGGCGCTCGATCACTGCCGCCGCGTCATCGCGACCGGCACGTAAAGGACATCCATGTCTGATATCACGCGCATCGACCAGAACGCCCGTCGCAGCCGCGCTTCCGTGTTCGGTGATCTCGTTTTCCTCGCCGGCCAGGTAGCGGATACCAAGACCGCTGACATCGCCCAGCAGACCCGCGAAGCATTGGCGAAGGTCGATGACATGCTGGCCCGCGCCGACACCGACAAGTCGCGCCTGCTCAGCGTTCAGGTCTGGCTGAAAACCATGGACGATTTCGACGCGATGAACGCGGTGTATGATGCCTGGGTCGTTCCGGGCAACGCACCGACGCGTGCCTGCGGCAAGGTCGAGCTCGCCGATCCGGCCTACCGCATCGAGGTGATCGCGATTGCCGCGCGCCGCTGACATGCGCGCCGCTGCCCTCTGAACCGTTTGCATCGGCCTTGCGCGTTGTTTCCGCCTGTCCTACGCCACCTCGGAACAAAAACGCATTCGCTAAAGCCTGCAGGGAGCTGTCAATGACCATCAGAAACACCCGCACCGGGGGCCAGATCCTGATCGACCAGCTGGTCGCGCAGGGCGTCGACCGCGTCACCTGCGTGCCCGGCGAGAGCTACTTGGCGGCGCTCGATGCGCTGCATGACAGCCCGATCGACGTCGTGATCTGCCGCGCCGAAGGTGGCGCGGCGATGATGGCCGAAGCCTATGGCAAGCTCACCGGCCGGCCCGGTGTCTGCTTCGTCACCCGGGGTCCCGGCGCGACCAATGCCAGCCATGGCGTCCATATCGCGATGCAGGATTCGACGCCGATGATCCTGTTCGTCGGCCAGGTCGATACCGGCATGCGCGAGCGCGAGGCGTTCCAGGAACTCGACTACAGGGCGGTGTTCGGCTCAATGGCGAAATGGGCGGTCGAGATTGATCGTCCCGACCGCATTCCCGAACTGGTCGCGCGCGCCTTCCGCGTCGCGATGCAGGGCCGCCCCGGTCCCGTCGTGATCGCGCTGCCCGAGAACATGCTGACCGAGACCGCCGCTGTCGCCGATGCCATGCGCATCGAGCCGGCGGTGAGCTGGCCGGCGCCATCAGATCTCGAGCAGGTCGGTGCAATGCTGGCGAGCGCCAAGGCGCCGCTGGTCATCCTCGGCGGTTCGCGCTGGACCGATGAGGCGACCAAGAGCGTCGCGCGTTTCGCCGAGCGCTTCGACCTGCCGGTCGCGACCTCGTTCCGCCGGGCCTCGCTGATCGATGCCGACCATTCGCACTATGCCGGCGACCTCGGCATCGGACCGAGCCCGAGTCTCAAGGCCCGCGTCGACAATGCCGATGTCATCCTTCTCGTCGGCGGCCGCATGTCGGAGATGCCGTCGTCGTCTTACACGCTGCTCGACATTCCCGCGCCGAAGCAGAAGCTGATCCATGTGCACCCAGGCTCGGAAGAGCTCGGCCGCATCTATCAGCCTGATCTCGCGATCCAGGCGACGCCGGCCGCATTCGCCGCCGCCGTCCAGGCGCTGAAGCCTTCAGGCGCGGTTGCCTGGAAGGGCGAAGCCGCCAAGGCGCATGCCGACTATCTCGCCTGGACCGACAAGGCGCGTGAGCTGCCGGGCACGTTCCAGTACGGCCAAGTCATGACCTGGCTGCGTGATCGGCTGCCGAAGGACGCGATCGTCTGCAACGGCGCCGGCAATTATGCCGGCTGGATCCATCGCCATCACCGCTTCCACAGCTTTGCGTCTCAGCTCGCGCCGACCTCGGGGTCGATGGGGCTATGGCGTGCCGGCGGGCGTGCTCGCCAAGCGGCAGTACCCGGATCGTGTCGTCGTCGCCTTCGCCGGTGACGGCTGCTTCCTGATGAACGGCCAGGAATTCGCGACCGCCGTGCAGTATGACGCGCCGCTGATCGTGATCGTCGTCGATAACTCGCAATACGGCACCATCCGCATGCATCAGGAGCGCGACTATCCCGGCCGCGTCGTCGGCACCCAGCTCAAGAACCCTGATTTTGCGATGTATGCGAAGGCGTTCGGCGGTCATGGTGAGCGCGTCGAGCGCACCGAAGAATTCGCGCCGGCGTTCGAGCGCGCGCTGGCCTCGGGCAAGCCGTCGATCCTCCACTGCATCATCGATCCCCGGGCGATCTCGGTCGGCAAGGACTTTACGCCCGCGATAAAGGCTTAGGCGATGTCGGAGAGCCGTCACGTCGCCATCATCGGAGCCGGCGCGATCGGCGTGATCAGCGCCATCGAGGCACTGCGCGAGGGACATCGCGTTACACTGATCGATGCCGGCGCGCCCGGTGGCGAACAGGCCGCCAGCTACGGCAACGCCGGCTGGCTCTCCTCGCATTCGGTGATCCCGCCGGCCGAGCCGGGCACCTGGAAGAAGGTGCCTGGGTATCTCATGGATCCGCTCGGCCCGCTCGCGATCCGCTGGTCGTATTTGCCGAAGGCGCTGCCCTGGCTGCTCAAGTATCTCCTTTCGGGCTGGACCGAGGCGCGCGTCGAGAAGACGGCGCTTGTGCTGCGCGATCTCCTGAAGGACGCGCCGCTGTTGCACCGGAAGCTCGCGGAAGAGGCAGGCGTTCCCGAACTGATCGAGCGCAACGGCGTGATGCACGTCTTCCCGTCGCGCGGCAATTTCGATGACGATCTCGGCTGGCGGCTGCGCAGGAAGGTCGGCATCGAATGGCTGGAGCTCAATGCCGACGAGATGCGTCAGCGCGAGCCGGATCTGCATCCGCGCTACACTTTCGGTGTGGTGGTGGAGGAAGCCGGACGCTGCCGCGATCCCGGCGCATACGTTGCGGCGCTCGCCCGGCATGCGCTGGCGAACGGTGCCAAGCTGGTGCATGCGAAAGCCACGGGGCTCAAGCTTGCGGGCAACAAGGTCGTCGCCGTCTTTACCGAGACCGGTGAGATTGCTTGCGATGCCGCGGTGGTCGCAGCCGGCGCGCGTTCAAAAAAACTCACCGCATCGGTCGGCGATCCGCTGCCGCTCGAAACTGAGCGCGGCTATCACGTCATGATCGAGAATCCGGAAACGGGACCACGCAGCTCGATGATGGCGTCCGACG
This sequence comes from Bradyrhizobium sp. USDA 4472, assembly GCF_054058595.1. Classification (NCBI taxonomy): domain Bacteria; kingdom Pseudomonadati; phylum Pseudomonadota; class Alphaproteobacteria; order Hyphomicrobiales; family Nitrobacteraceae; genus Bradyrhizobium; species Bradyrhizobium sp. USDA 4472. The sequence continues at coordinate 4,205,799 of NZ_JBSSAM010000001.1, forward strand.
CCAAGATGGTGGTGAACTGGACCAACAAGGGCCTGCGAGCCGCCGGCACGGTCGAGATCGCGGGCCTGGAGGCCGCGCCGAACTGGAAGCGCGCCGAGATCCTGCGCAACCACCTTCTCAGCATGTTTCCGAAGCTGCCGAGGGACATTCCGGCGTCGCGTATCAAGACCTGGTTCGGTCATCGCCCCAGCATGCCTGATGGTATTCCCTGCATCGGCCATGCGCGCGCCTCGCGCGATATCGTCTATGCCTTCGGCCATGGCCATATCGGGCTGGTCGGCTCGGCCCGTACCGGCCGTCTTGTCGCCCAGCTCCTGAGCGGCAAGCAGCCGGAAATTCCGCTCGCACCGTTCTCGCCCAATCGCTTCCTCTGAGATCGCACCATGACTCAAGCAGCCAGCTCATCTTCCCGCATCGCCCGTGGCGGCAAGGCCATCTACGGCGCACCTCTCGGCATCCTGATGCTGGAAGCGCGCTTCCCCCGCATCCCCGGCGACATGGGCAATGGCACGACCTGGCCGTTTCCCGTGCTGTATCGCGTGGTGAGCGGCGCATCGCCGGAGAAGGTGGTGCTGAAAGGCGCCGCCGGCCTGCTGCCCGATTTCATCGATGCTGCCAAGGATCTGGTGCGGCTCGGGGCCGAAGCCATCACCACCAATTGCGGCTTCCTCTCGCTGTTCCAGAAGGAGATCGCGTCGGCTGTCGGCGTTCCCGTTGCGACCTCCTCGCTGATGCAGGTGCCGTGGGTACAGGCGACCTTGCCGCCGGGCAAGCGCGTCGGCCTCGTCACGGTGTCGGGCTCGACCCTGACGCCGGCCCATCTCGAAGGCGCAGGCGTGCCGCTCGATACACCGCTGGTCGGCACCGAGCACGGCAAGGAATTTTTCCGGGTTCTGATCAAGGCCGAGAAGGACGACATGGATGTGGCCCAGGCCGAGCGTGATGTCGTCGAGGCGGGAAAGCAGCTGGTTGCGAAGAATCCGGACGTGGGCGCCATTGTGCTCGAATGCACCAACATGCCGCCTTATGCGGCCGCGTTGCGGGCCGAGGTGGGGTTGCCGGTCTACGACATCTATTCCATGATCACCTGGTTTCATGCGGGGCTGCGCCCGCGCGCCTTCAGCTGATTCTGGATGTCACCCTTCACGACCTCCACTTTCGTTTGCATTGCAATCATTCCTGCAGCCCCAGTATATTGGCTGTGTTCGAGCATGAATGCTGCTGATGATGAGTAACGTGGAACTGGCTTCCGACAGTATCGTCGATCGCGTCTATGAACAACTCAAGGCGATGGCCGTGAGCTACGAGTTCAAGCCGGGCGAACGGCTCAACGAGGGTGAGCTGGCCAAGCGGCTTGGCGTCAGCCGCACGCCGCTGCGCGAAGCCCTCAACCGTCTCAACACCGAAGGTTTCCTGCGCTTCACGCCAGGCAAGGGCTTCTTCTGCCGCGAACTCGACGCGCACGAGATCTTCGATCTCTACGAGCTGCGCAAATCGATCGAGGTCGCCTCGGTCCGCCTCGCCATCAGGCGCGCCAGGGACGAGGACATCGACTCGCTCCTGAAATTCCTCGAAGCCACTGGCCCCGATCCCGGCGAGCGCTCTTCCGTGGAGTTGGTCGAACTCGACGAGACGTTCCACGAGCGGCTGATGGCCATGTCGAACAATGCCGAGATGCTGCGTGTCTTGCGCAACGTCAATGCCCGCATCCGCTTCGTGCGCTGGATCGACATGGACAGCATCAACCGCTCCAACACCCAGGCCGAGCACCGCGCCGTCCTCGAAGGCCTGAAGGCGCGCAACGAAGAGGTCTGCGTGTCCGTGCTGGAGAAGCACATCGATCGCCGCCTGGATCGCATCACGTCGGCGATCAAGGAAGGCTACGCGCAGATCTACATGCCGGCCGCGGTGAGGTCGGCGGCGAATTGAGGTTCTCACCTCGTCCGGGGTGGGGAGAACGCATCTGTAATTCACCAGAGGGAGGCGGTCGGTGGCTCCATGCTCCCAGCTATACAATCCCTCGATACCTGATCGTCCCAGACAGTCAGAGCTTTCGTTCGCAAACATCGCTAGCATCTCTCCTGAAATTCACGGAGACTCAGGTGCAAAGCCCCAAGCCCCATCCCGAAATCGACTGGCCATCCGAGCTCTATCGCGTCCTGAAGACGGCCGACGTCAAGCAGATGTCCTACGTGCCGGATGCCGGCCACAGCCAGCTGATCCGCTTGTTCTCCGCCGACGCTGACGTCACCACCAATGTGCTGACGACCGAAGAGGAAGGCATTGCGATCGCCGCGGGCGCCTGGCTTGGCGGTCAGCGCAGCGTGCTGCTGATGCAGTCGAGCGGGGTCGGCAATTGCATCAACATGCTGTCGCTGTCCGCGATTGGCCGCTTTCCGCTCTTGATGCTGGTGACGATGCGCGGCGAATGGGCCGAGTTCAATCCCTGGCAGGTGCCGATGAGCCGGGCGACGCAGCCTTCGCTGGAGGCGATCGGCCTGAAGGTGATGCGCGCCGAGACGGCAGGGGACTTGGTCGAGACAGTCGAATCCGCGGCAGCGCTCGCCTACGAATCCGACCAGCAGATCGCTGTTCTGATCGGGCAACGCCTGATTGGCAAGAAGAAGTGGTGATACCGATGAGCGTTCCCTCCGAACTCGATCGTCGTGCAGCGGTTGCGGCCCTTCTCAAGAATCGCAAGGACACGTTGGTTGTCGCTGGCCTCGGCTCGCCGACCTACGATCTGCACGCGGCCGGCGACCGCGACGACAATTTCTATCTCTGGGGCGCCATGGGCGGCGCCGCGCTGATCGGCCTTGGTCTTGCCCAGGCGCAACCTTCCAGGCGCGTCCTCGCGTTGACCGGCGACGGTGAGCAGTTGATGGGCCTCGGCGGCATCGCCACCATCGGCGTCGCCCGGCCGCGCAATCTCGCCATCGTCGTGATCGACAACCAGCATTTTGGCGAGACCGGAATGCAGGCGAGCCACACCGGGCGCGGTGTCGATCTCACGGCGATCGCAACCGCCTGCGGTTTTGTCGCAACGGCGACCGTTCGGACGTTGGAGGAGGTGCGAGGCCTGGCCGCTGACATCGCCGAACCGGCCGACGGCCCGCGGCTTTTTGTCGTCAAGGTCAGGGCCGAAAATCCGCCGCGCTCGCTGCCGTCCCGCGATGCCGTCTTTATCAAGAACCGGTTCCGGGCTCATCTCGGATTTGCGACGGCCTGATGGCGGGCGATTGCTCCTAACTACACTGTGCCGGTGAAGGACGAGTAGGTCTCGCCGGTGCATCTCAGTCGTCATGCCCGGCTCGACGCGGGCATCCGCGTGCTTTGGCAATTGTGGCGCTGCGTGGATGGCCGGGACAAGCCGCCATGACGGCCTACTCCGCCGCCAAGGTCATCCCATAACCGAGCCGCTTCGAGATGCCGCCGGCACAATCGCGCAAGGCATGCGCGATGGGGCTATCCCAGCGCGCATCGAACGTCCCTTCCGGCCCCATCGCGGTGATGACAAGCGCGACATGGCCGGAATGATCGAATACCGGCGCGGAGAACGCATTGACACCGGGCAGGGGATCGCCGAGCGCGCGGGCGAGACCGTGCTTGCGGACCTCGGTGAGCATGTCGGCGACCTTGGCGCCTTTCACGGCGCGCTTCGGATTGTAGCCGACGCCCTGGCGATCGAGGCCGCTTTCGAGCGCGGCATTGATCGTCTTCTCCGGCAGGAAGGCCGCGAAGGCGCGGCCGGTGGCGGTCTCCAGCAGCGCCATCACCGAGCCCGCGCGCATCACGACGTGCACGGGCTGGCCGGGCTCTTCCAGCTGCACCACGGTCGGGCCGTACGTGCCCCACACCGCGAGCGAGACGGCGTGACCGACCTGGCTCGCGAGCGCGGCAATCTTCGGCTGCGCGATGCGGACGCCGGAGAGGCGGCGCAGGCTGATCAGGCCGAGCTCCAGCGCCAGCGCGCCGATCTCGTAGCGGCCGGTGGTTTCGTCCTGTTCAATCAGGCCGATGCGCGAGAAGCTGGCGAGATAAGGATGCGCCTTGGCGGGCGTCATGCCGGCCTCGCGCGCGAGATCGCGCAGCATCATCGGCTCGCCGCTCCTGGCGAGCGCACGGAGCAATTCTCCGCCGACCTCGATGGACTGGATGCCGCGGCTTTCTCTCTTCATGCGCCTCCGATGCGCTTCGCTTAGGCCGCGTCGCGCTTGGCGGCGCTGTCGGCGAGATGACGGCCGGCAATGTAGCCGAAGGTCAACGCTGGCCCAAGCGTGATTCCGGCGCCGGGATAATTGCCGCCCATGATGCTCGCCATGTCGTTGCCGGCCGCGTAGAGCCCGGGAATCACCCGGCCCTCGGAATCCAGCGCGCGGGCGTTCTCGTCGGTGACGATGCCGGCATAGGTGCCGAGGTCGCCGATGACCATCTTGATGGCATAGAACGGCCCGTTCTCGATGGGCGCGATGCAGGGATTCGGACCATGCATGGCGTCGCCCTGATAGCGGTTATAGGCTTTTGATCCCTTGCCGAAGGCAGCGTCGTGACCCAGCGGCGCAGTTGCGTTGAATTGCTTGATCGTCTCGGTGAACGCCTTGGCATCGATGCCGGCTTTCGCCGCCAGCGCCTCCAGCGTCTCGCCGCGCATGAGGTAGCCGGTCGCGAGATGATGACCGAGCGGCATCGGGAACGGCGGCACGCAGCCAAGTCCGTATTTGCGCAGCGTTGGGTGATCGCAGACGAGATAGGCCGCGATCTCCTCGCCGGGCTTTGCCGCCTTGATCATGGCCTGGACGAAGTCGTGATAGGAGTTGCCTTCATTGGTGAAACGCTTGCCGTCGCGCATGACCGCGATCACCCCGGGCTTGGCGCGATCGATGAAATGCGGCATCACGCCCTTCGAGCCGTCTCTGCGCGTCGTCAGCGACACGGGCACCCAGGCCGCCGCGTTCGGCAGCCGATCCTCGACATGTCCGCCGGCGCTTTCCGCGAGGCGCAGACCGTCGCCGGTGTTGCCGGTCGGGCCGGGCGAAAAATGCTCATGACCGGTCGGTGCGTGCGGAAACAGCTTTTTGCGGCGCTCGACATCGTGCGGAAAGCCGCCGCAGGCGAGCACGACGCCCCGCCGCGCGCGGACGCGCACGTCGCGGCCGTCGCGCGAGACGATCGCGCCGATCACCGCGCCGTTCTCGACGCTCAGCTTGCGTACCGGCGATGACAGCCACATCGGAATCTTCAGATCCTGCGCGGATTTGGCGAGACGCCCCGCGAGCGCATTGCCGTTGGTCAAGGTCATGCCGCGGCCGTAGCGCAGCACGTCCATCAGATGCCGAGACAGCCGCTTGGCGACGTAGACCGCCGATGTCAGCGACTTCGTTACGCGCATGAAGTGGATGATCTCTTTGCCGCTTCCGAGCATCATGCCGAACACGGTGAGCTCCGGCAGCGGCATGCCCAGCGTCGTGATCTGGTCGCCGAGTTCGCGGCCGTCGAACGGCCGCGTCACCATCGAGCGACCGCCTTGCGCGCCGCCTGGCGCCTCGGCGTGATAGTCCGGGAACACCAGCGGCATGTCGAAACGCAGCGCGGTCTTGGTGGTGAAGAAATCGACAGCCTCAGGGCCAGCGCTCAAGAACGCATCGACGCGCGCGGCGTCAAAATTGTTGCCGGCCTCGTGCCGCAGATAGGTGCGAGCCTGCTCCGGCGTCTCCGCGATGCCGTAGGCCTTCGCCAGCGAGGTCCCGGGGATCCACAACCAGCCGCCGGAGCGCGCCGTGGTGCCGCCGAAGCGCGGCTCCTTCTCGACGATCAGCACCTCGAGGCCGCGATATCGTGCGGTGATCGCGGCCGACATGCCCGAGCAGCCCGATCCGGCCACGAGCACATCGCACTCGTAACTCTCAATTGCGTTGTGCGCGTTGCCGGTCATGTCTCACCTCAGTTCTTCAGAAGCGGACATTTGGATTCGGAGACCGGGCGGAAGGCGTCCTCGCCCTTCACAGTCTTGATGATGTCGAGATAATCCCAGGGTTCCTTCGACTGCTCGGGCGACTTCACCTTGGCCAGATACATGTCGCGGACGACGCGGCCGTCCTCTCGCAACTTGCCGCCGTGAACGAAGGTGTCCTCGATCGGCAGCTCGCGCATCTTGGCCATGACCTTGGCCGGATCGTCGGTGCCGGCGGCCTTGATGGCTTTGAGATAGTGCAGCACCGAGCCGTAGACGCCGGTATGGATCATGGTCGGCATCACATTGGTGCGGGCGAAGAATTTTTTCGACCAGGCGCGGGTCGCCTCGTCCATGTTCCAATACGACGCCGTCGTCATGTAGGTGCCCTGCGCGGCCTTGAGGCCGACCGCGTGCACGTCGGTGTCGAACATCAGGAGACCGACGAGCTTCTGGCCGCCCTGGACCAGACCGAACTCGCCGGACTGCTTGATGGCGTTGTCGGTGTCCTGGCCGGCATTGGCGAACGCGACGACGTCAGCCTTGGAACTCTGCGCCTGCAGCGCGAACGAGGAGAAGTCGGCCGTGTTGGTCGGATGCCGGACGCCGCCGAGCACCTTGCCGCCCATCTCGTTGATGAAGCGCGTGGCGTCCTTCTCGAGTTGCTGGCCGAAGGCGTAATCCGCGGTGATGAAGTACCAGGATTTGCCGCCTTCCCTGATCACGGCGGACGCTGTGACCTTGGACAGTGCGTAGGTGTCGTACGTGAAGTGCACGGTGTTCGGGCTGCACAGCTCGTCGGTGAGCGAGCTCGCGCCGGGGCCGGAGAGCAGGGCGATCTTGTTGCGCTCGCGCACCATGTTGTGCACGGCGATCGCGATGCCGGAATTGGGGATGTCGGCGACGGCGTCGACCTTGCCGTTGTCGAACCAGCCGCGCACGATGTTGACGCCGACGTCGGTCTTCATCTGGTGGTCGGCGCTGATGATCTCGATCGGCTTGCCGAGCACGGTCGGGCCGAATTCCTCGACCGCCATCTTGGCCGCCTCGACGGATCCCGGCCCCGAGTTGTCACGGCCCCAGCTCGACAGGTCGGTCAGCACGCCGATGCGCACCACGTCGTCGGAGACTTGCGCGCTCACGACCGTGGTCATGGCAGCAGACATCATGGCGGCGAGCATGGCGCAGGCCAAAAGCCCTCTCATGTCATTCCCTCTCTTTCATGGCCGCTCGGCGCGGCGGGTTGTTTTGATCCAAATTAAATAAAGACGAATGAGTTTGTCAATAACGAATAACGAGGCGGGATCGGTCGAATGCGCCGCACGTTGCAGCCCCGACCGTGTTTGGCCATGATGCCCTCCGGAATTGTGGGGCGGATGGCAATGACGGCAGCAGCGGGAGTCTCCGGCGCAACGGAGCGATCGACGACGGCCCATGTGGTGTGGGCGAGCGCGCTCGGCACCGCGATCGAGTGGTACGACTTTCTGATCTATGGCACGGCCGCCGCACTCGTGCTCAACAAGCTGTTCTTCCCGGGCTTCGATCCCTTCGTCGGCACGCTCGCGGCATTCTCGACCTACGCGGTCGGCTTCGTGGCACGGCCGATCGGCGGTGCCATCATCGGGCACTATGGCGACCGGCTCGGCCGCAAGACAATGCTGGTCGCGACCATGATCGCGATGGGGCTCGGCACGTTCCTGATCGGCTGCTTGCCGGCCTACAGCCAGATCGGCGTGTGGGCGCCGATCCTGCTCGTCGCGCTGCGCTTTATTCAGGGCATCGGTCTCGGAGGCGAATGGAGCGGCGCTGTGGTCATGGTGGTCGAGCACGCCGGCAGCAGGCGCGGCTTTTACGGCAGCCTGGTGCAAATAGGCTTTCCGGTTGGCGTTGCCGCTTCCACCGGCATCTTCGGGCTGATGACGCAATTGCCCGAAGCGGATTTTCTGAGCTGGGGCTGGCGTGTGCCGTTCCTGATCAGCGTCGTGCTGGTCGGCATCGGCTTCATCGTACGTCTCAAGCTCGCGGAGACGCCGCACTTCAAGAAGGTCGTCGAACGCAAGGAAGTCTTGGCGCAGCCGGTCTGGGACGTGCTGCGCCGCGACTGGCGAAGCTTTCTGCTGGCGATCGGCATCACGGTGTCGGAAGTCGGGCTTGCGTATCTCCTCACCGTTTTCGTCGTGGTCTATGCCACGGCAACGCTCGGCTTGCCGCGCCAGGTGATCCTGAATGCAGTCGTCTACGCCGCGATCGTCGAGTTCGCGACGCTGCCGCTGGCCGGCTGGCTATCGGATATCTTCGGCCGCAAGGCGTTGTATCTCGCCGGCGGCGTGTTCTCGGTGGCGCTGGCGTTTCCGCTGTTCTGGTTCCTCGATACCAGGGATCCGGTGCTGATCACGTTCGCACTCGTCGTCACCATGACCCTGACACATGCGCTGCTGTTCGGACCGAAAGCCGCGTTCATGCCGGAGCTGTTCCGCACGCAAGTGCGCTACAGCGGCGCCTCGCTGGGTGCCAATGTCGCAGCCGCACTGAGCGGCGGCTTCTCGCCGTTGATCGCAACCGCGTTGCTCGCCTGGGCCGGCACTTACTGGCCGGTGTCGCTCTACATCATCGCGTTGTCGATCATCACCATCACCGCGACGCTGATGACGCCGGAGACGGCGCGCGAGACGCTCAAGTCCTGACAGGACTCGTCGTCAGCTCCGCTGTGTGAACGGGCGGGCGAGCCCCATTGCCGCGCCTATTCTGCACGGTCTGGCGCCTTCTTATGCGCTTCTGCCAAAAGCAAATGCAGCGGGCCGATCCATTAGCCGCGTTTATGCGGCGAATTTTTACTTCCAATTTTACTTCGCAAAATCTCAGCCATAGCCTCACGCGCAACTGATCCCATCTGCAGCCGGTCAATGGCGATCGGTGCGAGCGTTCATCGTAGCCAACGAGGGTTGCCATGTCTGACGAGACGAAGGGGAATTTCACGTCCGATCCGGCGGGAACGGCAGCGAAGCCCGTGAAAAAGCTGAGCCGGCGCACGCTATTGAAGGGGGCGGCCGCGGTTGCGGGCGCAGCCGCAGGATCGGATGCGATCCGCGGATTCCCGACCATCTGGGCGCAGGAGATCAAGGACATCGAGTTGCGCCATGTCGGCGTGTCCTATTCGGTGGTGAAGGCGATCGGTGACCAGGCCGCCAAGGATCTCGGCTTCAAGGTGACGATGCAGAACCTCGACACCTCCGCTGCCATCAACCGCTTCATAAGCCAGCCTAATACGGTCGATATCGCCGATCTCGAGGGCTGGCAGGCCAAGCTCGCCGCGAAGCGAGCCGTCATCCAGGGCATCGAAGTCAAGAAGATCAAGGAGTTCGACAACATCCTGCCGATCTTCACCAAGGGCGAGATCGACGGCCACAAGATCCCGCGCCAGGGAATCTCGCCCTATGAGGCCATGTACATCGCCAAGCCCGACGCGACCGATTTGAATGACGGCGTCACCGAATGGGCGACGTTCCTGCCGCAGGTCTACAACGCCGACTCCATCGGTTATCGCCCCGACCTCGTCGGCCACGAAGTGACCGAATGGAAGGATCTGATCGATCCCAAGTTCAAGGGCAAGGCCGCGATCCTCGACGTGCCCGCGATCGGCATCATGGATGCCGCGCTCTGCTTCGAAAGTGCCGGGCTGATCAAGTACGGCAACAAGGGCAACATGACCAAGGAGGAGATCGACTTCACCTGCAACAAGCTGATCGAGCTGAAGAAGCAGGGCCAGTTCCGCGCGACCTGGACCACCTTCGACCAGTCGGTGCAACTGATGGCCGCGGGCGAAGTGGTGATCCAGTCGATGTGGTCGCCCGCGGTCGCTGCCGTCCGCGTCAAGGAGATTCCCTGCGTCTACGCGCCTGTTAACGTCAAGGACGGCAAGGAAGGCTATCGCGGCTGGTGCAACGGCATGGGCCTGATGAAGCATCTCTCCGGCAAGAAGCTGGAGGCGGCTTACGAATATCTCAACTGGTATCTCTCAGGCTGGCAGGGCGGCTTCGTCGCGCGCTACGGCTATTACAGCCCGGTGCCTTCGACCGCGAAGAAATTCCTCACCCCGGCCGAATGGGCGTTCTGGTACGAGGGCCAACCCTCGCCTGAAGTCGTCAACGATCCCTATGGCGTTGCGATGGAGAAGGCCGGCACCAGGCGCGACGGCGGCTCGTTCCTCGATCGCGTCAAGAACATCTCGTGCTGGAACACGCTGATGGACGAGGCGGCGTACATGAACAAGCGCTGGAACGACTTCAAGGTGGCCTGAGGCCTGCATTCCCTGACGTCAACGAAGCACCGGCGCCGTGACGCGCCGGTGCTGATAAGACCGCCATCGAGGCCATTGGTCATATGCAGCCGAGTCCAGGTCCATTTCCATCACGCTCCAATCTCGCCGGCTGGCTCTATGTTTCGCCGCTGGTCATGGTTCTCGTGCCGTTCTTCGTGGCGCCGATCCTGGTCGTGCTGGCTGCGAGCTTCTTCGCCACCGACGGCTTTGGCGGGCTGACCCCGGGCTTTACGCTGGCAAGCTATGTCGAAGTGCTGCATTCGGCGCTGACGTTGAAGCTGTATCTGGCGACGATCAAGTTCACCGCGCTGACGTGGGTCCTCACGCTGGTCATCGGCTTCCTCGTCGCCTATTTCCTCGTCTTCCACGTTCGAAACCAGCTCTTGGCGATCGGCCTTTTCCTGCTCTGCACCGTTCCGTTCTGGACCTCGAACATCATCCGGATGATTTCCTGGATCCCGTTGCTCGGCAAGGAGGGCCTGATCAACCAGGCGCTGCTGGCGATGGGTTTGATCCATCAGCCGCTCGAGGTGTTGCTGTTCTCCGATCTCGCCGTCGTCATCGCCTATGTTCACCAGCTCACGATCTTCATGATCGTGCCGATCTTCAATTCCATGGCCCGGATCGACAAGAAGCTGATCGAAGCCGCGATCGATGCCGGCGCCAGCCGGTTCGACATCATGCGCCTGATCGTGGTGCCGATGTCCAAGAGCGGTATCGCGCTCGGCACCATCTTCGTGGTCTCGATCGTGATGGGCGACTTCTTCGTGGTCAAGGTGATGTCCGGCGGCGGCTCGGCCTCGGTCGTCAGCGCGTTCTACGAGGACGTCGGCGTGCTGCAATATCCGACCGCCGCGGCAAGCGCCGTGCTGCTGACGCTGGTCCTGGTTGCGATCGTCTCGCTGATCCTGCGCACCGTCGACATCAGGCAGGAGATCACGCGATGAGCGCTGTCATTGCCGACATGCCCGAAACGGTCACGCCCGCGACGACCAAGGCGATCGCGCCCAGCAAGGGCGGCCGGCCCTGGACGTTCTACGTGCTGGCGACGCTGTTCGCCTTCTACGTCATCGCGCTCTACGGCCCGATGTTCTGCATCTACGTCCTGTCGTTCCAGGACATCCGCGGCGGCCTGGTGTTTCCGATGAAAGGCTATTCGCTGCACTGGTTCGTTGATCTCTTCACCCAGGTGCGGACCGGCGACGTCAAGGGCTCGTTTGATCGCTCGATCAAGCTCGCCGTCGTCGTCACCATCATCACCGTGGTGGTCTCGTTTCTTGCAGGCCTCGGCTTCCGCAGGCGCTTTCGCGGCGACACTTTTGTCTTCTACATGATGATCGGCAGCCTGGTGGCGCCCGGGCTCGTGCTCGGCCTCGGCACGGGTCTTCTGTTCCAGGCGCTCGGTCTGAACGCAAGCTGGTACACCTCGGCGCTGGGGGCGCAGCTGTCCTGGACGCTGCCGTTCGGCGTGCTCGTGATGTTCGCGGTGATGTCGCGCTTCGACCACGCCTGGGAGGAGGCGGCCTACGATCTCGGCGCCAGTCGCTGGCAGTCGATCCGGCTGGTGATGATCCCCGTGCTGGCGCCCGGCCTCGTCGCAGTCGCATTGTTCGGCTTCACGCTGTCCTACGACGAGTTCGCGCGCAGCCTTCAGACCGCGGGTTCGCTGAACACGCTGCCGCTGGAAATCTGGAGCATGACGCTGAACGTCACCTCGCCCTCGCTCTATTCGCTCGGCACGGTGACCACCGTCGTTTCCTTCATCGTCATCGGCGCAAGCCTCGGCAGCATCGTGTTGATCCAGAAGAGACGCGGCAGCCAGGCCAAAGGTTGAGCAAGGGTTGAGACGGGAATGAAATGCGATCGTGGCGATATCGAACTTGCAGGCGTCTGCAAGAGCTTTGACGGCATCACCAACGTGGTCGACGGCGTCAATCTCAGGATCGCAGATGGCGCCTATTGCTGCTTCATCGGCCCGTCCGGCTGCGGCAAGACCACGATCCTGCGCATGATCGCCGGTCACGAGGATCCGACCTCAGGCGAAATCGTCATCGGAGGCCAGAATGTCGTCGGGCTCGCGCCCGTGCAGCGCCGCACCGCCATGATGTTCCAGTCCTACGCGCTATTCCCGCATCTGACGGTGCGCGAGAACATCGCCTTTGCATTGCGGGTCCGCGGTCAGTCGAAGGCTGATCGCCTGCGGGCGGCCGACGCCATGATCGAGAAGGTGCGGCTGACGCAGTTCGCCGACCGTCTGCCGGCCCAGCTCTCCGGCGGCCAGCAGCAGCGCGTTGCGCTGGCGCGGGCGGCGATCACCGAACCAAGGGTGCTGCTGCTCGACGAGCCGCTGTCCGCGCTCGACGAGCAGCTTCGCGTGCAGATGCGCCAGGAGCTCCGGCGCATGCAGCAGGAGCTCGGCATCACCTTCATCCATGTCACCCACACCCAGCTCGAGGCGATCGCGCTCGCCGATCTCGTGGTGGTGATGGAGCACGGCAAGATCAAGCAGGCTGGTGCGGCGCGCGACGTCTACGCGCATCCGCACGATCGTTATGTCGCCGAGTTCATGGGCGGGCAGAACGTGCTGTCCGGTCGGGTCGAGAAGGTCAACGGTGCAAGCTTCACCCTCTCGCAGGCCGCACCTGATGGCATCGAGGTGCCGCTGCAGGCGCGCGCGACCGTCGCCATCGGTGACATCGTCGATATCGCGGTCCGCCGCGACGACGTTGCTCTTGTCAGGCCGGGCAGGGACCTGCCGCCAGGTTGCACCACGTCGCTGCCGAGCCGCGTGCTCGCGATCGAGTACCAGGGCTATTTCGTCAAGGTGATGCTCGACACCGTGCCCGACGACGAGTTCGTCGCCTACGTGCCGGAAAAAACCTTCTTCGCAGATCCCTTCACCGTCGGCGATGTCGTGATGGCCACATGGGCCACCGGCAGCGCGTTGCCTCTCGCCTGAAGACCCCTGCGCACAGGAGCATGACCGTGCAGATATCCTTCACACTCAACGGCCGGCCCATCACTGTCGAGGTCGAACCGGCAACGCTGGTCGCCGAGCTGCTGCGGGAGCAGCTCAACCTCACCGGCACCCATATCGGCTGCGACACCAGCCAGTGCGGCGCCTGCGTGGTCCATCTCGACGGACTGCCCGTGAAGAGCTGCACGTTGCTGGCGCCCGCGCTCGACGGAGCGACGCTGCTCACCATCGAGGGTCTGGAAGGCGCGCCCGGCTCGAACCAGATGCATCCGATGCAGGAGGCGTTTCGCGAGCATCATGGTCTGCAATGCGGCTTCTGCACGCCCGGCATGCTGATGACCGCGGTCGCGCTCGCGACCGAGAAGAGGGATCTGACCGAGGCCGATGTCCGTCACGGCCTCGAAGGCAATATCTGCCGCTGCACCGGCTACCAGAATATCGTCGTTTCGGTCATGGCCGGCGCTGCCGCCATGAGCGCCGCCAAGGGAGAATGACCATGGCCAATGTGATCGGCATCGGCGCCGCACCGAAGCGAAAAGAAGACCAGCGTTTCCTCACCGGCCGCGGCAATTACGTCTCGGACATCAAACGTCCCGGCATGACCGCGGGTGTGTTCGTGCGCTCGCCGCATGGACACGCGATACTGCGCGGCATCGACAAGGCTGCGGCGCTGGCATCGCCTGGCGTGATCGCGGTCCTCACCGGCGATGACGTCAAGGCCGACGGCCTCGGCTCACTGCCCTGCGGCTGGGGCATTTCGGATGCCAAGGGCGTGCCGATGAAGGAACCGCCGTTCCCGATGCTGGCGCAAGGCAAGGTGCGCTTCGTCGGCGATATGGTGGCTTTTGTCATCGCGGAGACGCCGGAGCAGGCGAACGCCGGCGCTGAGCTGCTGAGGATCGATTACGAGGTGCTGCCCTCCGTGATTGGCGTGCTCGAAGCGGTCAGGCCGAATGCGCCGCAACTGTTCGACGATATCCCAAACAATATCTGCTGTGACTGGGAGCTCGGCGACAGGGCTGCGGTGGAATCCGCGTTTCGCAGGGCCACCCATGTCGCCAGGCTCAGCCTCGTCAACAACCGCCTGATCGGCAATCCCATGGAGCCGCGCGCGGCGATCGCGGAATACGAGCCCGGCACCGATCGCTTCACGCTGTGGACCACCAGCCAATTCCCGCATGTCGTGCGCTTCCTGATGGGCGCGCTGGTGCTGAACATCCCGCAGCACAAGCTGCGCGTGGTTGCCCCCGATGTTGGCGGCGGCTTCGGCGTCAAGCAGTTCCACTACGGCGAAGAGGCCGTGGTCACCTGGGCTGCCAAGCGCGTGAAGCGGCCGGTGAAATGGGTGGCGAGCCGCTCGGAGGGGTACGTCTCCGATCGCCACGGCCGCGATCACGTCACCGAGGCCGAACTGGCGCTGGACGAGACCGGAAAATTCCTCGCCTTCCGCGTCAACACGCTCGCCAATATGGGCGGCTATCTCTCGACCTTCGGGCCGAACATTCCGACCAATCTCTACGGTCCGCTGCTTGGCGGCGTCTACACCACGCCCGCGATCTATTGCAACGTGAAGGTGGTCTTCACCAACACCGTGCCTGTCGACGCTTATCGCGGCGCCGGCCGCCCCGAAGCGACCTTCGTGCTGGAGCGCATCGTCGATGTCGCAGCCGCCGAGATGGGAATCGACCGCGTCGAGATCCGCCGCCGCAACATGATCCCGAAGGAAGCCTATCCCTATCAGACGCCAGTGCTGGTGCAGTACGATTCCGGTGATCCCATGGGCTGCCTCGACGGCGCGCTTGTCGCCGCCGACGTCAAGAATTTCGGCGTGCGCAAGGCGGCCTCCGCCAGCAAGGGCAAATTCCGCGGGCTCGGCTATTCCACCTATGTCGAAGCCTGCGGCCTCGCGCCGTCGCGGTTCGCGGGACGGCTCGGGGCGCGCGGGGGCCTCTATGAGAGTGCCACCGTGCGCGTGCATCCCACCGGCCAGGTGACGGTCATGATCGGCACCCACAATCACGGCCAGGGCCACGAGACGACCTTTGCGCAGATCGTCTCCGACAAGCTCGGCGTCGCCTTCGAGAATGTCGACATCGTGTTCGGCGATACCGATCGGGTGCAGTTCGGCATGGGCACCTATGGCTCGCGCTCACTCGTGGTCGGGGGTGCCGCGCTGTCCAAGGCGACCGACAAGGTGATCGCCAAAGGCAAGAAAATCGCCTCGCACCTGCTCGAGGCGGCCGAAGCGGATATCCAGTTCGAGAGCGGAAAATTTTCGGTGGCCGGCACCGACCGTATGAAGACGTTCGAGGAGATCGCGGGCGCGGCTTATGTGCCGCACGATTATCCGCTCGAGGTGCTGGAGCCGGGCCTGGAGGAGCAGGCCTATTACGATCCTGTCAACTTCACCTATCCCGGCGGCTGCCATATCGCCGAGGTCGAGGTCGATCCGGAGACGGGCACGGTGACATTGGTCAGTTACACGGCAGTCGACGATGTCGGCACTGTCATCAATCCGATGATCGTCGAGGGGCAGTTGCACGGAGGTATCGTGCAGGGCGTCGGCCAGGCCCTGTTCGAAAACGCGGTCTATGACGAGGGCACCGGTCAGCTCTTGTCGGGCTCGCTGATGGACTATTGCATGCCGCGCGCCGACCATATGCCGATGATGAAAGTTGCGACCCACTCGACGCTCTGCACGCATACGCCGATGGGCGTGAAGGGTTGCGGAGAGGTCGGCACCATCGGTTCGCCCGCCGCCGTGATCAACGCGGTGGTCGATGCGCTGTCGCATCTCGGCGTCACCCATGTCGACATGCCCGCGACGCCCAACCGGATCTGGCGCCTGCTGCAAAATGCGTCGCTGCCGGTCGCCGCGGAATAGGGAGGACAACAATGAAGCCATTTGCCTATCATCAGCCCGTCCAAATTCCCGATGCGGCCAAGCTGTTGACCTCGATCGAGGACAGCAAGCTCCTCGCTGGCGGCATGACGCTGATCCCGACGCTCAAGCAGCGGCTGGCCAATCCGCCCGCGCTGGTCGATCTGTCGAAGCTTGGATCCCTCAAGGGCATCACCGACGACGGTGAGACCATCACCATCGGCGCGATGACGCCGCATGCGGTGGTTGCAGCCTCGAAACTGGTGCAGGCGAAAATCCCCGGGCTCACGGCATTGGCCTCGATGATCGGTGATCCTGCCGTGCGCAGCCGCGGCACCCTCGGCGGCTCAGTCGCCAACAACGATCCGGCCGCGGACTATCCCGCCGGCGTTCTCGGTCTCGGCGCCACCATCATCACCAGCATGCGTGAGATCGCGGCGGACAAGTTCTTCCTCGGCTTGTTCGAGACCGCTCTGGAAGCGGGCGAGATCATCACCGCGATCCGTTTTCCGGTGCCGCTCAAGGCGGGCTACGCAAAGTTCAAGGCGCCGGCCTCGCGCTATGCGCTGGTCGGCGTGTTCGTCGCGAAGTTCGCCGATGGTGTTCGCGTCGCGGTCACGGGCGCGGGGCCGGGTGTGTTCCGCGTGCCCCCGATGGAAGCGGCGCTGTCGCAAAATTTCGATCCATCCGCGATCGCGGCGATCAAGATCGACACCGACGGTCTCACATCCGACATCCATGCCGAAGCCGATTACCGGGCGCATCTCGTCACTGTCATGGCCAAGCGCGCCGTCGACGCGGCGCTCGTCTAGTTCCGTAGGGTTGATGATGACTGATGGTTCCGGCCGAACGGCCCTCCCGCCGGCGCCGACTGGCCTTGGCGCGCTTTCCGCAACCGAGATCATGGCCGGCTACCGGCGCAAGGCATTCACGCCGCGCGATGTCGTTGACGACACCATCGCCGCGCTGGAGGCGACGAACGAGACCTGCAACGTGGTGGTGACGCCGATGTACGAGCAGGCGCGAGCGGAGGCCGATCGCCTCACGAAGACAATGCACGCGGGCGAAGACCAGGGACCGCTCGCCGGCGTGCCTGTCACGATCAAGGACCTCATCTTCGTCGCGGGCGTGCCGGCCTATGCCGGCTCGCCGATGAACGCAGGCTTTGTTCCTGAAGCCGATGCTGCCGTGGTGTCGGCGCTGAAGGCAGCAGGCGCGATCATCACCTGCAAGACCACCACTTGCGAGTCCGGGTACAAGTTGACGGCGGACAGCCCGGTCACCGGCATCACGCGCAATCCCTGGAATCCTGGTCGCACCAGTGGTGGATCGAGCGGCGGTGCGGCAGCGGGCGTCGCTGCCGGCTGTGGCCCGATCGCAATCGGCACCGACGGCGTCGGCTCGATCCGTGTGCCTTCCTCCTTTTGCGGTGTGTTTGGCCTGAAGCCGACTTTCGGTCTCGTGCCACGCTCGCCCGGCTTCTCGCCGCCGTCCTGGGCCTCGCTCGCGCATACCGGGCCGATCACGCGGACCGTTGCCGATGCCGCGCTGACGCTGGAGATCATCGCTGCTTACGATCTGCGCGATGCCGCAAGCCTTCGCGTGTCCGCGCGCCGCTTCGATACGACTGCAGGGCGCCTGGATGGTATTCGTGTCGGCGCCAGCGCCGATCTCGGCTATGCCGCCGTCAGTTCCGACGTATGCGCAGCTTTCGGCAGGGCGCTCGCGATTCTCGATTCGTGCGGCGCGCGAGTCACCATGGATGAGCCGGGTCTCGATCCTGATATCCTCGAGCATACGTTGAAGCCGATCGCATTTACCGAGCAGGCGGCCGCGGTCTCGACCAAGACGCGGGCCGATCTCGCGGACTCCGAAGCGCACTATCGCGATGTCGTCAGCGCCGGCCGGCGCTACAGCGGTACGGATTACATCGAAGCGAGCTATCGCCGCGGCCAGGTGCGCAATGCCTTCATCAAGCTGTTCGAACGCGTCGATGTGCTGGTGACGCCGACGGTTGCCGTGACCGCGTTCGGGGCCGCCAAGATCGGCGTCGACACCATCGACGGCAGCAAGGTCGATCCGCATCTCGGCTGGTCGCCGTTCACCTGGCCGATCAACCTCGCCGGGCTTCCGGCCGCGACACTGCCCTGCGGTCTCGATCGTGACGGCATGCCGATCGGGCTTCAGATCATCGCGCCCTGGCTCGACGAGCCCACGATCTTCCGGATCGCCGCCGCGTTCGAGCAGACGCAGCCCTGGGCGAAGTTCTGGCCGCAGGTGGCACTGCGTGGACGGCCCAAGGCGTAGGGCTGGAACCGGCCCGGCCTCTCGTCTGCCGGGATTCGAAAATTTTTCGAGGCGACCTCTTGAAATCGACAGCGGTTTTTATAAGTCGTTTTTCGCCGCGAGAGCGGTGTGCCGGGTGCCAGATCGGGCCCGGCGCGGGCGCCGGACCGGTCATCGGACCCGTCTGATACCTGTCTTGCGCTCCTTCGTATCCATCTTGCTCTTTGGAGGACTTGGTTATGAGGACCAGTTTCGACTTCGCGCCGCTGTGGCGCTCCACCATCGGCTTCGATCACCTGGCCGACCTCGTCGACAGCACGTTGCGCCAGGCGAACGAGGACAACTATCCCCCCTACAATATCGAACGTTCCGGTGAAGACCATTACCGGATCAGCCTTGCCGTGGCAGGTTTCGGTCCCAGCGATATCAACGTGACGGCCGAGCAGAACGCGCTCACCATCGAGGGCAAGAAGCCCGAGACCGCTGCGCGCGAATACCTGTATCAGGGCATCGCCGCCAGGCCATTCCGGCGCGTGTTCAACCTCGCCGACTATGTCCAGGTGAAGCAGGCCTCGTTCCAGGACGGGCTCCTGATCGTCGACCTCGTCCGGGAGGTTCCGGAAGCCATGAAGCCGCGCCGGATTCCGATCGCGGGCGGCACTCCTGCGGCATCGCAGATCGAGCAGAAGAAAGCAGCCTAAGCGCTCGATCGGTTCAGTGGCGGAACGCGGCGTGCGAATGCGCGCCGCGCTCCCGATGCATCAAGGAGAGAACAATGGCTTTTCGTGATCTCATTCCCTGGTCGAAAAACCAGGAGCTCGCGCAATCGCGCGACAATTTCGACCCCTTCCTGACGCTTCACCGCGAGATGAATCGCCTGTTCGAGGACGTCTTCCGCGGCTTCGGCGGGACCAGCCTGTCGCCGCTGATGGAAGGCCGTTTCGGCTGGCCCAAGGTCGAGCTCAGCGAGACCGACAAGACATTGACGGTCTCGGCCGAGCTTCCCGGCCTCAACGAGAAGGACGTCCAGGTGGAGATCGCCAACGGCGTCCTGACCGTGCGCGGCGAGAAGAAGGCTGAGCGCAACGGCGATGGCCGGTACTTCACCGAGCGCTATTATGGCGCCTTCGAACGGCAGATCCCGCTGGATGGCGTCGAGGAGGACAAGGCAGAGGCTTCGTTCAAGGACGGCGTCCTGACCGTATCGCTGCCGAAGTCCGAGAAGGCGCGGGAAGGCGTCAAGCGCATCCCGATCAACACGCATTAGCGTCAACCCGGACGGCGGCGATCGACGCCGCCGTCCCCGTCAACAGACCCTCGATTTGAAAGGAGTATGAGGGAGGCACCGCCAATGACCAACGTGAATGCCAATTCCGGCGATCTCAATCCGCTGTTTCATCCCGCAGCCCATTACGATTCGCCTGCCGAGGTCCTGAATGCGCAGGAGCTCTCCACCCCGGAGAAGCGGATCATCCTGTCGTCCTGGGCGTCCGACATGTACACCGTGGAATCCTGTCCCGCCTTGCGCGAAATCCCCGGCATGAACCACGCGGTCCGGCTCGCCGATATCCTGGCCGCCCTGCGCAAGCTCGGCGGTGACAACGACAATGACGACCCGCCGCGCGGCGGCGGCGTACCGATGCGGCTGCGGCGGCCACGGGCCGCCGCAGAGGGGCAAAGCACATGATGCTCACGCAGACTGTTCTCGGGCTCGTGCTGCTCGGTCAGGCCTCGGCGGTCTGCGTCGTTCCGTTTCTCGCTCTGCAAGGCCTCATCACTGCGCCCCGGGCTGGCTAGCTAAATCCCCGATGTTGGGTGTCGAGGGCTTTGCGAAACGCTGGCGAGCATCACTGAATCGCAGGAGTTACGACAGCTCGATCGGCGTGCCGCGGCCGCTGAGCTCGTCGTCGAGCCGCAGATAGTGCGCGAGATAGTCGTGCAGCGCGGTCGCGGCCTTCGAGGTGGCGCCGTTGGATTTGTACAGCAGCAGCTCGATCTTCGGCAGCGGGGGCAACCCTTCATTCGGCCCGATCTCGCGCATCGCCGGCACCAGGGCGCTGCGGCCGAGCACGGTGACGGCCATGCCGGCGAAGGCGGCGGCTTGCAGTCCGCCGACGCTTTCGCTGACGCAGGCGACGCGCCAGCGCAGGTTTGCGCGTTCCAGCGTATCGATGGCGTAGTCGCGATAGATGTTGCCCGGCGGCAGCAGTGCAAGCGGGATCGGTCGCTCCTGATGCGCCGTGGACTGCTCGCCCGTCATCCACACCAGCTGCTCGCGCCGCACCACCTGACCGCCGGTGAAATCGTTCATGCGGGTGACGAGTGCGATGTCGACATCGCCGCGCTTGACGAGGCCGACGAGCGGCGTCGACAGCGCACAGTTAAGCTCGACCTGAACGCGCGGGAAAGATTTCCGGAACACGCTGAGGATCTGCGGCAGCATGAACGCCGCGTAGAGGTCGGGCGTGCCGAGCACGACCTGGCCCTCGATCTCCTGCCAAGCCAGCTGCGAGATCAGCTCGTCATGCAACCTCAGGATAGACTTGGCGTAGGTGAGGACGACAGTGCCGTCGTCGGTCAGCGTCAGCCTGCGGCCGGCATGGTCGAACAATTGCTTGCCGGTGAGCTCCTCCAGCCGCTGCAATTGCAGCGTGATCGCCGGCTGGGTGCGGCCCAGCCGTCGCGCAGTCTCGGTGATGCTGCCGGTCTCGACCACCGAGATCAGCGACCGGAGCATGCGGATATCGAGACTGATGAGGTTCATGCGGCGTCCATGTCGCCCAGAATCTATGCAAGTTCCATGCTAGCACATTTGGGCGGACCGGCCTGGGTGGATCTGGAGCGCCGCCGAGCAGATCGCAAAGTCGTCGGAAGCGTTCGAGCTGAAGGCCGGCGACATCATCTATTCCGGCACGCCGGAGCATGTCGGCCCCGTGGTGAAGAGCGACGCGCTCGGTGCAAGCCCGAGGCTTGCCGGACATGTCGCTCAACGTCGTCTGATGATCTTGCCGCGTGGCGGCATTTCCGTCGAACATGGCCGCATGCGTGGTACATCTACCTGACGGGGGCGTTCAGGTCTATGTACCGAGCTTCAAGTCAACAGCGCGAGCAGGGCGATCAGGGAGATCAACACCGATGGATTTCGCGCTCACCGATCAGCAGGAAGCCATTCGCGACGCCATCGCAAAGATCTGCGAAGGCTTTCCCGATGCCTACTGGCTGAAGAAGGACCACGACGGCGGCTTCCCGCACGACTTCCACAAGGCGCTGGCCGACGCGGGCTGGCTCGGCATCTGCGTGCCGGAAGCCTATGGCGGCTCCGGGCTCGGGATCACTGAAGCCGCGATCATGATGCGCACCATCGCGGAGTCAGGCGCCGGCATGTCCGGCGCCTCTGCGGTGCACATCAACGTGTTCGGCCTCAATCCGGTGGTCGTGTTCGGCACCGAGGAGCAGCGCAAGCGCATGCTGCCGCCGATGGTCGAGGGCCGCGAGAAGGCGTGCTTTGCCGTCACGGAGCCCAACACCGGCCTCAACACCACGCAGCTCAAGACCCGCGCGGTCGCCAAGAACGACCGCTACATCGTCAATGGCCAGAAGGTATGGATCTCGACCGCGCAGGTCGCGCACAAGATCCTGCTGCTGGCGCGGACCACGCCGCTCGAAGACGTGGGCTCGCCGACCCACGGTCTCAGCCTGTTCTACACGGACTTCGACCGCAACAAGATCAAGGTCCACGAGATCGAGAAGATGGGCCGCAAGATCGTCGATTCCAACGAACTGTTCTTCGAGGACTTTGAAATTCCCATGGAGGACCGCATCGGCGAAGAGGGCAAGGGTTTCGAGTACATCCTCGAAGGCATGAATCCCGAGCGTATCTTGATCGCGGCGGAGGCCGTCGGCCTCGGCAAGCTCGCACTGTCGCGCGCGACCGAATACGCCAAGACGCGCGTCGTGTTCAATCGCCCGATCGGCAAAAATCAAGGCATCCAGCATCCGCTCGCCGTGAACTGGGTCGAGCTCGAGGCGGCATGGCTGATGGTGATGTCGGCGGCCTGGCAATACGACAAGGGCATGCCCTGCGGCGCCGCGGCCAACGCTGCGAAATATCTCGCCGGCGAAGCCGGCTTCTCGGCGTGCGAGCAGGCGGTGATGACCCATGGCGGCTTTGGCTATGCCAAGGAATTTCACGTCGAGCGCTATTTGCGCGAGGTGCTGATCCCCCGCATCGCGCCGGTCAGTCCGCAGCTCGCGCTCAGCTTCATCGCGGAGAAGGTGCTGGGCCTCGCCAAATCGTACTGAGCAGGTTGCTCTGAAGGTTTCTATTCGGCGGCGATCCGTTCCATCGCCATGGCGCGGAGTTTTGCGCGCTGGATCTTGACGCCATTGGCGCTGTCGGTGACCGGGAAGGCATCCACGACATAGATGCGTGCCGGCACCTTGTAGCCGGCGAGCCGCTCACGCAGGCGCGCGACCAAGGTTTCCTGCTGCGGCGGTCGACCAGTAGGGATCACGAAGGCGACGCAGCGCGCCTGGCCTTTCAGATCGACAGCGACCGCCTGGGCGTCGGCGACACCGGCACAGGACTTGAGCTCGTCCTCGATCTCGCCAGGCGCGACCAGAAAGCCGCCGAGGCGCATGGCGTCGCCGGCGCGGGTCTCATAGACGAAGGCGCCGTTGCCGCGGAGACGGCCGATATCGCCGGTCCGGAAGAAGCCGTCCGCGGTGATGGCCTCGCGCGTCGCTTCCGGGTTGTTGAAATAGCCGAGGAAGCGCGATGGCGCGCTGATCTCGATCTCGCCGGAGACGCCGGGAGCGGTGAGCTCGCCGCTCTCGGTATCGCGCACGCGCACCTTCGCCTCTGATGACATCGGCCAGCCGCCGCCCTCGATGCGATCGGCGAAAGCGTCGCCGTGGCGGCCGATCGAGAACAACGCCTGCACCTCGCTCGAGCCGTAGAGGCCGAACAGCGGCAGGCCGCGCGTCTCGGCCTCTGCAGCCAGCTCGCGCCAGCCGGGCTGGAACGCGGCATAGCCGCAGACTTCGAGATGCGGGAACGGCCGCGGCGCGTGGGTCAGTGCGAGGATGCGGCGAAACATCTCGTCGGAGCCGAAGGCGTGTGTGATTTGCTGCTTGCTGAGGATGTTCAAAGCCGGTGCCGCCTCAAAAGCGTCGAGCACGTGGACGGTCGCGCCCGCCGCGATGAAGCCCAGCAGGCTCGTCATGCCGAAGGTGCCGCAGAATGGCAGCATCGCCAGTAGAGCGTGACGCTGCGGCGAGAGCTGGAGTGCCTTGGCAACGGCTTTCGCGTGGCTTGCGAGCGTTCGCTGCGAATGCGCCACCAGCTTCGGGCCTTTTGTCGTGCCCGATGTGGTGTAGAGCAGTACGGGCAGGTCGATGTCTTCTTGGGCGGGAGTCAGCGGATAGGGCTTATCGAACGCATCGAAGCGCGTGCAGGACCATTTTGCGGCGATCGCATCCGCGCCGACCGTCGCGACCTTCTGCAGGGCCGGCACCTCTTCGCCGGCGATGTCGGCGAGAATGGAAGCGAAATCGATCGAGCGAAACGCGGCCTCGACCACCAGAAGCTTGGCGCCGGACAGTTTCAGAAGATGCACCACCTCCGCGCTGCGATACCGCGTGTTGACGGCGGCGACGATCGCACCCAGCCTGGCGGCGGCGAACAGCAGCGCGATCCATTCGACCCGGTTGACCAGCCAGACCGCGACGACGTCGCCCTTGTCGATGCCCTGCGCGGCAAGCCAGGCAGCGGTCTGCTCGACCTTCATCGAAAATTCCGTGCGCGACACGGACGTGCCGTCGAACACGAAGGCGGGCTCGGCTGATGTCTCCGATTCGATCAGCGATTGCAGCGAAACATCGTCGGCGTGCATGGCCACCGGAGTAGCCCGATCGCGCAAACCTGTCTACTTGGTGCCGAACATCCGGTCGCCGGCATCGCCCAGGCCCGGCACGATATAGCCGTGGTCGTTGAGCCGCTCATCGATCGCGGCGGTCCAGACCGGCACGTCCGGATGTTCGTCCTGGAACTTCGCAACGCCTTCCGGCGCTGCCAGCAGGCAGACGAAACGGATGTCGCGGGCGCCGCGGTCTTTCAGCAGCGAGGCGCCGGCGCAGGCCGAATTGCCGGTCGCCAGCATGGGGTCCATCAGGATCACGGTGCGGTCCGACAGGTCCTGTGGTGCCTTGAAATAATATTCCACGGCCTGCAGCGTCTCGGGGTCGCGGTAGAGCCCGATATGGGCGATGCGGGCCGAAGGCATCAGCGCCAGCATGCCGTCGAGGAAGCCGACGCCGGCGCGCAGGATCGGCGCCAGCGTGAGCTTCTTGCCGGCGATCTTCGGCGCCTGCATCGGCGAGATCGGCGTCTCGATCCCGACCAGCTCCAGCGGCAGGTCGCGCGTCACCTCGTAGCCGAGCAGCATCCCGATCTCGTTCAGGATCTCGCGAAAGCTCTTGGTCGAGCGATCCTTCTCCCGCATCAGGGAAAGCTTGTGCTGGACCAGGGGGTGGGCGACGACGTTGACGCTGCTTGTGCTCATGCAGCCCGTCTAACACGGTTCCGTGAAACTGCGCCAGATCGGCCGGGCGTTTTCCGCAAGGACCGGGGCGGCCTGTCCGTCATCGCGATCGCCGTTCTTGCCCGGTTGCTCGCCTGATGGGCAGCCTTGGTCACTTCGCGGTCGGCCCGCGGAAGTGATCGAAGGCTCTAGACCCCGAGCCCACGCGCTGCGAGCGTGATCACGATCGTCAGGACCGCCCCCCAGATCAGGCTCAGCGTCATGGTCAGGATGGTCGTGGTGACCGCGTGCTCGAGAGGTCCCCTGAAGAGCGGCATATGCTAGCTGTCCGCGGTGGGCACCGCGGTGAGGCGAGCCAGCAGCCGCCTGGCTCGTTCGGCCAGCACGATCAGCGGATTGCCGCGGTTCTCGATGTCGAGCTCGAAGGTCTCGGCGGGAAACACCAGCGCACACCGTGCCGGCGCGCTCTGGCGGTTGGCGAAATCGACGGCCGAGCTCTTGAACAGGAACAGGCCGCCGATGCGTCCGCGCGCCTCGCGGACGACCCAGAGGCCGACCTTGTTGCGGCCGATGAAAAAGGCGGGAATGGCGGCGCTGACGACGTCGGGATCGAGCGGCGTCAATTCCGCCGCAGGCCGCTGCCGCGGCTGGCGATCAACAGCTTGAAGAGCAATCGCGGCCATGGCGGCCTCCTCACACGTCTGCAAGGTCATCATAGCGCCCTCAGGCGTGGAGGTGCCAGACGTGGATGGCGGTCTTCAGCACGATGAGCGCCGTGAGCACGCTGCCCATCGTGAGCACCGCAAGTGCACGCCGCGCGACGCGCTTGAGCTCGGCCCTGCGTTCCCTGGCCGGGCCTTCGGCCCAGCGGAAGGGGCGTTGAAAGCCCTGTGTCAGCATCGACATATGGAAGTCCTTGTCTCTCGGGCGACGAGACAGTCGCCCTATCTGGCTTCTGATAGTGAGCATCGCAGCATAGGAATGCGAGACGGGTGTGGGTGTTGTCGTATAGGAGCGCTATAGGCGCGCTCTCTAAGCGCCGATGCTGTCGATCAGCTCCTCGTCGGTAATCGCCATGAAGGCTCTCCGGACCTCGGCCCGAGCCAGATCATCCAGCGGCACGATCGGCAGCCTTGTCGCGGGCGACATCAGGCCCAGCGTGCTCAGTGCGTATTTGAGTGCAGCCGGGCTTTCGCGGGACAGGCAGGCGATGAGCGGCACGAGGCGCTTGTGCAGGTAGCGCGCCGTTTGCAGGCGACCCTGCCGGATTTGTGAGAAGATCGTGCGGCATAGATCTGGCGCGATGTTGGAAACCTCCGAGATTGCGCCGTCGCCGCCGCCGGCGAGGGTGCCGAATGTGGAGACGTCGTCGCCCGATAGCAGGCGAAAGCCAGATGGCAGCAGCCGGCTCAGGCGCATCGGGCGGGTGCTGTCACCGCTCCCATCGCGCAGGCCCACGAACTGGCGGGCTTCGACCAGACGCAGCAATGTCTCGTCGGCGAGCGGACGCAGCGTGCGGGAGGGGACGTCGTGCAGGATCACGGGCAGGCCGATCGCGCCGGCTATGGCGCGGAAATGCGCGAGCATCCCCTCCTGCATCGGCTTGTTGTAGGCGGGCACCACCGACATGACGGCATCGGCACCGGCTGCCTCTGCGCGCCGCGCAAGCTCGACAGCGCGGCCGGTCGCATTCGACATCGCACCCGCGATGACCCGCGCCCGCCCGCGGGCAACTTCGACCGCGGTGCGAATGACGAGTTCCTGCTCGGCGGCCGAAAGCGTCGGCGCTTCGCCCGCCGTCTCGCAAACCACGATCGCAGGCACGCCGGCTGCAACCTGGCGCTCACACAGTGCGGCGAACGCCCTGAGGTCGATCGTGTCGGCTGCGTCGAACGGCGTCGGCAGATCCGGGATGAAACCGGTGAACCAGGCTGAAGGAGGAATGAACATGGCTTGCTTGCCCGGATGCGCGGCGCTCAGGCCGCGCGCTGCGAGAGGTCGGGGTGTTTACCCATGTCGAGCTCGATCTCGCGCGGCAGTTCGACGATGGTCTCGGGATGATGTCCGTTCTCGAACAGCACGTATTTGATCGCCTGGGCGCGGCGGACGAACAGGCCGCCATAGAGGCCGTGCTGCTCCTGCGCAATCCATTGTCCGCGATGGTTCCGGCCGATGAAGACGATGCTGGAGAGCGAGCTGCACGAGGGAGGTTCGACGAGTTTCACGGATGAAGTCCTTCCAATTGACGCGAGGGGCGGAATTTCGTCCCGCAACCTCCCGATCAATATCTTTCTCGATGGATAGGATTTCGAGAGAGGGCGCTCGGCGATCTCATAGGAACGCCATAAGGCTTCGCGCTCAGTTGAAATTCTCGCAAGCCGCCGGCTCGTAGAGCGCATCCGCAGCGGGACGCACGCTGGGAACGCTCGGCCGCGAAGTTTCGACGGCCAGTGCCTGTATCTCCACGAAAGCCGACATCAGCGCGACCGCGAGGTCGCCATGGCATCCCTCGACCGCCGCGTCGAGCCAGTCCGGCAGTTCGCGTTCGCGCGACAGTGCGCAGTGCCATTCGCCCTCATCGTAGGCGATGCGGCGGACCTGCCACAGCGGCAGTTCGAGTTCCATCAGCGCCAGCGCGGCATCGGTCCACGCCTCGGCATCGATCAGGCGCATGACGCGCGCGGTGCGCTCGGTCTGTCCGAGAGAAGGGAAGCGGCGGCAGGCCTTGTCCATGATTTCGAGCATCAACGGCCGCGTCATGCCTTGCGCGTTGCGGAGGCGGTCGGTGAGGGCCGGTGGATCATAGTGTTGGAAAGCGACGGTCATATCAGGCCTCCTGGAGCGGGCGTCGGTCCGTCGGCCGGCCTGTTCAGGATGGCGGGAAGAGCATTGGAAAACGAGACGGGAAGGGGTTGGGAGATATAGGAATCTCATAAGCAATGGCCCCATCCGCGCGGGATGCAACGCGTCGCCGGCGCGCCGTCCTTTATGAGATTCCTATAACTTCGCCAGAGCCCACGTCTCGAAAACCTATGTGCGTGGTGGCACGTGAAGGCGGTGAAAGTCCCGGCCGGCAACTGCTGCACATGCGTTGCACTTGATTCAACGCAAGCTGCCTGCCGGGGAAGTGAGACACAGTTGCCTCCGCCACGGAGCGCAACGAGGAGTTTTCCCATGATGGACATTCTCATGCTGGCGCTGGGCTTCGGCTTCTTTGCCCTAGCGATCGGCTACACCTACGCCTGCGAACGGCTGTGACGGAGCGGATCATGATGTTCGATTATGCGCTCGCCGGTGCCGTCTCGTTCGGCCTTCTGGTCTATCTCACCTATGCGCTGCTGCGGCCGGAACGGTTCTGAGCCGTGCGGCTGCCGCTGTTGCGGCGGACAAAATGCCTGAAGGGTTGATTCCATGACTGTGATCGGTTGGCTCCAGATCATTCTTTTCTGCGTCGTCATCGTCGCGCTGACAAAACCGCTCGGCTGGTACATGACGCGTGTGTTCAGTGGCGAGACAACGTTTCTCTCGCCGGTGCTGCGTCCGATCGAGGCCGGCATCTACTGGATCTCAGGCGTTGACGAGAAGCGCGAGCAGCACTGGCTGACCTATACGGTTTCCATGCTGCTGTTCCATGTCGGCGGCTTCCTGATCATTTACGGTGTGATGCGCCTGCAGGCGGTGCTGCCCTTCAATCCGGCCGGGCAGACCGCGGTTGCCGAGGATCTGTCCTTTAACACCGCGATCTCCTTCATCACCAATACCAACTGGCAGAACTACGGTGGCGAGAGCACGATTTCGTATCTCGTGCAGATGGTCGGCCTGACGCACCAGAACTTCCTGTCGGCCGCGACCGGCATCGCGCTCGCCGTGGCGCTGATCCGCGGCTTCTCGCGCGCCTCGATGCGCACGGTCGGCAATTTCTGGGTCGACGTGACCCGCTGCACCCTTTATGTGCTGCTGCCGATCTGCGTGGTCTATACGCTGTTCCTGGTCTCGCAGGGCATGCCGCAGACGCTCGGCGACTATGTCGAGGCCACGACGCTCGAAGGCGCCAAGCAGACCATCGCTGTCGGGCCGGTGGCCTCGCAGGTCGCGATCAAGATGCTCGGCACCAATGGCGGTGGCTTCTTCAATGCCAATGCGGCGCACCCCTTCGAGAATCCGACCGCGCTGTCGAACTTCGTGCAGATGCTGTCGATCTTCGCGCTGGGCGCCGCGCTGACCAATGTGTTCGGCCGCATGGTCGGCAACCAGCGCCAGGGCTTCGCGATCCTCGCCGTGATGGGCGTCCTGTTCGTCGCCGGCGTCGCGATCACCTATTGGGCGGAAGCCAACGGCACTTCGATGCTTCAGGCGCTCGGCCTGACCGGCGGCAACATGGAGGGCAAGGAAGTTCGCTTCGGCATCGTTGCGTCCTCGCTGTTCGCCGTGATCACCACGGCGGCGTCCTGCGGCGCGGTGAACGCCATGCATGATAGTTTTACCGCGCTCGGCGGCATGATCCCGCTGATCAACATGCAGCTAGGGGAGATCATCATCGGCGGCGTCGGGGCCGGCCTCTACGGCATGCTGCTGTTCGTCGTGCTCGCGATCTTCGTCGCGGGCCTGATGGTCGGCCGCACGCCGGAATATGTCGGCAAGAAGATCGAGGCGCGCGAGGTCAAGATGGCGATGCTCGCGATCCTGGTGCTGCCGCTGATGTATCTGGGCTGGACCTCGGTCGGCGTGGTCTATCCCGCGGCGGTGGCCTCCATGGCCAATGCCGGCCCCCACGGCTTCACCGAGGTGCTCTACGCCTATACGTCGGCGACCGGCAACAACGGCTCGGCGTTCGCGGGCCTCACCGGCAACACGCTGTTCTACAATCTCACCCTCGCCAGCGCGATGTTCGTCGGCCGCTTCTTCATGATCGTGCCGGCCATGGCGATCGCGGGCTCGCTCGCCGCCAAAAAATCCATTCCGCCGTCGGCGGGCACGTTCCCGACCACCGGCGGCCTCTTCGTCGGCCTCGTCGTCGGCGTAATCCTGATCATCGGCGGCCTCACCTTCTTCCCGGCGCTCGCACTCGGCCCCATCGTCGAGCATCTCGCGATGAATGCAGGCCAAGTGTTCTGATCGAACCTCTTCTGATTGTCTGGAGTGACCTCCATGGAAACCATGAAACTGCAGAAGCGCGCGTCCGTCTCGGCGATGCTCGATCCCAAGATCGTCGTGCCGGCGATCCGCGCTTCCGTCACCAAGCTCGACCCGCGGCTGATGATCAGGAACCCCATAATGTTCGTGGTCGAAATCGTGGCCGCGCTCACCACGGTGATCTTCCTGCGCGATCTCGTCACTGAGGGCACCAATCTCGGCTTTACCTTCCAGATCATCGTCTGGCTCTGGTTCACAGTGCTGTTCGCGAACTTCGCTGAGGCGGTGGCCGAAGGCCGTGGCAAGGCGCAGGCCGATTCGCTGCGCAAGACCCGCAGCGAGAGCCAGGCCAAGCTGCTGAGCGGCGCGGGTAAGGACTTCAAGCTGGTGCCGGGCACGAGCCTCAAGGTCGGCGACATCGTGCTGGTCGAGGCGGGTGACACCATCCCGTCCGACGGTGAGGTGATCGAAGGCGTCGCGTCCGTCAACGAGGCCGCCATAACAGGCGAATCCGCACCCGTGATCCGCGAGTCCGGGGGCGACCGCTCCGCGGTGACAGGCGGAACCCAGGTGCTATCCGACTGGATCCGCGTCCGCATCACGGCGGCGCAGGGCTCGACCTTCATCGATCGCATGATCAAGCTGGTCGAGGGGGCCGAGCGCGCGAAGACGCCGAACGAGATCGCGCTGAACATCCTGCTCGCGGGCCTCACCATCATCTTCGTGTTCGCGACCGTCACCATTCCGAGCTATGCGGCCTATGCGGGCGGCTCGATCTCGGTGATCGTGCTGGTCGCGCTGTTTGTGACGCTGATTCCGACCACGATCGGCGCGCTGCTCTCGGCCATCGGCATCGCCGGCATGGACCGCCTGGTGCGCTTCAACGTGCTCGCGATGTCCGGCCGCGCGGTCGAGGCGGCCGGCGACGTCGACACGCTGCTGCTCGACAAGACCGGCACCATTACGCTCGGGAACCGCCAAGCCACCGCGTTCCGACCGGTGCGCGGTGTCGGCGAGCAGGAGCTGGCGGACGCCGCTCAGCTCGCCTCGCTTGCCGACGAGACCCCCGAGGGCCGCTCCATCGTCGTTCTCGCGAAGGAGAAATACGGCATCCGCGGCCGCGACATGGCCGAGCTCGGGGCGACTTTCATCCCGTTCACGGCTCAGACCCGCATGAGCGGTGTCGATGCCGGCGGCTCTTCGGTGCGCAAGGGCGCGGTTGATGCCATGCTCAACTATGCCGGCGGCGGCGCGCCGATGGCCGTGGCGTCGGGCAATACGGCGCGCGCCATCCAGCCTGCACCACTGTCCGAGATCGGCCGCGAGATCCAGACCATTGCAGACGACATCTCGAAAGCCGGCGGGACGCCGTTGGCCGTCGCCAGGGACGGTAAGCTGCTCGGCGTCATCCAGCTCAAGGACATCGTCAAGGGCGGCATCCGCGAGCGCTTTGCCGAGCTGCGCCGCATGGGTATCCGCACCGTCATGATCACTGGCGACAACCCGATGACGGCGGCGGCGATCGCCGCGGAAGCCGGTGTCGACGACTTCCTGGCGCAGGCAACGCCCGAGGACAAGCTCAAGCTGATCCGCGACGAGCAGGCCAAAGGCAAGCTGGTGGCCATGTGCGGCGACGGCACCAACGACGCGCCGGCGCTCGCCCAGGCCGACGTCGGTGTCGCCATGAACACAGGCACGCAGGCTGCGCGCGAGGCCGGCAACATGGTCGACCTCGATTCCAATCCCACCAAGCTGATCGAGGTGGTCGAGATCGGCAAGCAGCTCTTGATGACGCGCGGCGCGCTGACGACCTTCTCGATCGCCAACGACGTCGCAAAATATTTTGCGATCATCCCGGCCATGTTTCTGGCGTTCTACCCACAGCTCAACGTGCTGAACGTCATGAACCTGTCGAGCCCGCAGAGCGCCATCCTGTCGGCGATCATCTTTAACGCGCTCATCATCATCGGCCTGATCCCCCTGGCGCTGAAGGGCGTCGCCTATCGCGCCGTCGGTGCCGGCGCGTTGCTTCGGCGCAACCTCCTGATCTACGGGCTCGGTGGCATCATCATTCCCTTCATCGGCATCAAGGCGATCGACCTCGTCGTCGTTGCCCTGCACCTCGCCTAAAGGAGCCCCAACATGCTCAGAGAAATCCGCCCCGCCATCGTCCTCCTGCTGGTGCTCACCGCCATCACGGGCCTCGCCTATCCGCTCGCCATGACCGGCATTGCCGGCGCGATCTTTCCCGCCAAGGCGCAAGGCAGCCTGATCGAGAAGGACGGCAAGGTGATCGGCTCCGCCCTCATCGGGCAGGAATTCAAGGACGACAAATATTTCCACGGCCGTCCCTCGGCGACGCTGGCGCCGGACCCCAATGATTCGAGCAAGACGGTCCCGGCGCCCTACAACGCCGCCAATTCCGGAGGCTCCAATCTCGGCCCGACCAGCAAGGCGCTGGCCGACCGGCTGAAGGAGGACGTGGAGAGGCTTAAGGCCGAGAACCCGAATGCCGCGGTGCCGGTCGATCTTGTCACGACCTCGGCCAGCGGACTTGATCCTGATATCTCCCCTGCGGCGGCGGAATTCCAGGTCGCGCGCGTCGCCAAGGCGCGGAGCATGTCGGAGGACCAACTGAAGCAGCTTGTCGCCGCCAACACCCAGGGCCGTCTGTTCGGCCTGCTTGGCGAACCCAGGGTTAACGTTCTGGCGCTGAATCTCGCGCTGGATCGTGCTTCCACGAAGTAGCGCTCTATGCCGGGAATATCTGGATGATTATATTGGCCTGATGGTTCAACAGCGCCGCGATCCCGAACAACGACCGTCGCCGGAGGCGCTGCTGGAAGCCGCGCGCCGGGAGGAGAGCGCGAACGGCAAGCTGAAGATCTTCGTCGGCGCCGCCCCCGGTGTCGGCAAGACCTACGAGATGCTGCAAAGCGCCCATGCCAGGCGCAAGGCCGGCATCGATGTCGTGGTCGGCTTTGTCGAGACCCATGGCCGGGCCGAGACTGAGGCGCTGGTTCGCGGGCTTGAGGTGGTCCCGCGCAAGCGGCTCGACTATCGCGGCCAGATCGTGGAGGAAATGGACCTCGATGCCGTGATCGCGCGGCGACCGAAGATCGCGCTGGTGGACGAGCTCGCCCACACCAATGCCGCCGGCAGCCGTCATCCCAAGCGTTATCTCGACGTCGAGGAGCTGCTCTCCCACGGCATCGACGTCTACACCGCCGTCAACATCCAGCACATCGAGAGCCTGAACGACGTCGTCGCCCAGATCACCCATGTGCGGGTCCGGGAGACCGTGCCGGATTCGATCTTCGACCGCGCCGACGCGATCGAGCTGATCGACCTCACGCCCGACGACCTGATCCAGCGCCTGCGTGAAGGCAAGGTCTATGTCCCCAAGCAGGCCGAGCGGGCGCTCGAGCATTACTTCTCGCCGGGCAATCTGACCGCGCTGCGCGAGCTCGCGCTGCGGCGCACGGCCGAGCGGGTCGACGAGCAGCTGCTCACTCACATGCAGGCAAACGCCATCGCCGGTCCCTGGGCCGCGGGCGAGCGCATCCTGGTCTGCGTCAGCGAGGATCCCCGCGCGGCAGGCCTGGTGCGCTACACCAAGCGGCTGGCCGACCGGCTGCATGCACAGTTCACGGCGATCTCGATCGAGACGCGACGCTCGCTCCAGCTCTCGGACCAGGAGCGTGACCGGCTGGCGGACACGCTGCGGCTCGCGGAATCGCTCGGCGGCGAGGCGCTGACCATTCCCGCCGTCGGTCGCCGCATCGCCGACGACGTCATCAATTTCGCGCAAGGCAACAACGTCACCCAGATCGTGATCGGAAAATCGACCCGCTCGCGCTGGTTCGAGATGACGCGCGGGTCTGTCGTGCACGACCTGGTGCGGCGCGCCGGCAATATCAGCGTTCACGTCATTCCCGGCGACGAGCTGACGGACGAGGCGGTGCCGAAGACGGCGGTGCAGACCGCGGCGCGGGCCGAGCCGTTCAATCCGCTGCCCTATCTGAAATCGCTCGGCGTCGTGCTGGTCGGCCTTGGCGCCGCAGAGTTGCTCCAGCCTCGCTTCGGCATCGAGAACGTCGACCTCGTGCTGCTCACGGCCGTGGTTGCGGTCGCAGTGCGCTACGGCCTTTGGCCGTCGCTGCTCGCGAGCCTGGCGGCCTCGCTCGCCTATAATTTTTTCTTCCTGCCGCCGGTCTACACCTTCACCATCACCGATCCGACCAACGTCGCGGCGTTCTTCTTCTTCATGCTGATCGCGATCCTGGTCTCGAACGTCGCCGCACGCGTGCGCACGCAGGCCGACACCGCGATCGGCCGCATCAGGACCACCGAGCAGCTCTATGCCTTCAGCCGCAAGCTTGCCGGCACGGCGACGCTCGATGACGTGCTGTGGGCCTCGGCCTATCAGATCGCGCTGATGCTGAAGGTCCGCGTCGTCCTGTTGCTGCCGGAGGACGGGCTTTTGACCGTGAAGTCAGGCTATCCGCCGGAAGATCAGCTCGACCAGGCCGACCTCGCCGCCGCCAACTGGGCCTGGAGCAATGACCGCTCCGCCGGCCGCGGTTCGGATACGCTGCCGGGCGCCAAGCGCCTGTTCCTGCCGATGCGCACCGGGCGCGGCCCGATCGGCGTCATCGGTATCGACGACGACCGTACTGGCCCTTTGCTGACACCGGACCAGCGCCGGCTGCTGGATGCGCTGGTCGACCAAGGCGCTCTCGCGATCGAGCGCGTGCTGCTGGTCGAGGACATGGATCGCGTCAAACGCACGGTGGAATCCGAACGCCTGCGCTCGGCGCTGCTGACCTCGATCTCACACGATCTGAAGACGCCACTTGCTTCCGTGCTGGGCGCGGCCTCGACCATGCGCGATCTCGCCGGCGCACTGTCCGACACCGAGAAGCGCGATCTGCTCGCGACCGTGATCGACGAGTCCGAGCGCCTCAACCGCTTCATCGCCAATCTGCTCGACATGACCAAGCTCGAATCCGGTGCCATCGTGCCCAACACGGCGCTGCACGATCTCGGCGAGATCGTGGGCAGCGCTCTGCGGCGGGCGTCCAAGATATTGGCCGCGCACAAGGTCGAGCTGGTCCTCGCCGCCGATCTTCCCATGCTCGAGCTCGATGCCGTGCTGTTCGAGCAGGTGCTGTTCAACCTGCTCGACAATGCGGCAAAGTATTCGCCGCCCGAAACCATGATTGCGATCAAGAGCCGGCGCGAGCACGATCAGGTGGTGCTTGAGATCGCCGACGAAGGCGCCGGCATCCCGGCCGACGAGGTCGAGAGCGTGTTCGACAAGTTCTACCGCGTGCAGAAGGGCGACCATGTTCGCCCCGGCACCGGGCTTGGGCTTGCGATCTCCCGCGGCTTCGTCGAGGCGATGCGCGGCACGATCACGGCAGCCAATCGCAGCGATCGCAGCGGTGCGGTTCTCACCATCCGTCTGCCGGTCCCAGCACAGACCCAAGCATTGGATACCGCCGCATGAGCGCTGCCCCGATCAAGGTCCTGGTGATCGACGACGAGCCGCCGATCCGCAAATTGCTGCGGATGGGGCTTTCAACGCAGGGCTACGAGATCCTGGAGGCATCGAACGGCAAGATCGCGCTGGAGAAGCTCGCCGAGGAGCCCGCGCTGATCATCCTCGATCTCGGCCTGCCCGACATTCAAGGCCATGAGTTGCTGCGCACCATCCGTGCCCGCCATGACAGTGTGCCGATAGTCGTGCTGTCGAGCCGCGGCGACGAGGCCGGCAAGGTCCAGGCGCTCGACCTCGGCGCCGATGATTATCTGACCAAGCCATTCGGGATGGACGAGCTTTTGGCGCGCCTGCGCGCCGCGCTGCGGCACCAGCTTCAGGTGCAGGGCGAGCGGCCGGTGTTCCGCACCGGCGATCTCTCGGTCGATCTCGTTCGTCGCATCGTCAAGCTCGGCGAGCGCGAGGTCAAGCTGTCGCCGAAGGAATACGACCTGCTGCGCGTGCTGGTGCAGCACGCCGGCAAGGTGCTGACCCATCGCTTCCTGCTCAAGGAGCTCTGGGACGAACTGACGGATGCGCAATATCTGCGCGTCTATGTTCGCCAACTGCGCCAGAAGATCGAAGCCGATCCGGAGCGGCCGCAATACGTGCTGACCGAGACGGGAATCGGGTACCGGCTGAAGGCGGCGGATTGACGTTCCTATCGGGAGCGATGCTCTATCCACATCGTGATTGTGAGCGCAGCGAGGCAATCCAGGGTCCCTCGTCTGGATTGCCTCGCTGCGCTCGCGATGATGCGGAGCTACCCGGCCTTCCTGTGCCGCGCCGTGGAACGATGCGCCTTCTTCGCAGGACGGTGCCGCCCGGTCGCACGCCGCGGATGCGACTTCGCCGTCGTCTTCTTCGCAGCCCGCCCCTTCAGGCTCTGCTTCAGCGCGTCCATCAGGCTGACGACATTGCTGGGGCGTTGCTCCGGCTCCGGCAGCTCGATCGTCTTGCCGCTCGCCTTGCGCTTCACCAATGACTTCAGGGCGGTCTCGTATTCGTCCTTGAACTCGCTCGGATCGAAATGCGCGGCCTTGGTGTGCAGGATGTGGCCGGCGAGCTCGACCATGTCCTTGGTGATCTTCGGGTTCTTGATGTCGCCAAAAAATTCGTGCTCGTCGCGCAGCTCATATGGGAAGCGCAGTGTGGTGCCGAGCAGGCCCTTGCCGAGCGGTTCGATCGCGATGATGTGCTCGCGGTTCGTCAGCACGATCTTGGCGAGCGCGACGCGATCCTGGTCCTTCATGGCGTCGCGGATCACGGCAAAGGCGTCGATCGCGGCCTTGCCGTCGGGCGCGATGTAATAGGGGTGATTGAGATAGCGCTGGTCGATCTCCTCGCTCGGCACGAAGCTCTCGATGTCGATGGTGTGGTTGCTCTCGATTTGCACCGCCTCGAGCTCCTCCGGCTCGATCTCGACATATTTGCCCTTGGAGAGCTCATAGCCGCGGCCCTTCTGGTCACTCTCCACGACGTCGCCGGTCTCGGAGTCGATCATCTGCTGCTTGAGGCGGTTGCCGGTCTCGCGGTTGATCAGGTGAAACCGCGTCTTCTCGGCCGCCGTCGTGGCCGGATAAAGCACGACCGGGCAGCTGACCAGCGACAGCTTCAACGTCCCCTTCCAATAGGCGCGCGGAGCCATTCCATTCTCCAGTGATTTCAAGGCCTTTCAGGAACTCCAACCGACCTCCGGGGTTTTGGTTCCGGGCGGGACTTTGGCCGTGATAGGCTGAATGCCGAAAGTGAAGCGGGACGGGTCGTGCTGCAAAAACTCTCCACCTATCGAAAGAAGCGTGATTTCGAAAAGACGCCCGAGCCGTCGGGCAAGGCGGCAGTTGCGCCGTCAGAACAGCGGCGTTTCGTGATCCAGAAACATGATGCAACCCGGCTGCACTACGACCTCAGGCTTGAGTTCGACGGCGTCTTCAAGTCCTGGGCGGTGACGAAGGGTCCATCGCTCAATCCGCAGGACAAGCGACTGGCGGTGGAAGTCGAGGACCATCCCCTCGACTATGGCGATTTCGAAGGCACCATTCCGGAAGGACAATATGGCGGCGGCACGGTGATGCTGTGGGACCGCGGCACCTGGGAGTCCGATGATCCCGAAGCCGGCTTCAGGAAGGGCGACCTCAAGTTCACCCTGCATGGCGAAAAGCTGCATGGCAGCTGGGTGCTGGTGCGCATGCGTAACCGCGGCAGCGAGAAACGCACCAACTGGCTCCTGATCAAGCACCGCGACGACTATGCCAGCGAGGACGAGGATATCCTGGCCGAGGACAAGTCCGTGGCCTCCGGGCGCGCCATGGACCAGATCGCCGGGGGCAAGGGGCGGGCGCCCAAGCCGTTCATGCTGGCAAAGGGAACGAAGGGCAAGGCCGATGCGGTCTGGCAATCCAATCGCGCCGAGGAGACCAAGGGGCGCACGCTCAAGCCGGCGCCGCGGGCCGCTTTGAAGAGCGCCAAGACCTCGAATACGAAGGCGACGACCGCGACAACGGCCAAGAAAGTCTCGGAGATGCCGGACTTCGTCGCGCCGCAGCTCTGCACCTCGGTCGAGCGGCCGCCTGCAGCCGATGGCTGGTGCCATGAGATCAAATTCGACGGCTACCGTGTGCAGCTCCGCGTCGAGGACGGAGAGGCGACGCTGAAGACCCGCAAGGGCCTCGACTGGACCGATAAGTTCGCGTCGATCGCGAAGGAGGCGGGCGCGCTGCCGGATGTGCTCATCGACGGCGAGATCGTCGCGCTCGACCACAACGGCGCGCCGAACTTCTCCTCGCTCCAGGCCGCGTTGTCCGACGGCAAGACCGAGAACCTGATTTTCTTCGCCTTCGATCTGCTGTTTGCCGAGGGCCTCGACTATCGCCGTCTGCCGCTCAGCGACCGCAAGGACCGGCTGAAGGAATTGCTGGAGGCGCGCAGGAAGAAGTCGAGCCAGATCCGCTATGTCGAGCATTTCGAGAGCGGCGGCGATGCGGTGCTGCAATCGGCCTGCAAGCTCGAACTCGAAGGCGTGGTGTCGAAGAAGCTCGACGCACCCTACCGTTCGGGCCGCACGGAGAGCTGGACCAAGGCGAAATGCCGCGCGGGCCATGAGGTCGTGATCGGCGGCTACAAGACCACCAACGGAAAATTCCGTTCGCTGATGGCGGGTGTGCATCGTGGCGACCATCTCGCCTTTGTCGGCATGGTCGGGACTGGTTTTGGCGCCGACAAGGTCGCTCGGATCATGCCGTCGCTGAAGGCCGTGGAGGCCAAGGAAAGTCCCTTCGGCGGCAAGAATGCGCCGAAAAAGACCCGCGACGTGCACTGGCTCAAGCCGGAGCTCGTGGCCGAGATCGAATTCGCCGGTTTCACCGCCGACGGCAATATCCGCCAGGCAGCCTTCAAGGGCCTGCGGCAGGACAAGCCGGCCGAGGAGGTCCAGGCGGAGACGCCTGCCGATACCAAGCTGGCAAAGCCCTCCGCCCGGAAGCGCGTCGCGCCGCAGGCTGACAAGTCATCGAAGACGACCGGCACCGCCGAAGTGATGGGCGTCGTTATTTCCAAGCCTGACAAGGAGCTCTGGCCTGACGACGGAGAGGGGGCTCCGGTCACCAAGCTCGACCTTGCGCGCTATCTCGAGGCCGTCGGCGAATGGATGATCGTGCACCTCAAGGGCCGGCCATGCTCGCTGATCCGTGCGCCCGATGGCATCAAAGGAGAGTGCTTCTTCCAGCGCCATGCCATGCAGGGCACGTCGAACCTGCTCGAGCTCGCAAGAGTCTCGGGCGATCGCAAGCCTTACCTGCAGATCGATCGCGTCGAGGGGCTCGCCGCGGTCGCACAGATCGGCGGCGTCGAGCTGCATCCCTGGAATTGTGCACCCGACGCTTATGACACGCCGGGCCGACTGGTGTTCGATCTCGATCCCGCGCCGGACGTCAAGTTTACCGAGGTCGTGGACGCCGCCAAGGAGATGCGCCAGCGGCTGGTCGATGTCGGGATGGAGAGTTTTTGCAAGACCACCGGCGGCAAGGGGCTACACCTGGTGGTTCCGCTGCTTCACGGCGCGCGCGACAAGGTGAGCTGGAAAGAGGCGAAGGCGTTCGCACAAGGCGTCTGCCAGTGGATGGCCGATGACGATCCCGAGCGCTATCTGCTCAACATGTCCAAGAAGCTGCGCAACGGGAAGATCTTCCTCGACTACCTGCGCAATGATCGGATGTCGACGGCGGTGGCGCCGCTATCTCCGCGTGCGCGTGCCGGTGCCACGGTGTCGATGCCATTGACCTGGGCGCAGGTGAAGAGCGATCTCGATCCGAAGCGATATACGGTGCGGACGGTGCCGGGCCTGCTGGCGCGCTCGAAAGCCTGGGAGGGCTATGACGATGCGGCCACCTCGATCAAGGCGGCGATGAAGAAGCTGGCGGGGACGAAATAGGTGCTTTCCAAAAGGTCATCCCGGGCTGCGCCGAGCGCAAACCCGGAATCCAGAGATTTGTGGTGCGAGATTCCGGGTTCACGCTTGTGCGCGCTCCGGAAATGACGGCCTGCCTAGATTCGTCCCATCAGCAGCAGGATCAGCAGAATGATGATGACGAGCCCAAGGCCGCCGCCGCCGTAATAGCCGGTGCCGTAGAACGGGCCGCCGCCGATGCCACTGAAGCCGCCGAGCAGCGCGATGACCAAAATGATCAGAATGATTGTACCGATAGACATGCGAATCTCCTCCAGCCCTTTGTTGAAAGGGTCGTTGCATCTGTCCGATATGCGGGGGGCAACTTGCCGCAGGTTCTAAAGTTCCAGATTTGAAACGCGACGACAGGTTCAACTTGCATGGAACCTTTGACCGTCCGGCCGGCATGACTATGTGAGGATCCGTCACCACAGGGCAGAGGCCATGTCAGCACCACTTGTCGTCTCCATTCCGCATCGTCTCGGCCGCGAGGAGGCGGTGCGCCGGCTCAAGACCGGGCTCGGTCGTGCCGCGGCCAGCATTCCCGTGATGCAGGTCGAGGAGGAGCGCTGGAACGGCGACACCATGAATTTTCGCATCCGCGCGCTCGGGCAGATCGCGAGCGGGCAGGTCGATGTCACCGACGACCATGTCGCGGTGCAGGTCGTGTTGCCGTGGCTGCTGCAGCGCTTTGCCGAGATGGCGCAGGCGACCATCCGCAAGCGCGGGCAGTTGCTGTTGACCAAGGACGACGGGAAGTGAGGGTCAGGCGAGGGCGCGCTGGCGGAGCGATTTGGCCTGGCTTTTGGTGCGGGCTTCGATGATGCCCGCGGGTAGATCGCGAAAAACCTGAGCCACGGGCAATTCGTTGCCGGCAAGGCCCGGCGCCTGGTAACCGCTGATGTCGACAGTAGCGTCGAAGCTGTCAAACGCAGGCCATTCCCGACCTGCTTGCGTGAAGGGCGCGAACTGCCGCCCGACCACGACGATCACCGCATCACGGCCGTGCTGGCGGGCGAAGGCGATGACATGGCCGGCGTGCGCGCCGCGCACCTCCAGCGGCTGGTAGTCGCCTTGCGCGAAGACGTCTGCGCGCGCGTTGCGCAGCTTGAGCAGGTGCCGTGTCCAGGCCAGCTTGAGCTCGCCATCCGGCCAGCTCTTGATCAGTCTATTCCAGTCCGGCGCGTCCAGCGACGTCAATGCCGCGCTGCGCGCGACAAAATCCACGGGGCGGCGATTGTCGGGATCAACCAGCGAGAGGTCCCAATATTCGGTGCCCTGGTAAAAATCGGGAACGCCGGGGAGCGTCGCCTTCAGCGTGAGCTGGCTCAGCGAGTTCAGCGCACCGAGCTGTGCGACGCGGCGGCCAAGCGTCTGCAGCGCATCCAGGAATTCACCTGACAGCGCCGGATCGAGAATCTTCTCGATAAAGCTTTTCACCCCGTTCTCATACGCCTCATGCGGATTGAGCCAGCTCGTCTCCTCCTTGCCCTCGCGCGCCGCCTTGAGCGCATAGGCCTGGATTCGCTCGACGAAGCTCGCATTCGGGCCTTGCAGCGGCCAGGCGCCGAGCAGGGTCTGGTAGAGCATGTATTCGAACGTCGTCGACGGCGCGCGCAGATTGCCGTTGAGGGCAAGGTGCGACGCGTTCAGCACCTTCCAGCGCGCCACCGCGCTGGTCCACTCGCCGGGGATTTCGCTGAGCGCCGCGATGCGCGCACGCGCATCCTCGCCGCGCTTGGTGTCGTGGGTCGCGGTCGCCGTCATCCCTTGCGGCCATTCCTTGGCGCGGGCGCGCATCGCTGCGTGGAAGGCGGGAATTGCGAGGCCTTTGCTGGCAGGATCGCCGCCGACCTCGTTCAGCGCCAGCAGCCGGTGGAATTGGTAGAATGCGGTGTCCTCCAGCGACTTCGCCATGACGGGCCCGGTGAACTGCTGCACCTTCAGCGCAAAGCGGCGCACGCGGGGAGCGCTGTGTGGCGGGCGGCCGGGCTTGAGCAGGTCCATGGTCAGGGCATCATGCAGGAACTCGAAGATGCCTTCATCGGCGGCGAACCACTCCGCGCGGGCGCGTTCGATGGTGTCATCGATCAGCTTTCGGTCGAGCACCGTCGGGCCGCTGTGCGTCAGATAAGTGCGGTAAACCGGAAAATGCAGCACGTACAATTCGAGTGCCTGCCGCAAACTGTCGGCGGAGAAGTCGCGGGTCGAATAATGGCCGTTGGCGATGCGTGCGAGCAGGCGCGTCAGCACGGTGAATTCGCTGGTGAGCAGCGTCTCCAGCACGCGCCGCTTGGCCTCCTTGACGTAGGGTCCGAGCTGCGGCGAGCGGTTGCTGATCTGCCGCCAGGTCTCGTCCAGCGCCTCCAGCCCCTTCGCATCCACCAGCACCTGGGTGATGGCATTCATCCACTCGTATCCGGTGGTGCCCTGGACGCCGGCGAAGTGCGGCAGTTTTTCGTGCTCGCACAGGATTTTTTCGATCACCGTGTAGAATGGCTTGGTGTTGCCTTGCGCATCGCGCACCAGCCGGCGCAATCGTTGGCAATATTGAGCGGGGTCGCGCAGGCCATCGATGTGATCGAGGCGGATGCCCTGCAGCTTTCCCTCGGCGACGAGCTGCTTCACCAGCCGGTGCGTGGCGGCAAACGTGCTCGCGTCCTCGACGCGCAGGCCTGCGAGCCCGTTGACGTCGAAGAAGCGGCGATAGTTGATGTCGCTCGAGGCGAGCCGCCAATGGCCGAGCTTGTAATGCTGCCGCTCGAGCAGATGATGAAGCGCCAGCGTTTGCGCCGGGCGGTCCTTGGCCGCACGATATGCCGCTAGGCCGTGGGTGATGATGTCGGCGCTGCCAGCGATCTCCTTCAGTTCCGCCTTGAAGGCGGGCGCTTCCTTGCGGTTGGGACGGCGCAAGCCCGTGTAGTGTGCGGCGAGCGAGAGCAGGCGTTTGCCGGCGACCGTATCGGCAGCGTCCGCTTCCTTCACGATCATCCGCAAGATCTCGCCATAGCGCTCCGGCGCGATCGGCAGGCGGTGCTCGAAATACCAGGCGGAAAGGCTGCCCT
Source organism: Bradyrhizobium sp. USDA 4472 (assembly GCF_054058595.1). Classification (NCBI taxonomy): domain Bacteria; kingdom Pseudomonadati; phylum Pseudomonadota; class Alphaproteobacteria; order Hyphomicrobiales; family Nitrobacteraceae; genus Bradyrhizobium; species Bradyrhizobium sp. USDA 4472. The sequence goes on from NZ_JBSSAM010000001.1 coordinate 4,248,937, forward strand.
CATCGGGATCGTAGCGTAGCTCGATCTCGCCGCGCTCGAGTGCCTCGCCGTAAGACGAGCCGAGGATCGGCAGCAGCACGCCGCCGCGGGCACGGAAGGCCAGCTGATCCCAATCGATATCGAATGAGGCCGCGTGGGGCGAGGCCTGGCCCCATTCCAGCACGTCGAGCCACCAAGGATTGTCTGCAAAGTGCACGCCGACATGGTTCGGCACGAAATCGATGATGAGGCCGAGGTCGTGCTGGGCCAGCGCCTCGCTCAGCCGTGCAAAGCCGGCCTCGCCGCCGAGCTCGGGATTGAACTGGCTGTGATCGACCGTGTCGTAGCCGTGAGTCGAGCCCTTGCGGGCCTTCATCAACGGCGAGGCATAGAGGTGTGTGATCCCCAGCGCCTTCAGGTAAGGCACCACCGCGGCGGCCTTGTCGAAGTCGAAGTCCGCAGTCAGCTGGAGCCGGTAAGTTGCGAGCGGAATCGCCGAAGGCATATCAACCTCCGAGATGCCAGACCACCGACCAGGGCGGAAGCCGGTCACCGGTCGCGCCGCCCCAGATCGGCGTGCCAGCATTGTCGTTGGAAAGCGCGATAGCCTTGTCCGACAGATTTGCGGTGAGCCGCAGCGTCGTGCCATCGCCCATGCGCCAATGCGCGGTGAGGAGGCCGCTGTCTGCTGCCTCGGCAGCACCGAAGCTTGCCCCGTTCAGCCGCGGCATGATTTCCTTGCGGCGAACTGCGAGCAGGTCGCGCACGCGCGCGAGCCGCGCGTCCTGGTCCGGGGTGTGGCCGGTCCAATCAAGCACGGCCGATTGCGCTGTGGCCGGATCGAGCGGGTCGGGCACTTCCTCGCCGTATTTCTCATAGGCCCAGGCATATTCCTTCTTGCGCCCCTTGCGCACGGCGTCCGCGAGGCCGCCCTGAAAATCGCAGAAAAACGGGAAGGGCACCTTCGAGCCCCATTCCTCGCCCTGAAACAGCATCGGCACCATCGGTGCGAGCAGCGTCACCGCGAGCGCGGCGTCGATTTGCTCGGGCGAGGCCAGGCTCTCCAGCCGGTCGCCGAACGGGCGGTTGCCGATCTGGTCGTGGTTTTGCAGGAAATTGACGAAGGTTGCCGGCGGCAGATCGCCGCTCGGCTCGCCGCGCGGCTTCTTCCCCCAGAATTCCGAGATCTCGCCCTGATAGACGAAGCCGGACGCGAGCGTGCGCGCCAGATCCATGCGCGGCGTCTGGTAGTCGGCATAGTAGCCGTTGTGCTCGCCGGTCAGCATGACGTGCCAAACGTGGTGATAGTCGTCGTTCCACTGCGCGCGATATTTACCGTTTGGCGGCTCCTGCGCGGCATCGAGCAGGCTGGCGCGGTTGTCGCCATTCTCCAGCACGAGATGGATGTGGCGGCCGGTGGCCTTGGCGAGCTCGCCGGCGGCGACGCTGAGGTCCTGCAGCATCGACGACTGCTCGCCGGGGACCGCCATGATGTGGTTCGCGGCATCGAGCCTTAAGCCGTCAAAGCGATAATCGGTGAGCCAGGAGAGTGCATTCTCGACGGCAAAGGCCCGCACCTGCGGCACGCGGTAGTCGATGATGCTGCCCCAGGGCGTGTGTGCGTCGGTGAAGAAATCGGGCGCATAGCGGCCGAGATAATTCCCCTCGGGGCCGAAATGATTATAGACGACGTCGAGGAAGACCATCAGCCCGCGCTGATGCGCCTCGTCGATCAGCGTCTTCAGCTCCTCGGGGCGGCCATAGGCGCTGTCGGGCGCGTACCAGAGCACTCCGTCATAGCCCCAGCCGCGACGCCCGGCGAAGTCGGCGAGCGGCATCAGCTCCAGCGCCGTGATGCCGGTCCTCACGAGATGATCGAGCTTGTCGATCATGGCGCGATAGGTGCCATCGCGCGTGAAGGTGCCGACATGGGCCTCGATCAGCACCGTCTCTTCCCAGGGGCGACCGCGCCAATCCTTGGCGCGCCACGCAAAGGCGTCGTGGTCGATCACCTCGCTCGGGCCGGAGACGTCCTCGGGCTGGAAGGCGGAGGCCGGATCCGGCACATCGATCTCGTCGTCGATCCTGAACTTGTAGGAGCTGCCAGCAGGAAGGCCCGCAATCTCAGCGACATACCAGCCATCCTGCCGGCGCTGCATGGCATGTCGCCCCTCGAGCAGCAGATCGACGCGACGCGCGCCGGGCGCCCACAAACGGAACGACACGCCGTCGTTGGTCGGCTTCGCCCCGAAGGATGGTCTCATAGCGCCCCCGTAAAGGCGAGCACGGAACGCGGCGGCGCCTTGCTGTCGCTCCCGGGCAGGAAGTCAGTGCTGTTCAGCTTGGCATCGGTCGTGTTCAGGATTTGCTGCCAGCTCTTGTATTCGGGCATCTTTGGCAATTTGAATGCGATCTCTTCGGGGGCGGCGTTCAGTACGATAAAGATCGCCGCGCTGCCCGGTTCCACGGGGCCCACCACATAAGAGAGGAAGCGCCCGTCCGGGAAGGTCCAGTCGCTTTCCGTCATCTCGTTGCCTTCAGGCGTCAGCCATAAAGCACCATAGGAGATGCCATCCTTCGGCCGACCGTCGAGCCAGCGATGGCTGCGGAGCTGGGAGAAACGGTTGCGGATGCCGGTCAGATGGGAGACGAAGTCGATCATGTCGTCGCCGTCCTTGCCGAGATTGTCCCAGCCGACCCAGCCGATCTCGTTGTCCTGACAATAGGCATTGTTGTTGCCGGATTGCGTGTTGCCGACCTCGTCGCCGGCGAGGATCAGCGGGATGCCCTGCGCCAGCATCAGGCAGGCCAGCACGTTCTTGCGCAGCTGCCGCCGCAGCGCGAGGATGGCGGGATCGTCGGTCGGGCCCTCGACGCCGCAATTGTTGCTGTGGTTGTCGTTGGAGCCGTCGCGATTGTCCTCGCCATTGGCCTCGTTGTGCTTCTCATTGTAGCTGAAGAGGTCGGCGAGGGTGAAACCGTCGTGCACGGTGATGTGGTTGATGCTGGCGCGGGGCCGCCGACCGTCATGGTTGAACAGGTCGGAGGACGCCGTCATGCGGCTGGAGATATCGCCGATCAGGCTGCCTTCGCCGCTCCAGTAGCGGCGCATCGCGCTGCGATAGCGATCATTCCATTCCGACCATTGCGATGGGAATGCGCCGACCTGATAGCCGCCGAGGCCCAGGTCCCACGGTTCTGCGACGAGCTTGACGGTGGCGAGCACCGGGTCCTGCCGGATCGCAGTCAGGAACGAGATGCCGCGATCATATCCGTTGGGCCCGCGCGCAAGCGTGGTTGCGAGGTCGAAGCGGAAGCCGTCGACGTGGCAGACCTCGACCCAGTAGCGTAGCGAATCCATCACCATCTGCAGCACGCGCGGATGGGTGAGGTTCACGGACGACCCGCAGCCGGTGAAGTCGTCGTAGTAGCGCGGGTTCTCGCGGCTCAGCCAGTAATAGGAGGCGTTGTCGATGCCACGATAGCACAGCGTCGGCCCGAGGTGATTGCCCTCGGCGGTGTGGTTGTAGACGACGTCGAGCATGACCTCGATGCCGGCATCGTGGAGCCGCGCCACCGTGGTGCGGAAGGAATCGAGCGCGTTGTCCTGGGCGTAGCGCTGCTCCGGCGCGAAGAAGGACAACGTGTTGTAGCCCCAGTAATTGGCGAGCTTCTTCTCGACCAGGATGCGATCGTCGACGAAGCTGTGGATGGGCAGCAGCTCGATCGTGGTGACGCCGAGCTTCTTCAGGTGCTCGATCATCGCCGGCGACGACAGCCCGCCATAGGTGCCGCGTAGATTCGGCGGCACGTCGTCGCGCTTCTGCGTCAGGCCCTTGACGTGGGCTTCGTAGATGATCGTGTCTTCCCAGGCGACGTGGGGCCGGATCTCGCGCCGGCCCCAGTTGAATGTCTCGTCGACCACGACCGCCTTGGGCATGCCGCGCGCATTGTCGCGGCGGTCGAACGACAGGTCCTCCCGCGCCGAGCCGGTGCGATAGGCGAAATGCGCATCGCTCCAGACCAGGCGTCCGGCGAGCCGCTTGGCGTAGGGGTCGAGCAGCAGCTTGTTGGCATTGAAGCGGTGGCCGTGCTCTGGCTCGTAGGGGCCGTGCACGCGGTAGCCGTAGAGCTGTCCCGGCGAGACGTCGTTGAGATAGCCATGCCAGACGTCCTCGGTTCTTTCAGGCAGCTCGATGCGTTCGAGCTCACGGCGCCCCTGCGCATCGAACAGGCAGAGCTCGACCTTCTGCGCATTGGCGGAGAACAACGCGAAATTGGTGCCGCGTCCGTCCCAGCTTGCGCCGAGGCGTGCGGGCGATCCAGCAGTCAGGCGCATCGGTCAGCCTTCCGGAACGAGGAAGATCGCGGCGAGCGGCGGAATGGTGAGGCGAAGCTCGGGTGCCTTGCCTTCGAGGGTTTGCACCTCGCCGACGTTCCCGACATTGGTTCCGCCGTAATGGGCGGAGTCCGAATTGAACACTTCCTTCCACTTGCCGGCGAAGGGTACCGGAACGCGATAGTTGCGATAAACGTTGGGCGAGAAGTTCGTGACCACGAGACATCGCGCGTGCTCGTCAAAGCCCTTGCGCAGCCAGGCAAAGACGTTGCGGTTGGCATCATCGGTGATCAGCCATTCGAAGCCGGCATGGTCGCAATCCATCTGGTGCAGCGCCGGCACCGCGCGGTAGAGCCGGTTGAGGTCGCGGATCAGGGATTGGATGCCGGAATGGTACTTGTATTCGAGCAGGTGCCAGTCGAGTGACTGGTCGTGATTCCACTCCCGGCTCTGAGCGATCTCGCCGCCCATGAAAAGCAGCTTCTTGCCGGGATGACCGAACATGAAGCTGTAATAGGCGCGCAAATTGGCAAAGCGCTGCCATTCGTCGCCGGGCATGCGGCCGAGCAGCGAGCGTTTGCCGTGCACGACCTCGTCATGCGACAGCGGCAAGATGAAGTTTTCGGAGAACGCGTAGTGCAGGCCGAACAGGATGTCGCCGTGATGATGCTTGCGGTGGATGGGATCCTTGCTGATGTAGTTCAGCGTGTCGTGCATCCAGCCCATGTTCCACTTGTAGCCGAAGCCGAGCCCGCCGAATTCGACCGGGCGCGAGACCTGCGGCCACGCCGTGGATTCTTCCGCCGCCGTGGTCGCCTGCGGAAAGCGTGCGAACAGCTCGGTGTTGAAGCGGCGCAGGAAGTTGATCGCCTCGATGTTCTCGCGGCCGCCATACTGGTTCGGAATCCAGGCACCGGGCGGCCGACTGTAGTCGAGATAGAGCATGGACGCGACCGCATCGACGCGCAGGCCGTCGATGGCGTAGCGCTCCAGCCAGAACAGCGCATTCGACACCAGGAAATTCGTCACTTCGGTCCGGCCGTAATTGTAGATCAGCGTGCCCCAGTCGAGGTGGCGGCCCTGCAGGGGATTGGCGTGCTCGTAGAGCGACGTGCCGTCGAAGCTGCCGAGCCCATGCGGATCGTCAGGGAAGTGACCCGGCACCCAGTCGAGCAGCACGCCGATGCCCTCGCGGTGGCAGGCATCGATCAGCGCGGCGAAATCCTCCGGCTTGCCGAAGCGGCTGGTCGGCGCATACAGGCCGGTCGGTTGATAGCCCCAGGAGCCGTCGAACGGATGCTCGCTCACGGGCAGGAATTCGAGGTGGGTAAAGCCCATGTCGCGGGCATAGGCCGGGAGCTGCTCGGCGAGCTCGCGATAGGTCAGCCATTCATTGCCGTCCTTGCGCCGCCATGAGCCGAGATGAACCTCGTAGATCGACATCGGCGCCGACAGCGCATTGATGCCGTCAGGCGCCGGGCGCGGCCGCGGCAAATGCGCCTCGTCGAACACGATGGAAGCCGTCTTCGGCCGCAGCTCGCTCGCGAATGCCATGGGATCGGATTTCAGCGGCAGCAGATGGCCGTGCGGGCCGATGATCTCGAACTTGTAGTGATCGCCGGGCTTGGCGTGCGGAATGAACAATTCCCAATAACCGGCGCCGCGCACCCGCATCGGATGGCGCCGGCCGTCCCAGAAGTTGAAATCGCCGACCACCGACACGCGCCGCGCGTTCGGCGCCAGCACGACGAAGCCGATGCCGTCGATGCCCTGCAGCCGCATCGGATGCGCGCCGAGCTTGTCGTAAAGGCGCTGGTGCGTGCCTTCGCCGAGCAAATAGAGGTCGAAATCGCTCAGGATCGGCGGAAAGCGGTAGGCGTCCTCGAATTCGACGACGTTGTCGCCGAACTTGGCGCGGAGCTGGTAGTGCTTGGAGCCATTGGGCAGGGGGCCGATGAACAGACCGGAAGCGTGGACGCGATCGAGCTTTGCGACCTCGCCGTGCTCGCCGACCGCTTCGACATTGGAAGCATCGGGCAGGAAGGCCCGCACCACGCTCTTGTCGCCCTCCGGATGCAGCCCGAGATAGTGGAAGGGGTCGGAATGGCGGCCCTCGATGATCGCGTAGGCCTCGGCTGGCAGTTTAGGCATGGGCTTCGCTCTCATTGGACAAAATGCGAAGCAGCCCGGTCAGCGCCCCATTGAGCCCCTCCGGCCGGTGGGACAGCTCGTACTCTACTTCGTCGAACGCTTGATCAAGCAGGAAATACCTTAACATGTTTTCCGCAGCGTGCCTCTGTTGCGGCCAGATCCGGCGATCGGTCATGGCCTCGCGGTAGGCGGTCAAGAAGGTCGAGGTGGCATGTTCGCGCCATTCGCGGAGCGCGGCGGCAAGCCGGCCCTGTTCGTCACTGGCACCCGACAGGGCGCGGTGAAGCGCCGCGTTAACCGAAAGATCAATCGAGCGGACCAGGCCGGCGACGTCGCGCGCGGCAGGCAGCTTGCGGCGCCTGTCGGCCAACGTAACATGCGGATCGCCGTCGAAATCGATGATGAAGATGTCGTCCTTCACAATCAGAGTTTGCCCGAGCCGGAAGTCGCCATGATGACGGATGTTCAACCCGCCGATGCCGGATGGCAAGAGCGCGTTGATATGGTTCGGCACGGTCGCGCGCACCGCCACCAGCCGGTCGATCAGGGGCCGGTCGCCCTCGCGCAGGCCGTCCCTGATGTCGGCAAGGCGCTCGAACACCCGCTCGGCGCGTCCCTTGAGCTCGGATGTCCAACGCTTGACATCCGCAGGGCCGATCGTTTCGGGGGCGAGGTCGGTCGTCTTGGCGGCCGCGAGCGCCATGTGCAGTTCGGCGAGACGCCGGCCGATCTGCGCCATGAAGTGCAGATAGGGCGCCTGCTCCTGGGTCACCCGGGGCATCTCGCCCACCGGCCCTAACCGCTGCTCATCGATGTAGCGGTCCAGATAGCCCGTCGTCACTGCCCAGCCGTCGCCCTGGTTCTCGACATAGGCATGCAGAACGCCGATCGCGCTGTGGGTATCGCCTTCGACCAGCTCGACGCTGCCGAGCAGCGCCGGCGCGTTGGCAAAGCGGGCAACTTCAGTGAGGTAGTGACCGATCTCGATCTCGGGATTGATGCCGCTCTCGAGCCGGCGATGGATCTTGGCCACATACTGATTGTCGACCAGCGCCGTGCTGTTCGACTGCTCGACGGCGCGGATGCGGGCGGGCTCCTTGATGGTGTATTCGGCGAACCGGCTGGTGGCCTTGAATTCGAGCCGCAGATTGTTCTCGTCCACGACCAGGTTCTGCGACAAGCCTCGCAGGAACAGGCCAATGAAGATCTGGTCGGTCGCGACGTCGAGCAGCGTGCCTTCGCGCGCACCCTGGCGCACGGCGGCGAGCGCCTTCGGGTTGAAGCGCTCGCGGTCGAACCGTACCCACTCGATCTGCATCGGTAGCACATAACGCGCCGTGATGTCGGCCTGCGCCGTCTCGAAGAACGCGATCCAGGGCCTGTTGTCGCCGATGTCGCTGAACGGCACCGCCGAGGTCAGCGTTGCCTTGATGTGCTTGGGATTGTGCTCGGGATACCAGCGTGTCCGCGACAGGAAACCCGGCAGAACGTCACGCTCGAACACGCCGCGCTCGCGGGCGAGCGAAACCCAGTTCGAGTTGACGGGGACCACCAGCGTCTCGAATTCCGGCACCGCCCGCGGCACGACCGGCTCGGACTTGTCACGCTCCTGGAGCTGGAACCAGTAGAAGCCGTAGGGTCCCAGCGTGATCATGTATGGCACCTCCCCGATCGCGGGGAAGCGGGTGCGGCCGAGCATCTCCTGAGGGATGCGATCTTTCCACGGCGACAGGTCGAGCTCGGTGGCTTGCGCCGCGCGCGACAGATTGGCGACGCAGAGGATCACCTCGTCGCCATATTGCCGGACATAGGCCAGCACGGCGCGGTTGGCCGGGCGGATGAAGGTCATGGTGCCGCGGCCGAAGGCGAGCGTCGACTTGCGCACGGAAATCAGCCGCTTGGTGGCGCTGAGCAGCGACGACAGGCTGCGCGACTGCGCCTCCACGTTGACCGAATCGTAGCCGTAGACCGGATCCATGATCGGCGGCGCATAGAGGCGGGCCGGATCGGCGCGGGAGAATCCGCCGTTGCGGTCGGGGCTCCACTGCATCGGCGTGCGCACGCCGTTGCGGTCGCCGAGATAGATGTTGTCGCCCATCCCGATCTCGTCGCCGTAATAGATGATCGGCGTGCCGGGAAATGACAGCAGCAGCGAATTCATCAGCTCGATCTTGCGGCGGTCGTTGTCCATCAGCGGCGCAAGCCGCCGGCGAATGCCGACATTGATGCGGGCGCGGGGATCGTTGGCGTAGGTGGTCCAGAGATAATCGCGCTCGACGTCGGTGACCATCTCCAGCGTCAGCTCGTCATGGTTGCGCAGGAACAGCGCCCACTGGCAGCTCGCGGGAATGTCCGGCGTCTGGCGCAGGATGTCGGTGATCGGGAAGCGGTCCTCCTGCGCGATCGCCATGTAGATGCGCGGCATCAGCGGGAAGTGGTAGGCCATCTGGCATTCGTCGCCGCGGCCGAAATATTCCTGCACGTCTTCGGGCCATTGATTGGCCTCGGCCAGCAACAGCTTGCCCTTGGAATAGGCGTCGAGTTCCTGGCGCAGGCGCTTGATGATCGCATGCGTCTCGGGCAGGTTCTCGTTGGAGGTGCCCTCGCGCTCGCAGAGATAGGGAATGGCGTCCAGGCGGAAGCCGTCGACGCCGGCGTCGAGCCAGCGCTTCATCACCTGGATGATTGCGCTGACGACGCGAGGATTGTCGAAATTGAGATCGGGCTGGTGCGAGAAGAAGCGGTGCCAGTAGAACGCGCCGGCCTCGGGATCCCAGGTCCAGTTCGACTTTTCGGTGTCGGTGAAGATGATCCGCGTGCCCTGGTATTTCTGGTCGGTGTCGCTCCAGACGTACCAGTTGCGGGCGCTCGAGCCTGCGGGGCTGCGGCGCGCGCGCTTGAACCAGTTATGCTGGTCGGAGGTGTGGTTGATGACGAGCTCGGTGATGACGCGCAGGCCGCGCTTCTGCGCTTCCTGGATGAAGCGCTTGAAATCCTTCATCGTCCCGAAATCGGGATTGATGGAGCCGTAGTCGCCGATGTCGTAGCCGTCGTCGCGGCCGGGCGAGGGGTAGAATGGCAGCAGCCACAGCGCGGTCACGCCGAGGTCCTGCAGATAGGGCAGCTTCTCGGTCAGCCCGACGAAATCGCCGATGCCGTCATTGTTGCTGTCGGCAAAGGCCTTGACGTGGAGCTGGTAGATGATCGCATCCTTGTACCACAGCTCATCCACGACCTCGGCGGCCTCGGCTTTCTGGGTGTCGACGGAAGACAGTACATTCATGGCGTGATCCTTACGCCAGGCAGCGGAATAGCAGTGCCGGATCGCAGTCGGGATCGATACGCAACCTGATCCCGCCCCATTCGATGCGGGACTGTTCGCCTGTCATGAGATTTTCGAGTGCGGAGATGCGGCGGCGTTCGCCGCCGACGTCGATGGTGAGCTCGCCGAGCGACAACCAGACTTCGCGCACGGGGCGCGAGAGGGCGATGGCCACGACGACGATGTTGGCCGGCTCGGTCGCTTCCTTCACGAAAGCGATCGTCTCGCCGTCCTCGATGCCAAGGAAGCGCAGATCAGTGGTCTGCTGGAGCGCGGCGTTGTCGTGACGGATGCGGTTGAGCGCGGTGATGTAGGCCTTGATGTTGCCGGGCTTGTCCCAGTCGCGCTGGCGGATCTGGTACTTTTCGGAATCCTGATATTCTTCATGGCCGGGGATGGCCGCGTGCTCGAGCAGCTCGAAGCCGCTGTACAGGCCATAATTGCCCGACAGCGTGGCCGCCAGCGCGACGCGCGACTTGAACATCCAGGCTTCGCCGCCTTGGAGATGGTAGGGCAGCAAATCCGGCGTGTTGACGAACAGGTTCGGCCGAATGAAGTCCCGTTCCGGATATCGCGTCAGTTCGCCGAGATATTGCTCGAGCTCCCATTTCCCGGTGCGCCAGGGGAAATAGCTGAAAGACTGCGCGAAGCCGAGCTTGGCGAGGCCCCTCATCAGCTTCGGCCGCGCAAACGTCTTCGAGAACAGGATCACCTCGGGATGGCGCGAGCGAATGTCGCGGATCAGCCACTCCCAGAACGGTAGTGGCGCGGTGTCGTGATTATCGATCGCGAAGATGGTCACGCCGTGGTCGATCCAGAACAGCATGGCGTCGCGAAATGCGTTCCACAATCCAACCCGGTCGACGGAGGCGAAATCGGGGATGACGATATCCGAATAAGCACCGTCCGCCGTCCGCACCGAGCGGTCCGGCCGCCATTTGAACCATTCCGGATGCTGCGTCAGCCAGGGATGATCCGGTGAGCATTGCACGGCGAAATCGAGCGCGATTTCGAGGCCATATTCCAGACAGGTCGCGACCAGCGCGCGGAAATCCTCGATGGTGCCGAGTTCTGGATGTAGCGCATCATGGCCGCCCTCGGCCGCGCCGATCGCGTAGGGCGAGCCGGGCTCGCCGTCGCTCGCGACCGGTGAATTGTTGCGACCCTTGCGCCGGGTTTTGCCGATCGGGTGGACAGGCGTGAAATAGAGCACGTCAAAGCCCATCGCCGCGATGTCGGGCACCCGCGCGATGCAGTCGCGCAGCGTGCCGTGCTGGCCGGCGACCGCGCTCTGACTTCGTGGCATCATCTGATACCAGGCGCCGAAGCGCGCTCTGTCACGGTCGACGACAAGCGGGAAGTTCGGCGATCGCGTGAGGTCGGGCCGCGCCTGGCTTTCCGCCATGGCCTCGCCAAGTTCGGTGGCGAGCAGCGGCGTGACATCGCCGCTGCCGAGATAGTCCTCGCATTGCCTGAGGATGACAGCCGCCGCGTCCTGCCGCGCTCCTTGCGCCTTGGTCAGGAGGCCGGCGCCTTCGATCGCATCGAGCGTGATGTCGCTGCCTGACAACTGCTTGCGCTCGACGCCGTGCCGCCAGGTGGCGAATTCGTCGGTCCAGGCTTCGATGGCATAGACATAGAGGCCGGGCTCGGGCGGAACAAATGCGCCGGACCAGCGGTCATCGCCATGATGGATCATGCTCTCTCGCCGCCATTCTCGCTCCTGCTCGCCGCGCCAGATCAACGCGGCGCTGATCGTGGCGTCGCCGTGGCGATAGATGTCGGCCCACACCTCGACCCGATCGCCCGCGATCCGCTTCACGGCGAAGCGGCCGCCGTCGATCAGGGGATAGACGTCTTCGATCAGGAAAGCGCTGCCGGCCGCGGCACTCTCGACAGTTTGAATTGTCTTGTTCACGGTGATGCCATTGACAAGAAAGCAGGAGCCCGTTTCCCTTGCCGGGGATCCACGCTTGGTACCAGTATAGAAAGCCGGTTGTGTGGCATTGGTTCCCTCGGAACAGCAGGCGCAGTTTGCGAGTTAAGCGTGACTAACCTCTTCCACGACCTCATTAAAATCGATGACCCCGGCCTGACAATGGCCTGCAAGCTGCGTGCCGAATGGATCTTTTAGCTCAAGCCCGGATCAAGGGCGTTCAGTCCGAATTCATCGACGCCCTTGGAAAGCTGCGGGTCACCGCGCCCGAGGCGCTCAAATCCATCCTCGATGCCCTGCCGGAAAAGCGGGTCTACCGCTTCGTCAGCGGGCCGGTCGTGGTGCGCGCGCTGGGCAGTCCGCGCACCGAACTCGCTTCCGTCGGCGCGGTGCCGCTGCAATGGAAGATCACCGGCAACGGCGATTTGATCGCACAAGGTGAGACGCGCGAGCCCGTGATCGCCTGGCCCGCCGGCCTGCCGCTCGGCTATCACCGCCTGACCCTGACCGATGCGGCAGGTGCGACGGAAGAGGTGCCGATGATCGTGGCACCGGAGCGTGCCTTTGGTGGTGATTTCGACCGCGGCTGGTTGCTCGCCGTACAGCTCTACAGCGTCCGTTCGGACCGCAATTGGGGCATCGGCGATTTCACCGATCTGGCGGGGCTCGTCCGGCTCGCCAAACAGCTGGGTGCCGATGGCGTCGGGCTCAATCCGCTGCATGTGCTGTTCGACGATCACCCGGCCGATTGCAGTCCCTATTCGCCAAATAGCCGGCTTTTTCTCAATCCGCTTTATATCGATGTCGAGGCCATCCCGGAATTTTCTCCGGACCTCATTCCGAACGCGGCCGCGACCGCTGCGCGGCTGCGCGAAGGCGATCGTGTCCCTTACGCCGACACGGCGGCGCTGAAATGGCTGGGCCTGCGCGCGGCCTTTGACACTTTCGTGAAGTCGGCGAGCGGTGTACGCCGCAACCAGTTCGATGCCTTCCGCGCCGAGCGTGCGCCGCTGTTGTCGCGCTTTGCCTGCTTCGAGGTGCTGCGGCATCGTTTCGCCGCGCCGTGGTGGGAATGGCCGCCGGAATGGCAGCAACCCGATGATGCCAAATGCGCCGGCTTGCGCAACGGCCCTGACAAGCACGAGGTCGAATTCGTCGAGTTCGTGCAATGGACGGCCGACGCACAATTGCGCGCCGCCAAGGATCTGTCAGCGGAACTGGGCATGCGCGTCGGCCTCTATCTCGATGTTGCCGTCGGCGTGCAGTCGAACGGTTTCGATGCCTGGAACGAGCAGACCGCGATCTCGCGTCACCTCGCGGTTGGCGCGCCGCCCGACGTGCTCAACACGGTTGGGCAGGATTGGGGCCTCGCGGGATTCAACGCCGGCGGCCTGGAGGCGCAATCCTTCGTGCCGTTCGCCGACATGGTGGCCGCCTCCATGCGGCATGCCGGCGCGATCAGGCTCGATCACGTACTCGGACTGAAGCGGCTGTACCTGGTGCCGCGCGGCTTCAAGCCCGACAACGGCGCCTATGTGCAGATGCCGCTCGAGGCGCTGCTGGCCGCGGTGGTCAGGGAGAGCGTCACCCATAAATGCATCGTGATCGGCGAAGACCTCGGCACCGTGCCGGAAGGTTTCCGCGAGACCATGCAGGATTTCGGCATCTGGTCCTATCTCGTCATGATGTTCGAGCGCGACGATGCCGGCCATTTCCGCAATATCGACCATTACCGGCCCAACGCACTGGTCACGCTGAACACACATGACCTCTGCACCTATGCGGGCTGGCGCTCGTTCAGCGATCTCAGGATGAAGCGCTCGCTCGGGCTCGATCCAGGCGAGGACGATCAGGCGCGCTGGAACGCGCTCGGCGGGCTCGACGCGATCCTGCGCCAGAACGGCATCAACGCCAACGATCTCTACTCGGTGCTCACCTTCCTGTCGCGCACGCCGTCGCGGCTGCTCGCGGTGTCGATGGAGGACCTGCTCGGCGTGATCGACCAGCCCAATATTCCCGGCACCATCGACGAGCATCCGAACTGGCGCCAGCGCTTGCCCGTTGCGCTCGACAAGATCGCCGCCAAGATCGATCTCGCGGCTTTGAAGGCGGCGACGCGGGAACGTTCGCTGCCCGGCGGGAGTTGATCCGGCGGGATTTCCAAGGTTCGGAAAGCCAGGGCTCGCACGACATTGTCACAGAGGATCGAGGACTATGCGTTGATCGGCGACTGCGAGACCGCAGCGCTGGTCGGGCGCAACGGCTCGATCGACTGGCTGTGCTGGCCTGCCTTCGATTCCGACGCCTGCTTTGCCGCCATCCTCGGTACGCCCGGGAACGGCCGCTGGCTGATTGCGCCGAGCGAGGACGTCACCACGATCTCACGCCGTTATCTCGGCGACACCCTCATCCTGGAAACACGCTTTGAGACCAAAGGCGGCACCGTGTCGCTGGTCGACTTCATGCCGCCGCGCGGCAAGGCCTCCGACATCGTGCGGCTGGTGCGCGGCGTCACGGGCACGGTGAAGATGCGGATGGAGCTGGTGATCCGCTTCGGCTTCGGCGTGAACATTCCCTGGGTGCGGCGGATCGACCACTCGCTGCTGGCGGTCGCGGGCCAGGACATGACGGTGCTGCGCACGCCGGTCGAGACGCGCGGCGAGGATCTGACCACGGTCGCGGAGTTCGAGGTCAGGGACGGCGAGACCGTGCCGTTCGTGCTGACCTACGGTCCGTCGCATCTCGATCCGCCCCAGGCGATCGACCCCGAGATCGCGCTCCGGGAGACCGAGAAATTCTGGAAGCAGTGGAGTGAGCGCTGTGATCGCGAGGGCGATTACCAGAATCTCGTCATGCGCTCGCTGATCACGTTGAAGGCGCTGACCTTCGCCCCCACCGGCGGCATCGTCGCGGCGCCGACCACGTCGCTGCCGGAAAAGCTCGGCGGCGCCAGGAATTGGGACTATCGCTTCTGCTGGCTGCGCGACGCCACCTTCACGCTGCTGGCGCTGATGAACGCCGGATATACTGAGGAGGCCTCGGCCTGGCACAGCTGGCTCCTGCGCGCCGCGGCCGGCTCGCCCGAAAACATGCAGATCATGTACGGCATCTGGGGCCAGCGGCGCCTCCTGGAATGGGAGGCGGGCTGGCTCGGCGGCTATGAGGGCGCGCAGCCGGTGCGCGTCGGCAATGCCGCCCATGCGCAGCTCCAGCTCGACGTCTACGGCGAGTTGATCGATGCCTTCCATCAGTCGCGGATGGCCAAGCTCAAGCTCGATGATGAAGCGACCTGGGCGCTGGAATGCGCGGTGCTCCAGCATCTCGCCGAGGTCTGGGACCAGCCCGATCATGGCATCTGGGAGCGGCGCGGCCAGCCCAGGCACTACGTCTTTTCCAAGGTGATGACCTGGGTCGCCTTCGATCGTGCCATCAAGAGCGCCGAGACATTCGGCTTCAAGGCACCGCTGCTGCACTGGCGCACCTTGCGCGAGGCCATTCACCACGACGTCTGCAACAAGGGTTTCGACGCGGAGGAGAACGCCTTCGTCGAATGCTACGGCTCGAAAATGCTCGATGCCAGCGTGCTGCTGCTCTCCGGCGTCGGCTTTCTGCCGGCAGACGATCCGCGCATCCGCGGCACCGTCACTGCCATTGAAAAGCACATGATGCGCGACGGTTTCGTGCTCCGACACGATCCGCGCGAGATGTCCGGGGAGACCCAGCCAATCGAGGGCGCGTTCCTGGCCTGCACCCTGTGGCTTGCCGATGCCCATGTGCTGGCCGGCGACACCGACAAGGCGCAGCTGCTGTTCGATCGCGTGGCCGCTCTCGCCAACGATGTCGGATTGTTGGCCGAGGAGTATGATTCGATCGCGCGTCGCCAGACGGGCAATTTCCCGCAGGCGCTGACCCACATCGCGCTGATCAACACCGCGCACAATCTGTCAGCCGCGCGGCACGCGAGCGCGAAGCCGGCGATGCAGCGATCGAAGTAAAGGTTCGATTTGGTTGCTTCCACGAAAGTGGTGCGCCCCTTCTCCCGCGAGCGGGAGAGGTTAAGAGAGCCCGCGGCTCGATCGACCCGCTCGATGCAATTTCGCCTCAACCAGCCCCGTTCCGCTTCAAGATCATCTCCATCGCCTCCGCAAAACCGTCCTGCTCGTTGGTCGCGGTGACGTTTGTGGCCTGGTCCTTGACGTTGTCGGTGGCATTGCCCATTGCAATCGAGACGCCGCTGACGCGGAACATGGCGAGGTCGTTCTGCATGTCGCCGATGGTGGCGACCGCATCCAGGGAGATGCCCAGGCGCTTGGCCATGGCCTGCACGAAGGTGCCCTTGTTGAAGCCGGGCGGGGTGATGTCGAGATAATAGGTCTGCGAACGGACGGCGGTCGCCTCACTGCCGAGCGCTTCCTGCATCACCTTTTCGCAACGCTCGAGACCTGCCGCATCGGCACTGGCACCGACGATCTTGCAGGCGCTGGCAAGATACGGCGTAAAGTCCGTCACGATGGTCGGATCGGCGCGGATCGTGTGCTGCTCATGGGCGACATATTTACCGCTCGGATTGTCGATCAGCCATTTGTCCGCGGTGAAGATCCAGATATCGGCGCCGAAATCGCGCAGGATCTGCAGCGATGTCTCGGCCGCGCTTGCCGGGATGAGATGCTGCTCGACCGGATTCATCTCGGGATCGATGATGGAGGAGCCGTTGAACGGACCGACCGGCAGCCACAGCGCCAGTGGCTCGATCAGGAAGCGCATGCCGATCGCAGGCCGGCTGGAGGTGATGGTGAAGGCGACCCCGGCCTGGTGCAACCGCTGCACCGCGGACCGCGCGCGGTCCGTCAATGTCTTGTCCTTGGTCAGCAGCGTGCCGTCGACGTCGGAAACGACCAAAGAGATTTTCGTCATGGTTGAGCCTTGGTTTCCTTGGCCTTGCCTGTCGCGCCGTCGATCTTCAGCTGTCGCATGATGCCGTCGACGATCTCTTCGACGGATTCGTCGATCGACGCCGTGATGACGTGCTCGTCCGCGTCCGGGGGCTCCAGCGTGTTGAACTGGCTGGCGAGAAGCCCGGGCGGCATGAAGTGACCCTTGCGGTGCGCGAGCCGGTCGGCGATCAGCTCCTGCGTGCCCTTGAGGAAGACGAAGCGGACGTCGTCGCGGCCGCGCAGCAGCACGTCACGATAGCTGTGCTTGAGCGCCGAGCAGGCGATGATGACGTGCTCGCCCTTGTTGCAGACCCGCGCGACTTCGTCGGCAATGGCGTTGAGCCAGGGCCAGCGGTCCTCGTCGGTCAGCGGATGGCCGGCTCTCATCTTCTCGACGTTGCTGACGGGGTGAAAGCTGTCGCCATCCTCGAATCGCCAGCCGAGACGCTCGCTGAGCGCCTCTGCAATTGTACTTTTGCCCGAACCCGACACGCCCATCACGATCAACGCACAAGGTGCTTTAACGCCCGCCACGAATCCCCTCCGGAAGCGCGGCCTGGTCGACCAGCCAGACGGTCTCACCATTCGAGCGCGCGCGTACAGCCGGCAGATTCTCGCCATTGAGCAGGCGCGTCAAGATCGCCTGCTTGTCATGGCCTGCAATCTCGAACAGCATTTCACGGCAGGCGGCCAATGCAGGCAGCGTCAACGAGATCCGCGGCACGAAGGGCGCGACATTGGCTTTGGGGACGCCGACGACCCAGCGCGCGGTCTCCTCGACCGCGGGATAGCCGGGAAAGAGCGAGGCGGTGTGCCCGTCGGGTCCGGCGCCCATGAGGACGACGTCAAACAGCGGTCGGGCCGGGTCGAGCTGGTCCGCCCCATAAAAGGCCTTCAACTCGCGCGCATAGGCCTCGGCGCCAACCTCGGGGCTCTCGGCCGCGGTCGGGATCGGATGGATGTGGTCAGACGGCGCGTTGCGATCCAGAAACGTGGCGCGAGCCGCCGCCATGTTGTTGAGGGGATCGCTCTCGGCGACAAAACGCTCGTCGCCAATGAACCAGTGCACGCGGTCCCAAGGGATCCTGCCGCGCCAGGCATCACTGCCCAGCAACTGGTAGAGCTTCTTCGGGCTGGAGCCGCCCGTGAGGCAGATCGCAATGCGGCCGGGATTGGCTGATATCCGGGCCATCACGCGTTCGGCTGCGGCTTGCGCGAGGGCCTCGGCGTCGGCGACGACGATCAGGTTTGGCTTCCCGGCCGCCGCCATCACGTGAACTTCCGCCAGCTGCGGCCGTCGCGTCGCAGCAACTCGTCGGCGCAGGCCGGACCGTCGCTGCCGGCCTCGTAGGTCTCGATACCGTTGGTGCCGGCGTTCTTCCAGGCATCGAGGAACGGCTGCACCGCCTGCCATCCGGCCTCGATGCCGTCGGCGCGCTGGAACAGGATGTTGTCGCCGATCATGCAGTCATAGATCAGCGTTTCGTAGCCGGTCGACGGATCGGCCTGAAAATAGTCGCCGTACTTGAATTTCATCTCGACGCCGTCGATCGTGATGCTCGGTCCCGGAATCTTGGCGTTGAACTGAAGCTCGATCGTCTCGGTCGGCGCGATGCCGATGGTGAGGAAGTTCTGCGAGAGACGGTCGACCGCCGTGCCTGAGAACATCGACAGCGGCGCTTGCTTGAACTTGATCGCGACCTCGGTGCGCTTGTGGGCCAGCGCCTTGCCGGTGCGCAAATAGAACGGCACGCCGGCCCAGCGCCAATTGTCGATCATCAGCTTCAGCGCGACAAAGGTCTCGGTGGTGCTGCCGGGCTTGACATCGCAGGTCTTCCGGTAGTCCGGGATCTGGTCGTCGCCGATGCGGCCTGCGAGATACTGCGCACGAACCGAGCTCCTGACCGCTTCTTCCTGGTTCGGCTGCTGCACCGCGCTGAGGACCTCGGCCTTCTCGGAGCGCACGGAATGCGCGTCGAAGCGCGCCGGCGGCTCCATCGCCACCAGCGACATCAGCTGGAACAGATGGTTCGGCACCATGTCGCGGAGCGCGCCGGTGGCGTCGTAGAAGCCGCCGCGATGGCCGACGCCGAGCTTCTCCTCAACCGTGATCTGGACGTGGTCGATATGGTTGCGATTCCAGATCGGCTCGAACATGCCGTTGGCGAAGCGCAGCACCAGGATGTTCTGCACGGTCTCCTTGCCGAGATAATGATCGATCCGGTAGATCTGGTGCTCGTCCATGATCTTCAGCAGTTCGGCGTTGAGCGCGCGTGCCGAGGCGAGGTCGGTGCCGAAAGGCTTTTCGATCACCAGCCGGCGCCAGGTGCCGTTCTCCTTCATCATGCCCGTGCGGCCGAGCTCGCGCGCGGTCGGTGCGAACGCAGCCGGGGGGGTCGCGAGGTAGAACAGCCTGTTACCGCCGGTGTCCTGCGCGCAGTCCAGCGCATCCAGATGCTCGCGCAGCCGGTCGAACGATGGCGGATCCTTTGCATCGGCCTCGACGAAGCTCACGCGCTCCAGCAGTCTCCTGGCGACGACATCGTCCACCGGACGGGTCGCGAACTCGCGCAGTCCCTTCAACAGGCTCTCGCGCAATTCCTCGTCGGACATGGCGCTGCGGCCAACGCCGACCACGCAGAATTTCTCCGGCAGCAGATGTTCGGCGGCAAGATTGTAAAGCGACGGGATCACGAGACGGTGTGTGAGATCGCCGGTGGCACCGAAAATGACGAAAGCGCAATTTTCCGGCTTGCGCTTGGCTTGCTGGTCTTTTGTCACGAACGAGCGGCCTTCGCTTGATGGTGTCTCTTATTTGATCTTCGAGGCATCGGGCTGCGTCGGCTCCTTGTGGCCACCGAAACCCGCGCGCATCGCGGAGAGAATTTTTTCGGCGAAAGTGTGTTCCCGACGCGAACGGAAACGAGTGTAGAGCGCTGCAGTCAGGACTTCGGCCGGCACGGCCTCGTCGATCGCCGCATTCACGGTCCAGCGGCCCTCGCCCGAATCCTCCACGAAGCCGGAATATTCTGCGAGCTGCGGGCTGTCGGCGAGCGCGGTCGAGGTGAGGTCGAGCAGCCAGGACGGGATCACTGAGCCTCGCCGCCACACTTCGGCGATGTCGGCGAGGTCGAAATCATAGCGATGATCGGCCGGCAACGCGTCGATATTGGCGTTCTTGAGGATGTCGAAGCCTTCGGCATAGGCCTGCATCAGGCCGTATTCGATGCCGTTGTGGATCATCTTGACGAAATGGCCCGCGCCGACCGGGCCGGCATGGATGTAGCCCTGCTCGATGCGGGCGTCGCGGCCGTCGCGTCCCTTGGTGCGCGGAATGTCGCCGGCGCCGGGCGCAAGCGCTGCGAAGATCGGATCGAGCCGGTCGACCACCTGCTTCTCGCCGCCGATCATCATGCAGTAGCCGCGCTCGAGCCCCCAGACGCCGCCCGACGTACCGACGTCGACATAGTGGATGCCGCGCGCCTTCAGCGCCTTGCCGCGGCGGACGTCATCCTGCCAGAAGGTGTTGCCGCCGTCGATGATGACGTCGCCCTCCTGCATCACGCCTGCGATGGTGTCGATGGTCTCCTCGGTGATGCGGCCTGCAGGCAGCATCACCCAGACCGTGCGCGGCCGCTCGAGTTTCGAGACGAACTCTTCCAGCGTTGCCGAACCGGCCGCGCCCTCCGCAGCGAGGCCGGCGACGGCCTTGCTGTCCTTGTCATAGACCACCGTCGAATGTCCCTGGCGCATCAGCCGGCGAACGATGTTGCCGCCCATCCGGCCGAGGCCGATCATGCCGAGTTGCATTGAGATATTCCCTTAGTTCAGTGCGTCGTTGAGCGCCGCATTGAGCGCCGCGAGACCTTTCTCGAGCGGACCCTTCAGGTGCACCCGAAGTGCGCGCCGGCCCCGCTCGGTGAGCACATCGAAGTCGCCGCGCGCCTGCGCTGCCTTGATCACGCCGAAGCTCGCCTTCTGGCCCGGCACCGCCAGGTCCTTGGCGTCATCTGCGGTGATCTGGAGGAACAGGCCGCTGTCGGGGCCGCCCTTGTAGGCTTGTCCGGTGGAGTGCAGGAAGCGCGGCCCGAATTCGGCGCAAGTTGCGACATGCCGTTTCTCGCGCACCTCGAGACGCATGGCCTGAAGCGCGTCGACATTGGCCTTGTCGCGTTCGATGTAGCCGAGCAGGGCGACATAATCGCCGCGGTTGGAACGCGACAGATGCGCCTTCAGCCAGGAGGTGAGGTCGCCATCGGCGCCGGCTGCGCGCAGCGCCTTGGCGTTGGCGGCGTCGGTGTAGAGATCGGCTTCCTTGGTGCTGACGACAGGCTCTTCGGCCGGCAGCGCGCCGGTCTTCTCATAGGCTGACGTCAGTTCGCGGGTCTTGATCTTGGCGGCTTCCACGTCCGGCTGGTCGAACGGGTTGATGCCGAGGATCGCGCCCGCAACGGCAGTTGCCATCTCGAAGCGGAAAAATTCCTGGCCGAGATGCTCGATCGACTTCATGACGATGCGCACGACCGGATGGCCGGCGGCCTCGATTCCGGCCAGGGCCGAGTCGTGGGCAGCGTCGGTCTCTCCTTCGGTACGGATATCGATGAAGAAGCGGTCGTTGCCGTAGAGAGAGGACTCGCCGAGCGGCTCGCCGGCGATCGGGATCAGGCCCTTGCCTTCCTTGCCGGTCGATTCCGCGATGAGCTGCTCGGCCCAGGCACCGAAATCGGCGATCTTCTTCGACGACAGGATCGTCACCTTGTCGCGGCCTTCGAGGCCGGCAAGTCCCATGGCGAGGCCGAGCTGCACGCCCGGATTCTCGGCTGGCGGCACGTCCGGTCCGCAGGAGCGCGCCATCGAGAGGGCATGCTTGAGGAAGGTCTTGACGTCGATGCCGGCCGTGGCCGCCGGCACAAGGCCGAACGGCGACAGCACCGAATAGCGGCCGCCGATCGACGGCTCGCCGTGGAAGATGCGGGCGTAATTCAGCTTCTTGGCGGCCTTTTCCAGCGAGGAGCCGGGATCGGTCACCGCGATGAAGCGGAAGCCGGTCTTGGCCTTGGGGCCGAGCGCCTGCGCGACCCGCTCGTGGAAATAATCCTTCATCGCGTTCGGCTCGGTGGTGCCGCCGGATTTGCTCGAGACGATGAAGACGGTATTGGCGATGTCGATCTTGGCCTCCATCGCCCGCACCTCGGCCGGGTCCGTGGAGTCAAGCACGTGCAGCTTCGGGAAGCCCGGCTTCCGCGCAAAGGTCTCGGCCAGCACCTCCGGACCCAAGCTCGATCCGCCCATGCCCAGCACGACGGCGTCGGAGAATTTCTGGCCCTTCACGCGGTTGGCATAGTCCTCATAATCGGCGACGTCGGCCTTCGCCGCGCTGTCGAGCCAGCCGAGCCATTTGTCCTCGTCCGTCCCGGTCCAGACCGACTTGTCGCGCTGCCACAGCCTGCGGATCTTGGCCGAGGCGCGCCACTCTTCGGTGCTCTTGGCCACCGCCTTGGCGAGGCTGTCACCCAGCGAGAGCTGCTGGCGGTCGATTGCCGGCCCGAGCACGGTTGCGCGCTTGTGGGCGACTGCGCCGTAGAGCTTGTCGGCGGCATCCGCGAACTGCTTGACGCCGTCCCTGACGAGCTCCTCGGTGATCGCGTCGAGCGAGATGCCGGAGCGCTCCAGCTCTTCCAGCACGCGGCGGGCGTCATCGACGTTCTCTTCCAGGCTGTCGCGCGCTTTGCCGTGGTCGCGGAAAGCATCGAGCGTCGCCGGCGGCACGGTGTTGATGGTGTCGGGGCCGATCAGCTCCTCGACATAAAGGACATCGCTGTAATCCTTGTTCTTGGTGCCGGTGGAGGCCCACAGCATGCGCTGCGGCCTGGCGCCCCTGGCGGCGAGCTTCTCCCAGCGCGGACCGGAGAACAGCCGCTTGTAGTCCTGATAGGCGAGCTTGGCGTTGGCGATCGCGACCTTGCCCTTCAGGGCGGCGAGCCGCTCCTTTTCAGATGGGTCGTTGGCGCGGGCAATCTTCTCGTCGAGCTGCTTGTCGACGACGGAGTCGATCCGGCTGACGAAGAAGCTCGCCACGCTCGCGACATGGGAGGGGTCGCCGCCGCCGGCAACGTATTTTTCGAGACCCGCGAGATAGGCCTCGGCCACCTTCAGGTAGACCGCTCTGGAGAACAACAGCGTGATGTTGATGCTGATGCCCTCGCCGATCAGCGTTTCGATCGCCGGCAGCCCCTCAGGCGTCGCCGGCACTTTCACCATCAGGTTCTTGCGGTCGACGTCCTTCCAGAGCCGCCGCGCCTCGGCCACCGTGCCGGATGTGTCCATTGCGAGATAGGGCGAGACCTCGAGGCTGACATAGCCGTCATGGCCCTTGAGCCTGTCATAGACCGGGCGCAGCACGTCGGCGGCGTTCTGGATGTCCTCGACCGCGACCGCCTCGAACAGGTCGGCCACGGTCCGGTCTCCCCGCTTCAGCGCTTTGCCGATCGAGGCGTCGTACTCGTCCGAGCTGCCGATCGCCTTCTCGAAAATCGCGGGATTGGAGGTGATGCCCTTGACGCCGTCGGAGTCGATCAGCCGCTTCAGGTCGCCCTTGCCGATGAAGCCGCGGGCGAGGAAGTCCAGCCAGACGGCTTGTCCGTGCTTTTCCAGTTCTTTGACGGGATTCATGATGCTCTTATCTCCAAGCCTGCGGGCGGAGGGGGTTTCCGCGACGGTCCTGACGCGCTATCCTTTAGCTCACATGCTCCCGGGAGGGAACCAATCAAGGGTACAGGCGTCATACTCCAGGTGTAACTCCGTCACGATCATGGCGATCCAGGCGGCGGTCGCCGTTTTGCGTAATAAAAGATTTGGCCGGATGGTCTGGCTGGATTGCTGCGTGAGATTGATCTGTCGTGCCGCTGAGTGTCATCGGCGGATAGCGCCGACAGTCATTGGCTCGGTCGCGAATGGCCATGCTGGGGGAAAGCATACATGCTTGTCCTGATGGTATTGCCGTCGCCGATAGCCGGGCATCGATTGCGCCGGCCGGCTGTGTGGGTGCATCCCATGATCTCGAAATCGGTCCATGCGTCACGCGTCTGCGGCCGGGGTCGCTGTGAGCCTCGTCGCGACGCTGCTGAGCGCGAGCTTGGCCTTGGAATGGCGGGGTGACTCAGCTCTCACGATGCGACGGTCGGCTATGCCGGGGTCGCGCTGTTCGCCCGGTGACGGACTGTCTTGCACCAGGAAGATGAACGCGACACCCAAGGCATCGCCCTACAAGCGTCATAAGTTCGCCGCGCGCAGATCGTTCTATGTTGCAGTGCCGGATGGAGCGATCCCCGGTATTTGCCCGGATGTGGCGAGCCAGTGACAATTTCTGGAAATGAGCCAAGATAGACGAAGATTCGCACAAATTACAGGCAAGTGCCTGTTCGTAATTCAGCGAGTGCCTACCTTGTGCATTGCGTCGTGTTGGCAGCCGGGTGTCCAATGATCGTCATGTGCTCACGCTGATTCGAAACGCGGCCTGAGGAACGGTCCAGCAACTGCTTTCGTTTCAGCTTGTAGCGGAACTCACGCGGAGAGGGATCATGTACAACGATTCTCTATTCAACGCTTTCGCTCGGTCGTTCGAGGCGAGAAGCCAGCACGACATGTCGATGGCGGAATATCTGGAATCGTGTCGAAGCGATCCCATGAAATACGCGAATGCGGCCGAACGGTTACTAGCGGCGATCGGCGAGCCTCAGACGATTGACACGGCCAAGGACCCACGCCTTGGCCGTATTTTTTTGAACCGCACCATCCGTACCTATCCGGCCTTTGCCGGCTTCTACGGCATGGAAGAAACCATCGAGCGCATCGTCGGCTTCTTCCGCCATGCGGCGCAAGGACTAGAGGAGCGCAAGCAGATTCTGTATCTGCTCGGGCCTGTCGGCGGCGGCAAATCCTCTCTCGCCGAGCGGCTGAAGTCGCTGATGGAAGTGCATCCGATCTACGTGCTCAAGGCCGGCGATGAACTCTCGCCGGTGTTCGAGAGCCCCCTCAGCCTGTTCGATCCCGATCATCTCGGTCCGATGCTGGAAGAGAAGTATGGCATTCCGCGCCGGCGTCTCACCGGTCTGATGAGTCCGTGGTGCTACAAGCGGCTCGAAGCTTTCGGCGGCGACATTTCTCAGTTTAGAGTCGCAAAAATCCAGCCGTCGCGGTTGCGCCAGATCGCAATCTCCAAGACCGAGCCCGGTGACGAGAACAACCAGGACATCTCCTCGCTCGTCGGCAAGGTCGATATCCGCAAGCTCGAGACCTACGCTCAGAACGATCCCGACGCCTACAGCTATTCGGGCGGCCTCAACCGCGCCAATCAGGGCGTGCTGGAGTTCGTCGAGATGTTCAAGGCGCCGATCAAGATGCTGCACCCGTTGCTGACCGCAACGCAGGAAGGTAACTATATCGGCACCGAGAATATCGGCGCGATCCCGTTCACCGGCGTCATCCTCGCGCACTCCAACGAGGCGGAATGGGCGAGCTTCAAGTCCAACAAGAACAACGAAGCCTTCATCGACCGCATCTGCGTCATCAAGGTGCCGTACTGCCTGCGCGTCACCGAAGAGCAGAAGATCTACGAGAAACTGATCCAGGGCTCCGAGCTCGCGTCCGCCCCCTGCGCGCCCTCGACCTTGGAGACGCTGGCGCGATTCTCGGTGATGTCGCGCCTGCGCAAGCACGAGAACTCGACGCTGTTCGGCAAGATGCGGGTCTATGACGGCGAGAGCCTGAAGGAATCCGATCCCAAGGCGCGCAGCGTCCAGGAATATCGCGATGCCGCTGGCGTCGATGAGGGCATGGACGGCGTCTCCACCCGCTTTGCCTTCAAGATCCTGGCTGCGACATTCAATCACGATCCGCAGGAAGTCGCCGCCGACGCCGTGCATCTGATGTACGCGCTGGAGCAGTCGATCCGCAGGGAGCAGCTGCCCGAGGAAGTCGAAAAGCGCTACCTCGAATTCATCAAGGCCGAGCTCGCGCCGCGCTACGCCGAATTCATCGGCAACGAGATCCAGAAGGCCTATCTGGAATCCTACTCGGATTACGGCCAGAACCTGTTCGACCGTTACGTCGATTACGCCGACGCCTGGATCGAGGATCAGGACTTCAAGGACCCTGATACGGGCCAGCTGCTCGATCGCGAGCTTTTGAACCAGGAGCTGACGAAAATCGAGAAGCCGGCGGGCATCGCCAACCCCAAGGACTTCCGGAACGAGGTCGTCAAATTCTCGTTACGCTCCCGGGCCCAGAACGGCGGCAAGAATCCGACCTGGACCTCCTACGAGAAGATTCGCGATGTGATCGAAAAGCGGATATTCTCTCAGGTCGAGGACCTGCTTCCGGTCATCTCGTTCGGTTCGAAGAAGGACGGCGAGACGGAGAAGAAGCACGGCGAATTCGTCGCACGCATGGTGGAGCGTGGCTACACCGAGCGTCAGGTTCGCCGACTGGTCGAATGGTACATGCGCGTGAAGCAAGCCGGTTGAGGCGGATGAGAAAGTGGCCATTCACATCATCGACAGGCGCCTGAATCCAGGCGGCAAGAGCCTTGAGAACCGCCAGCGGTTCTTGCGTCGGGCCAAATCCCTGGTGCAGGGCGCCGTCAAGAAGACCTCGCAGGAACGCGAAATCAAGGACGTCCTGGAGGGTGGTGAGGTCACGATCCCGCTCGACGGGATGCACGAGCCGCGTTTCCGCCGTGAAGGCGGAACGCGGGACATGGTGCTGCCCGGCAACAAGAAGTTCATCGAGGGCGACTATCTCCAGCGCCAGGGCCAGGGCAGCGCCAAGGATTCCGGACCGGGTGAGGGCGACAGCGAAGATGCCTTCCGCTTCGTGCTGAGCCGCGATGAATTCGTCGATCTCTTCCTCGATGATCTCGAGCTGCCCGATTTGGCCAAGCGCAAGATCGCGCAGACCGAGAGCGAAGGCATCCAGCGCGCCGGCTACACCACGTCGGGTTCGCCCGCCAACATCTCGGTGAGCCGAACGGTGAAGCTTGCGCTTGCCCGCCGCATCGCGCTCAAGCGTCCGCGCAAGGACGAGGTCGAGGAGCTGGAAGCCGCGATTGAGGCCTGCACCGACGAGGACGAGCGCGCCGAGCTTGTCGCCCGGCTCGAAAAGCTGAAGGCCAAGACCAAGCGCATTCCCTTCATCGACCCGCTCGACATCCGCTACCGCCGCTACGAGAAGATGCCGCGGCCGGTCGCGCAGGCCGTGATGTTCTGCCTGATGGACGTGTCGGGCTCGATGTCCGAGCACATGAAGGATCTGGCAAAGCGCTTCTACATGCTGCTCTACGTGTTCCTCAAGCGGCGCTACAAGCATGTCGAGATCGTCTTCGTCCGCCATACCGATCGCGCCGAAGAGGTCGACGAGCAGACCTTCTTCTACGGTCCGGCCTCCGGCGGCACACTGGTCTCCAGCGCGCTGCAGGCGATGCACGAGATCGTGCGCGAGCGCTTCAATCCCTCGGACTGGAACATCTATGCCGCGCAAGCCTCCGACGGCGACAATTCCTATTCCGACGGCGAGCTCACCGGTCTCTTGCTGACCGAAAAGATCCTGCCGGCCTGCCAGTTCTTCGCCTATCTCGAGGTCGGGGAATCCGGCGGCAGCGCCTTCGATCTCTCCGATTCCTCGCTCTGGACCCTCTACGAGCGCCTCCGCAACTCCGGCGCACCGCTTTCGATGCGCAAGGTCTCTGAGCGCAGCGAGATCTTTCCGGTGTTCCACGACCTGTTCCAGCGCCGCGAAACTGCCCAGGAGAAAGCCGCTCCATGACGGAACGCTTGTTCGAAGGCGCCGATTGGGATTTCCACACCTTGCAGCGCATTACCGATGCGTGCGAGGAGGTGGCGCTGAAGGGTCTCGGTCTCGACGTCTACCCGAACCAGATCGAGGTCATCACCGCCGAGCAGATGCTGGATGCCTATTCCTCGGTCGGCATGCCGCTGTTCTACAAGCACTGGTCGTTCGGCAAGCACTTCGCGTATCACGAGGCCTCCTACCGCAAGGGCCTGATGGGCCTTGCCTATGAGATCGTGATCAACTCCTCGCCCTGCATCTCCTACCTCATGGAGGAGAACACGGCGACGATGCAGACGCTGGTGATCGCGCACGCGGCCTTCGGTCACAACCACTTCTTCAAGAACAATTATCTGTTCAAGCAGTGGACCGATGCCGAGGGCATTCTGGACTATCTGGATTTCGCCAAGAACTACGTCATGCAGTGCGAGGAGCGCTACGGCCGCACCGAGGTCGAGCGCACGCTGGATGCCGCGCACGCGCTGATGTCGCACGGCATCGACCGCTATCCCGGCAAGAAGCAGTTGGATCTGCGCGAGGAAGAAAAGCGGGCAGGGCGTCGCCGGCAGCACGAGCAGGAAGTCTTCAACGACCTCTGGCGCACGGTACCCAAGGGCGCCTCGAAGGCCCGGACCGCGATCTCGCTCGAACGACGCCGCAAGCTGCTCGGCCTGCCGCAGGAAAACCTGCTCTATTTCCTGGAGAAGAGCGCGCCAAGGCTGGCGCCCTGGCAGCGCGAGCTCCTGCGCATCGTCCGCCACATCGCGCAATATTTCTATCCGCAGAGCCAGACCAAGGTGATGAATGAGGGGACGGCGACCTACGTCCACTATCGCATCATGAGCCAGCTGCATCAGCAGGGCCGCATCACCGACGGCAACTTCCTCGAATTCCTGGGATCGCACACCAACGTGGTGTTCCAGCCCGAATTCGACGATCCGCGCTTCTCCGGCTTCAATCCCTATGCGCTCGGCTTCGCAATGATGCAGGACATCGAGCGCATCGTCACCAATCCGCAAGATGAGGACCGCGAGTGGTTCCCCGATATCGCCGGCAGGAACGACGTGATGGGCGTGCTGCGCGACGTCTGGGCCAATTATCGTGACGAGAGCTTCATCGGCCAATTCCTGAGTCCGAAGCTGATGCGGCACTTCCGCATGTTCCACCTGCACGACGATCCCGAGGAGCGCGCCGGCATCCGCGTCGATGCCATCCACGACGAGCGCGGCTTCCGCCGGGTTCGCCGCGAGCTGGCGCGGCAGCACGACGTCGGCTTCATCGATGCCAATATCGAGGTGGTCGACGTCGATCTCTCCGGCGACCGCCGGCTGATCCTGCATCACCGCGTCATCAAGGGTTCGCAGCTCAACGAGACCGATGCCAAGCGGGTGCTTCAGCATCTCGCCGATCTCTGGACCTACGACGTCTCGCTGATCGAGGTCGATTCCAGCGACAAGGTGCTGCGGGAGTATGTCGTCAGCCCGCGTCCGATCGCGGCGGCGGTGGCCTGAGGCGGGCGCGCGAAGCGACATGGCGGGATGTGCGTTGATGTGCCCTCGCCCCTTGCGGGAGAGGGCAGCGACGGCGGGAGACACAAGCTCGCTCGGGTGAGGGGTATTCCCGGCACACTTTGGTGTTCGTGGATACTCACATCCGGCGCTTCGCGCCACCTTCTCCCGCAAGGGGAGAAGGAAGGCGCCGTGGCTGCATGGCGTGCCTACGCCGGTCGCTTCTTCTTCGACCCATTCAGCTCCACGGCCGCGCGGATGAGCGCCTTCAAGGCTTTCTCGTTGATCTTCGCACCCTCGCCGATATCGATCGCGCGCCGCACATTCCCGTCGAGGCTGGAGTTGAACAGGCCGGCCGGATCGTCCAGCGCCGCGCCCCTGGCAAAGGTCAGCTTCACCACGGTCTTGTAGGTCTCGCCGGTGCAGATGATGCCGTCGTGCTCCCACACGGGAACGCCGCGCCATTTCCATTCCTCGACGACATCAGGATCGGCCTCCTTGATCAGCGCGCGGATTCGCTTCAACGTCTCGCCGCGCCAGTCGCCGAGCTCCTTGATCCGACCGTCGATCAGCTTTGACGGCGACGGCCCGTCCGTTTCTTTCTTGTTTGCGGTCACGGCCTTCTTCATCATCGCGCCTCGCTGGAGCGGCCGAGATAGGGCTGCGCGAACATATAGAGCCCGGTCGCGAGCAGCGGGATCAGCGGCACGAAAGCCAGCAGTCCGATCCATGTCGCCTGAATCTGCATGGTCAGCGCAACGATGTTGGCGATCACGGCAATCGTGAAGGCAATCGACAGCCAGCGATGGATCTGCCGGATCCACGTGTTCGAACTCATCTCAATCTCCTTCGGCAATGTGTGGGATGGACGGAATCAGCCGGACTATTCGGTCCGCGCCAGCAGCTCGTCCAGCTTGGTGAAAAACTGCTTCCAGCCGGCATGCGCTCCGCCATAGGCCTGCTTCTGGCTGGGACGGAAGCCTGCCTGCTCGACGCGCAGATGCGTGCCTGATCCCCGTGGGGTGAGTGTGAACGTCACGACGCTCTTGAGGTCGTAGGCCGCGTCCTCATGCGTGAAATTCCAGGTGTAGGCGAGCGAGCGTTGCGGTTCGATGGCGAGCACCTCGCAGTCCAGCACACCGCCCCATTCGCCGCGCAGATTGAAGCGATGACCGACCGATGGCTTGAAGTCGTTCTTCATCAGCCATTCCTCGATCAGATGCGGCTGCGTCAGCGCGCGCCACAGCCGCTCCGGGGGAAAGGCAAATTCCCGCTCGATCACCACGGAACGTGTTTCGGTCGCAGCTTCAGTCATTGGTCCATCCTCTTGAGGAGATCGTCGAGCGCATCGAGCCGGTTCTGCCAGAAGCCCGCCATCTGGCTGGTCCAGTCGATCAGTGGATCGAGCGCACCGGGCTGCGCGCTGTAATGGGTTTGGCGTCCTTCGTGGCGGTCACGCACCAG
This sequence comes from Bradyrhizobium sp. USDA 4472, assembly GCF_054058595.1. Taxonomy (NCBI): domain Bacteria; kingdom Pseudomonadati; phylum Pseudomonadota; class Alphaproteobacteria; order Hyphomicrobiales; family Nitrobacteraceae; genus Bradyrhizobium; species Bradyrhizobium sp. USDA 4472. The sequence goes on from NZ_JBSSAM010000001.1 coordinate 4,279,415, forward strand.
GCCCGCCTGCTTCAGCGCGCCCAGATGTTTTGAGACCGCCGGCTGGGAAACGCCTGATGTCGCCGTCAGTGCCCCGACCGTCTGCTCGCCCTCGCGGCAAAGCCGCTCGAAGATCGCCCGCCTTGTGGGGTCGGCGAGCGTCCGGAACAGGAGGTCGGGGGCGGCAGACATCGGGAATCCATAACTCAGAAGTTATGGATCAACCCATAACCGTGGAGTTATGGGTGTGTCAAGTGCGATCGAAGTGAGTAGGCGACTCTGCGGGCTCCGCCTTCCCTCGCCCGCTTGCGGGAGGGCTTTTTGCTCCGGGGGATTGTCCCGTCGCGGAGACACCCCCTCCCCCGCAAGCCGGGAGAGAGCGCGAATTCGCGGCAGCCGTTACGGCCGCAAATACAGATACCCCTGCGACTGAAGCTCAGCGAGATGAACCACGCCGCCCTTCTCCGCACTCACGAACCCCGGCAGCAGATCGGTCAGCTTGATGTTCTGCGCCTTCATGGTGTTGCCGCAGGCGGCGAGCTCGACGCCGTCCTTCGCGAAATTGCTGATCCGCCGGCTGACGTCGGGGTTGGCGTGCGCCCAGTGGAACGCCTTCAACGCCGGCCCGTGGATGACAAGCGCGAGCTTGACGTGGTCGGGACCGCCGACGCCGTCGATGTGGTTCTGGATGTTGCCGAGCACGAGATTGACCTTGTCGGCGTCAGCGAGGTGATAGACGACCTTCAGCTTGTCGGGCTTGGTGGGTTCAGCCGCCGCTTTGGCGCGCGAGGCCGCAAAGGTTGCGCCAAGCGCCGAGACGGTGCTCCACAACATGTTCCGGCGGTTCATGATGATCTCCTGATTTTGCCGGAGGCATATCACTTGTGGCGCAGCGCAGCGAGTTCCTTGCGGTCGGTCACCAACGCGGCGCACTCGCTGTTGTCGGTCCGATCGAGCCGGAAAATCCCGTCGTCCTGGCCTGCGACCAGGGATCGGTCTTTATCTTCAGTCGGGTTGTTGTGCAGCCAGATCCTGATGCTTTCGAGCCGCACGATGGCTGACTTGTCGTCCTTTGACAGTGCAATGCCGACGCCGCCGCCCTCGCAATCGACGCCGCAGTCGAGGCGCACCTCGCTGCCGTGCTTGGTAAACACCGCGTGGTGGCAGGAGCCGCTGGAGTCGAAAGCGCCGCTGCGGTGGCGATAGTGGAAGCCGATCCGGAACGAGTTGCGCAGCTGATTGTCCACTGCGTCGGTCTCGGCCGAGACCAGCAGCTTCATCGAGGCAACCTTCTGCTTCGGATGCTGCGCCAGATGTGCGGCATCGTAACGGCGAACGAAGCAGGCATAGGCCGTCTTGCCGGGTGGGCCTGCATAGATGCGCGCGTTGAAGGTATCGGCTTCGGCCGTGGTGGCCTCGTGGATATCGTCGACCTCCTCGGCCCGGGCGGCGCCGATGAAGGCGGCGAGGGCAAGCGGGAGGATGAGGGCAAGCTTCATGATCGCACCGGGGACGTTGGCCATTGACGGCCCGTATCGGGAAGGAAGCGGGCCGTTGCGGTTTAGTCGCAAGCCGCTCGCCGAGCGTTCATCTGCCCTCGCTCCGGCAGCCTCGCTGAAGTAGTGTGGAGCTTTCCGAGGTCGAACAGGTTGTCGCGCAACGTGTCGCGGAGAATAGACGCAGGTTAATGGGTGCGCTCGCGTCAGCCTTAGTCGCCGTCGGACCAGGAAGGTTCAGCGGCGCTTGTATCTGGGAACCGCGCGCGGTCCGCTACGACGTTGTCGCGGTTCATCGATGTGATACTCTTCACAGGCAATCGCATTTCGGAGTTTTAAGCTGATCCGTCTTTGCAAGTTTGTGGAGCCCCGTCATGGGCGAAATTCGCAACTTCAGATCCGGAAATCACGGCGAGCCGCCTCCGCAGGGCTCAATGCCCCGTCGCCTCGCTGCGATCATTGTCGGTGACATTGCTTCCTACAGCCGCTTGATGCAAGCCGACGAGGAAGGCACGCATGTCCGTGTCAAGCGGATCGAGCGAGACCTCATTGGGCCCAGCATCATCGAGCATCATGGCGCGCTGGTGAAGACGACCGGCGATGGCTTCATCGCGATTTTCGACAGTCCTGTCGAGGCTGTCAGGTGCAGTATCGTCATTCAGCAGAATCTCATCGGCCGCAACGCTTCGCTGCCGAGGGAATCGCGGATCGAATACCGGATCGGCATCAACCTGGGTGACGTGATCGTAGAACCGGACGACGTGTATGGCGACGGCGTCAACATTGCCACGCGCATCGAGGGAATCGCCGATCCCGGTCAGGTCTACATTTCGGGCGCGATCTACGAGCAGATCAAGCACAAGGTCGTGTGCGGCTACGAGTCGCTCGGAGACCGCAAGGTCAAGAACATCACGGATCCCGTTCGCGTCTATCGCGTCCTGCCGGACGCCGATGCGGTCGGGAGGACACGGGGCCGGCGCGAGAACACGCTGATCTTTCTCCTCGCGGTCACGCTGCTGGTGATTGCTGCCGGCGTGCTGGGATATCTGCTGGCGCAGCAGCCGGGCAAGACAGGCGAGCGCGCCGCCGCGCCGGCCGTCCCTCCGGTCGCATCTCCAAGTCCGCAACCGCCGCCACGCGAAGCGGCGGCGCCGACACCTCAACCGTCTCCGTCAGTGGCCGCCTCAACTCCGTCATCCGCGCCGTCGCCGAGCCCATCGGCGACGCCCGCCCGCGAACCCGAGATGATCGCCATTCGCGGCGGCAGCTTCGCGATGGGAAGCAATGACGACCCGACCGAGCGGCCTGTCCACCAGGTGACGATCAAGCCATTTTCAATCGGCAAGTACCCGGTGACGACCGCCGAATGGAACGAATGCGCTGCTGCGAAGGCATGCGGATTTGTTGCGACCGGAAAGGACGATGCGCCCGTCACCAATGTGAGCTGGACCGACGCGCAGCAGTACGTGGCCTATCTCGCGCAAGCAGCCAAAAAGCCCTATCGGCTTCCGAGCGAAGCCGAATGGGAATTTGCCGCCCGCGGCGGAACGCAGACCAAATACTGGTGGGGTGACAAGCTCCAGTCGGGCATGGCCGGATGCAAGGATTGCGGTGATCTCGCGGCCGAGCAGCCGGCGAAGGTCGGCAGCTTCAAGCCGAATCCATTCGGGCTCCATGACATGGGCGGCGGCGTCGACCAGTGGGTCGAGGACTGCTGGCACAGAACCTACCAGGGCGCGCCTGGTGACGGCTCGGCGTGGAACGGCGGGGACTGTACATCGCATGTCTTGCGCTCGGGCTCGTGGAAGAACGATTCGAGATATGTGAGGCCATCCAACCGCGATGGCTACGACACCAATGTTCGCTATCCGACGCATGGATTCCGAGTCGCTCTTGGTCCTTAGTCAGGGGAGTGGGTTTGATGCAAATCCTTCGTTGCATCACGTTGTCGATGGCGCTTGCGTTGCTTCCGGGCACAGCACTTGCGCAAGGCAAGACAGCTCCAAAGGACGCAAAGCTCTACTTCATCACCCCGTATGACGGGCAGAAGGTCCGCGGCGGATTCTGGGTCCGGTTCGGCTTACGCAACATGGGGGTGACGCATGCCGGTGATGATTACCAGAACGCCGGTCATCATCATTTGCTTGTCGACGTCACCGACCCGATTGACCCGAAGGAGCCGATTCTCCAGGACAAGTCGCATCTGCATTTCGGCGCGGGACAGACCGAAACGTTTCTGGAGCTCCCGCCCGGCACCCACACCCTTCAGCTGCTGCTGGGCGATGCCAAGCACTATCCGTTCGATCCGCCCGTCGTCTCAGACAAGATCACCGTGCGTGTCAGGCCACCGTCGCAGCGCAGCCAGTGATTCAGCGCAGGCTGGCGTTGATCTTGTCCAGCACCGCCGAGCCCGGGCACAGCGTGTCCGCTTCGAGCCTGTTGAGCGGCGTCTCGACCGTGTTGAGATGGGCGTGCAGATCTTCCGCATCGGGATCCACATAGAGCAGGCCGGTGACGATCTGTCCCTTGGCGGCGTGCTTGGCGAGGAAGGTCTGGGCCCCCAACCGGTCATGGGGATCGTAGTCGGCATCGATCTTGCGCAGCGCGATCTTGCTGCCGTCATGTTGTTCGACCACCTGCACCGTACCAGGCGCGTAGTCGACCGCAATGGGGTCGCGGCCGACCAGCACGTCGAGCCGGTTCACGGCGTCGTTGTGCTCACGGACGTAATCGAAGCTCTTGGTCGAGCCGGCGTGATTGTTGAAGGCGATGCAGGGGCTGATGACGTCGATGAAGGACGCGCCCTTGTGGCGGATTGCGGCTGCGATCAGCGGCACCAGCTGGGTCTTGTCGCCGGAGAACGAGCGCGCCACGAAGGTGGCGCCGAGTTGCAGTGCGATCGCGACGAGGTCGATGGCGTTGTCGGTGTTGGTCACGCCCTTCTTCGACTTTGAGCCGCGGTCGGCGGTGGCCGAGAACTGACCCTTGGTCAGGCCGTAGACGCCGTTGTTCTCGACGATATAGGTCATGTTGACGCCGCGCCGGATCGAATGCGCGAACTGGCCGAAGCCGATCGAGGCGGAATCGCCGTCGCCGGAGACGCCGAGATAGATCAGGTCGCGGTTGGCGAGATTGGCGCCGGTCAGCACTGACGGCATGCGGCCGTGCACGGAGTTGAAGCCATGCGAATTGCCGAGGAAATAGTCTGGCGTCTTGGACGAGCAGCCGATGCCGGAGATCTTTGCCACCCGGTGCGGCTCGATCGAGAGCTCGTAGCAGGCCTCGATGATCGACGCCGTGATCGAATCATGGCCGCAGCCGGCGCACAGCGTCGAGATCTTGCCCTCGTAGTCGCGGTGCGTGTAGCCGAGCTCGTTCTTCTTCAGCCCGGGATGATGAAATTTCGGCTTTGCGATGTAGGTCATGACAATTTCTTTCTGCTTCCTCGCCGCAATCCCACGTCTTTCAGCCCCGCCCGGGCTGTTGCTGCGGCAACCCGTCATTGCGAGCGCAGCGAAGCAATCCAGAATCCCTCCGCGGCAAGGCTCTGGATTGCTTCGCTGCGCTCGCAAAGACGATGTAGATGCAGCCGGCCATCATGACACGGCCTTGCGGAGCGGGGTCACCTTGAGGTGATCCTGGTGGTCGCCAATGGCTTTTGCGATGAAACGTGCGGTGATGGGGGTGCCGTCATAGTGCACGATCGGCACGAGGCGGACGGGGTCGATGCCGTTCTCGTTGACGATGAGCTGCCGAAGCTGGCTGTCGCGGTTCTGCTCGACCACGTAGACGAAGTCGTGCTCGGCAAGGAAGCTCGCCACGCTCGAGTGGAACGGAAAGGCGCGGATGCGCAGGCGATCGAGCTGGTGCCCGCGCGCTTCCAACAAGCCGATCGCCTCGTCCATGGCCGGCGAGGTCGAGCCGAAATAGATCACGCCATATTTGGTCGGCCGTTCCGCATTGGCCTGCAGCGGTCGCGGCACGAGGTCTTGCGCGGTCTCGAACTTGCGCACGAGGCGTTGCATGTTGTCGGCATAAACGGTGCCTTCCTCGGAATAGCGCGCATAGCGGTCGCGAGAGGTGCCACGGGTAAAATACGAGCCTTTGGTCGGGTGCGTGCCGGGATAGGTGCGGTAGGGGATGCCGTCGCCGTCGACGTCGAGATAGCGGCCGAAATCGCGGCCTTCCTCCAGCATCTCCGCCGTCATCACCTTGCCGCGGTCATATTGCTTGGCATCGTCCCATTTCAGCGGGCGGCAGAGCCGGTGGTTCATGCCGATGTCGAGATCGAGCATCAGGAAGATCGTGGTCTGCAGCCGCTCGGCGAGATCGAAGGCGGCCGCCGCGAACTCGAACGCCTCGGCCGGGTCTTCCGGGAACAGCAGCACATGCTTGGTGTCGCCATGCGAAGCATAGGCGCAGGCGATGATGTCGCATTGCTGGGTGCGGGTCGGCATGCCCGTGGACGGGCCGGCGCGCTGGATGTTCATGATCACGGCCGGAATCTCGGCGAAGTAGGAGAGGCCGATGAACTCGGTCATCAGCGAGATGCCGGGCCCTGAGGTCGCGGTGAAGGCGCGGGCGCCGTTCCAGGAGGCGCCGATGACGATGCCGATCGAAGCCAACTCGTCCTCGCCCTGCACGATCGCGTATTTGGCCTTGCCGGTTTCAGGATCGTGCCGGTACTTCTTGCAATGCGCGGTGAAGGCCTCCGCCACGGAGGACGATGGCGTGATCGGATACCAGGCGCAGACGGTCGCGCCGCCATAGACGGCGCCGAGCGCGGCGGCGCTGTTGCCCTCGATGAAGATGCGGTCGCCGACCTTGTCGGACTTCTTGATGCGTAAGCCCAGCGGGCATTTCAGGTTTTGCAGCGCCCAGTCGCGCCCGAGATGCAGCGCATGGACGTTGGAGGACAAGAGCTTCTCCTTGCCCTTGTACTGCTCGCCGATCAGCTGCTCGATCAGCTTCGGATCCATCTCGAGCAGCGCGGACAGCGCGCCGAGATAGATGATGTTCTTGAACAGCTGGCGCTGGCGCGGATCGGTATAGGTCGAGTTGGTGATCGCGGTCAGCGGCACGCCGATCACGGTGATGTCGTCGCGGAATTTGGTCGACGGCATCGGCTTGGTGGAATCGTAGAACAGATAGCCGCCGGGCTCGATGCCGGCGACGTCCTTGTCCCAGGTCTGCGGGTTCATCGCCACCATCATGTCGACGCCGCCGCGGGCGCCGAGATGGCCGGCTTCCGTGACGCGCACCTCGTACCAGGTCGGCAGGCCCTGGATGTTGGAGGGGAAGATGTTCCGCGGCGACACCGGTACGCCATGGCGCAGGATCGCGCGGGCGAACATCTCGTTGGCGCTGGCCGAGCCCGAGCCGTTGACGTTGGCGAAACGGACGACGAAGTCGTTTACGCTGCTGATCGGCTTTTTGTCGGACATGTCGAACCTGCGTGAGTCATCTCGATGAAGTATTTCTGCATGTCCCAGGCCCCGGTTGGACACCGCTCGGCGCACAACCCGCAATGCAGGCAGACGTCCTCGTCCTTGACCATCACGCGGCCGGTCTTGAGAGCGGAGGACACGTAGAGGTCCTGGTCCTGATGCGGCGAGGGCGCCTTCAGGCGATGGCGCAGATCGTCTTCCTCGCCGTTGGCGGTGAACGTGATGCAGTCCATCGGGCAGATGTCGGCGCAGGCATCGCACTCGATGCAGAGCGAGGTCGAGAACACCGTCTGGACGTCGCAGTTCAGGCAGCGATGCGCCTCGCCGAGCGCGAGCTTGACGTCGTAGCCGAGCTCGACCTCGGTGCGGATGTCCTTCAGCGCGACGACCTTGTCGCGATGCGGCACCTTGAAGCGCTTATCGATGGAGATGTCGTTGTCGTAGCTCCATTCGTGGATGCCCATCTTCTGCGATGAGACGTTCACCTCCGGCAGCGGCCGCTCGGTGATGTCCTCGCCCGAGAGCAGCTTGTGGATCGACAGCGCGGCGTCGTGGCCCTGCGCCACCGCCCAGATGATGTTCTTCGGCCCGAACGCGGCATCGCCGCCGAAGAACACCTTTGGGTTGGTCGAGACGAAGGTTTTCGGATCGACCTGCGGCATATGCCATTTGTCGAACTCGATGCCGCAATCCGGCTCGATCCAGGGAAAGGCGTTCTCCTGGCCCACCGCGACCAGCACGTCGTCGCAGGGGATGGTCTGATCGGGATCGCCCGAAGGCACCAGATTGCGGCGACCTTTTGCGTCGTATTCGGCCTTGACGTGTTGGAAGGTGACGCCGATCAGCTTGCCTGCGACATGCTTGAATTCCACCGGCACCATGTAGTTGAGGATCGGGATGTCCTCGTGGATGGCGTCCTCCTTCTCCCAGGGCGAGGCCTTCATCTCCTCGAAGCCGGAGCGCACGATCACCTTGACGTCCTCGCCGCCGAGGCGGCGCGCGGTGCGGCAGCAATCCATCGCGGTGTTGCCGCCGCCGAGCACGATCACGCGTTTGCCGATCTTGTCGGTGTGACCGAACGACACGGAGGAGAGCCAGTCGATGCCGATATGGATGTTGGCGGCGGCCTCCTTCCGCCCGGGAATGTCGAGCTCGCGGCCGCGCGGCGCGCCGGAGCCGACGAAGATCGCGTCATATTTTTCCGCGAGCAGCGCCTTCATGCTCTCGATGCGGTGACCGCCTTTGAACTCGACGCCGAGACCCAGGATATAGCCGGTCTCCTCGTCGATCACGGAATTGGGCAGGCGGAATTTCGGGATCTGCGTCCGCATCATGCCGCCGGCTTCAGGATCACTGTCGAACACGGTGCAGTGATAGCCGAGCGGCGCGAGGTCGCGGGCCACCGTCAGCGAGGCCGGACCGCCGCCGACGAACGCGACACGCTTGCCGTTCTTCGCAACAGGGTGCGGCAGGCGCTGCTTGATGTCGTCCTTGAAGTCGGCAGCGACGCGCTTGAGGCGGCAGATCGCCACCGGCGTTTCCTCGACGCGTCCGCGCCGGCACGCCGGTTCGCATGGACGATCGCACGTGCGTCCCAGGATTCCGGGAAACACGTTCGACTTCCAATTGATCATATAGGCGTCGCTATAGCGGCCTTGTGCGATCAGTCGGATGTATTCGGGAACGGGGGTGTGCGCAGGACAGGCCCACTGGCAATCGACCACTTTGTGAAAGTAGTCGGGGGCCGCGATATCGGTCGGTTTCATTCCTACCATGTCCGCACAGGCTCAAAGACCCGGCGGCCTTTTCTCGAGCTTGTCGAACGCTTAACGCGTCGCAATCTGGTTTCTGAATGACGTCATTGGGTTAGCTTATTAGAACCGCTCCGGAGTACAACGGCAAATTTTCGCGATCACCTGCTTTCATGGGAGCTCCGCGCAGACAGCATTAACGGCCGCGCGCAGTCATGCGGCGGTGCAGCATCACGCGGTGCTCTATCTCCGTCGCTGCGAGGTGCATCCGCGAAAAGATCTGGCGGGCAGCGTAGCGATCGTCCGACTTCAGCCGCGCACCATATCGCTCTTCGCGAGGCCCCACATGTGCGCATAGGTGCCGAGGGAGACGGGCAGCGGGAAGGGCGCGTCAGCGCGCGGCCTTCGACGCGAGATCGGCGATCGACTTCATGACCGCGTCCCGCACGCCGGCATCATAGAGCGAATGCCCGGCGCCTTCTACGATCCTGACCTCGGAACCCGGCCAAACCTGCGCAAGCCGCGCGGATGTCTCAGGGGGACACAACAAATCGTAGCGGCCCTGCACGATGATGCCGGGAATGCCGGCGAGCTTGTCTGCATTCCGCAGCAGCTGGTCTTCGCTCATGAAGGAGCTGTGGGCGAAATAATGCGCCTCCATGAACGGCGTCGCGGGCAGCGTACGCCAGACGTTGAGCGAGGCGAGGTCGATGCGGGTCTTGGTCGCCTTGTGTTCCGACAGGGCGCGCTCGGTGTCGTGCCAGGCGCGCGAGGCCGGCCCATGCACGGCGGGATCGGCATCGAGGATGCGGCGATAATAGGCTTCCACCGGATGCGCGCGCTCCTCCGGCGTCAGCACGCTCAGGAAATCCTCGTGCAGCGCCGGATAGAACTGCGCCAGGCGCGAGGTGAAGGCGATCTCGACCTCCGCCTGCGTGCCGAGGAACGTTGCGCGCAGCGCAATGCCACAGACGCGCGCGGGATGGGCCTGCGCATAAGCCAGCGCCAGCGTCGCGCCCCAGGAGCCGCCGACCACCATCCAGCGGTCAAGACCGAATTTCTCGCGAATCTTCTCCATGTCGGCGATCAGATGCGCCGTGGTGTTGTGCTCGCGCGATCCCTTCGGCCGGCTGCGGCCGCAGCCGCGCTGATCGAACAGCACGGCGTGCATGCGTTCGGGATCGAACAGCCGGCGGTGATCGGGCTGGCAGCCGCTGCCGGGGCCGCCATGCAGGTAGATCGCGGCGATGCCGTCAGCGCGGCCGACGCTCTCGACATAGAGCTCGTGGCCGTCGCCGACATCGAGCATGTCCGATGTCAGCGGCGCAAAGGGATCGGCACGTCTCGCGGATGCAGCCGCGTCCGCGTCAGGCACCATTCTCGTCTTCCAGAGTGCCGCCGGCGAAGTTGCGATAGAGGAAGCGGTTGGTCTCGCCCTCGGCCTCCCGCTCGGCCTGCTTGAAGATGGTCTCGTGCAAGGGCGACAGCGCGCAGGCCGGGTCGGTGTTGGCGGCATCGCCTGTCAGCGCAAAGGCCTGGCAGCGGCAGCCGCCGAAATCGATCTCGCGGAACTCGCAGCTCCTGCACGGCTCCTTCATCCAGCCGCTGCCGCGATAGCGGTTGAAGGCCTCGGAGTTCCGCCAGATCCAGGCGATCGAATGGTTGGAGCGCACCGATTCGAAGTCGAGCCCGGTGATGCTCTCGGCGGCGTGGCAGGGCAGCACCTTGCCGGCCGGCGAGATGTTGAAGAACTGCCGGCCCCAGCCGCCCATGCACTTCTTCGGCCGCAGCGCGTAGTAATCAGGGACGACGTAGTCGATCGCCAGCGTGCCTTTGAGCCGCTCGCGGGCCTCCTCGACGGTGCGGGTGCATTGCTCGAGCTGCGCGACCGTCGGCATCAGCGCGGCGCGGTTCTTCAACGCCCAGCCGTAATATTGCACATTGGCGACCTCGAGCCGGTCGGCGTCGAGATCGACCGACATCTCGATGATCTCAGGCAGCTGATGCAAATTCTGCCGGTGCATCACCGCATTCACCGTCAGCGGCAGATCCAGCTCGCGCGTCCATTTCGCGACTTCGAGCTTCTTGCGGTGGCCGCCCTTGTAGCCGGCAACGCGGTCGGCGAGGCCCTCTTCGATGCCCTGGAAAGAGATCTGCACATGGCAGAGCCCGGCGTCGGCGAGATCGCTGAGCCGCTCGCGCGTCAGCAGCACGGCCGAGGTAATGAGGTTGGTGTACAGGCCGACATCGCTGGCATGCTTGACCAGCTCGACGAGGTCCTTGCGCGCCGTCGGCTCGCCGCCGGAGAAATGCACCTGGAGCACGCCGATCTCGGCGAGCTCGCTCAGCACCTTCTTCCATTCCTCGGTGGTCAGCTCGTTGCCCGAGCGGTCGAGCTCGAGCGGGTTGGAGCAATAGGGGCATTGCAGCGGGCAGCGGTGCGTGATCTCCAGCAGCACCGCGAGCGGAATGCCGAAGGTCTCGGCCGTCGAGCGGCTCTTCTCCAGCACCGCGAGACTGTCGCCGGTATCAAGCGGGATGGTCGGGAGCACATCGCTCATGGCGTCTTCTCCCTGACTTCGGTGAGGAAGCCCTTGTCCGCGAGATCCTGGAGCATGACGATGACGTCGGCCAGGATCGCCTCTCGGGGGGCGGCGTATTTCGCCGCCAGCTGATCGGATACCTCCCCGACACTGCGCCTGCCGTCGCAGAGCTGCAAGACCTCGACCGCGATTTCATCAGGCGCCAGCACGCGTTCCGGCGCCAGGATCACCCAGACTTGTCGCGTCTCGTCATATTTGAGCTTGGCGTGCCGCGGCAGCACGGGGCGGCTTGCCTCGCTGACGCTGATGTTCCGCGGCCGGGCCATGCTCTTATTCCTCAGCTCGCCTTCTCAGTTTTCTTTGGGCACGAACGCGCCCGGCGGAATGTTGCCTTCGACATAGGCGTGCTGGAGCGCATCGAGCTGCACCCACAACACGTTGGTCTTGAAGATCAGCGCGTTGCAGACCTGCGCGCGCTGCTCCGGCGTCGTGGCATGCGTCTTGACATAGTCGAGCGCGAAACCGGCATCGCGCGGCGCCTGCGTGAGGCGGCGCTTGAAGTAGCTCATGATGTCGGGATTGACGAAGTCGTAATGCTCCAGCATGCCCGAGATGCGTTCCTCGTGCAGGTTTGGCGCGAACAGCTCGGTCAGCGAGGAGGCGATCGCCTCCAGTGGGCTCTTCTCGCGGCAGTAGTGCACATAGGCCTCCACCGCAAAGCGCGTCGCCGGCAGAATGCCTTCGGTCGATTCCACATAGGCCGTGTCGAGGCCGAGACCTTCGGTCAGCTTCAGCCAGCGCTCGATGCCGCCTTCAGAGCCGACATCCCCGTCATGATCCTCGATGCGGTGGCGCCATTCCAGCCGCGTGGCGCGGTCGCGGAAGCGCGAGATCACCACCGCGTCCTTGATCGGGATGGTGCTCTGGTAATAGTAGCGGTTCAGCGCCCAGGCCTGCACCTGGCCCTTGTTCAGCTTGCCGCCGTGCAGCAGCTTATGGAACGGATGCAGGCTGTGATAGCGCGTGGCGCCGATGTGACGCAGCGTCGCCTCCAGTTCCTCGGCGGTCGTGAGCCGGATGTCCTTGCCGACAGAGAGCGCAGTGATTCCAGTCATGTTCATTTCAGGCTTGGACGCGGCAGTCACAGCACGATCTCCGTTCCGTCGGCGGGTATCTGCCATCCCGCCGCCTCGGCCGTCTTGCGTTCAGGCGTACCGGGCAGCAGCGCCGGGTTCGAGTTATTGATATGCAGGAACATCTTCCTGTCGAGTGAGAGATCGGCCAGCCGCGCGATCGCGCCATCGGCGCCGGACATCGCGACATGGCCCATGCTCTTGCCCGTCTTGTGGCCGAGCCCGGCCTTGATCATCTCGTCGTCCTGCCAGACCGTGCCGTCGAAGAACACCAGTGCGGCGCCGTCGATCTCGGCCTTCAGCGCATCGGTGACCTCGGCGCAGGCGGCGATGAAATAGAAGCACTTGCCGGTCGATTTGTCGGTGATCTTCAGGCCCAGCGTGTCGCCGTCGCCGCTCTCGCCGCCGGGATGCGTTTTGCCTTCGAGATACCAGGCCGATTTGCCCGGCACGGCGAAGGCGAGCACTTCAAGGCCCGAGCGCGCGCCGTCCGGGAATTTCGGTTCGAACGGCTCGCAAATGCCGATCGGCTGGCGCTTGACGCTCTTCTCGTTCAGCACGTTGAAGATGCTGTTGCTGGCCAGGATCGCCAGAACCTTGTCATGCGCATAAACAGTGAAGGGCGAGCCCTCGCGCATCGACAGCAGGCCCGCGACCGCATCGACTTCGCTGTTGGTCAGGATCACGCCGGCAACGGGCGTATGGCGCAGCGCGCCCGCCTTGGGATGCAGTTGCGGCGTGGCATTCAATTGCTGGCGGAGATCGGGAGAGGCGTTGATCAGGAACCAGTGCTCGCCGTCACCGCTGAAGGCGACCGAGGCCTGGGTTCGATAAAGCTCATGGCCATTGGCACGGGCCGCCCGGCAACCGTCGCAACCGCAATTCCATTGCGGAACACCGCCGCCGGCGCCGGCGCCCAGGACGACGACGCGAAGCATGATCCGTCTCCTGGGGCAAATTCGCGAAGGGGATCTCAGACCGACACGGTTTCCATCGTCGGGAAACCGCTCGCGACCGAAAAACCCATGCGCAGAACGCTTAACTCGCCGACCGCTTACTTACGGGTGGCGCTCACATACATGTTGATTTCCATGCCGCAGGGCACTTCGACGATTTTGGGGGCTTTCCAGGCCATTTTGGTTCTCCATTTCTGCGAACTCGGACGTGTCCGACCATGGGTAAACTAATGCGGGCGAAAAAGTTCGCCAGAGAAATCTTCCCGAGAAACGCCATGTTGCGACGCGAAAAATGACACTGGGAACATTACTTCCGGGGATGCGGCCTCGCGCTTGGCACATTCGGTCGCGAACCCTGTCCTGATAAAGCAGTTGTGAGTGCAGTGCAGCTTTCAATCCGATACAGGCGCCTTTAGCTGGATCTCGTGATGCCCAAATATTTCTTCAACACCCGTATCGGCGACGAACTGATCGTGGATCCCGACGGCGAGGATCTGCGCAACCCGGATCGCGCCTGGGAGGTCGCCCGCCAGATGATCCTGGAGGTCGTGAAGTCCGAGGGCGCGCAGCCGGCCCTGCTCGAGGCGGTCATCGAGGTCACCGACGATGACGGCGAGATCGTTCTGGAATTTCCCTTCAGCGAGGCGCTGCTGGACATGCCGGGCGAGTCCGCGACGCGGCATTAGAGGGGCCGCCGCTCCCTCCCGTCATTGCCAGGAGCGGAGCGACGAAGCAGTCCAGACTGCCTCCGCGGCGACAGCCTTGATTGCTTCGCTTCGCTCGCAATGACGGTTTCCCTGCGAAATCCGCATGGCTTTGCCGCGTTCCCGGCGCTAAAAGACGCCGGTTACACGGAGCATGTCATGCAAGATCTCTGGCGCCTCTCGGCAGCCGACCTCGCGAATCTCGTCAAATCCAGGAAGGTGTCGGCCCGGGAGGCGGCCAAGGCCGGCCTCGACCGCCTGGACGCGGTCAACCCCCAGCTCAACGCCGTCATCGACCACCGGCCCGAGGACGTGATCAAGCAGGCCGACGCCGTGGATGCCGCCATTGCCAGGGGGGAAGACCCCGGCGTGCTCGCCGGCGTGCCCGTGACCATCAAGGCCAATGTCGACCAGGCGGGCTTTGCCACCACCAACGGCCTCAAGCTGCAGAGCGACTTGATCGCCCGCGAGGACAATCCCGTCGTCGCCAATTTCCGCAAATCCGGGGCTGTTCTCCTTGGCCGCACCAATTGCCCGGCCTTCTCCTATCGCTGGTTCACCACCAATCTCGTCCATGGCGACACCAAGAACCCGCGCGATGCTTCGCTGACCCCCGGCGGCTCGTCCGGCGGCGCCGGCTCGGCGGTCGCTGCCGGCATCGGTGCAATCGCCCACGGCACCGACATCGCCGGCTCGATCCGCTATCCCGCCTATGCCTGCGGCGTGCATGGCCTGCGCCCGACCTTGGGCCGCATTCCCGCATTCAACCCGGCGCTGCCGGAACGCCCGATCGGGCCGCAGCTCATGGCAGTGTCGGGCCCGCTGGCACGCACCGTGAATGACCTGCGCATTTCGCTCGCCGCGATGTCGGCGCGCGACGTGCGCGATCCCTGGTATGTGCCGGTCCCGCTGGAAGGCCCCGCGCGCGACAAGCGCGCTGCGATCTGCCTCAACCCGGACGGCCTCGCCACCACGCCTGAGGTGAAGGCGGCCGTGACCGACGCCGGCAAGCGCCTCGAGCGCGCGGGGTGGACCGTCGAGGTGATCGAGAACACCCCGCCGATGCGCGAAGCCGTGACATGGCAGCGAAAACTCTGGCTTGGCGAAGCCTATGAGGCGCAGCTTGAGATGGCCGAGCGCGAGGGCGATCCCGGCGCGCTGGCGTGTCTGCGCGGCAACCGCGCCAAGGTGACGCCGATGGACCAGGCCGACTACGCGCAGGCGCTGACCCGCCGCGCCACGCTGACCCGCGACTGGATGCTGTTCTTCGAGAAATACGCCGTCGTGCTGACGCCGGTGTCCGGCGAGCTGCCGTTCCCCGATCATCTCGACCGCAAGGACGCTCAATCCTTCGAGCGCGTCTGGGAAGCGCAGCTGCCGCAGATCGCGACCCCCTTCATGGGGCTGCCGGGCCTGGTCGTCTCGACAGGCCTCGTCGGCAAGATTCCGGTCGGCGTCCACATCGTCTCCGGCCGCTATCGCGAGGATCTCTGTCTGCTCGCCGGCGAAGCGATCGAGGCGGGCGGCGTGCCGCCGTCGCCGATCGATCCCGTGGGTTAGCCATGTCCGCGTTTTATGATTTCAAGGCCAATTCTCTTGCCGGCGACGAGGTGTCCATGCGCGCCTACGAAGGGCAGGTGCTGCTGATCGTCAACACCGCCAGCAAATGCGGCTTCACGCCGCAATATCGGGCCTTGGAGGATCTGCATCGCGATCTCTCGCCGCGCGGCTTCGCGGTGCTCGGCTTTCCCTGCAACCAGTTCGGCGCGCAGGAGCCGGGGCAGGCCGACGAGATCCAGGCGTTCTGCTCCACGAACTACGACGTCACCTTTCCGCTGTTCGAAAAGATCGACGTCAACGGCGCACGGGCGCACCCCCTGTATGAGTACCTGAAACGCCAGCAATCCGGACTCCTCGGCGCTTCCATCAAATGGAATTTCACCAAATTCCTGGTGGATCGTGCCGGCCACGTGACTGCGCGCTACGCGCCGACCGCGCGGCCGGAAGGATTGCGGCAGAAGATCGAGACCCTGTTATGAGCGAGACATCAATGAGCGACGAATTTCCCGACCGTCTTTCGGTCGATCCCAACAGCCCCTACTACAACGCCGACATCCTGTCGCGCGACGTCGGTATCCGCTTCAAGGGCATCGAGAAGACCAACGTGGAAGAGTACTGCATCAGCGAAGGCTGGGTCCGCGTCACCGCCGGCAACGCCAAGGACCGCTACGGCAATCCGCTGACCATCAAGGTGCATGGGCCCGTGGAGCCGTATTTCAGGGATAAGAAGTAAGCGTCGCGCACTCTCCTCGTCATTGCGACGGGCGCTCTCTGTCCTCGTCATTGCGAGGAGCCCCACTCCCTCTCCCCGTCATTGCGAGCGAAGCGAAGCAATCCGGACTATTTCCGCGGATACACTCTGGATAGCTTCGCTACGCTCGCAATGACGAAAGTGAAAGGCCGTCCCCATGTCCGTCCGCATCGTCGACATCCGCGAGATCACCAAACCGATCTCGTCCCCAATCCGCAACGCCTATATCGACTTCACCAAGATGACGACGAGCCTCGTTGCCGTCGTCACCGACGCGGTAGCGGACGGCAGGCGCGTCGTCGGCTACGGCTTCAACTCCAACGGCCGCTACGGGCAGGGCGGCCTGATCCGCGAGCGCTTTGCGTCGCGCATCACGGAGGCCGATCCGAAGTCGCTGCTGAATGCATCGGCTGACAATCTCGACCCTGACAAGGTCTGGGCCGCGATGATGACCAACGAGAAGCCGGGCGGCCATGGCGAGCGCTCGGTCGCGGTCGGCACCATCGACATGGCGGTGTGGGATGCGGTGGCGAAGATCGCGGGCAAGCCGCTGTTTCGTCTGCTCGCCGAGCGCCATGGTGTGAAGGCCAATCCGCGCGTCTTCGTTTACGCCGCCGGCGGCTATTATTATCCCGGCAAGGATCTCGCGATGCTGCGAGCTGAGATGCGCGGCTATCTCGATCGCGGCTACAACGTCGTGAAGATGAAGATCGGCGGCGCCGATATCGACGAGGACCGCAAGCGCATCGAGGCGGTGCTGAAGGAGATCGGCAAGGACGCGCAGCTCGCCGTCGACGCCAACGGTCGCTTCAATCTCGAGACCGGTATCGCCTACGCAAAAATGCTGCGCGATTATCCGCTGTTCTGGTACGAGGAAGCAGGCGATCCTCTCGATTACGCGTTGCAAGCCGCGCTCGCCGAATTCTATCCCGGTCCGATGGCGACCGGCGAGAATCTCTTCAGCCACCAGGACGCCCGCAATTTGATCCGCTACGGCGGCATGCGCCCGGATCGCGACTGGCTGCAATTCGACTGCGCGCTGTCCTACGGCCTGTGCGAGTATCAGCGCACGCTGGAAGTCTTGAAGACCTACGGCTGGTCCCCCAGCCGCTGCATCCCGCACGGCGGCCACCAGATGTCGCTCAACATCGCAGCCGGCTTGGGGCTCGGCGGCAATGAAAGCTACCCCGACCTGTTCCAGCCCTATGGCGGCTTCCCCGACGGCGTCCGCGTCGAAAACGGCCACATCACCATGCCTGAGCTCCCGGGCATCGGCTTCGAAGGCAAGTCCGAACTCTACAGGGAGATGCAGGCGCTGGCGGAGTAGGCCGACACGCTGCCGCATACTCGGTCATTGCGCGCGAAGCGAAGCAACCCGGAGTCTTTCAGCAGAGGCAGTCTGGAGTGCTTCGCTGCGCTCGCAATGACGGCGGGCGTGAAGAGTGAGTCCGCCCGCCCCCCTACGACAACCGCATATCCAGCAACCGTCGTCCTTCGCCCCGCAGCAGCTTCTTCACCGCGCTCGACGCCACGACTTCGCCGTCATTGGCGTAGGCTTCGTGGTTCTTCTCGATGTCGTCGAGGCGGTAGAGATAGTTCACCATGACGCCGGCGGATTCGCGCAGGCCCTTCGGCGAGAGGTCGCCGAGCCAGTTGATGCGCTCGAGCCGCGCGCCGTTGCCGAGGTGGAAGCGGGCGACGGAATCGATCAGGCGGCCTTTCGACGTCCGCGCCTTCAGGAAATAATAGGCGGCGAGCGGCTCGATGACGGCGCGCAGCTGCGTCGTCGTCTCCGGATTCTCGTACCATTTGGGATCGTCGAGCCGCTTGAGGATCTCGCGGTCCTCGTCCGAGAGCGGCAGGTCCTTGTCCTGCTTCAGCCATGACATGAAGCCCGGCACCGGCGACAGCGTCACGAAACTGTCGAGCTTGGGCAATTCGCGGCGCAGCTCCTCGACCACCTGCTTGATCAGGAAGCTGCCGAACGAGATGCCGCCCAGGCCGCGTTGGGTGTTGGAGATCGAATAGAACACGGCGGTGCGCGCTTTCTCGATCGGAAGATACTGTCGATCGACGGCCAGCAGCGGCGCGATCGCGCCGGGAATCGTCTCGGTCAGCGCGACCTCGACGAAGATCAGGGGTTCGTCGACCATCGCGGGATGGAAGAAGGCGTAGCAGCGGCGGTCGACCGGATCGATGCGACGGCGCAGATCGTCCCAGTCCCTGATTTCATGCACGGCTTCGTAGCGGATGATCTTTTCGAGGATGTTGGCCGGGGTCGACCAGTCAATCCGGCGCAGCACGAGAAACCCCCTGTTGAACCACGAAGAGAGAAGATGCGAGACGTCGCGATCGAGCGCGGCGAGGTGGGTGTGTCCGTTCATCATGCCGAGCAGATCGGCACGCATGGCGACGAGGTCGCCGGTCCCGCCAGGCGCGCGGTTGAGACGCCGGATAAGCTCCTGCCGCCGCGGTTCCGAGGCGAAGTGCAGCGAGCTCGCATCCTCGTCATCAGGTTGAGTGCGCCACCTTTCGATCGCCTTCGACAGCCGCTCCCGATCGGGACCGAAATCGCGCAGCAGGCCTTCGAAGAAGGCGCGGCGTCCTGCCGCATCCAGCTGCCGGTAGATGTCGAGCACCTCGCGCGCCATGGCGGTGCCGGAAGCTTCGCCCCGGCCCGACAGCAGCGCACCGCAGAGCGCGATCAGTCCATCGGCGTCCTGCCGGGTATCGGCTGAATTCCCCCGGCGCAGCAGGGTGCGGCCGCGCTCGGAGATCGTGGCGAGCAGGTCGGAGAAGAAGGCATTGGCCATCTGGGCTTTCGAATCCGGGTTTGTGCGGTGCGGAAGCTTACATCGGATTTAGGCGGAAGCCGATCACAATCAAGCGGTGGGATGCGGCATCTTTAGTCGGGCCGTGCATTTCCGAGACTGCCGCTGTGCCGGGCTGGGGGCAGTTGCCTCACAACGCCATTGCGAGCGAAGCGAACCAATCCAGAGTCCCTTGGCCGGACAGTCTGTATTGCTTGGTGGCATCAGCGCAAAATTGCTGCCAATTTTGTCGCGAGCTCCTCGCTGACAGGGACGCGGGCGCGTTCGCCTCAATCCTTCCCCGCAAACTCCGTCGGCGTCCGACCCGTCACCTGCCGGAAGGCGGCCGAGAACGCCGGCACGCTGGCATAGCCGAGTTGCGTCGCGAGCTGCTTCATCGAGACATTCGCATCCGTGGATATCCGCCGGATCGCCGCGGCAATCCTTGCTCGCTGGCACCAGCTCTTGAAGCTGAGCTGCGTCTCGCTCGAGAACAGCCGGGACAGCGTGCGCGCGGAGGTGCCGACCTCGCGCGCCAGCGTGTCGATGTCGTGCAGGCCGGTTGGATCGTCGAGCACGATCATCGCCGCGCGCCGGCAGCGCGGCTCGTGCGGCAGCGGCACGAAGGTCGCGGAATCCTCGGCCTGGTGCAATTCCAGCATCGCCAGGCGCACCAGCAGCTCGGTGCGCTCCTCGGTGTTGCGCGCGTCGAACAGCGCGAGGATCGCCTGATTGAGCAGCGGCGACACCCGCACCACGAATTCTTTGGTCAGCCCCTCGTAGCGCTGCTCGCGCTTGAGCCAGGCGAGGTCGAAATACAGCGTGCGCATCTCGATGTCGGCGAGCAGGTCGATGGCATGTTCGAGCCCGGCCGGCACCCAGACCGCGCGGTCCGGCGGCACCAGCCAGCGTCCTCCTGGCGTCGTCACCTGCATCGTGCCCTTCGCCGCATAGATCAGCTGCGACTCGCGGTGCATGTGCGGATCGATCCGCATGCCCTTCGGATAATCGCGCGCGACCAGGTGCACGCCCGCGGTGGAGCGATGATTACCCTGGACCTCCCGGAGGATTGGCGTTTCGACGACAGTCATTGGCAGCATTCCGTCATGCCCATGACATATAACTCCTTTCGGAGCAGGAGAGAATTCCGAATGAACAGCCCCGCCAGGGTCATCAGTTTCGTCAACGCAGGCCATTTCATCGACCATTATTCGATGCTGATCTTCGCCGCCGCCGTGATCATCATGGGGCCGGCGCTGGGCATGGCCTATTCGGAACTGCTTCCCTACGCGACCCCCGGTTTCATCGCCTTTGGCGCCGGCTCGCTGTTGACGGGCTGGCTCGGCGACCGCTGGAGCCGCCGCCACATGATGCTGATCTTCTTCATCGGCATCGGCGCCGCCATGATCTCGGTCGGCTTCGTGCAGACCCCGCTGCAGCTCGGCGGCGCGCTGCTTGCGATCGGCGTGTTCGCCTCGATCTATCACCCTGTCGGCACGGCGATGATCGTGTCCTATGCCGAGAGGCTCGGCCGCGAGATGGGCATCAACGGCGTCTGGGGCAATCTCGGCGTGGCCTCGTCCGCCCTGGTCACCGGCGTGATCGGCCAATATCTCGGCTGGCGCTCTGCCTTCATCATCCCCGGCATCGTCACCATCCTGATCGGCCTCGCCTTCGCGATGATGGTGGTGCACGAGGACCGCAAGGGCAGCAAGCAGGCGGCGGCGCAGGCGCGGGTGGCAAAACAGGACATGTGGCGCGTGGTGCTGTCGCTGCTCATCGTCGTGATCGCGATCTCCACCACGTTCAATGCCGTCACCGTCGCGCTGCCAAAGCTGTTCGCCGAGCGGCTCGCGGACCTGACCAGGAGCCCCGCGTGGCTCGGGGTCATCGCCGCCTGCGTCTACGTGTTCGGCGCGATGACGCAGTACACGATCGGCCGGCTGCTCGACCGTTACTCATTGAAGACGGTGGCGCTGCCGCTGTCCTTCATGCTGGCGCCGTTCCTGTATCTGGCCGCGAGCCTGTCGAATCTGCCGCTGATCCTGGTCTCGATCGGCATCGTCATGGGCGCGTTCGGCCAGGTCACGGTCAACGATGCCATGGTCGGCAAATACACCAGCGAGGAATGGCGCTCGCGCGCCTACGCGGTGCGCTATTTCATCGGCTTCACCGCGGCGGGCGCTTCGGTCGGCCTCGTCGCCTGGCTCTACGGGCAGGGCGGCTTCGTCACCATGCTGCACGCCTTCGCCGGCCTCTGCCTGCTCGCGATCGCGGCGGCGATCATCCTGCCGCGCGAGATCGAGGCGCCCGCTGCGGCGTGAGGGAAGGGCTAGGCGACTTCCCGCATCGCCTCCTGCGGCGCGGCCAGGCATGATCTGACGCAGGCCCGTGCGAGAAGGTCGGTCGGGTCCAGCAATGCCGCGCCGATATCGCTGTCCGGCGTGGCGAGGGCCAGGGGGATTTCGGTGCAGGCCATGGCGACGTGCGAGCAGCCCCTGGCCGCGAGCGCCTCTGCTTCCCGGCCCAGAATGCCGGCCGCTTCGTCCGTGTGTCCCGCCTTCACCAGTCGGATCGCGCGCATGACCTCGGCTTGCGCCTTCGCGCCAGGCACCACACAGGCATAACCGCGTTCGGCCAGGCGCTGCTGGTAGATTCCGGCGTGCACCGTGCCGTCGGTCGCAAGCAGGCCGATGGTCGGGTTGCTCGCCTGCTGCGCAGCGAGCCCGTCGGCAACGGCGTCGACGATGTGGATGATCGGCACCGGCGTCTCGCCCTGCAGCGCGCCGTGCCAATGGTGGGCGGTGTTGCAGGGGATGGCGATCCGGGTCGCGCCGGACAGCTCGAGCCGGCGCAAGGCATTCAGCATGGCGGGAAGCGGATCCGGGCCCCGGCCGAGAATGGCGGCGGTTCGGTCGGGCACATCGGTTGCCGCGCACACCACCATCCGGATGTGGTCCTGGTCGCAGGATGCGGGGGTGTTCCTGACGATCTTGCCCATGAAATCCACGGTCGCCATCGGGCCCATGCCGCCCAGAATACCAAGCATCGAAGTCTCCTTGTTGGAGCCACGATGCATGCTTGCTTCAGGCAAATCCAATGCCTGTTCAGAACGGCATATGCGGCCTCTACATAGTTTCGGGGCTGGCCGCCTGCGCGGCGCTCCAGACCTTCTCCACGATCGGCCGCGTCCTCCGCGCGCTGCGATAGAGCCGGACTTCCAACGGAATCTCGGGGCCGACAATGGTGAGGGTGCCCTCGTCCAGCTCCCGGGCGACCAGGCTGCGCGGCAGCCACGCCAGGCCATAGCCCTCCAGCGCCATGAATTTCAGCCCCTCCGCCATGGCGTTCTCGTTGGTATGCGTCACGTGCGCGGGCGGCGAGCCGGCCTGGGCCTGCGCGAAGGTGGCGACCCGCCCCAGGAAAGAGTTCGAGGCATAGCTGAGCAGGGGAAGCGAAGCGGCATCGTCCGCCGCGGCCGCCAATCTTGCACTGCGCACGGCGACGAAACTGTCCATGCCGACGACGACATGGGGGTAGAGCTCCGGCTCCAGCAGGATCGGCACATTGGCGTGATGGAAGGTGAGCAGGAAGTCGTAGCTGCCTTCGACGAGCGCCTGCAGGCAACTGTGAAAATCGTCGGGCAGCAACCGGCTGCCGATCGGCCCGACCTCCTGCTCGATGTTCCTGAACCAGCGCGGAAAGAAATGCAGCGACAAAGTGTGCAGGGCCGCGACCGAGACCATCTGCGTGTTCGGCCGTTTGCTGGCCTGAAGCGCGAGACGGCTCGCATGCAGCATACGAACCGTTTCTTCCGCGGTCTCCAGGAATTCGCGGCCCTCGGTGGTCAGCGTGGTCGGATAGCTGCTGCGGTCGACGAGGGACACGCCGAGCCAAAGCTCCAGCGCCTGGATCCTGCGGCTGAACGCCGATTGCGTCACGTGCCGCTCATCGGCCGCGCGCGAGAAGCTGCGGGTGCGGGCGAGGCTGAGAAAATCCTCCAGCCATTTCAACTCCATCGTGCCTGCTCCGGTCAGCCTCGCTCGCCGGAAGATGCCCTGACGCGCCGGGGAAATCTATGCAAATTCGGAATAGAACTTGCCGGCATAACATTGGACGGCCCTCCGTCCCTCGGCGCATGCATCCCCTGCCGCTGTCTGCGGACAACGGAGCCGATTTGCGGGAGAAAACATGCGGACGGAACATGATCTGCTTGGCGAGCGCGAGGTGCCGCTTGAGGCCTATTACGGCGTTCACACCATGCGCGCCGTCGAGAACTTTCCGATCTCGGGCACCGCGATCTCGGCCTATCCCGAGCTGATCAATGCGCTCGCTGCCGTCAAGCAGGCGGCGGCGCTCTCCAACATGGAGCTCGGTCTGCTGGACCAGCGCCGCGGGCGGGCGATCGTGGCGGCCTGCGAGGAATTGCGGGCCGGCCGCCTCCACGACCAGTTCGTCGTTGACGTGATCCAGGGCGGCGCCGGCACCTCCACCAACATGAACGCCAATGAGGTGATCGCGAACCGGGCGTTGGAAATCCTCGGCCATGGCAGGGGCGAGTACGCCGCGCTGCATCCGAACGAGCACGTCAACATGAGCCAGAGCACCAACGACGTGTACCCCACCGCGCTGAAGATCGCGACGTCTCATGGCCTGCAGAATCTCGTGGAGGCGATGGACGTGCTGCGTCTCGCCTTCGCCGGCAAGGCCTGTTCTTTCAAGGATGTCCTGAAGATGGGCCGCACCCAGCTGCAGGATGCGGTGCCGATGACGCTGGGACAGGAGTTCAACACCTACGCCGTCATGGTCGGCGAGGATCAGGAGCGGCTGCGCGAGGCGGGGCTGCTGATCCACGAGATCAACATGGGCGCGACCGCCATCGGCACCGGCATCAACGCGCATCCCGATTATGCGCGTCTCGTCTGCCGCTATCTCAATGCGATCACCGGATTGCCGCTGGTCACCGCGCCTGATCTCGTCGAGGCGACGCAGGATTGCGGTGCGTTCGTTCAGATCTCGGGCGTGCTGAAGCGCGTCGCGGTCAAGATCTCCAAGATCTGCAACGATCTCCGGTTGCTCTCGAGCGGCCCGCGGGCCGGCTTCGGGTAGATCAATTTGCCGGCCGTCCAGGCCGGCTCCTCGATCATGCCCGGCAAGGTCAACCCCGTGATCCCTGAAGTCGTGAACCAGGTCGCCTTCGAAGTCATTGGCAACGACATCACCGTGACGATGGCCGCCGAAGCCGGCCAACTCCAGCTCAATGCGTTCGAGCCGATCATTGCGCACAGCCTGTTCAAGAGCATCAGCCATCTCAGCCAGGCCTGCCTGACACTGGAGCGGAGCTGCGTCGCGGGGATCACAGCCAACCGGGACCGGCTGCGGGCCGATGTCGAGAACTCGATCGGCCTGGTGACCGCACTCAATCCATACATCGGCTATGCCGCCGCCACGGCCGTCGCCGTGGAGGCTCATGCGTCGGGTCGCGGCGTTGCCGAGCTGGTGCGCCAGCGCGGGCTGCTCACCGAGGCCACCCTCGCGGCGATCCTGAAGCCCGAGATGCTGACGCGGCCGCAAAGTCTGGCCGCCGCGGACCAGGATGGCCGCCAGATCCAACCGTCGTGAACCAAAGCGTCCAAGGGAGGAAACAAGGAAATGACATCAAGCGCCGATAATTCACCTGCGCGGTCCAACCGTCTGACCAATGCTCTCGTGCTCAGCCTGCTGCTCGGCATCCTGGCGGGTTACGCCTGCCACGAACTGGCTCCGACGCCGGAGATGGCGAAGACCATCGCCGGCTATTTCTCTGTTGTCACCGATGTGTTCCTGCGCATGATCAAGATGATCATTGCGCCGCTCGTCTTCGCCACGATCGTGTCAGGCATCACCAGCCTCGGCTCCGAAGGCGGAGCGGTCGGCCGCATTGCCGCCAGGTCGATGGGCTGGTTCGTCTCGGCCTCGCTCGTCTCGCTCGGCCTCGGCATGGTCTTTGCGAACCTGTTCGCGCCGGGGCACGGCCTGCAGCTGCCGCTTCCCGATGCCGATGCCACCAGCACGTTGCAGACCGCCGGCTTCAATCTGAAGGACTTCATCACCCACGTCTTTCCGACCAGCATCGCCCAGGCCATGTCCGCGAACGAGATCCTGCAGATCCTGGTCTTCGCCGTGTTCTTCGGACTGGCGCTGAGCAGGCTGAAGACCAGCCATGCCGGGACCATCGCGGCGTCGATCGACGAACTGGTCCACATCATGCTGCAGATCACCAGCTTCGTGATGAAGTTCGCGCCGCTCGGCGTGTTCGCATCGATTACGGCTGTCATCACCACGCAGGGGCTCGGCGTGCTCCTGACCTACGGCAAGTTCATCGCCACCTTCTATTTCAGCCTGGCGGTGCTCTGGACCGTCCTCGTCCTCGCCGGTCTGCTGGCGCTGGGCCGGCCCGTCCTTCATCTCATCGGCCTGCTGCGCCAGCCGATGCTGCTGGCCTTCTCGACGGCGAGCAGCGAGGCTGCCTATCCCAAGATGATCGAGCAATTGACCAGGTTCGGTGTCAGCGAGCGCATCTCCGGCTTCGTGCTGCCGCTGGGCTATTCTTTCAACCTCGACGGCTCGATGATGTACCAGGCGTTTGCGGCCTTGTTCATCGCCCAAGCCTACGGCATCGAGCTGGGCGTCACGCAGCAGCTCGTCATGCTGCTGGTGATGATGGTGACCAGCAAGGGCATCGCCGGCGTGCCGCGCGCCGGGCTCGTCGTCGTTGCCGCGACGCTACCGATGTTCAACCTGCCGGTGGGCGGCATGCTTCTGATCATGGGTATCGACCAGTTCCTCGACATGGGGCGGACCATGACCAACGTCATCGGCAACGGCATCGCAACGGCTGCCGTGGCGAAGTGGGAAGACGAGCGAGGTCTGGTCGAAGAGGGCACGTCGGAGACCGTCGTGCCTGGCGTCGCCGCGGTTGGTGCAGCGGGGGGATAAAGGCGTTGGTCCGCCCCCTCGGGAAATTCTGCGCGTGATCGAAGGGCCCCGGGAGAGACCCCGGGGCCTTTGGGCTTGGCGGCGGCTTTCGGCGACTTGCTTTTCGCCGGGCAACTTGCCTGGATGTGCGGCACGGCAGTTCGTCTGTCAGCCCCCGGGCCCGTCCTTCATGATGTAGCCCATCAGGTCGTCCACGTTGTGCTCCAAGTCCCGGATGATGTTCTTGACAACGTCTCCGATCGAGATCACTCCGACGACCTTGCCCGCGTCCAGCACCGGCAGATGGCGAAAACTGCGCTGAGCCATCATTGCCATGCAGCCGTCCAGTGGATCGTCCGGCTTGACCGTCACCGGGTTGCCGGTCATCACTTGGCCCACCGGTGTCTGCTTCGCATCGAGCCCGGGCAGCAGCACTTTGATCGCGCAGTCACCCTGGGTCACGATGCCGACAAGCACGTCGTCGTCGATGACCAGCACCGACCGGACCCGGTCGTCGCGCATCTTGCGCAAAGCTTCGACGACCATGTCGCCGGAACCGACGTGGATCAGGGCGCCACCCTTCTGGGCCAGAGCGTTTTTTACGGTGCTCATCGGTCTCCTCTCGTGGGCCCCGCCTTGAATGCCCGCATGGAAGGATAGTCGAAATATCTCGTCTCGTCAGCACCGCGCCGAACGCTCGACTCGAACGATTTGTGGCCCCTGCGCGCCGCAACGCCCTAAAGGCAATAAGCGACGTCGACCCGCCTGTTCGAGCACCTCGTCGGCGCTGAGTAGAATGGATGTCGGCATCGTTAAATCCAGTTCTCGCGCCGTCTTGCGCGTAAACTGCGACAGGCCAGCCTGCTGTAAATGAAGAGCATTCCATGGGCAGCAGTGTCGACGGTTTCGCACAACACGAGATCCGACGTACGATCCGGGTCGGGAGCGGGCATCCTGATGCTGTCCGACCCTGCGGCCCCAAGGCAAGCATCAGGACGATTGGGATGACAGAGGACAGCTCAACAGCAAAGCGACAGCCAGTCGGACCCTTTTAGCTCGGGCCAAGAGCCGCCCTCCGCGAATGCAGTTGTCTTCTTGTTCCGGGGCATTCGCGAAACGGTATCGGCGTCGAGATCCTGATGCTAGATTTCCCGGGTCATGTCGGACAGGAGGATGACATGCCTGATAGCGTCTACAAGGTCATAGAACTGGTCGGTACCAGCAGTGACTCGTGGGAGAAAGCGGCCGCCAATGCGGTCGAGCAAGCTGCAAAATCTCTCCGCGATCTTCGCATTGCAGAGGTCGTCAAGCTCGATATGCAACTTGATGAAAAGGGAAAGGTTGAAGCCTATCGCGCCAAGCTCAACGTGTCGTTCAAGTTCGAGGGCTCCTAAGCCTCCGCACCTCGCCCGCGCTTGTGGGCGAAGATGGCTCATTGGAAACAGGCGCGTTGCGCGGTCCGCCCAACCGGGCGGTGTGACAGCTCGGAAGTTGGCCCCTAGCCTGACGGGGGACCGATATGCTTTGATGCGAGCGGCGTTTGGCAGCGTGGTGACGTCATGTACATGCTCATTCGCAAGTACACCAAGGTTCGTTCGGTAGCGGACGCCGCTCGCCGCGCCAGGAGTGGGGTCGGCCAGATCCTGAGGCAATCGCCGGGATTCAGATCTTACTATGTGCTGGATGCGGGCGAGGGTGTCGGTATCGCCGTGATGATCTTTGACGACCGCGAAAGCGCCAATACAGCGAACGACAAGATAATGGCGTTTGCTCAAGCAAGTCTACATGACCTCGATCTTGGAGTTCCCGAAATTACCACCGGCGAAGTGTTGGTGAACATAGAGCCCGATGCGTCCTCTGGCATAAGGTAGGCGCAAACGTCACAAGGTTACGTGGCGGGGGCCGCCCGCGGCTGATGCAGTCGACCTGATCCCGTCGCGTTTGCGCGCCTTCGGCATCTGCACGTCATCGGCCAGGGATATGCGACTGCGCGTTCTTTTCGAGGAGTGGCAACACCATGAAGCAACACACCTCCGAAACATTTTTCGCCGCCGCGATCGGCTGGACACCGCTCGTGCTCATGGGCACCGCGATGCCGCCAAGAGACCCCGATGAAGACGACGAAGACGAAGACGACGATGAGGAAGATGACGCTGATGAACCGCCGGTCGTGCGCGAGCCGGACGAAGACTAGACTGGTGCGCGTTCGGCAGTCTGCGCTATGATATCTCCCATGGGCTGGGATGCGAAAGACATCGCGCTTCTCACTGAACTCTGGTCCGCAGGACAGAGCGCCGCGCAGATTGCGCGCCGTCTCGGGTGCAGCCGTAATGCGGTCTGCGGCATGCTGACCCGAAGGGGCCTGAAGCGCGGCCGCAAGCCACCTACAGCAAGACCGAGCATAAGGCCGCCCCCGAAGCTGAGGCCGGCATCGTCGGCAGCCTGCGCCCGTCCAGTCGCAAAGAAGGTGTCGCGAAACACAGGGAAGAGGCCGCAGCAAGACGAATTCAGCAAGCCGCAGCTTTACGCCATTCTGGCTGAGGCGGTCAGAAACACTCGCTGATAGCTCACCCTCAAACTCGTTGCGCTCCGTCCGTGCCTGGCCCAACTCGAGGGGGCGGCCGTCGTGTACCAAGGCTTCGTCCGCTTCGCGGCTACGAAACCAGGCCCGGCACCAGACCATTGCCCATGACCTGATAGGCGATGCTCACGTCACCGCTGAGCGCGTACTGCGCCGCAGGTAAGGCGAAGTCATCCAGTCGTGCCTGCTCCAGCCGGGACGGCTTAGCTTCCTTACACTCCGTCAGTTTGTCGGGGATAGTCATGCCGGGATGAACCGCCAACACTCCGCGCCGTGGCCGGTGCGGATCAGACCATTCACTTAGTCGTGTGGTTCTCGTCCCAATGCAGTGTGGCCCGCTCTGTATCAAGGTCCTTGACGACTTCAGCCATCAGAGCCAGCGCCAGCTGATCGTCTACAAGAGGTCTCACACGTTTGAGCGCGGCAAGCTCTTTGTCGATGCTGATGCACCTATCGCACATCGGGAGACCGATCCGCCTCAGCCAATTGCCGCTCCAGCCAATCGGCTATGACTTTGTACTCCCTTTGCATCTTCTTCAATTCCTCTCTCGTTTCTTTGTGCTCTGTAAGGGCCGCCTGCAGCTGGCAATCCCGCTCTAACGCACGGTACATACGATGAGGCATTGTGACTTCCCCGTCACGCAGGATGGCGCAAGCAAACAACCTGTTCCTGATTCGGGAATTTACCTATGTGAATCATTCGGAATTTTCGAGCGGCCATTTGCGGTCTCTTGCGGGAACGGCTCCTGTGTTTTCCTCCCGAGGAACGTGTCCGGCACAGGAAATCGCATCAGGGTGTCTCGGGCTTCCGTGACGAGCTCTCGTAATCGTTCTATTTCGTTGAACTCGTGTTGGGACGGACGACAAATTCCGCGGCGCACTAGCATGGCTGCGCTCCCTGGTTGTGCAGGCGGGAGCGCAATCGGTCTCTCAGCCACCGGTGCCTACGAACAGAGCCGCTGCTGGTGATGGGCAACATCTATCATCGCGAGCAGAACTCCCCACTAACATGGGATACTTTTGGTGGTGCTTGCGGCATGCAATTAGCGAACAAGTCAATGGTTTGGAACGTTGCGCCACTCCGGAGGTTGGCCGACCAGCGTCCGAGGAGCAACAATGGTCCCCCAAGAGCAGCTGAAGAGTGAGCGCGTGAGGGTTTTGCTCGTGGAGGACGAATGGTTCATCCGATTCGACGTCGCTGAGCAGCTTCGAGGCGTGGGGCTTGAGGTTGTTGAGGCGAGCACCGCAGATGAGGCGATGGACTACATTGCATCAGGCGAGCGGATTGACGCGCTTATAACCGACGTCCGAATGCCGGGAACCCTTGATGGCCTTGCGTTGGCTGGGAGGGTACGCGATATGCAACCGATGCTCCTTATCCTCGTTGCCTCCGGAAGCATAGAATTGGAGAGCGCAGCGAGCCGCGTAGGTAGGTTCATCCGCAAGCCCTACGATCCCAAGCAGATCGCAATGCTGATCGCGGAGATGCTCGGCCCGGCGCTGTAATCTGCATGCAAACAACAACTGTGTTGATTGTCGAGCAAGATGTGCTCGTGCGCCATCCGCTGGCGGAGTACCTTCGCGAGTGTGGCTACCGCGTTGTGGAAGCAACTCACCACGACGACGCTCGTGAATGCCTCGAAGGCGGGAAACACTTTATCGATGCCGCCTTGATCGACGTAGGCGGCCCCACCGGTTCGGGGTTTGCTCTTTCTGCGTGGATTCGGAGCAACCAGCCGACTGTGAAGACGATGCTGGGCGCGACAGTCGGGAGGGTTCTCGCGTTGGCAGGTGATCTTTGCGAGGACGGTCCGCACGCCGCGAAGAGGCTGGATTATCGACCCGTGCTGGACCACATCCGCCAACTGTTGGCGACGCGAAAGCGGACGTGAGGTCCTCCGATTAGCCAGCGCATATCGCCGACATGGGGTCCGCTGTGTGACAAGAGCGGCTGTTGGCACAGGCGCGCTCCCGTGTCCGCTCCACTGCTGCCGGAAGCCGACACCACGATGGGATCAGCGTGGTTCGGCTGAGGGGCCATTGCCGCACCTCAGGACTTGGTTGTTATCCGTACTTCGTGAGACCAAGCCTGATCTTGCACGGGTCTAAATCCAATCGCCTCCCAAAACTTGGCGGCCCCATCGTTTCCTGCGTGCGCAGTCACGATGGAAACCTTGGTTGCCGCTTGCAACATCAGCGCGCTCGCTATGGTGCGGGCAATTTCGCGCCGTCTAAATCGACGGTGCACGTAAGCCGGCGCATCCGCCTGCCGGGATGCACGGTCATCGCAGGTTCGTCCGTAATTGCCCCAGTCCCAGCCAATTGGCCATCCACGCGACACGTGTAAATCGCGTGGAACATGGCTCGCTCAGACGCAAACTCCGCGGCGAAGCGGGTCAGATGCCGGTGACCATCCAGTGTCGCATCCGCCTCTAGTTCGGAAAAGTCCGCAGGCAGGGTGGCGGCGATGAGTGCGAGCGAAATGTTCATTAGGCTCCCTGCCGGACGCGACCACCTGAAGTGCTGGCTCGCCTGAAAGGTAGCGAGAATTTCTTTCGATCTGAAGGCCGCTCCGGGTCAATTACGTCACTTTGGCCGTCTGCCGTTCTCTTCCGGTCTGCCCTTGTGAACGAACCTCGTGACACCGCACCTGCTCGGCTCACACCGGCCAAGCGCACACCTCCGGTAAGATTGCAGATTCGTCTCGGGCGCCGGTACCTTTTTGCCCGACGAAGCGTGGCCGCGGCTTCCGTCGCGGCCGGCATCCCCATCGCCTTTCGATGCGAGATCCGACTGGCCGATGCAAATTACGCATAACATTCTGCAGAAGACGCCGCCTTCCGCTCCCTGAGTGAAAGTCCTCGTCAAGCTTTCGGCTGCAAGCTTCGGCATTCATTGCAGCGACAAGGGATTTCGCATGAAGAAGATCAAGATCGCGTGGCGGCTGGGCATGCTCACGCTTGGCAGTGTTCTGGCGATGATGGTTCTCGTCGGCGTGTCCCTCATCCAGTTGCGCGATCAGATGGAGGCCGAGCGGACGAGGGCGCTGCGCGGCGCGGTGGATGTGGTGGCATCGCAGATCGCAGCCTATCAGCCAGAGGTGCTGTCGGGCCGCATGAGGCGCGACGAATTGGTTGCGAGGATCAGGGAGATCGTCGCGCCATCGCGGTATGACGGCAACAACTACTTCTTCGTTTACGATTGGGACGGGCTCAATCTGGCCGACGGGGGCACGCCCGAGAACGTCGGGAAGAACCTGATCGACAAGGGCGACGTCAACGGGCGCCTGTTCCGCCGCGAGATCGTCGATCTCGCCCATAGCGCCGGCGCCGGGACCGTCACCTATCATTTCCCCCGCAACGGCCAGCCGGAGCCGCTGCGCAAACAGGCCTTCGTCAGGGCGGTTCCGGACCTGAAGCTGATGGTCATCAGTGGCATGTATGTCGACGATCTCGACGCGTCGTTCAAGGCCGCGGCGCTGCGGCTCGGAGGTCTCGCGCTGCTTGTCGTGCTCATGAGTGTGGCGTTTGCGGTTCTGATCGCAGGAACCATCTCCCGGCCGCTGCGGCGGCTCGAGGAGCGTCTGCGCAAGATCGTGTCGGGTGAGATCGAAGGGAGCATTCCAGGCTTGGACCGGCGTGACGAGATTGGCGCGATGGCCGCGGCGGTCGCCGTCCTGCGTGACCATTCGGCCGATCGGTTGTCGCTTCAGACGTCGCAAGCGCAGCTCAAGATGCAGGCGGAAAGCGAGCTGAGAGATGTTCTTGCGCGTGCGACCTCGTCCTTTGAGGAGTCAGTCGTCGGCTCGGTGGACGAGGTCGTTGCGGCGGCCGGACACATTGCCGATGCGATCCAGGAACTCGAGCGGTTCAACGCCGACAATCTATCGTGCAGCCGCACGGCGTCGGCGTCCGCAGAGGGCATCGCCGGCAGCGTGCAGACCATGGCTGCCGGAGTCGAGCAACTCGATGCCTCCACGCGCAACATCAATGGACGGGCCCAGGAAGCAAGCCAGGTGGCTGACATCGCCAGCGGCCGCGCAACCCAGGCCGGGTTAATGGTGGAGAGCATGGTGCAAGCCGCGACAAAGATCGGGAGCGTCGTGGAATTGATCAGCGATATCGCCGGTCAGACCAATTTGCTGGCGCTCAATGCGACCATCGAAGCGGCGCGCGCGGGCGAAGCGGGCCGTGGCTTTGCCGTCGTGGCGGCGGAGGTCAAGACGCTCGCGACGCAAACCGCACGCGCGACGGAGGACATCTCGTCCCAGGTGCTCGGCATCCAGTCGGCGACGCAGGCGGCGGCAAGCGAAATCGCCGCGATCGTCGACGTCATCAGGGACATCAGAGAGCAGAGCGCGACGATTGCGAGAGCGGTCCAGGAACAGAGCGGCGCCACAAGCGACATCAATCGCGCCGCCCGCAGCGCCGCGGAGGGCGCCGAGCATCTCCGGAAGTCAGTGGAGGATGTATGTTCGAAGGCCGT
The DNA here is from genome assembly GCF_054058595.1 of Bradyrhizobium sp. USDA 4472. Lineage (NCBI taxonomy): Bacteria > Pseudomonadati > Pseudomonadota > Alphaproteobacteria > Hyphomicrobiales > Nitrobacteraceae > Bradyrhizobium > Bradyrhizobium sp. USDA 4472. The sequence goes on from NZ_JBSSAM010000001.1 coordinate 4,312,568, forward strand.
CATGGGCCAGTCGATTGCGCAGGGCGCGGGCTCACGCGCCGAGGCGCTGCGCAGCAGGTTTGGCGATCTGAACGAGGCGGCGTTGGGATTCGTGCGGAGACTCCAGGCTCTCCAGTCGGCAGCCTAGAGCTCCGCCTGCCGTGCCTGCGCTCCCTTTCCCGCTTGCGGGACCCGAACCCCGCCGCGACACGCAGGGAACCCGCTCCGCCTCCCGCGGGTTCTATCGCCGTGGCCCCGGCACTTTGCCGGGACAGCAAACGGGGGAAAGACGCCTGCATGCAGTGGAGCCTGCTCCGGCCGGTCGGCCTTGTCCCCGCGGCGCTTGTCCTCACCACCATGGCGGCCGGCGCCGAGGGCGGCAAATCGGCGGCGCCTTCCGAATTCCTGCTGGTGGCCCAGATCGTGCTGCTGATCGCGGTCGGCCGCGGCCTTGGCGAGATCATGCAGCGCATCGGCCAGCCTTCGGTGATCGGCGAGCTGCTCGCCGGCATCATCCTCGGTCCGTCGCTGTTCGGCTGGATCTGGCCGGAGGCGCAGGCCGCGATCTTTCCCAAAACCCCCGAGCAGAAGGCGATGCTCGACGGCATCGCGCAAGTCGGCATCCTGCTGCTGTTGTTGCTGACGGGCATGGAGACCGATCTCAAGCTGGTCAGGAAGGTCGGCAAGGCCGCGATCGCGATCTCGATCGCCGGCATCCTCGTGCCGTTCGCCTGCGGCTTCGCGCTCGGCGAATTCCTCCCTGATGCGCTGCTGCCGAAGCCGGAGCAGCGTCTCGTCGCCTCGCTGTTCATGGGCACGGCGCTGTCGATCTCCTCGGTCAAGATCGTCGCCGTGGTCGTGCGCGAGATGAATTTCATGCGCCGCAATGTCGGCCAGATCATCGTCGCGACCGCCGTGATCGACGACACGATCGGCTGGATCATCATTGCCGTCATCTTCAGCCTGGCCTCGCAGGGCACGCCTGACATCGCCTCGGTGGCGAAAGCCGTGCTCGGCACGCTCGCCTTCCTCGCCGTCAGCTTCACCATCGGTCGAAGGCTGGTGTTTCAGCTCATTCGTTGGGCCAACGACAACCTCGTCAGCGTGGCGGCGGTCATCACCGTGATCCTGCTGTTGATGGGCGTGATGGCGCTGATCACGCATGCGATCGGGGTCCATACCGTGCTCGGCGCCTTCGTCGCCGGCATCCTGGTCGGGGAGTCGCCGATCCTGACTCGGCAGATCGACGAGCGGTTGCGCGGGCTGATCTCGAGCTTCTTCATGCCGGTGTTTTTCGGGCTTGCGGGCCTCAGCGCCGATCTCTCGGTGCTGCGCGATCCCGGTCTGTTGATGCTCACCGGCCTGCTCGTCGTGATCGCAAGTCTCGGCAAGTTCGGTGGCGCCTTCGTCGGCGGCACTGTCGGCGGCCTGAGCACGCGGGAATCGCTGGCGCTGGCGAGCGGGATGAATGCGCGCGGCTCGACCGAGGTCATCATCGCCACCATCGGCCTCTCCATCGGCGTGCTCAGCCAGAATCTGTTCACGATGATCGTGACCATGGCGATCGTGACCACGATGGCGATGCCGCCGATGCTGCGCGCGGCGCTGGCAAAGCTGCCGATGAACAAGGACGAGAAGGAGCGGCTGGAGCGCGAGGAGTTCGAGAAGCGCGGCTTCGTCGCCAATCTCGAGCGTCCGTTGCTCGCGGTCGATGAGAGCGTCAATGCCACCTTCGCCGCCCACGTCGCGGGCCTGATCGCCGGCATGCGCGGCTTTCCCGTCACCGTGCTGCATATCGGCATGCGCGCCAAGCAGCAGGCCGAGGCGGAGAGCCACGAGACCGTCGTGAAGAAGGCCGCCGAAACCGTCGCCCCCAGCGGTGACGCCGGCAATGTCGACGTCGTCACCCGCGCGCGGCGCGCGGAGCTCGGCGAAACCATCACTGAGGAGGCGCGCAAGGGTTTCGATCTCCTCGTCGTCGGCGTCGACAAGGTCACCGCGACCAAGGACCGCTTCGACCGCAAGATCGAGGACATCGCTGCAAAGTTCGAGGGGCCGCTCGCGATCGTGGCGGCCAAGGGCAAGCATCTGAAGCAGCCGGTTCCCGATGGGCTCAACATCCTCGTTCCCATCTCGGGCAGCAGCATTTCCAAGCGCGGCGCCGAGGTTGCGGTGGCGCTGACGCAGGCGGGATCGGGCTCGCTGCGCGTGATCTATGTCGCGACGACGCGCGACAAGGGCGCGCAGCGCGGCGCCTCGCGCGGGCTGACCCAGGAAGCAGGCATCCTCAAGGACGCCAGCGATCTCGCCGCCCGCTACGACGTCGACCTCACCACGACCCTGCGCGTGAACCGGGCGCCGGAGGCGGCGATCCTGCGCGAGATCGACACCACCGACGTCGATCTCGTCGTCATGGGCGTCGACCGCATCCAGGGCGAGCATCTCTCCTTCGGCGGCGTCGCGGACGCGGTGCTCAGGCAGTCGAAGGTCTCGGTGCTGCTGGTCTCGAGCGGCGAGGCGCGGCAGGTGGCGAGCGAGAAGGGTTGAACGACGGTGCGCTCTTCTGCGCCCGCAATGACGGAGCAGGCACCTCACGCATGCCGCCGATGATGCCATCATGCCGGTGTTTTGCCCGACGGTGCAAGCTAAATTCTGCAAAAACGAAGTCCTTGGGCCTTTTCAACCCCATCCCTACTGTGCATGGGGTTGTTTCAAGATTTCACCGCCGCGGCCGGCTGCGCCTTCGGTGTCTTGCGTTGCTCCAGCCAGTTCTCGAATCGCTGCACCACCACGAAGAAGGCCGGCACGAACAGCACCGCGAGGCAGGTCGAGGCCAGCATGCCCGAGAACACCGTGATGCCGATCGACTTGCGGGCGCTGGCGCCGGCGCCGGTCGCGATCACCAGCGGCACCACGCCGAGGATGAAGGCGAACGAGGTCATCAGGATCGGGCGGAAGCGCGCGCGCGCCGCATCGACCGCGCTTTCCAGCACCGGCCTGCCGTCGCGGCCGTGCAGCTCGAGCCCGACCTCCACGATCAGGATCGCGTTCTTGGCGGACAGCGCGATCAGCAGGATCAGGCCGATCTGGCAGTAGAGGTTGTTCTCGATCTTCAGCCCCGAGAGGATCAGCATCGGCCCGAGCAGCGAGAGCGGCACCGCCAGGATCACCGAGATCGGCGCGTACCAGCTTTCATACTGGCCGGCGAGCACGAGATAGACCAGCAGCATGGCGAGCCCGAACACCCAGTAGATCTGGTTCGAGACCGCCTTCTCCTGGTACGACATCGCCGTCCACTCATAGCCGGTGCCCGGCGGCAGCGTCTTGTCCGCGATCTCCTCCATCAGCTCGAGCGATTGGCCGGACGAATAGCCCTGCGCCGGCAGGCCGACGATGGTCGAGGAGGGGTAGAGGTTGTAGAGGCTGATCAGCGACGGCCCGGTGACCGGCGTGATCGTGGCCACCGTGCCGATCGGGATCATGTCGCCGTTCGAGTTGCGCACCTGCATGTTGGCGATGTCGCGCTCGGTGACGCGGAAGCCGGGATCGGCCTGGGTATAGACCTGGAAGACGCGGCCGAATTTGTTGAACTGGTTGACGTAGGACGAGCCGAGATAGGTCGACAGGGCCGAGAACACGGCGTCCGTCGTCAGGTGCAGCGTCTGCGTCTTGACGCGGTCGATCTCGACGTTGAATTGCGGCACCGCCGAGCGGAACGAGGACGAGACGCGCTGGAGTGCGCTCTGGCTCTGGGCGTTGGAGACCATCGCGGCGGTGATGGCCTGCAGCTTGCCGAAATCGCTATTGCCGTCGCGCAGCTCGACCTGCATCGAGAAACCGGCGGCATTGCCGATGCCCTGGATGGGGGGCGGCGGCAGCACCAGGGTGCGTGCCTCCATGATATCGGCGACCTTGTCGTTGAGCCCGTACACCAGCGAGCGCAGGTCCTCGCCTTTGCCGCGCGCATCCCAATCCTTCAGGATGATGTAGGCGACGCCGGCATTGGCGAGGCTCGCGCTGTTGTCGAGCGCGGAGATGCCGGCGATGGTGATGACCTGTTGGACGCCGGGCGTGGCCTTGATGATGTCGGCGGCCCTGTCGAGCACCTTCTGGGTCCGCTCGAGCGAGGCGCCGTCGGGCAGTTGCACGGCGGCGATCAGGTAGCCTTGATCCTCGATCGGCAGGAAGCCGGTCGGCACCCGAGACAGGCCGTAGCCGCCGATCCCGATCAGGATCAGTGCGAATACGACCGAGACGGTTGCATGCTTGACCAGGAAAGTGATCAGCCGCGCGTAGCCGCGCTCGACGCGGTCATACACCGCATTGAAGCCGCGATAGAAGAAATTGCGCCGCTCCGGGGGCACGGCCGGACGCAGCCACAGCGCGCATTGCGTCGGTTTCAGGGTCGCCGCGTTGATGGCCGACAGCAGCGCGGTCGCCGCGATCACCAGCGCGAATTGCGAGTAGATGCGGCCCGTGAGGCCGGCGAGGAACGAGGCCGGCAGGAACACCGAGATCAGCACCAGTGTGATGCCGACGATCGGCGCGAACAGCTGGTCCATCGCCTTGATAGCGGCGTCGTGGCCGTTCATGCCCTGCTCGATATTGTGGGCGGCGCCTTCCACCACGACGATGGCGTCGTCGACGACGATGCCGATCGCCAGCACGATCGCAAACAGCGTCGACATGTTGATGGTGAATCCGAGCGCCGCCATCGCGGCGAACGCGCCGATGATGGTCACCGGCACCGTGGTCGCCGGTACCAGCATCGCGCGCCAGTCCTGCAGGAACACCAGGATCACGACCAGCACCAGCAGGCCGGCCTCGATCAGGGTCATGTAGACCTCGTGGACCGAGGCGTTCACGAATTTCGTCGTGTCGAACGGCGTGTCGTATTTGATTCCTTCCGGAAAGCGCTTGGCGAGCTCCACCATCTTCCTCTCGACCGCCTGTTCGACTTGAAGCGCGTTGGCGCCCGGCGACTGGAAAACGCCGATGCCGGTGGCGGGCTGCTTGTTCAGAGAGAAGATCTGGCTGTAGGTCTGCGCGCCGAGCTCGACCGAGCCGACGTCGCGCACGCGCGTGACGTCGCCGCTGCTGCCCGTCTTGACGATGATGTTCTCGAACTGCGTGGCGTCGTCGAGCCGCCCGTTGACGTTGAGCGTGTACTGGAACGCCTGTCCCGGCGGCGTCGGTGGCGCACCGACCTGTCCGGCCGAGACCTGCTGGCTCTGCTGCTGGATTGCCTGGATGACATCCTGCGGCACCAATCCGCGCGCCTGCAGCTTGTTCGGATCGAGCCAGATCCGCATCGAATACTGGCCGGCGCCGAACACCGTGACGTTGCCGACGCCGGGCAGGCGGGAGAGCTCGTCGCGGATGTTGATGGTGGCGTAGTTGCTCAGATAGAGGCTGTCGAAGGTCTTGTCCGGAGAGGTCAGCGTGACGAACAGCAGGATCGAGGTCGACCTCTTCTGCACGGTGACGCCCTGGTTCTGTACCGACTGCGGCAGTTGCGACAGCGCGCTGGAAACACGGTTCTGCACCAGCACCTGCGCGAAATTGAGATCGGTGCCGATCTTGAAGGTCACCGTCAGGGTGTAGGTGCCGTCGGAGCCGCTGTAGGACTGCATGTAGAGCATGTCCTCGACGCCGTTGACCTGCTGCTCGATCGGCAAGGCCACGGTGTCGATCACGGTCTTGGCGCTGGCGCCGGGATAGCGCGTCGTCACCTGCACCGTCGGCGGCACCACATCGGGATATTGGGCGATCGCGAGATTGAACAGCGCGACGCCGCCGATCAGGATCATCAGCAGCGCGATGACGTTCGAGAGGACCGGCCGCTCGATGAAGAATTTTGAGATCATGGCCGGCGCTCCTAATTGGCTGACGCCTGCGGCTGCTCGATCTTGGTTTGTTGCGGGTCGATCTTCTGGCCCGGGATCACACGCAGCAGCCCCGAAATGACCACCCGGTCATCAGGCTTCAGGCCGCTTTCGATCACGCGCAGGCCGTTGTCGGTCGGCCCAATCTGCACCTTGCGCTGCTCGACGACATTGTCATTGTTGGCCACCAGCAGATAGCGCCCGCCCTGGTCGCTGCCGAGCGCGCTGTCGGGGACGAGGAGGGCGTTCTTGTCCTGGTCGAACGGCACGCGGACGCGGACGAAATAACCGGGAAGAAGCACGCGCTTGTCGTTGGGCACGAGGCCGCGCACCGCGAGCGTGCCGGTCGACGAATTGAGGGTGGGCGCGACGTAGTCGAGCTTGCCCTCATGCGGATAGCCCGTCTCGGTCTGCAGGCCGATCTCGATCGGGAATTGCTTGAGGTCGGCGGCGGTCAATCCGCGCCGCTGCGCCTCGGCGCGGATCCGCAGCACGTCTTGCTCGTTGACAGTGAAGTTGACCCAGATCGGGTCCATCGCAACGATGGTCGCAAGCTGCGTCGGGGAGGCGACGCCGACGAGTTCGCCGACCGAGACCATGTGCGCGCTGACGATGCCGTCGAACGGCGCGCTCACTTTGGTATAGCTGTAGTTGAGCTCCGCGATCCCAGTGTTGGCACGGGCCTGCTGGAGATTGGCCTGGGCATTGTCGCGGGTCGATGTCGAGGTGTCGAGTGTCGCCTGCGAGACGGCCTGCCGCTGCACCAGTTCGGCCTGTCGGTTGAAATCGGCTTCAGCTTGCCGGACCGAGGCCTCGGCGCCAGCCTCGGCCGCCCGCGCCTGATCCAGCTTCAGCTTGTAGGTCTCCGGCTCGATCGTGAACAGCTGCGTGCCCTGCTTGACGAACGTGCCGTCCGTGTACTCGATCGTCTGCAGAAACCCCTGCACGCGTGCGACGAGATCGACGCTCTTGATCGGCGCGGTGTTGCCGGTGGCTTCGACATAGCGCGTCACGGGGCGCTGCACCGGCGTTGCGACATCGACCTTGGGTGGCGGCGGCGCCACGAAGGTGTTTTTCTCCTCGCAGCCGGCCAGCGCGACCATGGCCATAGTTGCCGCCAAAGCCTGCCCGATAGGTCTCCACGCGTGACGGCGTTGCGCGGGATAGGCGGGATACACTGAGGTCATCGGTCGCCCCCATGATTGCCTGTCGGCGCGCCAAGCTAGCAACAAATCGCCGGCCGTGGAACAGCATAGCCCTGGCAGTCACCAGCCCGCCTTGGCTGAAACGCCGACGGAACGGATACAAGGTGGAGAACTAGCGCGGCTTGATCTCCGCGTATTTCGTCATCGCCTTGTCGAACTTCCGCTTGAACAGCCACATCGCGCCCAGGATCTCGCGGAAGCTGGCCGAGCTTCGCGCCCGGTCGGCCTTGCCGAAAGCGAAGATGCTGTTGTTGCGCAAGTGCTTCATGATGGTGGGATCGGACACTCTGTAGTTCAGGAGGTCGCCGGATTTCAGCGCCGACCGCGTCGGGCTCGGGATGATCTGGGATCAGTTCGAACAGCTTCATCTGCTCGATCGGATCGGGCAGCGTCTTCACGATCGCGGGGATTTCAGCGAACAGCTCCGCATGCGCGTTCATGAGACCGTCGCGCACATTGGTCCAGTGATTGAAGCGACGATCGGTGCCGCGGGATCGCGCCTCTTCCTTGTCGTCGCGCGCGTTCAATGCGGGATTGGCGGCCGCAATCGCACCCTTGATCGCATCCCATTTGCGCTGGCCGTTGCGGTCTTCGGACGGGCCGGTCTGCAGGCTCCCCATATAGGTGTTCGAGCGCGCATTGCGGACGTTCTGCTTGCCATTCGTCTCGGCATAGAACAGCCCCAGGCTGATGCGGCCCGCAGCGTCGGCTTCAGCCGGTGCAAGTCCCTTGGCGCGCGCAATCGCGGTGCCGAGATCGACGACGTCCTTGAACGGTGTCACTGAGGCCTGCGCGCTTGCGGGCGGCGCCTCCATGATCTCGAAAATATCTGCATATTCGTCGACCAGCGGCTCGATCGCGGCGTCGAAATAAGCAGGCGGAATCCCGAACTTGTTCGGCTTACCGATGCGCGACGGCACGGCGTCCGTAAGATCCTTGTAAGTGCTGATGACAGCGACGCGCGCGAGATAAAGCGCCTGGCCGGGCAGGTTCGGCAGCTTCTGCTTCGCCTCGATCTGGCTGCGCCGTTCGGCGAGAACCGATTTGAAGTCACCGAGCGCGCGATCGTAGGCGGCTTGCGCCTCCGATTGCGTCGGGGTCAGCGCTTGCGCCTGGCTCGGGGAGGGCGCCGCGAGGAACAGCCCGAGCACCGCCATGGCCGCAGCGATGTGAGGTGGTGGTCGCATGGCGGTTCCCATGTCCCGGAGATTCGTTGGTCATGGGATCGTAAACATCAAACCCGCGATCTGGCGAGCCGCAAATCGGCCTGTCTGATCTCATCCCGCGGTCCTGTATTCCGGCGCCGATGCCAGGAATTTTGCATAGGCATCAGCGTCGGGTGGCTGGAAATGTCCGGCAAGCCCGCCGCGCTTCTGCGTCTTTGCGCCAATATCGGCCATCAACTCGTCGAAATGACGGTAATGATATGGCGCGACACACAGGCCGCCATAGACACCGGCGGCGGGCCGCTCGACGCGCTTGAAGTGCAGCATCATCTCGATGTTGTCGCGCATCTGCTGCGCCGTCGGCTGGTTCTTGAGTTGTCCGTCGGCATAGCGCACCAACCAGTTCGCGGCGAGATCGGCGCAGAGCACGGTGCAGAACGACGAGTTGAAGCCGACGAAGCCGAGGTCGGGCAGATCAGGGTTGGCGATCAGGCGGTAAAGCCGGTACTGCCCGTCCGGATCGACCAGCTTTGACTGATAGGTATCGGGCAGGAATGGCACGCCGAGCTTGTAGCCGATCGCGAGCACCGCGACGTCGGCGCCGACGCGCTCGCCGCCGCTCATCACGATGGTGTCGCCTTCATAATGATCGAACGTGCCGAACACCGCCTTGATTCGGCCGTCGGCGACCATTGGGTAGAAGCCCGGCGTTGCAAGCGGCACCGAGCAGTTGACTCCGTCCTCGATCCGCTCCTTCGGCACCATGTTGCACTTGTTGAGCTTGAGCTGGGCCTTCAGCAGGCTCTCCAGCCCGCGCCAGTTCGCCCAGATCAGCGGTCCAGCGAGACGGTATGCGAGCCTCGACATTGCGCCGATGCCCCAGCCCGGAAACATCTCCTCCTGCGCGCGGATGTAGAGGATGCGCTTGAAGTTCACGAGCCCGCCGATGAAATAGGGCAGGCGCCAGACCGGCTCGCGCATCACGATTGTGACCTCGCGCGCGCCTGACTTCACCGCGTTCACGGCGATGTCGGTCGCCGACTTCGAACCGCCGAGCACGACGACGCGGCGTCCTTTCGCCAGCGTGGGATCGTTGTATTTCGACGAGTGCAGGGTCTGCCCGCCCTGCGCAACAAAGCCGTCTTCGCCCGGGCAATGCAGCGCGCGCGGCTCGTTGAACTGCCCGGTGCACACCGCGACGAAATCGAAGTCCTCGTTCGTGGTCGCGCCGTCCTTGTTCGTCAGCGCGAGCGTCCAGCCCGGTTTGCCGTCGGCGCGTCGCGCCATGCCGGCAACGTTCGTGTTGAGGCGCAGCATGCGGTCGAGGCCGAAACTTTCCGCGTAGCCGGCGAGATAGGCATGAACCTGCGGCCCGGTTGGCCATTCCGGATAGGCCTGCGGCATGGCGCGATCGGTGTAGCGGTAGAGATCCTTGGGACTTTGCGTCTGCACGTCAGGATAGGAGCGCGCCGGCTCCCAGACGCCGCCGAGATCGGCGCTGCGCTCGACGATGGTGACGCGGTGGCCGCGGGCAGAGAACGCCTTTGCGGTGGCGAGGCCGGAGACGCCGGCGCCGATCACGCAGACATGCTTGGAGCTGACCATGGGATGGCTCGCAATCGAAGTGTTTCGCGCGCAAGCGGCCTCGTTCGGCCGCGAGGCGCGGCCGCCGGAACCGCGAGCAGGTGGGACGAGACGAGGACGTTGCTAGTCGTTGGCCTCGGGTGGCAGGAACTCGACCTCATGCAGCGCCGAGATGCGCACGACTTCGGCGGGGTCTGTCAGATTGTGGAGCTGGTTGAACAGCGCCTCCAGCTTCTGCATCGGCGAGACCCAGAACAGTGCGCGGCATGGCTTGTCGGACTTGTTGAAATAGCCATGCGGGATGCCGCGAGGCATGCGCACGAGATCACCGGCATGCGCCTTGACCCAGGCGCCGTCGAGCTTGAGGTCGAGTGTGCCTTCCTGCACCAGGATGAACTCGTCCTGGGTCGGGTGGATGTGCACCGGCACGAACTGGCCGGGATCGCTGTTGGTCTCGAACGCGAAGGTGGACTCGGTCACGGCCTTTGGGAAATAGACCTGACCCAGGATATTCCAGGTCTTGCCGCCATAGCCTGTGCCGTTTGCGGTAATGCCCTTTTCGAGTGCAGTCATGCTCGCCTCCATGTGAACTCCGGCGAGGAAGCTTCCGCCGGGACCGGTCGCCTGTCTATCCGCTAAACGAATCCCGTCGTGTTGTTGCTGTGCAGCACGACGATTTTGCCGGCGTGCCCCTTTTCGTCTCCGCGGAACTATTATAGGCTTAAAACAATTCAGCGACACGAAGCGTGGGTCGATGATGTCCGCAGCCGTGCAGCAAATGAGCACACGCTCGTCGCCAGCTGATAGGCTTGCGGCGTTCGCCCGCGTCACCACGAACGACGTCGACGAAGCGGCCGAGCAGATTGGACGCATCTTCTGCCCGCACCATCTCAAGCCGGCGCAGGCGCGTGCTTCCGGATTTTCGGCCCGACACAATTGCGCAGGGTTCGACGGGTTTTCCATCAACTACGTCGCCTATGGCGGGACCGTCAGCATCGATCCCGGCTGCCTCGACCGGTTCTTTCTTGTGCAGATCCCGCTCACGGGCACCGCCCATATTTCTGTGGGCGCCACCGGTTTTGATGTCGGGCCCGGCAGCACGGCGTCGCTTCTGTCGCCGACCCTCCCGACCCGGATGATGTGGCATGACTGTGCGCAAGCGATTTTGCTGTTTGACCGTCGTATGGTCGAGCAGCGCGCCGCAGCGCTGTCCGGCGGGGTGGCCGGTGCGGTCGAATTCGATCCCGCGATAGACCTGAACGCGCCCTCCGGCCGCCAGCTGCAGACCAGTCTGGCCGAGCTGATGATGCTCGCCGAGCGTCTCGGACCGTCCGCACGGCCCTCGCCGGCAGCGATGGCCGGCTGGCGCGAGACGCTGCTCGAACATCTTCTCAACCGCCAGCGGCATGGCCTGTCGGATGCCATAAGGACCTTCTCGGGCCGAGCCGAACGCCTGCCGCGGGCACTTCGCGCGGCGCGGGACCATCTCGCCGACAATGCCGGCGAGGCGCTTGACCTCGCACAGCTGGCCGCTGCGTCGGGGATAGGCATCCGCGCGCTCCAGCTCGGCTTCCGCCGTCACTTCGGCGTGTCGATCTCGGAGATGTTGCTCGATATCAGGCTTGCCGGCCTCCATGCCCGGCTCGTGCTGGCATCGCCAGGCGTGTCCATCACCGACATCGCTTTCGATCTCGGCTTCACCCATCTCGGCCGCATGTCCGGAGCCTACCGCCAAAAATTCGGCGAAACGCCGTCGGCAACGCTGCGACGGCGGATGAGCTCGCGTTTATTGTCCTGATCGCGTTGCCCGCTCGTCGCTCTCCTGCTTCCGCAAGAAGCCTTCGAGCTCGGCCTGCACCGAATAGGGCGTCGGGATCGGATCGCCGGCGGCATCGACGGCGGTGTCGAGCGAGCGGCGCAGCATGCGTGCCAGCTCGGCCTTGCGGTAGGGCTTTGTCAGAAGCGGCGCACCCATGGTGGCGCGTATCGGTCCATGCGGGGCGTCGTGGGCATAGCCCGACGTGAACAGCACCCGCAACGAGGGCCGCGCGGCGACCATCTCGTCGGCGAGCTCCCGTCCATTCAGGGCGCCGGCCATCACGATGTCGGTGAACAGCAGATCAAACTGCGTCCCCTTCGCCGCGATGGCCAGCGCGTCGCTGGCGTTGGCGGCCGGGATGACCTTGTAGCCGAGGCTTTCGAGCTGGAGCGTGACGTAGTGACGGACATCGCGGTCGTCCTCGACACAGAGGATGGTTTCCGTCCCGCCCACGATCTTGCGTTCGTCGTAGCCGGCCGGGCGGAGCACACTGGTCTCGGCTTTCGGGAGATAGATCGTGAACGTCGTGCCGCAGCCCTCGGCTGAATCGACCTTGATGCCGCCGCCCGACTGCTTGACGAAGCCGAACACCATGCTGAGGCCGAGCCCCGTGCCCTTGCCGACGTCCTTGGTCGAGAAGAACGGATCGAAGATGCGTTCGGCGATCGCCTGCGGAATGCCCGTGCCGGTGTCGGCGATCTCGATCTCGACATAGTCGCCGGCGTAGCCGGCGCCGACCGCGACGGCTTCGCGGACGCCGAAGACGACGTTGCGCGTCGACAGCGTCAACCGGCCGCCCTCGGGCATCGCGTCGCGGGCGTTGATCGCGAGGTTGAGCAAGGCCGATGAGAGCTGGCCGCGGTCGGCGAAGGCGAGCCAGGCGCTGCCGTCGAGCCTGGTCTTGATCGCAATCTTCTTGTCGAAGGTCGCCAGCAGCAGTTTTGAAAGCTCTTCGAGCAGGTCGTTGACGTCGATCTCGGCCGGCTGGAGCGCCTGCTTGCGCGCAAAGGACAGCAGGCTGGACGTCAGCGCGGCGCCGCGATCGGCGGCCTCGCTGATCAGCTTGGTGATGGTCGCGAGCGGTGGATTGTCCCTCACGGCGTCGGCGAGGGTCTCGATCGTGCCCGTGATCACCGTGAGCATGTTGTTGAATTCATGCGCGATGCCGCCGGTGAGCTGGCCGACCGCTTCCATCTTCTGCGCCTGGATCAGTTGCTCCTCGGCGGCGCGCTTTTGCGTCACGTCCTTGATGAAGACGTTGATCATGGTTTGACTGCCGAGGCGGAGCGCGGTGCTCGACGCCTCGATCAGGATCTCGTTCCCTTCCCGGTGCAGCAGCGTCGCCTCGAACCGGATGCCGATCGGCGTATTCGAGAGTTCCGGCAGGAGGCGCATCATGCGCTGCCTGAACACGTCGCGGAGCGGCTCGGCGATGAGAAGGTCGACGACATCAGAGCCGAGGGCCTCCCTGCGCGTCCATCCGGTCAGCGCCTCGGCCTGAACGCTCCACTCCACGATGATCCCGTTGGCGTCGGTCTGAACGAAAGCATCCAGCGCGGTCTTGATGACGGCCTGGGTCATTTGCGCACTCGACAGCGCCTGCTCGGCCAGTTGCGCTGCAGCGCGCTTGTCCTGCACCGTCTCGATCGTGCGCGTGCAGAGCCGCGCGAGCAGCATCGCGCCGGCGCCACTTGCGAGCACGGCGACGATCTGGGCAACGCCGAACCCGGGTCCGGCCACAAAATTGGAGACGAGGAGAGCGACGGCGGTCATGATGACCTGAGCGGTCATCGCGACTGTCAGAAGCCCCCTGAGTTTCATGCTCTCACACCAACGACGTCAGGCGCGGCGGATCCCGAGGTCCGCCTGGTCAAGTGAGTCCGGCTCCATGTCAGCTCCAGACTCCCTGCGCGCCGCGCATCCCGGCACTGATTGACAGCTTTGTCAGCCGTGATGCATTTTGGCAGAAAATTTAGAAACACGAAAGCGACCCCTCTGATGTCTCCGCCGCTCAACCATATCGACAGCGATGAACGCCTGCGGGCGCAGGTGGACGTCGTCGTCATCGGCGGCGGCGTCATCGGCGTCTCCGCGGCCTATCATCTGGCCAGGAGAGGCCTCTCCGTCGCGCTGATCGAGAAGGGACATGTCGGTGGCGAGCAGTCGAGCCGCAATTGGGGCTGGTGCCGTCAGCAGGGCCGTGCGCGTGAGGAAATTCCGCTCGCGCGCGAAGCGCTGCGGCTGTGGGAGGACATGCAGAACGACGCCGGCGTCGATGCCGGCTTCCGCCGCACCGGCGTGCTGTTCCTGACCAAAAGCAAGGACGAACTCGCCAGCTGGGAGCGCTGGGCGGCGGTCGCACGCGAGATGCAGGTGCACTCGACCGTGCTGACGCCCGCCGAAATTGCCGAGCGGATGCCGGGGAATATCGACAAATGGGTCGGCGGCCTGCACACACCGAGCGACGGGCGCGCCGAGCCGTCGATGGCCGTGCCTGCGCTCGCGATGGCTGCGCGCAAGCACGGCGTCACCATTCATCAGGGCTGCGCCGCGCGCGGACTGGAAACGACAGGCGGAAAGGTCAGCGCCGTGGTCACCGAGAAGGGCACCATCCGCACGCAGGCGGTGCTGCTGTCGGGCGGAGCGTGGTCATCGCTGTTCTGCCGCCGTCATGGCATCGAGCTGCCGATCGGCCTCGTCAACGCCACAGCGTGCCGGACCACGCCGGCGCCGGAGATCACGACCGGCGCAGTCGGAACTGACCTCTACTGCATCCGTCGCCGCCTCGACGGCGGCTTTACGCTGGCGCTGCGCAATCGCGGCACGGTCGAACTCTCGCCGGACCTGTTCCGCTACGCGCGCACCTTCTGGCCGACCTATCTGCACCGCCGCAACGGCCTGAAGATGTCGTTCGGCAAGTCGTTCTTCAATCAACTGGCCCGCGGCACCAACTGGAGCTTCGACAAGCCGTCACCGTTCGAGGCCGAACGCGTGCGCGATCCCGAGCCTGATATGTCGCTGGTCAATGCGGCGCTGGCCGCGCTGATCAAGGCGAACCCGGAGCTCAAGGACATCGAGATCGCGGAAGCCTGGGGCGGCACCATCGACTGCACGCCGGATACCATCCCCGTGATCTCGCCGGTCGATGCGCTGCCTGGCTTCTTCCTTGCCACCGGCTTCTCCGGCCACGGCTTCGGCATCGGCCCTGCAGCCGGCAAGCTCGCCGCCGACATCGTCACCGGCGCGACGCCGCTGGTCGATCCCGCGGCCTACAGCCACAAGCGCATGATCGACGGAAGGCGGCTCGCGCCGGTCAGCCCGTTCTGAAGGCCGCATCACGGCTTTCGACGACGCCGACATGATGCGCGGAGGGCGTCTCACGAATTCACGTGCACGAAATCCCGAAGCAGCGGATAGATCTCGTTGTTCCAGCGCTTGCCTGAGAACACGCCATAGTGGCCGACGCCGGCCTGCATGTGATGCACTCGGCGATAGGCGCGCACGCCGGTGCAGAGGTCTTGCGCCGCGAGCGTCTGGCCGATCGAGCAGATGTCGTCCTTCTCGCCCTCGACCGTCATCAGCCCCATGCGGCTGATGGCCCTGGTGTCCACGGGACGGCCGCGATGCATCAGCCTGCCCTGCGGCAGCAGATGTTCCTGGAACACGTCGCGCACGGTCTCGATGTAGAACTCGGCCGGCAGGTCCATGACCGCGAAATATTCGTCATAAAAGGTCTTGATGCTGGCCGCCTTCTCCTTCTCGCCCTTGGCGATGTGATTGGCGAGATCCATGTGCTGCTTGATGTGGCGCTCGAGATTCATCGAGACGAAGGCGGTGAGCTGCACGAAGCCGGGATAGACTTTGCGGAGCGCGCCGCGGCACTGCACGGGCACGTAGTTGATCAGGTTTCGTTCGAACCATTCAATCGGCTTGCTCTTGGCGAACTCGTTGACCTTGGTCGGCTGGATCCGGGTGTCGATCGGCCCCGCCATCAGCGTCAGCGTTGCCGGCCGCGACGGATGATTGCCCTCGCACATGATGGCGGCAGCCGCGAGCGCCGAAACCGAAGGCTGGCAGATCGCAACCATATGCGGGCGCGGCCCCAAGTGCCCGAGAAAGTCGATCAGGTGCTCGGTATAGTCGTCGAGCCCGAAACGGCCCTCGCTGCGCGGAATGTCGCGCGGATTGTGCCAGTCGGTGATGTAGACGTCGTGGTCCTGCAGCAGCGTCTTCACGGTGCCGCGCAGCAGCGTCGCGAAATGGCCGGACATCGGCGCCACGAGCAGCATGCGCGGCTGCTCGCTCACGCCGTCCTTTCTGAAGTGCAGCAGCGAGCCGAACGGGGTCGCGTAAGCGACCTCCTCGGTGACGCCGATTTGGCGATTGCCGACCATCACGCTGTCGATGCCGTAGGCCGGTCGGTCGTAGGTGAGGGTCGAGCGCGAGATCAGCTCCATTGCCGCCGAGAGCCGGCCGACGACGTGGTCCGACATCCCCTGCGGTACCAGATTGAGGAATTTCAGCGCCGACGAGGCTCCCGCCCGCCACGGGGCGGTCAGGTCCATCTGGTTCTGAAACGCCTGATAATACATCGACATCATACTGAAGCGCCCACCCTATCCCCTGCATCCATGCAATATCGGAGCCAAGCAGAAGAGGCTTGCCCGGAATTGGCACGTCACTTGCTGCGCGTTTGGCTGGATACGTGAGGGAAGCGCCCCATGGCGAAGGCGACACTGACCATCAGCAGCAAGAATTACTCGTCCTGGTCGCTGCGGGGCTGGCTGCTGACGAAATTTTCCGGGATCGATTTCGAGGAGATCGTCACCGCGCCGGATGACGCCTCGGCGCGTGCTGAAATCCTGTTGCTGTCGTCCTCGATCCTGGTGCCCTGCCTGCGCCATGACGGCGCCACGGTCTGGGATACGCTGGCGATTGCCGAATATCTCAACGAGGTGATGCCTGATGCCGGCCTGTTGCCGGCCGATCGTGTCCAGCGCGCGCATTGCCGCTCGATCTCAGGCGAAATCCATTCCGGCTTCAGCACGCTGCGCGCCTCGCTGCCGGTCAATCTGAAGGGGCACTTCCCCGGCTTCAAGATCTGGTCGCGCGCGCAGGCGGACATCGACCGGGTCTGGTCGATCTGGCGTGATTGTCTGGCCAGGTCAGGTGGTCCGTTCCTGTTCGGCGAGACGCGCACCATGGCGGACGCGATGTACGCCCCCGTGGTGACGCGCTTCGCCACCTATGACGTCAGGCTCGAGCCAGTTCTCAAGGCCTACGCCGACACCATCATGGCAATGCCGGAGATGAAGGAATGGGTGGCGGCGGCGAGGGAAGAGCCGGCCGAGATCGAGGAGCTCGAGGTCGAATATTAGGCAGGCGGCGGGCGGCTCTGCCCGTTTCCGGGGCGGGGACAGCCAGGGTCCTCGCCGACCTCCATGCCCTTGCCATCGTTAACCTTTGGCGCCGGTCGGCGGCGTCGGGCCGCAATTGCCCTGCGCAGATCTTGTGCGTGGCGGCAGGGCCTTGTCGAGATCTAGCCGTGAACAGGCGCGTACGAGACGATCAGGCTGATTCGGACGCGATTCGTTCGGGCCGCGTTCCCTTGGTTAAGGCAGAGCGCGGCCCCGTTGCATTTTGAGACAGAAGCTGGCCGTCAGGCCACGCCGGAATGCTTCATGCGGGGCACTCGCCATCCGATGACGGTTGCCTCGACCGGGACGCCGGCCGCATGGTTCTGCCAGCGTCCCTCGACATAGCGGCAGGCAAACGGAAGCTGATACGTTCCGCTGTGATCCTCACACAGCACTTCGACCGGCAGGCCGGGAGGCGGTTCTCCGGCGCCATCGAACTCCGCCAGTCGTCTATCGCGCGTTGCCATTCCAAAAATCTCCCCTAATCAAAGCCGCGGAGAGAGCGCCCACTTCTTCCGCGCGCGGTTTACTGCTCCCCCTCCAAGGGGAACACGCCAAGCTCAACGCGAGAATGCGGTGCGAGTGTGGTAGCCTCGCGCGGCGGCGCGCAATCGGCGCACATTGCCGTGATCATCTTGATGAGGAACCTGAATGCTGCGCCGGACCATCGTCGTTTGCGTCGCCATGTTACCGTTCGTCGCGCACATGCCGGTGCGGGCGCAGGACGTCCCGGGCATCGAGATCTGCACGGTCGAGAAGACCATGGAGCGGCGCACCAGCTGTCTCCAGAGCAACGTCGACTTCCTCCAGAAGACCATCGCCCGGCTCAATCTCGATCACCAGCAGAAGCTGGACGCCGCGAACCGCCAGATCGACGCGCTGAAGGTGACGCTCGCAGGCCTCCAGAAGACCATCGGCGATCTCCAGGCCGCGCAGACGAAGCAGGCCGAGGATCTGAAGAAGAAGCAGGACGCACCACCGCCGAAAGAGGCGAAGGACAAGTAAGCCCGAGGCGCGAGAGCAATCCCGATCAAGCGCAGCGGAGAGCGCAAGCGCAGCATCGCATCGCTTCGAAGGAGAAACGTGATCCATGAACCCGGCCCAGCGCGCGCTCTGGTATATCGAGAGCCATCTGGCCGAGCCGATGACGCTCGACGAGATCGCTGCGATCTCAGGCGTGTCGCGGTTCCACCTGGTGCGTGCGTTTGCCGCCGCCACCGGCTTGCCGGTGATGCGCTACGTGCGTGCACGGCGGCTGAGTGAGGCGGCGCGCAGTCTTGCCAAGGGCGCGCCGGACATTCTGTCACTGGCGCTGGAGGCGGATTACGGCTCGCACGAAGCATTCACCCGCGCGTTCCGCGACCATTTCGGAACCACGCCCGAAGCGGTGAGGGCGGCGACGTGCACCGACCAGCTCAAGCTACAGGAGCCGATTCTCATGGATTCCACCATGTCAGACAATCTCAAAGCCCCGCGTTTCGAAACCGCGAAAGCCTTCCTCGTCGCCGGCCTTGGCGAGCGCATCTCCTGCGACAACGGCGCCATCATTCCCGGAATGTGGGCCCGCTTCCACCAGGAGGTCGCCGACATTCCCGAACGCATCGGCCGAGGGAAGGATCAGGTCGCCTACGGGGTCTGCTGCAACGGCGATGATTCCGGCAATTTCGATTACATTGCCGGCGTCGAGGTCGCTGATTTCTCCGACCTGCCGCGCGGTCTCACGCGTATCCGCATTCCCGAGCAGCGCTACGCGGTGTTCACCCATACCGACCACGTCGCCTCGGTCAGGCGCACCGTCAACGCGATCTGGAATCAATGGCTGCCGGCCTCCGGCCTGAAGGCCGCCGACGCGCCGAACTTCGAGCGCTACGACGGGACGTTCGATCCGGTGACCGGCAATGGCGGCTTCGAGATTTGGATACCGGTGCGAGAATAACGCGCAACGCTGGCATACCGTGCCGCTTGCTTGGCAAGGGAGATCGACTTTGTCATAACCGCTGGCAAAACTTGCCAGCGGGGCCCGTGCCGGACATCCCGAGCAAGCGATAACAAGCAGCCGGGAGGGTCCCCAAATGCCTGACGTCCGTGTTCTCGCCACCGATCTCGAATTTCCCGAAGGTCCGGTCGTGATGCCTGACGGATCAGTGGTGCTGGTGGAAATCCGCGGCCAGCGTCTGACCCGCGTTTACCCTGATGGCCGCAAGGAGATCGTTGCGAAAGTGCCAGGTGGCCCCAACGGCGCAGCGCTGGGCCCCGACGGAAAAATCTACATCTGCAACAATGGCGGCTTCTCCTGGATCCCGACCGGCAAGATGATCATGCCGGGGCCGCAGCCCGATGATTACCTCGGCGGCTCGATCCAGCGCATCGACCTGCAAACCGGCAAGATCGAAACCGTCGTCACCAAATGCGGCGAGCACGATCTGCGCGGGCCGAACGATCTCGTGTTCGACAAGCACGGCGGCCTCTGGTTCTCCGATCTCGGCAAGCGCCGCCCGCGCGAGATGGACGTCGGCGGCATGTATTATCTCAAGCCCGGGATGACAGAGATCGTGGAAGTCGTGCACGGCGTGCTGCCGGCCAACGGCATCGGGCTCTCGCCCGATGAAAACACCGTCTACATCGCGGAGACGCCGACGGGCCGGCTCTGGGCCTATGAGCTCTCCGCGCCCGGCACGCTGAAGCCGCGCGACGCCGTCTATCGCGGCGAGCGGGGCAAGCCGATCTGCGGCCTCGGCGGCTACCAGATGTTCGACTCGCTCGCGGTCGAGGCCAACGGCAATGTCTGCGTCGCCACGCTCGTCTCCGGCTGCATCTCGGTGATCGCGCCCGATGGCACCCTGGTCGAGCAGATCCCGACCGGCGATCGCGTCACCACCAACATCGCCTTCGGTGGCCCCGAGCTGAAGACCGCCTACATCACGCTGTCAGGCAAGGGCGAGCTCGTCAGCATGAACTGGCCCCGCGGCGGTTTGCCTCTCAATTTCCTAAACAAATAAAGGGTGCTAGTTACGGTCATTGCGAGCGGAGCGAAGCAATCCAGGAATGCCTCGGCGTGCCAGCCTGGATTGCTTCGCTCCGCTCGCAATGACGAGACGTAAGGAGAGACTTCAATGCCCTGGCCTGATCCCATCACCCTCCGCGGACAGCATGCCCGCCTCGAGCCGCTCTCGAAAGAGCATCTCCAGGGGCTGACGGAGGCCGTCAAGGACGGCGAGCTCTCCAAGCTCTGGTACACGGCGATCCCGCTGCCGGAGAACATGGGCAAGGAGATCGATCGTCGCCTCGACCTCCAGGCCAAGGGCTCGATGCTGCCGTTCACGGTGTTCGACGCCGGCGGCACCATCGTCGGGATGACGACCTACATGAACATCGATGCCACCAACCGCCGCGTCGAGATCGGCTCGACCTGGTACGGCAAGAGCGCGCAGCGCGGCCCGCTCAACACGCAGTGCAAGCTCTTGCTGCTGCGGCACGCCTTCGAGACGTTGGACTGCATCGCGGTCGAATTCCGTACGCACTTCTTCAATCACCAGAGCCGCCGCGCCATCGAGCGCCTCGGGGCCAAGCAGGACGGTATTCTGCGCAGTCACCAGGTCGCCCCGAACGGTTCGCTGCGCGACACCGTCGTCTACAGCATCATCGCCGCCGAATGGCCGACGGTGAAGGCGCATCTCGAATATCAACTCAACGACAAGCCGCGCTGAAGGCGGCCGAGGCACCATGGATAGATTCGACTATGTGATCATCGGCGCGGGCTCCGCCGGTTGCATTCTCACCTCCAGGCTGAGCGAAGATCCCAACACCAGCGTCTGCGTGCTGGAGGCAGGTCCGTCCGACTGGCACCCCTACATCCATCTGCCTGCGGGTTTCATCAAGACCTTCCACATGAAGAGCATCAACTGGGCCTACCAGCAGGAGGTCGGGCCTTACACCGGCGGCCGCAGCATCTACGCGCCGCGTGGCAAGACGCTCGGCGGCTCGTCTTCGATCAACGGACACATCTACAACCGCGGCCAGCGCATGGATTTCGACACCTGGGCGCAGATGGGCAATCGCGGCTGGGGCTATGCCGACGTGCTGCCTTACTTCAAGCGCCTGGAGAAGCGGGTCGGCGAGGGCGACAACACCTTCCGCGGCCGCGACGGCAAGCTCACGGTCACCACGATGGAGTGGCGCGATCCACTTTGCGAGGCCTTCATGGAAGGCGCGGTCTCGCTCGGCATCCCGCGCAATCCCGACTACAACGGCGCCAAGCAGGAAGGCGTCTCCTACTGCCAGCGGACCATCGACAACGGCCTGCGCGTCTCGGGCTCGACCGCCTTCCTCAAGCCCGCGATGAAGCGGCCCAACGTGCACGTGCACACCCATGCACACGCGACCGAGATCATTTTTGAAGGCAAGCGCGCCGTCGGCGTGCGCTACAGCAAGGGCGGCCGCGGCGGCACGCCGGTGGAAGTGCGCGCCAACAAGGAAGTCATCCTGTCCGGCGGCACCTATAATTCGCCGCAACTGCTGCAGCTCTCCGGCATCGGCTCGCCGGAGCTGCTCGGCGCCCATGGCATCCAGGTGCGTCACGCGCTGCCGGTCGGCGAAGGACTTCAGGACCACTACGCGCCGCGCACGGTGGCGCGCGTCAAGGACATCAAAACCATCAACGAGCTCCGCCGCGGCTGGCGTCTCTGGGTCGAGGCGATGAAATGGGCGACCGCGCGCCGCGGTCTGCTCTCGCTGTCGCCGACCATGGTCTATTGCTTCTGGCACTCCGGCGAGAGCGCCGACAGCTCCGACTTGCAACTCACCTTCACGCCGGCGAGCTACAAGGAAGGCGTGCAGGGCCAGCTCGAGGACGAGCCCGGCATGACGGTCGCTTCCTGGCAGCAGCGCCCGGAGAGCCGCGGCTACGTCCGCATCCGCTCCAACGATCCGTTCGCGCCGCCGATCATCCAGACCAATTATCTCGATGCCGAGCTCGACCGCCGCGTCATCGTCGGCGGCATGAAGCTCGCGCGGCGGCTTCTGAAGTCGGCGCCGCTGTCGCCGTACTACGCGTACGAGGATTTCCCCGGTCCGAACATCAACACCGACGACGAGTTTCTCGCCGCCGCCACCGAACGTGGCACCACCACTTTCCACCCCGGTTGCACCTGCCGCATGGGTCCGGCGGATTCGACCTGGGCGGTCGTCGACGACCAGCTCCGGGTCCACGGCCTCGAAGGCCTTCGCGTGATCGACGCCTCCGTGATGCCGCGCATGATCTCGGCAAACCTCAACGCCTCCACCATGATGATCGCCGACCGCGCCTCGGATCTGATCCGCGGCAAGGCGCCGATGGAAGCGGCACGGATTCCGGACGCCGCGGTGGCGTGACATCTTCGGAGCATGGGTTGGCGAGCGACTGCGCGAAGCGCGGTCGTTCGAGGATGCGAAGGTGTGTCTGGGACTGAGATGCGGGTTGGAGGAGGGAGCAGCCGCCTCACACTCGCTCGTTGCGAGCGCAGCGAAGCCATCCAGAATCCCACCGCGGAAAGACTCTGGATTGCTTCGCTGCGCTCGCAATGACGTGGAGGAGAGAGCGGGCGCCTCTATCTATCACCGTCACCCTGAGGGCGCCGCTTCTTCAGCGGCCCTCGAAGGGCGACGGCCCAGCTGCATCTCGGCCGTTCATCCTTCGAGGCTCGCCTCGCGACGCTTCGCGCCGCGCGGCTCGCACCTCAGGATGACGGGATCTACACTTCCCGTCGGCTCAAGAACGCCAGCCGCTCGAACAGGTGCACGTCCTGCTCGTTCTTGAGCAGCGCGCCGTGCAGCGGCGGGATCAGCTTGCGCGGGTCGCGTTCGCGCAGCTGCTCCACGCTCATGTCCTCGTTGAGCAGCAGCTTGAGCCAGTCCAGCAGTTCGGACGTGGACGGCTTCTTCTTCAGGCCGGGCACCTCGCGCACCTCGAAGAAGATGCGCAGCGCTTCCTCGACCAGGCGCTTCTTGATGCCGGGGAAGTGGACGTCGACGATGCGCCCCATCGTGTCGGCGTCGGGGAACTTGATGTAGTGGAAGAAGCAGCGGCGCAGGAAGGCGTCCGGCAGCTCCTTCTCGTTGTTGGAGGTGATCATCATGATCGGGCGCTGCTTCGCCTTGATCGTCTCGCCGGTCTCGTAGACATGGAATTCCATGCGGTCGAGCTCGAGCAGCAGGTCGTTCGGGAATTCGATATCGGCCTTGTCGATCTCGTCGATCAGCAGCACCGGGCGCTGCCCGGCGGTGAAGGCTTCCCACAGCTTGCCGCGCTTGATGTAGTTCTTGATGTCGGAGACCCTGCTATCACCGAGCTGGCTGTCGCGCAGGCGCGACACTGCATCGTATTCGTAGAGGCCCTGCTGCGCCTTGGTGGTGGACTTGATGTGCCAGGTCAAAAGCGGCGCGTTCAGCGCCTTCGCCACTTCCTCCGCCAGCACCGTCTTGCCGGTACCGGGCTCGCCCTTGATTAGGAGCGGGCGCTCCAGCACGATCGAGGCATTGACGGCCACCTTGAGATCGTCGGTCGCAACATAGTCCTTGGTGCCGGTAAATTTCATTGCGCGTCCCTGTTGGTCGTCGTGCCGGACATTGCCAATTCATGGCCCGGCCCCGACATGGGAACGGCCGCAGATGGCGGCCGTTCCTGGTTCGGTCATGCTTTCAGACCCGTCTTATCAGCGAAAGGATGACGAGCACAATCACCGCGCCGATCGTGGCATCGACGATGGCGCCGATCGTACCGGTCGCGACCTCGATATGCAGCTGCGGCAGCACCCAGCCGGCGACCAGCGCGCCGATGATGCCGACCACGATGTTGCCGATCAGCCCGAATCCCGCCCCGTGGACAATCTTGCCCGCGAGCCAGCCGGCGATCGCGCCGATGATCAGTGCTGCGATGATTCCCATTGCAAACGCTCCCCGAACAACCCCTTCAGAGCCGCAATTCTAGAGCAAAAAGCCTCCCGGTCCAGCGCTCCGCGCCGGTCTCCGCCCCTTGACGTTCGCCATCCGACGGGCAATCTGTCACCCATGTTCCTGCAATTCTTCACGTCTCTGCGCGATGCGCAGGTCCCCGTCACGCTGCGCGAATACCTCACGCTGATGGAGGCGCTCGACGCTGACCTGTCGGACTATTCCGTCGAGAATTTCTATTACCTGTCGCGCACTTCGCTGGTGAAGGACGAGCGCAATCTCGACAAGTTCGATCGCGTCTTCGGCACCGTGTTCAAGGGGCTGGAGAGCCTGCTCGACGCCATGGAGAAGGCGGAGATCCCCGAGGAGTGGCTGAAGAAGCTCGCCGAGAAATACCTCAGCGAGGAAGAGAAGAAGCAGATCGAGGCCATGGGCTGGGACAAGCTCATGGAGACCCTGAAGAAGCGGCTCGAGGAGCAGAAGGGCCGGCACCAGGGCGGTTCGAAATGGATCGGCACCGCCGGCACCTCGCCGTTCGGCGCGCACGGTTACAATCCCGAGGGCGTCCGCATCGGCCAGGAGAAGAACCGCAACAACCGCGCCGTGAAGGTGTGGGACAAGCGCGAGTTTCGGGATCTCGACGGCAATGTCGAGCTCGGCATCCGCAACATCAAGGTGGCGCTGCGCCGCCTGCGCAAATTCGCGCGCACCGGCGCGCCTGACGAGCTCGATCTCGACACCACCATCCGCGAGACTGCCAATCACGGCTATCTCGACGTTCACATGCGCCCCGAGCGGCGCAATGCGGTGAAGCTCCTGGTGTTCTTCGACATCGGTGGCTCCATGGACTCGCATATCGAGCAGGTCGAGGAGCTGTTCTCGGCGGCGAAGAGCGAGTTCAAGCACATGGAGTATTTCTACTTCCACAACTGCCTCTATGAAGGCGTGTGGAAGCAGAACAAGCGCCGCTTCACCGATCGCACGCCGACCTGGGACGTGCTGCATAAATATCCGCACGACTACAAGGTCGTGTTCGTCGGCGATGCCTCGATGTCGCCTTACGAGATCATGGTGCCCGGCGGCTCGGTCGAGCACGTCAACGAGGAGCCCGGCTCGGTTTGGCTCGACCGCATCATCCGTACCTATCCGCACACGGTGTGGCTCAATCCGGTCGCGCAGAAGCACTGGGACTATTCGGAATCGACCACCATCATCAAACGCATCTTTGCCAACCGCATGTACCCGATCACGATCGAGGGTCTCGAAGGTGCGATGAAGGAACTGACGCACTAGCACGCGCGCCTGGGAACGACGACAAGAGGGAGAACCACATGCCCCAAAACATCACCCGCGGCATCAAGCAGCTTTGCGACGAGGCCAATGCCGAGATCGAGACGCTGTCAGCCAAGGACGCCATCGAGATCTCCAAGAACGGTGACGTCGTCATCGTCGATATCAGAGATCCGCGCGAGATCGAGCGCGACGGCCGCATCCCCGGTGCATTCTCCTGCACGCGCGGCATGCTGGAATTCTGGATCGATCCGCAGAGCCCGTATGCGAAGCCGATCTTCCAGGAAGACAAGAAATTCGTCTTCCACTGCGCCGGTGGCCTGCGCTCCGCGCTCGCCGCCAAGACCGCAAAGGACATGGGCCTCAAGCCCGTCGCTCACATCGCCGGCGGCTACGCCGCCTGGCGAGATGCCGGTGGGCCCACGGAAGCGTGGGAGCCGAAGAAGAGAGCCTAGATTTGGACGCACACAACGAGGCACGACGTCCTGCCCGGGCTTGTCCCGGGCATCCACGTCTTTGCCGCAAGAAGAACGTGGATGGCTGGGACAAGCCCGGCCGGGACGACTGAGAAAACTGCCGGAGCACGCCAATGACCGCCGCCATCGACCCCCTCGTCTCCACCGAATGGCTCGCCGCCCACATCAACGATTCCAACGTCAGGGTGCTCGATGCCAGCTTCAAGCTGCCGGGCGTGCTGCCGCTGCCGAAGGATGACTATCTGGCCGCGCATCTGCCGGGCGCTGTGTTCTTCGACGTCGATGCGGTGTCGGATCATTCCAACCCGCTGCCGCACATGTATCCCAGCGCCGAGCAGTTCGGTCGCGATGTCGGCAATCTCGGCATCTCCAATGCCGACACCGTCGTCATCTACGATGCCGGCGGCTGGGTTGCCGCGCCGCGCGCGTGGTGGATGTTCCTGGCCTTCGGCCACCGCAATGTGCGCATCCTCGACGGCGGCCTGAAGAAATGGCGCGCCGAGGGGCGCGCCGTGGAGAGCGGCGAGGTCAAGCCGAAGCCGGCGTCGTTCGAGGCGAGCTACGATCCGAAGCGCGTGCGCAGCATGGAGCAGTTGATCGCCAACGTCGAAAGCAGCAAGGAGCAGGTGATCGACGCACGCGCCGCCGATCGCTTCGAAGGCCGTGCGCCCGAGCCGCGTGCCGGCATCCGCTCTGGCCACATTCCCGGCGCGCGCAACGTTCCCTATGGCCAACTGTTCGACGCGGCGACTGGCACGATGAAGCCGCTCGACGATCTCCGCGCCGCCTTCACCGGCGCTGGCGTCAAGCTGGACAAGCCGATCGTGACAAGCTGCGGCTCCGGGGTTTCGGCCGGCGTGCTGACGCTCGCGCTCTATCGGTTGGGAATCACCGACACCGCGCTCTATGACGGCTCATGGTCGGAATGGGGTCAGGAAAAAGGCCCGCCGATCGCGACCGGGCCTGCGTAACGTCAGCGCGTTCGGGCGGCCGTGGCGGCCAGCGTCTGCTGTTGCTGGCCGAACGGATCGAGCGCCTGCTGGAGTTGCTGAGGCGGCGGGCGCCGCACGATCCGATGACGCTTCTTCGGCTTGTGCGCTCGCGGCTTGCTCTGTTGCGCCGCGCTGTCGGCCTTGGACTTCGCCGGCGACTTCTTGGCGGCCCTGGGCGCAAGCTCGTTCAGCGCGGCCAGGCGGGCCGCCGCGATGTCGCTCACGCGCGAGGCCAGCGCCGGTGTCGCGGTTCGCGGCAGGTCGGTGGCAGACAGCGTCGGGGCCGGTGGGATGGCGGCGATGGCAGCCGTCGTGTCGGCCGGAGTGAGTGTGTCGGTGGGCGAGGGTGCTGCTGCCTCGCTCTTCGTCGGCTCGGGGGCTGGCGCTTCGGTGGGGGCGGGAGCCGCCTCGATGTCAGGAGCGACAGCGGCGACCTGAGGCTCAGGCTGGGTTGTCAGCGTCACAGCGGCCATCTGCTCGGGGCCGGTCTCCACCGCGGGCAGGGCGATGGTCGGGACCTGATCCGGCACCACGGACGTCGCCTCAATGGCGACCGCTGCGGCGGGCTCGACGCGCAGGGTCGCGAGCACCGGCTCGGCCGGCTCGGGACCTTGCGCGAACACCTGCTCCTGCGGGCCGTTCCGCCAGGACGGATTGCTGACATATTGCTCATGGGTCGCGCGCAGCAGCGAGGTGGCCCCTAAGCCGAAGACCAGGATGGAGGTAGACAGCAGGATCGCGGCAAGCAGGAAGCGAAAGCCGGGAAGCATGGACAGGTTACGAATTTCCGCCCCGGCGGTGTGTGGCCAGGGCCCATGAGCCATCCGAACGCGGTGACGGTACTGGGTGCCGCGTTCGCCAGGCGGGAATTCGAACTCGAGGCAGTGGCGAATCAGGCTGATTCGACCATATCGCAACACCTCAGTGCCGTTTCGTAAAAAACGGGGCGGATAACTCCGGCAATCAACGGCGTGATGCGATTTCCACCCCGTGATGCAACGGGGCAACTGTGTGCGATCACATCACAAATCGCTACATCAGGCACAAATCGGCCTGTTATGTCTTGAATGTGCCGCTATCTTCGGTCATCTGGCGCGTCAGTGGTCCGGACGGGGCCCGGGGTCTATACAAGAGCGATGATGATCAAACATTTTCTGACGATATGCGCTGCCGCAACAGTCGCTGCGGCGGGAACCTCGCTTGCACACGCCCAGAGCTATCCGGTTCAGCAGGCGCCGGGCTACGGCGCCCCGGCCGAATATCGGCCTGGCGACCGCACCCCGAATTTCGACTCGCTGGACGACGACGAGGATGCGGCGCCGCGGGCTTCGTTGCCGCCGCCCGGTCCGGCTGAGGATCCGCGCTATACCGGCCCGGCCGGCGCTCCCCCCGTCTACTCCGCCGCCCCGCCGCAGGGCCCGGTGATGTCGCCGGATGATCCGCGTTACGGCCGTCCGGCTGGCGCTCCGCCGGTCTATTCCGCCGCCCCGCCGCAGGGGCCGGTGATGTCGCCCGACGATCCCCGCTACGGCCGCCCCGCCGCTCCGCCCGCGGTGATCTATGCCGACCGCCCGGGCCAGGCGCCCGCCAGCGACGGCATGCGTCCGCCGGAAGCCGTTGGTGGCCCGACCGCGACCGGAGCGGTCCCGCAGCAATCCGGCGCCGATGGCCGGCCCATGTCGGTCGCCTCCCTGCCGCCTGAGGAGCAGCCGGACGCTGCCCCGGCGCAGCTGGCGCCGAACCTGCGCCGCCAGGAAGTTGCGTTCCAGACGAAGGAGCCGGCAGGGACCATCGTCGTCGATACGCCGAACACCTACCTCTATTACGTCCTCGGCAACGGCCGGGCGATCCGCTACGGCGTCCGCGTCGGCCGCGACGGGTTCACCTGGACCGGCGTGCAGAAGATCACCCGCAAGGCCGAGTGGCCGGATTGGCATCCTCCGGCGGAAATGATCGAGCGTCAGCCCTATCTGCCGCGCTTCATGGCCGGCGGTGAAGGCAACCCGCTGGGCGCCCGTGCAATGTATCTCGGCTCGACCGTGTACCGGATCCACGGCACCAACCAGCCTTCGACGATCGGCAAATTCGTCTCCTCGGGCTGTATCGGCATGCTGAATGAGGACGTCTCGGACCTGTTCGATCGCGTCAAGGTCGGCACCCGCGTGGTGGTAATGCCGGGCAATCCGCCGCAGGCAACCGCATCGGCCGCGCCTGTGCCCGGTGCACCGGCTCCGATGGCCGCCCAGGCGGGCCCCGTCCCCGGCACGCAGCCGACCGTCGTGCCGCCGCTGCCCGCGCCGGTCACGGTACGCTAGCTAGACCGGCTCGAAACGCTCGATCAATTGCGGCGCGTATGCTTCGGCCACGCGCCGCAATCATTTGACGCATGCGCGTTCCCGGCTTCGCTCGCCTGAATCCATGTCCGGCTCCACGACGTCCCGGCTGATTGCAACGGATGTGAAGCGCACAGGATGCGAATCTTTGTCGCGGGCGCCACGGGTGCCTTGGGCCGCCAGCTCGTCCCCCTCCTTCGAGCCGCCGGTCACTCGGTCGTCGCTTCGACGCGAAGCGCGGCAAAAACAGCTAGCGCGATGACTGATCATCCCGACGTCATCGCGCTCAGGCCAGCTTGCGCGGCGGCTCGCTGCCCCTGGTGAAGGCGTCGATCGCCTCGACCATCTGGCCGTAATGGATGCGCAAGCCGTCCTCGGTCGCGTAGCCGAGATGCGGTGTCAGCACCAGATTGTCGAGCTTGCGGAAGGGATGATCGACCGGCAGCGGCTCGACCGAGAACACGTCAATGCCCGCTCCCGCGATCTTGCGCTGCTGCAAGGCCTCGAGCAGCGCCTGCTCGTCCACGATCGGCCCGCGTGCGGTGTTGACGAGGAAGGCGGTCGGCTTCATCCGCGCAAGATCTGCGCGGCTGACAAGGCCGCGTGAGCGATCGCTCAGCACGACATGAATGGTGATGATATCGGCCTTGGCGAACAGCTCCTCCTTGGTGGCGTAGCCGACGCCCGCCGCGGCGCACTTCTCCGGCGTCAGGTTCGGGCTCCAGGCGATCACGTTCATGCCGAACGCCTTGGCGATCCCCGCCATCTTGGTACCGAGCTTGCCGAGCCCGAGGACGCCGAGGGTGAGGCCCTCGATCTCCACGCCGGCGAAAGTCTGCCAAGGCTCGCCCGCATGCATGCGCGCATTCTCGCGGCCGATGCCGCGGGTCAGCTCCAGGATCAGGCCCATGGCCAGCGGTGCGGTCGGGTCGCGCGAATATTGCGTGCCGGCGACGGCTACGCCGCGCCCCTTGGCGGCCTCCATGTCGATCGCGGCGTTGCGCATGCCTGACGTCAGCAGCAGCTTCAGCTTGGGCAGCTTGTCGAACAGGCTCCTGGGGAACGCCGTACGCTCGCGCATCGCGCAGATGATGTCGAAATCGGCGAGCGCGCTGGCCGCGGCCTGCTCGGAGTTAAGGGGATGGCCGAACACCGTGGTGTCGATACGGTCGGACAGTTTCGACCAGTCGGCGACGTCCAGGGCGAGCTTGAAATAGTCGTCGAGAATTGCACAGCGCAGCCGCATCATCAGCGTCCATCCATGGCGAGAGGTGACGGCGCCGACCGGGGCGACACGTCGGAACCGGGCCATGGTTGCGCGTAATCAGCGTCGCGCGCAAGCAGTCTGGGGTCTTCAAAAGTCCGATAGCGGAGCGCGGCTTAGCGATCGCGTGGCTTCAGCCGGATCGGCGCATCCATGCCGTGCTTGGCGCGCCAGGCGGGGCCGGGGCCGCGCATGTAGTGCAACTCGGGCCGGTACGGGTTGAAGGCCGTTGCGAAGAAACGCTTCCAGAAGCCCTTGACCTCGGACACGAGCGCCGAGGCGCGACCGGTTCCTGCCGGAACGGGAAGACGATGGGTCTCGATCAGAGCCATGGTGGGCCTCGCTGTGCTCCCCGTTCGTTCTGAGCGGGTGGCGCTGTTGCCGCGCGAAACCGAGCTTTGGCCTGATTTATTAAAAGATAGTTTCAATTGTCCGGATCTGGTCCGGATGGTGTCCGCCCAGTATTCATCCGTGGTGAACGGAGGGAAAACGTTGCCCTTTGGAGGCAGGATCGTTACATCGCTGGCTAAGCAAATCTCCTCAAATTGAAGGTTTCACGGGACCGATGGCGCGCCAGTTCGTCTACTTCATGGAAGGCCTGACCAAGAGCTACCCGACCCGCAAGGTCCTCGACAACATTCGCCTGAGTTTTTATCCGGACGCCAAAATCGGCGTTCTCGGCGTCAACGGCTCCGGTAAGTCGACCCTTCTCAAGATCATGGCGGGTCTCGACAAGGAATATACCGGCGAGGCCTGGGTCGCCGAGGGGGCCCGTGTCGGCTATCTCGAGCAGGAGCCGCAGCTGGACCCTGCGCTTTCCGTACGTGAGAACGTCATGCAGGGCGTCGCCAAGCAGAAGGCGATCCTCGACCGCTATAACGAGCTCGCCGTCAACTATTCGGACGAGACTGCCGACGAGATGACCAAGCTCCAGGACGAGATCGAGGCCCAAGGCCTCTGGGATCTCGACAGCAAGGTCGATCAGGCCATGGACGCGCTGCGTTGCCCGCCTGATGATGCCGACGTGACCAAGCTCTCCGGCGGTGAGCGCCGCCGCGTGGCGCTGTGCCGTCTTTTGCTCGACCAGCCCGAACTTCTTCTGCTGGACGAACCGACCAACCATCTCGACGCGGAGTCGGTGTCCTGGCTGGAAGGCCATTTGCGCAACTATCCCGGCGCGATCCTGATCGTCACCCATGATCGCTACTTCCTCGACAACGTCACCGGCTGGATCCTCGAGCTCGATCGCGGCCGCG
This sequence comes from Bradyrhizobium sp. USDA 4472, assembly GCF_054058595.1. Classification (NCBI taxonomy): domain Bacteria; kingdom Pseudomonadati; phylum Pseudomonadota; class Alphaproteobacteria; order Hyphomicrobiales; family Nitrobacteraceae; genus Bradyrhizobium; species Bradyrhizobium sp. USDA 4472. Next base: position 4,344,161 of record NZ_JBSSAM010000001.1, read on the forward strand.
GCATCCCCTATGAGGGCAATTACTCGTCCTGGTTGATCCAGAAGCAGAAGCGGCTCGAGCAGGAAGGCCGCGAAGACGCCGCGCATCAGAAGACGATTGCGCGCGAGCAGGAGTGGGTCGCCTCCTCGCCGAAGGCCCGCCAGGCCAAGTCGAAGGCGCGCTACCAGCGTTATGAAGAGCTGCTCAAGCAGGCAAACGAGAAGCAGACGCAGACCGCGCAGATCATCATTCCCGTCGCCGAACGCCTCGGTGCTAACGTGGTGGATTTCGAAGGGCTCAGCAAAGGCTATGGCGATCGCCTCCTGATCGATGATCTCACCTTCAAGCTGCCGCCCGGCGGCATTGTCGGCGTGATCGGCGCGAACGGCGCCGGCAAGACCACGCTGTTCAAGATGATCACCAAGCAGGAGACGCCGGATAAGGGCACCATCACAGTCGGCGAGACCGTGCATCTCGGTTACGTCGACCAGTCGCGTGACGCGCTCGACGGCAAGAAGACCGTGTGGGAGGAAATCTCCGGCGGCAACGAACTGATTCTGCTCGGCAAAAAGGAAGTGAACTCACGCGGCTATTGCTCGTCCTTCAACTTCAAGGGTGCCGACCAGCAGAAGAAGGTCGGCGCGCTCTCGGGTGGTGAACGCAACCGCGTGCATCTCGCCAAGATGCTGAAATCAGGCGCCAACGTGCTGCTGCTCGACGAGCCGACCAACGACCTCGATGTGGACACGCTGCGCGCGCTCGAAGAGGCGCTGGAGGATTTCGCCGGCTGCGCCGTCATCATCAGCCACGATCGCTGGTTCCTCGACCGCATCGCGACCCACATCCTGGCCTTCGAAGGCGACAGCCATGTCGAATGGTTCGAAGGCAACTTCCAGGATTACGAGAAGGACAAGATGCGCCGACTCGGCCAGGACAGCATCATCCCGCACCGCGTGAAGTACAAGAAGCTGACGCGGTGATGGCATGATGCGGCGGGCGCTCATCGCAGTGGTGATCGTTCTCACCTGCGGATGGTCGTCCGCCCGCGCCGCCGATGCTGCCTTCACGCAGTTCATCGCCTCGCTCTGGCCGGAAGCGCAGGCCGCGGGCGTTTCGCGTGCGACGTTCGAGCGAGAGACCCGCGGGCTCGAGCCGGACTACAAGCTGCCCGATCTGATCCTGCCGGGGCGGCCCGAGACCGGCGCGCCGTCGCAGGCCGAATTCGTGCAGGTGCCGGCGGACTATGTCAGAGAAGCCTCCATCGCCAATCTCGCAAGCGAGGGGCAGCGGCTGCTGCAAAAATACAACGCCGCGCTGATGAAGATCGAGAAAAGCTCCGGCGTGCCTGCAACCGTCATGCTGGCGATTTGGGGACGCGAGACCGACTACGGCCGCTACACGCTGCCCTACGATCTCGTTCGCGTGCTGGCGACACAGGCCTATGTCGGCCGCCGCAAGGACACCTATCGCAACGAGTTCATCCTCGCGTTGAAGATCCTGGGCGAGGGCGTGGTGACGCGCAAGGACATGCGCTCCTCGTGGGCGGGCGCCACCGGGCTCACCCAGTTCCTGCCATCCGAATATTACAAGCATGGCGTCGATTTCGACGGCGATGGCCGCATCGACATCTGGCACTCGGTGCCGGATGCGCTGGCCTCGGCCGCGCAGCAACTCGTCAACAAGGGCTGGCAGAGCGGCGTGCGCTGGGCCTATGAGGTGCAGGCGCCGGCGAAAGTCGATTGCACGGTCGGCGTGCCCGAGGTGACGAAACCGATCGGCCAGTGGCTGCGTGAAGGCTTTGTGCCGGTGCGTGGCGAGAAGCTCAGTGCCGCCGAGCAGGCACAGCCCGCTTCGCTGCTCCAGCCGGAGGGCATCTACGGTCCGGCGTTCCTGACGACGAAGAACTACTTTGTCATCAAGGAATACAATTTCTCCGACCTCTACGTGCTGTTCGTCGGCCATCTCAGCGACCGCATGACGAGCCCGCTGCCGTTTGCGACGCCATGGTCGGCGTCGAAGCAGCTGCGCACCACGGATGTCGAGGCGATGCAGCGTGGGTTAACGCGCGCCGGCCTCTACAAGGACAAGATCGACGGCAAGGCGGGGATGCAGACGCGTGCCGCGCTGGGCGCCTATCAGAAGTCGGCGGGGCTCAAGGTCGATTGCTGGCCCAGCGAAGCCGTGCTGCGATCGATCCAGGCAGCGCGCTGAACCAGCTTCCCAAAAGAAAAAGCCCGGCCGATGGTCTCGGCCGGGCATCGATCGCGGCGCTCGGGAGCGTCTCACGATCAGATCAGTAGCAAACGCGAACCGGGCGAACGACCCAGCCGTAGCCGTCCCAGTACCGCTGGCGCTGCCAGTAGCAGGGTGGCGGGGGCGGAGCGGGCTCGGCGACGTAAACCGGGCCACCGTAGGCCGGACGGCTCGAGGCGATAGCGCCGCCAATGATCGCGCCGCCGAGCAGGCCGGCTGCGATGCCGGCGCCGACGCCGTCATGGGCCTGGGCGGACGGCGTGGCGGTCACCAGCGAACCGGCGACCGTCGCAACCGTGAGGGCGGCAACAATAGTCTTCTTCATGCTCTTGGCTCTCCTGGGAGAAGGACGTCCCTTGTTCGGAACGTCCGGGGTTCAAAGGTCTACGTACACGCTGATGGAATTGGTCTTGCAGCTAGGAAGCGCGCAAATGGTCAATCCACGGTAAACGCGCACGGAGCTGTGACGAGAAAAAGCGGTCTTTTTCGGGCCCGGAAATGAACGGCGCATCCGTACTGAACCGGCCCGGCTGAATGGGGCAGGGCGAGCGGTCGGGTGCGCCTCAGCCACAGACTCGGACGCGGCGGACGCGCCAGGCGTAGCCGTCCCAGAAGCGCTGCTTCTGCCAGACACAACCGCCGCCATAATAGTCATCGGCGACGTAGCCGGGACCCGGCGCGTAGTAGCGGGGCGGATAGTAGCCAGGATCGTATCCCGGACCATAAGCATAGCCGGGGCCGGGTCCGTAATAATACGGAGAAGCCAGAGCGCCGCCGACAATGGCCCCACCGATAATCCCGGCAGCAACCCCAGCAGCGACGCCGCGCTGAGCATGGGCCGGCGTTCCCGCGGTCAGGACCAGGGTGGCGGCGGCAGCGACTGCCATAAACGTCGTCTTCATTGGCTCGGCCCTTTCACAGCGAATGCGGAACTCTCGGGGCTAAAGTTCCATATTTCGCTTGAACGATCAATGAACGGTCTGTGGGCCATGTGCGACCAATTGGACGAGATCCAAGCCCAGGAGACGGGATGAGCGCCCTGACCAATGCCCTGATCGCGCTCGGCGCCGTCGGCGTGGTTGGTTATGCCCTGATCACCCATTTGCAGAACCGCGTGCCACGTCCGCGCGCCCGAACGAGTGGCGACGGCAGCGGAAGCGGCGACAGCTATTCGGGTACGTCGAGTGACATCTTCTCACCGGGAAGCTGGTTCTCCAGCGACAGTTCCGGAAGTTCGACCGACAGCGGCAGTTGCTCCGCCGGCGATAGCGGTAGCAGCGGCGGAGATTGCGGAGGCGGTGGCGGGAGCGGCGATTAAGCCCGTCGGGATTATCTTGATCCGGCGCAGCTCCCTGCTTTAGAGCCGTTCTAGACTGCCTGCGGGCCAGTTTGGAATAGCTTGAAATACCGGTTTTTCCTTTTGCATCCGGGCGGCCCCTTAAATATCGATGACGACGCATCACTGAAGGGCCTACCGCTTCCATGATCGTTTGTTCCTGTAACGTGCTGAGCGATGACGACATCCGCGCCGCCGTCGCCGAGTCCGATGATGCTGTGCGTCATGCCAAGCAGGTCTATGGATGTCTCGGCTGCAGCGCCGAGTGCGGCCGGTGCGCCCGCACCATCAAGGCGATCATCGACGAAGCGCTCGGTCCCTGCGCCGCTTCGTGCTGTTCCGGTTGCCCGCACAGCCACACCGTGGCCGCCAACGACGAGACGGCCGGTCCCGTCCAGTTCGCTCTCGCGGCCTGCTGAAGAGCTTCCGCAACTTCGGCTCAGCTTTTCCACGGCTGCGTCCTGTCGCTGATTGCTCTGATGTTTAATGTCATTTAGAAGCTTTCTAAAGTCGGACGGGTCCGATTTTGGACTGCAAGAGCTGGAGTGAACCATGCAGGGCGACGCAAAAGTCATCGACTATCTCAACAAGGCGCTGCGTCACGAGTTGACTGCGATCAATCAGTACTGGCTGCACTACCGGTTCCTCGACAATTGGGGCCTCCTCGACATGGCCAAGGTCTGGCGCAAGGAGTCCATCGAGGAGATGGAGCACGCCGACAAGCTCACTGCCCGCATCCTGTTCTTCGACGGCTTCCCGAACATGCAGGTGCTCGATCCCCTCCGCATTGGCCAGAATGTGAAGGAAATCATCGAATGCGATCTCGCTGCTGAAATGAGCGCGCGCGCGCTCTACCAGGAAGCGGCGACCTACTGCCACGGTGTCAAGGACTACGTCACGCGCGACCTGTTCGAGAAGCTGATGAGCGACGAGGAGCACCACATCGACTTCCTGGAAACCCAGCTTGATTTGATCGGCCGCATCGGCCTCGAACTCTACACACAGAAGCACGTTGGCGGGCTCGAGGGCGAGGGACACTAACCTTCGGCATCCATGTCAGCAGCACCCTTCAATGTCGTCCCGCCTTCCGGGGCGACATTTTAGTTTGGGCGCTCGTTACAATTGCGTCTTGTAACGCTCTTCCACGATCTCCTGGCTTTCCGGCTCGCCGAGACTGGTCTGGTCGTGGATGACCTGGCTGATGCTCGGCATTACCGAGCGCTGCACCTTCTCCGGTGACCACAGCTTTGAGCGCATCAGCGCCTTGCCGCAATGAAAATAGACTTCGCTGACGGCGACGTTCAACACCGCGCGTGGGGGCTTTCCGAACTCAACCATCGAGGCGAGCAGATCCGGATCGGCCGCTAGCGTACCGCGCCCGCCGACGCGCAGCGTCTCATCGATGCCGGGTACGAAGAACAACAAATGGACGAAGCCCGAGCCCTCGACGACGTTGCGAAAACTGTCGATGCGGTTGTTGCCGGCGCGGTCTGGCATCAGCAATCGATTCGGGCCAGCGACATGGACAAAGCCAACGCAGCCACCACGCGGTGACGCATCGACGCTGCCATCGAGGCCTGATGTCGCGAGCACGCAGAACGGCGACATCTCGATAAATCTCCTCGCATGCACGTCGATCGCAGGACGCGCTTTCGCGATCACGCGCGGCGTCGGTTTCGCATAGATGGTGGCGAGGTCTTCAGCGCAAAGATCGGTCAACGGCGTGCCTCCGCATGGGTTCGGAGCCAAACTACCCGATCGGCTGTCCCCAGCCAACGAAATCAGAGCCGCGTCCGCGGGTACGAGCGATGCTGATGATGCCGCTGCGGCGAGTTCCGACGACGCCTACATCGTGCGCTGCGGCGCGGTTTGCAGCAATTGCCGGACTTGCTCGCTGTAGAATTTTGCGTTGGCGGTGGTGCCGTGGCCGCGCGTCTCGGTGCTTGCGGGGATGAGATACAGCTTGCCGTTCTTGACCCGTTTCATCGCGGCGTCCGTGATGCCGGTCTCGGGAGGGTTGCGTTCGTCATCGGCAGAATTGATCAGCAGCAGCGAAGCCTCGATTGTCTCCAGCTTCTCGGCGGCATTGTAGTCGTGCGAGGAGTCCCACTGGTAGACGTAGTCGTTGGCATCCGTCGTGATCGGCGTCGCAAGGCGCTCCCCGACGATCTCATCGGCCTTGGCCGCGGTCGGCGCCTGTTGCTGATAGGCCAGCGTGCCGCCGCTGCTGGCGATGCCGTAGGCGGTGATGGCGTATTTCATCATGCGGGGCTGGCTGGTGTAGTTGCCGCCCTCGTAATCCGGGTCGTTCCTGATGGTGTCGAGCATGATCCGCCTCAGCATCCAGTTCCGCGACGCCATCTCGGTCGGCTGCGAAGCCATCGGCACCAGCGCGTCCATGTCCTTCGGATATTTCTCGCCCCACATCCAAGTCTGCACGCCGCCCATCGAATTGCCGATCACGAGCCGCAGGCCGCGCAAGAAGCTTTCATGTTCCTCTCCCTTGCGGCTCACACCAAGCGGCCGCGTTGACATGGACCTTAGCAGAACGAGCCGGAAGGATGTAGGATTTCGGCTCCGCCGATCGTCTTAAGAGGAAGCCGCCGGAGAGACTGGAGAGACTGCATGTGCCGTAACATCAAGACCCTGTTCAATTTCGAGCCGCCGGCGACGGAGGATGAGATCCATGCCAGCGCGATCCAGTTCGTGCGCAAGCTGTCAGGCTTCAACAAGCCTTCGCAGGCGAATGAAGCGGCCTTCGATCGCGCTGTTGCGGAGGTCTCGGAAGCTGCGCGGAAGCTTCTGACCTCGCTGCACACCCATGCACCGGCCCGCGACCGCGAGGTCGAGGCGGAGAAAGCGAAGGAGCGTTCGCGGCTGCGCTTCGGCTAGGTGCTACCGTGATCTGGCTCACGGAGGCGGCGACCCTCACGCGCAATGATGTGGGCCGGGGTTTTGACAACCGGAGCACGATGATGAGCCGACCGTTTCTTCCGCTGAAAGCAGGTGCCATCGTTTTCACGATGTTGTGGACCTCGTGGATGATGTGGTGGAGCGGCTCGTTCTCGAGCGAGTACGTGGTGATCTTCGCTGTCTGCGGCGCTGCGGTCGGCTATCTCTGGTACCGTGCCATGCGCTGGCAGTTCGAGCGCATGGGCATGGTGCCGCGGCGTGAGGACCAGGCGAAGTAGCAGCGCCATCAGCCCTTGTGAGCGTGCTTCTTCTTTTTCTTCTTTTTCTTGTGCTCGTCGCCTTCGGCTTCGTCGCTCGCGGTGTCGTCGTCGCTGACCGTGGCGTCTTCACCCTCGTGGACCGCGGCTTCGAGGGCGGCGCGCTCGGCGGCCTCCTGCTCGCGCTGGCGGCGGCGTTCGTCCCAGGCGTCGAACAGCTGCTCCAGCCACGGCAGAATCTGCTCGATGGATGGCAATTGTCCGGCCGGACCGGCCTCGCCGCGCGGGCCCTGAGGACCGGCGGGGCCTTGCGGTCCGGCGGCTCCGCGCGGACCGGGGTCGCCTGGCTTGCCCGGCAGACCGGCCTTGCCTTGTGGACCGGCCTTTCCGACTGGTCCCGGCTTGCCCTGCGGGCCGGGCTTGCCGCGTGCGCCGTCAGGGCCACGCTTGCCTGGATGACCCTGCGGTCCCGGCCGTCCCGGCTCGCCCTGCCGCCCGCGCGGACCCGGAGGTCCCTGCCGTCCCTGATCGTCTGCCACGCCGCCGCTCCTTCTGCGCACGCAAGCTACTTAGCGGCGTTTGACGACAGCAGCAATTCCGCCCACGCATCATGCCGGGCTGGATCAACATCGATCGGCGGGACGGCGCGCGGCCCTCACGCGTCAATCGTGATAAGCCGGCACCTTGATGCCGGACGCCGCGTAGGTCCTGATCTTGTTGCGCAGCGTGCGCACCGACAGGCCGAGCACGCGCGAGGCCCGCGTGCGATTGCCGTCGCAGCGTGCCAGCGTCTGGAGCACGAGCTCGCGCTCGATCTCGCCGACGGTCGCACCGATCAGCAGCGGAACGATCTTGTTGGGGGGCAGCAAGTATCCGCCCTGCTCGGGCGCGGCGACATGAACAGTGGTCATCAACGAACTCCCCGATCAACGCCCGCTTCCACCGTTGGAAGCGGATCGAGAACAAGCGATCCCCAAGCCGTAGATCTACGGTCGATGGTTTTGGTTAACGAAAGGTTAAATCGCGAGACATCGCACGAATTGACCTTGAGAATGCCGCCGCGACGCCGCGATTGGCGCAAAATGCATAGCAAGGTGGCCCGATCTCGCTCACACTGTCCGATATCCGCCGTCCACCATCACGATCGTTCCCGTGACATAGGCCGACAAGTCCGACGCAAGGAAGAGCGCGGGGCCGACGATGTCCTCGGGCTTGCCGGCGCGTGCGAGCGGGGTGTGCTCGATGAAGGCCTGTACCAGCGCCGGATTGGTGGCGCGCACATTGGCGTTCAGGTTGGTCTCGATGAAGCCCGGGCCGATCGCGTTGACGCGCACGCCTTCCCTGCCGAGCTCGACTGCGAGTGCCTTGGTGAAGCCCAGCACACCGTGCTTCGAGGTCGTGTACGCCGCCGAGCTTGGTGTCCGCAGATGCATGAATGACTGGATCGAGCCGATATTGACGATGCGGCCCTTGCTGGCGCGCAGGGGAGCGAGCAAGGCCTGCGTCATGTTGAAGACGCCGTTGAGGTTGAGCGAGATGATGTCGTTCCAGTCTTTCGCCACCGCTTCGGTCTCGGCGGTAAAGGCGTTGCGGCGCGTGATGCCGGCATTGTTGACGAGGATCGAGACCTGCCCGACCTTTTCGGCGACCTGCTTCGCCAGCGCGAAACAATCGTCGCGCCGGGTCACGTCGAGCACAAAGCTCTCGGCCTTGCCGCCGGCCTTGCGGATCTCCTCGGCGGCCTCGGCGACCGTGTCGGCGTTGACGTCGAGCAGCACGACTTGCGCGCCCTCGCGGGCGTAGCCGGCGGCGATCGCCCGGCCGATGCCGGAGCCGGCGCCCGTGACAACGGCGATGTGGTTTGCGAGCAATGCCATGGCGATTTCCTTCCGGATTCGTTTCTAAGTTTCATGAAAGGCTAACTCGAAATTAAGCGGTCGGAAACGGCGGCCTTGGCATACTGATTTCCGTTGCTAAACGTTGCGCGCATGATGGAACGGCTTGAATCCTGGAAACTCGCTCTCGAGCGGCTGCGGTCGACGGACGGCGCCGATTGGGCCGAGGCCGCCCGGCTGGTGGCCGAGATCATCAGGATGAGCACCGATGTGATGTTGCGGCAGGCCGCCGAGCAGGCGCTGCCCGTGCTGCGTCAGGCCGCGGACACCGACGACCACGGCGTCGCGTTGGCGGCCCGGCGCCGTGTCGGGGTGATTCTCGACGTCATCCACGATCTGACCGCGCCACGCTTCGGCCGGCGCAACGCAGCACCGAAGAAACTGTCGAGCGAGGATCGTGCGCGCAAGATGCTCGGCCTGCCGCTCGCGGTGCAGCTCACCTGCGACGACATCAACCAGGCCTATCGCCGTGCCGCCAAGGGCATGCATCCCGACCGGGGCGGCAGCGCACAGGCCTTCATCGACCTCTCCGCCGCGCGCGATGTTCTGATCCATCCCGGCGCGCACAAGGACGCGTGACGACGCTCAGCTCGTCTGCGAGGTAAAAAACGCACGGGCAAGGATGCTGGCATCGCATCCTGGCCCGCTTCTTGTCGTCCGCCGATCGAATTCCTACCAGCTGCAGTGGCCGGCCTTCAACGCGTGATCCTTCAGCGCGAGTGCGTCCAGGAAGGTCGGCACCGAGGCGCTGGCGCGATGATACCCGGCCGGCCACGGCGTGGTCGGGATGCTCTCGTCCCAGATCTGGCACACGCCGCTGTCGTGCCAGCGGACCAAATGATAGCCGGCTTCGGCAGGGCTCGCGGCCACGAAGGCGGCAGCGGCGAGACCGGCGGCAGCGCAAAGCATGGAAATACGACGCATGGATCAGCTCCTCAAAATGAAAGATGTGATGCGCCTCCCGACAATGACGGGGAGGGGGATCGCGGGGCGCCTCAGCTGCGCCCCGGACAAGATGTGAGTAGTTCGGTGTGCTGATCGGGTTCAAAGCGCACGCGCAAAAGCAAAGGGCGGGCTGCTCACGCAACCCGCCCCCGAACCGGACTGGCCGGACCCGATCAGAGCGTGCAGCGACGCTCGCCGCGCATCTTGATCTGGAGGTCGGACGCCTCAGTGAAAGTGGGGAGCGGCTTGCTGACGACCTTGTAGGTCGAGACGCCCCACTGCAGCGGCTTGTAACGGAGGTCCTCGTTCCAGACCTGGCAGATGCCGGTGTTGTCCCAGCGGATCACGTAATAGCCGGTCTTTGCGGACGCGGGCACGGCGAAGACGGAGCTGGCGATGCCGGCAACGGCACAAAGGGCGAAAACGCGACGCATGAAAAAAATCTCCTATGGGAACGTGGCGAGGAAACTGGTGCGGCAAAACGGCGCCTCTGGCAAGCCGCGGCAGGGCCGTTCACGGATATGTCAGAAGCGGGGCCGCGTGCTCCGATACGAAAGCGCGAAAACAACCCCATGCACAGTAGAAATCAATGGCCGGCCGAATTCGGTAAAACAAAAATTCGTCTTGACCCGTCGGGCAAAACATCGGCAGGATGGCATCGTGGGGTGATGCGGGTGCCCCTTCATGTTGCCGCCGCGATCGATCAGGTAAATTGCGGTTTCTGATTCGCTATCCCCTGCAGAAAAATAGCCTCCGGAGACGCCCCATGAAGTTTGCTTCCACCTTGCGTGCCGCGCTCGTCGCTTTGGCCGCGCTGGCCGGCCTCACGACCTCGGCGATGGCCGATGGCGGCACCGTGGTGCTGACGATCTACAAGGCGGGCTGGATCATCGGCGGTTCGGGCGGCTCGGGCGTGCTGAACTTCCGCGGCCGCTCCTATGCACTCTCGACCGGCGGCCTCGACTACGGCCTCGTCTTCGGCGGCTCCAAGACCGTGTTGCGCGGCCGTGTCTCCAACATCATCAGGCCTTCCGATGTCGCCGGCGTTTACGGCGCGGCCGGTGCCGGCCTCGCGGTCGGCCGCGGCGCCCGCGCCATCGTGCTGACCAACCAGAAGGGCGCGGTGCTGGAGCTGTCGGGCTATCAGACCGGCCTGATGGCGAATGCGGATCTGAGCGGGCTTGCGATCACGATGCGCTAAACGGTGCATCAACGCCGTCGTTGCGAGCGAAGCAATCCAGAGTTCCTCCGCGGCAACAGTCTGGATTGCTTCGCTACGCTCGCAATGACGGATCGAACTACTTTCCCCCCACCATTGCATGAACCCGCTCGCAATGCGTGACGAGGTTCTTCTGCGCTTCGACGAACGCCTTCAGCGGCGTCGGGATCGGAAAATAATGGATGTTCGCGATGAAGCCGTAGATGCCGGCATCGCAGCTGGTCGGCCGCTCACCATCGACGAAACCGGTCGCCGGAACGATCTCGGCGAGTACCTGTAAATCGGCAAGCCCGCGCGCATAGGCCTGCTCCGGCGTGTAGCGGCCGATGCCCTGATAATGATAACGCTGCGCGTTGTAGGCCTTCGCCTTCTCGAATCCATCTACGTCGATCTGCGGATGCTGCGCAATGAAGCCGTCGCGAAATGCCGGATAATAGCGCTCGTCCTTCCAGCGCGAATAGGACATCACCCAGTAGAGATCATCCAGCATGCGCGTGACGAGATGATGGGTGCGGCGCTGCGCCGGCGACAGCGCGGCGTCGATGGTGAGGTGATATCTGGCGATCGCATGCGCAATGATCGTCTCGCTGTCGCCGATGGTCTCGCCGTCGTCGACGACATAGGGAAGTTGCCCGCGCGGAGCCGCGGAGGCATCGAACACATGCTCATGCACGAACGGAACGCCCGACAGTTTCAGGAAGGCGTAGACCTTGAGCCCGTAGCCGTTGTTGTCGGCGACGCCGAACAATTGCGGGTAGGAATAGAGGGTCAGCATGATGGCACCTCTTTGCGCATATCAATCAAGCCGGCCGCCTCTTGAACACCTCTCCCTCCGGGAGGAGGTGATCCAAGTCCACGGCTCACATCGGTTCAATCAATCTCATCTCGCTCTCAGCGCGCTGACAGCTTGGCCTTGTCATCGGTGGTGGCAGCCTGCGCGCGCTTGCTGGAGCGGATCATCAGGAACGAGCCTGAGGTGCCGGGCAGCCGCCAGCGACCGTCGATCTCGGTCGCCTCTCCATTCATGATGCCGTCGTACTGGACGATGTCGAAGCCGTAACCCGGCGGCTCGTAGCGCTTGACGAACGACACGGCGTGGCCTGAGCGATGGCCAGTAATCGAGGCGCTGTGGGTACGCAGCGGGCAGCGCGGGTTCGAGCAGGGCTCGGTCACGCTGCCGCTCAGCGCACCGCCGGCCTCGACCAGCGTCGCCGTGAACGTGACCATTCCCGTGCCGGGCTGGATGTACGTGCCGTCCCAGACACCGGAGAGATCGTCGCTCATTTGCGGCGGCTTCCTCGACATATGCGCGCCGGGTGAGGCCCGGCCGGACCACTCTGTGCTTCCTCTCGAAGTCGTATCGCTGCCGTGAGGCGCTTGCAAGTCTCTGCGTGCGACGTCGATCGATCGGAGAAGGCCTGACCGGCCTTACGAAGCCGGTGATCCGCGTCGCCAATTCGTTTGAGATCGCTATACTGTCTGACCTCAGCAGGATGGTGATCTCATGGCAAGACAATTGGAAGGCAAGATTGCCGCCGTGACCGGGGCCGCGTCGGGCATCGGGCTCGCGAGCACCGAGGCGATGTTGGCCGCCGGCGCGCGCGTGGTGATGGTCGACCGCGATGAGGCGGCTCTCAACGCGCTCTGCGACAAGCACGGCGAGGCCGTGATGCCGCTGGTTATCGACCTCCTGGATCCCGGGGATTGCGCAACGCTGCTCCCGCGCGTCCTGGAAAGGGCAGGGCAGCTCGATATCCTGCATGCGAATGCAGGCAGCTATGTCGGCGGCGATCTGGTCGATGCCGACGTGACGGCGATCGACCGGATGCTGAACCTGAATGTCAACGTCGTAATGAAGAACGTGCACGACGTGCTGCCGCACATGATCGCGCGCCGGACCGGCGACATCATCGTCACGAGTTCGCTGGCGGCGCATTTTCCGACGCCATGGGAGCCGGTCTACGCGTCGTCGAAATGGGCGATCAACTGCTTCGTCCAGACCGTGCGGCGCCAGGTCTTCAAGCACGGCATCCGCGTCGGCTCGATCTCGCCCGGCCCGGTCGTCACCGCGCTGCTCGCGGACTGGCCGGCCGAGAAGCTGCAGGACGCGAGGGACTCGGGCAGCCTGCTGGAGGCCAGCGAAGTGGCTGAAGTCGTGATGTTCATGCTGACGCGCCCGCGCGGCATGACCATCCGCGACGTCGTGATGATGCCGACGAACTTCGATTTGTAGGCGCGGGCTCGTAGGGTGGGTTAGCCGCCCGCAAGCGCGATCGTGAATCAGGCGAAAAATGCAAGGCGTAACCCACCACGTATGTTTCCGCGGCGACAGAAGCGGTGGGTTACGCCGCGCGGCCCGCGCTTCGCGCTTCCGCGCAGCTAACCCACCCTACGAATCAGAACCAATCCACCTCGCAAGCTCCCGCCACGGCTCCAGCGTCCAATGTCCCGACGCCGCCCCCGATGGCGACGGCAGCACGAAGATCTCCGGCAAGCTCGCATCGCGCACCTGCCGCCCCAGCGAAATCGCAGCTGACGCCCGGCCGTAAAACAAGCTCGCTGCCTTCTTGCTCGTGAACGCAATCGTCCGCGGCTGGTACGTCTTCATCTTTGCCCTGAAGCCGGATACGTCGATCGTGTCAGGTGCGATCTGATGATCCATCCCCGCGCCCGATTTGGAGAGATCGGTGAAGCCGATCCCGAGCTCGATCAGCGCGGCGAACTCGCTTGGCTGATAGCGCCGCGGCGTGATGCCGGCCTCGTGGATCGCGCGCCAGAAGCGATTGCCGGGATGGGCGTAGTAGTGCCCGAGCTCGGCCGAACGCGTCGACGCGGCGGTGCCGACGAAGACGAGGCGCAGATTTTCGCGGAGCTGGTCGGGGAGGCGGTGCAGATCGCTATCGGACATCTTGAGCCATGGCTACCATCTCCGCAGCATTCATCCTATACCTCGGCGATGGACCGCCAAGCACTGGCCGCCGCCTATGCGGCACCCGGCCGCCATTACCACAACCTCGCACATATCGAGGACTGCCTCGCCGTGCTCGCGCAAATCGAGGGCCTCTCGGCGAGCGAGCGCGAGATTTTGTCCGAGGCGATCTGGTGGCACGATGTCGTCTACGATCCGACCCGCTTCGACAACGAAGAGCTCAGCGCACAACTGGCCGAACGGCACGTGCGCGCCGACATCAGCAGCGAGGTCGGCCGCCTGATCCGCCTGACGCGGACGCACGAGGTGAAGGCCGACGATCGCCTTGGGGCCATCCTGATCTCGATCGACCTCGGCATCCTGGGCGCGGAGCCGGCGCGCTACGACGCCTATGCCGCCGCCATCCGGCAGGAGTTCATCCATGTCAGCGACGCCGACTATCGCGCCGGCCGCGCCGCGGTGTTGCGCCGGTTCGCCGCCCGCCCGGTCATCTATCCCGACTCCAGCTTCGCCGCCACATACGACCGCCGCGCCCGCGCCAATCTCGCGCGTGAATTGGCGGCGCTGAGCTGAGCCGCGTAGCTGCGTAGGGTGGGTTAGCCGCCCACACGCATGGACTTTCAACGCGCGACGGCGCAAGGCGTAAACCCACCATGTCTAGAGAGGCTTTGAATGCAAGATGGTGGGATACGCTACGCTAACCCATCCTACGGACTGGGCGCCTATGCCGCCGCCATCCGGCAGGAGTTCATCCGACGCCGACTATCGCGCCGGCCGCGCCGCGGTGTTGCGCCGGTTCGCCGCCCGCCCGGTCATCTATCCCGACTCCAGCTTCGCCGCCACATACGACCGCCGCGCCCGCGCCAATCTCGCGCGTGAGTTGGCAGCGTTGATCTGAGCTGCGTAGGGTGGGTTAGCCGCCCACAAATTTGGTCGTTCAACATGCGACGGCGCAAGGCGTAACCCACCATGTCTAGAGAGGCTTTGAATGCAAGATGGTGGGTTACGCTACGCTAACCCACCCTACGAGCTGGGCGCCGAGCCGGCGCGCTGCGACGCCTATGCCGGCGCCAGCGGTGTTGCGCCGGTTCGCCGCCCGCCCGGTCATCTATCCCGACTCCAGCTTCGCCGCCACATACGACCGACGCGCCCGCGCCAATCTCGCGCGTGAATTGGCGGCGCTGAGCTGAGCCGCGTAGCTGCGTAGGGTGGGTTAGCCGCCCACACGCATGGACTTTCAACGCGCGAGGGCGCAAGGCGTAACCCACCACGTCTAGACTGGCCTTGGATGCAAAGTGGTGGGTTACGCTACGCTAACCCACCCTACGAGCTGGGCGCGGAGCCGGCGCGCTGCGACGCCTATGCCGGCGCCAGCGGTGTTGCGCCGGTTCGCCGCCCGCCCGGTCATCTATCCCGACTCCAGCTTCGCCGCCACATACGACCGCCGCGCCCGCGCCAATCTCGCGCGTGAATTGGCGGCGCTGAGCTGAGCGGCGTAGCGTGGATCAAAACATGATTTACGTTGGTGTAAGCAATAGTACTCGTAAAAGAGGTCGGGCTGTCAGCCCGACCTCGGTTTGAGTAAGTGCAGAGTTCCCCTCACAACACCCGATTGCTCTCTTTCACCTTCTCCGCATCGAGATACAAGCTCTCGCCCATCTCCTTGAACTTCGCGCTCATCTTGGCCATGCCGTCTTCGGCGGTGCCGGCCATCGACATGCCCACGCTGTTCGGATCGTTGAGCGTCGCCGCGTAGTCGCGCACGTCCTGCGTGATCTTCATCGAGCAGAATTTCGGGCCGCACATCGAGCAGAAATGCGCGACCTTGTGGGCTTCCTTCGGCAGGGTTTCGTCGTGGAAGCTTTTTGCGGTATCGGGGTCGAGGCCGAGGTTGAACTGGTCGGTCCAGCGGAATTCGAATCTCGCGCGGGAGAGGGCGTCGTCGCGCAGTTGCGCGGCGGGGTGGCCCTTGGCGAGATCGCTGGCGTGGGCCGCGATCTTGTAGGTGATGACCCCGGTCTTGACGTCGTTGCGATCGGGCAGGCCGAGATGCTCCTTCGGCGTGACGTAGCACAGCATGGCGCAGCCGAACCAGCCGATCATCGCCGCACCGATGCCCGAGGTGATGTGGTCATAGCCCGGCGCGATGTCGGTGGTCAGCGGTCCCAACGTGTAGAACGGCGCTTCGCCGCACTCCTTCAGCTGCTTGTCCATGTTGATCTTGATCTTGTGCATCGGCACGTGGCCGGGGCCTTCGATCATGACCTGGCAGCCCTTGTCCCATGCGATCTTGGTCAATTCGCCGAGCGTTTCGAGTTCGGCAAATTGCGCGCGGTCATTCGCGTCCGCGATCGAGCCGGGACGCAGGCCGTCGCCGAGCGAGAACGAGACGTCATACTTGCGCATGAGGTCGCAGATCTCGTCGAAATGCGTGTAGAGGAAGCTTTCCTTGTGATGCGCCAGGCACCACTTCGCCATGATCGAACCGCCGCGGCTGACGATGCCGGTGACGCGGCTGGCGGTGAGGTGGATGTATTGCAGGCGGACACCGGCGTGGATGGTGAAATAATCGACGCCCTGCTCGCACTGCTCGATCAGCGTGTCCTTGTAGAGCTCCCAGGTCAGCTTCACGGGATCGCCGTTGCACTTCTCCAGGGCCTGGTAGATCGGCACCGTGCCGATCGGCACGGGCGCGTTGCGCAAAATCCATTCGCGGGTGGTGTGGATGTTGCGCCCCGTCGAGAGGTCCATCACGGTGTCGGCGCCCCAGCGGATCGCCCACACCATCTTCTCGACCTCTTCCTCGACCGACGAGGTCACCGCCGAGTTGCCGATATTGGCGTTGATCTTGGTCAGGAAGTTGCGGCCGATGATCATCGGCTCGAGCTCGGAGTGGTTGATGTTGGAGGGGATGATGGCGCGGCCGCGCGCGATCTCTGAGCGCACGAACTCCGGCGTGATGAAGGCGGGCACCGCGGCGCCGAAGCTCTCGCCATCGGCCAGCGCGGCTTCGGCGCGCTCGAGCTGCTGCTTGCGGCCGAGGTTCTCGCGTGCGGCGACGTAGATCATCTCCTTGGTGATGATGCCGGCGCGGGCGAATTCGAGCTGCGTGATCTTGTGGCCGTCGAGGCCGCGCAAGGGCTTGTGATAGGCGCTGAACGCGCGCGCGGCGTTGTCGGTGGAGACGCTGCCATTGTCCTCCGGCTTGATCTGCCGGCCCTCATATTCCTCGACGCCGCCGCGCTCCAGTACCCACTGCTTGCGGTTGCGGGGAAGGCCGGCGTTCACGTCGATGGTCACGGATGGATCGGTGTAGGGGCCCGAGGTGTCGTAAACCGGCAGGTTCGGCTCGCCGGCACCTTCCGACAGGATGATCTCGCGCAGCGGCACGCGCAGATCGGGCGCGGCGTCGGGCGAGGCGAAGATTTTTCGCGAGGAGGGAAGCGGGCCGGTGGTGACGGCGGGGACGGTCTTGTCGGGATTGGAGCGGATGTTCATGGGATCCTCCTTCTAATTGGTATGAATGCTGTCGCTCTCGTCATCCTGAGGTGCGCGCACTTGCGTGCCTCGAAGGATGAAAGAGCCGGGCCGTCGCCCTTCGAGGGCCGCTGAAGAAGCGGCCACCTCAGGGTGACGGATCAAATGGGGACGGACATGCATCATGCCGCCTCCGTAGCCTGGCCGAGCCACTGCCGTACGCGGGCATCGGGGTCGGCGTTCTGGGTGACGTCGCTGACCACCGCGATGGAATCCGCGCCCGCGGCAAAGATCTCCGCGGCGTGCTCGAACTTGATGCCGCCGATCGCGACCAGCGGGATGTCGCCGATGCGCTTCTTCCATTCCGTGATCTTCGGAATGCCCTGCGGTTCGAAACGCATCGATTTCAGCGTGGTGAAGAAGATCGGACCGAGCGCGACGTAGTCCGGTTTTGCCTTCAGCGCGGTCGCGAGCTCCTCGTCGTCATGGGTGGAGATGCCGAGCGACAGGCCGGCCTCGCGGATGGCCTCGAGGTCTGCGTCGGCGAGATCCTCCTGGCCGAGATGCAGATATTTTGCGCCGGCGACGATCGCGGCGCGCCAATAGTCGTTCACCACCAGCTTGGCCTGCGTGCCTTGCGTGATCGCCAGCGCGTCGGTGACGATCTGCAAGGCGTGCGCGTCGTCGAGATTTTTCGCGCGCAGCTGGATGGTGCCGACGCCGAGCTTGGTCAGGCGCTCGACCCAGGGGAGGCTGTCGACGACGGGGTAGAAGCGATCAGGATACGCGTTGCGATCAGGATACGGCATGCCAGAACGGGGTCCCAACGACAGGGGTGGAGGGGGAGGCGAAGTCGCGGGCGTTCATCAGCCCAGCCTCAAAGGCGGTGCGGCCGGCCTCACAGCCGAGGCGGAAGGCTTTCGCCATGGCGACGGGATCGGCGGCCTTGGCGATCGCGGTGTTGAGCAGCACGGCGTCGTAGCCGAGCTCGAGCGCTTCGGCGGCGTGGCTCGGCGCGCCAATGCCGGCGTCGACCACGAGCGTGATGTCGGGCAGCCGCTCGCGCAGCAGCTTCAGCGCATCGCGGTTGATGATGCCCTTGGCGCTGCCGATGGGAGCTGCCCAGGGCATGACGACTTTGCAGCCGGCATCGACCAGCCGGTTCGCGACCGAGAGGTCTTCGGTGCAATAGGGGAACACTTCAAAGCCGTCCTTGATCAGGATGGTGGCGGCTTCGACGAGGCCGATGACCTCAGGCTGCAGCGTGTCGTTGTCGGCGATGACTTCGAGCTTGATCCAGGTCGTGCCGAACAATTCACGCGCGAGCTTGGCGGTGGTCACGGCCTCGCGCACGCTGCGGCAGCCGGCGGTGTTCGGCAGCACTGATACGTCGAGCTCGCGGATGAGCTTCCAGAACGCGTCCCCGGCCTTGCCGCCGGCGGATTCGCGCCGCAGCGACACCGTGACGATGTTCGAGCCCGACGCGCGGATCGCGTCCTGCATGATCGCGGGCGAGGGATAGAGCGCGCTGCCGATCAGCAGGCGGGAGGCGAAGGTTTTGCCGTAGAAGGTCACCATGTCCGAGGTGTCTCCTTGAATGACAGTGTCATCCCCGCGAAAGCGGGGATCCAGTACTCCGCGGCGGCGCGGCTGGAATCGCGAAGCCGCGGCGTACTGGATCGCCCGGTCAAGCCGGGCGATGACAGCTGAGTGTGGGGCGCGAGCTGCATCTTCCTCACCCTCCCTGCCGCGGCGTGATGATCTCGATCTCGTCGCCGGCCTTGAGGTGGGTCTCGGCCCAGCGGCTTTTCGGCACGACGTCGTAATTCAGCGCGATGGCGAAATGGGTGCCCTCGTAGTTGAGCTCCGAGAGCAGCGCGTCGACGCTGGCCGAGCTTATCTCCCGCTGCTCACCATTCACGATCACGCGCATTGCATCACCTCATTGTCGATCTGGCCGCGCTCGACATGGGCGAGCGTCAGCTCGGCAAGCGCGGGGGCAAGCAGGAAGCCGTGGCGGTAGAGCCCGTTGACGCTGATCTTGCCGCCGCGCACGCCGATGCGCGGCAAATTGTCCGGATATGCCGGGCGCAGGCCCGAGCCGAATTCGACGATGCGCGCCTCGCCGAACGCCGGATGCACGGCATAAGCCGCGCCCAAGAGCTCCAGCGCGGAGCGGACGCTGACGCCGGTATCCTCGGTCTCGATCGAGGTCGCGCCCAGCATGAACAGATTGTCCTCGCGCGGGATCACGTAGAGCGGCCAGCGCGGATGGATCAGGCGGACCGGGCGCGCCAGCTGCACCTCGCTGGTCTCGATCAGGATCATCTCGCCCTTGACGCCGCGCAGCTCGCTTTGCTCGTCGCGCGCGGACAGGCCGCGGCAGTCGATCACCAGGCCTTCGGGATCAAGGTTGGCGAGATCGTTCGCGCTGACATCGCTGCCGAACCTGATGGTGCCGCCGGCGGCGACGATGCGCGCGTGCAGTTTCGGCAGCACGCGGCGCGGCTCGACATGACCCTCGGTCGGGAAGAACAACGCATCGCGGAAGCGGCCCTCCAGCGACGGCTCGAGCGCGGCAAGGCCTGCGGCATCAAGCCGGCGGTGCCCCTCGGTCATCCGGGCAAAGCGCTCGAAGTCGTTGCGCTCGCGCGGATGGGCGACGACCAGCGAGCCGTTGAAGGGCGTATCCGGCAGCTCGCGCCGCCAGATGTCGAGCGAGCGCAGGCCGAGCCTGGAAATGACGGGTTCGGCGACCTCCGCCTCGCAATAGGGCGCGAGCATGCCGCCCGCCCAATGGCTGGTGGAACCGGCCATGGCGGCGTCACCGCGCTCGTGGAGCGTCACGGCATGGCCGGCCTGCGCGAACAACAGCGCCTGCCACGCGCCCGCAATGCCTGCGCCGATGATGGATACCGGTGAATCCGCTCGCTTGGTCGTCTGTAACATCCCTGTCCCTTCGCCGGCATGACCCGGATCAGGTTCAAAGGGTCACCGCGGTCCTGGGCAGGCTTGCTGAAGTGCAGGCTTGCCCGTTTAGCGGTATCTCAGCTCCTCCTCGGAGCACCCCTCGGAACGGCTCTAATGTAGGCTTGTGGGGGCCTGTGTCAACGCGTTATCGGTCGTCATGCCCGGGCTCGTCCCGGCCATGACGGTGGCTAGCGGTTGGGCGCCTGCGCCCGCGCGTTGCGGAGGTGATCGGCGAGCTTCCGGTGCGGCACGGTGCCGAACATCGGCTGCGGATTGCCATTGGGCTCGAGCCAGGCCTGGTTGCTCGTCTCGAAGCTCGCCTGTTGCACCATCTCCTGCCGCTGACGCTTTGCAGCGTAGTAATAGCCGCCCGCGAAATAGCGCACGGCGCGGTCGTGGTCGCCATTGGCGGCGTGGTAGGCGCCCGCGAGATATTTCACCGCATAGGTGAGATTGGTGTTGGGGTCGCGCAGGCCGGCGGCATCGCCGGTGTAGCCGAGGCCGCGGGCGGTCGCGAGCTTGATCTGCATCAGCCCGATGGTGCCGCCATGGCCGACCAGGCCCGGCTGATAGCGGCTCTCGCGCATGATGACGCGATGCACCAGCGCCTCCGGCACGCCGTTGGCGTGCGCATGCATCGCGACCATCTCGGCGTATTCGGCCTGGCCTGCGAATGCGGCTTGCGGCGACACCAGTCCGGCCGCAATGAAGGCGGCGACGCGTAAGATTTTCATTTAAATGTTCCTCAGCCGAACGGACCTGCACCCATGCGCTTTAGGCCGTGGGAACACGGCGATGATGTGGCGAAACGCCGCCAGCGGTGATTTTCGCCGAGCCGTCGTTTTTACGACTCAAACCTGGGTTAGGTTCAGCGCCGGCGGAGTGCAGGACGCGACAGCAGGTCTGTCCATTCCTGCATTCGCCCAAAAATCCCTAAGCAGCATTCGGGAGGACGTCCATGACCCGAGCAGAAATCGGCGACATCCCCACGCAGAACCCGTGCGCACAATGCGGCGCGCCGATCGCGCAACCCGACTGGATCGAGCAGGGCGAAGGGCGAGTGTCCTATCTCTGGACATGCCACGCCTGCAACTATCGGTTCGAGGCCATCGCGATCTACGACGAGCCCGCCGTCGAATATCCGCCGCTCGCAGCCTGAGTTGCCTTAAGAGGGCATGATCGTTCCGGAAAGCCGCTTCACGCTTTCCCGATCATGCCTACGCAGCCAGCCGCGGCTGCTGCCGAACAGGCAATTGCATCCGCACGATCAGCCCGTGCGGCTGGCCGTCGTGCAGCGACAGCTCGCCGCCATGGGCGAGCGCGATCGCGCGCGCGATCGACAGGCCGAGGCCGAAGCCGGTGGAATCGTCCATCGTGCGCGCGTCGTCGCCGCGCACGAACGGCTCCAGCATCTCGTGCTTGCGCGCGTCCGAAATGCCGGGGCCGTCGTCCTCGACGTCGATGACGAGCCTGGTGTCTGATACGTCGAGGCGGATCGTCACCTCGGCGCCGAAGCGCACGGCGTTCTCGACCAGATTGGTGACGCCGCGATGCAGATCGTCGGGGCGCGCGGCGGCCGTCGCCGATGAAGGGCCGTCATAGTGCACGACGTGGCCCATGTCGCCGAACTGGTCGGCAATGAGCTGCAGCGTGCTGGCGATATCGACCAGCGTGATCGCTTCGATCTTGCGGTCGTTGCGCAAGAGCGACAGCACGCTTTCCAGCATCGAGCGCATCTGGTCGAGGTCGATCAGCATGCGCTTGCGGTTGCTCTCGTCCTCGATGAACTCGGCGCGCAGGCGCAGCCGCGTGATCGGTGTGCGCAGATCGTGGCTGATCGCGGCCAGCATCTTGGTGCGATCCGACATCAGCCGTGCGATCCGCTCATGCATGCGGTTGAGCGCGCGGGCGACGGAGCGGATCTCCTCGGGGCCGCGCTCGGGCAGCGGATCTGCCTCGCCGTCCAGGCTGAAATTCTCGGCCGCCTTGGCAAAGGACGACAAGGGCGTCGCCAGCGCGCGCGCCGCCCACAGGCCGAGCACGCTGATGCAGATGAAGGCGGTCATCAACGTGATCAGCCACGGCGCGCCCCAGAACCACGGACGCTGACTGCTCTCGACATGGCCCGCGATCACGGTGCCGTCAGGCAATTGCACGCCGATGCGACGGGCGCCGCCCCGGGGCGCGAGCTGCACCACCTTGTAGCCTCGGCCGAGATGGCGACGCAGCCCGTGCAGGTGCTGGCTGTCGCCGTCCTCGATCACGTCAGCCGTGCCGGGCGCGTGCGTCTCCAGATCGAGCTTCGGGAAGGCGCGCGCGAGATCCGCGATCAGGCGCGGTCGGTCGTCCGGCCTGGCCGAGCCGAGCAGCAGCGCTGCATCGGTCAGCTGATGCGCGCCGTCGGGCGGCGTGTCGGCATGGTCGGGCCGGCTCATCAGGAACGCGGTGGTGACGACGAGATGCAGCGTGACGGTCGAAGCCAGCACCAGCGCGGCAATCTGGCCGCTGATGCCCTTGAGGTGGAAGAACCCGAACGGCTTCATCGTCCAAATCCCCCTCAGTTGCTCGGGGGCGTCGTAACC
Organism: Bradyrhizobium sp. USDA 4472; assembly: GCF_054058595.1. Classification (NCBI taxonomy): domain Bacteria; kingdom Pseudomonadati; phylum Pseudomonadota; class Alphaproteobacteria; order Hyphomicrobiales; family Nitrobacteraceae; genus Bradyrhizobium; species Bradyrhizobium sp. USDA 4472. Next base: position 4,366,916 of record NZ_JBSSAM010000001.1, read on the forward strand.
GCTTCCGTTCTGGGCGTAAACAGATAACCGCCGGAGCGCACCGTCTTGATGATGGTGGGGTCGGCCGGATTGGGCTCGATCTTGCGGCGGATGCGGCTGACCAGCACGTCGATGGAGCGCTCGAACGCGCCGGTGCTGCGGCCCTGGGTCAGGTCGAGCAGGCTGTCGCGCGACAGCACGCGGCCGGGACGCTCGCAGAAGGTCCGCAGCAGGTCGAACTCGGCGCTGGTCACGGCGACGCGTGCGCCTTCCGGATTGCGCAGCTCGCGCAGGCGCAAATCGATGCGCCAGCCTTCGAAGGCGAGCGTGGATGCGCCCTCGATCGAGCTTGCGGCCCGGGCGGAGGCCTGGCGCCGCAGCACGGCGTTGATGCGGGCGAGCAGCTCGCGCGGGTTGAACGGTTTCGGCAAATAATCGTCGGCGCCCATCTCGAGGCCGACGATGCGGTCGACGTCCTCGCCGCGCGCGGTCAGCATGATGATCGGCGTCTGTGCTTCCGAGCGCACCTTGCGGCACAGGCTGAGACCGTCCTCGCCGGGCAGCATGACGTCGAGGATGATGAGATCGACGCGGTGGTCGGCCATGGCACGCGACATCTCGCGGCCGTCACTCACGGCGGTGACGTTGCAGGCGTTGTTGCGCAGATATTTCGCGATCAACGTCCGGGTTTCGCGGTCGTCCTCGACGACCAGGATGTTGGGAGAGGGAACGGCCATGGGCCTTGTTTGTCCAAGATTCGGGCCAAAAGGCGAAGATTTTTGTTTCAGTTTGTTTCCGGCCTCATCTCCGCAACACCCCGCAAACGAGCGTCTCCGCACGGCAAGGTCGCGTTAAGCCCGTTAACCATAGCGTGGCGCAGTCGCGTACGAAACCCGCAAAAGCCACCGTGCCATCATGACTTCGATTTCAGCGGCCTCCGCCAGCCAACACCCGCCTTCGCCAAGCGCCCCGGCGGGGCGGGCGGCCCGCCCCCCGGTCCGCCGCCGTCGGATGACGGCTCTTCGGATTCGTCGTCGACGGATCCGACGAGCAGCAACTCCACCGACGGCAGCACGGCCAAGATCCTCGAGCAGGTTCTCCAGGCGCTGCAGCAGTCGCAATCATTCGCGCTCGTCCTACGGCGCCAATGGCAGCGCGACGGGCTCGTCGAACAGTTCGGATTTTTCGGCGCTGCTGATCGACGCCAGGAGCTGACCTGCGCGACCCCGGTCGGCGCGTTCCTCGCCGCGAACATGCTTCATCCCAGGGCGCATGATCGTCGGCGGGGAACCGTCGTCCCCACGTTCCTGAGCAGGAACTTTCTTCGCGCCGCACCGCCGCGAGCATGCAACGGATGGGGCAACGAAATTGCCGCACGCGAGGAACTGGGCGTGGCCGTGGCTGTTCTCTCCGCACAAGTTTTCTGCTGAAGGAGAGGACAACAATGTTGATCAAATCAATCGCCGCCGGCCTTGCCGGCACCGCTTTGCTTGCGACCGTTGCGTTTGCGCAAAATCCCTCCACCACCGACAAGGCGCCCACCGCTTCGACCGCGACCACCCCGGCGACGAGTACGTCCGGTGAATGGCGTACATCGAAGATGGACGGCATCAAGGTCTATAACGATGCCAACGAGAACATCGGCTCGATCAACGATCTGCTGATGGACAAGAGCGGCAACGTCAAGATCGCCGTGATCGGCGTCGGTGGCTTCCTCGGCATGGGCGAGCATCTCGTCGCCGTGCCCTATGAGAAGCTGAAATTCGTCAATGAGGCCGTGGCCTCAACCAGCACCACGACGAACCCGAACGCCAAGCCGGCTGCGACCACGACCACCGGTGCTGCGACCGGCACCGAAAAGACGGCGACCACCACGAGCAGCTCATCGTCCAAGTGGTATCCTGATCACGCCGTGTTCAACGCGACAAAGGACCAGCTGAAGAACATGCCCGAGTTCAAGTACTCGGAGTAAATAGGATCACGTGAGTGCCTAAAGCGAAGCGCGCCCGGTTCGTCACCGGGCGCGCTGTCGTGTCTTTTTCTCACTTCACCAGCGGGCAGCCGCCTTTGTCGAGCGGGCGGAAGGCTTCGTCGCCGGGGACGGTGGCGATCAGCTTGTAGAGATCCCAGTCGCCCTTGGACTCTTCCGGCTTCTTCACCTCGAACAGATACATGTCGTGGACCATGCGGCCGTCGATGCGGATCTTGCCGTTCTTGGCGAAGAAGTCGTTGACCGGCGTCTTGCGCATCTGCTCCATCACCTTCGGCGCTTCATCGGTCTTGATGGCTTCGATCGCCTTCAGATAGTGCATGGTCGCTGAATAGAGGCCGGCCTGGATCATGGTCGGCATGTGGCCGACCTTGTCGTTGAAGCGCTTCGAGAAGGCGCGCGTCTCGTCATCCCTGTCCCAGTAGAACGCGTCCGTGACGATCAGGCCCTGGGTTGCCTTGATGCCGAGGGAGTGGACGTCGGTGATTTCCAGCAGCAGCGCGATCATCTTCTGTCCGCCTTGCGTGAGACCGAACTCGGCCGCCTGCTTCAGCGCATTGGTGGTGTCGCCGCCGGCATCCGCCAGCGCGACCACCTTGGCCTTGGAGGCCTGGGCCTGGAGCAGGAAGGAGGAGAAGTCCGAGGAATTGAGCGGATGCCGGACGTCGCCGAGCACCTTGCCACCGCTCTCCTTGACGACGTTGGCCGCGTCGCGCTCGAGCGCCATGCCGAAGGCGTAGTCGGCGGTGATGAAGAACCAGGTATCCTCGCCGCGCTTCACCATCGCCTTGCCGGCGACGTTCGACAACGCATAGGTGTCGTAGGTCCAGTGCACCGTGTTGGGTGAGCAGGCCACGCCGGTGATGTCGGAGGAGCCGCCGCCGGAATTGATGTTGATCTTGTTCTTCTCGCGCGTCAGCGCCGAGATCGGCAGCGCCACCGAGGACGTCGGCACGTCCATGACCGCGTCCACCTTGTCGTTGTCGTACCAGTTGCGGGCGATGTTGACGCCGACGTCGGGCTTGTTCTGGTGATCGGCGGACACGATCTCGATCGGCACGCCTGCGACCTTGCCGCCGTAATCCGCCACCGCCATCTCGACAGCGGCGAGCGAGCCCTTGCCGGTCGCGTCGGCATAAAGGCTCGACATGTCGGTGAGCACGCCGAGCTTGACGACGTTATCGGAAATCTGCGCCTGCGCCGTGCCGCAGGTGGCGGCGATGGCGAAGCCGGCCGTGACCGCGGCGATGAGTTTTTGCATGTCGTTTCTCCCTCAGCGTTGTTGTTCGGGGCTTGTTTGCGGGGACCGTTGTAGCGAGAAACGGTCGCGCGGGCAAAGGCAGGGAGGCATGCGGAGGGCTAGGAAATAAGGAGAGAGCCACGGTGTTCCCTTCGCCTCTCGCTGCAAGCGGGAGAGCGAGTAGCGGCGCCTCCCGTTCAGCCTTCGCCACTCCTGAGCCTCTCGTTGCGCCGGCGCAGGCCTTCCAATGTGGCAAGCAGGATGACCGAGACCGTCGTCAAAATCACCGCCGCGGCCGTGATGGTCGGGCTGATGTTTTCACGGATGCCGCTGAACATTTCGCGTGGCAAGGTGCGCTGCTCCGGTCCCGCCATGAACAGCACGATCACCACCTCGTCGAAGCTGGTCGCGAAGGCGAACAGTGCGCCTGAGGCGAGGCCCGGCAGGATCAGCGGCAGGATCACGCGGCGGAACGCTTCGAGGGGCGAGGCGCCGAGCGAGGCGGCGGCACGCGCCAGGTTGGTGTCGAAGCTTTGCAACGTGGCGCCGACCGTGATCACCACGAAGGGCGTGGCGAGCGCGGTGTGAGCCAGGATCAGGCCGAGATAGCTGCCGGTCAGTCCGATCGGCGCGAAGAAGAAATAGAGACCGACCGCGGTGATGACACCGGGCACGACGACCGGCGACAGCACGAAAGCCAGCACCAGCGGTTTGAACCGGCTCTTCCATTGCGCGAGCCCAAGGGCTGCGAGCGTGCCGAGCACCATCGACAGCGCGGTCGAGGCGACGCCGATGATCATGCTGTTCTTCAACGAATTCATCCAGCGCGGCGAGCTGATGAAGTCGTCGTACCAGCGCAAGGAGAGGCCCGGCAGCGGATAGGTGAGGTACGAACCGGAGCTGAAGGACAGCGGCATGATCGCAAGGATCGGCGTGATCAGGAAAATGAACACCAGCGTGGAGATCAAGATCGTCGCGGTCCAGGCGATGCGCTGGCTGGGCGTGCGGAGGGAAGCGGTGTCGCTCAATTCTTCATTCCTCCCGTGACCTGCTGGCCCTGCACCAGCTTGCCGTAGACGAGCGCGAGCAGAACTGTGGCGAGCAGCAGCACCGCGCCCAACGCCGAAGCAAGGCCCCAATTGGCTGTTTCGGTGGTGTAGAGCGCGATGAAGTAGCTGATCATCTGGTCGGCTGCGCCGCCGACGAGGGCCGGCGTGATGTAGTAGCCGAGCGCCAGGATGAAGACGAGCAGGCTCCCCGCGCCGATGCCGGGCAGCGTCTGCGGCAGGTAGATCCGCAGGAAGGCGGTGAGGGGTGGCGCACCGAGCGAGGCTGCGGCGCGCATATAGGCCGGCGAGATCGCCTTCATGCTGCTGTAGAGCGGCAGGATCATGAATGGCAGGAGAACGTGGGTCATGGCCACGCAGACGCCGAAGCGGTTGTAGATCAGGCGCAACGGCTCATCGATGATGCCAAGCCAGTGCAGGCTGTCGTTGACGACGCCCTTGCTTTGCAACAGCACGATCCAGGCGCAGGTCCGGACCAGAAGCGAGGTCCAGAACGGCAGCAGTACGAAGATCATCAACAGGTTTGACCGCCCCGGCGGCAGCGTCGCCAGCAAATAGGCGACCGGAAAGCCGAGGATCAGGCACAGCGCCGTGACACCGAGGCTGATGAGGAAGGTGCGGGCGAAAACCTCGCGGTAGATTGCCTGATCCGGCGGGGCCGCGACGATCGCGCCGTCGACGTTCCTGACAAGGTCGAGCGCCGCCAGCAGATAGAAGCCGGTCACCGGGCCACTGGCCCCCTTGATCGTCGTCCAGGTAGCGCGGTCGCGCCAGGCTGCGTTGATCTTGCCCAGCGTCTCCTTGGCCGTGCCCGGCTCCGGCATTGTCTTCAGATTGCGCGCCGTGCTGGTGAGGATGGTGCGAAAACCGTTTTGGGCGTAGTTGAGCCGCTTGGCCGCGATCGCAACGGTGCCGGCGGCGCGGGCGGCCTGGATGTCGCTTGCCAGGGCCGCATAGGTCTTTTCGTCCGGCAGATCCTTGCCGTCCCAGCTGGCGAGAGCCGCGACCGTTTGCGGCAGAACCTGCCGCACCTCGCGGTCATCGACCGCGTGCCACAGCATGCCGGCGATGGGTCCGGCGAAGGTGAACAGCAGAAACAGCAGCAGGGGCACGACCAGTGCGAGGGCCTTGAACTGGCGCGCGCGCTCCGCCCGCTTGAGGCGGCGCTTGAGCGGCACGCTAGTCCCGGCATCGGTGGCGGTCAGGGACGCTACTGTCATGCGGTGATCATTTCAGGCAAGAGGCCCAGGCGAAGGAGCGCGCTTCTTCGCCTGGGCCACGCGGCCGCGCTACTTCGCGGCCCATTTGTTGAAGCGCTCGGTCAGCTTGTCGATGTTCTCGAGCCAGAAGGCCACGTTGATCTCGACTGCGTTCTTGATGTTGTCAGGCGCGGTCGGCAGGTCCTTCAGAACGGCGGCCGGCAACAGGCCGGCTGCGTCCTTGTTCGACGTGCCATAGGCGATGTTCTCCGACAATTTCGACTGGTTCTCCGCCTTGCCTGCGAAGTCCAGGAACTTGTAAGCCGCGTCCTTGTTCGGGCTGCCCTTCAGGATCACCCAGCTGTCGATGGTGAAGAGGGCGCCGTCCCACACCATGCCGAAATTCTTCTTCTCGTTCTTGTTCGCGGTGTCGATGCGGCCATTGTAGACCGAGGTCATCGCCACCTCGCCGGAGGCGAGCAGTTGCGGCGGCTGCGCGCCGGCCTTCCACCAGACGATGTCGCCCTTGATGGTGTCGAGCTTCTTGAACGCGCGGTCGACGCCCTCGTCGGTCGCCAGCACCTTGTAGACGTCCTTCGGTGCGACGCCGTCGGCCATCAGGGCGATCTCGAGTGTCGTCTTCGGGCCCTGACGCAGGCCGCGCTTGCCCGGGACTTTCTTGGTGTCGAAGAAGTCCGCCCAGCCCTTCGGTGCGTCCTTCAGCTTGTCCTTGTCGTAGCCGAGCACAAAATCATAGAGGATGGCGCCGACACCGCAGGGATTGACCGCCGGCGGAATGTAGGCGGCCTCGCCGCCGATCTTGGAATAATCCAGCTTCTCGTACAGGCCTTCCTCGCAGCCGACCGCAAGCTCGTCGCTCTCGACCTGGACGAGATCCCAGGTGGCGGCGCCGCCCTGCACCTTGGCGCGCAGCACGCCGACGCCGCCATCCCAGGACTCGTCGTTCATCGGAATGCCCGATGCCTTCTTGAACGGCTCGAAATAGACCTTCTTCTGGGCGTCCTGATACGCGCCGCCCCACGAGACGACGGTGAGGTCGCGCGCCTGCGCGATCGGAGCCAGCGCAGCGCTGGCGCTGAACGCCGCGGCGAAACCCAGAGCAATCTTGCCAATCTTGCGCTTCAGCATGGTGTTTGTTCCTTCTTCATATGCGTTGCGTTGAGGTTGATGGATGGATCAGACGGGATCGAGGGCCAGGCAGTCCTCGGGGCGGAAAGTGATGAATATGGTCTCGCCGGGTCTCAGGCGGTCATGCGCGCCCGGCTGAACCTTGACCATGAACTCGGCATTCCCCGCGACGTCGAGCACGGCGAGCGCGTGGTCGCCGAGATAGATGGTGTTCTGCACCCTGGCCGGCAGCCGGTTCGCTCCGTCGCTGGAGCTGCCATCAGGGACAATGTTGATCCGCTCCGGCCGCACTGACAGCGAGGTCAATGCGCCCGCGCCCGGGACATTGACGGCCCGCGCAGTCACGGCCCCGCCACCATCAAGGGCGACGCGGCAATATTGCTTGTCGACGGTCTCGACGGTGCCTGTCAGCACGTTGTTCTCGCCGATGAAGTGGGCGACGAAGCTGTTCACCGGATGCTCATAGAGCGCGTCTGGCCTGTCGATCTGCTGGACGATGCCGTCGTTGAACACGGCGATGCGGTCCGACATGGTGAGCGCTTCGCTCTGGTCGTGGGTGACGTAGACGATTGTGATGCCCATCGTCTCGTGCAGCTGCTTGATCTCGAGCTGCATCTGCTCGCGCAGGCGCTTGTCCAGCGCGCCGAGCGGCTCGTCCATCAGCACCAGCTGCGGATTGAAAACCAGCGCGCGGGCGAGTGCCACGCGCTGCTGCTGGCCGCCGGAGAGCTGCCCGGGCCGCCGCTGCGCCAGGGTTTCCATCTTGATCATGCGCAACGCCGCGCTGACGCGGTCCTGCGTTTCGGCCTTGCTCGTGTTGCGCACGGAGAGCGGGAAAGCGATATTCTCCGCGATCGTCAGATGCGGAAACAGGGCATAGTTCTGGAATACCATGCCGATGTCGCGCTTGTGGGGCGGCACGTTCTTGATCGGCCGGTCCGCGAGATAGATCTCGCCCCGGGTGGGGACCTCGAAGCCCGCCAGCATCATCAGCGTGGTCGTCTTGCCCGAGCCCGACGGGCCGAGCAGGGTGATGAACTCGCCCTTCCTGATGTCGAGATCGAGGTTCTTCACCACGAGGTGCTCGCCATCGTAGGTTTTCTGAATGCCGGAAAAGCGCACCAATGCCGGCGCAGATGTGACGATGCCGGCTTCCATGTCCCGCAGTGTCCCCTAAAAAGCTGTGAGCACCTCGTTCGAGGTTACGACGATCAGCTTAGCATCCTCCAACGAGAATGCCAGCGGCGCAAGCGATAACGGGCCGCGCGGATTCCGTGCATCGAACTGCACTACATCCCCGACAGCTTCGTCACGGCCACATTCAGCGTGCCGCCGGCTTCCGCGACCACGCGCAGCGTCTTGGAATCGAAGGCGATGTCGGCCAGCGTGAGACTGCTGATGACGGCTTCGACCCTGACGCCGTCCTCGCTCTTCTGGAAGTCGGCGATGACGGCCGCGATCTTCTCGCGCGCGTTGGCGGCGATCGGCTTCAGATCGAGCGTCGCCTTCTGCACCAGCGCCTGCTGCATCTGCGGCACCACCGCGCGGGCGGCGGCCCCTAACAGGCCGAACGCTGCTTCGGATTCCACCGCGAGCTGGATGTCGGCGAGCCGCAGCGTCTGCTGCTCCTGGTCGAGCATCGGCCGGCCCCAGATGTGCACGGTCGCCTCGGCGCCGAGCCCGAGCCAGCTCTTCTTCTCCTTGGCGCGCACCAGCAGCGAGATCAAGAGCCGATCGCCTGACGGTACGACGTTGACGCTCTTCACGGTGACCTCGACCGGACCGGAGCCGTCCTCGGGATAGGTGTGGCCGACCATTTGCGCCGCGATCAGCTTGTTGATCTCGGTGAAGGGGACGTCGATGGGAACGCCGATGTTCACGCCGGTGCCGGTCGGCGGCACGATCGAGATCTTGTCGGGGAACGGGCAGTCCGGCTTGGTCTGGGTCGAGGTCACGCGCGTCTCGGCCTCGAGGCCCAGCAGCAGCGTCACGTTCTGCGCGTCGACGCGGGGCTGCGCCGCGATCGCGCGGGTGGGCTTCATCTCGAGCCAGAGCGGCGGCAGCGCCGCCGAGGAGCCGCTGCCTTGCAGCGGGATCGAGCGGCAGGCCTTGGCCCATTGCACCCTCGCGTTCTCGCGCAGGCTGGGGTCGTTGCGGATGCGTTCGGCAACGACGTTGAGCTGATCGTTGACCGTCTTGTCGATCAGCGGCTTCACCTGGGCCGGCACGTTGACCTTGGCGCCGGCGACCGAGAGATTGGTGTCGCCGAGATTGACCTGCGCGCCGATATTGGGCTCGAGATGCCAGGCGGCCGCGAGCTTCGGGCGCGAGGTGACGACGACGTTGCCCTTGATCTCGGCGCTGGCGTTCAAATTCTTGATGTTGATCGCGCCGATCCGTTTCGCCGCGTCGCCGCCGAGCACGCTGCCGAGCGCGTCGCCGAGCGCGCCGGTGGCCTTCCCCGACAGCGATCCTGTCACGTTCAGCTTGCCGGTGATCGGGGTCGACAGCGTCAGCACGTCCTTGTCGCCTGTCACCGACATCGGCCCGCGGGCGGCGGCCCAGCCGATATCGGCGTCTTGCAGGATCTGCGAGGCCGGGTTCTCGGCCTTGCCGGCGAAATTGCGCGGCGAGGCCTTCTCGGCCTGCTCGCGGATCGCCGACAGCGCGATCGTGACCGGCGCCACCACGATCGAGCTTTTCGACGCCGGCGGCAACGGCGGCAGCTCTGCGACCGGCGGCGCGGAATTGGTCGCGCGCGGCGATAACAGGTCCATCGCCTTCAGGCTGATCAAGAACGACGCCGCGAGCACGCCAATGGCGATCAGCACAGTCTTCAAGTTCAGTGTCGGACGCATCAATCCCCCAAGCCGCCGCGGTGAGGATTTTACAGGGCAGGCGAGCAGGGCGCTAGAGCGCACGGATGGGGTGGAATTGCGGCGGATGAGTTAATGGCGGCAGCCCGTCACTCAGGGGTAGCCCGTCGCATGCGTGCGGCATTCGCCTGTTAGGTCGATACTCAGCAGCGTCCGCGCCAGGCAGTCGACGAACCAGAGCCGCCCGTCATGCCAGCGCGGGGCTTCCTAATATTTGCCGCCATCGAGCGACGTGGTCAGCCCGGTTTCGGTCATTTGGCGAGGAACGACATCGTCGACAGCTCATCAAAGCTAGCTGCGCCCGGGGCGGCGGACCGCGCGCACCTTGCCGCTGGCGCCGCCGCCGCAGAAGAGCCGATCGCCGCCGTCCGATTCCAGCCCTGAAACCATCGTCCCCTCCGGCAGGTCGAGCTGCTCGAGCACCTTGCCGGTATCAGGATCGATCCGCCTGATGTCGCTGTCCTCGCCCTCCCATGTGCCATGCCAGAGCTCGCCGTCGACCCAGGTCACCCCGGTCACGAACCGCTTGCTTTCGATGGTGCGCAGAATCCTGCCGCTGTCAGGGTCGATCTGGTGGATCTTGCGCTCGCGATATTGCCCGACCCAGAGCGAGCCCTCGGCCCAGGCCAATCCTGAATCGCCGCCGCCGCCGGGCGCCGGGATCGTGCTGAGGATCGCGCCGCTCGCCGCGTCGATCTTCTGGATGCGGTCCTCGGCGATCTGGAACAGATGGCGGCCGTCGAACGCCGTTCCCGCATGCGCGGCGACATCGAGCGAGCGGGTGATCCTGCCGCTGTCAGGATCGACCGCACTCAGCCTGTCGCCGGACGCGAACCAGACCTGGCTGCCGTCATAGCTGACGCCATGCACGGCCTCGACGCCGTCGAAAGGCCCGTACTCGCGGATGATCTCGGCGGCTGATCGCTTCATGGCATGGTCCTTGTGCGGCGGTTCACATCTTAAGTCTTGAGCAGCGGTCCGGGGAGTAACAAGCCTGTCGGGAAACCCGGAACTGGCGGCGTCATCCAGCGCCGCGCCCGGCCGTGTCCGAACGACTGCACCTTGTTCGATCGGGCGAGCTCCTCGAGCGCCCGCTGCACCGTGCGTGCGCTCATGCCAAGCGCGAGCGCCAGCGCCGAGCTTGCCCATGGCTCGCCGTCGGCGAGAAAGGCGAGCAGCGCGGCGTGCTTCTCCTCGACGGGGCGCGCCAGCACGATCACGTCGCGGGTCCTGCGCGGCGCCAGTTCGAACCCTTGCTTGGTCGCGCTGATGTCGGCCAGCGGCTTGAGCTCAGTCCGGAGCCGTCCGATCTCGACGCGCAAGCGGGCACGGTGCGATTCATCGACGTGCCTGGCCTGGAAAGCACCTGATATCAGCGCCTCGCGCGAGACGTCCGCGGGCCAGGCTTGCGCCAGGAGCCGGGCGAGCGCGAACAGCACCGGCCGCGTTCCCAGTGACACGGCCGTGCCTTGCCTGCGCACGACATGATGGAAGGTGTCGACGACGAGCGCGGTCGAGGTTGCCAGCCTCTCGACCTCGCCGAGCAACAACGGGTGTTCGCTGCCGCGCGCGATCAGGCGTGCGGCCGGCGTGTCGAGGACGAGCCTCGCGCCGTCGACCTCGGCCACCAGCGCCGGGATGTCAGCCTGCCTCGCGGCGCGAGCCGCCAGGTCGAGCGCCGCGCGCGCGTCTTTCGATTTCAACCGCCTGATGGCGATGCCGGCGACCACGAGCTCGCGAACGACCCGGGATGCGGGCGGGAGCGCGGCGCCGCCGAGTTCGCCCATGATGCGTTCGGCCTCGTCGATCCTCCCGAGCAGGACGAGACGGCGAGCCTCGATATGACCGGCGTGAGCGGCATTGGCGAGATCGCCATGGCTCGCGAGCGTCGCCCGCGCCGCCGTGAGCGTCTTCGCCGGCCAATTCAGGTCGCGCGAGACCAGCGCGATCTCGGCTTCGGCCACCACGCACCGCGCGCGCGCGACCGCCTCACGCGGACCGAAGGCGCGCGCGGCGCTGCGCAGCAGCGTTTTGGCTTTCGCGAGATCGCCGAGCTGGGCCATCGCGATGCCGCGCAGCGCCAGCGACGGCGCATCGTTGCGCAACGCCACGCGGTTCAGGGCGCCGAGCGGATCGCCGGCCTCCAACGCCCGCGCGGCGGCCGTGATCAGCGAGTCCATGAAAATCCGCCACACTTGTTACTCCCACCGTGCCGCCATCAGGTGCGAGAACTCTCCCAGGGCCGACGATGTGCGGCGAGCGAGAGATTTGGAGAGCCATGATGACATCAGCAGACAAGGCAGCGACGAACGGACAGCCCGCCATGCTAACACCGCCCGTGGTGTCGCCGGAGGAGTGGGAGGCTGCCCGCCAGCTGCTGCTCGTGAAGGAAAAGGCGCATACCCGTGCCCGCGACGCACTCGCCGCCGAACGCCGGCGCATGCCGTGGATGGAAGTGACCAAAACCTACGCATTCGAGGTGCCCCAGGGCAAGGCCAGTCTGCTCGATCTGTTTCAGGGCCGGCGCCAGCTGATCCTGTACCGGGCCTTCTTCGAGCCGGGCGTGTTCGGCTGGCCCGACCATGCCTGCCGCGGCTGCTCCATGGTGGCCGACCAGGTCGCCCATGTCTCGCATTTGAATGCCCGCGACACCACGCTGGTGTTTGCCTCGCGCGCACCGCAAGCCGACATCATCAGGCTGAAGGCGCGGATGGGCTGGAACATTCCATGGGTCACCATCACCGACAGCTTCGATGCCGATTTCGGCGTCGGCGAGTGGCACGGCACCAACGTGTTCTTCCGCGACGGGACCCGCATCTTCCGCACCTATCTGATCAAGAGCCGCGGCGACGAGCAGATGGGCGGCACCTGGAACTATCTCGACATCACGCCGCTCGGCCGCCAGGAGGTCTGGGAGGACTCGCCGGCAGGCTATCCGCAGACGCCGACGTACAAATGGTGGAACTGGAACGACAATTACGAAGCCGACAGCGCGCCGGACAAGAAATGGGTCGAGGTTTCGGACGCCGGCGAGATCGCGCTTCGCGCCAAGGGCGCGCAGTGAGCACCGTCCATTCCGCCGGCGCCGGCCGCGATCGCCGCGAGGCCACAGCCCACCTCGTCCGATGGCTGGGCCTTGCGGCCACCCCAACGTTCGCGATCATGGCCGTGCTGACCGCCGCCTTCAGCGGCGGCCCGGCGGACATGCTCTGCTCCGCCGGGCACGGCCTGTCGCTGGGCGGGATGGTGCCGATGTATCTCCTGATGAGCGCGTTTCATTCCGCGGCATGGCTGCGGCTGCTCTCGGGCCGGAAGTGAAGGTTGGACAGCCACGACACCAAACGGAACGGCCCCGGTCCTGCCGGGGCCGTTGGTCCTCAAGCTCGTTCGCGGCGCGTTACCGAAGCTCCGCGCGGCGCTCGGTCATCGGCAGCACGACCACCTTGGTGCCGACGCTGACGCGGGAGTAGAGATCGGAGACGTCGTCGTTGGTGAGGCGGATGCAGCCGGAGGAGACGTGCTTGCCGATCGTGTCGGGGGCGTTGGTGCCGTGGATGCGGTAGACGGTGCCGCCGAGATACATGGCGCGGGCGCCGAGCGGGTTGCCGGGGCCGCCGGCCATGTGGCGCGGCAGATAGGGCTGGCGCTGAATCATTTCCGGCGGCGGGGTCCAATCCGGCCACTCCGCCTTCTTCGTCACCGACTGGGTGCCCGACCAGGTGAAGCCGTCGCGGCCGACGCCGATGCCGTAGCGGATGGCCTGGCCGTTGCCCAGCACGTAATAAAGATAGGTATTGGGCGTATCGATGATGATGGTGCCCGGCGCCTCGCGCGTCGCATAGGAAACGGTCTGGCGGCGGAAGCGCGCCGGCATCTCCACGGCATCCTGATCTTCGGACGGTGCGGCCTGGTAGGTCGGTGCCTGATAGGGCTGATAAGGCTGAAGCGGCTGCGGGGCGGTCATCGCCGGCAGCGGCTGGAAGAACGGAAACAGCTGCACGGGCGCGGCTTTGGCCGGGCCGGCAAACGCGATTGCGGTCACAGCCACTGCGTTGAAGGCAACGGCGCGCGAATAGCTCTTGAACGTATCCAGATCGAACATTGGTCGCCCCTGTTTGCTCGGTGTCGAGAGATCACCGCGGCACCGTTTCGGTGCTCCGTTGGCTAAATCACTAATGGAAAGAAGTTTCGGGAGCTTTGCGCCGAAAACCGAAAACGGTTTCGTCGCGGCAAGGATTGTTTCATGACGGTTTCGTGGCCCGGCCGGGCTGTTAACGAACAAAACAGCGGGCCGACACTTCTGTGACGTCACACGCCTGAAATATCCGTGGTTGATGGTCCTAAGCCGAGAATCATCAAACTCTCGGGATTTCCCCATGCGGGTATTAATCGCGACCGACGCCTGGCATCCGCAGGTCAACGGAGTGGTCCGGACGCTGACCTCGCTCGCTGCGGCCGCCAAGGCCCTCGATGTCGAGATCGACTTCCTGACGCCTGACGGCTTCAGGTCCTGGCCGCTGCCGACCTATCCGGGCCTGCGCATCGCGCTGCCGAGCGGCAAGGAGATCGCGCGGCGCATCGAGAGGTCCGCGCCGGAAGCCCTGCACATCGCGACCGAAGGCCCGATCGGCTGGGCCGCGCGTGCCTATTGTCGCCGCAACCACCTCGCGTTCACGACGTCCTATACGACGCGCTTTCCGGAATATGTTTCGGTGCGGACCGGCATCCCGGCGAGCGTCGGCCATGCCGTGCTGCGTCACTTCCACGATGCCGCAGCCTTGACCATGGTGGCGACGCCGTCGCTGCGGCAGGAGCTCGCAGGTCGCGACTTCAGGCGGCTCGGCTTCTGGGGGCGCGGCGTCAACACCGAGCTGTTCCACCCTGACGCTCCGGCCAGGCTCGACCTGCCGGGCCCGATCTTCATGACCATGGGCCGCGTGGCGGTCGAGAAGAATCTCGAAGCGCTTCTTTCGCTCGACCTGCCCGGCACCAAGGTCGTCGTCGGCGATGGCCCGCAGAAGCCGGCGCTGGAGAAGAAATATCCTGAAGCCGTTTTCCTCGGCGAGAAGAAGGGCGCCGATCTGACCGCGCATCTCGCCGCCGCCGATGTCTTCGTGTTCCCGAGCCTCACCGATACGTTCGGCGTGGTGCAGCTCGAGGCGCTCGCCTGCGGTACGCCCGTCGCCGCGTTTCCGGTGACGGGTCCGAAAGACGTCATCGCCGATCATCCGATCGGTGCGATCGACAATGATCTGCGCGCCGCGTGCCTGCGCGCGCTCACCATGTCGCGGGAGACCTGCCGCAATTTCGCGCTGGAGCGCTCCTGGGAGAACAGCGCGCGCCAGTTCGTCGGCAATCTCACCTCACTCCAGCCCAGCCGTGCCTTGCGCGCTTCGCCTCGCGTGGCGCGGCGGCCGGTGCGCGGCTGATCCATATTTTTGACCCACAGCGAGAACCTCATCGATGGCTAAGATCATGAACCTTGACGGCACCCAGCAGCTCGACCTCACCCGTGGCTCGGTCGAGCAGGCGTACGACCGCTGGGCGCCCGTCTACGATCTCGTGTTCGGCGGCGTGTTCGCCAAGGGCCGCCGGGCCGCGATCGCAGCCACCAACAAGATCGGTGGCCGCGTGCTCGAAGTCGGCGTCGGCACCGGCATTTCGCTGCCACTGTACGCTCCGCATCTGCGCATCTTCGGCACCGACATTTCGGACGCGATGCTTGACAAGGCCCGCCGCCGCGTTCGCGAAGGCAGCCTCAAGAACGTCGAGGGCCTTGCGGTGATGGACGCCGAGAAGCTCGAATTCCCCGATAATTCCTTCGATGTCGTGATGGCGCAGTACGTCGTCACCGCCGTGCCGAACCCGGAGAAGGCGCTCGACGAATTCGCCCGCGTGCTGCGTCCGGGCGGCGAGTTGATCATCCTCACCCGCGTCAGCGCCGACACCGGCATGCGCCGTTTCATCGAGCAGAAGCTGCAGCCGGTGGTGCGTCCGCTCGGCTTCCGCACCGCCGAGTTCGCCTGGTCGCGCTATGCCAAATGGCTGGCCGGCGCTGAGGGAATCGAGCTCGCGGAGCGCCGCCTGATTCCGCCGCTCGGTCATTTCTCGCTGGTGCGCTTCCGCAAGGTCGACATCGCCAAGGCGGCGTGAGTCGAGGCTGCCGCCGCTCACGCGTTCGCGTCCGTCACCGCGTCGCTGCACATCGTCACATGACAAAATGATGATGTCACACGAGCTACATCGAATCCCTGTAAATCCGGAACCCGAAAGCATTTTGGGGGAGAGCATGATCAAGAATTACCTCGAACAGCTGCGGATCCAGCGCTGGGACGACCATCGCTATTATCATCACAGCCGCATCAATCAGAGCCTGCACTTCGTCAGCGCGCTGAGCTTCCTCTTTGCCTATCTCTGGCTGTTCGTCGATCCCATGATCTCTGCGCTGGTCGGCTGGCTGGTCTCGATGACCTCGCGCCAGGCCGGTCACTTCTTCTTCGAGCCGCATGACTACGACCACATCAACCAGGCGACGCACGAGTACAAGGAAGACATCAAGGTCGGCTACAACCTTCAGCGCAAGGTGGTGCTGATGGCGATCTGGGCGGCGTCCCCGCTGGTGCTGTTCGTCGATCCCACGCTGCTCGGCCTGTTCACGCCGTGGGCGAGCGCTGCCGACTTCATGCGCCAGGTGGCGAAGATCTGGCTCGTGATCGGCGGCGGCGGTCTTCTGTTCCGCACCGTGCACCTGTTCTTCATCCGCGATGTCGAGACCGGCCTGGTCTGGATGACCAAGATCCTGACCGACCCCTTCCACGATTTGATGCTCTATCGTAGCGCACCGCTCGCTTTGATGCGCGGCGAACTGATGGACCCCGGCTTGCATCTCAACCCCGAGCACACGCTGGGTCTGATCGGCGAGCCCGACCTCGAAGAGCAGCACGCCTGATACGGCATCTGCCCAGAACGCAAATGTCCATGATCTGCGTCATGCCCGGGCTTGTCCCGGGCATCCACGTCTTCTTGCCGTCGCGTGGAAACGCGTGGATGGCCGAGCATGGGCGAGCGGAAGCGACGCCGTCCTTTGGACGGCCATGCGGGGCCATGACGGCGTCGGAGAAGCTCGTCTCAGCCTCCGAAGCGCTTGGCCAGCATCTCTTTCAAAATCTGCCGCTTGATGGTCTTGTTGGTGAGCGCGCCGTCGTGCCACCAGAAGCCGTCGGCCTTCATCTTTTCGGCGGCGCGGACGAAGCGGTCGGCGACCTCGCCGAAGTCCGCGTCGGTGTAGTTGAGGCTGAAGATCAGCCGGCCGGTGCCGACCCAGCTCAGCGCCAGGCCTTCGGCACGCAGGTAATATTGCAGCATCCAGTTGTAGCGGGACGGCGTGGTGTATTTGACCGTCCAGATCGACGAGAGGTTGGCGAACTGCACCGGCAGCTTGGCATCACGCATCATCTTGTTGAGCCGCTCGACGCGGCCGTTCCAGGTCGCGTCCAGGCCGTCATAGATGGCGCGGAAGTTCGGCGAGGCGAGCCGGCTCAGGAACTCGTCCATCGCCGTCATGACATAGGGATGCGAGTTGAAGGTGCCGCGGGCGAAGCAGATGTCGGCGGGACGATCGTCGCGGAAGCGGCGCATCAGATCCTTCCTGCCGCAGACCGCGCCGACCGGCAGGCCGCCGGCGAGGCTCTTGCCGTAGGTCACCATGTCGGCCTTGATACCAAAATATTCCTGGGCGCCGCCGGCGGCGAGACGGAAGCCGACGAAGACCTCGTCGAAGATCAAGACGATGCCGCGCTCGGTGCAGACCTCGCGCAGCTTCTTCAGCCACTCGGTATACGCCGCGCGGTCGAAACTGCCGCCGCGGGAGGAATCGACCAGCGAGGAATCGCCCGGCGCGTTGCCGTTCGGGTGCAGCCCCTGCAGCGGATTGACCAGCACGCAGGCGATGTCCTTGCGTGTGCGCAGCACGTGCAGCGTCTTCTCCGACATCTCGGAGAGGGTGTAGGTCTCGTGCGCGGGAAGCGGATTGCCGACGCCGGGTTGCACGTCCCCCCACCAGCCGTGATAGGCGCCGGCGAAACGAACCAGATGCGTGCGCTTGGTGTGGTAGCGTGCGAGCCGTACCGCCTGCATCACGGCCTCGGTGCCGGACATGTGGAACGAGACTTCGTCGAGGCCGGAGATCTGGCACAGCCGCTGCACGTTCTCGAGGATGACGGGGTGGTAGGGGCCGAGCACCGGACCGAGCGCATGCGCCCGCTTCTCGGAGCCCTCGATGCACTCCTTGTAGAAGTCATTGCCGAAGATGTTGACGCCGTAGGACCCCGTGAGATCGTAGGACGTGTTGCCGTCGACGTCAGTGACGGTGACGCCGCTCGAGGATTCCATGAAGGTCGAAGTGCCCAGGTGCTCGCGGACGAGACGCGAGAACTGGAACGGCACGCGGTAGCTTTCGGTGAAGTTGAGGTCGGAGATCGTTTCGGCCGCTTCCTTCGTCATCGCGCGGCCCCTGGGGTAGCGCTCGGCGTAGAGGCTTGCGAGACGGAAGAAGGCGTCCTTGCGCTGCTTCACCACGTCGTCAGGCGCGCCGTCGCAGCCGAAATAGCGATCGCCCTCGAACTCGTAGAACGGCAGCAGCTTTGCCACCCGGCGCGACATCTTGGAGTGCCCGGCGAGCGAGCGATGCTTGGCGCGGGACAATTCGACCCGCGCCTTGATCTTCGGGAGGACGGCGGCAGCGGAGGCTGCGGCGGCCACGGACATCGAGAGAATCGGGAGTGTCGTTTCCATGACAACAAGCGCTAATACTGCGAGCTGACAGATTCATGACAGTCAAGGCCCTCATCGCCTCTTTCACCCAGCAGGAAGATCTCAACTTCCTGTTGACCAACCGCATCCCTCGCGCGGCGCTGACCCGCTTCATGGGCTGGTTCTCCAAGATCAGGAATCCGCTGGTGCGGGACGGCTCCATCGCGCTGTGGAAGCTGTTCTCCGACCTCGATCTGTCGGAGGCGCGCAAGACCTATTTCACGAGCTTGCACGACTGCTTTACGCGTGAGCTGAAGCCTGGCCTCCGTCCGTTCGATCCGGATGCCTCAGTCATCGCGAGCCCCTCCGACGGCATCGTCGGCGCTCATGGCCGGATCGCCGATACCGAGCTGTTCCAGGTCAAGGGCGCGCCCTATTCGCTGCTCGATTTGCTCGGCGATCCCGCGCTGGCCGAGCAGCACCGCAACGGCAGCTTCGTGACGCTGCGGCTGACCTCGAGCATGTATCACCGCTTCCACGCGCCTTACGATGCGCGTGTCGAGCGGGTCACGCTGATCCACGGCGACGTCTGGAACGTCAATCCGATCGCGCTGAAGCGGGTGGAGCGGCTGTTCTGCAAGAACGAGCGCGCCGTGATCCGCACGCACTTGTCGAGCGGCGAGGCGGTCACGCTGGTGCCGGTCGCGGCGATCCTGGTCGCCAGCATCCGGTTGCACTTCCTCGACATGGTGCTGAACGCGCAGACCAAGGGCCCGGTCAATTTCCCCTGCGACGTCAACGTGACCAAGGGCGAGGAGCTCGGCTGGTTCGAGCACGGCTCGACCATCATCATCCTCGCGCCGGGCGACTTTTCATTCTGCGACGGCATTGCCGAAGGGACGCGCATCCGTGCCGGTCAAGCGCTGCTGAGAAGAAGCTAGCCTTCAATCCGCCGTCCCCGCCGCCTATATCGTCGCCGGGGACGATTTCGATGCTACGGACTTGGTGATGGCACGAGCGCCGGTGATGGCGGCGGGTGGTATTGTGCTGCTGCGGCGTGGCGACACGCCGCTGATCGCCATCGTGCGCCAGCGCAAGCGCAATGAGTGGGTTCTGCCCAAGGGCAAGCTCGACGACGGCGAGACGCCGAAACAGGCGGCGCACCGCGAGGTGCTGGAGGAGACCGGCCACGACGTTGCCATCCACGAATTTCTGGGCACGCTCGGCTACCAGTCGGGTGGCCGATCCAAGATCGTGCACTTCTGGCGGATGGAGGCCGTGGGCGGCCAAGTCCGCAAGCTCATGAACGACATCAAGGCGGTCGACTGGGTGACGCTGGACGACGCGCTCGCGCGTCTGTCGCGCGAATATGAGCGCGCCTTTCTCACCGAGGTCGGCCCGATCGCGATCGCGGCGGCCCGGCTCGCACCGTCACCCCCGGCGGAGCCGACGACGACGTTGGCGGCCGACAACATGGATGCGGTCGTGCAGACCCTGACGCCGGCTGAGGCTGATTCGGTCGATGAGCCGCGGCCCGGCCTGTTGCAGAGGGTGAAGGCCTGGTTGCGCGGCGAGGCCTGAGGTCTCTCCACATCATCATTGCGAGGAGCTCTTGCGACGAAGCAATCCAGACTGCTTCCGTGGAGACAGTCTGGATTGCTTCGCTGCGCTCGCAATGACGCGGAGGGGCTGGTGCGCCTTCTCTACCGTTTTTTCCTCTCCTTCGGCGCTGGAGCCGGCGCGGGCTTGCGCGGCACGGCGGGGCGCGCGCCGGGGAGGCGCTGCTGGAAGCCGGGCTGGCGCGGCGCGGCGCCCTGTTGCGGCTGGACGGCTGGCTGTGTGCCGGGCTGCAATCCGGTGCGCGGCGGTTGCGGCGTGGTGCCATTCGGCTGCGCCGGCGTAACCGCGCCAGGCTGCTGCGGAGATTGTCCGCTGCGCTTTGGCTGCGTCGCCCCGCCCGGTTGCGTGGTGCGCGGCTGGGCGGGCGGTTGCGCAGTGGCTGGCTTCTGGCCCGGTTGCTGCTGACCTCGTTGCGTGCCTTGTTGCGTGCCTTGGCCCGTGCGCGGCGTGCCGGGCTGTGCGGCGCCACCTTGCCGTTGCGGCTGTTGCTGAGTCGGCGGCTGCTGGCCCGGACGGTTGTTTTGACCAGGCTGGCCGTTCGGCCGCTGCGGCTGTTGCTGGTTCGGCGCCGGGTTCGGACGCAATTGCTGTTGCTGCGGCGACTGCGCCGGCCGAGGAATCCGGCTGACCGCGCTCGGGTTGGCGCGGCGGAAATCGCGCTGCTCGGTGACGATCTGGCGGCCCGTGGTCTGCGCCGCGTGGACCTGGCTGACGATGCCGCGATCGCGCTCGATCTGCTGCGGCGGGATGGTGATCGGCACCGCCGCAAAGCGCATGCCGCCCGGGCCGGCCGCACCGGGCCGGATCGCAAAGCCGCTCGACCCTTGCGTCAGCGAGCCGAGCCGCGTGCCACTGGCGCGATCGTTGACGTCGATGTGGCCGACCCGGCCGTCAGCGTCGGGGTAGAGCTTGATGTTGACGTTGCTGGCGCTGGTTGCGGCCGCGTTCTCGGGAACGTCGACGACACCGGTGGTGCCGCGGATGCCAAGCGTCGCGGTCGGCGTCGCGATCTTCATGTCGCCGGTCTTGGCCACTGCAGCGGCGACGAAGGCGACCGTGCCCTTGCCGATGTCGAAGATCGCCGAATTCTGCTTGCCGCCATCCTCGTAGACGTAGGTGTCGATGGTGATCTTGGCGCTCGCGGAGAGGTTGAACGTGGTGGCGTCGTTGAAGGTGATGCCGAGCGACGAATTCGAGGACGTCTGCACGATGTCATTGAGATAGATGTCGTCGCGTACTTTCAGCGGATAAGAGTTCTTGTCGCGGACCACGGTCGCAATGCCCGTCACGGTCGCGACGTTGCCGATCGGCTCCGCGGCGGCGGATTGCGCATCAGTTGACGGCGTCGGCGCTGCTGAAGGTGTTGGGGAGGTGGCAGGCGTCGGTTGGGCCTGCGGCTGTGTTTGCGCGAGCTCGATCGCGTCGGACGCGCGCGCATGATCCGCGCCGGCCAGCGGCAGCGCCAGCAGCGGCAAAGCAAACACGACGCGGCGCCAAGCCACCAGCATAGCCACGAATGAGGTCCCCATGAGAAGGCGAGGCAAATCTGGCCGATATCAGCCGGAGATTGCTGAATGGCGGATGAACATCTGTTGCATGGAAACGGTGAACGTTCAAACGCCACGTCCCTGAAACAGGGACGTGGCGTCCATAAGAACAAGAAGGCTTGCCGATCGAAGTCTCAGCTCACCCGCTTCCAGGTCTGGCCGCCGCAGAACATTCCGCCGAACGCGCAGCCCTGCACGCGCATCGCGTTCGGGCCCTTCATGGCGATCGTCGAGTCGTAATTGCGACCGGAGTCGGGATCGTGGATGCGGCCGCTCCACTTGGCGCCGTCGGGCTTCATGTTGATCAGGATCCGCTCATTGGTCTTCTCGGCATAGCCGCAGAGATTGGGACCGCATTGTTCGACCCGGACATTGCCCTTGTTCTCTTCGGTCGCCCATACGCCGATCGGCGTGGTGGCGGCCTGTACCGGTGCTGCCGCAGCGGGAGCAGGCGGCGGCGCATAAGCGGGAGCCGCGGCAATCGGCGCGGGCGCGACCACGGGAGCGGGGGCTGCAACCGGCGCAGGCTGCGAGAGCGTGTCGACGGACGGCGCCGCGGTGACATCAGTGGCTGGCGCAGCGGGAGCAACGGTGGGCGCGGCCGGCGCTGTGGCCTGCATCGGCGCCTGTTGCACGGGCGGCTGCGGCGGAGCCGGCGCAGGCTGCGCAGTCGTCGTCGATGGCGTGGTGGCGTCATCGTCCTTGGAGCCGCCGAGGCTGTTGAGGTTGATGTCGTTGAGCCTGATCGGCTTGTTCGACAGGCCCGGTGCCACGATGGCGACGCAATCGAGCGAGGCACAGTTGCGCGGCGTCTCGATGCGGATGTGCTGGCCTTGGATCTGGAACGAGATCGAATTCCCGGCATGCGCGACGGCAGTCGAGGCGAGGAACAGTGCGGTGGCGGCGATGGTGAGCTTGTTCATGACAATCTCCGAAAGAGCGTGGTCCCGAGATGGACTGAAGTCGGCCGTAGACCGGATGTGGTTCGACCCTATGCCTGACACACCAGGCCTTCTGTGATGGACCTCACAACGCCTGCCCGGGTGGCTGACGGCGCATGCGAGGGAGATTGCGCATGAACGTCTCGCCCGCATCGCGGCGCCTTGCCCACCATCACGACGGCCGCCCTGCGCGCGCGCGGCCGGTATGGTTAAGGAAAGCTGAAATCAACGTGTTGAAGAGTCTTTAAGTAAATTCACCGAACGTGCGTACATGACGCGCGGAGTTCGTTTGTATCTCGTCGGCTCCATCGTCCTCGCATCGCTCGCGGGTTGCGGACGCGGCTTGTTCCAGGCCGAACGTGAACCGTGGCGGGCCGAGGCCGAAGCGGCGTGCCTGAAATCAGGCGCCGTCAAAGAGAGCCCCGACATCGTCCGGATCGATCCGATCTCCGGACCCGGCATGTGCGGCGCTGAATTTCCGCTGAAGGTCGCCGCGATCGGCGAAGCCACCGGCAGCTACGGTTTTGCCGACGAGGAACTGCGCCCGCCCGGCAATGTCGGCAACCAGCCGCGCTGGCCGGTGACGCAGCCGCAATCGAATTATCCCGCATCCGGCTATCCGCAGCGGTCGAACTATCCCGAGAGCGCGGTGCGCCAGCCCGCCGGCTATGGCGCGTCGTCGGCTCCGGTGTCGCTCAGCGCGCCCGGCGTCGCGCCGCAGGAGGACGAGATCGATCTGCCGCCCGAGGGCACCGATGCCGAAGGCGCGGCGCGCTACATGAATGCGCCGAGCTATCCGGCACGGCCGCCCGCGCCTTACTCCCAGGCGCCCGCGCAGCAGCCGCTGCCGCGTCTCGGTCCCGCGCAGGGCAATGCTGTCGCCGCCGTCGGTCCGGTCATGGTGAAGCCGACGGCGACGCTGGCCTGTCCGATTGTATCCGAGCTCGACCGCTGGTTTGCCGACAGCGTGCAGCCGTCGGCGATGCGCTGGTTCGGCGCCCGCGTGGTCGAGATCAAGCAGATCTCCGCCTATTCCTGCCGCGGCATGAACGGTAACCCGCACGCTCATATCTCCGAGCACGCCTTCGGCAACGCACTCGACGTCGCCGCATTCACGCTCGCCGACGGCCGCCGCATCACCGTGAAGGACGGCTGGCACGGCATGCCGGAAGAGCAGGGCTTCCTGCGCGACGTCCAGGCGGGCGCGTGCGCGCATTTCACCACCGTGCTCGCGCCGGGCTCGAACGTCTATCACTACGATCACATCCACGTGGACTTGATGCGCCGCGCCAGCCGCCGCCTGATCTGCCAGCCGGCCGCGGTGTCCGGCGAAGAGGTGGCCGCGCGTGCGCAGCGGCGCAGTCCGTATGCGAGCAATCGCGATCCCGCCGTGACCGGCTCGCTCGGCACGCACAAAGGCAGGCACGACAGGGGCAGCGAGGAAGACGAGTCCTCGGACGATTAAACGCGCGTGCTTACCTCGAGGTCGGCTTCGACGGCGCCGCGAGCCCCATGCAGCGCTGCACTTCGGCGGGGACATCGTACGTCCGCATGATATGCCTGCTGTCGCGCAGCCCCGTCGCCTCGCGTTGCACGACGAACATCCAGAGCGCCTGTCCGGCTTCCATCACCAGCTTGCGCCTCGCCGGCTGCCTCGATGCCGGCGTCTCTGAAACCGCGTGGGTCGCGTCGAATTCGCGCAATCGCGCCAGCGCCTGCTCGAGCGTGCGGCCCATCCGTCCAAGCGCCGAGGCTTGTTCCTGGACGATCTCATAATGGAGGATATCGACCGGCGGGCGAAGATCACGGGACATGATCCCCAATATAGCGGCGCAAGGCACATGCGCAACGCGCGGCGGCTGCCGTCACTTCGCCTTGTAGGCCCCCAGGAACATCCGCGTCGCGCTCTCGATCACTTCCGTCATGCGCTGCTCCGACGGCGGCGGAGCGGCCTGGAAGACGAAGGGCAGGAACAGCGAGGCCTTGCACAGTTCCATGAACTGCGACGCCGCCAGGTCGCAATCGTCGATCGCCAGATTGCCGGAGACGACATGGGCTTTGAGATAGTCGGACAGGCGGTTGATGGTCTTGTCCAGCACGCGCAGATAATAGCGGCGGCCGACGTCGGGCATGCGCTCGGCGATCGCCATCACGGTGCGGATCGCCGATCCGCCGCCGGGCCGGCAGAGCAGATGCAGATAGGCCTGGCCGAAATCCTTCAAGGTCGTCTCGGCGTCCCGCCCGGGGTCGAAGTTGAACGCGACCTGGCCGTGAAATAGCGCCTCCTCCTCGAGGATGGCTTCGAACAGCGCGGATTTGTCGGCGAAATAAACGTAGAGCGTGCCCTTTGAGACGCCGGCCGCACGCGCAATCTCGCCCATGCTGGCGCCGTCAAAACCCAGGTCCATGAACACTTTGTGGGCGCCGGCCAGGATCTGGCGGCGCTTGGAGCTGTCCTCTTCGGAGACGACGTGCAGATGTTCGCGGTCGGCTGCAACCATTGGTTCAGGGTCTCGAACGGTTTTGGCTCGGAGCATGGACCATGAAACCCAAATAAAGGATTCGGGCCAGTAGGGTCCGGCTCGGACTAATATGTATATTGACCGAACCGTTCGGTCAATGATATTTGGATGGGTGGCAGGGACCAGGCCGCAGGACGGCCGCCCTGGCGCTTTTTTTGGGGAGGCCTTTATGGCCACATCGAGAGACCAGGCTGCGCGCGTGCTTCGCCAGGAAGCGGTGGAGACGACTGCGAATGGTGACGCTGCGCCTGAGAAGTCCGCAGCGCTTGCCGAGCAGTTGCGCTCTCACGTGGCCGAAGAGACCAAGCGCCGTACCAGCGAGGCCCCGGAGAAGCCCGTGATCGACCAGCCGGCCCCGACGGCCTCCGCGCCCGCGGCGCCGAAATCCCGCAAGCGCAAGTTCATCATGACGGGCATCGGCCTCGTGCTGGCGCTCGCGGCGGCGAGCTATGCCGGCTACTACACGCTGGTCGGCCGCTTCTTCGTCTCCACCGACGACGCCTATGTCCGCGCCAACAACACCATGCTGGGCGCGCGCGTGTCGGGCCACGTCTCCTCGATTCTCGCCGGCGACAACACGCTGGTGCATGCCGGCGACACCATCCTGCGCATCGACGACGGCGACTACAAGATCGCGGTCGATGCGGCTGCGACCCGGATCGCGACCCAGCAGGCCACGATCGATCGCATCGGTCGCCAGATCGCGGCGCTCGACAGCCAGGTCGCGCAAGCGAAGGCGCAGCTCGTCTCCGCGGAAGCCGGCCTCAAGCGCGCCGATCTCGATTATGACCGCCAGCAGGCGCTGAGCAGCAAGGGCTTTGCCTCGCGTGCGACGTTCGAGAGCTCGGAAGCCGGACGCGACCAGGGCGCTGCCGCGGTCAAGGCCGCGCAGGCGGCGTACGACGTGGCGGTGAGCAATGTCGACGTCGCCAAGGCCCAGCAGGCCGAAGCGCAGGCGCAGCTCGCCGAGCTCAAGACCACGCTCGCCAAGGCCGAGCGCGACCTCGGCTTCACGGCGGTGCGCGCGCCGGTCGACGGCATCTTCTCCAACCGTCTCGTCAGCGCCGGCGACTTCATCGCCGTCGGCCAGCGGCTCGGCAATGTCGTGCCGCTCGACGACGTCTACATCGACGCCAATTTCAAGGAAACCCAGCTCAAGCGCATCCGTCCCGGCCAGCCGGTGACGATCAAGGTCGATGCCTATGGCATGCGCAAATTCTCGGGCGTCGTCGACAGCATCGCCGCCGGCGCGGGCTCGGTGTTCACGCTGCTGCCGCCCGACAACGCCACCGGCAACTTCACCAAGATCGTGCAGCGCGTGCCGGTCCGCATCCGCGTCCCGAAGGCGGTTGCGAAGCAGAACCTGCTCCGTGCGGGCATGTCGGTCTACGCCACCGTCGACACCAACAAGGGTGCCGCCGACGCCGACAGCGAGATCGATCTCGACGATCCCACCATGATCCATCCGCAGTAAGCGCCATCAGGCGCTGCGAGGTCAGACCATGGCGAATGCCGCGACCGCTTCCCCTGCCATGATGGCGTCAGACGCTTCGGAGCGCATTGCGCCGAAGCGGCTGCTCGCCTTCATCATCATGGTGTTCGGGATGTTCATGTCGATCCTGGACATCCAGATCGTCTCCGCCTCCTTGAGCGAAATCCAGGCCGGCCTGTCGGCGAGTTCGAGCGAGGTCTCCTGGGTCCAGACCGCCTATCTGATCGCCGAAGTGATCGCGATCCCGCTCTCCGGGTTCCTGTCGCGCGCCTTCGGCACGCGGCTGCTGTTCGCGATCTCGGCGGCGGGTTTCACGATGTCGAGCCTGCTCTGCGGCTTCGCCACGACCATCGAGGAGATGATCCTCTGGCGCGCGCTGCAGGGCTTCCTCGGCGCCGGCATGATCCCGACGGTGTTCGCCTCGGCCTACACCGTGTTTCCGCGCTCGAAATTCCACATCGTGGGCCCCATCATCGGGCTTGTTGCGACCCTGGCTCCCACGATCGGACCGACCGTCGGCGGCTACATCACCGATTTGATGACGTGGAACTGGCTGTTCTTCATCAACGTCGTTCCCGGCATCGGCATCACCTTGGGCGTTTGGGCGCTGGTCGATTTCGACGAGCCGCATTTCGAACTGCTCGACCGCTTCGACTGGTGGGGGCTGATCTTCATGGCCGGCTTTCTCGGCACGCTGGAATATGTGCTGGAGGAAGGCCCGCAATATGAATGGATGCAGGACACGTCGGTGGCGATCTGCGCCTGGATCTGCATCATCTCGGCGATCGCCTTCTTCTGGCGCGTGTTCACGGCGGCCGAGCCGATCGTCAACCTGCGCACCTTTTCCAACCGCAATTTCGCCGTCGGTTGCGTCCTGCAGTTCTGCATCGGCATCGGCCTCTACGGCCTGACCTACATCTATCCGCGCTATCTCGCGGAGGTGCGCGGCTACAGCGCGCTGATGATCGGCGAGACCATGTTCGTCTCCGGCATCACGATGTTCCTGGTCGCGCCCCTGGTCGGCCGCCTCATGGTGAGGCTCGACATGCGCTACATGATCGCGTTCGGCCTGATCGTGTTCGCGATCGGCTCCTACCAGATGACCTGGATCACCCGCGACTACGATTTCTATGAGCTGCTGGTGCCGCAGATCCTGCGCGGCATCGGCATGATGTTCGCGATGGTGCCGACCAACAACGTCGCGCTGGGCACGCTGGCGCCCGACAAGGTGAAGAATGCGAGCGGCCTGTTCAACCTGATGCGCAACCTCGGCGGCGCCGTCGGCCTTGCCGTCATCAACACCGTGCTCAACGATCGCACCGATCTGCACATCACGCGCCTGCAAGAGCGCGTGACGTGGGGCAATGCGACCGCGACCGAAACCCTGACGATGCTGATGCAGAAGTTCCAGGGGCTTGGCGATTCCACGCTGATGGCGATGAAGGAACTCAGCCAGATCGTGCATCGCCAGGCCGTGGTGATGAGCTTCGGCGACGCCTTCTTCGTGCTGACGGTGTTCTATCTCGGCCTCAGCCTGCTGGTCACCCTGCTGAACAAGCCGGCTCCGATGGCCGGCGGTGGCGGCGACGCGCACTGAGGCGAAGCGATCGGCCGCGCACCAAAAAGCAACACTCGTGCGTGATCTCGCACGGCACCCGTTGCAAATCGCGAATGCCACATCTATAAAGCGCGCCTCATTCAATCGAACCGGGGAGAGATTTGCATGATTTCGTCGCATTCGCAGATCGCGTTTCCGCGCTCGATGATGGTCTGGCTCGGTAATTTTTCGGCCTAGAGGCCACTTCCGCCAGCTTCGATCGGGCCGGGGTTTAGCCCAGAGGCCCCGATCGCCTCGCTTCCCTAGTCAAACTCAGTTTTGAGTGACGCCGTCTCGGCCTTCGCGGCCGGCCTGCGTCCATCGATGGAGCCGGTCCGCGCCGAAGCGGCCGGATGACGCCATGACCGCATCGTCAAAAAAGCCCGCGGCGATCCGCGTGGTGCTGCCCTTCGTGTTCCGGCACTGGCTCAAGCAGCCGGGGCGCGCGCTCGCCATCGCCGTCGGCCTGTTGGGTGCGACCGCAGCCGATCTGTTCATGCCGGTGTTCTCGGGGCACCTGATCGATGCGCTGACGCGCGGCCCGTCGGATGCCGCCGCGCGCCACGCCGCGCTGGTGGCGTTGGGCGGCATCGTGGTGCTGGGGACGGCCTCGATGGTGTTGCGTCTGAGCGGCCTGCAGCTGATCGTGCCGTTCACGCTGAAGATCATGTCCGATGTCGCGCACGACGCCTTCCTGCGCGTGCAGCGCTTCTCGACCGACTGGCACGCCAACTCCTTCGCGGGCTCGACCGTGCGCAAGATCACGCGCGGCATGTGGGCGCTCGACCTCCTGAACGATACCATCCTGCTGGCGCTGATGCCGTCGCTGGTCGTGCTGATCGGCTCGATGATCCTGCTCGGCGTGCACTGGGTCTCGCTCGGCGCGGTGATCGCGCTCGGCGCGGCGATCTATGTCACGATGACGGTGCTGTTCTCGACGCGCTACATCGCGCCTTCCGCGCGTGTCTCCAATGCCTGGGACACCAAGGTCGGCGGCACGCTGGCGGATGCGCTGACCTGCAACGCGGTGGTGAAATCGTTCGGCGCCGAAGCGCGCGAAGACGCGCGGCTTGCCCGCGTCATCAAGCGCTGGCGCGTGCGGGTGAGGCGGACCTGGTTTCGCTACAACTACACCGCCATCGCGCAGCTCTCGCTGCTGCTCTGCCTGCGCGGATCCGTGATCGGCGGATCGGTGCTGTTGTGGATGTCCGGGCGTGCCTCGCCCGGCGACGTCACCTATGTGCTGACGAGCTATTACGTGATCCACGCTTACCTGCGGGACGTCGGCATGCACATCAACAACCTCCAGCGTTCGGTCAACGACATGGAGGAATTGGTGGCGATCCATGATGAGCCGATCGGGATTGCCGATGCCGCTGATGCACGACCGATCGCGATCGAGGGCGGCGAGATCAGGTTCGACGACGTCACGTTCCATTATGGCGGCCATCGCGCGCCGCTGTATGACGGGTTGTCGGTCAGGATCCGCGCCGGCGAACGTGTCGGTCTCGTCGGCCGCTCCGGCTCCGGCAAGACGACCTTCGTCAAGCTGGTGCAGCGGCTCCACGACGTCAGCGGTGGTCGCGTGCTGATCGACGGGCAGGACATCGCGCGGGCGACGCAGCAATCGCTGCGCAGCCAGATCGCCATCGTGCAGCAGGAGCCGATCCTGTTTCACCGCTCGCTTGCCGAGAACATCGCCTATGGCCGGCCCGGTGCCAGCCTGGAGGCGATCGAGCAGGCGGCGCGGCTTGCCAATGCGCACGATTTCATCCTGCGCCTGCCGAAGGGCTACGGCACGCTGGTCGGCGAGCGCGGGGTGAAACTGTCGGGTGGCGAACGGCAGCGCGTGGCGCTGGCGCGTGCCTTCCTGGCGGATGCGCCGGTGCTGATCCTGGACGAGGCGACGTCGAGCCTCGATTCGGAATCGGAAGCGCTGATCCAGCAGGCGATGGAGCGGCTGATGAAGGGCCGCACGTCGATCGTGATCGCGCACCGGCTGTCGACGGTGAAGAGCCTCGATCGCATCCTGGTGTTCGACCATGGCGAGATCGTCGAGCAGGGCACGCACGCCGTGCTCGCGGGCAAGCCCGGCGGCATCTATCGCAGCCTGTTCGAGCGCCAGGTGGTGGAGCTCGGGCATATCGCAGCAGCGGAATGACGTGCGGGGCGGCAGGGCGGAAGTCCTGCCGTCAGGTCGCCAAAGGTGGAATGAGATGAAAGACCTGACGCGCGGCTCGATCGTGAGCCACATCCTGAGCATGGCGCCACCGATCGTAGCGGGCATGATCTCGATCATGATCTGCCAGTTGGTCGACCTGTATTTCGTCTCGGGCCTGGGCGATGCTGCCGTTGCGGGTGTCGCCGCGGCGGGCAATGCCGGATTTCTCGTCAACGCGCTGCTGCAAGTGCTCGGTGTCGGCGCGGTGGCACTGATCGCGCATGCCGTAGGACGCAAGGATCGCGACGACGCCAATCTGGTGTTCAACCAGGCGGTCGCGCTGTCGGTGATCTTCGGGCTGTTGACCCTGGCCGCGGGAGCCGGCCTTTCACCCCTCTACATGCGCTCGGTTGCGGCCGATCAAGCCACCATCGACGCGGGGACCACGTATCTGTTGTGGTTCATGCCGGATCTGGCACTGGAATTCGTCATGCAGGTGATTGCGTCGGCGCTGCGTGCGACAGGCATCGTACGTCCCGCCATGTTGGTGCGGGTCCTTGCGGTCGTCATCAACATCGCGCTGGCGCCGGTGCTCATCTCGGGCTGGGGCACCGGCTACGCGCTCGGGGTCGCCGGAGCAGGGCTGGCGAGCTCGATTGCTGTGGCGCTCGGCGTTCTGATGTTGCTCGCGTATTTCATGAGATCGGAGCGCTATGTCGCGTTTCATCCCGTGCAGTGGCGGCCGCAGCTTCGGCAATGGAGGCGGATCCTCAATGTTGGCCTGCCCGCCGGCGGCGAGTTCGCGATGGTCTTTATCGTCATGGCGGTGGGCTATTACGTGCTGAGCGTGTTTGGCTCGGCGGCGCAGGCAGGGTTTGGCATCGGGACGCGGCTGCTCGGCCTGATTCAGATGCCGGCGCTCGCCATCGCGCTCGCTGCAGGCCCCATCGCCGGCCAGAATTTCGGCGCCGGCAATGGCGCGCGCGTGCGCGAAACCTTTGTCAAGGCGTCGTTCATGGCGACCACCGTGATGCTGGCTTTTCTGATCCTCGCGCAGCTCGCGCCCCGTCTGCTGCTTGCAGGGTTCTCCAGCGATCCGGAGACGACGGCGGTTGCGTCGCTTTTTCTGCGCATCGTCTCGTTCAACATGATGGCGCAGGGGCTGATCTTTGTCTGCTCCAGCATGTTCCAGGGGCTTGGGAACACCAAGCCGGTGTTGTGGACCTCGGCAATGCGGGTCCTCACCTATTCCCTGCCATCGGTCTGGCTCTCGACTTTGCCGGGCTTCCGGATGGAGCACGTCTGGTACTTGTCGATCGCGACCAACGCGCTGCAGGCCACCCTGAGCGTGTCGCTGTTGCTGCGCGAATTCAGGAAGCGTCTTGCATTGCCAACACGGCAGAAGGTTACGCAGGCGCCGGATCCTGAACCCGTTGCGCCGCCGCTGCGCGAGCCGGCGTAGCGAGGCTCACTTGCCTGGTCCCCCATCCACGGCTCCGGCTGGTCTGCCGCGCAGTGGAAAAGGAAGACTAGAGCGCGCTGATGCTGTTCCAGACCAGGGTGGCGCCCGACAGGAACAGCAGGCCGAGCACGACGTCGCCGAAATGCTTGTCGCTCAGCGCGTGATAGACGCGCGCGCCGACCCATGCGCCGATCAGCGTGCCCGGGAATGCGACCATCGCGAGCCAGACCACCTTGAATGCGACCAGGCCTGATGCCGTCTGCAGCACCAGCGCGGTCGCAAGCACCGTGAAATTGAACAGCTGGAAGATGCCGCGCCGCTCGTGCTTGTTCCAGCCGCGAATGTTGGCCCACAGGATCGGCAGCGGCCCGGACAGTCCGGCCAGCCCGCCCAAAATGCCGCCGGCAAAGCCGATCGCACCGTCGGCGATGCGACCGCCGAAGGTGACAGAAAACTGCCTCTTGTTGAGGTACAGCGCACTCGAAAAGATCAGCAGCAGCACGCCGACGCTGAGCTTGAACACCTTTGGATCGGCGGAGGCGACCAGCTTGGTCCCGAGCGGCACGCCGATCAGCCCGCCAATCAGGAACGGCCACACCAGCGACAGGTCGAAGCTCTTCCACATCGCGGGCAATGTCGAGGTCTGCGCAATCACCGAGCAGATCAGCACCAGCGGCACCGCGAGCGAGGGTGGCAACACGTAGAGCCAGATGCCGAGCGCCATCAGCGCCGTGCCGAATCCCGCCAGCCCCGAGACGAAGCCGCCGGCCAGTGCGCCGAACAGGATCAGTGCGTAAGTGAGCGTTTCCACCAATGAGTCCCTGCGTTGCGCTGGGCCGCGAGCGGCCTCATGGCCCATAGCACAAAGGCACGGCCGTCAGCATCAATCAACATTTGCTACACGATCTGCCTGGTGTCAGCGGGCTTGTGCAAGGCGCCGACGAGGATGCGCAGGGCCTCGCTCAATTCCGATCTGTTGCGCGCCGCGCCGAGTGAGACGCGCGCCGCATGCGGCGATGTTCCCTCGACGGTGAAGGCGTCGCCGCCAACGATCGCGAGCCCGTTGCGCAAGAGATGCGCGGGGACGTCGTGCCGCCCTTCCGGCAAGTGCAGCCATAAATGATGCGCGGCGGGATTCGCCCGGAACCGAAACTCCTTCAATGCGCGCTGAGCCAATTGTTGGCGGCCGACGGCCTCGTTGCGGATGGCGGTGATGATGTGGTCGGCGACGCCGCTCTCGAGCCAGTGCGTCACCAGCGCGACCATCAGCGGTGCCGGCATCTGCACGGTGGCTTGCAGATAGCCGCGCATCAGCAGCTGCGCGCCGCTGTCGGGCGTCAGCAGATAGGCGACGCGCAGTGCCGGCGCGATGCATTTTGACAGCGTGGTGGCGAGATATGTCCGCTCCGGGATGAGGTTGGCGATCGGTGAGGCCGATCGGTCGAGCAGCCCGTAGGCATCGTCCTCGATCAGAACGACATCGGCATCGCGGATGATTTTTGCGATTGCGTTGCGGCGATCCGGGGCAAGCGTCGCCGTGGTCGGATTATGCAGCGTCGGGATGAGATAGACGGCCTTCGGCTTGTGGGTGCGGCAAGCCTTCGCCAGCGCGTCGGGCAGGATGCCGCCGTCATCCATGGCGACACTGACGAGCTTGACGCCAAGCTGCGCCGCGGCCGCCTTGATGCCGGGGAAGGTGAGGGCCTCCGTCAGCACGACATCGCCGGGACGTGCGAGACAGGCAAGCAGGTTGAAAAGGATCGTCTGCGCGCCGGGAAAGATCACGAGCTTGTCGGCGTGGGCGTGCGGAACGCGGGTACGCATCCAGCGCACCGCGACCTCGCGCTCATGCGCGCTGCCGCCGGGCGGCTGGTAATTCAGGAATGCAGTCAGGCCCGATTGCGCGCGAATGGCCTCGAAGCCAGTGATGATGCGCTCGTCGAGCCGCGCTTCGAGCGGGTGCGGCGGCACGTTCATGGAGAGGTCGATCGCGACCGGATGCGGCAGGTCGATTGCCCGGCGCGCGCTGGTCTCCGACACGAAGGAGCCCTGGCCGACGCGGGCCTCCATGATGCCGCGGCGCCGCGCTTCGGTGTAGGCGCGGGTCACCGTGGTCAGGTCGACGCCGAGCGCCTTGGCGAGCGCGCGCTGGGTCGGCAATTGCTGTCCCCGCATCAGCCGGCCCGCGGCGATGTCCGCCTCCATGGCCGCCACGATGCGCTGATAGCGCGGGCCAGGCAGCTCCGAGATTGTAGGGGTCCAATCCATGCAATTAAGCCCCATATCCTTTGAATGTATGGATGCAATATACTATTGTATGGATCAGCACAACGGAAGGGGTGCCATCATGGCGACCGGTTCAATTTCTCTGGCAAAGGCGATGTGGCACGGCTTTCGGGGCAAGTGCCCGAACTGCGGCCAAGGACATCTGTTCGGCCGTTTCCTGAAGGTGGCCGACGCCTGCGATCATTGCGGCGAGGAGCTGTTCCACCAGCGCGCCGATGATTTCCCGGCCTATCTCGTCATGGTCGTGGTCGGCCACCTCGTGGTGCCGGCGATCCTCGCGGTCGAGACCGCTTATGCGCCGCCGGTGTGGCTGCAACTCGCGGTATGGCTGCCGGTGACGCTGTTTGCTTCGCTGGCGCTGCTGCAACCGACCAAGGGTGCGATCGTCGGCCTGCAATGGCAGATCGGCATGCACGGCTTCGAGGCGAGCAAATTGCGCCGGGAAGCCGGTCAGCTTGCGCCCGTGCTGGTGAAGGCGTCGCGCGCGGCCTGAGGCGCGTCGCGTCGTTTACATCGCGGAGCTGCCCGCTACACTCCATCGCATCAAACAAGAAAGATGGAAACGCTCATGGCCGCACGCGCGAGAACCTTCCTGCTCTGTCATGGCGCGTGGTCCGGCGGCTGGTCGTGGCGGAAAATGCATCCGCTGATGGCGCACGCCGGCCACCGCCTGATCGCGCCGACCTATACAGGGCTCGGCGAGCGGTCACATCTCGCCAGCGCCGCTGTCGATCTCGAGACGCATATCCAGGACATCCTCAACGTCATCAAATTTGAGGACCTCAGCGACATCGTGCTGCTTGGTCACAGCTATGGCGGCATGGTCGCAACCGGCGTTGCCGATCGTGCGCGCGACCGCATCACGCAATTGATCTATCTCGACGCCTTCGTGCCGCGCGATGGCCAGTCGCTGTTCGATCTCAACGAAGGCGGTCGCGAGCCGATGCGCAAGGCGGCTGCCGCCGGCGACGGCTACCGCATCCCGCCCAATCCGCCGCCGCCGGATACACCGCAGGCCGATCTCGACTGGCTCAACGCGCGCCGCATCAACATGCCGCTCAAATGCTTCGAAACCAAGCTGAAGCTCGGGTCCGGCGAACCCGCAATGCCGCGCAGCTATATCTATTGCAGGCGCATTCCGCCGGGCGATGTGTTCGGGCAATTCGCAAGGCGCGCGAGGAGCGAAGATGGCTGGCGCTATTTCGAGCTCGACGCCAGCCATGCACCGAATGTGACGGCGCCGGAGGCACTGATGAGTGTCCTGAACGAGATCGCGGCCTAACTCACAGCCGTCATTCCGGGGCTCGCGAGGCGAGAGCCCGGAATCCATTCATCCACCGTCTCTGTCCCACGAGGGATTCCGGGCTCGTGCTTCGTACCCGCCGGAATGACAGTGGTGAAATTGGTGAGGGGTCCGATGCGTCGGCATCGAACCCCTCCCTGTAAGATATCAGCCGGCCTGTAAGCCGGGTTCTGTAGGGCACCGCCCGCTTGCGCAGACGATACGTGACGGCCATTCCTCTGGGACCATGTTTGCACATGGCCTCGAGCAACCTACCCGGACGGCGGGCCTGACATCGCCCCGCGGCGTTATCGCTTTCGCGAACTGCCCGCTACGCCGTCCCTATTCGGTTTTGCTCCCGGTGGGGTTTACCATGCCGGCTCCGTTGCCGGACCCGCGGTGCGCTCTTACCGCACCTTTTCACCCTTACTTCCTCCGAGGAGGGAGCGGTTCGTTCTCTGTGGCACTTTCCCTGGGGTCGCCCCCGCCGGATGTTATCCGGCACCGCATGTCAAGGGAGCCCGGACTTTCCTCCCCGGCGGCCTTTCGGCACTTGCCGGAGCGGCCGTCCGGCCGACTGACTGACAACGCAATGGGCATTTGTGACGTTTTCGTCAAGCAGAGATCGTCGCGCACGCCGCCGCGTAAATAATTTATCCTGAAGATGTCGTTGGGCGCGGACCCCGTTCGACTGGATGCCGGCAATCCAGCCGAACAACAGGAGAGAAGCGATGCAGTATCTGCTGCTGATTTATCGGAACGAAGCACAACAGAGCCAGATGGCACCCGCGGATTACGAGAAGCTGCTGGCGGAGTATTCCACCTACACCCAGTCGATCGTCCAGAGCGGACATTTCAAGGCCGGCGACGGGCTGCAGCCGACCTCCACCGCCACCACCGTCCGCGTTCGCGACGGCAAGACCATGACCACCGATGGTCCCTTCGCGGAGACCCGCGAACAGCTCGGTGGCTACTATCTCGTCGAAGCCAGGGATCTCGATGCCGCGATTGAACTCGCCGCGCGGATTCCCGGCGCCAGGCACGGCTCGATCGAAGTGCGGCCGGTCATGATCTACCAATGATCGGAAAAATAGTTTCGCGATGATGTCGTTTGGCGTCGGCCCCATTCGACAGATGTCGGCGATCCAGCCGAACAACAGGAGTTAAGCGATGCAGTACCTGCTGCTGATCTACCGGAACGAAAGCTATCTCACCGACATGACGGCCGCCGACCGTCAGAAGCTGGCGGGCGAATACGGCGCCTACACGCAGTCGATCATCCAGAGCGGCCATTTCAAAGCGGGCGACGGGCTGCAGCCCACGACGACCGCGACCACGGTGCGCGTGCGCGACGGCAAGACCATGACGACCGACGGCCCGTTCGCGGAAACGCGCGAGCAGCTCGGCGGCTACTATCTGATCGAAGCCAAGGACATCGACGAGGCCATTGCGATCGCGGCCCGCGTTCCCGAGGCCAAGCGAGGATCGATCGAGGTGCGGCCGGTCATGATCTACAAGTGATCGCCGCCACCGACATCGACAAGGTCTTCCGCGACGAGGCGGGGCGGGCGCTGGCCACCCTGATCCGCCTCGTCGGGGATTTCGACTTGGCCGAGGATGCGCTTCAGGATGCATTTGCTGTCGCGCTGGAGCGCTGGTCGTCAGGTGAGCGGCCAGACAATCCGCGCGCGTGGCTGGTCAATGTCGGTCGCAACAAGGCGATCGACCGTATCAGGCGCCAGGCCGCCTTTCGCGGCAAGCAGCAGGCGCTGCTGCACGAGCTCGCGCTGAACGAGCAAGGTGCCGACGAGCCGCCGGCGATGCTCGACGACGACATGCTGCGGCTGATCTTCACCTGCTGCCATCCGTCGTTTGCGGCCGAGGTCCAGGTCGCGCTGACGCTGCGCACCGTCTGCGGCCTCTCCACCGCGCAGGTCGCGCGCGCCTTTCTGGTCGGTGAGGACGCGATGGCGCAGCGCCTCGTCCGCGCCAAGCAGAAGATCAGGCTCGCCGGCATTCCCTATCAAGTGCCCGAGCGCGACGCCCTGGCGCCGCGGCTCGACGGTGTGCTCGCCGTGATCTACCTCGTCTTCACCGAAGGCTATGTCGCGACCTCGGGCACCGATCTGATGCGGCCCGATTTCGCGGCCGAAGCGATCAGGCTCGGCCGTCTGCTCGACCGGCTGATGCCCGATCGCGCCGCGATCAAGGGCCTGCTCGCCTTGATGCTGCTGCACGATGCGCGCCGCGCCGGGCGCGCGACCGCGGCCGGCGACATCGTGCTGCTGGAAGAACAGGATCGCTCGCTGTGGGATCGCGCGCAGATCGAGGAAGGCCTGGCTCTCGTCGACGATGCGCTGCGCGTGCCGGGTCGGCCGCAGCCCTATGTGGTGCAGGCCGCGATTGCCGCGCTGCATGCCCGCGCGCCGAGCTACGCGCAGACCGACTGGCCGCAGATCGCCGGGCTCTACGAAGTCCTGCTGCGCATCAATCCCTCGCCGGTCATCGAGCTCAACCATGCCGCCGCGATCTCGATGGTCGACGGCCCGGCGCGCGCGCTCGATCTCGTCGACGCGATCTCCGCGCGCGGTGGTCTCGACGGCTACGAAATGTTGCCGGCGGTGCGAGCGGATTTGTTGCGACGGCTGGAGCGGAAGCAGGAGGCGCGCGAAGCCTATGCTGCGGCGACCGAGGCGACCCAACTCGAGCCGTTGCGAAGGCTGTATGCGCGGCGGCTGCGGGAGATGGAGTAGCCGACACATCCTCCGTCATTGCGAGGAGCTCTTGCGACGAAGCAATCCAGACTATCTCCGCGGTGACAGTCTGGATTGCTTTGCTACGCCCGCAATGACGGCGCCGCCGTCACTTCGACGCGACAGCCGTCCCGTCCGCCGGCAGGCTCGCCAGCAGAGCCTGCAAGGTCGACAGCGTCGAGTGATCGGCAATACCATCCAGCCGCGCGGGACGGAAGTGGCGCTGGAAGGCGGTGACGACTTCCATGGTCGAGGCGTCGTATTTGCCCGACAGCGGCACGCCATAGCCATAGCGGGCGAGCGCCTGCTGAAGGCTCAGCACCTCGTCGCTGATGGTGCCGAGCATCAGGGTTTCGCCGCGCACGACCGGCGCCGGCGTCACCCAGTGACCCACACCGGAATTGGCGAGGGAGTGCCAGGGAAATTTCTCGCCGGGATCCTTCTTGCGCGCGGGCGCCACGTCGGAATGACCGAGCACCCGTTGCGGCACGATCTTGCGGCGGAGCATGATGCCGCGGCACAGCGCGATCACGGCGGCGATCTGGCGCAGCGGATATTCGGGATAACCCCAATCGTGACCGCGATTGATGATCTCGATCCCGATCGAGCAGGAGTTGATGTCGTCCTCGCCGGCCCAGGACGAGACGCCCGCGTGCCAGGCGCGCCGCGCCTCCGGCACGCATTGCACGATGCGGCCGTCCTCCAGCACGACATAATGCGCCGACACTTCGGTGCCGGCCGTGCACAGCCGCGCCAACGCGCCCTCGACGTCGGGCATGCCGGTGTAGTGCAGCACGATCATGTCGGGCTGGCGGCCCTTGTTGCGCTCGCCATGGTTGGGCGAGGGGATGAT
This sequence comes from Bradyrhizobium sp. USDA 4472, assembly GCF_054058595.1. Taxonomy (NCBI): domain Bacteria; kingdom Pseudomonadati; phylum Pseudomonadota; class Alphaproteobacteria; order Hyphomicrobiales; family Nitrobacteraceae; genus Bradyrhizobium; species Bradyrhizobium sp. USDA 4472. The sequence continues at coordinate 4,405,683 of NZ_JBSSAM010000001.1, forward strand.
GTCGGAGACGATCGACGAATCCGGCTCGAATGTCCGCATGCTCGCCGCGGTCTTGGGAACCGGGAGAACGCGCTGACGCTTCGAATCAGCTCCAGGCGGCGTGGACGAACCGGACGACATAAACGACTCAAGTCGGACAGGAGAATGGGCCAAGCCCTTCTCTTTACTATTCCTTTACCGTCTGCTTCGCGCAATCGCGCGATGCGGCTGCCGGGTGCATTTTGGGCTCAGTGTGTGGATGACGCATCACTGCCCAAGGAACCGCGAAAGCACCTTTTCGAGATGTAACGAACCGATCAACGCTTTCTTAACGCTAAGGGCCGTTACTGAGAGATGAAGAGCCGACCCGCGTCCGGAGCCGGCCAAAGCGTTTTTGGCTCGAATCCCATGGTTGCCCGACATATTCCACTGGGAACAGCGGGTTTGCCGCCCGGGAAGCTCGGGCTCGGCGTACATGGTGGATTGGGGTTGGGTCGTGGAACCGCCGCGACGCGGAATTATTCGAGGCGTGATGGGCTTTCTGGCCCCCAGATTGAGCTGCCCGTTTTCTTGCACACCCGGCAGGCGCGACGCATGAACGACGCACCGCACATTCCCGTGCTTGGCCGCGAAGCGATCGCGCATCTCGCGCCGCGTGCGGGCGGCATCTATCTCGATGCGACCTTCGGGGCCGGCGGCTACAGCCGCGCCATTCTCGAGACATCAGGGACCCGCCTGATCGCGATCGATCGCGACCGCACCGCGATTGCCGGTGGCGCCGAGCTGGTCGCGCGCGCGGCCGGCCGGCTGACACTGGTCGAAGACCGTTTTTCGAATCTCGCCCAAGTCTGCGCCGCGCAGGGCATCGATGCGGTCGACGGCGTCGTGATGGACGTCGGCGTGTCCTCGATGCAGCTGGACCAGGCCGGTCGCGGCTTCTCGTTCCGCCTCGACGGTCCGCTCGACATGCGCATGGGGCAGACGGGACCGACCGCGGCCGACATCGTTGCGCGCGCCTCCGAAAGCGATCTCGCCGACATCATCCATCTCTTCGGCGAAGAGCGGCATTCGCGCCGCGTCGCCCGCGCCATCGTGGCTGACCGGCAGGAGGCGCCGTTCACCACCACGCGTGCGCTCGCCGATCTGGTCGGGCGGGTGGTGCGCTCGAAGCCCGGCGACATTCACCCGGCGACACGGACCTTCCAGGCCTTGCGCATCTTCGTCAACGAAGAGCTCGAGGAGCTTCAAACTGCGCTCGCTTCCGCCGAGCGCGTGCTGAAACCCGGCGGCCGCCTGGTGGTGGTCTCGTTCCATTCGCTGGAAGACCGCATCGTCAAGAATTTCCTTGGCCAGCGCTCCAAGACCGGCGGCGGTTCGCGGCACCTGCCGGAGGTGGCGCAAGGCGTGCCGAGCTTCCAGCTTCTGACGCGGCGGCCCGTGATTGCCGGCGAAGAAGAGGTTGCGCATAATCCTCGCGCCCGATCCGCAAAGCTGCGCGCCGCCGAGCGCACCGCGGCGCCGGCGCATGCCGACGACGAGCGGTCGTCCTGGCCAAAACTCTCCGAAGTGATGAGGGGCGGCTAGCAGATGCGCATCATCCACCTTCTCGTCATCGGCGCGCTGATCTTCGCGGCCGCCTATGTCTACCGTATCAAGATGGACTCCACCGCGCGCACCGAGAAGGTGCTGCGGCTGCACGCGGAGATCCGCGAGCAGCGCGACGCGATCGCCCAGTTGCGCTCCGAATGGGCCAAGCTCGATGCGCCCTTGCGCCTGCAGGGCCTCGTTGAGCGACATCTGCCGCTCAAGCCCGTCAACGGCACGCAATATGATTCTCTGAAGAACCTGCCGGACCGTCCGCCGCGGATGTTCCGGCCGGGCGAGCCCGATCCGATCGGGTCCATGATCAATACCATCGAAGCCGCGAGCGATCCTGACAGCGTGACGGGCTCGGTGCCGCAGCCCGAGGACAAGCAATGAGCGCTGTTCCGGCCAAACCCGCAGGACGACCCGCAGGGCGTCCAACCGAACCCTGGCGGCAGCGGCTGGTCCGCAGCCTGCTTTACGGGCGTAACGTCGATCGCGCCGCGAAGGCGCGCGCGCGCGTGGGCCTCGCCATGCTGGCCTTTGCCGCCGTCTACGCCATGATCGGCGGACGCCTCGTGATGTTCGCGATCGGCGCCGACGCCCACAGTGCGCGGCGCGCCGCCTCTCAGGAGGTGGTTGCGACCGCGCGGCCCGACATCGTCGACCGCAACGGTGCGATCCTGGCGACCGACGTCAAGGCCGCCAGCATGTTCGGCGAGCCCCGCCGCATCATCGACAAGGACGAGGCGATCGAGCTTCTGACCGCGACCGTGCCCGATCTCGACGAAGCCGAGGTGCGCGACCGCCTGTCATCGCGCAAGGGTTTCGTCTGGCTGAAGCGCGAGATCACGGCCAAGCAACAGCTCGACATCCACAAGCTGGGCCTGCCCGGCATCGGCTTCCTGCGCGAGAACAAGCGCGTCTATCCGACCGGCAACGAGGTCGCCCACCTCATCGGCCTCGTCAACATCGACAACCAGGGCATCGCCGGCATGGAGAAGTGGCTCGACAACCAGGGCCTCGCCGATCTCCACCGCGCGGGCTTTGCCATCGACCGGTTGCAGAAGCCGATCGAGCTGTCGGTCGATCTGCGCGTCGAGCACGCGCTGCGCGACGAACTGCTCAAGGCCAAGGAAAAATTCCACACCAAGGCGGCCTCGGGCCTCGTCACCAACGTCAACACCGGCGAGATCGTGGCCATGGTATCGGTTCCGGATTTCGACCCGAACAATCCGAAAGAAGCCCACGATCCCGACCGCATCAACCGCCTGACAACAGGCGTCTACGAGATGGGCTCGACCTTCAAGGCGTTCACGCTCGCGATGGCACTCGACACCGGCAAGTACGGCCTCGATTCGCTGTGGGACGCGCGCGGGCCGCTGCACTACGGCAAGTTCGCGATCCATGACGACGAGCCGAAGGGCCGCTTCCTGAACATGAAGGAAGTGTTCACCTTCTCCTCCAACGTCGGTGCGGCGCGGATTGCGCTGTCGCAGGGCGTGGAAGCGCACAAGGCGTTCCTGCGCAAGATGGGGCAGCTGGATCGGCTGCGTACGGAATTGCCCGAGAGCGCGTCGCCGATCGTGCCGCGGCATTGGGGCGATCTCAACACCATTACCATCGCGTTCGGCCACGGCATCGCGGTGGCGCCGTTGCAGGCCGTGATGGGCGTCAGCGCGCTCGCCAATGGCGGTCTGCTGATTCCCCCGACCTTCCTCAAGCGCTCCGAGGAGGAGGCACGGGCGATCGCAAAGCGCGTGATCAAGCCCGAGACGTCGGACAAGATGCGGTTCCTGATGCGGCTGAACGCAGAGATCGGCACCGCCAAGAAGGCGAATGTTCCCGGTTACTACATCGGCGGCAAGACCGGCACAGCAGAAAAGGTGGTCAACGGCCGTTATGCCAAGAAGAAGGTGCTGACTGCGTTTACGGCGATCATTCCGGCAGACAAGCCGAAGTACCAGCTCCTGATCATGCTGGACGAGCCGCAGCCGCTGAAGGAGACCTACGGCTTCATCACGTCGGGCTGGAACGCCGTTCCGACCGCAGGCAACGTGATCAGCCGTATTGGACCGCTGCTCGGCATCGAGCCCCGCTACGACCTGCCGCCCGCGGACCGCCTTATTCTTGCAGCATCCAGGACAACCCAGTAATCACAGGGGGTAGGGCCGTAGCCGCTGCTGAGTCGGGGATTTCCCTCAGAATTCGGCTTTCCGGCAAGGCAACTGGAAGATCATGAAGCTGCGCGACCTCTTGGGTCAGGATGTTTTGGGCAATGATGCCGCGATCGAGCCCGCTGTCGCGGCGATCGAGGTCACAGGCGTTGCGCTCGATAGCCGCGTGGTCAAGCCCGGCGATGTGTTCTTCGCGCTATCAGGCAGCAAGACCGACGGTGCGCGCTTCATCGATGCGGCCATTGCGGCCGGTGCGGTGGCGGTGGTCGGCGATCACGCGCCTGAAGGCAGCAAGGTGCCCGTCGTCACCGTGCCCAATCCGCGCCGCGCGCTGGCGCTGGCTGCGGCAAGAGTCTTCCCCGCACAACCTGCAACCATCGTCGCGGTGACCGGAACCAGCGGCAAGACATCGGTTGCCGCGTTCACGCGGCAGATCTGGGAGCGGCTGGGCCACGCCTCGGCCAGCATCGGAACAATCGGGCTCGTCTCGCCGAAGCGCACCGTTTACGGTTCGCTGACGACGCCGGATCCGGTCGCGCTGCATCGGCAGCTCGATGAGATCGCGCGCGAAGGCGTGACGCATCTTGCATTTGAAGCCTCGTCGCACGGGCTCGACCAATACCGCCTTGATGGTGTCCGTGTCGTGGCCGGCGGCTTCACCAATCTCTCGCGCGACCACATGGACTATCATCCAACCGTCGCGCACTACCTGTCCGCAAAGCTCCGGCTGTTCCGCGAGCTCGTGCCATCAGGCGGAGCGGCGGTGATATCGGCCGATCATGATTGCTCGGCGCAAGTGCGCGACGCGGCGAAATCGCGTGCCTTGCGCGTGATGGCGGTCGGCCGCCACGGCGACGGGGCAGGCGAGGGCATCCGCCTCACCGAGGCCGTGGTCGAAGGCTTTTCGCAAAAGCTTGGCCTCGAACATCGCGGCAAGACATACGCGGTGCGGCTGCCGCTGGTCGGCGAATTCCAGATCGAGAACGCGCTGGTCTCGGCCGGTCTTGCGATCGGCACCGGCAGCGATGCGGCCGATGTGTTTGCGAGCCTCGAACATCTCGAAGGTGCCAAGGGCCGGCTCGAGCGCGTCGGTGAGCGCAACGGCGCGCCGATTTTCGTCGACTACGCGCACAAGCCTGATGCGCTGGCGAAGGCGTTGCAGGCGCTGCGTCCTTACGCGAAGCGCAGGCTGGTCGTCGTGTTCGGCGCCGGCGGCGATCGCGATGCCGGCAAGCGGCCGATCATGGGTGAGATCGCGGCGGAGAATGCCGATCGCGTCATCATCACCGACGACAATCCGCGCAGCGAGAAGCCGGAAGCCATCCGTGCCGCGATCCTCGCCACCGCCAAGGGCGCGCGCGAGATCGGCGATCGGGCGGCCGCGATCCGCGCCGCGATCGAGGAGCTGGAAGATGGCGATGCGCTGCTCGTCGCGGGCAAGGGCCACGAGACCGGGCAGATCGTAGGCCACGAGGTCCTGCCGTTCAGTGATCACGAGGCGGTCGCCGCCGCATTAGCATCGAGGGTCGCATGAGCGGGCCATTATGGACGGTTGCCGGGGTGGCGCGCGCGCTGGGCGCGGCCGGATCATTCCCGGACACGGGAATTGACTTCGTCACCCAGGACAGCCGTCTGGTGAAACCGGGCAGCCTGTTCGTCGCGCTGTCAGGTACGCCGAGCGGCGGCTTCATCTCGGCCTTCGCCAGCGCGCGCGACGGCTGGGAGTTCGCGGACAGGGCGGAAGCCTCAGGCGCAGTCGCGATGATCGTGCCGCACGAGATCGCGGGCATCCGCATTCCCCAGATCGTCGTGAAGGACACGCTGATCGACGGTCTCTGGGGCCTCGCCCGCGCCGCGCGCGCGCGTTTCAACGGGCCGGTGATCGGGCTCACCGGCAGCGCCGGCAAGACCAGCACCAAGGAATATCTGGCGGCCTATCCCAATGCCTATGCGAGCCCTTCGAGCTTCAACAATTTCTGGGGCGTGCCGCTGACATTGTGCAATGCCCGGCCTGACGCCAGCCTCTGGGTCGTCGAGATGGGCATGAACCAGGCTGGCGAGATCGCGCGCCTGAGCGAATTGACGCGGCCGACCGTCGCGCTCGTCGTCAACGTCCAGCCGGTGCATCTCGAAAAGCTCGGCTCGCTCGACGCCATCAGGCGCGAGAAGGTATCGATCGCGCTCGGGCTACCCGAGGATGGCGTGCTGGTGCTGCCTGTAGGCATCAAGGCGCCGGACTGGAAAGGCAAGGTGGTGCGCTTCGGCGAGAAGGCCGAGGTGTACGAGGTTGCGCACGCCCCTCACGGCGACAGCTGGCAGGTCGTGGCCGGGATCGGCAAGAAGCAGATCGCCTTCAGTCTCACGCCCGGCGCGCCGCACCGCGTGCAGAATGCGCTCGCCGCGCTCGCTTCAATCCATGCTGCGCATCTCGACGTGGCGACGCTCGCGATCAAGCTCGACCGCGTCGGCATCATGTCCGGCCGTGGCGTGGAGCAGGCAGTCGGCGGCGTCACCGTGATCGACGACAGCTTCAACGGCAATCCCGCGAGCGTCGCTGCCGCGCTGCAAAGTCTGCAGGCGCGCAACGTGACGGGCGGGCGTCGTATCGCGGTGCTCGGCGATATGCTGGAACTGGGCGACGACGCGCCAAGCTACCACGCCGGCCTCACCGCCCATCTCGGCGGCATCGACGGTATCTATTGCGTTGGCCCGCTGATGCGGCACCTTTATGACGCGCTTCCCGCGGGCAAGGGGCTGGGCTGGCACGACGATCCCGCCACGCTGAAGCCTGGTGAGGTCGCCGGTTTGCTGAAGGCAGGCGATGTCGTGGTTGTCAAGGGCAGCAAGAAGATGTTCTGGGTCAACAAGTTTGTGCCGGCCCTAGTGGCCGCCTTGCAGGCAAAGGCGTAAACTGCTTGGAAGGCGCTGTTCCCGAATCCCGCCGTTTTGCGGCGCTAAGCCGGCCGGTTTCCTAGAGGTCGCCCGACCGATGATGAAGACCAGCGAATGCGCTTGAGGCGAAATCTGCGTCTCGAACAAGCCTGCGTGCGAAAGGCGCCATAGGACCGTCTGAATGTTTTACTGGCTGATCGAGATCTCCAACACATTTCCCGGTTTCGGTGCGGTGCGCACCGTCCTGAACGTCTTCCGCTACATCACCTTCCGCACCGGCGGCGCAATCGTCACTGGCGCGCTGTTCGTGTTCCTGTTCGGGCCCTGGATCATCGATCATCTGCGCATCCGCCAGGGCAAGGGCCAGCCCATCCGCACAGATGGTCCGCAATCGCATCTGTCCAAGAAGGGCACGCCCACCATGGGCGGGCTGATGATCCTGTCCGGCCTGACGGTCGGCACCGTGCTGTGGTGCAATCCGCTCAATCCCTATGTCTGGATCGTGCTGGCGGTGACGCTCGGCTTTGGGTTTGTCGGCTTCTATGACGATTATCTCAAGGTCACCAAGCAGACCACGACCGGCTTCGGCGGCAAGCTGCGGCTGCTGATCGAAGGGCTCATCGCGCTGGTCGCCTGCTACGCGCTGGTGCGGTTGAACCGCGACCCCGCGTCGACCGCGCTGACGATTCCCTTCCTCAAGGACACGGTGTTGCATTTCGGCTGGTTCTTCGTCGTGTTCGGCGCCTTCGTCATCGTCGGCGCCGGCAATGCGGTGAACCTCACCGACGGTCTCGACGGCTTGGCCATCGTGCCCGTGATGATCGCGACCGCGAGCTTTGCGATGATCGCCTATCTCGCCGGCAACGCCGTGTTTGCCGATTACCTCCAGATCAAATATGTCGCGGGCACCGGCGAGCTTGCGGTACTCTGCGGCGCGCTATTGGGTGCCGGCCTCGGCTTCCTCTGGTTCAACGCGCCTCCGGCCTCGATCTTCATGGGCGACACCGGCTCGCTCGCACTCGGCGGCATGCTGGGCTCGATCGCGGTCGCGGTGAAGCACGAGATCGTGCTCGCGGTGATCGGTGGCCTGTTCGTGCTGGAGGCGGTCTCGGTCATCGTGCAGGTGGTGTCGTTCAAGCTGACCGGAAAGCGGATCTTCCGGATGGCACCGATCCATCACCATTTCGAGCAACTCGGCTGGACCGAGCCGCAGATCGTGATCCGCTTCTGGATCATCTCGGTGATGCTGGCGCTGGCCGGCCTCTCCACGCTGAAGCTGCGCTGACGGGTCCACGATGATCCCGGTCACATCCTTTGCCGGCAAGACGGTCGCGGTCTTAGGCCTCGGCGGCTCCGGGCTCGCCTCGTGCCACGCGCTGAAGGCTGGCGGCGCCGAAGTGATCGCCGCCGACGACAATGCCGAGAACGTCGCCAAAACGGCTCAGGCCGGTTTCATCACCGCCGATCTTCGCAATGTCTCCTGGTCGAAATTCGCTGCGCTCGTGCTCGCGCCCGGCGTGCCGCTGACCCATCCGGTGCCGCACTGGAGCGTGCTGAAGGCGCGTGAGGCGGGTGTCGAGGTGATCGGCGACATCGAGCTGTTCTGCCGCGAGCGCCGGCGGCATGCCCCCAACGCGCCTTTCGTCGCCATCACCGGCACCAACGGCAAGTCGACCACGACAGCCTTGATCGCGCATCTCACGAGGGTTGCCGGTTATGACACCCAGATGGGCGGCAACATCGGCACCGCGATCCTGTCGCTGGAGCCGCCGCGCATGGGCCGCGTCCACGTGATCGAGATGTCGTCCTACCAGATCGACCTCACGCCCTCGCTCGATCCTTCCGTCGGCATCCTGCTCAATGTCAGCGAAGACCACATCGATCGCCACGGTACGATCGAACACTACGCTGCGGTGAAGGAGCGCCTCGTTGCAGGCGTGCAGGCGGGTGGCACCTCGATCGTCGGCGTCGACGATGGCTATTGCCGCGACATCGCAGACCGGCTCGACCGCGCCGGCAAGACTGTGGTGCGCGTCTCCGTCAGGAATCCGCTGGCCTCCGGCCTCCATGTCGAGCATGGCACCATCGTTCGTACGTCCGGCGGCGCTCGTAGCGAGGTGGCCACGCTTGGCGGCATCGGTTCGCTGCGCGGGCTGCACAATGCCCAGAACGCGGCGTGTGCCGCCGCGGCTGCGCTCGCGATGGGCATCAGCCTTGACGTACTGCAGAATGGCCTGCGCAGCTTTCCCGGTCTCGCGCATCGCATGGAGCAGGTCGGCCGCCGCGGCAACGTGCTGTTCGTCAACGATTCCAAGGGCACCAATGCGGACGCGACCGCGCATGCGCTGTCGTCCTTCGCCGACATTTTCTGGATCGCCGGCGGCAAGCCGAAGGCGGGCGGCATTACCAGCCTCACCGGATTCTTCCCGCGCATCCGAAAGGCCTATCTGATCGGCGAGGCCGCGCAGGAATTTTCCGGCACGCTTGGCTCGGTCGCACACGAGATCAGCCAGACGCTCGATCTGGCCGTCGAGCACGCGGCGCGCGATGCGGAAGCGTCAGGTCTCGCCGATCCGGTCGTGCTGCTGTCGCCCGCCTGCGCCTCCTTCGACCAGTACCGCAACTTCGAGATCCGCGGCACCAAGTTCCGCGAACTGGTGCAGGCGCTGCCGGGCGTGAAGCCGGTGGTGTGAGAATGTCGCCGCGACGCTGGACCGGACTTATCGCTGCTCTTGCTATTCCCGTCGGCTTCCTCTGCGTCGTCCTCATCGACGGCGTCATGCACCAATTCGGCGCGTGTCGCGTCGTTCGCCAAAGTGCGTTCGCCTCCCCGAGCGGCAGCAAATTGGTTGTCGTGGTCTGGAAGTCGTGCGGAGCGAGTGTGCCCGACAGTACGCAGGCCAGCATCGTGGCGCGCGGCCGGACGTTCTCGCCCGAGAGCACGCCGACCTTTGTCAGCGTGCGCGGGCATCTCGATGCCGTCGTCGTGTGGAGCAGCGAGCGGGCGGTCAGGATCGGTTTCATTCCCGGAGCAGACCAGATCGACAAGCGCGACCCCCGCGCGGGGGATGTCGCGATTACCTACGAATAGGCCTCCGTGTCCCGGACGCGCACCGGACGATGCTTCGCATCGCCGGGGGCAAGTGGGTTGCGTCCGGGGCACGAGACTGTTCACAACTTCATCCGCTTCCTTAACCTCCCGGTAACCAACCTCGGCGACCAATGAACGGACCTCTGTCCGAAAGCGGCCGCCCATGCTCTCCCGTGAAGAACGCACCCCCTTTACCGAGTGGTGGTGGACCGTCGACAAGCCGCTGCTCGGCGCGATCCTGGTGTTGATGCTGACCGGCGTCATCCTGTCGCTCGCGGCAAGTCCGCCGGTCGCGACCCGCATCGGGCTCGATCCGTTCCACTTCTTCAATCGACACGTGATGTTCCTGGCGCCGTCGTTTCTGGTGCTGATCGGGGTGTCCTTCATGTCGCCGCGCTCGATCCGGCGAAGTGCGCTGATCATCTTCGCGATCAGCATCATCCTGATCGTGGTGACGCTCGCCATCGGCCCCGAGGTGAAGGGCTCACGGCGCTGGATCACGCTCGTCGGCGTCAACATCCAGGCCTCCGAGATCGCAAAGCCCTCATTCGTCGTCATTGCGGCCTGGTTGTTTGCGGAATCGACCAAGCGGCCCGAGATGCCGGCGACCTCGATGGCGCTGGTGCTGCTCCTGATGCTGGTGTCGCTGCTGGTGATGGAGCCGGACTTCGGCCAGACCATGCTGATCCTGATGGTGTGGGGCTCGCTGTTCTTCATCGCGGGCATGCGCATGATCTGGGTGTTCGGCCTTGCCGGCCTCGGTGCGGCCGGCCTGTTCAGCGCCTATCTCTTCGTTCCGCACGTCGCGGGCCGCATCAAGCGCTTCATGAATCCGGCCTCCGGCGACACCTTTCAGGTCGACACCGCGATGGAGGCCTTTTACAACGGCGGCTGGTTCGGCCTCGGACCCGGTGAGGGCATCGCCAAGCGCAGCCTGCCCGATAGCCATACCGACTTCGTGTTCGCAGTCGCGGCCGAGGAGTTCGGCATCATCCTGTGTCTCGCCATGCTGGCGCTGTTCGCCTTCGTCGTGATCCGCACGCTGTCGCGCGCCTATGCCAACGAAGACATGTTCTCGCGCTTTGCGGCCTCGGGTCTTGCGATCCTGTTCGGCGTGCAGGCGGCCATCAACATGTCCGTCAACCTCCAGCTCATCCCCGCCAAGGGCATGACGCTGCCGTTCATCTCCTACGGCGGCTCCTCGATCGTGTCGCTCGCCTATGGCGTCGGCATGATGCTGGCCCTGACGCGGCTGCGTCCGCGCACCGAGGTCGAGGCCAGCGGCCATGCTGACGCGATGCGGAGTTACGCGTAGTTCTTCGTCATTGCGAGTTAGCACCGGCCAGAATCCCTCAGCGGGGGCAGTCTGGATTGCTTCCCTGCGCTCGCCATGACGGCAAAGGCCTTGTAAAAGGGCATTGATGGACACTTCCCCCTTGATTCTTCTCGCCGCGGGCGGCACCGGCGGCCATCTGTTTCCGGCCGAGGCGCTCGGCGTCGAGCTGATCCGGCGCGGCTTTCGCGTGCGCCTCGTGACCGATGAGCGCGCGCTGCGCTATAGCGGGCTGTTCAGCAAGGACATGATCGACGTCGTCGCCAGCGAGACCGCGCGCGGCCGCAATCCGTTCCAGCTCGCCTATGCCGGCCTCACGCTCGCCACCGGCACGTTGTCCGCTTACAGCCTGATCAAGCGATTGAAGCCTGTGGCCGTCGTCGGCTTTGGCGGCTATCCGACATTGCCGCCACTGGTTGCGGCAAAATTCGCCGGCGTGCCCGGCATAATCCATGACGCCAATGCGGTACTCGGCCGTGCCAACCGTTTCCTGTCGAGCCGCGTCCGCGCGATCGCGACATCGCTGCCGGGTGTGCTGGACCGCGATCCGGCGCTCGCAGGCAAAACCACGACGGTCGGTACGCCGATGCGCCCCGCAGTCCTTGCTGCGGCGGCGGTGCCTTACGCCGCACCCGAAGCGAATGGGCCGCTGCGTCTGCTCGTCGTCGGCGGCAGCCAGGGGGCGCGCATCATGGCCGACATCGTGCCGGGCGCGATCGAACGGCTCGAGCCGGCGCTCTGGGGTCGGCTGATCCTCACCCAGCAGGTCCGCGACGAGGACATGACCCGCGTGCGCGCGGTCTACGACAAGCTCAAGATCAATACCGAGCTCGCGCCGTTCTTCACGGATCTGCCGGCTCGGCTCGCGTCCAACCACCTGGTGGTGTCGCGCTCCGGCGCCGGCACCGTGGCCGAGCTCGCCGCGATCGGCCGGCCCTCGATCCTGGTGCCGCTGCCGGGCTCGATCGACCAGGACCAGTTCGCCAATGCCGGCGTGCTGGCCAAGGTCGACGGCGCCGTCCGCATCCCGCAGACCGAGTTTACCCCCGATCGTCTCGCCGCCGAGATCTCCGCCTTCGCCGCCGAGCCGGCGCGCCTCGCCGCCATGGCAGCCGCCGCAAAAGGGGCAGGGCGGCTCGATGCCGCCGAGCGGCTGGCCGATCTGGTGGTCAAAGTCGCGGGAATCTGAGCCCAAACGGGCCGATTTTCGTATTTTTGCCGTCATGGCCGGGCTTGTCCCGGCCATCCACGTCTTGCATGAAGTAGATCGGGATTCGTGGATGCCCGGGACGCCTTGCGTAAAGACGCGCTTGGCGCTTATGCCCGGGCATAACGACGGAACCATAGGATAAAGCATGAGACTGCCGCGCGAGATCGGACCCATCCACTTCGTCGGGATCGGCGGGATCGGCATGAGCGGCATCGCCGAGGTGCTGATCAATCTCGGCTATACCGTGCAAGGCTCGGACGCCTCGGACAATTACAATCTCGATCGCCTGCGCAAGAAGGGCGCGAAGGTTTCGGTCGGCCACAAGGCCGAGAATGTCGATGGCGCCGAGGTCGTCGTGGTGTCGACCGCGATCAAGCGCGACAATCCCGAATTGATGGCGGCGCGCGAGCGGCGTATTCCCGTGGTGCGCCGCGCCGAAATGCTGGCCGAGCTGATGCGGCTCAAAAGCTGCGTCGCGATTGCCGGCACGCATGGCAAGACCACGACGACCACGATGGTGGCGACGCTGCTCGATGCCGGCGGGCTCGATCCGACCGTCATCAACGGCGGCATCATCAACGCCTATGGTTCCAACGCGCGGCTGGGCGCCGGCGACTGGATGGTGGTGGAAGCCGACGAGAGCGACGGCACGTTCTTGAAGCTGCCGACGGACGTGGCGATCGTCACCAATGTCGACCCCGAGCATCTCGACCATTTCAAGACGTTCGAAGCCGTGCAGGACGCCTTCCGGCATTTCGTCGAGAATTTGCCGTTCTACGGCTTTGCGGTGATGTGCATCGATCATCCCGTCGTGCAAAACCTCGTCGGCAAGATCGAGGATCGTCGCATCATCACGTATGGCCAGAACCCGCAGGCCGACGTGCGGCTTGTTGACCTGAGCCCGATGGGCGGCGGCTCGAAGTTCAAGGTCGCATTCCGCGATCGCAAGACGGGTGCCGTACACGAGATCGCCGATCTCATGCTGCCGATGCCGGGCCGTCACAATGCCTCTAACGCGACGGCGGCGATCGCGGTGGCGCGCGAGCTCGGCGTTTCCGACGAGGCGATCCGCAAGGCGATCGCCGGCTTTGGCGGCGTCAAGCGCCGCTTCACCAAGACGGGCGAATGGAACGGCGTCACCGTGATCGACGATTACGGCCATCACCCCGTCGAGATCGCGGCGGTGCTGAAGGCGGCGCGGGAATCCACCAACGGCAGGATCATCGCCGTGGTGCAGCCGCATCGCTACACCCGCCTGCAATCGCTGTTCGAGGAATTCTGCACCTGCTTCAATGATGCCGATGCCGTGGTTGTCGCTGACGTCTATGCCGCGGGCGAGACGCCGATCGACGGTATCGACCGCGATCATTTCGTGGCGGGCCTGCGCGCGCATGGGCATCGCGAGGTGGTGCCGTTGCCGGGGGCTCCGGAGCTTCCGGGGATCGTCAAGGGGCTCGCGAAGTCGGGCGATCTCGTCGTGTGCCTCGGGGCCGGCAACATCACGCAATGGGCGTACGCCTTGCCTGACCAATTGAAGGCGCTGGGGTGAGGTGTTGGCTTTGATCGTATCGATCGCCACTCGGCACACTGCGCTCCCTCCCCCCCTGTGGGGGAGGGTGGGGGAGAGGGGTAGCCACACACTCCGATCTCGCTTGGGGCTACCCCCCTCCCTGCCCCTCCCCCACAAGGGGGGAGGGAACGGAGAGAATGTGCGCCCCTTACTTGAGGTCGCCGCATGAGCTTCCCTGACATCACGCCAGAGCTCAAAGCCGCAATGCCAAACCTGCGCGGCCGGCTGCTGGCCAACCAGTCGCTGGCCGAGCTGACCTGGTTTCGCGTCGGCGGCCCCGCGCAGGTGCTGTTCACCCCGGCGGACGAGGACGATCTGGCTTATTTCCTCGCGCATCTCGCAGGCGACATTCCGGTCTATGTCGTCGGGGTCGGCTCCAACCTGATCGTGCGCGATGGCGGGATTGCCGGCGTGGTGATCCGGCTCGCGCCGCGTGCTTTCGGCGAGGTCATTGCGAGCGGCGATGTCGTTACCGCGGGCACCGCGGCGCTCGACAAGCGCGTGGCGGAAGTGGCGGCCTCTGCCAATATCGGCGGACTTGAATTCTATTTCGGCATTCCCGGCACGATCGGCGGCGCGCTGCGCATGAACGCGGGCGCCAATGGCGGCGAGACCAAGGACGTGCTGATCGAGGCGCGCGGCGTCGGCCGCGACGGCACCAGCTACGTCTTCTCCAACGCAGACATGAAATTCGTCTACCGCAACAGCGGCGTCGATCCTTCCATCATCTTCACGTCCGCGCGCTTTCGTGGCGAGATCAGGGATGCTGATGCGATCCGCGCGCGGATGGCGGAGGTGCAAAACCATCGCGAGACGGCGCAGCCGATCCGCGAGAAGACCGGTGGCTCGACCTTCAAGAATCCGCCGGGCCATTCCGCCTGGAAACTCGTGGACGCCGCCGGCTGCCGCGGCTTGCGCCTCGGCGGCGCGCAGGTCTCCGACATGCATTGCAACTTCCTGATCAACACCGGCGATGCCACCGCGCACGATATCGAGACGCTGGGCGAGACGGTGCGCGAACGCGTGAAAGCGAATTCCGGAATCGAGCTGCACTGGGAAATCAAGCGGATTGGAATTCCCGGCTAATTTGGACAGACGAGAGAACATGCGCATCACCATCCTCTTCGGCGGCTCCAACCGCGAACGTCTGGTTTCCGTCGCCTCAGCCCAGGCGCTGCATCAGGCGCTGCCCGAGGCCGATCTCTGGTGGTGGGACGTCGAGGACAAGGTGCATGTGGTACAGTCGGAGCAGCTGCTCGAACATGCTCGCCCATTCGAGGACGAGTTCAAGCCGGGCACCTCAGGCATTCCGCTGGCACAGGCGCTCGACAAGGCCAAGGCAGAAGATCGTGTGCTCGTGCTCAGCCTGCATGGTGGGGCTGCCGAGAACGGCGAGTTGCAGGTGATGTGCGAGGCACGCGGCCTGCCGTTCACCGGGTCCGGCTCGGCTTCCTCGCATCTCGCCTTCGACAAGATCGCGGCCAAGCGCTTTGCCGCGCTCGGCGGCGTCACGCCGCCTGCGGGCATCGCGCTCGAGAACATCGACGAAGCCTTCGCCGAATACGGCAGGCTGATCGCAAAGCCGGCGCGCGACGGCTCGAGCTACGGCCTGATCTTCGTCAACGCCAAGCAGGACCTCGTCGCCGTCCGCAATGCGGCCAGGCGTGAAGAGTACGTGATCGAACCCTACATCGCCGGCGTCGAGGCGACCTGCGGCGTTTTGGAGCGCACCGACGGCTCGCTCATCGCGCTGCCGCCGATCGAGATCATTCCGGGCGAGGGCAATTTCGACTACGCCGCAAAATATCTCTTGAAGTCGACCCAGGAGATCTGCCCCGGCCGCTTTTCGCTGGAGGTCACCGCCGCGCTCAAGGCCCAGGCCATGCTGGCGCATCGCGCAATGTCCTGTGCCGGCTATTCCCGTTCCGACTTCATCGTTGCGGAGAAGGGGCTGGTCTATCTCGAAAACCAACACGCTACCCGGGCTGACCAAGTCCTCGCTGTACCCCAAGGCGCTGAAAGCCGAAGGCATCGCCTTCGTCGACTTCCTTCGCGACCTGATCGAGCTCGCCGAGCGGCGGGTGCGGAAATAGTTAGGATTGGTTAACGGCCGGGCAGGCGAAAATGCCCGGTTTGGTGCCCAAAACCGGTAAAATACCGGACTTCGTGGCGGAAGTGCCTCAGTCAACTGGGCAAAAAGCATCCCGCGTTAACGAACTTTACCTTTTGTTTACCAGGACATCCGAAGGTTAACGCTGGCGGCGCATATGGCGTTTTGGCTGCCGGCGCGTGAACCGTTTCGGATGTTTCCGATCGGCGAACGCTTTGTAGGGGAGCGGTTTCTTCTGCCGAAGACCATTACCCGGCCCGGCACGACCGAGACGTCATGTTCGCCAGGACCCGCGCGGCGTCGCGGGGCAAACTGTTGACGAGCTCGTGCAATGGATGGTGCAGGAAGCCTCACCCGATCGCCTGTGAGATCGCTGAGGCCCCAAGCTGATCTGAAGGCGGCCGCGATCGGAGCGGTCGTGCTTCTGCGCGAGTGGGTGCAGGACAGGCTCGACCACAGGCGCGCGCAAAAGCACGCCGCCGCCGAGCGGAAGATCAAGGCCAAATCCAAGATCAAGGCCGTCGTCGAGCGTGAGCCGCCGCCGCGCGTGGTCGCGCTGGTCGAGCGCTATCTGCCGCGCCGGGTCGGGATCAGCCTGACCGTGCTGCTGTTGATCGGCAGCTGCGGCCTCGGCATCGTCAAGGGCGGCCACCTCCAGGATTTCATCACCGCCGTCAGCGACGCGCGCAACGCCGTGGCCAATTCGGCCGGCTTCCGCATCACCTCCGTCGTGATCAACGGCCGCAAGCAGCTGAGCCAGGACGAGGTCCTCGCGATCGGCGGCGTCAGCGGCCGCTCTTCGCTGTTGTTCCTCGACGCCGACGACGTCCGCGACAAGCTCAAGGCCAATCCGTGGATCGCGGATGCGACCGTGCTGAAGCTCTATCCGGGCCAGCTCATGATCGAGATTACCGAGCGGAAGGCGTTCGCGCTGTGGCAGGAGGCCGGCCGGCTCTCGGTCATCGCCGACGATGGTGCGCTGCTCGAGCCCTATGTCTCGCGCCGGTTCCTGACGCTGCCGCTCGTGGTCGGCAAGGGCGCCGATACCCAGGCGCGTGATTTCCTCACGTTGCTGGCCCGCTATCCGCAGGTCAATTCGGTGACGAAGGCCGCCATCTATGTCGGCGAGCGGCGCTGGAATCTGAGATTGAAGGACGGTCTCGACATTCGCCTGCCCGAGCAGGACGTCGGCAACGCGCTCGCCGCGCTCTCCAAGCTCGACAAGGATGACAGACTGTTCTCGAAGGACATCGTCGCGATCGACATGCGGCTGCCCGACCGGCTGGTGGTGCAGCTGTCCGATGACGCCGCCAAGGCGCGCGATGATCTGTTCAAGGACAAGAAGAAAAAGAAGGCCGGGGACGCCGCATGACCGGTCTTGATCGCACCCAGACTCCGAAGACGCGGCCGATGCCGCACAAGCGCGGCGGCCTGGTCGCCTGCCTCGACATCGGCACCAGCAAGATCGCCTGCATGATCGCGCGGCTGAAGCCGTCGGCGCCGAGCGAAGCGCTGCGCGGCCGAACCCACGCGGTGGAACTGATCGGTTACAGCCAGATCCAGTCGCGCGGCATGAAGGCCGGCGCGGTGGTCGATCTCGGCGAATGCGAGCAGGCGGTGCGCCAGGCCGTCGGGCTCGCCGAGAAAATGGCCAAGGTTCGGGTCGAGTCCGTTTTGTTGTCGGTCTCCGGCGGCCGGCTCGCGGGCCAGCTGGTCGAAGCCGCGGCCGATATCCGTGGCGGGGCGGTGACGCCGGCTGACGTCAGCCGCGTCACCTCCACCGGCATGCGCCACGCCACCGGCGAGGGCCGCACGGTGCTGCACGCGCTGCCGGTCGGCTATACGCTCGATGGCGTCAAGGGCATTCGCGATCCGCGCGGCATGGTGGCGCATCAATTCGGCGTCGACATGAACGTCGTCACCTGCGACGCCACCGTGGCACGGAACCTGATGCTGGCGGTGGAACGCTGCCATCTCAATGTCGAAGCCATGGCCGCCAGCCCCTACGTGGCGGGCCTGTCGGTATTGACCGACGACGAGGCCGATCTCGGCGCCGCCGTGGTCGAAATGGGCGCGGGCACCACCACGATCGCGGTCTATTCCGGCGGCCGCTTCGTGCACGCGGCCGGATTCGCGGTCGGCGGGCAACACATCACGATGGATCTCGCGCGCGGACTCTCCGCGACCATTGCCGATGCCGAGCGAATCAAGACGTTATACGGCACCGTCATCACCGGTGGATCGGACTCGCGTGAGCTGATGTCTGTACCGACAGCCGGTGACGACCAGGACCTGCCGCAGATCGTTTCGCGCGCCACCATCGCCAACATCGTCAAGCATCGTGCCGAGGAAGTCTTCGAAATGGTTCGGGACAAGCTGAAGGATTCGCCCTTCGCGGCAGAGCCCAAGGGCCGCGTCGTGCTCTCGGGCGGCGCCTCGCAGCTGACCGGTGTCGTCGAACTCGGCACCCAGATTCTCGGCCGGCCCGTGCGGGTCGGACGTCCGCTCGGTTTCGGCCGGCTGCCCAACGAGGCGAAGAACGCCGCGTTCGCGGTGCCGGCCGGACTTCTCGTCTACCCGCAATACGTTCACCACGAACATGTCGAACCGCGGCATACGCGGCAGCAGGTCAGAACAGGAACCGGCGGTTATTTCGGAAAGGTCGGACGATGGCTACGCGAGGGCTTCTGATGACTCATCTCCGCAAATGTCTGATTTCACCAACTCCCGCGGCCGCAGGCCGGGGCGAACCCACGCGCGCGTGATCGAGAGGCAAACATGACCATCAGCATCAACGTTCCTGATATTCACGAGTTGAAGCCCCGCATCACCGTGTTCGGCGTGGGGGGCGCCGGCGGCAATGCCGTCAACAACATGATCACGGCGGGCCTCCAGGGCGTCGATTTCGTGGTCGCCAACACCGACGCGCAGGCGCTGACGATGTCCAAGGCGCAGCGCATCGTGCAGATGGGCACCGCGGTCACGCAAGGATTGGGCGCAGGCTCGCAGCCGAACGTCGGCGCCGCCGCTGCTGAAGAAGTGATCGACGAGCTGCGCGACCATCTCTCCGGCGCCAACATGGTGTTCGTCACCGCCGGCATGGGCGGCGGCACCGGCACCGGTGCTGCCCCCGTCATCGCCAAGACTGCGCGCGACATGGGCATCCTCACAGTCGGCGTGGTGACCAAGCCGTTCCACTTCGAGGGCGGCCGCCGCATGCGCACCGCCGAAGCCGGCATCAACGAGCTGCACAAGGTGGTCGACACGCTTCTGATCATCCCGAACCAGAACCTGTTCCGGGTCGCCAACGAGAAGACCACCTTCGCCGACGCCTTCGCGATGGCGGACCAGGTGCTCTACTCGGGCGTCGCCTGCATCACCGATCTGATGGTCAAGGAAGGCCTCATCAACCTCGACTTCGCCGACGTCCGCGCCGTCATGCGCGAAATGGGCAAGGCGATGATGGGCACCGGCGAAGCCTCCGGCGACAAGCGCGCGCTGACCGCCGCCGAAGCCGCGATCGCCAACCCGCTGATCGACGATTCTTCGATGAAGGGTGCCAAGGGTCTGCTGATCTCGATCACCGGCGGCAAGGACCTGACCCTGTTCGAGGTCGACGAAGCCGCGACCCGCATCCGCGAGGAAGTCGACCAGGACGCCAACATCATCGTCGGCGCGACCTTCGACGAAGCCCTCGACGGGCTGATCCGCGTCTCGGTCGTCGCCACCGGCATCGAGCAGGCGGCGATCGCCCGCAACAGCCAGGCATCCTCCGCTCCGGTGGCGAACGCCGCGCCGCAGCAGCAGGCTCCCGCGGCTCCGGCCGTTGCTGCCGAGAGCCGTCTCGCCGACCTGACCGCGCGTCTGCGCGCCGACAACCAGCGTCTGGCCGAGCGTGCCCAGAAGATGGAATCGCAGATCCCGGCTGCGGCGCCAGCCGCCGCCGCGCCCGTCGCGCCGCGTCCCAATGTGGAGCGTGCGGCGCTTGCCGCCATCGCAGCTGCCGTTTCCGAAGCCCCTCCGGCGCCCGCCCCGCAGACCTATGGCGACGTCACCGTGCGCCCGATCGCGCAGAAGCCCACGCTATTTCCGGAGCCCGAGCAGGCGCCGGTCGCCATGCACGAGCCGATGACCCCGGAAACGTTCATCCCGCCGCAGGCCGAGCGCGCGCCGGTTCGCGCGCCGCGGATGCCGCGCCTCGAGGAGTTGCCGATGCCGGCCCAGGCCGAGCTTCGTCAGGCCCGTGGCGAGGTCGAGGAGGAGACCCCGCAGAAGACCCGCCTGTCGCTGCTGCAGCGCCTCGCCAATGTCGGCCTCGGCCGTCGTGACGAGGAGACCGAGGCTCCGATCGCCGCTCGTACCTCCGGCCCCGCCATGCCGGCGCTGCCCGAGCGCAAGCCGCAGCGGACCGTGCAGCAGCAGATCGCTGCCAGCGAACCGGTCTCGGAATATGCCCGCCGGCCCGCGCCGCAGGGTCTGGACGCCCATGGCCGTCCCGCACCTGTTGCTCCGGCGCCACAGGGAGACGACCATCTTGATATCCCGGCCTTCCTGCGGCGGCAGGCGACCTGAGGATTGTTACAATAAGGCAGACGCAAAAAGGTCCCGGCAACGAGCTTGCCGGGACCTTTCCTTTTGTCCCGTGCATCTCCGGATTGCGCGCTCAAGCAACTGATTTTAAACCATTAATTACTTGTTCGGTGCTTCAGTAAAGCCGCCGATAACGGAGCCAAATCCCGGCGCAATTTGGTTAAGCCTTGGCGCGAATACGGCGGGTTTGGGGTAACAATCGGTAAAAAAGCGTGAGTTGGCGCTGTTTGAGGCAGTGACTATGGTTCGACGTGACTTGGGGATACGGAGATTCGGACGGTCGATCTCAATCGATCAGTCTGGTCCAGTATAAGTCGCAGTGGGTCGTAGCGGGGCGGGTTCCTGATGAAATTTAGCCGGCAAACAACGCTTCGTGCGCAAGCCACAGTGGCCGGCGTGGGCGTTCATTCCGGTCTTCCCGTCACCCTCACGCTCGGACCTGCACCAGTTGATGCAGGTTTTATTTTCGTCCGCACCGGCCTTGAGGGAAGTGACCGCGAAGTCCAGGCGACCGCCGAGCAGGTGATTGCCACCGATTTCGCGACCGTTCTTGGCGACCGCAGCGGCCCGCTGGTTTCGACCGCGGAGCATGTGCTGGCGGCATTGCGCGGCATGGGCGTCGACAACGCCACCATTGAGATCGACGGTCCGGAAGTGCCGATCATGGACGGCAGTGCTGCGGCCTTCATCGCGGCCATCGATCAGGCCGGGATCGTCAGCCAGCCGGCACAGCGCCGGTTCATCCAGGTTTTGAAGCCGATCTCGGTCAAGGTCGGCGACTCCTTCGGTGAGATCAGACCCTACGGCAACGGCTTCCGCGCCGAAGTCGAAATCGACTTCACCAATCCCGTCATCGGTCGGCAGAGCTATGCCTTCGACCTCAGCCCGGAGCGCTTCCGCCGTGACGTCGGCCGCGCCCGGACCTTCGGTCTGATGGGCGACGTCGCCCGGCTCTGGAGCGCGGGCTATGCGCTTGGCGCCTCGTTTGAAAATACCGTGGTGTTCGACGACGAGCGGCTGCTCAACACCGAGGGCCTGCGCTACGCCGATGAATGCGCCCGCCACAAGGTGCTGGACGTGATCGGCGACCTTGCGCTGGCAGGCCTGCCGCTGCTGGGCGCCTATCGCTCGGTGCGTGGTGGCCACAAGCTCAACCACGCGGTCCTGACTGCGCTGCTCGCCGACCGTACGGCCTGGCGGGTGGTCGAGGGCGAGGTGGCCCGGCGCTCCACGCGTGCGGTGGCCGAGGTCGGTAGCGGCATCGTCGGTGGCCGGATCGCTGCGGCCTACGGGCCAGACGTGTCCTGAAAGCCGGTTGCGGCAGGCCGCCAGGCAAGACTTTCCCCGGGAAACTCCTGGTAACCATGATCGACCAGGATTGCGGCGATTTCGCCTTAATCCGGGCGGAATGCCTGCCTATCCGGTCGGCTCGAATGTTTTTCGGTTGCACCGCCGTGCCGTATGGCAGGCACCACGGTCAGATGTCGCGCCCGTGACGGGGATCATGGGCTTGCGGGCACGCATCACAGAGCGTCAGGTCTAAAATTCATGTCGGCACAGCGTATCACGCGCGGATCTTTATTAGTTTCGCCTCGGGCCCGTGGACTGCTTCAGGTCGCCACGCTTGTCCTGTTCGCGCTGCCGTTGGCCGGCTGCGGCACCGGCGCCCTATGGGACAAGTTCACCGCCAAGGACGACACCTTCGTCGAGGAGCCTGCCGACAAGATCTATAATGAGGGCTTGTACCTCATGAACGAAAAGAAGGACATGAAGGCGGCGAACAAGAAGTTCGAAGAGGTCGACCGCCAGCATCCTTATTCCGACTGGGCACGCAAATCGCTGCTGATGTCGGCCTACGCATCCTACCAGGGCGGCGACTATGACGGCTGCATCGGGGCTGCGACCCGCTACGTCACCCTGCATCCCGGCAGTCCGGACGCCGCCTATGCGCAGTACCTGATCGCCGCCTCGCATTACGACCAGATCCCGGACATCAACCGTGACCAGGGCCGCACCGAGAAGGCGATTGCGGCGCTGGAAGAGGTGGTGCGCAAATATCCGACGTCGGAATATGCGACCTCCGCCAAGGCCAAGATCGAGGGTGCACGCGACCAGCTCGCCGGCAAGGAAATGGCCGTCGGCCGCTACTACATGCAGAAGAAGGACTACACGGCCGCGATCAACCGCTACAAGGCCGTGGTGACGCAGTACCAGACCACCCGGCACGTCGAGGAGGCGCTCTACCGTCTCACCGAGGCCTATATGTCGATCGGAATCGTCGGCGAGGCCCAGACCGCCGCCGCCGTGCTCGGCCACAATTTTCCTGACAGCCGCTGGTACAAGGACGCCTATAATCTTGTAAAATCCGGCGGTCTCGAGCCGAGCGAGAATCAGGGGTCCTGGATCAGCCAGACCTTCAAGAAGATAGGCCTCTAGGTCTCGGCTAGGAAATTTGGTTCCATGCTGGCGCGTCTGTCGATCCGTGACATCGTCCTGATCGAACGGCTCGATATCGAATTCGCCACCGGGCTTGCGGTTTTGACCGGCGAGACCGGTGCGGGCAAATCCATCCTGCTCGATGCCTTTGCACTGGCGCTCGGCGGCCGCGGCGACGCCGGCCTCGTGCGGCATGGCGCGGAGCAGGGGCAGGTCACCGCCGTCTTCGATGTCCCGAAGAATCACCCCGCAACGAAGATCCTGGCCGAGAACGGGCTTGAGGATACCGGTGAGATGATCCTGCGCCGCGTCCAACTCGCCGACGGTCGCACTCGCGCTTTCATCAACGACCAGTCCATCAGCGTGCAGACGCTGAAGGCGGTCGGCGCCGCGCTGGTCGAGATCCACGGCCAGCATGACGAGCGCGCGCTGGTCGATGCGGCCACCCATCGCCGCCTGCTCGATGCCTTTGCCGGTCTCGAAAAGGATGTCGCCGCGGTAGAAGAGCTCTGGGACGCGCGCCGCACAGCCAACACCGAGCTCGAAGAGCATCGTGCCAGCATGGAGCGCGCCGCGCGCGAAGCCGATTATCTGCGTCATGCCTCGGCCGAGCTGAAGCAGCTCGCACCGAGGGACGGCGAGGAGACCGCGCTCGCCCATCGCCGCACCACCATGATGCAGGGCGAGAAGATCGCCTCCGATTTGCGCGAGGCGCAGGAGGTCGTCGGTGGCCACAATTCGCCGGTCACGGCGCTGTCGGCCGCCGTGCGCCGGCTGGAACGTCGTGGTGTGAATTCGCCGGCACTGGTCGAGCCTGCGGTCAAGGCGATCGATGTCGCCATCAATGCGCTGGAGGAAGCCGACCAGCATCTCCAGGCCGCGCTGGCCGCGACCGATTTCGATCCGGCCGAGCTCGAACGCATCGAGGAGCGGTTGTTCGCGTTGCGCGCCGCGTCCCGCAAATATTCGACGCCTGTCGACGGCCTCGCCGCGCTCGCCGCCAGATACGCCGCCGACGTCGTGCTGATCGATGCCGGCGCTTCGCGCCTGAAGAAGCTGGAGCAGGCCGCGGTCGAGGCAGATGGCCGCTATGCGGCTGCGGCGAAAAAGCTCTCAGCGGCGCGGCAGAAATCGGCCGAGAAGCTCAACAAGGCGGTCGACGCCGAGCTCGCGCCGCTCAAGCTCGACCGCGCAAAATTCATCACCCAGGTTACGACAGACGAGGCCGCGCCCGGACCGCAAGGCTTCGACCGCGTCGAGTTCTGGGTGCAGACCAATCCCGGCACCAAGCCGGGCCCGATGATGAAGGTCGCTTCCGGCGGCGAGCTCTCCCGCTTCCTGCTGGCGCTCAAGGTCGTGCTGTCCGATCGCGGCTCGGCCCCGACATTGGTGTTCGACGAAATCGACACCGGCGTCGGCGGCGCGGTTGCGGATGCCATCGGCGGTCGCCTGGCGCGGTTGGCGGGCAAGGTTCAGGTGATGGCCGTGACCCACGCCCCGCAGGTCGCCGCCCGCGCCGACCAGCATCTGCTGATCTCCAAGGATGCGCTGGACAAGGGCAAGCGCGTCGCCACTCGCGTCAATGCGCTGGCCGCCGACCACCGCCGCGAGGAGATCGCCCGCATGCTGGCCGGTGCCGAGATCACCGCCGAGGCGCGGGCGGCTGCGGACCGGCTGCTCAAGGCGGCGACGGCTTAGCTTTGTCCCGGACGCGCGTAGCGCGAGCCGGGACCCGGAATGTTGCGCTGGGCCCCGGCTCTGCATCGCACCGCTGAAGAAGCGCCGCGTGCGTCCGGGGCACAAGACTTTAACCGCCTTTACCGTCCCGCCCGCTCCGTCGTATCCAAACACCATGGCCAGAGCAGAAAAATCCAAAGCAAAGCCGCTTCGCGACGTCACGGACCTCACCAAGGCGCAGGCCAAGGTCGAGCACATGCGGCTCACGCTCGAACTCGAAGAGCACGACAAGCGCTATTATCAAGATGACGCGCCGACGGTGACGGACGCCGAATATGATGCGCTGCGCCAGCGCCTCAACGCGATCGAGAAGCGCTTTCCTGAACTCGTCAGCGCGGACTCGCCGTCACAGAAGATCGGCGCGGCGCCGTCCGGGCGCTTCAGGAAGGTCCAGCACTCCGTTCCGATGCTGTCGCTCGACAACGCCTTTGCCGAAGAGGACGTGCGCGATTTCGTCGGCCGCATCGTGCGGTTCCTCAAGCTCGACGACGACAAGATCAATTTCTCGGCGGAGCCGAAGATCGACGGCCTGTCGATGTCCCTGCGCTATGAGGGCGGCGAGCTCGTCACTGCGGCGACGCGCGGGGACGGTGCGGTCGGCGAGGACGTCACCGCCAACATCCGCACGCTCGAAGACGTGCCGCAGAAGCTGAAGGGGCGCAACGTCCCTGACGTCTGCGAGGTGCGCGGCGAAGTCTACATGACGAAGAAGGCCTTCCTCGCGCTCAACGAGCGGCAGAAGGCCGCCGGCGATACCAT
Organism: Bradyrhizobium sp. USDA 4472; assembly: GCF_054058595.1. NCBI lineage: Bacteria > Pseudomonadati > Pseudomonadota > Alphaproteobacteria > Hyphomicrobiales > Nitrobacteraceae > Bradyrhizobium > Bradyrhizobium sp. USDA 4472. The sequence goes on from NZ_JBSSAM010000001.1 coordinate 4,431,151, forward strand.
CTTCGCCAACCCGCGCAATTCCGCCGCCGGCTCGCTCCGTCAGAAGGACCCGACCATCACCGCCTCGCGTCCGCTGGGCTTCTTCGCCTATGCCTGGGGCGAGATGAGCGCGATGCCGGAGGAAACGCAAAGCGGCATGATCCACTGGTTCGAGCGTTGCGGCTTCAAGACCAACCCGCTGACGAAGCTGTGCCACTCCGTTGAGGAATTGATCGCGTTCCACCAGAGCATCGAGGAAGAACGCGCCGAGCTCGACTACGACATCGACGGTGTCGTCTACAAGGTCGATCGCATCGATTGGCAGGAGCGTCTCGGCTTCGTCTCGCGCACGCCGCGCTGGGGCATCGCGCACAAATTCCCGGCCGAGCGGGCCATGACGGTGCTGCGCGCCATCGAGATCCAGGTCGGACGCACCGGCTCGTTCACGCCTGTCGGCAAGCTCGAGCCGGTCGGCGTCGGCGGCGTGATCGTGCAGAACGTCACGCTGCACAACGAGGACTACATCAAGGGTATCGGCAACAAGGGCGAGGTATTGCGCGAGGGCCGCGATATCAGGATCGGCGACACCGTCGTGATCCAGCGCGCCGGCGACGTGATCCCGCAGATCGTCGACGTCGTCCTCGACAAGCGGCCGAAGAGCGCCGGGGAATACCGGTTTCCGAAGAAATGCCCGTGCCCGCTGCATACCGATGTCGTGCGCGGCGCGACGGCCGCCGGCGAGGAAGAATCTCGCGCCCGCTGCACCGGCGAGTTCGCCTGCCCCTATCAGAAGATCGAGCACCTAAAACTGTTCGTGTCGCGGCGCGCCTTCGATATCGATGGTCTTGGCGAGAAGCAGCTGCAGTATTTCTTCGATCAGGGCTGGGTCAAGGAGCCCGCCGATATCTTCACGCTGGAGAGCCGCAACGCCAAGCTCAAGCTCGAGGAGATCGAGGGCTATGGCGCGACCTCGGTGCGCAATTTGTTCGGCGCGATCGAGAGCCGGCGCAAAATCGCGCTGGAGCGCTTCGTCTATGCGCTCGGCATGCGCCATGTCGGCGAGACCACGGCCCTGGCGCTGGCGCGCGGCTACGGCTCCTGGGACGCCTTCCACGACGCCTGCCTCAAGGTCGCCAAGGGCGACGAGGAGGCGATGGCGGAGATGGACGCGCTCGACCAGATCGGCGATACCGTGATCAAGAGCATCGCCGACTATTTCGGCGAGAGCCACAATCGCGGCATCGTCGAACGGCTGACCAAGGAGGTCGAGATCATCGACGCCGAGAAGCCGAAGAGCAACTCGGCGGTCGCCGGCAAGACGGTCGTCTTCACAGGCTCGCTGGAGAAGATGACGCGGGACGAGGCCAAGGCGACAGCCGAGCGGCTCGGTGCCAAGGTATCGGGCTCGGTATCGAAGAAGACCGATCTCGTCGTCGCAGGCCCCGGCGCGGGCTCGAAGCTGGCGGAGGCCAACAAGCACGGCGTCCAGGTGCTGACGGAAGACGAGTGGCTGAAGCTGATCGGGGAATGAGGATTTTCTTCGTCATTGCGAGCGCAGCGAAGGCAATCCAGGGTCTCTCCGCAGTGGCAGTCTGGATTGCTTCGTCGCATGGGCTCCTCGCAATGACGGGCAGGGGGCGAACGGCCCCTTCACATCATCCCCGTCTCTTCCTCTTCCGCCTGCTCGATCAATTCCTCGCTCACCAGGACGTCGCGTCGGGGGACCACGAACGTCATCGTGCAGGCGCAAAGCAGCGAGATCGCGAGAACCGCCGAGGTGAGCGGTAACGTGGTCGCGGCGTGGCCGCCGAGATAGGCGCCGAATTGCGACATCAGCGCACCGATGCCTTGCTGCAGGAAGCCCATCGCGCCTGATGCGGTGCCGGCGGCTTCGGGCCGGATGCTGATGGCGCCGGCTGCGGAATTCGCCATCACGAAGGCATTGCCGACCATCACGATCATCTGCGTGCCGAACAGCCAGGCGGGCGCCTCGTTCCAGCCAGTCAGGCTCCAGAGCAGGTTCAGGAGGCTGCCGCAGAGTTGCAGGGCCAGCCCGAACCAGATCAGCTTTTCCAGCGAATGCCGTGGCGCGAAGCGCACGCAGAGCAAATTGCCGACCAGATAGGCGAAGCCGGTCGTTGCGAACCAGGCGCCGTATTCGGCGCTGGACCGGCCCATCTGCGTCACGACGATGTAGGGGCCGCCGCCGGCGAAGGTGAAGATGATCTGCGATGCCAACACCTGGCACATCACATAGCCGATGAAGGCGCGGCTCTTGATCAGCACGCCAACGTCGGCGCGAAAGCCGCCGCTGCCGGCCGCGGGGTCGCGGCGGGTCTCTGGGAGTGCGATCGCGATGCCGATCGCGACCGTGATCGCGCCGATCGTGACGGCGTAGAAAATGGCGCGCCAACCGAACGCGGTCTCGATCAGGCCGCCGGTGAGTGGCGAGACCATCTGGCCGATCATCAGCGCGGCGACCACGAGGCTGATCATCGAGGCGACGCGGTCGCGCTCATAGATGTCGCGGATGATGGCGCGGCTCACCACCATGCCGGAAGCGCCGCCGAGTGCCTGGAAGAAGCGCGCGGCGATCAGCTGCGGCAGGGTTTCGGCGAAGATACACGCAACGCTCGCCGCGACCATCAGCGCAAGGCCGCCAAGCAGGACCGGGCGCCGGCCGAACTTGTCCGAGAGCGGCCCCATGATGAGCTGTGACAGCGCGATGCCGACCATGTAGAGCGACACCGTCATCTGCGCAATCGAGATGTCGCGGCCGAACGTCGCCCCCAGCGCGGGCAGCGCCGGCACCAGGATGTAAAGCGAGATCGGCGCGATCCCGGTCATCGCGACCAGCAGCAGCAACATCAAGCGCGAGGTCGCGATGTTGGTCGCTGCTCCCGGCGGTCGGCTGATCATACCGTGCATGGATCGACACTAGCCGGATCGCCGCGGCCGCGAACATGGCCGTTTCGGTATGCGGCTATGCGTGATGCTGGAGCCTTGCGCCGATCGCGTAGTGCTATGCGGGCGCCGTCTAGGCCTTCAGCTCCGCGGTGGCCTGATCGAGCCAGGACTTCGCTGGCTCATCCAGCCCCGGTCCGACTTCAGCGCGGACGCGCGCGTGGTAGGCGTTGAGCCAGGCGAGCTCGTCGCGGTTCAGCATCGCGGTGTCGATCAGCCGGCGGTCGATCGGCGCCAGCGTCAGCGTCTCGAAGGCGTTCATCGATTTCTCGGCGCCCTCGATGTCGGCGGCGACGACCAGCTCGAGGTTCTCGATGCGGATGCCAAAACCGTCGGTCTTGTAATAGCCAGGCTCGTTGGAGAGGATCATGCCGCGCTTCAGCGGCGTGGTGCCGAGCTTCGAGATCCGCGCCGGGCCTTCGTGGACACTGAGGTAGCTGCCGACGCCGTGGCCGGTGCCATGCTCGAAATCGACGCCGGCGGCCCAGAGATATTGCCGCGCGAGCGTGTCGAGCTGCGCCCCGGTGGTGCCGTCGGGGAAGACGGCGCGCGCGATCGCGATATGGCCGCGCAGCACGCGGGTGAAGCGGTCGCGCATCTCCTCGGTGGGCTCGCCGATCGCCATGGTGCGGGTGACGTCGGTGGTGCCGTCTTCATATTGCGCGCCGGAATCGATCAGCAGCAGATCGCCGGGCACGATCCGCCGGTTGCTCTTGCGGGTGACGCGGTAATGCACGATGGCGCCGTTCGGGCCGGTGCCTGATATGGTTGGGAACGACACGTCCCTCAAGGCGCCGGTGTCGCGGCGAAAGGTCTCCAGCGCTTCGACCGCGTCGATCTCGGTGAGCTTGCCGCTTGGTGCCTCGCGATCGATGAAGGCGAGGAAGCGCGCCAGTGCGACCGCATCGCGCCGGTGCGCCGTCTGCGCGCCCTTGATCTCGGTCGCGTTCTTCACGGCCTTCAGCAGCGCGATCGGATCGCTGCCGCGTACGGGCTTGCCGCCCCCGCCCGCGATCAGCCGGCTCAGTGCGTCGGCCGCCGTGGCGGCGTCGAGCGCGATCGCCGCGCCGCTCTTGGCGAGCGCCATCAGGGTCGGCGTCAGCGCATCGGGCTCGCGCACGTCGGCCGATTGCTCGAGATGATCACGCGTCAGGTTGGAGAGCTTGCGGTGGTCGATGAACACGGTGGGACGGCCGACCTTGGGCACCAGCGCGTAGGACAGCGGCAGCGGCGTATGTGCGACATCGGCGCCGCGGATGTTGAAGGTCCAGGCCACCGCATGGCTGTCCGACAGCACCAGCGCGTCGGCGCCCAGTCTGTCGATCTCGCTCTTGATCTGCGCCACCTTCTCGGCCTCGGCGACACCGGCATATTGCAGGCCGTGGATCGCGACCGGTGCGATCGGCGGCTGCGGCCGGTCCTGCCAGACCGCGTCAATGGGATTGCTGTCGACTGCCACCAGTTCGGCGCCGGCCTTGGCGCAGGCGGCGGCGAGGCGCTCGGCTGCCGCGAAAGTGTGCAGCCACGGATCAAATCCTAGGCGGTCGCCAGATTTAAGATGCGCTGAGATCCAGCTCTCCGGCGGCGGATCGACCAGCGATTCCACCGTCCACGCCTTGGCGTCGACCTGCTTGGCCGCCTGGATCGTGTAGCGGCCGTCGACGAAAACCGCCGCCTTCTGGGTCAGCACCACCGCGAGTCCCGCCGATCCGGTAAAGCCGGTCAGCCAGGCGAGCCGCTCTTCGGAGGGCGCAACATATTCATTCTGCTGCTGATCGGCCCGCGGAATGACGAAGCCGGTCAGCTTGCGGCGGGCGAGCTCTTCACGGAGTGCGGCAAGCCGCGCCGTCATTGCGACGCCAGCTTCGGGCTCCTCGAATGTCTGGAAGTGCGCTTCGAACATGGCTCAGTTTAGGGTCATCAGGATCAGTCCGCAATGCGGACGCAATTGCATGGAATTTGGCACGGACTGTGCTTGAAAATGTTCCATCCAAACTGAGTGGAGTATTGGATGCGGCAGTTGCGCTTCGTCCGGACATCGGGGACATTCGAGCAGGTGGTTCATCTCAATGGCGAGGGGACACACGATGCCATCGTTCACGTTTGAGAAGATTTCGCCGCCGGTGCGTCGCGCGCCGGCAGCGCCGACACCGAAGAAGCCGCGCGGCCTCATCAGCCAGATGATCGACCGCGTCTCCGAGCGTCGCGCCCGGCGGGCGGTGCCGGCCGAGCCGCCGATGCGCCGGGATGACAAGCCGGCGGAGTAGGACGGCGAAGGGGCGCGTCACCCGTGAATGCGCCTCACCCCATCTTCCGCAGCAACAAACTGCTCCAGCCCTCGATCCGCAGATGCCGGAGCGGCATCAGGCCACGCGCGCGGTAGGCGGCGATCACGGCGGGGGCCTGATGGCTGAGCAGACCGGAGAGAATGACACGCGCGCCGGGTGCAAGATGCCGCGCCATCGGGCCGGCCAATTGCCGGAGCGGATTGGCCAGGATGTTGGCCAGCACCAGGTCGAACGGGCCGCTTCTGGCAAAATCCGGCGCGGCGAAGCCGGTGGCGCGGATCACCCGGACATGTTGACCGGCTTGGTTCAGCGCCGCGTTCTCGGCCGCGACCCGCACCGACGGCGGATCGATGTCGGAGGCCAGCACCGCACGGTGCAGCGATTTTGCGGCCGCGATCCCAAGCACCCCGGTTCCGGTGCCGAGGTCGAGCACGCGCTTTGGCCGCGCCTGTTTCAGGACATGGTCAAGCAGGAGTAAACAGCCGCGCGTGGTGCCATGGTGGCCGGTTCCGAAGGCGAGGGCGGCCTCGATCTCGATCGCGAGCTTGTTCGGTGCCACGCGATCGCGGTCATGGCTGCCATGGACAACGAAGCGTCCGGCCGGCACCGGGACCAGATCCTCCAGGCTCGCCTTGACCCAGTCCTTGGCTTCGACCGTGTCGAAGGCAAGGTTGGCGGCAATGTCATTTCCTGCTGAAGTTGCAATGATTTCGCGGAGCAATGCCTGATCCGGCGCCTCGGCGAAATGCAACGTGACATCCCATTGTCCGTCCGGCCGCTCGAACGCGGCCACTGCCGCATCGCCCTCGAGAAACACCTCGGTGAGTACGTCGACGACGCGCCTGGCGGCGGCCTCGTTGCCGATCGAGAAAGTAGCGCGATGGGTCGGGGACGGCTTCATTCCAGGGGCCTGTTGGTTTCAATTTGGGGAACTTTTGTTCCTGATTTCCGTATAACTTGTGGTTTCCCGGTTAACTTGACCGAAGGCTGCGCTCCGTAGATTTCCGGATGTTGGATCCAACGATACACCCTGGAAGTGAAACGGAGGCGAGTCTTGAAGCGCATGGTTTCGAAGTTTTGGTCTGATGAGTCTGGCGCGACCGCGATCGAATACGGCCTGATCGCAGCCGGTATCGCGCTGGCGATCATCACCGTGGTGAACAGCCTCGGCACCTCATTGAACGACAAGTTTGGTTCGGTTAGCAGCTCCTTGAAGTAATTTCTGCCTCCCAATTCCCAGCGGGGCCACTTTCTTCATAGACGGCTTTTCGATGAGCGCCCGCTGCGGAGATTGTCCGTTGGCGGGCGACGTCGTTTGGGCGATTATCGTGGCCTATACCCGCCAAATCGTTCGATGATGATTCACCGGCCTATACCCGGTTTATCAAGTCGCTTCTCCACAGCCCGCTCGGCGCTTATACGATGCGATCGAGCCGTGCCTCCACGGCTTCACCACAGCTTTGCCAACAGGCCTTTCCACAGTCCGTCCACAAATCTATCCACGGCTTGCGAACAGGCTGCGGTGATCCCGCAAGATCGCCTGCGCGGCATTGTGGCCGGGGGCGCCGGTGACGCCGCCGCCGGGGTGGGCGCCGGAGCCACAGTGATACAGGCCCTTCAGCGGCCCACGGTAGTCGGCATGGCCCAACATCGGCCGGGCCGAGAACAGCTGGTTGAGCGACAGCGCGCCATGGAAGATGTCACCCCCTAACAGGCCGAATTGCCGCTCGAGATCGAGCGGGGAGAGCATCTGGCGGCCGAGCACGCTGGACGCAAAGCCCGGCGCGTAGCTATCCACCGTCGCGATCATGAGATCGGCGACCTCGTCGCGATGGTCGTCCCAGGATTTGCCGTCGGGCAGTTCGGGTGCAACATGCTGGCAGAACAGGCTTGCAACGTGTTGGCCCGCAGGCGCGAGCGTATCGTCGAGCGTCGAGGGGACCAGCATCTCGACGATCGGCTGCCGACTCCAGCCCTGCGCCCGCGCATCGAGATACGCGCGGTCCATATAGCCGAGATCAGGGGCCAGGATGATGCCGGAGGTGAGGTGATCGCCGTGACCAGGCAGCGCCGTGAAGGAGGGCAGGCGATCCAGCGCCACGTTCATGCGGAAGGTGCCGGAGCCGTTCCTCCAGTGGCGAATGCGGGCGAGAAAATCCCGGGGTAGGGCATCGGCCGCGATCAGACGTGTGTAGAGCAGTTTGGGATTGACGTTGGCCGCGACGTACTTTGCGCGGATGGCCGTGCCGTTTTCCAGCACCACGCCGACGGCGCGGTCGCGCGCGACGATCACCTCGCGCACGCCGGCATCAAGCTCGATCGTGACGCCGCGCGCACGGGCGGCTCGGGCCATCGCCTGCGTGATCGCGCCCATGCCGCCGATCGCGTGGCCCCAGGCACCCTTCTTGCCGTTCACTTCGCCGAAGGCGTGGTGCAGCATCACGTAGGCTGAACCGGCGGCGTAGGGGCTCGCGTAATTGCCGACGATGGCATCGAAGCCGAACAGCGCCTTGACCAGATCGTGCTCGAACCGCTCATCCAGCATCTCGCCGGCGGAGCGGGTGAAGAGGTCGAGCAGGCTGCGGCTTTGCTCCAGCGTGAGGCCGCGCAGGATGTTGGCTGTCGTCAATGCGTTTGCGGCCTCGCGGATGGCGCCAATGCCGAAACTGCCGAGCAGGTTTGGCGGGGCGCGCAGCACGAACTGTCGCAGCACGTCGGCGATGTCCCCGAGCTCGCGCGAGAAGCCGTCGAGCGCATCGGCATCGCGCGCGCTGAGCCGCGCGACGGACGCCTTGGTCCGGCCCTCGCCGGTGAGGAGATAGTTGCCGTCGGGGGCGGGCAGGAAATTCTGTGCGCGCCGCTCGACCACGCGCAGGCCTTGTTCCGCAAGACCCAAGTCGCGGATGACCTGCGGGTTGAGCAGGCTCACCGTGTAGGCCGCGACCGAGTTGCGAAAGCCCGGATGAAATTCCTCCGTGACCGCGGCCCCGCCAACCACCTTGCGGCGCTCGACGACATGCACGCGCAACCCCGCCGTCGCGAGATAGGCCGCGCAGGTGAGGCCGTTATGGCCCGCGCCGATGATGACGACGTCGGTTTCGGTCATGACTTCCCTGGTTGCCGTCGCGATGCGGAGCATCGAATTACGGTGCGGGCTCCCGCATCGCAGAATCTCGAAATTCCGGGTTCGCGCTTCGCGCCCCGGAATGACATCTCTATATCAAGCATTGCTCCCTGCAACATCACGAGAGCATTTATTGCCCGTTCAGGCGCGGTGTGCTCCATTGCGCCCGCCCGGCGCCCGCCGGGCCTTTGTTCGACACGTTTTCTCGGGCGAACCGGTGCCCACTTCGCTGGAAAACGCTTTGGCCGGAGCTCCCATGGATTCGATCGTGCAACCCGCCGCCACGGAGCAGCCGTCCTTGTCGCGCAACCGGCTGCTGCTGGCGGTCTACACCGCCGCGATCTTCGTCAGTGCGCTGCTGCTGTTTTCGGTGCAGCCGCTGTTCACGAAAATGGTGCTGCCGCGGCTCGGCGGCTCGCCGGCGGTGTGGTCGGTGGCGATGGTGTTTTTCCAGTCGCTGCTGCTGGCGGGCTACGCCTATGCGCATCTGCTCATGCAGATCAGGAATCGCGCGGTTCCGGTCGTGGTGCATCTGGTGCTGCTGATTGCGGCCTTCATCACGCTGCCGCTCGGCATCGCCAGCGCCTATGGCGAACCGCCGGCGTCCGGTTATGCGGTCTGGCTGCTCGGCCTGTTCGTGATGTCGATCGGCCTGCCGTTCTTCGCGCTCGCCGCCAACAATCCGCTGCTGCAGGCCTGGTTCGTTCGCACCGGCCATCCTGACGGCCATGATCCGTACTTCCTCTACGCCTCCTCCAACATCGGCAGCTTCCTGGCGCTGTTGTCCTATCCGTTCCTGCTGGAGCCGATGTTCACGCTTCATGCGCAGAACCGGCTCTGGACCGGCGGCTATGGTCTCCTGATCCTGCTGATCGCAGCCTGCGGCGTGCTGCTGCTGCGCTCGCCGAAGCCGGCTGTCGTCGCTGCGCAAACCGAAGAGGCACATGCGCCGGCGCCCACAGTGGCGACGCGGCTGCGCTGGATCTTCCTTGCGGCGGTTCCGTCGGGACTCCTGATCGCAGTCACTGCGCACATCTCGACCGACGTCGCGGCCGCGCCGCTGCTCTGGGTGTTGCCGCTGTCGCTGTACCTGCTGACCTGGGTGGTGGTGTTCCAGAAGCGTCCCTTGCTGCCGCACAAATGGATGCTGATGCTGCAGCCGGTCGCGATCGCGGGCGTCATCTTCCTGCTCGCCTTCGGCGGCGAGCAGAATTTGCTGCTGACGCTCGGTGGCCACCAATTGTGCTTCTTCATCATCGCGATGGCCTGCCACGGCGAACTGGCGCGGACCCGTCCCGCAGCCAGATATCTCACCGGCTTCTATGTCGCGCTGTCGTTCGGCGGCATGGTCGGCGGTCTCTTTGCCGGCCTTGTCGCGCCCTTCACCTTCTCCTGGATCGCCGAATATCCGATCCTGGTCGCGCTCGCGGCGCTGTGCCGGCCGTCGGCGAACGAGCGTGTTGCGGGCATCGTGAGATGGTACTGGCTGGCGCTGGCCATGCTCGCGGTCGCGCTCGTTGTGCCGTCCACCATGACGGGCGATCTCTCGACCTGGTTCGAGGATCAGCGCGTCTGGGTCGCCTGCGCGGTCGGCATGCTCGCCGCGCTCCTGGCGCTGGCGTTCAATGCGGGGCGCTGGAAGATCTTTGCCACCGTCGCGCTGGCGCTGGCCTTGACGCGGATCTATCCTTCGGACGAAGGACGGGTCACCACCGTGCGCAGCTTCTTCGGTGTGCACAAGATCGTCGTGACGCCCGGCGGCTATTTCCATGTGCTGATGCACGGCACCACGATTCACGGCGCCGAGCGCTTCCGCAACAATGACGGCACGCCGGTCACCGGCCGGCCCGAGCCGATCACCTACTATCACAAGGACGGCGGGATCGGTCAGGCCGTCACCGCGGTGCGCGAGCGCAAGGGCGCGCCGTTGAAGGTCGCGGCGATCGGCGTCGGATCCGGCACGCTCGCCTGTGCCGCCGAGCCCGGCGAGGACTGGAAATTCTTCGAGATCGATCAGTCCATGGTCGATGCCGCGCGCGACCCGAAGAATTTCCGCTATATCTCGAGCTGCCAGCCGGACCTGAAGCCGGTGATCGGCGATGCGCGTCTCACCTTCGCGCGGGAGCCCGACGGTGTCTACGACCTCATTATCGTCGATGCCTATTCGTCGGATGCAATCCCGATTCATCTGGCGACCGAAGAGGCGATGAAGATCTACAAGGACAAGCTCGCTCCGCACGGCGCCGTGGTGATGCACGTCTCCAACCGCCATCTCGATCTCGAGCCCGTCGTGGTCGGCATTGCCGATGCCAACGACCTCAAAAGCTGGGTGTTTGACGAGGATTCGGGCCGCGACGCCGACTACATCTTCTCCACCGACGTCGTCATTTCCGCGCGGGAGGCTGAAGACGTCGGCAAGCTCGCCTCTTCAAAACAGTGGGAGGAGACCGAGGCGGACGAGAAGGTGCGGGTCTGGACCGACGACTATTCCAACGTCCTCGGCGCGCTGTACCGGCGCCTGCGATACGGGGAGCCGTAGATCCGACGCCTACGGCTGAACCGGCGTCCCCGCTGGCAGCTTTATTCCTTTTTCGCCGGCGACCTGTCGCAGCAGGTCTGGCCGATCAGAGATGATGCCGTCGACGCCGAACGCGATCATCCGCGCCATGTCGTCAGGCTTGTTGACGGTCCAGACCACGACGCGCAATCCCTGCGTATGGGCTTCGGCGACAAGTGCTGCGGTAACGTCGCCAAAATAGGGCGACCACACCGCGCCGCCCGCGGCCTTGATCGTGCGCGGCAGCGAACCGCCGTGATCGGCCGGGTTGAAGCCCGCCGTCCAGCTCGTGGCCTTGTCGAGGGTGACCGATGGTGCCGAGCCGCGCTGGATCGTCAGGTACACGGTCGGAATGGTCGGGGCCTGGCGCTGCACCAGCAGCAGCGTCCGCCAGTCGAACGACTGGATCATGACGCGGTCGGAGAATTTCTCGTCTTCGACGACCCCGAGCAGCTTGGCAACGAAGGCTTGCGGCTCCAGCGATTCTTCGGGGTGATCCGGATCGATCTTGGTCTCGATATTGAAACGCACGCGTTCGTTGCCGGATTTGCGCACCAGCGCGAACAACTCCTTCAGCGTGGGAATGCGGGTCCCCGGCAGCGCGCGCTGGTCGGGAAACTGCTTGGCATAGGCGCTGTCCGGCCGGATCTGGCCAACGTCGTAGCTCCTGACATCGGCGAAGCGCAGCTTCACGAACGGCGTTCCCGGCGCGGCGACATAGGCGCCATTGGCATCCCGTGCGAGATCGGGATTAAGCCCGCGCTCATGCGACACGACGACCTCGCCGTCGGCGGTCACGCCGACGTCGAGCTCGAGCGTATCCACCCCCATCGAGAGCGCGTTGGCAAAGGCCGGCAGGGTGTTTTCCGGCAGCAGCGCCCGTCCGCCGCGATGCGCCTCGATATCGAAAGCCATCGCTTGTCCAGTCATGGCGTGTCCTGTCGTGAGAACCGATAGCACGGTCAGAATTGTCGCAATGGGTGACGGCATCACGGTTCGCAACCCGAGTGAAGGGAAGAGCATATGACGCGAGAGCGATGTCGCCGGCAAGATTCTTATGGTCAATCTGCCGTTCGATCGCGGCGCTCGTCCCGACCCAGCCGTCGTGCGCGATATCCGATGCCGCTGCGAAGAAGCCCGCCGGCATCCTCGAGCCGGTCGCGCGCGTTCGTCGATGCCGTGGGAAGATCGTCGAACGCGGCGACGCCGCGTTCAAACGATAACATCAGTTCTGGTAGTAGTTGCGCGGCTGATAATACTGCCGCCGCTGCGGCTGATAGTAGTAGCCCTGCTGGCTATAGGCCGGGTCGTAGGTCGGCTGCGTTTGCGGCAGTTGCTGGTAGACCTGCGTACCGTAGGGGCGGGTGATCGGGCGCGGCGCCGGATAGCGCGCCCCGGTGTCGCTGCCGTCGGCGGGATAGATGTAGTTGTCGTCCTGCTGGACGTAGCGCCGCGCGGGCTGCAGCGGCGGCGTCAGGTTCACGGGATCGCCTGAGGTGGCGTATTGCTGCTCCTCGGCCGGCTGCTGCGCGCGGGCGACTGCGCTGTTGGTGCGACCGCGACTGCGCGCGAGCGCGACCTGCGCCGAGCCGGTCAACGTCACGGTGGTGTTGAGCACGCCCTGCTCCTGCACCAGCGCGTAGAGCGTCGAGGCGTTCTGGCGCGACAGCCGCACGCAGCCGTGCGAGGCGGGCGTGCCCAATCGTCCGACCGAGTCGGTGCCGTGGATGGCGTGTCCGACCTTGGTGAAGAAGATCGAGTGCGGCATCGGCGCGTCGTCGAATTCCTTGGAGAAATGATCCTCCTCCATTCGGAAGGCGCGGAAGGACCCGCTTGGCGTCTCGCGCGAGGGGATGCCTGTTGACACCGGCCAGTGATACCGCGTGACCCCGTCGACGACGACGGTCATCTGCTGATTGTCCTTGTCGACGGTAATGTCGACCTTGGCCTGCGCGGTGCCCGCGCTCAAAAGCATCAAGGAAGTGAACACAAAGAATAAGGAACGCATCTGACGTCTGGCCTCCGGCCTGTTCACGCCGAGCATGATCCGGAAAAGTGTGTAGCGGTTTTCCGGAAAGATCATGCTCAACCAATAACGCCGCGGCTCACCGTCCCCCGGCATGCACTATGCCTGCAATCCGGCTTTGGTTCCAGCGGCCTGCCGACCCATCGTTAACGTGATGCCGGGCGTAAGCAAGGCCGCTTTGTGCCGCGCATGTCCCGGCGGCGCTGACATTTTCGCGAGCGGGAGATGCGTTCACATCGCCGACAATTCGTCACAAAGGCGCAACCATTTGGCCGCTTCAGGCGTTGATCGTGTCCTGCCGGACAGGCGACTTTCGCCGTCAGTATCCCTTTAGGACCAAAGATGAACAAAGCTCGTATCACCGCCGCTGTCCTGCCGGCCGGCTTCCGCGTCCGCCTGCTGTTCGGGGCCGCCGTCGTCCTTCTTGCGCTGATGTCGCTGCCGCATCCCGGCCATGCCCAGGGCATCGTGCGCGGCGCCCAGGAGGGCTCCTATGAAGGCAACCGGATCGCTGGCCCGGTGGGCGGTGCAGTCGGAGGTGTCGTCGGTGCCGGGGTCGGCGGCGCTGTGGGCGCAGTCGACGGCATTCTGGGCATTCCCTATCACGGTCGCCGCCACTGCCGTGGATACTATGATGGCTATCACCACTTCCGCTGTTACCGGTAGTTGGGCGAGCGCGGAATGACGGGAAGGATCAGTTTTTCAACCTGTATCCGGTCCGGAAGATCCACCAGATCACGGCGAGACAGACCGCCAGGAATGCCACCGTCATGCCGATGCTGACGGATACGCTGACGTCCGCAATCTCGTAGAAGCTCCAGCGAAAGCCGGAGATCAGGTAGACGACCGGGTTGAGCAGCGCCACCGTGCGCCAGGTCGGCGGCAGCATGCCGATCGAATAGAAGCTGCCGCCGAGGAAGGTCAGCGGCGTCACCACGAGCATCGGAATCATCTGCAGCTTTTCGAAGCCGTCGGCCCAGATGCCGATGATGAAGCCGAACAGGCTGAACGTCACCGCCGTCAGCACCAGGAAGGCCAGCATCCAGACCGGATGGTGGATATGCAGCGGGACGAACAGCCCGGCTGTCGCCAGGATGATGAGGCCCAAAATGATCGACTTGGTCGCGGCGGCTCCGACATAGCCGAGCACGATCTCGAAATATGAGATCGGCGCCGACAGGATCTCGTAGATCGTGCCGGTGAATTTCGGGAAATAGATGCCGAACGACGCGTTGGCGATGCTCTGTGTCAGCACCGAGAGCATGATCAGGCCCGGCACGATGAAGGTGCCGTAGCTGACGCCCTCGACCTGGCTGATGCGCGAGCCGATCGCCGCCCCGAACACCACGAAATAGAGCGAGGTCGAGACCACAGGCGACACGATGCTCTGCAGCAGCGTGCGCCAGGTGCGCGCCATTTCGAACAGATAGATGGCGCGGATGGCGCGGTGATTCATGACGTCCTCACGAGATCGACGAAGATGTCCTCGAGCGACGATTGGGTCGTGTCGAGATCGTTGAAGCGGATTCCGGCGGTCCGGAGATCGCCGAGCAGGCTGGTGATGCCGGTGCGCTCGCCCTTGGTGTCGTAGTCGTAGACCAGCGTCTCGCCGCCGTCGCAGAGGTCGAGCTCGTATTGGCTGAGAGTCTCCGGCAGCGAGCTCACCTTGCCCTGCAGATGCAGCGTCAGCCGCTTCTTGCCGAGCTTCTGCATCAAGGTCGCCTTGTCCTCGACCAGCACGATCTCGCCCTTGTTGATGACGCCGATGCGGTCGGCCATCTCCTCGGCTTCCTCGATGTAATGCGTGGTCAGGATGATCGTGACGCCGGATTGCTGGAGCGTGCGCACCACCTCCCACATGCCCTTGCGCAGCTCGACGTCCACGCCGGCGGTGGGCTCGTCCAGGAACAGGATCTGAGGCTCGTGCGACAGCGCCTTGGCGATCATCACACGGCGCTTCATGCCGCCGGACAGAGTGATGATCTTGTTGTCCTTCTTGTCCCAGAGCGAGAGGTCCTTCAGCACCTTCTCGATATGATCGGGATTCTTCGGCTTGCCGAACAGGCCGCGGGAGAAGCTGACCGTCGCCCAGACGCTCTCGAAGGCGTCTGTGTGCAATTCCTGCGGCACGAGGCCGATCAGCGAACGCGCCTTGCGGTAGGAGGTCTGGATATCCTCGCCGCCGACAAGGACTTTGCCTTCGCTCGGATTGGCGATGCCGCAGACGATCGAGATCAGCGTGGTCTTGCCCGCGCCGTTGGGGCCGAGCAGCGCGAAGATCTCGCCGCGCTTGATGTCGAGATTGATGTTCTTGAGCGCCTTGAAGCCGGACCCATAGGTCTTGGACAAGTTGGCGACGGAAATCATGGAGGACATGGGGGCCGTGTGGGTGGGGGGAGGCGCCGAAACCCGCCCCCTGGCGGGCGGAGAGCAGCGGAACCCTGAAATAGGAATGGCCTTGCCCCGTCGCAATTGGCGAGAGAAAAATGGTCTCAAAACCGGGCGTTAAGCGGCAGGTTTAGAACGAGTGTTGCGCGATGGTCACGGGTTGCGGCTAAGATCATTGTTCACGCGGCTCTTTGTTGCGTCTGCGAGCAGGCCGTGGCTACGATTCCGGTCAATCGCGAAGCGTATTGTATGTCCCCAGGGAAACCATCGATGAGACCGAACGGCCGTCACACAGCCGGCGCCAGCCAGTTGCCCACTCTCCGCATGTGGGCGATCTGCCTGCTTCTGCTGTCAGCTGTTGCCATGACCCCGACCTCCGCCCGGGCAGCACCGAGCCAGGCCGCGGCGACGACGCATGTCTATCTGCTCCGTGGCGTGCTCAACATCTTCTCGCTCGGGCTCGACACGATCGGCGCCCGGCTGCAGGCGCAGGGTATCCCGGTGACCGTCGCAAACTTCGTGTCCTGGTCCTCGCTCGCCGATGAAGCCGCGACGGAATACAAGGCGGGCCGGCTCAAGACCATCATTCTGGTGGGCCACTCCTCGGGCGCGACCGCGCTGCCTGACATGATCGCCAAGCTCAACCATCTCGGCGTTCCCGTGAAGCTCGCGATCGGCCTCGACTCCGTGTTCAAGACCAAGCTGTCGACCGGCGCCGAGCGCTACATCAACATCTATATCGGCGACGGTCCGGGCGAGCCCGTCCGCGCCGCCGATGGTTTCCATGGCAAGCTCGACAATGTCGACGTGCGCGGCAGCGGCGTCGGCCACATCACCATCGACAAGAACGAGGCGATCCAGCGCCGGGTCATCGCCGAGATCGACGCCGCGATCGCCCGCTCGCGGGCTCCGGCGGGACCGGTCGCCGAGCCCCGTGCTCCGCGGGGGGCGCGTTCAGCGGCAGCAATGGCGCCGGCACGGAACTGAAACAGGCATGCGGCGGCTGTTGGCCGCCGCCGGCTCACTGCGCTCGCCTGGGGTCAAGGAAACGGCCCGCGGCCCAAATGATCCGTGCCGCAAATTCCGCCCAATCGGTGGTCACTAAGCGCCGCAAGGGAGGCGCTTGCCTCCGGTGGCGGGACTGCAGGGCTCGATGATTGATCCAAGGCGACTTCTGGTGTTGGCGGCGGTTGCGCTGCTCGCCTTGAACTCCGGTCTGGTCGCGGCCTCGCCCGCCAAACCGAAGCGTGCGGCCGTCACGACGCCTGCGCCGCCTCCTGATCCGCCACCAGCCGAGCCGCAGCCGCCGCCGAAGATTTACCTGTTCCGAGGCGCCATGGGGCCGATCTTCTCGACCGGCATCGACCGGCTGAGCGAGAGGCTGACCAAGGCCGGCTTCTCGGCCGACGTCTACGAATTCACCTTGTGCCGGCTGATCGGCAACCGCGCCATCGCCAGTTACAAGGAGAGCCCGGCGCCGATCGTGCTGATCGGCCATTCCATGGGCGGGCTATGCTCGGTTCTCATCTCCGAGATGGCGGCCAAGGAGAACATCCCGATCAGCCTCGTCATCACCATCGATCCCGCGCACGCGACCGATGACGTGCCGCTCAATGTCGAGCGCTTCATCAACATCTTCCTCTCCGACAGCGTGCTCGGCGGCGGCAACGTCGTGGCGGTGCCCGGCTATCGCGGCCATTATGCAAGCTACGACCTCAAGGAGAACAGCCGCGTCACGCACATCAACATCGAGAAGTCGGACGACATCCATCGACAGATCGTCGAGATGGTGACGCAACTGCCGCGCATCCAGGCGGCGCAGACCGAGGCCGATGCGGTGCCGCTGCGCTATCTCGTCCCCGCTGATACGCTGGTCGAATTGTGGGACAGCGGCGTGCGCATGCCGGTTCGCCGCGGCGATACCATGGAGAGCATTGCCGCAGCCAATCGCGTGCCGCTGTGGTCGCTCGCGCAGAGCAATTCGCTTGCGGAGAACGCAGCCCTCACCCCGGGGCAGTCGATCATCGTCCCGCGCCATTTGACGCCGCCGGACCCGACGGCGGCGATGGCGGTGCCGCCGACAGCGGCACCCTCAGGGCGGAAGTAGGATTCTCTCAGACGTTCGAGCCGTGGATCGCGTCGATCACGGCATCGGTCACTTCCTTCGTCGTCGCCTTGCCGCCAACATCAGGCGTCAGCACGCCGGCTGCGCAGACCTGCTCGACCGCCTTCATCAACCGTGCCGCCGCATCCCTCTCGCCGAGATGTTCCAGCATCTGCGCACCGGTCCAGAACGTTGCGACCGGGTTGGCAATACCCTTGCCCGTGATGTCGAAGGCCGAGCCGTGGATCGGCTCGAACATCGAGGGAAAGCGGCGCTGCGGATCGATGTTGCCGGTCGGTGCCACGCCGAGGCTGCCCGCCAGCGCACCGGCGAGGTCGGAGAGAATGTCGGCGTGGAGGTTGGTCGCGACGATGGTGTCGAGGCTCTTCGGATGCAGCGTCATCCGCACGGTCATGGCGTCGACCAGCATCTTGTCCCAGGTCACGTCGGGGAATTCGGTCGCGACTTCGGCGGCGATCTCGTCCCACATCACCATGCCGTGGCGCTGGGCGTTCGACTTGGTCACCACGGTCAGAAACTTGCGCGGCCGGGACTGCGCGAGCTGGAAGGCGTAGCGCATGATGCGCGTCACGCCGACGCGGGTGAAGACCGCGACCTCGGTGCCGACCTCCTCCGGCAGGCCCTTGTGCGCCCGGCCGCCCATGCCGGCATATTCGCCTTCCGAGTTTTCGCGCACGATCACCCAGTCGAGATCGCCGACGCCGACATTGCGCAGCGGCGAGGCGACGCCGGGCAAAATCTTGGTGGGCCGCACATTGGCGTATTGGTCAAAGCCCTGGCAGATCGGCAGGCGCAGGCCCCACAGCGTGATGTGATCGGGCACGTCGGGGGCGCCGACCGCGCCGAAATAGATTGCGTCGAACTTCTTCAGTTCAGTGAGGCCGTCCGCCGGCATCATCACGCCGTGCTTCTTGTAATAGTCCGAGCCCCAGTCGAATGTCCTGACCTTGAAAGCGATGTCGCCGCTGCGCTTGGCCAGCGCTTCCAGGACGCGGACACCCGCCGAGATCACCTCGGGGCCGATGCCGTCGGCGGGAATGGCTGCGATCGAATGGGTGCGCATGGGATGCTCCGTTTGGGATGTCAGTGGAATGCCTGCAATGAGCCTAGGCAGGGTCGCCGTCGCGCTCAATTCGCACTGGTTTATACAAAAAAATGATATAATCGCCGGCACGTCCGGTTCGGTCGATCGGGCGAGAGTGAGGACTTTGAATGGAATTGCATCAGCTCCGATGCTTCGTCGCGGCGGCCGAGCAGCTGCATTTCGGCCGCGCCGCGCAGAATCTCCAGATGCTGCCGTCCGCGCTTGGGCGCCAGATCAGGCTGCTGGAAGAGGATCTGGGCACGCGGCTGTTCGCGCGCACGACCCGCGCCGTCTCGCTCACCGAGGACGGCACGACGCTGCTGCGCGACGCCCGCGCCATTCTCGCCCGGGTCGAGGCCGTCGAGAGCAATTTGCGCAACCGCTCGCGCGAAGGCGTTGCACGGCGGCTGCGGATCGGCGCCATCGACAGCGCCGCAGCCGGCCTGCTGCCGCCGTTGCTGCGCGACTTCCGCAGCGGGCATTCCGACGTTTCGGTGCAGCTTGTCGAGGACAAGACCATCAGGCTGTTGCCGAAGATTCTGACCGGCGCGCTCGATCTCGCGTTCGTCCGTCCGCCCGACCGGGCGGACAAGCGGCTGGAATTCCGCCCGCTGCTTCAGGAGACCGCGATCGTCGCCTTTCCGCAGCGCCATGCGCTCGCCGCGCGCAAGTCGGTCATGCTGGCCGATATCGCCGATGAGCCGTTGCTGGTACCGGACCGCCGCTCGCGGCCGGACAGCCACGACCTCACGACAAAACTGTTCGAGCAGGCCGGATTGACGCCGCGCATCGTGCAGGTTGCCGACGAGAAGCAGACCATCATCAATCTGGTCGCAACCAAGCTCGGCGTTGCGATCGTGCCGCGCTGGACCGCGCGAATGGCGGTATCAGGCGTGCGCTTCGTGCCGCTCCGGCCGAAGCAGAGCGGCCCGGTCGGCCGGCTGCCGCTGGCTGCGGCCTGGTTGCGCGGCTCGCGCGATCCGGCCCGCGATGCGATTTTGGCGGTGCTGGAGAGGCGCCTGCGCAGCTATGCGCGCGAGGCGTGAGCGGCTATGACACGGCTCTGGATCAAAGGTGGGATGCAATGACGGATCAAAGAGCGCCGAACCAATTGCGGGTGGCCATCGCAGGCCTGGGCTCGATCGGCAGCAAGATTGCGACTGCGCTCGATCAGGGTATCGAGGGGTTGACGCTCTCCGCCGTGGCCGTCCGCGATCCCGCCAAGCATCGGGCGTTCCTCAGCGGTTTGCGCCATCCGCCACAGATCCTGCCGATCGAGCAGCTCGGCGACGCCGCGGATCTCGTGGTCGAATGCGCGCCGACCAGCCAGTTGCGTGCGATCGTCGAGCCGGCGGTGAAGCGCGGCAAATCCGCGGTGGTGGTCAGCGTCGGCGGGCTGCTCGACAATTTCGACCTCGTCGATCTCGCGCGCGCCAATGGCGGCCGCATCCTCGTGCCGACGGGCGCGCTGATCGGGCTCGATGCGGTCAACGCCGCCGCGGTCGGCACGATTCATTCGGTGAAGATGGTCACGCGCAAGCCGATCGACGGCTTGAGGGGCGCGCCGTTCATCGTTCAGAACACCATCGACATCGACAATCTGCGCGAGCCGCTCAAGCTGTTCGAGGGCAGCGCGCGCGACGCGGCGAAGGGCTTTCCTGCAAACGTCAATGTCGCCGTTGCGCTGTCGCTGGCGGGCATCGGGCCCGATCGCACCCAGATGCAGGTCTGGGCCGACCCCACCGTGACGCGCAACGTTCATCGCATCGAGGTCGAGGCGGATTCGGCGCGGTTCTCGATGGGCATCGAGAACATCCCGTCCGAGAATCCCAAGACCGGGATGATCACCGCGCTGTCGGTGATCGCGCTGCTCCGCAAGCAGCGCGCCACGTTGTGCGTGGGGACTTGAGTTCCCCACGAGGGGGAGGGAACGCACCTCTCTCGGGGCGCCGGTGGAGTGCTACTGCTTCAGATCTTACGCGCCCGTGACGCGCCAGATCACGTTGCCGACGTCGTCGGCCATCAGCAGCGACTTCTTGTCGGGACCGATCACGACGCCAACCGGGCGGCCGTAGGATTCCTTCTCGTCCGGGGACAGGAAGCCCGACAGGATGTCGCGAGCCGGGCCTGAGGGTTTTCCGTTCTCGAACGGGATGAACACCAGCTTGTAGCCGGACAGCGTGCTGCGATTCCAGGAGCCGTGCTGGCCGATCACCATGCCGTCTCCGAATCCCGGCAGGGTCCCTGCGGGCATCCAGCACAGGCCGAGCGAGGCGGTGTGACCGCCGAGCGCGTAATCCGGCGTCAGTGCCTTGGCGACCATCGCCGGGTCCTGCGGCACGCGGTCGTCCACTGTCTTGCCCCAGTAGCAATAGGGCCAGCCGTAGAAGCCGCCATCGCGCACCGAGGTCAGGTAATCCGGCGGCGTCTCGTCGCCGAGCCCGTCACGCTCGTTGACCACGGTCCAGAGCACGCCGGTCGTCGGCTCCCAGGCAAGTCCCACGGGGTTGCGCAGGCCCGCAGCAAAAATGCGATGCGTGCCGGCGGCGAGGTCGAGCTCGTAGATCGCGGCGCGGCCTTGTTCGACCTCCATGCCCATCTCGGCGATGTTGCTGAGCGAGCCGACGCCGGCGTAAAGCTTCTTGCCGTCGGGGCTTGCGAGCAGGCTGCGCGTCCAGTGGCCGCTTGGCTTGAAAGTGGTGAGCCGCTTGCCCGGCGCGGTGATGCCGTCGGCATTGGCCACATAGGGGAAGGCCATCACACCGTCGGTGTTGCCGACATAGAAAGTGTCGCCGACCAGCGCCATGCCGAAGGGCTGGTTGAGGTTCTCCATGAAGGCGCCGCGGACTTCCGCGACGCCGTCGCCGTCCTTGTCGCGCAGCAGCGTGATGCGGTTGGCGGACACGCCGAGCGCCGCGGCGCGGCGCATCGTCGCCTGCATCGCGTAGTGGAACACACTGCGCGGCGCACCTGCGATCTGCGTCGCCTCGGCGACCAGCACGTCGCCATTGGGCAGTACCTCGATCCAGCGCGGATGGTCGAGATCGGTCGCAAACGCGTTGACCTTGAGCCCCGGCGCGACCGTCGGCTTTTGGCCCTGGCTCCAGCCCCTCGCGGTCGGCATCTTCAAGGTGGGCAGCGCCCCCTGCGGCTTGGCTTCGGGAATGGCGGGCGCCTGACCCCAGGCGGGTGCGGGCGCGGTGCCCGAGAGCTTGCGCCATTGCAGCGCGACTCCGCCAACGAACGCGACGAACTGCGCAAAGATGCTGGAAAAACTCATGGGAAAGCCCTTGTCGAACATGCGGCACAGTGCAACGCCCGACCGCACCAAGCCCCGCGCGGGCTCAGGCCCATCGTCGATCTCTCCAGATCGACGATGGAACGTCGTCGTGCCAGTTTGCGCGCGCATCCAACTGGCTGGCGGTCAAAACGTCAACCGGGACGGAACTCACAGGGTGGCAATTCCGTGGGAATGGCAGCTGATCGAATTTGCATAGGGAGTTCCCGCCCGTCATCCCGATGAGGTGCGGAGTGGCGCGATGCATTCGCATCGGCGGCTTCGCACCTCGCAGGATGACGGGATCAAGTACCGGAGAAAGGCTAGAGAACGCCGCGCTCACCGCGGCGACGTGAACGGGACGATCATCGGCACGCGGCGGCAATAGGCGCCGTAGGCGTCTTCGCCGAGCTCCTTCGACAGGAAAACTTCTTCCATCCGGCCCTTCTGCCACATGCCGAGCGAGATCAGGATGGCGCCGAGGATCGTCGTGACGCCGCCGATCGCGAAGCCGGTGACGAGCATGCCGAAAATCAATCCCGTGTAGATCGGGTGACGCACGATGCCGTAGGGGCCGGTGTCGATGACGCGGTGGTCTTCCTTGTGTGTGATGGTGTTCGACCAGAATTTCCCGAGATGCAGCCGGCCCCACCAGGCGAAGGCGATGCCGGCGATCGAGAGGACCGCGGCGAGGGTGATGCCGGTGTTGCCGAGCACCCAGAGCGGCTTCCAGCCCAGCGCCGCCGCAATCCACGGCGTGTACAGGATGCCGCCGACCAGGATCGGCAGGCGATAGCGCTGCGAGTCCAGCGTCATGACCTGCTTCTTGGTGCGCCCCTGCCAGAATGAGGCGCCCACCCAGCTGGCGAGAAAGGCGAGCCAGATCAGAGCCAGGAGTTCGGTCGGCCAGGTCGTGGTCCAGCCGCCCCAGGCGACGGAGAGAAGCTTGCTGAAATCGAAAGACATGCGGAAAGGTTCTTTGGTTCGGGCGGCGGCCTCAGCTCGCGCGCGAGGAGAGCGCGTGATGCTTGATGGCGCCGGAGGGCTGCTGGCCGTTGCGGGCGAGCAGATGGGTGATGGTTTCGCGCAGCACCGGCTCGATCGGCCGCGGCGCATAGCCGAGCTCGGTGCGGGCCTTGGCGATCGAGAGGTCGCTCGCGGCCAGCGCGATGCGCACACCCTCGCCAGTGCCGTTGGGCGGCCGGCGCGTGATGCGATCGGAGATCTTCTCGAGCATGATCGCCGAGAGCTCGGCGATCTTGCCGGGAACGACGACCGGATATTGCCGCCGTCCGCTCATCGCCGACATCATCCGCAGGATCTGGCCGAGCCTGACGCAATCGCCGCCGAGGATGTAGCGCTGGCCAATGCGGCCGCGCTCCATCGTCAGCACGAGGCCCATGGCGACGTCGCGGACGTCGACGAGATTGACCAGGAAGTCGAGATGCGGCTGCACCTTCTTCTGGAGGAAGTACCACAGCATCGCGGTGGGCGGCGTCAAATTGTGGTCGGCGGCGCCGATCGGCATGGTCGGCGTGCCGATCACGAGCGGGAAGCCGCTCGCCGCCGCCTTCGCGGCATGATGTTCGGCGAGCGACTTCGAGCGCGTATAGGCGCCGGGCATCGCATCGGCCGGCTGCAGCGCCTCCTCGGCGGCAGCGCCGTTGAGATCGGCGTAGGGGAACAGGATCGATTCCGTCGAGCAGTGCAGGAAGCGTGAGACGTTGCGCTTCATCGCCGCCGCAAGCACGACCTCGGTGCCGCGGAAATTGACGTCGTGGAAGTCCTGCTTGTTGGCGACCCACATGCCGGGCAGGCCGGCCAGATGATAGACTTGCTCGACGCCTGAAACTGCAGCATCGACCGCGGCGCCATCAAGCACCGAGCCGTGCACATACTCGACGTCCGCGTTCGCGGCAGCCGGCGGCCTGACGTCGAGCACGCGTACCCGCTGCCCACGGGCGCGGAGCGCTTCGACGAGATGCTGTCCGATGAAACCGCTGCCACCGGTAACCAGTACGGAAGTCATGAAGTAGGTTTTGCTGTTCCGCTTCGAGAAAGCTATCGGGTTGAAAGGGAGTTGGCCGGAAGAGGCGCGAGAATCGCGGCAAGGTCGCGACGAAAACCCAGTGCAATGAATAATTTCGCCATGACGAACATCGGTCCAAGCAGGAAATGCGAGGGATGATCGACCATCGACGGTTGCCGTTCCTCAAATACCCGGTGGCCAACGATCTGGGACGCAACGCCGAGACCGATGAGCACCGCAAAAATCGACCACATCATGGCGGTCGAGACCTGATTGCCGATTGCGGTTGCGACCGAAAGCAGCACGATCATCGACGCGAGGATGCCGAGCCCGACGCCGGTATCCAGCATCAGCCAGTATGCCAGCACGGGCAGCGCCAAAATCACCGCCAGGCTCACCTCGACCCCGAACATCGGAAAGGCGACCCGCGTCAGCGGCAGCGTCGCGCCGGTGAAAAGCAGGAGAATGCCGACCACGTGCATCGCGCAATTCCAGGGATCGCGATGATATTCGACATAATCGGCCAGTTGGCGTTGAAAATAGCCAGCCATTTCAGTCTCGTCGGCACGGGGGCGGGAAGGATGAACGACAGCGTATAGCACCTGAGAGGGCAGCGCACAAACCGGTGCGAGTGTCGCGCAAAGCGGTGCTGTCGCGCTGTGAGACAGGTCACAAAATCGTCAAGACTTCAGCGGGTTCCGCCGGAAATCCCGTGCGCTCAATGCCTCTTTGCGGGCTTTTTTGCCGCAGGCGCCGGCGCTGCAGGGGGATGCGCAGGTGCAGCGTCGGGCACCTTGGCCAAGGTCAGGATCTGCATCTGGCCGTTGACCGCCGACGTCGGCTTGGCGCGGTCGAGGAACTGCTCCTCGCCGAGGCCGATCGGCTGCAGCCGCTTGGTCGAAATCTTGAACGTGTTCACCAGCACGTCGCGGATCGCATCAGCCCGGCGCTGGCTCAGGATCGCATTGGCTTCCCGCGTCTTCGAACTGGATTCGACGTGGCCGACGATCAGGAACGTATAGGGCAGCAGCGAGGCGTGAACCAGCGCGTCTGCGATCCGGCCGACGGTCTGGTAGGATTCCGGCTGGATGATCGGGGTATCGGCGTCGAACTGGATCTGGGCGTTGAAGGCGGGCAGCTTGGCGAGGTCAGGCGCGATCAGCGGCCGGTTCACCGGACCCGGATCGTTCTTGATCCGCGCCTTGGCCCGCTCCATGACCTGCTGCTTCAGGGCCGGAAGATCGACCTCGACGCCGTCCTCGAAATGATCGAGCTTGCCGACGATGTCGTCACGGGTCGGAGCCGTCTGGGCGCGGGCCGCGCCTGTCAGCAGCGCGAGGCCCAATGCGATGGCGAATCCGGCGGTGACGTGCCCGGTTGCGCGCATCATCGATACCCCGCGTCGTCGACGGCCTTCAGGCAATTGTTGCTGATGCCCTTGGGCGTCGAGACCAGGCAGGGGATCGACTTGCTGGTTTCCTTGGTCGAGCCGCCGCAAACCTTGACGATCTCGCGCTGGCAGGCGTTCGCGACCGTGGCACGGGCGGCAATGCGCTTCTGGATCGCGTCGAACACCGTGAGATAGTCGCTCTGGCACTGCGGAGAGAGCACGTCCCGGTTGCGCGACAGGCATTCCTTCAGGCGGGTGGAATCAGGATTGACGCCGCGGCAATTGGCGACGATTTCCGCACCGCAGCTCTTGGCCAAGAGCCCGATCGAATCGCCAAAGCTCATGGTCTCCGCCGTCGCAAGCGACGGCATCCCCAAAGCAAGTCCAACCAGTGTGATGAAGCCCCGGACCATGGGTGCATCTGATACGGGGAAGTTCGCCATGGTCAAGGGCTGATCGCCCCAGACCTGTCGAGAGTTCGGCCGGTGCGGCGAACAGTCCTCACTCCTCGAAATCGTCGCGCGGAGGAAATTCGATCAGGACGGCCGTGTGTTTCCCCATCGCGACGGCAAATTCCGGATCGGCCTCGAGCTCGTCCAATGTCCTTGGGCGCGGAAGCTCGCGGCCGTCCGCTGTCAGCTCCTCCGCGTAGAACGCCAGCGCCTCGGGCGCATTCTCCAGGGCCTCGTGGACGTCGTCGCCGCCGGAAATGCAGCCGGGCAGGTCCGGAAACCACAGGCTGACGTCGTCCGGGCCTGCGTCCTCGATGATGGCGACGTAGCGAGCCATGGCAGGCTGACGACCCCGAAAATTGTAACGATGGGTTGATTTCAATTATGAGTACCTGATTTGTGGAGGTAAGCAATTGAGCAATTTGACCTTGGCCGACGGCGCCGGCTCGTTCGTGTTTCGTGATGAAGGCGCCGTCCCTTCGCCGCGAACGATGCGGGTCTTCTCCTATTGCCCCCGCTCGCGCAGCCCGCGCACGCGCATCATCGTGGCGATGCATGGTGTTGACCGCGCCGCTGCGGAGTTTCGCGATCTGCTCGCGCCCCAAGCCGAACGCAACGGGCAAATCGTGCTGGTGCCGGAGTTCGATCCGGATCAGTTCCCGGGTGTCTACGCATATAATTTTGGCGGCGTGCGGCGGCCGCCGCCGGAGAACGCGGTTCTGCCGCGCGATCATTGGAGTTTCGGCGTCATCGACCGGCTGTTTCAGCACGTTCGACATGCGACCGGATCGAGCCGCGACAGTTTCGGCCTGTTCGGCAATTCCGCGGGCGCGCAATTTGTGTTGCGCTATCTCGCGCTCAACGAGGCTGGGTTCGTCGATCGGGCCGTTGCCGCCAATTGCGGCTGCTACATGCTGCCTGATCTCGCCAAGGACTATCCGGACGGCATGGGAGGGATTGGTCTCGACGAAAGCCATCTGCGGCGATATCTGGGGCGCCGGCTGATCATCCTGCTGGGCGAGGCCGACAACGACCCGGATGCCGCCGATTTGCCCCGCTGGGACGAGGCGATGGCCCAAGGTCCTCACCGTCTTGCGCGCGGTCTCTGGCATTTCGAGCACTGCACGACGCTGGCCAAAAGCCTTGGTGTGGAGCTGGGCTGGCGACTCGAAATCGCGCCCGGCGCCGGGCACGTCCACCAACTCATCTACGACCAGGGCGCCAACATCTTGAACGGCTGAGTGGATGGCCTCGCGTGCAGGGCCTGCTCACGCCCGCTGCACGAAGCTGTCGACGACCTTCTTCTCGCCGGCCTTGTCGAAGGCGATCGTGAGCTTGTTGCCGTCGATCTTGGTGACGCGGCCGTAGCCGAATTTCTGGTGGAAGACGCGGTCGGCGAGCGAGAATTCCGAGGTCGTGCCGGTGGATTTGGCGACCAGCTCGCCCTCGATCGTCATCGGCCCGCGGCGGCGCGAGGAGAAGCTGCCGAAATCGGGCCCTGACGAGGAGGAGGACGAGAACGTCGCGGCCTCTTCCTCGAAGCCGCCCCGCCCGCCGCCGCCATTGCGCCCGCCGCCTTTGTTGCGGTTGGCCTGAGCGCGCTGCCAGCCGGGCGTCGAATAGGTCGAGCCAAACGCTTCCATGTCGTCGAAGCGCGAGGCGCCGTAGCCGCCGGTGCCGCCCCAGGCCGAGCCGCCCTTGGATTCCGTGATCTCGACATTGGCGGCCGGCAATTCGTCGAGGAAGCGCGACGGGATCGTGGTCGACCAGGTGCCATGGATCCGGCGGTTGGTCGCGAAATAGATCATGGCGCGGCGCCGTGCACGGGTGAGGCCGACATGGCCAAGCCGGCGCTCTTCCTCCAGGCCCGCGCGGCCCTGTTCGTCCAGCGTGCGCTGGCTCGGGAACAGGCCCTCCTCCCAGCCGGGCAGGAATACGTTGTCGAATTCGAGGCCCTTGGCCGAGTGCAGCGTCATCAGCGACACCGCGTCGTCCTCGGCGCCGCCCTCGCGGTCCATCACCAACGAGATGTGCTCCAAAAACCCTTGCAGGTTCTCGAACTCCTCCATCGAGCGCACGAGCTCTTTCAGGTTCTCCAGCCGGCCCGCGGCGTCAGCCGAACGGTCCTTCTGCCACATCTCGGTGTAGCCGCTCTCGTCGAGCACGATCTGGGCGAGATCCGTATGCGCAGTGACCTCGCGCTGGGCGCGCCATCGGTCGAACTGGGCGACGACATCGCGCAGACTTCCGCGCGCCTTCGGCTTCAATTCGTCGGTTTCGACCACCGCGCGCGCCGCCTCGAACAGCGGAATGCGGCGCTTGCGGGCGTGGTCGTGCAGCAACTGTATGGTGGCATCGCCAAGGCCGCGCTTGGGCACGTTGACGATGCGCTCGAAGGCGAGATCGTCGGCCGGCGAATTGATGACGCGCAGATAAGCCAGCGCATCGCGGATCTCGGCGCGCTCGTAGAAGCGCGGACCGCCGATGACGCGATAGGGCAGGCCGAGCGTGACGAAACGGTCTTCGAACTCGCGCATCTGGTAGGAGGCGCGCACCAGAATGGCGATCTCGTTGAGCTTCTCGCCCTTGCGCTGGATCTGCTCGATCTCCTCGCCGATGCCGCGCGCTTCCTCTTCCGAATCCCACGAGCCCGTCACCGTGACCTTCTCGCCGTCGTGGTCTTCGGTGCGCAGCGTCTTGCCGAGCCGGCCTTCGTTGTGCGCGATCAGATGCGAGGCGGCAGCCAGGATGTGGCCGGTCGAGCGGTAATTGCGCTCGAGCCGGATCACCTTGGCGCCGGGAAAGTCGTGCTCGAAGCGCAGGATGTTGTCGACCTCGGCGCCGCGCCAGCCATAGATCGACTGGTCGTCGTCGCCGACGCAGCAGATGTTTTTGACGTGGGGCGTCTCTCTGTCTTCCTCCTTCACGGGGGCGCGACGAGCTTCGCTCGCGCTGAGAGGGACGGGGCGAGGGGCTCTCTCCACAAGCCCGGTGCTGGGAGAGTCCCCCTCACCCGCCGCGCTCTGCAGGCGGGGAGAGGCCAAGGACGAAGACGACGGCGCCTGCGACAGCAGCCGCAGCCACAGATACTGCGCAACGTTCGTGTCCTGATACTCGTCCACCAGGATGAACTTGAACCGCTGCTGATACTGCCGCAGGATGTCAGGATGCTCGCGGAAGATGCGGATGTTCTCCAGCAGCAGATCGCCGAAATCGGCGGCGTTCAGGATCTTCAGCCGCTCCTGGTAGCTCGCATAGAGCTTGCCGCCCTTGCCGTTGGCGAAGACGGCGGCTTCGCCCGAGGGCACCTGCGACGGCGTCAGGCCGCGGTTCTTCCACCCGTCGATCAGGCCGGCCAGCATGCGCGCGGGCCAACGCTTGTCGTCGATGTTGTCGGCTTGCAGCAACTGCTTCAACAGCCGCACCTGGTCGTCGACATCGAGCACGGTGAAATTCGACTTGAGCTGCGCCAGCTCGGCGTGAAAGCGCAGGATGCGGCCGCCGATGGAGTGGAAGGTGCCGAGCCAGGGCATGCCTTCCACGGCGTGGCCGAGCATCTGGCCGAGCCGGTGCTTCATCTCGCGGGCCGCCTTGTTGGTGAAGGTCACCGACAGGATCTCGGCGGGGCGGGCGCGCCCCTGGCTCAGGATGTGGGCGATGCGCGTGGTCAGTACGCGGGTCTTGCCGGTGCCGGCGCCGGCCAGCACCAGAACCGGGCCATCCAGCGTCTCGACCGCCTCGCGCTGCTCGGGATTGAGCCCGGCCAGATATTTCGGGCCGACGGAGGCGCGCGCACGCGCGGCGATGCCGCCGGCTGCGGGCTGGTGGTCGGGTACGCCTGTGATTTTGCTCGGCTCGGTCATGCGAATCATTGGCCCCACGATGGCACCGCGGGGTTGCGGAAGGGAGCCTTCATAACAGGGATTGGCGCCAATATGGGGGCGGCAGTGCCGGTTTTCCACGTGCGCGGTGGGGTGATTTTGTTCCTGGAGGGGCAGCGAATTTCCCGGCCGAGCGGGCCGGAACCATTGTTCCGAGATGGCGATTGTTTCTGCAAGTGAGGCGCCTCAGCCGCGCCGATCGCACACAGACAACGAAACAGAGGTTTTGACCATGCTGAGCTGGGTTGTGACGTTTCTGGTTATCGCCCTGATCGCCGGCATCCTGGGCTTTGGCGGCCTCGCCGGCGCGTCGATCGAAATCGCCAAGATCATCTTCTTCGTCGCGGTCGTCCTGTTCCTGGTCTCGGCCGTGGTCGGCCTCGCCCGCGGCAGGAGGATCTAGCGGTCATCTCTGCCTCTCCCCGTCGGGGAGAGGTGGATGGCAGCAGCTCTTGGCTATCTCTTCGAAGGCATCGCCACGTTTCGGCCGATGCCTTCCGGCCGCGCCACGGCGCGATGAGCCATGACGACGGCCGCGATGCGCTCGCTGATATCAGGCGGAAACGCCGCCACCTTGCGCGAGCTCATGTCGATGTGCAGCGACATGTTTTCCGATGTGGCCGACAGCCAGCCTTCGGTGGCGTGACGCAGCTCCTGGAAGGTGTGCAGTCGCTTGTCGTCGGCTTCCAGCAGCCAGACCGAGACCTGCACGGGATCGCCGAGATGGATCTCGCGCAGATACCGCACGTGGCATTCGGCCGTGAAGGTCGAACCGTTGCGCTCTTTCATGTAGCCGGGCCCGATCCCGAGTTGCAGCCACATCTGGTCGATCGCCCGGTCGAACATCACGTTGTAATAGGCCATGTTGAGATGGCCGTTATAGTCGATCCATTGCGGCTCGATCTGCATGATCGATGAGCGGAACGGCTCGGGCTTGGCGGCGGCACTGTCCGGCATGTCTCATTCCCTGCCTATGCGTCCGGTCGCTTGACTTGACCGGCGAGATGTCCTTTGCCACGGTTTCTTCTGTCGGGAGGACGATCCGTGGGTACTGCTATCACCAATAATCCGCCGCGGCCGGAGCCGAAAGCCCTCGCAAGCGCGCTGGAGCAGCTTGCCGCACGCTTCGGCAATCGCCTGATCACCTCGCAGGCCGTCCGCGAGCAGCACGGCCATACCACGACATGGATCGTCAACCAGCCGCCCGACGGCGTGGTGATGGCGCAGGAGACCGCCGACATTCAGGACGTGGTGCGGATCTGCGCGAAAAACGGCGTGCCCGTCATTCCCTTCGGCACCGGCACCTCGCTCGAAGGCCAGGTCAACGCGCCCGCCGGCGGCATCTCGATCGATTTGCGCGACATGAACAAGGTGCTCGCTGTTCATGCCGAGGATCTCGATTGCGTGATCCAGCCCGGCGTCACCCGCAAGGCGCTCAACGAGCATTTGCGCGACCAGGGCCTGTTCTTCCCGATTGATCCCGGCGCGGATGCGTCGCTCGGCGGCATGGCCTCGACCCGCGCCTCCGGGACCAATGCGGTGCGCTACGGCACCATGCGCGACAGCGTGCTGGCGCTGAAGGTCGTGCGTGGCGACGGCGAGATCATCACGACGGGCACGCGTGCCAAGAAATCATCTGCGGGCTACGACCTGACGCATCTGTTCGTGGGTGCCGAGGGCACGCTCGGCATCATCTCCGAATTGACCATCCGCCTGCGCGGCATCCCCGAGACGATCGCGGCCGGCGCGGTATCGTTCGTGTCAGTGCACGGCGCGTGTCAGGCCGTGATCCTGGCGATCCAGACCGGCATTCCCGTGGCGCGCATCGAGCTGCTCAATGCTGCGCAGGTGAAGGCCTGCAACGCCTATTCGAAGCTGACGCTGCCCGAGACGCCGCTGCTGCTGATGGAATTCCACGGCAGCGAGATCGAGGTTGCCGAGCAGTCCAAGGCCTTCGGCGAGATCGCCAGGGAGTGCGGCGGCGGCGATTTCTCCTGGACCACCAAGCCGGAGGATCGCACAAAATTGTGGCAGGCGCGGCATGACGCCTATTGGTCGGTCAAGGCGCTGCGTCCGGGCGACAGCATCGGCGTGGTCGCAACCGACGTCTGCGTGCCGATCTCGCGCCTTGCCGATTGCGTCAGCGAGACCGAGGAAGATCTCAAGCGCCTCAATCTGTTGTCGCCCATCGTGGGCCATGTCGGGGACGGCAATTTCCACTGCTCGCTGCTGTGTGACATCAACGATGCGGCCGAGATGGCGCGCGGCGAGGAGTTCATGCATCGCCTCGTCGAGCGCGCGCAGGCGATGGACGGAACCTGCACCGGCGAGCACGGCATCGGCCAGGGCAAGCAGAAATATCTCGAGGCCGAGCTCGGCCCCGAGGCGCTCGATGCGATGCGCGCGCTGAAGAAAGCGCTCGATCCGCAAAACATCTTCAATCCCGGCAAGATTGTGCCGGAAGCGTAGCGGCCTGCCGCACCGCAGCCGCGGGAACTTTCGGCAAGCGGGCCGGTTCCAATTCCCGACACGCTCCGATGCCTCCATGGCACTCTCGGGAGGATGCGATGTTGCGACCCGTCACTGGAATTGCCGCGATGGCGCTTGCCTGCGTGCTGGCCGGCACGGCTCTGGGCAAGGGCGGTGGTGGTGGTCATGGCGGCGGCGGTCATGGCGGTGGGCACGGAGGCGGTCACGCCGGCGGCCACCATTTTGGTGGCGGCCATTTTGGCGGTCATGGCTTCGGGCACGCGCATGGCGGGGGAGGGCATCATGGCGGACTCCATCTCGCAACAGGAGCTCGACATGGTGGCCCGAGCTTCGGTCAGATCCGCAATGCAGCCGTCCGCCCAGGGAATTTTCGTAAAGCCTTCAACTTCCACGCCGGTACCTTCCGCAATGGCCGGCTGATCGGCAATCCGGCGGCGCGAGCCCAGATCGCAGCGGCCGCCGCGCTGGCGGGCTGGCAAGGCGCCGGCAGCGGATGGTGGCAGCATCCGGGCGGCGGTTATGGCTGGGTCGGACCGTTGTTCTGGCCGTTCGCCTATAATGACTTCTACGACTACGCGATCTGGGGCGACGGTCTCGGCTTCTGGGGCTACGGCTATCGCGACATTTATGCCGGCATCTTCGGCCCCTATGGCTATGACGGTCTCGCGACCTATCTGCCGCAGCGACCGCAGGGGCGGCGACATGCGCGAGGCGTTGCGGTTGATCAGCTTTGCGGCAGCGACCGACGCGAAATCGTCGGTCTGCCGATCGACCAGATTGCCGCAGCGGTGCAACCGACCGAAGCGCAACGCGCAAGCCTTGACGAACTCGGCAATGCCTCGATCGATGCGGCCGGGATGATCCGTGCCTCCTGCCCGACGCAAGTCGCCGCGACCGCGCCCGGCCGGCTGGCAGCGATGCAGCTGCGCATCGAGGCGATGGAGAAGGCCGTCGATCTCGTTCAACCGGCCCTCGATAAATTCTACGGCTCACTCACTGACGAACAGAAGGCGCGCTTCAATGCGCTGGCCGAGGATCAGCGTCATGCCACGGCGTCCGGCAATAGCGGGGGATCGCTGGTCCAGAATTGCGGAGCGTCCGCTGCGCTCGATTGGCCTGGCGCCGACATCGAGGCGAGGCTGCATCCCAACGAGACCCAGCGCGCCGCGCTGCAGGTGCTTCAGGATACCAGCGCCAACGTCAGCTCATCTCTGAAGGCGGCATGTCAGCCTGGCGACGTGATGACGCCGCCGGCGCGCATGGCCGCGGTCCGCAAGCGGCTCGAAATCATGCTCGACGGCGTCAAGTCGGTACGCGCGGCGCTGGAGGATTTTTACGCGACGCTGAACGACGAGCAGAAGGCGCAGTTCGAGTCCATCGGACCGCGTCGAACATCCTGAATGCGCTCGGCGAAGGGGCGTGGTGCAAAAATCGTCTCGCCGATCTATGCTGAGTGGGCCTGAAGCGGAAGACTGCGTGGAATGGCGATGAAGTGGTTCGCGCGCAAGGCGCGGAAAGAGATCTGGGACGAAGCGGTCGAATGGCCGCTCGGCGACATCGAAGCCGTCGCGCGCATCCGCGCCATTTGTGATGCTGCGGCCCAGAGCGCCGCCGGCTCTGCGCGAAACGAGGACGGCGAGAGTGCGCGCTATGAGCGCGCCGCAAAGGTCGCGATGGAAATTGCGATGAAGATCTCCGACGGCCTGATGCGCGACGACGCGGTGCATCGCATCGTCGATCTCTGCATGACCGCGAACGACCTCAAGACGGCGCAGATCCTGTTCCGCGCGATCCACGCCAGCTGGATCCGCGAAACGGCGCAGCGGGACCATCCCACGCTGCTGTCGTGATTATTTCGCCAGTCTGTGCACGGCCTCGTCCACGCTGTGGAAGACGTGCTCCCTCGGCAGGACGTCGAACAATTTGAAACGCTCGAACGCGTCCTGTGCGCGCACCGATTCCAGCCGGGCCAGCGCCACCGTGACGCCTTGCGCGCTGCACGCCTTGAAGACGTCGAGCAGGATCTGCGCGGCGGTGAAGTCGATCTCGACCATGCCGCTCGCCTCCAGCACCAGCAGTTGCGGCGTGGCTGCCGTGATGACCTTGCTCACGTCGCTGCGGAAACCCGGCGCGTTGAGGAAGGACAGCGGCGCCTGAAGTCCGATCACCGCGACGCCATTGACGCGCTCGCCGGTGATATGCGGATGTGCCGGCCACCAGATCGTGGTGCCCGGCACGCGCTCGAACTCAACCAGCTTGGCGCGCGTGGTGCTCCAGATACCGTGTAGCAGCGACAGCACGATGCCGAGGAACGCGCCCTGCTGGATCGGCAGCACGATGATGAGTGCGGCGGTGGCGACGATCAGCAGGAATTCGCTGAACGACTGGCGGTAGATCGTGACGATCTGCCTCACGCGGATGATCCGCAGCGCCACGAACAACAGAATGCCGCCGAGGGCCGCATCAGGCACGTGGCGCAACAATCCCGTGCCGAAGGCAAGCAACAACAGCACGATCACGGCAGCCGCAAGTCCTGCGAGCTGCGATTGTCCGCCGGTCTCGGCGACGATGCCCGTGCGCGGCGGGCTGGCGTTGACCGGGAAGGCGCCGAACAGACCCGATAATACGCTGCCGGCGCCGGCGCCGACAAAGTCGCGATCGACATCGGCGGGCTGGTCGGGATCGGACGGGAAGGACCGCGTGGTGGCCGCGGTCTGCACCATCACGACGACCGTGATCACGAAGGCGAGGGGGACGATTCGGACCCATAGCTCCGGCGCGAGATCAGGAAAGGTCGGCCGCGGCAGCGTGCCGGGCACCACGCCGACGACGTTGACGCCCTTGCTCTCGAGGCCGAGCGCGATGGTGGCCAGCGTGGCGGCAACGAGCCCGATCAGCGCGCCCGGGATTTTCGGGCTGATATTCTCGGAGACGAAGACCACCGCCAGCACGCCGAAGCCAATGCAGAACGTGACAGGATTGGTGCGGCCGATCTCGGTTGCAAGCACTCCGATGCGATCGAGCGTCGGTCCGCTCGGCGAGTCCAGTCCCAGCACGCCAGGCAATTGCGACACGATGATATGGACGGAGATGCCGGCGAGAAAGCCGATCATCACCGGCATCGATAGCAGGTTCGCGATGCCGCCGAGCCGGAACGCGCCGCCGGCGAGCATCATGGCGCCGACCATCAAGGCCAGCGCGATCGCAAGGCCCTGATATTCAGGCGAGCCGGCCGCTGCGAGCGCGGCAAGGCCGCCGGCAAAGATCGGCGTGATCGTGGAATCGGCGCCGCAGGAGAGGAAGCGATTGCCGCCGAGCAGCGCAAAACCGAGCGAGCCCGCCATGAAGGCGAAGAAGCCGATCTGCGGCGCGAAGCCGCCGAGCCTCGCGGTCGCCATCTGCTCGGGGATCGCGATGGCCGCGAGCGTCAGCCCCGCCATGAGGTCGCCGGGCAGGGCATAGGATGCGAGCGAGCGGAAGACCGGCCATGCGTGCTTGGCGTGAACCTCTTGCGGCATCGACGAAAAATCTCCGAACATCCTGAGTCTGTCGATCAGACTACAGCATTTCCGGAAGAGAGGCAGGGTGCGGCCTCTTTGTCGTGCGAGCGGAGCGAAGCAATCCAGAATCCCTCCGCGGAAAAGACTCTGGATTGCTTCGCTCCGCTCGCCGTGACGGAGGGCAAGTTTACCCTCCGCTTCGCGATCAGTGACCTCAGTATCTGTTACCGCGGCTGTAATCGCCGTGCCCCATCTCGCCGCCGCGGCCGCCGCCACCCATACCCATGCCGATGCCAATCCCGATGCCGATGCCTTGCATCACGGCGCCGGGCGGCGGGCCTTGCGGCGGCGCGCGCTCGACGACGACCTCGTCGGGCGGCGGCCGGCGCTTCGGCGGCGTGTCGACGACCTTGCGCCTTGTCGGCGGGGGCGTGTCGTCGACGCGCTTCTTGATGACAGGCGCAACCGTCGGATTGATCGGCGTGGCCGGCGGCGTCGGGGCCGAGCAGGGGCAGGTCGGCGCCATGGCGACGGCAACCGGGAGCGCGGCGGCCGCAACCGGCAAGGCATAATTGCGGTTCTGCACGCGGAGCAGCAGCCGGCGCGCGGTGGCGGCGAGATCGCTGTTGTCCCAATTCGCAAGATAAGCCTCGTATGAGGCGCGGGTGTTGATCGCCAACGCGCGGTCCCATGCCAGCATCTGGCGCCGCCGCTCCAGCACCGTGCGCAGCCGCGGGGTGCGGATGTCTTGCGCGTACAGCTCGATATAGGCCTGATACGCAGGCACCGTGTCGTCGGCGATCACGAGATCATAGGCGACCTTGGCGTCCTTGCCCTGCAGATCCTTGCGCCACTCCTCGACGCTGCGGGTGGCGCCGGCGAGCGCCATCGCATTGGCGCCGGAAGCAGGAGGCGGCTGGTTGCTGCTCTCGCCGAAGAACCTGAAGTCTGTCGTCAGCGACGAGCTTTCCCAGGGGATCTGCCGCCCGTCGGTCGATTGCGCCACCGCGATGCGGATGCGCTTGAACACCTCCTCGATCGGGATGTTCGGTTGCTTGGCGACCGTCAATGCGGCCGTGGTGTAGGGACTGTCGGCGCCCGCGCCGTCCTCGGCTTCCGCCCCCGGCGAGGTCGAATATGAAATGAAGGAGCCCGGTGCACCGGCCTTGGTGTCGACGATGGCGAGGCCATGGCCGGCGCCCGACAGCGCCGGGAACGGATTGTTGCGGCAGGCATCGAGCATGAAGATGCGGGCCCGCGTCGGCAGCGCGCCGAGTGTATTGAGCAGATCGTTGAGCCGCACGCCCTGCAGCGGAATGTCCGCCTCGCGCTTGGGATCGAGATCGACAGGCACGAGATAGTTCTCGCCGTCGATCTGCAGGCCGTGGCCGGCATAGAACACCAGCGCGATGGTGTCGGCGCCGCTGGCGCTGACTTTGCCGGCGAAGTCCGAGATCGCCTGGCGCATCTCGTTCTGCGCGAGGTTCGGCGCTGCGGTGACCGTGAAGCCGGCATTGCCGAGCAGTTCGGCCATGCCCTTGGCGTCATTGGCGGCGTTGGGCAGCTCCGGCACCGTGCGATAGGCGGATTGGCCGATCACCAGCGCGAGACGGGCTTCGGCTGCAGCCTGGGACGGTGTCATCAAACGGGTGAGCGCAAGGAGACCGGCGGCAAGAACTAAAAGACGAAGGACTGGACGGCGCATGGTGTCACCTCCATCGGGCAATGGCGCGAGGATGTCACCTTCTCTAGTCGACCGCCATTGCTCTGTCTGTGCGCCAGCTCACGCTCGAGCAGATGGGGCAGGGCATCTGCCCGAGCCGACGCGTCATTGCGATGTCAAAACAGTCCACGATCCCAAGGAGGCTCTGGCCCGAAGCGCGCGGCGAGGAAATCGATGAAGGCGCGCACCTTCGCCGGCGGACGACGATCCGGCAGGTAGACCGCATGCACCGCGGAGGACTGCATCTCCGGCTGGTCGAGCGGCAGCGCGACCAGCGTGCCGGCGCGCAGATCGTCGGCCACGATGAAGGTCGGCTGCCGCGCGAGGCCAAGGCCCGCGAGCGTGGCCGCACGCAGCGCATCGCCGTTGTTGGCACGCAGGTTTCCGGAGACCTGGACGCGGATCTCACCCTCCGCGCCGAACAGCCATTCCGCCGCGCTGGCCTGCTGTGAGAGCGTGTAGCCGAGGCAATTATGCGCGGCGAGGTCGGCCACGCTGCGCGGGGTGCCGTGTTTCGCCAGATAGGACGGCGCCGCGCAGACCACCAGCCGGTTCGGCGCGAGCTTTCGCGCCACCATGGAGGAGTCGCGCAGCTTGCCGATGCGGATCGCGAGATCCCAGCCTTCCTCGGCGAGGTCGACGAGGCGATCATTGAGGCCGAGCTCGAGCGTCACCTCGGGATGGCGCTCCGAGAAGTCCGCGATGAGCGGCGCGATCTGCCTTGTGCCGAACACGACGGGCACGTTGACCCGCAATGATCCGCGCGGCTCGACGCGCTCGCGCGCGACCGCGGCATCGGCCGTCTCCATGTCGGCAAGGATCCGCTCCGAGGACTCCAGATAGAGGCGGCCGGCCTCGGTGATCGACAGCCGCCGCGTGGTGCGGTGGAACAGCTTGATGCCGAGCCGCGCCTCCAGCGAGGCGACATGCTTGGTCACCATGGTCTGCGACAGGCCCATCGCCCGGGCCGCGCCGGACAGGCTGCCGTTGGCCGCCACCTTGGCGAAGACCTCCAGGCTGGTCAGGCGGTCGAGCATCTATTTCGCTCCAATGGTGTGAAGTATATTTCCAAAATAGCGGATTATCATTCTTCTGAGAATATATCATACAGCGGCCAACAATGGAGACCGCTATGATCGATTCCCGTACCGCTCCCTACGCCGCGCTGGTGCTGCGCGTGACCTTGGGGGCGTTGTTTCTGGCCCACGCTGGCCTGAAGCTGTTCATTTTCACCCCCGCAGGCACTGCAAAGTTCTTTGGCAGCCTCGGCTTCCCGCCCGAGCTCGCCTACCTCGTCATGACCGTGGAAGTTCTCAGCGGCATTGCCCTGATCCTCGGAATCTGGACCCGCTATGCGGCGCTTGCCGGCATCCCGATCCTGCTCGGCGCGATCTTCACCGTGCATGGTGCCGCCGGCTTCTTCTTCACCAACCCGAAGGGCGGCTGGGAATACCCGGCGTTCTGGGCGATTGCACTGGCCGCGCAGGCGCTGCTCGGCGACGGCGCCTTCGCGCTGCGGCCTTCGCGCGATGTCGAGGCGGCGAACGGACAGCTGAGCATCGCGTCGTCACGCTGACGTCAGTCGTATCATTGAACTGCGAGAGCTGCGGGATCTCGGTCCCGCAGCTTTTTTGCTGCCTGCCCATCGATCCGCGTTCGGTATCGATCCATACCTGAATTGGATCGATCTACGTCAATCTTGCAGCCCGTTGTTCGGTCGCGTTGCGGCATGATTGAAAACATCGGCAATCATAGGCATTCCCCGGCCATCCTTGCCGCGCGCTCGCCACTTGCGCGCTCGCGCCGCCCCCAGCCGCGAGCCTTGCCTGCCCCGTCGCTTTGGCCATACTCTCCGCGCAACAGGCCATGGCAACGACCGCGGCTGCAAAACAACAATATTCGGGAGAGAGACCATGACCATCGTGCCATTCAGCCGTCGCACGTTCCTCAAGTCGTCGACGGCCGTGACCGCCGGCCTCGTGCTGTCTCCCGCCATCATCGGCCGCGCGGAAGCGGCGACGCTGAAGCTGAAATGCTCCTCCTCGCTGCCGAACGATCCCAAATTCGCCAACGGCCGCGTCTACTACGACAACCTCGTCAAGAATTTGAAGGGCAACGGGCTCGGCGACCAAGTCGAGGTCGCGTTCTTCCCGGACAACCAGCTCGGCCAGGAAATCGACGTCATCAATTCGGTGAAGCTCGGCGTCATCGATCTCATGGTGTCGGGCTCGTCGATCTCGGCCAATCTGGTGCCGCTGGTCGGCACCTATGATCTCGGCTTTCTGTTCTCGAGCTTTCCGCAGCAGACCAAGGCCTTCGACGCCGGCGCGGCCAGGCCGATCGAGGACGCGCTGCTCAAGGGCAGCAACATCCGCATCATCGCCTGGGCCTATAATTTCGGCTCGCGCAGCGTGCTTGCCAGGAAGCCGGTGAAGACGCCGGAGGATCTCGCGGGTCTCAAGATCCGAACGCTGCCAAATCCCGTCATCACGGAATGCCTGCGGCTGATGGGTGCCGCCGCGACACCGCTGGCGTTCGGCGAAATCTACACGGCGTTGCAGGCCGGCGTGCTCGACGGTCTCGAGCACGATCCGCCGACGATCCTCGCCAGCAAGTTCTATGAGACGGCAAAATTCTACGCGCTGACGCAGCACAATTTCTCGCCGCTCGCGATCTACTTCAGCGACATGACCTTCAACCGCATGGATCCGAAGCTGCGCGAGGGCTTCCTCGACGCCGCGAAGAAGGCGGCGGCCGACACGCGCGCCCATGGGCTCGCGGTCGAGAAGGAGGCACTGGCGGCCTTGACCGAGAAGGGCGTGACGGTGGCCGAATGCGATCGCGAGGCGTTCAAGAAGCGGGTGGCGCCGCAGACCGACAATTTCATCAAGGCGCGGCCGGAGTCCAAGGCGGTCATCGACATCATTCGTTCGACACAAGCCTGAGATGGTGGTGGCAGAAGCCGTACCGCTCCCGAACCGCCGCAACGGCGGCATCGCGTTGCTGCTGCGTTGCAGCGACGCGATCGCGGCCGTTCTGCTGGCCGCCGATCTCGCCGTCGTTTGCGCCTCCGTGCTGCTGCGCTTCTTCTTCAACGCGCCCGTCGAATGGTCGGACGACGTCGCGCGCGGATTGATGGTCGGCTCCGCCTTCTTCGGCGCGGCAAGCGCGCTCGCGCGCGGCGAGAATGTCGGCGTGTCCTTCTTCCGCGATCTGCTGTCGTTGCGGCTGCGGACGCTGGTCGATGCCGCCAGCGCCGTGCTCGTCGTGCTGATCTCCGCCTATGTCGCCTACAATGCGATCAAGCTGGGCTCGCTGACATCAGGGCAGACCACCGGTTCAGGCCTGCCGCTGGAGCTCACGTTCTACCCGATGGGCATCGGCGCGCTGTTCATGACGGTGTTCGCCATCGATCATCTCTGCGCGCGGCCGCTTCCGGACATCGTCGGAGGCCTCATCGCCATCGCCGTGGTGACCAGCCTCTACCTCATCTGGGACTACCTGTCCCCATCATCGGTGCCATCGGCGGGCATGCTGATGCTGATCGGCTTCTTTGCCACGCTGTTCGGCGGCTTGCCGATCGGTTTCGCGCTGGCGCTGGCCGCCCTGATCTTCATCTGGGTCGAGGGCGCGCTGCCCGGCGTCATCTTCGCCCAGCAGATGGCGCGCGGCATCGACAATTTCGTGTTGCTGGCGATCCCGTTCTTCATCCTCGTCGGCTACCTCATGGAAGCCAACGGAATGTCGGTGCGCCTGATCGAGCTGTTGCAGCGCGCGGTCGGTCGCATGCGCGGCGGCCTCAACGTCGTGATGGTGGCCTCGATGGTGCTGTTCTCCGGCATCTCGGGCTCGAAGATGGCCGATGTTGCGGCCGTCGGCTCCGTGCTGATCCCGGCGGCGCGCCGCTCGCGGCAGAACCCGGGCAGCGCGGTGGCGCTGCTTGCCGCGTCCGCGGTGATGGCGGAGACCATCCCACCCTGCATCAACCTGATCATTCTGGGCTTCGTCGCGAACCTTTCGATCGGCGGCCTGTTCATGGCAGGGCTGCTGCCGGCGGCGCTGATGGCGGCGGTGCTGATCGCGTTCTCCATCGCCTTCGGCAAGCCGCCTGGTGACGCCGAAGAGGTCGAGCGGCAGGTGCCGGTTTCGGGCCTGTGGAGCGGCGCGCTCGCCTCCTTCGGGCTGATCTTCATGATCTTCTTCGGCTTCAAGAGCGGCTTTGCCACGGCTACGGAAATCTCCGCCTTTGCCGTCGCCTACGCACTTGTCGTCGGCAGCGTGGTGTTCCGCGAGCTCAGTTTCAGATCGGCCGCGCGTGGTTTCGTGCAGGCGGCCACGCGTGCAGGCCTGGTGCTGTTCATCGTCGCCGCCGCGCAGTCGCTGGCATTCACGCTGACCTTGCAGCAGGTGCCGCATGCGGTCGGCGAGTTCATGCTGGGACTGTCCAGGACCTCGGGCATCTGGCTGTTCATGCTGCTCGCGATCGCTGTGCTGATCGTGATGGGCTCGGTTCTGGAAGGCGCGGCCGCGCTCATCATCTTCGGGCCGCTGCTGCTTC
The DNA here is from genome assembly GCF_054058595.1 of Bradyrhizobium sp. USDA 4472. NCBI lineage: Bacteria > Pseudomonadati > Pseudomonadota > Alphaproteobacteria > Hyphomicrobiales > Nitrobacteraceae > Bradyrhizobium > Bradyrhizobium sp. USDA 4472. The sequence continues at coordinate 4,472,986 of NZ_JBSSAM010000001.1, forward strand.
CGGTCGCGGTGCAGCTCGGCATCGATCCCCTGCATTTCGGCGTGGTGCTTGTCATCGCGATGGGCGTCGGCCTGTTCGCGCCGCCGCTCGGGCTCGGCCTTTACGGCGCATGTTTGATCGGCAATGTGCCGATCGAGCAGACGGTCAGGCCGATCCTGGGCTATCTCGGCCTCCTGTTGCTCTGCCTGCTCGTCATCGCCTTCGTGCCATGGCTCTCCACCGCGTTGCCGCGCGCATTCGGCTACTGAAGGAGTGCTGCCGTGAAAGTCCTGCTGGCCCACACGCCGGAGATGCGCCGCAACTATTACGGCGATCGCAGCCTGAACGGCCTGCGCGCCATTGCCGATGTGATGCTGCATGAGGGCGACCAGGCGCTCGACTCGGCTAGCCTCGTCAAGGCGGCTGAGGACGCCGACATCATCGTCGCCGATCGTATGACTGAAGGCCGCGGCGAGATATTTGCGCAGCTGCCGCGCCTGCGCGCCTTCGTCCGCTGCGCCGTCGACATCCGCAACGTCGATGTCGAAGCCGCCTCGCAAGCCGGCGTGCTGGTGACCCGCGCCGGCCCGGGCTTCGTGCAGGCGGTTGCCGAGCTGGCGATCGGCTTCATGGTCGATCTCTCGCGCGGCGTGTCGCGGGCCACGGCTGATTATCAGGCGGGCCGCAAGCCGGAGGCGCGGATGGGGCGGCAGCTCGCCGGCAGCCGGATCGGCATCATCGGCTATGGCAGCATCGGGCGCTATCTCGCCGAAATCGCCAAGGTGATGCGCATGGAGGTGCTGGTCTCCGATCCCTTCGCCGATGTCAGCGACAGCGCGATCAGGCAGGTCGGCCTCGACGAGTTGCTCGGGGCTTCAGACTTCGTCGTCTGCCTCGCCGTCGCCAACGAGCAGACCGAAAAACTGATCGGAGAGGCGGCGCTGGCGCGCATGCAGAAGCATGCCGTCTTCATCAACCTCTCGCGCGGCAATCTCGTCGACGACGCCGCGCTCGCGAAGGCGCTGCTGGAGAACCGCATCGCTGGTGCCGCGATGGATGTCGGCCGCGCCCCCGACCAGATGCCGACGCCGGAGCTGGCAAAGCTTCACAACGTTGTCGCGACGCCGCATGTCGGCGGCCTGACGCCGCAGGCCATCGAGTACCAGTCGCTGGAAACGGTGCGGCAGGTTGATGCCATCATCAAGGGCGAGGCCCCGCAGGGCAGCGTCAACGCCGACCGCTGGACGCGGCGGCCGTGACCGTCTCTGAATAGGCGCCGCCTGAGCCCCCTGATCGACCGGCCGCACAGGCGTCTCGCGCCGAACGGGCCCCCTCTGCGCCGCATTACTTCTCGGCGTTCGCGGAATGTTAAGCATGTCGTGCCTTCGCCGAACGCCGACGGGTTGCAAAAACGTCTTGGACACCATCGAAGCGTTAGCCTCGGGCCGAGTTTCGCATCTTTGCGATGTATCCGGATCCGACGATGCCTGGCTGCGACGCCCCTGTGCCCGAGATGCCTGACGCGCTGCGTGCGGCACTCGAATGCGCCGACGACGGCATCGTCATCGTCGATGGCGCGCGTCGTATCACGCATTTCAATGCCGGCGCAGAGCGGATCTGGAAGCTGGCGCGCGCTGACGCCCTGGGCGGCGATGCCGCAATTCTCACTCTCAGATGCCTTCAGGCCGATCCGGTCGTGGATTTCCGCGACGAGATCAGTCTGGTGCGGCGCGACGGCAGCCGGATCAAGGCGATGATCGCACTTTCCTCGGCGACCATCGGCGGCGCCACCCATCACATCGTATTCGCGCGCGACGTGACCGCGGACGCCGAGCGTCGCGTCAGAATCGGGCTCCTCAACGCGGTCTCGGACCAGACCAATCGCGCGGTGCTCATCACCGACGTCGAGCAGAACATCCGCTACGTCAATTCCTCCTTCACGACGCTGTTCGGTTACACCAGCGCGGAGGCGGAGGGCCGGCGCGCGGCCGAACTCATCGCCGGTCGCCATACCAACCGCACGGCGATCGCCAGGCTCGTCAAGCGGCTCGTCGATGGCGGACCGCGCGGCGAAGTCGAGACGCTGGTCTACACCAGGGACGGTCAGGAGATTTGGGTGTGCGCCCGGATCGACGTCTTCCGCGACAACAAGGGCCGCGTCAAGCACATCTTCGCGCTGCTCGAGGACATCACCGAGAGCAGGCAGCTGCGCTCGCTGCAGCAGCTCATCATGGGCGCGCTCGCCGACGAGGTGCCGATCACGGAGATTGCCGACCGGCTGTGCCGCCGCGTCGAGCAGATCGCGCCCGACGTCGTCTGCTCGCTGCTGCACGTCGATGCCGCAGGCCTGATCCACCCGCTTGGCGGCCCGAGCCTGCCCGAGGACTATTCCCGCGCACTGGATGGCCTCGCCGTCGGCCCCGATGTCGGCTCCTGCGGCACCGCCGCCTTCTATGGCGAGCCGGTTCTGGCTGAAGATCTCGACACCGATCCGCGCTGGCAGCCTTACAAGGCCATGCCGCTGGCGATCGGGTTGCGTGCCTGCTGGTCGACCCCGGTCAAGTCCAAGGACGGCCGTGTCATCGCGACCTTCGCCTTTTACTATCGCGAGCCGCGCGCGCCCAGCAACTGGCACCGGCGCATCGTCGATGCCTGCGTCAACCTCGGCGCCTTCGCGATCGAGCGCAAGGAGGCGCGCGCCGAGATCGCGCGGCTCGCCTATCACGACATCCTCACCGGCCTGCCGAACCGCGCGCAGCTGCGGCACCTGATCACCACCGCGATCGATGCCTGTCCGACCGGCTGCCATGTCGCGCTCGCCTTCCTCGACGTCGACCGTTTCAAGGACGTCAACGACACGCTCGGCCATGCCGCCGGTGACGAGCTCCTGATCCAGCTGGCGCAACGCCTGCGCGAGCAGATCGGGCCTCAGGACATGCTGGGCCGCCTCGGCGGCGACGAATTCGTCATCCTGCTGCCGCATCGCAATGCCGAGGGCGCCGAGCGCGTCGCGTCGCGTATCGCCGAGGCCCTCGCCGCGCCGTTTCGGCTCGGATCGAAGCCGATGGCGATGTCGGCCAGCATCGGCATCAGCCTTTACCCCGATCATGCCTCCGACATCGACACGCTGATGCAGCAGGCCGACGCCGCCATGTACGTGGCCAAGCTGGCGGGCCGGTCGACCCATCGCATGTTCTCTGCCGAGATGAAGGGGCTCGCCGAGCAGCGACTGGCGATGATCGCCGCGCTCCGCCGGGCCGTCGCGGAGGGGGCGCTGACGCTCAGCTATCAGCCGCAGATCCGCAGCAGCGACGGCACCGTCCACGGCGTCGAGGCGCTGGCGCGCTGGCACGATGCAGCGCTGGGCGAGGTCTCGCCCGCAAGATTCATTCCGCTCGCGGAAGAATGCGGCCTGATCGAGCAGATCGGCCTGTGGTCGGTGCGCGAGGCCTGCCGGCAAATGGCGCACTGGCGCCAGGCCGGGCTCAACATCCCCTGCGTCTCCGTCAACCTGTCGCCGCTCAACTTCCGCAACGTCACGCTGGCCGCGCGGCTCACGGACATCCTCGCCGAACACGCGCTGCCGCCGGACGCGCTGATGCTCGAGATCACGGAAGGAACTTTCATGCAGGACGGCGCTGCCGCGCTGGAGACGATGCATGCGATCCGCGCGCTCGGCATCGGCCTGTCCGTGGACGATTTCGGCACCGGCTATTCGAGCCTGAGCCGGCTCGCCCATCTGCCGATTCGCGAGCTGAAGATCGACCGCAGTTTCATGCGCGACGTCGACAAAGATGCTGGCGCACTCGCCATCGCCACTGCCGTCGTGCGCGTCGGCCAGGGCCTCGGCCTGACCGTCGTTGCCGAAGGCGTCGAGACCGAAGGCCAGCGCAAGATCCTGGCCGAGCTTGGCTGCGACGTCGTCCAGGGCTTCCTCTATGCCCCCGCGCTCGCGCCTGTCGCCCTTGAGCGCTGGCTGATCGAGTATTGCGCGGAACAGGCGAGGGCGATGCTCGGCCGGCTCGACGTCGCGGCGGCTGGTCGCGATGCGGTGAAACGGTCGGCCTAAGCGGCTCCTGAGCAGAGCGACTTAACGGGTCGACATTCCACAAGGCCGAGATCATTATCCCCGCAGACGTCGCGGCAAACAGCGACGCGACAGGGAGAAGTTTCATGCGTTGTTGCATTGCGGTGGCGGCAGTCGCCACCTTCGTCATTCTATCGAGCTCGGCCTCCTTCGCCGCCGACAAGCAGTACGATCCCGGTGCCAGCGATACCGAGATCAAGATCGGGCAGACGATGCCTTATAGCGGGCCGGCGTCGGCCTATGGCACGCAGGGCAGGGCGGAGGCCGCCTACTGGAAGATGATCAACAGCCAGGGCGGCATCAACGGCCGCAAGATCAACTTCCTCAGCATGGACGACGGCTACAGCCCGCCGAAGACAGTGGAGCAGACGCGCAAGCTCGTCGAGCAGGACGAGATCCTGGCCGACATCGGTTCGCTGGGCACGCCGACAAATTCCGCCATCCAGAAATATCTGAACGGCAAGCGCATTCCGCACCTGCTGATCTCGACCGGCGCCTCGAAGTGGAACGATGCGAAGAGCTTTCCCTGGACGACGCCGTTCTATCCGCCTTACGCGCAGGAAGCCAAGATCTACGCCAAGTACATCCTCAAGGAGCTTCCCGACGCGAAGATCGGCGTGATCTATCAGAATGACGATTTCGGCAAGGATTACCTGAAGGGTTTCAAGGAGGGCCTCGGCGACAAGGCTGGTCTCATCATCAAGGAGCTCAGTTATGAGGTGACCGATCCCACGATCGATTCCCAGGTCGTCACTCTGAAGAGCGCCGGTGCCGACGTCCTGATGACGATCGCCACGCCGAAATTCGGTGCGCAGGCGATCCGCAAGGTGACCGATCTCGCCTGGAAGCCGACGCATTTCATCGTGTCGGTTGCAAGCTCGATCGGCGGCGTGCTCGGGCCAGCCGGGTTGGAAGCGTCCACCGGCCTGATCACGGCGCTGGCATTCAAGGTCGTGGGCGACCCCGCATGGGACTCTGATCAGGGCGTGCAGGACTATCTGGCGTTCATGAAGCAGTGGTATCCGGACGGAAATCCGATCGATGGCAGCAACCAGGTCGGTTACACCTCCGCGCAGTTCACGGCGCTCATCCTGAAGAATTGCGGCGACGTGCTGACACGCGAAAACGTCTTGAAGCAGGCCACCAACATCAGCAAGGCCTCGCTGCCGCTTCTCCTGCCCGGCATCACGGTCTCGGTGACGCCAACGGACTATTCCACGTTCGACACCTTCAAGCTGGCGAAGTTCGACGGCAAGACCTGGAAGTTCTTCGGCGAGAACCTGAGCACGGCATCGCGCTGAGGGCAGCCAAAAGCCCCGCCGGAGGCGGGGCTTGAGACGAGACCGGCCGGATTACTTCTTGGCCGGCTGCCCAGACGTCGATGGCGGCGGGGCATTGTTCTGGTTGGTCTGTCCAGTCTGCGTGCTCTGGTTGGTGCTGGGCTGACCGGTCGACTGGTTGTTGCTCGGCGCTGGGGCCTGGCCGGTGGTCTGGCCTGATGGCGGTTTTGTGCTGGCCTGGCCCGAATTCGCGGGCTGGCTCTGCTGCGCCTGGTCAGATGTGGACGGCTGGTTCTGCGGAGCCTGACCCGTGGTCTGGTTCTGCTGCGCCGGCGCGTTGCTCTGACCGGTGCCTTGTCCGGTCGTGTTCTGCGGCGGCGTCGACTGGCTATTCCCGCCCTGGCCGACCGTCGTCGACTGACCCTGCGTGGCGCTGATCTGATTGGATACGCCAAGCGCAGCGACGGTGCGGCTGTCGATCGAGCCGGAGGCCTGGAAGCCCTCCTGCCGCTGGAAGGAGATCAGCGCGCGGCGCGTTTCCGGCCCGAGGACGCCGTCCGCTTCGCCGGACAGCATGCCGCGCTGGATCAGGACGCGCTGGACGATTCGGATCTCGTCGGGGCTGAGATCGAGCGCAGCGACGCTGCTGTTGCCGCTCGAGCTGCCGCGGCGGGCATAATGCGTCCGCGGACCGGCGGGGATGACGTCGACGATCCGGCGGCTCCGGTCGGTGACGACGATCTCGTCATCGACGACGAAGAAGCTGTCGTCGCGGTAGTCAGGATAGACGTCGATCAGCGCGGGATAATCCGCAACAGAGATGACCGAGATGTCCCGCGGCACGACCGCGCCGGCATCGACGCGGAAGTTGATCGCGTTGTCGTTGACCCGCACGCGCTCCACATTGCGGGAATTCAGGACCGACTGTTGCAGCCGTGTCTCCTGCTGCGCGTTCAGCTGCACGCGGCCGGACATGCTCTGGGTCGTCCCGTTCTGAGTCTGCGCCTGAGCGTTTGCCTGTCCTTGCGTGTTGGCGCCGGTCGTCGTGCCCTGCGCGCTCTGGCCCTGGGCGTTGTTGTTGCCCGTGTTCGCGCCGGTGGTCGTCTTGCTCTGATCCTGCGCGTTCTTGTTCTGCGCCTCGCTCCTGGTGTTCGCGCCGGTCGTGGTGGAGTTCGGAGCCTGCGCATTCCTGCCGGTGGCATTCTTCTCTTGTGCGGTCTTGTCCTGAGCGCTCTTGTCTTGCGCAGCCTTGTCCTGCGCACTCTTGTCCCGGAGGTTGTCCTTGGTGTTGGCGCCCGTTGTCGCGCTCTTGTTCTGCTCTGCGCCTTGCGACTGATGCATACGGTCGCCGCGGCTCTGCCCGACGGTCTGGTTCTTCTGTTCGCTCTTGTCGTTCTCGGATTTGGACTGACGCGCGTGGTCGCGATCGCCATGCGACTGGCCGACGGTCTGGTCCTTGCCTTGCTTTTCATGCTCTGATTGAGACTGGCGCATATTGTCGCGATCGGGGGCCTGGCCCACGGTCTGCTTGTCGCTCTTGTCGCCCTTGTCAGCGGCGCGCCTGCTATCCTGCATGGCGGAGGAGCCCTCGGCCCGGCCGCCGGCGCGGCCCTGCGTCATGCCTTCGCTGTGGGAAGCACCGCCCGCGCCATGCGACATCGCACCGCTGGAATGTTCCGCGCCACCACCGCTGGAGGTTCCGCCGCCAGCACTCATTCCGCCGCCGGCACCTTCGCGCATACCCTGCGCCGAGCCCTGCACAGACGCCAGGCTGACGCCGGCGAGCAGCACTGCTGTGCTCAGCAGGAACTTGTTCTTTCCAATGTTCATCTCGATCTCCCTGAGTTTGTCGCTTGCAGTTGCGCCGGCCCTGTCGCGGCCGCGCGCATCTCTCCCGGTCGAAGCCCAAGGAGTCGGCCTTTGGCATCGACCCGATATTTGACGTCGGGGGCTCAGCGTTCCGTGCCGAGCCTGTCGTGGCGCTTCACATCACCAGTGATGGTACCAACGATGGTGAAAGAAGTGCCGCCGTGGGAACGGGCCGCCGTAGTAAGCGTAAGCCGGACGCACGATGCGGCGATAGTGGTAGCCGTAATAGGCCGGCGCATACCCGGTGCTGTAGTAGGTCGTTGTGTAGCCGCCCCACGGATAAGGGTCGTAGCCGCCGTAATACGCAGGCGCGTAGCCGCCGTAGTACCCGTAACCCGGGCCATAGTAGCCGTAGCCCGGACCATACGCGTAAGCGGACGATGCCAGGCCGCCGAATATGGCGCCGGCGATCAATCCACCGGCCAGCGCTGGGCCGAAGCCACCATGCCAGCGGGCCTCCGCGGGCCTTGGTGCCGCTACGGCGCTCACGCCGAGTATCCCGACGGTTGCGAGAACCAGCGCGGTCTTCTTCATGTGCGTTCCTCCTCGTTGGTGTTGTGATGTCGGGCCAACATCAACGACGGGCAAAAGTTGCAAGCGCGCCTTCGGGAGAGACAAAGAGTCATGAAGATAAACGAGCGTTTATCTTGCGTGCTGGGCGACTGCCGTCCACAGCCTTGTAGCTGATCGCGACGGCAGAAGAGATCGGCGCGTTCCACTGCTTCGCGTTTGCCGACCGCTTGCGCGTTCCCCGGACTGCGACCGTTTAGCGCATGCGAAAGGCTTAGTCCGACGCCAATCCCGTCCTGCGCCGCAGATCCGTGATCGCGCGCAGAAAGCTGTCGGCCGGGGTCGTGTCCGGATCGATCAGCCGGTGCAGGCGGAAGCCGTCTTCCAGCGCCAGCACCACCGAGGCCATCCAGGGCGGGTTCAGCGTGTCGCCCATGCCGTTGTCCTTCACGGTCGCCTCGACGATGTCGGCGATCAGCTTGCGCCGGGCGCGCAGGCGTTTTGCCAGTTCCGGCCGGCGCTTCTCGGCGCGCGCAACGAACAGGATCATCTCCATGTGGAGGAGGGGCGAGCGGCCGAGCGGGTCCTGCTTGCTGCGGTCCATCGACTTCAGCGCGGCGATGAAGTCGTCGAGATTGTCGTGCTGGGCGAGGATGTCCATGTTGCGGCGGATCGACTGCTCGACATGGTCTTCGAGCATCGCAATGATCAGCTCGTCCTTGCTCTTGAAATTCGAATAGAATGCGCCGCGGGTAAAACCCGCAGCGGCCGCGATCGCTTCGATGCTGGCGCCGCCGATGCCGTCTTGCTCGAACACGTGCGCGGCCGCCTCGAACAACTTGTCGCGCGTGTCGTCCCTGGTCGGCCTGGTTCTCACCCTTGACATCGGGCCAGTTTAGGGCAGAATGCAACTCGATACAACAATGTATCGAGTTGATGATCTGATCAAGTCATCTTGGGGATGGTTACGCCGGGCTCCGGGCTCTGGCTGCGTATCGTGTCATGCGGCAACCGATGTGAGGTCACCATGAACGAGCAAGTGCAACCCGCAGGCGGCGATCCGCTGTTCAATCCATTGTCGCCGGACTTCATCCGCGATCCCTATCCGCATTACGACCGGCTGCGCACGATCGATCCGGTCCATGCGACGCCGTTCGGCCAATTCGTGGCCAGCCGTCATGCCGACGTGAGCCTCGTGATGCGCGACAAGCGCTTCGGCAAGGATTTCGTCGAGCGCTCCAAGCGCCGCTATAGCCCCGAGATCATGGAAGAGCCGGTCTTCCGCAGCATGAGCCACTGGATGCTGCAGTCCGATCCGCCCGATCACACCCGCCTGCGCGGCCTCGTGGTGAAGGCCTTCACCGCGCGCCGGGTCGAGGACATGCGTCCGCGCATCCAGGAGATCGTCGATCAGGCCATCGATGCGGTGATCGAGCGCGGCCATATGGACCTGATCGAGGATTTTGCGTTCCGCCTGCCCGTCACGATCATCTGCGAGATGCTCGGCATTCCCGAGGATCACCGCGAGGCCTTCTACAAGAGCTCGCGCGATGGCGGGCGGTTGCTCGATCCGGTTCCGCTCACGCCGGAGGAGATCGCGAAGGGCAACGCCGGCAACATGATGGCGCAGATGTATTTTCAGCAGCTGTTCGAGCTGCGCCGCCGCAATCCGGGGGACGATCTCACGACCCAGCTCGTGCAGGCCGAGGAAGACGGCAACAAGCTCACCAACGAAGAGCTGACGGCCAACATCATCCTGCTGTTCGGTGCCGGCCACGAGACCACTGTCAACCTGATCGGCAACGGTCTGCTGGCGCTCCATCGCAATCCGGACCAGCTCGCACTGCTGAAGGCGAGGCCCGAGCTCATGACCAACGCGATCGAGGAGTTCCTGCGCTATGATTCCTCGGTGCAGATGACCGGCCGCGTCACGCTGGAGGATATCGACGATCTCGGTGGCAAGAGGATCCCCAAGGGCGAGACCGTGCTCTGCCTGCTCGGCTCGGCCAACCGCGACCCGGCTGTTTATCCCGATCGCCCCGATCGCCTCGACATCACCAGGCCAAACGTCCGGCCGCTGTCGTTCGGCGGCGGCATCCATTTCTGCCTGGGGGCCCAACTGGCGCGCATCGAGGCCGAGATCGCCATCGCCACCCTGTTGCGACGGTTGCCGGATTTGCGCATCGACGACGTCGAGAACCCGGAATGGCGGCCGACCTTCGTGCTGCGGGGCCTGAAGCGTCTGCCGGCCAGCTGGTGATGGCCGGGTGCATTAACCTCCGCGCGCGACAGCCGCTGTGACTTCGCCACACTTCTCTTTATATAGGGGCAGTTCCGGCGCGCCTGAAGCTTGATTGAAGGCTTGGGTTTGACCCGGGTGCCGGCTTGGCCGAGGGGAGACCCGTGCAGACGACGCTGCTCGGATTGGCGATTGCCTTTATTTTAGCGCTTCTGGCTGCGCTGATCGGACCCTATTTCATCGACTGGAACCAGTTCAGGCCCCAGTTCGAGGCAGAGGCGACCCGTATCATCGGGGTGCCGGTGCGCGTCGGGGGCGAGCTGGATGCGCGGCTCTTGCCGGCGCCGACGCTGCGGCTGCGCTCGGTCACCTTCGGCGGCAACAACGATCTCGGCCGTCTGCGTGCCGACAAGCTCGACGTCGAGTTCAGCCTGAGCTCCCTGATGCGCGGCGAATGGCGCGCCACCGAGCTTTCGATTGGCGGCATGGCGTTGGACCTCGGCCTCGATGCCCGAGGCAAGGTCGATTTGCCGTCCACGGCGAGCGGCACCTTCAATCTGGCTTCGCTCGCCATCGAGCGGCTGAACCTCACCGGCCGCATCGCGCTTCACGACGCGGCCAGCCGCTCGACCCTGGAGCTCAACGACATCGTCTTCTCCGGCGACGTGCGCTCGCTCGCGGGCTCGGTGCGGGGCGACGGTAATTTCACCGCCAGAGGGGTACGCTATCCGTTCCGCGTGTCCTCCGGCCCGAGCCCCGATGGCAGCGCCACGCGTCTGCACCTCAATATCGATCCCGGCGAGCGCGCCGTTTCGGCCGATCTCGAAGGCGTGCTTGCCTTCGACAACCGCCAGCCGAAATTCGACGGCGCATTGACGCTGGCCGTGCCGCCGACGAAGAAGGCAGGCGGGGCGGGACCGGTGCCGTGGAAGCTCACCGCAAAACTCAAAGCCGATCCGGCAGGCGCCAAATTCGACCAGATCGACGCGAGCTTTGGCCCCGAGGATAGCGCGCTGAAGATCGGCGGCGTCGGCGATCTCAGGTTTGGCGCGTCCCCGCTCCTGCGTGCGGTCCTGTCCGCGCGGCAGGTCGATGCCGACAAGCTCGCGGGCAGAGACGACGCCGATCCGCTGCGCATTTTGCCGGCGCTGCGCGCAGGGCTTGCGGCGATCCCGCAGGCGCCGATCCCGGCGCAGATCGAGTTCAACGCCGACCAGATCATGCTGGGCGGCCGCCCGCTCCAGAACATCACGACCGAGCTGCAGACCGATGGCCGATCCTGGACCTTCCAGCGGCTCGAGCTGCGCGCGCCCGGCATGACGCAGCTGTCGCTCAATGGCGCGACGCCCGGCGCCGACAGCTTTAGCGGCCGCCTCAGCGTCGAGTCCTCCGATCCCGATACGCTCGTGGCCTGGCTCCAGGGCCGCAACGACATTCTCAGGCGCAGCACGCGGCCGTTACGCCTCGCCGGCGACGTGACAATCGCCGCCAACCATCTCGCCATCGACAAGTTGAAGGCCGACATCGAAGGCGGTGCGGTCGAGGGCCGCATTGCGTTCGTCCAAACGGGCGCCAGCAAGGGCTCGCGGATCGATGCCGATCTCAAGGCCGACCGTCTCGACCTCGATGCCGCCGCGAGCTTCGTGCGCGCGCTCGCCGGCCCTCAAGGCGAATGGCCGGAGGAAGCAAAACTCTCGCTCGACATCGGCCGTGCGATCTCGGCGGGGCAGGAGTTGCGGCCGTTCGCAGCCAGGCTCGGCTACGGTCCGACGTCGTTGTCGCTGGAGCAATTGCGGTTCAGCCAGGCGAGCGGCGTCACCACGGAGGCGAGCGGCAGCTTTGATCGGACCAAGGCCACCGGCAGGCTCGCACTGACATCGTCGGCCAACTCGCTGCGCGACCTCACGGCGCTGCTCGAGCCGATCGCGCCCGCCGTGCGCGCCCGCTTCGATGCCATCCCGGCGTTGCCTGGCGCGACGCGGTTGAAGCTCGACCTCAGCCTCGACAAGAGCGCCGAACATGCTGATCGCAGCGACGCGCGCGCCGTCTTCGACCTGGATGCGCCGCAGCTCAAGGCCATTGCCACGCTCACCGCGCAAGCGCCTGTGGCGGCGGTGAACGGCATCGACATCGAGAAATTGCGCAACAGCGACTTTACGCTGGAGACGAAAGTCTCGGCACCCCAGGCCGCCGCGCTGACGGAACTGCTCGGTCTCGATCGCATCGCCGCTGCGGGCGAGGGCGCTTCGCAGCTCGCGGGCAAGCTGAGCGGCGCATGGCGCGGGCCGATGCAACTGAACGCAAAGCTCAGTGGCGGCGGGCTGGACGCGGATGTGCAAGGGAATCTCGAATTGTCGGCGTCGGAGCCGAAGGCCAATGTCAATCTGCACGTGCGCAACGCCAATCTGGCGCCGCTGTTCGGGACCAGTCCGGCCGACAAATCGGCGCGGTCCGTAAACCTGTCCTCCCGCCTCGCGCTGTCAGGCAATCGGCTGACCTTTGACGATCTCGACAGCACCGCTGCAGGTTCGCATCTGCGCGGCCATCTCGTCATGACGCTCGATCAGGAGAAGACCGTCGACGGCGAGGTCGGGCTCGACACGCTCGATCTGGCGCCGGCGCTCGCACTGGCGATCGGCGCGGCCGGACGTGACAGCGGCGAGGCGCTCAGCGCCGGTCTCGTCACTGGCTGGCGCGGCCGTATCGCGTTTCAAGCCTTGCGTGGCAGCCTGCCCGGCGGCATCGAGCTGCGCCCGTTCAGCGGCACGATCAGGGGCGACGGCCAGTCGCTCGCGCTCGATGCGCTCAAGGGCGGCCTCGGTGGCGGCGAGATGACGGCAAGCCTCGATGCGCGCAACGGCGCCAACGGTCTGGCGCTGAACGCGCATCTCGATCTCACCAATGTCGATGCGACCTCGCTGCGCTACCGCGATCTCGCGCTGCCCAAGGGACGCGCCTCGGTGCAGATGACCCTGACGAGCCAGGGCCGCAGCGTCTCGGCGCTGACAGGCGCGCTCGCCGGCAACGGCACGGTGACACTGGACTCGGCCGAAATCAGCGGCCTCAATCCGCGCGCCTTCGAGATCGCCATCCGCGCCAGCGATGGTGGGCAGGTGAGCGACGACGCCAGGTTGCGTCAGCTGGTCGAGCCCGCATTGTCGGCGGCGCCCATAGCGGTCGCCTCCGCACAGATTCCGTTCACGATCCGCGACGGCCGCCTGCGCGTCGGTGCGACCCCGCTCGAAGCCAAGAACGCCCGCGCCATCGTCTCCGGCGGTTACGACATTCCGGCCGATCAGGTCGATATCCGCGCCAGCCTGACGCCGATCATGACCGGCCTTTCCGGCGCGCCACCGGAGATCCAGCTGTTCGCGGCAGGTCCGCCCGACAAGCTCAGCCGCACCGTCGATCTCACGCCGCTGTCGTCATGGCTTGCGGTGCGTACGATCGATCGCGAGACGCGGCGGCTGGATGCGATCGAGCGCGGCGAGCCGCCGCCTGCGACCGCCGCGCTGCCGACACTGGTCTCGCCCGAACCGGAGCCGCCTCCGGCGCTGACCGAGGTGCCGTTGCCGGGACGCGATCCGCGCCGCCCGGCGCCGAAGCTGAGGGTTGAGCCCAAGGCCGCACCGACGCCAAGGGCGCCGCTTGCCGCGCCCGCGGCGCCGAGCCCGCCGCTGGCAAGCCAGCAGGTGGCGCCGCTGCCGCCGCCGATCGACGTGCGGCCCGCCCCGGGCCTGCCGCCCGCAAGACCCAGGCCGAAGCCGCCGCTGGTCCTGACGCCGTCGAATCCGTAGGACGAAGGTGCGAGCCGTTCGGTGCCCACCTCCGGCGTGGGACAGGTGGCACCTGACGCGCCGGTAAACCCATTTCCCCGCATTTGAACGAATTTTCGTCGGCAAACTGCTGCGACGATTTTACTGGATTCTCGCGTTTGATCTCTAGGTTGGTTCCAGAGCAATCCGGAGTCCTGCCTGCAGACGCAGGATGGCGCGCGAGGAACTGGGGTTATCGACATGAACGGGGCGACGACGCTTCTACAAGATCTGGACGACGCGATCGCGCGTGGTACCGACGAAAGCAGGGCCAAAGCGCTGTGGCATGCGACCGACCTTTTGATCACAGGCCGCTATGTCGATGACGACATCAGCATGTTCGGCGAAGTCATCGGCCGGCTCGCCGACGAGATCGAGGTCGCCGCGCGGGCGCAGCTCTCCGAATTGATGGCGGGTTGCGATCACGCCCCTCTCAACGTCATCGAGAAGCTTGCCCTCGATGACGAGATCGAGGTCGCAGGGCCGGTGCTGCGCGGCTCCAACCGCATCGACGAGAAGGTGCTGGTCGAGAGCGCCATGACAAAGGGCCAGGCGCATCTGCTCGCGATCTCCCAGCGCGAGGCGATCGGCGAGGCCGTGACCGATGTGCTCGTCAAGCGTGGTAACCAGGAGGTTGTCACCGCCGTGGCCAGGAACGAGGGCGCGCGCTTCTCGGGTTCGGGCCTGCTGCACATGGTCCGCCGCGCCGAAGGCGACTCGATCCTCGCCGAGCAGCTCGGTCTGCGCAAGGACGTGCCGCGCCACATCTTCCAGCAGCTCATCTCCAAGGCGTCGGAAGACGTCCGCCGCCGGCTCGAGACCGAGCGTCCCGAGATGATGTCGCAGATCCAGACCTCGGTGACCGAGGTCACCGGCGATCTGCAGTCCAAGTTCGGTCCGTCCTCGCGCAGCTACTTCGTCGCCAAGCGCGTGGTGACGACGCAGTACCGGCAGGGCAACCTCAATCAGGTCTCGATCTCGAACTATGCGCGTCAGCATCGTTTCGACGAGGTGCAGATCGGCCTGTCGCTGCTGTCGTCGCTGCCGGTCGACGTGATCGAGCGGGCGCTGATGGATCGCAACCGCGAGATGATCCTGGTGCTGTGCAAGGCGCTCGACTTTTCCTGGGACACGACGATGTCTCTTCTGTTCCTCGGCGCCAAGGATCACCTGATCACGGCGCGCGAGCTCCACGACAACGAGCGCGATTTCGGCCGGCTCAAGATCGAGACCTCGCGCAGCATTCTGAAGTTCTACCAGTCGCGCAAGAACAGCGCCGGTGCCGATCCCGCGACGGGTCGTCAGCCCGAGCTCCAGCAGGTTCACTGAACGGGACATCGAGGGAGTATTTGTAATGTTGCCTCAATTCGGTACCGCAGTTCGCAAGAACAAGAGCCTTAACAAGAGCCTCGTTGGCGCCGGCGGCTCGGCTCCGGAGAAGGCCACGGTCGACGCCGCATGGCTCGTGCTGGAGGCCGCCAATGATCTCGGCGACCACGCCGCGATCGAAGCCTGCCGCCGCGTCATCGATGCCGAGCTGAACGGCACGGTGCCGGGCAGCTCGGACATCGATCTCGTACTGGGTTATTTCCGCTAGGGAGCACCCTCCCGGTCGCAACAGTGAGCGGGACATGGAACGTATCGTTCCGAATGACGGCCGGTTCGCGGGTGCTGTTTTTTGATCAAGGTGTCCGTTTCATCTCTCCCGGTCGGGAGAGGTGAAGGACGATCAGCCGCAATTCCAGATCGCGCCGATCGGCGTCCGCGTCCAGCACGGACCGAAGCTGCCGCCATTGTAGCGGGAGCCACCGAAGCCGGGCCGGCCGAAATAGTGCCATTCGCCGTCCATGTAGCGGTAGTAGGCCGGCACGCGATCGATATACCAGGGACGCTGGTTTTCGCGCGCGTAACGTCTGAAGCCGTTCTTCTGCATGTAGATCGGCTGGCTGTTGCTCAGCGGCTGGCGATAGCCCGGCAGGAAGCCGTAGCCATGCCAGGCTTGCTTTTTGTGGATTTGCGCGGCCGGTGCGGTGGCCGGCAGCAGCGACAGAATGACAGCAACGAAGAGGCACACGAAGCGGGACATGACCGAACCATAAACAGCCGATGCCGCGAAAGCCATTCAAATCCGAGCGGCCAAGTTCTGCTGATCCGCTCGGACAATGCTCCATTCGGACACAAAAAGGCCTCGCCGAAGCGAGGCCTCCTTGTTCACAGCGGTGGCACGGATTAATCGTCGTCCCAGTGGTGGCGGCGGATCACGACGCCGCGGTCGTAATCGCGATCGTGGTGGTACCAGCCATGATGCCAGCCGCGGTCATGCTCGTAGATGCGTGCGCGCGGGCCGTAATCATCGCGGTCGCCGCCGACATAGACGCCGAAGCCAGCCGCGTTGGCGATGGTGGGGGCACCGATTGCAAGTGTCGCGACCGCCGCGAGAGCGTAAGTCAGCTTCTTCATCTGTTCCTCCTCCTTCTGCTTCGTCGACGGGTCAACTTCTGCCGCCGCCGGCTGTTGCAGGAACTGGCAAGAAACTTTCTTGAATGGCTGTTCAGGTTCCACGCGCTCGACCGTCAGAAAGCCGGAACGCGTTTTGCACCCTGCGCGAACCGGAACATGGTTTGCGCGGAGATCATGCTCAAACAAGAAGCTAAGGCGCGATGACAATTCGGCCCAACCTTCAGGGTGTCGTCGGCGCCGCTCAGCACAGCGATTTCACGATGCGCTCCAGCTCCTCGATCTGGAAGGGCTTGCGCAGCACCGGCCTGTCGGCGAACGTGTCAGGGACGCCGCCGGAGCCGTAGCCGCTTGCGAACAGGAAGGGAATTCGTCGCGTCGCCAGCATGTCCGCGACGGGCGTGATGTGTGATCCGTCGACATTGATGTCGAGGATGGCGGCATCGAATGTGGAGCAGCTTGCCAGCGACATCGCCTCGTCGATCGTTCCCGCTTCGGCCGCCACGCGATGGCCGAGCTCCTCGATCATGTCGGCGAGCATCATCCGGATCAGCGCCTCGTCTTCGACGAGAAGAAAGGCCTTGGTCATCATGTCTCGATCCCTTGCTGCTTTTCTTGCGGATTGAAAATGAGCGTGCTGCGAAGGAAGAACGGTGCAAGGCGGTCGGCGACCCTGTTTCGTGACAGGAGATCGCGAGACGTCAGCCGCCGTTCGATCGCTTCGGCTCCGTCTCGCGCTCCGGTTCCGACCTCACCGCGCTGAGCGCCGCCGCGAGTTCGTCGATGTGGTACGGTTTCGGCAAAATTTGAATACCGTCAAGTTCGGCATCGCGAGCAGCGGCTTCCGAGTATCCGCTGGTCAGCAGCACGGGCATGTCGCCACGGCGTTTCCTGATCTCGCGCGCCAGCTCGATCCCGTTCATGCCGCCGGGCATCATGATATCGGAGAAGACGAGATCGACTGCGCGGCCATCGGCCAGGGCGCCGAGCGCGGCCGCGCCGCTCGCGGCCCGCGTCACCTCGTAGCCGAGTTGCCCGAGCATCTCGCTCACCAGAGCGGCGACCTCGTCGTCGTCCTCGACCAGAAGGATTTGGCCCTGGGTGCTTCGCGTCGGCCGCACCATGTTGAAATCGATGAGGTGCCGCTCCCTGGAGGGAACGTTGTGGGAGCGCGGCAGATAGAGCTCGATGCGGGTGCCCTTGCCAACTTCCGATCGAATGCGGACCGTCCCTCGTGACTGCGTCGCAAAGCCGTGGACTTGCGCGAGCCCGAGTCCCGAACCCTTTCCGACCTCCTTGGTCGTGAAGAACGGTTCGAAGACGCGGGACAGGATCTCGGGCCCCATGCCGACGCCGGTATCGACGACGGAGAGGCGCACGTAGTCTCCGGCGATCTGCTCGTCCTTCAGATCGGGCAGGTTCTCGCCGCGGACGACAATCGTGCCGCCGTTCGGCATTGCATCGCGAGCGTTGACGGCGAGATTGAGGATCACCAGTTCAAGCTCGCCGGGGTCGACCTCCACCGGCCAGAGGGTCTCGGGAAAGTCGAACTCGACGTGGACGTCGCCTCTCAGGCTTCGATCGAGCAGTTCGCGCATACCGCCCATTTGCGAGGCGACGTCGACGGGCTCGGGCCGCAGCGTCTGCCGGCGAGAGAACGCGAGCAACTGCCGGGTCAGGCTGGCCCCGCGCTGTGCGGCCTGGACCATCCCGTCCATCAGGCGACGACGGCGGGCAGGATCCACCTGACGGTCGAGCATGTCGAGGCCACCGGATATGACCATCAGCAGATTGTTGAAGTCATGCGCCACGCCACCGGTCAGCCGGCCGATGGCTTCGATCTTCTGGGCCTGGCGAAGCGTCTCCTCGACGCGGGCGCGCTCGTTCATTTCCAAACGCAGTTGCTCGTTGGCATCAGCCAAGGCACGTGTGCGTTCGACGACGAGCCTCTCGAGCTGCTGTGCCGTCTGCTCGCGCGCATCGAGGAGTGTCCGGATTTCGTATTGGCGCTCGCGGGCGCGCATCGCCGACTGAATGGCGCTGGTCAGCGTCATCGGCTGCACCGGTCGTTCAAGCAGCGAGACGTTGCGGAGCAGCGCGACGATATCGCGGCGCCATGCGACGACGGCAGGTTGTTCGCGATGACTGGTGAGGATGACGAAGGGAAGGTCGGACCACGGCGGCTGGTTCGCAGTCCATTGCGCCAGCGCCGTCGTGTCTTGCCCGAACAAACCTTCCTCGGCGAGGAAGACGGCGCCCACACCGGCTGTCATCTCGTTGACGAGCTCGGACAGGCTCCGGCAGTTGATGGCCGCAAGGTTCGCGCTGCGAAGAAGTTCGGCGGAAGCTGGTCCGTCGCGACCGATCGGAGCGTAGATGAGAACCTGTTGATCCCGGTCGGCGCTCATTCGGCCGATTCCTCGGGCATTGCTGTCCCCGTATATTGTGGATTGCCGGAGAAGATACCGCTGAAGTCCCTGAGCGGCGGACCGACCTTGATGCCGGTGGGGCCGAGACGAAATTCGCGGATGGTGTGCTCGTGATTGCCGCTGCGCTTCTTCACCACGGACAGAGCGCGACGCACGGTTCCACCCACCTCGAAGTAGCGCAGCATGATCACTGCGTCACTCAAATAGCTGAGGTCGAGCGGCGAATCGATGGCGCCCACCAGCCCGTGTTGGGCAAGAACCAGGATGGTCAGCACGCCCTGCTGCGCCAGATAGGTCAGGAGCTCGTGCATTTGCAGGATGAGAAATCGCTCGTCCGGCATCGCATTCAGGTAACCGTTCAGGCTGTCGATGACGATGACGCGGGCATTGTCGAGTTCGACGCTCTCCCGCACGAGCGCGGCGAACTCACCCGGTGACAGCTCGGCCGGGTCGATCTGTTGAAACCGGATCAGACCGGACTCGACGTGCTTTTCCAGCGGCAGCCCGAGTGTGCGGGCACGCGCTTCGACGGTCCCGCGCCCCTCGTCGAAGGCGAAGAATGCGGCGCGCTCGCCACGTTCGGCCGCTGCGATCGCGTAGGTCAGTGCGACGGAGGACTTGCCCACGCCGGCAGCCCCGATGAGCAGCGCGTTGGTGCCGCGCTCGAGGCCGCCTCCCAGCAGCTGATCCAGCTCGGCGCTGCCGCTCGGCGTGAAGTCACCGAAGAACGGCTTGTGGTG
Source organism: Bradyrhizobium sp. USDA 4472 (assembly GCF_054058595.1). Taxonomy (NCBI): domain Bacteria; kingdom Pseudomonadati; phylum Pseudomonadota; class Alphaproteobacteria; order Hyphomicrobiales; family Nitrobacteraceae; genus Bradyrhizobium; species Bradyrhizobium sp. USDA 4472. Next base: position 4,492,391 of record NZ_JBSSAM010000001.1, read on the forward strand.
CTCGGCCGCGACGAGACGGGGGAATATCTGCAGGCCTCCCTTTTCAATGGTGAAATCGTGGAAGCCGCCGCGAAATCGGATGCCGCGCATCTTGATCACGCGAAGCCGCCGCCGTTCCGCGCCGTAATCGATGGCGAGCTGTTCGAGCATGACGACGCCGTGAGCGATTGAATGCAGTTGCAGATCGTCCTGGGACGACGAGAGATCGTCCAGCAGGATGACGGTGCAATTTCGGTTGGTGAAGAAATGTTTGAGGGCCAGCACCTGCCGCCGGTAACGGAGCGGGTTCTGGGCAAGCAGACGCAACTCGGACAGGCTGTCGAGCACCACGCGCGTCGGATTGATCCGTTCGACCTCCCTGAAAATCAGGCCCGTCGTTTCGCTCAGCTCCATCTCGGCGGGATGGAACACGGTGAGCTCGCGCTCGGGGTCGAGCGTCGTTTCCGGCGGGACCAGCTCGAAGATATCGACGCCGTCCAGCGACCAGCCATGGCGGCGCGCGACGAGGTCCAGCTCGCGCCTGGTTTCCGACAGCGTGATATAAAGCACCCGTTCTCCGCGACGCGCGCCCTTCAGCAGGAATTGCAGCGCGATCGTGGTCTTGCCGGTGCCTGGCCTGCCCTCGTAGAGATACATGCGGTTGGCATCGAAGCCCCCTCCCAGGATGTCATCCAATCCGTCGCTGCCGGTCGAAATTCTTGGCTGATCGCTGGGCTCGCTGCCTGAAGCGCCCTCGGATGAACCAGTCATTGAACCCCCTGCGCGTCTCTGGAAGCCCGGCTGCCCGAATCTCCGGGGCATGGCTGGGACAAGTAGGCCTGCAACAGGAACTCTTCAGCAGCGACCGAGTTCCCGGGCGGTGCTCCGATCTGCTTGTCAGCGCGTCCGTTCGCGGCTAGGCGGCCGGGAGCCCCGACGAGCTCGCCGATGCAGAAATGGGCCATGTGCGCGACAGCTTCGGCGCTGTGGTAGTCGCCGAACTCGGCGGTGGCCTCCTTGCCGGCGTACGTCCGGGCGATACCGGCCCACCCGGGTGACGGGGAACCCAGGCGGAGATGTCGTAGACCTTTCCTGCGATGATGGCCCAGCAGTCGTCTTTCGTGTTGTGCAGGGCGACCCCTGCGCGCGTGACGGGACGCCGCTCCCTGGCCGGAGCAGCCGGCGTCCAGAGCTGGCCGGTGACCGTGGCGTAATTGGCCTTGGCGGCCCGGCGGAAATCCCCACGGCCCCATCTCCTGTAAGGTAGCTGAGTGCCGATATTGCGCGCGTACGCGTAGATCCAGGAATCGTCCTCGCCGCCGCGCGAGACCAGCCACGTGCCGACCGGCGAGACTGCGGTGACCCCATCCTGCCCCTGTTTTGTCCGACGCTATATCGTATTTTCCGAAGTAACAGAATGTGACGATAGCGCGATCCGGGCAGATGGGTCCGCGCGGGAAAAAATCGTCGATTCTCGCTGCGCTCCCATCCGGGCTATCGATCAGGGCGGAATGATCGCGGCCCGATGACGGTCGCAGCGCGTCAGGTTGTCAACGCAACTTGATCTGGATCAACCGACGCGATCACCCGCTGCCGCAGAAGCGCAATGGGGCGTTTGCTGGTGGATGCGATGGTTGCGAGTTGGTACGTCACTTCGGAAGTGCGAAAGCGCGGTCTTCTATCCAGGCTGCGGAGTCCGCGCGAGACCAAGACGTTTGCAACGGAGAATGAAGCGAAGCTGTTCGCGCGCGCCAAGCTCGACGAAGGGCTTGCGGTCTTTGCGGGTACGATCAATCCCCACGTTCCGAGGCGGCTCATTCCAGCCGCCGGCATTCATGCGTGGCTCGCCGAAGATCAGGAGGGCGCTTCCGCGCCTCACCAGCATGATACCGGATAAGCACGTTGACGTGCACAGCGATCGCGTTTGGGTGTTGCCATTTTGATACGGGCCGAAACGGCCCCCGCGCATAGACTTTCAAGATGTTCGCAGGACTTACGCGCCCTCAGCCGACATAGCGGCGCGCTTTTTCGACCGAAAGAGATCTGAGCAAAGGGGATATCATGATGAAAAGGTTCTCGATGGCCGCAATCGGTTTTGCGGCGCTGAGCATGGCCACTCCGGTCATGGCGGCCGACATGGCTGTGAAGGCGGCGCCGCCGCCGGCACCCATGGTGGCGATTTATAACTGGAGCGGGTTCTACATCGGCGCCAACGGGGGCTGGGGGCAGAGCCGTGGATGCGTCGATTTCCTGACTCCTGCGGGGACTCTTGCCAGCGGTTGCGCCGATCGCTCGGGTGGACTTGTCGGCGGACAGATTGGGTACCGCTGGCAGACCAATCAGTTCGTGCTCGGCCTGGAAGCGCAGGGCGATTGGGCCGATATCAAGAACACACGCGTCAGCCTGATCGACCCGCTGGTCTCGACCACGGGCAAGACGGATGGCATCGGCCTTTTCACCGCGCAGCTCGGCTGGGCCTGGAACGCATCGTTGTTCTACGTGAAGGGCGGCGCCGCGGTGACACGCAATCGCTTCGACATCTTCAACAACGTCACGGGCGTCGGCCTCGCCTCGGCAGGTCACACGCGCTGGGGCGGCACCGCGGGTGTCGGCTGGGAATATGGCTTTGCGCCGAACTGGTCCTTCGGTGTCGAATATGACCATCTCTGGATGGGGCGTGACAATACCAGCTTCGCCGGCGTGGTCACACCCGGCGGCGTCACGCTGCTCGGCAGCGGTGTCAGCCAGGATGTCGACATGATCACGCTGCGTGTGAACTATCGCTTCGGCGGTTACGGTGCGCCCGTCACGGCTCGCTATTGAGCTTGCGTCCTCCCCGTGAACTCAGGCCCCGGCATCGGCCGGGGCCTTTTTCATGGGCGATACGAACGTGCGCCTCGGCAACTCAGTTCGGACGGTCAAATTCGGCCAGCTCTTGCCTGTTCAGAAGGACAATGTGACCGCTGGTTGTTGTCGATGAAGCGAACCCCCCGAGCTCGCGTGAATGGGACAGCGATCTGGGGTGGCGCTCATGCCGTTGCGCCGGTCACCAGTATCTGTAGCCGAACCACGCGTATTGCGCCTGCCGCGTTGCCAAAGCCGTTTGCGGTGGCTGCCGCCTTGATCGCATTGCGACGTGTCGCGTCTTGCGCGCTCGTTTCCGATCGACGGTTTCGCCTGGCTGTTGATCCGTTCGCGCCATGGCAAGTGCATTGAGAAAGGCCGGAGGCTCCGTCCTGACGACCGGTGGCTCCATCCGGTCGGCCAGAGGCGATTTCTCCATGTGCATGATTTCAGGCGTCGCAGCGACGGTTGTCGGCGCGCTGGTATCGAGGACAACGCGCTCCGGCCATCTGCGATCCGATTGAATGCGTATGGCCGGCCCGTCCACACTCGTCTTCCAGGCGACGGGCGCCTCGTCCAGACAAAAGTCCGCAACGAACAGGAGCGCGAGCAGCGCCGCGCCCACCTTCCAGAAATACGCCAGTAGCGGCATCTTGGTCGCTCCGCGCCCCCCATGATGGGCCCAGACTGCGACGACGTTGCGCCATTCTTGTCAGAAGCTGCGTGCAGCTCCGGTCCAGCACGACGGAGAGACCCCAGCCTTGCCCGTTGCCGACAAAAAGCGGCGAACCCGCAAACCAGTCCTCAGCGTCGCGCCCCGATGCGATTGACGCCGCCATTGGCGTTGCCGCCAACATTGTGACGGACCGCGGCACGCGCGACCGGTCGGGGCCGCAGCACGACGCCGGCTCTCGCAACGCAACCGGCGGGATAGCCAACATACGTGCAATACACGATTGCGGCAGCTGGCGCCGGGTTGAACGTGACGCCTGCAAGTCCCAGCAGTCCGCTGGCGGCGATTCCGGAAACGGTCATGGACTTGATCGAAATACGCATGATGATTCTTCCCTCTACATCCGCGAACGAAGGCGACGAGCGCGACTTCATCCGCGCCGGCTACAACCTGTTCTCGCAGGGGGCGGTGATGTTGATGTAGATCAAGCGCCGGCCAAGCCCGTCGCGGCGCTGACTGATGCGTTGCATGCGATCGCGATCAAGGCCACCGCCGCGGCTTGCGGCGACCGCACCGACGTGCAGAGGGCCGGAGATCGATCATGCCATCATGCCCGTGTTTTGCCCGACGGGTCAACCGATTTTCCGAATCTCGCGCCCGCAGACGCATCATCGGCTTTGTCGCCCTCACCGCTCATCATCCGGGCGGGGCATTCTACTGTGCATGGGGTTGTTTTCGCAGTTTTGCTCTGGAGAGGTGTCAGCCCGCCCCTAACGCGACCGCGACGTTGTAGGTCAGAAGGCTCGCCGCATAGGCCAGCACCAGCATGTAGGCGAAGGTCGCCGCCATCCAGGTCCAGCTTCCGGTCTCGCGCCGGATCACGGCAAGTGTCGAGGCGCATTGCGGGGCAAAGATGTACCAGGCGAGCATCGACAGCGCGGTCGCGAGCGACCATTTCGTCGCCAGCACCTGGCCGATCTGCTCGGCCGCTTCCTTGCCGCCTTCGATCGCATAGACGGTGCCGAGCGCCGCGACCGCGACCTCGCGCGCCGCCATGCCCGGGATCAGCGCGACCGCGATCTGCCAGTTGAATCCGACCGGGTGAAGCAGCGGCTCGATCGCCTTGCCGATCATGGCGGCCAGGCTGAAGTCGATCGCGGGTTCCGTCGCACCCGCCGGCGGCTGCGGGAACGAGGCCAGGAACCAGATCAGCACCATCATCGAGAAGATCGTGGTGCCGGCGCGGTGCAGGAACATCTTGGCGCGCGTGTAGACGCCGATCGCGATCGATTTCGGCCGCGGCATCTTGTAGTCCGGCAGCTCAAGCATGAACGGCGCCGGCGCGTAGTCGCGCAGCATGAAGAATTTGATGAGGAACGAGACCGCCAACGCGCTGATGATGCCGGTGGCATAGAGGCCGAACATCACGAGGCCCTGCAGGTTGACGAAGCCCCAGACGTCCTTGGCCGGAATGAAGGCGGAGATGATCAGCGTGTAGACGGGGATGCGCGCCGAGCAGGTCATCAGGGGCGCGATCAGGATCGTGGTCAGCCGGTCGCGCTTGTCGTCGATCACGCGCGTGGCCATGATGCCGGGAATGGCGCAGGCAAAGCTCGACAGCAGCGGAATGAACGCGCGGCCGTGCAGCCCTGCGCCGCCCATGATGCGGTCCATCAGGAACGCGGCGCGCGCCATGTAGCCGAAATCTTCCAGCAGCAGGATGAACAGGAAGATGATGATGATCTGCGGCAGGAACACGATGACGCTGCCGACGCCCGAGATCACGCCGTTCTGGAGGAAGCTCTGCAACAGGCCCGCGGGCAGGCTGGCATGCACCAACTCGCCGAGCGTATCGAAGCCGGACTGCAGCAACTCCATCAGCGGCTGCGCCCAGGCGAACACCGCCTGGAACATCACGAACAGGATCGCCGCAAGCACGATGAGCCCGCCGACCGGATGCAGCACGATTGCATCGATCCGCGCGGTCCAGGTGTCGGGGCGAGCAGGCAGGCTGACGCAATCGGAGATGATCCGATCGGCCTCGCGCTGGGTGGCGCGCAATTCGGCGACGCTGAGCGCCCGCCAGGTGTTTTCGGCCGGCTCGGCGGCGAGCTTGGCCGAGATCTCGTCGGTCAGCGCCAGCAGGTCGGCGGTGCCGCCCTTGCGCACCGCGATCGAGGTGACGACGGGCACGCCGAGCTCCTTGGCGAGCCTGTCGGCGTCGACCGAGATGCCGCGGCGGCTTGCGATGTCGAACATGTTCAGCACGAGGATCATCGGCCGTCCGGTGCGCTTGAGCTCGAGCAGGAGGCGGAAGGTCAGGCGCAGATTGGTGCTGTCGGCCACGCACAGCACGAGGTCGGGCAGGGTCTCGCCAGAGGCCTTGCCGAGCACGAAGTCGCGGGTGATCTCCTCGTCCGGGCTGCGGCCGCGCAGCGAATAGGTGCCGGGCAGGTCGACGACGGAGACCTGGCGTCCCTGCGGGGTGACGAAGAAGCCTTCCTTGCGCTCGACGGTGACGCCGGGATAGTTGGCGACCTTCTGCCGGCTGCCGGTCAGGGCATTGAACAGCGAGGTCTTGCCGCTGTTTGGCGTGCCCACCAGGGCGAGATGCAGAAGGGGTAATTCCATGGAAACAAATATCCGGCCGCGATCTCAGGCGACGATGATGGCCATGGCTTCGCGGCGGCGCACCGCGATGGTGATGTTGTCGACCCGCACGGCGATCGGGTCGCGCCCGACCAGCCCCTCATGCAGGACCTCGACCCGGGCGCCCTCGACGAAACCGAGTTCGATCAGCCGGCTCTCGAGCTCGATGTCCGTGAGCGCCGAACCCGCATCCTTGGCGGAGAGGTGCTGAATGACGCCGGTATAGCCGCGCTGGGCCAGGCCCAGCGGCATCTCGCGGCGCGTATCGTGGATGTCGGTCATGCCCTGTATTTTCAACGCAGGGCATCGAGGTCAAGCGCGCGCGCCCGTGGAAACTGCACCTTAGAGCGATTTTAAAGTGCAGATCACGAAGCCGTGGGCAATGCGCCGCAGGGCTACTGGGCCGGGACCTTTTCCTGCTGGATCGCGGCCATCGCGCGGCTCTTGAAATAGTCGAGCACGAACAGGCGGATCGCCGAGGACAGATTGCCCTGCTGGCGGGCGCCGTCGATTTCACCGACGAGCTCGGACAGCGTCATGTTGCGCAGACCCGAGATCTCCTTCATGCCGTTCCAGAACGCCTCTTCCAGGCTGACGCTGGTCTTGTGGCCGGCGACCACGATCGAACGTTTCACGACGGGCGACTTCATGGCTGCTCCTCGCGATCGATCCGATGCCGGTCCAGATGCGCCTTCGCCTGGTCCGCCTGCTTCGCCTCCGACGAACGCTCGGCCTTCGTGCGGCCGAACTTCGTTCGGTTGGCGTCCGCCTGCTTCGCCGACGCTTCCCGCTCGGCGCGCTTCCTGAAACGATTCAGGTTGATGACGTTCCCCATGCCGCGTCTCCATCATCCGATCCTCCTCGGGCAGGATGAAACTTCCAGAAACAGGGCGCCGCGTTGCGCCCCACAGGACTTGATCGTCATTCGCTGGTCCTCGTCAATCGGCCTCGCGGCCATCAAACGATGAATTTCGCCCCGTCAAGGGCACAGGGCGCTTTGCGTAGCACGGGCCTCCGTCGCCGCATTGACGGTAATCAAATCCTGTGCCTTAAGCCTCATAATTATGAGCCTTGAGGCTCCGTATCATTACGGATGACTATCGGAATTCGGAATTCATCCCGGACGCGTCATCTTCTCCGGCTGCACCAGACGGTCGAATTCGTCCGCCGAGACGAAGCCAAGCCGCAGCGCCTCCTCCTTCAGCGTGGTGCCGTTGGCATGCGCAGTCTTTGCCACCTTGGCGGCGTTGTCGTAGCCGATCTTCGGCGCCAGTGCGGTCACCAGCATCAACGAACGCTCCATCAGCTCCTTGATGTGGTTTTCATCGGCGCGGATGCCGCTGACGCAATGTTCGGTGAAGGAGCGCGCAGCGTCGGCCATCAGGCGGATCGAGTGCAGCATGTTGTAGGCGAGCACGGGCTTGTAGACGTTGAGCTCGAAATGGCCCTGGCTGCCGGCGACCGTGATCGCGGTGTGATTGCCGAACACCTGGCAGCACACCATGGTCATCGCCTCGCATTGCGTCGGATTGACCTTGCCCGGCATGATCGACGAGCCCGGCTCGTTCTCCGGCAGGATCAATTCGCCGAGGCCCGAGCGCGGGCCCGATCCGAGCAGGCGGATGTCATTGGCGATCTTGAACAGGCCCGTGGCGACGGAATTGATGGCGCCGTGCGCCAGCACATAGGCATCGTTCGAGGCCAGCGCCTCGAATTTGTTGGCGGCACTGGTGAAGGGCAGTCTGGTTATCTTTGCAACGTGCTTGGCGAACAGCTTTGCGAAGCGCGGCTTGGAGTTGAGGCCGGTGCCGACGGCGGTGCCGCCCTGCGCCAGAGGATAGAGATCCTTCACCGCGACCTTCAGCCGCGCGATGCCGCTTTCGACTTGCGCGGCATAGCCTGAAAATTCCTGGCCCAGCGTCAGCGGCGTCGCATCCTGGGTGTGGGTGCGGCCGATCTTCACGATCTTCGCGAACTCCTTCTCCTTCTTGCGCAGCGCGCGGTGCAACTCGCCGAGCGCGGGGACGAGATCGGCATTGATGCGGCTTGCGGCCGCGATGTGCATCGCGGTCGGGAAGGAGTCGTTCGACGACTGGCTCATGTTGACGTGGTCGTTGGGATGCACCGGCTTCTTGGTGCCGAGCTCGCCCCCGAGCAGTTGGTTGGCCCGGTTGGCGATGACCTCGTTGAGGTTCATGTTGCTCTGGGTGCCCGATCCGGTCTGCCACACGACCAGTGGGAAGTGATCGTCGAGCTTGCCGTCGATCACCTCGTGCGCGGCGCGGATGATGGCGTTGGCGCGGCGCCTGTCGAGCAGGCCGAGCTCGAGATTGGACTGTGCCGCCGCCAGCTTGACGATGCCGAGCGCATGCACGAGCGCGATCGGCATGCGATCGATGCCGATGCGGAAATTCTGGCGCGAGCGTTCGGTCTGCGCCCCCCAATAGCGATCGGCGGGGACCTCGATCGGACCAAAACTGTCGGTCTCGATGCGGGTCACAGGGCGGGCAGTCTTCGCAGCATTGGCCATGAGCACATCCATTCTGCCGCCCGAAACGCCGCGCGGCCTCTTGATATGCTCATCTATATAGGGAGTTTGGCCGGGCGCGATGGCCTCGCGGCCAACCTAGATCATTTCTTGCGGAAACGATCGAGCCGCACGACCTCGGCGCCGCCCTGGTTCGGCGGCGACGGCTCTTCGGAGGTCGCCGTCGGCTCGGCGGCAGGCGCAGGCACCGTGACGGCGGACGGGGCAGGAGCGGTTGGCAAAGTCTCGTCCGCGACCGCGCCGACATCGGAAACATCGAACTCGGCGCCAAACTTCACCGACGGGTCAAGGAAGCTCTTGATGGCGCTGAACGGCACCACGAGCCGCTCCGGGATTCCGCCAAAGGACAGACCGACCTCGAAGCGGTCCTCGAGCACGGTCAGGTCCCAGAACTGGTGCTGGAGGATGATCGTCATCTCTTCGGGATATTGCGCCAGCAGCCGCGGCGAGATCTTCACGCCGTCGGCCTTCGACACGAAGGTGATGAAGAAATGATGCTCGCCCGGCAGTCCATGGGCCGCGGCATCAGTCAGCACCTTGCGCAGCACGCCGCGCAGCGCGTCGCGTGTCAGCACATCGTATCGTATATGATCGGTCGCCATGGTGGTCCTGTTGCATTCCTGGAGGCGGGCTCTGCAGGCCCGACTCGCCAGGCAATAGTACCGCGCCTGACGGGCCGGCAGGAGTCCCCGCCGCGAAGGAAATCAGAGGTAAGTGGAGGCTTCTGTTGCCAGGTGCCTCCGAACCCCGCCTAACGGAGCTTAACCCGTTAGGACTTTAAGATGGTCTTTCAAACTGCGTTACGCAGCCTGAGCAACCGGAGCAAAGTTGTCGTTGGCAACTATTGCAGTAGCCCGATAACGGCGGAACAATACCGGGAAAAAGCACGCCCTTTACGCCCTCGTCGATCCTATTTCGCCCCCGCCGAAGCTCACACTGGACGGGCCGGAGCCCAATGAGCTTTGGTGGAGGCGCCGGGTACCGCCCCCGGGTCCGAATGGTTTATTGCGACGACCGTTTATTTCCATAGCCGGCGAACCGGCTCCCCCAATATAGGGGGCAAAGGTTTCAAAAAACAGGGGTTTCGAGCGAAGAGGACGCGGTTCCCTTTGGATAGGTCCGGGATGATCCCAGGACTGCTCTTGGCCGCCCTGCGGGAGGCGTTCTAAGCTCCTGACATGTCCACGGATTCAGCGCCGGCGGCCCAAGAGCCGGACCGTCTCACCACCCAGGCCGCGCAGCCGGGCCTGGCGGCACTGTTCCTGGCCTTTGCCCGGATGTCGCTAGCCGGTTTCGGCGGCGTCCTGGTGTTTGCCCGGCATGCCATCGTCGACCAGCACCGCTGGATGACCGCGGAGGAGTTCAACGAGACGTTTGCGCTCTGCCATTTCCTGCCCGGGCCCAACATCGTCAATCTATCGATGGTGTTCGGGTCGCGGCTGCGCGGCATCGCCGGCGGCGTTGCAGCCTTCACGGGGCTGTTGCTGCCGCCGACGCTGATCATGACCGTGCTCGCGATCATCTATGCCCGGTTCGGCGATGTGGAGGCGCTGCGTCGTGTTCTCGCAGGCATTTCCTGTGCGGCGGTTGGCCTCTTGATCGCCCTGGTCTTCCGGATGATGACGCCGCTGCTCAAGCGGATGGACGTGGTCGTGCTCGTCCTGATGCTCGGCGTGTTCACGGCCATCGGCGTTCTTCACTGGCCGCTGCAGGGGGTGCTGCTGGTCGCGGTCCCGCTCAGCATCGGCGCCACCTATTTGATGCGACGGAAGGTAGCAGCATGAGCAGCGAGAACCCGATCTGGGCGCTGATCTCCACCTTTGGACTCATGTCGCTGTTCGCGGTCGGCGGTGCTGCGGCGGCGGTGCCCGAGATGCACCGCATCGCAGTCGAGGTGCATCACTGGATGACCGACAAGCAGTTCGCCGATGCCTATGCGATCGCGCAACTCTCGCCAGGTCCGAACGTCCTTATCGTCACGTTGATCGGCTATGCCGTTGCCGGCATTCCCGGCGCGCTGGCGGCGACGCTGGCGATGTGCCTGCCGACGGCGCTGCTTGCCTACCATGTCAGCCGGCTCCTCAACCGGCCGAGCCAGTCGCACTGGCCCGCGCTGATCCAGGCTGCTCTGGTTCCGCTGTCGATCGGATTGATGGCAGCGAGTGCCCTGATCCTCACGCAGTCGACTGATCGCACCATTGCCGCAGCGCTTCTGACCGCGACGGTTGCATTGATCGCCTCCGTCTCGCGCGTCAATCCGCTATGGCTTCTGCTCGCGGGAGGCATGTTGGGTTTTGCTGGTATTGTGTGATGAAAATCGCTAGGCAATGAACCGGGGGCCGGGATCCATTTCCAGCCGATTAGAACAACAGTGCTCGTGACTTGCGGGTCGCGGAGGAGACATGCATGGCCGATGCAATGGGCCACTCGGCAACGGCCACAAGAAGCACATCTGTGGCCATCGGATTCTGTGTGCTGGCCATAGCGCCGCAGATTTTTGAACTGATCTGGTCGTTCGGGACGATCTTCGGCTGGGCTGCCGGCCGCGGTCCGCTACAAGTCGTGGCTGCACATGCGGGGGCGCTGGTCGCTGGCGCCCCGGCTGCGTTGCTCGGCGCGGCCGGCGGCGACGTCAAAAAGGCGTCATCGGATGTGCTGTTGGCTCTGATCTACTCCTATCCGCTGTTCGCGGTGGCGATCCTCACGCTGTTCATGACGATCCGGTCGGCACAGGATTATGTGGGCGGGATCGTCCTGATGGCGCTCGCGCTGTTCGCGTTGTGGGCCTCCAGCGATTTGCAGGGGATGCGCGGCTTCTCCTTTGGCGCCGGCACGGCGCCCCGGATGTTCGGTGGGCTTCTCGTCGCGCTTGGTGCCGGCATCGCGTTGACGGGGCTGTTGTCCGATGGACCTGCGATGGCGCATTATTCCTGGCGTGGGCCGCTGTTCGTGATGGCCTCGATCGTCTTCTTCGCCCTCGCGATCCGTCCGCTTGGCGTCGTGGTGGCGGCGTTCGTGAGCTTCCTGATTGCGGCAATGGGCACGCATGAGACGCGCTGGATCGAGACCATCACCGTCGGCGCCTGCCTGACACTCGGCTGCGCGCTTCTCTTCCCCTACGTGCTCGGCCTGCCGATGCCGATGTTCCCGCGTTTCCTGGCCCAGTGAGGGTGTGATGGATCTCTTCGCCAACCTCGCTCACGGGTTTGTCGTCGCATTCTCTCCGATCAATCTCCTGATGTGCCTGATCGGCGCGCTCGTGGGCACGCTGGTCGGTGTGCTGCCGGGCATCGGCACCATTGCGACCGTCGCGATGCTGCTGCCGATCACTTTCGGACTGCCGCCGGTCGGTGCACTGATCATGCTCGCCGGCATCTATTACGGCGCCCAGTATGGCGGCTCGACCACCTCGATCCTGGTCAACATCCCGGGTGAGGCGACATCGGTGGTCACCGCGATCGACGGGCACCAGATGGCCAAGCAGGGCCGCGCCGGTCCGGCGCTGGCGATCGCCGCGATCGGCTCGTTCTTCGCCGGCTGCGTCGCAACCGTGCTCATCGCCGTGCTTGGTGCGCCGCTGACCAAGCTCGCGCTCGCGTTCGGTCCGGCTGAATATTTCTCGCTGATGGTGCTTGGCCTGATCTTCGCCGTCGTGCTCGCCAAGGGCTCGGTGCTGAAGGCGATCGCGATGATCGTGTTCGGCCTTCTGCTGTCGATGGTCGGCTCGGACATCGAGACCGGCGCCTCGCGCATGGCCTTCAACATTCCAGAGCTCGCCGATGGTCTTGGCTTCGCAACGGTGGCAATGGGCGTGTTCGGCTTTGCCGAGATCATCCGCAACCTCGACGCCGGCGCGGAGATGAACCGCGATCTCGTGCAGCAGAAGATCACCGGCCTGATGCCGACCAGGAAGGACCTGATCGACTCGACGCCTGCGGTCCTGCGCGGCACCGTGCTCGGCTCGATCCTCGGCATTCTTCCGGGCGGCGGCGCCGTCATCGCCTCGTTCGCGGCCTACACGCTCGAGAAGAAGCTTGCCAAGAACCCATCGCGGTTCGGCCGCGGTGCGATCGAGGGCGTGGCTGCGCCGGAAAGCGCCAACAACGCGGCCGCACAGACCTCCTTCATCCCGCTGCTGACGCTCGGCATCCCGCCCAACGCGGTGATGGCGCTGATGGTGGGCGCGATGACAATTCATGGCATCGTGCCGGGCCCGCAGGTGATGCAGAAGCAGCCTGATCTGGTCTGGGGCATGATCGCCTCGATGTGGATCGGCAACCTGATGCTGATCATCATCAACCTGCCGCTGGTCGGCATCTGGGTCCGCCTGCTGCGTGTGCCCTACCGGCTGATGTTTCCCTCGATCGTGATCTTCTGCGCGATCGGCATCTATTCGGTGAACAACGCACCGGTCGACGTCATCCTCGCAGGCGTCTTCGGTCTCGTCGGCTACTGGCTGATCAAGCACGATTTCGAACCGGCGCCGCTGCTGCTCGGCATGGTGCTCGGACCGTTGATGGAAGAGAACCTGCGCCGCGCGCTGCTGATCTCGCGTGGTGACTGGAGCGTGTTCCTGACCCGACCGCTCTCCGCCGCGCTGCTCGCGATCGCGACATTCCTGCTCGTGCTGACGTTGCTGCCCATGCTGCGTGCCAAGCGCGACGAGGTGTTTACCGAATCCGAGAATTGAGCGCGTCGCAACAAGCGACTTAACCAGCTAGATCAAGCCGATAGGCGAGGGGCGAGAGGTGAGTTCCGCCCCTTGTCATTGGCGCCGGGAGCTCTCACTTTTCGGGGTATAATCGGCGCGACCAGCGAATCGCCGCTGTCACAGCGCGGGGGTGGCCGTTAAGTTCGCCGCCTCCCCAAAGGCTCATTGGCACATGCACCAGTATCAGGACCTGCTCGAGCGGATTCTTTCAGACGGCGCCGAGAAGACCGACCGGACCGGCACCGGCACGTTGTCGGTGTTCGGCCATCAGATGCGCTTCAATCTGTCCGCCGGCTTCCCCATGCTCACCACCAAGCGGCTGCCGCTGAAGGCGATCGTGCATGAGCTGTTGTGGTTCCTGAAGGGCGACACCAACATCAAGTATCTCAAGGACAACGGCGTCACCATCTGGGACGAGTGGGCGGACGCCAATGGCGATCTCGGCCCGGTCTACGGCCATCAATGGCGCTCCTGGCCCGCGCCGGACGGACGCAGCATCGACCAGATCTCCAATGTCGTCGACATGATCAAGCGCAACCCGGACTCGCGCCGCCTGATCGTCTCGGCCTGGAATCCGGCCGAAGTCGACAAGATGGCGCTGCCGCCGTGTCACTGCCTGTTCCAGTTCTACGTCGCCAACGGCAAGCTCTCGTGCCAGCTCTATCAGCGTTCGGCCGACGTGTTCCTCGGCGTGCCCTTCAACATCGCCTCCTATGCGCTGCTCACCATGATGGTTGCGCAGGTCACGGGCCTGAAGCCCGGCGACTTCGTGCATTCGTTCGGCGACACCCATCTCTACTCCAATCATCTGGAGCAGGCGCGGCTCCAGCTCACCCGCGCGCCGCGCGCGCTGCCGGTGATGCGGATCAATCCTGATGTGAAGGACATCTTCTCCTTCCGTTACGAGGATTTCGAACTCGTCGGCTACGACCCGCATCCGCACATCAAGGCGGAAGTCGCGGTCTAGCGCCGATGTCGCTCAGCATCCGCCGCGCGCGCCCTGGCGAAGCCGGGCTCGTTCTTGATTTCGTCCGTGAGCTTGCCGAATACGAAAAGCTCTCGCATGAACTCGAGGCGACCGAGGCTGACATTGCGGCCGCCTTGTTCGGCAGCGATCCCAGGCTGTTTTGTGCGATTGCCTGCTGGAACGGCGAGCCGGTCGGCTTTGCGGTGTGGTTCCTGAATTTCTCCACCTTCAGCGGCCGCCACGGCATCTATCTCGAAGACTTGTATGTGCGGCCGTCACATCGCGCCAAGGGCCTCGGCAAGGCGCTGCTGATCTATCTCGCGAAGGAATGCATCGACAACGGCTGGTCGCGCCTGCAATGGGCGGTGCTCGACTGGAATGGGCCGTCGATCGCATTCTACAGGTCGCTTGGCGCCGTGATGCTGGATGACTGGACGCTGTGCCGCGTCTCTGGTTCAGCGCTCACGCGTCTTGCGGGGAGCGCCCTCTGATGGAGATCGTCTTCGTCGTCGCGATTGCGGAGAACGGCATCATCGGCGCCGGCAACGCGCTGCCGTGGCGGTTGAAATCCGATATGGCGCGCTTCAAGGCGCTCACCATCGGCAAACCCGTGATCATGGGCCGCAAGACCTTCGAATCCTTGCCCGGGCGTCGGCCGCTTGCGAACCGCACCAACATCGTGATCACGCGCGATGCGGACTATCGCGCCGCCGGCGCCATCGTCGTGACGTCGGCTGCGGCCGCTGCTTCAGTTGCGCTTGGTGATGCCCTGCGGCGTTCAGCCGCTGAAATCGCCGTGATTGGCGGTGCCGAAATCTTCCGGCAGTGGCTCGATCGTGCCGACCGCCTCGAGATCACAGAGGTGCATGCGAGGCCGGACGGCGACACGCATTTCGACGTCGACAAGGCGCAGTGGGAGGAAACAGAGCGCGTCCGCCACCCGGCCGGCCCCCAGGATAGTGCCGCCTTCTCCTATGTGACATATCGTCGGCGGCCCTCTCATTAACTCCATTCGCCAATGTTTACATTGACTTTTCCGCCCCCGAGCATAGCTCGTGGGACGGTCAGGCTTGCGTTGTAAGGGTCCTTTCGGTCCCCTATAAAGCCGGTCCGGACAATGCCGGCCGGGCAAGTTCTAGTCCCGGTCTGCCGAGGAGAGCGTCGAATGCCGTGGAAGAATCAGGGCGGTGGCCCATGGGGCTCGGGTCCGAAAGGACCGTGGGGCTCAGGCCCGCAACCGGTCGGGCCGAGGCCGCCGGATCTGGAGGACCTTCTGCGGCGCGGCCAGGACCGGCTCCAGCAGATCATGCCAGGTGGCTATTTCTCGGGCATCGGCATCACGCTGATCCTGCTCATCATCGTCGCACTCTGGCTGCTGTCGGGCTTCTTCCGCGTGCAGTCGGAGGAGCAGGGTGTCGTGCTGCGTTTCGGCAAGCACGTCCGCACCGTCGATCCGGGCCTTAATTATCATTTGCCCTATCCGATCGAGACCGTGTTGCTGCCGAAGGCGCTGCGCGTATCCACCATTTCCATCGGCATGACGCTGATCGACGATCCCGCCCGCCGCGGCCGCTCGATCCGTGACGTGCCGGAAGAGAGTCTGATGCTGACCGGCGACGAGAACATCGTCGACGTCGACTTCACCGTGCTCTGGCGCATCAAGCCCAACGGCGTCGGCAATTTCCTGTTCAACATCCAGAACCCCGAGGGCACCGTGAAGGCGGTCGCCGAGAGCGCGATGCGCGAGGTGATCGGCCGCTCCGACATCCAGCCGATCCTGACCGGCGCGCGGACGCAGACCGAGACCACCGTGCAGGATTTGATGCAGAAGACGCTCGACGGCTATGGCGCCGGCATCCAGATCACCCAGGTGCAGATGCAGAAGGTCGATCCGCCGGCGCAGGTGATCGATGCGTTCCGTGACGTGCAGGCGGCTCGTGCCAATCTCGAGCAGTTGCAAAACGAAGCGCAGACCTATGCCAACAAGGTCGTGCCTGAAGCGCGCGGCAACGCGGCGCGCATCCTGCAGGCGGCCGAGGGCTACAAGGAGCAGGCGGTCGCCGAGGCCAAGGGCCAGAGCGCGCGCTTCCTGAAAGTGTACGAGGAATACAAGAAGGCGCCGGACGTGACGCGTGAACGGATCTATCTGGAGACGATGGAGCGCGTGCTCGGCGGCTCGGACAAGCTGATCTACGACGGCGGCTCCTCGGGCCAGGGCGTCGTGCCTTATCTGCCGCTCAGCGAATTGTCGACCAAGAAGCCCACGACGGCAGGCCAGTTGCCGAGCGGAGGCGCAAGATGAGGTCTCCCGTTACAGGCATCGTCGCGCTGCTTGCGGCGCTCCTGGTCGTGATCGTCGGCTACATGTCGTTGTTTACCGTGCAGCAGACCGAGCAGACCATCGTGCTGCAATTCGGCGCGCCGGTGGACGTCGTCACCGACCCCGGGCTGCACTTCAAGGCGCCCTGGAACTCCGTGATCAACATCGACAAGCGGATCCTCGACCTGGAGAACCCCTCGCAGGAGGTCATTGCCTCCGATCAGAAGCGACTCGTGGTCGACGCCTTTGCGCGCTATCGCATCAAGGATGCGTTGCGTTTCTATCAGAGTGTCGGCTCGATCCAGGCCGCAAACCTCCAGCTCACCTCGCTCTTGAATGCGGCGCTGCGCCGTGTGCTGGGCGAAGTCAGTTTCATCACCGTGGTGCGTGACGAACGCGAGAAGCTGATGGGACGCATCCGCGAGCAGCTCGACCGCGAGGCGGGCGGTTACGGCATCGAGGTCGTCGACGTCCGTATTCGCCGCGCCGATCTGCCGGAGCAGAACAGCCAGGCGGTGTACGACCGGATGAAGTCCGAGCGCCAGCGCGAAGCCGCAGAATTCCGCGCGCAGGGCGGCCAGAAAGCGCAGGAAATCCGCTCCAAGGCCGACCGCGATGTGACGGTGATCATTGCCGACGCGAACTCCCAGGCCGAGCAGACGCGCGGCGTGGGTGACGCAGAGCGCAACCGTCTCTTTGCCGAAGCCTATGGCAAGGATGCTGACTTCTTTGCCTTCTACCGGTCGATGACAGCCTATGAAAGCGGGCTGAAGTCCAGCGATACCCGCTATTTGCTGCGGCCGGACTCGGATTTCTTCCGGTATTTTGGTAACCCGTCCGGCAAGACAGCGGCCGAAACGCCGGCAAAACCGTAAGCTAGACAGGGGCGGCAGGTTTGGCCGCCCTTCGTCGGACAATAACATCACAACGGGAGGTTCCAATCCGATGAGGTCCATTGCGTTCGCCGACTTCCTCATCGGCTTAGGCATCCTGTTTGTGCTCGAAGGCTTGATGTTCGCGGCAAGTCCGAACTGGATGCGCAAGGCCATGAAAAGCGCCATCGCAACGCCGGACAATATCCTGCGGGCGGTCGGGATCGGTTCGGCCGTAGCCGGCCTCATCCTGATCTGGGTGATGCGACGTCCGATGTAGCCGCCGAGCCAACGTCAAAGTGAAGGCGAACGGCGGGTTTTCGCCGTATTATCCGGCTCTTGAGGCCCGCTAAGCTCGTGCTTGCGCCGTGCCCCCGTTCGAGCGCAGTCTTGACGTCGAATTCCTTTCTCTGGAGACCACCATGACCGCTGCCACCATTGTCCCGACCCGCTTGCGCCAACATGCGCGATTTGGGCTGGCCGCGCTCGCGTTCAGTGCTTTCAGCCTGTTCGGCTCGCCGGCGCAGGCGCGCGGGCCGGAGGGCATCGCCGACGTCGCCGAGAAGGTGATCGACGCGGTCGTGAATATCTCGACCTCGCAGACGGTCGAGGCCAAGGGCGGCAGCAACACCATGCCGCAACTCCCGCCCGGCTCGCCGTTCGAGGAATTCTTCGACGACTTCTTCAAGAACCGCAAAGGCCCCGGCGGTGGCGGCAAGGGCGGCGACAACGGCGGCGGCCTGCCGCACAAGACCAACTCGCTCGGGTCCGGCTTCATCATCGACACGTCGGGTGTGGTCGTGACGAACAACCACGTCATCGCCGATGCCGACGAGATCAACGTCATTCTCAACGACGGCACCAAGATCAAGGCCGAGCTCGTCGGTGTCGACAAGAAGACCGATCTCGCCGTGTTGAAGTTCAAGCCGCCGAAGCCGCTCGTCTCGGTGAAGTTTGGCGACTCCGACAAATTGCGCTTGGGCGACTGGGTGGTCGCGATCGGCAACCCCTTCAGCCTCGGCGGCACGGTGACGGCCGGCATCGTCTCGGCCAAGAACCGCGACATCTCCTCGGGGCCCTATGACAGCTACATTCAGACCGACGCCGCGATCAATCGCGGCAATTCGGGTGGCCCGCTGTTCAACCTCGAAGGCGACGTCATCGGCGTCAACACGCTGATCATCTCGCCCTCCGGCGGCTCGATCGGCATCGGCTTCGCCGTGCCGTCGAAGACGGTCGCTGGTGTCGTCGACCAGCTCCGGCAGTTCGGCGAACTGCGGCGCGGCTGGCTCGGTGTCCGCATCCAGACCGTCACCGACGAGATCGCCGAGAGTCTCAACATCAAGCCGGCGCGCGGCGCGCTGGTCGCCGGTGTGGACGACAAGGGCCCGGCCAAGCCTGCCGGCATCGAGCCGGGTGACGTCGTCGTCAAGTTCGACGGTAAGGACGTCAAGGATCCGAAGGATCTGTCCCGTGTCGTCGCCGACACCGCAGTCGGCAAGGAGGTCGACGTCGTCGTCATCCGCAAGGGCGAGGAGCAGACCAAGAAGGTTACGCTCGGCCGTCTGCAGGATCCGGAGAAGGTGCAGGCCTCGGTGAAGACCGACGAGCCGCCGCCCGAGAAGCCCGTGACGCAGAAGGCGCTCGGCCTCGATCTCGCCGTGCTGAACAAGGACCTGCGGACCCGTTATAAGATCAAGGACAGCGTCAAGGGCGTGGTGGTGACCAATGTCGACGCCAATTCCGACGCTGCCGAGAAGCGGCTCTCCGCCGGCGACGTCATTGTCGAAGTCGCACAGGAAGCTGTCGCGAGCGGCGACGACATCCAGAAGCGGGTCGACCAGCTCAAGAAGGACGGCAAGAAGTCCGTGCTGCTGCTGGTGTCGAACGGCGATGGCGAGCTGCGCTTCGTGGCGCTGAGCGTGCAGTAAGGGACTCTCGTCTTAACGTCGCGTCATGGCCGGCCTTGTCCCGGCCATCCACGTCTTTGTCGCGTGGATAGCCCCAATCGTGGATGCCCGGGACAAGCCCGGGCATGCCGGTGGTTCGGCATCAGCTTTCCACGAACTCGTCCCGCCGATACCCCTGCGCATAGAGCAGCGCGGTGAGATCGCCGTGATCGATCCGTGCCGCGGCTGCCGCTGCAACGGCTGGCTTCGCATGGTACGCCACGCCCAGTCCCGCTGCCTGGATCATCGCCAGATCATTGGCGCCATCGCCGACCACGACCGAGTCGATGTCGTCGAGATCGAACGATTCCATCAGATCAACCAGCGTCGCGAGCTTGGCCGCGCGACCCAGGATCGGCTCCTTCACTTCGCCGGTGAACTTGCCGTCGCGCACGACGAGCTCGTTGGCGCGGTTCTCCTGGAAGCCGATCTTGGCGGCGACTGCGCTCGTGAACAAGGTGAAGCCGCCGGAGACGAGGCAGGTATAGGCGCCGTTGGCGCGCATGGTGGCGACCAGCTCGCGGCCGCCGGGGGTCAGCGTGATACGCTTGGCCAGAACTTGGTCGACGACATTGGCGGGGAGACCCTTCAGCAGCGCGACGCGCTCGCGCAGCGCCGGCTCGAACTCGATCTCGCCCCTCATTGCGCGTTCCGTGATGGCGGCGACATGGGCCTTCATACCGACGAGATCGGCGAGCTCGTCGATGCATTCCTGCCCGATCATGGTGGAATCCATGTCGGCGAGAAAAAGCTTCTTGCGCCGGAAGCCGACAGGCTGCACCACGATGTCGATGGGCAGATCGCCGCGAAGCTCGCGCAGCCGCTCTTCGATGGCATGGCGATCGCCTTCGAGGTTACTGTCGGCGCCGAAGGGAATGTCGACCGCAACGCCGTCGAACAGCCAATGGGCCGGCACGGCGTTGGGCAGCACGGCGCGGACACCGTCGACGATGGTGGAGTCGAGGGCGGGATTGGCGGGGTTGCAGATCAGCGTGGCGACGAGCGACATTTGAGGTTTTCGTGAGCGAGAGGCATTCGAGCAAGGCCGTGCTTATCGCAGGCCCGACCGCCAGCGGCAAGTCGGCGCTGGCGCTGGAGCTTGCGCTGAACGTGGGCGGGGTCGTGATCAATGCCGATTCCATGCAGGTCTATCGCGACCTCCGCATCATCACTGCGCGCCCCACTGAGGACGAGCAGGCGCGCGTTCCGCATTGCCTTTACGGCCATGTCGATGCAGCCGTGAATTTCTCGGCCGGCGCCTGGGTGGCTGATGCCGCGACTGTTCTGGAACGGGCAAGGGCGGAGGGCCGCCTGCCGATCTTCGTTGGCGGCACCGGGCTCTATTTCAAGGCACTGACCGCAGGGCTCTCGGTCGTTCCGCCGATCCCTGGCGAGGTGCGCGAGAATGTGCGCGCGCGGCTGGAGCGGAACGGCGTCGAGGCCTTGCACGCGGAACTTGCGCGCCGCGATCCGCGCGCAGCCGAGCGATTGAATCTGCGCGATCGCGCCAGGATCGCGCGCGCGCTCGAAGTGGTCGAGGCAACCGGCCGCTCCTTGCTCGACTGGCACCACGACGGCCAGCCGCCGCTGTTGCCGAAGGACAGCTTTCGCGCCGTATTCCTCGCGCCCGAACGCGACGAGCTCTATGCCCGCATCGACGCCCGCTTCGGCGCCATGCTGGGCGCCGGTGCTCTTGAAGAGGTCGAGCAGTTGGGCGCCCGCGGGCTCGACCGGCTGCTGCCGGCGATGAAGGCCCACGGCGTGCCGGCCCTGATCCGATATCTGCGCGGTGAGCTTGGCCTCGAGGAAGCCGCTGCGATGGGCCGGGCCGACACCCGCCACTACGCCAAGCGCCAATTCACCTGGTTCAGGCATCAGCTGCCGGAATTCGAGTGGGTGAAGCCGGTGGAGGCGGGGGGCTGGCTGGCGGCCGCCGCCGGCGGGGCCGGCGGCCCGTGACACGCTTTTGTGCCTTGGGTTCCCGATTTTACCTCTCGCCGAACCCTGGGAACGCCGCTACACTGCCAAAATCGCGCGGAAGCGGCCGGTTTGCCTTGACATCGAGGCTTTGGTCGTTATGTTTCGCGCAACCTTTGCGAAGCTGAGCGGCCGCCATGCGTAACATTATTACCAAACTCCTTATTGCCGTCGTACCCAGGCACACCGCCGGGGGTGGCTAGCTGCCATCCACACGACAGGCGGTGTGCAGGGTCCCTCTTCGGGGCCTTTTTTATTTCCCGAAACCGACACGAACGAAGCCGCTGACGTCAGCGCATCCGGAGCAAGCCAATGAGCGACAAGAGCCACGATCCGAACCAGATGACGGGCGCCGCGATGATCGTCCGCGCGCTCATCGATCACGGCGTGACCGACATTTTCGGCTATCCCGGCGGCGCGGTGCTTCCGATCTATGACGAGATCTTCCAGCAGAGCGAAGTCCAGCACATCCTGGTCCGTCACGAGCAGGGCGCCGGGCATGCTGCGGAAGGCTATGCCCGCTCGACCGGCAGGCCCGGTGTTGCGCTGGTGACCTCGGGCCCCGGCGCCACCAACATGGTGACGCCGCTGACCGATGCGCTGATGGATTCGATCCCTCTGGTCTGCATCTCCGGCCAGGTGCCGACGCATCTGATCGGCAATGACGCCTTCCAGGAATGCGACACCGTCGGCATCACACGTCCCTGCACCAAGCACAATTGGCTGGTCCGCGACGTCAACGACCTCGCGAAGGTGCTGCACGAGGCGTTCTATGTGGCGACCACGGGCCGTCCGGGCCCGGTGCTGGTCGACGTTCCCAAGGACGTGCAGTTCGCCACCGGCACCTACCATCCGCCGCGCAAGTCCGATGTGCACCGCTCCTACGCGCCGCGCGTGAAGGGCGATGCGACGCAGATACGCAAGGCCGTGGCGCTGCTGGCCGGCGCCAAACGCCCGGTGATCTACAGCGGCGGCGGCGTCATCAATTCCGGTCCCGAAGCCACCAAGCTGCTGCGCGAGCTGGTCGAGGTCACCGGTTTCCCGATCACGTCAACCCTGATGGGCCTGGGTGCCTACCCTGCGTCGGGCAAGAACTGGCTCGGCATGCTCGGCATGCACGGCACCTACGAAGCCAACATGACCATGCATGATTGCGACGTCATGCTGTGCGTCGGCGCGCGCTTCGACGATCGCATCACCGGCCGGGTCGATGCGTTCTCGCCGAACTCGAAGAAGATCCACATCGACATCGACCCGTCCTCGATCAACAAGAACATCCGTGTCGATGTGCCGATCATCGGTGATTGCGGCAACATCCTTGGCGACATCCTCCAGGTGTTCAAGGCCGAGGCGAAGAAGCCCGACATCAAGAGCTGGTGGCAGCAGATCGCGCAGTGGCGCGCCCGCAACTCGCTCTATTACAAGAAGAGCAACGACGTCATCCTGCCGCAGCACGCGATCCAGAGCCTGTTCGAGGCCACGCGTGGCAAGGACACCTACATCACGACCGAGGTCGGCCAGCACCAGATGTGGGCGGCGCAGTTCTACGGCTTCGAGGAGCCGCACCGCTGGATGACGTCGGGCGGCCTCGGCACCATGGGCTACGGCCTGCCCGCTGCGATCGGCGTGCAGGTCGCGCATCCGGATAGTCTCGTCATCGACATCGCGGGCGATGCCTCGGTGCAGATGACGATGCAGGAGATGTCGACGGCGGTTCAGTACGAGCTGCCGATCAAGATCTTCATCCTGAACAACCAGTACATGGGCATGGTGCGGCAGTGGCAGCAATTGCTCCACGGCAACCGGCTGTCGCATTCTTACTCCGAGGCCCTGCCTGATTTCGTCAAGCTCGCGGAAGCCTATGGCGGCGTCGGTCTCCAGGTCTCCAGGCCCTCTGATCTCGATGGCGCGATCAAGGAGATGATCTCGGTCAAGCGTCCGGTGCTGTTCGACTGCCGTGTCGCTGCCCTGGAAAACTGCTTCCCCATGATCCCCTCCGGCAAGGCGCACAACGAGATGCTGCTGCCCGAGCAGGCCAACGACGAGGCGACCGCAAAGGCGTTCGCCGGCGGCAAGGCGCTGGTGTGAGTACGATAGGATTTTGAGGGGACGATCATGAACCAGCCGGCATCCGCCTATTTCATCGAAGAGCGCCACGATCCGAACGAGACGCACACCCTTGCGGTGCTCGTGCAGAACGAGCCGGGCGTGCTCGCGCGCGTCATCGGCCTGTTCTCGGGGCGCGGCTACAACATCGAGAGCCTCACGGTCTCCGAGACCGAAGCGCAGAAGCATCTGTCGCGCATCACCATCGTCACCACCGGAACGCCGATGGTGATCGCGCAGATCAAGCATCAGCTCGACCGCATGATCCCGGTCTACCAGGTCGTCGACATGACGCAGACCCGCCGCTCGATCGAGCGCGAACTAGCGATGGTGAAGGTGCGCGGACAGGGCGAGCATCGCGTCGAGGCGCTGCGGCTGGCGGACGCCTTCCGTGCGCGGGTGATCGATGCCACCACTGAGAGCTTTGTGTTCGAAATCACAGGCAATACGGACAAGATCAACCAGTTTATCGACCTGATGCGCCCGCTCGGCCTTGTCGAGGTGTCGCGCACCGGCGTCGCCGCGATCGGTCGCGGGCCTGAAGGGATGTGAATCATGCTGGCGCGCGACTGGTACTATAACGAGCGGAACCGGATGGGCATCGAGCCCGCGGTGGCGTCGATCTACGACGCCCACGACGATGCCGATCTGCGGGCGCGCGCCGCACTGAAAATGTTGGGAGTCCAGCGCGGCTGGCGTGTCGCCGATATCGGCTGCGGCAATGGCGTGCTCGCCGCTGAAGCCGCGCTGATGGGGGCCGAGGTCGACGCGATCGACATTTCACCGGCGATGCTCGCGCTTGCCGAGATCTATGCGCGCGACCGCAAGGCGCCCGTGCGCACGCAGTCCGCCGGCCTGCTCAGCTTTGCCTACCGCCCGGAATCCTACGATTTGATCGTCAGCGAGTTCACGCTGCATCATCTGCCCGACTTCTGGAAGGTCGTGGCGATGTCGCGGATCTTGCGTGCGCTGAAGCCGGGTGCGAGCTTCTACCTGCGCGACATCGTTTATGCCTCGATGCCCGACGCGATCGAGCGTGACGTCGAGCAATGGGCCGACTACCAGATCAAGAACCACGATTTCTCGCGCGCCAGCGTGGTGACGCATATGCGCGACGAATATTCCACTTTCGGCTGGGTGATGGAGCGAATGCTGACCGATGTCGGCTTCACGCTGGTCTCGGCCGATTATCACGCACCGATGCACGGCACATATCTCTTGCGCAAACCGAAAGCCGGCGAGCAAGGCTAGACGAGAAGAACAAGCAGGGCTGCACGACAGGGCAGAACCGGAAAACAACAATGAAGCCGGCTGACATCCTCATCGCCCTCTTGGTGGCGATCATCTGGGGGCTTGCCTTCGTGGCGAGCCGGATCGCGCTCTACGAGTTTTCGCCGGAGCTGATGACGGCGATGCGCTTCTCGATTGCCGCACTGCCGTGCCTGTTCGTTCCCAAGCCGAAGATCGCCTGGCCGCGCCTGATCGCGATCAGCTCTACGCTGTTCCTCGGCCAGTTCCTGAGCCAAGCCTATGGCATCGCCCACGGCGTACCGGTCGGCTTGACCTCGGTCGTCGTGCAGAGCCAGGCCTTGTTCACGATCGGTCTTGCCGCGATTGCGTTCGGCGAGCGGCCGACGCCGGTGCAGACGCTGGGCATCGCCATTGCCGCGGCCGGCCTTCTGATGATTTGCGGCACCGTTGGTTATGACTTCAGCGTCAGCGCCTTCGCCGTGCTGATGATCTCACCGGTCAGTTTTGCGATCGGCAACATCCTGCTGCGCGGTGCCCGCGGTGTGCCGATGTTCGACCTTTTCGCCTGGCTTTGCCTGGCGACCGCCATGCCGCTGTCCGTGCTCGCGCTCGTGGTCGACGGACCAGCGCCGACTTTCCAGTCGCTGATCCACATGTCGCTGACCGGCCTCATCTGCCTGCTGGCGATCGGCGCGGTCTCGACCAGCATCGCCTATTGGCTGTGGGGGCGGCTATTGCGTGACTATCCTGCTGCGCAGGTCGTGCCGTTTGCACTGCTCGTGCCGTTCGTCGGTTCTGCGGCGTCCAGCATCGTGTTTGGCGAGCGGTTCGGGCCGTTGCGTCTCGCCGGCATGCTGACCGTCATCGGCGGCATTGCGCTGATGGTGCTGGCGAAGCGTCCGCAAATCCTGAAGACGGCGTGAGGTGAATATGGCCAACTCGCTCTTCTATGCGTTCCTCGCCTTCATGGTGGTGATGTATTTCACCCCCGGGCCGAACAACATCATGCTGTTGTCCTCCGGGCTGACCTATGGCTTCCGGCGCACCATTCCGCATATCGTCGGCATCGTCCTCGGCTTTGCCTTCATGATCGCCGCGGTGGGGCTCGGGCTCGGCACCGTGTTTCTGGCCTACCCGGTCCTGCAGACCATCCTGAAATATGCCGGCGCCGCTTACCTGATTTACCTCGCTGCGGTGATCGCCTTCTCCGGCCCGACCAAGCCCGGCGAGGTTGACGGCCGCGGCCCGATGACCTTCTGGGGCGCGGCCATGTTCCAGTGGATCAATGCCAAGGGCTGGGTGATCGTGATCGGCACCATCACCGCCTATGCGGCCATTGCCCGGTTTCCAGTCAACATCGCGATCCAGACCCTGATCAGTCTCCTGGTCGGCACGGTCTCGACCGTGGTCTGGGCGTGCTTCGGCACCGCGCTACGGCCGGTGCTCACCTCGGAGCGGCTGGTCCGCGCCTTCAATATCCTGATGGCGCTCCTGCTGCTCGCCTCCCTCTACCCCGTTTTCATGGATGCATGATGTCGCGGATTTCCATGCAGAAACGGGTTTCCCTCAGGGGCCGAAATGCTCTAGACAGCCCCCGAAATCCGCAAATTTCACCCTTCGGACACTGACCATCGGCCGATTTCCGGCCCTCAACGAGGAAACGACTATGCGTGTTTATTACGATCGCGACGCGGACCTGAACCTGATCAAGGGGAAGAAGGTCGCCATCGTCGGCTATGGCAGCCAGGGCCACGCCCATGCGCTCAACCTGAAGGACTCCGGCGTCAAGGAAGTGGCGATCGCGCTGCGCAAGGACTCGAGCTCGGTGAAGAAGGCGGAAGCCGCAGGCTTCAAGGTGATGGAAGTCGCCGAAGCCGCCAAATGGGCCGACCTCGTCATGATGCTCACCCCGGACGAGCTCCAGGGCGACATCTACCGCGACCACCTGCACGACAACATGAAGAAGGGCGCTGCGCTGGTGTTCGCGCACGGCCTCAACGTCCACTTCAACCTGCTCGATCCGCGCCCCGACCTCGACGTGCTGATGATCGCGCCGAAAGGCCCCGGCCACACCGTGCGTTCAGAATATCAGCGCGGCGGCGGCGTGCCCTGCCTGATTGCGATCGCCAAGGACGTCTCGGGCAATGCCCATGACCTCGGCCTGTCCTACGCCTCCGCTGTCGGCGGTGGCCGCGCCGGCATCATCGAGACCACCTTCAAGGAAGAGTGCGAGACCGATCTGTTCGGCGAGCAGGTCGTTCTCTGCGGCGGCCTGGTCGAACTGATCAAGGCCGGCTACGAGACCCTGGTCGAAGCCGGCTACGCGCCGGAAATGGCGTATTTCGAGTGCCTGCACGAAGTGAAGCTGATCGTCGACCTGATCTATGAAGGCGGCATCGCCAACATGAACTACTCGATCTCCAACACCGCCGAGTATGGCGAGTACGTCACCGGCCCGCGCATCGTCACCGCGGAGACCAAGGCCGAGATGAAGCGCGTTCTCGCCGACATCCAGGGCGGCAAGTTCGCCCGCGACTGGATGCTCGAGAACAAGGTCAACCAGACCTCGTTCAAGGCGACCCGCGCCAAGCTCGCCGCACACCCGATCGAGGAAGTCGGCGCGAAACTTCGCGACATGATGCCCTGGATCAAGAAGGGCGCGCTGGTCGACAAGTCGAAGAACTAAGTGGCAATCTCTGGGCGTAGCGTCAGCGACGCGCTACGTTCGGGACGCGGGAGCGAAAAACAAACACAAAGCTTCTCGCCGAACCAAATCTTAAATCTTCGCGATTATATCTGGGCGAGATCGCTGATCGCGGTCTCGCTCTTTTCATCTTGCGCGAAGCATTGCTGCTTCATTCAAATTCTTCGTGAAGTTGAAGTGCTCATTGAGCACCAAGAACTGACGCTTAAACCACATTCTTGGGTTCGCGTCGTTTCTCAGGCTTTTTTCAAAATTGGCGATCGCCAAAAGTACTGTGTCCTCAGAGTCTAGGACTCGGCTCTTCATCCGCGCTCTCATCCCGCAGTCAATCGCCTGTCGCGACGTTCGCGCACCCCTTCATCTTAAGAACGGACACCGGATGCGCCTTCTTGCAGCGCCTATCGTTGCGCGCGGCTTGAGAAACGCGTGCCATTGCCGTGGCGCGGCCTCCCCCTACATTCTTCGGGCCGCTGCTCGGCGCGGACCCGTGGCCGAACGGTCGACCGCATTTTCGCCAAGCGGCTCGGCCTGTTGCCGCAGGGCTGATCGACGTTCAACCCGCTTCGGCCGTCCGTCCGCGTGGGTGGGCGGCCATTGCGATCATCCGCAACGTCATCACCGCGAGCAGCGGAATGAGGAACGCCGCGTAAGCGGGCATCGCCGGCACGCGCTTGCCGAACGACACCATGAACTGGAACCAGAGATAGTAACCGCCCACGAGGTGCAGCGTGCGCCAGGTGCGCGGTCCGATCATCGCGGCGGTGCGGTCGAACGAAGTCATGCTCATCGCGAGGATCGCAGCATAGCCGATTCCGCCAAAGACGTAGGAAGCCGGTGAGGTCGCCGCCACAAAACCCGCCGGATCCATCTTCGCGAATACGACGATGGCGACGGCATGAATGGCGTGGGAGGCTGCAAAGCTCAAGCCGAGATAGCGGCGGTTGCGGCGCTGCCAGCGCGTCCAGGCGTTGGGCCAGAGCCTCGCCAGCGCCGAGGCACTGAAGGCGAGGCAAAAGAGCAGCAGCGAGCTCCGGGCCGTGAAGCGGATCACCATGCGAACGCCGTCGACCTCGAACCGACGCATCGAGGCAATCCAGACGCTTAAGGCGATCAAGGTCAGCGCGAGCGCGGCGAGCACCCGCCAGCCTTCGAACCAGCTTTGACGTCGGGACATGGTCGTCTCCTTCAGCATGTAATCGGTGATTACATTCCCGGACAAGCCCCCGTCAATGATGTAATCGCTGCTTATACTCACGTTCGGGTGATGCTAGAAGGCGTTATGCCCGCCCGTCAGACCCCAAAACCCCGCGCCCGCCACCGGGCGTCCGAAGCTCGGCCCTATCATCACGGCGACCTCCGCCGTGTGCTGATCGATGCTGCGTTGCAACTGGCGGCCGAAGGCGCCGAGGTGTCGGTGCGCGAGGCCGCGCGTCGGGCCGCGGTGTCGCCCGGTGCACCGTTCCGGCACTTTCCCAATCGCGATGCCTTGATGGCTGCGGTGGCCGAGGAGGCGCAGCGGCGCTTTCGCGCCGAGATCGAGGCCACGCTGGCTGATGCTCGCCCCGCCGGCCCGCTGGCGCGTTTCCGCGCCTTTGGCCTCGCCTATGTGCGATGGGCCATGCGCAACCCGGCGCATTTCGAGATCATCTCCACCGGCCGATATTTTGCCCATGGCAGCTCGGCCGAGCTGACCCGGGACAATGCCGAGCTCGTCGTGCTGACCGAGCGGATGCTGGCTGAGGCGGCCGCGCAGGGCCTGCTGCGATCGACCGACCTCAAGCGCATCCTGATCGCCGGTCGCGCCCTGATCTATGGGTTCGCCCGCATGAATCTCGACGGCCATTTTCCGCGCTGGGGCGTGGGGGAGGGCGAGATCGAGCGGATGGCGGAAGGGGTGATCGACCTGTTCATTGCCGGGATCGCGAAGTCCTAGAGGGCAGCCGGGCGCGGCTCTTCGCCGCCCGCTAACACTAAGCGAAGGTCGGATGCTGGATCGCGTTGCCTGCCCGTGCCCGTTCCATTACAGTTTTATGACACGGTGCAGCCGGCTGCGCCGGACGTCCGGGCCGTATTGAGACCGGCCAGGCGGCTCTGCATCACCGCGCCGGACTTAAAGTTCAGCGTGCCGTCGATGGCGTCCGCGCCCAATCCAGGTCCTTCCGCCACCACTGCCGTCCTGGCGAGCGTTGCCGCGCTCGGCCTCTGGCGGCTGCTTGCGGTGGCTGCGCCGCATTTCGCTGCGCTCGCGCTGATGTACGAGACCGAGACCGATTTCGGCTCGCGTCTCTCCTTCCTGCTTGCCTGGGGCATCCTCAACTTCTCCTGGATCACGCTGTTGCGCCGGCCGGCGCCGTCGGGCGCGCTGTCGCTGACCATGGTCGTGGTGCTGGTGCTGCTGTCGCGGCTCAAGCACGACGTCGTCCAGATGACGGTGAACTTCATCGATCTGATGATGATCGACCGCGACACGGTCGCGTTCCTGTTCACGATTTTCCCGAACCTGCGCTGGTCGGTGATCGGTGCCGGCTTCGTCACGCTGCCGCTGATGTATGCGCTGTGGTGGCTCGATCCGTTCCGTATACGCCGCCTGCCGGCGCTCGCATCCATGCTCGCCTGCCTCGCCGGACTGGTATTCTATTCCGTCTATCATCCCGATGAAGCCTGGCGCGGCTATTACGACGACGGCTATCTCTCGAAGTTCTTCCGCTCGGGCGTCACCGCGGTTTCCGATTTCGTTCAGTACGGCTTTATGGAGTCGGCTGCGTCGACCGACGAGCGGCTCAACATTCCTCTGGTCGACGCCTGCCATCCGGCCGGTCGCCGGCCCAACATCATCATGATCCATGATGAATCGAGTTTCGACATCCGCGCCGCTGATGGCATCAAGGCGCCGCCGGGTTACGGCAGCCATTTCAAATCCTGGGACGGCAAGGCGCGCACCTTCCTGGCCGAGAGCAATGGCGGCCCGAGCTGGTTCACCGAATACAACGTGCTCGCCGGCCTCTCCTCGCGTTCGTTCGGCCGCTTCGCCTATTTCGTCACCCGCATTGCGTCCGGCCGCGTCGAGCGCGGCCTGCCGCTCAGCCTACGCCGCTGCGGCTACGAGACCATGTCGCTCTATCCTGCCTATGGTGGCTTCATGGGCGCGCGCAGCTTTCAGATGACAACCGGCGTCGAGCGTGTCTTCGACGCAAAGGATCTCGGTGCCAAGGACGTCGAGCCCGACAGCTTCTTCTACGACAAGGCGCTGCGGCTGATGGGCGAGCGGACGCCGAACAAGCCGCTGTTCGCCTTCGTCTATCTTGGCGCCAATCATTTTCCATGGGAGACGCGCTTCCGCCCCGATCTGCTGCCGGGTTGGCGGGCACCGGGCAACGAGCCGTCCATCGACGAATATCTGCGCCGTCAGGCCATGAGCGCCGAGCAATACAAGGCCTTCCTCGCGGGCCTGAAGAAAACGTTTCCCGGCGAGCCCTTCCTGATCGTTCGCTATGGCGATCACCAGCCCGAGTTCGCGCCCGGCATCCTCGAGCCCGGGCTCGACGAAGGCGCGATCGGCAAGATGCTCGACGCTTACGATCCACGCCTCTACGCGACCTATTACGCGATCGACGCCATCAATTTCGAGCCGGTGAAAAGCGACACCGTGATGGAGACGATCGACGGTGCTTATCTGCCGCTGGTCATCCAGGAAGCCGCTGGCATCCCGCTCGACCCGTCCTTCGCCGAGCAGAAACGGATCATGCTCCGCTGCAAAGGCATCTTCTACGGCTGCAAGGACGGGGCCGAGGCGCGCCGGCTGAACCGGCTGCTGATCGATGCCGGGATGATCCACGGGCTCTAGCATCCGCCTTCGCGTCGTCCAGGAGCGACGACAACATATCGCATTACGATGTATTAATCTTCTGACGCGGGATCGTGTTTTAAAACTAAAGTCTGAGCTGAAAAGGCTTGAGATCACCGACTTGTAATTGGTGCGGTGCCTCGCGTCCCAAACTTTGTCACGATTGCGCCCATCATCCGAAACGCCGCCGCCACGATCTTTTCAGTCGGCGTGTTGCAATCTCTGGGTCACCCTTTCCTTGCAGGAGTATCGTCCATGCGAGCGCTTGACGTCGCGCGTCTTGCATTTGCCCTCATGCTGTTCAGCCCGGTCGCCCATGCGGCCGAACCGACGCATGACATCAAGGGCCTCTATCTCATGACCGACTATCCGGCGGTCACCGTGCGTCCCGGCACCACCAGCAACATCTCCCTGCGTCTGCAAAACTACGATCTGTCGCCGCAGCGCTACCAGCTTTCGGTCGCGAACGTGCCAAGCGGCTGGACTGCAACGCTGCTTGGCGGTGGCCAGCCCGTCGGCGCAGCGATGCCGGCGCCGGACGGCAGCGTCGCGCTCCAGCTCAGGCTCGATGTTCCTGCCGGCAGCGATCTTAGCACGCATACGCTCACGGTGAAGGCCGAGGGACAGGGCAGCAGCGCAGAGCTTCCCATCGCCGTGTCGCTCGCCAAGGAACTGCCGGCGAAGCTCACCGTGAAGGCGAACCTGCCGTCCCTGCGTGGCAGCCCCAAATCCAATTTCGACTACACGCTCTCGATCAAGAACGACTCGGGCCGAAATCTCGTCGCCAGCTTCGCCGCCGAAGCGCCGGCCAATTTCGAGACCTCGTTCACGGAAGCCTATGGCACGCAGGAGCTGTCCTCGATCCCGATCGACGCCGGCCAGTCCAAGGACGTCAAGCTGAAGGTGCGTCCGCCAACCACGCTGGATGCCGGCCATTTTCCGGTGAAGGTCACCGTCAAGGCGGAGGATGCTTCCGCCTCGACCGAGCTCGCGCTCGACGTCGTCGGCGAGCCGCAGCTGCAGATATCCGGCCGCGACGGCCTCTTGAGCGCACGCGCCGTTGCGGGCAAGCAAAGCTCGATCCCGGTCGTCGTGACCAACACCGGTACGGCACCGGCCGAGAACATCGCGCTGGCGGGCACTGCGCCGAACGGATGGAAGGTGACGTTCGAGCCGGCCACGATCGAGCGTCTCGTGCCCGGGAAAGACAGTGAGGTGCAGGCGCTGGTTACGCCCAGCGACAAGTCGCTGGCCGGTGACTACCAGACCACCATCCGCGCCACCACGCGTGGCGAAAGCGCCTCGAGCCAGTTCCGCATCACCGTCGCCACGTCGACGGTGTGGGGCGTGGCCGGCGCCGGCGTCATCGGCGTCGCGCTGTTGTTGATGCTTGGTGCAGTTGCGAGGTTCGGACGGCGATGAGCGAGCTACAAACCGAACCCGACAGCCGGCCCCACGACCCCGTCATCAGGGCACGTGGCCTCATCAGGCGTTATGGAAAATCGGTCGCCGTCGATTCCATCGACTTCGGCATCGCCCGCGGTGAGGTGTTCGGCCTGCTCGGCCCGAACGGCGCCGGCAAGACCACCACCATCCTGATGATGCTGGGCCTCACCGAGATATCGTCGGGCGAGGTCAGCGTGCTCGGCTTCAATCCGGCGCGCGAGCCGCTGAAGGTCAAGCAGCGGGTCGGCTATCTGCCCGATGCCGTCGGCTTCTACGATCAGCTTACCGCTGTCGAAAACCTGGCCTACACGGCAAAGCTCATGGGCCTTGCCCGCGCCGAGCGGGCAGCGCGGATTGAGGCCGCGCTTGCCCGCGTTGGTCTGGCCGAGGTCGCCGAGAAACGCGTGGCAACGTACTCGCGCGGCATGCGGCAGCGGCTGGGGCTGGCCGAGATCATCATGAAGCGCGCCGAGATCGCAATCCTCGACGAGCCGACGTCCGGGCTTGATCCGCAAGCGACGCAGGAATTCCTCGGATTGATCGGCGAGCTGAAAGCCGAGGGCGTCACCGTGCTGCTGTCATCTCACATGCTCGACCAGGTCCAGCGCGTCTGTGACCGCGTTGCGCTATTCCGGAACGGCCGCATCGTGCTGATGGGGACGGTGCCGGAACTCGCCGTCAAGGTGCTCGGAGCCGGTTTCGTCGTGGAAGTCGAGGCCGAGGGACCGGGCATCGCCCGGCGGCTGGCGATGATCCCGGGCGTGACCCAGGTAGAGACCCTTGCTGCCGACCGTTACCGCATGACGGCCGAGCGTGACGTGCGTCCGGATGCGGCCCGCGCCGTGGTTGCGGGCGACGGGGCGTTGCGACGATTGTCGGTCGACGAACCGAGCCTCGAAACGATCTACGCACGCTATTTCCAGGACCAGTCCGCGGGAGACGTTCGTCATGCGGCGTGAAGGATCACCGTTTCGGGGATTGTCGACGGTCTTCATCAAGGAGCTCTCCGATCACGTCGCCAGCAGCCGAATGCTGGTGCTGGAACTGCTGATCCTCTCCACGGCGCTCGCCGCGCTCTACGAAGCGATCAGCAGCCTCCGGCAGAACACGGCCGAAGATCCGTTCCTCCTGCTGCGATTGTTCACGATCGACCAGGCGCCCTTGCCGTCCTTTGTCGCGATCCTCGGCTTTCTCATTCCATTGATGGCGATCGGGCTCGGTTTTGACGCCGTCAATAGCGAGCACAACAGGCGAACGATGTCGCGTATCTTGGCACAGCCGATCTATCGCGACGCGCTGCTGACGGGTAAATTCCTGGCCGCACTCGCCACGATCGGGATCAGTCTGGCCGCCTTGTGGCTGCTGGTGATCGGGCTCGGACTGATCTTCCTCGGCGTGCCGCCGGGAGGCGAGGAGATCGCGCGGTCTGCGGTGTTCCTGATCGTGGCGATCTTCTACGCCGGCGTATGGTTGTCGCTGGCGATGCTGCTGTCCACCGTGTTCCGGTCGGCTGCCACTGCGGCGCTGGTCGCGCTGGGCATCTGGCTGTTCCTGACGGTGCTCTGGCCGATGTTGGCCCCAGCCCTGGCGCAAGCGATCGCGCCGGTCGATCCGCGCTACGCGCTGCTCGGCCTGAACGATCCGGCCACCGCGGTCTGGATGCAGGAGCTGCTCCGGCTGTCGCCGAACGACCTGTTCGGGGAAGCGATGCTGGCTGTGCTGTCGCCGACGACCCGCACGCTGGGGCCGGTATTCCTCGATCAGCTCCGTGGGGCCGTGATGGGCGCGCCGCTGCCCTTCGGCGAGAGCATCATGATTGCATGGCCGCAGACCGTAGGCCTCATAGCCGGCACCATCATTTTGTTCGCGTTCAGCTATGTGCTGTTCCAGCGGCAGGAGGTGAGGGCGTGAATTGATCATGCTTTGCCCGTCTCATCCTCCAGAGATGGGCAGGAGGGGGTGGCTGGAGTCCCCTGCGGCCACCCCCTCAATCCGATCTACGGTCGGCCGACCTTCTCCCACAGCCACTTCGCCACCGCATCGGGGGACGAGTTCGCGTCGTTGCCGCTGGCGCGCAAATTGGCCTCGCGCATGGTGGTGATGTCGATCTTGCCGAGCAGCGGGCTCAGCGCCGCCTTGAGCCGCTCGTCGCCGGCGCGCTTCGGTGCCAGCAGCAGGATGGCGTCATAGGGCGGGATCGCCTGCTTGGGATCATCGAGCGCCACCAGATCGTATTTCGCGATCAGGCCGTCGCTGGTGTAGCCGGCGATCACGTCGACCTCGCCGCTGGCGGCCGCCGCATACATGAAGTCCGGCTGCATCTGGCGCTGTGCGCTGAACTGAAGACCGTAGGCCTTCTGTAGCGCCGCCCATTCGGGCCGCGAGAAGAACTCGTAGTCGCCGGCGATCGACATCGTCGAGGTGTGCGCGGCGAGGTCGGCAATGGTATGGATGCCGAGCGCGTCGGCGCGCTTTTTCGGCATCACCAACGCGTAGGCATTCTCGAAACCGAGCTCGCCGAGCAGCGTGATGTTGTCTTTCGCGAGCGCCGTCTTCAGATCTGCGACCAGCTCCGCGCGCGGCTTGATGTCGGTGCGGTGCAGCTGGTTGGCCCAGAGCGTGCCGGAATAGTCGACATAGAGATCGATATCGCCGGCCTTCAGTGCCCCGAAGATCACGCTGGAGCCGAGCCCCGATCGCGCGGTGGCGGAAAGACCCGCCGCCTGGAGGCGGTCCCTGAGCAGGGCCGAGAGCACATATTGCTCGGCAAAGGTTTTTGCGCCGACGACATAGCCGGACGATGAACGTCCCATCGCCGGCACCAGCGTCGCCGCAACCAGCGCTGCGATCCCTGCAGCGCCAAATATCGTGCGCAGACGACGCCGCTGGCGCAGACCACTCTCGATCAGGCCGAGCAGCTGATCGACGGCGAGCGCGAGCAGAGCCGAGGCCAAACAGCCGAACAGCACGAATACCCAGTTCTGAGTCTGAAGCCCTGCAAAAATGTAATTGCCGAGGCTGGTCTGTCCGATCGGCGTCGACAACGTCGCGGTGCCGATCACCCACACGGCAGCGGTGCGGATTCCGGCCATCATCACCGGCAGCGCCAGCGGCAGCTCGACCATCAGGAGCGACTGCCGCGCCGTCATGCCGACACCCTTGGCGGCCTCGATCAGCGCGGGGTCGATGCCGTTGAGCCCGGTGATGCCGTTGCGCAGCACCGGCAGCATCGAATAGAGGGCCAGAGCCAGCATCGCCGGCAGGAAGCCGAACGCGGAGAACGAGACACCAAGCCAGGCAAGCGTCACCGAGGCGGCCGCCAGCAGCAGCGGATAGAACAGCGCGAGCAGCGCCAGTCCCGGCACGGTCTGCACGATGCTGGCGAGCGCCAGCAGAATGGCGCGCGGCGCCGGGCGGTTGCGTGTGACGATTGCGAGCGGCAGGCTGACGATCAGGCCGAGCGCAAGTGCGGCGAGACTCACCCGCACATGATTGCCGAGATAGTCGGGCAAATGCGACAGCGCCTCGCCCCAGCGCGGATCGGTGAAAAGGCTCATGCCGCACCGCCTTGCGGCAGCAGTGCATTCAGCCGTTCCACCTGGCGCCGCGGCGTGCGCAGCAGCTCCAGCACATAGGCATCGCTGCTGTCGGACAGTTCAGCGGGCGTGCCCTGCGCCAGCAGCTTGCCGCCGCGCATCACCGCAATGCGATCCGCGAGCAGGATCGCTTCCGTCATGTCGTGCGTGATCATCACTGTGGTCAGGCCGAGCTTGCGATGCAGTTCACGAAAATCCTCGCCAAGTGCATCGCGCGTCAGGGGATCGAGCGCGCCGAACGGTTCGTCCATCAGCACGATGCGCGGCCTGGCTGCCAGCGCCCGCGCCACGCCGACGCGCTGGCGCTGCCCGCCGGAAAGCGCTTCCGGAAGCCGGTCACGATGGGCGGCGCGCTCGAGTTGTACGAGCTCGATCAGTTCGTCGACCCGGGCCGCGATCTCGGCTGCGGGCGCGCCGAGCAGCTTTGGGGTGATCCCGATATTGTCCGCGACGCTCAAATGCGGAAACAGCCCGCCGCTCTGAAAGACGTAGCCGATCCGGCGCCGCAGCGCGACCGGATCGATGTTCCGGACGTCCTCGCCCTCGACGGTGATGGAGCCGCCATCGGCCTCGATCAGCCGGTTGGCGAGACGCAGCAGCGTCGTCTTGCCCGAGCCCGACCGCCCGACGATGGCCAGAAACTCGCCCTCGGCGATGTCGAGCGACAAAGCGTCGACGGCCCTGAGGGGCCCGAAGCTCTTGGTGACGCGCGTGTAGCCAATCATCGGTCTGGACGGCATCCGACGTGCACTCAGCTCGCTTGCCCTCCGGGGAGGGTGGTGGTCGAGACCCATGCGTAGCACGCTTGGCGCCTTGATTGAACTTGGCCGCGCGAGCGGCTAAGGCATCGAGCCAAGTTTGGAGGAAACACATGACAACGCCCATGGCGGTGGCGCTGGAAGATGCCAAGGTCGCGTTCCGGCTGGGGGACGGGCGGGTCTACACCGCGGTGGAGAAGGCCCATCTGACGGTCGCGCAGGGCGAGTTCGTCGCCATCGTCGGTCCGACCGGCTGCGGAAAATCCACGCTGCTCAACGTCGCAGCCGGCCTGCTCAAGCCGGCTGCGGGCAGTGCCACGATCTTCGACCGGCCGCTCGCTGGGCTGAACCGGGACGCCGGCTATCTGTTCCAGGCCGACGCGCTGTTCCCCTGGAAGACCGCGCTCGACAATGTCGCGATCGGGCTCGAGATCAGGGGAACGCCGCGCGCAGAGGCGCTGCCCCAGGCACAGAAATGGCTGACGTCCGTGGGCCTGGGCGCCTTTGCGGGCCGCTATCCGCATATGCTCTCCGGCGGTCAGCGCAAGCGCGTGGCCCTGGCACAGGTCCTGATCCGCGACCCCAAGATCCTGCTGATGGACGAGCCGTTCGGGCCGCTCGATGCGCAGACGCGCCAGGTGATGGGCAATCTGCTGCTCGACCTCTGGAATGCCGACCGCAAGGCGGTGCTGTTCGTGACCCATGATCTCGAAGAGGCTATCGCGCTCGCCGATCGGGTCGTGATCATGTCGGCCGGCCCGTCCTCGCGCATCATCGGCGACTGGCGCGTCATGCTGCCGCGCCCGCGCGACATCTTCGAGGTGCGGATGGACAAGGAATTCCATGCGCTGCATCGCGAGATCTGGAGCGTGCTCAAGGACGAGGTAATGAAGGGCTACGCGCAATCTGCCCAAGCGACGGAGGCGATCTGATGTCGCGCGTCACGCTGCTTGCACTGCAAGTCCTGGTCGCGGTCGTCTGCATCGCGCTGTGGCAGTTCTTTTCGAGCGTCCCGGTCTTTGGAAGGGTCCTGCTGCCGCCGTTCTTCTTCTCCAATCCGGTCGATGTGTTCAGCCAGATCGCGAAGTGGTTCGCGACCGGAGTGATCTGGAAGCATCTGGCAATCACGCTGTGGGAATCCATCCTCGCCTTCGTGATCGGCTCGGTTGGCGGCGTGCTGATCGGCTTCTGGTTTGCGCGACAGCCGCTCGTTGCCGCCGTGTTCGATCCCTACGTGAAGATGGCCAACGCGCTTCCGCGCGTCGTGCTGGCACCGATCTTTGCGCTGTGGCTCGGGCTCGGCATCTGGTCCAAGGTCGCGCTCGGCGTGACGCTGGTGTTCTTCATCGTATTCTTCAACGTCTATCAGGGCGTCAAGGAGGTCAGCCGCACGGTGCTCGACAATGGCCGCATGCTCGGCATGAGCGAGGGGCAGCTGATGCGGCATGTCTATTGGCCGTCGGCGCTGTCATGGATGTTCTCCTCGCTGCATACCTCGGTCGGCTTCGCCGTGGTCGGCGCCGTCGTCGGCGAGTATCTGGGATCAGCCGCAGGCCTCGGCTATCTCATCCAGCAGGCCGAGGGCGTGTTCGACGTTGCCGGCGTATTCGCCGGCATGTTCGTGCTGTCGGCTTTCGTCATCCTGATCGATATTGGAGTGACGTTGGTGGAGCGGAGGCTGCTGGTGTGGCGGCCGACCGTGGATGGGCGGGGCTAGCGGCAAAAAAAGGCCCGCATTGGCGCGAGCCACGTCGCGACCCCTCAATCCAGCAGCTTGACGTCGTCGGGCGCCTGGGGCGGCGTCTTGATCGCTATCGCCTTGACCTGGCCGCTGATCGGCTTGGTGCCGCCATGCGCAGTGCCCTTCGGAATGATGACGAGGTCGCCCGGCTTCACCGTCACTTCCTTGTCGCCGAGCCAGATCGTCCCGGTGCCGTCGAGGATGTACTGGATCTCGTTGGTGTTGGGATGCAGGTGCTTCGGCACGTTGCCGACCTGGATCGAGACGGTGGCGCCGTCGGCGGTCATGAAGGTCTTGGAGCGATAGCCGACCTGGTTGGCGGGACCGAGCGCATCGCCTTCCATCTCGCCGGTATGGATGATCTGCGCGGTGATGCTTTCCGCGGCGAGCGCCGGCCGCAGCAAATGCGTTGCGCCGCATCCGGCGACGAAGGCGGCAGTGATCGACAGCCCGGCAGTCAAGCGATTCATGGACTATTCTCCCCGTCAGAGATTGTTGTTGCGGGCGCATGCTATTGCGCCAAAAGGCTGATGGCCAGTGCACTTAGCGGTCCTTCTCAAGCCAGTCCCGCTGCTCTATGGTGCCGCCAGCCGAACGGAGGAAACCAATGAAGAACACGATTGCCAGGCTCGCCGGCGCGCTGCTCGCGCTGACGCTCACCACCTCTTTTGCCGCAGCGCAAAGCAAGGTGACCATCGCGGTCGGTGGCGGCGCCTGCCTCTGCTATCTGCCGACGGTGCTGGCCAAGCAACTCGGCGAATACGAGAAGGCCGGTCTCAATGTCGATCTGGTCGATCTCAAGGGCGGCTCGGACGCGCTCAAGGCCGTGCTCGGCGGCAGCGCCGATGTGGTTTCCGGCTATTTCGACCATTGCGTGAACCTCGCCGCGAAGAAGCAGGAGTTGCAGGCCTTCGTGGTCTATGACCGCTATCCCGGGCTCGTGCTGGTGGTCGCGCCCTCGCACACGGGCGACATCAAGTCGGTCAAGGACCTCGCCGGCAAGAAAGTCGGCGTCAGCGCACCCGGCTCCTCCACCGACTTCTTCCTGAAATATCTCCTGAAGAAGAACGGGCTTGATCCCGCGGGCACTGCCGTGATCGGCGTTGGCCTCGGCGCCACCGCGGTGGCTGCGATGGAGCAGGGGCAGATCGACGCTGCGGTGATGCTCGATCCCTCCGTCACGGTGCTCCAGGGCAGCCACAAGGATCTGCGCATTCTCAGCGATACCCGTACGCAAAAGGACACGCTCGAGACGTTCGGCGGCGAATATCCCGGCGGTGCGCTGTACTCGACCGCGGCGTGGATTGCGGGGCATGACAAGGAAACGCAGGCGCTGACCAATGCGATGCTGGCCACGATTGCCTGGATCCACGCACATTCGGCCGAAGAGATCATGGCCAAGATGCCGGAGGAGATGGTCGGCAAGAACAAGGACCTCTATCTCGCGGCGCTGAAGAACACGATCCCGATGTTCTCCGAGACCGGCAAGATGGATCCGAAGGGCGCCGACGCCGTGCTCGCGGTGTTCAGCGTTGGTTCGCCCGAGGTGGCCAATGCCAAGATCGACGTGAGCAAGACCTTTACCAACAAGTTCGTCGACCAGGCCAAGAAGACCACGGGCAGTGCCAAATAGCTGACGCGATCTCGCGGTAAGCAGCGTCATGACCTCATCGACCATTCATCGTGTCACGACGCTTGATCTTGCCGTACGTCCTGTCGTCTGGCCGTTTGCCGAGCAGCGGCGCGCCGAGATCGAAGCGCATTTCGCCGAGCAGCGGCGCGAGCGGCCGAAACTCTGGAATGGCCGAGTCCTGCTCGGCCGCGATCCCGTCTTCGCCGACGGTCATCTCGCCGCGACCTATTTCGAGACTGACTTCGCGAGCTTCCTTGCCTGGCGCGATTGGGGCTTCCCCGATACGGCTGTCTTCAACGGGTTCGGCATGGGGGCGCTGCGCACGTCCGACGGCGCCTTCGTGATGGGCGAGATGGCTCGCCATACCGCCAATCCCGGGCGCATTTACTTTGCGTCGGGGACGCCCGATCTCGACGACGTCACGGACGGCAGGCTCGACATTCCCGGCAGCGTCGTCCGCGAGATCGAGGAGGAGACCGGCCTCGGCCCCGCCGATTATTCGGCGGAGCCGGACTGGCACTGCGTCGTCACCGGCAGAGCACTTGCAATGATACGGATCCTCAACCTGGATATGCCGGCTGAGGCGGTTCGCGCGCGGATCGAGGCCAATCTGGCCCGGCAGGACGAGCCGGAGCTCTCGGCCATCCATCTCGTGCGCGGGATGGATGACCTGATGCCGACCATGCCCCGATTTGTCACGGCTTTCATCGCGCAGCAGTTCGCCCCGCGCTGAAGCGCGAGGCTTGACATCGCGCGGTCCAGCCCATGTGATGGGCGAAAAGCAAAACAAAAAACTGCAGGGAGCGAGCTAGCGGAGCGCGGCGGTGCTGGAGGTCAGCGGGCTGGTGAAGCGGTTTGGCGGCTTCATCGCCGTCAACAACGTGTC
Source organism: Bradyrhizobium sp. USDA 4472 (assembly GCF_054058595.1). Classification (NCBI taxonomy): domain Bacteria; kingdom Pseudomonadati; phylum Pseudomonadota; class Alphaproteobacteria; order Hyphomicrobiales; family Nitrobacteraceae; genus Bradyrhizobium; species Bradyrhizobium sp. USDA 4472. The sequence continues at coordinate 4,533,845 of NZ_JBSSAM010000001.1, forward strand.
GTTCAAGGTCGATCGGGGTGAGATCCTGGGCCTGATCGGCCCCAACGGCTCGGGCAAGAGCACGATCTTCAACATGCTTTCGGGCACGCTGGCGCCAAGCTCAGGCTCGATCCGGTTCGACGGGTCGGAGATCGCGGGGCTGGCACCGCACCGGATCATCAACCGCGGCATCGGCCGCACCTTCCAGATTCCGCGGCCGTTTCGCCGCCTCTCCATGTTCGAGAACGTCGCGCTCGCCGGATTTTACGGCCAGGGCCGGCATAGCCGCGTCAAGGCCGAGGAAGGGGCCGAGCGCGCGCTCGCGCTGGTGGGATTGCCGAGCGATCGTCATGCCAGCGTGGACGGCCTGGGCGCAGCCGGATTGAAGAAGCTCGAACTTGCGAAAGCGCTCGCGACCGGGCCGAAACTGTTGCTTGCGGACGAGAGCCTCGGCGGTCTCGACGAGGCCGAGATGGGGCAAGCGGCCGACATGCTGCGTAACATCCGCGACGAGCTCGGCATCACCATCATCTGGGTCGAGCACATCATGGGCGTGCTGATGCGGGTCGTCGACCGCGTCATGGTGCTCGACCACGGCGAGAAGATCTCGGAAGGCCTGCCGAGCGCGGTCGCGGGCGATCCGCGCGTCATCGAGGTCTATCTCGGCGCCGATGCCGAGACGACGCAGGCCGCAGCCGCCGAAGCGCGCCGTCGCGCGGGAGGCCAATGATGCTGGAGCTTCGCGGCGTCAGCGCCGGCTATGGCAGCTTCCAGGCGTTGTTCGACGTCGATCTCGACGTGAAGGCCGGCGAGGCCGTGGGCGTCATCGGCCCGAACGGCGCCGGCAAGACCACCTTGATGCGCGTTGTCTCCGGCTTGATCCGGCCCTCGCGCGGACTGATCGCCATGGAGGATGTCGATGTTCTGGCGACGCCGCCGCACAAGATCGTCAGTCTCGGCATCGCGCATGTGCCCGAGAACCGGCGCCTGTTTCCGCAGCTCTCGGTCGATGACAATCTGAAGATGGGCGCCTTCATGAAGCAGGCTCGCGCCCATTATGCCGAGCGGCTCGAGGTCGTGTTCGACCTGTTTCCACGCCTGAAGGAGCGCCGCCAGCAGATGGCCGGCACCATGTCTGGCGGCGAGCAGCAGATGTGCGCGATCGGCCGTGCGCTGATGTCGAACCCAAGGCTCCTGCTGCTCGACGAGCCCTCGGCGGGGCTGGCACCGGTCGTGGTGCAGCAGGTGTTCGAGCTCGTGAAGCGAATCCGCGCCAGCGGGCTGACGGTGCTGATCGTCGAGCAGAACGTGCAGCAGGTGCTGCGCGTGGTCGACCGGGCCTATCTGATCGAGGCCGGCACGATCCGCGCCTCTGGCACCTCGGCCGAGATGCTGGCGAGCAGCACGGTCAAGGAAGCGTATCTCGGGGTATGAGGCAGTTATGCAGGCGTTCCTGGACATTTTCGACATCTACCTGCTCGAGGCGGTCATCAACGGCATCCTGCTCGGGGGCGTACTGGCGCTGCTCGCACTCGGGCTGAACCTGATTTTCGGCGTCATCGACGTGACCTGGATCTGCTACGCCGAACTCGTGATGATCGGCATGTACGCAATGTATTTCCTGGTCCAGTACTACGGCATCAGCTATTTCATCGCCGCGCCGCTGACCATCCTGCTGGTCGCGATCCTCGGCGCATTGCTGCACTACCTCGTGATCGCGCCGCTGCTCACCGCGCCGCCGATCAACCAGCTGCTCGCAACCGGCGGTGTGCTGTTCGTGCTGCAAAGCTTTGCCACCATTGCCTTCGGTATCGACTTCCGCAATCTCGGCATCCGCCTGCCGGTGCTTGCTTTCGGCGACATGAATTTCAGCTACGCACGCCTTCTGTCGTTCCTGGCGGCGCTGGTCGGCATGGTCGCGGTCTATCTGTTCATGACGCGCACCTTCACCGGCACCGCGATCCGCGCCATTTCGCAGGACCGGCAGATCATGGCGCTGATGGGCGTCGACACCAGGCGCATCTATCTCATCACCTCCGCGATCGGCGGCGGGCTGGCCGGGCTCGCGGCCTGTCTGCTGGTGCTGCAATATGACGTGCACCCCTTCGTCGGCCTGTCATTTGGGCCGATCACCTTCCTGATCTGCGTGCTCGGAGGCTTGGGCAATTTCATCGGCGGCTTCATCGCCGCCTTCGTATTCGCCGAGATCATCTCGCTCGGCGGCCTGTTTTCGGATCTGGAATGGGGCTACGTGCTCGCCTTCGCCTTCTTCATCGTGATGATGTTCATCCGGCCCGCGGGCCTGCTCGCGAGGCGACGATGACGGGCCGGCTTGTCGCGTGGGGGACAGGACTGATCGCTCTAGTCGCGCTGCCTTTCGTCTACCGCGATCCCTACCACCTGCACATTCTGGTGCTGATCCTGATCTGGTCGTTCGCCTATACGTCGTGGTCGATGATGGGACGGTTCGGTCTGGTCTCGCTTGGCCATGGCGGCTTCATGGGAATCGGCGCCTATGTCACCGCGCTGTCGTGGAATCATCTGGGCTGGTCGCCCTGGATCGGAATTCCCCTCAGCATGATCGCGGCCGGCGTGCTGGCGCTCATCATCGGCTATCCCTGTTTCCGCTTCCGCATCACGGGGCACTATTTCGTGCTGGTGACGCTCGCGCTGTCAGGCATCGTGCTCCAGGTCATCACTGCGACGCGCGACTATACCGGCGGCTCGCTCGGCTACACGCCGAACCGCGCCTCCGGCAACAAGCTCCTGGCGCTGCAATTCGACGACAAGACCAGCTGGTATCTGGTCGCGCTTGCGGTGTGGTTCAGCGGCATCATCGTCTGGCATGTGATCGACCGCAGCATGAGCCGCTATGCGCTCGAGGCGATCTCGGAGGACGAGGATGCCGCGGCGGCCGCCGGTGTCAATGTCAGCGCGGAGAAACTCAAGATCACGCTGATCAGCGCTGTCATGACGGCGCTGGCGGGGGCCGTCTATTGCCAGTACCAGATGTTCATCACGCCCGACACCGTCTCCGGCATCGCGGTGTCGCTCCAGATGGTGTTCGCGGCGATCGTCGGCGGCTTGTTCGTCTCGCTCGGTCCGACGGTCGGAGCGGTCATCACCATCCTGCTCGCGGAAACCTTGCGCATCGGCTTCGGCACCAAGGCGGTGGGCTGGGACAACCTCGTCTATGGCGTGGTGCTGGTGCTTTTCATCATATTCCTTCCGAAGGGCATCCTTGGTAGCGTGCTTGACCGATTGAAGCCGCAACGCAAGGTGCCCCGCGCTCATGAGCAAAAAGCCGTCCAAATCGCTCGCCCAGGAACTTGATCGCTACATCACGCCATTCCGGCATGACGGGTCTGGCAAGTTCCACCTCAAGGACTACAAGACCGACGAGAAGGGCGATCTGGACAAGGAGCAGGGGCAGGAGATTCTGGATGCCAACAAGAAGCGGCTGATCGCGTTTCAGGAGAAGCTCTATGCCCAGGACCGCTGGTCGGTGCTGATCGTGCTCCAGGCCATGGACGCAGGCGGCAAGGATTCCGCCATCAAGGCGATCTTCGAGGGCATCAATCCACAGGGTTGCGAGGTTACCGCTTTCAAGCAGCCGAGCAAGAATGAGCTCGACCACGATTTCCTCTGGCGTCACGTCGTGGCGCTGCCCGAGCGCGGTCATATCGGCATCTTCAACCGCTCGCACTACGAGGAATGCCTGGTGACGCGCGTTCACCCGGAGATCCTCGCCAATGAGAAGCTGCCCTCGAAGCTCGTGACCAAGAACATCTGGAAGGAGCGGTTCGAGGACATCTCCGCCTGGGAGCGCTACCTGGCGCGCAATGGCACCCTGGTGCTGAAATTCTTCCTCAATCTCTCCAAGGACGAACAGCGCGAGCGCTTCCTCGACCGGCTGGAGGAGCCGGCCAAGCAATGGAAATTCTCGATGGACGACATCAAGGAGCGCGCCCTATGGCCGCGCTACCAGGCCGTCTATCAGGATATCGTGCGCCACACGGCGACGCCCCATGCGCCCTGGTATGTCGTCCCCGCCGACCACAAATGGTTCGCCCGCGTCGTGATCGGCTCGGTCATCGTGGCGGAGCTGGAAGGGCTCGACCTGCGCTTTCCCCGCGCCGACAAGGCTTCGCGGGCGGAGTTCGACAACGTGCGCAAGGCGCTGGAGCAGGAGGAGAAGGGGGCCAAGAAGCGGACGAAACGAAAACTGCGAAAACAACCTCATGCACAGTAGGGCACGGCGCTAACGCGCGCCTTTGCCCACGCCGCGAGTTCGACGCGATCAATACCCCCGGCCCCACCAATAGCAGAAGCGCTCGACATTGGCGGGCAGGCTCGCCTCGTAGTTCGCCCACTTCTCGTATTTCGGCAGCTTCACCTCCTTCATCGCGGTGTCGATGCATTTGCCGGCATCGGCCGCTTTCTTCACCTCGGCTGAGAGATCCTCCATGTAGGCGATGTCGTCCTCGACATCCTTCTTGGTGCCGAGCCGGCCGCCGGCATTGGGATGGCCGGGGATCATGCGCTCCCAGTCGAGCGACGCCAATTTCTTCAGCGAGGCGATGTATTCCAGCGGCGAGGCATTGTCGGGAATGTTGCGGAACTGGACGGATTCGATCGGCGCGAAGTCGACCACGAAGACGAGTTTCTCCTTCGGCAGCCGCATCACCAGCGAATTGTCGGAATGGTTGCGGCCGACATAGTCGAGCTCCAGCGTGGTGCCGCCGAGCGTGAGGGTCTTCTTATCGTCGACCACCTGGTCAGGCATCACGATGTCTGCCAGCAGCGCGTTCTGCTTCTTGAGCTCGAGCAGCCGCTCTCTGGTGCGGCGATGCGCGATGAAGGTTGCGCCAAGGTCCTTGAACGGCTGGCCGCCGGCAATGTGATCGTAATGGTGGTGGCTGTAGATGACGTATTTGATCGGCTTGTCGGTGACGGCCTTGATCGCATCGATATAGGGCTTTGCCGGACGCAAATAGGAGATCGGATCGGTTGCGATCACGCCCTTTGGTGTCACCACGAACATCGACTGATGACCGCCGTAGCGGAAGATGTAGACGTTGTCGGTGCCGTCGACTTTCGTTGTGGAAGTCTGCGGCGCGGTCTGCGCGAACGCGTAGCCGCTGACGAGGGCTGCGAGCAAGGCGATGCAAGATAATGATTTCATCTGCGGCTTTCCGAAAAGGGATGGGCAATGCGGCGGATATGTCTCTCACACAAACGCTGCGAAGAGGGATTTATTCCGCTCCCTTCGCTCGACCGCTCCGATCGCGGAACAGGCCCGCAAATGTGATCCTGACCGCCCCCAATCCCGCTTGACAGTTTTATGTCACGGGAGGAGCATGTCGGCGGTCGCAAGCAAGCGACGCGTAAAGTCCACACCATGAGCAAGGGGAGGTCTATGACGCCACCTCCGCAAATCCAGCCGCGTTAAGTGCGATGGAGCTCGTTCGGACTATCGCATAGCGGCGTAAACCGCGAACGGCACGCCGGGTACAGGTTTAGTGGGCTGCATCAGTAAGGCAAAGCCCCTACCTGCCCGGCGCTGTGCGTTTCAAGCTTCCTGCAATGCAGCAAATGCCAAGACATTGTCGTCTCCTTGACCTACTTCCGACACACGACGGAGGCGAATAGCGCCGTTCCGACATGACGCAGTGCTTCGCGCGGTCACGATTCCGCCGGCGCGTTTCATTCACTTTGGGGAATCCGCGTGTCGCAGAAGCTTGCCTCGGCGCTTTTCGTCGCCTTCTTTCTCTCCATCACATCGCTGTCTCCAAGCCGCGCAGAGCCGCCTGCTCCGGTCGCCAGCGGCGCGCCTGCGCTGTCGCCCGACGAGGCCAGGCGGGCGCTGGACACGCTCCAGGACGACAAGAAGCGCGCGCAAATGATCGATACGCTGCGCGCGATCGCCAATGCATCGGGCCAGCAGCAGGCAGCGGCGCCGGAGTCGAAATCACCGATCCCGCTGTCGGCCGACGGTCTCGGCGCGCAGCTTCTGCTCACGGTGTCCGAAGAGATCGGCGAGATCTCGCGCGATGTCGCCGATATGGCGCGGACGCTCACGCATTTCTGGGCTTTCTATTACTGGATTGTGCGGACTGCCAATGATCCTGATGCCTATAATCTCCTGATCGAAATCGCCTGGAAGCTGGCGCTGGTGTTCAGTGGCGCGCTTGCGGCCGAATGGGTCGGTGTCCGCCTGATCCGGCGTCCGGTCGCCTTCCTCGAAGCGCGCGTGCCGCAGACCGCGCGCCTGCCGGCGCAGGCGCTGCCCATTGCCGATCCGCCGTCGTCGGTCGCAGATGTCACTCCGGCGCCCGATCTGCACAGGCGCCGGCACAGTCTCGCGCGTGTCTGGCAGGTGTTGCTGCGGCTGCCCTTCGTGGTGGGACGATTGGTGCTCGAATTGCTCCCGGTGGTCGTTTTCGTGAGCCTTGCGACCGCACTGCTCGGAACGGAGATCGGCGAGCCCGCCACCGTGCGCCTTGTGATCCTCGCCGTCGTCAACGCCTACGCGTTTTCGCGCGGGCTCATCTGTCTCGTCCGCGCGCTGGCTGGGCCGTTCGGTCTGTTTCCGGCGCGCGCCGAAACCGCGGCCTATATCGAGATCTGGGCGCGCCGCATCGTCGGCGTCGCGGTATCGGGCATCGCCTTTGCCAATGTGGCGCTGCTGCTCGGCCTGCATCGCGCCGGCTACGCCGCGCTCATCCGCATGGTGATGCTGGTCGTTCATCTGTTCATCGTGGTCATCATCCTGCAATGCCGCCGCCAGGTCGCCGACGCCATCCGTGCGCCGGCGGACCGGCAGGGGATCGCGGCGCGGCTGCGCAATCGCATCGCCGGCGGCTGGCATTATCTCGCCATTGCGCTCGACCTGGCGCTGTGGGCGGTCTGGGCGCTGAACATCCGCAATGGCTATTCGCTGCTGCTGCAATATTTCGTCGGCACCGTCGCGGTGGTGCTGATCACGCGAGTCGCCACCGTGGTGACGCTGAGCCTGATCGACCGCGGCTTTCGCATCCAGCCTGAGATACTCCAGCGGTTTCCGGGGCTGGAGATCCGCGCCAACCGCTATCTGCCGCTGTTGCGCAAGATCGTCTCCGGCGTGATCGCCTTCATCGGCTTGGTTGCCGTGCTCGAAGTCTGGGGCGTCGATGCCATCGTCTGGTTCTATGGCGGCCAGATCGGTAGCCGGCTGATTTCGGCGGTGGCGACGATCGGCATCGCCGTCGCCATCGCGGCGGCGATCTGGGAGGCCAGCAATGCGCTGCTGGACCGGCAGATCAATACGCTGTCGCGCGATGGACATTATGCTCGTGCGGCGCGTCTGCGCACCTTCCAGCCGATGTTGCGCACGGCGCTGTTGTGCCTGATCGCCACCGTCGTCGGCCTGACGGCGCTGAGCGAAATCGGCGTCAATGTCGCGCCGCTGCTCGCAGGCGCCGGCATCGTCGGCATTGCCATCGGTTTCGGCTCGCAGAAGCTGGTGCAGGATCTCATCACCGGCCTGTTCCTGCTGCTGGAGAACACGGTCCAGGTCGGCGACACCGTCAGCGTGTCGGGGCTATCGGGGGTGGTCGAGAACGTTTCGATCCGTACCATTCGCTTGCGCGCCGGCGATGGCGCCGTGCACATCGTGCCGTTCAGCGCGGTGACGACCATCACCAACGCCAGCCGTGGCGCCGGCAATGCCTCGGTCAGCGTCAATGTCGCCTACAAGGAGGACACCGATCGCGCCGGCCAGATCCTCAAGGACATCGTCGAGGAGATGCGCCGCGAGCCGGACTTCCGCCCGCTGATCCGCGGCGATCTCGAGCTCTGGGGCATCGACAAGGTCGACGGCGCGATGGTGTCGATCGTCGGACAGATCCGCTGCACCGAGGCCGGGCGCTGGCCCGTCCAGCGCGAGTTCAACCGCCGCATGAAGCAGCGTTTCCAGCAGAACGGCATCGAGGTGGCTTCGGCCACCCAGACCATTCTGATGCACGTCGGGTCGCCCGCCGAAATGGCCACGAACCTGACGCCGCGGCGGGCCGCGGGATAGTTTCCGGCTTGCCTTCGCGCTTTCGCGGCGGCGGCCCCGCCATGATCGATCTCGTGGCAGACCAGATCGACATCACGTTCGACGAGGCTTCGAACTCGCTCGCGGTAACCTTTGCGTCGTGCGCAACCGGGATTATCAGCGAAAATCTCGCTGCGGTGCGAGATCACAATCGATGCAAGGCTCGGACGGTCCTTGATCTCGCTTGAGCACTGGCCGACAATGATCCCCCTTCAATAAGAAACTCCCTGGGGGATTTCGTGAATAGACCTGATCGGGTCAGCGCCCAACCGACATCATCCGAAGCCATGCAAGGCATGGCGCTGCTGCGCGATCCCTTGCTCAACAAGGGCACGGCCTTCACCGAGGCGGAGCGCACCGCGCTCGGTCTGCGCGGCCTGCTGCCGCCGTGCGTGCTGACGATGGAGACGCAGGCGGAGCGGGTGCTGACCAATCTGCGCACGCTGCCGACCGATCTGGAAAAATACGTCGCGCTGAATGCGCTGCATGACCGCAACGAATCGCTGTTCTTCCGCGTGGTCGTCGACAACATCGACGAGATCCAGCCGATCATCTACACGCCGACGGTCGGGCTTGCCTGCCAGAAATACGGCCTGATCTTCCAGCGGCCGCGCGGGATGTTCATCTCCTCGCGCGATCGCGGCCAGATTGCCGAGATTCTGAAGAACTGGCCCTATCCAGCCAAGCTGATCGTCGTCACCGACGGCGAGCGCATCCTCGGCCTCGGCGATCTCGGCGCCAACGGCATGGGCATTCCGGTCGGAAAGCTGTCGCTCTATTCGGCCTGCGCAGGCGTGCATCCCGAGCAATGCCTGCCTGTCGTGCTCGACGTCGGCACCAACAACGAAGAGCTTCTCAACGATCCCTATTATCTCGGCCTGCGCGAGCGGCGGCTCACCGGCGAAGCCTATGACAGCTTCGTCGACGAGTTCATGACAGCCGCGCAAAAAACCTTTCCGGGCGTGCTGATCCAGTTCGAGGATTTCGCCAATCATTCCGCGTTCAAGCTGCTGCACAAATACCGGGACGAAGCCTGCGTCTTCAATGACGACATCCAGGGCACCGCGGCAGTCGCGCTCGCCGGCCTGTTCTCGGCGCTGAAGGTGAGCGGCGGCAAGCTCCGGGATCAGCGTATCCTGTTCCTCGGGGCGGGCGAGGCGGCGACCGGCATTGCCGATCTGGTCGTCTCCGCCATGATGGCGGAGGGCGCAACCGAAGCGGAGGCGCTGCGGCGCAACTGGCTGGTGGATTCCCGCGGCCTCGTCGTCAGCGGCCGCGCCGGCCTCTCCGGCCACAAGCTCCGCTATGCCCATACCGACCAGGCGCCGATCGCCGACTTCCTCACCGCGATCAAGACGCTCAAGCCGACGGCGATCATCGGCGTCGCTGCGGTCGGCGGCGCGTTCACCCCTGATGTGCTGAAGGCGATGGCCGAGCTCAACGCGCAGCCGATCGTGTTCGCACTGTCGAATCCGACCTCGAAGGCGGAGTGCTCGGCGGAGGATGCCTACCGCTACACGGAAGGGCGTGCGCTGTTTGCCTGCGGCAGTCCCTATGATTCGGTCAAGCTCAATGGCCGCACCTTCGTGCCGCGCCAGGGCAACAACTCCTACATCTTCCCCGGCGTCGGCCTCGGCGTTATCGCCAGCCGCTCGCGGCTCGTGACCGACGAGATGTTCATGGCGGCCGCCCATACGCTTGCGAATTGCGTCGGCAAGGAGGATCTGGATCAAGGCAGCCTCTATCCGGCGCTGCCGCGCATCCGCGAGGTCTCGGCCCGCATTGCGGTTGCCGTCGCGGACGTCGCCTTTCAGCGCGGGCTTGCCGACGGACCCCCGCCCAACGACGTGAAGGGCCTGGTCCAGTCGCAGATGTACGAGCCGAAATACTGAGGCTCACAATTCAAGTCGAGCCTGCGGAGGTGGCCCCTCATCCCTCCCTCTCCCCGTGAGAACGGGGAGAGGGAGCGAGCGAGAGTACCTCCTTAACCTCTCCCCAAGCTTCAGCGGGAAGAGGTCGGAATGCATCGGGAGATGCAATGCGGGCTGATCTTGCGCGCTTCTGTGTCTAAACGGGACATGTGACTGTGGTGAATTCGTCACAGCTGGCGCGAAACGGCCCCTGGCCTCAGGCCTGCTTTTCTTCAGACAAGGTTCTGCCCTCATTGCCCGCCGAAACTTGGGCGTGTTCGGAGGGCGCAATATGTCTCGCTTTGCACGTGCCGAAACGACCCTGACTTCGCTGGCAATGTCGCCCCGCTTGCTGCTCGGCATCGTGGGTGCCGCATCGCTCGCCGCATGCGCGCAATCACCGGTTGGTCGCCAGAAGGCCGACCTTGCCACGACCAGCAGACAGGCGGCGATCGAGCATCCGCACCGTCTCGCAGCGCTGCATCCGCACCCGGTCAGCCGGCTGCGTGTCCACGATGAGACCGCGGACGCCAAGTCCACCGCTTCGCACGGTCTCGCCAGTTTCTATTCGGATACCGAGACCGCAAGCGGCGAGAGGTTCGACAAGAACGAGATGACCGCGGCTCATCCGACGCTGCCGTTCGGCACCAGGCTGCGCGTCACCGATGTCTCCTCGGGCCGCTTCGTCACCGTCAGGGTCAACGATCGCGGGCCGTTTGTCCGTGGACGCGTGGTCGACATCTCGCCGTCCGCGGCCGAGGCGCTCGGCATGGTCGACAAGGGCCTCGCCAATGTCCGGCTCGACGTGGTGCAATAGAGCATGATCCGGACCTTGCTTAACCGGCTGTTAGTCGCTCTCCCGCACGATGGATGTCCGGCAATTCGGGGCTTTGGGGGGAGACGGCGCTTGAACACGATCCAGTATCTCGAAGATCAGGCTGCGCGCGCCGAGCGACTTGCCAAACGGATCACGGATGCGCTGACGATCGAAAAGCTCCTGACCTTCGCCGGCGACCGCCGCCGCGAGATCGAGGTCATCGCCGGCCGGCGGCGCGGCTGACGCTATAACTCCCGCGATCCATGCTCTGCACGCATTCGTCCTCACCGCGGGCCGCGGAACTTCCTCCCGTCTCCGACGTCATGTCTGCATGACCATGGAGGAGGAAATCATGGGCTTTGGACGAGGTGCTTTGCTCTGGTTGCTTGGCGTACCGCTGCCGATCATCCTGCTGCTGGCAATATTCTGGCACCACTAGGATTGTGATATCGACACACGAAAAGCGCCGCGGAAGCGGCGCTTTTTTGTTGCCTGCGATTTGAGGCGGGTATCGCGAAGAGCTCAGCTGTGGCTCTCGACGAAATCACTGAGATAATCCGGCAGCGTCACGCCATCGATATCGCACCGCGCCTGGATCTCGTCGGCGACGTCGGTCGAGATGTCCTTCATCCAGTGCTCGAGCGTGTTGAACGAGATCACCTTGACGGGATCGTTGAAGCAGCCGGCGACGAGCTCGCTGATCGCTGCATCGAGATCGTTTCGTTCGACGCCGATTTCAGTGGTCTTGTCGAGGCGATCGATCACCACGAAGATGGTCTGGTCTGCGCCGTAGGGCACGACCGCGGATGGCACGCCAGCTTCAAGCATCGGAGATACTCACGTCTTGGCCTGGTTTCTTGGCTTCCGATGCGGTTAACGGGAAAAACCGGAAGAAGGTTCCTGGCCGGATGACGGCGGGCGCATGAGACCATTGTCGGTGGTGTGCGGCGGTGTTCGCCTATGGTCAGAGATAGTCCCGCAGCCGCGACAGCTCGATGACGTGCTCGGGCGAGAGAATGTCCGTGACCAGCGGTGGCTGCGCCGCCGTGCGGATCTCATAGAGATGCCTGGATGGCGCAGGCTTCTGCATGAAAGCCGAGATGCAGGCGTCGAGCGTGCCTTCGCTCACCTGATAGGGCGTGCGGTCCGGCCGGCGCTGATTGCCGAGTGAGGGCCATTTCTGCAGCACTGCCCGCGCGCCGAAATCGACCTTTGAATTCGTATCAGATGCATCCCCCATCGTCCCCGCCTCACGCAAAAACAACCCCAGCATGCAATGCCTGCATGCCGGGGCCCACACCATTGCTGCATCTCAATGCCACGCCGCAACAACGCGACGTCAGGGCAAAGGTTCCCGTCGGCCGCCTAACTCGCAGCCGCTGCGATCCTGCGTGCCGGGTCCACTTGGCTTTGGCTGGTCTCGTCGCCGCTTTTGGCCTCCGGCGGAAGCCCGGCGAAGCGCCGCAAGGCTCCAGCCATCTGCACCCGGCCCTGGACGCCAGTGATCACCACGTCGACCATTGGAAAGGACGAGTGGAAATGGCCGTGCGCTTTGAGCTGCTCGACCGGTACGCCGGCGGCCGCCATCGCCTCGGCATAGGCGATGCCCTCGTCGCGCAACGGATCGAATTCGCAGGTGACGACGAAAGCCGGCGGCAGGCCGGCGACGTTGCCGCGCAGCGGCGAGACGCGCGGATCGGTGCGGTCGGCAGGCGAGCAGTAGAGGTCCCAGAACCAGTACATCAGCGACCGCGTCAGGAAGTAGCCGGTCGCATTCTCGTTATAGGAGGGCCGGTCGAAGCTGCAGTCGGTGACCGGGCATACCAGCAGCTGGCCTGCTATGTTGGGGCCGCCGCGGTCGCGCGCGAGCTGGCAGGTGACGGCGGCGATGTTGCCGCCGGCGCTCCATCCCGCAACCAGTACCGGGCCCGAGATGCCGCCGAGCTCGGCCAGATGCTCCGATATCCAGCGCGTCGCCGCATAGCCGTCCTCGGCCGCTGCGGGGAAGCGATGCTCCGGTGCATGGCGATAGCCGACGCTGACGAAGGCCATGCCCGTCCGCCGCACCATGTCGCGGCAGAACGGCTCGTCCGACTGCTCGTCGCCGAGCACCCAGCCGCCGCCGTGGAAATAGACCACGATTTGATGCGGGCCCGGCGTCGCCGGCTTGTAGAGGCGATAAGGCAGCGGGCCGTCGGCGCCGGGTAAAGTGCCGTCGACGATGTCGCCGATCGGCCGTCCCGCCGGCCGGCCCTTGTTGAACTCATTGACGAAGGCGCGGGCGCCGATCGCGCCCATCGACTCGATCGGCGGCAGGTTCAGCGAGGTCAGCAGGTTCAGCACCAGGCGGACGTCAGGCTGAAGCCGCACCACCTCGCCGTCATTGCATTGCGCGGCGACGTTGGGGCCCGACAGCCTGAAGCCGAGCATGCCGCGCCTCGTGACTTCGTCGCAGATGCTGCGATAGGGCCCGACGCCGCCGGTATAGGGCATCAGGCCCTGCACCTTGCCGGGCACGTTGGCGCCCGTGTACCAAGTGTTGGCGAGCCGGTGCAGCGTCAGCATCGCGCAGTCCGCCATGTGCCTGTTCCAGCCGGCCTGCGCCGTCTCGGTCGGCTCGATCGTGGTGAAACCCGCATCGCGAAGCGCGGCGAGGCGATCGACGACCCACTCGACATGCTGCTCGATCGAGACTGCCATGTTCGACAGCACCGACGGGCTGCCGGGCCCGGTGATCATGAAGAAGTTCGGAAAGCCTTCGACGGTGAGCCCGAGATAGCTCTGCGGCCCCTGTGCCCAGACATCCGTCAGCGACTTGCCGCCGCGCCCCGTGATCGGATGCACGGCCCGGATCGCGCCGGTCATGGCGTCGAATCCGGTCGCGAACACGATGATGTCGACATCGAAGCTGCGGCCGCTCGTCGAGATGCCGCTTGCCGTGATCGCCTTGATCGGCTCCTGGCGCAGATTGACCAGCGTGACATCAGGCCGGTTGAAGGTCGCGTAATAATTGGTCTCGAGGCAGGGCCGCTTGGCGCCGAACGGATGATCGTGCGGCATCAGCGCCGCCGCCGTCTCCGGGTCGTTCACGGCCGCCGAGATCTTTTCGCGGATCAGGTCCTGGACGATCTTGTTGCCGTCGACATCGACGGCCTGATCGGCCCAGAGCTGGCTCAGGATGTGGACGAGGTCGCCGGCCGCCCAGGCGCGTTCGAAGCGCTCGCGACGCTCGGCATCGCTGAGCTGCCAGCTCACGACGGTTTGCTGCGGATAGGGCACACCGGCCATCGACTGCCGCGCCTGCTCGCGATAGGCCGCGCGGTCGCTCTGGAACAGATCCCTGCGATCGGCCGGCGAGGGGCCGTTATGCGCGGGTAGCGCGAAATTCGGCGTGCGCTGGAACACGGTGAGATGCGCGGCCTGCTCGGCAATCAGCGGAATCGACTGGATGCCTGATGAGCCCGTGCCGATCACGGCGACGCGCTTTCCCGCGAGATCGACGCCGTCATGCGGCCAGCGTCCGGTGAAATAGATTTCGCCCTTGAAATCCTTGACGCCGTCGATTTCCGGCGGCTTTGGCGCGGAGAGGCAGCCGGTGGCCATGATGTAATGGCGGCAGGAGACCGGCGCGCCGTTGTTGGTGGTCAGCTGCCAGCGCTCGGCATGCTCGTCCCATCTGGCTTCGGTGACCTTGGTCTTGAAGCGGATGTCGCGGCGCAGATCGTAGCGGTCGGCAACGAAGCCGAGATAGCGCAGGATTTCCGGCTGCGTCGCGTATTTCTCCGACCAGGTCCAGAGACTGTCGAGTTCCGGATCGAACGTGTAGCCGTAATCGATGGTCTGGATGTCGCAGCGCGCGCCGGGATAGCGGTTCCAGTACCAGGTGCCCCCCACATCGCCGGCTTCGTCGAGACCGACGGCCGAAAAGCCCGCCTTGCGAAGGCGATGGAGAAGATAGAGCCCGGCAAATCCGGCTCCGACCACCGCAACGTCGACCTGTTTGACGGTTCCGTCAGCCGTGTTGGAGTCACGCGCGGCGACCATTGCGTCAGGCATGGTGTTCCTCCCGTCTATCTTGTTTTGCCGGCAGGCTAGCCCTGCAGGTTCGGCTTGTCATCAGAACAGATGCAATCCCCGGTAGCCGTTTGCGGCGTCATCGTGGCGGCGCGAACGGTTGGTTCGATGCACGCATCGCGACGCACAATGGCCGTGATTGCCCGGGCTAATCATGGACGATCCGTCTGTGTATGCTTGCGGCTACAAGCCACGCATACCCCAGATCGTCATGACAGAGCTGAGTGAACGAACCAAAGCCAACATGGACGTCGTCCTGGAGGAGACGTGCCGTCAATTGCCGCATGGCGGCGATCACGACAGCCGCAGGTTCATCGCCGAACGCCTGATCGAGGCGGCTCGGTCCGGCCATTCAACGCTGGGCGAGCTCGGCATCATCGCGCGACGTGCGCTCGCGGAGATCATTGCCAAGGGCCACTAGAGGCGGGTCGCAGCGCTTGCCTCGCTCCGGGCCGCGGACGTAACCTGCAGGGGAACATTTTCGCGCATCGAGATTCCCGGAAGATGCGATTCCTGCTTGCGCTCATTGCGGTCCTTGCATTGCTCTGCACCGGCGCGGCCAGGGCCCAACCGGTTGGACAATTTCCATTTGCGTTGACGCGCGAAGGCCAGATGCTCGGGGCCGTCGCCGGCGAGGTGGCCTCCTTCAAGGGCCTCGCCTATGCAGCCCCGCCGGTCGGTCACCTGCGCTGGCGTCCGCCGCAGAGTTTGCCGGAGAGTTCGGAGATGAGCACGGCCTACGATTATGGCGCGCCATGTCTGCAGCCGTCGATGCCCGCGGCGCGTGAGGATTGCCTCACGCTGAACGTGTTTCGCCCCTTCGGCATCGACGGGCCGCTGCCGGTGATGGTGTTCGTCCACGGCGGCGGCTTCGTTTTGGGCACCGCCAACGATCCGTTGTTCGACGGCTCGAGGATTGCACAGGCCGGCCTCATCGTGGTGACCGTGAACTATCGTCTCGGCGCCTTCGGCTGGCTCACCCATCCCGCGCTGTCGGACGGCGGCTCCGGCAATTTTGGCCTGATGGACCAGATCGCGGCGTTGCGTTGGGTGCACGACAACATCGCGGCCTTCGGCGGCGATGCGAACAACGTCACGCTGTTCGGCAACGGCGCCGGCGCGACATCGATCGCGCTGCTGATGCTGTGCACCCAATCACGCGATCTGTTCCAGAAAGCCATTCTGCAATCGGTGCCCGGCCGCGCGCTCCTGCCGTCGTCGCAGCAGGCCGAGGCCGTGGGCCGGCAGCTTGTCGCCGCGCTCGGGCCGGCCGCGGATTTGCGTGCAGCCGCGCCGGCGCGCCTGCTTGCTGCCGAACAGCGCCTGCTGGAGAAAGCGCCGCGCAGTTTTGCGCCGGCAATGGATGGAAACCTGGTGACGGAAGACATCGCCGCCGGATTTGCGTCAGGACATGAGAGCCGCATTCCCCTGATCGTCGGCTCGAATGACGACGAGACCCGCTTCGACAGCGAGCTCGAGGTCAAGGAGGCGTTGTCATCGTCGGGCGGGAGCCCGGACGCGCTGCGCGAGCTCTATCCGAACGCTGCGAAACCGTCAGAGGTGGCGGCGAGCTTCTACACCGACAAGGTTTTTGCCGAACCGGCGCGACGGCTCGCCCGGCTGCATGCCGCGACGGGCGCGCCGACCTTCCGCTATCGCTTTGCCTATGTGCCGGAAGCCCGGCGCAGCAATCCAGACGAAGGCCACGGGCGCGAGCTGCAATTCATCTTCGGCGCGGAGGGGGTCCCGGGCGCCGGCATTTTCTCGCGGCGTGATCGCGAGGTCGCAAGCCGCATCCGGGCCTACTGGATCAATTTCGCCCGGAGCGGCGATCCCAACGGCGCGGAGCTGCCGCACTGGGATGCCGCTGCGGACGGTGACCATCTGCTGCTGATTGCGAATGACCGTATCGCCAGCGGCGACGACCCGTCTGCGGAGCGTCTGGACCGGCTTGCGCGTGAGAGCGAGAAATGAGTTGGGCTTAGGCCGCGAGCTCGACGCGCGGCGCCGGCGTTAGCCGGTCTTCTTCCAGATAGTCCATCGCGCCGTCCTTCTCGACGGCGTAGAACTGCTGGCCTTCCTTTGATCGGTAGGCGGCGCGAACGACGCCGCGGCGGCCCTTGTCACTGTTGACGACATCCCCCAGCGCAAACTTCCTCATCTCAACCGTCTCGCTTGTCTTCTGGCCCGTTCCTTCGGCCACGGCTGGATTGTGGGCGGCAAATCGTTAACGACTTGCTAACCATACCGGTTTGCCTATGCTCGCCGCCGAGCGCGCGGGCAGATACACGCGCATGATGTCGTTGAGACGAGCCGCCACAAATGACGCGATTTCCGACCCTCTTCCTGTCCCACGGCGGTGGCCCCTGGCCGTTCATGGAGGACAGGCGGGTGCAATATGCCAAGACCGCCGCGGAGTTCGGCCGGCTGCCGCAGCTTCTGCCCGCAAGGCCGAAGGCGGTGCTCGTCATCACCGGTCATTGGGAGGCCGAGGCCTTTACGGTGTCGACCTCGGCGCATCCGCCGATGGTGTACGACTATTACGGTTTCCCCGAGCATACCTACCACATCAAATATCCCGCGCCGGGCCAGCCCGAACTCGCTGCAGAGGTGAGGGCGCTGCTCAAGCATGCGGGCCTCGATTGCCGGGAAGATCCCGATCAGGGCTTTGATCACGGCACCTTCGTGCCGCTCGGCCTGATGTACCCGAACGCCGACATGCCGATCGTGCTGCTGTCGCTGAAGTCGAGCTATGACGCGGCCGAGCACATCAAGGTCGGGCAGGCGATCGCCTCGCTCCGGGACGAGGGCATCCTGATCGTCGGTAGCGGGCTCACCTATCACAACATGCGCGGTTTTGGCCGCGCCGAGTCAAAGCCGGTTTCCTACGATTTCGAGGCCTATCTGAACGAGGCGATCGGCAATCCGGATGCGGCGCGTCGCAATGCCATGCTGGTCGACTGGGAGAAGGCGCCGAGTGCGCGTCTTGCCCATCCGCGCGAGGATCACCTGTTGCCGCTGATGGTTGCGGCAGGTGCCGCCGGCGACGACGTCGGCAAGCGCGTCTTCGTCGACGAGGTCGCGAACGTCGCGATGGCGTCGTACAAGTTTGGATGAGATCTCTCCCGCTTGCGGGAGAGGGAGAGCAAACCCGCAGACAAAGAAACCATACGCGATTGCCTCTGCCGCATGAGGGGGAGGCGAAGAAGGCCTCACGCGCCGCGGGACGCCGCAAGGCTGCGATAGAGCGCGGCGTACTCGCCGGCGCGATTGCGCCAGGAGACGTCGGTCGCAAGGCCGTTCAATTGCAGCCGTCGCCAGGTCGCCTTGTCGTGGAAGGCAGCCTTTGCCTTGCGCAGCGTGCCGGCGAGGGCATCGGCCGTGACGGGGCCGAATTTGAAACCGGTGGCGCCACGCCCCGCTTCGCCGATATCGACGATCGTATCCGCGAGGCCTCCCACGTGCGAGACGATGGGCACGGCAGCGTAGCGCAGCGCGCAGAGCTGGGTGAGCCCACATGGCTCGAACCGCGAGGGCACGAGCAGCGCGTCGGAGCCGGCCTGGATCAGATGGGCGAGAATCTCGTCATAGCCGATCAGGACCCCGATGCGCCCGGGATTGGCGCGTGCTGCGGCCTGAAAGCGGTCCTGAAGATCGCGGTCGCCGCTGCCGAGCAGCGCAAGTTGCATGCCCTGCTCGAGGATTGTCGGGATCGCCTCGAGCATGAGGTCGAGCCCTTTTTGCCAGGATAGCCGGCTGATGACCCCGAGCAGCGGCGCTTCGTCGGAGGAATCGAGATTGAATTGTTGCTGAAGCACCGCCTTGTTCGCGGCGCGGAACGTGAGGTCCTGTGCGCCGAAGCGATAGGCGATATGTGGATCGGTCTGCGGATTCCAGACCTCGATGTCGATGCCGTTGAGGATGCCGCTGAGCACGCTTGCGCGTTCACGCAGCAGGCCGCCGAGCCCCATGCCGCCTTCATCGCTCTGGATTTCACGCGCGTAGGTCGGCGACACCGTGGTGATGCGATCGGCGAGTTGCAAGCCGGCCTTCAAAAAACTGATGCCGCCGAAATATTCGAGGCCGTGGACGTCGAACGAGGCGTTCCAGGGCAGGCCGACCGCATTGGCCAGAGTGCGGTCGAACTTGCCCTGATAGGCCATGTTGTGGATGGTCATCACCGTGCCGGGCCGCCGCCCACCGTCGTAGTGCAGATAGGCCGGCGCAAGTCCGGCCTGCCAGTCATGGGCGTGAACGACATCAGGGAGGAAGCTGGCGACGAGCCCGTGGCCGATATCGGCCGCGACGCGCGACAGCGCCGCGAAACGCACGCCGTTGTCAGGCCAGTCCACGCCCTCGGAAGTGACGTAGGGATTGCCGGGCCGTGCATAGAGATGCGGCACGTCGAGCACGAACAGATCGAGCCCGTCACGCGAGCCTGCGAGCAGCCGGCCCGGGCCGCCGAAATAATCCGGCCAGCTGCGGATCTCATCCGCGCCCGACAGCAGCCGCATCACGTCAGGATAGCCCGGCATCAAGGTCCGCATCTCGACGCCGTGCGCCTTCAGCGCAATCGGCAGCGCGCCGGCGACGTCAGCGAGGCCGCCGGTCTTGATGATGGGATAGACTTCAGAAGCGACCGAGAGGACGCGAACAGGCATCATGTATTGAGCCTGTCGATCATCGGCTGGGTGACGAGCGAGATGCCCTGTTCGGTGGTGCGGAAACGTTTGGCGTCGAATTCCGGGTCCTCGCCGATGACGAGCCCCTCCGGAATCTCCACGCCGCGGTCGATCACGACGTTCTTCAGCCGCGCGCCGCGGCCGACATTGACGTAGGGCATGATCACGGCGTTCTCGACATTGGCATAGGAATTGATGCGCACCCCGGTAAACAGCAGCGAACGGCGCAGCGACGCGCCGGAAATGATGCAGCCGCCCGAGACCAGCGAGCTCACGGCCTGGCCGCGCCGGCTCTCCTCGTCGTGGACGAACTTGGCCGGCGGCGTGATCTCCGCATAGGACCAGATCGGCCAGGCCCGGTCGAACAGATCGAGCTCCGGCACCACGTCGGTGAGGTCGATATTGGCGGCCCAATAGGCATCCACCGTGCCGGCATCGCGCCAGTAGGCGCGGGGATCGCTGCCCGAACGCACGCACGAGGTCGAGAACTGATGCGCGATGGCGCGGCCGTTCTTGACGATGTACGGGATGATGTCCTTGCCGAAATCGTGGTTCGAGTTCGGGTCCTCGGCGTCGCGCTTGAGCTCGTCGAACAGGAATTTGGTGTTGAAGACGTAGATGCCCATGCTGGCGAGCGAGACGTCCGGCTTGCCCGGCATCGGCGGCGGATCCTTGGGCTTCTCGAGGAACTGCTGGATCCAGCCGTTCTCATCGATATGCATGATGCCGAAGCCGGAGGATTCCTCACGCGGCATTTCGAGACAGCCCACCGTGACGTCGGCGCCACTGTCGACGTGCTGCCGCAACATCACCTCGTAGTCCATCTTGTAGATGTGGTCGCCGGCGAGCACGACGATGAAGCGGGCATTGTGCGATTCGATGATGTCGATGTTCTGGTAGATCGCATCCGCCGTGCCGACATACCACATGCTCTCCGAGACGCGCTGGCTTGCCGGCAGGATGTCGAAGCTCTCGTTGCGCTCGGGGCGGAAGAAGTTCCAGCCCATCTGGAGATGCCGGATCAGGCTGTGCGCCTTGTACTGGGTGGCGACCGCGATGCGGCGGATGCCCGAGTTCACGGCGTTCGACAGCGCGAAATCGATGATGCGGGACTTGCCGCCGAAATAGACCGCGGGCTTGGCGCGCCGGTCGGTCAACTCCAGCAGCCGACTGCCACGTCCGCCCGCAAGGACAAACGCCAAGGCCTGGCGGGCAAGCGGCTCATTTCCGGCGGCACTCATGTCATCCTCCCACTCGTCAGGCGCAAGCCAAATTCTGGCGCAAACCAAGGCCTTCGCGAAGTGCCTTCCGGCCGCGCGCCATCGGAACCGATAGTAACGGTACGAATAGGTAATCGGGAAGGTGCTTGTTGGTTGCGAACGCATGGGAAGCTTAACGCTTTGCCGGGGTGCGTACCCCTTCTGGCCCATTTCCAGGGCACGCCAGCGCCTTGTGCGCTGCACGCGAATTCGAGACTTTGATTTCGCGCTTTGATCTGGCGCAAAGATGCCAGATCATGGCTTGCGATCCCTTCCGAACGAAACGTCAGACAGGGAGTGAGACGATGAGTAACTGGAAGACGACAATTGCCTGCTCGCTGACCGCCGCGGTCTTGGCAGGCCAAATCGGGCAGGCGGCGGCGGCGCCGCTGCCGACCAATGTCGCGACCATGAAGGCCACGGTCGGCGATGACGTCACGCAGGTCTATTGGCGTGGTCGTGGCTTCGGATGGGGCTTTGGCGGCTTCGCGGCCGGCGCGCTCATCGGCAGCGCCATCGCCGGCGCGCCTTACGGCTACTATGGCGGTTACGGGTACCCCGGCTATGGCTATGGTTATGCGCCGGCCTATTACGGTTACGGTTACGGGCCGGCCTATCCCGGATATTATCGGCCTTACCGTCCGTATTACGGTTATCGCTATGGCTACTACCGGCCCTATTACCGACCGTACTACCGCCATTATTGGTGAGCGCTAGAGCGACGGAAACACGGTCAGGGCTGAGTGCGCGTTTCCCCGCCTTTTCCCGCAAGGGGAGAAGGTGATCAACGCGCACCTGCCTCCCGCGAAACGTTCCTTCTGCATTTCCGGCTCGCCACGACACCCGCATTGCTATTTGCACCGCCTCCCTTGCGGCCTGCTCCATCCCGTCAAAAATCCTTCAGACGACCACATCGGGAGACCGGCCATGGGCCTGCAAGAAACAAAAATCGAATCGCTTCCCTTCGTCACCGCTGAACTCAACTACCTCGCGCCAGTCTCGGGAAAGCCGCGCACCTACGCTTTCGATCCGCCGCCGGGCGAGCCCAAGAGCACATCTCTTCCGGAGCCGCATCTGGTGCCCATCTTCGATGCGCGCTTGATCGCCGGGAGCTTCTCGCTCGATCGCGAAGGTTTTGCGCTGGTGCGCCATCCGACCCACGTCAAGGACTTTTACAACGACGAGGAAATCCGCGCGGTCTACTATCCCGCCGTCGAGGCATTCCTGCGCGCGACCCTGAAGGCCGATCGCGTTGTCATCTTCGATCATACCGTGCGCAAGCGCGTCGAGGGCGCTCCTGATATTCGCGATGGCGGCCCGCGTCAGCCGGCAACCCGGGTCCATGTCGATCAGACCATCGTGTCCGGCGCCAATCGCGTGCGCGAGCATCTGCCTGAGGAGGCCGATGAGTTGCTCAAGGGCCGCGTCCAGGTGATCAATTTGTGGCGGCCGATCCGCGGCCCATTGCGGGACTCACCGCTCGCGGTAGCCGACGGCACGACTGTTGCGCCCGAGGATCTCGTCGCCTCCGACTTGATCTATCCCAATCGCCGCGGCGAGACTTATTCGGTGAAATACAATCCCAACCACCGCTGGTTCTATTTCCCCGAGATGACGGCCGACGAAGCGCTGCTGCTGAAATGCTATGATTCCGCAACGGACGGCCGCACGCGCTTTGGGCCGCACACGGCCTTCGTCGATCCGACCACGCCCCGGGATGCTGCGCCGCGCGAGAGCATCGAGGTGCGGACGCTGGTTTTTCACAAGCAGTAACAATGTGTGATGGACCCGCCGGGCAATGCCCGGCGGGGTTCCCGGAACCATCTGGAACCGGAGGACGTTGCTGCGCCGGGCAAGGCCAACCGGGAGCGGTGCCGTGCGAGCGCATCCGAGCTTATTGTTTTGTCTGACCAGTTTCTCGCTTTCTGCATTTTCCGTCGCCCACGCTGAAAGCGGACTTGCCTCATATTATGGATACGGCAAAGCCGCGAAAAACGGCGAGCTGACCTGTGCGCATAGGACGCGTCCATTCGGCAGCATTCTCAGGGTTTCCTACAGCGGGCGGACGATTCAATGCCGCGTCAATGATCGCGGTCCCTTCATCCGCGGCCGCATCGTCGATCTCTCGGTGCCCGCCGCCCGCGCGCTCGGCATGATGAGCGCAGGCGTGGTGCGCGTCTCGGTGCAATAGCTCTGCCTTGGCGCTATAGTGCCGCCCAAAGCAAGGGGGCACCATGGCCAGGATCAGGGTCGGACTCGTCGGCTGCGGCTTCGTGTCGGAGCTGCACATGTATGCGTTGCGGCGCGTCTATGGCGTGGACGTCGAGGTTGCTGCGGTCGCCGCGCGCGGCGACCACGTCATTGCATTTGCCGCCCGTCACGGCATCGCGCGCGTCTACCGCAGCTTTGCGGAGCTGATTGCGGACCGCGCACTCGATGTCGTTGACATCTGCACGCCGCCAAATCTGCATGCCGAGATGATCGTCGCGGCCATGCAGGCCGGCAAGCATGTCATCTGTGAAAAGCCTTTCGCCGGCTATTTCGGCCGGGACGGCGACAAGCAGCCGATCGGCAAGCGCGTGCCGAAGGCGCTGATGTATGAACGCCTGATGGAGGAGATGAACGCAACGCGCGCCGCGATCGAGCGTACCGGAAAACTGTTCATGTATGCCGAGGACTGGATCTATGCGCCGGCGGTCACCAAGACAGCTGAAATCATCAAGGCGACGAAGGACAAAGTCCTGTTCATGAAGGGTGAGGAGAGCCATTCCGGCTCGCACGCCGCGCATGCCGCGCAATGGGCGATGACTGGCGGCGGCTCGCTGATCCGCATGGGCTGCCATCCGCTCTCTGCCGTGCTCTATCTCAAGCAGGTCGAGGCGCGCGCGCGAGGGGAGAAAATTCATGTCGCCAGCGTCACCGGCGATGTCGGCAACGTCACGGCCATCCTCAAGCCGGAGGAGCGCACCTACATCAAGGCCAATCCTGTTGATGTCGAGGATTGGGGCACGTTGACGGCGACATTCTCCGACGGCACCAAGGCCACCGTGTTCTCCGGCGATATGATCATGGGCGGGGTACGCAACCTGATCGAGACCTATACGTCCGGCGGCTCGTTGTTCGCCAACATCACCCCGAACAATCATCTGATGAGCTACCAGACGTCGGAGGAGAAGCTCGCCTCGGTCTACATCACCGAAAAAGTCGACCGCAAGACCGGATGGCAATATGTCTGCCTCGAGGAGGAATGGACGCGCGGCTATCTCCAGGAGATCCAGGATTTCATGGAATGCGCCGCGACCGGCCGCCAGCCGCTGTCGGATCTCGCGCTTGCCTATGACACCATCAAGGTCAACTATGCCGGCTATTGGGCCGCAGAAGAGGGGCGGCGCGTGGTGTTGTAGAAGAAGCCAAATTGCTTCGAACTCGCCGCGAACCCTTGCGGCGTGAGCCACCCTCTCCGTCAAGGGGGCGAGGAAAGTGCGAGCACTACCAGACTCCGACAGCCATCATCACCGCTATGGTCAAGCAAGACAGACAGGCAATCGACGCAGCATAGACTTCTGGCGTATTCAACGTTGCCTCCTAAAAATGGAGTGCCTCGACGTGACTATTCCCGCGTGCGCTTCAATTCGGCTTCGTGTTGCGGATCGACCCCATCCGAGTCGGCGGCCTCGTCGTCCGGCAGAAAAAGTTTGGGATGTTTGCCCGTGAGCAAAAGCTGCTTGCGCATTTCGGAAAGGCGGGCGCGGCAAAATTCCTTGTAGAGTAATTCGAATATGGCGGGCATCGTCACCCCCAGCTGTGGAATTCGCGTTTCTGAAGATGTCTGATCCGCGCTGGACGGCTTCGAAATGCGGAGCCAGTGTGCCGTTTGTGCCAAAACCAGGCGCGATTGGCTGATAGGCTTGTACGTACGAAACGAAGCGGGTGCTAGTTATCCAGTTCACACTCTGCGAAGCATTTGTTTGAAAAAGACTTTTTGTCGCACCGAGCGTGAGTTGCCAGATGGTCGAAGATCCCGCTCCAGCGCGAAAAGAATGACCCCTGGATGCAAGTGTCGCGGTCTGCAATGGCGAATAGCGGAGGGGCGGCGGATAGTGATTGGGGGCGCCACGTTGCCGGCGAGACAGGCGCTGCTTTCCGTTCCCCTTGCGGGAGAAGGTGGCGCGAAGCGCCGGATGAGCGGTACGTTGCCGCGAATTCAAATCACGAGAGATCCACGCGCGGAGAGCGACCCCGCACCGGGCGTCGCTTCGCGAAGCCATCCTTCGCCACGGCGGAAAGAGCGGGAAGTGCCGCGCCGCGTGCTCTACGCCCCGTAGGTCGATCCCTTCGGCAGCGGAAACACCGGGTCTTGCGTGCGGATGTTGGTCGGCCACACCACGGAGATGTGCTCGCCGGCATTCTGCATCACCACCGGCGTCGAGCGTTCGTTCTGGCCAGAGAGCGGCGTCCCCGGCGGAAAGAATTTCACACCGTAGCCCTGGATGGTTCCGCCGGGCGGGATGTCGACGTCAAGCGCAGCCTTGCGAATGGCTTCCGGCTCGAAGCTGCCATACTTCTCCTTGGCGACAGGCAGCACGTTGTTCAGCAGCACCCAGGTCTGGTTGAAACCCATCGAACAGTGCGGCGGGACGTCGGTCGCGCCGGTCTTGGCCTGGTAGCGCGTCACCATGGTCTTGATCAGCTCGCCCATGCCCGGCGCAAGCTTCGAGGGATCCAGCAGCTGTGCCGGTACCGGATCGATATTGCAGAAATTATCGATGTCGGGACCAAAGGTCGCGCGCAGCTTGTCGAGCTGGCTGTAGCCGGCGCCGGCGCCGAACAGCATCTTGAACCGAAGCCCGCTTTCGCGCGCCTGGCGCAGGAAGAGCGTGATGTCCGGGTTGTAGCCGGCGTGCGAGATCACGTCGACCTTGGCGCGCTTGAGCTTGGTCACGAGCACCGAAAGATCGGGCGCTGAGGCCGAATAGCCTTCGCGCAGCACAACCTGGATGCCGGCCTCCTTGGCATAGGCCTCGTCGGCGGCGGCGACACCGACTCCATAGGGGCCGTCCTCATGGATCAGTGCGACCTTGACGTCCTTCGGCTCCATGCCGAGCTTGCCCTTGGCGTGCTCGGAAAGAAACCCTGCAAACGCCTGGCCGTACTGGTCGGAGTGGATCTGCGCGCGAAAGACATATTGCAGGTTCTTGTCCTTGAACACGGCGGTCGACACGGCGGTGGTGATCCAGAGGATCTTCTTCTGCTGCTCGACCTTCGCCGCCATCGGCACGGCATGCGCGCTGGAATAGACGCCGTTGATGATGTCGATCTTCTCCTGGCTGATCAGGCGCTCGGCCTCGTTGATGGCGACGTCGGCCTTGCTCTGGGAGTCGGCGGGAACGGGCACGATCTTGGTCTTGCCGCCAATGCCGCCCTTCTCGTTGACGAGATCGATGGCGATCTGCGCGCCGACCGAGGAGGCGACCGAGCCGCCCGCGGCGAATGGTCCGGTGAGGTCGTAGATCAGTCCGATGCGCAAATTCTCGGCCTGCGCCTGGGCCCGGGTCCAATCGATGCTGAGTGTGGCGGCGGCAGCCGCCGTACCCTTCAGCAGCTGCCTGCGTGAAGTCGGCATCCCATCCCTCCCTCCGGTCAGTCGTTTGCGACTGTTTTTTGTGAGTATTTGAAGGGCCTGCATGAAAGTCAACATGCGCCGCACCAGGCAATTCGGACGCGCGGCCGACCACGATCGCGTCGGCATTTTTCCCTGAGTATCATTCTTTTTGCACTGCGCCAGCCTTTGGTTCGCAATCATTCGATTGCGCTGCATCGAGCCGGACGCGAGCATCTGCTTGTCGCGCGTATATTTCGGCCTCGCCGCGGCGACATATCGTCTCCCGCAATTGTGATGATCCTGCTTCACGCATTCGCGGCGGGACAGGACCCGTGGCCCGCATCCGGCTTGTGCGCATCCGACGTGGCGTGCCATCCTAGTGCGGTAAATCGCACGGGAAGCCCAATTCCCGGCTTGGCCATCGTGCCACGTTAAGGGTGGAAAACAAAAGCTCAGGAGAAGTGATATGGTATGGACGCTTCGTTTGACGGGGCTCGCTTGCGTTGGCCTGTTGCTGTCCTCGGTCAGCGCCCTCGCAGGGCCCAAGGTCGTTTCCGGTCCGGGTGCCGATCCCGCGTGCTTCAAGCCCTGGTCGTCCCAAACCAAGTTCTTCCAGTGGGACAAGAAGCCCGGTCCCTACAAGATCGCGCTCGTCAACGGCTTCGTCGGCAACACCTGGCGCATCCAGATGGTGAAGACCGCAAAGGCCTTTGCCGAGCAGCCGGGCATCAAGGAGAACATCAAGGAGTTCAAGGTCGTCTCGACCGGCACCGATGTTGCAGCGCAACTCGGCGCGATGGAGGACTTCATCAATCAGGGCTTTGACGCCATCGTCACCATCGCGGTCGCGCCTGACGGCTTCGACCGCATCATCCGCCTCGCCGACAAGAACAACGTCGTCGTGGTGCCCTTCGACAACGTCCTCGACACCGACAAGGTGATGATGGTCAACGAGGACCAGAAGGAGATGGGCCGCATGTCGGCGAAGTGGCTGATGGATGAGAGCGGCAAGAAGAGCGGCGACATCCTCGAGGTCCGCGGCCTGCCGGGCAACTCGGTCGACCGTGACCGCCATCTCGGCTTCCGCGAAGTCATGGAAGCGCCGGGCAACAGCTTCAAGATCACGGAAGTGGTCGGCAATTGGGACACCGGCACGTCCCAGAAAGTGACGGCGGACGCGCTCGCGGTTCATGGCCATTTCGACGGCGTGTTCACGCAAGGCGGCTCCGATGGCACGGTCCAGGCGATGATGGCGGCCAAGCACCCCTTCGTTCCGATGTCGGGTGAGGGCGAGAACGAGTACCGCAAGCAGATCGCCGATCACGCCAAGGACGGGCTCAAGGGCATGTCCTACGGACAGTCCCCGGCGCTGGTCGCCATCGCCACCAAGGCGGCGATCTCCGCATTGCAAGGCAATGTCATGCCGCAGCTGATCTCGATCCCGATCCCGGTCGCGACCTACAAGGACCTGAAGCCCGGGGTCAATTACTGGCCGGACCTCAACGCCAACTTCTTCGCGCCGAACCAGTTCACGCCCTGTGGCGTCAACTTCACGGCGCCGGAGATCATGTCGCAGAGCGAAAAGAACACCCAGTGAGCCGACTTCTGATGTCACGGTCGCGGCCCGGCCTTTGCCGGGCCGCCGCTGCGTGAGCCCCGTCATGCCAGACGCCATCCTGAGTCAATCTGCCTTCCTCACCTTGTCCGGAATTTCCAAGCGTTACGCCGGCGTGCGCGCGCTCGAAGGCGTCGACTTCGCCTGCGAGCGCGGCAAGATCCACGCGGTGCTGGGCGAGAATGGCGCCGGCAAGTCGACGCTGATCAAGATCATCGCCGGCGTGGTCCAGCCCGATAGCGGCACCATGCGGCTGGATGGTCGTGATGTCAGCTTCGCGACGCCGTCGGCGGCCAATGCAGCCGGCGTCGTCTGCATTTTTCAGGAATTGTCGCTGATGCCCGACCTCTCGGTCGCGGACAACATCTCGATCGCGTCGCCGCCGCGCCGCTTCGGTCTCATCGACGCACGGGCGCAGCGCCGACGCGCCGAGCAGCTGCTGGCCGAGATCGGTTGCGAGGACGTCAACCCGCTGATGCGCGTGCGCGACCTGCCGCTGTCGCGGCGCCAGGTGGTGGAGATCGCCAAGGCCCTCGGCAAGAAGCCGCAGCTTTTGATCCTCGACGAAGCCACCTCGGCCCTCACCAGCGCGGATGTCGAGAAGGTGTACGCCATGCTGGCGCGGCTCAAGGCCGAGGGCGTTGCCATCCTCTACATCTCGCACCGGATGCACGAGGTTGAGGCGCTTGCCGACCGCGCCTCCGTGTTCCGCAACGGACGCCATATCGAGACATTCGACAAGGGCAAGCGCTCGACCGCCGATATCGTTCAGCTCATGATCGGGCGCGACATCGCGGCCCAATATCCGCCCAAGCCTGCGCGGGAAGCGCCGAAGCCGGTGCTTGATGTCGAGAATCTGAGCTGGGACCGGCACCTCGACCATATCTCGCTTCGCGTCGGCGCCGGCGAGATCGTCGGCCTCGGCGGGCTCGATGGCCAGGGACAGAAATCGCTGCTGCTGGCGCTGTTCGGCGTGCTGCGCGGCGTCTCCGGGCAGATCACCGTCGAAGGCCGCGAGGTGCGTCCAGCGTCCCCGGCCGCGGCGAAATCGGTCGGCATCGCGCTGGTGCCGGAGGATCGCAAGACCGAAGGCCTGATGCTGCCGATGTCGATCGCCGACAATCTGGTGATCGCCTCGCTCGACGCGATCTCGAAGGGACCTCTGGTCGACCGCGCCCGCGAGAACGAGGCGATCAAGCGCGCCATCGCACGGCTGCAAATCAAGATCGGGGCGCCGGGCGATGCGGTATCCACGCTGTCAGGCGGCAACCAGCAGAAGGTCGTTCTCGCCAAATGGCTGATGACCGACCCCAAGATCATCCTGCTCAACGACCCCACCCGCGGCATCGACGTCGGCACCAAGCAGGAGCTTTACCGCCTGATGCGCGAGCTCGCCGACCAGGGCGCCGCCATCCTGTTCTACTCGACCGACTACGATGAACTCATTGGCTGCTGCAACCGGGTGGCGATCATGTATGACGGGCGCATCGTGCGCGAGCTCGAAGGCGACGACCTCACCGAGACTAATATCATCGCGAGCGCGCTGAACATCGACGGCGCGACGCCGGAGAGTTCCGGAGCCGCCCATGCTTGACGATGTCGCCATCCGGATTCGCCAGAACATCGGCATCGTCACCGCCGTCCTGTTGTTCGCGGTCCTCTATCTGCTCTACAATTTCGCTCACCCCAAGGGTTTCTCGTCGGCGGTTCTGGTGCAGAATGGGGACGAGATCTTTGCGCTTGCCATGCTGGCGATGGCCCAGACCGTGCCGGTGCTGGCATCGGGGCTGGACCTTTCCGTGGGCGCCGTCATGACCATGGTGGGCTGTTTCGCGAGCTATCTGCTCACGGGCGTGGCGGACGGCACCCCGCTGCATCTCGAGATCTTCGGCCTGCATCTCGGTCTTGGGACGTTTCCCGGTGGCGTCAGCGGTATCCTGCTCGGCATCGTTGTGTGTCTTGCCACCGGCGCGCTGGCCGGTTTCATCAATGGCTGCATCGTCGTCTATGGACGCATCCAGCCGATCATCGCGACGCTCGCGACCGGCGCTGTTTATATCGGCATCGCGCTGTTCCTGCGGCCGACGCCGGGCGGCAAGATCGACGAGGATCTCAACTGGGCGCTGACCAATTCGCTCGGAGATTTCGCGGCGACGGTTCACATCTTCGATGACGGCGCGGCAAGCTGGTTTGCGCCGGTCGCCTGGATTCCGGTGCCCTTCGTGCTGCTGATCCTGATCGCGCTGCTGGTCTGGGTGCCGTTCCGCCGCTCCGTGCTTGGCCGCGCCGTCTATGCGGTCGGCTCGGCCGAAGGCGCCGCCTACATGTCGGGCCTGCCGATCGACCGCGCCAAGATCGCGGCCTTCACGCTCGCCGGCTTCTTCGCCGGCTGCGGCGGCCTGTTCCTCGCCATCCAGACCTCCTCGGGCAATGCCGACATCCCGCAGGCCGGCGCCTACACGCTCAACTCGATCGCCTCCGTCGTGATCGGCGGCACGTCGCTGCTGGGCGGGACCGGCAGCGCGATCGGCTCGATCTTCGGCGCCATGGTGCTGCGCGTCATTTCGTTCTTCTTCCGGATCTTCGACATCGCGCCGCTGCTGCAGCCGCTGTTCGAGGGCCTGATCCTGCTGGCGGCGGTCAGCATCGGCGCGCTGGGGGTCCTGCGCGTCAAGAATACGCTGGAGCTGTTTCGATGAGTTCGGCCTCTCTCAGTCTCTCGCGCGACGACCGCCCGATCCTGATCGCGGCCCTGTTCATCCTCGTCATCCTGGTGGCCGGCACGGTCTATACCTTTGCCCGCTTCGGCAGCGCACCGTTGCTGTCGCCGACCTATTTGCTGCAACAGCTTCAGATCGGCGCCTTCCTCGGCATCGTCGCCGCCGGGATGATGATGGTGATCCTGATCGCCCAGATCGATCTGTCGGTGCCCTGGACGCTCGCCGCCGCCGCCATGATGGCGACGTCGATCGGCGGACCGCTCGCCATTCCGGTCGGGCTCGGCATCGGGCTTTTGGTCGGCCTCATCAACGGCATCGGTGTTGCGTATCTGCGCGTGCCCTCGATGATCTTCACCCTCGGCGTCAACGCGGTGATGCGCGGCCTGATGGTGGCCCATACGGGCGGTTATGCGCCGCAGACCGCCGCCACCGATCTGATGCGGATGCTCGCCGGCGACCGCACGTTCGGCATCCCCAATGCCTTGTTTGTCTGGGCCGGAGTGTCTGTCATCGTTGCCGTCATCCTCCAGCGCACAGCGCTCGGACGTTACGTGTACGCCATCGGCAACAAGGAGGCAGCCGCGTATCTCGCTGGCGTCGATACCCGGCGCATCACCGTGATCTGCTTCGTGCTTTGCGGTCTCGCCGCCGCGCTCGCCGGCGTGCTACTCGCCGGCTACTCCACCAAGGCCTATCAGGGCATGGGAGATGCCTATCTGCTGCCATCGATCGCGGCGGTCGTGATCGGCGGCACGAACATCCTCGGTGGCCGCGGCCGCTATCTGGGCACGCTGATCGGCGTCGTGCTGATCGTGCTGCTCAACAGCGTGCTGTCGATCATGGACATGCCCGAGGCCGGCCGCCAGGTCATTTACGGCCTCGTGATCATCTTCATGCTGCTGGTCTACGGCCGCGGCGAACGCGTCACGAGTTGACGCGACGCCGCGAGCACGTCCTTAAACCGCCGCGCGCGTGTTGAGATAGATCGAATACAGCGAGGTCTGTCCGCAGATGTAGAGGCGGTTGCGGCGCGGGCCGCCGAAGCAGACGTTGGCGACGATCTCGCCGATCGGGACCGTGCCGAGATGGGTGCCGTCGGGCGCATAGCAGAACACGCTGCGGCCCGCGGAGGTCCAGATATTGCCGTGGATGTCGACGCGAAAGCCGTCATAGAGCCCGTCCGGGCAGGTGGCGAACAGCGAGGCTTCCCCGACGGTCTGTCCTTTCACCTCATAAGACCAGATCGTCGGCGGCAGCCCGCGCACATGCGTGGCGCCGGTGTCGGCGACGTAGAGCCTGGTTTCATCGGGCGAGAAAGCGAGTCCATTGGGCTGCACTCGGTCGGACACGACGCGCGTGATGGCGCCGGAGCTGGCATCGATCCGGTAGACGTTGGAGGCGCCGATCTCGGACGGGCTTTGCTGCCCTTCATAGTCGCTGTCGATGCCGTAGGTCGGATCGGAGAACCAGATCGAATTGTCCGATTTGACAACGGCATCATTGGGCGAATTCAGCCGGCGGCCCTCGAAGGCGTCGGCCAGCACGGTGATCGAGCCGTCGTGCTCGGTCCGGCTGACGCGCCGCATGAAGTGCTCGCAACTGACCAGCCGTCCTTGTCGATCGGTGGTGTTGCCGTTGGAGTTGAAGCTCGGCGCGCGGAACACCGACACGGAGCCGTCGGTTTCGTCGAAGCGCATCATCCGGTTGTTCGGAATGTCGGACCAGATCAAGTAGCGCCCGGCCGGAAAGTAGGCGGGGCCCTCGGCCCAGCGGCAACCGGTGAAAAGCTTTTCGAGATTGACATGGCCGATGACCAGCCGCTCGAAGCGAGGATCGTGGGCGACATAGGGGAGCATGCGTCCTCCTTGGTGAGCCGCAGATTCTTGAAAGCTGCCTGCGTGCCGGTCCTTACTTTGATCGACCTTGCCGAATTTGCAAGAGTGCCTGGCAGCAAGGGCAAAAACGAAATGCCCGGGCTCGGCCCGGGCATCGCGCGCTTGCGGAGCCGCCCTTCCGCTTACTGCGACAGCTTCACGAAGTTCGGAAACTTCAGCTTGCCATCCGCGATCTTCTCGGGCCAGACCACGACCTGCTTCTCGTCCTGCCATTGGAAGACCAGGCCGGTCACCGCGCCCGGACCGGACTTGATGCCATGGGTGAACTCGTCGTCCTTGCCGTAGAACTGGATCTGGCCGATCGTGCCCTCGAAATTGGTCTTCTCCATCTCCGCGACCATCTTGTCCGGATCGGTCGAGCCGGCGCGCTTGATGGCGTCGGTGATGATGTAGACGTCGTCATAGGCGGTGTAGCCGGTATAGGCCGGCGGCGTGCCGAACTTGGCCTTGAAGGCGGCGGCGAACGGCTTTGTCTTGGAGGTGACGGCAACATCGGGCGTCGCGACTGCGAGCGACGGCACGCCGTCGGCCGCGCCATTGGTGTCCTTCCAGAAGGTCGGGCTCAGCGCCTGCGCGCTGATGCCGAACATCGGGATCGGCACCTGCTGGTTCTTCCACTGCACCGTCGGCTGCACGCCGACATGCGAGATGCCTGTCACGATCACGTCGGGCTTCTTGGCCTCCATGTTGTTGAAGATCGGCGTGAAGTCGGTGGTGTCGGGCGAGAAGCGCACGTGCTCGACAACCTTCAAGCCCGCCTTGGGCAGGCAGGCCTCGTAGCCGATATCGAGCGGCTTGGTCCAGGCGGCGTCCTCGCTCATGATCGCGACCGTCTTCATGTGCATCTTGTCGACGAGCAGGTCCTTCGCCGCGTCGCAAACGAGCTGCGCTTGCGCGGCCGAGGTCAGATAGCCGTGGAAGGTGTACTTGTTCTTCTCGTAGTCGCTGTGAACAGCCTTGGTGATCTCGTTCGAGGCGGCGCCCGGCGTGATCAGCGGCATCTTCAGCCGCGCCGCCCAGGGCTCCAGGGCCAGCACGACTTCGGAAATGTAGCTCGCGATCACCGCCGAGACCTTGTCCTCGCTCACCGCGCGCTGGAACGCGCGGACCGAGTCGGCCGAGGAGCTCTTGTTGTCATAGGTGACGATCTCGACCTTGCGGCCGAGGATGCCGCCCTTGGCGTTGATCTCGTCGGCGGCGATCTGTGCGCCGCCCGGCGTCGCAGCCCCCGCGATCGACTGCACCTCGGCGATGACGCCGATCTTGATCGGATCGTTCGCCTGCGCGTAGGCGGGGGCGGCGAGGCACAGCGCCAGCGCCGAGGTGAGGAGGGCAGAACCCAGAGCCGTCGATGATCCCATGGTCGTTTCCCTTTCTTTTGTTTCCTGCGTTTTTCCGTTGTTGATACGTGATTAGAGAAAATCGGCGCCGGCCTCCGCGGCGAAGCGGCCGGGATCGCCCTCCCAGACGATCCGTGCGTGCTCCAGCACATAGACGCGGTCGGCGTGCGGCAGCGCGAAGGTGACGTTTTGCTCGCCGAGCAGCACGGTGATCGACGTGGTCTGCCGCAGCCTCGTGAGCGCCTTGGAGAGCAGCTCGAGGATGACGGGCGCGAGGCCCAGCGTCGGCTCGTCCAGGATCAGGATCTGGGGCTGCATCATCAAGGCGCGGCCGATTGCAAGCATCTGCTGCTCGCCGCCGGACAGTGTCTGCGCCATCTGGCCCTGGCGTTCTCTGAGGATCGGGAACAGCTCGAACAACCAGGCGAGCTGCTTCGCCCTTGCGTCGTCATCGAGATGCTGGCCGCCGAGATCGAGATTTTCGCGCACGCTCATCTCGCCGAACAGCTCTCGCGATTCAGGGCACTGCACGAGGCCGCTGCGCGCGATCCTGGCGGGGCTCGTGCCGCGCAGCTTCTCGCCGCCGCGCACGATTTCACCGGTGTAGGGCAGGAACCCGGAGATGGTGTTGAACAGCGTGGTCTTGCCCGCGCCGTTGAGGCCGACGATGGAGACGAACTCGCCCTCGTGAATATGGATCGAGACATTCTCCAGCGCCTGCGCCTTGCCGTAATGGACGCTGACATTCTCGACCTGCAGCAGCGGCACCTTGTCCTTGAAGCTGGTCTCCGGCCGGGCATGGGTCTCGATGGCGCCGCCGAGATAGACCCGCCGCACCGTCTCGTTCTTCATGACCTCGTCGGCCCTGCCGGTGACGATCTCCTCGCCGAGATACATCGCCAGCACGCGATCGACGAGTGCCGCGACGCTCTTGACGTTGTGATCGACCAGCATCACCGCACGGCCCTCGTCGCGAAAACTGCGGATCAGGTCGGAGAACACGTCGACCTCGGCACGGGTCAGGCCGGCGAAGGGCTCGTCGACCAGCACCACCTTCGGATCGCGCGCGATGGCTTTCGCGAGCTCGAGTCTTCGCAAATCGGCAAAGGGCAGCGTCGGCGGGCGGCGATTCATCACGGCTCCCAGGCCAACGCGGTCGGCGATCCATTTGGCGCGCTCGACCAGCGCCTTGTCCGGGAATAGCATGAACAGGCTGTCCGGCAGCAGCGCCACCATGATGTTCTCCAGCACCGTCTGCCGGTTCAGCGGCCGCGAGTGCTGGAACACCATGCCGAAGCCTTTGCGCGCGATCTTGTGCGCGGGCAGGCCGGCGACATTCTCCCCTTCGAAGATCACGTCACCTGATGTCGGGCGCTCGATGCCCATCACGCTCTTCATCGCGGTGGACTTGCCCGAGCCGTTCGGCCCGATCAGGCCAAAGATCTCGCCCGCATTGACGTCGAAGCCGAGATTCTTCACCGCGGTCAATCCACCGAAGCGTTTGGTCAGGCCGCGGACTTCGAGCACGGGCCGGTTGGAAAGCCTCTGATCCATTACGAGCGAGCCTCGCGCGAGAGGGCCGCTCCGAGAAAGCCGCCGGGGAAGAACAGGACGACGAGCAAGGCGACCGCCGAGACGATGAAGGTCGCGAGCTCGCCGGTCGGCCGCAGAAATTCGCCGGCCACGATCAGGAAGATCGCGCCGAGCGCGGCGCCGAGCACGGTGCGTCGGCCGCCGAGCACGGCGGAGACGATCACGTTGACGCCGACCGCGACGTCAACCACGGTGCCGACCGAGGCGGTGCCGAAATAGAACACCAGCAGCGCGCCCGACAATCCAGAGAAGAACGCGCTGACGACGAAGGCGGCGAGCTTGTGCTTGACGATGTTGAAGCCGAGCGCGCCTGCTTGCACCGGATCCTGGCCGCTGGCTTGCAGCACGAGGCCGACAGGCGATTGCGACAGGCCGTACAGGATCGCCGCCGAGATCGTCATGAAGCCGAGCGCGATCCAGTAGTTGGCGCCGGCATTGATGGTGATGACGTCGGGGATGGTGAGCCCGATCTCGCCGCCGGTGAGATCGGCGAACACGACGACGAAGTTCTGCAGCATCAGGACCGCGACCAGCGTGGTCAGGCCGAAATACGGCCCGCGCACGCGCAAGGCCGGCAGCGCCAGCACGAGACCGGCGATGACGGAAGCGAGCGCGCCGAGCACGATGCAGACGTACACCGACCAGCCGAACTGGGCATTCAGGATGCCGGCGGTGTACGCGCCGACGCCGATCAGGAACGTCGGGCCGAAATTGACTTCGCCCGCGAAGCCGAACAGCAGGTCCCAGGCCATCGCGAACACGCCGAAATAGAACGCGACGGTGAGGAGGCCGAGCACATAGCCGGAGACATAAAGCGGCAGCGTCGCCGCGACGATGACGAGCGCCAGCGAGACGAAGAACAGGCGCGAGGTAAAGAAGCCAGCCATCTCAGCGCCTCCCCAGAAGGCCCTGGGGCCGGATGTACATCACGAACACGAGCAGCAGCAGCGCCGGAATGGTGCGGTAGGCGGGCGAGACCAGATAAGCGGTCAACGTTTCGAGATAGCCGACAACGAAGGCTGCGATCAGCGAGCCGGAGACGCTGCCGAGGCCGCCGAGCACGACGATCGAGAACGCGCTCGCGGTCAATGGCCCCACGCTGTAGGAGCTGACCCCCAAGAACATGCCGAGCAGCACGCCGGCAATGCCGGCGAGGATGCCGTAGATCGTCCAGACCACGATGTAGATGTTGGTGAGCTCGAGGCCCAGCAGCGTCACGCCGCGGGGATTCATGGAGGCCGCCAGCACGGCCTTGCCGGTGCGGGTGCGGTTCACCAGCAGCCACAGCAGTCCGATCACGAGGCAGCACACGATCGCGGTGAAGATCTCGTTTGTCGGCGTGCGGACGCCGAGGATGTCGACGACGCCTTCGACGATCGGCAGCACCGTCTTGGCGTTGTTGGTGAAGAAATAGGCGATCAGCTCCTGGATCATGATGCCCCAGAGCAGGGTGCCCGTGAGGACGAAGATCTCCTTTTCCTCATTCGGAATGCGCCGGGAGTCCTGAATGGGCTTCACCACCGCGAAGTAAGTGGCGAACGCCGTGAGGAGCGCGACACCGACCCCGATCAGCGCGCCGGCATAGGTGCCGACGCCGAGGATGCTGGCGGCGGCCCAGGCCGCCACCGCTGCCGCCACCATGATCGCGCCGTGGGAGAGGTTGAGCACGCCTGAGACGCCGAAGATCAGCGTGAAGCCGGTGGCACCGAGAGCGTAGAGAGCGCTGATGGCAAAGCCATCGATCAGGATCTGGAAAGCTCGCATCTATGATTGGCCGGGTGGCAGCCTAGCTGCCGCTTTGAGGAAAGGTGCTGCGGGAGGGGCCGCAAGTGGAAGCTCCCGGGAGGTCGTCCCGGGAGCGTCTCCGATCAGTTGCTGAGCTTGATGAAGCTCGGGAACTTGATCTCGGTCTTGGCGACGTCCTTGGGCCAGACCGCGATCTGCTTGCCGTCCTGCCATTGCAGCATCAACCCGGTGATCAGGCCCTTGCCGTATTTGATCGAGTGAGTGAACGGATCGTCCTTGCCGTAGAATTGGACGCGGCCGATCGTGCCTTCCCAGTCGGTCTTCTCCAGCGCATCGACCAGCTTGTCGGCGTCGGTCGAGCCGGCGCGCTTCACGGCGTCGGCGAGGTAATAGACCTCGTCGTAGGCGGTGTAGCCGGCATAGGAGGGATAGTTGCCGAACTTCTTCTTGAAGTTTTCCGCGAACGGCACCGACTTCGGCGTCACGGCCACGCCGGGCCCGGAGACGCCCTGGTAGAGCACGCCTTCGGCCGCCTGGTTGGTGTCCTTGGCGAAGGTCTCGTTGGTCGCCTGCGACGAGATGCCGAACATCGGGATCGGCACCTGCTGGTTCTTCCACTGCACCGTCGGCTGCACGCCGACATGGGAGATGCCGGTGATGATCACATCGGGCTTCGAGCCTTCGATCTTGTTGAAGATCGGGGTGAAGTCGGTGGTGTCAGGCGAGAAGCGGATGTGGTCGAGCACCTTCAGCCCGATCTTGGGCAGGCACTCCTCGTAGCCGATATCGAGCGGCTTGGTCCAGGCGGCGTCCTCGCTCATGATGACGGCGGTCTTCATGTGCAGCTTGTCGACGAGCAGATCCTTGGCGCCGTCGCAGACCGAGAGCGCCAGCGCCGCCGAGGTCAGATAGCCGTGGAATGTGTACTTGTTCTTCTCGTAATCGGCGTGGACGCTCTTGCTGATCTCGTTGGAGGCCGCACCCGGCGTGACGAACGGCGTCTTCAGCCGCGCCGCCCACGGTTCCAGCGCCAGCACCACTTCGCTGATATAGCTGGCGATGACGGCATTGACCTTGTCCTCGTTCACCGCGCGCTGAAACGCGCGAACGGAATCTGCCGAGGAGGAGTGATTGTCGTAGCCGATGATCTCGATCTTGCGGCCGTCCACGCCGCCCGCGGCGTTGATCTCTTCGGCGGCGAGCTGCGCCGCCTGCGGGATCGATGCGCCGGCAATCGCCTGCGCTTCCGCGATCACGCCGATCTTGATCGGATCGGCCGCAAAGGCCGCACCTGAGGCCGCCAACAATGCGCCCGCCGCGGCCGCACCAAACGCACTTCGCAATGCACCAGAGAGTGCTTTATTCATGTTGTTATCTCCCTTCACTCAAGCTTCTTTGAGCAATTGGGGCGGACTATAACGGCGAGAGCATCCTCGGCAAGTAAAACTGTATTCAGGATTGTACGATGGGGACTAAAGTCTAGCTGCGCAAATATCGGGCACGGCAGACCCGGTATTCCGCACCCAGGCATGCAGATTTCGTCGGCGGGCATGCGAGTGTATCGCGGGTGTGCAAGGCAGCCGTCGCGCAGGCTCAGCGCGCTTGCAGCAACGATGGGTCGAGCGGTTGAAGCCGGCCCGGGTCGAATGGCGCGAGGCTCACGTCTCGTGTCACGCCATCCATGATCAGCTGCGCCAAGGCTTCGCCGGTGGCGGGCGCATTCAGGATGCCCCACACATTATGCCCGGTCGCGACATAGAGCCCTTCGCTTTCCGGTATCCGGCCGATCAGCGGCAGGCCGTCTTCGGTCACGGGGCGGAAGCAGGCCTGCTGCGCCATGATCATCTCCGGGCGAAACAGCGGCGACAGCCGTTCGGACATGGCTTGCAGGCGCACGATCGCCTCGCTGTCAGGCGTCACGGTCGCCGGATCGAGGGGCAGCGGCGCGATGTCGGAGAGCGCGGTGATATGCGCGCTTCCATCGGCGCGTGGAAACACCTCGATCGACGCCGCGTCGCCATCGATCTCGGTTTCCAGGAACAACGCATCGGCGGGTGCGTTGGGGCCGAGGTCGTACACGATGCTCGGGCTGCGCTGTCCATAGACAGCGGGCAGGCTCATCCATTGCGCCGCGAGCAGCGACCACGGTCCCATCGCGATCACAACGGCATCGGCTTCGATGATGCCGCCGTCGATCTCGACACCCTTCGCGCGCCTCCCATCCGCATCGCGGACGATGCCGGTGACGCGGTCATGGCGAAGCTCGGCGCCATCTGCGATCGCCGCATTCATCATCGCCAAGGTGAATTTCCTGGGATGAACGATCGCGGTCGTCTCGGTCGTTCCGATGCGCCGTGCGATGACGATGCCCTCGCTCAGCCAGTCGAGCACGGACGGCGCATTCCGGCGCGGGTCGCGATCGGGCGCAACATAGCCGCTATACGTGCTCATCGGCCGATGGCCCCAATCGCCTGCAATCTCTTCCGGCAATTGCGCGTGAAGCGCGAAGCTGCGACGTGCCAGCGCATCGAGCGGCGTGCCGGCGCACCAGTCCCGCGCGAGGAAGCCGCCAGCCTTGCCAGATGCCGCGGCTGCGATGTCGGTTCGCTCAACCACGATTACGTCGACCCCGCGACGACGCAGGAAGTAGGCCGTGCAAGCCCCGATCACGCCGCCGCCGCAAATCACAACGCGCATGGATTCGACATCGATGATTCTTCTCTCAACGACGATGCTATCCGGACAATACGGCGCCGGCGAGGTCCGGCGGCGCCGCTGACTGTTGTCACGGACGATGCCGCATCATTTGCGCATGGCTGTTCCGCTCGTGCAGGAGGCGACCCATTCGTGTCGTGCTCGACCGGGCCCCAGTTTGGGCCCCGTCAAGCCTTGACCTCGCCCCTATTGCTGCGCAGAAGTTTTTGCACGAAAGGTCGCAGCCAATGGTGCAAGGTGTCATCACATTGATCGTGTTGCTCGGGACCGCGTATGCGGCCGGCTATGTCACGCGCGATTTCAAGTCCCGCAAACGGCGTGCCGCGGCTCGCCGCTCGGGCGGCTACACGCAGCCGGACTGGCTGAGCCCGACCGTGCCTGCGAACACCAACGACACTCCGCTCCCCGCCCTCGGTGAACTCGGCCAGATGCTGGATCGCTGGGAGACCAGGGCCCGCACCCGCCGCGTGGGATAACCCGACCTACCAGGAATTGCACGGGCCGACTGGCAAACAGCCAAGCCTTGGTCAACCACCTCGCGTCAAAATATTCCGCTTTACCGAAATTCGGATTTGGCGTATGTGTCGCCGATCCTGATCCGGCGAAAAGGGGCGGTCGTACGTCGTCACGAGCCGCGGATCGGGCTGCGGTGGACGTGGGCGGCGCCGTCGCGGATGTGAGTGGCAGGGCGGGGCAGTGGATTGAGCCGAGCCTCGTGAGCACCTCGCAAGCCGCGTCGGACGAACGGCGCCGTGTCCGGCCAAGCCCTTTGGGCGAAGCGGGATCTGCCTGCGTACGGCAAAACCGTGTGGTCCTGGCCGCAAGCACAATTTTAATGGCGCCTAAACTGCGGAAATCATCTCACGTTCAAGGACTTACGGTTGCTCTCTAGCGAAGGGCGGTGCCTCCCTCAAATTCGCCAGGCCCCAATAGGCCCTAGTTTCAGAGACGCCGGGCGCGACTAGCTTGCAATCCCGCCACCGCAACGCTGCACTTCGGCACCCGTGGCTGAATAGGTCCGTTGGGAACGCGGCCCAGTCTGATCAGTTTTGCAACTGCACCGTCGCTATAGGGACGAGACGCCTTAGGAAATGCCCCGAGCTAAAGCGCACGCCGCTGCCTTCCTGCGGGAATATCACAAAGCCGAGGCGGAATTGATCGGCAAGGCAGTCGTGCTCACTGACGGCAAGGCCGGGACCGTCGAAGGATTACACTTGGACGAGGCGCACGGGTTGCGTCTTTCCATAGCTGGCCATCCCGGCAAATGGCCTGTCTCAACAATCAAGCTGGCGCAGAAGTAACGGACCTCGCTTTCGCGAACCTCCGGCGCTGGCCTCTATAAGAGCAATGATCAAGATCACCGCTGCTAAAATGCCGATGTAAGAAGGCCGGTGGTGGGTCGAGACGATAGGCATTCGTTCCGGCCTGATTTAATTCTCGGCGGATCTGGTCGCGGTGCGCGACAAACTGCGCTTGCGTGCAGAGGAATGTTTCCAACAGAGCGCGAGCCAGATCTGTGTCATGCCCGTGACGTTCAAGGGCCTCGATACACTGCTCCTGGCTCGCAACATTCTGCTCGCCACTCAGCAGGTGGCGCTCAGCTTGCTCTAAGTGTTGAAGTTGGCGAGACCGATCCATCCTTGGCTCCTCGCTATAGGCGGGAGCGCAAGAGGTCTCTCAGCCACCGACGCCTACGGCAGAGCCTTGGTCGGTGATGGCCGGAGATTAGCACAAACGCCCCTCTCTGGAGCACATTAATTCATGGGGGCGAAGGAACGGACAGAACCTATCCCGGTTCTTCCTGATTATGCACGCGCCAGCCAAACGAGACATCCTGCTCAAACAGGCAGATGACGCCATCGCCACCGCGCGTCGCCTCCAAAACGAGTTGTGCGAAACCATGGCTGCGGCGCGCGCTCAATGCCGACGCATGGAGCATTGGGAGACACTGCAATTGGGCTTGTCTCCTGTCGTGGCGATCTCGCTCCGGGTTCGCGCCCGCGTAAGCGAGCAAGGCGTCAGATAGAACGAGCCGACGCCCCCTTTCGTGACCGGTGATTCCTGCTGTGGGAAGGGACCTGAATTCTTCGGCCCACGAGGATTATCCTGTGCTGCGGCACAACTAAACCTGTCCCGAAAACGGCAACCAACCCTTGCGAGAATGCTCCCGGGTTGTACTATCAAGGGAAGTTCCGGGCGGCGGGCGTGGCGGGGAAAACGGCGAAATCAAAGGAGCCGGTGGTCGAGCGACGTTGGGCTGAAATAGCCGCAGCGCGCAAGACGCTTGTGTCATGGCCCTCGTGGTCCGATCCGGAGCCACCTCCGCCGAGCACGAACTCCATGTCGAAATCGGAGCTGCATACTGTGGCCGCCGAGACGACAGAGGTTATCATTCCGCTGGCCGACGAAAACGGGGTCGGTTTGGAAGGCGTCCGACTTCGGTTGAGTGCTTGGGCCTATCGCCGTCAGCATGACGTAACGGCGACGCTGGAGGTCGCGGGTGGCCGACGTTCGTTTGTGAACATCTCCCGCATTGACGCTTGGCCCGCTGACCCACACTTCAATACTATCGCCCGCAAAACCGCCGGTCTCGGACACGTGCCCCCCGTTGTGGAGCATTGTCACATTCACCGCTTCGAGGATAACGCGAAGGTCGGCGGCATAGCCTTTCTGCCCCCTCACAATCTGCCCATTGCCGTGCCATTCTCCGAACCGTTAACGAGTTTTCGGAGTTTTTTGCGTATGGTGGCGCAAGAGTTTAATATTCAGGGGCTGGACGATTTCCCCGCCCCGCCGTGGCAGGAGTACTTGCTCTGATCGAACTTCAAAAATCCATCACCCAAATAGCGGATGAAGTTGCGCGGGCTCTGATCCGAATTACCCCCGGGGCGGACGCCGCGCGACTGTCGTTGCCGCTGCTTTACCCTGGTGGGTCGATGGTCGGCGTCGAAATTTCTCGCCTGCGGGATGGCTTTCTTGTCAGTGACATGGGAGGTGCCCGACGAGAGGCAGGTCTAATGGGTGGCGAGAAAACGTTTGTGCGACTTGCTGGTGATATTGCCGCGCGCTTCGGCGTCCGCTTCGACCGAAACATGATTTTCGAGATGGAAGTTGGGGTCGAGGAACTGGTTGTCGTTGTCGCATCGGTTGCTAATGCCGCAAAGACTGCTGTCGAGAATACCGCGACCATTCTTGCCACGACTGAACACGCGGACGCCCGGGCGGTGCTTTGGGAGAAGCTGGATCACGTTTACGGCCAAAGAAGAATTAAGCAAAAGGCGAAGATCAAGGGTAAATCGGACACGTGGGAATTCGATGCTGCGGTACAAGCTGATGACCATGTTGCCCTGTTTGAAGTGAT
Source organism: Bradyrhizobium sp. USDA 4472 (assembly GCF_054058595.1). Taxonomy (NCBI): domain Bacteria; kingdom Pseudomonadati; phylum Pseudomonadota; class Alphaproteobacteria; order Hyphomicrobiales; family Nitrobacteraceae; genus Bradyrhizobium; species Bradyrhizobium sp. USDA 4472. The sequence continues at coordinate 4,577,233 of NZ_JBSSAM010000001.1, forward strand.
TGGCCCGAATGCGAATGCTGTGAATAGCGCCGTGACAAAGTTTTTGGACGTGCAAGACATTGGGTCGGGGGCGCCAACGCGCATCGCAGTTCTGACGCGTAAGAATCAAACCCCACATCTTCCCGTTCTAGGACGGACCGCGACTTTGCTCCCGATTGATGCGCCGAACGAAGCGTTTTTGCGTGCCGCATAATCGAGCGACAGATCAACTCTCTAGGCCTCTGCATAGAGCCGGCGAGCGCGAAGGCGCTTCGACGGAGGATAGGCCGACAATTGAGGATCCGCCAGCCTCGCACTGCAATTGTCATTGAATCGAATGCACTGCAATCCGCCCGCTCATCTAGACGTCAATAGGCCTCAGCCCAAGTTCGGCAGGAACTTTCGCTCCGAGAGCGGTCAGCGCTTCTCTCCGGTGCTTCAAGAGCCATAGTCACCGGCATCTAGGCGACGCGTTGGCGACTACGTCCCTTGCCACGACCTCGCTCGGGGTTGCGCTCGTCATTCTGATAGATGGCAGTCTGCCACGCGATGACTTCATCGCGAAACCAAAGCCGCCTGTTCGGGCTGACGTAGACCGAACGCGGAAACTTTCCGGAACGCTCCAGCCTGTACAGCGTGGTGCGAGAGATAGGGACGAGGTCAAGCACCATCTGCTCGGTCAACATCGCGCGGAGCCCGGATGGATCGCGAATGTCGTCATTATTGCGCATGCGTCACCTCGATATGATTTGAAACAGCACGATGCACACAATAGCGTGACGCACCCGATCAGTGCATCTACAGCCTGATCACATTTTCGGGTCTAACTAAAAGTAAACTTTCGAACGATCGATCACGTGCGCCTGAAAATCTCGTTCTTGGCTCACCAAAAGAAAGCTCGGATTGAGAGGTTGTGATGGGGTGGCCTGATCTGCACTGGAAACACGGCAAGCGGACACATAAGGCGTACTCGCTGAGCTGGAAAAATGGTCGCGAGCCAGTTGCGATCATACGGCGGCGGCCTGAATGCTCAGACCGAACACGCCTCGTGGGTAGGCCAGTTGCCGATTTTGCTAGGATGTTCCCGTACATCAAGCTTCGCGCGTGCGTCATGATGCTTTTGGATAAGGGCATGAGTGAGCGCGAGGCGATACTGTCTGCGATGATCGACGCGCGTTGGGCCCCTAACAGCGTAGAAGAAGTCGACCGCGTTCGAATGGTTCTTCGCCGAATGAAGAAGCGAAGGACGTAGTTTTGTTCCAGGCTAGTTGCTGACAATCGCATCCAAGAGAATATTGATGACGTTCTCTCATTTCCGGAGAACGTTATGTCGAAAATGTCAGCGCTCGGTATCCTGTGGCAAGCTGTTCCTTATCAGCCTATCGCGCGAGCGGCGGTAATCACCGGTCAGTCAGAAGCAGTTGTAAGCGACCTCATTAAAGCAGGGGCGCTTCGCGCTGTGCAATTGGCGGGAAAGACACTGATCACAACTGACAGCATCGTGCAATTCCTCGCTCGTGCGCGTCCATGGTCTCCCACGTACAGCGGCGCGTTGCCGACACGGAAAGCGCGTCTCGCGAAAGGACGGGCTGTTTGACGATTCCTGACCGAAGTTCACGCCGTGGGTGCGTGAGCGCGGCTTTGTTCGGGGAGAAGCGTCCATGAGCGGCATAATCTACGACCACCATTCGGCCCACTCTCTCAACCTGTTTTGCGCTAGTCCGGCAATGTGGGTGCTCGAGAAGGTAATTGGCGTCAAACAGCCAGTAGGCTCGTCGGCCCATCGCGGAGTGGCTGTTGAGGTCGGTGTTGCGCATGGTCTTTGCGAGCCTGTTGCCCCATTAGCTCAATGCGTCAAGAAAGCCGTCGTCACGTATGACACGCTCACGGCGTTGTCGTCCGATGTTCGGCGAGATCGGCATCGAAATACGATTGAGCGAATGGTCGGTTTTGCGCTTGATCAACTTCGCCCCTATGGGATCCCGTCGCGTACCCAGGGCCTTGTCGAATGGAGGCCAAACGGACTGCGCTTACCAATCATAGGATACTTTGATTTCGAGTGGTCCAGGCACGGTGTGATCGTTGAATTGAAGACCACTGACAAAATGCCGTCGCAAATCAGGATCTCGCACGCGAGACAAGCGGCATTTTATGCTGCATCCGATAATATGACTGCACGGATCACCTATATCACGCCAAAGAAGGGCGAGACATATCAGCTGGAAAATATCTGCGAGCACCGCGAGGCGTTGCGTCAAATTGCTTTGCGGGTCGAAAAGCTCCTCGCGCTCTCGGATGATCCCGAGTTCTTCAAGAGTATCACAGCTCCAGACTTAGAGAGCTTTTATTGGGGTGGTCCTGCAAGACAGCTCGCATACGAACATTGGGGGATTTGAAATTCCCGGATAAATCGGGAGTGGCGATCGCTTCGGGCCAAGTCGGAGCGACCAAGTGAGAGTGTAAGATGACAAACGTTTTTGGATTCTCTACCGCCCCCTCAAACGGCGGCGACTTCACGCCAATCGTGAAATATGACGCTCGCGCAGGTCGGATCTATCGACTGGATCGCGTCGAGTCTGCCAACGGCTTCGAAAGCAGGGCGGTTGAGATTACTGCCCATTTTAAGGCAATCATCGATCTTGAAAACGGGGAAACCGGCTGGATCAGTCTTACGCCCGGCTCTGCTCCTGACTTCAGGTTGGTGCCAATCGGCAATGAGCTCCCAGAGAAGCCGAGCGCTAACCACAAGCATGGTGTCAGGTTCATGCTGAAGTTATCGAAAGAGTCTGCAGGCGGTTCCGTAGCCATCCGGGAGTTGACTGGCACAAGTAAGGCATTCACTTCCGGGATGGAGGAGCTCTATACGGCCTACAAAGCGGAAAAAGCGGCCAACCCGGGCAAGTTGCCTGTAGTCGTGCTTGACCATGTGACGACCGTCAGGTCGGGTAGTGGCGCCAAGAGCAGCACTAATTTCCATCCGACGTTTCGCATCGTTGGGTGGACAGCGCGCGGCGATTTGACCTTCGTCCCAAAGGCAATCGCATCGACGTCTCGGCCGGAAGCGTCTTTGCCCAACGGTGCTACGCCCCCGTCCACCGGAGCGACCCGTGCCGAGGCTCCGCCCGAGCAAGATGGGACAACAGGAGACTTCGGTTAGCGAACTGCATCGGGTCAGGAAGGCGGTAACCGACCTGACCCTTGCACCGTACTAGCAAGTCCGCTTCGAGATCCTGCTACATAACAGGTGCGTCTTGGACATACCTGATAAAGCTCGGCTTGAAAAACTTTTGGGCATGCTGGGCTCGTCGTTCGACGGCGAGCGCGCGAACGCGGCGCGTTTGATTTCCGCCATGGCAATGAAGCGAGGTCTGACCGTCGTCGAACTTATCTACAGTGCTTACGCGCGGCTTGATTGGCGCCGCTCGCAGTCCGGGTGGTGGCAGGAGGATCCGCGCGCCGAGGCGATGTCCACCCTGCTTAAAGGACTGGCCGAAATCGCCGATGACCCCGATCGCTATGAAGTAGTGCTGACCGAGTGGGAATTCCAATTCGCCATCGATGTCTCCGCGCGCTACTCGCGTGATTACGAATTGAGCGCCAAGCAGCATGCCGTCGTTGAAAAGATCCTTCGCAAAGCCACGCTCGCGAGGAGACAAGAATGATGGGCACAGCTCTTGCCGGAGAGTTCGATCCTGACTTCGCCAATCCGGCAGAATGGGCGGCGATGTATCGCGCTTACGGTTTACAGGTGATTCCTTGTTATACGCCGTTCGAGGTAGCGAAGGGAGCCTCATGGAAGCGCCCGAAGCTATCGGAATGGACTGAGTTTCAAGAAAGTCTCGTTTCAGATGCGGTATTTGCGCGCTGGTATGGTGTCGCCGGCGAGCACGCAGGCCGCGACAACATAGGCATCTTGACCGGGCGCGCCAGCGGGAATGTCTTCGTCATCGACCTGGATGATCAGAAGGGCCGGGCTGCCGGTGATTGGTGGTGCGGCATTCTCGCTATACATAACAACGGCATCGAGCCCGAAACCTGGCGGCAGCATACTGGCGGCGGAGGTCGTCAAATCCTGTTTCGGGCTCCGCCGGACTGGCAAGTCCCGACTAACAGGACGTCCATCGGGGTGGATATCCGCGGGCAGGGCGGCTTTGCCGTGCTCCCGGCGTCTATGCACGAGAGCGGGCGACGATACGCTTGGGCTCCTGGGTGTGCGCCCTATGAGATCGAGGTTGCGACGGCGCCGGCGTGGCTGCTGGCGGCCGTGGAGGAGCTGGTAGAGCGGCATGGTGGCGATCAAGGTGGTGGTCGCCGCGAGCGCACAGCAGCCCCCGGCGGCGACTATGATGCCTTCGGCAACCGGATAGACGGTCGCGAGGAGGAGATGCGCGACGTGGTCTGGCGCGCCGTGCTGGAATGGTATCGGGAGTGTCCCATCAAGCCCCCGGAGACGGAGTCGAAGGCGCACGGCGAAGCTGCCTATCTGGTCTATGAGCGCAGGGTCAAAAGCCGCCTTGAAGGAGCCGACAAAGCAGAATTGCTTGAGCGCGAGGGACGCGGATCGACCGCATTCATGGAGAAATGGCGGCGGGAAATGGCAAAGTGGGGCAACCCCAAGATGGTGGCTGAGGCAGCCAAGCCGAACCCTAACTTTGATCAGCGGCCGCCGGAGCCCAACGTCGACCCCGAGACCAGTGAGCCGCTGCCGCTGCTGCTGAGTGCGGAGCAATTCGTGGCGGGCTTCACCCCGCCTGCTTATCTGGTCGATGGTGTGTTGCAACGTGGCTACCTCTACGCGCTCACGGCGCGCACAGGGCACGGTAAGACGGCCGTGACCATGTACATTGCTCAGGCTGTTGATCGAGGCGTGCCTATGCATGGCCGGGAGGTCAAGGCAGGGACAGTCCTTCTGCTAGCTGGAGAGAACCCTGACGACATCAGGGCTCGGTTCTTGGTGCTGGCAGATGTCTACGGCTTCAAGGCTGAAGACCTCAAGATGCGGTTCGTCTCGGGGGTGATCGACATTGCCGCCAAGATGGCGGAGATCCAGGCGGAAGCGGAAAAGATCAGCGATCTTGTCTTGGTCATCGTGGACACGGCGGCGGCCTACTTCCCGGGCGATGAAAGCAACAGCAATTCTCAGCAAGGAGCTTATGCCCGGCTGCTGCGGCAGTTGACCTTCCTGCCGGGGAAGCCCGCCGTGCTGGTCAATTGTCACCCAGTCAAGAACGCTTCGCGTGACAATCTTCTCCCGATGGGGGGCAGTGCCTTCCTGAATGAGGTCGATGGCAATCTGACGCTTTGGGCGACCGCTGAGCGGCAGACGACCCTGCACTGGCTGGGCAAGTTCCGCGGTCCCGAGTTTGAGCCCATGACGTTTGAGCTTGAGGTGGCCGACAGTGCAAGAGTCATCGACGCCGAGGGGCGCCTGATGCCCTCCGTCGTCGCGAAGCCGGTCTCCGAAATCAAGCTGCAAATGCATGAGGGTCAGCAGGAGAGTGAAGAAAACATGCTCATGCGCGCCATCGCCGCCAACCGGAACAGTTCGATCGCAAACCTTGCCATCATGTGCGGCTTTGTTGGCGCGACTGGCCAGCCGCAAAAATCGAAGGTGTATGCCATGTGCGGCCGGTTGATCGATGAGAAGCTGCTAGAGCGCCGCGGCAACAAGTACCGGATCACGCCCAAAGGCAAACGGGAAATTGGCTGGAAGGACGATGATGATTGAGCTCTTCACATACAGGAGGCCTGAACGATCTTTTGAACGGCGATCGGTCGAAAAACAGGTCGTTCGTTCAGTTTGAACGATGGTGCGGACGAGGCGCACGAATTGGATCTAACCCATTGAAATATAATCGTTCGCGCCTGAACGGCTCACCGACGAACGCTCCACGCCAGTGGAGGAGCGTTCGTTCGGAGCGTTAGCGTAGCGTTAGCGTCCTTGCTTCTGATGATCGGATCGGGCGCGATAGCACTCGAAGATCTCAGCAGCAGGCTCGCGGTTGAGAAAGCAACCCGTCATGGGCAAGGTTAAGGAGCTGGACCCGCGCCGCCTCAAGGCCCCAATTTCTTGGGCACGGACTCATGCGTCCTGGCTCGCTGGCCGTTCTTACATCGATGAAGCCGACCTGATGGCGGCGCGAATGGAAGCCCGGTGGGGCGCTGGGCGATTGCGCCTCCTTGTATCTAACGACCTTCGCCAGAGATTTGATAGGCAGCGATTCCTCTTCATTGCCGCCACGCTTCATGGTGATCTCGATGCCGTCCGCAAAGAAGCCTTACGTATGGTCACTGCATGGCAAGCTCTCGACAGAGCCGCTACCGAAGCAGGGAAGGCTGAGATCTCAGCATTGGTTTGGGAAGTGACCCTTGCGGATGGGACCGTCGCCGCCATTGTTCCGGATGATGACCATGCCCATAGTGTGATTGCTGAGGGACGTGCGGTGGCAGTGTACACGTTGGATGAAATTGGCCGCTTGCTATCCGCTTATCCCGATATTGCCAAAGCAAAGCTCGTGTTTCCGGGGGCCGAGGTCATAAAGGTGAACAAAAGTCTGAGTGACCCGCTTGACGCCATCCACGATCCCACGAGCCTCAATGATCCGCTTTGATTACGTCGGGTAGAGCCTGTGCAGAAAATAGGTGACGGAGCTAAACTGCATCCATGTTCAGCACATGGAGGCCGAAGATGGGTCGGACTTCTGGATCAGGCAATGCGGAGTGGCATGGAGCAGTTGCCAAGTACCGGTTCAGGCGAGGTAGGCCGGGATTTCGCAAGTGCATGGCTCTAAAGAGGAACGGAGGACCTTGCGGCAACTTAGCGATGCGATGGGTTAGCGTTTGCCAATGCCACGGCGGCCGGATGCTGACCGCTCGGCTTCGCCGAAGGGAGAAGGCATATCGCGAAGGCTTACTTTAAGTAACTTCCACATCAATTGCAGGATTCGCCGGGTAGCGCCTTGAACAAGCCTCTGCCACTACATGTTTTGGTTCGGCGTGCTGCAGCAACGCAGGCCGACAGGACATAACCCCGAAGACTCTGCGGAGGCGCCAGAGAGAGCCTTGTGCGACGACGCCGGATGTTCAGGCGTGACTCTCACGACTCATCACGGGGCAGCGCTGCGGCTTCGAGAGGCTGTCCGCTCCTTGCTCGGCAAGCCGTTCTCGACGGGGTAGCCAAAAGCTACTGAAGCGCTCGCCAAATAGTTGCTTCGCCGCAAGCGTATTCTTTGGCAAGTTCCGACAGAGTCTCGCCGCCGGCATAGCGTTCGGCGACGCGCCTGCGCTGGCTGGGATCGAGTGCCGCTGGCCGGCCGAACTTTGTGCCCTTGCGTCGGGCTCGCTGGATGCCTTCCTCACACCGCTTGCGGATTAGGCTGCGCTCAAATTCAGCGATGCCGCCCATGATGGTCATGACCAGCCGCCCCACATCCGTCGTGGTGTCGCACCAACTCTCACCGAGGGAGACGAAGCCGCAGCCCAATTCCTGAAGTTCATGCAGGATATTCTGCAGATCGCGACTGGACCGGGCCAGGCGATCCAATTTCGAGACGACCAGCACGTCTCCTTGGGCGATGGTCTTCATCAGTCTGGTGAATTCGGGCCGGCCGTTTACCGACTTACCTGAGACCTTTTCACTGAAAACGCGTTCGCATCCGGCGGCCTTCAATGCCTCGATCTGTGCAGCGTGGTCCTGCGTACTCGAGCTCACTCGCGCATATCCAATTTTCATTTCTGCCCTCATTTTGAAAGACACACTTTTGGAATCTAAAATGCGCGATAATGCAAGAGCCATTTCGATCTTTCAGAAAGTAGAGTTTTTGAAAGATGTAAAGCAGTCGTTTGTGCCCTCTAAGGGCGACAGCAGCCAGTCGCGAAGCGCGGATGGTGATTGATTGCGGTCCTTGCCCGAGCGCGCCGTAACCGGGGCTATCGGTGCTGGCGCCTGCCAGCGGTCAGAGACCGGCAAATCTCACAACCGCCCCCTGCCAACCCCCAAACGTCGAATCCCAAGCGTTCGCAAAGCGCCGCGACAAAATTTCTCGCGCGCGAACTCTCGAATCTTACATTCGGCAAGGTCCGATAAAGTTACTGGCGACGATCACAAACATAGCCAAGGGGCATAGTGGTGTCCTCTTTGCAATCTTCACCGTCCTATATCGATTTCAATCCCTCGTTCTGCCTGCGCTGATCTGGTAACTTCCCCTGTCGGGAGGTAAGCATGCGGCGGAGGGAGTTCATTGCGGGAACGGCGGCCACGGCAGCGATCAGCCTTGCCGACTCATGCACTGAGACCAACGCTGGGTCAGCGGTCTCGAAACGCATCGCAATTGTTCACCCCAGCGAAACCCCCGAGGGGCTGACGCTCAGCGGACGTCGTGCATACAAGGCGTACTTTCGTGAGTTGAATAGGCTCGGCTATTTCGAAGGCCAAAATCTCAAGGTGGAGCGGTATTCGGCGCTGGGCCGGCTCGAACACTACGAAAGCGTGGCGCGCGCAGCCGTCGAAAGCCAACCCGACCTGATCGTCTGCATCGGCAGCCCGCTTGCCTTGCGACTTAGGCCACTGACATCTACCATTCCAATTGTTGCCACCACCGCTGATCCGGTTGCAGCCGGACTAGTGAGCAGTTTGGCTAGACCCGGTGCAAATGTCACAGGTGTAACCGTTGACGCGGGTATCGAGGTGTGGGGCAAGCGCTTGCAGCTGCTCGGCGAAGTCGCTAGGCCACCCATAACAAGCGCGCGGTTTCTTTTCACGAGCCCGGCCAACTCCGCCAATTTGTGGCAGGCAATCGCTCCCCACGTCCGCGAAGCCGCACAGGCAGCGGGCACATCGGTCGCGGCCGCCTTCTTGGGCAAGAGCGTCGACCAGGTCGCATACGAGCAGGTGTTCGATGCAATGGAAAGGGGTGGTGTCGACGGCCTCGTAATTTTTGACGCAGCTGAACATCTCACTAACCGTCAGTTGATCGCCAATCTTGCAATCCAGCATCGGCTGCCGACAATTTACCCCTTTCGAGACTTTGTCGAGGTCGGCGGACTGCTCTCTTACGGCATCGATACTGTGGACATGATGCAACGCCTCGCGGACATGACGGCTGACGTACTAAACGGTAAGAAACCGGAGGAAATTCCCCTTTACCAGCAAACCAAGTTTGAGCTGGTGCTCAATCGAGCTGCCGCGAGATCGCTCGGGATCGATTTCCCGACTACCGTGCTGGCCGTGGCCGACGAGTTGATCGAATAAGAGCCACTATCGCAAGGCGCCTACTTGCCGTTCCCATCCCGTTCGCTTTTAGAAAAATCTTCTCGCGACCGACGCTCGTTTTTGCGGGGTGGACCGCGAACAATTTGTGGCGGTGGGGAAAAATTGTCTACGGTTGGCTTTCTAGCCTTGGCCTAGCTAGAGCGGCAAGCCGGAGCGTTAGCGCGACTGCACGCCCATCTTGTCACCCGACACGTAGAATTCGGGTCGAGCAAATCGGTCCGCTGTGTCTCGATGAGCAGACCTCCGTCGGCCGTGCCGCAACTTCGCAATTGGGCTAACAAGAGACTCATGCAATGCAACCGGGCGCGGCCCGGCTCGCGAAGGAAGGTTTTTCAAACTTCGATTTCGTTTTTTCGAACACAAGGAGGCTCCTCTGCATCCCCTTGTCTGCCCAATTGGGCATGATTCGCCACGTCGAGGTGACCTGAAGGCGATCACCGTCTAATTTGAAGAAGCGTGTTTGCTCGGTGCCCACCCATTCAGGATTCCAGGCAACATCGACCTTGGTAATCCATTTGTCGCCTTCGAGACGATAGATGCCGGTGTAGGCGGCCATGCTGTTCAGCAAATCGGCGCGATCTTCGACCGTTTGTGGCGGCTTGCGCCCCTCTCCGGTCAGGACAAACATGACCCGGCCCTCGGCCGTGAAAATCGCGTATCCGTCGGAGAATGTCCGAAGACGGGTTCTTTCTGCCCGGTGGCTTGAATTTCAATCTCTTGAGAAACCAGTTTCCAGATGCCGATCACCTTTTCACGGTCGTCGGCGAGGCTCGGATACGCTGGAATAAGCCACCCAGCGAAGGCAACAAGGCACTTCAACCTGGACATAGGAAGTCCCCTCCAATGCTCTGCCCTTCTTGACACTCAGTAGCCTGATACTAGCGCTGAAATTGAGAAGCTGGAATGTCCATCAGTTTGTCCGCCGACATATCCGCGGCCGTGGATGCGATAGCGATGGGCCAGCGGACGCGGCCTTCGATGGTCACTTTGGTCGCTTCCAGGTCACGTCGACATTCTCGCCGCTCGGAGGGCGAATGGTCAGTGTGAGTTGATCCCCGGTGATCGTAACGAAGCGCTTCTGATCTGAGCCGTTCCAATTGGGAAAGGAGCTACCTTCAACATGTATTGCGATGCTACGGTCCGCCTCGTTCGCCGTATACGTCCCGAAGTAAGTCTGGGTCCCATTGGCCGTTGCTTCGTTTTCTTCTGCAGTACCCTGCCACAGCGAATTGCTTTTGTATTTGGCGCGGTCCGAGCGCATGACCGTGATGATGTACCGCCCGCCGACGTCGAAAATGGCTATCCCCGCTGGGTTCTCACCGAACTGCCGTAAGGTGGTGCCGTCGTTTTTCTTCTGCTCCCAGGAAACCACGATCCATGTTCCAACGAGGCCTTCCTTCATCGATGGCTGCTGACCGGTGGCGCTATTTGCATGCAAAGACAGCCCGAAAGCCGCGGCCATGCACGTTCCAAGAACTTTACGGCGCTTTCTCATTTTTCCTCCGGCCTGTTGAGCCGCCAGATTACAGGAAATACTAGGCTCATGAGTGACTGATTTCCGCTGAGGTCAAAGGCTGCCCTCAGCAGCCGGCATGCCCTTGGTCGGGTCATCTCCCGGAAGCAGACAACGCCGCGCTCTGATTGTGAGTCACGGACGAAGTACGGATGCCTGCACACGTTGGGTTCTGAAGCGCAGTCCTGTAGCGTCTTCATACTAAGCCATCGGGCACCGCAAAGCGTAAGCCCGCACCTCTCAGATTTCGCAGCCGGCTAAATTCAGCGCCTTGCGCAAGCCGCCAAACGCCGCGAGCCTACAGGACACGGTCTCGCTGGCGAGCTTTGAACGCTCGGCAATAGCAGTTTGCTTGATAACGGTTACCTTCTTTGGTTTGGGACGCGCGGCGCCCGCGGCCGTCGTCGAATTGTGACGTTGGCGGGCGATCGGCTTTGAAGGCTCGAGCGAAGCGATACGGGCATCGTTTGGGAGAGCAACAGGCGCTTCGGCCAAAGCAACCTGTGTCGGTGTCACGCTGCTCACCGGGGCGACGTCGAGGCGATCGCCTTTCGCCATTGTGTCAGGCGAGGCAGATGAGCCAGCGTCTGGTGCGGCAGGCGACTGGACGTTCGCGACCGTGCCGCGCGGGGGAGCTCGCAGCTCCATGGCTGACAGGACTCCTACACCTAATACGATGAGGAGACCCAGGAAGCTCGGTCTCAGCATGATGCGCCTCTAACCAAGGTTAGTGCTGCTGAAAAGTCTCCGCTCCAATGAGGCAATCTGTCGGCAGGGGACGTACCGCGCGCGGATCATTTGCCGATAGGGTTAACGCCGGTGTAGGATGTTACTGCTCTTCACACCTACGACTGTCAGCAGCTCCACGTCGCCGGCGCGGTCGAGAAGTGGTACTATTGCTGTGAAGGGTCTTAGTATCCCGTATTGTTTGAACTCATCCTGCACGACCGCGGAGTTGTCACGCTGCGCAAGCTTAATGGAAGATTCAAATGATCACAGTTCCGGAACTAGTATCGCAAGCTTTGGGCTCATTTCTGACCGCGGAAACTAAGGATCGGTTTGGAGCTTCACATGCCAGTTTAACCGAGTTGCTTCCGTTTGCGGCCAAGCTCACTTTGGAATGCATTGGTAACAGCGACGCCCTGTACCACAATATTGAGCACACATTGCTCGTTACGCTTGCGGGACATGACATTTTAACCGGACGCGCCCTGCTGAGACCAACGACAGCAAACGATTATGCCAATTTCATTTTGGCATGCCTTGCACATGACATCGGATACGTTCGCGGCGTTGTTCAAGGAGATGAAGACGACTGTTACATTGCAGATGTAACTGGTGGCACAATTCGTCTGCCTCGAGGATCATCTGATGCCGCCCTTGCTCCCTATCATGTGGACCGCTCGAAATTGTTCGTCCTCGAACGCCTGGACTCCGTCGAAGACCTTGATGCGAACCGAATTGCCCAAGCAATTGAATATACCCGCTTTCCTTATACGATATCATCGAATGACAGTCTGATCGAAGAGGAGGGGTTGTTACTGCGGGCTGCGGATCTTATCGGCCAGCTCGGCGATCCCAATTACCTAAGGAAGTCGAACGCCCTGTTTTACGAATTTGAAGAGATTGGGCTCAACAAGGCACTGGGCTACGCTACGCCGGCAGATATTGTTTACAAGTATCCCCAGTTCTATTGGCAGAACGTAGCCCCCCAAATTCATACGGCGATACGATATCTCAATGTCACAGCTCGCGGTCGTCAATGGATAGCAAGTCTCTATGGAAACGTGTTCCGGGCCGAGCGTGAGATGAACCTATCAGGACCGCAGCCGTAAACCGGGCATTGGCAGAACTACACGCCGATCTTCTCACCGACGAGTTGGCTTCGAGCCAAAAGCACAAGAACTCGGATTAAGCAAATCGGGTCCGCTCAGGCACGATGAGCGGACCTGCGTCAGGCGTGGCCCAACTTCGCAGACGGACTACAAGCGAACTATTCCTTCGAGGGTAGCAAGAGGGCGCTCCGGCCGGGGAGGCGAGCCATCAGTTCGCTCTGTAAGGACATGCTCAAGGGTATCCGTCCGCCGAAATGCTGGATAAGCTTGCGGCGGAGGGCTGAGAAGATGCGTGACGAGACGACAAGATTCCTAAGCGGCGGAGGACGGATGGGCGAGCTCGTCCGCCTTTTCGACTGGAGGACAAATCCACTCGGGCCTCCGGAGTCGTGGCCGCAATCCCTTCGTTCGGCACTGTCCATTTGCCTATATTCGAGCTTTCCAACGGCGATATACTGGGGGCCGGACCTTAGGCTCCTTTATAATGACGCGTGGTCCGTAATCCCGGGCGAGCGCCATCCCTGGGCTCTCGGCCGCCCGGCAAAGGAGGTTTGGTCCGACATCTGGCAAGTCGTCGGCCCGCAGTTCGAGCATGTGATGGCCACGGGTGAAGGCTTTTCCACCTATGACGAAATGCTGCCAATGATGCGTGGCGGCAGCCAGCAGGAGACCTACTGGAACTACAGCATTAGCCCGATCCGCGGCGAAGATGGCGAGGTTGCGGGCATCTTCAATCAAGGGAACGAAACAACTCAAATCGTCCTGGCGCGGCGTAGTGCCCAGCAGGAGATTGCGCGTCTCTCTCTTATGTTCGAACAGGCGCCAGGCGCGACGGCCATTCTGCGCGGGCCCCGTCATGTCTTTGAAATCGCGAACCCCGCTTACCTGCAGTTGGTGGGCCGTAACGACATCCTCGGCAAATCGGTCGATCAGGCCCTGCCCGAGGTGGCGTCGCAAGGTTTCACCGAACTACTCGACACCGTCTACCAGAGCGGAGTGCCTTACGCCGGGCGCGCCATCCCGGTCGTCCTGGATCGAAGTGGAACTCGCGAGCAACGGCATCTCGACTTCGTCTATCAGCCAATAAGCGACGGCGCAGGCGATCGGTACGGCATCTTCGTGCAAGCGACCGATGTGACGGACACGATCCGGGCGGTGGCTGCTCTTCGCGAGAGCGAGGAACGTTACCAGGCCATCGTGAACTCTATTGACCAGATGATCTGGTCGACGCTGCCCGACGGTTATCACGATTATTACAACGACCGCTGGTACGAATACACAGGCGTGCCCAAAGGTTCGACCGATGGTGAGGCCTGGAACGGAATGTTTCACCCCGACGACCAGGAGCGAGCCTGGAAAGTTTGGCGCCACAGCTTGGCTACGGGCGCCCCCTATCACATCGAGTATCGGCTGCGGCACCGATCGGGCGAATATCGCTGGGTGCTCGGACGTGCACAATGCATCCGCAACGAGGCGGGCGAGATCATCCGCTGGTACGGCACTTGCACCGATTTGCATGAATTAAAAATGGCCGAGGAGGCTCGCCAACTGCTGATGCAAGAACTGAATCATCGGGTGAAGAACCTCTTCTCGCTCTTCAGCGCCATGGTGTCCATGACGGGCCGATCGACCAACACGGCGGCTGAAATGAGCGCCGCCCTTAACCAGCGTTTGCAGGCGCTATCTCGGGCACATGACCTCGTCCGGGTCGGCGCGGCGGACTCGATGCCGGCGCATTCGGTGTTGCTCATCCATCTTGCTGAACAAATATTGGCACCGCATTTGAGTGGCGCGCAGCATGGCAAAGTGAGCTTGACCGGACCGGAAATCCTTCTCGGCGAAAAATCAGCCACTTCAATGGCGCTCATCCTGCATGAGCTTGCGACGAACGCTATCAAGTATGGCGCACTGGGTCGTGCAGACGGGAAGGTGATGATCGGCTGGAAATCTGCTGGAGATGTTCTGGTTCTGACTTGGAGCGAGCACAGTTTCTCTGCTGCGATCGGCAAGCCGACCTCGACCGGTTTCGGCAGCAGGCTCATTAAGTCTGCAGTCGAAGGGCAGCTCAGCGGAAAGGTCGATATCGTTTGGAAGCCTTCTGGCGCACAAGTCCGCCTGGAGCTAAGCCGGGCACGGCTGCGCGACTGATCTGGTCGGCTCGCTTCGTTCAACGCAGAAGTGGGTCACTGGTACGTGCTTCAGCGCGAAATACGATGTACTCCAGTCGCGTCCTTAGAGCCGACTTTGTCTGATGTCTCAAGGAGTCAACTGCGACGTCAGCCTTTTTTGGCGCTGATCCGGTCTACGTCGGATAGCAGACCCTGCGGAGGTTCGCGCGAAGGCAAAGATTTTAGGCAAGCAAATCTGGCCTGGTCTGGCGTAATGAGCGGACCTATCTCAGACACGTCACAACTTCGCAGATGCGCTAAAGGCGAGCATGAGCCGAGAGATATCAGTTAAAGCCTTCGATGTATTCTCGCACTGCCCTTGTGTCGCCAGCCGCGGCGGCACAGATGCCCAGTGCATGGATTTCATGAGGCAATGAGGGACTCGGGCTGTTGAGGATATCCATCATCATCCGAGAAACGGCCTCGCGTATGCGGCCGTCGCTTAGGAGTGCGAGAGCGTTTTCCTTGCTACGTTCAAGATATTCTTCTCGCGTTAGCATTGAGGTCCAAACCCGGGGATGAGGTGAAAAGCCTGTTCCTCGCGGCCTTGGCAGTCAATACCTTGAGAGTGCCAAAGAGCGGAGCCCATGACGGATTCTCCGCAAGGTTGCGGTGAGTAACAGGGGCGGTTTAACCCGGTTTAAGTTACGTCCGGTCGTTCACGCCCGACATATTCTCGCCAAGCGCTGCGGCAGCGACGGGCCACAAGGGGACTTGCCGCAGTAGCTTGCAGAAAAAGGCTTGTTCCTGGCGACTTGAGTCCGAACGGTGTTTTTCGACAAGAGCCGCTTGACCCCAAATGACAAATCATTGGCGTGCAATCACAAGATGATACACGGGACGGTCTCCTAAATCTCACCAGCAAGCCCTTTAGCGCCCTAGCTGCGACCTTCAAAAAGCAGCAGCGTATTCTGTCTTGATCCGGTTCAACCTAATCCCTGTCCTCAAACTGACCATGCCTCTCATCCTTGAACGGTTGACTTGTTGCTGCAAGCGGCCAAGGCCTGCCAAGCTCCGAACGATCTGCGCGGATTGCGATATCGGGAATGGAAGGCGCTGCGCTTTCTCGCCCGTGCAAACAGATTCTCTAAAAGCCCGACGGCAGTAGCCGACTATATCGGCACGACCCGAGCCACGGCGACGCAGGTAATCAAGGCTCTAGAAGATAAATCATATATTGTTCGCGAGGCCGCAGCACACGACAAGCGCTCCGTGATGCTCTGCGTTACGCCGCAGGGCGAGAAGATGCTTGCTCACCACGATCCGATCTGCGGCATGGTGAACGCGATAGAAAAGCTAGTTGCGGAACATCGTTCGCAGTTAAGGAATACGTTGAATGAGATACTGAGGCGGATCGACGCAACGGGCTCCAAAATTAGCGTTGGTTGTTGCATCGATTGTCTCTTTCTTCGCAGAGGTGCAGTAGCGCGCCACGGCAAAGCCCGCCCCGACTTCATATGCCGACTTCACGGTGCCCGGCTCGCCGCAAATGAGACCGAGTTGCTATGCACCAGCTTCGAACGCGCATGATGGGGGGGCAGCTAATGGCGACAACGCACAGTTCGTTGCTGTATGGAAGTCAACCTGGGCTGAATGAAAGGGGTTCGCCAACTCAGCGGCTCAAAGGGCGGCTGGTCCTTCATCGCGTTGAAGCGAGGGGCGCCTGGAGTAGATGCGCTGCAGCCGCGCCAACGCAGCGCGAGCATGAAGACATGCCTCCTCGTCGCCGGTTTGTTCGATCTCTTCGATTGCCCAAGTCAAATACTGGATGGCGGCGTCAGCACTAGGTTTGTAGGCGGTCCCCATTGTTTATTCCATAAATGATTGCTCAAACAACTTCGCACGGCCCCAGTTGTATACGCCAGCCTACACGCGCTGAGGAATAAAGCAATCAGGCCCGTCACCAGCGTCGTTAGCACAATTGCGGAGCGCTTCCAGCATGACCCAAAGCTCTGGAAATCTAGCTGCGATGCGCCACCGGAGGCGACGGGTCAATCGCGACGGTTTGGTCCGATTTAAGTTAGGTCCGGCACACCCGGTCAATCACGATAACGGCAGAACTCATCTCCGTTTTCGTATTCGACGCAGGTTTTCACGCGAGGACGGGGGCGGGCTTCATAGTAGTAGCGCCCTTCGTTCCGCTCCGCATACCCACGACCGCGATCCATGTCGTTGTCGTCCAGACGCCAGTTGCGTCCCACGGTTCGATGATCCTCGTCTTGATCCATCATGCGGCCCATCTGGCGTTGACGCATCCGGTCGCTGTCCATCCGATCCTCGCCGCGCTGCCGTGTAGTCCAGTCGCGATTGATCCTTGTGTCCTCGGCGCTCTTGCGATCTCGCTCACGGGACTGGTCTGACTGCTGCGGTGTCCGTTCAGGCTGAACCGGGTTGTTCTGCGCTTGGGCTTGATCGGATCGTTGTGGGTCCCGCTCTCCTTGGACTTCGCTTTGCGATTGGTTCGCGTCTCTTTCGTTTTGCTGAGCAGATGCAGTGGTGGGATAAAGGCTCGCAACCACGAGCAGGGGGAGGATAAAATCTGAACGACGCATGGCCATACCTCGCAGGGTTTGCTGTTTAACAGCGCACCTGAGCGTTCGTTCTTAGCCGCGAAAGAATTCCGCTCGCCGGTCGGATGGTCAACGCTGCTGACCAAGCAACAGAGGTAAACTCATCGGACGAAGTCCGCGTTGTGCAAATGCTCAGCCTCGCCGACCAATGTCTCAGCGTTGCGGATCGCACTATCCACCCTCACCGAGTGCCGTCCTTCAAACGTAGCGCTCAGCATCTGACGGGCGCATTGCTCTTTTCTATCGGAAGCCGGTTCCAAAGCGTATGCACGTTGTCGGGCATAACTCCTTAATCGAAATTAGGAATCTCGGCCGAACAAATGCGCGCAGTGTTGCCTCCGCACTACATCAACCTGCAGGCGCAAACCGTAACGTGGATTCGGCAGGTGGGTATTCGTGTCGTATTCGAACTTCGTGGGGAGATCGCTTGTAATGAAGAAGCTTATGATAATCGCGGCCGGAGTGATGGCCGTATCTGCGCCCGCGTCGGCCGCTGACTTGGCTGCACGGCCCTATACCAAGGCACCGCCGCCGGTGGTTGCCTCGGTCTATGACTGGACCGGTTTCTACATCGGAGCCAACGGCGGATGGGGCCAAAGCCGTGGATGCGTTGATTTCGTGACACCGGCGGGAACCGTCGCTGCAGGCTGTGCGACGCGCTCGGGGGGCCTCGTGGGCGGACAAATCGGCTACCGCTGGCAAACGAGCCAGTACGTGTTCGGCTTAGAGGCACAAGGCGATTGGGCAGACATCAAAAACACGCGCGTGACCTTGGTTGATCCGCTGATTTCGACCACAGGCAAGACTGATGGCATCGGCCTGTTCACGGCTCAACTCGGCTGGGCATGGAATGCATCCTTGCTCTACGTGAAGGGCGGCGCTGCTGTGACCCACAATCGACTTGACGTCTTCAACAATCTCACCGGCGTCGGTCTGGACTCGGCAAGTCACACGCGCTGGGGCGGTGCACTTGGCGTTGGCTGGGAATACGGCTTCACGCCAAACTGGTCGGTCGGTGTTGAATATGACCACCTCTGGATGGGGCATGACACTCGCACCTTTGCAGGCGCAGGTCTCGTCACCCCCGGTGGTGTGACTCTCTTGAGCGACCGGGTAAGCCAGGACGTCGATATGGTCACGTTGCGGTTGAACTATCGCTTCGGTGGCTATGGAGCTCCGATCGCCGCTCGCTACTAGTCGGTATAATCTACAAAATGAAAGCCCCGGTTCGCCGGGGCTTTTTTGTACCTATCGTGTGCGGCAGAACGTCAATTCGGCGTATCGAAGGCCATCAGGCGGTCGTGGTCGAGCACCACGAGATCGCGCTGCGTATTGCTGAGGAAGCCTATCACGCCGTCCGCATGGAGTTGGGACATCGCGCGGGATACGGTTTCTAAAGTCAGTCCCAAATAGTCGGCGATGTCCCGGCGAGACATCGGCAGCGACATCACCCCTGCCGCTGTCGAGCGAGCATTCATGTCGCGCAGAAACGCAGCAACGCGCTCCATCGCGGTTTTGCGACCGAGCAGGAGCAGATGGTCTTCGACGTGCTGCAAGTTGGATGAGGTCATCGTTCGCAGGTTGCGCGCAACAACTGCGTCTGACTCCGCGAGATTTTCAAGGGTGGTTCGCAGGATCAGGCGGACAGTAGTTTCCACCACCGCCTCAGCGGTAAACCGATGAAGTGCTGCGTTCTCCAGCCCGAAAATGTCTCCGACCAAATGAAATGCGCCGATTTGCCGACGCCCATCCGAGAGTAGCTTGTGAGTTCGTACTGCCCCGCGTTTGACTTGGTAGACATATTCGGTTGGCTCTTTCTCGCCAAAAATCTCAGTACCCTTTTTGTACGTGAACTCATTCAAGCTGATGGGTTGCTGGGTGCAGCTGGCGATGCCGAAGTTGCTGAGCAAAGTAGCGCGATGTGCTGCATCTTTTGTTCGGACCAATATGGGAGACTCCCACCAGTAGCGAGTGCGCCTTAACGCAGGTTAGTCTTCCGTCATGTTCAAGGTCAACAGGTGGTTGTGTTCCCGAGAGGGACCAGCTCAGAATCTAATCCATTTTGCGGCGCAGCTTCCGAAGCATCTCTCGCAACTCAGCGGCGTAATCATCTATGACTTTGCGCGCTTCCTCCAAGCTCGATGGCCTTTGCCCATCCCGCGCCTCCCTGTGGTTGGTGTCATCTTCCTGCATCGGGAACTCTCCCGGTCTGTTTGTCCACTAATGTACACATTCAACAGGAGACGCCCGTCTTGGCCGGCAGTTCCTGTAAGGAAGCTTGCGCTGTCGGGCGGTTGAAGAGAACTTGCAGAAATCAACCGGTCAAGGCCGTATGCGACATAAGGTTCGCCTATAGAGGGAGTGCGAGGAGCCTCTCCGTCAGCCTTCTGTGCATCGTCAGACGCCAGCGCGCCGCGAACGCTCTCATACATCATCGTGAGGCTGTCATTGGTGAACGCGCGATAGTCCATTCAAATCCTGAAAATCGTTCGCCTAGCTAGATGGGTAAGCGTCAAGGTAAGCCCTTAGATGTTGGCATGGAATTGTTTGACTACAAGCGTTCGGATCGAAACGAACGCTTTCCAAATTGTGGCGAACCAAGGAATCATGAGCAGCTTCGGCTTCACCATGACGAAAAGCCGCTCCACGACCAGAATGCTGACCGCGTAGCACCCCACGACCATCGCGGTGCCAGTGATCCAATGACCTTCTCCTGCCACCGCCACCGCAACGAGCTTCAAGGGCTCGACGATCGCGACCGGCACCGCGAGCAAAAACAATGAAGGGTAGGGGCCAAGCCTTTCGATCGACCGTTTTACGCTCATTGGATGCTCCTTCCGACGGAGAATTGCCGCCGCCCGCCGTTGTTCCTCGAGGCGGAACATCTATCGTCTCACGTCGTTATGCTCGCAGCACCAAAGGGAGAATAAGAGATGCAGTCGGCGGCCGACCACGATGGCGAGGGGACCTCTGTGGCCTTGAGCTTGGAAGAGGAGGTGGCTGCCTGGCGCAACAGGCGGGGCCCACGACAAGGGGCCACGACCGGCAGGATCCAAGTCGTTCGCATATCGAAACGTGCGGTCATGTCGCGTGAGCCGTTCCAAAGCTTTCCACCAAGGCCAAGGCCGTAGTCGAGCAGCGAAGGTACTTCTCGAAAAGGTGTTTGCGTCTTTGGCGCTATGCGCTGGCGCCGTTGATCGCACTTGGTTTCAGAGTTGCAAGGCAGGTCATCAGTTCGTCTTTTCGAAATGGCTTCGTCAGCCTAGGCAGGTCCGAGGCTATGCCTTCCACCTCTGAATAACCTGAAATAATCAAGACCGGAATATCAGGAGAGATCGCGCGAATCGTGCGCGCCAACTCAGCGCCGCTCATGCCGGACATGAGATGATCTGTCACTATCAAGTCGATCGGAGTTTTATCCTGCACCACTTCGAGTGCCTGTTCGGCCGACGTCACCTCTATGACGCGATAGCCAAGGTCGACTAGCATATCCGCCGTGCTTAAGCGAACGAACTCCTCATCATCTACTAACAATGCCGTACCGCGGCCTCGC
Source organism: Bradyrhizobium sp. USDA 4472 (assembly GCF_054058595.1). Taxonomy (NCBI): domain Bacteria; kingdom Pseudomonadati; phylum Pseudomonadota; class Alphaproteobacteria; order Hyphomicrobiales; family Nitrobacteraceae; genus Bradyrhizobium; species Bradyrhizobium sp. USDA 4472. Next base: position 4,598,122 of record NZ_JBSSAM010000001.1, read on the forward strand.
ACTGAGTGGACATCGCGTGAGATATTGGGTACGTCCGGGGTAGGCTCGGTTTGAGGCAGCCAAAGCTCGATGTTGGTACCGAGACCCAGCTTGCTGTTGACTATCAATGCACCGCCGAGCTGGGAAGCTAGACCGTGGACCATGCTGAGGCCCAAGCCAGTGCCCTTCCCTAGGCCCTTGGTAGAGAAGAACGGTTCGACCGCTCGAGCGAGCGTTGCCTCGTCCATGCCGATCCCAGTATCAGCCACGGAAATTCGAACGTACTGTCCCGGCAATATCCTCCGGTCCGCCTCCAATTGGGTTTCAACTGACGCGCTTATCCGGAGCGTGCCTCCATTCGGCATAGCGTCGCGAGCATTCACTGCTAGATTTAGAAGAGCCATTTCTAGCTGGTTGTGGTCCGCCTTGGCTGGCGGCAGGTCATCTTCTACGTCGACTACAACTTTGATCTGCGGACCCGTCGTGCTCGACATAAGCTCAGCCATGTTTTCAACCAGCTTGGACACGTCGACCGCAACCGGTTGAAGCGGCTGACGCCGAGCAAAGGCGAGTAGCCGCTGGACAAGGACCTTCGCTCGCTCCGCCGATTGCGCAGCACCGGCTATCAGGCGCTTTTCACGATCACCACCGACCTCGCGGCGCTGCAGCATATCGAGCGCACCGACAATCGGCGTAAGCAGATTATTAAAATCATGAGCAACGCCTCCAGTGAGCTGCCCCATCGCCTCCATCTTCTGACTTTGACGCAGTGCTTCTCGCGCAACTTCGAGTTCAGCTTCGCGAGATTTGGTGGCACTGAGATCGCGACCAACCGCAATGAAGTTTTCACCGTCTGGCTCCGGCGCGACAGTCCACTCGATATGTTTCCAGCCGCCCTGCACAGTCGCGATGCGATTTTCGAACCGACTCGGCTGACGTGTCTTGGCCATCCGAGCAATCGCTCTCAGCGTAGATTGCCGGTCATCTGGATGCATGAAAGTCGAGTAGCCACGTGCAAGGAGCTCCGCTTCGCTCCATCCCAGTATTTGCGTCCAAGCAGGGCTCACCGCAGACATCATGCCGGCGTAGTCGGCGCGCGCGAGCATGTCCTGAGAGAGATTCCAGAGGCGGTCGCGCTCCGCCGAACGGGCCGCAACCTGAGCTGCCAGTGTTTCGCTCAACTGCCGTAAGCGGCCCTCGCTCAGTCTTAGCTCATGCTCTGCTGCGCGTCTGGCTATCGCAGCGTGCGTGCGCTCTGCAAAGTCGCGAACGAGAGTAACTTCCTCGACGCTCCAAACGCGCGGTACCGGCGAATGGACAAACATTTGACCAACGGTTCGCCCATTCTCCGTAATGGGTAAATCCAGATGTGCTCTAATTCCAAGCGCTCGAAACGCACCTGCATTCACGGCAGTGCGCGGATCTTTCTCGACATCAACGTTCGTAACCACGCGGCCTTGCCGTAGGTCGTCGATATACGACCCGTAATCTGAAAAATGATGAAGTCCGGCAAGATTATCGTATCCAGGGGCGAACCAATTCCTTTCAACAAAAGTAGTTCCGGCCTCGTGATCAATCGCACCATACCCCACTCGCGAAGCCCCTAAGACCTTGCCCAGCAGTTCAGACGCAGTGAACGAGATGTCTGCGGTGTCCGCGACGTTGCGAAGACGCTCATCGAGTTGCAAAAGCGCATCCCGCCGCCGCGCTGCCAAGACCTGGCTCGTCGTCTCGGCGACGGCGCAGAACATCCCTGCGACGTGACCTCTCTCATCGCGCACCGGCGAGTAAGAAAAGGTAAACCAAGTGTCCTCGTTGTGACCGTGCCTGTTCATTGTCAGGGGCAGGTTCTCACGGTATGTCGCCTCACCGGCCATGGCGGCGTCGATCAACGGCGAAATGTCAGGCCAGATTTCTGACCAGATGTCGAAGAAGCGCGCGCCAAGTGCGCGCGGGTGCTTGGCACCGAGTATTTCCGCGTACGCGTCGTTATAGAGAAATCCTAGCTGTTCGCCCCAAGCTACGAACATTGGAAATTTGGAATTGAGCAAAAGGCCAACGACTGACCGCAAGGACTGCGGCCAATCTTCGGGTTGACCAAGTGGTGAATTCGACCAGTCGTGAGAGCGCATAAGCGCCCCGACGGTGCCGCCGCCGTTCAGGAAGTTGAATTGTCCGGTCCAGTCGGCTCTTCCGGACATCCAATCGGCCATATGCCCTCACAGTCGCAAAAGTTGACCCGTTGCGGAAAACGATGACGGGAAGAATGCATCCAAATAATACGCAACGCGAGAGGTCTTTGATTGCAGCATTGCAGCAATTACTCAAAATTAGCCAACGGAGGTACGCGATTGAGATCGTTCGGCCGTAATCCTGCTCTGGCGATCCCGGAGAAGGTTGACCCACATTTTAAGTCAGTCACGTCGCTTTGCTCGTGCGCTACTTTCCCGCTACGGGCAACTCGTAACCGGGCACAAGCGGGAGCGATAATCAAATTCCTAGACAGAGAGCTATTGCTATTTTCGCTAATGCGAATGGAAATGGCCGTACTTCGGGATTACGATCTGGCAGACGACCCCGCTGGGCCGGTACTCGAGCTTTGTCCCTCCGCTCGGTCCACTGCCCAGGCTTCGGGAGATGAGCGTCTGGCCGAAGCCGGATGAGGTCGGCGGCGTCACCAAGGGGCCCTCGCGCTCCTCCCATTCGATCTGCAGAGCACCGTCATCGAGCAGGCCGATCCGCCGCACAGACAGCTTGCCGGATCGGGTCGAGAGCGCGCCGTATTTCACCGCGTTAGTCGTCAATTCGTGGAACACCAGCCCGAGGGAGACCGCTGTCTTGGAATCGATGGAAATGTCCAATCCTTCCATCGTGATGCGTCCGCCGGAAAGCGTCGCATACGGCGCGAGCTCGACCCGGAGCACATCCTTGATCTGCAGGTTTTCCCAGGAGGCATTGGACAGCAGCGTGTGGGTGGCGGCCAGCGCCTGGATGCGGCCCGAGAATGATTTCTGAAAGTCCTCAATAGTGCGTTCGTGAGATGCGGTACGCGCGGAAATCGCCAGCACCATGGCGAGCGTATTTTTGACACGGTGGTCGAGCTCGCCCATCAGAAGAGCCTGGCGGCGCTCGGCGGCTTTGCGTTGCGATAGGTTGATCAACGTCACCACGCAACCTTGCGTCCGATCGCCGGTTACGACGAGTGGCGCCGCGCTTATCATAACGTCAGTGACGTCGCGGGTCGACGTCTTCACGGCGGCTTCGAGCCCCTGCACGGGCGTACCGCTCGCAGCCATTGCCACGATGTCGGCGCCCGACATCAACTCGGATGCATCGGCAAAACTCAGCTCGATGGCCTCCCCAAACGGCCTTCCGATTGGAGCCTCCTCGCATATCCGTTCGGCGGCCGCATTAATGTGAGTCACCCGGCCAGCGCGGTCGCAGACGATGACGGCCTCGTTGGCGGAGGCGAGAACCGACCGCGCCAACCGCTCCGACTCCTTGGCGGCAGCGATTTGTTCACGCTCACTGATATCCGTAAAGGTAATCGCGACGCCGCTCACGATGCCAAAATCGATCGGGGCTCCGGTGAGAAGGAAGCTGCGATCGCTGTCGCCGACGCGAACGTGGATTTCAGACGATTGCCGCTCGCTCAACGCTTGCGTTAGAAGGCGGCGGAACGTGGTCTGATTGACGGCGTCGAGCATGCCAAGCAGTGCTTGTCCCGACAGCGCGCCGGCCGGACGGTCCAGCAACACGCACAGGGAATGATTGGCATAGAGCAATTGTCCCTCGGCATCGAACGCAGCCGCGCCGATGTCCATCGCCTCCATGAATGTGCGGTAGGATTGCCCATCGCCTTCAAGAGTGAAGACCTGTTCGGTAGGCCCACCCTTGATGACGACGGCGTCGATTTCGCCCTCGCGTATGGCCCGGAGCGTCTCCTCGGCCTCGTAAAGCCGAGCCTCGAGTTCGTCCCGGGTCAACGCAGATACGAGCGATACCACCGTCATTATTCCTCAACCGACAGATGAACTAGAACCTTTTGGGTGTCGGAAAGGTCCCCGATAATCTTGCGGATGGGGACCGGGAGCTCTTTGACCAGGGTCGGGATCGCGACAATTCCGTGTTCGCGGGCGAGCTGCGGCTGCTTCTTGAGATCAACGACCTCAACCTTGTACTTGCCGGCAAGGTGTTCCGAGCAGATCTTTTCGAGGTTACGGATCGCGGCGAGCGATTTAGGTGTCTCGCCCGCGACATAGAGGACAAGCTTAACGGGATCTTTGCTTGATGCGACCATGACTTAGTCCTGTTTCGTCTTGCCGGCAGGGAGGTCCAATCCCCGTCCGCGCGCCATTTCGGCGGCGTCTTGCCGGCTCTGTCTGAGATAAACATCTTCAGCCTTGACGATCCGTTTGAGCTCGGCCTCGTCGGCATCAATATCGGCCCTGAGCGCCTCGATCTGGGCGAGCGCGCGTCGTCGTCGCTGGCTGATCTGGTCCTGGACCCGCGCGACCTCGGCCAGCCGACCGACTTCGGCACGTCGCGCGCGAGCCTCCTCGTTGCGCCGGGCCGACCCGGTCAAGGCGCCACCTTCACCGAGATAGGGTTCAAGCAGGTGGATACCGTCGTTTGACATGACGAACTCGCGTACCTGATTAGAATGCGAGATGCCTCGCGCCTTCAGCAAGTAAAGTTCGCGATTGAACTCGCCGTTTGCCTCGCGATTGAGAAGCAGGATCCAGCCGTCCATTAGAGACGACAGCCCGGCATCGGTCTCGGCCTGCTGGACGTTTGCCAGGTGGGTGAACACGGCCGTGATACCGTAGGACTTGAGAAAATCGACGATGCGCAGCAGCATCGCCTGTACCTCGCTGATGTCCGCGGAGCCGGTAAAGGCGGAGATTGGATCAAGCACGACAAGCTGTGGTTTGAACTTGCCGACCTCGCGCAGCATGATCGCAAGGTGCATCTCCAGCGAGTAGAATGTCGGGCGCGTCGCGATATAGCGCATCAGCCCGTTCTTCAGCCATTTGTCGAGGTTGGTGCCGATCGACCTCATGTTGCGGACGGTCTGCGCCTCGGACTCCTCGAAGGAGAGATAGAGCGCGCGCTCGCCGCGCTGGCAGGCAGCGTCAGCCATCATGCAGGCGAGGGAGCTTTTGCCGGAGCCGGCAACGCCGGTGAGCAGGATGCTACTGCCGCGGTAAAAGCCGCCGCCGGTCAGCATGGCGTCGAGGTCGGGCACGCCGGTTGAAATACGCTCGTCGAATACCTGGTGGCCGAGACCGAGCGAGGAGACCGGCAGGACCGAGAAACCATCCTCGTCGATCAGGAACGGATATTCGTTTGTACCGTGTGCCGTTCCGCGATATTTGACGATCCGCAAGCGTCGCGTCGAGATCTGGTTTTCGACGCGATGATCGAGCAGGATCACGCAGTCGGATACGTACTCCTCGAGACCTTGCCTTGTCAGGCTGCCGTCGCCGCGTTCGCCGGTGATGACGGCCGTAAGACCTTTCTGCTTGAGCCAGTCGAACAGGCGGCGGATTTCGGCGCGCAGGATGGCCGGGTTTGAGAAGGCCGAGAACAGGCTCTCGATCGTATCAAGCACGATGCGCTTGGCGCCGATCTGGTCCACAGCGAACTCGAGGCGCAGAAAGAGGGCTTCGAGATCGTAATCGCCGATCTCGGCGACTTCTGATGGGTCGATTGCGATGTGCTCGATAACGATCTTGGATTGGTCAATTAGGCTCTGCAGGTCAAAACCGAGCGAATCGACGTTCGCGACGATATCGACCGGACGCTCCTCGAAGGTCACAAAGACGCCCGGCTCGTCGTGTTGCCGCGCGCCATTGAAGAGAAATGTCGAGGCAAAAAGCGTCTTGCCGCAGCCGGCCGAACCGCAGACCAACGTCGGCCGTCCAGTAGGAAGTCCGCCTAGGGTCAACTCGTCAAAGCCGTCAATTCCTGTGAGTGATTTAGATATTCCCTCAGTCATGCCCCGGTTCCGTAACTTATCCAAGCCAGTTCTAATTCGTGGGAACTGAGCTGCCCAGCCCTAAAAGTGCGAATATTCCACCGGTCGAGGCGGAACCAATTTCAAGATACGAGATGCCCTGATAAACCTCCAAATTGCCGCAGCTATGGAGTTGCGAGGATAATTCCGTGGACGGACCGGCTGGCCCAGTAGTGCTTAAGCCATCTCCCCGAGCGGAATTTGTCCGAGGCCGAGGCCTTGCGAGATCAACACAATGCTTGCAAGGCTCGCCGAGGGCGGGAGCTAGTGCCTTGCTTTTAGTTCGAGCTTTTTCAGCCTTGTGTTCACTTTTGAACGGCAACCAAAGGACTATGAACGCGTCTGGACTGAATGGACGAAGATGATCTGCGCATGCTGCGAGAACGCATAAGGCATTATCGGAAGGTTGCGGACCAAAGCACCGATCCGATGACGCAGATATTGTTGGCGGACATGATCGCCATGTTCGAAGAAATCGAACAGTTGGAGCGGTTGAGGCCTCTGCAACGACACTAGTACAGAAGCCGGACTACGAGCCACGCTCCAATCGCTCCGTTCTCTTTTATCACAGCTGTTCGTGTGTTGTTCGAGTGGTGTTCTCCAAAACACAACCTGACGGCGTGAGCGCGGTTGTATGGGGTCTGGAGTGTATCCACCGACGATACGCCTCGATGAACTTGATTGCATAGGCAAGGTCGATACCGGTTAGGGTCGCACCACGTCCAAGCAAAATGCGAAAGGCGATGGACACGGCACTTACTCTAAAGAGCAAAATGAGTAAGCAACTCAAACAGCCCAAAAGCAACGTGGCTTGAGCTTCTTCCAAGACTAACTTTTATTGTATCGGGCGCCGAGGTATAGGCGTACTATTCCACTATCACCGCAAGGCCCGCGGCAAACATCGGTGATGAGAACGCCCATCACAGCGCTCCCGCCTTCCTCGAAATGGAAAGGAGCGCGCATGCAGAAGCGGCGCAATTTCAAAACATCTCAGTCTCTCGAAAGGCGTCTCGGCGAGGAGGCGGCTGAGCTGCGCCAACAGGCCAGTGAGCTTCCGGAAGGACTGAGGCGCGACCACGTGCTGAGGAAAGCGCGACAGTGTGAGACCGGCGCTCACATAACTGATTGGATGAATTCCCGAGGCCTTCAGCCGCCGAATTAGGAGAAAGAATGAAACTTAAACGGAACAGGTTCAAACAAACCGACTCGCTAGAGATCAGGCTTCAACAGTTCGCCACCAACATGCGTCGCAAGGCAGAGAAGACCTCTGACTGTGATGAGCGCAAGGCGTTGTTGCAGCGAGCGTCTAATGCGGACCAGGCGATTGACCTGGAGCGTCAACTCAGTCTTACTCAGTAAAGCACCGCGATAGTCCGCAGCGCGGCCGCGACGACGTCGGTTGGCTCTAGGAAGATGGAATGAAGCTCTTGGTCGAATATCTGGAGCGGGCCGGTCAGCTGGAACTGTTGGCTGCGAGCGAGCGCGATATTGATTTCAAGGAGCAACTGTCTACGCAGGCGCAGGCCTATCGGAAGCTCGCAGCTAAGCGAGCGAGAGACTATGGGCTTCCGGACCCGAGCCCGTATGAAGCCGCTCGAGCACAGAAAAACTCGTGCACTTAAGCTAAAAGATGGGCAAACGTAGGTGCTTCTGCACGATGGCGAGGCGGGCCGCCCGTAGTTCCGGTAAGGAGGGCGGCTCCAGCTACGTTGGGATCGGACTGAAGCCGCCTTTGTCCGGAGCGGAGGCGAAGCCAAACCGGATGGCATGAAGATAGACTGAGGCTGCGAGCCCAAGTGTTCAGCTCTGAACACTACGAGCAGCATCTCCCAAGAGATGGTTTGCGATTAAATTCGACAAGCTGCGCGAGAAGCAGCAGCAGTTAAATGCTTCGCTCCACGAACCAAAAGAAAGACCCCCGTCATAGCGAAGGGGGCCGAAGGCTTGTCCATGAACGCCGTGTTGGAGGCGACGCTCACATCGATAAATGGACTGAGATGATTTTCGTTCCTTGCCGCCGTGAGACGCTGCTGCAAGGCGTCCCGAAGTCATACAGCAGTCGAAAAGCCTCAGGGCAAGCCGGGATTACTCGTTGTCCCGCTTGATGACGGTCTTTTCACGGGTCCCATCAGCATCTTCCTTCTTAATGACGGTCGTGCTTTCCGTCGCGGGCCTTTCCTTCACCACCGTTGTGCGCTCACGCTCGACCACAGCCGGATCCCGGGGGTGGCCTACAGTCACGCCAGCGTCAATCTGTTGCAACCTGTCTTCGCCTGCGGGGCAGATTGGTTTCGCCGCGGTTTAGGAACAACTTCGTGGGCTAGGGGGGCCGCATACATGTTGCCAGCGGAGTGGTGCTCCGTTCAGACCGCGCTGGCGTTTCTCACGCGGCATCGCTAGGAACTAAACGGTCAAAAGCCGCGGTTGAACTGCAAAACGGCCCCGCGCGCACGCGAGAACGCACGGGACCGGACGGCCGCCAGCGGGATTGCGGTCTCGGGTCGCGGCCATCCGATAAGATACGGCTCGGAATAGGAATAGTTTCAGCCCACTGATCTACACTTGGGTAGCGCATCAACGCCAAGCGGCTTCGTCCGAGATTTGACGGCAAAATGGGTACGCGGTCTAAGTGGCGGGCTTCGATTTCGTTCGGTAAAATTACAGATGTTTGCCGCGCAAGCGCCAATAGCCGAAGAGCGCTTGCCACTCTAATCCCGCGACCATGATCGCCATCGTCGCGGTACCGACACCCGTCATGATCAATATCATTTCCAGCATCGAATCACCTCGCGCTACAGCGATGTTCCTAAGTACCAAAGTGCACAGTCGATCTGAAGGCTTATTGTTTGCTTAGGAACGACAGCGGCGCTGGTCCTGTTGGGCGGTTGGTGCGCTAGGTGTAATAGAGTTGGCGCGCTCGCGGCCCCGGCGTCCCGTTTCTCTCCTCCCGCCCGGCGCCTGTAAGAAGCCATTGCAACTTCACGCGGGGCCGTAATCCACATCTCCACCTCCACAGGCGTCGGCGCGATCACCGCCCCCGGCCTTGTTGACTCGTTCGACCACACAGCGGGCCGGGAACGAACCAAGCGCCATTTGGTTGCTAGCCAATACACACCAGGGAGGTAGCGAATGGATTGGAATCGTGTTGAGGGCAATTGGAAGGAAATGAAGGGCAAGGTCAAAGAGCAATGGGGCAAGCTCACCGACGACGATCTTGATGTCATCGCAGGCAAACAGGACCAGCTGGAAGGTCGTTTGCAGCAGCGTTACGGCTACGCCAAGGACCAGGCTAAGAAGGAAGTTGACGACTGGTACGGGCGCCAGAAGTGGTGAACAGGAAGGCCCTGCCAAAGCAGGGCCCTTCTTTCTTACGAGCTATTCGAGTCCCAAAGACCATGACCAGACGAACGGACGAAGAGATGTGAGCGAAAGCGTATCAGCTACGGAATCAGCTGGCAAAACGGAAGGACAGGCTGAAGTGTTTGGCATGAAGCCGGACAGGCATCACTTAAGCGTGCGGCTAGCACAGTGACGTAACGAAATTGCCGCCAGTCAGCTTCAGAAGGCACCCTGGCGGTGCTTCTTCGTTCAGACTGGAGACGCACGTGTCCGAGGCGATGAGGTTGATCGTAGCGGGGTACGTGAAAATGCAAGATGGGCACGCACTGGAGGCGCTGCGGGACGCGCGGCGGAAGGTACTGCGTGATCTCCAGTCGGTCACCGGGATGAACACGGCAAAGCTCATCGAAACTGTGGAAGGCGATCTGGCGGAGGTTGAAGCCGGCCTCGAACAACTGAAGTCGCCGCCAGGCGCCCTGTCGGACAACGAAAGAAGCGAGCCCTCAGCGTAGTCCGAAGAATGAAAGGATTGCGCCGATAACCACGATCAAACCGATCAAGTAAATTAGCCCGTTCATTGTCCTCTCCTCCGATATGTATTGACGTCAACATCGAGCCTGCGAGAACGGTTCCATGGTTGTGCAGGAATGGTATTTCAACTCTTGTCATTTGTGCCAAAGCAGGGCGCGTTAACGCTCAGGGGCAAGATGAGTAAAAAAGCCTCAGGGGGACCTCCTAGCCCGCGGTTCATGCCGCAGACCATCTTTAGATTGGAACGTCCGATTTCGGACGCGGATGCAAACGAGCATCGACCAGGACCTGGCGTCTAGAAGAGTCGCAATCGAGGATGCGGATGAGCCGATCAATCGTGGCTTCTGCACCTTGCTCATGCGTTAGGTAATCGGCCAGTGAGCGATTATCGCGAGGTCATAGCTCTGTTCGATACGCTGGGCTGGATTTCAGCGAGTCATCACAGGCAACTCCACCCAACGAACATTCGGGTTCAAGTCATTCGACGGGGATTCGCTCGGGCATCGGGTGCGCCAAATCCACAGCATTGCGGCTGCGGCTAATGACGCGCCGCCCGACGGTTGAAGCGGTATCCGCTTGTCACCTGCTATGAGATAAAGATCAGTCCAGCCGATCGGGTGACAACTGTCGCGATATCGCAGGGCATAATAAACCCGCCGGCTCGGGTCGGCGGGTTTCACTGATCTAAAGTCTGCGAACGTGTATTCTATTTTTCCTGAGTAATCGCCCGCGCGGTTCCTTCCGAGCTTCGCTACCCCGGTTTACTCCGGTCCTGCACTCGGGCCGTCGGTGATGTAGTACCTCAGTAATGGTACAGACCGTTGATGGAATGGAACTGCAACTCGCTCTGGTCGCAAAGGTGGAGCAATGCCGCCGGCTGGCATGCCGCATCGGTGATCCTAAGGTCGCTCAACGTCTCTTTGAGCTGGCCGAGGAGTACATACAGCGCATCAAATACTCTCGGGAAGTGCGGGGACGCCCGCCACCTAACCACGGAAGTCAACAATGACTGACCCATTGTCATGTCTCCGATGCCAAGGCTCGATGGAGGCAGGTTTCGTTCCTACTCCGGGTCGGGGCCAGATGACGTGGTTTAAGGGGAGCCGCCGACGACGTACCGTGAATCCTTCATGTTTGGCAGGACGCCCTTGGTGGTCCTTACGTATCGTTGCTCAACGTGCGGCTATCTGGAGTCGTACGCCGCGCAGCTCCCGCCGAACTGAGGTGCTACCAGTTTTCTCCGTATGATCGCCATTTCGGTCCCGTTGCTGCCGAAGACAATGATTGACGCGCGCATGCCGCAGGTGTGCAGACGATCCGCGGCTCGAGTTGCGAGATCCTGATGTCGCTTGACCAACGGTAAGTAGTCAGCTCAGAGCTCAAATTGATGCTTACGCCCCCGCTGTCTCTCCGGATGTAAGGGCGATGCCGATCCGCTTGTCCGAGCGCCACACCGTTCGACATGGCCGGTGCAATTCCGCCGTCGGGATGCTCAGCATGAACTCGTGCGGTATGCCAATTTGACTTGGTATATCCAAGTTGGCACCCCGATCCGATAGGTCACGGACGACGCAACTAAAGGCGCAGAACTCACCGAAAGCGCGACCGGCAGCAGATGATGGCGCATCGACCGCGGCTGAAGCGCTGATAGCAAAAGGCCCGCCGGTCGTACTGGCGGGCCTAGCACTCCAAGCGCTCTAAATCCGCAATTGGATCGGCAGCCGGGAGCATGGGGGCTGGAAACCGAGACGTGCCATGTTCGCTCTCTAGGTGCAATCCTTAGGATAGTGCCATTTTCGTAACGGGGTGTTCTGCTGTAAGAACACCGGCGAGATTTGAGTCTCAGCCTTATTCAAGTTGCCCTGGATGGTAGGGCTGGAACCACGCTGCAGCCTTTCCCTTTTCATCGCTCCCGCGTCACACAACGCAGCGCCAGTGTGCTAGCAACCAATGTTGAGGCGGTGGGTTTGGCCACCATCACCGCCCGGACCTCGGTTTAATCGGTGACTGAGAGTGTTGAACGCCCGCCTCAAGGGACATTCACGTGGCCAGACGCGACCAAGAAGATCAGCGATGGAAGATGAGCGAGCTTCCATGCCCATCTTGTCAGCTCACCATGCAGCTTGTCGGAAAGGAGCGCCCGGATGAGCCAAGGTCGAAAGGCTACTTACTGACTTTCCAATGCGACTGCGGCCAAATCTTCTCGACTAGAAGTGACCAGTAAGGCCACTCGGTTGGCGTCAGCACGCCGAAGGCTGCAGCGAACTCAATCGCTGCGGCCCGCGCACTGTCAAATGAACCGGGTGAAAACGATCTAAGTGAAATATGCAACCAGCCCCGGTGCAAGAACTCTGCGCCGACCTTGTCCCCATTGCAAACGAAATTCGGCGGCACCAAAATGCCTATAATGGGCATTCAGTTCCATGGCTCACGCAGGAAGGGCTCATCGGGGGCTGGAGAGCCGAGATGCACCGAGACCGCCCGACGGACCAGACTCAACGCAGCGCCGCTTGACATCCCCGTCCCTCGACTCGCCCCGCGCCCTAACAAATGTGGAATGTCCTAGATTAACTTTGCTCAGGCGGCTGTGCCCTCACGCGGCAAAGAAGCCTGATGGGTTAGGCTTGCGATTGCTAACTGTTCCTCGTTGAGGCGCTGTTCCAAAAATTGGCGCTCAAGGTCTGAAAGATTAGTTTTCAGTAGGCGGCGATATCGGCTGATATTGCTGTCATAGGCGCGAAGACGGGCGATTGACTCGTCGGTCATGAGGGCTCCGCAGAAAAGAAATTATTCCGAGAAAAATAAGAGCAAAGGTGCACTACAGCAGTATGAAATTGAATGTTCATCCCTTGGACCCGGTTTGTCAATCAATCAAAGCCCGCCGCTTCACGCGGGCCGGTTACCTGAAGTACAAGGCCGCAGCAGAGAAACGGCCGCGGCCCGCGCTTATTAGATGCGAAAAACAGACGTGAGCTCGACCGTGTGCTGGCGGCTCTTGGCCTGGACGACCTCGACAGCGCTTTTCGGCTATCTCTGTAACGGAAGCCCGAAAATCTATTTCGTGACGTGCCTTAATCGCTCTTCCGCCTCGAGATCCAGGCAACGTGAAAATCGCGGCCCCGACCATTCAGGCGATGGTTCAATGCATTCCACGAAACGGGTGCAGTAAGCTTCTTCCAGCCGCCTTCGAACAAGGACATCTTCAATAGTTTCCGAAGGAGACCGTTTTTTAAGTTTTTTCGAGAGTTCAATGCTCTGCATCTTGTACTGCTTATTGGCCGCTGTGAGACATTCTTCCGCCGCCATATCGGCGCTAGCCTGCAATGAGCTCGCGGAGAGGGCAATCAGGCTTGAAAAAGCGATCCAACATGACCAACGAGATTCCGAACTAAACATAGCCTTTCTCGTCACCGGATTCTGCCTTCATGGGGAAAGCAGCGGTGTTAGAGCCTTGGCGATGAACATGCTGTGAATTTCGACCGAGAGGGGCCATTAAAGAGCGTTAATTTACTGGCCTTCTGAGCGGTCGCGAATGCATGAGTTCTGGAGAATGGCACGAGTTGACCATGAGGGCCGCCTGGTCGGGAATGTCGAGCGTCGATAGCGGCCCGTTCGCAGTTAGCACGCCAGCAAGCTTTGCCGTCGCGGGTCTCAGCCGACCGCGAGCTTGGTGTCCAAGCTTGTTCTCGTGTCCAAGTTTGTTACTGAAGGCAGAGCCATGAGCGCTGGCCTGGCAAAGTAATATCCCTGGAAAAGCGTGATGCCGGCCGCGCGGAGCAGAGTGAGTTCGGCCTCGCTCTCCACGCCTTCTGCAAGCACAGTAATGCCCAGCTGGTGCGCAATGGAGGCCACGCCTGATACGATCACCTGACGGGACGGACTGCGATGGATGTCTCTCAGGAGCTCCATGTCGATCTTGATCAGGTCCGGCTGAAGACGCGCGAGAAGGTTGAGCCCGGCATACCCCGCTCCAAAATCATCAAGGGCGGTCAGGAACCCGAGCTTCTTGTAGGCCGCGACAATATTCTCCACGTGAGCGGGATTGTTCATCCGCTCGTTCTCGGTGAATTCGAACATCAGGTTTTGCGACGGGAAGTTTGCCCGTCGCGCGGCCTCAAGCGACTTCTGTATGCAGGCTCTCGGCTCATAGACCGCATTAGGCATGAAGTTAATGGAAAGCCGCGTGGAAGGATCGTTGAACAGCTTGCCGGCCGTCTCGATCGCCATGACGCGAGCCGCCTGATCAAACCGGTAAAGCTGATCTTCTGTCAACTGGCTCAAGACGCTGTAGGCACCTTCGCCTTGGGGGCCGCGCACCAGCGCTTCGTAACCCCAGATGCGGTTGAGAGTAACATCGACGATTGGCTGGAACGCCATCTTGAACACGAAGGGCAACTCCGCACCATCGCCGCATCCCGCACACTTTCCGGCCATTTCCCACCGCCTCTTTGTTGCGCGGCCACAATAGGTTGCAGCCCTTAAGAATCCACTCATCCGCCGGAGGGTGCGGAAGTGAACAGTAGGGAATTTGCTCAGGGCTTAGCTTGCCCCCTTTGAGGACCGGAATCATGCCATTGACTCAAAGCACCCCGTCGCCGAACAGGGCGAGAGTTTGGTCATCCGAGGATGAGGCAAGGCTATGGGAATTGCGCTCAAAAGGATCGCCCTGGTCGGTTGTCGCCAAGGCGCTGGGAAGAACGCAGGCTTCCTGCGAGAGCCGCTTTGCTGCGCTGAGAAAGCTCAGGAGTATGACCAGCAAGGATGAGACCTAATAATTCGTACGGTCGATTAGCTATCAGAATCGTCAACCAATACTGCGGTGGACACCCGCAGGACAAGCCCGCTTCGGTTCCTGACTTCGATCTTTGAAAACCACGCGGCATTGGCTACCGCGCCATCCAGGATTGTCTGACCAAGAAATTCGAGCGCAAGCCGGCGCGCCTCACGTCTGCTGGCAAGATCAAGCCCGCTGTTATCAATCCTGACGCGGTCTCCGCTATGAAGATCGAAATAGTACGTGTCCATCGCGATGAGAACCTTCGGATGGACTCCTCGTTCCCCGCCTCCACCGTCAGAACTGATGGGAACCGCCCCTTATAGCTCCGCGTTTGTTACCGAAATGAGGAAACCCATGGGCTTGACCGAGGAAGACATTCGTACCCGGGCTTATATACTCTGGGAAAAAGCCGGCCAGCCAGCAGGGCAAATGGACAACTTCTGGTATATGGCCGAGAAGGAGCTCATCGAAGAGCGGCAGGTCCAAGGCGAGGCGCCTATCTGGATGCAGGACCTCGCGGCTAATTAGGTCCTACGAACCGGGGATAGCTTCTGCCGACACGGTCTGGGATACTGTTTTTGGCATATCCTTGTTACGGGTCGCTTTTCTCAGGCGTGTCACGCGTCCGAATGTCTCGTTACTCCTCCGAAAACATCGCCACTCATTCTTGGGAAAAAGCCCCCAGGCCGTCTCGTGGGCATACCGTAAATCCTTTCCTGTAAGTGCTGAATGTCCGAAAAGCCTTCGAAACTCGTCGTACCCAAAATCGCTCAGGCTCGTCGTTCGGCGCCGGTGCTCGTCTGTCGCAAATGTCTCAAGCGCTGCGACGAAGGGCGCAAGGTGAGGCGGGCGCTGAAGTCGGAGTTGAAAGCCGCGAAGCGCGAGGGAACTAAGACCGCGAACTTTGTGATGACAAGCTGCTTTGGCCTGTGCCCGAAGACTTCCATCGTGGTCGCGAGCGGGGCAACTTTGAGGCGGCAGGAATATGTGCTGATCAGCGATCGCGAGCAGGTGCCGCGGGCTCTGGTGATGCTCGGTGAGGAGTGATCGCGAGTTCGAAGCGCTCTCCGCTATCGATCGTCAGTGCCGTCCCGAGGAGCTCCTAGTTTAGCAGCCTGGCCCGAGCACGTTCACGAAGCCGCCGCTAGATAAATTTAAGCTGGTATCGCCGTTGCTTCTTTTTCCCTTGCCGGAACGCGGACTCTGGTCGCGCGTTCGTTTGATGTTATCGGAGCGAATGACATGGCATCAAACACGAGCATCTTCTTTGCGGGAGTCGGAACCACATTCCTAATCCTTGGCGCGGGCTTCGGGAGTGGACTCTTCATGGCCAACTCGGCCTTGAAGGAGCCGGCTGGCTATCATGCCAAAGCCAAGGAAGAAATGCCCGCGCCTATTCGCGTCGTCCTACCATCCTCTGCGCAAGCGGCGGAAGTGAAACCCGTTGTTCAGCAAACTGAACACCCGGTAACACCCACTCCGCAAATACAAACACCAGTAAAGGAAGCTCAGGCGACTCCTGAAAAGGCCGAAAAGACAGATAAAAAGGCGGATGCCGATAAGCGAAGGCATCGAGCTGCAGAACGCAAAGCCCAACGGCTTGCCGCTCGGCGCAATCACCGGCCTGAGGGTGGGGCCACGAACCAAGCGCCGGTTCTCGCATTCGGTAGCGACGAGCCGCGTACAGGAGGCGGAAACTTCAGCCTGTTCGGTAATTAGGATGCGCGTACGCATCCGACGGGGGCCGTCTTGCGTGACGGATGGTAATTGGCGAAGCGTGTGACCTTAAGTCTAGCTTTAAGGTCATCAGGCGATGCGGGTCGAGGTTTTGGGCGGGCTGGAGCGGCGGCGGCGCTGGTCGCAGGACGACAAGGCACGGATTGTCGAGGAGACGTTGGCGCCGGGCGCGAAGGTGACTGAGGTTGCGCGTCGCAACGGAGTAGCGGCCAGCCTGGTGTTTACCTGGCGTCGACAAGCACGGACATCGGAACAAATTGTACCATCTTTTACGCCGGTGCAGATCGCCGCCGTAGCGGCATCGGCTGAGGAAACTCCGAAGCTTTTGCCTACGGTTGATGGCCGAGTTCGCTCCGTGGCAGCCGCGCGTACTGGTTTGATAGAGATTGATCTCGGCAACCGACGGTGCATCCGGGTGGATGCGCACGTCGATCCGGAGGCGCTGGCGCGGGTCCTCGATGTGCTTGGACGCCGATGATTGCTATACCGGGGAATGTGCGAGTGTGGCTCGCGACAGGCTACACGGATATGCGCAGAGGCTTTCCGTCGCTGGCACTCCAAGTGCAGGAGGTGCTGCACAAAGACCCGCTCAGCGGTCATCTGTTCGTCTTCCGCGGTCGCCGCAGCGATCTTGTGAAGGCGATCTGGCACGATGGCCAGGGAGCCTGCTTGTTCACAAAAAGACTCGAGAGAGGAAAGTTCATCTGGCCATCGGTTGCCGGTGAATCGGTAACGATCTCGCCGGCGCAGTTGAGCTATCTGCTGTCCGGGATCGATTGGCGTAACCCTCAAGAAACCCATCGGCCGACGCGGGTCGGATAGCCGCTTTTACGGTTTGAATCTGCTGCTTGATCTGATTCAATGGCTTCATGATATCGAAGCCGGACGATCTTCCATCGGACCTTGCGAGTGCCCTGGCGGCGCTGCAGGCCGAGCGTGAGGCGCGGCTGCGAGCCGAGGCGGTGGCTGCCAGTGCGCAGGCGGAGCTGTCGGACAACGAGGCGCTGATCGCGCATCTCGAGCTGCGGATCGAGATGCTCAAACGCGAACTGTACGGGCAGCGCTCCGAGCGCTCGGCACGGCTGCTCGAGCAGCTGGAGTTGGAGCTCGAAGAACTCGTCACCACGGCGAGCGAGGATGAGCTTGCCGCGCAGGCCGCAGCGGCGAAGACGCAGAACGTCCGCCCCTTCATGCGCAAGCGGCCGGTGCGCAAGCCATGGCCGGATGACGTCGAACGCGAGCGCGTCGTCATTGAGGCTCCAACGACCTGTGCCTGCTGCGGTGGATCGCGGCTGGCGAAGATCGGTGAGGATGTGACCAAGACGCTGGAGGAGATCCCGCGCCGCTTCAAGCTGATCGAGACGGTACGCGAGAAGTTCACCTGCCGCGATTGCGAGAAGATCAGCCAGCCGCCCGCGCCGTTCCACGCCACGCCGCGCGGCTTCATCGGCCCACAATTGCTGGCGACGATCCTGTTCGACAAGTTCGGCATGCATATCCCGCTCAACCGCCAGAGTGCGCGCTTCAAGGCCGAGGGGATCGACCTGCCGTTGTCGACGCTGGCCGACCAGGTCGGCCACGGGACCTTCGCCGTCATGCCGCTCTTCCACTTGATCGAACGCCATGTGCTCGCGGCCGAGCGCCTTCATGGCGATGACACCACCATCCGTATCCTGGCGAAGGGCAAGTGCACGACCGGGCGGATCTGGACTTATGTGCGGGATGACCGGCCCTTCGCCGGGCCTGCGCCGCCGGCGGCGGTCTATTACGCCTCGAGCGACCGACGAGGCGAGCATCCCCAGAAGCATCTGGCCGCCTTCGCCGGTATCCTGCAAGCCGATTGCTACAACGGCTTCGAGCCGCTGTTCGACCCGCAGAAGAAGGTGCTGCCGATCACGCCGGCGTTTTGCTTTGCCCATGCGCGGCGGGGCTTCTTCGAGCTGGCTGACATCGAGAAAAATGCCCGGGAAGGTAAGAAGGGCAAACCGGTCTCTCCGATCGCGCTGGAGGCGGTCAGACGCCTCGATGCGTTGTTCGAGATCGAGCGCGCCATCAACGGCCGCGGCGCCGACGAGCGGCGCGCCGTGCGCCAGGAAAAGAGCAAGCCGCTCCTCGGCGACATGCACGCCTGGTTGTTGCGCGAGCGCGAAACCCTCTCTCGCTCCTCCGACGTCCTGAAGCCTATGAATTACATGCTCAGGCGCTGGGACGACTTCGGCCGCTTCCTCGACGATGGCAGGATCTGCTTGACCAACAATTGTGCTGAGCGCGCATTGAGAGGCATCGCCTTGGGAAGGCGCAACTGGACCTTCGCCGGCAGCCAGCGTGGTGCCGACCGTGCCGCCATCATGCTGACGATGATCACGACCTGTCGTCTCAACGACGTCGATCCGAAAGCCTGGCTCGCCGACGTCCTCGCCCGCATCGCCGATCTTCCCGCATCGCGTCTGCACGAACTGCTGCCCTGGGAATGGAAGCTCCTGCGCAAAGCCGACAAACCCGCCGATCAGCAGGCCGCCTGACGCAACGCCAAGCCATCATAGAGCTCGCCGCTCTCACGCGCATGTGCCAATCTGGCGGCCTTCGTCGTATGCGTACGGATGCGCTGAGCTACCGGTTGATGCGACCACCAAAAAGGGATGCTTAATCACTCTAGACCGAATGTCCTGATTGCGGCGTCATTTCAAATCAGTCTGTCAGGCCGCGCGGACGGCGCGCCGGTCTTTGACCTGCATAAGGAAGGCGCGGTTGCGTCCCGTCTTCTTTGCTACATAAAGACCCTGATCTGCGCGCTCGATGACGTCCTGCACGTCACGGTCAGGCTTCAAAAGGAAGGAGCGTTCTCGCGCCTCTGGCGATTGCGCGGGCCGGGGCGATCGTCCCATGTCACATACCCACACCATCGGCACCGATACATCGTCACCGTTCCGTCGATGCGAGCGTTCACCAATTCGCTCACGGTTACATCGCTGTTGCCGTCGCACCGCCCGCAGCTCGGCAAGGATGCAGGCGTCTTGTTGAAGTCCGTCGCCGTTGCCACGCGGATAGCTCCCAGCACGCCTCACCGCACGCTTCGCTGTAGCCTCACCTTCCTCGGGACCTAAGCTAGAAAGTCCAACTCGAGAGCCGTACGAAGAGACATCGCCGCGGCGTGGAGGAAGTCAGGGTTGTCCAGGCACTCGTGAAGCATTTGTGATGCCGTAACCCAATGCCGCTGGCGTCGCTTGTCCTCTGGAAGCTCAGCTATAAACGCGACCGCCTCGCCGAATGTTCTGATAACCCGCCCGTCGAATAGAACCAACGTTAGAGGCAGGGAAGAAATCGGTGTCGCCAGCATGGGATTAAGAGAAGCGAACAGTAGCCGGGGTAGTTCCTGTCTAAAGCATTGTCCAAGGTTCAGCGCCCAGTGTGGTCATCGGCTACGCGAGGGAGGGGTGGAAGCCGAACTGAGGCGGCCTTACTCCTTCCAGTATAGACGTTTGCAGGTCGGGCAGTCGTAGACGTTGAGGTAGCGGTCTTTGCGTACATCTAAGATGCGCGCTCGGAAGGTTGTCGGCGTTCGGCAATCCTCGCACCGAGGGGCATTCTCGACCATCGTGTCCTCTGCCACTGCCATATCCCGGTGTCCTCGCTGACAGGATTGGGGTGCATACAACAAATGTTGGGTGGCGGGCATTTAGGCAAGTTAACCGGCCAAGCCACAGCACTGGCCGGTAGGACAGATTAGGACAGTGAAACTATTCCTATTGGGGATCGTATTTATCCCGACGGCCGCGACCCGATGCAAACCCCGCTAGCTGCCGTCCGGCCCCGGCGTTTACTCGCGTACGTCGGGGCCGCTTTTTGTAGAGGCGGAGAGACGGCCCCGGCTCGCGGGAAGGCTTCGGGATTATCGGCCGGTGCCGCTTACGCCAGCTCGGCGGCGGGCCGGCGGGACTCAAAGCTGACATCAGCGTGTTCTTGCGGCCCAAAGGTCCCTTCGGGCCCTGCATAAAAAACGGCCCCGGCGCGCGAGCAGCACAGCGGGGCCGGACAGCTGCGAGGGGCGGGGTGGAGACATGGTGCAGCCGTCCCAGCAGCTACGGACGGTCATTAGGTCGGTTTCACTGTCCTATCTCAATTTGCCGCCTGACCAGGGCCAATCCGCGAGTCCAGTAGAATTCCGGAGTGTCCTTTTAACGTTCAGCAACCTTCAAGGCGGATGCTGTTGGCATTATGCCCAAAGTATTTTTGACTATCGCCCTTGTATTCGCCGGGATTATTTCCGCTGATCAGCATTACACGTCCGGCATCTACACGGATGCAGCGCTGCACATGCTACGCCAAATGAGGCATTCGTTCGGACTGTAAAGTCTCCTCTATTGTAAGCATGCGGCGTAGGCCGCGGGCGGGACGATCGGGCGGCGGCATAACTACTGCTTGTCCGTAAGCATGCGGCGTAGGCCGCGGGCGGGCTGGTTTGTCCGGTTAGCGGCTAAACCTCGGGCTTTTCGGCCTTCGGCTTAACGATCGCCGCGAGTACCTGGCGGCGTTCTTCAATAATCCAAGGAGCGTCCTTGTGGATTGCGATCAGCTCTTTGAGGTTCTCGATCCCGTCATCGGTGAACGCCATCACCCCGTCTTCACCGACGCCGACGACCCATAGCTGGCCATCCTCGGTGTCCATTTCTTCGGCGACCTCGAACAGCCATTCCCCGTCTTCGCCGAGCATCTCAGCAACATGGCTGAGAGTGAACACGTGGCTAACCTTGTTGACGTGTCCCATCAAGCCGCCTGTGCCGCAAGGCCTTGCTGTTGCGCTGTCTTCCAGTTCCAGGGCAGCAGCTCATCGAGCCTGTGGGCGGAGTGGGTGGCGATGCGAGCGAGTACATCGGCGAGCCAGGCCTGAGGATCGACGTCGTTCATCTTGGCAGAGACGATGAGGCTATACATGGCGGCGGCTCGGCGCCCTCCGCGGTCGGACCCACAGAATAACCACGACTTTCTGCCCAATGCGATGCCGCGCAGCGCTCTTTCGGCTGCATTGTTCGAGAGGCAGACGCGGCCATCGTCGAGGAAGCGGGTGAAGGAGGTCCAGCGCTTGAACATGTAGTTCATGGCCTTGGCCAGATCGTGACCGCGGGTGAGCTTGGCGCACTGCTCGCGCATATAGGCTTCCAGATCGGCGACCAGCGGCGCGCTCTGCGCCTGGCGAACAGCTCTTCGGTGATCGGCGCTTTGGCCATTGATAGAGCGCTCTATCTCGAACAGAGCGTCGATGCGGCGCACGATCTCCATGGCGACGGGCGAGATGACGATCTCCTGCTTTCCGGCCGCTTTGCGCCGCGCGTTCTCCTCAAGATCCGCCATGGCGAAGAACGGCCGCCGGGCATGGACCCAACAGGCCGCTTCCCTGATAGGCCCAGGACTTCGCTGGGGCTCGTAGAGTTTGGTGTATCCACCGAAGGCGTCGGCCTGCAGGATGCCGCTATAGTTGGTCAGATGCGCCTGCGGATGCTCGCCCCTTCGATCGCGCGAGTAATAAAACATTGCTGCCGGCGGATCTGAGCCGCCGAAGGGGCGGTCGTCCTTCACATAGACCCAGCATCGAGCGACATCGCACTTGCCCAAGGCCAACACGGGCACGGTGGTGTCGTCGCCGTGGAGGCGTTCAGCTGCCATGACGTGGGCTTCCAACAGGCGCGATAGCGGCTCCAATACCGTGCAGCAAGCCCCAACAGCGTCGGCTGCGGTCGACAGACTGACGGGCACGCCCTCCAGCGCGTAACGCTCAGTCTGCCGGTTCAGAGGCTGATGCTGGCCGAACTTCTCATAGAGGAGCATGGCCAGCAGGCTCGGCCCCGCCCATCCTCGCGGAATCACATGGAATGGCGCCGGTGCCTGACTGATTTTCTCGCAGTCCCGGCAGGTGAACTTTTCCCGCACCGTCTCGACCACTTTCCACTGGCGCGGTATTGATTCCAGGGTCCGGGTCACATCCTCACCAAGCTTGCGCAGGCGATTGCCGCCGCAGCATTCACACGTCGTTGGCGAATCGATCACCACGCGCTCGCGGGGAAGATGATCAGGGAAGGTATTGCGTTCGGGACGCGTGCGCGTAAATCCGCGCACGGTCGTTGTCCTGGCGACAGCTCTCTCGGCCGCAAGCTCGTCTTCGGTGGCGCTGGATTCCAGCTCTTCAAACGTAAGCGCTAACTGGTCGATCAGACGAGACGAGCGTTCTGATCTTTGCCCGTGGACCTGGCGCTCAAGCTTGGCGATCCGCAGCTTCTGGCGGGCAATCAGCGCACTGTCTTCCGACGCCTTGGCACGGGCGACCGCAAGCTCCGCTGCAATATCCAGAGCCTTCGCGCGTTCGCTCGCCAACGCCTCTTTCAGAGCGGCTATGTCTTCGGGAAGAGCGTCGCGAGGCGTGTCCATGCAACCAGAGAATCACAAATTCAGTGCTTTGTGGTGCCCCAAAATGCGCATGATCTCATATTTTATTTCGCTCAGCCGGCGCTCTGCGGTCGCCATGTTAGTTGCGGATTCCTCCAGTCGATCCCTTCCAGCATATAAGCCATCTGAGCCGCTGAGATCGATACCGCATCTCCCGACGTCGCAGGCCAGATAAACTTGCCGCGGTCCAAGCGCTTGGCATACAGCGACATGCCTAACCCGTCGTGCCAAAGAATCTTGAGCAGATCACCGCGGCGGCCGCGGAAGATGTAGAGATCCCCCGCATGCGGGTCACGCTTCAAACTCTCCTGGACCGCGAGCGCCAGGCTTTGCATGCCGCGGCGCATGTCTGTGTGACCGGTGGCAATCCAGACCCTGACGTTGCTTGGGATCGGAATCATCACCGCCTCAGAAGCTCGAGGACCCGCTGCAGTGCTTCAGTGTCCACGTCACGGTCAACGCGGACCCGACAGCCGCTAAGCTCGATCTCGATTATGCCTACCTTCGCGCGCTCTTTAGCCGGCGATGGCCTTGTCTGCGCGACCACGGCCGATGCCGGAGTTGGTGTCGAAGTGATCTCCACAGGAACAAGCAATGGCGCTGCATCCCCGCCCAGCCGACCCTCGCGCGCCAACCGTCGCCACGTGAACAACTGGCTCGTGGACAACCCGTTGCGCCGCGCCGTCGCCGACACCAACCGGGAACCATCATAACTCTCAGCAACGATCCGCTGCTTCTCGTCCACTGTCCAACGACGGCGGGCGCCAGTCGAAACTACTTCCAATCGGGAGACCTTCGAAATAGGCGTATGGTCAGTCATACGCCTATGTCTTCATCCTCCGTCCTCAGCGCGCAAGGCGGCCCTCGCCGGAGCGATACCCTCTATTTACGCCTTCTCCAAAGCAACCGGTCTAATCCCTCCAGACAAGTCGGCTGCAAATTCGAGCAGTTGCAGACGCATATCTCGCGTCCGTCGCGGGGATCGAGAATGGTCGATTGCAAGGCTGTGGCTACATGGCAGTCCTCGCATCGGGGCCGAACGTTGATGGATGCGGTCCCGTTCACCACGATCTGTCCGCGCATGTGATTGCCCCCCTTGCGATGGGAGCAGACCGTGCCTCCCGGATCAATATCTTGGGCTAATTGCCGTGGCCGGACCCGTCCTCCTTTTTTTAGCTTAGTACACTTCCATTCGCGATACTGCCCAGACCGTCCGTCACTCGCCCGCTCCCGCAGCGCACAGCAACTGCTTGTTAGGAAAACTATTGTAGGGTCCGTCGCTTGGGATTTCGACGGCAATGCATTCGGATTGAGTTGCAAAATTAATTCTGGTGATTTCTTTGGTCAGCACAGATGTTGGTCCATTTCGTCACCGACACCACAAACAAGATACCAGTCATCCGCGCGATGCTGGAGCAGCGACACGCCGTTGAGTGCTATCTGTTGGGTTGCGCCGACGTACAGGCGCTTTCCGACGGCGTCTTGGTAGTCGAAGCGGACTTGCGCAAAAGGGCTTCCGTCGAACAGTTGAAGGCGATCTTCCGGAACCTGCAACGGATTTCCGAAAAGCTGTTTGTCATCCAGAACCACCTGCATCACGCTGCCGCTCAGGCGTTCGCGCTTGGTGCGACCGCAGTGTTATCCCAGACGTCGGAGATCCTACCGAAGCTGGCCCAGGTCGAGCTTGAAGAGAAAGCGCGGGAATCCCGCTCATGCGACAAGCCAACCAATGTTGTGAACGGCATCACATCCTTTCCGTCGCTGCTCTCGGCAATCAGGGCAGGCAAGAAAATATCATTATCAGATGCCGAGAGGGCCACATCGGAAGTTATCAGCGGCATCAGGCGAAGAGGACTTCATGCATGGCTTGACGACGTACGTCGCTATCACGAAGGAACATTCCAGCACTGCCTCCTTGTAACCGGAGTAGCCGTCGCGTTCGCATTGAAAATTAAATTTCCTGATCCCGACGTAGAGCGGCTTGGACTGGCCGCCACGCTTCACGACATTGGTAAAGCGAAAATACCGCTCGCCATCCTTGACAAGCCTGGACGCCTCGACCCCTGCGAACAGGACATCATGGAGCGTCATCCGGTCATCGGATACGAGCTATTGAAAGCCCTCCCTGAGATCGGCCCCGAGGTTCTCGATGGCGTAAGACACCACCATGAATATCTGGATGGCTCCGGCTATCCGGACAGACTGGCCGGAGCGCAGATCTCTGACCTGGTAAGGCTGCTGACAATTTCCGACATCTTTGCCGCACTCGTCGAGCGCCGGCCTTACAGGGCGCCGATTTCCAACCAAGAAGCCTACAGGATCCTATGCGACATGGATGGGAAGCTTGAGATGGCATTGGTGAGGGCGTTCCGTGACGTGGCTCTGGGATGACGAGCACGACGAACAATGAGCTGACGAGACCTTTTGGGGCGTGCGGTCGGGTAACGCAGCCAAGATGCATTTTGGAGCTAGCGCTATGGTGGCGGCCGCCCTACCCAAATTGATCACGGAACTGGACGCAGCTGTGAGGACTGCACCGCCCGAGCGTGGCGATAGGATCCTGAGCCAGTTGACGAACCTATTCTTGTCCAACGTCGATTGTCTTGGAGAAGCACAGTTAGGCGTGTTGGATGATGTTTTTATCCGTCTGGCTGAATCGACGGGGGCAAGGTCGTTAGCGCAACTCAGCGAAGTCTTATCCAAAATAGAGGGCGCGCCACCACAGACGGTTCGCAAGCTTGCGTTTCACAGCGATCCGTTGGTCGCAACTCCGGTTCTTAGAAACTCGAGCCGTCTGTCTGAGAAAGATCTGATCGAAGTCGCCATGACGCAGAGCCAACAGCATCTGTTGGCAATCTCGCAGAGAAGTAAGCTCCACGAAGCGCTGACTGACGTGATAATCAGACGTGGCGATGCAAGCGTCTCCAGGGCGCTCGCCCTTAATCCGGGAGCGACATTCTCTGAATGTGGCTATGCAACGCTGGTCGGGCGAGCCGAGCGAGACGAAAGCCTCGTCGAGAAACTTGGGCTTCGGTTGGACGTTCCCGCGGTTCTACTGCGGGAACTCTTGGCGATGGCGACCGATGTAGTGCGTGCGCGATTCCTGACTGCGCGCCGGCCCATCGCCAGAAAAAAGGGGGCCGTCGAGACGGTAAGATCTCGGCCGAAGACCGACTACACGAAGGCTCAGAATGAGGTGCTTGCACTCAACCGCGCCGCAAAACTGAACAAGTCGGCAGTGAATCGGTTTGCGATCAGTGGAGACTATACCAAGGTGCTGGCTTCGCTCTCATTCATGGCAGACGTGGCGATCGACGTCATCGAGCCATTTTTCGAGAGCGATCGGCTCTATGCACTCATCGTGACCTGCAAGGCAGCCAGATTGGATTGGGCAACCACGACCATGATCGTTCGCAATCGGCCCGGTTGTCCACCGCTCAGTTCCCAAGAGATTGAACAAGCGCGAGAAATATTTGATGCGTTATTGCTATCGATAGCGCAGTGGACCGTTCGGTTCGCGGCGGATGGTATCGACACCAATCGGTCGACGCCCGCAAAATGACTGCATCCAAGTTCTTGATCGTTTGTTCTCACCGTCGCGTCATGCGGCCTGTTTCAGCCTCTGGCATGGTCGAACTGATCAACGAAAAGCGGGCAGGCAAGGTGATCCGACGGAAAGGGCGGCCGAAGGGTGAGAACGTTGTCGATCTGATGGAGGCGCTGCGTCGCAGCGTCGGAAGGGAAGCATCGGCCGAACCCCAGAGCGCACCGAAGACGTCGGCCAAGAAGCTGCGCAAGGCTGCATCCGGTCAGAAAGAAATGCTGATGCCAATCGCAGGAAAGAAGCAGGCCAAAGAAGTAAAGGCGAAAAAGCCGGTGGCGGCGAAGTCGCAGCGTCGGTCTGCTTAGCTCGGGCATCTTGTTGCGGGCTTTCACTCGACCCCAGTTAACAAATGTGAAGGTAGAGCCCGCTCGAATCCCCATATTCCACGCTTTTCAATTTCCGCGCGGAATGACCTTTGCAGCCTCGCTATCCTTTGCTGAAAAAATGGAACCAAGAGGAGCACGAAAGGCTCAAGGCCATGGCGGAGGCCGGTCATCGACCTGACGAGATTGCGAACGCTCTCGGGCGTAGCCAGGCAGCCGTACGGGCGCGAGCTTGGCAGCATGGTATCGCGCTGCGCCTTATCACTCAGAAGCGAGGTAAGTAGCGTGGTCGAACACACGTTCTGTGGTGGAACGGTCCGCTTTAACTTCTATTGAGTGCCATGGACCGAGAAGAAAAAAGGCGCCAGCTCCAGGAGCAGCTACAAAAGTTCGAGTATTTGGCTCGGTACTTTCCCAGTGGGGCGACAAATCAAACGCTTCTCGATTTGCTGGATGACGCAAGGGAACAAATCCGAGCGCTCGAGGAACGCTAAGGCCATCTTCAATTGTCCTATTTTTTGGAACGGGCCGTCGGGCACATCGTTGCCCGGCATGTTGACGCCAGCAGAATACAGGAACCTGGCCGACCACTACGCGAAGGCAGCGGACGAGGCTTCCGACAAAGTCACTCGGTCGCAGCTCGAAGCGCTGGCAACCAGCTACTCGGTCCTCGCCCAAAGTACGGCTGTCTTGAACCGATCCGCCCAAGCCCTTAAGACGATAGAGCAGCGCCGAAAGTAGGCCCACGGTGTTCACGCAATGGCCTCGGTTGATGATCTTAAAAGTGGTCCCAAAAGGTGCGCTTGAGCATTTAGCCATTATGGCGAGCAGGACCGATAAAGAACGCAACGCGGAAGACGAAGCCCGCACCAACGAGGGAAGGCGGCCAAAGAGCATTCCGACGAGCGGCGGAAGCTACGGGCTAGTCTCCGGCGCAAGATGAACTAAGAGCGCGCCGTGCGGGCGGCAGCGCGCGTCCAAACCGCTGACGATTACCCGAAGGGCTCAGAGTAAACACCACGGCTGCCATCAGCGCTGTCGCTAGCTCCACGCTGGTTTCTCATTGGTGAATGACAACGAAGTCGGACGATCTCGGATGAAGTTTAGAGCGCGAACTGCGGAGGAATGCCGGAAGCTGGCGATGGGCTACCGGAGCCTGGCCGATATCGTCGGGATCACTCCGAGGACCGCTAGCGTGCTCAAGAATATCGCCAACAACCTCACGGCGCTCGCCGAGGAGTAAGAGATGCTGTCCGCCATCGCAGACGAGGAGCAAGAGCCGAGCGTCCATTGATGACCGCTTGAGCGCAGACGCTGCAACAGATCAAACAGAGCGCCTGCGCCAAGGTGTAGCGCGACAGTTTCTGGTCTGTTCTCAGGCGCGACCGTATGTTCGCCAGCTTCTGACCGCACTGGCCTCTTTTGTTCTTAGTGCTACCATAAGGTGTATCCGCAAACGGAACGCCGCTGTTGTTCAGCGTCCCTGCCGATAGCCGCGGCGTGACGGGAGGAATGGAATCGCTGCGCACATTCGCGGCAGCGGCTCTGTATGAAACCGCTGACGCTGACATGATGTGCTCAGAAAGAAAACACGACGAGCGCAATCAGCACTGCCGAGCCGATGCCCGAGAGCACCACCAAAGCTGTAAATAAGCGGTCGCGCACGCCTCACCCCGCGAGTTGTACTATAGTAACTATACGTCGCTTGCATGACGCCCGCGTTTCATAATGTGAAGAAGGTTCCATTAATGGCAGCGAGGCCCGCGCGAGCAAGCAGCAGTAAGCCTTCATCGGCTACCGCAGCTCATCAGGCTGCGGGCTGCAGCCTGTTCTCCGAGGCCTTTGGCACTGCCGGACCGATGATCCGCCGCAGCTCGGCCGCGACGCCATTCATCACCGCGCGCTTCTCCTTCATCCGCTTGCTGTGATTGTAAACCCTGCCGGTAACGGTGGGCACGATCTGCTCAGCTTTCCTGCTCGCGGCATGATCGAGGCACTTCGCGATCCATGCGTCATCGAAGCCGAGGTCTCCAGCCAGAGTCGCCGCCGTCCGGCGCAGGTCGTGTGGCGTGAACCGCTTCAAGCCCAGCAGCTCGCACAGGCCGGCAGTTTTGGTCTTATCCTTGTTCTTCTCGTTCATGGTGCCGCGTAGGGCGTCGGCCATCGCCTTCCGGTGGATCGGCTGGCCCTTGTACATCGGGCTCTCGAACACGAACTGCTGATCATCCGAGGCCAGCGCCTCCTTGATGATCTCGACCGCCAGATCAGACAACGGCTGCTGGATCACCCGCCGCTTCTTCACCCGCTTGAGGGGCACGTCAAAGCGGGGGTAGTCGCCATCGAGGTCGAACAGCTCGTCTCGGCGCGCACCGAGCAATTCGCGTGAGCGCAGCATCGTGACAAGCTCGAACTTGAGTGCGAGCCGGGTTCTGCGGTCATAGGGGAGGTCGTCGCGGTCGAGGCCATGCCAGAAGATCCTGATCTCGTCCTCGGACAGGACCCGTGTGCGGGGATGCTCGGGATCGAGATTCGGCAGGTTCACGCAGGGGCTGGCCGTCACGTAGTCGCGGCCTGCCTCGGCCGCCCAGTTGAACAGGCCGGAGGCTGCCTTGCGCATATGTCGCGCGTTGCTGACGGAGGGCTTGCCGAACTTGCCGGCGACGATGTCATTCGAGAGCGTGGCGATGTCGTGCTTCGTAACCTCCATGGCCAGCTTCTTGCCGAGGCGGGGTCGGAGGAAGCGGTCGAGATGGCTCGCGGTGCTCTCCCAGCTCTCAAGCCGGGGCCGCATCTCGCCGTCCGGCTTCTTGACCAGGGTCTTCATCCACTTGATGCGCTCGTCGATGATCTCGGCGACCGTCTTGCCGCATTTCACCTTCGCGGTCTTCTGGTCGCGGAAGGTCTCGGTAAGCGCATCGCCGCCCATGGCCTTGAGGCCGTAGACCTTGCTGCGGGCGTCCTCGACCGTGAAGGTCTCGGGATTGTAGACGCCCAACCAGCCGGTGCGCTGCTTGCCGGTCTGCCTGTCGGTGAACTTGAAGGAGAAAGTGGCGACCCCCGCCGTGGTAATGCTGACATAGAGGCCAGGGCACTTGCGGTCGTAGAACTTGGTGCGCTTGGCGACCCGCTTCTCGCACAGGCGGTCGGTCAGAATGACGCTGCTGTTGCGGCCTCGCTTGCCGGCGGGGGTGGGGACGGTGATAGTATTCATCTGGTTTCGGCTCCTAAGGCTTGGGACCAAAGGGCTCGGCCGTGAGTCTTTCAGTTTGTCGTGCGGACGCTGAAAGGCTTAGGGCCGGGCCCTTGTTTTGGTGAAGCCCGCTGAAACAGCCCGCATCAGGGTAGTCAAAAAGAGCTTGTTTTAAAGACTTTTCTTAGTTTCGGCGTGTTTCACCGAATGCCAAAATATAGACGTGTGGTCCTGGCCGTCGTCGCTACGGTCAAGTCTTGCGGATGCGGCATCGGCGCCAACCGGCGCGCTGCCGGTAACTTCCGTAAGGCGAGGGAGGCCAGAAGGAATTCGGCTCCCGGGAGAGCACGGCATAAGCCGTCCGACCACTGCGCAGGGAAGGCCGTGTGTTCGGCCACACCTGTATGCTGCTGTGCGGTCTCCTTGCGCTACGCTTTCGCGCAGCAGACCGTGGGTGCGAGGTCGGCACCCGGCCTTCCCTGCGCCCTTCTGTCGAGGGCGTGACGAGACGAGCAAAACTCGGGCGCAACGCGCCGCGGGAAGGCGTAGGTGTGTCTGATGTTTCAGAGTTCATCGCAGGGGAGCATTCTCGTGCCCCGGGGTCGCAACGCAGCGCTTCCGCGTTGCACTGCGTCCTGGACACCGAGGCAACCAGGTCAGTTCCCCTGACCATCTTTTGGCGTTGCAGTTGCTGCCATTTCTCGTCTAGAACGACTTCACTGGGCCTCCCGGCAACCAGCCGTCAACGGTTTTGATCGAGGATTCGGGGCTCAAAGGGTCTGGCAATGCTGATTCGCGGCCAAATTGATGGGATTTCGGGGGAGGCGGCACTGGCCGCCGCCACGATCCCGGCCGTGCTGCTGCCCACCCTCCTTCTTGGCGGGCTTCTTCTTACTTGCCCCTGAGGGCCGGCTGGGCGCAACGCGCCTGGGCGCTCAGGGGTTGGTCGAGATCACCGGATACCTCAGGCGCCCGGCAGACTGGCGCGAAAGCTCAAAAGGAATTTTGCAATGGCCCCCGCGAACAAGTCCGATAAGGACCGCGTCATCATTTTCGACACCACGTTGCGCGACGGCGAGCAGTGCCCCGGCGCTACCATGACCTTCGAGGAGAAGCTCGAGGTCGCCGAGCTGCTGGATGATATGGGCGTCGATGTCATCGAAGCCGGCTTCCCCATCACCTCCGAAGGCGACTTCCAGGCGGTCAGCGAGATCGCCCGCCGCTCCAAGAATTCGATCATCGCCGGACTGTCGCGCGCCCATCCGGCCGACATCGACCGCTGCGCCGAGGCGGTGAAATTCGCCAAGCGCGGCCGCGTCCACACCGTGATCGCGACCTCGCCGCTGCACATGCGGGTGAAGCTGAACAAGACCCCGGAGGAGGTGATCGAGACCTCGGTTGCGATGGTCGCGCGCGCCCGCAACCAGATCGACGACGTCGAATGGTCGGCCGAGGACGGCACCCGCAGCGAAATGGACTATCTGTGCCGCATCGTCGAGGCCGTCATCAAGGCCGGTGCGACCACGGTGAACATCCCCGATACCGTCGGTTACACGGTGCCGGAGGAATACACCCACTTCATGAAGACGCTGATCGAGCGCGTGCCGAACTCCGACAAGGCCGTGTTCTCCGTGCACTGCCATAACGATCTCGGCATGGCGGTTGCGAACTCGCTGGCCGGCGTCGTCGGCGGCGCGCGTCAGGTCGAGTGCACCGTCAACGGGATCGGCGAGCGCGCCGGCAACGCCGCGCTCGAAGAGATCGTGATGGCGATCAACGTGCGCAACGACAAATTCCCGTACTGGAACAAGATCGACACCACGCAGCTCACCCGCGCCTCGAAGCTGGTGTCGGCGGCGACCTCGTTTCCCGTCCAGTACAACAAGGCGATCGTCGGCCGGAACGCGTTCGCGCACGAGAGCGGCATTCACCAGGACGGCGTGCTGAAGGATGCCTCCACCTACGAGATCATGCGGCCCGAGATGGTCGGCCTGAAGCAGTCCTCGCTGGTGCTCGGCAAGCACTCCGGCCGCCATGCCTTCGTGCACAAGCTGGAAGAGATGGGCTACAAGCTCGGCCCCAACCAGCTGGAAGATGCGTTCACGCGGATGAAGGCGCTCGCCGACCGCAAGAAGGACATCTATGACGAGGACATCGAGGCGCTGGTCGACGAGGAGATGGCGGCCTCGCACGACCGCATCAAGCTGACCTCGCTGACCGTGATCGCCGGGACCCATGGCCCGCAGCGTGCGACCATGAAGCTCGACGTCGAGGGCCAGATCAAGATCGAGGAGGCCGAAGGCAACGGTCCTGTCGACGCGGTGTTCAACTGCATCAAGCGTCTCGTTCCGCACGAGGCCAAGCTCGAGCTGTATCAGGTCCACGCGGTCACCGAAGGCACCGACGCGCAGGCGGAAGTCTCGGTGCGGCTGTCGCACGACGGACGTTCGATGACGGCGCGCGCCGCGGATCCGGATACGCTGGTGGCCTCGGCGAAAGCCTATCTCGGCGCGCTCAACAAGATCGTCATGAAGCGCCAGCGCGACACCGTGACGACGGCTGCGGCGAGCTGACGCGGCTTGCTTCGCCTCTCCCGTTTGGGGGAGAGGCGGCTTTGTCGTTCATCATGAATGGCAGCCCTGCGAACGACCGATAGCGGCTCAATGCGCGAGTCGCTATTGATGCTCCCGGCTTGGGGATAGACGCCCGCGTTGGGCGGCCCGAGAGAACAACAAGAGAATAACAGGGAGAGATCATGCGCACCTTCGCGATCGCGGCGTCCATTGCGGCATTGACTTTGAGTCTTGCCGGCCCCGCCAGCGCCGACCCGATCATCATCAAGTTCAGCCACGTCGTCGCGACCGATACGCCGAAGGGCAAGGCAGCCGAGAAATTCAAGGAACTCGCCGAGAAATACACCGGCGGCAAGGTGAAGATTGAGGTCTATCCGAACTCGTCGCTCTACAAGGACAAGGAAGAGCTCGAGGCGCTGCAACTCGGCAGCGTGCAGATGCTGGCGCCGTCCAATTCCAAGTTCGGACCGCTCGGCATCCGCGAGTTCGAGGTGTTCGATCTGCCCTATATCCTCCCTGACCTGAAGACGCTGCGCAAGGTGACGGAAGGCCCGTTAGGGGCAAAGCTGCTCAAACTGCTCGAGCCGAAGGGCATCACCGGTCTTGCCTATTGGGACAACGGCTTCAAGGAGATGAGCGCCAACAAGAAGCTGGTGGCGCCGAGCGATTATCAGGGCGTCAAATTCCGCATCCAGTCCTCGCGCGTGCTGCAGGCGCAGTTCAAGGCGCTCGGCTCGCTGCCGCAGGTGATGGCGTTCTCGGAGGTCTATCAGGCGCTGCAGACCGGCGTGGTCGACGGTCAGGAGAACACCTGGTCGAACATCTATACCCAGAAGATGCACGAGGTGCAGAAGTACATCACCGAGACCAACCACGGCTACATCGGCTACGTCGTGATCGTGAACAAGAAGTTCTGGGATGATCTTCCGGCCGACGTCCGCGACCAGCTGTCGAAAGCAATGAAGGAAGCGACCGACTTCAACAACGCGCAGTCGCAGAAGGAGAACGACGACGCGCTCGCCGAGATCAAGAAGAGCGGCAAGAGCGAGATCATCAAGCTCACGCCGGAGCAGGACGAGGCGATGCGAAAGGCGATGGAGCCCGTCTACAAGGACGCGGCAAGCCGCGTCGGCCAGCCGTTGATCGACGAATTCCAGAAGGAAGCCAAGAGCACGACGAACTAGTCTCGACCTACGACGATGAGGCTTCCGTGCGGTTTGCACGGAAGCCGCTTGTTGCGAATGATTTCCGGTTCTGGCTGAACCAAAATTCACGGCCGTTACATCTTCGTTAGAACGCCCTCTCTGTCCAAGTTGTAAGTTGCGCCTTGGCCCCGGGCACCTCATCTTCAGGGCACCCTTCCAAAGGAGGTTCGTATGAGGAAGTTCACCATCGCCGCCATCGCCGTGCTCAGCATCGCCGGCTCGGGAGCGGTCTATGCCCAGTTTCATCGCCCGTGGATGGAGCACTTCCGCCACATCCGCATGAACCCGGAAGACCGCGCTGCCATGGTCGACGCGCGGATCGCCGCCGTCCATGCCGGGCTCAAGCTCAATGCCGACCAGGAGAAGCTGTGGCCGCCGGTCGAGGCCGCCGTGCGCGACTTCGCCAAGCTGCGGCTCGACCGCGCCAATGCGCGGATGAACGCCGGTCCAGGGGACGCGGACCGGGAGGGCGACAAGCCGGATGACCCGGTCGCCCGCTTGCGCCAGCGCGCCGACGACATGGGCGCGACCTCCGCAGCCCTGAGGAAGATCGCCGACGCCGCCGATCCGCTCTACAAGACCCTCGACGACGGCCAGAAGCGGCGTCTTGCCCTGCTGACCCGCCACCGCGGCCCCTTCGGCGACGGTGAGGACGGCCCGCGGCACCACTTCATGGAGCGCGGCATGGGCCGCATGATGGAACGTGGCATGGACCACTTCCGTGGCGGCGATCATTTCGACCGCGATAACGGCCCGGATCGGGAGGGGCGTCTTTGAGCGTAACGGGATTCCGCGGGAATTAACCCTGGAGAAGCCGCTGGAAATCCAGCGGCTTTTCGCGTTTCCGCGGCTGTGGAAGAAGCTTGGAAAACATGCGTCGCATCGCTTGCCATATCCGGATCGCTTTGCTAAACGACCGGCCTCGCAAGGCATTGACCGCCTTTCGGGCGCATAGCTCAGTTGGTAGAGCAGCTGACTCTTAATCAGCGGGTCCCAGGTTCGAGCCCTGGTGCGCCCACCAAAGGAAAATCTTTGGTTTCCAATAGCTTCGCCAGAAGTCTATTGAGGATAAAAACGAGTTTCGTGCGACGTTTTCATAATCGGACGTCGCACGGCCGGCTTGCGGCGCGACCTTCCTTTGTTTCTGCATCTTCTCCTTGGTTATGTATCTTCACGCCATCCGATACAGAGCGAAGATCAGATCGTACAGGGCGATTACTTGCTCGTCGTAGAATTGGATATTGCGGCGAGCAAAAAGGACATTCTGCTCTGTCCGTCGCCGCAGGGTACCGCGTGTTGCAGAACCAGAACCGGATCGTTTGTGTCGGGGGGGCAAGTCGCTGCCCCGCTACCAGACAAATCAATGACTTACGACAATTCCATCTTAGAAGAATTTTTCGTACCACGTCTTGCGCCACATTTTCAGTTCGATATCTGCCGTACCAACAAACTGCACGTGCGGAGAAACAGCAGCGCGAACCGTTGCGTCCGTTCCAGCATAACCATCGAACAAGTCCACCGGCCGAGTCAGCACCTGGAGCGCGTCCGCGACATGGGACCTTCCCCATGTCTTCATGAGCCCGCATATTGGAGGCCTATTCGCGGAGTATCAGCAGATGGCCATGCCACTGATTATCCGCAACATGACCGCATATCTTGCCGATCGCGTCGATCAGATGACGAACGTCATCGATCGCTCGGGGAAGGCCACATGACCGCATGATCGACCCCACCAGTCGAGTGTCCCACCGAGCCGCACCGACGCCGGCATGCGGTTTCTGGCGTAACGAAAGCGCGACATTGGTGCGGATGTGATACAGGACTAAACGCAGGGGCCCAGTCGATATGAAGGTCGAGCTGGCCGTTATTCCTGTTTCGGTCGTCGAACGCGCCAAATGCTTCTACGAACAGACTGGCAACAGCATCGCTTGCCATCGGGCGCTGCGTTAACTGGGCGGGTCGGGACGCATTGAAAATTGCAGCCTGCCATCGCAGGGGCGTGCGGGCTTACATCTCGTCCGGAGATACCGCTGCGTGCCAACGGCCGCGATCGAATTTTTCAAATGGCGGCAGAAAGAGCGTGCAGAGATTGGCGGAGATATTTGCCGCCGCAGAGCCGGGCCTCAATATCCTCGTGAACAATGCAGGAGCAGCCTGCGCTCATCCTTTATTGTTAAGCGTCGCCCTAAACGCTCCACCTCGCGCGCACTGCAAATCGGTTTAAAACTAGCTCAGGAGGAAGTCACGTTCGCTGCCCGAACTCAACCGGATAGTAGACATCCTCAATACGAAGACCGCAGCAGCAATAGAGCTTCTGAGCCGCTACCGATGTGGAAACGGAGGTTTAAAGGTCCAGCACCCGCGCTGTTCCTGCGCGATGTGCTTATGAAAGTGCAAGCAACAGAGCGCGGCACGCCAATCCGCCAAAGACCCTCTCAAGAGCTTTTGGTCGGGAAATAGCCATCACCACGCAGGACGTTGCGAGCATAGGATCGAGTACCGAGTTGGGAAGCTTGCGCGGGCAGGGTGCACTTTCATTCCGAACCGCAGCCCAACGTTGGACACGTCCTTGTCTGTTGCCAGGGGCACTTTGCATTTCAAGGTGGCGGTGTCGAATTCGAGCTGCTTATTCCTCGACCGAAATTTAATCTGGCAGCCAGATTAAAATCCAACAAAACTATGTTGGATGTGCAGATAGCGACGTGTTGAGAATGCGGCTCCATAGATAAGAGGTGCCGCGATGAAATCCATCTTGCCGAACGCAGTGTTTGATGAGCGCCCGCTGTTTTCGGGACTTAGGGTTCTCGATATCGCCAGCTTCATCGCTGGCCCTACTGCTACGACCGTGCTGTCGGATTTTGGTGCCGAAGTGGTCAAGGTAGAAGCACCCGGGATGGGGGATCCGTATCGACGCACATACTTGAGCCCGCCAAATCCATCTTCGAAAGAAAACTATGCATGGCAGCTCACCAATCGCAACAAGCGAAGCCTGGTGGTGGATTTGAAGAACCCGCATTCGGCGGATGTTTTGGCCCGCCTAGTAAAGTGGGCCGACGTTCTCGTGACGAATTTTCCTCCTCGGGTGCGACAAAGGCTGGGTTTGAACTACGAAGATGTGTCTTTGCTGAATCCGCGTCTCATCTACGCCGATATCACGGGATATGGTGAGGTGGGGCCGGAAGCGGACAAGCCCGGATACGACACGACGGCGTATTGGGCGCGTTCGGGTTTGATGCATGTCACTCGCCAAGCGTCTAGTCCGCCCGCCTTGCCGGTGCCGGGGATTGGCGACCATGCCACTGCGATCTCCCTCTACGCCGGAATCGTGAGCGGTCTTTATCGGCGCGAGCGCACCGGCAAAGGCTGCAATGTCCGCACCTCTTTGATCGCCAACGGAGTGTGGGCGACAGCCATGTGGCTGCAAGCCGCGCTGCAGGACGCGAAGTTCAGCCACGAAATAGATCGACGCTGTCCCCCGAATGCACTCTTCAACAGTTACCGAAGCCAGGACGGTCGCTGGATTCTGCTTGCGTTCGTCCAGGAAGACAAGAACTGGCCCGTTTTTGCTCAGGCTATCGAGCGCCCCGACCTGCTGGCGGATCCAAGGTTCGCCGATGCAGAGCGCCGTCACGCAAACTCCGGCGCCTTGGTGGCTGAGATCGATCGTGTGTTCGGCGCGCACCCGCTCGCGCATTGGAGGTCGGTTCTCGATGCCGCTCACCTGCCTTATGGAGCCGTGCAGGTCTGGGACGAAATCGTGAAAGATCCGCAGTTACTGGCCAACCACATTCTCGTTCCGATAGCGGAAGGCGGCGAAGTGACAACGACGGTGGACAGCCCCGTGGTCATCAAGGAGTCGCCGAAGGTCGCGCCGCGCACGGCTCCCGCGCTGGGCGAACACACCGACGAGGTGCTGGAAGAACTTGGCTTCGATGCAGCTCAGATCGATGAGCTGCGCGCCGCCGGCGCAATCCCGCATGTCCCGCAAAGCAGCAGACTTCATGAACAAGTGAGCATCTGACAAACAAAGGAGAAAGAACATGTCAACAGTTACTGAACACACCGCGACCGAAAAGGCGATCTTCCATTGGGATGATCCGTTGCGGTTGGACTTGCAGTTGACGGAGGTCGAAAAGGAAGTTCAACAGAAAGCGTTCGAATACGCGCAGGGAAGTCTTCTGCCTCGCGCGCTCGAAGCACACAGGACGGAAAATTATGAGGACATCCCAACCCTGGTGAAGGAATTGGGTAGCAACGGGTTCTTGGGTATCAACCTGCACGGCTTCGGCTTCCGTGGGCTGAACCATGTCTGCTACGGCCTTGTGTCCCGCGAGCTCGAGCGGGTCGATTCGGCCTATAGGACCGTATACAGCGTTCAATCCAGCCTGGCGACTGAAGCAATCTATCTGAACGGATCAGAGGAACAGAAGGCAAGATTCCTTCCGGGTTTGGCCAGAGGTGAATTGATCGCGTGTTTCGGTCTAACCGAACCAAATCACGGCTCGGATCCAGGGTCGATGGAAACCAGGGCAACGAAGGTGTCCGGGGGCTATCAGCTCAATGGACACAAGAAATGGATCGGCCTCGCAACCATTGCGGATATTCTGGTTATTTGGGCGAGGGACGAAGAGGGCATTGTCCGAGGATTTATCGTCGAAAAAGGCACTCCCGGACTAAGCGCGGAGAATATTCATGGAAAGTTTTCCTTACGCGCCGCTCCGACGTGCGAGTTCCGATTGGATCAAGTGTTCGTTCCCGAGACGAATATACTTCCGAAAGCCAAGGGGTTGTCGGCCCCGTTCATGTCGCTGAACAAAGCACGATTTAGTATCGCCTGGGGAGTGATCGGCGCTGCCGAGGCATGCTGGAAAATTGCGAGAGACTACACCTTGCAACGGAAGCAATTTGGTCGACCATTGGCTGCAAACCAACTCATCCAGCGGAAGTTGGCCGATATGGAAACGCAGGTTGCCTTGATGTCGCAGGCATGCCTGAGAGTCGCAAGAATGCTCGACGAGGGTGAGTGCGCGCACGAGGTGATCAGCCTGGTCAAGCGCTACTGCGCCAAGACAGCACTTGAGATCGCATTGACGGCACGAGACATGCTCGGGGCTAACGGCATCATCGATGAGCATCACGTCATTCGGCACGTGCTGAACCTGATGGCCGTAAATACCTACGAGGGTACTGACGATGTCCACGCTCTAATCCTGGGCCGTGCTCAAACCGGGATTTCCGCCTTTACCTGAACGTGGTCGTGCCGCCATCACGTGCGCGTAGCGTGCAAGGAAGGGACGCGCGCACTCGGCGCGTCCAGTGCCACCGCCTTGCAAGTACCGAAGGATCTCCGCGCAGCATTAGGCACGCGGAATGAAGATTCACGATCGATGAGAGACAGTACGATGTCCAATAGCAAGGAAGTTCGAAAGATAACAGTCGTCGGTACGGGAGTTATCGGCGCGAGCTGGACCGCCCTGTACCTGGCGCGTGGCTTCAACGTCGTCGCGACCGATCCGGCTCCCAATGCGGAATCCGATCTGCGTCGATACGTTGAGGCCGCCTGGAAAGCGCTCGAGGTTCTTGGACTTTCACCGAATGCCTCGCGAGATCATCTTGAATTCGCTCGCGATATGAAGCGCGCGCTGGCGGACGCGGACTTTGTCCAGGAGAGCGGGCCGGAGCGGCCGGATTTCAAGATCAAACTTTTTGCTGATATCGATGCGGCTACTCCTCCGGATTCGATCATCTCATCGAGTTCGTCCGGGCTGACGATGAGCGTCATCCAGTCAGCGTGCAAGCATCCAGAACGCTGCGTCATCGGCCACCCCTTCAATCCTCCTCACATGATGCCGTTGGTCGAGGTCGTCGCGGGCGCCAAGACCTCACCTGAAACCGTGCATCGAGCACTCGAGTTTTACAGATCGATCGGCAAAAAGGCGATCCATGTTCGAAAGGAGATGGTCGGACACGTCGCGAACCGTATCCAAGGCGCGCTGTATCGCGAGGTCGTTTACCTGATCGAGCAAGGCGTGCTCGATGTGGCTGATGCCGACGCTGCTGTAAGCTGGGGACCTGGGCTGCGTTGGGGCGTAATGGGACCCAACATGCTGTTTCACCTTGGTGGCGGTCAAGGTGGCATTCAACATTTCATGGATCACCTCTCCGGCCCGATCTCGACCTGGTGGAAAGATCTCGGGACGATCACCGAGTTTACCCCGGAGATCAGGCAAACAATCATCAGCGGAGTCCTCAGGGAAGCCGGTAGCCGCCCCTTAGAGGAACTTCAGCGCGAACGTGACACCATGCTGCTGGAATTACTTGCCGCACGCGCGAATGTAGCTCGCCGCGAAAGAAGCGACGCGTCTTTAGCTCCAAAAGAAGAAGTTCAATGACGACAACCAAACTCTTGTCGGCTGGATTGATCGCTGCCTTCATTTTCACAATCTCCGCCCATGCTCACGAAAACTCCGTGACCGGGCCACATGTCGTCACGAAAGGCAATGCGAGGGCCTTCTCCACCGGCCATTGGATTAATCGCAATGCTCGCATTCCAACACCGCACGCAAGTGAATTTGCTGCACCGCCCGACGACGAGCCCGGCGGCGTTTGCGACGAGGGCGACGATCCGAGGATATGTTGAAGCGTCTCACTGCGCTTGCCGAGCCGGCCGTTTCGGTTCACGACGCCGGCCGAGGGCGGTGGCCAAGTCGATGAAGGTGCGCACGGCGGCAGAAGGCTCGGCCGCGCGGAATGCGACCGCCAGCTCCACCTTCTCAGGAAAGTCTGCGAGTGGTCGGAATACAATCTCAGGGAAGCCCAACGCGCGCATGGAGTCAGGTCCCAGCACCACGCCGTAACCGCCGGCGGCCATGGTGAGCGCCGTTACGAAATCGCAGACGTCATGCACCATCCTGACCGTGAAACTGCCGACGGTCGCCAGCCGTTCCAGGTAGCTCCCGAAGCCTAAGCTTTCAGTCAGCTGAGGGACGAGAAAGGGCTCATTGCCCAGGTCGGAGGCTCTTAGCGTGCGCTTGCGCGCAAGCGGATGATCGGCGGCGAGTGCAAGGCAAAGAGTTTCGCGATGAATCACACGGGCCGCCAGCCCCGCCGCATAACTCGGTCGGGGGCGTATTAGCGCGACATCCAGGCGACCTTCGGCGAGCGCGTCGAGCTGCCGCGGTGTCTCCATATCGGTTAGGCGAAGCTGCACGGCAGGGCGACTGCGCCGGTATTCCCGCAGCAGGCTTTGGAGAGTCCGGTTCATGGCCGCCGATGTCACGTACCCGACTTCGATCTGACCAAGCTCGCCGCGCGCCGCAAGGCGCCCGACCTGCTCAGCCCGTTCCAGCTGGCGGATGGCCGCTACGGCTTCCGACAAAAAGAGTTGCCCCGCCTCGGTAAGTGACACCGCCGCCCGCTTCCGGCGATTCAGAAGACGAGCGCCGAACGCCTCCTCCAGTCCCTTGATCTGTAAGCTCACCGCAGATTGCGCCACGTTCAGCCTGTCCGCGGCGCGCGCGAAGTGGAGCTCTTCCGCGACGGCGATGAAATAGCGGAGCTGGCGAGCGTCAAGCATGTGCGATTTAATCAGTCTCCGCGATCAAAATCAAACGACCTCTTGTGCAGGCAAGGTCGCAGTTTCCAGTCGCAAGTTCAGAAGAGACCCGTTCTCTCACCCCCTTTCCCAGGCCCGCTGGAAAGCTAGCGAAAGCCGCCGCCGCGACCGACTGAAGCTGGCTGAAATTCATTCCAATCTCGTCGGTAGAATGCGCCGTCAGCGCGATAAGTGGGATGTAGAGCAGAGCGATTTGATCAGCTTATACGATTAAAATCCAATAATTCTATGTTGGATGTGCAGATAGCGCGTGTGGTCAAAATGCGAGACGTCCAAACGAGAAGTCTGCCAGCGCCAGCTCGAGACGGCCGTGAGCCTGGCACTAAGCCGAGACGCGATAGCGCTCAACAATCGTTGTGTCCACACCCACCGAATTCGAGCAACAGGAGTTCAGCTATGAAACGAACAGATGTCCAACGCCGCGCGTTCGCAATGCCGCTGACGAGTCCGGCCTACCCGATCGGACCATACCGATTTTATCATCGCGAGTTCATGATCATCACGTACCGAACCAATCCCGAGAAGTTACGCGCGCTTGTGCCTGAGCCGCTGGAGGTCGACGAGCCGGTGGTCAAGTTCGAGTTCATCCGGATGCCGGACTCCACGGGGTTCGGCGACTACACGGAAAGCGGGCAGGTGATTCCGGTAACGTTTGAAGGCCGGAAGGGGAACTACACTCATTGCATGTTCCTGGACGATCATCCGCCGATTGCCGGCGGGCGCGAACTCTGGGGATTTCCCAAGAAACTCGCGAAACCGACGCTGCAGGCTGAGCTCGATACGCTCGTGGGTACACTCAACTACGGGCCGGTCCGGGTGGCGACCGGGACAATGGGATACAAGCACCGGATGACCGACCTTGCGGCTGTGAAAGCCTCATTGGCCGCGCCGAACTTCCTCCTCAAGATTATCCCGCACGTCGATGGAACGCCGCGCATTTGCGAGTTGGTCGAATTTAGTCTGGAAGATATCGACCTTAAGGGGGCTTGGTCCGGTCCAGCCGGCCTTACCCTGGCCTCTCACGCACTTGCTCCGGTGGCCGAATTACCGGTGCTTGAAGTCCTTTCCGCGACCCATCTCATTGCTGACTTGACGCTCGGCCTCGGCAAGGTCGTGCACGACTATCTGGCGGACACCTCTCATCGAAGGGAAAACAGGCCAGACAAACCTGCGGTCGCGCAGACCGACCTACTCGAGCCAGCTCGCTAGTACAGTTAGCGCCGATCTTGGTGAAAGGCCATGTTTGACGACGGACGGATCAAGATCGAGTTGCAGGGCGCGGGGCCGGCGCTGCTCTTTGGACTACGGTTATGGGTCTCGGTCTGCCTGGCGATGTATATCGCATTCTGGCTGCAGCTCGACGAACCATCCTGGGCGGGCACAGCGGCTGCTATCGTCTGTCAGCCGACGCTCGGGGCCTCGTTACGAAAGAGCTGGTTCCGCCTGATTGGTACCGTCGTTGGCGGTATAGCCATCGTCGTGCTGACCGGCTGTTTCCCGCAAGACCGCGTGTTCTTCTTCGTCAGTCTGGCACTATGGGGCGGAGCGTGTGCATTCATCTCGACAGTCTTGCCGAACTTTGCATCATACGCCGCAGCTTTGGCGGGATATACCGCGGCGATCATCGCCGGCAATCAGCTTGGTGCTGTCGGTGGCTTGAACGGCGACGCATTCGTGCTTGCGGTAACCCGGGTGACAGAGATTGGCATCGGCATTGTCTCCGCCGGAATCGTTCTTGCCGGCACGGACTTGGGCGCTGCACGCCGACGATTGGCAACGCTTGTCGCCGGCCTAGCCAACGGGATAGCGACAAACTTCATAAGAACCTTGCAGGCAGCCGGGCCGAGCCTGTCGGATATGCGGTCCAGTCGGCGCGATTTCCTCCGACGTGTCATTGCCCTCGATCCTATGATCGATCAGGCGGTCGGGGAATCGTCCGAGATCCGCTATCACTCGCCCGTGCTGCTGCAGGCAGTCGATGGTCTGCTCGCCGTCCTATCGGGGTGGCGTGCGGTCGCCAATCACCTTCGCTGGCTGCCACATGATCAGGCCACGAGAGAGATGGCAATCGTGCTCCAAAGCCTTCCGCCCAAGCTAAGTTCGTTGCTCAATCAATCAGACCCCGCCGGCTGGGCGGCCAATCCCGTCGTTCTGCGTTCGGTCTGCGAAGCAGGAATCGACGAGCTAGTTGTTTTGGACGTCAAGACGCCGTCGCTGCGTCTGCTCGCAGATAAGGTAGCCGCAGCACTGGCAGGTATCGCCGACGCGCTCAACGGTTTGGCTTTGCTGGCCGGCGATCCCACGTTGCCTGTTCGCCGCTCTCGGGGAGCCTTCCACCTTCATGTCCCGGATTGGTTGCCTGCTTTGGTGAGCGGCGCGCGCACGCTGCTGACGATTCTCGTCGCTGCCGCATTCTGGATACTCACCGCGTGGCCGGCCGGTGCAGAGGCCATCACCTTCGCTGCTATTTCCAGCATCCTGTTTGCTGGACGGGCGGATCAGGCTTACTTCAATGCCAGCGGCTTCGTGAAAGGAATATGCATCGCCGCCATGGCCGCAGCGGTCATCAATTTTGCCGTGCTGCCGAACCACGAGACGTTTGCTGCTTTCTGTCTCTCGATTGGCCTGTGGCTCGTCCCGGCGGGTGCCGCAGCGACACGATGGCCGAGTATCGAATTCAACTATATGGCCTCGTATTTCGTACCGCTGCTCGCGCCTACGAACCAGTTGAGCTATGATACCGTGCAGTTTTACAACGATACGCTGGCAATTCT
This sequence comes from Bradyrhizobium sp. USDA 4472, assembly GCF_054058595.1. Taxonomy (NCBI): domain Bacteria; kingdom Pseudomonadati; phylum Pseudomonadota; class Alphaproteobacteria; order Hyphomicrobiales; family Nitrobacteraceae; genus Bradyrhizobium; species Bradyrhizobium sp. USDA 4472. The sequence goes on from NZ_JBSSAM010000001.1 coordinate 4,642,226, forward strand.
GTCCGGTGCCGGTACAGCGGCCTTGTTCTTCTGCATCATACCGCCGCTGACGCCGGGTTTTCGAGCGCGCCGTCTGCTGGCATTGACCTTGGCTGACCTGCGTCATCTGGCGCGGGGACGGGCGTTCCACGATTGGGCGGGGCACGTCCACAGCCGGCTTTCCGCCATGCCAGGGGAGGCGACACCGCTGCAGCGCGCCCACCTGCTGGCTGCGCTCTCACTTGGGACAGCGATCCTGCAGTTGAGTTCGAATGCCGCCCCGTTCGGTGTCAGTGTCGTCGTTAACGACGCACTCACCGCGATTGCGGAAGGCAGGAGCGCGGTCGCCGCCACGGAGTTCCAGCGCCTCGATGAGCGGCTTGCCGCCCATGCGGCCGACCCTGCGGCCTTGCGGGCGCGAAGCAGCATCATCGAGATCTCCGAGGTGCTGAACCAGCATGCCGCCTACTTCGACGCGGTGAGGACATGAAATTCAGTGAGGTGAGCCTGTTCGGAGTCTATGTCGCTCCGATTTCCCTGATGATGTCCACGGCTTGGCTGGTCGTCGTCGCTTTGCGCCGAGCGGCCGATCGGTTCGGATTGCTACGCAATGTCTGGCACCCGACACTGGTCGTCGGAGCGACCTACAGCATCGTTCTGTGGTTCATTGTGATGACAGCTGCGCGGTGGCGGTAGCCATGTCACATATCGACGCGCAAATGAGATCCGAGACCGCTGAATCGAGCCGAGATATCGCCAGGTCGCGGCGACCCGCCGATCGGTCGCACCGTGGCGGCCAGACTATCCCGCGGGTCATCCTCACCCTGGTCTTCGTCGGACTGGGTGTCTGCGCGGGACAAGCGATGTGGGGAATCTATATGGACACGCCCTGGACCCGTGATGGAACGGTCCGCGCCTATGTTGTGGCGATAGCGCCTGAAGTCGCGGGCCGCATTGTCGCTTTCCCGGTAGCTGACAATCAATATGTGCATAAGGGCGATCTGCTGCTGACGATCGAGCCAACGGACTACGCGATCATGGTCCAACAGGCCGAGGCGGCGGTCGATCAGGCTCGCGCAAAAGCCGAGAATGCCGAACGCGAGGCAACCCGGCGCCAGCACCTGACAGATCTCGCGACGTCTGAAGAGCAAAGAGACTCCTACAGTACGGCCGCGCTCGCCGCGAAGGCAGCCTATCGACAAGCTCTTGCGAGGCTGACGCAGGCGCGCGTGAACCTGGGGCGCACCTCGATCCGCTCGCCGGTGAATGGGTATGTGGCCAATTTGACGACGCAGCTCGGCGACTACGCGAACGCCGGCAAGCAGATCATCTCTTTGGTGGATGCCGACTCGTTCTGGGTAGATGGCTATTTCGAGGAGACTTATCTCGGCGGGATCCACGTAGGGAATTCCGCCCGGGTAAAGCTAATAGGGCGTTCCGAGCCATTGCAGGGACATGTCGAAAGTATCGCCCGCGGCATCGCCGTGGCGAACGCCGAGGCCGGTCCTTCTGGTCTTGCCAAGGTGAATCCGATCTACACCTGGGTACGGTTGGCACAACGGATTCCGGTACGCATCCATATCGACCATGTGCCTGCCGGCGTCGACCTGGTGGCCGGTCAGACCGCCACGATCGAGATCGACTCGAAATAATCGATCCTGGCCGGGACGGCGCGCCCAAACCGGTGGACATGATTTAGCGGCTTGCCTTGAAGGCCTCCCATCGCGCCTCTCGCTCTCTCCGGTATTTGGCCGCTTGGTCAGCGATCAGATCATCACGACGCAGCGGCTTTCCGCAGGAATCGCAAACTGGGCCGAGCCCAGCCAGGTTGCCGCAGCTGCGGTGGGTAAAATTCACGGCCCGACCTTCCTTCGGCGACTTGACCCAGGTCTCACCCCAGGCACGCAGCGCCAGCAGCACCGGGTAGAAGGCTTCGCCCTTCTCGGTCAGATGATATTGGTGGCGCAGTGGCCTCTTGCTGTAGACGCGCCGTTCTACCAGTCCGTCTGCCTCCAGCTTCTTCAGGCGAGTTGCGACCATTTGCGGCGTGGCCTCGGTTTGGGCCTGGAGCTCCTCGAAGTGGTGACTGCCCATGAACAGCTCGCGCAGCAGCAGCACCGTCCAGCGGTCGCCCACCACGGCCTCGGAGCGCGCCACGGGACAGAGTGTTTGATCAGCCGTGTTGTCCTTCATCTGCCTCATCACGATTTCTTCATTGCTCTTGTTACTATGATTTTCATAGCAACGTAGATTATCATGGATCGAAATTCAATGGGCCAGCGAGGCCGCCACAGGAGATAACCGATGCCCGAAACCACCTATCTGCGCGAGAGGACCGCGCTCCTCTTCGTCGACCCCTACAACGATTTCCTGTCCGAGGGTGGCAAGGTCTTTCCACGCATCCAGCCCATCGCTGATGAGGTCGGACTTCTCAATAACCTGCGCCAGCTAGACAGTGCGATCCGTGCAGCGGGGATCCAGGTGGTGATCGTTCCACACCGACGTTGGGAGCCGGGCGACTACGAGGACTGGGATCATCCCAACCCGACCCAGCAAGCGATCATGCATCGCCACAGCTTCGCGCGCGGCGAATGGGGCGGCGAATGGCATCCTGACTTCGCGCCGAAGCCTGGCGACCTCGTCGCTCGCGAGCATTGGGGACAAAGCGGCTTCGCCAACACCGACCTGGACTTCCTCCTGAAGCAGAAGGGCATTACGCACGTGATCGTGGTCGGGCTGCTCGCCAATACGTGCATTGAATCCACCGCCCGGTTCGCCATGGAGCTCGGCTATCACGTCACTTTGGTGCGGGACGCGACTGCTGCGTTCTCGCACGAAATGATGCATGCCGCCCACGAGCTGAACGGCCCCACCTATGCGCACAGCATTGTCGGCACCCAGCAACTCATCGAGGCACTGCCCAAGGCGTGATCGGACCCTCCTTCATCAGGCATTCTTCGCTATGTCAGAGAAAGCTTCCTTTACGGTGACACAAGGATTCTCGCGGCGTCAGGTCTTCCTGATGGCCCTGAGCTGCGCGCTCGCCGTCTCGACCATCTACTACCACCAACCGCTGCTGCCGCAGATAGCCTCGGCGTTTGGCGTCACCGTGGCACACGGAAGCCTCATCGGCACGTTGACACAGCTTGGATATGCAATGGGCCTGCTGCTATTCGTGCCGCTCGGCGACGGCATCCAACCGCGAAAGCTGGCGTCGCTGGCGATTAGCGCGAACGCAGTCGCGCTCATCGCTTGCGCAGTGGCGCCGACGTTCTCCCTGTTGGCCGGCTGCAGCTTTCTTGTCGGAATGACCGCGGTTACCGCACAGATCATCATTCCGGCGGTCTCGGGCCAAACGACGCCGGAGAGGCGAGGGCGCGTCGTCGGTTCGCTATTGGGGGGCCTCTCGTCCGGTGTCCTGCTGGCGCGTACGGTCAGTGGTGTCGTCGGAGCCCACCTGGGCTGGCGCGCAATCTTCGTGTTCGCCTCGGTCGCCGATCTGGCGCTGCTGGTCGTAATCATCAGAAACCTGCCCTTGTCAGAACTCCTGAGCACGATCCGATACCGCAGGCTGATGGGTTCGTTGACCATGCTGATACGTGAGGAACGGCTGCTGCGTATCTCCGCCGCGACCAGCTTTCTTCTGTTTGCAGCCTTCAGTGCGCTTTGGACAACACTTGCCGCGCTTCTGGCGCGACCACCCTACGGGTTCGGTCCCGCTGCCATCGGGGCATTCGGACTCGTTGGAATTCTCGGCCTCGCGGTGTCCCCTCAGGTTGGAGCGATCGCCGATCGGATCGGTACCCGCAACATGGCTTCGTTAGGCGCGATCACCGTCACCGTGGCCTTCGCTTTTGTTGCGGCGGGCGGCATTAGCCTCTCCTGCCTGATCGTCGGCATGGTTCTGCTGGACCTTGGTAATCGAGCCGCACTCGTCGCCAACCAGACGCGGATTTACGCTCTGCGTCCGGAGGCCCGCAGCCGGCTGAACACGGTGCTTATGGTGTCGTACTTCCTCGGCGGTGCGAGCGGTTCCGTGCTTGGTGGCATTGGCGCTCATTTTGAATCCTGGATCGGTCTCGCGGCAGTCGGCGCCACGCTTTCACTCGCGGCCGCAGCGGTGAATGCGCTTTCGTATAGACAAACCAGCCCAGTACTTATCGAAGAACGAGCATGAAAGGAGAATGTGTCATGTCCAAACTTGCAATCATGGGAACGGTTGAATTTGCGCCGGAGAGGCGCGATCAGGTGCTGCCGCTGCTGATGGCGCACCGGGCTCGTTGCCTGAAGGATGAGCCCGGCACCCTGCGATTCGAAGTGGTGCTCCCTCGCGAAGACTATTCAAGAATACTCATCTATGAAGTCTACCAGGATGACGACGCTTTCGAGGTGCATCGAAATGCGCCGTCCCGAGCACAATGGCTGCAAGACACGACCGGAATGGACGTCAAGGTCATCGCGACAAGGTGTTCGCCTGTTGAGTAATCGCGCCTTGGCCCGAAATCCCGCAGCCCGCTGATCTTTGCTTTTAGTTTGGAAATGCGCCGTTTCCTGAGGCGAATATCAGGAGTTCGACAAAGGAGAACCTCGATGACAGCGCAATTTACCAAGTCCCATCGCTACGAGCTGGTGCACGGTGAGGATAGCGACTTCATTGCCTATCAGCTACATTTCGGCGATGGCGTCTGGCGAACGGTTTCGACCTGGATGATTCCGCGCACCGCCCTTTGCTGAATAAGGCTGGAGTCGCCGTCCCGAGAACGCGTGGAAAAGATCTGCACGAGCGCACAAGCGGAAGGCGTTCTACATACGCAGTTTGGACGATTGCATAGACTGACATCGTCATCGATCTGCTGGAATTGGCGTGGTCGTGTGGCCAAGGGATCGACCAGCACGCGATCTGATTTCGGCGGCTCGGCCCGTTTTTTACGCGTTCTATCAATCGCGTCCGTCGCAGGCCAACCGTATTGTGGTGATCAAACCAAAGGAGATGAAAATGCCGACATACGTTTGTTCGCTCGCGGAAGGCTTCGTGAATGACAGCCAAAAGGCCGCAATCGCCGAGGCCGTGACACGGGTTCACAGTGAGGAGACCGGCGCGCCAAGCTACTTTGTACAGGTGGTCATCGAGGAGAAGAAACCTGCTGATCGTTTCCTTGGTGGTTCGCGTGCCTCAGGTCAGATCTGGATCCGGGGCGATATCAGGGCCGGCCGGGCCCAAGCTCAGCGGAACGCGATGATGTTGCGCATAATGAAGGAGGTTGCGCGGATTACCAATGCAAAGGAGGAGGAGATCTGGGTTTACCTCTGCAATCTGGAGCCGACGGATATGCTGGAATACGGTCACGTGCTGCCGCAGCCGGGTGAGGAGCCCGAATGGTTTAGCCGGCTACCGAAGCCGCTGAAGGATTACCTTGCGCAGCTTGGGACAACCAAAGACACGTTTACTCTTTGACCGATGTGCTATTCCGGATCGACCGAGCGCGCTACGAGATCGACTTAAGCCGACACAACCAGAGCCGGGTATTGGGCCAACCGAGGGTTGGTTTTCAAATCGATCTGCGTTCGCTATCTGCTCCTCGCCCGCGGGTGTCATTCCTTTCCATCCCTCCGCTTCTGCATAGCGCTGATGATTGAACAACTAGATCTCGAAGATTGGGCGTGGCAACTTTCGACCGAAGCGTACCGTCTCAATCTGTATAGCCACCTTACGAGACAAACAGAGGCAAATCGATCATCGGTCACCGAAGCAGAGTTGGCCGAAGCAATCCGCGACAGTTTCACTCAAGTGAACGAGGGGGCCTACCGCGAAATGGTCGAGTTGGCGACGGAGGCGGCGCTCGAGACCTACGATCGGGTCGTATCGTCCACCATAAAACGTTCACGTGTTCAGCCACGTAGCTGAACTCTCCTCTTCGCACGCTCAGAAATCCGCGCTCAACTCGATCCTTCGGCTTTATCGGCATCGATAACCCCTGACAACGGGGCCTCTAGCGCAATCTGACTATAAATTGCGGGGCTCGGGTGGATCTTGATTTTTAGCTTTTGCAGCCGACGGAAGTCCGCGAACAGTCCGGGGGCAGACACTCCGGGCAGGTTATCGCCGATCGAATCCCGGACGTCGCGGATTTCCCGCGGCAAGGCTACGGAGGTGGAACCTTCCACTTTTCGACTAGCCGCCGCGACACCACGAGCTGGCGGCGGAGTGACCAGTGCCTCGCTCTAGTTGCAAATTGAAGGACCGGTGGGCCCCGCGAGGGGCCGGCCAGCACTCAGTAATCCGCCGAATTCGGAATCATCCACACCGAAACTGTCTGCCACACGCCGTCGTTCGACCTGCGTTGGTAGGTGACGAAGTCGGCGTCGTCGTTGTGTTGGATTTCGTACCGGTGGGATTCGAAAGGCGTTGTCATTGAAGTCTCCTTCGCTATTCAGGACGGCGCTTTCCGCGCCATCATTCAAGGAGATCGATTGAAGGACCCGCTTTGGAAAGGCTTGTTCGTGGAAAGCGCCCTTCCAAGCATCGGAAGGTTCGATGACCAACCCGCTTACCCAAGCAACGCCTTCTTCCGCAGCCCGGCATGATATGGCAAAATCGGAAGCTAACTTCCCGAATTATGAAAGGGACCCGATGGATCGCCTGGAAGCGATGTCGACCTTTCTGACCGTGGTCGAGCAGGGCAGCTTGTCCGCGGCGGCGCGGCGATTAAAAACGCCACTCACAACAGTCAGTCGCAACGTATCCGAGCTCGAGGCTCACCTGCGGACCAAGCTCTTCAATCGATCGAGCCGGCAACTGGTGCTGACGGATGCAGGCACGTCCTACGTTGCGGCTTGCAAGCGCATCCTCACGGATGTGCTCGAAGCGGAGCGTACGGCGTCCGGCGAGTATACCATGCCGACAGGCGAGCTGGCGGTAACCACACCATTGGGTCTTGGGCGCATCATTCTGATGCCGATCGTTGCGGACTTCCTCAAGACCTATCCGGACATCAAGGTCAGAATGATCCCCACAGATCAGAAGTTGAGCCTTGCCCAGGAGCAAATCGATGTCGGGGTACGCATCGGCGAATTGCCGGACTCGAGCCTGGTCGCGCTACGGCTCGGCACGACGCGCCGGGTGGTATGCGCCAGTCCCGCCTACCTGGCGGCGCGCGGAACGCCGCGTACCCCTGAAGATTTGGCCAGGCATGATTGCATCAGCTATCCCGGCTTCTCACCACCCGATGTCTGGACATTCGTCAGAGGCAAGGCGACCATAGCCGCGCCGGTGCATACGCGGCTCACCGTCGGCAGCGCGGAAGCGGCTTGTACGGCTGCCCGCGCTGGCGTGGGAATTTCCATCGCGTTTGCTTACCAACTCGAGGTTGGTTCGGAAGCGGGAGCCCTGACAACCGTGCTGGATGAATTCCAGCCGCCGTCAATGCCGGTCAATCTGGTCTATACCGCCCACCGGTTTCTGCCGATCAAGGTCAGAGCGTTCTTGGACTTTGCAGCGCCGCGGCTGAAGCGAGTTTTCGCCGAGTAAACCGAGGCCGTGCTCACTCCGCTGCCGGGCTTCCAAAATCCGGAAGGATGACTTCCGCTTTCCGCTCCTGTTGACCCGGGCCTTTCGCCCCACCTCCAGTCATGACCCGCCGAAAACGGCGTTACCAACTGGAGGCGAACATGGGTGAAGTCATCCAATTTATCCCGAAGGCCGAGCGCGACCGGCTCCGCCTAATACGAGAAGCCCGCGCGATCTACGACAGCGTCTTCCCGCCGGCCGATCCGGTCAACGGTCAGTCGAACAACGCACCGATCGTCGTCAATGGCACCTGGATTCATCGGGGCGGCGAACCGTTGTCGTGATCAACGACTTCCGCGGTGCTCGATCGTCAACCATCAGGAGAAATCGTCATGACAATCCGCAACACGCTTTTCGCCGCTGCATTTGGTATCGCCTCCCTGACGGCCGCCCAGGCAGAAGGGCTGCGCCCAATCGAGGGCAAGAGCATTGACCTTGGCGCGATATCGGGGGTCGCCTACTATACTGTCGAACGCGATGGATTCCGCGTGGTCGCGACCCTGGCACAGGGCGAGTCAGGAACACCGATCCGCGTCGTATCTCTTCTTACTCCCGGTCAGAGCTTGCTTCTCTCGACACCGCAGCCAGCGCGCGTGATCGAGATCAGCCGGGAAGGGGACAGCGTGCTGGTCCGTAAACCGGCCACGGGCTCGAACTAAAGTTCAACTTGAACGGCTGCGCTCACCAAGCGGAGCGCAGAGAGGGAAACCGCACATGTCCACCGTCCATCTTCATCGGAAGACCACAGCGACGCCCGAACAGTACGTCGCCGGCCTGACCGATTTCGGGCCCGGCCGCTCGAAGCTCTTCGGCAACAGCGCCGATGCCTATCTCGAGGTGCATCACCGAGGCAACTCCTTTGCCGATGTCACGGAGGGCTCGGGCGGGATCTGGGAGCGCCTGCATTATGACTGGTCTGATCCTGAGCGCGTTGTTCTCACGACAACCGACTCCAACGTGTGGGGTGGTGCCTCAGGTCACAGCTATGCCTTTACGCGTAAACCCGACGGCACGACCGACATTGATGTGGTCGTGATACGAGACGGCAAAAACCTGATGGGGCGGCTGCTCGGCTTCGTGCTCGGGACCATCGGCAGGGGTGTTCTGGAAAGGGCATTTGAAAACTCGGTCAAGGCCATCGAAGCCCGGAACGGCAGGGCTGGACGGCCAGACCCAGACATTTCCGACCTCGCCGCCTAAGCAGTTGGATAGCGCCCCGGTGCCCTCATTGAGGGCGCCTAGTAGGATGTTGCCCAGAGTTCTGGTTGAGAGATGACCCCAACGGACTGCTCCGGAAGGGGCAAGGTGAACAGGCAGAATAATCTGGCGTTCGCCGGCATCCGAGTGGCCGAAGCCACAGGCCCGCTCGGCGTACGACGGGTCTTGGGAACTTTTCTTCGTGACGCAGAGCGGAGCGTGCGAGCCGACCTAGAATTGCTCGGTCGACATCACTGACAGCGTCGTCCGCGCGTCGGTGAGCGTTCCGGGCACATATGCGTCCGGCTGAGGTCGGCTCTTGAGTAATACCGGTCGTGGGACATGGAGCGGCTATTCGGGAGGCGCGAGTTGTTCGGGGTATTGGTCTCCCAGCGCGGACCTGACGAAACTCTTCCCGATTACTGGTTCGCTCGATGCAATGCTGGTGTTTCGGCCGGGGACTGCTGAGCCGCGTCAGGCGATCATCGTGCGGCTGCGTCGGTGCGGGTGAGTTTCCGCGCGCCGGGGCCCGGATGAACGTGAACCGCCTTCGCCGTCAGCGGCTCGCCGCACTCGGAGCAGACCATGACGGGATCAAACATCTTGTGGCAGTTCTTGTGTTCGTGCAGCAGCGGCCGTCCGCGCGAGTCGACCATGTGGACGTTGCCCCAATGCACGATTGACATGATGATCGGATAGAGGTCGAGACCTTTCTGCGTCAGGATATATTCGTAGCGCTTCGGCGCTTCCTGGTAGGGAATCTTACGCAATACGCCAAAGCGTACCAATTTTTTCAGCCGATCGGCGAGCAGATGCCGGGTGATTCCAAGTGACGCTTGAAAGTCATCGAATCTGCGGATGCGCAAGAAACATTCGCGCAGGACGAGCAGGCTCCAGCGGTCACCAATGACCGCCACGGTGCGGGCCAGTGAGCACGGCTCTTCTTCGAGAGCACTCCATTTCATCAAAGTCTCCAGCGAATCTGCGATCTTCAAAAATAAATTCTAAATTAGAACTCACTGTTTTTCAATAGGATGCCCGGTTTTTCACGAGAGCTAGGAAATTGAATGATGATCATCATATTGACAGTTCTGAAATAGAACTTTAGAGGTTACGGCACTTTTCAATCGGTTAGCCGGCAATCGCCGCCGTTAAAGAGAAGGGCGTGAAATGGCAGCTCCGCTCAAGGTCGAGTTTCACTTCGATTTCGGCAGCCCCAACGCCTACCTCGCGGAGCTGGCGCTGCCTGCCATCGAACAGCGGACGGGAGTCAAGTTCGACTACGTGCCGGTGCTGCTCGGCGGCGTCTACAAGGCGACCGGCAACATGTCGCCCGGCGAGTCGCTGCGCGGCATCAAGAACAAGCCAGAATACAATGCGCTCGAGACGGAGCGTTTCCTGCGCCGCCACAACATCACGAAATTTCAGTTCAACCCGTTCTTCCCCGTGAACACCCTGATGCTGATGCGGGGGGCGGTTGCGGCACAGTTCGAAGGGATGTTCGAACCCTATTTCCGCGCCGCTTATCACCACATGTGGGTTGAGCCGAAGAAGATGGATGATCTGCAGGTGTTTCGCGCGGCATTCGCGTCCGCTGGCCTCGACATCGACCGAATCATTGCCCGTGCGCAGCTGGACGAGGTCAAGAAGAAGCTGATCGAAAACACCAGTGCTGCCGTCGCGCGCGGCTCGTTCGGCTCGCCGACCTTCTACGTCGGGGAAGAGATCTTCTTCGGCAAGGACAAGTTGCGCGAAGTCGAAGAAGAGATTGTAGCTCAGCTCGCCGCGGGTCAGCGCAAGTCCGCGTAGTTAAGATCGCGCGAAGGTAACAACGAGGCTCGAAGAGCCGTCACAGGGAGGATTGGTCGGTGGCTTCGACGCAGACCGCGCACGCCATTCTCGGGACTTTGCCGAACCGGCTTCATGAGGTCATGGACCGGTACGTCGATGCAACGCCCGACAAGCTGGCGCTGGTCGACGACCAGGGCTGCCTGACCTATCGCGCGCTGGATCGAACCGTGAGCGCGGTTGTAGAAGCGCTCGAGGTGCTCGGCGTGCGCGCCGGCGATCGCATGCTGATCGTCAGCGAAAATTCAATTCCACTGGCCTGTCTGATCCTCGCTGCGAGCCGATTGGATGCCTGGGCGATCGTCGCCAATCCTCGTCTTTCGGCACGCGAGCTCGACCAGATCAGCGATCATAGCGGCGCACGTCGGATATTCCTGACTGCTGAGGTGTCCCAGGAGGCGGCCGCCCACGCCGCGCGCCTGGGTGCATCGGTGCAGGATGTCGGCGCGCTCCATGGCATTGGTGTCACGTCGCTCAACGAAATCACCGCACCTGAGCTGGTCGAGCCCGACGGTGGAAACCAGGTCGCGGTCCTGATCTACACCTCGGGGACGACGGGGACGCCAAAGGGCGTGATGCTGACGCATCGCAATCTTCTGTTCAGCGCGCGCGGCACCGCCTTCCTGCGCGCCATGACGGCAGCCGACGTGCAATATTGCGTGCTGCCGATTTCGCACATCGTCGGCATTTCGCTGCTGACGATGACGCTGATGGTCGGCGCGACCGTGCGCCTCGTTGCCAAATACGATCCTGCCGCGCTTGTGAAGGCGATGACCGATGAGGGCATCACCATCCTCAACGGGGTGCCGGCCACCTATCAGCGCCTGCTCGAATATCGCCGCAACGCTGGTCTGCCGAAGCTCGATCGCGGCGCACTGCGCCTGATCGCGGTCGCCGGCGCGCCGCTCGATCTCGACCTCAAATCGCGGGTCGAGCAAGAGCTCGGCCTTTCGCTGCTCAACGGCTACGGCATCACCGAGTGCTCCCCCGGGATTTCCGGCGTGCGGCCGGATGCGCCGCGGACTGACCACGCCGTCGGCACCGTCTTGCCGGGTGTCGAAGCGAGGCTCGTCGGTCGCGACGGTAGGGTGGTTGCCAACGGCGAGGTGGGCGAGCTTCATGTTCGCGGTCCGAACGTGATGAGGGGCTACTACCGCGCGCCCGACCTCACGGCAAAGGCTGTTGATCCCGACGGCTGGTTCAATACCGGAGATCTTGCTCGCTTTGAGGGCGAGGCTCTCTACATCGTCGGGCGTACCAAGGAGATGATTATCCGCTCGGGCTTCAACGTCTACCCCGCCGAGATCGAGGCCGTCATCAGCACCCATGATGCGGTGGTTCAGTGCGCCGTGGTCGGACGGCAGGTCGAGGGGAACGAAGAGGTCGTGGCGTTCGTCCAGTTGATCAAGGGGTCGACTGCGACCGCGCAAGATTTGCTGGCGCATGTTGCTCCCCAGCTCACCTCGTACAAGCGCCCGACGGAAATCATCCTGCTCGACGCGCTTCCGGCGACATCGACCGGAAAGATCCTGAAGCATAAATTGGCGGAGCAGTTGCGCGGCAGCTAAGGCAGCTCACTCGGCAACAACGTTTGCAGAACACAGTGGAGAACATCATGCAGAAGAGAAACGCCACCGTGGCCGTGATCGGCGCAGGGGACTATATCGGCGGTGAGATTGCCAAGAAATTCGCTGCCGAAGGCTTTACGGTGTTTGCCGGCCGCCGCAATGGCGACAAGCTCGCACCGCTGGTCAAGGAGATCGAGGCGGCTGGCGGTGAAATCCACGCCCGCTCGCTCGATGCGCGCAAGGAGGAAGAGATCATCTCGTTCCTCAACGATGCCGACAAGCTCGCTCCGCTGGAAGTCTGCATCTTTAACATCGGTGCGAACGTCAACTTCCCGATCCTCGACACCACCGAGCGCGTCTTCCGTAAGGTCTGGGAAATGGCCTGCTATTCCGGCTTCCTGGCGGGACGTGAAGCGGCGCGGCTGATGCTGCCGCGTGGCGGCGGCAACATCTTCTTCACCGGTGCGACCGCCTCGTTGCGCGGCGGCAGCGGCTATGCCGCCTTCGCCAGCGCCAAGTTCGGGCTACGTGCGGTCGCGCAGGCGATGGCGCGCGAACTGGGGCCGAAGAACATCCACGTCGCCCATCTCATCATCGACTCCGGCGTCGATACCGAATGGGTGCGACAGCTCCGGCTCAAAGCGCTTGGCCCCAACGCGCTAGACAATCCTGATCTACTGATGCCGCCTTCGTCGGTCGCCGCGTCCTATTGGCAGCTCTATCAGCAGCCGAAGAGCGCGTGGACGTTTGAGTTGGAAATCCGTCCCTTCGGCGAGAAGTGGTAAGGGAGATCAGCGATGGAGCTCGCGCTATCGCCAGAGGACGCGGCCTTTCGCGATGAAGTGCGCGCCTTCATCGCGGAGAACTATCCGGCGGAAATGCGCGTTCCGAATCCCGAGACCGATCTGACCAAGGACCAGTCGCTGCTCTGGCATCGCATTCTCTACAAGAAGGGCTGGGTCGCGCCGTTGTGGCCGAAGGAGTATGGCGGTCCCGGCTGGTCGATTACGCAGCGCTTCATCTTCGAGCAGGAAACCTCGCGGGCCGGGACGCTGCCGCCGCTGGCTTTCAGCGTCACCATGGTCGGTCCCGTCATCTACACCTTCGGCAACGAGGCGCAGAAGAAGAAATTCCTGCCGCGGATTCTGTCCGGCGAAGATTGGTGGTGTCAGGGCTATTCCGAGCCGGGCTCCGGCTCGGATCTTGCGACCGTCAGAACGAAGGCGGTGCGGGACGGCGACCACTACATCGTCAACGGCCACAAGACCTGGACCACGCTGGCGCAGCATGCCGACTGGATCTTCTGCCTGGTACGGACCGATCCGAACGCGAAGCCGCAATCCGGCATCTCCTTCCTGCTGATCGACATGAAGTCGCCAGGCGTCACCGTGCGGCCGATCATCACGATCGACGGTAGCCACGAGGTCAACGACGTCTTTCTCGAAGATGTCCGCGTGCCGGTTGAGAATTTGGTCGGCGAGGAGAACAAAGGCTGGACCTACGCCAAATTCCTGCTCGGCAACGAGCGCACCAGCATGGCCGGCATCGGCCGCTCCACCCGCTACATCAACAAGCTGAAGCAGGTCGTCAAAGCCGAGATCCCGGCCGATGATCCGGCTCATCTCGAATTCCTGCGCGACATCGCCCGCATCGAACTCGACGTGCTGGCGCTTGAGGCGACCGAGTTGCGCGTGGTCGCCCAGATGGCGCGCGGCATCGATCCGGGTCCGGCGGCCTCGCTGTTCAAGATCCGCGGCACCGAGATCTTCCAGGACATCACCGAGCTTGCCCACCGCGCCATCGGCACTTACGGTCTTGCCATCCGCGAGCATCCGGTCAGCGCCAATCGCTTCATGCCGGGCCCCGATTACGGCCACACCGCGTCGGAGAAATACCTCAACGCGCGCAAGCTCAGCATCTATGGCGGATCAAACGAGATCCAGCGCAACATCATCGCCAAGGCCGTGCTCGGGCTCTAACGCATGATCCGGAAAAGCGCGAAGCGATTTTCCGAAAAGATCATGCGCAACCAATACCTGAAGCGTGAACTCACCGCGCTTTAGTCGCGGATGTGGGAGGATCGGATGGATATTCAGTTCACGGAAGAGCAGGAATTGCTGCGCTCCAGCGTCCAGCGACTCCTGCGTGACCAGTATGATTTCGAGGCGCGGCGCAAGATCGTGGCAAGCGAGGACGGCTTCAGCCGGACGCACTGGCGCGCCTTCGCCGAACTCGGCCTGCTCGCCGCGTCCTTCTCGGAAGACGCCGGAGGTCTCGGCGGCGGTCCGTTGTCGACCATGATCATCATGCATGAGTTCGGCCGCCACCTCGTCGTCGAGCCCTTCGTCGAGACGGTGGTGCTGGCCGGCGGATTGATCGAGTATGTCGGCACGTCCGAGCAGCAGCAGGCCTTCATTCCCGGCATTATCGACGCCTCCAGGATCTGGGCGCTGGCCTGGACGGAGAAAGCATCGCGCTTCGATTTCACCCATGTCACGACGCGGGCGCGGCGCGAAGGCAACGACTACGTGCTGAGCGGCGCGAAGACCATGGTGATCGCCGCGCCCTGGGCCGACCATCTGATCGTTTCGGCGCGGACCTCGGGCGACGAGCATGACCGCGGCGGTGTTAGCCTGTTCGTGGTCGACCGCCGCGCCGCCGGCCTCGATCTCCAGAGCTTCAAGACGATCGATGGCCGCCGCGCCGCGGAGATAAGCCTGCGCGAGGTCCACGGGCAATTGCTCGGGCGGGAAGGGGAGGGCGTTGCGGCGTTGAAAGGTGCCCGCGACCGCGCCATCGGGGCGCTCTGCGCTGAGGCGGTCGGCGCCATCGGCGAGTTGAATGCCGCGACGCTGGACTATTCCAAGACTCGCAAACAATTCGGAACCACCATCGGCTCCTTCCAGGTGCTTCAGCATCGCATGGTCGACATGTTCATCGCCCATCAGGAGGCGCTCTCGCTGATGCAGCACTTCAATCTCAGCCTTAGCACCCGCGATACCGGATTGTCGCGGCTCGCCTCCGGTGCCAAATCGAAGATCGGCTATGCCGGGAGGTACGTCGCCGACCAGGCGGTGCAGCTTCACGGTGGCATGGGAATGACCGACGAGCTCAACGTCGGGCATTATTTCAAGCGTATCTCCTCCATCAACATCCAGTTCGGCGATCCCGCGTTCCACCTGCTGCGCTACGCGCAGCTGGACGCGGCCGCGTAACCAGAAGAGGTCAGCATGACGACTGAAGCAGTCATTGTTTCCACCGCACGCACAGCCGTCGGCAAGGCCTATCGCGGCGCGCTCAACAACACGGACGGCCCGACCATGGCAGGGCACGTGATGGCCGAAGCGGTGAAGCGCGCCGGCATCGCACCTGATGAGGTGGAAGACGTCGTGATGGGCTGCGCGATGCAGCAAGGCACGATGGTGATGAACGTGGCGCGCAAGGGCGCGATCCGGGCCGGTCTGCCCGTCACGGTCGCGGGCACCACCATTGACCGGCAATGCGCCTCCGGCCTCCAGGCGATCGCGGTAGCCGCACGTTCGATCATGCTCGACGGCGTCGAGGTCGCGATCGGCGGCGGTATCGAGTCGATCAGCCTCGTTCAGAACGAGCACATGAACAAGTACCACGCCGTCGACGACGAGCTGATGGCAATGAAGCCCGAAATGTACATGTCGATGCTCGACACCGCCGAGGTCGTCGCCGAGCGCTACAAGATCGGGCGCGACAAGCAGGACGAATATAGCCTCGAGTGCCAGCGCCGTGTCGGCGCCGCCTTGCAGGCCGGCCGGTTCAATGACGAGATCGTGCCGTTCACGACCAGAATGGCGCTCGTCAACAAGGACACCAAGGAGATCACCTTCGAGCAGGTGACTCTCACGAGGGACGAAGGCCCGCGCCCGGAAACCACCGCCGAGGGGCTCGCCAGGATCAAGCCGGTGTTCGAGGGCAAGACTATCAGCGCGGGCAATGCCAGCCAGCTATCGGATGGCGCCTCGGCATGCGTGATCATGAGCGACAAGATCGCGGCGAGAAAGGGCCTCAAGCCGCTCGGCATCTTTCGCGGCTTCGTCGCCGCCGGCGTCGAGCCGGACGAGATGGGCGTCGGCCCGGTCGCCGCGATCCCGCGGCTGCTCAAGCGTCACAATTTGAAGATCGATGACATCGATCTCTGGGAGCTCAACGAGGCATATGCGGTGCAGGTGATCTATTGCCGCGACAAGCTCGGCATCGATCCCGACAAGCTCAACGTTAATGGCGGTTCGATCGCGATCGGTCACCCCTACGGCATGACCGGCTCGCGCCTCACCGGCCACCTGCTCATCGAGGGCCGCCGACGCAAGGCCAAATACGGCGTCGTGACCATGTGCATTGGCGGCGGCATGGGCGCGGCCGGCCTGTTCGAAATCGTCCACTGATCGGAAACGGAGCTTTCACGTGAAGACAGCAATAACCGAACTGTTCGGCATCCAGCATCCGATCATCCAGGGCGGCATGCACTATGTCGGCTTCGCCGGGATGGCTGCGGCCGTGTCGAATGCCGGCGGTCTCGGCATCATCACGGGCTTGACGCAGAAAACGCCGGAGCTCCTCGCCAAGGAGATCGCGCGCTGCCACGACATGACCGACAAGCCGTTCGGCGTGAACCTCACCTTCTTGCCGACGCTGTCCGCCCCGCCCTATCCGGAATACATCGCAGCCATTCGCGAAGGCGGAATCAAGGCGGTCGAGACAGCGGGTCGCAGCCCGGAGGCGTACATGCCGGCGCTGAAGGCAGCGGGCATCAAGGTGATCCACAAATGCACCTCGGTGCGGCATTCGCTGAAGGCCGAGAAGATCGGCTGCGACGCCGTCAGCGTTGATGGCTTCGAGTGCGGCGGTCATCCCGATGAGGACGACATCCCGAACATGATCCTGCTGCCACGGGCGGCGGATGAGCTGAGTATTCCGTTCGTAGCCTCCGGCGGCATGGCGGATGCGCGAAGCCTCGTTGCGGCGCTATCAATGGGCGCGGCTGGCATGAACATGGGCACTCGCTTCGTGGCCACCAAGGAAGCTCCCGTCCATGACAACGTGAAGCAGGCGCTCATCAAGGCGACCGAGCTCGACACGGTTCTGGTGATGCGTGCCCTGCGAAACACCGAACGCGTGCTCAGGAACAAGGGCGTCGATGAGCTGCTCGAGATCGAGCGCGAGAAGGGCGCAAGCCTGAAGATCGACGACATCCTCGACCAGGTGGCCGGCGTCTATCCGAAGGTGATGGTCGATGGGCAGATGGATGCCGGGGCATGGAGCTGCGGCATGGTGGTCGGGCTGATCCACGACATCCCGACGGTCAAGGAGCTGATCGATCGCATCATGGCAGAAGCGGAAGCGATCATCCGCCAGCGTCTGGTTGGATTCCTCGATGGCACCGAGCCTCTAAAGGCGATGAAAGTCGCATGACGTGGGCCGGCTCGTCCGGCCACACGACCTGACTACCAGAGAAGCAAAGCGCGGGGCTCGAACCGGCGCAAAGGGAGAGAGACATGGGTATCAGACCAGGCTTCGCGGCCGCATGTGTGACCGCATCGCTGCTCGCGTCATCGGCTCTGGCCGCCGACGAGCCCGGAGTCACCAGTACGGAAATCAAGATCGGCGGGATATTCCCGTTCAGCGGTCCGGCGTCGTCGATCGGGCTCGTTGGCAAGGGAGTGGTCGCCTACGTGCGGTCGATCAACGATCGCGGCGGCATCAACGGCCGCAAGATCAACTACATCGCGATGGACGACGCCTACAGTCCTCCGAAAGCAATCGAGCACGCCCGCAAGCTGGTCGAAAGCGACGAGGTATCGTTCATCTTCGGACAACTCGGTACGCCCGGCAATTCGGCGACGGCCAAATATCTCAGGGGCAAAGGCATTCCTTCGATCGCGATGTTCAGTGGCTCCAGTAAATTCACCGAGATCGGCGATTACCCGCTGACGACCACCGGCCTCGTCAGCTACCAGACCGAGGGAAGAATATACGCCAAGTTTCTCGACAAGGCGTTACCTGGCGCGAAATATGCGATTCTTTTCCAGAACGACGACCTGGGCAAGGATTACGTCAACGCCTTCAAGTCGTTTCTGAAGGGAGAATTCGACAAGCGTGTCGTCACCGCGGCCTATGAGGTGACCGAGCCTACCGTGGACTCGCAGGTCGTCAATCTGAAGAGTTCGGGCGCCGAAGCGCTGTTCGTTGCCGGGACGCCGAAGTTTGCCGCGCAGGCGATCCGCAAGGTTGCCGAGACCGGCTGGAAGGCCAAGGTCATCGTCAACTTTCCGTCGAGTTCGATCGGGGGCACGTTGAAACCGGCGGGTCTGGAAAACTCGACCGGCGTCATCGTCGGTACCATCAACAAGGACCCAACCGATTCGAGGTGGAGTGGTGACGAAGGGATTGAGGCCTACAAGGCGTTCTTTAACAAGTATCTGCCGGGCGCGGACTTCGAGAACTCCAGTTATCTCTCCGGCTACATGCAGGGGATGATTCTTGAAAGGATACTTCTGCAGTGTGGCAACGATCTCTCCCGCAAAAATATCGTCAAGCAGGCCAAATCGCTCAGCCATGTCGTACTTCCGACAGCCTCCCCGGGAATCGAAGCCAACACTAGCGAAACTAACAACATGATCTGGAGTCAAATGCAGTTGCAGCGCTGGACCGGGAGCAACTGGGAACCGCTCGGCGGGGTTCTGGACGCAAGCTCCGAGTGATGCCGGCGGAGAGCACTTGAAGCACGGTGGATTCCCTATTTCGCGATGACGGCCACCAATGGAGAACCAGCATGACTATAGTCGGATTTCATCAATATCCGCCGATGGATCAGGTGATCTTCGGAAAGCCGGCCGGTCAGGCCTTGCGCGAGGAAGCCGAGAAGCGTGATGCCAAGCGCGTATTCCTGATCGTCAGCAAAACGCTGAACACGCACACTGACGAGATCGAGAAGATCCGCACCGCGCTAGGCGGCCGATATGCCGGTAACTTTGATGGCGTTCCGCAGCATACGACGCGCGCGTCGGCTGTTGCGGCGACAGCGGCTGCCGCAGCGGCGAAAGCGGATTTGATCGTCGCCGTGGGAGGCGGATCCGTGGTCGATGCGGCCAAAATCGTCCTGATGTGCCTTGAACACAATATCACGGACGAGTCCGGCCTCGATGGATTTGAACTGGTCTCGACGCCGGAGGGGCCGCGGCCCGGTCCATTTCGCGCTCCGAAGGTCAGAATGATCGCGATCCCCAGCACGCTCTCCGGCGGAGAGTATAACTCCGGAACGCTGGTGACGGACTCACGCAGGAAGCTGAAGCAGATATTCAGCCACCCATTGATGATGCCGCTGTCGATCATCCTGGATCCCCGGATCACGCGGCACACTCCGCAGACGCTGTGGCTTGGATCCGGCACGCGCGCGATGGACCACGGGATCGAAGCCATCTGTTCGCCGAGAGGCAATCCTCTGGTGGAAAGTGTGTGCCTGCGCGGTCTGCGGTATCTGTACGACGGGCTGCTGGCCACGAAGAAAAATCCGGACGATCTGGAAGCTCGGCAATACTGCCAGCTTGGCTCCTGGATGTCCGCCTTCGGCTTGCAATGTCGCGTTCCGATGGGAGCAAGCCATGCGATCGGACATGTGCTGGGCGGTACCTGCGATGTTCCGCATTACCTTTGCACGGCGGTCATGATGCCGAGTGTGCTGAAGTACAATCAGCCGGTGACGGACGAGGCGCAAAAGCGAATAGCCAAGGCTTGGCGAGCACCGGACGCCACGGCCAGCGATACCTTCGCCCAATTCATAACCCGATTGGAATTACCCGGCCATCTTTCGGAGGTCGGCGTGACCCAGGACAAGTTTGAGCTGATCGGTCGTAACGCGATGCTGTCGGTGTTTACCCGGGCGAACCCGAGGACCATCAAGGGGCCGGAAGATATCGTCGACATTCTCAGGCTTGCTGCATAGAGGCGGCGCGGCCCCAGCGGGCTGGACCTTCTGGATTCAACGCGAAACATCGATCGTCGGATAGGAGCAGCCGCATGACCCTTCATCAATCGGTCCTCTCAGAAGGGCCCCAATTCGCGCCACGGGAAATCCGGGTCGAGAAACGTTCCGACGGGACGCTCGTCCTGCGGTCCCCGATCGCGTTCGAGACCCCGCAATGGTCGATCCTGGATTACATTCCGGAATGGGCGGAGAAGGCGCCACAACGGGTATTTCTTGCCCAGCGCGGCGGCGACGGCGAGTGGCAGAAGCTCTCTTACGCCGAACTATGGCAACGCGTGCAGTCGGTCGGGCAGGCCATGATCGATCTGGGGGCCAAGCGCGGCGACAGGTTGGCCATCCTCTCCGGCAATTCGATCGAGCATGCGGTCATGATGTTCGCGGCGATGTCTGTAGGGATCATCGCCGCTCCGATATCGCCGAACTATTCGTCGATGCCGGGTGGGTTGGCTCGCCTGCAGGATATTGCGACGCTGCTTCAGCCGTCCTTCGTCTTTGTGCAGAACAGTGAGGCCTATTCGGGCGCACGCAAGATCCCGGAGCTTTCGTCCGCGACATGGATCGCAATGGATCAAGGGTCCGAGGTCGTCTCACTGCAGTCACTCTATCTGACGCGGCCCGGCGCAGAATTCGAGCAGGCCTTTCGTTCGATTGACAAGGAGGCGGCCGCAAAGATTCTGTTCACATCAGGTTCGACGGGGCTGCCGAAGGGCGTGATCAACACGCACAGGATGATGGCAAGTGCATTGCTGATGGGAACGTTGCTGGTATCGCCTCGCGAGGCACCGGTGCAGGTCGAATGGCTTC
This sequence comes from Bradyrhizobium sp. USDA 4472, assembly GCF_054058595.1. Classification (NCBI taxonomy): domain Bacteria; kingdom Pseudomonadati; phylum Pseudomonadota; class Alphaproteobacteria; order Hyphomicrobiales; family Nitrobacteraceae; genus Bradyrhizobium; species Bradyrhizobium sp. USDA 4472. The sequence continues at coordinate 4,663,206 of NZ_JBSSAM010000001.1, forward strand.
CCTGGCATCACACGATGGGAGGCAACGTCATCCTGCACGGCATTTTGAAGCATGGTGGTACACTCCATATCGACGAGGGACGTCCGGTCCCGCAATTGTTTCACAAGACGATTGCCAATCTGAAAGACGTATCGCCGACCGCAATGTTCAACGTGCCTGCGGGATATACGCTGTTGTGCGAAGCCCTGGAAACCGATCATGATTTGCGGATTAATTTTTTCCGACAACTCGACCGGATGACTTACGCAGGCGCAGCGATATCGCGGAGTACGCTCGACAAACTTTATCAGTTGGCGAATGCCGCGAAAGGCAGGCCCATTCCGGTGATGTCGGGTTACGGTACCACCGAAACGGCTCCCACGATTGCCACCACGCATTGGGCAACGGACACGCCGGGCGAGCTGGGACTTCCGGCTCCGGGAGTGGAGTTGAAACTCATCCCCGCCGGGGACACTTACGAAGCCCGCGTGCGCGGCCCCAATGTGACGCCAGGCTATCTTGGCCGGCCGGATCTGACGTCGGCGGCCTTTGACGAAGAAGGGTTCTATCGGGTCGGCGATACCGTGTCGTTCATCGATCCTGCCAACCCGAGCCGTGGCCTGCGCTTCACCGGCCGGGTTTCGGAGAATTTCAAGCTCGCGAACGGGACATGGGTGGCGGTCGGCAATTTGCGGGCAGCGGCGCTGGCGGCTACCCACGGTGTCTTGCAGGATGTCGTCATCGCCGGTGAAAATCGCCACTCTTGCGCTTTGCTGGGTTGGTTGAACCCGGTCATGGCCAGGACGCACGCCACCAACGCCGATGGCGACCTTAACCGTGACCCCGGTGTGATCGTGTTTCTCCAGCAGTGCTTGCGGCTTTACAATGCCAGTGTCGGAAGCAGCGAGCGCGTATGCGCCGTCACGCTTCTTGCAGAGCCGCCCTCGCTGGCGGCGGGCGAGATCACTGACAAGGCATATGTCAACCAACGCGCTGTCCTGATCAATCGGGCGGCGCAGATGGAGCTGATCTATTCGTCCGAGCCGTGCGGTCAGGTGATCGTCATCTAAGGAGATTGCTCGACATAGTCCATGCACGGTCGATGGCGACGTGGAAGATCGCGACTTCGGTGGAATAGAACAGGAGTGGTTGAGATGGCAGAAAGTCGGGTCGAAATCGACACGGGAACAAGCGAATTGTTGTGTGAAATCCGCGATCGGGTCGCGCTCATCACGCTCAACCGCCCCGAGGCACGCAATGCGCTCTCTGATCATCTCACGCCGGCATTGCGGCGGATGATCAAACAATGCGGCGATGATCCAGGAGTCGGCGCGCTGCTGATCACGGGCGCGGGCACGGCTTTTTGCGCCGGCGGCGATGTCAAAGGGATGGGTGGCAATTCCAGCAAGGCCGAAACGCCGTTCGAGGAGCGCGTCGCCGATCTGCGCACCAAGCAGCGCACCTTGACCGGCGCACTGGTGGCGGTGAGGAAGCCGACGATCGCAGCACTGCCGGGACCAGCGGCCGGCGCCGGGATGGCGCTTGCGCTTGCCTGCGATATCCGCGTTGCCGCGGAATCCGCGATCATGTCCACGGGATACGCCCGGATCGGGTTGACCGGGGATTACGGCATCGCATGGATGCTGACCCGGCTAGTCGGGACATCGCGGGCGCGGGAGCTGCTGTTCCTGTCGGAACGGATCGACGCGCGTCGTTGCGAGACGCTGGGTCTCGTCAACCGGGTGGTGCCCGATTCTGAATTGCGCGAGGCAGCGTTTGCGCTCGCGACGTCGCTGGGCGGAAGGGCCGTCGATCGCGCTGGCCCACATCAAGGACAACCTTGATCACGCCTTGCGGGCGGATTTTCCGGATTCAATGGATCAAGAAGCCGCGAATATGGTCCGGTCGTCGCGGACGGCCGACCACAAGGAGGCGGTGCGCGCCTTTATCGAGAAGCGCAAACCGGTATTTGCTGGGCGGTAGGTTTCGTCATGTTATCCCGACTCAGTTGCTGGCGATTCGAATCGGAAGGATCGGTTGTGCCGGTATCTGCTTTGCACGAACTTGCGCTGTTCATGAACGAGCATGTGCGGGCTGAACAATTGACCGCGCTGGGTCTCGACAAGGTCGTGCACGCTGGCGCCCGCAGCGAATATCCTTTGCTCATTTCGACCGGCTCATCGAGCATGAGCACTTTCGTCCTGATCTCGCACCCTATGTCCAGAAGCTGCTGTCCAGAGCCCCGGCATGAAGGCCGCCGGCCCCAACAGGGAGGTCTGATCGCATGACCGCGCCAGTTTGCCTGATCTCGGGTGTCGGCCCCGGTACAGGCTCGGCTCTTGCCAGGAAGTTCGCCGAAGGTGGTTATCGCGTGGCGCTGCTCGCTCGCAATGAGGAGCGCCTTGCGGCGCTCGAAGCGCAATTGCCGGGCGCGAAGGGATTTCGCTGCGATGTCTCGGACCCCGCGCAGGTGGATGCGGTGGCATCGGCTGTGGAGCGCGATCTTGGCCATCCCGCGGTCGTCATCCACAACGCCGTCGGCGGTGCGTTCGGCACGTTTCGGGAGATCGATCCGGCGATCCTCAACCGCAATTTTCAGGTCAACACGATGGGGCTGTTATATCTGGCTCGGCGATTGGCCCCGGCGATGATCGCGGCCGGAGCGGGCGCCATCGTTGCCACCGGCAATACCTCGGCGTTGCGCGGCAAGGCCGGCTTTGCCGGTTTCGCGCCGACCAAGGCGGCGCAGCGGATCCTGGCAGAGTCCATGGCCCGCGATCTGGGACCGCAGGGAATCCACGTCGCCTATGTCGTGATCGATGCCGTGATCGACCTTGAGTGGACGCGAAAGCGGTGGCCTGAGCGGCCGGATGATTTCTTCATCAAGCCGCAGGCGATCGCGAGCGAGATCTGGCACGTCGCCCACCAGGACCGCAGCGCCTGGTCGTTCAATGTTGAACTCCGACCGTTCGGAGAAAGCTGGTAGTCGAGGTGTGTCGCCGATTGCTGCAGGCTGTGAGTTCGTTCGTGAACTCGAATGTCCGAGGTAACACATCTGCAAGACGGAGCGGCTAAGTCATTGGCGTTCCAGTCTAGTAAGTTGCGATCCAGAGCCCCGGCGAGGCCGCCGGAGTATCGTCGTACTAATGGCGTCGACGCTTGCTCAAGCCGAGATCAGAAAGGGGCCTCCTTCAGCGAATTTCGTGATGTTGCGGCGTGTGTTCAGATATCAGGCAGCGCAACGACTATGGTCGTGCGACGAATGCCCATTATCGGCCGGTTAGGCCCGGCGGTGCGACCAGTAAGCCATTGATTGTCCTCGACCCAGGGCTGACTCTTAATCAGCGGGTCCCAGGTTCGAGCCCTGGTGCGCCCACCAAGCAAATTCAGGTGCTTGCAGCGAATGGGCATCAGAACGGGACGTTTGGTTTGACGTTTTCGACGTCCGACCAGGACGAGCGCTGCTTACGCCTCGCCTCCTGATCTGAGGCGCTTGAACGACGGCTTCGATCGGAGGGTCGTCTCTTAGACCAACGGAAGCTTTGGGAGGTTACCGTCCATCCAGGGCGCGGCGCCATTCGCGGAAGAAGGCTTTCCGTTTGGATTGGTCGAGATTCGCCAGAAGGTCTGGTCCCACGCGGATAGGACGTAGCGTGTCCTCGCTCACGGTTGCCCTAAGGCCGGTTGGGAGATCGGAGCGTACCGTCCCGAAGGAGCGCGCTGCTAACTGCTCCTGACCGTTCCGGGAGAGCAGGAAGTCCATGAAGAGTGCAGCCTGTGCCGGATTTGGCGCGTTTTTCGGTAAAATCGCAATCCGCGTAATCAACGCGGTATAATCGGTGAATAGAGTCACACCGATCGATGGATCCTCCTTCGCCCTTTCGAGCGCGTATGAAGCGATCATGTTGTAGGCCAGCAGATGCTCTCCGCTCGCGACCCGATCGAGGATCGTGTGACTGAACGTGTAAAGCCGAACGCCGGCCTGTCCGAGGCTGCGGATCAGGTTCCATGTGTTCGGCGTGATTTGGACGTCGTTACTGAAGAAGAGAAATCCCGTACCGCTCAGCTCAGCATCGTAGGTGGCTACTTTGCCCTGATAGATACTGCGCTTCGCGCTCAACAGCTTCAGCAGATCGGCTCGTGTGCGCGGAACATCCTCCGGCGGGACTAGCTGCTTGTTGTAGACGAGAGCGATCGGCTCAGCGGTAATTCCGAAGGCCTGCTTCCTCCAAATTGCCCAATCGGGAATTCGATCGGAGTCGGTCGGCGAGAACAGTTGCGCATAGCCGTCGTTCACGAGCTTGACTTGCAGGTCCATCGCCGAACTCCACGCGATGTCGGCGCATTGACCGCGCTCGCGGCATTTGACGACCTCCTCGTAAATCTCCAGAGAGCTCTGATGGATGTAATCGACGCGAATATTGGGATGCAAGCGATGCCACTCGCCGAGCAGGCCTTTCACTTCGATGGTATCCGATGTCGAGATGATGCGTATCGCACCCTCCGTCCCGGAGCCCGCCGACAGTCGGTCTCGGTCAAGTGGATCGGTGCGAACCTGGTCCTCTTGGCTGCTCGTCGGTGTGGCCGCGAGGGCGCACAGGACGCTTATAGCTAAAAAATGTAACCTGCTCCCCAGCATCGGAACTGCCTCGATCTGCCGGATGAGGCGGGTTTCTTAACTAGGTCCGCCGGCCGACGTCTAAAGCAGACAGTATAGAGGAGGCCCGCGCGGGAAGAAAAGCTCGGGCCAATTCGGTATCCCGGAGATTTCTATCGGGTGGGTGCGATTGGCTCCATGCCGGATTTTATGAGTGCGGGCGCCGCAGCCGGTGAAGCAAGGAAGTCGATGAGTGCCTTACCCTGCTCGCGTGCCTTGCCGTCCTGGGTGAGGGCAGCCGAGAAGATCGTGATCTTTTGGAGTTCTGGTGGCAGCGGTCCAACCAAGTCGGCGCCTGGGATCGGCAGCACCTCGCTGATTTGCTGAAAGCCGAGTTCGGCGTCACCGCGGGCCACCACGGCGGCAACGGGCTCTGCCGGGATCATTCTGGCCTTGCCTTCCATCTCCGAGGCGATGCCAAGCTTCTTGAACAGCTCTGTCCCCACGTAGACACCGCTCGCACTGTCGGAATAGGCCACCGACTTGGCACCGAGGAGGGTTGCCTTGAGGGCCTCCGGGGTCGAGATGTCGGGCTTCGCAGCGCCCGCGCGAACGACCATGCCGATCGGGGAGCGCACCAGGTCGACACGGCTGTCAGCATCGGCAAATCTCTTGGAGATCATGACACCGAGCGCATCACCCACCATGATCAGAACGTCGGCAGGTTCGCCGCGCCCCAGACGAATGGGGATCGCATTCTCGGTGTTTCCCATCGAAGGCCCGTAAGATGTGAGGACGGTATTGCCAGTCGCCCTTTCGAATTGCGGGACGAGTTCCTTGTAGGCGGCGCTGAGGCCGCCTGAAATCATGACTCGGACTTCCGCCGCCTCGACCTCTGGCGCGCACAGAGCGGCAACCAGTACTGCTACTGCAGCGAGCCAAACCGGACGAATGGGACGTACCAGGCTACGTTGGGGCTGTTCATTCATGGCGGGTCCCTTCCTCAGGTCCCGACGGTGTTCAAGCCGGCGGACACTTCCGAGGCCGTCGCAACCGCCTGCGTTCTATAGACCAACAGGGTCCCAACAAGGCCACATGCCGCCGCGGCGCTCATCCACCAGCCGGGGGCAGCGTTGTCGCCGGTCACCGCAATCAGCCAGGTGCAGATGGCCGCCGTAAAGCCTCCAAATGTCGTCGCAAGGCTGTAGGCAAGCGAGAAGCCCGACGTGCGCACGCCGACCGGCATAACTTCCGTCAGCGCGACGATCATCGCGCCATTGTAGCTTGCATAAATGAACGACAACCAAAGTTCGACGGCCAGCATCTTGCCGAAAGTCGGCTCAGCGGCGAGCCAAGAGAGAGCGGGATAGGCCGAGACGAGGCCAAGCAACGAGAAGGCCACGAGGATCGGCTTGCGGCCGATCTTGTCGGACCAGGCACCCATCACCGGAAGCCAGAAGAAGTTCGAAATGCCGACGCAGATTGTCACGAGCAGACTGTCGGTGGCAGAGAGCTTTAGGACAGACTTTCCGAAGGTGGGTGTGTAGACGGTGATGAGGTAGAACGAAACGGTCGTCATAATCACCATCATCATGCCGCACAGAACGATCGCCCAGTTTGCGAGGATCGAGCGGTAGATCTGACCGACAGTCGGATGATGCTTGCGCGCGAGAAACTCCTCCGTCTCCTGCAGCGAACGCCGGATGAAGAACACAAAGGGCACGATCATGCAGCCGACAAAAAACGGAACGCGCCATCCCCAGTCGTCGACCTGCTGCGGAGAAAGCCAGGCATTGAGCGCGAAGCCGAATGCGGCAGACACGATGATTGCGACCTGCTGGCTCGCCGATTGCCAACTGGCATAGAACCCTTTGTGGCCAGGCGTCGCCATTTCGGAGAGATAGACGGAAACACCGCCCAGTTCGACTCCCGCCGAGAAGCCCTGGAGCAGCCTTCCGATCAGCACGAGAAGGGGAGCCGCGATGCCAATGGTCGCGTAGCTTGGGACGAATGCGATCAGCACGGTTCCGCAAGCCATGATCGAGAGCGTCACGATCAAGCCCTTTCGACGTCCGATCCGGTCGACGTATGCCCCTAAGAAGATGGCCCCGAGCGGACGCATCAAGAAGCCGGCTCCGAAAGCGACAAACGTCAAGAGGAGGGATGCGTACTGACTTTCCAGCGGAAAGAACGCCTTGGCGATGTAGGAGGCGAATACCCCAGAAAGAAAGAAGTCGAACATCTCCAGGAAGTTGCCACTGGTGACGCGCAGCACCATTCCGATCTTCGAGTGCTCGGATGTCGTCATGTTATCCTCCCGTGGTTCGCGTTGTTTGACCCGATTACGGGTTCTTGTGTTGCGCATCGATCGCGCTTTGCGTTGGGATCGTCTGATCCGGCGCAGTCGAAAAGCGCAGTTGGTTCGGAGCTGCTGCAGCGAAAGCGATGAGACAGCGTAGACAGATGAGCTGTCGTCAACCTGTCGCGGCCAGGCGACGCGGCGCGTCAGGACCGCGCAGGCAGCGCTTATGCGGGTTTACCGAACGAGGAAGAATGTTTGCAAAGATGGAGATGCCATCGCGACTGCTCTGTGATAGAGGTCTGGCAAGGTGCAAATAAAAAGCGCCGGAGCCTGGAATTCAGTGGCGGGGGAGGCGCCGTGAGAATCCTGATCGTTGAAGACGATATGGCACTTGTCCGGGGGCTTTCGGCCTCGCTCAAGTCGATGGGCTTTGCGGTCGATCACGAACCGAATGGCGCCGAAGCGGCTTCAATCGCCATTTCCGAACCTTACAGTCTTGTGGTCCTCGATCTCGGCTTGCCCAATAGCTCGGGTTTTGAGGTTCTACGTCAGGTCCGCGCCAGCGGCTCGAAGGTTCCGATCATGATCTTGACGGCACGCGATGCCACCGCAGACAAGGTCAAGGGACTGGATCTTGGGGCGGACGATTACGTTCGTAAGCCGTTCGATCTGTCGGAGTTCGAAGCGCGTGTTCGCGCGCTGGTCAGGCGCGGTCAAGGTCGCACGGATCCACTTTTGACCTGCGGATCCCTCGTGATTGATCCAGCGATGGGACGTGCAACGCTCGATGGCAAGCCGCTCGACTTGCGCCGGCGGGAGATGGCGGTTCTCAAGATATTGATACTTCACCACGGCAAGCTGGTGCCGAAAGATCGTCTTATCGCGGAGGTGTTCGGCTTTGACGAGCCGGTTGGCCCGAACGTCTTGGAGCTTTATATCGCCCGTCTTCGCCAGAAACTCGGTCCTGATGGACCTACGATACGCACCATGCGTGGGCTCGGATATCTCCTGGAAGGGCGCTGATGGCAAGACGTCAGCCGTCCCTCAAAACCCGGTTTCTCCTCGGCCTTCTGGTTCCTGTTTCATGCCTTGCAATTGCTGTGGCGGTAGGCGGCAGCCTGGTCATCTCCCATGTGGTGGAGGTCACGCACGACCGATTGCTGAAAGGCTCGCTGCTGGCGATCGCCGAGCGTCTGGCCGTGGAGGACGGAGAGGTTACTGTCGATCTGCCGCGAGTGGCGCTGGGCATGCTCGAGACGCAGTCTGACGACAGTATTTTTTACAAGGTGAGCGTAGATGACCAGACGGTCACCGGATACAACGATCTGCCTATGCCCAAGAGTGCGGCACTTGAGCCGGAACAGCCGATGTTTTGGGATGACCGCTATCGCGGCAATGCCGTCCGCATAGCGGCCGGATCACGACATGTATATGGGATCGCTAAACCTGTCTTGGTTGCCGTGGCCGAGACTAAACACGCACGAGACCAGCTCTGGCGCGAAATGATCCGCGAACTTGCCTTGGCCGAGATGGTGCTCCTCGCCGTCATCGCCTTGCTCACATGGATCGCGGTCGAACGCGGGCTCGGGCCGCTTGCCCAATTGAAGCGGCAGATCGATCGCCGTGGAATCGGCGGATCAAAAGATTTCCAGCCGCTCGATCTGCACACTGTGCCGAAGGAGGCGCTCGCGCCCGCGCAGGCGATCAACGAATTGCTCGACCGCGTCAGCTTCGCGACCCAGATCTTGCGCCAGTTTACCGCCGATGCGTCACACCAGATGCGAACACCTCTCGCGGCGCTGAGAACGCATCTGGATCTCCTCAAGCGTCGTCTGGCCGGCTCGAGCGAAATGACCGAGATGGTCATGGAGGTGGACGCCCAGGTCGTCCGCCTGGATCGGATGATTTCGCAATTGCTGACGCTTGCTCGAGCCGACGAGGACGCATTGGTCAGATCGCCTGCCGAGAGAATTTCGCTCGTGACGAAGGCGAAGCAAGCCCTCGCTCTGCGAGCGCAAGCTGCGGCGGCTCGCAACATCGAGCTCCAACTGGAGGTGGAGCAGGACGAAATGTTCGTCGAAGCCAACGAGCTTCTGGTCGACGAGATATTTGGCAACGTGATCGATAATGCGATCCGGTACGGGCCAGCCGGCGCGGTGGTGATCGCGAGACTGTCCAAGGACGGCGACGCCGGCATAGTTGACATCGAAGACGACGGCCCCGGAATCCCGCCGGCCGAGCGGCAGAAGGTATTCGAGCGGTTCTACAGAATTGCCCGTCCGGATGCGCCCGACGGAAGTGGTTTGGGACTCGCGATCGTTCGCGTGTTGCTCGATCGGATGGGCGGCTCGATCGAGCTTGGCGAGGGTAAGCACCGTAGTGGCCTCCGTGTCACGATGAGATTCCGCCTCACGTGACGTTGCGAATGGCCAGACCCAATGTCTTTGCCTTGGCAGCCGCGACAGGTTGTTGACAGGTAACCGCCTCTATCCTGCTCCCTAACAGTGCAGGGTTGATGCTGGCCCCTCAGCGGACAGCGCAGCCATCACGCTTTAAAAAAGTGGGAGGAAGTCATGGCTTTACCGGCTCAGAACGGTAAGCGCATTCGCAGATACCCCTTCCTCCGTAGGTAGAGCCTCCGGCTTCTTGGGCCGGGCGGCGTGCGGATGATGGGAGGTGATCATGACGGCATTGGACAGCTTTAGATGTCAGCGTACCCTCGACGTCCACGGACGGAGGTATGCCTATTTTTCGTTGCCCGAAGCCGAGAAAAACGGTCTCGCAGGCATTTCGCGGCTGCCTTTTTCTCTGAAGATCCTGTTGGAGAACCTGCTGCGTTCCGAGGATGGCCAGTCCGTGACGAGCGCCAACATCGAAGCTCTGGCGAAGTGGACCGACGACCGCGGATCAGCGGCAGCGGAGATCGGCTTTCGTCCGGCCCGTGTTCTGATGCAGGACTTCACCGGTGTGCCGGCCCTGGTCGATCTCGCGGCCATGCGGGACGGCATGCAGAAGCTCGGCGGCGATCCGGCAAAAATCAATCCGCTGGTTCCGGTCGATCTGGTGATCGATCATTCCGTCGTGGTCGATCATTTCGGCAACCCGCAGGCCCTGCACGACAATGTTGCCAGAGAATACGAGCAGAATGGCGAACGCTACAACTTCCTGAAATGGGGTCAGGGCGCGTTCGCCAATTTCCGCGTAGTGCCGCCTGGCACCGGCATTTGCCATCAGGTCAACCTCGAATATCTGGCGCAAACGGTCTGGACGAGCGAGCGCAACGGCAAAACCTTTGCGTATCCCGATACGCTGGTCGGCACCGACAGCCATACCACCATGGCGAATGGTCTTGCGGTGCTTGGCTGGGGCGTCGGTGGGATCGAGGCGGAGGCAGCAATGCTCGGGCAGCCTCTGTCCATGCTGGTGCCGGAAGTGATCGGTTTCAAGCTCATCGGCAAGCTGCGCGAGGGCGTGCTGGCGACCGACCTCGTGCTCACCGTCACCCAGATGCTGCGCAAGAAGGGCGTCATCGGCAAGTTCGTCGAGTTCTACGGCTCGGGTCTTGACCACCTGACGCTTGCGGACCGCGCGACCATCTCCAACATGGCGCCAGAATACGGCGCGACCTGCGGCTTCTTCCCGGTCGACCAGGAGACGTTGAACTATCTCAATCTCTCGGGTCGCGCCAGCGATCGCATTGCGCTGGTTGAGGCCTATACGAAGGCGCAGGGCCTGTTCCGGACACCTGATATGGCGGACCCGGTCTTCACCGATACGCTGGAGCTCAATCTCGATGAGGTCGTTCCGTCGCTCGCCGGACCGAAGCGGCCCGAGGGGCGTCTCGGCCTTTCTGTTGCCAAGAGCAACTTCCTCACCGCGCTCGAAAGCGAATATGGCAAGCAAGACCAAGCCGCAAAGCAATTCGCGGTCGAGGGTAAGGAGTTCAAGCTCGGCCACGGCCATGTCGTGATTGCCGCGATCACCTCCTGCACCAACACCTCGAACCCCTCGGTGCTGATCGGCGCAGGCCTGTTGGCGCGCAATGCGGTGCGCAAGGGGCTCACGGTCAAGCCCTGGGTCAAAACCTCGCTCGCCCCCGGCTCGCAGGTCGTGGCGGAGTATCTCGAAAAATCGGGTCTGCAGAAGGACCTCGACGCACTCGGGTTTTATCTGGTGGGCTTCGGATGTACGACCTGCATCGGCAACTCCGGTCCGCTGCCGAAGGACATCTCGAAGTCGATCAACGACAATGGCGTAATCGGCGCGGCCGTCTTGTCCGGCAACCGCAATTTCGAAGGCCGCGTCTCGCCCGACGTGCAGGCCAACTATCTGGCCTCGCCGCCCCTCGTTGTTGCCTATGCTCTGGCCGGTTCGCTTCAGGTCGACCTGGTCAACGAGCCGCTGGGTATCGAGTCGGATGGCGCTCCCGTTTTCCTGAAGGACATCTGGCCTTCGAATGGCGAGATTCAGCAGTTCATCCGGGACAACATTACGCGCCGACTGTTCGAGAGCAAATATGCAGAGGTCTTCGAGGGCGATGCGAACTGGAAGGCGGTCGAGGTCACGACAGCGCTGACCTATCGCTGGAACATGTCCTCCACCTACGTTCAGAACCCGCCCTATTTCGAGGGCATTACGATGAAGCCGCCGCCGACCCGAGATATTGCTGGCGCACGCATTCTCGGGCTGTTCGGCGACAAGATCACGACCGATCACATCTCGCCTGCGGGCTCGATCAAGGCGTCGTCGCCGGCCGGAGAATTTCTGCGCGGCATGCAGGTCCGGCAAGAGGATTTCAACCAGTACGGCACGCGGCGTGGCAATCATGACGTGATGGTCCGCGGTACCTTCGCCAACATCCGCATCAAGAATTTCGCCGTGAAGGGCGAGGGTGGCGTCACCCCGGAAGGCGGCTGGGCGGTACATCAGCCCTCCGGCGACCGGATGTCGATCTTCGACGCCGCGATGCGCTACCAGCACGACAATGTGCCTTTGGTCGTGTTCGCCGGCGTCGAATACGGCAACGGCTCTTCGCGCGACTGGGCCGCCAAGGGCACCAAGCTGCTTGGCGTCCGCGCCGTCGTCGCGCAGAGCTTCGAGCGCATTCACCGCTCCAATCTGGTCGGCATGGGAATCCTGCCTTTCGTCTTTGACGAGGGTACCTCCTGGAAGAGCCTCGGCCTTACCGGCGCCGAGCAGGTTTGGATCAAGGGCATTGCCGACATCACGCCAGGTCAGCGCGTCACCATCGACATCACGATGGCAGACGGAACCGTGAAGCAGGTCCCGCTGACCTGCCGCATCGATACGCTCGACGAGCTCAACTACTACAAACACGGTGGCATCCTGCCTTACGTGCTGCGCCAGCTTGCGGCGTGATCCCAAGGACACGATCAACACGGGGAAACGAACATGTCAGGAAAAATTCCGGCGACCTTGATACCTGGCGACGGCATCGGTCCCGAGATCACGGCTGCGGTGACCCGCATTCTGGATACGCTCGGCGCGCCTTTCGAGTGGGACCTTCAGCAGGGCGGCATGGCCGGAATCCAGAGCGCGGGCGACCCCTTGCCCGGCGCGCTGATCGACAGCATCCGCCGCACCAAGCTCGCGCTGAAAGGTCCGCTGACGACGCCGGTCGGTGGTGGTTTCCGCTCGGTCAACGTGCGCCTGCGCGAAGAGTTCGGCCTCTATGCCAATTTGCGCCCGGTCAAGACCATGGTGCCCGGCGGGCGCTACGAGGACATCGACCTCGTCCTGATCCGCGAAAACATCGAGGGTCTCTACGTCGCATTCGAGCACTTCATCCAGGTGGGCGACGATCCGCACGCGGTCGCGATCTCTTCGGGCGTCAACACCCATGCGGAAGCACGCCGTATCGTCCGCTTCGCGTTTGAATATGCCGTCGCACACGGCCGCAAAAAGGTTACGGTCGTTCACAAGGCCAATGTGCTGAAGGCCCTGACCGGCTTGTTTCTCCAGGCCGGCCGCGAAATCGCCAAGGAATACGAAGGGCGGATCGCGATGGACGATCGCATCGTCGATGCCTGTGCCATGCAGCTGGTAATGAACCCGTGGCAGTTCGACGTCATCGTCACCACCAATCTGTTCGGCGACATCCTGTCCGACCAGATGTCCGGCCTGGTCGGTGGTCTCGGCATGGCGCCTGGCGCCAACATCGGGGAGAAGGCCGCGATCTTCGAGGCGGTGCACGGGTCGGCACCTGATATCGCCGGCAAGGGCATCGCCAATCCGCTCGCGCTGTTGCTCGCCGCCGGCCTCATGCTCAAGCATGTCGACCGGGACGATCTCGCGACCAAGCTGCGAAGCGCAATCGAGCAGACCTTGCAGGTCGACAATGTGCGGACGGCGGATCTTGGCGGCAAAGTGTCGACTTCGGACTTCGCCGGCGCCGTGATCAAGCGGCTGGCCTGACGCCGACAGACATAAAGGAGAAAGACATGGTGAAGGGCTCTGACCTGTTGGTCGCGGCATTGGAGCATGAGGGCGTCGACCGGGTCTTCGGTGTTCCCGGCGAGGAAAATCTCGACGTCGTCGAGTCGCTGCGCAACTCGAAGATCGAGCTGGTGCTGACGCGCCACGAGCAGGCCGCCGCGTTCATGGCGGCGACGCATGGACGGCTCACGGGCCGGCCCGGCGTCTGCATCTCCACGCTTGGGCCGGGCGCGCTAAACTTCTCGACCGGGGCGGCCTACGCCCATCTCGGCGCGATGCCGATGGTGCTGCTCACGGGACAGAAGGCGATCATGAGCAGCCGCCAGGCGCGCTTCCAGATCGTGGACGTCATTGCGTCAATGAAACCGCTCACCAAGCTCTCGCGGCAGATCGTCAGCGCGTCCAGCATCCCAACGCTGGTGCGTGACGCCTTCCGCGTCGCGATGGAGGAGCGGCCGGGTCCCGTCCTGCTGGAGCTGCCCGAAGACATCGCCGGCGACGAGGTCGAGCCGGTGCCGATGGTGCCGATTCATCCGATCGAGATCCCCGTCGCACATCGTGCGGCGCTCGACCGGGCCGCTGAGATGATCCTGGCGGCGAAGCGTCCACTGATCATGCTCGCGGCGGCCGCGAGCCGTCCGCGCTCGACCTTCGGCATTGCCGGCTTCGTGCGGCGCACGGGCATTCCGTTCTTCACGACACAAATGGGCAAGGGCACCGTTCCCGGCGGCACCAACCTCTATATGGGCACCGCGGCACTGTCGGAGCGCGACTATGTGCACGAGGCGATCGACCAGGCCGATCTGATCATCGCCATCGGCCACGACACGGTCGAGAAGCCGCCCTTCATCATGGGTCCCAAGGGGCCGCAAGTCATCCACGTCAGCTACACGCCTGCGACCGTCGAGCAGGTTTACTTCCCGCATGCCGAGGTGGTCGGCGACGTCGGCCCCAGCCTCGAGCTGCTGGCGGATCGGCTCGAGGGCAAGCTCCACAACGCCAGGGCGCTGCTGCCGCTGCGCGACGGCATTCTCGGCCGCATCGCCGATCGCGACACCGAAAGCCGCTGGCCGGTGACGCCGCAGCGACTGGTGCATGATGTCCGAAAAGTGATTCCGGAGAACGGCATCGTTGCGCTCGACAACGGCATGTACAAGATCTGGTTCGCTCGCAATTACCGGACCTATGTCGCCAACACATTGCTGCTTGACAACGCCCTCGCCACGATGGGCGCCGGCCTGCCATCGGCGATGATGGCGGCGATGCTCTATCCGGACCGCCGCGTCATGGCGATCTGCGGCGACGGCGGCTTCATGATGAACAGCCAGGAGCTGGAGACGGCCGTCCGGCTCAAGCTGAATCTCGTGGTGCTGATCCTCAATGATGGCGCTTACGGCATGATCCGCTGGAAGCAGGCCGTGGATGCCTTCCCCGACTTCGGTCTCACCTTCGGTAATCCGGACTTCGTACGCTACGCGGAGTCCTATGGCGCGAAGGGCTCGCGCGTCACCTCCGTCGATGCGTTGTTGCCGACGCTTGAGGCCGCGTTCAAGGGCGGCGGCGTGCATCTCGTCGATGTCGCGATCGACTATTCGGAGAACACGAAGGTCCTCGTCGACGAGCTGCGCAATCGCAAGCTTGGTAGCGAACCGAGCTGATGCGGCGGGGCGCTGATGCGTGGACGTTGCGCTCCGCGTAGCTGCTACGAACGAATACCCCGTACGCGCGCGAGACAAGAAGGAGCACGAACATGATCGGGAAATTCACCTTCCAGGCGCCGTCGAGCATCATGTTCGAGCCCGGCGCTTCGCGGAAGATCAATGAACTCGTGGCGAGCTACGGCGCCCGGCGCGTGATGCTGGTGACCGACAAGGGCGTGCGGGGCGCGGGGTTGACCGGGGATGCGGAGGCCTCGTTGGGAGCAGCCGGCATCGAGCTCAGCATATTCGATGAGGTGGTCGCCGACCCGCCATCCCATATCGTGGAAGCGGCTGCGGACGCGTGTCGGGCCGGCCGGATCGAGCTCGTGCTCTCGATCGGCGGCGGCAGTGCTCTCGACACCGCAAAGCTCGTCGCCTATCTCGCCAAGACGCCGGACCGTCTGGACGACATCTACGGCGTGGGTCTCGCGAAAGGAAAACGCCTGCCGCTGCTGCTGGTGCCGACGACGGCCGGGACCGGCTCCGAGGTGACCCCGATCGCGATCGTCACGACGCCAACCACGGAGAAGAAAGGGGTCGTCTCGCCGGTCCTGATCCCGGATTGGGCAATCCTCGATCCCGAGCTGACGCTCGGTCTGCCGGCGCCAGTGACTGCGGCGACCGGTATCGATGCCATGGTGCACGCGATCGAGGCCTACACCAGCAAGGTCAAGAAGAACCCGATGTCCGACCAGCTCGCCCGCCAGGCGTTGGCATTGCTGTCGGCCAATGTGCGGCGTGTTTGCGAGAATGGGAAGGATCTCGAAGCCCGTTCGGAGATGCTGCTCGGCTCGATGCTCGCCGGCATGGCCTTTGCCAATGCGCCGGTCGCCGCCGTTCACGCGCTGGCCTACCCGATCGGAGCGATCTTCCACGTACCGCACGGTCTGTCGAATGCCCTCGTGTTGCGTCACGTGCTCGAGTTCAACCTGACCGCGGCGGAGGCGCTTTACGCCGAGCTTGCCGAAATCGTGAAGCCGGGCCTGAGCGGCAGCGTGCCTGAGAAGGCGCGGGCTTTCATCGACGAAATGACGGCGATCGGCCGCGATTGTCGGGTGCCGGCCTCGCTCGCTGCGGTCGGGATCGGCCGGGACGATCTGAAGAAGCTTGCCGAGGACGCGATGAAACAGACGCGCCTCCTCGTCAACAACCCGCGCGAACTGACGCTGGACGATGCCTACGCGATCTACAGCGCGGCGTTCGGTGACGGCAGCAATCGTTATGTGCAGGCTTCCCATGGTTGAGGAGGGGCCCGCCGCAAATCCGTTCGGCCGGCTCGCCGCGCAGTGGATGGACTCCTGGCGCGCCATGGCAAGCGCAGCCGCCGGTGTCAGCGAGAACTGGTCGGGCTCGATGCTGCCTTTCATCATGAAGCGCGCAGCCGAGAGCGGGTTCGGCGTCGGCCCCGGCAACGACCTCGCCGAGGCGATCGAACGCATGGCCAAGGGACCGCGCCTCGCCGATGTCCTCGATTTCGATCGGAAGCTGGCGAACTTGACGGCGGCCTGGGGCGAACTGCAAAGCAAGCTTGCGGCGTATCAGCTCGTCGCCTCAAAGCCCTGGATGCGCACGGCGCAGCAATACAAGATGAAGATGCCGCAGTCGGGCGACAGCCCCAATTGGCGCGAGCAGCTCGGTGCCTGGAACGATCTCGCCAATGAGGAGCTGATCGCCAACCAGCGCTCGGAAGAGTTTCTGGTCGCGCAGAAGCAATTGTTGCAGGCCGCAACCGAGTTCAAGGCCCGGCAAACGGAGATATCGGACACAGTCGCCGCCGTGCTGGGCATGCCGACGCAGCGCGATTTCGACGATCTGACCCGCCAGATCACCGAGCTAAGGCGCGAGGTCCGCGCGCTGGAGCGACGGATCGCCGGAGGCAAAGCATGAGCCCGCAGGCACCGAAAAGCGACGGATTCGCCGAGATGAGCGACAAGCTGCTCAAGGCCGGCAAGCTGCTGTCCGCCATCAAGGACGAAGACGTCGATGTCGGCGCGACGCCGAAGACGCTGGTGATGCGCCGCGATAAGGTCGAGCTGTTTCGCTACACGCCCTTGACCGAGCAGAAGGTGAGGACGCCGGTTCTGCTCGCCTACGGTTTGATCGGCCGCTACACCATGGCGGACCTTCAGGAGGACCGCTCCCTCGTCCGCAGTCTGTTGCGGCAGGGGCTCGATCTCTGGCTGGTCGATTGGGGGCAGCCGAACCGCAGCGAGCGCTGGCTGACGATCGACGATTATGTCGACGACTACATCCATGCCGCCGTCGAGCGCATCTGTCGCGAGACCGGTCACGACAAGATCACGCTGCTCGGCATCTGCGAGGGCGGCGTCTTCACCACCTGCTACGCCGCGCTCAATCCGGACAGGGTCAAGGGCCTCGTGCTGACGATCACGCCGATCGACTTCCATGCCGATCGTGACGATCCCGACACCCATCACGGCTTCCTGAATGTCTGGACGCGCAGTCTCGATCGCGCCGACATCGACCGCTTGGTCGACGTCTATGGCGGCCTACCCGGCGAGTTCATGAGCTCGGTGTTCTCCCTGATGACGCCGATGCGCTCGCTCACCAAGTACAACATCGACCTGATCGACGTCATCGACGACGAAGCCAAGCTGATGAATTTCCTGCGCATGGAGAAATGGCTTGCCGACCGGCCCGCTCATCCGGGCGAAGCTGCCAAGCAGTGGCTGAAGGATCTCTATCAGGACAACAAGCTCGTGAAGGGCGAGTTCGAGCTGTCGGGACGGCGCGTCGATCTCTCCAAGCTCATCGCGCCGGTGCTCAACGTCTTCGCCGTCAATGACCACATCATTCCGCCGACCTGCTCGCGAGCGCTCGGCGCGCATCTCGGGACCAAGGATTACTCGGAGATCGAGCTGCCCGGCGGCCATGTCGGCCTGTTCGTATCGAGCAAGTCGCAGGGCTCGCTGAGCAAGGGGATCTCGGAGTGGCTTTCCGCGAGGGACTAGCGCGATGAACAAGGACAAGATCGTTTCAGCCGACGAGGCGGTCGCCATCATCAGGGATCGCGATACGGTCTGTACATCCGGTTTCGTCGGCATCGGCACGCCCGACGAACTCCTGATCGCGCTGGAGAAGCGCTATCGCGAAACCCGACATCCCGCAGACCTGACGCTGATGTTCGCGGCCGCGCCCGGCGATGCCGGAGACCGCGGCCTCAACCGGCTCGCCCATGACGGCCTGTTGAAGCGCGTGGTCGGCGGCCACTGGGCACTGGTGCCCAAGCTCGGCGAGCTCGCGCTCGCCAACCGCATCGAGGCCTATAATCTGCCGCTCGGCTGCATCGCGCACCTCTATCGCAATATCGCCGCGCGCGGCCCCGGCGTGATCTCCAAGGTCGGCCTCAAGACCTTCGTCGATCCCCGTTTGCAGGGTGGCAAGCTCAACGAGAGCACGACGGAAGATCTTGTCGAGTTGATGCGGATTAACGACGAGGAGTGGCTGCGTTACAAATCGTTTCCGATCAACGTCGCGCTGTTGCGCGGCACGACCGCCGATCCCGCCGGCAACATCACCATGGAGCGCGAGGCGCTGACGCTGGACAATCTGGCGATGGCGATGGCGGCGAAGAATTCGCGTGGCTTCGTCATCGTGCAGGTCGAACGCATCGCGGCCAGCAATTCGCTCAATCCGCGGGAAGTGCAGATTCCCGGCATCCTGGTCGATTGCGTCGTCGTCGCCGATCCCACCAATCACGTCCAGACCTATGGCGCGGTCTATAGCCACGCCTTCTCCGGCCGCCAGCGCGTACCGATGGACCGCGTCAAGCCGCTCGAGCTCGACGAACGCAAGATCATCGCGCGGCGCTGTGCGTTTGAGTTGCCGCCGGGCGGCGTCGTCAATCTCGGCATCGGCATGCCCGAGGGCGTCGCGGCCGTCGCCGCCGAAGAGCACATGCTGAAGTTCCTGACGCTGACGGCCGAGCCCGGTATCATCGGCGGCATGCCGCAGGGCGGGCTCAATTTCGGCACCGCGCTCAATCCGGATGCGGTGATCCACCAGAACCAGCAGTTCGATTTTTACGACGGCGGCGGGCTCGATCTCGCCTGCCTCGGCATGGCGCAGGCGGATAGCGCTGGAAACGTCAATGTCAGCCGCTTCGGTCCACGGCTGGCGGGTGCCGGCGGCTTCATCAATATCTCCCAGAGCTCCAAGAAGCTGGTCTTTGCGGGCACGTTCACCAGCGGCGGATTGAAGGTCGCGGTTGAGGACGGCGCACTGCACATACTGCGCGAAGGTACGACTAAGAAGTTCGTTTCCGCGGTCGAGCAGATCACGTTCAGCGGCGATCATGCGGTCGCCACCGGCCAGCCGGTGTTCTATGTCACTGAGCGTTGCGTGCTGCAGCGGACCCCTGCGGGTGTGGAACTGATCGAGGTGGCGCCCGGCATCGATGTCGGCCGCGACATCCTCGCGCACATGGAGTTCGAGCCGCTGATCCGCAACGTCAAGCCTATGGATGCACGCATCTTCCGCGATGGGCCGATGGGGCTGGATCACATGCTGCTCGGCCGAAGTCTGGCTGACCGGATTGGCTACGATGCCGAGCGCAATACTCTGTTCGTCAACTTTGAAGGCTTCGACGTCCGGACGGTCGAGGACGTCGACTTGGTTCGCCGCGAGGTCGAGCGCGCCTGTCGTGCCGTCGGCAAGCCGGTAGCGCTCGTCGCCAACTATGACGGCTTTCATCTGGAGCCATCTGTCAGCGATACCTATTTCTCGATGATCGCTTATCTGGAGCAGCGCTACTACAGTTCGGCGTCGCGCTACACCACCAGCGCATTCATGCGTCTTAAGCTCGGAGAGGGCCTAGCCGAGCGACACGTCGCCCCGCACATCTTCGAAACCCGCGCAGAGGCACAAGCCTTCGCGCGCGGATTACGCAAGGAAGAAGCCAGCATCTAACCGAAGGAGCTGATCATGAGCCAGGATATCGAAGCCGCGGCGAGAGCCATGAAGGAGCAGTTTGCGAATTTCGCTGAGAACCCCAAACGGCAATTGCGAACGCACGCGAGCTTGCTGAAATGACGCTCAAGTCGAACACCGAGGTCTTCAACGTCGTGAGGCAGCGGGTGACGGAGGACTTCGAAAGGGTGCGCGCGTTCCTGCAGGGCGACGGCAAGAAGTAGGCGAGAACGCCATGGCCGTGTCGGGTTGCAGGGCATGGAGCTACCGATCAAGGGCGTGAGGACGACATGTTTGAAGCCGCTGGGGGCCTGATAGGGGATAGGGCGGGTGGATCGCCGAAATCCGGGCAGCCGGATCGCGAAGGCGTTGTACTCGGCCTCTCGCCCTTCGGCTTTCACCAACTGGCCTATACCGATTGGGGGCCTCTCGAGGACGACAGGCCGGTCGTTTGCGTGCATGGACTCACACGGCAGGGGCGGGATTTCGACCATCTGGCAGAACAGTTGGTGGCTGCCGGAAGGCGGGTGATCTGCCCGGATCTGCCGGGACGCGGGCGCAGCGGCTGGATCGGCGATCCCGATCATTATGCGCTTCCGCAATATTGCGCCGACATGAACGCGCTGATTGCGCGTCTTGGCGTCACCGAGATTGAGTGGGTCGGAACTTCGCTCGGCGGGTTGATCGGCATGATCATGGCCGGGTTCTCCGGCAGCATCGTTCGCAAGCTCGTCATCAACGATATCGGCCCGTTCGTTTCGTCGACGGGGCTTCAGCGAATCGGCCAATACATCGGCAAGATGCCGGCCCTGTTCGCGACGATTGAAGATGCTGAGGCGTACTTTCGAACCGTGCTGGCACCTTATGGTGAACTGCTCGACGAGCATTGGCGCCATCTCACGATGCACAGCGTCCGTTGGGACGACGTCCGACAGGGATACGCGCTGTTATGCGATCCCAAGATTGCGAAGGGCTTTCGGTTGCCCTGGTTTCAGCCGCTCAATCTCTGGACCTATTGGGAGGCAATCAGGGTGCCCGTGCTCGTGTTACGCGGCGCTCACTCCGATTTGCTGTCATTCGACCTCGCGGTCGAGATGCAAAAGCGCAACCGATTAGCCAGTGTTTTTCAGTTCGATGATTGTGGCCACGTGCCGCCGCTGATGGTTCGCGAACAGATTGATGTGGTCGCTCAGTTTCTTCAGGCGTGATGGAACGACTGTGTAGAGGAGGACACGATGGATAGCCCGGTCGGAGATATGTCCGAGAAGATCTACGACGTCCCCGCGGAATGGGCCAAGCGCGCCTGGGTCGATCAGGCCAAATACAAGGACATGTATGCCCGCTCGGTCGCGGACCCCAACGCGTTCTGGGCCGAGCAGGCCAGGCGCATCGACTGGATGCACGCGCCGACCAAGATCGAGAACGTCTCCTTCGCGCCGGGCAACATCTCGATCAAGTGGTTCGAGGATGGCATCCTCAATGTCGCTCACAATTGCATCGACCGGCATCTGCACAAGCGCGCCAACCAGACCGCGATCATCTGGGAAGGCGACGATCCCTCGCAGTCCAGGCACATCACCTACAAGGAACTGCACGACGAGGTCTGCCGGATGGCCAACATCCTGCGCACCCGCAATGTGAAGAAGGGCGACCGCGTCACCATCTATCTGCCGATGATCCCGGAAGCGGCCTACGCGATGCTGGCCTGCGCGCGGATCGGCGCCATCCACTCGGTGGTGTTCGCGGGCTTCTCGCCGGATTCGCTCGCCCAGCGCATCAACGACTGCCAGTCCAAGGTCGTCATCACCGCTGACGAGGGCCTGCGCGGCGGCAAGAAGGTGCCGCTGAAGGCCAGTGTCGACGCGGCCCTCGCAAAATCCGAGGGCGTCGACTGGGTCGTCGTCGTCAAGCGCACCGGCGGCAAGATCGACATGAACCCGACCCGCGACCTCTGGTATCACGAGGCCGCGGCGATGGTGACGACGGAATGCCCGGTCGAGCACATGCATGCCGAGGATCCGCTGTTCATCCTCTATACCTCGGGCTCGACCGGCCAACCCAAGGGCGTGCTGCACACCTCGGCCGGCTATCTCGTGTTCGCCGCGATGACGCACCAATACGTGTTCGACTATCACGATGGCGACATCTACTGGTGCACCGCCGACGTCGGCTGGGTCACCGGCCACAGCTACATTCTCTATGGACCGCTGGCCAACGGCGCGACCACGCTGATGTTCGAGGGCGTGCCGAATTACCCCGACAATTCCAGGTTCTGGAACGTCATCGACAAGCACAAGGTCAATATCTTCTACACCGCTCCGACTGCGATCCGCGCGCTGATGCAGGGCGGCGACGAGCCCGTGAAGAAGACCTCGCGTGCCTCGCTCCGCCTGCTCGGCTCGGTCGGCGAGCCCATCAACCCCGAGGCCTGGGAGTGGTATCACCGCGTCGTCGGTGACAACAGGTGCCCGATCGTCGATACCTGGTGGCAGACCGAGACCGGCGGCATTCTCATCACGCCGCTGCCGGGCGCGACCAGGCTCAAGCCGGGTTCGGCGACGCAGCCGTTCTTCGGCGTGGTGCCTGAAATCGTCGATGCCGACGGCAAGGTGCTGGAGGGTAAGACCACGGGCAATCTCTGCCTGACCCGCTCATGGCCGGGCCAGATGCGCACCGTCTACGGCGACCATGCCCGCTTCGAGCAGACCTATTTCTCGACTTACAAGGGCAAGTACTTCACCGGCGACGGCTGCCGGCGCGACGCCGACGGCTATTACTGGATCACCGGCCGCGTCGACGACGTCATCAACGTCTCCGGCCA
Source organism: Bradyrhizobium sp. USDA 4472 (assembly GCF_054058595.1). Classification (NCBI taxonomy): domain Bacteria; kingdom Pseudomonadati; phylum Pseudomonadota; class Alphaproteobacteria; order Hyphomicrobiales; family Nitrobacteraceae; genus Bradyrhizobium; species Bradyrhizobium sp. USDA 4472. Next base: position 4,685,990 of record NZ_JBSSAM010000001.1, read on the forward strand.
CCGCATGGGCACGGCGGAGGTCGAGAGCGCGCTGGTGGCGCATGAGAAGGTGTCGGAGGCCGCCGTGGTCGGCTTCCCGCACGACATCAAGGGCCAGGGCATCTACGCCTATGTCACCCTGATGGCCGGCATCGAACCGACCGAGGAGCTGCGCAAGGAGCTCGTGACCTGGGTCCGCAAGGAGATCGGCCCGATCGCCTCGCCCGACCAGATCCAGTTCGCGCCAGGCCTGCCCAAGACCCGTTCCGGCAAGATCATGCGCCGCATCCTGCGCAAGATCGCCGAGGACGAACCGGGCAGCTTAGGGGACACCTCGACGCTCGCCGATCCCGCCGTGGTCGATGATCTCGTGAAGAACCGGCAGAACAAGAAGTCGGATTAGGAGAGGGCGGTAGATGAACATCGATGCGATTGCCATCGGTCACAACCCACCTGATGATATCAACGTTGTCGTTGAGGTGCCTCTCGGGGGAGAGCCGATCAAGTACGAACTCGACCAGCGTTCTGGCGCGCTTGTGGTCGACCGATTCCTCTACACGCCGACCCGTTACCCCGGCAATTATGGCTTCGTACCGCGTACGCTTTCCGAAGACGGTGACCCGATCGATGTGCTCGTCGCCAATACCCGCCCGATCGTTCCGGGAGCCGTGATCAACGTGCGCCCTGTCGGAGTATTGAGAATGGAAGATGACGGCGGGGGCGATGAGAAGATCATCGCGGTGCCGTCGGCCCGGCTCACCCAACGCTACCAAAACGTGCAGACGTACACCGATCTGCCCGAAATCACCTGGAAGCAGATCGAGCACTTCTTCCTTCATTACAAGGACCTTGAACCCGGCAAGTGGGTGCGACTTGCAGGGTGGGGAGATGCGGACGAAGCTCGCAAATTGATCGAGACGGCGATCTCGCGCGCCGCGATCCGAAAATCGCGCTGAGGGAGTACTGGAATGAGGCTTGTCCTATTGGGACCTCCCGGCGCCGGAAAGGGGACGCAGGCGCTCAAGCTTTCGCAGATCCTCGCGATTCCCCAGCTTTCGACCGGCGATATGCTGCGTGCGGCAGTAGCTGAAGGAAGCGCGATCGGGCGAGAGGCGGCACAGATCATGGAGCGGGGCGATCTCGTGCCTGATGCACTGGTGCTCGAGGTGATCGCCGAACGCGTTGCGCAGCCGGATGCGGAGAGGGGTTTCATCCTGGACGGCTTTCCGCGCACCGTGGTCCAAGCGGAGAGCCTCGACGAAATGCTCAATGGCCACATGTTGAACTGCGTGCTGGAACTCAAGGTCGACGAGCGCCAACTGCTGGACCGAATACTTGGACGGGCGAGGCAGGCCCGTGCCAACGGAGAAGCAGTGCGAGCAGACGACAATGAGGAGGCGCTCGGCGCTCGACTGCTGGCCTATGCCAATCAAACCAAGCCTCTGACCGACTACTATGGTGCCAAGGGATTGTTGAGAACGGTAGATGCCTCGTTACCAGTCGACCGTGTCACAGCGGCGCTCCTCGAAGCCCTTAATTGAACAAAGGCGGTGGGGCCTCCCCTGATTCAACTCTAACGCCCTATGCTCTCGGACCGCCGAGACGCAACCGGCAGCGCGGCCGCAGATCCCCGCTCGTTGGTTTTTCGTAGCGGAGAAGATCGGCGTCTCCGGAGTGCTGTCCACGTTCTCCTGCGGCATGGTTATGGGGTGGTTCAGCATGATCTCGTGTCAGCCGAGGCGATTGTCGCGGTCGTGATCGTCGCGAGGTTCGCATGGATCTTCCCGACGACTTGCATTCCTCGCGCGTTGATCCCCGCCCGAAATATTGACGTCGCACCGCGCGGATCACTTCAAGACCGTCTTGGCAACAATTTACGTTTCGACGACGTCCATGAGCTGGTCCCCGTCGTCGCGGAAAATGCCGGCAAGGCGGCCCAGTCGACGCTGATGACCCACAGCGGTCATACCCCCGACCCGAAATCTCGCACCGGGCCGCCTCCTGCCGTATCGCCGTGTGATATCCTCACTCGCAAGAAGTGGAGGGACTGCACAGTGAAACGCCGCGAGTTCATTCCGCTGCTAGGCGCCGCAGCGGTGGCGCACAGCGTGGTCGGTGAGCGCTGATGGGTATAGCAAGCAAGACGGTCAACCTTGCTTTACAGGGGGGCGGTGCGCATGGCGCCTTCACCTGGGGCGTTTTGGATCGCCTGCTCGAAGATGAGCGGATATCGTTTGAGGGGATCTGCGCTACCAGCGCTGGCGCCATGAACGGAACGGTCATGGCGTACGGCCTGACGATAGGCGGCCGCGAAGGCGCAAAACTCGCTCTCGCCGAGTATTGGCGCCGCATCAGCGAGGCTGCGGCCTGGGGACCGCTGCAGCCGTCCATTTTCGATCGTCTGTCGCAAAATCGTTCGATCGAGAGATCGCCGGCCTTCATGTTCTTCGACATGATGACACGACTGTTGTCACCTTATCAGTTTAACCCGTTGAACTACAACCCGTTGCGGGACGTGCTCGAGAAGACCATCGATTTCGACCGGCTGCGCAGGGAGAATATCGTCAAGCTGTTCCTTTGTGCGACAAACGTCCGCACTGGAAAGGTGAAGATCTTTGAGAACCATGAACTCACCGTCTCGGCCGTTCTCGCTTCCGGGTGCCTTCCGCAGCTCTTTCAGTCTATTGAAATCGATGGCGAAGCCTATTGGGATGGCGGTTACATGGGTAACCCAGCAATCTTCCCGTTGATCTATGGCTGCCAATCCACAGACGTCATTGTTATTCACATCAATCCAATTGTGCGTGGGGAAATTCCTCGCACGGCGAGCGATATACTAAATCGATTGAACGAAATTAGCTTCAATTCGTCGCTGATGCGCGAGATGCGAGCAATTGCCTTCGCCAACAAGCTCGTCAGCAGAGGCGCGCTGCGCGACGAGATAAAGACGATGCTGATTCATGCCATAGAGGCGGAATCGTTCATGAAAGATCTGGGCGTCGCCTCCAAGTTTAATGCAGACTGGGAGTTTCTCACCTATCTGCGCGACGTGGGCCGTACCTGCGCTGAGGAGTGGTTAGCCGCAAATTATTGCCATATCGGTGTGCGTTCGACCATCGACATTCACGGCAGATACTTGTAGCGCGCTTAGATTCGTGCGGCAATGCAAGCAATCCCAAATTGTCACCAGGAATTTGGTGCTCCACAGTGGCATCGATCAAGCGCGGCGAGCAAACGGCTGGACGCGATCCCGGCGTCGGGCCGGCGCTGGCAACAGCCCTGGTCGCCAGCATTGCTGATCCCAAGGCCTCTCGATCGGGACGAGACTCCTTGGCTTGGGTTGGTCTTGCGCTACGCCGAGAGAGGTAGAGCCCGATCTGCCGTTCGCGGCCGATCCGGCCAGTCAGTGTCTCTCAAAGCGGCGGCGATGTTGTCCGCGCCTGTCTCTGCGTCAACGAAGATTTTGTGAGCTCGGACTTCCGCGATGCTGTAGTACGGAACCGACGCTCCCATGTTCTTGATCGTGGAGGCGCAACCACCAACGCTCGCTGACAAGGTTCGTAACGTGATCCCGGTGGGTGTCTCGAGCAGACCTGCGAGTCAACCAAGCGAGACCGCCTGTGCCACCATGAGGCCGGCACCCAGGATGCAGATTAGGCCAGCAAAAAGCTCAAGGACCGACGGTCCGGGGCGGCCCACCGCTAGGAGCGCAAGGATGGTCGCGATGCCTAGCCGAATGCCCTGTGGCGTGAGGCTATCCCACCCGATAATATCCCAGCCCACCAAAGGAAAACTCATTCCTGCCTCCTGTGTTTGAACATTCTGTTCTCAAGATTACTGCACACGCAAAGCCTATGACGCCGTGGAAGGCCTGTGGCGGAGGTGACCGATGCGGAGGGTGCCAATAGGCAAAGACGCGCAGCCGCCCGCGTGGGGTCTATTACTGGTCATAGCCGGCTGACCCGGTGGAGAACACTGGACATCGGAGCCGCAGGCTCGAGGCCATTGGCGTCTTGTGGCAAGTTTACCTGACGATCGCGAGCGGTCTCTGATCTATTGAAATAGAATCGACGAAGTTCAACTTGGTCTTCTCTCGTGTCGGACGGGGATCGTCGCGACGAAGGCAACAACGAAAGCGGCTGGTTGGGTCAGCACTGGCGACAGATATGGGCGAGCAATCGTCCTCGCAAACGAAGGCCCGTCGCACCGCCTAATGCTGCGGCAAACGGAAACAAAAGAGGCCGCCCGACCGAAGCGGCCTAACTGCCGTCGCCCCCGCTAGCAGGATGGCGTCACGATGCCGGCGACACCTTCACCTCTGTGGTCGGCCTTTCGTCGCCGAACGTAGCCATCCCCTGATATGCAGATCGGAGAACGCTCGCAACCGACTCAACCGCAACCTTGCGCCGGTGGACGATACGGATACGCGCACCGCGAATGGTCCGCCAGCTATGGGAAATCCTAATCCGAGTCATTTAACCTCCGAGGTTCAATGGATGGTGACGGTTGGCTCAGCAGCGTGCTTTCCAACTCACGCCCGGGATAGCCGATGCCAAGGTCAATGACCGTGATGCGCGTCACTGGAACTTCGAGGAGTGAATTGGCTCATGACTTAGCACTGGGACGGCGGGAGGTCGGTGCTCTTGGCCGGCACTCTCGGCGCTTATGCTGCACAAATCGACGCGTGCATGTTTAGCGGATTCGGACGCTCGCCAGCGATCAACGGCTGAGCGGCTTTCGCTGGGACTTAGCTATCGCGCCGCAAGGCAGCGAATAAGCACGCGGCGTGTTGCGGCATGTGACCCTGATCACGGCCCTGACGCACGACTTATAGGATTGTCGCGTCTATCGGTTGTTTGCTGCTGTTCGAGGGAACACACTATGAGCGTCGTGATTCAAAGACTTAATGGACTGTGGCACGTCGTCGTCGGGTCATGCCAGCTCCCAACTCCTTTCCTTGAGACGCAGGACCGGGAGCGGGTCGTCACGTACGCCCGGCGAATTTACCCTGGTGCCAAAGTCTTCGAACGCAGCTGATCTCAAAGCGACGCACTCGACCGGATGCTGTCTGATACTTGAGGATTGGTAGGTGCCTTCGCGTGGAACCACTCGGCTCAGTCGTTGGAGCGCGTCTGGCGAGCGTTCGGATCCGGTCACACTTGGATGGGTATTGTTGTGTCGAGCTTCAATCGTGAAATGTCCCGACACAGAGTGAAGTGTCCAGGCGAGATCAAGGAGCGACGCTCTCGCGTAATCGGCGGAGCTGCGACCGGAGCCGTTCGCAACTCAATTCCCGCTCGAAATTGGTGATCGCCTGAAGTGTGGGTTCAGCGCGCAGGCTCTGCAACCGCGCCATGTCGCGGGTGCAGGTATCTTCGGACCGGACATCCTCATTCCGGACCTGTTGCTTCGCAACCGCTTGGGGCGCCGCATTTCCATCAGAAGGCAGAGCGCCAGTGCTGGCGATACTCTCAAATAGGCGCTGTATTTGTGGACGCAGCCGCGTACAAGCGACCTCGCGTTGGAAGTTGATGATCTCGTTCGGCACAGGGGTGGCGCGCAGACGTGCCAGCCTCGCTTCGTCGCGGACACAGGGGTCCGTGGTTTCGGAGGGCGGCTGCGCGGGAAGCGGCTGCCTGGGAAGTTCCGCCTTCACCGCCGGCGGCGCGCTTGGCGGCGCTGGATTGACGACGACCGGCTTAGGTAACGCCGGCACCGAAACCGGCGGAGCGGGCGGCGGTACCGGCGATACATTTGTTGTAACAAACTGCGGCACCAGGGCGATAGTGGCGCCGCCGAGAGAACCATAGATGAACGGCTCCTGCCGTCCACCGGTCATGGTGATGACCTCATCGCGCACGCGGCCTAGCGCGATCCGAATGTCGACACCGGGCTCGGCAAGGTGCCGGAGCAGCGCGGTTGCATAAGGGCTGTTCACGCCGTCGCCGTCATAGGAAATCGAGCCTGCCTTCGCCGCGAAGGCCACCAGCGTGTCGGCGCTGATTTCATCAAGCTTCGCCAGACCGCCTCTTGTCGGCGAGCGGCTTGCGGACCGCAACTTGGCCGCAAACGGGTTGTCGCGGCATGCGTCGAGCAGTATCAAACGCAGGCGGCGTACCGGTTGCAGCGCCCAGATGATGCGATCGAGCGCGATAGCCTCGTCGTCGACGTCGTAGTCGTGGCTCAGCTTGGCATCCATCGGTATCAGATAATTCACGCCGCCGATCTCGATGCCGTGGCCGGCGTAATAGACCACTGCCACATCGGCATTCTCTGCAGTAATCAGGAACTCGCGCACAGTGCGCTTGAAGTCGACGACGCCGAGATCGTTACGTGCAATGACGACGTCGAAACCGATCGATTTGAACAGCGCTGCAATGGCTTTGGAGTCGTTGCCGGTATTGGGCAGCGGCGGTGCGTTCGTATAGGAGGAGATTCCGACCACCAGCGCGACCCGACGCTCCGCTACGGCCGCATCCGCGAACATCGCGCTGATGATGAGGCAGAGGACGTAGATCAGGAGCCGGCGCGGTTTCATCGTTGCATCAATATCCGTAACTCCGCCAAGGGCGATGGCGGTGCTTGCGCTTTTTCGGCGGCTGGCCGTTCTCCGTCACGGTGACGTTGATGACATCGGAGAACACCGCTGGATCGTGCGGCACGTGGGCATAATCGGCGAACAGAAGGCGCAACTTGTGCTGGCCGATCGGGAGCGTGATCTTCGCTTCGGTCTGGCCAGCGCCGAAGTGCAGGTGGTTGAAGTCGCTTGGGATTGGTTGGTCGAGTGGAGGCAACTCGGCATCCACGAGCAAATGATGATGGCCGGTGTTGGGCTTGTCGAAGCCCGCCGGCGCCACGCCCATGTTCAACAAACCGAAGCGGATAACCGGGTTCGGAGAGATATAGGAGCCGTTCTTTGGATAGATGAAATAGACCTTCGCGTCCTTCGGCGCGGAATGACGGCCACCCGCCGCAGGCGTTGCTTGCGCCACCGCGGGGCCGGTTTGGTCAGCTACCTTGACCTTGATCCGCTCGGAGATCACCGGCGGCGAATGCGGGACATGATTCTTGTCGGCGAACACCAGCTGCAAAGTGTGCTCACCGGGGGTCAGCGAAATCTCTGCCTCGGTCTGTCCGGCCCCGAAATGGAGGTGCTGGAAATCGTTAGGAATTTCAGCGTCCAGCGCAGGCGTTGGCGAGTCGACGATCAAATGATGGTGACCACTGTTGGCGCGGTCCGAACCTGCCGGGGCAACGCCCATCCCGTGCAGGCCAAAGTGTAGAGTGGTCTTGGTTGGCAGCGTGTCGCCATCCTTCAAGCCGATGAAATAGACGGCCGCCCCGGGCGGCGAGGGCGTTGGGCCGCCCGTCTGGGCTTGAGCCTGTGCGGCGTGCCAGTGCATCAAGCCGCCGAAAAATGGAACCAGAACCGCTAGGAGCAAACGTTGCATCATCGCAATCTTCCTAATGGATAGACCACAATCTGGACCGCAAGAGCCGCGGGAATCTGAAATAGCTACAACTTTCGATAATGGGCCCGTCCTATCGCCATCCAGAACGGGGCTGAAACGATATCCCTTTGCTCGCCAATGTAAACCACAATCGAGCGGGGCGACTGTCTCCTTGCCGGTCGCAGCCGAATGAAGCATTCTATGCGGCATTGAATGTGACGTATGCATACTCCTGATCGTTCGAGCCGACCGGAGATCACAAGATGAAATCCGCCGTCTTGTCTGTGATTTTTCTCACAGCACTATTTGCAAGTACTGCGGCAATTGCCCAGCGAGGGCTAAGCAGCGGCCCATCTGGCGACCCTTCATCCGCGCCATCGGACTCCAGAGTGGCTCAGCAACAGGGCGCCAGTCTGGACCCTGGAGAGTTGTTTCGCGATTGCGATAATTGCCCCGAGCTCGTGGTTGTGCCTCCGGCAGACTTTGTGATGGGATCCAATGACACGCCCTATGAGAAGCCCGAGCACCTGATCAGCATTCGCAAGCCCTTCGCGATCGGGCGCCGCGAGGTGACGTTCGCGGAGTGGGACTCGTGTGCCGATGCTGGCGCCTGCAAAGTGCGTCCCGAGGATCACGGCTGGGGTCGCGGTGACCGTCCAGTCATCAACGTCAGCTGGGAAGATACGAAGCTGTACGTCGCCTGGCTCTCGCAGAAGACCGGACAGAAATACCGTCTGCCCAGCGAAGCGGAGTGGGAGTATGCCGCGCGCGCGGGGACCAGAACGCCATTCTGGTGGGGCAAAGAGGCCGGCGCGGGTCATGCGCAGTGCGACGGGTGCGGAAGTCCAATCAAGCAGCAGGTCGTGCCAACAGGCTCGTTTCGGCCAAATGGATTTGGTCTCTACGACACTTCTGGCAATGCTGCGGAATGGGTCGAGGATTGCTGGAATGATTCCTATCGCAATGCGCCCAAGGACGCGTTGCCGTGGACGTCGGGCGACTGCCGCCTGCGGGTGCTGCGCGGGGGCAACTTCCTCAGCAAGGCCAGCGACGTCCGATCTTCGGCGCGATTTCGCTACGACGTTGACGTGCGCTACTATGCCAACGGATTTCGTGTCGTGCGGGAGTTGCCGTAATCATGCCGCGGACGGAAACGATGCGCGCGATCGTCGGAGCAATACTCGTGTTGTTTGCTGCAGCCCCTGCCGCCCGGGCGCAGTCCTACTCTGCCAGCGGGCAAATCGGCTATCTGCACGAATGGGAAATAACGGGTAATCTCGCGAAAACGGTGACGAGTCCAGGTACTGAATATTCAGGGACGATCACGCTGCGCCACGTCGGCCTTTGCAGCGTCAATGGCGTAGAGCAAAAGCAGGCTCGTTTGCAGCTGAAAGTGTCCTCCAGGCGGCTGGAAGGCGTATTGATCATGGACGGGGATCGATGCCGCATCGTCGCATCCGGATCATCAGGTTCGGGGCAGCTGACCTGCGGCAGCGGACAGGACGTTCCGATCAATCTTCTGATCGGCAAAGCGGTCGAGATCGAGGCAGCTGATCGCGCGCGACTTTAGAGCGCAAGGATTGCTGTCCTAAGTGCTGCTTGCTCGCTGCGCGAGCGTCTGCGACGACTATGATACCGGCGACCGCGACAACACACGCTGCTGCGCCCGCGACTGAGTTGGCCGCTCCGCCTCATCCGCAAACTCCATTGGAGAGGAGTGCACGATTCCGCGAGGCAAGAGCTTTGCGTGGTCGTTCCCAAATGTGCCGTTGGAGCCGCAGGCTGTTCTAGAGATCGTGTCCGGGCTGCGACGGAAGCGCCTTTGGGCGAATATCGCTCCGGCGAAGGCGCACCGGATGATTGCTGTCGTGACCGCATTCACCCCCTGACGGAGAAGTATCAATGATTGTAGCTCCGGCAGCATAGCACTCTCTCAGTGCGGATGGCCGAGCACGAATGCGAACGGCAGAACGAAAATCTCGTCGCCGGCCTCATCGCTGACATGCAGAGCCCACTGACGCCAATCTTCCAGGTTGGCAGCTGCGACCAGAGAGCGCACCCTGCGGGTGGCCTCCTCACACGCTTCGATTAGGTCGGATACGAACGTACCGCGACGATCCATCAGGACCCCCTTGGTGTTCGAGCAATGGAAATAGACCTGAGTCATGTACGCCTCCTTGCAATATTCGGGTCAGCAAGCCCGACCCTGCATGTCGGAGTCCTACTAGGCCGCAGAGCAGATTGTCCGTGATCACCCGCACATTGCGCGCCTTGGTGGCCCCGCGGGGCCGTGGTCAGGCACGCCACATATCCCCCGGCAAGGTATGGATCCAACGTCTGCGTTAGGCCGATGGCTGGTATCAGCCGTGGCTGCTCTGTCAGCCGAAACCTCCGCGGCAGCTCGTCGATCGTATGTCGGGTTTGGCTCGGCCGGCGCCGCTGGAAGCGGGGCGCATGCCGGCAGAGATTGCAACAGAGCGCGGCATCATCTTGCAGTGCTTGCAAACGCGATGCAGGGAAGAGGCTGGGAGGTCTGTCTAGAATGGTGGCGGGACCGAATTGCCCCGCCCTTGGCCCACAGAGGGCCGTACGAGCATCTCTATATTGATCGGCCAGTCTAGGTCGTCACCCCCCGGCCATAGATAGAGCCCACCGCCAACTCTGAGTGATAAAGCGGTGGCTTCAGGGTGGTCATAAACGCCACAAAGCACAGCGCTCCGATCGCGAAGATGATAAGACTAAAAAAGTGGTTCAGGTTCATCTGTGTTCCTCGCTGCCTCTCGTTTGGGGCCCAATCATACAGCCGTGAACCGGAGGATGAAGAGATCGACCCGCTTCTTCCGTGACGCCGCTCACATCGAGAGAATTGCCTCCTCGGCCTCCGCCGAGTCACGCAGCGGCCATTGCTGCTTGGCTACCTTCGCGATGGCATGGGCGCGTTGCCGTGGCCGCCGCGTGATTTCTGTCACAGATGGAAAAGTCAACCTCCAATATGGTTCGAGCCACATGTTGTTCATTGCAAACCCTGAGGAGGGAACATGAGTGGAATGCGTGAACTGATCGATACGGAACTCGACACCGTGAGTGGTGGGCATCACGGGCATCATCATGGACATCACGGGCTGTTCAGCTTAGGTAACATCGGCAATATCGGCCAATTCGGCAATATCGTCATAGAGCAAAACATTGCCGTGCAGATTGGCGTGGCTATCGGCAATAACGCCAGTGTCACACAGCTGCTCGGTCAGCTGAACTTCAGCGCCATCCACTAACTGGCGGATCCCGAACACTGCTTGCCCGCTCCCGAGCGTGTTCGGTTACGAATTCAATCGAGAATTCTCATGGATACGGTCGCCGTGACTCGAGGCGCTCGAAGAGTATCGACACGGTGTCGATGCCCAGCGAGCGTACCTGTTTCTCATTCTGCAAGGCGCCAGTTCGTGTCTATTCCGATCGCGTTTGCGACCGTTTCTGCAACCGCTTCGTTCGCGGGGCCCTGCGTGCGGAGCTGGTGTCACGGACGCGCTTGCCGCGGCCAGTAGTGCCGCCGTCCAGATGATCGAAACCTCGATTGTCGGCGTAGATCAGCATTGAGCGTGCATCACCTGGAATAGAGTTCAATCAATGGGACGCTCCATTGGGTGGATTAACGCACAGTTTTATGCGGTAGTTGCCGAGCATCGGCTTGTCGGGAAGCTCCTGTCTCCACCTCAGGGCTGGGTCAAAATTTGTTGTCGACCGCGGCCGCAACGCCGATTTAGATCAAAGACCTCGCAATCAGGTGTGGCGGCTAGGCCAACGTCCGGCCGAACATGAATCGCGAGGCCAGGCTGTCTTTTTCCATCCCTCTACCGAACTCGAAATGTCGTGGAGCGCTTCGCCCTATGGCGAGCTCGTGGCCGTCTCACTCGCGCTCGATCAGCTTGTTGCGCAAAATGGGCGTTAGCTCCGCGCTCGATCCTTACGCGTCCTGCCTGAGACAGCCACATTCGTTTGAGACATGCGAGAGCCCAGGCCACATGAATCGGAAACGCCGTGGGAGCAAACAGCGTGGATCCGACGTGCCATATCGTAGCCGAAGCTGACTGCCGCGGGGCGCGCCCGTGATTTCTGTCACAGATCGAAAAACCATCCTTCAGTATCAACACGCATAGTGAGGCACCGGCTTGCTTTGAGCTGGATGTTGTTCACCCCGCAACCCTGAGGAGGGATTCATGAATGAAGTGCGTGAACTGGTCGATATGGAACTCGAATCCGTATCTGGTGGAGGGCTATTCGACGTGAGCAACTTGTCCGGCAATATCGTCGTACAGCCGCAGATTGCTACGCAGGTTGGTGTTGCCGTCGGCGGCTTCAGCGTCTTCGGCAATGGGGGCAACGCAAACCTCACACAGCTGCTCGCTCAGGCGAACGTCAGCTCGATCGGCTAGGTCTTTAATGCCCGCACACTCCCGGCTGCTCCCGGGAGTGTGCGGTTACAACTTAATTACTGTACGGTGCCCGCTGCAAGGCGTTCCGCCATCGGCTGAACGTAGCCACCAGGGTCAGTCAAATCCCCCAACTTAATTCGACACACCCCCGCCAGGTCTTTTGACCTGCTGATCCGGGAAATGGCTTTAACGTCCCGTCCGATAGGTTCGCAGAAATTGTCCACGTCAGTCTGAGAAGTCCCGCGCCGGCAGTCGCAACCGAGCAAGTACTGCGGCGCTAGCCACGACGCCGATTCCATCGGAGAACTCGACATCAGGAATTGCGCCTAGCCGTCATCCCGGCGAAAGTCGCCCATTCGTCTACCGAGCCAGCAATGTCGTTGAAGCGTCTTCCACAAGATCTAGTGTGTCGTCGGGTCGCATGCGCTTCGACGACCTAGCGGTCGACGGCCTCGCAAATTCGGCGGGTGATATCGCAGCCAAGGCAAACTGCGTACTGGGTCGCGCGTGATTCTTCTCACAGATAGAAAAACAACCCTCCGGTAAGAACACGAGCAGTGAGGCGCTGGTTTGCTTTGAGCCAGATGCCGTTCACAGCAACCCCTGAGGAGGGAAGTCATGATGAAAGCATGTGAGCTGATCGATCTGGAACTCGACACCGTGTCTGGTGGGTTCTTCGATTTTAGCAATTTGTCCAACAACATCGTCGCGCAGGCGAACACTGCGACGCAGGTTGGTGTCGCCCAGGGCGGCTCCAGCGTGTTCGGTGCCGGTGGTGCCGCTGCCGTCACCCAGCTGCTCGCGCAGGGGAATACCAGCTCGATCGGCTAAGTCACCAATACCCGCACACGTCTTGGTTGCTTCCGGGGGTGTGCGGGTACTCATTTCAATCGAGAACTCTCATGGACACAAGCAGCCCTGATAACGAGAGCGGTGGATCTGGCAGAGCCACACGATGCGCGGTTTGTGATCGCAAGTTTGGACTCGTCCGGCACTATTCGTGGCGCACCCCTTTATGCTCCAAGAAGTGCGTCAATCGCTACAGAATTCGCCAGGCGAGTGATGGAAACTGGCTATGCCGGCTTCTCACTTTAGACCAGGCGCCAGAGATCGAAGCGAGGGCTTGATGGCTTCCCAGATTTCACAACAAGGCAGGGAATACCGACAAATAGCACAGAGCTTGCTCCGCGCTGTCAAAACCATGACCGACCGAACGATTGCCGCCCAGCTCAAGGCTCTCGCCGACGACTACGAGCGACGAGCCGAGAAAGCTTCGCATGCTGGTGCGGCCAAAGCAATCACGCGATCGGCCTCCAGTGCTGAACGCGAGTGGCGCACGTGACCAAACGGGCAGATTCATAGCCTATGCGGAAGAAATGTTGCGGCCGAGGCGTCAAGTCGCGACAGTTTTCACGACCCAAGGCCACTCGGGTGAGTACGTGGCTGGTAGGGTGCTCGGGGATCCAAGCCTGACTGCGCTTGGCCGGGAGGCGCGGCATGGAAGCCCGCGTATTCGCGCTGGCAACAGCGGCGGGAAGAACATGAATACGCTGTGCTTATCTAATTGATCGCTGCTGGTAGGACATGAGTGGCTCGATTCAGCAGGAAGCTGCTTTACTCATCGCTTTAGTCTTCCGCGTCGCGAATGGCCAGATGATGGCCGGCGTCCGCCCATGTGAGAATTCTCTTCGTGCGCTGAAAGAAGACTCTTTCTGCCGCGTGCATCGCTCGACGCGATCGACGATGCGCCGCCCTGAACCTCGAGGGTGAGCAGGCGTCAACGCAGTCAGGATTGCCATCCTGGGGAGTTAGGTGCTGTCCGCCTTTAGCGATCCCGATTTAGCCGACGGGTTAGTTCTCGAGTGCGTCAGGCGCACGATCGGGGTGAATCGCTCAGACCTAGGAAGGCATGCGGCCAGTGTCGAGGTGGTTCGGTTGGTCGCGCCATGGCACTGCGACGGTCGAAGCAAATTCGTCTCGCCATCTTCGGTGCTGTGTCGTCCAAAGAGCTGATGCGGGGGGACGGCCTATCAGTGGTGTTATGTCTCGCAGCGGCTTCCGGTGCTCGCTGGGCGCGACGCTGCACCAGGTCGTTCGTGGAGCAGCCCAACGTCCCATTCAAAGCTGCGTGATAGCCGGCTAGCGCTCATAGATGTGTCGGAGGAGTGCAGCTTCAGCAATCAAACGTCACGCGACTCGTCCATCGCATGATTGGCGCATTTCCGGGACGCGTGATGCCGGGTTGCGAAGCCAATCGCGAACCGAAACAGTTGCGGACTAACAAGCTAACTCCAGCGGCTGGTCAGAGCAGGATGACCGAGTAGTCGATTTCCGCAGCTCCATGCTCGGACAACAACAAGCATCTCAAGCCAAGGCTGACTGCGAACTGTGGGTCGTGCGTGATTCTTCTCACAGATATAAAAACAACCCTCCGGTAAGAACACGGGCAGTGAGGCGCTGGTTTGCTTTGAGCCAGATGTCGATCACAGCAACAAGAGGGAAGTCATGATTGAAGCGTGTGAACTGATCGATATGGAACTCGACTCCGTGTCTGGAGGGTTCTTCGACCTGAGCAATCTGTCCAACAACATCGTCGCGCAGGCGAACACGGCCACGCAGGTCGGTGTGGCTCAGGGCGGCTCCAGCGTCTTCGGTGCCGGTGGTGCCGCTGCCGTCACGCAGCTGCTCGCGCAGTCGAACACCAGTTCGATCGGCTAAGTCACAAATAACAGAGGAGGGAAGTCATGATTGAAGCGTTTGAACTGATCGATATGGAACTCGACGCCGTGTCTGGAGGGTTCTTCGACCTGAGCAATCTGTCCAACAACATCGTCGCGCAGGCGAACTCTGCCACGCAGGTCGGTGTGGCTCAGGGCGGCTCCAGCGTCTTCGGTGCCGGTGGTGCTGCTGCCGCCACCCAGCTGCTCGCGCAGTCGAACACCAGTTCGATCGGCTAAGTCACAGATACCAGAGGAGGGAAGTCATGATTGAAGTGTGTGAACTGATCGACATGGAACTCGACGCTGTGTCTGGAGGGTTCTTCGACCTGAGCAATCTGTCCAACAACATCGTCGCGCAGGCGAACTCTGCCACGCAGGTTGGTGTCGCCCAGGGCGGCTCCAGCGTGTTCGGGTGCCGGTGGTGCCGCTGCCGCCACCCAGCTGCTCGCGCAGGGGAATACCAGCTCGATCGGCTAAGTCAGCAATACCCCGCACACTCCTTGGTTGCTCCCGGGGGTGTGCGGGTACTCATCTCAATCGAGAACTCTCATGGACACAAGCATCCTCGCGCAATGAACTGCGGGAATAGGCCGCGACACGGTGTCGATGCCCAACGAGCGTACTCGTGTCCACCTGCCGAGAGATCCTCATCCACGGGGAATGACCCGGCCTAGCGATGCGTCCGGATTATCGTCTCCTTCGCCGTTAGACTAGCGTTGAGCCGATTCGAGCAACTGCCGCTTGGCGAAATCCGCAAACGGCCCGGGCTCGTTCATGAGCTCCGCGTAGCTTCCCGCTTGCACCACCTTGCCGCGCGACAGCATGACAATACGGTCCGCATTGCGCACGGTGCTGAGGCGATGCGCAATCACAATCCTCGTAATGCTCAAGCGTTCCAGCGAGGTGGCGACGATGCTTTGGGTTTGGTTGTCGAGTGCGCTGGTTGCCTCATCAAACAGAAGAATCCGTGGTGAGCGCGCAAGAGCGCGGGCGATCAATAGTCGCTGCCGCTGACCGCCTGATAGCGTAGTCACGCCTTCAGCAACCAGCGTATGCATGCCCATCGGCATCTGCGCGATGTCGGCATCCAGCGCCGCCAGTCGGGCGGCCTCCCAGGCCTTCTCCAGCGGTAGATCAACGCCGCCGCAAATGTTGTCGTAAAGGCTTCCGGTTGCGAGCTTGGTATCTTGCAGCACTACGCCAAGCTGCCGGCGCACGGCGCTGATGTCGAGCGTGTTGAGGGCCTTGCCATCGTAAAACACCGTGCCGGCTTCCGCCCGCTCAAAACCGAGCAGCAAACGAAAGAGCGACGATTTCCCGCTGCCTGAGGGACCGACGATCGCGACGTAGTCACCCGTCGCAATGCTTAGGCTGACGTCGTCCAGAACCTTCGGCCCGCCCTTCATATAGCGGAAGACTATGCCGGAAAGTTCAATCTCTCCGGTGAGTTCTCCGGGCGATCGGCGTTCTTCGGAGATCTCGGCAGGAGTGGAAATCACGGGCTTGAGGCGGCTGAGGTGAGGAATGGCCGCCAGGGACTCGCTGACGCTCGAGGCCCAACTGCCGATCGCGGCCGTTGTCTGTCCGAAGGCTGCCAGAAAGCCGAGAAATGCGCCGAGGTCGAGTAGGATGTGACTCTTCGTGTAGGAAGCAAGCGCAAAGATGGTCAACGTCGCCAGCATCGGAAAAGCGGTGTCAAAGGTGCTCAGCGCGTTGGCCGCTTGCTGCGAGGCGATGAAATACCGCCTCTGTACGGCAAATTGTTGCGACCAGCGCGCTAACGCGCGCGCCGTTGCGCCGGCCACGCGAAGCTTGCCCACGCCCGCAATCAATTGCAGGACAAAGCCGCTGGCCTTGCCTTGCAGGTTGAAATGCTTGGTTTCGTAGTAGAGTCGCACGGCGCTCGCGGCTAGAATTGCTGCCGCTCTAACCATAGTGAGCAGCAGTGCAATGCTGCCCAGTCGGAGGTCATAGTAGAGCATCAGCCCAATGCTGAAGAAACAAAAGAACGAGGCCGTAAAACCGCCCAGCACACGTCCGGTGAAGATCCGGCGCGTGGCGTCGATGCCCATGGCGCGATCGACCAAATCGCCGCTGGTATATTCGCGAAACAGGGAGGTCGGTAGGCGGAGCAGTCGGTCGATCAGCGCGGCCTGAAGCTTGTAGTCGAGCAGACCTTCGAGCCTTAACGTGACCCGTCCTTGCATCACCTGTAGGCTGGCCATCGCCACGGCGGTGACCGTCAGCGCAAGCGCGCAAACAACGAGTTGGTCGATCTCGGTTCGCGGGATAACCGAATTCACCAAGACGTTGGTGATCAGTGGCGGCATCAGCGACAGTAGGCCGATTACCATAACGGCCAGCGCGATGCGCGCGATGCTGTCGGAAACGCCCCGCATCGCAAAGGCAAGCAAATCGCGATATTGGAGCGGGCGGGGCGGCAACGCCGGATAGAAGGTGATGGCCTCCGGCTTGAGCTCACCGGCAACGGAGCGATCGACGAAGCGGCGACTTCCACTCTTTGGGTCGAACATCGTGTAAGTGTTCGCACGCTTGCGCACCAGAGCCACCGGATTGCGTTCGGCTCCGTGCCAACCGAGGAGCGGTCCAGCATCGGTCGTCCACCAGACATCGCGCAGATGCACACGGCGGATCCGCAACTGGGCAGTGCGAGCGATCTCCAGAATGTCGCTGAAGGCCTGTCTTGTGGGTTGAGCGCGCTGCGAAAGTGCAACGGGTATTCCCAGTTCGTCTCCGACAACCCGGCAACTGCAAAGCAGCGGGTCTGCCGGATCCCATTCGGATTGCGCGCGATCGGCTTTCTTGACTACGACGTCGGCGAGCCGCTCAAACGAGTCGAGCGTTTGCGACACAGTGAGTTCGTCGCGGCGGACCAGGCGTTCCCGCTCTCGACTGAGGCCCTCTGCCAGGCTGCGCTCGAGATGGGATATGAATGCAACCTGGAATCGGTCAATGGCGGGCCAGAGAACCGGGGTATCTGGCGGGTTCGGGTCGAGACGCAATTTGCACCCATGCTGGCCAGCTTCCACCCACATCCCGGCGGTCAAAGGGAAGGGAGGCTGCCCGGGAGCGAAGCTCGAGCCGAGGTCCATGACGTTTGCAGTCCCGGTGTCGAGGTGGGCCCACACGAGGTCCCGCATCGGACCACGACGTCGTTCGCCTGGGTGCAGTTCAATCGCCTCGCCGCTCACCAACTCGGAGATGGCTTCGTTTGCCGCCGAGCGGACCATGAACACCGCCAATTGGGCGATCCAGCTAGACACAGAGCCAAATGACGCTGCGCTGCGCGGCACCTCCGAAATCGCATTCCCAGGCGGGCCGACAGCGATGATCTGCAGTCGGCTGCCCGAGGTTTCGCAGGCATTGTGGAGGTCCAGAATGCATCCGCCGTTTTCGACGCGAAACAAATGCTGGCGCGTGCCTGTCGGCCGAACTGCAAACAAATCGACGTGACCGGCGGCCACTTGAAGAACGTGTTCGTGGTCGCTGAGAAGCATTGGGCGACGCGCATCGAGCGAAGTCCGGTGCGGAAGACCGCTCGGCGCCTCGGGTTGTTGCCCAACGAAACTCTCGCTGACAAATCGATCGGTCATTCGCGCTCCACCAGTTTGGCATAGGAGGCCTGAAGCGCAAGAAGCTCCTCATGCGTGCCGCGCTCAACGATGCGACCGCGTTCAAGCACGACGATTTCGTCGCAATCGCGTATCGTGCTCAAGCGGTGGGCGATGATGATGCAGCTGCAGCCGCGGCGCCGCAGGTTGTCGTCGATGGATTTTTCCGTAATCGGATCAAGTGCAGCCGTCGCTTCATCCAAGACAACGATCGAGGGATTACAAACCAGAGCTCGGGCGATTTCGATGCGCTGACGCTGACCGCCGCTGAAGTTCGTGCCGCCCTCGTTTACGTGGCAGTCATAATTGCCCGGTCTCGTCGCAAGGTCTTGATGAATCAGCGCGTCCTTGGCCGCCGTCAGGAGGTGACGCTCATCGGTTGTTGAATCCCAGAGCGTCAGATTGTCTCGCGCCGTTCCCTCGAACAGAAAGACGTCCTGGTCGACATAGGCGACGGAGTTCGCAAAAATGTCCGGAGGGATATCCGTCAGCCTACATCCATCAAAATGAATCTCGCCGGACCAGGGTTTGTACAGTCCGCAGATCAGTTTGCCGAGGGTTGATTTTCCGCTGCCCGACATGCCAACGAGTGCCACGCGTGAACCGGCAGGGATCACCAGCGAAAGATCGGCCAAAAGCGGCGGTTCGAGCACCGAATAGCCGAAGCTGATGTTGTGAAGTTCGAGCCGGCCGGTAAGCTTCGGCGGCAAGGCACTCGCATGTGTCGGTGGTTGCGGGGCTAGAGGGTATCGGTAGACATCCTCGAGCCGTTCGAGTGCTCCCTTGATGGTTTGCAGTCCACCGAAATAGTTCACGAGATTGACGAAAGGCTCGGAGAAACTCAATGCTAGGGATTGGAAGGCGACGAGGCTTCCCAGTGTCAGGGAGCCCTCAATGACCCGCAAGCCTCCGACACCAAGAATCGCTGCGATCATGAGACCCGTGAGCAAGGTCGGGACCATGTCCAATATGATGGCGGAGGCGCCGATCCTCTGTTCGGCGTTGAGGTTCTTAGCTTGAAGACCGGCCCACCGGCCGAACGCGTCGTCTTCCAACCCACTTGCTTTGATGGTTTCGATAGTCCGCACCATGCTCACGGTTGCCCCGAGCAGCTTTCCCTGATCGAGCGCCAGCCGATAGCTCAGTTCCTGGCGGCGTGAAGCGACAAGCCGCAGGAGCAGAACATTTATCAAAGAGATTGCGACGCAAAGAGTGGTCAGGCTGACGTCGTAGACGGCCATGGCTGCGGCGAACAAGACCACCGACATCAGGCTGAGCGCATTGGCTGCAATGCCGCTTGAAAGCAGACGGGCGATCTGTTCGTTGGCTGCGATACGACCCGCAATGTCGCCTGCGTGGCGTTGGGTGAAGAATTCCAGCGGCAGCATCATGAGGCGCCACAGAAAACGGCTGGTCATCACGACGGCGAGCTTGGTCTGCAGCCGCAATAGCAGCGATTGACGTATGATCGTCAGGACGGCCCGGAGGGTCGCCGTCAGCGCCATGCCGATCAGGAGCGGCACAAGCCAGTTGCGCGTGTGCTGAATCAAAATTTCATCGACAAAGATTTTTGAGAATCCCGCGGCAACAATATTGGGCAGGACCGCGGCGATGCTTACCACAACCAGCAGGGCCACCGCCTGCTTCGAGTGGCGCAGCTCCCGTATGAGCAGGCTTATTCCCTTCGGTTTGCTGCCGACTTTCTCGAACCTTTCGTCCCGTTCAAACACCAGAACGACGCCGGTGAAGGCGAGGTCAAGCTCGACCAGATCGATCCGCCGACGTCCGCTCGCGGGGTCGTTTATATAGGCGTGCTTCTTGTCAATTCCTTCCAGGACCACGAAATGGTTGAAATTCCAGTGAATGATGCACGGGGTTGGAATCGCGGCGAGCGCCGGAGGTTCGACGCTGTAGCCCTTCGCCGCCAGCCCGTATCGCCGCGCCGCCCTGATGATGTTGCTCGCCTTGCTGCCGTCGCGCGATACGCCGCATGCGATACGAAGCTGCTCCAACGGGATCCACGCACCGTAATAGCCGAGGATAATGCCAAGCGCTGCCGCTCCGCATTCGACGGCTTCCATCTGCAGTAGGATGGGTGTCCGCCGGATGCGTTGCTGCGGCAACCAGCTCGCCATACGGCTGACGTAGGATTTTGGCCGGCCACGCTCGCTGGTTGGCTGGTTTGGAGAGGACTTATCCATCGATTCCCGTGAGGTGCTTGAGCAGGGGTATCACCAGATCGATCGGGCGCCGCCGGCGTGTTGTGATCTCGGCCCGCGCCAACGTTCCGCTGGTGAGATGGATGTTCGGCCCCTCGCCAACGGCCCATCTATATCCGGTTGCAGTGGAGGTATCTTCATCGAGTGCAACCATCGCGGCGTAAGGCGCACCGTCGCGCGAGAAGCGTGAAACCAGGCTTTCGTTATGCAGCAGCGCACCCATGCCTTGCGGCGTCATCGGGAAATCAGAGATGCTGACCACCTGGCCTAGCATCATGCCAAATTCCTCGCGCTTCACCGTGCTCGGCTCCAGTTGCACCTGCATGCCGGGCTTGATCTGTTTGCCCCGTTCGGCAGAAACATAGACGACGGCTTGGAGCCTGGTGCCTTCGCTTTCGATCGCAATAACCGGTGTACCGACGGCTAGCACCGAACCGGACGAAATCTTCACTTCCAAAACCCGCCCGTCCATCGGGCTGATCACTTGGGTGTTCTGGCTCAGCTGTTCGGCGGCGGCATTCATTTGCCGCCGGGCCTCGTTGAGTGAAAACTCGGACTGCTGAATTTCGCGCCCGCGCTCCGTTTCCAGATCCGTCTTCTGCGACCGCAGCTTTAAGATCTCGTTCTGGGCATCAGTACGGCGCTGTTGCGCATCGGTCAGCTCCTGACGTCGCTCTTCCAGATTGCGGCGCGTCGTGTATCCCTTAGCCAGCAGATCCTCCAGGTTTTTGACGTCGACGGTGAGATACTCGATACGTTGGCTCGTTGCCTTGATCACCTGTTGCAGGGCGATTTCAAGCTTTGCAAAGTTCTGGCTCTTGGCGGCGAGCTCGCTTGCAGCTTTCGATACCCGGTCGGCGTGCTCCCGCTCGCGTTCATGAAAGACCTCGGTAGCTGCGTTGTGCTTTTGCTGGATCTCGGTCTGAACGATCTGAGCGATGGGTTGGTCCTTCTTGACGTGATCGCCGACCGTAACTGCGACCGACTGCAGCCGTCCGGCTGCGGCGGATACGGCGTCGACGACCTTACCGCCACTGCCAATCAGGATACCCTCGCCTGAGACGCGAGTGGGCACGCGCCCGAAGATGCCCCACAGCACGGCCGCCACGAGCGCAATGCAGAGCACGAGGGTCAGAATCCAGTCAGCGGGCCTGGTGATGACAACGAGATGATCGAGCTGCTCGGGAGACGCAGCCCGGTCAAGGGCCGCGGCGCGAAACGCCCGTTGCGGCCGGTCGGTCATGCTCTTATGCTCCGGCTTTGGGAGCGGTTCAGACGCCGACATGTCTGCACGCAAAGCAAGTGTGAACTGAAGTCGACGATCGCTGATCTTTGCACAAGATCGACCGTCCAACAATAAGGGGCGAGCATGGAGAGCAGCTGAAATGCACGGGCTGATGGGCACCATGTTGTTTTCGTTCCCAGCGCGAGCGCACCGAAAGATGCTGGCCGCCGCCTTGGGGCTTGCCTTGGTCTTACCCGGTGTGTGCGGTGCGGGCGTCCTGTCCGAGAGCGATTTCCGGCAGGCGGAGAGCCTTAAGCCACTCTTTGCCAACCTCATGAACGACCTTGTTGCAACCGCAAAGCGCCCCGACGTTTCCAGCGGCGACGCCGAGTGTGTCAACTCGACTGTCCGGGAACTTCTGCAAATCTCCGACGAACTCGCAAGCTACGAGTATCTGATCACCATGGAGAAAGATCTGACCGACTTCGGCGACAAGAATCCGATGCGGGACATTGTCAAGTTTGCCGTCGACAAGAGCAGCACGATCCTGACCGGCGAAAGAAAACGATTAGTTCAGATCTCCGAGCGGTGTACCAAATATCCGTTGGGGCAAGGCAAGATTGAGCAGGCCGTAACCGTCATCGACACGACGACAGGCATATTGGCTTCCATTCGAGCGCGCCTTTGACCGGGCGAAAGGAAGCGCCCGCGCGGTCGGCGATCTCGACGTGCGGAGATGAGAGCGAAGGACAACTTGCAGATCCCAACGGAGAAAAGCGCGCCCAGGTCGACCAGTGAGTAGCCGAGCACCATCGAGAACACCTTGGTGCCACTTTTTGTAAGCTGGGCGGCAAGCTTCCGGCGATGGAGGCCCTGACTGTCTTTCGATCAGCCCGAAGTTGCTGGGCGAGGGGGGGGACCCGACAGACCTTCGCGATGCAAATCCCGGATCATGACAAGTTCCCGAAGCAGGATCACCGCGCTCGTCCTGCGGCCTGCTCCAGCAGCGTCGACGTCTCGGCGGCTTGCCACCGCTGGTCGCGGGAGTATATTTTGTCAATGGCTGTCAGCTCGCCCGATCTGAAAGCATTTTTGCTTGCCACACCGTTCTTCGGTGGTCTCTCAGACGCGAGTTGCGATCTGTTGGTCTCAATGCTGGTCGAGCGCTGCTTCGGCGTTGGTGACACTGTCGTCGCGGAAGGAGAACCAGGCCGCTCGATGTTTGTTGTTCACTCCGGCGAGCTCGTGGTGAGCAAGCTTGCGGGATCGGGGCGCGCAATTCGAATGGCGAGTCTGGGGCCGGGAGACTTTTTCGGCGAAATGACGCTCATCGAAATGCAGAACCGGTCAGCGACCATCGTCGCGCAGAGCCAAACTCTGCTGTACGAGCTCACGGCTCGACAACTTTACGCGTACTACAAGGCCGATATCCACGCGTATGTGATGGTGATGCAGAATGTCAACCGCGAGCTTTGTCGGCGGCTTCGTCGCGCCGACAATCGCTTTGCGGAGTTGCAGATGCTTCACGCGTGTCGGTGACGAAGTGACCGATGCCCGGTTTCAGTGCCCAGACCGTGATTGACCGGGCACAAGAGGTTTACCTAGCACGCTCGAGGTACTGGTAATCGGCTGCTTTGCAGCGTCATTTGCGGGGCACCGCCGTGAGGGCGGGGCCGTAGGCTTTGGTGTATTCGGGTTTGATCACATCGATGCGCCCGATCCAATGCCCGTTCGGCATGTTGCCCGCCTCATCTTTGCATTCTCAAATCAAAAGGGGCCACTGGCGGTTGAATTGCTCTGCGTGCCGATGTTCCGTTGGGTTGACGACACCGTTGGGCTTGAGCGTAGTGGCGCGGCGGGGCCAGGCTGATCGAGCGTCGAGGTCCGTTCAGGGGCAGTCGCGTCATTTTGGCTGAGTCTTTGGCATTTCCGGTCGGGCCTTAAGTGCCGACGTGCCAGAACTCCGAAAGGACCGAAAAGGTGACGGCGATCACAGACCGTGACGCTTCTTTGCCCGACTTATGCGCGACCGGCAACGTATGGCCGTCATCAGCAACAGGAGATAATGACCATGCCTAAAGATAAAGAGTTGGAAACGCGTCCCTTGGGCGACAAAGAGTTGGAGACGGTGAGCGGCGGCTTCACGAGGACGGGAGACTTCTACGGTGAGCCCGTCGTCTACACCGTTAAGGATTACGGTACCGCGTGGAATACGGTTTCTCAGCTAAGGTGAAGTGACGGCCTGCGCGGGAGGGCACTGCGAGGCGCAGTGCCCTCCCAGCCTTGTATGTACTGGAATAACCGGTTCGGGCCAATTGCGATTAAGGCGGCTGGCGCGGCAGGGAGTTGGCGCATCGACTCGGCCCATTGCTTTGGCTTCGGTGTTTTCATGGTGCGGCGCTCAGGCGGCGGCCAGTTAACCAGTGAGCCAAGCAGTCGGCACTGGGGAAATTTACGGGTGGTCCGGCATGCGATGGGCACGCCGTCAGCGGCTCACGACACATCGCCCCGGCGAATGGAAGAGGCCGCCTACCTTGGCGGCCTCTTGGTTTCTCACGGCAGGTTGTTGTTGTTGTCTATTGTGTCCCCAAAGGAACTGTTTCCAGTAAAGACGCTGCCAGGCGCAAAGTTTTTAGCCTTGATCCCCGCAATGATCTGCGCTTCATTCGTGGGTACGGACATTCCGCCGCTGATCTGGTCGAGCTCGGCGATCGACAGTTCGAGAGTTTCGGCTCGCGCAATCTGGGTCATGTTCATTCTCCCTGCTTCATGAGGGGATTGCTCCCCGTTCAATCTCATGTCGCAGGTTTAGACTGAATAATTAATCTGCGCCGTGACGAAGGTCACACACCAGCGATGAACAGCGCACCATTGCCGTGCTGGGAGCCGGGCAAAGACCGCGCAAGCCCCGCGAGCAAGACCGACCGAACGTCGTAAAACGACGCCAGAAGTGACTGAACGATCAGCCCCCCGCTTGATCGCAAGCGCCTCCTCTTCGTCGACAACCTCCAAGAGCTCAGGGGCGAATGCTGGCATATCTCCCCTGAACCGGCGGCTATTGAACACAGCAACCTTCAGCTCTTCGGTCCAGCGTGCCTCAGCGCATTCCAAGCAGCTTGGTTGGCCTGATCGAACGCTTTGCGGGATTCCGCGAGCGCTGCGCTCAGCACTGACCAGGAATCGCCGCCGGCCTGTTTCAGCTTCTGCAGACGAGCTTCTGCCTCGGAGGCGTCGGCCTTCATCTGCTTTAGAGCGGCGTCGACGTCGCCCGTATGCGATGCGGCGACCTTGCCGGCTGCCTCACGGAATTTGTCGGCGGCCTCGCGCCAGGCCTTTACCTGTGCGGCCGCGATGTCCTTGAAGGTCGCTTGCTGCTGCTCGACTTGCTTGCCGGCGCTTTCAACGTAGATCTTCATCTGCGCCTCGAAGCCGTTCCACTGCTTCTCGAGCTCCGCCTTGCTACGTGCCCAGGCCGCTTCGCCGACATCGGCTTGGGTCTTGAGCTGCACCTGGAATTCGTCACGACGCTTCTTCAGATCGGCGATGATCTGCTCGGCCCTGACCTTCGAATCGGCCTTGACATCGCCAGCCTTGATCTCGAACGAGGCCAGAGCGGCATCCATTTCGTCGATGCGCTCCTTGGCCCAATTCAGGTAGAAATGCATGCTGCTGTGCTCTGACATGATCGTCTCCGTTGACCGTTCTGGCTGGATGATCTTCTCCGAGTTCGGCTTTGCGCGTGTTGACTTGGGTCAACCGCACTCTGCGTGGCCGCCTCGCTCCTCAGGCCGCGAGACATGGAAAAAGCCTTGACCTTTCGGCCGTGGCCGTTGTCCGAGTGCGCCGCGGCCCGGAGGCAAGTGCTGCATAGAAGTCGGCTGGAGCCATCAACTCGGCATCGCACGGCAGCACATCCTCACTGAAGGCCGCCTCGGCCAGGCCCAGGGCGCCGGCAAGACCGCCATCGGCCGCAAGATCGAGCTGGAGGCAGTGCTTGCTCTCAATGACGAGGTCGGCAGCTTGGAAAGAAGACATGATCGAATGCTCCCTGCATTGAAAGGCGCTATGCGGCCGTCCAGCCCCCGTGCATCGCGAGGTTGGCGCCGGTGATCTGCGCGGCGTCGTCGCTGCACAGGAAGAGCGCGAGCGAGGCGACCTGCTCGACTGTGACGAACTCCTTGGTCGGCTTGGCGGCGAGCAGGACCTCGTTGATGACCTCATCCCTCCGCATGCGACGGGCCTCCATCGTGTTCGGAATTTGCGAGGCCGATGCCGCTGGTGGAGCCGGTGACGACCGCCGTCTTACCGTTCAGAATTGCCATTTCTTACACTTCCTCGTAACATCAAAACCGGATCGGCGCCGCACCCCGGATCGGGACGCGCAGTTGAAGTCAAAAGACAAGAGCCTTCTCACTGGTGCGAATCGAGCCGCGCGCCGGTTGCTGCAGAAAATCGTGCACCACCGTTCCGAGCCCGAGCGTGAGGTCGGCGCGGATGTGAACGGCGGAGATGATCTCCAAGACCGGCAGTTCGGCCACGGGTGCCAGCGCATGTGGCGTCAACGCGAGGGCCGCAGGCCCGGTCCACGCACCCTTCAGCACGATGTCCTCAAGCCCGAATTGAACGACCTCGCAGATCCGCGGGCTGCCGTCGACGTGCGGGATGATTTTGAGCAGGAAGTTCGGCTCGCCAAGGGCAGCCTTGACCTTCGCCAGATCGGCCTCGCGGTGCTTGTAGCCCATCGTCCCCGTCGCGACCCGCAGCGGCCCGTAGTCCAGCGTGCCGATCAGCGTGTCGATCTCGGTCCTCAGGGTCGGCTGTGCCAGCTTTTTCGGAAAGCCCCACAGCTCGCGTCCGCCCGCAATGGGGCCTTCGTCATTGAGGAACATGCAATGGGTATAGCCGCCCTTGCGGCCGCGGAAGGAGACGGGGATCACTTGCCCGCTTTCCGTATAGTCGCCAAAGCCATTGGAATCGGGCATGCGGATGAACTCGTATTTGACGAGAGCCTCTCCTTCGTCCACCTCCAGCGGCTCCGGCACCACGGCCCGCAGCTTGGCCGGATCGGTACGGTAGGTGATGATCAGGTATTCGCGATCGATGAACCGGTAGGGTCCGGGAGGGTAGGCCGGATTTGTCAGCGGCATCGCGAAGGCTCGCCGTCTCACGTCAGTCTCACGCATAGGAAATCTCCGTCTCATCAGGGCACCGCTACTCGCGGCCGTCATGTTCGAGATCAAAGGTGAAGACCCCGTCGGGGCCAGAAGGGCGGGCGAGCACCTCCGGATGGCGCAGGGTGCGCAATGCGTCGTGGTAGCCGGCCTGCCAGTGCTCCTGCATCGAAAGACGCGAGAACTCGTAGTCCTTGGAGTGCCCCTCGTGATTGCGCGCGCGGTAGATCAGGTGGACGATGTTGTAGACGTTCCGTGAGACCGCTGTGCTGAGCAGTCTCACGTCCTCATCCTGGCTGAGATCGTCGGGCAGCCGGCCAAGCAGATCGGTGAGTGCGCGCCGCAGACGCTGCACGCGCTTGAACTGATCGGTGCTGGCGCGCGTGCGGCTCGAATACTGGATTTCCTTGTGCCGCGTGATCACCTCGGCCATGTTGCGGGGAATTTGGCCGCGCGCGCTCCAGAGATCGACCTGGAACGCCAGCATGTCCTGCGGGGCATCTGATTCGATCACCCATTGCAGCGGCGTGTTGGAGACGAGGCCACCATCCCAATAATGTTCGCCCTCGATCTCAACGGCCGGAAAGCCGGGTGGCAGCGCGCCGCTCGCCATCACGTGCTCCGGCCGGATCGTATGGGTGGTATTGTCGAAATAGACGAAATTTCCGGTTCTGACGTTGACCGCGCCGGCACTGAAGCGCGTCAGCCCGGCGTTGAGACGATCGAAGTCGACCAAGCGCTCCAGCGTGGTCCTGAGCGCGCGCGTGTCATAGATGCTGGTCGCATCGCTGGCTCCGCCGGGCTGCAGCCAGGGCAGGACGGGACGGGCGGAGAAAAAACCGGTTGCGCCACACGTGGCCGCCAGACCGGCGCTCATCTGATTGATGAGGTTGCGCGTGCTGTCGGTCTTCGACCAATCGCTGAAAGCGGACCACTCCCACGCCGCCGTCGACGTGACCTGGGTCCAGAAATCGCGCAAACGGTCCACGCGGCACTCCGGCGGATTGCCGGCGATGATGGCGGCATTGATCGCGCCGATCGAAATGCCGGCGACCCAATCGGGGTGAATGCCGGCTTCGGCCAGGGCTTCATAGACACCGGCTTGATAGGCACCGAGCGCACCCCCGCCCTGTAACAGCAGGGCGATGCAATCGAAGGGCAGGCGCCGTGAGGCGGACGAGATCTGTGATCGAGGCTGGAAGTTCATCGTGAGTGATTTCCTTCATTCTTGCGGGCGTAGTTCGCCGGCCTAGCGATGGATCGGGCCTTGCTTTGCGACCTTGGGCGGCTCGAGCATGACCTCCTTCAAATCATCGCCGGCGGCGACGACCACGACGAAGTTGAGCCTGCCGTCCTGTCTGACCAGCCCACCGGCAAGCGCGCTGCCGGCCGCGGCTCGCTCTGCGACCTGCACGGCGTCAGACAATTCCTGCTTGATCCATTTGAGTGCGATCATGTTGGCGAGGTCTTCGTGGCCGAGCTCCCGCAGCGAAGACGTCACTTCCTTTCCCGCGATGCCGCCGGAGTTTGCGTTGACGGTGTTCTCCCATACCTGTTCATTCCGGATCGTGCGGACGCGGTAGAGGGGGGCGCCGGCAGACTCGAAGCTGATGTCGGCTGTCTTCGAGCCCTCATGCAGACGCTCGGCGATCGCCATGGCGCGGCCGAGCGGGACGCGGACCGTGCGGAACTCCGTGAGTACGCGGCGGATTGTGCCGTCCTCGGCGTCGCCTGGCGCGGTCGTGCTTCTGGGATCGGTATCCGCAGGACTCTGGACGTCCGCGACGGCGCCGCTCGCTGTCAGCATGGCGGTCCAGACGATCAGGGCTAACAGATGTTGCTTCGGCATCGGATCAATCTCGGTCAGGTCGTTCGATGGCGCTCGCGGCTGCGTGGGCGACGACGATCTCCTTCGGGCAGTGACTGGTTGGTGTCGATCACCACGAGCTCCGGTCCCTTCATGGCAGAATGGATGAGGATCGGAGGTGCCGCGGGTCTTGGCTCGGTAAAGCGGCCAGGCGATGGCGCCGGCAGCATGGAGCCCGCCGCCCAAAGCAAGCAGAGCAGCGCGCCGCCGACCGACAGAAAGTAGCCGCGCAAGGGCAGGGCGATTTCAGTCCCTTGGCCCGCGCGCATGGCGATGATGGATTGTCGGCTCACGACACGCGGCTCCCGATGGTCATATCGCTGTGTCGCATCATCAGATTCGCCACGGCCGCGGATGCTTGCGCGCAAGCTCGGCGTCGAGATAGCCGCGCTCGTCGAGCCAATCGGTCGGACAATAGGTCGCGATGTTCGGGTCAATGGTGAATCCGTCACGCCTCAGCGCCGTCCGCGTACCAGTGAGGCCCATCCACACGGCTTTGCCGCTATCGGGGTCCACTTCCATCACGTCGAAGACTTCGATGAAGTTCAGCATTTCCGCTCCAGGCGTCCCTTGCGCCGTGTGCGTGAGTCGGTCAATTTCGTCAGGCGCAACGCCTCTGTGTGCGAGCGCCTGCGTCATGCGACCATCCTCCGCTCCAGCCGGATAGGGCTCGGCCGGCGTTCGCCGAGCGAATGACCCCAGGCGATCATCGCGATCGTGATGCCCAACAGCAGGCTCAACACCACGAGTAACAGGGCGACGACGATATTCAGCGATGCGACGGCAAGCGCGGGGATCGGGTTTGCGCGCATCAACGCGAACAGCAGGCTTGACATTCTGCGCTACCTTAATAAACTATACCGTATAGTTCATATAAATCAGGCGCCGCGCCCGAAGTCAAGACGATGGCTTCACAAGGGCGTGTGCAGACCGGGGTTCACGGCCCGCCAGCAAACCAGAGTCTTACGCAAGAAAGGAACTGACATGACGAGATTGATGCCGGCGCTGTTCGCAGCGGCCGTGGTCGCGCTTGGCAGCGCAGCTGCATCCGGGCAGGAAAACCAGGGCACGGCAGAGCAGAGGGCGGCGTGTACACCCGACGCGTTTCGCCTGTGCAGCAGCTACATTCCAGATCCGTCGGGGGTCGAAGCCTGTTTGCGTCAGCGTAAATCGGACCTGAGCCAGGCGTGCAAGGCGGTGTTTGAGCAGGCAAGCATTGGATCGGTGCGGAGCCGATAAGACGCAACGTCGCGGCGGGCGCCCCTTGAGCACTCCGCAGAGGCGTCTGCACCGCGACCGGCGAGAGGAAAGACCGATGACCACGATGTATATTCCGGCGCTCGCCGCCTTCGGTGGCTCCGCCTTCGGAGCGGTCTCGACCATCATGAGTGGATGGTTCAACCGGCGCCGAAGGCTTCGAGAGCGACATCACGCTCGCTCGTTCGAAAAGCGCGAACGGTTGTACAAGAACTTCATCGAGGAGGCTTCCCGCCTGTATGCCGACGCGCTCGTCAGCGACAGGGCGGAAATTCCGCAGCTCGTCGGTCTCTACACGCTTATCGGTCGCATGCGAATCCTGTCCACCGACGAGGTCGTTCACGCAGCCGAGCGCACCGGTCGCCTGATCATCGAAACCTATTTGTCGCCAAACCGGTCAATCGTCGACCTGCCCGACTTCATCGAGGAAATCGATCCTTTGCGCGCTTTCGGCGAAGCCTGCCGCATCGAGTTGCTGAACCTTCCGTCGCGGTGAGAACATGAAGCGAGAACATGCTCATCATCTCGGCAAGCACCCGGATGCTCGGAACAGAGTCGTCCAGGCGGCGACCGACCTCTCTTGCGAGATCGGTCACAACAAGACGGCTCTCGCGGAGATTGCGCGGCGACTGTCGATGTCTCCGGCCAACATCTATCGCTTCTTCGCATCAAAGCGCGCGATCATCGCAGCTGCATTTGAAGGCCGCTGCTGACGCTGATGCCTCCGGGGTCAGTCCAAAGCGGGCAGATGGCCATGCTCCTATGACCAGTCCGTCTCGCACGCCGCCAGGAAAAAGCCGACACGTTCGCGCACGAAGCCGGGAAGCTCCTTTTTCAAGTCCCTCGGCGTCTCGCCGACGAGCGAGCGGAACAGCATCGGCAGCAGGATCAGGTCGAGGAAAATCTGTGCGGTGGCGCGGCTTCGTTTGGCGCTGAAAGGCCCCCTTGCGGTGCGGGCGAGCTTTTGCGTGGCTTCGTCCAGCAGCTGCGACACCGCATTCAGGGAGCGATCGCGCGCAGCGTCGTGGACGTTCCGGCTCAGTTCGGGAAACCGCTGCGATTCCGCGATGGTGGCGCGCACCATGCCCAGTGACTCCTCGACAACGCGGTCAACGATGGCTGTCCCGAGGCTCATCAACTTGTCCTCGATGGTGCGGCCTTCGGGCGAGAACCCCTCGAAATCCGTCAAGCCGTCGATGGTGCGCGCCACCACTGCCGCGAACAGCGCCTCCTTGCCGGGGAAATGGGCATAGATCGTCGGCTTGCTTGCGGGGGCGAGCTCCGAAATGTCGTCAATGCTGGCGCTGCGGTAGCCCTTTTCCAAAAACAGCTGCTGGGCCGCATCGAGAATGCGTGCCGGCGCGTCTCCGGCCAGATCCTTGGGCGGTCTGCCTCGCTTCGTTTTCTTCATTCTTAAACCTCCGAAATCACGAGTCTGTGCGTTTCGCTTTCCCGCTTGACACGGTCCATGAAGAAAGGCAAGAAAAAGAAAATATACGGTATAGTTTATTATCGTGCCGATCTCGACGCTCTTGCGGGCCAGCCGGGTGGTCCCGAACGATCGGGTCGCAAAGCTGGGGGCGTTCGAGCCCCGATGGTCCGAGCCGAATGAGGAGAATGTCGTGACTGTTTCGTACCCAGACCCGCCCGGCGTGCGCCCAGGCGTGCTGCTGCGCGAGCTGCATCACAGGGTCACCAATGGTGTCGCCTTCGCCATCGAGCTGGTCTCTGCCGCAGCCATCCGGGTCGAGGGGACGGAAGCCAAGGGCGCGCTCAGCAATGTCGTCGAACTGCTGCATGGTTACGCCGACGTGCATCGCGCATTGTCCATGCCGGCGGGAGACACGCTCATCCACGCCGCCACTTCCATTCGCAAGCTGGGGTGTGGCATGCGGCGGGCGGTCCTGGACCGGATGGACATTCAATTGGCCTTCGCGACCCAGTCGCTTGCGCTTCAGCCGGAGCGCTGCTGGCACCTGGGGCTGGTCGTCCATGAACTCGTGATGCACGCGGCAAGGCACGCTTGTTTCGACGGGCGGGCCGGGCAGATCAAGGTCAAGTTGACACGCAACGGCGCGCTGGCGAACTGCGTGATCCTGGACAACGGCACGCGTCCCGCGCGGGACGTCTCCGATCGCGAATTGCGAATTGCCAAGGATATCGCGCGGGGGCTCAGCGGCCGGATCGAACAGGGTTTTGGCGCCGAATTCACCTCGATCGTCTTGTCATTTCCGCTGACCCAGCGCGAGCGGGACGCAAACTGGACCATCGCAACGCGCCAGATCAGGGTCCCGCGCCGCAGGAGAGTCGCGTCTTCAAATGAGGCCGCGCTCGGCGCGCGTCGACCCGCCGATGCGCTTGGCGGGCTGTTGACGCTCTCCCATTCGGCGGACGCGCCATGACAAACCAGTTCTCCAATCCAATCCAAGCGATTCGAACGCCGCGAGCGGCGAAGACTCTCGTCGCAGCGGCCGTGCTTGTCAGCATTGCGCTGACCGGTTGCAACGATCACGCGGCGCAGACGCCCAACCGCGCCGCATTGGTCCGGACCGCGATCGTACAGCCGCGCGAGCGGCAGGCCACCATCACATTGACGGGCGAGGTTCAGGCTCGCTTCCGTGCCGATCTATCGTTCCGCGTTAGCGGACGTGTGGTTGCCCGCGCCGTGGACGTCGGTGCTCACGTCAACAAGGGCGAGGTCCTCGCCCGGCTCGATCCCGCCGAGCAGGCGGCCGACGTGGATGCTGCGACCGCGGCAGTGGCCTCTGCCGAAGCCCAGCTGCGCGTGGCGAAGGCAACGTTCGAGCGACAGAGAGCGCTGATCGCAAGCGGCTTCACCACCCGCACCCTCTATGATCAGGCCCAGGAGGGCTTGCGAACGGCGGAGGGCGTGCTGGAAGCAACCCGGGCGCAGCTCGGCACTTCGCAGGATGCGCTTGGCTATACCGTCCTTCGCGCCGAAGCCGACGGCGTCGTGACCGCGCGAAATCTCGAGGTCGGTCAGGTCGTGCCGGCCGCGCAACCCGTCTTCTCCCTCGCGCAGGATGGAGCGCGCGATGCCGTCTTCGAGGTCTATGAATCCGTTTTCCTCGGCCAGACCGACAGCCGCCGCGTCACGCTGGCGCTCATCTCGGATCCCGACGTGACTGCAACGGGTGAGGTGAGAGAGATTTCACCTGCGATCGACTCGAAGAGCTCCACGATACGCGTCAAGGTGTCCATCGAGAATCCGCCGGCCGCGATGACGCTGGGCAGCGCCGTCGCCGGAACGGTCGACGTGAAGCCCCAGAACGAGATCGTCCTGCCCTGGACCGCGCTGATGGCCGCGGGCAGGAAGCCCGCGGTCTGGACCGTCGATCCGAAAACGCAGACGGCGTCGCTGAAGCCGGTCACGGTCGGCGCTTACGAGGCCGGTCAGGTGCTGATCAAGGCGGGCCTCGAGCCCGGCGAGCGCGTCGTCGTCGATGGCGGAAAGCTCTTGAGCGTTGGCCAGTCGGTCGCTGAAGAAGGAGGCCGGTCATGAAGCGACAGGTCATGATGATCGCTGGCACGCTCGCGGCGGCCTCGTTGCTCACAGGATGTCAGCAGGAGACGAACGCGCCGGAGCCCGTGCGGCCCGTGCTCTCGATGCTGGCCGAGCCGAACAGCGGCAACAGCGCGGCTGCCGTTGGCGTCGTCGAGCCGCGCTACAAAACCAACATCGGCTTTCGCGTACTCGGACGTCTGACATCGCGTCCGATTGACGTCGGCGACATGGTCCGCGAAGGACAAATCATCGGCACGATCGATCCCACCGCACTCGATCTCGCCGTTCGCGCGGCTAAAGCCCAGCTTGCGAAGGCCGAGGCTCAGCTTGCGACGGCCAGGGCCACGGAAGAGCGGCAACGCACGCTCATCAGCAGTGATGCGATCCCCAGGCAGACGCTTGATAATGCCGAGCAGGCCCGCGCCGGCGCTGAAGCAAGCATTGCGCAGGAGCAGGCGAGCCTGACGAAGGCGCTCGAGCAGCTCGGCTATGCCCGGATCAAGGCCGACTTCGGTGGCGTCGTCACCGCTGTCGGCGCGGAAGTCGGGCAGGTGGTCTCTCCCGGCCAAACTGTGGTGACGGTTGCGCGGCCGGACGTCAGGGAGGCCGTCGTCGATATTGGGGAAGACCTCCCCGTGCCGCTCGAGGTAGGTCTGCCGTTCACCGTCAGCCTGCAGCTTCTTCCGACCGTTCAGGTCGAGGGCAGGATCCGCGAAATCGCGCCGCAAGCCGATGCGGTGACACGGCTGCGACGGGTCCGGATTGCGCTCGACAATCCCCCCGAAAGCTTTCGTCTCGGCGCGACCGTCACAGCACAGCTGGCCAAGGATCAAGGCAAAGTCATGCGCCTGCCCCCATCAGCGGTGCTCGCCAAGGATGGCGCCGCTTTCGTCTGGGTGGTCGATCAAGCCACCAGCACGGTCGCGCTGCAGAAGATCGATGGCATCACCGAACCGGCAGGCATTCGCGTCACGGGCGGGCTTGCCGCCGGCACCCGCGTCGTCGCCACCGGAATTCACAGCCTCAAGCCCGGGCAGCACGTCCGCATCGAACAGGATCGAGAGCCATGAAGTCGTTCAACCTTTCCGACTGGGCGCTCGGACATCGTTCGCTCGTCTGGTATTTCATGATCGCCTTCATGGCTGCCGGCCTGTTTGCCTATCTGGAGCTGGGTCGCCAGGAGGACCCTGACTTCACCATCAAGACGATGGTGATCCAGGCGCAGTGGCCCGGCGCCTCGCCCGAGGAGATGACGCGGCAGGTCACGGACCGGATCGAGAAGAAGCTGGAGGAGCTGGAATCGCTCGACTACACCAAGAGCGTCACAGTGGCAGGTCAGACCACCGTCTTCGTCTACTTGCGCGATGCGACCAAGGCGGTCGACGTCAAGCCGACCTGGGTGCGCGTCCGCAACATGATCGCGGACATCAGGGGCGATTTCCCGCAAGGCGTGATCGGACCCGGCTTCAACGACCGCTTCGGTGACGTCTTCGGGAACGTCTATGCCTTCACCAGTGACGGCCTCAGCCAGCGACAGCTCCGCGATCAGGTCGAGGATATAAGGGCCAAGGTGCTGACGGTGCCCGATGTCGGCAAGGTCGACATTCTCGGCGCGCAGGACGAGGTCATCTATCTCGAATTTTCTACCCGCAAGATCGCGGCCCTCGGCCTCGATGTCCACGGCATCATGAATTCGCTTCAGGGCCAGAACGCGGTAGCGCCCTCCGGCGTGTTCCAGGAAGGGCCGGAGCGGATCAGCGTCCGCGTCAACGGTCAGTTCACCTCGGAGGCGAGCCTCAAGGCGGTTAATCTGCGCATCAACGACCGCTTCTTCCCGCTGACCGATGTCGCGACCATCACGCGGGGTTATGCCGATCCGCCGTCAACGCTGTTCCGATACAACGGCCAGCCCGCCATCGCGCTCGCGATCGGCATGAAATCCGGTGCCAATTTGCTCCAGTTCGGCGAGGCGCTGAAAAAGGAGATGACTGCAATCATCGCCGACCTTCCGATCGGCGTCGGCGTGCACCTCGTTGCCGACCAACCCGTCGTGGTCGAGCATGCTGTTTCGGGCTTCACCGAAGCGCTGTTCGAGGCCGTGATCATCGTGCTCGGCATCAGCTTCCTGAGCCTGGGCATGCGGGCAGGGCTCGTCGTGGCCATCGCCATTCCGCTGGTGCTTGCGATCACCTTCGTCGTGATGGCCTATTGCGGCATCTCGCTGCAACGCATTTCGCTGGGCGCCCTGATCATCGCGCTCGGCCTGTTGGTCGACGACGCCATGATCGCGGTCGAAATGATGGTGGCGCGGCTCGAGATCGGCGATCCCCTCGAAAAGGCGGCGACCCATGTCTATACCTCGACCGCGTTCCCGATGCTGACGGGAACGCTGGTCACCGTGGCCGGCTTCATCCCGATCGGACTCAACAGCAGCAGCGCGGGCGAGTTCACTTTCACCCTGTTCGTGGTGATCGCGGTGTCGTTGATCGTCTCGTGGATCGTGGCCGTCTTGTTCACCCCGCTGCTCGGCGTCGGCATTTTGCCGGCCAAAATGAAAGGGCATCACGAACAAAAGGGCCGCGTCGCGCAGATGTTCGCGCGCCTGCTCCTGTTCTGCATGCATCACCGCTGGAGCACCGTCGCCGTGACGGCCGGCGCCTTCCTGCTCGCCCTGTTCGGCTTGCAGTTCGTGCAGCAGCAGTTCTTTCCCTCGTCCGACCGTGCCGAGCTCGTAATCGACTGGAACCTGCCGCAGAACGCTTCGATCACCGAGACCAACACCCAGATGGCAGGCTTCGAGCGCGACCAGTTGCAGGGCAATAATTCTGTCGAACATTGGTCGACCTATGTCGGGACCGGCGCGCCCCGCTTCGTGCTGTCGTTCGACCTGCAGACCGCCAACACCTGGTTCGGCCAGCAGGTGATCGTGACAAAAGGCGGCATCGCTGCGCGCGACAAGCTCAAGTCGCAGTTCGAGGACTATTTGAGGAAGACGTTCCCGGGCACCGACACCTACGTCAAGCTGCTCGAGGTCGGTCCTCCCGTGGGACGTCCGGTACAGTACCGCCTGAGCGGCCCCGATATCGCTGAGGTCCGTAACCTCTCGCAGAAGCTCGCCGGCGCCATTCGCAGCAATCCTGATCTCGGCAATGTGGTGTTCGACTGGATGGAGCCGGCGCGTGTCGTCAAGGTCGATGTGCTCCAGGACAAGGCGCGCCTGCTCGGCGTGACCTCGGAAGACATCGCCACCACCTTGAACTCGGTGCTCCAGGGCACGCCGGTCACGCAGGTGCGCGACAGCATCTATCTCGTCAACGTCACGGGACGGGCGACCGCGCCGGAACGAGCCTCAATCGACACGCTGCGCGACCTGCAGATGACCGGGCTCGGCGGCCAATCGGTGCCGCTCGGGGCCGTCGCCAATCTGCGATACGAGCTGGAGCAGCCCACGATCTGGCGCCGCGCCAGGATTCCAACGATTACTCTGAAAGCCGCCGTCGTCAGCAATGTTCAAGCCGAAGACGATCGTCGACCAGCTTGCACCGAAGGTGGCGGAGTTTGAGAAGCAGCTGCCCGCGGGTTACTCGATCAGGATTGGCGGCTCAGTGGAGGAGAGTGCCAAGAGCCAGGGCCCGATTATCGCAGTGGTGCCGCTGATGCTGTTCGTCATGGCCACGGTTCTGATGGTGCAGCTACAGAGCTTCTCCCGTCTGTTCCTGGTGTTCGCGGTCGCGCCGCTCGCGCTGATCGGCGTCGTCATGGCCATGCTGCCGAGCGGTGCGCCGCTTGGCTTCGTCGCCATTCTCGGCGTGCTTGCCCTGATCGGCATCCTGGTCCGCAACTCCGTCATCCTGATCGTCCAGATCGAGGATCTGAAGAAAGAGGGCAGGCCGGCCTGGGATGCCGTGGTGGAAGCAACCGAGCACCGCATGCGCCCGATCCTGCTGACGGCCGCCGCCGCAAGTCTCGCGCTGATTCCGATCGCCCGCGAGATTTTCTGGGGCCCGATGGCCTATGCCATGATGGGCGGCATCATCGTCGGGACGCTTCTGACGCTGCTATTTCTGCCGGCGCTGTATGTCGCCTGGTTCAGAATTCATCCCGACCATGCGGGTCAATCACCTTCAGATGAGCCCGAATCCGTTTCGAACGAGGCGCCGGCCGAAGACAGGTCGACTCACCACGCTCCAGAGCCTGAGCTCGAGCCCCAGATCTAGAATGGAAATGACGATGCTCTCCAAGACGCTATCAACCGTTGCTTTCGCTGTGACGGTCGCAGCGAGTTCGCTCACCCCGACTACTACAGTTTCCGCCATCGCCACCGCTCGCCGGCGCACCCCCGGTGGCTCCAGCAGGTCCCCGAGCCCTCGCGGGTCCTCCGCAGACAGGCTCTCGCAGTCCGATAGGCTTCAGACCGCCCGGCTGTGAGTGGCCTGCGAGCGTGCAAGGTACGCGTCGAAAGCAGACGCGACACTCCGAACCAGGAACTCTGCGCCCTCGCTGACGGATATCCTGTCGCCGATCATCGTCACCACCCCATCGGCGAGGAGACTGTCGATCCTGGATCGATCAACGATGGCCGACCGTGGATCCCGACCGTGACGATGGGACACCTTGGGCAGATCCACGGACATGTCGCACATGACGCGCTCGATGATGTCGGCGCGGAAGCGGTCATCCTCCGTGAAGGCGTAGCCCTTCGTGGTTGCGAAACGGTGTTCGGCAATATGCGCGAGATAGTCTCTGATGGCGACGACGTTCTGCACGAACCCCTGCGGCATGCGGCCGATCGAACTTGCCCCCAGGCCGATGAGGGTTTCGGCGGCGTCGTCCGTGTAGCCCTGGAAGTTCCTGCGCAGCCTGCCCTCCCGCTTCGCCACGGCGAGCTTGTCGTCAGGCAAAGCGAAGTGATCGAAGCCAATGCGAACGTAGCCGGCATCGACGAGCGCCTCGGCGATCGTCATCGACTGCAGATGGCGCTCGATGCTGTCGGGAAGAGCGCTTTCGTCGATCTTGCGCTGATGCTTCTTGAAGGACGGGACATGGGCATAGCCGAACACGGAGAAGCGGTCCGGACGCAGTTCGATGCACTTAGCCACGGTGTCCAGGCAGGAGTCGACTGTTTGCAGGGGCAGGCCGTATAGCAAGTCGAAATTGAGCTTGCCGACCCCAGATCGCCGGAGTCGCTCGACGCACTGGGCAGTCTGCTCGAAGCTCTGTAGGCGATTGATGCCTCGCTGGACCTGAGGATCGAAGCTCTGCACGCCCAGGCTCGCGCGGTTGACGCCGCTGAAGCCCAAGGCGTCCGTCATCGGCTCGGTCAGGGTGCGCGGATCGATCTCTACGGCAATCTCGGCGTCCGGCAGCACGAAGTACGAATAGCGCAGGCTGTCGAGGAGATCGGCGAAGGTGTCCGGCGTCATGATCGTGGGCGTGCCTCCGCCGAAGTGGATGTGCGAGATCGGGAGTCGATGGCCGATCGTCTCGGCCACCATGTGCGCTTCGGTGCGCAGGCCAGAGGTGTAGACCGCGATCGGATCGTCTTTCTTGGTGGGGGAGGTGTGGCAGCCGCAGTACCAGCACATGGACCGACAGAAGGGGACATGCATGTAGATCGACGCGGACTGTCGGGCGGGCAGCGACTTGAGCCATTTTCGATAGTCGGCTTCACCGATCGCCGCGGAAAAGTGCGGGGCGGTCGGGTAGCTGGTGTATCGGGGTAGCCTGTCCTGTCCGTACGATTGCGCCAAGTCCGATCTCATCTCAAGTCTCTCCTTCGTCTTGCGCCTCGTATACTGGCGCCGCGAAGGGACGACATTGCTCTGGCGCAATCCAGTCGAAAACAGTCGCCAAGGCTGGCGCGACGAGCGCGCCGGCCATCATCGCCGTCTTCACTGCATGGAGTTCATCCGCTGGGACCGCGGGTCTTGGTCGCTTGGCATCGACGTGAAGAAGCTTGACCTCATCTCAGCCCGATCCTGATCGAATGAAAAGCGGCCTCTTTGATCCGCGTCAATGAAGAGACCTGAAAACTAGCCATGATCTTGGTTCGGAGAAGACAAGGACAGATCGATGCTGGAAGAAGTTTTCGAGTTCGCAGGTGCGGCCTTGCCTGGGGGGAATGCCTTGCCGCCATACTCCGAGGCCCAATTCCTGGTCGAGCTCGGTGAGCGCGTGCGCAGCTCGCGAATGCGTTGCTGCATGTCGCGCCGGGAGCTTGCCCGCAGGTCCGGCATTTCGGAGCGCTACATTGCCCAGATCGAGGGCGGCAAGGGCAACGTCTCGATCATCCTCTTGCTCAGACTTGCGTCGGCGATTCACCGCAGCCAGCGAGAGGCGGCCTGACCTCTGCTTCGTGTCCGGAAACCGGTGCCGAGAGGCTGCAAATCTCCGGGCAACGAAGGCGAACCTCTTTTGCCGAGCGAGCGCGGTTCGAAACCTCTGTACCTACTAAGGAGGCCTACGCTGGATATTTAGCGACCCGCTGGCAGGCCACTTGCAACCTCCTCGCGTACGAGGTCGCCGGCGGGCGCTTCCAGTTCGCGCCCGAGCTTCTCGCGAGCAGCCTCTTCGATCCGGGCGGCGAACCCGGGCTCTCGGTCCATAAGACCGTGCAAATCAGCCGCGTCCAGGACGAGTAGGCGGGTGGTTTGGGTAGTAATGACCGTTGCTGAACGGTGAGCACGGCGCAGTACGGCGATTTCGCCGAAGAAGTGGCCGGCACCCAGGCGCACCGGGTTGTGCCGCAGCTTGATCTCAACCTCGCCGTCGGCGATCAAGTACATGGAATGCGCCGGCTCACCCCGCCGCGTTACGACGGACCCTGCATCTAGCTTCTGAGCTCTGAGCATCTTCATAATTTCCCCGATCTGCACTGCGCTCAATTCACTGAACAACGGAATTTTGGCAACCAGACTCCAGGTGATGATGAAATCGCGTCGATGCACCTCGTTGGCAAAGGCCGTGGCAACGATGCCTACAGGCAATGCGACCATGAGCAAGCCAGCGAAGATCGTGCAGCCCGCAATGAGCCGTCCGATCGCCGTGATAGGAACAACGTCGCCATACCCAACCGTGCCAAGCGTCACGATTGCCCACCAGAGTGCGTCCGGTATCGTTCCGAATTTGTCGGGCTGAACCGTGCTCTCGGCAAGATGCATCAGCCCCGCTGCGATCAGCGCGGCGCCAAGAAGGATCACAAAGCATCCCGTGAGTGCGCGCCTTTCAACATAGAGCGCCTCCAACAGCGAATTAATGGCAGGTGAATAGCGCGTCAATTTCAGGAAGCGCACCAAGCGCAACACGAGCAACGTCTTGAGTTCGGGAGCGGCAAAATGAGTCAGCAAAAGCGGCAATATGGCAGCAAGGTCGATAATCCCGGCCAGGCTTCCCATGAAGCGAAGCCG
Source organism: Bradyrhizobium sp. USDA 4472 (assembly GCF_054058595.1). NCBI lineage: Bacteria > Pseudomonadati > Pseudomonadota > Alphaproteobacteria > Hyphomicrobiales > Nitrobacteraceae > Bradyrhizobium > Bradyrhizobium sp. USDA 4472. The sequence continues at coordinate 4,726,873 of NZ_JBSSAM010000001.1, forward strand.
CGACCCGAGGGCTCCAAAGCGCCGCCAAGGTGCGTGCTCCGCCGCGGTCCAGACACGCGCCAGATACTCCGCACAAAAGATCACGGCCACTGAAACTTCGATGGATTGAAAGCCGGACGCATGTCGATGTGCGAGCTCGGGAACGGACTCGCTTATCGTAGCCAGAAGGCTGACGACGATCGCGCATATCAGGCCGGTATTCACGGCCAAGCTCGCAGAGCCACGAACGGAGCCCTGCTCCAAAATGAGGTAGATCTTGCGACGTAGCGTCATAAAACGATCCACGAACGCTACTTGTTATTGCGCGGAGAACGCTCGGACTGAATGCGACGGTTCTTCCCGACACGGATCGCCATGAGACTTTCCGCAAGTCCTTCCCAAGGGGTCTGAGACGATCACCTGCAAGTCATATCATCAGATGTCCAAATCGCGCAGGTGCTGACGCTTGCGGAGCACGATCTGGCGCGCGCTGGCAAAGTCGAGTACGCCCTCATCGTTCAATTGCGAGAGGGCTCGTGAAACCGTTTCCAGCGTGAGGCCGAGATAGTCGCCGATATCGCGACGACACATAGGAAGCGCCATCATGCCGGTGACCGCAAGTCGCCGATCCATCTCGAGGAGGAACGTTGCGACGCGCTCCATAGCGTTCTTGCGCCCGAGAAGCAGCATGTGCTCTTCTGCGTGCCTGAGATCGGCTGCGGTCATGGACCAGAGCTTGTGAGCGACGTGAACGTCGGCGGCTGCGACTTGGTCGAGGCTGCGACGCTTTACCAGGCGCACGGTGGTGTCGATGATGGCTTCGGCTGCCAGGCGGTGGGTGGCGCCGGATTCGAGGCCGAATACGTCGCCGGGGAGGTGGAAGGTGCCGATCTGGCGGCGGCCGTCGGTGAGAAGCTTGTAGGTGCGGACCGCGCCCGAGACGACCTGGTAGACATATTCGGCCGGCTCGTCCTCACCATAGATCTCCTCGTCCTTGCGGTAGGAGAACTCGGTGGCCGCCAGGCCGACATGGCCCGTGATGGCGCCGAACTGGTCCGAGACGGGATGGGCCGGGGCAATGGTGCCGCGAACTTGCGTGTCAATCGCCTGGGTGTTGAGCGTCTGGGCCAGCATCTGCGTCATCTCCGTTGTGATGACGCTTCCTACGCTGTGTCGGGTGCTTCGAAAATTTCGCGAGATATCTTAAGGGGTGGCCCTTACGTAGAATCCCGTAGGTCAATTGCCGTGCCGGTTCTGGATGGCCTGGCGGATGCGTTTGACCAGGTTTTCGTCGAGAAGCGGCTTCAAAATCACGTCTTTCACGCCAGCCGCGGCAGCACGGGCGGAGATATTTCCATCCGGATAGCCGGTGATCAGGATCACCGGAGTGTCCGCGTCGGACTGGCGCAGCCGTCCGGCAAGCTCAATGCCGTTGATTTCGGGCATCTTGTAGTCGATGACGTAGCAGTCCGCGCCGGGCATGCTTGCCGCATGAAGCAGCGCCGTGGCATTCCGGAAGGTCCGCACCGCAAAGCCGTCGGTTTCCAGCAGGAAGCGCAGCGATACCAGCACGGCGTCATCGTCATCAACCACGTAGACGACGGGACGTGCGAGTGATGCCATGGGCAGCCGCTGATGGTGCGAGCCGATTTCGATCATTCTGGTCGAGTAGCACAGCCGACGGAGCCCGTCTTGACCTACCGCAAGCCGGTTTGCCTCAATCCTTCAGCATGCCGGCGCGCATCGCCAGCCGCACCAGCTCCGACAGGCTGCCCGCCTGCATCTTGGTCATGACGTTGGCGCGGTAGACCTCGATGGTGCGCGGGCTGATGTCATAGTCGCGGGCAATCAACTTGTTGGAAAGGCCTGCGACCAGCCCTTCCATGACCTGGCGCTCCCTGGGACTCAAGGAGGCTACGCGGGCGGCGATGTCCTGTAATACAGCCTCGTTCCTGGCGGCAGGCTCGGCCTGACGGATCGCACTCTCGATCATGGCGGTGAGGCGGTCGTCCTCGAACGGCTTTTCCAGGAAGTCGACGGCGCCGAATTTCATGGCCTCGACCGCGAGAGGCACGTCGCCATGGCCGGTCATGATCAGGATCGGAAAGGGCGAGCTCTGCGCCTTCATTCGCTTCAACAGCTCGATCCCGTCGAGGCCAGGCATCCTGATATCGGAGACGACGCAGCCGAAGCCGAGGGCGGGCAGGGAGTCGAGGAAGCTTTGCGCGTTGTCGAACAGGGTGACGCCGAAGCCTGCGGACTCCAGCAGGAAGTTGAGCGAGTCCCGCATCGCCTCGTCGTCGTCGATGACGTAAACATGTCCCTTGGTCGTCATTGCTCAGGCCTCATCGGCTGCCGGCAGGGTGAAGCGGAATGTCGCGCCGCCCGATGCGTTGTTCTCGGCGGCCATGCGGCCGCCGTGAGCCTCGATGATCGAGCGGCTGATCGACAGTCCCACGCCCATGCCGGTCTCTTTGGTAGTGAAGAAGGTCTGAAACAGATTTGGCATGACATCATCCTGGAAGCCGGAGCCGGTGTCGGATACTTCCACCTCGATCATGTCTTCACGGACGCGGGCGTTGGTGACGACGAGCTCGCGCTGCGGCGACTGCGCCATCGCCTCCAGCGCATTTCGGAACAGATTGACCAGAACCTGCTGGATCTGCACGCGGTCGGCGAGCACAAGGTCGGCGCCTGGATCGAGAGTAAAGCGGAGCTGCACGTTCTGCTCGCGCGCGCCGGCGAGCCCCAGCGCGCCGGCTTCCTCGATCAACTTCGACAGGCTCTCGACCCGTTTCTCGGATTCGCCACGGGAAACGAAATCGCGCAGCCGACGGATGATCTGGCCGGCGCGCAGTGCCTGCTCCGACGCACGATCCAGCGCGCCCTCGATCTTCGCAACGTTGGGATCGGAGCTGCCCGCGAGCAACCGCCGCGATCCCTTCATGTAGTTGCTGATCGCCGCCAGGGGCTGGTTGATCTCGTGGGCGAGCGCGGACGCCATCTCGCCCATCGCCGTCAGACGCGAGACATGGACGAGTTCGGACTGCAATTCGTGCAGCCTTGCCTGGGTCTGCTGATGCTCGGTGAGGTCGCGGACGAAGCCGGTGAAATAGGGCTCGCCGCCGGACTGCATCTCGCCGATCGACAGATGCATCGGGAACGTCGTGCCGTCGCGGCGCTTGCCGGTGACGATGCGGCCGATGCCGATAATGTGCGGATCATTGGTCGAGCGATAGCGCGCGATGTAGCCGTCGTGTCGGGTGCGGTCCGGCTCCGGCATCAGGATGCTGACGTTCTGGCCGATTGCCTCCTGCTCGGACCAGCCGAACAGGCGCTCGGCGGCCGTCGAGAACAGCTGCATGATGCCGCGACCGTCGATGACGATCATGGCGTCGGGAATGGTATGCAGGATGGAGCGGAGGTGGTTCTCGCGCGTGCGCAGCGCTTCCTCGACCTGTTTCTCCGGGTCGATGTCGAGGAGGATTCCGCTGAGATGCCGCGCGATGCCGGCGTCATCCCTGATGAGGCCGGCGCGAGCCCTGATCCACTGGCCCCGGTCGGAGTTGGCGGAAATCCTGAACGAGACGTCGAAGCCGCCGCCGCGCTCAATGACCTGGCTGATCGCAGCCTCGACGCGCGCGCGATCCTCGGCTTCGAGGCGCGACATCAGAAGGTCATAGCTCGCCGGCTGACCCCGCTCGACGCCCAGCAGCATCCGCGCGGTCTCCGACCATTCCAGCTCGCGCGTCGTGAGGTCGAGATCCCAGGTACCGACGCCGAATCCCTCGATCCGGACCCGGAAATGCTCGCCGCGATGATCGTCCGGCGGATGCGTCACACGGGTCGGCGACAAGTCGTGGCTCCCATTCTGCAAGCCGCGGGCGAGGTGCTGCTAGCGTGCCGACAATCTCGCCCATGGCCGCGCCGGAGGCAAGTTCCGATGTCTGACCGCATCGGTGGATTTCCCGGCACCGCGCGGGGCAATTTGATCTATCTCATCCTGCCCGGCTGCAGCGGGCTTACAATGTTTGGTCAAAGCTCACCCCACGGGAGGCTCCCGATGACATACGCGACCGTGATGGTCAGCCTGGCGCTGGATCAGCTCAACACTGCGCGCCTTCAGGTCGCGGGCGAGCTGGCGGAACGGTTCGAGGCTGACATCGTCGGGATCGCCGCAGCGCGATTCGCCCCGCCGCTCTATTTCGCCGATGGTGCCGAGGCCCAGCGGCTGGTCGATCAGGAGGAGGGCTCCGTCAAGCGGCGCCTTGCCGATCTGGAGGCGCAATTCCGCGCCGCGACCAGGACGCGCGGCGGGCGCGCGGAATGGCGCAGCGCCGCGGATTTTCCCGCACGATACGTGCTGGCGCAGGCGCGCTGCGCCGACATCATCGTCAGCGGCGGGCAGGGCCCCACCTTCTCCGATGCCTTTTCGACGGCAAGCCCCAGGGATCTGGTGATGCAGATCGGCCGGCCACTATTGGTCGTGCCTGATCAAATCAACTGGCTCGATCTGCGCTGCGTGCTGGTGGCCTGGAAGGACACGCCGGAGGCGCGGCGCGCGGTGGCCGATGCGCTGCCGATGCTGCGCAAGTCCAAGGACGTCATCGTCGTCGAGGTTCCGGAAACGAACGACGACCGCTCGGTGGTGATGGCACATGTCAGCGACGTCGCCGCCTGGTTCGCCCGCCACGGCGTCACTGCGACGGCGCGCGTCCCAGCGGCGACGAACGAAACCGCTGCCGTGCAGTTGGACAGCATTGCCGACGATGTCGGTGCCGGCCTGATCGTCGCCGGCGCCTACGGCCATTCCCGCTTCCGCGAACTGATTCTCGGCGGCGTCACGGAATATCTGGTCACGCAAACCGCCCGCTGCGTGCTGCTGTCGCACTGACGGCGAGGCGGCACAGACAATCGATGAGGACGCGCTGTGTACAAATTCCTTGAGCAGACGGTCGAAAACTACATGACGCGCAACGTCAGCACGGTGCGGCGTGACCACGATCTGCTCGCCCTCAGTGAGATGTTCGAACAGGATGATTTCAACTCCTATCCGGTCGAGGATGACGGTCAGGTCGTCGGCATCGTCACCAAGTTCGACATCCTGAAGTGCTTTGCGTTCACGCCGAGCCAGATGTTGCCGCGCTATCACGACCTGATGAACCGCAAGGTCGGCGAGGTCATGACGCCGGAGTTCATCTATGTCGGCCCGGAAACGCGGCTGACGCGCGTGCTCCAGCTCATGGTCGAGCACCGCATCCGCAGCATCATCGTGCTCGACGGCGCTCAGAAGCTGGTCGGAATCATCGCGCGCGAGGACGTGATCGCGGCGCTCAAGGCGACGGCGAGCGACTGACGATCGACAGAAACACGGCGTTTTTCGGCCCCGTGAATTTCCGCAGAGGGCGGTCCGCCATGAGCTCGGCGCAATGCACAAGCGCTTGATATCGCTCGAAGACCAGCAACGGCCTCGTCTTAGCAGAAATCCATCTATCTTGATTTCAATCAATTCCCCGCGAGCGTGAATGTGGTTTCTGGCGGCGTGTTCTTTCAGAGAGAATCCGCGATGCCCCAGCCCTCCATCTCGAAAACCATGACGTTTGGCGAAGGCGGCCTGGCGTTCACCTTCGCGGTTACCGCCTTCCTGTGCCTGATTGCCTCGGCCAAGGCGGTCGACGCGCCCTTCGCCTTTCACGCCGGCCTGAGCGCGGCGGCGAGCCTGGCCGCGATGTTCTTCATCGTCAACCGCTACTACGACCGCCCGGCGGCGCTGCCCCCTGCCGAGATCAATGGTCGCCCCAACTACAATATGGGCCCGATCAAGTTCACCGCCGTCATGGCGATGGTTTGGGGCATTGCGGGCTTCCTGGTCGGGCTGATCATCGCCTCGCAGCTGGCCTGGCCCGCGCTGAATTTCGATCTACAATGGATTCAATTCGGCCGGTTGCGGCCGCTGCACACTTCCGCGGTGATCTTCGCTTTCGGCGGCAACGTGCTGATCGCGACATCCTTCTACGTGGTGCAGAAGTCCTGCCGCGCGCGGCTTGCCGGCGATCTCGCGCCTTGGTTCGTCGTGCTCGGGTACAACTACTTCATCCTGATCGCAGGCACCGGCTATCTGCTCGGCGTTACGCAGTCCAAGGAATATGCCGAGCCGGAATGGTACGCCGACCTCTGGCTGACCATCGTCTGGGTGACTTATCTCCTCGTCTTCCTCGGCACGATCCTCAAGCGCAGGGAACCGCACATCTTCGTCGCGAACTGGTTCTATCTCGCCTTCATCGTGACGATTGCGGTTCTGCATCTGGGCAACAATCCCGCTTTGCCGGTGTCGTTCTTCGGCTCCAAGTCCTACATCGCCTGGGGCGGCATCCAGGATGCCATGTTCCAGTGGTGGTACGGCCACAACGCCGTCGGCTTTTTCCTGACCGCCGGTTTCCTCGCCATCATGTACTATTTCATTCCGAAGCGCGCGGAGCGGCCGATCTATTCCTACCGGCTCTCGATCATTCACTTCTGGGCGCTGATCTTCCTCTACATCTGGGCCGGCCCGCACCATCTGCACTACACCGCGCTCCCCGATTGGACGCAGACGCTCGGCATGACCTTCTCCATCATGCTGTGGATGCCCTCATGGGGCGGCATGATCAACGGCCTGATGACGCTGTCGGGCGCCTGGGACAAGCTACGCACCGATCCCGTGCTGCGCATGCTCGTGGTCTCCGTCGCCTTCTACGGCATGTCGACCTTCGAGGGACCGATGATGTCGATCAAGGTCGTCAACTCGCTCAGCCACTACACTGACTGGACCATCGGCCACGTGCATTCCGGTGCGCTCGGCTGGGTCGGATTCGTCTCCTTCGGCGCGCTGTACTGCATGGTGCCTTGGGTGTGGAATCGCAAGGGGCTTTACAGTCTCAAGCTGGTCAACTGGCATTTCTGGATCGCGACGCTCGGCATCGTTCTCTACATCTCCGCGATGTGGGTGTCGGGCATCCTGCAGGGCCTGATGTGGCGCGCTTACACCTCGCTCGGCTTCCTCGAATATTCCTTCATCGAGACCGTCGAGGCGATGCATCCCTTCTACGTCATCCGCGCCGCCGGCGGCGCGCTGTTCCTGATCGGCGCGCTGATCATGGCCTACAATCTCTGGATGACCGTTCGCGTCGGCGAGCAGGAAGTCCAGATGCCCGCCGCTCTTCAGCCGGCGGAATGAGGAGCTTCCCATGTCGTTCTGGACGCGCCACCAAATCTTCGAAAAGAACTCGATCATCCTGGTCGTCGGCATCTTGCTGGTGATCGCGATCGGCGGCCTCGTCGAGATCACGCCGCTGTTCTACCTCAAGAGCACGATCGAGGTGGTCGACGGCGTCAGGCCCTACACGCCGCTGGAGCTCGCCGGCCGCAACATCTACGTCCGCGAAGGCTGCTATCTCTGCCATTCGCAGATGATCCGTCCGTTGCGCGACGAAGTCGAACGCTACGGCCACTTCTCGCTCGCCGCCGAGAGCATGTTCGATCATCCGTTCCAGTGGGGTTCGAAGCGCACAGGTCCTGACCTTGCCCGCGTCGGCGCCAAATATTCCGACGACTGGCACGTCACGCATCTGACCAATCCGCGCGCGATCGTGCCGCAGTCGGTGATGCCGGGTTATCCGTTCCTCAGCTCAACCGAGGTCGATCCGGCGACGATCGCCGACCATATGCGTACGCTGCGGGCCGTCGGCGTTCCCTACACCGACGACCAGATCGCCAACGCCGCCGCCGACATGAAGGCCCAGGCCGATCCTGACAATGCCGGCAGCGACGCCTTCACGAAGCGCTATGCCAAAGCCGTCGTGCGCAATTTCGATGGCAAGACCGGCACGCCGACCGAGATGGACGCCCTGATCGCGTACTTGCAGATGCTCGGCACGCTGGTCGACTTCAAGCTCTACAACGAGAAAGCCAATCTTCGCTGAGAAGGCATCACCGATGAAAGCCATCCTGACACTCGACAATCTCGCTTCCGGTCTCGTGACCACGATCTGGACGCCGGTCTTCGTCGCGATCTTTCTCGCGATCATCGCCTACGCGCTCTGGCCCCGCAACAAGGCCGCGTTCGACGAAGCGGCCCGCCTGCCGCTGCGGGAGGAGTGATCATGAGCGAGCATCATAGCGAGATCGATTCCGTCAGCGGCAGGGCCACGACCGGTCATGAATGGGACGGCATCAAGGAGCTCAACACCCCGCTGCCGCGCTGGTGGGTGATCTGCTTCTACCTCACCATCGCCTGGTCGATCGGCTACTGGATCGTCTATCCGGCCTGGCCGCTGATTTCGAGCAATACGACCGGTCTGTTGGGGTACTCGACACGCGCCAACGTCGCGGTCGAGCTTGCCAAGCTCGAGAAGATCAGGGGCGACAAGATGGCGGCGCTCGGTGCAGCCTCGCTCGCCGACATCGAGAGGGATCCGGCCCTGCTGGCGCTCGCCCGCGCCAAGGGCAAGACCGTGTTCGGCGACAATTGCGCGCCGTGCCACGGTTCGGGCGCTGCCGGCGCCAAGGGCTTCCCGAACCTGAATGATGACGATTGGCTGTGGGGCGGCACGCTCGACCAGATCGTGCAGACCATTCAGTTCGGCGTACGCTCGGGTCACGCCAAGTCCCATGAAGGCCAGATGCTGGCTTTCGGCAGGGATGGCGTGCTGAAGGGCGACGAGATCGTCACGGTCGCCAATTATGTGCGATCGCTGTCGGGCCTCTCGACCCGCAAGGGCTATGACCCCGCCAAGGGCGAGAAGATTTTTGCGGACAATTGCGTCGCCTGTCACGGCGACGGCGGCAAGGGCAACCAGGAGCTCGGCGCGCCGAATCTGACCGACAAGATCTGGCTCTACGGCTCCGACGAGGCCGCCCTGATCGAGACCATCACGAATGGCCGTGCCGGGGTCATGCCAGCCTGGGAAGGGCGGCTCGATCCCGCCACCATCAAGGCGATGGCGGTCTACGTCCACTCGCTGGGTGGTGGAAAATAGCTGAGCATTATCAAGCGGCGGCGAACAAAATCGCCCCCGCTTGAGCTGGATCAATCGACGCGGCGGCGGGGGATCTAGGTTTAATCGCACCTTCTCGAGACAACCCGCGCGATGAACAAGACCGTGAACCCGAACGATCTCACATCGGATGAAGACTACGGGCCGCTCTACGCAGCCCGCAAGAAGGTCTATCCGCAGAGCGTCCAGGGCACCTTCCGCCGGATCAAATGGGGCCTGATGGCGTTCTGCCTCGGCGTCTACTACTTGCTGCCTTTCGTGCGCTGGAACCGCGGCCTTGGCGCCCCCAGCCAGGCTGTGCTGATCGATCTTCCCAACAGCCGCTTCTATTTCTTCTTCATCGAGCTGTGGCCGCAGGAAGTCTATTATTTCACCGGCCTTTTGATCCTCGCCGCGGTGACGCTATTCCTGATGAACTCGGTCGGCGGCCGCATCTGGTGCGGCTATCTCTGCCCGCAGACGGTGTGGACCGATCTGTTCTACGCCGTCGAGCGCTTCGTCGAAGGTGACCGCCGCGAGCGGATGATGAAGGACAAATCCGCCGGCGCTTTGACGGTCAAGCGCGTCTCCGAGATCGCGCTGAAGAATTTCATCTGGCTGATGATCGCATGGTGGACCGGCGGCGCCTGGGTGCTCTATTTCAACGACGCCCCGACGCTGGTGAAGCAGCTCCTGACATTCCAGGCGCCTGTCATCGCCTATATCTGGATCGGCATCCTCACGGCAACGACCTACGTGCTCGCCGGCTTTATGCGCGAGCAGGTCTGCACCTACATGTGCCCGTGGCCGCGGATCCAGGCTGCGCTCACCGACGAATGGGCGCTCAACGTCACCTATCGCTACGACCGGGGCGAGAAGCGTACCTCGGTCAAGAAGGCGGCCGAGCTGCGCGCGGTCGGCCAGCATGTCGGCGATTGCATCGATTGCTATCAATGCGTCGCGGTCTGCCCGACCGGCATCGACATCCGCAACGGGCCGCAGCTCGAATGCATCCAGTGCGGGCTCTGCATCGACGCCTGCGACAACGTCATGACCAAGATCGGCCGGCCGAAGCGGCTGATCGGCTATGACAACGACATCAACATCCAGCGCCGCCAGGACGGCAAGGCGCCGATCTACCGCATCGTTCGCGCCCGCACCGTCGCCTACAGCGCGATCATCGCGGCCGTCGGCGGTATCATGCTTTACGTGCTGGCGACGCGCAGCCTGCTCGATGTCAACGTACTGCATGATCGCAACCCGGTCGCGGTCAAGCTCAGCGACGGCTCGATCCGCAACGCCTACACGGTGCGGCTGCTCAACAAGAGCGGCTATGACCGCGTCATCGCGATCGACGCGGACGGGCCGGTCAATCTGACCACGCATGTCGTCGGCGTCGATTCCGTGACGCCTGACAGGCCGATGATCGTGGTCCCGCGCGACTCCACCAGCGAGCTGCGCCTGCTCGTCACGGCACCCGCCGACAGCAATCCCGAGAAATCGGTTCCAGTGCGCTTCCACGTCACCGATATCGGGCTCGGCGAGGTCGCCACCACCACCGACAATTTCGTCGCGCCGTAAGTTCAGGAGACTGAAATGGCCACCAAGCCGCTGACCGGAACGAAGGTGCTCCTGATGCTGGTCGCCTTCTTCGGGCTGGTGATCGGCGTCAACGTCACGATGATGAAGCTCGCGATCGCGACGTTGCCGGGCACCGACGTCGACAGCCCCTATGCCGCGGGCCTCGCCTATGACCACGAGATCTCGGCGGCGCAGGACCAGGCCGCACGCAAATGGAAGGTGAGTGCGCATATCGACCGGCGCGCCGACGGCAATGCCGTGCTTCAGGTCGAGGCACGCGATGCGGCGGACGAGCCGCTGACCGGGTTGCGGTTCGCAGGCCGCCTGGAGCGGCCGACCGACAAACGCGCCGATCTGGCCGTCGAGCTCGCGGAGGCCGGCATCGGCATCTATCGCGGCAGCGCATCTGCCGTTGCGCCGGGCCAATGGGATCTGGTGATCGAGGGCGACGCCAGGGGCGAGCGCGTGTTCCTGTCACGCAACCGCGTGGTCCTGAACTGAGGTCTCGCCATGCAGGTGACACGCGATTTCTCTCATTACGTCCGGGCCGCGGGCGCTGGTTTCCAGCATATCGATCTCGCGGTGGATGGCGTCCACTGCGCGGGCTGCATGGCCAAGATCGAGCGCGGCCTGTTGGCCATTCCTGACGTCACGCTGGCGCGGGTGAACCTCACCGACCGGCGTGTCGCGCTGGAATGGAAAGAGGGCACGCTGGATCCGGCGCGATTTATCGATCGGCTCGAGGAACTCGGCTACAGGGCCTATCCTTACGAAACCGAGAGCGCTGAGGCGACCGAGGTCGCGGAAGCGCGCTTCCTGCTGCGATGTCTCGGCGTTGCCGCGTTTGCGACCATGAACGTGATGATGCTGTCGATCCCGGTATGGTCGGGCAACGTCTCGGACATGCTGCCGGAACAGCGCGACTTCTTCCACTGGCTGTCTGCGCTGATCGCGCTGCCGGCGGCAGCCTATGCCGGCCAACCGTTCTTCCGCTCGGCCTGGCGCGCGCTGTCCAACAAGACCACCAACATGGACGTGCCGATCTCGATCGGCGTGTGTCTTGCGCTCGGCATGTCCGTGGTCGAGACCATCAACCACGCCGGGCACGCATATTTCGATGCGGCGATCATGCTGCTCACGTTCCTGCTGGTCGGCCGTTTCCTCGACCAGAATATGCGGCGGCGGACCCGCGCGGTCGCCGGCAATCTGGCGGCGTTGAAGGCGGAGACCGCAGCGAAGTTCGTCGGACCTGACGAAATCTCGCAGGTGCCGGTCGCAGCGATCCATCCCGGCGACATCGTGCTGCTGCGGCCCGGCGAGCGCTGTGCGGTCGACGGCACGGTGATCGAGGGGCGCTCCGAGATCGACCAGAGCCTGATCACTGGCGAGACGCTCTATGTCACGGCCGAGCAGGGTACGCCCGTCTATGCGGGCTCGATGAACGTCTCGGGCACGTTGCGGGTGCGGGTCTCTGCTGCATCGGAGGCGACGCTGCTTGCCGAGATCGCCCGGCTGCTCGACAATGCGCTCCAGGCGCGCTCGCGCTACATGCGGCTGGCCGACCGTGCCTCGCGGCTTTATGCGCCGGTGGTGCATGCGACCGCGCTGATCACGATTCTGGGCTGGGTGATCGCGGGCGCGAGCTGGCATGATGCTGTCGTCACCGGGGTTGCGGTTCTGATCATCACCTGCCCCTGTGCGCTCGGGCTTGCGATCCCGACCGTGCAGACGGTGGCCTCGGGCACGATGTTCAGGGCTGGCGTGCTGCTCAATTCCGGCGATGCGATCGAGCGCCTCGCCGAAGCCGACCACGTCATCTTCGACAAGACCGGCACGCTGACGCTGCCGGATCTCGACGTGAGCAACGCCGCAGACGTTCCCGGCGAGATTTTCGAGCTGGCCGGACGCCTCGCATTGTCGAGCCATCATCCCGTCGCCGCCGCGGTTGCGCAGGCTGCCGGCGCGAGATCGCCGATCGTCGGTGCCGTCGAAGAGGCCGGGCGCGGCGTCCGCGCAGCGGTGGACGGTGTTGAGATCCGCCTTGGCCGTGCTTCCTTCTGCGGAGCGGAGGCGTTGGTGACCGGCGCCGATCTCGACCCCGAAGCTTCGGTCGTCGCCTTCAGCAAGGGCGACGCGAAATTCGCCCTCTCGGTGCGCCAGGGTCTGCGTCCGGATGCGCAGGCCGTGATCGCGGCGCTGAAGGATCGCAACATCGGTATCGAGATTCTCTCCGGCGACCGCGAGCCCGCCGTGATCGCGGCGGCTCATGCGCTCGGCATCGCCGAATGGCGCGCCGGCGTCACGCCGGCCGACAAGATTGCGCGGATCGAAGAGCTGAAGCGGCGCGGTGCAAAGGTGCTGATGGTCGGCGACGGCATGAACGATGCGCCGTCGCTCGCGGCAGCGCACGTCTCGATGTCGCCCATCTCGGCCGCGCATCTGAGCCAGGCCACCGCCGATCTCGTCTTCCTCGGCCGACCGCTGGCGCCGGTTGTCGCGGCCATCGATTCCGCGCGCAAGGCGCTGCATCTGATGCGGCAAAATCTCTGGCTTGCGATCGGCTACAATGTGCTGGCCGTGCCGGTCGCGATCAGCGGCGTCGTGACGCCGCTGATCGCGGCGGCCGCCATGAGCGGATCCTCGATCCTGGTGATGCTGAATTCGCTGCGCGCCCGCAGCACCTCGCGGGAGATCGTGTGATGGAGATCCTGGTCATCCTGGTGCCGCTGGCGCTGATGCTCGGCCTCGCCGGTCTTGCCGCCTTCCTGTGGTCGCTTCGCAGCGGCCAGTATGACGATCTCGACGGCGCCGCCTGGCGGGCGATTGCCGACGACGATGATGAGACGCGATCGCTCCAGCCGGGACGCGGCTCTCCACTCGGTGAAAGCAGCGGCAAGTCGGGGCCTGCATAAATATGCCTGGCGAGTGGAAAGGTCGATGAAGTCGGTATCCGGCAAGACTGATCCCGTGGTGCGGCGTATCGCGGTTGCCGATATTGTCGAAGCCTTGAGTGAGGGCTTGCGCGATTTTCAGGCGGTGCCGCTCTACGGGGTGGTCTTCGGCGCGCTCTATGCTGCGGGGGGCATCGCCATCATGCTCTGCCTGCTGAGGCTCGGCCTCGTCTACCTTGCCTATCCGCTCGCCGCCGGGTTTGCGATGATTGGTCCGTTCGTCGCCACCGGGCTCTATGACGTGAGCCGTCGACGCGAGAACGGGCTGACGGTTTCGGTTGCGGCGATATGGTCCAGTGTGAAGTCGCGGGGCGAGATCGGTTGGATGGCTTTCGTCACGCTTTTCATCTTTGTTGTGTGGATGTACCAGGTGCGGCTGCTGATGGCGCTGCTGATTGGGCTCAATGCCTCGTTTTCCAGCTTGCATGAGTTCATGACGATTGTGCTCACGACCAACGAAGGGCTCTTGTTCCTGGCCGTCGGCAACGCCGTTGGTGCAGCCCTATCGCTGATGCTTTTTTCGCTTACGGTCGTATCGTTCCCGTTGCTGCTCGACCGCGATGTCGATTTCGTTACTGCAATGATCACCAGCGTACGTGCGGTTGCGGCCAGTCCTGGACCGATGTTGGGATGGGCCGCGGTTATTGTCGTGCTGTTAGCAGTCTCGGCGATTCCGTATTTTCTCGGCCTGATGGTGACACTCCCGGTGCTCGGCCACACCACTTGGCATCTTTACCGTCGCATTGTCGTGCCGGTGGACACTGGCGCGGCTTGACGCCGGCGAGCAGCCGGCCGTGGCGAATTGCTGCCGAGTTTGACCTGGCGCAATGCAAGGCGCCGCTCTTCAGCAGAATATTGCATCTGTTCAAAATCTTCGGGAGGTCGCCATGACAACAGCCATCGGGTCGGCATCGATCGCCAGCAGGTTGATCGGGAGAGTCGCGGACTGGCTCGGCCAGTTGCTCCGTTCTGCCGACATCCGTGCACTCGGTACGTCGGAAGTCGAGTCGATTGCGCGTGATCTTCGCATCCCGCGCGCCGAGCTCGAAACTCTCATTGCTCATAGCAGGCAGGGTGCCAAAGAATTGCCGCAGCTGCTCGAGGCGCTCGGAATTGACGAGGGATCGATTGCCGACAAGGAGCCGGGTGTGCTGCGCGACCTTACGTTGGTATGCTCACTTTGCTCGACGAAGTTCCGGTGCAACCGTGAGATGCAGGCCGGGACGGCGGCTCTGCACTATCCGGAATATTGCGCGAACAGTTACACAATCGATGCGCTCAGAAAGAAGCCTTCAAGGCCAGAAACAATTGACCTGCTTCGGGGGCCCGGCTGCTGCTGATTGTCTTGGCCGAGAAGGCGCTCGGCGGGCTTATCCGCCTCCTGCGAGGCGATGGCCTACGGAGTCCGGGCGATGCCGGGACGGCAAGCGCGAGCTCTGTCCGCAACTCGCTCGCTGTTGTGAGCGGTCATTTCAAGGACTGCCGAAGGCTGGGCGACGATGCCCGAAACCCATGCCGTTTTGCGTGCCAAGAATCTCCGACGAAGAAATGGTAGGCCGCGGACGGAGACGGAGGATCACATGGGAGCGATTAGCGAGCACCATCACGCCGATCGGGTCGAAGCTGCGATCGGCTCGGGCCAAGCAGCGAGATCCGCCGTGGTCGCGTCCTGGTGCCGTTCTTCCCGATTGCACTGTCTCGATCCGTCCGGTGTCCGACCGCCGCTACGGCTGACGGAACCCGAGGTGCGGCAAGCGATCGAACGAAATGAGTTATTGATCGGTGCCGCGCGGTTCGCAATGAACCGACTGTATCACGCCGTGGGCGCTATCGGATGCTGTGTGCTGTTGGCCAGCCGCGAGGGCGTCCCCGTCGATCGACGTGGAGCTCCAGCCGACGACCCCACGTTCGAGCGTTGGGGCCTGTGGACCGGCTCGCTCTGGAGCGAGGAGTACGAAGGAACCAACGGCATCGGCACCTGTCTGGCCGAGCAGCGCGCGTTGACGATCCACCGCGATCAGCATTTCTTCTCGCGCAACACGCTGCTCAGTTGTACGGCTGTTCCGATCTACGACGGCCACGCAAGGCTGGCAGGCGTTCTCGATGTTTCCTCCTGCCGCGCCGATCACACCGACACGATCGCGAATCTGATCACGCTCGCGCTCGGTGAAGCGGCGCGGCGGATCGAGACCGAGCTGTTCCGGTACGCTTTTGCAGATGCTCGGATCGTGCTGACGCCGCCGATTGATATCCGCGGCAGCGGGTTGCTGGCGATCGACCGGGACGACCTCGTGGTCGGGGCCACGCGCGACGCTCGCTTGGTGTTTGGCATCCCGCCCGATCGTCAGTTGCGGCCGGTCCCGGCCGCGGATCTGCTCTGCTGCGAGGAAGGGATCCATGAGCGGCTCGGCGACGCGCAACGCGCGACCTTGCAACGGGCGCTGACGCGCGCGGGAGGCAATGTCTCGGCAGCGGCGAGGGCGCTTGGGGTTAGCCGCGCCACCTTGCATCGCAAGCTCAAGCGCTTCGACCTTAAGCCGCTCGCTTGAATTCCTTACAGGCATTCGAGCACCCGCGCAGCGTCGGATGTCGCACCTTTGAGACAGGTTGCAGGTGCGATCCGAGACCGGCCGGCTGACATTTTCGCTTTCACCCGACATGTTCGATCTCGGCATCGCGCTGACGCGAGGCCGGTAATCAAGCAATGCAACAGCGGGAGTGAATCATGAACAAGCCGGAATTCCTCACGGCATCGCAAAATCCGTTTACCGAACGTTATGACAATTTCATCGGCGGCAAATGGGTCGCGCCCAGGTCGGGCAAGTATTTCGACAACGCCTCGCCGGTGACGGGGCAGGTGGTCTGCAAGATCGCGCGCTCGGAAGCGCCGGACGTCGAAGCTGCGCTCGACGCAGCCCATGCCGCCAAGGAGGCCTGGGGCCGCACCAGCGTGGTCGAACGCGCTCTCATTCTCAACCGCATCGCGGACCGGATGGAAGAAAATCTCGAGCTGTTGGCGATCGCCGAGACCTGGGACAACGGCAAGCCCATCCGCGAGACCCGCGCCGCCGACCTGCCGCTGGCGATCGACCATTTCCGCTATTTCGCCGGCGTCGTGCGCGGCCAGGAGGGTAGCCTTGCCGAAATCGACAACGACACCGTCGCTTATCATTTCCATGAGCCGTTGGGCGTCGTCGGTCAGATCATTCCCTGGAACTTCCCGTTGCTGATGGCGTGCTGGAAGATGGCGCCGGCGCTCGCGGCAGGCAACTGCGTCGTACTGAAGCCTGCGGAGCAGACTCCGGCCTCGATCATGGTCTGGATCGAGCTGATCGGCGACCTGCTGCCGCCCGGTGTGCTCAACATTGTCAACGGCTTCGGGCTCGAGGCCGGCAAGCCGCTCGCGTCGAGTCCGCGCATCTCCAAGATCGCCTTCACCGGCGAAACCTCCACCGGCCGGCTGATCATGCAGTATGCCAGCCAGAACCTGATCCCGGTTACGCTCGAGCTCGGCGGGAAGTCGCCGAACATCTTCTTCAAGGACGTGGCGGCTGAGAACGATGACTTCCTCGACAAGGCGATCGAGGGCTTCGTCATGTTCGCGCTGAACCAGGGCGAGGTCTGCACCTGTCCGAGCCGGGCGCTGGTGCAGGAGTCGATCTATGAGCGTTTCATGGAGAAGGCCTTGAAGCGTGTCCGGGCCATCACCCAGGGCGACCCGCGCAACGCCGGGACCATGATCGGTGCTCAGGCCTCCGGCGAGCAGTTGGAGAAGATCCTGTCCTATATCGACATTGGCAAGAAGGAGGGCGCGCAACTCCTGACCGGCGGCGCGCGGGCCGATCTCGGCGGCGATCTCTCTGGCGGCTTCTACGTCCAGCCGACCGTGTTCCACGGCAACAACAAGATGCGGATCTTCCAGGAGGAGATTTTCGGCCCCGTGGTCTCCGTCACCACCTTCAGGACCGACGAGGAGGCGCTCGCGATCGCCAACGACACGCTATACGGCCTCGGCGCCGGCGTCTGGAGCCGCGACGCCAATCGCTGCTATCGCTTCGGCCGAGCGATCCAGGCCGGCCGGGTCTGGACCAACTGCTATCATGCCTATCCCGCCCATGCCGCCTTCGGCGGCTACAAGCAGTCGGGTATCGGTCGCGAGACCCACAAGATGATGCTCGACCACTATCAGCAGACCAAGAATCTGCTGGTCAGCTACAGCCCGAAGAAGCTCGGTTTCTTCTAGAGGCCGTATCGCGCGCGGACCCAACTGTCCGCGCGCACGCTGACGGGCGGCTGTTTCAAACGCTGCTTTGTGTCTATTTCCGCTGGAAATGAATGGTGAGGAGCGGGACGAGTCTTCAAGGCCCTCGATTGCCGGTGCCGTCGGCGCGCCTCACTGAACGCTACCAACAAGTGCAGACGTACACCGATCTGCACGCGATCACCTGGAAGAAGATCGAACACTTCATCCTTCACTACGGGGATCACGAACCCGGCAAGTGGGCGCGACTTGCGGGGGGAGACGCGGACGATGCCCCCAAATTGCTTGAGACGGCGATTTCGCGCGCCGCGATCCAAAACTCGCGCTGAGGGAAGACTATTGGGACCTCCTGGCGCCGGAAAGGGAACGCAGGCGTCGAACTTTCGCAGATCCTCGCGATTCCGCAGCTTTCGACTGCCGATACGCTGCGCGCGGCCCTCCCTGCGGGAACAGCAGTCAGACGAGAAGTTAAAGAGATCATGTAGCGCGGCAGGCGCGCCTGTGCCGGTGCAAGCAGTCGCTACTCGCCTATTTGCCCGCGCCGGTCGTCAGCCCGCTGACGATGTAGCGCTCCAGGAAGATGCCGATCAGGACGAGGGGCGCGATTGCGGCCGTCGATAGTGCCGCCATCGACCACCAGTTGATGCCTTGCGAGCCGGTTTGGCTCGCAACCATCACGGGCAGGGTCTTGGCATCCGTGCTGGTCAGCAGCGCGGCGAAGAAATACTCGTTCCAGCACAGCACCAGCGAGAGAATAAAAGCCGCCGCCATACCAGGAAAAGCCAAGGGCAGGATGATGCGCAGAAACGCGCCCCAGGTCGACAGACCATCGACGAAAGCCGCCTCGTCGAGCTCGACCGGTATGGCATTGAACTGGTCCCGCATGATCCAGATGACGATCGGCAGCACTGTCAGCGTATAGAGCAGGATCAGGCCGAAGGTGGTGTCGAGTAGCGCGAGCGCCTTGTAGAGCACGAGGAAGGGCAGGGCGAGCACCACCGGCGGAAGGATGAGCTGCGACATGAAGAAGAACAGGATATCGTCGTTGCGCATCCAGGCGAATTTGTAGCGGAAGCGGCTCAAGCCATACGCCGCCAGCGATCCGAGGATCAGTGCCAGGACCGACGCGCCGACGGAGGTGATGATGCTGTTGATGAAGCGGTTGACGAACTCGGAGCGGGCGGTGGAGGTTTCGAACAGCGTATCCGGCGACAGCCCGAGCGAGCGCCAGCCCTTCCAGTCCGGATTGAAGTCCACCCACGGGATCAGGTGCGCCTGCGTCACGTCGACCGCCGACTTGAAGGAGGTCGTGACAGTCCAATAGATCGGAAACAGGCAAATGAATGTCCAGAACAGCAGCGCGGCGTAGATCAGCGCGCGGCTCGCCATTCGCTTGGCGCGCGGTGCGACGGGGTGCCTGCGGGCGGATATCGCGGTCGTGACAGCCACGTGAGCAACTCCCTCAAGTAACCCGCTGCGTCCAGCGTTTGGACAAGCGCAGCACCAGCGTCAGCAGCACGATGATCAGAAGCAGATAGACCATCGCGAGAGCGGTGCCGTATCCGACGTTCGAGCGGTCGCGGTAGACGCGGTAGATGAAGCTCGACACGGTGTCGGTCGCGCCGCCAGGACCGCCGGCGGTGACGTTGATGACGATGTCGGCAAGTTTCAGCTTGAAAATGATGCGGATGATGAGCACGGTGATGCTGACCGGCAGCATGATCGGAAACGTCACGTGCCAGAACGACTGCCAGCCGTTCGCGCCGTCGACCTTGGCGGCCTCCTGCACCTCCTTGGGCATGGCCTGGAGGCCCGCGAGCAGGATGATCATGATGAAGGGAATGGATACCCAGGCGTCCATTGCCTGGATCGTGAAACGTGCCATCCAGGGGGAGGCCAAGAAGGCCGGGTTGTCCCATCCGAGATAGCGCGCCAGCGTCGCCGCCGGACCGAAGCGATATTCCAGGAGCGACTTGCCGATCATCCAGCTCACGGCGACCGGGCTCAGCATCATCGGCAGCAGGAATACAACACGAAAGAATTTCCGCGCGCGGATCTCGGCGCTGAGCAGCAGCGCGAGCGCGAACGCGATCGCATACTCGCCGAGCACTGCGACGGAGTAGAACACCATATTGCCGAGCGCATTCCAGTAGTAGGTGTCACTCAGCATGGCCCTTACGTTGTCGAGCCCACTAAAGTGCGGGCCCTCGATCGAGGACAGGTTCCAGTCGAGCGAGGCGATGTAGAGCCCGAAGATGGTCGGAAAGATCACCACGGCGACGGTGAAGAACACGGCCGGCAGCAGGAACAGCGCGCGCTGGCCGCGCTCGCCGCGAATGAGCACCTGCGCGGTCCCGAACGCGATCGCCCAGAGCAGGTAGACGATCAGGATCGGGCGCCAGGTCGAGAAGCCGGCGTCGATCGCGCCGGCTGCATGCAGGACCTGAACGACCAGCACGACCAGGAACACGAGCGAGGCGAGACCGATCAAGATGCGGCCGACCGTGGCGCGCCCGCGCACTGCGCGCTTGATCGCTGCTTTCGGGGCGACGGCGTCGGCTATGTCAACGGAACTTTGCATCGAATTCGATCTCGCCGGGCCGCGCTTCAGCTTTCCCGCGTGCGGGAGAGCATAGGCCGCCTTCGGCGACCGTCCTCTCGCGAAATGCCGAAAGCAAAGCCACGGCTCTGCCTAAGGCGCGGGTGAGGGCACTCTCCACTCCGGGACTCCCAATGCGGACGCATCCTCTCCCTGCCCCTCCCCCGCACGTGGGGGAGGGGGGCGCGTCTGGCTTCGAGGTCTGCAGCGAGATCATCCACCCTATACGCCGAAAGAGGCCTTGTAGAGTCCGATCTGCCGCTCGCGGCCGAGTTGGTCGGTCAGCTTCTCCCAGGCGGCGGCGATGTTGTTGGCGCCGGTCTGCGCGTCGAGCTTGCCGGAGAAGATCTTCGTCAGCTCGTCCTCGGCGACGCTGTAGTACTGGAAGATGCCGGGGATGCGCGGCTCGACCGCCCGATTGGGATGGTTGTACGAGTTGAACTGCGAGTTCAGATAGGACGTGATGTACTTCCTGTCGTAACCTGCCGCCACCCATTCATCGATGTGAGAGTGGCTGGTCCGGTGGACCTGGAAGCCCGATGGATACATCACCGTCCAGAGCGATAGATCCTTGCCGCCGAGATGCGCGGCCGCGCTCCAGGCCGCCTTGTGCTTCTTCTCGTCGCCATTGACCCGCGCCATCACATAGATGCCCCAGCCGAGATAGGCGCAGTTCGGTGCATTGTTCGGCCCGCTCGGAAGCTTGTCCCATTGGCCGGTCTTGGAATTGTAGACGTCGTCCGACCCCGGCAAGATGTCGAAACCGACGGTATCGCCAATGACGGACGTGTCGCTCGCCTTCGCCACCTGGCCGATGTCACCCCACCAGGGGATCATCGAGCCGATGCCGGCCAAAAATTGCTGGAAGCCGGTGGTGTTCGGATCGGCATTGAGCTGGTCGGCCGGCTCGGAGGGCAACGCATCGATCACGTCCTGGATGGCGCGCACCCAGGCCGGATTGTTGATGCGCGGCTTCATCGTGTCGATGTCGAACAGCCATGCCTTGTCGTCGGGATGTTTGGCGTAGGCAGTCGCGCGGCTGCCGAGAAAATAGAAGCCGAACCCACCCCAGGGCTTTGGCGCGTCCAGATAGCCATAGACGCTCTGGCCCTTGAACTTCTGGCCCTTGAGGAACTTCGTGACCGCCTGCACCTGCTGCCAGGTTTTCGGCACTCCCCATTCGCTTGCGTTGCCGGCATCCTTCCAGGCCTTGGCGAGCGCGGCGTCCGAGAATACGTCGGTGCGATAGTTGAAGTTATGGCAATCGCCATCGATCGTGACGCGATAGGTCTTGCCGTTCCAGGTGCCGACCGGCGGCTTCAGGTAAGCGACGTAGTCATCGATATCGATTTGCTTCTTGACCCAGTCCGGCATTTCTGAGGCGAGACCCTTGCCGCAGACGTCGCCCTCGAAGGGCGCACCCATCTCGAGGATGTCGAAATCGACGGTACCAGTTGCGATCGCCTGTTGCAGGCGTGGGTTGTAGTCGGCCTGCGCCAAATCGATCCAGGAGATTTTCGCGCCCGTATAGGCCTCCCATGGCTTCAGGAAGCCGCGGAACAGCAGATTGTGCAAGTTCTGATTATTCAGTCCCATGAAGGAGAGTTCGACGCCCTTGAACTCACCCTCCTTGATGCTTGCCTTGGTCGGGCCGAGGCAGAGCTCGCCGACCTTTTGCCAGTCGGCGTCGGTGGGCGCACCCTTGCCGACGCCAGGAATCTTGGTGATCTCCGCGCGCAGATTGGCCTGGGCGAATGCAAGCTCGGAGAACGTGCCGAGCGCGCCGGTTGTGCCAAGTGCGGCGGCTCCGGCCGCGCTCTTGAGCACCGTTCGCCGGGTCGGGTGCGTTGCGGGATGTTGATCATGCTCTTGCTGCTTCACCACGAAATCCTCCCTTTTTTGACGCTGCTTATGTTAAAGTGCTGGTCAGGTCAGATTGGGCCGCCTACGCACCACCGACAAGTGAGGCTCGCCGAAGTTCATGTCGCGGCGATGGTGCTGGAAGCCGCGTCAAGTATGCAACGGCACCGATCAATGTCAACGAATCCGCGCAAAGCGGACGCGGTCGACGACACGCAATGCGAACGATGCAGTCGTTCCTGCGTTGCAGTAGGGAAATTCGTATGGCGCGAGGTCCGCGATGGCAACGTGTTGCCCATTGCGCAAGCGTTTCCAAGACGCCGCTGGGCCCAACCGGTTCGTCGAAGGATCTCTCCATGCGGTGACCTGCCACCGCAGGCCCGTCGTCGCGATGGGCGCCCGGGCGACCTGACGACGCCCGGGTGCGATGGTGGCCGCCAGCGCGATGATGTCAAGCGCGTGCCATTGCCCGATCGGCTAAGATGCTTCGGAAGGTCAGCCACGCCAACCCATGATTTGGGGGCGCGATATCCGCTCCTAAATTCCAGCGCTCTGTCCGCCGTCGACGTGTAGGATCTCGCCGGTGGTGAAGCATGCTCCTTCCAGGTACATCACCGCGTCGACAATTTCGTTCACTTCGCCCATCCGTCCGATCGGATGCAGCCCAGCCAGGAATTCATACATTTCCGGCGCATGCATGGGCGTTTTGGTGGCGCCCGGCGCCACCGCGTTGACGCGGATTCCTCGGCTTGCATATTCGACTGCGAGCGATTTCGTTGCCGCGTTCAAGCCGCCCTTCGTCAAGGCTGCTAGCACGGACGGTACGCGGCTGTCAGCGTTCTCGTCCAGACTGCTCGTGATCTGCACGATATGCCCGGATTTCCGCTTGAGCATTTCCGCGACAGCGCGTTGAGTGATATGGAAAAAGCCATTGAGATTGATCGCCACCATGCTGGCATAATCTTTGGACGTATATTCGGTGAATGGCTTGCCGATGAAGATGCCGGCATTGTTGATGAGGGTATCCACGCGGCCGAAGCGCTCGATCGCCTGCGACATGATGCGGTCCGCAGTGGCTGAATCGGTGATGTCGCCGGCAACCGTCGAGATATTAGGATCAGTCGAGGGCCTGATCGAGCGCGAATTTGCGATGACGCAAAAATTGCGATCGCGATAAGCCCTGACGAGGGCCTCACCGATACCCTGCGACGCGCCGGTGATGATTGCGACTTTCTGACTTGCACCCATGATGGCCTCCATGTTCTGGATTGAATCGGCGGGGGCGCCCGCCGTGTTTGTTTCGCTACTGCGCGGTCCAACCGCCGTCCACCGAGATTGCCGTGCCCGTGATCTGGTCTGCCGCAGGCGAACAGAGGAAGGCGACGGTGCCGCCAAGCTGCGAGGGCGAGACAAAGTCGAGGGATGGCTGCTTTTCAGCCAAGATCTCGTCGGCTGCCTCCTTCTGGCTTATGTGCTTTTGAGCGGCGATGTCGCTGATCTGCTTTTCGACCAAGGGCGTTCGTACCCACCCTGGACAGACTGTATTGCAAGTGACGCCGCTGCCCGCCGTCTCCAGACCGACCACCTTGGTCAGACCGACCAACCCGTGCTTGGCTGCGACATAGGCCGCCTTGTGCGTCGACGCGACCAGGCCGTGCGTCGACGCGATGTTGACGATCCGTCCCCATCGCTGCTTTTTCATCTGGGGCACCGCCGCGGCAATCCCGTGAAATGCGGCGGACAGGTTGATGTCGAGAATTGCATTCCACTTGGCGGCGGGAAACTCCTCGATGGGCGCGGTGAACTGTATACCGGCGTTGTTGACGAGGATGTCGAGGCGCCCGAATGTCTCGATCGTTCTGGCGATCATTCCGCGCACGGCGTGCTCCTTCGACATATCGGCGCCGTCGTAAACGACGCGCACGCCGTGCTCGCGTTCGATCCCGCTGCGGATGGATTCGATCTCGCCCGGCTCGCCGAAGCCGTTCAATACGAGGTTTGCCCGGAGTCTGGCCAATTCCCTGGCGATACCCAGCCCAATGCCGCTGGTTGATCCGGTCACGACAGCTACCTTATTCTTCAACATGTGAGTCCCTTTCGGTTGAGGAAGACTAGTGGGCACCGCCGGCATCGAGGCGATCGGGCTTCTTGAGCATCACCGCCGCCAGAAGCGCGACGATTTGGGAGACGCCGAGTAGATAGAAGGTGTCGCTGAAGCCGAGGATGAAGGCCTGCTTCTGGATGATCTTGCCAATCGCGACATAGGCGTGATGAGCTGCATCGACGCGGTCGATCACGCCGTGACTCATGAAATATTGCGTGAGTTGATCAAGTCGGGTGCGGGTCGCCTGCTCGAACATCGATACCGATTGCATCAGGATGTTGGAGTGGTACTGCTCGCGCTTGGTCAGCAGCGTCTGAAGAGCGGCGATGCCGATCGCACCTCCAAGGTTGCGCATCATGTTGAACAAGGCGGACGCAGACCCGGCATTCTCGGGCTCGATTCCGGCGGTGGCGACCGCCGACAGCGGCGCAAAGACGAGGGCTTGACCAAATGCCCGGATGACGTTTGGCCAGAACAGCTGGTCGGCCGCATAGTCACTGGTCATGTAGATGTTGAAGAAGTTGGACCCCCCAAAGAGCACAAAGCCGATGCCGATCACGAGGCGCGGATCGAGTCGCTGCATGAGGCGGGGTACGAGCGGGATCAGCAGGAGTTGCGGCAGACCGGTCCATGCCAACACCATGCCGATCTGCTCGGAATTGTAGCCCTGGATGCGCGATAGGTAGACCGGCAGGACATAGACCGAGCCATACAGTGATACGCCGAGCAAGAAATTCGCGAGCACGCCGAAGCCGAAATTGCGACGGAACAGAATGCGCAGATTGAGCAGCGGCTTCTTTCCGGTGAGTTCGACGGCGAGGAAGAGGGTCAGCGCGACTCCGGCAATGATGGCCAAGCGAATGATGAAGGGCGATCCGAACCAGTCGTCCTTGTTGCCCTCCTCCAGCACGGTCTGAAGCGCGGCCAGCCCGAGCGCCATCGTGGCGATGCCGGCCCAATCGCCGTCGCGCAAGAGGCGCAGCCGCATGGGCGTCGCTTCCAGCGATGTGTAGAGCATGGCGATCATGACCGCGCCCGGGACGATGTTGACGTAGAAAACGTACTCCCAACCGAAATTCTCGGTGAGGTAGCCCCCGATGGTCGGACCGATCGCGGGCGCAAATGTCGCTGAAATCGCGAACATCGCCAGCCCGATCGGCCGCTTCGACTTTGGCAGCAGCGTGATGATGAGGGTGAACGCCATGGGAATCAGCACGCCGCCGGTAAAGCCCTGGACGGCGCGGAGCACGATCATCTGCGGCAGGTTCTGGGCGAGCGCACACGCCGCTGAAAACACCAGGAACAGGAAGGCATTGCTGAGCAGATAGAGGCGAACCGAGAACACCTGGGCAAGCCAGCCGCTCAAGGGGATCACCACGATCTCGGCGATCAGATAGGAGGTCGAGATCCATCCGCCGTCATCGATGCCCGCACCGATCCCACCCTGAATATTGGCAAGGGAGGCATTGACGATCTGGATATTGAGGACCGCCATGAACGCGCCCAGCGTGGCTCCGGTCACCGCGAGCCAGGTTTTTGCGGAGACGGCGGGAGCGGTAGCTGGTGACTGACCCTCAGTGGACGCGGCATCGATCGTGGTTCGCAGTGTCGTCATCGCAGTCTGCTCACGTGTGAAGGAGGTTGGTTTCGTCAGCCGCGGGGTTTGCCGCCGCGCCAGGCGAACCGCTTCTCTGCGTCGCGTTCCGCGACGACAGCCGACTTGGTATTGACGGTCGGCTCCGCCGACATGCCCGGACGCAAGAGGCCGTTCAGGCTCTGGTCATCGAGGACGATCTTCACCGGAACACGCTGCACGATCTTCGTGAAATTGCCGGTGGCGTTGTCGGGCGGCAGCAGGGCAAACTCCAGGCCGCTCGCTGGCGACAGGCTGTCCACATGACCTTTCAGCCTGGTCGAATGGAAGCCGTCGACACGCAGTTCGACCGGCTGACCGTTGCGCACGTGAGTAAGCTGGGTCTCCTTGAAGTTCGCGACCACATAAACCGCGTCGAGCGGGACCACGGCCATAAGCTGCGTTCCGGCCTGTACATACTGGCCGATCCGCAGCGTCCGCGCGCCGACCGTGCCGTCCACGGGCGCCGTGATTTGCGTGTAGGAGAGATTCAGAGCGCTCTGGTGTTCCACCGCGCGCGCGCGGTCGAGTTGCGCGACAGCCTGCGCGCGCTGGGTCGCGAGTATCCCGATCTTCTTGTTGGCTGCGAGCAATCCCGCTTTGCCTTGCTGCAGCTGGGCGGTCTGCGAGCGCAGCGCCGCGTCGGTCTGCTGAGCACGTTGTATCGTTCCGGAGCCCGATTTCATCAGCTCGTCATAACGGGCGCGCTCCTGCTGCGCGAATTTCAGACTGGCTTCGGTGGCATCCACCTCGGCCGCCTGCTGTTGAATCAGCGGTTCCTGCAATTCGATCTGCGCGTCGATGTTCTTCACCGTAGCTTCAGAGGCTGCAACGTCGGCCTTGGCCTGGTTCAGCGCCGTCCTGAGGTCGCGGTCGTCAATGCGAGCCAGCAACTGGCCGGCTTTCACGGGTTCATTGTCGGTCACCAGGACTTCGGCGACGTAGCCGGAAATTTTCGGCGCGATGATCGTGGAATCGGCTTTGACATAAGCGTCGTCCGTCGTTTCAAGGTAGCGTCCGGCCGCGAGGTAGTAGTGGCCGTAGGCCGTAGCTCCGGCGACACCCAGCGCCGCGGCGAACGCGAGCGCCGCGCGCCGGATCGCCTGACGCGACGGAGCAAGGCGGATTTTGACCTTGTCTTCGGGAGCGTAAGGAAGGGTCGTCATGGCGTTCTCCCAAACTACGGGGGCGGTTAAATCTTCAATCGTGGCGATGGACGTCATGCGTGATGATGCCGAGCTCGGGAGGCGGCAGATCCAGGCGACGCGGTTCGGCCAGCGTGCGGCGGATGTCCTCCAGGCCGCTTTGCCAATGCGCTCGCATCGCGTTCAGCCCGAACTCGTAATCCTTCGAGTGGCCCTCGTAGGTCTTGGACTGGTAGATCAGGTGAATGATGTTGTGGGAGCTGTGGCGAGCCAAATCGGCGATGCCCCGCATTTCCGGGTCCCGCTGCGCGCTCTCCGGCAGTTTCTTGATCGCTTGTTGCAATGCCCGGCGCATCTCCTGCATCCGCAGGGCCTGATTTGTAATGGCGCGCGTTCGGCTCGAATATTGAATGTCCTTCTGGCGGCTCGACACCTCCATCATGTCGTGCGGCACACGACCCTGTGCGGACCAGAGATCAACCTGGAACGTCAGCGTCTCGGCCGGTTCGCTAGAGAGCACGCGAGAAAGGGGCGTGTTCCACGCCACGCCGCCATCCCAGTAGTGCTCGCCTTCGATCTCGACTGCGGGAAATGCCGGCGGCAAGGCACCGGATGCCATGAAATGCTTCGGTCCCAGGCGGCGCTCGGCGGTGTCAAAATAGGTGAGATTACCGCTCCGTACGTTGACCGCGCCGACGCTGACCCGAACCTCGCCCGCGTTCAAGCGATCAAAATCGACGAGCCGTTCCAGCGTCCGGCTCAACGGAGCTGTGTCGTAGAAGCTCGTCGCTGCTTCACCCGAGAAGGGCGACCAGAACGGCGAGGGAAAGCGCGGCTTGAAGAAGCCGGGCTGTCCGTGAAATAGCGCCCGCATCGCGGCAAAGGCGTTATTCAGCGAGCGCATGTCGAATGCGAACGGCAACGCATCGCCCAACCCTTCGCCGGCCGGCCATCCCGTCGGACAGGCACAGATGGTCTCCCAGAACTCGCGCAGGCGCTCCACCCGCTCAGCTTCTGGCGAGCCCGCGATAATGGCAGCATTGAGTGCTCCGATCGAAATGCCGGCGATCCAGTTCGGCCGGATGCCGGCCTCGTGCAGGCCCTCATAGACTCCAGCCTGATACGCTCCCAGCGCTCCGCCGCCTTGCAAGACCAATGCGACGACATCGTAGGGCAAAGGCCTCGAGGGCTCTGCCGCGGCACTCGTCTGCTCACGCATCACATTCAACATGTTGCAAACTCCCGATATCGCGGCTGATCCGGTCAGCCCGCGTTTGCTTCGATCAAGATTTCGGATTCGCGCCGCCGTGCGCCCCGGCCTGGTGACAGGTAGTCGTGGACCACGGTACCCATCCCGAGCGTGACATCGGCGACGAGGTGCTTGGCTGACAACACTTGAAGAACCGGCAACTCGGCGACGGGAGCAAGTGCATGCGAATACAAGTCCAGTGCGGCTGGTCCCGTCCAAGCACCTTTCACCGCGATGTCTTCGAGGTGATATCGCACCAGCTCGCAGATGCGCGGCGTGCCGTCGACATGTGGGATGATCTTGAGCAGGAAGTTGGGTGCGGCGAGCTTGTTGGCTTCAGCAACAGTGTCGAGGGCACGGTGCTTGTAGCCCATCGTGCCGGTCGCGATGCGGACCGAGCCATAGTGCAGAGTGCCGACGAGCGTATCGATCTCAACCGCGAGTTTCGGTTGGGCGAGCTTCTTGGGAAAGCCCCACAGCTCGCGACCTCCCGCGATCGGCGGATGGTCATTGAGGAACATCTGATGGGTAAAGCTACCGGCCTGGCCTCGATACGACACCGGGATGACCTGTCCGCTTTCGGTGTAGTCGCCGAAACCGGTCGAGTCCGGCATGCGGATGAATTCGTAGTTCACCACAGAGTCGGTTACCTCCAGCGGCTCCGGCACGATCCGGCGGAGCGCTTCGGGATCGGTACGGTACTGAATGATGAAGTATTCGCGATTGACGAAGCGGTAGGGACCCGGAGGGAAGGCCGGATTGGTGAGCGGCATCGCGAATGCCGTTGTACGCACGGTGTCCTGTTTCATCGGATCAGATCCTGGTTGAACGCTTTTGATCGGGCCGCGCCCTTCGAGAGAAGCGCGGCCCGATGGTTTCCTACAGCTCGCCGACGTGCTCCGGATCGGCTGATGCCAGCGCCGCGGCGCGCTCGGCGCGTGGCGGGTAGATCCACACCGTGTTGATCTGCTGCTTGGTCTTCTTCGCCTCGTCTCCGACCAGTTTCAGTTTCCGCTCCCAGCCGAGCGTGAAGATCGCGCCCGCCTCTCCGAGATCGAGGCAGGTGGCGTATTCGACTTGGTGATAGGGTTTGGTCGGCAGGCCCAGAAGCTCGGCGGCGGCGTTGTTGCCGGCAAAAGCACCCATGCGCAGCGCGTGCTGGCAGGACATCAGCGCGTAGTTGCCGGCATCATCGCACGCGGCGCGAGCGGCATCGCCGGTAGCAAATACCCCCGCGACGCCTGGCACGCGCAAGTCGCGGTCCACCAGCAGCCGGCCCAGCTTGTCGCGCTCGGCCGGGATCTGTGCGGTCAACGGAGCGGCGCGCATGCCGGCGGCCCATATCACCGTCTCGGTCTCGATGCGTTCGCCGGTGGAGAGCAAGACGCCGGATCCGTCGAGCGATTCGACGCCGGCACCGATCCGGGTCTCGATGCCGAGCTTCTTCAGTGCGTTCTCGATGACGGGGCGGGAATCTGAGCCCATGTCGGGAGCGATCGCCTTGCTGCGATCGACTATCACGACGCGTGGCTTTGCATCCTTGCCGAGGATCGCACGAAGCCGCGCCGGCATTTCGGTCGCCGCCTCGATGCCGGTGAAGCCGCCGCCGGCGACGACGACCGTGTCGCGTCCATTCACGGCGGGCCGGTCGGCGAGGCTATGCAGATGCTTGTCGAGCTCGATCGCATCGTCGAGCTGGTCGACGCTGAAGCCGTGTTCGGAAAGGCCGGGAACATTCGGGCGGAACAGCCGGCTGCCAGTCGCGACGACCAGCCGATCGTAGCAGAGCTGCTTCTTAGCGCCCTCCGCAGTGACGATACCTACCGCGCGCGACTTGGTGTCAATCGTCTCGGCGCTGCCTTGTACGTAGATGACGTCGATGGCGTTGAGAACCGCCGCAAGAGGTGCGGTCAGGGTTTCGGGTTTGGCTTCATAGAGCCGCGGACGGACCACCAGGGTCGGCTCGGGCGCAACCAGCGCGATCTCGAGCTCCTTGGGCGTGGTGCCCCTGATGTCGCGTAGGCGGGCTGCGGAGAGCGCGGCATACATGCCGGCGAAGCCGGCGCCAATGATGACAAGTCGCATTTGATCTACTCCTCTGGTTTGGTCTCGGACACGCGCGTCACCACCGCCGCTCCCGGATAAGGGAGAGCTTGCCGCGATCAGCGATGGCGCGTAGATGTAAAGCGAAGATTTGCCGGGTGCTTACGGAGCGCCGCAGTCCGGTGTTGGGGTCGTCGAGCGCTCGCAGGCTGCGTGACAGTCTCGCGACGCCATGGGCCGGCCGAGCTGAAGCGCGATCGGCTCATTGGTACGCAGCGGCCAGCCGTCGTGGAAGGTGAGGGCTTCGTCTCTGCTCACGACCGACGCCGTAGCACCTGGCGAAATGTCCACTTCCTCGCCCGTTGCCGATGTGAAGCGGACGCTGAGTGACAGTCCGTAGACCATCGCTGTCGCGATGACCCTCCGTGGCGGGACGCTCGCAAGGAGGGCGACACAGTGCTTCCAAGCCATTGTTCGTCTCCATCCGTTATCGGTGTTCGATGCCGTACGTCTACCGGATTGCTGCTTTTGCTGCGCCAGAGCGATTGATGCGGTTGCAGAGAGATTGCTGTCAGCGCATGCGCCTGCGCCAATCGCTCGGAGTATCGCCCGTCAGCTTCCTGAATGCCGCGGTGAACGCGGTTTGGGACGCGTAACCGAGCTCCTTTGCCACCGAGTCGATAGGCGCATCTGACTCCTTGAGCAGGTTCATGGCACGCTCGAGCCGCTGCTGGCGTAGCCAGGCATGAGGCGAAAGACCGGTGCTTTCCTTGAAGGCGCGACAAAAATGGAAACGTGACAGATTGGCATCCGAAGCCAGTGCCGCCAGAGAGACGTCAGCGTCGCTGTCCGAACGCAATCGTTCGATCGCGCGTCGCAGAGCATGGGGTGCCAGTCCGCCCGAGATCGGTGCGAAGACGGTTGGTACGCCCGAGTGCTCAGCCAGGATGCGCGTCGCAAGGAGATCAGTCAGTCGCTGCCTGAACAGGGCGTCCAGCACGGCATTGCCCTCCAAGGCATCGGCCGCACTCATCAGCAAACCGGATGTGACGAGGTCGGGATGCCCGGTGCGCTCTAGAAGATCTCCGGGAGCTGGCGCCTCGGCTTCGCGGGCAATGCGTTCAAGCGTCGTATGCGGAAGATACAGTTGGACGACATCGACGGGTCCGGGAATATCCCATCTCGCGCTTGAGCCCGCGGGAATGATGGTCATAACTCCGGAGCGCGCCGTTCCAACCGCGACCGATTTCCCGGTGCGTCGCTCCAGGCGCTGAACGCCTGTGGGGTAAGCCATGATGACATGGTCGGTCATGGGCTCGACAACGTCGTGCAGAGCCCCGTGCTTCCAATGTGCGATGCCGCCATTGGATGGGTCCGAGGCAATCTGGAGCGGGGTGGTCTTGAGGATGCGGGCCATCTCCGCATCCGCAGGCCGTCTGTCGACGGCCGGCGAGGTGCCTGGGCGCGCGATTGGTTCCGCAAGCAGAGCTCCCAAAGGATCGTGCGTGACCGGTTTGTTCATGGAGCTGTCCTCGCAGCCGGAAGGCACTTCGCTGTCCAAAGCGATTGTTGCTAGCGCATCTTCCGCCGCCAATCGCTGGGCGATTCGCCGCTCAATCGCCTGAACGCTGCGGCGAAAGCCGTTTGCGAAGCATAGCCAAGCTCTGCTGCCACCATGGCGATCGATACGTCGGTGTCGCGAAGCATGTTCATGGCCTGCTGGAGCCGGTGTTGGCGCAGCCAACCGTGAGGTGAAAGCCCAGTGCTCTCCTTGAACGCGCGACAAAAATGGGAGCGCGACAGGCCGGCATCGGAGGCGAGGGCGTCGAGCGAGACGTCCGTGTCGCTGTCCGAGCGCAAGCGTTCGATGGCGCGGCCCAGGACCTTCGGCGCAAGCCCGCCGACGATCGGCTGGAATGTCGTTGGCGAGCCGGTGTGCGCAGCCAGGAGGCGCATGGCCAAGAGGTCTATGAGCTGATGTCTGAACAGATTATCCAGGGCGCCATTGTTCTCCAGGGCGGTCACCGTGCTCAGGAGCAATCGGGAAGTAATGGGATCCGGGTGCGCCGTCCGCTCCAGGAGATCGGTCAGTGTGCCGGTTACCGCTTCGTCGGCAACGCGCTTCAGCGTTGCGTGCGGCAGATAGAGTTGAACGACGTCGACGGGCTTCGGAATATCCCATCGGGAGCTTGATCCCTCGGGAATGAGGATCACGACCCCGCGACGAAACGTGCCCGTCGCAACCGACCTTCCTGACCGCCGCTCCATGTGCTGCGTCGTGCCATTATAAGCCATGATAACGTGGTGGCTCATGGGCTCTACGATGTCGTGCAGTGGCTCATGTTTCCAGTGGGCGATCCCCGCGCCGGAGGCGTCCAACGCCATGCGAAACGGTGTGGTGTGGAGCACGCGCGCCATCTCTGCATCGGCGGTACGCCGCCCCGCAGTCGCCGGTTGGTCCCGGCTCCGCTCGGAAACGGTCACTGGATTTTCAAGCGCAGAATCGTGGGAGATCGGTTCGCTCATTGGAGGTGCTCGCTTCAGGGGCGTCACACTTGCGCCGCCAGGCGTGATCGCGGAACGGCGTGAAGCCATCGCTTCTTGTGGGCCGTACTGATGCGCCAGACGCCGTGGCCGGTGGGCGCGTGTTCTAAGCTCGGACAACGACGGGGTCTTTCCCAAATCGGCGCTGGCTTTCCCGATTCTGCTCAATGCGCCCATGTTCGAGATTTCGTGATCAGCTGCGGCAGACGTGTTGCCAGATCGACGAACGGCCAAGAGCCGCGACCAAGCGCGAATATCAATGAAATCGCTTCCGAAAATCGCCTTGTGACAGTTGAGACAGCCGGTCCTTGCAGTCGCGATGCAGGCCGCCGTCGACCTAGACGACCGCACTCGAATACCGGATACTGCGTGTCAAATTCCGGCGGCGAAACAAGGACAAGCTGCCGGTCGAAACTCCACGAACGGGTCGATCAATGGCGTACGCAAGCACCTTCGGACAGAGGGTCAGGCAGCAGATGCATCTGAGGGATGCGCCGCCTTCCTTGATCACGCGTTCACGGCGGGGGATCGAACTCGCGGTCACCGAAACCCGGAATGATAACCCCGTGCCAGGCCGTTCCGGCTCGGTGGCCGATGAGGCCTATTTCGTCAGCTTGAAGCTTCACAACTACCCGGATTGCGAGCTCTGGGACCGCGGCAAGTGTTTCGCGAAGGTCGATGTCAAAGCCGGTACGACATATCTGTACGACCTCAGGAGCGATCCGGGATTTATCATCGACAAGCCGTTCCACTCCCTGCATTTCTATCTTCCGCGTTCGGCACTTGATGGGTTCGCCCGCGAATCCCGGGCGCCCCGCATCGGCGATCTCGCCTGTCAGTTCGGCGTCGGCCACGAGGACGAGATCATGCGCCATATCGGCGCCTCGATGATGGAAGCGCTGCGCCGGCCAGCCGAGGCCAATCAGCTCTTTATCGATCATATGATGCTCGCGTTCACTGCGCATATTGCCCAGACCTATGGCGGATGGCAGCGCACCACCGAATTGGCCCGCGGCGGCCTTGCCCCATGGCAGGTGAAGCGATCCTGCGAGAGGCTCGACTCCGATCTCGGCGGACAGTTTTCACTGCAACAGGTCGCGGCCGAACTTGGTCTGTCGGTCAGCCATTTCTCGCGGGCATTTCGTATCTCCACCGGGCTACCGCCGCACCAATGGCTGCTGCGCCAGCGCGTGAAGGCGGCCAAGCAATTGATGAGCGTGCGCGACCTGCCACTCTCCGAGATTGCGATATCGGCCGGGTTCGCCAACCAGAGCCATTTTACAAAGGTGTTCTCGGCGCAGGTCGGCGTGAGCCCGGCGGCATGGCGCCGGGAAGCGCTTGGGATGCGGGACGGCGAGGCGTGATCGGCTGATCAACGGCGCCGAGCCAGGGGGATTGCGTAGGCCGCGCGGCGAGCTGCAAAGATCTCGTCCGGCGGATGGCCGATGCCCTCGGCCAGGTTTGCCGGGTCGAATACAGTCGCGTCGCACGTCTCGTTCGCTTCAAGTGCAGTGACAACGATCGTTCCGAGCCGCACGGCTTCGCGGCTGTCCTCATCGGGCCATCGGATCGTGACGTCGAGCGCAGGGTCATCGGGCCGCCCGAGCAGTGCCATCAGGCTGAACCGGATATCGCTCGTCGCGATCCGTTTTTGGAGATCGGCCTCGAGGGCGTCCGTCGACATCGGGTTGCCCTCACGTTCAGGCCGCGCAGTGCCGCCGCCGACAGGAGCAACCTTGAATTTGATCAACTGCCTCTCGCCGCGCACATTGATCGCCGGGAAAGCGTGGACCGCCCAGTAGGTCGTGTCGGCGAAGCTCGGGGGCAGCGGATGGGCGGCGATGTAGTCCGCCTGGTGCCGCGTTTCGGGATTGGCAGCGGAGAATGCCTTGATTTTCGCCGGATCCGGCCTCCCGCTCGCTCGCGGCGTCCGCACTTCGAGGAACGCCAGCATCTGGTCGAGCGTCCTCGCATAATGAACCGGGGCGCTTTGCGTAAGAATTTGCGAGCAATGATCAGCGTCTCCGAGTCTGAAGCTGAAGCCGCGCAGGACGAGATTGCCGCCCTCCGATCGGTTGAGCTTGCCGTCAACAGAGAAGCGCGCAAGCACGCGTGATGGCCTTGTGAAGCTCCGGGATCTGGTGACCTCGTCGGCTCGATCCGAGGGGATGTAGGTTCCCCGGACGCAGAGTCCCGCGGCAAAGCACGCGCGTGCCGAGGAGGTCCCGGTGATGGCTCTCATCGCGCCGACGATCGACGCATGCTTGACGGCTTGGGACCGGATCATGGCGATTTATCCGATCGACTTGCTACAGTGGCCATGCGCGGCAATTTTTCTGGTGCAGAAAGACGGTCGGCTGGGAGCGCTTCCGCCGCAAGTTCCTGCAAAAGAGCGGAACGCTGTCCCCGGTCGTGATCGAGGCCGTGGGATTGTGCGCATTGACCGGCGGCGCCGTGATCTTCTGTCCTGCCTCGATTGTCGAAGCAAAGCGAACCGCCGCTGAAAGGGCGCACATGAAGGTTGTTCTGAGGACTCTAGGCCGCGACGCGAGTGTCGCAGATTGGCTGACCAGAATGTTCCAAACCATCACTTGTCTCCCCGCTCGTTGATTGGCGTCGACACATGGATGGTAGTCAGCGGGCGCGGCGCTGCCCCAGAGGGATTGATCCCATTGCAGAGTGATTGCGGTCAGATGAGAGGGACGGAGAGTTTGCGCTTGATCGCCAGATGGTAGGTGCTGCCCCCGGCATCCGCTCGACTTGCCAGATCGATATCTTTCGCGATTCTTGCCGATGCCTAGGCTTTCACGGAGGCAAATCTTCTCACCGAACAAGACGTCGCTGATAGGGCGTCGAGCAAACGGGGTGAGCTGGCCGGCCCTTAAGCTTTCATACCCGTCGTGTCACCGAGAGGGTCAAGGCGCGCGGTGAATTCACACCGCATCTGCCGGCACAAAACAGCTGATGATGATGTTGCCGCGGTGATGCACGTACCACACCACGGCCTGACCGATCGGATTGCCGCGATCGCGGATCACGGCCCGCTCGGGTACTGCCATCCACTGCCCTTCGATTGGAACCCAATAAGCGCCGGCACGAAAATCATAATCGGTGCGATGTCCGTCGGCGATGTCGCAGCAGGGCACGCCATTCGGCGCCGTCACGGCCTTGAACCACGCGCGGATGTCAGGCGCAACGTTGTCGTATTGCCCGTTGTCGAAAGCGAGCGCCGTGCCGGTCAACGTGGAGACGATCGCCAGTAGAGCTACCTCCGCGAGCCGCCGCATCCGATCCTCCGCCAGATGTCTTCGTTTTCTCACCCACCATTCGTGAGCACGATTCGACGTTGGCCCGATTAAGCCCGAGGTTTGCCGGGGTTGCACGCTCAAAAATTGAGCGTTCCGTGACACTGCCAATGATGCGGCGCAAAATCGGCGATTCGTTTCGCCCTGGATCGGCGGCTTTCGGACTACCGCAGTCTTGCCGATGGGGAATGCGCTTTACTGACTGCGCCGGTTTGCACGGGTTGCGATCGCGGCCGCCGCGGTGCGGTTTTCGACGCCGAGCTTGGAATAGATCTGCTCGAGATGCTTGTCGACGGTGCGGGGGCTCAATCCCAAAATCTGCGCGATGTCGCGGTTGGTTTTGCCCTTGGAGAGCCAGGACAGCACCTCGCCCTCCCGCGTGGTGAGGCCGAGCTCGCTGGCGAATTCGGCGGGCATGTCGCCGCTGGTGTCCTTGGCCAGCCGCAGCAGGAATTCGTTGGGACCGAGCTTGCCCATGAATTGCAGCCGCAGTTGCTCATTGCCGGGGAACGCAGCCATGGTCGCGGTTTTCGCCGCCGCTTTGCCCTTCTGCACCTGATCGAGCCATTGCGGCATCGGTTCGGGCAGGGTGAAGCCTCCGGTGTCGGCGAGCGTGTCTGACAACAGCTTCTGCGCCTGCGGTGTCGCCCACAGCAGCTTGCCCGTGCTGTTTACCGCGAGCAGATAGCGCCCGGAAACGTCCAGGGCGGCGCGCGCGCTCTGCGTCATCCGCGCGTTGGCAAGGTGGACGCGGATCCGCGCCAGCATTTCCTCGATCACGATCGGTTTCGTCACGTAGTCGACGCCGCCGGCTTCAAGTCCGCGCACGATATGCTCGGTCTCGGCCAGCCCCGTCATGAAGATGATCGGCACGCCGTCCAGGCCGGCATCGCGCTTCAACCGCTGGCAGGTCTCGAAACCGTCCATGCCGGGCATCACCGCATCGAGCAGCACGATGTCGGGCGTGATCTGGTCGACGATCCGCATCGCAGAAGAGCCGTCGAGCGCAACCATGACTGTCATGCCGGCGCTGTCGAGCGCATCGGTCAGGAGCCGCAAGGTCTCGGGCGAATCGTCGACGACCAGGGCGACGTCGCGCTTCTTGGGATCTGCGATCTTGGGATCAGTGATCATAGCCGTGCAAGGTTTTCAGCGTCGCCATGTACTGGTCGAGATCGAAGCGATCGACCAACGCGCGCATATGGGTGACGAAATCGGCGTGTTCCGGCAGCTCCGTGCCGATCTCGTCGAGCTTGAGCTGGATCGCCCTGACAAAGCCGAGCCGACCAAGTCCGATCAGTTCCTCGACATATTTCTCCGGCGGCCGCGAGCCGCTCTCCGGCTTCCACAGCGGCACCGGTGCCCGGTCGGCCTCGTACTGCCATTCGAGCTTGAGCAATTGGCCGATGGTCTCCAGCAGCCGCGGGATGTCGATCGGCTTCATCAGATAGCCGTCATGGAACGGCTGCGCCAGCGGCGCACCGTGCGCTTCCAGCGCGCTCGCCGACACCATCAGGATGCGCGCGCTGTGATGACCCTTGGCGCGCAGGGTTTCCGCCACGGTCCAGCCGTCCATGCCGGCCATGGAGATGTCGAGCAGGAACAGATCGGGCCGGCAGTGTTGCGCCAACGCGAGGCAGCCGGCCCCATCGGGCGCGCTGAGCAGGATGAAGCCGAGCGGCGCCAGCACCTCGCGCAGGAGATCGCGATGGGTCGGATCGTCGTCGGTGATCAGGATGGTCTTGCGCGGGCCGAGATAGCCGTGGATCGGGGCCTCCACCGGGGCGTCGCGCCGGGGGTTCGTCACTTCGGAAAGCAGGAGTTTGACGCGGAAGGTCGCGCCGGCGCCGACCGTGCTCGTCACCTTGATGTCGCCGCCCATCACACCTGCGAGCAGGCGGCTGATGGTCAATCCGAGGCCGGTGCCGGTTTGCGGCTGCGCCACGCCGAGCGCGCCGCGTTCGAAAGGTGCGAAAATGCGTTCGAGATCGTCCGGCTGGATGCCGGGTCCGGTATCGACGACCTCGAACTCCGCAACCGGGCTGCGATAATGCACGACGAACTTCACGCTGCCTGTTTGCGTGAATTTGATCGCGTTGGACAGCAGGTTAATCAGGATCTGCCGCAGCCTCTTTTCATCCGCATAGACCACAACCGGCAGCACCGCCGGCCGCTTGAACACGAAGTCGATGCCTTTGGCGGCGGCCTGAAGGCGGAACATGCCGACGAGCTGATCGAGGAAGTCGTTGAGGCGCACCTCGTCGCGCGAGAGATAGAGCCGTCCCGCTTCGATCTTGGAGATGTCCAGGATTCCGTCGATCAGGCCCGAGAGATGATCGGCGCTGCGACGGACCACGCGGACCTGGTCGCGAGGCCGCGCCTGCAAGCTGTTGTCCTGCTCGAGGAGTTGCGCGTAGCCGGAGATCGCATTCAGCGGCGAGCGTAGCTCGTGGCTGAGGCCGACCACATAGCGGCTCTTGGCGAGGTTGGCGGATTCTGCGACCTCCTTGGCACGCTGCAATTCGGCATCGGTACGCTTGTGCGCGTCGATCTCCTGGATCAGCAACGCGGTCTGCCGCCGTGTCTCTTCCTCAGCGGCGCGCCTGCTCTGCTGCGCCAGCACGAACAGCCAGACGACCACGCCGATGATGATAATCAGTGCGAAGAACACCTTCCACAGCACATCAGCCAGCAATGCGTCGGCGTGTAGGGTGGCCGAGGTCTGCAGGTAAATCAGCCCCAGCGTCAGCCCGACCAGGCCGGCCGAGACGGCGAACACGCCGATGTATTGGCCGAACTGCGAGTTGATCCGCGCATATATCGTTTCGGGCAGCAACTTGCCGAGCGCCCCCGATATCTGCGCACCGGCCCGTGCGTGCGGCTTGCAGAGATCATGGCAGCGGGCGTCGAGCGAGCAGCACAGCGAGCAGATCGGTCCGGCGTAGGCGGGGCAGGACGCCATGTCCTCCGGCTCGAACGAATGCTCGCAGATGCAGCACCGGATCGCCTCGACGTTCTGCCAGCTCCGCTTCGGCTTGCGAGCGATGTAGTATTTGCCGTCGGTTGCCCATGCGATCAGGGGCGCTGAAACGAAGGCGGCGACGAGCGCCACGAAGGCCGACAGAGCCTTCGCGCTCGGACCAAACAATCCGTAGAACGCCGAGATCGAGACGATGGTCGCGATCGTCATGGCGCCTACGCCGACCGGATTGATGTCGTAGAGATGCGCGCGCTTGAACTCGATCTGCGCCGGGCGCAAACCGAGTGGCTTGTTGATGACGAGATCGGCGACCAGCGCACCGACCCAGGCGATCGCGACGTTGGAATACAGTGCGAGCGTCTGCTCAAGCGCCTTGTAAACACCGATCTCCATCAGCAGCAGCGCCACGATGACGTTGAAGACCAGCCAGACGACGCGGCCGGGATGGCTATGGGTCAGGCGCGAGAAGAAGTTCGACCAGGCGATCGAGCCGGCATAGGCGTTGGTGACGTTGATCTTGACTTGCGACAGGATCACGAACGTGCCGGTCAGCGCCAGTGCGAGTTCGGGTTGCGACAGCACATAGCGAAACGCTTCGAGATACATGTTGGCCGGCTCGGCCGCCTGTTCGAGGCCGACGCCATGGCTCAGAGCGAAGTAGGCGAGGAACGAGCCGAGCAGGAGTTTCAGCGCTCCGAACATGATCCAGCCTGGACCGGCGCAGAGTAGCGCAATCCACCATGACGTCTTCGACGTGCGGCGGTCGCGCGGCAGGAAGCGCAGGAAGTCGACCTGTTCGCCGATCTGCGCGACCAGCGAGAACACCACCGAGGCGGCAGTGCCGAACAGCAGCAGATCAACATGGCCGTTGGGATCGCCGTGGTCGCCCGCAAATCCCCGCCACTCCGCGAAGGAATGCGGATTGGCCCAGGCGATCGCCGCGAACGGGAGCAGATGCAGGATCACCCACAGCGGTTGCGTCCACAGCTGGAATCGGCTGATCAGCGTGATGCCGTAGATCACCAGCGGGATGATGACGATGGCGCCGATGAGATAGCCGAGCGGGCGGGGAATGCCGAAGCACATCTCGAGCGCGGCGGCCAGGATCACGGCCTCGAAGGCGAAGAAGATGAAGGTGAAGGAGGCGTAGATCAGCGAGGTGATTGTCGAGCCGATATAGCCGAAGCCGGCGCCACGGGTCAGCAGATCGATGTCGATGCCGCATTTTGCGGCATAATAGGCAATCGGCAGGCCGCACAGGAAGATGATGACGCTGACGACCAGAATTGCTGCTGTCGCGTTGCTGGCGCCGTAGTTCAGCGTGATGGTGCCGCCGATCGCTTCCAGCGCCAGGAACGAGATTGCGCCGAGGGCGGTGTTGGCGACGCGGGCGGCGGACCAGCGCCGTGCGCTTTTGGCGGTAAAGCGCAGCGCATAGTCTTCCAGCGTCTGGTTGGCGACCCATTGATTGTATTGTCGCCTGACGCGGTCAATCCGCTGCCGCCCTGCCACTTGCGCAAAACTCCTGACCCGGTTGCCGGCGTTGATCGTCAGCAAAGTCCGTACCAAAAACCTACGTCGCTATTTTGCGGTGCAGTATACGCAATCCCACGTATCTGTGCGTTGCACAATTTTGAGCAATCCTCGCCTCACCAATAAGCGCGTTGTCAAACCAATGGGGTGCTCATGTCAGACGAAACAAACAAGGGCCTGCAGTCGGCATTCCGCCGCAAGCTGCTGATGGGAATGGCGGCGGTTCCCGCGATAACCATGCTTCCGCGATCGTCCTATGCGCAGGCGCCTGCAACTTCCGCGGTCAACACCACGGGCCTCGCAGTCACCGATAGCGAGGTGACGGTCGGCATCTTGCACTCGGCCACCGGCACGATGGCGATATCGGAGACCGGCTCGATCGAAGCCGAGAAGCTCGCGATCGAGCAGATCAACGCTGCCGGTGGCGTGCTCGGCCGCAAGATCAAGTTCATCCAGGAAGATGGCGCCAGCGACTGGCCCACGTTTGCGGAGAAAGCCAAGAAGCTGCTGGTCAACGACAAGGTCGCAGCGATCATGGGCTGCTGGACCTCGGCCTCGCGCAAGGCGGTGCTGCCGGTCATGGAGCAGTATAACGGCATGCTCTATTACCCGACCTTCTATGAGGGTCTCGAGCAGTCGAAGAACGTGATCTACACCGGGCAGGAAGCCACCCAGCAGATTCTCGCCGGCCTGAACTGGATCGCCAAGGAGAAGGGCGCCAAATCGTTCTTCTTCATCGGCTCGGACTATATCTGGCCGCGCACCTCGAACAAGATTGCGCGCAAGCACGTCGAGAACGTGCTGAAGGGCAAGGTCGTCGGCGAGGAATATTACCCGCTCGGCAACACCCAGTTCAATTCGGTGATCAACAAGATCAAGCTGACCAAACCCGACGTCATCTTCACGGACGTGGTCGGCGGCTCCAACGTCGCCTTCTACAAGCAACTCAAGGCGGCCGGCATCGATTTGTCCAAGCAGGCGCTGCTCACGATCTCGGTGACGGAGGACGAGATCGACGGCATCGGCGGCGAGAACATCGCAGGCGCCTACGCGTGCATGAAGTATTTCCAGTCGCTCGACAATCCCAACAACAAGGCGT
This sequence comes from Bradyrhizobium sp. USDA 4472, assembly GCF_054058595.1. Taxonomy (NCBI): domain Bacteria; kingdom Pseudomonadati; phylum Pseudomonadota; class Alphaproteobacteria; order Hyphomicrobiales; family Nitrobacteraceae; genus Bradyrhizobium; species Bradyrhizobium sp. USDA 4472. The sequence continues at coordinate 4,768,753 of NZ_JBSSAM010000001.1, forward strand.
TCGTCCCGGCGTTCAAGAAGATGTGGGGCGAGAAGACGGTGATCGGAGACGTCACCCAGGCTGCCTATCTCGGCCCGTGGTTATGGAAGTTGACGGTCGAGAAGGCCGGCTCGTTCGACATCGACAAAATCGCGGCGGCATCGCCCGGCGTCGAGTTCAAGGGCGCGCCGGAAGGCTACGTACGCATCCATGAGAATCATCATCTCTGGTCCAAGACCCGCGTGGGCCGCGCCAAGCTCGATGGTCAGTTCGAGCTGATCTACGAGACCGCCGATCTGGTCGAGCCCGATCCGTTCCCGAAGGGCTACCAATAAGCCCGGCGATTTTTCCCCCGAGCAACAGCTCCCTGACGCGGACCGTCAATCCGCGTCTCACGACCCCGCGTCGCGAATTTGCTCGCGACGCGGGACCTTGTCCCTCGATGGAGAAATCAGATGTTCGGCGACTACTCGATTGGCGACCTCGGCTCGATCTTCGTCATGCAGGGCTTTGCCGGCCTGATCCTGTTTTCCGTCTACGTGCTGATGGCGCTGGGGCTTGCGATCATCTTTGGCCAGATGGGCGTCATCAACATGGCCCATGGCGAGTTCATGATCCTCGGCGCCTACGTCACCTGGATGACGTCGAATCTCTTCCAGACCTATTTGCCCGGCCTGTTCAGCGGCTACTTCTTTCTCGCCATGATATTGGCCTTCTTCGCCTCCGGCGCGCTCGGGATGCTGGTCGAATGGGTGCTGATCAGGCATCTCTACAAGCGTCCGCTCGACACGTTGCTCGCGACCTGGGGCCTCAGTCTGATGTTGCAGCAGGCCTATCGCTCGATCTTCGGCGCGCGCGAGGTCGGTGTCGAGCTGCCGCAGTGGATGCTGGGCTCGCTGCGAGTCACGGACTCCATCGAGGTGCCGATCAACGGCGTTTTCGTGATGGGCCTGACGGTGCTTATTACGATCGGCGTCGCCTATGTCATGTTCATGTCGCGCTGGGGGCGCCAGGTGCGTGCCGTCGTGCAGAACCGCATTATGGCCGGGGCCGTCGGTATCAACACCGCCAAGGTCGACCGCTACACCTTCGCACTCGGTTGCGGCATCGCCGGCGTTGCCGGCAGCGCCTTCACCATGATCGGCTCGACCGGCCCGACGTCAGGCCAGCTCTACATCGTCGACACCTTCCTCGTCGTCGTGTTCGGCGGCGCCGCCAGCCTGCTTGGCACCATCGCCTCGGCCTTCTCGATCTCGCAGACCCAGTCGACGCTCGAGTTTTTCATGTCGGGTTCGATGGCGAAGGTGCTGACGCTGCTCGCAGTGGTCGGAATTCTGATGCTGAGGCCGCAGGGTCTGTTCGCCCTCAAGGTCCGCAAATAACGAAAGTGCAGGGGGCTGAACCCATGAACGACAGTCGCTTTACCTCGCGTTCGGAGCTGATCGGCATCCTGGTGCTCGGCGTCTTTCTTGTCGTGATCCTGCCGCTCTGCCTCGACGTCTTCCGTCTCAACTTGGTCGCCAAATACCTGACCTATGCCTTCGTCGCGCTCGGGCTCGTGATCTGCTGGGGCTATGGCGGCATTCTCAGTCTGGGCCAGGGCGTATTCTTCGGTCTCGGTGGCTACTGCATGGCGATGTTTCTCAAGCTCGAGGCGTCGAGTGTCGAGAACACCAAGATCCAGTCGACGCCGGGCATTCCCGATTTCATGGACTGGAACCAGATCACCGCGCTGCCGTTCTTCTGGAAGCCCTTCCACAGTCTGACCTTCACCATCGCCGCCGTGATCCTGGTGCCGGGCATCTTCGCCCTCGTCATCGGTGCTGCGATGTTCAAGCGCCGCGTCGGCGGCACCTATTTCGCGATCATCACGCAGGCGGTCGCGGCGATCCTGACCATCCTGATCGTAGGGCAGCAGGGCTACACCGGCGGCATCAACGGCATGACCGATCTGCGCACGCTGAAAGGCTGGGACATCCGTCCCGACCACGCCAAGATCGTACTCTATTTCTTCGAAGTTGGCCTGCTGTTCGCCTGCATCTTCATCGCGCAGTTCGTCCGCCACTCCAAGCTCGGCCGCATCCTGGTGGCGATGCGCGATCAGGAAGACCGTGTCAGGTTCTCGGGCTACAGCGTCGCCAACTTCAAGATTTTCGCCTTCTGCATCGCCGCGATCTTCGCCGCGATCGGAGGCGCGATGTTCGCGCTCAATGTCGGGTTCATGTCGCCGTCCTTTGTCGGCATCGTGCCCTCGATCGAGATGGTGATCTACACCGCGGTCGGCGGCCGCCTCTCGATCCTGGGCGCGGTCTACGGAACGATCTTGGTGAACTTCGCCAAGACCAGCCTTTCCGAGTCGTTCCCCGAGCTCTGGCTGTTCGGCCTCGGTGGCCTGTTCATCGCAGTGGTGCTCGCATTCCCGAACGGTCTCGCGGGCATCTGGGGAGATTACGTCCAGCCGCGGATCAGCAGACTGGTCGGTGTGCGCAAGCCGAAGGCCGGCTGGACCGAGAATTCGGTCGCCGACGGCGCACCCGCAGAGTGAGGAGGATCTTATGCTCGTCGGTCATCAGCCCAAGGAATTCCTGCTCGCGGTCTCCGGCCTGACCGTCTCCTTCGACGGCTTCAAGGCGGTCAACGATCTCTCCTTCTATGTCGAGGAAAACGAGATCCGGGTCATCATCGGTCCAAACGGCGCCGGCAAGACCACCGTGCTCGACCTGATCTGCGGCAAGACCAAAGCAACGTCGGGCTCGATCGAGTTTCGCGGCAAGGACCTGACCAAGCTGAAGGAGAACCAGATCGTCAAGGCCGGCGTGGGCCGCAAGTTCCAGACGCCGTCGATCTATGACGATCTCACGGTGTTCGAGAATCTGGAGATCTCCTATCCGCGCGGCCGCACCGTCTTCGGCGCGCTGACCTTCACCCGCGATGCCGCCGTCCGCGATCGCGTCCATGAAGTCGCGGAGATGATCTTCCTGAAGGACCGGCTCAACATGAGCGCGGCGCTGCTCAGCCACGGCCAGAAGCAGTGGCTCGAGATCGGCATGCTGCTGATCCAGGATCCGGACCTGCTGATGCTCGACGAGCCTGTCGCCGGCATGAGCGTCTCCGAGCGGGCCAAGACCGCCGAGCTGCTCAACCGCATCATCAAGGATCGCTCGGTGCTCGTCATCGAGCACGACATGAAATTCGTCGAGGACATCGCTCACAAGGTTACGGTGCTGCACCAGGGTCAGATTCTCTCCGAGGGCACCATGGAGAAGGTGAAGAACGATCCGAAAGTGATCGAAGTTTACCTCGGCCATTAAGGAGCGACATCAATGCTGGCAATCAATGATCTTCGCGTCGCCTACGGCCAGAGCGAGGTGCTGCACGGCCTCAACGTCTCGGTCGCGCCTAACGAGATCGTCGCGATCATGGGCCGCAACGGCATGGGCAAGACCACTCTGATGAAGTCGCTGATGGGGATCGTGCCGACCAAGAGCGGCTCGGTGACCATGGACGGCGCCGAGCTCGGATCGCTGCCGAGCTACGACCGGGTCGCCAAGGGTCTCGCCTATGTGCCGCAGGGCCGCATGATCTTCTCCACCATGACGGTGAAGGAAAACATCGAGACCGGCCTCGTCGTCTCCGGCGGCTCGGAAGTGCCGGAGGATATCTACGAGCTGTTTCCCGTGCTCCTGGAGATGAAGGGCCGCCGCGGCGGCAATCTCTCCGGCGGCCAACAACAGCAACTGGCGATCGCCCGCGCGCTCGCCACCAAGCCGAAAGTGTTGCTGCTGGACGAGCCGACCGAAGGCATCCAGCCGTCGATCATCAAGGAGATGGCGCGCACGTTGAAGCGCATCCGCGATGAGCGGGGCCTGTCGATCGTCGTCTCCGAGCAGGTCCTGAGCTTCGCATTGGACATCGCCGACCGCGTGCTCGTGATCGAGAACGGCGAGATTGTGCGTGACGATCCGCGCGACGGCGTCGATGCCGCGCAGATCTCGAAATTCCTGTCTGTCTGACCAGTAGAACCAAGGGGAACATCTCGATGCCAGAGACACTGATCAAGGTCGATCTCACCAAATCGGCCTATGAAAACGACAAGATCCACAACCGCTGGCATCCGGAGGTTCCGATCGTCGAGTGGGTCAGCCCGGGCGACGATTTCATCATCGAAACCGTCGACTGGACCGGCGGCTTCATCAAGAACAACGACTCGGCCGACGACGTTCGCGATATCGACCTGTCGATCGTGCACTTCCTGTCCGGTCCGATCGGCGTCAAGGGGGCTGAGCCCGGCGACCTTCTCGTCGTCGATCTGCTCGACGTTGGTCCGCTGAAGGAGAGCCTGTGGGGCTTCAACGGCTTCTTCTCCAAACAGAATGGTGGGGGCTTCCTGACCGATCACTTCCCGTTGGCGCAGAAGTCGATCTGGGACATCAAGGGTCTCTACACCTCGTCACGTCATGTGCCCGGCGTGAATTTCGCCGGTCTGATCCATCCTGGCCTGATTGGCTGTCTGCCCGACGCCAAGATGCTCGCGGCCTGGAACGCGCGAGAAGCCGAACTGATCGCGACCAACCCGACCCGTGTGCCGGGCCTTGCCAACCCGCCGTTCGCGCCGACCGCGCATGCCGGCCAGGCCAAGGGTGACGTCAAGGCCAAGATCGGTCTCGAGGGCGCCCGTACCGTGCCGCCGCGTGAGCATGGCGGCAATTGCGACATCAAGGATTTGTCGCGCGGCTCGAAGATCTACTTCCCGGTCTACGTTCCCGGCGGCGGCCTCTCGATGGGCGATCTGCATTTCAGCCAGGGCGACGGCGAGATCACCTTCTGCGGCGCGATCGAGATGGCCGGATGGCTGCACATCAAGGTCGACATCATCAAGGACGGCGTCGCGAAATACGGCATCAGGAATCCCGTGTTCAAGCCGTCGCCGATCACGCCGAACTACAAGGACTATCTGATCTTCGAAGGCATCTCGGTCGACGAGGCTGGCAAGCAGCATTACCTCGACGTTCACATCGCTTATCGCCAGGCTTGCCTGAACGCGATCGAGTATCTGAAGAAATTCGGCTACTCCGGCGCGCAGGCCTATTCAATCCTCGGCACGGCGCCGTGCCAGGGTCACATCTCGGGCGTGGTCGACGTGCCCAACGCCTGCGCCACGCTATGGCTGCCGACCGAGATATTCGACTTCGACGTGATGCCGTCCTCCGCCGGGCCGGTGAAGCACATCACGGGCGATGTGCAGATGCCGATCTCACCTGACAAGTAGCTCCCATGCGAAACGGATGCGGGGCGATGCGTCCCGCGTCCGACGTGCTACAGCGAAGAGAGCGACGATGCCCGTCTATGAATATCTCTGCAATGATTGCGGCCCGTTCACCGATATGCGTCCGATGGCCGAATGCGACGCGCCGCAGGATTGTCCGCGCTGCGAGATGAAATCGCCGCGCGTGATCCTCACCGCGCCGGCGTTCTTCTGCATGCCCGGTGACAAGCGCAAGGCGCACGCCACCAATGAGCGCAGCAAGCACGCGCCGAAGACGCTCGACCAGTACAAGGCCACCCATGGTCCGGGCTGCGGCTGCTGCGGGACCGGCAGCAAGAAGAAACCGGGACGGCTCGTGACCAAGAGCAAGAGCGGCGCTGTCGGCTTCCCGACCGCGCGGCCCTGGATGATCAGCCACTGACGCGGACCGCAACGGATCAGAAGCTCGAACCAGAACCGAAGGGCGTTTTCAAATGCTTCATGGTGACATTTCTTCCAGCAATGACGTGGTCGGCGTTGCCGTCGTCAACTACAAAATGCCGCGGCTGCATACCAAGGCCGAGGTGCTCGACAACGCCCGCAAGATTGCCGACATGGTCGTGGGCATGAAGCTCGGTCTGCCCGGCATGGATCTCGTGATCTTTCCGGAATACTCGACCCACGGCATCATGTACGACGCCAAGGAGATGTACGAGACCGCCTCGCAGGTGCCGGGCGAAGAGACTGCGATCTTTGCCGAAGCTTGCCGCAAGGCGAAGGTATGGGGCGTGTTCTCCTTGACCGGCGAGCGCCATGAGGAGCATCCGCACAAGGCGCCCTACAACACGCTGATCCTGATGAACGACAACGGCGAGATCGTGCAGAAGTATCGCAAGATCATGCCGTGGGTGCCGATCGAGGGCTGGTATCCGGGCAAATGCACTTATGTCTCGGAAGGCCCGAAGGGGCTGAAGATCAGTCTGATCATCTGCGACGACGGCAATTATCCGGAGATCTGGCGCGACTGCGCGATGAAGGGCGCAGAGCTGATCGTGCGTTGCCAAGGCTATATGTATCCGGCCAAGGAGCAGCAGGTGATGATCTCGAAGGCGATGGCCTGGGCCAACAATGTTTATGTCGCGGTGGCCAACGCCGCGGGCTTCGATGGCGTCTACTCCTATTTCGGTCACTCAGCGATCGTCGGCTTCGATGGCCGGACGCTTGGTGAGACCGGCGAGGAGGAGTATGGCATCCAGTACGCCGGCCTGTCGAAGAGCCTTATCCGCGATGCCCGCCGCAACAACCAGTCGCAGAACCATCTCTTCAAGCTGCTGCATCGTGGCTACACCGGAACGATCAATTCGGGCGAAAGCGCGAAGGGCCTCGCAGCCTGTCCTTATGACTTCTATTCGAAGTGGATCGCCGACCCCGAAGGCACCCGGGATATGGTCGAGGCAATGACCCGCCCGACCGTAGGAACCGCTGAATGCCCGATCGAAGGCATTCCCAACGAGAAGAACGCCACGAACTACTAGTTCATTGCGCGGCAAGTTGCCGGTTGATCTGATGCGACGGCGGTAGCAGCAGCATTTGGCTGCTTAGCTTCCGCCCTCATCAAGCGCTCCACTACGGCTGCAAATCGCGTGGCTTTCGTTTCTTCGGCCGACCTGAACGATGCAGACCCCGCACGTCCTGCTGCTGGAAAAGCTCCCCGCACACGCCACGCAGCCATTGGCTTGCCGGGTCGTGATGGAAGCGGGCGTGCCAATATTGCTTCACCGTAAACCCGGCGATCGGCAGCGGGCAGTCGAGCACGCGCAGTCCGTAATAATGAGCCAACGTTTCACCGATGTGCCTTGGAAGGGTGGCGATCAGATCAGTCGTCCCGACGATTGTGGGAAGCCCCAAAAAACCGGGGAGCTCGAGCACAACGTCAAGGACCATCCGCTGCTCCTTTAGTGCGTCCGCCAGCAACTGATGTCCAGTGCCGGAGTGTATGAGGACGTGCGCCTCGCGCCTGAAGTCCTTTGCGGTGATGCGGTCCCGGATCCGGGCATGTCTCGCATTCGCCAGACAGACCCAATCCTGCGGAAAGAGTGCCTGCTGGAAGTGTCCCGCGTCGAGATCCGAGATGTAGCCGAGCGCCAGATCGGCTTCGCCGGATTGTAGCATCCGTGGGGTGTCCGCGCCGATCTGTGCCGCCTCGATGCGGATGCCCGGCGCGACGCTGCGAACGTGAGCGAGGATGGCCGGAAGCAGCGTGACGTGGCTTCCATCCGTCATGCAGATGGTAAAACGGCGCTTTGCGATCGTCGGATCAAAGTCGATGCGAAGCTCCGCCAGGCGACGTAGCATTTCCAGCGCCTGTCTGGCCGTGCCGATGAGAGCCTCGGCGCGCGGCGTCGGCAGCATCCCCTCCGCCGACCGGATGAAGAGCGGATCGTCCAATTCCTTTCGCAAGCGCGCCAGCCAGATCGAAATGGTCGGCTGACTTTGACCGAGCTTCTCGGCTGCCTTGGTGACGCTGCTCGTGGTGAACAATGCGTCGAACAGCCTGAGCAGGCGCGGGTCCAGCAGGTTGGTCTCGGCGTGATCCTGAAGCTTCATTGCAAATCACAATAACGATTATAAGGATCATAGTATATCCAAATATAGGTCAGCCTGCTACCTCGCTTCCAACGCCAGGCAAGGCGCGGGAGAAGCGTTCAGATGAGGATCTGCTTTATCGGAGCGGGGGCCTTGGGCTCCACCATCGGCGGCACGCTGGCACGTGGCGGGGCCGAGGTCTGGCTCATCGATCCGTTCCAGGCGCATATCGACGCGATCAATGCCGGTGGCCTCAGGTTGCTCGAAGGTGGCATCGAGACCGTCGTGAAGGTTACTGCGTGCACCTCCGCGACCCAGGTGGGGGTCGAGGCGGACCTCGTCATCGTACTGGTCAAATCCTACCACACGCGAGATGCCATTCGCGCAGCTGCGCCGATCATTGGGCCGCAGACTGTCGTGATGTCGCTTCAAAACGGGCTTGGTCACGAGGACATTCTGTCGGAGGAAGTCGGTCCCGACCGTGTCATGGCAGGCAAGACCTATGTTGGCGGCGTGTTGCTCGGCCCTGGTCATGTTCGCTCGGGCGTGATCGGCAAGGAAACCATCATCGGCGAGCTCGATGGTCGTTTGACGGAACGCGCACGACGAATCTCCGAAACGTTCAATCGTGCCGGCATTCTCACGCTGCTCAGCGACAACATCTTGGGCACGATGTGGGACAAGTTGTTCATCAACGTCGCCGGAGGAGGAATCACCGCCGTTACCGGGCTGACCTATGGCGGCCTCTATTCGTTGCCGATCCTGGAAGATTGCGCGCTGGCCGCAATCGCGGAGGGGATCGCGGTGGCGCAGGCGGCCGGCGTGAATATCTCGATTGCGGATCCGCGGCAGGCCTGGACGATGGCGTCTGCCGGACTTCCGCCCGAGTTCAAGACGTCGATGTTGCAGAGCTTGCAGTCCGGCAACCTGACCGAGATCGATTACATTCACGGCTCGGTCGTGCGTTGGGGTGCCAAGCTGAACGTACCGACCCCCGTCAATTCTACCCTCGTCGCATTGGTCAAAGGGCTCGAATACGCCCGCAGCGACTATCCGGGAAAGGCCTGAGACGATGTCGTTGCCCCGCGCCTACGTCGAACACGTCGCGATCCGGGTGCCTGACGTTGATCGTCACGTCGGCTTCTTTCGTGAGGTGCTTGGTCTCGCTATTCGCGATGAGCAACCGGCTGATGGTGCGCGCCCGCGTCAGGTCTGGGTGCTCGGAAGCGTGCAACTGATCGAGGATCCGCACTTCGTCGGACCGGAGGGGCGTCTCGCCCATCTCGGCATCATGGTCGACGATTACGAAGGTGTGCTCGCCCGCGCCGCCGCGTGGGGTGCCAAAGCACTGCCCGCCGGACCGAACTGGCTCGAACTGCCGGGCGGGCTGAACGTCGAAATCTTGCAAGCCAGTGCGGGCGCGGTGGAAGCGGCGCTGGCGATCAATCCACGGGCATAAGGAAGAAGCGATATGACCGACGAACGCTACTGGGACGATGCCAAGGTCGGTGACGAATGCGTCACCCCCGCAGTGACGGTGACCGAAGCGATGGTGAATGCGTATGCCGAACTGACGGGTGATTTCACGCCTGTTCATGTCGACGAGGAGTACGCCAAGACCACGCCATTCGGCACGCGCGTCGCGCACGGGCTGTTTGGTCTGTCGCTCGCCGATGGTTTGAAGACCCGCGCCGACTATCGCTTCCTCCCGGGAATGTCATTGGGTTGGACCTGGGATTTCAAGCTGCCGATCAAGCTCGGCGACACCGTGCACGTGAAGTTCCGCGTCGGCTCGATGCGCGCAACAAAGCGGGAAGGGTGGGGCATCGTGGTGCTGCCATCGGAGCTGATCAATCAGCGCGGCGAAGTGGTGCAACTTGGCGAACACAGGTTGATGATTCCGATGCGCCCGAAGACCGAAGCCGCAGGAGCACAGGCATGACCGCGCAAGATCTGCCGCTCAAAGGCATTCGCGTCATCGACTACAGCCATTTCCTGGCAGGTCCGTTCATGGGCCGTTGCCTCGCTGCGATGGGCGCTGAGGTCATCAAGGTGGAGCGTCCGAAGGAAGGCGATGCGGGCCGCGCTCACGGGTATTTCAAGGACGGACAATCCGGCTACTTCCTGCAGCAGAACATGGGGAAGCAGGGATTGTGCATCGATCTGCGCGATTCGCGCGGTCTCGACATGATGATGAAGCTCGTCGACACGGCCGACGTCTTCATCGAGAACTACCGCCCCGGCGCACTCGAGCGCCTCGGGCTCGGTTACAAGGCGTTGTCGGCGCGCAATCCCAGACTGATCTACTGCTCGGTCTCGGCTTATGGCCACACCGGTCCCTATGCCGATCGTCCGGGCTTCGGCCTGATCGCAGAGGCGATGTCGGGTGCCTTGGCACAACTCGGCACCCCCGGCGAAGCGCCGCCGCTGCTTCGCATGCCGTTGGCGGACATGTACACCGGCATTCACGGTGTGGCCGCCGTCAATGCCGCGCTGGTCGGCCGCGCGTCGTCCGGGCGCGGCCAGCACATCGATCTCGCGCTATACGACTGCATGGTCTCGATGCACGATTATGCGGTGCAGCGTTACTTCTTCTCTGGCGGGACGGACCTGCCGAAGCAGACCGGAAGCGGACAGCCGGACTCGACCGTCTATGGCGTCTTTCCGGCAAAGGACGGCAATCTCGTCGTCGCCGCGCAAGTCGATGATGCGTGGAGACGATTGGCGAGCCTGATCGGGGGAGACAATCTGGCCTCCGACCAACGCTTCACCACCCCTGCCGCGCGCAACGCCCACTACGCTGAAGCGATGGAGATTGTGCGCAACTGGACGCTGTCGCAGCCCTCCCGGGACGCCTGTCTTGCGGCACTTGAGGAAGCAGGTGTGCCGTCGGCTCCCGTGCAGACCATCGAAGAGGTGGTGAAGGATCCGCAGATCCACGCGCGTGGCATGCTGGTCGAGCAGGAGCATCCTGTGCTCGGCAAGGTGACGCTGCCGAACCTGCCCTTCCGCTTCTCCGATTGCGACACCACCGTGCGGACCCCAGCGCCGCTGCTCGGCCAGGACAATCGCCGCATTGCCGCCTCGCTGGGAGTGGCGGCCGAAACCATCGAGGCGATGGTGCGCGACGGCGTCCTCTTCAACGAAGTCGCAGTGCAGGAGTGAGCGATGAGCGACCGTTATGCGGTGATCGGCAATCCGATCGGCTTCAGCAAATCACCTCTCATCCATGGCACTTTCGCCAGAATGACGGGACAGGACCTTGTCTATGAGGCGATCGAGGGGCCCCTCAACGGCTTCAGCGAGCGGGTTGATCAATTCCGGGCAGAGGGGGCCAAGGGGCTGAACATCACCGCTCCGTTCAAGCTCGATGCCTTCGCCTACGCAAACGAGCTATCCGAGAGCGCCGACCGAGCTGGCGCCGTAAACTGCCTGAAGTTCGTCGGCGATCGGATCATTGGCGAGAATTTCGACGGTGTCGGCCTGGTGCGTGACATCACGGTCAATCTCGGCGTAAGAATGGCCGGACGCCGCGTCCTGATTCTCGGTGCCGGCGGCGCGGCGCGTGGCGCGCTGCTGCCGTTCCTGCGCCAGGAGCCGTCCGAGTTGGTGCTCGTCAATCGTACCTTATCAAAGGCTGTGGCTTTGGCCGAAGAGTTTGCCGGTTATGGTCCCCTGATCGTCAGCGGTTATGCTGAACTGGCCGATCTTACCAAGGGGTATGACGTCGTGGTCAACGCGACGTCGGCCAGCCTGCGCGGTGAGATGCCGCCACTGCCGGGCAATGTCTTCCGCGGTGCGGAGCTGGCCTACGAGCTTGCCTATGGCAAGGGATTGACTTCCTTTCTGCAAGCGGCCCATGTCGAAGGCGTAGCCAAGCTGGCCGATGGCGTCGGAATGTTGGTGGAGCAGGCGGCGGAAGCTTTTGCCTGGTGGCGGGGGGTTCGACCCGGCACGGCTCAGGTCATCGCCGAGTTGACTGTCCCTTTGAGCTGACGAGCGATCCCGAACATGCCTCCCAAATCCAGCTTTCTCGTTGGTCTGATCGGCAGCGGCATTGCTGCGTCCCGCACGCCGCCCATGCACGAAGCCGCCGCTGACGCCGCCGGCATCCGCTATCTCTACAAGAAGATCGATCTGTCCGAGTTGAAGCTCGGCGTGAAGACCTTGCCGGAATTGCTCAGGGCCGCAAAGCGGATGGGCTTTGACGGGTTGAACGTGACCCATCCGTGCAAGCAGGCGATCCTTCCACTCCTGGACGAGCTCTCGCCCGACGCAAAGGCGCTTGGTGCCGTGAACACCGTGGTCATCAGGAACGGTCGAATGACTGGCCACAACACCGACTGGTTCGGCTTCGCCGAGAACTTTCGTCGCAACATGCAAGGTGCGTCGCTTCGTCGCGTCGTTCAGTTCGGTGCGGGGGGCGCAGGCTCGGCGGTCGCTTTCGCGCTCATGAAGCTCGGCGTGCAGGAACTGACCATCATAGACATCGACCCGGTCAAGGCGCAGAGCGTGGTCGACGGATTGTCCCCCCGATTTGAAGAAGGGCGCTTAAAGGTTGGCCAGGATGTCGAGGCGGCTGTGGCTGCTGCAGACGGAATCGTCAACGCGACGCCGATCGGCATGGACAAATATCCAGGGACGCCGCTGCCGACGGCCCTGCTGCGTCCCGATCTGTGGGTCGCTGAGATCGTCTACTTCCCGCTGGAAACCGCGCTGCTGCGCGCGGCCCGCACCCTCGGCTGCCGCACGCTCGATGGCGCCGGCATGGCGATCTACCAGGGCACCGAAGCATTCCGCCTGTTCACGGACATCGCACCTGATCCAGACGTCTTCTTCGCGACGTTCGCATCACTGGGAGGATGACGTCAGGCCGATGGGCGAGCGGCACGAACAACGCCCGAGAGGAAACGCAAGATGGGCTACACGCTCGATTTCTCGGTGGTTTGGCATGCGATGCCCGCGCTGCTGTGGGGCTGTGCGGGTACGTTGGGCCTGGCACTTGCCGGCATGACGCTCGCGATGATGATCGGTGTCGCGGGCGTCGCGGCGCGCGATTCGAAAGCGGCCTGGTTGCGTGCTCTCGTGATCGGCTTCGTCGAGATGGTGCGCAATACGCCTTTCCTGGTGCAGATATTCTTTCTGTTCTTCGCCTTGCCGCTCATCGGGTTGAAGCTCAATCCAACCGCTACTGCCATTATCGCACTCGGCGTCAATGGCGGCGCGTACGCCATCGAGATCATCCGCGGCGGGGTGCAATCCATTCACAAGGGGCAAATAGAGGCCGGCTACGCGCTCGGACTGCACAAGGGGCAAGTGTTCCGTTTCATCGTGCTCAAGCCCGCGCTTCGTGCGATCTACCCCTCGCTCACAGGGCAATTCATCATGCTGACGCTGACCTCATCGATCTGTTCGGCGGTATCGGCCTACGAATTGACGTCGGTTGCGCAGCGCATCGAAAGCGACACGTTCCGCAGCTTCGAGGTCTATTTTTCCGTCACCTTCCTCTATCTCGCGATCTCGTGGCTACTGATGCTGGGCTTTGCGGCCATCTCCCACCGCTTCTTCTCCTATCCGACACGCTGACGGGGAGATCATGGCACCGCATTTTGGTCTTCCCGAGTTTGGCTTCCTGCTGCGTGGGCTGCAATGGACAGTGCTGCTGACGCTCGTCGCTTTCGCAGGTGGCTGCACCGCCGGCCTTGCCGTCGCGCTTTTGCGCACTTGTGGTCATAAGTGGGTCGAATGGACCGTCCGCGTCTACATCGGGATATTCCAGGGCACGCCGCTGCTGCTGCAGCTCTTCGTCGTGTACTACGGATTGGCGTTGACCGGGCTGAAGCTCGACGCGTTCGTCGCGGTGGCGATCGGGTTCACCGTGAACGCCTCCGCCTTCCTTGGCGAGATCTGGCGCGGAGCGATCCAGGCGGTGCCGCGCGGGCAGACCGAGGCGGCGATGGCGCTTGGGCTGCACTATTCGTCCCGCATGCGCGACATCGTGCTGCCGCAGGCGATCCGCATCTCGCTGCCGGCAACCATCGGCTATCTCGTGCAATTGATCAAGGGTACCTCGCTCGCCGCCATCGTCGGCTTCATCGAGCTCGCCCGCGCCGGTCAAATCGTTTCGAACCAGACTTTCCAGCCGTTGCTCGTCTTCGGCGTGGTCGGCGCAATGTATTTCGTCCTCTGCTGGCCACTCTCGTGGTGGGGCAGCCGGATGGAGGCCAGGCTCGCCTTGGCCAGTCAAAGGTAGGAACGGCGCACCTGCCCAATCATATAAAGCCATCACCAGGAGGAGAAAATTCATGTTGCTTTCACTCAATCGTCGCCGGCTCGGCATCGCGCTGCTGATGCTGATGGCCATCGGGGCCGCAGGCAAATCGCAGGCCGGCACGTTGGAAGACGTGAAGAAGAAGGGCGTCGTCGTTATCGGCATTCAGGGCGACAATCCTCCGTGGGGCTATGTCGATAGTTCGGGAAAGCAGGATGGCATCGATGCCGACATGGGCCGCGCCTTCGCTGAATATCTCGGCGTGAAGGCCGAGTTCGTCCCCCTGGCGGTAGCCAATCGCATTCCGTCGCTCACCACAGGCCGCGTAGACATTCTGTTCGCGACCATGGCCATGCTGCCCGAACGCGCAAAGGCGGTGCAGTATTCCAAGCCGTATGTTGCCAATGAGATCACGCTTGTCGCGGCCCAGGCGACCCCGATCAACAGCAATGCCGACATGGCCAAGTTCGTGATCGGCGTTCCGAGGTCCTCCACGCAGGACACCCAGGTCACCAACAATGCGCCAGCGGGCACCGAAATCCGCAGGTTCGATGATGACGCGGCCACGATCCAGGCGCTGCTGTCCGGTCAGGTCCAGGCCGTCGGCGCAAACAGCTTCTACCCGCAGCGTCTGAACGCCGCAAAGCCCGAACTTGGGTTCGAGCCGAAGCTTCACTTCACGGCTCTGTACAACGGCGCCTGTACCCGCCTGGGTGACAAGGAGTGGAACGAGACGGTCAACAAGTTCATCGACCAGATCAAGACCAACGGCAAGTTGGCCAGCTTCTACGCCAAATGGATGAAGGCGCCCGTTCCGATCTTCCCGGACTCAGTCCCCGGCGTTCCGTTCACGGTTCAATAGTCAATGCGAGCGGCCGGCGCGCTGTGCGCGTCGGCCGTCGTTCGATGGTGGAGGCGGAATCCATGCAGGATCAGATCCTGATCGAAATGAAAGGCGTGCAGAAGTGGTATGGCGAGTACCAGGCGCTTCGCGATGTCGATCTCACGGTGCGGAAGGGCGAAAAGATCGTGCTCTGCGGTCCGTCCGGCTCGGGCAAATCGACTCTCATCCGCTGCATCAACCGCCTCGAGCCGATCCAGCAGGGCCGTATCGTGGTGAACGGGCATCGGTTGGACGACAGCATCAAGGCTATTGATGTGGTTCGCCAGGACGTCGGCATGGTCTTTCAGAGCTTCAATCTTTTTCCGCATATGACGGTCTTGCAGAACTGCATGCTCGCGCCTATCCGCGCGCGCCGCATCGGCAAGTCCGAGGCGGAGGCGACCGCGCGAAGATACCTGGAGCGCGTCCGCATCGGTGATCAGGCCGAGAAGTATCCGGCTCAACTTTCGGGCGGGCAGCAACAGCGCGTTGCGATCGCGCGTGCGCTCTGCATGCAGCCGAAGGTGATGCTGTTTGATGAACCGACCTCGGCTCTCGACCCTGAGATGGTCAAGGAGGTGCTCGATACGATGATCGGCCTCGCCAACGACGGAATGACCATGATTTGCGTCACCCACGAGATGGGCTTTGCCCGCCAGGTTGCGGACCGGGTCATCTTCATGGCTGAAGGACAGATCATCGAAGAAGGCGCACCCGACGCCTTCTTCCGCAATCCGCAGCACGCCCGCACCAGGCAGTTCCTTGGCGAAATCCTCGCCCATCACTGAACGGAGTACTTCCATGAGCCGTCTTGTCTACGTCCTGAACGGGCCGAATCTCAACTTGCTCGGAAAGCGTCAGCCCCACATCTACGGTCACGAGACGCTTGCGGACGTGGAGCGGGATTGCCGGGCGCTAGCCAAGGAGCTCGGCCTTGAGATTCGCTTCCATCAATCCAACAGGGAATACGAGCTGATCGACTGGATTCATGAGGCGCGCGAGACGGCTGCCGGCATCGTGATGAACCCGGCAGCTTTCACCCATACGTCGGTCGCCATCCTGGATGCTCTCAACACGTTCGAGGGGGTCGTGATCGAGGTGCACATTTCCAACGTGCACAAACGCGAGGAATTCCGCCACCACTCGTTCATCTCCAAACGGGCTGACGGGGTTATCGCCGGCTTCGGCAATCAGGGTTATCTGCTCGGCTTGCGGCGCGTGGCCAAGCTGCTTGATGAGAAGAAGGAATAGCATCGTATGAGTGTACCGCCCGCCTGGCCGCGGCCGGCTCGGGCAGATTGTGGCGGTGCATGGCATGGCCGATCCAAGCGCCTGCGCGGAAAAGTTGAAGAGATCAGACGATCGTCCTGCACTTCGCCTTGGACGCGCGGGGAACCGGCAATGTTTCCGATGCCATCCAGTCGCTTGGATCTCGGAATTCACCGCGGGTGAGAACCCGGCCGGCCGGCGGTGAGTGGACGCGAGGGGCTGAAAACCTTCGGAGTGATCGACGCCGGACACGACCCCGCCGTCGCATTTAGGGGTCCCGATTGTTGCCCTTCCGCCACTGGCTGCGAGATCTTGCCCGGCGCGGAACCTGAACGACTGGCGATTCTGCAGCGATTGTCGCCCCGAAATCCTGTTTCTTCGTTCGATATTTGGATCGCCCGTTGCGATGCATCGCAGTGGTTCTTCAGGTCTGCTCGATTCGCTTTTCCACGCCGTGGAGGGGCCCCGCGCAACCCATCCAGGCCGCATGCACATCGGAGCGGTCGGTTTGCGCCTTGGGCTGTAACGAGGCTGTGAATGAATTTTTCCATCAGTGAATCAATAGGTTGCGATATTTTTCGCGCCTCGGTCGGTGCGTGATTTTTGTGCAACACATGATCAGATTCGGGATATTCGAGGCTGTTCGCGCCCGTTCGGTTGTTGCGTGTGCAATGGCCATCGATCATGGTGATCAGGCGACGGAGGGGGGCATCCCAAGGTCGTCCCGTTTAGGTCTTTCGCTTAAGTAGACCTGAACTAGGCGGATGCGTTGATTTTCAACGAGTTTTCGCGGGCAGTTCAAACGGCTTTGTACGAGGGATTGTACGAAGCTTCAATCTGGAGGTTTAACAATGAACTTGAAGGGCCTTTTGCTTGGCTCAGTGGCGGGTCTGCTCGCTGTTGGCGGAGCGCAGGCGGCCGATCTTCCCTTGAAGGCGAAGGCCGTCGAATACGTGAGGATCTGCTCCCTGTACGGTGCGGGTTTCTACTACATCCCCGGCACCGACACTTGCATCAAGCTGGGTGGCTATGTGCGCGCTGACTACATTCTTGGCGGCGCCAACAGCTACGGTTTCCAGTGGAGCACTGGCAACTTCAACGGCGGTTCGAACAACCGTCTGACGAACTACTACTACATGCGCGCTCGTATGGACCTCACGGTCGATACTCGCACGGCGACCGAGTACGGCGTGGTCCGCACCTTCGCTGACCTGGTCTTCACCCAAGACTCCAACACCATCGGTGGCAGCAACCCGTCCATTCCGACGAGCAGTGCCGCTGGTCTCGGCCTCTACCACGCCTTCATCCAGTTCGCTGGCTTCACCTTCGGTCGCACCGTCTCGATCTTCGATGCGCCGTGGACGGGCTATCCGGCTGGCGGTCCCGATACCATTCCGGGCGGCTCGAACTTCGTCACCGGTGTGAACCAGGCCACCTACACGGCTGACTTCGGCCAGGGCATCACCGCCGCAGTGTCGATCCAGGATCAGACGACGGGCAATGGCTCCGGTCAGTCGAACCTGTGGAATGCGACCGGCTTTGCGACTACGGCTGCTGCGGGCGCTGCCCTGATCCAGGGTACATACGGCGTCTACGATTGGGGCGCTCAGCGTTCTCCCGACATCGTCGGTCAGGTTCGTGTTGACCAGGCTTGGGGTCTGGCCCAGATCGCGGTTGTCGCGCATGACATTCACAGTGCGTACTACGGCGCGTTTGAGACCAGCGATCACCCCGCCGACAAGTGGGGCTGGGCTGTGCAGGGCGCCTTGTCGATCAAGAACATCCCGACTGGTGCGGGTGACTCGATCAACATGCAGGCCGTCTACGCCGATGGTGCGGCTCACTACGTCTTCGGCAACATCGCGTGGCCGATGAACTGGTCGATGTACAGCGGCAGCGGCATTGCTTACCAGAGCGTTGGTTTCGCTGGTATTTCCGACGGCGTCTTCGGCACCGGCACCGGCATCCAGACGACCAAGGCTTGGGGCTTCCGCGGTGGTTACACCCACAACTGGAGCCCGAACTGGGCCAGCGCCGTTTACGGTGGCTATGCTCAGTTGAAGTACGGTGACGCGAGCAAGGCGCTGATCTGCGGCAACTTCGTCGCAGCAGGTTTTGGCGCCACTGCGACCTGTAACCCGGACTTCAACATCGGCGTCGTCGGTGTCAACACCGTCTGGACTCCGGTCAAGAACCTGGCGTTCACGGCCGACCTGAGCTGGACCCATCTGGACCAGAAGTACTCGGGCACCATCGCGGCCCCGGCCGTTGCGGGCTTCGCGAAGCCGGCTGCTACGTACGAGCTGAAGGATCAGAACTCGCTGACCATGATGCTCCGCGCTCAGCGCAACTTCTGATCTAGTCTCACAGATCAAACTAAGGGCCCTCGGCAGGAAACTGCCGGGGGTCTTTGCTTTTGGGCATCCAGGTGTTCGATAAGGGTATACGCGTGTGAGACAGCGCGGTGAGACAGGAAAAACGTCTCAATAAGATTGACTTCATATTTTCGAGACATCATGATCTCAGGGTCTAGACCTCATTGAGACATGGAGCCTTGAATGACAACTATCGGCTACGCTCGCGTTAGCACCACCGACCAGAACCTTGCTGTACAGGAAGCCGCCTTGCGTGCCGCTGGTTGCGACCTGATCCGCTCTGAGAAGCGGACGGGTACCACCACCACCGGCCGCGAGGCCCTGCTTACCGTGTTGGACTTTCTCCGCTCCGGTGACGTGCTGATGGTAACGCGCATCGACCGGTTGGCGCGCAGCATCGGTGACCTTCAGGACATCGTGCGGAGCGTGAAGGCTCGCGGTGCATCCCTGCGTGCCACAGAGCAACCCATCGATACGAGCACAGCAGCGGGAAAATGCTTCCTCGACATGCTGGGCGTGTTCGCTGAGTTCGAGACCAACTTACGCCGTGAACGTCAACTGGAAGGCATTGCGGGCGCTAAGGCCCGTGGGGTCTACAAAGGACGCAAGCCCTCGGTGGATGTCGCCAAAGTGAAGGCACTGCACGCGGAAGGGAGAGGCGCATCAGCCATTGCTAAAGCTCTCGGGATTGGCCGTGCGTCGGTCTATCGGGCTCTAGAGGAGAGCTGAGGACCCGGCTAAAGCGCCGCCTGCTTTAGCTGCGACATAGCTTAGCTAAGGGACTCCGGGGCAGCCGGGGGCCCCTCCCGGAAACTTTGGGCCCCTATGGCTTCAAAATTGTCGGGCTAAAGGCTTTGGCCTTTGCTCAGTTCAACAGGGCGGTGTGCTTCCTGGGAGTACCGTAGGGGCCCACACCTACCGGGCCCACGCGGAGCGGGAGTCCTGTATGACTCTAGGGAGTCCACTGGTGGCCGGTCTGGCTACCCGCTGGGGAGGACCGGGCCTAGCGTCAAACGCCCCACGGGCTTTCTAGAGTCCTACAGGGGCATTGTGGTTGAAGCCCTGTTCGACCCCAAAGTCAGACCACCAGCCGTTGGTACAGATACGGCCGCCGATTTCAGCCCCAACCTGCTGTTCGGCCCTTGTGGACGGATGATCGTCAAATTCGTTCTCCGTTATAGGCGATGTGCGCTGGGGGGTTGGCTGTTGCTATTAGCTATATCCCCAATCCCTAATAGGTCTAAGGGGGGTAAGGGGGCCATTATGGCACAAACAGGTGTTCTCCCTGCCTGCTGTTGACTTTGAGGCTCGGCCTGACGGGGATATGGCCCACGCGGAAATGGCCCCCGAAAGCCCCCATCAACGCCATTGCGCCTCGGCGCTCATGCTGTTCAGGCACAATCAGGCTGTCATGCACCGCTAAGCTCGGGATGCCATCCCGCATCAACCCTTGCATCGCTGCGACGACAACGCGGCTCTCATCAAACATAAGATCAGCCCAAGTGCGCACCCGGCCATCCTTGAGCGGTTGGCCCCACTGGCCGAGAAGCGGGTGGTGCTTGGTTATCAGCTCACCTAGCTCGACCGCAGGGTACCGATTGGTGTCCAGAGGATGGTGGTGCTCTTCCTCGTAATCCTTCAGGATGACCGCAGGCCAATTGCGCAGCGGGCCAGTGCTCCCGAACGTCGCGGCCACCCAAAGCTTCACGACGGCGCGCGCCTCGTCGCCTAGTCCGGGGATAACGTAAGGGTCCTGTCGCCTGTCGAGTTGCAAGCCATGCCAAGCGTAGAAGATGGTCAGGTAGCTCGCTCGCAGATCAATTTCGACTACGGGCGAGCCATTGATTGTCATCTCAAGGCGCTTCTTGCCGCTCTGCTGTTGGTAGTTCTTGTCTGCCGGTTGGCTGTACAGACGCCCGCCCTGATCCCAATTAAAGTCTGCGGCGTCGCCATTCTGGAAGATGCGGACATAGCCACGGTGTATGCAGCCACCGCCGAAGGTCTGCTTTGCAAGAAATTCATTCAGCTCCCGCACGTCCGCTTCCAGCTTCAGAGACAGGTCCGTGTGCTCGAACTTCAGTCGGCGTCCTTGCACCTTGCGGCCACCATCCCATGTGCTGGCGGCGCGTTTCTGAAGCGGCTGCTTCGGCAAGCCGTAGTCAAAATGGTCTAGCGCATTGTCAAAGCCTATTCCGTGCTCGCCCGCCAGCGCTAAGAGCGCATCGGCAGGACGATAACGCGCGGCCCTACGCCGCGAGGCCAATGGCGGCCCGTGTTCGTCAAAACGGACCCAGCGTTCAGTAACTCCTGGACGGTGCTCCACAAGGCCAAGCTCTCGCATTGCATCTTGGAGCGAAATAAACACGCGGGCACCGACTGGAGCTCCCGTGAAGCCGTCTGTCTTGAGTGACCGATAAACCCAATTGCCCTCAGCGCTCAGCAGATCAGCTAAGAAAGCCGCGATAGCTGGCTTGAGCTTGTTGCGGTTCGCCTTGGACTTTCCGAAAAACTCTCTGTGGGCTAACAGACGCAGCACCTGCTCGTTAACAGCCTCGGTGAGAGCCTGCGCCGCTTCGGTGCTCGCGTGTCCCTCAAGGGAAGCGAAGGTGGCATCTCGCAGCTCAGTTCCATTGGATGCCTCCGTCTCCGGGACAGCGGAGTGTTTCAACAATGTGGTCTTCCTCTCGTTGCCCCATGAGCATCGTGTTCCGACAAGTTGTCTCAGCACTGCGTATAGGGCTGATGTGACCGCACGCAGGTGTACCTCAGCCCATGTGCGGTTATTGCTCTATGGTATTATACCCGAGCCAACTGCAGCCCCGTTCTCATTCAGCTTCGCTAGTTGTGCGGCCTTCTCGGCGGCGATTTCCTCCCGAGTTACGCCTGCGGCGAGCAGCACACGAGAAGATCAGCAACGATATTGAGTTGGCCGGGAGGCGACATCAGTCCACCTTGTACATCGGAAATTTCTTCACAGCTTCGGCGAGGTCCTGCGGAAGAGGCTTCGTGTATGCTCGTCCGATTGTCGCGGGCGAATGCCCTGTGATTGCGTCGCTATAACGTTCGTCGATGCCTACCCGGGCTGCCATAGCCTTAAACGTGTGGCGCCATGCGTGATTGGGGCTTAACTCTGGATCGGTGATACCGAGTGAGCGGACCCAAGTGCCAACCTGGGACCTCATGCGCTCAGCGGGGCTCTGCCGAGGTCCATCTTCGACCTTTGTGACCCGCCGCCGCTTTGTAGAGTAAAACAGTGGCCCGCCTTGGGCTCGTTCGACGAAATTGAGAAACCCCTGTGCAATAAGGTGCTGATGAAGCGGTACTGTCCGGGCCTTGCGTGTTTTTATCTTACCAGCGGATGGTGTCAGCTTAGCGAAGTGAGCCCCATTGCGCTCCTGAATGTCGGTCGCGCGAAGTTGAGTAATCTCGCCAGCGCGAGCGCCGGTGTAGGCACAAATCCAAGGCACCCATCTAAACGCTCGTTCTCGATGTGACTTCGTGTCATCACATCGCAGTGCTGCTGCCAAGATGATCTTGATCTCAGCATCATCAAAGGCTTTGGTTTCACGTTCGATGTTCTTTCGAGGCACGCTGATCCGCACCTGTGGAAACGGATTGTTGTCGATAATCTTTTCTGCAACGCCCCAGCCAAAGACCGTCTTTAGGGCTGTGCGCCATGCGACTGCAACAGTTCCGGCTGACCGCCTTTCATTGACCAGCCCGTTCATCCACGTCTTGGCCTTTTCAAAGCTGATGTTTCGGACATCGGGAAAATGTCGATCAGCTTCCTTGAACACGGTGACCCATCGGTAGACCGTTCCTTCCGCCGGCTGCACAGCTTTCTTCCAAGCCTCGAACAATTCCATCGCTCTGACAGGAGTACTCCCCTCGGCCTCTGCAAATCGGGAGAAGCCCTGCTGATGGACATCCGGCGAGTAGTCGCCACGTGAAAGTGCTTCCAATCGCTGGAATGCCGGCAGTAGGTTGTCGCTAACGGCGTCCAAGAAAAGATTGGTGGCATCTGGAGACAAGCTGAGGCCCTGTTCCAAAAGGAAGGCAGCAGTCTGGGCTTCAGCGGCGATGGCGGGGCGGATTGCTTCTCTGACCTGCGGATCGAATTGCCAATCCCAATGTGGATCGTCCCTCGGGCGCTCTTCGTAGTCATCCGGTGCATGTGGACGTATCACGTTCCAGACCAAGGTGTCAGCCAAGTCTCGCCAATGGGCCGGCGTACGAAGGTCCCGTTCGTGTCGCGTGAGGAACCAATCATACCACCTGCCTGCCAGCGCGTAGGCATTTTGACGGGTCAGGGGTTGAGGGCCGTTTCTTTTGGCGGCTCTAAGGCTGCCGATGCGCGTCTCGATGTCGGCCAACCACTCCCCGAAACGCGCTCGCGCTTCATGATCTGAGGCGCCTTTTTCGAGGCGGAACTTCTCTTCCCAAGCGTTGCCAAACCTCGCCGCGTACTCAACTCGAATGTCTTTGGGGATCACCTTGCGGGCCACGTACGCGCCCGTAGAAGTTCGTGTCAGTCCAGCCATCAGCAGTGCCATTTGTACGGTACCTTGTACTTACAGGCATCCCGATAGTCATGGCAATCCAGTAACTTACTGAATTTTCTGAACTCAGCTCTCCGAGTTTTCGGATCGCTTAAGTCCCTCGCGTTCATGCGGGTGTGTCCGAAGACGCGAAGGTGGCCAGGGCGGTGATTTAGAGGGGGTTGGGGAATTGGCCGTCCGGGTCAGTGACCTTCCCTGAAGAGCAACTTGGAGGTTTAACATGAACTTTAAGAGCCTTTTGCTCGGCTCAGTGGCGGGTCTGCTCGCCGTTGGCGGAGCCCAGGCAGCCGACCTTCCGTTGAAGGCAAAGGCCGTCGAATACGTGAAGATCTGCTCGCTGTACGGTGCGGGTTTCTACTACATCCCCGGCACCGACACCTGCATCAAGCTGGGTGGTTACGTCCGCGCGGACATGATCCTCGGCGGCGCTAACGACTACGGCTTCCGGTTTAGCCAGGGCACCTTCAACGGCGGCTCGAACAACCGTCTGACGAACTACTATTACAGCCGCGCTCGTATGGACCTCACGGTCGATACCCGCACCGCAACC
This sequence comes from Bradyrhizobium sp. USDA 4472, assembly GCF_054058595.1. Taxonomy (NCBI): domain Bacteria; kingdom Pseudomonadati; phylum Pseudomonadota; class Alphaproteobacteria; order Hyphomicrobiales; family Nitrobacteraceae; genus Bradyrhizobium; species Bradyrhizobium sp. USDA 4472. Next base: position 4,792,470 of record NZ_JBSSAM010000001.1, read on the forward strand.
GAGTACGGCGTGGTCCGCACCTTCGCCGACATGGTGTTCAGCGTTGACTCCGGAACGGTCTCCGCCAGCAACCCGTCAGCCGCTGCAGGTGGTGCCGCTGGTCTCGGCCTCTACCACGCCTTCATCCAGTTCGCTGGCTTCACCTTCGGTCGCACCGTCTCGATCTTCGATGCGCCGTGGACGGGCTATCCGGCTGGCGGTCCCGATACCATTCCGGGCGGCTCGAACTTCGTCACCGGTGTGAACCAGGCCACCTACACGGCTGACTTCGGCCAGGGCATCACCGCCGCAGTGTCGATCCAGGATCAGACGACGGGCAATGGCGGCGGTCAATCGAACCTGTGGAATGCGACCGGCTTTGCGGCCAGCAGTGCTGTGAACGGCGCAGGCGCCATTGTTACGACTTCGGCTGCTGCGAATGCTGCCGCTGCCCTCATCCAGGGCAACTACGGCACGTACGATTGGGGTGCGAACCGTTCTCCCGACATCGTCGGTCAGGTTCGTGTTGACCAGGCTTGGGGTCTGTTCCAGATCGCGGCTGTCGCGCATGATATCCACAGTGCGTACTACGGTGCGACCGAGGCCACCGACCACCCAGCCGACAAGTGGGGCTGGGCTGTGCAGGGCGCCTTGTCGATCAAGAACATCCCGACCGGTGCGGGTGACTCGATCAACATGCAGGCCGTCTACGCCGACGGTGCGGCTCACTACGTCTTCGGCAACATCTCGTGGCCGCAGAACTTCTCGATGTACAGCGGCACTGGCCTAGCTGGTGCTTACCAGAGCGTTGGTTTCGCTGGTATCACTGACGGCGTCTTCGGCGCCGGCACCGGCATCGAGACGACCAAGGCTTGGGGCTTCCGCGGTGGTTACACCCACAACTGGACCCCGAACTGGGCCAGCGCCATCTACGGTGGCTATGCTCATATGGGCTACGGCAACACGAGCAAGAGCCTGATCTGCGCGAACTTCGCCACGATCGCCGTCGCTGGTTCGACCTGCAACCCGGACTTCAACATCGGCGTGATCGGTGTCAACACCGTCTGGACCCCGGTCAAGAACCTGGCGTTCACGGCTGACCTGAGCTACACGATGCTCGACCAGAAGTACTCGGGCGCCATCAATGCCCCTGCTGTTGCCGCGTTCGCGAAGCCGGCTGCGACCTACGAGCTGAAGGATCAGAACTCGCTGACCATGATGCTCCGCGCTCAGCGCAACTTCTAAGATCAATCATCCGATTGATTGGAGAGCCCCGGCAGGAAACTGCCGGGGTTTTTCTTTGTTGGTGGTCTGTCATGGCCTCAGCGAAGATGCCACCTGTGGTGCATCCGGACTTCCATTCGATATCAAAGCAGGAGGGGGCGCCGGGAGGCGCGGCCTTGTCTGATGTCGCTTATCCGAAGGGAATTGTGAGGCGGGACGAGGCCTTCCTATGTGATGATGATGTCCGATGACCTCTCCCGGAAGCCAGTAAGGGGCGGGGCATGAAGGGAGCATTCGATGAAGATGATCAAGGGACCGGCGATATTCCTCGCTCAGTTTGCCGGCGACGTGGCGCCGTTCAACTCCTTCGACGCGATCTGCGGATGGGCGGCCTCGCTCGGCTACGAGGGGGTTCAGATTCCGACTTGGGATCGACGGCTCTTCGACCTCACGCGGGCATCGGAGTCGCAGGACTACGCTGATGAGGTGAAGGGGATCGCGGCGCGCCATGGGCTGGCGATCACCGAGCTCTCGACCCATCTCCAGGGGCAGCTCGTCGCCGTTCACCCGGCCTATGACGCGGCATTCGACGGCTTTGCCGTGCCGGAAGTGCGTGGCGACGCCAAGGCCCGCACGGAGTGGGCCATCGATCAGGTCAAGCGCGCGATCCTGGCCTCCAGGCGGCTCGGACTCACCGCGCAGGCGACGTTCTCCGGTGCGCTTGCCTGGCCCTACGTCTATCCGTGGCCGCAGCGACCGGCCGGCCTCGTCGAAGCCGCCTTCGACGAGCTTGCCAGGCGTTGGCGGCCGATCCTGGACTATGCCGACGAGCACGGCGTCGATCTCGCCTATGAGATCCACCCCGGCGAGGACCTTCACGACGGCGTCTCCTACGAGATGTTCCTGGAGCGGGTCGAGAATCATGGGCGCGCGAATCTGCTCTACGACCCGTCACACTTCGTTCTGCAGCAGCTCGACTACCTCGACTACATCGACATCTACCACCAGCGCATCAGGGCCTTCCACGTCAAGGACGCCGAGTTCAACCCAACCGGTCGCCAGGGTGTCTATGGCGGGTTTCAGAGCTGGGTCGACCGTGCCGGCCGCTTCCGTTCTCTGGGCGATGGCCAAGTCGATTTCGGCGCCATCTTCTCGAAGCTCACGCAGAACGACTATGGCAGCTGGGCGGTGCTCGAGTGGGAGTGTGCGCTGAAGCATCCCGAACAGGGGGCGCGCGAGGGCGCCGACTTCATCAAGAGCCATATCATCCGCGTCACCGAGCAAGCCTTCGACGATTTCGCAGGCTCCGGCACCGACGACGCGGCGAACCGCAAGATGCTCGGCATCTCCTGAGCGAGGAGAAGAGAATGACCATCGAAGCAAGCAAGGAAGCCGGCGATCGCGGTCGTATCCGGCTTGGCATGGTCGGCGGCGGTCAGGGCGCCTTCATCGGTGCCGTCCACCGTATTGCCGCTCGCATCGACGACCGGTTCGAGCTGGTTGCCGGCGCGCTCGCGTCCGATCCGGTTCGAGCCAAGGCCTCAGCGAAGGAGCTCGGCATCGCTGATGATCGTGCCTATGGCTCATTCGAGGAGATGGCGAAGGCTGAAGCTGCGCGGGCGGACGGCATCGAGGCGGTCTCGATCGTAACCCCCAACCACATGCACAGTCCGGTCGCGAAGGCGTTCCTTGAAGCCGGAATCCACGTCATCTGCGACAAGCCACTGACGACGACGGTCGCCGAGGCCGAGGAGCTGGTGGCGTTGGTCAGGAAGACGGGCAGGGTCTTCGTGGTGACGCACAATTACACGGGCTATCCCATGGTTCGCCAGGCGCGCGCCATGATCGCGAATGGCGACCTCGGTGAAGTCAGGCTGGTCCGGGCCGAATATCTCCAGGATTGGCTGACCGAGCGACTGGAAGCAAGCAGCCACAAGCAGGCGGCGTGGCGGACGGACCCGGCCCGGTCCGGCGCCGGCGGCTGCATCGGAGACATCGGCACCCACGCCTATAATCTCGCCTGCTTCGTCACGGGGCTCGAGCTCGACGAACTGCTCGCGGAGCTGTCGACCTTTGTCGAGGGGCGGCGTCTCGATGACGATGTCCAGATCCTCCTGAAGTGGAAGGGCGGGGCGAAGGGGATGCTGTGGGCTAGTCAGGTCGCGGTCGGCAATGAGAACGGCCTCACGCTGCGCGTCTACGGCAGCAAAGCCGGGCTCGAATGGGCGCAGGAGCATCCGAACCAACTCTGGTTCACGCCGTACGGCCAGCCCAAGCAGCTTCTGACCCGCGGCGGCGCCGGCGCCATGGGTGAGGCGGCTCGTGTCACCCGCGTCCCTTCGGGCCACCCCGAGGGCTACCTCGAAGGTTTCGCAACAATCTACGCCGAGGCCGCGCGCGCCATCCACGCGGCAAGAGCGAACGTGAAGCCGGATCCTGAGGTGATTTTCCCGACCGTCGAGGATGGCCTGGCAGGTGTGAAGTTCATCGATGCTGCGGTGAAGTCCTCGGCAGGCAACGGCACCTGGATTCGGATGACCTAACTGGCGCGAAGTCCGTCGCGAGGCATTGGTGCGCAAGGTGGAGCAGAGCGCTTGGGCTGTCATAGCGTTCGTGAGGGGAGCGCTGCCGTCCAGCCCTCACGATAGGCATCGAGGCCTGCGATCGAGATCGTTTCGACGGGGGTCGGAGCCGTGATGGAATAGGACGGCGGCCAATGCGCAAGCATCGCGGCACCGCGCGCCGTGCCTGCGGCGTCGCGCGCAGCGAAGATGCGCTGCCGCGTCCGCAGCGCGCCCAGTGTCTGACAGAAGGGAAGATTGCCGGCGAAGGTTCCTTCGACGATGAGATCGCCGCTGCTGGCGCCCATGCGCGTCAGCATCAGGTCGGCGACCAGCGCGCAATAGAGCGTTGCGAGTGCCGCCCGATCGCGCGTTGCGACGTCGCCGCGAATGACGCCATTCGTCCTCGCATAGGGGCCGCCCTGCCCGGAGAAGCAGGGGAGGGCCATGGCGCCCGAGGCGATGATGCGCTCGATCGCGCCAAGGTCCGGATTGCCGGCGCTGCCCGCGATGGTGGCGTATTCGCGTCCGCCCATGAAGCGCCCGCAGGCGATCGGGCGGCCCAGCGCGTCGACGTTGGCGAGCGTGTCGTCGCGGGGATCGAGCTGATCGAGCGAAAGACCCACGCACATCAGGATCACCCAGGTGCCGGTCGACAACACGGTGAACGGCGCTTGACGCGAGACGAGGTAGGGCAGAAGTGAAGCGTTGGAATCGTGGATCCCGCAAAAGACCTGCGTTTCAGGCGCAAGCCCGGTCAGCGCGGCGATTTCAGGCCGAATCGGACCGAGCGGATCGAACGCGCGGCGCAGCGGCGGCAGCAAGTGATCGACGCCGAGAGCTTTGACGAGGCTGGAGACTTGTCCCCGTCGCGGAGCCCAGAGGTCGGTATGGGCGCCGAGCGAGGTGACTTCCGAGACCGCCACGCCGCTCAGGCGCCAGGTCCAGTATTGCGGATAGCCAACGAAATACCTCGCCTCGGCAAAGAGGTCCGGACAGCGCCACTTCTGATAGGCGAGTTGCCGGCCGAGATTGAGGCCGGCGGGTACCTTCGGCGACAGGCTTTCCGAGAAAGAGGGCCGCAGCCCGGCATAGTCCGGTTCGATGGCCTCCACGCCCGCGAATTCGTAGTCCATGACCGGCGCGGCGAGTTCGCTCTCGCCGATCAAGGCGCCGGCTGCGCCATGTGCGGTTGGAACGATCGCACCGATCTGATGCGTGCGTGCGGCCTCACGAAGGGCATCGAGGAAGAAGGTCCATGCGCTCTCGACATCTTCATGCGGATAGGGCGGTCCCGCCAGGACGCGGTTGGGCGCCGACTTTTCCCAGAGAAGCCGGCCATCGCTGAACACGGCAAGCTTTACGTTTGTCTTGCCGATGTCGAGCACTGCAACCGTCTGGCTCATCGTCAGCTACATCTCAACAAGCAGCGTCATGCGCGTCATGGCCGGCTTGCCATGGCGATGACAGTGAAGGGCCAAATTGTGCGCCCGGCCGCATTCTGCGGCCGGGCGACGAGTCCGGGTCAGAAATCGAAATCCTTGATGTTCTGCTTCGTGAAGATGAAGGGCGAGCCGAGCAGGACTTCACTGCCATTGACCACGTTCAGCTTGCCGAGCTTGCCGGCCTCCACCGACGTCGCGCCGGACTTGAGCTTGCCGTCGACGACGGCACGCATCACATAGGTCGCGGCATAGCCGAGATCGACCGGATTCCACAGCACGACCGACTTGACGCAGTCCGCGTTGACATACGGCTTCATCGCATTCGGCGTGGCGAGGCCGACCACGGCCACCTTGCCGCAGAGCTTGGCCTTGGTCACGGCTTCCGCCGAGGCGGGGGTCGCGACCGAAGTCATGCCGAACAGGCCGGCGAGCTTGTCGCCATACTTGTTGATCAGCGTCGTTGCCTGGTTGAAGGACAGGTTATTGTCCTCCTGCGCCTCGACCGTCTCGAGCCAGTTCAGCTTGGGATGGCATTTCTGCGCATAGGCCCACATTTCGGCGATCCAGCGCGCCTGGTTCGGCGTCGTGAAGGTCGATGTGACGATCGCAAAGCTCTTGTCCTCGCCGGCCTCCTTGGCCATCGAGTCGATCATCGACTTGGCGATGCCGTTGAACTCGGCCTGGTTGACGAACCATTCGCGTGCATCGGGCGTCGAGTTGGCGTCGTAGCCGACGACATGGATGCCCTTTGACAGAGCCTTCTTCAGGACCGGCGCGATCGCCACCGGATCGTTGGCGGCGAAGAGGATGCCGTCGACGCCGCTGGTGATGTAATTGTCGATGAACTTGATCTGCTCGTCGATCTTGGCCTCGGTCGGGCCGTCGGTCTTGACCGTGACGTTGCCGAGTTCCTTGGCGGCCTCCTGCATGCCTTTCGACGTCGCGTTGAAATAACCGATGCCGATCAGCTTCGGCACGTCGACCAGCGTGATCGGTTTGCCGGCCTTGTCGGGGGGGTTGGTTGCCTGACCGCCGTCGTAAGGCTTGGCTGCGGGCGCGGTATTGGCCTCACCGGCCGAACAGGCAAGCGGATTGACCGGCAGGTCGTCCGCGCCGTCCCATCTCTTGTCCGCCGCAGAGGCCGTTCCGGCCAGCAGCGTCGCGCCGAGAAACACAAAGGCTAATCCGAGCTTCATCTTGTTGTCCTCCCATGTTTAAGCCGCTTTTTTCGCCGTCAGACACTCCATCAAACGCCGTCGCGGCGCCGCTGGAGCGAACTCGCCACAAGAGTTGAAAGGATGAGCACCGCCCCGATCACCACGATCGTCGCGTCGCCCTTGACGCCGGTCAGGGCCAGCCCGTTTTTCAAGAGCTGGATCATCGCCAGGCCGACCAGCGTGCCCCATATCGTGCCGACGCCTCCGAAGATGCTGGTGCCGCCGAGCACCACGGCCGCAATCACGTCGAGCTCATAGCCAATCCCCATGTCCGAGCGGGTCGTGGTCACGCGCGAGACGAGAACGCAGGCCGAGAGGCCGGCCATGAGGCCCGACAGCGTGTAGATGATCAGCTTTGCGCGATCGACCGGCAAACCGGAAAAGCGCGCGGCGGTCTCGTTGTTGCCCATCGCATAGAGCGTCCGGCCGAAGGTCGTGCGGTCGAGAACGATTGCCGACACCACGATCGCGATCAGCAAGAGCCAGAGTTGCGCCGGCACGCCGAAGAGGTTTTCCTGCCCGACGAAGTAGAACCATTCCGGATAGCCGCGCACCGAACGCGCCTGGCTGATTCCCTCGGCGAGGCCGCGATAAAGTGCGAGCGTCGCGATTGTCATGATCAGCGGCGGGACTTTCACCCTGGTGATGACGATGCCGTTGAGAAAGCCCGCCGCGGCACCGACCAGCAGCGAGAAGCAGATCGCCAGCGGCAGCGGAAAGCCGAAACTCTTCCAGGAATAGCCCAGCAGGATCGCGCAGAGTCCGACAATCGAGCCGACCGAGAGATCGATGCCGCCGGTAATGATGATGAAGGTCATCGGCAGCGCGATCAGCCCGACCTCCGTCGTCAGCCTGCCTTGATTGAGCAGATTGTCGATCGTGAGGAAGCGGCTGTTCAAGCTCCCGAGCACGATCAACGCAACGAGCAGGATCACCGCGAGCATGGTCTCGTGACGCAGCAGCCACCAGGGCATGATGCGCTTTGCGGTCTGGGGAAGAGGAATTTCGCTCATCGCGCTCATGCTCCGGCCATGCGCCGGCGCCGCAGAATGTCGGCGATCACGGTCACGAGGATGAGCACGCCCTGGACCGCGCGGATCCAGTAGGGCGAGACGTCGATGAAGACCAGCGCGCTGGCGATCTCGGCGATGAGTACGGCGGCAAGGGTCGAGCCGACCACCGTGCCGACGCCGCCGAGGATGCTGACGCCTCCGACCACAGAGGCGGTAATGATCGTCAGCTCGAGATTGGGCGGCACGGTCGACTGGATGACGCGCAGCTGCGTCGCGTAGAGCAGGGCGGCCGCCCCTGCGAACAGGCCGTGCAGCGCGAAGACCATGACGATCGTGCGCGGCTGCGAAATGCCGCAGAGCCGCGCCGCTTCGGCGTTGCCGCCGACCGCGTGGATCGCGCGTCCCGAGGCCGAATAACGCATCCACAACGCTGCCAGGATCGTCGCCAGGATCATGAGAAAAACCGGAAACGGCAGCATACCCAGGATCTCGACGTCGGCGAGATGGAAGTCGTCGGGCAGGTCGGTGATCCATTTGCCGCCGGTCACGCTGATCAGGCCGCCTTTGAGGATCGACAGCATGCCCAGCGTGACCACGATCGCCGGAATGCGCAGATAGGCGATGATGACGCCCTGCAAGGCCATCACGAGAACGCCCGCGACAAGCGCTGCCGACCAGGCGACCGCGATGGGTGCGCCGTTGACGGCCAGGGTGCCGCTGATCGTCGCCAGGACGCCGATCAGCGCGCCGACGGAAATATCGATGTTGCCGGAAATGATCACCATCGACATGCCGACCGCGGCGACGGCGATATAGGCGTTGCCGAGCAGCACGTCGGACAGATTGCGCGCCGCCAGGAAGCGCGGATTGTAAAGTCCGACCGCGATGGCGAGCCCGATCACCGCGATCGCGAGCAAAGCCTCCTGCGAGGCAAACGCCTTCAGCCATCGTCGCGGATCCGCTTCGGTACCGGTCAACGTCACCGTCGTCATGCCGCTTTCTCCGCGTTGTCATGACTGCCCATCATCGCCGCGCCGATCGACTCCTGGGTTGCTTCTTCGCGCGAGAATTCCGCAACGATACGACCCTCGCGCATCACGAGAACGCGGTCACTCATGCCGAGCACCTCCGGCAGCTCGCTCGATATCATCAGGATGGCGAGCCCCTGCGCCGCAAGCTCGCCCATCAGCCGATGGATCTCCGCCTTGGCGCCCACGTCGATGCCGCGCGTCGGCTCGTCGAGGATCAACAGCTTCGGCCCATTGGCGAGCCATTTGCCGAGCACGATCTTCTGTTGATTGCCGCCGGAGAGCTTGCCCGCGATCTGCTCGAGCGAGCTGGCCTTGACCGCAAAGCGCCGGACGCCGTCGCCGGCCAGCTTGCGCTCGGCGCCGCGATCGATGAAGCCGCCGAATGCGACTTTGCCAAGCGCGGCGAGGCTGAAGTTCTCGCGGACCGTCATCGGCCGCACCAGGCCCTGCGTGCCGCGATCCTCGGGAACGTAGGCGACGCCCAGGGACCGCGCCTGGGCCGGCGAGCGAATGTCGACTTGTCGCCCGGCGATCCGGATTTCGCCACTCTCGGCCGGTGTGACGCCGAAGATGGTTTGCGCCAGCTCGCTGCGGCCGGAGCCGACGAGGCCGGAAAGGCCGACGATCTCGCCCGCGCGCACCGTGAGCGAGATGGTCTTCGTCAGCGGCCGTCGTTCGAGGTCCTTCACCTCCAGCACCGGCTTGCCGATCGGCGCCGTGATCTTCGGAAACAGGCTTTCGATCCTGCGGCCAACCATCAATTGCACGAGCTCGGTCGCGTCCGTCTCGGTGACGTGCTTGGTGGCGACATGGGCGCCGTCGCGCAGCACCGTGACACGATCGGCGATCGCGAAAATCTCGTCGAGCCGATGACTGATATAGATCACGGCGACCCCGCGGGCCTTCAGCTTGCGCACGATGTCGAATAGCCGTGTCACGTCGTACTCGGTCAGGGCTGCGGTCGGCTCGTCCATGATCAGGATGCGGGCATCCTGCGACAGCGCGCGCAGGATTTCGACGCGCTGGCGATTGCCGATGCTGAGCGAGCCGACGATGCGCTCCGCCTCCAGGTCATGAATCTCGAGCGACGCGAGCAACGCTTTTGTCCGTTCCCGCATGGCACGCCAGTCGAGCCGGCCGAGGCCGGCGCGTGGCGCATGGCCCATGAATATGTTCTCGGCAACCGTGAGCTCCGGAAACAGCAGCAGCTCCTGATAGATCGTGGCGATGCCGGCGCGCCTTGCATCGTCCGGCCGCGCGAGATCGACCGGCCTGCCGTCGACGACAACCTCGCCGCGATCGGGCGGGAATACGCCGGAGACGATCTTGATCAGCGTCGACTTGCCGGCGCCGTTCTCGCCGAGCAAGGCGTGGACTTCGCCTCTGGCGGCGTCGAAGGAGACGCCGGACAGCGCCCGAACGCCCGGAAAGGACTTTTCGATCGCGCGCACCGTCAGAAGCGGGGCGCCGGGAGTTGCACTGCGCGGGTCCGTTGTCATGGTCACGCCGCCGCATTGGTTTGAGTGCCTGCGTCGACGACCAGGACCCGGACACCTTGCGCGCGCAGCATGTCGAGTGCGTCGTCAGGTGCATCGGTATCCGTGATCATCGTATCGATACGCGAGAGCGGGCAGACGACGAGGCTGCCACGCGAAACGAATTTCGAGGAATCGGCGAGCACGATCAGCTTGTCGGCGCGCTTCAGCAGCTTCGTTTCGGCACGGGCGAGCAGGGGGTCGCCTTCGATGACACCGAGCGGCCCGATCGAGATCGCACTCATGAACATCCGCGTCGCCGAATAGTGCTGGATCGCGTCCTCTTCAAAAGGAGAAACGATCATGCCCTGCTCACGATAGACCTCGCCGCCCGGCAAGGCGACGCGGCATTTCGACGTGTGGATCAGCGCGTCGGCGAGCAGATAGGAATTGGTCAACACCTTCAGGCGCCGCTCGCGCAAATATTCGCCCATCTGGTACGTGGTCGTGCCGCCATTGATGATGATCGTCTCGCCGTCGGCGCAGAGGGCGACGGCCGCTTTGGCAATGGCGCGCTTGGCGCCGATATTGAGGGTCTGGCTGACGTCGAAGGAGCGGGTGGCAAGCGAGACGACATCGCCCGGCATGCTGGCGGTTTCCGGCAGGGCTTCGAGTCCGCCATGCACCCTGATCGCGACGCCTTGCTCGGCGAGCCTGGCGAAATCGCGCCGTATCGAGGCCTCGGAGACGCCGGTTGCGCGACAAGCGTCCGCGATGCGTACCAATGGCCGCTCCCGCAAGAGTGCCTTGATGACCTGCCAGCGTTCCCGCTCGTGCACGTCGCCCTCCCTTTTGCCCGTAAATAGGTCACGCTCTTTGCCAGCGGTCAACTGCAAACCGTCAAATTCGCTCAATATCGCGCTGCGTCAATCATATCGCGTCGCAGCGTTGACTGTCTTTGATTGACCTTGATTGAATCCGTGGCCTAATCTGGCCAGAGATCAACACAGGGAGGATGCTCATGAGCGAGGTCGCGGCCAAGCCCCTGCCAAACCTATGGGACGACGCGCTCGCCGCCGGGCTCGATGAGGCAGGTCAATTGCTTTACCGCTCGAACCTGCTCGGGGCCGATCTGCGCATCACCAATTTCGGCGGCGGCAACACCTCGGCCAAGATCGAGATGAAAGATCCGCTGACGCGCGAGAACGTGCGCGTGCTCTGGGTCAAGGGCTCGGGCGGCGACATCGGCTCGATGAAGCGCGACGGCTTTTCGACGCTGTATCTCGACAAGCTCGAGAGCCTGAAAGGCCTCTATCGCGGCCTCGCTCATGAGGACGAGATGGTCGCCATGTTCAATCACTGCACCTTCGATCTCAATCCGCGCGCGACGTCGATCGATACGCCCTTGCACGCCTTCGTGCCGCACCGGCATGTCGATCACGTTCATGCCGACGCGGTCATTGCCATTGCCGCCTCTGAAGACGCCGAGCGTCTGACCCGCGAGGTATTCGGCGGCAAGCTCGGGTTCCTGCCGTGGCAGCGGCCCGGCTTTGATCTCGGCCTGAAGCTCGGCGCGATGGCCGCGCGCCATCCCGACTATGTCGGCGTCGTGCTTGGCGGGCACGGTCTCTTCACCTGGGCCGAGACGTCGAAATCCTGCTACGAGATGACCTTGCGCGTGATTCAGCAGGCCGCCGATTGGCTTGCCGCGCATGAAAGGAAGCCGGCGTTCGGCGGCGCCAAGGTCGAAGCGGCCTCGCCGGAGAAACGCCGCGCGGTCGCGGCCAGGCTGATGCCGCTGATCCGCGGCAAGATCTCCGCAGACGAGCGCAAGATCGGCCATTTCACCGACGCCCCTGAGGTCCTGGAGTTCGTCAACTCCAGCGCGTTGGCGAAGCTGGCGCCGCTGGGCACCTCCTGTCCCGATCACTTTCTTCGCACCAAGATCCGTCCGCTGCTGCTGCCTTACGATCCCGCCCGCGACAATCTCGACCAGGTGATCGCCGGCCTCGACGACGTTCTCGCCGCATACCGCCGCGATTACGCCGCCTATTACGAGCGCTGCAAGCATCCTGACTTTCCGGCCATGCGCGATCCCAACGCGGTCGTGTATCTCGTTCCGGGAATCGGCATGTTCACCTTTGCCAAGGACAAGGCGACCGCCCGCGTTGCGGCCGAGTTCTACGTCAACGCCATCAACGTCATGCGCGGCGCCTCGGGCGTAAGCGCCTATGTGGGTCTCGCCGAGCAGGAGGCCTTCAATATCGAATACTGGCTGTTGGAAGAGGCCAAGCTCCAGCGCATGCCCAAGCCGAAATCGCTCGCCGGGCGGATCGCCTATGTGACCGGAGGCGCCGGCGGCATCGGTGGGGCGACGGCGCAGCGGTTGCTCGGCGAGGGCGCTTGCCTCGTCATTGCCGATATCGACGAGCAGGCATTGAGTGAGCGCGTCGCGGCGATCACGAAGCGCCATGGCCGGGACGCGGCGATTGGCGTGAAGCTCGATGTGACCGACGAGGCGGCGGTGATCGCCTCGTTCGAAGAGACTGCGCGCGCCTTTGGCGGCGTCGACATCGTCGTTTCGAATGCCGGGATTGCCTCGGCATCGCCGGTCGAGGACACGAGTCTTGGGCTCTGGCAGAAGAACATGGACATCCTCGCCACAGGCTATTTCCTCGTCTCGCGCGAGGCGTTCCGGCTGATGCAGCGTCAGGATATCGGCGGTGCCATCATCTTCGTCGCCTCGAAAAACGGCCTGGCGGCTTCGGCCGGCGCTTCGGCCTATTGCGCCGCCAAGGCGTCGGAGATCCATCTCGCCCGCTGCCTTGCGCTGGAAGGTGCGGTGCATGGCATCCGCGTCAACACGGTCAATCCGGACGCGGTGCTGCGCGGCTCGAAGATCTGGGAAGGCGAGTGGCGCCAGCAACGTGCGGCATCCAACAAGGTTGCGGAAGACCAGCTCGAGGAGGTCTACCGCCAGCGCTCGATGCTGAAACTGTCGGTTTTCCCCGAGGACATTGCCGAGGGCATCTACTTCTTCGCGTCCGACCTTTCGGCCAAATCGACCGGCAACATTCTCAATGTCGACGCCGGCAATGCCCAGGCCTTTACGCGATGAGCACGCCATTCTCGATCAGCGCGGATTTCATCGCCGAGCACAACGCGCCGCTGCAAGACGCGACCACTGAAGATTACGACGCCCTGAAGCGCGCACTCGGGCGGCGCGGGATCGACGCCGACGCGCTGCTGCAGAAGGTCATGGCGTTCGGCGTCGCCATTCCGACCTGGGGTGTCGGCACGGGAGGGACGCGGTTCGCGCGATTTCCAGGACCGGGGGAGCCGCGCAATGTCGTCGAGAAGATCGACGACTGCGCCGTGATCCAGCAGATGGCGCGGGCAACCCCGACGATCTCGCCACATATTCCGTGGGACAAGGTCGACGACTATGCCGCCTTGCGCGAACAGGCCGCGAGTCACGGCCTTTCCTTCGACGCGGTCAACTCCAACACATTTCAGGATCAGCCGGGGCAAGAGTTCTCGTACAAGTTCGGTTCGCTTTCGCACCACCGATGCGCGTGTTCGCGCGCAGGGCATCGCCCACAATGTCGAATGCATCGAGATCGGCCGCAAGCTCGGCTCGAAGGCGTTGACGGTCTGGATCGCCGACGGCGCGAACTTTGCCGGTCAATCGAATCTGACCAGGGCGCTCGACCGCTATATCGGCGCGATGCGTGAGATCGTCGCGGCGCTGCCCGCCGACTGGCGGGTGTTCCTCGAGCACAAGCTGTACGAGCCGGCGTTCTACTCGACCGTGATCTCGGATTGGGGCACGAGTTTCGCGGTCGCGCAGGAACTCGGTCCCAAGGCGCATTGTCTCGTCGATCTCGGCCATCATGCGCCGAACGTGAATATCGAGCAGATCGTCGCCCGGCTCGTTCGCTTCGGGAAGCTCGCGGGCTTCCATTTCAACGACTCGAAATATGGCGACGACGATCTCGACAGCGGCTCGGTCGAGCCGTTCCGGCTGTTTCTGGTCTTCAACGAGCTCATCGATGCCGAGCGCCGCAAGGCGGAAGGCTTCGCGCCGGCCTATATGATCGACCAGTCGCATAACGTGACCGATCCGATCGAAAGCCTGATGCAATCGGCGATCGAGTTGCAGCGCGCCTATGCACAGGCTCTGATCGTCGATCGCGCGGCGCTCGAAGCAGCGCAGGAGGCCAACGACGCGCTGGGCGCGCATCTCGAGTTGAAGCGCGCCTTTACGACCGACGTCTCGCCGTTGCTCGCCGTTGCCCGCATGCGCGCCGGCGGCGCGATCGCGCCGATTGCGGCCTACCGCCGGTCCGGTTACAGGGCGCAAAAGGCCAAGGAGCGTCCCGTGGTTGGAGGGACTTCGGCGGGCATTGTCTAGACGACGGCCCGGACACCGTCTCATGCATCCTGCGGCGCGGCTGCTCTGGCCAGGCGTCGCCGTGCCGGCAGGAAAGGACCTGCGAGCGCGCCGGCCAGCGAGAGCATTGCGGCGAGGCTCATCGCAGCGGCGAATCCGCTCGCGAAATGCGTGGCCGAATCGATCGCACCGTTGGCCGAGAACTTCGCCACCAGCGCGGCGATACCGAACATGCCGCCCAGGAACCGGCCCATGTTGAAGAGGCCGGACGCCTTGCCCATTTCGGCAACCGCGACGGAACTCAGGATGGCGTTCTGCGCTGCCGGCATCGCCATCGATACGCCAACGCCTGATAACACCAGCGGCGCGACCAGGGCGGAGTAGGGCACCGCGGGGCTCACGATCTCCGCGATCCAGCCAAGGCCGACCGCCTGCATCAGCAATCCGGTCACCACGAGCGGCCGCTCGCCGAATCTGTTGACGACCGCGCCTGCGACCGGGGCGGTGACGAACAGCGTCGCGGTCCAGGGCAGCACGCGAAGACCGGCGCCGAAGGCGTCGAAGCCCAGCGTCGCCTGCAGGAACTGCGGCAGCAGGAACAAGACGCCACGATCAGCGCGGGCGCATTGCCCGCCAGGGCGTCCATTGCAGCGTCTCGACCGGGCTGGCGAATTCGGAGCGGATGGCCGCCAATGCCGTCGTCATGATCATGGCGTCCAGCGCCGTCATGAAGGGTGCCAGCGCGGTGACGCCAAGCACCCGGTTCTGCTCGGCGCGAATGGTCGGGGTCTGCATCGCCCTCTCTCCGTGTGTCGCGCCACCGGTCGCAGCGCGTTCTGCGGGCGAGACGAGGTCGGAGGCGCAAAGGATGCGCCCGGAAATAATTTCTAGCAGGGCGAATCCTTCGGCGGCCGGCCAACGTCCTAGGGGCTGACGCGGTCATTCAGCCAAGGAGCACGCGATGAGAAGGACCTTGATCAGATACAAGACCAAGCCTGAGCTGGCGGACAGGAACGCCGAACTGGTTGCGGCAGTGTTTGCGGAATTGAAGGCGGCCAGTCCGGACGGGACACGCTATCTGACGCTGCGGCTGGAGGACGACACCTTCATCCATTTCGTCGAGACCTCCGCCGAGGATGGCTCGAGCCCGATCCCGAAACTTAGGGCCTTTCAGGCATTCCAGGACGGCATCCGCGACCGCTGCGCCGAGCCGCCGCTGGTTCGTGATGTGAAAGTCGTCGGCAACTACCGTATGCTGGACGAGTCCTGAACAGGCGAGGCGGAGGACCAATGGCGCCAGAGCTACTGGCTGGCATCGACATCGAGGACCTGCTGGCACGGATGCGGCCGCGGCTGCATCGCTACTGCGCGCGCATGGTCGGCTCGGTCGTCGATGGCGAGGATGTGTTGCAGGACGCGCTGATCAAGGCGATGGAAGCGCTGCAATCGGTCGCGCCCGTCGTCAATCCGGAGGGGTGGCTATTCCGTATCGCACACAACACCGCACTGGATTTCCTGCGCCGCCGCAACCGGCAGGAGGCGCTGCATTCGGCTGAGGAGGTGGAGATGGTTGCCGATCAGCTCGATGACGTTGAAAGCCGCCAGATCGCCGCGACCAGCCTGCGAACCTTCATGCGGCTGCCGGTGGCGCAGCGCTCCAGCGTGATCCTGATGGACGTCCTCGGCTGCTCGCTTGCGGAGGTCTGCGACATCATGGATTTCAGTCTGCCGGCGGTGAAGGCCGCGCTGCATCGCGGGCGTACGCAGCTGCGTGAGTTGGCCGAGGAGCCGGACGACGCGCCGCAGTCGGGCCTGTCGGAAGCCGATCGCACCAGGCTCAACAGCTATGTCGGCCATTTCAATGCCCGCAACTTCGAAGCCATCCGCGCCATGATCGCAGACGACGTCAGGCTCGATCTGGTCAACCGCAAGAAGATGAACGGCAAGACCGAGGTGTCGAACTATTTCGGCAATTACGCCAGGGTCAGCGACTGGCGCCTGGTGACGGGACAGGTGGAGGGACGTCCGGCGATCCTGGTCTTCGATCCGAACGAGCCGAACGGACGGCCGAAATATTTCATGCTGCTGAACTGGTCCGCCGACAAACTCGCCACCATCAGGGATTTTCGTCACGCGGCGTATGTGATCGATGGTGCAGAATGCGCAGTGGACAGAGGGTGAGTGGATCCGGCAAAGGTCACGCAATGACTGTTGTTCGGCGGAATGGCTGCTAGGCAATCCCGGTGATGTCGCTGAGCTGCGACGCTAGCGACGGCGTGCAGCACAGGATCGCATTGCCCTTGCTGATACCGTCGCCCGCGAAGAAATCGTTCACAAAGCCGCCGGCCTCGGCAACGATCACAATGCCGGCGGCGACGTCCCAGGCATTGATGTGCGGCTCGGCATAAGCGTCGGTGCGCCCGTTCGCGACATTGCAGAGACCCAGCGTGCCCGAGCCCGAACGCTTGATCGAGCAGCCGGAGGCATTAGCGCGGCCGATCACCTCGAGATAGCGCTGCGACGGTGTACGGGCCGACCAGCCCAGCTCGATAGAAGCGCGTCGGATGTCATCGGCACCGGAGACGGCAATCTTCTGTCCGTTCAGCGTCGCGCCCTGGCCGCGCTGTGCGACATAGAGCTCGTCGAGCGCCGGCGCGGCGACAATTCCGATCGTCGGCTTGTAGTCAAGCAGGAAGCCTACTGAGATGCACCAGTTGCGATCGCCACGGGCGAAGTTCGCGGTGCCGTCGATCGGATCGATGATCCAGACCGCATCGCTGGCATCGCCGCCGCCTTCCTCGCCGATCACCGTATCGCCGGGAAAAAGTGCAGCCAGCCGCGCACGCAGGAAGTCCTCCACCGCGCCGTCGGCCACGGTGAGCCAATCCTGCGCCCCCTTCATCGTGACGCCGAGACTTTCCTTGCGGCTGAAATAGTCGAGTGCAATGCGCCCCGCCTCGGCGACGAGGCCCTGGACCGCGTAGCGGCGCAGCAGCAGTTCGGCCGGAATCATCGTCAGGCGGCCTTGATGGCGACGGGGCGGCCGGTGCGCGCCGACTCGGTCGCCGCGTCGGCGAGCATCTGGGCGCGCAGCCCATCGCGACCAGTCGGAGAGGGCGCGGCCTTGCCAGCGCAGGCATCGATGAAGGCCGCGAGCTCGGCGCGATAAGCGGCGGCATAGCGTTCGAGGAAGAAGTTCTGCACCGGATCGGCGCGAAAGCCCTGGCCGGTTGCGATTTCGACGGTCGTCTCGTGGATGTTGCCGGCTCTCAGCATTCCCTTCGAGCCATGCACCTCGATGCGCTGGTCGTAGCCGTAAGTGGCGCGGCGCGAATTCGAGATCTGCGCGATCCGTCCGCTCGCCGTCTTCATCAGCACGGCGGCGGTATCGACGTCGCCGGCTTCGCCGATGGCCTTGTCCACCAGCGCCGAGCCGAGCGCGAAGACCTCGACCGGCTCCTCGGCGAGCAGGAAGCGCGCCATGTCGAAATCATGGATCATCATGTCGCGGAACAGACCGCCCGAGCGCTTCACATAGTCGACCGGCGGCGGTCCGGGATCGCGCGAGATGACGCTGACGATCTCGATTTCGCCAGCCTCGCCGCTGCGCAGCCGTTTCTCCAGCGCAGCGAAGTTCGGATCGAAGCGGCGGTTGAAGCCGATCATCAGAGGCTTGCCTGATGTCTCGACCGTCGCCAGGCAACGGCGAATGCGGTCCGAATCGAGATCGACCGGCTTTTCGCAGAACACCGCCTTGCCGCCCGAGACGGCAGCTTCGATCAGGTCGGCATGCGTGTCGGTCGGCGTACAGATCAGGATGGCGTCGATGCCGGAATCGTTCAGGATCGCATCCGCATCGGCCGCTTTCGCACCTGTAGCCTGCGCCAGCGAGGACGCAGCCTCGCGCGAGGCGTCGGCCACCGCGACGAGCCGTGCATCGGCGCGCGCCGCGACATTGAGGCCGTGAATACGCCCGATTCTGCCGGCGCCGAGAAGTCCAAACCGCATTGGCATATTTTCTTCGTCTTGCTTGACTATTCGGATAAGCATTCCATTCTCTGCGCCGCCTAGTCAAGGTCGGACGCGTGCCCTTCTCGATGCCATCAGCCGCATCACGGCATCGAGCCAGATCGGACGACGACAAGGCGCAGTCGGCCGATGATGGAACATTTCGGCCGGCGGATGCGGGCCGAAACGGCGCGGTTGAGTGGGAGCGAGTGATGGCGACGATCAGGCTGACCATGGCGCAGGCGCTCGTTGCCGCGATGGCGGCGCAGAGGACGGTGATCGACGGGCGGGATCAACCACTTTTCGCCGGTGTTTGGGCGATCTTCGGGCATGGCAATGTCGCGGGTCTCGGCGAAGCGCTGTATGCCGTTCGCGATCGTCTGCCAACCTTGCGCGCGCATAATGAGCAGGCGATGGCGCATGCCGCGATCGCTTTCGCCAAGGCCTCGCGGCGCCGGCGCATGATGGCGGTGACGAGCTCGATCGGCCCCGGCGCGACCAATATGGTGACGGCGGCAGCCGTTGCTCACGTCAATCGCCTGCCGGTGTTGCTGCTGCCGGGCGATGTCTTCGCCGGACGCCGCCCCGATCCGGTGCTGCAGCAGATCGAGGATTTCGGCGACGGCACCGTCTCGGCCAATGATTGCTTCCGGCCTGTCTCGCGCTATTTCGACCGCATCACCAGGCCCGAGCAGATCATGCCCGCCTTCGAGCGCGCGATGCAGGTTCTTGACGATCCGGCCGAATGCGGACCCGTGACGCTCGCGCTCTGCCAGGACGTGCAGACGGAAGCCTTCGACTATCCCGACTGGTTCTTCGCCGAGCGCGTCTGGCAGCCGCGCCGGGCGCGGGCCGACGAGAAGCAGCTGGCGCAGGCCGCAGCCCTGCTCAAGGCAGCGAAGCGCCCGCTCATCATTGCCGGCGGCGGGGTCCTTTATAGCGAGGCGGAAGGTGACCTTGCCGCCTTCTGCACGGCGCACGGCATCCCGGTTGCGGAAACGCAAGCCGGCAAGAGTGCGCTGCCTCACGACCACAAGCTCAATCTCGGCGCGGTCGGCGTCACCGGCACCGGCGCGGCCAACGATGCGGCGCGGCGAGCCGATCTCGTGCTCGCGATCGGCACGCGCTTGCAGGATTTCACCACCGGCTCACGCTCGCTCTTTGCCGATCCCGCGTGCCGGATCGTCGGCCTCAATACGCAGGCCTTTGATGCCGGCAAGCATCGTGCGCAGCCACTCGTCGGCGATGCCAAGGTCGGCTTGGCCGAACTCGGCGCCGCGCTTCAGGGCTGGGCGGCCCCTGCCAGCTGGACCGAGCAGGCAAGGACCGGCCGCACGGCGTGGCTGGAAACGGCTGCGCGCTACACCGCTGCCGGCAACGAAACCTTGCCGAGCGATGCTCAGGTCATCGGCGCGGTTCAGCGCCGCAGCCAGCCAAGCGATGTCGTGCTTTGCGCAGCCGGTGGCTTGCCCGGCGAGTTGCACAAGCTCTGGCAGCCGGGTGCGCCCGGCGGCTACCACATGGAATACGGCTATTCCTGCATGGGCTACGAGATCGCCGGCGGGCTGGGCGTCAAGCTCGCCGATCCTACGCGCGAAGTCGTCGTGATGGTCGGCGACGGCTCCTATCTGATGATGAATTCCGAGATCGCCACGTCGGTGATGTCAGGTGCGAAACTCATCATCGTCGTGCTCGATAACCGCGGCTTCGGCTGCATCAACCGGCTCCAGAAGGCGACCGGCGGCGCACCTTTCAACAACCTGCTCCGCGACGCTCGCCACGAGACCCTGCCTGAGATCGACTTCGCAGCCCACGCCGCCGCGATGGGGGCGATCGCGCGCAAGGTCGCTGGCATCGCCGAGCTGGAAGCGGCGTTCGACGAGGCTCGGCGCCACGATCGAACCAGCGTCATCGTGATCGACACCGACCCGCTGCCCTCGACCGATGCCGGCGGCCATTGGTGGGATGTGGCGGTGCCGGAGGTCTCGGAGCGCACCGAGGTCGAGGCCGCGAGGCGCGGCTATGTCGAGGCGCTCGTGCGCCGCAAATATTAATCAAGCGAGGACGACATGCCTATCCGTATCGGCGCCAATCCTATCGGCTGGTCGAACGACGATCTCCAGGAGATCGGCGGTGCGACACCGCTCGAGACCTGCCTGGCGGAGGCGCGCGAGGCGGGCTTCGAGGGCATGGAGCTCGGCCACAAATTTCCGCGCGAGCCGCAGGCGCTGAAGGCCGCGCTCGCGCCCTTCGGCATGGCCTGCATCTCCGGCTGGTATTCGGCGGAGCTTCTGAAGCGCGATGCCGATGAGGAGATGCGGCATCTGCGCCCGCATCTCGATCTCCTGAAGGCAATGGGATCATCAGTGCTTGTGTTCGCTGAGACCTCGAATGCGATCCATGGCGATCGCAGCAAGCCGCTATCGCAGCGGCCAATCATGAAGGCCGGCGACTGGGCTGAGTTCGGCCGCCGTATCACTGGGGTCGCCGAGCGTACGCTCGCCGAGGGCGTCAGGCTGGTCTATCATCATCACATCGGCACCATCGTGGAGAGCGCTGACGACATCGACGCCTTCATGGCGGCGACCGGCGAGGCCGCTCATCTCCTGCTCGACACCGGCCACGCCACGTGGGGCGGCGCCGATCCAGCCGCGCTGGCCCGACAATATCGCGCCCGCATCAGCCATGTTCACGCCAAGGACGTGCGTCAGGCCGTCATGGAGCAGGCGCGGCGCGAGGACTGGAGCTTCCTCGATGCGGTGCTGGGGCAAGGCAGCGAGCTGGGTGTCTACACCGTCCCCGGCGATGGAATGGTCGATTATCCGGCGGTCTTCCGCGAACTGCCGGGCTATTCCGGTTGGGTCGTGGTCGAGGCGGAGCAGGACCCCGAGAAGGCGCACCCGCTGACCTACGCCAGGAAGGGCGTCGCCCATCTCAAGCAGAGCCTGAAGGAGGCTGGGCTCGCCTGAGTCCGGACGTTAGGCACGAAGCTGGCTGGTCAGAATCCGCCGGCAGGCATCGACAAACACCTGCGCGCCGGTGACGATATCGGCATCCGCGGTGTTCTCGGTCCAGTGATGGCTGATGCCGCCGATCGAGGGCACGAACAGCATGCCTGCGGGCATGATGGTCGCGAGCATCTGGGCATCATGGCCGGCGCCGCTCGGCATGCGCAGCGATCGTCCGCCGGCAAGCGCCTTGCTCGCAGCTTCGATGGCGTCCTGAATGCCCGCGTTCATCATGGCAGGCGCGCCGGTGCGGATTTTCACCACGGCGACGGAGCAGGGGCCTTTCGCGGTGACCTCAGCCGCCATCGTTTGCAGCAACTGCTCCAGCCGCGCGATCACGGCCGGATTGTCGTCGCGGATCTGGAACAGCATCTCGGCAGTGCCGGGAATGATGCTCGGTGCGCCCGGATCGAGCGTGATGCGGCCCGTGGTCCAGACCGTGCGCGTCCCACACGCAGCCGGGAAACGCTCGTCGATCGCGACGCAGAACTTGGCCAGGGCCAGGCCGGCATCCTTGCGCACCGCCATGCGCGTGGTTCCGGCATGGTTCTGCTCGCCGGTGAAGCTGATGCGGTACTGCCAGATGCCGACGATGGAGGTCACGACACCGATCGCGAGGTTGCCGCTTTCGAGCGTGTCGCCCTGCTCGATATGCGCCTCGAGATAGCCGACGTGCCGTCCCGGCTCGGCGCTGACACGCGGACGTCCGGCGAGCCCCATGTCGAGAAGCGCGTCGCGCATGGTGCGTCCATTGGTGCGATCGCGCGCGGCGTCGATCTCGGCCTCGCTTACCTGCCCGACATAGGAGCGTGAGCCGAGGAAGCTGCCGAAATGCCCCTCCTCGTCGCACCACGCGGCGACTTCGACCGCGCCCTGCACGGAAGGATCGGCATTGAGCACCCGTGCGGCCTCCAGCGCATACACGACGCCGAGCGGGCCATCCAGCCAGCCGGCGTAGTTCTGGCTTTCGAGGTGCGATCCGGCGAGCAGCTTTCGCCCGGGCTTCGCGCTGGTGCCCACGAGGTTGCCGATGCCGTCGATCGCACCCGTGAGGCCGGCCTCCGGCAGCTTGCGCACCAGCCAATCGAGCGACTGCCTGTGCGGCTCCGAAAAGGTCGGCTTGTGCACGCCGGTCTTGTAGGTGCCGAAGGCGCGGAGCGCATTGAGATCGGCGAGGACACGCTGACCGTCGGCGTGCGGATTGGTGTCAGGCATGTTCGGCAACCTTCAGCGCCTCGGTGCGGATCTCCTCGACCAGGCGTTCCTTGAGCTGGACGAACTCGGGGGTGGTCTTGATCTTGTAGGAGCGTGGATGCGGCAGGTCGACGGCGATCTCGGCCTTGATCCGGCCGGGGCGCGCGCTCATCACGATGACGCGGCTGCCGAGGAAGATCGCTTCTTCGATGTCGTGGGTCACGAACAGCACGGTCTTCTGATCGCGCTCCCAGATGCCCAGCAGCATTTCCTGCATCAGGGCGCGGGTCTGGTTATCAAGCGCGCCGAAGGGCTCGTCCAGCAAGAGGATCTTCGGATCATTGGCGAGTGCACGCGCAATCGCCGTGCGCTGCTGCATGCCGCCGGAAAGCTGCTTGGGCCAATGGTTCTCGAAGCCTGATAGTCCCACCTGGCGGATGAACGCGTCGGCGACTTTGTTGCGCTCCGCTTCCGGCAAGCCGCGCTCACGCAGGCCGAAGGCGATGTTCTCGCGCACGGTCAGCCAGGGAAACAGCGTGTAGGACTGGAACACCATGCCGCGATCGGCGCCGGGGCCGGTGACTTCGCGGCCATCGAGCGTGACGCGGCCGCTGCTCGGACGGTCGAGGCCGGCGACGATGCGCAGCAGCGTGGACTTGCCGCAGCCGGACGGACCGAGGATGGTGACGAAGTCGTTGTTGCCGATGACCAGATCGGTCGGCTCCAGCGCCTTGGTCGGCGCATTGCCGTGACGGGCCGGGAAGGTGCGCGAGACCTGCTCGATCTTGAGCGTGGTCATGCGAGCCTCCACGGAAACAGCCAGGCATTGAACGCCTTGAACATGAAATCCGAGAGCAGGCCGATCAATCCGATCACGATGATGCCGAAGATGATCTGCCCGGTGTTGAGCAACGCCTGGCTGTCGGTGATCATATGGCCGATGCCGGAGGACGAGCCGATCAGCTCGGCGACAATGACATAGGTCCAGGCCCAGCCCAGCACCAGCCGCAGGATTTCCGCGATCTCAGGCGCGGAGGAGGGCAGCAGCACCCTGCGGATGATGCCGCGGTCGCTGGCCCCCAAAGTATAGGCGGCTTCCACCAGATCGCGTCGCGTCGCGCCGACGGTCACGGCGACCATCAGAATGACCTGGAACACCGAGCCGATGAAGATGACCAGCAGCTTCTGCAACTCGCCGATGCCGGCCCACAGGATCAACAGGGGAATGAAAGCCGATGCCGGCAAATAGCGCGCAAAGGACACGAACGGCTCGAGGAACGCTTCGATCGGCTTGTAGGCGCCCATGAGCACGCCGAGCGGCACCGCGATGACCGCGGCCAGCGCAAAGCCGCCGACGACGCGCCAGACCGTCATGCCGATGTCGAGCAGGAAGCCCTGCTTGGCCAGGAGGTCATAGCCCTCCTGCACCATGGTCAGCGGATTGGCGAGGAATGTCTTCGACACATGACCGCCGAAGGTCGCCCAGGACCAGAGGGCGACGAACAGCACGAAGAACGCGAGGCCGTAGGCCACGCGCTGCCTCGATGTCACGGAATCCAGAGGACGCATCGTTGGTCTATCCGAGTGGTCGAACATAGGCTGGTCCCGCCGCACGGCGGGACCAAGCGGCTTGTCGGGGCCTACTTGATGAAGCTGGCGTCGAAGAGGTCTTCGACCTTCGGCGCCGATTTGATGATGCCCATTTCGAGCAGCAGCTCGGTCGCATCCTTGTTGAAGGCGAGGAAATCGCCTGCAAAGAACTTCTGGTTCGCGGCCTTGTCCTGCCAGCGCAGGTACTTTGCCGAGTTGCCGAACTGCTCGCCGGTCTGCTTCACGTCGGCGCCCATGATCTCGTAGGACTTGGCCTGGTCCTTGGCGATCATGTCGAGCGCTTCGAAATAGCTGTTGGCCAGTGCCTGCGCCGCCTTCGGGTTCTCGCTGAGGAATTTCGGCGTGCAGCCGAACGTGTCCATCACGATCGGATAGTCGAGCGTGGTCGCGATGATCTTGCCCTTGTCAGGGGCGGCGCGCACGGTCGACAGATACGGTTCGTAAGTCATCGCGGCGTCGTTCTGACCGGAGACGAAGGCCTGCGCAGCCGCAGCCGGTTCGAGGTTCACGACGGTGACGTCCTTCACCGTGAGGCCATTCTTCTTCAGCATCCAGGCCAGCGCGAAATAGGGCGAGGTGCCGGGCGCGGAGGCCGCGACCGTCTTGCCTTTCAGCTCCTTGATCGACGTGATGTCGTTGCGCACGGCCATGCCATCGGCACCAAAACTCTTGTCGAGCTGGAAGATCTGCTTGGTCGCGACGCCGTTGGCGTTCCAGGAGATCCAGGTCTCGACCGTGGTCGCGGCGCACTGGACGTCGCCCGAAGCGATGGCGAGGTGGCGGTCCTTCTGCGGGATCTTCTTGATGGTGACGTCGAGGCCGTTCTTCTTGAAGATGCCGGCTTCCTTCGCCAGCGTCAGCGGCGCGAAGCCGGTCCAGCCGGAGATGCCGATTCCGACCTTGACGTCGTCGGCGAGCGCGGGCGGCGTGGCCGCGAGCGCAATGATGGTCGCAAAAATTGTCGAACTACGCATGATTGTCGTCCTCTTGCCCAGATGGATTGACGTCCTGTTGATCTCTGTCGGTCCCCATGGACCGTTGCCGGAAGCATTGCACGATTTGTGCCGACATCGTTCCCTCAGCCTCCCTTGAATCGCGCGACAAGTCGGTGAGAATCGCCGGGATAGAGCAGGCGCACCGCGGTGATGGTGCGCGCGCTGCGCCAGGTATAGCGGTCGATCACGAGGCATGGCGCGCCGATCGCGATGTCGAGCGCCTCCGCCGTGCGATCATCCGCGACGATGGCGCTGATCGTGTGCTCGGCCTCCGTCCAGGGGACATGATGAAGCAGCCAGGAGCCGGGCGGTTCCTGGGAAAAATCCGCGGTCGCCGCAGAAGGCACGGATGACAGATCGATCAGCCGATCCTCGACGGCGAACGGCACCTGGTCGGCACTGTGGCGGCAGGAGATCGCGACGACCTTGCCGGCCTTCTTGACGCCGAGACGTTCGCGGTCAGCAGCAGTCGCGGTGCGCTGCTTGCGGCTGATCAACTCGTAGCCATAGCTGCGGCCGAGCGCGGTGATCTCGGCGCGGATGTCGGCAATCTTGAGCACTGCCGACTGATGCTGCGGCCTTCGCACGAAGGAGCCGGCCCGGCGCCGCCGCTCGATCAGGTCGGCCTGCGCGAGCTCGGACAGCGCCTTGTTCACGGTCATGCGCGAGCAGCCGTAGCGGGCAACGAGCTCATGCTCGAACGGAATGCGATGGCCCGGCGGCCATTCGCCGGTCAGGATGCGCTTCTCGATGTCGGCGCGAATGCGCTTGTAGAGCGTCGGCTTATCGGCCGTCTCGGTCGAAAGGCTCATGCGACGAGCCTCCGCACTGCCGCCTTGAAGCGCTCGCGCGCAGCTTGGCGCCATTTATGCCGGCCGCCCTCGACGACCTTGTTGCCGCCGGCCCAGACGCAATCGATCGCGGTGCTACCAGCGGCGAAGATCCAGCCGTCAATCACGGCGTCGCGCGCCCGTCCTGCCAGCGACGGGTGCGAGCCGTCGAGCGTGACGATGTCAGCACGTGCACCAGGGGAGAGACCGACTGCTGGCTGTGCCATGGCCTGCGCGCCGCCTGCGACGGCAGCGTCGAACAGCGTGCGACCGGTCGAACGGCCCGCGCCGCCCGACAACACGTTGCGCGCGCGATGCTTGAGCCGCTGGCCGTATTCAAGCTGGCGCAGTTCATCGGCGGCGCCGACCAGCACGTTGGAATCGGTGCCGATGCCGAACGATCCGCCGGCCTCGAGAAATTCGCGCGCGGGAAATATGCCGTCGCCGAGGCTCGCTTCGGTGATGGGGCAGAGGCCCGCCACCGCGCCGGTCTTCGCCAATGCGCTGACTTCCTGCTCCGTCATGTGCGTCGCGTGAATGACGCACCAGTGCCGATCGACCGGCGCGTGCTCCAGCAGCCATTGCACCGGACGCCGCCCCGACCAGGCCAGGCAATCCTCGACTTCCTTCACCTGTTCCGCGGCATGAATATGCACAGGGCCGCCATTGGCGAGCGGAATGATCGCCGAGAGTTCGTCCGGCGCCACGGCGCGCAGGCTGTGCGGGGCGACGCCGATATTGGCGCCGGGCAGTTTTGCGATGGTCTTGCGTGACGCAGCCATGAGCTTGGCGAACTGATCGACCGAACAGATGAAACGGCGCTGGCCGTCATGCGGCGCGGTGCCGCCGAAGGACCCATGCGCATAGAAGCTCGGCAACAACGTGAGGCCAATGCCGGAGGATTCGGCCGCTTGCGCAATCCGCGCGGCCATCTCGGCGGGATCGGTGTAGGGCGAGCCGTCGCGGTCGTGGTGGAGATAATGGAATTCGCCGACGCGGGTAAAACCCTGCTCCAGCATCTCGACGTAAAGCAGCGTCGCAACGGCCGTCACGTCATCGGGCGTCATCGCCAGCGCGAAACGATACATCGTCTCGCGCCAGGTCCAGAAGGTGTCGGTCGAGTTGCCGCGCAACTCGGCAAGTCCCGCCATGCCGCGCTGAAAGGCGTGGCTGTGCAGGCTCGCAAGCCCCGGCAGCGCGATGTCGTGGCGCTCGTCGCCGCTATCAGGCGCCACATCAGGCGTCACGTCCGCAATCGCGCCGGCGGTGATCACCACCTGCACGTCAGTGGCCCAGCCCGAAGGCAGGAGCGCGGAGGCGAAATGCAGTCGGGACATGATGACACGCCGGCTGGACAGAACCGTCTTACGATTATATGTCTAGACATATAAGTCAAGCATCCCACGAAGGGACCGTCGCATGACACAGCGCTTCGACCGGATCTGGCATAACGCCCGGCTGGCCACGATGCGGGCCGATCGTCCCGATCTCGGCGAGATCGAGCATGGCGTGATTGCCATGCGCGGCGGCTACATCGTCTATGCCGGCGCGGCGGCGGATTTCCCTGACAATGCCGACGCCATCCAGCGGATCGATTGCGAGGGGCGCTGGATCACACCGGGGCTCGTCGACTGCCACACCCATCTCGTCTATGGCGGCAACCGGGCCCAGGAATTCGAGTTGCGCCTGAAGGGCGCGAGCTACGAGGAGATCGCGCGCGCCGGCGGCGGCATCGTCTCCACGGTCGCCGCGACACGCAAGGCCAGCGAGGCCGAACTCGTCGCAAGCGCGCTGCCGCGGCTTGATGCGCTGATCGGCGAGGGCGTCACGACGATCGAGATCAAGTCCGGCTACGGCCTCGACGTCGAGACCGAGATGCGGCAGCTTTCTGCCGCGCGCAGCCTCGGCCGTCAACGGAAGGTCGCGATCCGCACCTCCTTCCTCGGCGCGCACGCGCTGCCGGTGGAAGCCGATGGCGACAAGGATCGCTACATCGATCTCGTCTGCAAGGCGATGCTGCCTGCGGTGGCACAGGCGGGGCTTGCCGATGCCGTCGATGCCTTCATGGAAGGCATCGCATTCTCGGCCGAGCAGACCGCGCTTGTGTTCGAGGCGGCAAGGTCGCTCGGTCTGCCCGTGAAGCTTCATGCCGATCAGCTCTCGAATCTCGGCGGCGCGGCACTCGCTGCAAGATTCTCCGCGCTCTCGGCCGATCATCTCGAGCATACCGACGAAGCCGGCGCCGCTGCAATGGCGAAGGCCGGCACGGTCGCCGTGCTGCTGCCTGGCGCCTACTACTTCATTCGCGAGACGCAAAAGCCGCCGGTCGAGGTCTTCCGCAAGCATGGCGTGCACATGGCGCTGGCGACCGACTGCAATCCCGGCAGCTCGCCGCTGACCTCGCTGCTGCTTGCGATGAACATGGGCGCGACGTTGTTCCGGATGAATGTCGCCGAATGCCTCACGGGCGTCACCCGCGAAGGCGCGCGGGCGCTCGGCGTGCTCGACGAGACCGGCACGCTCGAGGCCGGCAAATGGTGCGATCTCGCAATCTGGGACATCGAGCGTCCCGCCGAGCTGGTCTATCGCATCGGCTTCAATCCGCTGCACCGCCGCGTCTGGAGGGGCCAGTGACGGAGCCGGGCGCCGCGATGGTCACCATCAAGGGAACGGTCAGCCTCGACGATCTCGCGCGCGTGCTGGAAGGCGCGCCCGTCGTGCTCGATGTCGCATTCTGGCCGCGTGTCGAGGCGGCTGCGGCGATCGTCGCGAACGCTGCTCAGGCGGCTGCCCCGGTCTATGGCATCAACACCGGCTTCGGGAAGCTGGCCTCGAAGCGCATTCCCCCCGAGCAGACCGCGCTGCTCCAACGCAATCTCATCGTCTCGCATTGCTGCGGCGTCGGCCCGGCGACGCCCGAGCCGATCGTCCGGCTGATGATCGCGCTGAAAATCATCTCGCTCGGGCGCGGCGCCTCCGGCGTGCGCCGCGACGTGATCGAGCAACTGCAGGCCATGCTGGCGCAACGCGTGTATCCGCTGGTACCGCAGCAGGGTTCGGTCGGCGCCTCCGGCGATCTCGCCCCGCTCGCGCATATGACCGCGGTGATGATCGGCGAGGGGCAGGCGATCGTCGATGGCAAGACGGTGTCCGGCCGCGAAGCACTCGCTGCAGCCGGTCTCGCACCGCTGACGCTTGGCCCCAAGGAGGGGCTCGCGCTGATCAACGGCACGCAGTTCTCGACCGCCTACGCCATATCAGGCGTGCTGCGCGCATTTCGCCTCGCCCGCGCGGCGCTCGTCACCGGTGCGCTGTCGGTCGATGCCGCGATGGCCTCGACCGCGCCGTTCCGTCCCGAGATCCAGGCGCTGCGCGGTCATCCCGGCCAGATCGCCGCGGCCGCGACGCTGACCGCGCTGCTCGATGGCAGCGACATCAGGTTGTCGCATCTCGAAGGCGACGAGCGCGTGCAGGATCCCTATTGCCTGCGCTGCCAGCCGCAGGTCGCGGGGGCCGCGCTGGATCTGATCACGCAGGCTGCGCGCACGCTGATCGTCGAGGCCAATGCCGCCACCGACAATCCGCTGGTTCTGGTCGAGACCGGCGAGATCGTCTCCGGGGGCAATTTCCATGCGGAGCCGGTGGCCTTTGCCGCCGACACGATCGCGCTGGCGCTGTCGGAGATCGGCGCGATCAGCGAGCGGCGTATCGCGACGCTGGTCGATCCGGCGCTGAACTTTGGGCTGCCGCCGTTCCTGACGCCGGACCCCGGCATCAATTCCGGCTTCATGATCGCCGAGGTGACGGCGGCTGCACTCTATGCCGAGAACAAGCAGCGCGCCGCGGCCTGCTCGATCGACTCGACGCCGACCAGCGCCAACCAGGAAGACCATGTCTCCATGGCGGCGCATGCCGCGCGGCGGCTGTCCGACATGGCCGACAATCTCGCCGCCATTTTGGGCATCGAGCTGCTGGTCGCTGCCCAAGGTATCACGCTGCGCGCGCCGCATGCGACCAGCGGGCCGCTCGCAGCCGTCATCGCCGCGCTCCGCGAGCAGGTGCCTGCGCTTGGCGCCGATCGATACATGGCCGGCGATCTCGCCGAAGCCGCCGCGCTGATCGAAGCCGATGCATTGCCGTCGGCGGCGCTCGCCAGGCTTTCAACCGATCCGTTTCCGAGACTGAGCTGAAGAGGTCCGCATGAACCGCCGACTGGACAATGACCGCACCGTCCGCGCCCCCCGAGGCAGCGAGATCAGCGCCAAGAGCTGGCTGACGGAAGCGCCGCTGCGCATGCTCATGAACAATCTCGATCCCGACGTCGCGGAACGCCCGAGCGAGCTCGTCGTCTACGGCGGCATCGGGCGCGCCGCGCGCGACTGGGAGAGCTTCGACCGGATCACCGCGGCGTTGCGCAAGCTCGAGAACGACCAGACGCTGCTGGTGCAATCAGGCAAGCCGGTCGGCATCTTCCGCACCCATGCCGATGCGCCGCGCGTGCTGATCGCCAACTCCAACATCGTGCCGCATTGGGCGACGCTCGATCATTTCAACGAGCTCGATCGCCAGGGCCTGATGATGTACGGGCAGATGACGGCGGGTTCCTGGATCTATATCGGCAGCCAGGGCATCGTGCAGGGCACTTACGAGACCTTCGTCGAGGTCGGCCGTCGGCACTATGGCGGCAGCCTCGCCGGCAGATGGATTCTCACCGCCGGCCTCGGCGGTATGGGCGGCGCGCAGCCGCTGGCGGCGACGATGGCCGGCGCCTCGATGCTCGCCGTCGAATGCCAGCCGAGCCGCATCGAGATGCGGTTGCGCACCGGCTATCTCGACCGCCAGTCCGCAACGCTCGATGAAGCGCTCGCGATCCTGGCCGAGGCCGCGGAGACGAAGAAGCCGGTCTCGGTCGGCCTGCTCGGCAATGCCGCCGAGATTTTCCCGGAACTGGTGCGCCGTGGCGTCAGGCCCGACATCGTCACCGACCAGACCAGCGCGCACGATCCGATCAACGGCTATTTGCCGAAGGGCTGGACGCTCGCCGATTGGGAAGCAAAGCGCGCCTCCGATCCGAAAGCGGTGGAGCGTGCGTCGAAGAGCTCGATGGTCGAACACGTCCAGGCCATGCTCGATTTCCACGCGCAGGGAATCCCGACGCTCGACTACGGCAACAACATCCGCCAGATGGCGCAGGACATGGGCCTGACAAACGCCTTCGCGTTCCCCGGCTTCGTGCCCGCCTATATCCGTCCGCTGTTCTGCCGCGGCATCGGTCCGTTCCGCTGGGCTGCGCTCTCGGGCGATCCCGAGGACATCTTCAAGACAGACGCCAGGGTCAAGGAGCTGATGCCCGACGACAAGCATCTGCACAACTGGCTCGACATGGCGAGAGAGCGGATCAAGTTCCAGGGCCTGCCGGCGCGGATCTGCTGGGTTGGTCTCGGCGATCGCCATCGCCTCGGCCTCGCCTTCAACGAGATGGTCGCGCGCGGCGAGTTGAAGGCGCCTGTCGTGATCGGCCGCGATCATCTCGACTCTGGCTCGGTGGCAAGCCCGAACCGGGAAACCGAGGCGATGAAGGACGGCTCGGACGCCGTGTCCGACTGGCCGCTGCTCAACGCGCTCCTGAATTGCGCCAGCGGCGCGACCTGGGTCTCGCTGCATCATGGCGGCGGCGTCGGCATCGGCTATTCCCAGCACGCCGGCATGGTGATCGTCGCGGACGGCACGCCGGATGCGGCCAGGCGCATCGAGCGCGTGCTCTGGAACGATCCGGCCTCCGGCGTC
Organism: Bradyrhizobium sp. USDA 4472; assembly: GCF_054058595.1. Classification (NCBI taxonomy): domain Bacteria; kingdom Pseudomonadati; phylum Pseudomonadota; class Alphaproteobacteria; order Hyphomicrobiales; family Nitrobacteraceae; genus Bradyrhizobium; species Bradyrhizobium sp. USDA 4472. The sequence goes on from NZ_JBSSAM010000001.1 coordinate 4,824,241, forward strand.
ATGCGCCACGCCGATGCAGGCTACGACATCGCGATCGACTGCGCCCGCGACAAGGGCCTCGATCTGCCGAGCCTTTCGAAGTAGCGCCGCCTCACGCGACGACCTTGGCGTCGGCGCCGTCGAACCGCTCGCGTTCCTTCGCGAGATACTGCTCGATCGCCGCGCCGGGCATCGGCTTTGAGAAATAATAGCCCTGCACGAAATCGCAGCCGAGACGGCGCAGGCTGTCGAGCTGGGCGCGGGTCTCGACGCCCTCGACGACGCAGGCGATCTCCATGTCGTCACACAGGCCGGTGAGCGATTTGACGATCTTGTGGCTGACGGGATTGTCGTTGATGTCGGCGACGAAGCTGCGATCGATCTTGAGCTTGTCCAGCGGCAGGCGGTGCACATGGCTCAGCGACGAATAGCCGGTGCCGAAATCGTCCAGCGAGATGCCGCAACCCATCGCCTTGAGCGCGGCGATCGACTGCTGGGCGCGCACGAAATCGAAGGTGACGGCGGTCTCGGTGATCTCGAAATCGAGCCGGCGCGGAGCCACGCCGCTCTTCTCGATGATGCCGATCAGCGCGAGGATTCCGTCGGGCGAGCAGATGTCGTGGGCCGAGAGGTTGAACGAGAGGCGGGTGTGCTCAGGCCAGGCCTTGGCGGCCGCGAGCGCGCGCACCAGCAGCGACTGGGTCAGGGGGCGGATCAGCCCGATGCGCTCGGCGGCCGGGATGAAATCGGCTGGCGAAACCCAGCCGAGGCGGGGGCTCTGCCAGCGAGCCAGCGCTTCGAAGCCTGCAGTATGCTCGCTCATGGCGTCGACGATCGGCTGGAACGCCAGCTCCATCTCGGTGTCGAAGTCCAGGGTGCGCAGCAGGTTTTCGATCACGCCGCGGCTGCGGATCTCCGCCTCCAGCTCGCTCGAGAAGGTGACGGTGCGGCCGCCCAGACGGCGCTTGGCATGATTCAGCGAATAATCGGCGCATTCATACAGAGCCTCCGCCGTCGAGGCCGAGCGCGGGTACAGCGCAAAGCCGATCGAGCAGGACAGGCCGGTATGCGCCGTGTCGAGCTGGTAGGGCAGCTTGACCTGCTCGCCGATGCGCTCGCCGAGCCGCGCCAGATCGGCGTCCTCGGGATCGCCGCATACGACGACACCGAACTCGTCGCCGCCGAGCCGCGCAAACTCGACCCTTTGCGGCCCAAAGCCCTCGCAGACCTCGCGGATGCGGCGGCCGGCCTCGATCAACACGCGGTCGCCGACGGAATGGCCGTAATTGTCGTTGATCGGCTTGAAGTCGTCGAGGTCGATGATGCCGACGGCGATGCCGACGTGCCTGCGCTCGGCATCAGCAAACGCGCTCGACAACTCGGCGAAGAAGCGGCGGCGGTTCGGCAGCTCGGTGAGGGAATCCAGGTTGGCGAGGCGGAAGTTCTCGTCCGACAGGGCCTGCGTCGCCGCCTGCTGCGTCAGCAGCGATTTGCGACTGGCGACGAGATCGGCGAAGTCGCGATAATAGATGAACAGCACCGTCACCATCGCGCCGGAGACCAGCAGGTTGTTGACTGCGATCGCCTTCAACGTCGGTTCGCCCGTGGCCCAGAAGAACAGCACATAGGGAACGTCGACGACCAGAGTCACGATCAGGGCCGCCGAACGCAGATGCATCAGCGAGAAGATGCAGCCGATCACGGTCACCGCCATGTAGAAGGCGATCTGGCTCTTGCCGAAGGGATCTCCGTACGGGTAGAGCGCGAATGACCAGGCGGTGAATCCGGCGCCGATCGGCAGCGTCATCCAGTTCGTGGCGCGCAGATTGCGCAGGATGTCGGCATCGCTGCGCACCAGGTGGCGCTGGCGCAGCCACCAGAATGTCCGAAGCGCCGCGAGCAGCGTCAGCGCGCTCGGCACGATCATCGTCAGCCAGTCCGGTGCGACGTTGACGTAGCTGTAGGCGACCGCGATCGTGTTGCTGATCAGGATCAGGTACAGCAGCGGGATCTGCTTGGAGAAGGCATCGAATTGCGCACGCATCAGGTCCGGGTCATCAGACACGCGGAACAGCTGCTTCGCGGCGGTGAACTGGGCTTTCAAATCGACGGCAGGCATTGCAATACGCGCCCCAAATCCCTTCAAAAACGAAGGCAATCTTGCACGGCTGGGGTAAAGACCGCGTTAGATTGGTTCCACCCGGGGAACACCAGCGCTGGTTGCAAATTGCGGCGGGTTCCTCAATCGGCGCGCATCGGTGAGGGCCTGTTAAGGATGGAAGACGGGAGCGGCGGGGATTGTCACGAATGATCCCGCATTCCAGTTACGTTTTGCTCACCATAAGCGTCCGGACGGTCGTAGCGGCGATCGCCTCGGACGATCGCCGCCCCTCGCATCTTGCCGACCTGCGCACTGCTACTTCGCAATCTCCAGCGCCGCCGTCTGCTTGGCGAGCTGCTTGTCGAAATCCTTCGACAGGCCGCTGGCATAGGTCGCAAGCTCACCCGGCTTGACGAACGGATTCGGCGTCTCGCTCTTGATCTGCTGCGCGCGCTTGTCCTGCATGCCATAGACCTCCGGGTGCGGCCCGAGCAGCACGTCGATCTTCATGGCCTTGGCCTTCGCGAAGGTTGCGCGATAGTCGTCGACGATGCCGGGATAGGTCGGCTGTCCCACCAGCCGGTTCAGCGCGACGGTGCCGCTGCAGAAGAACAGCACCTCGCGGTCCTGGCCGCCGTCTTTCACCGTCATCTCCCAGCTCGTGCAGCCGGGCGAGTGGCCTGGTGTCGCGTGTGCCGTCAGCGTGGTCTCGCCGAGCGTGACCTTGTCGCCTTCCTTCACCGTGCGATCGACCTTGACGGGCGGAAAGCTGAGATCGGCGTTCCTCTCGTCGCCCGGATAGTAGCCGCCTTCGAGCAGCGGCTTGTCGCGCTCGCCAGCCACCAGCTGTGCGCCGCTCTCCTGCTTGATCTCGGCGAAGCCGCCGGTGTGGTCGAGATGGGCGTGGCTGTTCAGGATGTATTTGATGTCGGCAACCTTGAAGCCCAGCTTGGCGATGTTGTCCTTGATCATGCCTGTTGACTGCGGCATCGCGGTGTCCATCAGGATCAGGCCCTGCGAGGTCTTGATGATGTAGACGGCGATGCCGTCGGTGCCGACGTAATAGATGTTGTCGATCAGCTGGAACGGGTCGAACGGCGCGGTCCATTTCTTCATGACGACCGCCATGAAGTCCTTGATCGATTGCGCCTGCGCAGCTGGGTGCGAGGAGCGCCAGCGCACACAGCGCCGCCGCGAGCTTTTTCATGGATTGCCTCCCGATGTCATGTCGTTGCGACCGCGGCCGAGCTCCGCTGATCGACCGGCAGCACGCTAGTTGTTGCGTGGCGCGGCAGCAACCGCCTCGCGTTCGAAAAATTCCGCGTCATGCGCGGAATAACGGTCGCTGCCCGATGTGAGCATGACAGCTATTGGCGCCCGGCCCGAGCTTCGACCATCGCGCCGTTGAAAGAATCAGGCGAGAGCGGCCTGGCGTTCCCGCACCGGCTCGCGGGTGCGATCCGTGCCACGCGGCTCGGCGAGCCGGGTAAAGCTGCGCTGGCCGGCATGTACGGGGGCCTCGACGATGACGCCCTCGCAGACGATCTGTCCGCCCAACATCCTGAATTCGAGCTTGTCGTAGCGCGGCATGCTCTCGCCAGGCTCGGGCGGCAGCAGCCCGATGCGTCCCTGGATGTTCAGCGTCGCTTCGCCGGTGCCGTGAAGCCGCGGATTCCACATCCTGATCCCGGTCTCGGTCCAGCGCTGGCGGATCAGCGCGGCGCGATCGGCGGGCTCCACGATCTTTGCGCGACCCTTTGGCGCGCTGGAAATCTTCGGAGTGGGCAACGCAGGAGCCGGCTCCGGCTCGCCATGCATGACGACATCTGGCGCGCCGGCGGCCGCGTTCTCGGCTGCGATGAGCGGGAGATCGTTTGAGACGACCGGCTCGATCTCCGCCGCGACGCCGGGAGCGGGCTCGCTGTCGATGCTGGCTCCGATCACGACGGGTGCGGCCATCTCGGAACCGTCAATGTCGTCCGCGACGAGGGAGGTCTCCTCGAAGGCGTCCGGCTCGATCTCCACGGCAACGGTCGATAGCGGCTCATCGTCCGTGACGAGATCGGACGCCTCGATTGGAGTCTCCTCCATCTCGACAGGCGTATTCAAAACCTGCTCTGCGAGGACTGGCTCAACCTCGGCCGGCAGTTCCGCAGGTGGATCACTGCTGACGGGCTCATCGGCGTCGACGACTTCGATTGCGGCAGACAAGACCGGTGCCTCGTCCACGACCGCCTCGATGACTGCCGGCACCTCGGCGGAGGAATCTTCGGCAACGCTGACACCAGCAGGCGCTTCTGACAGGCCATCCGCGATCACCGCGATCACGGCGACGGCAGAATGCTCCCCGACCTCAGACGTCCCGGCTTCAAGGTCGGCCACGCAAGGCGGCTCGGCGCTGATTGTGTCACGTGCTGGAGTGGCTTCCGCGGCGACGGCCGGCTGTTCATCTGCGGCGCTGCGCGCCGCGTCGATGCTGCTGCCGTGCGGCAGGGGCCGAAGCCGGTTGAACGCCCATTTCACCGCGGGAATGCGGCTCAGCAACGATATCAGTCTCGAAAGCACCAGGAGTTGTCCAAGAGGTAGGCTGCCGTAGGCAATCGCTGATTCGCCAGCAATGTGAAAAACTGCCCCGCCCGTCACATCTCTGTCAATCTGGGCGAGACCAATTGCAGAACATCTGCACAGCCTCACGCGTCCCGAGCATTCATTCCCAATGCAACGATGCGAGCGGATCTTCGTCGCGTGTAGGCAAGCGCGTCGGCGCGGGGGGCATCGCAGCATGCTCGGTCTTGCGAACATGCGGATGCGGCAGCGCATGCCTCTGGACGAGGACCATCGTGAGCGCTTCGCCTGCGGCGGGCCCGCCGCCCCACGCGCAGGCGGTGCTCGAGCATTGTCCGGGCCAGGCCTGCGCCGGCCCGGCGATGGCAGGCGACAGCATGAGCCGCAGGGCGGTGATGATGATCATAGTCTTCGTCATGGGATGCTCCAAAACGTTCCATCCCCAAGGGATCGGCCCGGCGCTCACGATATTCCGTCGCCTCCCGGGATCAGGCGGCAACTCACGCGGGGTTCAACAGACGTGAGGCAGGCGTGAGAGGCCTCTTCAGGCGAAGGATGCCGCGGAAGCCGCCCTGATACGCGAGAGCGATGGCACCCACAGGGCGAGCACGTCCAACGTCGGGCTTCCCCGCGTCATTCGCCCCGCCTAGTTTGCACCACCCAGGGGATGAGGACCTCGCAATGAAGAAGCTTGCCGCCGTCGCAGCGATTCTGTTCTGGTCGACTTGCGTGATGGCTCAGGACCGCAGCATCACCGTGGCATCGACGACGTCGACCGAACAGTCCGGCCTGTTCGGCTATCTGCTGCCGCTGTTCACCCAGGCCGAGGGCATCGCGGTGAAGATCGTAGCGGTCGGCACCGGCCAGGCATTGGACATCGGACGGCGCGGCGATGCCGACGTGGTGTTCGTCCACGACACGGTCGCCGAAGACAAGTTCATGTCCGAAGGGCAGGGCGTGAAGCGGTTCGACGTCATGTACAATGATTTCATCATCGTCGGCCCGAAGAGCGATCCCGCGAAAATCGCCGGCGACAAGGACGTCGCCGATGCCCTGCGCAAGATCGCAGCGGCAAAGGCGCCGTTCATCTCGCGCGGCGACAAGTCCGGCACGCATGCGGCCGAGCTGAGATTGTGGAAAGAGGCGGGCGTCGATCCCGCTGACGGCAGGGCCGGCTGGTATCGCGAGATCGGGCAGGGCATGGGCCCGACGCTGAACATGGCCTCGGCGTCATCAGCCTATCTGCTGTCGGACCGCGGCACCTGGCTGTCGTTCAAGAACCGAGGCGAGCTTGCCATCCTGACCGAGGGCGACAAGCGGCTGTTCAACCAGTACGGCGTCATGCTGGTCAATCCGGACAAGCATCCCAATGTGAAGGCGAAGGATGGGCAGGCTTTCATCGACTGGCTGATCTCACCGAAGGGGCAGGATGCGATCGCCGGCTACAAGGTCGGCGGTGAGCAGCTATTTTTCCCCAACGCGTCCCACTAGCAGGAAGGCGACGGTCGAGACGGCGACGCTGAGCGCGAGCAGGATCAGCCCGAGCCCCAGCGCCAGCGGCAGATCGCCCTTGCTGGTCTCGAGCGCAATGGCCGTCGTCATCGTGCGGGTGAAGCCGCTGATGTTGCCGCCGACGATGATGATGGCGCCGACCTCGGCGATGGCTCGCCCGAAGGCTGCAAGAAAGGCCGTCAGCAAGGAGGTGCGGCCGAGCGCAAACAGCAGGCCGATGCTGCGCAGCGTCGACAGCCCGTCGATCCGCGCGAGGTCGCCGTATTCGGCCCACAGCAGGCTCGCCGGCCTATGTACCAGCGCGACCACGATCGGGGTCGCGAGCAGCGTCTGTGCGATCACCATGGCGGTCGGCGTGAACAACAGGCCAGCCGCGCCGAGCGGGCCGGAGCGCGACAGCAGAAGATAGAGCGCAAGCCCGACCACGACCGGCGGCAGCCCGAGCAGCGCGTTGGTCAACACGATGATGACCTGCCGCCCGCGAAAGCGCGTGATCGCAAGCAGGGCGCCGAACGGCGCGCCGATCAGCAGCGCGACGATGCCGGCCGTCAGGCTCACCCGCACCGACAAGCCCACGATGCCGAGCAGTTCGGGGTCGGCTTCGCCAATCAACGTGAACGCGGCGACGAGGGATCGTGCGAAGTCGCTCATCCGGCCTGATGCCTCAGAGCCGGGGCAAACCTGCCGGAATTATCGATCCCGAAGCCGCGAACTTGCTTCACACTGGTTTCCTGCCATCCGTCGGGGAATTCAAAGAATACAGCGGACGGGCAGTTTGGAAACTCCATTCATTTGTAAGCAGCAGCATGCTTTACATTCGCTGCGCCCCACAGCCAGCCTGCAAGCGGAATGGCGGCGACCGCCCCGATGAGCTGCGCGGCGATGAAGGCAGGCGCGCCCTGCGGGGCGATGCCTGCAAACGTGTCGGTCAGCGATCGGGCGAGGGTGACGGCGGGATTGGCAAACGACGTCGAGGCCGTGAACCAATAGGCCGATGTGATGTACAGGCCGACTGCGTAAGGAACGGCAGTCGAGGCTCGGGAGGCGACGCCCAAAATCGTCAGCAACAGGCCGAAGGTTGCCACCGCCTCGGCGAGCCATTGTCCGGCGCCGCCACGTTCCGTCAGCGAAATCTGGAGGACAGGAAGCCCGAACATCAGATGCGCGATCCATACGCCGATGATGGCGCCTGATATCTGCGCAGCGGTGTAGACCGCCGCATCACTCCAGGCCGTCTCTCCGCGCAATGCATAGGCCAGCGTCACCGCCGGATTGAAGTGCGCCCCCGAGACGGGAGCAAACATCAAAATCAGCACGACGAGGATCGAACCGGTGGCGATCGCGTTGCACAACAGCGCCAGCGCGACGTTCCCGCCCGCGAGCTTTTGGGCCATGATCCCGGAGCCGACCACTGCGGCGAGCAGGAAGGCCGTTCCCAGCCATTCGGCAATGGCTCGCGGCGCGATGTTCGGGATCACAAGGCCCGGCATCATCGGGCGCCACGGTCCAATCTGATACGCTCGCCGTCCTCCTTGACGAACTCGCCCTGCTGCGCAGGCAGGAGATCAAGCACCAGCTCGGAGGGACGGCAAAGTCTTGCGCCTTTCGGTGTGACCACGATCGGACGGTTGATCAGGATCGGATGCGCCATCATGGCGTCGAGAAGCTGGTGGTCGGTCAGATCAGGGTTGCCGAGCCCGAGCTCGGCATAGGGCGTGCCTTTCTCGCGCAGCAGCTCGCGCACCGAGAGTCCCATGCGTACGGCAAGTTGCTGCAACAGGGCGCGCGACGGCGGTGTCTTGAGATATTCGATCACGTGCGGCTCGATGCCGGCGTTGCGGATCATGGCGAGCGTGTTGCGCGAGGTGCCGCAGGCCGGATTGTGGTAGATGATCGCGTCCATCGCTGGCACCTTCAGCAGCAGGCCTGGGACGGCTTCGCCTGCGACGCGCAACAGGCGGATTGTTTTTCATTGGCAACACGAGCACGGTTCTCGCCGGTGCCGTTGCCGTAATCGGTGCTCTCGCCGGTGGTGTGGAACGTCTCCCAGGCGATGCCGGCGGGATCATTGATCCAGGATTTCTCCGATTTGGCGTAGCAGCAGGTCGTTTGCCCCTGCTCGATGATGTCGCCGCCGGCCTGACGGATCCGCCCATAGACCTCTTGCAGCTCATCGCCGGTCTCGACCTGGATGCCGAGATGGTCGAGGCCGGGCGTGCGCCCGCGCGTCGAGATCGCGAAATTCACGCAGGGGTCTTCGAGCATCCATTTGGCGTAGTCGGATTTCACCGTCGATGGCTCGCTTGCGAACAGCGCTGAGTAGAACCCAATGGAGCGGGAGAGATCGTCGACGGACACGTGAACGTGCAGGCGCTTCATGCTCTGTCCTTTCAGGTCAAGACTTTGCTGCGTTTCGCGCAGGTTTTGAAGGCGGGGTGGGCGAGCAGGACACCCCGCCGCAGCAGTTTTCGGTGAGGAAGCCGATCAGCGCATTCATGGTCTCGAATCGCGCCGCATAGATCATCGAGCGCCCTTCGCGCCGGACCGTGGCAAGGCCGGCCATGCGCAGCCGGTCGAAGTGAAACGTCAGCGTGTTGGGGGCGAGATCCAGCGCTTCCGCGATCGCGCCCGCGGCCATCCCGTCGGGGCCGGCCTGCACCAGCAGGCGGAACACGTCGAGACGATTGTCCTGCGCCAGCGCGGCGAGCGCCGTGACGGCATCTGTCTTTTCCATATTTCAACGATTATTGAAATGATGGCGGTGCGTCAACAGAAATTTGGCCGGCCCGCCCGGCGATACACCCGGACGAGCCGTCAAGCCCGGCCTGCAAAAACATTCTCCTTTACCGAAATTCGGAAATGGCGTATGTATCTCGTCACCTCACCCGGCACGAGGGACGGATCGCGAGTCGTCCGGTACGTGGGTGAGCCGCGGTGGACGCTGGCTTGCGTCGGCACGCAAAGGTTCGGGAGCAGGGCGAGGGAAGGATTGAGCCGAACCTCCTGAGCACCCGGCCGCGTGCGACGAACGCGCAAGCGGCGTACGGCAAAACCGTGTGGTCCTGGCTGTCGTCGCCACAGTCACGCCTTGCGGAGGCGGCTTGAGGCCAACCGGCCCTTACCGCCAACTTTTCGCAAGGCAACGGAGGCCAAAGGAATTCGGCTCCGGCGAGGGCACGGCATAAGCCGTCAAACCACTCGCGCAGGGAAGGTCGGGATGTCCTGGCTGCCCTGTACGTCGCTGTGCAGCTTCCTATTGCGATACACACGCACAGCGAACCGCGGGTGCCAGCCGGCGCCCGGCCTTCCCTGCGCCCTCGGCATTCCCCAGGGCGGGACGAGCCGCAAAACTCGGGCCGATCAGGCCGCGAGAGCGTGAAATCATGCCCTCTGCCAGCGGAAAGGCGACTTTATTCTCGCCACGGATGCGCTAAGGAAGGACCTGGATGCGGTGCAGCACTCTTGGCGCCCGCGGCTCGAAATTCAGGTCAAACCGGGACGCCGCCACAAGGCCGGCCCGCTCAACGAGAAGGACGTCATTCCATGATCAATACCGTTGGCATCATCGGAGCAGGGACCATGGGCAATGGCATCGCCCAGATATGCGCTGCCGCCGGGCTGTCGGTCGTGATGGTCGACATCTCCGATGCGGCTGTGAACCGCGGCATTTCGACCGTGGGCGGCAGCCTCGAGCGCCTGGTCAAGAAGGAGAAGATGTCGCCGGCCGATCGCGACGCGACGCTCAAGCGCATCACCGGCACGACTGATCGCACCAAGCTGTCCGATTGCGATCTCGTCATCGAGGCCGCGACGGAGAATGAGGAACTCAAGGTCAAGATCCTCAGGGATCTCTGCGCCACGCTGTCGCCACGCACACTGGTTGCGACCAACACTTCGTCGATCTCGATCACCAAGCTTGCGGCTGCGACCGATCGTCCCGACCGCTTCATCGGCATGCACTTCTTCAATCCGGTTCCGGTGATGCAATTGCTGGAACTCATCCGCGGCCTTCAGACCTCGGACGATACCCACGCCAAGGCGCTCGATTTCGCCCAGCGCGTCGGCAAGGTGGCAATCACGGCCAAGAACAGCCCGGGCTTTGCCGTCAACCGCATCCTGTGCCCGATGATCAATGAGGCGATCTTCGCGCTCCAGGAGGGCATCGCGACGGCGGAAGAAATCGACGCCGGCATGAAGCTCGGCTGCAACCATCCGATCGGGCCGCTGGCGCTCGCCGATCTCGTAGGACTCGACACCATGCTCTCGGTGATGGAGGTCTTTTATAAAGGCTTCAACGACCCTAAATATCGTCCAGCCCCCTTGCTCAAGGAAATGGTGGATGCCGGCCATCTCGGCCGCAAGACCGGGCAGGGCTTTTACAGCTACGGCGCCTGATCCTGGCGCGGGCGGCGGACTTCAATGCCCGCCGCTCAATCCCGCCATTTGCGCTACGACAAAGCTGTCGCGGCGCTTTGGCCCGACAATGTCGAACGGGCGGCTCGCGGGAACAACGAACGGAAAACCAAGGATATGTCAGATCGACTGAAGGCCGAGCGCGAAGCGGCGGCGACGCGGCGGAACCTGCTGACCCAGGATGCGATCGAGCGCACCGGGATTACCGAGGAGATGATCGGGGAACTCGTCACCCGCTTCTACGGGCGTGTCCGCGAGGATGCCCTGCTCGGGCCTGTTTTCGCGATCGTGCAGAATTGGGACGAACATCTCGCCAAGCTCAAAGACTTCTGGTCGTCGGTCGTGCTGATGAGCGGCCGTTATCATGGCTCGCCGATGCGAGCGCATATGCCGCTCAGCCTGGTCGGAGATCATTTCGACCGCTGGCTCGATTTGTTCGAACAGACCGCTCGCGAGGTCTGCCCGCCGCCGGCAGCCGCGCTCTTTATCGACAAGGCGCGTCGTATCGCCGACAGCTTTGAAATGGCGTCCGCCGGCATTGCCGGCCGCATCGCCGCGCCACGCCACCTGCTCAGGCCCTGACGGCGCACATCAACCAACGCTGCATCCTCATCCTCGCCAACGACCGCAACTTTCGTGCCTTCAACGCCAGGGGTCGGCGAGCTGTTGTGGGAGCAGAAGACCAACTCCGACATCATGGCATGCCGATGTCCTATGAGATCGACGCCACCCGATACATCGCGATCCGGTCCGCGCGGGGCGTGGACGCGCAGCGCACCCAGGACGCGCTCGCGACCAACAATATCGGCATCGAGTCCAGCGTGTCGCAAGGCGGCGTAATCTGGGTGTTCGCGCCGAAGAAATAGGCTCCGCAGGCGGATCGAGAGACGCGGAGCGACAGGGGGCAAATGCGGCGGACGGCAACGTCCGCCGCATCTTGCGTGTGCGACCGGGGCTTACTTCCCCTCGCGCTCGACCTTGTCCTTCGCCTTCTGATTCATCTCCCGGATGTTCGGATCGGTGCTGCTCTGCCCCGTGGTCTGGGTGGTCGAGGCGGGCGGGGCGCTGGCGTTGGGAAGCGAACTCTGGTCCGGTGCGGTGGGGCGCGTCGCTGTCGTTGGCACCGTGGTGTTGCTGCTCTGGGCGAACGCGGCTGCGGTGGTCAAGAGAAAGGCGCTCGACAGCAGCGAGACTGCGAGCGCCCTTGGGATATTGGTCATCGATCTGCTCCTGTCAGATCGATGCAAACGGCGCGGGGCCGCCGGATGTTCCGCCTCTATGCCTCCAATTGCTTGCCGATCGGCAGCGCCCGGATGCGCTTGCCGGTCGCCGAGAAAATGGCGTTCATCAGCGCCGGTGCGAACGGCGGCACTCCGGGTTCGCCGACGCCGCTCGGCGGCGTGTCTGGTGCGGGTGGTGCGATGTGGACATTCGTCACCAGCGGAGCCTCGTCGATTCTGACCACCTGGAAGTCGTCAAAGTTCTTCTGCTCCACCTTGCCGTCCTTGAAGCTGACCTCGCCATATTTGGCGAGGCTCAGGCCCATGATCGCCGCGCCCTCGATCTGCGAGGCGATGCGCTCCGGGTTGACATAGGTGCCGCAGTCGATTGCGGTGTCGACCCGTGGCACCGTAAGCTTGCCTTTTTCGTCGACGGCGACCTCGACGATGGTCGCGATATAGCTGACGAAGCTGCGGTGCACGGCGATGCCGAGGCCGTGGCCCTTCGGCACCGTCCGCCCCCATTCGCCCTTCTCGGCCACCAGCTCGACCACCTTGCGCAGGCGCGCGGTGTCGATCGGGTAGCTGTCATAGGGCTCGCCGTAGTTCCAGAGGTCCTTGACGTTGGGCTTGACGATGCGGGGCGTGCCGATCAGCGCCAGCAGCGTGTCCTTCTGGTCGCGGCCGGTCGCGTTCGCGATCTCGCCGACCATTGACTGCACCGCGAAGGCGCGCGGGATGTTCGAGACCGAGCGGAACCAGCCGATGCGGGTGAACGCGGCGGCTTCCGGGTTCTCGCAGGAGACGTTGGCGATCTCGAACGGCATGTCGACGAGGCCCATGCCGAGCTCGAACGGGGCCGCATGATTGGCACCGGCCGCAAAGGTCGAGCCGATCGTCGGCGCCACGCTACGGTGACGCCAGGCGATCACCTTGCCGTCCTTGTCGAGCCCCGCCTCGATCCGTTCCACCGAAACCGTGTGCAGGAAGTCGTGATGGAGATCGTCCTCGCGCGTCCACTGCACCTTCACGGGCGCGCCGAGCTCCTTCGACAGCAGCGCGGCCTCGAGCGCGAAGTCGCATTTCGACTTGCGGCCGAAACCGCCGCCGAGCAGCGTGACATTGACGGTGACATTGCCCTCGGGGATGCCGAGCGTCCTGGCGACGTCCTCGCGAGTGCCGCCGGGGCTTTGCACCGGCGCCCAGATCTCGGCCTTGTCGCCCTTGACGTCGGCGACCGCGACCGGCGGCTCCATGCTGACATGGGCGAGGTGAGGCAGATAATATTCGCCGATCACGACCTTGTCGGCGGCCTTCAGCGCTGAGTCGGCGTCGCCCTCCTGGCGCACGACAAGGCCGGGCTTGCGCGCGGCCTCCTCGAGCTCCTTGCGATAGGCGACCGAGTCGTATTTGCCGTTCGCGCCGTCGTCCCAGACGAGCTTCAGTGCGTCGCGGCCCTTGATTGCAGCGCCGGTGTTGCGTGCGATCACCGCGACACCGCCGAGCGGCTGGAATTTGGACGGCCACGGCCAGCCTTGAACCTTCATCACCTTCTCGACGCCGGGCACCTTCAGTGCCGCGTCGGGATCAAACGAACTGAGCTTGCCGCCGGTCACTGGCGGACGCGCGATCACGGCGTATTTCATCCCGGGCAGGCGCACGTCGGCTCCGTAGCGCGCTTTGCCGGTGGTGATGTCGTGCAGATCGACGATGCTGACCTGGCCCTTGCCGAGATAGCGGAAATCCTTGGGGTCCTTCAGCTTGAGGCCTTCGATCGCAGGCACCGATTCCTTGGCAGCGTCGGCCGCGAGTTCGCCGAAGCCGAGCTTGCGTCCGCTCGCGCTATGGACGATCTCGTGATTGGCGGCCTTCACTTCAGTCGCCGGCACGTTCCAGCGCTTTGCCGCAGCCTGCTCCAGCATGGTGCGGGCCGAGGCGCCGATCTGGCGCATTGGGATCAGATAGTGCCGCGTGCTGCGCGAGCCGTCAGTGTCCTGGTTGCCGTACTTGACCTCGTCGCCGTGGGCCTGCTCGACCTTCACCTTGGACCAGTCGGCCTCCATCTCCTCGGCGACGATGAGCGGCAGGCTGGTGCGTACGCCGGTCCCCATCTCGGAGCGATGAGCGAGGATGGTGACGGTGCCGTCAGGTGCGACCGCGACAAAGACGCGCGGATCGACCACGACGCCATGCGGCATCTTGCCGGCGCCGGTCTCGTAGGCAAAGGCCTGGCGCGACATGACGGGGGCGGAGAGCACGAAACCGCCGGTAACGCCGAGCCCCTTCAGGATGCTTCGGCGTGAGATTTTCTCGACCTTCAGATTCTTTTCAAAGCCTCGAAGCTTCCCCGGATTGTCGATGAAATTCATGTCACACCTCCATCGACGCGAGATGGATGGCGTTCTCGATGCGCTGGTAGCAGCCGCAGCGGCAGATATTGCCTGACATCGCCTCGCGAATCTGGTCGTGCGACGGCTTGGGATTCTCCGTCAGCAGTGCAGCCGCCTGCATGATCTGGCCGGCCTGGCAGAAGCCGCATTGGGGGACATTGACCTGGCGCCAGGCCTTCTGCACGGGATGATCGCCATCCGGATGCAGCCCCTCGATCGTGGTGACCTCGCGTCCGGCGACGTCGCTGATCGAGGTGATGCAGGAGCGCACCGCCTCTTTGTCGACGATGACGGTGCAGGCGCCGCACAGGGCCTGGCCGCAGCCGAATTTCGTGCCGGTCAGGCCGGCTTCGTCGCGCAGGAACCAGAGTAACGGGAGATCCGGGTCACCGTCCCAGCTCTGTTCCTGCCCGTTGATCTTCACCTTGATCATGATCGTCCTCGCTCTTCATAAGCTTGCTGAATTCAACATCGCCGATCTCGGTCGGCGCAATGTCGGTAGGGTCGTGTGACCGCGCTCCAGCCCGTCGTCCCACGCAAGCAGGTCCCGGCAGGGGGCTGGAAAGCGAATCGCAATGTCCGGATGTGCTCGATACCTCTCGTCTTGTTCTTGATTGATTGAACTCGCGGCATCGTGACGACGAGACCGTAGCAGAGATCGAGCCGCATCGGCATTCACAGCCGAGTGTTCTCAACGTGAACAGATTGCATCCGGGTTTGTCAAAAGCAGGGCGCGCCAACTCGTGGCGTCAAGAGCGAAGATGCAACGAAAAAAGCTTCGTCCGCCAGAGGGACTGTGCGGACGAAGCAGTTGTCCTCAGTCGAGGGAGGGAGAATCGCAGGGGCCCGCTGACTTCAAGGTGGAAGAAGGCGGCACTGCGCAGTCATTCAGAGACCAGGACTGAGGGAGCGGAAAGCGATCGCATACGCAACGTGCACAGGCGTCGATATGCCGAGATCGTTCGAGCTCGAGGCATCTTGGGACGGCCTTGTTCAGAAGGTCCAGCTCAGGCAGCCTTGGCACTCGCGACGTGGGTCGCGATCGCATCCATCAGCGCCGGCGACAGGCAGTCATAAGGCTCGAGACCGATCTCCTTCAGCCGCGACCGGATGCCGGCCATCTGCTCCGGCTTCACGCCCGACTCGATCACCGAGGAGACGAAGGCGGCGAATTGCGGCGCTTGCGAGCCCTGTTCCTGGAACAGCTCCGGATGGACGAAATCGAGGCCATGGAACGGATGATTCTTGTTTTCGATGCGGCCGAACATGTGGGTGCCGCAGGCCTTGCAGGCGTGCCGCTGGATCACCGCGGACGCGTCTACGATCTGGAGCTTGTCGCCGTTCTCGAGCACGGTGACGTTCTGGCGCGGCACGACCGCGACGACCGAGAAGGTCGCGCCCTGCGGCTTCCAGCACTTGGTGCAGCCGCAGGCGTGGTTGTGCGCCACGTCGCCCTTGATGCCGACCTTGACCTGATGGTCACTGCATTTGCAGGCGAGCGTGCCGCCGGCAAAGTGGCCGGTGCCTTGTTTGAGGCCATTGTCGATCGAGGGATGCAGTGAAGCCATAGGTAGATCCTCCTTGGTGTTACGCTTGCGAGCTAGAACACGACGACTGAACGAATCGATTTTCCCTCGTGCATCAGGTCGAAGCCCTTGTTGATGTCTTCGAGCTTGAGCGTATGGGTGATCATCGGATCGATCTGGATTTTTCCGTTCATGTACCAATCGACGATCTTTGGTACGTCGGTGCGGCCGCGCGCGCCGCCGAAGGCGGTGCCGCGCCAATTGCGGCCGGTGACGAGCTGGAACGGACGGGTGGCGATCTCCTTGCCGGCTTCGGCAACGCCGATGATGATCGAGGTGCCCCAGCCGCGATGGCAGGCTTCCAGCGCCTGGCGCATCACATTGGTATTGCCGGTGCAGTCGAACGTGTAATCGGCGCCGCCGTCGGTCAGGGTCACCAGATGCGGGACGATATCGCCGGTGATCTTGTTCGGGTTGACGAAGTCGGTCATGCCGAACCGGCGGCCCCATTCTTCCTTGGAGTCGTTGATGTCGACGCCGATGATCTTGTCGGCGCCGGCCATCTTGGCGCCCTGGATCACGTTCAGGCCAATACCGCCGAGGCCGAACACGACGACGTTGGAGCCCGGCGTCACTTTCGCAGTGTTGACGACGGCGCCGACGCCGGTGGTGACGCCGCAGCCGATGTAGCAGCTCTTGTCGAAGGGGGCGTCCTCGCGGATTTTCGCCACCGCGATCTCCGGCAGCACGGTGAAGTTCGAGAAGGTCGAGCAGCCCATGTAGTGATAGATAGGCTTGCCCTTGTAGGAGAAGCGGCTGGTGCCGTCAGGCATCACCCCCTTGCCCTGCGTCGCGCGGATCGCGGTGCAGAGATTGGTCTTCTGGCTCAGGCAGCTTTTGCACTGACGGCATTCCGGCGTGTAGAGCGGAATGACATGATCACCCGGCTTCACAGAGGTCACGCCTGCACCGATCTCACGGATGATGCCGGCGCCCTCATGGCCGAGGATCGACGGGAAGATGCCTTCGCTGTCGAGACCATCGAGTGTGTAGGCATCGGTATGGCAGATGCCCGTCGCCTTGATCTCGACCAGAACTTCGCCGGCCTTCGGCCCGTCCAGTTCGACCTCGACGATCTCGAGCGGCTTCTTGGCTTCGAAAGCGACGGCGGCACGTGTCTTCATCGGTAACTCCTCAGATTCTCTCTGGATGCCAAGTCTTAAGTCTCTGGCAGGCTGCAAACGTTCACTTCTTGCCCATGCACGAGTCTTCATCCCTGGTATAGGCGTCGTTCTTGTCCTCATGCTTGCCCGGACGTGCGCGGCCCCAGGCGTCGTTGGAGCGGGCACGCAGATAGACGTAGAGATCGTCCATGTAGCAGGCGACGTTCGGATTATCGCCGAAGGCTGGCATCACATTCTCTGCGGCGGTCGAGATGTTCTTGCGGCCGGAGGCGACGGTGCCCAAAAAGTCGGCGTAGCTCATGGTCTTGAGCGAATCCTTCAATGCGGGCGCATAGGTCGAGCCCATGCCATCCGGGCCATGGCAGACGTGACAATCCGAGTGGTAGCGGCGATATCCCGAATAGGTGTACCAGTCCACGGTGTCCCCGTTGATCTTGTAGGTCGGATTGCCGTCCTTATCGAGCCATTCGCCGGTTTCGTTCTGCTTTACGGCAGCCGGATCCCCCGAGCCGTCGGCAACGGCAATTCCCCCGGATGCAACGCAGATGATGGCGGCAATGACAGAGCAGATTTTACGCAAGGGGTGTTCCTCGAAAGGCATCTGACGAGCCGGCGCGTGGAGTTGATCCACGCGCCGGAGCGATGAGAACGTGAGGCTAGTTCGACGGCAGCGAGAACACGGTCAGTGTACCGCCGAGCGCGGTATAGTTGCTGAGCGCCGCATAGCCGCCGACCGCGCCCAGGCCCGCGTTCGGATCGGTCAGACCCGCTGCCAGACCGATGCCGGCCCAGCCCCCAACGCCGGAGAGAACGGCCACGTACTGCTTGCCGGCGTTCTCATAGGTGGTGACGTTGCCGATGATGCCGGAAGGAGTCTTGAACCTGTAGAGCTCCTTGCCGGTCTTGGCGTCGACAGCTTTCAGGTAGCCTTCGAGCGTGCCGTAGAACACCACGCCGCCGGCGGTTGCGAGTGCACCCGACCAGACCGAGAACTGTTCCTTGTTCGACCAGACGATCTTGCCGGTCTTGCCGTCCCAGGCGATGAAATTGCCCATGTTGGTATCGCCCTGCGGCGGATACATCGAGAGCGTCGCACCCACATAGGGCTGGCCGGCGGTGTAGCTCACCTTGAACGGCTCATAGTCCATGCAGACGTGGTTGGTCGGGACGTAGAATAGCTGCGTGTCCGGCGAGTAGGCTGCCGGCTGCTCGTCCTTGGTGCCGAGCGCGGCCGGGCAGATGCCCTTCACGTTGTGGTCTTCACCCGCCTTGTCGGTCGAAGCCGCGTCGAGCACCTTCGGACGACCATAGGTGGCCGAGTTCTTGTCCATGTCGACGCCGGAGGTCCAGTTCACCTTCGGATCGTACTTTTCGGCGACCAGGAGCTCACCTGTGGCGCGATCGAGCGTATAGCCGAGGCCATTACGATCGAAATGCGTCAGCAGCTTGCGGGACTGGCCGTTGATCGACTGATCCGAGAGAATCATCTCGTTGACGCCGTCATAGTCCCATTCATCGTGGGGCGTCATCTGATAGACCCATTTGGCGACGCCGGTGTCCGGGTTACGCGCCCAGATCGTCATCGACCATTTGTTGTCGCCGGGACGCTGCTTCGGATTCCAGGTCGAGGGATTGCCCGATCCGTAATAGACGAGGTTCAACTCCGGATCGTAGGAGATCCAGCCCCAGGTGGCGCCGCCGCCGATCTTCCATTGATCGCCTTGCCAGGTCTTCAAGCTGGAGTCCTTACCGATCGGCTTGCCGAGGGCGGTGGTCTTGTCGTCGACCAGGATCTGGTCATCCGGGCCTTCCGAATAGCCGCGCCAGGCCAGCTTTCCGGTCTTGATGTCGTAGGCGCTCATATGGGCCTGAACGCCGAACTCACCACCGGAGATGCCGATCAGCACCTTGTCCTTGATGACCATCGGCGCCGAGGTTCCGGTCTCGCCCTTGCTGGCATCGCCGTTCTTGGCGGTCCACGCAACCTGACCGTCGTTGGCGTCGAGTGCGACCAAGGTCGTGTCGGCCTGATGCAGGAAGATCTTGCCGTCGCCGTAGGCCAGGCCGCGGTTAACCGTGTCGCAGCACATCACCGGGATCACGTTCGGGTCCTGCTTCGGCTCGTACTTCCAGACGATCTTGTTGTCCTGCGAAAGGTCAATGGCATAGACCTTGTTCGGGAACGGCGTATGGACGTACATCATGTTGCCGATGATCAGCGGGCCGCCTTCGTGGCCGCGCAGCACGCCGGTCGAGAAGGTCCAGGCGACCTGGAGCTTGCCGACATTTTGCGCGTTGATCTGGTTCAGCTTGGAGTAGCGGTTGTTGGAATAGTCGCCCGTCGGCATCACCCAGTCTTTCGGGTTCTGCGACATCTTGATCAGCTCGTCATTGGCTGACGCACTCCCGACGGCGAGAGCCGCCGCAGAGCCAAGAAAGGTCGCCAGTAGCACCTTGCGCATAGTCATTCCTCCGTTGGTCGCGTTTATTGTTTGCGAAGCATTGTTTAGTCACCGGGCATTGCGTCCGGCGTCTGCTCGTGCAGGGCGGTCACGTTGGGGACCGGAAACGATGCTGTGCTGTTTCCTCCTCGTAATGAGAGCCATGGGCGCGTGCAGGAGCGGCCCGTTCTTTTTGTTCCTGCCGCAATCCCTAACGACTTCGTCAACGAGAGACTTGCCCAAGAGTGAACCCGCTTTGCTCGACAGCGCACGAAGGCGAAGTTTTTGGTTTTGCGGCAGCGAATTCAGCGGCTTCGGTGCGGCGCGGCGCTCAACGATCAGGTTTCCCTTGACGACGCTGCAACTAAGGCGGAGGATTAACATTCAGGGGTGGCAAAGGAACGATGGCGCTCGTTTCAAAGACCACACAAATTCGAGGTAAACGTCACGCGGTCATGGCTGAGGGCTCCAGCAGGCTCAGGCCGCGATTGGCGTCGAATCTCCGGGTAACGCCAGTGGCTGGGTCGATGTCCGACACAATTCACACGCTCTCGACGACCGGGTTGACGCCGAAGCGACAGGTCCAGAGCTGGATCGACGGACTGACGAGCCTGTGTGGTCACTTCGATGTCGATCCGCTGGAAGCCTCATCGCTCGAAGGCCGTATCGACTACACCACGGTCTCGCGCCTGAAGCTCTGCCAGATCGAAGTGAGCCAGCATCGCATCGCGCACACATTGGCGCGCGCCAAGGCCAACGAACACCCTTACATCAAGATCCACTTCCAGACCTACGGCGTGTCCTATTTCGAGCAGGAGGGCCGCCACATCGAGCTGAACCCGGGCGACATCATCGCCTATGACGTCTCCTGCCCGCACTTGATCGTCAGCCCCGCCTTCACGCGCCACGACGTGGTGATCGTGCCGAAGGCGTTGTTGCGCGATCGAGGTTTCCCGTCGCAGCGCATGCCGGCTTGCAAGCTGACGGCGAAGACGGGGACGGGACGAATCGCCCATGATTTCGTCCATGCCACGTTCGACGAGGCGGCGAAGCTGTCGGCCAACAGCGCAGCCGGTGTTGCCGATTCGTTGATCGATCTGTTGCTGCTGCCGCTGCGCGAAGCCGACACGATGTTCGATCGGGTCGGGCCAGAAGCGATGTATGTGCGCGCCCAATTTTTCATCCGCGAGCATCTGCGCGATGCCGATCTGTGCATCGACCAGATCTCCGCCGAGCTCGGCTGCTCCAAGCGCTATCTGCACATGCTGTTCTCCCAGCGCGGTACGACGGTGAGCGACTACATCTGGCAGGCGCGCCTGCAGAACTGCCGCCAGGAGCTCGAGGCTCACGGCGGCAAAACCATCACCGACGTCGCGTTCTCCTGGGGCTTCTCCAGCTCATCGCATTTCAGCCGCGTGTTCCGGAAATATTTTGGCGTGGTGCCGTCATCGATCCACAAGGGACAGCATGGCGTGGTCGCGGCGGACGAGACCTAGGCCGCACTCGAGTCGCTCACGGCATTCCGCTCCAGCGTGGCGGGGAGAACCGCGAGCGCATGACAGACGCGGTTTTGCGTCAGGGCTAGGCCGGCGAGGAAGCCCAGGGGCACGCCGACGAATGCGCCGATCGCGCCAGCGCCGCTGTCGGCTCGTCCCGGACCGAAGAGCGTTTCCGCTCATCGCTGAATGATCCTGGTCCAGACGTCGCCGAGGATCGCAGGCTCATGCGGCGGCAAATAAGTCAGGCCGGCCTGCCGGCCGAACTCGGCAATCTTGCCCTCGGCGGCAAGATCCGTCAGTGCCTTGTCGACGGACTCGATCAATGCCGGATCGCTGCCAAGCCCGACATAGCCGCGATTGGCGCCGATCGGATAGTAGTAACCGGAGGCGGTGATGGCCGTGTCAGCATGCCCGGCGCGATACGCGTCGAAGCGAGCGAGGTCGATCAGGCTCGCGTCATAGTCGCCGCGATCGAGCGCACCCATGAGATTGTCGCGGCCGGGGACGAGATGAGTAATGTTGTCGATCAGCCGTCCCTTGTCGAAGGTCATCAGGATGGCGTCACCCAAAGATCCGCTTTCGATCGCAAGGCGAAGATCGGCGAGATCGCCGATATCGCCGATCTTGCGGTCGCGCGCCTTCGGCCCAAGCACGACCGTCATGGGCGAATAGACATAAGGCTGGCTGGGCGCGAGCACCCCGAGTGCGACGCGGCGGCGCCGGTCGTCGCGCGTGGCGCCGGAAAAATCCGGCAAGCGAGCCGTCTTCATGCCGGGCTTGACCAGGGAATCCGTGGTCAGCGCGTAGCCGCCGATCAGCGAGCAGCGCCCGTCGGACAACAGGGCGTTGGCCTCGAGCTGGGGGCTGGAATCCTCATCCAGCTTGCTCTCGAACCATTGTATCCTGAGCGGTCGCCCCAAGCGGTCCGCGATCGCGTGCGCCAGCAGCACGTCGAAGCCCGAGTCGGGCTTGCCCTTGTGATGCGCCGAGAGCGGCGGGCGATCCTCGTCGAGGCAGACGCTGAGGGGATCAGCCGCCCGGGCCGCCGTCGCTGGCGCTGCAAGCATCGCAACGAGACCAAGCGCCGCCAATCGGCTCCTCATGGCTTCCTCCGACTTGAAATGAAGGCCCAGAGATTTCCGATATCATCATCGCTCAGAATGTCGCCCCAGGGCGGCATCTTGTTGTTCTTGCCATTCTTTACGGTGGTGACGAAGCGCGTCTTGTCATCAGGGAAGGCGCGCAGGTCCGGCGTGATGGTGCCGGAATTCATCATGTTGGGGCCGTGGCAGTGCGAGCACTTTTCGGCATAGGTCGATTTGCCATGGTCGATCTGCGCCTGCAGCGGATTGCCATTTGAATCATCCGCGGCACGAGCGGTCGCCGCAAGCGCGACCGTCAGCACCGCGACGGTGGCGAGGATCGCCACCGTCTTGTGAGATGTGTCTCTCAACGTATCTTGCCGTTACTGCTTCACCGCAAAGACCCAGAGCGAGCCGCCGGGTGGCACCTTGGCCAACCGCTCGTCGCCGGAGAACAGCGAGTAGACGCCGCCGTAACCGGAGGTGACGGCCACGTACTGCACGCCATCCTGCTGCCAGGTCACCGGCTGGCCCTCGATGCCGGAGCCGGTCTGGAACTGCCAGAGCTTCTTGCCGCTGTCGGCGTCGAAGGCCTCGAACTCGCCGGTCAGCGAACCCGTGAACACGACGCCGCCGGCGGTCGACAACACGCCGGAGAAGCGCGGAATGTCGCTTGCCGCTTCCCACTTCGCCTTGCCGGTCATCGGGTCGATCGCCTTCAGATGGCCGCGCGCACCGTCACCCCATTCCCAGGGATCGGTCAGGTCCATGCCGAGATACCATTCACCCTGCTTGAATGTGACCGGTTCCGACTTGTACCTGCCGCCAAAGGCGAGCGTGTTGGCGTAGGCGAGGCCGGTTTGAGGATTGAACGACATCGGCTCCCAGTTCTTGCCGCCGAGGATCGACGGATAGACCGTGACCTTCTTGCCGTCGCGCGCGTCCTTGACGACGTAGGTCTCGATCGGCTTGCCCGTCTTCAGGTCGACGCCGCTCGCCCAATTCACCTTCACGTAAGGATTGGCGGCGAGCACCTTTCCGTTGGTGCGGTCGAGCACGTAGAAGAAGCCGTTGCGGTTGGCGTCCATCAGCACCTTGGTCGGCTTGCCCTCGACGTTCATGTCGGCGAGGACCATCTCGGCCACCGCGTCATAGTCGAACGGATTGTTCGGCGAGAACTGGTAGTGCCACTTGATCTTGCCGGTCTTGGGATCCATCGCCAGCACGGAGCAGGTGTAGAGGTTATCGCCGGGGCGCACGGCCGCGTTGAACGGGCCGGGATTGCCGATGCCCCAATACACCGTGTTCAGCTCGGGATCATAAGACCCCGTGATCCAGGTCGAGCCGCCGCCGAGCTTCCAGGTATCGCCCTTCCAGGTGTCGCCGCCGGGCTCGTCCGGCGAGGGGATCGAATGGGTGCGCCAGAGATGCTTGCCGGTGGCCGGATCCCAGCCGTCGATGAAGCCGCGGGTGCCGAACTCGGCGCCCGAGATGCCGGTGATGACGACGCCGTCGGCGACCAGAGGCGCCACCGTCATCGAATAGCCTTCCTTGATGTCGGCCGCCTTCTGCCGCCACAGCTCCTTGCCGTCCTTGGTGTCGATCGCGATCACGTTGGCGTCGAGCGTGGTGCGAAACAGCTTGCCTTCGTAGAGCGCGCCGCCGCGATTGATGATACCGCAGCAGACGATGCGTGGAGTCTCGGCCGGATATTCGATCTTGGATTTCCAGATCTGCTTGCCGGTCTTGGCATCGACCGCCATGGTCGCATTGTGTGAGGTCACGTAGATCACGCCCTGGTACACCAGCGGCTGCGATTCCTCGCTGCGATCGTCGTTGAAGGAGTAGTTCCAGACCGGGACGAGGTTCTTGACGGTGTCTTTGTTGATCTGGTTCAGCGTCGAGAACCGCTGGAGATTGTAACCCATCCCGTAGTTGAGAACGTTCGATGTATCGGTTGCGCCCTTGACCAGTTGATCGGTCGTCTGTGCGCTCGCAACCGAGCATGCGGATATGACGAGGCTCGCGGCCATCGCAAAACGTTTCATCCGTTCCTCCCAATAGGCGCGCCTTTTGGCGCTGCAGGAACAACACTCCGTTGGAAAGCAAAACACGTCAATACGAAAGTCGAGAGTGCACTGCCGATATTTTGGCGCCGGAAGCCGGTCACCTGACGGAAACCTGACGATCAACCCTCACTTGCAACTCTCACTTGGCCCCCCACTTGCAACTCCCACTTGTGTGCAGGCGCTGAAAAAATTCCGTGGCGTGATGCAGGGCTTGCGACGGGCGCGCGCTGGAGCCGTAGGGGTTCGCCAGTCGTGCACTGAACGGCCAGCGGTTCCGGACTTGAACCGCGGCATCCTTGTGGACTTATGTCATTCCATGCCCGCGCGAATCGGCTCACGATCAGGGAGGTCCAAATGATGGCGCGTCGCTCAATTGCGCTTGCGCTTGCGCGAACCCCGCGGACGGTTAACGGCGAAAGAGCTCGCCGCTGCCGACGACCCCGATCACGACGGCACGCTCACGCTCGACGAATACCTGGCCGTGGTCGAGCAGCGTTTCAACGCGGCCAATCCCGACGGGGATGGAACGCTGGATGCGAAGGAGTTGAATTCGCGCGCAGGTCGCGCGCTTCTCCGGCTGTTGCGTTGAGAGCCACCACGTTTGACTGGGAGCGAAGGCGATTTGCCCGAGAGCGAAATTTGCGTGTGTTGCGCGATGGTTCGCTGTGTCTGCGGTCCAATTCCAGACTTGCGCCGTGCCTGACCCAGCCCTAGGTTTTGGCCGGCGCGATGTCGCGCTCAATACTTGGGGAGACCCCGAATGGCTTGGAAAGCTCCGAAGATCGTGGAAGTGCCGGTCGGCATGGAAATCAACATGTACGCCTGCGCTGCGCGCAAGTAGGACTGACGACCTGCCGCGGCTTCGATGGCAGATGCCGTCGAAGCCGTGGTAGTGTCAGGGATGCGCACGAGAGCCCACATCCTCTGGACCCTGGCCTGCACGGCTGCGCTCGCGCCGGCATGTGCGAGCGCCGAAGAGGGCTTCGATACCGAGCACATCTTCGGCTTCATGATCGGCAGTGACGTCGGTAATCCCGGCGAGCGCGAATTCCAGACTCAGACGACAGGACGCTTCGGCAAGGGCAGCGGCACCTATCGCGCGCTCGGCGAGGAGGTCGAGATCGAGATCGTGCCGCTGCCGAACTTTCGCATCGAGGCCGGCGGCACGGCGACGATGCACGACATCACCGGCGTCCCTGATGTCGACGACCGCCGCCAGTTCAACTTCCAGGGTTTCTCGCTCGACCTGCGTTATCGCTTGCTGGATCACGTGACCGCGCCGTTCGGCTTCACGATCGCCTCGGAGACCCATGGCGATCGCATCGACGAGGTCAGCGGCGCGAAAGGGCGGATGTACGGCACCGACTTCACGCTGGCCTTTGACCGCGAGCTGATCCCGAACTTTGTCGTCGGCGCGCTCAATCTGGTCTACCAGCCGGAATGGGCGCGCTTCGAGGTGTCGCGGCTGTCCGAGAAGAGCTCGACGGTTGGCGCCGCGTTCGCCGGCATGGTGCGCGTGAGCCCAACCATGCTGCTCGGCGGTGAGATGCGTTACTTCCGCCAATATGACGGCATCGGTCTCGGCGCGCTCTCGGGGCAGGCGCTGTTCGTCGGACCGACTGCTTATTTCCAGCTCTCGGAGCAATCGCGGCTCACCTTGAGCTGGAGCATGCAGGCCTGGGGCCGTCCCGCGGGATCAGCGGCCAATCTCGACCTGGTCAATTTCGAGCGCCATCAGGCGCGGCTGGTGTTCGGGATCAACTTCTAGCTACGCGGCTTGCCGGCCCGTCTCGCACCGAATGAAACTACCCGCAGCCCGGAGCGTAGCCTATTGTGCTCGTCTCAATCGCTCCCGCGCGAGGATCCCGGCATGAACCCGATCGACCTGGTGGTGACTGTGTGTGTGGTGCTCTCGCCTGCGACCTGCGAGGAGCTGCATCTGGTGTTCGACTTCGGCGGCTCACCGGCGCAATGCTCGATGGCGGCGCCGCCCCATATCGCGCAATGGATCGGCGAGCATCCGAAATGGCGGGCGGTGCGCTGGCGTTGCGAATATCCGCACACACATGACAAGGCGTGAGGCGCGCCTGCTACTTCGTGCAGTCCTTCAGATCCTTGTCCGCGATCGAGAACACCGCATCGGCCTTGATCTCGATGTCGCGGACGACGCATTGCCGGGAATTGGGATAGGTGACCTTGGCGTCGTAGCGGCCGGGTTCGACGCCGGTAATGCGCAGCCGCTCGTCGTGATCGACCTCCTTGTCCTTGTCGTTCAGGCACTGGTTCGGGCCCCAGTCGGTCTTGCCTGATGGCGCAAGCTGGAAGCCGGAGATCGTCTCGCTCGTGAGATTCCAGAGACGGATGCCTTTGCCCTTGGTCTGCGCGAGCGCTGTGCCTGGCATAGCCAACAAAATGCCAATCGCGATCAGCTGACGGCGCATTGGTGACCTCCTCGGGACGATCTCATTGATGCAGTTGACCACGAGTTCTCATGTCGATTCAAGCGGCAACGCCGCGAGCTCCGCCTTGATCCTCGCAAGCTCGGCTTCGCTGCGTTCGGCGCGCGGAATCGAGATCGGCACGTCCTGCACGATGCGCGCCGGGCGCAGCGAGAGAAAGAACAGGCGGTCGCCGAGACGGATCGCATCCTCGAGGCTGTGGGTCACCAGCAGCGTCATCACCGAGCGACTCGCGACGAGCGTCGCGATCTCGTCGCGCAGGCGGCCGGCGAGCGCGTCGTCGAGCGAGGCGAGGGGCTCGTCCAGCACGAGCAGATCGGGCTCGACTGCAAAAGCGCGCGCCAGCGCAACACGCCGGGCGAGGCCGAGCGACAATTCGCCGGGGAAGTGGCTGCGATGCGCCTCGAGCTCCAGTATCCTGAACAGCTCGGCAAGCCTGGCATCGGAAACATCAGGCGCCGCCAGCCGTACGTTCTGCTCGACGGTGCGCCACGGCAATAGCCGCGGCTCCTGAAACACCATGCCGATTCGCGCTTCCGCGGGGCGCCTGACACGGCCGCCGAAATCGCGGTCGATCCCGAGGATGATGCGCAGCATCGTGCTCTTGCCGCAGCCGGACGGACCGATCAGCACGCCGACTTCGCCGGATTGCAAGCCAAATTTCAGGGGCGAAAGCACCTCGTGCGTTCCGCCCGCGGCACTTCTGTAAGTCTTGCCGGTGATCTCGACCTCAAGCCGCACGGGGCCGCCACCGCGTTGCGCGGGCCTCGAACGGCTGCACCAGCGCGGTCTCGATCACGAGCACGACGGCCGCGAAGGTCAGGGAATAGGCGAGCAGCCGCGGCGTGTCGAACAGCTGGAAGGCGACACCGATCTCGAATCCGACGCCGTTCGGCCGTCCGAGCAGCTCGGCGACCAGAACGATCTTCCACACCAGCGAGAGGCCGGAGCGGGCGGAGGCCGCGAGATAGGGCGCAAGCTGCGGTAGCACGACGTGGCGGAAGGCGCGCCAGCGGGGCATTGCGAACACGGTCGCCATCTCATCGAGCGAACGGTCGAGCGCGCGCGCCCCCTCGCGCAACGTGACGACCGCGGTCGGCAGCTTGTTGATGGCGATCGCCCCGATCGCCGCGGCCTCGGTGAGGCCGGCCCAGATATAGGCCAGCACGATCACCACCAGCGCCGGCAGGTTGAGCAGCAGGATCAGCCAGGGATCGCCGAGCCGGTCCGCGAGCTTCACCCGGCCCATCAGATAACCGATGGCGCTGCCGACGGACATCGCGAGCACGAAAGACAATGCGACGCGCGCCAGCGTGGCGCCGAGATGCAGGAACAGCGCGCCGCTCGCGGCGTCCGCGATGATGACGTTGAGTACCGCAGGCGGAGAGGGCAGCTTGGCACCGCCGACGAACAATGCGGCGGTCCACCAGATCGCAACGAAGAGGACGAACGAGAGAAGGCGCAGCACCTCAATCTCCGGGAGCTGCATGATAGAACGTGCCGGGATCGAGCTCGGCCGCCGGCCCGACAAGGTCACGGCCGCCGATCCCGGCCAGCACGCGGTACAGCACGCGCGCATCCGCCTCCTCATCATTGATGGTCCGGCGCGGAATGCCGTCGCGATAGCGATCGCGGTAAGTCTTCAGCATAGCCGGACCGGTCGCGCCGGTGAGCGGCGCAATCTTGTCCCAGGCTGCGTCCGAGGTGACGAGCAACTGCTTGGCCTTGCGCGTCATGGCGACGAAGCGCGCCACGGCGTCGCGATGGCTCGCGGCCCAGCTCTCGTCGAAGACGTAGCCGACGGCAGAGACAGCGCCCTCGACGCCCAGCTTCGGCAGAATCTCCTCGATGCCGGCGAGGCGGCGAAAGCCCTTGGCCTCGAGCTGGGCGCAGAAATTCCAGAAATTCAGGGTCGCATCCGTCTCGCCTTCGAGCGCCTTGGCGGCGATCAGCGGCGGCGCGCCATAGACGATGGTCGCATCCGATTTCAGGTCGATGCCGTCCTGCTTCATACGTGCTTGCAGCAGCAGCCAGCTCTTGTCGATCGGACCGCCACCGACGGCGAGCTTGCGGCCTCTGAGGTCGGCAAGCGTCTTGATCGGGGAGGAAGCGGGCACCATCACCGCGCCGAGCGCGCTCGAATAGGGATAAAAGGTGAGCTTGGCGCCGAGCGCGCGCTCGCGCGAAACCCACAGCCAGTCCGACAGCATGATATCGGCATTGCCGGCGCGGAGCGCGATCTTGCCGGCCTCCGGGCTCGCAAGCTCGGTCACTTCCAGCGACAGATCGGCCTCCTTATCCAGCCCGGCCTCGCGGATCGTCGCCAGTTCCCAGGCGAACGTTCCGGTCTTCTGGACCGCCAGGCGGATGACATCAGCTGCCTGGGCCCGCAGGCCCGGCGTCAGTGCCAGCATCATCGCGAGCGCCAATATTCGTGCCAAAACTCTCATCACCTTGTGAGCCGCTTCCTCTGAAAGAGTGCTTTTCAGGACAATACGCATAGCATAGCTTCCATCGCAACCAGCGGGAGGACGCTCATGAGTCTTGCGGGACAGGTACGACCGATCGTCGCCGCCGTGGTCGTGCTTGCGGCGACCGCCTATGCCTCCCGGGCCGAGGAGGCCAATGATTATCCGACCTCGGCGCGCGCGGAATATGTCTATGGCTGCATGAAGGCCAATGGCGAGACGCGGCAGGCGATCGAGCAATGTTCTTGCTCGGTCGATGTCGTCGCCTCGATCGTCCCCTATGACCGTTACGTCACCGCCGAGACTGCGCTCAGCATGTCCCAGGTCCGCGGCAATCTCGGCGCCCAGTTCCGGACGTCAGAGCAGGCGAATTCGGCGGTGAGTGATTTGCGCCGCGCGCAGGCCGAGGCCGAGGTGAGGTGCTTCTGATCAAGGCGCCGTGCCAACCGCATTCGTCATGGCAGGGACAAGCCCGGCCATGACGGTTGGGAGACCTACGTCCCCGGCTTGTCCACGTCCCATTCATTGCGGAACACGTGACCATCCGTGTCCTTGGCCTCCGCGCGAAAACGCTTGGCGCCGTTGGAGACACAGGTGAAGCGCAAATTAGGATGCCAGCAATTCCTCGCCCTCGCGCAAGCTGCCGCCGGTGTCGATGACGGCCACCGCTTCCGTCCCGACGATGAAGCCGACATGGGCAATATCGCCCTCGTTTTCGCGCGTCATCAGGGTGATTGTCCCCGAGTGCACGAAGATTCCCGGCGCGACTTCGCTTACAGGCAATTCGGCAGTCCCGGCGCGTGCTAACTCCCAGCAGGCACAGGACTGCGATCCTTGACGCGAGACGAGACACGTTTTCGCCTCAGTTTCAGGGCTTGCCGCACTGCGCTGCAACACGACGAAGCCAACACAAGGCTTGGCGGACATGGCGCATCCCGCGTTGCATGGATTGCATTCGAATGGAATGAGGAGGAAGCGCGATGGAAGCCGATCGGCATCGTCGCTGGTTGATTTCAGTGTGTATGATGGTGGCGGCTTGTGGGATGGGCGATGTCGCCAGCGCGCAGACGACTGACGGTGGTGACCTTTCGTTCGAGCTGGTCGATCCCAAGGTGCTGCGTGTCTGTGCCGATCCGCGCAACATGCCGTTCTCCAACGAGAAGGGTGAGGGCATCGAGAACAAGCTTGCGGAGCTGTTCGCGAACAAGCTGCACAAGAAGCTGGACTACGTGTTCTTCCCGCAGGCGACAGGCTTCGTCCGCATGACCCTGGGCGCGCACCGCTGCGACGTCATCATGGGCTTCCCGCAAGGCGACGACGTCGTGCAGGGCACACCAATCCCTATTACCGCACGACCTATGCGCTGGTCGCGAAGGCCGGTGGCGGACTCGAGGATGTCGATACGCTCGAGGATCCCAGGCTCAAAGGCAAGCACGTCGGTATCATCGCCGGCACACCGCCGGCGACCAACATGGCGATCGCCGGGCTGATGAGCGACGCCAAGCCCTATCCGCTGATGATCGACACGCGCTACGACAATTCCGCACAGGCGATGATCGACGATCTCACCGCCGGCAAGATCGACGCCGGCGTGCTGTGGGGACCGATGGCAGGGTACTACGCCAAGAAGGCCGGCTCGCTGCACATCACGCCCTTGGTGAAGGAAACCGCAGGGCCGAAGCTGGTCTATCGCATCGGCATGGGCGTGCGCCCCGCCGACCAGAACTGGAAGCGGCTGCTCAACAAGCTGATCCAGGAGAACCAGGGCGAGATCAACAAGATCCTGATCGATTTCGGCGTGCCGCTGCTCGATGAGAACGACCGGCCGCTCGGCGCGGAGGCGGCCAGGAAAGCGCCATGAGATGGCCTCTTGCCGCTGCGCTCGTCGCCGTCGCGCTCCTGGCGCCGGCATCGGCGCAGCAGCAGAAGCCGTCCGAGCCCGACGGCTACCGGACCGACAATGACCGCGCGCCCGTGCGGCGACGCTGCAAGGTGCGCGCGTGTTGACGACGGCGCAGGCCGAGGCGATCTGGCGCGCGAAGAACGGTGCCTTCATCGACGTGTTGCCGCGACCGCCGAAGCTCAAGAACCTTCGGGCAGGTACCGTGTGGCGAGATGCACCGCGCAAAGACATTCTCGGCAGCATCTGGCTGCCGGAGGAGGGCGCAGCCCGAGCCGCGGCCGGAGCAGTGAGCCCGGCTTTCTCCACGTCATCGCGAGCGTAGCGAAGCAATCCAGAATCGTCCTGTGGAGGAACTCAGGATTGCTTTGCTGCGCTCGCGATGATGGTGTGGGTGCAGTATCGCAGCCCTCGACGGGTGATCCGCCTACTGCTTCTGCAGCTTCGTCAGCGTGCCCGACCCGTCGGTGTTCGTTGCGGTGTAGGTCACCCTGTCACCGGCGTGAACGGCATCCAGCATCGCAGCGTCCTTGGCCTTGTACTGCTGGAGCGCGCCGACGCCACCGGCACTGCCGCCGACCGTGCCCGTCTGCATCTGCTGGATCGAGATCGTGTTGTTGAGACGATCGATTCGAGTGACCATTCCGGTCATATCGTCAGCAAAAGCGCTGGATGCGAGCATGGTGACGGCTGCAGCGCCCGCGAAGATGAATCTTGCTGTTCCCATCGAGGCCTCCCGTTTCCAGAGATTCACATCGACAAGCCATCCTAGATCGATTTGGTTCCCGCAGATAGCGCGCCAAACATTAACGATGGTGTTGATATCCGGGAACTTTCATGAAGCCGTCAGGAAGGCTGACGCTATTCGATTTCCTGCTGGATGACGCGGCCGAGCGCAAACAGGCGCTGGTCGATCGTGGTCGGAACCTCGCAGACGAAGCGCACCACCTTGCGGCGGTCCTCGAAGATACGGGTCTCCCAGATCAGCTGGTTGCTCATGGCGTCGACCTTCGCCTCGTCGCGCGGCGTCGCGTCCTGCAGCGCCTGGAGCTGGATGGTCTCCTCGCGGATCTTGTCGGCAGCCTCGCGCTGCTTGCGGCTGACGCGTTCGAGTCCGCTCAGGACCTGGGAGCGCTGGGCGTTCAGCGTGTCGAACAGGCCGGCGAACAGCAATTTTGCATTGGTGGTCTTGTCGGTGGAGCCGGTCAGAAAGTCCTTCACCGACTTCTCGGCCTCGTCCAGCGGCGTCTTGCGCGCCGCGAGCTTCGAGACCAGCGCGCTGACCCGGCTGTCGTCCTTCCATTTGCTCTCGGCGTCGTCGAGCGCGGGGCCTGCCCAGACGGCGGCGACGGAGATCTCCGGCACCTTGGCTTGCGTACAAGGCCAGTCGGGATAGCGCGGATCTGCGGCGCGTGCGGCTGCCATCGAGACCGCGAACGCAAGGGTTGCCATGGCATATGTCCGGACCCTCATCCTTCGCCTCCCGCCGGCCCGCGCCGCGCCAGCCCGCGTGAGGGATCATAGGCGAAAATCGCGCCGGTCATGAACACGATTGTGCAAGCTCCAACCACGGCGAGCGAGATCCAGCTGATCTGCCCATACAGCGCGAACCGGATCAGCTCGACCGCATGAGTGAACGGATTGGCCTGACAGACATAGTAGAGATAAGGGCTACCCTCCTGCACCCGCCACAGCGGGTAGAGCGCGGACGACGCAAAGAACATCGGGAAGATGACGAAGTTCATGACACCCGCAAAGTTCTCCAGCTGCTTGATGCCCGAGGAGATCAGCATGCCGAGCGAGCCCAGCATCAGCCCCGACAGTATCAGCGCCGGCAGCACGGTGAGGTAGCCGATCGGGGGCGGCGTGATGTCCCAGAACCAGGCGATGATCAGGAATGCATAGACCTGGAGCAGCGACACCGCAGTGCCCGCGAGCAGCTTGCAGAACAGCAGGAAGCCGCGCGGCAACGGGCTGACCAGCAGCGTACGCATATTGCCCATCTCTCGGTCGTACACCATCGAGAGCGAGGACTGCATGCCGTTGAAGAGCTGGATCATCGCCATCAGCCCGGGCGCGATGAAGACCTCATAGAGAATGTAGGTCTCGTAGGGCGGGATGATGGAGATGCCGAGCACCTGGCGGAAGCCGGCGGCGAAGATGAACAGCCATACCAGCGGCCGCACCAGCGCCGAGACGAAGCGTTCGCGCTGATGCAGGAAGCGCAGACCCTCGCGCCAGACGATGCCGGTAAGGCAGGTCATGTACTCCGAGGTGGAGAAGCCGCGCGGTGCGTTGCGCGTGGCGATGCTGTTCATGTGCCGCCTCCCGGCATCACTTGCGCGCCCGTCAGGCGCATGAAGGCGGTGTTGACGTCCTGTGCGCCGGCCTCTGCGAGGACGCGGTCCAGCGGGCCCTGCGCCAGCACCTTGCCCTGGTGCAGCACCACGAGATCGTCGCCGGCCATGGTCTCGTCGAACAGATGCGTCGCCCAGAGCACGCCGATGCCCTGCTCGGTGACCAGCTGGCGGACATGGCCGATGATGTCGGCACGCGCCTTGACGTCGAGCCCGACGGTCGGCTCGTCCAGCAGCAACAGCCGCGGCCGGTGCAGCAGCGCGCGGGCAATCTCCAGCCGCCGCATCTGCCCGCCGGAAAGATCGCGCACCTTGCTGCCGGCGCGCTCAGTGAGGCCAATGCGCGCAAGCAACTCGGCGCTGCGCGTGGCCGCCTCGCGCCGGCTGATGCCGTGAAGAGCGGCGTGATAAAGCAGGTTCTGCGTCAGCGACAGATCGAGGTCGAGCGTGCGCGGCTGGAACACCACGCCGAGCAACCGCAGCGCCTCGCCGGGCGTGCGGGTGATGTCATGGCCGAAAATGGCGACGCGACCGGTCTGGATGCCGAACAGGCGGGTGATCAGCGAGAACAGTGTACTCTTGCCGGCGCCATTGAGGCCGAGCAGCGCGGTGAAGCTCGCCGGCTGCACTTCGAGGGAGACGTCGATCAGCGCCCGTCGCGGGCCGTAGGAATGGCTGACGCCGTCGATCGACAACGCCGGCATCGCGGCCGGATCACGCTTCAATGTCTCGCGTTGTTCTGCGATAGGGGCGGGGCTGGTCATGGCGCGATCGTGATGCCCCAGGGCAGCTCGCCCACTTGAATGGTCTTGATCACCTTGTGGGCGGCGACGTCGATCACGGAGACGTCGTTGGAGACGCCGTTGGTGGTGAGCAGATATTTTTCATCCGGCGTGAACGCCATATGCCAGACGCGCTGGCCGACCAGCAGATATTTTGTGACTTTGCGCGAGGCGGTGTCGACAACGGCGATGCGGTTGGCGGGACCGAGCGC
The DNA here is from genome assembly GCF_054058595.1 of Bradyrhizobium sp. USDA 4472. Taxonomy (NCBI): domain Bacteria; kingdom Pseudomonadati; phylum Pseudomonadota; class Alphaproteobacteria; order Hyphomicrobiales; family Nitrobacteraceae; genus Bradyrhizobium; species Bradyrhizobium sp. USDA 4472. The sequence goes on from NZ_JBSSAM010000001.1 coordinate 4,858,400, forward strand.
GACGAAGGCGGTCTTGTCGTCCTTGGTCATGCCGATGCCGACAGGCTGGATCGCCTCTTTCCGCAGGCCCGGAATCTCGAAGGTGATTTTGCCGGTCACCTCATGCTTTCCGGGATCGATGACCGATACCGTGCCGCCGATCTCGGACGACACCCACAATTCGGACGCGTCGTGCTTGAACTGGGCAAAGCGCGGGCGCGGATCGACCAGCACGTTGGCGACGATCTGGCGCGACGAGGTGTCGATGAAATGCGCCATGTTGGTCGTCTCGGAGGTGTTGATCAGGGTCTTGCCGTCGGGGCTGATGGTCATGCCCTCGGGCTCGACGCCGACCTGGATGTCGCCGAGGCGCGCGCGCTTCTCCAGATCGATCACGGTGACGGTGTTGTCGTTCTCGTTGGCGACATAGAGCGTCTTGCCGGCGGCATCCTGGGTGAACAATTCAGGGTCGGGTCCGGAGGGCAGCGTGTCCACCACGGCTTGGGTCTTGGCGTCGATCACCTGGATGGTGTCGTCGTCGCCGACCGCAACCATGACGAATTTGCCGTCACGGGTGAACTCGATGCCGCGCGGGCGCTGGCCGACCTTGATGGTCTCCGTCACGGTCCAGCTGTCGGTGTCGATGACAGAGACCGTGTTGCTTTTCTCGTTCGAGACATAGGCGATGACGGCATGCGCGGGCGTTGCTGCCAGCATCAGTCCGGCCAGCAATCCCGCACGCGACATTCGACGCCTCATTTCAGCTTGCATTTGCTCTCCGGGCGATCGTAGCCGAGCGTGTCGAGCTCGGAGACCTGGTGCAGGAAACCTTCCTGCGGCGACACCGACACTACCATGCGGCCATCGACCAGCAGGATCGGCTGGCGCAGCTGGAGATTCCAGTCGCGCACGGTCAGCCGCGTGCCCTTGAAGGCGGCGATCTCGAAATCCGGTTCCTTGATGAAATCCGAGACCTTCGTGACGTCGCCGGATTTGGTCCGCGAGGTGGCCTCACCGATCATGCGCACGGCGGTCCAGGCCTGCATGTCGAGCGCGGTCATCCGTCGCGCGTTCAGCTTGATGAAGCGGTTCTGCATCTGCGTCGCGCCCCACTGGTCCTGCGCCGCATCCCAGCTGCGCGGCACGAGGCCGGCTGAGCCGGCGACCGGCCGCGGGTCCCAGGTGCGATAGGGTAAATAGGCTGCGAACACTTCGCTTTCGTCGGCGGCCACCAGTACGTCGTAGGCCGGTGCCTGTTGCGTGACCACCGGCATCTGGCGTTGGATCAGCGTCACGCCGGAGTCCGTGCGGCGCGCGCCACCCTTGTCCTCGAAGGTCCGCTCCTGCACGATCTTGGCGCCGAACCGCGTGGCGGCGCGCCGCAGCGCATCGGCGTAGAGCTTGTCCTCGTCATGCGAGCCGACCACCAGCAGCCAGCGCGACCACTTCTTCCACACCAGGTATTGGCCGAGCGCATCCGCCAGCATCGAGCGCGTCGGCGCGGTGTGGATCACGTTGGCGCGGCAATCGGCCTCGCGCAGCCGCTCGTCGATGGCGCCGGCGTTGAACAGCAGCGTGCCGCGATCGCGCAAGGCGTCGGCCACTTTCAGAAGCGTATCGGCCGGCAGGTCAGCCACGATGAAGCCGTTCCTCTCGGCGAGCGCGGTCGCAGCCAGGACCGGGTCGTCGCCTTCCTTGATCCGGTGCTCCTCCAGCGTGAAGCGCTGGCCCGTGAATTTTCCGGTAGTGTTGTTGTCTTCGATCGCGAGCTTGGCGCCGGCGACCCCGTCATTCTCGGCGGGCTGCTCGACCAGCGACAGTGTCGATTTGGCACCGGCAACGCGGAGATAGCCGACGTGGATTTCGACGGGGTCCGCCAGCGCCTGCGTCGTCGCAACAGCGAGGCCAATCAGGCCGACCAACCATCGGATCATGCTTCCTCCAAACATCCCCCCGGCTTGACCGCCGGTGGAGAATTGTTTCTGCTGGAAGCATGACCGATTTGGCAAGGCTTGCAACCCCGCATTTCGTCCGCGCGCGCGCGAGCGCTGGAATCACGATCGTGCGAGCGTTGCTGTGTTTCGCAGCATTCCTGTTGACGGAATCAGCCGCGCTCGCCGATCCGCCTGCTGACGCCGAATGACGGCAAGCCGGAGTAGCTGGGAAGGCTCATCCCTTCAGTCTCTCCGCGTGCCAGTGCAGATGATCGCCCATGAAGGTCGAGATGAAATAATAGCTGTGGTCATAGCCCGGCTGGCGCCGCAGCGTCAGCGGGATGTTGGCTTTGGCGCAGGCCGCTTGCAGCAATTCAGGCTTGAGCTGTTCTTTCAGGAAATTATCGGCCTCGCCGACATCGACCAGGAAGCCGGAACATCTTGCGCCGTCCTCGATCAGCGCCACCGTGTCATGGCTGCGCCAGGCATCCTTGTTCGGCCCGAGATAGCCGGTCAGCGCCTTGATGCCCCACGGCGCCTGCGACGGCGCCACGATCGGAGCGAAGGCGCTCGCCGCGCGATAGCGGTGCGGATTGCGAAGCGCCACCGTCAGCGCGCCGTGGCCGCCCATGGAATGGCCCATGATCGTCTGCCGCTTGGCATCCACGGGAAAATGTCCCGCCACGAGTTTGGGCAGCTCGTCGGTGACATAGCTCCACATGCGATAGTTGCGCGCGAACGGCTCTTGCGTGGCGTCGACATAGAAGCCGGCGCCGAGGCCGAAATCATAGGCGTTGTTGGCATCACCGGGCACGTCGGGCCCGCGCGGTGAGGTATCGGGGGCGACGAAGATCAGGCCGAGCTCGGCGCAGGCTTTGCGGAATTCGCCCTTCTCGGTGACGTTGGCATGGGTGCAGGTCAGACCGGAGAGATACCAGACCACGGGCAGCTTCGCGCCCTCGGCATGGGGCGGAACATAGACCGAGAACACCATGTCGGTTCCCGTCGCCGCGCTCCCATGGCGATACACGCCCTGCACGCCACCATAGGATGTATTGGTCGAGACAGTCTGGATCGTCATGCCTGATGGCTCCGTGGCATCTCACCACATCGAGAATGCAATGCTCGTGTGACCGAGATTTGTCGCGCGCTTTTAGGCCACGCCGCTGTCGATCGCCAGCCGCACCAGCTCGATGGAGGTCCTCACCCCGAGTTTCTGGCGCATGATCGAGGAGGTGTTGGCGACCGTCTTGTAGGATGATTGCACCAGCCACGCGATCTCGGACAGGCTTTTTCCAGCGCTCAGCAGCCGCAAGATCTCCATCTCGCGCGCGTTCAGCTTCGACAACGGGCTCTGCGCCAGCGTCGGCCCTGCGAAAGCGATGCTGCGCGCGATCGCGCTGGGAAGATAGGTGCCGCCGCCGCCAACGGTGCGGATCGCCTCGACGAGGTCATCGGGGTCGCCGGTCTTGGAAACATAGCCCTTGGCGCCGCATTCGATGGCGCGTGCGGCGAAGGCCGGGTCGTCGTTCATGCTGAACATGATGATGCAGGCCTCCGGCGCGCGCTCGAGGATGCGGCGAGCGAGCTCGAAACCGGAGACGGTCGGCAGGTTGATGTCGATCACGCAGAGGTCCGGGCGCTCGACGATGAAAATGCTCTCGCCATCCTCGGCGTCCGCAGCCTCCAGAATCTCGATCTCGCCTTCGTCGGCCAGCACGGCACGGCAGCCGGAGGCGACAATGGGATGATCGTCGACGATCAGAATGCGCATAGGCGTTCCCCGCGGCAGCGCGTTCCCGTGACAGGATTTACCTTCATTATCGCGCCGCATGATGCCGAACGAGACAGCGCGTCGGGTCATGCAACCCGGCCGGGATTGCTGTACGTTCCGATTAGATATCGGGCGCTTCGCCTCTGTCAACGCTATCGGACAGGTGTGAACGATCCTTCGTGGGACAGGCGAAAGCAATGTGGCAAAATCTTTCCTTGCGCGGGCGCATCAACCTTCTGCTGGCGCTGCTGCTGGCGCTCGGGCTTGCCGTCAACATCGCCCGCGAGCTCGCGGAGGCCGGTCCCCGCGTGCAGGCCGAGGACCAGAGCGTGATCCGGCTGGCGCGCGAGTTCATCGAGATGATCGTCGCCGATCTCAACGAGGCGCCGGATCCGGATGCCAGGTTGGACCAGATCGCGCGCGACCTCAATCGCCTCCGCCATGTCAGCATCGCGCTTCGGGACGCCGGCGGCAACCCGCTGACGTCGCCGCGTGCCCATAGCGATGACGACACGCCCGGCCCACCGGCCTGGTTCGTCAGCCTGGTTCATCCCGACCAGACTGCCGTCAGCGTGCCTGTTTCGGTGCATGGCAAGCCCGGTTCGCTCGTCATCATCTCGCATCCCAATGACGAGATCGCCGAGATCTGGGACGCCATCGTCACGCAGCTCGAGGTCGGATCGGTCATCGCGCTGCTGCTGTTTCTCGTGATGATGACGGTGGTGGGCCGGGCGCTCGCACCGCTCGAGTCCCTGGGGCAGACGATGAGCGAGCTCGAAGGCGGCCGCTACGACGCGCGCGTGATGCCGGGCGGCGCGCCCGAGCTTGCCGCGATCTGCACCAGGCTCAATCATCTGGCGGCAACGCTCGGCGAAGCGGTCGAGGACAAGCGGCGACTTGCCGAGCGCGCGGTGTCGCTCCAGGACATCGAGCGCAAGGAGATCGCGCGTGAGCTGCATGACGAGTTCGGGCCCTATCTGTTCTCGCTGCGCGCCCATGCCAGCGCGTTGACGAAGCTCGCCGACGGGCGCGGGCCCAGTGCAGAGGCCGTGCGAAAGCACGGCGGCGCGCTTCTCGAGCAGATCAATGCGCTACAGCAGTTCACCCGTCGCGTGCTGGAGCGCTTGCGGCCTGTCGGCCTCGCCGAGCTTGGCCTCGGCAAGGCGCTGGAATCGCTGTGGCGGCTATGGCGTGAATCGCATCCCGAGGTGACGATCGAAACCACGATCTCGCCGGCGCTCGGGATCACAGGGGAGACCGCCGATCTCACCATCTACCGCGTGGTGCAGGAGGCGCTCACCAATGCCTTCCGCCATGCCGGTGCGACCGCGATCGATGTGGTGATCGAGCCGGCGGAGCGGCCGGGGCGCGACGGCCGTGGCTACGCCCGGGTGCGCGTCAGCGACAATGGCCGCGGCATGGAGCCGGGCCAGAAACTCGGCTTCGGCCTGGTCGGCATGCGCGAGCGGATTCTGGCGCTCGGTGGCACGCTCAACGTCGCGTCAGGCGAGGGCGGCGTCACCGTCGAAGCGCTGGTTCCGACCGCTTCGGCCTGATCGCATCAGGGAAATCTCCCGGTCGGGAAGAATTCCCGATTTCGTCGGGAAAACGGGTGCGGAGAATGCCGGACCTTTTGTGGCTAGTGCCACCCCAAGGACCGGCTACACTTCTCTGTGCAATCGGCGGCGTTCAGAACGGCCGATGCCTGGGAATGGGACGGCAGGGGATGGGCGCGCGAAAGCTTTTGATCGTCTCGATCTCGACGGGGCTGGTGCTTTGGACCGATGCTGGCCTGGCCGCGCAGGACGAGGAGACCAATGTCCAGAACCTGCCCGCGGTCGAGGTGGTCGCGCCGCAGCGGACGACGCGGCGTCCTGCGCCCCGAACGCCGGCGCGCGTCGTGAGTTCCGGCAAACCCAACAACCGCATCTACGTCTACCCGGCGGCGCCCGGCAATGCGAAGGGCGTCGACGTCGACAAGGTTGCCTCCAGCATCAGCGCGATCGATGCCAACCAGATCAAGCGTACCGGCTCGATGAACGTGAGCGACGCGCTGCGCGACAACGTCGCTGCGGTCAACATCACCGAGGTGAGCGGCAACCCGTTCCAGCCGAATGTCGAGTTTCGCGGCTTCGTCGCCTCACCCATCGTCGGGACGCCGCAAGGGCTTGCCGTCTACCAGAACGGCGTGCGCATCAACGAAGCGTTCGCCGACAGCGTCAATTGGGACCTGATCCCGACCGCCGCGATCCGGTCGGTCACGGTGGTGACCAACAATCCCGCCTTCGGCCTCAATGCGCTGGGCGGCGCGGTCAATCTGCAGATGAAGGACGGTTTTACCTACCAGGGCGCCGAGGTCGACACGATGGGCGGCTCGTTCGGCCGCATCCAGAGTTCGGCACAATGGGGCAAGCAGGTCGATGCCAATTACGCCGTCTACGCCGCGCTCGACGGCCTGCACGACAACGGCTTCCGCAATCTCTCGCAATCGGACGTGCGGCGCTTCTACGGTGATGTCGGCTACAAGGGCGGGGACAGCGAATTCCACGTCAATATGGGGCTCGCCGACAACAATTTCGGCGCGACCGCCACCGTTCCCGCCGAGCTGTTGCAGCAATATTGGGGCGCGGTCTACACCTCGCCGCAAACCACCAACAATCGCGTCGGCTACGTCAACCTGACCGGCAAGGTCGAGGCGACGCCCACGTGGACCTTCGAAGCGACCGCGCATGCGCGCGTGTTCGAGCAGCGTGTGCTCGACGGCAACCCCACCAGCGTGCAGGACTGCGCGACGGCCGGTTTGCTCTGCTTTGGCGACAACACGGCGCCGGCGAACGGCCTGGATGGCGCGCAGCTTGCAAACCCCTTTGCGTCCGGGAGCCTGCTCGGCGAGCTGGATCGGACCTACACCCGATCGACCACCTTCGGCGTCTCCGGCCAGGCGACCAACACTGACGAACTGTTCGATCATGAAAACCGTTTTTTGCTCGGCGCCAGCTTCGATGCCAGCGTCAACAGCTTCAACGCGTCGGCGCAGCTCGGGACCATCGGCACCGACTACGTCGTCAGCGGCAGCGGGATCTTCCTTGGCCAATCCGGCACCCCCGCGACCGGCGAGATGGGCCCGGTATCGCTGCGCACGCTCAATCAATATACCGGCCTCTATGCACTCGACACCTTCAACGTGACGGATGCCTTCGCCATCACCGGCGGCGGCCGTTTCAACCACGCCCGCGTCACGCTGGAGGACCAACTCGGCACCGCGCTCAACGGTGATCACGCCTATGACCGCTTCAATCCTGTGATCGGCGGCACCTACAAGATCACGCCGGAGCTCACCGCCTATGCCGGTTACTCCGAGGCCAACCGTGTGCCGACGCCGCTCGAGCTCGGCTGCGCCGACCCGAACAATCCGTGCCTGATCGCATCCTTCCTGGTCTCCGACCCGCCGCTGAAGCAGGTGGTATCCAAGACGCTCGAAGCGGGGTTGCGCGGTACGAAGGAGCTGAACATCGGCACGCTCGGCTGGAAGATCGGCGGCTTCCGCGCCACCAATTACGATGACATCATGGGCCTGCCGGTGGCCGGACGGCAGGGCTTCGGCTTCTTCCAGAACGTCGGGGCGACGCGCCGGCAGGGTCTCGAGGCCGAGGTCAACCTCAAATCGGATACGCTTCAGTTCCATGCCGGCTATGCGCTGGTCGACGCGCGCTTCCTCGATGCGCTCGAGCTTTCGTCCAACAGCCCCTTTGCCGATCCTGGGACGGGGACCATTCAGGTCGTAGCGGGCAACCAGGTCCCGGCCGTGCCGCGTCACCGCATCAAGGCCGGTATCGAATATGCCGCCACCGACGCCTGGAAGGTTGGCGGCGATGCGCTGTGGGTTTCGAGCCAGTATCTGGTCGGCGACGAATCCAACCAGGCTTCGAAGCTGCCCTCCTATGCCGTGTTCAACCTCCATACCTCCTATCAGTTCACCAGGAATGTCCAGCTCTACGGCAAGGTCGACAACATCTTCGACAAGCGCTATGCGACCTACGGTACGTTCTTCGACACCACCGCGGTCCCGAACTTCGCCAACGGCGGCAGTCCCTTCACCGATCCGCGGTCGCTGAGCCCGGCAAGACCCCGCGCGTTCTATGCGGGTATGCGGGTGACGTTCTGAGACGGCTCGATGGGCGCCCGCCTGGTATAATGCCGGCGCCTCGCGCGGAGCCCGGATTCGCACGGGCCGCGCGATTAAGGGTTTCTTAGCGCTCATTGTGCGGATCATCGGTGCGGGTAGATCAGCGGAGACTACTCCCATGCTGAAGGACGGTACCTACGCGGCGTGGTACAAGACGCCACTCGACCAAGGCACCGGCATCGTCCATGTCGCGGACGGCCAGATTTGGGGCCGCGACAGCCTGATGACGTATCACGGCTCCTGTAAGGTCGATGGCGATCGCTTCACCGCGACCGTGTCAACGAAGCGTCATACCGATGGGCGTGTCACGGTCTTCGGCGTCTATGATGAGCTCACGCTGGAGATCGAGGGGACATGCCCCGACAAGATCGCGACCTACACGGCAACGGCAGGTCAGGCGCGCGGAGTCGTTCTGCAGGGTACTCTCATTCTGACGGAACAGCCCGCGGCACTACCTGAACGGACCGGACAGGTCCCTGCGTTCGATCCCAACGCGCTTCCGAAGCTGCCGAAACCCCCGCGCTGAAAACTTTCCCTGCCGGCGCTTCTCAAATCGCCCGCGCCCCGTCATTGTGCCGCCGCACCCATCATCCCGGAGCGGCATCAATGTCGGATAAGGTCTCGCGTCGCCAGTTCGCGAAAATCGCGGGAATGTCCGCAGCCGGCATCGCGGGTCCGCTTGAATCCGCCGAGGCCAGGCCGGCAGCGGCGCCGCGCGGCACCAGTAGCTTCCCGCCTGGCTTCGTCTGGGGCACGGCGACGTCGTCCTATCAGGTCGAGGGTGCGGTCAGTGAGGACGGCCGGGGGGCCTCGATCTGGGACAAGTTCGTCCGCATCCCCGGCAAGATCGAGGACGGCACCACGGGCGATCGCGCCAACGAACATTATCACCGTTACAAGGAGGACATCGCGCTCATCAGGGAACTCGGCTGCAAGGCCTATCGCTTCTCGGTGGCCTGGCCGCGGGTGTTTCCGGATGGCGACGGCAAACCGAACCCCAGGGGGCTCGACTTCTACAATCGCCTGGTCGACGAACTGCTGAAGAACGGCATTGAGCCCTGGCTCACGCTCTATCATTGGGATCTGCCGCAATCGCTGCAGGATCGTTTCGGCGGCTGGCGCTCGACCGAGACCTGCAAGATCTTCGGCGACTACGCGGCCTATGTCGCCGGGCAGCTGACCGATCGCGTCAGATGCGTATTCACGCTGAACGAGAGCGGCCGCTTCGTCTATTTCGGCTACGGCATCGGCATCGATGCGCCGGGCCTGACCTTGCCGCAGGCAGAAGTAAACCAGATCAGGCACAACACCGCGCTCGCGCACGGACTTGCGGTGCAGGCCGTGCGCGCCCACGGCCGCCGCGGCACGCGCGTGGGCCCGGCCGAGAATATCGATGCCTGCATTCCCGCGATCGAGACGCCCGAGAACGTCCGCGCCGCCGAGATCGCGTTGCGCGAGCTGAATGCCGGCTATCTCAACGTCATCATGACCGGCCGCTACACCGACGCGTTCCTGAAATACGCCGGCGGCGACGCGCCGAAATACACCGACGCCGAGTTGAAGATCATCTCCTCGCCGGTCGATTTCCTCGGCCTCAACATTTACGCGCCGCAGCACTACATCGTGGCGTCCGACCAGGGCGCCGGCTTCATGCCGGTGCCGATCCCGAAATCATTCCCGCACATGAACTCCGACTGGCTGCGCGTCGGCCCCGAGACGATCTACTGGGTTCCGAAGCTGGCTGCAAAGATCTGGAAGACGGATGCGATCTATATCAGTGAGAACGGCGCCTCCGGCGACGACCAGATGACGCAAGACGGCAAGATCTACGACACCGATCGCATCATGTACCTGCGCAACTATCTCGCCCAGCTCCAGCGCGCCACCACCGAGGGCGTGCCGGTGCGCGGTTATTTCCTCTGGAGCCTGATGGACAATTTCGAATGGGTGTTCGGTCTCAACAAGCGCTTCGGCCTCTACCACGTCGATTTCGACACCCAGGTCCGGACGCCAAAACTCAGCGCGAGCTTCTATCGCAACGTGATCGCGAAGAATGCGGCGGGGGCGTGACCCGTTCGGCTCTCCCCACCTGCGCGGCCCCGAGCGGGGAGAGGTGAAGAGAGGCGTGTCACATTGACTCCATTCTCCCTCTGATTCAAAACCGCCCTCAACACTCATAACCGGAGGACAACGCCCATGACCGACGCGCTGATCATCGATGCCTGCCGTACGCCGCGCGGTATCGGCAAGGCCGGCAAGGGAGCACTGTCAGGCATTCATCCGCAGCAGTTAGGTGCCACTGTGTTGCGCGCGCTCGCCGAGCGGACCGGTATCAACACGGCCGATGTCGACGACATCGTCTGGGGCTGCAGCGCGCAGGTTGCGACGCAAAGCGGCGATCTCGGTCGCATGTCGGCACTCGATGCCGGCTATGACGTGCGCGCCAGCGCCGTGACGCTCGATCGCTTCTGCGGCTCCGGCATCACCAGCGTCAACATGGCGGCCTCCTCGATCATGGCGGGCGCAGAAGACCTCGTCATCGCCGGCGGGTGCGAGATGATGTCGATGGAAGGACGTCGCGGCGGAGGTCCGATGATGATGGACTCCGGCAATCTGCGCCTGCGTGCGCGGCATCCGCAGTCGCATCAAGGCGTCTGCGCCGACGCGATCGCGACGCTGGAAGGCATCACGCGGCAGGACGTCGATGCGCTCGGCCTCGAAAGCCAGCAGCGCGCCGCACAGGCGATCGCTGGCGGTCACTTCAAGAAGAGCCTCGTGCCTGTTCATCGCGAGGATGGCAGCCTGGCGCTCGACCGCGAAGAATATCCGCGGCCGCAGACCACGATGGAAGGTCTCGCGGCGCTGAAGCCCGCATTCCCCGCTGTCGCCGATTATGCGCTGGACGACAAGGGCACGACCTATCGTGGCCTGATCCTGCAGAAATATCCGGACCTCACCATCGACTTCATGCACCACGCCGGCAATTCGTCCGGCGTCGTCGACGGCGCGGCGGCGATCCTGTTGGCCTCGCCGTCCTATGCCAGGGCGCATGGCCTGAAGCCTCGGGCGCGCGTCGTCGCGATGGCCAATATGGGGGACTCGCCGACGCTGATGCTGAACGCCCCGGTGCCGGCGACGCGCAAGGTGCTGGCCAGGGCCGGGCTCACCATCGACGACATCGATCTGTTCGAGATCAACGAGGCCTTTGCGGTGGTCGCGGAAAAATATATCCGGGATCTCAAGCTCGACCGCGCCAAGGTCAACGTGAACGGCGGCTCGATCGCGCTCGGCCATCCCATCGGCGCGACCGGTTCGATCCTGATCGGCACCATGCTCGATGAGCTCGAACGGCGCGACCTCAAGCGCGGTCTCGTCACCATGTGCGCCGCAGGCGGCATGGCGCCGGCCATCATCATCGAGCGCACATAACTCTCCGCGGCCCGTAAAAGACGGGGAGAAACGCCGCAGAGCGACGATCCAGCCTTATTTTTCAGGGTGAATCGTGCTTCCCCTCCGGCAAAGAGGCCGGTGGTCGCTTGTCGAAAGCCTCGAATCAGCTTTAGCAAGGCTGCTTGCGGGCCTTTGAAACAAGGCAAAAACCGCTGCCCGAGGCATCTTCCGCTCTGGAAGCCGCTAAAATGCAGGGGTTTTTGTCGCAGGGGGCCAAAAAAGCCCGTAAAACCGCGACAAAACTGTGCAGAGGGCTATAGGCCTTCGCCGGTTGGTCTAATATGCAACCGGCAACGAATCAGAGGAGACACGATGCCAACCCAAATGTCGAAATCGCAGTTGATCGAAAAGATTGCGACCGCCACCGAGCTTTCCAAGCGCGACGTCAAGAACGTCATGGAGACTCTGACCGACGTCGGCCACAAGGAGCTCAAGAAGAACGGCCTGTTCCTGGTGCCGGGCTTTGCCAAGTTCGTGGTCATCAAGAAGCCCGCGACCAAGGCGCGCAAGGGCACCAATCCGTTCACGGGTGAAGAGATGATGTTCAAGGCCAAGCCGGCCCGGAAGATCGTCCGCGCCCGCCCGGTCAAGGCCGCCAAGGACGCTGTGGGCTGATAACGCAAAGGCCCCCTCGCGGAGAGGGGGCCTTTTGGTTCGACGAAGTGGCTGCGAGGGCTGGAGCGGAGGGGGTTCAGCCCTTGCGGCGCTTCACCCGGACCGGGATCGGCGCAAGCCGTGGCTCGGGTCCTGCGAGCGCATCGCGCACCCGGTCGATGGCACGACCAAGCAGCTGGCGCAGCCGCTGCGTTGTCCGGGATCGCTTCGTCTCTTCCAGCAATTTTTTCATTGCATCACTCCGCCGCTTCCACCTTGGTTTCCATCGGCTCGAGCGCTGCGGCGATGGCGTCGTCGACGCGCTCCAGCCAGATGAATTCGAGGTTGTCCCGCGCGCTCTTCGGGATGTCGTCATAGTCCCGCTTGTTGCGTGCCGGCAGCATCACCCGCTTCAGGCCGGCGGCGGCCGCAGCCACCACCTTCTCCTTGATGCCGCCGACCGGCAGCACCAGCCCGCGCAGCGAGATCTCGCCGGTCATCGCGGTGTCGCTGCGTACCGTGCGATTGGTGAGAAGGGACGTCAGCGCCGTGAACATTGCCACCCCCGCGCTCGGGCCGTCCTTCGGGGTCGCACCCGCCGGCACGTGAACGTGGATGTCGCTCTTCTCGAACACCGACTGATCGATGCCGAGCTGCGTCGCCTTGCTCTTCACCAGCGTCAGTGCCGCCTGCACGCTCTCGCGCATGACCTCGCCGAGCTGGCCGGTCAGGATCATGCTGCCGCGGCCGGGGACGCGCGAGGCCTCGATGAACAGGATATCGCCGCCCACGGGCGTCCAGGCGAGGCCGGTAGCCACGCCCGGAACGCTGGTGCGCTGCGCGATCTCGCCTTCGAAGCGCGGCTGGCCCAGCACATCGGCGATGTCCTTTGCCGTCACCACGACCTTGGCAGCCGTGCCTTCGGCGACCCGCACCGCCGCATGGCGGAACACCTTGCCGATCTCGCGCTCGAGGTTACGCACGCCGGCCTCGCGGGTGTACCCCTTGACGACCAGCTTCAGTGCCTCCGGCTCGATCTCGGCCTGTTCGGCCGTCAGGCCGTTGGCCTCCAGCTGCCGCCGCACCAGGTAGCGCCGCGCGATCTCCAGCTTCTCCTCTTCGGTGTAACCGGCGAGGCTGATGAGCTCCATGCGGTCCAGCAGCGGACCCGGAATCTGGTCCAGCATGTTGGCGGTCGCGATGAAGACCACGCGCGACAGGTCGAACGGCACGGCCAGGTAATTGTCCCGGAACGTCCCGTTCTGCTCGGGGTCGAGCACCTCCAGCATGGCGGCAGAGGGATCGCCCTGCACGCCGCGGCCCATCTTGTCGATCTCGTCGAGCATCATGACGCAGTTGCGGCTGCCTGCCTTCTTGATGCCCTGGATGATGTTGCCCGGCAGCGCGCCGATATAGGTGCGCCGGTGACCGCGGATCTCGGCCTCGTCATGCACGCCGCCGAGGCTGACGCGCACGAAGGGGCGATCCATCGCGCGTGCGATGGATTGTCCGAGCGAGGTCTTGCCGACGCCGGGCGGGCCGACGAAGCACAGGATCGGGGCCTTGCCCTGCGGAGCGAGCTTGCGCACCGCCAGATATTCGATGATCCGGCTCTTGATCTTCTCCAGGCCAAAGTGATCCGCATCCAGGATGCGGCGCGCTTCCTTGATGTCGATCGGCTTCTCCGCGGGGAGCGCCCAGGGCAGCTCGATCAGCCAGTCCAGATAGGTGCGGACCATGCCGGCTTCGCCCGCAGCCTCAGGCATCCGCTCGTAGCGGCGCAGCTCCTTCCTGGCATGCGCATCCGCTTCCGGCGGCATGTTGGCCTTGGCGATCGCTGCCGTCAGCTCGGCGACTTCGGCGGCCTTGCCGTCGCCTTCGCCGAGCTGGCGTTGAATGGTTGCCATCTGCTCGCGCAGGATCGCCTCGCGCTGCCGCTCATCGAAGCTGGCGCGGGTCTGCTGGCCGATTTCGTTGCTGATGCGCAGCACCTCCAGCCGTTCGGCCAGGTGCTTCGACACCTTCTCCACGCGCAGAGCGAGGTCGATGGTTTCCAGCACCTCCTGCTTGTCCTGCGGCTTGATGTCCATGACCGAGGTCGCCAGATCGGCCAGCGCGCCGGGCGCGCTGGTGTTCTGGAACATCGCGATCAGCTCGGGCGGCGCCTGCGGCAGCAGCTCGATTGCCTCGATGGCCTGGCGCTGCAGGTTCAGCGCCCGCGCCTCGATCTCGGGCGAGGACGTGGTCGGCTCGGGGATCTGCTGGATGCGCGCAGCCGGGAACGGCGTGCCCGCCAGGAAGTCGAGGATGCGCGCGCGCTGCACGCCCTGGCAGACGATGTGATGCGTGCCGTCGGGTGCGGTGATGTAGCGCACGATGTTGGCGATGGTCGCGACCCGATAGAGATCGTCCGGGCCGGGCTCCTCGATTGCGGGGCTGCGCTGCAGGACGATGCCGACCGGCCGCTGCTCGCGCAACGCCTGCTGTGCGGCGGCGATGGACTTCGCCCGGCCGATCGCGATAGGCGCGATGGCACCGGGAAACAGCACCATTTCGCGCACGGGGATGATGATCAGTGCGTCTTCGGGAATCTTCACGCCAGGACCGTTTTGGGAATTCGTCGGTTCGTTGTTCATCTGTTCATTGGCCATGATCGACCTCAGGATTTGGCGAGGCGCAGTGCGACGCAGCCGTCCATGACGAAGCGGCTGATGGCATAGCGGCCAAGGGGCAACGCGATGCGGCGCTCAAAACGCCCCTGCGGCAGCTCGAGCCGGTGGATGCGGGCGTTGCGAAGCTCCGGCGGCAGCGTGCGCTGGCCGGAGATGATGAGCACGCCGTCCTGGATTACCGTCTCGACATTGTCAGGATTGACGCCGGGAAGCGCGACCAGGATCAGGAGCTCGTGCTCGGTCTCGAGCACGTCGATCGGCGGCTCCCAGCAGGCCTCCTGGCGGCCGAACTGCTGCCGCATGCGCTCGCCGCGGGTCAGCTGGTCCAGGGCCTCGGACAGCATCCAGTCGAAGGGATTTTTCGGTTGCATGGCAAAAACTCGGGGGAGGCGCTGCGGTTGGAAAACGGGGATATGGGGATGGTTCCCCGGAATTCCAGCATCGCGCGGATGGAGCATGCCTGGCCCTCGAAGCAGCGGAGGCCCTTGCGGTCAGACGTATCGACGCCGCGAAAGATATTCCGCGGCGTCGATGGCAATGATTGGGCGAGATGCGCGGGATCAGGCGGCCTCGCGGTACTCGGCCTCCGCTTCGAGGTTGATCACCGAAGTGGCGAGCTCCGACAGCGTGTGGTCGGTCGCCTCCTCCTCGTCCAGCGTATCCTGAAGCAGCCTTGCCGCCTCGGGCATGCCGAGCTCCTCGGCCCAGGTGCGCAGCGTGCCGTAGCGAGAAATCTCGTAATGCTCGACGGCCTGCGCCGCGGCGAGCAGTCCGGCGTCGAGAGCGGGAGCGTTCTTGAAGTCCTTCATGATCTCGGCGCCCTCGTCGGTGATGCCGTTGATCGCCTCGCACGGCTTGCCGCGCGCCGGCTTGTCCAGCATTCTGAAGATCTGTTCGAGCCGTTTGACCTGGCCCTGCGTCTCCCGCAGATGCTTGTTGAAGGCGGCCGCAAGGTCCTTGGAATGCGCGGCCTTGGCCATCTTGGGCAGCGTCTTGATGATCTTGTTCTCGGCGAAATAGATGTCCTTCAACGTTTCCAGAAACAGATCACTCAGCATCTTGGGCGCCTGACGCGGACGGCGCGATGCGGTCTTTTTCTTGGATGCGCGTTTCTTTGCTTTCTTAGCCATAAATCCTCCTCATGAGGTGACACGGGAAGGCACGCCCTTCCTCAATCCACACGCGATCAAGAGCCAACGTTTGCAAATGTTCCTCGCGAAGGCCCTCGCGAGCCGCTAGGGGCCGGCCGTTCACGGCCGCCGAGACGTCCCCCGATGCTCGATTTCGCCCTGTCCGCCTTCGTCTGGCAGGCGGCGCCGGCTATGGGGCCAAGTTGCGATCATCGTTGTGGTGGTGCTCTCGGTCTGCCTCGTCGGCACGCTTTGTTTCGTCTCGGCTCACCTGATCGCGCGGACGCTGGGGCGCACCGGGAATGCCGTGCTGTCGCGGGGTCATGCTGCTTGCGGCCTATTCGGTGCAGTTCGTGATCCTCGGGATCGCGGCGGTTCGGGCCAGCTTGTGATAGGCTGCGCGAACTTTTAATCCATTGATTTTACAATCAATTTCTCGGGTTTGCGGGCCTGCCGGCAAGCCGGCGCCCGAACCGGTCCGCTTTCGCTTGCGCTGCCATATTGCTTTGACGTACTTCGGGTCTAACAAACGCCCGTCGCAACAAGGCCGAGGTAAAATCGAGATGTCGATCACAGCGGACGAGCTCGACAAGAGACAGGCCATCATCGACGCCTGCCGCCGCATGAACGCGCTCGGCATCAACCAGGGCACCTCAGGCAACATCAGCGTGCGTTTCGGCGAGGGGCTCCTGATCACGCCCACCAGCCTGCCCTACGACGCCATGACGCCGGACCAGATCGTGTTCATGGCGATGGACGGCTCGCACGCCCCCGATCAGAAACCGTCCAGCGAGTGGCGCTTCCATCTCGACATCCTGAAGGCGCGCGCCGACGTCGACGCCGTCGTCCACGCTCATCCGACCTATTGCACCATCCTGGCGATCATGGGCATGGAGATTCCGCCGGTGCACTACATGATCGCAGCCGCCGGCGGCGACAGCATCCGCTGCGCGCCCTATGCCACTTTCGGGACAGTGGAACTGTCCCGGCATGCGGTGCACGCGCTGGAGGGCCGGCTCGCCTGCCTGCTCGACCATCACGGCATGATCGCGCTCGGCAAGACGCTCGACAAGGCGATGTGGCTTGCCGTCGAGGTCGAGACGCTGGCCCGGCAATACCACGGCTGCCTGCAGATCGGCAAACCGCCGCTGCTCTCGAGCGCCGAGATCGAGCGGGTCCGCCAGCGCATGGCCGGCTACGGCCTGTCGGAAGGGTAGGGCGGACAGACGGTGTTTGCGCGGATCAGATATTTCGTCGACCGCAAGGGGACCAACCGCACCATGGTTCGGCTGCGCGCCCTCCTGCGCAGCAACGAGTTCTATCTGATCCCGCTGGCGCTCGTGATCGGTACGCTGGCCGGCGCGATCGTGACGCTGATGGCCGAGATCGCGCAGATCGCCCATGTCGTGATCTACGGCATCCCGATCGACGTGCGCCTCTCGGCCAACGCCTATGTCAGTCCCTGGGCGGCGATGATCGCGCCCGCGCTGGGGGGCCTCGTGCTCGGCGTGATGGAATGGTGGCGGCGACGGCTGAAGCTGTCGAGCGCCGTCGACCCGATCGAGGCCAATGCGCTGCGCGGCGGCAATCTGTCGATGCGCGACAGCGTGGTGGTGTCGAGCCAGACCCTGATCTCGAACGGCTGCGGCGCCTCCGTCGGTCTCGAGGCCGGTTACACCCAGATCGGCTCGGGCATCGCCTCGCTGTTCGGGAAGTTCTTCAACCTCCGCCGCAACGACCTCCGCCTCATCGTCGGCTGCGGCGCGGCGGCGGCGATCGCGGCGGCCTTCGGCGCGCCGATCACCGGCGCGTTCTACGCCTGCGAGCTGATCGTCGGCGTCTATTCGGTCGGCAGCGCCGCGCCGATCCTGGCGGCATCGCTGGCCGGCGCGCTCACGGCGCAGTGGCTCGGCGGCGCGCCGTACTCCCTCGAAATTCCCAAGGTCAGCGCCGTCGGCGTCGAGCAATATCTGGCGCTGATCGGGCTCGCTCTCGTCACCAGCGGCGTCGGCATCGCCGTGATGCGCTCGTCCTCGATGTTCGAGCGCCTGTTCAAATGGCTGCCGGTATGGCTGCGCCCGGTCATCGGTGGCCTCATGGTCGGCAGCTTCGCCCTGGTCACGCCGCAGGTGCTCGCGGCTGGCCACGGCGCCATGGTGCTCGATCTCTTTCACGACATGACGATCGGCCTGGTCGCGACCATCATCGCGCTGAAGGTGACGGCCTGCCTGATCTCGCTGGCCTCAGGCTTCCGCGGCGGCCTGTTTTTCGCCTCGCTGTTCGTCGGCAGCCTGATCGGGAAGTTCTTCGCCGCGGTGCTGCTCCTGATCAGCCCGAACTTCGTGATCGATCCGCTGGTGGCGATGCTGACCGGCATGGCCACGCTCGGCGTCGCCATCGTCGGGGGTCCGCTGACGATGTCGTTCCTCGTGCTCGAGATGACCCGCAATGTCGACGTCACCGCGGTGGTGCTCGCCGGCTGCATCGTCACCTCGATCTGCGTCCGCTTCATGTTCGGCCATTCCTTCTCGACCTGGCGCCTGCATCTGCGCGGCGAAACCATCCGCAGCGCCAACGACGTCGGCTGGCTGCGCAACCTCACCGTCGAGCGCCTGATGCGCTCGGACGTCGGCAAGGTGCCGTCGAGCACCACGATCGCGGCGACACGGCGGGAATTCGCGCTGGGGTCACGGCCCGGCATCGTCATCGTCAACAATGCTGACGAATATGTCGGTCTCGTCCTGCTGCCCGATCTGTTCTCCAGCGACCTCGACACCATCGCCGACGACATCCAGGTCATCGAGCTCGCGCGTCTGACGGACATCGTGCTGATCCCGGAAATGAACGTGAAGAGCGCGATGGCCGTGTTCGACGAAGCTGAGGCCGAAATGCTGGCGGTGGTCGATTCCACCGACAGCCGCAAGGTGGTCGGCTTCCTGACCGAGACCTTTGCCCGCCGCCGCTATGTCGAGGAAATCGACAAGGCCACGCGCGGCGTGCTGGGGGCGCTGTCTTGAGACGGCCCTGGGCAAGTTGACGCGGACACGCCAAGCGGACTTGATGCGACGGGCTACCATCCATAATGACGGCTGCCGTAGCTGGCTGCGAGGGCGGTGCCCTGTGTCGCCTCCGTCAACGCCTGCCGGGAAAAATATTCCACTTCACCGAAATTCGGAAATGGCTTCTGTGTTGCCCATCCCGGCTCATCCTTGAGGGGCGATCGTACGTCGTCACGAATTGCGGGCCGGGGATGCGGTGGACGCGGCAGCGTCGGCACGAGGGGTGCGGGCAGGGCCGGTAGTCCCTGTGAGCGTCCGTCGGCGGAGAGCCTTCGCTTCGTTCCGCTCGCAATGCCGACGACAGTGCCGGCCAAATATTCGGCAACCGCGCCTCGAACGCGCCGGTGGACTTGCCCGCTCCAATCCGGTTGAATGGGCTAACCGAGTTTCAGGCGCGACAACGATGTCGAAATATCTGCTGATCCTGCTTTTGATCGCCGCGCCGGCTGCGGCGCAGGTGAAACCCGCTGCCAAAACCTCGGCCGTGCGTCCCGACCCCTGCGCTCCGATCGGGCGCACCGCGGACGGCAAGCTGGTCTATTCCATGAAATGCGAGAACCTGCCGGCCCCGCCGCCGGCCCCGGCACAGGCGGAACTAAAGGAGGCTCCCGCACCGGCGGCCGCCCCCGAGCCGGAGACGCAGCGGAGCGGTATATTCGGCTGGTCTTACGACCGCAGGTAATGAGTTCTGCGCCACTTGCGCGAAGCCCGCCGGAATGCTCTTTGCTTGCGAGCTCCCGCGGGGGCATGCCCCCGTTCCTGAGAAGATGAGATGAGCAAACTCGTTATCCGCGCCGGCGATTTCACGTTCGACGCCCGCTTCGAAGAGCAGGCGGCGCCCAAGACCGTTGCCGCGTTCCGCAAGGCGCTGCCGTTCGAGAGCCACATCATCCATGTGCGCTGGAGCGGCGAAGGCGTCTGGATGCCGCTCGGCGATCTCGACTTCGGCGTTGGCTATGAGAACCACACCAGCTATCCCGCGCCGGGCCAGATCATCCTCTATCCCGGCGGCATCAGCGAAACCGAGATCCTGCTCGCCTATGGCGGTGTCCGCTTCGCAAGCAGGATGGGCCAACTCGCCGGCAACCATTTCATCACGGTGACCTCCGGCCTGGAGAATCTGGTGACGTTGGGCAAGAGCGTGTTGTGGAATGGCGCGCTACCGATTCGTTTCGAGGAAGTCTGAGTGACCGATACAAGCTACCCCCGCGATCTTCGCGGCTACGGCCGTAATCCACCCCACCCGCAATGGCCCGGTAACGCGCGCGTTGCGGTGCAGTTCGTCGTCAATTTCGAGGAAGGCGGCGAGAACAACATCTTGCACGGCGACAGCGCCTCGGAAGCGTTCCTGTCGGACGTGCTGGGCGCGCAGCCGTGGCCGGGCCAGCGTCACGCCAATGTCGAATCCATGTTCGAATATGGCTCGCGCGCCGGCTTCTGGCGGCTGTGGCGGATGTTCGGCGAGCGCAAATGGCCGGCCACCGTGTTCGGTGTCGCCACCGCGCTGAAGCGCAATCCGGAGATCGTCGCAGCGATGAAAGAATCCGGCTGGGACATCGCGAGCCACGGCCTGAAATGGATCGAGCACAAGGACATGACGGAAGCGCAGGAGCGCGCCGAGATTGCCGAGTCGATCCGAGTCCATACCGAGGCCACCGGCTCGCGCCCGCTCGGCTGGTACACCGGGCGCTCCTCGATCAATACCAACAGGCTGTTGATGGAGGAGGGCAGCTTCCTCTATCTCTGCGATTCCTATGCCGACGATCTGCCCTATTGGGTCAAGGGTGCGAAGGGCAAGCAGCTCATCATTCCCTATACGTTGGACGCCAATGACATGCGGTTCATCAATCCGCAGGGCTTTGCCGAAGGCGAGCAGTTCTACACCTATCTGAAGGACGCCTTCGACGTGCTCTATGCCGAAGGGGAGACCGCGCCGAAGATGATGTCGGTGGGCTTGCACTGCCGCCTCGCCGGCAGGCCGGGCCGCGCCGCGGGCCTGATCCGCTTCCTCGACTACGTCGGCAAGCACGAGCGGGTCTGGGTGCCGACGCGGTTGGAGATCGCGCAGCATTGGCACGACAAGCACGCGCATCTTGCCACCGATGCATTCGAGATCGGGTGAGAGCGAGATGTCGCAGATCCGGCTCGCCGAGCTGAACGCCGCAAGTCGGGCGGATTTCGTCGCCGCCCTCGCCAATGTCGTCGAATATTCGCCTTGGATTGCGGCGCAGCTCGCGGCGCAGCGGCCGTTTGCCGGTATCAACCAGCTGCATGCCGCGCTGATGGCGGCGATCCAGGCTGCCGAACCTGACGTGCAGCTGGACCTGATCCGGGCGCATCCCGATCTCGCCAACAAGACGCAGCGCGCAGCGGGCCTGACGGCGGAATCGACCGACGAGCAGAACAGCGCGGGCCTCGATCGCCTGTCGGAGGCCGAATATTCGGCGTTCGAGCGCGTCAATAATGCCTACCGCGACAAGTTCGGCATCCCCTATATCGTTTGCGTGCGGCGTCACACCAAGGATTCCATTCTGCGCGATTTCGAGACGCGCTTGCGCAATATTGCCAAGACCGAGATGCGTCGCGCGATCGAGGAGATCGGCCGCATCTCGGCGCTGCGGCTCGATCAGCTCGTCATCGCCGACGACCACTTGAAAGTGCACGGCCGGCTCTCGACCCATGTGCTGGACAATCACGCCGGCAAGCCCGCGCTCGGGATTGCCGTCGAGTTGGTCGAGCTCGCCGCGCTCGGCGAGAGCCGCGTCATCGCGCGCGCGGTCACCAACGCGGATGGCCGCACCGACCAGCCCCTGATCGGCGGGCGTCCGCTGCCGATCGGCCGCTATGAGCTCCGCTTCAGCCTCGCCAAGTACTACGCCGAGCGTAACGTGCAGCTCCCCGATCCGCCCTTCCTCGACGAGATCCCGCTGCGGTTCGCGATCAGCGAACCCGAGGGACACTACCACGTGCCGCTGCTGGTCACGCCGTGGAGCTATTCGACCTATCGCGGGAGCTGATCGCCGAACTTGTCGTGCAGCGCCGGAAACAGCCGATCCGGCTTGAACGGCGGCGCGGTGAAGCGGATGCCGGTGGCATCCGTGATCGCGTTGCCGAGCGCGGCGGCCACGGGGTTATACGGGCTCTCGCTCATCGACTTGGCGCCCAACGGTCCGATCGTGTCCGAGGTCTCGGCGAACAACACTTCCGTGCGCGGCACGTCCGCGAAGGACGGCAGATGGTAGTCTCGGAATTTGGGATTGGCGACGCGGCCTTCTGCGTCGACCACCATCTCCTCATAGAGGGCCGCCCCGAGGGCTTGAGCAACGCCGCCCTCCACCTGACCACGACACTGCATGGGATTGGCAACAACGCCGGCATCGGCGGCCTGCACGCTCTTGAGAATCCTGAGCTCGCCGGTGCCGGTGTTCACGGCGACGCGAAAGCCATGCACGTTGAAGCCGACGGAACGTGGCGTTCCCGCGGAATTGCCCTGCGCCGCGAGCGGACGACCGGCCTCGCGCGCGAGCTTCGCCAGCTCGGCAAACGACATTCGCCGCGCGCCGCTGACGACGAATTCGGCTTCGAGCGTGCAGCTCGCGGCATCGCAGAGCCACGCGCCGGCGGCCGCCGCCTTCAACTCTTCCGCAAGCTGCATGGCCGCGGCCTGGGTCGCCTTGCCGGCCACGAACGTGCCGGTGCTGCCGTAAGCGCCGGTGTCGTGGCCGCCATGGGCAGTGTCGGACTGGCGCAGGCGGATCCTGTCGACGGTGGTCGCCAGCACGGTCGCAGCGATCTGCCGGTGCACGGTGCTGGTGCCGTTGCCGAACTCGGCGGTGCCGACGGTGAGATCGAAGCCGCCGTCGTCGTTGAGCGCGACCGTCGCATCGGCGATGTGCCCGGCGGGCGGCACGGTGTCGATCATGCTCAGCGCAATGCCATCGCCGGTCAGCCATTCCGGCGACAATTCGGGCTGCTGCGTATCCGCCTGCATCGCGCGCTCGACGAGGTCGATGCACTGGTCGAGACCGTAGGAACCATAGAGCACATCGTGATCGTCGGACGCCGGTGGCGACAGCATGGGATCGCCGGGCCTGACGATATTGCGGCGGCGCATGTCATAGGGGCTGATGCCGAGCTGCTTCGCCAGTTCGTCGATGGCGGCCTCGACCGCGATCAGGGCTTGCGGCAGGCCATAGCCGCGAAACGCGCCTGCGGGCACCGTGTTGGTGTAGACGGCGAAGCCGTCGACGCGCTTGTTCGGGCAATTATAGACGGCGATGGATTCGGCCACCGCGTGGAACATCACGGAGGGGCCGTGATTGCCGTAGGCGCCCGTGTTGGAGAGCACGTCGAGCTGCAATGCCGTGAGCTTCCCGTCGGCATTGGCGCCGGCCTGGATGTGGACCCGCATCGGATGTCGCGTCGAGGTCGCGATGAACTGCTCCTCGCGCGTGAGCTCGAGCTTGACGGGACGCCGGGTCTTCAGCGCCGCCAGCGCCAGGATATCCTCGACGAACATCTCCTGCTTGCCGCCAAAACCACCGCCGACGCGCTCGCAGAACACGCGGACCTTGTCCAAGGGAAGCTCAAAGATGTTCGAGAGCGCGCGCCGGGTCAGGAACGGGACCTGTGTCGAGGTGCGGACGTTGAGCACGCCAGCGTCGTCGAGCCAGGCAAGTCCGCCATGGGTCTCCAGCGCCGCATGCTGTACGCGGTGGCTGTGGAAGGTCGCATCGAAGGTGACGGCGGATGCAGACAGCGCCGAAGCGACGTCGCCAAACTCGCCATGTATCTCCGCGACGAGATTGCGCCGCGCATCGGCGACGCGGTTCGCGCTGGTTCTGTCAGGATGGACGAGCGGCGCGCCCGGCATCACCGCCTGCTCCGGATCGATCAACGCGGGCAAGATCTCGTAGACGACCTTCAGCAGGCGGCAGGCCTCCTCGGCGGCGCCTTCGCTGTCAGCGACGACAGCCGCGACCTTCTGGCCGACGAAGCGGACGACATCGTCGAGGATGCGGGTGTCCTCGGGGTCCATCCAGTCCTTCTCGTGCCGCGCCGTCGAGAACAGCACCGCAGGCGCATCTTCATGCGTCAGGATGGCGTGCACGCCTGCTACAGCCATCGCCGCGGATCTGTCGATCGAAACGATCCTGGCGTGCGCGTGCGGCGAGCGCAGCAGCTTGATATGCAGAAGGTCGCCGATCGCAGTGTCGAACGTATAGCGCGCAGTGCCGCGGACGATTTCGGGGCCCGCGGGCGCGGGCAGGCTGCGGCCGAACGCGTCGCCGGCTTCGACGCGCTCCGCGATGTTGGTCTTGCCCTGGATCGCGTCCTCGATCGAACGATAGCCGGTGCAGCGACAGATGTTGCCCTTCAGCGCGGCGCCGAGATCGGTGCGCTGGGCCTGGTTCAGCGCGGCACAGGTGAGGATCATGCCGGCGGTGCAGAAGCCGCATTGGAAGCCCTGCGCCTCGAGGAAGGCCCGCTGCATCGGGTGCGCACCGTCGTCGCCACCGAGACCTTCGATCGTGGTGATGGCGCGTCCCTCCGCACGAAACGCGGGGATCAGGCAGCTATGCACGGGCTCGCCGTCGATCAGCACGGTGCAGGCCCCGCAATCGCCGGCGTCGCAGCCCTTCTTCACCCCGAAATGGCCGAGTTCGCGCAAAAACGTGCGCAGGCATTGGCCGGCGCGCGGCGCTTGCGGGAATGTCGTGCCGTTGATCTCGAAGCTCATGGCGGCGTTGATCCCAGGAGCTCGGCACGGATCTCCTCGGCGAGCCGCAGCGTCATGTGCTTGCGCCAGAGCGGCTTGCCATGAATGTCGGTATGATAGAGATCGTCGGTGATCTCCGCCGAGATCGCGGCGCGAAGCGCGCTGGCATCGGTCGACCCAGGAAACGAGATCTGGATCGGGCGGACGGTCGACGCGGTTACGGTCAGCTTCAGCGCGCCCTTGCTGTCGAGGCTTCCGATCAGAAGGGCCGCGGAGCGGCCGGCCGGCGCCAGCGAGATCTGGCGAAAGGCGGAGCGGCGCTTCAGCGCTGCGATCGGAACATCGATTTGTCGCAGCAGGTCGCCCGCCGACAGGCGATTGCGCTGATTGCCCGTGACGAACTCGGCGACCGGAATCCGCTGCTCGCCGCCGCTGGCCTTCCAGATGGTGCAGACGCCATCGAGCGCCGTGGTGAGCGAGATCATCGGCCCTGCTGGCAGCGACATGCAGAGATTGCCGCCGACCGTCGCCGTCTTCCAGATCTTGAAGGAGGCGAGAAAGGCGCGGCAGCATTGGCCGATCAGCGGGGCCGCGAGCCACTCTGCCGGGCAAGCGAGCGCATCGAGTTGCGAGATCGTGCAGGTGGCGGCGATGCTGAGGTGGCTGCTCGTGATCGCCAGCGCCGGCCATTTCAGATCGGTGAGATCGACGAGCCGCGTGAGGTGGGTCTGCGGTTCCGAGAACAACCAGGTGCCGCCGGCGAGCCAGGCATCACCCGGCGTCCAAATGGGCAGTTCGGTGCGCGTTTGCGGATGGGAGACCGCTGTGATGGTATTCAAGTCCATGGCCGCGATAATGCCTGCGCCGGTGATTTGACTGAAGGGAAAGTCTTGCAAGACCAGCGCCAAGTGGCAACAAGAAGTGGCACAACAGCTCGCGGTAATCGCGCTCTCGGGCTGGCCCCTGCGTTGCAGGCGCCTCAGCGAATGTCAGGAGAAGCAGGCGCATGAGTGACCCAAAGCCGATCTGGATCAGGGATCCCCTGGCGATCCTCGCCGATGGTGCAGGGCGCGGGATCGTCGTGAGGGATGGCCGTATCGTTGAACTCGTGCCCACAGGCGGCACGCCTGCAACCGCAGACGTCACCGTGTTCGATGCGGGCGGACACGTCGTGCTGCCGGGTCTCATCAACACCCACCATCATTTTTACCAGACGCTGACGCGGGCGCTGCCGGCGGCGATGGACCGCGAGCTGTTTCCCTGGCTTCAGGCGCTCTATCCGGTGTGGGCCAAGCTGACGCCCGAATCGCTGGAGCTGGGCGTGACCGTCGCGATGTCGGAGCTGCTGCTCTCGGGCTGCACCACGACGACAGATCATCACTATGTCTTCCCGGTGGGACTCGAAGAGTCCGTCGATATCGAGGTCGGCGTCGCAAAGCGGCTTGGCATGCGGGTGCTGCTGACGCGCGGCTCGATGAACCTGTCGCAGCGCGACGGCGGCCTGCCGCCTGACAGCGTCGTGCAGGACGAGGACACCATCCTCTTCGACAGTGCTCGCGTGGTGGCGAAGCACCACCAGCGCGGCCCGGATGCGATGGTGCAGATTGCGCTCGCCCCTTGCTCGCCGTTCTCGGTGACGACGTCGCTGATGCGCGCCACCGCCGCTCTCGCCGACAAGCTCGATGTCCGGCTGCACACCCATCTCGCCGAGACCGAGGACGAGACCAGATTCTGCCAGCAGATGTACGGCTGCCGCCCGCTCGACTATCTCGAACAATGCGGCTGGCTCAATGCGCGGACCTGGCTTGCCCACGGCATCTTTTTCAACGCTGGGGAGATGAAGCGGCTCGGCAAAGCCAGGACCACCATCAGCCATTGCGCGTGCAGCAATCAGCTGCTGGCCTCCGGCTGCTGCCCGGTGTGCGAGATGGAAGAGGCTGGCGTCGGCATTGGCATCGGTGTCGACGGCTCGGCCTCCAATGACGGATCGAACCTGATTCAGGAGGTGCGCGCCGCCTTCCTGCTGCAGCGGGCCCGCTATGGCGTGAGCAAGGTCAGCCACAAGGATGCGCTGCGCTGGGCCACCAAGGGCTCGGCGGCTTGCGTCGGCCGTCCGGAACTCGGCGAGATCGCGATTGGCAAGGCGGCCGACCTGGCGCTGTTCAAGCTCGACGAGCTGCGCTTCTCCGGTCATGGCGATCCCCTGGCCGCACTGGTGTTGTGCGGGGCGCATCGCGCCGATCGGGTGATGGTGGCGGGGAAATGGGCCGTGATCGACGGCGCGCTTCCGGGACTGGACGTCGCGGATCTGATCCGCCGGCATAGCGCCGCGGCGCGCTCGATGCAGGCGGGATAGTCTAGGAAAATAGTAGGAGGGGGCGACCACAAGTGCCGGGTGCTTCTGACCACCCCCTCCGAACCTCCTCCGGGAGGAGCAGGTCATCTGGTGAAAGCAAGAAGCGTGCTACTTGCCCGGAAGCTTGTCGTCGATGCCCTTGACGTAGAAGTTCATGCCGAGGATCTGGCCGTCGGCGAGATTGGCGCCGCCCTTGCACTCGATCTCCTTGCCATCTTGCCCAACTACGCGGGCACTTGAACGGATGCAGAGTGCCGGCAGTGATGGCCGCCTGGGCATCCTCGGCGATCTTTTTCACGTCGTCAGGCATGTTGGTATAGGGGGCCATCGCGAACATGTGGCTGTCGAGGCCGCCCCAGGTGTCCTCGGACTTCCACGTGCCGTCGAGCTCGGCCTTGACGCGTTCGATATAATAGGGACCCCAGGTGTCGAGGATCGACGTCAGCTGCGTCTTGGGCCCGAACTTGATCATCTCCGAGTCCTGACCGAAAGCGAGCTTGCCGCGCTCGCTGGCGATCTGCATGGCGGCCGGCGAATCCGTGTGCTGCATGATCACGTCGGCGCCCTGGTCGATGAGCGCCTTGGCGGCGTCGGCCTCCTTGCCCGGGTCGAACCAGGTGTTGGCCCAGATGATCTTGACCTTGATGTTCGGGTTGATGGTCTGCGCCGCGATCATCGTCGCGTTGATGCCGGAGACGACCTCCGGAATCGGGAATGAGCCGATATAGCCCAGCACGCCCGATTTCGACATCTTGGCCGCGATCAGGCCTTGAATGTAGCGGCCCTGATACCATTTCGACGAATACGTCGACATGTTCTTGTCGCGCTTGTAGCCGGTCGCGTGCTCGAAATGCACGTTCGGGTATTTTTTGGCGACCTTCAGTGTCGGGTCCATGTAGCCGAACGAGGTCGTGAAGATCAGCTTGTTGCCGGCACGGACGAGCTGCTCGATGGCGCGTTCGGCGTCGGGACCTTCGGGGACGTTTTCGAGATAGGTGGTCTCGATCTTGTCGCCCAGCTCCTTCACCAGCGCCTGGCGGGCCAGCTCATGCTGGTAGGTCCAGCCGAGGTCGCCGATCGGGCCAAGGTAAATGAATCCGACTTTCAGCTTGTCGGCGGCGGACGCTGCGCTGAGGCTTCCGGCAAGCAGAAGGCCGGCAGCGAGCGCAAGAAGTGATTTCCTCATCATCAATCTCCAAGCATCAGGGGAAAGCTACAATCCGCAACATGCGCGCCCCATCGCGCACGCTGCGAAAACGAAATCAGCGGTCAGGCACGAACACGGTGCCGAGCGCGGCCGGGGCGGTCGAGCCGCCGGTGCGCGCACGGGAGAGCAGGACCAGCACGATGACGGTCGCGAGGTACGGCAGCGCCGACATGAATTGCGAGGGAATGCCGACGCCAAAACCTTGCGCATGCAGTTGCAGGATCGTCACCGCGCCGAACAGATAGGCGCCGACCACGAGGCGGCCCGGCCGCCAGGACGCGAACACGACCAGTGCCAGCGCGATCCAGCCGCGGCCGGCGGTCATGCCCGGAATGAAGAACGGTGTGTAGGCGAGCGGCAGATAAGCGCCAGCCAGCCCGGCGCAGGCGCCACCGAACATCACGGCGAAGGTGCGAATGCGCAGCACGCGATAGCCGAGCGCATGTGCGGAGACGTGGTTGTCGCCGCAGGCGCGAAGGATCAATCCCGCGCGTGTTCGATACAGGAACCACCAGGCGCCGATGATGAGCGCGATGGAGAAATAGACGAAGCCGTCTTCGCCGAACAGCACATGGCCGATCAGCGGAATCTCGGTGAGGCCGGGAATGTTGAGATGCTCCGCCGGCGAGATGCGTTCGCCGACGAAGCCTGCGCCAATCAGTCCGGACAGTCCGACGCCGAAGATCGTGAGTGCGAGCCCGGTCGCGACCTGGTTGACGGCAAGCCCGAGCGCCATCAGCGCGAAGATCAGCGACATCAGTATTCCGGCGACGATGCCGAACAGCGCGCCGATGAAAATTGATCCGGTGAGCCACGCGCCACCAAAGCCGCAGGCGGCGCCGACGATCATCATGCCCTCGACGCCGAGGTTGAGCACGCCTGAGCGCTCGGTCACGAGCTCGCCGGTTGCCGCGATCAGGAGCGGCGTCGATGCGGCGAGCACCGACAGGATGATGGCTTCAACCAGCTCCACGGGCCACCTGATGGTTCGGGAAGACGAGCTTGAAGCGGTAGAGGATAAGGGAATCGCAGGCGAGCACGTAGAACAGCAAAATGCCCTGGAATACCTTGGTGACGTCCAGCGGAATCTTCATTGCGATCTGCGCCTGCTCACCGCCGATAAAGGTCAGTGCGAGAAAAAGGCCTGCAATTAATATTCCAAGCGGATTCAACCGGCCGAGGAAGGCGACGATGATCGCGGTGAAACCGTAGCCCGGCGAGATGCCCGGCTGGAGATGTCCGACCGGGCCCGCGACCTCGATGATGCCGGCAAGGCCGGCCAGCGCGCCCGATACCGCGAAGGTCAGGATGACCAGCTGGTTGGCATTGAAGCCGCCGAACCGCGCGGCGCGCGGGGCGGCGCCCACCACGCGTATCTCGAAGCCCTTGATGGTGCGCCCGAGCAGGATCGCGGCCGCGGCGACCACCAGCAGCGCGATGATCGCGCCGAGGTGCAGTCGGCCCCCCTCGATCAGCACCGGCACCGTTGCGACCGGATCGAAATCGGCCGTGGTCGGGAAGTTGAAGCCGTTCGGATCGCGCCAGGGACCGCGGACGAGATAGTCCAGCAGAAGGTCGGCGACATAGACCAGCATCAGGCTGGTCAGGATCTCGCTGGCGCCGAACTTCACCTTGCAGACCGCCGGGATCAGCGCATAGAGCGCGCCTGCGGCAGCCGCGAGCACGAGCATCACAGGTAGAACCCAGGCGCCGGCGTCGGTGCCTTGAGTCTTCACCGCAATCCAGCTTCCGGCAACCGCTCCGATCAGGAATTGGCCTTCCGCGCCGATGTTCCAGGCGTTCGCGAGATAGCAGAGCGACAGTCCGATCGCGATCATCACCAGCGGCGTCGCCTTCACCGCGATCTCCTGGAGCGAATAGCCGTCGGTCAAGGGCGCGACGAAATAGGCCTGCAACGCCAGCAGCGGATTCTTGCCGAGGATCGCGAACAGGATGGTCATGGTCACGATCGTCAGGCCGATCGCTATCAACGGCGAGACCAGCGCGATCGTGTTGGAGCGCTCAGTGCGCTTCTCAAGCACCAAGTGCATGCGCGGCCTCCCTCGGCTCGAGGCTGCTGCCGCCCATGAGCAGGCCGAGCTTCTCGCGCGTCGCTTCGCTTGCCGCGAGCGGAGCCGATAGCCGGCCGTGGAACATCACGGCGATGCGGTCGGCGATCTCGGCGAGCTCGTCGAGATCCTGGCTGGTCACCAGCACCGCGGCGCCTGCGGTCGCGAGATCAAGCAGGGCCTGGCGGATGACGGCGGCAGCACCGGCATCGACGCCCCAGGTGGGCTGGCTGACCACCAGCACGGCCGGACTGCGCAGGATCTCGCGGCCGACGATGAATTTTTGCAGATTACCGCCGGAGAGGGATGCCGCTTCCGGATCGCGCTTGGCCTTGCGAACGTCAAACGTCTCGGTCGCCTTGTCCACGGTCTGCAGCGTCGCTGCCGTGTCGATGAAGCCGTGATGGACCATGCCGCTGGCGGCGTGGCCGGTGAGCAGCGCGTTCTCGGACAGCTTCATGCGGGGCGCGGTGCCGTGGCCGAGCCGCTCTTCGGGCACGAAGGCGGCACCGAGTTTGCGGCGCTTGGTGATCGAGAGGTGGCCGGCGGCGATCCCTTCGATCACCACCGTGCCGGGATCGTTCGACAGCCGCTCACCGGACAGTGCTGCGAACAATTCATCCTGGCCGTTACCGGCGACGCCGGCGATGCCGAGGATCTCGCCGCCCTTCAGCTCGAACGAGATATGCTCGAGCCGAACCCCGTGTGCCTGGTCGGGCGGGAGCGAGAGGTCGTTCACGACCAGCCGCGGGATCGTGGTCTGACGGCCGGCGGCCGCCTTCACTTCCCTGATCTCGCCGCCGACCATCATGCGTGCGAGCGAGGCGGCGGTCTCGCGCTTGGGATTGCAGGTCTGGATCTTCCTACCGCCACGCAGGATCGTCGCGGTGTCGCAGAGCCGCTTCACCTCTTCGAGCTTGTGGCTGATGTAGAGGATGGCGCGGCCTTCGGCCTTGAGGCGCTCCAGCACGACGAAGAGCTGGTCGGCCTCCTGCGGCGTCAGTACCGCGGTGGGCTCGTCCAGGATCAGGAATTTCGGGTCCTGCATCAGCGCCCGGACGATCTCGATACGCTGGCGCTCGCCGACCGACAGTTGCCAGACCTGGCGCTTGGGATCGAGCGGCAGGCCGTAGGTCTTCGACACCTGCTCAAGCCGCGCCGACATGTCCCTGAAGGATTCGCTGCCGTCGAGGCCGAGCGCAACATTCTCCGCGACGGTGAGATTGTCGAACAGCGAGAAGTGCTGGAACACCATGCCGATGCCGCGGCTGCGTGCCTCCGAGGGGCCGGACAGCACGATTCGTTCGCCCCGCCAGCGGATCTCCCCGGCAGAGGGCTGGATCAGCCCATAGATCGCCTTCACCAACGTCGATTTGCCGGCCCCGTTCTCGCCCAGCAGCGCATGGATTTCGTTCGGCCAGACGTCGATGTCGATCGAATCGTTGGCGAGGAAGTCTCCATACCGCTTGGTGAGCCCGACCGTCGTGAGCAACGGGGACTCGCCGGAATGCGGGCCGTTAGGGGTCGGATCTAACATTCGCTGATACGCTGGCATGGGACGAATTGCCTCAATAGTGGGCTAGTTTAAACCGCCGCGTAAGGTGTGAAAAAGCGTCATCCCTTGCTTAACGCTTCGGCACGGCCGGTAGCCGCGAGTCGCGGTCGTCGTCGGACCAAAATTCCTTCCTGGTGACGGGCCGGAGACCGTTGCGGCGTAGCCTGCAGGCGAGGCCTGTTGCAAATTTGTGACGGTTTAGAGCAAATCGGAACCCACTGGGCAGGCTTGACGTGATGTTGAGCAAGATCGCGCCAGCTTGCGTATGCAAGGCGGGTTCTCCACGACAGCCGTTGCCAGCATTGGCATTTGCGTCGCTCGGTCGGGATAAAACGCAAACGAAATCAACCGGGAATGTTTGGCATTGCGTTGCCGATCCTGCGCGGCATCGACACGCAAGAACCCTGAGATTCCCGCGCTGAATCGTCACTCATTGCCGAAACATGCGGCATGCCTTGAAAAAAGTTGAGGCTTCTCACTCCGGGACATCGGCGCAAGTGTCGCACCCAAGGGACGTTGATTTTTACGTGTCCAAACTTGGGGGTATTCAGGATGTCGTTTCGTTTCAAGGCAATGGCAGCAACGGTGCTGTCACTTGCTACGCTGGCCAACGGTGGCTGGGCTCTCGCGGCGGATTTGCCGGTCAAGGCCGCCAAGAAAGCGCCTGACCTTCCGTTCTTCCTGGTGATCGACGACCGCGTGTCGTTCTCCTGGATGCCGAAGGGCACCGACCCCGGCATGTGGAGCACCCGCCCGGATGGCAGCATCAACGGCACCACCGCAAAACAGGTCTATTCCTTCACCCATTTCGATGCCTGGGCCTACGGCACCAACTTCTTCACGATCTCGATGTTCAAGTCGGGTCATAATGATCCCGCCTCGCCCTGCACCGCACCGGGCGTGACGATCACCGGCGGCGCCGCCGACTGCGCTGGCGCGACCGAGATCTACGGCCTGTTCCGCTCGACCTTTGGCTGGAATGAGTTGTTCAACACCAAGACCTTCACCGCGGGCCCACTGCACAACGTCTCGTTTGAAGTCGGGATGGACGCCAATACCGAGAACAACTTCCTGGCGCCCGCCAAGCGCGACGTCGTCGCCGGTCTGCAGTTCGCCTTCGACCTTCCGTACAAGGGCTACATCGACGTCGCGCCCTTGGTGTACTGGGAGTTCCTGAATCACAACGCGTTCACGCAATGCGGATTGTTCGGTGCGGGTGTTGCCGGCGTGACCTGTAATTCGGATGGCAATGTCAGCTATCGTCCGACCTGGGCGGTCGAAATCAACTACTACATGGACCTCGGCTTCCTGCCGCCGAACATGCAGTTCTGGTCGATCAGCGGGCGCGCCGGCTGGTACGGCCCGAAGGGCGATTCGAACGGTCTTCCCGCGCTCTCGGGCATCGGCCGGTTCTCAACCGCCTCCAAGACCGAGCTGAACAGCGAGCCGATCCGTCTGACGTTCGACGCGTCGAAGGCCGCCTGGGGTGACAAGTACTCGCACTTCGTCGACCTCTGGGTCGCCTACCGCTACTGGCAGAACAAGTTCGGCCTCGACCACAACGCCATGGCTGGTGTCTGCACCGTCGCCGCGACCGGCCAGAGCACCAACAGCTGCACCGAGTCCACGGTCTATGGCGGCGTCACCGTGAAGTTCTGATCGAGCCGACACTTCAGGATCGAGTGGCGCCGCGCAGGGATGCGTGGCGCCATTCGTGTTCGGGAGAGCCGCCGCCGGGAGGGGCGTGCCCACCACTTTTACTCCCATTGCACGAGACGGTGTGGCCGGTACGAGAACGCCTTGGCCGACCTAAACGCCACGCGCTCGTGTCGACCGGCCTCGACTTCAACCGCGCGCTGCGAAGCTTGCGCGGCTTGTGTCGGGTTGTCTTCATCGAGCCGATACGGCGCTTGGCAGCATAGCCCGAGGGCAACGTAGCCGTAGGATGGGTTGAGCCCTTGCGAAACCCATCGCTACTCTATCTCCGCTCTCCGTAGTCGCAGTCATCATCCGACAAATCGCCCGCTCAATCGGTCGGATAATTGCCCAGCTCCACGTGACGATGAAACGACGACGCAGCCCAGTCGCACACCCGGTCGACGAGCCCATGCTTGACGGGGTTGACGTGAACGTAATCGACATGCCGCACGAAATCGTTTTCGTCGCGAATGGTGTGCTCACAATATCTGCGTTGCCAGATGCCGCGTTCACCCTTGGCCGAGCGGCTTTGGGATATCCGTTCGTTTGACGGCAGGCGGCGTGAGAAAGCGGACTTGATCAACCGCCAACGCATGGCAAAATCGGCGTCACCTTCGGGCAGCGTCCAGACGGTGTGAAGGTGATCGGGCAAGATCACGATTGCCTCGATCGTGAATGGATGACGCCGGTGCGTCTCCCGAAACGCCGCACGCAGCAACTCGACATGTTCCGTCAGCAACGATAGCTTTCGCTCCGCCAGATTGGCGGTGAAGAAAAAGCATCCACCCTGAACGAAGTTGCGGCGGTACGCGGTCATGGCGCGACGTTACCACGAAACAAGTGCGATGGGTTTCGCAAGGGCTCAACCCATCCTACGGGCTGGACTGCACCCTGATATTGGACTTTACCACAGCGCCAGTCGGGACGTTGAGAGTCAGGGTCAACGTCTGATTTGATATGGGCGAGTTGGAGTAATCCGTAGTCGTCGTCGCCCAAACGAAATCATCCCCGGTTTGCGTGAACGCCACCCATTGCCCCGAACCATTCGTCTTCATCGAGCCGATACGGCGCTTGGCAGCATAGCCCGAGGGCAACGTAGCCGTAGGATGGGTTGAGCCCTTGCGAAACCCATCGCTACTCTATCTCCGCTCTCCGTAGCCCGTAGGATGGGTTGAGCCCTTGCGATACCCATCGCTACTCTATCTCCGCTCTCCGTAGTCGCGGACATCATCCGAGAAATCGCCCGCCCAATCGGCCGGATAATTGCCAAGCTCCACGTGACGATGAAACGACGACGCAGCCCAGTCGCACACCCGGTCGACGAGCCCATGCTTGACGGGGTTGATGTGAACGTAATCGACATGCCGCACGAAATCGTTTTCGTCGCGAATGGTGTGCTCCCAATATCTGCGTTGCCAGATGCCGCGTTCACCCTTGGCCGAGCGGCTTTGGGATATCCGTTCGATTGACGGCAGGCGGCGTGAGAAAGCGGACTTGATCAACTGCCAGCGCGTCGCGAAATCGGCGTCACCTTCGGGCAGCGTCCAGACGGTGTGAAGGTGATCGGGCAAGATCACGATTGCCTCGATCGTGAATGGATGACGCCGGTGCGTCTCCCGAAACGCCGCACGCAGCAACTCGACATGTTCCGTCAGCAACGATAGCTTTCGCTCCGCCAGATTGGCGGTGAAGAAAAAGCATCCACCCTGAACGAAGTTACGACGGTACGCGGTCATGGCGCGACGTTACCACGAAACAAGCGCGATGGGTTTCGCAAGGGCTCAACCCATCCTACGGGCTGAAATGAGATCGTGATGAATCCGGCCTTACTGGTCAAGGCGGCTTTGGCCTATTTCAGTTTGGCGCTTTCGCTATACTGGACTTGGCGTTTCTTCAAAATCAGCTACCCGCATCTTATCACGTCTGATGCATATTCGATCGGTGTTTACGGACGTGTGGGTTTGGCGTCCTGGGCGCTTTGTATTATTTGTCTGACAATGTGCTATTTCAGTGTCGGCGCTATCGCGAGTCCGATGTCAAGGCTGCTCATCGTGGCAGTGGTCGGGGCGGTATGGGGAGCAATTTTGTTTGTCAATTTGTACTTTGGATGGCTGGGAATAACGGGGTACTCGGGATCGTTGTTCTGGTAGCAGCGTGGGCGCCGGGGCGGAACCGGCCCACGCCAATTTCGTAGGATGGGTTGAGCCCTTGCGAAACCCATCGCTACTCTATCTCCGCTCTCCGTAGTCGCGGACATCATCCGAGAAATCGCCCGCCCAATCGGCCGGATAATTGCCCAGCTCCACGTGACGATGAAACGACGACGCGGCCCAGTCGCGCACCCGGTCGACGAGCCCATGCTTGACGGGGTTGATGTGAACGTAATCGACGTGCCGCACGAAATCGTTTTCGTCGCGAATGGTGTGCTCCCAATATCTGCGTTGCCAGATGCCGCGTTCACCCTTGGCCGAGCGGCTTTGGGATATCCGTTCGATTGACGGCAGGCGGCGTGAGAAAGCGGACTTGATCAACTGCCAGCGCGTCGCGAAATCGGCGTCACAGCATCCACCCGGAACGAAGTTGCGACGGTACGCGGTCATGGCGCGACGTTACCACGAAACAGGTGCGATGGGTTTCGCAAGGGCTCAACCCATCCTACGGGCATCGCCTTCGGCGACTGGCTAGCCGCGTTTTCAAATGTGCGATCATGGCATCATGCCACTGTTTTGCCCGACGCATCAAGCGATATTCGAAAAATACGAAGAAATTCCGCAGCGGCCTCGTGCCGGCGAGCTGTCGCGCTTCTACTGTGTATGGGGTTGTTTTCGATTTTTTGGAGAACCTACTTCGCCCACACGCCGTCGTGCAGCGCCGCGGCCTCGTCTTCGAGCAACGGCCCCACCACTTCGGTCGGCCGTTGGCCACTGGCAAAGACATCGCGGCAGGGCAGGTCGAGCGTCGGGTTCTCCGGATGATTGCCGGTGATGCCGCGCAGGCGGTGCTCGCCGAGGCCGTAGACCACGCGGCCGATGCCGGCCCAGTAGATAGCGCCCGAACACATCGCGCAGGGTTCGGCGGAGGAATAGAGTGAGGCTGATGCCAGCACCTCGCGCCTCAGCGTGCGGCAGGCTTGGGTTGCCGCGAGGCGCTCGGCATGTGCTGTGCCGTCATGGTCAGGCATGTACCCGTTCTCGGCTTCGATCAGCACCTTGCCGTCGGCATCGACGACGATGCAGCCGAATGGATGATTGCCGTGGGTGAAGGAGCGGCGGGCGACCGCGAAGGACAGACGCAGGAAGTGTTCGTCGCTCACGCCGTCCATGGCGCCTCCGCTCTCAGTGTCCCGCCATGTGCCGCCCGACCTCGGTGAGATCGGCTTCGCTGGTACGGGCTTCATACACGAATTCACCGTGGAACATCACCACCAGTCGATCAGACAGCTCAAGCAATTCGTCGAGATCCTCGCTGACGAGCAAGACTGCGGCGCCGCGGTTGCGTGCGGCCATGACTTCTGCGTGGATCTGCGCCACGGCTGCGAAGTCGAGGCCGAAGCAGGGATTGGCCGCGATCAGGACCTCGACGTCACCAGCGAGTTCGCGTGCGAGCACGGCGCGCTGGACGTTGCCGCCCGAAAGTGCCGAGATCGGCGTGTCCGGCGTGCGGGTCTTGATCTTGTACTGG
This sequence comes from Bradyrhizobium sp. USDA 4472, assembly GCF_054058595.1. Taxonomy (NCBI): domain Bacteria; kingdom Pseudomonadati; phylum Pseudomonadota; class Alphaproteobacteria; order Hyphomicrobiales; family Nitrobacteraceae; genus Bradyrhizobium; species Bradyrhizobium sp. USDA 4472. Next base: position 4,895,463 of record NZ_JBSSAM010000001.1, read on the forward strand.
CCGATCTTCTTCCTGGCATCGTCGCGAAAGGCGCCACGGTTGAGCCACCAGCCGCCGCTGGCAAAGGGCGCGCGGTCGAACTCGCGGAAGGCGATGTTGTCGGCAACGCTCATGCCGCCGACGCAGGCGTTCTTCAGCGGCTCCTCCGGCAGCAGCGACATCTTGTGACGCCGCATCTCCTCGCGGCTGGCGTGATAGGGATCGCCGGCGACGCGGATTTCGCCGCCCTCCGCCTCGCGCTGGCCGGCCAAGACCTCGACGAGCTGGCGCTGGCCGTTTCCGGAGACGCCGGCGATGCCGACGATCTCACCGGCGCGCACGGTGAGTGTAACGTCATGCACAGCAATCGCGCCGGCATCATCGAGTGCGCGGAGCTTCTCCAGCGCCAGCCTGACCGTCCCCGTTTCGCCGGTCCGCGGCGGCTGGACCGTCAGCTCCTCGGCGCCGATCATGGTGCGCGCCATCGCATCGGGCGTGAGCTCGGAGACCTTGCCGGCACCGGCGAGCTTGCCGCGGCGCAGGATCGTCACCTCATCGGCGAACGCCATGACCTCGCGGAACTTGTGCGTGATCATCAGGATGGTCAGCTCGCCCTTGACGACCATGTCGCGGAGCATGCCGAGCACCTCGTCGGCCTCTGCTGGCGTCAGCACCGAGGTCGGCTCGTCCAGGATCAGGAAGCGGCGCTTCAGATAGAGCTGCTTGAGGATCTCGCATTTCTGCCGTTCGCCAGCGGAGATGTCGGAGACCTTTGCCGAGAGCGGCACCTTGAAAGGCATGCGCGCCAGGAAAGCCTCGAGCTCCTTCATCTCCTTTGGCCAGTTCACCACGGCCGGCACGTGGTCGCGCGCCAGCACGAGGTTTTCGGCAACGGTCATGGCCGGCACCAGCGTGAAATGCTGGTAGACCATGCCGAGGCCAAGCGCGTGGGCGTCCTTCGGATTGGTGATGGCCTGCTCGCGGCCGCCGACGAGAATGTCGCCCTTGGTCGCGTGATAGTAGCCCATGATGCATTTAACCAGCGTCGATTTGCCGGCCCCGTTTTCGCCGAGCAGCGCGTGGAACGACCCTGGTCGTACCTTCAGCTCGACATTGTCGAGCGCCAGGAAGTCACCGAAGCGCATGGTCATGGCGACGGCGTCGACACCGAAGGCGCCCGAGGGCGGAGGCTGCTCGCCGATGATCACGAAATCGCTCCGATGAAAGCGTCCGACGTCGAGACCGCGCCGAACACGCCGCCCTGCATCTTGATCATCTTGAGTGCATGATCGTGGTTGCTCTTGTCGGTCGCGCCGCAACAATCGTGCAGCAGCACGCATTCGAAGCCGCGATCGTTGGCCTCGCGCATGGTGGTGTGGACGCAGACGTCGGTGGTGATGCCTGTGAGAACGATGTTCTCGATGCCTCGCACGCGCAGAATCAATTCGAGATCGGTCGCGCAGAACGAGCCCTTGCCGGGCTTGTCGATGATGGGCTCGCCCGGCAGAGGCGCGAGCTCCTCGATGATGTCCCAGCCGGGCTCGCCGCGCACCAGGATGCGGCCGCAGGGGCCGGGATCGCCGATGCCGGCGCCGATCTGGCGGGAGCGCCAGCGCTTGTTGGCGGGAAGATCAGAGAGATCCGGGCGATGACCTTCGCGGGTATGGATGATGTGAAAGCCTTGGGCGCGCATGACCGCGAGCAGCTTCTTGATCGGCTCGATCGGCGCCCGCGTCAACGAGAGATCATAGCCCATCTTGTCGACATAGCCGCCAATGCCGCAGAAGTCCGTCTGCATGTCGATGATGACGAGCGCGGTGTTCTGCGGGCGGAGATCGCCGTTGTAGGGCCAGGCATAAGGCTCGGACTTGATGGTGCGCTCGGGCATGATGGGCTCTCTAGCGGGTGATCGACAGTTCGGCCGGGGCTCCGGTCAGCGTGCGTTTCGGCGAGCAGGTGATGATCATGATCGCCAGCGTCAGGACGTAAGGAGCCGCGTTGAAGAGGTGATAGCCTGAAGTCACGCCGACGGATTGCAGCGCCGGCCCGAGTGCTGCGGCGCCACCGAAGGCGAGCGAAGCCCACAGGCAGAGCAGCGGATCCCAGCGGGCGAAGATCACGAGCGCCACGGCGGTGATGCCTTGGCCCGATGACAGGCCCTCGTTCCAGCTGCCGGGATAGAACAACGACAGGAACGAGCCGCCGATGCCGGCAAGGAAGCCGCCGACCATCGTCGCACGCAGGCGGATCAGGAGAACGGAGTGGCCCATCGCGCGCGCCGCATCCGAACTTTCGCCGGCGGTCCGGATCAGCAGGCCCCAGCGCGTGATGCGGAAGGCCCAATAGAGGGTGGGTGCGAGCGCGACACCGATCAGGAACAGGACGTTCACGCGCAGGGCGGCGCGGACTTGCGGGATGTCGCTCCACCAGCCGAAATCGATGGCGGGCAGGCGTGGCGCGGTGGGCTCTATCAGCGGCTTGCCGAGATAGAACGCAAGGCCTGTGCCGAACAGCATCAACGCGATGCCGACCGCGACGTCGTTGACGCGCGGCAACGAGCAGATGCCGGCATGTAGCGCGCCCAGCAGTGCACCCGTGATGCCGGCGGCGAGCACGCCGAGCCAAGGCGATCCCGTGAGATAGGAAATGCCATAGGCGCTCATCGCGCCCATCACAAGCGTGCCTTCCAGGCCAAGATTGATGCGACCCGAGCGCTCGGTGATGCATTCGCCAAGGCTGACGAACAGGAAGGGCGTGGAAACGCGAATGGCGCCGCCGAGCACGGCGAGGGGGACAGTCCAGAGTCCGATCGATCCATCTGCCATCTCAGGACTTTCCCTTCAGGAAACCGATGCGGCCGTAGAGCGCGTCGCTGGCGAGCACGAAGACGAAGATGATGCCCTGCAGCACCAGCCCGGAGGCATCGGGCAGCCCGAGGCGGCGCTGCAGCAGGCCGCCGCTGGCGCTGATACCGCCGAGCAGGATGGCGACGGGAATGATGGCGAGCGGATTTTGCCGCGCCAGGAAAGCAACGAGGATGCCAGTGAAGCCGTAGCCCGCCGCAAGATTGGCGTTGGTGCGGCCCTGCACGGCGGCGACCTCGACCATGCCGGCAAGCCCGGCGGCGCCACCTGCGAGGAAGCAGATGGTCAGGATCAGCTTGCTGACGCCGAGGCCGACGATCTTGGCAGCGCGGATGTTGCCGCCGGCAACCCGCGCGGCGAAGCCGAACACGGTGTGATAGATCAGGATGTAGGCGGCGACCGCGGCGCCGAGGCCGAACACCAGGCCCCAATGCACGTCGGTGCCGGGAATGGAGCCGATCATGTTGGCGGCGCCGATCTCGCGGGTCGACGGTTTGTTGAGGCTGGCGGGATCCCGCATCATGCCTTCGACGAGATGATTCAGGATTGCGAGCGCGATGTAGACGAGCAGCAGGCTCGAGATCGTCTCGTTGACGCCGCGATATTGCCGCAGCGCGCCAGCGAGCGTGATCCACAACCCGCCACCGATGACGCCGGCAATGACCATGGCGATCTGCACGACAAGCGGCGGCATGCCCTGAAGCAACAGTGCGGCGCTCGTTGCCGACAACGCGCCGATCAGCAGCGCGCCTTCGCCACCGATGATGACCATGCCGAGCTGCGCCGGCAGCGCGGTGCAAAGCGCGGTCAGGATGAGGGGTGCCGCACGCGTCAGCGTGTTCTGCCACGAGAACCAGGTGCCGAACGCGCCGTAGTACATGTAGAAATAGAGGTCGAGCGGATTCTTGCCGAACAGCATGACGAAGATGCCGAAGATCGCAAGTGCGGCGGCGACCGCCGCGCCCGGGATCAGGACATACTCGATTGTGCCGCCGTGACGCTGGAGAAAGCCGGGGTCTGCGGTCGGGGCAATTTCCCCGACCGCATCGGCCGAATCCGCCGCCTCTGTCGTCACGAAGTCGCTCCGATCACGCCTTCGACGAGATAGTCCATCTTTTCGAGCTCGGGATCCTTCTGGCCGCGATCGGTGCCGGCCGCAATGACCGTTTTGCCCTTGTTGTCGACCAGCCCGCCCTTGAAGATCGCGTAGCCTTCGGCCGAGAGGAATTTTGCCTTGATCTCGTCGGCGTGCTTGCGCGCCTCGGCGGAGACGGCTTCGCCATAGGGCGAGGTCTTGACGATCTCCTCCTTGAGGCCGCCGCGGTAGAAGTTCGGGATGCTCTCGCCGGCGGCGATCATCTTCACGAACTTCGGGTAGAGCGCTTCCCAGTTCCACTCGGCACCCGTGAGATAGGCCTTCGGCGCGAGTGGCGACTGATCGACATGATAGCCGCACACCATGGCGCCGCGGCGCGCCGCGTTCTCGACCATGGTCTTCGGACCGTCGACATGGCAGGTGAGGACATCCACCCCCTGATCGATCAGGCTGTTGGTGGCTTCGGCTTCCTTGACTGGCATGGACCAGTCACCGGTGAAAATCACCTGCGTGGTAGCTTTGGGATTGGCGAGCTTCGCGCCGAGCGCGAAGGCGTTGATGTTGCGCAACACCTGCGGGATCGGCTTGGCCGCGACGAATCCGAGCTTGCCGGTCTTCGAGGTGTAGCCTGCAACGATGCCCGAGATGTACTGGGCTTCGTCGATATAACCGAAATAGCTGCCGGCGTTCTTCGGGTCCTTGTCGGTCCAGAGGCCGCCGCAGTGCTCGAAGTGAAGCTTCGGGTACTTGGCCGCCATCTTGACGATGTGTGGATTGTAGTAACCGAACGAGGTCGGGAAGAGCAGGCTCGCGCCGTCGAGATTGATCATGGACTCGATCGTCTTCTCGACCGCGTCAGTCTCCGGCACCTTCTCTTCCTCGACGACCTTGAGGCCGGGAATCTTCTTCAGCGCCGCCGCCCCCTGCGCATGTGCCTGGTTGTAACCGTAGTCGTCACGCGAGCCGACATAGATGAAGCCGATGGTGGTCTCGGCCGCGAAGGCCGGGCGGGCGCCCGCCGCTGCGCCGAGGGTGAGGGCCGCGCCCGCCTGCAATACATGACGTCGTGAAATCCTGCCAAAATCCATTGTTTGCTCCCCTTGGCGGCTGAACCGCCTCAATCTCGCGGCTGCGCCGGTCTGGCGGAGCCCGGGATAGGATGTCGCAAGCTTCATGCCAGAGAGGAAAGAAGCGCCACTTTCGTATAAGCTATTGAAATACAATACATATATGAAGTGTTTGAATCTTGGTCACAAATGGTATTGATCGAAAATTAGGCGAAATATCTGCGTTGTATGCAATCGAGTTGGGCAGGCCTGTCCGGTGCTGCGCCGTGTCATCGGGGTGAGACATGAATCAATCATGTTCGCGTATCAGCGGCCGGCCGGCGGCGGGATCACGAGCTACCCGGCCCATGGAGCAGCGATATTGCCTTGCGGTCACATCGCGGAAATCGGTTTTACCAGGGCGCAGCCGCGACCTTCATGGCCAATGCCCTTCAGGCGGTTAATTTTCTCGGTGATCGGTTCCTGAGACAGTCGCATCACTCATCGTCAGCGATCGAGGACCTCTACCGGCATTCGATGGACAGCGCCTTTTCGGTGACCGAGGCGTTCCTCGTTACGGGCGCACCGCATGCCTCCGCCTATTACCCGCGCGACTTCGCCTGGTTCTATCCTGATGTCCTCGACGCCGAGACCATCATGAATGCACAGGACGCGGTGCGCCGGGCTCGTCTGCTCGAAAAGAGCGTGCGCTTGCTGCTGGAGGCGGTCCGCGCCGGCGTCGTCACGACCACCATCGTTCCGGCGGGGCAGGACCGGTATCTCGGCGTGAACTATTTCTCGCCTCCTTCGGATACGCTGCTCGGCATTCTTGCCGGTCTCCAGCAGATGCTCTCGGCCGAGGAGCGGGCATCGCCCTATCCGGCAATGTCGCATTGCGCGAGTGCGGGGCGTCTGCTGCTGGCCGAATACGGCGGCGATTTGAAGCGCGCGGTCCTGAAGCTGGCAAGCGAGCTCGAGCCTTTCGACGCCGACGGCATCAGATGCTTGCTCTGCGATGCCAGGGGGCCTCGCTCCGCGGCAACGGACACCCGCGCCGAGCGCCGGCGTTTCGTCACCAATGCCTGCGTTTACACGACCTTCGTGTGGGGCGTGCAGCTTGGCCTCGTCGATGAGAACGAGTTGAAGCGGCTGCTCGGTCGCGACCTCGCGGAGTACAAGAAAGGGCTGCTCAGCCTATTCGGCAAGGACGGTTATGTCAGGCATTCGCTGGATGGTCCGATAGGCACGCCGGCGTCCCTGGTCGCGCTGGATTTCGTCGGCGTGCATCGCGGCTTCTGGGATATGAACGATGCACGCGAGCGCGCGCTGTTTGCGGCCACGACCGATCTGATCATCGCCGAACCGCGCTTCCGCATCCCCAGCACGTTCCACTTCCTGATGTCGGCCGACAATCCGCGGAACAAGATGATCCACAGGATTGCGGCGCCAGCCTACCAGGGTCGCTCGTCCTGGCCGACATTCAACGTCGAGTTCGCGGATCGCATGATGGACTTCGACGAGTTCTCGGAAAGCAATACATACCGCGCCTGCGCGCAAGCAATCTTGAAGGACATTCGCACCTCGACCGAGGTCCATGGTGGATATCAGGAGCTGATCTCCGAGCAGGGACTGAAATATCGCACGTGGGCCTATAAGGGCGCCGTGGCACATTCCTGGTTTCCGCGCTTCCTGTCGGTTTGGAAGAGGGCGTACGGAACGCCGCTCCTCCAGTGGAATGACTGATCCACGGGCACTATCCCGCGGTCACGTCCACCAGTTCTCCGCCCTCGAGAACCTTGGCGGCCTTGGCGCGGTCGAGGTCACCTTCCCAGGCCGCCACGACGACCGTCGCCACGCAATTGCCGATGAGGTTGCCGACTGCGCGAGCCATGCCGATGAACCAGTCGACCGACAGCACCAGCACGAGTCCGATCGCGGGAATGCTCGGCACCGCGTTCAGCGTCGCAGCCAGGATCACGATCGCCGAGCCCGGCACGCCGTGCGCGCCCTTTGACGTGATCAGGGAGACGCCCAGCACCAGCAGGAGATCGCCGAACGACAGCGGCGTGTTGGTGGCCTGCGCGATGAAGACCACCGCGAGCGTGAGATAAATCGAGAAGGCATCGAGGTTGAAGGAATAGCCGGTCGGAATGACGAGGCCGACCACGGAATCCTTGACCCCCATCCGCTCCAGCTTCTTCATGATCTGCGGCAGCACCGCGTCGGAAGAGGCGGTCGCGAGCACGATCGTCAGCTCTTCGCGCAGGTAGGCGAGAAACTTGAGAATGTTGATTCCTGCAAGCGCCATCACGCCGCCGAGCACGCCCAGCACGAAGATACCGACCGAGACGTAAAACAGCATCACCAGCGAGACGAGCTGCTTCAGCGAGCCGACGCCGTATTTGCCGACGGTATAGGCCACCGCGCCGAGCACGCCGAGTGGGGCCACCCGAACGACGAGGCCCATGACACGGAACAGCACGGTGGACGCCGCATCGATGATCGAGGTGACGAGCGCGCCCTTCTCGCCGCCGACCAGCGCGAGGCCGACGCCGAACAGCACGGCGAAGAACAGCACCTGGAGCACGTCGTTGCGCGACAGCGCATCAAACGAGGTGGACGGGATGACGTTGAGCAGGAACGCGCCGATGCCTGCGCCCTGCAGCTTGTGGGCATTGTCAGCGTAGGTATTGAGCGCCTTGGCATCGAGCGTCGAAGGATCGATGTTCATGCCATGGCCGGGACCGAAAGCGTAGGCCAGGATGAGTCCGAGCAGGAGCGCGACTGTGGTCATCGCCTCGAAATAGACCAGTGCCTTGACGCCGACCCGGCCGACCTTCTTGAGGTCGCCGGCGCCGGCAATGCCGTGAACGACGACGCAGAACACGATCGGGGCCACGATCATCGAGATCAGCTTCAGGAAGGCATCGCTGAGGATCTTGAGGCTGATGGCGAAGTCCGGGGCGACCACACCAAGGATGATCCCCAGGATCAGCGCCACCAGCACCTGGACGAACAGCGAGGCGTAAAGCGGCTTGGGCTCGGCGGCCGGGGCCGCGGCAATGGTCGACATGATAACTCCCCGTTGTGACGACGTGCTGATGACCAAAGCTAGCAACTACCGTGCCAGATTATCGCGGTTTTGGAGGGGCCGGACGCTTTTTTCCACCGCCTGAGGTCCAGTCCGAACGATTGAGGGATTGGGCCAACATCATTTTCAGGAGCGGGCCACAGTCGGCCCGTGCGAGGATCGCCAACCGCCGCAGCCCCTTGTTACGGCGCGGCCTGCCTCAAGTCTCGGCTTGACCCTTAATCTGCGCGATGTCAGCTTTATGACATGAGTACAGCAAAGCGACAGATCGCCAGCCTTCGCGACGAATATGCCGAGATGACGCGGCAGCGCATCGTTGCGGCGTTTGTCGAAACTCTGGAGGATGAAGCGGCCGCCGACATCTCCATGGCGGCGGTGGCCAAGCGTGCGAAGGTGGCCGAGCGAACCATTTACCGGCACTTCAAGACCCGCGCGGAGCTGTTCGCGGCGGCCGGCGAATGGATCGAGGACAACGTCTTCAGCTACATTCCCTTCACCTCGCCCGACGAACTGCCCGATATATTCCGCAAGCTGTGCAAGCGGTTCGATCGCCATCCGCATCTCGCGCGCGCCATTGCGATGACGCGGGCGGGTCGCCGGGTGCGCGCCGGCTTCAGGCGGCACCTGATTGACCAGCATCGCAAGGCGATGGCGCCGCTGGTGCAACATCTTCCCGCAAAGGACGCCCGCCAAGCCGAGGCGCTCGCGTCCTATCTCAACAACGTGCTTGCCTGGAACGCGATGCGCGAGGATTTCGGCATGACGAGCAGCGAGATCGCCGATGCCATCGAGTGGGCCCTCGTGACTCTCCTGAAGGATGTCCGCCAACGCGATGGCGCTGCCGCGCGTGGCGGCAAGACCGGAAAGCCGTCGCGGAAGCGGACTGTGGGTCGCGAAAATGCCGGCATAGAACGAGGCAGACAATGAATGCGATACCCGACGATCTCCTGATCAACGCGCCCGACGAGGTTCGGATTCGCCAGGACCTGGTGCTGACGGCGCTCGGTCGCCGTCCGGCCGATCGCGCCTTGCGGGTGGGTAAGTTACTCGACGTGCACAGCCGCACCTGGAGCGAGAACCAGGAAATCGTCTTCAAGGGCCGGCGTATCGCGTGGGTCGGGCCGGCGGGAAGCTATCCCGGCGAGGTCCGCGAGCGAGTGCATCGGCCGGATGTTGCGGCCGTACCCGGCTTCGGCGAGGTACACAAGCATATCGAGAGTTCGCATCTGACGCCGGAATGGGAGGCGGCGCTGGTGCTGCCGCATGGCAATACCTGGACCTGCGAGGCGAGCCACGAATTCTCCAACGTCAACGGTGCACGCAATCTCGAATTCTGGTTCGAGGCACGCCGACGCGGCTCGCCGCTCAAGATATTTCCTCAGCCCGGCTCCGCGGTACCGCCGACGGCTTACGAATGGGGTGGCGGCTGGTATGGCCGCGACGAGCAGGCGCGCTTCATGCGCGAGAGCCTGATGGTCACCGGACTCGACGAAGTCATGGACTGGCCGGCCGTTTGGAATCCAGATAATCCCTCCTACAAGCGGCTCTGGGGCATGATCGAGGCGACGTTCGCGGCGCGCGGCGTCGTCGAGGGACACGCGTCAGGCTTGCGGGATCTGCCCTCCATCAACGCCTTCGCCGCGGCCGGGCTCGCCTCCGACCATGAAGTGCAGACGCCGGAGGAGACTTGGGACAAGCTCACGCGCGGCTTGTTCGTCGAGCTGCGCGTCTACGCCATGGACGAGATCGTCAAATGGCTGCTCGAGAAGGGTTTGCAAGACTGGTCGCAGATCGCGTTCACCACGGATGATCGCAGTGCCAGCCATACGCTGGAGCTCGGCGCCAGCGATCACAATGCGCGGGTAGCGATCGAGGCCGGCCTTGCGCCGGAAATCGCGATCCAGTGCCTCACCATCAATCCGGCGCGGCACATGCGGCTCACGCCCTTCGTCGGCAGTCTGGCGCCGGGGCGCTTCGGGGACGTCGTGCTGTTGTCGGATGTTGCCAAGCTCGAGATTGCTGAGGTGTGGGCCGACGGTGCGCAAGTCGCCGACGGCGGGCGTTATCTCGCCGAAGTGCCTAAGATCGAATGGCCAGACTGGGCGACCAACACGGTCAACATCAAGCGCACGATCCAGCCCGAAGATTTCGAGCTGCGGGCGGAGCCCGGGCGGACCACGATGAAGGCCGCGGTGATCCGCCCCTTCCATTGGCATCCTGAGTTCTACACGCTCGAACTGCCGGTGCGCGACGGAGCCGTGCAGCGCGATGAGAGCGAGGCCATCACGAAATTTGCCATCGTCGACCGCTTTTCCGGCGACGGGCGCGTCGCAAAGATGTTTTGGCGGGGATGCGGACCGCGCACGCCGGAAACGGCGCTCGCCTGCTCGGTGGCGCATGACAAGCACAACATCTGGGTGGTCGGTTCGTCCGACGCGGCGATGGCAAAGGCGGTGAACGCCCTGATCGAGCTTCAGGGTGGATGGGCGCTGGTGCGTGAGGGCGAGCTCGTCACCGTGCGCTTCGAGGTCGGCGGGCTGATGACCTGTCGTTCGGCGCAAGCGCTCGATGCCGAGATGCAGGGGCTTTACGCCGAAGGCCGCAAGGTCGACTGGATGTACGAGCCGACATACCGGCCGCGCTGGTATCCGGGATTCCCGGAGCGGCTGATGTTTGCAACGCTGACCTGCGCGCCCTGGAGCTGGGTGCTGGTGGCGCCATGCGAGCAGGCGCCGCTCGGCTTCGTCAACGTGCAGACCGGCGAAACCCACCCGGTGGTCTGGTAGGGGAGGACTGGGATGAACGAGATGACGAAGGCGGAGCCCGCTTCCGCAGAGCCGGCGCCGGTCCCCGTTGCAGGGCTGCTCGATCGGGCCTTTCGTCTCACCGAGCGCGGCACGAGCATCGGCCGCGAGGTGATGGCCGGAGCAACGACCTTCGCGGCGATGGCCTATATCATCGCCGTGAATCCCGCGATCATGTCCAATGCCGGGATGGATCGTGCCGATCTCGTCAGCGCCACGGCGCTGGCTGCGATCTTCGGCTCGGTGATGATGGGGCTTTGGGCCAATCTGCCGCTCGCGGTTGCGCCCGCGATGGGTTCGAACGTCATCTTTACCTATGTCATCGTCAAGCAGATGGGCATGCCCTGGCAGGGCGCGCTCGCCATGGTTGCCTTCACCGGCGTGCTGTTCCTGATCCTCAGCCTGTCGAAGCTGCGCGAGAAGGTCGCGAAGGATGTGCCGGAAGCGCTGAAGATCGGCATCCAGGCGGCGGTCGGGACTCTCATCGTCTTCATTGCGCTGCGCGGGGCCGGATTCGTCGTTCAGAACCCGTCGACCTATATTGCGATGGGATCGCTGCGCAGTCCGCCGGTGCTGCTGACGCTGTTCGGCCTCCTGCTCACGCCGGTGCTGGTGGTTCGCCGGGTGCCGGCGGCGCTGATCCTGTCGATCGTGTTGCTGACCGTGATCGGCTTCTTCGTTCCGGGCGCCAACGGCAAGATGGTGACGTCGATGCCATCGGCCTTGCTGTCCTGGCCACGCTGGCCGGCCAGCACTTTCATGGCGCTCGACGTCGGCTATCTTTTCAGCCATTTCGTCGTGGCGCTGCCGCTGCTGTTCTATTTCCTGTGTGCCGAATTCTTTTCGACGCTGGGCACGCTGATCGGCGTCACCGGCGCTGCCAATTTGCGCAAGCCCGACGGCTCGATCCCGAATGCCACCGCTGCGTTTGCGACCGATGCGACGGCATCTATCGTCGGTCCGTTGTTCGGCACGTCGGTGGTGACGGCCTATATCGAGTCGATCACCGGCGTGCAGGCCGGCGGCCGCACCGGCTTGACGTCGCTGACCGTTGCGGGGTTCTTCTTCCTCGCGCTGTTCTTCTGGCCGATCTTCGTCATTGTCCCGGCGCAAGCGACCGCGCCTGCGCTGGTGCTCGTTGGCGTGCTGATGATGCAGGGTCTCGCTCGCATCGACATGAGCGAACTCGGCAACGCGATTCCGATCGTGCTGACGCTGCTGGTCACCGTGCTGACCAACAACCTCATCAACGGAATGGCGTTGGGCACTCTCAGCTACATTGCCCTGGAAGTCACGGTCGGCCGGCGGTCAAAGATCCCAGCGATGGTGTGGGGACTGGGCGTCGTGTTCATCGCTTACGCGATCGTGACAGCCCAGATTTTCTGACGCGCGCGCTACGCTGCCAGATCCAGCAATCTACACGATCCGCGCACCAGAACCTTCCGGCCGGTGTCGGTTATCGCAGGTCCGCCGTCGCTGAACATAACAAGGCCGAGCCTGACGAGACCTTCGAGCAGATGACCCTTCGAGAGGCGACCGTTCGGCACCGGGCTGCGAAGCGTCTTCAGGGCTTCCCACTGGTCCGGTGAAAGGTCGAAATCGAAATCGGTGTTCATGTTGCCTCGATCGACAGTACCGTTCGCGCGCCCCTGTTAGCGGCGCTGCATGAAGACCATGCGACGACAATGAGTCGGGAATTCGATGCGCTGCTTGGAAACTCTCTTCACGAATTGCCGCTCGTCGTTGCGTCACAATGGTTAAGATCGTTTGGGCGCAAAGATCATCCCGCTCACTGATCACGAATTGATGATTTCTATTTGATGTTGCGTTGCGACAGCTGCAGGTGCAGGGGAAGCGTTACTGCCTCATTCTGCGACGCGATATGCTCAGAAGCCGAGGAATCGAAACAGCGCGCTCGATGAATTTCCCATCACTTCGCGACTGCAACGCCGGACCCGCGGAACTTCTGACGTCCGCGGACAGGCCTACCGGTAAATCGCAACGATGTCGGAGACGGCTCGCTCCAGCTGCTGAGCAGTGGCGCATTGCCGCACCACGCTGCAAAATGTCGCGTAACGCGGCATCTCGGAATCGCCAAAGCCCCAGGCAAGCCGTCCTTCGGGATTGAGCCAGACCAGCCGCTTCGAGCGTTCGGAGACGCGGCGCAAGATGTCGGCGCGCGGATCGAGATTGTTGCTGCGGGCATCGCCGAGCACGATCACCGTGGTCTGCGGCGTCAGCGTGCTCATGAAGTCCTTCTCGAAATCGACCAGTGACGAGCCGTAATCGGACGACCCGAAGCCGACTTTGGACATGATCTCGGCCATCGCTTCTTCCGGCGACTTCTTCTGCAGGATGTCGCTGACCTCGATCAGGTGGGAGGAGAATGCGAAGGAACGGACGTCGTCCACCACCTCGTGCAGCGAGTGGATCAGGAGCAGGAAGAAGTCCGAGACCTGCGCAACCGAGCCGGAGACGTCGCACAGCGCCACGATCTTCGGCCGCTCGCGGTGCTTGCGCTTCCATGCGGTGAGAAAGGGGACACCGCCCCAGGCAGCGTTGCGGCGAAGTGTGCGGCGGACGTCGAGATGTCCACGGCGTTGGCGCTTGCGCGGTTTCGAATAGCGCTCGCGCAGGCGACGCGCGATCTGGCGGATGAGAGCCCGCATTTCCGCGACCTGGCGCCGCTCGATGCGGGCCAGAGGCGCATTGCGCAGGATCTCGTTGCGGAGGTTTTCGGCCTCTTCGCGAGCATAGAGCGCAAGCCCTTGCGAGACGGTGTCGCGGACGGCCTCGCGCAGGGCGTCCAGTGCCGCGCGCAAGCGCTCGGCGAGTGCCGGGTTGCTTGCGGTCAACTCGTCGAGATCGTCGCGCAGGCGCTGAAGGCCCATCGCGTCGAGGATGCGGCTGGAGAAGATGCCGCGTTGGGTGGAGTAACGGATGTCGGAGAGTGAGGCTGCACCGGACGCGCTGGCGATCGCGGCAGAGATCGCATTGCGATCCTGCGACAGCAGCATCCGTGCGAGAGGACCTAATTCTTCGGGAGGCTGACCTTCGGCCGCTTCGCCGGTCGAACTCGATGAGGACGATTGATCGGAGTCCTGTGAGGCTTCGTCATCGTCGTTGGCTCCGGCTTGATCCTGAGGCGGCTCGGGTTGACTGAAGAACAGATCGAAACAGTCGCCGAGCGCGAGCTTCTCGTCCTGCGACTTGGCGAGCGTCAGAAGCAGCGCGTCGCGCAAAATGGCGCGGTCGGTGAGGCCGACCTGCGCCACTGCGCGCATCGCATCGATGCTTTCCGCGGGCGAGACATGGACGCCGGCGCCCCGCGCCGCCCGAAAGAAACGATGAAGATTTTCGCGCATCGGCGTCAACCGAAGACGTTGGACCGTGCCGCCTTGGCAATGAAGGTCGTAATCTGCGGCGACGCAGCCTCGATGTCGGCCTCGTACTTCAGGAGCACGTTGAGCGTGTCCTTGACGATCTCGGTATCAAGCTCGGACGCCTGAAGCAGCACCAGCACGCGCGCCCAGTCGATCGTCTCGCTGACCGAGGGCAGCTTCTTCAGGTCGAGCGAGCGGATCTCGTGGATGAAGCCCACCATCTGCCGGCGCAGCGTCCGGGAGATGCCGGGGACGCGGCTTTCAACGATGCGCTCTTCGAGCCGCTGCTCGGGGAAGCCGATATGCAGGTGCAGGCAGCGTCGCTTCAGGGCGTCGCCGAGATCGCGCTCGCTGTTGGAGGTGAGGATCACGGTCGGTGGCGTCATCGCCGAGACCGTGCCGAGCTCCGGGATCGTGACCTGGAAGTCCGAGAGGATTTCCAGCAGCAGCGACTCGAATTCGGCATCCGACTTGTCGATCTCGTCGATCAGCAGCACGCAGCCGCCCGGCTGCTCCAGCGCCTGCAGCAGCGGCCGCGGCTCGACGAATTCCTTGGAGAAGAACACGTCGCCGAAATCATGGAGCTGGTCGAGGGCAGCGTGCAGCGTTTGCGCGCCGCCGAGGACTTCGCCGAGCTTGTCCTTGAGGATCTGGGTGTAGAGCAGCTGTTTGGCGTATTTCCACTCGTAGAGCGCCTTGGCCTCGTCGAGGCCTTCGTAGCATTGCAGGCGGATCATCTTCTTGCCGCGCCAGGCCGCGATCGCCTTGGCAAGCTCGGTCTTGCCGACGCCCGCAGGGCCCTCGACAAGGATCGGCTTCTCGATCTGTTGCGACAAATAGACGGCGGTCGCGATCTGCCGGCTCGCGATATAGCCCTGCGCGGCGAGGCCGCTCTCCACTGCCTCGATCGCGGTCGAGGCCTTCTGTTCAGCCACGAAAGGGCGCTCCCAAAGGTCTTGCTTGAAGCTTGTTCTGCCTGCGTTCCCGGCAAAGAACAAGCCTCGTCTGGGACGGGCCTGATCCGCGCTGATGGCCACTTATTCCGTTCAGCGCAAATACTTGATGAGCGGCTGACGCCGCGATCAGTGTCGCAGCTGCCCCGGCTTGCGAATGGTCTGCCTGACCTCGGCGCCGCAATCGGCGCATTCATAGACGAAGTCGATCTTGGCCAGGCTCCAGTGCGGTTCGACCCCACGCACATGCATCGGCAGGAACCCGATGCACGTCGGACAAATCACAGGCGCGATTTCGATATCCTGACGATGCTGTACATAAGCTGGCATCTCGGCTCTCCTTCGCAGGCGACCACCAATCCCCGCGCAAAGGGTACTGCCGGTCGCCGCAGGACCGTCATCAACTCTTCCGAACAGAGGCGGAACGGCGCGGGTTTGTCGGTAGCTGTGACATTCTTGTTACGTCTTCTATACTGTAACGGGGCGGACGAAATGCCTATTTCACCGGCCGATCCGGTTTTCGGACCATCACATCACAACGATAAGGGAGCACGCCCATGACCCATGCCATTCGCTTTCACAAAACCGGCGGTCCGGACGTTCTGGTTTGGGAGGAGGTCAATGTCGGCAAGCCGGGACCAGGCGAGGCGCGCATTCGCCATACCGCTGTTGGCCTCAACTTCGTCGACATCTACAACCGCTCGGGCGTGTATCCGGCCCAATTGCCGAGTGGGCTCGGCAGCGAGGCCGCGGGCGTTGTCGAAGAAGTCGGGCCAGGCGTCACTGATCTGAAGCCGGGTGACCGTGTCGCATACGGCGCTTCGCCGCTTGGCGCCTATTCCGAGGCGCGGCTGATCCCTGCCGATCGGCTTCTGAAGCTGCCTGACGGGGTCGACGACATGACCGCGGCTGCAATGATGCTGAAGGGGCTGACCACGCAGTACCTGATCCGGCAGACCTATCGTGTGAAGGCTGGCGACACCATTCTGCTGCATGCCGCGGCGGGCGGCGTTGGCCTGATCCTGAGCCAATGGGCCAAGCATCTCGGCGCAACCGTGATCGGTACCGTCGGCAGCGATGAGAAGGCCAAGCTCGCCAAGGCGCATGGTTGCGATCACGTCATCATTTATTCGCGCGAGGATTTCGTGAAGCGCGTCGACGAGATCACTGGCGGCAAGAAGGTGCCGGTGGTGTATGATTCCGTCGGCAAGGACACGTTCCTGAGGTCGCTGGACTGCCTCGCGCCGCTCGGCGTCGCCGCGCTGTTCGGTGCGTCTTCCGGTGCGGTCGAGCCGCTCAATCTTCGGCCTGCTCGCGCAGAAGGGTTCGCTTTACGTCACCCGGCCGACGCTGTTCACCTACGCCGCCAAGCGCGAGAACCTGGTCGCGATGGCGAACGAGCTGTTCGATGTCGTGAAATCCGGCGCGGTCAAGATCGAGGTGCACCAGACCTATCCGCTGAAGGACGCCGCCAAGGCGCATGCCGATCTCGCCGCGCGCAAGACCACGGGATCGACCGTTCTCACGGTGTGATTTCGGGTGGAGCAGTGGCGCAGGTGGCCTGGGCGCGCGTCATATTTTGTCGTGCCTGTGCAGGTCGCGGACGTGATCGAGACGGTTCGCCTGGAGATCGATATCCTCAGGCGGAATTTCGGGGACGGCGGCCTCAGCCAGAATGGCTTCGGTCACGTCCTCGACGGAATCCCCCGCGATTTCGTGGACGAACGAGATGTTCTGGTATTCGCCGGAGCTGACTCGGGAGATGACTTCGCGCCTGGTGATTTCAGGGTCGACAATCGCCTCGCGACCGCGGCGCCCGTAATCGATCATCACGACGAAATACTGCATCAAACGATCCTGCCGCGCCCCGATGATCGGTGCGCGGCAGGAGTATTTCCGAAAAAAAGAATTAAGTCAAGGTGGATTTCCAAAAATCGGAAATCGCGCCTTACCGGCCTTTCTTGCGCGGGCGGGCGGACTTGGCGCGCAGCCGCTCGAGTTGGCCCTTCGGCATCGAGAGGCAGATCTCTCCGACCCAGTCGAGCTTGACGCCGACGATCGGCTTGGCGTTGAAGCTGGTGAGGTTGACGACGGAAGGTGATTTGCCCCGCTCGATGGTCTTGAGATAGCGCTCGCCGGTCTTGAGCCGGACCACGGCCTCTTCGCCGTAGAAGCTGGACAGCGGATGACGCTGGTCCTTGTAGACCACGATCACGTCGCCGCTTTCATATTTGGGCAGCATCGAATCGCCGACGATCTCGAATGCGACGGTTTCTTCCATGATCGGGAAGGGCAGCGTGACGTCCCCGAGCCCCTCCGGCGGAACCTGCTCGACGTCAGGCTCGATGACGGCGCCGGCGCCGACGCGGCCCATGATCGGCGCGAGGTTGAGCTCCAGATATTCCATGATCGGAATGATTTCCGAGGCCTTCACCAGGCGTTCGCCACCAAGGATTTCCGACACTGCTCCAGGACGCACGCCCATCGCCGCGGCCAGCCCGCCCTTGCTCTTGCCCGTCTTTTCCAGGCCCCGCTCGATCATTGCAGCGTCCAACATGATGTTTCCCTCGATTGCCGTGGCACGTGGCTCTTGTAATCCGAAATTCGGAATTGATGCAATTATGAATATCAGAATTCCGGCTTGACTTTGTATTCGGAATAACGGAATGTATGTGTCCGCCGCCGGATCGAACGGTCGGGGCGCATCACAGGACAGCAGCATGGAACCGGGCTATTGGCCGTCGGAGCATTCCGACGCGCTTCGAGACTATTTTTTCAAGGGGTGGTCGTATGCGGAGATCGGAAGGAAGATTAACGCAAGGTTTGGAACGGTTTACACGCGCAATGCGGTGGCCGGCCGGGCCAGGCGGCTGGGGCTCGGGCTCGCAGCGCCCGAACGGGTGATGAGTCCGTCGATCGTGCCGTCCTTGTCGGGCGAGCCCTCCCAGGTCGCGCCGTATCGTGCCGCGTCAGCCAGCCTGAACCTGCCGCCGCCGTCGGCATTGAAGCCGGTCAATCCGGTCAAATTGCGCTGTGTTGGTATCCGGCCGCGCCTGATCGCGCTGGTCGAGCTCGAGCAAGGCGACTGCCGCTATCCCTATGGGGGTGACAGGGAGGGAGAGGAGATCCGTTTCTGCGGCCATCCGCGTCAGCCTGGTTCGGGCTACTGCGCGCCGCATGCTCACCTGACTCGCGGTCCTGGAGCAACGTCCGGCTGTACGGCCGGTGCCGTCGTACTGAGGCTGGTTTCCGCCGCCTGACCGGCACCGCCGTCCCGTCTCATGTCAATTCGAAAGGAGCTTCCGAGTGACACGTGCCAAACGCAATATGTCCTACAAGTTGACCGGACTTCACGACCGGCGGTCGCGCGATCTGCCGTTCAACGCCGAGGTCGTGGAGATCGAGGTCGATAATCCACTGGCACTGGATAGGGACGAGAAGATCCTGGTGATGCGGTCGATCAGGAACGATCCGCTCGGCCGGCTGCACTCGCACCACCAGATCGACGAGGCGCAATATCGGGGTGGTCGGGCCTATCAGAACGACTGGGAGAGGGCGGAGCGAGGCCCACAGGCCATGGATCCGACCCGCGAATATGTCGACGGCGCACGCCTCCGCGAGCCCATGAGCGACAGCCAGCGCCAGGCTGTGCTGCGGCTGAATCGGATCGAGCACGAGCTCGGCACCGACGGTGCGGCTCTGGTGCACGACGTGCTGGTGCACGGCCTGACCATGGACCAGATCGGGCAGCGGCGCGCGGTCCGCACCCAGCGCTGGAACGACTATTTCGCCCGGCGATTTCGCGAATGCCTCGATCGGCTGGCGCTCGTCTACGGCTTCGCGACCGACACAACAGCCCGGCGCGGTTGAGCGAAAGTGCCGGCGGCTTTCGCCGCCGGCACTTGGCCTCGCGGCTCCGCTTCCGACACTCTCGGCACAGGGCGCATGGGCGCAGGAGACCAAAATGAATCTGGGCAAGATCGTCACCGTTAATGATGAGATCATCATCGGCTTGTCGCGACAGCGAAATCTCCGGTCCGGTCCATTTGCCTGCGTGAAGCCGCAATACAAGGTGACCGACTACGCTCCCGACATGGTTTTTCAGGACGCGTGCGACGAGCACGCTGAAGAAGGTCCAGCCCCTGTGTTTGCCAGTTTCCGAGCATGCCGGAAGCAACCCGAAACGTTGGTCGAATTGACAGCGATCGGGGCCATGTGGTGACTGATGCTGCTTCTTGACGCAGGTGGGTGACGACGACGCCCTATGCCTGTCATTCGGAATTGCCGTGGCGCGGTGTCGGCGAAGCATCGCTAAGTGGCTTGCACGATGAGTTGTTTCTTGTCATGGTTGCAACTTCTCGGGTCGAGCCGAGTCTGTCGAAATCTGCAGCTCGGCGTGATGGTCTGCTGAGATGGCCCTACCGAGAGTCGGTCGTCGCAATGGCGTTCGGTGACGGCATTTGGTCCTTTAGGGCTGCTGATGTACAACCCGAAGGGCCGATCCTGTCATAGGTGCGAGATGAAAAACCTCAATTTCGCGGCTGAACTGCATCTCAAGCTCGGCGCCCCCGCGACCGGTACGGTCGAGAGTCTCCGCCTGCTGCGCGCCTTTCTCAAGCTCGCTCCCCGCCAGCGTTTCGAGGTGATCAGGCTTGTCGAAGACCTCGTCACTGACGAAACGCTCCCCGAACATCCCGTGTCCTAGCAGGACCGAAAGCGCCCCGACGTTCCGCTTTGTCCATCTTCCGGACCGGGTAGACCGCCAAGCTGCAGCCCTGGCGCGCGACTGACCGCTGGAATGCGGTGCCACAAATGTGATAATCAGTCAGGAAAAAGAGGGAGGAGTGCGACCATGATCGAACCGAAGCTCGAAGTTCCCGCTGAACTGCGCGACCTGGCCGAGAAAACCATCGACCAGGCTGAGAAGGCATTCGGGATGTTTTTCGATGCCGCCACCAAGTCGATGACCTCCGTTCCGGGAGCGGGGGCAGACGTCTCCAAGCAGGCGCTCGCCTTTACTGAGCAGAACATGAAGGCAGCGTTCGAGCACGCTCGCAAGCTGGTTCACGCAACCGACCTTCAGGAGGCGATGCGGATCCAGTCCGAGTTCCTGCGCAGCCAATTTACCAATGCCGGCGATCACATGCGCCAGATGACCGGCAACTTCATGCAGCCGGGCAAGGGCAAGTCCTGATCTGGCGCGTCGCTCATGCTGATCCCTTGTCGGTTCAACCGGCAGGGATTTGCATTTTCGGAGCTCGTTCGCTCGGGCGCAAAGCTTCTTGGTCAGTAGTCGCCGGGATTCATGATCATCGGCGCGGTCGTATCGGCCGGAGCGAGTGCGCTGCTGGCGCTGTCGCGCAGGAAACGGTCAAGTGTCGCCTGAATCTTCTCCTTGACCGAGTCGGGTCCACGATCGCTCATCTCGGTGTGTTGCGCACCGGTGTGGATGATGTCGATACCACGCGCCTTCGCCTCTTCGGGCGTCGGCAGCACACCGGGATCGGTCACGAAGTGCGGATCCTTGGAGCGGAACGACAGAATCTTCATGTGGTCGTTGAGGACGAACGGCACCCTGAGATTATCGAGCGTAATGACCTTCGACACGAGCTCGGGATGCTGCCGGGCGACATACATGGAGACATCGCCGCCGTTGGAATGACCGACCAGCGTGATGTGGTCGTAATCGGCGTTTTGTTGCCGCCCCTTCAGCGTGTTCAGCACGAATAGGATGTTGGCCTCGCAACGCATATAGACCTCGCGCCGGCCGACATATGGCTGGCCGACGTGGGTCATTAAGGGGGGGTCGCTCGGCAGATCCTGCTGGATGCTGGCGACGAGATAGCCACGCGATGCCAGAACATTGGCGAGGAAGGAATATTCGGTCGCCTTGACCGTGTTGCCATTGCTGATGATGGCTACTGGAAGTTTCCAGAGGCCGAGATTGGCCTTCGTCTCATAGTCGCGGCGCACCGCGATATCCACCGAGATCGGCCGCTGACGCGAGGCGTCGAACAACGACAGCGTCTCGTGCCGGATCGCGAGCTTGCTGACGACGACATATTCGCCGGCTGCAAGGACGCAGAGAAAAGCCAGAATTCCAAAAACCCTCTTCATGGTTCCGTCTCAATCACTTTTGACTGAACATGGCTATTGGAAACGGCCCGATCGAGCGATCGTGAGCACCTCACAGGATTAAATTTAGGCAAGTCTCCGAGTGTGGCCCCAAAAGGGCCGCGTCGCGATCCCGCGGGGCTAGAGACAGCCGTTTCGTTCAGGGCGCAGCCGGAACGCGCTCGACAGGGTGAACAGGAAGCGAGGGCTGCGGCGCTCATTGTCCGGCGCCCGATAGCTCAAGGGCACGGCCACGCCAAAATCTGCCTGGAGATCGTGGGACAGAAACAACCGCACGCCGGCACCGGCCGATGTCAGCGAGAGGCCGTCGCTCAGCCGGTAACCGTCGTTCCAGACCGCACCGGCATCGCCGAAGGCGTAGAGCTGGTAGCCGCTCCAGTAACGGAAATTGAGGTTCTGGTCGAAGCGGAGTTCGAAGGAGCCGGCAAGCCCGTTGTCGCCACTGATCTCGGCCGCACCATAACCGCGGCCGAATGCTGCGCCGCCGAGATAGAATTGCTGCGAGGTGAACAGTGGCCGTGACGCGGTCTGGCTCGCTGCAGACAGCTTGAGCGACCAGGTGTCGGTCAGTGACTGGTAGCGAGTGAACCAGAAGTTCAGCACCGAGAAATTCGAGGAGGCGCCGTCGCGCGACAACAGATCATCGTCGAAATGCGAGGCACCGAAGACGTCGAGGCCCTGGCGAAAGGTCATCGTCGCAAAGTTGGTGCCGCCGAGGCCGTCCTGGAGCCGATAGTCGGCGGTGAGGCTCGCGGCCCTGATATGGTCATTGTACCAGGGCCCGTACAGATCGTGCTCCGATACATTGCTGAAGGTCGTGGCCGCAGTCAGGGTCAACGTGGAAGATCGCGATTGTAGCGGGACGACGCTGGCGCGCAGCTCGAACGCTTCGGTCGTGGTGATGTCGCTGGCGAGCCGACGCACATCGCCGGGCCTGACCGCGCTGTACAGCACTGATCCGCCGAGCCGTACGCCGTCGACGCCGACTGGAGCATCATAGGACAGCCGCGAGAAGCCGAGCTCGCGCGGGTCGTTGGCGACCGTCGACAGATTGACCGCGAGGGTGTCCCCCGGCGTTAGATAGGAGTTGAACGCGCCGGTCGCATAGGTCTGCCACGGGCCAACCGACGATGAGCCGAGATTGTCGAGCCCGAACGAGGTGAAGACGTGCCAGGACTTCAAACAGACGGTGAGGCGGAAACGGCCGGTCGCGCCGCCGATCTCCTCCAGCGCGGTATCGGTGATCCGGACTCCCGGCCAGCCGTTGATGAGGTAGAGCTGACGTTCGAGTGTTGCCAGGCGCGACGGCTGCTCTGCCAGGATCGGCCCGAGCATCGGCCTGATACCGAATTGCTCGGCGCCATCGCCTTTCAGTTCGGTCTCTACAATGGCGCCTTCGATGATTTGGATCCGGACACGGCCGTCTGCGATATCCTGCGCCGGCACGATTGCTCGGCTCAGATGGAAGCCCTGGGCACGGTAGAGATCGCTGATCGCGCCGGCAATCGCGACAAGGTCGGCCTGCGAGACGCTTTTGCCGAGATAAGGCTGGTAGGCCGCGGCGATGCGATCGGGGGAGATGGCGTGGGCGCCGCTGATATTGATTCCGCGCAGCACAAATTGCGCCTTGCTGTCCCCCGCGGCATTGGATTGGCCGGCCGAAGGGAGCTTCAGCGGGGGCCGGCTCAGGGATTCCCGCTCGCTTTGGTTTTCAAAATATTTCTCCGGCTGCCGCGGATCGAAGCCCGGGGCATGCGCCTGCTGCGCGAAACTCTGCGGAACTCCCGCGAAGATCGATGCCGCCAGCACCAGCGCGGTGAGGAGATGGCGCTTCTCAATGCGCGCAACGAACAGTTCTCCGTAGTTTGACGGAGGAGTGCCGATGAGCCGGTAAGACTTCGTTAGCTGCATGATTTTTCATATTTTTTTATGGTCAATGAATCGTTAATGCGACCGCTCTGCTGACCGTTTCCGGCTAAGTCTATGTTGAATGATTTCGGATACGCCTCGCGGCTGGCTGTCATGCGGACCGAGGATCATCATGCTGGGTAGAGTTGGAATGCGGTGTGCCCTAATCGCCGCGTTGATCATGGGAGCCGCGTCCGGTGCATCCGCTGCGGATGACGGCGTCTGGTCGGTCAGCAAGTCATCGGGGGAGGTCTGGCTTTCCACCAGTGGCGCCCAACAGGTCTCGTTAAACCAGGAAGAAACGCTGAAGCCGGGCGACACCATCCGAACCGGGCGGAACGGGCGCGTGCTGCTGGTTCGCGGCGAGGAGACGATTTTGATCTCGCCCAACTCGGTGGTCGGGGTGCCGGCCGAGAAGAAGGAGGGTCTTTCGACCACTATCATCCAGCAGGCGGGGTCGATCCTGCTCGAGGTCGAGAAGCGTAACGTCAAGCATTTCGAGGTCGAGACGCCCTATCTCGCCGCCGTGGTCAAGGGAACCCATTTCAGCGTTACAGTAGGCGCAGGCAGCACCAAGGTCGGCGTGCTCCGTGGTCAGGTCGAGGTCTCCGATTTCAAGACCGGGCAGATTGCCCAGGTCATGCCGGGCCAGGTCGCCACCGCCTTCGAGCACGGCAAGCCTGGTCTCAGCCTGAGAGGCTCCGGCACGCTCAATCCGATCGAGCAAGGCAAGCCGCGTGCCTCGACGATCGAACGCGTCCCAGTGCCGAAGTCAGGCCTGTCGGCGCCGCGCAACGCCGGGAATGGTGGTGCGATCCGCGCTCTCGGCACGGCCGACAAGAGCACCAAGGTGGCTGGCGCGCCGATGCACTCGCATCAGACAGCCAGCGCTCACGCGCCCAAGATCGGCGCCGTGCACATCTCGGGCTCGCTCGGTGAGGTCAAGCTGAACTTCCACAAGGTCACGCACGGGCTCGCCCACAACACCATCGCACCAGGACAGGTGCGAAATGCAAACGCCAGCACCGACACGGTGTGGAGCGGTAGCAAGTCGAGCACGACGACCACTGCCACCAACAGTTCCGCGATCACGGCGGTCACTGTCAGCGGCAGTGGCTCGAGTGCCGGCGCTGCGTCGACGTCGTCAAGTACAGGAGCAAGCAATGTTGCGACCAGCGCCGGTTCGAGCGCCGACGCGGCCGCCGGACCGTCGGATGGCAACGGCAATTCCGGCACCAGGAATGACAACAGCAAAACCGACGGTGATGACAGGGGCGATCAAGGCAAAGGTCACGGCGGCGCCACCGGTAACGGCAAAGGCAACAACGGTAACGGCAATGGGAATGGTGGTGGTAACGGCAACGGGAATGGGAACGGGAACGGCCATCACCACTGAGGCGATTTCCTAGAAGACGAGGGGGCGCGCCCGTTGATGCGGGTGTGTGGGGAGGATCGGGTGAAACGCTATCGGCCGCATATCCTTGTCGTGATCGCTCTGGCGGTCGTGCTGTCCACCGGGTGGCATGGCCCGCTTCGCAACGTGCTCACGGATCTCCGTTTCGCCTGGCAGTCGCGTTCCGCGACCGGCAAGGTCGTCGTGGTCGCTATCGACGCCCCTTCGATCGATCAGATCGGCGTATGGCCCTGGCCACGCAGTCTGCACGCCGATCTCCTGCACCGGCTTGAGGCCGCCGGAGTGCAGGAGGTGGCTTTCGACATCGATTTCAGCACACCGTCTGATCCGGTTGCCGATGAAGCCTTCCTCACCGCGCTTCGCGAGGTGGGCGGCTCGACGATCCTGCCCTCGTTCAAGCAGCCGACGCCAAATGGTGGCGCGGCTCACATCAATCGTCCCCTGAAGCCGTTCGGCAACCAGTCGTGGCCGGCCGTCGTCAATGTCGCGGTTGAATCCGATGGGCTCGTTCGCCGCTATCCCGTCGGAGAGAAACTCGGCGATGCGCAGATTCCGTCGATGGCGGTGGTTTTGGCCGGACAGGACGCCAATCGACGGCCGCCTTTTCTGATCGACTTCAGCATCCGGGCGGCTTCGATTCCCGTCGTTTCCTATGTCGACGTGTTACGCGGCGATGCCGCAGCGCTCGACAAACTGCAGGACAAGAAGGTCATTGTTGGTGCCACGGCACTCGAACTGGGCGACCGCTTCAGCGTTCCGAACGGCCGCATCCTCGCCGGACCCGTTCTGCAGGCGATGGCAGCGGAATCTGTCCTTCAGAACCGGATGCTGGGCTGGACGTCCGATGCCGGCACGATTCTGAGTCTCGGCCTGATCTGCCTCATCATGTTGTATACTTGGCGCCGTGTCGCACCGGGGGCTCGCGTTGCGATCCTGGTCGCAGCGGGAGCAGGCATCGAACTCGCAGCCGTCCTTGTCCAGGAACGCTGGCCGGTTGTCGTTGATACGTCGCTGTTCCACATCGCGATCGTCGCCTATCTGGCGGCGATCGCGCTGGACGAGATCGACTTCCGCAGCCTGCTGGGGCGCATCGCCGAAAGCCGCTTTCACCGCATCGCGATGTCGCTGGGCGACGGTCTGGTCTGCACCGACGAAGATCATCGGATCACGGTCTGGAATCCCGGCGCGAGCGCGATCTTCGGCTATATGCCGACCGAGATGATCGGGCGCCCGTTTGAAACGCTTTGCGCGATCGCGGCCGATGGCGGCGGCAAGACTTTCGCCATGCGCGATGCAGCGCGCCAGGCCCTGTTGGTTCCCGGCGGGGCCGTCGTCGTCGAGTTCGAGGGCCGACGCAAGAATGGCGAAACTTTCCCCGTCGAGGCGAGCCTCTCGGGCTGGCAGGGAACGGACGGCTTCCAGTATGGCGCGATCATGCGGGACATTTCCGTGCGCAAGCGCGCGGCCGAGCGCGTCAGATATCTGGCCGAATATGACGCGCTGACGGGGCTCGCCAACCGCAACACGTTGCACGCGGGACTCATCGGTCTGATCGCTGCTGCGGACGGGCCTTCGGAGGTCGCGTTGCTCGTGCTCGGGCTCGATGGCTTTCAGCAGATCAACGACATGCTTGGACACGCGGCCGGCGACCTCGTGCTGCGCGCGGTGGCTGAGCGCCTGCGGACCCAAGCCGATAGCAAGGCACTCGTCGCCCGGCTCGGCGGCGACGAGTTTGCAATTGCGCTGGATTGCGCCGGTCTCGGTGAACCGATTGCTTCGTTGGCCGAGCGGATTGCGCGCGCGTTCGAGGCTCCGCTCGCAACGGGTACGCGCCAGCATCGGGTTAGGATCAGCATGGGTGTCGCCGTCTATCCCGACGGTGGACAAAGCGCGGACGATCTCCTCAGCAACGGCCATCTTGCGCTGAGCAAGGCCAAGCTGACGCGACGCGGCGGCCATGTGATCTTCGAGAGCGCGATCAGGCAGGAGCTGGAAAGCCGGCTGACGCTGGAGAGCGAACTGGCGCTTGCCGCAGACCGGGGCGAGTTCGAGCTGTTCTACCAGCCCCAGGTTCGCCTGGTCGATGGCGGCCTGGTCGGAGCCGAAGCGCTGATCCGCTGGCGGCATCCGGCGCGTGGCTACGTCTCGCCCGGCGAGTTCATGCCGGTCGTCAATACCTCGGCACTGTCCGAGCGGATCGCGAACTGGGTGATGGAGACCGCGGCCCGGCAGGCGCGCGCGTGGGAATTGTCGGGCAATGCTGTCCGCGTCGCCATCAATCTCTCGCCCTCGCAGCTCCAATCAGGCGAGCTCGCGCATTCGGTTGCGCAGTTGCTGAAAACGACGGGGCTCAGCCCGTCGCTGCTCGAGATCGAAGTCACCGAGGACATCCTGCTGCACGACGAGGATCGGGTCCTCGACATGTTCAAGCGTATCCAGCAGCTCGGTGTCCGCATTCTGTTCGATGATTTCGGAACGGGCTATGCAAGCCTGAGCTATCTGAAGAAGTTTCCGCTCGACGGCCTCAAGATCGACCGCTCCTTCGTGCTCGACCTGCTTTCGGATTCCGACGATGCTGCGATCGTCGGCTCGACCATCGGTCTCAGCAAGCAGCTTGGCCTGACGGTGGTTGCCGAAGGCATCGAGAATCGCGCGACGGCCGACTTCCTGGTCAGTATGGGCTGCGAGGAAGGGCAGGGCTATTTCTTCGGCCGTCCGATGCCTGCCGAGGCGTTCGGAAAGCAGTTCCTGGCGGCTGAGCCTGAAGCTGTCAGCGCGGCCTGAGCTGGCTCGATCGTCAGCGCCGGCGCGCAACCGCCACGCCGAAGAGGAACGCGACGAAGAGGCTGGCCAGGGGGGCTTCGCGCGTGATCGCCGCGACTGTGGCGAGCGGCCGGCCCGGCTTTCGTGCTTCATCAATGGCGTAAGTGAGGCGATCGACGGCGGCACGCAACCCACCGGCGACCTCGCCGAAGGTACGGGACACCTCGGTCGCTGCATCGATGGCGCGCTCGGCCATGCCGGGCTCGGGATTAGGCTGCGGTATGTCCATGCTCAAGCTCGCGACCTCCAGACCCGACGACGCAATTGAGGCCGGCACCTTTGGCTATCCGCGCGTGCGCTCGTTTTGAACAGCGGGCCCGAAGGCCTTTGGCTATCCGCGACATGCGCCGTCTTGAACGGCGGGTACCGGCCTTGGGGAGAAAATGCGGCGCGCGGGAATTTGTTCCGGCACCCCGTGAAACGGCGGGTGCGAATCTCTGTTACGCTGGTGCAGCCTTGCTGATCTCAGGAGATTGCCGTGACCGATCGAACCATCACGGATCGAGCCCGGCGCATCGCATTGCTGGGCGCGCCGATCGATATGGGCGCTTCGCAGCGCGGTACCCTGATGGGCCCTGCGGCGCTGCGGACCGCCGGCCTCGCAACAGTGCTCGAAAGCTTGGATTTCGAAGTCGTCGACTTCGGCGATCTCTCAATAGCCGAAGTCGGGGATCTCACCGACAGGCCGCCGCAGCAGGCCAATCATTACCGCGAAATCCAGCGCTGGACCCGCGTACTCAGTCGGCGCGGCTATGAGGTCGCGCAAACCGGTGCCCTGCCGATCTTCCTTGGCGGCGATCACACGTTGTCCATGGGGTCCGTCAATGCGATGTCGCGCCATTGGCAGGAGCGCGGCCGCGACCTGTTCGTGCTCTGGCTCGACGCGCATGCCGATTACAACACGCCGGAGACGACGATCACGGCCAATATGCACGGCATGTCGGCCGCGTTCCTTTGTGGCGAGGCCGGTCTCGATGGCCTGTTGGGAGATGTTCCACGCGCCTCGATCGATCCGGACAGGCTCGATCTGTTCGGCGCGCGCTCAATCGACAAGCTCGAGAAGGAGTTGATGCGCGCGCGTCGGATCAGGGTCGTCGACATGCGCCAGATCGACGAGTTCGGCGTCGCTGTGCTGATCCGGCGCGTTATCGAGCGCGTCAAAGCAAGCAACGGCGTGCTGCATGTCAGCTTCGACGTCGATTTTCTCGACCCGTGCGTCGCGCCGGGCGTCGGCACCACGGTACCCGGAGGGGCGACCTATCGGGAGGCACATCTGGTCATGGAGTTGCTGCACGATTCCGGCGTGGTGGGATCGGTCGACATCGTCGAGCTCAATCCGTTCCTGGATGAGCGCGGCCGCACCGCGCGCGCCGTCGTCGAACTGATCGGCAGCCTGTTCGGTCAGCAGATCACCGATCGGCCCACGCCCAGCAACGCGATCGCGCCGGGCGAGTGACGCAACTCATCGTGCGTTGCAAGAAATGGAGGAGGCCGGCCTGAAGCCAGAGGCCCGCATTGGCCGGGAACTCGCTTGAGCCGGAGCGGAACTCGCGGGCCGCGGTTGAATTAACTCACGAGAGGAAAAATAGGGGTTATTCGATGAGGACCGACCGCTTCGCGAACTCCATCTCCTCAGCGCTTCGCCACCCCGGCGTGATCGCGTTGGTTGTGGCCGGCCTGACGATTGCTGCGATGCTGGTCGTCGATCACGGTCCCTGGAGCCGAGCCAAGACACAGCCGGCCCATGTCGCAATGTATGCGACCACTGGCGAGGCCGCCCGAGCGGCGGGCGCCAAGGTGCTTCCGACCGACCCAAAATCTCCGATTGAGCCGGAGCGGCCCGGGCCAAAGACGTCTCCGACGGTCAATCCGGTGACGCCCTAACGTTGAGCTCTTGCGGCCGCAGCTGAGGAAGCCGTTGCCGCCTTTGGCGGATGGCGCTTTCTCGACCGGTCAGATACCGCCATAACCACCTGTCGTCATGAAGTCTAGCCCATCACGGACGAGCCGAGCATGGCGAGGACGGCCAGCGCCATCAGCGCGGTGCCGAGCCATCCCAGCACGACGAGCCACGACCGCGCCTTGAAACGCCCCATGATCGCCTTGTTCGAGACGATGAGCATCATCATCGCCATGATCGGGACGGCCACGATACCGTTGAGAACGGCGCTCCACACCAGCATGTGAATCGAGTCGATTCCCGTGAAACCGAGACAGAAGCCGATCACGGTCGCGGCTGCGATGATGGTGTAGAAGCCGACCGCCTTCTCTGGCTTTGCTTCCAGCGTCGCGCGCCAGCCAAAGATTTCAGCAACGCCATAAGCCGCCGAGCCCGCCAGCACCGGGATCGCCAAAAGACCCGTGCCGATGATGCCGAGCGCGAACAGCGCGAAAGTGAAATCGCCGGCGAGCGGCCGTAGCGCCTCGGCCGCTTCGGTCGCGGAGTTGATGTTGGTGACGCCGTTTGCGTTCAGCACCGAGGCCGTGGTCAGGATGATGAAGAACGCGATGCAATTCGACAGCAGCATGCCAACGGAGGTGTCGGCCCTGATGCGTGCGATTTCGGGATCGCCGCCGCTCGGCAGATCGCGCAACGGCTTGTCGCGCTGGCCCTGATTCATCTCCTCGACCTCCTGGGAAGCCTGCCAGAAGAACAGATAGGGGCTGATCGTGGTGCCGAGCACTGCGACGACCATCATGAAATAGTCGCTGTTGACCGTCGCCTTCGGCCATACTGTGGCCAGCAGCGCCGTACCCCAGGGGATGTTCACCGTGAAGGCGGTGGCGACATAGGCGAACAGCGCCAACGTTAGGAATTTCAGCACCGGCGAGTAGCGGCGATAGGGCACGAACACCTGGAGCAGGGTCGAGCCTGCCGCG
Source organism: Bradyrhizobium sp. USDA 4472 (assembly GCF_054058595.1). Classification (NCBI taxonomy): domain Bacteria; kingdom Pseudomonadati; phylum Pseudomonadota; class Alphaproteobacteria; order Hyphomicrobiales; family Nitrobacteraceae; genus Bradyrhizobium; species Bradyrhizobium sp. USDA 4472. The sequence goes on from NZ_JBSSAM010000001.1 coordinate 4,925,839, forward strand.
AAGATCAGCGCGTGCTCGTGGTTGAGCCCGCCGATGACCAGCGAGAGCGCTTCGGCCATCGCAGCGATGTCGGCGGCGATATTGAAGGTGTTGGCCACGACGAGCAGCGTCACGAGCCCCATCACGATCCAGCGCGGGGCGAGCTGCAGGACGTTGGCGGCTAGCCCCTTGCCCGTGACCCGGCCGATCCGCGCGCTGACGAGCTGGATCGCGATCATGAACGGCAGAGTCAGAAATACCGTCCAGAGCAGCCCGTAGCCGAATTGCGCGCCCGCTTGCGAATAGGTGGCGATGCCCGACGGGTCGTCGTCGGCGGCGCCCGTGATCAGGCCGGGTCCGAGCCGCTGCAGCAGCATCGGTGCCGACTTTGTCGGTGCGACGACGCTGTCGCTTTTGGAAGCTGGACGTTTGGACCGGTTCGACAGGGCTCACCTTCCGGAATTGCGAATTCAGCTATCAATCGCGATCGTAGCCGCAAAGTTCCATCGTCGCACGGCTTACGAGACGGAGCGTTGCGTGATTCCCTTGCTAGCACGTTGAGACTTTGGGGGGTACGAGCCTTGCCCCGCTTCCGCATGGACATGAGCGAGGTGTTCGTTCGCTGAACGACCCGCTCAGGACGATGGCGACAAATGCAGATAGCGGCCGTCGAACTGGGCGAGCTCCTGGAGCTTGTATTCGTTGAGTATCTTCACGGTGCCGCGCTGAAGCTCCAGAACGCCGTCGATGCGCAGCTCGCGCAGGATGCGGTTGGTATGAACGCTGGTCACGCCCATGGCTTCGCCGAACTGCTCTTGCGTCAGCGGAGCTTCAAACGTGTTGTCGATCACACGGCCGATCAGGCGCAGCCGCTCGCGCAACTCCACGATCAGATGGGCAAGCCGGTTGTAGGTCGAGCGCTGGCCGACATTGACGATCCACTCCCGGGATACAGCGGCATCCACCAGCGTGTCGCGCCAGAACATATCGCCGACACCAGGCTGCTGGCGGATGAGGTCGTTGAGCGCCCTGTTGGCCATGAAGGCCAACGTGCAGTCGGACAGCGCGATCAGGTCATGGTCGGCGGTCGCGAAATGCAGGTTTTGCAGATTGGGCAGATCGCCGGGAATGTGGATCGACAGGATCTGGCGCCTGCCGTCTGCGATCGTCTTGGAGCGAACGCAGAAGCCGTCCACGATCAGGCAACATTCGCTCGGCTGCTCGCCGTCGCGCAGCACGGTCTGGTTTTCGCGAAAGTTGCGGAGTGTGAACGGCAGCGCCGCGAGAGCTCGGAGGTCCCGGTCATCGGCACCGGTCGTCGTCTTCAGGCGCTGGAACAGCGGCGCCCAGATCATGTCGCTTGTCACGTCTCTCATTCCCCCACGCGCCTTAACGCGTGAGGCCAAAAAGCACAGACGCCGGCTCGCTGCGGACAACAAAGGTTAAGTGACGCGCGCCCGGCTTCTCTACATTGTGGATGATGGGTTAGCGAATGAGTCAAATACAACAAATGTTAAGTGACGCGGGTCTCGATAGGCCGCCGTTCGCTTTCGGAACCGCCGGTGGCCAGTGACGTTCTTTTGGGAGGAGGACGTCGGGATGGACCATCTGACGAAGCGCGAACAGCCGGACCGCAGCAAGATCAACATGCACGAGGCCTGGGAGGTCAAGTACTGGAGCCATGCACTCGGCGTCTCCAGGGAAGAGCTGCAACGGGCTGTCGACAAGGTCGGCAATTCAGCGGCGGCCGTCCGCAAGGAGCTGGCGCTGTGAGCCGGCCGGCGCGATCTACTTGATGCTGACGAACATGCCCCAGGCGGCCGCGAGCGCGGCGCCGGTGAAGACCACCAGCGGCCTGTCGCAGAACGCCCCGCCGTAGCTGCAGACGTCAGCGCCGAACGAACCAAGTTCGTGGCGGCCTGCCGAATAGAACAATCCCGAAAGTGCAAGCAACACGCCGGCGACGTAGTACATCGGCTCCCTCCTGAGCACGGACATGTGCCAGCGTGACGCGAACAGATTTCCTTCCGCCGAATCCGGCCGCGTGCATTCGATTAAAGCTTGACCCATCGGGAAAATGCAGGTCCTGCACCAGCGACGAAGCCGTTTTGAAACACGGCTGAAACCAGATCGTCCTGAACTCCGCCGGTGCTGGCCCCGACCAACTGAGCGAAAAGGAGATCACGATGATCCAGATTGGTTCGAAGGAAGAAGTCGCGTTGCTGCTCGCGCTGTTCGGGACGCATGCCCAGCCGGTCAGGAAGCCCAGGCCGAAGCCGCAGCAAGGCTGAGATGCGAAGCCATGCCGGGTCTGGCCGATAGCCTGAGCTTTTTGCGTTTGCTGATTGCCAGGGGTGACCCGAAAGGCATTCCGCTGGCCATGGGCACGATCGACGACTATCTCGCGATGGCACCGGCCAGCGCACGCAGACGCGGTCTGCGCGTGCTGCAGCAGGATGCGATCGAGCTGCATGTCACGTCGGTCGGCGTGCAGCGCTCATTCGCCGAGACTGTGGACGCCTATATCGAGCGGAAGCTGGCGGAGGAGTGAGGCCTTCGGGTTTCCTGCTTCGGCTCCATCCTGAAGATCTGGCATCTCTCTTGCTGCATGATGTCTCCATACCGGCCCGGCCAGTCGGGCCGTTTCAGATTGAGGCGACCACATGCAAGCAACGTCCCGTTTCGAAGCGACCGCGTCCCTGCAGCTCCACGCTCTAATCTCCGACCTGCGCTGGCGGGTTCGGATGCTCGAGGGCGACATTGCCGAGGAGGAGCGCAACGCAGGGACGACCGATCCCGGCAGTCCGACCTATTCCATGCTTGCCCAGGCGTTACGTGCCCGCCGCGACAATTTGCGGACCTCGATCGCCCTGCTGGAGGCGCGGATCGAGCGGACGACGGGGCTGCAGCGAGCCGCCTAGCGGAGAGCTCCGTGTTCCCGGATCCTGCGTCCTGGGTCCTGTGCCAAGGTTCTTCGCCTGAAGCGATCCTTTCAGCAAGCCGATCTTGCGGCTGAGTTGCCAGACCTCGACCCCGCCGCGGCGCGCAAACCGCCGCGCATAAGCGAGCGCGGATGTATCGGACGGAGCCTCGAACGCCTCCGCGTTGCGGAAGAGGCCGTCTTCGCCGACCAGACAGGCACGATATTGCGCGCTCATGTCGGTGTCCTCAGGCCGGGCGAATGCAGCCAGGCATCGATCTGCATGGCCGTCTCGTCTTGCCGCGCGCGGCGCAACAGCGTCTCGCGGCGGCGTCCCGGCGCAAGCGTGCGGGCTTCCTCGCGCAATTGCGCCGCTTCTTCTGCTAGCCTCTCGTGAAGTGTCTTGGTTTGCTTGAAACGACGCCGCTTCAACATGGCGCTGCTCCCAAGTTCGAGGAAGACGGAGCGCGACCGGACGCTCTTATCACCGATGAACGTAAGTGGCCTTGTGGTGATGGTTAACTGTACGGCGCGTACTGAAGAGGAGTCCGTATCATTTGATAAATGGCCAAAAAGAATCCGTGATGATTGGATGGTGCAGTTTCGGCGTTTTGAGCCGCTTACTCATGCCGCGCCTTTGCGGGTCTAAAGTTCACTATTGAACAAAGGCAGCGTCGGGTCGTTTGCTCGGCCGAGGCTCTGCCAGTAGGAGCCGGCGGGTGAGAGACCGAGCGTGCTCCCGCCGGCCAAGCCAGCAGCATCGCCATACGGTCGCTCTCCGATCCGCCGCGTCCACAACGAGGCGTCCGCAATCTCGGCGCAGGACGCCCGATCCATTTCCGAGTGAAGCTGGCGAGGGGCCGCAGCGCTGACCGCAAGCGGTGCCGCTTGCGCCTTTTAGGAACTTCCGCTTTCCGGCCGGACTTTGTTACGCGGCCGGTCTGCCGCCGATTGACCGGTCTGGAATGGCGGCTCCGGCGCCCAAGCCCCCCGTCAGCGCCGGGGCCGTCCTCCGTCGCGCAACGAGCTACGAGATGCGCGGCAGCGCTAATCGTCGCGGGAGAGATCGCCGGGCTTGGTCGGAATGCCGATGGTGCCGCCATCGCCGTGAACGAGATCGCGGTTCTTGTCGTCCGTCTTCGGTGCATCTTCGATCACAGCCTCTCGGGTATCGCGGGTCTTGTCGATGCGCGGCTCCGGAGTGTGTCGCGAAATTGGCGATGTTGTCGAACCGATCTTCGATGTCATGGCCGATCCTCCTGATCGACCAACGCGCGCGTGCGCCCGATCGTTCGTTTGACACGTCGGGCAAAACACGGGCATGATGGCACCATAGAGAGACTTTGGTTTAGCCCGCGCGGAGGGATCCGTAGCGGGCTTTTTCGTTCTCGAATGGAGTTGCTCATCTCCCGTGTGGATTGCCGGCAGGTCGTCAGCGGAGCTTGCACAATGAACTTCCTGGTTCGCTCCCGCTCCAGCGGTTCGCAAAAGCCTAAGTGTCCGAAATTACGACCTAGACAATGTTCCCGTTTTGTTCTACATCAGTTCCCTCAACCTGTGAGCGAGCCTCGATCGACGTTGGCCCGTTCGCTCTTGGGAGGCGACGATGAGGAATTCATTTCTTGCTTTTGTATTGCTGGAACGTCCTGCAGCGCCTGTCATGGCGGCGCTCGCCGCTGCGCTTCGCACCCGGCACCCTGAGCTGGCCGCGGGGATCCATCCAAGCGATGCGGGTATCCGCCAGGATTCGGCGGGTGCGTCTGTCCTCCGCTGTGGCGATCAACTCATTACGGTGAAGTCGATGCCGACGCCCATTCCAGGGGATCCCGGGCTATGGTCGCGCGCAACTACGGCCTGGCCGGAGGCGAGCACAGTCGCGGCGCGGCACAGCGGTCATTTGATGGTCTCGGTGCTCGGACAAAACCAACAATTGTTGCCCACGGCTCGCCTGATGACCGCTGCTGTTGGTGCCTTGATAGCGACGATGCCGGAATGCTGCGCTGTGGTCTGGGATGGCAAGGCTGCACGACCTGCTGATCTTTGGCTGCATCTTTCCATGCAATCCTATGCACCGTCCCCTGTCTATCCGTTCCAGCTCTGGGTCGATGTTCTGCCTTTCCGCTCGCAGAAAGGCATTGGCTCAGTGACGATGGGACTGACCGCTTTTGCCGGCCGTGAGGTTGAGTTCGAGACGTCCAGGCGGGCGTTAGGGGCCTTGATCGAAAAGGTGGCGGGCCTTGTTGTCTATCTCATCGAACACGGACAAGTGCTCAGAGACGGCGACACATTCGGGGGCGATGCGAAGGAGCGTATCGTCGTTCGTTACAAGAATTCCGATCGGTTCAATGGCATGCCCGTGTTTCACTGTACCGATGGCTCGTTGGAGTAGTGCCACACGGGATGCCCATGCATCCTCTATCGAGAAGCGTTTGCGCAAGCCAAAGCCGAAAAAATTCTATCACGTCGGGCCCGACTTCAGGTTTCAGACGACGCCAGGATGGCAGATGGAAAATATCCCTGTTCACGAGCGCAAAGCCTGTGTCGATCGTTCGTCGATTGGTTGACAGATAGTTCGCTATCGAGACTCTTTCTCGAAATCAACACAAGAGAGCAGCTGCCGGTTTGCGGCAGAGCGGAGCGCTGACGCCATGCCGTCGGCTTAAGAGGCGACGTCGCAAACACGTGATCGCAGAGTGGCGATATCCGCGGCACGGCTGCATCTGCATGCCGTGCGCGAATTTAGCGGTCAGCTCTTGGCCCGCCGTTTCACCAATCACGGCCAGTCGGCGCATTCGCGGATGAACCGAGCTATCTCATTCCGCCGCCGATCTGGGGATCGGAAGCCTCAGCCAATCCGCGAGATGCTGCAGCAGAATGGTTCTCCCGCCGGATACAGCCGCTCCGTCGCCGGGATTGAAGCTCGGCTGCGATTTTGAGTTGGCGCAACGCGTTTGACACGTCGGGCAAAACACTGGCATGATGGCATCATCGAGAGAGTTTGGTTCAGCCCGCACGGAGCAATCCGGAGCGGTTTTTTTCATGGTATTGCGCTGGCCGCGAGATTGCAGCGCGTGCTATTGCAATTCGAGGTTTGACACGTCGGGCAAAACACCGGCATAATGGCATCATCGAAACGAGTTTATGAGGCCCGCGCGGAAAGCATCCGTTGCGGGCTTTTTCGTTTCGATTTCGAGATCGGACGGCGTGCCGCGCATCGCGGCCTCGCCCTCGTTGAAACGCGTTCATGGAGCGCCGATCAGCGCGCCGCCGTCCGAACCGGTTATTGGCCGTGCACGCGCGAACGTGCCGGCCCGCGGCGCGAGCCTTTGCTTGCGCCGCCGCGGTCCCCGCAAGACGGGGATAAGGTTCGCGCCGAAACGATCGCGCCTCGTGCCGCGATCTGCCGCACTCTTGTTTTCTCGTGTTCGTCTTGGAGAAACGATGACGGTCTATCTGATATCGCTCGCGCTTGCGGGGCTGGTCGCAATTGTCGTGTGGGAGATTTCTGCTTGAGTGACGGTCTTGAATACGAGCCAAAAATCGCGGACGTTTACCGGCCTGTCGCGAAGAAGCCATCGAAGGCGCGAACGCTGACCGAGATCCGGTCGATCGCGCGCAGTCACACCAGGACGGCGGTCAACGTGCTCGTCGGCATCATGCGCAGCAGCGATGCGACTCCGGCCGCCCGCGTCTCCGCCGCCAACGCGATCCTCGATCGCGGCTGGGGCAAGGTGGCGCAGCCGATCGCGAATGGTGAAGACGGCGTGCTCGAGTTGATCCACCGGATCGAACGCATCATCGTGCATCCGGAGAGTGCCGGTGTCAGTGAGACTGACGCCGATACTTGAGCCGTCAGAAAGCTCGATTGAGAATCCGCTCGATTGATCGTTTGACACGTCGGGCAAAACAGCGGCATAATGGCATCATCGAAACATGCAGGTTCAACCCGCGCCGGGCAAACGGTCGCGGGTTTTTCATTTCGGTGATGCTTCCAGGACCTTACTTGTTCCTGGTCTGCTTGCTGGCCTTGCGCTGCGCAGCATAGGCGCGCTGAACCTGGTCGCTGCAATAGGACAGCTTTCGGCCATCGCCGGTGAAATGTCCGTTGTTGATGATCCAGAGTATGACGGTCTTGTCGTCGATCTTCTTGAACATCAGGTTCTCGAGGCGAATGCGGTCAGCATCAGCGCCAACATCGCATGATTCAGAATCCTGAAGACCGGTAACATTCTCACACGAGTCTCCCGTGTCGATCAGATCGAGTGGGAACGGCCTCCTTCATCAGATCCTCCACACCAATGCCCGGCATGTGAAGATCGGCGACCCAGTGGCCGCAGGCCAGCTCATCGGGACCATGGGGAATACAGGCGTCTTTCGCCGCGATGGGAAGCCGGGGGATGCACATGTTCACTATCAAATCAAGGATACTGATGGACGTCTCATGGATCCAAGCGCCTTTGCCGATGCGTTGGGGCCATTCGATCCGAATCCGGCATCGCCAGCTCATGTCCCAGAGCATCGCCGATGCTTGCGGGATGCCCGCGTGGTCCCTGCAGCGGCTCCGGAAGATGTACGGATACTGACGAGAGTGCCTGCCGGAAGCCCGAACAAAACGCGGTTTCTCCTGATCTGGGCCAGGCTGCGGCACGCCGAACAACGAAGACTGGTCCGCGATATGGCGCAGGCGCACCGGCCTGCCCCGGGGCGAGAGCGAGCGCATCCATTGTCGATCCTCAAAATTCCCACCGCCAAGATATTCGAGTCACTGCTCAAGCCCGCACGCTACAAGGGCGTCTACGGTGGGCGTGGCTCGGGCAAATCGCATTTCTTCGGCGAGCTCATGGTCGAGACCTGCCAGGCCGAGCGCGGCACGCTCGCGGTCTGCATCCGCGAGGCGCAGCGGACGCTGGCGCAATCGTCGAAGCGGCTGATCGAGGGCAAGATCGCGAGCCTCGGTCTTGGTCATGGTTTCAAGCTGTTCAGCGACAAGATCGAGACACCAGGCGACGGGCTGATCATCTTTCGCGGACTTCAGGTCTTGCAGCGGCATTGGGGAAGGGGACTTCAGCTGAGGTTGATGCGGGCCGTCGAAGCACGGGGCCGTCGCATCGGATGGGACAGTATCGTTTCGGATACAACGGACAATCGTTTCTCTGCGAACAACTTCATCAAGGCGGGTTACCGTCTCTTTGAACCTGAGATGCCCTGGGCTTGGTCCCATACGCTCTATTGGCAAAGGTCGCTTCGCTGAGTCGGGTTTCCGTGATGCGGAACGGGGCCTTGCACCGTCAAATTGCACAGCGCCTATATAGCCGGCCCTGTTCACCTGGAATGCCCTTTTGGGTTTGAAACGTCGTGGCTGAAGCACTTGCGCAGTCGGCTCAGCCGGGCTTTAAGTGCGCTAGCAGGAAATTCGGCGGGCACAAGCCGATGTAAGGGAGCGCCAAGGATGTCCACCAAGCCTCAATTGCCGGAACGTCCGTTGCGGGCGGCGGGAAAGCCAACTGCACTTGATGGTCTGCTAGTCATTGATTTCACGCGCGTGGTCGCGGGCCCCGCCTGCACGCAAACGCTCGCCGATTTCGGTGCGCGCGTCATCAAGATCGAAAACCCTGAGGGTGGCGACGACACGCGTGCTTATGAGCATGCCGAGATCGGCGGGGAGAGCGCGGCCTATCTCAGCCTGAATCGCAACAAAAATGGCATTGCGCTGGATCTCTCGGTGCCGGAGGCGCGCGAGGTCGCGCTGGATCTGATCCGCAAGGCGGATGTGGTGGTGGAAAATTTTTCCAGCGGGGTCATGAAGAAGTTCGGCCTCGACTACGAGGCTGTCGCTCCGCTCAACCCGCGGCTGATTTATTGCTCGATTTCGGCTTACGGACGTACCGGACCGTTCGCTTCACGCCCAGGTTTTGATCCCATCACGCAAGCCGAGAGCGGCTTCATGTCGCTCAACGGATTTGCGGATGGTCCGGCGGTTCGCACTGGACCGCCTGTTGTCGACATGGCGACGGGCATGTCCGCCTGCAATGCCATTCTGCTGGCGCTGCTGGCGCGGGATCGACTCGGCCGCGGCCAGCATGTGGAGGTCGCGTTGTTCGACGTCGCCATGGGCATGACTGGCTTCTACGGAATGGCCTATCTGATCAACGGTGAGAATCCCGGCCGGTTTGGCAATTCGCCGAGCGGGTCTCCGACAGTCGGCGTCTACGAAGCCTCCAACGGTCCGCTTTACATGGCTTGCGCCAATGACCGGTTGTATCGCCGGCTGGTCGTGGAGGTGCTGAACCGCCCGGATCTCATCAACAATCCGCAATTCGCTACGCGGAAGGCGCGCTCCGAGAACAAGGAGTTGCTGCGCACTGCCATCGCGGAAGTGTTCGCGAGCGACACACTCGAGAACTGGATGGCGAAGATGAAGCTGGCCAATATTCCGGTTGGCTATCTCCGGACCGTGGAGGAGGGATTCAATGCGCCCGAGGCGCGCGAGCGCGCGCGCCTGAGCCGGATCCCGCATCGCACGGCGCAGTGGGTGCCGAATATCGAGCCGCCGATCAGCATGAGCCTCACAGCGGCAGTTGATCCCGTGGCCGCGCCGCTGTTAGGTGAGCATACCGAGGGCGTTATGCGCGAGACGCTTGGTTACGATGCCGACCGGATTGCCACTTTGACCCAAAAAGGGGCATTTGGCCTGCGCAAGGCCGCGACGTCGGACTGAGCACTGCGCCAGCTTGATTTGAAGTGGTTCCCGCCGCATAAATGCATGAGAGCGAGGGACGCGAATGGTGCCTGGTCAAGACCCGAGCATGGGGCAGTCGGTAGAGGCCGGCGAAAGAGCCTATGTAACGATGATTGCCAAGGCCCGCTCGCTCGTGCCGCAATTGCGTGAACGCGCAGCTCGCACCGAGGAGCTGCGGCATCTGCCACCGGAAACCGAACAGGACCTGCATGATGCCGGCCTGTTCCGGATGCTTCAGCCGCAGCGCGTCGGCGGCGCCGAGCTCGACTATGTCGCCCTGATCGATTGCGCGGAGTTGCTCGGACAAGCCGATGCATCGGTGGCCTGGAACCTTGCCAATCTGGCAAGCCATCATTGGATGCTCGGCATGTTCGAAGAACGTGCACAGGATCTGGTCTGGGGCAAGACCCCGGACGTGCTGATCGCGTCATCGTTCATTTTCCCCGCCGGCCGCGCCAGCAAGGTTGCGGGCGGATACCGGCTGCGCGGAAGCTGGCCGTTCTCGTCGGGCGTCGGGTCTTGCGCGTGGAACATGCTCGCAAGCGTCGTCGCATCCGACGACGAGGCCGATGGCATCGAATATCGCATCTTTTTGTTGCCGAAGGCCGACTACAAGATACTCGATACCTGGAACGTCGCGGGACTGCGCGGGACCGGGTCGTCGGATGTCGAAGTCAGGGATGCCTTTGTACCCGATTATATGACGGTCGCGGTGGGGGACCTTGCGGGAGGTCCGACGCCCGGAAGCAAGGTGAACCCCAGTCCGCTGTATGCGCTGCCGGTGTTCTCGTTGTTTCCTTATGTTCTTTCCGGCGTCGCGCTCGGGAATGCACAGGCGTGTCTGGACGATTATGCGGAGGTCGCGCGTCGCCGCATTTCGACGTACAACCGCGCCAAGCTGAGCGATTTCCAGAGTACGCAAATCAAGATCGCCGAAGCTTCCGCCAAGATCGATGCTGCGCGCCTCATCATGCGCTCGGCCTGCACCGAGGCGATGGAGAACGCACGGCGCAGCCACACGCCCGATATGGTCACCAAAACCAGATATCGCCGTGACGGGGCGTTCTCGGTCAATCTGTGTACGGACGCCGTCTCGATGCTGTTTGCCGCGAGCGGGGCGCGCGGCCTGTTCACGACGGGGGGGTTGCAGCGGCAATTTCGCGATGCGCATGCGATCAATTCGCACCTCGCATTCAATTTCGATGCGGCTGGAACCAATTATGGACGCGTGGTCCTCGGCCTGCCGTCCGAGAATCTCACCTTGTGAGGCCGGCCGATGAATGATCTGCCGAAGCAGCCGGCCGCTCCTGATCCAGCCAACGAGTTCGCGAGCGACAACTCGCAGATTGATCCACGTGATTTTCGCAACGCTCTCGGCACTTACGGAACTGGGGTAACGATCATCACGGCTACGGCTTCCGATGGAAAGCCGTATGGCATCACCTGCAATTCATTCGCCTCGGTCTCCTTGAACCCCCCGTTGGTTCTCTGGAGCCTCGGAGTTTACTCATCGAGCCTGACCGTTTTCCAGAATGCCACCCACTTCACGGTCCACGTGCTGGACACCTCGCAGCAGGCGCTGGCGAACAAATTCGCAAAATCGTCCGAAGACAAGTTTGCCGGCGTGGAGTGGGCGCCTGGCCTCGGCAATGCGCCGGTGCTTGCAGAGAGTGTGGCGAGTTTTCAGTGCAGATCCGTCAATCGCTATTACGGCGGCGATCACGTGATCTTTCTCGGTGCGGTCGAGGCCTATGCCTATAGCGCGAAAGAGCCGCTGCTGTTTGCGCGGGGGACGTATGGCCGGTTTCTGGCCGACGATGAACGCAAGAAGTCTCCTTAAGAGCGTTCAGCGGTCTGTGGCGGAGAGCTTGTAGATTTCCAGAGCGTCCGCGTCCGGGCCGCGTGCAGCCTTGGCCAGCCTGAAGATCTGGCCCGCGAGGGTCGCCATCGGCACCGGCGTTGATGTCGCCTGGGCCACATCGGCGACCGTATCGAGGTCCTTGAGCATTGTCGCTATGTGCCCGAGCGGCGGCGAGTGGATGCCCTGGACCATGCGCGGCACGAAGAGCTGAAGCGGGATCGAATCCGCAAAGCCGCCGGCGAGCGCCTCGGGCAGACGGCTTGCTTCAATTCCAGCGTTCGAGGCGAGGCGCGTTGCCTCCGCAAGGACAGCCATTGCGCATCCGACGATCACCTGATTGCAGAGTTTGGTGGTCTGGCCAGCCCCAGTCGGACCCATGTGGGTGAACCTACGTGCCATAGCCAGCACGTAAGGCCGCACTTTCTCGATATCGTCAGCCGCTCCGCCAGCCATGATGGCGAGCGTGCCTTCTTCTGCCCCCTTGGTGCCGCCGGACACCGGTGCATCGATCAAGCCGGCGCCGTTCGCCGCTTTCAATCGCGCTGCGAGCTCGCGCGCAGCATCCGGATGGATCGATGAGAAGTCGACCACGAGCTTGCCTGCGCCCGGAGCTGCTGCAAGACCCTCCGGCCCGAAGATAACCGCTTCGACGGCGGCTGCATCTGTCACGCACATAAAGACGATATCGGAGTTCGCCAGCAGGTCGCGAGGTGTGCCGGCGCGCTTGGCACCTGCGGCGACGAGGGGAGCGACTTTACCCTCCGAGCGGTTCCAGACACTGACGTCATGGCCGGCCTTGAGCAGGCGTCGGGTCATGGGCGTCCCCATCAGTCCAAGGCCGAGATAGCCAAGCCTCTCGACGCCTTGCGGGTTTGCCCTGCTCTCATCAGCCACAGGTTGCCTCCTTCTGTCGCAGCGCAACGGTGCGCGAGCGCCGCCGCAACATCATAACGCATCTGGCAGCGAAACCGGACCGGTATGCATGGCTTGCCTGACTGTTTGAACCATGAAACATTTGGGGTTGGTCGGGTTTGGGTGGCGTCGATTGGCGCCGGAGCAGCGGAGTGGGCACGATGCGGGCAGTTTCGAAGTGGATCCTGGCAACCGGGGCTGTGGCGGCCATGATCGCGGTCGCAAGCCCCTCACGCGCGCAGCAGACGATCCGCGTGGGCTGGACCATCCCGGCCGAGGAATCCAAATACTGGATGATGCGCCGGCCTGCCGAATTTCCCGATATCGGCAAGACGTACAACATCGAGTGGACCCAGTTTCAAGGTACTGCGCCGATGACGCAGGCATTAGCGGCCGGCGCACTAGATTGCGCGACGCAGGCGCCGCTGTCGCTTGCCAACGGTGTGGTCGGTGGCAACCTCAAGGCTTACATCGTGGCGCAGCACGTCTTCGAGAAGCCCGGCGGTTTCTCGGTCTATTGGGCGGTCAAGGACGACTCGCCGATCAAGACGATCGCCGATCTCAAGGGCAAGACGGTTGGCATTTCGGTGATCGGCGGCGGCACGCAGGGTCCATTCAATCTGCTCTTGAAGCAGAACGGCGTCGATCCCGCCAAGGACATAAAGCTGGTCGAAGTCGGTTTTGCCGTCTCTGAGGATGCGCTGCGCCAGGGGCGGGTCGATGCGGTTAACATGAACCAGCCGTTTGCGGCACGCGCGGAGGCGAAGGGCGGCATCAGAAAACTGTTCTCGCTGTCGCAGGCGATGCCGAACATCGTGCACATTCTGGAAGCCTGTCGTGCCGATTTCGTCGACAAGAACCCGGACCTGGTCAAGGCCTATGTCCGCGACATCACGTCGGGCATGAAGAAGGCACTCGCAAACCGCGAAGAGACCCTGAAGGTGGTGTCCGAGGTGCTGAAGGCGCCCGTTCCGGTGCTCGATACCTATCTGCTCAAGGACAATGATTTCGGTCGCGATCCCGGTGCGGCGCCGAATTTCCCTGCAATCCAGAAGATGCTCGATATCTATGCGGACACGGGGATGCTGCCGAAGCTGGACGTGGCCCAGTTCAAGCATCCGACAATCGTCGCACCGCTGCAATAGCGACGGACGGTTTCCCGGATCAATGAGGTCGCAAATGTCCCCGCAGCGGGACATTGCATGAAGATGATGCAGGCATGAAGAAGCTGCGATCACGAATCACAACTGACGGCCTCGACCGGGCCCCCCATCGCGCTTTCATGCGCGCGATGGGCCTGGACGACGCGGCGATCGCCAAGCCGATGGTGGGCATCGTCAGCATGAAGGGCGAACAGACGCCCTGCAACATGACCCATGATTTCCAGGTGGCTGCCGCCAAGCTCGGTATAGAGGAAGCCGGCGGAACGCCCCGGGAGTTCTCGACTGTTTCGGTGTCCGACGGCATCAGCATGAATCATGAGGGGATGAAGTTTTCCCTGTTTTCGCGTGAGCTGATCGCCGACTCCATCGAGGCCGTCGTTCATGGTCTCGCCTATGATGCGCTGATCGGGTACGGCGGATGCGACAAGACGCTCCCGGGCGTGATGATGGGCATGGTTCGCTGCAACGTGCCTTCCATCTTCATCTATGGCGGGAGCTCGCTGCCCGGCCGCGTGGACGGACGGACGCTGACCGTTCTCGATTCCTACGAGGCCGTCGGCAGCTTCATGACCGGAGAGATCGACGCGGCGACGCTTGAGCGGATCGAGCGCGCCTGCTTGCCGACCGTGGGTGCCTGCGCCGGCCAATTCACCGCGAACACGATGGGGATGGTATCGGAAGCGATGGGACTGACGATTGCCAACGTCTCGATGGTGCCCGGAGTCTATGCCGAGCGCGCGCAGATCTCGCGCCGAGCCGGGCGTCTGATCATTGAGATGCTCGAGCGAGGCGGGCCGCTGCCGCGCGACATCGTGACTCGGAAATCCCTGGAAAACGGCGCGGCGATCGTTGCCGCGACGGGCGGATCGACGAATGCCGCACTGCATCTGCCGGCGATCGCGAACGAGGCGGGCATTGCATTCACGATCGATGATGTCGGCCAAGTCTTTGCAAGGACGCCGCTGATCGGGAACCTGCGGCCGGGCGGGAAGTACACGGCCAAGGATGTCTACGACATCGGTGGCGCTGCCGTTGTGATCCGCGAGTTGATCCAAAGCGACCATATCGATGGCGGCTGCCTGACCATCACCGGCCGTACGCTCGCCGAAGAATATGGCGCGGCCAATGCGCCCGATGGTGAAGTGGTTTATGCCGCCCGCGCGCCGATCATGCCCGATGGGGGTGTTGCTGTGCTGAAGGGCAATCTCTGTCCCGACGGCGCGGTCATCAAGGTTGCGGGTTTGAAGAGCCTGCTTTTCGAGGGGGTGGCGAGAGTCTTCGAGGATGAGGAGGCCTGTGTGGCGGCTGTTCGGGACCGCAGCTACAAGGCCGGCGAAGTGCTGGTGATCCGCAATGAAGGGCCGGTCGGTGGTCCCGGCATGCGTGAGATGCTCGGCGTCACCGCGCTCATTTACGGTCAAGGCATGGGTGAGAAGGTTGCCCTCATCACTGACGGCCGGTTTTCGGGCGCCACCCGCGGTATGTGTATCGGCTACGTATCCCCGGAAGCATTTGTCGGCGGTCCGCTGGCGCTCGTTCGCGACGGCGACAGAATCCGGATCGATGCTTGCCGGTCGCCGCATGGACCTGCTGATCAATGAGCAGGAACTCGCTGGACGCCGACGCGATTGGAAGCAACGGCCGCCGCGTCATCGTGCAGGTGCGCTCGCAAAGTATGCGCGCCTGGTCGGCCAGGCACCCGGCGGAGCAGTCACGCACGAGGGGCCGGCCCAGTGGCCGTGGTTCGATTGAGCGTTGCGCGCGTGAGTGAAGCGAGAGGCGGGATGAAGATAATGCCTTCGAGCGGATGGGTGAGACCGGCGACATCACAAAAGCCGGCTTCTGCGATCCTCGAGATCGACCGCGTCTCGCAGGTTTTCCAGACCTCGGCGCGGAAGGAGCATTTGGCACTATCGGAGATCTCCTTGACGATCGAGGAGGGCGCGTTCGTTTCCATTCTCGGTCCGTCCGGCTGCGGTAAGTCGACATTGCTTTACATCGTCGGTGGCTTTGTCAGTCCAACCAGAGGCGCGGCAAGGATGAAGGGACAGGCGATCACGGGCCCTGGTCCGGATCGAGGCCCGGTATTCCAGGAGTTCGCGCTGTTTCCGTGGAAGACCGTGCTCGGCAACGTCATGTATGGCCCGCGCCAGCGAGGCGTGCGAGCCACCGAAGCGGAAGCGGAGAGCCGCGCGCTGATCGAGATGGTCGGCCTCAAGGGTTATGAGAACTTCTATCCGAAGGAGCTGTCGGGGGGCATGAAGCAGCGCGTCGCCCTGGCCCGGACGCTCGCCTACCATCCCGAAGTCTTGTTGATGGACGAGCCGTTCGGTGCACTCGATGCTCACACCCGGACGCGTCTCCAGAACGATCTCTTGAACATCTGGGAGCGTGACCGCAAGACGGTCCTGTTCGTCACCCATTCGGTCGATGAAGCCGTCTTCCTTTCAGACAAGGTCGTGATGATGTCGAACTCTCCCGGCCGTATCAGGGAGGTCATCGATATCGACCTGCCGCGACCGCGGCGCCGCAACGAGCTTTTGCTCGATCCGGGCTACCAGAAATACGTCGTCGACATCGAGCGCATGTTCGACGAAAGCGACGAAGCCGGGTCGCCCGTATGATCTCGCCGGCTGCCCTGGTGAAGCGAACTGCTCCCGTGCTGGCCTGCATCGGATTGCTGGCAATTTGGCAGGTTGCATCGCTTGCGCTGAAGAGCGACAGCTTTCCAACTGCGACCGATGCGCTCCGCGCAATCCCGGATATCCTTGGGGACAAGGAATCTTTGATCAACGTCGTCGCTTCGCTCCGTCGCATGACGGTCGGGTTCGGTATAGCGGTGCTGGTCTCGATTCCGCTGGGCTTGTTGATGGGGCGTAGCCGCGCGGTTGCGGCCTTCTTCAACCCTCTTCTGATGGTGATCTATCCGGTGCCAAAAGCGGCGCTGATGCCGATCATCATGCTATGGCTCGGTGTCGGTGACATCACAAAGACGCTGGTGATCTTCCTGGGCGTCAGTCTTCCCGTGATCTATCACAGTTTCGAGGGCGCCAAAGCCGTCGAAGAGAAGATGCTATGGTCGGGCGCGGCGATGGGACTCTCGCCCCTGCAACGCCTCATCAGGATCGTGCTGCCTGCGGCGCTTCCGGAGATCCTGACCGGTTGCCGCACTGGCTTGGTGCTGGCGCTCATCACCATGATCACCAGCGAGATGATCGCACGCCAATCAGGAGCAGGGAACATCCTGTTCAATGCGCTTGATATGGGCCAATACGACACGGTCTACGCGATGATTATCATCGTCGGTGCGATGGGCATCTGCCTCGATGCGGTTTTTGAACGCGTCCGCGCGAGGCTCGTGCGCTGGTCCGAGCCTCAGTTCGACATGCCGATGAGCTTCTCATGATGCCCCGTTATCTCTCAGCAAACGTCATCTTTGGGCTTGCGCCGATCGTGCTGGTGATTGCGCTGTGGCAAGGCTTGGTGTCGTTCGGTGTCGCGCCGATGGTTTTGCTGCCTCCGCCGGGCCTCGTCTTCAGCCGGCTGCTGCAGCAGCTCGTGACATGGACGTTTCAGGAGGAAATCGTAGCCACGCTGATCCGGCTGTTTGCCGGTTTTGCAATCGCAGTCATCGTTGGTGTCAGCATCGGCCTTGCGGCCGCGGCCAGTCCCGTAATCAATGCGGTGGTCCGGCCGATCGTGCGTGTGCTGGCACCATTACCGAAGGTCGCGCTCTATCCGGCACTGCTGCTGTTGCTTGGATTCGGCCACGGATCGAAGATCACGCTGGTGGCCGCGGACGCGCTCTTTCCCATTTTGTTATCCACTTATTACGGGGCCTCGACGGTGGAGCAAAAGCTGGTCTGGTCTGCCATGGCGGCGGGAACGCCGCGCTATGAGATCCTGTTCAAGGTCGTATTGCCGGCGGCGATGCCGTCGATCCTGACCGGTTGCCGGATTGGCCTTGTCATTTCCTGCATCGTGGTGTTTCTGGCCGAGATGATCACGTCGACGGACGGGTTGGGACATGCGCTGGTAACAGCGGCTCGGACCTTCCAGGCCGTCGACATGTTCGTGCCGCTGATTGCGATCTCGCTGCTGGGGTTGATTCTGAATGGCCTGTTGGGCGCCGTGCGGTCGTACCTGCTACGAGGTTTCCCCGACGCGTGACCTGAAAAAAACCAGAAGACCAGGAGTGAATCATGCTGGCTGATCGCATCGAGGCAAAATGGATTGACGCGTTTTGCGAGATATTTGAGCGTTGCGCCGTCAGGGCCGGCGATACCGCGGCCATCCTCTCGGAGACGCAGTCGCGTGCGTTGAATGTGCATCTCGCAGAGCTGGCCCTGCTGCGAATGGGCGCGAAACCGTTTCACGTCGTCATGCCAACGCCGCGCAACCGCAACATCGTTCCAATCCGCTCAACCGGGGCCAGCGAAGCGATCCAAAGAGTCGGCCCGGTGATAAGCGCGCTTCAGCAGGCTGGGTTCGTGGTGGACTGCACGATTGAGGGCCTGATGCATGCGGTGGAGACGCCCGAGATTTTGAAGGCCGGTGCGCGCATCCTCGTGATCTCCAACGAGCATCCAGAAGCGCTGGAGCGGATGGTGCCGGATCCCGCGCTCGAGAAGCGCGTTCGTGCGGCTGCGAAGATGCTGCGCGGCACCAAGCGGATGCGGGTTACCTCGAAGGCTGGCACGGCGCTCGACGTCGACATGGTCGGCGCTTCGACGGTGGGCGTGTGGGGGTGGACGGACAAGCCCGGCACGCTGGCGCATTGGCCGGGCGGCATCGTCGTCAGCTTCCCGAAGAGCGGGACGATCAACGGCACGCTGGTGATGGCGCCAGGCGATATCAATCTCACCTTCAAGCGCTATCTGACCTCGCCGGTGAAGATGACCTTGAAGAATGACTATGTTGCCGAGCTCGAAGGCGAGGGGGCGGATGCCGCGATGATGCGTGCCTATCTCGCCGCCTGGGGCGACCGGGAGGCCTATGCCGTGTCACATGTCGGCTTTGGCATGAATCCGGGCGCGCGCTACGAGGCGTTGTCGATGTACGACCAGCGCGACACCAACGGCACGGAGATCCGAGCCGTCTCCGGCAATTTCCTGTTCTCGACCGGAGCCAACGAATTCGCTGGTCGCTATACAGCTGGCCACTTCGATCTGCCGATGATGGGGACAACCATCGAGCTCGATGGGGTTGCCGTGGTTCGAGACGGTGTGCTCCAGGATGTTTTCGGCTAGTTGCGGTCGAGCACCGGCGGACGAACGAGGTCGAAGTGCCGAAGCAGGTCGACCATGGCCTGGAGGCGCTTTACACGATAGGCGTCGACGTCGAGGCCTGAATAGTCGAGAAACCCGGCCCCCGTGCGCAGGCCGATCCGGCCTTCGTGCATGTTGCGGGAGATCACCTCCGGCGCGCGATAGCGATCGCTCCCGAGTGCGCCCTCCAGATACCTACTAGCGTAGTAGAGGATATCCCCGCCGCCCCAATCGATGAACTCGAGCAGCCCCAGCACGGCGTAGCGGAAGCCGAAGCCGTAGCGGATCGCCTTGTCGATCTCTTCCGCACTGGCGACGCCTTCCTCGACCATGCGCGCGGCTTCGTTCATCGCCAGCGCCTGGATGCGTGGAACGATGAAGCCGGGCGTTGCCGCGCAGACCACCGGCACCTTGCCGATGTCTTCGAGCAGCGCCTTGACCTCGTCGACCATGGTAGGGTCGGTGAGCTTGCCGGGCGACACCTCCACGAGCGGGATCAGATAGGCCGGGTTGAGCCAGTGCACATTGAGGAAGCGGCGAGGGTTTACGATTGCGTCGGAGAGATCGTCGACGAGGATGGTCGACGTGGTCGATGCAATGATCGTGTCGGGGCCGATCTGTTCAGAAGCCGCCCCAAGCACCTCGCGCTTGAGTTCGACCACCTCAGGAACGCCCTCGAAGACTATTCCAGCTTCGGTCAGGGCAGCGCCGCTTTGGCCGGCCGAAACCACCGAAACCCGCGCGATCAGGGGATCAACATCGGTCGCGGTCAGCAGTCCCAGCTTGGACAGGCTGGCGAAGGTCCTTCTGACTTCGCCGAGTGCGTCAGCTTCCAGCCTTGCAAAATCCTCTGCTGAACGGGGCTTGATATCAATCATGGTGACCGCGTGCCCTGCATAGGCGAACGCGACGGCGATGCCGCGGCCCATGCGACCGGCCCCGAGACAGGCGATGTTGGCGCGGCGGGTCATCGATCAGAATCCCACCCGAAGCAGCGTCTGCAATTCGGCCTTTTGAAGCTTGCCAAGCCCCAGCGTCTCCAACGTGCGGCCGCCTTGCGCAAAATCATCGCCGCAGATTGCGCCACCGATGGCCAGGAAAGCATTGGCCAGCGGCGTGGCCACGCCCGCTAGCCTGGCGACGGACACCAGCAGCGACAACCCAAGTCGCAGATCCTCGAGCATGTAGCGGTGCTCGGTCAGCACGAGCCGCTCCCGCCAGTCGCCGGAGTCGGTCAGGCGATCATGCGAGCCGCGACCATACATCCAGATCTCGCCTTCCGTCGCGTAGTGATGGGCGAGTGGAAAATGCGGTGCGCCGTAGCCGAGCGCTGTGCGTACGGCGATCCGTTCGGCATCGAGCGCGTCCGTAACCCGGCGGATCGAAGCCTGCGTGCCCTCCTTGTGAATGTCCCACCTTTCGAAATGCTCGATCGGGCCCGCGTTCATCACGATCAGCGGTGGATGGATGATGCAGCCCGCATTCATTAGCGCGCCGGACAGCGCGTCACCGCATGGCTCGATCACTTCAGGAAAAGCACGTCCGATCACCTCAAGCGCATGTGCTGCCTGATCGAGCGGGAACACGCCGACCGGCAGCCGCTTGGCCCGGATGGTGATTGCGACCTCGAATGGCCCGTGTTTCCGGGTGAGCCAGGGCAGCGTCCCGGTTTCAGCGAAGCTCACTTTTGCGCGATTGCCGGCGTCCCGCGCGGCTTGCGCGAAGATGAGCGAGCCGAATGTGGCCGGCGGTAGGAAAACGACCTGTCCGTCCTGCAGATGGGGGGCGAGGAGGCGGGCGATGTCCGATTGAGCGAACGCGGGGGCCGGGCACAGGATGAGTTCGACCCCGTTGACCGCTTCCGCGATGTCGGTTGTCACCAACCTCAGCTTCACGTCGTGGCGACCATTGTGATCCTTCACCAAGATGCGCGAGCCGGCTGCACGGTGTGCTTCGACCTGCTCAGCGTCACGGCGCCAAAGCCGGACTTCATGCCCTGACAGCGCAAAATCGCCCGCTGCCGCGAATGATCCGTTTCCTCCACCCAGGACCGCAATCTTCAAGATGCTTCTCCTTGCGCGCGCGATTGCGAGTCAAGTTGCTTCAGCAGGAAATGCTGGACCTTGCCCAGCGCAGTGCGTGGCAGGTCGGTGACGAAGATGATATCCCGTGGAACCTTGTACCGGGCGAGCTGCGCCTGAAGGTGCGCTCTCAGTTCGTCGGCTTCGAGACGGCAGCCGGATCGCCGGATGACATAGGCGATCGGGACCTCGTCCCAGCGCGGATCTGGCCGGCCGATGACGGCGCATTCGCTGACGTCGGGATGTTCGAGCAGGACGCGCTCGACCTCGGCCGGATAGACGTTCTCGCCGCCGGAAATGATCATATTCTTCTTGCGGTCCCGGACCCAGAAATAGCCATCCGCGTCGCACAGGCCGATATCACCGGTGCGATACCAGCCGTCGTGCAGCGCATCGCGCGTTGCATCCGCGTTGCCCCAATATTCGAAGAAGACATTGGGCCCTCGCACTGCAATCTCGCCAGGCGTGCCCGCCGGCAGTTCGTTGCCCTCCTGATCTATCACCTTCGCTTCGCAGCAGAGACCGGCAAGTCCAGTCGATCCCGACGGTGAGAGGTCGGTGCCGAGGCGAGTATAGATGGCGATCGGGCAGGTTTCCGTCGAGCCATAAACCTGCAATACCGGCACGTCGCGCGCGACGCAACGGTCGATCAGGTGCAGCGGTACGATGGTCGAACCGGTGGTCACCGCTTTGACCGAGGAGAGATCCGTCGCTGGCCAGGCGGGATGCTCGCTGACCGCCTGGATCATTGCCGGCACCATGACCGTCAAGGTTGGCCGTTCCCGCTCGATGGCGGCGAGCGCCGTATCAGGCGTAAAACGGGCGTGGATCGTGACGGTCGCGCCAAGCTGGAGTGCGGCGGTCGTCTGGATGTTGAGCCCGCCGACATGGAAGAACGGCAACACCGTCAGCACATGATCGTCGGACGTCATGTTGTGCATGTGCTGGCTCATGACGCCGTTCCAGAACAGCGCCTCCTGGCGCAGCACCGCGCCTTTCGGCCGTCCCGTCGTGCCGGACGTGTAGACGATCAGCAGTGGACAGGAGAGATCGGTGTGCGGATTGCGTCCGCTGCTTCCCTTGCGCGCCAGCAGGCTTTCGAAGGTTATGCCGCGCGGTGGTGCGAAATCCAGGCCGATGACGACAGTCCCTGGCGCGAGTTCGGGAAGAACTCCCTCAAAGGCCTGCTCCAGCAGCAGTACCTTGGCGCTGGCATCAGTGAGGATGAAGAGCTGCTCGGGGACCGCCAACCGCCAATTCAGTGGCACCAGCATTGCGCCGAGCCGCGCACACGCGTAGAGCAGGACCAGGTAGTCCGGCCGATTCAGGCTCAGGATCGCGACGCGGTCACCGCGTCCGACACCAAACTCCTGCTTCAAGGCTGTTGCAGTGCGTTTGATGCGATCGGCGAACGCGGCGTAGCTCAGCCGTTCCCCCTCGAAGGCAATGGCCGTCTTGTCTGGCGAAAACGCCGCATTGCGATCGATCAGACTGCAGAGATCCACCGTCAGTCGTCCGTTTCGCCGGCGTCGTACAGCGCCTCCCGACCGATGCGGTCGAGGCAGAGCTCGGCCGTCCAGGGCAGCATCAGCGAGCCACACCGGCTGTCGCGATAGATGCGTTCCAGCGGCAGCGACCGCAGCATGGCCTGCCCCCCGCAGGTGCGGATCGCAAGCGCGGCAAGCTCGTTGGCGCCCTCCATCACCGAATATTGCGCGGCATAGGCGCGCAGCACCTGCTCCTTGCTTGGATTGGCCCGCGCCTCCGTGACGGCCTGGAACCAGATCGCCTTGATCTGCTCAAGCTTGATCTGCATCTGGGCGACCGCGATCTGCTTGGTGGGGTACATCCGCCGCTTGACCGGCGGCATGCCCGGCACCTCGCCACGCAGATAGCTTACCGTGAAATCGTAAGAAGCTTGCGCTAGCCCCATATAGGTGGGCGACAGCGTCAGGAACATATGTGGCCAGCGCATCGCCGCCTGAAAGTAGACGCCGCGCGGCATCAGCGCAGAATCATCCGGAACAAACACATCCTTGAACAGCAGCGTGCGTGAGACTGTTCCGCGCATCCCTAGCGGGTCCCAATCACCGATGACCGAGACGCCCTGCGACTTCGCGGGAATGGCGAGGTAAAGCGTGTTGCGGCGCGAGGCTTTCTCGCCCTCCTCGATCTCCGTGCAGAGAACGCCGTAATAATCCGCGTGGCCGGACAGTGACGCAAAAATTTTCTTGCCGTTGACGATCCAGCCGCCTTCCACGGGCTTTGCTTCCGTGCCGAAAGCAACGCCGCCGGCGGCTGCCGCACCGCCTTCGGAGAACGGCTGCGAGTAGATCGCTCCGTCTTCGACGATATGTCTGTAGTGGACGGCCCGCCGCTTTTCGTGTTCCGCGCGCGTCTCCGCGTCCATGTCGAGATCATCAGCCAACGGCCCCGACCACAGTGTCGAGCAGACATGCATGTTCCAGGTCAGCGCAGTCGCGCCGCAGTAACGGCCGATCTCCGCAGCCGCGAGAGCGTAGGTCTGGTAGTTCGCTCCCAGTCCGCCGTGCTTTTTGGGTATGGCGATGCCGAGCAGGCCGACGCGATGCAGGTCGCGATAATTCTCGGTCGGAAAGATCGCCTCGCGATCGTATACCGCCGCGCGGCCGGCGAACACGCGCTGGCCGATCTCCCGCGCTCGCGCGATGATGCCGGCTTGCTCGTCGCTCAGGCGGAACGCCACGGGATCGAAGATCGGCGCATCAAGCGGGACCTTGTCGGCTGCGCCGATGTTCTTGCGGACTTGCATGGTCATTGCGCGGTCACCCGTGTTTTGCAGCGACAGAGTCCAGGAACCGATCGAGAGCTCGGCCGAAGGCATCGGGTCGCTCTAAATTGGCAAGATGACCGACGCCGGGGAGTTCCACATATTCGGCCGCTGGAATGTAAGTCGCGGTCTTGGCCATCATCGACGCAGGCGCATTGTTGTCCTTCGAGCCGGACACTAGCAGCGTCGGGACGGAAATATCCTTGAGCGTGCTGCGCTGGTCGAACCCGATCAGGGCGAGCATCATGGCGCGATAACTGGCTTCGGGCACGCTTTCCATGCACTCGCGCGCAAGCTCCATCCCGTTTGGGTCCGGATCGTCACCGACAAGCTCTTTCACAAGCGATGGAGCCAGCGACTTCATGGTCTCGCCGCGATCGAGCGGGCCTAGCCGCGCCGCGATGAACGATTTCTGCCAGTCGCCGTCGGCTTTGCCGAAGGCCGGGCTGGTCTGTGCGAGGACGATCGCGCGCGCCAGCTTAGGTGATTGCACCAGCCATTTCTGGACGATCATGCCGCCGATCGAATGACCGACCAGAATGGGTTTTACCGCGCCGATCTGCGCGATGAATTGCTGAAGCGCATCTGCCAGGGTAGCGATGCTGACGCTGACGAGCGGTGCCGAACCGCCATAGCCAGGCATGTCCCAGGCGATGGTGCGGAAGCGGTTGCCGAACGTGGCAAGCTGCTGCCGCCAGGCCCGCGCCGCGCCGCCGATGCCATGCAGAAAAATCAGGGGCGTCGCACCCGGCTCGCCCGCGGCTTCATAGGCGAAACGTCCATCCCTTGTTATCATTGGCGCAGGCTGCGACACGCGACATCCTTTTGCTTGGTCCAGCAATGCTAACAGGCCTGTGGGGGATGGGAAGAGATAATTTTATACTTAAAGCAATTTTCGGGCCGCTCCGCGGTGGCAGGCGCTCGCGGCGTCGATCTGCGCTTTCGTTGCAAAAGCTTGAAGGTTAAAATATATCGGAACGACGATCAGCAGATCACAGGAGCAAGCGCATGTCCGGATTGCCGCTTTCGCCGCACGCGCTGGTGACCGGTGGCGGTCGCGGCATCGGCCGCGCGATTGCTGCGGCTCTCGTCGGCGCGGGCGCTACCGTAACGGTCCTTGGCCGGAATGCCGCTACACTCGAACAGGCGGTGAGCGCAGGTGCTGCGCATTTTGCGGCCATCGCCGACGTCTCGGACGAAGCTGCGCTAAAGGCGGCGATCGCGGCCGCGCATGCGCGAAAGCCGATCGATATCCTGATCGCCAACGCGGGCAGTGCTGAATCTGCGCCGTTCGCGAAATCGGACAGTGCTCTTTTTGCACGCATGATGGACGTCAATTTCATGGGGGTGGTCCATGCCGTCCAGGCGGTGCTTCCAGGGATGAAGAATCGGCCCTATGGGCGCGTCATTGCGGTTGCATCGACGGCCGGGCTCAAAGGTTATGCTTATGTTAGCGCGTATGCGGCGGCCAAGCACGCCGTTGTCGGTCTGGTGCGTTCGCTTGCCCTGGAGCTGGCTGGCAGCAACGTGACCGTCAACGCGGTGTGTCCAGGCTTCACTGACACCGACCTGGTTGCCGGTAGCATCGACAACATCATGAAGAAGACCGGGCGAACCCGGGAACAGGCGATCGCCGAGCTCGCCAAGCACAATCCGCAGGGGCGCCTGATTGCGCCGCAGGAAGTCGCGAATGCCGTTCTTTGGTTGTGTAGTGAGAACGCCAGTGCGATCACAGGGCAGGCGATTGCGGTGGCCGGTGGCGAAATCTAGCGTGCGTGGCGCAGGCGGATAGGAAGCTAAGGAGATCGCATGAGTAGACCAGCTAATCCCGTAACCGTGCCGCTCGCGGACTATTCCCCACAGCACTTCCTGCTGGCCGTGGTCGGCGGCGTTGCCACCGTGACGCTCAACCGTCCGGAACGAAAGAATCCGCTGACGTTCGAGAGCTATCGCGAACTGACGGATTTCTTCCGCGCTTGTGCGTTTGACGACGCGGTCAAATCGATCGTCATCACCGGGGCCGGCGGCAATTTCTCGTCCGGCGGTGACGTTTTTGAGATCATCGGCCCGCTGGTGAAGATGGACACCAAGGGGTTGACCGCGTTCACGCGGATGACAGGTGACCTCGTCAAAGCGATGCGGGCCTGCCCACAGCCGATCGTGGCTGCGGTCGAGGGCATTTGCGCCGGCGCCGGCGCGATCATCGCCATGGCATCCGACATGCGGCTTGCGGCGTCCGGCGCTAAGGTGGCGTTTCTGTTCAACAAGGTGGGTCTTGGCGGCTGTGACATGGGCGCCTGCGCGATCCTGCCGCGGATCATCGGTCAGTCCCGTGCCTCGGAGCTTCTTTACACCGGCCGGTTCATGACCACGGACGAGGGCGAGCGCTGGGGCTTCTTCAGCCGGATCGTCACACCGGAGCAGGTGCTGCTCCAGGCGCAGCTGCTGGCCAAGCAAGTGGCGGAGGGGCCGACCTTCGGCAATACCATGACCAAGCGGATGCTGGCGATGGAATGGGCGATGTCGGTGGAAGAGGCGATCGAAGCAGAGGCGGTTGCCCAGGCCCTGTGCATGACGACGGCCGATTTCGAGCGCGCTTTTGAGGCTTTCGCCAACAAGGTCAAGCCGGTCTTCAGGGGCGACTGAGCAGCCTTTTCCCGCCGAAAGGCCTCGAACGGGGGCTTGCCAGGAATTATTTTAGGCTTAAAATAGTTTCGTGGCCGGTTGAATTGGCGAGGCTCCCATGAAAGTCGCGATCATCGGTGGCGGACCTGCGGGTCTCTATTCTGCGATCCTGCTGAAGAAGCAGCGCCCGAGCGCCGACATCACAGTATATGAGCGCAATCGCGCCGACGACACTTTCGGCTTCGGCGTGGTGTTCTCGGATGCCACGTTGGACAACTTTGAAAAGCACGATCTTCCGAGCTATCGCCGGATCACCCAGGAGTTCGCCTATTGGGATGATATCGCCGTGCATTTTCGCGGCACGGTGCATCGGGTCGGCGGCAACGGTTTTTGCGGTTGCTCGCGGCAAAAACTGCTGCTGATCCTGCAGGAGCGAGCCCGCGAACTCGGCGTCAGCCTCCATTTCGAAGTGGATATCGACGACGAATCGCGCTTTGCCGATGCCGATCTCATACTGCTGGCCGATGGCGTCAACAGCCGATTCCGCGAGAAGCATGCTGATCAGTTTCAGCCGGAGGTCGACCTTCGGACCAACAAGTTCGCATGGATGGGCTCGACCAGGCCACTCGATGCCTTCACCTTCATCTTCCAGGAGACGAAGTGGGGGCCATTCATCGCCCACGCCTATCAGTATGAAGCCGGTCACTCGACCTGGATCTTCGAGACCGATCCGGAGACGTTCGAGCGCGCGGGCCTGACGGGCCTCAACGAAACCCAGTCCGCGGCACGGATGGCCGAGATCTTCGGCTGGTTCCTCGATGGGCATAAGCTGCTCACCAACCGCTCGATGTGGCGCAACTTCCCCATGATCCGCAGCAAACGCTGGGTCAAGGACAATATGGTGCTGCTCGGTGACGCCAAGGCGAGCGCGCATTTCTCGATCGGTTCGGGTACCAAGCTGGCAATGGAAGATGCGATTGCACTGGCTGAGGCCATGGCGAAGGCGCCCAACATCAAGGCCGCGCTGGATGTTTATGAGCACGGCCGCCGCGAGGAAGTCGAGAAGACGCAGCACGCCGCCGACGTCTCGTTGGTCTGGTTCGAGCATGTCGATCGCTTCTGGGATTTCGATCCCGTGCAATTCGCGTTCGGCGTGATGACGCGCTCGAAGGCGATCACCTATGACAATCTAAAACTCCGCGCGCCCGATTTCGTGGCCGAAGTCGAGAAATCCTTCGCCAAGCAGGTGCGCAGCAATGGCTTCGATGTCAGCATCGACAAGCCCATGGTGCCGCTGTTCCAGCCCTTTCGCTTGCGCGATATGGAGATCGCCAACCGCGCTGTGATGTCGCCGATGTGCATGTATTCGGCGAAGGAGGGCGTCCCGGGTGATTTTCACCTCGTGCACTACGGTTCGCGCGCGATCGGCGGCGCCGGCCTGATCTTCACGGAGATGACCTGCGTCAACCGCGAGGCCCGTATCACGCCCGGCTGCGCGGGCCTCTGGAATGATGAGCAGGAGACCGCGTGGCGGCGTATCGTTGATTTCGTTCATGGCAACTCGGCCGCAAGAATTTGCCTGCAGCTCGGTCACGCCGGCCGCAAGGGCGCGACCAAGCTGATGTGGGACGGTATCGACCGCCCACTGGACGAAGGTGGCTGGGACGTGGTTTCAGCATCGCCGCTGCCCTATTTCCCCGACAGCCAGGTCCCCCGAGAGCTCGATCGCGCGGGTATGAATGCAGTAAGAGAGTCGTTCGTCTCTGCTGCCGCGCGCGGCGAGCGTTGCGGCTTTGACATGCTCGAGCTGCACTGTGCCCATGGGTATCTGCTCGCGAGCTTTATCTCGCCGCTGACAAACACCCGTACCGACGAATATGGCGGCTCGCTTCAAAATCGCCTGCGCTTCCCGCTCGAGATCTTTGAAGCATTGCGGGCCGCCTGGCCGAAGCACAAGCCGATGTCCGTGCGTATTTCCGCGACTGACTGGGCAGATGGCGGCATTACCGGCGACGATGCCGTGGCCATCGCACGGGCCTTCGCCGAGGCCGGTGTCGACCTGATCGACGTCTCGACGGGTCAGACGGTTCGCGACGCCCAGCCGGTCTACGGCCGCATGTTCCAGACGCCATTCTCTGACCAGGTCCGCAACGAAGCGCGCGTGGCCACCATGTGCGTCGGCAACATCACGACGGCGGACCAGGCCAACACCATTTTGGCCGCCGGCCGGGCGGACCTTGTCGCGCTCGGGCGGCCGCATCTGGTCGACCCCTTCTTTACCATGAAGGCGGCGGCCTGGTATGGCGCAACCGACGCGTTCTGCCCGCCGCAATATCTGCCCGGGAAGGACCAGATTTTCCGCAATAGCGTACGCGATCGGCAGGATCTCGAGGAGCTTCGAATTAAGGCTAAGCCCAAGACCCGGGCCGAGCTCAAAGCGGAGGCGACAAAGCCGCTTGCGGCGGAGTGAGCGCCCGTGCCACGTTAACCCCCGTTGCCTGTGTATTGAGTGGAGTTGAGGGCGATGAAGGCGATTATCGTCGGTGGCGGTATCGGTGGTCTCACCACGGCGTTGATGCTGCGGGCCCGCGGCATCGGCTGCGAGATTTTCGAGCAGTCGGATACGATCCGCGAGCTTGGCGTCGGTATCAACACGCTGCCGCACGCCATGCGTGAGCTTGCCAGTCTTGGTCTGCTGCAAAAGCTCGACGACGTCGCAATCCGCACCGATCAGCTCTACTATCTCAATCGCCTCGGCCAGGAGGTCTGGCGCGAAGCCCGCGGCGTGGACGCGGGCCACGACGTGCCGCAATTCTCGATTCACCGCGGCCGTCTTCAGGGTGTGATTCATCGCGCCGTCGAGGAGCGGCTCGGCGCAGATGCCATCCACACGGGCTGCCGGCTCGGCGCGTTCACGCAGGACGAAGCCGGTGTCACGGCCTACTTCTTCGATCGGGTCGGCTCGCACATCCACACCGCGCGCGGCGATATCCTGATTGGCGCCGACGGCATCCACTCACGTGTCCGCGACACTCTGTTCCCGAACGAGGGGCCGCCGTGCTGGAACGGCCTGATGCTATGGCGCGGTGCGCGCGACTGGCCGCTGTTCCTGACCGGCAAATCGATGATCGTCGCCGGTGGTCTCAATGCCAAGGTGGTGATCTATCCGATCGCCGAGGGTTCGAGCACGGCGAGCCGTCTGACCAACTGGGCGGTGCTGGTGAAAGTGGGAGAGGGCAATGCCCCGCCGCCACGGAAGGAAGACTGGTCGCGGCCGGGCCGGCGCGAGGAGTTGATGCCGCATGTCGCACGCTTCTCGGTGCCCTACATCGATGTAAGAAGCCTGATCTCGGCAACGCCCGAATTTTATGAATATCCGACCTGCGACCGCGATCCCTTGCCCTATTGGTCGTCCGGCCGCGTTACGCTGCTTGGCGATGCCGCACATCCCATGTATCCGGTTGGCTCCAACGGCGCCTCGCAGGCGATCCTCGATGCGCGCTGTCTTGCGGATACGCTGGTGCGTGCCGAGCATCCGCGGCAGGCCTTGGTCGAGTATGAGAAGAAGCGCCTGCCGATGACTGCGGATATCGTCCGCTCCAACCGCCGTGGCGGCCCCGAAGGCGTCATTGACGCCGTCGAGCAACTTGCGCCCGACGGCTTTGACAACATCGACAACGTCTTGAGCTATTCCCAGCGCGAGGCGATCGTGCGTGGCTATGCCACGAAGGCTGGGTTCGCTGCGGTGCCGGGCCTAGCCGCGGTGCGGGCCTAAAGCATCCGCTAGCCGGCGCCGGGAGGCGGCGGCAGGAAGTGGATGTTGAACTCGGCGGCCATCGCCACCACGTCCTCCGGCTTCTGCTCCTTCATGTTATGAAGGCCCCAGAACAGGTCGAACAGTTTTTTGGTCGGCGATACCCAGAACAGCACTTTCGCGGTCTGGTCTGATTTGTTGAAGATGCCGTGCGGCACGCCCATGCCGAGCCGGATCAAATCGCCAGGCGTGGCCTGCGCCTCCGAATTGCCGAGCACGAAGTCGAGCTTCCCCTCCAGCATGTAGAGATATTCGTCCTGGTCGGGATGGATGTGCGGGGGCACGAACGTGCCCGGCGGCAATGTCGCGTGCCAGGAGAAGCTGTTCTCGGTGTTGCTCTTTGGAACATAAGTCTGGCCGAGAATGTTCCAGGAAATGCCCTGGATCCCCTCATTGGCCCGGGTGATGCCGGTGATCTCGCTCTTCATTGCCGTCCTCCCTTCACGCGACGCGCAGCTTTAGTTTGCCTTACAGTCCTTGGCATAGCGGTCGCCGTAGTTCTCGAAAACTTTTTGCACGATCTCGGTCTGGAATTTGCCATCCGGACGCTTGGCGACCTTGGTCAGATAGAAATCCTGGATCGGATAGCCGTTGGTGTTGAACTTGAACGACCCGCGCAGCGATGTGAAGTCCGCCTTCTTCAGGGCAGCCGCAACGGCGTCCTTGTTGGAGAAGTCGCCCTTCACAGCCCTGACCGCGCTGTCGATCAGCATCGCGGCGTCATAGGCCTGGAACGCGTAGGTGCCGGGCACAGTGTTGTAGGCGGCCTCGTAGGCGGCGACGAACTTCTTGTTCTGGAGGTTGTCGAGGTTGGGCGCCCAGTTCGCGCCGCCGAACATCCCAACGGCGGCATCCTGCTGCGCGGGCAGAGTCGATTCATCCACGGTGAAAGCCGAAAGCACCGGAATGCTGTCGGCAAGGCCAGCCTGCTTGTATTGCTTGACGAGGTTGACGCCGAGACCGCCCGGCATGAACGTGAACAGCGCATCGGGCTTCTGCGCGGAGATCTTCGACAGCTCCGGTTGGAAATCCAGCGTGTTCAGCGGCATATAGGATTCTTCGACGATCTCACCCTTATAGTCGAGCTTGAAGCCGGCAACCGAATCCTTGCCGGCCTGATAGTTCGGCACCATCAGGTACATCCGCTTGTAGCCGCGATCCTGCGCCACTTTGCCAAGGATCTCGTGCACCTGATCGTTCTGGTACGATGTCACATAGAAGAA
The DNA here is from genome assembly GCF_054058595.1 of Bradyrhizobium sp. USDA 4472. NCBI lineage: Bacteria > Pseudomonadati > Pseudomonadota > Alphaproteobacteria > Hyphomicrobiales > Nitrobacteraceae > Bradyrhizobium > Bradyrhizobium sp. USDA 4472. The sequence continues at coordinate 4,957,232 of NZ_JBSSAM010000001.1, forward strand.
CGGGTTGCAGTCCTTGCCGGCATAGGTCGACGGGCCGGCATTCGGGCTGATCAGAAAGGTCTTCGCCTCGGTCACGGGCCGGTGGATGGCCTGAAGGACGTTGGAGAACACTGGTCCGACCACGAAGTCGACCTTGTCGCGTTCGAGCAGACCCTTGACCTTGGTTACCGCCGCGTCAGGCTTCAGTTCGTCATCGACCACGACAACCTCGACATCGCGACCATCCATCTTATTGCCGAGATCCTTCATCGCGAGCGCAAAGCCGTCGCGAACCTGCTGGCCCAGCGCGGCGGCCGGCCCCGACAGGGTCACGATCACGCCCAGCTTGATCTTTTCCTGCGCCAGGGCAGGGCCCATCGCGGCACCGAGCAGCAAGGCGGCCGCAGCCAAGGTCCGTTGCATTTTCATGATTTCTCCACCGTGACATCAGAGCTGCGTTGCAAGCCGCGTACTCCGATCGAAGATTATGCCGATGACGGCGCACGCGGCAAGCCAAGCTCACGGCGTCACCTTGATGCGGGCAGCGGAGCATGCAAGCGGCGCGCCAATTGCTTCAACCTTAAAGAGATCGCTGTGCGATCGATTGTTACAGCTTTAGGCTTGCGGCCGGCGCGGATTTACTTGAAGCTCAAAACATTAGGGAATCCGGGGCGGCGCCAATGCCGGCCGTGAGTGATTGCACCAAGATGCTCGATTCCGAGACCAAGGCCGTCGAAACGCCTGAGGACCACGCCGAAGAACTTCGGCTGTGGTTGCGCCTGCTCACCTGCACGACCCTGATCGAGGGTGAGGTCCGCGGTCGCCTGCGGCAGCGCTTTGATGTCACGCTCCCTCGTTTCGACCTGATGGCGCAGCTCGACAAGGCGCCCGACGGCATGACGCTATCGGATGTCTCCAAGCGCATGATGGTGTCCAACGGCAACGTCACCGGCCTCGTCGAGCGCCTAGTGGAATCCGGCCATCTCGACCGCCGTACCTCGGAGACCGACCGTCGGGTCCAGGTGATCCGCCTCACAAAGGTCGGCCGCGCGGAGTTCCGCCGAATGGCCGCAGAGCACGAGACCTGGATCGCCGATCTCTTCGCCGATTTGACCCCGAAGGACGTGCGCGAGCTGATGCGGCTCCTGGCCAAGACCAAGGGGTCTGCGCAGAAATCCGCCGCACGGCGCCGCCCCTGACGTTGCGGGTTCCCCGGCCGCCAATTCCACCTTGCCGGACGAAAATGCATAGGATGCCCAAATCCGCTATTGCGCCGAATTGTTTTAAGCCTAAAATGTTTTCCGTTGAGTGCTGCCGGGTGCTTTCCATGCTGAAAGGAGCGTGCGATGGCCAACGCTGCCAAGGTGCAAGTCTCAGGCTCGCATGACGGCGACGCCGCGACGGCCCATGTCGATACATTTGCGCGGCAACATCTGCCGCCGCCCGAGCTCTGGCCGGAGTTCATCTTCACGCGGCCGGAACTCCGCTATCCGCCGCGACTGAACTGTGTGACCTATTTCCTCGACCGTTGGATCGAGCAGGGCCACGGCGACGCGCCTTGCGTCATCAGTCCCGCCGTGAGCTACACCTATCGCGAACTACAAGAGCTCGTGAATCGCATTGCCAATGTGCTCGTTGGCAAGCTCGGTCTCGTCACGGGTGGACGCGTGATGCTGCGCTCCGCCAATAGCGCCATGATGGTTGCGACGTATTTAGCGGTGATCAAGGCCGGTGGTATCTGCGTGGCGACGATGCCGCTGCTGCGCGCCAAGGAGCTGTCCTATCCAATTCAGAAGGCGGAGATCACGCTCGCGCTCTGCGACGGAAAACTCTCCGATGAGATGGAAAGAGCGAAGCTGGCGGCGCCCGGTCTCAAGCACGTGGTGTATTGGGGCAATGGCGCTTCCGATTCGCTCGAGGCGCTGATCGCGGATGCAAGTCCGGAGTTTACCGCGGTCGATACCGCCGCGGACGATGTCTGCCTGATCGCGTTCACGTCGGGCACGACGGGCGATCCAAAGGGCACCATGCATTTCCACCGGGACATGCTGGCGGTGTGCGACGGTTATGCGCGCAATATTCTGCGAGCCGAGCAGAAGGATCGATTCATTGGCTCCGCGCCCCTGGCCTTCACCTTCGGCTTTGGCGGCGTGCTGTTTCCGTTGCACATCGGCGCTTCCTTCGTGGTGCTGGAGAAGACGACCCCGGACGATATGCTGTCCGCTATCGAGCGATACAGGACCACAGTCTGCTTCACGGCACCGACTGCATATCGCGCGTTGATAAGCAAACTCGCGGGCCGCGACATCTCCTCGCTTCGCAAATGCGTATCCGCGGGCGAGACGTTGCCTAAGCCGACATTCGATGCCTGGCTGAAGGCAACCGGCATCAAGTTGATGGACGGGATCGGCTCGACAGAGTTGTTGCACATCTTCATCAGCGCGACTGAAGACGAAATACGTCCGGGCGCGACCGGCAAGCCGGTGCCCGGCTATGAGGCGAAGATCGTCGATGATGAGGGCAATGATTTGCCGCCGGGGACGATGGGGAAGCTCGCGGTGCGCGGGCCGACCGGCTGCCGCTATCTTGCCGACGAACGCCAGCGGAAATATGTTCAGAACGGCTGGAATATCACCGGCGACACCTATCTGATGGATGGCGATGGCTATTTCTGGTACCAGTCGCGCTCTGACGACATGATTGTATCATCCGGATACAATATCGCGGGCACGGATGTGGAAGCAGCCCTGCTCACGCATCCGTCGGTCGCCGAGTGCGGCGTCGTCGGTGCGCCGGACGAGGCGCGCGGGATGATCGTGAAGGCTTACGTCATCGTCGCGGCCGGCGTGATGCCGGACGCAAAGCTCGCAGCCGAGTTGCAAGAGCACGTCAAACGTGAGATTGCGCCGTATAAATATCCGCGCGCGATCGAGTTCGTGACGCAGCTGCCGAAGACCGAGACCGGAAAATTGAAGCGCTTCGCCTTGCGGCAATTGGCGCAGGCGGCGGTGACGTCCTCAGGCGTCGCGGCGGAATGAGATGAGGATCGAGAATTGTCCGTGACGACGCCGAAAGGCCCCCAGCTCGCTGTGCTGCAGACCGCTGCCGAGGATGACGCCCGTCCCAGGGCGCAAGTGCTCCAGCCATCCGGTTGGCCGATGCCGAAGGGCTATGCCAATGGAATGGCTGCCGAGGGACGCATTGTCGTCACCGGCGGCGTGATCGGCTGGGATGCCCAGGAACGTCTTGCGGACGGTTTTGTTGCGCAGGTGCATCAGGCCTTGAGCAATATCGCCGAGATTCTTGGCGAGGCCGGTGCGCGGCCCGAGCATCTCGTGCGGCTGACCTGGTATGTCGTCGACATGGAGGAGTATCTGACGAACCTGAAGGAGCTCGGCAGGATCTACCGCGTCGTCTTCGGCGCGCACTATCCCGCGATGGCGCTGGTCCAGGTCGTTCGTCTCGTCGAGAAAGCGGCGCGCGTCGAGATCGAAGCCACCGCTGTCATTCCCCGCTAGGCCGCGCTCAGCTCGCCCTGGAGAGATTCTCGTCCTCGGGTGAGTTCAGATAAACGCCCGACATCGTGTCGACCCAGCACAGATGGTCGTGCACCTTCTTGACACCTTCGACGTTCTCAGCGGCAACAATCGCGGCCTGCCGCGCCCGTTCCTCGGTGATGACACCGTTCAAATGAACGATGCCGTCGCGTACGATCACGTTCAGCCCGAAGGGACACCAGTCGTATGTCTCCATTGCATTGATGATGCGGCTGCGGATGTGATCGTCGTCGGCCGTCGGATCCGGCACGTCGCGGGCGAGACCCGCTACCGCCTGTAGAAGGTTGGTGCGCGACACGAGACCGACGATCTTCTCGCCGCGAACCACCGGCAGGCGTTTCACGTTGTTCCGCTCCATGAGATCGACGATCTCGGGAAGCGCGGTATCCTCGGTGATGGTCACAGGTGAGACAGTCATGACTTCCGCGACTTTGCGGCCATGCTCGTGGACGAAATCGCTGGCTGATTTTCCGGACCCGAGAATGAAGCGCAGCCAGCGGCCATGCTTGCGACCGGTACCGATTTCGCTGCGCCGGATGAAATCACCTTCCGAGACCACTCCGATCAGCTTGCCGCTGTTGTCGACAACGGTGAGCCCGCTGACGTGGCGCTTCAGCATGATGTTCGCAGCCTCGACGATGCTGGTGTCCGGCGTGACCGAGATGACCGATCGCGTCATGATCTGGTGAGCGCGCATGGGAGAACTCCGCAGGTTCGCATGAATATCGATGTCCGAGGTCTAGATCAGCGGCGAAGGTGGAAGTTGACCCAGGTCAAGCCGCGCTTGCGAATGCCTAATCCTCTGCTCGCGCATCCGGTGTCAGGTCGGAGGCGCGGAACGGCTTGCTCTTCTCGACCTTGCGATAGGCCGTCGAAGCCGTTCGCAATAGCTTCTTTTCCTGCTTGCGGTCGAGGAAGCGAATCCCGGCTCCGGGAACTGCCTCGTTCAGTGAAGCGGCCAGCGTCTGACCGCGCACATCGTCGTTCAGCTGTCCAAGGGATTTTTGTGCCCTGCGCAATTGCTTGAGGATCGATTTTTGTTTCGTCAGCGACTTGTCGGCGAATAAATCCTCTAGCGACTCGATCGAATAGGTCAGCCGCTTGTTGAGAATCCGCAACTTGTGCCGTTTCCCGACGTCGAGCTTGCGCAGTTTCCGGGCCTTTCTGAGCAGCGTCTTTTCCCAATCGGTCAACTGCGCCGTCGCGTGCTCGGCGAGGGGACAGCGGCGCAGTCTGATGGCCTCCTTGCTACGCCTTGTCGACCAGGGGCCGCTCTCGATCCAGCTCGAGGTCTGTTCGACCAGGCGGCGATAGCGCGCCGATTGCAGAGCGCGAGCCAACAGGCGATGGCTTTCGGCGCGTTTGTCGTCCCAGTGCTGCAGTTCGGCAACCACGGCGAGCTCGTCACCTGTTTCGGCCACCACGCGTTCAATCGCGACGTCGAGATCCCGCACCATGCCGAGCTGGCTGTTCAGCCATTTCAGCTCGGCCCAGACTTTGGGGCGCAGCGCATCGTCGAGCATTGGGAAAAAGAAGCGGATCGCGGTCCGCAGATGGGTTAGTGCGATGCGGATCTGATGCAGCGCTTCGGGATCGCCTCGGCAGGTGCCCGCATGCTGGGCGAGGACGGCGGCGAGGTGACGGCGGGCGATGATTCGGAAGGCGGTGTCGCAAGCCATGCCCGAGCTGAGGCGGCCGGGCAGCATATTGCGGCTCGCCGCCGTCTTGGTGCGGGCGGTCGCCGTCGAACTCCTGGTGGGTCGCGCCATCCTTGTCCGCGCCAATCAGATTGCCTTACCTGCCCTTGGCGATTGCGTCCGGGCAGCTCTGGAGCGTCTGCGCTTGTGTCCCGGATGCATCGATGGTCGCCCAGCCGATATGGCCGATATCATAGCGCTCTTGCAACGCGGCAACCTCTTGCGTGGCATCCGAAGCGTCGCCGCGGCGGCCGCCGATGCGAGCCTGCCGGGTTGCCAGATCGGCGACCAGGAAGAGTCCGGTGAGAGGCACGTTGCAGTCGCGGGCGAGGGCGGCGAAGGCATCCCGCTCAAAATCACGAGCGAACACACCCTCGGCAACAGCCGAATGGCCCTGGGCCAGCACGCGCCGGGCGCGTTCGGCCAAAGTCGCGTAGACCCGCTCGGCAAGCTCGGGCGTGTATGCAGTCGGCGGCAACCGCTCTGTGTCGGGGACCCCGAACAACTGCTTGCGAATGACGTCGCTGCGCAACACGACGGCGCCTGGCTCTGGTGCTACGGTCGGCGCGAGCGCCCGTGCCAAGACGGTCTTGCCGCTACCCGACAGGCCGCCCACCGCGACAAGATGGGGCCGGGGAGGTTGGATCAGCGCCCGGGCAAGGTCGAAATAGCGACGCGCTTGGTCAAGACCGCCGACATCTTGGGAATGCGTTGGCTTCAGCCGTGCCAAGGCCACCTGGGCGCGAACGGCCGCGCGAATGGACATGAAAAGTGGCAGCGCGCGGAGCGCATCGAGATTGTCGACTGACGTCGTGGCAAGGTATCGGTTGAACATGCTGTTTGCGGCCAGCGGCTGATCGTGGCGCAACAGGTCCATCAGCGTGAAAGCGAAGTCGTACAGCACGTCGACCGTCGCCATCTCTGCGTCGAACTCGATGGCATCGAACAGCACGGGCTGCTGCTCGATCAACACGATATTCGCAAGATGCAAATCGCCATGGCAACGGCGCACGAAACCCCGGCGGGCGCGCTCTTCAAGCAAAGGTCGAACACGCAGGAACGCTGCATGCGAGGCCTGCCCAAGCTGCTCGATCGCCGCAGTCGGGAGATGATTGCCCTTTCTCAGGCCATTGCTGTTGCCGTCGATCAGGGCGGGGATCGAAGCAACCCATCTTTTGCCGTCGATGGGAAACGCTGCCGCGTGTGAAGCCACGATCGCGTCGGCGACCGCCGATGCAAGGTCCGCGTCGAACCGTCCCGCCTTGGCCAGATGATCGAGCGTCCGGTTCTCATCGAAACGCGACATATCCACTGCATATTCGATAGGCCGGCCGTTGCCGTCGATCGTCACGGACCCGTCGGGTTCTTCCGTGACGGCGACGACGCCACGATAGATCTCCGGCGCGTGTGGCCTGTTGATCCTGACTTCCTCCTCGCAGGCCGCCTTGCGTTTATCGGGGGTCGAATAGTCAAGAAATGGATACTTCACCGCGCGCTTGATCTTCAGCGCGCGCCTTCCGTCGAGGAAGACCGAAGCCGCGTGCGTGTCGATCCGCTTCACGCCGGCGTGCGCGGTCAGAGCCGCGAAGATCCGTTCCTGGGTCGCAGAACTGTCCGTCATCCCTGCCGGCATGTTGCAGATGGTAGCACCAAGCGGTCCGGCCGCAAGCCAGGGTAACCTCTAAGTCGTGACCGCCGCTTGACTTCCATCAAATGCTGTCGTGGGCTGGCGAGGCGGAGTTTTCCCGGCTTGAGGAGGATCAAGCATCCGGACCGGAGGTCGCCTATTCTGGCGTGCGAGGAGAATCCGATGCCCATCAAGGACGTCTTTCTGCCGCTCGTTGGCGAGCCGCGTGCGCCCACGCTAGCCGCAATTGAGAAGTGCGTCGCAGTCGCCGCCGACCTCGGCGCCCGGATCACGGGGCTCGCGCTCGAAGACGATGCCTTCGTGCGGCCGACGGTCGTGTTTCCCGATGACCCCAAGCCTGCCGAACTCAGCAATATGGGCGAAGCGGGAGATATGCAGCAACTCCTGAATGCATTCACCAACGCGACCTCCCGTGCCGGCATTCGTGCCCAAGGCCGATCGGGCAAGGTGCCGGCGGATCAGATCGCGTCGACCCTGGCGGAGCAGGCACGCGTCAGCGATCTCAGTTTGATCCCCGTGAGGCCACACGACAGCAGAACCGAAAACATCGTTGAAACGTTCCTGTTCCAGTCCGGCCGGCCGCTGTTGCTATGTCCAGAGCAGCATGTGGAGAGGCTGCGGCCGGAGTTCGAGAATGTCGTGATTGCCTGGGACCATTCGGCGCGCGCCGCACGCGCGGTCGGGGACGCGCTGCCGATCCTGCAGGCCGCCGCCATGGTGCGGGTGATCACGGTGGCCGGTGACGAGGGCGACGCAATCACGCAATCGGGCGACAGCCTCGTCCATCACTTGAGGGAACACGGGGTCTATGCGTCCTTCGAAACCGTGAAGGACAGCGGGAGCTCGATCGGCAAGGTACTGGGGAGTTGGGCAGAGGCCCACGCCGTCGACGCCATCGTCATGGGCGCTTACCGACATTCGCGCCTGAACGAGACCGTCTGGGGCGGCGTGACCAAGACCGTCATCGGTCAGCCACCATGCTGGGTGATGATGTCGCACTAGGTGCGTTTCAATCCCGGTCTGGGTTAGCTTTTGTCGCCCGGTGCCCGATCGGACTGGTGTGATCATGTCGACCTACCGCCTGAAAACCCTGCTGTCGCCCCGGTCGGTCGCACTGGTCGGCGCAAGCGCTCGCCCGGTGTCCGTCGGACGGGCGGTCCTGGAGAACATTCGTAAGGCGGAGTTCAAGGGGCCGTTCGGTTTGGTCAACCCGCGCCATGCCGAGATCGGCGGTATCGCGGCAGTGAGCAGCCTGGACAACCTGCCGTTCGTGCCCGAGCTGATCGTCATTACTGCGCCGGCGCGTGAGGTCCCTGCGATCATCGACCAGGCTGGTCGCGTTGGCTCGGCCGGGGCCCTGATCGTTTCGTCGGGACTCGGCCATGGATCGGGATCGCTCCAGGAGACCGCCGTTGCGACCGCCCGCAAATACGGCATGCGGCTGATCGGCCCGAATTGCCTCGGCATCATGATGCCCGGCGCAAGCCTCAACGCGAGTTTCGCCGCGCACATGCCGAGGGCCGGAAACCTCGCTCTGATCTCGCAATCGGGCGCGATCGCGGCCGGCATGGTGGATTGGGCTGCGCAGCGTGGCGTCGGCTTCTCCGGCATCGTCACGATCGGCGATCAGATCGACGTCGATATCGCTGATTTGCTCGACTATTTCGCGATGGACCAAAAAACGCGTGCGATTCTGCTCTATATCGAGGCCATCAAGGACGCACGGAAGTTCATGTCGGCAGCGCGTGCCGCGGCGCGTGTGAAGCCCGTTGTCGTGGTGAAGTCGGGGCGCATGACGCAGGGGGCGACGGTGGCTGCCACGCATACGGGCGCGCTCGCCGGTGCGGATGCGGTCTATGACGCGGCCTTCCGCCGCGCCGGTGTTCTTCGGGTGTCCGATCTGCGCGAGCTGTTTGATTGTGCCGAGACGCTCGGCAGGATCGGGGCGCCGGCGGGAAAACGACTCGCGATTCTGACAAATGGCGGTGGCATCGGCGTCCTGGCGGTCGACCGGCTGGCCGAGCTCGGCGGAATTCCCGCGCCGATGATGCCGGAGACGCGCGAGAAGCTCGCTGCGGTGCTGCCGCCGACCTGGTCCGGCACCAATCCAGTCGACATCGTCGGCGACGCAGATGCCTCGCGCTATGCTGCGGCACTGGAGGTCCTGCTCGACGATCCTGGCAATGATGCGATCCTCGTGCTCAACGTGCAGACCGCGATTGCATCGGCCAACGCGATCGCGGCGACCGTTACCGAGCTCGTTGTCAAATATCGTGAGAAACATCGCAGTTGGGCCAAGCCGGTGCTTGCGGCCTGGGTCGGCGCGGATCAGGACATCATCGCGACGCTGTCCGCCGCTGGCATCCCGAACTATCCGACTGAAGACGACGCGGTGCGCGGCTTCATGCATATGGTCCGGCATCGCGAGGTGGTCGACGAGCTGAGCCAGGTGCCGCCGGCGATACCGGATAGGTTCGTGCCTGATGTGGCGGCTGCAAGACAGGTCGTTGCGACGGCCATGGCCGACGGACGTAAATGGCTTGAGCCCGTCGAGATCAAGCATCTGCTCGGGTGCTATGACATCACGATGGTGCCGACCTTTGCGGCTGATGATGTCGATCAGGCGGTCGCCTACGCGGACGGGATATTCGCCCAAGGTGCCACCGTCGTGCTCAAGATCCTGTCGCGCGATATCGCGCACAAATCCGATGTCGGCGGTGTCGTGCTCAATCTGACCACGCCGGCCGCGGTGCGCGCAGCCGCGGTCGATATACTTGCGCGAATGAGAAAGTTAAGGCCCGAAGCCCGTATTGACGGTATCATCGTTCAAGCGATGGTCGTCAAAGCGAAGGCGCGCGAGTTGATCCTGGGCCTCGCCGACGATCCGACCTTCGGCACCGTCGTGGTGTTCGGCCGCGGCGGCACGGCGGTGGACATCATCAACGACAAGGCTCTGGCGCTGCCGCCGCTCGATTTGCAGCTCGCCCGTGACCTGATCGAGCGTACACGTGTGTCCCGGTTGTTGCCTGCGTACCGGGATGTGCCGGCAGTCAAGCATGACGCGGTCGCACTGGTGCTCGTCAAGCTGGCGCAGATGGCAACCGACATCCCTGAGATACGCGAGCTCGACATCAATCCGCTGCTGGCCGACGAAACCGGCGTGACCGCCGTCGATGCCCGCGTCGCGGTGCGGCCGCCGCAGCGCAAATTTGCGGGCTCAGGCCCGGCCAATTTCGCTGTCCGCGCCTATCCCTCGCAATGGGAGCGCCGGCTCGCACTCAAGGACGGCTGGCGCATTTTCGCGCGGCCGCTTCGCCCCGAAGACGAACCGACCATCCACGAATTCCTGCGTCACGTCACGCCTGAGGATCTCCGCCTGCGCTTCTTCGCGCCGATGAAGGAGTTCACGCATGAGTTTATCGCGCGCTTGACGCAGCTCGATTATGCGCGCGCCATGGCTTTCATCGCCTTCGATGAGAAGAACGAGATGGTCGGCGTGGTGCGACTCCACTCGGATTCGGTCTACGAGAGCGGCGAGTACGCGATCCTGCTGCGGTCCGACCTCAAGGGCAGGGGGCTCGGCTGGGCCCTGATGCAGCTGATGATCGACTACGCGAAGTCGGAAGGGCTCAAGACGATCTCGGGCGACGTGCTCAAGGAGAACGTCGTGATGCTGGAGATGTGCCGGCAGTTCGGTTTCGAGATCAAGCCGGATCCGGCCGAGCCTGATATCTGCGACGTCTGCATGAAGCTCTGATCCGCCCAGTTGTGGGGACGATTCGGGCGTGTTTGCCGCGGAGTAGGGCGGGTGTGTGGCCAAGATTGATCCGGCTCGACAGGCATTCCCCAGCGCATTCTTGCCCTTCCGGCGTGCGCAGGGGCCTCTTTTGGCTTGCATCCCTGCAACTGTGCATGGGCTGAAGCGCATCAGCGCACCCTGCAGGTGCGGCTCCGGGGCGCAATCGCGGCATTTTGGCAGCCTTTCTCTCGAGGTCTGTCCGTGCTTTCCGGTTGAAAAGCCCGCTAACGTTGACTACGGAGGAACTCCAGTGCCTCGCAGTCTCAGGAGTCCCGGCGTGCCTCAGGACAAGACCGGCGACCCCCGGCAGTTGTCGGGTAACAAACTGTCGGTCCTGCGCAAGCATCCGATCTTCGCAGATCTGGATCCGGAAGCGCTGGATCAGCTGTGCCGCTACGCCAAGCACACCACCGTCAAGCGTGGTTCGACCATCGCCGCCAAGGGCGATCCCGGCAATAATCTGTTCGCGGTGATCACGGGAACGGTGAAGATCTCTAGTTCGTCGCCCGACGGGCGGAACGCTATTCTCAATCTGATCGGCCCGGGCGAAATCTTCGGCGAGATCGCCGTACTCGATGGTGCGCCGCGGTCGGCGGATGCGACCGCAAACACCAACTGCGAACTCTACATCATCGACCGCCGCGACTTCCTGCCGTTCGTGAAGAGCCAGCCGGCGCTCGCGATGAAATTCATCGAGCTGCTCTGCGCGCGGCTGCGCTGGACCAGCCAGCAGGTCGAACAGGTGATCTTGCAGAATCTGCCGGGCCGGCTTGCAAGCGCGCTGCTTGGTCTCACCGAGGAACGCAAGCTCGATTCCGGCAGCGGCACGCTCGCGATCACCCAACAGGAGATCAGCGAGATGGTTGGGATGACGCGCGAGAGCATCAACAAGCAATTGCGCGCCTGGGCCGCACGAAGCTGGGTGCGCCTCGAGCATGGCGCCATCGTCGTGCTCGACATCGATGCGCTGCGTGAGCTTGCCGAAAGCGGCCTCGACGGCGAGTGAGAGCCTAGCCGTCGAGGTTTGTGCAGCTTCTCGAGATGGCAGGAGCCGACGTGCCGCCCCGCCTTGTGACCCTCGAGCCGCTGGCGACGTCAAACCGGCGCGACCTGATTCAGTGCAGGATGTGACGCGGCAGCCAGAGCGAAATCTCCGGCAGGAAGGTGACGAGCATCAGCACGAACAGCATGACGCCGTAGAACGGCCAGATCTTGCGCATGACGTCTTCGAGCGAGACCTTGCCGACGGCGCAGCCGACGAACAGGATCGCACCGACCGGCGGATGGCACAAGCCGATGCCGAGGTTGAGCAGCATGATCATGCCGAAGTGCACCGGATCGACGCCGAAATTCTGCATCACGGGAAGGAGGATTGGCGTTGCGATCAGGATCGACGGCGCCATGTCGAGCAGCGTGCCGAGCAGCAGCAGCAGGACGTTGAGCAGCAACAGGATGACGTATTTGTTGCTGGAGATCGACAGGAAGAACGCCGTCATTTTCGCCGGCATCTGCGTCAGCGCCATGATGTAGCCGACGGCGGAGGCGCAGGCGATCAGCGTCATCACCATCGCAACGGTGCGCAAGGTCCGGTGCAGCAGCACCGGCAGGTCGCGCCATCTGTAGTCGCGGTAGACGAACATGGTGACGAAGAATGCCCAGATGCAGGCGACCGCGCCGGCTTCGATCGCGGTGAAAATGCCGCCCAGAATGCCGCCGAGGATGATGACGAGCGTGATCAGGCCCCAGGCCGCGTCGATCGTGATCTTGACGGCTTCCTTGGCCGGCACGGTACGGCCCTGCGGGTGACCTTCGCGATAGGCAATCACCAGGCACAGCATGATCAGTGAGAATCCGATCAGCAGCCCTGGGAAAACGCCAGCCATGAACAGCGCGCTGATCGAGATGGTACCGCCGGTGGCGAGCGAATAGAGCACGGCGTTGTGGCTCGGCGGCACCAGCAGCGCCTGAACCGACGAGGAGATGGTGAGGTTGGTCGCAAACACCCGCGGATAGCCGTTCTTCTCCATCTGGGGGATCATCACCGAGCCGATCGCCGACGTGTCGGCAACGGCAGAGCCGGAGATGCCGCTGAGGAAGGTCGTCGCCAGCACGTTGACGATCGAGAGGCCGCCGCGCAGTCGCGTCAAGCCGACCAGAACGTCGGCAAAGGCGACAAGCCGCCGCGCCATGCCGCCTTCGGCCATGATGGCGCCGGCGAGCACGAAGAACGGAATCGTCAGCATCGCAACTTTGCTGACGCCGTCCGAGATCTTCAGCATCAAGGCTTCGAGCGGAATGCCGACCGACAATGCGCCGGCGATCGCCGCCATTGCCAGCGAATAGGCGATCGGCATGCCGATCAGGAAGCAGACGATCATCGTGCCGAGGAGGATAAAGATGTCCATTGCGAGAACTCCCGGCTCACTCGAAGGGGGCGGTTTCGGAGTGCCTGCCGATCGGGTCGGGCGGCACGCCGAGGAAAATTCGCTCGATCACGAAGAGCAGAAGGCAGAGTCCGCCGATCGGAATCGGCAGATAGGTGACGCCGACCGACAGCGAGGGGAAATCAGGGATCGTGTTGTACCAGGTGACCTGGACCAGACGTTCGCCCCAGATCACCATGAACAGGGCGATCAGCGCCATCAGCAGCTGCACCAGGATGTCGGTTGCCTTTTGCAGCGGCGGCGGCAGTTTCTTGGCAAAATAGCCAACGCTCATATGGAGGTTGAGCCGGTAGCCGGCGGCTGCGCCGATGAAAGTCAGCACGATCGTCAGCAGAACCGCCGTCGGCTCTGGCCATGAAGCCGCACTGTTGAGCACGTAGCGCGTGAACACCGCCCACGGAATCACCGCGGAGATCGCGACCAGCGCGGTGCAGCCGACGATCACGCATAACAGGTAGAGATAGTCCATCGCTCGGCGAAACAGTGCGGCCATCCGCGTTTCCTGCTCTGTCAGTGGTTCAGATTGTCGAGGCCGAAGCGCGATGAGTGATTGTCGCGCTTCGGCTTTGGTTCGAGAACGTTCAGAGCGTCTGGATGCGCTGGATCATGGCCTGGTATTTCGGACCATACTTGTCCCACACCGGCTTGACCGCATCCTGGAATGGCTTCTTGTCGGCAATCTCCACGATCTCGCAGCCAGCGGCCTTGGCCTTCTCCATCGCGGTCGTTTCGTACTTCTTCCAGAGCTCGCGCTCCTCGAGCTGCGCCTCGCGGGCGAACTTCTTGATCAGCGCCTGGTCGTCGGCGGACAGCGCGGTCCAGGACCGCTTGGAGAAGCAGAGAATCTCGGGGATGATCAGATGCTCCGTCAGCGAGTAGTATTTCGCCACGGTGTAGTGGTTGCTGAAAACGTAGCTCGGCGGGTTGTTCTCGGCGCCGTCGATCACGCCGGTCTGCAGCGAGGAGAATACCTGGTCATAGCCCATCGCGATGCCGTTGCCGCCAAGCGCATTGACCATGTCGATGAAGATCGGGTTGCCGATCACGCGAAGCTTCAGGCCGTGAACGTCGGCGACCGATTTGATGGGGTGCTTGGTGTTGTAGAAGCTGCGTGCACCGGAATCCATCCAGCACAGGCCGACCAGATTGGCGTTGGGGCTCGCGGTGATCTTGTCGAGCAGCTCCTGGCCGACCTCGCCGTCCATCATCTTCCAGGATTGCGCCACGTTCTTGAACAGGAACGGCATGTTGACGACGTTGATGTCGTCGACGATCGGACCGACGGCGCCGGCGCTGACGCGCAGCATCTGGATCGCGCCGATCTGGGTTTGCTCGATCGTTTCCTTCTCGGCGCCAAGTTGCGCGGAGGGATAGGTCTGGATCGAGAGGCGGCCCTGGGTTGCCTCGGCGAGCTTCTTGCCCATGTTCTCGACGGCGGCGACTGTCGGATAGCCGACCGGCTGCACGTCAGCGGCCTTGAAGACGGCCTTGGTCTGGGCGTGGCCCGACGAGATCGGAGCCAGCGTGGCAGCTCCCAGTCCGGCGCTCAATTTGATGAAGTCACGGCGTAGCATGGTCGTCTCCCTCATTAGTTCTTTGTGTCGTCTTGTTGACCGGAAAGCCGGTCACTCTGTGCTGGCGAAAAACTCCGGATTGGTATGTTGCGTCTCCGAGATGTCGCGAAGCAGCCGGTCGAGATGGCGCTCCATCGCAATCCCTGCACGTTGCGGATCGTGCGCCTCGATCGCCGCGAGGATCGGTTCGTGCTCTGCGATGACCTGCGTCATGCGTCCGGCGACCGGCAGCGTCAGTTGGCGATAACGATCGACATGCATCTTTACATGCAGGATCAGCGTCCAGATCCCGGGATGTCTGGCGACATCGGCGATGGTGGCGTGGAACAGCTCATCGGCCTGATGAAACGCGGTGCGGTCTCCAGCTTCATCGGCCTCCCGCTGGCGTTCCACGATCGACCGCAATTGCAGGATCTGACTCGTCGTGGCGCGTTCGGCCGCGAAGCGCGCGGTGGTCTCCTCCAGCGCCTTGCGGATGATGATGGCCTCGGGCAGGGCGGCGAGCGGGATGCGGGACACGAAGATGCCGGACTGCGGAAAAACGTCCAGCAGGCCTTCGTCGGAAAGCTTGAGAATCGCTTCGCGCACCGGCGTGCGGCTGACGCCGAAGCTGAGCGCGATCTCGGATTCCGAGATCACCTCGCCCGGCCTGCGACGCATCGAGACCAGCTCGCCGCGCAGCTCGCTGTAGATACGCGCCGAAGCCGTCGCTCGCTGGGGTGGCTTACCGCGGCGAGGACTGGTCATGGCTGAAGCCGCGGCTTCCGTTGTCTTCGTCGAGCGGACGGGCATGCGTGCTCTGTAAATTGATATATTAGTATATGAAGCGGTTTGCGAGAAGATCAACTAGGAGATTAGGAGGGGGTGTCCCTGTTGCGCTGCAGCAAGCGGCAGCGGTTCTCGCGCCGAAAGCCCAGCGCGAGATTTCTCTGGCGACGATGACGGATAATTCCGCGCTCAAGCGCCCCTCCCTGGATCCATTTCCCCGTTCGCCTTCCTAAGGGCGCGCCGAGCAAGGAGTCCAAGTTGAAGCGAGTATCGATCGATGCCGTTTTTAGATTGATGAGGCGATCGCCGGGGACGCGAACGTTGTATTTGAACCTCTCGTATCCCGGCCGCTTGGTTCGCAACAAGCGACCTGACCGCAACAAGAAAAGGATGTAACCGTGACTGAATATCGCAAGCTCTTCGATCTCACCGGCAAGACGGCCGTGGTGCTCGGGGCCGCATCGGGCATCGGCAAATCGTCCGCCGAGGCGCTGGCCGGACTTGGTGCGCAGGTCGTTTGCGCCGATCACGCGCTTGACGCCGCGGAGGCGACAGCTGCGGGCATTCGGGAGAAGGGCGGCTGGGCCGAGGCCGCAGGGTGCGACGCTGCTGGCGCCGCCGATGTCAACGCGCTCGCCAAAACCGTGATGCACAAATTTCCGCGGCTTGACATCGCCGTGACGACGCCCGGGCTCAACATCCGCAAGACGATTCTCGACTACACCGAGGAGGACCTCGATCGCGTCCTGAACCTCAACGTCAAGGGCACCGTCTGGTTCTTCCAGGCCTTCGGCCGCATCATGGTCGAGCAGAAGGGCGGCAGCATCATCGCGTGCTCCTCGGTGCGCGCGGTGACCATCGAGCCGGGCCTCGGTGTCTACGGCTCGACCAAGGCTGCGATCGGCCTTCTGGTGAAGGGCTTTGCCTCCGAGGTCGGGCATGCCGGCGTGCGCGTCAACGCGATCGCGCCGAGCATCGTGGAGACTGCGCTGACCAGCCCGTTCAAGCAGCGGCCCGACATCTACAATCTGTATGCGGGCCACACGGTGTTCAATCGTTGGAGCAGTGCCGACGAGGTCGCGACAGCCGTCGCCTATCTCGCTTCGGATGCTGCGAGCTATGTCAGCGGCAGCACGCTGTTCGTCGACGGCGGCTGGACCGGGGTCGACGGCCCGCCGACCGGTCTCACGCAGCTGCACAAATGAGGTTCGCATCTAGCCTGCAAAGCCGACGCGCTGGCGCAGCTCCCTCTGGTCAGCCCCGGTCAGCAGTGCGATCAGCGCCGCCGCTTGCTTCGGATGCGCGGCCTGCATGGCGATGCCGGTCGTATACATCGTCACCAGCTCGCACCCCGGTGGCAGTGAGCCCGACAGCACAACGCCTGCGGTCGCGATGATCTCGGTCGCCTGGGTGCATCCGATCGGCCGCGTCGCGGCGCATGCCGCCAGTTCGCGCATGGCCGCTGCGCCGTTCGGAAAGATCTTCACGCGCGATGTGACCTCATAGGAGATGCCGAGCTGATCCAGCAGCTTTGCGACGTGCTGGCCCGCGGTCGAGGCCTGGGTATCAGGGACGTAGATGGCGTCCGCGGAGCGCAGGACCTCGCGCAGGTCGGCTTCGGTCCTGACGATCGCCTTGGCATCGCGACTGCGGACGGCGAGGGCAGTCTCCACGCGCCCGAGATCGGCGATCGAGGAGGGGACAACAAGCTTCTCCGCAGCGAGTTTTGCAAGCAGGGCCTGCGTCAGGATCACGACATCTGCCGGGGTGCTCGCACGCAGCTTGTCCGCCATCACGCCGACCGCGCCGAACGCGCCGTCGATGTCAAAGCCGGTCTGCGCCTTGAAGGCGTTGCCGAGGCCACGCACCAGGCCCTGCGCCGCGCCGCCGCTCAAAATGTTCACTGTGGTCACGGTGCACGCTCCATGGCTGCGATGATTTTGTCCCGCGTGATCGGCAGGTCGCGGATGCGTATTCCGAGGCAATCCTGGACCGCATTGGCGATGGCCGCCGTCACCGGGCCATGCGCGGCTTCGCCGGCACCGACCGGCTCGATCTCCGATCGCTGGATGATTTCCACATCCACTGCCGGGACCTCGCTGAAGGTCAGGATCGGATAGTCCGTCCAGGATGTCGAGGTGATGTGCGTGCGGTCGAAGCGAACGCGCTCTTTCAGCACCCAGCTCGTTGCCTGGATGGCGCCGCCCTCGATCTGGTTGATGACGCCGTCCGGGTTGATGGCTTCGCCGACATCGACCGCAAGGGTCAGCCGTCTGACGCGGATATCCTCGGCGCTTTCGATCTCAGCGATTGCAGCGCAATAGGCGCCGCTGTTCTTGTACCGGGCAAAGCCCACGCCATGTCCGATGCCGGATCGTCTCTCAGGCTTCCAGCCGGCGCGTCGCGCCGCCGCGCGGACGACGTCGCGTGCGCGCTCATCCCTGAGGTGCCGCAGACGGAACGAGATCGGATCTTCGCCGCGCAAGGCGGCGATCTCGTCGAGTAAGGATTCGATCGCGAACACGTTGCCCTGCGCGCCGAGGGTCCGCAGCGACGAGGTGCGCACCGGCATGGTCAGCAGGCGATGGCTCGTGATGGTCCAGGCCGGGAGATCGTAGAGCGGAACGGCGTTGCGGTCACTGCCGCCACCGTTGGCAACGGGTGGATTTGTCGAGGTCATGCGCGGATAGGGATTTGTGATCTCGCTTGCAGCCAGCAGTGCGGGCTGCGCGGCACGCCCAGGCCGTGCGGTATGTCCATTGCTCCAGATCGCATGGCGCCAGCCGACGATTTCGTCGTCGGCATCCAGATCGGCCTCGATCTCGATCGCCATCGCCGCACCAAACGGTGCGTGGGACATCTCGTCGCGGCGCGACCATTGCACCCGGACCGGGTGGCCGCCAGCGGCTTTCGCCAGCAGCACGGCGTCGAGCGCGACATCGTCGGCCGCATTATGCCCGTAGCAGCCCGCGCCCTCCATGTGCTCGACGACGATGTTTTCGGTCGGCAGCTTGAGCACGATGGCGAGGTCGGCGCGGAGCGGATAAACGCCCTGGCTGTGCGTCCAGACATGCACCCGGTCACCATCCCATTGCGCCATGGCACATGACGGCGCGAGCGAGGCGTGCGCGATATAGGGGCGGGTGTACTGCCGGCGGAGCGTGCGGGTCGCCATTCCCGCAGCCGCTGCCCTGGTGTCGATGACCGTGGTCTCGACCGGCTGACTTCGTAGGAAACCAGCCGGATCATTCTCATCGGGCAGTGCCTCGCCGGCCGACCACGTCGCGCCCTTGCGTAAGGCTTTCAGCGCAGCTTCCGCGGCGGCCTCGCTGTCGGCGGCGACGCCCGCAAAGCCGCCGTCGCGGACGATCGTGGCCGGTGCGGACACGGCGCGTGCGGCCGCTTCGTCGAGCGCGACCAGCCTCGCGCCGGCGACGTCCGGCCGCAGCACGCGTCCGTGCAACATCCCCGGCCGCGCATGATCGTGGATGAAGCGCGGCCGCGCGAACACCTTGTCGGGAATGTCGACGCGCTGGACCGAATGTCCGGCGACGGCGCGTTTGGCAATGGTCTTTGCCACAGTGCCCGCAACGGCATCGTGGTCGAGCGACACCTCTCCCGACAGCTCCCAATAGCTGGTCCTGATGTTGCCGGGGCCCGAGATCGTGCCGTCGTCGATACCAAGCAGCGCCGCGTCGACGCCGAGACGCTCCGCTGCTGCTGCGAGGAAGCGCCGGCGCACCTCGGCGCAAACGTGGCGTAGCGCGCGGCCGGATTGCTGGATCGACAGGCTGCCGGAGGTGACTCCCTCATTTGGGCTCGCAGCCGTCGAGGTGCGGATCATCTCGATGCGGCTGACGCCGACGTCGAGCTCATCAGCGGCAATCTGCGCCAGTGCCGTGACGATGCCCTGGCCGATCTCGACCTTGCCAGGCGAAATCGCCACGCGGCCTTCGCTGGCGAACCGCACCCATGACGACAGCCTTGGATTGGCCGCCAGGCTGACCGGCAGTTTCGGAGCAGGGGGCGGCGCGGTCATGATGCCGCCATCTCCGATGCCGCCCGCAGCACCGCGCGGACCATGCGGTTATGCGACCCGCAGCGGCACAGATTGCGATCGAGTGCAGCCCTGACCTCGGCCTCCGCCGGCGACGGATTACGTTCGAGCAGCGCCGCAGCGCTGATCAGGATGCCCGAGACGCAATAGCCGCATTGCATCGCCTGTTCGGCGATGAAGGCGCGTTGCAACGGGTGCGGTCGCTCCATCGTCCCGAGGCCTTCCACCGTGACGATGTCCTTGTCCGCCGCCGACCACATCGGCATATCGCAGGAGGCCATCGCATGGCCGCCGACCAGGACGTGACATGCCCCGCATTCACCGGCGCCGCAGCCGAAATGCGGACTGGTGATTCCGAGCCGGCTGCGCAGCACGTCGAGCAGCGTCTGATCCGGATCGACATCAACGGAGACTGCAGCTCCGTTAAGCTTGAACTGAATATCGGGCATGATCGGCATGGCTCATGACTTCTCGAACTTCTTGACGACATCGGCCCATTTCGCGATGTCGCCTCGCAGGAACTTCTCGAATTCCTCTGGTGTCATCGACATGGGCACGGCACCCTGCTCGGTCCAGAGCTTGATGATGTCTGGTCGCTTCACCAGCGCGTTGACGGCTGAATTGAGCTTGTCGATGACAGGCTTTGGCGTACCCGCCGGCGCCATCAGGCCGAGCCAGATTGTCGCCTCGTAACCGGGAACGCCTGCTTCGCCAGCGATCGGCACGTTCGGGAGCACCGCCGAGCGCTGCTGGCCGGTGGTCGCGAGCGCACGGACCTGGTTCTCGCCGATATTGGGCGCCATCGCCGGCAGCGCGTCGATCATCATCTGCACCTGGCCTCCTATCACGCCGCTGCGCGCCTCGCCGCTGTTGCGGTAGGGCACATGAACGACATCGATGCCGGCCATAGCTTTGAACAGCTCGCCGGCCATGTGGTACGGGGTGCCCTGACCGGAGGACGCGTAGTTCAATTTACCCGGCTGCGACTTGGCGAGCGCGATGAATTCCTGGAGCGTCTTCGCCGGGACTTGCGGATTCACCACGATGACGAGATCGGAATAGCTCACCGGCGCGATCGGCGCGAGGTCGCGCATCAGGTCGTATTTGCGCTGCTCCGGCGTCAGCAGCGATTCATTCGCCGTCTGCGTGTTGGACATCATGAGCAACGTGTAGCCGTCGGCCGGCGATTTCGCCGCCTCGACGGTGCCGATGACGCCGCCCGCGCCGGTGCGGTTCTCGATCACGAACGGCTGGCCAAAGCGCTGCTGGAGCCCCTGGCCGATCAGCCGCGCAGAAACGTCGGCCGGTCCGCCGGCGCCGAAGGGCACGACAATGCGGACAGGGTGCGCAGGATAATCCTGTGCCAAGCACCGGCTTGCGGAGAAGGCAGCGAGCAGGCCGGCGACGAGCACCGAAATTAGATGTCGAGCAGTCACGCCCACCTCCCTGACCTCGCTCTTGTTGGCTGCCACTGTAACGGCTGCGGGCGCGAACTGTCGACGTCTCACAAAGTCGATTGTATCGGCGACATCGGACCAATTTCGGTGTGGCCGCAGGGCATTTTGCGGACGCGGCAAGCACATGAGGCGCGTGCGGTTTGAGCATTTTGCATGGGCGTTGCCGGATAAATGCCCTCGGCTCGCAGGTATTTTGATGTTACGAAATCGGACATGAACCAGCACGCCAAGATCGAGATTCGCCACTCCACCTGTCCGCACGATTGCCCATCGGCCTGCGCGCTCGATGTCGAGGTGGTCGAAGGCCGTAGCATCGGCCGTGTCCGCGGTTCGAAAAAGCAGACCTATACGGCCGGCGTGGTCTGCGCCAAGGTCGCACGCTACGCCGAGCGCATCCATCATCCCGAACGGGTGATGTATCCGATGCGCCGCACCGGGCCGAAGGGCTCCGGCCAGTTTGCGCGCATCAGCTGGGACGAGGCGCTCGACGAGATCGCCGATCGCTTCAACCAGGCCGAGCGCGATTTCGGCGCGGAATCGATCTGGCCGTACTATTACGCCGGCACGATGGGGCTGGTGATGCGTGACGGTCTCAACCGTCTCACGCATGTGAAAAAATACTCGCGCTTCTACCAGACCATCTGCGCCAATGTCGGCCGCATCGGCTTTGCCGTCGGCACCGGCAAGATCGCCGGCGTCGATCCGCGCGAGATGGCGCTGTCCGATCTCGTCGTGATCTGGGGCACCAATCCCGTCAACACCCAGGTCAACGTGATGACGCATGCCGCGCGGGCCCGCAAGGAGCGCGGCGCGAAAATCGCAGCGGTCGACATCTACGACAACGAAACCATGAAGCAGGCCGACATCAAGATCCTGCTGCGGCCCGGCACCGACGGCGCGTTCGCCTGCGGCGTCATGCATGTTCTGTTCCGCGACGGCTATGCCGATCGTGCCTACATGGACAAGTACACCGACTGTCCCGCCGAACTCGAGGCGCATCTGAAGACACGCAATCCCGTATGGGCGTCGGGAATCTGCGGCGTGCCGGTGGCGGAGATCGAGGCCTTTGCCAAGGCGGTCGGCGAGACCAAGCGGACCTTTTTCCGCCTCGGCTATGGCTTCACGCGTTCGCGCAATGGCGCGATGCAGATGCACGCCGCGAACTGCATTCCCGCCGTGACCGGCGCCTGGCAGTACGAAGGCGGCGGCGCGTTCTTCAACAATTACGCGTTGTGGCACTTCAACGAATCCGTCATCGAAGGCCACGACGCGCTCGACAGGTCGGTCCGCGCCCTCGACCAATCGCAGGTCGGCCGGATCCTCACCGGCGATGCCGAGGCCCTGCTCGGCAAGGGCCCGGTCAAGGCGATGCTGATCCAGAACACCAACCCGATGACGGTGGCGCCGGAGCAGGCGCTGGTGCGCCAGGGCTTTGCGCGCGAGGATCTGTTCGTCGCCGTGCACGAGCAGTTCATGACCGAGACGGCTGAGATGGCCGACATCGTGCTGCCGGCGACCATGTTCATGGAGCATGACGATCTCTATTACGGCGGCGGCCACCAGCATATCTCGGTCGGTCCCAAGCTGATCGATCCGCCCGGCGAATGCCGCTCCAATCATCAGCTGTTGCAGGCGCTGGCGCCGCGGCTTGGCGCCAAGCATCCCGGCTTCGAGCTCACGGCGCGCGAGTTGATCGACACGACGCTGAAGCTCAGCGATCACGGCGACATCGCCGGTCTCGAAGCCGACATCTGGCGCGATCTGCAGCCGGACTTCCGCACTTCGCATTATCTCGATGGCTTCGCTCATCCCGACAAGAAATTCCACTTTAGGGCAGATTGGGCGCATCCGCCGTTCGGCCAGGCCATGGGTGATTTCGACAAGATGCCTGGCCTGCCGGATCATTGGGCCGTGATCGAGCACACCGATCTGGCTCATCCATTCCGCCTTGCGACCAGCCCGTCGCGCAGCTTCCTCAACACCACCTTCAACGAGACCCCGTCCTCGCAGGCGCGCGAAGGCAGAGCGAGCGTGATGATCCATCCGCTCGATGCCGCCGCACTCGACATCGCCGGTGGCGATGCCGTGACGCTCGGCAATAACAGAGGGGAGACCACGCTGATTGCCGTGCTGTTCGACGGCGTGCGCCGCGGCGTGCTGATCGCGGAGTCCGTGCATCCCAACAAGAATCATATCGGCGGCCTCGGCATCAACATGCTGACCGGTGCGGACACCATTGCCCCGATCGGTGGCGCTGCGTTCCACGACAACAAGGTCTGGATCAGGAAAGCGGCTGCGACCTGAGCCGCAGATTTGCGTCGAGGCGCTAAAACGCCGCTGCCCTTCAGATTGCCCTTGCACCTCGCTCCGGAGCTGCCGCAAATGGCTGCAGACCTGGAGCGAGGATCAAGCGTCATGACCGACATCACAGCCGTCATCACCGAGAAGCGCGGGCAGGCGTTCTGGATCACCATCAACCGGCCGGAGAAGCGCAACGCGCTCAACGGCGACGTCATCGCCGGCATCGCACGCGGCTATCGCGACGCGCATGAGAACAAGGACGTCCGTGTCATCGTGCTGACGGGCGCGGGCGACAAGGCGTTTTGCGCCGGCGCCGACTTGCAGAATTCCGGTGCGGCTTTCGCGATGGATCATTCCAGGCCAAATGTCGACTATGCCGATCTGTTGCGCCTGGCGCAGAACGCGACCAAGCCCGCGATCGCGCGTGTGGGCGGCGTCTGCATGGCCGGCGGCATGGGGCTTCTTTGCATGACCGACATGGCGGTTGCAGCCGATCATGTGATCTTCGGCCTGCCGGAAGTGAAAGTCGGCGTGTTTCCGATGCAGGTGTTGAGCCTGTTGCAGGAGATCGCACCGCGGCGCCTGATCAATGAATGGGCGCTGACCGGCGAGCCGTTCGACGCGGGGGCCGCAAAGGATGCGGGCCTGTTGAATTACGTCGTGCCCACGGCCGAGCTCGACGCCAAGGTCGACTGGCTGATCGGGCGCATCGTCGACAAATCCCCGACCGCGATCCGCCGCGGCAAATACGCCATGCGCGCCATCGCCTCGATGTCGTTCGACGAGAGCATTGCCTATACCGAAAGCCAGATCGCATTGCTCGCGATGACCGAGGATGCCAAGGAGGGCCTGAAAGCGTTCAGCGAGAAGCGCAAGCCGGTCTGGACGGGGAGGTGAGGGGGCGGCGCTCGCTGCTGTCTCCTCGTCATTGCGAGCGCAGCGAAGCAATCCAGAATCCCTCCGAGGTGACAGTCTGGATTGCTTCGCTGCGCTTGCAATGACGGAGTATGAGGCAGCAGCCTCGCCCTTCCAGTTCGCACCTTGACTTGCAGACACACTTTCGCCGCCTCGCGGCCCGATCCGCCCGAGGTTTGCGCTTCGCTTCACGCCCTCTGAAAACGAAGGGCGCAGGGAAGGCCGGGTGCTGACCTCGCACCCGCGGTCCGCTGCGCGAGGTGTAGCGCAGAAGGAGCCGCACAGCAGCATACAGGTGTAGCCGAACACACGGCCTTCCCTGCGCAGTGGTTGGACGGCTTATGCCGTGCTCTCCCGGGAGCCGAATTCCTTCTGGCCTCCCTCGCCCGACGGAAGTTACCGGCACCGCGCCGGTTGGCGCTATGCCGCATCCGCAAGACTTGGCCGTAGCGACGACGGCCAGGACCACACGGTTTTGCCGTACGCGAGCTTCCCGCTCAGCCCAGGGCGTCTTCGCCCGAGGGCCTCACCAGCATCGAGCGCCGTTCGTACAACGCGGCTTGCGAGGTGCTCACGGGGTTCGGCTCAATCCATCGCCCCGCCCTGCAACTCGCATCCGCGACGGCGCTGCTCGCGTCCACCGCAGCCCGATCCGCGGTTCGTGACGACGTACGACCGCCCTTTTCGCCGGATCAGGATGGGAAATGTGTACGACAAAACCGAAATTCGGTAAAGTGGAATATTTTGCGGCGAGGTGGTTGACCGAGGGATCGGGCGTTTTGCCCGTCGGGTAGCGCAAGGGATGGTGCGTAGGGTGGGTTACCCCGCGTTGGCTTTCAGGCCCGCGGCCTGGATGCCGGCGACCGCGCAAGCCTCGTCATTGTCCGAGGTGTCACCGGATACGCCCACCGCGCCAAGCAGCGTCGCGCCGTCCATGATCAGCACGCCGCCGGGGACCGGCACCAGCGCACCCTTGACGATGGTGTTCACGGCGTCGATGAAATAGGCCTGCTCCTGCGCCCGCTGGTACAGCGCGCGCGAGCCCATGCCCATCGCGAGGGCGCCATAGGCCTTGCCGTGGGCGATCTCGGCGCGCATCAGGCTGGTGCCGTCCTGCGCGGCGGCGATCTTGAGCACGCCGCGCGCGTCCAGGATCGAGACGACCAGCGGCTTCAGCTTCAGCTCGGTGGACTTTGCGAAAGCGGCGTCGAGGATTTTTCGGGCGGTGTCGAGGGTGAGGTCAGCCATGGCTGGGGTCCTTTGCAGCTGGAGAAGTTGAATTGGTGTCTGCGCGATCGAGGCTCATCGCTAGCACGCGCGCGACGTGCAGCGCCTCGCGTTGAGCACCATCCTTGATCTGGTGCCGGCAGGACGTGCCGTCGGCAACGACCAACGTGGTCTGGTCGGCGCGGCGCACGGCAGGCAGCAGCGACAGCTCGGCCATCGCGATCGAGGCGTCATATGTGTCGGCGCCATAACCGAACGCGCCGGCCATGCCGCAGCAGCTCGAATCGATGGTCTCGACCGCAAGGCCGGGGACGAGCCGCAGCACCTGCTCGACCGGCCTGAGGGCCCCGAAGGATTTTTGATGGCAATGGCCGTGCACGACGGCGTTGTCGGCGATCGCGCCGAGCGGCAACTGCAGCTGGCCGGCTTCGGCCTCGCGCACCAGAAACTCCTCGAAAGTGAGTGCGTGCGCAACGACCGCCCTGGCGTCGTTGTCCTGGCGCAGCGCCGCCAGCTCGTCGCGCAGCGTCAGGAGGCAGCTCGGCTCCAGGCCGACGATCGGCACGCCGCGTGCGGCGAAGGGCGCGAAGGTGGCGACGAGACGGTCGAGCTCGGAGCTGGCTTCATCGACGAGACCAGCGGACAGGAACGTGCGGCCGCAGCAGAGCGCGCGGTTTCCACGCGCAGGTTTTGGCATGTGCACGCGATAGCCGCCTGCGACGAGCACCCGCAGAGCGGCATCGAGGTTTTCCCGCTCATAGATTCGATTGAACGTATCGGCGAACAGCACGAGCTCGCGCCCATCCACGGGTCCGACCGCTTCCGCAGGCGGGGCGAACGGATCGCTGCGGAAGGCAGGCAAGGCGCGGCGCGCGCTGATGCCCGCACAACGCTCGAACAGCTTTCGCAGCAGGACGCTGCGGTTGCGCAAATTCGCCAGCGGCGCGAAGCGCGAGGCGATACCCGCATAGCGCGGCAGATAGCCGACCAGCCGGTCGCGCAGCGTCAAGCCGTGAGACGCGACCCGCGCCGCCAGCACCTCGATCTTCATCTTGGCCATGTCGACGCCAACAGGGCATTCGTGGCGGCAGGCCTTGCAGGAGACGCAGAGTTTCAGCGTCTCCATCATTCCATCGGAGGACAGCGCGTCAGGGCCGAGCTGGCCGGAGATCGCGAGCCGCAAGGTGTTGGCGCGCCCTCGGGTGACATCCTTCTCGTTGCGCGTGGCGCGGTAGGACGGGCACATCACGCCCCCCTCGAGCTTGCGGCAGGCGCCGTTGTTGTTGCACATCTCGACCGCGCCCTGGAAGCCGCCGCCGGCGCCGGGCCAGGCAGACCAGTCGAGCTTCGTCTTCAGCTCGCCAACGCGATAGTCTGGCTTGAAGCGGAACAGCGAGCGGTCGTCCATCCTGGGCGCATCGACGATCTTGCCCGGGTTGAGCACGCCAGCGGGATCGAAGCGCCTCTTTACCTCCCGGAAGTCAGCGACAAGCCGCTCACCGAACATGCTCTCGTGGAATTCCGAGCGCACCAGGCCGTCGCCATGCTCGCCGGAATGCGATCCCTTGTATTCGCGCACCAATGCAAACGCCTCCTCGGCGATCGCGCGCATCGCCTTGACGTCTTTTTCCAGCTTGAGATTAAGTACCGGGCGCACATGCAGGCAGCCTTCGGAGGCGTGCGCATACATCGTGCCGCTGGTGCCGTGTTTCGCAAACACCTCGTTCAGGCGCGCCGTGTAGTCGGCGAGATGCGGCAGCGGCACCGCGCAGTCCTCGACGAAGGAGACCGGCTTGCCCTCCTGCTTCATCGACATCATCACGTTGAGGCCGGCGGCGCGAAAATCGGCGATGCCGCTCTGCAGGGCGGGTTCCGATATCTCGACCACGCCGCCCCATTTGCGGGTATCGTTGGTCCAGCCGAACCCGAGGTCGCCCATGAGCTCGCCGAGCTGCTTCAGGCGTAGCAGATTGTCGGCCTGATCCTCCTCGGCGAACTCGACCACCAGCACGGCGTCGGGATCGCCCTTGATCGCGGCGGAGATGATCGGCTTGAACATCGCGATGTCGCGGCCGAGCGCGATCATGGTGCGGTCGACCAGCTCGACCGCGATCGGCTTCAGCTTGACCAGATGCTGGGCCGCATCCATCGCCTCGTAAAAGCTGCCGAAATGGCAGACGCCCAGCGCCTTGTTGCGGATCACGGGCCACAGCTTCAACTCGACCTTGGTGGTGAAGGCGAGGGTGCCTTCGGAGCCGACCAGCAGATGCGCCATGTTGTTGCGCGCGTTGCGCGGGGTGAGCGCGTCGAGATTGTAGCCGCCGACGCGGCGCTGGACTTTTGGAAAGCGCGCCGCGATCTCGTCGGCCTCGCGCGCGCCGAGATCGAGCATGTCGCGGAACAGCGCGCGCGTGCTCTCGCCGGCGTCGACATCCGAGAGATCGCGCGAGACCTCGCCGAAACGGCTCAACGTGCCGTCAGCGAGTGCGGCCTCCAGAGACAGCGTGTTGTCGCGCATGGTGCCGTAGCGAAGCGAGCGGCCGCCGCAGGAATTGTTGCCGGCCATGCCGCCGATGGTGGCACGGGAGGCGGTCGAGACATCGACCGGAAACCACAGGCCGTGCTTTTTGAGCTGGCGGTTGAGGTCGTCGAGCACGATGCCGGGCTCGACTACGCAGGTGCGGCCGGCGACGTCGAGCGACAGGATCTTGTTGAGGTGCTTCGAGAGGTCGACCACGAGGCCGTCATTGACGGTCTGGCCGCATTGCGAGGTGCCACCGCCGCGCGGGGTGACCCTCACGCCCTCATCGCGGGCAATTGCCAGCGCCCGCAGCGCCTCGTCCAT
The DNA here is from genome assembly GCF_054058595.1 of Bradyrhizobium sp. USDA 4472. NCBI lineage: Bacteria > Pseudomonadati > Pseudomonadota > Alphaproteobacteria > Hyphomicrobiales > Nitrobacteraceae > Bradyrhizobium > Bradyrhizobium sp. USDA 4472. Next base: position 4,985,500 of record NZ_JBSSAM010000001.1, read on the forward strand.
GGTTTTGGGGACGACCACGCCCGTGGGCATGATCTGGTAGAACGAGGCGTCCGTGGCATAGCGGCCGCGGCTGAAGCCGTCGAACAGGACGTCGCCGCTGGTTTCGCGGGCCAGACGCGCCGCCAGGCCGTCCTTTGGGGCCAATTTCAGTGATTTTCCGGCCACTTCCGCCGCCATGATCCGCTCTCGTCTGTTTGCCAGCCCGTCTTGCCTACGGTGGCCGCCCTTGGCAAGGCGAGCCCTGCTTCTTGTGCATTGACGGCCTCGCGCGGGCGAGGGACAAGCCCGGCGAATAGTGATATGCGAGCGGCGCGCCGGACCCGTGGATCGGGCCGCCAGACGCAAAGCCAAGACAGACTTCAAGACCGGGAAGGACGCCTATGACCGTGCACACTGGAAGGCATTTTCTCCAGATTCCAGGGCCGACCAACGTGCCCGACCGCGTGCTGCGGGCGATGGACATGCCGACGCTGGACCATCGCGGCGCGGAATTCGCCGAGCTCGGTTTTGCCGCGATGGCCGCGATGCAGCGGGTGTTCCGCACCAAGCAGCCCGTAATCATCTTCCCGTCGTCCGGGACCGGCGCCTGGGAAGCGGCGATGGTCAACGTGCTCAAGCCCGGCGACAAGGTGTTGATGTGCGAGACCGGCCAGTTCGCCGTGCTGTGGCGCGGCATCGCCGATAAGTTCAAGCTCGCCGTCGACTTCATCCCGAGCGACTGGCGCCATGGCGCCGACCTCGCCGAGATCGAGAAGCGCCTCGCCGCCGACAAGCAGCACGCGATCAAGGCGGTCTGCGTCGTCCATAACGAGACCTCGACCGGCTGCGTGACACCGCCGCTTGAGGTGCGCAAGCTGCTCGACCGCGTCAAGCATCCGGCGCTCTTGATGGTCGATACCATCTCCGGCCTCGGCTCGATGGAGTACGAGCACGACGCCTGGGGTATCGACGTCTCGGTCGCGGGCTCCCAGAAGGGCCTGATGTTGCCGCCGGGCCTCGGCTTCAACGCCGTCTCGGAGAAGGCGCTCAGCGTTGCCAAAGCCAACGAGAGCATGCGCTCCTATTGGGACTGGCAGGAGGTCATCAACTTCAACAAGCTCGGGACTTTTCCCTATACGCCCGCCACCAATCTGCTGATGGGCCTGCGTGAAGCGGTCAGGATGCTCGAGGAGGAAGGGCTCGAGAACGTCTGGTCACGCCACAAGCGCCACAGCGCCGCGACCCGTGCGGCGGTGAAGGTCTGGGGCCTGGAGACGCAGTGCGCCGATCCTGCCGCGCACTCGCCGGCGTTGACCGGCGTGCGCGTGCCTGACGGACACGACGCCGACGCCTTCCGCAAGGTGGTGCTCGAGAACTTCGACATGTCGCTCGGCACCGGCCTGAACAAGGTCAAGGGCAAGGTGTTCCGCATCGGCCATATCGGCCATTTCAACGATCTGATGCTGATGGGCACACTCGCCGGTGTCGAGATGGGCCTGGATCTCGCAAAGATTCCGCACCGGAGCGGCGGCGTGCTGGCAGCTATGGACGTCCTGAAGGGGCGCGACGCAACGCCGATGACGCAGGTGGCCTGATCTATCTGACTGAAGAGGAATGAGCGCGCGATGAACGCACCGACTGCCAACGAAGACCTGCTCTACTCCGTCACGGACGGCATCGCGCGGATCACCTTCAACCGCCCGCAGGCCCGCAACGCCATGACCTTCGCCATGTATGACCGCATGGCGGAGATATGCCAGGAGATCAACGCCGACCGCGCGATCAAGGCGCTGATCCTCACCGGCGCCGGCGACAAGGCGTTTGCCTCCGGGACCGACATTTCGCAGTTTCGCGCCTTCAAGACGGCGCAGGATGCGCTTGACTACGAGGCACGCATCGATCGCGTGCTTGGCACGCTCGAGCAGTGCCGCGTACCCGTGATCGCGGCCATCGCCGGTGCCTGCACCGGCGGCGGCGCCGGCATCGCTGCGTGCTGCGACCTGCGCATCGGCACCGCGACCACGCGCATGGGTTTCCCGATCGCGCGGACGCTCGGCAACTGTCTGTCGATGTCGAACATCAGCCGCGTCGTCGCGCTGGTCGGACCTGCCCGCACCAAGGATCTGATCTTCAGGGCGCGTCTCGTTGAAGCGCAGGAAGCGCTGTCGCTTGGCCTGCTTACCGAAATCGTGCCTGATGTCGAGACGCTGCAGCGCCGCGCCGATGAGACTGCGAAGCTCGTTGCGAGCCACGCGCCGCTGACCCTGGAGACGACCAAGGAAGCGGTGCGCCGCATCCGTCCGACGCTGTCGCGCGAACAGGGCGAGGACCTGATCCTCAAGGCCTATATGAGCGAAGACTTCCGGGAGGGCATGGACGCCTTCCTCAACAAGCGCACGCCGAACTGGAAGGGTCGGTAGCTCCGGCATCGCGGCTTCTACGCAAGGGCTCCCGTTTTTCTGCGGGGCCGCCGCGGTTGCAACCAATCTCATTCCAAAGTCATAAGCGGTGCGTCGCCGGGCGGCTTGAACCGGCCGGCGTTCGCCAGCACAATGCAGTTCGACTTTCGCTTCCGCGAATTGCCAATCCGAACAAGAACATAGAGAATAATCTGGAGAAGACACGCGTGGGACATGGAATGAAGGCCGCAATGACCGTGGCGGCCGCTCTTTGGGTTGCGCCGGCACTTGCCGGCTGGGAACCGACCAAACCCGTCGAGATCGTGGTGGCGGCGGGTGCGGGCGGCGCTTCCGACCAGATGGCGCGGATGATGCAGGCCGCGATTCAGAAGAACAATCTGATGAAGCAGCCCATGGTGGTCTCGCTCAAGGGCGGTGCGTCCGGCGCTGAAGCGCTGATGTACATGAAGTCGAGCGAGGGCGATCCGAACAAGGTGCTGATCGCCTATTCGTTGATCTACATGCTGCCGCTCTCGGCCAAGATTCCGTTCAACTGGCGCGAGCTGACCCCGGTCTCGGTGATCGCGCTCGACCAGTTCGTGCTGTGGGACAACAGTGCCGGCCCGAAGACGGTGAAGGAATTCGTCGAGGCCGCGAAGGCGGCGAGCTCGCCGTTCAAGATGGGCGGCACCGGCTCCAAGCGCGAGGACCACGTGTTGACCGTTTTCCTCGAGCAGAAGACCGGCGCAAAGTTCTCCTATCTGCCCTACAAGTCCGGCGGCGAGGCCGCGACCCAGCTGGTCGGCAACCACATCGAGTCCAACGTCAACAACCCGAGCGAAAATCTGGAAGTCTGGCGCGCCGGCCAGGTGCGTCCGCTGTGCGTGTTCGACAAGGAGCGCATCTCCTACACAGCTAAGGTCACGGACACGCAGTCCTGGGCGGACATCCCCACCTGCAAGGAAGAGGGCGTCGACGTCCAGTATCTGATGCTGCGCGCGATGTTCCTGCCCGGCAAGGTCACGCCGGAGCAGCAGGCCTTCTATGTCGAGCTGTTCCACAAGGTGACGCAGACGGCCGAGTACAAGGACTACATGGAAAAGCAGGCGCTGAAGCCGATCTTCCTCACCGGCAAGGACATGGTGCAATTCCTCGAGGAGGACGACGCTACCAACAAGTCGCTGATGACGGAAGCCGGTTTCGTCGCGAAGTAACTGCTCTTCTTTCTTCTCCCTCTCCCCGTTCTTACGGGGAGAGGGAGAATTGGCCGCACTCCGTCCCTGACAAAGCATGTCCCAAACCGATCTCGAAATCGTCGTCGACGATCCGGCCGCGCCCGAAGAAAATTCGCCGTCCGTCGCGAGCTCGGGCACGGTCGAAATCATCACCTGTATCCTGCTGCTCGCGCTCGCCGCCATCCTCGGCTATGACAATTGGCGCACCGGTGCGTCCTGGGATTCGACCGGGCCCGAGCCCGGCTATTTCCCGTTCTATCTCTCCCTCATTCTCGGCGGTGGCAGCCTCTACGGCCTGATCGCCGCGTTCCTCGCGCGCCGCGGGGCAAGCGAGACCTTCGTCACGCGCGCGCAGGCGCGCCGCGTCATGGCGGTATTCGTGCCGACGCTGCTGTTCTGCGTCGTGACGCAGTTCCTGGGCCTTTATGTCGCGAGCTTCCTGCTGATTGCGGGCTTCATGCGCCTCGTCGGCAAGATCGCGATGTGGAAATCGCTGCTCACGGCTTTCCTGTTCACGGCGATCATGTTCGTCACCTTCGACATCGCCTTCGACGTCATCATGCCGAAAGGGCCGCTCGAAGCGGCGTTCGGCTACTAGGCGGACCCGCGATGGAAGCTTTCGGTCTCCTGCTTCATGGCTTTGCCGTCCTGCTGGCGTGGAAAACGCTCGTGCTGATGATGGTCGGGCTGGTGCTCGGCATCTTCGTCGGCGTGCTGCCCGGGCTCGGCGGCCCCAACGGCGTCGCCATTCTGCTGCCGCTCACCTTCACGATGGATCCGACCTCGGCGATCGTGATGTTGTCCTGCATCTATTGGGGCGCGCTGTTCGGCGGCGCCATCACCTCGATCCTGTTCAACATCCCGGGCGAGGCCTGGTCGGTCGCCACCACCTTCGACGGCTATCCGATGGCGCAGCAGGGCAGGGCGGCCGAGGCGCTGACCGCGGCGTTCACCTCCTCCTTCATCGGCTCGCTGGTTGCGGTGCTTCTCATCACCTTCCTCGCGCCGATGATCTCGTCGTTTGCGCTGAAGTTCGGCCCGCCCGAGTTCTTCGCGGTGTATCTTTTGACCTTCTGCTCCTTTGTCGGCCTCGGGCGCGAGGCCAAGCACAAGACCGTCATCTCGATGTCGCTCGGGCTTCTGCTCGCCGGCATCGGCATGGATACGGTCTCGGGCCAGCTGCGTATGACGTTCGGCTCGTCGGAGCTCTTGCGCGGCATCAACTTCCTCGTCGCCGTGATCGGCCTGTTCGGCATCAGCGAGATCCTGCTGACCATGGAGGAGCGGCTGGCGCTGCGCGGCCACGCCGCCAGCATTTCGCTCCGGGTCGTGCTTGGTGTGTGGAAGGACTTGCCGAAATACTGGGTGACGTTGCTGCGTTCCTCCTTCATCGGCTGCTGGCTCGGCATCACCCCCGGCGGCGCGATCGCGGCGTCCTTCATGGGCTACAATCTGGCGAAACGCTTCGCCAAGGATCCCGAGAGTTTTGGCAAGGGCCGTATCGAGGGCGTGTTCGCACCCGAAACCGCGGCGCACGCTTCCGGCACTTCGGCGCTGTTGCCGATGCTGGCGCTCGGCATTCCGGGCTCCGGCACCGCTGCGATCCTGCTCGGCGGGTTGATGGTGTGGGGCCTCAATCCGGGGCCATTGCTGTTCGTCGAGCACAAGGATTTCGTCTGGGGCCTGATCGCCTCGATGTATCTCGGCAATGTCGTCGGTCTCGTGCTGGTGTTGACGACGGTGCCGATCTTCGCCTCGATCCTGCGTGTGCCGTTCGCCGCAGTGGCGCCGATGATCGTGGTGTCCTGCGCGATCGGGGCCTATGCGATCCAGAACGCGATGTTCGACATCTGGCTGATGCTCGGCTTCGGTATCGTCGGCTACGTCTTCAAGAAGATCGGCATTCCCTTGGCGCCGTTCACGCTTGCACTCGTGCTCGGCAACCGCGCCGAGGATGCGTTCCGCCTGTCGATGATCGGCTCCGGCGGTGATCTCAAGGTGTTCTGGTCAAACGCTCTCGTTGGCTCGATTACGACGCTGGCGATCGTCCTGTTATTCTGGCCGGCGATCGGTGGGCTGGTCGCCCGGATCGGGTTGACGCAACGGACCAGAGCGACAACGCGCTGACGCTTTGCGGCGTGAGCGCCGGGCTTTTTCGTGGGCTATCTCAAGCGAGATGCTCAAACCACCTTGGCGGCTCTGAGCTGTGCGATCTCGTCGCCGCCGAAGCCGAATTCCTTCAGCACCTCGTCGGTCTGCTCGCCGAATTCCGGCGGGCGTGCCACCATCCGGCTCGGCGTGCGCGACAGTGTCACGGGCTGGCCCACCAGGCGGATGTGGCGGTCCTCGTCATTGGGCACGTCCTGCGCGATGCCGAGATGCTTGACCTGCGCGTCGTCGAACATCTGGTCGATGGCATAGATCGGGCCGCAGGGCACGCCGGCTTCGTTGAGCTCGCGCACCCAGGTCTCGGTCGGCTTCGTCACCGTGCGCTTCTCGATCTCGGCGTTGAGCGCGTCGCGGTTCTTGGAGCGGGCAGGGGCCGTCGCGTAGTCGGGATGATCGTAGAGTTCCGGCGCGCCGATCGCCTGCGCGCAGCGCTCCCAGATCCGTCCGCCCGTGGTTGCGATGTTGATGTAGCCGTCCGAGGTCTTGAACACGCCCGTCGGAATGCTGGTCGGATGGTTGTTGCCGGCCTGTTTGGCGACTTCCTTATCCATCAGCCAGCGCGCTGCCTGGAAGTCGAGCATGAAGATCTGGGCCTGGAGCAGTGAGGTCTGCACCCACTGGCCCTTGCCGGAGACCTCGCGCTCGAGCAACGCGGTGAGGATGCCGATGGCGCAGAACAGCCCCGCGGTGAGGTCGGCGACGGGGATGCCGACCCGCATCGGGCCTTGACCCGGCGCGCCGGTGATCGACATCAGTCCGCCCATGCCTTGCGCGATCTGATCGAAGCCCGGGCGCTTGTGATAGGGGCCGTCCTGGCCGAAGCCGGAGATGCTGCCATAGACGATGCGCGGGTTGATCGCTGCGACGCTCTCATAATCGATGCCGAGCTTCTTCTTCACGTCGGGGCGGAAGTTCTCGACCACGACGTCGGCCTTGGCGGCGAGGCGCTTGAACACGGCAAGCCCGCGCTCGTCCTTCAGGTTCAGCGTCATCGCCCGCTTGTTGCGGTGCAAATTCTGGAAGTCCGCCCCGCGCCGCGGGCCGCCCGGTTGCTCGCCGCCGGAATCCTCGGTCAACGCGTCGATCTTGATCACCGTGGCGCCCCAGTCGGCGAGTTGCCGCACGCAGGTCGGCCCGGAGCGGACTCGGGTCAGATCGAGCACGGTGAAGCGCGACAGGGCTTCCGAGGCATGCGGAAAGGGCATCTTGAATGGCTCCGGGAACAACTTGCGGGGCTACCATAGTGCCGAAAGATCGTGCGGCAAGCGTCGACTGCCGCGCCAATGCACCGACCGGAGAATATCTCGCGGAACCCACCTTGTGCTCGTGATCGCGCTCACGTCCAGCTGCGTGCGGTTGGTGGTGACGTCGTGCCAGCCATAGGCGAGCGCCCGCGATATGGGCCGGGCCGAAATTGCGCCGGCCGTAGGCGCTGGCCTGGAACAGGTCGGCGCAGCCCGTCGCGTCGCCGGTATGCTGTTTTGTCAACTGCTTTGCCCCGAGAAACGGAAAATTAACTTGGTAGCGTTGAACGTTCGGGTCTAATGGTGTGGTAACTTTGGGGCAAGCGTTCAGCTTCACTTTGCCCTCCCCTCGGAGCTGAACTCTAGTCGAGAGATAGCCGTTGAGATCGGACCCTACCCTGAATGAAGATCTGGTCTCCGACGATCCATTCTACACGGTCGTTGGTAATAGCATTCAGGGAAGTTACATCCCGGCGGGTTCGGCAGGCTCGGGATCTGGAGGGACGACGCCCGGCTCGGTCGTGTCGGTCACCACTGGCGGCATCACAATCAATCTCATTCTCGATGCCGCTGCGCAGGCTGCGCCGGCGAGCTTCAAGGACGGCCTGCAGCAGGCGGTCGCGATCCTGGCGGCCAACATTACCGACAAGATCACCGTTAACATCAATATCGACTACAGTGGCACAGGCGGTGGTGCAGCGGCCGGACCCGACAGCGGCTTCTACGAGAATTATTCGTGGGTCCACTCGCAGCTGGTGAACCACGCCAGCTCAGGCGACACCACCTTTAACAGCCTCCCGAGCGGGACTGCGATCCAGGGACAAACCAACGTCGCGGCCTGGAATGCGCAGCTGAAGCTTTGGGGTGTCATTGGTGCCAACGACACAACGACCGACGACGCCAGCGCGTATTTCTCAACCGACATCAATCCAAATCAATTAGTCGGTGTCGCGCTGCATGAACTGACCCACGCCATGGGCCGCGTGCCCTATGGCTCGGCGCCCGACGTGTTTGATTTCTTCCGTTTCACAAGCCAGAACGTCCGCCTTTTCCAGGGCGGCGCCACCGCGCCGGCGGCGTATTTCTCACTCGACAACGGCGCGACCAAGATCGCGGATTACGGCCAAAGCTCCGACCCGAGCGACTTCCTGAACAGCGGCGTGCAGGGGCCGAACGATCCCTTCAACGAGTACTACAGCGGCAGCACCACTCAAGGGCTGACATCGGTCGACCTGAAGCAGCTGGATGCTCTCGGATTTCACCTCGCCATCAACAATCCGATCGTGATCGAGTCGTTCGGCTCGACGAGTGTGGTGCAGATCGGAAACTACTATTACCTCGATCCCGTTGCCGGGGGGACCGGGCCGGAGTTGAAGTACGGCGGCAGCCCGTTGTCAGCCGCATCGTTGAATGGCTGGACGGTCATCGGCGCCGAGCAGACTTCCGGCGGCTATGAGGTGGCGCTGCATTCGCTGAGCGCCGATCAGTACACGGTCTGGACGACCGACAGCAGCGGCAATGTGGTCGGCAATGCAACCGGCGGGATCGTGTCGGGCGCAAGCTACGCGCTGGAGTCGCTCGAGCCTAGCTTTCACCAGGACCTCAATGGCGATGGGCAGATCGGTGCGTCCAGCACGGTGATCGAGTCGTATGGTTCGACCAGCCTCGTGAAACTCGGCGACAATTTCTTCCTCAATCCTGTGTCGGGCGGCACCGGGCCGGAATTGAAGTTTGGCCCCAGCCCGTTGTCAGCCGCATCGTTGAATGGCTGGGCGGTTATCGGCGCCGAGCAGACCTCCGGCGGCTATGAGGTGGCACTGCATTCGCTGACCGCTGATCAGTACACGGTCTGGACGACCGACGGCAGCGGCAATGTGGTCGGCAATGGGACTGGCGGGGTCGTGTCGGGCACGAGCTACGCGCTGGAGTCGCTCGAGCCCAGCTTCCATCAGGACCTCAATGGCGATGGGCAGACCGGCGCGCCCAGCACGGTGATCGAGTCGTATGGTTCGACCAGCCTCGTGAAACTCGGCGACAACTTCTTCCTCAATCCTGTCTCGGGCGGCACCGGGCCGGAATTGAAGTTTGGCCCCAGCCCGTTGTCAGCGGCATCGCTGAATGGCTGGGCGGTTATCGGCGCCGAGCAGACTTCCGGCGGCTATGAGGTGGCGCTGCATTCGCTGAGCGCCGATCAGTACACGGTCTGGACGACCGATAGCGGCGGCAATGTGGTCGGCAATGGGACCGGCGGGGTCGTGTCGGGCGCAAGCTACGCGCTGGAGTCGCTCGAGCCGAGTTTTCACCAGGACCTCAATGGCGATGGGCAGACCGGCGTGCCCAGCACGGTGATCGAGTCGTATGGTTCGACCAGCCTCGTGAAACTCGGCGACAACTTCTTCCTCAATCCTGTTTCGGGCGGCACCGGGCCGGAATTGAAGTATGGCGCCAGCCCGTTGTCAGCCGCATCGTTGAACGGCTGGACGGTTATCGGCGCCGAGCAGACCTCCGGCGGCTATGAGGTGGCGCTGCATTCGCTGAGCGCCGATCAGTACACGGTCTGGACGACCGACAGCAGCGGCAATGTGGTCGGCAATGCAACTGGCGGGATCGTGTCGGGCGCAAGCTACGCGCTGGAGTCGCTCGAGCCCAGTTTTCACCAGGACCTCAATGGCGATGGCCAGACCGGCGCGCCCAGCACGGTGATCGAGTCGTATGGTTCGACCAGCCTGGTGAAGCTTGGCGACAACTTCTTCTTCAATCCTGTTTCGGGCGGCACCGGGCCGGAATTGAAGTACGGCGGCAGCCCGTTGTCAGCGGCATCGTTGAATGGCTGGACGGTTATCGGCGCCGAGCAGACCTCCGGCGGCTATGAGGCGGCACTGCATTCGCTGACCGCCGATCAGTACACCGTCTGGACGACCGACAGCAGCGGCAATGTGGTCGGCAATGCAACTGGCGGGATCGTGTCGGGCGCAAGCTACGCGCTGGAGTCCCTCGAGCCCAGCTTCCATCAGGATCTCAACGGCGATGGAGCGACGGGCGTTGCTACGGCACCGGCACCTCAAACAACTCCGGCGACGCAGGTCAATGTTGTCTTGGCCCATCTATTGGCTAGCCATGACCTGATCCAATAGTTCCAACACGGCCGGCTGCGTCGTCTGCGCGATCCGGCCCTTCTGGCCGAGCCGGCTGCGTCCTTTTGTTGGAAGTCGACGCAATCACTACCGAGCGGTGCCGGCGAGAGGCCGGAATCCTGCCGCCTATCTCCCCGGGAAAGAGGTTTCAAATTTCCCGTTTTGATTTGATCGGGGTTGAAGGCACAGGGCATCGGAACTAGTTTGCCGGCTTGGTGCTTCCGCGGCGCCGGTGGCGGATGGTCTTTGAGCTTGTCGTACCAGGATCAACGGCTCTTGGGCCAGGAAGGTTCTGGGTTTGACCGACGCGCAGAGTGATGTGGCAGGCAACACAGGAGAGACTGTCGGGCCAGGCGGTGGCCGCCTGCGTCGCCTTGTCTGGGGCTGGTCTGCAAATCTTATCCAGATGGGGCTGGGGCTGACGCAGCAATTGCTGTTGATCCCGGCTTTCCTGCATGTCTGGAGCGGGGACGTGCTCGCGGCGTGGCTCGCCATCTATGCCGCAGGCGGGCTCGTGGTCGTGGCGGATGCGGGGTTGCAGCTTCGTGCGATCAACCGGTTTCTCGGCTTCAGGTCCTGTGCCGCCGCCGACGGGCGCACCGCGTATTTCTATCGGGCCACGCTGCGGATCTATCTCACCCTCGTCGCAGGTCTCGGCGTGCTCCTGTGCGCGGCCGTCCGTCTCGCGCCACCTTCCGTGGTGCTCGGTTTTCAGGCGACGCCGACCTTCGATGCCGCGATGCTGGTGATGACGCTGGGCATGATCCTGGGCTTGCCCGCCAACCTCGCCTCCGGCCTGTATCGTGTGCGCGGGCAGTATGGTCGCATCGTCTGGCTGCAAAACGCCGCCCTGCTGCTCGGCCAGCTCGCGCAGCTTGTCGCGCTATTCATGTTCGGAAGCCTGCTCGCGGTGGCGATCGCCTTCGTGTCGATGCAGCTGCTGTTCACGATCTTCGTCGTCGCCTTCGATGCGCCGCGTCTGTTTCCGTTCCTCCGGCGGACCGCGAAGCCGGGTCACGTCGCGCCGTCGTGGCGCTGGGGCATTGGTCAGCTCGGCCGTGCGCTGCCCTTTGCAGTCGCCAGCTTCACCGAGCTCGCGCTCGTCAACGTTCCGGTCCTGCTCGTCTCCGCGCTCGTCGCCGACCGCGTCGCGGTGGCGCAATGGGGGCTGACACGCGTGATCGCGAGCCTGGTGCGCGGGCTGTGTCTTCAGCTGACTTTGCCGTTCGGCGCCGAGCTCGGCCATGATTATGCGATCGGCGACAACGAGCGGCTGCGCCGCCACTATGCCTATGGTTCGGTTTTCGTGACGGGGCTCGCCTGCCTGGTCGTTGCCGGCATGCTGCCGTTCTGGCCCGACTTCTTCGCGCTGTGGACCCATGGCAGCATTCCCTATGATGGTCCGCTGGCGGTGACGCTGCTGCTCGGCTCGGCTGCGGTCGCGCCCTCGCTGCTGGCGCTGGTTTTTGCCAGTCACAGCAATCGCGGTGAGCTTTTGATCCGGACCAAGGGCCTCCAGCTCGTCGTCTTCCTGGCGCTGTCGTTCGCGCTGATCCCTCGGCTCGGACCGCTCGGTGCCGCGTTTGCCGTGGTCGCGAGCGACATCCTCATCCAGTTCGGCCTGCTCGGCCTGGTGATCATGCGTCAGACGCTGCATGGGCCATTCAGGCACATTGCATTCCTGCTGCTCATGGCGGTCGCCATCGTGGCGTCGGGCTGGCTGATCGGGACGACGATCACCGCGCTCGTGCCGGGGAGCGGGCTTGCACACTTCCTCGCCGAATGCGCGGCCTGGCTGATCGTGTTTGGCGTGCTTGCAAGCCCGCTTGCGAGCACGACGGTGCGTGAGCGGCTGATGGCGCTGGTTCCGGCGTAGAGTGGACTAGACTAACGCGGCGTCAGCGCCAACCGGTGCTTCAGCCGTTCCAGACGGCGGGCGAATTCCGCCTGGCCAGCCTTGGTCTCCTCGGCAAATTGTGCGAGCCGCCGGTGACCGGCCTCGCTCAGACGCGCGCGCGTGCCTTCGGTGCGGAGATTGACGATGGCGTCCGCGAGCGAGTTCGGGTCGTCATAGTCGAACAGGATCGCGGCGTCTCCGGCCTGCACCTTGAAGGCCTCGGGATAGATCACGGGCGTGCCCACCGCCCATGCTTCGAGCGGCGGAAGGTTGGTCGGGCCAAAAAAGCTGGGCATCGCCAGTGCCGCGGCGCCACGGTACAACGCGCCCAGTTCGGAGGATTCGACGAAACCGATGATCGAGACTTGCTCCGACAGTCCATACGCCTTGATCGCCGCAACGATCTTGTCGCGACCGCCGCGATCCGAGCCGCACAGCACCACTCGTTCGGTGATGCCCCGTTCGCGCAACAAAGCGAGCGCGGCGAGCAGCGTGATGTGGTTCTTGTGCGGCCAGAATTGCGCCGGATAGAACAGATAGCCCGGCTCAAGCCGGTATTTTGCCAGCACGGCCGCATCCGCGGCGGCATCGGGCACGGACTTGCTCACATAGGTCGACGGCGAGAACGGAATGCAGATCGCGCGCTCCCGCTCCATGCCGTAGCGGCGATAGAGAGCCTCGGTCAATTCCGGCGTGTTGATGATGACCATCGCCGCCTTGATGCTCGCGAGGCCGAACAGAAGTTCACGCCGTTCAAATTCGCCAAACGTCCTGACCTCCGGAAATTCGGGCGTGTCGCGATGCGAGCCGTCGAAGATCGTGATGATGAATGGCAGTTGATAAAGCAGCAGATGGCGTTTCGATGTCGAGGTGAAATGCACGACATCGATCCCGTCGCGGATCAGGGCTCGCTCGAAAGCCGACCGGAGCTCCAGCCCGATCTGGACCAGGTCGAACGGCCGGCAATATTTCAGGAACAGGAAGACGTAGTCCAGTACGCCGAATTTCAGCAGGCGCGCCTCGACCCCGAACTCCCTGACGATCTCCAGAGTTCGCGGGTAGGGCGAATAGACCACGATCTCGTTGCCGGAGCCGGCAGCCCAGTCGCGCAGCCATAGCAGGTCGTTCAGAGGCTGCTGGAATCCGCCGCCGACCTCGAGCGCCTGCTCCAACATGACGGCAAGTCGCAACGGTCTCATGATGGGACGCTTCTCTTCGCGATCCGAGGGCGGGCCATGGTCTTCCGGAGATGATCCATCGCGTCGTCGGTCACGACAGAATCTCCTTCAGCGCCTCTGCGGAGCGCGCGATCTCGTGGTCGGTCAGGGCAAGCCCGCTCGGCAGGTAAAAACCGCGCCGGGCGATGGTTTCCGCATTCGGATGGGATTCATCGAGCATCAGCCCCATCCGGCGCAGCACCGGCTGCTCGTGCATGCACCAGAAGAACGGCCGCGTGCCGATGCCCTTGTCGCCGAGGCGGCGCATCGCCTCCCTGGCGTCGAACGGGACCTCCTCGCTCAGCACGACGCCGTAGACCCAGTAGATGTTGTCGGCGTAGTTGGTGCGGGCGACCGGGCGGCGGATGCGATCGATGCCGGCGAGGTGCTCGTCGTAGAGCCGGCCGATCCGGCGCTTGAGCTCGACCGTGCGCGGCAACCGCTCGACCTGGGCGACGCCGAGCGCGGCCTGCAAATTGGTCATCCGCGCGTTCCAGCCGAGCTCCTCGTGCACGAAGCGCTGCTGCGGCTGGAAGCAGAGGTTGCGATAGCCTTGCAGCCGATCGGCGAGCGCGTCGTCGTCGGTGAGGATCATGCCGCCTTCACCGGTGGTGACGTGCTTGTTGGGATAAAAGCTGAAGGTCGAGACATCGCCGAAGCTGCCGCAGGGTGCACCGCGATAGGTCTGGCCGTGCATCTCGGCGGCGTCCTCGATCACCTTCAGATCGTGCTTGCGGGCAAGCGTCAGGATCGGTTCGAGATCGACCGGCAGGCCGTAGATGTGGACCAGCATGATCGCGCGCGTGCGCGGCGTGATCGCAGCTTCCACGCCCTCGGCCGTCATGTTCCAGGTCGCAGCATCGCAGTCGACCCCGACGGGAACGAGGCCGGCGCGCACGATCGCCGCGGCGCAGCTGATGATCGTGAAGGTCGGCATGATGACCTCGGAGCCTTCCTCGATCCCGAGGGCATGGACGGCGATGTCGAGCGCGACAGAGCCGTTGGTCACCGCGATGCCGTGGCGCCGCCCTGCGGCCTCCGCCATCGCCTGCTCGAAGCGCTTGATGAAGGGACCCTCCGACGAGATCCAGCCGGTCCGAATGCATTCGGCGAGATAGTCGGCTTCGTTGCCGTCGAGCAGTGGCGTGTTGACGGGAATGAACGGCGCGGTCACGGATTGGGGCCCTTGATCCGGATTTCGGAGGGCGCGGCCTCGGGAAACCGGGTCTTGTCGTTCTCGCCGGAATAGGGGCCCTGCTTGATCTCGAACATTTCGAGCGGCTCGAGCACGTGGAAGCCGTGGGCGCCGCTGCACAGCAGGATGATGTCGCCCGCGCCGAGCACGCGGCTCTCCAGGTAGTTTTCGTCCGTCGTGTAGAAGTCGACCTGGAGCTTGCCCTTCTGGATCAGCAATACTTCCTGGGTGTAGTGCACCTCGCGCGTCACCTTGTTGTGGCGATGCGGCTCGATGCTCTTGCCCTTGGGATGGCTCATGAAGGCCAGCTGTTGCGACAATTCCGGCGTCGAAAAGAAGTGGATACCCGGCTCGCGAAACGAGGCGCGCACGATGATCGCGTAGAGCTGGTCGCCGAATCGAACATGTTCGACGTGTTCCATCCTGAGCCTCGACAAAAAGTGCTGTAATTAGAGTGACATAGCGTCAGTGCCGGGCACTTTGGCCATTTTGGCCGGGACCGTCAAGGGTTGAGCGGAAATACGACCGAGGCGGACGTAGCCGCCTGGATTTACGCGACGAATGCCAGGATATCTTCGACGCGGCTGCGAAACGTGTGGGCGGCAAATGTTCTGGCCTGTCCCGCCCGGGCGATGGACAGGCGTGCCGCGTCGTCGGCGAGATAGCGCTCGATCATCGCAAGGCAGTCCTCGACACTGCGCCACGCCACCACCTCGTTTTCGGAGAACAGGGTGTGGAGGTTGTCCTTGAAGTCGGTGAGCAGGAACGCGCCGACGCCGGTCGCCTCGAACAGCCGGGCATTGCCGGCCTCGCGGCCCGCCATGTCGATGTGCGAATTGAGCGTGACGCGCGAGGCGCGCAGCGCCTGGTACATCTCCACGCCCCACACTTCGCCCTGATAGCAGCGGTGCAGGGGCGAGGAGGCAGGGAGGGTGTGCAGGCCGCTGCCGAACAGTTTCAGATCGTAGCGACGCGCCACGGCCTCGAGCTGCGCGACGCGGATCTGGTGGTCCGCCGACACGGCGCCGACGAAGGTGACGTCGAAGCTTTGCGAGGGCGGCGGCGGCAGGACGTCGAGGATCTCGGGTTCGAAGGCGAGGTGGACCACTTCGGCGCGCGCGCCGTGCCTGCGGAAGAACTCCACCACATGGACCATCTGGGAGATCATGAGATCGTAGACCGACCAATCCTCACCGTGCGAGGGCGAGATGCCCACCTGGCCGATCATGACCGGGCGGCCGATTCCCTTGATCCGTCGCGCCAGACGGGTGTCGATATGAAATAGATCCTGGTTGAGCACGAGATCGGGCTTGAAATCCTCGATCTGCGCCAACAGGACATTTTCCGCCTCCGCATCGAGGCGCGGGCTCAGGCCAACCTTGCGCGCGAGCGGTCTCAGCATCGGTTTGAACGGGGCGACGGCGCGGTGCAGCCAGGATGGAATGGCATCGCGCGCGACCGTGCCCGGTGGCGGCGGCGGCGTGACCGCGAGGCCGTGCTCGCGCGCCCAGGCCGCCTGCATCCAGACATTGTTGACGTGGATGTCGGCCGCGACGTATCCGAGCCTGGCGAAGTTGCGGGAATAAAAGTCGGCAACGCCGAACATGCTGGCGTTCCGGGCCGTCATCTGCGCGCCGTAGCCGGCGTTCCCTAGCCCCGCATGACGCCGGTAGAGCCAGGAGAGAAAGCGCGGATAGTCGGCGTTGAGAATCAGGATGCGCATGTCGTCACGGCTTCGGTTCGAACAGGCTGCGGGGCATCACGTACCAGAGCAGGAACAACAGGATAAGGCCGTGGGTGAGCAGGGCGACCGAGAGCGGCACATTGAGCAGGATGTGCGGCAGCACGCCTGACGACATCAGGATGAAACGGGGCGGCAGGCCCGCCGCGGCCCTGTTGCCGAGCGCCAGCACCAGGCCTGATGCCAGCGCGCTCACGGGAGCGAGCCAGAGACCGACGGAAGCGACGCCTTCGGTCGCAAACAACGAGGCGTTCAGGTTACCCAAGCCGTAGGTGTTCTGCATCACGACGGCAATTGGCTCCTGGTAGGGGCAGTGCATCAGCGGCTTGAGGACGGATATCTGACAGAACCAGGTCAGCGGGTGGCCGGCGAAGAAATGGTTGTAGATGTCGAGCGCGCTGGATGGGGTCGCGATCATCCTGATGTTGATGAGGTCGAACATCCGTATGCGGGCTGCGTCCGCTATCGGATAGAAGGCGGTATGATAGACGGATGCCAAGCTGATCGATGTCAGGATGACGCCGGCGAGCATCGGAAGGAAAAGCGTCAGAAGTATCGAGGTCCGCGCTGCGAAGATACGAGAAAGGACGGCTAACCCGATGATCCAGACCGGCGTGAAGAAAGCGAATTTGGTCAGGGTGATGGGGTAGAGCAGCAGAAGCAGGACCAGGATCAGCGCCGCTCGCCAGCGATATCCAAGCAGCCAGTAGCAGGCGAACGCAAAGGGCAGCAATGTGCTGGAGACCCAGCCCAACAGGTATCGCAGCGCGCCCGGAAATTCGAGTGAATCGCGGTAGTCGTAGATCTGCGCGATCGAAACCGTGCGGAAATTGTAGGTCGAGGCGACCACGATGGTGCCGATGGAGACCACCAGGATCAAGGTGAGCAGATGCTCGAATTGGGCGCGCGTCGGCGTGACGATTTGCCGAAATGGCGCCTGGGTGAACAGCGCGGGCAGCAGAAACAGCACGAGCGACAATGCTGCCGAAAGCCCTGCGAGCAAACGCGGGTAGCTGTAGTCGGAGAACACGACGATCCAGAGGAAGCCCAGGATCATCGTGTAGAAATAGAACCCGGCGAAATAGCCGAAGCTGAAGCGCGCAACGGCGAACAGCAGCGATACCACGGAGAAGGCGAGTGCGACGGCGACCGCGATCCAGAGACGCTCGTCGCTGAAATGGATGTAGGACTGGACGGTCGCGACCTTGATCAGCGACAGGCAGGTGACGGCGCTGTGCAACAGCAACAGGATCGTCAATGCACTCTTCGAATCCAGCCGGGATCGGATATCTCCTGTGAAGCCGGACATTGCCTTCATGGCCGACGGCGCGCTGCGGTCATGGGCGTAGCGAGCCGGCTCAGGCGATTTCAAGCGCATGCTTGAAATAAGCGATCGTCTCCTTCAGGCCGTCCTCGAGTGCAACCTTCGGCTGCCAGTTCAGCGCCGCCTTCGCCTTGGCCAGGTCGGGCTGGCGCTGACGCGGGTCGTCCTGCGGCAGCGGCTTGAACACCAGCTTGGAGCGCGAGCCCGTGAGCTTGATGACTTTCTCGGCGAGCTCGCGGATGGTGAACTCGGAATTGTTGCCGAGATTGATCGGGCCGGTCACGTCCTCGTCCGTCGCCATCAACCGCATGATGGCCTCGACGAGATCGTCGACGTAGCAGAAGGAACGGGTCTGGCCGCCGTCGCCGAACACGGTGATGGGCTCGCCCTTGAGGGCCTGGACGATGAAGGACGATACCACGCGTCCATCATTGGGCTGCATGCGCGGACCATAGGTATTGAAGATGCGCGCCACCTTGATTGGCAGGCCGTGCTGGCGCCAATAGTCGAAGAACAGCGTCTCGGCGCAGCGCTTGCCTTCGTCGTAGCAGGAGCGGATCCCGATCGGGTTGACGTTGCCCCAATAATCCTCGGTCTGGGGATGGATCAGGGGATCGCCGTAGACCTCGCTGGTTGATGCCTGGAAGATTCGCGCCTTGAGCCGCTTGGCGAGACCCAGCATGTTGATCGCGCCGTGCACCGACGTCTTGGTGGTCTGTACGGGGTCGCGCTGGTAGTGGATCGGGGAAGCCGGGCAGGCCAGGTTGAAGATCGCGTCGACCTCGATGTAGAGCGGGAAGGTGACGTCGTGCCTGACAGCCTCGAACAGCGGGTTTGCGATCAGATGGGCGATGTTGCGGCGGCTGCCCGTGAAGTAATTGTCGGCCGAAACAACTTCGGCCCCGGTCGCGAGCAGCCGCTCGCACAGATGCGAACCGATGAAGCCGGCGCCACCGGTCACGAGGATGCGGCTCGTCTTGTAGCTTTCAAACGGCATGTATCGGTTCCAACTAAGTCTCGGGACGGCCTTGTGCGATGGGGCCGCCAGAGTGGTATCGGCAACGGCCGGAGTAGCCAATAGCCAAGTCGCCAGCGGGGATGAGGTATTTTAATACCTGAATCTCGCGGATCGCCCGGGATGGGCAGCCCGGGGCTAGAATTCCCGCCTCTTTAGCCACGCGCGCGCGCCCCAATGGCCGAAGCACCAGGCCGATTTGACGAGCGGCAGCTTCTCGACGTTCCGGTAGATGTTCCAGACCCATTTGGCTGACCGCATCGGCCGGCTGGAGACCGAGGAGCCCCTGACGCGGTAGCGCGCCAGATCCTCGTTGAGGCCGTGGGCGAGGTGGCCGCGCCTGAGGATCGAGAGCCACAGGCAGAAATCGTCATAGCCCTCGTCCGTCATCGCGACGGGCCCCGAAATCTCGCGGTCGACCAGAGCCGTCAACGTCGCAATCGAGGTGTTTTTCAGCAGCTGGTCATAGCTCAACTGCGGCGGCACCTCGATCAGCCGGCCGGACATGGTGTTGGCCTCGTCGATGCGGCGGAACGCGGTGTAGCTGAGCGCGGCGCGCTTTTCGCGCGCGAAGGCGAGCTGGCGTTCGAGCTTGGCGGGGAGCCAGAGATCGTCGCTGTCGAGGAAGGCGAGATAGCGGCCCTGAGCCTGGTCGATCGAGGCCTGGCGCGCCAGTGCGGGGCCGCCGTTCTTCGCCTGCCGGATCAGCTTGACCCGAGGGTCGCGCGTGCCGATGGCGGCGATGATCTCGGGCGTCCGGTCGGTCGAGCAATCGTCCGTGATCAACAATTCCCAGTCGTCGAAGGTCTGTGCCTGCACCGAATGAATGGTTTCCTCGATGAAGCGCTCGACGTTCCAGGACGGCATGATGATGGAGACGAGGGGCATCGCGTGATCCGTTCAGTCCGCAGCCGCGGTGTCGAGGACGGCGCTGCGCAGCGAGGCCGCGAAAGTGTCGAGCAGCTTGGGATCGCTGATATAGAGCTCGCCCGGATACGACCGTCGCCAGGCCGCCTCGAAATAGGGCGCGGTCGCAGCCGGATCGAACGCCCCGGCGGCAAGCGCCTCGCGCAGGCGTGCCGGCACGTCACGCAGGCGGTCGGCGGTGGTGATCAGCGGGCACGAACCGTAGAAGGCATCGCCCATCACCACGACCGGCTTGCCGAGCAGCAGCGCTTCGGCGCCGGACTTGCTGTTGACGGAGATCACTGCATCGGCGCGGTTCAGCACAGTGTAGTTGTTGGTGTGCGGCGGCAGCAGCACGAAATTGTCGAAGCGGCGCGCCAGTTCGAGCAGGCGATCGGCCGCAATCGCGCCGATCTGGGCGGGATGCTCTTTCGCGACCAGCACATGCGAATCCGGAATCGTCCGCAGCAGGAAGTCGACGGTCGCGATCTGGTCCAAATAGTCAGGCGAGCGCAGCGTCAGCGCCATGTCGGCCGGCACGTGGAAGGGATAGTACACGAAGCGGTTTTCCGGAATCGGGCGGTACACCTTCTTCAGCCGCGTCGCGTTGACGGCCATCACGGCGTGCACGCGGGCATGGCGCAGATTGTGGCCGAACTCCTGATGCTTGCCGAGCGCGAACTGGTCCCAGAGCTTTTCGGCAAGACGGCGCGAGTTGCGCAGACTGAGGACCTTCTTGAAGGCCGCCGAATAGTGATGCTGGTCCTTCTTCGGGATGACGATGGCCTGCTGCTTGAGGGTATCGTCGAGATAGGCGCGCACCTCAGGCGAAACCGCTTCGGCAGGCCGAGCCATCACCTGCGGCGCGGCGAGGCTGTCCGGCGTGAAATACATCCGTCCGCGGAAGAACGACGGTTCGATGAACCAGTTTCGTATGCCACGGCGCTTGGCGGCATAGAAGCTCGAGATCACCGACAGGAAGCCGCCCAGTTCCTGGACCAGCACCGCACGTTTGCCTTCTGCTTCAAGCCGGTCGAGCAGCGCTTCCATGGCATTGGCGTAGATCATGAAGCGGCGGCGCAACGCGGCGGTGTCGCGGATGCCGAAGGTGAAGCGCTCGTGGCTGAACAGGAGATTGCTGCCGTCGAGGCCGTAACTTGCAATGCGTGCATCGAAGGCCTTGGCGTCGCCGTTCGATGCGCCGGTCCGTTGACCCTCGCGGTACATGTTCGTGACCGGCACGCCCGCGGCCTCCGACATCTCGGCGCTGCGATCGTCGAAGGCGAGCAGTTCGACCTCGTTGCCGGCCGCGCGCAGGCGCTGCGCCACCGGAATCCAGAACCGGGTCTGGTATTCGGCGAGGGTCGTGATCAGGATTGTCTTGCCGGCTTGCATCGGTGGCGAGAGCGCTTTGTGTGGGGAGGGCGAGCGTTTCAATCGGTGCGGGGGCGCACGCATCGGAACAAGCGGGCCAATATCGCAACTTGGCCCAGCTCACAACCTTCACGATGGAGCGATTCTGCGCGCAACGAAGGGCGGCAAGACAGCGCGGGTTCCGCGCGCGCCGCCAGGCCGGTCGGAAGCGCGGTCATGCTGCACCCGGTCGTTTTTCGACCGCGATGCTGGCGAGCGGCAAGCCCGTAGTCGCGCAGCGCGCCCGCGCCGCAACGATGCGCACCGACGCGGCATGATCGTGCCGCGCGATGCGCTCCAGCAGGCCCGCGACGGCGGCGGGCGCGATGCGCTTGTCGCGGCGGGCCGGATTGACCCGGGCCCGCAGGTTCTCCGTCACGGCGGAGCCCAGTACCAGGCTGGCAGCACCCTTGGCGATCTGTCCGAGGCTCGGATTCGAGCGGGCGCCGTTGAGGGCGCTCGCGAGTGACACGTAGCGTCGGTTGGGGCGCTCGCTGGTGAGAACCTCGGCCACGCGGTCGGCCGCGAGGCCGTCATTGCGGTGGAAGAACGCCTCGACATTCTCGGCGTGGACGCGGGCGAAGTCGAAGGCCCTGGTTTCCCTCTCGATATCGTCGACCACCGCCAGCAACGCATCGAAGGAATCCACCGCACGGCTGACGCGGGCCGGCAGCGAGGCGTGTCCTGCCGTCACCGGCGTGTTGAGGTATTCCAGCTGGATCGGCAGCTTGCCCAGCAGCACGGACTCGACCGCCGTACCGCAGTTGAGATGGATGATGGCTGCGGCATTGCGAATGCGGTCGAGCACGCTGCCGCTGCCGTCGACGACGACGTTGGCGTGACCGGCGACCGCGTCGCGGTAAACCTGCTCGCTCTCGAAGGGATGGGGCCGGATCAGGATCGTTTGATCCGGCCGCGCTGAGGCGAGCTTGCGGACGGCTTCGAGATAATTCGCGAACACCATCTTCAAGTCGGCCAGGAAGCGGTCGATATAATCCGCGTCCCAGCCGGCGCGGACCATAGTGTCGCGCTCGGCGCCCGGCTTGTTGCTGAAGCGCGAATTGACCAGCGGGAAATTGGCGTTCACCAGCAGATAGCCGCGTGGCTCGCCGTCGAGCAGCGCGCGCCAGCGCGGCGCGGCAAAGTCGAAGCGCGGGCAGCCGGTGAGATGCAGTTGCTGCGGCTTCATGGTGGCGGCATCGTTGAACGCCGCGTACAACCGGCTGCCCCAGAAGAAGTAGCCCGACAGGATCTCGGCATAACCGCTGCTGCGGACATAGGCGGCCATCGCCGGCGGCGAATTGCCGCCGGTGTCGGCGAGCACGCCGCCTTCGGTGTCGAGCACGTAAAGCGGAAGCCCGGCCTTGGCGAAGTTGCGCATCAGGTCGAGATTGGCGTCGCGCGCATAGTTGACGACGAGCGCATCGAGCCCGAGCCGGGGCACGTCGACCGCCTGCTCGTACATCGGGACGATGACGACGGACGCGCCGCGCAAGGCGAGCTGATAGGCGAGCAGCACGGCCCCCGGCAAATCGCGCTTGGGGTGGTCGACCACCAGTCCGACACGCATGATCGGGTTCCTGTCTGGATCGATCAGAGCCGCATCACCGCGCGCTCGAGGTCCGAGAGCGGGCCGGCGGCGCGGAAGCGCGGCGCCGGTTCGGGATACATCCGCGGCGGCTGGATGAAGGTCGCGGTGTAGAGCAAGCGCGTGCGGTCCGAGTGGATTCGGCTGCCCATGTGGAGGCAGCGCGCGGTGTTGACAATGAACGACGTCAGTCGCGGCGCAACCAGCTCCTTCACCGCCGAGCGGTCGACCTTGGCGAACACCTTGTCGTCGCTCATGTGGCTCTTGATGGTGTTGCGGAACGGCTTTGATGACGGCGCCGGGATAAAGGTCAGAGGTCCGTCGGCGGTGTCGCGCACGTCAGTCAGGTAGATGAAGAGTTTGCAGACGCGCTTGTCGTCGTGATCGAGATGCCAGAGCTGCGAATAGCTCAGAGGCTTGTCCGGCGTCGGCTGCGACAGGGTCAGCAGGACATCGGAGAGCTGGGGCAGATCATGCATGAAGTCGCCGATGATGCGCAACGCTGCTGGTTGCAACGCGTAGCGAACGAAGGCATGGTCGACCGGGAACGATCCGTTGACGAGATCTTCGTCCAAAAGACTCACCCAGAACGATTTGTGTCCGAGCTGCTGCTTGCCAGAAAGTTCGTTGAGGCGGCTCACCTTGTCGTCGGCGACTGCGGCCACGGCTTCTGCACGGCTGCGGTCCACCAGCGAGGAGACGTCGACATAGCCGTCCCTGTCGAGCTTGCGGCTCGCCTCGCTCCATTCAGCCTTCGTGGGAAGTTGCTTCAGGAGTTCGAGGCGCCGCGCGCGCGCGCCCGGCTGTAGCGAGGTGAGGGCCGCCTTGGTGACCCAGCCGAGATCGGTCCGGTTGATGTGCCACAACAGGCGGCGAAACTGGCTGATCTTCTGCTTCTTCGAAGTTTTCACGCCGGCATCGATGGTCGTCATAAGGGGTCGCCTGATCGCAGGAAAGAAGGACTCTTTAACCTCATGGCGCAGCCTTTTGCTACCCTAAAGTGTTGCCGGCGAGACACCTTTTCGGCCGAAATAGGACCGCCCGAGACCGGCAACCACGCTGCGCTGTTCCTGGCTCAAGACCAGGAAATACTGTGCTCCCCATATGGCGGCGCAAAACGCGACCATCAGCGTCGCCAGGGTCCCGATTCCCGCGCTGGGCGCAAAATGCAGGACGACGGCGAGAAGAAGTGCACCGATCAGGAGGATCGCCCAATGGGTCAGGATCGCGAACCAGAACCGCCGCGGGTCGATTTCGAGTTCCCTGACGAAAATCATCAGCTGCCAAGGGACGATCGCGGCGGTTCCGATCGTCTGTCCGAGAATGAAAGCACGCTCGGCCAAAAAATGCACGGCCGCAAGCGTGACCGCCGCAAAGATCATCAGATGGATCAACATCAGCATGTTCAGCCGTGCCTGAACCTTGGTACGGGTCATAAAGAGCGTGTTGCCAAAGATCACGTATTGAAAACACATCGTGACGACGAACATCAGGCCCATCCAGTGGGCGAAAGGAACGATCTGTGGCCCGATCCAGATCTGCATGATGGCGGGTGACATCACCGCGGCCGCGACAAAGGGCGGTACGGTCACGATCGGCAGCATCATGATGCCGGCTTCGCCAAATCGATTGAATTGCCGGTGGTCGTTGCGCTGATCGAGCCGGCTCACGACCGGAAGCAGCGCGGACGTGAGTAGACTCGCGACCACCTTGGCGAGGCGCGGGATTCTCACGAGCGTATCGTAAATGCCCACGCTTTGCGGACCGAGGTAGATACCGATCAGAAAAGGCTGAATCGGCGCGATAATGCCGCCGATCAACTTGCCCTGCATGACGAGGATGCAGCGCGTCATCACCTCTCGGCTGACCGTGGATGCGGGCATGGAGAGCCTGATCCGCGTGCGGCTGAGCGCGGCAATCGAGGCGCAAAGCAGGATCACCGCGCGCAACAGCGCGGCGAGGAGGAAACAATAGGTCACTGCCTCGTAGGGTTGTCCCGATCGTGCGGCATAGATAGTGGCGCCGACGTAGAGAAGGGTGGTCAGGAACTCGCAGATCCGCAACAGCCCATAGCGTTCGAAACCCTTGACGATGCCTTCCCACACCAAGGCGGGGAAAAGCAGGAGATTGCTGGCAGCCGTCGCCAACAGCATATTGGCGAAGCTCCCGGCGTGAGCCGTTTCGACCTTGAATTGGGCGACGATCAGCGGCACGGCCAGCCAAATCGCAAGGCTCAGCACAATCCCCAGGAGCAAGGAAACCAGCGTCAAAAACAGGATCTGGCTGCCGCCCAGTCGCCAGTCGCGATGTTCCCTGGCACGCGCCACGACTTGCGTGGTCACTTCAGGCAGCCCGAAATCGATGATGCCGATCAGGCCCGAGGGCAGGAAAAGGCGGGTGAGGACGATCAATCCAAACTCCGCAACGCCCCAGGTGCGGATGATGATGGGAATGACGACGACGCCCAGGACCGCGACAAGCCCGAAGACGATCGCGGACACGACGGTATTCTGAACCAGGCGCTTCAGCATGGCATTGGCCAGGTCACCACGCGCTCAGCCCGCCATCGACGGCGATGTTCTGGCCGGTCACGTATGACGCCGCATCGGACACCAGGAACAGCATTGCGCCCACCATCTCGTCGGCGCGCGCCATGCGGCCGAGCGGGATACGGGCGCCATAGCGCTGCCTGAAGGCTTCGTTCTGTCCGCTCTCGACCCCGCCAGGGGTGAGGGTGTTGACACGAACGCCCTTGGCCGCCCAGTAGGTCGCCAGGTGCTTGGTCAGGCCGATCACGCCAGCCTTCGAGGCCGTGTACGCCGCGGGGGTATTGATGGCACGTCCGAGATATTCGGAGCCTTCGTAGATGCGCTGGTCGGGCGCCATCAGCCCGTAGATCGACGCGGTCTGCACAATCGCGCCGTATCCGCGTTCGGCCATCAGCCCGCCGAATACCTGCGCGACGTTGAACATGCCCTCGAGATTGACCGACATGATTTCTCGCCAGGTTTCCTGCGAGAATTTCTCGACGGGCGCGAAGAAAGCGTCGACGTCGCGGGACTTGCTGGCGGCATTGTTGAGCAGGATCGAAACCGGTCCAAGATCGGTTACAATGGCGCTCGCAACGTTGCGCACCGCGTCCGGTCGGGTAATGTCGCAGGCATAGCCCCTGGCGCGGCTGGAATGGCGTGATGCGATCTCGGCGGCGGCACTTTCCGTCGCCGTCTGGTCGAGATCGACGAGCGCGACATCGGCGCCAAATTCCGCGAGTCCATCGGCGAAACGGCGTCCGAGAATGCCGCAGCCGCCGGTGATGACCGCCGTGCGGCCGGTGAGGTCGAACAAGGCCTTGAAGCTCGTTGCCATCGCTTTGTCCTCAAGCCTTGAGCCGTTGACGGAGCAAGAGCTCCACCAACGCGAAATCGAGATCGGAATCGATGTCGACCGAACGTTCTTCCGGCATTTCGAATAGCTGGGTGTCCGAATAGAACACCGCCGGATGTTTCAGGAACGGCTCGACACGCCAGACGTAGATTGACGCATTCATGTCGAAGCAGCGCGGCGCGTCCTGGCGTCGGACAATCGGATGATCGGCGGATTTCGACAAGCCGACGCTGCCGTCGGCGCGCTGCTCGACCAAATTGAAATAGGGCGAACGGCGCGCCGGCGCGCCGGTGATGACGTTGCGCGCTCCGGACCGTTGCAGCAGATTCACGGCGCCGGTGATGTCGGAGGCAAGGCGCAGCGGCGAGGTGACGTCGAGGTCGACGAAGATTTCCGGCATCTTGCCGGTGCGAGCGATCGCCTGTTCGAGGCAGTGGCGGATCGCGGGTAGCTTCGGGGCGGTGTCGGTCGCCATCTCGTCGGGACGCCTGATTGCGATGTCGGCGCCGGCCGTCAGCGCAGCCTCGAGCAGCGCGTCGGAATCGCTGCTGAAGGCGATCGTATCGAACAGCGCAGTCTCGCGTGCCTGTGCGATGCTCCAGGCGAGCACTGGCCTGCCCATCAGATCGCGGGAATTTTTGCCCACGACCCCCTTCGAGCCGCCGCGCGCGCAGATCGTGCAGATTAGACTCATGGCGAGATCCAGCTCTCCGAGTGCAGCGCGCGTTCGCTGGCATCGATCAGGTGCATGACGCTGCGAGCTTCCGGCAGAGAGCAAGCCGGGCTCGCGCCACGCATGGCGGCTGCGTGCATGTCGCGATAGCTCTGGTCCCGCTCGCTGGCGATGTCCATTGCCTTGCCGTTGACCGTCAGGCGGCTGCTCACGAAGTCGGCCTCGATGGTGTCGTTGTCGAGATTGACTCGGATGCGGCGGATGCCCTGGCGGTCCAAATAGTCCATGTGGACGTGAACCGATTCTGCTCGCTGCATGTCGAGCAGGAGATCGAGGTGATCGTCGACGTCGATGCCGCGTGCCCCCGACGCGCCGCCAAGCGCCGCGACGCGGTGCCATGGGCCGAACAGCCACAACAGATAATCGAGCTCGTGACTTAAATCCCTGAGCACGCCGCCGCCGGCATCGGCGGTTGCGGAGGCCGTTGTGCGATGATCGCGGCCGGGCCGCCAATCTCTGATGTCCTGTCCGACATAGGCCGCGACGGTGATCGCCTCGCGCCCTGCGAGATTTTCGACGAGCGCAGTCATTACCGGGTGGAAGCGAAGATTGTAGCCGACGCTGACATGGGCAAACGGGTAATCGGGCACGGGCGCGGCTTTTGCGAACAACGGCTTCTCGACCAGCACAGATCCGCGAAAGCCAACCTGTGCAAGCGCCAGCAAATCGCCCGCGTGTCGCGCGGTCTCGGTGGCGACGACCGCGTAGTCGGGGCGCATCTCGGTGACTGCGGTCTCGATGGACTTGTAGTCGCCGCCGTCGCGGCGGCTCACGGTTGCCACTTGCAGACCGAGTTTACGCAGCACCCCGGCGTGGCGGAGTCCGATCGAGCCCAGGCCAATCACGACGGCGGTCCCGGAGGTCACAGGAAGACCTCGTGAAACTCCGCATGCGCCTGTTCGAAATCCTCCATGCGGCCAATATCGAGCCAGTATTCGCGGATCGGATAGACTGCGACACGTCCCTTGCTGGCCATCACACGCTCCAACACGGCGGGCATGTCCACCCGGACGCCGGGTTCGACATGGCGAAACACCGAGCGGCCGATCACATAGATGCCGGCGCTGACGAACCAGCTCTCCGTCGGCTTCTCGCGGATGGTTTGTAGATAGCCTTCCGACGTCGATACCACACCGTAGGGCACGTGCACCTTGTGCTCGCGTACCGCCATTGTCGCTTCGGCCGGCGTTCCGTTGTGAAAGTCGAGAAGCGCGCCGTAATTGATGGTGGTGAGGATGTCGCCATTTGTGACGACCATCGGCAGGTCCGGCGGCGCCGGCAACAGCCCGAGAGCGCCGGCGGTCCCCAAGCGCTCAGTTTCATGGACATACTGGATGTTCGCGCCGAAAGCGGCGCCGTCGGCAAAATGGTCCCTGATCAGGTCGGCCTTGTAATTGACCGAGATGAGGATGTTGCCGAAGCCCTGCTGCACGATGTTGCGCACGATGGTTTCGAGCAGCGGCCGGCCGCCCACATTGAGCATCGGCTTCGGTACGTCCCGCGTCAGCGCACCGAGACGCTCGCCGAGTCCGCCGGCCATGATCAAAACCGGGTTCGGATAGTGGCGCGCCTCGAGCAGATCATCGAGCGTCTCGACCAGGACCAGGTGGCCGCCGTCGTCCACGAGGGGGAGTTGCTTGATCGATTTTTGCCGCATCAGATGCAAACGGTCGTCGCGCGACAGCGTCGAGGGCGCCGATACGGGCGCGCGGTTCATCACGTCGGTCGCAAGTCCCGTGAGCGAAATGCCGCGAAGCAGGCCCCGCCGGACATCGCCGTCCGTGACCACGCCAAGCAGGCGATTCTGGTCGTCGAGCACGAGCGCAATCTGAATGCTGCCGCTTTCGATCGCAGCAATGGCCTCGCCCACAGTCGCCTGCGTTCCAACGATGGCTCTGCGCCAGGATTTCATGGCAATCTGCCTCGTATACGCCGGATTTTTTGGGGGCGACCCGCGGGTGATTGAGCTATATCGCGGCTGGGCGGGGCGGCGTCAACCCCAAGCGGCCCTACCTCGGATTGTCGATGTTGGACGACGCGACCTCCGGTCCGGATCGGGGGTTTGAAGACCCGGAACCCGGGCGGTGGGGTGACGGCGCAGGAGAGTGTAATGGACGATCTCATCATCATCGGCGGCGGCGAGCACGCCGTCATGGTTTACGAGGCGGCGCTGCTGTCCGGTCAGTTCAATATCGTCGGGTTCGTCGATCGCCAACCGGTCACGCTCGGCGAGCTTCCTTATCTCGGAACA
Organism: Bradyrhizobium sp. USDA 4472; assembly: GCF_054058595.1. Classification (NCBI taxonomy): domain Bacteria; kingdom Pseudomonadati; phylum Pseudomonadota; class Alphaproteobacteria; order Hyphomicrobiales; family Nitrobacteraceae; genus Bradyrhizobium; species Bradyrhizobium sp. USDA 4472. The sequence continues at coordinate 5,014,324 of NZ_JBSSAM010000001.1, forward strand.
GATGAGGACGTGCCGAACTACCCGGACGCCGCCTCCGTGCTTGGAATCGGGACGCTGCAGGCCGGGCCGGCGCGCGCGCAGATGATCGGCCGTGTGCCGGTCAAGCGCTGGGCTTCCGTCATTCATCCACGCGCATTCGTCTCGCCATCGGCCAGGATCGGAGTGGGCACTGTCGTCATGCCGGGTGCCATCGTCAATGCGAGAGGCGTGATCGGCGATCATTGCATCATCAATTCCGGGGTCATCGTCGAGCACCACGTGCGTATCGGCGACTGCACCCATCTGTCGCCCGGAACTGTTGTCGGTGGTGGCGCAGAGATCGGTGAGAACTGCTTCGTTGGTCTCGGAAGCCGTGTGCGGGATCACATCACCATCGGCAAGGACTCGTTTATTGCGATGGGCTCGGTGGTCACGGCCTCCTGTCCCGACGGATCGGCGCTCAGCGGGATTCCTGCAAAGCCTCGCCGCTAGACAAGATCGTCCGGTTCGAGCGCGCGCGACGCTGCCGTCCCGATCAGCGACCAATATTCGATTGGAGAACGGCCGGATCCCGGACGCTTGGCAGTGATGTCATCCGGGCCGATGATTTCGCCTGCCTTTAGCGACCGCGCCGCAACGAGGCTCTTGCGCGCGACCGGCACATTGCCGATCTCCGAGTTTTTGGGCGCCTTTACGCCATCGCCGAGTGAGCTCTCAACATTGCGTATCGCCATCACCATTCGCTTGAATTCTTCCGGCTCTATCGATGCAGCATGATCGGGACCTTCGGCCTTTCGATCGAGCGTCAGGTGCTTCTCGATGATGCTCGCGCCGAGCGCGACCGCGGCGAGCGAAATCTCGAATCCGTCGGTATGATCGGAATAGCCGACCGGCAGCTGGAATGCAGCCCGCATCGTCGCAATTGCAGCGAGATTCACATCGGCCGTCGGGCAGGGATATTCGGTGGTACAATGAAGCAGGCTGACGTGCCGCCCGAGTGTGGCGCGCGCGGTCGGGTCGCGCCATGCCGCGCGGAAGGCGGCAATGCCCGGCGGATCGCTGTGGCTGTAGCCGTGTGCCAGCACGCCCAGCGCCTCCTCGATCTCTCCCAACGTGGCCATGCCGGTCGAAAGGATCAGCGTCGCGCCGGCCCTCGAGACTGCGTGCAGCAGCGGTGCATTGGTGAGATCGCCGGAGCCGAGCTTGATACGCTTCAGCTTCAACGACAAAAGAAAGGCGAGCGAGGCATGGTCGAACGGGGTCGACAGGAACTCGATGTTGCGGGCGGCAGCGCGTGCGATCAGGGCCTGATGTGCGGCCTGCGGCAGTTCGAGCCGCGTCAGCATGGCCAGCTGGCTCTCCGCAGCGTCCGTCGTACGTTGTTGATAGCCGGCCTTTTTCGCAGCGCTGGCCGCGAGCGACTTGGCGTTGAACGTCTGGAACTTGACGACGTCGGCACCGGCGTCTGCTGCAGCATCAACCAGCGCCAGCGCCTTCTCCAGGCTGCCGTCGTGGTTGACTCCCGCTTCCGCGATGATGAGCGTACGGCTTGCCGTCATGGGCGCACTCCAGGCTCATAAAATCCCTTCTTCAGGAGTGGCCTGAAATCGGGGATGCCGGCGATGATCTCCACAAATCGCCGACTGGATTCGCCGTCACCGTAGGGATTGACCGTATCCTGGCGCCCGCGCGCCAGAGCCTGCGCAATGGCGGAGGCGATCGCGGCGCGCCCGGGTGGTGTATGAAACACCGACGCAGCGCGCTCGCGGCCCTGCTGACGCTCGCCGATGTCGACGGTTGGAATGCCGAGCGAGGGTGCTTCGAGGATGCCGCTCGAGGAATTGCCGATCACGACATCCACCTGGTTCATGAGGCTGAGATAGCGAAGCTGGCCGAGCGATGCGACCGCGACACTGTTGGGGCGTCCGGCTACGAATGCCTCGATCCGCTCGTTCAGTGCGCGCCCCTCGGCATCGGCGTTGGCGAGCGTGAAGACCAGGCCGAAGCCAGGATCGAGCGTTGAGAGCGCTGCGAGCAGCTCCTCCAGTTCAGCGACCGATCGTCCCGCTTCGACCGTGACGGGATGGAACGTCACCAGCGCATTGCGAGTCGCGAGCGCCAACCCCGCCGCGCGACCCGTTCCGTCGCGATCCAGCAACGCCAGGCGCTTGATCGCGTCGATCCCCACCGAGCCGATCGTGTGAATTCGCGATGGGTGCTCGCCGAGCTGGATCAGCCGCCGCGTCGAGCTCTCGTTGCTGGTGAAATGGAGATGCGACATCTTGGAGATGGCGTGACGGATGGCTTCGTCGATCGCGCCTTCAGTGACGTCGCCGCCGAACAGATGCGCCATCGGCAGTCGCATGAACATCGCGGCCTGGGCGGCGGCAAAGGTCTCGTAGCGGTCGCCAAGCACGACGACGAGGTCCGGCTTGAGACGGGCGAAGGCATCGGCAAATCCGATCACGCCGAGGCCGACCGACTTGGAGACGCCGATGCCGGAATCACTCGACAGCAGCGATTCGACGCTCTCGTCGACGTCGAAGCCTTCGGCGCGAATATTGTCTATGGTATAGCCGAACTCGGGGGACAGGTGCATGCCGGTGGCAACGAGCTGGAGCTTGAGCCCCGGCGTTTCACGAATCGTGCGCATCGGCCAGATGATCAGGCCGAAATCGGCGCGGCTGCCGGTGACGAAACAGATTTTTCGGCTTGGTTCACTCATCGCGGGGCCGGATGCTGGCGCTGGAGGGAAGATTGATCAGGCGCCGCTCGATGGATTCGGCGTTCGCGAGATCGCCGCGCGGGCTCTGCGCGAACATTGGCAGGCGGTGCATCAGGGTCCAGGCCGGCCGCGCGCCGAAACCGGCTTCGTTCAGCTCCGTGAGCACTTCGTCGCGGCGCGCCGCGCAGGCCTCGTCGAGCAAGATCGCATTCAGCCAGTAATTGCTGGTGGTGCCTTCGGGCTCGCGCGAGAAGCGCACGCCGGGCACTTCCGCGAAGACACGCTCATAGGCGGCCGCCAGGCGGCGCTTGCTCGCCAGGAAACCGTCGAGTTGTTCGAGTTGCGCGCAGCCGAGCGCGGCGTTCAGGTTGGGCAGGCGGTAGTTGAATCCGATCTCGTCATGCACGAAGGCCCATTTGTGCGGCAGCTTCGCGGTCGTCGTCAGATGCTTGGCGCGGCGTCCCAGTTCCTCGTCATTGGTGAGGACGGCGCCGCCGCCGCCGGTGGTGACGATCTTGTTGCCGTTGAAGCTCAGCGCGGCGAGGCGCGCCTGGGATCCGACGGCATGACCCTTGTAGGTCGATCCCAGCGATTCCGCGGCGTCCTCGACCAGGGCGATGCCCCAGTCTCGCGCGATTGCGGCGATCTCGTCGAGCGCGACCGGATGCCCAAATGTGTGCATCGGCGAGATCGCGGCGATGCGGCGACCGGTCTCGCGATTGATCGTGCCCTTCTGCGTGCGCTCGGCAATCGCTTCGAGCCGCGTGGCGAGGGCGTGCGCGTCCATGCCGAGCGTCATGAGCGAACTGTCGACGAAATGCGGCACCGCCCCACAATAGGCAATCGCATTGGTCGTCGCGATGAAGGTCAGTGCCGGCGACATGACCTCGTCGCCGGGCTCGACGCCGGCGAGCTTGAAACAGACGTGCAGAGCCGCAGTACCGTTGACGACGGCGACGGCCCGTCTGGCGCCCGTGACTTCTTCGAGCATGCGCTCGAAGCGGTCGACGAACGGGCCGACCGAGGAGACGAAGGTGCTCTTGATGCACTCTTCGAGATAGCGGACTTCGTTGCCGGCAAAGATGGGCTCGTGCAGGCCGAGGATGCCGTTGGGCGTGCCCGCGGCACGACGGACGGCATCGACCACGGCCTTTGGCTCGAAGGCGGATTTGGTCACGGCCACTCCCAGACTTGCCTCAGACATTGTAGACGTCCGCCTTGTAGCGGCTCAGATTGGCGGGATTGGTGAACCAGCCCACCGTCTGCTCGATGCCGCGGCGCATGCCGTCGAGCCCGCCGAATTCCGGCGCCCAGCCAAGCTGCTGGCGCGCCTTGGAATTGTCGGCCCAGAGCCGCTCGACCTCGCTGTTGGCGGGGCGCAGGCGCGCCTCGTCGGTCTCGATCTCGATCCTGACGCCCATCACGTCGGCAATCATCTCGACGGTTGCTCCGACCGAGATCTCGAAACCGCTGCCGAGATTGATGGTCTGGCCGACGGTCTGCTCGGCGGGCGCGGTGAGCCCGGCGATCAGGCCGCGTGCGGTGTCGGTGGCGTAGGAGAAATCGCGTGTCGGGCTGATGGCGCCGAGCCGGATCTTGCGCTTGCCCGTGGCGATCTGACTGATGATGGTCGGGATGACCGCGCGCGCGGATTGTCGCGGTCCGTAGGTGTTGAACGGTCTGATGACGACCACCGGCATGTCGAACGAGGCCTGGAACGACAGCGCCATCTGATCGGAGGCGATCTTCGAGGCCGAGTAGGGCGATTGTCCGACGAGCGGGTGATTCTCCTTGATCGGCACGACCTGCGCGGTGCCGTAAACCTCACTGGTCGAAGTCTGCACGAAACGCCGCACACCGGCCATGCGGGCGGCCTGGAGCACGTTCACCGTTCCGCGCACGTTGGTTTCGACATAGGAATCGGGCGCGACATAGGAGAATGGAATTGCGATCAGCGCGGCCAGATGCAGCACGTCGGTGCAGCCGCTGGCGGCCGCGATCATGAAATGCGGATCGCGGATGTCCCCGGCCACGACCTCCACCGATTTCATGACGTCGGTCGGAACCGTGTCCAGCCAGCCCCAGGAGTTGAAGGAATTGTAGTAGACGACCGCTTTGACCCGGGCCCCGGCTTTCACCAGCTCCTCGACGACATGCGAACCGATGAAGCCGTCGCTGCCGGTAACGAGGACGCGGGCGTCCTTCAGATCTGCCATGTCGGACCCCAAACGCGATTAAACCAGTCTTCCCAATAAGATGGCGCTATAGCACACTGGCGGTTGTGCGCAACAGAGCAGCCTTTTCGCCATGCGCCAAGTGCGCGCTTATGCTGCACTTTTTGATGGCGCGTCGAATCGGGCGCGCCCGCCTAGGCATTGCCGGTCGAACCTAGCCGTTCCCTGACGAACGCCTCGAGGTTGCCGCCCTCGAACAAATGGCCTGCTATGCCAGCGGCCTCAGCGGCCTCCAAGTCGCTCGCCTTGTCACCGATCACCAGGCTGCGCGACATGTCGACCGGGAAGCGCGCGACGAGGTCGGTAATCATGCCGGGTGCCGGCTTGCGGCGATCGCTGGCACGACAATAGCGCGCAATGGTGCCGTCCGGGTGATCCGGGCAATACTCGAACGCGTCGACATGGGCGCCGATCATCGCCATCTGGTCCGCCATCCAGCGATGCAGCGCCACGACGTGCTGCTCCTCGTAATAGCCGCGCGCGATGCCGGACTGGTTGGTGATGACAAAGGCGAAGTATCCGGCATCGTTGACGGCTTTCACGGCTTCGCGCGCGCCATCGATCCATTCGAGCTTGTCTGCCTCGTAGGCATACCCGGAATCATGGTTGAGCACACCGTCGCGATCGAAGAACACGGCCGGACGCCGCAGCTTCTCGCGCAGTTCGCGGTCGGCGCGTGCGAGATCCTCAGGGATCCCGATGTCGATGAAATAGCCCCGATAGGCCGTGCCGTGCAGCGCGTCCCGTGCAACGAGGGATGGGAACACGTTCTGCTCGAGCGAGGCAGGAAGCGTTGTGATGCCTGCGACGACGGATTTGTTGACGACGTAGACGCCAGCGTTCACAGGTCCCGTAGCGCCCGCACCCGGCGCGACAAACGCCCGCACGACGTCCCCTTCCAGTACGACGCGGCCGTAGCGGTCGCCCTCGACGCCGGCGCGCAGCGCCATGTGGACGCCGACAGGGCGCGCGTGCGCGATCAGGTCCAGCAGATTGAAGTCGAACAGCGAGTCGCCATTGAGCAGCAAAAAGCGGTCATGGAGGAGAGGGCTCGCATGAACCAGCGCGCCCGCAGTGCCGAGCGGCTCCGTTTCCCGCGACACGATGATTCGTGTGCGGCCCCGGCTTGCCCCGGCATACCGCGTCTCGACGAGTTCGGCCTTGTGGCCCGCGAGGAGCAGGATCTCGTCGAACAGATCATAACGGGCGAGTTCATCGATCAACGTGTCCAGGAACGGTTGCCCGCCGACCTCGAGCATCGGCTTGGGCACGGCCCTGGTTCGCTCGCCGAGCCGCGTGCCGAGCCCGCCGACGAGAATGGCGGCCTGTCTCAGCATGCGGGATGGCCGTTACATCGCAACGCGATTGCCAGCGCGAAGCATCTCGGGCGGGTTGAGATCATCTTCAACTATCGTGTTGCCCTAGGTTGGAAGTGTTGTCCGATGAACCCGAGCCTGGTTGCAAGCCAGCGGGGGCGGATCATGGCAATGGCCCATGGTACGACTGGTAATCCGGCACGAGCAAGTCCGGATTCCAGAATCAGAGCGATCGCCAGTGCTGCGATCTTGAGCCAGTAGCTTTCCACGATAGCGAAATTGAGCATGCCGCCGATGTACATCACGTGGAACCCGTACAGCACATAGAGGGCCAGAAATGCGGATGAATATCGTCCGAGCATCGCGCCTTTCACGATCAGGGCGGTCAATAACGCGGCAGTGAACCCGCAGCCGAAAAGAAATGGCCAGGCGTAGATCGGACCGAACAATTCAAAGAATATCTCCGGAAATCCGCCGGCAAACTGGAACCCCCGGAATATGTGTTCGGACGTGCGGGGCTCGCCGATTGTTTCGAGCATCAGATATTGCGGAGTTGTATTCTTGTTCGGGTCCAGCGGGCGCTGAAATAGGAAATCGTAGACAGAATCGGGCTGCCAGTGGTTATGGACGAACACGCGCTCGTAGGAAATCCAACCCATTTCGCTCGGCTGGATGAGCAGGCGCTCCCAGAATTGGGACGCGACCTCAGAGCCTTCATAACCGCGGACACTGACCAGATTGTTATAGATCGCCGTGGCGGCCAAGAGGACGGCGAGCGAAATGCCCGCGCCGATGATTGCAATCTCGCGCGTGCCAAAGGTTTGCCTAATCCAGCCAAACGGCACCTTCGATCGCTCGGCGGCACTCTGTGCAACGATTGCAGATGACGGAATGACGAAGAAGCTCAGAAGGCTGTAGAATGCCGAAAAGCGATTGCCGGTAAGGAACATGTAGGCGAGCAGGATCGCGAGCAGTCCCAGATAGCGGACATCGGTCCTGCGATTTCGCAACCATTCCGCGGCAAACATGATGCCCCACCAGAATGTGAGGAAATTGCCGTACCTAACCAGCCACCGGTGCGCCGCGCCGGCCATCTCCGCCGTGTAAGCATAGCGCTCAACATGCGCAAACAGCGGAATGGAGCCGTGACGCAGCATGTCAAGAAACACGTAGCCGAGGAACAGGGCTGACAGCACGATCGTCAGATCCGAGAGCGTCAGCATGCCCTGCTGCGCTCGGCGGCGGTCGATCGCCTCACGCCAGGCGCTGATCACGCTCGGCCGCAGCACCATGACAAAGGGTACGAGTGTCATGAAATAGGCCAGCACGTGCAGCGGCGTTACAAGGCCGGGGCCGATGTAGCGAAGGGTCTGGGATGACCATACCGGACCAGCCAAGTCGATGAAGGTGATCGATGCGGTGCGCCAGACAAAGGTGAACAGGATGAAGAAGAACCCCAGAAAGATCACAGGCCGGTAGGCTGCCAGGAAAAGAACAAACAAGCAGAATGCGCTCGTCGAAAACGCGACTACGACCTGGTCTGGGAGGGCCGGCATCTTCTTGAAATCAACACGACTTGGATAGACGTATCTTTATGCTTTTCACGCTCCGGATCCTCTCCGCGGGCCCACGGCCAGAGCGAGAATGCTCATCGCCGCAATCATAACAAGGCCGGCCAAAATGGACGCCCTCAGCGTTCCGATCGAGCGAGAGGCCATGGGTGAAATAGCGGCGCTCAGCTGCACAACCGTAGGCTCGCTCATCTCTGCCAGATTCTCGCCGGTCTGAATACGATCCTTCAACTGGTTCCAGGCTGGAATCGCCGCGGGTACCGTGGGCACGATCGGCGCGCGAATATTGTCGGCGGGCTCTGGCGACAGGAGACGGGCGTTGACACTGTCGTTTGATTTCTCGATTTGAGCCACCCGTGCTTTGGCATCCTCGATTTGGGCCCGCAGGGGTTGCAGGCGCTGCTTGAGGAGGGCGCCGTGCGCCTCGCTGATTTCCGCAGCCAGGGCGGCGAGCGCCGCCTGAACATCGGCGGAAGAGCCTGCCGAAAGCTCGACTGCGATGTCACGTTCGCTGTCCAGAACTATGCCGCGCAGGCTGGACGCGACCATCATCTTGGAAAAGCTCGAGGTCTTGGGATCAAGGGCCGCACGGTTGGCGACCTTTTCCCTGAATGCCTGATCCGAAATCCGTGCGACGAGGCTCCGGGGAGGTTCGAGCGGAGCCAGCGGAGGGCCAGACAGCTGCAAGACAAAAGCCGCCGGCGGGGCGATTCCGATCGTCACGGTTGCCTTGCCGGTCCAGGCTTGTATGGGTTTCGGCTCGTACAGGGCAAATGTCAGCACGACCGCGGCCAGGGCCGCGCCTGCGATCGGGAGTTTGAATTTCCAGAGCCGCGCTCCGATGAACTTCAAAACGCTCCTCGCATCCGGTGCTGTGTCCGAATTGTACTGATCCACGATTGCCCTGACAAAAGTCGTAGCGCCCCCGCCACGCGGATTTCTAGCTGTGGTTCTCCTCCAGGGCAACCCCGCCAAGCACTCTTATTGAGCCGGCCTCTATTGAGCAGGGCATCGTCCTTGCCGTCCCTGCGAGGGGACGAGCCGAAAAACGATGATCAAGGCGTTACGCCAAGGTCTTGGTGGGCGAGCACCACCGTGGACTTCTTATAAAAACGTGCAATGCAGTCGTTTGGCAGCTGCAGTGGGGTTTCCTTGAGTTCATCACCCGCCAAGAGCCGCGGCATCGCGGTGCGGCGGGAGACAGTGACGTCTGCGTCGCTGGTTGTGGAGAGAAGCGAGTTTCTGGCGAGGCTCTCACGCCAGTAGACGACAAGCTGCGGCCATTCATCCCTCAGCTGTACATACGTAGGGGCGCCGGTTACCGGCAGGATCTGCCATGTTCCGAACGCGACGACGAGAAGGGCGGCGACGCCTGCCGTTCGCGGCATTTCCCTCTTCTGGAACTGAAGCAATGAGCCCAAGATGGCTTGGACCCAGATGACAATGCAGGTCGTCAGGAGCATGACCTCAGCGGCAACAAGTTCGTTTCTCGCTCTGAGCGCAAGCACCTCGCCGGTGCTATAGGCGCCGATGAAGTAGGACGAGAATGCCCACACCGCACCGAGGCAGAGCAGGCCGACGGCAAACAGCATGTTCTGAGCGGCCGTCCTGAACGATATGCGAGTGGTGGTGGCGATGCCGAAGCAGACGGCCAGAATTCCGAACGACTGAACAGCCTCCAGCTTGCCCAGAAAGATCGCGTAATCGGCGAGGTAGATGAGCGCAGTATCGAACGAAGCGCCGATGTCGCCGCTTCGCTGATACGCTCCGAGCCGAATGGCATTGCTGGGTGAAAAAAACACGACGCAATAGCTCAGGAGGATGGTCGCGATGATGGCCACGTGGTACCCGCCCTGAGCCTCCCGCCGCATGACCAACACCCTGAACAGCAGCGACAATAGCGCAGCGCCGAGGAGGAAGAATGCCGTGAATTCATTGAACATGGCGGTGAACGCGCAGACGAGAATGGCAAGGCATAACGAAGAAATGCCGATGCGATTGCGGTTCAGCGCGACGCCGGTTGCCCAGGCCGCAAAGAGCGATGCGCCGACAGCGGCGGTCAAATAGCAGGCTTCGCCGGTCACCCAGTAGACGAACTCGCTGATGTTGGGGACAAGGCTCAAAATCAGAGTGCTCGACAGCAAGCCAAGTAGGCCACCGAGGAGATAATCGTCCGTCCGCAACAGCCATGTTGCCGAAACCATCATGGCGCCGGCGAACAAGACAATGACGACGACGTTGAAGACCGGATAGACGGCAAAAAGATCGAGGCCGGTGGCGCTTGCCAGCAGGGAAGGCATGGTGATGATCGCCAGCGCGGGCAATCGTCCAGTCACCGACACGTAATATTGGTGGACAGCCCCGACTGCCTGCCCGAGGGTGCTCGAAGCCAGGCAGAAATCATCGGTCGATGGGCTGCTGTAGAGCGCGGCTGAGGCGAAGGGCAGAAGATACCACAGGGGAATGAACCACAGCAGGACGTATCCGAACCGTGTGACGATTGAAATTGCGCGGGGGCCTTTTGTACCAACGGGCATTGCAGCTGATCGATCCGCTTCGGTGCCGGCCTGCAGCGAGTTCATGCCCGGAACGCTTTCTTCAAGGGGCCGCCTTTCCGTCGAGCGGAACGATGTCAGGGATCGGGCCGATACGGACCGAGGTGCTTGCCTCTGCGTCGAGGAATTCCTGCCGGTCGCAAAAGCGGATCAGGCAGCCATAATAGCGGGTGGATAATTCATAGTTGTTCAGGACCGGCGCCTTTGGAACAAACTCGATCGTCGCCTGCGGACCGCGCAAATCCATGTTGCGAAACGCTGACCCGTCCATCCGCATGGCCTGGTCTATTTCCTGAAGAACCGTCGGTCGCTCGTTTCTCCCGGTGAAGCCGAACAGGGGGCGGTTGTCCCAGGCGACGTGCAAGGCGCCAGTTATCTCGCTGATCCCGTAATAGGTATTGCCGGGATAGTCGAGGAAGCCATCGACCAGATTGAACACCGCCGCAGGCGGCTCGCGATAGCTGCGCTGCAGCTGTTCGATCATAGCTGACTGCCGAATCCATCTGGCCTGTTGAAAGAAATAGCTGTTCCAGAGCGAGCAAAGATTGGCCGAGAGAACCAGTGCGCAGACGGCGTAACTGACGAATTTACTGGAAGCATGCTGCACGACACGAAGGATCGAGACGAGAATGAAGCCGAGAGGAATACCAAAAAGGATCAAGTGCCTTGATTCGTAAAAATGACCGGTTGGGGATATGCCGACGCTGATATAGGGCAGCGCGCAGACGACGAAGAGCATGATCCCCGCGACCGCTGGCCAGATCAGGTCGCGTGGCGACGTCCGCGAACGGCTTGCGGCAATCCTGCTCTGCCACAAAGCCAGGGACACAAACGCGACGCCGGCAACGAGCGACAGGATGGCGGGCAAGCGGGATTGCGCGGCGAGTTCGATCGCGTTGAGGAAGGGTTCGTAGGTGCCCCATCGTACGAATTGCCGCAGCTGAACAAGCGTGTCGTCGAGCGCGGGGACCCGGATCAAATAGTAGTCACGGTAGGGACCGATCTTGGGAAAGAAATAGTTGGTCGAGACCCAGTAAACGAAGGGAACCGCAAGGTAGTCTGCAAAGCGCTTTGCCGATTGAGCGAGGCGGTTCGCTATCGGCTGCTTGCGGCCTTCGTCGGATTTGATCAGCCAAATGCCGGCCAGCAAGCCTACGAAGTAGACGACGATCATCGAGTTGATCGCGAAGCTGCAGAAGATTGCAACGAGGCTCACGAGCCGTAAACCGACGCTTGGACGGCGTGAATTTGCGATGCCGGCAAAGAGATTGAGCCCAAGGCAGAGCAGAGCGAAGCTGAAGATGTATGGGGCGGTGATCTTGGTCGCCCAGTCACGGAAGCCAGCGTAGGTCCACACGAGGAAGACAACGCAGGACGTCTCGAATTCGGAAAGAATCCGCAGGTGAATCAGAAAAGATCGCAGGCTCAGGGCGCCGATCGCGATCCCCGCCAGCGCGAGCCCGTTCATGAAGAGCATGGGATAGCCGGTCAAGTTGGCCATCGCGCAGTAGAGGTAGGTGATCGGATGCCCAGCGCCGTGAAGCAGGAAGGAAATCAGTGTTTGGTATCCTGGCTTGACCTCGAACATCAGCCAATCGTCGCCGAACAGTCCATTGTTGAAGGCCAGGGGGACGTGCACGATCAGCAGGAAGCCGACCAGAAGGCAGCTCGTTCGGTCCAGCAAGGCGGCGCGCGGCAGGTCGCTGTGTGCGTCGGCGCGGGACGGATTCGGCGTCAACATGTTGCCCCTAGACGATTGTGCCGGCACGGCCCCAGTTTGTTGTCAGGTCGACACAGCGCCCGACCGCCGGAGAACAGCTCAGTCAAAATTGATTCGTTCGCGTTCCACCACAATCGGCCGCCGCCGCACCTGATTGAAGATCGCAACGATGTATTCGCCGAGTACACCAAGGAAGAAGAGCTGCACGCCGCCGAAGAAGAACAGGCCGATGACGATCGTGGGAATGCCGCGCGGGCCGATGTCGAAGCCCGCGATCTTGAGCAGCAATACGACGAACGCATAGGCGAAGCTCAGCGATGAAATGATCAGTCCGAAGAAGAACGCCGAGCGCAGCGGCACCGTCGAGAAGCTGATGGCGCCGAGCAGCCCCTGGTCGATCAGGCTCGACAGCCGGTTGCGCGATATGCCGTGCTTTCGCGCGAGCCACGTATAGGGCACTCCGATGGAGCGGAAACCGCATTCGAACGGCATCATGCGCATGAAGGGCTGCACGTCCTCGAATTGCTCCATGGCGTCGAGCACCTTGCGGTCGACCAGCTGGTAGTCGCCGACGTCGGCGGGATAGTCGACATAGGACATGCGGCTGATCATCTTGTAGTAGAGATGTCGCCCCGTGCGGCTCAGGAACGGCTCCTCGCGCCGCGCCCGGATGCCGAACACGATCTCATAACCTTGCTCCCAATGCTTGACGAAGGTCGGGATCAGCGCCGGCGGATCCTGCAAATCGGCGGGCATGAACAGCACCGTGGCGTCGCCGGTCGAGGCCAGCACGCCGTTGTAGGTGTTCCTCAGCACGCCGAAATTCCGGGCGTTGACGATGACCTTGACCGAAGGATCCTGCGCCGCGATCTCCTTCAGGATCTCCACGGTCCGGTCGGTCGAGGCGTTGTCGCAGAAGATGTGCTCGCGCTCATAGCCCGGTAGCTCCCGATCGAAGATGTCCTTGACCGCTGCGTAGCATTCACGGATTCCCGCTTCCTCGTTGTAGCAGGGGGTCACAAGGCTGATCTTCTTCGGCATCAATCCTCCAGGGCGTCCATTCAGTCACCCGCGGGTCGGTATCAGGCGGATGGCAGCCGGCCCGGGGCGGTTGATGCGCTGGTGGTGGGGTTGCCATCTTTCAATCCTTTCTTTAGCAGGTAAGCGGACAACTTCAACCGCTCCCAAAGCGGGTAATAAATGCCTGATCTCGTTGACAAGACTGGGCTGATCGTTCTGATGTGATATTCCTGCTGGATGGGTGTGAGCATGAAGGCTGTGATTTTGGCGGGTGGGTTCGGCACCCGCATCACCGAAGAAAGCCACGTCAAGCCGAAACCCATGATCGAGATCGGCGGCAAGCCGATCCTGTGGCACATCATGAAGATCTTCTCGTCGCATGGCATCGACGAGTTCGTCATCTGCTGCGGCTACAAATCGTACGTCATCAAGGAATACTTTGCGAATTACTTCCTGCATATGGCTGACGTGACGTTCGACCTCGCCAACAATTCGATGGAAGTGCACAACAAATTCGCCGAGCACTGGAAGGTGACGCTGGTCGACACCGGCCTCAACACCATGACCGGCGGGCGGCTCAAGCGTGTCAGGGATTACGTCGGCAACGGGACCTTCTGCATGACCTATGGCGACGGCCTCGCGGACGTCGACATTGGCGCACTGCGGGATTTCCATCGCGCCCACGGGCGCCACGCGACGGTCACGGCGATCCAGCCGCCGGCCCGTTTCGGCGCGCTCGATATCGATGACGATGTCGTCCAGCATTTCGAGGAAAAGCCGCGCGGCGACGGCCGCTGGATCAACGGCGGCTTCTTCGTGCTCGAGCCTGCGATCTTCGACTATCTCGGCGACGACGCCACGATCTGGGAGCAGGAGCCGCTCAAGCGCTTGTCACAGAATGGACAGCTCGCAGCCTACCGCCACGCCGGCTTCTGGGAGGCGATGGACACGCTGCGGGACAAGCTGCATCTGGAGCAGCTCTGGGACAGCGGGCGGGCGCCCTGGAAGCGTTGGCCATGAATGCCGGTTTCTGGACAGGCAAGCGCGTTCTCGTCACCGGCCACACCGGGTTCAAGGGCGGTTGGCTGGTCACGTGGCTTCGTCATCTCGGCGCCGAGGTCGCAGGCCTTGCGCTGGCGCCGTCGACGACCCCCAATTTGTACGACCTGGCGCAGGTCGGGCAGGACGTCGTATCGGTCTTCGCCGACATCCGCGATCCCGCTGCGGTCAAGTCCGCGTTCGAGCGGTTCCAACCCGAGATCGTGTTCCACATGGCGGCGCAGGCCATCGTGCGCGCCTCCTATGAGGACCCGGTTGGTACCTACGCGACCAACGTCATGGGCACCGTCCATGTATTCGAGGCGGTGCGGACTTCAGGCGTGCGCGTGCTCGTCAACATCACGAGCGACAAATGCTACGACAACAAGGAATGGGTGTGGGGATATCGCGAGGTCGATCCGCTCGGAGGCAAGGATCCCTATTCCAACAGCAAGGCCTGCGCGGAACTGGTGACGTCGGCCTATCGCTCGTCGTTCTTCAGCGGGGCTAACCGGATCGGGTTTGCCAGCGCCCGCGCCGGAAACGTGATCGGCGGCGGCGACTGGGCGCAGGACCGTCTGATCCCCGATGTGATTGCGGCGATCCGCAATAGCCAACCGGTGCCGGTTCGGAATCCCGAGGCGGTGCGGCCCTGGCAGCACGTGCTTGAGCCGCTGTCGGGCTATATTCTCCTTGCCGAGCATCTGTGGAGCGACCCGGCCGCTTTCTCGAGCGAATGGAATTTCGGCCCCGACGCCGACAGTGTGCGCACCGTGCGCTGGCTGGTCGACCACCTGGCCGTCCTGTGGGGTGTTCCGCCGCAGCAGATGCCGCAGCCGGGCGAGCACCCACATGAGGCGCGGCTATTGTCGCTCGACAGTTCCAAGGCGCGGGCCCAGCTCGGCTGGATGCCGCGCTGGGGCCTCGACCGTGCCGCATCCGCCGTCGTGGAATGGTACAAGGCATTCGAGCAGGGCGCCGAGGTCAGACCGGTGATGGTTGACCAGATCGACGCTTTCATGAACACAACACGCGGCTAGCTCAATTTTCTCCGGCCCTGGCGGGCCTCAAACCGGATCAAATACAATGGCGACCACGTCGACGAGACCGATCACTGAGATCAAGGGCTGCGAAGTCTGTGGCAACGACAAGCTCGTGCCGGTGCTCGACCTCGGCCTGCACCCGCTGTGCGACGATCTGGTGAAGGTCGGTGATTCGCGCCAGTGTCAGGAATATCCGATTTTGATCGATTTCTGTCCGACCTGCGCCACTGGGCACCAGCGCTTCCAGGTTCCGAAGGAAGATCTCTTCCCCAGGGATTATCACTACCGCTCGCGCTTCACCGCCGACGTGCTCTCCGGCATGAAGAGTCTCGTCGCGACATGTGCCGAGCAGATGGGCTCACTGGCGGGCAAGGTTGTGCTGGACATCGGCTGCAATGACGGCAGCCTGCTCGACTTCTTCCGAGAGGCCGGCGCGAAGACGGCCGGCATCGAGCCGACCGGCGCGGCCCAGGATGCCGCGGCCAAGGGCCATTTCGTGGTGCAGAACTATCTCAGCACCGAGACCGCAGCCGAGATCCTTCGCGGCGTCGGCACGCCCGACATCATCACCTTCACCAACGTGTTCGCGCATATCGAGGACCTGAAGGGCGTGCTGGGAGCGCTGAAGGCGCTGCTGGGACCCAACACGGTCATCGTGATCGAGAACCACTATCTGGGCGCGGTGCTGGACCGGCATCAGTTCGACACTTTCTATCACGAGCATCCGCGCACCTATTCCTACAAATCGTTCAGCTTCATCGCGAAGTCTCTCGGCCTCGAGATCGACAATGTCGAATTTCCGGCGCGCTATGGCGGCAACATCCGCGTCATCCTGGGCCGCGCTGCGAAGAGCGATACGGCCGCGGCCGACGTGGTGGCACGCGAAAACAGCTTCCAGACCGAGTTCGCTCGGCTCGCGCGCGACGTCGAGCTCTGGAAGGCGCACAAGGGCGAGGAGCTGAAGAAGATCTTTGCAGCGCATGGTCCGATCCGCGCAAAAGCCTTTCCGGGCAGAGCGGCCATTCTGGTGAAGCTGCTCGGCCTGACCGAAAAGGAGATCGTCGCGGTCCACGAAAAGCCCGGCTCGATCAAGATCGGCCACTATGTACCGGGCACCCGCATTCCGATCGTGTCGGACGACGAGTTGTTCGCGCGTGGCGACCAGGGCAAGCCGCTGCTCAATCTCGCCTGGCACATCTCGCGCGAGATCCGGCAATATCTCTCCGACAACGGATACAAGGGTCCGGTGATCGACGTTCTCAGCTCCGACGACTTCCATGGCTGAGGCGCCCGTATTCACGATCCTCGGATCGGGTTTCGGGATGTATGGATATTTGCCCGCGCTCATCGAGTGCGGGATGAGGGTGGCGTTGCCTGAGCGCTATCAATCTACCGTCGGTGGGCGGCCGGAGCTGGTTCAGTACATGTCGCAGGTCGCGTGGTGCGCAACCACGGAGCAGGCGCTGGCGCAAGCCAACGGCGCAGTGGTTGCGCTCCGCCCGGCCGACCAGGCCGACTGGATTCCGCGGCTCGCCCGTATGACTGATATCCGCGACCTGATCCTGGAAAAGCCGGTCGCGCCCACGCCACAGCACGCCGCCTCCCTGCTCGACGAGTTGGAGAAGGCCGGGAAGCGCTACCGTGTCGGTTACACTTTCCGGTTCCTGCCCTGGGCAGAGCGGCTCCGCGTAGCCCTCGCTTCAGGTGTCGACGGCATTTCTCTCGACTGGATGTTCCTTGCGCACCATTACCGGGCCAATCTCGACAATTGGAAGCGGTTCGACGCCAGCGGTGGCGGCGCACTTCGCTTCTACGGCATCCACCTGATCGCGCTCTTGGCCGAGTGTGGGTACGATGAGGTAGCGGAGTCAGCACTGTCCGGCCCCTCGGACGCCGAGACGGTTGCCTGGGAAGCGACTTTCACCGGACAGGCTGTGAGCCCCTTCTTGCTGAAGATCGACACCCGCGCGGGGGAAACGCGCTTCAGGATCAACGCGCGACAGAGTGCTGACGGCGACAGGATCATCGCAGAGCAGGCCGATCCATTCTCCTCGGTGCAGCAAACGACCGTGCACGTCCGCGACCCGCGCGTCGAAGTGCTGAACCGGCTATGCCGATCACTGGATAAGGCGGACGGCGGCTACACGCAGCGTCAGCGCGCCATTGTTCGGCTCTGGACGCGTGTGGAGGAGCAGTCGCGGCGCCGCTAGAGCATGATCCGGAAAAGTGTGAAGCGGTTTTCCGAAAAATCATGCTCGAACAAAGACCTAAAGCGGGATGACGATCCCAATTTCATCGCGCTTCAGGTTTCTGGGCTATTGAGGTGCCAGCTCCAGCGCCTGCCGGCGCGCGGCCATCCAGATGTCGCCGTCCACCCTTGGATTCTGGACCTCGGGATAAGGTCGATAGCTTTTCTCCACGACCTCGAGCGAAGAGGCGGGAAGCAGGATGGCGGACCTGTAGGCCTCATACGACCACGCCAGCCACAGCCCGAAAATGATGGATGTCGTCGCCAGGCGTGACCGCATCGACTGCCCGAGTTCGCAACAAGAAACGACCAGGAGGATACCGTAAGCCAACGCGGGAAGCGCAAGGTGACGGTCACGCGCGTAAGAGTATGAAAACAACGTACCGCCGACAATCGTAAGCACCAAGATCACCAGCCACACCGGAACATCCCGTCTTTTGATCCGCATAGCCAGTCCGATGGCGATCAGGACAGTTGATGCGCCATGCAACAGCAGGTGATAGGTCACATGCGAGATGATGATGCCCCATTGGGTTGCGCGAAACAGCAGCGCCGCGAGCTGCGCAATCACATTATAGACGTAGAGCCTGTAGATGGCATGCCCGGGAAACAGGCTCATTCGCTGCTCGTGAGTCAGATAGTCGAAGAAGTATCCGACCGACTCGTTGACCCCGCCGGCCCCGATGGATGGGCCGAGCACGAGGGCGCGCAAGAGCAGATAGCCCGCCGTGATGCCGCCAAACACAAGCGCCGCCCTGATCGGCGCGGTGCGCAGGAAATAGAGATAGAAGATCGCGAGTGCGAGACCGTTCTCTTTCGATAGCACTGCAACCGCAAAGGCCAGCCCGCAGAGCACGAGCTTGGTGTTGATGGACTGCTCGGACAAAATCGTGGTCAGGGCGGCCGCAAAGCAGATCAAGATGATGACGTGCGGCAGCTCGCTGATCCAAATGAGGGAGCCGGGCAGGAAGGGAGATCCAAGCGTAAAGGTTACCAGCAGGAGGGAAGATTCCCAGGGCAGGCGAAGTTGCCGAACAACGACAAAGCCGAGCCACATCAGCAAGAGAAACGCGGCGAATTGCACCCAACGATAGGGTGCGAGGTCCATGCCGAACAGAAGGTACAGACTCTTCAGACAGATTTCCGCCACCGGCCGGTAGAAGGGACTCTGCAGGATCCAGGCGGGCGAAAGCGGGAGTTCCCAAAAACTCTGCTTTCGCAGCTTGGTGAACCAAATGAGATCGTCGTTCGGCTCGAAGGGCTGCTTGAGCATGACGTAAAAGAGCAACCCGGCGAGCAAGACGGTTCCGATCGCCATGACCGTGAGCAGGGCTGCGCGAGGTTCGATCCGCCCAGTCCAGCCTTGCAGCTCGATCCTCTCATCCACGGTCTTTTCACTCATTGTTTCGACCTAAGGGCATGGAGGTATCCTCGGGATGCGGCATCGGCAGCGGGGGGCGCCACTGCATTACCAAAGGTGATCGGTGCGGTCGATTTGTTTTCGGCTGCGGCGACGCCGCCATCATTGATTGCTGCAGCATGGCGCCCGACAGACACCCCCGATCGGCGCAGTCTCTCGCTCCACTCGAATGGCACCGTCGCCCGATGCGCCAAGCCACTGGCCGATGCTCCGAAAAAAGCCCGGCGGCTCTCCGACGGCAACCAGTCTTGCCGTTTCGATCTGGCCGTTTGAGGTGAAGCCGCCGAACCCGTATTGCGGATCGGCGCGGTGGCTCTCGCAAAGTGCGGCGAGGGCGGTGATCACGGGTGGAACGGCGGATTTGGCATAGTCGTTCGTCGCGGGATCAAGAACTTCCCGGTTCGAGATCGCAAGGTTCGGGCCGCTCTTTCCTCCGTTGACCAGGAAGGAAAGTTCGTAGAACGGGAAGAAGCGGCCGAACGCGCGGTACTTCCTGTCCGCCTCCATGACCAGCATCATCGTCCCCGGGGGCGAGGGATTCTGCGCGAACTCTTCGAGCAGCATGTGGGTCTCGCGCGCGTCCGCGAGCAGCCGCTGCGTGAAGGACAAGTCGAGCAGCAGAAACACCGCCGCGATTGCCGCGGCTGCCCGCCACAAGTACCGCGGGGGCACGATCAACCGCAATACTGCAACGATGACGAATCCGCTCACCATCAACAGCGTCGTCTGGTGGCGCGTTTCCCACAATCCGGTAAAGCGAGGCGGCTGACCGACCATCACGTAGGGGAATAGCGCGCCGATGATGAGCGCTCCTGCGGCGGCGAGCGTCACGGCCGTGACGAGCCAGCGCGGCCTGTCCAGATGATCGCCCTTTGTCGCCAGGGGGAGCCGCCAGAGCCACGCCAATGCGGCGAAGGCCGTGATTGCCATTGCAGCCGCGACGACAAGCTCCGGCAGGTCGCCCCGCGTGGGCAGAAGCGTGCCGGCATCCCTGAACTGGTCGATGAAGGCGACGGCTGTTTGCTTGAGCGCGGCCGGAATGCTCATCCTGAACTTGTTGTAGTTCGCGTAGAGACCGCTCGTCGGCTCGAGCAGCTGCTTTGCCGGCCAATAGACAAGGGGCAGCAAGAGGAGTTCGCCCCTGTTGGCCACGCCCCACAACATCGCGCTGATGCGCTGATCAAGAGGAGAGGAATGCTTCGTTTCCCGCCAGGCGGCGAGTGCGACGATCGCAGGGGCAACCCATGCCAGCACAAGAAACGAGTTGGTCGAAAAGGCCATCGTCAGAAGAATGACGGTCCCGACTCGTTGCGGGATCGAGGAGCGGTTCAGATCGCGCAGCAAAAGTAAGAGTCCCAGCGCGAAGAAGAGGCTCGAGAACGTGTATGGGATGGTCGACAGAATGAAGCGGGCCTGGTTGAGCGGCGCGAGGGCGGTCAATAGCGCAGCCCAGAATGCACTTGCTGCCGACCATTGGGTGACCCGTCTGATGATGTTGTATATCAATGGCGGCATGGCGCACCACAGTACCATCGCTGCGATGATCCAGACGCGCGGTTGTGCCAGGTCCGCAAAGGGGGCAGCCAACACAAACTGCTCCCGGCGCCCCATCTGCTTGAAGAACTCCCAGAACGAGCCGAGTTCGGAATACGCCAGCAGGACCCAATCATCCCAGAGCGCCTGGTTGATCAGGATGATCGGTCCCCAGGCGGCAAGGACGGCAAGGACCAGCAAAGCCTGGTATTTGACGTCATAATCTGCAGCTTTCATGCTCATGGGGTCAGTCACGCTGGCTTTCGGCGCTCGCGGGTAGTCGGACGCGGCGGCTTCTACCACACGCTCCTGCCGCCATCCATGACCAGGTTCTGTCCCGTCATATAGCTCGATGCATCCGAGCACAGGAACTGGACGGCGGCACGATATTCCTCGACGTCGGCCATGCGTCCCATCGGGATCAAGCGCGTCAGCCGCTCGACGAAGGCTGGATCCTGGTTGTTGAAGACGCCGCCCGGCGAGATCGCGTTGACGCGCACGCCATGGTCGGCCCAGTAGGTCGCCAGATATTTCGTTAATCCGATCAGGCCGTGTTTGATTACTGAATAGGTCACCGGCTTCACCGGCTGCTCCTCCTCGCGCGCGACATTCGGTTGCCGGTAGATGCGCTGATCCGGTGCGATCACGCCGAGGTCGGATGCGATGTTGAGAATCACGCCGTGGCGCCGTGCCGCCATTGCGCCGCCGAACACCTGGGCGCACAGCATCGCACCGGTGAGGCCGACGGCGATCTCGGTCTGCCATTGCGGCACCGGAAAGGCCTCGAAACGCGAGGAGTGCATCACGCCTGGCGCGGACGTCACTTTCGGATCGATGGCGGCATTGTTGACGAGGATGTCGATTGTGATGCCGCGGGCGGCAAGCTGCTCGCTCGCCGCGCGCACGGAGTCGGGCGAGGTGACGTTGATCTCGAGTGCAATCAGGTCTGCCGCAGGCGTGGATTGCTTCAGCGCCGCCACGGCCGACTCTGATTGTGCCAGGCCGACATCGGTCACGACCACGCGCGCGCCGGCTTCGGCGAGAGCCGCAACATGCTGCTTGCCCAACAGGCCGCCTGCTCCGGTCACAAGCGCGGTGCGTCCGGTCAGGTCATAGCGGGAAGAGGGGTTTGGCATCCAAAGCTCCTGTTCAACTTCTGAGCTGTCCGCCATCTGCCACCATCACGCTGCCGGTGATGAAGGCTGCGCGCGGCGAAACGAGGAAAGCAACGAGGTCGGCGATCTCTTCCGGCTTGCCGAGCCGCCGTAGCGCCACCTCGCGCTGAAGCATGTCGTCGACCGCCTGCTTGTTTTCTGCGATCTTGCGCGCCCAGGTGCCGTCGGAACTCAGGATATTCCCTGGGGCTACGGCATTGATACGGATCCCCTCCTGGGCCAGCGGCCGTGCCAGCCCGCGGACCGTCGCGTTCAGGGCAGCCTTCGCGGCATAATAGGTCACCGGCGCACCGAGTGCGGCCATGCCCGCAATCGAGGAGATGCAGACGATGGCGCGGTCGCCGCTACCGCGCGCCATCAGCGGTCGTGCGGCCTCGATCATGTTGGTGGTGGCGAAGAAGTTCAGGTCCATGACCCGCGACCATTCCGGCGCGGTCTCCTTGCCGGGCGGCACGGATGCACCGCTGCCGACATTGCAAACGAGAATATCGAGGCGTCCCCACTGCTTTTGGACGTCCTGCACCAGCGCGGCGGCGGCGGTCGGATCGGTGACGTCGGCGACGTGAACCGAATTGTGCGCGCCGACCGCGGCACCCGCCGCGTTCAGGGCGTCGGCGCCGCGTGCCGCGAGCGCGACCCTGGCGCCCTCCGCGGCGAGGCCAGCGGCAATGGCAAGACCAATGCCGCGGCTCGCGCCGGTGACGAGGGCCACGCGGTCGTCGAGCTCGAGCTTCATCGCGCGGCGTCCTCGATCCAGCCCGCCGTCATGTCGCGGTATTTGGCCAGCGCGCCGGAATGGTCACCGTCCGCGGCGCGCGCGGTTTGCAGGATGTACTGCCCCTTGTAGCCGGACTGCTCGATCAGCCGGATCGTCTTGGCGAGATCCGCATTGCCGGTGCCGAGCGGCACCGTGGTGCCGCCGCGAATACGATCCTTGATGTGCACGTTGAGGATCCGCGGCGCGTAGGCCGCGATCTCCTCGGCGCTGTCATAGCCGAGCGAAGCGCTGTTGCCGCTGTCGTAATTGATGCCGAATACTTCGGCCGGAAAGGCCTCCATGAAGCGGGCAAGTTCGCGCGGCGGCAGGTCGGATTCAAACACGATCTTGACGTTCCGCTTTGCCAGCTGGTCGCGGCGCGCGATCAGCACTTGCTTGAGCGTATCGCTCTCGCTCTCGCGTTCGATCTTGCCGTTGTCGACCAGCGGGATCACGACGAATTCGATGCCGATCCGGCTGCAGGCCGCGACCAGGAGATCGAGATCGTCGACCAGCGCGTCGCGCACGGCGCCCTCGACCTTCCAGAACGGCGCCTGCATGAAGCAATCGCCAGTCAGGCTTGGAATGCGCAGGCCGTTCTCGCGCGCCAGGATTGCGATCTCGCTCTGGCCGGCTTCAGTCGCGAGCGGATTCTCCCGCAGCCGGTCCTGATCGATGGTCCATTCCATCCGTGTCAGGCCGAGCGCTTTCGCGCGGGGGAATTCCTCGCGCCATTCGGTCCAGGGGAAGGCCTGAATCCTGCCGTCGACGAGAGCCGACAGGCGTCCCTGCATGAAGCCGATGCGTTGCAGCGTTGAGGTCACGATTTGCTATCCGAGCTGATGGCGAGGCCCTTGGTCGTCCAGCCGCCATCGACGAAGATCTCCTGGCCGGTCACATAGGCAGAGGCCTCCGACGCCAGGAAGATGGCGGCTCCGACCATGTCGGCCGGCTGTCCCCAGCGGCCGAGCATGGTGTGTCGGCGCCGCTCCTCGTGCATGACGGGATCGGCAAAACTTTTCGCGGTCATCTCGGTCGCGACATAGCCCGGCGCCAGCGCGTTGACGCGGATGCCCTCGGGCGCGTAGTCGCCGGCGAGCGCGCGCGTCAGGCCCGCGAGGCCCGCCTTCGCTGCGACGTACCCGGGATTGCCGGGAAAGCCGCGGGTCGAGTTGATGCTGGTGACGTTGATGATGGCAGCCGCGCTCGCGTTCTTCAGCAGCGGATAGGCGGCGAGGATGGTGGCGTAGACGCCGGTGAGGTCGGTCGAGATCGTGGCGCGGAAGCGCGCGAGCTCGCCGTCAGCGCTTTGGGCCGGGAGGCTGACGCCGGCTGCGTTGACCAGCGCGTCGATTCGCCCGGCTTCTCCGGCGATCACGGCGAATGCACGCGTGATTGCGGCATCGTCGGAGAGATCGCAGGCGATGGCCCTTACGCCCTGCGGCGCGGTTCCCGAGCGGCTGAGGCCGAACACGGTCGCGCCGGCATTCTTCAGGCCGTCAGCGATCGCAGCGCCAATGCCGCGCGAGGCGCCGGTCACGACGGCGATCTTATCCGCGAGAGAGAAGGCGCCGAGATCAGGCATAGCCGTAACTGCGCATGATGGCGGCACAGAGCTTGACGTCCTCGGGGCGGTCGATCTGGAACATCTTGTGACGCTCCATCAGGTGAAAGCCGATCTTGCCGCCGAGGCGATTGCTCTGCTCGCGCAGGAGTGAAGGGACGAGGACGTAGAACGAGCCGTTCTCGAGGTAGCGCTTCTCGATCTGCTGCCGCATGCGGCGGTTGCGATAGTCGTAGTTGATCGGCTCCGGACCGCTTTGGCCGATGCGCCAGTTGAAATAGTCCTCCACCTCGCAAACGGAGAGCAGGCTGTCGAGATGATCGCGATCGAACGTGTCGAGCGCCTGTTCGATGTCACTTGGCTCGCGGATCGGCGAGGTCGCCTGCAGCGCGACGATGCGTTCGAACCGGCCCATCTTCCCGTCGATGGCATCGAGCGCGTTCAGCCAGGCGGATTCGGAGGAGGCGAGGTCTCCCGAAATGTCGTCCGGACGCCGCACGCCGACTGCGCCGGCAGCTTCGGCCGCTTGCAGAATCCTGTCGCTGTCGGAGGACACCGCCACCACGTCGACGCCACGCGCCGCGCGCGCCTGTTCGACGGTCCAGGCGATCAGCGGCTTGCCGCAGAGATCGAGCAGGTTCTTGTGCGGGATGCCCTTGGAGCCGCCGCGTGCGGCGATCACGGCCAGCGTCTTGCGCGCCATCAGATGTGTCCCTCGAGACGTTCGAGCGCAGTCCAGAAGCCCTCGCCCATGTTCTTGTGGCCCTGCCAGATCTCGGGAATGAAGGATGCTGTGGGGGCGTGCTTGCGCAGCACCTGTCCGATCTCGTCGAAGTCGATCTCGCCTTCGCCGACCTGGAGGCCTTCGCCGTCCAGTCCCTTGGCGTCGCCGAAGTGCAGATGCGCGGTGTGGGGGCCGAGCTGGGCGAGGCCTTGCGCGAAATCGAAGCCGAAATGGTTGGCCGCAAGTTTCGTGTGCGAGATGTCGACGCACATCCGCAAATCATGGCTGGCGCAGAAGGCTGCGGATTCCTCAGGGAAAATGAAGATGTTCTGGTGGCGCTGACCGCCGAAATGCCAGGGGAACGGTGCCATGGTCTGCGGCGTCAGCTCGACACCGTCCATGTCGAGTTCCTTCAGGCTTTGCGCGAAAATGCGATAGCGTTCGGCCTTCTCGTCCGGCGGCAACGGCTCGTCCATGGTGAAGCCGCCGATATTGGCGACGATCGGCGGACGCTTTGTCTTGGGGAAGAATTTCTTCAGGCCCCGGGTGATGTCGATCACGGCCTGGGTCTGCTCCAACGAATAGCGGCGCAGCGCCTCGTCCGGCGTTGCAAGGTCCATCAGCTTGGAGCCGGCGAACAGTTCCGGCGCGTGCACGACGAAGCCGAGATCGTAGGTGCCGGAGAGATAGGCGCCGGGATCGCGCTCCATGTCGCTGTAGCTGAGATGGAACTCGACGATGTCAGGCTCGCAGATTTCCAGGAAGCGCTCGGCGTCGTGATAGCGCACCGGCACGCCCCAGGGGCGGTCGAAGCGATAGCGCCGGGCCTTGGCGGCACCCGCGTCGAGGTCGCTCTGGAAGAAGTAGTCGTCGACCGCCATCCTGCGCTTGAGGGTTCTGCCGATCAGCGCCGGCATTTTCAGCGGCGAGAGGCCCTGGCCCGGACTCTTGACCGCAATGTCGTCGTCGGAAATGACCGTGCCGGCTTCGATGTCGCGTGCGGCGACCAGGCTCTTGGCCAGGTTCTCGCGATTGATGAGCTCGCCCTGGCTGAGCGCGCGCTCGGCAAGCTTCTCGCCGCGCGCCGCCTCGACCTCGCGGATGCCGGTGACGAGCGCCTTGAATTCCTCCGGCTCCAGGCTCGCGGCATGGTCGGGGCCTTCCATCTCGCGGTCGAGCGTGATGTGGCGCTCGATCACGGCGGCGCCGAGGGCGACGGCCGCCGTCGACACCGCGGTGCCGCGCTCATGGCCGGAATAGCCGACGAGCGGGTGGATCTCCCGAAGCGTTTCCATGAAACGCAGGTGGATGTTGTGAAGCGCGGCCGGATAGGTGCTCTGGCAATGCAGGAGCACGTAGTTGCCGTTGCGCTCGTCGAGGAATTTCGCAGCGGTCTTGATTTCCTCGGTCGTGCTCATGCCGGTCGAGACGATCAATGTCTTGCCCGTCGCGGCGAGCTTGGCGAGCAGAGGAAGGTTGGTGAGGTCGGCGGAGGCGACTTTGTAGGCGGTCACGCCAAAACCCTCGAGCACCGCGACGCTTTTGGCGTCCCAGGGCGTGCAGAGATATTCGATGCCCTTCGAGGCGCAATAATCGGCGATCCTTTTCTGCTGCTCGGTCGTAAGCTCGAAACGGCGCAGCAGGTCGAGCGTGTACTCGACGGCAAGGTCGTCGTCCTTTCCGGAGAGCGAGGAGGCGCGGTAGACCTCGTCGAGTTTGCGCATCTGGAATTTGGCGCAATCCGCGCCGGCCGCGATCGCTGCATCGACCAGCGCGATCGCGCGATCGAAGTCGCCATTGTGGTTGTTGCCGACCTCGGCGATCACGTAGCAGGGCTGGCCGTCCCCCAGAAGGCGGTTGCCGATGCGGATCGGGGCGATCTTATGGGACGAAGTCATCGATAATCTCTTCTCACTC
Source organism: Bradyrhizobium sp. USDA 4472 (assembly GCF_054058595.1). Classification (NCBI taxonomy): domain Bacteria; kingdom Pseudomonadati; phylum Pseudomonadota; class Alphaproteobacteria; order Hyphomicrobiales; family Nitrobacteraceae; genus Bradyrhizobium; species Bradyrhizobium sp. USDA 4472. The sequence goes on from NZ_JBSSAM010000001.1 coordinate 5,040,863, forward strand.
GTCGGCCGGCTGGGCCGGGAAGCGCGATTTCCAGGTCCTGAGGCCGTTCTCCTCGAACATGATGCGGGCACAGCGCAGGCCCTTCTGCTCCAGCGCGGAGATCAGCGGGTAGCGCTCGAACGGCCGCACGAAAAACAGAAAATAGCCGCCGCCGCCGGCGCCCAGCAGTTTTCCGCCGACCGCGCCGTGCGACTTGGCGAAGTCATAGATATGGTCGAGCTCGCTCGAGGAGATCTTGGAGCTCAGCTTGCGCTTGGCGTGCCAGGCCTCGTCGATCAGTCGGCCGCATTCGAGCAGCCGGCCGCGCAGAAGGTGCTTGCGAATCTCGCGTGTCACCTCCTTCTGCTTGGCGGCGGCGGCGACTGCATCTGAGGTTTCGTGTTGTGCCTTCTGGTCGCGGTGGATCGCGCCGGAGTCATGACCCGAGCCGGTATAGCAGAGCACCAGGCTCTCCTCGAGCTCGGCGATGATGTTGGGGTCGAGGCGCAGCGGCACGATGGTGTTCTGGTCTGACGAGAACTCCATGTGATTGAAGCCGCCGAACACGGTGGCATATTGATCCTGCCAGCCGCCGGGGATATTGAGCATCAGCCGCTCGGCCTGGAATGCCATCTCCGCGATCTCGTGGCGGTCCCACTGATCGCCGCGGAATTCGTTGAAGCAACCGATGATGGCCGAGGACACCACGGCCGAGCCGCCGAGCCCGGAGCCGACCGGGAAGTCGGCGGAGACCTCGAGCTCGAATCCGTAAGTGGGCTTGATCAGGCGGATCACCGATCTGATCAAGGCGAGATCGCCGCCCGCGCCGAGCTCTGCGAGACTGCTTGCCTCGACCGTGCAGCGGAAGTCGTGCGAGTAGATTCGGATCCGGGGGTCGCTGCGTCGCCTGAGCGTTGCATGGGCGTACATCTTGATCGTGGCGTTGATGACTGCGCCGCCGTCGTTCTCCACGAAGTAATGCGTCAGGTCGGTGCCGCCGCCGGAGAAGCTGATCCGCACCGGAGAGCGGCCGCGCGCAAACACCTCGCTCTCTTCCGAGAGGTTGAACAGCTCGCGGCTGAAAACGTCGACCAGCCGTCCCTCGCCGTCGAGGATGGGCACGACGTGAACACGCTGATCGAGCAGCTTGAGAATTTGCTCGCGCGGTCCGCCGGCGCGCGCCCACACGAACTTGCGATTGACGCACGCTGCGACGCTGTCGTGGATGGTGATGCCGGTCAACATCCGCCTACGGATGTCGCCATCTGTCACCGCGCCGACGATCCGCCCGCCGGCATCCTGCGCAAAGAGGATGCCGAGCATATTGGCATTGAGGCGCCGGAAGGCTTCCTCAATCGTCTCGGTCTCGGCGATGGTGACGATTGTTCGCTCAAGCACGCTTTTGGGTCCGGAAGAAGGCTGATTGCATGGGCCGCGATCAATGGCGCAGGCCCCAGCTAATACGGTAGCAGTCGGTGCGATGCAAGGTTCCAGGTCCCACCGGACCCCGTCATTCGGCCGGTCTGCGGCGATCCCAGGTCACTTCCGGAGGCAACGATCGAATGCGGGCGTGGCGTCGCGCAGAAAGGCCTCGGACCATCGTTCGGCGCTCGCCGCGTTCAGATGGCTCTCGTCGAGGGTCGCAAGGTGATCGAGATGTGGCACGATCACCGGCAGCTGGAACTGCTTGCCGATGCGATCGGCGATGGGCTCATCCGTCAATATGCTGTTGGGAACGGCGGTGAGAATGATGCAGTGACGCGGCAACCGAAGCCCGCGCAGCAAGATGTCCGCAGCCTTCTCGAATTCCAGCAGTGTTGCCTCGTCGGGGGCGGGCGGACGGGTGGCGGGGTCTATTGGAATAGACTTGTTCAACTCGGCAAACGTGCCCTGCCAAAGCCAGTCGCCCGTGTCGCGCCGGCGCCACAGCGTCTGGAGCTTCTCGGTGCATGCGAAGGCAAGTGTCGCACAGATAGGTCTCACCACGCGGGTGAAGGTAGCCTTGAGCAGATACGCGTACAGCGTTGTCCAGTACAGTGATTTTCTCTTGGAGCCGAACATCTCGGCCGGTGTCGACAGCAATTTCTCGCTGAAGAATGTTGCGTCGGAATTGATGACGACGATGTCCGGATTCAGGTCGTACTCCTCCATCAGCCGTTGGATGAACACCATGTTCTCGTAATAAGTGAAGCCTGCGAGGTAGTACGGCAGGCGCTTCTGCTCGAAATAGCGTCGGGTGGCTCCGGTCGAGAAGCCGAACTGCAAACGGCTGTTGCCGAGGAACAGGATTTTGGCATTGCGGAGCGACTTCGTCGCCTCGGGTTCGAGATTCCAATAGAACGCGCCGTGTTCGTAGTCGCCGTAGTCGTTGCTGTTGCAGTAGGTGAGGAAGGCTGAGGGATCGGCGTTGGTCCTGCACGAAAGTGCTTTGGGAAACCAATAGACGAGCGGAAAAATCGCGGTGGAGATTGCGGCGGTCGCGACAAAAACCGTGATGAGGACGAGATTGCGCATGGGTCAGAAGCGGAAATACAAGAAGGCGGTCGGCTGGCCGCCGAGAATGGCGGCGAGGCTCGCACCGAAGGCGACGCCGCCGAGCGCGGACCAGCGCAGTGATGGCTTCCAAAGCTGCTGCTCGTCGGCAACGAGATAGCCCTTGGGCGTGAAAATCTCGATCGTGTTGGGAAGCAGGAGCGCGATCGCCGCAAGTGCCATGACCCAGGCCCAGCCGAGCGGGCTTGCGGCCGTCTCACCGCCGCCAAGACCGAGCATCGCTTTCCAGAGGGCGGTCGCTGAGGCGAGGTTCGAGGCGCGAAACGGCACCCAGGCGAGAATGACGAACATCAGCGTCAGCGCCCAAGAAAGCAGAGCGGGAAGCTGAATTCGTGTCGAGCGCCAGGCGTGATTGACCAGCAGGCCGAGGCCATGAAGCGCGCCCCATGCGACGAAGGTCCAGGCTGCGCCGTGCCAAAGACCGCCGAGCAGCATGGTGACAAAGAGGTTGAGATAGCGGCGAAGGGGGCCATGCCGGTTTCCGCCCAGCGCGATGTAGAGATAATCGCGCAGGAAACGCGAGAGGGTCATGTGCCAGCGCCGCCAGAAATCGATCAGCGATCGCGCCTTGTAGGGGCTCATGAAATTCGGCGGGAAGACGATGCCGAGCATCAGGGCGAGGCCAATCGCCATGTCGGAATAGCCGGAGAAGTCGAAATAAAGTTGCAGCGTGTAGGCGAGCGCGCCGAGCCATGCTTGTCCGAAGGCGAGCGTCTGCCCCTGGTCGACGGCGCCGAATACGGCGCTGGCATGAGGCTCGATACCGTCGGCGAGGACGACTTTCTTGAACAGGCCGGCCGCGAACCAGCACAGGCCGGTCAGCAGCGTGGTGGTATTGAGCGCGTAAGTTTGCGCCCTCGCGAATTGCGGCATCATCTCCTTGTGATGCAGGATCGGGCCTGCGATCAAATGCGGAAAGTACGAGACGAACAGCCCGTAGTGGATCGGATTATATTCTTCGGCTTCGTCGCGATAGCAGTCCACCAAGAACGCGATCTGCGTGAAAGTGAAGAAAGAGATGCCGATCGGAAGTGTAACGTGGAGCGAGAGAGCACCCAGAAACGCGAAATTCCCGGCAATGAAATTGGCATATTTGAAGTAGGCCAGCAGGCCGAGGTCGATCGCGATACCGAGTGCGAGGATCGATCGGTTGTGCATCGCTGAAATCCTCCGGCCCATGACGTAGTTGAAGACGATCGATGCCGAGATGAGCGGGATCAGGAAAGCAGGATCGTCCCAGCCGTAAAACACCAGGGAAGCGACGAACAGAAAGGCCGATGCCATTCCGCGCCCGATCCTGCCAAGTGCGAAGAAGACCAGGAAGACGATGGGAAAAAAGGCGAAAAGAAAATTCGAAGAATTGAACAGCATCAGCAATTGCCCGTGTCGGCCACAAAATACGGGAGGCGAGACGGAAGATCAACCTCCCGTAGCATTGAAGCAAAACAAGCGCTGTGTTAGCATTCGTCGGCTATCATCTGCCGTCGTTCGGCAGCGCGCCCGGGCTCACCAGCTCGACATTGCCACCAAGCTTCATCACCGCGCGCAACGTGGCGGCGATCTCCTCGCGGAACGCCGCGTCCAATCCCGCCGTTGGCGATCAACGTCATCGCAACCATCTCGTGCTCGCGGGGGATGACGAGGCGCAGGCGCCCGAGCGCGGGATGGCGCTTGCCGATCTCGGCGATCTGCCCGGGGCGGACGAACATGCCATTGACCTTGGTAGTCTGGTCGGCGCGACCCTCCAGCCCTCGATACGCATGTTGGGACGGGAGACGCCCGGCGCGCGGGAACGCCGCGTCGCGAAATCGCCTCGATTGGCCGGCCGGAATGCCGGTCCGCAGGCGGAATCCCGTTTGATTGCACGATTTACATTGCCCTCAGTTCCTTTAGAAGGCCTCCCCGGAGGTATGCACGAATGTATGTGATCGGGATCAGCTCTGGCATCAAGCACGGCCACCACGACGGCGCGGCTATCCTGTTGCGCGACGGTGAGCTGATCGCTGCGGCCGAGGAGGAGCGCTTCACGCTGGCCAAGCATGCGCGCGGCGAGCTGCCGCGCGGCGCGATCGGATTCTGCCTGAAGCAGGCCGGCATCACCATGCGCGAGGTCGACTGGATCTGCTCGCCGCTGAAGACCTACACGAATTACGCGCAGCGCCTCACCGAATATTTCAGATACCAGTTTGGCCACAGCCCCAGGATCGAACTCTACGATCATCACCTCTGTCACGCCGCGAGCTCGTTCTACGGCTCCGGTTTTTCCGAGGCGACCGTTGCCTGCTTCGACTTCTCCGGCGATTCCAGCTCGGGCCTCGTCGCCCATGCGCGCGGCAACGACTTTCGCGTATTGACGCGTTTCGGCCGCAATAACAGCCTCGGACTCTATTACGGGATGCTGACCCAGTATCTCGGCTATCAGATGACCAATGACGAGTACAAGGTCATGGGCCTGTCCTCGTATGGCAGCCCCGAATATCTCGACAAGTTCGCCAGGCTGTTGCGCCCGGCCGGCATCAATTACGAGCTCGATCCCGAGCTCGACAAGCGCCGGCGCGACGCGGAGATTTTCACGAGCGATTTCTCGACGCGGCAGGAACGCATCTTCACCGAGAAGATGGAGGAGGTCCTGGGGCCGCGTCGCCTGCGCGGAGCGCCGCTCGACCAGCGCATGACCAACATCGCGGCGAGCGGCCAGAAGCAGCTCGAGATCGTCGCTACCGAAGTGATCCGTTCCGCGATCGCCGAAACCGGTTGCGGCGATGTCTGCATCGCCGGTGGCGTCGGGCTGAACTGCAAGATGAACATGGAGATCGCGGCGGAGCCGTCCGTGAAGCGCCTCTACGTTCCGCCCGTGCCGCACGATGCCGGCGTGGCGCTGGGAGCCGCGATGATGAAATGCGCGGAGGCAGGCCACGCGATCTCGCCGCTGTCCCACGCCTATTGGGGACCGGAATACTCCAACGACACGATCCGCGAGACGCTCGACAAGATCGGTGCGCGCTTCGAGCTGCTCGACGACCCCGTGGCGCGCTGCGTCACCGATCTCGCCGAACAGAAGACGGTGGGCTGGTTCCAGGGGCGGATGGAGTACGGACCGCGCGCGCTCGGCAACCGCTCGATCCTGGCCGATCCGCGTCAGGCCAGCATGAAGGACCGGATCAACCTCACGATCAAATATCGCGAGGAATTCCGCCCGTTCTGTCCGTCGGTGCTGTACGAGCGCCAGGCCGAGTATTTCGAGGATACGTTCGATGCGCCCTTCATGGTGGTGACGTTCCCGGTCAACGAAAAGGTGGCCGACACGATGCCGGCGGTCGTCCATGTCGACAACACCGCGCGCATCCAGAGCGTCCATGCGGACAGCAATCCGCTTTACAGCCGCCTCATCGGCGAGTTCGCGAAGGCGACCTCGCTGCCGGTCCTGATCAACACCAGCCTCAACATCAACGAGCAGCCGACCGTGAACGCGCCGCTGGAGGCGCTCCACACCTATTTCTGCTCGGGGCTGGACGTGCTCTATCTCGGCAATTACCGGCTCTCGAAAGCGGCCTGAGGTCAGCGCTCGTCTGCGATCACCTTGCCGTCGTTCGGCAGCGCGCCCGGGCTGACCAGCTCGACGCCGCCGCCGAGCTTCGTCACCGCGCGCAAGGTGGCGGCAATGTCCTCCCGCAGAGCATCGCTTGCCTCGGCGCATTCCGCCTTCAGCGTCATCGCGTCGGCCTCGCCCTGGCGGACGACGACGAGCCGCAGCCGCCCGAGCGCGGGATGGCGCTTGCCAATCTCGGCCACTTGCTCGGGGCGGATGAACATGCCCTTGACCTTGGTGGTCTGGTCGGCGCGGCCCATCCAGCCCTTGATGCGCATATTGGTCCGGCCGCATTTGCTTGGGCCCGCTAGCTCTGCGGTGAGGTCGCCTAGCGCCAGGCGGATCCAGGGATGGTGCGGATCGAGCGAGGTCACCACGATCTCGCCGACGTCGCCCGGCGTCACGGGATCACCGGTGCCGGGCTTGACGATCTCCATGATCAGGTCCTCGTTCACGACCATGCCGTCGCGCGCCGCGGTCTCAAACGCGATAAGGCCGAGATCGGCGGTGCCGAAGGCCTGGTAGGCGTCGATGCCCCGCGCCTTGATCTCGGCCTGGAGCGAGGGCGGGAACGCCGCGCCCGAGACCAGTGCCCGCTTGATCGAGGAAACGTCGCGGCCCGCGGTCGTCGCGGCGTCGAGCAGGATCTTCAGGAAGTCGGGCGTGCCGCTGTAGCCGACCGGACGATAGGCCTCGATCAGCTCGAATTGCTGCTCGGTATTGCCCGGACCGGCAGGGATCACGGCGCAGCCGAGCGCGCGTGCCGACGAGTCAAAAATGAACCCGCCGGGCGTCAGGTGGTAGCTGAAGGTGTTGAGCACGATGTCCTCGGTGCGGAACCCGGCCGCGAACAGCGCCCGTGCGCCGCGCCAGGGATCGGCCTGCCGTCCCTCCGGCTCGAAGATCGGCCCCGGCGAAGTGAATAGCCGGGCGAACGACCCCGGCGCCGCCGCCACCAAGCCGCCGAAGGGCTGGGAGGCCTTGTGCAGGGCGGGCAGTTCCGACTTGTGCAGCACCGGCAGGGCCGCCAGCGCGGCCCTCGAGGTCACCGAGGCGGGATCGATGCCCTTGAGCCGCTCGACATGGGCCGGCGCGGCCATGGCGCCGCGCAGCACGTCCGGCAGGCGGGCGAACAGGTCGGCCTCGCGCGCCGCATGATCGCGCGTCTCGAGGGCGTCGTAATAAGCGGTCATGGCGGGTCTTTCCGGGTTGGCATCCGTTGCGCGCCGCCCCCTGCATGGGTATCAGACGGCCTTTGGCAGGGCGTGGAGAGGACGCGATGGCGGACGAAAGCATCATTCCAGCGGACGAGACGGCGGGCGTCGTCGCGCGCCTGAAGCGCCGCATGATCGAGGATGCGATCCCGCTGTGGTCGACCGTCGGCTGGGACCAGGCGACAGGCGGCTTCATCGACCGGCTGCACCGCGACGGTACGGCCGACGTGGCTGCGCCCCGGCGCGTGTTCGTGCAGGCGCGGCAAATCTATTGCTACGCCAAGGCGGCGCAGATGGGCTGGTATCCGCAAGGTCGCGCCATTGCGCTGAAGGGGCTCGAGCACATGCTGGCCAAAGCGAAAGCGCCGGACGGCAAGCCCGGCTATGTGCACCGGCTGACGCCTGATGGCTCGGTGCTGGATGCGCGGCGCGATGCGTACGACCATGCGTTCATCCTGTTTGCGCTCGCCACGGTCTACTCGCTCGACCAGGACGCGCAAATTCGCGCCGAGATCGATGCGCTGCTCGCCTTTCTCGACGGCCATCTGCGCTCGCCCCATGGGGGCGTCCATGAAGGCCTGCCGCTGTCGCTGCCGCGCCGGCAGAACCCGCAGATGCATTTGTTCGAGGCGATGATCGCGTGTTTCGACGCGACCCACGATTTGTCGTTCCAGAACAGAGCCGGCGAGTTTTTCGCGCTGTTCCTCGCCAATCTCTACGACAAGCGGACATGTGCGCTCGGGGAATATTTCGAGGAGGACTGGTCCAAAATCGAGCCTGTCAGCGTCGAGGCCGGCCATCAGGCGGAATGGGTCTGGCTGCTGAAGGGATTTGAACGCATCACGGGCTGTCCGACCGCCCAGCGGCGCGCCGAGCTGCTCGCGACCGCGCAGCGCTATCGCGACGCGGCCACCGGCTGTCTCGTCGACGAGGGCGACGACGCCGGCAACATCCGCCGCTCGACGCGCCGGCTGTGGCCGCAGACCGAGATCGCGAAGGCCTGGATGGCGCAGGCCGAGTCCGGCGAGGCAGGTGCGGCTGAGGAAGCGCGTGCGGCGCTGGTGCGGCTCGAACGGCATTACCTCAGCCATCCCGTGCGAGGCGGCTGGTACGACCAGTTCGACAGCGACGGCACATCGCTGATCGACACCATTCCTGCGTCGTCGTTCTATCATGTTCTCTGCGCGGTCGCGGAAGCGGAGCAGGTGCTTGAATAAGACGCTTGTGTTTTGACGCGTTTTCTTCACGCGAACCGGTTCCCGCTTCGCTTGAAAACGCTTTGTTAAAGCCACCTTTTGCGCCGCTTGAAACTCTTGAGGTTCTTGAAACTCTTGCGCTGGTCGCCGGCGCCGCCGAGATAGAATTCCTTGACGTCCTCGTTGTCGCGCAGCTCGTCGGCGGTGCCGTCGAGCACGACCTTGCCCTGCTCCATGATGTAGCCGTGGCTCGCCACCGACAGCGCGGCGCGCGCGTTCTGCTCGACCAGCAGGATGGTGACGCCGAGCTCGCGGTTGATCTTCTGGATGATCGCGAACACCTCTTTCACCAGCAGCGGCGACAGGCCCATCGACGGCTCGTCCATCAGGATCATCTTCGGACGCGCCATCAGTGCGCGACCGATCGCGAGCATTTGTTGCTCGCCACCCGAGAGATAGCCGGCGAGGCCCGTGCGCTCCTTCAGGCGCGGGAAATAGTTGAAGACCATGTCGAGATCGGCGTCGATCGCGCGATCGCTACGGGTGAAAGCGCCGAGCTTGAGGTTTTCCAGCGACGTCATGTCGGCGACGATGCGCCGACCCTCCATCACCTGGAAGATGCCGCGGCGGACGATCTTGTCGGGATCGATTCCGGCGATCGGCTCGCCCTCGAACAGGATCTCGCCGCGCGTGACCTCGCCGTCCTCGGTCTTGAGGAGCCCCGAGATCGCCTTCAGCGTCGTCGACTTGCCGGCACCGTTGGCGCCCAGCAGCGCCACGATCGCGCCCTTGGGCACGTCGAGGCTGAGACCGCGCAGCACCAGGATGACGTCGTCATAGACGACCTCGATGTTGCGCACGGCAAGGAGGGGCGGCGCCGGGACGACACTTGGGGAGGGACGAGCGGCTTCTGCGGTTTCGGTCATGCTTAACTACTCCGCTGTCGTCGCCCGGCTTGACCGGGCGACCCGGTATTCCAGAGACGCCTGACGTTCCCCGAGGGCCGCGGCGTACTGGATCCCCCGCCTTCGCGGGGGATCACAGTTGTGGGTGTGGTGAAAGCTGCGCTCACCAGCCCAGCAGCTCTGCCTTGCGCGGCAGCTCGACGGTCTTGACCTTCTCGAGCTTGATCGTGCCCTTGGCCATGAGGTCGTTGAGATCGCCGTCGGTCGCGCCTGTGATGCTGGTGCGATAGAGATCGACCTTCAGCGTGCCGCGATGGTCCTTGTCGGTCCAGGTCGAGGGATTGCAGACGCCTTCCATGCCTGCCGGGACCCAGTCCTTCTTCTGGTAAAAGCCCTTCGCGACGTTCTCGCCGGTGGCGCCGCCGTTCTTGGCAGCCCAGTCGAGCGCCTCTTTCATGTACAGCGCCGAGCAGACGGCGGCGATGTAATGGACAGGACGATAAACCTTGCCTGACGGGTCGGACATCTTGGAGATCTCCATCACCGTCTTCATGCCGGGCGCATCGCCGCCCCAGCTCACCGCGGTGCGCAGCGGGAAGATCACGCCATTGGCGGCATCTCCGGCAGTCTTGGCGGCGTTCTCGTCCATGCCCCAGACATTGCCGAGGAACTGGATCTCGACGCCGGCGGTCTTGCAGGCCTTCATCACCGAGATGTTGGAGGCCGCAGTGTTGCCGAGATAGGCGTAGTTGGCGCCCGAGGATTTCAAGCTCAGGCACTGTGCGCTGTAGTCACCCGGCGCCAGCGCGAACACCAGCGGCGGCAGCACCTCGAAGCCGAGCTCCTGCGCCATGGCTTCTCCGGCGGCCTTCGGCGCGTTCGGGTAGGGGTGATTGGCGCCCATGTGCACGAATTTCGGCTTGCCTGATTTGCCCTTGGCCTTCCAGTCCTCGGCCGCCCAGATCAGCATCGCGCGGAGCGAATCCGAATAGCTCGGGCCGTAGAAGAAATTGTAAGGAGCGGGCTTGGCCTTGCCGCTGGTGCCTTCGGGATCGGTGAGAGCGGCGGCGTAGGAGCCGGAGAGGTCTGGAATCTTGTCCTGGGCGAGGAAGCCGGTCAGCGCTTCGGTGTCCGCGGTGCCCCAGCCCATGATCGCGGCGACCTTGCTGTCCGGTGCCGACCACTTCTTGTAGAGCGCGATCGCCTTCGGCACCTGGTAGCCGTAATCGTTGGTGTCGACGGTGAGCTGCTTGCCGCCGACGCCGCCGTTCTTGTTGACCCAGGCAAAGGTGTCGGCGACCGCCTGGCCATAGGGCGTACCGACGTCGGAGGTGCCGCCGGAATAATCGGCGAGATGGCCGATCGCGATCTGCGCCTGCGCGCTGGCCGAAAAAGCCGCGATCACCAGGGCGAGCGATGCGGTGCTCAAAAGGGATTTCGTCTTCATTGGTTGCCTCCTCCTGTTATTCGTTGGTTAGAGCGTTGCCCGAGCTCAATGCGAGAACGGGTAGAGTTTCCAGTATGCCTTGATCTGCCGCCAGCGATGCGCGAGGCCGTCAGGCTCGAACATCAGGAACACGATGATGATCACACCGATCGCGATCTCGCGCAGGAAGGTGATGTTGTTGTTGAGTGACAGCGCCTTGTCGATCGCTCCGCCCTTCAGATAAAGGCTGATCAACTCCATCGTCTCAGGCAGAAGCACCACGAAGGTGGTGCCCATCAGCGTGCCCATGATCGATCCGGTGCCTCCGATGATGATCATGGCCAGGAACAGGATCGAGCGTTCGATGCCGAAACCCTCCTGCGACACCACGAGCTGGTAGTGCGCATAGAGCGCGCCGGCGATGCCGGCGAAAAAAGCGGCGAGGCCGAACGACAGCGTACGGTACTTGGTCAGGTTGATGCCCATGATCTCGGCGGAGAGATAATGGTCGCGTATCGCCACCAGCGCGCGGCCGTCGCGCGTTCGCATCAGATTGGTGACGAGGATGTAGCTTGCCAGCACATAGGCCAGCACGACGTAGAAATATTGCCGGTCGCCGCGCAATGTGTAGCCGAAGATCGAGAACGGCTCGGCGCTTGCCGGCACCGAGCCGCCCGAAAACCACTCGGCGCGAGAGAAGAAGTCGAGCAGGATGTATTGCGCCGCAAGCGTCGCGATGACGAGATAGAGGCCCTTCAGCCGCGCCGCGGGAATGCCGAAGATCAGTCCCACCAGCGCGGTGACCACGCCGGCGAGTGGGATCGCGAAGAACACCGGGATCGGCGCATTGTTGGATATGTAGGCGGACGTGAACGCGCCGAGCAGGAAGAAGGCGGCGTGGCCGATCGAGATCTGCCCGGTGAATCCGACCAGGATGTTCAGCCCCAGCGCTGCGATCGAGAAGATGCCGATCTGGATCAGCATGCTGAGCCAGTATCCGCCGAGGAATTGCGGCACGAGGCAGAGCAGCAGCACGCCCAGAATCGCAAAGTTGCGGCTGGTCCTGGTCGGGAAGATCGTGGTGTCGGCCGCGTAGGAGGTGCGGAAATCACCAGCGGGAATGAGGGCAGGGCCGGCCATGGATCAGATCCGCTCGATGTCGTGGGTGCCGAACAGGCCGTAGGGCTTGATCATCAGCACGATGATGAGGACGTAGAACGGCGCGATCTCGTAGAGATTGCCCCAGTGCAGATATTCGCTGTCGACATATTGCGCGACGTTCTCGAGCAGGCCGATGATGATGCCGCCGAGCACGGCGCCGCCGACCGAATCGAGTCCGCCGAGAATTGCCGCGGGAAACACCTTGATGCCGTAGGCGGCAAGGCCCGAGGATACGCCGTTGACCACTGCGACGACGACGCCTGCGACCGCTGACACTGTCGCCGAGATCGCCCAGGCCATCGCGAACACGCTTTTGACGGAAATGCCGAGCGACTGCGCCACCTGCTGGTTGAACGCGGTCGCGCGCATCGCGAGGCCGTATTTCGAGGCTCGGAAGAACCAGGCCATGCCGATCATCATTGCGACCGACACGACCAGGCTCATGACGTAAACGGTCTGGATCTGCAGCCCGAACAGGCCGACCGATTGGCTCTCGAACACCCGCGGGAAGGGCTGCGGGTTGACGCCGAACATCCATTTCAGCGTCGCCTGCAGCACGGTGGAGAGGCCGATCGTCACCATGATGACGGAAATGATGGGCTCGCCGATCATCGGCCTGAGGATCAGGACCTGGATCGCGATGCCGAACACGAACATGAACACCAGCGTCATCGGCATGCCGATCCAGAACGGCACCTGGTACTTCGCCAGCAGCGCCCAGCACACCCAGGCGCCGACCAGCAGCAATTCCCCTTGCGCGAAATTGACGACCTGCGTCGCCTTGTAGATCAACACGAACGACATCGCGACCACGCCATAGAGCGTGCCGACGACGAGACCGTTGACCAGGAGCTGAACGAGGAAGGCGGTGTTCATGTATGGTTTCCTGACGCACCCACAGCGTCATTGCGAGCGAAGCGAAGCAATCCAGCATCTTTCCGCGGAGACGGTCTGGATTGCTTGGCTTCGCTCGTCATGACGGAGTGCATATGAGATACGGCTGCCGCAGGCGGGGAGAGGCGAAGGGCAGCAGCATTCTCGGATGAAAGCGTCATCACTCCGCCGCCTCCGCCATGTGCCCGCCCCCGCCAAGATCCACCACGCGCAGCGTGGTTCGTACCCGCTGTGTGGTGCCGTCCTGGAAGCGGATCACGGTGTCGACGGGGATTTCGGAGGCGCCGCGGTAGATCGCGTCGATGATGGCTTCGTACTTCTCGTTGATGACGCCGCGGCGCACTTTTCGTGTGCGGGTGAGCTCGCCGTCGTCGGCATCCAACTCCTTGTAGAGCAGCAGGAAGCGCGAGATGCGTTGGGCCGGCGGCAGCGTGGCGTTGACGGTCTCGACCTCTTTCTGGAGCAGCTTGTAGACCTCGGGTCGCGAGGCGAGGTCGCTATAGGTCGTGAACGAGAGCCGGTTCTTCTCCGCCCATTTCGAGATGATGGAGTAGCGGATGCAGATCATCGCCGCGAGCGCGTCGCGGCCCGCGCCGAGAACCACGGCTTCGGCGATATAGGGCGAGAATTTCAGCTTGTTCTCGATGAACTGCGGCGAGAAGCGCTCGCCGCGCGAGGTCTCGGCGAGATCCTTGATGCGGTCGATGACGACGAGCTGGCGGTTGGCGTTGAAATAGCCGGCGTCGCCCGACAGCATCCAGCCGTCCCTGATATCGGCGACGCTCGCCTCCGGGTTCTTGTAATAGCCGAGGAACATGTTGGGATGCCGCACCACGATCTCGCCGACGCCGTGGACGTCGGCATTGTCGATGCGGATCTCGACGCTGTCGGCCATCGGCACGCCTGTCGTATCAGGATCGACCTTGCCCTCGGGATGCAGCGTGTAGGCGCCCAGCAGCTCGGTCTGGCCGTAGAGCGTGCGCAACGGCACGCCCATGGCCTGAAAGAACTTGAAGGTGTCAGGCCCGAGCGCGGCACCGCCGGTGGCGGCCGAGCGCAGGCGGGTGAAGCCGAGACGGTCGCGCAGCGCGCGGAACAGGACCGCATCGGCAAAGCCGGAGCGCCTGGCTTGGTCGAGCGCAGCAAGCCCCGACTTCATGCCGATGTCGAACAGGCGCTGCTTGAACGGCGTTGCGTCCATCACCTTGGCGCGGACATCGGCGGCGATCGACTCCCAGACGCGTGGGGCAAAGAGCACGAAGGTCGGCGCGATTTCGCGCAGATCGTTCATCATCGTATCGGGCTCTTCGACGAAGTTGATCTTCATCCGGCAGAGCAGGCCTTTGCCGAGGACGTAGACCTGCTCCATGATCCACGGCAGCGGCAGCACCGAGACGTACTCGTCATCAGGGCCTTTGGGGTCGAAAGCGAGGTAGGTCGCGCAATGGCCGAGCACGCGGCCGGCGGCGAGCATCGCAAGCTTCGGATGCGAGGTGGTGCCCGACGTGGTGCAGAGGATCGCCACGTCCTCGCCCTTGGTTGCGTCGACGAGGCGGTCGTAGAGCTCCGGCTCGCGGGCGGCGCGGGCGCGGCCGAGCTCGGCGAGGGTCTCCGCCGGCATCAGCCTGGGGTCGTCGTATTTCCGCATGCCGCGCGGATCGGAATAGATGATGTGCTTCAGATCGGGCACGCGCTCGGCCAGCGCCAGCAGCTTGTCGACCTGCTCCTCGTCCTCGGCGAAGACGAGCTGGGCTTCGCCGTAATTGAGAAGATAGGAGGCCTCTTCGTCCAGCACGTCGCGGTAGAGCCCGAGGCTCAATCCACCAATCGCGTGGGTCGCGATTTCCGCAGCAACCCAGTCCGGCCTGTTGTCGCCGATGATGCCGATGACGTCGCCGCGGCCAAGGCCGAGCTCGATCAGGCCGAGCGCGAACTCGCGCACACGGGTCTGGTATTCGTTCCAGGTGAAGGGACGCCAGAGGCCGAGATCCTTTTCGCGCAACGCGATCTCGTTGCCGTGCTCCCTTGCGTTGAGCCGGAGCATCTTCGGATAGGTGTCGGCCTTCGCGATGCGCCCTGCATAATCCATCATGCCGCGGTCTCCTGCGCCGGCGGGGCGTCGTCAGGATCGACCAGCGCCTCGTCCTCTTCGCCGAGATAAGCGCGTCGGACGTGGGGATCGGCGAGCACGGCGGCGGGATCGCCATCGGCGATCTTGCGGCCAAAATCCAGCACCATGACGCGGTGGGAGATGTCCATCACCACGCCCATGTCGTGCTCGATCATGACGACGGTCATGCCGAACTCCTCGTTGAGGTCGACGATGTAGCGGGCCATGTCCTCCTTCTCTTCGAAATTCATGCCGGCCATCGGCTCGTCGAGCAGGATGAGGCGCGGCTCCAGCGCCATGGCGCGGGCGAGTTCGACGCGCTTGCGCAGGCCGTAGGAGAGGGTGCCGGCTTGCGCTTTGCGCACCGACTGGAGATCGAGGAAGTCGATGATTTCCTCGACCTTGCGGCGGTGCACGAGTTCTTCCTTGCGTGCGCCGGTGAGCCAGTACAGCGAGCCCGTGAGGAAGTTGTTGTTCAGCAGGTGATGGCGGCCGACCATGATGTTGTCGAGCACGCTCATGTGGTGGAACAGCGCCAGGTTCTGGAAGGTGCGGCCGATGCCGAGCTTGGGACGCGCATTCGGCGTCAGGCCCGTGATGTCCCGGCCCTGATAGAACAGCTGACCTTCGGTCGGCTTGTAGCGGCCGGAAATACAGTTGACGATCGAGGTCTTGCCGGCACCGTTGGGGCCGATGATCGAGAACAGCTCGCCCTCGTTGATGGCGAAGCTGATGTCGGTCAGCGCGCGAACGCCGCCGAATCGCAAGGACACGCCGCGCACTTCGAGACTGGTAGCCACCAAGCAAATCCCTCCGGTGATGGCGCATTCAGGGGCGCTCTTCGTCCGTTCCTCCGTACGGCCGTGCCGGCGAGGCCATGCAGCACATGGTCCCGGCCGGAGCCGCGCCACTTTCGTCCCCGTTGGGATCAAAAGCCGCATCACCCGAAGTGGCTCTCAATAGGGGAAAGCGCTATTTTGAAATGTCTCCGGCCTGACAATTCTGCGACAAAGTTTTTCTGGGCGGCCGCGGCCCATCTTTCGTCCGATGGTGGGCCGGGGCGATCATGCTGCAATGCAATAATGGATGGAGTGACGAAACGGTGCGGCTGGCCTCTCGATCATGATTTCAGAGGATCAACTGAAGCGCGTCGCCGCCTGGTCGCGCGAACTGACGCCGGCGGAGATCGAGGTGGCCCGCGCCGGCATTACGGAGCGATCCTACGGCACCGGCGAGACCGTGTTCATGCGCGGGGATAAATTCGAGTATTGGGCCGGTATGGTAAGCGGCTTGGCCCGCATGGGCGGCGTTTCACGGGACGGCAAGGAGACCAGCCTTGCGGGGCTGACCGCGGGCGCCTGGTTCGGCGAGGGGAGCGTGCTCAAGAACGAGCCGCGCCGCTACGACGTGGTCGCGCTGCGCGTCAGCCGTGTCGCGTTGATGGAGCGCCCGGCCTTCATGTGGCTGTTCGAGAACAGCGTCGGCTTCAACCGCTTCCTGGTGCGCCAGCTCAACGAGCGGCTCGGCCAGTTCATCGGCATGCTCGAGGTCAACCGCACGCTCGATGCGACCTCCCGGCTTGCCCGGAGCATCGCCTCGCTGTTCAATCCGATCCTCTATCCGGAATCGACCGCACATCTGGAGATCACCCAGGAGGAGATCGGGGCGCTCTCCGGCATGTCCAGGCAGAACGCCAATCGCGCGCTGAACCGGTTGGAGAAGGAGGGGCTGCTGCGGCTGGAGTACGGCGGCGTCACCATCCTCAATGTCGAGCGGCTGCGCGGATATGGCGACTAGCGTGCATTGGCGGGGGCGTGCACCGGCCAGAGGTCGGCGCGCCAGCGGACGGCGATGGCCAGCATTGCGATGAAGCCGGCGGCGGCGTAGAGCGACCCCGTCGCGGAATAGCCGATGATGTCGATCAGGCTGCCGGCCGCGAGCAATCCGATCGGCAAGCCGTAGATCACCATCATCCGCACCCCCATCACACGACCGCGCAGATGCGCGGTGGCCGTCCGCATCAGAATCACGGCGGCAGAAATCATCGATATGCTCTGGGCGACGCCCGCCAGCACCAGGCAAGCCATCGCGACCGGCATGGCCCTGATTTCGACGAACACCAGCAGCAGCGTGTACCAGGCCAGCGTGGCGCCGATCAGGAGCCGGGCGATGCGCAGGCCGCTGACCAGACTGAGCGTGACGGAGCCAATCAGCGAACCCAAGGCGAAGCTCGCCGAGAGATAGCCGAGACCGGTCTGGTCGGTATGAAAGATGTCGCGTGCGATGTAGGGCAGCAAGCCGTTCGTCAGCGGGAACGCGGTGAGATTGACAAGGAACGCGACGCAAAGCGCGGCCAGCATCGCCGGCCCGTTCCAGGAATACACGATGCCTTCCTTGAGATCGCGCAGCAGCCGCGAGCCCGAATGAGCCTCGACCGCACGATGCTCGGCGGATTTCGCCGGTCGGGCCAGGCACAGCATCAGACCAGCGGCCACAAAATAAAGGCAGGCGATCACCATATAGACCTTGCCGATGCCTAAAGTCGCGAACAGTCCGGCTCCCGTGAGCGCCCCGGCGATGCGCGCGCTGTCCTGGGTCGTGCGTGACAGGCTGATCGCACCCACCAGCAGCTCGGCCGGCATGATGTCGGCGAGAAGCGCGCTGCGAAGGCCGAGATCCGAGGAGCGGATCAGGCCCATGATCGTCACGATGATCATCACCTTGAGCGGCGCCAGGTGACCGGTCAGCGCCAGCACCATGATGGTCGAGGCGAGCACCGTATAGGCGAGGCGCAGCACCACGAGAAGATCGCGGTGACCCATGCGATCGCCGACCATCCCGAGCACCGGAGCGATCAGCGTCCCGATATATTGCAGCGACGCGAGAATGGTGAGCAGCAGCACCGAGCCTGTCTGGACCAGGATGTACCAGCCGAGCACCAGAGTCTCGATCTCGAACGCCCAGGAGGTGAGCAGGTCCGAGGGCCATTGGAAACGGTAGTTGCGGATGCGGAACGGCGCGAGCGCGGAAGGTCTCGGGGGTATGCTCAAGATGCGTTAACGGGTTTCACGACGATTCCCGGCCCTTGTTATTTGTTCTTCTGTTCGGCAACGTAGCGGTGATGGTGCTCGTGTCAATTGACGCTGTCGCATGCCGATATGCGGCGGCTTGCGTGCGGGTTGGCGAGCCGCGGCGATCCATCAGTTGCCAGTGCAGCCGCAGCATTGCTGCCCGCTGAGCCCGGGCCGGGGAGGGGTTACACCGGACGCGCGCTTGCTCTTCTGGCGCGTCAAGCCCATGCTGGTCCGGTCTCGGGCCACGAAAGGTCTTGGGCATGGCGTGCGCGGGTTGCGGTTCTGAGGTTCAGAGCGGCTTTGCCTTCTGCCCGAAGTGCGGCACGAAGCAGCCGAAAGCATGCCCCGGCTGCGGCTATGACTGCGCACCGGATTTCGCGTATTGCCCGAAATGTGGCGCCGTCGTCAGCGAGGCCCTTCAATCGGGGGGCCAGGCGGGGGCGAACCGGCCGATAGCGCCGATCAGGGCGTCCTCACCGCCGCTGGCGCCGACAACGGACCCTGAACAGCACTTTCGAACGCAGCCGGACAGGATCGACAGCGAAGCCAATCGCCGCACCATCACCGTGCTGTTTGCCGACCTTAGCGGCTTCACTGCGATGAGCGAACGCCTCGACCCCGAGGTCATGCAGACGCTTCAGAACGAACTGTTCGCGGAACTGACGGCGGCCGTGCAAGACTTCGGCGGCTTTGTGGACAAGTTCATCGGCGATGCGCTGTTGGCGCTGTTCGGTGCGCCGGCCGCGCACGAGGACGATCCGGAGCGGGCGGTCCGGGCTGCCATCGACATGATCAAACGGACGGAGCGGCTCAGCGAACGGGTGAGGGCGTTCGCCGGTTCACAGCTGCTGCTCCATGTCGGTATCAATACCGGGCATGTGGTTGCGGGTGGATTGGGTGTGGGCGTTGCCAAATCCTACTCGGTGACCGGGGACACCGTGAATACCGCTCAGCGATTACAGTCGATGGCGCCGCCGGACCAGGTGCTGGTCGGGCCGTTGACCTATCGTCTGACCCGGCATGCATTTGCGTATGAATCGCTCGGCGAGGTCTCGCTCAAGGGCAAGATGGGCAGCGTCCTCGTCCATCGTCTCAAGGGGCTGCTCGAGATGCCGCGCGCGGCACGAGGCCTGGACACGCTGGGTCTCAGTGCGCCCTTGATCGGCCGCGATGCCGAGCTTGCCCGCGTGATCGGCAGCCTCGATCGCGCCTGCGGCGGGGCGGCGCAACTGGTGCGGCTGGTCGGCGAAGCGGGCATCGGCAAAACGCGCCTCGTGAACGAGTTCGTCGCTCGTATTCGCGACGAACAGCGCTTCGAGGCTGTGGCGATCCGGCAGGCCGTCTGCTCGCCGCTCGGCGAGCAATCCTACGGTACCCTCGCAGCCGTGCTCCGCAGCGCCTACGGCATCGCGCAGAAGGCCAGTGCCGCCGAGGCTGAGGCGCGGCTCGCCGAAGCTCTGTCCGAGCTTGGCCTTGCGCCTGCGGAAGCAGAGCGATTGATGCCGCTCTATGTCCATGTTCTCGGTCTCGGCGGTGCGGACGTCGTATTGCAGCATGTCGAGCCCGAACAGCTCCGGCGGCAGATATTCTTTGCGATCCGGACCGTCTTCGAACGGCGTCTGGCCTTGTCGCCGCTTCTGATCATTGTCGAGGATCTGCACTGGGCCGATGCCGTGTCGCTCGAAGCGCTCCGGTTCCTGATGGACCGGTTGGAGCGTACGCGGCTGATGCTGTTGTTTACGCATCGGCCAATGCTGGAGCTGGATCAGTTCAGTTCGGGCCGGATCAGCCACACAACCATCCGATTGCCTCCGCTCGGTGATGCCGACGGACAAAAGCTGCTCGCGGCTTTTTTCAGTCACGGTTGGCGGGAGCCGCCGGGAAATCTGTTTGGTCGCATCCTGGAGCGCGCGAGCGGCAATCCGCTTTTCCTCGAGGAGATCATCCGCGGTCTCATCGAAGCCGGCGCGCTGGAACGCGACGGTTCGCAGTGGCGGATCAAGTCGGATGAAGCCGCCGCCGATATCCCGGCGAGCATCCAGGCACTGTTGTTGGCGCGGCTCGATCGGCTGCCGCATGAGGTGCGGCGGCTGGCGCAGGAGGCTGCGGTGATCGGCCCGCGCTTCGATGCGACCCTGCTCGAGGCAGTAGCGACAGGGCAGGCGAAGGTCGAAATGGGAGTAGAGCTTCTGTGCGACGCCGAGATTGTCGAGGAAGTCGCGGGCGCCAATTCGATTTCGCTGCGGTGCTACCGTTTCACGCAGACGATGCTTCAGGACGTGATCTATCAAAACCTGTTGTTGCAGCGGCGGATCGAGCTTCATGGACGCATTGGTGCCGCGCTGGAGCAGCTCTACGGCGACGAGCCCGAGCGGCTCGAGGACCTCATTCTGCTCGGACATCACTTCAGCCTCAGCGCGCGCAAGCCAAAGGGCGCGCGTTATCTGCGCGCCGCCGGCGATCGAGCACGTGCAACCTACGCCAATGACGATGCCATCCGTCTCTATCAACAGGCCTTGTCAGTGCTGTTGACCAACGGCGAATGCGATCCGGAGCGGGTTGTCCTGTACGAGCGGATCGCGGATCTCTGTGGCGCGACCGGTCGTCGCAGCACGGCCGAGGAGCACTATCAGAGAGCGCTGGAAGGGAACCGCGCTGCAGCGGATCGCGTCGGCGAAGCGCGCATTCTTCGCAAGCTTGGCCGACTGTTGTGGGACGCCGGCAAGCGGATCAAGGCAGAGTCGCATTACGCCGCGGCGGCTGAACGCCTTGGCGGAACAGAAGCGCCCATCGAATGGGCACACCTCTCCCAGGAGCGCGGCCGTCTCGCCTTTCGGATGGGCGATCATGTGGCCGCCGCGAGATGGGCGGACGAGGCACTTGGCTACGCCCGATCCGCGCCAGCGGCCGCGGACGAACAGGGCGCACTCGAGGCGGCCCGCGCCGTTGCCGAGGCCCTCAACACCAAGGCGGTTGCGCTGGCGCGGCTTGGACGACACCAGGATGCGGTGCGCGAGGTGGAGCAAAGTGTCGCAGCAGCCGAGGCCGCCGGCCTTCTCAACGTGGCCTGCCGCGGCTACACCAATCTCGCGGTGCTCTACACGATTGTCGACCCGGCCCAGGCCATCAAGGTTTGTCGACGTGGGCTCGATGTCGCGCATCGCATTGGCGATCTCGGGTTCCAGGCGCGCCTTCTTGCCAATTTTGCCGTCGCTTGTTGCACCTTCACGGATAGATGCACCGACGAAGGCGTGCCCGCCGCCGAAAAGGCGATCGAGATCGACCGGGCGCTCGATCAGCGCGAGCATCTCCCCGTACCTCTGATCGTACTCGGGCAAATCCATCAGTGCCACTTCCGGCCCGATCAGGCTGCCCGGTGCTACAATGAGGCGATCGAGGTCGCGAGCGAAACCAGCGAGCCGCAGCAGCTCTTTCCATGCTATGATGGTCTTGCGACACTGAATCTTGATCGCGGCGACATGCCCGAAGCCGAGCGCTATTTCGCGCTGGCCGATGATGTCTGCACCAGGCACGGGCTCGATCCCGCCGGACTGATTGTACTGCCATTTCTTGACTAGGTCATGTGAGGGAGTTCAGCCATGTCAGAACGTCGTTTCGATGGACCGCTTCAACCAGGCGATCGCGCACCCAACATCGTGCTGGACGCAATTACGCGCGAAGGAAAAATCGCGCTTGACGATTTCCGCGGGCAAAGTCCGATATTGGTCGGCCTGTTTCGAGGCCTGCATTGCCCGTTCTGCCGCCGCCATATCGCGGCACAGGCGCAGCTCGACACGGCCCTGCGCGACAAGGGCGTTGAAAGTCTCACTGTCGTCAACACGCCGATCGAGCGCGCGCGGCTCTACTTCAGATATCATCCATTGCCCAATCTGCTCGCTGCGTCCGATCCCGAGCGGGTCTCGCACCGCGCGTTCGGACTGCCCAATCTCGAGTTTACCGAGAGCGAGACTGAATGGCCGCACAAGGTGGGCATGAACGTCGTGATGGGCATGCGGATGGATCTGCCGGGCGAATTGCCGGAGCCGATGAATCCGGTTGCGGCGTCTGACATCCTCAACAACAAGGACGGCTACGAAATAACGGAGGCTGATCAGCGCATGCTGGCTGCCGGCCACGGCCAGTTGTTCGGCCAATTCCTGCTCGATCGGGAAGGGGTCGTACGCTGGAGCTTTACTGAAGTGCCCGAAGGCGGCCAGCGCATGTTCGGGATGCCGAACCCGCAGGAGTTGATGTCGGCTGCCGCGCAGGTCGCGGGCTAGGTGTCGACGGCTGCTTGGCGCGCTGCCCTTGGCCGCAGAGGGCATGAGCCTTCGCGCTCGAGGTGCAGCCGCGACCAGGCGTTTGCGTGACGAAGGCAAAGACCCGGGCGTGCAATGACCCAGATTCAGGAACGGCTCCTCGAAAGCAAGATGACCGAGATCGAGCAGGCCCGGCCCTGGAGCCCCCGCGTGATCTCCAAATTCGAAACGCTGATCCGGAGCGGTGACGATTTATCGCTCTACCGCGTCAATCCTCTGGCATTCGCGCGCGACCGCGCCGTAGCGGAGCCGGAAAGCATCGACCTGTTTCTCTACGCAACGAGAAGCGGGCTGTTCGAGATGAGGTGGGACGTTGTTTGTCCCCAATCCGGCATGGTGCTCGATAGCTTCGGTGCCTTGCGGACGCTCAAGACCCACTATGTCTGTGGCTTGTGCGACGTCACAGGCGAAACCGATCTCGACGACTTCATCGAGGTCACGTTTACGGTGTCGCCGCAACTGCGGCGGCTTCCGTTCCATGAGCCCGAATCCCTTTCGGTCGAGGATTTCCATTGGAAGCTTCGATTTCTGAAGGACGCGCGGATACCGGGCCAGCAAATCCGCTTTCTCGACCATTTGCATGCTTTCGTTCGTGGCCTTTCATTCTTGCCGCCGGACTCAACCACGACCATTCGCTGCGAGCTCGGTCCCGGTGCTCTGGCGGGGGTCAATATCCAAACCCAGGCTGCGTTCGTCGTTGCGGTGGCTGGCGAGCCGGCACCCACGCCGACAATCCTGCGAATTGGATACGATGGGCAGCGCTTTTCGTCTTCGCTGGCCGCGGTCCCGCCGGGACTCGTCATTGTCGAGACCGAGAACTCCGGAGCGATGCGAGGCTCCTTGCTGCTGATCAATTGGCCGCCTGAGGTTCTGGCTCAAGCGACCAAGCCGCCGCTTGATTTCGATCCCTACATGTCCGGCGGGATGTTGCTTGCCAGGCAGACGTTTCGCCGGCTGTTCAGATCAGAACGCGTGGACGAAAGAGAGGGACTGGGTATCCGGCAGGTGACGTTGCTGTTCACCGATCTCAAGGGTTCGACCGCCATGTACGAGCGGTTCGGCGATCTCAACGCCTATGCGCTGGTCCGGGAACATTTTGCCTTGCTCGGCGCGACCATCCAGGAGCATTGCGGGGCCGTCGTCAAGACGATCGGGGACGCGGTCATGGCGGTTTTCTCTCGTCCAACGGACGCGGTTGCGGCGGCGCTCCACATGTTGGGCGAAATCGAACGCCACAACGCAGAGCATGGCGATCCCAGCATCATTCTGAAGATTGGCGCCCATTGCGGCCCTTCCATCGCCGTTACCCTGAACGACAATCTCGATTATTTCGGTCAGACCGTGAATGTTGCTGCGCGTGTGCAGTCGCTGGCGGATGCCGGCGAGATTTGTATCTCGGAAGCGCTGTTTTCCGCGCCGGGAGTGAGCGATCTCCTTTCCGGGCACGCAATCGCGGTGTTTGATGCGCCTCTCCGCGGCGTTGAAGGAAACGCCAGCGTGTATCGCGTCACGCGCGGGTAGGGCACTTAGGTCCCCTCGACCTGCTTCTTCGCGAGCGCTGCCGCTATCGCCGAGATCAACGGGCGCATGAAATAGTGGTCTTCCACCGGCGAGACGTCCGTGCGCAGGCCGTGCGCGGCGAGTTCGCCCGAAACTGCGGGTCCCACCGACGCGATCAGCGTCCGCTCCAAGCCCGTGCGCAACTTCGCCTCCCTGCCACCCGCCTTCGCGGCATCGATCAGGCGGCGGACCTGGCCGAGATTGGTCAGAGCGATGCAATCGATCCGCCCTTCCGCCATCTCGTCGATGGCCGTGATGATGTTGGCGTCCGCAGCCTGGGCGTCATAGGCATAAGGCAACACGGTATCGACCTCTGCACCTTGCGCGGCCAGCGCGCCGGTCAGCGCGCTGTGGTCCTTGTCGGGATAAAGCTGCAGGCCGAGGCGATGCGCGTTTAGATCGAGCTTGCCCAGCATCTCGATCACGCCTTCGGTGGTCGGCTTCTCCGTGGTCTGCTGCGCATCGAGACCGATTTCGCGCAGCGCCTTGCCCGGTTTCGGGCCGCGGGTGAATTTCCGCGACTTGGCGAGCGCCGCGATCAGGGCCTGGTCGAGGGCGCGCGCGCGGGCGAGCTTCATGATCCGCCGCAGGCCTTCGCCGGTCATCAGCACGAGGTCGTCGAATGGCTTATCGATGGCGCGGCGAATCCAGGCGTCGACCGGAGCCGGGTCCGGCGCATCCTGGATGGTGAACATCGGACATTGCACGACCTCGGCGCCTTGCTCGGCCAGGAGCTTTGAGAACTGCGCCTCCTCGCGGCTTTCCAGGATCAGGATGCGGGTGCCGCTCAAACGGTCGGCCATGGGCGTGCTCCGGTCAGTCAAACAAATTGCAATCGTCGATTCATCCTGACTCCGTCGTCGGGATTGGCGCAAGGGTCGCCCTGGTGCTAGAGCAGGGCGCAAATCGCGGGTCGTTCCGCGAAGCCTGCCCAAATCGTCATCACGAGCGGTTTCTTCAGAAGTCATGACCGATCATCAATACGTTCTGACCCTGTCCTGTCCGGATCGTCCCGGCATCGTCTCGGCGGTGTCGACCTTCCTGGCGAATTCCGGACAGAACATTCTCGATGCCCAGCAGTTCGACGACATCGAGACCGGGAAGTTCTTCATGCGCGTGGTGTTCACCGCGGCCGATCTCGCAGTGGAACTGTCCGCGCTGCAGACCGGCTTCGCTGCGATCGCCGAACGCTTCGGCATGGAGTGGCAGATGCGTGACCGTGCCGCGCATCGCAAGGTGATGCTGCTGGTGTCGAAGTCCGACCACTGCCTGGTCGACATCCTCTATCGCTGGCGCACCGGCGAATTGCCGATGACCTTGGCCGCGATCGTCTCCAACCACCCGCGCGAGGTCTATGAAGGGCTCGATTTCGGCGGTATCCCGTTCCATTATCTGCCTGTCACCAAGGAGACCAAGCGCGAGCAGGAGGCGCAGATCCTCGATCTCGTCACCAGTACCGGGACCGATCTCGTCGTGCTCGCTCGCTACATGCAGATCCTGTCGGATGATCTGTCGGCCAATCTGTCCGGCCGTTGCATCAACATCCATCACTCGTTCCTGCCGGGCTTCAAGGGCGCAAAGCCCTATCACCAGGCTCATGAGCGCGGCGTGAAGCTGATCGGCGCGACAGCCCATTACGTGACCCGCGATCTCGACGAGGGCCCGATCATCGACCAGGACGTCGAGCGCATCAGCCACCGCGATACGCCGGAAGACCTCGTCCGCAAGGGTCGCGACATCGAGCGCCGAGTGCTGGCGCGTGCGATCCGATATCACCTCGATGACCGCGTCATCCTCAACGGCCGCAAGACTGTGGTGTTCGTGGACTAGCGAATTGTGAGTGGCGAACTGAAAACGGGGCATGCTCGCCAATGCCTATCGCCATTCGCCCCGCTCAGCGTACCGCATCGCTCGAAGTGGTGCCCGTCGCGCCCTTCTGCGCCTGCTCTTCCTTCTCGCGATCCGCCGCAGGCATCAGCCGCTTGCGCTCGCGTTCCTTCATGTAGGCATCGTATTGCGGCGTGCCCGGGCGCGGCGGGGCGTCCGCCGGCAGGCCGCCGGCCCATTGCGGGACGTAGTCGCCCATGCCGGCCGAGAGCTTCTCGTTGACGGTGCCGCAGCCCGCAAGGCTCAGGGCCAGCAGGACGACTGCGGCAGCTATCGAAAACAGACGGAAGCGCATGAGCATTTTCTAGAGTGCGCGGTCGGGCGCAGGTGATGAGACGCGGGACAGAGCCCCGCGGCGGGACTCCCTTCAAGTGGTAAAATGGGCCAATTTCGAGGAGCGATTCAGGTGTATACAACCGAGGTATTATAATAGGACATTTTTGTCCTTGAGACGGCGATTGAATCGATTCTAGTATACATTGCGTATTCAGCCTCGGAGATTGGAGACGTGGGTATCTCGGACGCCGGAGCGGCCAAGCGTCTCGCGTGTTCAAATTCTGCAAGTGAGAGGCTGGAAACTCCATCCACATCGCGATGGGGATTCTTAGGATGCCAATAGGGTCGCGATCGGCTGGGGCGCGCATCTAGTTGGTTTTTCGTTGACAGGTCCATTTTATTTGTACAAGCGTACAAACCTCTGAGAGAGAATAAGATTCGGTAATTCAATACCGCAGATCATCTCCCCCTCTGCTGTCGTCGGTCCAGTCACGCGCTTGCGCCGAATGGTCGCCGAACGTCCGATTGACAGCGGGGTTGCAGAGGACGCCATGTGGCCGCGCTACATGGCTTGGTTGTGAGCTAGGGTGAGGCAAGAGCCGGGCACTCGGTTCAAGGCGAAAGAAAAAGGGGAGGGACATCTGATGTTCGAACGCAGGATTTTCTCACGGACCGCAGCAGCGGCCGCCATCGCGAGCCTGGCGGCCGTCGCGCCGGCCAAGGCGGAAGACACTGTCAAGGTCGGCATGATCCTGCCGATGACCGGGGGTCAGGCCTCGACCGGCAAGCAGATCGAGAACGCGATCAAGCTCTACATGCAGCAGAACGGCGACACCGTCGCCGGCAAGAAGATCGAGATCATCGTCAAGGACGACGCGGCGATCCCGGACAAGACCAAGACCGCGGCGCAGGAACTGATCGTCAACGACAAGGTCAATTTCATCGGCGGTTTCGGCGTGACGCCGGCGGCGCTCGCCGCCGCGCCCCTCGCGACGCAGGCCAAGATTCCGGAAGTCGTAATGGCGGCCGGTACCTCCATCATCACCGAGCGCTCCCCCTATATCGTTCGCACGAGCTTCACGCTGGCGCAGTCCTCGACCATCATCGGCGACTGGGCGGTGAAGAACGGCATCAAGAAGGTGGCGACGCTGACCTCGGACTACGCGCCGGGCAACGACGCGCTCAACTTCTTCAAGGAGCATTTCACCGCCGGTGGCGGCGAAGTGGTCGAAGAGGTCAAGACGCCGCTTGCCAACCCCGACTTCGCGCCGTTCCTGCAGCGCATGAAGGATGCCAAGCCTGACGCGATCTTCGTGTTCGTCCCGGCGGGCCAGGGCGGCAACTTCATGAAGCAATATGCCGAGCGCGGCCTCGACAAGGCCGGCATCAAGGTGATTGGCCCCGGCGACGTCACCGACGACGACCTGCTCAACAACATGGGCGATGCCGTGCTCGGCACCGTGACCGCGCATATCTACTCGGCCGCGCATCCCTCGCAGCTGAACAAGGACTTCGTCGCCGCCTACAAGAAGGCGTTCGGCAGCCGTCCGGGCTTCATGGCGGTGAGCGGCTATGACGGCATTCACCTGATCTACGCGGCGCTGAAAAAGACCAATGGCGACACGGATGGCACCAAGCTTGTCGAAGCCATGAAGGGTCAGAAGTGGGAGAGCCCGCGCGGTCCGATCTCGATCGATCCGGAGACGCGCGACATCATCCAGAACGTCTACATCCGCAAGGTCGAGAAGGTCGACGGCGAACTCTACAATGTCGAGTTCCAGACCTTCGAAGCCGTCAAGGATCTCGGCAAGACCAAGAAGTGACGCGCTCTTCCGACCTCTCCCGCTTGCGGGAGAGGTCGGCGCGAAGCGCCGGGTGAGGGCTTCCTCCTCTGGGAGTCTTCGTTGTTGAAGCGCCCTCTGCGCGGCCAGCGGGGAGGGGGTGCAGGACGGCAACAGGCCACACTTGAGATGATATTCGACGACCGATGACCTCAATCCTCACCAACCTGTTCGATGGCGTTGCCTACGGCATGCTGCTGTTCGTGCTCGCTTGCGGGCTTGCGGTCACGCTCGGCCTGATGAACTTCGTCAATCTCGCCCACGGCGCCTTCGCCATGGCCGGGGGGTATGTCTGCATGCTGCTGGTGAATCAGCACGGCTGGCCCTTCTTCGCGGCCTTGCCGCTTGCCTTCGTCTCGGCCGCGGCGATCGGCATCGTGCTCGAGCGCACGCTCTACCGGCACCTCTATGCGCGCAGCCATCTCGACCAGGTGCTGTTCACCATCGGCTTGACGTTCATGTCGGTCGCGGCCGTGGACTACATCCAGGGTTCATCGCGCGTGTTCATCAACCTGCCGGCCGCGCTGCAGGGGCAGTTCGACGTGTTCGGCGTCGGCATCGGCCGCTACAGGCTGATGATCATCGTGATCTGCGGCCTGCTCACCGTCGGCCTCCAGATGGTGCTGGCCAAGACCCGCTTCGGCAGCCGCCTTCGCGCCGCGGTCGATGATCCCCGTGCCGCGAGCGGCCTCGGCATCAACGTGCCGCAGGTGTTCGCCTTCACCTTTGCTTTCGGCTGCGGCCTTGCAGGCCTCGGCGGCGCGCTCAGCGCCGAAATCCTCGGCCTCGATCCGTATTTCCCGCTGAAGTTCATGATCTACTTCCTGATCGTGGTCACGGTCGGCGGCTCTTCCTCGATCACTGGACCATTTTTGGCCTCGCTCCTGCTCGGCATCGGCGACGTCGCCGGCAAATATTACGTTCCCAAGATGGGGCCCTTCGTGATCTACACCATGATGATCGTGATCCTGATCTGGCGCCCGAACGGCCTGTTCGGCCGCGCGGCCGCGCGTTGAGTCCGCCGATGAGCGCTTCGTCCGACGTCGCTTTCCACGCCCAGCGGCAGGCGCGCTGGCACTATGGCGAGGCGGCCTTCTGGCTTGTCGTGCTCGCCTGCGGCTTTCTGTTTCCCTCGCGCTATCTGATCATGACCGACATCCTGCGGCTGGCGCTGTTTGCGATGTCGCTCGATCTCATCCTCGGCTATGCCGGCATCGTTTCGCTCGGCCACGCCGCCTTCTTCGGCGTCGGCGCCTATGCGGCGGGATTGCTGGCGTTGCACGGCATCATCAATGAGCCTGTGCTGGCGCTGATCGCGGCGGGCCTCGCCGCAACGGTGCTCGGATTCGCGGCCAGCTTCCTGGTGATCCGCGGCGTCGACCTGACCCGCCTGATGGTGACGCTCGGCATCGCGCTGCTGCTGGAGGCGCTCGCTGAACGGTTCTCGAACATCACCGGCGGCACCGATGGTCTGCAGGGCATCGACATGCAGCCGATCCTCGGCCAGATCCCGTTCGACATGTTCGGCAAGGCCGGCTTCTTCTATTCGCTGGCTGTGCTGTTCGTGCTGTTCCTGCTCGCCCGCCGCATTGTGCACTCGCCGTTCGGCCTGTCGCTGCGCGCGATCAAGAACAATCCACTGCGTGCCGCCGCCATCGGCATCCCCGTCAACCGCCGCCTGATCGCGATCTATACGCTGGCCGCGTTCTATGCCGGCATCGCGGGCGCGCTCTTCACCCAGACCACGGCCATCGCCTCGCTCGACGTGTTCGCCTTCGAGCGCTCGGCCGATCTGATGCTGGTGCTCGTCATCGGCGGCACCGGCTATCTCTACGGCGGGCTGATCGGCGCGGTGATCTTCCGCATCCTTCAGGAAGTGTTCTCCACCATCACTCCGCAATATTGGCAATTCTGGATCGGCGTCGTGCTGGTCGTGATCGTGCTGGTCGGTCGCCAGCGCCTGCATTATGGCGCGTTGTACCTTCCTAACCTCCTGATCAAGCAGATTGGGGGCCGCAAGGCGATCGTGACCGTGCCGGAGAGCGACGCATGACGATTGCGCTGGAAACCCGAAATCTTGAAAAGACCTTTGGCGGCCTGCGCGTCACCCGGGACTTGTCGCTCAGGATCGAGCAGGGCGCCCGCCATGCACTGATCGGACCGAACGGCGCCGGCAAGACCACCGTCATCAACCAGCTCACCGGCGTGCTCAAGCCGAATTCCGGCCGCATCCTGCTCGAAGGCCAGGACATCACCGATCTGCCTGTGCACAGGCGCGTGCTGCGCGGTCTGTCCCGCACCTTCCAGATCAATCAGCTCTATGCTGATTTGACCCCGCTCGAGACCATCGGCCTCGCCGTTTCCGAACGCCACGGCCACGGCGGCGACTGGTGGCGGCGGATGGGGACGCGCAGCGACGTCAACGGCGAGATCGCCGACCTCCTGACGCGCTTCCACCTGCTCGACGTCATGAACGAGCAGACCGTGACGTTGCCCTACGGCAAGCAGCGCCTGCTCGAGATCGCGGTCGCCATTGCCGCCAAGCCGCGCGTGCTGCTGCTGGACGAGCCCGCCGCCGGCGTACCCGAGAGCGAGCGGCACGACATTCTCGCGGTGGTGGGCAGCCTGCCGCGCGACGTCACCGTGTTGCTGATCGAGCACGACATGGATCTCGTGTTCTCGTTTGCCGACCGCATTTCGGTACTGGTCTCCGGCGCCCTGCTGACGGAGGGGCCGCCCGACCAGGTCGCGCGTGATCCGCAAGTGAAGGCGGTCTATCTCGGCGAGGAGGCAGTCAATGTCTGACTTGCTCGCGATCGAGTCCCTGCGTGCCGGCTACGGAGAGGCCGTGGTGCTGCCCAACATGTCCTTGCGCCTTGCCGAAGGACAGGTACTGGCGCTGCTGGGACGCAACGGCACCGGCAAGACCACGCTGATCAACTCCGTCGTCGGCGTCACCCGCCGTTTCTCCGGCTCGGTCACGCTCGCCGGCACTGACGTCACGAGCTTGCGGCCCGACCAGCGGGCGCGTGCCGGAATCGGCTGGGTGCCGCAGGAGCGCAACATTTTCCGGTCGCTGACGGTGGAAGAGAACATGACCGCGGTGGCGCAGCCCGGTCCCTGGACCGTCGAAAAGGTCTATGAGATGTTCCCTCGGCTGAAGGAACGCCGCAGCAATTTCGGCAACCAGCTCTCCGGCGGCGAGCAGCAGATGCTGGCGATCGGCCGCGCGCTCACCCTCAATCCGAAGGTCCTGCTGCTGGACGAGCCGACCGAGGGCCTCGCCCCCATCATCGTCGAGGAGCTTCTGAAGGCAATCGGGGCCATCACCCGCGCGGGCGGCATTTGCTCGATCATCGTCGAGCAGAACGCGCAAAAGATTCTGGGGCTCGCCGACCGTGTTGTGATATTGGAGCGCGGAACGATCGTCCACGACGCCCCGAGCGCCGCGCTGAAAACCGACCCGTCGGTCCTGGAGCGCCATCTCGGCGTTGCAGGAGCGGCGGCCCATTAAGAAGCATCTTGGGAGTTAAGAAATGCTGCGAACCAAAGCCCCCTTCCGCGCCGACGAAGTCGGCAGCCTCCTGCGTCCCGCCAAGATCAAGGAAGCCCGCAGTCGGCTTGAGAAGGGCGAGATCTCGGCCGAGGATCTGCGCAAGATCGAGGACATGGAGATCGAGAAGGTCGTGCACAAGCAGGCCTCGGTGGGCCTGAAGCTCGCGACCGACGGCGAATTCCGCCGCTCCTGGTGGCATTTCGACTTCCTGGCCAAGCTCACCGGCTGCGAGCTATTCCACCCCGACACGGGCATCCAGTTCGCGGGCGTGCAGACCCGTCACGACGCGGTGCGGGTGATCGACAAGCTCGATTTCCCCGACGATCACCCGATGCTCGACCACTTCCGCTTCTTGAAGAAGGTCGCCGACCAGGCCCACGTCACCGCCAAGATGACGATCCCGTCGCCGGCGGTGCTGCACTTCCGTGGCGGCCGCAAGTCGATCTCCAAGGATGTCTATCCGGATCTCGACGCCTTTTATGAAGACCTCGGCAAGACCTACCGCAAGGCGGTCAAGGCGTTCTACGACGCCGGCTGCCGCTATCTGCAGTTCGACGACACCGTATGGGCATATCTCTGCTCGCCCGACGAGTTGCAGAAGGCCCGCGAGCGCGGCGACAATCCGGACGGTCTCCAGCAGATCTACGCCCGTATCATCAACTACGCGCTGGCCGAGAAACCTGCCGACATGGTGGTGACCACGCATGTCTGCCGCGGCAATTTCCGTTCGACCTGGATTTCCTCGGGCGGCTATGAGCCGGTGGCAGAGACCATGCTCGCGGGCACCAATTACGACGGCTACTTCCTCGAATACGACAGCGACCGCGCCGGCGGCTTCGAGCCGCTGCGCTTCCTGCCCAGGGGCAACAAGGTCGTCGTGGTCGGCGTCATCACCTCGAAGTTCGGCGAGCTCGAGAAGAAGGACGACATCAAGCGTCGTCTCGAAGAGGCTTCCAAGTTCGCGCCGCTGGAGCAGCTCGCGCTGTCGCCACAGTGCGGCTTTGCCTCCACGGAAGAGGGCAATATCCTCTCCGAGGAAGAGCAGTGGGCCAAGCTAAGCCTCGCGGTCGAGATAGCGAAGGAAGTTTGGGGCAATTAAGCTGCCTCGTGCTGCCGTCATGCCCCGCGAAAGGCGGGGCGTGACCGACGTATACCCATACGGGCGGCGTGACGTGAACGACGCCCGCTTTGCTCTCTATTGCCGTGCGGCAGCACAATTTGGCGCGACCGCTAACGGCTGTCATTCTCCACCATTAGTCTCCACGATTAGTCGGTAGGCCGCGGCGTCGTGTTATTCCGCGGCAGCGCGCGCGGGCTCGGCGGCATGTCGGGTCAGGGCGCTCACCACGATCAGCACGATGAAATTCACGATCAGCGCGACAATGCCGATGTTGAGGTCCTGGATCTCCGGCGGCAGCCACGGCAGCTTGTGGAAGTTCACGCCAGTCAAGCTGACGACGGCGACCGTGGCAACGCCGGCGATAATGCCCGCCATCGCGCCTTCGCGCGTCGCGGCGTTGCGTTGCGCGAGGCTGAGCACCAGCGATGGAAACAGCTGGGTGACCAGGCTGTACCCCATCAGCAGCAACGCCACGATGGTCTCTCCGCCCTTCAATGTGAAGAACACCGCAACCAGCGCCACCACCGGCACCAGCAGTTTTGCGAGCAGAGACACTCTTCGATCGTCAGCCGACGGGTCGAGGGCGCGGTAAAGATTGTTGGCGATCAAGGTCGCTGCAGTCATCAGGATCATCGATCCAGGTACCAGCGCAGTGAGCACACCGGTCGCACCGATCACCCCGACAAACCAGGGGTCGAATGTCTTCACCGAGAGCTTGAACAGCGCCAAATCGATGTTCGGGCCAGTGAGCCCCGGAACCTGAAGGATCGCTGCGAAGCCGACGAAGAACACGAACAACAGGATGAGCTGATATAGCGGCAGCACGATCGCGTTCTTGCGAATGACCCTGGCGCTCCTCGCCGTATAGATCGAGCCGAAGCTGTGCGGCCACATGTAGAACCCAAGCGCCGTGAGCAGCACGGTCGAGGAGAACCACCACAGGCTTTCACCGTGCGGCGGCAGCACGGCGAATCCGGGCTTCGCCTGCTCGATCGCCGAGAACATCGACGCGAGCCCGCCGTAGTAGTGATGGGGCAGGTAAATCCCGAGGAAGATGACGACGACGAGGATCAAGAGATCTTTGGCGACGGCAGTCCAGGCCGATCCGTGCACGCCCGAGACCATCACATAGGCTGCCACGACTATTGCGCCGGTCCAGATCGCGACGGTGGAGGAGATCGCCCCATAGCCGGCGACCTCGACGATGATACCGAGCCCCTTGAACTGAAGAACAAGGTAGGGGATCAGCGCCACGATATCGACGATCGCGACGATGACACCCAGAGTCGGGCTATCATATTTGCGCACGAAGAAGTCCGACTGGGAGTAGAGCCGGTGCTCCTTGGCATAGCGCCAGATCGGCGGCAGCATGAAATAGGACAGCACGTAGGCCAGCGTGCCATAAGCGAGAATGTAATAGGCTGGCGCACCCTTGCCATAGGCGTAGCCGCTGCCCCCGAGGAAGGTGAAGGTGGTGTAGATCTCTCCGGCGAGCAGCAGGAACACGAAAATCGCGCCGAAGCCGCGCCCGCCAACGGTCCACTCTTCCAGGTTCATGTTCTTGCCGCGACGGGCGAGAAAGCCCAGCGCGAGCGCCAACAGCGCGGCGGCGGCGATGAAGGGTAGCGCACCGTTCACGTCTCATCCCCCCGGTTGGCCGGATCAGCGGCGTAGATCACGGCCATGATGACTGACGTGATCAGGATCCACAGCACGATCCAGGCCAGCAGGAACGGCAGGCCGAGGATCAGCGGATCCACCCGGTTGACGAAGAACGGGCCGACAATCAGCGCGAGGAACGGGATAATGGCAATCCAGCGGATGTTGCGCATGGACAAAAGACTCTTGTTCCCGGTGAGAACAGATGCCTTTTGTGAAAGTTCCTGCCCGCTACCAATGGCTAAGAAAGCGTTCAGGCGGCTCTCGACCGGTCTCGCGCCGAATTGCTGGTGCCTCCTTGCTTGCCCTGACTCGGCAATTGGACGCGAGGTGCACGCTCACTTCTCCGCCAGATAGACCTCTCCCAGCAGCGACGAATTCGACCACGGCACCTGCTTGCTCTTCGTGGTCGACACCACCTCCGCCCGCACCCGCGTCAGCATCTGCTGGACTTCGAGGCCGGGCGTGCCGAGATGGCGGGAGAGCGCCGCGGAGAACGGTGAATTCGCGCCTTCGCCGTCGAGCGCCACCTGGCCTGGCGCCGTTGCGAATGCGATCAGCGTGCCGGCCCCTAACGTCGCGCCGGAGCCGAGGCTCGACGGCGCGGCAAGGCCAGGTGCGGCTTCGAGGCCGCGGCTGTTGCCGCTTGCCGTCTGCTGCGCCATTGGATTGTTACGGCAGGCATCGAAGATCAGGATGTTGGTGCGGACCTGGTCGTCGAGGCCGGCCAGGATCGTGTCCATGTCGATCATCGCATCCGTCATGCTCGTGCCGGGCTTCAGCTCGACGTCGACGGGAATGAGATAGTTGCGGGCATCGACCTGCACGCCGTGGCCGGCATAATAGACCAGGGCTACTTGCGCCCGCGACGCCTCACGCAAGAAATCGCGCGTCATCTTCTGCATCGCTGCGCGGTCGAGGTCGATGCCCTCCGAGACGGTGAAGCCGACGTCGCGCAGGCTTTTCGCAACGGCGCGTGCGTCGTTGGGCGGATTGGGCAACGCCTTCACATGGGCGTAGGCGCCGTTGCCGATGACAAGTGCCATGCGGATGCCGCGAGCGGCAGGCGAAGGCGAGGACGCAGGCGAGAGTGGAGGCTTTGCCTCCGTCTGCTGTGGAGGAGGAGCCGCCGTCGGCGAGGGCGCCTCCTGCGGGATCGGCGCGGCGGCGTCCGTCACCAGCGACAGCCTCACTCTTGCGGTGGCCTGGTTGGCCTTGCTGCCGGCATCGGAGGCCACGATCGCAAGCGTGGCGTTGTAGTCGTCTTTTGCGTGCGCGTAGTCGCCCTTGGCTTCGTAGGCCAGGGCGCGATTTGTATAGGCGGAGATCAGCACGCTGTTCGGCGGCGTCATGACGTTGACCGGCGGCTTGTCCTTGGCGAGCCGGATCGCAGCGCTGCCGTCGGCAATGGCGCGATCGAGATCGCCTCTGGCGCGCCAGATCGCGGTACGGTTGATCAGCGGCTGCGGCAGCGTCGGATCGAGCCGGATCGCCTGGTTGATGTCGGTGAGCGCTCCGTCGAGGTCGCCGAGCGCCTCCTTTGCGATGCCACGGTTCTGGAACGAGAACGCCGATCTCGGATCTGATTTGATCGACATATCGTAATCGGCGATCGCCTTGGCGTAGTCGCCTTTGCCGCGCCAGGCATTACCGCGGTTGTGGAAGATGATGCCGCTTGGCGGCCCGATCTTCAGCGCATCGTCGAAATCCGCGATCGCGATGTCGTAGTCGCCCTTGTCGTAATAGGCCGAGCCCCTGAGATTGTAGACCGCCTGGCCCGGCTGAAGCCGGATCGCTTCCGTGGTGTCGGCAATGACCTTGGCGTAGTCGCCTTTCTTGTTCCAGGCTACGGCGCGCCAGAAATAGACGGTCGCGAGCTGCGCGCCCTTGAAAACCTTCAGCGCGATGATTTTGCTGCAGGCGTCGACCATCTGGTCGGCTGGCGTGGTCTCGGTGGTGCAGAGCGGGCCCAACTGGCCGCGCGACTGAGCTGATGCAGGTGCGGACCAAAGGGGTGCGGCGAGCAAGGCGAGCGCGATGAGCTGGCGGCGCATGGGCGGTGATTCCCGAGGAGAAGTGCATGTTTGTTGCCCGGTGACCCACTGGGGTTCACGCCCGCGTCGTAGGACCTGGGGTGAAGCAGCCAACGGTATTCCCTGAGTGGGCAGAAGCTGCTAGGAAGCGGGTCCCAACTTTTCTGCCCACTCTTGTCCCATCCATGAAAAACGACGAAATCCTGAGCCAAATCACCGAGTTCTGCCGCAAGGCGGACATGGCGGAATCGACGTTTGGCCGGCGTGCGGTGAACGATGGGAAGCTCGTGCACCGGCTGCGCGAGGGCAAGCGCATCACGATCGATACGCTGGAGCGGATCCAGGCCTATATGGCGGCCTCCATGACCGGCGGCATGCCGCCGCCGCGGGGACTGCAGGTACCCCCGGAAAAGCGCGATCCACGCGGCAATTTCCGCTTCTTCGAGAACCGGCAGAAATACCTGCTGTTCGTCCACACCTGCAGCGAGAAGCGGGTGATCGCAGACCGGGTGGCACTCGAGCTATCCACCATCCATCCGCGCCCGCCGGCGCTGCGCATTTTCGACGCGGGCGTCGGAGACGGCACGGTGCTGGCGCGGGTGCTGCGCGCCACGCATCAGCGTTACCCGCACATGCCGTTCTATGTCGCCGGCAAGGAGCTCAGTCTCGAGGATCTGCGCCTGACGCTGGAGAAGGTCCCGGACCGCATTTTCGAGCATCCGGCATCGGTTTTCGTCTTCACAAACATGTTCTACTCGGAGGCGCCGTGGCTGACGCCGGCGTCGCCGGCAGCAGCAGCTGCCACCGTCTGGCACGAGGTCCCGCTGCGCGGCGCGTCGTCAGGCGAATTCGAGCAGCAGATCGCGGAGCTCAGGCCATTCCTGGAGCAGAACTGGCGCGCAGCCATCAGCCCGCGCACGGCCATGCCGCTCTATGAGCGGCCCGTCGTGCTCGTGCTCTACCGCGACGACCACAGGTTTTTGCTCGATTCGACGATTCCGCGGCCGGGCCAGACCGAGGCCAATTTCGACCTGGTGATCGCATCGCAGCCATACCGGGCTCTTTCATCAGTCAATTTCCGGGCCAAGCGGATCATTGCACCACTGGCCAAGGCCTTGCGGCCGGGTGGCCGCCTGATCGGTATTCACTCCCATGGTCACGATCCAGGAATGGAAATGATCCAGGCGATCTGGCCCGGAGAAAATCCTTTCTCGGTCAGCCGCCATGAGCTATTGCGCGCCGTTAAGTATGAGCTTGGGTCGTTGGGCCGCGACTTAAATTTTAATGCCTACGCGGATAACCGTTCGATCTTCAGGTATGATATGGAAGCGCTGCCCAACGAGGTAACGGGTACTATCGGAACCTCGACAGCCTTTGCAGCGTGGAATGCGGCGGTGTATGTCGCTCAGATTGAGGACGACCGGTTGACAGATATGACTCAAAACGGCCGCACTCTGGATGCCGCCAGGGATGTGCTGCGAAAGTACAACGGGCTCTGGTTTCTCGACGAATCCTACGTCATCTCGCGCCGGCGTGATTGACATAATCCAACGGTAAACATCGCAAACGAACCGCCGAGAGCGGCGGGACAAGGGGTTACTGATGCGCGCGTCCTATCTCTTCACCAGCGAGTCCGTGTCCGAAGGCCATCCGGACAAGGTCTGCGACCGGATTTCCGACGAAATCGTCGACCTGTTCTACCGCGAAGGGCCGAAAGCCGGCATTGACCCGTGGCAGATCCGCGCCGCCTGCGAGACGCTCGCGACCACCAACAAGGTCGTGATCGCGGGCGAGACCCGTGGCCCGAAGTCGGTCAGCAATGAGCAGATCGAGAGCGTCGTGCGCGACGCCATCAAGGACATCGGCTACGAGCAGGACGGCTTCCACTGGGAAAAGGCCGACATCGAGATCCTGCTGCATCCGCAGTCAGCCGACATTGCCCAGGGCGTCGACGCGCTCCAGCCGGGCGAAGTCAAGGAGGAGGGCGCTGGCGACCAGGGCATCATGTTCGGTTACGCCACCAATGAGACGCCCGACCTGATGCCGGCGCCGATCTTCTATGCCCACAAGATCCTCCGCCTCATCTCGGAAGCCCGTCACTCCGGCAAGGAGAAGGTGCTCGGTCCTGATTCCAAGAGCCAGGTCACCGTGCAGTACGAGAACGGCAAGCCCGTCGGCGTGCGCGAGATCGTGGTGTCGCACCAGCATCTGGTCGAGGACATCTCGTCCAAGCAGATCCGCGACATCGTCGAGCCCTATGTGCGGGAGGCGCTGCCGAAGGACTGGATCACGCCGAAGACCATCTGGCACATCAACCCGACCGGCAAGTTCTTCATCGGCGGCCCCGACGGCGACTCCGGTCTGACCGGCCGCAAGATCATCGTCGACACTTACGGTGGCGCGGCTCCGCACGGCGGCGGCGCGTTCTCCGGCAAGGATCCGACCAAGGTCGACCGTTCGGCGGCCTATGCTGCGCGTTACGTCGCCAAGAACATCGTTGCGGCTGGTCTCGCCGACCGCTGCACGCTGCAGCTGGCTTATGCCATCGGCGTGGCGCGTCCCCTGTCGATCTACATCGACACCCACGGCACCGGTAAAGTGTCCGAGGATCAGCTCGAGAAGGCCGCCGCGAAGGCGATGGACCTCACCCCGCGCGGCATCCGCAGCCATCTCGATCTCAACCGCCCGATCTACGCGCGCACGTCGGCTTATGGCCATTTCGGCCGCACGCCCGACAACGAGGGCGGCTTCTCCTGGGAGAAGACCGATCTCGTCGAAGCGCTCAAGCGCGCTGTCTGATTTTGTGCGTCCTCCCGGGTTCGCTCGCGACAGGCAAACGAACCCGGGATTCCCATCATCAAATCGAGAATCTCAGGTGCGCAACTGCGCACCGTAGTTCGCCTCGTCGAGGCGCCCGGAATGACCAATACAACAACAGGACACTCGCAATGAACGCGAAGCCCGGCTTTACCGATTACATCGTCAAGGACATTTCGCTCGCCGATTTCGGCCGCAAGGAACTCTCGCTCGCCGAGACCGAGATGCCCGGCCTGATGGCCACCCGCGAGGAGTACGGCCCGAAGCAGCCGCTGAAGGGGGCGCGCATCGCAGGCTCCCTGCACATGACCATTCAGACCGGCGTGCTGATCGAGACGCTGGCAGCGCTCGGCGCCGACATCCGCTGGGTCTCATGCAACATCTATTCGACACAGGACCACGCTGCTGCCGCGATCGCGGCCGCCGGCATTCCGGTGTTCGCCGTCAAGGGTGAGACGCTGAAGGATTACTGGGACTACACCGCCAAGCTGTTCGACTGGCACGGCGGCGGTCACCCGAACATGATCCTCGACGACGGCGGCGACGCCACCATGTACGTCCATCTCGGTCTGCGCGCCGAGAAGGGCGACACGGCGTTCCTGGACAAGCCGGGCTCGGAAGAAGAGGAAGTCTTCTTCGCGCTGCTGAAGAAGCAGCTCAAGGAAAAGCCGAAGGGCTACTTCGCGGGAATCGCCGAGAGCATCAAGGGCGTTTCCGAAGAGACCACCACGGGCGTGCATCGGCTTTATGACATGCAGAAGGCCGGCACGCTGCTGTGGCCGGCGATCAACGTCAACGACAGCGTGACCAAGTCGAAGTTCGACAATCTCTATGGCTGCCGTGAATCGCTGGTCGACGGCATCCGCCGCGGCACCGACGTGATGATGTCGGGCAAGATCGCGATGGTCGCGGGCTTCGGCGACGTCGGCAAGGGCTCGGCGGCTTCGCTGCGCCAGGCCGGCTGTCGCGTCATGGTGTCAGAAGTCGATCCGATCTGCGCGCTGCAGGCTTCGATGGAGGGCTATGAGGTCACGACCATGGAAGATGCCGCGCCCCGCGCCGACATCTTCGTCACCGCGACCGGCAACAAGGACATCATCACCATCGAGCACATGCGCGCGATGAAGGATCGCGCCATCGTCTGCAACATCGGTCACTTCGACAACGAGATCCAGATCGCGTCCCTGCGCAATCTGAAGTGGACCAACATCAAGCCTCAGGTCGACGAGATCGAATTCCCCGACAAGCACCGCATCATCCTGCTGTCGGAGGGGCGTCTGGTGAACCTCGGCAATGCGATGGGCCATCCGTCCTTCGTGATGTCGGCCTCCTTCACCAACCAGACGCTGGCGCAGATCGAGCTGTTCGCCAACAACAAGGACGGCAAGTACAAGAAGGAAGTCTATGTGCTGCCGAAGACGCTCGACGAGAAGGTCGCGCGCCTGCATCTCGCCAAGATCGGCGTCAAGCTGACCGAGCTGCGCAAGGACCAGGCGGACTACATCGGCGTCAAGCAGGAAGGCCCGTACAAGAGCGATCACTATCGCTACTGAGCCGATCGCCTCAAGACATCAGAAGCCCCGGAGCGATCCGGGGCTTTTCTGTTTGTGGGCTGGAGACGACGGGCGCTGCCCCCGGTGGTGCCGGCGGCCGATTGCCGATTGACGGGCGTCAGCGATGGTCTGACAATCCACGTCCGGCGGAGGAAACCATGCAGCAAGAACATTTCGACGTGCTCATCGTCGGTGCCGGGCTATCAGGCATCGGCGCGGGCTATCATCTCCAGACCAGGTGCCCGGGCAAGAGCTACGTCATCCTGGAGGGGCGCGACCGCATCGGCGGCACGTGGGACCTGTTTCGCTATCCCGGCATCCGCTCCGACAGCGACATGTTCACGCTCGGCTATTCCTTCAAGCCGTGGACCGATCCGAAGGCGATCGCCGACGGACCGCAGATCCTGAATTACGTCCGCGAGACGGCAGTGGAGAACGGCATCGAGAAGCACGTTCGCTTCCGTCATCGCGTCAAGCGTGCGGCATGGTCCACGGCTGAGGCGCGATGGACCGTGGAGGTCGAGCGCCCGGCAGGCGAGGGAGCGATGGAGCTTGTGCGCTTCACCTGCAATTTCCTGTTCATGTGTGCGGGCTACTATAAATACGAGGCAGGTTACACACCGGAGTTTGCGGGCGTTGCGGATTTCGCCGGCCGCATCGTGCATCCGCAGAAATGGACGGAGGATATCGACTACGCCGGAAAGCGCGTTGTCGTGATCGGCTCGGGTGCGACCGCGGTGACCCTGGTGCCGGAGCTCGCCAAGAAAGCCGCACAGGTCACCATGCTCCAGCGTTCGCCCACCTACGTCGTGTCGCGCCCCGCGCAGGATCCGATCGCCAACAAATTGCGCCGCAACCTGCCGACGCGGCTTGCCTATCATGTGATCCGCTGGCGCAACGTCTTGTGGGGGATGTTCTTCTTCCAGCTCAGCCGGCGGCGACCGGACAAGGTGAAGAACCTGATCCTCGGCGGGGTGCGCGCTGCGCTCGGGCCGGATTACGACATCGCCACGCATTTCACGCCGCGCTACAATCCCTGGGACCAGCGGCTCTGTCTCGTGCCCGACGGCGACCTCTTCAAGGCGATCAGAGAAAAGCGCGCCACCGTCGTCACCTGCGAGATCGACACTTTTACGCACGACGGCATCCGTCTGAAGGACGGCAGCGAACTCCGCGCCGACATCATCGTGACGGCGACGGGCCTGGTGCTTCAGGTCGTCGGCGGCCTCGAGGTGAGCGTCGACGGCCGCGCCGTCGATTTCGCCAACACACTGACCTACAAGGGCATGATGTATGCCGACGTGCCGAACATCGCGTCCGCCTTCGGCTACACCAACGCCTCCTGGACGCTGAAATGCGATCTCACCTGCGAATATGTCTGCCGGCTCATCAACTACATGGACCGGCATAATTTCCGCCAGTGCATGCCGCACAATGCCGACCCGGATATTACCGCGCAGCCGTCGCTCGATTTTACCTCGGGCTATGTGCAGCGTTCGGTCGCGAAGATGCCCAAGCAGGGCTCCAAGCAGCCGTGGCGGCTGTACCAGAACTACGCCCTCGACATCGTTTCCTTGCGCTTCGGCCGAATCGACGACGGCGTGATGCAGTATTCCTGATCCCGCTCCGCATGTTACCGGCGAGGCCTCGCGATCTCTTGAGACGAATCGCGACCTCCGGTAGTGTTGCTGCGTCGCAATGCAATTTATTTCCGACAACGCATGAGTTCCGGTTCGTTGCCGTCTTAGGGAGAGCGCGCGACATGCACGTCCTTGCTGTGGTCACGCAAAAAGGCGGAAGCGGTAAGAGCACCCTGTCCGTTGGCCTGGCGATGGCAGCGATGCGGCGCTCTGAGCGCGTCGCTCTCATCGAGGCGGACGCGCAAGGTACGATCTCGAAATGGAGAGAACGCCGCGAGAATCCCTATCCTCGCGTCGAGCGCGTTGCGGATGCCGCCGAAATCGAGCCGGTGATATCTCGTCTGCAGGCTGACGGGATTTGGCTCGCAATCATCGACACCGCTGCCACGAACAACGTTTTGGCGACGCGCGCCATCGCCTGTGCCGATCTTTGTCTCATCCCGGCGCGTCCGAGTCCGGCCGATATCGAAGCCGCAATACCTACGCTAATCGCTATTCGCAGGCTCGATCGCCGGTTTGCCTTCGTCCTCAATCAAACGCCCACACGGGGGTCTCGGCTGAGCGAAGCTGCCGCGTCGCTCAACTCGCTCGGCGTGCTTGCGCTCCCTTTCATCGGGCAGCGTAACGACCACCAGGATGCGCTCGGGGCTGGGCTGGGCGTGACCGAGTTCGCGCCGGAGGGAAAAGCCTCGGAGGAAATTGTGGCGCTATGGGGGTGGATCTCGGAGCGTCTTACCGTGGAGTCGAATGATCATGGGCAAGCCGCGCTCAAGACAGCCTGCTGACATT
Source organism: Bradyrhizobium sp. USDA 4472 (assembly GCF_054058595.1). Taxonomy (NCBI): domain Bacteria; kingdom Pseudomonadati; phylum Pseudomonadota; class Alphaproteobacteria; order Hyphomicrobiales; family Nitrobacteraceae; genus Bradyrhizobium; species Bradyrhizobium sp. USDA 4472. Next base: position 5,084,014 of record NZ_JBSSAM010000001.1, read on the forward strand.
GCACGCACCGGGCGTCGCTCACTGCTGGAACTGGCGGCCGAAGTGAGCCGCGCCGTCGACGAGGGCTTGGCGATGGCGCCGGGCTCGGTCACCGCAACCGTTCAAGATGCGCCGCAGATCGCGCCTCCGATGCCTGTTCCGGCACAAGAAGCGGTCAGCGTTATCGCTGCAAGATCGGAACCTCCGGACAGCACTAGCACTGATCTCATCGTGGACTTGGCCAAGGAGTGCCAGGCCCGCGCTCTGGACGGCATGAAAACTGGTGCTCACGCTGCGCTGGATTTCGCCAAGAACCTCGCAAAGGACCTCGCAAAGCCGCGGCTTGACGGTACGACATCGGATGCCAACGCAACCGGCGCCACGGAAAGTCACCTCATCGAGGCGATTGGAACGGCAGCTGAGTGTCGTCTGGTCGTGCTCGAACTGATGAAAATCAATGCGGGTGCGACCTTGGAGTATGCGCGGGAATTGGGCCGGGCGAGAACGCTGGCGGAGTTGGTCGAGCTGTCGAGCACGCATGCGCGAAAGCAATGTGAGTTGGTCCTGAAGCAAGCCGAGTTGCTGAAATCGGTTGCTCAGAACATGATGAATCCCGGGCCCAGATAGCACCGCGCGCCTGGCGTCATGGCGCTCGGGATCTGCGCGGGACAATGAGGGCGAGGCCAATGTCGATCGCGAGCGCCAGCACCACGGCGCCGCCACCGGGGCGAACAAGACGAGATAGTCGCCGCCGGTCTGCCGCGTAAATCCCGGAGAAGCCGCAGGCGGCGGCCGCCTGGAGCAACGCAAGGCTTGTCGTGGCGTGGCTCCAAGTCGCGCGTTGCTGTTCAGCCGAGTGCGGGACAACCTCGTGGATGCGCCCGAGCACCAGCGGCTCAGGAATGCAGCGCTGTTTTGCGTATAGGGCCACCGGGGGGAATCGGGCATCCTCGCGGAACGGTTAACGCCTGATTAACGGATGTGTCCTAGCCTGTTTCGGCCGGGTTACTCGCAAGGCCGAGGTGAGCCCAATGGAAGCCCAGAAGATTGCGGTCGACGCCGTCGTCGCGCTGACCGATTGCGACCGCGACGCCGTCATCGCCTTTATTCGCCAACTCTATCTCGCTGGCGTTACGGACCCCAAGCGCCTGACTTTCAAGGGTCTCCAGGCACTGTCCCGTGCGTGACCGAACACGCGCAATCGAATCTACTTGGTCTCGACGGTCGGGCCGGTGATCCCGGTCGAGCAGTTCCCGAGCTCAAGCCGCTCAGCCAGAATTGGGAGACCATCCGCGACGAAGCCGTTGGCCTGTTCGACGGAGGTTTTATCCGCGGCCGCCAAGAACAACGATTGGGGCTTCTACTCGTTGTTCAAAAATGGCTGGAAGGACCGGATAAACCGCGGCACGACATCCGAGACATCCGTGTCGTGTTTTGACGCAGTCTGTGCGGCAGACCGAATCTTGCTGCACGCGTCGGTCCATGGCAACAAGGTTGCCGCGATTTAGCCGCCAAACCTGGAGCAGGCAATGGGCCCGTTGCCAATTGCGAACACCGAGATTGTCCAATTCTTCCGCGAGTGGTTGGATGTCTTTGCTCGCTATGTCCGCGAGGTCGACTATGCTTCGGCGCGGCCACTCTTCCATCCGGATGTGCTGGCCTTCGGTACGCATAATGACGTCATCCCGGGCCTGGACCAATGGGTCACCACGCAATGGGACAACGTCTGGCCCAAGACGACCGACTTCCGCTTCGTGCTTGATCAGATCTCGGTTCTGGCATCGCCTGACGGCGCGATGGCGACAGTGATCGCGCCCTGGACGAGCACTGGCTATCATCCCGACGGCAGCGTATTTCCCCGCCCGGGCCGGGCGACCATGATCTTTTCGAGGAATGCCGTTGGTTGGCTGTGCGTGCACTCGCACATGTCGCTCAACCGCGGTGTGCCGCAGGCGAGCTACGCCAATCGAGCGGTGAAGGCCCGGTAGTACAGCAGCCATTGCCGGATTTATCGGCCGACTAAAGTGTTAGCTGCTCATTCCGCCCCGGCTGGAACCCTTGGAACCCGATATCGTTGGTTCCGCAACGAATAACCGATGAAACGCGCAACCGGGGGCCTGTCCGGGAGAACATTCCCATGGCAACACTCGGCTTCGACGCCACCCGACTCACTGCATCCGAGCATCAGCTCCAGCTTCGTCGCGCCGTGATCGCCTCCACGATCGGGACTGCGATCGAGTGGTACGATTTTTTTCTCTATAGCACCGTCACGGGTCTGGTTTTCGCAAAGCTGTTCTTTCCGCACTCCGATCCCTGGGTTGGTACGCTAGAGGCGTTTGCGATCTATGCGGTCGGCTTCGTCGCGCGCCCAATCGGCGCGGCAATCTTTGGGCACTATGGCGACCGCATCGGACGTAAATCGACGCTGATCGCGACGCTGCTCCTGATGGGACTGGCGACCGCCGCAGTGGCCGTGGTGCCGACCTATGCCAGTATCGGCATCTGGGGCGCGGTGATCCTGACCGTGCTGCGATTCATTCAGGGCGTCGGCGTCGGCGGCGAGTGGGGTGGCTCGGTGCTGATGTCGATGGAGTGGGCCCGCAACGACCATTCCCGGGGATTGGTCGCATCATGGCCGCAATTCGGCGTGCCCTGCGGCCTGTTCCTGGCCAATCTCGCCGTGCTGGCGTTCAGCCAGATGGCGGGCGATCAGTTCCTGGCGTGGGGCTGGCGCATTCCGTTTGCGCTCAGCATCATCCTGGTCGGTGTCGGCCTCTACATCCGGCTCGGCATTCTCGAAACGCCTGTATTCTCGAAGCTCGTGGCTGAACGTCAGGTCGACCGCACGCCGATGCTGACCGTCATCCGGGAATACCCGAAGGAAATTCTTCTGTCGGCCTTCGCCCGCATGTCCGAGCAGGCGCCGTTCTACATCTTCACCGCCTTCGTGTTCTCCTATGGCATCGGTACCCTGCACGTTTCACGCGACTTCCTGCTGACCGCGGTGCTCTCGGCGTCGGTGCTGTCGTTCGTCTCGATCCCGCTGTGCGGGCACATCTCCGATCAGATCGGCCGCAAGAACATGTATATGCTCGGCGCTGCCGCGACGGGCATCTTCGGCTTCATCTATTTCGCGATGCTCAATACCGGCTCGCTGAGCATCATCTTCCTGGCAATCATTCTGTCGCTGATTCCGCACGACATGCAGTACGGGCCGCAAGCCGCCTTGATTGCCGAGAGCTTTACCGGACGCCTGCGCTACAGCGGCTCCTCGCTCGGCTATCAACTCGCATCGGTGATCGCCGGCGGTCCCGCGCCGCTGATCGCCACCTGGCTGTTCGGCAAGTTCCAGTCGGCGACCGCCATTGCCGTCTACATCGCGATTTGCGCAGTCATGACGCTGGTCGCGACCGCGATGATGACCGATTACACCGGGAAGGACATCAACGCAGCGGGCGCGCACGAGCGGCGAACTTGAGAGCACAAAAGCCCCGGACGCGATGTCCGGGGCTCTGCTTTTCCCGTGATATCGAGATCAGCCTTACTCCGGCTGCCCGATCGAGACCTTCAGCGTGCCGACGCCGTCGACGCCGCATTCGAGCTTGTCGCCGGGCTGGAGCTGCGACACCCCAGCCGGCGTGCCCGTCATGATGATGTCTCCGGCGGCAAGCTTCACCTGTTGCGAGAGCTGCCAGATGATCTCGGGCACGTTCCAGATCAGCTCGGTCAGATCGCCTTTCTGAGCTTCCTTGCCGTTGACCGTGAGCCAGATCTTGCCCTTGGCGGGATGGCCGATCTTCGAAGCCGGCTGCACCGCGGAGCACGGCGCGGAGCCGTCGAACGACTTGCCGACCTCCCAGGGACGCTCCTTCTTGCGCGAGGCGATCTGGAGGTCGCGGCGGGTCAGGTCGATGCCGACGGCATAGCCGTAGACGTGGTCGAGCGCCTTGTCGGCGGGGATGTTCAGCCCGCCGCTCTTCATCGCCACGATCAGCTCGACCTCATGATGCAGATCCTTGGTCAGCGGCGGATAGGGAATGGTCGCGCCGTCAGGCACCAGCATGTCGGCGTGCTTGGCGAAGAAGAACGGCGGCGCGCGCTCGTCATTGCCCATCTCGCGGATATGTTCGAGATAATTGCGACCGACGCACCAGATGCGGCGCACCGGATAACGGCCGGTCTCGCCGACGACGGGGAGCGAAGCCTGAGGGGGAAGCGGGATGACGTAGGAGGCGGCGTTCATGAAGAAGTCTCGCTGCTCTTGGGGTGGAGGGAATTCTATGCGGTTGCGCTGATCGGCGCCAGCGCGCCGGCATCGTAATGCTGCAGGCGGAAGAACGACGCGTAGCGGCCTCCGCGGCGCAGCAACTCGTCATGCCGACCCTGCTCGACAATCTCGCCGCCCTCGACCACCACGATCGCGTCGGCGTGCATGATGGTGTGCAGGCGGTGCGCGATCACGAGGGTGGTGCGGTTCTGGCAGAGATGCTCGATCGCCTCCTGCACCTGCCGCTCGGACTCCGAGTCGAGCGCGGCGGTGGCTTCGTCCAGCAGGATGATCGGTGCGTTCTTGATCAGCGCGCGGGCGACCGCAATTCGCTGGCGCTGCCCGCCGGAGAGCTGCGTGCCGTGCTCACCGACCGGCGTGTCGTAGCCGAGCGGGAAGCCCATGATGAAATCATGCGCGCAAGCGGCCTTCGCCGCCTCGATGATCTCGTCCTCGCTCGCGCCCGGTTTGCCGAAGGCGATGTTGTTGCGGATGGTGTCGCGGAACAGATAGACGTCCTGGCCGACATAGGCGGTCTGCGCCCGGAGCGATTTGCGCGAGATCGTGCCGATCGACTGGCCGTCGATCACGATGTCGCCTTGCGTCAGCTCGTAGAAGCGCAAGAGCAGCGCCAGCACGGTCGACTTGCCGCCGCCGGAGGGGCCGACCAGCGCCGTGACCTTGCCGGGTTCGGCAACGAAGCTCATGCGGTTGAGCACGGTCTCGTTGGTGCGGTAGGCGAAGCTGACGTCGCGGAACTCGATCCGCGCGTCGGACAGCTTCAGTGCGGGCTTGTCGTCGTCGGAATGCTCGCTCGCCGGGCTGTCGACCACTTCGAGCAGCATACGCGCGCCGACCAGCTGGCTGTTGAGATCGATGTTGAGCCGCGCCAGCCGCTTGGCCGGCTCGGTCGCCATCAGGAAAGCGGTCATGAAGGAGAAGAACGCGCCGGGCGTGGCGTTGAGCGCGACAACGCTGTAGCCGCCATAGAGCAGGCAGCCGGCAACGGCGAAGCCGCCGAGCATTTCCATCAGCGGGTTGGAGCGGTTGGCGACGCGGGCCATCTTGTTGGCGTTGCGCTCGACGATCGCGATGTTCTCGTCGATGCGGCTCTGCATGGTGTCTTCGAGCGTGAACGCCTTCACCGTGCGGATACCCTGGAGAGACTCCTGCATCGTCTCAAGGATGTCGGCGGTGCCGGTGAACTGATTGTGGGCGAGACCCTTGATGCGCTTGACCAGCTTGCGCAGCACCAGCATCGCCGGCGGCACCGCGACGAGGCCGATCAGCGACATCAGCGGATCCTGCCACACCATGACGCCGATCATGGCGAGCAGCATCATGAGGTCGCGCCCGACGGCGTTGACCAGCATATTGAGGACGTCGGTGATGGATTTCGCACCAGCAGTCAGCCGCGCCAGAAATTCGGACGAATGCCGCTCGGAAAAGAAGCCGACGCTCTCGCGCATCAGCTTGGCGAACAGCTGGCGCTGGTTGGTGGCGAGGATGGCGTTGCTGATCTTGGTCATGATCACCATGTGGCCGTAGGTCGCCACGCCCTTGATGAAGAGCAGGATCACCGTGATGCCGGAGAACATCGCGATGCCCGGGATGTTCTTGTCGACATAGGCCTGGTTGATGACCTGGCCGAGCACGTAGGTCGCGCCGGCGGTTGAGCCTGCGGCAGCCGCCATCAGCGCAAAGGCAACGAGGTAGCGCCGCCAGTAGACGACTCCCTGTTCCAGGATCAGGCGGCGAATCAGAATCGCTGCCGCATAGGGATCGTCGGTGATTTTCTTTGGAAACTGGGCCATCCGGGGTCCATTGACGGCCAAGGCGAAAAGCCTGCCCGCGCGTCAGGGATCGAAGGGCCTCTGTGCCCGCTAAAGCTGCGGTTTTCAAGCCCAATTAAGGGCTTGCGCCCGGACGGATTCTAGGCCGAGGCGGCGCGGCGGAGCTCGCCGTGGCGCTCGCGGAACAGCTTGTCCTCCCAGGCCAGGGCGTGGGCGGCGATGGTCTCCAGATCCTCGTATTGCGGCTTCCAGTCGAGCAGGCCGCGGATGCGGCTGGTGTCGGCGACCATGGTCATGATGTCGCCGGGCCGGCGCGGGGCGTATTGCACGGCGAAGCTGCGACCGGACACCCTGCGGACGGCATCGATGGTTTCGAGCACGGAATAGCCGCGGCCGTAGCCGCAATTCAGCGTGGTCGAGGCGCCGCCATCGCGCAGATAAGCCAGCGCCGAGCGATGCGCCTGTGACAGGTCCGTGACGTGGATGAAGTCGCGAATGCAGCTGCCGTCCGGGGTCGGATAGTCGGTGCCGAAGACGTCGATCTTGGCGCGCTGGCCGGTCGCGGCCTCCACTGCGATCTTGAGCAGATGCGTGGCGCCGACGGTGGCGAGCCCTATACGCGCCTGCGGGTCGGCACCTGCGACGTTGAAATAGCGCAGCGCCACGTACTGCATGCCGTAGGCGGCGGCGACGTCGTGCAGCATGATCTCGGTCATCAGCTTGGACGAACCATAGGGCGAGAGCGGCCGGGTGGGCGCGTGCTCGGGCACCGGCACCTGGTCCGGGTTGCCATAGACGGCAGCGGTCGAGGAGAAGATGAAGCGGCTGATGCCGCGCTTGACGGCGACGTTGAGCAGGTTGCGCGCGGTCGTGAAATTGTTGTGGTAGTAGCCGAGCGGATCGCGCATCGAATCCGGCACGACCACGGAGCCCGCAAAATGGATGATGCTCTCGATGTCGTGCTGGGCGATCACGCCTTCGAGCAGGTTCTCGTCGCCGGCATCGCCGATGAACAGCGGCACGCCTTCGGGCAGATACGCGGAGAAACCCGTGGAGAGATCGTCGATCACGACGACGTCCTCGCCGGCTTCCGCCAGCGTCAGGACCGTGTGACTTCCGATATAGCCGGCGCCGCCGGTGACTAGCACAGTCATGATCTCACCCGTCCTCGATCAACGTGCCAAGTTAACGTTTGCGCGGTGAAGAGGGGGTTTCGGCGCCGCTGAACTGGTCACTATGCTTAATGTTGCGTATAGGGGCTCACCGAACGGAGCATGACGTGGCAAATTTCCCAGCCGATCTGCAAGTGATCGTGCCAAATCTGCACAGGCGCTATTCCGGGGTCACCGCGACCAACCGGATGGTGGCGCCGCGGCTGGCGAAACTCTATCGCTCGGCCTGGTTTGGCTCGGACGCTCCGGAGGGGATTGCGCGATTGAGCGTCGCCGATCTCCTGAAACTATGGGGGCGCAAGATGCCGTTGATCTGGCACGCGCGCCGCAACAACGAGATGATCGCGGGCGTCCTGCTGCGGACCCTGGGCTGGCCGCTGAAACTGGTCTTCACCTCGGCAGGGCAGCGGCGTCACACCTGGATCACGCGCTGGCTGATCCGCCGCATGGACGCGATCATCGCGACATCGGACGTCTCGGCCTCGTTCCTCAAAGTCGAAGCGAAGGTGATCCCGCATGGCGTCGACACCGACGTCTATGCGCCGCCATCGGATCGCGCAGCCGCCTTCGCGGAAAGCGGCTTGCCCGGCCGTTACGCCATCGGCTGTTTCGGCCGCGTGCGCGCGCAGAAGGGCACCGATGTGTTCGTCGAGGCGATGTGCCGCCTCTTGCCGCGCCATCCCGAATTTACGGCCGTGATCGTCGGCCAGGTCACGGCCGAACAGGCGCCCTTTGCGAACGACCTGAAGAAGCGCATCGAAGCGGCTGGCCTGCAATCGCGCATCGTCATCACCGGCGAGCTTGCGATCGAAGACGTGCAGCGCTGGTATCAGCGGCTGACGATCTACGCCTTCACCTCGCGCAACGAAGGATTCGGCCTGACGCTGATCGAGGCGATGGCATCAGGCAGCGCGCTGGTCGCCGCGCGTGCCGGTGCTGCCGAGCTCGTGGTCGAGGATGGGTTAAGCGGCGTGCTGATCCCGACCGGCGACGCCGATGCGCTGGTCGCCGCGCTCGAACCGCTGATGCGTGACGTGGCTGCCGCGACCGCGATGGGCGAGCGCGGGCGGGCGCGGGTGCTGGAAAAGTTCAGCCTCGATGCCGAGGCGGCCCGGATCGGCGAGGTCTATCGGCCGTTGCTTTGAGCCGCTTTTCCCAAGCGTGAAAACAACCCCATGCACAGTAGCCGGTGCAAGCAAAACCAATGGCTTGTCGGGCGCGTGCGGCCGGAATGCGGATTTTGCGAATTTCGCTTGTTCCGTCGGGCAAAACAGGTGTAGATTGGCATCTTCCAAGAATAGCGGACGAGCTTCCGCTGGCGCTCTCGCGCTCCTTCCCCTCGGGCATGCCTAGTGCTTGATCTGCGTCTGCGAATGCCGAGCTGCAAGTCTTGGCGCGGCATGCGGCGCCGGGCGAAGCCTGCGCTCGTAAGTGTCGGCAAGATCGAGCAGGCGCTTTCGGGTGAACGGGTCCGCCTTCGCCGCAAGCTCGCGAATGTCTTGAGCGCGTTCCTTGATGAAGTCTTCGTCCATTGGCTTTTCCCCCGAAGGTGAGAGAATGCCAATTCTTCCGATGCGTGTATCCAACATAAGTTGGGTTGGAACGGGGCACGGCTGGGGGATGTCTGCTCACACTCCAGTAGCGGCGCAAAACCGGACATCGCCGGACTTCGCCTGTGGGCCACTTTGAGCCATTCCGGTCGACGGACATTTCGTTGCGGTTGGGATCACAGCCGACATTCACTGGCCGTCAGGACCGAAGTGCCCGAGCGGAAGAGGCGCATCAGCTTTGAGGGATTGAATGGCGATGTTGCTGCGCGCGTCGCGAACGATTGGCAACTCCAGAAGTTTGCCGACAAGAAATTGCTGATAGCGCTCCATGTCGGGCACCACGACTTCCAAGACATAGTCAGCCTCGCCTGCCACGAGATGGCATCCGACCACCTCGGGCATAGCGGTTACGGCGTGCTCGAAGTCGAGGGCACGATCGTTGGCGTGGCGATCGATCTTCACGGCGAGGAAGACCGTGAGGCCAAGACCGACGCGGTTGCGATGTAGCACGGCGCGATATCCGGCGATGACACCTTCGTCAGCCAATCGTCGCACCCGGCGCAGGCACGGAGACGCGGAAAGTCCGACGCGGTTAGCCAACTCAATGTTGGTCAGTCGCGCATCCGCCTGCAGTTCGGCAATAATGCGGCGATCGATCTCGTCCAGCTCTGGATTTGGCATAGGTGCTCACTTCTTCGATCCTGTGGGGCGATTTATTGCGCGATCTGGCCCTCTCATAGCCTAATTCGCAAAGACGTGCCCGGGGATCATGAGACATAGTTTGTGCAGTCAATGAATGGAGCTGCCTCATGCCAACCGACGCCGCCGTTGTTCGCTACCTGAACCCGCCCGCTCTCGAACGGCCGCCTGGCTACTCCCACGTGGTCGACGTGCGCGGCGGCCGTCTGATCTTCATTGCCGGACAGGCCGGTGTTGACGCTACCGGCGCGATTGTTGGAGGTGACGACATAGAGGCACAGGCTGAGCAGGCATTCCGCAATCTCTCGGCTGCGCTGGAGAGCGCTGGTTGCGCCGCCTCGAATTTGGTGAAGCTGACGGTCTTCGTCCGCGACATGGACAGGTTGGCGGACTACAGGCGGGCACGCGATCGCTTCTTCAACTCGGTGACGCCGGCCGTCGCACCCGCGGTCACCCTGGTTGAGGTTTCGCACCTCTATTTGGAGAGCTTGCTGATTGAGATCGAAGCAGTGGCGGCCGCATAGGTTCAAGGAAGGCGGTCGCGAACGGAACAACTGCGGACGACATCGCGGCCTTGCAGGTCTTCAGCAGGCTGTGGCTCCGCCCTGATGAGTCCGCGTCCTGGTCAGCCCGCCACCTCAGCCAGCACCCTCTCCGCAATCGCCGCCACCTCTTCGGCCGCGATGTCCCGCATACACCTGTGGTCGTTCATTTTGCAGATCGTGCTCTGGCAGGGCTGGCACGAGAGCACGCTCTTGTCCTGCACCACGGTTGCGGCGAGGCCGTTGAGGGGAGCCCAGAGGTAGGGGCTGGTCGGGCCGAAGATGCCCATGGTGGGCGTGCCCAGCGCGGCCGCGATGTGCATCAGGCCTGAGTCGTTCGAGATCGCGACGCCGGCCGCGGCCATGGCCAGCACGCCGTTGCGCAAATCATTGCCGGTGAGGTCCCGCACCCCTGGGCCGCCAGCGGCCCCGGGGCCTCCCGCCGCGACGATTTCCTGCGCGAGGCCTTTTTCCGCGGGGCCGCCGACCACCCAGACCTCCAGTCCGCGCTCGATCAGCAACCGGGCGGCCTCCGGATAGTAGGTCCAGCGTTTGGAGACCCCGACGGAGCCGGGGGCGAGCGCGACGGCGGCGCCCGCGCTGAGGCCGTTGGCCTGGCGCCAGCGGGCGATCTCCTCGGGCGAGACCCGCAATTGCGGCACCGGCCATTCCGGCGGCAACGGGGCGCCGTCCGGCAGGGCGAGGGCGGCATTCTCGTCGATGAAACGGGGAAGCTTGCTCTCGCCCCAGCGCCATTGGTTGATCAGCCCGAACCTGATCTCGCCGACCCAGCCGACCCTTTCGGGAATACCGGCCAGCGTCGGCGCAATGGCTGCCTTCCAGGTGCGGGGCAGCACCAGGGCCGTGCCGTAGTTCCGCTCGCGCAGGAGCTTTGCCAGGCCGAACTGGCGGCGTACCGCCAGGCGACTGCGGGGCAAGTCCCAAACGATGCCTTGGCGCACGCCGGGCATGTAGTCGACCAGAGGGGCGCAAAGCGTCGTGGTGAGCAGATCGACCGGCCGGTTCGGCCAGCGCTCTTTCAGCACCCGTACCACGGTGTGATTCCGGACGAAATCGCCGATCCACATATAGGGGACGATGAGAATCGGGCGGGTGTCGCTCCGCTCGTCGTTCCTGCCAAATTGCGAATCAATATTCATCAGTTAATGGGGCCGCAAACGCTCTTGCTGTGGTGGTTCGGTTAGCCGCTCCGGGCCGGCAGGTAAAGCCGGCAGAAGCGAGTCCAAAGCGTCTGCCCAAAATGCTTACACTTTGGCGGATGATGCGCTACGGCAGGTATCGGGCCGTCAAAATCAGGCAGGGATGTTGGAATGTTGCTGGTGACCGGCGGGGCCGGTTTTATCGGATCGAATGTCGTCGCCGCGCTGAACCTGGCGGGGCGCAGCGATGTCGTGGTCTGCGACCTCCTGGGCAGCGACGGCAAATGGCGCAATCTCGCCAAGCGCCAGCTTGTGGATATCGTTCCGCCGGCGGAACTGCCAGGATGGTTGAAGGGCCGCAAGCTCGATGCCGTGATCCATCTCGGGGCGATTTCCGAGACCACCGCGACCGACGGCGATCTCGTGATAGAGACCAATTTTCGCTTTTCGACGCGCCTGCTCGACTGGTGTACGGCGAACAAGGTGCCGCTGATCTACGCCTCGTCGGCTGCGACCTATGGCGACGGCGCCGAGGGTTTTGACGATGATGCATCGCTACCGGCGCTGAAGAGGCTGCGGCCGATGAATCTCTACGGCTGGAGCAAGCAGCTGTTCGATCTCGCGGTCGCCGAGCGCGTCGCGAACGGCGCTTCGATGCCGCCGCAATGGGCCGGACTGAAATTCTTCAACGTGTTCGGTCCGAACGAATACCACAAGGGCACGATGATGAGCGTGCTGGCGCGCCGCTTCGATGACGTCAAGGCGGGCCGCGTCGTGCAGCTGTTCAAGTCGCATCGCGACGGCATCGCCGACGGCGATCAGCGCCGCGATTTCATCTATGTCGACGATGTCGTGCGCGTCATCATGTGGCTGCTCGCGACGCCTGCGGTGTCGGGGCTGTTCAACGTCGGCACCGGCAAGGCGCGCAGCTTCAGGGATCTGATGCTCGCGACCTACGCCGCGCTCGGGACCCGGCCGAACATCGACTATATCGACATGCCCGAGCAGATTCGCGGCAGCTATCAGTATTTCACCGAGAGCAAGGTCGATCGGCTCTGCCGTGCCGGCTATAACGGCGGCTTCACCCCGCTCGAAGACGCGGTGAAGGCCTATGTCGGGGATTATCTCGACCGGCCCGACCGTTTCCGCTGAGGCCCATCACCATGCCGACGCCCATCCTCGATTTTGATGCCCTGGCGCACGATATTGCGCGCCGCACGGTGCTCTGCATCGGCGACATCATGCTGGACGAGTTCGTCTACGGCGAGGTGTCGCGGATCTCGCCGGAAGCGCCGACACCCGTCATCGCGGCCCAGCGCAGCGAGATCCACATCGGCGGCGCCGGCAATGTCGCGCGCAACGTCGCTGCGCTTGGCGCGCGCTGCATCTTCGTCGGCCTCGTCGGCGAGGATGAGGCCGGCAAGCGGCTCGCCGCCGCGCTGGCAGACCATGCCGGCATCGAAAGCGCGCTGGTGCGCGATCCGTCGCGGCCGACCACGCGAAAAGTCCGTTTCGTCTCCGAGCATTTTTCCACGCATATGCTGCGCGCGGATTGGGAGCAGGCGGTCGCCGCCTCCGAAGAGGTCGAGACCAGGCTGATCGAAGCGATCCTGCCGCAGATCGCCCGCGCCGATATCGTGCTGCTCTCCGACTACGCCAAGGGCGTGCTCACCGCACGCGTGATCCGCCACACCATCGACGCCGCGCGCAAGCTCGGCAAGCGCGTGATCGTCGATCCCAAGAGCCTGAACTGGGCGATCTATCGCGGCGCCACACTGCTCACGCCCAACCGCAAGGAATTCTCGGAGGCCACCCGCAGCCGCGCCGACACGCCGCAGAGCATCGTCGATGCCAGCGAGGACGTGATGCGGCTTGCCGATTGCGAAGCGATCCTGGTGACGCAGGGCGAGCACGGCATGACGTTGGTCCCGCGCAGCAACGAGGCCGTTCACGTGCCGGCTTTCCCGGTGAAGGTGCGCGACGTATCCGGCGCCGGGGACACCGTGGCCGCCGCGCTCGCGGTTTCGCTCGCGGCGGAGGCGGACTGGGACACGGCGCTGCGCGTGGCGAGCGCGGCCGCTGCGGTCGCGGTCGGCAAGCAGGGCACCGCCAGCGTGAGCGCCGACGAACTGCGGCGAAAGATCCTGCCGCATGCCACGCTCGCAGCCGAGGAGAAGGTGGTGAGCGCGCCCGACACGCTGGACGCCCGGCTCGCCGAATGGAAGGGGCAGGGGCTGCGCGTCGGCTTCACCAACGGCTGCTTCGACATCCTGCATCCCGGCCACGTCAAGGTGCTGACCGCGGCGCGCGCCGCCTGCGACCGCCTGATCGTGGGGCTGAACAGCGACGCCTCGGTGCGGCGGCTCAAGGGCGAGGAGCGTCCGGTGCAAGACGAGCGCGCGCGTGCAGAGGTGCTGGCGGCGCTCGAAGCGGTCGATCTCGTGGTCATCTTCGAACAGGACACGCCGATCGACCTGATCAGGCGGATCGCACCAAGCGTGCTGGTGAAGGGCGGCGACTACACCCGCGAGCAGGTGGTCGGCCACGAGGTCGTCGAGGCCGCCGGCGGAACCGTCGTGCTGGTCGACATCCTCCAGGGTTTCAGCACCACCGCGCTGGTGCATCGTGCGCGGGGAGGCGCCAAGTGATCGCGCTGACGGAAAAAACGACCGCCCCGATGCTGTGGCGGCGTCTCCGCAGTCCGGCAGCGTGGAGCGAGACGGCCGACCTGTTCGCGATTCTGACGGTGGTCTCGCTGCCGTGGTCGACGTCGCTCACGGCGATCTTCAACGTGCTGTTCCTGGTCTGCCTGGTGCCGTTTCTCGACTGGACGGCATTCCTGCGATCGCTGACACGCCCGATCTGCGCGGCGCCGATCGCGCTGGTTCTGCTGGCGCTGGTGGGAACGCTGTGGTCGGACGCGGCGTGGGGGGCGCGTCTCTATGCGCTCAATCCGACGGTCAAGCTGCTGGTGCTGCCGGTGCTGCTCTATCATTTCGAGCGTTCGCCGCGCGGGCGCTGGATCTTCATCGCCTTCCTGGTCTCCTGTGCCCTGCTGTCGGTGATGTCGTGGCTGGTCGCCTTCTATCCCGATTTGACGCTCCGGCACGACCAACTCGAGCGCGGCATCTTCGTCAAGAACTACATCGACCAGAGCCAGGAATTCACGCTTTGCGCGGTCGCGCTCGCTTATCCGATCGTGCTGCTGCTGCGCCAGAAGCGCCACTGGCTTGCCGGATTGCTGACCGCACTGGCCCTGAGCTTCTTCGTCAACATGGCCTTCGTGGTGGTATCGCGCACCGCGCTGGTCACCATTCCGATCATGTTCGGCGTGTTCGCGCTGCTTCATTTGAGGTGGCGCAGCATCGCGCTGATCTCGATCGCCCTGGTCGCCGGGGCGGCGGTCGCCTGGCAGGCCTCGCCGCAATTGCGCAGGACCGCTGACACCTTTGTCAGCGACTACACCCGCTACAAGGAGAAGGGCGAGCCGACCTCGATTGGCCTGAGGCTCGAATTCTGGCGAAAATCCCTCGGCTTCTTCGCGGAGGCCCCGATCAAGGGGCACGGGACCGGTTCGACGCGCGGCCTGTTCGAGCAGGTCGCAACCCCGAGCGGCCAATACCTGGCGTCCGCCGAGGTGATCGGGAATCCGCACAACCAGACGCTGAACGTCGCCGTGCAATGGGGCGTCATCGGCATCGTCGTTCTCTACGCGATCTGGATCCTGCATTTGTTGTTGTTCCGCGGCGACGGACTGGCCTATTGGATCGGGCTGCTGGTCGTGGTGCAGAACATCTTCACCTCGCTGTTCAACTCCCATCTGTTCGATTTCCACGAGGGCTGGATGTACGTCATCGGCGTCGGGGTCGCCGGCGGCATGGTGATCCGGGCACAAGGAAAGGCGGCGAAGGTGGGGCAAGCCGGTTCCTGAACGGTCGCGCGGCCGGCAACCTCCGACTGGCAACTCTTGTTGCTAGAAAGTCTTGCCGAGATGGGCTATCAGCGCGGTCAGGTTGCACCCATCGGGATATTCATCGGTCGTCGGATGACGCGTCTTTCGCATCTCACATTGCGCAATTTTCTGATTGCACTCCACGACCTGCTGGCGACCACGGCGGCGCTGTTTGCGGCTTTCTACCTGCGTTTCGAGGGCGGCGAGGGTTTCTACGACCGTTTGCCGCTGCTGTTTCAGATCCTGCCCTATTTCCTCGCCTTCAGCGTGGTCGTGTTCTTCATCTTCAACCTGACCACGACGAAATGGCGGTTCATATCGCTGCCCGACGCGCTGAACATCATCCGCGTCGCGAGCGTGCTGACGGTTGCGCTGCTGGTGCTCGACTACGTCTTCGTCGCTCCCAACGTTCGCGGCGCCTTTTTCCTCGGCAAGGTGACGATCGTCCTCTACTGGTTCCTGGAGATCACCTCTCTCAGCGCGTTGCGTATGGCCTACCGCTATTTCCGCTACACGCGGGTGCGGCGCCATGCCCGCACCCAGGATGCCGCGCCGACGCTGCTGATCGGCCGCGCGGCCGATGCCGAGGTGCTTCTGCGCGGCATCGAGAGTGGCGCCATCAAGCGAATCTGGCCGGTCGGCGTGCTGTCGCCGTCGGGTTCCGATCGCGGCCAGTTCATCCGCAACGTGCCGGTGCTGGGCGACATTGACGACATCGAGGACATCGTCGCCGACTTCGCCAAGCGCAGCAAGCCGATCGCGCGCGTGGTGATGACGCCGTCGGCGTTCGAGCCGGAGGCCCATCCGGAATCGATCCTGATGCGCGCGCGCAAACTGGGTGTGATCGTCAACCGCATGCCCTCGCTGGAGAGCGGCGACGCGCCGCGGCTGACCGCGGTCGCGGTCGAGGATCTGCTGCTGCGGCCCAGCGAAAAGATCGACTATGCGCGCCTCGAGGGCTTGATCCGGGGCAAGGCCGTGATCGTCACCGGTGGCGGCGGATCGATCGGCTCGGAGATCTGCGAGCGCGTGGTCGCCTTCGGCGCCGCGCGCCTGCTGATCCTGGAGAATTCGGAGCCGGCGCTCTACGCGGTCACCGAGGCACTCGCTGCGCAGGACGCGGGGGCCACGATCGAAGGGCGGATCGCCGACATTCGCGATCGCGAGCGCGTCATGCGCCTGATGGCCGAGTTCAAGCCTGATATCGTGTTCCACGCGGCCGCGCTGAAGCACGTGCCGATCCTCGAGCGCGACTGGAGCGAGGGCGTCAAGACCAACATCTTCGGCTCGATCAACGTGGCCGACGCGGCGCTTGCCGCCGGCGCCGAAGCCATGGTGATGATCTCGACCGACAAGGCGATCGAGCCGGTGTCGATGCTCGGCCTCACCAAGCGTTTTGCCGAAATGTACTGCCAGGCGCTCGACCATGATCTTGCGACGGGCGGCGGCGCCAAGCCGCCGATGCGCCTGATCTCGGTCCGGTTCGGCAATGTGCTGGCCTCGAACGGCTCGGTGGTGCCGAAGTTCAAGGCCCAGATCGAGGCCGGCGGCCCGGTGACGGTGACCCATCCCGACATGGTCCGCTACTTCATGACCATCCGCGAGGCCTGCGACCTCGTCATCACCGCGGCAACGCATGCGCTCGGCACAGCGCGCGCGGACGTGTCGGTCTACGTCCTCAACATGGGGCAGCCGGTGAAGATCGTCGATCTCGCCGAACGCATGATCCGTCTCTCCGGCCTGCAGCCCGGCTACGACATCGAGATCGTGTTCACCGGCATGCGGCCGGGCGAGCGCCTGCACGAGATCCTGTTCGCCTCCGAAGAGCCGACCCGCGAGATCGGTGTCGCCGGCATCATGGCCGCACAGCCGAACGAGCCGCCGATGCAGACCCTGCGCAAGTGGATCGCGGCGCTCGACCAGGCGATCGCACGCGACGATCGGGCAACGATCAAGACCATCCTGAAGGATGCGGTCCCCGAATTCGGGTCGACCGCGGCCTGACGATGCAGCCGCAGGACAAGATCGCTGGCAAGATCGTCGTCGCGAGTCAGCACTATCCGCCGGATCCGAGCACGACCGCGGCCATCATGGCCGAGATCGCCTGCCGCCTTGTCACCGAGCACGATGTCGTCGTGCTCTCGGGCTCGCCCGGCGCGCTGCCGGGCTCACAGACCGGCCCGGGCAAGCCGCGCGTCATCACCATCAGGAACCGGATGGCGGGGAAGGCGGCGCTGGTCCGGCGCGGCCTGTCCGAGCTGCTGTTCGTGCTGCGCATCTTCATCGCGCTGTTGCGGCAGTTGCGGCGTGGCGACGTCGTCGTCACCGTCACCGCGCCGTTCATGCTGCCTTATGTGGTCGCGGCGGCTGCGTGGCTCAAAGGCGCGCGCTCGGCGCTGATCCTGCACGACCTCTTTCCCGACGTGCTGGTGATGGCCGGCCTGTTGAAGCCGCACTCGATCGTGACGGGCGCGATGCGCGCCGCCAACGGCCTGATGTTCCGCGCGCTCAATGCCGTCATCACCATCGGCCGCGATGCGGAAGCGCCGCTGCTCGGCTATTCCGGCATGACGCGGAGCAAGATCCGCTTCATCCCGAACTGGGCGACGCTCGTGCCCGCGGCGCGGCCGGTGACATCGGACAATCCGTTCCGCGAGCGGCTTAGGGCGCGCTTCATCGTCGGGCTATCAGGCAATCTCGGCTTCACCCATGATCCCGACATCGTGTTCGAGGCGGCGCGCCTGCTGAGGGATGAACCGAATATCGGCTTCCTGCTCTCCGGCTGGGGCATCGGCTTCGAACGGCTGAAGCAATTGCAGGCCGAAGCCAACCTGCCCAACGTCGCCTTCGTGGCGCGGGTCGAGGATGCGGAGCTCGAGGCATTCCTGGCTGCGGCCGACCTCTGGATTATTCCCTACCGGAAGGACGTGGCGGGGGTGTCGGTGCCCAGCCGTTTCTATAATCTGCTGGCGGTCGGCCGCCCGGTCGTGCTGGTTTCGGAGCCTGAGGCCGAGGCCGCCCTGACGGTGGTCGAGAGCGGGCTCGGCTGGGTGGTGACACCGGGCCGGGCCGATCAGCTCGCAGACGCGATCCGGGCGGCGTCCCGTTCCGATGACGACGCCATGGCCGCGCGGGCGGTGAAGGCGGCCTCGAGGTTCGATCGCAGCGTTGCGATGAATGCCTATGCGGGCGTGATCAACGAGCTGTTGCGCAACCCTGTTCTTTCGGAGCAACCATGAGCGCGCGAAAACCGGTCGTGTTGGTAACGGGGGCGAGCGGCTTCGTCGGCCGCCACGTTGCGCCGACGCTCGCGGGCGAAGGTTGGTCGGTCCGGCGCGCGGTCCGCAGGCCGGGGGGCATGGACAACGAGGTCGTGATCAAATCGATCGGCCCCGATACCGATTGGACGGCCGCGCTGGACGGCGTCGATGCCGTCGTTCACCTCGCCGCCCGCGTGCATCACAAGTACGAGGAGCACGCGGTCCAGCTCTACCGCAACGTCAACATCGCCGGCACGCTGCACCTGGCACGCTCCGCCGCGATGGCGGGCGTGCGCCACTTCATCTTCATCAGCACCGTTCTCGTCCATGGCCGGAGCAACGAGGGCCGGGCCCCGTTCAGCGAGGACGACATCCTGACGCCGCGCGGCCTCTATGGCATGTCCAAGGCCGCGGCCGAGGCGGGCCTGAGGACGCTGGCGCGCGACAGCAACATGAAGATCTCGGTGATCAGGCCGCCGCTGGTCTACGGCGCGGGTGCCAAGGGCAATTTCGCGTTGCTGTCCCGCGCGGTGAATTTGGGACTGCCGCTGCCCTTTGCCGCGATCCACAACCATCGTGCCTTCCTGGCCGTGCAGAACCTCTCGTCCTTCATCCAGCGCCGGCTCGCGCAAGGCGACCACGCGAGCAATTTCGAGATATTCCTGGTGGCCGACCGGGAGCAGGTCTCGACGCCGGAATTTGTCGAGCGTCTGGCGAGGGCGTCCGGCAAGAGTCCCCGTTTGTTCGGGATGTCGCCGAAGCTGCTGAGCTCCCTGCTCGTCATGCTCGGTCGGCAGGAAACGCATGACAGTCTGATCGGCTCGCTCGAGCTCGACGTCTCCAAGGCGATCGCAACGGGATGGCAGCCAGCGGTGTCGCTCGACGAGGGCTTGCAGCTGGCGCTGGCGGCTCAGGACGCCTGAGGGCGGGAGAACCGCCGCAGCACGACAGCGACGGCGATCGCGCCGGCGAGCAGGGCGAGCAGCGTGACCGTCGTCGAGCCGGCGTGAACGCTGAGGATGGCCAGCGCCGCCAGCAAGAGATTGAGCACGAACGCCTCGCCGATCACGCGCGGGACGCTGAAGCCGTTGTCGGTCGCGCGCTGGTAGAAGTGCGAGCGGTGCGCCGACCAGAATTGTTCGCGCCGTGCGATCCGGCGGAACAGCGTGATGGTGGAATCCGCGAGGTAGTAGGCCGGCAGCAGCAGCGCCGCGGCCGGTTGTCCCTGCCAGGCAAGCTCAAGCAGGCACCAGCCGAGCAGAAGGCCGATCGGCAGGCTGCCGACATCGCCGAGAAAGACTTTTGCGACCGGTTTGTTGAACGGCGCAAAGCCGAGCATTGCGCCGCAGAGTGCCGCTGCGAGCAGTACGGCCGGCCAGGACAAGTCCCCGAGCAGTCCGAGCAGCAACAGTGCGGCGCTGATTGGCACCATTTCGGCGACCGTCATCAGGTCCAGCCCGTCCATGAAGTTGACGAGGTTCACGAACCAGACACCGGCGAGCACGATCAGGCCGCGCTCCAGCGCCAGCGGCAGGGCAGGCACGATGCGCGCAGCGTCAGGCGCGGTGAACACGACAGCGCCGACGCAAGCGGCCTGCAGCACGAGCCGCACCAGCACCGGCAGCGAGACTATGTCGTCGGCGAACCCGACCAGCGCGATGATGATTGTTGCAATCACCAGCGCCGGCGGGATGGCAACGTTCGCCCATACCGCCCATCCGGAAGCGACGACGAGCGTCGCCGCGATCACCGCGATGCCCGCGCCTTGCGGGGTGGGGATACGATGCGAGGAACGCGCATTCGGCCGCGCCAATGCGTAGCGCTGCAGCAGGGGGCGGCTGATCCAGGTGATGAGCGCCGAGATCAGCGCGGCGATCGCGACGGCAAGCAGCGACGGCGCGATTGGAAGCGCGTTCACTCCGGGACCCCGAGCTGCGCCGAGCCCTGTGCGGCCTTCTCCGCGCTGAGGATCCAGACCAGGCCGCCGACGGCCCCGACGATGAAGAAAACCGCGCCGAATAGCAGGGAGACGTTGACGCCTTCGTTTGCGGCCAACCCGGCGAAGCCGAAGGCCAGGCCCATGCTCGCCTCGCGCACGCCCCAGCCGGCGATCGAGATCGGCATCAGCGTGATCAGCATCACGGGCGGCACCAGCAGGAAGACCTGCGCGAAGCTGACGGGCGCGTCGATCGACTTCACCACGCACCAGGCGATGACGACCGCGAGCACGTGAACCAGCAGCGACAGGATTGCGAGCATCGGTCCACGCCCGGGATTGAAGATCACGCGGTTGGCGATCACGGCGCAGGCGTGGAGGTGGTGAGTGGCCCACCACGTCTTCAGCCACCGCCACTTCAGCGCGCCGAAGATCAAGAAGCCGATGCCGCCCGCGAGTGCAGCGAAGTCGACGAGCAGCAGCGCCGAGCGGCCGCTGGAATCGGTGATGAGCTGATAGCTCCAGGGCAGGCTTGCGACGATCAGGACGGCGAGCGCGACGAGGCCGATCGCGCGATCGACGAAGATCGAATAGGTCGCCGCGCGCCACCCGGCGCCGGCACGCGCGACCAGCCACAGCCGGACCGCGTCGCCACCGATCGCGGACGGCAGGGTCTGGTTGAAGAAGGAACCGATCACGTTATAGCGCATGGCGCGGCCGAGCTCGAGCGGCGCTCCGCATGCGGCGCTGACCTCGCGCCACCGCAACACGCCGACGAAGATCTGCAGGAACGCCACCGCGATCGCCACGCCGATCCAGAACAGGCTGGTGGCCGTGAAGCGCGAGACCAGCTCGGTCAGGTCGACCTTGCGCAGCGCCAGATAGAGCAGCGCCGCAGAGATCAGGATTTTAGCCGTCGACAGCAGGATTCTGCGCATCTCGCCCGCATTGAACTGGGTTGGCGTAGGTTGAAGTTCACCCGACGCCGGGCGCCGAATTCGGCCGCTTTGGTATGGTTTTGGCGCCGATCTTGCAATAGCGCTGATGAAAATGGGCGCTGATGAAAATGGGCGCTGATGAAAAGGGCGCTGATGAAAGGGCGCCCATGGAAGCGGTTGTGAACGTCTGAGGGCTATTGCGCCCCCTCGATACCGGCTAAACTGGCCGCGGCGGGTCGGGCTTGGTGATCGCTTGGGAACAGGATGACGGATCAGGCGATTTTGGTCACGGGGGCGGCCGGTTTCATCGGCTTTCATGTTGCCCGCCAGCTGCTGGCGGAGGGGCGGGCGGTGGTCGGCCTCGACAATCTGAACAGCTATTACGATCCAGCGTTGAAACGGGCGCGTCTGGGGCTGCTCGGGAACGAGTCCCGCTTCTCCTTCGTGCAGGCTGATCTCGCCGACCGCGAGACGATGGCGGCGCTGTTTGCACGGCATCGCTTTGCGGAGGTCGTGCATCTCGCCGCCCAGGCCGGCGTGCGCTATTCGATCGAGCATCCGCAGAGTTACGTCGAATCCAATCTGCAGGGCTTTCTCAACGTGCTCGAAGGCTGCCGCAACAACGGCTGTCGTCATCTCGTCTACGCCTCGTCATCGTCCGTGTATGGCGCCAACACGAAACTGCCATTTTCCGAGCGGGACCGGACCGATCATCCCGTCAGCTTCTACGCCGCGAGCAAGAAGGCGAACGAGGTGATGGCGCAGTCCTACAGCCATCTGTACCGGCTGCCGGTGACGGGCTTGCGGTTTTTTACCATCTACGGTCCCTGGGGACGGCCTGATATGGCCATGTTTCTGTTCGTAAACGCCATCATGGCTGGCAAGCCGATCAGGCTTTTCAACCATGGCAGGATGCGCCGCGACTTCACCTATATCGACGACGTCACCCGTGTCGTATCCAAACTGATCGATCTCGTTCCTGTGGACGATCCGGCTGCCGCAAATGCGCCGTCTAAAGTCTACAATGTCGGAAATCACCGCCCCGAAGAGCTGATGCATGTCGTCGAGCTTCTGGAGCGGGAGCTGGGTCGGACGGCGATCAAAGAATTGCTGCCGATGCAGGCTGGAGATGTGGTGGAAACGTTCGCGGATGTCGAGGATTTGATGCGCGACACCGGCTTTGCACCGTCAACGCCGATCGAGCGCGGGGTCCACAATTTTGTCACCTGGTACCGCGACCACTACAAGGTTTGAAACGAAGATGGACAAACGCATTATCCCCCTGATCATGTGCGGCGGCGCCGGCACGCGGTTGTGGCCGGCTTCGCGTGAGGTGCGCCCGAAGCAGTTCCTGCCGCTGTTCGGGTCGCGCTCGACCTTCCAGGACGCGCTCTTGCGCGTCTCCGACGCCGCGCTGTTCGACCGCCCTGTCGTCATCACCAACGCCGCCTACCGCTTCATGGTGTTGGAGCAACTCGCCGAGATCGGTATCGAGGCCGACGTGATCCTCGAGCCGATGCGCCGCGACTCCGGTCCTGCGATCGGCGCTGGCGCGGCGTTTGCGCAAGCCCGCAGGAGTGAAGCGATCGTGCTCGCGCTCGCCGCCGACCACGTGGTCCGGGACAACGCCGCCTTCGTCGCGGCCTGCCGCGAAGGCCTCGCGGCCGCGAGCAAGGAACGCATCGTCACCTTCGGCGTCAAGCCGGAGCGGCCGGCGACGGAATACGGCTATATCAGCCCGGGCGAGGTGATATCAGGCGAGGTTCACGCCGTGGCGCGCTTCGTCGAGAAGCCGGATGCGGTGAAGGCCGCGGATTACGTCAATTCGGGCTATCTCTGGAACAGCGGCAACTTCATGTTTCCGGCCGCCTTGCTGCTCGACGAATATCGCAGGGTGGACGCGGCGAGCGTGGAGGCGGTGTCCAATGCGGTGACCAGCGCGGGGCGCGATCTCGGCTTCGTCACGCTGGAGCCTGAGGCGTTCGGCGCGGCCAAGGCGATCTCGATCGACTACGCCGTGATGGAAAAGACTTCGCGCGCGGCTGTCGTGCCGGTGTCCTGCGGTTGGTCCGACGTCGGCTCCTGGCGCGCGGTGTGGGAATTGTCCGACAAGGACGCGCAAGGCAATGCGGCGCACGGCGCCGCCGTGTTCGAGAATTCGCGCAACTGCAACGTCACGACCGATCACGCGCTGGTCGCGCTCGAAGGCGTCGACGATCTCGTCGTGGTCGCGACCGCGGATGCGGTTCTGGTCTCGCGCCAGCAGGATGCCGACGGCCTGAAGCGTCTCGTGACCAAGCTGAAGGCGGTCGCGCCCAAGGTCACCGAGGAGCATCTGAAGGTGCATCGCCCCTGGGGCAGCTACCAGTCGGTCGACAATGGCGAGCGCCACCAGGTCAAGCGCATCGTGGTGAAACCGGGCGGGCGATTGTCGTTGCAGAAGCACCACCACCGTGCCGAGCACTGGATCGTGGTCCGAGGTGCTGCGCGTGTCACCGTGAACGAGACCGTGAAGACCGTGCACGAGAACGAATCCATCTACATCCCGATGGGCGCGGTGCACCGGATGGAGAACCCCGGCAAGATCATGCTGGAACTGATCGAGGTCCAGACCGGATCCTATCTCGGGGAAGACGACATCATCCGGATTGAAGACGACTATCAAAGGTCGTAACCAGCAAACTCCGAATCACGCGATCCGGGCTCCAAAAACCCGCTTCTGGCGGCTAAGGCCCGGAGAACGTGTAATTTTTTGAATCAAATCGTGTCCGGTCAGTCAGGCCGACATTCGCCACATCTGTGGCACCCGTGCTAGAAGCGCCCGGGGATTTGCGTTGAATCGGGGTTCGATCAGATGAGTTCCATGGGATCACAGCCGGCAAGGGCCGGCTTGCGCGTCGGTGTGATCGGCGCCGGCGTGATGGGCAGCAACCACGCGCGCGTGCTGAGCGGCCTGCCCGGCGTCAGCCTGGTCGGCGTGGTCGATCCTTCGCCGGCTCATCGCGCGCGCGCGACCGAGCTTGCCGGATGCAACAGCTTTGAGACGCTCGACCAGCTCCTTGCCGAGGGCGTCGAAGCCGTCACCATCGCGGCGCCGACCCATCTGCATCACGAGGTCGCGCTCGCCTGTATCGCCAAGAATATCCACGTGCTGGTCGAGAAGCCGATCGCCTCGACGGTGGAAGAGGGCCGCGACATCGTCGCCGCCGCGCAAAAGGCCGGCGTCACGCTCATGGTCGGCCATGTCGAGCGCTTCAATCCGGCGGTCGCCGCCGTGAAGCAGGCGATCGCGGGCGAGGACATTCTCTCGATCGCGATCACGCGCGTCGGTCCGTTCCCCCCGCGCATGTCCAATGTCGGCGTCGTCATTGATCTGGCCGTGCACGACATCGACCTGATCCGCTGGTTCACCGAATCCGACATCGTCGACGTGCAGCCGCAGCTGTCGAGCGCGGTCGCCGAACGCGAGGACATCGCGCTGCTGCAATTCCGCACCGCCAGCGGTGTGCTCGCGCACATCAACACCAACTGGCTGACGCCGTTCAAGGCGCGCAGCGTCACGGTCGCGACCCGCGGCAAATACGTGATGGGCGATCTCCTGACGCGCCAGGTCACCGAATGCTTCGGCTTCAAGCCCGACGGCAGCTATTCGATGCGGCACCTGCCGGTCGGCCATGACGAGCCGCTGCGGGCCGAGCTGATCGCCTTCCTCAAGGCCGTGCGTAACGGCGAGACGCCGGCGGTCACCGGCGACGAGGGCGTCGCCAGCCTCGAGATCGCGACGCAATGCCTCGAGGCGCCCTCACGGCCCGCGGCCACATCGCCCGCCAGCAAGGCGCCGCGCCGCGTCGCCGGCTAAAACCCTTTCCATGTCGATCATTGAAGAAGGCGCCATGAACCAGCATCTTCGTTCCGAACCCATTCCCTTCATCGACGTCGCCTCGCAGCGCGTCCGGCTCGGCGCCTCGCTCGATGCAGCCGTCAAGCGCGTGATGGACCATTGCCAGTTCGTCAATGGCCCCGAGGTTTTCGAGCTTGAAAAGCAGCTTGCGGCCTATTGCGGCGCCAAGCATGTCGTCAGCTGCTCCAACGGCACCGATGCGCTTCTGATGGTGCTGATGGCGAAAAATGTCGGGCCAGGCGATGCCGTGCTGTGTCCCTCCTTCACCTTCATTGCGACTGCATCGCCGGCGGCACGCACCGGCGCGACGCCTGTGTATGTCGACGTCGACGAGACGACCTTCAACATGAGCCCGGAATCGCTCAGGCGCGGCATTGCGGCCGCGCGCAAGGCCGGATTGAAGCCGGTCGCGGTGATTCCGGTCGATCTGTTCGGCCAGCCCGCCGACCACGATGCCATCGCCGAGATCGCCGCGGACGAAGGCCTGTTCATCATCGATGACGCCGCGCAAGGTTTCGGCGCCAGCTACAAGGGTCGCAAGCTCGGCACCTTCGGGCTCGCCACCACGACCAGCTTCTTTCCCGCAAAGCCGCTCGGTTGCTTCGGCGACGGCGGTGCGATTCTGACCGATGACGACGAGCTCGCAGCGACGCTGCGCAGCATCCGCGTGCACGGGCAGGGCGTCGACAAATACGACAATGTCCGCCTCGGCCTGACCGGCCGGCTCGACACCATGCAGGCCGCGATCCTGATCGAGAAGCTGAAGATTTTCGACGACGAGATCGCCGCCCGCAACAAGGTCGCGGAGCGTTACGCACGCGGTCTGTCCAACGTGGTCACGGTGCCGCGCCTCAGCCCCGGCAATACCTCGGTCTGGGCGCAGTACACGATCCGCTTGCCCAAAGGCACCGACCGCGACGGCTTCGCCGCGGCGCTGAAGGCCCAGGGCGTGCCGACCGCGGTCTATTACGGCAAGTCGATGCATCAGCAGTCCGCCTACAAGCAATATCCAATCGCCGAGGGTGGCCTGCCTATTTGCGAGACCCTGTCGCAGGACGTCATCAGCCTGCCGATGCACGCTTATTTGACCGAAGCCGATCAGGAGCGGGTCATCGCCGCCGTCCGCGGCGCGCTCGCGGGGTGAGTTTGGTTCGCTCTCCCGCTTGCGGAGAGGTCGGATCCCGCAAGCGATCCGGGTGAGGGTTCTCTCCTCTGGGGGGATCTTCGTCGCCGAGACACCCTCTCCCCAACCCTCCCCCGCAAGCGGGGGAGGGAGCAAACCTCCGCCGTGGTTGGCACCTAGACCTAATCGCGCCATGCTCTAAAACAGACGCATGCTCGGACGCATCTTCACCGTTGGTGGTTACACGCTGCTCTCGCGGCTGACGGGATTTGCCCGCGACATCATGCTCGCGGCCATCCTCGGCGCGGGTCCGGTGGCCGATGCCTTTTTCGTGGCGCTGCGGCTGCCCAATCATTTCCGCGCGATCTTTGCCGAGGGCGCCTTCAACGCCGCCTGGGTGCCGGCCTATGCCCACGTCCATGGCGAGCGCGGGGAGGGGGCGGCACGGCTGTTCGCCGATCGCATCTTCACGCTGCTGCTGGCCTCCCAAGTGGTGCTGCTGATCGTCGCGTGGTTGTTCATGCCGCAGGCCATGAGCATTTTGGCGCCGGGCTTTAGTGAGGATGCCGAGCAGCGCAAGCTCGCGATCGAGCTGACCCGGATCACCTTTCCCTATCTGCTGCTGATCACGCTGGTGACGCTCTACGGCGGCATGCTCAACGTGATGCAGCGCTTTGCCAGCGCGGCTGCCGCGTCGATCTTCCTCAACGTCGCGATGATGATGACGCTGGCGCTTGCCGCCTGGTTTCCGACCGCGGGCCACGCCGCGGCCTGGGGCGTGCTGATCTCGGGCTTCCTGCAGTATTTCCTGCTCGCCGGCGATCTCGCGCGTCATGGCGGCCTGCCGCGCTTTGCGCCGCTCAAGCTCGACGAGGATGTCCGCGCTTTCTTTGGGGCGCTCGGGCCGGCGACGCTGGGTTCGATGGGCACGCAGGTCGCATTGTTCGCCGACACCATCATCGCGACCTTCCTGCCGGCCGGCGCGCTGTCGGCGCTGTACTACGCCGATCGTCTCAATCAATTGCCGATCGGCGTGATCGGCATCGCCATCGGCACGGTGCTGCTCCCGGAGATGTCGAAACGGATCACCGCCAACGACCATGACGGCGCGATGAAGGCGCAGCGCCGCGCCTTCGATTTCACGCTGCTGTTCTCGATCCCCTTCGTGGCCGCCTTCCTCACCGTGCCCGACGAGATCATGCGCGCGCTGTTCGCCCGCGGCGCGTTCTCCAAGGCCGATGCGGTTGCCGCCGGGGGCACGCTCGCGGCCTACGCCATCGGCCTGATCCCCTTCGTGCTGATCCGCAGCGCGGTCGCGACCTTCTATGCCCGCAAGGATACCGCGACGCCGGTTCGCGCGTCGCTGACCGGCATCGCCGTCAACGTCGCTCTGAAAGTTGCCTTGATGGGCTCGCTCGCCCAGATCGGCCTCGCGCTGGCAACCGCCGTCGGCGTCTGGACCAATCTGCTGCTGGTGCTGTTCTTCGCCGTGCGGCGCGGCTTTCTCGTGCTCGATCGCGCCTGGCTGATGTCGCTCGGCAAATTCCTGCTGACCGGGATCGTGCTCGCCGCCGCCTTTTGGCTGATCGCGCGCGTCAGCGGGGCATCGCTCGGCGCGATGCGCTTCCACGATGAGGTGACGCTGGTGCTGCTCGCCATCGGGGGCACGATCGTCTATGCCCTCGCCATCCTCGTGCTGTTCGGCCGTAGTTGGCTGGTCTCGCTGGTGCGCGGCTAGTCGCGAGCGAATGGCAAAGCGCCGGCCCGGGGCGTTTGGTCGCTGATCGGGCCGTTCTGCGCGATCAAGGATTGGCTGCCCCCGGTGGGTCAGTGCATCGAGGACGGCAAGGCGCCATCGACGCGCATTCTCGTCACGAAGGACGGGAAGGCCGCTTTCGTCGAGACGCAAGTTGCTCGGACTGAAGCCGAGTACAGCTACTCCTACAAGTTTCTGACGAGCCCTCTTCCCGTCTCGAACCACACCGCAACGATCAAGGTGACAAGCCAATGGCTCTTCCGCCGTGACCTGGAACGGCTATACTCCCGAGCGAGGGCAGGAGAAGGCCGCCAGCGATGCGTTGCTCGGGGTCTATGAAGCGGGCCTCGCTGAAATCCAGACAAGGTTCGCGAAACAGGGCCGAAGCTTCGGACGTCCAACCGATCGGATCAAGGAGATCGACATCATGACGATTTTCAGCGGCAAGTGCTTTTGTGGCGCGGTTGAAATCGAAGCGGAGGGAGCACCGGAGGCAATGGGATATTGCCATTGCTCGTCGTGCCGCTCCTGGTCGGCCGCCCCGGTGAACGCATTCACATTGTGGAAGCCGCAGAACGTGCGAGTGACCAAAGGCGCCGAACACGTCGCCACCTACGCACAATCGGAGCTGAGCCATCGGCAATACTGCAAGCGCTGCGGAGGGCATCTCATGTGCGACCATCCGCCGCTTGGGCTCGTCGACGTGTACGCAGCCACATTGCCGACGCTGAAGTTCGCGCCGGGCGTGCACGTCAACTATTCCGAGACGGTGTTGCCGATCAGGGACGGCCTCCCGAAACTGAAGGATTTTCCTGCCGAGTTCGGAGGCTCAGGTGTCGCCATTTCTGAATAGCGATCCTTCATGATCTCAGCTGAGCTCCTGCGCAAGAGCGGCCGTCTCGTCGGCTGGCGATCTCTTTTCCGCGGCGTGCGGCCGCGGAAAAGAGGCTTGCCTTGACCGGTCCCTGCAACGCCATTTTGGGTGCTCGCGAACACCTGTTGCGACTCGCCTCAAAGGAGTGCTTGGCTCCGATGCATCTCTTGATTTTGCACGGTTGCCGTGCTACTGGCAGCGCATGATTAAATGCTCGCGCAAAATGAACTTCTGGAACATGACCCGCTTCGGCCGGGCCGTGGAAGGAGTCGTGCGCTAGCATCTCGACGACGACATCTTTTCCACCAGGCCCCGCCGGCATCGGACGGGGCCTTTTGTTTGGCCACGCTCCCTGCCGGCACAACAGCAGGAGCGTACGATGCCACCACAACTAACGGATATTTCACCCGGACTTGAGGGCGCGGCCGCAAGGCGCGGCGTCAACCTTTCCATCGTGTCGGCCAAGAGCGCAGTCGACGCGGCGTTGGCGGCGCGCCTCGAGGCGTCCGCTGCGGCGCTGGACGACGCCCTGTCCGAAAAGAATGCTGCCCAACTACCGGCGCGAAGCGTCTTCAGCCTGCTCAAGCGGGCCTGGCTTGCGATTTGGGAGCGGCGCCGGGGCCGGCACCTCGGTTTGCAGGATTTGAGTGACAGGGAGCTGATGGATATCGGTCTGACGCGCAGCGAGGTTGACTACCTCTCGCCCCAGCGCGTGATCGATAATTTGAGGGACAGCACGCGCTATTTCTGGAATGGCGGTGGGATGTAGATGATCAGCCGCGAGATTTGGACGCGCATTCTGAGACCAAGCGGCGGTCAGCCCGGCGCTTGTTCTCAGGCGTGCCCGGCCCTGCGTGCTCGGCGACCATCCGGCTCGCCGGCGCGAGCGCATCCGACCAATCATCGATCTTCACAGGGAAATGACCGCGCCGGCTGCGACGCTCGAGGTCCTGGGCATTTTTTCGCGGGTCCCGCCTGCCTAAACCCGTTTGCCTTGCCAGTTTTTCCACGGCAATATGCCGCCAAAACAACCATGAGAAACGGGAAGATAGAATGGCAGCCCCCATCAAGTTCGGCGTTGGCCAAAGCGTGCTCCGCAAGGAGGACGACGCGCTGATCCGCGGCAAGGGCCGCTATACCGACGATTACGCGCCGCAGGCCGCGCTGCGCTGCCTGGTGCTGCGCTCGCCGCATGCCCATGCCAAGTTCACCATCGACGCGAGCCGCGCCCGCTCGCTTCCTGGTGTCGCGCTGATTCTGACCGCCGCCGAGGTCGCCGATCTCGGCAATCTGCCCTGCCTGTTCAATCTCGAGACCGATCCGTTCACCGGACCGCCGTACCCGATCCTGGCCAAGGACGAGGTGCGCCATGTCGGCGATTCCGTCGCCTTCGTCGTCGCCGAGACCATCGACCAGGGCCGCGACGCCATCGAGGCGATCGACGTCAAATGGAGCCCGCTGCCTGCCGTCACCGGCGTCGTCAACGCCGTCAAGACGGGCGCGCCGCAGGTCTGGCCGGACAAGCCGGGCAATGTGCTGTTCGACGTCTCGATCGGCGACAAGAAGGCGACTGAGGCTGCGTTCGCCAGGGCGCATGCGGTGGCCGAAATCTCCATCGTCAATCCGCGCGTGGTCGCGAGCTTCATGGAGACGCGCGCGGCGGTCTGCGAATACGATGCCAAGGCCGATCATCTGACGCTGACCGTCGGCAGCCAGGGCAGCCATCGGCTGCGCGACATCCTGTGCCAGAACGTGCTGAACATCCCGACAGACAAGATGCGGGTGATCTGCCCCGACGTCGGCGGCGGTTTCGGCACGAAGCTGTTTCCGTATCGCGAATACGCCCTGATGGCGGTCGCGGCGCGCAAGCTGAAGAAGGCGGTGAAGTGGTCGGCCGACCGCTCAGAGCATTTCATGGGCGACGCGCAGGGCCGCGACAACGTCACCACCGCGAAGATGGCGCTGGCCGAAGACGGAAAATTCCTCGCGATGGATTGCGACCTGATGGGCGACATGGGCGCATATCTGTCGACCTTCGGGCCCTACATTCCGCATGGCGGCGCCGGCATGCTGCCGGGCCTCTACGACATCCAGAACTTCCACTGCCGGGTGCGCACCATCTTCACCAACAGCGTGCCCGTCGATGCCTATCGCGGCGCGGGCCGGCCGGAGGCGGCTTACGTCATCGAGCGCCTGGTCGACGCGTGCGCGCGAAAACTGGAGATGACGCCGGACGCCATCCGCCGCAAGAACTTCATTCCGCCGAAGGCGCTCCCCTACAAGACGGCGACCGGCAAGGTCTATGATTCCGGCGATTTCGCCGCGCATCTCAAGCGCGCGATGGAGATCGCCGACTGGAAGGAGTTTTCGAAGCGCGCCAAGGCGGCCAAGAAAAACGGTCTGATCCGCGGCATTGGCCTAGCAAGCTACGTCGAGGTTTGCGGCACCATGGGAGAGGAAACCGCCAATGTGCGGATGGACCCCAATGGTGACATCACCGTCCTGATCGGCACGCAGTCGAGCGGGCAGGGCCACCAGACTGCCTATGCGCAGATCGTGGCCGAGCAGTTCGGCGTTGCGCCCGAGCGTGTACACGTCCACCAGGGCGACACCGCAATGATCGCCACCGGTCTTGGCACCGGCGGCTCGGCCTCGATCCCGTCGGGCGGGGTGAGCGTCGAGCGCGCCACGCGTGAGCTCGGCCAGAAGCTGAAAGAGATCGCGGCGCAGGCGCTGGAAGCCAGCGCCGGCGACCTCGAGATATCAGACGGCCTCGTGCGCATTGCCGGCACCGACCGTTCGATCTCGTTCGCCGATCTCGCCAAGCGCCCCGGCGCGGATCCATCCAAGCTGAACGCCAGCGCGACCTTTGCCAGCGCCGACGGCACCTATCCCAACGGCACGCATGTCGCCGAGGTCGAGATCGATCCGGCGACCGGCATCATCAGAATCGTCAATTACGTGATCGTCGACGATTTCGGCAAGACGCTCAATCCGCTGCTGCTGGCGGGCCAGGTGCATGGCGGCGCCATGCAAGGCATCGGCCAGGCGCTGATGGAGCAGGTGGTCTATGGCGCGACCGACGGCCAGCTCATCACCGCCACCTACATGGACTACGCCCTGCCGCGCGCCGCTGATGGTCCGTCCTTCGTGTTCGAGACCAACAACATTCCCTGCACGACCAACCCAATGGGCGTGAAGGGTGCGGGCGAGGCCGGCGCGATCGGCTCCTGTCCGGCCGTCGTCAACGCGATCGTTGACGGTCTCTGGCGCGAGTACAAGATCGATCATATCGACATGCCGGCGACGCCCGAGCGGGTATGGATCGCGATCAACGAGCACCATCGCCGCCACAGGCTGTGAGGCGGCGCATCGCCCGCGGGAATTAACGGCCCGCGGCCGGGTTCTATCCTCATGAGCATCCCCCAAAACCGACTTGCGAGCCGGAGTCACGAGCCGATGAAACGAACGTTGATTGTCGTGGGCACCCTTGTTCTGGGGGCAGGCGCCGTGATGGCGCAGCAGGAGATTGCCGTGCAGCAGGACAATCTGATGCGCTCGCAGGCCAAGAGCATGTACGGCGTCATCCTCAAGATGGCGAAGGGCGAGATTCCCTACAACCAGAAGGCCGCCGACGAGGCGATCGCCAATCTGGAGGCCGACGTCGCCAAGATCGCCAAGACTTTCGAGGTGAATCCCAAGCAGGCCGTCGTGAACGCGACCTATGGATCGTCGCCGAAAGTCTGGCAGAACAAGGCCGATTTCGATTCCAAGATCCCGCCGGTGCAGAAGGCGATCGCCGACGTCAAGGGCAAGATCCACGATGTGGCGAGCCTGAAGGCCGCCTACACCGCGATGAACGACCGTTGCAATGATTGCCACGAGACGTACCGGGTGAAGCTGAAGTAGGGCGGCACAGCCCGTTACTCCGTCTACGGGCATCATGCCTTTCTGATTCCATCAGCTAATTCTCCTCCATGGTCTGACGGATCGTCGTCAGAATGGTTATGTTTGCTTGCGCCGAGCGGCGTCGATGCCTCAGGTTCGGAGCTCCGACGCGCGGGCGGCGATCGCAGTCAACAGCGAGACAGGCCATGGCAAAACCGTTCCCGTCGAAAACCCATATTGGCAACCATATGCTGCATCCGGAAACGCTGATGCTGACCTATGGCTACGATCCGCAGCTGTCGGAAGGCGCCATCAAGCCGCCGGTGTTCCTGACCTCGACCTTCGTGTTCAAGACCGCCGAGGACGGCCAGGACTTCTTCGACTACGTCGCCGGCCGGCGCGAGCCGCCGGCGGGCATGGGCGCCGGCCTGGTCTATTCGCGCTTCAACCATCCCAACAGCGAGATCGTCGAGGACAGGCTCGCAGTCTACGAGCGCACCGAGGGCTGCGCGCTGTTCTCCTCAGGCATGGCGGCGATCTCGACCACGATTCTGGCGTTCGTGCGGCCCGGCGACGTCATCCTGCATTCACAGCCGCTTTATGGTGGCACCGAGACGCTGCTGACGAACACGCTGTCGCGGTTCTCGATCGGCGCGGTCGGCTTTGCCGATGGCATCGACGAAGCGACGGTCAATAGCGCCGCGGAGGAGGCGATGCGCAAGGGCCGGGTCTCGATGATTTTGGTCGAGACCCCCGCCAACCCGACCAACGGCCTCGTCGACATCGCGCTGATGCGCCGCGTCGCCGATGCCATCGGCAAGGCCCAGGGCCAGACGCCGATCATCGCCTGCGACAACACGCTGCTCGGCCCGGTGTTTCAGCGGCCGATCGAGCACGGCGCCGACATCTCGCTGTACTCGCTGACCAAATATGTCGGCGGGCACTCCGACCTGATCGCCGGCGCCGCGCTCGGCACCAAGGCGGTGATGAAGGGCGTCAAGGCGCTGCGCGGCGCCATCGGCACCCAGCTCGATCCGCATTCCTGCTGGATGATCAACCGCTCGCTCGAGACCTTGAGCCTGCGCATGGAGAAGGCCAACAGCAACGCGCGCCTCGTCGCGGATTATCTACGCGGTCACGCCAAGGTGGCGAAGGTCCATTATCTCGGTCACCACGAGGAGGACTCACCCTCGGGGCGCGTGTTCGCACGGCAATGCCTGGGGGCGGGATCGACATTCTCGTTCGACATCGTCGGCGGCCAGGCGGCGGCGGAGAAATTCCTCAACGGCTTGCAGATCTTCAAGCTCGCCGTGAGCCTTGGCGGAACGGAGTCGCTCGCCAGCCTCCCGGCGACGATGACCCATTCCGGTGTCCCCGCCGATATCAGGCACAAGATCGGCGTGCTCGATTGCACCATCCGGCTGTCGATCGGCATCGAAAATCCATCCGACCTGATCGCCGACCTCGAGCACGCATTGAGCGCGGCCTGAGCTACGGCAGATTCAGAATAGAAGGGGCCGAGCGCTGCTCGCGCCCGGCCCTCGCCGATGCGATTGCTATGAACTTACTTGGTCACCTGGCCGCGGATTTCGCCGCCCGGATTTGCCGCCGTGTGGACGTTGACATAGAGCTTGCCGGCGAGGAGATCGGAGGCCTGCGCGTCGGTCAGCGTCGCCGAGCCTTCGACCGGGCTGTTCGCGGCGCCGGGGATCGGCACCATGACGCCGGCGTTCTTGCCAGGCTCGGCCGGACCGTGGAAATGAGCGGCGGTGGCGGGGCCGGAGAGCCCGGAATAGGTCAGCTTCCAGGAGAGCTTCTTGCTGGCGGCGTCATAGTCGATGTCAGCCGTGCCGGTACCGGCGCTGGCATTGGCGGGGACTTCGGACTTGCCGTCCAGCGTCGCCTTCAATTTCTCCGCGCTGGCCGAGCCTGCGAATGCGACGGCGGCTCCGAGTGCCAGCGTGGCAAAAAGGGCTTTGTTCATGGGTCTCTCCCTGTTGACGCCTGATTGCGGTCAACCTGCAAACAGTGCGATTGCAAGTTTATTCCCGGATTCCGATCGAACCATCTAAATTATTCGTGGCTGGAGCGGCTGCGGGTTGATCCGTAAATTCGCCGGAGCACGATGGGATCCGCAATGCTGCGACGAACAATTTATGTCATTCTCGTCACGACCGTTGCAGCTGTTGCCGCTTATTGGTGGCTGACCGCGCCGACTGCGCTGGCCTTGCCGGCGCCGACGCGCGGGCCCGATCTCGCCAACGGGCAGGAGCTGTTCAACGCCGGGGGCTGCTCGTCCTGCCATGCCGTGCCCAACCAGCCGGATCGTCTGCGGCTCGGTGGCGGCCTGGCGCTCGGCTCGCCGTTCGGCACGTTCTATGTCCCGAACATTTCGCCCGATCCCAATGACGGCATCGGACGCTGGAGCGAGGCCGATTTCGTCAATGCGGTGACACGCGGCATTTCGCCAGAGGGCACACACTACTATCCGGCGTTTCCCTACACGTCCTACCACATCGCTGATATTAACGACGTCCGCGATCTCTTCGCTTACCTGAAGACGCTGCCGCAGGTCTCGGGCCGGGTGCGCGACCATGATCTGCCGTTTCCGTTCAACATCCGCCGCAATGTCGGCATCTGGAAATGGCTGTTCATGGATGTCAGGCCGTTCGTGCCAGATCCGGCACGTTCAGCGCAATGGAATCGCGGCGCCTATCTCGTCAACGGCTTTGGCCATTGCGCCGAGTGCCACAGCCCGCGCAATGTTCTCGGCGGCGTCATCGGCTCGCAGCGCTTCGCCGGCGGCCCCAATCCCGAAGGCGAGGGCTGGGTGCCGAACATCACTCAGAAGGGCTTGGGCAGCTGGAGTGAGAGCGACATCGCCGACTTCCTCGAGACCGGCGACATGCCCGAGGGCGACAGCGCATCGGGCTCGATGCGGCCGGTGATCAAGAACCTCGCGCAGCTCAAGCCTGAGGACCGCGCGGCGATGGCCGCCTATCTGAAGTCGCTGCCGCCCGTCGATGGCCCGACGCCGCCCAAGCGCAGGGAAGGTGGCGGCTAGCTGGCGCCGAACGCCTTGAAGGTGATGATGGTGAGGGTGTCCTGGATGCCCGGCAGCACCTGCACCTTCTCGTTCACGAAGTGGCCGATATCGGTGTCTTTGTCGACATAGAACTTCACCAGCAGATCGTATTGGCCTGCCGTGGAGTAGATCTCGGAGGCGATCTCGGCTTCGGCGAGCGCGTTGGCCACCGTATAGGACTGGCCGAGCTTGCATTTGATCTGGACGAAAAAAGGAACCATAGCAGTCACTCCGAAGGCCTGTTCCCGGCCAATAGGCCAAAACCGGCCCGATTTAGCAAGCCGCCAGCGGTCGCGACAAGTGCCACGAGGTCATCGACGCCGCGAGATTCGGCGGCTTGCTGGGGCTGTGGGAGGGCGCTAGGACAGGCGATGGCCGAGTTTTGTTCAAGCAAGCGTGTCCCGCGATGACGACATCAGTGGCGCTCACCATCGCCGGTTCCGATTCGAGCGGCGGCGCCGGCATCCAGGCCGACCTGAAGACCTTTGCCGCACTCGGCGTCTACGGCACCTCCGCGATCACCGCGTTGACCGCGCAAAACACCAAACGCGTCACCGGCATTCACCCGGTGCCCGCTGATTTCCTCACCGCGCAGATCGATGCGGTGTTCTCCGATCTCGACGTCGGCGCCGTCAAGATCGGCATGGTGGCGCAGGCAGGCAGCATCGATGCGATCGCCTCAGCGCTGTCGTACTGGAGGCCGCGCCATGTCGTGCTCGATCCCGTGATGGTCGCAAGTTCGGGCGATCGCTTGCTTGCCGCGGAGGCCGTCGAAGCGTTGCGCACGAAACTGATGCCGCTCGCGTCGGTGATCACGCCCAATCTGCCGGAGGCGGCTGCGCTGCTGGACGAGCCGGTCGCGCGAAGCGAGAGCGATGTCGAAAGCCAGGGGCGTCGCCTGCTTGGCCTCGGCTGCCGCGCCGTCCTGATCAAGGGCGGGCACGGCGAGGGAGCGGAGAGCACCGACTATCTGATCAGCGCCACCGCCATGATCGCGCTTGCTGCACCGCGCATCGCGACCCGCAACACGCACGGCACCGGCTGCTCGCTATCCTCAGCGGTTGCGGCAGGTCTTGCCAAGGGCGAAGATCTCGAAACGGCCGTGCGCAATGCCAAGAGCTGGATCAGCGCGGCGATCGCTTCTGCCGACCGCTTCAGCGTCGGTCACGGCCACGGGCCGATCCATCATTTCCACAGGTTTTACTGACGCTGATTTCGCGGCTCGCAAGCACCCGCCGGGACCATGGCTTCCCGGCATTTTGCGGGGCCCCATCGCGGGCCATGTCGCCTGTTTGTCGCATGCGGCTGATATTCGCGGGGAGGGCGAGGCAAGGTCCGATTCGTATCCGAGGGTGCCTCAAAGGTTCAATCGTCATCCCCCTGTCACGGGACATTGTTACAGGCTGTCGCATGGGAAGTTACGATGTGAGTGACGAAAGCCCGGAGCGGCGCTTTCGCACGTTGTTCATCTCCGACGTCCATCTCGGAGCCCGCGGCTCTCAAGCCGATCTTCTGCTGGACTTCCTGCGTTACCACGATGCCGATACGATCTATCTCGTCGGCGACATCGTGGATGGCTGGGCGTTGAAATCGAGCTGGCATTGGCCGCAATCGCATAACGACCTCGTCCAGAAGCTGCTGCGCAAGGCGCGCAAGGGTGCCAAGGTCGTCTACGTGCCCGGCAATCACGACGAGTTCCTGCGCAACTATTACGGCACGCATTTCGGCGGCATCGACGTCGTCGAGAACACCGTCCACACCGGCGTGGACGGCAAGCGATATCTCGTCATCCACGGCGACATCTTCGACCTCGTGGTGCAGAACGCGCGCTGGCTCGCCCATCTCGGCGACAAGGCCTACGACTTCGCGATCCAGATGAATCGCTTCGTCAACTTCTTCCGCCGCATGTTCAAGGTGCCCTATTGGTCGCTGTCGCAATGGGCCAAGCAGAAGGTCAAGAACGCGGTCAACTATATCGGCGCGTTCGAGCAGGCGCTCGCCGCCGAAGCACGGCGCCACGACGCGGATGGCGTGATCTGCGGCCACATCCACTACGCCGTGATCCGCGACGAGAACGGCATCCGCTACATGAACTGCGGCGACTGGGTCGAGAGCTGCACTGCGCTGG
Source organism: Bradyrhizobium sp. USDA 4472 (assembly GCF_054058595.1). Lineage (NCBI taxonomy): Bacteria > Pseudomonadati > Pseudomonadota > Alphaproteobacteria > Hyphomicrobiales > Nitrobacteraceae > Bradyrhizobium > Bradyrhizobium sp. USDA 4472. Next base: position 5,122,017 of record NZ_JBSSAM010000001.1, read on the forward strand.
TCGAGCACGACGACGGCCGTTTCGAGATCATCACCTGGGCGGATCACCTGCAGAAGCCGGCAGAAGTGCCGCAGGTGGCAGCCAGAGCTGCTTGATGAGAGCTGCCTGATGCGCATCCTGGTCGCGACCGACGCCTGGCACCCGCAAGTCAACGGTGTGGTTCGGACGCTGACCAAGCTCGCTGACGCCGCGAAGGCGCTTCAAGTCGAAGGTCTTGGCGTCGAGTTCACGTTCCTGACGCCGCAATCGTTCCGCACCTTTGCGATGCCGAGCTATCGCGACGTGCGGCTGGCGATGCCGCGCCCGGCGCGCATTGCGAAGCTGATCGAGGAAGCCCGGCCCGACAGCATCCACATCGCGACGGAAGGACCGATCGGCGTGATGGTCCGCCGCTATTGCCGCCAGCGCAAGCTGCCGTTCACGACCAGCTTCCACACCCGCTTCCCCGAATATGTCCGCGCCCGCGTGCCGGTTCCGGGCTCGCTGATCTGGCGGGCGCTGCGCCGCTTCCACGGCCCGAGCCGGGCCGTGATGGCGGCGACGCCAGCGCTGGCCCGCGAACTCGGCGAGCGCGGTTTCGACAATGTCGTGCTGTGGCCACGCGGCGTCGATACGCATCTGTTCCACCCCCGCGCCATCGATCTTTGCCTGCCGGCCCCCGTCTTCCTTTCGGTCGGCCGCGTCGCGGTGGAGAAGAATCTCGAGGCGTTCCTCGATCTCGATCTGCCCGGCACCAAGGTCATCGTCGGCGACGGCCCGGCGCGCAACGCGCTGGAAGAGGCCTATCCCGATGCAATTTTCCTGGGCGAAAAGCACGGGGAGGAGCTGGCCGACATCTATGCGGCGGCCGATGTCTTCGTGTTTCCGAGCAAGACCGACACGTTCGGCCTGGTCCTGCTCGAGGCGCTCGCGAGCGGACTGCCGGTCGCGGCGTTCCCGCTGAAGGGGCCCCGCGACGTCATCGGCGATGCACCTGTCGGCGCGCTGGAGGATGATCTGCGTGACGCCTGCCTTGCGGCGCTCGACATCTCCAGGCAGGCCTGCGTCGAATTCGCCGCCGCCTATACCTGGGAGGCCTCGGCGCGGGCTTTTGTCGAGCGCATCCGCGCCGTTGGCGCCGTGCTGCCTGGCCGGGCTGGAGCGGAACGGCCGCGGTTCGTCGCCTGAGCGCAGAGGATCCTCGCCCGGAGGTGTCTTGCCCGCGGCTCGTCCGCCGCGATAAAATCACGCCATGTCCGAACAGCCCCTTCCGGTCGGCCCCGCCGATATCGACGCCGCAGCGCGCGTGCTCGCGCCCTTCGCCGTCCGCACCCCCTTGTTGTCCTTGCCCGTGCTCAACGAGCGCGTGGGTGCAAAAGTTTTCCTGAAGCCGGAGATGCTCCAGCGCACCGGCTCCTTCAAATTCCGCGGCGCCTTCAACAAGGTGTTCTCGATCCCGCAGGACAAGCGCCCGGGGGGCGTCGTCGCGTTCTCCTCCGGCAACCACGCCCAGGGCGTGGCGGCGGCAGCCAAGATCCTGGACATGCAGGCGACCATCGTGATGCCGGCGGACGCGCCGCTGTCGAAGCGCGAGCGCACCAAATCCTATGGCGCCGAAGTCGTGCTGTACGATCGCGACCGCGACGACCGCGAGGCGATCTCGCGCGGCATCGCCGAGAAGCGCGGCGCGACGCTGGTCCGGCCCTATGACGATCCGTTCGTGATCGCTGGCCAGGGCACCGCCGGCCGCGAGATCGCGGAAGACATGGCTGCGCTCGGCCTTGCGCCCGATGTCGTGGTGGCACCGGCCTCCGGCGGCGGCCTGATCGCGGGCGTCGCCACGGCGGTGAAGGCACGCTATCCGCAAGCCGAGATCGTGGTGGCCGAGCCCGAGGCGTTCGACGATCACGGCCTGTCGCTGACCGCAGGCCATCGCGAGCCGCATCCGCCCGCGGGCCGCACCATCTGCGACGCGCTGATGGCCTTGATCCCCGGTGAGTTGACGTTTGCGATCAACAGCAAGCTGCTCGCGCGCGGCGTGACGGCGTCCGACAAGGAGGTCGGCGCGGCGGTCGCCTTTGCCTATCGCGAGCTGAAGCTCGTGGTTGAACCCGGCGGCGCCGTGGGCCTCGCCGCGCTGCTCGCGGGGCGTCTCGATGTCGCCGGGAAGAACGTCGTCATCGTGCTCTCCGGCGGCAATGTCGATGCGGATCTGTTTGCCGAGCTGGTGGCGTGATTTTCCAATTTCGTGAGACAAACGAGGGGCAGAGCGTTTCCGCTCTGCCCCTTTGTACGTGTTGAGTTCGAGCTTGCCGCTTGCGCGGTGCAACCTCTCCCGCTTGCGGGGCAGGTCGGCGCGAAGCGCCGGGTGGGGGATGTCTCCTCTTGGGGATTGTCCCATTGTGGAGACACCCCACCCCGGCCCTCCCCGCAAGCGGGAGAGGGAGCGCACCTTTTTCGTGGCATCAGTGCATGAAGCCGCGGTGGTTGTTGCCGCCGTTCATGTTTGACTGGTTCATCGATTGACGGACATTGTTGCCGCCGCTCACGATCCGGTTGGTCGCGTTGAGCTGCGGGCGGGTGTTCTGCACCTGCACCTTGTTCACCGGGTTGTTGTTGAGCCCGACGCCGTTGTTGATATGGATCGGGTTGTTCTGCGTCGGGACGTTCGCGGGCTTCGCGCCGACCGTCGTGCCGGCCTTGCCGATCGTCACCGGCATGCTCAAGGCCTTGCCCGCCGCGCCGGTATTGGTGTTGGTCACCGGCAGCGTCACGATCTTGCCGATGCTGTTGTTGTTTGCTGCCGTGTTGGTCGGTGCGGGCAGGGTGACGATCTTGCCGAGGTTGCCCTCGACCGGCTTCTGCACGACAGGCAGGTTCACGTTGGTCTGCGCGCCATTGCCCTGCTGGATCAGCGGCATGTATTTGGGCTGGCCGAGATTGCCGATCTTGAGCGTCGGGGCAATGTTCTGCGGGGCGAGGAATTGCGTCGCCTGCATCAGGGGAATCAGCTTCGGCTGTGCCTCGAGCTTCAGCGCGACTTGCGCGTAGGGGCTGTTGCCGTAGCTGTCGTAGAAGGCCTTGTAGCCGAGCGGCGAGTTCGCCAGCACCGCCTGGTGCCAGGCCTGCGTGAGCAAGAGGTTCGCAAGCAGCCAGCGGATGTGATCGCACAGCGGGTCGTGCGGATACATCGCGACGAACTCCTGATAGTATTCAGGCTTGCCCTCCGACAGCACATAGTCATAGGCTTGGCGCGCCGTGCGGCTCGGCAGGTTGGATGCCATCTGCACGACAGGCGCATGCACCGGCGCGCGGTTGGCGGCGACGGCCGTGTCGCCGAAAAAGGTGAAGTCGGAGGTGAGCGAGGAACTCTCCCAGGGCACTTGCGCGCCGCTGGTGGTCTGGTTGACCGCCAGGCGCACGCGCTTGAACAACGGCTCGATCGGCACGTTGGGCTCGCGCGCGATGTTCAGGAAGGCCTGCGTGTAGGGGCTGTGGCCATTGGTGCCGTCGAGCGCCTCGGCGCCCGGCGCAGTCGAATAGCCGACGATCGAGCCGTTCGGCGCGTCAACGATGGCAAGGCCCCGGCCGGCGTCGTTGACGCCGGGGAACGGGTTGTTGCGGCAGGCATCGAGGATGACGATACGCATCCGGCTCGGGATCGTCTCGAGCGTTGACATGACGTCGACCAGGCGGACCGAGTCGTTGACGAGCTCGGTTGGCTTCGACACCTTCGCGTCGACAGGGACGAGGTAGTTCTCGCCGGCAAGCTGCACGCCATGACCGGCGTAATAGACCATCGCCACCGTGTTCGGGCCGCGCGCGGACACCTTGGCCGAGAAATCCTGCACGACGCGCAGCATGTCGCTCTGGCCGAGGTCGGTGGCCGAGATCACCTCGAAGCCGGCCGAGTTGAGGAATTGCGCCATCGACTGCGCGTCATTGTCGGGATTGGCGAGCTGCGGCGCGTTCTGGTAGTTCGAATTGCCGATCACCAGCGCCACGCGCTGTTCCGGGCCTTGCAGCGTGGTCGGGGCGGGTTCGACAGGGGCGACTTGCGCGGAAGCCGTGCCGCAGGCGAAGCCGAACAGGCTTCCCAGCAGGCCAGCCGTCATCAGGGCGGATGTCATGCGGAACATGGGGTGTGCTCCCTCGGGGCTGATCTCGATGCGAGATTGGTTGCGAGGAAGCTAGGTCGCGTTCGAATCCTGGTCCGTGATCGCAATCACGATGGCGCGCTGCGTGATCTGAATCACACTCGGGAGCCGGCATCTTCATTCAGTTTGGAAGCGCAGGCCCCCAACTTGCCGTGACGTTGCCGTCGAGACGTGGATTGGTCAGGGGCCTCCTGGCATTGAGGATGGGCAGCAGGCGCGGATCGTGAAAGCGGGCGTAGTACGGCTCCATCCAGGCGAGATCTCCCTGAAAGGTCCACGGGAAGAGCTGCTGTGGATCGTGAGTCGGCATGCTGAAACTTTGCTGGTTTTGAACCGCGCGAATGATCAATTCGGCGAGGCGCTGGATCGCCCTGTCGTTCTCCGCGTAGAGATCGATCTTCCGGCGGCTTGCCAGCTCGGCACAGAACACCAGCGGGATGAGTGCCGACGCTCCGGTGCGCTCCAAATCTGTTCCCACTCCGTCATGCGAGCGCAGCGAAGCAATCCAGAATCCCTCCGCGGAAAGACTCTGGATTGCTTCGGCGGAGAGCGCGTTCCCCTTACGAGAAGAACGCGATCTTCTCGGCCTGGGTCATGCGGCGGATCGGCGCCAGCGCATCGTTTGCGGCCGGGCGGGGCTTTTGCACGATGCCGCTGGCGAGGATGGTGGCGCCGAGCGAGGGCTCGGGAAGGGGGGACGGCATCGGCAGGTTCGCGGACGGCGCTGCGGCGAAGGTAGCCACGGCCGCCATCGCGGGCGCCGGCTGCTCCATCATTTCGGCGGCGGCTTCCGCGATGGCCTCGGTGAGGCGCGCGAGCGATTCCATCGCGATCGGGGCGTCGGTGACCGGCTGCTCGGCGACCGGCTCCTCAACGTGTGGCGCGGTGGGCGCCTCCATGGCGACCGGCTCCGCGACCTCCGCAATCATCGGCTCGGGAACGGCTGCTCCCACCTCCATGGGCTCGGCGATCGCGTCGAACTCCGGATCGGGCGCGGCCATCTCCAGCGCGATCGCCTCGAGGATGGCTTCGTCCTCGGCTTCCGCGGCAGCATCGAACGGGAATTCGTCGGTGACCCCGGCGACGCCCACGGGATCGGCGAGGCTGTCCTCGAGCGCAGCAAGACTCTCTTCCGCGACGGCGTGGCTGTCGGCGATCTCGGGCGCGCCGGCGACGTCCATCGTCTCCCCGGCGGTGCCGCTCAGGTCGGCGGCGGCCTCGGGCTCGGGTGCGATCTCCTGTGGCGCCTCCGTAAAAGCCACGGGCGCTTCACCCGCCATCGCAGCCGGCGCCTCGACAATTGGGGCTTCTGCCACCGGCGCTGTGGACTGGGCGGGCGCAGGTCGCGCCGCGGCCTGCGGCACCGTGACGCCATCTGCTTCGGTCTGCTCGATCCGGTCCTTGAGCAGATCGAAGGCAGCCTTGAGGTCGCCGCGCGGGTCGATCGCCGACACCTGGGCGCAGGCCGCCTCGATCGAGGCGAGCTGCGAATCAATCAGGTCGCAGATTCGCCCATCGGCGCCGATCTCGCGCCAGCGCCAGGAGATCTCCTTGATGATGCGCACGCCGCGCGTGACAGGTGCGAGGCCGGCTTCGATCGCGGCAGGATCGAACGCCTTGCCGGCGGCGCTTTCGGCGTCCTCGACCGCGCGGCGGATCGCGGCCAGGGCTTCGGGCAGGCGGTCCACCACGACGGGTTGTCGCTGTGCCGCAAGGGTTTCCTCGATTTTCGCGACCGCATCGAGCACCATGCGCGTGTCGGCGTTGCGGTTGCGCTTGGCGTATTCGCCGAGGAACCAGCGTCCGCGCGCGGTCTCCATGAAGGCTTCGCGGATCGCGTCGTAATCCTGCTCGTTCGGCTCGGCCGCGCGGGCAGACATAGGCGAAAGGGCGAATGCTTCAGAGGCCATGTCAATCTCGTCGCGCAAATCACTGCGCGTTACTGTAACGATCACCACGATATCGACCGAATCGCAATTGGTTTGATGCTACCCGAATCACAAATCCCCATCGCAGCCTCGGTCAAGCGGCGATTCGCCGTGCGGCTCGCGCTGTTCTATTCGGCAGTGTTCGCGGTATCAGGGACGCATCTGCCGTTCTTCCCGCTCTGGCTCAAGGCGATCGGCATCGACGCCTCCTGGATCGGCCTCATCAATGCGCTGCCGGCGCTCACGCGCTTCACCACGTTGCCGCAGGTCACCGCCATTGCCGAAAAGCGGCATGCCATTCGCGGCGGCATGATGATCTCGGTGCTGGGGACGGCAATCGGCTTTGCTGCCGTCGGCTTGCAGCAGCAGCCGTTGGAGCTGTTCGTGATCTACGCACTCACCTGCATGATGTGGACGCCGACGACGCCGCTCACCGATGCCTATGCGCTGCGGGGCGTTGCGCGTTACGGGCTCGACTACGGTCCCCTGAGGCTGTGGGGCTCGGCGGCGTTTGCGGCCGCGGCGCTCGCCTGCGGTTATCTCGTCGACATCATCGCGGCGCGCGATCTGATCTGGATCATCGTTGCGTGGGCCGTCGTCACGGTCCTGGTCAGCCTGCTGCTGCAACCGCTCGACGATGCCAGGCGCAAGACGACCGGGACGCAAGCCGATAATGCGCTGCTGCGCGATGGCGGCTTGTGGGCGGTGATCGCATCAGCTGCGCTGATCCAGGGCAGCCACGTCGCCTACTACACGTTCTCCGCCATCAACTGGCAACTCCACGGCTTGAGCGGGCTGACGATCGCGGGATTGTGGACGCTGGGCGTGATCGCCGAGATCATCGTGTTCGCGCTGTCGCCGCGCTTCTCGCTTCATCCATCATCGCTGATGGCGATCGGGGGCTTGAGCGCCGTTCTGCGCTGGATCGTGACCGCGAACGAGCCGCCGCTCGCACTGCTCGCGATCGCCCAGCTCGGTCATGGCCTCACGTTCGGCATGACCGTCGTCGGCACCATGAATCTGCTGGTGCAGCGCGTGCCGTCGCATCAGATCGCGCGCGGACAAGGCTATTACGCCGCATGCAGCGGATTGTTGAGCGCAACGACGTCGATCGCGTCAGGCGCGATCTATGCCCGCATCGGCGATGGCCTGTATTACGTCATGGCCGCGATGGCCGCCGCCGGCGCGCTCGTGATCTGGTCGGCGCGGCACCGGCTGGCCGCTCAGCCCCAGAGCGAAGCGTCCGGCGGATAGACCAGGCTCTCGTCATAACGCAGTCCATGATCGCGATCGCGCGCCAGTAGCAAGGGACCATCGAGATCGACGAAGCGTGCCTGCGGCGTCACCAGCATGGCGGGCGCCATCGACAGCGAGGTCGCGACCATGCAGCCGATCATGATCTCGAAGCCGAGCGCCTGCGCGGCATCGGCCATGGCTAGCGCCTCGGTGAGGCCGCCGGTCTTGTCGAGCTTGATGTTCACGGCGTCGTAGCGCGCACGCAGCGGTGCAAGGGACTTGCGGTCGTGGACGCTCTCGTCGGCACAGACGGTGAGCGGTCGCTTAATCCGCGCCAGCGCATCGTCCTTCCCCGCCGGCAGCGGTTGCTCCACCAGGGTGACGCCGACAGCGGCACAGGCGGCGAGGTTGGCTTCCAGATTGGCCTCGGTCCAGGCCTCGTTGGCATCGACGATCAGTTCGGACTCGGGCGCTGCCATGCGCACCGCGGTGATTCGCCGTGGATCGCCGTCGCCGCCGAGCTTGATCTTGAGGAGCGGCCGGTGTGCAGCCTTGGCGGTCGCCGCAGCCATGGCCTCGGGCGTGCCCAGCGAGATTGTATAGGCGGTGGTGCGCTCCCCGGGCACGGGGCGGTCCAGCAGGCTCCAGGCCCGCCGGCCTGATGCCTTGGCCTCGAGGTCGATCAGGGCGCAATCCAGCGCGTTGCGAGCGGCTCCGGGCGGCATGGCGGCCTGGAGGGCCTGCCGCGTCAGCCCATCCGCCATGGCCGCCTGCATGGCCTGGATCGCGGCCAGGGTCGCCTCGGGCGTCTCGCCGTAGCGGGGATAAGGCACGCATTCGCCGCGGCCGGTCAGGCCATTTTGCCTCACTTCGGCCACGACGGTGACCGCTTCCGTCTTGGCGCCCCGGCTGATCGTGAAACTGCCGGCGATGGGAAACCGCTCGATTCGCGCGGCGAGGACGGGAACTTTGCTGGAAGTCATTTTGAACTCTGGCGAAAACTGAACCTGCTGGTTACCTCTAACAACTAACATTAACCAGTTGGGGATACCTTTTCTGGGTAAGGGCGCGTGCGCAACGATCTGATTTCCTCCGCCCTGGTATGGGAGCGGATACCTTGAGCGGCGATCCGAAGCTGGAACGGATTGCCAAAGGCAACGCGCTGGCCCTCTGCGCCACCGGAACCTGGACCGCGAGCTTCGCGCCGGTCCTGGAGCGGATGGTGGCCGACGCCGAGAAACTTGCCGGCGGCCCGCAAAGCATTTTCATCGACGTCTCCGAGGTCGCCAAGCTCGACACGTTCGGCGCCTGGCTGATCGAGCGGCTGCGCCGCAGCCTGACCAAAGGCGCCGTCGAGGCCCAGATCGCCGGGCTGTCCGCGAACTATGCGAGCCTCGTCGACGAGGTGCGCCGGGTCCGGGCGACCCCGGTGGTCGAAACCTCCGCGATCACCATCACCGGCATGCTGGAACAGATCGGCCGCGGCGTCGCGGGCCTTGGCGGCACCATCGCGAGCCTGGTCGACATGCTGGGTGCGGTGCTCGCGGCGGGCGCACATGTGCTGATCCATCCGCGCTCGTTCCGCCTGACCTCGACCGTGCACCATCTGGAGCAGGTTTGCTGGCGCGCGGTGCCGATCATCGTGCTGATCACCTTCCTGATCGGCTGCATCATCGCCCAGCAGGGCATCTTCCATTTCCGCCGCTTCGGCGCCGACATCTTCGTCGTCGACATGCTCGGGGTGCTGGTCTTGCGCGAGATCGGCGTGCTCCTGGTCGCGATCATGGTCGCGGGCCGCTCGGGCAGTGCCTACACTGCCGAGCTCGGCTCGATGAAGATGCGTGAGGAGATCGACGCGCTGCGCACCATGGGCTTCGACCCGATCGAGGTGCTGGTGCTGCCGCGCATGCTGGCGCTGGTGCTGGCGCTGCCGATCCTCGCCTTTCTCGGCGCCATGGCCGCGCTCTATGGCGGCGGCCTCGTCGCCTGGCTCTATGGCGGCGTCGATCCCGAAGCGTTCCTGCTGCGCCTGCGCGATGCCATCTCGATCGACCATTTCATCGTCGGCATGGTGAAGGCGCCCGTGATGGCCGCGGTGATCGGCATCGTCGCCTGCGTCGAGGGACTTGCGGTGCAAGGCAGCGCGGAGTCGCTCGGACAGCACACCACGGCGTCCGTGGTGAAGGGCATCTTCTTCGTCATCGTCATGGACGGCGTGTTCGCGATCTTCTTCGCCTCGATCGGGATGTGACGATGGCGCAAGAAACTCAAAACGAAATTCAGAACCCCATCATCCGCGTTCGCGACATCACCGTGCAGTTCGGCGCGACACGTGTGCTCGATGGTCTCGACCTCGACGTCAAGCGCGGCGAGATTTTGGGCTTTGTCGGTCCTTCAGGCGCCGGCAAGTCGGTGCTGACCCGCACGATCATCGGCCTGGTGCCGAAGGTCGCAGGCTCGATCGAAGTGTTCGGCGTCGATCTGGATTCCTCCAATACGTCGCAGCGCCGCAACGTCGAGCGGCGCTGGGGCGTGCTGTTCCAGCAGGGCGCGCTGTTCTCCTCGCTCACCGTGCGGCAGAACATCCAGTTTCCGATGCGCGAATATCTGCGGGTGTCGCAGCGGCTGATGGACGAGATCACCATGGCCAAGCTCGCCATGGTCGGTCTCAAGCCCGAAGTGGCCGAGCGTTTTCCGTCGGAGCTCTCAGGCGGCATGATCAAACGTGTCGCGCTGGCCCGCGCGTTGTCGCTCGATCCCGATCTCGTCTTTCTCGACGAGCCGACCTCGGGCCTGGATCCGATCGGCGCCGGGGACTTCGACGAGCTGGTCAGGACGCTGCAGCGGACTTTGGGACTGACGGTTTTCATGGTAACCCACGACCTCGACAGCCTTTACACAGCTTGCGACCGCATCGCCGTTCTAGGGAACGGCAAGATCATTGCGGCAGGGTCGATTGCCGACATGCAGGCCTCGCAGCATCCCTGGCTGAGGCAATATTTCCATGGCAAGCGCGCCCGCGCGGTAATGAGTTGAGTAGCCGGAGCACCTGATGGAAACGCGGGCGAACTACGTATTGATCGGATCCTTCACGCTGGCGGTGATCGCAGCTGCGATCGGCTTCGTGCTGTGGTTCCAGTCGCTGCACACCACCAAGCAGCGGATGCCGTTCCGCGTCGTGTTCGAGGGACCGGCCGCGGGCCTGCGCAACGGCGGCAGCGTCAACTTCAACGGTATCCGGGTCGGCGAGGTGGTCTCGGTGAAGCTCGACAATCCGCGGCGGGTTGTCGCGCTCGCCATGATCGAGAACAACACGCCGCTGCGCAAGGACACTCTGGTCGGCCTCGAATTCCAGGGCCTGACCGGCGTCGCCGCGATCTCGCTCAAGGGCGGCGAGGAAGCCGCACCGCCGCCGCCGCTCGACGAGGACGGCATTCCGACGCTGACGGCCGATCCGAACAAGCTCCAGGACGTCACCGAGGCGATCCGCGGCACGCTGCAGAACATCAACAAGATCGTTGCCGACAATCAGGATTCGGTGAAGAACTCGCTGAAAAATCTGGAGACCTTCACCAACTCGCTCGCGCGCAACTCCGAGAAGATCGACGGCGTGATGGCCAAGGTCGACGGCGTGATTCTCAAGGCCGACGGTGTGATGCTCAAGGCCGACAACCTCATGCTCGGCCTCAACACCCTTGCCGGCGGCAAGGATGGCGGCGAGCTGTTCCTGACGGTCAAATCGATCCGCGAGCTCGCCGAGGATTTCGACAAGCGCTCCGGCGCGCTGATGACCGACGGCCGTCGCACCCTCGGCGACATCAGCCGCGCCGTGAACAATTTCGACCGCAACCCGACCCGCGTGCTGTTCGGCGCCAGCAACAGCAGCGCACAACCGGCGCCGCCGCCGGCCGAACCGGCGAAGCCGGCGCCGGCCGCGAGTGGCAGGCGGCAGTAGAGTTTCATCGGCGGACCTCGGGCCATGGACCCCAATCCGGGTTCTTTGCTCGCCTTGCAATGACGAGCTGAAACGAAAACGGAGGCCGTGAGGCCTCCGTTTGCATTCGCTATCGGCTGGGGGTCGCGTCTTACCCCAACCGTCCCGCCGCATGCGCGAGCAGGGTGTAGACCAGACCCGTCTCCGAGGTCAGGTGGCTGCGCAGCTCCTGCGGGCCACGACCATCGCTGGCGACCTCGTCGAGCAGGCGTTCGAACTCGCTGATGTAGCGGTCCACCGTGCCCTTGAAGTTGCGATCGGCGCGGTACTTGCGGGCGACCTCGTCGAAGGCCTTCTGGCCGGCGGGCGTGTACAGGCGCTTGGTGAAGGCCTTGTTCTCGCCGCGCTGGTAGCGGTCCCACATCTCGGCGGCGAGATTGCGGTCCATCAGCCGGCCGATGTCGAGCGACAGCGATTCCAGCGGATTGCCGCTGCTCTGCGCGGCCTGCGGCAGCGGAGCAGGCGCAGCCTGGCGGACGCGCGGAGCCTCACGGCCGGCCGGAGCAGGCGGGTTGGCATCGGTGCGGTTCAACAGGTCCGACAGCCAGCCGTCGCGGCCCTGGTCGTTGCCGCCGGGGGCGACCGGCGGAGCCTCGGCGCGGCGCGAGGCGGCGGGCATGCCGAGGTCCGGCGGCGGCAGCGTCGAGGCACTGCCGGTGTCGCGCATGCGGGTCTCCGTGCCGCGAGCTGCAGTCGCCATCACCGGCTCTTCCTGCCGCTGGACGGCGACGGACGCACGGCCCGTCGTGGTGACGTCGAGGCCGCGGCCGTGCTGGGCCACGATGCGGTTGAGCTCGGCGAGCGCCTCGATCTGGTCGACGATCACCTTGCGCATCTGCGCGGTGCTCTCGGCGGCCTCCTGTGGCATCTCGAGCACGCCGCGGCGCAGTTCGTTGCGGGTGGCCTCGAGCTCGTTGTGCATCTCCAAGGCCATCTGCTTCATGCTGGAGACGAGGTTGCTGAACTTCTCGGTCGACTGCTTGAACATCGCATCCGCCTCGTCGGTGGTTTGGCGGTAGATGTCGTGCATGGCCTCGAGGGTCTGCCGGTGCTCCTCTTCGGAGGCCGCCCGCACTGCCTCGAACTGGCGGGTGATCGCGGCCGAACCTGCGCCGGCGGTCTCGGCGACCACGCGGGCGATGTCGCGCGCACGCTCTTCGGCTGCAGCGAGCGACTCGTCGAGCAGCCCGGTGAAGCGCGACAGGCGCTGGTCGAGGTCGGCGGTCCGCAGGTCGATCGTGGTGACGAGCGATTCCAACGCCGCCTTGCGTTCGGCAAGCGAGGCAGTGGTATTCTTGTTGCTCTGCTCGACGACCTGAGCGGCATCGACCAGCGCCTTGCCGTGTGCGTCGAACTGGGTCGACAGCTCGCCGAGATCCTGCAGCGCCCGGGTGGTCTTGCTGTTGAACACGTTGAGCTGGTCTTCGAGGTTCTGCGTCGCAGCACCGTTGCGCGAGGTGACGTCGTTCATCGCCGACACGAAGTCGGCAACGCGCGTCACCAGCGCCCGCTCGAGCGAGTTCAGGTTGTCGTGCGCACCGGTCAGCACCTCCTGGAGCAGGATGTTGCCTTCGCGCAGGCGCTCGAACAGCGCGACCGTGTCGGTGCGCAGGATCTTGCTGGTCTCCTGCATCTCGGTGACGGCCGCGATCGAGACCTGACGCGACTGGTCGATCGCCGCGCGCGAGGCCGACTCGAGGTCCTTGAGCGACTTGCTGACCGCGCCGGTCGCGATCTCGCTCGCCGCGTTGATGGTGCGGGCGACTTCGTTGCCGTTGCCCATCATGGTCTGCGAGAAGGCCTGGCCGCGCGTCTCGATCGACTTCAGCGCGTCGGAGGTGACGCGGTCGATGTCGAGCGTGAGCTGGCTGGTCTTCGAGCCGATCGCGTCGACGAGCGAGCCGCGCTTGGCGTCGATCATGTTCGAGAGGCGGTCGGCCTGCTGCTGCACATAGGTGACGATCTCGTCCGTCTTGCCGGTCATGGCCTGGCCGAAGCTGGAACTGGCGGCGAGCACCGAGCGCTCGACGTCGGCCGAGCTCGACTTGACCCGCGAGCTCGCCTCGTTGGAGGCGGAGATCAGGGCGTTCTGGGCGTTGAGCGCGCTGGTCTGGATGTCGTTGGTCGCATTCGCCGTGGCCGTGCTCAGCGCGCGCTCGATCTCGGTCGAGATCATGCGGATCTGGCTTGCGGCGTCCGCCGAGGTCGAGGTCAGCGAGGTCTGGGCCTCGCGTGCGCTGTTGAGGATGGTGGAGGCGGTGTCGGCGCCGACCGAGGTCAGGGTACGCTCGATGTCCGTCGTCAGCGACTTGATCTGGCTCGCCGCGTCGGTCGAGGCGGTGATGAGCGTGCCCTGGGCCTCGCGCACGCCGCTGGTGAGCGCCTCGATGGTGGCTCCGCCGGCGGTCGCCAGCGCGCGCTGCATTTCGGCTGCGAGCGAGCGGACCTGGCCGGTCTGTTCCGCCGAAACCGCGAGCAGGGTGCTCTGGGCGTCGCGGGCGCTGGCCGTGATCGTCTCGGCCGTGGTCTGGCCGACCTGCGAAAGCGAGCGGTGCACTTCGGCCGCGAGCGACTTGACCTGGCTCGCCGCCTCCGCGGACGCGTTGACCAGGGTGCTCTGCGCCTCGCGGGCGCCGCCCAGGATGCTCTCTGCTGTCGATGTGCCAGCCATGGAGAGCGACCGCTGCACGTCGGCGGTAAGAGCCTTGACTTGGTTTGCCGCATCCGCAGATCCGGCGACGAGCGTGCTCTGGGCCTCGCGCGCGCCCGTCATGATGGTCTCGGCGGTCGAGGTGCCGGCCATCGAGAGCGAGCGCTGCACGTCGGAGGACAACGCCTTGATCTGGTTGGCGGTCTCGGTCGAGGCCGTGATCAGCATGCCCTGCGCGTCGCGGGCGCCGGCCGTGATCGCTTCCGCCGTGGAGGTGCCGGCCATCGACAGCGAGCGCTGCACGTCGGCGGTGAGCGACTTGACGTGGTTGGCCGCATCCGAGGAGGCGCTGACGAGCGTGGTCTGCACCTCGCGGGCGCCGGCCAGGATCGAGGCCGCGGTGGCCGAGCCGGCCGCGGACAGAGTGCGCTCGACGTCGGCCGCGAGCCCCTTGATCTGGTTGGCGGCATCGCCCGAGGCGGCGACGAGGGACGACTGCGCTTCGCGGGCGCTGGTCAGGATCGAGTTCGCGGCACCCGTGCCGACGGCGGTCAGCGCGCGCTCGACCTCGGCGGAGGTCATCTTGAGCTGGGCGTTGACGTCGGAGGAGACGGTCATGAGCGACTGTTGCGCGGTGCGCGCACCGGTCTGGATCGTCTCGCTGGTGTTGACCACGAGATTGGTGAGCGAACGCTCGGCGTCTTCGACATGCGAGCGGATCGCGGTCGAGATCATCTCGGCCCGGGACATCATGTCCTCGCTGGCCTGGCGGCCGCTGCTTTCGATGCGGCCGGCGACGGCCTCGACACGCGAGCCGAGCAGGTCCTCGAACTGCGCCACGCGGACGTCGATGTCGCTCGCGACCGAACCGACCTTGGTTTCGATCGCCTGCTGGATGTCCTGGAAGCGCGCCGTGACCGTGTCGGTCAGGTGCATGCTGCGGCCGTCGATGAGGTCGGCGACGCTGGTAATGCGGCGGTCGACTGCCTCGATCGCCTGCGCCGTGCCGTCCGTGAGCGTCGAGGTAAGCAGGGTGAGGCGGGTGTCGATCGACTGCACCGCCTGCGAGGCGCCGCTGGTCAAGGCGCTCGTCAGATAGCTGAGGCGGCTGTCCACGGACTCCAGCGCCTGCGATGCACCGCTGTTGAACGTCGTCGTCAGATGCGTCAGGCGCGTATCGATTGCCTGGATCGTCTGCGAGGCGCCCTCGGTCAGCGTCGTCGTGAGGTGGGTGAGGCGGCCATCGATGGATTCGAGCGCCTGCGCCGCGCCGCCGGTGAGCGTCGTCGTGAGATGCGTCAAGCGCGTATCAACCGACTGGATCGCCTGGGCCGCACCATCGGTCAGCGACGTCGAGAGCGTGTTGAGGCGTTCGTCGATGGTTTCGGTTACCGACTTCGCACGCGCGTCGAACGACTGCTCGAGCGCGCCGACGCGCCCGCCGAGCTGCTGGTCGAACGTCTTGATGTGGCCTTCGATGGTGCCGTCGAGGCTGGCGATCTTGTCATTCAGCGAGGCGTCCAGATTGGCGACGCGTTCGCCGATCGTGGTCTCGAACTGCACCAGGCGCTCGTCGAGCACGGCCGTGATGGCGCCGCCGTTCGAGGTGAAGCGAGTGTCGAAATTATCGACATAGGTCTTCAGCGACTCGTGGATGTCCTGGGTGCGCTGGCCCAAGCGCTCGACGATCTCGCCGCCGAAGGTCTTCACGGTGCGGTCGAATTCGGAGATGTGGCGCGTGATCAGGGCACCCAGGGTGCCGGAATCGCGGGCGAACTTCTCGATCAGCTCGGACCCCTGGTTCTTCACCAGCTCGTCGAACGCGCTCATCTGCAGCGACAGAGAATCGTGCGCGGTCTCGGTCTGGCTGACGACCTTGGCGACCAGCGTGTTGACGGTGGCGTCGAGCGCCTCGCTCGCCTTGTCGCCCGAGGTCATGATCTGGCCGGCGAGGCGGTTGCCGGCGTCGTCGATCTTGGCGGAGATGTCGTTGGAGCGCAGCTCGAGCTCGAGCAGCAGCGAGTCCGACGAGTTCTTCAGGCTGTCGTGCACCTGCTCGGTGCGCTCGGAGATGCCGTCGACGATCGCGGCGGAACGCTGCTCGAACTCGCCGGTGATGCGGTCGATGCGTTCGTTCAGCATCTCGTGGACGCGGTCGGCGAGGTCGACGAACTCGTCGTGGACGTGGCCGGTCTTGAAGTTGAGGCTGGTGGTCAGTCGCTCGCTGGCGTCGAGCACCGCGCGCGTGGTCTCGGCGCTGGCTTCCTCGAGCCGGTCGAGCAGGTCGCCGCCGCGCTCGCCCAGCGCGAGGATCATGTTGTCGCCGGCGTGGCTCAGGGCGCCCGTGATGTGAGCGCCGCGCTCTTCCAGCGCGCCGGTGATGGATTTCGCGACCTCGTCGACGCGAGAGGCGATCGCGTCCGAGATCAGCGCGATGTCGTGACGAAGGTCGATCTGCACGCCGGAAATGGCGCTGCGGACCTGCTCGGCCTGGCCGACCAGGTTGTCGCGCTGATGCGCGATGTCCTGGAGCAGGGCGCGGATGCGGACCTCGTTGTCGGAATAGGCGCGTTCGAGCGCGGCGACCTCGTTTGCGACGAGTGTTTCGAGTTCGCCTGCCCGCGCGATGGCGCGCTCGATGCCGTCGCCCATTGCCGCGACCTCGCGGCGGATGGCCTGGCCGACCGTGACCATGGAATCCGACGCCGAACCTTCCGGCTCGGAGAAGCGGATCGCAACCTGCGCCATCGCCTGCGCGACCTGGCTCATCTGCTGGCCGCGCCAGACCAGGCTGGCGAGGAAGTAGAACAGCATGATCGGCGCGAAGAACATGGTGACGAGGCCGGCGATCGCCAGCACGCCGCCGCTCTCGCCCATGGCGGCCCGGATCGAGGGCAGGAAGCCGACCGTCAGGGCGGCACAGGCGGCGAGCCAGATCACGGTGAAGATGGTCGCGCCGGTGTAGATGTTGCGCGCGGGGCGGCCCGTTTGCAGCGATTGGAGCAGCTGGCCGATGGTCGCGCGGTCGTCGTTGGCGGCGCGGCGCGAGGTGCGCGGTTCCTCGATCGGATCGAACACGGCGCGCTCGTTGGCGGCAGGCCGCGGCTCGAAGGCGGGCTCGCCGTCGAACACGGGGGGCGCGGGCGGTGGGACCGGCGGCGCCGTTTCGTTGCGCATCGCGGCGTTGCGGCTGGTATCGGCAGCCGTGTCGCTGATGTTGAGGGCTTCCTGGATCGCAGAAAGCGCAACTTCTGTGGGGTCTTTGACCTTTTTGGGAGTATTGGCCATGTTCAGTCCGAGCCCTCGTTACTTTTACGCGTTCCCCCGCGAGCCCTGCGCGCTACGCAAGCCCACAGACCGGATCATGCCGCTTGGGCGGATCTCCAAGCCGTCCCCACCCGGACGGCTTGTCCGCCAATTTCCGCAACATCCTATTGGCAGAGCGTCGCGAATGAAATGCCCGCGATTAAGACATTCTTAATCATCGTTAACAGGAAAAGGCCGTAACGCCTTAGCCCTAAATGAAATTCTCCACCGGACTCAGCCGATTGCGGCAACTTTTCGTCATTAAACGGGCGGTTTTGCGTAAATCGGCCGAAACGCTTCGTTAACCATTTCCATGCTTCGGTGGTCGGAACCGCCGGACCGGCGGACTATCGCGCGATGCCGGGGCCTGCGCCATGATGCCTGAACTGCAACGGATGGACTGGATGCCCTCGCCGCCGCTTGCGCCCTTCGACAGCCCTCTCGATCTCGACCATCTCTCGCGCATGACGCTGGGCGATTCCGAGCTCGAGCAGGAAGTGCTTGCAATGTTCGCAGAGCAGGCGGTCCGCCTGATCGCCGCGATGACGGCGTTGCCGGCCGAGACCGGGGCGCTTGCGCACAAGCTCAAGGGCTCGGCACGCGGGATCGGCGCCTTTGCGGTCGCCGATGCGGCCGCCAGCCTGGAGACCGCGATCCGGATCGGCCAGAACCAGCCCCACGCCCTCGCCGCGCTGAAAGAGGCGGTCGCCGAGGTTCGCGCGGCTATTGCCGCGATGCTCAAGCACTGAGCCGGATCTCGCCGGAGCCGGTCCGGGCTGCGCACACACCCGTCTTGTGTTTCGACGCATTTTCCGCCCGCGAACCGGTATCCACTTCGCTTGAAAACGCTATGGCGCGGTCCGGATCGACCCGTTATAGGACAACCCGAACCTCCTTTTCCCCAGATCGCGGCAGCACGAGCACAATGGCCAAAATTCACTTTGTCGACCACAAGGGCGAAACCCGCACGGTGGAAATCGAGAACGGCGCGACCGTGATGGAAGCCGCCATCCGTAACAGCATTCCCGGCATCGAGGCCGAGTGCGGCGGCGCCTGCGCCTGCGCGACCTGCCATGTCTATGTCGACGAAGCCTGGCGCGAGAAGGTCGGCAGCCCGACGCCGATGGAAGAGGACATGCTCGACTTCGGCTTCGACGTGCGCCCGAACTCGCGCCTGTCATGCCAGATCAAGGTCTCCGACGAACTCGACGGGCTCGTGGTGGGCACGCCGGAACGTCAGGCCTGATCCTTGCTGCTCAAGTGCGCGGCGGCGCGACCTCGATGCCGCGCTTGTGCCAGGGCCTGAATTTCTCGACCACTTCCGCAGTCAGCGGTGCTGGCCGGCGCGTCGCCTCGTCGAGCAAGACGCCGACCGAGGTCGCCGAAGCGATGCACTTCCCTTCCGAAAACACGACCTGCTCGAAGGTCACCGACGTGCGCCCGAGCTTCACCACGCCGAGGCCGAGCTCGATCGTGTTCGGCCAGTGCAGCTCGGCGCGGAAATGGATGTCGAGCCGCACCATGATCCAGGCGAGGCCCGGCGGTGTCAGCCCGTACTCCGGACTCTTCATCAGCGTGACGCGGCCGGTCTCGAAATAGGTGGCATAGACCGCGTTGTTGACGTGCTGGTTCGGGTCGAGATCGCCGAAGCGGACGTTGTCGCTGAGGCGAAACGGGAAGTCCTCGAGGCGTGGCGTCGTATCGAGGCGGCTTGGTGCGTTCACCTGATGATCTCCGTCATATCCAGCCTCGTTACAGCCCAGTTATTTTGACCCGGCAAGTGGGTGTGCTTGCGGGGCGCTCCCGCTTTTATGCCTTCCCTGATCCATTCCCGTTGGCTAGACAGGCAGGGTCACCTCGGCCCGCCGGGCGCCGTCCAACCGATAATGACCGATAAAGAGACGACATGAGCGACGTGATCAAAACCGACGTGCTGATTATTGGCGCCGGCCCTTGCGGTCTGTTCGCCGCCTTCGAGCTTGGCCTTCTCGACATGAAGGCGCACTTCATCGACATCCTCGACAAGGTCGGCGGCCAGTGCGCCGAGCTCTATCCGGAAAAGCCGATCTACGACATTCCCGGCATTCCGCAGGTATCGGGGCAAGGCCTCACCGACGCGCTGATGGAGCAGATCAAGCCGTTCCATCCGACCTTCCATCTCGGCGAGATGGTCGAGACCGTCGAAAAGATCGGCGATCCCCTGTTTCGCTGCACCACCGACGCGGGCAAGGTGTTCGAATGCAAGGTCGTGGTGATCGCGGCCGGCGGCGGCTCGTTCCAGCCCAAGCGTCCGCCGGTGC
This sequence comes from Bradyrhizobium sp. USDA 4472, assembly GCF_054058595.1. Classification (NCBI taxonomy): domain Bacteria; kingdom Pseudomonadati; phylum Pseudomonadota; class Alphaproteobacteria; order Hyphomicrobiales; family Nitrobacteraceae; genus Bradyrhizobium; species Bradyrhizobium sp. USDA 4472. The sequence goes on from NZ_JBSSAM010000001.1 coordinate 5,141,567, forward strand.
CGGGTATCGAAGCCTATGAAGGCACCTCGGTGCACTACGCCGTGCGCAAGATGGAATCGTTCCGCGACAAGAACGTGCTGATCGTCGGGGGCGGCGATTCCGCGCTCGACTGGACGCTCAATCTGCATCCGGTCGCCAAGCGCATCACGCTCTTGCACCGTCGTGACGATTTTCGCGCTGCCCCTCACAGCGTCGAGCAGATGCGCGCGCTGGTCGCCGACGGCAAGATGGATCTGCGGCTCGGTCAGGTCACCGCGCTCTCCGGCGCCGACGGCAAGCTGACCGGCGCCACCGTCAAGGGCAACGACAATGCCGTCAGCGATATTGCCTGCGACGCCATGCTGCCGTTCTTCGGCCTGACCATGAAGCTCGGTCCGGTCGCGAATTGGGGCATTGCGCTCGAGAACAATCTGGTGCCGGTCGAGACGTCGGCATTCGAAACCAACGTGCCGGGCATCTTCGCCATCGGCGACATCAACACCTATCCGGGCAAGATCAAGCTGATCCTGTGCGGCTTCCACGAAGGCGCGCTGATGTCGCAAAAAGCCCACCGCTACGTCTATCCGGAGAAGCGGCTCGTGTTCCAGTACACGACCTCATCCTCGAGCCTGCAAAAGAAACTCGGTGTCAACTGACCGCGGCGCGAACGGGGCCGAGCGTCCCATGTTTCTGGTGCTGGAACCGTTCGCGAAATCGCCGTAGTCTGCGGCCATTGCAGTGGCGGCTTAGCAAGGTGATCATAATGCGGAATCTCGTTTCCAGCTTTCGGCTGCTCTCGCTGCTTACGCTGGGTCTCGTGCTGTCGCTCGGCGCAACAGGAAAGGCTGCCGCACAACAGCCGACCGCTGCGGGCTTGTGGCAGAAGGTCGAGGACGGCAAGCCCGTGGGCTGGTTCCTCTTCATCGACCATAACGGCATTTTCGAAGGCGTGATTGCCAAGACGTTTCCGCGCCCCGGCGACAATCCGAGCGAGGTTTGCGCGAAGTGCACGGACGATCGCAAGAATCAGCCGGTGCTCGGGCTCTCTTTCATCCGCGACATGAAGCGTGACGGGTTGAAATATGAAGGCGGCAACGTCGTCAATCCGCGCGACGGCAACATCTGGAAGGCCAAGATGACGGTGAGTCCGGACGGTCAGGTCCTGACCATGCGCGGCTTCCTCGGCATCTCTCTGTTCGGCAAGGACGAGACCTGGCAGCGCCTGCCGGATTCCAGCATGGCCGAGGTCGATCCCGCGATCATCGCCAAATATCTCCCCGCGCAGGCCGCCGCGCCCGCGCCGAAGGCCGCACCCGCGGTCAAGAAGGGCGGCGCGATGATGATGGCGCCAGCGGCGAAGAAGTAGGCCGCCCGGCCGGGCCTTCGAGGCACCTGTTCCCCTGGACGGACGCGGTGTCGGGCGCTCAGGTCACCGGCGCCGGATTGAACAGCGTGAGGTCGTTGTGGATGCCCCAGCGATCCGACCACGGCTTGGTGCGGCCGGAGGCAACCTCGAGGATCAGGCGGAAGAGGTCCCAGCCGGTTTCCTCGATGGTCTTTGCGCCGGTGGCGATGCCGCCTGCGTCGAAATCGATCAAATCCTTCCAGCGGCGCGCCAGCTCGGTGCGGGTTGCGACCTTGATCACGGGCGCGGCCGCCAGGCCATAGGGCGTGCCGCGGCCGGTGGTGAACACCTGCAAGGTCATGCCGGAGGCGAGCTGGAGCGTGCCGCAGATGAAGTCTGACGCCGGCGTTGCCGCGAACAGCATGCCCTTCTGCGTCGCCTTCTGGCCGGGCGAGAGCACGCCGGTGATCGCTGATGAGCCTGATTTGACGATCGAGCCGAGAGATTTTTCGACGATGTTGGCGAGGCCGCCCTTCTTGTTGCCGGGGGTTGTGTTGGCGCTGCGATCGGCGCCGCCACGGGCGAGATATGAATCGTACCAGGCCATCTCGCGCACCAGCGCCCGGCCGACGTCTTCGTTGATGGCGCGGCGGGTGAGGAGCTGGATGGCGTCGCGCACCTCCGTCACTTCCGAGAACATCACGGTGGCGCCGGCGCGCACCAAGAGGTCGGCGGCAAAGCCAAGCGCGGGGTTCGCAGTGACGCCCGAGAAAGCGTCGCTGCCGCCGCATTGCAGGCCGACCACGAGATCGGACGCGGGGCAGGTCTCGCGGGTGCGTTTGTCGAGGATCTTCAGGCGGGCCTCGGCTTGCGTCATGATGGCATCGACGATCGCGCCAAATCCGTCGAAGGCTTCGTCCTGCATGCGGACGATGGCATCGCTGACGCCCTCCGGCACCAGCCGTTCGGGCGCGAGTTTTTCACATCCCAAGCTGATGACCAGAATCTCGCCGCCGAAATTCGGATTGAGCGCGAGGTTTTGCAGCGTGCGGATCGGCACGACGGCATCGGGCGCGGTGATGGCGACGCCGCAGCCATAAGCATGCGTCAATGGCACGACGTCGTCGACGTTCGGATAGTTCGGCAGCAGCTCGGCGCGGATGCGTTTCACCGCATATTCCATCGTGCCCTTGACGCATTGCACCGAGGAGGAGATGCCGAGGATGTTCTTGGTGCCGACGGATCCGTCCGGATTGCGAAAGCCCTCGAAGGTGAAACCTTCGAGCGGCGGCAGCGGTGCGGGAACGGCGGTGGAGATTTCGAGCTTGTCGAGGGCAGGGGCCTCAGGCATGCGGATGCGCGCCTCATCCACCCACTCACCGGCCAGAATCGGCGAGAGCGCGTAGCCGATCACCTCACCGTAGCGGATGATCGGCGCGTCCTGCGCGATGTCGACCAGAGCGGTCTTGTGCCCTTGCGGCACAAAGGCACGCAGCGTCAGCCCGCACGCAAAGCGGGAGCCGGCAGGGAGCCCGAAATCATTGACGACGATCGCGACATTGTCGCGCTCGTTGAGCTTGATGTAGCGGGGCTGCTCTTTCGCTGCGACGTCCTGGTCCATGGAGGACTCCAAAGTGTAGGGTGGCTAGCCCTGCGATTGCGCGGAGCGCAATCGCAGGGCGTAACCCACCAAGGTCTCTGTCCGCGGAAGCAGAAGAGGTCGGTTACGCCGGCGGACCGCGCTTTGCGCAGCCGCTGCGCCAACCCACCCTGCGATCGTGGCCCGTCAACCCGGATAGGTATAGGCGGTCTTCACCGTCGTATAGAACTCGCGTGCGTAGGAGCCCTGCTCGCGGGCGCCGTAGCTCGAGCCCTTCCGGCCGCCGAACGGCACGTGATAGTCGACGCCGGCGGTGGGCAGATTGACCATCACCATGCCGGACTCGCTGTTGCGCTTGTAGTGCGAGGCGTATTTCAGGCTTGATGTGCAGATGCCGGAGGCGAGGCCGAACTCGGTGTCGTTGGAGATCGCCAGCGCTTCCTCGTAGTTCTTGGCGCGGATGACGGCGGCGACGGGCCCGAATATCTCCTCGCGCGCGATGCGCATGTTGTTGTTGGCTTCGGTGAACAGCGCCGGTTGCAGGTAGTGGCCGGGGTTGTCGCGCTTGAGCAGCTCGCCGCCGAAGGCGAGCCTGGCGCCCTCGTCCTGACCGATCTTGATGTAGCGCAGGTCCTGGTCCAGCTGGCTCTGGTCGACCACGGGGCCGATATGCACGCCGGCCTTGAGCGCGTCGTCCACCGAGAGGCTGTTCAGGCGCTCGGCCACCGCGGCAACGAAGCGGTCATGGATGCCTTCGGTGACGATCAGCCGAGACGATGCCGTGCAGCGCTGACCGGTCGAGAAGTAGGCGCCGTTGACGGCGACTTCGACAGCGGTCTTCAGGTCGGCGTCATCGAGCACGACCAGCGGATTCTTGCCGCCCATCTCCAGCTGGAATTTCTTCATCGGGTTGGAGAGCACGCAGGCCTGCGCGATCTTGCGGCCGGTTTGCACCGAGCCGGTGAAGGAGATCGCGGCCACATCGGGATGATCGAGCAGGGTCTGGCCGACCACGGAGCCGGAGCCGACCACGAGGTTGAACACGCCGGCCGGAAGGCCTGAGCGGGAGATGATCTCGGCGAGCGCGTGTCCCGAGCCGGGCACCAACTCGGCCGGCTTGAACACCACCGTGTTGCCGTAGCAGAGCGCGGGCGCAATCTTCCAGGCCGGGATGGCGATCGGAAAATTCCAGGGCGTGATCATGCCGATGACGCCGACCGGCTCTCGCGTGAGCTCGACGTCGATGCCGGGACGGACGGACGCGCCCTTCTCGCCGATCAGACGAAGGGCTTCGCCGGCGAAGAACGCGAAGATCTGGCCGGCGCGGGCGACCTCGCCGATACCCTCGGGCAGCGTCTTGCCTTCCTCGCGGGCGAGCAGGCGGCCGAGCTCTTCCTTGCGGGCGAGGATTTCGGTGGAGATCTTGTTCAGTGCATCGTAGCGCACTTGCGGCGTCGACTGCGCCCAGGCGGGGAAGGCGGCTTTCGCTGCCGCGATCGCCTTCTCGGTCTGCGCCTTGTCGGCCTTGGCATATTCGCCGACGAGGTCGTTGGTGTTGGAGGGGTTGATGTTCTTGGTGACGCCGGAGCCGTCGACCCATTCACCGCCGATGAAGTTTTTCAGGATCGCAGTCATCTCTTCCTCCAGAGTTATTTAACGCACGAGGCAGGGCCGCTTGTCGTCAAACGTCCAGCCGGGGATCAGGTCCTGCATGGCCATGGCATCATCTCGGGCGCCGAGTCCATGCTGCTTGTAGAGTTCATGCGCGGCCTCGATGGCCGCACGGTCGATCTCGATGCCGAGGCCCGGACGATCCGGGACCGCGATCCTGCCGCCCTTGATCCGGAGCGGCTCCTTCGTCAGTGCCTGGCCATCCTGCCAGATCCAGTGGGTGTCGATCGCGGTGACCTTGCCGGGGGCGGCCGCGCCGACATGGGTGAACATCGCGAGCGAGATGTCGAAATGGTTGTTGGAGTGCGAGCCCCAAGTCAAGCCGTTGTCACGGCAGGTCTGGGCAACGCGCACTGAGCCTTGCATGGTCCAGAAATGGGGGTCGGCGAGCGGAATGTCCACCGCACCGAGCCGCAGCGCATGGCTGAGCTGACGCCAGTCGGTCGCGATCATGTTGGTCGCAGTGGGCAGGCCGGTGGCGCGGCGGAACTCGGCCATGATCTCCCGACCGGAGAAGCCGGCCTCGGCGCCGCAGGGATCCTCGGCATAGGCGAGGATGCCGTGCATGTTCTTGCAGAGGCCGATGGCCTCGTCGAGCGACCAGGCGCCGTTCGGATCCAGTGTGACGCGGGCATTGGGGAAGCGCCTGGCGATGGCCGTGACCGCCTCGATCTCCTGCTCGCCGCGGAGCACGCCGCCCTTGAGCTTGAAATCGGCAAAGCCGTAATGGTCCTGCGTGGCTTCCGCGAGCCGTACCACCGCCTCCGGCGTCATTGCCTCCTGATGGCGAAGGTTGAACCAGTCGGGCTTGCCGGTCTCGCCCTTGACGTAGTCGAGCTTGGACTTGTTCCGGTCACCGACGAAGAAGAGATAGCCGAGCGTCTCGACGCTCTTGCGCTGCTGGCCTTCGCCGAGGAGCGCTGCGACCGGCAGATTGAGATGCTGGCCGAGCAGATCGAGCAGGGCGGATTCGATCGCAGTGACGGCGTGGATCATCACGCGCAGATCGAAGGTCTGCTTGCCGCGGCCGCCGACATCCCGGTCGGCAAAGGTCGTCCTGACGTCGGCGAGGATGTTGTTCATCGCGCCGACGGTCTTGCCGATCACGAGATCCCTGGCGTCCTGCAGCGTCTGCCAGATCTTCTGCCCGCCTGGCACCTCGCCGACGCCGGTGTGGCCGGCATTGTCGGTGAGGATGACGATGTTACGGGTGAAGAACGGTGCATGCGCCCCGCTCAAATTGAGGAGCATGCTGTCGCGGCCTGCGACCGGGATCACCTGCATCGTTGTGACGACCGGCGCGCCGGGGATCGGCACCCCGGAGATCTCAGTCTGGGCCATTGCACGCTCCTCCCTGCATCCTCGAGTTATTCTGCGGCCTGTTGTGTCGATCCTGCGGCAGGCAGGTTCCTCACCAGCGCGGCCAGTTCCGCCATCTCCTGCTCGGTGAGATCGGTCAGCGGCGAGCGGACCGGGCCGGAATCGCGGCCGATCACCTTCATGCCGGCCTTGATGATCGAGACCGCATAGCCCTTCTTGCGGTTGCGGATCTCGATCAGCGGCAGGATGAAATTCTTCAAGCCGGCGCGGATGGTCGCGTGATCGCGGCTGCGCACCGCGGCGTAGAACTTGGTGGCGAACTCAGGCACGAAGTTGAATACGGCCGACGAGTACGTCGTCACGCCCATGTCGAGATAGGGCAGCGCGAAGGTCTCGGCGGTCGGCAGGCCGCCGACATAAGTGAGGCGGTCGCCGAGCTTGGTGTAAACGCGAGTCATCAGCTCGATGTCGCCGATGCCGTCCTTGTAGCCGACGAGGTTCGGGCAGCGCTCGGCGAGGCGGGCGAGCGTGTCGGGCTGGAGGATGGCATTGTCGCGGTTATAGACGATGACGCCGATCTTCACGGAGGCGCAGACGGCCTCGACGTGGGCGGCAAGGCCTTCCTGCTCGGAATGGGTCAGATAAGGCGGCAGCAGCAGCAGGCCGTCGGCGCCGGCCTTTTCCGCGCCGATTGCGATCTCGCGGGCGATGGCAGTGCCATAGCCGGTGCCGGCGAGCACGGGCACGCGGCCCTTGGTCTCGTCGACGGCGACCTTGACGACGGCGGGCACTTCGGTCGGGGTCAGCGAGAAGAACTCGCCGGTGCCGCCGGCGGCGAACAGGCCTGCAACGTCATAGCCGCACAGCCAATCCATGTTGGCGCGGTAGGTCGCTTCGTCGAACGAATAGTCTGCCTTGAACGGCGTGACGGGGAAGGACAGGAGGCCGGAACCGATCTTCTGGGCCATTTCCTGCGGGGTCATCTTGCTCACGGGCGCTGCTCCCTGCTCTCGTGTTGTCGGGGACGCAAGTGAAATCCGCGCGTCCATGCGCTGGTGTTTAGGAGACGGTTCGATGCGCGTCCAAGCCAAAGCCTATATCAACTGATACGGATTCAGCATCAATCTTCCATGACGTCCGCGGAGGACAATTCGCTCGCGATTTTGACCAGCGCGGACAGCAGCGGATTCTCGTCGTCGCGGCGCCACACCATGAAAAGCTCGACCGGAACGCGGGTGCGCAGCTTCAGGGGACGCAGCCGGACATCGGAGATTTTCAGCCCGGCGGCGGCGGCCGGCACGATGGCGAGGCCAAGGCCGGCGCGCACCATCGCGAGGATCGAGTGGATCTGGCTGAGGTGCTGGACGTAGCGCGGCAGGATGTCGGCGCGGGTGAACAGCGCCACCAGCAGATCGTGGAAATAGCGGCTCTCATAGGGCGAATACATCACGAAGGGCTGGCCGTCGAAATCCTTGATCGTGATGCTGTCGGCATTGGCCAGCGGATGCTTCTTCGGGATCGCGGCGAGCAGGGGCTCGGCGACGACGCGGCGGCTGGCAACCTCGGGCCGCGCGATCGGCGGCCGCAGCAGGCCGGCGTCGATCTGGCCCGAGGTCAGCGCCTCGAACTGGTCGCCGGAGACCATTTCCTTCAGCGAGAAATCGACCTCCGGCAGCTTGGCACGGCAGGCCGCGACCAGTTCGGGCAGGAAGCCGTAGGCGGCGGCCGCGGTAAAGCCGATCTTGAGCGAGCCGGTCTTGCCGAGCGCGATGCGGCGGGCAACCTGCGAGGCGCTTTCCGCAAGCTTCAGGATGCGGCGGGCCTCGGGGAGGAAGCTGCGGCCGGCCGGGGTCAGGCGCACCGAGCGGCTGGTGCGCTCCAGCAGCGGCGCGTCGATGATGTGCTCGAGCACCTGGATTTGCCGCGACAGCGGCGGCTGAGTCATGTTCAGCCGCGCGGCGGCGCGGCCGAAATGCAGTTCTTCCGCCACCGTGACGAACACAGCGGAGCTGGTTGAGGTCGAACATCGATACATGTCTTAGATGAATAAGGCGTTTCCCCAGCACTTCTAGCATCGATCATCCCCAAAACAAAGACGGCGGCCTTTTAGAGCCGCCGTTGAGTTGCCTGACCCACTCCGATGACTCGGAGCGCTCAGGAGGAGCGTTTGAGCACCACCCGCTCGATCTTGCCGACGACCACGAGATAGGCGACCGCAGCCACCAGCGCGTTGATGCCGACGAACACCAGAGCCCCGTTGAACGAGCCGGTCGCGGCCACGATGTAGCCGATCACGATGGGCGTGGTGATGGAGGAGAGGTTGCCGAAGGAGTTGAACAGGCCGCCGGAGACGCCGCCGGCCTCCTTGGGCGAGGTGTCGGAGACCACAGCCCAGCCGAGCGCGCCGATGCCCTTGCCGAAGAAGGCGAGCGCCATGAAGCCGACCACCAGCGCCTGGCCGTCGACATAGTTGCAGGCGATGATCGACATCGACAGCAGCATTCCTCCGACGATCGGGATCTTGCGCGCCATGGTCAGCGAACCGGACTTGCGCAGGATGGCGTCGGAAATGACCCCGCCGAGCACGCCGCCGATGAAGCCGCAGAGCGCCGGCAGTGTCGCCACGAAGCCGGCCTGCAGGATCGACAGGCCGCGCTCCTTGACCAGGTACACCGGAAACCAGGTCAGGAAGAAGTAAGTCAGCGTGTTGATGCAGTACTGGCCGAGATAGACGCCGATCATCATGCGATTGGAGAGCAATTGGCGGATATGGTCCCATTTCGGGCCGGAGTTCGCCGCACGCGCGTCCTTCAGATCGTTCTTGGGCGCATCGAGATCGACCAGCGCGCCACCTTCCTTGATGTAATCGAACTCGGCCTCGTTGATCGAGGGATGCTCCTTCGGACTGTAGACGGTCTTGATCCAGACGAGGCCCATGATGATGCCGAGCCCGCCCATCACTGAGAACACGTAGCGCCAGCCGTAGTCATGGGCGATCCAGCCCATCAGCGGTGCGAAGATCACGGTGGCGAAATATTGCCCCGAATTGAAGAAGGCCGATGCGGTGCCGCGCTCGTTGCCGGGAAACCAGGCCGCGACGATGCGGGCGTTGGCAGGGAAGGACGGCGCTTCCGCGACGCCGACGAGAAGCCGAAGCGCAAACAGCACGACGACGGCAGCGCCGGCGCTGAGGAAGCCGATCCAGCCCTGCATCATCGTGAACAGGGACCAGACGATGATGCTGAAGGCATAGACGAGGCGTGAGCCGTAACGGTCGAGCAGCCAGCCGCCTGGTACCTGCGCGACGACATAGGACCAGCCGAACGCCGAGAAGATCCAGCCCATGGCGACGGGATCGAGACGGAGCTCCTTGGACAGCGCGGAGCCGGCGATCGAGAGCGTGGCGCGGTCGGCGTAATTGACGGTCGTGACCAGGAACAGCATGGTCACGATGAACAGCCTGACGCGAGACCTCCTCACGTCCGTCGCGGACACCACTGCGCTCATCGTGCGCCTCCTTGGACCTTGAAATGTTTCCTCACGGCGACTCCTAGAGGCGCGCGCGGGAAAGTGTCCAAGTTCAAGGGAGTATCGATTGATGCCGTTTTTAAATTGATGGAACGGCAGGCCGGTGGCCGCGAGCACGCCGAATGGGTCTCGTCCGGGCTGGCTATACCAATGCCAGGTTCGTCGGGTGCACGCCGGTGAAGATGCGCTGGATGCTGTCGTTGCCGAGACCGAAGACGTGGCCGAACAGATCTGCAAACAGCGCGCGATAGTCGGTCAGAACCGGATAGTCGCGGTTCTGGAACAGATGCGGCTGCTCGACCTTGACCTGCTCGCCGAGAATGCGGCCGCCGTTGATGCCGCCACCGAGCACCCAATAGACGCTGCCATGACCGTGATCGGTGCCGCGGTCCCCGTTTTCCCGGAAGGTGCGGCCGAATTCGGAGATGACGACCACCACCGTATCGCGCCACGCCGTCGGCCCGACCTCCTCGGAGAAGCCGACGAGGGCGCGTCCGAGTTCGCCGAGCCGGTCGGCGAGATAGCCGTTGGCGGCGCCCTGGTTGACATGCGTGTCCCAGCCGCCAACGTCGACGAAACCAAGATTGAACTGCTCGCGCATCAATCGGCCGATGCGCCGTGCCGATAATTCGAAACCGCGCGGCGAGACGGCGCCGCGGTTGGCCGCATTCATCTCTTCGGAGACCGAGCGATAGACGTCGTCGCGTACGCGAAAACCCTCCGACACCGAGGCCGCCAGGTTGGACTGGACGTACATCTTCTTGATCAGATCGGCCTGACGATCGTCGACGCCGGGCTTGCCGACGTTGCTGATCCCAGTGTTCGGCACCTGCGACTTGCCTCGGAAGATGAGCGGAAGCTGTTCGGTGAACGCAATCGGCTTGACCCGCGTCAGCTCGCCTGCGAGCCGGCTCATGAAGCCGGAACGATAGTCGCGCGTCCCCCCCGCGGACTGGCCGAGTTCGATCGTGTCCTGGGTCTCGAAATGGCTCCGGGTCAGATCGTCGCTGGTCCCGGCGAACGGAATGAAGGCGATCTCGCGCCTGGCCCAGAGCGGATAGATGCTGTCGCGCAGGGCCGGATGCAGTCCCCAATCGGCGTCGAGCGCCAGCGCCGCGTTGGGGTTGCCGACCTCGGGCCTGGCGATGGCGAGCGTTGGTCGCGAGACACGGTAGAAATCACTCGAAACCGGCACGACGACATTCGCCGCGTCATAGGCGCCGCGCAAGAACACGACCAGCATGCGGGCATCGGTCGCGGGCGCTGCCCAGACGCGGCCTGCCACGGTGAGCGGAGCGAGGGCGGCAAAGGTCTTGATCAGCTCGCGACGGTTCATGGCAATCTTCCGTGCTCAGTGCATGAATTCCGGTGACGACAGGAACAGCGTGTTCCAGTCCTGCGGTGAGATCGCCCTGTCGAGCGATGCCAGCGTTGCGGGGCCGAGAGTGTTGCGAAGGCCGTTGAAGTAGAGCGCGTTCTGCAGTTGCGGGAACGCGGGCAACTCGACCGGATTCGGCCCGTCGGATTTGAACAGGCCGGACGATCCGGATCCGATCTGGCGTGCGATCTCGAAGCGAACCATCATCTGACCGGGGCCGTTCCACGACGCCGAGGTCAGCGGGTAGCCGTCCGGCGTCTCTTGGTTGAACAGGCCTTCGCCGAGGCGATTGATCCAGCCCTGGATCGGCGCCGTGTTCAATATGACCCGGTCGTCATAGGCGAGACGGACCGCCGAGAGCACGTATTGCACGGGATCCTTGAAGCGCGTGCCCGGCTTCAGCGCGGCCTCGAATTCGGGTGAATGGACCATCGTGGCGAGTATCGCGGCAATGTCGCCACCAGTGGATTTGAAGGTCTGCGCCATCCGCTGTACCAGCGCTTCCGGCGGATTGTCGGAGACGAAATAGGTCGCGATCTTGCGCGATACATGATTTGCGGTCGCGGGATGGTGGACCAGGATGTCAATGGCCTCGTCGACCTCGGCGAGCCCACGGCCCTTGATGGTGTGACCGAGGAAGGCCTTGTCGCTGTAATCGTGACGGGACGGGTTGAACTCGAAGGCGCCCTCGCGCACGAGCTGGGATTGCAATTCCGGCTTGAGCTTCGGGTCTTCCGGCTTGGTGTCGATGCCGACGCCCGTGAGGATCTTCGCCAGCGCTTCCACGTCGGCCTGGGTGTAGCCGGAGCCGACGCCCATGGTGTGCAGCTCCATGATCTCGCGGGCGTAGTTCTCGTTCAGATGGCCCGCCGCGTTGTCGGCATTGTCGAGATAGCGCAGCATCGCGGGATGACGAACGGTCGCCGCGAGCAGGTCGTGAAACTTGCCCAGCGAGTTGGGACGAAGGGCATGATCGACGTAGTCGCCGACCAGCACGCGCAGATTCGATTTGTACTGGTGGACGTTGAAATGATTGAACCAGAACCAGACCATGCGCTCACGCAGCTGGTCGGGCGCGTAGAGCGCGCGCAGGATGGTGCGCGCCGCCGCCTGCTTGGCGCGATCGTTCATCGCCTGCTGGAACACCTGCTGCGCGGCTTTCTTCTGCTCGGGGTCGATGACCTGGCTGGCGCTCTTGGACTGCTGCTCGAAGGCGACCGCAATGTCGAACGGGAAGCTGTGGACGTCGGGCATCGCTTCGATCTGCGCCTTGGCCGCGTCGGGCAAGGGAGGGTTGCCGGCCGGGTGCAATTGCTCCTGCAGCCAGCGTTCCGCACCCATCCCCTGCATGTGTGCGGCACTCGAGGTGCTGACACCGAAGCTCAGCCGATCGAGCAGAGCGAGATCGTGCGGATTGAGATCGTCGGCACGGGAGATGTTCGGTGTCAGGCCTGTGGCTAACGCCACGAGCGCCGCGATGCGCGACCATTGCAGCCGACGATATGCGCTTCTGCTATCCACGATAGGTCCCGTCCCATGACGCGGGCATATCATGCGCGGTGCGGCTGAACCTGCCCTGAATGGAATGGACTCAATTCACGGTAGTGCCATCAAATTCCAGCGAGCGGCGACAGTGCGCTGTTTCCGGTTTCCTACTTCTGCGCGCCCGGCAGGAGCGGAGCCAAGAGGCTGCGCGTGAAGCCGGGCGGCACGGCGTCCAGCCCCAGCACGGAGCTTGCGGCCGGGAGAGTGGCATCCGCCATCGCGGCATGGCCTTCGGCACTCGGATGCACGGCGCCGCCATAGACGGCCGAGAGCACGCCCCAGGTCGCGTCGTGGATGTCGGTCGGCTGGCTCGCCGCCGGCAACCCCTGCGGATAGGTCATCGCCGCGAAATAGCTGTCGTTGGCGTCGCGAATCCAGCGTGCGCGCGGCAGATAGGCGCGGTACTCCGACGCGCCGCGGCCGCACAGCATCGGCTGGCTCGCCGCGCTGACGATGTCAGGGTTGAAGCTCTCTCCGTTCTCGGCAAAGCAAGTGCGGTCGAACTCGGGATCGTTGCCGGAGTGAGCACAAAATCCGTGATCGGCGAATGCGGACTGGTGCGCATCGACGAAGGTCATACGGTCGGCCTCGGGATCACGGCACAGCGCGCCCCGCGTGCAGGTGGCCAGCCCCTTCAGCTGCGGCAGGAACTCGGTGTCGACGAAAGTCGAGACGCGGGCGAGGCGCTGTGGGTCGGCGTTGAAGGCGGGATGGATGTCGAAACCGGCGCGGCCGCCGCGGCAGGGCACGCCGCCGTCGGCAAGGGCCGGGTTGGCGTAGGAGACGTAGACCACGTGCGAGAGATCGCCGCCGACCAGCGGTTTCAGCGCCTCGCGCAGCTTGACGAAATTCTGCGGCAGCTCGCGTTGTAGCGCGTCGCGGGATTCGTCGACGCTCGCCATCACGCCGGAGCGGCGGAACAGCGCGCGCTCGGTCGCGGTCTCGACGATGACGTCGGCGACGAGGCCGGAAAAGTAGACGTCATTGGCCCCGATCGAGAGCAGCACGAGATCGAGATTGCGATCCGGCTGCCGCTTCTTCGCCGCGGTCAGCGCTTCGCGCAGCTCGGCGACCTGGGCATTCACGCTGGTGTTGCAGACGCCGCTCTTGCCGGGCGGGCATTCGCGGGCGCGCTGCGAGCCGAGCAGCCCGTCGCTGATGCTGGCGCCGGTGCAGGCGAGCGGCAGATAGGTCACGGCGATATGGGTGTAGCGCACCGCGAGCGCGAGCGCCGTGCGGGCCTGATAGCTGTAGAGGGAGCGGTGGCAGGGCGAGTTGAACCACAGCGCGCCGAAACGTTGCCAGTTGCCGAGCGTGTCCGGTGCCTCGCAGGCGCGGCCGCCCTTGAAGCCGGCGCGGCTCGGCCGGTAATATTGTGTGCCAGCGGTGCCGAGATAGGAGCGGAAGCAGAAACCCTCGTCGGATAGCGCCAGCGGTCGGTCCGGATTGCCTTCGCCGGAGGCGATGCTGTCGCCAAGGCCGGCGATAAGGATGTCGCGGACCTGGATCTCGGTCTGGATGCGCTGGGTCGGATCGGAGCCGGAGGAAACGTCGACGGTCGCGACCGTCTGCTTGCCGTAGCGGACGCGCAGATTGACCGGCTCGGCGCAGTCGAAAGTCGAGGCCTGCGGCCCGTCGCCGTCGTCGAACGACCAGGCGCAAGTGGCCCCGACCGGCACCGCGCCGGCCAGGCGTACGGTGATGGGGTGGTCGATCGGCGTGAGGTAGTTCTCTTTGACGTTGTCGCGGGTACAGGGCTGGTTAACCCGGCCCTGCAGGTCGATGCAGAGGCGGTTGACCATGTTCCGGGCCCAGCCGCGGCCCTCGCTCTGCAGCTCGAGAGACTGCTCGGCGGCGAGGATGCTGCGGTTACGCGCATTCTCGACATGCAACAGGAAATCGCGCTCCTCGCGGAACAGGCGGAAGCGGTTGCGGACCTCCCAATTGATCTGCATGGCCCCCGCATCCTGCGCGACTGCGCGTTGGGGCGGCAAAACGGCGAGGGACCCGGCCAGCAGCAGGGCGGCTAGAAGAAAAGTACGAAGGGAAACAGGGATCATGGCCCGCGTCTTCAACGGCAAAGTTGAGGCGGAAATAAGAGAGATCGCTGCGCCGCCCGCAACCTCTTGTCTGCAGAGCTCCCGGAACGTAAGCGTCGGCCGGCCTTAACGCTTGCTGGCCTGACGCACCAGCCGCTCGCGCTCCATCGGCGTCACCTCCTTGGGCAGATTGGCCTGCGCGCAGGCTTCCGCCAGCCGACGGCGCTCCTGCCAGGGCCGGACCACATTCATCCAGAGCTCGCGGGTGCCCATGATGGAGATGGCGAGACCAAACGGGATCACGAAATAGAGGATGCGGAAGACCAGCAGCGTCGCCAGCAGCTGCTCGCGCCCGAATTCGGGCAACGCCACCAGCATGGCGGCGTCGAACACGCCGATCGAGCCGGGGGCATGGCTGGCGAAGCCCAGGAGCGTCGCCAGGATGAACACCACGGCGAGGGACAGGAAGTCGATCGGCGGATTGGCCGGAACCAACAGGTACATCGCCAACGCGCAAAATCCGAGGTCGACCACGCCGATCAGGATCTGCACCAGCGTCAGCGGCGCCGACGGCAGCACCACCTTCCAGCCCTTCTGGCCGAGCTCGCGGCGCTTCTCGCCCATGCAAAGCCAGACCAGATAGGCGCCGATCGAGGCGAGGCCGCCGATCGCGATCAGACGATTGATCGACGATGGCAGCTGATCCATGTAGGAAGCTGCATCCGGATGGATCGACATGCCGATCGAGAGCACGAAGATGTTACCGAGCCAGAAGGTCAGGCCGGAGAGGAAGCAGATTTTTGCGACGTCGATCGCGTTCAGCCCATAGTCCGAATAAATCCGGAAACGGATCGCACCGCCCGTGAACACGGTGGCGCCGATGTTGTGGCCGATCGAATAGGACGTGAAGCTGGAGAGTGCTGCGATGCGATAGGGTACGTGTTTCTTGCCTATCGTTCGCAGCGCAAAAAAATCGTAGAAGGTCAGCGTACAGAACGCCAAGAACACACAGAGCGCAGCCAGGCCGATATTGCCACGAGGGATATCGGCAAGCCCCGTGAGGATGGCGTTCCGATCGATCCCATGGAGCGTTCGCACGAGCGTGGTGACCGCGAAGGCGATGATCATCACGCTCGCGGCAATGCCCAGCCGTCGCCAGCCGATCCATCTCGTGAAGCCGCGTTTCAGCGCGGGCAGCAGTCCGTGCATTCATCCTCCCGGCAGGGGGCAAGGCCGACCGGGCCAGACATTGGACGGTCGGTTGCGATCACTGCCCGAACTGGGCGTCGATCGCTAGGCATGATGTAGCTCATTTAAGGCAAAAACAGAGACTTGTGCAGCCCTTGACAAGGACGGGATCCGCACGGAAGCGGCTCGTTTTGTCATATCTGCTTCACATGGGGCGCACGTTAAGCATATGAGTCGAGCGTCAGGCTTCGATTGCGCGTCGGTATGTTCAGATGGTTTTCACATCCCCCCGCTGCAAGCATTGTTCCGGCGCAAAAGGCTGAGGGTTTCCTTTGGAACGACGGCGCCGTCGACAGGTTAGCGCCCCATCAGCAACCGAACACGGCGAAACAAGCGGCTTTCGTGCAAGCCTGTGCCCGTCGTGTTCCCGAGACCCGCGAGGATCAGAACGATGGGACTGTTCACAAAAGACATCAAGACCATGAACGACCTGTTCGTGCATCAGCTACAGGACATCTATTACGCCGAGCAACAGCTCACCAAGGCGCTGCCGAAAATGGCAGATAAGGCGACGGATCCGCAGCTGAAGCAGGGCTTTTTGACGCACCTTGAAGAAACCAAGCAGCACGTCACGCGGCTCGAGGAAGTATTCAAGATGCACGGCGCCCAACTGAAGGCGGTCGATTGTCCGGCCATCGACGGCATCATCGAGGAGGCTGATGAAACCGCGGGCGACGTCGCCGACAAGGCGGTGCTCGATGCGGCCCTGATCAATGCGGCGCAGGCCGCCGAACATTACGAGATCGTTCGCTATGGCAGCCTGATCGCCTGGGCCAAGCAGCTCGGCCGCACCGACTGCGCCGCTGTGCTCGCCAAGACACTCGAGGAAGAGAAGGCGACGGACAAGAAATTGACATCGCTGGCCGAGAGCAAGGTGAACCTGAGGGCAGCGAGCTAACAGCGAGATAGCTTCCGCCTGGAGACGCCGTGCATTCCGCACGGCGTCGCTTTTTTCGGCTGCGCCTAGCCGGCCTGGTATTTCAGGCCGAACACCAGCGCGACCAGCGCGAACATCGCAATGGTCACGGCGAAGACCAGGCTCGCCACAGTCGAGCTGATCAGGGTCGCGAGGACGCCGATACCGATCACCGGAAGCGCGTTGCCGAGAAAGCAGCAGATGAAATAGGCCGAAACCACTTCGGCGCGGCGGTCATCCGGTGCGATCTGGTTCACCACCTGAAGGCTGCCGCGATAACCGAGGCCCGCTGCTACGCCGCAGATCGCGGTCGCCGCGATCATGACGCCGAGTGATTCTGCGAATTGTGCGGTGACGAGCAGGGCTAGGCTCGGCAGCATCAGGCCGATCGACCACAGCATCGCGGCGCGGCTCGACAGCGCCGCCGGCCGACCTGATCGGACATCCGGCCGAAGATCATGAGTGCCGTCAGGTTTCCGACGACGTAGACGGCGTAGATCAGGGTCAACGTGATCTGCGAGAAACCCAGCTGTTGTTTGTAGATGACGTAGAGCGGGGTTGCGACCGTGCTGCCGGCGAACAGTGCGCCGATCAGGCAGGAGACAGCAATGACGGTTGCGGTCTTGCCGAACTGTGATCCTGCAACCGAGGGAACCGAGGTGTTGCCAACTCTTGCCATGACTGTCGGCTCCATGACTGTCGGCTCCATGACTGTCGCTGCCTCGACGAGCAGACAGGCGGCTCAACACGAAGCAATCTGACGTTGTTCCCATGCCTCTGCGCCGAGCGGACCTGCATCGCGGGCAGAGCGTCGCGAGTTTCCGGGGCTGATTACAATCGACTTCGCGGCGACGTTTCGATCAGAACCGAAGCGTTGTCACGCAACGAAGGCCTAACGGTGGCGTTCCCCCTCCAAACACGAGGTGGATCATGTCGGCAGAATTTCTTCAGATGGATTCCTTTCCGAAAGCGTGGAGCAGGCGAGGTGCGCAAGCATCGTCCGCTCTGACACTCACTGCAATGAGCCTCGGCTATGGTGTGGTGCAGCTCGACGTCACCATCGTCAACACCGCACTCGACGCGATGGGCAAGTCGCTCGGTGGTGGCGTCGCCGAGTTGCAATGGGTGGTCAGCGCATACACCATCGCCTTTGCTGCCTTCATCCTGACCGCCGGCGCACTCGGCGACCGGATCGGTGCCAAGCGCATCTTCATGGCCGGGTTTGCGATCTTCACCGCGGCCTCACTGGCTTGTGCGCTGTCTCCCAACGCCGTTGTGCTGATCTGTGCACGGCTGGTTCAGGGGTTGGCAGCGGCAATCCTGGTGCCGAATTCGCTGGCGCTGCTGAACCACGCCTATGCGGATGATCGTGCGCGCGGACGTGCGGTCGCGGTCTGGGCCGCCGGCGCAAGCCTGGCGCTGACTGCAGGTCCCTTCGTCGGCGGCGCGCTGATCACGCTGGTCGGCTGGCGCGCCATCTTCCTGGTCAATCTGCCGATTGGCCTCGCCGGCCTGTGGCTGAGCTGGCGATATGCGACCGACACGACGCGGGCGCGCTCGCGGGAGATCGATCTGCCTGGCCAACTCGCTGCGATCGGTGCGCTCGGGTCGTTGGCTGGTGCGATCATCGAAGCCGGTGCGCTTGGATGGGCACATCCCGCGGTGATCGCGGCATTCGTAGGCTCGGCCGTCCTCGCGGCGCTGTTCGTCTGGCGCGAGAGCCGCACGGCGCAGCCGATGCTGCCGCTGTCCTTGTTCGGTCACCGGCTGTTTGCCCTGACCACGGTCGTCGGTCTCCTCGTCAATATCGCGATCTACGGCCTGATCTTTGTGCTGAGCCTCTACTTCCAACGGATCAACGGCTTGTCGGCGTGGTGGACCGGACTTGCCTTCGTGCCGATGATGGGCGCGGTGCTGCCGGTCAATCTGCTGGCGCCGCGCATTGCCGAGCGCATCGGCCCGTGCCCGACCATCGTCGTCGGTGCCTCGATCTCCGCGCTCGGCTGCCTCGGCATGGTCTGGATCGAGGCCGGGACGAGCTATTGGGCGATCTTTGCCCAGATGATCGCGATCAGCGGCGGGCTTGGCCTTTTGGTGCCGCCGCTAACCTCGACCTTGCTCGGAAGTGTCGAGAAAGCGCGCTCCGGTATCGCGGCCGGTGTCCTCAACGCGACCCGGCAGACCGGCAGCGTGCTCGGGGTCGCGCTGTTCGGCTCGCTGCTCACCTCCGACGGCGCCTTCATGAGCGGCCTTCACCAATCGCTCATCATCTCGGCGGCGGTCCTTCTGATCGCGGCGGCCGTGATCGGCCTGGGCGCGAGGGTGCCTGCACGGCCAATGTGAGCGGTCAGACACACTCCCCGTTCACCATTCCGGTAACCGGCGCACGGCCGGTTACCGACTGTCCATTTCTGCTGGTTCTAGTGCCCGGCAGGATAGGGGCCGGCAATGTATCAAGTTCTGTTTTGTCTCACGGACCAGCATGATTGGCGTCTGGTCGCACTCGGCGGCGCGGTCTGCCTGCTCGCGAGCGCGGCGGCAATCAGCCTGTTTCACCGGGCGCGTGCGGCGAACGGCGGTGCTCGCCTCGTGTGGATCACCCTCGACGCCGTCGTCGCTGGCTGCGGCATCTGGGCAACCCATTTCATCGCGATGCAGGCCTATGGGCCGGGCGCCGGTGGTGCCTACAACATTCCCGTGACGATCCTCTCGCTTATCTTTGCGATCGCGGTCACCTTCATCGGTCTCAGCATTTCGGTTTCGACCAGGCGCGGAGCTTTGGTCGCGCTTGGCGGGGCTGTCGTTGGCGGCGGTGTCGCTGCCATGCATTACACCGGAATGATGGCGTTCGAGATTCCTGCCCATATCAGTTGGACTGCGGGAACCGTCGCGGTATCGATCCTGCTCGGCGTCGTCTTTGGATCGAGTGCCCTGTTCGTCGCGGGACGAGGCGATAATCTGTCCAACGCGCTTGCCGCCACGGTCCTGATGACGGTTGCCATCGTCTCGCACCATTTCACCGCGATGGGCGCCCTGCAGTTGACGCCCGATCCGACGCTTGCGATCAGCGGTCTTTCGATCCCGCCGGCCTCGTTGTCCATCCTGACCGCCAGCGCGGCCGTCGCCATTATCGTTATCGCGCTCGCGGCCGCCGTGCTCGACCGTCGCTCCAAGGGCGAGATCGGGCGCCAGCAGGTCGTGCTCGACACCGCGCTCGAGAACATGTCGCAGGGACTGTGCATGTTCGATGCGGAAGGCAAGATCATCCTGTTCAACGAACGCTATGCGGCGATGCTTGGCCGCTCCGACATGCAGCTCACCGGCCGTGTTCTGCGCGACATTCTCCGCGAGGAAGCGGCGAAAGGGCAGTGGAATGGCGATCCCGAGCAATTCTTCGCGCGCCTCGTCGCCGATGCCCGGCAGGGGCGCACGACGACGGACGTCGTTCGCCGGTTCGACCGCTCGATCCGTGTCGTCAACCAGCCGATGCAGGGTGGCGGCTGGGTCGCCACCTTCGAGGACATCACGGAATGGCTGGAGGCGCAGGCCAAGATCTCGCACATGGCGCGCCACGATGCGCTGACCAACCTGCCGAACCGCGTGCTGTTCCACGAGCAGCTCGAACAGGGCTTGCGCCGGGCGGGTTCGAACGACCAGCTCGCGGTGCTCTGCCTCGACCTCGATCATTTCAAGGACATCAACGACTCGCTTGGTCACCCGATCGGCGACGCGCTGCTGAAGGAGGTCGGCCGCAGGCTGAAGGCGACCGTCGGCGAGCACGACACCGTGGCCCGCCTCGGCGGCGATGAGTTCGCCGTGGTCCAGATCGGTCGCTCCGAAGAGGCTGCCGCGCGGGCGCTTGCCCGCCGCCTCGTCGAGGTGATCTCCGCGCCTTACGAGATCGACGACCATCAGATCGTGATCGGCGTCTCGATCGGCATTTCGCTGTCGCCGCAGGACGGCAGCAATCCTGATGAGCTCTTGAAGAACGCCGACCTGGCGCTGTACCGCGCCAAGGCCGACGGCCGCGGCACCTATCGTTTCTTCGAGACAGGCATGGATGCGCGCGCGCAGGCGCGGCGCCTGCTCGAAATGGATATGCGGGCTGCGCTCCAGCGCGACGAGTTCCAGCCCTATTACCAGCCGATCCGCGACGTCGCCAGCGATCGTGTCGTCTCGTTCGAGGCATTGCTGCGCTGGAACCATCCGCAGCGCGGCCTGATCTCGCCTGTCAGCTTCATTCCGCTTGCCGAGGAGACCGGCCTTATCGTCCAGCTGGGTGAACTCGTGTTGCACGGCGCCTGCGCCGATGCCGCGACCTGGCCTGACGACGTCGGCGTCGCGGTCAATCTGTCGCCTGTGCAGTTCCGGAACCCGAACCTGATTGCATCCGTGACGGAGGCGCTGGAGAAATCAGGGCTCGCGGCGAACAGGCTCGAGCTCGAGATCACCGAATCCGTGCTGCTGCAGAACAGCGAGGCGACGCTGACCACCTTGCACGACCTGCGCGCCATGGGCGTGCGGATCTCGCTCGACGATTTCGGCACCGGCTATTCCTCGCTGAGCTATCTGCGCAGCTTCCCCTTCGACAAGATCAAGATCGATCGTTCTTTCGTGTCCGAGCTCGCCACGCGCGAGGATTCGGTGGCGATCATCCGCGCCGTGACCGGCCTGGGCCGCAGCCTCGGCATCGTCACCACGGCGGAGGGTGTCGAGAATGACGCGCAGCTGGAGCTGCTTCGGCGGGAAGGCTGTACCCAGGCGCAGGGCTTCCTGTTCAGCAAGCCGCGGCCGGCCTCCGATATCGCGATGATGCTGAAACGGCCGCTGCTGCGCGCGTCGGCCTGAGGAGCTAGCCGCGGCGTAGCGCGAAATGCGCGCCACAGAACGCCATCACCGCGCCGAGACACAGCGCCGCGAGACCGGCAAGCACGCCCGAAATGGTCGGAAGCGGGCTCGGCGCCGCGGCGGCCTGTCCGGCGCCGGCAAGCAGGAGCACGCCGACCGCGATCAGGAATTGCCGCATCCTCTGCGGAATTTGGCCGGAGACGGCGCTTTGCATCAATGTCGCCGTGAAATAGCCGCCGGAGAATCCGACAGATGCGATCAGCCACCAGGCGATCGCAGCACCGGTCGGCATGAACTCATGCGTGTCGGCGCGCCAGAGCCCGCCGAGGTCGAGCCCGTAGCGAGCACCCAGCATGTGCACCGCGAGCGCGAGCAGCACGCCCGCGATGACGGCGGCTCCGAGAATCAGGCGGCGCGGAAAATAGATCGTCTCAGCCATGCCTCGCTTGTAGGATGGCGGAGGGCGATTGCGCAAGCGGATCGCGGACGGGATTGAGCGATGCAGGTGTCGGACGGGTATGGCGGGGCGGTCACGAGCTATGCCTACAAGGCGTCGCTGATCGGTTCGGCGCATCGCTTCGAGCTGACCGACGAGGGATTGTCGTGGCGCATCGCCGGGCGCTCCGGCCTCTGGCGCTATGACGAGATCAGTGCAATCAGGCTGTCGTTCCGCCCGGTCTCGATGCAGCAGCACCGCTTTCGCGCCGATATCAGCCGCGTCGGAGGCGGTCGCATTGCGATCCTGTCGACGAGCTGGCAGACCGCGGCGCTGATGGCGCCGCAGGACAGCGGGTTTCGCGATTTTCTCGTCGAGCTTCACGCGCAGTTGGCGAAGGCCGGCAGCCGCGCCGAGCTTACCGCCGGTCTCGGCGTCAAGACCTACGCGGCGGTGTTGGCATTCCTGGCGCTGCTGGCCGTGGCGATGACCGGACTGTTGATCCGCGCGCTCTTGATCGGCGAATTCGCCGGCGTGCTGTTCATCCTCGGCTTTGCCGCGCTGTTCGCCTGGCAGGTTGGGGGCTTCGTGCAACGCAACAGGCCGCGTGCCTACAACTTCGACCAACTGCCTCGCTCCCTGCTGCCTTAGGGCTTGCAATCCGCCGCAATGAAAATTGACTTCGCAGCCGCGCGCCGGTCCCGCATCGTGGTGCGATGACATCTGGGAATCGCAGCATGCGCCTGCCGACGGCGGACGAGATCGCCGGGATCAACCGCACCCATCTCGTCGATACGCCGCTTCGGCCGGCCGATTTGCTGTTCGTGTTCGGCACCCGCGAGGACGTCGCGCTTCGCGTCGAGACCGCCGCCCAACTGTGGCGTGACGGGTATTTCCGCTGGTCGATTGTCAGCGGCGGTGTCACCTCAGGCTCGGAGCAATCCGAGTGCACCATCATCAAGGCGGCGATGGTCGCTGCGGGCATTCCGGCGGACCGGACCCTCGAGGAGCATCGCGCCACGAACACCGGTGAGAACGTGATCTTCTCGCTGCCCATCATCGATGCGACGCTGGGACTGCGCAACATCCGCAGCGTGATCTGCCTCGGCAACACCTGGACGGCGCGGCGTTATCCGATGACGCTGCACCGGCACTGGCCGGAGGTGACGAAACTGCTGCTCACCGTCGATAGCTTTACGACACCGCGCGCGCTTTGGCACACCGACCCTGAGTTTCGCCGTCGTATCCTGCACGAATGGGACAAGATCGAGCCGTACAAGGCGAGGGGATTCATCGCGGAATGGCCGGAGCGCTGAGCGCTTCCCGCGCGTTATTCCGTCGAGTCGAAATCCTCCTCCTTGGTGCCGAGCAGCGACACGATCGTGCGCAGGCCGGAATCGAGCTGCTCGAAGGAGGGCGGGGCGAGCGCCAGGCGCACCGCGTTCGGGGCGTGGCCATGCGCGACCGCGAAGGTCGAGGATGGGGTCAGCGCGATGCCGCGCCGGGCTGCCGCGGCAACGAATGTCTGCGAACGCCAGTGCGGCGGCAGCGTCAGCCAGAGATGATAGGAGCGCGTGTCGGCGGCGACCTGGTAGCCGGCGAGCAGCCGTGCCGCGGTCTGCTGGCGCCGCGCGGCGTCGATGCGCTTCAGCCGCGTCAACTCGGCAACGGTGCCGTCGGCCATCAACCGCTGGCCGGATGCGAGCGCGTGGCCCGAGGCGATCCAGCCGCCCGTGCGCACCGCGCTCATCACGCTTTCGCGCAAATGAGGCGGCGCAACGAGGATACCGAGCGCAAGCCCCGGCGCCACTTTCTTGGAAAGGCTGTCGAGCACGATGCAGCGGTCCGGCCCGAGCGCTGCGAGCGGAGCGTCGTCTGCGAGGAAGCCGTAGACGGTGTCCTCGATGATGGTGAGATCGAGCTTTTCGGCGACCCGCATGATGTCGGCGCGCCGCGTCGCGTTCATGGTGACGCCGAGCGGATTCTGGATGATGGGCTGGAGATACAGCGCCGACAGATGCGCTTCGCGGTGCGCCTTCTGGATCGCGTCGGGCCGCGCGCCATGTTCGTCCATCGGGATCGGCACCAGCGTGATGCCGAGCCGAGCGGCTATGCTCTTGATGTAAGGGTAGGTGAGGGCTTCGACGCCGCAGCGGCCGCCGGTCGGAACCAGAGCTGCGAGCGCGGCCGCGAGCGATTGCTTGCCGTTGGCGGTGAACACGATCTGCTCGGCCTGCGGCGCAAAATCCTTGCGCGCGAGATAGGC
Source organism: Bradyrhizobium sp. USDA 4472 (assembly GCF_054058595.1). NCBI lineage: Bacteria > Pseudomonadati > Pseudomonadota > Alphaproteobacteria > Hyphomicrobiales > Nitrobacteraceae > Bradyrhizobium > Bradyrhizobium sp. USDA 4472. Next base: position 5,165,686 of record NZ_JBSSAM010000001.1, read on the forward strand.
CGCGGCGGCATTGCGGGCGCTCTTCGTGCCGGTGCTGGTCGAGGCGCGCAGCACGGATTCCAGGGCGTCGACGCGCTCCAGTCCGGCGAGGCTCTTGGCGATCATCGCCCATTGCTGCGGCAGCAGCGGATAATTGACCTCGAAATCGATGCGCGCATCGCGCGGCTCGGCGATGCTCTCGACTTCGCGCCTGATGTCGCCGGAGATGAAGGTGCCGCGTCCGACTTCGCCGACCACCAGGCCCCGGCGCAACAGCTCCGTATAGACCCGGCTCGCGGTCGAGACCGCGATGCCGCGATCATAGGCAAAATTGCGCTGCGGCGGCAGCCGGTCGCCGGCCCTTAACGTGCCGTTAGAGATATCTGCGGCAATGGCATCCGCAAGCTTCACGTACTCGAACTTGGACATTATTGCACCGAGAGCAATGTTTTTCTTGCTCCGAGTAATGTACTGGAGCATTTAAGTTCCATCAAGGTCCGCGATTAGCCGGGGAGAGCGAGAGCAATCCGACGGCAAATGAGGTGCAAGCGCTCAAGCGTTTGCGCCAACGGCATCTGCATCGCCGCGCGGGACTTCAGGCCGGAGAAGAAACATGACCATGATCTCGCAAACTGCCGGGCGGAGTTTACGCCCATCCTCGTCGAGCGGATTTTTTGCCAAGCTCGTCAACGCCGCCTACGCGCTGTTCGACAGCCTTGAGCGCCGCACCGCCATCAAGACGCTGAGCGAACTCGACGACCGCGCCTTGCGCGACATCGGGATCAACCGCAGCCAGATCGAAGACGCCGTCTACGGCCAGTTCAAAGCCGAACTGACGCGGTATCTGTGAGGCGCCTTGCCTGAGTCCCGGATGCGCTGCAGCGTTCTGACGCTGCTGCGCAGCCGTTACATCAAGCGCGCGTCGGCCTTCGGCCGGTGCTAAACTCGCAATGACGGGGTGGCGAGGTCTCGGACCAGCATTGTCAGCATCAGGCCAACGCGACCTGACCCCACAAACCTCCACACGCTCGATCGGTCTCGGACCGGTCGGGCTTGCGGCGAGCGGGACCCCGTAGGTCCATCTCCGCCACCACTGCTTCACGATATTGCTCCGAGGTTAATGGCGCACCACGAGCACCGAGCATTTCGCGTAACGCACCACGTGCCCGGCGTTCGATCCGAGGAAATAGGTGCGCATCGCAGGCCGGTGCGAGGTCATGACGATCAGATCGGCCTTCATCTGCGCGGCTTCCTCCAGGATCTCGTGATAGATGCCGCCCTGGCGAACGACGCTGGAGATATGGGAGGCGTCGATGCCGGATTCGCGCGCGACGATGGCGAGTGCCTCCTCCGAGGTCTGGCGCTGCTGCTCGTCGAAATCGGCCGGGACGTATTCCGCCAGCATCACGGGCGTCATGGGCAGCACGTTGAGCAGCCGGATCGATCCGTTCCAGTTCTGCGACAGCGTCGTCGCGGTCGCGATCGCAGGCTTTGCCAGATCGGTGTCGGCGAGGTCGATGGGTACGAGGATGGACTTGAACATCTGCGCCTCCCTAATGACCAAGCTGGATCAACATGGAGAAGGCGCCAGCGCGTCTCACCCCAGTCGAAGCAACTTGGGGCTGACGAACAGCACCAGTTTGCCGCGGCGGTAGGCCACGTCACTCCAATCCTTGACGGCAAAGTCCAGGATCGCAAGCCCCGCGGTGGGCAGATTGTCGGCGAGCGACTTGGCGGCTGCCGGATCGCCGCCGCCCATCAGCATCAGGGCAGCCTCGTGCATGCCTGGATTATGCCCGACCAGCAGCAATTGCCTTGGGTTGGCCGGGACGGTTGCGGTGCGAACGGTTTCGAGAATCCGCGCGGGGTCCGCGCCGTAGAGTTCCGGCATTATCTCGACCTCAGGCGCTGCGACGCGGTCCTTCATTGCCTCCCAGGCGATGTCCCAGGTTTGCCGGGCGCGGACCGCATGCGACACCAGCACCATCTCGGGGACTGGCTGATGGGCAGCGATCCAGTCGCCCATCTCGGCGGCATCCCGCTGGCCCCGATCGTCGAGCCGGCGGTCCTGGTCGCGGCCGCTCGGCGCGTCCGTCTCGGTCTTGGCGTGACGCAGCAGCATCAAACGGCGCATGGCATTCTCGAATCGTTCCACATCTTGAATAATGTACAGGCGCCCGTTGAGGACAAGGTGACAAGCGCCCGATTGGTATCTTAAGAAACGCTATGAGCGAGACTTTCACAAGCGTGTCCCAGGAAGAAGCCGGCTTTCGCGAGCGTGTCCGGCTGTCCTTCGATCTTGACGCCGATATCTGCATTATCGGGGCAGGGCTCGCGGGCCTTTCCATCGCGCTTGAGGCGGCCCGGCTCGGGGCTAGCGTCGCGGTGCTCGAAGGCCGCCATATCGGCTGGAACGCCTCCGGCAACCAGCTCGGCACGGTGATGCCCGGTTTTGCGCTGCCGCTCACCGAGCTGATCGAGCGCATCGGCTTCGAGGACGCCATCGAATTGTGGATGCTCTCCAAGCAGGGCGCCGAGTTCGTGCGCGCCAATGCCAGCGAAGAAAACATGCCTGATATCGGCCTCACCGACGGCGTGCTCGAGGTCTCCAACGTCGATGCCGGCGATCGGCTGATCAGCCGGCTGCAGATGCTGAATGAGGATTTCGACACCGAGGCCGAGGGCTGGCAGGTCGATCGCGTTCGCGCGGCGCTCAAGACCGATCGTTATTTCCACGGCGTCCACTACCCCAAAGCGTTCCAGGTCGACGGCCGCAGATATGTCCACGGCCTCGCCGCGCTGGCGCGGCGCGCGGTGTGCGCGCATCTTCGAGGATACGCCCGTCGTCAGCATCGATCATTCCGGTATCCGCAAGCGCATCGTGACGCCCTCGGCACGGCTGCGTGCCAGCCAGATCGTGCTCGCCGGCAACATTCATCTCGGCGCGCCGTTGCGGCGGCTGTCGGAGACGCTGCTGCCGGTCTGGCGCTATGCCGGCATCACCGCGCCGCTCGGCGATCGCGTGCACGAGATCATCGGCTTCAAGGGATCGGTGATGGATTCCGATGGCATCGATCATTTTCGCATCGTCGATGGTGACCGCCTGATGTGGGAGAGCCCGGAGACGACCTGGGCCGTGCGGCCGCAGCGCTTTGCGGGCAGCGTCAAGCGACGGATCCGGTCGATCTTCCCTGAGCTCGGCAACGTCGAGATATCAGAAACGTTCGGCGGCGCCACCGGGCAGACCGTGCACGGCATGCCGCAGATCGGAGAATTGCGCAAAGGTCTGTGGGTGGCGAGCGGGTTCGGCCGCCAGGGCATGAACATTTCAGCCATGTCCGGGCAGCTGATCGCGCGCGGCATCCTGTCGGGCGACGACCGATGGAAACTGTTTTCGCCATTCGAACTGGTCTGGGCCGGCGGCAGCGCCGGGCGGGTTGCCGGCCAATTGGTCGGCCTATGGGGCAGGGCGAGTTCCGCTGCCGCGGGGTCGCTTGCGCGCTATCGCGAGCGGGCACGGGTAAAGGACCGGAAACGCGAGGCCAGGCTCGCTGAGGCCAACCGGGCTGCTGGCATCGGTCCGCGCCGTCAACCCTCAGGGGTTCGGCCGCGTGTGGCCCCGCCGGCGCCGCAGCCGGCTGCGCGGGAGGTAGCGGAACCGGTTGCCCAGGAGCAGGGCGTCTCGCAATAAGGGCGCGAAAAATTCCGCCTGGACGTGTAACATCGGCCGTTAGGGCCCGTATCTCAGGGCATGGACTCCCTGCGCACGGAGAATGAGATGTTTGACCGCCGCATCCTGCTAACGACCGTCGCCGGCCTGTTTGGCCTTTCGGCCTTCCGCTGGCTGAGAGCAACGCCGGCGCAGGCTGGGGAGAAAGCCGCGCAAAAATTCGAGATCGAGAAGACCGACGCCGAGTGGCGTGCGCAATTGACGCCGCAGCAATATGAGATCCTTCGGAAGGAGGGCACCGAGCGGCCCGGCTCCAGCCCGCTGCTGAACGAGCATCGCAAGGGCATCTTCGCCTGCGCCGGCTGCGACCTGCCGCTGTTTGCGTCCGAGACCAAGTTCGAGAGCGGCACGGGCTGGCCGAGCTTCTACCAGCCGATCGAGGGCAATGTCGGCAAGACCGAGGACCGCACCTTCGGCATGGTGCGCACCGAGGTGCACTGCCGCCGCTGCGGCGGCCATCTCGGTCACGTCTTCGATGACGGTCCGAAGCCGACGGGATTGCGCTATTGCATCGACGGTTTCGGGCTGGTCTTCCACCCCGCGACGCCGTCGGCGACCTGAGGTTTGTTCCCGGCAATTGTTGCCGGTCCGGCAATTATGCCCCGGTCATCGGATCGGGGCATATCTATTTAAGTCGTTGATTTCATGAGAATACCCGCATTGGCATAGGCCTTGCGACGTCTCCTCCGACTGCGGCCATTGGTCTGCCGGCCGCCGAGATCGGATTTGGAGACAAAGTTATGGGTATCTTCGATGCAATGAACACCTCGGTGGGTGGCCTGCAGGCGCAGTCCTACGCGCTTCAGAACATCTCGGGCAACATCGCGAACTCGTCGACCACCGGTTACAAGGGCATCGGGACCAGCTTCGAGGATCTCATTCCCGACGCCTCCGTGCCGAGCAAGCAGGTTGCCGGCGGCGTCACCGCGCACGCGCAGGCGACCATCACCACCCAGGGCACGATCTCGTCCTCCTCCGTCGCCACCAACATGGCGATCACGGGCGACGGTTTCTTCTCGGTGCAGAAGGCCACCGGCGTCGTCGACAACGTGCCCGTGTTCGACGGCGTCAACTATTACACCCGTCGCGGCGACTTCCAGATCAATTCCAACGGCAACCTCGTCAACGGCGCCGGCTATTATCTGATGGGCGTCGCGGTTGACTCGAAGACAGGCAACCCGACCGGCAGCGTCCCGACGGTGCTGCAATTCCAGAACAACTTCGTTCCGGCGCAGGCGACGACCGCCATCCAATATGCGGCGAACCTGCCGTCCGTGCCTAACACGGTGGCGAGCCAGACGGCGGTGAGTGGGTCTCTGCTCGCAGCAGGCGGCCTCAACCCGTCCGATTTCGGAGCCAATCCGCTGATCTTCGGCACGCCGCAGCCGCCCTTTGTCAGCGTGGGAGTTCCGGGTTCGGCTGCCACCGGCAATCTCCGCTCAGCCTATACCGCAACCACTGCAACCGGCTCGGCGGCCCTGCTGGACAGCTCTTCAGCCGCGGCCACCAGCGCCACGTCGCTCGATTCGGCCACCACCCCGCATCTGAACACGACGCTCCTGAGCAGTCTGGCCGGCACGCAGATGATCGTCGGAAGCCAGACGATCAAGTTCGATAACACCGTTTCCGGCTCCTCGACCTTGGGCAACACGACGACGATCGGTCTGCTCTCGCCCACCGGCTCAAAGATGTCCGACATCCTGAACGCGATCGTGGCCGGCGCCGGCGGCGTGCCCGCCGCGGCGTCGATGACGTCGGCCGGTAACATCCAGATCACAACGAACACCACGCAAGATATTACGGTCACCGGCGCTGCGGCCGGTTTGCTCGGCATCAGCAGTGTGACTCGCGGCGGCAACGTGCTGTCCACGCCCGCGATCACCGGCGCAACCTTGTTGGGCGGCGCTGCGACGCCTGGAGGCTCGGAAGTCCTCTCAACCGGTTTTGTCGCCAACGATACCATCATGGTGGACAATCAGCCGCTGACTTTCGTCTCCACGGCCCCGCCCATCGCCAACCCGAACCAGATCAGCGTCAGCGATTCCGTCTCAACGCTGCTCAACAAGATTGACGCTCTGAGCGGCGCGGCAACCTCTACGAACTCCTCGATCTCTAACGGAGTGATCACGCTGCAAACCGGCATCACCAATCCCACCCTGACGGTGACCAGCAACAACACCGGCGCCTTCGCCGCGCTCGGCTTCTCCTCGACGGTCCAGAAGAACCGCGGCGGCGGCGGCACTACCGGTACGGGCGGCGTGCAGGGCAACGACATTGCGACCTTCACCAAGGAGTCGATCAGTGGCGGCGCGGTGACAGCCTACAACGCGGCCGGTACACCGGTGAATCTGCAATTGCGCTGGGCCAAGACCGACAGCGCCTCGCTGCCTGGCGGAGGGCATACCGACACCTGGAACTTGTTCTACCAGACCGACCCGAATGCTACGGGCTCGGCGGTCGGTTGGGTGAATGCGGGCCAGTCCTTCACCTTTGCCGCTGACGGCTCGCTCACCTCGCCAGCCGGTTCCGGCATCACGCTGAGCAACGTCACCGTCGGCGGACAATCGCTTGGCTCGGTTGCCCTCAACATCTCTTCGGGCGCACTGACGCAATATGCCAGCACCAGCGGCGCGGTGACGATCAACACGATCACGCAGAACGGCTACGCCGCCGGTCAGCTCCGTTCGGTCGCCGTCAGCAACAACGGTCTCGTGGTCGGTACCTTCTCCAACGGCCAGAACCTCGATCTCGCCCAGGTGACGCTGTCGCACTTCAACGGCACCAACTACCTCAAGGCGATGGACGGCGGTGCCTATGCCGTGACCGACCAGTCGGGACCGGCGATCGCCGGTGCTTCGGGCACCATCAGCGGTTCGTCGCTGGAAGGATCCAACACCGACATCGCCGACGAGTTCACCAAGCTGATCGTGACCCAGCAGGCCTATTCGGCCAACACCAAGGTGATCACGACGGCGAATTCGATGGTCCAGGATCTTCTGAACGTGTTGCGCTGATCGGCGCGCAACGTAACCGAAGGCGGCAAGTAAGATGGGTTTGAGTTCAGCCCTTGCCAGTGCGATGAGCGGTCTGCGCGCCAACCAGGCTGCGCTCTCGATCGTGTCGTCGAACGTCGCAAACTCGCAGACGCCGGGTTACGTCGCCCAGACGCCGAACCAGATCGAAGTCACCACCGGTGACTTCGGCTCGACGGCGAAGACGACGGGCGTCAGCCGCGACATCGACAGCTATGTGCAGAACCAGCTGCGCACCGAGACCGGCGGCAGCGGCTACGCCGATCAGATGGCCAACATTCTGAAGCAGCTTCAGAGTGTCTACGGCACGCCCGGCAACAGCGGCACGCTCGAAAACGCGCTGAACAACTTCACCTCTTCGCTGCAGGCGCTTTCTACCAATGCCGGCTCCTCGTCGGCGCAGACCGTCGCGCTCGGTGCGGCGCAGTCACTGGCAACGCAGCTCAACGTCACCACCAAGGGCATCCAGTCGCTGCGCTCGAACGTCGAGCAGGATCTCGGCACCTCGTCCCAAGCCGCCAATGCCGCGCTGAACCAGATCGCCGACATCAATACCAAGCTTCAGGGCCTCGCGCCGACCGACCCGTCCGCGGCGACGCTGATGGACCAGCGCGACCAGGCGATCAACTCGCTCTCGAAATATGTCGATGTCCGCGTCACCACCGACGGGTCGAACCAGGCCAACATCTACACCACCACAGGCATCCAGCTGGTCGGCGCGGGGCTCGCCTCGCAATTCTCGTTCGCATCCGTCGGCGCGCTGTCGGCGACGTCGCTCTACAACGTCGACCCGGCCAAGTCCGGGGTCGGCGCGCTCACCATCAAGCTGCCGAACGGCTCGTCCATCGACGTCGCCGGCAACAATGTCGTCTCCTCCGGCCAGATCGCGGCCGACCTGAAGCTGCGCGACCAGACGCTGGTGCAGGCGCAGAACCAGGTCGACCAGCTCGCCGCGACGATGTCGAGCGCGCTGTCGGACAAGACCACGGCGGGAACCACCGTCGCCGGACCGCCCGCCGGCTTCGATATCGATCTCGCCGGCGCGCAGCCCGGCAACACCGTCAACATCACCTATACCGACTCCACCAACACCCAGCGCCAGGTTACCCTGGTGAACGTGACCGATCCGACGGCGTTGCCGCTGCCGAACGGCACCAATGCCAATCCGGTGCAGATCGGCATCAATTTTTCAGGCGGCATGGGCGCCATAGCAGCGGCGCTCAACGGCGCGCTCCCGGGCTCGCATCTGTCGTTTTCCCCGGCGCCGTCGCCTGCGACTGCGACGACGCTGCGCGTCACCGATGACAATTCCGGCCTTGCCAAGGTCACAGCGGCGTCGAGCAGCAAGACGGTCTCGTCGCTGACCTCGGGCGGTCCGCAGCTGCCGCTGTTCACCGACGGCGGCCAGGCACTCTATACCGGGGCGATCACGGGATCCGGCTCGCAGATGACCGGCCTTGCCGGCCGGATCGCCGTGAACACGCAGCTCACCGCCGACCCCACCAGGCTGTCGATCTACAGCACCTCGCCGGTGACGCCCACGGGCGATACGACACGATCGGACTATCTCTACTCGCAGCTTACCACCACGACTTATTCCTATTCGCCGCAGACCGGTCTCGGCTCCGCGAGCCAGCCGTTCACCGGCAGCATCTCGAATTACCTGCAGCAGTTCCTGAGCGTCCAGGCCAACGCCTCGACCCAGGCGACCGCGCTCCAGCAGGGCCAGAGCGTCGTCGTATCGACGCTGCAGGCCAAGTTCAACTCGACCTCCAGCGTCAATCTGGACTCGGAGATGTCGAACCTGATCCAGCTTCAGAATGCCTATGCCGCCAACGCTCACGTGATGTCGGTGGTGCAGAGCATGATGAATACGTTGATCCAGGCTCAAGGATAGTCAGTAGGGCTCTGAAACATGTCGATCAGCAGCATCAATTACGGCTCGTCGGTCCTCGGCGCACAGATCCGCAACATCAACCAGCAGCTCACCGACCTGTCGACGCAGCTCTCGACCGGCAAGCTGTCGCAGAACTATTCCGGCATGGGCACCAACGAGGGCTTTGCGATCGCCTCGCGCGCGCAGCTTTCGAACATCGCCGCCTATACCGACACGATCACCAACGTCAACGTCAACATCAACCTCGCCAACACGGCGCTGCAGTCGCTGACGACGATCCGCAACACGGTGCAGACGGGCTCGGCCACCAGCTCGCAGGATCTCAACGTCAACGGCCAGACGGTGGCGCAGAACACCGCCGCCGCGCAGTTCGGCTCGATGGTCGGCGTGCTCAACACGCAGTCAGGCAACCGCTATCTGTTCTCCGGCACCGCCTACGATACCCAATCGGTCGCCAATGCCGGCGACATCATCAACGGCACCACGACGCAGGCGGGCCTGAAGACGGTGATGGCGGAACGCCAGGCCGCTGATCTCGGCGCCAACGGCATGGGGCGGCTGGTGCAGTCGCAACCGACCACCACCTCGGTGCAGGTGGCGGAGGACAGCCCGGCATCGCCGTTCGGGTTGAAGATCTCAGCGGTCTCCTCGAACCTGACGGGCGCAACGGTCACAGGTCCGAGCGGCTCGCCGGTGTCGTTCTCGGTCAATTTCGGCGCCACGCCTCCCAGCAACGGCGACAAGATCAGTGTGCAGTTCTCGCTGCCTGATGGTTCGACCGAGCAGGTCGACCTGACCGCGAGCACCGCAACGCCGGTGCCGGTCGGCAGCTTTGCGGTCGACACCGGTAATCTCTCGGCCGTTCCGCCGGTTGCGCCCAACCCGGTCACCACGGCGACCAACTTCAACACCGCGCTGAACACCGCCATCACGAAGCTCGCCAACACGTCGCTGGTGGCGGCATCGGCCGTGACCGCCGGCGACAATTTCTTCAACACCGACAGCTCGGCGATCGGCGCTGCCAAGAACAACCAGGCAAGCCCTGCGGCACCGATCAGCGGCACCACCGCGCTCTCGGGCACGGCGCCCTCCGACTCGATCTCGCCCGGCTTCTCGGCCGGCGACAGCATCACCATCAACGGCACCACGGTGAGCTTCGTTGCCTCAGGCGCGACCGGCAACCAGCTCAACGTCACCGACAGCATCCAGACCCTGATGAGCAAGATCGACCAGATCACGGGCACCTCGAAGCCATCGGCGATCCATGGCGGCTCGATCACCATCAACACCGACAATGCCGCGACCTTGAGCATCTCCGGGTCGACGGCGGGCGCGACCGCAGCGCTCGGCGCGCTGGGCTTCGCGTCGTCGCCGATCACCGCGACGCAACCGCCGTTGCGCGTCGGCTCATCGCCGGCGAGCTCGGCGACGACGCTGGTGAACGGCTCGGCCACAACCGTGAAATGGTACACCGGCAATGACGGGCCGGGCTCGGCGCGCTCGACCGCGGTGGCACGGGTCGACGATTCGGTCACGGTACAATATGGCGCGCAGGCCGACGAGGACGCGATCCGCAAGCAATTGCAGGCGATCGCCGTGTACGGCACGTTCTCGACCTCGCCGACCGGGCAATATTCGGGTGGGGCGGTCGCAGCCCTGAGCCTGCGCACCACGCAGGCGCTGACGCCGCAGCAGGGCCAGCAGAAGATCGAGGACATCCAGACCGACATCGCGATGGCCCAGAACACCATGAAGGACGCGACCACGCGCCAGACCCAGGCCAAAGCGCAGCTGCAGACCATCGTCGACCAGGCGGAGTCCGCATCGCCCGATCAGGTCGCGAGCGAAATCCTGTCGCTTCAGAACGCGCTGCAGGCGTCCTACCAAACTACCGCCAATCTCGCGCAGCTCTCGCTGGTCAAGTACCTGTAGCGGCGCATTAAGGCGCCATTAACCATGCCTGTTTACCTCTTGGAGAGGATTTAAGCAGGGCGCGGAGCCGTCAATGTCGGACAAGATGCAATTGGTGGTGGCGACGCCCTGCTTCGGCGGCCAGGTGTCGAGCATTTACGCGAGCTCCATCTTCGCGCTCCAGCGCGCCGTGCATGGCATGTCCAATCTCGGGCTCAAGGTGCTGCTGCGTGACGGCGATGCGCTGATCACGCGCGCACGGGCCAATCTGGTCGCGATGTTCCTGGACGACCCCGATGCGACGCATTTCCTGTTCATCGATGCCGACATCGGCTTCAGGCCCGAGCAGGTGTTCCGGCTGATCGAATCCGGCGCCGATGTCGTCGCCGGCTGCTATCCGATCAAGCGGGTCAATTGGGACAAGGCGAAGAGAGCGATCCAGGCCGGCCGCACCGACGTGACGGCGGCCTCGCTCGACTACGTGCTCGAGATCGAGGATCGTGATCGCATCGTCGTGGTCAACGGCTTTACCCGCGTGCGTTATGCCGGGACGGGTTTCCTGATGATCCGCCGCCAGGCGCTGGAGGTGATGTGCCGCCATCCCGATTACGCCAATCTGCAATTCTTCCGCGAGCATTCCCATGACTCGCTCGCCGCGAGCCAGAACCGGTTCGCGCTGTTCGAGTGCATGATCGATCCCGCGACCGGCACGTATCTCTCCGAGGACTTCGCGTTCTGCAAGCGCTGGACCGATATCGGCGGCGAGATCTGGGCCGATATCCAGAGCTCGCTCGATCATGTCGGACCGTCGGTATTCCAGGGCGATATCGCCTCGCAATTTGCGCCAGCCCCCGGGGCGGCGGCCGACGCGGCGTGAGTCAGTCGGGATGAGCATCGGCGCGTCCCGCCCCCCCGATATCGACCGCGCGTCCGAGCGCGGCTCGCGCTATCGCCTGCGCGACCTCTTCACTCCGCTGGATACCTTGCTCGTCTCCGGCGGAGATCGGCGACTGGCGCTCGACCCCCATGACCGCGTCAATGCCTATGGCTGCGCGGCGTCGCCGGAACCCGCGATCTGGCATTTCGCCTCGTCGACGGCATCGCCGATCTCGCAGGCGGCCTATGACCGCGCCGCGCTGGCACGCGAGGAGCTGGTGCACAAATCGTTGTTCGACGAAGTCGAGATCGCCTTCGATCGGCGCTGCGAGGATATGCGCGACGAGCTGCGCGGCCACTTTCAGCTGCCGTCGAGCGTTGACGTGGTGTTCTCGGCGTCGGGCACGGACTCTCAACTTCATGCCTTGTTCCTCGCGCGCGCGGTGCTCGGTGCGGCGCCGGTAACGATCGTGGTTGGCGCCGACCAGACCGGCACTGGCACCGTTCATAGCGCGCGCGGGCACCACTTCAGCACGATGACGGCGAGCGGCATCATCGTGCGCAAGGACGCCGCGATCGCGGGCCTCGCCGGCGACAGCATCGCGATCCCGCTGCTCGATGCAGCCTCCGGCCGTTCGATGCGTATTGACGCGGATGCGGAAGTCATGCGTGCCATCGAGAGCAGCCTGAAGCAAGGCCGGCGCGTTCTGTTGCACGTCATGGATTCGTCAAAGCTCGGCTGGCGCGCGCCGAGCGCCGCCTGTCTCGATGAGATCGCGCAGCGCTGGCCGCGCAAGGTTCAGGTGGTCGTCGATGCCTGCCAGGCGCGGCTCGGCCGTCGGCGGCTGCGGTCCTGTCTCGATCGCGGTTACATGGTGCTGATCACGGGCTCGAAATTCTTTGGTGGCCCCGCCTTCAGCGGCGCGCTGCTGATGCCGAAGGGACTGTCCCGGGCGCTCGACCGGATCGAGGGGATCGCGCCTGGTTTCCTCGACTATGCGGGCCGTTGCGACTGGCCGATCGCCTGGAGGGCGCTACGCTCGCGCTTCGAGCGTCGTCCGAATTTCGGCCAATGGCTGCGCTGGGAAGCGGCGCTCGCCGAGATCGGCAGCTACTATGCCGTGCCCGGCGCGTTCCGCACCAGGACGCTCGCCGCGCTTGCGTCCGGCATCGAGAGGATGATCGCGTTATCGCCGTCGCTGCTCGCCATCCCGGCGCCCGCTGACACCGCCGATCCGGATGATGAAGAATTTGCGCAGCGTTCGATCTTTCCGTTCACGCCGTTGCGCGATGGCAAGCCGGTATCCATCGCCGACACCAGCGCTGTTCACCGTGCGTTGGCGCGCGATATGAATGATGCCATCGGCGGCAGCGCGGCCGACCGGCAGGTGGCAGCGCAGCGCTATCTCCTCGGCCAGCCGGTGCGGTTGGAGCAACCCGATGGCGTTCCGCGGGCTGCTCTGCGGCTATGCGTCGGTGCGCGGCTCCTAACCGACGCCTGGTCGCCCGACGGCGCGCAGGCGCAACGCAATGTGCAGCACATTCTCGATCGCATCGCCCATGCCCTGGTGAAGATCGAGCTGCTGCTCGACCGTACCGCCGCCGTGCCGGCATAGCCTTGTTTGAGGTGTGAGATGTTGCATCCGCTTGCCGCGCCTGATTATGCCGATCGTATCGGCTTTGCGCATCTGACGCGCCAGGCCTTCGAGGGCGTCGATCTGCACCCCTTGCGCGCGCATCTGCTGGCGCGGATCGCGGAGGGGACGGCGCAGGCGGGCGAGGGACTCGATCTGTCGCTGATTGCCCAGCTTCAGGGCGAGAAGGAGGCCGGGCTCCTGATCCAGTCCGAGGTGCTCTCCTTCCATCAGTTGTTTCGTACGCCGTCCAGCGCGCCGAAGCCGGGCCTGCGCCTGCTTGCGCTGGCGGCCGACATCGACATGGGCGGCAACACGCCGATCGAATTCCTGCTCGAAGGCTCCGATGTCGAGCTGTTGACGCTCTATGTGACCAAGACAAGCGGACTGCCGGATACGCTACCCGATCATGACGTTGCCATCGTGGTTGCGTCCGATTCCGAGGAATGCCGCGAACCGCTTGCGCTGATCGAAAAGGCTGCGCCGCGCTGGCCGCGACCGCTGCTCAATCGCCCGGAACGGATCGGCAATCTCGATCGCGACAAGCTGTTTCGGCTGTTGGCTGATATCCCGGGTCTCGACATTCCCGTCACCGCCCACGCCACCCGCGGGCAATTGACTGCTCTCTCGGAGGGGCGGATCGCCTGCAACGAGATCACGGGCGAGTTGCACTTTCCGATGATCGCGCGGCCGCGCGGCACCCATGCCGGCGTCGGACTTGCGAAGCTCGACGATGCGGCGGCGCTCGCGGCCTATCTTGCCGCGCGGGAGGAGCAGGATTTTTTCGTCGCACGTTTCGTCGACTATGCGGGTCCCGACGGCCTCTATCGCAAGATCCGGCTCGCCATGGTCGACGGCAAGCCCTATGCCTGTCACATGGCGATCGCCGATCGCTGGGACATCTGGTATCTCAACGCCTACATGGCGTTCAGTGAAGAGAAGCGCGCTGAAGAAGCGGTCTTCATGCAGGATTTCGACAACTCCTTCGCGGTACGCCACAAAGGCGCGCTCGACGAAATGAGCCGGCGCGTCGGGCTCGATTATTTCATCGTCGATTGCGCCGAGGACCAGAGCGGCGAGCTTCTGGTGTTCGAAGCCGACAACACCGCGGTCGTCCACAACATGGATTCGCCACTTGTGTTTCCCTACAAGCCGCCGCAGATGCGCAAGATCTTTGCCGCATTCACCGCGATGCTGTCGCGGCATGCCAAGCCGACTGACAAGGCCGGCGCCGTGAGCGCAGCATGAACGAGATCATCCGCAACACGCTGACCGGCGTCGCGAACGGATCGCTCGATCCGCAGGACTGGAGCGAGTTTCGCGCGCTGGCGCATCGCATGCTGGACGAAGCGATCGACGGCATCGCCAATGTCCGCGGGCGTCCGGTCTGGCAACCCATCCCCGACGCGGTTCGCGCCGCTGTGAGAACCGACCTGCCGCGCGAGGCAAGCGATGTCGCGGAGGTCTATCGCGAATTCTCCGAGCACGTTGCGCCTTACGCGACCGGCAATGTTCATCCCGGCTTCATGGGCTGGGTGCATGGTGGCGGCACCGCCGTCGGCATGGTTGCGGAAATGCTTGCGGCCGGCCTCAACGCCAATCTCGGCGGGCGCGATCACATGCCGATCGAAGTCGAGCGCCGGATCGTCGCGTGGATGGGCGGCCTGTTCGGCTTTCCGCAAGGTGCGAGCGGTATCTTCGTCACGGGCACGTCGATGGCCAATCTGATGGCCGTGCTGGTGGCGCGCACGAGCGCGCTCGGCGCGCCGGCACGGCAGCACGGCATCGGCAACGATGGCGCGCTGCTCACGGCCTATGCGTCGAAGGCTGCGCATGGCTGCATCTCCCGCGCGATGGACATTGCAGGATTTGGCACCGATGCACTCCGCAAGATCGATGTCGACGCCGATCATCGCATCGACATCGCCGCGCTGCGCGCGCAGATCGCCGTCGATCGCAATGTCGGCCTCAAGCCGTTCCTGGTCACCGCATCTGCCGGCACCGTCGACATCGGTGCGATCGACGATCTCAAGGCGGTTGCAGAGCTGTGTCGTGAGGAGGGGATCTGGTTTCACGTCGACGGTGCCTTCGGCGCACTCGCGATCCTCTCGCCCGAGCTCGCGCCGATGCTCGAGGGCATCGAGCTTGCGGACTCGATTGCGCTCGACTTCCACAAATGGGGACAGGTGCCTTATGACGCCGGCTTTCTGCTGGTGCGCGACGGCGAAAGTCACAGGGAGGCCTTTGCGCAACCGGCGGCCTATCTCGGTCGCGAGGCGAGGGGGCTTGCGGCCGGCGCGGTATGGCCGTGCGATCTCGGTCCCGATCTGTCGCGCGGCTTCCGCGCGTTGAAGACTTGGTTCACGCTGAAGACGTTCGGCACAGACAGGCTGGGCGCGGTGATTGCGCGAAGCTGCGCGCTCGCGAAATATCTGGAAGCGCGTGTGCTCGCCGAGCCCCGGCTCGAGCTGCTCGCGCCCGTCAATCTCAACATCGTCTGCTTCCGCTACCGCGCCGAGGACGCGGTCAATCGCGAGATCGTCGCCGATGTCCAGGAGTCCGGCATCGCGGCGCCGTCGAGCACGACGCTGGATGGCAAGTTCGCGATCCGCGCCGCGATCGTCAATCATCGCACCGCGGAGATCGATATCGACGCGCTGGTGGCGGCCGTGATCAAGTTCGGCGCGCAGCGAACAGGCGGATTGATCGAGGTCGAGGCGCCGCCGCTCGCCGCGCAATGACAGCGCTGGGCTGAAACGACAACGGCCCCGGAGATGAGCCGGGGCCGTCGTCGTTGAGGCGGTTTGCGATCAGGCGGCAGAGCTCACGTCAGCCTCGGGATGCGTGGCCTTGTATTGGTCCCGCAGCTTCTCTTCGTAGGCGATCAGCTTGCGGGCTTCTTTCAGCGCGCGGTAGAGATCGCCGCTCATGATGTTGTTGTTGATGCCCTCGATGATCGACCAGGAGCTCGGCACCGCGGTGACGATGTCGCGTACCAGGTTGAAATAGGTACCGTGCTGGGTCTGCGGATCCGGCGAGATGTACATCAACTGGACCGCTAGATAGACGAGCTTGGCAGGCGTATCGGCGGTCTCCGGGGTGAGGATGTCGCGCTCGCGCAGGATCGGCACGTTCTCGCCGTCGATCAGAAGGCGGGCGCGCTGGTCGGTGTTGGTTATCACGCAGTTACCGACGATGATGCGTTCGTGCGGTTTGAGCTCGACCTTGAGAGCCATGCCTGTTCTCCATCAACTCGTTCTTAACGACCGATCGGCGGCTCGGATGGCGAGGGCGATCAGCTCTGATCTGGAGCCAATCCTTGCGCAACATAGTTAACGGGTCGTGAACGATTTGGGCGGCGGCAGAAACATCAAATATTTCAATGGTGTCTACTGCTCTTTGATGCCGTCGTCGCACGTTCTGCGAGCATTCGGCAGGTCGACTCGGACAAACCACCGGTTTCATTTCACGGATTGTTAGAGGCTCGAAGGCACCGTCCGCCGGTCGTTTGATCAATGTCGGTCAGACAGGACGCGTAGCTACCAGAAAGGTAACAGTATGTCCGGTATCGTTCTCTCCGCCTCGGTTCGCCAGAACCTGCTCTCCCTCCAGTCCACCGCCGATCTGCTCGCCACCACCCAGAACCATCTGGCCACCGGCAACAAGGTGAACTCGGCGCTCGATAACCCCACCAACTTCTTCACGGCCCAGTCGCTCGACAACCGCGCCAGCGACATCAACAACCTGCTCGATGGCATTGGCAACGGTGTGCAGGTGCTTCAGGCCGCCAACACCGGCATCACCTCGCTGTCGAAGCTGATCGACTCCGCAAAGTCGATCGCCAATCAGGCGCTGCAGACCACGGTCGGCTATTCGACCAAGTCGAACGTCTCGACCACGATCGCGGGTGCGACCGCGTCCGACCTGCGCGGCACGACGACCTACACCAGCGCGACTGCGCTGACCAACGTGCTGTTCTCCGGCGCCGCCGGCGGCGCGACGGCGGCTGCGGGCAGCACCACGCTCGGCGGCACCATCGGCGCGACGACCGGCAGCCAGGTGAAGGACAACCAGACCACGGCAACGGCCATCACCACCGGCACCCTGCTGTACGGCACCGGCGGCGGCACGCCAGCCAACGCGGGTCTGTCACTGATCGGAGCCACGCAGTTCACGGACGGCACGAGCTTCACGGTCAACGGTCACTCGATCACCTTCAAGTCCGGCGACCTTCCGAGTGTTACGGGGTCGACCAACACCCTGCCGGCCGGTTACGGCCAAACCGGCAACATCGCCACCGACGGCAATGGCAACTCGATCGTCTATCTGGGCTCCGGTGCGTCCAACTCCACCGCGACAGTGGGCGACGTTCTGAACGCCATCGACCTCGCGAGCGGCGTGCAGAACGCTGTGGTGAACACGACCGCCGGTACTGCCGCTCTCTCGACCCCGACGGGCAACACTGCGTCCTCGATCACCGGCGGTAAGATCACGCTCGAGACCTCGACGGGCGGCGATCTGAATGTCGTCGGCAAGGCTGACCTGCTGGGTGCCCTCGGATTGACCAGTGCGACCGGCTCGGGCAACGCCACGGTCACCGCGACCCGAACGACCGCCTCGGGCAGCCTCGGCTCGCTGATCTCGGATGGTTCGACGCTGAACGTCAACGGCAAGACCATCACGTTCAAGAACGCGGTGGTGCCTGCGGCGGCCAACGTTCCGACCGGCTCCAGCATTGCCGGCACCGGCAGCAACGTGGTCACCGACGGCAACGGCAACTCGACGGTGTATCTGCAGGCGGGCAAGGTGTCCGACGTGCTGACCGCGATCGACCTCGCCACCGGCGTGCAGACGATCAAGTCCACCACCTCGGGCACGGCGACCTTGCAGACCACCGCGGGCGCGACGAACTCCTCGATCGTCGCCGGCGCGCTGCACATCTCGACCGGTGCGAACTCGGATCTGTCGATCACCGGTGCGGGCAACGCACTGTCCTCGCTCGGTCTCACCGGTTCGACCGGCACCGGCACAGCGTTCACCGCGAGCCGCACCGCTGGAGCCGGCGGTATCTCCGGCAAGACCTTGACCTTCACCTCCTTCAACGGCGGTACGGCGGTCAACGTCACCTTCGGCGACGGCACCGGCGGCACGGTCAAGACGCTCGATCAGCTCAACACGCAGCTTCAGGCCAACAACCTGACCGCCACGATCGACGCCAACGGCCTGCTCACGGTGTCCGCGACCAACGACTATGCGTCCTCGACGATCGGCTCTGCCTCCGCCGGTGGTACGATTGGCGGTACGGTTACGACGTCGCTGACTTGGTCGAACGCCTCCGCGCCGGTTGCTGACGCGGTTGCCCAGGCCACCCGTACCAACCTGGTGTCCCAGTACAACAACATCTTGCAGCAGATCGACACGACTTCACAGGACGCGTCCTTCAACGGCGTGAACCTGCTCAATGGCGATCAGCTCAAGCTGGTGTTCGACGAGACCGGCAAGTCGAGCCTGAACATCACCGGCGTGACCTTCAACTCGAAGGGTCTGGGTCTGGCCTCGCTGGTGCAGGGCACCGACTTCATCGACAACTCAGCCTCCAACAAGGTGCTGGCTAACCTGAACACGGCGTCGAGCACGCTGCGTTCTGAAGCTTCAACCCTTGGTTCGAACCTCTCCGTCGTGCAGGTGCGTCAGGACTTCAACAAGAACCTGATCAACGTGCTGCAGACCGGTTCGTCCAACCTGACGCTGGCCGACACCAATGTCGAAGCCGCCAACAGCCAGGCGCTGTCGACCCGCCAGTCGATTGCGGTCTCCGCACTGTCGCTGGCCAACCAGTCGCAGCAGAGCGTGCTCCAGCTGCTCCGCTAATAGCGGCTGACATCACGAAAGAAAATCGACGGCGGGGCTTCGGTCCCGCCGTTTTCTTTGTGCGCATGCAATCGAAACGCGCTTTTGCAGCTGCCAAAAAGTAACCGCTGGTTATGGTTAACGGGGAGCAAACGCGAGAGAAAGCCGAGAGATTTCAAATGGATCATCATCGCGTGAAAAGGACTTCCGCCGCCTTATGGTGAATCGGCGCTTACGGTTCGAGATTGGATTTCACCCTTTGTTAGCCATGTCCGCGCAGGCTGTGCGCGTCACTCGATCCGAAGCGATCGAACGAAGACGCGTAAACCAGAAGGGTAAGAGTTATGTCCGGTATCGTTCTCTCTGCGTCGGTTCGTCAGAACCTGCTGTCTCTCCAGTCCACCGCCGACCTGCTCGCCACCACCCAGTCCCGTCTGTCGACCGGCAAGAAGGTGAACTCGGCGCTCGACAACCCCACCAACTTCTTCACGGCCCAGTCGCTCGACAACCGCGCCAGCGACATCAACAACCTGCTCGATGGCATCGCCAACGGTGTGCAGGTGCTTCAGGCCGCCAACACCGGCATCACCTCGCTGTCGAAGCTGCTCGACAGCGCAAAGTCGATCGCCAACCAGGCGCTGCAGACCACGGTCGGCTATTCGTCCAAGTCGAACGTCTCGACCACGATCGCGGGCGCAACCGCGGCAGATCTGCGCGGCACGACCACTTATTCCAGCGCGACCGCGCTCTCGAACGTGCTGTTCTCCGGCACCGCCGGTGGCACGACGGCGGCTGCGGGCAGCACCACGCTCGGCGGCACCATCGGCGCGACGACCGGCAGCCAGGTGAAGGACAACCAGACCACGGCAACGGCCATCACCACCGGCACCCTGCTGTACGGCACCGGCGGCGGCACGCCAGCCAACGCGGGTCTGTCACTGATCGGAGCCACGCAGTTCACGGACGGCACGAGCTTCACGGTCAACGGTCACTCGATCACCTTCAAGTCCGGCGACCTTCCGAGTGTTACGGGGTCGACCAACACCCTGCCGGCCGGTTACGGCCAAACCGGCAACATCGCCACCGACGGCAATGGCAACTCGATCGTCTATCTGGGCTCCGGTGCGTCCAACTCCACCGCGACAGTGGGCGACGTTCTGAACGCCATCGACCTCGCGAGCGGCGTGCAGAACGCTGTGGTGAACACGACCGCCGGTACTGCCGCTCTCTCGACCCCGACGGGCAACACTGCGTCCTCGATCACCGGCGGTAAGATCACGCTCGAGACCTCGACGGGCGGCGATCTGAATGTCGTCGGCAAGGCTGACCTGCTGGGTGCCCTCGGATTGACCAGTGCGACCGGCTCGGGCAACGCCACGGTCACCGCGACCCGAACGACTGCCTCGGGCAGCCTCGGCTCGCTGATCTCGGATGGTTCGACGCTGAACGTCAACGGCAAGACCATCACGTTCAAGAACGCGGTGGTGCCTGCGGCGGCCAACGTTCCGACCGGCTCCAGCATTGCCGGCACCGGCAGCAACGTGGTCACCGACGGCAACGGCAACTCGACGGTGTATCTGCAGGCGGGCAAGGTGTCCGACGTGCTGACCGCGATCGACCTCGCCACCGGCGTGCAGACGATCAAGTCCACCACCTCGGGCACGGCGACCTTGCAGACCACCGCGGGCGCGACGAACTCCTCGATCGTCGCCGGCGCGCTGCACATCTCGACCGGTGCGAACTCGGATCTGTCGATCACCGGTTCTGGCAACGCACTGTCCTCGCTCGGTCTCACCGGTTCGACCGGCACCGGCACAGCGTTCACCGCGAGCCGTGCCGCCGCACCCGGCAGCATCTCCGGCAAAACCTTGACCTTCGCCTCCTTCAACGGCGGTACGGCGGTCAATGTCACCTTCGGCGACGGCACCGGCGGCACGGTCAAGACGCTCGATCAGCTCAACACGCAGCTTCAAGCCAACAACCTGACCGCCACGATCGACGCCAACGGCCTGCTCACGGTGTCCGTGACCAACGACTATGCGTCTTCGACAATCGGCTCGGCTGTTGCCGGTGGTGCGATCGGCGGCACGATTACCACAGCCCTGACGTGGACCAATGCGACCACTCCGACCGTCGATCCGGTTGCTCAGGCCACTCGTTCGAACCTGGTTGCGCAGTACAACAACATCATGTCGCAGATCGACACGACCTCGGTCGACTCGTCCTTCAACGGCGTAAACCTGCTCAATGGCGATCAGCTCAAGCTGGTGTTCGACGAGACCGGCAAGTCGAGCCTGAACATCACCGGCGTGACCTTCAACTCGAAGGGTCTGGGTTTGGCTGGCCTGGTGCAGGGCACCGACTTCATCGACAACTCCGCGACCAACAAGGTGCTCACCAGCCTGAACGCGGCATCGAGCACACTGCGGTCGGAAGCGTCGACCCTCGGTTCGAACCTCTCCGTGGTGCAGGTGCGCCAGGACTTCAACAAGAACCTGATCAACGTGCTGCAGACCGGTTCATCCAACCTGACGCTGGCCGACACCAACGAGGAGGCGGCCAACAGCCAGGCGCTGTCGACCCGCCAGTCGATCGCGGTGTCCGCGCTGTCACTGGCCAACACCTCGCAGCAGAGCGTGCTCCAGCTGCTCCGCTAGTAAGCAACTGAAATTACAACATAAAACGAGAGCGGCGGGGCTTCGGTCCCGCCGCTTTTTGTTGCCTCCAATTGGCGGGCAGGGCGCTAACCCGGCATTAACCCTATCCCTTAAGTCGCCGTTAACCATACTTTAAAGGACAGACCCTAAAACTCGACCAAAGCCCGCTTTCAGATCGGCGAGCCCGATTCGTATCCGGTTCAAAAGGAAGACCGCCAATGTCCAACATCGTTCTCTCGGCGTCAGTTCGCCAGAACCTGTTGTCGCTGCAATCAACGGCCGACCTCCTCGCCACCACCCAGTCGCGCCTTTCGACCGGCAAGAAGGTCAACTCGGCGCTGGACAATCCGACGAATTTCTTCACGGCGCAGGGGTTGGACAACCGGGCGAGCGACATCAGCAACCTGCTCGACGGCATCAATAACGGTGTGCAGGTGCTCCAGGCGGCGAACACCGGCATCACTTCGCTGCAGAAGCTGATCGACAGCGCGAAATCGATCGCCAATCAAGCGCTCCAGACCACGGTTGGCTACTCGACAAAGTCGAACATTTCGACCACGATCCCCGGCGCGACGCCTGCGGACCTGCGCGGCACCACGAGCTATGGCAGCGCAACGGCGTCCAGCAATGTTCTCTTCGACGGCACGGCCGGTGGTACGACGGCTGCCCAGCCGACGACCTTGCTGGGCAGCGCCGCTCAAGGCAGTTATGCCACCCCCGCCGCATCTGCGGTGAAGGCTTCCGACAACTCGACGTTGCTGGCCGGCACTGCGACCCTGATCGGCGTCGGCGGTGCTTCAAACCTCGTCGCCTCTTCTCCCTCGGACGGCGATACGATGACCGTTAACGGTCACACGATTACCTTCCGCGCCGGCTCTGCTCCGGCCGGCACGGCCATTCCGGCCGGATCGGGCGTCAACGCCAGCGGCACGATTCTCACTGACGGCAACGGCAATTCGACCGTCTATCTCGGCACGACGGGTGCACCGGTTGCGAAGGTCAATGACCTGCTGAGTGCGATCGACCTCGCCAGCGGCGTGAAGACCGCTTCGATCAACAACAGCGGTGTTGCGACCATCGGCGTTGCCTCCGGCGCGACGCCTTCGTCTCTTGCCAGCGGTATCGCGACGATCGAGACCTCGACGGGCGCCGACGTGTCCATCACGGGCAAGGCCGACTTCCTCAACGCCTTGGGCCTCACCACTGCAACGGGTGGCGGCAACGCGACGCTGAATATCGCGCGCGCGACCGCTCCCGGCTCCCTCGGTTCGCTGATCCAGGACGGCTCGACGCTCAATGTCGACGGGCACGTCATCACCTTCAAGAACGCACCGGTTCCGGGTTCGACGAATGCTCCGGCCGTTCCGAGCGGCTTCGGCGTCAGCGGTCACGTCGAGACCGACGGCAACGGCAACTCGACGGTCTATCTACAGACCGGCACGATCGCCGATGTGCTGAAGGCGATCGACTTCGCGACCGGCGTGCAGACCTTCACACTGAACGGCAGTGGCGGTGGTACGCTTGCGACCGCGTCGGGGCAGAGCGCTTCGTCGATTAATACCTCCGGCCAGCTCAAGCTGTCGACCGGCATCAATGCTGATCTATCGATCACGGGCACGGGGAATTCGTTGGCCGCGCTCGGACTGGCCGGCAACACCGGCACCGCGTCGGCTTTCACCGCGGCCCGCCAGAGCGGCGTTGGCGGCATCAGCGGCAAGACCCTGACCTTCACCTCGTTCAACGGCGGAACGCCGGTCAACGTCACGTTCGGTGACGGCACCAACGGCACGGTCAAGACGCTCGACCAGCTCAACGCGCAGCTTCAGGCGAACCACTTGACGGCAACCATCGACGCCAATGGCGTGCTTACGGTTTCCACTGTCAACGAATACGCGTCCTCGACGCTGGGTTCCACGATCGCCGGCGGTGCGGTCGGCGGTACCATCACGAGCTCGCTCACGTTCACGACCGCACAGCCGCCGATCCAGGACCCGGTCGCGCAGACGGCGCGTTCAAGTCTCGTCGGCCAATTCAACAACATTCTGGCGCAGATCGATACGACCTCGCAGGACTCCTCCTTCAACGGCGTCAACCTGCTCAATGGCGATACGCTGAAGCTCATCTTCAACGAGACCGGCAGCTCGACGCTCAATATCAACGGCGTGGTGTTCAACGCGGCGGGTCTCGGCCTCAGCAACCTCGTCAACGGCGTCGACTTCATCGACAATGGCGCGACCAACAAGGTGCTCGCGAGCCTGAACGCCGCCTCCAGCACGCTGCGCTCGGAAGGCTCGGCGCTCGGCTCCAATCTGTCGATCGTGCAGGTGCGTCAGGACTTCTCGAAGAACCTGATCAACGTGCTGCAAACCGGCTCGTCCAACCTGACGCTGGCCGACACCAACGAGGAAGCGGCCAACAGCCAGGCGTTGTCGACCCGTCAGTCGATCGCGGTCTCCGCGCTGTCGCTGGCGAACCAGTCGCAGCAGAGCGTGCTGCAGCTGCTCAAGTAATTTCGCCGCGAGATCGCCGGCCGATGAGTCGCGGCGGGGCCACGCCCCGCCGTTGTTTTGAGGGAGTTCGCTAAGACTGGATTAGCTGCGATCGCTGGGCATGATGCAGTGCAGGTTTACAGCTTGCGTCTTGCGCTTCTATCATCGCGCTCAGGAAGTGACCCGTAATAATCCGGAGAGCTTCCAGGCGCACATGTAAGCAAATCTTAAGCGGCGCTGCATAGGGTTGGGAAAGAAATCCTTAAGTCCGTTCAACGGGCTAGGAAGATTCCAAGGTGTGATTGATGTCGAATTCCGCTGCCTCGGCCTACGCGCGTGTCGCAACGACCACCGCATCTCCTCGCGACGTTGAGGCGCAGACCTTGTTGAAGGCCGCGAACAAACTCCAGGACGCGATCAACGCCGCCGATCCGTTCAGCGAGCAGACCACACAGGCGCTGATGTTCAATCGCAAGCTCTGGACCATCTTCCTCAGCGAAGCGATGCGCGAGAACAATCCGCAGCCGCTCGAGGTCCGGCAGAAGATCGCCAATATCAGCGTGTTCGTGCTGAGCCAGACCGCGGCGCTGCAGATGAGCCCGCAGTTCGATCATTTCCGCCCGCTGATCGAGATCAACCGCAACATCGCTGCCGGTCTGTCCGGCCGTCCCTGAGCGGAGCGCAGCCATGGCCGACGTCATGAGCATCCTGTCGAGCGCGTACAAGTCGGCAAGCGTATCTGCGCCGAGCAAGACAAGGTATGTGGCGGTCGACCCGACGCTCTATCAGGGAAGCTGGAGCGGCACCTATTCCGACGGCAAGAAGTTCTCGCTCAACATCTCGCAGGTCAACGGATTTCGGGCGCAGATCCGCTACCAGAGCAACGGCACGTCGCAGTATCAGCAGGTGCTGATCAAGGACAACTCGTTCCGATTCGGCAACACGAAGTTCACGCTGACCAATGTCGGAAAGGCGCAGATCAAGAACGTCGTCACCGATCCCGCGACCGGCTCGACCTATCTCGACACCGCGCAGGCCACGCTCGGTACCTGATCGTCAGGCGCTGAGGTCCGTATTGAGCGGACGGTTGGGTTCCGATTTCAAATCAATTGCGTGGAAATAGGCGCGCCGGCGCAGCATCGCCTCGTCGGGGAACTGGTTCACCACCGCATCCGTCTTTTCATTGACGACCTGGAAGACCATGGATGCAGCCGCCTGGTCGAACACGACCTGCCGCGAAATGTTCTCATTGCTGCTTTGAAGATCATTGCGCGCAGGCGCGGTCGTATCGCCTGCGGCGACCGTCTGGCTCACCGGCAAATCGGTTTGTACGGCATCGTTCGCCGCCGAATTCGACGTCGTTACGATCTGTACGGGGGCCGGTATCCCCACCGGCCTGATGCTGAAATCTGTACTCATGGCAGCCTCCTGGTTGCCTTATGTGAGTCAAATCCCAACCCCTCTCAATACGCAACCATGGAACACCAGGATTGAACATCCAGTAAGGAAACGTACCTAACCGCGCAACGCTTTTGGCGTGCGGTTTTTCGTAAAATTGGAGACAGTTCTGTGTGCGCGCTCAGAGCGTGCGACTGACCGCGAGCGGCGTGATGTGACGCGGGCCGGGCGTCGCGCGGCGTCCCGCAGCAGTATAGGTATTCGGCACGTTGCGCTTCTGGATCTCGGCGTTGACGCCGCGCACGACGCTTTCGGAAACCGCATGCGCGGTCGCGAGCACGGTGAGGTTGACCTGAAGCATGGCACGGAAAGCGTCGTGGTGGCGGTGCAGTGTCGAGAGCAGCTCGGGCGCGGATTTCGCCAGCCTGTCCTGGTTGGCCTTCAACTGGCTGACGGCCCCGACGTAGCGCCGCGACAGCTCCTGCTTCTTGCCTTCCATCGTCATCGCCTCGCGGACCTTGCCGGCGCGGACCAGTTCGGTCTCACGTTCGATCAAGCCGAGCAGGGCGTTCATCGCATCCATCAGGTCTTCGGCGAGCTTGCGCGCCTCGGCGTTGCCCTGCGCGTCGTTCGTGCGCTGTGCGGGCATCGGTTGACGTGACGCGTTGAAGTGGTTCATCTCGTTTGACCCTATGCCGTGCGAAGAGTGGTTTTGGCCTGCTGCATGATCAGGGTGCGGTACACGTCGCGGGAAATACCGACACCCCCGGCGCTGGCGAAGTTCTTGGAATATTGCTCGGTCAGCATCGAGCGCCACACGCCGGTGCCCGGCGTATCCCCGAACGGGCCTTCGCCCTTCAGGCCCGAAGTCATCTGCGCGAACATGCTGTTGAGGAACA
The DNA here is from genome assembly GCF_054058595.1 of Bradyrhizobium sp. USDA 4472. Lineage (NCBI taxonomy): Bacteria > Pseudomonadati > Pseudomonadota > Alphaproteobacteria > Hyphomicrobiales > Nitrobacteraceae > Bradyrhizobium > Bradyrhizobium sp. USDA 4472. The sequence goes on from NZ_JBSSAM010000001.1 coordinate 5,192,038, forward strand.
TGCCCTCGAAGTCGGTGGCGGTCTTCTGTGCCTTGGCTTGCTGCTGCGGCGAAACCTTTTGAAGCGCGGCAGCGAGTTCGAAGTCGGGCCGGCCGTTGCGGCTTTCGACCGAGAAGGCCGGATTCGAGGAGAGGGCGGCGGTGACGCGCGCGCTGTTGAGCATGCCCGTCTGCATCACATCACCTCGATGTCGGCTTCGATCGCACCGGCGGCCTTGATCGCCTGGAGGATGCTGATGAGGTCGCGCGGGCCGATGCCGAGGCCGTTGAGGCCGTCGACGAGTTGCTGAAGCGAGACGCCGTCCTTGACCACGGCGAACTTCTTGCCGTCCTCCGTGACGCCGACGCTGGAGCGCGGCGTGACCACGGTGCGGCCCCGTGACAGCGGGTTGGGCTGGCTCACCTGCGGGCTCTCGGAGATCGTGACCGTGAGATTGCCCTGCGCGACCGCGACTGTGGCGACGCGAACGTCGCGGCCCATCACGATGATACCCGAACGTTCGTCGATGATGATCTTGGCGGCGAGGTCAGGATCGACCTGGAGCTGCTCGATCTCGGTCAGGAAGGCGACCACGTTGCCTTTGAACTCCGGCGGGATCGTCAGCTGCACGGTCGAGGGATCGATCGGCTCGGCGCTCTTGACGCCGAGATAGTCGTTGATCGCAGCCGCAATGCGCTTGGCGGTGGTGAAGTCCGCGTTGCGCAGCGCGAGCCGCACGTTCGGCAGGCGGTTCAGCGCAAACTCGATCTCGCGCTCGATGATGGCGCCGTTGGCGATGCGGCCCACGGTCGGAACTCCGCGCACGATCTTCGCCGCTTCGCCCTCGGCATTGAAACCGGAGATCGCGAGTGAGCCCTGCGCGACCGAATAGACGTTGCCGTCGGCGCCGAGCAGGGGGGTGACGAGCAGGGTGCCGCCGCGCAAATCCTTGGCATCGCCGAGCGCTGATACGGTGACGTCCATGCGCGTGCCTTGCGTCGCGAAGGCCGGCAGGTTGCCTGTGACCATCACGGCGGCGACGTTGCCGGTGCGGATGGTGGCGCCGCGGATGTTGACGCCCATGCGCTCGAGCATCGCCTGCAGCGACTGCTTGGTGAAGGGGATGTTGTTGAGGGTGTCGCCGGTGCCGTTGAGGCCGACGACGAGGCCATAGCCGATGAGCTGGTTCTGCCGCACACCTTCGATATTGGCGAGATCCTTGATGCGCGAGGTCGCGTTTGCGGACGCGGCCGAAATGGCCAGCGCTGACAGCGCGGCACAGGCCAGCCCAAAAATCCTCACCCAACGAACGCCTGGCATCCTCTGCTCCCCAAGGCTCCTCAAAGAGCCTCCTCACACCTCGGACCTGCCAGACACTCCCATGACGAGCTGGTCCGGCGCTTTCCTTGCGAGCACTGTGCCAACCCGGAGCAGAGGGACTAGGCGATTGAATAGGTTGAATAAATCTCTTTAGATCGAGGCTAGCCGCCGTTCGCCCTGAGGAGCGAAACTGCCGCCTGTCGGCAGATATTGCCGGGCCGTTTACGCCCCGTTAACCATAAAGCGGCGAATGTGGCGCATCGATCACCCGGATTGCTCCGATGCGCATCTACGGACCGAATGGCACCACGCTTGGGACTCCGGCCAGCCAGGCCAGGCGAACGAGCTCCGGCACCTTCGTGCTGCCCGACACCTCGTCGGCGCAGGAGGCACGCAGCGCCGCCGCACCGAAGGCCACCGCCAACATCGACGGGCTGCTCGCGCTGCAAGGCATCGAGGAAGATCCCATCGAGCGCCGCAAGCGCTCGGTCGCCCGCGGCAAGACCGCGCTCGACGTGCTCGACGATCTCAAGATGGGACTGTTGTCCGGCAATCTCGACGCCTCGACGGTGATGCGGCTGCGCGATGCGGCGGCAAACCTGAAATCGTCCTCCGGCGATCCCGGTCTCGATTCCGTGCTGTCCGAGATCGAGCTGCGCGTCGAGGTCGAGCTGGCGAAGGCCGGGCAGGCGTAGTCGTTATCCGTCACGCTGAGGTGCGCGCCCTGCAAAGCAGGGCAAGCCTCGAACGGCGACGGTCCGGCTGTATCTCGGCCGTTCATCCTTCGAGGCTCCCGGCGCGATGCTTTGCATCGCGCCACTCGCACCTCTCAGGATGACGGGTCCTCTAGCGGTCTGCCTCACGTTCTACGCCGCTTCCTCCTGCTGCTGCGCGTCGTAGCGGCGCTGGGCGGCGAGCACGTCTTTCAGATTCTCCTCGGCCCAGTCGCGCAATGGATCTACCGCGGCGGCGAGTGTCACGCCGAGTTGCGTGATCGAATATTCAACCGTCACCGGCACGGTCGCGATGGCGCGGCGCTTGAGCAGGCCGTCGCGTTCGAGCGACTTGAGAACCTGGCTCAGCATCTTCTGCGAGATACCTTCGATCGTGCGGCGCAACCGATTGAAGCGCATCGGCTCCTCGCGCAGCAGCAACAGGATCAGCACGGCCCATTTGTCGCCGACGCGATCGAGGATTTGGCGTGTCGGGCACTCGGCGGCATAGACATTGGGTTTCATCTCGGTTCCTTGCGCTCGCCTGGCTCGGCTTCGGTTACTCCCGCGTAAGCAGGTAAGCACAAAGTGGTCTCTTAACACCAGCATTCTTTGCGATATCTAGTCACCAGTGGTTACTATTAGAAGCAAAGGAGCCTTCCATGAAAATCGCAGTTGCCGGCGCCTCGGGCCGGGCCGGTTCGGAAATCACCAAGGAACTGTCCCGCCGCGGTCACGCGGTTACCGCCATCGCCCGGAACCCCGAGAAGATTGCGGCACTGCCAAACGTCACGCCGACCAAGGGCGACGTGCTCGACCAGGTCGGTCTCGCCAAACTCTGGACCGGGCATGACGTTGCGGTGAGCTCCGTCCACTTCCTGGCGAGCGACCCGCACAAGCTGATCCGCGCGGCCAAGGATTCGAAAGTTGGCCGCTATCTGGTCGTTGGCGGCGCTGGCAGTCTGGAGGTCGCTCCCTGTGTCAAACTGGTCACAACCCCGGGTTTTCCGGCCCAGTACAAGGCCGAGGCGGAAGCTGGCGGCGTCTTCCTCGACCTGTTGCGGCAGGAAAACGATCTGAACTGGACCTTCATCTCGCCATCCGCATTGTTCGTCGAGGGGGCCCGCACGGGCCAGTTCCGGCTCGGCACCGACCAGCTTCTCGCAGATGCGAACGGGAAGAGCTGGATCAGCTTCGCCGATTACGCCATCGCGCTTGCCGACGAGATCGAGAAGCCGGCGCATCTGCGGCAGCGTTTCACGGTGGGCTACTAGGCTTTTGGCCGCCCCCCGGGTATTTGCGGATAAACGTTCCTGTGCAAGGGCTTGGGGGCGGTAACTGCGCCATTAAGGAAATATTGTCTGTCACAAGGGGTAGCTATATAAGCCCCGGCTCAACGGACCCGTTTCGTTGCGAGTCGTTGCTTAAATAGATAGGCCGCCCTTGGAAAAGTTGAAAAACTACCGACCGACCGAAAAAGAGCCTTTCATGAACGACCGGCAGAAGGAGTACTTCCGTTTGAAGCTCCTCGCCTGGAAGGATGAGATCCTGAAAGAGTCCAAGCTCACCCTGCAGGCTCTGCAGGAGGAGAACGTGAACCACCCCGATCTTGCCGATCGGGCATCGTCGGAAACCGACCGTGCTATCGAACTCCGCGCCCGCGACCGCCAGCGCAAGTTGATCGCCAAGATCGACGCCGCGCTCCAGCGCATCGAGGACAATACCTACGGCTATTGCGAGGACACCGGCGAGCCGATCTCTCTGAAGCGGCTCGAAGCCCGGCCCATCGCGACGCTCTCGGTGGAAGCGCAGGAGCGCCACGAGAAACGCGAGAAGGTCTATCGCGACGAATAGAGTCCGGGCCGCAGTGATGCGGCTCTTCGTTTTTGGACGCAAGGCGCGCCGTTTCGCGCCGTAATCTGCGCTGTGCCTATCGCTTGCCGCGGCGTGCTTGACGGGTACGCGATGGCGAAAAGCGAATCGCGATCAATGGGCTAGAGTCCATTGCTGCAAGCTCACGTGAATTCACATGAGACATAGCCTTCGCTTCAGGTGCGGGAGGTTTTGCGAGTCGCATCAAGGAGATCGACTCGCATGCTGAGACTCTGATCAAGCTGCATCAAGCCTCGCTGCAATCCGGCCTCGTGCGAGGCTGCAACGCGCATCCCCATGAAGCCTGGACCAGCTCAATATTTCCTTAAGGCGGATAAGAGGCCGTCGGCCGCATCCGTCAGCGCGCAATCCACCCGCATGGGCGCATGCCTCCGGCGCTTGTCAGGCTCCGGCGGGGATGCTGAAGTGCCGGCCATGCTTGTGGTCGCGTGGGAGGCGGCGCCGATGGACAAAATTCTTGAAGCCGCAAAGGCGATCGCGCTGGCGCGCCGCAACCATGCGCCGCTCGCGGCGCTCGAAGTTCCGCCTGCTGATGAGGCCGCGGGCTATCAGGTCCAGCGTGCGCTGCATGATCTCCTGCTGCCTCATGTCGGGCCGCTGGTCGGCTACAAGATCGGCTGCACCAGCCAGGTCATGCAGGAGTATATCGGCATTCCGCACCCCTGCGGCGGGGGTGTGTTCCAGAAGGGTGTGCACGACAGCGGCGTGGAGCTCGCGGTCGCCGACTATGTCCGTGTCGGTGTCGAATGCGAGATCGCGGTGCGGCTAAAGCGCAACCTCGCCGCCGGCGAGGCGCCGTTCACCGCCGAATGGGTCGGCGAAGCCGTTGAAAGCTACCATCCCGCCATCGAGATCGTGGACGACCGCTACGTGAAGTGGGAGACGATGGGCGCGCCGACGCTGATCGCGGATGATTTCTTCGCCGCCGGCTGTGTGCTGGGCGCCTCGGTTCCGCGCTCGTCGGTACCGGACCTGAAAGCGGTCAAGGGCCGCGCCATCGTCAACGGAGAGGAGGTCAGCCACGGCACTGGCGCTGACGTGCTCGGCCACCCCCACAACGCCCTCGCCTGGCTCGCCAACCACCTCGCCGCCGAAGGCAAGGGCTTGCACGCGGGACAGCTCGTGCTGACGGGCAGCCTGGTGAAGACGCTGTGGCTGAAAGCCGGCGACAAGGTGCGGATGGAGCTGGACGGCCTGGGCGTGGCGGAGGCGGCGTTTACGTAGCGCTCTCTCCACCGTCATTGCTGTCGATGTTCACTAATTCGCTGATTGGATCGCGGTGGTCTTACTCGCGGCAGCGTCGATACGATTGCACGGAGCTGCCTCGGAGCCACAGCGACACGTCAGGCCAAATACATGCGGCCCTCGCCAGGGGAGCTAGCGAGGGCCGCGTAGTACATCGTCGTTCGCGCCTAGGTTCGCGAACACGATGTGGGAGCTCCTAGAGAAGGCTAGAAGGGCAGCAGCACGTCCATGACTTGCTGGCCGTAGCGGGGCTGCTGCACGTCCGTGATCTGGCCGCGGCCGCCGTAGGCGATGCGGGCCTGGGCGATCTTGCTGGAATCGATGGTGTTGTCGCTCTGGATGTCTTCGGGGCGGACGATGCCGGCGACCACGAGCTCGCGGATCTCGTAGTTGACGCGGATCTCCTGCTTGCCTTCGACCACGAGATTGCCGTTCGGCAGCACCTGGGTCACGACGGCCGCGACGTTGGTCTGCAACGCTTCCGTGCGGTTGACCGAGCCCTTGCCATCGCTGGAGGCGGTGGAGTCGGCAGTCAGGATACGGCCGGGCAGCACCTTCTGCGCCTGCGCGCCGAGCGTTTTCGCGCCGATGAAATCGGTGATGCCCGAATCTTCCTTGTTGGACCGGCTGCGCTGGGTCTCGTTCTCGATATTGGCCTTGTCGGTGATGTTCACGGTCACCGTCAGGAGGTCGCCGACATGGGTGGCGCGCTGATCCTTGAAGAAGGCGCGGCTGCCGTTACGCCACAGCGAGTTCGGGTTGTAGGAGGCGACTTCCGGCTTCGGCATCGGCATCTGCACCGGCTTGTAGCCGGGCTGCGTCGTCGGATTGTCGATCGCCGACAATTTCGGTTGCTCGCCGATCTGCGACAAGCGGTCGATCGAGGAGCAGCCGCCCAGCGCGCTGGCTGTCAGCAGCAGGGCAGAGATCGCGATGCGACGAAGGCGGTAAGCCGAACTGAAAGCGGACATGACTAACTCTTACTTTGCCTGTGCTTGCGAGACGCGAGCTTGCGGAATCTGGGCTTGTGCAATCTGGCCCGGCGACGAAGGCGCCTGGACCAGGTTGCGGACGAGGGCCTCGGTGTCGACCGGGGCGGGCGCTTCGTCGCGCTTGAGCGAGGAGGTCTGCTCGACCGCGGCCGGCATCGGCGCGGACTGGCTGGCGCCCTGCACGGTGACCTGGCCGCGGCCGGTGACGACGCCGGTCAGCGTCCGCTTGGTCTGCGGATTGAGGACACTCACGGTGTCGCCCTCGGCACCGCCCTCCATCGCCTTGCCGCGCGTGGTGAGATAGATCCCGGGGACCTGGTAGATGACGGTGACGCTCTGGTCGCGCGACACGAATTCGGGCTTGGCGAGGTCGGCAACGCGGATCGGCATGCCGGCGCGCATCGGCCGGCGCAGCTGCATGCCGACGGCGCGTTCGCGCAGCGCGGGCTCGCCGGTCACTTCGGCCTTCGGCCGGCGCTCTTGCGCGACGTCGGAGGATTTCAGCATCTCGCTGCGGTCGATGTCGCGGGTCAGAACGGCAACCTCAACCGTCTCGATCGCGGTGCCGGTGAAGTGCAGCTTGGTCGGGACCGTACCCTCGTTCCCGACCTCGAAGGAGATGTCGAAGCGGCCGCTGCGGGCATCGTAGCGGGTCGCAACCGCCTGGAGCGCGCCGGTGTTGGTGGCATCGAGCCGCATGTCGGACATGCCACGGTCGAAGGTGACCGTGATGTTGGCGGCGTCGCCAAGGCCGAAACGGCGCTCGAGTGCGGAGGCGACTGCGTTTTCGAGATCCTTGCTGGCAAGGGTGCGGGCGAGCCGGGTGACCTGGACTTCCGTGATGTCGCCGGTCATCACGCCGATCACCTGCTTGGCGCGCAGCACGCTCAGGACCTGGGCGACGGGCAGCGCGCCGGTGGTGCCGAGATCGGGCGAGCGATAGACGGGGATCTGCGCGGCCGAACCGGCATTGTCGATGAGATCGCCGACCCGGACCACGTCCGACGTCACGGTGACGCTGGCGCGCAGCGTCGGCGTTGCGATGCCGTCGTCGGCAGCCTGCGCCGGCAGCGCCAGCACGAACAGCGCGGAGAGGGTGAGAAGCGCGGTGCGGATCATGTTCATCACCTCAGCGGAACAGCGCCGTGGTCGATTGCATCATCTGGTCGGCGGCGCTGATCACCTTTGCGTTCATCTCGTAGGCGCGCTGCGCGGCGATCAGGTCGCTCATCTCCGAGACGACGTCGACATTGGCCTGTTCGAGGCTGCCCTGGGTGATCTTGCCGTAGCCTTCGGAGTTCGCGGTGCCGTCCTGAGGCGTGCCCGACGACGTCGTCTCGACGAACTGGTTGCTGCCGACCGGCTGCAGGCCCGCCTTGTTGATGAAACGGGTCACGCCGATCTGGCCGAGAATGGTGTTGGTCGACGAGCCCGGCAGCGTCACGGTCACCTGGCCCTGCTCGTTGACGGTGATGCCCGAGGCGTTGTTCGGGATCGTGATGGTCGGCTGCACCGGGTTACCTCCCGCGGTGACGACCCGGCCCTGATTGTCCATCTGGAACGTGCCGTCGCGTGTGTACTGGAAGGTGCCGTCAGGCATCAGGATCTTGAAGAAGCCTTCGCCCGAGATCGCGAGGTCGAGATCGTTGCCGGTTTGCGACAGCGTGCCCTGGGTCATGCTGCGCGGCGTGCCGACGGTCTTGACGCCCCCGCCGATGTCGACGCCGACGGGCAGGATGGTGCCCTGGTCCGAAGCCTGCGCGCCGACGCGACGGATGTGTTCGTAGATCAGGTCCTGGAACGCCGCGGTCTGCTTCTTGAAGCCGGTGGTGCGCAGGTTGGCGATGTTGTTGGAGATCACCTGAACGTTCAGTTCCTGTGCCGCCATTCCGGTCGCTGCGGTGTGAAGCGCCTGCATGTCAGTTCTCCCTCAATCAGGCCGGAACGTCGGCGAGCTTTTCGATTGCCGATTTGTGGAGGTCGCTCTGCTGCTGGAGCAGGTTGGCGATCGCCGTGTAGCTGCGCATCACCTCGACCATGCGGCTCATCTCGCCGACCGAATTCACGTTCGACTTCTCGATGTAGCCCTGCTGCAGGGTGGACTTGGCGTCGGGCTGCTGGTTGGCGGAGCCGACGTCGTACAGATTGGCGCCGAGCTTGGTGAGCTTGGCCGGATCGTCGAAACTCACCATGCGGATCTTGCCGCGGATCGAGTCCGTCTTGGCGGTGCCCTCCAGCACCGTCACGGTGCCGTCCGGGGCGACGTTGATGTCGTGGTCGGTCGGCTGGAAAACGATCGGGCCGGCGGTGCCGAGCACGAGATTGCCGTCGGAGGTCATGAGCTGGCCGGTGCTGCTGAGCGCGAATTTGCCGTCGCGGGTGTAGCGCTCGGCGCCGTTGGCCTGCACGGCGAAGAAGGCGTTGCCGCTGATCGCCATGTCGAGCGGGTTGTTGGTGGCCTCCATCGGTCCCTGGCCGACGTCGCGATAGGTGCCGCGGTCCTGCACATAGGAGACCCGGCGGTCGGAGCCGACGAAATTGTCCTCATGAGCGTTCGAGCGGAGAAACTCCTCGAACAGCGAATGGTCAGCCTTGAAGCCGTTGGTGTTCACGTTGGCGACGTTGTTGGCGATGACATCCATCTGCCGTTCCAACGTCATCTGCCGTGACAAGCCGATCAGAAGCGCGTTCTGCATCGGTCAATCTCCCCTCGAGTGAGCCCGGCCATTTCGCTCTCCCAAGCGCCTTGGCCGATCCCGTGAAAGAGCCCGTCTGGTTCTCCCAAACCGTTCGGTCTCGGCCCTCTCTGAGCGAAAGTCGTGCCAATTTGAAATGATGTGTGATTACAATGGGTTGGTGATTTTTTCGGGGCTCCCGGCATGGGGCAGAAAGGTTCTGTTAGCCATGTTTGCCCGGCAGATTTTTCCTAGCAGGGGCCCAATCGAAAGGTTCCGTTAACCATTATTACCGTAGCGTTTGCAGCGAAGAGGAGCGCTTTGCGCCGGGACATTCGTATCGCGTCACTGTCTGCCAGGAGGCTTTGCTCTCTCGCCCTCTATGAGATCAGCGAGCCCGGACGACCATGGCAGAGAGTGAAGCGGAAGGCGGCGCAGCCGCCGAAGGTGCGGAAGCCGCTGCCCCCAAGAGCAAGTTCAAGCTGATCCTGATCGTCGTTGCCGCGCTGGTCCTGCTCGGCGGCGGCGCTGCGACCTGGTTCCTGTTCTTCCGTCACGGCGACGAGGAGCATCATGCCGAGGCCGCGCCCCCGCCGAAGCCGCCGGCCTTCGTCGAGGTGCCCGACATGATGGTCAACCTCGCCGGCGCGCCGGGCGAGCGCGTGCAATATCTCAAGCTCAAGATCGTGCTCGAGCTGAAGGAAGAGAAGCAGATCGAGGCGATCAAGCCGTCGATGCCGCGGGTCACCGACATCTTCCAGACCTATGTGCGCGAGCTTCGTTCCTCCGACCTCAACGGCTCCGCCGGCGTCTTCCGTCTCAAGGAAGAGCTGACCAAGCGGGTCAACGCCGCGGTCGCGCCGATCCAGGTCAGCGCGGTGCTGTTCAAGGAAGTCGTGCTCCAGTGACGACGCTGCGGAAGGGTACGGGCTAGCGTCATGGCCGGCACCGAACAGATGGACCAGGATGCGATTGCCGCCCAATGGGAGGCGTCGCTCGATTCCGAGGATCCCGCGGAGGCCGCGAAGGCTGCTGCTGAAAACGAACTTTCGGAGACCATGGCCCTGCAATGGGCAGCCATGGTCGAGGACGGCAGCCGCGATCTCGGCAACGGCAAGAACTCCGGCGAGCGCGTTCTCTCGCAGGAGGAGATCGACAATCTTCTCGGCTTTACCGTCGGCGACGTCACCCTCGACGATCATTCCGGCATCCGCGCGATCATCGATTCGGCGATGGTCTCCTATGAGCGTCTGCCGATGCTCGAAATCGTCTTCGACCGCCTGGTGCGGTTGTTGACGACGTCCTTGCGCAATTTCACCTCCGACAACGTCGAAGTCTCGCTCGACCGCATCACCTCGGTGCGCTTCGGCGATTACATGAACTCGATCCCGCTGCCTGCCGTGCTCTCGGTGTTCAAGGCCGAGGAGTGGGAAAACTTCGGCATGGCGACGGTCGATTCCAACCTGATCTACTCGATGATCGACGTGCTGCTCGGTGGTCGCCGCGGCTCGAGCCAGCTTCGCATCGAAGGCCGGCCCTACACCACGATCGAGACCGAGTTGGTCAAGCGCCTGGTCGAAGTGGTGCTGGCCGATGCCGAGCAGGCGTTCCGGCCGCTGTCGCCAGTGACCTTTACCATCGACCGGCTCGAGACCAATCCGCGCTTTGCAGCGATCAGCCGTCCCGCTAACGCCGCGATCCTTGTGCGCCTGCGCATCGACATGGAAGATCGCGGTGGCAATATCGAGCTGCTGCTTCCCTACGCGACCATCGAACCGATCCGGGGCGTGCTGCTCCAGATGTTCATGGGCGAGAAGTTCGGCCGCGACCCGATCTGGGAAGGCCATTTCGCAACCGAGATCAACCAGGCCGAGATCGCGGTCGATGCCGTGCTCTACGAAGCCGACATCCCGCTCAAGCAGCTGATGCGGCTCAAGGTCGGAGACACGCTGCCGCTGGACATGCGCGCCGACGCCAACGTGACCGTGCGCTGCGGCGACGTCACCCTGACCGAGGGGCGGATGGGTCGGGTCGGCGACCGGGTCGCGATCCGCGTGACGAAACCCTTGCGCAAGCCAAGTACGACGCTTGCGATGTTCGAGAAGGTGGACGAACAGAACAAGCTGATGGAGGCCCCATGAACCACTTCCTGGGAATGGCGATCGAGACGCTGGTGGCTATCCTGCTCATGCTCACGATCGGTTATTGCATGCTGCTCAACAAGCGGCTGACGCGGCTGAAGGCGGACGAGCATTCGCTGAAGGCCGTGATCGGCGAGCTAATCACCGCGACCGAGATCGCCGAGCGCGCGATCGGCGGGCTCAAGCTGGCGGTGCGCGACGTCAACGAGAATCTCGGCAGCCAGCTGGCCGCCGCCACGCACATGTCCGACCAGCTCTACAAGCAGCTTGGCGAAGCCGACAACGTGGTGCGCCGGCTCTCCAAGATCGCGATCGCGGCGCGCCCCGTGACGAATCCCGAAGCCGCAGCCGCCCCCGCCACCAAGCCGTCTGCGGCCAAGGCGGTTGCAGCTGCTGCCGAAGCCTTCTCCGAGCGCCGAAGGTCCAACGGTCTCGCCGCATAAAGTCAGGGTATGAAGTCCTTTCGTAACATCCGCGTCATTCCGGTCGTCCTGGTTGCGGTCGCAGGTCTCGCCGTGCTGAAAGTGGCGGGGCTCGTGATCAATGGCGGCTATGTCTTCGACTACCAGCCGAACTCGATGAAGAAGTCCTGGGCGCAGGAGAACCTGAACTTTCCGACCGGGCGAGACGACCCCGACATCACCGGCTCGACGCATGGCGCGCCGAAGGAAGCACCGAAGCCGGCTGCGCCCGAGACCAAGCCCGAGGGCACCCCGGTGAAGATGGACGAGGCCCAGCCGCAGGTTTCGGCCTCGGAGCGCGCGATCCTGGAACGCTTGCAGTCGCGCCGTCAGGAGATTGAGGCCCGCCAGCGCGAGATCGACATCCGCGAGAGCCTGTTGAAATCGGCCGAGAAGCGCATCGAAGGCAAGGTCGAGGAGATGAAGGCGGTGGAGTCCCGCATCACGGCGACCCAGGCCGAACAGAGGGCCGCCGAGGCCCAGCGCCTGAAGGGCCTCGTGACCATGTATGAGGGCATGAAGCCCAAGGACGCCGCGCGGGTGTTCGACCGGCTCGAGATGAGCGTGCTGATCGAGATCGCCTCGGCGATCGCCCCGCGCAAGATGTCCGACATTCTGGGACTGATGTCGTCGGAAGCCGCCGAGCGGCTGACGGTCGAGATGGCGCGCCGAGCCAACGGGGGCGGGGATCAGGCTGCTTCCGCCGGCGATCTCCCGAAGATCGACGGCAAGCCGACGCAAAAGCCGAATTGAGGGCTCATACTTAAGAAGTCCTTAATTGCGAAAACCTACATTCGAAGGCATGGGCCGGCACCAGTGCCGGCGTGGACCGTCGAACCGGAAGAAATGCCGCCAATGGCGCGAGAGGCTGCCGCTGGATTTGTGTCGCGAGCCCGCGCTCTGGCGCTGGGGCTGTCGCGCCATGTCCGCAGCGCGCCGGTGCTGGCAGCCTGCCTCCTGATCGGCCTCGGCGCGCCCGCCGCCCGGGCCGGCGATGCGGTCCGCGGCGAGGCGAGCTTTTCAGCGAGCGGCGGCTTTGCCCGCCTCGTGATCAAGCTCGGTGAGGACGTTCCCTCCGAGGTCACGACCGCGGGGTCGATTCTCATCATCCGTTTCGACCGCCCTGTCGACGTGCCCGTCGAGCGCGTGCCGGAAGGCGCGCCCGATTACGTCAACTCTGCCCGCCGCGATCCTGACGGCAGCGCGATCCGTCTGTCGCTGGCGCGTCGCGTCACCGTCAACACCATGAATGCGGGCGAGCGCACCTTCATCGACCTGCTGCCGGAAGGCTGGAAGGGGCCGCCGCCGAGCCTGCCGATGGACGTGGTCAAGGAACTCGCCGAGCGCGCCCGCGTCGCAGAGCGCGCGCTGCGCGCCCAACGCGCGGCGGCCGAGAGCAAGAAGCGTCCACCGATCCGCGTGCGCGCATCGGTGCAGCCGACCTTCGTGCGCTTCGTGTTCGAGATGCCGGACGGCGTCGGCGTCTCCTCCGTTCTGAACGAGCAGAAGCTCACGCTCGCCTTCAACGCCAATCTCAACTTCGACCTCGCCGATGCTGTCGTCGCGGCGCCGCCGAACGTCGCGTCGATCAAGCAGAAAAGCGATATCGACCAGACCAGCGTCGAAATCGCGCTGATCGGCGATTCCGACGTGCACTCCTTCCGCGACGACAAGAACTACGTGGTCGACATCGCCTTCCAGCCCGACAAGGGCAAGACGGCCGCGACGCCCGAGGCCGCCATCGCGCAGGTGGAAGCGAGCGGTCATGGACCGGCCGCGGAAAAGCCGGCGGCTGCAAAGCCGAAGGAGATCGCGCCACCGACCTCGGAGGCGATCGCGCGAGAAGCCAAGGTTGAGATCAAGGCCGAGCTCAAGTCGGAGGCACCCGCCGCGATGCCGGCCGCTGAGGCGCCGAAGCCGGCACCGGCGATGACGGCACCGGTGACCGAAGCTCCGCACGCGGAAGGGCCGAAGGAGGTATCCAAGGAAGCACCGAAAGTTGCGATGCCGGCGATGCCTGCGGTTGCCGCGGCGCCCAAGGAAGTCGCCAAGGCGATGGTCCCGGAGGAAGCGGCCAAGGAGCCGATCAAGGATGCGCCCAAAGAGCCCGTGAAAGCCGAAGCCAAGCCTGCAGAGGCTGCACCGCCGCCCGTGACGGCCAGCGTCGATGCGCGGCGTGACAGCGACGGACTGCTTGTGACGTTCCCGCTTTCCGTCGCGACGCCAGCTGCCGCGTTCCGCCGCGGCGACACGGTGTGGCTGGTGTTCGATTCGCAAAAGCCCGTTGATGTCGACGCGATCCGCAGCAAAGGTGGTGCGATGATCGGCGAGGTCAGTCGCATGCCGCTCGAAAAGGGCCAAGCGGTGCGCATCCGTCTCACCCGTCCGCTGGTCTATTCGCTGACCAGCGAGGAGGTCGGCAAGGAGACCAATTGGCTGCTCACGCTCGCCGACAAGATCCAGGCGACGCCGCTGCCGCTGATGATGTCGCGCAACATCACCGATCCCGCGCTCGCCAACATCGCCATTCCCTTTGCGAATCCCGGCCTGCTACACAAGCTCACCGATCCTGACGCCGGCGACGTGCTCTATGTCGTCACCGCTCGGCGGCCGGTCCGTGGCTTCATCAAGCGGCAGGATCTCGTGGATCTCTCGCTGCTGGAATCCGCGCACGGCATCGCGATCCGGCCGAATTCCGACCAGGTCGGCGTCGAGGTCGGATTGGACAAGGTCATTCTCGGCAAGAAGGGCGGACTGACGCTGTCGCCGGTCGATGTCTCGGCCGAGCGGGCACCGACTGCGGTGCGGCCGATCTTCAATCCCGAAGGCTGGCGCAAGGGCCAGTCGGAAGATTTCTGGACGCGCCAGAGCGAACTGATCACGGCGATCTCGGCCGTCGATCCGGCGCAGCGTTCGCTGCCGCGGCTCGATCTCGCGCAGTTCTACATGTCGCGCGCGATGTATCACGAAGCCAACTCCGTGACCGAGTTGATGCTGAGCGATCCTCTCAACAAGGAGGAGAGCGGGGCGCTGATCATGCACGCGATCTCGAGCATCCTGATCGGGCGACCGGCACAGGGCCTGAAGGATCTCGCCAATCCCGTGATCGGCAACAGCCACGATTCCCAGCTCTGGAAGGCGCTCGCCTATGCGCGGCAGGGCAAATGGGCGGACGCGCGCGAGAAATTCAAGAACGTCGAATTTGCCATTGCCTCGCTGCCGCTCGACATCCAGCGCATCGTGACGATGGATGCGATGCGTGCCTCGCTCGAGGTGAAGGACTACGCCGGCGCCTCGAAGCGTCGTGGCGAGATCGAGGTGGTCGGTGTGTCGCCGGAGGCCGCGCCCGGCTTTGCCGTGCTGCGCGGCAGGCTCGCTGAGGCGCTCGGCCACGACAAGGACGCGCTCGACGATTACAACGTCGCTGTCGAATCCACCGATCGCCAGGCCGCGGCCGAAGCCAAGCAGCTCCAGGTCGCGCTCCTGCAGAAGCGCAACGAGATCAGCAAGGAAGATGCGCTGCGCGAGCTCGAGACGTTGTCCATGACCTGGCGCGGCGACGCGATCGAGGTCAAGACGCTGCAGATGCTGTCGCAGTTGTATGCCGATGCCGGGCGCTATCGCGACGCGTTGACAGCCGCGCGCACCGCGACCAAGCTGCAGCCGAACGCGGAAGCCTCGCGTCAGGCGCAGGACCTGGCGTCGGATCTGTTCACGCAGATATTCTTGGGTCCCAAGGGCGACGAGCTGCCGCCGATCGAAGCACTCGGGATGTTCTATGAATTCCGTGAACTGACGCCGATCGGCCGCCGCGGTGACGAGCTGATCCGCCGTCTGGCCGATCGTCTCGCCTCGATCGATCTGCTCGATCAGGCCGCCGAGCTCCTGCAATACCAGGTCGATCATCGTCTTGAAGGCGCTGCGCGTGCCCAGGTCGCCGCGCGCCTCGCCATGATCTATCTCGCCAACCGTAAGCCGGACATGGCGATCACCGCGCTGCGCGCGAGCCGCATCAGCGATCTCGCCGGCGAGTTGCGGCAGCAGCGCCTGCTGCTGGAGGCCCGGGCCCAGAGCGACGTCGGCCGCCATGACCTCGCGCTCGACATCGTCTCCAACGTCTCGGGGCGTGAGGTGCTGCGGCTGCGGTCCGACATCTTCTGGGCGGCGCGGCGCTGGCGCGAGTCCGCCGAGCAGATCGAGCTGTACTATGGCGAACGCTTCCGCGACTTCAAGCCGCTCAACGCGGTGGAGAAGAGCGACATCATCCGCGCCGCGGTCGGCTATGCGCTCGCCGACGATTCGATCGGATTGTCGCGCTTTCGCGAGAAATACGCTCCCTTGATGAGCGAGAGCGCCGACCGGCTCGCCTTCGATATCGCCAGCAAGCCGGCTGCCGCCTCCAGTGCCGAATTCGACGAGATTGCAAAGCTCGCGGCAAGCGTCGACACCCTCGACGGCTTCCTGCGCGAGATGAAGCAGCGCTTTCCCGACGCCACCGCCCGGGCCCCGGCCTCGCCGCAGGCCAAGGACGACACCGAGCACACCGGCTCGCTGCCGACGATTCCCGTCGTGCGGCAGATCAAGATGACGCGGTAGAGCATGATCCGGAAAAGTGCGTAGCGCTTTTGCCGAAAAGATCATGCTCAAGCAAACCCCAAGGCGCCCTCGTGCTTTAGGACTCCTGCTACTCCTGACCTCTCGACAGTTGCCCGACGAGGCGGCACTCTCTGCCTTCATGCCGGGAGAGCGTTGACATGACCAAGCCTGCCAAGACCGAAGCCGAACTCATCGCCATGGCGCGGGCCGAGTTGAAGGCCCATGCCGACGGACCCGAGGGCTTGACGATCTCGATCGTCCGCGACGGGGACAGCTGGGAGTTCCGCGCTGACGCCGACCAGGCGACACGGGACAAGCCCGGTTTCCCCGAGAGCGTCGCCATGCTGGTGCAGATCGGTGATCACCTCAGCAAGCAGTATGAGGTCGAGGGGTAGGGCGGAGGCCCAACTACCCCCCGTAACTCTGCACCAAACTCCCCGCCACCAGCGACCAGCCATCGACCAGCACGAAGAAGATCAGCTTGAACGGCAGCGAGATCGTCGCGGGCGGCAGCATCATCATGCCCATCGACATCAGCACCGAGGCGACGACGAGGTCGATGATCAGGAAGGGCAGGAACAACAGGAAGCCGATCTCGAAGGCGCGTTTCAGCTCGGAGATCATGAAGGCGGGAACGAGGATCCGCAGCGCGAGTTCGTCGGGGGTAGCCGGCGGCGGCTCGCCGGAGAGGTCCAGAAACAGCTTCAGATCCTTCTCGCGCACGTTCTTCTGCATGAAGCCGCGCAAGGGAACGGAGGCGCGCTGGAGCGCATCTTCGACGCTGATCTGGTTGGCGACGAGCGGACGGATGCCGTCGTCGTAGGATTTTTGCAGCACCGGTCCCATCACGAAGAAGGTGAGGAACATCGCCAGGGCCAGGATCACCGAGTTGGGCGGCGCAGTCGCAGTGCCCATTGCGGTGCGCAGCAGCGACAGCACGACCACGATGCGCGTGAACGAGGTCATCATGATCAGGATCGACGGCGCGATCGACAGCACCGTGAGCAGGGCGATCAGCTGGATCGCGCGCTCGGTGACGCCGCCGCCGCCAGCACCGCCGCCGCCGAGATTGATGCTGATGTCCTGCGCATGCGCATGGCTTGCGAGCAAGGCCGCGGCGATCAGGACAGAAACAAAGAACACTCTACGCGGGAAGGACGGCAGCCTCACGAAGATGGCTTCGGACGGCCGAGCAGCGAGGCCATCTCGTCTTCGAGATTTTCAAAGCTGGTCTTCTCCGCAGCTGGTCTCGCCGGCGGCGGAGGGGACGACGGCTCGACGCGTGCTGCGCGAGGTGGGACGGGCGGGTCCGGCGCGACCGGCGGCGCGATGGTCTCGCCGCCTGGACGACGGAGCGCCGCCTCGAGGCGCTGGGCCATCTCGGCGAGATTCTGTTCGGCGCTGGACGGCGCGGCCGTAGCAGCGGCCGGAGGCGGAACGGGCGGAGCAACTTGTGGTCCTGGCGGGGCCTGCGGGATGGGCGGAGGCGGCGGCGCCGGGGCGCGCTCGGCGCGCACCGGTGATATCTTCGCCGGCTCATTCTGGCGCGGGGGACGCGGCATCAACGGCGCCTCGCTGCGCGCAATGCGCGGCGGCATCGGCTCGGGACGGGTCTCACGCTCGGTCCGCGGCGGCGTCGGTTCAGGTGAGAAGCCGCCGAGCTGCGGCTCACTGCGGCGCTCGGCCAGGGCGGCCGGGCGGCGGAGCTCGTCGGCGAACGAGGGGCGTGCCGGCCGCGGCGGCGGCTCGGGCATTTGCGGCTCGGGATGGTCGAGCACTTCGGGCCGCGGCACTTCGTCGGCCCAACCGCCGGCGTCCGGGATCGGGGCGAGGCGCGGCGGCTCGGCGGCGCTGGAACGCGGCGGAATCTGATCGCGGCCGGCTGCGGCACGGACGATGTTCGGCTCAACGACGATGTCGGTCGGGCCACCGATCATCAGGAGATGCTCGACATTGTCACGGCGGACCAGGACCAGGCGCCGGCGGCCATCGAGCGCGGCGGCGTCGATCACGGCGAGCCGGGGCATCCTGCCGCGCTGGGTGTTGGCGCCGAGCCGGGTCGAGGCGAATCGGCGGAGCAGCCAAAAGACGACGCCGATCAACGCCAGCACGACGATGAACGCGACGATGAAGGTGATAGGGCTACCGTTCATACCTGTCCCCGGTAAATGGCGCTTCTCGCGTGCCTATGGTCGGCGGTGCCGGCCACCAGCTTGCGATGCCCCAAAACTGCGATCTCTTAATGTCCCACGGCAAGTTTTGCCGTCCCCAACTCTTAATAGCCTATGAATCGCTCGATCCAAAATGACTTCTTGGCCTCTACGGAGGGGCGGCCAAACGGCTGGGTTAATACGGTTTTTGGAATGGGCCGAATCACGGGGGAACGCGATCTATGTCCCGGCCCGAGACACGGATCCGGCCATGCCTTAACCACCTGTTAACCATACACGCGGCAAATTCTGCCTAGCCCCGGAGCACGGGGCTGCAAGGGGCGGAAGGAGCCGCAACGATGTCCATCAACGATCTCCCGGTGCTGTCGGCGCTTCGCACCAAGATGCAGTGGCACCAGGAACGCCAGCGCGTCCTGTCCGAGAACGTCTCCAACTCCGACACCCCCAATTTCCGGCCGCGCGACCTGGTCGAGCCGAAATTCGACAAGACCGGCGCCGCCACGGGTTCGATGGGGACCCTGGCGATGACGGTCACCAGCGCCTCCCATATGACGCCGTCCGGTGCGGTCTCCAGCTTCGACCAGAACAAGAATGCGGGTTTCGAGACCCGCCCTGCGGGCAATGCCGTCAATCTCGAAGAGGAGATGATGAAGTCCGCCAACAACCAGATGGATTACGCGGCGGTGACCTCGCTCTATTCGAAGAGCCTGCATCTCCTGAAGACCGCGATCGGCAAGGGCTAGAGCTAGAGGAGCCGTATCATGGCGAATGACAGCAGCGACTTTGCCCGTTCCATGGCGATCGCAACCTCCGGGTTGCGGGCGCAGGCCGGGCGGATGCGGGTGATCTCCGAGAACATCGCGAACGCGGACTCGACCTCGGCGACCTCAGGCGGCGATCCCTATCGGCGGAAGGTACCGACGTTCTCGTCGGCGCTCGACCGCACGCTCGACGCGCAGGTCGTCACGCTCGGCAAGATCAGGCCCGACCAGTCCGCCTTCCGCGTCAAGTATGAGCCGAGCAATCCGGCGGCCGATGCCACCGGCAACGTCAAATACCCGAACGTGAATTCGGTGGTCGAGATGACCGACATGCGCGATGCGCAGCGGTCCTACGAGGCCAATGTCAACATCATCAGTGCGACGCGCCGGATGATCCAGCGCACGCTCGACATCCTCAAGAGCTGAACAGGACCTCTAAGCCATGGCAACACCGACAATCGCGGCCAATGCCTATGCCAACCTTGCGCGCGTGCTGGAAAACACCGCCGCCGGCAAGGGCAGCGAACCGAACGGGCAATCCTTTGCTGCGCTGCTGAAAGACGCCGTCGGCAGCGTCATGGAGTCGGGCCGCAGATCGGACGCGCAGACGGTGGCAATGGCCAACGGCAAGGCCAACGTGATGGACGTGGTGACGGCGGTTGCCGATACCGATGTCGCGGTGTCCACGCTGGTCTCGGTCCGCGACCGTGTGATCGCGGCGTATGAAGACATCATGAAGATGCCGATTTGATCTCGGGGGCGAGTGGCGAATGGCGAGCGGCCCCCATTCGCCATTCGCTACTCACCATTCGCTTCTTTCAAGCCGTCAAGACAACCAGCAGCGGAAATTTGAAATGACCGGACCTGAGACCCTCGACGTCGCCCGCGACGCGATCTGGACGATCGTGATCGTATCCTCACCGCTGATGGTGGTCGGGCTCGTGGTCGGCGTGATCGTGTCGCTGTTCCAGGCGCTGACGCAGATCCAGGAACAGACGCTGGTCTACGTGCCGAAGATCTTGGCCATTTTTGCCACAATGCTGCTGGCGCTGCCGTTCATGGCTGACGCACTTCATTCCCACATGCTGCGGATCTCGTCGCGAATCATCGGCGGCTGAGGCACAATGCGCCGGTCATGCGCATCGACGTCTCGCTGTTGCCGGCGCTTGCCGCGGCCTTCATGCTCGCCTTCGCCCGGGTCGGTGCGATGGTGATGCTGCTGCCGGGGCTGGGCGAGACCAACATCCCGACGCGGGTGAAGCTGTCGATCGCGCTTCTACTCACGCTGATCATCCTGCCGCTGCATCGCAATGCCTATCAAGTCGACATGGGCTCGCTCGCGCCAATGCTGGTGTTGATGTTGCATGAGATCGTAATCGGCATCGTGCTTGGCGCGACCGCGCGCGTGACACTGTCGGCGCTGCAGGTCGCCGGCGCCGTGATCGCGCAGCAGATGGGGCTCGGCTTCGTCACCTCGGTCGATCCGACTCAGGGACAGCAGGGCGTTCTGGTCGGCAATTTCCTGACCATGCTGGGCGTGACGTTGTTGTTCGCCACCGACAGCCATCATCTGGTGATCGCGGCGCTGAACGACAGCTACGCCATCTTCGCGCCGGGCGAGACCGTCTCGAGTGGTGACGTCGCCGCGCTCGCCACGCGGGCCTTTTCCGCAGCGTTCCTGCTCGGCCTGCAGCTTTCCGGGCCGTTTCTGGTGTTCGGCCTCGTCTTCAATATCGGTCTCGGCGTTCTGGCGCGGCTGATGCCGCAGATGCAGGTTTATTTCGTCGGCGTGCCGCTATCGATCTTCGCGGGCTTCATGGTGCTGGCGGTGGTGCTCACGGCGATGATGGGCACCTATCTCGACTACTTCATCGGTGTCATGCACCAGATGCTCCCGTTGAAATAAGAGGGATCGATGGCAGAAGACAACGATCCGGAAAGTCAAACAGAAGACCCGACGCAAAAGCGTCTCGACCAGGCGCTCGAACGCGGCGACGTTGCGAAAAGCCAGGAGATCAACACCTGGTTCATGATCGCGGGCGGCACGCTCGTGGTCTCGACCTTCTCCGGCTCGGTCGGCAGCGGGCTGCTGACGCCGATGCGCAATCTGCTGGCCAATTCCTGGATGATCAAAACTGATCCGGGAAACCTGCTTGCGCTGATGCAGCAGATCGAGGTCGCGGTGTTGGCTGCGGTCGGCGTGCCGCTGTTGATGCTGGTGATCGCGGCCATTGCCGGCAACATGCTCCAGCACCGCTTGGTGTGGTCGGCCGAATCCCTCACCCCCAAACTCAGCAAACTCTCGCCGGCGGCCGGCTTCAAGCGCATCTTCGGCAAGCAGGCCGGGGTCAATTTTCTCAAGGGCATCGGCAAGATCGTCGTGCTCGGCACCGTCATGACCACGATCCTGTGGCCAGAGCGGCACCGCACGGAGGCGATGGTCAAGCTGGATCCGATGGCCATGCTGGGCGCCACCACCGGCATGACCGTCCATCTGCTCGGCGCCGTGGTCGCCGCCCTCGCGATCATCGCGATCGGCGACTATTTCTTCCAGTATCGCAGCTGGTTCCAGCGACAGAAGATGTCGCTTCAGGAGATCAAGGAAGAGTTCAAGCAGTCGGAAGGTGACCCGCACATCAAGGGCAAGCTTCGGCAATTGCGGCAGCAGCGCTCCAAGAAGCGCATGATGGCGGCGGTTCCCAAGGCCTCGGTGATCGTCACCAACCCGACCCACTATTCGGTGGCACTGGCCTACGAGCGCGGCATGTCGGCGCCGATCTGCGTCGCCAAGGGCGTCGACAACCTGGCTTTCAAGATCCGGGAGATCGCGCGCGAGCACGATATCCCGATCGTCGAGAACGTGCCACTGGCCCGCGCGCTTTACGCCACCGTCGAGATCGACCAGGAGATTCCAATGGAGCATTACCATGCGGTCGCCGAAGTCATCGGCTACGTCATGCGGATGAAGCGCGGTTTCAGCGCGGCGCGGCAATAAAACCCCCGAAAAGTACCGGAAATGGCTGTAAACTGGGAATCAGGGTACGTTTCGCTCCTGCCGCCCTTGCGTCCGCGGGTCCGATTCAGGCAGGGAGGACCCCACGTGCCCCGTGGCACGTTGATTCTCTGACGATAGGCTGCACTAGCGTGAAATGACCGCCGAGACCGACCACGACCTGTCACGCGAGCCCGTTGCGGCGCATGAGCCGTCGCCGCGCTCGGGCAGCATTGCGCTGGTGCTTCTGGTGGCCACCGGCCTCGTTGCGGTCGCCGTCGGGCTGATGACGCTGGGGCGCGCGCAGGCGCAGCCCTACATCCTCGGCATCCTCGCCGTGCTGGCGATGATCGGCCTGTTCAATTTGTTTGCCTTTGCCGCCGGGATCATCCGCTTCGCCGACCGCAATCTCGATGATCCCATCATCGGCCGCATCTCCGATTACGCCTTCGACGGCCTCGCGGTGACCGATCCGCGCGGCCATGTGGTCTATTCCAATGCGGCCTACCTGACGCTGACGGGCGCGGCCGGTCCTCAGGACGTCCGGCCGGTCGAGCGCGTCTTCATCGGTAATCCCGACGTCTCCGAAGCGGTGTTCCGCCTGCTCAAGGCGGCGCGCGAAGGCAAGCGCCAGCAGGAAGAGGTTCGCATTTCCGGCCAGGACGGCAGCCAGGGCCGCTGGCTGCGCATGCGGGTGCGTCCGCTCGGCACCGGAAAGCGCGAGGCCAAATATGCGGTATGGTCGATTGCAGACATCACTCGCGACCGCGAGCGCCAGGAGGATGTGTTCCAGGAGCTCCAACACGCGATCGAATATCTCGATCATGCGCCGTGCGGCTTCTTCTCGGTCAATCCTGCCGGCGAGCTCGCTTACGTCAACGCGACGCTGGCGAACTGGCTCGACTACGATCTCGCCGAGATCGGCTCGGGCGGCTTGAGGCTCGCCGACATCGTGTCGGGCGACGGCGCTTCGCTGCTGAGTGCCATCGTGGCGGTGCCGGGCGAGGTGAAGACCGAAGTCTTCGACATCGATCTGCGCATGCGCACCGGCAAGACCATGCCGGTGCGGCTCTATCACAAGCTCGCCTTCGGCGCCGACGGCGCGCCTGGACCGTCGCGCACGCTCGTCATCAGCCGGGCCCGCGATGAGCGGAGCGACCCGGATCGCGCCGCCGAAGTGCGGTTCATGCGCTTCTTCGACCATACGCCGATGGCGATCGCCACGGTCGATCGCGCTGGTAACGTCGTGCGGGCGAATGCGCGCTACGCCAAGCTCGCGCAGGGTCTCGGGTTGGACAGCGCCAGCAAGTCGATCTTCCGCGCCATCAATGCGCGCGACCGCCATCTGGTGATCGCCGCCATCAACCAGGCCGCCGAGGGCAAGGCCGACATCGCCCCGGTCGAGGTGGCGCTGGAAGGAAGCAAGGAGCGCTGGGGCCAGTTCTTCGTCACGCCTGTCGATGCGGCCGAGAACGACGCGGAAGCCGCGATCGTGCACATGCTCGAAACCACCGAGCGGCGCGCGCTGGAGAACCAGATCAACCAGTCGCAGAAGATGGAGACGGTCGGCCAGCTCGCCGGCGGCATCGCTCACGACTTCAACAACGTGCTTTCCGCCATCATGATGGCGAACGACTTCCTGCTGAACGCGCACAAGCCGACCGACCCGTCGTTCCAGGACATCATGCAGATCAAGCAGAACGCGACGCGTGCTGCGACGCTGGTGCGGCAGTTGCTCGCGTTCTCCCGGCGCCAGACGCTGCGGCCGCAGGTGCTCGATCTCGGCGACGCGCTGTCTGATCTCACCATGCTGCTGCGCCGGCTGATCGGCGAGAAGGTCAAGCTCGACCTGATCCACGGCCGTGATCTCTGGCCGGTCAAGGTCGACGTCTCCCAGTTCGAGCAGGTCATCGTCAACCTGGCGGTGAATGCGCGCGATGCCATGCCGGACGGCGGCAAGCTGATCATCCGCACCGCCAATGTCGCCACCGACGAGGCCGGCAAGCTCGCCTACAAGGGCATGCCGGCGGCGGATTATGTGCGAATCGAGGTCGCCGACACCGGCACCGGCATCCCCGCCGATATCAGGGACAAGATCTTTGAGCCGTTCTTCTCCACGAAGGAAGTCGGCAAGGGCACCGGATTGGGCCTCTCCACCGTCTACGGCATCGTCAAGCAGACCGGCGGCTTCATCTACGTCGATTCCGAGCCGGGGCAGGGCACCTCCTTCTACATCTTCCTGCCGCGCCACCACGCCGAGCCTGACGTGCAGGTCGAGCTTCCCGCGGTGCCGAGCGCGACGCATGGCGCCCCGAAAGAGGCCGCGCCTGCGACGGTGGATGCGAAGCCCCGCACCGACCTCACGGGGCAGGGCACGATCCTCTTGGTCGAGGATGAAGAGGGTCTTCGCGCGCTGAACGCTCGCGGCCTGCGCTCGCGCGGTTACACCGTGGTCGAGGCCGAGAACGGCGTCGAGGCGATGGAGGTGCTCGAAGAGCAGAGCGGCGGGATCGATCTCGTTGTCTCCGACGTCGTGATGCCTGAAATGGATGGCCCGACGCTGCTCAAGGCAATGCGGGAGAGGAACCCCGACATCAGATTCATCTTCGTCTCCGGCTACGCCGAGGATGCCTTCGAGAAGAGCCTGCCCGAGGGCCAGCAGTTCGACTTCCTGCCCAAGCCGTTCACCCTGAGCCAGCTCGTGGCGGCGGTGAAGGAGACGATGACGAAGCAGGGATGAAGGCGGGACGGCGCGCCGGCCCTTTCTCGCTGAAAGATCGCCGGTAACGCGCGACCGCAGCTTCGCCAGTATTTGACCAGGCCCTCGGCAAACATGGGGTTTTGCCACGTCCCCGCGACCGAGGGCCGCAGGAGGGGTTCCGGAACCGGCTTCACTTTTGTAGAAGGCTGCCCATCTTAGGATCACGTCCCCATGCCGGGGATTTGGGAAACGCACATGAATTTCTCGCAATGGTCCCGCAGTCTCGTGAAGACGATTGCCATCGTTTTGGCGCTCGCGCTGCCAACGACGCTTGCGATCTCGTCCGCCGACGCCCGCGTCGGTGGCGGGTTCTCGTCGGGTTCGCGCGGCTCGCGCACTTTCTCGGCCCCGCCGTCGACCACGACGGCGCCGGGCTCCGCCTCGCAATTCAATCGCACTTACAGCCAGCCCGGCGTCGGGATGAACTCGGCCGCGCCTGCGCGCGGCGGCCTGTTCGGCCGGGGCGGCGGCTTCCTCGGAGGTCTCGCCGCCGGCTTCCTCGGTGCAGGCCTTCTCGGCATGCTGTTCGGTGGTGGCCTGTTCGGCGGCCTCGGCGGCCTGTCCTCGATTCTGGGTCTGATCATCCAGATTGCACTCGTGGTGTTCGTGGTTCGTCTGGCGATGTCCTGGTGGCAGCGCCGCAACGCGCCGCAGGCGGCCTATGCCGGCGCGGATGCTGGTGCCGGTCCCGGACCGCAGACGAACTATCGCAGCGGCCTTGGTGGCGGCTTCGGCTTCGGCGCCAACAACGCGCCGCTCGAGATCAAGCCTGATGACTACCAGGCGTTCGAACGCCTGCTCGGCGAGATTCAGTCGGCCTGGTCGAATGAGGACGTGGCCAAGCTGCACACGCTGGCGACGCCGGAAATGGTCTCCTATTTCGAAAGGGATCTCGCAGAGAACCGCGCGCGCAACGCCGTCAACAAGGTGACCAACGTCAAGCTGTTGCAGGGCGACCTCGCGGAGGCCTGGCGCGAAGGCCAAACCGACTATGCCACGGTGGCGATGCGCTTCGCGCTCACCGACAAGACGGTCGATCGCAACACCGGCGCCATCGTCGCGGGCAGCGAGCAGCCGGGCGAGGTCACCGAAGTCTGGACGTTCGCGCGCCGCGCCGGCAGTCCCTGGGAATTGTCGGCCATACAGCAGACCAACTGATCGCGCACAGCGGAAAACGCGGGCGTCGTGCTTCGGCACGGCGCCCTTTTTGTTTGGCTGCTTGTTGTCTGCCTACGACGACGGAACTTGCGTCACGTGATAGGCTTGTCCCGCGCGCCTCTCAAAGGACTGTCCCATGAAATACGAACTCTACTACTGGCCCGAAATCCAGGGCCGCGGCGAATATGTGCGCCTGGCGCTGGAGGAGGCGGGTGCGGCTTACGTCGATGTCGCGCGAGGCCCGCTCGGTTCCGGCGCGATGATGAAGATGATGGATACTCAAAAGGGTACGCCGCCCTTTGCGCCGCCATTTCTGAAAGCGGGCAAGCTCGTCATCGGCCAGACCGCCAACATCCTGCTCTATCTCGGCGCGCGGCATGGGCTTGCGCCGAAGACGGAAGCGGGAAGAATCTGGGTGCACCAGCTTCAGCTCACCATCACTGACCTCGTGCTCGAGATTCACGACACTCATCATCCGCTCGGGCCGTCGCTGTACTACGAGGACCAGAAGGCGCCGGCGAAGAAGCGCACGGCCGAATTCTGGGACGAGCGCGTGCCGAAATATCTGGGGTATTTCGAGCAGCTTCTCGACGGCAATGGCGCCGGGTATGTCGCTGGTCGTCGTTTGACCTATGTCGACCTCTCGCTGTTCCAGATCGTCGACGGGCTGCGCTACGCGTTTCCCAAGCGCATGAAGGCGTTCGAGAAAAACATCCCCGGTCTCGTCGGCCTGCACGACCGCGTTGCCGCGCGGCCGAACATCAAGGCCTACCTCGCCAGCAAGCGCCGCATTCCCTTCAACGAGCAGGGCATATTCCGACGCTATCGCGAACTGGACGCCTAAATCACCACACGCCCGGCAGCAGCCGATAGCGCACCCGCGCCGCGTAGTCCGAATAGCCCGGCAGTCCCGCGCGCAACGTGCGCTCCTCGATCCGGATGCGGACTGCAAGCAGGACCAGAAAAACAGGCGCCAAGGCTAGCCCCCACCATGAGCCCAACAGCAGCGGCACTCCGGTGAAGAACAGGATCATGCCGCTGTACATGGGATGGCGGACATGGGCATAGGGCCCGCTCGAGATCACGTGTTGGTCGCGCTCCGCCTGCAGCTTCACCACCGGCGCGGCGAACGAGTTTTCGCGAAAAACCCACATCGTGAACAACGTGCAGGCGAGGTACAGCAAAAAGCCGAGAGCCTGCAAGGCGAGCGGTACGTTGGAAGCAGCAGCGCGTCGGTCGAGACCGATGGCGATGAGCCACGCCAGCATACCCGCCATGAAGGCGATGATGAAGACCTTGTCGGCGGCCGGTTGATCGCGCTGGATCACTGGACGGAGACGCTCCGCGAGGAGCGCCGGATCGAACCGGTAGAGCCACCACCCGCAGAGCGGGCCGATCGTTGCGGAGGTCACAAGGAACACCCAGGCGGACGGCCAATGCAGCGTGCCGGCGGATGCCAACAACAGCGCACCCATCGCGGCGGTGAAGATCGTGTTTTGCAACAACAGGCGTGCGATCATGCGCGGTCCCGGCAGGCTCGCATGAGTCTGGCTGTGCTATCCGGCAAAGATGCGGCCGGACGCGCGAAAAGCCCGGCCGTCAGGACCGGGCTGTTCATCGCAGGCAGGCGCGGTCAGGCGAGCTGATCGATCCGGGTGCCCTGGCCGGGCGGCAGCGGCGCAGATTGCGTGGGCTGGTTGGTCGGGTCGTTGTCCTTCGCCTTGGTCTGGTCGTCCGGCTGCTTGGTGGTGTCGTAGCTCGCCACCACGATCGTGACAGGGGGCGGTGCAACGCTTGAAACGCTCATCCACGGATCCTCATAGATTGAAACAACTGACCCTGCGCCGGAGGAGACAAAACTTCCGTCAAGCCAATCGATAAAATGCGAGGGATCTGGTGCGCCCGTTACATCAAGCGCGGGTCGGCCTTCGGGCGGTGCTCAACTCGCGCTGACGGGGTGTGCAGCAACCGGTGTCTAGACCCCATGCGCACCGGGTCTGTCGTGAAAGCGCCGCGCTACTCGTCCTTCGGTCGCGTGATCGCGATCGATGCGTCCGTCTTGGTGCGCGTGCATTCCATGTTGAGGCGCTTGTAGCGCATCGTGATCTTGTCGCCGCGCAAGAGGCCCATGCGCTTCAGGCAGCGCGTTGCGCCTGTCGTGGTGTCGTCCTTCGTCACTGTGAAGATGATCGCTGCCGCCGACCCCACCAGATCATAGAACTGCGGTGTCGGCTTGCGGTCGCCCTTGGCGTAGAGCTCGTTGGAATAGGCCTGTCCCCGCGCGCGGCAGCCGAGCGAAAGCTCCTTTGCCGCCGGATGCGTCAGGTAAATGATGTTGGCGGCCTTGAAATTGACCTTCAGCCCGTCGATGCCGCCGGCCAGCTGCTTTGCGATGTCGTCGCACTGGTCCGCGCGCGCAGGCGAGGCAAGCGTCAAAAGGCCGGTGATTGCGGCGGCGACCAACATCGCGCCCCGAAAGTCCAATTTGAAAATCATGATGAAAAGCCCCTTGAGGGCGCGCATTGAACCGTTGCCGCGCGCGAAGTGCAAGGGGGTGCAACCCGCCTCCGTTGGGCACGATCAACACCACCCATCGACGAAGCCGGCCACCAAAACGGTTGCCGCGGCCCGAATCGGGATGCTCCGGCCGTGCCAGAACGCCTTCCCTTTGCGGTAAAAAAGCTTAGAACGCTTCTCAGCCAGGGCCCGAACGAGGGCTCGCGAACCCCGAGATTTGCCTCATGAACGCACCAACCGCCTTCCCCGATGCCTCGAAGCCCGTGCCGCCCTACAAGCACACCCCGCTGTTTCCGCTGGGCAAGGACGAGACGCCCTACAAGAAGATCACGTCCGAGGGTGTCAGGGTCGAGAAGGTCCTGGGCAAGGACATGCTGGTGGTGTCGCGCGAGGCGTTGCGGGCGCTGTCCGAGGCGGCTTTCGGCGACATCAACCATTATCTGCGTCCCGGCCATCTGAAGCAGCTCCGCGCGATCCTGGAGGACGGCGAGGCAAGCCCGAACGACAAGTTCGTCGCGCTGGACTTCCTCAAGAACGCCAACATTGCGGCCGGCGGCGTGCTGCCGATGTGCCAGGACACCGGCACGGCAATCATCATGGGCAAGAAGGGCTGCAACGTCCTCACCGACGGTGACGACGAGGCGGCGCTGTCGGAAGGCGCGCGCGATGCCTATCTGCGCCGCAATCTGCGCTACTCGCAGGTCGCGCCCTTGTCGATGTACGAGGAGAAGAACACTGCCAACAACATGCCGGCACAGTGCGAGATCTACGCCGAGGGCGGCGACGCATACAAGTTCATGTTCATGGCGAAGGGCGGCGGCTCCGCCAACAAGAGCTTCCTGTTCCAGGCCACGCCCTCGGTGCTGACCAAGGACCGGTTGCTCGCTTTTCTCAAGGAGAAGATCCTGACGCTCGGCACCGCGGCGTGCCCGCCGTATCACCTAGCCATCGTGATCGGCGGCACCTCGGCCGAGCTCTGCATGAAGACGGTGAAGCTCGCCTCTGCCCGCTATCTCGATGCGCTGCCGACCCACGGTTCGCCCGATGGCAACGCCTTCCGTGACGTCGAGATGGAGAAGGAAATCCACAAAATGACGCAGTCGCTCGGCGTCGGCGCGCAGTTCGGCGGAAAGTATTTCTGCCACGACGTGCGCGTGATCCGTATGCCGCGTCACGGCGCTTCGCTGCCGATCGGGCTGGGCGTGTCCTGCTCGGCCGATCGCCAGGTGCTGGGCAAGATCACCAAAGACGGCATCTATCTCGAAGAGCTCGAGCACAATCCGGCGCAGTATCTGCCTGAGGTCGAGGAGTCGCTTGGCGGCGAGGTGGTCAAGATCGACCTCAACCAGCCGATGAAGGACATCCTGGCGACGTTCTCGAAGTACCCGATCAAGACGCGCGTCTCGATGAGCGGCACCATGATCGTCGCACGCGACTCCGCGCATGCCAAGCTGCGCGAGCGCCTGGACAAGGGCGAGCCGCTGCCGGACTATTTCAAGAATCATCCGGTCTACTATGCCGGTCCAGCCAAGACGCCCGAGGGTTACGCTTCCGGTGCGTTCGGTCCGACCACCGCAGGCCGCATGGATTCCTTCGTCGACCAGTTCCAGGCCGCCGGCGGCTCCATGGTGATGGTAGCGAAAGGCAACCGCGCGCCCGCGGTGCGCGAGGCCTGCAAGAAATATGGCGGCTTCTATCTCGGCTCGATCGGCGGCGCGGCGGCGAACCTCGCCGAGCACTGCATCAAGAAGGTCGAGGTGCTCGAATATCCCGAGCTCGGCATGGAAGCGATCTGGCGCATCGAAGTCGTCGACTTCCCCGCCTTCATCATCATCGACGACAAGGGCAACGACTTCTTCAAGGAGTTGAATTTGGGCTAGTCGTCACCTCGCCCCGCGAGAGCGGGGCGAGGTAGAGGCCTAAGCCCGCGTGCCCGTGAAGGGGAAGCTGCCCATCGGGCCGATGCCCATCTCGCCGCTGATGCTGTCGCCGGCAACCGTGCCGGTGAATTCGAGCGTCAGCGGCATCGGATTGGTGATCGAGACTTTCCAGGAGACGTTGTCGCCAGAGACGGCGCCGTCAAAAATATCGGCGGTATTGCCGTCCGCGCCCTGCGTGCCCGTGAGCGTGCCGCCCGCGGTCTTCAGGCTCAGCGTCGCCTGGCGTTCGCCCATCGGCGTCGTCATGGTGAGATTCCAGTTGCCGTCCACGGCCATTCGCGTCTCCCGAACATGATCCGGCGGGCTGCGATGATCCACAGCCAGTCCTGGGCTGAGCCTATAGCGCAAGTCGGGGCGGGTTCCTAACGGCCCTTCAACGCCCGCTGGGGTCCTTCAGGCGCGGGCGGCAGCGCGCCGGCGGCTGGTGACGACCAGCCTGAACACCACGTACTGCACGGCAAAGGCGAGGGCCTTGGCGCCGCCTGCGACCGCCGAGATGTAGAACGCCCACAGCTTCAGGTCGCCGGTGGAGGCGACGGCGATCGTGCCGGCGCCGAGGACGAACATCAGCGCCGCCCAGGCATAGCCCGCAGCGGTGACATATTCCGGCGCGGTCTCGACCACGACCGGCGGCATGTAGCGCAGCATCCAGCCGCGCTTGAGCATGATCGCGCCGATCGCGAAATGCGCGATCGCAGGCTTTGCCAACATGAAGCGAGGGTCGTTGGTCAGCAGCGTCACCGTCCCGAGCACGACGACGAGCGCGAGGCTCGCATAGGTCATGTAGCCGAGCTCGCGCCCCTTCACGCGGGCATAGATCACTTGCGCGATCGCGCCTGCTATCGCCACCGACGTCGCCAGGATGACGTTGTCGGTGATGAGATAGATCACCAGGAAGACGATGGCCGACAGGAAGTCGGAGGCGAGGCGGGCGAATGCGTCCTTCATTGTCGATCCTGTCTCACTGGACTTCGGGCAGCGCGCCACCGGGCGCACCATACTTGAGCTGGCGATATTCGGGATACCATTTGGTGAAATAGATCGCGCTGTTGCGGGCAGCGAAAGCGACGGCGATGCCGAGCCAAACCGGCAGGCCCGGGAAGTAGAGCAGCACGATGTTGGCGGCCATCATCAGAAGAGCAGCCAGGGTCCATGCGCCGGTGATGAAGTAGTTGGCAGTCAGGAAGCCTGGCATCGCCGCGGTTTCGGCCGGCACGGATTCGATCGCGTATTGCAGCGTGAATGGGCGGCGCGCCAGCATTGAGCCGAGCGAGATGACGAAGATGCCGATGTCGACCGAGAGCTTGACGCCGAGCGTGCTGAGCCAGGGATCGTGCAGCGCGAGGAAAAGGCCGATGCCGGCGAACAGGATCGCCGAACCCGCAGCCAGGATCTTCACAGAACGGCCGCGCGCAACGTCGATTGCGATCGTGGCGAGGCAGATCGCACAGGCCGCGAATACGGAGATCGTGGCCGAGGTCATGAGCATCAGAAAGGTGTAGGCGCCGTAGGGAGCAAGGATCAGGAAGATCGTCATGTTCGCCTCGATCGAAGCCATCTTTACGATGTCAAGATTGGTAGTTCAGGGCCGGCGCCGGGTCAAGCAAAATCTTTACAGTGTCAAAATGACGTGAATGACCTGTAAAAACTGAATTGCTGCAATGGCTTGGTCGGATATTTCGTCGGCGACGGCAGCCCAGGGCAGGCGCGACAGGATGGTCAGCGCGCTGGAGACCAGAAGACCGATGGTCAGGAAGATGCTTCCGCCGCGGCAGATCACGAATCTGCGCGAGCCCGGCGTCGCGTACATGCCGAGAGGATGCAACAGCCGCGACAGCACGAGGGCTCCCATCAGCAAATGAATGCGCAACGGCGATACGCCGGACATTTCGAGAAACGCGATCATCAGCGTGATGATGGGGACGTATTCCATGAAATTGCCATGGGCGCGGATCGCACTGCGCAGGCGTTCGTTACCGCCGTCGTTGAAGGCGGCACCGTTGCTCCGACGCAGCCGGATCACCTGGAGCGCAAGCGCAGCGTAGATCAGCGCCAGGACGGCGAGATAGTTTGCGGTAATCGCGGGGACGTGCATGCGCGGTCTCGCTGATGATGGGTCCGCAGTGCCGGAGTGGCGAGGAGGCGGGCTATTGCGCTTCCACCCAATTGCCGTGAAAGCCGTCGGGCACGCGATGGCCGAGCTGCACCAGAGCGGCGGGGCCAGCCTCGATGTCGGTGGCGTTGAACACGGCGAGGTCGCTGCGGTTCTCCCGCGCTCGCCAGACCACAGCCAGCAACCAACCGTCGCCCTCGGGCGCATCCTTCGACCGCTCGACGAAGACCGGCTCGGAGATGGTGTCGCCGCCCGGCAGCAGATATTGGCCGAGCCGCTTGCCGGTGCCGTCGACATGGACGATGCCGCACAGCGCGCCGAACATCGGCGCCTTCGGATTGGCGCAGGCGTACCAGCCGTGACGGCTCTTCAAGCCCGCGCGGCGATCGTCGACGCGCGGGAATTCGCCGGTGAGATCGTCGAGATAAGTCTGCTGGAAGCGGTCGGTATTCCCCGCGAGATCGAAGGTCCAGCGGCAATGGCGGGCGAACGGTGTCTCACGTTTGACGGGCGAGCCGTCGGGATGCGGAAACAGCGGCGCTTCGTCGAATTGCATGACGTCGGCGATGATGCGATTTCCTTCTTCCCACGCATTCATGATGTGGAAGACGTAGCAGGCTTCACCGCGGAACCAGACGATGTCCTTGCTCGATCCGTTGCGTTTCATCACGCCGACATAGGCTCCTTTCTCAGGCTCCCAGGCGTAGGGCGGCTTGCCGGTCATCGCGCGCTCCTTGCTGCCGGTGAGCGGCAGGATCGGAAACAGCACGTGATTGTCGGTGACGATGAAGTCGTGCACCATGCTGGCATAGGGCGTCTCGAACCTCTCGAAGCGCGTTGCCTTGCCGGACGCATCGATTGATCCGTACGAGAGCGCCGATGTCAGCGGCCCCGCCGCATTGTAGCCGAAGAACACCAGCTCGCCCGTGACCGGGTCGATCTTCGGATGCGCGGTGAAGCTGCCGGCGACGCGGCCCTGATAATTATGATAGCCGCGCGTCGCCAGCGTGCCCGGCTCGATCTCGGTCGGCAGATGCGCCTCTTCCAGCGCGAGCAGCTTGCCGGCGTGGAAGATGATGTTGGTGTTGGCGACGCCGCCGTCGGTGACATGGGCGGGCGCGTCCGGCAATCTGTTGCCGAAGCCCTTGCCGAAGAACGCCCGGCCGGCATCGTGCTCGGCGAGCCATTTCGGCGTCCGGACCCAGCGGTTGCGGTAGGAGGCACGCCCGTCTTCGAGGTGAAAGGCGTGCAGCATGCCGTCGCCGACGAACCAGTGTGCGCCAGGGGATTCGAACTGCGGATTGGGACCATTGCGATAAAGCGTGCCGTTCAGCTCGCGCGGCAATTCGCCGATGATCTTGAGGAAAGGCGCGTCCGCCTCGAACGGAATCGGAGCGATGTTGTTGCGGCGCTCGGCGGTCGCATCCTGAAACACGGCGTATCCCTATCTTTACATCGTAAAGATGGCATAGGGCCGATCGCTGCTGACGTCAAGTGAAATCTTTACACTGTCAATATTGCGTCATATAGCTTGTAAATGGCTAAGAGCGATACCAAAAGCGAAACGGCTCGCCGCGCGCGCGCGCCCAAGAAGACACCCTCGTCACCTCGCCCGGCTCGCCGCCCGGCGAGTGTGAAGACCGAGGCGCCTTATCACCATGGCGCCTTACGCGAGGCTCTGCTCCAGGCCGCCGAACGAGTGCTGGAGCGCGACGGGCTCGCCGGCCTGACGCTGCGCGCGGTGGCGCGCGAGGCTGGCGTGTCGCATGCGGCCCCGACGCATCATTTTGGCGATCTCACGGGGCTTGTCAGTGAGCTCGCGGCGATCGGTTTCCGCCAATTCAACGCGGCGATGGCCGCGTCCTGCGAGGCGGTCACTTCGCCGCTGGAGCGGGCGCTGGCGCGACCGAAAGCCTATGTGGCTTATGCCCAGGCCCATCCCGGCATGTACGGTCTGATGTTCCGCACCGAGCGGCTCGACTATTCCAGGCCCTCGCTGCACGAGGCGGCGGAATCCTCTTTTGCCGGACTTGCCAATGCCATCGGCGCGATGCGCCAGGAGCCGATCCGCGGCGACAACCTGACCGTCGAGCAGGGCGCGGCGATCGCGCGGGCCTGGTCGATGGTGCACGGTTTCACCATGCTGCTGCTCGACGGGCGGCTCGAGGATATTTTGGAACGGCTGCCCGCGGGCACGACGGCCGAGCAACTGCTGGAAGCGATCCTGAAGTCGACGGTGGCGGGGAGGCTGCCGACCTGACGCTGGCCAACGGAATGTGACAGGCACCGCCCGTGTCTTGCGGAACTCAAGCCATCGACACCTTCACTATGGGCAAGTTGACTGTGGGCAAGGCCTGAGCGCGGTGAGATAGACCTGACAGCGGCGCGGAATCGTTCTAGAAGAGCGGCTTCGCTTGGGGCATCCGGCCCTATTTGCGTCCTCATGCCTCTCGATCATGCCAGCCATCGCTTCCCGCAAATCCTATCGCGTCGGCCGCTCCAAGACCGGACTTGGCCTCTTCGCCACCATGCCGATCAAGAAAGGCACCCGGATCATCCGCTATTTCGGGCCGATCCTGGACTGCCGCATTCCTGAGCACGACGAGATCGAGAACAAATATCTGTTCGAGCTCAACGGCCGCTGGACCATCGATGGCTCGGTGCGCAAGAATCTCGCGCGCTACATCAACCATTCCTGTCGGCCCAACGCGGAATCCGACGTCCGCCCGCGCGAGCGCAAGGTGTTCATCCGCGCCATCAAGAACATCGAGCCGGGCGAGGAGATCAACTATGATTACGGCACCGACTATTTCAAAGCCTATCTCAAGCCGATCGGCTGCAAGTGCCCTTCCTGTGAGAACAAGCGCAAGAAGCAGCGCGCCGAGGCGCGTGCGGAACGTGCCAGGGTGAAGGCGCGCGCGGAGCGCAAGGCGCAGAAGACGGGTGCCAAGAGTCTCAAGAAGGGTGCCAAAAAGAAGAAGCTCAACGGCCATGCCGTTGCCAAAAAGAGCCGCGCACGGGCATAACCCGCGCGTCGCCCCTTTGGGCCCACCGTCATGCCCGGCCGAAGGCGGGACATGGGGGTACATTGTTGTTTAGGCAGCCACTGCGCTCCCGCTCTTTCGCAAGCCCACATATTGCAGCTCGGCGAATACGCCGGTCGCGATTGCCTGCGCCATGATCATGAGTTCGCCGGCGAGGTTCGGTGACACCGTGCCCG
Source organism: Bradyrhizobium sp. USDA 4472 (assembly GCF_054058595.1). NCBI lineage: Bacteria > Pseudomonadati > Pseudomonadota > Alphaproteobacteria > Hyphomicrobiales > Nitrobacteraceae > Bradyrhizobium > Bradyrhizobium sp. USDA 4472. Next base: position 5,227,686 of record NZ_JBSSAM010000001.1, read on the forward strand.
AGAACAGCACTGCGATGCTGCCGACCGTCCAGGCGGCGTTGCCGACCACGACCAGCAGCACGAGCGGCTTCGGCACCACTGTGCGCGAGGCGAGCCACCCCACCAGTGCGGTGTAGGCGATCAGGAACAGGCCGGTTTCGCGCAACAGCGCTTCGGGCAGGTTGAATACCGTCGCGAACGTACCGGCGCCGACGGTGAAGCCGAGTGCGGCAACGCCGCTGAAGAGGGCGTCGGCGAGCAGGGCGCGGCGCAGGAAGGTGGATGCGTCGATCATCAGAGGTCTCCTTGGCTGGGTTGGGCGCGGGGGAACTCAGTGCAGTCCGCGCCACCAGGCGCGGAGCAGCCGGCTGAGGACGGGGAAGAGGCTCCTGCCGACGCTGTGCTCGAGTGCCGTGACCTGCGCGACGACATAGTCACCCGTCGAGTGCACCAGCGGCTCGGGCATGTTGAGTCCCCGGGCCAGCATCCGAGCCGCGAACGTGACGGCCCAAGAGGCGATGCGAGGCAACACGTAGTCTGCAAGGGTCCGGTAGAGCAGCAGTGCGATCATGGTCATCTCCTGTCATGACCGAAGATGCGCCGATGCGGGACCCAGTTCGATTACCTCGGGGGTAATGAACGCGATGTACGCGAAATCATCTGTTCTTCAGCGGCTTCCGCGCCCGTGCGAGCAGGCTCGAACCTTTTCTTACGGCTTGACGTAGGTCCATCCCTTTTCCTGCAATTCCATCACGCGCACGACGCCCGACTTCACGACCTCCGCCTGCCGAACAATCGGTATGTCCTTGCTCTCGCTTTTCTGCATCTTCTCCCGGGTGTTGCCGCAGGCCTTGAACGAAACCTCGGGCGTGCTCAGGGCCATCTCTTCAATGCGCGCCTTTACCGGCGATGTGTCTTCACGCAACATGTGCAGGCCGGGCCCGAACGTCACCACCTCGATCTTCACCTTCTCGCCGGCGTCCTTGTAATATTCCGCCACGTTGGTTGCGTTGTTGAGCGCGAGATTCATCGCGGCGGGGTCATTGGTATTCACCTGAAGGATCAGGTGATGCTCTTGCTTCTTGGTTGCGGCCGGATCATCCATCCGGGCAAACGCGGACTGTTTTCGCCTCGCCGTCGTCTGCTTCACTATGTGTTGCCTCGCATGGCTCGCCCTGTACAGGGCGGGTTGCCCGTCTGCCGGCGTCCAGTACTTGCCGCCTTGCTCCGCGCCCGCAGGCGATGCAGCAAGCAGAGTGGCGAACGCTGCCATCGCGGCCGCTTTGGCATTAAGATGAAAGTTGATCATTATGCGCCTCCATCGAACAAGATCATCTGTTCGCCATCAATGATTAGGTGCTGCAATCGCGCGCGGCCACCTGCATGCCGAGGCCATCTTCGCGCGCGCCGCGTCCAGCCCGGCGAGGGAGAACGTTCCGTCATGCGCAGACCCGCCCCTTGCCGAGAGGAGGACGATAAGGTCCCCGCCGTCCGGAAGCGACTGCACCAGGCGAACAACATCGCCCGCGAACGCGACGCCAGGACCGAAGGCCGGCGCGGCCGCTGCGACCTGCACTGCCGGATTGTCGTTGACGCGATAGGAAATTGCATCATCACCGCTTCCGCGTGAGATGCCCGGGCCCGCGAGCGCCAGTTCCGTCCTGCCAGCGCGGCAGCGGATCGATAATTGCATCGTGGACTCGCCGGCCCCGCTGCGTGACGACGTCGTAGCGGTCGCGATCGGCGAGTAGTCTATGGGGGAGGTCGTCAGGCTGACGATCCAGTCGTCTTCGGGCGTCATGCCATTTTGAGGCGCGATGGAACGCGTCAATTTATTCAGACACCCCAGGCGGTCCGCGTGTTCCTTCTGAAGGCAGGAACGCAGCTCCGTCGCGGGATCCTGGGCCAGCGCAATGCGGCCTGTACCGCCGAGTGCAACAAGAAGGAGGATCGCGGCGCGTTTCATTGTGATGCTTGTGTTGCGCGAGGCTGCCGATCCAGCCATGCCTGCGCCGCAGGGACGCGCGCGAGACCCGGAACCGTCGCAGCGAGGTTGATGGATTTCCACTTCGGATCGAAGCCGGGGGCCTGCAATCTGTCGATCCGGGAGAATAGGTGATCGATGAAGCGTGTGACGCGCTCAGAGCGATTGGACTTTGCCGGCCAATTGAAAGCGACCAATGCAGTCGGCACGGCGATCGTTGAAACGCGTTCGCCCTGCTTTATCAGATTGGGATAGTCGGTCGCATCGAGGCTGGCGGGAAGATAGTAGTCTTCGAACTTGCTCTCGTATGGGAGGGGCAGGAACTTGAAGCCGGGCTCCCAACGGCCTCGCACGAAAGCATCCACCGGCTTCGATGTGATGAAGACGACGGCGGACATCTCGCCTTTGCGCATCTGCTCGAGTGCGATCTGGTGCGGAATGAACGTCTTCTCGACGTCGAGATTGAGGCGGCTGAAGATCAGCGGCCCCGAATAGGCCGCAGCGGTGCCCTGCGTATTGAAATTGACTTTCTTCCCGGCGAGATCACTCAAGCTCCGAATCTCGGGTCGAACGAAAATATGCAGCTCGGACGGGAACAGATTGAGGACATACGCAATTCGTCGCTGGATGTCCGGAACCTGGCTCTTGTATTCCTCGAGCGCGTCGGAGTTGATGATGGCCGCATCGATGCCGCGCAAATAGAGCAGGGAATTGAGGTTTTCCGCGGCACCGCGAGTGACGACCGGCAGAACATGCAGGTTATCCCCATCGTCGACCACACGGGCGATCTCGGCCGCGAGGCGAATTGGTGCGCCCTCGAGCAGACCCCCGGCGAGGCCGACCGTCCAGGCGTTCATGGAGACCACCTCAGGCCGTGGCAGCGGCGGCTCGGGCCGCGCCAGGCGAACCTTGCGCGGTCGTATATCTTGCGGCTGCGCATCTGCCCCGAGCTGAGGGGTCAGGAGCAATGGTGCGAGCGCCGCGAGCAAGAGCAGCCGACGCAATCCTGTAAGCCTTTTCATCGACCAACTCCTCTACACATGCGGCGGCCGTGGCGGCGCTTTCGATCCTTGATTGCATCGTCGCTTTGGAGATCGCCTCACCAGACCGTGCTATCGGCGCAGCGCTTCCGCTCGCGTTTTCGCTTCCTTGATTCCTCCAGCCTCGGCCCGCGCATAAAGAGTCTGCGCTTTAGTGGGATCGCCTTGCGTTCCGTACGTTCCAAAATTTCGAAGGATCAGCGGATCGTAGGTTTCCGCGAGCAGGAAGCTTGCTTGCGCGCTCCCTAGCTCGGCGGCGCGCTCGAGCACGATCCGCGCCGCGCCGATGTTTCCCTGTTCAAGCAGCGCGCTGGCGCGCGCGATCAATTTCACCGCTTGCACCCCGTCGTTAGGATTGACCTGAGCATCGCCCTGGCTGCGCGCCGCTATGGCCTGATCTTTGACCGGCTTGTCTTGGACGGCTACGTCTTGGATCGCTCCGTCCTGGACCGCTCGGTCTTGGACAGGCCGGTTTTGGATTGGCCGCGCCGGCGCTGACACCGGTTCCTGGCGTACTGCCTTGCCGGTCGTAGCCGGCGGAGACGCGGCGTAGGGAGCCTTCGCCACGAGTGCGCCGTTATCTTGACGCGCCAACGCCAGATCCCTTTCCAATCCGTCGGCGCGCTCGCGCTCGCGCTGCAATGAGCTCCGCAGCGCGGCCGAGTCGCGCTCGGCGGCCTGCTTGATCCGTGTGACTTCCTCGCTCGCGTTGGACGCCATTCTGGTCTGTGCGTCGAGCTCGCGGCTCGTTTTCGCAAGATCCTGGGATAGCTGTTCAGCGCGCTCGTGTTCCCGCTGCTGCGATTGCTCCAGCGAGGCCGTATCGCTCGCCGCTCGTCTGAGCTGTGCCGCTTCCTCACTGGCTTGGGCGGCTTGAGCTTCGTATGCGTAGATCTTGCTGCGGGCCATCGAGAGATCCTGCGCCAGCGCATCGGCTCTCTCGTGCTCCTTCTGTATCGACCGTTTCTGCTCTTCGGCGTCAGCCTTTGCCGCTAGCGTCAGCCTGGCGACCTCGTCGCCCGCCTTTGCGGCCAGCGCCGTCTGCGCATCGATGTCTCGTCGAGCGGCCGCGAGCGCCTGCTCGAGCTGACCGGTCCGCTCCCGCTCCTGTTGCACGGATTTCTGCAACTCCGCTGCGTCGCTCTCTCCTGCCGCTTTCAGCCGGGACGCTTCCTCGCTGGCTTTCGCCGCCAGTGCCGTTTGGGTCGCAGCCTCGCGCCGCGCCACCGCGAGCTCTTGCTGCAGCCGCTCCATCCGGTCGTGCGCGTCCTGCGCAAAGGCCGGGAGCGGCATGGCGTTTGCAGCCGCTAGGTCGAACTCGGCAGATTCGCCTCCAGCCTTGAGGGTCTGAGCCTCGTATGCGTAAATTGCGCTCCGGGTCAGAGAGAAGTCCTGTGACAGCGCCTCGGCCCTGTCACGCTCCTTTAGCATCGATTGCCTCAAAAGTTCCGATTTCGCCGTTGCCGCCAGCGCGGTCTGGGACTCGACATCAAGTCGCGCGGCTGCAAGGTCCTGCTCCAGCCGTGCCGAACGATCGCTTTCCTGTTGCAGGGCGTTTCGTAGCTCCAGGGCGTTGCTCTCCCACGCATGTTTCAGCTGCGACGCTTCCTCACCTGCTTTAGTCGCCAATGCAGTCTGGGTTTCGATGTCGCGCCGGGCGGTCACGAGGTCCTGCTCCAGCCGCGCCGAACGATCGCTTTGCTGTTGCACGGCGTTCCGTAGCTCCAGGGCGTTGCTCTCCGACGCATGTTTCAGCTCTGACGCTTCCTCACCTGCCTTAGTCGCCAATGCGCTCTGAGTGTCGAGGTCGCGGCGGGCGGCCACGAGGTCCTGCTCCAGCCGTGCTGACCGCTCGCGCTCCTGCTGTAGCGATGCCTGCAACTCAGCTACGGCACTCGCGCCCGCTTGATTCGGTTGGGAAGCCTCCTTTAGTCGGCAAGCGTCGTCGACGGCCTTCGCTGCCAACGCCTTTTGCGTTTCGACCTCGCGCCGCGCATCGTCGAGACTTTGCAACAGCCCCTCGGCGCGATCGTGCTCTCGCTCGAGATGTTGCAGCAACGCTATGTCGCGCCTTGCAAGGCCAAGTTCGCAGGACAGTGACTGGGCCCAGTCACGTTGCGGCTCCGAAAGCTGCTGGGCTCCGGTTTCGCTACTCGTCGCTTGCGCAACCTGCATCGATTTGGCGCTGCCGCCTGGGCGCGGCACCAAAGTCGCGAACTCGTGAGCACTGAGGTTGAGGGCAGTCGTTGCCTGTTGTGCGTCTGCGAGGCGCCGCGTCTGATCCGGTGAAGCCATCGTTTCCGACGCCCAAGTCATAGCAAGCATGACCGCTGCCATCCACAGAGGTGCAGATCGGTCCCACCTCAGGGAGATCTTCAATTCCTCATGAAGCATGACCTTGCGCTCCATCACGTGCTGCCAGGTACGTGGCGCCAGGACTTTGCCGTCCCGTTCGACTGTCTGTGTGGGCTTTCATCTGCAAGCTGGGTTCAGAGCAGTGCCTTCCCGGGGCGCCATTGCATTCCCCTCATTCGAGAGGAAAACAGAAGCGATTTCATCAATAAGCAGCGCTATTGAACAACTGCCATGGATGGGTACTCCCTATGCCGGTCGGCGCCTGCGAACCGCGATGAAGTTGTTTGGGATCTACGGTGTTTCAGAACCAATCGGGGGGGCCGCCGGGCCGGGACAAGCGCCTGAGCACGCACGGCTGAGGCGTTGCAGGACGCTCCTTTGGAGTACTCCCCCACGTCCGCGCACACAGGAATCCATACTCGGGCGTCAGGAGCAGGTAGGAACCGACTGGATCGTTCAATGTTCCGGCCCCGGTGCGGCGTGTCGGAGACGTGAACCATCATCCCCTCATCTTGGTCCTACAAACTCCCCGAGGCCGCGTGATAAGAGTCAAACCAACAAAACGCTGAACTAGAACTGACGTTTGGCGTTTGCGTTGATCGGAGGGACCGTGCTCTTGAAATCGAGTCTCAGAAATGACGAGCCCCGGTGTGGCTAGCAATCAAGACGCTTTAGTTACCGCTCTTCTTCGGCTTGTCGCCTGGCTGCTTGCGGCCGCCGTTACCTTCGTAACGCTCGGCCCTCAGGACCTTCGGCCTCACCCCATCCTTGGACAGCACGGCGACCATGCGCTCGCCTTCGTTCTGGTCGGCATTAGCTTCGGTCTCGCCTATCCGCAGCGGCGCTGGACTATTTCTGCGGTCGCCGTTGCCCTGATCGGCCTGCTTGAAATCATGCAGCTATGGGTGCCGGGACGGCACGCGAGGTTTGGGGATTTTGTCGTCGATGCGCTCTCGACCTGCGTCGGCTTCGCGGTGTCCGCCGCGTCCCATCGAATGATGGCGCATTTGGCGAAGATGCCGACCCGTTGACACGCAAACGTCGTTGACGAGCAGGCTGATCTTCCCGCCCAGGGCTTCTTGCGACTCACATCCGCGGCGGATCGGCACCTTTTCCAAAGCGCGGGGGGAACGGCTCACGTCGGCAGCCGCGACGGTCGGGCGGCGTTATCGGGGCGATGCCATCCGCGGGATGAAAGCGTCAATCGAGCGCTTAGTGCACGGGTGCCCGGACATTCCGCCGTCGCTTGGATCGATGCTGCGGGTCTTCAAATTTGAGTTCGGCGACAAGCCGCCAAAGCTGAACCTCGTGACCGTCCGCCAACTGCCCGGCGCGCTTGGTTGCGGACGCGTCGTCTGGGCATTCAAGATTGACGACGCCCCCCAGCCGGCCGTGTTCGTCCAGAACGTATGCACGATAGTGTGGCATCGCGGATTCCCATGAGCGACGGCATCTTACCTGCAGCCTTGCTCCGCGGCGCGGAGATTTCGGGTCATTACGAGCTACCTCTGATGGGCGGTATGCTTGCTGCCGAGGTTCGTTCCGAATTCAGCTCATGCGATTGGGCTCCGGTGCTCGACCAATGCCTTGGGCCGGAGCGCTCAGGCATGACGGCGCAGATGACCGGACCGCTCCGGAGCCTTCGGGAACTCGCCTGCACGAAAGCCATTGGGGTTCTGCAATTGCCAGCGCCAATGGTCCGCACACATTTGCTGCAAGGACCGCGTCGACGTCCAGCTCAGCGCATCCTTCGCAAAGGTCGGGTCGGCATAGCAGACGGCGACATCACCGGCCCGGCGCTCCACGATTTCATACGGGACGGGCCGCCCGCTCGCCGCTTCGAATGTGCGAACGACGTCCAAGACACTGTGCCCGTAGCCTGTTCCAAGGTTGACCGTGAGCAGACCGGGTTCTCTGAGTTGGCGTAAGGCACTCAAATGACCAGCTGCGAGATCGACCACATGAATGAAGTCGCGGACACCGGTGCCATCAGGCGTATCATAATCGCCTCCCCAAATCCGCAGCTTCTCCCGCCGTCCAATCGCCACCTGCGCGACAAACGGCAACAGGTTGCTGGGAACGCCCAACGGGTCTTCTCCGATGAGCCCGCTTTCGTGCGCGCCAGCCGGATTGAAGTAGCGCAGATTGGCGATGCGCCAACTGTCGTCAGACCTGTAGAGGTCCTTCAGCATCTGTTCGATCACGAGCTTTGTGCGGCCATACGGATTGGTGGGGCCGAGGGGATGCCTTTCGTCAATCGGCAGATATCTCGGTATCCCATAGACGGTCGCAGACGAGCTGAAGACGAGCGTCTTTACATTCGCCGTTTTCATGGCCAACACGAGCCGCATCGTTCCCAGGACGTTGTTCTCGTAATACGTCATGGGTCGTACATTGGAATCGCCCACCGCCTTCAGCCCTGCGAGGTGAATGACCGCGGTCACTCCGAAGTCACGAAGTATGTCGCCGATCACCTTTTCATCCCGGATATCGGCGTGCCGAAACACGAGCGAACGCCCGCAGATGGATTGCACGCGGTCCAGCGACGCCCTGGTGCTGTTGGAAAGATTGTCGACAGCGACGACGTCGAGCCCGGCGTCCAGCAATGCGATGCAGACGTGGGACCCGATGTAGCCGGCACCTCCGGTCACCAAGATCATCTCGGATACCTTCCGCACTCGCACCACCGTCCTCCGTGCGATGCCTGCATCGGCGCCGGCCAGGTTCTCCAGAGCCGACCTCGCAACAGCGCTTGCTGCGAGGAAGCCCCGGCGGCCCAGTGGAGGCTCGTCTCGGAACCGGCCAGAACGCGAACACCTTGATGCAGCATCACTTGTCTCTGAGCGTAGGCATCACACTACTTGCAAGCCGCGTCATGGGGTGGAGAGATTTCGAACCTTACGTATTACCTCTGATGGGACACCCGCGTTTCGTCCAGGTTCCCGATGCCGCAATCAATTCGACTAAGACTGACAGCGATCACGATTGTCGCACCACCCATGTTCAAGCGATCGCGCATCTGACGTTCCAGTCGGACCCGCTCTGGTTTCCAGCCCAGCAAGCTCGCGCTTATCATTTTTGCCCGACGCGAACCGAACCGCCGGCGATCGAACCGGTCCGGCCTGTCGCTGCCGGAGCATCCGAACTGCCCGGCCTCCGGGGAGGGACGGCAGGACCATCTTGGTATTGGAGGCTGACCTCGACGGCGTCACCCGGCTGCAGCTCGGTATCTTCATTCGCAATGATCCGGTCTTGCCCCTTATCGCCCTTCCTGATGATGGCAATCTCCGCGTTGTTGCCGGCTCCTTGCACGAGTTGCGATCGAACCATCGCAGTGTACTGAAGCTTCTCGCCGACGCTCTGCAGCTTCTCGCGAATTTCATTGAGCTTTACGCTGGTATCTTGCAGCTCGCGGAGCAGGTCGAGCTTGCGCTGGTCATCCAGCTTCGCGAGCTTCCTGACGAACTCGTCCTGCTGCTTCTTGACCTGCAGCAGTTGCGCAGAGGTTTGCAGCTTCCGGGTTGAAGACAGCAGCACCGCGCGACGCGCATCCGTAACGCGAGGGCTGATCAGGGAACCCTTGCTGAAGAGCTCGGTCGTTTTCTGCAGGTCTTCAAGATCGCCCTGAAGGCCCTCTTCATCCTTCTTCTGCTGGTCTGACAGCACCCGGATCTCGTCGTCTCCCTGTCGAATGCCGCGCTGGAGGAACGTCTTTTCCTGCTGATAATCACTTTGCTTGGTCTTCAGATATTCCGCTTCCGAATTAACGATTTCGGAAATTGCCGATCGAGCCAAGGGCGCATCCATCAAGGGGGCTGGACTGATCTGGGCTCCATCTCCAAGTTCGGTCTTGATGCGCCACATACGGGCCTGTTCTTTGGCCAGCTCCGTCCAAAGCGAACCATACTCGCTTCTGAGGTCTGCTGCCTCCAGATACGGGTTATTCATCTTGACCCGCATGATGTCGTAGCCGCCTGCCACGGCGACGAGCTGGCGCGCGGTGATAGACGGACGATACGGGTATTCACCCGGCTTCGATACATCCCCATTTACGTATAGGGGCTTGTATTCCGCGATGATCGTCGTGACCTCGTCTGCGTCAATCACGACGACCGTCTCACGGCCATCGGACGTCCGCTGCCGAAATACCTTGCGCGCAAGTGCAGCCCCGATTTTGGCGCGGATCTGTGGCAAGGGCAGGCCGGCCGCTGGAAGCGTTCCGACCAGAGGCAACGAAATCGTCCCGTCCATTTGAACGGGAGCACGATGCCGCAGCTCCGGCACGCCGGCCACCGCAACCTCCAGCACATCTCCGATGCTTACCAGATATTCCGCCTTTGCTTGAGTGACGGAAATTGTCAGGCCAACAGCCACCAAGGCCCATTTGATGCAACGACCCAGGTCGCTGCCAAAGACGTCGACATGGAAGCTATTGCGCAGTCTGGAGTTCGGCATGGCGTCATTTCCTGTGCGAACGTGGTCACCGAAGTGAGAGTCTTTCAAGCTTGTTCGCGGAAGGCAGCACGTCGACGTCGAGTAGCGTCCACACAGGCGATCCGCGGAATTACGTTCTCTTCTCTGGCGCCGAACCGCTCGGTGCCCTCCAACATACCAGTCGACGATTGCTGCCCGAATCTAGTCCCGTGCTGTCGTGGCTCAACCGACCATCGTAGTTACCCACTTATTGCCCCTCCCATCCGGTTTTCGCCAATTTCCATCCAGTTTGGCGTGCTTCATCAGTTTGCGGGCCTGTACCAGGCTTCCGGTCGATGGAGGTGCGGCAATCGCAGGCGCGTTGGAAGGCGGATTGGCCGCTCTCTTGCTATTGGTGACCGAGTTCCTGCTCGTAACCGAAGCGGGCCGTGGGCACGCAGATGACCATGATTGAAGAACCGTACGCATCGCCGCTTCACCGCCGATGATCACGCCGGCGCCAGGATTCACGAAGTGCAGGCGCTATCGGTGAACACGCTCGAACCGAGGTGCAAACTATTCTGATACGGAAGCACGATACTCACGGCGCCACATCTCCAGCATCATGAGCTGAAACAGACGGCGGCTTCCGCGCTCTGTCGACCGAAGTCTCGACAGGAAGCGCGCCAGGAACCGTTTGTCGAAAAGTGGCGAGCCGGTCGCGATGAGATCGTCCACGAGCGGTCTCCAAGGTCCCTTGAACCATTCATGCAGGGGGATGGAGAAACCCTGCTTTCGATGGCTATCAAAGTCGGGAGGTAGCCAGCGCTGCGCAAGAGCACGCAAGATGATCTTTCTTCGACCGTCCTCGAGCTTGAATGCTCCGGGTAATCGCCCAAAAGCAAACTCGACGATTCGATGATCCAGGAGGGGCGCGCGCACCTCCAGGGATGTGAGCATGCTGGCCCGATCGACTTTGACAAGAATGTCATCGGGCAGGTAGCTGCGGAACTCGGTGGCACAAATCGCATCTATGCCTGTGTAGGCTGTCTCCAATCCGGCGCGGCGAAGTTCCGGGGCAACCGACATCGGCCTGCCCGTCAGTCGCGAGCGCGTAATCGGATCAAGTAGTCGCGTCAGTGCTGTTTGTGGCTCATTCCAGCTTAGTAGCCCCAAGATCGCGTTGCGTCCTTCGATTCCCACGGGAATCGATTTTGCGGCGAGTGCTTCCAACCCGAGCCGATGCAGACCAAACTTCCGCAGTTGCGCGATCTTCAGAAGCCAAGGATGATGAATGTAGCCGCCGAAGAGTTCATCGCCTCCATCGCCTCCCAGGGCGACAGCGCATTCCTTTCGAATCGCGCGACTCACCAGGTAGGTGGGAAGCACTGAGTTGTCCGCGATTGGCTCGTCATATTGACGGATGAGCGAAGGCAAGAACTCGCCCGAGCCGGGCTCAGCCACGAGTTCGGTATGGTTTGATCCGAGATAATCAGCGACCCGACGCGCATGGCGCGACTCGTCGAAGCTCGGATAGTCTGGAAAGGCGACATTGAAAGTGCGAATAGGCTGTTCCGAACTTCTGACGGCTGCGGCAGCCACGAGGCTCGAATCAAGGCCACCGCTCAGCATGATGCCGATTGGCACATCGGCGATGAGCTGGCCTCGCACGCTCTGCGTCAGCAGGAGTTCGAGTTCGCTCGTGAGCTCTTGCAGATCGCTCCGTGCGGTGTCGGTGGCACGTATCGGTAGGTCCCAATATCTGCTGATCTGCAGCCGATCCAGATCGGGTTCGTAAGTCAGCCAATGTCCCGGCGGCAGTTTTGCAAATCCGTCGAGGATGCAAAGCGACCCGGAAACGTAACCATACGCCAGGTAATCGTCGAGCGCCTCGCGATTGACCCTCCGTGGGATATTCGGATCAACGAGAATAGCCTTCAGTTCCGACGCGAAAGCGAACCGCTTGTTCTTGTGCAAATAGAAAAGAGGCTTCTCGCCAGCTCGATCGCGAGTAACGAAGAGGCGTCGTTTGGCGCCGTCCCAGATCGCGAGCGCGAACATTCCGACCAAACGATCGAGGCACGCGGGGCCCCACGTTCGATACGCGGCGATCACGACCTCGGTATCGCTCGCGCTGCGAAAGCTATTGCCGCGCGCCTCGAGTTCGGCTCGAACGTCCTGAAAATTGTAAATCTCACCATTAAAAACAATTTGTATTTGGCCATCATCCGAACTCATTGGCTGATGACCGAGGGGGCTGAGATCGATTATGGCCAAGCGCCGATGACCTAAGCCGGCCCGCCGATCCGGACTGAGCCAGACACCAGAGTCGTCCGGGCCGCGGTGGGCAAGTGCATTGCACATCCCTTGCAGCAATTGAAAACTAACCGGCTTCTCGGCCTCGATTATGCCGGCAATTCCGCACATGCTTGCCCGATCATTTTTCTATACGAAAAGAACGATACTCGAAATGTTGCAAGTTACAGAGGAGGGGCGCTCTTCGTCAAATCTCCAGGGTTTAAGGAGCGGACAAAATCAATCACTGCATCCGCGCGCTTGGGGCTGCATCAGATGGTACACCGTAGAAGACGCCCCGTCCGTCGGTCCCGATGTACACTCGGCCTGAGACTTGCCGGTCACCCGCCATGGCCCCCGCTCCGTTTACGAGATCGCTCATCTGGTGTTGGGTGTCGTTGATGAGAACCCAGCTGGTGCCCATGTCGTCGGATCGAAAGATCCCCGTCATGTTCTCCACTGTGCCGTGGAGAAAGATCGTCGGGACATTCGACCCGTTCGGCGGTGCTCCGAAACTGAACATCAAGGCGGCGTTGACGTTGGCAAGCTTGACGAAGGTCTCGCCTGCGTTCGACGAACGATAAAGGCCCGAGGCACCGTTGCTCATCCAAACCTCCCCGTTCATTCCTGGGGCGGCTTCTACGACCTGCTGTCGCCAACCCGACGACTGAATAGTTGAGATGCTCTCGAATGTCGCCCCACCATCGGTCGAGCGGTAGAAATGGCCGCTCTCGTAGTCGTACAGGTAGAACTTGCTTCCATCTGTCCGGTCCGCGGCCAGCGGCTTGTTCTTGCTCCAGTAGTCCTTCCCTTCGACGGCGGTCGACGGCGCTCCAACCGATTGCGTCCACGAGGCGCCCAGGTCGGTCGAGTAGTAGGGAGCGCTGCCTTTCGGCAGCCATACGATCCGCCGTGACGTGGCCGAAACCGCCACCCGGCCGTCGAAGTTTCCGTTTGGGTAGGATGAAAAAGCCGTGAAGGTCTGCGCATTGTCGATGGAATAGCCACCGGCCGGCGAGGTGTCTCCAGGATGCCCCACCCGCACCACGAAGTCTGGATCCGCCTCCTCGAAATCGATTCCGGTGGAGGTGCCAAAGGGCGTATATCCCAACTCGTTGGGCGGTGGCGTGGTGAGAGAGGCGTTTCGGAAACCGATATGGTCAGCCACAGCTGACAGCAGGGGAGCGCGCCGGGGCGGGGACTTGACGTCGAAGACGACCATCTCTTCCAGCCCATTTACATAGCTCTGCCAAACTTGGCGCTTGGCGGTAATGTCGTCGGTGCGCCATACCCCGCCAGTGTCCGTGAACCAAACCCGCTTGGGATCGCCGGGATCAATTGCCATCGCCGACGGCCCATCGGCAAACTCGCTGTTGGGCAGCCACGGGACGGAGGAGGTGGCTCTCACGTTCCAGGAGGTCCAAGTGGCGCCGCCGTCCGTGGAGCGATACCAGCCGTAATGGCTCTCCATCGTCACCACGACGTTCGGATTGGTCGGGTCGGCGCTGATAGCCGAAAAGTTGCGCCTCTCGTGGGGCGGCGAGATGTTGGTCCAGGCGTTCCCGGAAAATTTCGCGATTCCGTCGTCGTGGGTCACGTAGAGGGTTCCATCAGAGGCGAGGGCCTCGCGGTGAGGGTCAACCGGGCTGCCGGCCATGAGGGTCCACGAGACCCCGGCGTCCATGCTGCGGTAGACGCCGCGGCCGCGTACGGCGGCATAGATTGTTGAAGAAGGCGATCCCGCCCTGCCTGTCGTGCGATCGACGGCCACGAAGGTGATCCCCACTCCTGCCGTGCCTTTGGGGAAACTCTCGACCCGCTGCCAACTTGCTGCGGCGTTGGTGCTCTTCCACAAGCCGTCGTTGCGTGAACCAAAGTAGAGGACGTTGCCGTCATTCGGATCCACAATCAGGCGCTCGCCGTTGAGCGCGCCCTTAAAATCGTTGCCGTTCATGACGACGTTTAGATTGGTGCGCTGCCATGTCTTGCCTTGATCTGTGGACTTGAGTACATCCCACGGTCCGCCGCGCCACCAATTGAACATCCCGCCAGCGAAGTAGACGTTGTTGGGGTTCGATGGATCGATAGCGATGCTCTCTCCGCCGAACAAATTCTGGTGCGAGAGCGGGAGCCAGTCGAGCAATGGAATCCAGCGCTGGTTGGCAGCATCCCACCGGTAGCATCCACCGACATCGGTGCGGATGTAGAGCAAGTTGGGGACGGATGGATGCGCGACGATTCCGGTGACGTACCCACCCCCGCCCCACTTCACGTTCGTCCACACGTATGGCTCGCTCTTGACGCGGCCTGCATGCGCGGCGGCGAAGCTTAGAGCGGCCAGCAGCGCTCCCAGACATGCTCGATGAATGAACCATGCGCTCCAGGCGCTCTTTGCCAGGGGTGCGTATCTTCCGGCCCGCTCACCAACGCCCAGCACCATCAACGGTGCGTGCGCTCGTTTCTTTTCCATACACCCTCCGTCTGCAATGAATTTCAAGTACCGCGATTGGCGGGCATTTGATGGTGTTTGTTTCGACCATTATGCAAACCCCGCTGAAATGTCGGCGCCAGCTGGTTCAGCCATTCGGCGTCACTTCCGCCGTTCTCGAAGGAGAGATATCAGCGACCAATGCATGTTCGTGAGCACAAAACCAAGCGTCACAGTTATCACAAAGATCGATGACTTCACGAAAAGGCGAAGAAAGACCGATGTGTCCAGCCCGGAGCAGAGGATGTGGACGACGAGAACGCCGACTGCGACGACAGCGATGACTTTACTACTCTGATCGAGCCGTATCAGTTGGGCGATGCTGGTTCCCAGCGCTTTGGCAACCATGCTCAAGGCCCAGCACTCCCAAACAACAAGGCTCATGGTGCTTCCTGCAACCACTCCGGCAAGACCGAAAAACTGCAGACCAAGAATGCTCAAGGCAATCGACAGCAGAAGGGATATTGTTCCAATTATTGCAGCCCGCCGGCCGAAGCCAAATACCTGAAGCAGATGGCCGGCCGCGAAGACGGTAGCCATCTGTCCCAGCAGATAAACGCGCATGAGCGGCACCGCCCCCAGATACTCGCGCGTATATATGAGTTCGACGAGTTCGTTCGCGGTCGAGATCAGCAACCCGAGGACTGGGGGCAGCATAAGTCCCAGCACGAGATATCCCTTCTGTATAAGGGAGCGAGCGTCATCAAGTTTGCCAGCCCCAACCAAGGAGCTGATCTTGGGTAAAAGAGCATCATTGAGAGGCTGGCGAGTCAGCGTTCCGACCAGCAGAACCGTCGATGCAATCGAGATAAGTGCAAAGGCCGTGTTCGAAAAGTTCGCCGCCACGACCCATTGGTCGGCCTGCACGCGCAAAAGGAAAAGTCCCTGGGCGACAGCAAAGGGCAACGAATAGTTCAATTGCATGCGTGCGAGTTGTCGGTCGAATGCGAGGCCAGGTTCCTCCGCGGCAAACAGAGCGTAGATGAGCGCTATTCCGACTTTCACCGCAGCCACGCCGCACATGGCTACCAGAACCCAGGCCACGTCGCGCGAGGCGACTGCCGAACCTGCCAATGCCGCCGCCCTGATTATTGCAAAGCCCACCGTTGTGCCGGCCTGCCACTCCGTCTTGCCATCCGCGTTCGGTAATACGTCGAGGATAGACGCCAATATCCAGGTCCCGACGAAAATCTGCACAAGCGGCGAGTAGCGCTGCAAGCCGGCGATCGAACCAGGCAAGACGGGCATCAGGATCAGAAGCGAGAGAACCGATAGACCACCGAGCGCGAACAGGCTTAGTAGCGTGTTCCCCACCAGCTTGGGCCGGGCTCCGGGAGCGGCGCGCGGCAGGAAATAAATCAGGGACTGCGGCAAGAAGAGGGTAAACAGGATCAACCCTGTCGAGGCAACCAACCACATCAGGCGGTAGTCCCCAAACTCCTGCTGGGTCAGGTGGCGGACCAGGATGACCGGCAGCGCCATTTGCATGGCATACTCGAACACCCCTGCAGCAGCCAGAAAACCAGCCTTGCGGCGAATCCCCGACGTCGTGCCGCTCGCGCCCGCCTCCATGGGCCCTTGTCCAGCAGGTTTTCGTGCTGCGAGTGCTTCCGTCATGGGGAAATGAGGCCATGCACGCGCTGACGCGCATGCATGCCATCCCTCCTGCGTCGATCGCCGTCGATCAGGAACCACATCGTTACACCGGTTTGCTCGACACGCGTCATTTCTTCCTTTGGTGAACCGCTTCCTCGATTGCTGCGAGGTAGGGTTTCAGCACAACGTGATCGCCATGTACTCGATTCATGTAGCTCGTGCATCGCTCGGACGCCTTTCGCCATTCCGTTTCATCGGCAACCAAGTGATCGATAACTTGAGCCATCTCATCGATGGACTGGGGGGAGGCACCCAGGCCTTCGCGCCTGATAAGTCCATCAGGATCAAAAAACGATACTACAGGAACACCGCGACGCCAGGACTGAAGAAAGGAATTGGGAAAACCCTCGGTATGCGACGTATTGACGAAAATCTTGGCGCGGTCATAGAGATCTCCGACGTCGTGATAAGGCACGCGACCGTAAAACGTCAGGTTCGGAAGGTCCTTCGCGGCAGACTCGATCTTGCTGTACAGCTCGGAATAGCCAGGCTGTGGACCGCCAACCATGTGGATTTGTCGCGAAGGCATGCGACGCGCCAACTCGATGGCGAGCTCGGGGCGCTTGAAGTCACGCAGGTTATTGACCCAAAGGATGTCCAAGTCGCGCTGATCACGATCCAGCTGCCGATCCGGCGGATCCACCAGCATGTCAGCGACCACGCTCGTCAAACCGTAATTTTCCAAGAGCGAGCGTTGCTGGCCGGAGTGCTGGCAAAGAACACTGTCGGCCCTCCTCAATCCGTATTCGTAGAGCTTTTTGTCTCGCCTGTAGCGTATCAGCAACTTCTCTGGATCGGCATCCGTGTCATGTGCCAATCGGTGGACGAGACCACGTCCATGCCGGCGGCAGAACATCGCGACCAAGCCGACACGCATGGCGGCACTGCTTGTGTAGTAGACGTCGGCATCGGCTCGCATCAGCGCCGCCCACGTTGCGGTCCAACGTGGATAAGCAAAACGGAGTACCGGAAGACCCGCTTCCGCACGATACGTTTTGTAGGTTGTGACGCCATGCCAGGTTTCTGCGTCGGGCTGACCATAATCCCCGACGACAATGCAAACCTGGTACCCACGAGCAGCGAGTGCTTTCGCGAGCAGCGTCTGTTGGACCTCCTCCCCACCAATACCATGGCGATTGTATTCCGGCGCAAGGACCGGGAGGTTTTCATGTCCGACGAAACACACCTTCATGGCTGCGGTCTTTTGGCCGAATAGGTTGAGTGGGCTTGGCCGAGGGCAAGCCCGTAACACAACCAAAGGGCCACCTGCGGGTAGGTCGGCACAAATCGGTCATCCGTCAGTCCCTGGACGGCGAGACATATCAGGCAAACGACCCCACCTTGGAAAATCCCGCGCCATAGTGGATCAGGATGGTTCTTCGCGAGGTGCCTGAACATCGTCCAAGCCGACCAGAAGAAGGCTGCAACGACTGCACCGCCCACGATCCCCAGATCGAGAAGAACGCCGAGATAAGCGCTATGGGGGTGTCCCACCGGCAGCATGGCTCCCTGGATATTGGGAGTGGCCCACTGGGTCGAACCGAGGCCATGCCCGAGGATGGGCGCTTCCCACAGCGTTGGCAATAGCGGGAGCCAGATCATGTCCAGGCGACCGGCCGAGATTGCCTGGGTATCCTCTGTCTGGAAACCCGTCGTCGCCCGTTCGACGAAGGCGTCCGGCAATATCAAGGCGACAGCGACGGTGAACGACAGTGCAAGACCAATCTGGCCTGTTCGGCGCCGGGTGATCAGATAATGTCCAACGATGATGGCAAGACCGACAAAGGCGCCTCGAGAAAAGGTCAGGGCCGCCGTCGCGGCAACGACGATAGCGCATGCAAAAAGCATCAGGCGCGGAAGCGGTCGGGAGGCGGCGGCCGCCGTGTGGAGCAGGATCGCAAACCCCAAGTTCGCCATGAGGCCGATCTCATTGGCGTGCATTCCAGTCCAATTGAGAAAACCACGCTCTCCCGCGGACGCGAGGCTGTCCAGGCTGATGCCGTTGCCAACGACGTCGCTCACGACGAGCACGAAGAAGCTGACGAGTGCACCAGCGAGCGCCCAGATCAGAGCCTGCCCATTTCCATTCCGCGAGACCACAGCCGCCAGCCAAGCCACGATAAGGATAACCATCGGCTTGGCGAAACTGTCGAGCAAGTACGCGGTCACGGTCAAAGGCTCCTCGCCTGGAATCGTGATTGCGTGCTCTGCCGAACCGGACCCGTTGTAGGCGGCAAGTGCAATGAGTGCGACATATACCAGCAGGGTCAGCGGCAGCCGGGGAAACCGAACGGCCTCTCGGAGACAAGCCAAGCATAGAGACAAGAACGTGAGCACGAGCAGGCAATTTTCCGGGTTAAGTCCCGTTACCCCGAATACCTGACGCGGAACCATTTGGGTCGACGCGAAAGGCAAGAGTAACACCAATAGCCAGACTCCATTCCGGTAGTTGGCGAGGACCACCGCCGCGGCAATCGGCAACGAAAAAAGGAAAAAGGGAATCGCTCCCCCGACCATTGCCGTCAATCCGCCCCCGATCGCGCCAAAGATCCCAACGAGAATCAGGAGCAAAGTGTCGGCTCGCAATAGCGGGACGGAGCTGGAATTCGAGAAGGAGCCGTTCATCTGTCGATCGCCGTGTTGTCGAATGACCCTTTGTGCGCCGTCATCGTCAGCGACATCACGGATGACGAAGTCACGCCGTCAATCGAACCCGGCATTATCGATTACCAGCAGCCGATGTCATTCGCGACAGGATTGAGATAGTGCGTGAGAGTCGCCGTCTCGCGCTTCATATGCAAGCGTCTGATGCGGCGCGAACTCTGCGAATTGGAGGTAATCCCTTTACCAGCGCGCCAGGGCGCGTCCCGCAATGCCCCCAGACCAGAGAGCCGCGTCCGATCTTCATTGCAGCAGATAGCAATCTGCTGGGAGCATCATGCATGGTGCAATTGGTCGAAACAGCGCGGCCACGCTCGATTACGATGCGCCTCCGGGCTACAGGCGGAAACGAAACAGGCCGCTGACCCCGTAACTGTCACGAAGTTCCGACAGATATCGCCGAGCCGCCACCCGAAGTCGGTATGAGACCGATTCGGATTTCCGGAAAGCATCCGGCTGTTCGTGATAAACGCAGCGTATGTCTACCGTTCTTCCGGGCGGGATATCGACGATCACTTCAAGACATCCATCCATGTATTCGTGCGCAACGACCTCCTGGTTGACTGTAACATTTTTCAAGGAGACGACCTGCGGCCCTTCCTTCACAATCCGGATCCGTCGCGTCACCGCCTCCATGTTCTCGATGCGGAGTTGTTCAGCAAACATCCTTACTATGCTCGTTGCATCGTCGGGCTTGATACTGTAGCTGCGGCAAACGGCGTGCCCGAGAGTCCGCCAACAGAGCTTCCATCGCAACGATGCAAGCTGCCGAAGGAATTCCGCTAGTTCGCTGCCGTGCCCCCGGAAAATGTCGTGATGCCCGGCGATGAAACACGGCTTGCCCAGGATTCCGTCAAATGCGAAGTTTTCAATGCCATGTTGAATGTACCGCCGGGTAAAAATCGAGAATCCCCCATAGCGGACGAAGGCGACACTCCACAGGTCGGCAAGTGTCGTTTCGTTCAATGCCTCATCGGCTGGTGCGACTTCGGTGTTCACGGCCGCAACGAAGCCGTTTCGCTTGAGAGCCGATAGTGCCTCGGGCGAAAATGCCCCTTGCGGGAAAACCATCACATTTTCATGATCAAGCGCGGTGTTGCTGAGAAGGGACTGCATGCGACGCTTGGCGGTCTTCAGCTTTCTGTCGAGCAGCTCGGCTGAGCGGGCTGCAAATTCACCACGGGTGTGATCGCAGCCGTGCACACAGACGGACAGTTTTCCGCTATTTTTCCGAAAGGCGGCCACGGTGTCGTGATTTGTTCGTTGCCAGTTCCATGGAATGAAAGCGACGGTCGTCGCGAACGTCTGCTTGTCGGCCAATTGCAGTAGCTCGCCAAAATCGAGACAGCCGTACCTGGGCCACAGGGGCGGATCGTCGATGATCAGGCACGCGCTTGTTTCGGAAGTGGTCCAGCAGACGTCGCGGAACGACCACTTCAGATACAGCACGACTGGCACCGCACCGGCGAAACGCTTCTTTACATCAAAATAGGTCGCAGCGCGTTCGCGAATGTCCACCATCGCTAACGACGCATCGACAAAAAAACGCACGCCACACCGAGCAAATCCGGCGAACAGATGTCCCTCGGATGCCCCGACGATGCTCTGCAGTTCGTCGCCATCCCGAATGACGAGCGCCGCGTCCGCCGCGCCGGGCTCGAGTTGGATCTGCAGGGCCGACATTGGGCCGCACATCTTAGGAAAATCATCAGTGACGGACACGGTTGTCGGCCGCGCGTCGATGCCGCGGATGTCCGCCTCCGGGTCTCCCGTGATCCGGCGCAGCAGAGCTCGGCAGGGATCCTCAGGTCGAAATCCATAGACGAACACGGAAGCCGCTGCCGCCAAAAAAGCCGGAAACGTTCCTGCCTTGCAGGACTGCAAGGTCTCGGCGAGACAGCGCGCGGAAGTCAGGATGGAGAACTGCGGATGACTTGCCGTCAACGAGGCGACCTTGTCCGCGCTCGCTTCGCTGACCGTCAGCGCCGTCCAGGGAATGCCGAAAAATTCCAGGATTTCCGTTAGATTGCGATCCTCGGGCGATGGAGCGTCGTCGTTACGGAGCATGAGCGCGATCGAAGAACCCCTGTCCATGGCGTCGGCACTCCATCCCGGTTGTCGCATCATTCCTCGGCAAGGCCAGCGGACACCCTGCGGATCGTCCGGGACCTCGAGACTGTGCTCCTGTTTGGCGAGTCCTATATGAAAGATCGCCAGGTTTCCACTGAAGGACGCCGGCGCATTGGTATGGTTCTCCATCAGCGCTGGGCTATGCAACCAAGGTTCTTGATCGTCAAAACCGCCGATGCGGGTCGGTCGTCGGAGGCCTCACCTTTAACCAGCAGCCCGAGTTAGTTGGCCGATCTGTAAATCCGCAGTTCGCGCTAAGCTTTCAAGCCGCCGCGCTGTCGTTCGGCGCCCTCCGCTCGGGCACGCCGGCAAAAAACGATCCAGGAATTCATGGATCAAAACACCCAGCTCCGTGTCGCAACCGGCGCGGCCGTTGCGCTGAAGAACCACTGGAATGACAAGGCTTTAGATATCTGATCAGCCGATCGGCCACTTTGGCTTTAACCCACGCTAAAAGGGGGAGGCGCGGGATGTTCCAACATGTGTACTCCAAAAGAGCATAGATCATAATCCATGATCTACCGCAGCGCGCGCGAGCAATCCGTTATCTTTGCAGGAATTGGACGCTGAGCGCCTTCAAACAAGGAGCCAACATGGCGAATAAAGTCGCGCAAATCCGGACCGCGAACGGCAGCCCGTCGCTCGCCGTCATCGGTTGCGGCTACTGGGGTTCGAAACACATCCGTGTCAGCTGCGATATACGCGACGCAAGGCTGTCGATGGCCGTTGATCCACGCCCTGACAGATTGGAATATATCCGTTCACAGTATCCGTCGGTCGGCGTTTCGCGTGACATCGGCGCGGTGCTGAATAACCCTTCTATAGACGGGGTCATCGTCGCCACCCCTGTGGAGACGCACTTTGAATTGGCGCGAGCGGTGCTCCAGGCCGGAAAGCACGCGCTCGTCGAGAAGCCGTTGGCAATGACTAGCGCGCAATGCCGCGAGTTGAATGCGATCGCCGAACAGCGCAAGTGTGTGCTAATGGTCGGGCATACGTTCGAGTATCACCCTGCGGTCGGCGTCATGCGCCAGATGATCCAGAGTGGCTCTCTGGGCGAGCTCTATTACATTGACTCGCGGCGCCTAAACCTCGGTCTCTATCGGCAGGACGCCAATGTCCTCTGGGACTTGGCGCCGCACGACCTCTCGATCATCTTCTGTTTGCTGGAGGAGGTCCCGCAGACCATCGGCGCCTGGGGTTGCGCGCACGTTCTGCCCAACGTCGAGGACGTCGTTTACGCCAAGATGGGCTTCAAGAGCGGCCCGACCGCCCACGTCCATGTTTCCTGGTTGGATCCGGTCAAGGTGCGCCAGATCACAGTCGTCGGAAGCGATGCGATGCTGGTGTTTGACGACGTGCAGCCGTCCGAGAAAGTGCGCGTTTACCAGAAGCGATTCAGGCCGCGGATCACCGGCGACTCCTATGCCGACTTCCAGTCTGCCTATCATCACGGCGACGTGCATATCCCCGCCATATCCAGCACCGAACCGCTGAAACTAGAGGTGCTCGACTTCGTCAACGCGATCACGACCGGGCAACGGCCGCGCGCGGATGGAATGCACGGGTTGCGGGTTGTCGAAGCGCTCGAGGCGGCATCGGCGTGCCTGCGGCTCAAACACAAACACGGTGGCAATGGTAAGGATCAACGAATGTTTCGGCGGCGGAATCTGCCGGCGGGAGGTCCCGAAATTGCCGTCGCATGAGGCCCCGCGACCGTCCCTACGGGAGTTGGGCAAGCGGGCGCTCGACGTCGCGATCAGCGTTCTTGCGATCGTGCCACTGGCCCTCGTCTTCATCGTGGTGTGGATAGCAATCCGTCTCGACAGTCCGGGGCCAGCACTCTTTCGCCAACGTCGCATCGGGCGAGACGAGAAGCCGTTCGACTGCTTCAAATTCCGGACACTCCGCCACAACGCTGACGAAAACGTCCATCGCGATGCGATCCGGAGAGCTTGGGCAAAGGAACCTCTCTCGAACGACCCCGCCGCCCCATACAAGCTGACCGACGATCCTCGCGTGACGCGCGTGGGACGGTTGCTGCGGAGAACCAGCCTGGACGAGTTGCCTCAACTCCTCAATGTATTGCGGGGCGAAATGAGCATCGTTGGTCCGCGGCCGGCGATACCTTATGAACTCGAATACTTCCGGGACTGGCACCATAAGCGTCACATTGTGAAGCCCGGAATAACCGGAATTTCCCAGGTGCGCGGTCGGGGTCGAGTCAGCCCGGAGGTGATGCTCGAGATGGACGTCGAGTATGCAATGAACTGGACCTTATGGACCGACCTGAAGTTGATTGCCCTGACGTTTCCCGCGGTGCTGCGGGGGCGCGGTGCCCGATGACGCTCTCAATTGAATAAAGACGGATTCTCGTGAGGTTCGAAAAATGCATATTCCGTTTGTCGATCTCAAAGCGCAATATGAGACGCTAAAAGACGAGGTGGCCGAAGCAATTCGGGGCGTGCTCAACTCCGCGCAGTTCATAGGCGGCGAGCCACTTGCCTCGTTCGAAAGCGATTTCGCCGCGTATTGCCAGGTGCGCTATGCGCGCGGTGTGGCGAGCGGCACGGACGCGCTTCATCTGGCGCTCCGGGCCCTGGGTATCGGTCATGGCGACGAGGTGATTACAACCGCCCATACCTTCATTGCCACAGCGGCCGCAATCGTGTCGACGGGAGCGCGACCCGTGTTCGTCGATATCGATCCGGGCACCTCCACGATTGATCCCAAGATGATCGAGCGCGCCGTAACGGAGCGTACAAGAGCGATCATCGCGGTCCACCTGTTCGGGCAGCCAGCCGACATGGGTCCAATCAAGGACATCGCACGGCGGCGTGGCCTGTATGTACTCGAAGACGCAGCCCAGGCGCACGGGGCGGAATATCAGGGGGTCCGAACCGGGGCGCTCGGCGACGTTGCATGTTTCTCATTTTACCCCGGGAAGAACCTCGGGGCCTATGGGGATGGCGGAGCGATCACTACGAACAATCGAGCGATCGCCGAGCGGATCGAACGACTGCGTGACCACGGTCGAACCACGCATTACACCCACGCTGAGGTGGGGTTCAACAGCCGGCTAGACGCGCTCCAGGCCGCCGTCCTGCAGATCAAGCTTCGGCATCTGGATGAATGGAACACCAGTCGGCGTCGCGCTGCCGAGTGGTACGCCGCGGAATTTGCGCAGTCGGAGATCAAGACGCCGTCCGTTCGAACGGGGTCGACGCACGTCTTCCACTTGTATGTGATCACCACGAACGATCGTGACGCAATGCGAAACAAGTTAGAGGAAGCTGGCGTGGCGACCGGGATCCATTATCCGTTGCCGCTCCACCTACAGCCTGCTTTCGAACATCTCGGTTACAGGCAGGGCGACTTGCCGTGCTGCGAAGCGATGGCGGCTCGATCATTGTCCTTGCCGATGTTCCCCGAGCTCACACGCGACCAGGTGCGCCGTGTCGCCGCGATTGCGCGCGCTGCGGCCGAGGGGGACGATCACAAGAACGTGCAGCGGAAGCCGACGTACTCGCCCGCCGCTCTGCAGGCCGAGGTCGAGAAGGAGTGGTGATGAATCGAATCAGTACATGGGCGGTGGTCGAGACCGAGACGATCGGTGAGGCCGTGACGATCGCCGAGTTCGCCGTGGTGCGACCTGATGTCACGATTGGCAACGGCGTGGTCATTCACCCGCATGTCGTGATCGAGAGCGGCGCCAGAATCGGGGACAACGTCGAAATCTTTCCGGGGGCCTATGTCGGAAAGACGCCTAAGGGAGCCGGCGCGTTGTCGCGCCCGCCGCATTTCGAGACGTGGGTCGACATCGGTGCTAACTGTTCTATCGGGCCGCACTCGGTAATCTTCTACGACGTCTCGGTCGGCGCGGGGACCCTAATTGGTGACGGCGCCTCGATCCGTGAACAATCGCGGATCGGCTCGAAGAGCGTTATCGGACGCTACGTCACGGTCAATTACAACACGCAAATCGGCGATCGCGTCCGGGTGCAGGATCACACCTGGTTGGCGGGCAATATGACGATCGAAGACGACGTGTTTGTTTCGGGCTGCGTCGGCACGTCGAACGACAATGCGATCGGCCGCAACGGCTACGATGGCTCGCCCATGCTCGGGCCCCATATCGCGCGGGGCGCGGCGATCGGCCTGGGAGCCAACCTGCTGCCCGGCGTCAGAATCGGCGTTGGCGCGATCGTCGGCGCCGGTGCGGTGGTGACGAAGGACGTGCCCGACGGTGTCCTCGTGATGGGCGTGCCGGCGGAGATCCGACGACGGCTCAGGGAGGCCAGCGGCGCAGAGCTGTGACGAACTGGCAGTCCGCGCCAAGCGTCGAGCCAAGAGAATTCTAGTCGAGAGGATTCTCCGCGTCGCCAACGGATTTCAACCCATGTCAAAGTCCTGATTTGGGTTGGCGCTGCGACTGCGGTCATAAGGTCGGGTGAAGGAATGCTGAATCCGTCAAGGCCCGCGATCAGGGTGCTGCATATAACCGACGCGTTGGGCTCCGGGGGCAAGGAGCGGCAACTCGTTGAATTGCTGCGCGGGTTCAACAAAATAGATGGGTTCACGAACGAACTGGTCGTTCTTTCAGATACCATCCACTACGATGAGGTTATGTCACTGGGAATAAAAATACACATCTTCAAAAGAAGCCGAAAATGGGACTTCAGCATTTTCGAAAAGCTTTATAGCCTGGTGAGACGATACCGACCGAATATAATATATTCGTGGGAGTCGATGTGTTCGGTGTATGCGTCACCGATTGCCCTGATATCCGGATCGGCTTTGATCAACGGGATGATACAAAACGCACCGCTGTATTTGAATTTGAAAGATTATACGTATCGACGTTTCCTTCTGACGGCTCCGTTTTCAAGTGTAATATTGGCAAATTCGGCGGCAGGACTGCGAGCTTTTCGAGTTGATGGAAGAAAAGGTCTTTGCATACGAAACGGTTTTAATTTTGATCGAGTAAACGATCTTCCGGACGTTGACGAGGTCAAGCGTTCGATGGACATAAGAACCAAACACGTAGTCGGTATGGTCGGACGATTCCATCGAGAGAGAGACTACGATACGTTTTTCAAGGCGGCAAAATTGGTGTGCAGCGAGCGGGAGGACATAACATTCGTCGCTGTGGGCGAAGGTCCGGATCTGGAAAGCTTCAAGCAGCGTTTGAAGTGCGACGGTCATTCGAACATACGCATTCTGGGAGCCAGAAAACGGGTCGAAGAAATCATAAAAACCTTTTCCGTCGGAGTCTTGGTTTCAACAAACGGAGAGGGAATATCTAATGTGATCCTAGAGTACATGGCGCTGGAAAAGCCTGTCATAGCCACAGACGCGGCGGGCAATCGCGAAGTTGTCAAGGACGGAGAGAGTGGATTCCTGATCCCATCCGGAGACGAAAATGCACTGGCGTCGCGGATAAAGGAAATTGTCGACCGTCCTGACTTTGGAAGCGCGTTCGGTCGTGCAGGACGCGCGCTGGTCGAGCAGAAGTTCGGGATTGAACAAATGGTGCAGAGGCACGTTGAGTTGTTCCGGCAGTTGGCAAGCGGGAATAGTGCTTTCTGTTGAGGTGGGACTGCGAGCGGCCGGCGCAGCCGGAGACCTTGCAACGTTCGGCGCGCGATGGCGGACGCGATTGCATCGGGGCCCAGACGGTGAGGGGGCGGATTGATGCAGAAATTGGCCTCGGCGATCTCACACCGCCGAGGCCACAATTGACCCAAGTAAGGCCGGAGCGCTGCCCATGATGTCGGCATATGGGCGAAGTTATAATGTTGAAATAGGCAGTACGGGAGATATTCGTCGGGAGTCGAGCGTTGCCGCGCTCACGTGGCGAGGTCATTCGGACATAGAGGTTCTGGCCGAGTCTGTTGCAAGCAGAGGAATAGCGGCGGCAACAAACGCGCTCAGCGGAATGTACACGAGGGCACTTGGGGACGCCGAAAGCGGGTGCTGCATCTCGTGCGCGACCGGCTTGGAATTGAACCCCTAAAGGTGTCCTCGACGCACGAAGGAGGGGAGTGCATGACGCAAGGGCACATCGCTGATGGCACAATGCGCTTCATACAATCCGACACCAAGACGCTCGTGTCGGACCACTATCGTTGTCCCGACGATCTTGCCGAATTCTTGGTCGCACGAGATCTTCCGCAGGTGCCGGGTTTTTTTCAGTTCGGATCTGGAACGGTCTGTTTTGGGCAATGCCATCTCAGCGTTTCGTCGACTTTGCCGGCGAGAACTCTTTCCGACGCTTATATGCACACAAGGGCGCAGGGTGATACGATTTTACTCCCTTTCGACCCGGTCCAGGTGGTGAATAACCTGCGCCTGGAACGGTATAGCGGCATACCCGCAGCGCGCAACGGTCCGCCCTGGGCTAGCAACATTGTAAGAAATCTGTACTACACGGCGCGCCCATTTATGTCCGTCGCGATACGTAAACACCTGCAATCCTGGTACTTGCGGGGTTGGGACAAAATTCCGTTTCCCTCCTGGCCGGTGGATATGACGGTCGAGGACATTCTGGAGCGGTTGCTGATTCTGGCGATGAAATCCCGAAATCTCGATCGCGTTCCGTTCATCTGGTTCTGGCCGGATGGCCACCAGAGTTGTGCGATGGTAACCCATGACGTCGAGACGCGCGCCGGCCTGAATTTTTGCCCGCAGCTCATGGATCTGAACGATTCATTCGGCATCAAATCCTCTTTCCAGCTTGTGCCGGAAGGGAGATACGCGCTGCCGCCCAAGGTTCTGGAGGATATGCGGCAGCGAGGGTTCGAAGTGAACGTCCATGACCTGAATCACGACGGTCATCTTTTTGACGACCATGCGGAGTTTCTGCGCCGGGCCGAACGGATCAAGCATTACGCGCGAGAATTCAAGGCTTCGGGCTTCCGCTCAGCGGTGCTGTACCGGAATGCGGACTGGTGCGATCTCCTCGGTTTCGCCTATGACATGTCAATCCCGAATGTGGCGCACCTTGACCCACAGCGTGGCGGGTGCTGCACCGTGTTTCCCTTCTTCATCGGTACAACCGTCGAACTGCCGGTGACCGCGACGCAGGACTATTCTTTGTTTCACGTCCTCAAGGATCATTCGACCCGGCTCTGGCAGGAGCAAATCGGCCGGATCCGTGCCAAGCACGGCCTGATGAGCTTCATCGTTCACCCCGATTACGTCATCGATCAGGACCCGCGAAAAGTCTACGTCGAGCTGCTCGCATACCTTTCCAAGCTACGCGCGATGGGCAAGCTCTGCGTCGCCTTGCCCGGTCAAATCGCTGAATGGTGGAAGGTCCGGAGTGAGTTGGCGCTCGTTAATGTGGAAGGCTCCTGGAGGATCATCGGTCAGGGGAGCGAACGAGCCAGGATTGCGTACGCGGTCCGGGTGAATGATCACCTTGTTTATGAGATGGACACCATTTCCGCCGGGACGCCCGTGCAAATTCTGGACGAGGGTCACGGTTGCC
The DNA here is from genome assembly GCF_054058595.1 of Bradyrhizobium sp. USDA 4472. Taxonomy (NCBI): domain Bacteria; kingdom Pseudomonadati; phylum Pseudomonadota; class Alphaproteobacteria; order Hyphomicrobiales; family Nitrobacteraceae; genus Bradyrhizobium; species Bradyrhizobium sp. USDA 4472. The sequence continues at coordinate 5,256,179 of NZ_JBSSAM010000001.1, forward strand.
TGTGATCAAAGCGTGGGTGGGTGGACCGGCTCCATAGCGCCTGAGAAGATACCGTCACAACTCTGTCACCGACTTCAGAACCGAAAACTTGATCGAACTTAACAAGTTCTACGAAGAGGAAATCCCTCGAGCGGTGATGCTGTGCCTACGTCGAACGGGATACCTCGAAAGCAGATTTCCTCGGTTAGATCCGTGGTGGTAAATACCAGATCGTGCAGCACTGCCGATCCGATTGAACGGCTTGATGCCGCAACATGCCGGAAAAACTATGGTCCGGTGGTCTTGCGGGCTTCAGGTCGGCTGGGAAGCGTAAGCTATTACGGAAAATGTGACGTATAGGATGACGATCCTCGATGTAGCGATCATCGGCGCGGGCCCTTACGGACTCGCTGCAGGGGCACATCTGCGCACCGTTAAGGGCTTGGAGCTTCGCGTATTCGGTGAACCCATGTCGTTCTGGGATCAGAATATGCCCGTCGGCATGTTTCTCCGCTCGAATTGGACGGCTACGCAGATCGCCGATCCGAACGACGAGCTGACCCTGGAAGCGTACCAAGGGGCGCACGGCCTCAAGTTCGCCTTGCCAGTGCCGATCGAGCACTTCGTCGGCTATGGCCTTTGGTATCAACGTCAGGCGGTGCCTGACCTTGATCATCGGAAAGTCGCCCATCTCGAAGCGCATCCGAAAGGGTTCCGCCTCCTTTTGGACGACGGCGATGCACTTCTCGCCCGGCGCGTGGTGATCGCGGCTGGCATCGGTTCGTTCGCCTGGCGGCCCCCGGAGTTTCAGAGCCTGCCCAACGACCTGACTTCCCACTCTTCAGAGCACCGCGACTTCCAGAAGTTCGCCGGAAAGCGGCTGCTGATCGTCGGAGGCGGGCAGAGCGCCTTGGAATCGGGGGCATTGCTGCACGAAGGCGGCGCTGAGGTCGAGATCGTCGCACGTTCGCCTCGCATCCATTGGCTCGGCGGGAGGGCCTCCAAAACGTTGCACCACCGGCTTGGCAAGTTTACGCGAAACCTGCTGTACGCACCGACGGACGTCGGGCCGGCGGTGCTGAGCCAACTCGTGGCCCGTCCGCACTTGGTCAGGCAATTGCCGCGCGCGTTGCAGGACAAGCTCACAAAACGTGCCGTCCGGCCGGCCGGGGCTCGCTGGCTCGTGGACCGGCTCAAAAATACTCCGATCAGGCTCGGAGGGGCGGTTGTGGGGGTTACACCGCTTGCGGAAAAGGTGAAGGTTAAACTGGATGATCATAGCGAGCGCATCGTCGATCATATCCTGCTCGCTACCGGCTACCGGGTCGATGTGTCTAAGTACAAATTCCTTGCCCCAAGCCTCGTTCAATCCATCGACCGATTCAACGGCTACCCGCGGTTGAAGCCGGGGCTTGAAACGTCGGTCCCAGGCCTTCACATCATCGGCGCGCCGGCCCGCTGGAGTTTCGGCCCGCTCATGCAATTTGTCTCCGGCGCACGTTACGCATCTCACGCACTGGTCCGAGCTTCGCTGCAAGACCGCCTTGCTCCCGCTGAAACCGGACAACGTTGATGCTTGCCGCAAATCGCGAGTACCTGACCACGCGGCATGTGTCCGCCGGGTCCGCAAAAAAGCCGGTGGGCGCCCTCGTCATCGGAGGGGACTACCAGGGTCTGGGCATCGCGCGCAGCCTCGGACGCCACAACGTTCCCGTCTGCGTTATCGATGACGAAATCTCCATCGCCCGTTTTTCCCGCTACACCACCCATTCCGTCAAGGTATCGAGCCTGCGTGAAGAAAAAGAGACCGCAGATGTCATCCTGGACCTTGGCCATCGCCTGGACCTGAGAGGTTGGGTCGTTTATCCGACGCGGGACGAGACCGTTGCGGCGCTCTCGCGGTATCGGCCCGCGCTGGCCGAATTCTTTCGCCTGCCGACGCCGGCTTGGGAGACGGTCAAGTGGGTCTGGGATAAGCGGAACACGTATCGTCTGGCGAATGAGCTCGGGCTGGCGACGCCTGCGACTTGGTATGGGCGCAGCACGGGGGAGTTGCCGGACGTCACCGCCACCCCCCCGTTTGCCATCAAGCCGGCCATCAAAGAGCATTTCATCTACACAACCAAAGCAAAGGCGTGGCGCGCCGACAGCCACGCCGAATTACGAGAGCTCTTCGCGCGGGCGGCCGCTCAGGTCGGCCCGGAAGAAGTCATGGTTCAAGAGTTGATTCCTGGCGACGGCCGCCAGCAGTTTGCCTATTGCGCCTTTTTCAAAGACGGCCAGGCGATTGGAAGCATGGTCGTTCGACGACGCCGGCAGCACCCGCCCGAATTCGGGCGGGCCAGCACCTACGTTGAAACGATCGACTTTCCCGTGCTCGAGACCATGTCCGAACGCTTCCTGCGCGCCATCAACTACTACGGATTGGTGGAGCTGGAGTACAAATTGGATCCGCGCGACGGCAAGTACAAATTGCTCGACGTCAACGCGCGTACGTGGGGCTATCACAGCCTCGGCTCGGGTGCCGGCGTGGATTTTCCCTATCTTCTCTTTGCGGATCTGCTTGGATACCCGGTGAAACCCTGCCGCGGCCGGGCCGGCGTCAACTGGGTTCGCCTGATCACTGACGCACCGACGGCGGCCTTGGAAATCCTGCGAGGCCGGCAGGATTTCTGGGCTTACTTTCGCTCGCTACGACGAGCCGGCATTGAATCGGTATTCAGCCCAGAGGACCCGTTGCCCGCGATAGTAGAGCTGGGCCTGATTCCGTATTTGGCCATCAAGCGGGGCTTTTGACGTGCATCGGGTGAGCGAATTATCAGGTGGTAGCTATTTCCGGGAGGCCGTAAGGAGCAAGCTTCGATGATTGTTCTGCATGTTACGGGCGCGTACCCTACCGCACAGAATCCGTCTGCGGGCGTTTTTATCCGCACTCAAGTGGAGTCGCTGGCGAAGCTTGGGATTGATGTTGATGTTTGCCTGCTCAAGGGCACAGGCATTGGCAAATACATCAACGGTATTGCAGAAGTACGGAAGGCTTTGCGTTCGAGGCAGTACGATATCGTTCATGCGCATTACATGTACGCAGGCTGGACAGCCAGATTCGCCACTCACCTTCCACTCGTTGTGTCTTTTATGGGCAACGACGTATTTGGAGACTGCAATGAGCGGGGAGAATATCGACTCTCGAATCGAGTGTTGCACCGACTATTCTCCCGTTTATTGTCGTGTGCGACGGCTCACAATATTGCGAAGAGTGCCGGCCTTGCAAAATATCTTCGCGCCAAAACAACGTCCATCATTTCCAATGGGGTAGATCTCGATGTCTACCATCCCAGAGCGGTCGCCAAGCACGAACTGGGTCTAAAGGACGACGAGCAGCACGTCCTATTTGCAGGCAGGCCCTCAGCGGGTGGTTATAAGAGATACCCGCTCGCCGAGGCCGCTTTTGAGCTGGTTCGAAAATCCAATCCATCCGCCCAATTGGTCACTCTCGACAAGAGACCTCAAGAAGAAGTGGCGCGATTCCTGAACGCCGTCGATTGCTTGCTGCTTACGTCCGCTCACGAGGGTTCTCCGAACATCGTGAAGGAGGCTCTTGCCTGCAATCTCCCGATTGTTTCCGTCGACGTTGGCGACGTGGCCGAGCGAATTGAAGAATTAGAAGGATGTTACATCGTGTCTGACGAACCGACCTCTATCGCGGAAGCTGCAGAGAAGGTGCTGGTCCGTGGAAAGCGGCTTTCCGGCGGTTATGCCGCGGTTCAGGAACTTTCGCTTGCAAAGGTCGCAAGGCGAATACAATCTTTGTACGAGCGCGTTCTTTCGTGAAGCAGGCGAAGGCGCCGATGGCGATCGCTGGTCAACGGCACGCCGTCGCCAACGAATACCTCACCGCCGATAGTCGCGCCGGTGCTGGAATTGAAGAAACATTTTGGGAAACCTGCCATATGATAAGGTATTAACGAAGATCTCCGTGTATCCATCCGGTGAAGCTGGCAATGACCGACAAGTTTGTCCTCCGATAATTGTGCCCAGCACAATGTCGATCGGCGTGATAGCCCGCGCTGCACAGAGTGTTGCCGGGCGGCGGATCGCAGGCGCGGGTGAGATAATCGCTGAACCAGGCAATCTCGACCAGGCAATGCGAGAGTGTTTTCTGTCTTCCTGGTTTGTCGTTGACGAGACGATCGAGCACGCCAAAGGATTCCACCATGTGCGGCATCTGCGGGCAGTTTAACTTCGGCAGCGGTGCGCCCGCCAGCGCTTCCACCATCGCAGCGATGATGGGCACGATCATCCACCGCGGCCCCGACGACGCCGGCCAGCATTTGGACGGGAATCTCGGCTTGGGTTTCCGCCGGCTGGCGATCATCGATCTGTCACCCGCCGGCCACCAACCCATGTCTGACCAGGCCCAAACGGTGTGGGTGGTCTTCAACGGAGAGATCTACAACTATCAGCAGCTCCGCCAGGAGTTGCAGGGGCACGGCCACGTGTTTCGTTCCAACTGCGACACCGAGGTGATCGTGCACGGCTACAAGCAGTGGGGTGACGCCGTGCTGAACCGCTTCAACGGCATGTTCGGTCTCGCCATCTGGGACGTGAACAGGCGCCGGCTGCTTCTGGCGCGCGATCCGATGGGCATCAAGCCGATCTACTACGCGATCTCCAACGGATCGCTCGCTTTTGGTTCGGAGATCCGGCCGGTCCGCGTTGCTCTCGGCGAGCCGCCGGGCGTTGATCCCGAAGCCGTCGCTCTTTTTCTGCGCTATCGCTACACGCCGGCCCCGCGCACGATGTTCAGAGGCATCCAGAAGCTGGCCGCGGGTGAAAAACTCGTCGTCGAAAACGGCCAGGTGCACGTCTCGCGCTACTACCAGTTCGTCCCGGAGCCATTTGCCCCGCAGCCCCGCCCGGAGGAGGCGGCGGAAAAATTGATCGGGCTGTACAAGGCGGCCATGAAGCGGCATCTCACCAGCGACGTTCCGGTCGGACTGCTGCTCAGCGGCGGCCTGGATTCGGGCCTGCTGCTGGCGCTGATGAGCTTCTATGGCCGCGACTGGGACACGTTCAGCGTCGGGTATGGATCGTTGTTCGCCGATGATGAGCTCGAGGATGCCGTCAAAACGGCCCGGACCTACGGGGCCAGACACCACGCGGTTCACCTTACCCGGGAAACGTTTGAAGACGTGCTGCCCCGCATCGTGGACGTCCTCGAGGAACCGGTCGCCTCTTCCTCGATCGTGCCCATGTATTTCGTCTGCCAGCGAGCTCGTGAAAACGTGAAGGTGGCGCTGATCGGGCAGGGGCCGGATGAGCTGTTCGGCGGATATACCCGACACCTAGGCGTGCACCTTGGCGCCGCCTGGCGCGCGCTACCCGGCTGGTTGCGGACACCCAGTGCTGCACTCGCGCGCGCCCTCCCGCGAAACGATACGATCAAGCGTGGCGTTTACTCGCTGCACGAACCCGACCGGCTTCGTCGTTTCCAGCAGGTATTCTCCCTGATTTCGGACGACGCGATGCGCGGGCTTTTTCGCCCGGGGCTGATCGCTGATGACGAAGCTGCCGTGGCGTCCCGTTGCTGGGAGGAATACCGGCCGGCCTTCGAAAAGCTGGACGACCTGAACGCCTTTCAGTTGCTCGAGCTGCGCTCGTCGCTACCGGACGAGTTGCTCATGTATGGCGACAAGCTGTCTATGACGCATGCCCTCGAGGTTCGCGTACCCTATCTCGATCGCGAAGTGGTCGAGCATGTCCAGCAATTGGGCGCGTCCTTCAAGGTGCGTCATGGCGTTCGCAAGTGGCTTCATCGCGAAGTAAGCAAGCGGCTGTTGCCGTCGGAAATCATCCATCGCAAGAAGCGCGGATTTGCGGTGAATGTGGTGGATGGGTGGTTTCACCAATCCCTCGACGGACGGATCCGGCAATACCTGGCTGATCCGCAGTCACAGGTCTACGGGTTCTTGGAGCCGGCTGCAGTGCAATCCATGCTGCGCGACCATGCGGCAGGCCGTGGCGACCACCACAAGATACTCTTTAGCATCGTCGTGCTGGAGCAATGGCTCCGCAGCGTCCGTGGGACGCGACATACAGTTCCCGGGTCCCCAAGCGGGCACGCGCTGAAAATATCCTCGAGGGCGCGCGACGATTGCGACAGCAAGTATGGTGCGGAGTAATACTATGCGAACACCGATGATCTCGCGCGTTAGATCGAAGTTGGCCCTGCTCAACTATGAATTGAGGCGGTTGTATTTCGTTCACTTTTGGAAAATGGACATAAAAAAGGGGTCACGCATCTCGCTTAGCGCAAAGCTTGATAAGACAAATCCTTCTGGCATACACATTGGTACGAATACTGCGGTTGCCTTTCGATCTGCAATCCTTGCTCATGATTTCATAAACGGAAGGTACAAGGACGTTTATATTGGCGACAACTGCCTGATCGGAGCGGGTTCAGTAATAATGCCAGGAGTTCAAATCGGAAATAATTGCATTGTGTCACCAAATAGCGTCGTTTTGCAAAATGTCCCGGCGGGATCCATCGTGATGGGCAATCCAGCCAAAATCGTTCAGAAGAATATCATAACCGGCCCCTGGGGAACCCGACACTCAACGCAGGAAAGCCCCCGGGAAACATCTGTGGCGGTGACGGGCTGAGCGCGGCCGCCGCGTTCATACAATCGCGTTCTGAACGCTATCTCACCAGGCTAGCACCAAATGCCTAAATGGATCGGTCAAAACCCTGAAAGCGGTTGGTCGTTTTTCGCTGGCGTGCCTGAGGTGACATTGGTTGTCAGTCGCTCGATTGTTGCTGGTGTGTCGGAGCAGCGCGTGCTGATTGCACGTGGTTTTAGAACGAGCCTTACCCATCGCGCCGGTTGGACTTCGGTCGCAACGGCGCAGACTCCACGAGGGCGATTGGCGGCGCAGAACGTATTGAATTCAAATTCGAGCCGTAGACTGAAGGCTCTGCTCCTGCGCACGTAGGTTCGCCGGCGATTTGCGGCATGTTCTGGTTTTCGTAAAGAAAGAGCTGATCGACCAGCCCTCGCGGCCTAAAGAGGGTCGTGTCGGCCGATCGCGGGTGGCGCGGTGATCGTGCTTTTTCGGCGTAATCCGTTTGAGGGCATCCTGCCAATCGTCCGCGACCTCGCGATTGTGCTTGGGACGTCCTATACGAGAACTGGCCGTGTTCCCAGTGACCGAGGTAGACGCAATGGTTCTCTCAACGAACGTATCTGCGGCAGGTGATACAGCCGGCGCGGTCCTTATTATCGTTGAGAACCTGCCGGTGCCAGCCGATCGCCGGGTCTGGCCGCAGGCTACAGCGCTGCACCAGGCTGGTTACACCGTCTCGGTCATTTGCCCGAAAGGAAGGGGATATGACAAGGGATACGAGCAGATGGACGGTGTGCACATCTACCGCCATCCACGGGGTGTGGAAGGCTCGGGCGCGCTGACTTATCTTCTCGAATATACTGTCGCCCTTTTTTGGCAATTCGTTCTCTCGTTGAAGGTGTTGTACAGGCATGGATTCGATATTCTTCATGCATGTAATCCACCGGATTTGATCTTTTTGATTGCGATTTTCTACAAAGTCTTCTTTGGCAAGAAATTTCTGTTTGATCAGCATGATCCCGTGCCCGAACTTTATGAGGTCAAGTTCGGCCGCCAGGATTTCCTTTATCGTGTCCTGCTTCTGCTCGAACGCTGGACGTTTCGCTTGGCCGACGGGAGCCTCGCGACAAACCCTACCCTGAAGCGGCAGGCCGTGGAGCGAGGCGGCATGCCGCCAGACAGCGTGTGGATTGTCAGAAGCGTCCCCGAGCTTGGGCGCTTCAGTCGCGTCAAGCCCGAACTGTCGGTCAGGCGGAGCTGTCGATATCTCGTCGGCTATGTGGGAATGATGGCCGAGCAGGACGGTGTAGACCTCCTGGTCAAGGCGATGGAGCACATCGTCAGGCGCCTGCATCGAACGGATATCGCCTGTCTGATCATCGGCGACGGGCCGGAGGCCGGTCGGCTCAGGACGCTCGCAAGCGAGCTCGGGATTGCCGAGAATGTCGAATTTGCCGGGTACGTTTCGGGCGATCCGCTTCCCGCCATGCTGGCGGCTTGCGACATCGGTGTCGTTCCGGATCCGCCCAATGCCTGCAACGTGGTGATGTCGATGATCAAGGTCTTTGAATACATGGCCCTCGGGTTGCCTTTCGTCCTCTTCGACTTGGCGCAGGCGAGAAGTGATGCGGGCGACGCCGGCCTCGTGGTGGCAGAGCCGACGCCGCGGGCGCTCGGCGAAGGAATCGTGGCGCTGCTTGAGGACGAGGCCGGGCGCGAGCGAATGGGGAAGTACGGCAGGGAACGTGCCTACGGCGCATTTCAGTGGGAGCTCGAAAAACGTTCGCTCCTCGCTGCCTATACGGCGCTCTCGCCGAGGCGCGCACGTGCCGGGGCACCAGCCGATGTGAATCCTCACTGAGAGCGGAAGCAATGAGCCTGTGATGGCTCCGCTATGCCGCGCGGTGGAATTGCAACGACCACCTCGCTTCAAACAGATCGACCATCGACGCCACATTGCGTGGGTTGCCGCCTGCAGTTCATGCGCAAGGCGCTGGCGCATGCGGGCAAGAGCAGCGCCCAACAATGATGTGCTCGCCTACGCAACGTTTCCATCCCGGCGTGGGACCCAGCTGTACCTCTCCGACGGCGAAACAAGCTGATAGGTAAATTGAACGCGCGTGTCTTGAGCCAAGCAATTCAATACCTTGCGCAAAATGGGCACATAATGGCGCGACATACTTGGGTATAAATCACACTTTGAAAGTTTTTTCGCCATTTTTGCTCTTTAGCCAGCCGACCTAGCAGTTGGGGGGCAAATCCAAATCCCACTGCTTTGGAATCCGCTCGCAGTCCGAGACTGTGATGCGTTGGAATCCGCTCGCGGTCCGAGACAGCGATGCGTTGGAATCTGCTCGCGACCTGAGGTTGCGAGCACGTGGTATGTCGCGCGCCTTCACGATGCGCGGCAGTGGAATTCCGTTGTCACGAAAAGACTCTCTAAGTCTGCAAATAGAACGAAAGGGTACGTATGTCGTTCAACCTGTCATCCACTCCGTTCTCGTCGACCTCTGCTTGGAACCAGCAGGTCCCGACCGGAGCAACCTATACCTCGCTCAACTGGCCCGCCTCGACCGGATGGAACTACGACGTGGGCTGGGGCAACGTGCCAGTCTACGTCGCCTCGTCGTCGGACCCCGTCGTGCAGGTGTCTGTTCCCGCCAGCTGGGGATGGCCAGGCGGGACCGTTAGCGTCCACGTTCCGGTCGGGGCGACCGGCGGGACCCCAACCGACTCCTCGATCGTTATCGTCGACGGCGACAACGTCTATAATTTCTGGCGGTTCAACCGCACCAGCAACACGACCGCGACCGCCCAGTCGTATGGCGAGGCAAACGCCGTGACGGACACCGGTTGGGGCACCGCCGGGAAGGGCGCAGGCATCCTTGCAGTCGGTGCGAGCGAGCTGGGCGGGATGCTGATCAAGGCGCAGACGGACACGGGCACCATCGATCATGCCCTGCAGCTTGCGGTCGACGGCTCGCTCTTGAAGCCAGGCTACGTCTCCCCCGCTATCGCCACCGACGGCAACAGTTCCAGCGGCATAATGCAGGAAGGCGAGCTTCTGGCCATTGCGCCCGGAACGCCAATGCCCTCCGGCCTTTCCACGCTCGGTCAGGAAGTGTTCCACGCCCTCCAGCAATATGGCGCCTACGTCATCGATACTGGAGGCACCCAGACCGCCATTCGCACCCAGGCGAACGCCTATGACTCGGCGACAATGAACGCGCTCCGTCTGGACATGAATTCGGTCCTTCCAATGCTCAAGGCCGTGAGCGGCGGCACGCCGACACCGTCTGGCAGCACCTCGCCCACCACCCCAGCGGTCACACCGGCGGTGACGCAAGCCACCGCTTCCCCGGCCACGGGCATCGAACAGGCAGGAAACACGATCACCCTGTCGCTCGGCTTCAACGAGGCCGTGTCGGTGACGGGCACGCCGACGCTTTCGCTCAACGACGGCAATACCGCCACCTATGTTGGTGGTTCGGGCACGAGCACGCTCACCTTCAAAACGACTGTCGCGGCGACCGACACCAACACCTCGGCGCTCGCCATCACCGGCGTCAACCTTCCGAGTGGCGCGAGCATCAAGGATGCTTCCGGTGTCGCAGCGAGCCTGTCGGGCGCGGTGAAGACCTTCGCCGGTCTCCAGATCGATCCGATCTCGCCGGCGGTGACGCAGGCCACGGCCTCTCCGGGCACTGGCACCGAGCACGTCGGTGACGCGATCACGCTGACACTCGGCTTCAATGAGGCGGTTACGGTGACGGGTACGCCGACGCTGTCGCTCAATGACGGCGGCACGGCCACTTATTCCGGTGGTTCGGGCACGGGCACGCTCACCTTCAAAACGACTGTCGCGTCGACCAACACCAGCACTTCGGCGCTTGCCATCACCGGGGTCAATCTTCCGAGCGGTGCGGCCATCAAGGACGCCAGCGGTGTCGCTGCGAACCTTGCCGGCGCGGTGAAAACGTTCCCCGGTCTGCAGGTCGACCCGACGTCGACGACACCCACGACACCCACGACACCGACGACACCCTCGTCACCCACGACGCCGTCCACCCCGTCGTCGACCACGCCGGTTCTCACCATTGCGAATAACTCGCTCACGGTGGCCGGCAGAGGCGGCACAGTCGATCTCGGTGCCAAGGTGACGACGACCGATTCAAACGATCTCGTGACCGTGAACATCACGGGGTTGCCGAAATATGAATCGATCACTGACAAGCTCGACGGCAAAACGTTCGGTGGAAATAACATCACGCTGACGGCCGCGCAGGTCGACAGCGGATTGGAGCTGACCTCGAACTATCGCGGCGGCGGCCATCCGGTTGCGACACTTACCCTGACGGCAAGTGCGAAGGATCCGTCAACCGGCGCAGTTTCGACGGCTTCGCCGCAGACCATCACCGTGATCGATCCTCGACCCACGGCCGCCACGACCACCACCTCGTCGCCCGACCTCCAGCACCACGTCGCGACGGATCATCAGCATGCTGCTACCGCCACGACGGCCGTGACGCCGACGTCGTCACAGACGGTCGGCTCCGCGGTTCATCACCACCATCACCACCACATCGCGACGGGTCATCAGCATGCTGATCCCACCACGACGGCGGTGACTCGGACCTCGCCACACACGATCGACCCTGCGGTTCATCCGCAGGAGACCGCTGCGAACACGGGGTCCTTGGCAAACCGGGCCTTTGCGCTGCTCCAACAGCATTTTGATCCGGGTACCAGCACTCTGGCGACGACCGCGCCGCAGTCGATTGCTGTGGCGGATCATCCGGCTGCGACGGGCATGGCGTCCTTGGCAAGCCAGAGTTTCGCGCTGCTGAACCAGTATCTGGCCGGCCACACCGGCCAGGTGGATGCCGGTCAGATCGTGTCGGCTGTGTCGCAGGCGATCGGTTTGGGTCACGAACCATTGCTGGCCCGACCGCAACATTAATGCCGGCCCGCACCCAGGCTCAGTGCCTGGGTGCGGCACCGTCGATCTCAGTGAATGCATGAGAAGGAACCACGTACGCGGTCGGTAGCCGCGAAAGGTTGAGTAAAAAATGGCGATCCAGAATGGAAATGCCCACGCCGCGGATCTCGGGTTTCGATCCCTGGCTCTGTTCCTGCGCCTTCACGGCGTCAACGCCGAGCCCGACCAGCTCCGCTCTCGCTGTGGCGAGAGCGCAATCGGCATCCAGGCGATGCTGCGATGCGCCCGCGATTTCGGGCTGAAGGTCGGTTCGCGCACGACACATTGGAAGCAGCTTGCAGGCATCCGCCTGCCCGGAATCGCAGCGCTGCGTGATGGCGGATTTCTGCTGCTCGGGAAGATTGAGGACGATGCCGCGCTTGTGCTGCATCCGACCTCGCCGCATCCGAAGTTGATGCCGCGTGCGGAATTCGAGGAAATCTGGGACGGCCGATTGATCCTGACCGGATCTCAGGGCCTGGCCGCTCGGGCACATCATGCCTTTGCCGGTCTGATTGCGCGCGGGCGTGATCTGGTTGGCAAGGCCGGTGACGCCCTGACGCGTGCCTATTCCGCCGATCGTCGCGACATGCCCGTCCATGAGGCGGGTCCTGAGCCTGAGAGCGGCGATCAGTCGGGGCTCATTGCGGTGGCGATCTTGCTGCGTTGCCATGGCATTGCGGCCGACCCGGAGCAAATCCGGCATCGCATGGGGGCGTCGCGGGTCGGTGTGACCGAAATCCTGCGTTGTACCAGGGAGTACGGGCTCAAGGCTCGTGCACAGCGATCGAGCTGGAACAGGCTTTCCGTCACGCCGCTGCCCGCAATTGCCGTGCTGCGCGACGGCGGCTTCCTGATCCTCGGCAAGGTCATCGACGACAAGCTTCTTGTTCAGCGCCCATTGTCCCCCCGCCCGGAATCCATGACCCAGGCTGAGCTCGAGCTCATCTGGGACGGCGACATCATCTTGATGACCCGCCGCGCCGCGCTGACGGATCTCTCCCGGCGTTTCGACATCAGCTGGTTTCTCGGTGCGGTCCACAAGTATCGCCGTCTTCTCGGCGAAGTGCTGATCGCGTCGTTCTTCCTTCAAGTCTTTGCGCTGGTCGCCCCGCTGTTCTTCCAGGTGGTCATCGACAAGGTGCTCGTGCATCGAAGCATCAGCACGCTCGACGTCCTGGTTGCGGGCCTCGTCGCGTTGAGCTTGTTCGAGACCGTTCTCGGCACGTTGCGCGTCCATCTGTTCGCGCACACGACGAACCGCATAGACGTCGAGCTCGGCGCCCGGCTATTTCGTCACCTGATGGCGTTGCCCATCGCATATTTCCAGACACGCCGCGTTGGCGATTCCGTCGCACGCGTTCGCGAGCTCGAGAACATCCGCCAGTTCCTGACGAGCTCGGCGCTCACGCTCGTCGTCGATCTCTTGTTCACCGTCGTCTTCCTGGCGGTCATGTTCTACTATTCGACGACGTTGACGCTGATCGTCGTGGCATCGTTCCCGTTCTACATCGGAATTTCCGTCGGGGCCGCGCCGCTGTTTCGCCGGCGCCTCGATGAGAAGTTCAATCGTGGCTCGGAGAATCAGGCCTTCCTGGTCGAGAGCGTGACAGGGGTCGAGACGCTGAAGGCGATGGCGGTCGAACCGCAAATGCAACGCCGCTGGGAGGAGCAACTCGCCGGCTATGTCGGTGCGAGCTTCCGCGTGCTCAGCCTGAACAATACGGCGAGTCAAGCGGTTCAGATGATCAACAAGCTGGTCACCGCCGCGACGCTCTACTTCGGCGCGAGGCTCGTGATCGGCGGCGACTTGACGGTCGGCGAGCTGGTCGCGTTCAACATGCTGGCGGGGCGGGTGAGCATGCCGGTGCTTCGGCTCGCGCAGATCTGGCAGGATTTCCATCAGGCCCGCCTGTCGGTCGATCGTCTCGGGGACATTCTCAACACCATTCCCGAGCCAAGCTTCAGTTCGGCCCGCGCCGCGCTGCCGCCCATCCGCGGCAAGGTCACGTTCGAGCATGTAACCTTCCGCTATCGCGCTGACGGACCCGAAGTGCTCCATGACGTATCCTTCGGCATCGAGCCCGGCCAGGTCGTTGGTGTCGTGGGCTCTTCGGGCTCGGGCAAGAGCACCATCGGCAAGCTGATCCAGCGTCTCTACGTGCCGGAGAGCGGACGCGTGCTGGTTGACGGCGTCGACCTCGCGATGGTCGACCTGACCTGGCTTCGGCGTCAGATCGGCGTGGTTTTGCAGGAGAACGTGCTCTTCAATCGCTCGATTCGCGAGAACATTGCACTCGCCGACCCGACCATGCCCATGGAGCGCGTCATCGAGGCAGCGTCACTCGCCGGCGCTCACGACTTCATCCTGGAGCTGCCCGAGGGTTATGACACCATCGTTGGCGAACGCGGCAGCAGTTTATCGGGCGGACAGCGACAGCGTGTCGCGATCGCTCGCGCACTCATTACCAACCCGCGCATCCTTATCCTCGACGAGGCGACCAGTGCGCTCGATTACGAGAGCGAGCGCGCTATCCAGCAGAACATGAAAAGGATTGCCGCTGGCCGGACAGTATTCGTCATCGCTCATCGACTGTCGACCGTCCGCAATGCGAACCGGATCATCACTCTCGAGCATGGCCGCATCGTCGAAGACGGCAGCCATGATGAGCTGATCCGCTCGAACGGGCGCTACGCCAACCTCCACTATCTGCAGGCCGGTATCCATGACGTCCGCTAGCCGAAATATCGTTACGTTTCCCAGAGCCGAGGTTCGACGGCGCGAGCAGGAGATTGCGTTTCTGCCCGCGGCGCTCGAGATCACCGAATCGCCGCCGTCACCGATCGGTCGCGCGATCGGGGCGAGCATCATCGCGATCTTTTGCGTCGCACTGCTGTGGGCATCATTCGGCAGCGTCGATATCGTTGCCACTGCGACGGGCAAGATCGTGCCCGGCGGGCGCACCAAGCTGATCCAGCCGTTCGAGACGGGCGTTGTTCGCGCCATCCACGTACGCGACGGACAGAGCGTCAAGGCCGGCGACGTTCTGATTGAGCTCGACCCGACGATGACGGAAGCCGATCAGGAACGCCAGAGAAGCGATCTCGTTGCGGCCGAACTCGAGGTTGCGCGGCTGCGCGCTGCACTCACCGACGATCCGCTTGCCGCCTTCCGAGCACCGCAGGACGCGAGCGCCGCGGAGATCGAGATGCATCGGCAGTTTCTGATCAGCCAGCGCGCCGAGCAGAGCGCGAAGCTCGCCGAGATCGAGCGCCAGCAAGGTCAGAAGGAAGCGGAGCGGGCGACCACGTCGGCGAGCGTGGCGAAGCTCCAGGCGACCATACCGGTGCTCCAGGAGCGGGTCGACATTCGCAAGGGTCTCGTCGACAAGGCCCTGGCTTCGAAAGTTGTCTATCTCTCCGAGTATCAGGAGCTGGTCGGTCTTCAGCAGGATCTGGTCCTCCAGCAGAGCAGGCTCCGCGAAGCTGATGCCGCCATCGCCTTGCTGAAGGAAACGAAACAAAAGACTGCCGCGGAGTATCGGCGTGCAACCTATGACGCACTTGCGAAAGCCGAGCAGAAGGCCGCGAACGCTGCGCAGGAAGTAGTCAAGGCGGAACGGCGCACGAAGCTTCAGCATTTGACTGCGCCGGTCGACGGCGTCGTGCAACAGCTCGCCGTTCACACGGTGGGAGGCGTGGTGACGCCGGCGCAGGCACTGGCCGTCGTGGTTCCGAGCGAGAGTCAGCTCGAGATCGAGGCCATGCTCTCGAACCGCGACATCGGTTTCGTCCATCCCGGACAGAAGGCGGAGATCAAGGTCGATACGTTCAATTTCACGCGCTATGGGCTGCTGCACGGGGACGTGCTCAGCGTATCGACCGACGCCATCACGCGGGACAGGCAGGGCGGATCGAACGACCGCGCGCCCGGCACAGCGCAAGGCAGCAGCGAGCCGAAGGGCCAGGAACTGGAATATGCGGCGCGCATTTCCCTCGACCGCACGCACATGCAGGTGGAGGACAAGCTCGTCAAGCTCGGCCCGGGCATGGCGGTAACGGTTGAGGTCAAGACCGGCGCGCGCAGGATTATCAGCTACCTTCTCTCACCCCTGGCGAGATACAAGCAGGAGGCGCTGCGGGAGCGATAGACGGAAGCGGAGCACCGGAGCGTTGCGCGCAACCTGCCGATGTCGAATCGCTTGAACTACTTCTCCCGACCGGCTGGCGCGCCTCGGGACCGAAATGGATCATGCGATCGAGGCCGAGCATCGACAGCATCGCCGTAGCGCCCGCTGCCGCATCGTCGTCCGCGCGGCCATGGCTTGGGGGCACCGCCATCGGCCGCGCTCACCGTCCCGACCATTTCACTTCGATGGGTCGGACCGTTGAGGAACGTCCAGTGCTTTCAACCCGTATTTGCTTAGCGCGGACACGCCCGCCAGCATCGATGGCGGGCAATGAGGGTGAAGGCCAATGACCTTCACCCCGAACTCGTAAGGCGCGCCGGCCGCGTCTTTGCCGATGCGTCAGATTGAAGACCTGGTCGGACCACATCCGGAATAGCTCGCTCGATCGCGTCATCTTGCGCGCTTTCGCTGGCGAGAATTTCCGAAAGATCGCGCAGTATTCCAATAGCTATGCCAAGAAGTGCCCCGACAATGATCGCTGCTCCAAGCACAATTCTGGCTTTTGGCGAACTGGCGCTCAAGGGAGGCGAAGCCCCCGTGATGAAACTCGCCTCAAACACCGGCGAGGATTGTTGTTGCGTGGCCTCCGTCTTGCGCAGCACGTGACGAAAATTGTCATAGGCGGCTTTGGATGATTCGGCAGCTGCTGCCAGCTTGTCCATAGTCGCGGCGGAATCCGCTGCATCTTTCCCAGTTCTACTATAATCATCGAATGCCTTTTGGGCAGCCGCTGCCTGGGTGCTCAAATCATTCAATCGATCCTTAACCCATGAATCATCCTGCAAGCCGGCATTGTCCATTTGACGGGAAATATACTTTTCCGCGACAGCGTTTAGAATCTGCGCCGCTCGATTGGGATCTCGGGAGTCGAAAGTAATCTCGACAAGATACGTCGGGCCGAGACGCTTGGCCGAAAGCTTGCGTTGGAATGATTCCACGACATAGCGGGCGGCATTAGCTTCCGTATCCGGATTGCTCCAGCCAAGCAGACGGGATATCGACCTGGTCATCGTGCGCAAGAGGCTGGCTTGGTCCGCGAATTCCGGGTCTTGAGCAAGGCCGAGCTTTCCGATCACAGCGCTAGCGATGCTGTCAGACTTTATGATCCTGATCTGACTTTCCACGACCGTTGACACCGACGTAGGGTCGATCGCTTTCGAGTCGACGACGAGTTCCGCCTTCGCAGTGAACGTCGGGACCGCGGTGACGAGATAAAGTATAGCAATGCCAAGCGCTGCGAGAGATGTCAGCGATATGGCCCTGAGATGCCGTCGTATGAAGGTTAGCACTTCCACCAGGGACACGGACGGTGCCGGACGAGGCATATTATCCCGATTGTCCGTTCTATTGGTCTGCATCATTTTCGTACCAGCGCTGTCAGTTGAGGCTTCGCGACGGTGCCCGTGTTGAATATGTGCCGCGATTTACCAAGGGGACGTCGGTCGGCAGCAGACGAAGTCGCACGAGAGAACTAAACGACCACTACCGACGCTTGTTGAGGCCGCTCTGCCGCCGTCGACCAAATGTGCTGGAAAGTTTGTAGAGACCGGCAGATTGGTGAAGAACGCATAGCCCATGGCACTCTACCACCCAGTCGCTCGTGTCGACTGAATCAGTACATTACAGCTCGCTGGATGGGAATTGGCGATAAATAGGTAACTCGGCCTCCTGCAGAGGAAGCGCGGGGCTCGGTGACAATTATCGTTGGCCGCCGCTCTGATTGGCCGCTTACGCGAGGCGAGAGCCTTGAAAAGCCAAGAGCAGCGTTTTGGTCCGGCCACGCGGCCTCCCGGTCAACGCGACATGACATGCAGGTTCGAGGATGGGCCGAGGCTCGGCGGTGACGGTCGAGATCGAGACCGGCGCACGCAGGATCATCAGCCACCGTCGCCCCCGCTGGGCAAGGTACAAAGCAGCAGGCGCTGCGGGCGCGATAAACAGCGGGCTCCGCAGCCCTGCGCCTGGGCCTCGTCAGCCCGAGGAGAGTGTCCGGCGATCACGCCTGCTACTCGCGCCGGGGTAGCAGGGCAGATCGTGCGAAGCACCCGGTGTCGAGATGTCCACGAACATGTCGCGGCGTTACTTTCGCGCGACGTCAGAGGTTTGAAGACCCCCTGGGCGTTTCAACAACCCTGCATCTACTTGCAGAGCCGTACGGCTGCGGCAGGCGATCGAACTCCGGCCTTGCGAAGTAGGCCGTCGATAGGCGGTACCGCGGCGTGACCAGCGTTGGGAACCAATGGAGCCGGCTCCTCGAGTTGCTTCATTTCGGAGATCACCTCGAGGGTCTTCGCGATTCCTCTGCCCGCATCCACGGCTGAGGGGATGCGACCGTCCATCGCTCGTATCCGCGAGCCATGGTTCATTCCCCAGATCGCCGCTTGTGTCCGGTTCTGGACCCGGATCTTCCGCAGGATCGCCTTGACGTGAACCTTCACGGTTGCCTCGGCGATGTTGATCTTCCTGGCAATGCACTTGTTGGAATCGCCTTCGATGAGGCAGGATAGGATTGCGTTTTCTCGAGGAGAGAGCTGCGGCAAGATCGCGTCCTCCGCAACGGCGAGGATGGCGTGTTCGCATTCGCCGGGCTCCGCCGTTTCGCGTTCGCGACTGGCATCAAGGGCGAATGACAGGAATGCAGGTGGAAAGACGGTCTCGCCCATTGTCACGAGCTCGACCGACTTGATGAAAGCGTCGCATGAATTGACGTTGACAAAGTAGCCGTTGGCGCCTGCTCGAAATGCCGAGGCGAGGTCGACTGGCCGATAATTGTCCGAAACGATCGCAATGCGAGCGTCCGGATAGCGATCTTTCACAAATCCGATTTGCGCTATCGTGAGATTGAACCCGTCGCCCGTATGGACGATAAGGAACATCAATTTCTCTGCTTGAAGTGAGTGCGGCAATTCCTCGGGGCTCGACACCGAGACCGGGATGTGAAAATTCGCCGCGTGCAAGATTTTAGCAATGCCTTCTCTAATCAAAACGTTCTTTCCAATAAGAACGGTCTCGCAAGAATGCCGCCTCCTCATTTTACCCTCCAGCCTACTACGCAATGACACAACAGCGATGGGCGGTTAAACTCAATCTGGTTTCTTTGGTTTCTCGATGGACGAATTAGCCCTTGTTGTTCGTTTGGTCGTTCTCCCTCCGGTTCTGGTCTTCAGAAATATGGAGTTACCTCGATCGCGATGCTCTTTTTTGTTTTGTCCGACCACGTCGGTGGAAATCGAATAATTAATGTTGAGTAAACTTTTTTGAATGTTAGATGCGAATTTCAGATCGCCCTATATATCGTTCGTTATAGGCGGTAGGCATCGTTAACCCGTGCAAGTACGGTGCAGAAAAGCACCTTATGGCGCAGCCTCTGGGTGAATTAGATGACGATGTTCATTTGAAGGTGAAAAACCTGACGATGTTTTTGTTCGTCGATGCGACGTTTGCGCGAACACATCCTGCGAGTGTGTCAAAGGGGGCGCATATCGATCTGGGATAGAGGAATATCGAAGGCCTGCACGGTGACGTTACCGCTGTTGCCCGGACTGGCTCGGCATAAAGGCTGGCGTGCCGCGGCCTGATTGCCGGGTTCTTACGGGCTTTCGAATCGCGAATTGATGGGGCGAGAGTCGGGAAGCGAGCAGAGCAGCGTGCCTGATGACTCTAAGTATTGCCCTGCCACATCGACAATTGTTGTATTAATGGAAATTTCGGGTGAGTCTCCTAAGAGTAGGTGAAATAGCGAAAGGGTGTGCAGAGTTTATGTTTTGGGAGGCGATAGGCTGAGGAGCGCCCAATGCGACGTATTAGTGTAGTCATTGCAGACCGGCATCCGGTCGTCTTGCGCGGAATGAGCAGTGTGCTCGGTGCCGCATCCGATTTCAGCATCGTCGCTTCTTGTAGCGACGCGGCGAGCTGCATCGAGGCGATCCGGGGCCTGGCGCCCGATATCGCGATTGTCGATCCCGCGATGCCTGAGCTTGCCGCCGCGAAAATTCTTTCGACCGTGAATTCAGAAAATCGTTCGACACATGTGGTGTTTTTCGCTGCGAGTGAGGATTGCGAGCTGGTGCTCGCGGCGACGCCGGTGACCTGCAGTATCATCCTCAGAGACTCCGATCCCGAGGCGCTGGTGCAGTCGCTCCGGCTGATCGCCAACGGTCACAACGTGCTGCCGTCCACCCCATCAGAATCGATCGTGTCGCACGAGCAGGGCGCAAATTTGGAGAATGGGCTGACGACGCTGACGGAACGCGAGCGTCAGATCATGCGTCTGGTCTCCGAAGGATTGTCGAACAAGGAAATCGGGCGGCGGCTGAACATTGCCGACGGCACCATCAAGGTGCACCTTCACAACATCTTTCAAAAGCTTGAAATCAGCAATCGGACGGTGCTCGCGGCCCTTGCCATCTCGCAGCATGATCGCGCCACGGCCGCGCGGGAGAAACCTCCGCACTCCGGATTGAGTCCGACGAATGGTGATCGCTGAGAAGGTCTGCATGCACCACCATTCTTCGCCGAAGCTGCGATGGGCGCTATTGGAAGCGCCGGCCCCGGCGGGAAGGGCCCAGGCTCGGCAGCGATGCGGGTGGGCGCGCCGACACGACCGATCCGGGCAATCTGCCGTTTTGGGACGTGATCCTGATACCTGCGCAGTGTCGTAGCCTTCAGATCAGCATCGGCGGGCCAGCGATGCAGCTGTATCCGTCGCCGGCGCCGCCCCCGGTCAGGCTGGACGAGCAGCTTCAGGGGGCCCTGAAGATCAAGCGCTGCTTGATTGGCTAGGCCAATGTCGGGAAAGCTAAATGGGTAGTCCGTCCGGACTGGCGGTTGATCCAGAATTGCAGCCAAGACGGCGGGAAGAAAGTGCAATTATTCGTCATCTGCAGCTCTGGGTTCATGGCGGTTCGTCCGTTGTCAGGTAGAACAAGTCGCGGGTAACCAACGGCATCCAGATGCAGACGTAAAGGTGTGCCGACTGCACTCGGCACATCTGGAGCGGCGGCCCTGGCCCTTTCCTGCCCTGCCCCCCAAGTGGCCAGGGCCGTCTCCGTAGTCGGCCCTGCCAACAGGACTGAGACTCTGTGGTTGAAAGCGAGTGTGCGGACCCATCTTGATGTCCCTTCAGTTTCACCGTGCCGTTGAGGACATGGAAATTTGGAGCGCGGCCCGCGACGGCTTTTCCTTTGTGATCACGTATGAGACCCCTGCTGGTGCCGGCTTTCATGGACGCGCCGGGTATGTGGCGTCGTGGCGGCCGCTCTATCGAGGGAACGGCGCGATCAGGATTGCCGGTTCGGCGTTTGCGACGTTCGCGGAAGCGGAGAAGGCCTGCGCTACGATGCTCGAGTATTTGAACGGGCTGTCGCTGAAATGATCTGCAGGGCCCGGAGTCGAGATCGAGTGGTTTTGAGCCGAGGGGAGGGTCTGCAAAATCGCAACCGGCACCGAGTGGCCGGACGACTCGCAGGATCTGCCAGTTAACGAGCTGTGCTGAATCATGCCCGCCGGCGACACAATGGCGCATCGGAAATCCTGCGATTCTTGGACTCCTGCCCGAGATACGGGCGCAGCGCGATGATGTCAGGCGGGGACATTCTCGTAGGCTCTGACAAACTCTCCGACGGTAGACGGGAAAGCTGCGTCCTCGGCGACTGTGAATGGATCGATACCGAGCTCGTCCTCGAGCCGCGCAACCAGGATGGCGAATGCCAGCGAATCGAACCCGGTTTCGTTCAGCGACAGATCGTCCTCAAGCGGCGGAAGCGTGACCTTCTGTTCGTCGGCGATCAGCGTCATCACGGAGAAGATCTTCGACTTGACTGACATGGTATACCTCACATCTCGGTTTTCCGAGCCGATGCTAGAGCCTGATTTCGCCCGCAATGATGCGCGCGTAGACCGCACGGTCGATCGAACGATAGTCGCCGCTTACCGGATCGCGCAGGAACAGCGGATCGTCCGTCACCGAAGGATCAAACCCCTCGCGGATAAGGCGCTGCTTGTTCTGCTTGAAAGTGTCGGTCGCTTCGAGCGCCCGGCACAACCTGACGAAGGTTGGGACTGCATAGCGCGGGAGCCGATACGAAAGATGTTCTCTGAAGATCCCGAAATCGAAACGGCGGTCCACCACCAGTGCCGCCATGCCGGCGCGGCCATCGACCCCCGACACGGCAACTCCATAGGTCGAGGCATCGAGAACGCCGGGGCAGTCCCTTATTGCGTCGTTCACTTCGCTGGTCGCGACGTTTTCGCCCTTCCAGCGGAAGGTGTCGCCGAGGCGGTCGACGAAGTGGAAATAGCCCTGCTCATCGCGCAGCATCAGATCACCAGTGCGGAACCATGCATCGCCTTCAGCAAAGACGTCGCGCAGAATCTTTTTCGCGGTTTCGGCCTGATCGGTGTAACCTTCGAAAGGTACGCCGTCGCGACCAGCACTGCCGATATGCCCGACAGCCTCGCCGGTCTCGCCAGGGGCGCAGGCGATGCAGAGCCCGGCGTCGCTGCGGAGCGGATTGCCGCTGTCGGCGTCCACCTTGACGATCGCGGCAGGAAAGCGATGCGCCAGCACCGGTGGTATCCGGCCGATCGCACCGGGTTTTCCTTCGACGTTGAACAGGGAAAAATTGCCTTCCGTCGCGGCATAGAATTCGAGGATCTGCGGAATCGCGAACCGGCTGGCGAACACCTCCCAGATGTCGCCGCGCAATCCGTTACCGACAGCCAGTCGCAGTCCGTGTCGCGGGTCTCGCTCGGACGCCGGCGCCTTCAGCAGATAGCGGCAGAGCTCGCCAATATATTGGAAGATGGTGCAGTCGAAACGCTCGATATCGTCCCAAAAGCTGCTTGCGGAAAATTTCTCCGCGATCACGACCGAACCACCAGCGCAGAGCATGCTGCAGGGAGCTGCGACGCCACCAACGGAGTGATGGAGCGGCAGGCTATCGTAGAGACGGTCGTCGGTGGATGCGTCCGTCAGCCCTGCGAACCATCCCCCCCAGGTCAGTATCCGGCGATGACTGACATTCGCCGCTTTCGGTAGTCCCGTGGTGCCAGATGTGTAGATGAGGAGCGCGCGTCCGTCGATCGTGACGTCGCCACGTTCGGCGGAGGTCAGCGGACGTGCCTCGAGGGCGACGAGCGCCTTGTCCAGATCGCTTTCGTCGCCCGTGCCGAGGGTCCAACGTTGCGGCACGCGGTCCAGGTGCGGACGTGCGCTCTCAAACGCATTCACGCAATCGGAAGCCAGAATGAGGTGATCGGCCTGCGCGACGTCGATGCAGTGAGCCAGGGACCGGCCGACCAGTCTCGTATTGATCAGCGCCACGGTTGCTCCGACGCTGCTGATGCCGAGCCAGCAGGCGAGGTAGTCCGGCCGGTTCGGCATCAGCAGACAGACGGTGCGGCCGGCGCGAAGGTCAAGATCCCGCGCCCAGCGAGCATACCGGTTGATCCGGGCGGCGAGTTCGCCATAGGTGAAGGATTGGCCATCCGAGAGCAAGGCAAGTCGGTCGGGCTGACGCTGTGCCCATTCTTCCACGACGTCGGCGAATAACCGATGCGGCTGGTCTTCGAGCCGCGCGGTTAGTGCGATGCCTTGCAGCCAGGTGTTGGCAGTAGAGCGCCTGCGCGGCGGAGCGGCGCCCCCGGTGGCCCGCGGGATCACGGCTGTCTTCACGATGTGATCATGCGGTTTGGTTGGATCGGCGTCCGTGCGCAGCCAAGCTGGTTGAGGATCATCCGCTCCATCGTCTTCACGGATTGAAAATTCTCGGGCGTGATTTCGAGTTGGGGAAGGATGAGATCGAACTCTGCTTCAACCTTGAGCATCAGCTCGACCATGCCCATCGAGCTCAGCCCGATATCCACCAAGCGCGACTCCGGATGGACATCGGCGGTGATTGCGTTCTGCTGGAGGACGCTTCTGACGACGGATAGAACGCGTTTCTGAACGTTGACGACAGAGTCGTGCATTTCACTTGGCCTCTCGCCGTGGTCGAGCGTGATCACAATCGGCAACGACGATACCCAACTGCTCCTCTGGTCAATAGCTCTGCTTCGGAGGTACCTCGCCCGGGAGTGATAGCTCCTTGACACCCACTTCTGCGCCAACGACGCAGCAAGGGAAGTGGGCTAGCAGTTTGGGCGGGATCTGTCCCGACCCGGTTCGCGTCGTCCATCGATGAAAAAGGGAGGCTTTGGCGCATGAGTGTGCAGGAGGTCAAGCGTCGCGATTTCGCAACGGAAGTCGGCCGAGCAGCTTTCTGTCCCGACAGTTCCTCGTTCGGAGAACGGCTCGCGAATGTCGCAGAGGTCGCTGCGACGGAGGCCGAGGCGGTCGATCGCGAGGCGCGCTTCCCGCGGAAGGCGATCGATGCGGCGCGCAGGGAGAGACTTCTCGGCGCTCAGATACCGATCGAGTTCGGTGGGGACGGTGCGTCTATCTCCGAGGTGGCCGATATGTGTTACGGGCTCGGCCGTGCGTGCGCCTCCGCCGGGATGATCTTCGCGATGCATCAGACCAAGATCGCGTGCCTGGTCCGCCACGGCGCGGGCAGCGGCTGGCATGAAAGCCTCATGCGCCGTGTGGCTGCCGAACAGCTGCTGCTGGCATCATCGACCACGGAAGGCCAGAACGGCGGAAACATACGCTTCAGCTCGGCCGCAGTTGAGCGCGCTGATACCGAGATTTCGCTGGTGCGCGACGCGACGGTGATTTCGTACGGGGCCGAGGCGGACGGCATCGTCACTGTTGCGCGCCGCTCCGACTCCTCAGCCGGATCCGATCAGGTGCTGCTCGCCATCACCCGCGACGACTATACGCTGGAGCCCACTCTCGCATGGGAGACGCTTGGCATGCGCGGAACCTGCAGCGCCGGGTTCAAGTTGAATTTCAGGGGCGCCGCCGACCGGATATTCCCCGTGCCATACGAAAGGATTCATGCGCAGACGATGACACCCGTCGCCCACCTGTGCTGGTCCTCGGTCTGGGCGGGCATCGCGGCTGCGGCGGTGGATCGAGCGCAGCTCTTCATCCGCAAGGCCGCCCGCGGGGCGGGCGGCAATATGCCTCCCGGGGCGGCGCATTTCACCGCCGCCAAAATGACACTGACGAAACTGCGCGCCGTCATCACTGCGAATCTCCAGTTCTATGAATCTCGCGAACGGGACGAGCGCGCGCTGTCGTCCGTCGACTTCCAGTCCTCGATCAATCTTCTCAAGGTGGAGGCGTCCGAGCTCGCCGTCGCCGCCGTTATGCACGCAATGCGCGCCTGCGGCCTGTCCGGTTACCGCAACGACACCGACGTAAGTATCGGCCGCCACCTGCGCGACGTGCTGTCCGCCCCGATCATGATCAACAACGATCGCATCCTCGCCAGCATCGGCACCGCCACGCTGATGAGCAGCGTCCCGGAGGCCCTGCGCGATTGAATTTCTCCCAAAGGAATGGACTGATGAACCTGAGCATTGTCGAAGCACCGGCGGACTCCACTCCGTCTCCCGCCGATCCGTTGGACCATCTCGCTGACACGCTGTTCCATGAGATGGGATCCCCCGGCGTCTATGGCCGCACCGCGCTCTATGAAGATGTCGTGGAGCGAATTGGGGCGGTGATCTCGCGGAATCGAGACCAGAACACTGAGGTGATGCGCTTCCCCCCCGTCATGAACCGTGCCCAGCTCGAAAGGTCGGGCTATCTGAAGAGCTTTCCCAACCTCCTCGGCTGCGTCTGCGGTTTGCACGGCACGGCAAGCGAGATCGACGCGGTGCTCAACCGCTTCGATGCCGGCGGCGACTGGACCGCGTCGCTGTCAGCGGCCGATCTCGTTCTGTCGCCGGCCGCATGCTACCCGGTCTATCCGATCGCGGCGAGCCGAGGTCCGGTGCCGGCTGGCGGCTGGAGTTTCGACGTGGCGGCCGATTGTTTCCGTCGCGAGCCCTCCCGCCATCTCGACCGGCTGCAGTCCTTCAGAATGCGCGAATTCGTCTGTATCGGCAGCCCCGATCATGTCTCGTCGTTCCGGGAGCGCTGGATGATACGCGCCCAGGAGATCGCCCGGGATCTCGGACTGACCTTCAAGGTCGACTATGCGAACGACCCCTTCTTCGGCCGTGTCGGTCAGATGATGGCGGTGAGCCAAAAGCAGCAGTCGCTGAAGTTCGAGTTGCTGGTGCCGCTACGCTCCGAGCAGCGACCGACCGCATGCATGAGCTTCAACTACCACCGAGATCATTTCGGCACCGCTTGGGGCATTGTCGATGCAGCCTCCGAGCCGGCCCACACCGCCTGCGTGGCCTTCGGAATGGACCGTCTCGCCGTCGCCATGTTCCATACGCACGGCAAAGACGTTGCCCAGTGGCCGATCGCGGTGCGGGACCTTCTGGGATTCGCGCAGACCCGCCGCGGGGGACCTTCGGTGTCCGGGGAGCTCTGATGCGCGACGGAAGTCGGGAGCTGGCCCGGCAGGGAAAGGCCGAAGGGCAAGCCTTCATGAGAAGAGAGACTCTCGCCGTCCACGGCGGCTTCGAAAATGATCCGGCAACGAAGGCCGTCGCCGTGCCGATCTACCAGACGGCCTCGTATGCATTCGACAGTGCCGACCATGGAGCCGCGCTCTTCAATCTCGAAGCGGACGGATTCCGCTACACCAGGATCGGCAATCCGACCAACGCCGTGCTGGAGAGGCGCGTTGCCGCCCTGGAAGGAGGCATCGAGGCCCTCAGCGTGGCCTGTGGTCAGGCCGCGGTGAACTATGCGGTGGTCAACATCGCGGAGATGGGCACCAATATCGTCTCGGTCCCGCAGCTGTACGGCACCACGCATACGTTGTTCGCGCACATCCTGCCGAGGCAGGGCATTGCGGTGAGGTTTTCGGAGGATGACCGGCCGGAGAGCGTAGAAAGACTGATCGACGACGATACGAGGGCGGTGTTCTGCGAAAGCGTCGGGAATCCGGCCGGAAACGTCTGCGACATTGAAGCGATGGCCGGAGTCGCGCACAAGTACGGCGTCCCGCTGATCGTCGACAACACGGTGCCGACACCGATTCTGCTCCGGCCAATCGAGTATGGCGCAGATATCGTCGTGGAGTCGCTGACGAAATTCATGGGCGGGCACGGCACCACGCTCGGTGGAATTATCATCGACAGCGGCAGGTTCCCATGGGCGGAGCACCGCCGGCGCTTCCCGATGATGAACGAGCCGGAGAAATCCTACCACGGGCTGGTTTTCACCGAGCGCTACGGGGCCGCCGCCTACATTGCGCGTTGCCGCGCCGTCTCCCAGCGGACCACCGGCGCCGTCCTGGCGCCGATGAACGCTTTCCTTCTGCTCCAGGGCATTGAGACAGTCGCGCTCCGCGTCGAGCGGCACGTCGAAAACGGCGAAAAGGTCGCGAGGTTCTTGCGAGACGACCGCCGAGTCGCGTGGGTGAACTATGCGGGCTTTCACGACAGCCCCTATCACGCACTGACGCAGAAGTATCTAGGTGGCCTGGCGTGCTCGTTGCTGACCTTTGGCGTGGCTGGAGGCTTCGAGGCGGGCAAGCGGTTTTACGACGCGCTGAAGCTCAGCAAGCGGCTGGTCAATATCGGCGACGCGAAAACACTCGCCTGTCATCCCGCGTCGACGACGCACCGGCAAATGTCGCCCGGAGAACAGGACAAAGCCGGCGTGCGGCCGGAGATGATCAGGCTCAGCGTCGGAATCGAGCACATCGACGACATCATCGCGGATCTCGATCAGGCCCTCTGTGCTGCGAATTGATGTGTCGTGAACCATGAAGGCATTCGCATGACTGTCTTGATCGACATCGATTCGCACGAACATCACCTCTTCTCGCGAGCGCCGAGTGCAGGCCCCTATGCGACGGCATTACCGGGAAACCGGGTGGAGTGCCTCGACATCGCGGTCATCAACAACATGTCGGATGCTGCCTTGATGTCGACCGAGCGCCAGCTGTTCGATCTCATCAATGCGGCGGCCGGACGGCTTTTCGTCAGGCTGCATTTCTATACGATGGCGGCGACCCCCCGTTCGGAATGGGGCCGCGATTACGTGCGGCGATACTATCGTGGCATCGACGATCTGCTGAACAGGCGCCTCGATGGCGTGATCGTCACCGGCGCGGAACCCAGGGCCGCCAGCCTGACGGAAGAGCCATATTGGGCGACGTTCGCAGCGATCGCCGACTGGGCCGCGGAGAATACCGTGTCGTCGGTGTTTTCCTGCCTGGCCGTGCATGCGGCCGTCCTGCACATGGACGGCGTTGCGCGTCACAAGCTGCCCAATAAATGTTTCGGTGTCTTCGCTCAAACAAAGACGAGACATCATCCGTTGCTGCAGGATGTGCCGAAGACATTCAGAATACCGCATGCCCGGTGGAACGAGGTGGAGGAGGGGGATCTCGCGAACAGCGGATATTCGGTTCTCACCTGGTCGGCCGAGGCCGGGGTCGACTGCTTCGTCAAGCAGCAGAGGAATAGCCTTTTCGTTCATTTCCAGGGTCACCCGGAATACGAAACCCAGAGCCTGTTGGGCGAATATAGGAGAGATATGGGGCGCTTCCTCCGGGAAGAGAATGACGTCTGTCCGACGATACCGAAGGGTTACTTCAGCGATGAAGCGGAAGAGATACAGATCGCCTTCCGACAGAAAGCCCTTTCCGACAGACACCCAGAGCTTTTCGCCGACTTTCCGGTCGATCCAGTGGCCAAGGACCTGATCAACGTCTGGCATCTGCCGGCCAAGCGCCTATACCGCAACTGGTTACTGTACCTGGTCTCGCACCGAGCGGGACGATCAAAGCCGTTGGGAGCGCGAGAAGCAGCTCTCTCAGCAACCGGGAGTCCGGCGCGTCGCCATGGACGCAAGTTGGCTGCCGCCCGATCTGCTCGCCTGGCGCGCTCGTCCAACCTGATGACCAGCAAACGGCTTGGACGTCATGAGTGAGGGGTCGAGCCATGATCCGTCGCTCCCGACGCCAACGGACGCATGAAGGCCCTGGTCGAGCTCTACAGGGAACGCCGTAAACACTTCAAGGGTCCGCATTGCCCCCGGCTTGCCGGATCTGTCGGATTCCGAGCCGGCGATCTGCGGACCATCCCAGGATGGAGGTTTTGTCATGGCTTCCAACACGACGTCCGTCAGCCATTCACGAACATGGACATTCTTTCAAGGCCAGTGGCACGAAGGCAACGTGCCGATCATGGGACCGCGCACCCACGGGCTCTGGCTCGGTTCGACCATCTTCGATGGCGGGCGCGCCTTTGAAGGCGTGACACCCGATCTCGATCGTCATTGCGCCCGCGTCAATCAGTCCGCAGTCTACTTCGGCCTCAAACCGGTCGTCGATCTCGCTACGTGGCTCGGACTGGCGCGTGAAGGCATCGCGCGCTTCCCGTCCGATGCCGAGCTCTACATCCGCCCGATGTACTGGCCGCAGAACGGCGTCGGCGGCGGCGTGCTGTTCGACCCGGAAACGACGGAGTGGTGCCTTTGCATCTACGAAGCGCCGATCCCCAAGCCGGTCGGCAGCGCGATCACGCTGTCGCCGTTCCGCAGACCAACCGCCGAATCCGCGCCTGTTGGTGCCAAGGCCTCCTGCCTCTACCCGAACTGCTCCCGCGCGCTCATCGAGGCCGCCTCGCGCGGCTTCCAAAATTGCCTGATGCTGGACATGCTGGGTAACGTCGCCGAGTTTGGCAATTCCAACGTGTTCATGGCCAAAGATGGCGTCGTCTATACGCCGGCGCCGAACGGCACGTTCCTGAACGGAATCACGCGGCAGCGCGTGATCGAACTCTTGCGTAGCGACGGCGTCACGGTGTTGGAGGCGACGCTGCGCTATTCCGATTTCGTCACTGCAGACGAGATCTTTTCCACCGGCAATTTCGCCAAGGTCGCGCCCGTGATCCGGATCGACGATCGCCAGCTCATGCCCGGGCGCTTTTATGCGCGCGCACGAAAGCTCTATTGGGATTTCGCGCACGGGATGAAGCTTGCGGCGTGAGAGCCGTTGCTGAACCGATCCACCGGGCCGCCGCTCCTCCATCGATGCTTCAGCGCTCGGCCGCTCTCCTCGGCCGGTCAGCGCAATAGTTAACGGTGCAGGGAGTTACCCCTTTTGATCCGCATCACCACTCTATCGAGCACGCGAAAGCGTCGGACCAGACATCTATAAATGCAATGCTGGTTGGCGGCAGGGGTTTGCTTCGCCAACGAACGTTCCGAAGTTTTTCACCTTAAAAGAAGGGGTTTTTCCCATGCTTCGTTTTTACATCAAGACCACGGAAGCCTTGAAGCGTCTTCGCACCGACCAGGACGGCGTGGTGTCGTTCGAGTACATCATCGTCGCGGCCTGCATCATCGGCGCAGTGTCTGCAGCGTTCGGTACCGGCGCTACCGGTGCGATCGGGACGGCGCTGACCGGCGGGATCGGCAAGATCACCGCGGCTTTCACCGCGGCCGTATAATTACGGGCTCCTGGAGGGGGGCATCGGAATATGCCTCCCGCTTGGGGTTAGTCATGGCCGTGCATCTTGCCAGAAGGACGTTTTCCTATGTTGAACCATTACATCAAGACCACCGAAGCCTTGAAGAACCTGCGCACGGATCAGGACGGGGTGGTGTCGTTCGAGTACATCATCGTCGCCGCTTGCATCATCGGCGCAGTGTCCGCGGCGTTCGGTACCGGAGCAGGTGGAGCTATCGCGACGGCGTTGTCGAATGGCATCACCACCATCACCACCGCCTTCACTGCAGCGGTGTAGTGCAGGCATCTGACGCCGGAGCGGGCATCGAAATGTGCCCCTCCGCTTCTCCTCACGCGTGACCATTTTAAATTTTTGATTTGCGCTCGCTTTTGTTGAGGCTGCATTTCGTGAGCTGGATCGTTCCCATAACCTCATCGTTCGAAATCCTGCTGTTGCTGTATGTCGCAACGATTGATGTCGCGACTCGCTTGATCAGAAATGACATCTGTCTGGTGCTGGCGCTCCTCGGGATCGCCGGTCAACTGGACAGTCCGATGCAAATCCTCGAATCCCTGATCGCTGCGGCGATCTTGTTCCTGCTGCTGTTCATGATCTACCAGCGGGGACTGATTGGTGGTGGCGATGTCAAGCTGCTGGTCGCTTTGGCGATCGGCCTCCCGCTTACAGGCGTGATTCAGTTGTTGACCATCACCGCGCTGACCGGTGGTGTTCTTGCCCTGGTGCATCTGGTGATGCGCCTCCTGCCATATCCCAGACTGGCGCCCGCCGGATCGTCGTTCGCACGCCGCGTCTACGCGATCGAACGTTGGCGCCATTTGCGACACGCGCCGCTGCCTTACGGGGTTGCCATAGCGTGCGGTGGTGTCTGGACCATCTTCAGCAAAGGACTTTGACATGTCATCCACTTTGCGCCTCTCGATCATCATGGTTTTTGTTTTCGCAACCGTTGCGCTCGGTCTCATCGCCTACAACATGAACCTGCCGAAACCGCAGGCCCCGACCGCACAGGTCGCCGAGAGCGTTCCGGCGCCTCCCCCCGGTCGGGTACTTTGTCGCGGCACACCCGCTTGCGAGAGGGACGCTGGCCCGCGACGAAGATTTCACGGTACGCACGGTGCCGTCGTCCGATGGTGTTCCTGCAGGCGCGATCCTTGATACGCCCGACTCCAGGATCGGACTTCGCGGATCCCTGGTTCGCAACTTCCTCGACACCGGCAATCCCGTCACGTCCAAGGACATATTGCGCCCGCGCGAACGGGGTTTTCTCGCCAGTGTGCTGGCGCCGGATAGCCGCGCCGTCAGCATCAACGTTGACGCCGCGTCTGGTGTCTCGGGCCTGATCTCGCCCGGTGACTATGTAGATGTGGTGTTGACCCAGCAGCCGACGACGCCGACAGGCGAGAAGCAGGATCTGGATCACCAGCATGGCGCGCTGAGCGAGATCGTCGCCCACAACGTTCGGATTGTCGCGACCGACCAGGAGATCGTGCAGGGTGGCTCGGCCAGCAACTCCACGGCCGGTAAGGTCGCGCGCACCGTCTCGTTGGAGCTCGCGCCCGAGCAGGTCAAGAAAGTCATCATCGCCGCGCAGCTCGGAAAGCTTTCCCTGGCCGTACGGTCCGCGGTCGATCGACAGGACACGGGGGAGACGGACGCGACGGTCGTGATTTACTCGCGCAATAACAGCACGAAATATTCCGTCAGGAAAGATGATGCGGGGATTACGCGCACGGCGCTGATTGGTGACGCGTCGTCCGCAAGTGCTACGTCAACGTCGGTCGCGTCGGCCGTATCGTCAGGTCGGTAAGGGGGAGGCAATGGTGATCGCTAATGTAGCAGTAGTCAGTCCGCCTGAAGAAAGCGCGTCCGTTGTCACGCGCAACCGCATCGTCTGCTTCGTCAATGACGAGCTCAGTGCAGCCGCTCTGCGCAAAGGCCTCGAAGGCAGCAACTTGTCGATCCGGCGTGGCAACATCCGCAATGCCATACGAATGCTCGAAACCGACACCGAACTGTTTGCGTTGGTGACTGATATCAGCGGGATCGACGATCCATTTACCGAGCTGGAAAGATTGGCCGGCGTCTGCCCACCCGACGTTCGGGTGGCTCTGATCGGGGAGAGCAGGGAGATCACCTTCTACCGCGAGCTGATGGAAATCGGCCTGACGGAGTATCTGCCGAGGCCGCTGACGCGCGATATGGTGCTGGACCAGCTCCGCCCGAAGCTGCTCGGCGACGTGGCGCCCGGTCCGACCGATCGTGGCGGGCACGTGATCTCGATCTGCGGTGCGCAAGGGGGCGCCGGAGCAACGAGTATCGCCATCAATCTAGCACTGCAATTGGCCGAAACCACCAAGGCCAAGGTCGCGCTGCTCGACCTGCATCTCCAGGGCGGCGAAACGGCAGTGATGCTGGGCGTTCAGCCCGGGCCAGGGCTGCGCATCGCGCTCGAAAACCCGATGCGGGCAGACACGCTGTTCCTCGAACGCGCGGCAATTGAGGTCAACGAGCGGGTTTGCCTGATTTCCGCCGATGAGGATCTGGATGCGCAGCTGAATATTACCGAAGCGGGGGTGAGGCATGTGCTCGGTTTGCTTCGTCAACGGTTCAATTACATCGTTGTCGATGTGCCGGTGCCGTTTCCGCCATCGATCCATCCGGTGATCACTCTCTCTCGTCACGTGCTGGTGTTGCTGGAGGCCGAAGTCACCGGACTTCGCAATGCCCATGCGCTACGCAACGCCGTCACCAACATCGCCGGCAAGGATCGGGTCTTTACCTTGCTCAACCGCGCCGGCCGCCCCGGCGGCCTTCCCAAAGCCACGGTGGTCAAGGCCTTGGGCGCTGAACCAGACATGGTGATTCCGGATCTCGGCAAGGGGATGACCCAGGCCGTGAATCTCGGAATTCCGGCTCTCAAGCATGTATCAGGACTGCGACGTCACCTCGCCCCGATCGTCCGGGAGATCACGGGTGTGGGCGCTGGGCAGCGGGGATGGCTGAGGAGGCTGCTTCGGCTATGAAAAAGTTTGGTAGGCGAGAAGACGATACGCCCGCTCGTTTGCCTGCATTAATGGCAGGTTTGCCTGCGGCAATGCCGAGCTTACCGGCATCTCCGCCAAGCTTGCCTGCATCTGCAAGGCACGAAGAGCCCGCTAGCCAGGGGCCCGTGATGCCAGCTTCGCTGCGTGAAAGGGTCATCGAGCAGATCGAGCCGTCGGTGGCCGCGACTGTCTCGCGCGATGTGCTTCGACGGCAGATCGAGGAAATCATTCACGGCATCGCCAACGAGGATCGGCTGGAACTGTCAGGCCGCGAACAGTTGCAATTGGCGGACGAGATTGCGGACGACATGACCGGTTACGGGCCTCTGCGTCCGCTTCTGCTGGATCAAACGATCAACGACATCATGGTCAACGGACCGAGTAATGTCTACGTCGAGCGAAACGGCAAGCTCGAACGGATCGCGGTGCGATTCCGCGACAATGATCACATCGCATCGGTGGCGCAGAAAATTGCGGGGCAAGTCGGGCGTCGAATTGACGAATCCAGTCCGATGGTAGACTGCCGTCTGCCGGACGGCAGCCGCGTCAACATCATCTTCCCGCCGCTGGCGATTCATAGTCCCTGCATTTCGATCCGAAAATTTCCGAGCCGCCGCTTGGATACGGCCGGGATGATCGCAAACGGGTCAATGACCGCGCCCATCGGACAATTGTTGGAGATCGCCGCCCGATCCCGGCTCAATGTTCTGGTCTCGGGTGGTACCGGCTCCGGCAAGACGACGCTGCTCAACGCGATGAGCCAGTTCATCGATCACAGTGAGCGCATTGTGACGGTCGAGGATGCAGCGGAGCTGCAGCTTCAACAGCCCCATGTGATCAGCCTCGAGACCCGGCCTCCGAGCCTTGAGGGTACCGGGCAGGTGACGCAACGCGATCTGGTGTGGAATGCGCTGCGCATGCGTCCTGACCGGATCGTCGTGGGCGAGGTCCGCGGCGCTGAAGCGTTCGACATGCTGCAAGCGATGAACACCGGCCATGACGGTTCGATCTCCACGGTGCACGCCAATAGCGCCCGTGACGCAATGACCCGTATCGAAAACATGGTGCAGATGGGACAGCCAAATCTGCCGCTGCGGGCGATCAGGTCTCAGATCGTCGCTGCGCTGGATATCATCGTGCAAGTCGAACGCATGCGGGATGGGCAGCGTCGCGTCATCCAGATTTGCGAGGTGATCGGGCTCGAGGGTGACGTGATCACCACCAACGACATCGCCGCGTTCGAGTACGAACACGAAGATGTTCACGGGCGGTTATCGGGCACCTACAGGTCCACCCCGGCAGTCCCGAAGTTCAAGAGCCGTCTGACCTACTATGGGCTTGATCGAGCCTGGGCCGAGGCTATGAGGCAGCTGTCATGATGGAGTTTTTGACGACCGGTGATCTGGCGCTCCTGGTATGCGCAGCAATCGTGACGCTGTGGCTCGACGCACGACAACGGCGCATCGATCGTCAGGTGGCGATCGCGCTGCCGGCTTCAGATCCGGCGAACCTGCCTTCCATCCGCCGGTCGGAGACCGGATCCCGCTGGGACTTTCTCTTCCGCACGGTCAGTTACAAGCCCGGCATAGCTTACGCATTCCACCCCGCTTATGTGCTATTTGCCGGTCTGATAGGCGCAGTGGCAATCCTTTACGTCAATAGCCTGCTGAAATTTTCATACGTCTACGCCTATCCGGTGGCGGCAATTGTAGCGATCTTGGTGGTGCGCGGTCTGTTCGGATGGCAGCGACACCGTCTCGCCAGCCAGCTTTTTCGGCAACTGCCCGATGCGATCCAGCTGGTGATCAGTACCGTTCGATCCGGGTTGCCCGTGACCGAAGCCTTTCGGACCATCGCGCGCGAGATGCCGCAACCGACGGCCGGCCAGTTTGCCATCGTGTGCAGCGAAGTGAGTGTGGGGAGACCTCCAGAGGAGGCTATCGAAGCCGTCTATCGGCGAACCCAAGTGACGGAGTACGGGATCTTTGCAGTCACGCTTGCAGTCCAGTTGAAGTCCGGTGGCAGCTTGACCGAAACACTGCAAACACTGGGAGATACCGTAAGGCAGCGCGTTGCGCTCGCTGCGCGCGCGAAGGCTCTGGCTGGAGAGGTGATCTTTTCTTCCCGCGCGCTGTCAGTGTCGCCCGTCATCGTCGGTGGGCTGCTCTACGCGATCAATCCGGAAACGGTCGATCTGCTGCTCTATGATCCCACCGGAAACAGGCTGCTGGCTTACGCCGCAGCCTCGGTGATCATCGGGTCCCTTGTGATCCGTTGGATGGTCAGACGGGAGACAGCGCTATGACTTTTGGTCTCGGCGTGGTGGCTCTCGCCATAGCATTTGCGACAGCGGCCTTCGTGTTGATCATCCACGAACTGCACATTCGTACGTTGAACGTACGGGTGTCGAATGCCGTGTTGGGCGTCCCCGGCCGGTCCGCGCCCCTGCAGGACATCACCGGCTGGCTTTCGTCCCTCGGTGCGCGGTATCGGCGCTTCTACTCTGCGGAAAATCTGGATCAGCTCCGAACCATCGTTCAATCGTCGGGCTTGAATCCTCATCGAAGCTTGTCGATCTGGATCGGAGCCAAAACCGTCAGCATGTTCTTGTTCCCGATCGTCGCCTTGCTCGGTGCGCAGCTTCTTGGGAAGCCATTGACCGATGTGTTGGTCTTCAGCCTCATTGGCGTGGTGCTCGGAATCATGGTGCCGCGGCTGGTCCTTTTGGTCCTGACGCGGCGTTTTAACGCCGGCATTCGGCGAGGCACGCCTGACATGATCGACCTGCTGGTCGTCTGTAGCGAAGCGGGTATGGGCCTGGAAAGCGCGCTGGAACGCGTCGCGGAGGAAATGAAGCAGACTGATCCTGCCATGGCCCGGGTCTTGTACGGCCTTCTTGATGATCTCCGGATATTGCCAAATCGCAGCGAGGCCTTCGAGAAATTGGGATCGACGTCGGAAGGGCTTCGCCGGTTCGGCACCATGGTCAGCCAAAGCCTGCAATACGGAACGCCGCTGGGCCAGGCTCTGCGCAGTATCGCAATCGATCTACGGCGGGAACGTATCACCAAGCTGGAAGAACGGGCGCACAAGCTCGGCGCCAAGCTGACCATTCCGATGGTGCTGTTCATGCTTCCGGCCATGTTCATCATCTTGGGTGGAAGTCCGTTTCTGCACCTCGTGCGTACATTCTCCAGCATAGGGGTGAAGTAAGCCATGAGCACGATGGTCCTGTCGAAAGGCCGGTCTTACGAGTGGATCATGCAGCTGCTCGGCAGCATGTGGTTCTTGTTGTTGGGAGTTTGCGTCGCCATCAGAATTGGGTCGTTCGCCGATCCCTGGCCATCGCTTCTGTCGAGTTTCTGCCTTGCCATTTTCTACATTCTCCTGGCGGTGTTGGTCATGAGCAGGTCGCCGGCAAAGGCGCATGCGCATGGACTGATGCCGAGAGTGGCCGCATTTCTCGGCTCCTATCTGCCGTGGACGATCTCCCTCTTCGGCAAGACCGATCAGGCGCTGCCGAACCTCCTGTCCACCGCTTGCGTGCTGATCGGCATGATGATGATGCTTGTCACCATCCGACACCTTGGCCGGTCGTTCAGCCTGGTGCCGCAGGCGCGTTCAGTCGTGCAAACCGGTCCTTATCGCTGGATCAAGCATCCGCTTTATTTTGCGGAAGAGATCGTGATCGTGGGCGCGGTGCTGCAATATCTGACACCGCTCACGGCGATCGTGCTGGTCCTGCATATCGGCGTCCAGGTCTGTCGAATTCTCTACGAGGAAGACCTGCTTCGGCGCACTTGCCCGGAGTATTCCAGTTACGAAGCGTCGCGTTGGAGACTGGTCCCTTATGTTTGGTGAGCG
The DNA here is from genome assembly GCF_054058595.1 of Bradyrhizobium sp. USDA 4472. Classification (NCBI taxonomy): domain Bacteria; kingdom Pseudomonadati; phylum Pseudomonadota; class Alphaproteobacteria; order Hyphomicrobiales; family Nitrobacteraceae; genus Bradyrhizobium; species Bradyrhizobium sp. USDA 4472. Next base: position 5,293,351 of record NZ_JBSSAM010000001.1, read on the forward strand.
GCTATGCGTGGCCAGATTGTCATGGACATCGTTCAATTTGCTCGTGCCCGGAGTCGGCGTGCGGAAGCGGTAAGTGTCCGTGGGGACGGGCGCGGGAGCCCCCGAAAGTCTTTCATCGCGGATCAACGCGGCGCCGCCGCGCTCGAGATGATGTTCGTTTACATATTCCTGGTGTCGACATTGCTCATGCCGCTCGCCGACATTGCCGCCGCTGGATTTCGATTCGTAGCCGCCTGGGAGGCCATGCGCGCCTTCGGGCAGAAGATCCAGTACAACCCGCCGCCGGACGTGACCTCCTGGGCAAGCTGGAAGTCAGCGCTCCCCACTTCAGTGTCGGGGTATCCCATCAATAACCTCCAGGTCGTTTGCAGCGACACAATGGCTGCTTGCTCCGCTACCAACTCCGGCTCGCCCAAGACCTATACATATACGACGACCGTCACCGTGGCGCCCATCGTGCTGAGATCGGTGATTTGTCAGAGCGGCAACGCCGATCCTTGCTCGTTCACATTGCCTTACGCAGAACGTTTTCAATAGGAGTGGTCCATGCGTGGCTTGCTTCACTCTCGTCGTGGTGCCGCCGCCTTCGCAACCGTTATCGCTCTGATACCGCTGATAGGCGTGGTCGCACTCGGGGGCGAGGCGGGATCGTGGTACGTCACCAGGCAGCACGCGCAAAATGCCGCTGACGCGGCGGCCGTTTCGGGCGCCATGCAGCAATTGTGCTTAAACAACGCCCCCTGTGCGGTTACGCAAACAGTGGACTATCGCGCCAAGCAAGCCGCGGCACAGAATGCGTTTTGCAACGCGGGCGGCACCGCCTATCCCGGCTCCCAATGCGCCACGAGCCTTCCGTCAGGGATATCGCAGACCGTCCAGGTCGCATCGCTCGCTTCATGGAAGGGGACGCCCGGAACTTACGTTCAGGCCACTGCCAGCCAGCAGCAGCCGGCCTACCTGGCACAAGTGCTTGGTTTGACCACGGTCAACATCGGCGCGACAGCCGTGGCCTCGGTGAGGAGTGTGACGTTCCCGCCCTGCGTCCTGTCGTTGACAGGCTCCATCAGCTTCCAGGGTAGTCCGAACATCAATGCACCGAACTGCGGCATCGCCTCGAACGATACGGCGGCCAATGCGCTGAACTTCACCGGCGGCGGGATGACCATGAATGTCGGCTCGCTATCGACCGTCGGCGGCTGCACGGGTGCCGCATCGTTCTGTAACACGGCGCTGACCTATTTGCCGGCGCCCACAGTCAATCCCTTCTCCGCTCTCGATGGCGTGCTCACCACGCTTTGCGGAGCGAACCCGACGCTTCCTGCCACTTGCGGTCTTCAGACAACGGGGGCTTGCAACTCCAGTACGCTCGTCGCGTACACGGCCACCAATCCATGCACGAACAATAACACCCACATTACAAGTAATGGGTCCGAAAATCTGGGTCCCGGCGGGAACACAGGCTGCCCGGCGAGCGCATCAAGCTGCGTATACTTCATTTCGGGTACTCTGAAAATCACAGGAACTCCCACGATCTCGGGTACGGCGACCTTCATTCTTCTGCCAGGGGCAACAATCAACAACCAGGGGAATGCGGTAATCAACATTACTGGACCGACCACTACCTCTTCTCTAGCTCTTCCCGCGGCTCTTCAGTCTCAAGCCACCTTGTTCCAAGGTATGGCCATGTACGTTGCCCCAGTGACGCCGGCAACGTCAGCGCCGCCCATGACCTTCGGTGGCAACACGAACATCAACCTCATGGGAAACATCTACGCGCCCACCGCGGCAGTGACGTTTCAGGGCAATCCGACGATGAGCTTTAGCGGCCAGAACTGTGGTCAGTTGATCGCCGCCTCCGTTTCGTTCAACGGCAATGCCACCTTTGACACCACCGGGTGCCCATCGCAAACCAAGCTGCCTAAAAGCCAGTATGTCCAGTTGGTGCAGTGATGAAAAAGCTCGATCAGCGCGGCGTGGGGGCGATGGAGTTCTGCCTCGTCATCCTGCCGCTTTTCATATTGATGTTCACCATCTTCGATCTGGGGCGTTACGCAATCACCATGCAGTCATTGCGGGCGCTCGCGAATGCCGGTGCCCGGACCTGGATGATCAGCGACTGCTACGTCAGCAACTCGATGGCCAAGACGACACCAACCTGTAGCGGTGACCCCCTGCCGGCGGACGCGGACAAAAAAGCTGCCGCCCCCTTCTTGTACATCAACGGTAGTTCCGCCCCGACAGTCAGCACCGCTTCAGGAGCCTCTGTGCTGACGGTGACAGCCTCTCAGGCCGGCTTCACCATGGTGATGCCGATCTGGGGCACGGCATTGAACGCGCCGAGCGCCTCCACAACGATTCCGTTCTAGGAACGCTGTCCTAGCACCCGGCTTGCCCAAATTCCGGTCATCGGCAGACCCCGCCAAGGGCGGGGACCGCTGGGGTGCACTTTATGCTGCAAGATATTTCCCGTCAGGCCGAAGAGTGGTGCTCGCTGGCAACATTAAGAAACTTTCTCGGGCGCTGCGACAAGGTGGCGAGGGTCTCGCCTTGCAAGGGCGCTGCGCGCAGGAAATGATCTAGAACTTCATTCGCGCCGATTGAATCGGTGAACTGTATTGCGGGGTTAAGTTGTGCCCAACCAGAGAAATTCCGAAGTAACGGATTTGTAGTGGGACCGACGTAAGCTCTTCGGTGTGGTGCGCGGAAGGAGAGTTGTTGGGACGATGAGCACGTAGGTCTACGGGACAGGCCGTGGATTGCGGCGAGGGGGAATCGGAATGGCTGGCGGTCGCATTTCGAAAAGGGCAGGAGCGAGGCTCCTCGCCTTGAGCGCGATGGCTCTTGGCCCGGCGCTTATTCCACTTGATTCAATTGACCGCGCGGCGGCTGCAGAGCGGCGGACGTCGTCCTCCAGCGGCGTCTTCGTCAGCGACATGAACGACGTTCAGCGGGTCAAGGTCACCGTCAACAAGTCGCGTACCTTCAAGGTCGACACGCCTTTTGCAACGATTGTCGCGGGCTCGCCTGACATCGTCGACGTCAAGTCGCTGAGCGACCACATGATCTACGTCCAGGGCAAGCAGACCGGTACCACAAACGTCATATTATTTGACTCTTCGATGAAGCAGATCGGGATCCTCGACGTCGAGGTCGTGATCGATACCGGCAATCTCCAGCAGAACATCCGCTCCAGCACCGGCATGCAGGGCGTTCGCGTCTCGGCCTCCGAGGGGCAGGTGGTGCTCAGCGGAACTGCAACCGACGCGGTCTCGGCCGAGCGGGCGATGGCGATCGCCACCAGCACCGTTGCCAAAGGCGGAGTCGTCGTCAATGCGATGAGCGTCGCTGCGCCGCAGCAGGTGATGCTGGAGGTGCGCTTTCTCGAGGTGAACAGGGACGCCGGTCGCGACCTGGGCGTCAACCTTTATGCGGCGAATGCCAATGGCACCAATGTGGGGAATACCGGGCTGGGCGCGGCGACGGCGAGCCGACAGCCGATCGGTTCGCCTCCGGGGTCAGGCAGCCTTCCGGTGCTCGGAACGATCGGGACGCTCGTCGGCACCGCAGGTGGTCTGGCACCCACGCCATTCGGAAGCTTGTTGACCAGCATCGTTCGAACTTCCAACGGCGGCTCGGTGGATTTGCTGATCTCGGCGCTGGAAACCAAAGGATTGGCTCGCCGCCTGGCGGAGCCGAACTTGACCACGTTGTCCGGCGATTCCGCTCGCTTCCTGGCCGGCGGTGAATTCCCGGTGCCGGTGGCTTCTACCGCGGGGACCGCCGGATTGGTTCCCACGGTGACCATCGAATTCAAGAAATTCGGCGTCGAGCTGGCTTTCGTTCCTACCGTGTTGTCGCGCGGCGTGATCAACCTTCGGGTCGAGCCGTCGGTCAGCGAGCTCGATTTCTCCAATGCGGTGCAGATTGCCGGGACGGTCATTCCGGCGTTGACCCGCCGCGATGCGCGGACCACGGTCGAGCTGCGCGACGGGCAGAGCTTTGCGATCGCCGGCCTGCTCCAGACCCGCAACCGGCAGGACGTTTCGCAATTGCCCTGGATCGGCTCGGTCCCGGTGATCGGAAGCTTGTTCAGCAGCAAGTCGTACCAGCAGCAGGAAACCGATCTGGTCATCATCGTGACGCCGCGCCTGGTCGCGCCGGCGGCACCGGGGCAGCAACTGGCATCTCCGCTCGATTCCCGCCTGCCGGCCAACGACGTCGATTTCTTCCTCAATGGCCAGATGGAAGTCCGCAAGCGGTACAACGATTACGTCAATTCCGGTGGCGACGTGAAGGGTCCGTACGGCCATATCATCGCGCCTGAAGTCCGAGCGCCTGTTCCGGCGCCGGCCGCCGTTGTGACCGACCAGCCGGTCGTCAAGACTCTCAACTGACGGAGCGAGAGATGACCATGAGATATCTGGCTCTGTTCGCACCTCTCCTGCTCGGCGGATGTTACGGCCTTGCCGGCAATGATGAGATGGACCGCTATTTCCAGCGTTCAGATACCATCACCATGACCGCCGGCGATGCCAAGCAGGTGAATGCCGTTACCCACACCATCAATCCCTGGCCGCGATACGTGAGTGATCGCAGGATTGCATACGACGCCCGGCGGGTGGGCGCTGCCGTCACGCGCTATGGCAAAACGCAACAGCCGGTGGATCAGCTTCCTGACATCTCGCCTGCGACGAAACTGATGGGTCAGCAGCCTCCGATTACCCAGAATGTCAACATCGACGGATTGCCGCCTGGATCGAACGCCGGAGTATCGGTGCCGGTCGGCGGAGTCAGCGGAGTAGGAAGCAGGTAAAGAGGCCAAAGAGCCTTCGCTTTGGATAGTTCAACGATGATATTTCAATGCGTCCGCGGAGCCGGGCGGGGACAAGGGTTATGCGGCGCATCATCTTGATATTGAGCTGTTGCTTGTTGGGGACAGTCCTTGCGGGCTGCGAGCAAACATTGAGGGACGCTGCAATCGTGGCTCCCGTGGATCCGCCGGGCGGGGACCCGGTGCAGGAGCCGACCGATGTCAAATATTACCCATCGGACGAACCCGTCCGGCTGGGGCTGGAGCACTACAACCGCGGCAGCTACGGGCTTTCCCAGCGCTACTTCAAGGACGCCGTCGAGAAATCGCCGAAGGATTTGACGGGCTGGATTGGGCTCGCAGCGAGCTATGACAAGTTGCGCCGCTTCGATTTGGCTGATCAGGCCTATGCCCAGGCGATCCGGCTGGGAGGCGAAACTGTACAAATTCTGAACGATCAAGGATACTCGTACATGCTGCGCGGCAATCTAAGCGCGGCGCGGCGAAAGTTTGAGAAGGCTTATTCGCTGGATCCTGGCAATCCGGTCATTGCCAATAACCTCGAGTTGCTGAACGGCAGCCGCAGGTTCATCGAAAGGCCGCCGAATAACCAGCCTTGATCAGTCTTGATTGCGACCGTGCGCGATTGCCCATAGGGCGACGGGAGGCGATTGAGATCGAGTCCTAGTTCGCTCCAAGCACGGCGTCAGCCCGACGACTGTCCTTTTTGAGGATGATGATCGCGCCGTTTCTGATCGCAAACGTCGTGCCGATCAATTTGGGCAGTTTTTCCGTAATAGGAGACGGGAACGGGATCGTCGGCCCGGTGACGGGATCGCCGAGGCTGATGGCTGCCGCGGAAGAACCGGCAACGGGAGCCGGCTTGATGTAGTCGCGAATAAGCTGAATCTCTTCCCGAGAGAAGAGAAGGGGAACCTCTTCAGTGCGACGTTCTCGCGACGACTGAATGTTTTGGTCGCTCGCCTTGTCGGATGCTTCCTTGCTCTTTTCGATCTGGTCCAGCCTGGCTACGCGCTCCCTGAGCGGAGGCAGTTCGCGATGCAGGGCGGCTAGTTCGGATTTCACGGATTTGAGTTGCACGAGGGCGGCTGTCGCGCCGGCGCAACTCACGATTGCGAGCAGGCTCAGCAGCGCCAGCAATACGCGCTCGATATTCGCGCCCGAGCGCCCGGTCGCTTCCGGTGGTTGGCCCTGCTGGAGATGGCGGCGCCAGGTGCCGGTGGCCTGCCGCATCCGCTGCGCCAGCCTGCTCAGGATATTGGAGGCTTGAGATGCGTCCCGCAGCCCGGAGCCGAATTTGGGGTTCAAGAAATCAGAGGCATCCGAAATGACCCCATAGTCACCATCCTCATAGTCACCATGATGTGCGAATGCTTCGGTCCCTGCCACAGCCGGACGACTGTCATTGCTTCCAGCGGGCATACGGGGATCAGCAGGCGGGGAAGTCGTTGGTAGAACTCCCGGGCCTGTCTCATCGTGAGGGGCGATGAGATCTGTGTTCCGGTCAACTGACCGCGATTCAAATTTCTTCAGGAGCGTCTCGGTGCTGATCGATCCACCAATCGAGTTCACCGACAGAGTAAAGGCAAAGTCAGGATCAGGCAACTCTCGCCTCGGGTCAGAGTTCACACGGGAAGCTGCGGGACAGACCTCCGCGGCCGAAGCGCGCGATCGACATAACTGACCGATCGATAGGGCATCCATTTGGGTAAGCCTTTTGCGTCCTCACCTTCTTGCCTTACTCGCTACTAGTGTGAAATCGGTCGCCAGGCCCGACGGGCAAATCGCGGCGGTCAACAACCGAAACCTGCGGGTTATGAGGGTTCGCGTGATATCGGTCTTTTCTCAGCCTTGGTTCGTCGACATCGTGTACAGGAAGGGGCACCGTGCAGCTAAAGCATTTAACAAAGCGGGCAGGCTAGTATGTGTCTTTCCGTACCGCCAAAGAAAGATAATGGGTCTGTTTTCAAAGGTGACGAGTTTAAATGAATGGAGGCGCCTAAGCTCATTTGTGTTTCTCGATAAAGGCATAAGCGATGAAGAGAAACGAGATGCGGTAACCGACATTATAGAGCAGCTTCCTAGATCGATGGCTCATTGCCAATTCATCCTAGATGATGATTCAGGCATCATCCGCGATGCGCTCATCAAAGCTGGGTTTGAATGTATCAAGATGCCCAAGTACATCCGATCACCCAGCAGCGGACAAGTTTACGAGCGGGTTGCGTATGCGCAAGCCAAAGACAATGTGATGAAGACCATTTCAAGGGACGGAAGGGCTAGATACCGAGCCACGCTACAACAAGCGAGAATAGAAAACATCTCAGCATCGGACTTTTGTAAGTTCTACGAGAGCAACCTTGTTCGCAAAGGCGAGCGGAGCTATTCCCCACTGGGCATCGCGGAAACACTCATCGAGAATGGTCTCCGCCGTCAGCAAGCGCTCGCGCTTGCAGCAAAGGATGAAGAGGGCATAGAAGCTGCGGCTATTTTCCTGTTTGATTCGAAAGCTGTCTATGCATGGCTTGCGAGTAGAAAATATCATCCGCAAGTCAAGAGACTTGAGCGCGATCATAAATACAAGAAATTTTGTATCGATATATTGGTCATCGAAGCGATGATCTTCGCAGAGATGCATGGCCTGGTATATGATGCCGAAATCGTTCCTGTTGAACGGAATGGCGTCCCCCAAAGTCGGCACAAAGTTTTTGTCAACGAGAAGATACTTCATCTTACGAGAGAAGAATCCAGATTTCTCTTCGAAAGAAAGGGGTGGTGGTATGACAGGGCATTGCTGGTTTTCCGCGCGGTAAGGGAATTTGCAATGCAAGCGGTTGATACAATCGAACGAGGATCAGACGCGACCCTTCGTCGACTCTGGGCACGATCATTTGGCTCGTAAGCCGTATCTTGAGAACTGTTCCTGACGGTTGCGATCGGCGACTGTGGCGGCCTCTGAACTGGAGATCGTGTTGTCTCTACGATGGACCATCCGCTTATGGCGAGTGCGGCCGCCGACGCGCCGGCTTGAGGTTAAAGCGGGAGCGGGCCGAGGCGCTGACGTCGAGACTGTGATCGGTCTGATCGGTACCGGCCGGGGTGCCTGACCCGGCTTCCTCCACGACGGCTGCGTCGAGATCGACTCCAACGTCGTCGGGCGCGCGATCCGGCCAATCGCCTGAACCGTAAACGCGCTCTTGGCGGGCTCCGATGGCGGCGGCGAGCATTGGGCAGTCATCGCCTCGCTGATCGAGACCTGCACAACTCCTCGGCATCGAACCGCACGCCTACCTCGCCGAGGTCATCACAAGGACCGTCGCGGGATAGGCCTATGGCAGCAGATCGCCGATTTGCCCGTTCGGGTGACCAAAAGAACCTGGCCCGAGAACACCGGTGCTTTGGCTCCCGCCCAATCGGCGGAAGAAAGGGGGCAGAAGGCGATGTGACGCCACCGAAAGGTTTTGACTGTGGCTTGAACGTTACATCCGCGCGCGACGAACTTGCTTATGCTTTGGTGGGTGCCTCGGCGAGTGCCTTGTGTCATGCGGCGAGGTTTGGAGGCTTTTATGAAAAGACTTGCTTTGGCATTATCTGTCCTGGCGGCCAGCGCAATGGGCGCATCCGCTGCCGACATGGCTGTGAAAGCCCCTCAGTATAAAGTGCCCCAAGCAATCGTTTCGACTTGGACGGGCTTTTATGTTGGGGCCTCGCTCGGCGGCGAGCAGACCAACGCCAATTGGGCGACTACGTCGATTGGCGTTGTTGCACCGGGCTTTGTAATTCCTCCACCAACCGTAGACGGTAGTTCGCCTCGACGCTTTAGCCCCTCAGGTGGTCGCTATGGGGGCTTTGCCGGATATGACTATCAGTTCGCGCCTCAGTGGGTTGCAGGTATTATTCTCGATGCAGCCTATTTTGACAGTGCGGTCCAGACTGTTGGAGTGCCCGGCTGCACGTTCAGTTGCATTTTGGGTGTCCCCGGACCCGGAGCCGATGTATCGAGTGTAAAAGCTAGATGGGATGCGGATTTGCGGGGCCGGCTCGGATATCTGATAACTCCCAACGTTTTGCTCTATGGGACCGGCGGTATCGCGTTCCAGAACTTCTCCAACTCCGCAACCTGCCAAACTAGCCTAACTGATCCCGTTTGCGGACCGACTGCCATCCCAGTTTTCGCGACGGTCACGAACAGCACAACCCGATTGGGCTGGACGGCCGGCGTCGGCATCGACGCGAAAATCTTTGAAAACTGGATGCTGCGTGCTGAGTATCGTTACTCGGACTTCGGAACGTGGAGCAATTCGCTGCCGCTGGTGTCCCCCGGCGTTTCAATCGTAACGGTAGCGACGGATTTGAAACTCACTTCTCACATCGCAACGCTAGGAATAGCCTACAAGTTTGGTGGCCCCGTCGTTGCCAGATACTGACCCTCTGCATACTTAAGAGCCTTGTCGTGGCGCTCTAGCTGTGCAAGCGGGAGGGCAAAGGCTCGGCAGCGCCAGCAATACGCGCTCGATATTCGCGTCTGAGCGCCCCGCTCTTTGGGTGGCTGGTCCTGTCCCGCGACGCTTGAACGCGTCGAAAGTCCGGTGTGCCAGATCACTTGTTCACGACCACTAGATACGTGAAGTGAAGAGTAATCGGTGATTTCGACCCGTCCAAGAGGATCCGGAGACTTTCTGGATGATAGCCAATACCAATCACAGTCCCGGTCTTGCCGCTCAGGCGCGGCCCCGCTGAGGACTTTATCTCCACGCGACAACCAATCGCAAATTCGTCTTTGATCGAGGAGGACCTGTTCATCACTGTCTCGGTGAGAGGCGCCTCGCGCTTCCAGATTTGGGAACGGGCACTACAGCTCGTGCTTGTCGGGTAGTGCTCGCGCTGCCAAGCCAACTTCCAGTTCTCTGAGCCGCTCGATCAACAGCTCCACGATTTCCTCGTAGTCAGATGGCGTCAACGAATGCACGCCACGCAATGCGAGCTCGTTCTGGAGGATCGTCGCCATTACCGCTTTAACGCTCATGGGCCCTCCGTCCGAAATCGGTCGCCTCAATTAATCCCGCAGCAGATCTTCCAAGATAATGACCGTGCAATGGCCGCAGCGAACTACCGGGTGCGCGTACCGCGTAGACGTGGGGCGCCGCCGCGACAGCGACGGAAGAAGTAGCTGCGTGTGTAGGTCCGCTGTCAGCCTTGCCGACCCCGAGCTTTGGCTCGACCGGCAGAGAGAGCCTTCAGCGAGAGCTCCAATTCCGCTCGCGAGCTCCGAATGACCCGCCTCCCGTCTCGCAGGAGCCCGGCAGGGCCGCCGCGGCTCGCGAGCCAGAGCTATCCGATCAAAGCTTGGTTCGCACAAGCAGTTTACGCCTGCAATCGAGAAGGAATGACTGTTCAAAAGAGGCAGCTCACCGCCTGTTTTGACCTCCCAGGCCGAGGTACCTCGAAAGGCAGGGCGCTTGCGGGAAAATGGCTCTTCACGCGCTTGCCGGAAGCCTGATGATGCTGTTCCGGAAAGATCGGCAGCGACTGCCGCCGGGATGTTTTGAAGCCGTGATTGCAATCGGCCAGGTGCCGACATCCATTACCTCGGGGGTAATGGATGGGGCGAAATGTGCGTGGTAGGTTTTCGACCATGAACGCACATGCATCCGCGGCACGAGCCGAACCCAGCCAGCCGGCCCATATCGGCGACCATTTGCGCGAGTGGCGGCAGCGCCGCCGCATGAGCCAGCTCGATCTCGCGGGCGAGGCCGAGATATCGGCGCGCCATCTCAGCTTCGTCGAGACCGGCCGCGCCGCGCCCTCGCGCGAGATGGTGCTGCGGCTCGCCGAGCGTCTGGATGTGCCCTTGCGCGAACGCAATGTGCTGCTGGTTGCCGCCGGCTACGCGCCGGCCTTTCCGCAGCGCACGCTGGAGGATCCCGCCTTGAAGTCAGCCCGGCAAGCGATCGACCTCGTCCTCAAGGCCCATGAGCCCAATCCGGCGCTGGCCTATGACCGGCACTGGAACCTGGTCTCCGCCAACCGCATGGTGGCTCCGCTGCTCGCAGGCATTCCGGAACGGCTGCTCGGCCAGCCCGTCAACGTGCTGCGGCTCGCCTTTCACCCCGAAGCACTGGCACCGCGGACGGTCAATCTTGCGGAGTGGTGCGCGCATCTGCTCGAGCGTTTGCACCGGCAATGCGAGGCGACGGCCGATCCTGAATTGATCAAGCTCTACCACGACCTGAAGAGCTATCCGATTCCGGCGCGCGCGGGGCCGCTGTCGGGCGACAATGTCGCGATCCCCTTCAAGCTGCGCCAGGACGGGGAAATACTAAGCTTCTTCTCCACCACCATGGTGTTCGGCACGCCCGTCGACATCACCTTGTCGGAGCTGGCGCTGGAGACGTTCTTTCCGGCGGACGAGCGCACTGCCGAGCGCCTCAGGCAGATGGCCGCAGCCATGTGCTAGCGCACTTGTCTGGGCGGGGGAGCGGCTTATCTTGGGCAAAACCCGCACCGCCGAAGGAGGCGCTCATGAGCACCCTGAAACCGCTCCAGATCGATGTCGTCTCCGACGTGGTGTGTCCGTGGTGCTATATCGGCAAGCACCGGATCGAGAGCGCGCTCGCGCTCGTGCCCGACGTCCCGGTGAAGCTGAATTTCCGCCCTTTCTTCCTCAATCCCTGGGTGCCGCGCGAGGGCATCAGCCGCGAGGAGTATCTCACCACCAAGTTCGGCTCGGTCGAGGCCTATAAGGGCATTGCGGGCCGCGTGGTCGCGGCGGCAAGTGAAGAGGGCCTCGTCTACAGGCCCGAGCTGGTCGCGCGCCAACCCAACACGACCGACTGCCATCGCCTGATCCTCTGGGCCGAAGCAATCGGCAAGGCGCCCGAGATGAAGCAGCGCCTGATGGAGCTGTACTTCCGGGATGGCGGCGATCTCACCGACGTCGACGTGCTGGTGCAGGCGGCCACCGACATCGGTCTCGATGCCGAGGAGGTGCGCAAGCGCCTCGCCACCGACCAGGATGTCGCGCGCGTGTCGGCCGACGCACAGGAGGCTGCCGAGAAGGGTATCTCCGGCGTGCCCACCTATGTGTTCGCGCAGAAATATGCCGTCTCCGGCGCGCAGGATCCGCATATGCTTGCGCGCGCCATCCGCCAGGTCTCGGCGGAGATCAACGCACAGGCGGCGGAGTAGCGCCGGCTTAGTTGCTGAGCAGCTGGATCGCGCGGCGTGCCGTCTCGCGGGCATAGCCACGCGCGACCAGCGCTGCATGGATCAGCCCGACCACCGGATCGTTCCGACGTAGCGGGATCAGCACGTCACCGATCGCAAGGCGGCCGCGCCAGATCGGGTTGATCATGGGATGATCGGCGCTCGCGGTGGAGTCCGCGCTCGCAATGGACGGATCGGCGCAGAGATGGCGGGTCAGGTCGAGCGTAAGCTGTACGCCCGGCGAATATTTGGCGAAGCGCTCGTCGATGCCGAGCTTGAAGAAGAAGGCGCGATCCTGGTGGCGCAGCACGATGCCGGCGGCCACGGACGTCGTGCCGGCGCGCAAGGTGACGATCTCGCATTGAGCGGTCTCCGCGAGCGCGGGAACGGCGCGGCGGATGAAGGCTGCATCGCCGGCGTTCTGGATCAATGCCGTGCCTCGCAGGCCCTTCCAGCCGCTGGCTTCGAGTTGCAGGAAATTTTCGAGTGCCGGCCTGATCTCCTCCGCCTTGGTTGCGACGTCGAAGCTGATCGAGCCATGCTCCGCCAGGCGACGGCGTTGCCGGCGCAGCTCCTTGAGTTTCCTGGTACCGAGCGCGGCGTGCAGTAATCCGTCGCCGTCCTGCGTCGCATCCAGGCTGGCGCGGACATAGCAGTCGAGCACGCGCGGTTTCAGGCCGGCCCGGCCGAGTGCGTCCTTGAGCGAACCCATCGCGGCGCCGTCGAGCGCGACGTCGCGCAGAATCAGCGCATGTGCTCCGGCCTCGCGCGCCCTTTGCAGCAGCCGCGTCGCGGCCTCGATCGAGACGTCGCGGTCGATCAGCGGGCTGCACAGAGTGCCATAGGGATGCGCGCTCACCAGCGCGGGCAGCGGTATCTTCCAGGCCCGCCAAAGCGAGATCACAGGCATCAAGCCGATCAGACGCGTCGCGGAGCCGCCGCAAACCGACAGGGCCGAGGCACCGACACGGCCGCGCGCGCTGGCACTGACGGCCAGTTCCCACGCTGGCAGGTAGTAGCCATTCGGCTCGACGGCCCGCTGCGCCAGCGCGCGCCACTGGCCGGGCTCGACCGCCGTGAGCGGGACAAGCGCGCGCGCTGCATCCTTCACCGATGCCGGTTTCATCGCAGCCTGGTGCGCGATATCGACCACGTCCGTCGTCCCCGTTCACGCTGGGCGTGCGACCAGCGTTACGCGGTCATGCTTAGCGCAAAGATTGGAAAATAGAGTTGGGACGCCACCTCAATTCGAGTGGTATTGTTAACGTCTCATTGAGCATCAGGCAGGTTCCCCGTCCGATGCAGTAGGGGAAGCCCTCGAGCCGGAGGATCAAATGGTCGCCACGCCTTTCACGCCGATTGCCTCGCTGTGCGGGGGCGCGCTGATCGGGCTGTCCGCCGTGCTCCTGATGTGGGCGACGGGGCGGATCGCCGGCATCAGCGGGATCGCGTCGCGGTTGTTTCCACCTTACGAGGATCGCGGATTCGCCGGCCGGCTCGGCTTTGTCGCGGGCCTCATTGCGTCGCCCGTGCTGGTGCGGCTCGTCACGGGCAGCCTGCCGGAGCAGACGATCGCTGCGGGAACACTGGTGCTTGTTGTCGCGGGACTGCTCACAGGATTCGGTTCGGTATGGGGCAGCGGCTGTACCTCAGGCCATGGCGTCTGCGGTCTGTCGCGTTTGTCGCTGCGCTCACTGATCGCGACCGTCACCTTCATGGCGACGGGCGTCGCCACGGTCTACTTGATGCGGCACTGGAGCTGATTGCGATGACCGTTCTCGTCCAATTCGCTATCGGCTTGCTGTTCGGCCTCGGGCTCATCATCTCGGGCATGTCGAATCCGGCAAAGGTGCTGAACTTCCTCGATCTCGGCAGTATCCCGGCAGGGACATGGGACGCCAGCCTCGCCTTCGTGATGGCCGGCGCGGTGGCCGTGACCTTTGCCGGCTTCAGACATGTCCTGAAGCTTGCGCACCCGTTGTTCGCGGATCGCTTCCACGTGCCGACGCGCAGCGACATCGATCCGAAGATCATCGTCGGTCCTGCGATCTTCGGCATCGGCTGGGGACTAGCCGGCTTCTGTCCTGGACCGGCACTGACCGCGCTCGGCTTCGGATCGATCTCGGCCTTTGTCTTTGTCGTCGCGATGTTTGCCGGCATGGTGCTTGCTCGCTTCCTCGCGCAGCTGCCCTCGTCGCCGCGCCTCGCCGCGCCGGTCGATCCGCTTGAGACCTGAAACAGACGGGACCGGGCGAACTGCCTCGTCCGGTCCCGTCCACCGTGATTTGTTGCTTACCAGCGGTCGCCGTCAACTCCGACGCCCACGCTGACACCGGGCGCGCGAATGCCGACGCCGGCGTGCGGACCATCGTCCCAGTCGCGATAGGAACGGCGCTCGTAATAGCGCTCGCGCGGCATCCGCGCATAGGAGTCGCGTACGATCACGCGCGCGCCGCCGTGGGTGCGATAGCAATTGCCGGCGTCATCGCAGACGAGCCGAACTTCCTGAACGAGATCGGGACTGGTGTATTCGCTGGTCGTGTAGAAATCCGCGGCCCTCGCGCTGCTCGCCGCAGCGAGAGCCCCGACACCGGCCAGCAGTGCAATCGTGAACGTCCTCATCCTGTGCTCCTCCGAAACTGCCCTCGGCGGTAACAAGAATGGGAGGCAACGATCGTTCCGGCCGAGTTACAGCTTTTTCCCGGAACCGGATGATCGTTGGTGCGATCCGTCGCTAAATCGGCTCATAGGCTTCCGACCCGCAGATGTCGTCGGCTTCCGCGCGCCGCCGGTCGATGACCTTTCCGCCGTTGATTGTCACGATGTAAGTCTGGATGCCCAACGCAGAGCCGGTGGCGGAGGTGAGTTGCGCGCGGACGCAGGCGGTCCAGCCCGCTCCACGGACCTCGTGATGGGGCAGGGCGACTTGCACGTCGCGCGGATACGACGTGTTGAGGAAGACCACGTCAATCTGCTCGCGGACGACCCGCTTGACGTCGGGCGGCGGTTCGGGAGGCGGTTGCTCGGCTTCCTTGAGGCGCATGAACTCAGGCACCGGCGCACGACTGTCGGCAAAGCCGCACGCGCCGAGCGCGAGCGCGCCGGCAAGCAGCAACACATGAGCAACAATCCGCGACATCCGTGAAGGTCCCCCGCGGGGCAACAAATAGGCTTGAATTCGTCGAGACGAAGTCCCGCCAAATCAATATTTGCTGAAGAAGCGGAGGTCGCCACATTGGCTAACATGGGATTGCACGCTAGTTTGTACCTCAGATCAGGGGGATAGCACCAATGAGGATTTTGGTCATTGCGACCGCGGTGCTGGCGCTGACGGTAGCCGCCGCGCAGGCGCAGATGGGGGGCGGCGGTCGGCGTCATGCCAACGACAGCCGGAAGACGGACAACCAGCCTAAGGTCGACGATAGGGCTTACAAGGCCGCGCTCGAGCGTATTCCGGAGCCGAAGGAAAAGTATGACCCATGGGGCGGGGCGCGTCCGAGCGGGTCGGCGACGAAGCCGAAATAGAACGAGGCGGTGTGGCGGGACGGCTGCAGATCACGCCGGCTTGCGTCCTCGTCCTGCAAACGGCAGTTCGCGGAGGCCCGCAACGACGGCCCGTTCACGCCGCCATCGACGAACGCACGCTGGTGTTTCCGTTCACGCCGAGGCCACCGGATCCAATCCGCCGCCGGGCACAACGATCAGGCAATCATGATCGTGATGTAGATGCGATGCGAACAGTCGTTCACATCGCGTGCGCTACCGCAGGAAAGCGATGCCGATGCGCCTGTCGCACCGCCAAACGGTACGGCAATTCCGCACGAATTTGTCGCGTGCGATGGAGAGCGTGAACGAGTGTGGCAACGTGACAGACGTATCGAGGTCGATCGCCGCGCCGCCGTCCGACATGTTTCGTACGGTGCACGCGATACCGCTATTTTCAAAGCAGATCGTGCCACCTTTGAAGACCCGGTGACGCTGTGCTGCGCGTTTCTCAATCATCTGCGTTCATCCGTAGTGACGATCGTAAACTAGTGCATGGAAATTGCGTTGATCTAAACTCAACCGCGGCGCTACTTGCGCGGCGATTCAGAATTCGTTTACGACGTTGAGACGGCGAGTCATTTTCCGCCGAGTTTACCCGCAAGCCTTTCCTTAATGGCGTTTCGCCCCGGTGGAGATTCCGATCAAGATCACGCTTTCGCTTCTGTTCGCCGCAGCGCTTTCGCTGTCGTCCATGCCCGCCCACGCCACCAAGCTCGATCTCGCGACCATGAGCTGCAAGCAATTCCTCGAGAGCGGGGACGACACCATCAAGATGGTGCTGACCTTGATGGACGGCTGGTACAAGGGCGATGAGGATAACGCGATCATCGACACCGACATGTTTGTCGAAAACGCCAAGAAGTTCGGTGCCTCTTGCGGCACCAACCCGAACGTCAGCATCGTCGCCGCCGCCGACGAAGTCCGCGGCAAGTAATGATCGAAGCGTGCTGACGGAGACGCGATCACGTACCGGTCTATCGCTTCAGTAGGATCGTCATCGAGAGCCGCGGTTTGCTTTTGCGCTCACGCGGCTCTGTTACCTTCGGGCGATCGTCAGCCCGGAAGCATCGCGAATGCACTCGACACCATCGCGACCTGCTTGTTGTCGATGGCGGAGAGCAGGGTGACGCGGCCGAAGCTCATGGTGCGACCAAGGCGCACCACGCGCGCATCCGCCAGCACGTCCGACGAGGACACCGCGCGCATGAAATGCGTGGTCTGGTCCACCGTCGTCATCGGCCGATAGCCGCTGTTGGCGGCGAGGTTTGCGATCACCATTGCGGTGTCGGCCAGCGCCATCAAGGCCTGGCCGCAGACAACGCCGCCATTGCGGCATAGCCGCTCCGAGAATGGCATGCGGAGCAGGGCGCCCGGCTGCCAGTCCGGCGTGTTCGCGGGCGGCGCGTGCTCGATGCGCTCGACGGAGAGGTTGAGATCCTGCACCCAGGGCGCAAAGACCTCGCCGAGGATGCGTCTGGCCTCGATGATCCCGAATTCGGCTTCTGGCTGCGAAGGCATTGCTGTCGTTCTCTCCTGGGTTGCCGGATGTTTCGCCCATTTTGCCCGCTTGCGACCGGCCAAGTCACCGGCCGGCGGTCGGCTTGAAAATGCCCGACTTCGCCCGGTATGATGCCACGCTTGGGAGCGGGTGGACGATGTCGCGTCGATATATCCTGGTATTTTGCCTAGCCGTGCTTGGTCTGGCGCTGAGTGGCTGCACCAAATGCGGCCCGATCTGGGACGACTGGCTCCAGGGGCCGAAATCGTGCAGATCGGATCGGCTCTAGCAAATTGAGGCGCCGCCGGCGCCGAGACGATGAATCAGGAGTGAGTGATGAAGCTTATTCGTTTGGCGGCGGTGCTCGCGCTGGTGGCTGGACCGGCCTTCGCGCAGGATTCGCCCCACATTAATCTGATGGCGGACGGCCCGTCCAAAACTGACGACGAAAAGGCCGCGGATGCCGCACGCGATCAGGCTTACAAGGAAACGCTCAAGAAGATTCCGGACGCCAAGGCGGCCAACGATCCCTGGGGCGGAATGCGCGCCGATGCGCCGAAGCAACCCGCGCCGAAGAAGGCCACGGTCGTCACCAGCACGCCCAAGAAGACCACCAAGGCCGCCAATTGACCCGGCCCCGGGGCGAGTAAACCGACTTTCGGGACTCCCCTTGGCTCGGCCCTGATCCTACATTCTCTGGCAGTATTGCGTTGAGGAGGCTGGATATGGCGGATCGCCCGCGGGACCTCGCCGATCGGATGGCGCGCCGGCGCAAGCAGGCCGTCGCACCGGCTGACAAGGCCGGCGACGGCTATCTGCGCGAGAGTTTCACCCTGCCGCGCGATGCCGCACGGGCGAGAGCGCGGGCCTTCTTCGCGCGCTATCCCAAGGCGGGCTACATGAGCGAGGTCGAGAATTGGCGCGAATTGCCCGGCGGCGACATCGAATTCACCATGCGACGGCTGCCCAGCGCCGATTAGCCCCGGTTCGGCCGCTCTGCCTTGTGCCCGATGGCCTTCAACTCCCGATCGATGCGCAGCTGCACGCGACGGATTGCCAGAAGATCGATCTTCGTCTCGGTCCTGCCCGTCTTGGTCTCATCGCCGATCCGGAATTGCCATTGCCAGACGCCCGGGATCGCCGTCTTCGCAATCGTGAACTCAACGCCCCTGTGATTCATGGTCACCTACACGATTCACCTCTCCGTGTCGGCTAACATGTTGAGCGCGACAATATTCCACAAGAGAAATTTGCCGTTAAGTCGAGGAAAATTCACGAAAATCCCGAAAGCGCGCGCGCTTCGAAACAAGCGAAATCAGATTCCGAAAGGCGGAGCCGATGGACGCGCGCTTTCGGCCAGGAACTCTGTTCATGGCCGGAGAACCACGGGCAGGGATTCCGGGCCGAGCGGGTCCGGCGTTTCGAAGACTTGTCGCGTGATGGCGACCCGGACGAGTCGGACAGACGCCGATGACTCACGAACTCACGCACGCGCGCGCCGCGAGCCCTCACAAGAAAAAACCCCGCCAGGGGAGAGCCGGGCGGGGAGAAGGTTATTGGAGGCTGAGGTGCTGGGCTGCAACACCATAGCCCTGTGACCGTAGCCCGCTCAGCTTACGACAGCCTGACAAGGCAGGATCCGACCCGATGTCGACTTGCGCAGTCAAGCTTCACACCCACGCGCCGAAAACAGAAAACCCCGCTCGGGGCAGAGCGGGGTCGACTGGGTATGGAGACCCGATGTTGGTCGATCGGGTGAAGCAACGCTAGAGCATTCGGCTGACAAACGCCTTACGCAAGCTTGTGCGTGGCTTGCGAAAAGGCCGCGCGTCCCAATTCAGACATCCGGCCGCACAACTTAGGACACATCCGTTGGCGACACTTTGCGGGCACGGCGAAGCCATGGGGGATACGTGGCGCGTCGATAGCGGGGTGGCATCATGGATAAGGTTGAGCGGTCATTTGCCGCCGCGACGGCGGCCGGCTTCGTGGTGTTGGTGATCGGGGTCGTGCTACTGGTGCTGATGTAGCCGCACGGGCGCTTGCGGCGTGTTGCCGGAAGCGGCTTGCCGCAAAACGCGAAAACAACCCCATGCACAGTAGGCATCGACCGGTAAGAAGCGCGGCCTTACTTGCAGCAGTGTACCGGTGTGGACGGACGCGCACGGAACCGTGCCGTAAGAGCAAAACACGCATCAGTCAGCCCAGTCTGCGAATCAACTGGGGCCGCTGGAACGCTTGGCTCATTGCCGAGTTTTCCCGATGCCCTTCCCCAAGGGCGACCCCAAGTGAATGGCCCCGGCTCATGCCCCCCAACCCTGCGAGCCGGGGCTTTTTTGTTCGCCCGCGAGCCAGATTAGGACAGCATTGCGAACGGTAATTGTCCGGAATCCACTTGGCTTTTTGGTAACGCTACGGTGGTTGTTGCCGGGGCTGGATTTCATCCCGAACAAGATTGTAACCGGCAAGGGGTCGCTGAGAAGCGGCCCCTTTCGATTCAGGCACCCGCAGAGGTGAATGCCGGTCCATCCGACGCGCTTCTGCTTCTTGCCGATGGAGTCCCACGTCTCATCAAGCTCGATGCGACGGGACGCTTCTACACCACGCGCAGGGGTCCAGCAGATTCAGCCTGGTAGGACGCTTGGGGCCGAATACGACCGTACCGGTACGATGGCCGAGTTGCGCGAGAAGTTGACGATGTGTCTTGACGCATCAAAGACATGAAAGAGGCCGCCAACTGAAGGCGGCCTTGATCTCTCCCCTTGGAAATTTAAACGGCCCCGATGGGAGGGGCCGCCAACCCGCGTGACGCGGGTTTTCCTCCAGCAGTCGGGGGGCTGTCCTATCTGGCTGGGGGCTCCGAACAGACGCGCGGCGAAAGCCATCGTTCCTGAAAAAAAATGCCAAATTTCTCGGTGGGAGAACGACGGCGTTGGCTGGACGAACTCGCCCAACCGAGGCGGCCTTATTGCCGAGTTTGGTGCTCCAAGATGTAAGCGCGGTGGTCCATGGCAGTCGTTCCCAAAGCCGAGCTACATGGCTGCGGTGCGCCAGGAAGGTACGAGGCAGAGCCTTGTCGCGGCGTGCCAGGTGTATTCGAGTTGGTGCGCTCGCGGCCCCGGCGTCAGATCCTCTCTCCAGTCCCACAAGGTACCCGGAGCCGCTGCACCGCACACGTTGATTAGGATACTCCGAAATGAGTGCTCCTTTGTTTCAAGCACCATTATAGGCGGATGGGCGTACAGTCGGGTGGCCTTCGGGCTCGGATTCCAGCCCCGGAGCTCGTTGAGCAGGCGGCCCCGCCATGTGTATCAGCGTTGGTGGGGCCGCTGCATGTTTGCAGCCTCAGAATTCTGATAATCAGACCAATTGGGCCGTAGCGTAGCCGTAGCTCATGCCGACCTACATGCGTGTGTATCGCGTGATTTTTGCTATGCGCGCACCATGCATTGACGAGCATCTCCCATCGATCGCCTCAACGGGGCAAAGCCCATCGGGTATTCCTCGCCAAGCGGTCCCGCCGATAAGGGTGAAGCCCGGGGACGGAGCGTGCCCGCGACATTTTGCACGCGAATTCAAAAGAGCATCGCACAGCGCGCCTCTTTGATGCGGCCATGCAGCCCGAGCTTCTCCGCGGATTGCGAGATCGATGTGTGGGAATGACGGCGCCGCCGAACGACGGCGTTGCGGCGGTTGGAGACCTGATGCTCGGCAAGCCATCGCTAGTCGCCAGTCACCATGGGTGCGGCCAGGCCGGGGCTCAAATCAGGTTGAGTTCCTTGGATCCGGAGACTGCAAGCCTGTTACCGGAGGCAGGTCCTCCTTTGGGAAGGGCTCCTGGGTCTTGCGTCCGAGAAAGGTGTCTGGCTTTGGCAGTTTCAGCACCTCGCATGCTTGCGCGATCAGCTCCCGTATTCGGGCATTCTGTTCGGCAATCTCCGCAGCAAAATGGCGGACAAAATAGACGGGCTTATCCGTCATGGCGGTGCTCCCTGTTGTGCAGGCGGGAGCGCTCTCGGTCTCTCAGCCACCGACGCCTACGGGCAGAGCCTCGGCCGGTGATGAGGGGCAAACTATCTCACGTCACTTTGGTTCAAAAGTGAACTTAGGACGCTAGCCAGAACAAACTGGGACAATGAGGGTCAAATACGGACAGTACCGATTGCTTGGCGCTGGCCCCCAGTGGCCCAGTTTGGGGCCACCTCGAACGTCTATTCGTCCGGGGAACACGATAGGCTTCAAATCCATTATGGGGACGGAGACCCAATTGAGGGATTGGTGTCATGGGCATCGAGCGTATGCATTCACCCACGTACTTCCGAAATCGAGCGGAAGAGTTCCGCACCAAGGCTGACAATTGCGAGCATGAGGAAGTGAGACAGTCGCTCCGCAAGGTGGCCAAGAACTACGACCAGTTGGCCCAGCGCGCCGCACGCATCCGCACCGTCCAAGACGCCGCAGAGTAAGGCCGCCTCGGTGCGGCCTCTTTCAATTTGCAGGTACCTGCAACTTGGTTGGCGGCGCATCAGTGGCAACCAGAGATTCCGCTCGCGACGTTCGTCAGCGGCAAGACATACATCGTGGAGCGGCAACGGCTGGAGGTTGATCCGTCTGTCGACCGATACAAGCGCGGGATGGCAAACCTATCAGCCGCGCTCTAAATGAAAGAAGGCCCCAACCGAGGCGGCCTGAGTGCATCTTGCGCCGTAGCTTTTGGATGATCTTCCGCAACTCGGCGGCGTACTCCTCAACGCGGCGCCGCGCCTCCTCTAGCCGGGTTGGCTTAGGCGCAGGGCGTTTCTCTGGGGTGGACTCCTCCACAAACTGAGGCTTGAGCCCGGGGGACCATCGGCCATTGAGCCAAACAATGGCCTTACCGTTCCAGCTCCTTCAATATGCGGTCACGGTCGTCAATATGCAGCGACTGCGTTTCCCTCATGGTCGCCAGCACGGCCAGCGCGCCCTCGATATCGTGTTGGTGCCGGTCAAGTTCCGATATCAGCGCCTCCTGCTTGGCAAGAAGCTTCAGGCCATCGGCAATGTGGCGCTCGGCTATCACTAAATGCTCGTGCAGCATGGCGCGGTCCATCCCGCACCTTACAGCGAATTAGGACACTGCGCAGAACAAACTGGGACACTACCTTTTTCCCGGTACAGTCCCAATTCGGACACTGGCAATTTGGGATTAGGACACTCTCGGATTCACATACGTTATAGCCGGAACCCGATACCAGAAGAAAAACTGGCGCGCCGGGGCTGGTGAAGAATTTCAGCTCGGAATTATTGAAACCCGGTAGGGCCACTGTTCCAGAGCGGTGGCCCTTTCGTTTTGACACGCGCAGAGGGGGAATTAGGACGCCCCTGTGGATAGGTCGTAAGCTGGGGAAAGCTTTAGGTTGAGCGCCACGAAATGAGCCACAAGGGCGACCAGTACACGTTCATTGCGCTGGCCTCCTCGGCCAAGGCCATCGTCTCCTGCCGCACAGGCAAGCGCGACAGCGAGAGCGCGGACCTGTTCGTGAAGGACCTCCGCCAGCGCATCCTTGGCGTCCCCGAGATCATCCGGCCAAGAGGAGCCGGGCAGTACGATGACGCCAGCGGCGAAAAATAGGTTTGGTTGGATGAAGGGAGTGGCGGCGAAGAGCGCTGTGGCTGCTATTGGGCATCAGGAGAAGCCCGGCATGTTGCAGGAGGTGTTCAACCCCGACGAGGGGCCAGTTACGCTGACCCTCCCGTCCGACATCTCGGCAGCCAGTTACACCAACCTCAAAGACTATCTTGAACTGTTTCTGCGTAAGGCCAAGCGTCAGGCTGACCGCGCGGCCGCTGAGAGCTATGGGCGCAATCCAGATGAGGAATGAAGAGGCCGTCAAGATGAGGCGGCCTTACTTTGTTCTATGTTGAAATACCTTTGATTTAGGTCAAGGGCCGGGACAGAGGGCGAACGCCAATGAGACGGCATTACTGTCGCGTGTGATGCTTCAATCGGGCGACGTGCCGTTCTCGCCGCCAGATATCTAGGTCGTGCCCGTCGAGCAATTGGGCCGCCTTCTCTTTGGCTTCTTCGTCGTTGGCGCAATCCAGCTCATGCACGCCGGTGATGCGCCCTTCATCGTCTAAGATGTAAGCGCGATAGTCCATGGCACTCGTGCCCCGAATAGAACGATTATACCACCGGCCAAATGGCTGAAAACAACTTAGGACACCATCAAATTCAATTTAGGACACTGCAGGTCAAATACGGAGACTACCTTTTCCCCAAAAGAACATATTGCGAACCTGGAACAAACGGTGTACGTTGTTTTTATCGACGAGCCGCCCCGCCAACCGTTTGTCCCCCGCGCGAATCCTCGCCATAAGGAGCACGACCCAATGTCCACCACTGCCCTGCGTATCGTCGAAGGATCTTCCATGGACAAGAGTAAAGCTCTCGCTGCCGCGCTCTCCCAGATCGAGCGTCAGTTCGGCAAGGGCTCGGTGATGAAGCTCGGCAAGAACGACCGTTCGATGGATATCGAGGCGGTCTCGTCGGGCTCGCTGGGGCTGGATATCGCGCTCGGCATCGGCGGCCTGCCCAAAGGGCGTATCGTCGAGATCTACGGGCCGGAATCCTCGGGCAAGACCACGCTGGCGCTGCACACGGTGGCGGAAGCCCAGAAGAAAGGCGGTATCTGCGCCTTCATCGACGCCGAGCACGCGCTCGACCCGGTCTATGCCCGCAAGCTCGGCGTCAATATCGACGAGCTCCTGATCTCCCAGCCGGATACCGGCGAGCAGGCGCTGGAAATCTGCGACACGCTGGTGCGCTCGGGTGCGGTGGACGTGCTGGTGGTCGATTCGGTCGCGGCGCTGGTGCCGAAGGCCGAGCTCGAAGGCGAGATGGGCGATGCGCTGCCGGGCCTGCAGGCCCGTCTGATGAGCCAGGCGCTGCGCAAGCTCACGGCCTCCATCAACAAGTCCAACACCATGGTGATCTTCATCAACCAGATCCGCATGAAGATCGGGGTGATGTACGGATCGCCGGAGACCACGACCGGCGGCAACGCGCTGAAGTTCTACGCCTCGGTCCGCCTCGACATCCGCCGCATCGGCGCGATCAAGGAGCGCGACGAAGTGGTCGGCAACACGACGCGCGTGAAGGTGGTGAAGAACAAGCTGGCGCCGCCCTTCAAGCAGGTCGAGTTCGACATCATGTACGGCGAGGGCGTCTCCAAGATGGGCGAGATCCTCGATCTCGGCGTCAAGGCCGGCATCGTCGAAAAGTCCGGCGCCTGGTTCTCTTATGACAGCCAGCGCCTCGGTCAGGGTCGCGAGAACTCGAAAGCGTTCTTGAAGTCCAACCCCGACATCACCGCCAAGATCGAGACCGCGATCCGCCAGAACTCCGGCCTGATTTCCGAGCAGATCCTGGCCGGCACGCCCGAGAGCGACGCCGACGGCGAGGAGCCGGCGGACGAGTAGACCGGGTTGTTGTTTTGAGCATGATCTGATCGGAAAACCGCTACACACTTTTCCGGATCATGCTCCAAGAGTTTTCGCGAGGAGCGGGCGCTGAGGACGTTGAGTTGCCGACGTCGGCAGTGCCCGTTTCTTTTTGCGCGTTGTCGTGATCGGCTGGTGTGATGCGAGCAAAGACGAAGCTCATCGTGACGACTGACTCGTCCATCGCCGGCGCCATCCAACAGGCGGGCTGTGCCGACCTCGTGATCGCGATCGAGCGTCGGCTCGTGTGGGGACGATTGCCGTCCGCTGCGGAGCGCGATGCGTTCTTTGCGCCGCGCGCGACGCAGCCTCAAGGGCTTCACTGGCTCGACGATACGCCGTCCTGGCGTCTCGATGAATCGGGCCTGAAGGGTCACGGATTGATCGAGCTGTTGTCAGAATGTGGCTCGGCCGAATTGTGGATCGGGTGGGAGCCGAACGCCCAATTGCTTCTGCTCTGGCTGCTCGATCATTGCAGCAGCGAGGACGCGGCGGTCTCCAAGCTCATGATGCGTCAGCTGGACGGCGCTGCTGGTGCTGCCGATCCAGGGCAATTTGCGCAACTCAACCCGCCGATGGTCAGGCCTACACATGATCACCTCGAACTGGCCGGTCGTCTCTGGCGGGCTTATCGTGAGCCGACGCCGCAGGCTTGGTTCGATCTCCTCAAGGCGGATTTGAGTCTGTTTCCACAACTTGAGCAATCGATCATTGATCTGCTCGAAGAGCTTCCGGGCGTCACATCTGGTCTGGGAGCTACGGAGACGCGGATCCTGGAGCTGGTTGCGCCTGGCGAAGCGCGGCCCTTCGACGTCTTTCCGGGACATCAGAAGCGCAACGAGAGTCGCGTCTTCGACTATTGGGAAGTCGGAGCGCTGCTCGACGGGCTCGTCCGCTCTCCGGTGCCGGCCGTGTCCGGGCTGGAGGAAGGGCCATTTACATTCGACATGCACAACGATGCCCTCCGTCACGCGCGGTACAAGCAATCCCGGTTGTTGCTCACCGAGTTCGGCAAAGCGGTGCTTGGTGGCTACGAGAATTTTCTGCGGCACAACCGGATCGACCGGTGGTGGGGCGGTACCCACCTGACCAGCGAACGGCTGTGGCAGTGGGACCGGGAGGCCTTTTCACTCATCGCTCCTGATTAATGCGTACGCGTCGTCAGAGCGTTGCGTAGCAATTTTGACAGACAATCGTGTCCCATTTGATCTTAGCCACGAATGATCCTGCCGAAGACGTGCTCCGGGGGTCAGGCCTCGCGAACCTCACGCTCGGGTTCTATCTTCGTTTCGTTTGGAGGAAATTGCCTTCCGAAGAACAGCTTTTGATGGGGCTGGAGCGGCGATCAGCCAAGCACTGCAATCCCGGCGACCATTGGCTCGACGGCGTTTGTCGTGGCTCGCTGGAAGGCTTCGGCAGCCGCGATATCGGTTTCTTCGAGCTTTGTGCAAAGTTCGACTCGATTGAAATCTGGGTCGATCCTCTCGCTAACGATCAGCTCGTGCTCGTCTGGCTGCTCGACCTTCTTCGCCCTTACAAGGAGATCACGACGAAGCTGAGCTTCGTGCATACGGACGACATTGTTGCAAATTATGCACCGGAATCGGTCGCAAAATGGAAGCTGCCGGCCTTCAAGGTGACCGACAACCATTTGGCGACGGCGAGCCGCGCCTGGAGAGCCTACCGGGCTGAAACCCCAGAGCCCTGTTTCGATTTGCTGATGACGGATCTGACGATCCTGCCGAGACTTCGATCGGCGCTCATTGCGGTGCTTGAAGAGCTTCCGGACAGCGTGACGGGCCTGGGTGCCAGCGAAATGGACCTGCTGGATTTTGTGGACCAAGGGTACACCGACCCGGGGCGCATCTCCGAGGCGAGGTGGCTTCGCGATGTATTCGACGGATCCGACGCGCAAGATGCCCTGATCGAACTGGGGGGACATTCGGTCCCGCCGGTCCTGTTGGGCGATCCATCGTTCGACAATGAGGATCGCTACTTCGGCAGGAGCGAGTGGAGGTCACGCTGACTGAGCTTGGGCGTTCACTTGTAGCGCGCAAAGACGATATGTGGCGTCACAACCGGATCAAGCGCTGGTGGGGCGGGACCGAGTTGACCAGCGAGCGGCTCTGGCGATGGGATCGCAAAAGCCGATTGTTGGTTGCGCCTTAGAGGCGCGCTCGGCGCCACAGCTGGGCAAAGGCGCGCAAGCGCCGTGCCCACCATCTTTCACACCGGATGCAAAGGTTGTGGGCACGCTTCGCTTTGCCCGCCCTACGAAACCACCGTCGCGTCCTACTCCGCCGCTTCGGCGTAATCGCTCACCGGCGGGCAGGAGCATACCAGATTACGATCGCCGTAGACATTGTCGACGCGCCCCACCGGGCACCAATATTTGTCGGTGCGCGAGACGCCCGCGGGGAAGCAGCCTTCGCTGCGGGCGTAGGCACGCTTCCAATCGTCATCGGCGATGTCGTGCACGGTGTGCGGGGCGTGGCGCAGCGGCGATGCCTCGATCTTGAAGCGACCGGCCTCGACCTCGGCAATCTCCTTCCGGATCGCGATCATGGCATCGCAAAATCGATCCAGCTCGGCCTTGGATTCCGACTCCGTCGGTTCGATCATCAGCGTGCCCGGCACCGGGAAGCTCATGGTCGGCGCATGGAAGCCGTAATCGATCAGGCGCTTTGCGATGTCGTCGACGGTGACGCCTGACGTTGCCTTCAGAGGACGAGGATCGATGATGCACTCATGCGCGACGCGGCCCCTCGTGTTCCTGTAGAGCACCGGGAAGTGCGCATCGAGGCGCGCCGCGATGTAGTTGGCATTGAGGATCGCGATCTCGGTCGCGCGCTTCAGACCTTCGCCGCCCATCATCAGGATGTAGATGTAGGAGATGGTGAGGATCGAAGCCGAGCCGAACGGCGCGGCCGAGACCGGGCCGACTGGAGCATCCGCCTTCGTCGCGGGGTGACCGGGGAGGAACGGCGCAAGATGCGCCTTCACGCCGATCGGGCCCATGCCGGGGCCGCCGCCGCCATGCGGAATGCAGAAGGTCTTGTGCAGATTGAGATGGCTGACATCGGCGCCGTAATCGCCGGGCCTGCTAAGGCCGACCTGCGCATTCAGGTTGGCGCCGTCGAGATACACCTGGCCGCCATGGCCGTGGACGATGTCGCAGATCTCCTTGATATGCTCCTCGAACACGCCATGGGTCGAGGGATAAGTGATCATCACCGCGGCGAGATCGTTCGAATGCTTCTCGGCCTTCGCACGGAGATCGTTGACATCGACGTCGCCGTTCTTCTCGCAAGACACAACCACCACGTCCATGCCGACCATCGCGGCCGAGGCCGGGTTAGTGCCGTGAGCGGAGGAGGGGATCAGGCAGATCTTGCGGTGACTCTCTCCGCGCGCGGCATGATAACCCCGGATAGCCAGAAGTCCGGCATATTCGCCTTGCGCGCCCGAGTTCGGCTGCAGTGAGATGGCGTCATAGCCGGTGATGTCGCAGAGCCATTTTTCAAGCTGCGCGAACAGCGCGTGATAGCCGTTGGCCTGCTCGCGCGGGGCGAACGGGTGCAGGCTGCCGAATTCCGGCCAGGTCAGCGGCATCATTTCAGTCGTCGCGTTCAGCTTCATCGTGCAGGAGCCGAGCGGAATCATCGCGCGGTCGAGCGCGAGGTCGCGATCGCTGAGCTTGCGCATATAGCGCAGCATCTCGGTTTCCGAGCGATGCGCGTGGAACACCGGATGGGTGAGGAAAGAGGTCGTACGCTTCAGCGTGTCCGGCAGCGCCTCGTGCGTCGTGGCATCGATCTCCGCGTAGGACAATTGGCCGCCGAAGGCACGCCAGACCGCTTCCACGGTCGCAGCCGTGGTGGTCTCGTCGAGCGCGATGCGCAAGCCGGTCTCACCGACGCCGAGATTGATCTTCTCGGCCGCCGCGCGCGCGATGATCACGGCGCGCCCTGTGCCGGCATCGACGCTGAGCGTGTCGAAGAAGCTCTCGGACTGCGGTGCGAAGCCGAGCTTGCGCAGGCCGCTCGCGAGCACGGCGGTGCGGCGATGCACGTTGCGTGCGATCTGCGCGAGCCCCTCGGGACCGTGATAGACCGCGTACATTGCGGCGATCACGGCGAGCAGCACCTGCGCGGTGCAGATGTTGGAGGTCGCCTTCTCGCGGCGGATGTGCTGCTCGCGGGTCTGCAGAGCCAGGCGATAGGCAGGCATCCCGCGTGAATCGACGGAAAGGCCGACGATGCGGCCGGGCAGCGAGCGCTTCAGCGCATCGCGCACCGCCATATAGGCCGCGTGCGGGCCGCCATAACCCATCGGCACGCCAAAACGCTGCGCCGAACCGATGGCAATGTCGGCGCCGAGTTCGCCGGGCGAGGCGAGCAGCGTCAGGGCCAGGAGATCGGCGGCAACGATCGCAAGCGCGCCCTTCGCTTTCAGCGCTGCGACCGCAGGCCTGAGGTCGCGCACCGCGCCCGAACTTCCCGGATATTGCAGCAGCGCGCCGAGCACGTCTGCCTTGTCGAGATCGGTGAGCGGATCGCCGACCACCAGATTCCAGCCGAACGGTTCGGCGCGCGTGCGCATCACGGCCAGGGTCTGCGGATGCACGTCCTTGTCGACGAAGAAGGCCTTTGCTTCGACCTTCGAGTGCCGCTCCGCCAGTGCCATGGCTTCGGCCGCGGCGGTTGCCTCATCGAGCAGCGAGGCGTTGGCGACATCGAGCCCGGTGAGGTCGCAGATCATGGTCTGGAAGTTGAACAGCGCTTCGAGCCGGCCCTGGCTGATTTCGGGCTGGTAGGGCGTGTAGGCCGTGTACCAGGCCGGGTTCTCCAGAATGTTGCGCTGGATCACCGCGGGCAGGATCGTTCCTGAATAGCCCTGGCCGATCAGCGAGGTGAAGACCTGGTTCTGACGAGCGAGCTCAGCCATATGCGCGATCGCCTCCGTCTCGCCGAGGGGCTTGCCGAGATCGAGCGGAGTGGCCTGCCGGATCGAGGCCGGCAGCGTTTCCGCCATCAGCGCCTCGACGCTTTTCGTGCCGACAGTCTCGAGCATTGCGGTGACATCGCGCGCCGACGGGCCGATGTGGCGGCGAACGAAAGGGGTGGTCTCGCCGTTGGATTTGCGCTGCGCGGTCATCATGGGTCCTCGCTTCAGGAGTTGTTGTCATGCCCCGCGAAGGCGGGGCATCCAGTAAGCGCAGGCGCTTCGGCCAGAGCCGATGGGCCGCGGCGTACTGGATCGTCCGCCTTCGCGGACGATGACAGTGAGTATGTTGAGACGGTTCGACTCATATCCTCACGCCGTGTGGGCCTTGTAGGCGGCTTCATCCATGAGCCCGCCAAGCTCGCTCTTGTCGGCGATTTTAATCTTGAAGAACCAGGCCGCGGCTTGCGCGTCCGAGTTCACCAGCGCGGGCTCGGCGGCGAGCGCCTCGTTGGTCTCGAGCACCTCGCCGGAGATGGGCGCGTAAACGTCGGAGGCGGCTTTCACCGATTCCACCACGGCGGCGGCTTCGGCCTTCTTCAGGGTGCGGCCGACCTTGGGCAATTCGACGAACACGACGTCGCCGAGCTGGGACTGCGCGTAATCGGTGATCCCGACGGTTGCGACATCGCCGTCGATCGCGAGCCATTCATGGTCGGAAGTGTACAGCGTCGTGGTCATTGTCTTGTCCTCAGCGTTTGTAGGTGTTTTTCACGAAGGGCATGGCGGCGACGATGAGCGGCAGACGCTGCCCACGCACTTCCGCAAAGAGTTTCGTGTCGAGCGCGCTCAAAGCGGTGGGCGCGTAGCCCATCGCCACGGGCGCATTCAGGCTCGGGCCGAAGCCGCCCGAGGTGACCCTTCCAATGGCCTGGCCGCCTTCGTTCCCGGCAAACAGCAGCGCGCCTTCGCGCACCGGTGCGCGGCCTTCGGCACGCAGGCCGACACGGCGGCGGGATGCGCCGTGATTGAAATGCGCGAGAATCTTTTCAGCGCCGGGAAATCCGCCGGCGCGGGCGCCACCGGTGCGGCGGCTTTTCTGCACCGACCATTCCAGCGCGGCTTCGACCGGCGTGGTTTCGGTGTCGATATCGTGGCCGTAGAGGCAGAGCCCGGCTTCCAGCCGCAGGCTGTCGCGGGCACCCAAGCCGATCGGCATCACGTCGGGGTTTTCGAGCAGCGTCTTGGCGAGACGTTCGGCGTCGGCCGCGGGCACCGAAATCTCGAACCCGTCCTCGCCGGTATAGCCCGAGCGCGAGACGAAACAGCCGAGGCCGGCTACCTCATGCGGGCCGGCATCCATGAACTTCATGGTGGGCGCTGCTGCACATAATTTCGCCAGCGCTGACTCGGCTTTCGGGCCTTGCAACGCGATCAGCGCGCGGTCGGCAAGCGAATCGATGATGCAGGTCCCCGACAGGTTCGCGCGCAGATGCGCCTCGTCCTCGGCCTTGCAGGCAGCATTGACCACCAGGAACAGGTGATCGCCGAAATTCGCGACCATCAGATCGTCGAGAATGCCGCCGTCGTCATTGGTGAACTGGGCGTAGCGCTGCCGTCCCGGCGCGATCGCCACGATGTCCTGCGGCACCAGCCGCTCCAGCGCGCGAGCGGCGTCCTCGATCCTGCCGGATTTCGGCCGAAGCGCGATCTGGCCCATATGGGAGACGTCGAACAGGCCGGCGGACGAGCGGGTCTGAAGGTGCTCCTTCAGCACGCCGGCCGGGTACTGCACGGGCATGTCGTAGCCCGCGAACGGCACCATCTTGCCGCCGAGCGACACGTGCAGGTCGTAAAGGGGTGTACGTTTCAGGGAGTTCTTGTCGTCCGACGCAAGCATCACGGGGGCCCTCGGCGGTTCCCCGGGGACGATTCCCCTGGGACACCGGTCGAAGCCCCATCTGTCGCTGTGCCTGAGAGTATTATCCCGTCGGCGGACGCTATCCAGGTCTTAAGCCCGCCAGCGCCTCTTTCCAGATGTCGTCAAAGCCACGCGGTCCTTTTGCCTGAGAGTTTCCGGGGCGGTTGCTCCTTCGGCGCCGGCAGTGAAGCCGGTCTCTCCCGACGTGGCCGTACGATACAAATGGGTACAGACCACAGGCCGGCCAAGCCTGTCAACGCGCGCTTTGCGGCTTTCCAAAGGGGATTACGCGCCTGCGGCAACCCACTGATCTCTTTGCACAGTTTCTGGACAGGGAAGCTGGCCTTGTCTAAAAGCGCTTTGGCCCGCAGATATCCGCCCAAATCGCCAGGTTTGGATCAGGGATAAGCGGGTCCAAGCACACCCGATTGGATGAACATGAGCGGCGTCAACGAGATCAGGTCGACCTTTCTGAACTTCTTTGCCGAGAACGGGCACGAGATCGTGTCGTCCTCGCCATTGGTGCCGCGCAACGATCCGACGTTGATGTTCACCAATGCCGGCATGGTGCAGTTCAAGAACGTCTTCACCGGCGTCGAGAAGCGGCCCTATCAGCGCGCCACCACGTCGCAGAAATGCGTGCGCGCCGGGGGCAAGCACAACGACCTCGACAATGTCGGCTACACCGCGCGCCATCTCACCTTCTTCGAGATGCTCGGCAATTTCTCCTTCGGCGACTATTTCAAGGAGCGCGCGATCGAGCTGGCCTGGAAGCTGATCACGAAGGATTTCGGGCTCGACAAGGACAAGCTGCTCGTCACCGTCTACCACACCGACGACGAGGCGCACGGGCTCTGGAAGAAGATCGCCGGCTTTTCCGACGACCGCATCATCCGCATCCCGACCTCGGACAATTTCTGGGCGATGGGCGACACCGGCCCCTGCGGTCCGTGCTCGGAGATCTTCATCGACCGCGGCGACCACATCTGGGGCGGCCCTCCGGGTTCGCCTGAGGAGGACGGCGACCGCTTCCTCGAATTCTGGAATCTCGTGTTCATGCAATACGAACAGGTGACGAAGGAGGAGCGCGTGGATCTGCCGCGTCCCTCGATCGACACCGGTATGGGCCTTGAGCGTATGGCCTGCATCATGCAGGGCGTCGACAGCGTGTTCGAGACCGATCTGTTCCGTCATTTGATCGATGCGGCCGCGTCCGCGCTCGGCAGCGGGCCGAACGAGCAGACCGTCGCCTCGTTCCGCGTCATCGCCGACCATCTGCGCTCGTCGGCCTTCCTGGTCGCGGATGGCGTGCTGCCCTCGAACGAGGGCCGCGGCTATGTGCTGCGCCGGATCATGCGCCGCGCCATGCGCCATGCGCAGCTGCTGGGCGCCAAGGAGCCGCTGATGCATCGGCTGGTCTGGGCGCTGGTCCGCGAGATGGGCCAGGCCTATCCTGATCTGATGCGCGCGGAAAACCTGATCGAGGAAACGCTGCGGCTGGAAGAGACCCGCTTCCGCAAGACGCTGTCGCGGGGCCTTGCCATCCTCGACGAGAAGAGCGCGTCGTTGAAGAAGGGCGACATGTTCGACGGTGACGTCGCCTTCACGCTGTACGACACCTACGGCTTCCCGCTGGACCTGACGCAGGACGCGCTGAAGTCGCGCGGCATTGGCGTCGACCAGTCTGCGTTCACCGACGCGATGGAGCGGCAGAAGGCCAAGGCGCGCGAGTCCTGGAAGGGATCGGGCGAGGCGGCGAGCGAGGCGATCTGGTTTCCGCTGCGCGAGAAGCTCGGGGCGACGGAATTTTTGGGCTACGAGACCGAGAGCGCTGAAGGCGTGGTCTCGGCGCTGGTCAGGGACGGCAAGGAAGTCGCCCACCTCAAGGCCGGCGACACCGGCGCGATCGTGCTCAACCAGACGCCGTTCTATGCGGAGTCGGGCGGCCAGGTCGGCGACACCGGCGTGCTGACGGGCGAGAGCGGGATCAAATTCCGCGTCACCGACACGCAGAAGAAGCTCGGCGATTTCTTCGTGCATGTCGGCACGGTCGAGAGCGGCGAGCTGAAGGTCGGCACCGCGCTGCAGCTCGAGGTCGATCATTCCAGGCGCTCGTCGATCCGCGCGCATCACTCGGCGACGCATCTCATCCATGAGGCGCTGCGCCAGGTGCTCGGCGATCACATCGCCCAGCGCGGCTCGATGGTGGCGCCGGACCGGCTGCGTTTCGACTTCGTGCATCCGAAGCCGATCACGGCGGAGGAGCTTGCTCGCGTCGAGGACATCGCCAACGACGTGGTGCTGGAGAATGACGAGGTCACGACCCGCGTGATGGGCGTCGACGAGGCTCGCGAGGCCGGCGCGCGCGCGCTGTTCGGCGAGAAGTACGGCGACGAGGTTCGCGTCGTCTCGATGGGCAAGACCGCGCGCGAGCGCGGCGCCAATGCGCTCGGCTGGTCGGTCGAGCTCTGCGGCGGCACGCATGTGCGGCGCACCGGCGATATCGGCCTGATCACGCTGACCGGCGAGAGCGCGGTGGCGTCAGGCGTGCGCCGCATCGAGGCGCTGACCGGCAACTACGCCCGCAAGCATGCCAATGAGACCATGGCGCTGGCGAAGACCGCAGCAAGCGAGCTGCGCACCTCGGTCGACGACATTCCGGCGCGCATCACCGCGCTGATGGAGGAACGCAAGAAGCTCGAGCGCGAGCTGTCCGACGCCCGCAAGAAGCTCGCGATGGGGGGCGGCGCAGCAAGCGGCGGCGGCGGGGCTTCCGGCGTGCGCGAGGTCGGCGGCGTCAAGCTGATGGCGCGCGCGGTCGAGGGCATCGAGATGAAGGATCTCAAGAGCCTCGCCGACGAGGCCAAGAAGCAGATCGGCTCCGGCGTGGTCGCCATCGTGGGCGTCACCGAGGACGGCAAGGCCGGTGTCGTGGTCGGCGTCACCGTCGACCTCACCGCGCGCTTCAACGCCGTGAATTTGGTGCGCGTCGCCTCCGAAGCGCTCGGCGGCAAGGGCGGCGGCGGCCGGCCCGACATGGCCCAGGCCGGTGGCCCCGACGGCGCCAAGGCGACCGAGGCGCTGGCGGCGATCGAAAAAGCGATGGCGGGCGCTTAGGCGTCTGCGTCGCGTTGCTCTAGCCCTGCTTCAGGAACACATATTCGGCCGAGTAGGGCGCGCTTTTGAACTCGCCGGCCTTGTCGCAAGCGCCGTCGAGCTTGCCGCCATGGGTGTTGATGCGCTGAACCGTGGTGACCGGCGTCAGCACGCCACTACCGCGATGGGCGGTGACCTCCAGCTTCAGCCAGGGGATATCGGCCGGCGTGGCGCCCGGCGCGCTGCCTGCGACCTTGCCGGCGACGGCGCTGCCGTCGGCGTGCTGCCAGTTCGGCCCGGCATAGTGGCGGCCGATCGTCTTGCCCTCGGCGAGCAGCGTCGCGATCGGCTCGCGGAACGCCCAGGCGAGCTTGCCGTCGGCGCCGGCCTTGCACTCATAAATCTGCGCGCCCTCGGCGTGGACGCTGAGCACGACGTTCTGGCCCGGTGCGGCGATGGCGTCGGGAAGCGTCCCGGCCGCCCCCGCTGGCGCAGTCACGGCCGCGAGAAGCAGGCAGGGGACGGCAAGCTTGGTGGACATGGTCGGATCTCCGCAAAGGGGGGCTCAAAAAATACGGGCCGCGCTGAAAGACGCGGCCCGTGATGATGTCTAGCCCAGGCGGGTGAAATCCGGACGGCTTACGCCGCCAGCGCCTTCACAAGGTTGTCAGCGACCTTGTCGAGGAAGCCGGTGGTCGAGAGCCAGCGCTGATCGGCGCCGACCAGCAGTGCGAGGTCCTTGGTCATGTAGCCTTGCTCGACGGTGTCGACGCAGACCTTCTCCAGCGTGGTCGCGAACTTCGCGAGCTCGGGATTGTTGTCGAGCTTGGCGCGGTGCGACAGGCCGCGGGTCCAGGCGAAGATCGACGCGATCGAGTTGGTCGAGGTCTCCTTGCCCTTCTGGTGCTCGCGGTAGTGACGGGTCACCGTGCCGTGGGCAGCTTCCGCTTCGACGGTCTTGCCGTCAGGGGTGAGCAGCACCGAGGTCATCAGGCCGAGCGAGCCGTAGCCCTGCGCGACGGTGTCGGACTGCACGTCGCCGTCGTAGTTCTTGCAGGCCCAGACATAGCCGCCGGACCATTTCAGCGCCGAGGCGACCATGTCGTCGATCAGCCGGTGTTCGTAGGTCAGGCCCTTGGCGTCGAACTCCTTCTTGAACTCCTTGTCGAAGATCTCCTGGAAGATGTCCTTGAAGCGGCCGTCATAGACCTTCAGAATCGTGTTCTTGGTCGACAGGTAGACCGGATAGCCGCGCAAGAGGCCGTAGTTGAAGGAGGCGCGGGCGAAGTCGATGATGGAGTCGTCGAGATTGTACATCTCCATGGCGACGCCGGCGCCGGGAGCCTTGAACACTTCCTTCTCGATCACGGTGCCGTCCTCGCCGACGAACTTCAGCGAGAGGGTGCCCTTGCCCGGGAACTTGATGTCGGTGGCGCGGTACTGGTCGCCATAGGCATGGCGGCCGATGATGATCGGCTTGGTCCAGCCGGGAACCAGGCGCGGCACGTTCTTGCAGATGATCGGCTCGCGGAAGATCACGCCGCCGAGGATGTTGCGGATGGTGCCGTTCGGCGACTTCCACATCTGCTTGAGGTTGAACTCCTTCACCCGCGCCTCGTCGGGGGTGATGGTGGCGCACTTCACGCCGACGCCGACCTTCTTGATCGCCTCGGCGGCGTCGATGGTCACCTGATCGTTGGTGTGGTCGCGGTACTCCATGCCCAGGTCGAAATACAGCAGCTCGACATCCAGGAAGGGGTTGATCAGCTTGTCCTTGATGTACTGCCAGATGATCCGGGTCATCTCGTCGCCATCGAGCTCGACGACGGGATTGGATACCTTGATTTTTGCCATGATCGGAGAAGCCTTCTTGGGAACTGGTGGAAATCTCCCGCGCTATAGCACCGCGCGGGGGCGGGCGAAAGCGGAGCGGTTATGCAGTTTCAGCCCATCTTTTCGCCGGGATCAGCCCCTCTAGAAGGCAGCCTGGGTGGCCGTGCCGGCCACGATGTACCAGGTTACGAACAGGCCTGAGATCAGGGCGCCGGGCAGGCTCGATCCGGTCCGTCGCCAGGTGAAGGTGGCGATCACGGCGACGATGGCGAGCAGCGGCACGAACTGGATCGCGACGATGGTCGAGAGCGGCACGAAACCGGGGTCGGGCAGCGGGTTGAACAGCTTTCCGGTCAGCCACAGCGTGCCGTATTGCAGGACCAGCAGCACGACGAAGCCCAACGTCAGCGCCAGGATGTTGGTCAGATAGAGTGCGAGCCGCGGCGCCTCCATGGTCGAGAAATTCCGGTGCAGCACGTGCAGCGCCACCACGAAAAACGCCGTGAATGGAAT
This sequence comes from Bradyrhizobium sp. USDA 4472, assembly GCF_054058595.1. Classification (NCBI taxonomy): domain Bacteria; kingdom Pseudomonadati; phylum Pseudomonadota; class Alphaproteobacteria; order Hyphomicrobiales; family Nitrobacteraceae; genus Bradyrhizobium; species Bradyrhizobium sp. USDA 4472. Next base: position 5,330,221 of record NZ_JBSSAM010000001.1, read on the forward strand.
CAAATAGATCAGGAAGATCAGAACCTGCTTCGGGTTCATCAACTTCAGCGCGACGATCCAGAAGCGGAAGTCGATCTTGAAGGCGAGGTCGGCAAGCCAGAGCGCGGCATAGCCCACTGCGACCGAGGCGACCGCAATCACGAGTGACTGGCCAAGCAGACCGGCCCGGCCCTTGCGCTTCGGGGCCAAGCCCATCAGCGCCAGCGTGATCAGCCCGTTGATGATGGCCCAAACCAGGATCTGGTTGGTGATGCCCTGCGGCAGGAACGCTGACGGCGTCACGAAGCTGCCGCCCAAAGCGAAGGCCGGGTAGTAGGTCAGTGCCGGGATGAACGCGGACAGGATGAACGCGGCGGTCCAGCGCCTGCCGGTGGCGGCGTGATGGGGCGGCATGGTGCCGTCGGGGACAGCGGGAAGGCGCAGACGGGAGAACATCGGCGCCTCGAGCAGGCCATCGAAAGTGCCGATCAACAGCACGACAAAGCCGACGAACGCAATGAGCGTGCCGAGTTCTTTCCGGAACCAGATCTGGTCGTCGGCCGGCCGGGGCGTACCGCCTTGCAACGTCCTAGCGAACCAGTCGAGGCTGTATCCGATCGCTTCATGCGAGATGTGCTCGGCCGGGTGCGTCATCGCGGGGGTGTAGAGCACGCGGGCGGTGCCGGCCGCCGGGTCGCCATAGACCTTGCCCGGCTCGACCGGCCCCTGCGTGCCGAACATCGCCCACAGCTTCGGGCTCTTGGTGACATCGCGGGCAACATCGACGCCCCACATCAGGGTGGAGAATTCCTCATACTGGGCAAACACCAGCGCCGCATTGCGCGGCCAGTTCGGTGTGCCGTCGGCCGCGAATGGCTTGCCGGTGGAGGAGCCCTCCAGCACCATCGACTTGTAGCCGTCGGGCATCGCGGTGGCTGCGGCCAGGACTGTCCAGCCGCCCATCGAGTGACCCTCGAGGCCGATATTGGCCTTGTCCACCATCTCGAGGCTGCGCAGATAGGCGAGGCCGTCAGGGCCGCCGAAGCCGTTGGCGAAGGCGGGCGGGTCGCTGTAGCCGTGGCCGGTCTGGTCCAGTGCCAGCACGACATAGCCGCGGCGGGCGAATTCGATGGCGAAGCCGTCCTGCGTCTCGCGCGAATTGATGTAGCCGTGGACGGCGAGGATGCCGGGTGCCGGGGTCTGCGCAGTGGCATTGGCGGGGATGTAGAGCAGGGCGCTCATGGTGTTGCCCTTGGCGCCCTTGAACCTGACATCCTGGATCCGGATGCCGCCCGAGGTCTGGGTCAGATGGGCGATGAAACCGCCCACTGCGATCAAGACCAACCCCAGAAGCGCCAATTTCCATCGGCTCAGCATCACCATCCCCCCACTCAATTGTTGCTTCAGCTCAGGCCCTTTCGGCTTCGCTTTGGTTGTGCTTGATAGCCTTATCCGAAAGCAAAGCGCGCGCAAGCCGGGCGGTGAAACCGTCCCCAATTGAGGTGCGATTGCAGTTTCGCAAACGCCGCTAACCCTGTTATCTCCGCTCAAGAAATTGCGCCGCACGGAAGGCGGGCGGGTGGCCGCGGATGAAGCTTTGGATCAGCGTCTTCAGACGGAGGTTCGGGGTCTTTCCGAAGCGGAACGAGACGAAAGCTGAAGCAGAAAGTGGAATGAGATGTCCGGCACCGACAAGACCAAGGTTGGGCTCGCCCTCGACGGTCCCATCGTGATCCTGGTCGAGCCGCAGCTCGGCGAAAACATCGGCATGGCCGCACGCGCCATGGGCAACTTTGCCCTGAGCGCCTTGCGCATCGTCAACCCGCGCGACGGCTGGCCCAACATCGCGGCACAGCGCGCCGCCGCCGGCGCCGACCACATTCTGGAAAAGGTCGAACTGTTCGACACGGTCGAGCAGGCGGTCGCCGATCTCGATTTGCTGTTCGCCACCACCGCACGCCCCCACGACCAGGCCAAGCCTGTGGTCGGGCCGGAGGCCGCGGCCGCCGAGATCTCCGGGCATGTTGCGACTGGCGGAAAGGCCGGCATCCTGTTCGGCCGCGAGCGCTGGGGCCTGACCAACGAGGAGGTCGGGCTTTCCAACCGCATCATCACCTTCCCGGTCAATCCGGGCTTTGCCTCGCTCAACCTGGCCCAGGCGGTGCTGCTGGTCGGCTATGAATGGTTCAAGCGGGCGACGGCGGGCGCGCTTCCCCATGCCATGCCGGAACGTTCCGAGCGCGCCTCGCAGCACCAGATGCAGGCCTTCTTCGACAATCTCATCCGCGAGCTCGACCGGGTCGAATTCTTGCGCCCGGCGGAGAAGCGCGACACCATGCTCGTCAACCTGCGCAATATCTTCAGCCGGATGGAGCCGACCAAGCAGGACATGCACACGCTCCACGGGGTGGTGATGGCGATCGCCGAGGGACGCAAGGGCCCGGCCAAAGGCGGCGTGCTCGACGGCGAACAGGCGACGCGCCTGCGCGCGCTCTTGGCCGAGCACGGGCAGGGCGGCGGCGTGCCCGACAGCGGCTCAACGGTGCGTGGGCTGGCCCGCCTGCTCCGCCGCAACCCGACCGATGCCGAGCGCCTGCTGTGGCAGGTACTCACGCGCGACCGCCGCTTCGCAGGTCAGTTCAAGCGCCAGACCCCGGTCGGCCGCCACATCCCTGATTTCGTCTCATTCCCGCACCGGATCGCGATCGAACTGGTCAATCCGGGCGAGGGCGACACCATCGCGGCCGACCGCGCCTCGCGGCGGGCCTGGCTGGAAGCGCGGGATTACCGGGTGATCGATATTCGCGCCGTGGATGTGGAGCGCGCTCTCGAGGCGGAGCTGGTGCGGCTGCAGGGGATGATGGAGCAGACGACCTAGCCCAAGCGCATCGCGGTTTTCGCAACCATGGGCTGTGCAGAGGCTTGATTGGTTGCTATGACAGTGCCCGGAATCCGGTTGGGGACTGCATGTTTGGAGTGACGGGCCGTGCACTCATTGGCGCGGCAGCAGGCGGAAGCGCGTTGGCGATGACGATCGTGTTCGGCATATCAGGCGCTCGCGCCGAAATGCCTTTGAACGCCAAGTGCTACACGCCCGTCAGCATTGCGCTCGATGACCGCATCGCGGGCTGTACCGCCTTGATTCAGGCGGCAACTGCTATGCAGCAAAGCGTTATCATGACGCATTTTCGCCGCGCCATGCTTTACCGGCAAAAAGGTGAGCCCGGCCTTGCGATCGCGGATTACGATCGGATCATCGAGCACGATCCAGGCAATTTGGACGCCCGTCTTCAGCGAGCCTTTGCGCATAGCGAGAGGCGCGAAACCGACGCTGCGCTTGCGGACTACGACAAAGTCGTCGAGCTCGATCCCAAGTCCGTATACGCCCGTCTCGGGCGTGCCCGAATCTATCAATCAAAAGGAGATCTTGAGCGCGCCATCGCTGATCTCGATCAAGCCCTTCTGGTCCATCCCGACAATGTCATCGTCCATGTCGACCGAGGCCTCGCCTATCTCCGCAAGGGCGATTTGGATCGGGCCATGGCCGACTGTGACCGAGCAGCCGAGATCAGCCCGGAAACCGGTGGCGGCCAATTGTGCCGCGGCCGGGTTTACTTCGCCAAGGGCGACAGAGGGCGCGCATTGGCTACGCTCGATCAAACGATGCCGATCAAGCCAAGAAAGGAGTATTTCTACTACTTCCGAGCTGCGTCGTTTTCTCAACTGGGCGAATTCGAACGCGCTATCGCCGACTATGACCGGATCATCGAGCTGAACCCCGGAAGCCGATTTGTCTACGGCTGCCGCGGCGTCGCCTATGCTCAAAAGGGCGACTACGATCACGCCATTGCCGATTACGACCAGGCGATCCAGCTGGCCCATCGGGAGCAGGAAAACCGAGGCGATCGGCAGGCTCAGGTTCAAGGTCAGGACAGTGAGCCCATTTCCCCGTCCGTCGGTGGTGACTCATTGGCACTTGCTTCGGGGGACGGCCCTCTGCTCCGCGCTCGGGGAGCGGCCTACCAGGCGAAAGGCGACCTCGACCGTGCGATCGCAGACTACGATGAAGTGATCCGCCTTAGTCCCAAGGACAAGGATGCACTCGGGCTCCGTGCCAACGCGTACAAGGCCAAAAAGGACTTCGATCGCTCGCTTGCGGACTACGATCAGCTGGTGCAAATCGATCCCAAGGATGCCCGCGCCTATTTCCACCGCGGAAGACTCTATTGGCAGATTGCGTCATTCACAAAATCGCTGGCCGACTTCGATCAGGCGACGCAGCTCGATCCAAAGTTTGCCTATGCCATCCTATGGCGCGAAATCGTTGCAAAGCGCAGTGACCAACCGAGCCAGCTGAGCGAGGCTGCCAGGCAGCTCGACGCGACGAAATGGCCCGCGCCGATCGTCAATCTCTTTCTCGGTACGATGACGCCGGAGCAAGTGCTCGACGCTGCCGACGACGCCGACCCCAGGAAGAAAAAAGGGCAGGTCTGCGAGGCCAATTTCTATAGTGCCGAATTAGCTCTGCAGCGCGGCTCCAGGGACGGGGCGTTGAAGCTGTTCGAACAGGCTGCAGCCGATTGTCCGAAGACCTTTATCGAGAAGCCGGCTGCCGACGTTGAGCTTGCCGCGCTGCGAGCGAGCCGGTGAGTGCAATCAGGCAAGGTCTCACAGGGTGAGCAAGGCGACTTGTTCGAGATGGGGGCCGGCGTGAAGCCCTCTAAGCCTCATTTATTGGCACGTTTCGTGCCTCCCAAGGCGGCAAGGCCCACAATGCCTGCCCAAGGGGAGACCTGACATGAAACGCGACGACCTCACCGAGAAGCTGCTCGACATCAAGCGTGAGAAGGGCTGGAGCTGGAAACATGTCTGCGAAAAGATCGGCGGCTATTCCGAGGTGCTGATCGTTGGCGCGATCATGGGCCAGATGAAACTCACAAAACCACAAGCCGCCAACGCTGCCGAGCTGTTCGGCCTCACCAAGGCCGAGACTGCGATGCTCAACGAGGTGCCGATGCGCGGCACCGGCACGCCGATGCCGCCGACCGATCCGCTGATCTACCGCTTCTACGAGATGGTGATGGTGAATGGTCCGGCCTGGAAGGCGCTGATCGAGGAGGAATTCGGCGACGGCATCATGTCGGCGATCGACTTCGACATGGGCATCGAGCGCGTCGCCAACCCGAAGGGCGACCGCGTCAAGATCACGATGTCCGGCAAATTCCTGCCCTACAAATATTACGGCGCCAGCGGCAATGTGCCGGAGTACGGCTTCAAAGAGGGCGAATAGCGAAGTGCGGGTAGCGAATGGAATCTGCTTTCCATTCGCTACTCCCCATTCGCCTCAAAGGATCGCGCCGGGCGTGTACTTGGCCGCCTCGGGCTTCGCCTTCGCCAGCGCATCGACCTGCTCGGCGAAGTAGTCGACCTGAGCGCCGGCATCACCTGAATTGGCACGGCCGTGCTCGAGCACTTGGCTGAGTTCGGCTTCGCTGAGGCCGAGACGCTGATCGGCGGCGAGGCGCTTGAGCAGGTCGTTCTGCACGATCTTGCCGGTGCGCAGGTCGCGGATGGCCGCGACCGCGTGCTCCTTGATCGCCTCATGCGCGCCTTCGCGGCCAGCGCCCTTCTTCACCGCCTCCATCATGACGGTGGTGGTGAGCAGGAAGGGCAGATACCGATTCAGCTCGGTCGCGACGACGGCATCGAAGATTTCCATCTGGTCGAGCACCGAGAGTAACGTCTCGAGCAGACCGTCCATGGCAAGGAAGGCATCGGGCAGCATGACGCGGCGAACGACCGAGCAGGAGACGTCGCCTTCGTTCCACTGGTCGCCGGCAAGGCCCGCGGCCATCGCGAGATAGCCTTTCAACACGACATGCAGGCCGTTGATGCGTTCGCATGAGCGGCTGTTCATCTTGTGCGGCATCGCGGACGAGCCGACCTGGCCCTTGGCGAAACCTTCGCTGGCGAGCTCATGGCCTGCCATCAGGCGCAACGTCTTGGCGAAATTGCCGGGCCCGCTGGCGAGCTCCGTGAGCACGCTGACGGCGCGGAAGTCGAGACTGCGCGGATAGACCTGGCCGACCGCATCGAAGCTTTGGGGCAGGCCGAGGTGCTTGAGGATCTGCTTTTCGAGCGCGCGCGCCTTGCCGGCGTCGCCGTTGAACAACGTGATCTGGTCCAGCCTTGTGCCGACCGCGCCCTTCAGGCCGCGGGCCGGGTAGGTGTCGAGCACGCCAACCAGGCTCTGATGCGACACCAGCATCTCCTCGCCGAACATGGCGATGCGCTTGCCGAGCGTCGTGACCTGCGCAGCGACGTTGTGCGTGCGCGCCGTGAACGGCATGTCGCGCAATTGCTTGGCGTGTTTGGCGAAGCGAATGAGCGCGGCGATGCTCTTGGTTTCGATCAGCTGCAGACCGCGGTAGACCTGGAGCTGCTCCACGTTCTCGGTGAGGTCGCGGCTGGTCATGCCCTTGTGCAGGTGCTCGTGACCGGCGAGATCGCAGAACTCCTCGATTCGAGCCTTGACGTCGTGCCGGGTGATGCGCTCGCGCCGCATGATGGAGTCGAGGTCGACCTGGTCCTTCACGCGCTCGTAAGCTTCGATCACGCCATTGGGCACCGGAATACCGAGATCGCGCTGGCCTTTCAGCACGGCGATCCAATAGTCGCGTTCGAGGCGAACCTTGCCCTCGCCACTCCAGATGGCGCGCATCGCGGGCGAGGCGTAGCGTTGGGCGAGGACGTTAGAGATGTGATCGTGTGACATGCCGCCCATTTGGCATTGCCAGGAGCCGGCTGCAAGCCCGAGAGGGCGGGCGGCGCGTGGCCATCCGCCGCCCGCTGTGAAGCTTACTTCCCGGCCTTCACCTCCGCAGCCGCGACCGCCATCAGCTCGCTCATCTTGCTCCGAATCGCCTGCTCGGTGAGGGCCACATTCCCAGCAGCGAAATCGGCCGCGAGCTTGCGCAGGACGCCGCCGCTGCCGGCCTCATCGAAATCGGCCGCGACCACCTCCCTGGCGTAGGCGGCGGCGGCATCGCCCGTGATTCCGAGCTTTTCGGCCGCCCACAGCCCCAGCAGCCGGTTGCGGCGAGCCTCCGCCCTGAATTTCTGCTCCTCATCGAGGGCAAATTTCTTCTCAAAGCCTTCTTCGCGCTTGTCGAATTCGCTCATGCGTCTTCCGAGTCCTTCGGTCTCTGGCCGTGGTGGCCCTCGTTGCAAGGGCCCCCACGCATGCCTAGATAGAGGGCAGGATCGGCGAAACAACGAGCCGTAAAGCCGCAGGCAAGGCGGTATAAGTCAGCGTCGGAAGGGCCGGATCGATTGTGCTGGGACAGCCAATCGGATAGGTTGCCTGAAGGCTCGGTTCCCGTTCTGTTTCCTTTGGTTTTCTTTGGAAATTTGATGGGTTCCAGGCCGTTCACGGCAGCTCCGCTGTGGGTCGTAACCTGGTAACCGGAGCACACCAAATACATGGATTTCAACAAAACACGGTACATCCCAATGAGCCGTCGGCGTCGCATTTATGAAGGCAAGGCAAAGGTTCTTTACGAAGGTCCGGAGCCCGGTACCCTGATCCAGCACTTCAAGGACGACGCCACCGCGTTCAATGCGAAGAAGCATCAGGTGATCGAGGGCAAGGGTGTCCTCAACAATCGCATCTCGGAGTACCTGTTTCAGCACCTCAACGACATCGGGGTGCCGACCCATTTCATCCGCCGTCTCAACATGCGCGAGCAGTTGATTCGCGAGGTCGAGATCGTGCCGCTCGAAGTGGTGGTGCGGAACGTTGCCGCCGGCTCGCTGTCGCAGCGCCTTGGCATCGAGGAGGGCACGCAGCTGCCCCGTTCGATCATCGAGTTCTATTACAAGAACGACCAGCTCAACGACCCCATGGTGTCGGAAGAGCACATCACCGCCTTCGGCTGGGCCACGCCCCAGGAGATCGACGACATCATGGCGCTGGCCATCCGCGTCAACGATTTCCTCACCGGCCTTTTCCTCGGCATCGGCATCCGCCTCGTCGACTTCAAGATGGAGTGCGGCCGCCTGTTCGAGAACGAGATGATGCGCATCATCGTCGCTGACGAGATCTCGCCGGACAGCTGCCGTCTGTGGGATATCAAGTCGAACGAGAAGCTCGACAAGGATCGTTTCCGCCGTGACCTTGGAGGCCTGCTCGAGGCTTACACGGAAGTCGCAAAGCGCCTCGGCATCCTCATGGAGAACGAGCGACCGCAGGGCACGGGTCCCGTGCTGGTGAAGAGCTGAAGAGGATTTCGACGTGAAGGCACGTGTTACCGTTACCCTGAAGACGGGCATCCTCGATCCGCAGGGCAAGGCCATCGAAGGCGCGCTGAAATCGCTCGGCGTCGATGGCGTCGCCAGCGTGCGGCAGGGCAAGGTGTTCGACATCGAGCTCGCCGGCGCCGATAGGGCCAAGGCCGAAGCCGCGCTGAAGGATGCCGCGGACAAGCTGCTCGCCAACACCGTGATCGAGAACTATCGGGTCGAGCTGCTCTGATGAAAGCCGCCATCCTCGTCTTTCCCGGAATCAATCGCGAGCGCGACATGGCGCGGGCGTTGAAGCTGATCTCGGGCCACGAGCCCGCGATGGTGTGGCACGCCGAGACGTCGCTGCCTGCGGGCACCGACCTCGTGGTGGTGCCGGGCGGCTTCTCCTATGGCGATTATCTGCGCTGTGGCGCGATCGCGGCGCGGGCGCCTGTGATGGACGCGGTGCGCGACTATGCGGCCAAGGGCGGCCTCGTGCTCGGCGTCTGCAACGGTTTCCAGATTCTCTGCGAATCCGGCCTGCTGCCGGGCGTCTTGATGCGCAATGCGCGGCTGAAATTCATCTGCAAGGACGTGCATCTGCGCGTCGAGCGTTCCGATACGCCGTTCACCCGCGGCTACAATGCCGGTCAGGTGATCCGCGTGCCGGTGGCCCATGGCGAAGGCAATTACGAGGCGGATGAAGAGACCATCAAGCGCATCGAGGGCGAGGGGCGGGTGCTCTATCGCTACTGCTCTGCGGACGGGCTGGTTGATGAAAGCCACAACATCAACGGCGCGGCGCATTCGATCGCCGGCCTCGTCAACGACAAGGGCAACGTGCTCGGCATGATGCCGCATCCCGAGAACCACGTCGAAGACATCATGGGCTGCACCGACGGCCGCGGCCTGTTCGCCGGCCTCACCGCGCATCTGGAAAAGGCGGCGTGATCTCGCGTTGAAGCTATGCGGCGGCCTCAGGCCTTCCGCTTCACCCGCTTGATCGTGCCCGAAAACGTGAACAATTGCCGCGTGCCTGACATCATCTTGCCGCGCAGGAAGATCAGCGAACCGCCGGCGCGGCTGACTTCGCCGGTGCATTCGATCAGCTCGCCCTCCCGGGCCGCATCGAGGAATTCGCAGGCAAAATTGGTCGTCACGGCCCTGCTATCCAGGACATGGGTGGCGATCGCGAACAGGGAGTAGTCCGCGAACGCCATATAGCAGCCGCCATGGACGTTGCCGGAGCCGTTGAGGTGCTTTTTCTCGACCCGGAAGGCGCAGCGGACGCTGCCGTCGGGCTCGATCCGATGCCAGAAGGGGCCGACATGGGATTCAAAACTGTCGCGAATCCAGGTCCGCCAGCCCTCAAATTCCCCCTCGGTGGCGATGTGGAGGTCGGGACGGCGGGGCGGCGGGGCTTTGGTCAGTTCGTGCAAGGAAATAGGCCTTCAATTGCGGGTCTTTGGCCCTTAAATCCGATCCGTCAGCGCCTTGCAATTCCGGATCGCCGCCGACCCCGCTTGCAAAACGTGGGACAGCGGGAAAATGCGCCATAAAGGGCTTTTCGAGAGCCCCCGATGTTCCTAAGAACGGCCAAACGCCGCCGAAAGCCCAAAATCCATGAAGAACGAACCCAAGATCACCCCCGAACTGGTTGCCGCCCACGGGCTCAAGCCCGACGAATATGAGCGCATCCTGAAGCTGATCGGGCGGGAGCCGACCTTTACCGAGCTCGGCATCTTCTCGGCGATGTGGAACGAGCACTGCTCGTACAAATCCTCGCGCATCCATCTCAAGGGCCTGCCGACCAAGGCGCCCTGGGTGATCCAGGGACCGGGCGAGAACGCCGGCGTCATCGACATCGGCGACGGCCAGGCCGTGGTCTTCAAGATGGAGAGCCACAACCACCCGAGCTACATCGAGCCCTATCAGGGTGCGACGACAGGCGTTGGCGGCATCCTGCGCGACGTGTTCACCATGGGCGCGCGCCCGATCGCCTGCCTGAACGCGCTGAGCTTCGGTGCGCCCGAGCATGCCAGGACGCGCCATCTGGTCTCCGGCGTCGTCGCAGGTGTCGGCGGCTACGGCAATTCCTTCGGCGTGCCGACGGTCGGCGGCCAGGTGCGCTTCCACACCCGCTATGACGGCAACATCCTGGTCAACGCCATGGCGGTGGGCCTCGCCGATGCCGACAAGATCTTCTATGCGGCGGCCTCCGGCGTGAACATGCCGATCGTGTATCTCGGCTCCAAGACGGGCCGCGACGGCATCCACGGCGCCTCGATGGCGTCGGCCGAGTTCGACGACAAATCCGAGGAGAAGCGCCCCACCGTGCAGGTCGGCGATCCCTTCGCCGAAAAGCTGCTGTTAGAGGCCTGCCTCGAGATCATGGAGAAGGGTTGCGTCATCGCGATCCAGGACATGGGCGCGGCGGGTCTGACCTGCTCTGCAGTGGAAATGGGCGCCAAGGGCGACCTCGGCGTCGATCTCGATCTCGACGCGGTGCCGACGCGCGAGCCCGGCATGAGCGCCTATGAGATGATGCTCTCGGAGAGCCAGGAGCGCATGCTCATGGTGCTCAAACCCGAGAAGGAAAAGGAAGCCGAGGCGATCTTCAAGAAGTGGGGCCTCGACTTCGCCGTGGTCGGCTACACCACGCCGAGCAAGCGTTTCGTGGTCAAGCATGGCGGCGACGTCATGGCCGATCTGCCGATCAAGGAGCTCGGCGACGAAGCGCCGCTTTATGACCGTCCGCATGTCCCGTCTGCTGCGTTGCCGATCGTGCATGCGCGCGAGGTGCCGGCGCCGATGGCGCTCGGCGCTGCCCTGGAGAAGCTGATCGGAACGCCCGACATGTGCAGCAAGCGCTGGGTCTGGGAGCAGTACGACCACGTCATTCTCGGCAACACCATGCAGCGCCCCGGCGGCGACGCCGCCGTCGTGCGCGTGCAGGACGGGCCGAAGGGCCTGGCGCTGACCGTCGACGTCACGCCGCGTTATTGCGAGGCCGATCCGTTTGAAGGTGGCAAGCAGGCGGTCGCGGAAGCCTGGCGCAACATCACCGCGGTTGGCGGCAAGCCGCTCGCGATCACCGACAATCTCAACTTCGGCAATCCTGAGCGCCCTGAGATCATGGGCCAGTTCGTGGGCTGCCTGAAGGGCATCTCGGAAGCCTGCCGCACACTCGATTTCCCGGTCGTCTCGGGCAACGTCTCGCTCTACAACGAGACCAATGGCCGCGCGATCCTGCCGACACCGTCGATCGGCGGCGTCGGTCTGCTCGACGACTTCACCAAATCGGCGTCGCTCGCCTTCAAGGCGGAGGGCGAAGCGATCCTCCTGGTCGGCGAGACCCATGGCTGGCTCGGTCAGTCCGTCTACTTGCGCGACATCTGCGGTCGCGAGGAGGGCGCGCCGCCGCCGGTCGATCTCGCCGCCGAGAAGCGCAACGGCGATTGCGTGCGCGGCATGATCCATGCGGGCACCGCGACCGCGGTGCACGACCTCTCCGACGGCGGTCTCCTGATCGCACTCGCCGAAATGGCGATCGCGAGCGGCATCGGCGCAAAGCTGCTTGCGGCGCCGACCTCGCTCGTCTCGCAGGCCTATTGGTTCGGCGAGGACCAGGCGCGCTATCTCGTCACCGTGCCGGAAATCGAAGCCGGCCGCGTGCTCGCCAAGATGCGCGGCTGCGAGGTGCCCTGCGTGCGGATCGGCACCACCGGCGGCGATGCCATCGCGATTGCGGGCGAAACGCCGGTTACGATCGAGCGCCTGCGGACATCGCACGAGCGCTTTCTGCCGGAATATATGGGTGGGAAGGCGGCCTGAGCCGCCTTCACACTCACAGGACCTTCTTTGCCCCGGGGATCTGGCGCAAGGCCCGCGTCAGCGCCCAGCTGAACGCGACCGTCAGCACGAATCCAATCGTCGCCTTGATAATCGCCGGCAGCTCATAGTCGAACAGCCAGTATTGCAGCCAAAGCGCGATCGGGTAGTGCACCAGAAACATGCCAAAGGCGTCCGCCTGCATCGGATCGAGGAGCTTGGCCGAGCCCGATTGTCTGAACCTCTGGAAAAAGGCCAGGATCAGAAACATGATGGCCACGCTGAAGACGGCGAAGCAGAGCGCATAGAGCCCCTCATACCAGTTCGGCAGCGGTGACGGATTGCCCAGTATTTCGCGCTTGATGTAGATCAGCACCCAGAGCAGGCAGTACGGAACGATCGCCAAGACCATCCAATCCCAGCTGACCTTCGCCATCCGGCCGTCGGGCGCGAGCAACCCGCGATCCATATTCGCGACGCCGACGCCGGCCCCGAAAAAGAAGTAGCTCGCATAGAGCAGCACGCGGCCGTGCTGAACCGAGAACGGTCCGAACTCGAACCAGCTGCTTGGCCCGAAATACATCAGCCCGGGAACATAGAAGGCTGCAGTGACGGCAAGCATGACCGCGAAGAACGCTGCGGGCCGGCGCCGACCGTGCAGCGAAAGGCGATTGATGGGATCGAGCAGGTTGGGCGATAGTCGATGCAGGATGCAGGCGACTACATCGAAGGCGAGCAGAACCCAGAGAAACCAGATCGGTCCGCTGGGCCACGGGCCCTTCGTGACCATGTTCCACCAGTATTCCGAGAAGCCGATCTCGGGGTTGTGCCGGAGCGAGATGGCGTAATAGGCGAGCGGAATGATCGTGAATGCGCAGATCACGAACGGCAGGCCAAGCCGCAGCAGGCGATCCGCCAAATAGGTTCGTGCTCCCTTGCGGGCGATGCCTGACCACGCAAACAAGCCCGACAGGAAAAAGAACATCGCCATGAAGAAGCTGTCGGTGGCGAGCACGATCATGTCGAAGCCGAAGAAGAACTTCGGGTCGGTATGGCCGAAATAGGTGTAGGGAATCACGACGTGATGCAACAGCACCACCAGCGTCAGGAAGGTGCGGGCGCGGTCGAGCGACAAATTGCGCGCCTTGGCCTTCGGTTCGGCTTGCGCCTCGGCGCCGAGTACCGCGGTCTGTGACATCGTCATCATGGTCGCCCCGATTGCGCTTCCGTACCGGCCGGACTGTGCCGCCGGGAACCCGATTCAGCAAGCGTAGTTTGTGCCGGGACAACCTTCTGTCGTGACCCTAGGAACCCGTTCCGAGCGACGCGGTTACCGTTCCGAAACGGGTAAGAGGCCGCCGATGGCGGTGGCCAATGCTGCGGAGCGGGCGATGACGATCTTGAAATGGGCGCTGATTTTCCTGCTGATCTCGATCGTGGCCGGTGTGCTCGGCTTCACGGGCATCTCGGCGGCTTCGGCCGATGTCGCCCGTTTCCTGTTCTATGTCTTCGTTGTGATCTTCCTGGTGTTACTGATCCTCGGGCTCACGATCTTCAGGGCGTAGGGCGCAAGCAGCCATGAAGGTGGTTGGCCGGGACGGCGCCCGGCCATGATTGTGGCGCTGCAGCGCGAGCCTACCCCACTTCCTCGATCTTCACCTTGTCCGGGTAGAAGGCGAGATGGCCTGATATCTCCGTCATCGCGGGGAAGGGTGTCTCGTAGGTCCAGATCGCGTTGTCGAGCGTCTTGCCGTCGACCTTGATGCTGTAATAGCTGGCGTCGCCCTTGTAGGGGCAATGGGTGGTGCGGTCGGTACGCTCCAGCAGCGCCATGTTGGCATCCTCCCGCGGCAGATATTGCACCGCCGGATATCTGGCCTCCTTCAGCGTCAGCGCCTTGGCGCTCTCGGCAATCACGAGATCGCCCGCCGTGACGCGCACGCGACGGGGGTTTCGGGTGATCGTGATCGGGTGGTCGGGGCCTGGAAGCTTCATGATGTCACGCCTTTTCGATCGATCCGCCGCGCGCGGCACTTTGTCGTGGCTTTATCCTGACGGGATCAGGGATATAGTGCCGCAAGGCGTGACGTAGAAGGCCGTTCACGCTAAGTTTGGCGCTGCCGGCGAGGGGACCCCGGCAAGCGATTCGACGCCGAGGCTGTGAGCCGACGACACAGGAGCAAGACCCGAATGCCCATGGACGCCCACGATATCGAGGCGATGATCAAGGCAGCGATCCCCGATGCCGAGGTGACCATCCGTGACCTAGCCGGCGACGGCGACCATTATGCCGCGACAGTGATTTCGGAATCCTTCCGCGGCAAGTCCCGCGTCCAGCAGCACCAGATCGTCTACCGGTCCCTGCAGGGCCAGATGGGCGGCGTGCTGCATGCGCTGGCGCTGCAAACCGGCGTGCCAAGCCCTTGAACGGATTGCACCTGACCTGATCGCGCGACGGGGACGCTGATGGCTGCGGACAATCCGCGCGGCGCGATGTTTCGCGTGATCGTGCCGAACCAGCCCAGCCGCGTCACCAATGCCGAGCTGTTCTTCGACCTCGTCTTCGTCTTCGCCGTTACGCAAGTTTCGCACACCCTGCTGCACCAGTTCACGCCGCTCGGCGCGGTCGAGGTCACGCTGCTGTTCCTGGCCGTGTGGTGGGTGTGGGTCTACACCGCCTGGGTCACCAACTGGCTCAATCCCGAGCTGACGCCGGTCCGCATCCTGATCTTCCTGATGATGCTCGGCGGCCTTGTGCTGTCGACGACCATCCCGAGCGCGTTTGACGGTCGTGGCCTGTGGTTTGCGATCGCCTATGCGGTCATGCAGGTCGGACGCACCGCGTTCTGGCTGTTCGCAACGCCGCGCCATCGCACCGCCGTGCGGCACAACGCGCTCCGCATCCTGGTCTGGCTCTGCGGCTCCGCGGTGCTTTGGATCCTCGGCGGCTTGGCGCATGGAGAGGAGAGGCTGTGGTTCTGGATCGCGGCGCTCGCGATTGAATATGTCTCGCCCGCCGTGCGCTTCTGGGTGCCGAAGCTCGGCTTCTCCTCGGTCGGGGCCTGGGCCGTCGAGGGCGGCCACATGGCCGAGCGCTGCGCCGGCTTCATCATCATCGCGCTCGGTGAGGCCGTCGTCGTCAACGGCGCGACCTTTGCTGAACTCGACTGGACCGCGGAGAACATTCTGGCCTTCGTCGCCGCGCTGGTCGGCAGCATCGCGATGTGGTGGGTCTATTTCGACAAGGGCGCAGAGGCCGGCTCGGAGCGGATCTCGAAATCAGCCGAATCCGGCCGGCTGGCGCGGCTCGCCTACACCTATCTGCACATGCCGATCGTCGCCGGCATCATCCTGACCGCGGTCTCGGACGAATTGGTGCTGAAGCACCCCTCGGGTCATTCCGACGTCCGAACCATCGTCAGCACGATCGGTGGTCCCCTGGTGTTCCTGGTCGGTACCATCCTGTTCAAGCACTCGATCCGCGGCTTTCTCCAGCTGTCCCACGGCATCGGCATCATCCTGCTGCTGGCGCTGTGGTGGTTCGCCGCCGATCTCTCGCCGCTGTGGCTGACGGTGGCGACCAGCGTGATCATGATCGTCGTCGCGGTGTGGGAATCCGTGTCGCTCGGGTCGCAGCCGGACGAGGCTGAGAGGCATTAAGGCGCCGGAGCCTTACTCCGCCGCCTCCAGCGCGTGCACCGAAAACATCTTCGCTGCATCCGTCCAGCTCTCGCGCACCCGCCAGCCGGCGCCTTGCGCCAGCGCGGCGAAGCGTTCGAGGCTGTATTTGTAGCTGTTTTCGGTGTGGATGCTCTCGCCGGGCCGGAACGAGAAGCTGGTGCCGAGCAGACGCACGGTCTGGCTCTTCCGGCTGATCAGGTGCATCTCGATGCGGTGCCGGTCGTGATTGTAGATCGCGCGATGGGTGAAGGCGGAGAGGTCGAAATTGCCGCCGAGCTCACGGTTGATCCGCACGAGAACATTGAGGTTGAAGCGTGCGGTGACACCGGCCGCATCGTTATAGGCAGCGTGGAGCAGGCGCTCCTCTTTCTCGAGGTCGGCGCCGATGATCATCTGCGCGCCCTTGCCCAGGATCTGGCGGGCGCTCTTCAGGAATGCCTGCGCTTCATGCGGCTCGAAATTGCCGATGGTCGAGCCCGGGAAGAAGCCGACCTTCGGCATCGACGCGACTGCCTTCGGCAGCTCGAACGGCGTGGTGAAGTCGGCGGCCACCGGATAGATGCCGAGCGAGGGGAAATCGCGCTTGAGCCCGTTGGCCTGCGCCTTCAGGAAGTCGCCGGAGATATCGACGGGGACATAGGCCGCGAATTTGGACTGGTTCAGCAGCAGGCGGACTTTCGTCGTTGCGCCGGCGCCGAACTCGACCAGTGCGGCATTCTCGGGAATGATCTTTGCGATCTCGCTGCCGCGCTCCCTCAGGATCGCAAGCTCGGTGCGCGTCGGATAATATTCCGGCAGGCGCGTGATCGCCTCGAACAGCTCCGATCCGGTCGCGTCATAGAAATATTTCGGCGACAGCTTTTTCGGCTGCTGGGAGAGGTCCTCGATGGCCTCACGGGCGAAGGCGGTGGTCTGCTCGTCGGGGAGATGGGCTTCGGCCAAAGCGCTGGCGTGCACATTCATGATACTCTCCTGAACGCGCTGTCCGGCGCGCATTTGTCGTCGGATGAGAACTAGTCGTAGTCAGCGAGCCGCAACCCCGTGAATTGCCAGCGGTGGTGCGGATAGAAGAAGTTGCGATAGGTGACGCGGCTGTGACCATCAGGCGTCGCCAGCGAGGAACCGCGCAGCACCAGCTGATTGACCATGAACTTGCCGTTGTACTCGCCGAGCGCGCCTTCGACGGCGCGATAGCCCGGGTAGGGTGAATACGAACTGCGGGTCCACTGCCAGACGATGCCGAAGGGGTCATTGAGCTGGCCGGCGCGTGCCGCGACCTCCCATTCCATCTCGGTCGGCAGATGCTTTCCCGCCCAGCGCGCGAACGCGTCGGCCTCGTAATAGCTGACGTGGCAGACGGGCGCGTCTGGATCGACCGGCTTGAGGCCGGCGAGCGTCATCACCTGCCATCCGCCGTCGGCCTCGCGCCAATGGCCCGGGGCTTGCCAGTCTTCCTTGGTTGCGGCGGCGAAACCGTCCATCAGCCACAGCGTCGCACGCTGGTAGCCGCCGTCGCGCATGAAGGCGAGCCATTCGCCGTTGGTGACGAGATTGCGCGCGATCTTGACGGGGCCGACGAGCGCGCGATGTGCGGGCTTCTCGTTGTCGAAATGGAAGCTGTCGTCGACATGGCCGACGGTGTGGATGCCTTCGTTGAGCGTCAGCCAGTCGTCCCCGGCGCGCGTTGCGGACGGAAAGCGCCACTCCTTGTCGTAGGCCGGATAGACCGGGTTCTGCGCGAAGGCGTGCAGGATGTCCGTGAACATCAATTCCTGATGCTGCTGCTCGTGGTTCAGCCCGACCTCGACCAGCGGCGCGACGGCGCGGAGCTTGTCCTCGCCGGCCTCCCGGAAGAATTTGACGACGGCGGCATCGACATAGCTGCGATAGGCGCCGACCTCGGTGGCGCTGGGCCGGGTGATGTCGCCGCGATGATTGCGGGCATGGCGCGGCCCCGCGCTGACGTAATAGGAATTGAACAGGAACGCGAAATCAGGGTGAAACGACCGGTAGCCCGGGGCATGCTCGCCGAGCAGAAACTGCTCCCAGAACCAGGTGGTGTGGGCCCGATGCCATTTGACGGGACTGGCATCCGGCATCGACTGGATCTGCTGGTCCTCCGGCGAGAGCGGTGCGGCCCGGCGTTCGGTCTCGTTGCGGACGGCGAGAAAAGCGCTCTCCAGCCTCCGGGCGAGGCCAACAGAAGCGGCCGATTGTGACGAAAGCGGCGGACTGGCCGGTGCGGAGGCTTGTTTCGTCACGTTTTTCTCCAGACAGGACAAGAGAACGTTGTTGGCGATACCAGGTTCCAAAACCCAGGTTCGTCCTAAATGGGGGCTCCGTTACGGTATGAAAGTCCTCCCAGGTGATGATATTCGTGTCATCATGTAATGGCGCCGGGGCTGCCCCAGCCGGATGTCGGGGGCTGCTCTTTGCCATTTTACTTTGGATGCACAACGGTTTGGGCTACATATATACGCAGGTATCGGGTCAGATCGGCTGAGCCGGCCCGAAGCAATTGGTGAGGGCTCTGCCCCAGAAGGACACGGATATGAGCATCGCGGAATTCATCGACAACGAAGTGAAGTCGAACGACGTGGTTCTGTTCATGAAGGGTACGCCGCAATTTCCGCAGTGCGGTTTCTCCGGCCAGGTCGTCCAGATCCTCGACCACATCGGCGTCGGCTATAAGGGCCTCAACGTCCTGGAATCCGCCGAACTGCGCAACGGCATCAAGGAATTCTCGAACTGGCCGACGATTCCCCAGCTTTACGTCAAGGGTGAGTTCATCGGCGGCTGCGACATCGTCCGCGAGATGTTCCAGGCCGGCGAGTTGCAGCAGCTCTTCTCCGAGAAGGGCGTCGTCGTCGCGGCTTGATCCGTGACGGTGCTGACGCGCCGGATCGGCGCTGTCCAGCTTGACGTCATTGTTGCCGACATCACCACGCTGAGCGTTGACGCCATTGTCAACGCGGCCAATTCGTCGCTCCTTGGCGGGGGCGGCGTCGATGGCGCGATCCACGACGCTGCGGGACCCGAACTGCTGGCCGAGTGCCGGACGCTCGGAGGATGCCCGACCGGTGATGCCAAAATCACGAAGGGCTATCGTCTGCCCGCGCGCCATGTGATTCATGCGGTCGGCCCTGTCTGGTATGGCGGGGAGCGCGGTGAGGCCGAGGCGCTCAGTTCCTGCTATCGTCGTGCGCTCGAGCTCTCGCACGCCAATGGGCTGACCTCGCTGGCATTCTCTGCAATCTCCACCGGCGTGTATCGATTTCCGGCCGAGCAGGCCGCGAAGATCGCGGTCCAAGCGACGATCGACGCGCTGCCGGCCGCGCCGACGGTCGGACACGTCATATTTTGTTGTTTCTCGGAGGCGAGTGCCGCGTTCCACAGGGACGCTTTGGCGCGGTACGGCAGCCCTTGTGCCTCATGAGGCGGCAAGTACACTCGGCTCGGCCATGTTCCGGGGAGGGGATATGATTTCAAATACTGGACTACGTGGGCTGGTCTGTGGCGCGCTCATATCATTTGGCACGATGTCGCTTGCGCGCGCGGAAGGCACCTACGAGATTC
The DNA here is from genome assembly GCF_054058595.1 of Bradyrhizobium sp. USDA 4472. Taxonomy (NCBI): domain Bacteria; kingdom Pseudomonadati; phylum Pseudomonadota; class Alphaproteobacteria; order Hyphomicrobiales; family Nitrobacteraceae; genus Bradyrhizobium; species Bradyrhizobium sp. USDA 4472. The sequence goes on from NZ_JBSSAM010000001.1 coordinate 5,349,571, forward strand.
CGGCCGGAGCGCATTTCAATCAGGACAAGCTCGGCAAGATCAGCGAGTTCTTCAACAACGAGGTCGCGACCGGCAAGATCGCGGGCGCCACCGTGCTGATCAAGCAGCACGGCAAACCGGTCTACCACGAAGCCTTCGGCGTGCAGGACGTGGTCAGCAAAGCGCCAATCACCGACAAGACAATTTTCCGCCTGTTCTCGATGAGCAAGGCGATCACCTCCGTCGCCGCGATGCAGTTGATCGAGGAAGGTAAGATCAAGCTCGACGATCCCGTCTCGAAGTACATTCCGTCCTTTGCCAACGTGAAGGTCGGTGTCGAGAAGAAGGCCGAGGACGGCACCAGATCGCTCGAGCTGGTGCCCCCGAACCGGCCGATGAACGTGCACGATCTGATGACCCATACGTCGGGCATCACCTATGGCTTTTACGGCGACAGTCTCGTTCGCAAGGCTTATCGTGACGCCAACATCTATGCCGGCGATTTCGACCTCGCCGAGTTCGCCGAGCGCATCGCAAAACTGCCGCTGCACAATCAGCCGGGCGCACTCTGGCAATACGGCCATTCCACCGACATTCTGGCGCGTGTCATGGAAGTTGCGGCCGGCAAGCCGTTGCTCGATATCGAGCGGGAGAAGCTGCTCGGCCCGCTCGGCATGGTCGACACCGGCTTCCTCGTCACCGATCCCGAGAAACAAAAGCTTCTGGCGCAGCCGGTGCCGAACGACAGCGATTTCCGGGTCGGCCGGATCAACGATCCGACCGTCGTCAAGAAGATCCAGTTCGCCAGCGGCGGGATGGTGACGACCATGGCCGATTATGAACGCTTTGCGCAAATGCTGCTCAACGGCGGCTCTCTCGACGGCAAGACCATCCTCAAGCCGGAGACGTTCAAGTTGATGGTGACCGACCAGGTCGGGCCAGGCTCCGGCGTCGACCGCGACTACTTCTACTTCCCCGGTGACGGTTTCGGCTTCGGCCTGGGCCTCGCCGTCCGTACCGATCCCGGCAACGCCAAACCGCCGCCGCCCGGCGATCTCGGGGAATTGAAGTGGGACGGCGCCTCCGGCTGCTATTTCGTGATCGACCCCAAGCAGGACATGTTCTTCGTGCTGCTGGAGCAGACCCCGAGCGAGCGCCAGCGTATCCAGCGGACTTTGAAGCAACTGGTCTATGAATCCATGGAGAATTGACATGTTCGGGCGCCGCGCGCTCTTCGCGGCACTCGTTCTTTTGCTGGGTGTGGTCGGTGCGCAGGCGGGCTCCGAGGATCGCGCGCACAGCTTCACGCCCGAGGGTCTGGCCAAAGTCTCCGACTACATCAGGAACGAGATCGCGACCGGCAAGATTCCGGGCGCGATCCTGTTGCTGCAGCAGCACGGCAAGCCGGTCTATTACGAGAATTTCGGCGTCCGCGATGTCGCGACCGAGATCTCGATGAGCGCCGACACGATCTTCCGGCTCTATTCGATGTCGAAGCCGGTCACCTCCGTGCTGGCGATGATGCTGGTCGAGGAGGGCAAGCTCGCGATCAACGATCCCGTCTCCAAATACATTCCGGCCTTTGCCGACATGAAGGTCGGCGTCGAGAAGAAGGCCGAGGACAACAAGGTCTCGCTCGAGCTGGAGCCGCTCAATCGTCCTGTGACGATCGAGGATTTGATGCGCCACACAGCCGGTATCCCCTATGGCTATTATGGCGGAGACCTGGTGAACAAGCTCTATGCCGATGCCGGTCTGTTCGACAACAAGGACAGGACCAACGCCGAATTCGTCGCGAAGATCGCCGCGCTGCCACTCGCCGAACAGCCCGGCACGATCTGGGATTACGGCCATGGCACCGACGTGCTCGGCCGCATCATCGAGGTGATCTCAGGGGAATCGCTCTACCAATTCGCGAAGGAGCGGTTGCTAGATCCGCTCGGGATGAAGGACACCGCGTTCTATGTCGCCGATCCCGCCAAATGGCCGCGGATCGCCGAGCCGATGCCGCAGGACCGCGCGATCAGCCCGATGACTGAGGTTCGCGATATTAGGAAGCCACTGAAATGGGAGTCGGGTGGCGGCGGACTCGTCGGCAGCATCGGCGACTACGCGCGCTTCTCACAGATGCTGCTCAACCGCGGCACGCTTGATGGCCGACGCTACCTCAAGCCCGAGACTATCGCCGTGATGACGTCCGATCACGTCGGTCCTGAAACCCATGTCGAGCGCGACAGGAATTATTATCCCGGCGAGAGCTCGGGCTATGGCCTCGGCGTCGCCGTGCGCACGTCGGTACCACCAGGCACCTCTTGGCCGGTTGGCGAATATCGCTGGGATGGCGTCGGCGGCACCTTCTTCTTCATCGACCCCGAAGACGACCTGTTCGGGATCTTCATGGTGCAGACGCCGTCGCAGCGCGGCCGCATCCAGCTCGCGCTGAAGACGCTGATCTACCAGGCGATGGGGCGGTGATCATGCGCCGCGAACGATCTCTCTGACGTAGCCGATCGTTTCCTCGATCTGGCTCGCATTGACGTCGAGATGGGTGCAGGCGCGGATGCGGCCGTCCATCATCGCGAGGGTCACGCCGCGCTGGCGCAATGCCACGACCATCTTGTCGCCGGGTACGCCGGCGCCGTCGGGCTTGAAGAACACGAGATTGGTCTCCGGCTCCTGCACCTCGATGCCTGAGATCTGCGAGAGCCCGCGGGCCAGTGCGCGCGCATTGGCGTGGTCGTCGGCGAGCCGCTCGACGTGATGATCGAGCGCGTAGATGCAAGCCGCGGCACATACGCCAGCCTGCCGCATCGAACCGCCGAGGCGCTGCTTCCACTGCCAGACGGCGTCGATGAAGGCACGCGTGCCCGCGAGCACGCCGCCGATCGGCGCGCCCAGGCCCTTGGAGAAGTCGATCCATGCCGAATCCCAGCCCGCCGTCATCTCCCGAGGCGAGATGCCGCTCGCGACTGTGGCATTCAGCAGACGCGCGCCGTCCATATGCGTGACGAGGCCATGTTGCTTGGCGATCGCGACGATCTCGTCGAGCGCAGCCTTCTTCCAGATCGAGCCGCCGCCGATATTGGCGGTCTGCTCGACGCTGACGACGCTCTGCGTCGGCTGGTAGCGCGTGCGCGGGTGCAGAGCTTTGCGGAACGTCTCCGGCGTGAACTGGCCGTCGGCGCCTTTGAGCTGCGTCACCTGGAAGCCGCCGATCGCGGCATGCGCACCGCCTTCGCGGGCGATGATGTGCGCGGTTTCATGCGCGAGAATCTCGTCGCCGGGACGGCAATGCACCAGCGTCGCTGTCACGTTGCACATCGTGCCCGAGGGCATGTAGACCGCCGCCTCCTTGCCCATCAGATCAGCGACGCGCTCGCACAGCGCATTCACGGTCGGATCGTCACCCACCTGCTCGTCACCCACTTCAGCCCGCGCCATCGCCTCGCGCATCGCAGCCGTCGGCTTGGTCTGCGTGTCCGAGAGCAGATTGATGCGCACCGGCGGCGCCTTGGGATCGATCGGGGGAGGGGTGTAGAGCATGGACGGCTCCTATGGGCAGTGCGGCCACTGAAATGCGGCTCTTAAGCAAAAAGGCCCCGGCGAACCGGGGCCTTTCGATAGTGAGATCTTAGCGCGAATAGAATTCGACGACCAGATGGGGCTCCATCTGCACCGGGAACGGCACGTCGGAGAGGCCGGGGACGCGCACGTATTTGGCGGTCATCTTGCCGTGGTCGACTTCGAGATAGTCGGGGGTGTCGCGCTCGGGGAGCTGGCTCGCCTCGAGAACGTGGGCGAGCTGCTTGGAGGCTTCCTTGACCTCGATCACGTCGCCCACCTTGATCTGGTAGCTCGAGATGTTGACCTTGCGGCCGTTCACCTTGATGTGGCCGTGGTTGATGAACTGGCGGGCCGCGAAGATCGTCGAGACGAACTTGGCGCGGTACACGACGGCGTCGAGACGACGCTCGAGCAGGCCGATCAGGTTCTCGCCGGTGTCGCCCTTGAGACGGCTGGCCTCGACATAGATGCCGTGGAACTGGCGCTCGCTGATGTTGGCGTAGTAGCCCTTCAACTTCTGCTTGGCGCGCAGCTGCACGCCGAAGTCCGAGAGCTTGCCCTTGCGGCGCTGGCCGTGCTGGCCGGGGCCATATTCGCGGCGGTTCACGGGGCTCTTCGGGCGGCCCCAGATGTTCTGGCCCATACGGCGATCGAGTTTGTACTTCGCCTCACTGCGCTTAGTCATCGCGTCCTCTTGGGTTGCATGGTTTGAGGAAACGCGCCCTCCTGGGTGACGGGCTAGCCCGGCACTGACAGGTCCGATCCCCAAAGCTTAAGGGAAAGGACCACGGGTCGCGAAACGCTTCGCGGGCCGAAATCGGCCCGCGAGCAGGGGGCTTTTAGGGGAGTTTGGGGTTCGCTGTCAATGCGAATGGCCCGGATTCAGGTCCTGACCGCCCGGATCGGCGTGGGGCCGGCCGCACGCAATTCCGCAGCAATTTCAGTGTTCAGGACCTGTTCCAGCCGGGTCAGGACCCGGGCGATGGGAGCCGCATCCGTAACCCGGTGATCCCAGCGGATCACCACATGGATGGTCTGGTCGGATTTGACCAGCCCGTAGCTGACGATGAAGGGGCCTGGTGTGATGGGGTGGAGTTCGCCGCCGCCATAGGCCGAAACCGAGCTCACCGCGAAGCTGCCGAACCAATTGCCGCGCTGGCGGCCGAAATTCAGGCCCACCGTCCAGAATAGCCGCCGCAGCGGCAGGGGCAGCCGGGTGACCCGCATGATCTTGCGGAACATGGGGACGTCGTCGACCGGCGCCGTCTTGGCGCGGCGGATCTCGGCGTCGATCGCAGCCAGCGTGATGGCCTCCGGGGCTGCGATTCGCTGCGGCATCACGCATTCCTCGCCGTTCTCGACCCGGGCAATCGCAACCGACGCCACGCTATTGCGGAACTCGTAGAACGAAGGCCAGGGCCATTTGGCGTAAACGGTTCGCAGGACCGGCTCGTCCCTGGCCACCAGTGCGAAGGCCTTGACGAACATAGCGGCCCAGCCGGCGGGCGCGGCCGCACCAGCGCGCGCCTCCAGCAGGGGGCGGATATCGAGTGAACGCGAGAGCGAGACGAATGGCACGCCCATCGAGGCGCGCATGAGGTCGACAATCAGTCGGCGCGGAAGCGAAATCTTCTTGGGTTGACCGCGCATCGTTCTTCGGTTCCCGCGGGCTGACATCAGGGGCGGCGAGCGGCGGCGACCCTAGCAGCACTGCCGGTCCCGGCAAGCCATAATGGCCGAGTCCACCGTTCAGCGCTTGATCCCGTCGAACGCGGCCATGATGCCGCGCTGGAACAGCGACCAGTCGAAGCCGAGCGCGATCGCACGGTAGCCGCGGTCGATCAGCTGGTTGGCCTGGTCGGCGGTGCGCGCCACGCCGCCGATCGGCACGCCGCTGTTGAGAATGCCGGCTTCGGCACGCGCGATCAGCGCAAGCAATTCCGGATCGTCCATCTGACCGCGCTTGTTGATGGAGGTGGCGAGATCGCCGGGGCCGATGACCGCGACGTCGATGCCCGGCGTCGCCATGATCTCGTCGATGCGGTTGACGGCCTCAACATGCTCGATGGTGATCATGCAGATCATCTCCTCGTCGGCTGACGCCATGTAGTCGGGCATCGACTGGCCCCAGCGGAACGGCGCGTGGAAGGGGCCCCAGAGGCGGTCACCCCGCGGCGGATAGCGCACGCTCCGCACCGCCTTGTCGGCTTCGTCGCGATTGGTGATCATCGGGAAATTGATGCCGAACGCGCCGATGTCCATCGGCGCCTTCGCCAGCCAGGGCTCGTTCGCGGCTATCCGCACCAGCGGCGTGCACGGCGTGCCCGTCGTCGCCGCGATCATCGCATGGGCTTCGGTGAGGCCGATCGGTCCGTGCTCGAGATCGACGATGATCCAGTCGAGCGAGCGCGCCATGATCTGCACCATCTGCACGCTCGGGATCGTTGCGATCGCACCGAAGGCGGGGCGGCCTTCGTTCCACATCTGGCGGAGGCGGTTGAGCGGCTTTGCGGGGACCGGCATGAATGACCTTGCGCGCGATGACGACGGCGCAGCCTAGCAGCGCGCCCTGGCTGAGAAAAGTCAGGCCAGCGCGCGGCCGCCGAAGAACGGCATCAGCGTGGCGCTGAGGCCATGCACGCGGTTCGACGTGAAAATCATCTCGGCGCCCGATTGGGCCATGCCGCCATTGCTCGGGCCAAGCAGGTCGGAGACGCGGCGCGCAATGGCCGGTGCCGGATCGATCCACTCCACCGGCCAGGGCGCCAGCCGCTCCATCCGGTCCAGCAGCAGCGGATAATGAGTGCAGGCGAGCACGATCGTGTCGGTGCGCGCAGTCCTATCCTCGGGGTTTCCGACGAAGCAAGGTTTCAGCTCCGCGAAAATGTCGCCGTCGTCGACGGTGGTGCCGCTGAGCGCAGCCTCGGCGAGCGTGGCGAGTTCGGGCGAGCCGACCAGTGTCACCTCACAGCCTTGGCCGTGATCCCGGATCAGCGCCTGGGTGTACTCGCGTTTGACGGTCGCTTTCGTACCGAGCACCGAGACGCGGCGGGTCTTCGACTGCGCGCAGGCCGGCTTGATCGCCGGCACCGTGCCGACGAACGGCACGCGATAGGCCGCGCGTAAATGGCTCATGACCGAAACGGACATGGTGTTGCATGCGATCACCACCAGGTCGGGCCTATGCGCGGCAATCAGCTCTCCCATCAGCGGCACGACGCGGGCGACGATTTCGTCCTCGCTGTGATGGCCATAGGGGAAAAAGGCGTCGTCGGCGACGTAGGTATAATGCGCATCCGGGCGTGCGGCCACCACCTCACGCAGCACCGTGAGGCCACCAAGGCCGGAATCGAATACCAGGATCGTCGGGGAATGGGTCACGTCGTTACCTTAAGGCCTGATGGTTACCATTCGGTTTTTGGGCGGTTTTGCGGCGGGATCGGCCCGCCGCCCAGTTTGGAACGATTCAATTTCGCGTATCCCGCATGTTCCCGCTATCAGCAGCCGTGCCGCGCTGCGGTGGGATATCCGCAACTGTCCGGGAGCCGACATGATCAGAAATACTGGGAATAGCTGGGGCAGCGTTGCCCGGTGGTTTCACTGGGGCCTGGCACCGGCGATCATCGGCATGATCGGCTTCGGCTGGTGGATGAATCACATTCCGGCGCGCGCCGACAAATTCTTCTACCGCTCGATCCATGCCGACATCGGCTACGTGATCCTGCTGCTCACGGTGCTGCGCCTGGCCTGGCGCGCCATCAACCCGACGCCGGCGCTGCCGGCCGAGTCCTTGCACTGGCAGAGGATTGCGGCCCGCGTCAGCCAGGGCGCGCTCTATCTCGGGGTGATCCTGGTCGCGATGTTGGGCTGGGCGCATTCCGGCGCGCGTGCGACCAACTATTCGGACTTCTTCGGCCTGTTTCACGTGCCGCAATTCACCTCCCCGGACAAGGCGGCAGCGGACGCCTTCGAGGACCGGCACATTTTCTTTGCCTATGTGCTGCTGGCGCTGATCGCCGTCCACTTCGTCGCCGCCCTCTGGCACCACTTCATCCGCCGTGACCGTGTCGTGGCGCGGATGGTGACCAACGAGGTGGGATAGAGCGCGGTCTCTCCACGGGTTAGGATCTGGCGTCAGTTTGCTTCATCTCGTCAGGAGACGCTCATGCTCACCGTCCATCACCTCGGCAGATCGCAATCCGAACGCATCGTCTGGCTCTGCGAGGAACTCGGGATGCCCTACGAGCTGAAGCGCTACGCGCGGGATTCCGTCACCATGCTGGCGCCGCCGGATTACAAGGCGCTGCATCCGATCGGAACTGCGCCGGTCATCACGGACGGCGATCTCGTGCTCGCCGAATCCGGCGCTATCGTCGATTACATCATCGCCAAATACGGCAACGGTCGACTCGTTCTCCGCGCCGATGATCCCGACTTTGCGCAATTCCTGTTCTGGTTTCACTTCGCGAACGGCACCTTGCAGGCCGGCATGGGCCGGCTGATGCTGTTGAACCGGCTCAAGCTCACCGATGACAATCCCATGCTGGCCGCCACGAAGGCGCGGGTCGATCGCGCCTTCGATCTGGTCGATGCGCGCGTGCGCGAGGCCGAATATCTGGCCGGCAGCAGCTTCACGACGGCCGACATCATGATCGGCTTCTCGCTGACGACGATGCGTTATTTCCAGCCCTATGATCTCGCGCGCTGCCCGAATGTGGTCAGATATCTCGGCCGCGTCGGTTCGCGTCCCGCCTACCGGCGCGCGATGGAGAAGGGTGATCCCGGCATGGCGCTGCTGCTGAGCTGAGCGGCGATCAGGCGATCTTGTTCGTGGTCGCTGTCCGGGCTGCCGCCAGCTGCTTCTGCAAGCGATCGATGTTTTGCAGGAGCCGCTGGCTGGTCAGCACCAGGAAGTAATAGCCGAACTGCGGATCCTGAAAGTAGATCTCGAGCAGGCGGTCATAGGTGATCGTCAGCACCTGTCCGTCCTCGATGCATTCGATGGTTCCGGTGCGCCGGTTGTCGGGCGTCAGGAAGCCGAGCTCGCCCATGAGAGCGCCCGGGCCGATCTCGACGTTGATCTCCTTGACCAGGAATTTGCCGGTCACGGTGAGGAGCATCTCCTTGGCCGGGTCGCCCAGCCTGAACAGCGTGTCGCCATGGCGGTACTTGCGCTCGGTCATGAACGGCTTGAGCCACTCGATCGACATGTCTCCTTCGGCCGCATGCCGCGCCTTTTTCACCAGCTTGAGCATTTGCCGCAGGCGAAGAGCGTTGATCGGAAGCAGGAGCAGATACAGCAGGAACGTCGAGACGTTGGCCGAGAGCGCGCCGAAAATGGCGAAGAAAGCGCAACCGACCATGTTGGCGACGCGCAAGGGGACCATCGTCCGCATCAGGAGGGTGGCGACGAAGAAGACGGCGCCGACCGCGGCGAACATGTTGGCCAGCGTGATGTTGTGAACGAAGATCTCCAGCATCCGGTTGAAGATCGCGTCCCAGGTGACGTTGTTGGGGTCGAGGCCCATCTGGACCAGGATCTTCGCGATCCTGAGGTTGTCCGTCGCCGCATCCAGAATGCGGTCGAGGATCAAGGAAATGTCTGCGCTGCCGGACGGCATGGTACTATCCCTGCGTAAGGCCTCTAGTCCTGGTCGGTATCCGCGGCACGTATAGCCGAAATCGAATGACGACCGCTTGAAAGAAACTTTCGGTCGCCCTGCTGCAAGGGACGAATTTTAGCCCGATCGGCGGTTTCGGCAATTGCCCGTTGGTTGCGCGCATGATCCCGGCGCGGCCCGTGATTCGGGTTGGCGCCGCAGGCAGAGCTAGGCATCCGGGGCGGGCGGCGGCGCTAAGAAATGGCCCGGTGGGTGCTATGGCTTGGCGGCGGGCTGGATGACCTGCTGTTCGACGAGGGTCAGATGCCCGGGCAGGGCGCCGGCACGCAACAGCATGGCGACACTGTTGGCCTCTTCGAGAGTGAAATTGCCCGAGATCTGGCCCGAGCCGCCGGCGATCGGTTCGCGGATCACTGGCGCGGAGATCACCTTGTCGTCGAGCACGATGGCCAGGGGCCTGCCGACGTTCTCCGCGGTGACGTGGGCAAAGCGCCGCGTACCGCGCCCATTGAAGCGGAATTGGGCGATCGGATCCTTGGCGCCGTTGATGCCGGTCACAACGCCGGGCGCCGCATAATTGATGTCCTCGCCGTCGAGCGCGCTCTCCTTGGTCACCAGGTAGGGCCGCTTGTCCTTGAAGCCGAGCAGGATCTCGGAGCCTTCGGGCGGGCTGCCGGATTGCGCCTGCTCCGGCGTCATCGAAACATCGACCGGCCGGAAGCTGACCTTGACCTTCCGCGCGAAGATCGCGGTGATACGGTCGGGGTCGGTGACGCCAGGCAGGAAGATGCGGATCCGGTCGGTGCCCTCAGGGGCGACGCTGACAGGCTTTACGCCGGCGTCCTTGAGACGTTGCTCGATCATGGCGATGGAGTCTTCGACGAGGTCGTGCAGCCGCGCGGCGGATGCCGCATCGGTCGGCGTGAGCCTGACTGCTCCGTCGCCGCGATCGGTCACGGATATCAGGCGCGATGGCAGCCGCTCTGCGGCGGAGGCGAGCTTGCGCGCAAGTTGCTCGCGATCTTTGGCGTCGGCGATCTTCAGCTCGACGCCGCCATCGCGGATCGCAAGGTCGGAGAAGGCGATATGCCCGGCATGCAAGGTGCCGTAAACGTCGTCGCGCAAATCCGTGACGACGCTCTCGCGCAAGCCGTCGCCGTCCACGCCGTAGACGATGCGCGACCCGCCCAGCTTTTCCATCTTGTCGCCGACGAAGGCGACGATCTTGGCGCGCATCTTGTCGAACTGGCTGTCCTCTGCGAGCGTTGTACGCGGCAGGGCGATCGCCGATGCCATGGCGAGCGCGAGGGTCAGCCGCGTGGCGCGGTCCCGCAAGGGCGTAGTCATGGTCACCTCAAGTCTTGCGGCAGGACGCTGGCGGACGAGCTCAACTCCAGTTCTTTGGTACCTGGATCGGGCAGGGAGGTTCAAAGCCTCTCAGGCGAGGTTTATCGCCGCAGCCGGCAGGCAATGGACGAACGCCAAATCATCCATCATTGTGGTCCTGCTCGACCGGTCAATCGGTCGCGGCCCCGCCGAACCAAATGTCATAGAGAGGCGGCGAGGGACGACAGCTGGGGGGAGGACGGAATTCCATGGCGGGCATCCACGCGCTCGATCGGCTCATCGGCAACGAATATCCGGAGCTCTTGACGGACGAGGAGGTCCGGGTCTTCGAGCAGGTCCCTTACGCCGATCGCGTTGCGGCCGAGAGCACCTATGATGCCATCAAGCTCGGTGCTGCGCGCAATCCCGACGGCGCGGCGATCCAGTTTCTGCAAAATGCCGATCCGGCCGACGCGCCCGTTGTGGTCAGCTACCGCGACTTGATCGCGCGCGTGACGCAGGCCGCGAACATGTTTCACGCGCTCGGCGTCGAGAAGGGCGACGTCATCTCCTTCATGCTGCCGCTGCTGCCCGATGCCTTCGTGACGCTGTTCGGAGCGGAGGCCGCCGGCATCGCCAGCCCCGTCAACCCGCTGCTCGAGCCGCACCAGATCGCGGAAATCCTGGAAGCGGCGAAGACGAAGATCCTGGTGGCCCTCGGACCGATGCCGGGGACCGATATCTGGCAGAAGGTCGAGCAGATCCGCCCGCAACTCAAGCACCTCAAGGCGATTGTGCAGGTGGCAGGCCACGGTGATCCCGCGAACGGAATTTTCGCGTTCAACGATCTGATCAAGCAGCAACCGTCCGACCGGCTTGTCAGCGGGCGCAACATTCTCGGCAGCGACGTCGCCGCCTATTTCCACACCGGCGGCACCACCGGCACGCCGAAGCTGGTGCGGCACACCCATGCCAACCAGGTCTATCAGGCCTGGGCGCTGAACCTGCTGTTGAAGTCCAAGCCCGGTGGCAACATGCTGTTCGGCATGCCGCTGTTTCACGTTGGCGGATCGCTGACGCAGGTCCTGTTGACACTCTCTGCCGGCGGCTCGCTGGTGGTGCTGTCGCCGAGCGGCTGGCGCAATCCGAACGCGGTGAAGAACATCTGGGCCCTGGTCGAGCGCTTCAGGGTCGAGGCACTGTCGAGCGTGCCGACGGTTCTGGCCGCAGCGCTCGCGGTGCCTCCAGGCAATGCCGACATCTCCAGCCTGAAATATGCGGCCGGCGGAGGCTCGGCGATCCCGGTTGCCGTCGGGTCTGCGATCCAAGAGAAATTGAAGCTGCCGGTGGTCGAGGTCTACGGCATGACCGAGACATCGAGCGTGCACACGCTCGCCTATCCGTCACGACCGATACGGCTCGGCTCGGTCGGCCTTCCCATGCCTTATGCCCGCGTCCGCATCGTGCAGCTCGACGCCGAGGGCAACCTGATCCGCGACTGCAAGCCTGACGAGATCGGCGTCGTCATCATGGCCGGGCCTGGCGTGTTCGGCGGCTATCTCAACGACGCCCACAACAAGGGTGCCTTCGTCGACGACGTCTGGGTCAATTCCGGCGATCTCGGGCGGCTCGATGCCGACGGCTATCTCTGGATCACCGGCCGCGCCAAGGACCTCGTGATCCGCGGCGGCCACAACATCGATCCGGCGCCGATCGAGGAGATCATGTTTCGCCATCCTGCGGTCGGCTTTGCCGCCGTGGTCGGCCAGCCCGATGCCTATGCCGGCGAGCTGCCGGTCGGCTATGTGCAGTTGAAGCCGGGCGCGTCCGTCGAGCCGGGCGAGCTGGAGACCTGGGTGCGCGAGCGCACGCCGGAACGCGCCGCCGTTCCGGTGCAGGTCATTCCGATCGACCCGATGCCGGTCACCGGCGTCGGCAAGGTGTTCAAGCCGCAACTGCGCTGGGACGCGGCGCAGCGCGTGTTCACCAAGGTGCTGATGCCGCTGATCGAGCGCGGCATCGACTGCAAGGTGAAGGTCGGTGCGCATGGCAGCCATGGCTCGATCGCGACCGTGACGCTGACAGGCTTGCCTGCTGATCAGCGCGAGGTCGTCGCCGGCGAAGTGCACGCGCTGCTCGCACCTTTCGTGATGCGGCATGAGATCGTGCACGCGTAGGTGACGGCAGCGCCGGGCTCGCCAGCGCCTCAACTGCCGCGATAGGTCTCGCCGAGCGCCGCGACGAAATCCGCCCTGCTGGCCCGATTGAGGGTGTCGAGGCTGAGTTGTCCCGGCACGAAAATCTCCGTTCAGCGCATCTGCCGGGTCAGTCCGGCGAAGCGTTCGGCAAGCAGCATCAGGATCAGGGTGGCGATCACGATCGCGCCTGAGGCGGCTGCGGTGCGAACGTCGAGATTGGTCTCGATCTGTTGCCAGAGATGAATCGGCAGCATCTCGGTGCGCTCGTCGGCGAGGAACAGCGACACCGGAACGTTGTCGAAGGAGGCCATGAAGGCGAGAAAGGCGCCCGCGCCAATGCCGGGCCCGATCAGCGGCAGGGTGATGCGGCGAAACGTCGTCAGGCGATCGGCGCCGAGACTCTCGGAGGCCTCGAGCAAACTGGCATCGAGCTGCGACAGGGAGGCGAGGGTCGTTCTCAGTACGAAAGGCACGCAGACGATGCCATGGCCGAGCACAAGGAGGGGAATGCTCGGCGAGAGGCCGAGCCTGTTGATGAAGATCAGCGCGGCAAAGCCGAATGACAGCGCAGGCAGGAGCAGCGGTGACATGAACAGCAGGTCGGCTGCGCGCATCATCGGCGAGCGGCTGCGCGCGATCGCGAGCGCTGCGGCCGTGCCGCATATCGTCGACAGCAGCGTGGTCCAGAACGCCACGATCAGACTGTTCAGCCCTGCGCGCTGCATCTGGTCGGCGTCGAGCAGCGCGACATACCAGCGCAATGAGAATCCGGGCGGCGGAAATCGCAGGGATTGCGATGACGTGAGCGAGGTCAGCAGCACGACTGCGGTAGGCAACATCAGGAACAGCAAGGCGATGGCCGCAAGCAACCCGAAGACGAATTTGAGCGACAGGGCTTCCCAGCGGATTCGTCTAAGCCCGGCCATGAATCTCGCTCCTGCGGCCGATAGCGCCGAGCACGCCGACGACGATCATCACCGTGACCATGAAGATGATCGACAGCGCCGCGGCGAACGGCCAGTTATTGGCGCCGACCGCCTGCTGGTAGATATCAAGCGGCATGTAGATCAGCCGCGCCCCGCCGATCAGAGTCTGCGTGACGAAGGCCGTGATGCTCGCGGCGTAGGTCAGGATGCAGCCGGCGATGATGCCGGGCAGCGACAGCGGCAGCGTGATGCGGAAGAAGGTGCGCCATTCGCCGGCCCCGAGCACGCGCGAGGCATCGCCAAGATTCGGGTCGAGCTTCGACAGCACGGTGAGGATCGGCAGCACCATCAGCGGCATCTGCACCTGGGCAAGCACCATCACGACACCAACCTCGGTATAGAGCAGTCGCAGCGGCTCGTTGCTGAGGCCGAGCCCCATGACGATTTGGTTGAGCAGGCCCTGCCGGCCCAAAATCACGATCCAGGAAAAGGTGCGGACCACCACTGAGGTCAGGATCGGAAGGATGACCAGGAACACCAGCACGCTCTGCCAACGTGCGCCGGCGCGTGCGCAGAGCCAGGCGACGGGGTAACCGAACAACAGGCACACTAACGTTGCCTTGACGCCGAGCAGGAGCGTATCGATCAGGATCGAGTAGCTGAAGGGATCGCTGAAGAACTTCGCGTAGTTGCCGAGTGTCCAGCCCTGCATGGCGATGTCGCCATGTAGGGACAGCAGGAGGAGGACCACGAGCGGCGCGACAAAGAATGCCGTGAAGAGGGCGGCAAGCGGCAGGACGAGCCTTGAATCGGCCTCCATCGCCAGGTCTCCCCCTTAAAGCTTGATCTCGCGGTTGAAGCGATCGATCAGCGCGCCGCGCTGCGGGTTGATCTTTTCCCAGTTGATGGTGCGGATCTTGGCGACATCGTCGAGCGTCCTGGCCAGCGATTTGGTGATGGCGCCCCCGAGTTCGACCTTCGCATTGGTCGGAATGACGTCATAGGGCGGCTTCAGCAGCTTCTCCTGAGTCGCTGCGGCCAGATGCAGGTCGATATATCGGACTGCAAGCTCGGGCTCGGCGGCGCCTGCGACGATGTGCAGGCTGGTCGACCAGCCGACCGGGCCGGTCGTCGGGACCATGAATTCGACCGGCACGTCCTTGGCCTTGAGCGTCTGGACGAAGTTGAAATTGTAGGGAGCGATATCGATCTGCTCCTGCTGCCACAGCGTCGCGAACGCGCCGAGATTGGCGCCGATCGCACCGACATTCGGCAAGAGCTGCTTCAGGAACTTGAACGCCGGCTCGAAATCCTCGTCGGTGCCGCCCTTGAGGCGGTTGATCTCGGCAAGGAAGGCGATGCCGAGCTGGCTGTTGAGCGCGGTCAGGCCGACGCGGCCTTTGTATTTTGGATCGAGCAGATCGTCCCAGCTCGTCGGCGGAATCTTGATCTTGTCGGGATTGTAGCCGAGGCCGATCACCTGCATGGTGATCTTCGGGCCCCATTTGTCCTGGGCGGTCGGCAGCAAGTCCTTGTAGTTGGGCGACTGCGCGATGGGATATTCCACGATCAGGCCTTCGCGGACCGCATCGATCACCTGCGGTGCGTCGAAGAACGCAACGTCGAACGGCGGCTTATTGCCCTTGGCGGCAACGAGCCGCGATACCTGGTCGGTGCCGAGGATGATGGATTGCGTAACGGCGGCGCCGGTCAGCTGCTTGAACGCCGGTGCGATGACGTCGCGGTCCGCCTCGTTCCAGGTGCCGGGGAAGGTTGCCGCGATCAGCGTCTTGTTCTGTGCGTGCGCGACGGGCGGCAGGCTCGCCGCGAGCGCGAGGCCGCCGGCGCTGCGCAACAGGCGCCGGCGATCGATCGTAACGGTTCTGAATGATGTCATGGCGGCGTTCTCTCCGGACTCAGGATGCGGGGAATACATGGCAGGCCGCCGGTGAGGCCGGTGCCAGATAAACGGTCGCGCCGACCGGGCGCAGCGCGCCCTCGGCATCGCGGGTCTCCGCGACCTTGAGCGAGGGGCCCGCGGTCAGCGCGACGTCGTAGACGACCTGCGCGCCGAGCGGCAGCACCGTGGTGATGATCGCGGTGAAGGCGCCATCGGACGGAGCTGGTCGGAAGCGCAACTGCTCAGGACGGATCGACACGACGACCGCGTGCCCCTGCTGAAGTGTTTTGTTCGGGCTGATGGGGAGAACGTGGCCGTTCTCGAGCCGAACGGCAGAACCTTCGATGAATTCACCGCGCAGCACGTTGGTGGTTCCGACGAATTCGTTCACGAACAGCGTTTGCGGCGTGTCGTAGATGCCGGTCGGGGTCGAGATCTGCTCGATGCGCCCGCGCGACATCACCGCGATCCGGTCGGCCATCGACAGCGCCTCCTCTTGGTCGTGGGTGACCAGGATGGTGGTGATGCCGGATTGGCGCTGGAGGCGTTTGACCTCGATTTGCATGTCGAGGCGCAAATTCTTGTCGAGGGCTCCGAAGGGCTCGTCGAGCAGCAGGACTTTGGGATCGATGGCGAGGCAGCGGGCCAGCGCCACGCGCTGCTGCTGGCCACCGGACAGTTCTCGCGGCCTGCGGCTGGCGAATTCGCCCATATGGACGAGATCGAGCATCTCGGCGACGCGCTTGGCGATGCGCTCGCGCGGCCATTTGTGCGCCTGGAGGCCGTAAGCGACGTTCTCGCCGACGCTCATGTGCGGAAACAGCGCGTAGTTCTGGAAGACGATGCCGACGCCGCGCTCCGCGGGCGACAGGGCATCGGCTATGCTGTCGTCGAACAGGACGCGGCCTTCGCTCTGCCGGATGAAGCCGGAGATGATCCGCAGCAAGGTCGACTTGCCGCAGCCGGACGGGCCGAGCAGGGCGACGAGCTCGCCGCCGGAGATATCGAGGTTGATATCCCGCACGGCCGTGCTCGCGCCGAACCGGTGCGTGATGGCGTCCAGCCGGAGCCGATGCGAGCGAGACGCAGTCATGAACGTTTTGCCCCAAAACCTGCGACGGGCACCTTGCAGCGGTCGAAGGAAATCACCTCGGCGCACATGTTCGGCTCAATCACCCATTGCCGTCCAGCACAGAATAGGCAATTCTCCATACGCAAAATTAGAATGGGTGCGGGCAGGTGCAGGTCACGTGAGAGGGTCGCTCGTTCCGGCGGCATTGCGCTATGCCGACCAGGTGGCGCGGTCCGGATCGATCCAGAGCGCTGCCCGGGAAATGAATATCGCGGCGTCTGCCATCAACCGCCAGATCCTGCTTCTGGAGCGCGATCTCGGCGTCACCCTGTTCGAGCGCGTGACCGGCGGCATGCGGCTGACGCCGGCGGGCGATGCGCTGGTCGCGCTGACGCGCCGTTGGCGCTCGGACGAGCGGCGGGCCAATGCCGAGTTCAAGCAGCTGCAGGGCGTCAACCAGGGCCATGTGCGTCTCGTTGCGATGGACAGCCATGTCAACGGATTCCTGCCGCGGTTCGTGAGCGAGCTGAACGAGCGCCATCCCCGTATCTCGCTCGAGATTCAGGTCGCCGGCACGGATGATGCGCAGACCGCGCTGCTGTCCGGAGCCGCCGATCTGATTGCCGCCTTCAATCTCAATCCGCACCGTGAGATCCATGTGCTGTGGCGCCGCGAGCTGCCCTTCGGCTGCGTAGTCGCGCCGAACCATCCGCTGGCCCAGCGCAAGACCACCAGCATGCAGGAAGTGGCAGGCTATCCCGTCGTCCTGCAAAACAAGGCATTGGCGATCAGGCGCTACCTCGAGGCACGCCATGGCTGGCTGTTGTCGGAGGGGACGATCGAGACCAATTCGCTGCAACTGGTGAAGCGCCTCGCGGGGAGCGGCAACTACGTTGCTTTCACCTCCGAGCTCGATGCCGCCCCCGAGCTCGTCAGCGGCGCGCTGGTGTTCGTGCCCGTACGCGACAAGGGGGCCGATCCGCAGACCGTGAGTGTGGCCATCGATGCGCGCAAGCCGTTCCCGAAGATCGCGCGAATCGTCGCCGACGGGCTTGCCGCCGGCATGGATGCGGATCTGCAGGACGTGCGTCGCCGCACGTCCTGATGCTCCGCAAATCGGCGTATCTAGCCCGCCGGCATTGCCGTCTCGATCAGGCGCACCCAGAACGAGGCGCCGTGGCCGAGGATGTTGTCGTTGAAGACGTAGGCCGGGTGGTGGCACGCCGGGCTGTCGCCCATGCCGACCAGCACCATCGCGCCGGGGCGCTCCTCCAGCATGAACGAGAAGTCTTCCGCGCCCATCATCGGAATGATGCGGTCGTTGACGCGCTCGCTGCCCACGATGTCACGGGCCACGTCGGCGGCGACAACGGCTTCGCGCGGATGATTCATCGTCACTGGATACATCCGCGAGTATTTCGTCTCGGCAGTGCCGCCATAGGCGCGGGCGACGCTGTCGGCGACTTCGCCGATGCGGCGCTCGACCAGATCGCGCACCTCAGGGTCGAGCGTGCGCACGGTGCCGCTGAGCTCGGCGGTCTCCGGGATGATGTTGAAAGCGGTGCCGGCGTGGAATTGCGTCACCGAGATCACCGCCGATTTCAGCGGATCGACGTTGCGGGCGACGATCGATTGCAGCGCGTTCACGATCTGCGAGCCGATCAAGACGCTGTCGATCGCCTGGTGCGGCGTTGCGCCGGCATGACCGCCCTTGCCGCGGACGGTGATCTGGATGTTGTCGGAAGAGGCGAGCAGCGGCCCTGACGTGGTGGCGAAATGGCCTTCGGGCAGGCCCGGCATGTTGTGCATGCCGTAGACCTGCTCGATGTTCCAGCGCGTCATCAGGCCGTCCTCGACCATGGCCTTGCCGCCGCCACCGCCTTCCTCGGCGGGCTGGAAGATGAGGATTGCGGTGCCATCGAAATTGCGCGTCTCGGCGAGGTACTTTGCGGCGCCGAGCAGCATCGCGGTGTGGCCGTCATGGCCGCAGGCATGCATCTTGCCGGGGACCTTCGAGGCGTAGGGCACATCGGCGGCTTCCATGATCGGCAGCGCATCCATGTCGGCGCGCAGGCCGATCGCCTTCCCGGAGCCGGATTTGCGGCCGCGGATCACCCCGACGACGCCGGTGCGGCCGATGCCCGTCACCACCTCGTCGCAGCCGAACGCGCGCAACTTCTCGGCGACGATGCCGGCGGTCCGATGGACCTCGTAGAGCAACTCAGGGTTCTCGTGAAAGTCATGTCGCCAGGCGGCCATTTCGTCGGAGAGGGCGGCGATGCGGTTGACGATGGGCATGGGGGGTCCGCTTCTTGTGATGAGTTCTTGGGCGGGTGAGCGTAGCGTAAGCCACCGCTGTGTCACAGGCGCTTGTTGATCAGGCCCGCGGGTGGGCGGGAGCCCTCCTGATGGCAAAAGTTAACTTTCAATCACGCATCATTGACTGACAGATATTGAAATCTGTCAGCGAGACGTGTATATCCGTTCCCGGACGCTCCGATTGGGTGTCCCGTGGCCACCTCCGGGGGGAGCCCGACATCCGAAATCCACTCGGATCGAGGGTCGTCATTCAAGGGCGAGGGTCGCGGACGAATGGAGACAAAGACAATGACGATCGAAATCATCAATCTCACCGGCACGATTGGGCACTGGCTCAATCTGCTGGTCGCGCGCCAGATCGCGGCGCAGGCTGCAAAACTGCCTCATTGAGGCGAGAGCTTTCCGAAACGACCAGGTGGGGCGCTTCGGAAGCAGCTCCATCGTCCGGTCAACCCTGAACGGGAACAAGGTGCTGGCATGAACGAAGCCGTTATCCTGACGCCGGAACGGATCCTCGAAGTCACCGAGGACGTCTTGCGGCGCTACGGACTCGCCAAGGCCACCGTGGTCGATGTTGCCCGTGCGCTCGATGTGAGCCACGGCAGCGTCTACCGCCATTTCCCGAGCAAAGCCTCGCTGCGCGAAGCCGTCGCCAAACGTTGGCTCGACCGCATCGACGCGCCGCTTCTGGCAATCGCCAGGGAGCAGGGGCCCGCGGCCGATCGGCTCGACCGCTGGCTGCGCACGCTCTTTGCTGCAAAACGTTCGCGCGTGCTCGACGACCCTGAAATGTTCGAGACTTATCTGACCCTGGCGCGCGAGGCCTGTGCGGCCGTCAGGTGCCACAAGGATACCATGATTGACCAGATCGCGGCGATCCTGTCCGACGGCGTCAAGCAGGGCGTGTTCGCGGTTGACGACGTCAAGGTCACGGCACGCGCACTGTTCGATGCGACCTGTCGCTTCCATCATCCGGCGCATGCCGATGAGTGGAAGGATGCCGAGCTGCCGGCGCGTGTCGATGCGACGCTCGCGCTGGTGCTGCGCGGATTGAAGGCAGGCTAGGTCGCTACGCCCGACTCACCCTCTCGCCTTGTGAAGAGGTCCGTCCGCGCGAACCGCGGGCGAAGCTGCCGCATGCCTGCGCGCGTGGAGCCCGCCGTTGGATGCCGGCACGATCGGCGGACTCTCCGGATAGGCATTGATCGCGATTTCGACAGTGTCCTTCGACCGCTTTCGAAGGTGATAGAATGTCAGCTCCTGATTGAGCATGGGACACCGGAAGCGGACGACGGCGGTATCAGGCAGCCGACAGAGTTCGTCGATGAGCTCGCCTACCGTAATGATCGGAGGATGGGCGGTTTCCTTGTGATGACCCGTACTCATGAGGCCTACTCCTTCGCTCTGCCATTAACCGGAGCTGAACGGTCTTCGTTCCAATCACCTCGTCCCTGCAGCCATCCGAAATGCCGCCCAAGGACGAGCAATAGTCCCCATCGCCCCAGTGGGCGGCTGGTAAAGCGCCTCGCGCAGGCGCATCTTGTTGACTCCCTCGAATTGGCTCTATCAGCCCCCAGTAAGAGTTTGAGGGTGGAGGGTGGAGGGTGCGTGCTTCTCGCTGTCTTCTCGGATATCCATGGCAACCGGCAGGCATTCGAGGCGTGCCTGAAGGCGGCCCGCGCCAGGGGCGCGGAGCGGTTCGTCCTGCTCGGCGATTTCGTGGGCTATGGTGCCGACCCGGAATGGGTCGTGGATACCGTGATGGAGCTGGTCGCCCAGGGCGCCGTTGCCGTCCGCGGCAATCACGACCATGCGGTGAACTCCTCGTCCGAGACCATGAACAATGAAGCGCAGATCGCAATCGAATGGACGCGCGGACGGCTCGACCCCGCGCAGCGCCGGTTTCTCGCCGAACTGCCGATGCTCGTCGAGGACGGCGACCGTCTGTTCGTGCACTCGGAAGCCTCGCAGCCCCAGCGCTGGCACTACATCCGCTCGACGGCGGATGCCGCCAAGAGCCTGATATCGACGACGGCTCACGTGACCTTCTGCGGCCACATCCATCGTCCCGCGCTCTATTCGATGTCGGTGACGGCGAAGATGACGGGCCTCGTGCCCAAGACCGACGTTTCGGTGCCGCTGCTGCGCGGCCGGCAATGGCTCGCCGTGCTCGGTGCCGTGGGCCAGCCGCGCGACGGTGATCCGTCGGCGGCGTTCGCGCTGTTCGATACGGCATTATGCCAAATCACGTATTGTCGCGCGCCCTATGACATCGCGAGCGCGGCGAACCGGATCCGCGGGAACGGCCTGCCGCACTGGCTCGCCGACCGGCTGTCGGAGGGGCGGTAGAGACCGATGCCGATACCTCTCGTCAAGTCAGGCGCCGTCATCGACGGTTACACCATCGGCGAATGCGTGCATGCCGGCGGCATGGCGACGCTCTGGACCGTCACCCATGCCGATATCGACGTGCCGCTATTGATGAAGATCCCAAGGGCGTCCGAAGGCGAAGATCCCGCCGCGATCGTGTCCTTCGAGATGGAGATGATGATCCTGCCGCGGTTGACGGGACCCCATGTACCGCACTGCTACGGCACCGGTGATTTCGCGCATCAGGCCTATGCCGTGATCGAGCGCATTTCGGGAACGACCCTCTACAAGCGGCTGCCCGACCTGCCGCTGCCTTACGACGAAGTGCGGCTGCTCGTCGCAAAAATCGCGACCGCCCTTGCCGATTTGCACCGGCAGAACGTGATCCATCACGATATCAAGCCTAGCAGCATCATGTTCCGCGGGAGTGACGAGAAGGCGCGGGGCGAGGCCGTGCTGATCGACTTCGGCCTGTCTCATCACAATCATCTGCCCGATCTGTTGCAGGCGGAGTTCCGCCTGCCTTACGGCACTGCGCCCTATATGGCGCCGGAACGGCTTCGAGGGGTGCGCGACGATCCGCGCAGTGACCTGTTTTCCCTGGGCGTGCTGCTCTATTTCTTCACCACCGGCGAACGTCCCTTTGGCGAGGGCGAGACGCTGCGCGCGATGCGGCGTCGGCTGTGGCGCGATCCTTATCCGCCGCGCGCGCTGCGCAGCGACTATCCGCCCTGGCTCCAGGAGGTGGTGCTGCGGTGCCTGGAGATCGAGCCGGACTGGCGCTATCCGACGGCAGCTCAGCTGGCCTTCGATCTGACCCATCCGGACCAGGTCAAGCTCACCGCGCGCGCGGAACGCCTGAAGCGCGATCCTCTCAGTGTGGCCTGGCGGCGCCGCTTCAACCCCGACGTCAAGCCGCAGGGCGGGAGATCCGATGTTGCGACGCAAATTGCGATGAGCCCGATCGTCGCAGTCGCGCTGGATACGGCCGAGGGTGAGCCGGAACTGAACGAGTCGCTACGGGTCACCACGGAGCGCATCCTCGCGACCCTGCCGTCGGCACGGCTGGCCTGTGTCAACGTGCTGAAGCTCAACCGCATCGCCATCGACAAGACGCTGGATGAGCAGGGCTCCAACAAGCATATCGACCGCCTCGTCGCGCTCCGGCATTGGGCGACGCCGTTGAAGCTCGACGAAAGCCGGCTATCGGTTCATGTGCTGGAAGCCGTCGATCCTGCCGCCGCCGTGTTGGAATTTGCCGAGGTCAATCAGGTCGACCACGTCATCATCGGTGCCCGGCAAGGCTCGTTCAGGCGCACGTTGCTCGGAAGCGTCTCGGCCAAGGTGGCCGCGGAGGCGACCTGCACCGTCACCGTCGTGCGGCCGCCGCGAATGGCTCTGCCAGAACCGGATGCCGGCGTGGTGTGGGGCTAGGACAGATCAGGCGGCCTGGGCGGCGGGGACGGCACGTTTGCGGCGGATCGGCCAGGAGAACTGGGGAGCGGGTTCGCCGTGATCCACGCTGCCGCCAAAATACTGAATGATCTCGCGGCAGGGTTCGCAGCTGAAGAGGTTGCGCGAGGCGGCTGCCTTGTCCATTTCCTTGAAGCAATTCGGGCAGTGCGGTTTCATGGTTTCAATCCGGAAAAAGGGGCTCAGTGTCGACGCTGTGGGGCGAACGAATGATCGAGGTCGGTATTGTCGGGGCGGGAATCATCGTCGAGCGTACCTTCGGCGCGTTCGAGGCGGCCGAAGAAATAATCGAGGTTCGGATGCGGACGACGCGGGATTCGGCAACGGCGTTTCGGCTGAAGCTTGGTGAGGGCGATCTGCATGGGATCAGGCCCTGTCGCGGCGGATGACAGGCGTGGAACGCGCCGGGACTTTGTCCGGGCCGGCCGATGGGCCAAACACGACGAACGCGCTGAAACCGATCCACAACGCCACGCCAGTCCAAACCAGGGTCGTCGTCATGATGTGCTCCCGTCAAAAGCAGACGGGAGTTAGTAGCGGTGATTTGCGCGAATCAGTGAAGCCCGGATGAGTACGGATCATAGTTGCAATTTTAAGCGATGCCCGCTGTGGCCTCCGTACAAGCCGCAGGTTTTCGGCGCTTTCCGAGCCTCGCTACAGCTCAGATCGCTTCGCCGCGTGCGCCCGCGGCGGCGTTGCGGATCGCCGCGATGTTGGTCTTGTAGGCCTCCTGCGTGCCGCCTCTGAACACGGACGTGCCGGCGACGAAGGCATTGGCGCCGGCCGCTGCGAGCGCGCCCGCGACGTCGGGGCCGACGCCCCCGTCGACCTCGATGTCGACGGGCCGTCCCGCGGTCATCGCGCGGATGTCGCGGATCTTGCCGATCGCGGCGGGAATGAAAGCCTGGCCGCCGAAGCCTGGATTGACCGACATCACCAGCACGAGGTCGACGAGGTCGAGCACGTATTCCAGTACGCTGATCGGCGTGCCCGGATTGAGCGAGACGCCGGCCTTCTTGCCGAGCGCGCGGATCGCCTGCAGCGAGCGGTGCAAATGCGGACCTGCCTCGGCATGCACGGTGATGTGGTCGCAGCCGGCCTTGGCGAAGGCTTCCAGATAGGGGTCGCAGGGCGCGATCATCAGATGCGCATCGAAGATCTTCTTGGTGTGCGGGCGCATCGCCTTGATGACGTCGGGGCCGTAGGAGATGTTCGGCACGAAGTGGCCGTCCATCACGTCGAGATGGATCCAATCGGCGCCGGCCGCGTCCACCGCGCGAACCTCCTCGCCGAGCCTGGAGAAATCCGAAGCCAGGATCGAGGGGGCGATGGCCAGGGGGCGGGGGGCGAAGGCTTGGGTCATGGCGCGGTTTCCCGTGGCAGCGGAAGGACGAACGGCCTCGCCTAACATGGGCCTCCCGGCCCGGCAATGCGCGGAGGATCAGCTTCCTGTGGGCGGAAAATTCTGCCGGTGGCGGCATGAATTGCCGATGTTCCCGGTGCCCATAAAGCGCGGCCGGGCTGGATTACATTGAGCTTTTCGCGCTGGCACGACGCTTGCTGACCTCAACGGCGGAACATTGGCCGCGGCATGCCGCATCGGTTGGAGTTGTGCAATGTTGTTTGCTCTTGGTGCGGTCTCGAGTGCGCTCGATGCCATTCAATCGCTGACGAGCTCGAAATCGTCCGCGACGCCGCAGGCGGGCTCGTCGCAAAATGCGGCGAGCAATCCCTTTGCGATCGACGGCAGCAACAGCGGCACGTCCAGCAGTGCGGCTTCGTCGGTGAATGCGGGCTATTATCCGCAGATCTCGCCGGACACGATGAATGCGTTGTTCGCCGCGCAAAGCCGGTCGACGGACCCGGCCAGCTCGACCTCGACGGACCGCGACGCAGCGCTGAAAGACCTGTTCTCGCAACTCGACGCGAATGGCGATGGCCAGATCAGCAAGTCGGAGTTCGAGAATGCGCTGGGCGCGGGCGGCACCAATCTGGCGCAGGCCGACGACGTGTTCTCCAAGCTGGATACCGATTCCGACGGCAGCGTCAGCCTCGACGAGATGTCGAAGGCGCTGAAGGGCGCCGGCGGCCATCATGGCGGCCACCACCACGCGCAGGCGGCGAGCGGCTCGGGCGATGCGTCGGGCAGCGGCTCGGATTCCAAGTCGTCATCGTCGAGCGGCGGCTCGACCACGACCACCTCGACCAGCGCCGACGGCTCGACCACGACCACCGTCACCTACGCCGACGGTTTCAAGATGACGACGACCGTGCCGGGCGCCTCCAGCTCTTCGAATGGCTCCGGCGCCGGCAATACGCCCTATGACTGGTTTGCGCAGATGATGCAGAGCCAGGGACAGGGATCATCGGCGAACGCGGCCTCCTCCTCGATCTCGATAAGCGTCTGACGCGCTTTTTGAGACCTTAGCCGAACCGGTCCTTCCATGCCGGCTGCGCGCCCGGGAACGGCAGCGCGGTTGCGCTGTATACGCCGCGGGCGATCGCGCGGGCGACCACGTTGGCGGCGACCATGCCGAGCTCGGTCAGGCCGACGACCGGATCGATCGGCTTGACACATGTCGCGGCGGCAAACAAAACGTCACCATCCGTCGGGGCATGAACCGGGTAGATCGCGCGCGCAAAGCCGGTATGCGCGATCATCGCCAGCCGCTTGGCCTGCGGCTTGGTCAACACCGCATCGGTGACGACGACGCCGATCGTGGTGTTCTCGCGCTCGTTTGCGGCGGGGCCGCCCTTGACGCGCATCTTGAGCATGTCGTCCGTGAACGCCTCGGGCAGCCCGCGGCCGCCGAACTCGCCATCGACCTCGAACGGCGCCGCCCAGAACCACGGTCCGTCGCCGACGGTGGCGCTACCGACCGCATTGACGGCGATGAGCGCCGCGACCGTGACCCCATTGCTGGTCACCGCGGAGGCCGAGCCGAGCCCGCCCTTGAATGTCGCGGTGGTGGCGCCCAGGCCGGCGCCGACGCTTCCGATCGCAAAGCCCGTTCCGGCGGCGACCGCCGCGGCGTAGCCGAGATCGCGATAGGGCGCGAAGCGGCCCCAGGCCTTGTCGCCGCCGTTGAGCAGATCGAACAGGATCGCGCCCGGCACGATCGGAATGAGCGCCTCGCGGACGCGGAAGCCGCGGCCCTGCTCGGCGAGCCAGGCCTGCACGCCGCCGCCGGTCTCGATACCGAAGGCGGAGCCGCCCGACAATGCGATCGCGTCGACGCGCTCGACCGTGTTGGCGAGGTCAAGCAACGCATCCTCACGGGTGCCGGGGCCGCCGCCGCGGACGTCGATCGCCGCCACCGCCGGCTGGTCGAACACGACGGCCGTGGCACCAGAGGCGAGCTTCGCGTCATGGGCATGGCCGACGCGAACGCCGGCGACGTCAGTGAGGAGGTTTTTCAAGGGCGGCACTCCATGCGGCTAGCATGGCTTCAGCGATAGCCCACGCCAGCGACAGGCTCAACTCGCCAGCGCCGTCCTGAGCATCCTGGCGAGTTCCGACTTGCGGTAGGGCTTCGCCAGCAGCAGCACGCCGGAATCGAGCCGGCCGTGATGGACGATGGCGTTTTCCGTGTAGCCCGAGGTGAACAGCGTCTTCAGCTCCGGGCGCCGCCGTGCCGCCTCGTCGGCGAGCTGGCGGCCGTTCATGTTGCCGGGCATGATGACGTCGGTGAAGAGCAGGTCGATGTCCTCGTCCGCATCGATGATGTCGAGGGCTTCGGCCGCGTTGGCCGCTTCCAGCGCGGCATAGCCGAGGCTCTTGACCTGGGTCACGACATACTGCCGCACCAGCGCGTCGTCCTCGACGATCAGGATCTTCTCGTTGCCGCCGGCGATGGGCACATTCTGCAGCACCTCGTATTCGGTCTCCTGCACGCCGGTGGAACGCGGCAAATAGATCTTCACGCTCGTGCCGTGGCCTTCCTCGCTGTAGATCTTGATGTGACCGCCGGACTGCTTGACAAAGCCGAACACCATGCTGAGGCCGAGGCCGGTGCCCTTGCCGACCTCCTTGGTGGTGAAGAAAGGATCGAACACCCGATCGAGCAGGGCGGCCGGAATTCCCGATCCCGTGTCGCTGACCGCGATCATCACGTACTTGCCGGCGACGACGTCGACATTCATGCTGGCATAGCCGTCGTCGAGGAAGATGTTGCGGGTTTCAAGCACCAGGGTGCCGCCGTCCGGCATGGCATCGCGTGCGTTCAGCGCGAGATTGAGGATCGCGGTGGAAAGCTGGCCCGGATCGACCAAAGCGGGCCAGGCATCCTCGGTGAGCTGCGGCATGATGGTGATCTGCTCGCCGAGCGTGGGGTGCAGCAGCTTGGTGGCCTCGAGGATCAGCGCATTGACGTCGATCTCGCGCGGCTGCAGCGGCTGCTTGCGGGCGAAGGCGAGCAGATGCTTGGTCAGCTGCGCGCCGCGCTCGGCGGCATCGTCGATCAGCTTGGTGATGGCGGCAAGCTCCGGCCGGTCGGCGACTGCGTCCGCCAGGATACCGATCGTGCCGGTGATGACGGTGAGCACGTTGTTGAAGTCGTGGGCGACGCCGCCCGTCAGATGGCCGATCGAATCCATCTTTTGGACCTGCCGGAGCTGGGCCTCCGCCGCCTGTTTGTCGGTGAGGTCGCGGCCGATGAAGAAATGGCGCTTCACCGGCTCCGACCAGGTGCCCATCCAGTTCAGCGTGACCTCGTGTCCGTCGTAATGATAGTAGCGCGCCTCGAAGCTGCGCTTGATATGACCGCGGCGGGCCGCGCGCATCTCCTCGCGCGTCCTCTCGAGATCGTCGGGGTGGATGAACTCTGTCGCGCTGTGCCCGATCATGTCTTCCGGAGTGAAGCCGAGAATCTCCTTCACGCTCGGGCTGACCTGGATGAAATTGCCGAATCCGTCGGTGACCAGGATCAGGTCCTGCGAGGTCTCGAAGATGCGCTGGCGCTCCTCGATCTCGCGGCGCAGCTTTTCTCGTGATTGCTTCTCCTCGGTGATATCGTGGGCAATCTTGGAGACGCCGATGATCTCACCACTGACTGATTTCAAGGGAGAGATATTGAGCACGAGGTCGATCGGGCGCCCGTCCTTTCGCACACGGACGGTCTCCTGCTGGGCGATCGTTTCGTTGTTGCTGACGCGGTTGAGAATGCTTCTGACCTCTGCCTTGCGATCCTGCGGCACGATCATCTCGATGGACTGGCCGATGGCCTCCGCTGCGGAATAGCCGAGCAGGCGCTCGGCGGCCTTGTTCCAGCCCGTGATGATGCCGTCGAGGGATTGGGTGATGATGGCATCGTTGGAGGACTCGACGACCGCACCGTAGAGTGCGAGGCGCTTGTCGTAGTAGTCGCGCTCCGAAGCCGATTGCTCGCGCAACCGGCCGAGGAGGCCCATCGTGGTGGCCTGGAGACGAACGTTCTCGATCAGGAGCACGGCGAGCACGAAGCTCGCAGCGCCAAGGCCGTAGAGCCGGCCGGCATAGAAGCCGAGATCGTAGCGCGCAACGTTGGCGATCGCCGACAATGCGATGTCGAACAGCCAGGCGCACATGGTGACCATCAGCCAGACGTCGATCACCGTATGCGGCTTGCGGAGCCACAACGTGATCAGCGCCGCGAAGCTCAAGGACCAGACGAATGATACCACCCCGATCATGGTGGTGGTGTAGCGACCGTCCTTCAACAGGACGGGCAGCAGATCGTGCTGCGCCGTGACGACCCAGGCGATGACGATCATCGCGGCGATCACGCCGAGGACGGCGACCACGATCGAGCGCCCGGTCGGTCCCTCGACCTTGGGGCCACCGTCGGCATCCTTCAGCCAGCCATAGGCCAGCACCAGCAATGGGAAACCGCCGTGCCAGATCATGTAGAGCCAGACCGTGGTCTGGGACCCGGCGCCCAGCAGTCCGGTCGGCGCGAACAGCCCTGGGAAGGTCAGGGCGTGGGTTACCGCCGACGCTGCGGTGAACAGATAACCGGTGGACAGCAGCAGCAGTGCGCGGCTGCGCAGCACATAGAATTGCGACAGCAGCAGAACGGCCGTGATGATGTCGCTGACCGTGAGCGCCGATTGATAGCTCGCCACGAAGCCCGGTACCTGGGCCAGCGGCGTGCCCGCGAAGGGCACGGCGATTGCGAACAGGATCGCGGAAACCCCGACGATCGCCAATGCTCCAGCGCGATCGCGCTGCGTGGCCGGCAAGGTCGAAAGGAATGTGCTTCGGTCGTTCTTTGCGTGCACGTCAACCTCTCGCTAGGTCGATGGGTAGTCCACGTGGCTTCGTTGGCCGGCTGCCTTGGATTGTCGGCTCTCGCCTCCATGGTAGCCGGCTCCGGGCGCGTGTCCTGAGGGAACGTGCCCACGACTCAACCGAGGGTTACAGCTTACTTAACTCGGACAGGGAATCGGAATAGGAAGTCGGTAAGGTTGGCTTTACTGGACGGACCCCATACTGGCCGGGCGCCCCCCGCCGTTGAATTGAACCAGTTAATGATACGAATCCGGGAGTTGTTCCCATGCCCCGTGTCCTTGTTGTCGATGATCAAAAGGACGTCCGTGCCATGGTCTCGATTGTTCTTCGGGTCAACCAATACGACGTGGTCGAGGCGGAGAGTGGCGCGGTGGGCCTGAAGGCGTTCGGCGAGAACGTTTTCGATGCAGCGATCGTCGACATTTTCCTGAACGATGCCAGCGGGATCGAGGTCATGGCAGCTATTCGCGAACGGATTCCCGGATTTCCGATCGTGGCGATATCCGGGATGACGGCGCTGGATTTCATGGGCGAGGCACCCGGCCTCGACGGCGTGATATGCCTGCAAAAGCCGTTTCGGCCGAACGACCTGCTGCAGGCGCTCCGGAAGGCGCAGGAAGCGGCGGGCGACGAGCTTTTCGCAGCCGTCTGAGGGCGTGCCGAAACAAAACGCCCCGGCGAGCCGGGGCGTTGACGCTGGTGGAGTTAAAAGGTCAGCAGTCCTGTCTCAAGTGCCGTTGCCCTTGATCTGGGCGTAGCCGCCCTTGGCGTCCCACTTGTAGACGACGTAGTCGAGCTGCTTGATGTCGCCCTTGGCATCATACTCGATCGGGCCGATCACGGTGTCCCACTTGCCGGCCTTCATCGTTTCCATGACCTTCTTGGGATCGGTGGTGCCGGCCTTCTTGGCTGCCTGCGACCAGACCTGCATCGCCGCGTAGGTGTAGAGCGTATAGCCTTCGGGGTCGATATTCTTGGCCTTGAAGGCGTCGACGATCTTCTTCGCGGTCGGCTTCTCGCGCGGATCGGGACCGAAGGTGAACAGCGTGCCTTCGCCGGCGGGGCCGGTGATGGAGGCGTATTCCTTGTCGGCGAGCGCGTCGCCGGCCATCAGGATCGTCTTGAGGCCCTGGTCGCGCATCTGGCGCAGGATCAAGCCGCTTTCCTGGTGGTAACCGCCGACATAGACGAGATCGATGTTGTCCTTCTTCAGGCGCGAGACGATCGCGTTGAAGTCCTTGTCGCCCTTGTTGTAGGACTCGTACATCTTCTCGGTGATGCCGGCCTTGTTGAGCGCCTTCTTGGTCTCATCCGCCAGACCCTTGCCGTAGGTGGTCTTGTCGTTGAGGATCGCGATGTTCTTGCCCTTGAAGTTCTTGGCAATGTATTGCGCGGCGATCAGGCCCTGCTGATCGTCACGGCCGCAGACGCGCGCCACGTTCCAGAGCTTGCGCTCGGTGAACAGCGGGTTGGTCGAGGCAGGCGTGATCTCGAGCACGTTGCCGTCGGCATAGGCTTCGGACGCCGGGATGGACGACGACGAGCAATAGTGCCCGGCGACGAACGGAATCTTCGCGCTTGCAATCTTTTCCGCGACCGAGCGGGCCTGCTTGGGATCGCAGGCGTCGTCCTCGACATCGAGCGCGAGCTTCTTGCCGTTGACGCCGCCGGCGGCGTTGATGTCTGCCACGGCCATGTCGGCGCCGTTCTTCATCTGTCGGCCGAAGGCGGATTCAGTGCCGGTCATCGGACCTGCAACTGCGATGGTGACATCCTGCGCGAATGCCGCGCTCGACAGCGCGACCGACGCGCCGAATGCCAGACCGATGAGTTTCAGTGACTTCATGAGATACCTCGCGGGTGATCGCCTGTGGAAGTTGCCGGGTTGGCCCGGTTCAAACCGGCGCCATTCTTGAATGAATCCCGGGAGAAGTCACCGGCAAAATACGGGCATGAGCGCAGATATTTCGGCGCATTCGGCCGCGCCGAACCCGGCTCCACGAGGAGGCGGGCGGCCTCAGCCGTGGCGGCCACCTTCCAGATAGGCGGCGCGAATCTCGGGGCGCTGCAGCAACTCGGCACCGGTTCCGGCCAACGTGATCAGGCCATTGACCATGACGTAACCGCGGTGGGCGAGCTTGAGCGCATGATTGGCGTTCTGCTCGACGATCAGGACGGTCAGGCCGTCCTGCCGGTTCAGGACGCGGATGGCATCAAAGATCTGTCGGGCGATCAGCGGCGCCAGGCCCAGCGAGGGCTCGTCGAGCAGGAGCAGGCGCGGGCGGCTCATCAGGGCACGGCCGATCGCCAGCATCTGCTGCTCGCCGCCCGAGAGCGTGCCGCCGCGCTGCGCATAGCGCTCTTTCAGGCGCGGAAACAACGTGAACACGCGCTCCAGCGTCGCCTCGCGCTCCGCATCGGTGCACTCCGTGGCGTCCGCGCCCATCTGGAGGTTCTCCGCCACGCTCATGCGCGGGAAGATACGGCGGCCCTCGGGCGACTGCGCGATGCGTAAGTGCGCGATCTCGTGGGTAGGGACGTCGGTGATGTCGCGGCCTTCGTACAGGATCTGCCCGGCGCGGGCACGCGGCCTGCCGAAGATCGTCATCATCAACGTCGATTTGCCGGCGCCGTTGGCGCCGATCAGCGCGACGATCTCGCCGGGATTGATCGCGACATCGACTCCCTTGAGCGCCTCGATCTTACCATAGGCGGCGCGCAGGCTGCGGATCGCGAGCAGGGGGGTGGGAGCGGACGTCACGTGCCGCCCTCCATTACGGCCGCAGCCTCTTCCTCGTCCGTGCCGAGATAGGCCGCGATCACCTTGGCATCGTCGCGCACCTCCCGCGGCGTGCCTTGCGCGATCTTCACACCATGATCCATCACCACGATGTGGTCTGAGATCTCCATCACCACCGACATGTCGTGCTCGATCAGCAGGATCGAGGTACCGTCACTGCGGATCGAGAGCAGCAGCTCGCTGAGCGCGGCGCTCTCGCGTGCGTTGAGGCCGGCGGCGGGCTCGTCCAGGCACAGAAGCGCGGGCTCGGTGCACATCGCGCGCGCGATCTCGAGCCGGCGCTGGTCGCCATAGGCGAGATTGCCGGCGGCGTCGTCGGCGCGATCGAGCAGATTGATGCGCCTGAGCCAGTCGGTGGCGAGCGCGATCGCCCGTTTTTCGGCATCGCGGTAGGTGGGGACGCCGATCAGGCCGAGAAACGTAAAGCCCGACGCGCGCATCAATGCGTTATGCTGGGCCACCATCAGGTTCTCCAGCGCCGTCATGCCGGGAAACAGCCGGATGTTCTGGAAGGTGCGGGCGACCTTGGCGAGCTTGGCGATTCGGAAATCGTTGAGCCGCTCCAGCGCGATTTGCCGGCCATCATCATGGGAGAGGCGGATGGCGCCGCCGGTCGGCTTGTAGAAGCCGGTAATGCAGTTGAAGACGGTGGTCTTGCCGGCGCCGTTCGGTCCGATCAGCGCGGTGATCTTCTTGCGTTCGGCCGCAAACGACAGGTCCTGCACGGCGACGATGCCGCCGAAACGCATGGTGAGCCGGTCGACACTGAGAATTGTATCCTCGCTCATCCGTGCCCCTCCTTGACCAGGTCGGAGGAGATCGTTTGCGCCTTGGTCAGATACACGGTCGGCGCGCGATGGCCGATCAGGCCGCGCGGCCGCCAGATCATGATCAGCACCATGGCGATGCCGAACACCAGCATGCGGTAGGTCTCGAGGCTGCGGAACAGCTCGAAGCCGCCGATCATGGCGAGCGCCGCCAGCGCGACGCCGAGCTGCGAGCCCATGCCGCCGAGCACGACGATGGCGAGCACCAGCGCCGATTCCTGGAAGGTAAAGGATTCCGGGCTGATGAAGCCCTGGCGCGTCGCGAAGAACGCGCCCGCAAAGCCGCCGAACATGGCGCCGGTCGCGAACGCCGTGAGCTTCGTCGTCGTCGTGTTGATGCCGAGCGCGCGGCAGGCGACCTCATCCTCGCGCAACGCTTCCCAGGCGCGTCCGATCGGCAGGCGGCGCAGGCGGATCGTCACCCAGTTGGTCAAAAGCGCCAGCGCCAGGATCAGGTAGAACAGGAAGACGATGCGATGGGTCGGCGAATATTCGATGCCGAGTTTGGCAGCCAGCCCGTCGTCGCTGTTGTCGAGCGGAATGCCGAAGAAGGAGGGACGGGGAATGCCCGAGACGCCGTTGGGCCCGCCGGTGAGATCCTGCCAGTTGATGATGACGAGGCGGATGATCTCGCCGAAGGCGAGCGTCACGATTGCGAGATAGTCGCCGCGCAGGCGCAGCACGGGGAAACCGAGCAGCACGCCCCAGAACGCGGCAAGGATGCCGGCGAGCGGCAGGCAGACCCAGAACGACCAGCCGAAATTGGTGGCGAGCAGCCCGTAGGAATAGGCGCCGACTGCGTAGAAGGCGACGTAGCCGAGATCGAGCAGGCCGGCGAGCCCGACCACGACGTTGAGGCCCCAGCCCAGCATCACATAGGTGAGCACGAGGATCGCGAGGTCGAGGATGTAGCGCTGGTTATAAAAGATGACAGGCACCAGCAGCGTGAAGATCAGGAGCGCGGGCGCAAGGTAGCGGCCGATGAAGGAGACGCCGTTCTGCACCGAAGCGGGCACGAGCTTCTCGGCGCCGGTCGGGCCGATCCATTGCCGCAGCAGCTCGATCACGATCGAGCCGCCGAACACCGCGGCGACGAGCGAAGCGAGGTCGCCGAATCGCGTCCAATAGGTGAGCTGGCCGTCGGAGCCCGCCTCGGTGCGGATACCGACCATCAGCGAGAACAGCACCAGCGCAATCACCGCGTTGATGAATGCGGTCTTCAGCAGGAACGGGATGCCGGCGGTGCGACGTGTGTTGGTGGTCTCGTGCGAGCTGGCTGTCACGCGGGCGGTCCGTCAGACTTTTTCGACTTCGGGACGGCCGAGCAGGCCGGTCGGCATGAAGATCAGCACGACGATCAGGATCGAGAATGCGGCGACGTCCTTGTACTCGACCGAGAAATAGGCCGACCAGAACGTCTCGATCAGGCCGATCGCGAGACCGCCGAGCATGGCGCCGGGTAGCGAACCGATTCCGCCGAGCACGGCGGCGGTAAAGGCCTTGATGCCGGCGACGAAGCCCATGAAGAAATCGACCAGGCCGTAATAAAGCAGGTACATCAGGCCGGCGACCGCGGCGAGCGCGGCCCCGATCACGAAGGTCATGGAGATGGTGCGGTCGACGTCAACACCAAGCAGCGCCGCCATGGTCTGGTCCTGCTCGCAGGCACGCATGTCGCGCCCGAGCCTCGTGCGCGAAACAAGCCAGGTGAAGATGGCCAGCAGCACGATGGTGGTGAGGACCACCATGATCTGGATGTTCGAG
Organism: Bradyrhizobium sp. USDA 4472; assembly: GCF_054058595.1. Taxonomy (NCBI): domain Bacteria; kingdom Pseudomonadati; phylum Pseudomonadota; class Alphaproteobacteria; order Hyphomicrobiales; family Nitrobacteraceae; genus Bradyrhizobium; species Bradyrhizobium sp. USDA 4472. Next base: position 5,383,978 of record NZ_JBSSAM010000001.1, read on the forward strand.
AGCTGGATGACGAAGCCGTTGGCGCTCTCATGCAGTGTGTAGCCGCCTTTGATGAAGGGCGGGATCGGCTTGACCCGCGCCCCTTGCGCAACCTGCGAGTAGTTGGTCAGCACGAACGACATGCCGATCGCGGACAGCATCGGCGCAAGGCGGAAGGAGTGGCGTAGCGGCCGATACGCGATGCGCTCGATGGTCCAGCCATAGAGTGCGGTAATTGCCATCGAGACCAGCAGCACCACGAGAAGGATCACCGGGATCGCGGTCAACCCGAGCGAGATCAGGATCAGGAAGGTGATGAGTGCGATGAAGCCGCCGATCATGAAGATGTCGCCATGGGCGAAATTGATCATGCCGACTATGCCGTAGACCATCGTGTAGCCGATCGCGATCAGGCCGTAGATGGAACCAAGCACGAGGCCGTTGATGAGCTGCTGGGCGAAATAATCCATGCGCTGCCGTTACCAACCTGACGCGACTGAAAGGGAAGCCTTCGAGAGAGTGCTTACGCTTCTTCTCGGGCCCCGGCAGCCCCTCGAGCGTTCTTCCCGTTTTGTAACAGGAGGGAACTGGTGCCTGCAACTGCCCGGCCTCGGCATTGAGGGCTTGTACAGAGTCATTTCGGCGCCGGGTGCCAAAATCTGGTTCCCGCAACGAGGAACCGGCTCTGCAGGGCAACCAAATCAGCCCCAGGCCGTTATCCCGAGTGACGTCCAACAAGGGAGTTTCCCCCAATGACGAAGCAGCAGAACCAGAATCCGGGCCAGCAGAACCAGAGCCCTGGTCAGCAGCGCCCAAGTCAGCAACCAGGGCAGCAGCAGGGCGGAGGCCAGAAACCCGGACAGCAGCAGCAGGACCCGATGCGCCAGGGCGACAACAACAAGCCGGGCCGGCAGCAGGGTGGTCAGCAGGACAACAGATTGGATTGAAGGTCGAGGGAGTAGCAGGAAGGGGGCCCGCCGGAAGGCAGGGCCCCTTTTCTTTGGGGAAACGGGCCAGTTAAGGTAAACAAAGGGTTTAAATTGCCGCTACACTCCGATGCGCGTTAGCTCCCGGCAAAGCCTTCTGTCCGAGGGCAATGACGAAACGGGAAGCGGCATGTTCAGGAATTGGCGGATCGGCTCGATCAACGGCGCGCTGCTGGCGGCCTATTTCATTCCGGCCTGGACCATGGTCGCCTTCAACATTTTCGTGGCGCCGGTGCACGGCCTCTACGAGCGGCCGAGCGTTGCCGTGGCGCTGTTCCTCAGCGACGAGCTTCAGATGTCGGGCATGAGCACCGTGCGCGCCGCCTGGCTGCTGGCGCTCGGGCGACTGACCGTCGTGGCGTTCTTCGCGATCTATCTTGCGCTGCTCGCCATTCCCCGCACCCGCAGGAGCGGGAGCAGCGACGAGGCGCTCGGCATCGCGCTTGCGATCGGGAGCCTGATCTCGTTTGCGAGCATGGTGATGGCATCGAAGGTGGGCGAGATGGCCGCGCTCCGGCTGCATGCAACCGAGCTACTGCTGCTGCTGGGTGCCGCGGTCGTGCTGGTGATCGAGCGGCCCGCGCCGGCGCCGAAGACCGTCGACGTCGCGAAGGCCGCGCCGCTAGCTCTCGAGCAAGCCGAGCTCCTGCACAACAGCTGAGGCCTCCTTGACGGCGTGGTTCGCCGCCGGAACACCGCAATAGATCGCCTGCTGCAACAGAATTTCCTTGATGTCGTCGGGGCTGAAGCCACCTTCGGCGAGTGCCGCGCGCACATGCAGGCGGAATTCATCCCATTGTCCGAGCGCGACCATGGTGCCGATCACGAGCACCCGGCGCGTGCGCTCGTCGAAATGCGGTCGCGTCCAGATCTCTCCCCAGGCGTAGCGGGTGATCATGTCCTGGAAGTCGGTGTTGAAGGCATTGCGGTTGGCGATCGATTTGTCGACCCAGGCATCGCCCAGCACCTTGCGGCGTACGGTCATGCCGGCATCGCGGCGCTTCTGGTCGTCCATGATTGTTTCCTCCTTCGTCATTGCGAGCGGAGCGAAGCAATCCAGACTGTCTCTGCGGAAACATTCTGGTGCTTCGCTTCGCTCGCAATGATGGTCTTGGTCAGCGTTGCGTCAAAAATCCCACCACCGCGTCGGTGAACGCATGCGGCTGCTCGACATTGGAAATGTGGGCGGCGTCGATGATGGTCATGCTGGCGCCGGGAATGTTCGAGCGGATCAATTCGCCGGCCGAGATCGGCGTCGCCATGTCGTGGCGGCCGGCGATCACCAGCGTCGGGCTCTTGATCTCAGGCAGCATCGCGCGCTGGTCGAGCGTCGACAGTGCCTCGCAACAGGCGAGATAGCCTTCGACCGGCGTGGACAGCAGCATCGCCTTCATCCTGGCGGTGATGTCGGGCTCGCGCTCACGGAAATCCTGGGTGAGCCAGCCGGCGATCACGCCGTCGGCGACCGCCGCGAGGCCGCCCTTCTTCACGGCGTCGATGCGCTCCAGCCATTTGGTCGGCTCGGCATAGTAGCAGGAGGTGTTGGCGAGGATGAGCTTGCCGAACCGCTCGGGCGCGTTGGCGCCCAGCCATTGCCCGACCATGCCGCCCATCGACAGGCCGCACCAGTGCACCTTCTCGATGTTGAGATCGTCGAGGATTGCCAGCACGTCGCGGCCGAAGCGCTCCATCGTATAGGGCGGGGGCGGTACGCTGGACTTGCCATGGCCGCGCCGGTCATAGCGGATGACGCGGAACACCTGCGTCAGCGCCTTCATCTGCGGCTCCCACATCTGCAGCGTGCAGCCGAGCGAGTTGGAAAGCATCAGGGTCGGCCCGCCATCGCGGCCCTCGACGGAGACGTTGAGCAGGCAACCGTCGGCATCGATCATGGGCATCGTGGCGTCTCCGTTCTATTCGCGCTCAAGGCCGTCGAGCAGGCGATCAATCAGAGCCTGCGAGGCTCCTTGATAGGCCATTGGCTCGAACAATGCCGCAATTTTCTCAGGCGTCAGATGCGCGGTGACCTGCGAATCGGCCGAGAGCACCTCGCGCAGATGCCTCTTCTCGGCAACCGCTCGCTTGCTCGCGGCCTCGATCAGGTGATGCGCATCGCTCTTGCCGATCTTGTCGGCGAGCGCAAACGTGACGGCCTCCGCCATGATCAACCCATGCGTCGCATCGAGATTGCTGCGCATGCGCGCGGCATCGACGTCGAGTCCTTCGGCGATGTCGACGATGGCGGCAAGCGCGCCTGATGTGACCAGCATCAATTGCGGCAGCGTTGGCCATTCCGCGTGCCAGGGGCCGGCGCTGCGCTCGTGGTCCTGCACCTGGGCCGCAAAGATCGTCGCAGCGAGCTGTGGCGCCATGGTTGCGCAGCCGAGCGCGCTTGCGGCTGCGACAGGGTTACGCTTGTGCGGCATCGTCGAGGAGCCGCCGCGGCCTTCGCCGGCGGGCTCGAAGGCTTCGCCGACATCGGTCTGCATCATCAGCGAGACGTCGCGCGCGATCTTGCCGCAGCTGCCCGCGAGAATCGCAAACGCCGAAGCTGCCTCCGCGATGCGGTCGCGATGGGTGTGCCAGGGCGCTTCGGGCAGGGCCAGGTTCAGCTCCTGCGCCAGCCGTTCGGCCACCGCCAGCCCCTTGTCGCCGAGGGCGGCGAGCGTGCCGGCGGCACCGCCGAATTGCAGGGCGAGGCCCTCACGGCGCAGCCGCCGCAGGCGGCAGCGGGCGCGGGCGAGGCTTGCGGCATATCCAGCTGCCTTCAACCCGAACGGCATCGGCAGCGCATGCTGGAGCCAGGTCCGCGCCACCATCGCGCTGTTGCGATGGGTGCGAGCCAGCGCGGCAAACCCCTTGATGGCCCGGCTGAGGTCGGGGTCGAGCGCATCGATTGCTGCGCGCAAGGTCAGCATGGTCGCGGTGTCGATAACGTCCTGGCTCGTTGCGCCCCAATGCACGTAGCGCGCAGCCTCGGCGTCCGTCTTTGCAACATGGGCGGTCAGCATCTTGACCAGGGGGATGGCGAGATTGCCTGACCGGGTCGCGGCCTCGGCCAGGGCGCCGATGTCGAGGCTGTCGGCCCTGCAGGCGGTTTGGATCGGGCCCACCGCGGCTTCCGGAATCACACCCGCCGCAGCCTCGGCCCGGGCCAGGGCTGCCTCGAAATCGAGCATGTTTTGCAGGGTGGCGCGGTCGTCGCAGACGGCGCGCATGGCGGCGCTCGACAGCATCGGCGCAAGCAGGGGAGAGAGGGGTGTACTCATGTTGCGCGGGACCTAACCACCATGACCCGGCTGTGCCAATCCCTGAGTGAGCGTACAAGGCTTTTTGCAGGTGCGAATATGCATTGCAAGTGAGCGGGTGCCGCTCTTTCCTTTGCGGCCTCCCTGCGTTACTTGAGCAATCTTGTTCTGATGCGATCCCCGGGAGGCGCCCATGGCCATGACGATGAACGGCGAAGTCCAGCTTGCGGCGCCGCGCGAGGCTGTGTGGGAAAAGCTCAACGACCCCGCGGTGCTGAAGGCCTGCATCCCCGGCTGCGAGGAGCTGGAGAAGACCGACGACGGCGGCTTTCGCGCCACGGCGAAAATGAAGGTCGGCCCGGTCTCGGCGCGCTTCAGGGGCAAGGTGACGCTCTCCGATCTCGATCCGCCGAACGGCTACAAGATCTCGGGCGAGGGCGAGGGCGGCGTGGCCGGCTTCGCCAAGGGCGGCGCGGCCGTGAAGCTCGCCGAGAAGGATGGCGGCACGCTGCTCTCCTACGAGGTCGAGGCGCAGATCGGCGGCAAGCTTGCGCAGCTCGGCCAGCGCCTGATCAACGGCACTGCCAAGAAGCTGGCCGACGAGTTTTTCGCGAATTTCGCCAAGGCAGTACAGGGCTGAACGCCCCCACTTTCGTCATGGCACCGTGCGCCCGGGGCGATGTTGCCCCCGGCCATAATGGCCCATATGATGGGTTGGAATAATTATAAGAAAGAACCGCTTCGACGGGACCCGTCGGGGCGCTGATAGAGAGTGCTTATGGCAAAAATCTCCCTCATCGTGAACGGCAATCCTGTCAACGGCAATGTCGACCCGCGTACGCTTCTGGTGCAGTTCCTGCGCGAGAATCTGCGGCTGACCGGCACGCATGTCGGCTGCGACACCTCGCAGTGCGGCGCCTGCGTCGTGCATCTCGACGGCAAGGCCGTGAAATCCTGCACCACGCTGGCCGTGATGGCCGACGGCCACGAGGTCAAGACCATCGAGGGACTGGCGGCCGATGGCGCGCCGCTGCATCCGATGCAGGAGGCCTTCCGTGAGCACCATGGCCTGCAGTGCGGCTTCTGCACGCCCGGCATGATCATGACCGCGATCGATATCGTGCATCGCAAGGGCCACGAGCTCGACGACCATACGATCCGGGAAGAACTTGAAGGCAATCTCTGCCGCTGCACCGGCTACCAGAACATCGTCGCCTCGATCGCCGCCGGCGCGAAGGCAATGGCGAAATCCGATCTCGCGTAACCGCGCGCCCTCCGCGATCAGGACATCCAGATGTACGAATTCAAATACCACCGCCCCGGCACCGTCCGGCAGGCCGCCAATCTTCTGGTCAAGAACGAAGACGCAAAGGTCATCGCCGGCGGCCACACGCTGATTCCGGTCATGAAGCAGCGCCTCGCAAGCCCGCCGCATCTGGTCGACCTCTCGCATATCGAGGGTCTCGACACGATCGAGATGAAGGGCCGTTCGCTGGTGATCGGCGCGACCGCCAAGCATGCCGAGGTCGCGACATCAGCCATCGTCGGCGAGGCCATTCCGGCGCTGGCCAGTCTCGCCAGCCAGATCGGCGATCCCGCGGTGCGCCACAAGGGCACGATCGGCGGCTCGCTCGCCAACAACGACCCGACCGCGGATTATCCGGCCGCCGTGCTCGCGCTCGGCGCCACCATCGTCACCAACAAGCGCCGCCTCAAGGCCGAAGAGTTTTTCCAGGGCCTGTTCTCGACCGCGCTCGAAGCCGACGAGATCATCACCAAGGTAATGTTCCCGCTGCCGAAGAAGGCCGCCTACGTCAAGTTCCGCAACCAGGCTTCGCGTTACGCGCTGGTCGGCGTGTTCGTGGCGCGGCGTCCCTCGGACGTGCGCGTCGCCGTTACCGGGGCCGGCTCGGACGGCGTGTTCCGCGTCGAGGCGTTCGAGGAGGCGCTGAAGAAGCGGTTCGCCTCAAAGGCGATCGAAGGCATCGAGGTGCCGGCGGAAGGGCTCAACAGCGACATCCACGGCAGCGCCGAATATCGTGCGCATCTCATCGGCGTACTGACGCGGCGCGCCCTTGATGCGGCTAACGCCAAGGGGTGAGTGAACCTCACGCCTCGGCCAAACTTGTCCCGGGTAGGGGCCTAGCGAGACTGGCTTTTTCATGACTTCAGCGACCCTGCCGGCATCGGTCGATGCGATGCTCGAACTCTTGACGTCGCGCGGCTATCTCGCCGAGCGGTCGCTGGCGACGGTGACGTATCTCTCGCTGCGCATGGGCCGGCCGCTGTTTCTTGAAGGCGAGGCCGGCGTCGGCAAGACCGAGATCGCAAAGGTGCTGTCGGCGGCGCTGGGACGAAAGCTGATTCGCCTGCAGTGCTACGAGGGCCTCGACGTCTCGTCCGCCGTCTACGAGTGGAACAGCGCCGCGCAGATGATCGCGATCCGGATGGCGGAAGCGGCGGGTGACACAGATCGCGAGCAGCTGTCGAGCGACATCTTCGCCGACCGCTATATGATCAAGCGGCCGCTGCTCCAGGCGCTCGAGCCTGACGTGGCAGGTCCCCCGGTGCTGCTGATCGACGAGCTCGACCGCGCCGACGAGGCGTTCGAAGCCTATCTGTTGGAAATCCTCAGCGACTTCCAGGTGACGATCCCCGAATTCGGTACCGTGAAGGCGCCGCATCCGCCGATCGTCATCATCACTTCCAACCGCACCCGTGAGATCCACGACGCGCTGAAGCGGCGCTGCCTTTATCACTGGGTCGATTATCCCGCCGCCGATCGGGAGCTTGCGATCGTGAAGTCGCGCGTGCCCGGCATCTCGGCGAAGCTGTCGCAGCAGGTGGTTCGCTTCGTGCAGGCGCTGCGCAACCAGGACTTCTACAAGTCGCCGGGCGTTGCCGAGACCATCGACTGGGCGACAGCCTTGTCCGAGCTCGATGCCCGCTCCCTGACCCCCCAGGTGGTCGGCGATACGCTGGGCGCGCTGCTCAAATACCAGGACGACATCACGCGGATGCAGGGCGACACCCTGCAAAAGGTGCTGAAGGAAGCGACGAGCGAGAATTGATGTCGCGTCTCCACTGAGCCCGTCATTCGGCGTGCCGCGACGGAATGACGAGCGGGAGTACCCAACCATGGCCGTCAACCACCTTGCACCCGAGCAAACCGAGCAATTCGCCGACAACATCGTCGGCTTTGCCCGCGCGCTCCGCGCGACCGGCATGCCGGTCGGTCCCGGTGCGGTGATCGACGCCATGAATGCGCTTCAGGTGATCGACATCGGCAGCCGCGCCGACGTCTTCACCACGCTGGAATCGATCTTCGTCATGCGCCACGAGCATGCGCAGATCTTCAAGCAGGCCTTCAACCTGTTCTTCCGCGCCTCGGAAGAGTGGAAGCACATGCTGGATTCGGTGCCGCTGCCGGAGCAGGCCAAGAAGAAGCCGCAGGCCGGCGCCCGGCGCGTGCAGGAAGCGATGTCGCAACCGCGGATGACGGAGACGCCGCAGCACCAGGAGCAGGATCTGCGTCTCTCGGTCTCCGACCAGGAGATCCTTCAGAAGAAGGATTTTGCGCAGATGAGCGCAGCCGAGATCGCCGAGGCGCTCCGTGCCATCGAGATGATGCGGCTGCCGCAGGCGGAGCTGCTGACGCGCCGGCATCAGCCTGATGCGCGGGGCTTGCGGCTCGACATGCGCAGAACGCTGCGCGCATCCCTGCGCACCGGCGGCGATATCATCGACATCCATCGCCTCGGGCGGATCGAAAAGCCGGCCCCGATCGTCGCGCTGCTCGACATCTCGGGATCGATGAGCGAGTACACACGTCTGTTCCTTCATTTCCTGCATGCCATCGGCGATGCGCGCAAGCGGGTCTCGGTGTTCCTGTTCGGCACGCGTCTCACCAACGTCACCCGCGCGCTGCGGCAGCGCGATCCGGACGAGGCGCTGGCGAGCTGTTCGGCCGCGGTCGAGGATTGGGCGGGCGGCACGAGGATCTCGGCCTCGCTGCACAACTTCAACAAATTGTGGGCGCGGCGGGTGCTGAGCCAGGGCGCCATCGTGCTCTTGATCTCCGACGGGCTGGAGCGGGAGGCCGATTCCAGGCTCGCCTTCGAGATGGACCGGCTGCACCGCTCATGCCGGCGGCTGATCTGGCTCAACCCCTTGTTGCGGTTCGGCGGCTTCGAGGCCAAGGCCCAGGGCATCAAAATGATGCTCCCGCACGTTGACGAATTCCGGCCCGTGCATAATTTGAGTTCGATCCAGGAGTTGATCACCACGCTGTCCCGGCCGTTGCCGCCGCATCACCGCAGCCTTATCCGCCCCGCAGCCTGAGAGGCCAAGCCCATGCTCGATCGCGACGAGGATATCCTGAAGGCGGCGGAGGACTGGCAAAAGGCCGGCCGTGGCGTCGCGCTGGCCACCGTTGTTGAAACCTGGGGCTCGGCCCCGCGCCCGGCGGGCTCGAGCCTCGTCATCAACGACGAGGGCACGTTTCTTGGCTCCGTCTCGGGCGGCTGCGTCGAGGGGGCCGTGGTCACCGAGGCCATGGACGTGATCGAGAGCGGCAAGCCGAAGATGCTCGAGTTCGGCGTCGCCGACGAGACCGCCTGGAACGTCGGTCTGTCCTGCGGCGGCACCATCCGCGTGTTCGTCGAGAAGGTCGGCTAGCCGTGAAGCTCGCAATCCTGCACGAACTGAACACAGAGCGGGCCGCGCGCCGGCCCGTGATTTTGGTGACCGACACCGAGAGCGGCGAGCAGCGCCTGGTGAAAGCGGCTGACTTCGCCAGGGATCCGCTGCGCGCCGAGCTGGACAAGCAGCTTCGCATGGGCAAGAGCGCCAATGTCGAGTCCGGTGGCAAGAAGCTGTTCCTGAACGTCTACGCGCCGACCGCAAAGCTCGTCATCGTCGGCGCCGTCCATATCAGCCAAGCCCTGGCGCCGTTGGCGCGCTCGCTCGGCTATGACGTCACCGTGGTCGATCCGCGTACGGCGTTCGCGAGCCCCGAGCGCTTTCCCGATGTTCCGCTGGTCGCCGAATGGCCCGATACCGCGCTGCCGCCGCTCAATGTCGATGCCTACACCGCTTTCGTTGCGGTGACGCACGATCCCAAGATCGACGATCCCGCGCTGCTCCATGCCTTCGAGCGCAATTGCTTCTATATCGGTGCGCTCGGCTCGCGGAAGACCCATGCCAAGCGCGGCGACCGGTTGCGGGCGCAGGGCGCGAGGGATAGCGACATCGCGCGCATCCACGCGCCCATTGGGCTCCCGATCGGCGCAGTCTCGCCGTCCGAGATCGCCGTGGCGATCATGGCCGAGATCACGGCGGTGCTTCGGCTGCCACCCAAAGCAAAAGAAGAAGCGGCATGAAGTTTGGACCGGCGAGCCCCAGGGATGCGATCGGCGGGGTGACCGTCCACACCTTGCGCCAGGGTCCGCTGGTGCTGAAGAAGGGCACGACGATCGGGGCCGCCGAGGTCGAAACGCTGGAGCGTGCCGGCATCAAGGACATCGTCGTGGTGCGGATGGAGGAGGGGGACGTTTCCGAGGACGTCGCGGCCGCCAGCATCGCGCTTGCGATCGGCGGCGAGGGCATTCATGTCGAGCGCGCCTTCACCGGCCGCGCCAATTTGTTCGCCGCGCAGCCCGGCGTGCTGGTCATCGACCGCGCCGCCGTCGATCGTATCAACAATATCGACGAGGCCATCACTTTCGCGACCCTCTCGGCTTACAAGCCGGTGGTCGAGGGCGAAATGGTCGGCACCGTCAAGATCATCCCGTTCGGCGTTGAAGGCAGCTTGCGCGATGCCGCGGTGAAGGCGGCCGGCAAAAATGTGCTGAAGGTTGCGCCTTACGTCGTCAAGCGCGTCGGCGTGGTCTCGACGCTGCTGCCGGGCCTTTCTTCCAAGGTCGTCGACAAGACGCTGCGCGTCACCGCCGAGCGCCTCGCGCCGGCGGGCGCCGCGATCATCGCCGAGCGGCGCGTTCAGCATGACGAGCGCGCGTTGTCGGCTGCGATCAAGGAATTGCTCGCGCTTGGCGCCGAGCTCGTGATCGTGTTCGGGGCATCGGCGATCGCCGACCGCCGCGATGTGATTCCGGCTGCGGTTACCGGAATTGGCGGTGAGATCGAGCATTTCGGCATGCCTGTTGATCCCGGCAATCTGCTGCTGATCGCACGCGCCGGCAACGTGCCGGTGCTGGGTGCGCCGGGCTGCGCGCGTTCGCCGGTCGAAAACGGTTTTGACTGGGTGCTGATGCGGCTCCTGGCCGGCATCGAGGTGACGCGCTCCGAGCTGATGGGCATGGGCGTCGGTGGCCTCCTGATGGAAATCGTCACGCGCCCGCAGCCGCGCGCCAAACCCGAGACCGAGGGCAACAGCCAGGTCGCCGCCATCGTGCTCGCAGCGGGGCGCTCCACCCGCATGGGCGGGCCGAACAAGCTCCTCGCCGAGCTCGACGGCAAGAAGCTGGTGCGGATCGCGACCGAGCAGGCGCTGGCTTCGAAAGCATCCGAGGTGATCGTCGTTACCGGCCATCAAACCGAGCTGGTGGAGCAGGCGCTGCAAGGCCTGAAGGTGCGTTTCGTCAAGAACCCGGATTTCGCCGGCGGCATCGCGAGCTCGGTCAAAGCAGGCATCGCCGCGGTGTCCGACGCATGCGACGGCGCCGTGGTTTGCCTTGGCGACATGCCGCTGATCGATGCCGGCCTGATCGATCGCCTGATCGACGGCTTCGCGCCGGATCGTGGCAATCTCATCGTCGTGCCCGTGAGCGAAGGCCGCCGCGGCAATCCCGTGTTGTGGTCGCGCCGTTTCTTCAAGGAGTTGATGACGCTCGACGGCGATGTCGGCGCGCGGCATCTGATCGCCAGGCACACCGAAGCGGTCGCTGAAGTGCCGGTGGACGGTGAGGGCGCGTTCCTCGACATCGACACGCCGCAGGCGCTGGAAGCGGCACGACGCGGATAGGCAGCGCCGTGATGCGATAGGTTGCGCACCACCTTCGCCGCTCGCCTACTTCTTCGTGTTCGACAGCTTCTCGCTGGCGGCCTTCAGGTCGACCCCACTCTTCGTCAGCAGGGCCTTGTCGCCGCTGCTGAACGTGAAGGTATCGGCGCCCGCGCTGATGCCGTTCCATGCGACGGCCTCTCCGAGCGACAGATACCACAGTCCCTGGAATCCAGATGAGTTATTGAGCTGTCCGGTCCAGACGGTGGTCGAGCCGCAGCCGAGGAAATTCACCGAGAAGCTGATCGCGGTGCCGGTGTTGCCGTAGGCCAGCCAGCCCGTCACGCCCTGCGGCTTGCCCTCGTCGCAGCTGCTTGTTGCGTTGTTGGTGTAGGTCCCCCTGATCGCACCCGTGTTCTGGTCGAAGCCAGTGATGGCCAGGATCGAGCCATATTGGTTGGTCCAGGTCCAGTTCACCGCCTGTGCATGCGCGGGCGAAAGTCCGATCAGACAGACCGACGCGATCATTCCCGGCAGCATCGTTTTGATCGGACGCATGGTCGCCTCCTGCGGCTCTGTTTGCAACTTGGCGACCGTAAATAACGCGATTTGAAAATACAACCAGAAAGTGTGTTGCCGAGATCGCTAGTCCCGCATCGCTTTTCAACCACTCGTTCACCAAGTGGAAACGACCGGCGCTTAAAGTCGCCCCACCTGCCTTGGGGGGAGGGGTTTTCCATGGGTTCTGATGTCGTCGCGCGCCGTTGCGCGATGTTTTTCTTTGTGCTGTCGGTTTGTATCGCCGGCGCCCGTTATATTACGCAAGCACATGCGGCCGGTGCTTTTGCCGTCGGCAAGTGCGGAGCCTATGGCCAGGCTTACGATTACGGCGCCGAGCACGAGGCGCGCGCCGCTGCGCAGAAACAGTGCAAGGGCGACTGCACGACCGTGACGATGAAGCGCGCCTGCGCGGCGATGTCGGTCGATATGGCCAATCCCTGTGGCGCCTATGGCTATGCGGTGAAGCCGAAGATCTCGGCGACGCTCAATGCCGCCACCCGCGAATGCTACAAATATGGCGGCAAGGAATGCGTGATCCGCGCCTGGGCGTGCGACGCCAAGGGGTGATCAAGTGTTGGGCTGCGATTAGCGCAGCCATCCCGCGTTGGTTTGCACCAGCTTGATCGGCTGCTCCGGCGCGTCGGTCGACCAGGGCACCTTGGCAACGGTGAATTCCGACCAGGCTTTCAGCAAGCGTGCTTCAACGGCGACTATGGCGTGGGCCTGCCAGCCCGCGATCGCCGCCGCCGCCGTGCCGCTGTCGGTCGTTTTGGCGCCGACCTCGGCTAGCAACGACGACGTTGTCGCCATGTCATTGTAGATTCCAAGCTCCTGTTGAAGGACGGCCAGCCTGCGCGAGAACCGCTTTGCGGATTTGCCGTGCCCGCAGAGCGGGAGCAGGAAGTCGGCGACGTAGCGCAGCTTCTTCGCGGCGAGACGGACGCGGTGACGCTCCTCCGTCGGCAGCGATTTGAACTTGCGGCCGCGCTTCAGCACCTTCGCATGCTGCGCCGACAGGACATTGCGGGCGAAGTTGACCGCCGGCTCGGCCAGTTGCCCCAGGCCTTCGGAAGCGACGTCGCTCCGCCAGCCGCGCGCTTCGATCCAGGCGCCAAGCCCGATCACGAAATACTGGCAGCGCCGGTCGGCGAGCGCGAGATGGGCCTGCTCGTAACAGGCCACGCGGCGTTCGTCGGCGAGCACGCCGAGCGCGTCGAAGCCTGCGACCGACGGGCAGCCATCCGCAACGGTGCGCAACGTGTCCTGCCGGAACACATCCCAGTCACGCGCGCCCGAGAGGCGTCCCGTAAGCCACTTTGCTTCGGCGCGCATCAGGTCGAGCTTGGCCACCGAGACCACCGACCGCATCAGGTCGAGCGCGGAGCGCAGGCGGCGCAGCGCGACGCGAAGCTGGTGCATCCCCTCGGGGTCGCGACCGTCCTCGGCCGCAGGCAACGACTGGAGCAAATGCAGAAAGCAGGATCGCAGGATCTCGGAGAAGGCCTCGTCGAGGGATATCGAGGGGTCCAGCCGAAGCTTCGGCGGCTTCGGCGCCCGTGGCGGCGCGTCGGCCGCGAGGTCAAATCCGCGCGCTGATTTGGTCCGGATCGAAGCTTTCACCTGGTCATGCTCGGCGAGCCGCCGCGCGAGCTCCCAGACGGCGGACGGGCTGCCGCTCTTGAGCTCGAGTTCGATCTCGCTGACGGGCAATGACCGGTCGCCAGACGTCAGTTGGCCCCGGTCGAAGGCAACTTCGACGGTGCCGGACGGCAAATCGACCAGGCGCTGATGCCGGTGGATGTCGCTGCGGAAGACGGCTTCGACCGGGTGGCGCGCCAGCTCGGCGCGCAGCTTGTCCGAAACCAGCGGCATGGCCAGCGCGATATCAGGCGCGATCGAAGGCACTGTTGCCTCCCATTCGCCGCGGCGCAGCGGATCGGTGCTGGGTTCCGTTTTTACGGTCTGCGTGAATCGCGTGCCGCTCTGGCGGACCCTGAAGCTGAATCCGGCACGCCGAAGCGCGCGTTTGGGCGTGTCGTAGTAGACGGCCTTGAGATGCTTGCGGGTTCCATTGTTGCGCGCATTCGCGGCGATGATCGGCGCATCGTTGAAGTCAGCCAGACGATCGGAAGCCACGAGCAGCTTGAGTTCGATTTCGGTCACGTGAGGCGCAACAGCGCTGGGCGAAACGGCTTCAGCTGTCGCCACCCCGGCGGGAGCGACGTCGGCCGGCAGGCCGGCGGATGCGGATTTGCTGTGCGGGAGCTCGTCACCCGAGGTCTCGGAACCAGGTTTTTGTTCCGCGCCGGAAGCCGCAGTGTGCTTGGCCGCAATGTGTTGATTGTTTGACCCGGCGAGACGCCGCACCGGTTCAAGGGCTCGCTTGATGGCGTCGATTTCGGACATCAGCAGCTTTATGACAGTTCAGTGACAGAGCGCCGAGATATATCCGACTTGGCCTGCGGAGAGAAGCGCAGCCGATAGCAACTCTCATTGAATTTCCGCTCTGTGATCGATGGGGCAATCCGCGTTACATTCACGCCGACAGTCCAATGCTTGGAATTTTCTTTTCTTTCCAGGCGCTTGGACGAGTGTGGGAGAATTCATGAAATTCGATACCAAGATCGCCGTTGTCATTCGCAACGACCTCCAGGCTTGGCAGAAACTCAATGTCGCATCGTTCCTGACGAGCGGCGTCGCTGCCGCCTTTCCGGAGTGCATCGGTGATGCCTATGAGGACGCCTCCTCCACGAAATATCTTGCATTGATCGGCCAACCGATCCTGATCTATGGGGCCGACGGTCCGCAATTGTCGCGCGCACTCGATCGTGCGCTGACGCGCAGCGTCACGCCGGCGGTTTATACCGAGGACATGTTCAGGACCACGCATGACGCCGCCAATCGCGAGGCGGTGAGGGCGATTGCGCGTGCCGATCTCAATCTTGTCGGCATCGCGATGCGCGCCGAACGCAAGGTGATCGACAAGATCGTCGATGGATTGAAGTTTCATGGCTAGTGGGTGTGCCCGACGGCTCCCGCATCGTCATTGCGAGCGCAGCAATCCAGAATCTTTTTGCGGAGGCTTTCTGGATAGCTTCGTCGCTTCAGCGCAAAATTGCTTCGCAATTTTGTCGCGGGCTCCTCGCAAGGACCGACTGCCCAGCTACCCCGGCGGCATCCTCTCGAACTTCGTCAAACCAGGATCGAGCTGATCCCAGTCATACGCACGCATCGCGTAAGTGATCGCTTGCGGCTGGTAGCGGGCGGGCTCGTCGAGGCTCGCGGCGCGGATGGTGAAAATGCCGGGCATGGCCTTGAAGGTCATGTAAACACTCACGCCGCATTCGGCGCAGAAGGCGCGCGTCTTCAAATTGCCGCTGTCGCCAACCATGTCCCACGTCTTGGCTTCGCCCGTCACCGTCACGCCGGCGCGCGCGAAGGTGGCGTAGGAGCCATGTCCGGTGCCGCTTTCACGTTGGCAGTCCCGGCACTGGCAATGGTTGGCGAACAGGGGCTCGCCGGCAATCGAATAGCGGATTGCGCCGCAGGCGCAGCCGCCGGTGTAGGGCTTGTCCATCGTGATACGCCTTACTTGCTTTCGCCGCTGATCTCGTCGAGCTGCCGCACGACCTTCTTCCAGCCTCCGCTCATGCCGGTGAAGGCGGTCTCGTTCCTGGGCAGAACGAAGCCGGAATGAACCAGCCGGATTCGCGTGCCGGCTTCGACGGGGGTGAGGGACCACGTCACGATGGTGTCGAGCGGCGCGCCATAGCCGGTGTTGCGTTCGTCGCCGCCCTTCCAGGCGTAGACGAGGCGCCTGTTCGGCATCACCTCCAGCACGCTGCAATGGATGACGCCGTCCCAGTGGCCGCCCGGCGTGGTCTGGAACGTGAAGGCCTTGCCCTCGACAGCCTCGAAACCGGTCGGCTTCATCAGCCAGCGCGCGATCAGCTGCGCACTGGTCAGCACCTTCCAGACAGTCTCGGGCGCATGAGGAAGCACCTCGTCGATGACGATGTCTCTGACGTTTCCTCGGCTCTCGGCTTTCAGCTCGGCTGCACTCACGGGTCGATCTCCTTCAAGAGGTCACGCAGGTTCTGGAGGCGCTCGCGCCAGAAGACGCCGTAATGGTCCATCCAGGTGACCAGCGGCTCGAGTCCTTGGGGTGCAGCGCGGTAATAGACGTTGCGGCCCTCGGCACGCTCGGCGACAAGGCCCGCCTGCTTCAACGATTTCAGATGTTGCGAGATCGCGCCCTGCGTCACGCCGCTGCCGCGCGTCAGTTCGGCGACGCTGATCTCCTTGCCGTCGAAGACGCGCTCGAACACCGCGCGTCGGGTCGGGTCGGCGAGGGCACGCATCACGGCGGTGACGGGATTTGAGACGGCATCGATCATGCGAATAAATTAGTATACGCTAATGCATTAGTCAACACTAATTCGTCTTCATGTCGAGGCTGAGCCCTTGATTGACAATGACTGACTAGTCAGTCATTATGGAGAAATGACGAAGAAGCCCACCAGAGCGGCCGCCGCCAAGGCAGCAAGTCCGAAGCCCCAAGCCGGCGGAGAGATCACCCCGGCGTCGAACCGTGCGACGCGTGCTGCGGAGCGGCGCGATGCGATCGTCGAAGCAGCGATGGAGGAGTTCATCGCGCGCGGCTTTGCCGCGACGCGGCTCGACGACATTGCCAAGCGCGCCGGAGTCGCGAAGGGCACGATCTACCTGCACTTCAAGGACAAGGAATCGATGTTCGAGGAGCTGGTGCGCATCGTGATCGTGCCGGTGGTCGCGCGGCTCACTGCATTGCCGCCGCCGACGGGCTCAGTGCGCGATCTGATCGAGATGTTTGCCGGCAACTTCATCAAGGAGGTCATCGGCACCAAGCGTGGCGATCTCGTCCGCCTGATCGTGGCGGAAGGGCCGCGCTTTCCGGCCGTTGCCGACTTCTATTACCGCGAGGTCGTCTCGCGCGGGATGGCCGGCATGCGCGCGCTGATCGAGCTCGGCATTGCTCGTGGCGAGATCCGCGAGAAGGACCTCGCCCGTTATCCGCAGATCCTGGTCGCGCCCGCGATGATCGCAGTGATCTGGCAGAGCCTGTTTGCGCGCCACGCACCGCTCGACGCGCAGGACATGCTGCGCGTCCATCTCGATTTGATTTTTGGTGAACGGAGGACGACATGAGGTCGTCGCAAAGGATATTTGCAATCGCACTGGCCGTCGTGCTTGCCACCGGACTTGCCGGCTGCAAGGAGAAGCGCGATCCCGGTTTCCAGGGCTGGGTCGAGGCCGACATGATCTATGTCAGCCCGGACGAGGCCGGTCGCGTGACCAAGCTGGATGTCCGCGAGGGCGACGTCGTGAAGGTCGGCGATCCCCTCTATTCCGTCGACGACGATCTCCAGCTTGCCGATCTCAACCAGACCAAGGCGACGCTGGCCAACGCGCAGCAGGTATTTGATCGCGCGGATTCCCTGCGCAAGACCGGCTCGGGCACGCAAGCCGCGCTCGATTCCGCCGTCTCGGATCTGCGCGTCGCACAGGCGCGGGTGGTGACGTCACAGACGCGGTTGGCGCGGCGCAAGGGCTTTGCGCCTGTTGCCGGCACCATCCAGCAGATCTATTTCCGCGAGGGCGAGATGGTGGCGGCGCAGCGGCCGGTGCTCTCGATCATGCCGCCCGGCAACATGAAGCTGCGCTTCTTCGTGCCGGAGACGGAGTTGCCGAAACTGTCTGTTGGCGACGAGGTGCGGGTGGCCTGCGACAATTGCGCCGCCGACCTCACCGCAAAGATCTATTTCATCGCGACCTCTGCGGAATACACCCCGCCCGTGATCTACAGCCTCGATGAGCGCAACAAGCTCGTCTATCTGGTTCAGGCGCGGCCGTCGCGGCCCGATGCCTTGCGGGTGGGCCAACCGATCGACGTCTATCTCAACCCGAAGACCCCGGTGGCGGACAAGCGATGAACGCCGGCGACCACATTGCGATCGATGTCAAGGGCCTGACCAAATCGTTCGGCGGCCGCGAGGTCGTGCACGATCTGTCGATGCAGGTGAAGCGCGGCTCGATCTACGGCTTCCTCGGGCCGAACGGCTCGGGCAAGACCACCACCATCCGCATCCTCTGTGGCCTGCTGACGCCCGATAGCGGCGAGGGCACCTGTCTCGGCTACGACATTTTAACGGACGCCGACAAGATCAAGCGCCAGGTCGGCTATATGACCCAGCGCTTCAGCCTGTATCAGGACCTCTCCGTGCGGGAGAATCTCGAATTCGTCGCGCGGCTCTATGGCCTTGCCGATGCGCGCGGTGC
The DNA here is from genome assembly GCF_054058595.1 of Bradyrhizobium sp. USDA 4472. Taxonomy (NCBI): domain Bacteria; kingdom Pseudomonadati; phylum Pseudomonadota; class Alphaproteobacteria; order Hyphomicrobiales; family Nitrobacteraceae; genus Bradyrhizobium; species Bradyrhizobium sp. USDA 4472. The sequence goes on from NZ_JBSSAM010000001.1 coordinate 5,402,031, forward strand.
GGCGCGCGACATGATCAAGCGGCTCGGCCTCTCCGGTCGCGAGGCGCAGCTCGCCGGCGAGCTCTCCGGTGGCTGGAAGCAACGGCTGGCGTTGGGCGCCTGCACGCTGCCCAGCCCAAAGCTGTTGTTGCTCGACGAGCCGACGGCCGGAGTCGATCCCAAGGCGCGGCGCGATTTCTGGAACGAGATCCATGCGCTCGCGGCGGAAGGGCTCACCGTGCTGGTTTCTACCCACTACATGGACGAAGCCGAGCGGTGCCACGAGATCGCTTACATCGCCTATGGCCATCTGTTGACCCACGGTACGGTGGAGGAGGTAATCGCGGGATCCAAGCTCACGACCTACACCGTAACGGGCGAGAACTTGAACGACCTCACGGCCGCGCTGTCAGGCAAGCCCGGAATCGACATGGTGGCACCGTTCGGCACCTCCCTGCATGTTTCGGGGCGCGACGTCGCCGCGTTAGAGACCAGCATCGCGCCGTGGCGCGACAACAGCGGTCTTCATTGGCAGAAGGCGGCGCCCTCGCTGGAGGACGTGTTCATCGAGCTGATGGGCCGCTCCAAGGACAATTTTCAGGGATGATTTCCAATGAGCGCCGTCGATCAGCTTGCGCCCGCACATGAGATCAGGGAGCGCTTCGGCTTCTGGAAGCGCTCGTATGCGATGCTGATCAAGGAGTTCATCCAGCTCAGGCGCGACCGCGTTTCGTTCGCGATGATCGTGATGCTGCCGGTGATGCAGCTCCTGCTGTTCGGTTATGCCATCAACACCACGCCGCACAATCTGCCGAGCGCGGTGCTGCTCCAGGAGGATAGCGATCTCGCCCGCTCGGTCCTGAAAGCACTCGAAAACACGGCCTATTTCCACTTCATCTATGAGGTGCATGATGTCGACCAGTTCGACAATCTCCTGAAGTCGGGCAAGGTGTTGTTCGGGGTGGAGATCCCGCGTGGCTTCGAGCGCGCGGTGCGGCGCGGCGACAAGCCGGCGCTGCTGGTTGCGGCCGATGCCACCGATCCGGTCGCCGCGAGCGCGGCGCTCGGCTCGCTCGGTATGATCGTGCAGACCGCACTCGCGCATGATCTTTACATCGGCAATCCCCCGGACCTGCCGTTCGAGATCCGCGCCCATGCCCGTTATAATCCGGCAGCGAATTCCAGCCTCAACATCGTGCCGGGGCTGGTCGGCACCATCCTCACCATGACGATGCTGATCTTCACCGCGTTGTCAGTGACGCGCGAGGTCGAGCGCGGCACCATGGAGGCGCTGTTGTCGATGCCGATCAAGCCGGTCGAGGTCATGTTCGGCAAGATCATCCCTTACGTGCTGGTCGGCTTCGTCCAGGCCTTCCTCATCATCGGCATCGGCGTGGTCCTGTTCGGCGTGCCCGTGCTCGGCAATCTGTTTCTGCTGGCGCTGCTCTCGACCCTGTTCATCACCACCAATCTGGCCATCGGCTACACGATCTCGACGGTCGTGCAGAACCAGCTCCAGGCCATGCAGATGTCGATGATGTTCTTCCTGCCGAGCATCCTGCTGTCAGGCTTCATGTTTCCGTTCGCGGGCATGCCGACCTGGGCGCAATATGTCGGCGAATGCCTGCCCCTGACCCATTATTTGCGCATCGTCCGCGCCATCATGCTGAAGGGCGCGACCATGCAGAATCTGCAGTTCGACGCGCTGGCGCTGACGGCCCTGATGGCGCTTGCCATGGTCATCGCCGTGACGCGCTTCCGCCGCACGCTGGATTGAGGCAGACTGCCCCGGAATCGAGGGGGTGGAATGGTCAGATTTTTGAAAGCCAGGCGGAAAGCCGTCCTGTCGGAGGCGTTCGAACGGGAGCTGACGCGCGAGGTGCTGCGCACCGAGCTGTTGCGGGTGAAGGCGTTGATCGCCACGGGCTGCGTCATCCTGGTCCTGCTCACGGCAACCCTCGTGGTCGATCCTGCCGTCGCAAGCCGGATCTGGCGCGGCACCGACGGCATGGTCCGCGAATATGCTCTCGTGACGGCCTTCATGCTGCTCGAGGTCTGGATCCACGGCCAGATCAGTCGAAATCTCGAGCTCGATCGCGATCTGCCCGTGATCAGGCGCTATGTCGGCGCCTTTATCGAGACGTCGCTGCCGACGCTCATCCTGATCCTCCAGATCCGCAGCATGGGCGCTGGGCCCGCGCTCGGTTTCGTGCTGCCGATGGTCTATTTCATCTTCGTCATTCTTTCGACGCTGCGGCTCGATTTCTGGCTGTCCGCTTTCACCGGATTTGTTGCCGCCGCCGAATTGCTGGCCGTTGCGCTGTATTACAATTCGACCAACGAGACCGGCGAACCTCTGATCTACTTCCACGCGGTACGCAGCATGGTGATCCTGGTCTGCGGCGTGCTGGCGGGCTCCGTCGGCGCGCAGTTGCGGCGGCAATTCGCGGCGAGCATCGCGGCGGCGACCGCGCGCGATCGGGTGACCAACCTGTTCGGCCAGCATGTTTCGCCGCAGGTGGTCGAACGGCTGATGACGCAGGGCACCAGTGCTGCCGGGGATCTCCGCCGCGTCGCCGTGATGTTCGTCGATTTCCGCGGCTTCACCGCCGGTGCGCGGTCGCGTACGCCGCAGGAGGTCGTCGACCGGCTCGACGGCGCGTTCGCGGTGCTGGTCGATATTCTCGATCGCAACGGCGGCATCGTGAACAAGTTTCTCGGCGACGGCTTTCTCGCGCTGTTCGGCGCGCCGCTGGAGGCGTCCGATGCCGCGCATCGATCTGTCGCGGCGGCCCGCGAGATGTTGAGTGCAATGGACCGCATCAATGCGCAGACGAACTGGCCGCTGCGAATCGGCATCGGCATCCATTTCGGCGAGGTCGTCGCCGGCAATATCGGCTCGCCCCGGCGCAAGGAATACACCGTGATCGGGGACACCGTGAACTTCGCCTCGCGGCTCGAGGCGCTCAACAAGGAGTTCGGCTCGCAACTGCTGATCTCCGCATCCGTGCGTGAGGCGCTCGGCGACGACGGCGAGGACGCCGTTGCGCTCGGCGAGGTCACCGTGCGCGGTTACGAGCAGCCGGTCCCGGTGTTTCAGTTGGGGTGAAGGGGTCTGCTCGGGTTCGTTTGAAGATGCGCGCGGACATAGCCCTGCCGCTCTTCGAGCGGTCTTTCGCGGTAACATGGTAGCGCTTGACTTCGTTTTCATCTAGTCATCTATATGACTATATGAATTCCGATCCGCGCGACAGCCGCCTGCCACGCTACCAGCTTCTGCGCGACGACCTCGCCGCGCGGATCAACCGCAATGAATGGCGGCCGGGCGAGCCGATCCCGTCGGAAGCCGAGCTCGGCGCTCATTACGGCGTCGCCATCGGCACCGTGCGCAAGGCGATCGACCAGCTCGTCGCTGATGCCGCGCTGGAGCGCCAGCAGGGGCGCGGCACCTTCGTCCGCCGTGCGCGCTTCAACTCCTCGCTATTCCGCTTTTTCCGCTTCCAGTCCGAAAGCGGCGAGCGGCGCGTGCCGCAGAGCCGCATCCTCAGGCGCAAAAGCGTCCCGGCGACTTCTGCTGTCGCGTCGGCGCTGCGCATTCCCGTTGGCGAGCCCGTGATCAGCCTGTCGCGCCTGCGGCTGATCGACGGCGTGCCGCTGCTCGCCGAGGAAATCTGGCTCCAGCAATCGCGTTTCGCCCAAATCCTCGAGATCGAGACCGCCGAGTTCGGTGACCTCCTGTATCCGCTCTATGAAGAGCGCTGCGGCGAAGTGGTGGTCTCCGCCGAGGAAATCCTGACGGTCGAGAGCGCCAACCAGATGCAGGCGCGGCTGCTGCGGCTCGAGGCGCACGCACCCCTGATCGTGATCGAGCGTCTCGCGCTGGATCTGGAGCGGCGGCCGATCGAATGGCGTCGCTCGCGCGGGCCGGCGGATCGCTTCCGCTACCACGCCGAGATCCGATGACGGCCGTTTTCAACGACATCAAGCAATAACGCGTACAGGGATAGGAAACATGTCGAACTGGTACAGTGAGAGCTCGCCGCTGGAACGGTGCACGTTCTGGGCAAGCTTCGGCGGCTGGGCACTGGATGCGCTCGATGTCCAGATGTTCGGCCTCGCCATTCCCGCGCTCATCGCGGCCTTCGGTATCGGCAAGGCCGACGCCGGTCTGCTCGGCTCCGTCACATTGTTCTTCGGCGCGTTCGGCGGCTGGCTCGGCGGCGCGCTCGGCGACCGCTTCGGTCGCGTCAAGGCGCTTCAGATCACGGTCGCGACCTTTGCGCTCGCGACATTCGCATCAGCGTTTGCGATGAGCTACACCCAGCTTCTGGTACTCAAGGCGATCCAGGGCCTCGGCTTCGGCGCCGAATGGGCCTGCGGCGCAGTGCTGATGGCTGAGATCATCCGACCCCAACATCGCGGCAGGGCGCTCGGCACGGTGCAGAGTGCCTGGGCCGTCGGCTGGGGCGCGGCGGTGCTGCTGTCCGCGCTGGTCTTCACCTACGCGCCGGCGGACATCGCCTGGCGCATCCTGTTTGCGATCGGATTGTTGCCGGCGCTGCTCATCCTCTTTATCAGGCGCGGGCTGAAGGAGCCGCCGCGCGCCGTTGCAAAGGATCGAGATGCGCCGTTCCTCGCCACGCTCTCAGGCATCTTCCACCGCGACGTGCTGCGCTCGACCCTGGTCGGCGGCCTGTTCGGCATCGGCGCCCACGGTGGTTATGCTGCGCTGACGACATTCCTGCCGACCTATTTGCGCCAGGAGCGGCACCTGTCGGTGCTCGGCTCCAGCGGATATCTCGCCGTCATCATCGTCGCCTTCTTCTGCGGCTGCGTCGCGAGCGGGATCATCAGCGACCGCATCGGCCGCCGGGCCAATGTCGCGTTCTTTGCCAGCGCATGCATCGCCACCGTGCTGGTCTACATCTTCGCGCCGCTGACCAACAGCCAGATGCTGGTGCTGGGCTTCCCGCTCGGCTTCTTCTCGGCGGGCATTCCCGCCAGCATGGCGGCGCTGTTCAGCGAGCTCTATCCCGCCGGCGTCCGCGGCACGGGTGTTGGCTTCTGCTACAATTTCGGCCGTGTCGTCTCCGCCGCGTTTCCCTTCCTGGTCGGCTTCCTCGGTGACCGCATCGGCCTCGGTCCCGCGATCGGTATCGATGCGGCCTTTGCCTATGCGCTGGTGCTGATCGCGGTTCTGCTCCTGCCGGAAACCCGCGGCAAGGTGTTCGAGCAAACCGCGGCCACCCACGCCTGACCGAAAATGAGGAGTAACGATCATGACATTGTTCCAGCGCGGCCTGACGCGCCGCAGGTTTGGCGCGGGCCTCGCGTCGCTTGCCACAGTGGTCGCGACCAGAGCCAGGAGTGAGGCGGCCTTGCCTGTGATCGACACCCACGCCCATGTCTTCCATCGCGGGCTGAAACTCGCACCGGGCCGCCGCTATGCGCCCGACTATGATGCGCCGCTCTCGCTCTATCTCGAGCAGCTCGATCAGAATGGCACGAGCAACGGCGTGCTGGTGCAGCCGAGCTTTCTCGGCACCGACAATTCCTACCTCGTCGATTGCCTGAAGCACACCGGCGGTCGCCTGCGTGGCATTGCGGTGGTCGATCCCGCCGTCTCCGCGGACGAGTTGCGTTCGCTCGATCGCGCCGGCGTGGTCGGCATTCGCCTCAATCTCGTCGGCCAGCCTTTGCCCGAGCTTGCTTCGGACGAATGGAAGAGATTGCTCGCAGACGTGAAGGCAATGGGCTGGCAGGTCGAGATCCAGCGCAACGCGGCCGATCTCGCCGTGCTCGTGCCGCACCTGCTCGATCATGGCGTCCCTGTCGTGCTCGATCATTACGCGCTGCCGGATCCCAAGCTCGGCGTCGCCGATCCCGGTTTTCAGTCGGTGCTGAAGCTGGGCGCGACCGGGAATGTGTGGGTCAAAGTCTCGGCGCCATATCGCAACGGGCCGGCCGGTGAGAGCTTTGCCAAGGAAGCGTATCCGCTGCTGCGCAGTGCTTACGGCCTCGATCGCCTGCTCTGGGGCAGCGACTGGCCGCACACGCAGTTCGAGGCAACGCAGACTTACGCCAAGAACCGGCAATTCCTCGACACGCTCCTCGTCGACGGGCGCGAGCGGGCGCAAGTGCTGGCCTCGCCGCGATCTCTCTTCCGTTTCTGACGCGCGTCGCGATTGCTCCGATTGCTCTCTATTTTGGGGCATGACGGGCGATGTTTGGGGCTTGTAGAGTGCTGCGCGAGGCGGTCGGCTTGCGGCCGCCATTTGCGTGAGGACTCGCCATGCAGCGCCGCTATGTCACCATCGATGTGTTCACCGATCGCGCTTTCGGCGGCAACCAGCTTGCCGTGGTGCTCGATGCAGGCGGGCTCTCCACACAGCAGATGCAGGCGATCGCGACCGAGTTCAATTATTCGGAGACGACGTTCGTGCTGCCGCCGCGCGACAAGGGCAACGACGCCGAGGTGCGCATCTTCACGCCGGTACTCGAGATTGCCTTTGCCGGCCACCCCAATGTCGGCACTGCGTTCGTACTTGCGTCAATGGCCAGACAGCCGAAGCCGCGTCTGCTGTTCGAAGAGAAGGCCGGGCTCGTGCCGGTGGAGATCGTTCGAGAGCATGGTCGGGTGATCAGGACGGAGCTTACCGCGCCGCAGCCGCTCCAGCGGTTTGCGCCGCTGTCACCTGCCGAGGCCGCGAGCTGCATTTCGCTGAGTGCGGACGACGTCAAGACCGACAACCATGCGCCGCATGTTGTCACCGTCGGAAACGCGTTTCTGGTGATGGAGCTGCATTCGCGCGAGGCGTTGAAGCGGGCCCGGCCCGATGCTGCGGCCTATGGTAAGCTCCTGCCGCGCGACGGCGCCCGCTCGGTGTGGTTCTATACGCGCGACGTGCCTCCGGAAGAGGCGCCGTGCGAGCGGCAGGCGCGCATGTTCATGCGCGGCGCCAGCGGCCTCACCGAGGATCCCGCCACCGGCAGCGCGACCGTCGCCGCCGCCGCGCTGTTCGCCGACCTCGATTCCGTCAGCGATGGCGAGTTGAGGCTCGCGGTTGGCCAGGGTTTTGATATGGGCCGCCCCAGCATGCTCCAGACGCGCGTCGTCAAGCGCGATGGCAAGATCGTATCGGCCCATGTCGGAGGCGCTTGCGTGCAGATGATGGAGGGGACGTTCAGGTTGGCGGGGGAGGGCTGACAGCTACGCCTGCCGCCCCGCCAAATTCTTCACCGCCACGCCATCGCGCTCCTCGATGAGTTCGGCGATGATCCGGCGGTGGCAATGGGTATGGTCGCGCTCGTAGCAGAGCAGGCAGACGGGCCCGGCTTTCATCACCAGCGCCGAGAGCTCGTCCATCTGCTCCCTGGCCTCCGGCGTCTTCAGATGCTCTAAGAAAATCTTCTCCAGCACGTCGTATTGCCCGCTGCGCGCGGCGAGCCGACCCTCCTTGGGCGTGCCGAGGCCTGCGAGATGAACATAGGCTATGCCGCGTTCGTCGAGACCTGCGGCGAGCTGCTTCTTGGAAAAGCCCGGCCGGCGCGACGACGTCACGGCGCGCACGTCGACCACCAGCTTGACGCCGGCCTGCTCCAGCTCGTCCAGCACGGCCTTGGGCGGCGTCTGCTCATAGCCGATGGTGAAGAGCTTTTTCGCCTTGGCCATCGCTCTCTTTCAGCTGACCCGCGCGATCAGTTCCATGGCGCCATGCGGTGCGCGCACCTTGCCTTCGTGGATCACATAGGCGAACACGTCGCGCGGCTCCTTCTTCGGCTTCGCCTTGTCAACCTTGGGCAGGTCGTCGGGTTCACGTCCCTCGGCCCAGGCGTGGAAGCGCTCAGCCCAGGCGTCGAGTTGCTTCGGCGGATAGCAGGTCTTGATCTCGTCATTACCCTTCTGCAGCCGGGCATAAACGAAGTCGCCGGCGACATCGGCGATGGCGGGGTATTTGCCGTGCTCGGCGAACACGACGGGCGTCCCGAATTCGCGGATCAGCGCGATGAATTCAGGCGCGCAGAAGCTGTCGTGACGCACTTCGACGACGTGACGCAGCGCGCGGCCATCGAGCCTGCGCGGCAATAGTTCCAGAAACTTGCCGAAATCGGCGCCGTCGAATTTCTTTGTCGGCGCGAACTGCCACAGCACCGGCCCGAGATGATCGCCGAGTTCCAGCACGCCGGAATCATAAAAGCGCTTGATGGAATCGCCGGCCTCGGCGAGCACGCGCCTGTTGGTGGCGAAGCGCGGTCCCTTCACCGAGAACACAAAGCCCTCGGGCACTTCGGCTGCCCATTTGCGAAAACTCTCCGGCTTCTGCGAGCCGTAATAGGTGCCGTTGATCTCGATCGAAGTCAGCTTCGAGGCGGCGTAGGAAAGCTCCTTCGCCTGCGTCAGCTTCTCCGGATAGAACACGCCGCGCCACGGCTCGAAGGTCCAGCCGCCGATACCGATGAAGATCTTGCCGGATTTTTTGGTCGCGGTTTTTGCTTTGGCCACGGAGGGATCTCGCATCGGCGGGAAGGGGAGGGCCGCATCCTATTCAAACCGGAAGTGATTGGCCAGTTCTCGCATCCTGTCTAGGCTCGCTGCGCCGTCTGCAAAAAAAGCGAGAAGATGCGGATGCAGTTGCCGGGAGCGGCGCTCGTGATGATGACATCTGCTGCCAGGACCTATTCGGCGATGGCGCAAGACGCCGACGCGAAGGGCGTACAGAAGCTCACCATGCACGGTAGCGACGATTGCTGGCATTGCCTCGCGCGGGAATATTCGCGCGACTCAAATCAGGCCGCCGGTGAAGTAAGAAGTGGCGAATGGCGAGTAGCGAATAGGGACGGCTACCGGCTTGCCGCCATTCGCCATTGACTATTCGCCTCGCGCCCCCTGGCCCTTCCGGCCGTGCGTTCATCCGTGGTATGATCGGACCTATCAGGAACAGGGGCGGGCTGGCATGTCGTCTGAGTCGGTGGGTGGCATTTTTGGCGCTGTTGTCGCGGCGGTGGCGCTGGCGGTTGCCGTCGTCTTTGGGCCGATCGGGCAGTACGGCAAGCCCCCCAAGCCGGCCAAGGTCGAGCCGGCCCCCGCCGTGGCGCCCGCAGCCCCGGCCGCGCCGGCGCCGCGGGGGCCGGTGATCCGGGAAGTCCCGAACCAGTAATGGCCTGAAAATGGGCGGTTTCGGCCTCTTGCGGAGCGGCTTCGCCGTCCCCATCTAGGCTCCAACGGCGACGTCGAGCGAATACTCCGTCGCTGGAACGACCTTGGAATAGCTTGGGCTGCGCCGGATGTACGCGCGGTTCGCCGTTCCGGGGTCGTTGGCATTTTAGGCCCTGCTTTGGGCCGTTCCCCCAAGACCCCGGCTTGGCATCGCAGGACGCGGCGGATATACGCTGCCGTCATGAATGAAGCGATCAGACCGGGCGTCGACTATCAGGCTCAAGAAGGGCCGGAATTGTCGGTTATCGTCCCGACCTTCAACGAACGTGACAACGTTACCGTGCTGTACCGGCGGCTGGAGGCGACGCTTGTCAACGTCGCCTGGGAAGTTGTGTTCGTCGACGACAATTCGCCTGACGGCACCTGGGACGTCGTGCGTGCGCTCGCTCTGAAGGACAGCCGCGTGCGCTGCATCCGCCGAATCGGCCGCCGCGGCCTGTCGGGCGCCTGTATCGAGGGCATCCTGGCTTCGAGCGCGCCTTACGCGGCCGTGATCGATGCCGACCTCCAGCATGACGAGACCCAGCTGCCGAAGATGCTGCTGCTGCTCGCAAGCGACAAGGCCGACCTCGTCGTCGGCAGCCGCTACATCGAGGGCTACAAGAGCGAAGGTTTCAACAAGCAGCGCGCCGGCGCCAGCGCGCTGGCGACCGAGGTCGCCCGGAAGATGCTGCGGGTCGAGATCGCCGATCCCATGAGCGGCTTCTTCATGGTGCGACGCGATCGCTTCGAGCAGCTTGCGCCAAAACTGTCGGTGCACGGCTTCAAGATCCTGCTCGACCTGGTCGCGACCGCGCATGGCGAATTGCGCGCGGTCGAGATTCCCTATACGTTCGGCGCCCGCCAGCATGGCGAGAGCAAGCTCGATTCCATGGTCGCGCTCGACTTCCTCGGCCTCGTGCTTGCGAAGCTGACCAACGACATCGTCTCGCTGCGCTTCATCCTGTTCGCGATGGTCGGCGGCATCGGCCTGGTGGTGCATCTCACCACGCTGTTCGTCGCGCTCGAGCTGATCAAGGTGCCGTTCGCGGAGGCACAGGCCGCCGGCGCCGTCGTCGCCATGACCACCAACTTCGTCATGAACAACTTCCTCACCTATCGCGATCAGCGGCTGAAGGGCTTTGCGATCCTGCGCGGCCTGATCATGTTCTACATCGTCTGCAGCGTCGGCCTGCTCGCCAATGTCGGCGTCGCCTTCTCGGTCTACGACCAGGAACCGATCTGGTGGCTGGCGGGCCTCGCCGGCGCGCTGATGGGCGTGGTGTGGAATTACGCGATGTCCGGACTGTTCGTCTGGCGCAAGAAATAGCGCGCCAAGGATTCAGGTATGGGCGGGGCTGACGCGCGGATCGTCCGCAATACGGCGCTGGCGCTCCTTGCGCTGGTCGCGTTGCGGCTCGTTGCAGCCGCCTTCACGCCGCTTACCTTCGACGAAGCCTATTACTGGATGTGGTCGAAGAGCCTCGCTGGAGGCTATTACGACCATCCGCCGATGGTGGCTTACGTCATCCGCGCCGGCACCATGATCGCGGGCGATACCGAGCTCGGCGTCCGTCTGGTCTCGATCCTGCTCGCGCTGCCGATGAGCTATGCGATCTATCGCACGGCTGCGATCCTGTTCGGCGGGGCGCGGGTGGCCGCGACCAGCGCCATCCTGCTCAACGTGACCATGATGGCTTCGGTCGGCACGCTGATCGTGACGCCGGATGCGCCGCTGCTGGTCGCTTCCAGCTTCGTGCTGTTCTTCCTCGCAAAAGTGCTGGAGACCGGCCGCGGCGCCTGGTGGCTCGCGGTCGGCGCCGCCGTCGGCGCGGCGCTGCTGTCGAAGTACACCGCGATGTTCTTTGGCGCTGCGATCCTGATCTGGCTCGCGGCGGTGCCAAAACTGCGGCGCTGGTTCCTCTCGCCCTGGCCCTATCTCGGCGGCCTCGTCGCGCTTGCGCTGTTCTCGCCGGTGATCCTCTGGAATGCGGATCATCACTGGGTTTCTTTCGTCAAGCAGCTCGGGCGTGCCAAGGTCGAGGATTTCCGCCCGGTCTTCGTCGCGGAGCTGATCCCGACCCAGATCGCATTTGCGACGCCACTGGTGTTCATCCTCGGCGCGATGGGCCTGCACGCACTGACCTGGCGCCGGGCCGGCGCGCTGGCCTCGCGCGTGCTGATCGAGACGATGTTCTGGACCATCGTCGCCTATTTCGTCTGGCATTCGCTGCACGCCCGCGTCGAGGCCAACTGGTTCGCGCCGGTTTATCCGCCCTTCGTCGTCGCCGCAGCAGCCGCGGCCAACCTTGCGCAGTGGAAGCCGCGGGCGCAGCGCCTGGTGGATTTCTGCCTGCGCTGGGCTGCGCCGACCGGAATCGTGATGTTTGCCGCGCTGATCCTGCAAGCCAATACCGGCTGGCTGTCAGGCTATCGCCGCGATGCGACGGTGCGCAGCGTCGGCGTCGGCTGGCGTGAGCTCGCCGCGGCCATCGAAGCGGCGCGCGTCGCCAATGGCGCGAGCTGCGTGCTCGCGCCTGACTACGGCACCACGGGCTGGCTCGCCTTCTATCTGCCGCGCGGCTCCTGCGTGGTGCAGCAGGACCAGCGTATCCGCTGGGTCAACATGCCCGAGCCCGATCCAAAACTGCTCGCAGGCAAGCTGATCTATGTCGACGAGATCAGGCCCGATGGTCATCCCTTCCTCAACCACCTCTTCACGCAGGTGAGGCGCATCGGCGAACTGCAGCGCAAGCGCGGCCCGCTGGTCGTGGAGACCTACGGCATCGATCTGCTCGAGGGCGCCAGGGGCGACGTGCTGGACCGTTCGCCGCCGCCCGAACTTCAGCCCTGAAGATCACGCCGCTCTCCGGCGCGGACTACGCCGTTCCGCGCCACGGAAGTTTGCGGCCTGCAGCTGCTTGACGATCAGCGCCTGGCCAGTGAGCGGCTCTCGGTTGTGAGATCCTGGGCGGGGCGGCGTTCCGTCCACAGTTGCACGCCGATGAACACCGCGACTGGCGGTACGGCAGCCGCAAGCGTGATCGCGGCATCGAGCCAGACGCCGTGCGTGAACGCGAACAGATTGAGCCCGGCCCAGGCCACCATCGCCGCCGCGGCCGCGACGTAGCCGAGCGCGCTGCGTCGCCAGGCGAGCAGGCCGACCAGCAGCATCGGGAGCAGGATCGCGACGAGGCCATCTGCGATGTGAACCCTGCGGTCGCGCAAGATGCCGTCGCCGGCGACCAGATGCGTGATCGCGGTCGAGACCACCTCGACGCCGGGCATCAGGGAATCGAACGGCGTCGGAGCGAAATCGCTGCCGCCGGCAACGGCGGCGCCGATCACGACGATCCGGTTCTCGATCGCCTTGCGGTCGAGCGTGCCGTCGAAAATGCTCTGCGCGCTGACGGTGCGAATGGTGCGGCGCGGGCCGTAATAGGTGATGGGCAGCGAAAAGCCGCTATCGGTCGGCACCGTGCGATCACCGAGCATGAGATGATCGGGCGCGATCGTCAGCGGCTTGTCGAGCGCGCGGCTGGCGACCCGCAGCGGCAACGACAGTTCGATCCTGTCGCCGGTCCGGAACAGCATCGGCTCCGAGAGCGGCGAGCCGGATTGTCCGGTCGCGACGTTGACGATTCCGACATCGGCGTGGTCGGCGAAAGCTGGCAACGGCAGCAGAAAGCGCTCGGCCTGGGGAAGGGTGGCGAGCGGCCCGTCGCCGCCGGATGCCACCGTCTCGCTCGCGGCCGGAAAGATCGCAGCGCCTGCGAGCACCATCGGGCCGGTCGCAAGCGTGTGGGCCAGCGTGGCATCGCCGATCGCGGCGCTGCGGTCGGCCAGCAACAGGTCGATTGCGACGATTTTCGGCTTGAACTGCACGATGGTGTCGACCACGCGGGCGAGGTCGGCGCGCGGCAGCGGATAGCTGCCGCCGCGTTTCACCACGGTGTCGTCGATCGCGACGATGGTGACGAGATCGGGCGGAGCCTGCACGCCACGAACCTGGGTTCGCCAATCGGTCAGCGTCGCCTCGAGCCGATCGAGAAAGAGCAGATGGCCGTTGGCGTGAGCGGCAAAAATGCCGCCGCCCCATAGGGCAGCGAGGACGAGGGCCAACACGATCTCGGTGCGTCTATTCATACCGTCGTACTGCGATCCGGTCTTGGTCCGCGTCGTTTGGCGCGAACCTCGTTTCAATGTCTGCGGACTTCGTGATCCAGCCTTCTTGGCCGGGCCGTGGTGACCCAACCCTGCCATCAGCACACCGACGCGCGGCAAAAGGCCGAGCACGTAGCTATTTTCTCGACCGGGCCATTTCCAGATCGGTGCGATCAATTTTCAGTCAGGGAAAACCGTCTTTCCTCTCCCTTGTCCTCCCTGGAGAGGGAGGAGCCGGGCTGCGCTAGCGTGGCGCAATGGCTTCCCCGCTTTCTTCCGGTAATGGATGACCACGAAAACGACTTGGTTGGTGCGTTTAGAGATGCGGCCGGAGGCCTCGGAATCGGCTGCGGAACCGGCCGAGAATTGTGGTTAACAGCGTGGCCTAAGTCAGTAGTTGTGCGGGCTTTTTTCTCGAAATGGCACAGCGTTAACGGGTTGCCCTGGATCTGCCAGAACTTAATCCGCATTTAACTAAAAGTCGCCTTAATGACGCTCCGACCTTCTGCGAGATGCCATTCCCGGATCGTGACCAGCGGCACTTCGGAGGGGGACTTAGTGACACCGTCCTGGACGCAAGGCGAATGAGTACGAGTATCGCTGCGCAAAGTTACGCGGCACGGAAGCCAAACAATTCTCGGAAGTCTTCCCGGAACATGACCAACCAAAACGTGCTTGGCGCCGCCGTGGCCGGCTGCGTCCTGCTTGCCGGCTGGACCGTCTACAACAACATCTTCGCAGCCAGCGTCTATCCGACCGTCGGCAGTTCCGGCTACGACGAGCCCGTGGTCAAGCGCGCGCCCAAGGTCGCGCTGCGCGAAGCGGGCGAGGCCATCAGGGAAACCTTTGCGCTGCTGCCCGACCGGCTGCAGGTGGCTGCACCGATCTCGCGCGAAATGTTCAATGAGCGCTTCGCCGCGGCAGCGACGCAAGGCGTGGACTCCAACGCCGCGAGCGCCGCGCCCGAGACCAAGGTCGCCGAAGTCAAGGATGCGCCGAAGCCGACCGTCGTCGCGAAGGTCGCGGACGTGCTGAAGAGCCCCGTCAAGGCCGTCGAGAAGATCGCGGATGCCGCCAAGACCAGGCGCTCGGAAGCGCCGGTGCAATTGGCTTCTGCTGATCCGGCCCAGATCGTGCCGGCGCCCGAGGCGAAGCCGAAGTCCTTTGCCGATCGTGCCAAGGCCGCGGTGATGTCGATCACCGGCCCGCGCCAGTCGATGGTGGAGAAGCTCTGGGGCAAGCGCGAGCCCTCCGGCGGCTTGCTCGCTTACGCCTCGGCCGACGCCAGCGTGACCTCGGCGATCGCGCCGAAGGAGCAGAACCCGATGTTCGGCGGTGCGCCGCCCTACGAACGCGACACCGCGGTCTACGACATCACCGCCAAGACGGTCTATCTGCCTGATGGCACCAAGCTCGAGGCGCATTCCGGCCTCGGCTCCAATCTCGACGATCCGCGCTCCTCGAAAGTCCGCATGCGCGGCGTGACCCCGCCGCACATCTACAATCTGAAGCCGCGCGAAGCGCTGTTCCACGGCGTGCCCGCGCTGCGTCTGACACCGATCGGCGGTGAGAACGCAATCTACGGCCGCGATGGCCTGCTCGCGCACACTTTCATGCTCGGGCCGAACGGCGATTCCAACGGCTGCGTGTCGTTCAAGGATTACTACGCGTTTCTCGACGCCTATCGCAACAAGGGCATCCGCAAGCTCGCGGTGCTGGCGCGCGTCGAGTGATCTCAGCCGCCTCCAGACAATAACAAGGGCCGCTTGCAGCGGCCCTTTTTCATTTCGCCGCTTCCGGCTGTGACCTTGTCAGGCCGCGCTGGTTGCCATGGTCTTGCGCAGCGCCATCTCGGTCGCGATCGCCTCCCGCACGGTGGGGCGCGCCTGCAGGCGTTCGAGATAGGCTGCGAGCGGTGGCCATTGCGCGATGTCCACGCCTGCGGGACGAAGCAGCAGCAAGGCCCAGGTGAGATGCGCATCCGCGACGGTGAAGCGGTCAGCCACCAGGAACTCGCGGTCCGCCAGATGTGCCGATGGCACCGACAATGTCTGTCCGATCCGCGCGCGCGGCTTGGCGAGAGAGGCATCATCCTTGTACCAGAAGGTCGGAAACAGAAAGGCCTTGTGGATCTCGGCCCCGACGAAGCTCAGCCATTCCTGCAAGCGGTAGCGATTGACGTCGCCAGGCGGTGGTGCAAGACCGCGCTCGGGCTTCATGTCGGCAATGTATTGCAGCACCGCCGCGTTTTCCGTCAGGCGCTCGCCGTTCTCCAGCACCAGCACCGGCACCGCGCCCTTCGGCGAGATGTCGCGAAAATCGCCGCCGTCGTCCGCAATTTTCTTGGTCTGGAGATGCACCTGATGATAGCGCGCATCCAGACCGGCTTCCATCAGCGCGATGCGGCTCGCAAGCGAGCAGGCCATCGGCGAGAAATACAGCTCCAGCATCGCGTTTCTCCGTTATCTCAGCGCATCGCCGCGCGCGATGATCGCGAAGCGGTCGGAAAGTTCGGCCAGCGCAACCTCGTGAATGGTGCGGGCGTCGAGCGTGCCGCCGCGTCCATCCGGCAGGTCGCGCGTGGCGCAGGCATCGGCATCGACAGTGGTGCGAAGGCCGAGATCGAGTGCGGCCCGCGCGGTGGAGCTGACGCACATATGCGTCATGAAGCCGGCCAGCACGATGTTCTTCCTGCCGGTCTCGTCGAGGCGCGCCTTGAGGCCGGTGCCGGCGAAGGCATTGGGCAGCTCCTTCTCGATCACCAGCTCGCCGGAGCGCGGCTGAAGCTCCGCGACGATGGCGCCGCGCTCGGTGCTGCGATCGAACAGGCCGCCTGCCTTGCCGCGATGGGCGATGTGGAGGATCACAGTTCCCGCTTCGCGCGCCCGCGCCAACAGCGCGGCTGCGCGCGCGATCGCCGGCCGGGCGTCGGGCAAGGCAAGGGGCCCCGCGAGGTATTCGTTCTGGATATCGATCAGCACCAGCGCGGCGTCGCCAAGACGCGGCGGATTGAGGTCGGCGCCGGCGAGCTGGAGCAGGGTCGTTGCAGCAGTCATGGTCGTGGTCATCTCCGAGGGATAGCCGAGGAAGGCCTGCCCAACCATAGCGCGGGGTGGGCCTGCCGATATGCAGGGATATCGCAGCCGCCGGCTGCGATATTGCAGGCGGACCCCGCGCGATGTAGCCTGACGCCATGAACTGGGACGATCTGCGCATCATCGCTGCCGTCAGGGACGAGGGCACCTATGCCGGCGCCAGTGCGCGACTGCGCATCGACGAGACCACGGTCGGGCGCAGATTGTCTCGCGTCGAACGCGCGCTCGGCCTGCGCCTGTTCGAGGCCGCCGACGGCGTCCGCAAGCCAACGCGGCAATGCGAGGCGGTCCTGGCGCATGTCGAAGCGATGGCGGCGCATGCCGCCGAGATCGGCCGCGTCGGCGAGAGCCTGGCAGGTCCGGTGGGACGCCTGCGCATCGCCTCCACCAACACGGTCGCCGAAGAGGTGCTATCGCCGCGCGCGAGCGACTTCCTGCGGGCCAATCCCGGCCTGACATTGCAATTCCTGACCTCGAGCGAGAACGTCAAGTTCTCGCGCTGGGAGGCCGATCTCGCCATCCGACTGCGCAAGCCCGACAAGGGCGACTTTGCGATCTCGAAGCTCGGCGACATCAAGCTTTATTTTTTCGAGCCTGTCGCGGGCGAAGGTGAGGCGATGCTGTGCGCCTATCCGGATGAGCTCGGTGCCATTCCCGAGATGCAATTCCTGCGCACCAGGAAAGTCCGTGCGCGCTGCGTCGCCGACAATGTCCGCGTCATCCGCAACATGATCCGCGCGCATCAGGCCGCCGGCGTGTTGCCGGAATATGTTTGCGCGGATCTGCTCGCCGATCGTCGCCTGCGTGCCGCGCTGTTGCCGAAGCGGCGCGATGCCTGGCTGCTCGTGCAAAATCATCTCAAGCGCGACGCCGCAACGCGCGTGACGATCGATTGGGTGAGGACGTGTTTTCAGGAGATGGCGCGCAGCTGAGGCGATGTCTCGATGTGACGATCCAAAATTGTTATTGCAGCTCTTGGTTGAATGGTTCTCCGTCTGATCCTGACATTCGGTTGTCATTCCGGGGCGGCGCGAAGCGCCGAGCGACGGTGCGCAATTGCGCACTTGCGTCCGGCTTGCGACGACGAGCGCGCGTCCAAACAAAAACCCCGGCATTGCTGCCGGGGTTTCGCATTTGTGGAGCGAGATCCCGGATCTGCGGTGCACCACTTCGCGCTGCACCGCGTCCGGGACGACTTCGTCGCCTTAGAAGTCCATGCCGCCCATGCCGCCGCCCGGGGGCATCGCGGGAGCCGCGCCGCCCTTCTTGGGCAGTTCGGCGACCATGGCTTCCGTGGTGATCAGCAGCGCCGCAACCGAAGCTGCGTTCTGGATCGCGGTACGGACCACCTTGGTCGGGTCGATGATGCCCTTCTTGACGAGGTCGCCATATTCGCCGGTCTGGGAGTCGAAGCCGTAAGCATAGGCCTTGTTCTCCAGGATCTTGCCGACGATCACCGAGCCGTCTTCGCCGGCGTTGATCGCGATCTGGCGAGCGGGCGCCGACAGCGCCTTGCGCACGATCTCGACGCCGGTCTTCTGGTCGTCGTTCTTGGTGCGCAGGCCCTTGAGCTGCTCGGAGGCACGGAGCAGGGCGACGCCGCCGCCCGGGACGATGCCTTCCTCGACAGCCGCGCGGGTCGCATGCATCGCGTCATCAACGCGATCCTTGCGCTCCTTCACCTCGACCTCGGTCGCGCCGCCGACGCGGATCACCGCGACGCCGCCGGCGAGCTTGGCGAGACGCTCCTGGAGCTTCTCACGGTCGTAGTCCGAGGTGGTCTCCTCGATCTGCGCCTTGATCTGGGCCACGCGCGCCTCGATGTCGGCCTTCTTGCCGGCGCCGTTGACGATCGTGGTGTTCTCCTTGTCGATCATCACCTTCTTGGCGCGACCGAGCATGTTGAGCGTGACGTTCTCGAGCTTGATGCCGAGATCTTCCGAGATCGCCTGGCCGCCGGTCAGGATCGCGATGTCCTGCAGCATGGCCTTGCGGCGATCGCCGAAGCCCGGAGCCTTGACGGCCGCGACCTTGAGGCCGCCGCGCAGACGGTTCACGACCAGGGTCGCGAGCGCCTCGCCTTCGACGTCCTCGGCGACGATGACCAGCGGCTTGCCGGTCTGCACCACGGCCTCGAGCAGCGGCAGCAGCTCGTTGAGCGAGGAGAGCTTCTTCTCGTTGATGAGGATGTAGGCGTCGTCCATCTCAACGCGCATCTTGTCGGCGTTGGTGACGAAGTAGGGCGAGATGTAGCCGCGGTCGAACTGCATGCCCTCGACGACGTCGAGCTCGGTCTCGAGCGACTTGGCTTCCTCGACGGTGATGACACCCTCGTTGCCGACCTTCTTCATAGCGTCGGACAGGAACTTGCCGATCTCCTGGTCGCCGTTCGCCGAGATGGTGCCGACCTGGGCGATCTCGTCGTTCGAGGTGACCTTCTTGGAGTTCTTCTGGAGGTCCGCAACGACGGCCTCGACCGCGAGGTCGATACCGCGCTTGAGGTCCATCGGGTTCATGCCGGCGGCAACCGACTTGGCGCCTTCCTTGACGATCGCCTGGGCAAGCACGGTGGCCGTGGTGGTGCCGTCGCCGGCCGCGTCAGCGGACTTCGAGGCGACTTCGCGCACCATCTGCGCGCCCATGTTCTCGAACTTGTCGTCGAGCTCGATCTCCTTGGCGACGGTGACGCCGTCCTTGGTGATGCGGGGAGCGCCGAACGACTTGTCGAGCACGACGTTGCGGCCCTTCGGACCGAGCGTGACCTTCACCGCGTTGGCGAGAACGTCGACGCCGCGCAGCATCTTGTCGCGCGCTTCAACCGAGAATTTGACTTCTTTGGCTGCCATCTGGAGTTTTCCTTGGATATGTTTGACTGGAGGGAGCGAGGGGCCGTTAGGCCGCCTTCTTCTTGGAAGCGGGGACGTCGAGGACGCCCATGATGTCGCTTTCCTTCATGATCAGGAGATCGACGTTGTCGATCTTGACTTCAGTGCCAGACCACTTGCCGAACAGCACGCGGTCGCCGACCTTCAGGTCGATCGGGATCAGCTTGCCGGCTTCGTCGCGGCCACCCGGGCCAACGGCGACGACTTCGCCCTGGGAGGGCTTTTCCTTGGCAGTGTCGGGAATGATGATGCCGCCAGCGGTCTTCTCTTCTGCGTCGATGCGCTTGACCACGACGCGGTCGTGAAGCGGACGGAAATTCATGCAGTCCTCCTAAACATTTGCACGAGTTGAGGTTTTTAGCTTGTTAGCAATCTGTGCCCGCGAGTGCTAGCACAGGCGGGATTGAAATAGGACAGGAATTTTGCGGGAGCAAGGGTTTGTAGCAAAAAAATCAGCAACCGGAAGCGCCGAGTGCCAACTTCGTGCGGCCATCGTTAACCGCGTCGCGAGGGCCTCTCCAGGCTTCCTTGGGGGCCGTATTAGCACGGAGCTGCATCTGCTGCTAACGCATTGAATTTCAACAGCTTGTTAAACTTTTAGGCTTGAGATGGATTGTCAGTTTGCGTCACATTTCTCTCATGTGAGCGCATCTCCACCGGGTGGCGCAACAGTCGCGTACCGGATCAAGCCACCCCCTGAATGCGCTCCTGCAAAGGAGGTTGGCATGGGATTGCGGGTTGGAACCGTTTCCGAGGATTTCCGGAAACAGTTGCTGGGCTACGGGCTGACGACGGCCCAAATTCTCTACAGGATGCCGGATCATCGCTCGCTGCTGCAGACCTATGTCTGGCAGAACTACGACATGTTTCCGAAATTCCCGGCGCTGACCGACTTCCTGGCGTTCTGGCAGGAGAAGCTCGACGGCCCGCTGCATTCGGTGACGGTGGCGCATTCCAAGCTGATCAAGCCGGCCGAGCTGCGCGCCGTGGATGGCGTGTTCCGGCTGCATTGACGGTGTGCAGGGTGGATTAGCCTGCGGCTGGGCGAAGCGCGTCGCTGGCGTAATCCACCTCTTTGCTTTCCACGCGCCGAGAGAGAATCGGTGGATGACGCCTTCGGCTGATCCACCCTACGAGAGCTGTTTTCATGCTAGCCTCCGTCCATGACAACGGGAGGCCGGCCCATGGCCAAGAAAACAAAATCGGAAACAAAATCGGAAACAAAATCGAAAACAAAATCGCGCAGCGCAGCCCAGAGCGCAGTGAAAAAGCGCAGCGGCGCCAAAGCCGCAACCCGCTCCTCGGCGCGCAAGGCGGTGAGGGCGAAGGCGCGCACGACGACGGCAAATGCATCCGTCAAGAAGCCGGCGCGCCCCAGGCAGCGCATCGCCATCAGCCATCACCGCGAGGAAGATTTCAAAGCCGATGGCCTGCGTGCTTACGCAAAATACCGCGACCTCGGCATCGCCGCGGCAAGCCACGGCCTCGCGCAAGCTCACGTCATCCGCCTGCAAGGCCCCTGCGATCCCACTGAGGTCTCGAAGCTGCACTTCCACGACGTCGAGTTCCAGATGGTCTACGTGCTCAAGGGCTGGGTGAAGACCTACATGGACGGGCAGGGCGAGACCATGATGAAAGAAGGCAGCGCCTGGACCCAGCCGCCGAAGATCAAGCACATGATCCTGGACTATTCCGATGACGTGGAATTGCTGGAAGTGATCCTGCCGGCGGAGTTCAGGACGGTGGAATTGAAGGCGTAGGCCGATCTCGTCACTTGTCATTGCGAGCGAAGCGAAGCAATCCAGACCACCTTCGCTGATACATTCCTGGATTGCTTCGCTCCGCTCGCAATGACGGCGGAGAGACCGCGCTACGTCAACACTCCCACGATCGCGCCCATCAGGCAGGTCGTCAGCGTCCCCGACACGATAGACTTCAATCCCAGTGCGTTGATCTCCTCGCGCCGGTCCGGCGCCATCACA
The DNA here is from genome assembly GCF_054058595.1 of Bradyrhizobium sp. USDA 4472. NCBI lineage: Bacteria > Pseudomonadati > Pseudomonadota > Alphaproteobacteria > Hyphomicrobiales > Nitrobacteraceae > Bradyrhizobium > Bradyrhizobium sp. USDA 4472. Next base: position 5,423,332 of record NZ_JBSSAM010000001.1, read on the forward strand.
CCCAGGCCGCCGATCATGATGCCGAGGCTGGCGAAATTGGCGAAGCCGCACATCGCGTAGAGCATGATCAGGCGCGAGCGCGCATCGAGTGTATCGGGTGGCATTTTCGAGAAGTCGACATAGGCGACGAGTTCGTTGAGCACGGTCTTGGTGCCCATCAGGCTGCCGGCGGTGATCGCCTGGTCCCACGGCAGTCCCATCAGCCAGCACACCGGTGCCATGATCAAACCCAGCACGCGCTGCAGCGAGATCGCGGCACCGCCGACGTTTGGCAGCAGCCCAAGCACCGCATTGACGAGATAGACCAGCGCCACCAGCACCAGGAGCATGGCCACGATGTTGATCAGCAGTTCGATCCCCGCACTGGTACCTTTCACGATGGCGTCCATCGTGCCCGAAACCTGCATCTCCGGATCCTCCAGCGCGCCGCCGGTGCGCTTGTCTGACGTCTCGGGGATCATGATCAGGCTGACGAGGATGGCAGCCGGCGCGCCCAGCACGGAGGCGATGACGAAATGCGCGGCCGCGTCGGGGATGAGGGGAGCCAGCAGCGTCGCATAGAGCACCAGCACGGTGCCGGCGATGCCGGCCATGCCGCCGGTCATCACCAGAAACAATTCACTGCGGCTCATCTGCGCCAGATACGGCCGCACGAACAGCGGCGCCTCGACCATCCCGAGGAAGATGTTGGCGGCGGTCGAGAGCCCGACCGCGCCGCCGACCCCTAAGGTGCGCTCCAGCAGCCAGGCCATGCCGCGCACAACAGGCGGCAGCACGCGCCAGTAGAACAGCAGCGTCGTCAGCACGCTCATCACAAGCACGATCGGCAGCGCCTGAAATGCCAGGATGAAATCGGCACCCGGCGCCTTCAGGTCGAACGGCAGGGGGCCACCGCCGACATAGCCGAACACGAAGGAGGAGCCGGCGCGCGAGGCGGCCGAGATGGCCCCGACCGCGTCGTTGATGGCGCCGAAGGCGCGCGCGACAACAGGCACCTTCAGCAGCACGATCGCGGTGACGAAGGTCACGACGAGGCCGATCAGCGCCTGGCGCAACGAGACCGCGCGGCGATTCTCCGCCAGCGCGAAGGCGATCAGCAGCAATGCGAAAACCCCGAGTGTCGATTGCAGCCGCAGCATGATGTCCCCAAACCCCCCGATGATTATGGCTGTGCCTGCGTTGCAAACGCAATGCCGGGAATGTTGCTGGCAGGCCCGCTGTTGACAAGCTCGCCTGCGTCAGTCACGCGGGGAAGATTGACATCAGGGAGCGGCTCCGCATCAATCTCGCCTGCCAGATCCTGATGAGCGACGAGCAGGCCTCCATCGCCGACATCTGCTTCGAGGTCGGCTTCAATAATCTCTGCGACTTCAACCGCCAGTTTTTGGCGAGGAAGGGTATGCCGCCCTCGCGCTTCAGACGATTGCTGGCCAGTGCGCTGATCGCCGGACTGGATATGCGCTCGGACCTGGAGAGCTTGCTGGCTCTCTATCTCGCCGGCCTGTGCGGCCTCGGTTACGGCGCGCGGCAGATCGTGCGCGCCCAGCAGGACAAAGGCATCGCCATCGAGACGATCGTCGTCAGCGGCGGCGCCGCACAAAGCCGTCCCGTGCGGCAGGTGCTCGCAGATGACGATTGTTGAGACAGCGCCACCCCCGCACCAGGCGTCGTTCGACGCCTACCGTGCATGGGGATGTCTTCGCGTTTTGCTTCAGCCGCGTCCGACGAACGGCATCTTGGTGGCCATGACCGTCATCGTCAGCACATTGGCATCGAGCGGCAGGCCGGCCATGTAGGCGACGGCATCGCCGACCGCCTTCGCGTCCATGCGCGGCTCGTGCTTGGTGGTGCCGTCGGGCTGCAGTACGCCGGGGCCGTTGACCATGCGATCGGTCATCGGCGTCGCGGCATTGCCGATGTCGACCTGGCCGACCGCGATGTCGTACATGCGGCCGTCGAGGTTGGAGGCCTTGGTCAGGCCCGTGATGGCGTGCTTGGTCGAGGTGTAGGCCGCCGAGAACGGCCGGGGCGCGTGCGCCGAGATCGAGCCGTTGTTGATGATGCGTCCGCCGCGCGGGCTCTGGTCCTTCATGATGCGGAAGGCGTGCTGGGTGCACAGGAATGGGCCGGTGAGGTTGGTGTTCACCACCGCCTGCCACTGCTCGAGGCTGAGGTCCTCGAAATTCACGGCCGGCGCGCCCATGCCGGCATTGTTGAACAGCACGTCGAGCCGGCCATAGGTCGCCTTCACCTTGTCGAACAGCGCGGCGATGGATTCGGGCTTGGTCATGTCGGCGGTCACGCACAGGCTCTTGCCTGCGGGGCCGAGCTTCGCTGTCTCCTCGAGCATGTCGAGCCGGCGGCCGACCAGCACCACGGTGAAGCCGATGTTCATCAGCGCCAGCGATGCGGCGCGTCCGACCCCGGTGCCGGCGCCCGTCACCACTGCGATTTTTTTCGCTTCACTCATCGTTTCCTGCCTTTTCCTTGAGTTGTCAGATTTTGGGTTCTTTTTCGTTCTTGTAGGGCGGCCGCGGAATGTTCTGATGCGCCGCGCGCAAGGCGGCCGACCAGCGCGAGCGCAGATCGTGGAAATAGGGCTCGCCAGCCTCGATGCGGTGGTTGAGATCGGCCTCGCAGGCGTCGGCCCGCACCACGAGCACGTCGATCGGGAGGCCGACACCGAGGTTGGAGCGCATCGTCGAGTCCATCGAGATCAGGCCGGTCTTCAGCGCCTCGTAGAGCTCGACGTCGTAATGCATGGCGCGGTCGAGCACCGGCTTGCCGTATTTGTGCTCGCCGATCTGCAGGTAGGGCGTGTCGGTGGTGCACTCGATGAAATTGCCCGCGGTGTAGATCATGAACAGGCGCATGCGGGAGCCCTTGATCTGGCCACCGAACAGGAAGGAGACGTCGAAGGACACGTCCTCGGATCTCAGCGCCGGTCCCTCGGTCGCATGCACCGCCCGGATCGCCCGGCCGATGCGCTGGGCGGCCTGGAACATGGTCGGCGCGTTCATCAGCGTCTCGACCTCGCCCGTGTTGGGGTCTTCGAGGCCTTCGGTCAGCGTCGAGAGCACCGACTGGCTGATGGCGAGGTTGCCGGCGCTGGCGATCGCCATGATGCGGTCGCCGGGCTTGGAGAAGATGTGCAGCTTGCGGAAGGTCGAGACGTTGTCGAGACCGGCATTGGTGCGGGTATCGGCGATCATCACGAGCCCGTCCCGAACCAGGATTCCACAACAATAGGTCATTTCCAGTCCCCGAACGCGTTTGCGCGGAATTACTAGCCAATTTCGGAGGCCGCTCCAACCCCGATTCCCAGGGGTGACGCGGGACGACTAGCTCTGCCGCTGCGACTGCGATTGCGACTGGCCACCGCGGCCGGCCTGCTCGACCTTGACCGCAACCGTCAGCGTCTCCGTGCCGCCGCCATAGCGGGTGCCGCGCACGGGAGCCGCGCCGAGATAATCGAGACCGATCGCGACGCGGACATGGGCGTCGGTGGTGCAGATGCTGTTGGCGGGATCGAAACCGACCCAGCCGAGACCATCGACGTAGGCTTCCGCCCAGGCATGCCCGGCATCCTGATGCACCGTGCCGTCGGAGCGCAGGAAATGACCGGAGACGAAGCGCGCCGGCACGCCGCCGATCCGGGCGCAGGCGATGAAGATATGCGCATAGTCCTGGCAGACGCCCCGCTTGAGCGTGAAGGCTTCGGCGGCCGAGGTGCCGCTGTTGGTCGGGTCTTCGTCGAACGTCATGTGATCGCTGATTTGCGACATCAGCGTGTGCAGGAAGCCGAGCGTGTCGTTCTCGGCCTCGCTGCGCAGCTGGCGCGCAACTGCGGTCATCGCCGGATTGGCGGTCGTGAGGTCGGTTGTGCGCAGGAACATGTCGGCGGGAAACCGCTCGTCCGCGCCGCGCAGCACGCCGCCGGTATCATGGGTCTCGATCAGCCCTTCGGCGGTGATCTTGATGTCGCTCAGGGGCCCGCAGGACAGCACATGGGTGACATTGCCGAACGCGTCTTCGTGCATGTCGAGCTTGGTGTCTGTGGAGACGTCGATCTGCCATTCCGCCACATATTGCCCGTCATGGCTGCACGGCGTCATGCGCAGGATCTGGATCACGCTGGTTGCGGCCGGCTCGTAGCGATAGGTCGTGGTGTGCTGGATTCGCAGGCGCATGGTGGACCGTGCCGTTAATGGTTAAGCCCGACTGGCTGGCGTGAAGAAGGTCGTCATGCCCGGGCTTGTCCCGGGCATCCACGATCTTCGTCACCGCGCTGGAACAAGAACGTGTATGGCCGGGACAAGCCCGGCCATGACGAATGTCCCATATCGCCAGTGGGCGGGCATCAGATCAAATACTGCTTCGTGATGATTTCGCCCAGCCTGGAATTGTCAGCGATGAATTCCTGAATGAATTCATGCACGCCATGCTGGAAAATGTCGTTCATGTTGCTGTGTTCCAGCCGGTTGCGGATGCCGCGGGCGTGGCGCTGGGCCGGACCCTGACGGCCATAGGCGACGCCGATCTGGTCGAGGTTGCGCACGAGATTTTCGTAGCAGCTCGCCAGCGAGCGCGGCAGCGTCCCGTTGAGAATGAGCAGATCCGCAACCAGCCAGGGTTTCAGCGTCTCGCGGTAGACCCAATGATAGGCCGTCAGCGCCGATACCGAGCGCAGGATCGAGCTCCACTGATAGAAGTCCAGCGGACCGCCGACATGCTCCTCTTCGGGCAGCAGCACGTGATACTTCACGTCGAGAATGCGTGCCGTGTTGTCGGCGCGCTCCAGATGCAGGCCGAGCCGGGAGAACCAGTAGGCGTCGTTGCGCAGCATGGTCCGGTAGGCCGAGCCGTCGAATCGCAGCGACGTCTCCTGCACGAAGCGCAGGAATTTGGCGAGGTCCTCGCGGGTGGAGGTGCCCTTGCTCCAGACCGCCTGAAGTTCGATCCAGGCCGAATTGATCGTGTCCCACATCTCGCTCGTCAGCGCCGTGCGGACCGAGCGCGAGTTCAGCCGCGCGGCCTCGATGCAGTTCCTGATCGAGGACGGATTGTCGGCGGAGAACGAGAGGTAGTCGACGACATTGTGCTCGTTGGCTTCCTCATGGGTCTGATAGAAGCTTTCCGCGACGCCGGCGGTGAGCAGCGCCGAGGCCCATTCGTTGGTCTTGCCGATATAGGCGGCGGGAAGCGCGGTGACACGCAAGGTCGCATCGATGGTGCGTGCGAGATATTCGGCCCGTTCGACGTAGCGGGCGAGCCAGTAGAGATTTTCGGCGGTACGCGACAGCATCTGACTACTCGTCCAAAATCCAGGTGTCTTTGGTGCCGCCGCCCTGGCTCGAATTCACCACGAGCGAGCCTTCCTTCAGCGCGACGCGCGTCAGCCCGCCCGGCACGATCGTCGTGCTCTTGCTGCCGGTGAGCACGAAGGGCCGCAGGTCGACATGGCGCGGCGCGAGGCCCGAGGCCGTGCAGGTCGGGCAGGTCGAGAGCGCCAGCGTCGGCTGCGCGATGAAGCCTTCCGGCTCCCGCTTGAGCTTTTCGCGGAACGCCTCGATCGTGGCCTTGGTCGCGGCGGGGCCGATCAGCATGCCGTAACCGCCGGAGCCGTGCACCTCCTTGACCACGAGCTCGCCGATATGATCGAGCACATAGGCGAGATCTTTCGGCTCGCGGCAGCGCCAGGTCTGCACGTTCTTCAGGATAGGCTCCTCGCCGAGATAGAATTTCACGATGTCGGGCATGTAGGAGTAGATCGCCTTGTCGTCGGCGATGCCGGTGCCGACGGCGTTGGCGAGGGTGATGTTGCCGGCGGCATAGGCCGACATCAGCCCGGGCACGCCGAGCGCAGAATCGGGACGGAAGGTCAGGGGATCGAGGAAATCATCGTCGACACGGCGGTAGATCACGTCGACACGCTTCACGCCCTCGGTCGTTCGCATGAAGACTTCGTTGTTCTTGACGATGAGGTCGCGCCCCTCGACCAGTTCGATGCCGAGCTTGTCGGCAAGGAAAGAATGTTCGTAGTAGGCGGAATTGTAGACGCCCGGTGTCAACAGGGCGACCGTCGGCTCGCCCGAGGCGCTCTGCGGCGCGACCGAGCGGAGCGCGGCGAGCAACTCGTCCGGATAGCGCTCGACCGGCGCCACCCGGTGCCGGGCGAACAGATCGGGAAACAACCGCATCATGATCTCGCGGTTTTCCAGCATGTAGGACACGCCGGACGGCGTGCGCGCATTGTCCTCCAGCACGATGAAGTCGTTGGCATCGACCCTGATGATATCGATGCCGGCGATGTGCACGTAGACGTCGTGCGGTACCTGCTGGCCGTTCATCTCGGGACGAAAGACCGGGTTCTGGAAGATCAGATCGTCGGGTACGATCTCGGCGCGGAGGATGTCGCGGCCGTGATAGATGTCGCGCAGGAACATGTTCAGCGCCTTGACGCGCTGCTTCAGTCCCTTTTCCAGCACTGTCCATTCCCTGCCGGACATGATCCGCGGGATCACGTCGAACGGGATCAGGCGCTCGGTGGATTCCGAATCCCCATAGACCGCGAAGGTGATGCCGATGCGGCGGAACAGGAGCTCGGCCTCCTGGCGGCGATACTCGAGCGCCTCGGGAGGCGTCTCCTTGAGCCAGCGTGCCAGCTCCTGATAGGCGGGGCGAAGGTCCCCACCGGGAATATTCATTTCATCAAACGCGACTGCCATAGATGCCGACTGTTCTCCGTGGCCATGCGGCAAGAGTGCATGACTTTCATGTGGTAGCAAGGGGCGGGCCAGCGCGATAAGCATGGACCAGCAGCATTTGTCGGGGACGGCTGGCGGCCTGCCTGAAAAAATGGCTGAGGACTGCTTATTTCGGCAGCAAAACCGCGTGACTTCAACGCGTTACCTCGGCAAAGTCGGGACCACAGGTGAGGGACTTAAGGTATGAGCGAGATCGTCACGGCGGGCATTCTGGTCATCGGGGATGAAATCCTGTCCGGCCGGACCAAGGACAAGAATATCGGCTTCATCGCCGAATATTTGACCAATATCGGCATCGACCTGAAGGAGGTCCGGGTCGTCTCCGACGACGAGTCCGACATCATCGCCGCGTTGGATGCACTGCGGCATCGCTACACCTACGTGTTCACCACTGGCGGCATCGGGCCGACCCATGACGACATCACCGCCGACAGCGTGGCCAAGGCGTTCGGCGTCGGCATCGACCATCATCCCGAAGTGGTCGCCCGTTTCAGGGAGCGCTGGAGCGAGCAGGACCTCAACGAGGCCCGCCTGCGCATGGCCCGCATCCCCGATGGCGCCGAGCTGATCCAGAGCGCGACCATCCTCGCACCCGGCTTCAAGATCGGCAATGTCATCGTCATGGCGGGCGTGCCCTCGATCATGCAGGCGATGATGGACATCGTCTCGCCGAAGCTGAAATCGGGCGTGCGCATGCTCTCGGAATCGGTCCGCGCCAATGCGCGGGAGGGCGACATCGGCAGCCCCTTGCGCGCGATCGCCGCCGCCCATCCCGACACCATCATCGGCAGCTATCCTTTCATGGACGAGGAGCAGAAGCCAAACACCAATCTGGTGGTGCGCTCGCGCGACGCGGACAAGCTCGCAGCAGCGATGGCGGCGGTGAAGGACATGCTGGCGGGATTGAACATCACGCGCTAGCAACTAGCTGCCGACAGGCGAAGCAGGAGACGATAATGGCTGGTGAAACACCGCAATTGAGCGCAGAGGAACGGGCAGGCCGGCCCTTTCCTGTGTCGTGGGATCAGTTCCACCGGGATTGCCGGGCGCTGACCTGGCGGCTCAACGAGGTCGGTCCCTTCCATGCGGTGATCGCGATCACCCGCGGCGGCCTGGTGCCGGCCGCGATCGTGGCGCGCGAGCTCGGCGTGCGCGTGATCGATACCGTCTGCATCGCCAGCTACGACCATGACAAGCAGGGCGAGCTTCAGGTCCTCAAGGGCATTTCAGAACAGGCCATGAAGCTGGGCGGCGGCACCGGCAAGGGACTGTTGATCGTCGACGACCTCGTCGACACCGGCAAGACCGGCAAGCTGGTGCGCGAGATGCTGCCTGATGCGCATTTCGCCACCGTCTACGCCAAGCCGAAGGGGCGCCCGCTGGTCGACACGTTCATCACGGAAGTCTCGCAGGACACCTGGATCTTCTTCCCCTGGGACACCGCGCTGTCCTACCACCCGCCGCTGCGCGACGGCGCGGCGTGATCTTGCTTCACCTCGCCCCGCTCGCGGCGAGAGGCCGGAGTGCATCGAAGATGCAATCCGGGTGAGGGGGAGCCTCCGCGAGTCCTTCTCTCACCATATCTGCGGAGGCAGCCCCTCACCAAAACCCTCTCCCGGTAAGAATGGGGAGAGGGAGCAGAACCGCTCCCATGCCCCTGCAAAACCGCGTCACGCCGACTGGCGAGATCATCGCCACACCCTATCGCGGGATGTTCACCGGCAATCGCGGCATCATCCATGATCCCGCGACCAAGACGCTCCTGAAGAAGCGCTGGTCGTCGCCGGCCTGGCTCACCTGCACCTGCGAATTCCGCGGCCGCCGCCGCGAGGTGATGGCGCAGCGGAGCTGGACCGAACTGTTCTTCCTCGACGAGGCCACTGCGCTCGCTGCCGGCCATCGTCCCTGCTTCTATTGCCGCCGTGACGATGCCAATCGCTTCCGCGCCGCGTGGGAGAAGGGCAACCGCGTGCACGATGTCCGCATGCACGACATCGACGTCGTGCTGCATCACGAGCGGCTCGATCACGGCAAGAAGCGGCTGCACGTGATGCCGGTGCCGCTTGACCAGCTGCCCGATGGTGCGATGATTCAGCAGGGCGAGGACAGCTATCTGGTCACGCAGGGGAGAGCGCTAAAGTGGTCGCCGGCGGGATACGCCGCGGCGGAGGAAGTCCCCGGCGAGGCAACGCTGCTCACGCCGCCATCGACGCTCCGCACGCTGAACGCCGGCTATCGACCGGTGCTGCACCCCTCCGCGCCGCCCTAGCGCCGAATCCCCGCCGCTACCCCAGCTTCTCGCGCGCCAGCGCGGCGCCGGCGCCGAGGGCCATCAGCTTGGCCTCGGCGATCTCTCGCCGCATCGGCGCCATGCCGCAATTGGTGGTGGCGATGATGTTGCTTTTGGGTATGAATTTCGAGACAGCGTCGATCACCTGCACGACGTCCTCTGCCGTCTCGACCGTATCGCTGGCGACATCAATGACGCCGGCCTGCACGATTTTATTCTTGAGCAGCGCGAGCAGATCGAGGGGCACCTTCGAATTGCGGCACTCGATCGCGACCTGCTGGATCGGACTGGCGTCGATCGCCGGGAAGATCTGCTCGTATTGCCGCCATTGGGCGCCGAGCGTTTCCTTCCAGTCGGTGTTGGCCTTGATGCCGTAGCCGTAGCAGATGTGCACGGCGGTGGCGCAAGTGAGCCCCTGCGCGGCGCGCTCCAGCGCCTTGATGCCCCAGTCGTTGACCTCGTCCATGTAGACGTTGAAGGCCGGTTCGTCGAACTGCACGAGATCGACGCCGTCGGCCTGCAGCGCCCTGGCTTCCTCGTTCAACAGCTCGGCGAAGGCAAAGGCCATCTTGACGCGGTCGCCATAATGGCGGTCCGCAATCGTATCGATGATGGTCATCGGGCCGGGCAGGGTGAATTTCAGCTTCTTTTTGGTATGCGTGCGCGCCACTTGCGCCTCAAAGGCATGGACGCGGCCCTTCAGCCGGAGCGGAGCGACCACCTGCGGCACCATCGCCTTGTAGCGGTCCTTGCGGATGCCCATCTCGACCTTGTGCGCGAAGTCGATGCCCTCGATCTTCTCGAGAAAGCCGTGGACGAAATGCTGCCGGGCCTGTTCGCCCTCGGTGACGATGTCGAGGCCGGCGTCTTCCTGGATCTTCAGCCAGATCAGCGTCGCATCGCGCTTGGCACGCAGCAGCTCGTCGCCTTCCGACTTCCAGGGTGCCCAGAGCATGTTGGGCTCGGCAAGCCATTCCGGCTTGGGCAAGGAGCCGGCGATCGTCGTTGGAAACAGCATGGGTCCCTCCCGGCGGGTTGTGATTGCGCCTGTGTCTGCCATGTCTTAACGTCGAGGTACAGAACAACAAAAGTCGCCTTGAAACCGGCCATGCCGGAGCGGAAACGCCATGATCGAATTTTTCTTCGACTGCTCCAGTCCCTGGACCTATCTCGCCTTCCACAACATCCAGCCGCTGGCCAGGGAGCTCGGCTCCGAGATCGTCTGGAGGCCGATCCTCGTCGGCGGCATCTTCAACACGGTCAACCCGAGCGTCTACGCGCAGCGCGAGACGCCGGTGCCGCTGAAGGCGCGCTACATGAAGAAGGACCTCGCCGATTGGGCGCGCTCCGCCGGACTCGCCATCAAGATGCCGCCAACGGTGTTTCCGGTGAACAGCGTCAAGGCGATGCGCGGCTGCATCTGGCTCGGCAAGGACATGGTGCCGTTCGCGACATCAGTGTTCGAGGCCTATTGGGGCGGCGACGAGGACATCTCGCAGGATGCGGTGCTCGCGGCGATCTGCAGGAAGGCCGGTATCGACGAGCAGAAATTCTTTGCCGGAATCTCGCAGCAGGCCATCAAGGATCAGCTCAAGGCCAACACGGAGGAGGTTGTCGCGCGCGGCGGGTTCGGCTCACCGACGATTTTCGTCAACAAGACCGACATGTATTTTGGCAATGACCGTCTGCCGCTGATCCGCGAGGCGCTGCTGCGCAGCAAGGCGAGCGCGGCCTGATGGCTCGTGCTGTCGTCTGCCGCGCGCTCGGCGTACCCGAAACGTTGCGGCTGGAAGAGTTGCCGTCGCGTGCCCTGAATCCGGGCGAAGTTCGTGTCGCAATTCGTGCCGCCGGCCTTAATTTTCCTGACGTGCTGATGGCCGCAGGCGAATATCAGCTCAAGCCGGAGTTGCCGTTCACGCCCGGCATGGAAGCTGCCGGTGACGTGACCGAGGTCGGTGCGGAGGCGAGGGGCGTTTCCGTCGGCGACAAGGTCATCGTCAAGATGCGCCACGGCGCCTTCACGGACGAGGCGGTCGTCACGCCGGCGCAGCTGACGCCGTTGCCATCAAACTTCGATTACGCCGAGGGGGCGACCTATCTCGCCGGCCACGGCACCGCCTATCATGCGCTGATCGATCGCGGCCGGGTCGAGCCGGGCGAGGTGCTGCTGGTGCATGGCGCCGGCGGTGGGGTTGGCCTTGCTGCGGTGGAGATCGGCAAGATGCTCGGTGCGAACGTGATCGCGACCGCGTCCAGTGACGAGAAGCTGGCGGTCGCGAAATCACGCGGCGCCGATCATCTCGTGCGTTACGACCGCGAGCCGTTTCGCGATGCCGTCAAGCGCATCACCGACGGCCGCGGCGCCGACGTGGTGTTCGATCCCGTCGGCGGCGAGGTGTTCGAGAACTCGATGCGCTGCATCGCCTGGGGCGCAAGGCTGCTGGTGATCGGCTTCACCGGCGGCATCGGCTCGGCCAAGACCAATCTCTTGCTGATCAAGGGCGCCAGCGTGCTCGGCGTGCGCGCCGGCGAAGCCGTGCGCAAGAATCCCGCGCTTGGCGAGATCAGGCTGAAGGCGCTGCTCACATGGGCGGAAGAGGGCAGGCTGCGGCCGAACATCTCGCACCGGCTGCCGCTGCAAGATTGCGCCAAGGCGATGCGGCTGTTGCTCGACCGCAAGGCGATCGGCCGCGTGGCGTTGGTGATGGAGTGACCTCCATCACGCATCGCCTCACTCGTACTCCCGCTCCGTCCACCACGGAAAATAGTCCGGCATGTCGCTCGACACCTTGTTCTTGAACTGCGCCGGGCGCTTCTCCAGGAACGACACCACGCCTTCCTTCACGTCGTCCGAACGGCCGCGGGCGTAGATGCCGCGGCTGTCGACCTTGTGGGCTTCCATAGGGTCGTCGGCGCCCATCATGCGCCACATCATCTGGCGGATCAGCGCCACCGACACCGGCGCGGTCTTGGTCGCAAACTCCTTGGCGAGGGCGCGCGCGGTCGGCAAGAGATCATCGGGCGCGACGACCCTGCTGACGAGACGGCCGGCGAGCGCCTCCTGCGCCGGAAAGACGCGGCCCGAATAGCACCATTCCAGTGCCTGCGAGATGCCGACGATGCGCGGCAGGAACCAGCTCGAGGCGGCCTCCGGCACGATGCCGCGCTGGGAGAACACGAAGCCGAAGCGCGCGGCATCCGACGCGATGCGGATGTCCATCGCAAGCTGCATGGTGACGCCGATGCCGACGGCGGGGCCGTTCACCGCGGCGATGACGGGCTTGAGGCATTTGAAGATCCGCAAGGTGACCTGGCCGCCGCCGTCGCGCACCTGCGGATCGCTGTAATCGACCTTGCCGTCCGCGAAACGCTTGACGGGCCCGCGCCGCGCGTCGCGATCGAAGGTGTTCGCGCCCGACGACAGATCGGCACCTGCGCAAAACCCGCGCCCTGCACCTGTGACGATGACGGCGCGGACATAGTCGTCCTTGTCGGCGGCGTCGAACGCGTCGATCAATTCGGCCTGCATCTGCGCATTGAAGGCGTTGAGCTTGTCGGGCCGGTTCAGCGTGATGGTGAGGATCTGCTCGGCGACCTCGTATTTGATCGTCTCATACGCCATGGGTGGTTTCCTTCCCTGTCATTCTTGAATCAATTCTGTCATTGCCGGGCTTGACCCGGCAATCCATCTTTTTCTGAAGACGATGGATGCGCGGGTCGAGCCCGCGCATGACGAATTGTGCTGAGGCGCTAGATGCTCGCCTGATGCGCCGGCGGCTTCGGCCAAGGCCGCTGCGCGCCGCGCAGGCCTTCAAACGCCTTGGCGAGGCCGAGCACGCCGATATCATCGAAGCGGCGGCCGACGATCTGCACGCCGATCGGAAAACCTGTGGCATCGAAGCCGCCATTGAGGGAGATGGCCGGGTTCTCCGACATATTCCACGGGACGGTATAGCAGATGTGCTCGAACGGCCTCATCGGATCGTTGGTGGGCGACGCCCATTCCGCCGCAAAATTCACATTCGGGGCGGTCGGCGAGATCACGTAATCGAGCTCGCAGAACAGTTTTGACGCAGCCGCGCGGATCGCCATGGTCTGGTTGAAGCCGCGGATCACGTCGACCCCCGACAGCTTCGCGCCCGATACGCCCCACTTATGAATATAAGGCAGCACCTTGCCCTGTTCGGCCGGCGTCAGCTTCGTCAGATCGTCCCACATCCGCGCGCGCCAGAAATTGTCGAGGCCGTCGAGCATCTCGCGGGTGAGGATGCCGTCGACTTCGGTGACGACGCTGCCTGCGGATTCGAACGCCTTCGCGGCTTTCACCGCGACCTCGCGGACCGGCCTTTCCGCCGGGAGGCCGACGCCGGCATCCAGCATCAGGCCGATCCGCAATTTGCGTGGAGATTTCTCCAACCCCTTCCAATTGAGCGGTTCGGCGGGAAGGCTCATGCCATCGCGCCGGTCAGGCTTCGCGATCACGCTCATCATCAGCGCGCAATCATCGACCGTACGGGTCATGGGGCCGGCGACGCGGCCGACATAGGTGGGGTCGATCGGCACGCGGCCGAAGCTCGGCTTCAGGCCGACGAGGCCGCACCAAGCGGCGGGCAGGCGCACCGAGCCGCCAATGTCCGTGCCGAGATGTAAGGGACCATAGCCGGCCGCCGCAGCAGCGCCAGCACCGGCGCTGGAGCCGCCGGGATTCTTGGAGAGATCCCACGGATTGCGCGCGAGCGCATGGAACGAGGAGAGGCCCGAGGACAGCATGCCGTAATCGGGCATGGTGGTCTTGGCGAAGATGATCGCCCCTGCCTCACGCAGCCGGGCCGCGGGCGGTGCGTCCTTCTCGGCGGGCACGAGCCTGACGCTCGCAGCGCCAAGCGGCACCGGCACGCCCTTGGTCGCGATATTGTCCTTTATCGTGACGGGCACGCCGTCGAGCGGGCCGCAAGGCTCGCCGCCGGACCAGCGCGCGGTCGAGGCCTTGGCGACCTCGCGCGCGCTGTCAGGATCGAAGGCGTAGAGCGCCTTGAGATGCGGCTCCCACGCAGCGACATGCGTGAGCAAATCCTCCAGCACCTCGCTCGGCGAGAACTGTTTTGCCCGATAGCCCGCGATGAGATCGACCGCGGAGAGATCGTGCAGCGAGGTGACTGCATCTTCGACGCTCTGTTTCTGCATTGCTAACCCACCGGCATGCGCGTTTCGATGATCCGGGCGAACATGCTGGCGCCGATCGGCAGGATCTTGTCGTCGAGCACGAAGCCGGGATTGTGCACGGGCACCGAGCCGTCATGACCGACCCAGAAATAGGCGCCGGGAATGGTCTCCAGCATGTCGGCGAAATCCTCGCTGCCCATCTTCGGCTGGGTGCGGGTAATCACCTTGGCGGGATCGACGACGGTGCGCGCGACCTCCTCCACCACCCTGGACTGCTCGACCTGATTGACCAGCACGTTGAACGTGTCGCGGATGTCGACGTCGATCACGCATTGATAGGCGCTGGCGATGCCGGCGCAGATGGTGCGGATGCGCTCGCTGACCAGGGTGCGGACTTCCTTCGAGAAGGTGCGGATGGTGCCGCAAAGATGCGCGTCGCCGGGAATGACGTTGTAGGCGGAGCCCGCATGGATCTGGGTGATCGACACCACGGCTGCCTGCAGCGGCTCGACGTTGCGGCTGACGATGGTCTGGATCGCCTGCGCCAGCGTGGTTGCGATGATCACGGCGTCCTTGGAACGCTCGGGCATCGCGCCATGCGCGCCATAACCGGTGATGCGGAGGTCGAAGAAGTCGGCGCTGGCCATGGCCGGGCCCGGCAGGATGGCGATCTCGCCGTGATTCAAGTCAGGCGCGTTATGCAGGCCGTAAAGCTCGTCGCACGGAAACTTCTCGAACAGGCCGTCCTTGATCATGGCGCGAGCGCCGCCGAGGCCTTCCTCGGCCGGCTGGAAGATCAGGTGCACGGTACCGTCGAAGTTCCGGGTCTCGGCGAGGTAACGTGCAGTGCCGAGCAGCATGGTGGTGTGGCCGTCATGGCCGCAGCCGTGGAAGCGGCCGGGGATCTTCGAACTCCATTTCAGATTGGGTGTTCTCCTCCATCGGCAGCGCGTCCATGTCGGCGCGCAGACCGATGCGCTTGCTGCCGGAACCCTTTCCCTTGATGACGCCGATCACGCCGGTGCCGCCGAGACCGCGATGCACCTCGATGCCCCAGCTCGTCAGCTTGTCGGCGACGATGCCTGACGTGCGGACCTCCTCGAAGCCGATCTCGGGATGGGCGTGCAGGTCGCGCCTGATGGCGGTGAGTTCGTCGGCGTAACCGTCGATGCGGTCGATGGTGGGCATGTGTCCTGTCCTGTTAGCGTGAAGGGGGCGTGAAAACGGGGCCGTTCGGCTTGATGCGGATGCCGGGACGCAGGCGCGTCCAGGGCAGGGACGCGGTATCGGCCGGCATCGCGCCCGGCGCGGCGCAGATCATCAGCTTCTCCGCGATCGGCTCGAAATCGGCGCGGAAGTGCACCGAGCTCTTGTTGACCAGAATTTTTTCTTTCGTCGGCTCGATCCCGACATAGCGATACATCGCCTGGTCGGCGAGCTGGGCCTTGTGCGAACTCACGACCACGCGGACGTCGCCGATGCGCAGGCACGCCGAGGGCCCCATCTCCATCTCGCGTCCGCCAAAATAGGGGCCGGGCGCGATGAACCGGCCGTCCGAGAGTTGTTCGACGACGAAGCTCTCGGTGTAGGGCTCGTCACCGGGAATGCCTGACTTGCCGCCGAGTGAGAGCGTGATCGTCGCGCCGACACCCGCCGCATGCGCGGCCTTGGCCGAGACGGGATCGTAGATCGCGCCGGTCGCCGCGCTCGCCCTGTTGCGCACCAGCGCGCGCAGCATGCCCGTGGTGTCGGAATCGCCGCCTGCACCGGGATTGTCTTGCGTGTCGGCGATGATGATCGGCTTGCTCGCGCTCTTCGCAAGTTCCATGGCGTGGCGCACGCCGTCGTCGGGAGTCCAGATCTTGCCGTCGAAATCGTCCTCGTGGCTTTCGATCAGCTTGACGAGCGCATCAGCGGCGCGGTCGGCGTCGTCCTGCGTCTTGCCATAGGCGAACACGCTCGGTCCGCAGTCGCGGAAATCGGCGGCGGGGAAGCCGGGCGCGAAGGACAACGTCGGAACCGTTTCACTCTCCAGCGCTGCCAATTTTTCGTAGATGCCCTTGGCAGGGAAGTCATTGGTGCATTGCCAGCTGATCGCGATCAGAAATGGCAACTGGCGGAACGATTTTGCGAAGCGTTCCGTCGTCTTCAGGAGCAGCGCGAGGTGCCTTGCCGAGGCGCGGCCGGTCTCGGCCATGTCGACATGCGGATAGGTGCGGTAGGCGATCAAGGCGTCCGCATGGTCCATCATCGCCGGCGTGACGTTGGCGTGCAGGTCGAGGCTCGCGACCAGCGGAATATTCTTGCCGATGATGCGGCGTACCCGCGCCAAAATCTCGCCTTCGCCGTCGTCGAGATGCTCGGTCACCATGGCACCGTGCAGATCGAGATAAACAGCGTCGATCGGGCCGGCGGCTTTGATGCCGTCCACCATCACCTTCACGATGCGCTCGAAGGCGTCCTTGGTGACATGCGCGGACGGGCTCGCGCCGCAGGCGATGGTCGGGACGAGTTCCCAGCCATTGGCTTCGGCGCTGTCGACGAACCCGGCGAGCCCGACATTGATGCGCCGCATCACCTTCAGCACGTCGGGTCCCACGGTCATCGCCGGCCAGCCGCCGCCATGCTGGAAGTCGGCATACGTCGCCTTCGTCGGAGCGAAGGTGTTGGTCTCGTGCAGGAAGCCGCCGACGGCGATACGTGTCATCAATGCTGGTCCCATGAGCTGGCGAGCGCGACGTTACCCGCCTTTGCGACAAGAGCAAGCAAGGCAGACAATCGCGCCGCGCATGGCCTCAAGCCATTTTGGGAATGCTGCGGATAAGTGTTGTCTAGGAAGGCGCTTCAACATTCTCGGCGTCGTCCCGGCGAAGGCCGGGACCCATGACCCCGGGGAGGAGTTTTGCGAAGATCGGTCGTTCGGGACTCCCACTCGCAATCGAGAGATTCCGCGGTGATGGGTCGCGGCCTTCGCCGGGACGACAGCGGAGGATGTCGCTACACCGCGGCCCCCACGCCCTCCGCCACCGGCCGGAAATTCGCAAAGTCCCAGTTGCGCCCCGGTGCCGCATCCAGCAGCGCTTTGGTGTAGGCCTGCTGCGGATGCGTCAGCACTTCGGCGGCCGGTCCCTGTTCGACAACGCGGCCGTGCTGCATCACCACCACCTCGTCGCAGATTTGTGCGGCGACGCGCAGATCGTGGGTGATGAACAGGATGGCGATGCCGAGCCGCTTCTGGATCTCATCGAGCAGTTTCAGCACCTGCGCTTGCACGGAGACATCGAGCGCGGAGACCGCTTCGTCCGCGACCAGCACGTCCGGGTCGAGTGCGAGCGCGCGCGCAATGGCGATGCGCTGGCGCTGGCCGCCGGAGAACTGGTGCGGATAGCGCGACACGGCGTCGGCCGGCAGGCCGACGAGCTCGAGCAGCTCGCGCGCCCGCTTCATCGCAGCAGCGTGCGAGGTGCCGTAGTTGATCGGGCCTTCCGCAATGCTCTCGCCGACGCTGATGCGCGGGTTGAGCGAACGGTAGGGATCCTGGAACACGATCTGGATCTTCTGCCGGTGCGGCTGCAGCAGACGACGCGAGATGTCGGCGATCTCGCGGCCGGCGAGGCGGACACCGCCGGAGGTCGGATCGATCAGACGGACAATGCAGCGCGCGACGGTGGACTTGCCCGAGCCGCTCTCGCCGACGATGCCGAGCGTGCGGCCCTTGCGCAGCGTCAGCGTCACCCTGTCGGCGGCAATGACCTCGCGTCCCTGGCCGAAGAACGTGCGCTCCTTGTAGATCTTGCTGAGGTCGTTGGCCTCGAGCACGACAGGCTCCTTGCTCGCCTGACGCGGTGGCCGCGGCACCAGGCTCGGCACCGAGGCGAGCAGGTTGCGGGTGTATTCCATCGTGGGATTGCGCAACACGGTCTCGAGCGGACCGGTTTCGACCAGCCGGCCCTGTCGCATCACCGCGACCCGGTCGGCGATTTCCGCGACCACGCCCATGTCGTGGGTGATGAACAGCACGGCCGTGCCATGGTCGCGCTGGAGCTCGCGGATCAGCGACAGGATCTGCTTCTGCGTGGTGACGTCGAGCGCGGTGGTTGGCTCATCCGCGATCAAGAGCTTCGGCTCCAGCACCAGGGCCATCGCGATCATGATGCGCTGGCGCTGGCCGCCGGAGAGGCGGTGCGGGTAGGAGGCGAAGATGCGCTCGACCTGGGGCAGATGCACCTGCTCCATCATGTCGAGGATGCGCTTCCTCCGTGCCTTGCCGTCGAGCTTGGTGTGGGCGCGCAGGACCTCGTCGATCTGGCGGCCGACCGGCACCACCGGATTGAGCGCAGTCATCGGCTCCTGGAAGATCATCGCCATCCTGGTTGCGCGCAGCTGGCGTAGGCGGCGGTCGGTCGTGGTGAGGATCTCCTCGCCGACGAGCTTGACGCTGCCGCCTGATGGGACCAGCGTGCCCTTCGGCAAGAGACCCATGGTGGTCAGCGAGGTCACCGATTTGCCCGAGCCGCTTTCGCCGACGAGGCACAGTGTCTCGCCTTCGTGCGCCTGGATCGAGATGCCGTCGATGATCTTTGGCGCGCCCGGCTTGTTGCCGACGGAGACGACGAGGTTGTGGATGTCGAGAACGACGTCCTTGGTCATCACTTGATCGCTCATCACTTGCCCTCCCGCTGCTTCATGCGGGGATCGAGGGCATCGCGAGCGGCGTCGCCGATCAGGTTGATGCTGAGGATGGCGATCGAGAGCAGAAGGCCCGGCCAGAAGATCAGCGTCGGCTTGAGCTGAAAATACTGGCGGCCCTCGGCCATGATGTTGCCCCAGGTCGGCGTCTCCGGCGAGATGCCGGCGCCGAGGAAGGACAGGATCGCCTCGGTGAGGATCGCCGACGCGCAGACATAGGTGCCCTGGACGATCATCGGCGCGATCGTGTTTGGCATCAGGTGCCGCCACATGATTTTTGGCAGGCTGGAGCCGACGGAGATTGCGGCTTCGACGTAAGGCTCCTCGCGCGCGGACAGCACCACCGAGCGCACCAGGCGCGCCACGCGCGGGATTTCAGGAATGGTGATCGCGATCAGCACGGTCCAGATGCTGGCGCCCGACAGCGACACCACGGCGATCGCGAGCAAAATGCTCGGCATGGCCATCAGGCCGTCCATGACGCGCATCAGCACGGAATCGATCAGCTTGAAGAAGCCGGAGACGAGGCCGATCGCGAGGCCAATGACGACCGACAGAACCGCCGAGCCGATGCCGATCAGCAGGGAGATGCGGCCGCCATAGATGACGCGCGACAGCAGGTCACGGCCATAGGCGTCGGTGCCGAGCAGGAACTGCGCCGAGGCTGGCCTCAGCCGTTGCGACGGCGCAAGCTGGATCGGATCATGCGGCGCGATCAGCGGCGCCAGGATCGAGGTCAGCACGATCAGCGCGAGCAGGATCGTGGCCGCCGCGATGATCGGCGTCGAGGTGAGAAAGCCGAAGCGGGGCCGCAGCGGCGACGTGATCGGAATGGAGGATTGGGGGAGGCTGTCGACGGTCATTTTGTTGTTGTCCCTAGCCTCAGTACCTGATCCGGGGATCGAGCAGCGTGTAGGCGACGTCGATCAGCAGATTGACGACGACGTAAATCAGCGAGGTCAAGAGGATCATCGCCTGGATCACCGGATAGTCGCGCGCCAGCACCGCGTCCACGGTGAGACGGCCGATGCCGGGGATGTTGAACACGCTTTCGGTGACGACGACGCCGGAAATCAGCAGCGCAAAGCCGGTGCCGATGACGGTGATCACGGGCACTGCGGCATTGCGCAACGCGTGCCGCATCATCACTGCGACCTCGTTGATGCCTTTGGCGCGCGCCGTCCGGACGTAGTCTTCGCCGAGCACGTCGAGCATCGCCGCGCGGGTCATGCGCGCGATCAGCGCGATATAGATGAAGGAGAGCGCACAGGTCGGCAGGATGATGCGCTCGAGGAAGGGGCCGAAGCCGGCCGAGATGCTCTTGAAGCCCTGCACCGGCACCCAGCGCAGGTCGATCGCAAAGACTTCGATCAGGACATAACCGACCACGAACACCGGCACCGAGAAGCCGAGCACGGAAAGCCCCATGACGAAGCGGTCGATCCAGGTGCCGTGCTTCCAGGCCGCGACGACGCCCAAGGGCACGGCCACGATGACCGCGAGGATGATGGTCGAGAGCGCGATCGAGATCGACGGCTCGACGCGCTGGCCAATCATCTTCATGACCGGCAGGTTGGAGATCAGCGATGTTCCGAGATCGCCATGCAGCAGCTTGTTCACCCAGGTGATGAACTGCACGATCAGGGGCTCGTTGAGGCCGAGCGAGGTGCGGATGCGCTCGAGCCTTTCCGGCGTCGCGTTGTCGCCGGCGAGGATCGCGGCCGGATCGCCCGGCGTCAGCCGCAGCAGCAGGAACACAAACAGCGCGACGACGCCCATCACGGGCACCGCGGCGAAGATTCGGCGAATGAGATATCCGAGCAAGCGGGATCCGTTCAGATGAGAGTCAAATCGTCGACAGCGGTCGTTGTCCGTTCTGCCACCAACCTAACATTTCAGCAATTCCCGTGCCATCCAGCCGGAACTTCGTAAGCC
Source organism: Bradyrhizobium sp. USDA 4472 (assembly GCF_054058595.1). NCBI lineage: Bacteria > Pseudomonadati > Pseudomonadota > Alphaproteobacteria > Hyphomicrobiales > Nitrobacteraceae > Bradyrhizobium > Bradyrhizobium sp. USDA 4472. Next base: position 5,444,176 of record NZ_JBSSAM010000001.1, read on the forward strand.
CGTCATGCCCGGGCTTGACCCGGGCATGACGGCGGTGATCGCAGTAGCGTCACTCCAGCGTCGCGAGCAGCCCCGCCATCAGCCGGCCACGCTCAACGAGACTCTCGACCTCGATATACTCTTCCAGCGTGTGAGCATTGGCTCCACGCACGCCCAGGCCGTCGAGCGTCGGAATGCCCATCGCGCCGGTGAAATTGCCGTCTGAGCCGCCTCCGGAGCTCGCATGCGGTAATTCCGCGCCGAGAGATTTGGCGACGCCGCGCGCCTTTTCATACAGCGCCATCGTGCCGGCATCCGGTTCCCACACCGGCCGCGTCACCCCGCGCGTCACCCTGAACGTGATGTCATTGGCAGTGCCCGATAGTGCCAGCATGCGCTCCACGCCTCGGTCGAGATCGGCCTGGCGCTTCGCCATCGAAAGCGCTTCGCCGGTGGCAGTCGTGGCAACGCAGTTGACCCATTGGCCGCCATGCACGATTCCGACGGAGAAGGTGCAGTCCTCCGTCGTCATCGCGTCGATCGCGAGGATTTGCCGCGCCATTTCGCGGATCGCCGAGCGTCCTGCCGACAGCGTTGCGCCCGCGTGACTCGGCCGTCCCGTCGCTTCCAAATTGAATCGCGCGATGGCGTAACGTCCGGTCGTGACGCCGTTGTCCGCGCGGCCAGGCTCCGGCACCAGCACATATTTGTTGCGCGCCGCTTCCGCCTCGATGATGTCGCGTGTCGAGGGCGTGCCGACCTCCTCGTCCGGCGTGAACAGGATGGTGATCGGCAGGGGCGTGGTGAACGACGCCCGCGCAAGTTGCCGGATCGCTTCGAGCGCGAGATAGTTGCCGCCTTTCATGTCGAAGATGCCGGGGCCGTAGCATCTGTTGCCCTCGCGCCGCCATTTCAGCTTCTCGATCGTGCCGACCGGGTGCACGGTATCCATGTGGCCGGCGATCAGGACGCCCGGCTCGCCTTGCCTGGGATGCGGGAAACGCGCGCGGATGACGCCGCCAAAGCCCTGACGGCCGGCGATGCGCTCGATGGTCGCACCCATGATCGCCATATCCCGCGCTGCGATATCGAGCATGCGGTTGACGGCACCTGCGTCCCATGTCGGGCTCTCGCATTCCACCCACTTGCGCAGGCCTTCGAGCATGGCCTCGGAATCGAAGGGAAGATTGGCTGGATTCATCTGAATGTCTCTCAAGCTTGAAGATGGAATGCGCATTGCATGAGCGTCGGCAGGACAAGCGGGAGAAGTTGTAGAGCCAAACCGATCCTTGTGGAGCCCGTGCGTGCGATGCCGGGGCTTGCATTGAAACCGGATTGACGCGCTCAAGACTGTCTGCAAGTCTCGGAAAGACAAAGGCATTGCGTGAGGTTGGTTCGCCCAAAGAACGAACCTCATGCTCAACGAATAACCTGCCTTTGAACAGTTTCACGTCAGGAGAAACTTTCGATGTTGAGCTTGATGCGCCGGGGGCGTCGCGCGTTCGCCTCCACCCTTGCACTGTCGGTGGTCGCGCTCGCAACGGCGATGGCATCGCCGGTGTTCGCAGCGGGCAAAACCGTCACCGCGGTGATGCATTCGGATTTGCGCATCATCGATCCGATCTTCACCACCGCCTACATCACGCGTGATCATGGCTACATGGTGTATGACACGCTGATCGCGACGGATTCGAACTTCAAGATCCAGCCGCAGATGGCCGACTGGAAGATCTCCGACGACAAGCTCACCTATACGTTCACGCTGCGCGACGGCCTGAAGTGGCATGATGGCACGCCCGTGACGGCTGAGGATTGCGTCGCCTCGCTGAAGCGCTGGGCCGCGGTCGACGGCATGGGCCAGCAGATGATGCAGTTCACTGCGAGCATCGAGGCGACCGACGCCAAGACCATCACGCTGAAGCTGAAGGAGCCCTACGGCCTCGTGCTGGACTCCATCGGAAAACCCTCTTCGCGCGTGGCTTTCATGATGCCGAAGCGCCTCGCCGAGACGCCGCCGGACAAGCAGATCCCCGAACAGATCGGCTCGGGCCCGTTCAAGTTCGTGCAGGGCGAATTCCAGCCCGGCGTGAAGGCGGTCTATGAAAAGAACACCGACTACGTGCCGCGCAAGGAGCCGGCGAGCTGGACTGCCGGCGGCAAGGTCGTGAAGGTAGACCGGGTCGAGTGGATCACCATGCCGGACTCGCAGACTGCGGTGAACGCGCTGCAATCCGGCGACATCGACTTCATGGAAGTGCCGCCGTGGGATCTCTTGCCGGTGCTCGAGGGCAATCCCGACCTCAAGGTCGAGACGCTGAACAAGTTCGGTTACCAGACGCTCGGCCGCATGAACTTCCTGTATCCGCCCTTCGATAACCAGAAGATCCGCCGCGCCGCCCTTCTGGCCATGAACCAGAAGGACGTGCTCGATGCGCTCGTCGGCAATCCCAAGTACTACAAGATCTGCGGCGCCTTCTTCATCTGCGACACGCCGTTCGCGACCGACGTCGGCTCCGAATCGCTGGTCAAGGGCAACGGCATGGCGGAAGCCAAGAAGCTGCTCGCCGAGTCCGGCTATGACGGCACGCCCGTTGTCGTCATGGTGCCCGGCGACGTCGTGACGCTGAAGGCGCAGCCGACGGTCGCGGTGCAGCTGCTCCGCGAAGCCGGCTTCAAGGTCGACGCGCAAGCGACCGACTGGCAGACGGTGGTGAGCCGCAGAGCCAGCCAGAAGCCGCCGAAGGAGGGCGGCTGGAATATGTTCTTCACCAACTGGGTCAGCGCCGACGTGTCCAACCCGATCGCCAATCTCTCGATCGGCGGCCAGGGCAAGAAGGGCGGCTGGTTCGGCTGGGCGGAAGACGCCAAGATCGAGAAGCTCAAGGACGACTTCGTGCGCGCGGCCTCGCTCGACGATCAGAAGAAGATCGCGACCGAGATCCAGAAGGAAGCCTATGACCAGGTGATCTACATCCCGCTCGGGCAGTACCTGGCACCGAGCGCGTGGCGGAAGTCGCTCACCGGCGTGCTCGACGGCCCGGCGACCCCGATCTTCTGGAACATCGACAAATCGGAGTAAGGCAAATCGGAGTAAGGCAAGTCGGAGTAAGGAAAGTCGGAGTAAGGAAAGTCGGTCGACGGAACGGTGCGTCTGCACCTTTCGTCTCTGACATCCGCGGCGCCGCTGTCATCAGCGGCGCCGTTTCTCTTGCCGCTGTCTCGTCGGCGGGCAGCCAGGGTTCCAGTTTCCAATCATTGCCATTTGTTTCTGATCTGAAATAGATGGTATGTCCCCGGACATCACTTTCCTCCCGTCGATTTGAAGACGTTGCCACTCGATTTTGCATTCCAGGCGATGGCCGAACGGTCGGATCGCACGCCGGCGCGCTGGCGCCGTCCGCTGTTGCGCTGGCTCGATGGCGTGGAGGCGGGCTGGGCCGTGCCGCTTCTCATTGCGAGCTTCGTCGCGGTGTGGACTCTGTATCTCGCCGTGGCCTATGCCGGTGGCGGCCTGCACCCTGATACGCTCGAGGCCTGGACGCTGGGACGCAATTTCGCCTTCGGCTATCACAAGCACCCGCCGTTGATGGGCTGGGCCGCAGCAAGCTGGACCTTCCTGTTCCCGCTCAGCGATTTCTCGCTGCAACTCATGGCGATGGTGAATGCGGGGCTCGCGCTGTTCTTCGTCGATTGCGTGGCGCGGCAATTCGTCACCGGTCACAAGCGCGTCCTGGTGCTGCTGCTTCTGATGCTGACGCCGGTCTATCAGTTCCACGCCCAGCGATTTAATGCCAACACCGTGCTGCTCGCGGTCTGGCCGCTTGCCACGTGGTGCTTCCTGCGCGCCTTCGAGACTCGCCATGCGGGATGGGCGATTGCGGCCGGATGCACCGCGGCGCTCGCGATGGTCGGAAAATACTACTCGGTCTTCCTGGTCGCGAGCTTTGGATTTGCCGCGCTCGTGCATCCGGCGCGTCGCGCCTATTTCACCTCGGCCTCACCCTGGATTTCGGCCGTCACCGGGCTTGCGGTGCTGTCGCCGCACATCTATTGGCTCGCGACCACGGGCGCGTCGACCTTCAGCTACGCGCTGGCCCATGCCAACAGCGATACCGTGAGCTCGCTCGGCGACGCGAAGAATTTTCTGCTGGGCCTCATTGCGGCGATCAGCGTCCCCGCCGTCATCTGGGGGTTCATCGCGGGCACGCGGCTCAGACAGTTTCCGGCCGACTTCGCGGCTATGAGCCCGGGCCTCTGGCTTCTGTTCTATGTCGCCGTCGGCACCATCGTCCTGCCGATCCTGACATCGCTTGCGATGGGCACGGATCTGCCTTCGCTGTGGGCCTTGCAGGGATTGTTCCTGTTCGTCGTGCTGATCGTTTGCGGCGCGCGCTTTCCGGTGGAGCGCTTCTACACGGTCAACGTCACGGTCATTGCGGCAGGCGTTGCGCTCGTCGCCGTCCTGGTCGCAGCACCCATCCACGCCGTCTATCGCAATGTCCACGGTTACGAGGAGGGGCGGAATTTTTACGCGCAAGCCGCAAGCGAACTCACCCGGCAATGGCACGAACTGACCGGCGAGGCGCTCAGTGCGGTCAGCGGCGACGATTCACTTGCTTTCGCCACGGCCTTCTACAGTCCGGATCATCCGCCTTATGCACGGCCGTTCGCGCATCAACATAATTGGGGACTGCAGCGCAAGGCCGCGGCCGGTCGCGGTTGGGCCGCACTCTGTTTCGAGGGCCAGCACGACTGCAGCCGCTGGATGGAATCCGTGTCCTCACGCGCCGGCAATTGTGTCAGGCGCGAATTTACCGTACAGGCCTCGCTGTGGGGGCGGTCCGGGGTGAGGCGTCATGTAATTGCGCTGATGGTGCCGCCCGACGCATCACCCGAGAGTGCCGCGCAGGACCTCAGTGCCAGCAAGCGCAGCCTGGATTAGAGCCGGTGTCTCAGCAATGGCTGTCGCGGACCTGCTCGAGCCCTTCGCTCGCAAAGGGCGGCTTGACCGCGGCTTGTTCGTCGCGCCTCGCCACACGTTCCGTGCGCTGCGGGTTCGACTCGTAACGTTCGTCGCGCTGTTCCAATTCCATTTGAATCCGCCTCTCGAATTTGCTGCAGGACAACATCGATGGGCGCACGAGGTTCCTCACACGATGGGGCGGTGCCGAGGCTTGAACAGCCGCCCCTTCTCGACCACCAGCACGATCGCGAGCGCGGCAAGCGTCGACAGGAAGAAGCCGACCGAGAACGGCAGCAGCGTGCCGTCGAAGCTCTGGCCGATCGCTGTTCCGACCACGATGCCGATCAGCGTGGTGATCGAACCGTAGAGCGAGGAGGCGGTGCCGGCGATGTGACCCTGCGGCTCCATCGCGAGCGCGGTGAAATTGGCGACCATCATGCCGAACGAGAACATCATCAGGGCCGACAGCACCATGAACAGGGACAACGGCAAGATGCCGAGGATTTCGCTCAGCAGCATTGCGGCCGCGACCAGAGTGTAGAGCGTCAGCGCGCCATGCGAGATCACGCGCATTCCGAGCCGCCCGACCAGCTTTGCATTGATGAAGCCGGCAAGCGCGGTGCCAGCCGCGATCGCGGCAAAGGCGAGCGGGAAATAGTGGCCGAGATGATAGATGCCGGTGAACACCTGCTGCGCCGAGAAGACGAAGGCGAACAGCGCGCCGATGACGCAACCGGCGGCCGTTGCATAGCCGATGGTCTGGCGGTGGGTGACGGTCTGCCGGAAGGCCGAGAACACGTCGGCGGGCGCGAGCGACCGGCGTTCCTGTTCGGGAAGGGTTTCAGGCAGCCGCAGCACGCTCCATGCCAGTGCGAGCAAGCCGTACAGCATCAGCACGACGAAGATGCCGCGCCATTGCGTGACCAGCAGCACCGCCTGTCCGAACGACGGCGCGATCACAGGCACGGCGATGAACACCATCATCGCAAGCGACATCACGCTTGCCATGCGACGTCCGGCATAGCAGTCGCGCACGATCGAGGTCGCGATCACGCGCGTTGCCGAGGTGCCGAGGCCCTGAAGCGCACGGGCGAGCAGCAGGGTTTCGAACGAGGGCGCCGCGACCGCCAGCACGCTTGCGACCACGTAGACTGCCATGCCGCCGAGCAGCACCGGCCGTCGTCCGAACCGGTCCGACAGCGGGCCCATGACGAACTGCCCCGCGCCGAAGCCGATCAGGAAGGTCGACAGCACGAGCTGGAGATGGTTGGCATTGGGAATGTCGAAGGCCGCGCCGATGTTGGGCAGCGCCGGCAGCATCATGTCCATCGCAAGCGGATTCAGCGCCATGATGGACGCGATCACGATGACGAATTCGGGAAACCCCATGGGGCGGTGTCCGGCGGACACCCAATCGTCGGCATTGACGTCGGACAAGCAGCTCACCTCTGATTTCAGAGGGTATATCTAAAGCCCGTGCTGCATCGCACAACCCATGTTTCGGGATGGCTGTCCGGCGGGGCTCCGGACGGACAACAAATGGTGAAGACGCGGTCGATGGAGGCGTTGAGCTCAGCCCAGCTACGGCTTGACGTAAACGCTCACATACTGGCCCGCATAGTCTTCGCGCCAGCCCCGTCTTTCCACCAGGAACTGGCGCAGCTGCTTGTGATCCTTCACCCAGAGCACCGCATCGATCCGATATTTGTCGATGATGGTGTCCCAGGCCGTCTCGTCGATGTCTTCTCGAACCAGCTTGAAATAGTCATGCAGCAGATCGTCGGGATAGGCCGTCGCCGCCCGACCGTCGACGAACAGGGGCACCGCGCCGCGGGTGTAATAGATCAAGAGCCCGCCAGCGTTCCAGTGGTTCAGGAGCCGCGCATGAGGCAGGTGCGCCTTGAGATGGTCGGCATCCTGTTCCGACACCATTTGCGGAAGTTCGAGCTCCGGCGCCACATGCAGGAAGATCATCGGCAGCGCGAGCGCCCCGGTCAGGCCTGCAATCAGCAGTGATTTCTGAATCTCGCGCGCCGGCGGGCTTCCCGGCAGGAACTGATCGATGTGGAGGGCCAGCGGGAGTGCAGAAAACAGGAAGAAGAAGGACATGTACCTGAATTGATAGAAGCCCAGCAGGAGGAAGAGCCAGGCGAGCAGTCTCGACTGCAAGGGAATGGGAGACTGCCGTCCGCGACACACCTCGAGCGCTACAAAGGCCGCCATGTAGATCATGCCGGGGATGCTTCCGGGCATTTCAACATTGTGGGAGTAGGGCAGCCATTCGCCGATGTTGGCCTGCACGAAGTGGCCCATCGTCGCCGTCACGCCGTCATAGATGCGCCAGCCCAGCGGATTGACGAGCACTGCGGCCGCGCAGCCTAGTCCCGCAAGGCCATATCGTTTGCAGCGCGGCCAATCCTGCTGAAGCAGAGCGGTGCCGCAGAACACGCCGATGACGAGGAATCCGATCAGGAAGCCGCCGTGCAAATTCACCCAAAGCACCATCATCGCGGGCAGCAACAGCAACGATTTGGTTCCCGCGAGGCACGCCCTGTAGAAGACCACGCAGAACAGCATCGTCGCGACGTTGGGCGAAGCGGCGAGATAGATGTTGGGGGCCGCCTCATAAGCGGGATAGAGCAGGCCCGCAGCGAAGACGGCGATGCAAACGGAGATCGCCGAAGCTCCGCGGCTCAGACAGGCGGATGCAAGACATCCGACGATCATTCCGCCGCACGCCACCACGAGCAGAACGAGACCCGTCAGGCCGGTCGATTGCACCAGCCGACTGGCGATCACGTCCCAAAGCCAGGAGAGATTGAACCACTGCTTGTCGCCGAGGGTGAACGACCAGGGGTCCTGGAAGGGAATGGCCGCGTGCGCTCGGATCAAGTCGCCGGCGGCGAGGTGCCATCCCAGGTCATAATGACCAAGCAGGAGCGATGCATTGGATAGGTAAAAGGCACAGGCAAAGGTGATCAGGAACGCATAGGTTCCGAAGGTTGACCTGGACTGGACGGTGCCGGAGCTGCCGTCTTGCCTGCTGCTCCAGCTCGCGCGCGCATCCATCTCGGTCCCTTACGGTGGAAACGGACGGTCAAAGGTCCGCGATGCTTTTGGGCCTGCTCGTCCGGAAGCAGACTTGCTACGCTGTAGAGTGCAATAATCTAAGGTTGTGTAAATCGAAGCTGTGACAACGCGGTTCCACGACGGAAAGAAAGGTCGTTGGTTCATGATTTCCGCTGTGCCCCCCAGGTCGGCAACGGTCGATTCACCATAGGAGCAGGACCGCACCCCGGTGAGATGAATCCGCAATTGATCCCGGCCATTGTGCCGGAGGGGCGCCACCCGGAGCGTCGGCGGAAACAGGCCATCAAGGCAAGCATCAAAGTGTCCGATATCACCAGTCCCGCACGATGGATGCGGTCATCCGAGAAGACCGCATGGCGGAAGACCTGGCTTGCCTGTCTCGTCGGCCTGGTCGCGTTCCTGGTGTTCGCCAATCTCGCCGGCGACGCTGCGCTGGATGTCAAATACGGCTGGGATATTCGCGTCAATTGCGCCGCGGTCGATGCGCATGTCGACGGGCTGGATCCGTACTACGTCAAGAATCTGAAGGGCACCAAGCTGTCCTATCCCTACCTGCCGCTGACGCTGGACGTTTTCCGTCCGCTCTGCGCGGGCGGCTTCTTCGTCGGTCACTACAGGAGCCTGTTTCTTGCGCTTGCCGCGCTCTGCGCGTTGCTCTTGCCAGGTCTTGGCCGGACGCGTCTGAGTGCGCGCGAGGTTGCACTCAGGGGGCTCTGCGCGCTCGGCGCATTCATCGGTTACGAATGGGTGCAAGCGACGGGAAATTTCGCGATTCTGAGCGGCCTGCTTACGGCGATCGCGTTGCAGCTTTTGCTTCGTCCCTCTGCTCCTGGAGCGACGCAGGATCCGAGCTATCCCCTGCGGCTCGCCGGCGCTGCGTTGCTCGGTCTCGTGACGTCGTTCAAGCTGGTGTTCTTGCCCGTGTTGGCCGCGCTCTATTTCCTGCCGCTGCGGCGTGGTCCGAAGCTTGCGTTGATCGCGGTGGCCGCTTTCGGTTTCGCATTGCCGATCCTCATCTCGCGGCTGCTGTACCCCGACCTGTTCGCGAGCTGGCAGCTTGCAATGGCGGGACAGATTCCCGACCAGCACGTGGTCGATCTCTTCGAGATCAATCCATCGTTGTTGCTGCTTGCGCGGGACCTCATGGATCATGCCGGCCTTGGCGGCAGCAAGACAGCGGCATTCGCGGTCTACGCGCTGTTTGCATCCGCTCTCGTGCTCGTGCCCTTCGTCGTGTCCGTCCTGCGCCTGGTCGACGGCCAACCGGCGCGGGAAGGCGGATCGCTGCTGGCGCGACTGGATCGCGGGCTGATCGATCATCCCCGCACGGCCATGCGTATCACTGTGCTGGCGATGTTTGCGCTTTATCTCAGCTCGCCGCGCCTGAAGGAATATGCCTATTTCGAGCTCGCGCTTTACGCTGCGATACTCGTCGTCGATCTTCCGGCCCTGGCACTCGCCGCATTTGTCGTCGTCGGCCTCGCCTTTCCGGCAGTGATCTCGCTCTTGGGAATGGCATTCGAGGGCAGCTTCATCCTCCTCATCATTGCCCTCCTTGGCTACTGGATCCTGTTGCTGGATTTCCGCGCCGACCCGAAGCGCCTCGAGACGGAAGGCGCGCAATCGTGACGAATCGCTGGTGCGGGCAGCCGGGGTCGAACCGGCACAGCGCTTGCGCACCGAGGGATTTTAAGTCCCTTGCGTCTACCAATTCCGCCATGCCCGCTTGATCCAACGAGATCAAACACTTAAGTCCCGTCCGGCGATCTGGAATCGAGGCGTTGCGCCGGAGGCGTGTCTTCCTTAAGCGAGCCGGCGGCACAAGGCAAAGCCTCAATCCGGACATCTGGCCCTGCTTTAGGCATTCTCAATTCACGGGGACTATTTTTCTGCCCATGCTTGTTTCGCATTCCTTGTCCCTGCGCCTCGGTTGCGCGGCTGCCGCGCTGGTCGTGGCGGGCTTCGCACTGTCCGGCTGTGCCGGCGTGAGCGAGACGATCGCTCCGGCCTTTGCCGATCCCGCCAGATACGAATTGTACGACTGCAAGCAGCTCGAGGCGGAGCGAAAGTCGCTCGCCAACCGCACCGTGGAATTGCAGAAGCTGATGGACAAGGCCGAGACCGGCACCGGCGGCGCCGTCGTGTCCGAGCTCGCCTATCGCAACGACTACGTCGCGGTGCGCGGTTCGGCGCAAATGGCCGAGGACGCCTGGCGCCGCAACAGGTGCCGGGAGACGCCGCCTGACGCAACGCCTGCTGCCGCGACCCCGCAGCGGCCGGACATCAAGCCCGCTCCGAAACGCTAGGGCGCCAGCCGTAGATCCAGTCCTGCCGGGCCAGCATGCGGTCTGGGCCAAGCGCTCGGATCGCAAGATCGCGCGCGATCGCGAACGGGCCGCCCAGATGATAGATGCGGCCCTGCTGCCGCGCGGTGCGCTGCACCTTCCTGACACGCGCCTGACGCGCCTGACCAAACCGCTTCAGCGCCGCCGTGACGCCGGCCGCATCCTGCGCGTCCTCGAGGCTCAGATGCCGGGCCAGCACCGCGGCATCCTCGATCGCCATGCCCGCGCCTTGGGCGGCGAACGGCAGCATCGCATGCACGGCATCGCCCAGCAGCGCGACCGGGCCCTTGCTCCACGGGCAGCCCTCGGGCACGCCGAACAGCGCCCATTTGCGCCAGCTGTCGACGGCGGCCAGCATCATTCGCGCGGTCGGCGGCCAGCGCGGTGCGGCGAATGCCTCCATCACCTCCAAGGGATCGCCTGCCGCGCTCCAGCCCGGCCTGTTCCAGGTCCCCGGCAGCACCGCCACCACGTTGAGCTGGCGGCCGCCCGCGATCGGATAGGTGACGAGATGGGCGTTCGAGCCCATCCAGAGCTGCACCCGCCGCGCCGTAAACTCCTTCGGCAGCTGCGTGGCATCGAGCGTGCCGCGCCAGGCGATCAGCCCGGAGAAGCGCGGCTGCACCTCGGGAAAGAGATGCTGGCGGAGCGTGGACCAGATGCCATCGGCGCCGATCAGCGCGCTGGCGAGATCGCTGCGGCGGATGGTCCCGCTGCGATGGACCACCGTCAGTCCCTTGGCGTGGGGCGCGACATCTTCGAATGTGGCCCCCAATTTCAAATCGATATCGGGATGGTCTGCGACCGCGCCTGACAGCGCCGATTGCAGGTCGGCCCGATGCATCACCCAATAGGGAGCGCCGGCGCGCGCCGAGGCGGCCTCGCCGAGCGGCATCCGCAGCACTTCGCCGCCGGTGCGCGCACTCATGATCGAGACCGCTTCCGGGACGACCGCGCGCAGCTTCAGCCGCTCCGTCAGGCCGAGTTCGACCAGCACGCGGCTGGCATTGGGGGAGAGTTGCAGGCCGGCGCCGATGTCCTCGAGCCGCTCGGCCTTTTCCAGCACGACGATGCGGAAACCGCGCTGCGCCAGTGCGAGCGCAGCCGTCAGTCCTCCGATACCGGCACCGGCAATGACGATCGTTCGCGGGAGGGCCACCCCTGACCGAAGCGAACGGTCAGGCCACCTTGTCCTTCAAGACGCATTCGGGGGGGCGGGCTTCGCCCGCCTTCAGGTCGGCGGCGAAGCGGTACAGCGTCGAGCAGTACGGGCAGATGATCTCGTTGTCGTTGCCGAGGTCCAGGAACACATGCGGATGATCGAACGGAGGATTGGCGCCGACGCACATGAACTCTTGCGAGCCGATCTCGATGACGGGGACACCGGCATCGTTATGGAAGTGCGGGACGACATGGTCGGACATCGTAGTTCATCCTGGAGTGGCAATGGCGGCAGACACAATCAGCGGTGACGCGGCATATTATTGACGCCGCGGACCATACTGATGGGTGCAGGTGATTGCTAGCCCGGCGGAACCGAAAGGTTCGCAATTGCCCCATGCTCATTTGCTCATGCAAATTCGACACAATCTTGTCGCCTCAGAGAAGCCCTTCTTTCGTCGGGGACGTTGTGTCGCAATTTTGGCATACCATGTCTGTGGACACGCGAAATCGTGACGAAAGACCACCATCGGGCGCAAAGACCCGCGCAAGTGATCCAGCGAATGTCCAGGGCTTTCAGCATGAAGTGGCTGCGAATCAGCTCAGCATTGACGGGCATTGCTGCATGCAGCCTTGTACTCGCCCAAGTAGTGCCGCATGCCCGGCAGGCCGGCGCTGTTCTCGCCGTCCAGGATGATCCGGCGGCCCTGTCCGAACTCAAGCTCGATGCGGCCCTCGCAAACAACGACCGCCTGGTTCAGGACAATATCGAGGCGGCGCTTCACGCCGGTGACGCCGATCTCGCCGACAGCTTTGTCGCGCTCGCACGGGATCGCAACATCGCGCTGCCCGACGATCTTCTGAGCCGGGTCGCCGATGCCGTCAAAGTGGAAAATTCCTCGGCGCATTTCGCCAGGCGCTTTGCCACCGGGCTCGTCACCGGCAATGCCGACGACGTCGCGAGCCTGTCCGGGACGGTGGCCGGCGATCTCTTCGTGATCGGCGATATCAGGGACGTCGTGCGCGAGGGCAAGCATCTCGCCATGGGCGAGGACACCGACCGCCTGGTGCTTGGCCTCGCCACCGCAGGCCTCGCGGTGACAGCCGTGACCTACGTGTCGGCCGGCGGCGCGGCGCCTGTGCGCGCCGGGCTGACGCTGGTGAAGGATGCCCGCAAGGTCGGACGGCTCGGCGAAGGTCTCGCCGCATGGGCCGGCCGCTCCGCGCGCGAGGTGGTCGACGCGCCGATGCTGCAGAACGCCGTCGCCTCCGGTTCGGTGCTGCGGCCGGGAGAGACCATGAGCGCGATCAAGGCCGCGTTCCGCGTCGAGAAAGCCGGCGCGCTGGTCCGGCTCGGCAAGGATGTCACGCGTGTCGCCGAGAAATCAGGTGCGCGCGGCGCAATGGATACGCTGCGGATCGCCGAAGGGCCGAAGGATGTTTCGCGCGCGGCGCGGCTTGCGGAAGCGCAAGGCAGCAAGACGCGCGCGATCATGAAAGTGCTCGGCCGCGGTGCGCTGCTGCTCGTCGGCGGGGCGTTCGATCTCACGCTGTGGCTGTTCGGCGCTGCCCTGACGCTGTTCGGCCTGCTGTCCTCGATCAAGGCGACCGCCGAGCGCCTGACCCAGGCCTGGTGCGATCGCAGGCGGGCGCGGCGGCTCCGCCGGGCCCAGGCTGCGGCCGAGGCCGCTCTGGCCAGTGCGGCCGCAACAGCCTAAGATCAACTCTTCCTCCCAACAATCCGGAACTGCTGATGCCGAGCTTTCACAACGGCGCCGTTGAAATTGCCTATCTCGACGAAGGCGAGGGCGATCCGATCATCCTGGTGCACGGCTTTGCCTCGAGCAAGAACGTGAACTGGGTCTATCCGACCTGGGTCTCGGAGCTGCGCAAGAACGGCCGCCGCGTCATTGCACTGGATAATCGTGGCCATGGCGAGAGCGCAAAGCTTTACGATCCCGCGCAATACTCGATTCCCACCATGGCCGGCGACGTGCTGGCGTTGATGGATCATCTCGCCATCCCGCAGGCCGACATCATGGGCTATTCGATGGGCGGGCGGATGACGGCCTGGCTCGGCCTCAACGAGCCGCAGCGGCTGCGCTCGGCGATTCTCGGCGGCATCGGCATCGGCGGCCTGATCGAGGGCACGGGGCCCGGCGAGAACGTCGCGAAGGCGCTGGAGGCGCCCTCGCTCGGCGACGTCGGCGATCCGGTCGGCCGCACCTTTCGTGCGTTTGCAGACCAAACCCGTTCCGACCGGCGTGCGCTCGCCGCCTGCCTGCGCGGCACGCGCGAGCTCATGACCAGGCAAGAGGCCGCGCGGATCGACGTGCCGGTGCTGATCGCGGTCGGCTCGACCGACGATGTTGCGGGTTCGGCCAGCGCGCTTGGCGCGATCATCCCCGGGTCGGAAGTGCTCGATATACCGGGCCGCGATCACATGCGGGCCGTCGGCGACAAGGTCTACAAATCAGGCGTGCTCGACTTCCTCTCACGCCGCGGCTGATTCGTCGTCCGCTGGTTCACCGCCGATCGATCGAAACAGCGCCATCAGCACCACGAAGGTCGCCACCCACACCATCCGTGCGCCATAGCGGTCGTGCGGGCCCGAGATCACGCCGCAGATGAAGGCATTGCCCAGCAGCGCGAGCGTCACGGACGCCGCGAGCAGCGACAGGTCGTCGAGCCTGCGATGGGCGAGCGCATGTCCGAGCAGCGCGAGCAGTCCCAGCATCGAGACCAGCGCGACCGGGACGTGCAGCCAGTTGACGTAGTCGAAATTGAGGCCCCAATGCTGCTGGCGTGCCGCGCGCATCGGCGCGACCTGCCCCGGGATGTAGCGTTCGATGATGCCATAGGTGTGCGGGATCCAGACGCTGGCGCCTTCGCCGGTCGCCACGTGGAGCAATTGCTGGCCCATCGCCCGCAGCGCCGCGCCGGCCTGCCAGACCGGATAATCGGCGAGCGATCGCACGACGATGGTGCCCATCTCGTCATTGAGCCCGTCGAAGCGGCCGAGCGTGTTGAACATGCTGTTGCCCCACAGGAATTCGTCGGCCGTCGCCGGCAATTCGTTGCGATAGGGACAAAGCTTGAAGTCCTCGCGCGCGCAATGGTCATCGAGGAAACGCGCCACGATACCGTCCTGCATCATGCGGCCGAAGGCGACGCCGTAGCCGCCGGGTGTCCAGGCCCATTTCCCCGACAGAGCGTGGTTGGCCGACAGCAGCATCAGGCTGCCGGCTATGATGGTCATGCTCGCGTAGGCCAGCCCGGCGATCGGGACGCGACGTCCGAGCAACGGCCGCGCCATCCAGCCGGCCACGCAGAGCCCGAGCAGCACGCCGAGCGTGGCGCTGTGGGTTGCGGCGGCAAAGGCGGTGAAGACGAACAGCGAGATCTTTTCGAGCACCGATGTCCGCGGTCCCCCGATGACGAGCAGGAACAGCGACAGGATCGAAAGGCCCGCGAAGATGTCGGTGAGCAGCATGCTGGCGAGCCAGGGCAGGGCCGTCGACAGGATCAGTAACAAGCTGATCGCGACGAAGCGGAACGTCTGCATCATCGAGAGCACGCGCAGCGTCAGCTGCAGCAGCCACAGCGTCGCCAGCGACTGCACCGCGAGGTTGATCCAGAACCCGAAATTCTCGCCATAATGCAGATAAAGGCCGAAGACCGTGGAGCGGCTGGGAACGAGATAACCCTCGTACCAGCGCGCCAGATAGCCGCCGGTATCCCACTGCAGCAGCGGATAACCATTCCAGAACGCCGGTGCGATCATGAGGAGGGGCAGAGCCACCGCCGCCAACCGCAGCGAAAGGGTACCCGCGGCGCGCGCGCGCAATTGATCGGTGGTGATGCTCAAGATTGCTCCGTCCTCGTGCCGACCATGCCCGCAATAGTGGTTGAGGCGAAATTCACCAATAGTTTGACGCCGCCCGGCTTGAATTTGGCGAAACTCTGACCACTTTGAGCCGACCTCGCCGCTCGGGGGCGTTCTGGGAAACCTTTGTGTTTCAAGGCGTTGGCATGCTTCTGCGGGGCAAGGTGCTGTTCACTCTCAGGCAAGCCCGTCAGGACTTTGTCGTCTAGACTATGCTATAGAGCCAGCCAAACGAGCCAATTCGAAAGAGCAGATTCCATGGCAGTGCATCAGGTCAATCCGGGAGGAAAGCTCGCGACGCTCGATCCGATCTGGGATCGGATCCGCGGCGAGGCCGAGGACATCGTCCACCGCGAGCCCGAGCTTGCGACCTTCATCTACTCGACCGTGCTGCATCACAGCCGCCTGGAAGATTCGGTGGTCCATCGGGTCGCCGACCGGCTCGATCACTCCGCGCTGTCGGGCGATCTGGTGCGGCAGACCTTCGACGAAGCCTTGCGCGACGATCCCGATTTGGGCAACGCCTTCCGCGCCGATCTCGTCGCCGTTTACGACCGTGATCCCGCCACCTCGCGCTTCATCGATCCCTTGCTCTATTTCAAGGGCTTTCACGCGCTCCAGACCCATCGCCTGGCGCACTGGCTCTACCTGAAGGGCCGCAAGGATTTCGCGTATTACCTGCAGAGCCGCGCGTCGGCGGTGTTCCAGACCGACATCAATCCGGCCGCGCGCATCGGCCGCGGCGTCTTCCTCGACCACGCCACCGGCTTCGTCTGCGGCGAGACCGCTGTGATCGAGGACGACGTCTCGATCCTGCATGGCGTCACGCTCGGCGGCACCGGCAAGGAGAACGAGGATCGCCATCCCAAGATTCGTCATGGCGTCTTGATCGGCGCCGGCGCAAAGATCCTCGGCAACATCGAGATCGGCCATTGCGCGCGCATCGCGGCCGGCTCGGTCGTGGTGAAGCCGGTGCCGCACAACGTCACGGTCGCCGGCGTGCCGGCCAAGATCGTCGGCGAGGCCGGCTGTGCCGAGCCGTCGCGCACCATGGACCAGATGATCAACGCGATGGGTCTTTGAATTCGTGAGCTCAAGGGCCGGATTCTCCGGCCTTTTCGTCCCCAAATTCTTTGGCAATTCATGCTGGCGGTTCGTCGCGTCTCGTCCTAAAACCCGCCGACCAATTTTGATCGGAGACTTGCCGTGGACGTCAAAGAAGTCAGAAAGTTAGATGCGTATCTGAAGCGCGTATTCGGCAATCCCAAGATCCGCGTCGTGCCCCGGCCGAAGAAGGACGATTCCGCCGAGGTCTATATCGGCGAGGAGTTCATCGGCGTGTTGTTCGTCGACGACGAGGACGATGATCGCTCGTTCCAGTTTCAGATGGCGATCCTGGAAGACGATCTGGTCGATCAGGAGTAGGCCGGCCGGTGACGTGACGCGGAACTCCGCGGTCATCATTTGGTGATTGACGCGGCGGTGTAATCGGTCGCCGCCCGTCCCATATTCCCTTCATGAAATCTGTGCTGATCTCCGGGGCGGGGATCGCGGGGCCGACATTGGCCTATTGGCTGCAGCGTGCCGGCTACGTGCCGACGCTGGTCGAGCGTGCGCCCGCGCTTCGTCGCGGCGGCTACGTCATCGATTTCTGGGGACTGGGTTACGACATTGCAGAACGCATGGGGCTGCTGCCGGCGATCAATCGCGCCGGCTATCACGTGCGCGAGATGCGCATCGTCGACGATGACGGCGGGCGCGTTGCCGGCTTCGGCACACGCGTATTCGACGAACTCACGGGTGGACGTTACGTCACGCTGGCGCGAAGCGATCTGTCGCGCTTGCTGTACGAGGCATCTGCCGATTCCATCGAGGTCCTCTTCGGCGACGAGATCGTCGCGCTCGAGGAGCGGGCCGACGAGGTCAGGGTTCGCCTGCGGCGTGGTGGAGAGCGCCACTTCGATCTCGTGGTCGGCGCCGACGGTCTACATTCACAGGTACGGCGTCTTGCCTTCGGGCCGCAACAGGCTTTCGAACGGCATCTCGGCTACGGTGCCGCCGCATTCGAGACCGACGGTTACGACAGGCGCGACGAGAACACGTACCTCATGTACGCCAAGCCGGGCCGCATGATCGGGCGCTTTACCCTGCGTGATGACCGAACGCTGTTCGTTTGCATTTTCACCGGTGACACCGATCGATGGCCCGCCACGGTTGCCGAGCAGAAGGCGAAGCTGCGTGACGTCTATCGCGCCGCGCGATGGGAGTGGCCGGCGATCGCCGGCGAACTGGATCGTGCGGACGAGTTGTATTTCGATCGTGTCAGCCAGATCGAGATGGACCGCTGGTCGCGAGGGCGCGTTGCCCTGATTGGCGATGCGGCCTTCTGCGTGTCGCTGGTCGCGGGGCAGGGCTCGGCGCTCGCCATGATCTCCGCCTACGTGCTTGCCGGTGAGCTCGCACGCGCTGGCGGCAGCTACTGCGAAGCATTCAGCGCCTACGAGACGCGATTGCGGAGCTATATCTCCAGGAAGCAGCGCGGAGCGAAGCGCTTTGCCGCTGCCTTCGCGCCGAGGACGTCGCGCGGCCTGTGGTTTCGAAACCAGGTCGTCAGGGCGTTCTCGTTGCCCGGTGCGGCCAGACTTGTAGTCGGCCGCGACATCGCGGACAGGCTGGATCTGCCGGACTATCGCTGGGAGGAGCGCGACGAGGGAGCGACTGAACTGCGCGGGGGCCGGGGGATCGTGCGATGATGCCATCGTGCCCCTGTTTTGCCCGACGGGTCAAGTCATAATTCGGTAAATACGAACCGTCGCCGGCCCCGGCTACTGTGCATGGGGTTGTTTTCGACTTTTTGTTATCGAGGCCGCGCTTACGCCTTCGGCCCGCGCAACTGCGCGGTCAGCTTGTCCATGGCGTCCGCGACGTCACGCCATTGCGACAGCCAGCTGCGCGGAAAGCGGAAGGTGAGGTCGGCGCCGTCGACGCGGCGCTCCGACAGGCACATCCCGGGTGTGGCTGCATCGCGCGTGCAGCGCGCAGTCAGCGCGGGGCTGGTGGCGGAATAGAGATCCTCGCTGCCATAGGGCGTGTCGCTGCGGAACGGGCGCATCGTCAATCCATCGGCAGGTGTCGTCACGGACTGGTCGAGATAGTGCGGATAGATGGTCGCGGTGCGTTGCTCGGGCGAAAGCGCATCGTGATGTGCCGCGATCGAGAGGAAGATGCGGTCGATCGGCTGCATGGCCGTGTTGACGGTATCGGCGGTCACATGCGTCGGGCCGCTCGGTGCGTCGAGCGAGGGATAGAGGAAATCGAGATCGATGCGCTCCTGCGGTCCGGAGTGCCGCTGGATCTTCATCCGGATCGCGGAGATCGGCAGGTTGAACAGCGTCCCGCCGACGCTGACGGGCAGCTTGTCCGGAGCATCAACGCCGCCCGGGCTCCAGGTCGGCCACAGCAGATAGGCGACCAGCGCGACCGCACCCGCCGCGAACACGCCCGTGAGCGCGAGCGGGACGAAATGCGCCCGCGGGCGCGTTCTTGCGCTTGCCTTGGGCGAGCGAGGGGAGGTTGCCGAAAACACCGTCATGACGTCACGCAAATGGGCCGGGTCGGCCGCTGGCCGACGAATCACCGGCGAATATGGCACGTGACGGCGATTTCGCGGAACGTTCCGATCCTGCCGGGAACAAGGCGGCTCTGCGTCGGGCGGGGGCGCCGTTAACCTTCGCTTAAGGATAATGTAGCGTTAACCGGCACGATTTGTCACAGGAAGGCTCCTCGCGTTGCGTATGGGCGGACTGTTCCGATGACACCTGAAGCTCTCAACACCTTGTTCGCGATCTGCATCGGCTTCGCGCTCGCGGGCGCGCTCGCCAATGGATACCAGGCGATGTCGCAGCGGCCCGCGGGTTTCGGGCTGTTGCAGGAGGGCGTCGCCCCCCGGACATTTGCAGCGGTGCCGTTCCTGGTGTTTGCCGCGCCCTTCATCATCATGCGCAACACGCTGCGCGGCATGCGGCTGGAAAGCCGCCGCTTCGAATTCGTGATGATGGCGACCGTCATTGCCGGCTTCTGGAGCATGATGAGCGGCACTTTCTTCCTGATGACGCTGCGCGCCACCGGCGTCCTGGGCTGACGTTTGCAGGGGGGCCCGCTGCGGCGACCTTTGCCTCCGCGCCGTCGTTTCGCTATGGCTGGGTTTGACGCGACAGGAGACCTCCATGGCGATCTACGAGCTCGACGGGCAGGCGCCCGATCTTCCCTCTGACGGCGACTATTTCATCGCGGAAACTGCGACCGTGATCGGCCGCGTGCGCTTGAAGCCGGGTGCGAGCGTCTGGTTCGGTGCGGTGCTGCGTGGCGACAATGAGTGGATCGAGATCGGCGAGGGCGCCAATGTGCAGGACGGCTCGACCTGCCACACCGATCTCGGCTTTCCGCTGGTCGTCGGCAGGAACTGCACCGTCGGTCACAACGTCATCCTGCATGGCTGCACCATCGAGGAGGGCGCGCTGATCGGCATGGGCTCGATCGTGATGAACGGCGCGAAGATCGGCCGCAACAGCATCGTCGGCGCCGGCTCCGTGATCACCGAGGGCAAGGAATTTCCCGAACGTTCGCTGATCATCGGCTCGCCCGCGCGCGTGATCCGCACACTCGACGAGCCCCAGGTGCAGAAGATGGGAAGTGCGGCGAGGTTTTACGTCGCCAACGGCCCGCGCTTCAAAAAGGGCCTCAAGCGGATCGGCTGAGGCCATGCCCGGTGATCGGGCCGGGCCCGAGTTGGTGCGGCCAAGCAGTTCGCCGATGGTCCGGTGCGCCGTCACCGTGAACTCGCCGAGGCCGTGGACGAGAACCGCTCGCCGCGGGCTATCTGTTCATGCTTGAGCTCGTCGCGCCGGCTTGAACGTCGTCGTGATGCGGGCCTCGGTGTTGGCCCGCCTGTCCGACATTGTGCAACGAGCGCGACCAGTTCAACGACAAGTACCAGGCCAAGAAGTGGCAGCTCGCCGCCGCGATCAACAGCATGCCGCAGGGCCTGATCATGCTCGACGGCAAGGCCGCCGTGGTCGCAATGAAGGCCAACAAGAGCCGATTGTTCAGCGGCGACGTCGCGAATATGTCGCGGCGGTCCTCGACCGCATCGCCAAGCGCGAGATGTCACCGCGGCTGCTGACGCTCGCGCGGAAGTGAGCCGGCGCGCCTATCATCAATTCCAGAGTGACACTAGCTTGCACCTGTTTTGAAGTGTGGAGCGTGTCCACGCGGAGGGTGAGTTGATGTTACGCAAGATGATCATGGCCGCGCTGGCCGTCGCGGCAGTCGGCCTCGCAGCGCCCGAGGCGGCGCAGGCGCGGGCTGGTTTCGGTGGCGGCGGCCATTGGGGTGGTGGTGGCCATTGGACCGGCGGCTGGGGTCACGGCGGCTGGGGCCACGGCTGGCATGGCGGCGGTTTCTGGCCCGGTGTCGCCCTTGGTGCCGGTATCGCGGGCGCCGGCTATTTTGGTGCCTATGGCTATGGCTACCCGTACTACGGCGACCCCTATTATTACGGCGCGGGATATGACGATGGCGGCTATGGCTCGCAGTGCTACCTCGTGCGGCAGCGGGTCATGACGCAGTGGGGGCTGGCGCGTTCGCCGCGTTCAGGTCTGTGAATAAAGCCGGCCCAGCGAGGCACCAGAATACGGAGCCAAAAAACAAGGCCGTTGACGCAGTATACCGTCAACGACCTTGCCAGCCCCGGATATTGAAATCGGCTCACGCCATCCGGTATGGGTCAGCATCGCGCGGAATCATACGGGCGAATGTGATCCATTTCACATCTGACAAAAATAAAGCCCGTAGCGAGGGATCCAATCAGCCGCTTGCGCGTTTGCGGGCGCTGGCATGGACACGGTGGCGCGCCGGTTTCCTCGGGGTAACTGCGGGCGCGTCAGCCTCGTTGGCGCGAACACTGGCAAAGGATTGCCGCAACCCGTCGATGGCGTCGTTCAGATTGGCCACCTGTTCTGACAGGCGCTTAGTGTCGGCCTGTTGCGAGGCGAGCAGCCGCTTCATGGTCAAAAGCTGGTCCTGAACGACCTGGAGCTGGTCGATCGATTCCTGTTGGGTCGCCTCCAGCCCCTTGGTCTTCTCGACGAGTTGCTCGGAGGCTTGCGCCGCCCGCACCTGGAGCTGCCGCGACGCGACCGCCCGGTCGGTTTCGGGGGCAGCGCCGGTATAAGCCCGCCAGATCGCGATCGAGGTGACCCCGGCGATCAGCAGCAGCAGCGCGGCAGCCGTCAACGCGATCGGCTGGGCGCCGAGGCGGACGAATGGATTGGACGGTGTGTCCTCTGCGAGATCGATCATCGCTGACAAAACCCAAATTGAAACTTGGCGAGTGGCGAAGAGCGGCAGCACGAGAAACAGGGCGGCCGGGACGTCCCGAAAGGGTTACCGTTCAGCAACAAATGGGACGAAAAGGTGGCCGTCGGTGGAAAAAACGCGATTGACCAGAGGGACGGCTCCTGCGACCGAGGTCACTGGCCGAAGAAGAAAACGTGGACCTGTTGCTCTACCAGGTCGCGCGCTCCACGACGTCGGTGGCAAAGACGAGTAGGCCGACGAGGCCGGTGCCGGTCACCGGCGGTCTTCGCCTGACGGACCGTCGGCGGGGCCAGGCTAGGGCTGGAATGGCGCGAATGGACCGGCATAGGGCTTCGGCCTCGGCGCCGCGTACGGGCCGAGCCGCGAGGTCTTCAACCCGAGCCGCACCAGTCCCTCGGCCAGCGTCACCGCAGCCGCGACGCCGTCGACCACGGGCAGGCCGTGTGTGTCGGCGAGTTCGGCGGCAAGATCGGCCATGCCGGCACAGCCGAGCACGATTGCTTCAGCACGATCGTTTCGGATCGCGGCGGTGATCTCCGCGGAGATCTTTCCAAGGGCGTCTGAGTTGCGCTCTTCGAGCGCGAGCACAGGGACCTCGGCGGCGCGGACGCGGGCGCAACGCTCGGCGAGGCCGTACTTCCGCAGATTATGTTCGATCGGCACGATGGAGACACCGAGCGTCGTCACCACGGCAAAGCGTGTGGCGATCAGGCTTGCGATGTGGAAGCCCGCTTCGCCGATACCGATGACAGGCGCTTGTGCCGCCGCGCGCGCGGCATCGAGGCCGGTGTCGTCGAAGCAGGCGATGATGTGGGCATTCGCGCCGTCGCGGTCGGCCTCGCGGATGCAGCCGAGCATGCCCGGGACGGCGAAGGCCTCGTCGTAGAATCCCTCGATCGAGACCGGGCCCATCGCCGGCTGGCGCGCGTCGATCACGGTATCGGGCAGCGCGACCGCCCGTGCCGCTGCGGCGATCTTCGCCGTCATCGACGCGGTGGTGTTGGGATTGACGACGTGAAGCCGCATCGCGATCAGAGGAGTCCTTTGCCGGCGTCCGAGCCCTTGGCCGCCTGGCGCTTGTTGAGCATGTGGATCGTGCCGAGCGCGAGCGCGATCACAGCGAAGGAGACCGCGGAGATGATCGTGCCGAGCGCATAGATGTCCGGGTTCGTCACTGTCGTGGTGAGGCCCTGGAGATCGAGCGGCAATGTATTGACCGCACCGATCGCCTGGCTGGAGCGCGCGAGTTCGTCCCAGGACAGCGTGAAGCCGAACAGACCGATACCGATCACCGACGGCAGGATGATCGGCAGCACGACATGGCGGAACGTTTGCCACGGCGTCGCGCCGAGATCGCGTGCGGCCTCCTCGAGCCGGGGATCGAAGCGGTTGAAGATCGCGAACATGATCAGCAGGCCGAACGGCAGCGTCCAGGTCAGATGCGCACCGAGCCCGGAGGTCAGCAGGCCCATCGATGTCTCGAAATTCTCGTTCCAATGCGCCTTGATCAGATCGTCGATGATACGGAATTCAAGCGAGATCCCGAGCGAGGTGATGATCGAGGGCACGATCAGGCTCGCAATCGCCGAATAGAACAGAATGCTCTGCGCCCTGAACTTCCTGCGGAAGGCCATGCCGGCGGCAATCGACAGCACGACCGTGACAGCCATCACGATGACGCCAAGCAACAGCGAGCGGCGGAAGGACGCGCCGAGATCGATGATGCCGGTGCCCTGGAACAGCTTTGTCAGCCAATAGGTCGACACGCCGTTCATCGGGAAGGTGAGGCCACCTTGGGGCCCCTGGAACGACAACACGTAGATCGCAATCATCGGTCCATAAAGAAACAGCACGTAGGCTGCGAAGAAGATCGCGAGAATATAGAAGCTGCGGGGGCGCCCTTCCTTCATCGCCTAGAGCTCCTTCTTGATGTCGACGATGCGCGACATCATGGTGATGATCAGGAACGTGATGACGAGCAGGATCACGGCGTTGGCGGCTGCGGCCGGGAATTGCAGCGCGTTCACCCGCGTCTCGATGATCTTGCCGGCCGCCGCGATCTGCTGGCCGCCCATCACGCCGATGGTGATGAAGTCGCCCATCACGATGGTGATGACGAAGATCGAGCCGATCACGATTCCGGGCTTCGCCAGGGGAACGATGACGTTGACCAGCGTCTGGAAGCCGGTGGCGCCGGCGTCATAGGCCGCCTCGATCAGCGATTTGTCGATGCGGATCATCGAATTGAAGATCGGCACGACCATGAAGAAGGTGAAGAGGTGCACCAGCGCCAGCACCACCGAGAATTCGGAGAACAGCAGCCACTCCAGCGGCTGGTTGATCAGGCCCGTCTTCATCAGTCCGGAATTCACCAGCCCGTTGCGCCCAAGCAGCGGGATCCAGGCGATCATGCGGATCACGTTGGAGGTCCAGAACGGGATCGTACAGAGCAGCGAGAGTCCCATCTGCCAGGTCTTGGATTTGACGTGGAAGGCGAGGAAATAGGCGACCCAGAAGCCGATGAAGAGCGTG
Organism: Bradyrhizobium sp. USDA 4472; assembly: GCF_054058595.1. Lineage (NCBI taxonomy): Bacteria > Pseudomonadati > Pseudomonadota > Alphaproteobacteria > Hyphomicrobiales > Nitrobacteraceae > Bradyrhizobium > Bradyrhizobium sp. USDA 4472. The sequence continues at coordinate 5,468,510 of NZ_JBSSAM010000001.1, forward strand.
ATGGCCCAGACCAGGAAGCACAGCTTCAGCGTCTTCACATAGGTTTTTGCGATGGTGCAGAGATCGGGGAGCTGCGCGATGCAGCCTTCGAACGTGTCGGTGTAGCCGCGGCCCGAGAGCGCCGGCAGCAATTGGTATTCGTTGTAGTCCCAGAAGGAGACAATGACGACGAAGACGAGCGGGATCAGGAAGAAGGCGACAAACACCAGCATCATCGGCCCGGCCTGTAGCCAGGAGACGAAGGAGGGCGACAGGCGCGCGGATTTGGCCGCGCGCCTCGTGTCGGTCCCCCGGACAATGTCCGGGGGCGCCTGTTGCAGGATGTCCTCCGACGTATCCATCACGCGGCGATGAACTCGTTCCACTTGCGGACCATGTAGTCGTTCTCGTCCATCACGGCGTTCCAGCACGCCACCCCGCCCATGCGGTCCTCGTAGGAGCCGCCGTCGCGCACGGAACCTGCCTTCTCCAGCAGCGAGCCGTCGGGCGCCTTGATGTCCTTCTCGGCGGGCTTGCCCTCCATCCAGTAGGCCCACTCGTACGGCTCCATGTTGGCCTTTGCGGTCGAGAGCACGGCCGAGTAGTAGCCTTGGCGATTGAGATAGGCGCCGGCATAGCCTGACAAGAACCAGTTGACGAACTCGTAGGCCCAATCGAGCTTCGGACCGGACACGCCCTTGGAGACGCAGAAGCCCGATGCCCAGGAGCGGTAGCCTTCCTTGAGCGGCTGGAAGGTGCAGGCGATGCCCATCGAACGCACCTTCGTCACCGCCGGCGACCACATCGACTGGATCACGGTCTCACCCGAAGCCATCAGGTTGACGCTTTCGTTGAAGTCCTTCCAGAACGCGCGGAACTGTCCGGCCTTCTTCGCCTCGGTCATCACCTTCATGGTGAGATCGATCTCTTCCTTGGTCATGTTGCCCTTGTCGGCATATTTGTACTTGCCGGTGGCTTCCACGACCATCGCGGCATCCATAATGCCGATCGAGGGGATGTTGAGGATCGAGGCCTTGCCCTTGAACTCGGGGTTGAGCAGCTCAGCCCAGGAGTTGATCGGGCGCTTGATGAGGTCGGGACGGATGCCAAGCGTGTCGGCGTTGTACACGGTCGGGATCAGCGTGACGTACTCGGTCGGCGACGTCGCGAATTTCTTGGAATCCTTGCCCTCGAGATAGAGCACTTTCCACGGCGCGGTGCCCTGGCCGCCGATCTTCTTGCCGCCGGGCGTCTCGCCCTTGGTGAAGACAGGCGTGATGTTGTCGAATTCCTTGATCTTCTTGGCGTCGAGGGCAAGGATGTTGCCCGACGGAACGATCTTCTTCAGCGAGAAATATTCGGTGTCCAGCACGTCGAAGGAGTTCGGCTGGGTCATCACGCGCTTGGTGACGTCGTCGGTGGTCGCGGTGATGTATTCGATCTTGATGCCGGTGTCCTTCAGGCACTGCTTGGAGATGTCGTCGCCCTCGTTCACGGCGGTGCCGAGATAGCGCAGCACCTTCGGCTCGGCCGACATTACGTAGGGGAAGCCGGTGATGGCGCCGGAGCCGGCGGCGAGGCCCGCGAGACCCGCGGTGCCCTTGAGCAGCGTGCGGCGGCTGACGCCCGATGTCTTGGTGGTCTTTGTCATTCCAGTCACTCCTCTGTGTTGCGCATTTTCTGTGATGACGGCGCTATTGCAGACGTTGCGCCTTGGCGGGATCCCAGGTGGCCAGCACGCGATCGCCCGGCCGGAACGGATGGACATCGAAGGTGGCTTCGGGAACGTGGGAGAACAGGGCGGTGCCGTCGTCGAGCGTGAGCGAGACGGCGACATAAGAGCCCTGGTACTCGGTCTGGGTCAGCAGCGCCGGCGCGCCGAACGCGCCGTCAGTGACCGGCTTGATGCCGAGCTGATCGGCGCGCACGGCGATGAGTTTTCCGGCGTCGCTGAGGACGTTGTGACCGCCGATGAAGCGCGCCACGAATTCGGTGCGGGGATGGTGGAAGATGTCGCGGGCCGTGCCCTGCTGCTCGATCTTGCCCTGATTCATCACCACGATGTGGTCGGCAAGCGCCATCGCCTCCTCCTGGCCGTGGGTGACCTGGATGAAGCTGATGCCGAGCTCGCGCTGCAGCCGTTTGAGCTCGCCGCGCATCTTGACGCGCAGGAATGGATCGAGCGCGGACAGCGGCTCGTCGAGGAGGAGGATCTGCGGCTCGGTGATCAGTGCACGCGCGAGTGCGACGCGCTGCTGCTGGCCGCCGGAGAGCTGGGCGGGCAGGCGACCCGCGTAGGGGCTCATCGCCACCAGTTCCAGAAGCTCGCCGGCGCGCTTGTGCCTGGTCGCGCGGTCGATGCCGCGCATTTTCAGGGCAAAAGCAACATTGTCGAGCACGCTCAGATGCGGAAACAGCGCGTAGGACTGAAACATCATCGCCGTGCCGCGGCTGGCGGGCGCCAAATCGGTCACGTTCTGCGGGCCCAGGATGATGTCGCCCTCGCTGACTGCCTCATGGCCGGCAATCATGCGCAGCGTCGAGGTTTTGCCGCAGCCGGACGGGCCGAGCAGGCAGCAATAGGTGCCGGCGGGGATCTTCAGATTGACATTGTCGACCGCCAGCGTGGTGTCATAGCGCTTGGTGACGGCAACCAGTTCGAGAGCGGCGGGAGTGGCCATGGCATGTCCGCGAGAGAGGCGATGTTCTGCCCCTCTCCGCAAGGTCCGTGCCAACAGCGCCAAAATTGCCAAATTGGAAAACTGTGCAGCGAAGTCAGGTCGTTAGATCGAACTTCGGCACATTTGTGCGGCGCAGAGGGCGGGCGGGGTGTGCACACGAAATGGGCGAAGATTGTATAAAGTTTCGCCTGTGATTGGATACAACTCATCGTTTACGATCCGGGACTGACCATCTCCGATCGAGTCCTCAAACCCAGACTTCGAACTAATGGCCGCCAAATCCCGCCCGAGATCCGACGCGCCCGACGTGGGCGATCGCGTTATCCGGATCAGGGAGGGTGTGACCGCGGCAATCCTCGAGCACCGTCTGTTGCCGGGCACCAAGCTCGGCGAGGACGAGATCGGCGAGATCTATGGCGCAAGCCGCACGCTGGTTCGCACCGCGCTCCAGCAGCTCGCGCACGAGGGCATCGTCAACATCGAGAAGAACCGCGGCGCCTTCGTCGCGCGCCCGACGCCGGCTGACGCGCGCGAGGTGTTCGAGGCGCGCCGCCTGATCGAGCCGACCATCGTCGACCACGCCGTCGACGCGGTGTCGCCGACGTGGATCGATCGCCTGCAGCAACACCTCACCGAGGAGCGCGAGGCCGAGGCGCGCGGCGATGCGCGCGCCTCGGTCCGGCTGTCCGGCGATTTTCATCGCCTTATCGCCGAGATGAGCGGCCACAGCATATATCTCGGTTTCCTGAAGGAGCTGATCGCGCGCTCGTCGCTGATCATCCTGCTCTATCGCCGCCACGACACGCCGGCTTGCGGCACCGATCATCATGCCGGGATCGTCACCGCGATCCGCAAGGGCGACGGAGAGACCGCGCGCGCCCAGATGCTGTCGCATCTGAACGAGATCGAGGCCGAGCTGTTCCTGAAAGATCCCGCTGCTGACGAACTGCGGCTCGCGGACGTGCTGGGTGCATAGCGAACCGCGCCGGCCCGCTATGGCAGCGACGATCCGTCGTTCCGCCTGATGACCTTCAGCACAAGCAAAACAGCGCCCGCCGCCAGGAAGAGAACGCCTACGAAAGTCGTTCCACTGGATTCAAAGGTCACGCCGACCGCGGTCAGCAGGCATCCGATGATGATTGCGATGAGTCCGCCGAGCTTCTTGACCAGCAGGATACGTCCGTCACTCGTTTGCGCCACCATGTTACGCCTCGTCGTTCAGGTCTCGCCCCTCGCTTTCAACCCTTGTGCCGCCCATCCCCACGAGATCATGGTGGCGATCGTACTCCCACATGGCGGCGTTGCAACATCTGCTCGATCACTCCTGTCGCGCGAATGCCGGTCATTTGAGTGAGTCGAGTTCGACGCGAGCGCGACAGTCGTGCTTACCTGTCGGAGAAGAACAAGCCCTCTCGCAGGAAATGGCTGAAGTGCGAAAAGTCCTGCGGTTGCAAATTGGCTGGCTGCGGGTTCTGCACGCAAAATGCTCGGAGCGTATCGAGCTCTGGAACGGAGCCGACGTTGAGTTCCCAAGTCATCTTCTGTTGAGATCCGTTCCGCGGAGTGGTGCGATGGCCTCGACCTGCAGTCGCACGGCACCGGCTGGCTCACTCTGGCGTGGCGGTCAAAGGCTGCAATCGCGTAGCGGCTCAAACAAGCTCGGAGTGGTTGGGGAGGCGCGCTCGCCGATCTCCTGCTGGTCGACGGCAATCCGCGCGACGCCATCAGGCTGGTCGAAGATCCCATCAAGGCTGGCAGAACCTACAGGAACAGTCTGGCACCGCTGACCCGACCGCCCCAAAATTGTTGCGGCCAGGCTTTGGGGGAAGCCTGGCCGCGCGCGATCCGGTCTGGGACGGGGAGGGGTGGGGATGTGACCGGTCGCGTAACTCGTTTCTCTCTCAACTACTGATCTCTTGCGCTGGCGGTGGAGACCGCCGGCCTGGTATCGCCGAGCGAGACCCAGACATTGGGATCGGCCTGCGACTGGCGCTTGACGAAGCGGTAGCCGGTCTCCGTCCAGGCGACGACGTTCTCGTTCTGATTGTCGAGAACGAACTCGCCCTTGTCGGTCTTCACCGTCAGCACCGCATGTCCTTCGCCCTTCCTGTCGCGCACGACGGTGATGAGCAGGGCCTCACGCGGCCAACCGGCATCCATCAGCATCTTGCGCTTCAACAACACGTAGTCTTCGCAGTCGCCGTAACCGTCAGTCGGCAGCGACCATTTCTCCACGACGCCCCAGTGGTCCTGGTCGGTCAAAGGCTTGATCGTCTCGTTGACCCAGCGATTGACCTTGGTCAGGTCGCGCCACGCGGTCTGCGACATCACGATGTCGCGCGGCTGCGTCGGCCCGCCCTGACATTCGGCGGCATTCTCGGCACAAAACTCGACCCAGCCGATCGGCGCACGCGTGGTGTCGCCGAGGCTGGCGTAGAGCAGACGGCCTTCGCCGGCCTGCGCTGTCGCGCTGATCCCGAACAGCATGGCAACAAGTGCCAGTGCCTTCCCCTGTCCCGTGAAGTCCAACATTGCGGCCCCCGTTTCTTGTTGGGACCACATCTCGCACGGAGCTTTTGAGTTGCCGCTAAGTCAGTCAAGTCAAGTCGAGACGAATACAAGTAAAAGTCGCGGCCAAATCGATCTATACTTGAAGTGAATTCGACTAAAATTTGAAACGACTGCAATTGATTCAAATTGTAGCAATTAACGCGCGCACGCTGGCGGAACTGGGGTTTCTGCCGGGAGCAGGTCGCACGTTAACCCGCGTGCGGTCGCGTCAAGATACGAAAAAAGGCGGCTTCCGCATCGCGGAGGCCGCCTTTGAGGCTGGAAAAGCCGGGGTTTTGCTGTGCTTTCGCTTTACCGCGCGGTAACGCTCTCTTCGAGAGTCTCGATCGGCTGCGAATGCAGGAACTCGAGTGCGAAGCCGTCTTCGAGGTTTCGGACCACGCGCCCCTGGACCCGGCCGAGCAATACGGTCGATCTCAGCGGTGGGCGGTTCTCCGCGGCAATGGCTGCGCCCGACAGCGACAGGTCGATGATGCGGCAGGTCATCTTGGTACCGTCCTCGAGCGTCAGAACCGCGATCGGGTTGCGCGGCACGATGCGGTCGTGGCGGCGGTCTTCCGGCAGATTGAGGATGTCGCGGTTGGCAAGCCAGGTCAGCTGGGCCGCGAGCTTGTCGCGCTTGCGCGGCGTCGCGCCCACCGTCATGGCGAAGCCGTTGTCGATGATCCTTGTGATCTTGCCCTCGACCCGGCCGATATGGTCGAGATAGGCGACCACGCGATCGCCGACATTGCCGATGCCGGGCGCCAGCAGCGCGAGCCCGCCGGGCGACATGTTGATCACCTGACAGGGGAATTCCCGGCGATCCGGCAGCATGTAACGGCCGAGCAGGTGCACCTTCACCCGCTGGAAACGCCGACGTTCCTCTGCGGCTGGAAGAAATTTTTTGTTCGCCAACGCCATTTTCACAACCCGACCCCCCGCCTGGCGGAGTCCAACACCACCCTAAGCTGCATAGGGTTAATGCCGCGTTATGATCTGGCGCGGCGAATACCGAGCGACACGACGCGTTGAAAAAGCCACATCAGGGGCGGACGGTATCGGGCTGCGCCCTAGGCTTTCCTGGTCGCCCGCCCGTAAAGCAGACACAGCAGCCCCAGCAGCGCGGCGGCCGAGAGTCCCAGCGACCAGTGAATGCCGATCGCCGCGCCAAACACGCCGACGGTGATGCCGCTGAAGGCCCGCATGCCGAGCCCGGCCATATTGTAGAGCCCGACGACGCGGCCGCGGATGTCAGAAGGCGCATTCAGCTGCACCAGCGCCTGCGCCATGGTGTTGAAGGACAGCTCGAAGAAGCCGGCGCCGAACAGCAGCGCGATCGCGACCGGATAGATCCGCACCGCCGCGAACCCGAGCAGGGCCAGGCTCCAGAAGGTCGCGAGCAGGATCGCGGTACGCGGCGTGCCCTTGAGGCGTCCCCAGGATTCCAGCGCAATGCCGGCGAGCAGTGCCCCGGCGGCGTCGGCTGCCAGCAGCACGCTGTAGGACACGCCGGGATCGCCATGGCCGAGATCGCCGGCAAAGCCCGGCATCTGGGCGTGATAGGCGTTGCCGATCATGAAGGAGGTGAGCCCGGCAAGCCATGTCATCGCGGTCAGCACCGGCTGGGTGCCGATGGCGCGGATGGTCAGCAGGATGTCGGCAAGGCCGCGCACCGCGAACCGCCTGACAGCGAGGCTGCTGTCGCGCACCGGCGCCCAGAACAGCCACAGCAGCATCGGCAGATAGAACAGCGTGTTGAAGATGATGCCGTGCGAGGCGCCGAGCGTCAGCATGATGATTCCGCCGACCGCAGGTCCGACCAGGATGCCGAGATAGCGCGCCATCGCGTTCAGCCGGACCGCGCTCGGAAGGTCTGCGGGGCCGACGAGGTCGTAGAGCAGCAGCTGGTTCGGTGTTTGCCAAAGGACACCCGCGCAGCCATGGATCACCAGCAGCAGCATCGCGTGCCACATCTGGATGGTGTCGGTGATGAAGAAGAAGCCCCATCCACTTGATGCCACGATGAACAGCAGCATGCCGCACTGGATGATGCGGCGCGGATCGAACCGGTCGGCCAGCCCGCCGACCGCGACCGAGAGCAGCAGGAAGGGCAGCCAGTGCGACAGCACCGCAAAGCCGCCCAGCGTCGGCGAGTGGAATTTCTGGAACACCACCCAATAGCTGATCACATGCTCGATATTGTCGGCCATCATCGCCAGCACATAGGCGATGAACTGCAGCCGATAAGGCACGGACTTCATCGCCGCGAACGATCCGGACGCGGCCATGGGGTTTTGCGGAAGGGGGTTCAAGCGGGCACCAGGAAAGGACTCTTGGGGCCTTACACGTTCGGTGTGGGCGGCTCAAGACAATTGGGTGTGCTCGAACAGCAGCCATGCACTGCCGCAACACACTCAACCGTCATCCCGCGCAACCGCGAAGCGGTTGTCGCTGGAGGTGCGAGCGAAGCGAGCCTCGAAGGATGACCCGCAAGCGCCCGCAGCCTATCCTTCGAGGCTCTCCTTGCGATGCTGACGCATCGCAAGGAGAGCACCTCAGGATGACGATGGAGCTTGTGGCAGGCGCCGTAGCCCGGATGGAGCGTAGCGCAATCCGGCACAGCGGTCTCCGCCTCGTTCATGCAAGCCCGTCAACTCTCATCGCCGGAGGAAGGTACGTTGCCTCCGCAGGCAATCACCCATAAGCGATCGTGCCCTTTGCCCACGACACCTCCCAGCACCGCCCCCATCGCCAGAGCGCCGCTGGGCTCTGCACGGATGCCATACATCTCTCGCAGAAGTCCCCTTGCCGCCCTCACAAGACCATCGTCGACGGCAGACACATGGACGTTTGATCTTTCAAGCACGTCGAATGCGAGGGCACCGATCTGACGCGATTGCAGCGCATCGCAGATGGTCTCTCCGGAGGGACTGATCGTGATCGGCTCCCCGGCTTCGCGGGCCTTGGCATAGCGCCGGTGCGTTTGCGGTTCGACGACGTAGATGGCTGCGTCGATCGATCGGGATCGCAAGGCAAGGGTGACACCTGCCGCCAGTCCGCCACCGCCACAAGCCACGACGATAGCATCCCTGCCTGCGCCTTTCTCTCGGATGGCGGCCGCGATCTCCGAGCCCAAAGTGTAACTCCCCATGACCATCTCTGTGCTTTCGAAAGCATGCAAGTTGCTCCAGCCCCGATGCTGGGCTTCCAATCGAGCGCGTGCCACGAGATCCGAGCGGTCCGTGAACGCTATCTCGGCTCCTGTTTCTATCACCTGCGCTCTCTTGAAGTCCGGCACGTCGTGGGGGACGACCAGGCATACAGGTTTGTCGAGCGCTCGAGCGGCCAAGCCGACAGCAATCGGAAAGTTGCCGGCTCCCGCTGCCACCACACCATGCGCTGCATTTTTGGCTCCGAGAATCGCCCCCCGAAACTTGAACGATCCTCCGTGTTGAACGGTTTCATCCTTGACGTAGATCGTTCGCCCGATCCGGGCGTCCAACGCAGGAGAAGACCGCATCGGTGTCGCGACCACTCGGCGGGTGGCGAATTCGAGATCGTCTGTAGACAGGTCGAGCACGCAACTGACTCTCTTTCCGGAATTGTGGCTCATGAGCCCAGCCACTATGAGGCGCGCGGAGATTAGCGTCCAATCAGCTCTTGTGACGGCTCGACCAATCCTGTGAACGTCGCCTCCGTCAGCCGCCGCAGCCCGGGCCGCTCCGGCAGATTGTGCGGCGTCCTGACATTCCAGACGAGCCCGACGGCTTCAAGCGCCGGATCAGCCACCAGCCGGGATCGACCTGTCCCGGCAACAGCCCCATCTTCGCCGAGCCCGGATAGGCATGATGGTTGTTGTGCCAGTTCTCGCCCATGCTGATCAGCGCGGCGAGGCGGACAATGTAGCCCCCTGGGCGGCGACGCCATCGATGATCCAGATTTGCTCGCCTCTGGTGTGGGAGAAGTGGCCGACCAGCCAGTGTCCGGTGACGCAGACGCTGACGCGCACGCAGATGCCCCAGACCAGCCAGTCCATGCCGCCGATCGCGAAGAAGAGGAGAGCCCACGGCAATTGCTGCAACATCCATGTGCGTTCGACGAAGGCATAGAACCGGTCACCGGCGAGCCTCGGCTCGAGCCGGAAGTCCGGCGGATGGCGCAACACCAGGCGGCAATGCAATTGCCACCATGCATCGCGCCAGAAGCCGGCGTGATGGCGGGAATAGTCGTGGCACGCGCCCTGGCGCTGCGCCCAGTCGCGAAAGTCGTGCAGGCGGATCATGCCGAACGGGCCGGCCATGCCGACAAGCGTGCCGAGATAGACGAAGAGATGTTCGAGCCAGAGCGGACAGTCGAAGCTCGCATGGATCAGCTTCCGATGCATGCCGACGGAATGCCGGCGCAGAGCGTGATGGCGCTGGCCGCGAGGAAGAGCGTAAATGCCGACCAGGAGAAGCAGACCGGCGCAAGCACGATGGCGGCCATGGTCATGCCCGCCCGCCAGCCACAGCGATTTCTCCGGTGCCCATTGCACATGTCCGTCCAGCGGATCGGTGTCAGGCGCGACAAAGATTCGTTCCGAGCCCGGTCGCGTCTCCATCTGATGATCCCGGCTGAGAGCGGCGCAGGACGCCGCGAAAACCCGAAGCAGGCTTTGCCCCGGTGCACGCAACCTGCGGACACAACCGCGGCGTGTCAACATCTGCGTTGCTGTTTCCAACGTCGCGCGGCTGTCATAGGCTGATCGCGAGCCCGCAACCAATTAACCACAACAAGCGGGCCGCGAGGAAACTGCCATGGACCAGATCCGCGTATGCACCCACGCCGGACCGGGCACCGAGCCCGTGATCAAGACGGTGCCGTGGCCGAAGGTCGGCCGCAAGGGTGCGCTGATCAAGATCGGTGCGTGCGGCGTCTGCGGCACCGATCTGCATATCCTCAAGGGGCATTGGCCGAAACCGCTGCCGTGGCCGTTCACGCTCGGCCACGAGCTCGGCGGTGTCATCGTCGAATGCGGCAACGAGTTCACCGAAGACTTCATGAGCAAGCCGCTCGAGGTCGGATCGAAGGTGATGATCCCGCCGCTGATGCCGTGCGGGCGCTGCCATTACTGCATCCACTATCCGCTGACCGCCAACAAATGCCTGACGCCGGTCTATTACGGCCGCTATCTCGGCTTCGACAAGCCGCCGCACATGTGGGGCGGCTGGGCCGAGTATGTCTATGTCGATCTCGACATGCTGCCGGGCACCAAGATCTACAAGCTGCCCGACGACATGTCGCTGCGGCTCGGCGCATTGTCCGAGCCGCTGACCTCCTGCATCCGTGCCTTCAATCGGGCGACCCGCGCCGGCGGCTTCAGCTGGGCCGACACGGTGGTGATCCAGGGCTCCGGCCCGATCGGCATTCTGGCGGTGGCGGCAGCAAAGGAGATGGGAGCAGGGCGCGTGATCTGCGTCGGTGCGCCGGAAGAGCCGCGGCTCGAGCTCGCCCGTGAGTTCGGCGCGGAAGCGACAGTGAACATCGAGGCGATCAAATCGCCCGAGGCGCGCATCGCACGTGTCCGCGAGATCGTCGGCGGCTTCGGCGCCGACCTCGTCATGGATTGCTCGGGCCATCCGAGCGCCGGCCCCGAAGGCATCGAGATGCTGCGCGACGGCGGCACCTACGTCGAGATGGGCCAGTTCACCGATGCCGGCTCGATCGAGACCTCATGGCACCGCATCTGCACCAAGGACCTCAACGTGCTGGGCTCGTGGGGTTTCACAGGCAATGATCTCCCGCTCGGCGTCGACATGCTCTACCGCACCCGCGACAAATATCCCTGGCTGAAGATGCAGACGATCTATCCGTTCACGGAAGCGGGCGTCTCGCAAGCCGTGAAGGACGCGATGGCGATGAAGACGGTGAAATCGACCATCGTGCCGTGGCCGGATCTGGTGGAGTAGGACTGTAGCCCGGATGCAGCGTGATCTGGGCGGCCGGTCCCGCGAACCGGCGATTGGAACAAAAGGCCACGATGACAAACGGACAACCATCCGGACCCAAGCGTCGCTCTGTCTTCAGCGCCATCCGCGCCATCGACTACACCGTCGTCTTCGTGCGCGATATGGCGGCGATGCGCCGCTTCTATGAAGACGTGCTCGCTCTGTCTGTGCGGCGCGAGCTGTCGCCGAACTGGATCGAGTACGGGCTCGGCAGCAACACGCTCGCGTTGGCGCGACCAAGCCGCACAGCGGCCGACGCGCCGATACCGGCGGGGAGTGCCTCACTGCAACTGGCCTTCAAGGTCTCTCCAGCCGAGGTCGATGCCTGCGCCGACGAGCTCGTGCGGCAGGGCGTGGCGCTGTTGTCGCCGCCGACGAACCAGTCGTTTGGGCATCGGACGCTGTTTTTCCGGGACCCCGACGGCAATCTTCTGGAAATCTATGCCGAGATCTGATCCGGCCGCGCCGAACGCCCCAAAAGTTCCGTCGAAAATCCCCGAGTTATTCACGCCGGGGTGAAACTTAGGCCCGAGTTCCGGCTTTCAGTTCACGGGAGAGGTACCGTGAAGCAAGTCCTGAAACCGGTCACTTACATCCTGGCGGCCATCTACTTCCTGGTGGATGCGGTGTTCATGGCCGTGGCAATGCCAATCTCCCGCTGGATTGCCCGGCATTTCGAATTCAAGCGGCTGCGCGCCTGGATCAGATCGCTGCCGCCATATCCGTCGCTCGCGCTGTTTTCCGTGCCGGTGATCATTCTGGAGCCGATCAAGCCGCTGGCGGCCTATCTCGTCGCAACGGGTCAGTTCCTGAGCGGCGTGGCGGCGTTCGTCGGCTGCGAGCTGCTCAAGCTGGTGCTGGTCGAGCGCCTGTTCCATCTCACCCGCGACAAGCTGATGCGAATTCCGGCGTTCGCATGGTGCTACGGCAAGTTCACCGAGATGAAGGCGTGGCTGGAGGCAACGGAAGCCTGGCGCGCCATCCGCGCCCTAAGCCGCGCCGCGAAGGACTCTCTCGTGCGGGTCAGGGCGCGGTTGGCCGGCAGCTTCAGCAGGCTCGTGACGTCAAGGGATTAGGGCTGCGCCCTCTATGCGAGCTTGCGCGCTGCGGCCGTGGCCTTGTCGCCTGTATTCGGCGTGCCCGTCGGCTCGATCAGCATGAGGTGAACCTCCTCGCGCGCCACCGGGCGATGCTCGACACCCTTCGGCACCACATAGAGCTCGCCCGGTCCGAGCGTGACAGTGCGGTCGCGCAGCTCGATATCCAACTGGCCCTTGAGAACGAGAAAGAAATCGTCCGTATCGTCGTGCTTGTGCCAGGTGAATTCGCCCTTCACCTTCACCACCATCACGTCGCAACCGTTGAAGGTCGTGATCGTGCGCGGCGACCAATAATCAGTGAAGGTAGCTAACTTGTCGGCGAGCGATATGCTGTCGGCCATGTTTGATCCGTATCCGTTTCCGTGAGGCAGAACCTGCGATCGGATGATCGGTGTGGCAAGACACCTATCCGTCAACTGGTCGATCTTGCTCCGCCGACCTCCGAAGTGGCATCAAGCTCACTCGCCCTCACCACCGTCGCGCCCACCACCTTGGTGCCCTCAAGCTCGCGCACGATGCGCTCATCCGGTCCCACGATGCCGAGATCGAATTCGTGCTCCGGCGTGACAAGGATCGTGCGCTGGCCGATGATCACGACAACCGTCATGTCGTTGCGCCCGCCTTCCGCGGCCCAGGCGCGGATCTCGGCTTTGTAGGGCTCCCTACGCCATGCATTGGGAAAGCCGGGGTCGCAGCGGATTTCGACGCCGTCCTCGGACGTGGTCAGGACCAGCTTGGAGCGGCTCGGCTTCCAGCGTTCGTCGAGGAGGCCATTAGCGAGCCAGAGGCAGGCGAACGCCTCGCATTCGGCGGGCCGATCGCCATAGATCGCGCAGCCGCGGCCGGGCTTGCAATGTGTGCACCAGCTGCCCACCGGCTTGGCGAGCGCCTCGATGGCCATCGCCTTGCAGCAAAGCGTGCAGTCGCCGCACCGACGTTCGCCTGATGAGGCCATACGTGCATTCCTGGTCCGTGTGATCGCGCCCAATTTAGGCGACATGGCCGCCAAAATCCGCCGTTCCGCGGCCAAAGCACCCCAAAATGGCCGGCCGAGCATCCCGGGCCTGTTCACCCTGTCGCCAATGCCATGCATCAAAGGCATGGTGATTTCGCCGCTGCTGGCGTAAAGAGCGTCCAAATCAAGATCATCATGGGTGTGACCGGGTCTTCTGCCGCGAGGGCAGCGCCAGGCCCACGGCTTTCCGTTCCGCGCCCGGACCAACCAAGGTTTTCATCCCGTGTCCTTTCCGGCCCTGACCCCGCCGCTCGCCCGTGCCCTGGCTGAGCGCAATTACGATTCTCCGACCCCCGTTCAGCTCGCCGTGCTCGGCGAAGATACTGTCGAACGCGATCTTCTGGTGTCGGCGCAAACAGGCTCCGGCAAAACCGTCGCTTACGGTTTGGCCATGGCCAGGGACCTGCTCGGCGATGCCGAGACGTTCGAACGGGCCGCAGCACCTTTGGCCCTGATCGTCGCGCCGACCCGCGAGCTCGCCTTGCAGGTTCAGCGCGAGCTCACCTGGCTCTATGCTCATGCCAGCGCGCGCGTCGTCTCCTGCGTCGGCGGCATGGACCCGCGCCGGGAGCAGCGCGAGCTGGCCGCTGGCGCCCACATCGTCGTCGGCACGCCCGGCCGCCTGTGCGATCACCTTCGGCGCAACCGCCTCGACATCTCGCAATTGAAGGTCGTCGTGCTCGACGAGGCCGACGAGATGCTCAATCTCGGTTTTCGCGAGGACATGGAGTTCATCCTCGAGACCACGCCGGAGACGCGCCGCACGCTGCTGTTCTCCGCGACCTTTCCACGCGGCATCGTGGCGCTGGCAAAACAATATCAGCAGGATGCGTTTCGCATCGAAGTCGCGGGCGACGAGGGCGGTCACGCCGATATCGAGTATCGTGCCATCCGGGTTGCTCCCGGTGATGTCGAGCATGCGGTCGTCAACGTGCTGCGCTTCTACGAGTCCCCGAGCGCGCTGGTGTTCTGCAACACGCGCGATGCCGTCAGGCACTTGCAGGCCGCGCTGCTGGAGCGTGGTTTCTCCGTGGTCGCATTGTCCGGCGAGCTGACCCAGAACGAGCGGACGCTGGCGCTCCAGTCGCTCCGGGACGGGCGCGCCCGCATTTGCGTCGCGACCGACGTTGCCGCCCGCGGCATCGACCTGCCGAGCCTCGACCTCGTCATTCACGCGGACCTGCCGAATGACCCCGAGGTGATGCAGCATCGCTCGGGCCGCACCGGGCGCGCGGGCCGGAAGGGTGTCAGCGTCCTGCTGGTGCCGCCGGTACGGCGGCGGCGTGCGGAGGTGCTGCTGAGCCTGTCCGGCATCGAGGCGAACTGGGGCATGGCGCCGCAGGCGGACGAGATCCGCAAGCTCGATCATCAGCGCATGAAGGACGTGCTGTTCACCGAGGAGACGACATCAGACGATCTGGAGCTGGCGAAGGCCTTGCTGGCCGAGCGGTCGGCCGAGGATATTGCAGCTGCGCTGGCGCGGCTTTATCGCGCGCGGCTGCCGTCGCCTGAAGACATCATCGATCCCGGCGAGCGCAGCAGCCGGCCACGTGACGATCGCACGCCGCGCGACGATCGCAAGCCGCGCGACGATCGCAAGCCGCGCGGTGATGACCGGTCTGAGCGGCGGCTTCCCGTCAAATCAGGGAAAAAGCACGTCATGGCGGAGCCCACCGTCTGGTTCCGGGCCGCCATCGGGCGTCGCAAGAATGCGGAAGCGCGCTGGCTGTTGCCGATGATCTGCCGCCGCGGCGGCATCGACAAGCGCGACATCGGGGCGATCAAGATTTCGGACACCACCACCGAGTTCGAGATCTCCGAGAGGGTCGCGGAGTCCTTTGCCCTCAGGGTCAAGCGTCCGGACAAGGAAGACAGCATCCGCATCGAGGCGATGACGGGCGCGCCGCTTGAGCAGACGTCGCCGGAGGGGCGCTCTCGTGCGCCACGGCGCGATGAAGGTGACGACGATCGCGTCGTTCGCCGCAGCGACGATCCCTGGAATGCGAACGAGCGAAAGCAGCACGACAGGCCGCGCGGAAAGCCTGAGGCGAGGGACCAGGGCAAGCCGCACGCCAAGTCTGACGTCAAGCCCTACGACGGCGGCAAATTCGGCAAGCCGGCCTTCGGGAAGAAGAACAAGAAGTTCGGCAACAAATCCGGCGACGCCAAACATGCGCCGTCGGTCACTGAATGGCCCGGCGCCTCCGGCAAGAAGGGCAAGAAGAAGCACCGCGGCTGAACAGCCGCGGCTGGCGGCACGCACTTTGGGCCCGTCGATCGGGTTTCCATTCGACGTTGAAGCCGGTAGCCTGCACACCTCACAAGGTTTGCAGGTGTCATGCATACGTCATCCGATCGTCCCGATGTTTCGCTCGCGTCCCTGATCCCCGACATCGACCGGCTCGCCGCGGAAGCGATGGCGGTCTGGAAAGTGCCGGGCGCCGCACTCGCCATCGTGCAGGACGGCGAGGTCGTGCTCACACGCGGCTATGGCCAGCGCGACATCGAAGCGGATCTGCCGGTCACGCCGCAGACGCATTTCGTGATCTGCTCGATCACAAAATCATTCACCGCGACCGCGATCGCGCTGCTCCATAACGAGGGCGTGCTGGACTGGACCAAGCCGGTCCGCGACTACTTGCCGGAGTTTAGCCTTTCCGATCCGGTGGCGGCCGAACGCGTCACCATTCGCGACCTGTTGAGCCATCAGTCGGGGCTGCCGCGGCACGATTGGCTTCACTTGCCGGGAGATCTCTCGCCGGCCGAGATGCTGCCGCTGATGCGCCATCTTGAACTCAGCCGCGATATTCGTGCGGCCTGGCAATACAACAATCTCTGCTACAACGCCGTTGGGCTCCTGATCGAGCGATTGAGCGGGCAGAGCTTTGACGCCTTCGTCCGCGGGCGGCTGACCAGCAGGCTCGGCATGAACGTCAGCTTCGCGCTGGACGAGCTCGAAGCGGGATCCGAGCCGGCGAAACCCTACATGATCAACGTCGACACGCGATTGCCGGCGCTGCGGTTGCCGATCCGCACCACAGCGGCCGGCGCCATCAACGCCTCGGTCGCTGATCTCGCCAACTGGATGCGGCTGCATCTCGGCAAGGGCGAATTTGCCGGCGAGCGCTTGCTGCCTGCGGCACTGGTCGAGCAGCTGCATGCGCCGCTGGCCCACATTCGCAAGTCGGAATTTTCCGAGTTCGGCGATGCGCATTATGGATTGGGTTTTCAGTCGAACACCTATCGCGGGGATCGCCACATCTCGCACGGTGGCGGATGGACCGGGTGGGGTTCGTTCATGACGCTGGTGCCCGATGCCGGCATCGGCGTTGCCGTGCTGACCAACCGCAGCCCGAGCGAAATCCCGCCGATCCTCACATGGTACATCATCGATCGGCTGCGCGGACGCGAGCCGGTCGACTGGCTCGCGCGCTTTCGCAAGATGCGCGACGACTTCATTGCCCACATCCCGGCCGACAAGGAGGCGCGCGAGAAATCGCGTCACAAGGACACCAGGCCGGCGCACGCCTTGTCGGCCTACGCGGGAGACTACGTCCATCCCGCCTACGGCGTGATATCGATCCGCGAGCAGGACGGCGTGCTGCACTGGTCGTGGCGCGGAATGGGGGCGCCGCTGTCGCACCGGCATTTCGAGACCTTCGTGACGCCGGAGATCATCGACAAGCTGCACCCGGACAATCTTCCGATCACGTTCCAGACCGACCGCGAAGGCAAGATCGTGCACCTTTCGGTTCCGCTGGAGCCGATGGTGAAGGACATCGTCTTCGAGCGTCGCGCCGCCGGCGACTGCCTCGATCCCGCATTCCGCGCCCGCTGTGTCGGGCACTTCAGGAGCGGCTCGATCAGCCATCGGATAACGCTGGACGATGAGGGGCGGCTGATCCTGAAGCCGGACTATCAGCCGGCCTATCGCCTGGAGCCTCAGCAGGGTCGTCGGTTTCGCATCATCGAGCTGGAAGGATTTGCCGTCGAGTTTCGCGGGGAGGGCGCGATTGTCGGCCAGATCATCTTCCATCAGCCGAACGGCACGTTCATCGCCGACCGCGTGGCGGAATAGCGCGCAGCATGTAGGTCGCGCCCGCACCATATGACGAGAGCTTGTCGCGAAGCGCCGCATCCGCTGCGGCGGGCCGGAAGCCGAAACGCTGCCACATGGCGCGCGTGCCGTAGACCGAGACCAGCGCAATGGTCGTGATCTCTGACGCACGTGCAACCCCCTCGATCTCTGCAACATACGCGCGCGCCACGCCACCGCGGAAGCCGGGCAGCACGGCGATGTCGTGCAAATAGAGACAGTCCGCCGCCTCCGGCAATCGGATGAGGAAGCCGTCGAGCGGCGGAACGTGTCGCTGCATCCAGGGATGTGCAAGGCCGTAGCCTGCGATCTCGTCGCCAGCGGCGAGCACACGACAACCGTCCGGACAAAGCCGCATCTTCTCCGAGAGCACTTCGGGACGCTCGGGGAGTTCAGGGTGAATCCGCGCTGCGATCGCGCTGATCGCGAGGAGGTCTCCGGCACGCGCGTGGCGCCAATGCGGCTCGGTCATCTCGGCTGCTCCGTATCATCAAGTGCATTTTATTCCGTCGCAATGCGGCGCCCCGCGATAATGCGCGCGCCGGGCATCGCCGCTGCAGGCGTCGCCCGGCGCGCGAACGCCGGTGCTGATCTCAAGTTGGCGCATACGATGGCAGCAACTTTAAAGAGGCGGAATGCGGTCATGCGCCGCCTCGTCGCATGATTCGAATAAAATCAAGCACAGAGTCTGAAAGCGAACCGAAGCGTCCACAGTCTTTGGCCATAGTTGGCTCAGGCAGGGATCGAGACCGGTGCATCCGCAGCGGCATCCCACAACGTGAAAGTAGGAGCACTGGCGTCCCGGTGCGGCAAGCATCCGGACGCCTCGGGGAGTCTTCAATCCATTATCTAGTTTCGCTTGAAAGGATGAAAGCCCGTGAGTGATGCCAATGTGAAAGCCGAAACGAACTCGGCTCCGCTGAATGGAATGCCCAACGGAAGCGCAAAGCTCCAATTCGACGTACCCTTTTTCAACATCCAGACGATCTTCGGCAATCTCACCGAGCCGGCCGCTGCGCGGGCCAAGGCAAATTTCGAGCAGATGAAGGCAACTTCCGAGGAAATCACCGGCGCTCTCTACGAAGCGTGTTCGACCAATGCCAAGCATGCCGCCGAATACGGCACCAAGGTCATCGCAATATCCAACGCCAGGACCACCTCCGCGCTGGATCTCCTCTCCCAGCTCGCTGATGCGAGATCATTTGCGGATCTCGTGAACCTTTCCACCGCCCATGGTCGCAAGACCTTTGAAGCGGCTTCCGCCCAGAACCGGGAGCTTTGGGACCTGGCCCAAAAGGCCGCGATCGAGACGACCGAGCCGATCAAGAAGAGCTTCGACCGGGTTCTGCACAGAACTGCTTGAAAGCTATCGGCCGCGTGAAGCGGCTGGACGAGCGTCTCCGCCAGAAGAGACGCCGTCCAGCCGATGGCGGCCACCCTCGCCGTGAGGTGATGTAAATCTGGAGGAACCAAGATGGGTATGGTGATGATCAAGTGCCCGGAAACGGGAAGGGTCATTTCGACGGGTATCGAGATGGATCGCGAACGATTTAGGTGCAGCGCAGTGTTTTTTTCGCGGACATATTGCCGGATGTGCGCGGCAACGCACGAGTGGTTCGCCAAGGAGGCTTGGGTCTACGACTCGGCCTTGGTGAACGGGAAGTCCGGGGGCATGGAATCGTTCGGCGGCGGCGCGGCGTGAAGGAGCTTCAAGGCATCCTGCGAAACGATCCGATCTATCCTGCGGTGCATCACCTTGTAGCACTCGCATGCAACGGCCTCGAGTCGCTGCCTGTCGATCTCGAGGTGACCGCGCCGACTGGATTTCAGGGCCCTTGACGTTCGAAGTGCGCCTACGACGTGCGTGACCGTCGTGCGGCGGACGCCGAGCAATTCCGATAACGTCTCTTGCGTCAAGGGCAGAACGTCGCCGCCATCCGTCCGATCGTGAATGTGAAGCAGCCAGCGGGCCAGGCGGGCTTCGACGGAGTGCAACGCATTGCAGGCCGCGACGTGCTGGACTTGTGTCATCATCGCCCTGGCGAGAAGCTGAACCAAACTTCTGATAGCGGGACTGCGCTGGAGCGCCGCCTGAAATCTCGCGGGCGGAATTAGCAACGCGGTGCCGGCGACGCGGACAACCGCGGTCATGGGTGAGCGGAGCGGGCCGAGCGCCGTCAAGAGTCCGATGGCGCCGTCGTTGCCGATCACGGAGGTTGCGGCCGTCTGTCCGTTCGGCAGATCCATGATGAGCGCGACCGCGCCGCTGCAGGGAAAGTAGAGTTGATCGATCCGATCGCCCGATCGAACCAGGACTGCGTCGTGCGGGAGCGGTACCGTCCGCAAATGCGGTGCAAGCAAAGCGAAGTCGGCCGGCGGTAACGCAGCTAACAGGCGATTACCAACTCTGGTCGCGTGCTCCATCACGGGTAACCATCCCTCGACGGAAGCGGCCGGGAAACGGCATCGTCTCCAGCCGAGCCGCGTTGCCGTGCAGATACGCGCGCGGCAAACTGGCAAACGTGTTGTAGCAGGTAAGGTTCCGTTAACGGATCGCAAGCCCCAGCCCGGCGTGTCTGATCGCCATCCGATTCAGAAGGCGATGGTCGAGGCCGTTTTCACACCTTGCGCGGACGGCTGCTCTACCTGAGCCCCTCATACACCATCAGCCCGCGTGCGATTTGCAGCTTGCGGATCGCGCGCGGCAGCAATTTCTCGGGCTGGTGCAGATAGCGCCAGGACGTCACGGTGAAGGGCCCGAGCGCGCCGCATTCGTCGTCGAACGGCGCGAGCACGCCTGTCACGCTCACCGGCGTGTGCGGGCGGGCATTGAAGGGCAGCAGCAGCAGCTCGAGATGGGCCTTGCTGCCGTCCTCGCGCTCCGCGATGAGGCCGGCGATGGCCCCCAACGTCTCGTCGGCGACGATGGTGGTGATCTCCTCGATCTCGCGACGGCTTGCTTCCGCGAACAGCGCGGCAAAACCTTGGTCCTTGAGATCGCTGCCGGCAAGCGCGCAGACGCGGGTGCCGGCGACGCGGAACGGAAAGCCTGTTTTCGGCTCGCAGGACAGGACGAAGATATCGCCCAGCAGTTCGCGCACGGCGGCCGGGTCGATATCGGCCCGGTCAGGGGCCCGAGCGCTGCCGCGCTTCTTGTCCCAATACGCAAAGAACGCGCGGCTCGACGGATGTTTCATTGTTGACGCTCACCCCTCGGCGCAACCTCGTGGGACAAACCTGTCCCGCATCAGTGCACCTGAGATCCCTTTGATGTTGTGCAGGAGGGGAATTGCAGCGTCCATGCCGCGAGCGCGTTTTCGGTGCCCCGTGCGCTATCTTTGCGTCGTTAACGTTAAATTAACTATGCACTTTGCATCGGCTGCGCGCCTGCTATGGTGATCGCGGTCGCAAGCCTCGCGGTTTTTCCAGGTTCTCGGCGAGGCCTGTACGCGGGCGTCAAACAGTTTGGTCGCTGATCGCGGGGAGGGGTAGGGATACACCTTGTTCATCCGTCGCGTCGGGAAGGCCGACACGGACAGGCAGGGCTTTCCCAGGGCCCTGCCTTTTCCTTTTGTGCACTTGCGCAAGGCCGGCAAAGGCGACTATCTCCAAGCTGTTGCCTCGATCGCGCCTGAAAGCGAAACCGCCTTGGATTCTCCGCCACAACTCCCGTCGAACCATCAGGTCGTCGTCGAAGAGGCCCCGCGCGAGCCGATCCTGACCTTGCCTTGGCCGCTGACGGTCTATGTCATCCTGCTGGCGTTGATCCATCTGCGGGTGCTGCTGCCGCCGGAGCTGGAGAACTGGACCATCGACGTGTTCGGGTTCATCCCGAAGCGCTACGATTCCTCGCTGGTGAATTTGCAGTTCGAGGGCGGCGCCGGTGCCAAGGTATGGACCTTCGTCACCTATTCGCTGTTGCACGCCAATCTCACCCATCTCGCCTTCAACGTGCTGTGGCTGCTGCCGTTCGGGAGCGCGCTGGCGCGCCGCTTCGGCGCGCTGCGCTTCTTCGTGTTCCTGGCGGTGACGGCGGCGGCCGGCGCGCTCGCCCATCTCGTCACCCACGAGCATGCCGTGGTGCCGATGATCGGTGCCTCGGCCTCGGTGTCGGGGGCGATGGCGGCCGCGATCCGGTTCGCCTTCGTGCGTGGCAGTTTCCTGTCGTTCAGCCGTTCGGATGCCGATACCGCCGCCAGGGTTCCGGCACTGCCACTGTTGCAGGCACTTCGCGACAAGCGGATCGTCGGCTTCCTGGGCGTTTGGTTCGTGCTCAACATCATCTTCGGTGTCGGCGCGATCGGCGTCGAGGGCGACAGCGCAGGCGTCGCATGGGAAGCGCATATCGGCGGCTTCTTCGCAGGCCTGGTGCTGTTCGCGCTGTTCGATCCCGTGCCGCGCGTGCGAAGCGATGATGCTGCGGATGCGTCATCACAGGACATTTCGAGCGGTATTTGAAGCGGCGCTTGCGGCGCGGCCCGAATTCATCCATCATTCCCGAGCAGAATGTTCCGAAGCGACAAGCCCGTACAGGCGATGCTTCGCAAAGCGCCTGAACGCAAAACCGGCGCCAAAACTGTTAGTTGAAGACTCGCGAACAAGTCCGGACCGCGCAAAGCGGACGGGATCCGATTCAGGGAGGCGACAATGACGGTACGTTCGATTCTCAATACCAAGGGCCACCAGATCATGAGCGTCGAGCCCGACGCCAAGCTCGCCGCCGCGGTCAAGCTGCTCGCCGAGAAGAAGATCGGCGCGGTGCTGGTGATGAACCAGAGCCGGCTCGAGGGTATCCTGTCCGAACGCGACATCGTGCGCGTGCTCGGCGAGCGCGGGGCCGGCGTGCTGGACGAGCCGGTCTCTCAGGTCATGACCCGCAAGGTCGTGAGTTGCAAGGAGACCGACACGGTCGCCGAACTGATGGAGATGATGACAACAGGCAAGTTCCGCCATCTGCCCGTCGTCGAGAACGGCAGAGTGGTCGGCCTCATTTCGATCGGCGACATCGTCAAATGGCGGGTGCGCGAATACGAGTCCGAGCAGGAAGCCCTGCGCGACTACATCAAGACGGCCTGAGCCAATCTTATTCGACTGCTTTCGGCACGGCGCCTTCGGGCGCCGGCGCCAGCACGTCGATGGTCTCCTGGATCTGTTCCAGCACGCGTTCGGCGGCGCGAGTGCCGTGCGCGATCAATTCGTCGGCGCGGTGGAAATCGAACCAGCCGAACTGGCCGACCCGAGGCGTGATCAGGAGGTCCGGCGGATCGCCGGCGAGCCGCGCGCGGGTGATGCGGTCCTGCATGATGTTGAACGCATCCACCATCACCGAGGAAATGCCGGGCCGGCCGGCGGTCCCGAAGAACTCGCGCTTGACGGTTTTCTCCGGCGAGAAGATGCGCGGAAAACGCCGCTTGGCCGGGGTTTCCTCGGCGACCGGGGCTGCGACCGGGGTGCGCATGGCGCCGTGTGAATAGATCGTCGTGGAATGCGTGAAGATGTCGGTGGATAGATTGACCGCGATGACGATTTCGGCGCCGAGCGCCCGCGCGGCCGAAACCGGCACCGGGTTCACCAGCGCGCCGTCGACCAGCCAGCGGTCACCGATCATCACAGGCGCGAAGATGCCGGGCAGGGCATAGGAGGCGCGCATCGCCTCGACCAGGCGGCCGTGCGTCAGCCAGATCTCATGGCCGGTCCGGATTTCGGTCGCGACCGAGGCATATTTCATCGGGAGATCCTCGATCATGGTCTGGCCGATCGATTCCTCCAGCCGGCTTGCGAGCTTCGCGCCGCCGATCAGGCCGGAGCCGTTGAGACGAATGTCGAGATAGCCGAGGATGTTGCGCACGCCCTGCAGGCTGCGGGCCCAGTCTTCCAGCGCATCAAGCCGTCCGGCCGCATAGGCGCCGCCGACCGCAGCCCCGATCGAGGTGCCGACCACGACGTCGGGCACGATGCCGTTGGCCAGCAGCGTTCTCATGATACCGATATGGGCAAAGCCGCGCGCCGCGCCGCCTCCGAGGGCGAGGCCCAGGACGGGCCGGCGGATACTGCCAAGACCGACCTTCTCGCTGTTTACGCTCTTCACGCCCCGACCTCTCAACATATCCAGCACCGAAACTCTCCTACTCCGGGCCGTCCTCACTCCAGAGTAGGCACCGCGCTTCCGCTTCACCAGAACGATGGCAAAGCTTGGTTTACAGCGTTCGGGACGCAGGGGGCAGGAGTGTGGCAAGGGCCGCTTGCCTCTAATGTAATCACGCAGGCGTCAACCCGGTTCCAGAGAACCGTATTCCCCGGGGATTTCAGAGGCTTGAATTTGCCGCGTTTTCGGTGAAAAGCAGGTGGCATGACTCGAGGGGGTGACGGCATCATTCGATGGCGGCGCGGCGGGAAGCTGCTGCCGGCGCTGGTCCTGTCCGCATGGGTCGTTCTCCTGGGCCAGACCACTGCGCAGGCGCAGCTTTTCTCCGATCGTCCGCCGCCGGTACCCCCGGCTTCGGTGCCCGATCCCGGTGGCGCGGTCAGCCTGGCGCCGCCCTCCGGTTCAGGCGCCGGCCCTGCCAGCCTGCCGCCGACCCTGACCCAGCCCAATACGCCCAGCATGCCGCCCGCGGTGACCGGCGTCCCGTCGGCCGCGCCGCTCAATGCGGCCGCGCCCGGGCAGGCCGTGCTGTCGTTGATGGCGAAATACGGCAAGGACACGCCTGCGATCACCAGCGGCCTGGTGTGGCGGGTGTTTGCCGACCGGCCCGACGAGAACGGCACCTTCAAGCTGATCCGCGAGGATCGCAGCGCCACGCCCAACATCGTGTTGCCGCCGGGCAATTACGTCGTGCACGTCGCCTTCGGCCTCGTCAGTGCGGTGCGCACCGTCAGCCTGAAGGCCGAGACCGACCGCGAATCCTTCGTGCTGCCGGCCGGCGGCCTGCGCATCGAGGGCCGCGTCGGCACCAGCCGCATTCCTCAGAACCAGATCTCGTTCGCGATCTACAAGGGCAGCCAGTTCGAATCCGGCGAGCGCGCGTCGCTGGTGCCGAACGTCGCCGCCGGCGACGTCGTGCTGCTGCCGGAGGGCACCTACTACATCATCTCCAACTACGGCGACGCCAACTCGGTGGTGCGCTCGGACATCCGCGTCCAGGCCGGCAAGCTCACCGACGTCACCATCACCCACCGCGCCGCCGTGATCACGCTCAAGCTCGTCAGTGACAAGGGCGGCGAGGCGCTCGCCAACACCGCCTGGTCGGTGCTGACGCCCGGCGGCGACGTCATCAAGGAATCGATCGGCGCTTTCCCGCGCGTCGTGCTCTCAGAAGGCGAATACCGCGCCATCGCCAAGAACGAGGGCAAGGTCTACGAGCGCGGCTTCAACGTCGTCAACGGTGTCGATGGCGAAGTCGAAGTCGTCGCGCACTGACGCCGCGCGAGAGCCAGCGCCACTGCGTCAACATCGTCGTTGCGAGTTCAGCACCGGCCGGGAAGAGAGCCTTCCCGTGAAGATCGTACTGCGCTTCTCATCCAGTGCACGAAAGCCAGGCGCCGGTGGAGTCCGGTGAGCGTTTGCTTACCCTCCATTCGTGTCTTGCGTTTCGGTTTCGGAGACCTTTGCGAGCGCTACTAGACTGCGCGCCGGCTACGGAAACACCGGTGCCAGCGGCTAGCGGCTTGTTCGGACCTCAATTGCCGGTGCAAGATACGTAATTCCGATAATCAATTTCATTCGCTTTCCATCCTGCTGGGTTATATGTCGGGCATCTGTCCAATGGGGGACGCCGGCGCAGCCTTGTTGGTCTGCGAGACCGGCAAGGAGCAGGGGACCTAGCGCGTCGGCATGTTCGAAGTGATCCTCACCAGGCGCAAACGGTTCGGTTGGCGGTGGCAGGTCTGCGACCAGTCCGGCAAGATCTTTGCCGGTGGATTCGAGCGCACGCGGCCCTCAGCCAAATATCACGGCGAGCGCGCGCTGTTTTTCCTGCTGTCGCAGGCATACCTGCGCAACCGCTTCACGGCGTCCAGCGAAGACTAATCGCGGCCAGCGATGCACCTACAATCCCTTGCGTTGCCCGGCCGGCAAAACACGCTGGCCGGGGCAATTCGCTTCGTCAAAAATATTCCACTTTGCCGAAATTCAACGGCGCATGTGTCGCAAAGCTCGGGCGAGATGCCGCGAGGATGCGAAGGCGTTTCTACGATAAAGATGCGAATTGAAGGGAGCGGAATCATTGCCGCATACTTCGTCATTGCGAGCGCAGCGAAGCAATCCAGAAATGTATCCGCGGAGGGATTCTGGATTGCTTCGCTGCGCTCGCAATGATGGTGTGGAAAAAGTTGTGCGCCGAAACTCCGCTCTCGTGCCTTGGACGCTGCGCAGCAACGCTCGCGCGCTGCAGCGCGTCCGGGACACGAGGGCAGCGCATTCAACCCACTGTCATAGTCTCTAAGACGCACTAACCATCGCCGGATTTAAAACTGTCATAATCACCGCACGGAACCCGCGCCTGCGTGCTTTTTACATGCCATTAAGCGGGCCGGTCTTTGGATGCAGCGGGATAGTGCGTTGGGGACTGCAATGAGTGCCGCGAAGAAGATGCCGGGCAAACCGGTCACCGAAATGTTTGACGACATCCGGGTGCTTCAGCGCAAATGGCATGCCGCGTTGAAGCCGGGCGACCGGCTGCCGCGCTATGAAGATGTCATGCTCGGGAGCCTGGGACGGCTCGCCGACCACATCGCGTTACTCAAGGACGACGGCACGCTCGAGCTGTCGCGGAGCGGACGCTACGTGCAAAAATGGCTCGGCGAGGAACGCTGGGACATTCCGCTGACGGAATTGCCGCCCGATTGCGCCACCGCGCTGTCGGAAGCAGCGGCGAGTGCGCTCGAGAATGGACGGCCGTACCAGGCCAGCGCCCATTGCGTGCGCGATGGCATGGTCCGGACCTACGATTTGCTGGCGCTGCCGACCGCCTCACGCTGGGGCGCCACGCTGGTCGGCGTCTACGTCAATGAGCGCGGCACCCAATACAATCTTCTCGATGCGATCTTCTCTGCGACCGAAGACGCGGTGGTCTCACTGGCGACGCTGCGCGATGCGAGTGGTCATCCGTCCGATTTCCAAGTCGTGCATCACAACAAGAGCGCCGAGCTGCTGCTGAATGTTGCAAGCGGTGGCCTGTTGTGGCGTCAGATCGGCCAGGGCACTACGTTGCTCGCCAGGACCGACGTCAGGGAGTTCCTGCTGAAAGCGGTGTCGGGCGGCCGCGGCGAGCAGCTCGAGATAGAGACCGATCGCCGCTATCTGCGCATGAGCGCGACGGCGTTCGCCGACGTCATTTCGCTGACCATCTCCGATGTCACCGCGATGAAGCGGCGCGACGCCTCGTTCCGCCTGCTGTTCGACAGCAACCCGATGCCGATGTGGGTGTTCGACGCCGAGACCAAAGAGTTTGTGAGCGTCAACGACGCCGCCGTCCAACATTACGGCTACAGCCGTGCCGCCTTCCTGCGCATGAAGCTTCACGAGATCTGGCCCGAGGACGAGTGGGACAGCCACGACGAGGCGCTCGATCGCGTCGGTGAAACCTACCACTCCTCGCGCAACTGGCGGCACCTGCGCGCCGACGGCAGCGAGATCGAGGTGCTCACCTTCGGCCGCCGCATCACCTTCAACGATCGCGACGGCTATCTGGTTGCGGTCGCCGACATCACCGAGCGGCGTAAGGCCGAGGCGCGGATCGCCTACATGGCGCATCACGACGGGCTCACCGACCTGCCGAACCGCGAACACTTCCAGGACCGCCTCAAGCAAGCGCTCGACCAGGCCGGCGGAAAACGCGTCGGTGTGCTCTATATCGACCTCGACCTGTTCAAGACCATCAACGACTCCTTCGGACATCCGGCGGGCGATCGCCTGCTCAAGGGAGTCGCCCAGCGTCTGACCACTGCGGTCCGGGGCGCCAATCTCGCTGCCCGCCTTGGCGGTGACGAGTTTGCGGTAATCCTCGCATCCGACGTCTCGCCGAACGAGGCGAGCGCCTGCGCGACGCTGCTGATCGACATGCTGAAGGCGCCTTACGAGATCGACGGCCAGGAGATGGTGATCGGCGCCAGCATCGGGATCGCGCTGTCGCCGGGCGACGGCATCACGTCAGAGGAGTTGATGCGCAACGCCGATATGGCACTGTACCGGGCAAAGTCCGACGGCGGCGGCATGCACCATTTCTTCGAGCGCGAGATGGATCTGCAGGCGCAAAAGCGCCGCGATATGGAGCTGGATCTCCGTCGCGCCTTTGCCAATGGCGAGTTCGAACTGCACTATCAGCCGCTGGTGGCGATCGCATCCGATCGCATCTCCGGCTTCGAGTCGCTGTTGCGCTGGCCTCATCCCGAGAAGGGAATGATCTCGCCCGCGGAATTCATTCCGGTCGCGGAAGACATCGGCCTGATCACCCAGCTCGGCGAATGGGTGCTGCGCGAAGCCTGTGCCGAGGCGGTGAAGTGGCCTGACGAAGTCAAAGTCGCGGTCAATCTGTCGCCGGCGCAATTCCGTAGCCGCAGTCTGGTTCAGGTCGTGGTCTCGGCGCTGGCGCAATCCGGCCTCTCGCCGAAGCGGCTCGAGCTCGAGATCACCGAGTCGGTCTTCCTCGCGGAGACGGATGCCAATCTCGCGATCCTGCATCGATTGCGCGACCTCGGCGTGTCCATCTCAATGGATGATTTCGGCACCGGCTATTCCAGTCTCAGCTATCTCCGCAGTTTCCCGTTCGACAAGATCAAGATCGACCGCTCCTTCGTGAAGGATCTGGCGCGGCGGCCCGATTGCGGCGCGATCGTGCGTGCGATTTCGGGCCTTGGCCGCAGCCTCAACATCACCACGACTGCAGAGGGGGTCGAGACCGAGGATCAGCTCGACTGGCTGCGCGCGGAAGGCTGCAACGAAGTGCAGGGCTTCCTGTTCAGCGCCGCGAGGCCCGCCGCCGAGATCGCAAGACTTCTCGCCGATTTCGGCGAGCGTTCCTCACGGGCGGCGTAGCTCTTCCGGGTAGCAGTCGTAGACCAGCGCCTTGAACGCCGGCGTGATGCGGCCGCGCTCGTTCTGGGTCTGCTGCATCAGGACGTAGACCATATCGAGCTTGGGATCGACGCCGAAATAGGTGCCGCTGCCCGAGTCCCACTTCAATTCGCCGAGCGAGCCCGGCGGCGGCGGTTTGGCGTTGCCGGGATCGGTGCGCACCGCAAGGCCATAGCCATAACCGAAACCGTCGCCAGGGAAATAGAAATAGTCGCGATCGACGCCGGAGTCTGGCCCGATCTGGTCCGTCGTCATGTCCTTGAAGGCGGCCGGCGAGAGATAGCGCTTGCCCTCGAGTTCTCCGCCGTTGAGCAGCATCTGCGAAAAGCGCTGATAGTCGATGATGGTCGAGAGCAGGCCGCCACCACCCGATTGCCATTCCGGATGTTCGAGACGCTCGCGCTCGGCATCGAGCAGGATCTGGTCGGTCGGCAGCGGCCGCGCCATCCGCTCGAATTCGTCAGGCGTCGACAGCACGAACTTGGTGCTGGTCATGCCGAGCGGATCGAAGATGCGTTGTTTCAACGCGTCGTACAGCGGCTGCCCCGTGATGATCTCGATGACGCTGCCGAGCACGTCGGTGGAATGGCCGTAGCGCCACAGCGTGCCCGGCTGCCGCGCCAGCGGCAGCCGGGCGATTCGCTCGGCGAACTCCCTGTTGTCGAAATGGCCCTGAAAAATGTTGGCCGCCTTGTAGGCGAGCTCGACCCATTTGCCGCCGATATAGTCGTAGCTGATGCCCGAGGTGTGCCGCATCAAATCCCTGATCGTCACCGGATGGAGCGGCGGCACCAGGTCGAGCGCCAGCGAGCCGTCGGGCTTGGTGATCTCCATTCCGACCTTCGTGCCGGCGAAGACGGGAATGTATTTCGAAACGGGATCGGTCAGCGCGAGCTTGCCCTCGTCGATCAGCATCATCGCAGCCAGGCTGGTGATCGGCTTGCTCATGGAATGGATCGCGAAGATCGTGTCAGGCGTCATCGACAGCCGCGTCCGGACATCGCGCACGCCGAACAGCTTGAAATAGACAGGCTTGCCATGCTGATGGATCAGGACGATGGCTCCCGGCAAGCGGCCGGTGGTGACCTCGTTCTCGAAGAACGAGGTGAGGCGCCTCAGCCCGTCGGCGGAAGGGGCGGGTATGTCGGACGCGCGGCTCCGCGTCATCGTGCCCGCCAGCATCGCGGCCCCGACCAGAAATTCACGACGCTTCATCCGGGCTTCCTCCCTGCACGGGAACAAAGCCGCAAGACATCAGAAGCGTCAACAAGACTTCGATTAAAAGCGCGTCACGATTTCGGAAAGGACCGGTCGCGGTCGATCCTCGCTCGGCCTGGTCGGCTTGCCGATATGAACGAAGCCCGCGAGCTTTTCGTCGGCCTTGAGGCCAAGGCCTTCAAGCACGTCGCGGTCGAAGGAGAACCAGCCGCTCAGCCAGCAGGCACCGTAGCCGAGAGCGGTTGCGGCCGTCACGATGTTCATGGCGCTGGCGGCGGCCGACATCTCCTGCTCCCAGGCCGGCACCTTCGGATGGGGCTTGGTGAAGGAGACGATCCCGATCACCAGCGGCGCATCGGATAGGCGCTTGCGCTCGGTCTCGATATCGGCCGCAGGCGCGCCGGGATTCTTGCGGGCAAAGACCTTCGCGATCACCTCGCCCGCGCGTTGGCGTGCGTCGCCCTCGAAAATGATGAACCGCCAGGGCGCGAGCTTGCCGTGGTCGGGCACGCGCGCGCCGATGGTGAGAATGGTTTCGAGCTCGGCCGGCGAGGGGCCGGGTCCGGTCATCTCGCGCGGCTTGACCGAGCGACGGGTTTTCAGGAGTTCGATGGCGTCGGGCATTGCGATGGCCTCTTCAGATGGGCGACGGGCGTGCCATGCCGAGATAAGCATGCACGCCCGCAACCGAAAGCGAGTTTAGAGCGATTTCAGCGATCAGACCGCGCCGCGCGCGCGCCGGACGTCAGGCGGGGTCGCCTCGTCGACCAGGGCGGCGATGGCCTCCTCGGTCGTCATCACCTTTTGCCCGTCGCTACCCAGCCGGCGAACGGAGACCGAATGCGTCTCGGCCTCCTTCCTGCCGACCACGAGCAGCGCAGGGATCTTGGCCAGCGAGTGCTCGCGGACCTTGTAGTTGATCTTTTCGTTGCGCAGGTCGATCTCGACCCGAAGCCCTGCGCGCCGCGCCTGCTCCAGCACCACCTTGGCGTATTCGTCGCCTTCCGAGGTGATGGTGGTGACCACCGCCTGCACCGGCGCGAGCCAGAGCGGGAAGTTGCCGGCATAGTGCTCGATCAGGATGCCGATATAGCGCTCCATCGAGCCGCAGATCGCGCGATGCACCATGACAGGCGGCTTCTTGCCGCCGTCATGGTCGATGTAGAACGCACCGAACCGCTCCGGCAGGTTGAAGTCGACCTGCGTGGTGCCGCATTGCCAGTCGCGGCCGATGGCGTCGCGCAGCACGTACTCGAACTTCGGCCCGTAGAAGGCGCCTTCGCCTGGATTGATCTCGGTCTTGATGTGATTGTTCTGCGCCTGGATCTCGCGCAGCACCGTGGCCATCACGCGCTCGGCGTGATCCCACATCGCATCGGTGCCGACGCGCTTCTCCGGCCGGGTCGAGAGCTTGACCGTGAGTTCGCCGGTGAAGCCGAAATCCGAATAGGTCGACAGGATCAGTTCGTTGATCTTCAGGCACTCGTCCGCGAGCTGGTCCTCGGTGCAGAAGATATGCGCGTCGTCCTGGGTGAAGCCGCGCACGCGCATCAGGCCGTGCATGGCACCGGACGGCTCGTAGCGATGCACAACGCCGAACTCGGCGAGACGCAAGGGCAGGTCGCGGTAGCTCTTCAGGCCGTGCTTGAAGATCTGCACGTGGCCGGGGCAGTTCATTGGCTTGAGCGCAAACCAGCGCTTGTCCTCGGCTTCGTCGCCGGCCGACTGCGCTGCGAACATGTTTTCGCGATACCAGCCCCAATGGCCCGAGGTCTCCCAGAGGGACTTGTCGAGGATCTGTGGCGCGTTGACCTCGCTGTAATCGCCGGTCAGGCGTCGCCGCATATAGGCGATCAGCTGCTGGAAGATGGTCCAGCCCTTCGGGTGCCAGAACACGACTCCAGGACCTTCCTCCTGGAAGTGGAAGAGGTCGAGCTCGCGTCCGAGCTTGCGATGGTCGCGCTTCTCGGCTTCCTCGATCTGCTTGAGGTAAGCGTCGAGGTCCTCCTGCTTGGCGAAGGCGGTGCCGTAGATGCGGGTCAGCATCGGGTTGTTGCTGTCTCCGCGCCAATAGGCACCGGCCACCTTCATCAGCTTGAAGGCGCCTCCGACCTTGCCGGTCGAGGTCATGTGCGGACCGCGGCACAGATCGAACCAGTCGCCCTGGTAGTAGATCTTGATCGGCTCGTTGCCGGGAATGGCGTCGACCAGCTCGACCTTGAAGGCCTCGCCCTTGTCGCGGAACACCTGTTTTGTCTTTTCCCGGTCCCAGACTTCCTTGGTGAACGGTTTGTCGCGCGCGATGATCTCGCGCATCTTTTTCTCGATGGCGGCGAAATCTTCCGGCGTGAACGGCTCGTTGCGGAAGAAGTCGTAATAGAAACCATTCTCGATCACGGGGCCGATGGTGACCTGCGTGCCCGGCCACAGCGTCTGCACGGCTTCCGCCAGCACGTGCGCGCAGTCGTGGCGGATCAGCTCCAGCGCCTCCGGCTCGTCGCGCGAGATCAGCCTGAGCTTGGCGTCGGCCTCGATGGGATCGTTGAGATCGGTGAGCACGCCGTCGAGCATCATCGCCACGGTGCGCTTGGCGAGCGAGGGCGAGATGCCCTTGGCGATCTCGAGACCGGTGATGTTCTGGTCATATTGGCGCTGGGCGCCGTCGGGGAAGGTGAGGGTGACTTTGGCGGCGGGGGTCACGGGCTTCAGATTGCTGAGGGAATATTGGAAGCCGGATTCGGATTTGGGCTGGTCGGACATTGCTTTTCTCCTGAGGCTCACTCCTGCGAACGAGCGCAGGTAAGCGGGAACGAGCGATATATCAGGCGATTCGGCCTGCGCAATCCGGCATTTCCAAGAAAGTGGCGCGCAAAGCGCGGCCAATCCTCCAACTATTTCGTGTCGCGCCCTTTAACTGGCGGCGGGCCTGCTCTACATGCAATTGCATGGAAAATCCGCGCGCCGGCCGCTTTACCGCAACCGCCCTGATGCTTGGCAATCTCGTCACAGGCTGCTCAGTGCTGGCGCCGGCGGGAATGCTGCCGGAGGTGTCGGCGGGGCTCGGGATCAGCATCAATGCAGCCGGGCTGCTCATCACCTTCGGCGCGATCACGCTGTGCATCGGCTCGCCGCTGACGGCGTGGCTGACCAGCCGCATCGAGCGGCGGATCCTGCTCACGGCCACGCTGGCAGTGCTTGCATCAGGCAATCTCGCGTCGGCCTTTGCGCCCGGCTATGCAAGCCTCCTCGTCATCCGGCTGGTGATGCTCGCTGTCGGCGCGCTGTACACGCCGCAGGCGGCGGGCACCGCCGCGCTGATCGTGCCGCCGGAGCGCCGCGGCAGCACGATCGCCTATATCTTCCTTGGCTGGTCGCTGGCGGCCGCGGTCGGCCTCCCGCTGATCACCTTCATCGCCAGTCGCTACGGTTGGCGCGCCGCCTATGGCGGGATCGGCGCGCTCGGTTGCATCAGCTTCCTGTTGCTGCTGGTGCGCCTGCCGGCCGGATTGAAGGGCACGCCGGTCGATCTGAGGACCTGGAGCGAGGTCGGCCGCAACAAGACGATCCTGCTGCTGCTCGCGATCACGATGCTGCAGATGTCCGGCCAGTTCGTGGTGTTCACCTTCATGGGCCCGCTGCTCAACAAGATGACCGACGCAAGCCCGGACGCGATCGGAATGGTGTTCGCGATCTATGGTGTTTGCGGCTTCCTCGGCGTTGCCGTCGCAACCCGTATCGTCGACACATGGGGCCCGTACCAGACCTCTTTGTTGTTCACGAGCCTGTTATTGGCGGGCATTACCGGTTGGGCGCTCAGCGCGGGCACACTCGTATTAATGGCGATTGCGGTGGCCATGTGGGGGCTGGGCTTTGCCTCGACCAATTCGATGCAGCAGGTGCGGCTGGTCGCGGCAGCACCGCCGCTCGCGCCGGCAACAGTCGCGCTCAATACCTCCGTCCTCTACATCGGCCAGGCCATTGGCTCCGCGGTCGGAGGGGCGCTGTTTGCCCGCGAACTGCTGCACAGTACGGGCTTTGTGGCCGTCGGCTTCGTCGTGCTGGCCGTGGTCCTGGTGGTTGCGAGCCGGCCCCGGCCGGCGGCTGTCGCCCCGGGCTGATGGCCGTGTTTCCCGAACGCAAGACGCTTGGCAAACCGCGCGAGAGAGCGCTAGAAGGCCAGAGATGGGGACCAAAGAGAGTTGACTGAAATGAGGATGATTCTGGCGGTTGCCGCGGTGCTCTATTCAGCCTCCGCATTTGCGCAAACCGACACGCCACCGATGGTGGGGGACAAGCCGCTGGTGCAGGTCAAGCCCAAAGGGACCAAGGCCGGCACCAAGGAAGCAGCAGCCAAACCGGCTGTCGCTGCGCCAAAAGGCAAGCCGCAGTCGATCGCGCTGCGCCTCCAGGCCTGCCTTGATACCGACGACGGCACCAAGGACCGTCTCAATTGCTATGACGCGGTGCTTCCGCCGACGCCGAAGCCCAAGCCGCCGAAGGCCAAAGGTGTCTCCGACTGCCGCTTCCTCAAGGAAGAGGACGAGCGGCTGGCCTGCTTCAACGGCTTTGCCGAGAGCATTCCGAAACTGCCCAAGAGCTGAAACGGCTCGACCGCCCAAGAGTTGGAAGTGAGAGCTGAGTGGCCGGTCGTTGGCGCTCAGCTAGCGGCTCGATGTCGGTGATGCGGTGGCTGCGACGCGCGTCAGTGCGAGTGCCGGCGTTGCCGACATCTTCACCAGCACGTCCTTGAGCGGATATTGCGTCCAGGCGCGATTGACGTAGTCACGGTGGGTGATGCCGTCGCCGGTCTCGACGAACACGACGCTGCCGGGGCGCAGCGGTGCATCCATGTCCTCGGAAACGCCGATGCCCTTCTGCCTGAGCGTGCTCATCAGCTCGTGGTCGCGCCGCGCGGTGTAGTGGGTATAGGAGCTGACGAAGAAGCCAGAGCGGTGGCTCTCGATCCAGGATGCGAACTTGTCCATTTCGCCGTAGACCGCATCGAGCAGCACGACGCCGCGGACGCGATCGCTGATGCCGCCGACCTCGAGGCTCCATGCGGTCGGCAGGAAGCCGCCGCTATAGCCCACGATCACGATCGGCATGGTGGCGAAGGCACGCGCGCTGTTGGGATCGCCGGTCAGCTGCGCGAGGTGATTGGCCGATTCATCTATGAAGCGCTTGAGGCCGCCAGGCTGCCAGAACTTTCCGGCGCTGGAATCGGCGGCATCGACGGCCATCTGCGGCGCGAGCAGCACGGCGTTGGCGCCTGATGCGGTGATCTGCTGCGGCACCAGCTGCCGGTCGCGCACGTCGCGCTCGAGCGTCGCGCCATTGCCGTGGAAGAACACCACGATCACGCCAGGCTTGCGCACGTCGAAATGTTCGGGGACGTGCACCAGCACGCGGCTGTCATTGTAGGTCTCGTCCTGCCAGAAGACGCGCCCGGAATAGCTGCGGTGCCCGCGGCGGTCCCCCCTGGAGATGTTGAGGAAGGGCGCGTCGGAGGCGGGGTTGTTGCCGAAATAAGGGAAGGCCGACGATTTCATGCTGACAAGCGTTGTGAGGTCCTGGCGCGACGGACGCTGGTAAGGGACCTGCGGCGCAAGCGAGGCGACCTTGTAGGGCGCCTGTTCCGGGGGCTGCTGCTGCACGGCGCGCTTGGGCGAGAAGTCCGACATCTGCCGTTGCAGGAAACTCTCGCTCGTCGAAGGGAAGCGCTCCCTGAACTGCGAGGCAGGAAAGCGATCGTCGAACGTGTCGTCGCTTGCGACGTGTTGGTTGGAGACTTGCGGACTTGTCTTCGCAACCACCTGGACATTGGCTTGCGAACTCGCCGCCAGCGCAGCTGGATTGGGCGACTGGCCACATTGAACCAGCGTGAGCGACAACGGCACCAAGCCTGAGATCAGGGCGATCCGAAGTGCACGACGGCGCACGCCGGACGTCCTGGTCCGGTCAGCACGCATGTCTGCTTTCACTTTCGGAACGGCCCCGACCATCCACCCATGACCCCAAGCATGACCCAAGCCACGAACCATCGGCAATTATTAAGACAATTGAACCGACCCGCGTTTAGGCAACGTTAAGTGTCCGGAGAAACTTCCCCACATCCGGAGCGATCAAAAAGACCACGCAATCGTGTCGCGATTGTGGGGAGGCCGGACGCATTTCCGCTGAAGACCACGGGTTTATCGTCTGCAAAGCGGCATCGAAGGTGACCAATTACCTATCTTGGATCGCCTCATTTAACCCTTGTTAACCCTGCTTGAATTGACTGGACCAATCTGCACGAGGCGCGACGCCTGAGGCTCGAGGACCCCGATGACGGCATCAGATGCGGGAACCGCGCCCTGGAGCGGGCGGCTGACCGGAGGCGGTTCCGGGGTTTCCGTTCTGGTCGCGACCGCGATCGTCGTTGCCGACATGATCGGTGTCGGCGTGTTCACGAGCCTTGGCTTCCAGGTCAAGGACATTCCCTCGGGCTTCCCGATCGTGGCGTTGTGGACCGTGGGCGGCATTGTCGCGCTGTGCGGCGTGTTCTCCTACAGCGAGTTGGGGGCGATGTTTCCCCGCTCGAGCGGGGAATACAACTTCCTCGGCCGCGCCTATCATCCCGCTTTCGGCTTTCTCGCCGGATGGGTCTCGGCGACGGTCGGCTTCGCGGCGCCGGTGGCGCTGGCCGCCATGGCCTTCGGCGAATACGCCAAGTCGGTCATTCCCGATCTGCCGCCGATCCCGCTCGCGATTGGCGTGGTGTGGCTGGTCTCGATCGTGCAGTTGACCGGCGTCAGGCAATCGTCGACCTTTCAGTTGATCTCGACCATCCTCAAGGTCGTGCTGATCGTCGCTTTCCTCGCAGCCGGCTTCGTCATCGGCACGCCGCAGCCGATCTCGTTTGCGCCGCAAGCGGGCGATCTCGCCCATGTCGTGAGTGCGCCGTTCGCGATCGGGCTCGTCTTCGTGATGTACTCGTTCTCGGGCTGGAATGCCGCGACCTACATCATCGGCGAAATGAACACGCCGCAGCAGAGCCTGCCGCGCGCGTTGCTCGCGGGCACGCTGATCGTGCTGGTGCTGTATGTCGCGCTCAACGCGGTGTTCCTCTATTCGACGCCGATCAGCGCGCTGGCCGGCCAGCTCGATGTCGCGAGCGTCGCCGGCAGCGCCATCTTCGGACCTCTCGGCGGCCGGATCGTCGGTGCGATGATCTGTGTCGGGCTGATTTCCTCGATCAGTGCGATGATGTGGATCGGCCCGCGCGTGATGATGACGATGGGGGAGGACATCCCGGCGCTGGGCGTGTTCTCGAAGCGGTCGGTGAGCGGCGCGCCGGCTTACGCCATCCTGTTTCAGCTTGCGGTCGCCAATCTCCTGCTGTTCACGCGCAGCTTCGAGGCGGTGCTCGACTTCATCCAGTTCGCGCTGCTGTTCTGCTCGTTCTTCACGGTGGCGGGTGTCATCAAGCTGCGCATCACCGATCCCGATTTGCCAAGGCCGTATCGCGCCTGGGGATACCCGTTCACACCGCTCATTTTCCTGCTCGTGACCGCTTCCATGATGTACTACCTGTTGACCGAGCGGCCCGTGCAGTCGCTGTCGGGGATGCTCGTCATGCTCGCGGGCCTGTTCATTTATGCTGTTTTCCGCAGGCGGCCGGTCGCCGCTGCCACGTCACACCATCGCGAATAGACATGCTTCGACCCATGAGAATTGCGGCCGTCGGTCTCGCCCTTATGGCTGCGGCCATCTCGTCCGTGCGCGCGGCCGAGGTTACTTTCGACGATACCGCGCGCATCCTCGCAGGCATGCAGCCTTCGGCGGACTCGCCGCTGGTGGCGCTCACCAGGGATCCGGCCTGGCAGCATCACGCAAAATTCTTCGACGGCGCCTTCGCCCAGCTCGAGCAGCGGCAGCTATCGAAGATCCGGAGCTGGTCGGACGTCAATCTGGCCGCGCCGCGGCCGACCATGTTCTATTTTTTCAGCGGCCCGGATTTCCTTTACGCCAATGCCTTCTATTCCAAGGCCAGTACCTACGTGCTCGGTGCGCTGGAGCCGGTTGGCGCGGTACCCGATCTGACGAAGCTGTCGCGCGGCTCGGTTGACGCCGCGCTCTACAATGTCGAGCGTTCGCTCGGCTCGATCCTGAGTTTCTCCTTCTTCATCACCAAGCAGATGAAGGTCGACCTGCACAGCAACCAGGTCAACGGCACCTTGCCGATCCTCTACGTCTTCCTGGCGCGCTCCGGCAAAACGATCCGCAATGTCGAGATGGTCGCGCTCGATGACAAGGGCGGGGTGCATACCGGCAACGACAATCCGGGGCCGAACGCCACGCGGGGCGTCCGCATCACCTTCGCAGGTCCCGACGGCGAGTCGCGAACGCTGTATTATTTCTCGACCGATCTTTCCAATTCCGGCGCGCGTGCCGCCGGCTTCCTGAAATTCTGCGACACGCTCGGGCCGGGCAACAGCCTGCTCAAGAGCGCGTCGTATCTCCTGCACGCGGGCAATTTCAGCGTTGCCCGCGACTGGCTGCTCGCCAACAGTGCGACCATCATCCAGGACGATTCCGGCATTCCGCTCGCCAATTACAATTCGCGGCAATGGCGTTTCTTCCCGTTCGGCCGCTATCTGGGACCGATCAACGAATTCCCTGGTCGCTATCAGGATCGTTATGCCGAACTGTTCACGCGCGCTCAGCCAATCGATTTCGGCGTCGGTTATCGCTGGCGAATGCACGAGTCGAATCTGCTGCTGTCGGTGAAAATTCCGGGGAGTGAAGCACCTCCTGCGGAGACGGCCTCGTCCACCGAACCGGCGCCCAGGCCCGCCCGGCCCAGGCGACTGCGTCCGCCCGAGCCGATCCCGCCGCCGCCCGGACGTTTCTTCTGGTTCCGCTAATTTAGCTACCAGTGCACGCTCTGGCTCGGCACGATGAACGCCGTCGTGCTTGGCGGTGTGGCAAGGCTTGAGGCCAGATACCATCCGGAGCCGACGACGAGAACCAGCAGCGCTATGATCGCGAGCATGTCGATCGTCCTGGGATCGTGATCTCTCGGATTAAAACCGAGATGTGCACCAGGCCTGAAGTGAAAATGAGGGCTGATTTTCCAGCGCATTGTTGTTTCCTCCCGCGGGAGCATCACAACAACGCGAGGAGCGGAGTTCCTGTTCCGCTCGGGGCAGCGATGCGCAAAGCACCGCAGCAACCCTAGTCGGCGTCGACGCCGCGCCAGCGCGCATAGCGCCACGGAAGGTACCAGCGCGCGCCCTGCGGTGCGGCAAGTGGCACGTTGTCGATGCCCGAGGTGCCGAACGGGTTGCAGCGCAACAGGCGCGCGAGCGTCATCCAGCCGCCGGCCCAAAGTCCGAACCGTTCGATCGCCTCATCGCCATACACAGAGCACGTTGGCAGATGGCGGCAATTGTAGCCGACCAGCGGTGACAGCGTGTGCCGGTAAAGCCAGATCAACGCGCGACCGAATCTGCGCGGCAGTCGCAGTGCGTCGGCCAGATGAGCGGAACATTGCTCGCAGGTTGAGTGCTTCATAGGCGCTGTGCCGAGATCCTGTGCGAGGTGCTGCACGGTTCCGGCGCAGGGAACAGCAAGCTGTTGTTTTCGCGCCATATTTTGCATGCTTTTTGGGAGCAGTGCAGCAAGTCTCTGTGGACGAGCTGTATTCCCCCGGATACCATTTTTAGGACAGTCATGAAAACATACGCCTGTATGATCGACTCATCGAGCGCGAAGCGGGGATAATCGCGCCAATGGGCTTGGGGAAGGGATCATTTTGAAACTTCTGAAGTCGCTCAATCTTCGCGGCTGGTTGCTGGTTGGAACCGCCGCCTGTGGTGTCGTGCTGGCAAGCGCCGCCGCGACGTTCGGTTCCTCGGCCAACGCCGGCGCCTCGCTCGAAGAGCGCAAGCTGCCGATGAAGTTCGGCTGGGTTGCCTGCGAGCCCAATTGCCGGGGCTGGGTTAGCGCGGTGGGCATCATCACCGCAGATACGCCGAAGGATTTCGACGACTTTGCCCGCGGGCGCCAGCTCGGCGGTGCGACGGTTGTCCTCGACTCCAGCGGCGGTTCCGTCAACGACGCGATCACGCTTGGGCGGCGCTTCCGCAATCTCGGCCTTCTCACCACCGTCGGCATCACGCAGCAGAAGAGTGGGCAGGGCGCCCGTCCCGCGGTCGGCTCGGAAGCCTATTGCGAATCCATGTGCGTGTTCCTGCTGCTGGCCGGCAAGAAGCGCTATGTGCCTGATGCGGCCCATGTCCGCGTCCATCAGATCTGGATGGGGGACCGCGCCGACGACGCCAAGGCAGCGAGCTACAGCGCGCAGGATTTGATGATCGTGGAACGCGATATCGGCCGGCTCGCCAAATACACCTTCGACATGGGCGGAGCGGGAGACCTGTTGTCGCTGGCGCTCAACGTGCCGCCGTGGGAAGATCTGCACGAGCTCGACACTGCTGAGTTGAAGCTGACCAATCTCGTGACGACGGACCTCGTGACTGACGTGTTGCCGCACGTGGATGTCACAGCGCCTGCGATTGCCGAGCTTGCGCCGAAGACGCAGGCGAGGTTCGGCGGAGAGCCGCAGCCGGCAAAGTCCACCCAAACGGCGGAAGCCATGGTCCCGACCGGCGGGGTGGCGGCACCACCTGCGGCGCCGCAGAAGTAAGAGCTTCAGCCTCGCTTTAGTCCTGCGCAGGGGCCGGCTGCTTCGGCTTGGCCTCGATCTGACCGATCGCATCCACCACGGCATCGAAGGTCAGGAGCGTCGAGGCGTGGCGCGCCTTGTAGTCGCGGACCGGCTCGAGGAACTTGATGTCTTCCCATTTGCCTTGAGGAGGCGCACCATTCTCCTTCAGCATCTTGCGAACGGTTTCGCGTAACTCACGGAGTTCGCTCGCAGTCGAGCCGACCACATGACTTGCCATGATGGATGAAGAGGCCTGGCCGAGCGCGCAGGCCTTTACGTCGTGTGCGAAATCGGTGACGGTGTCGCCCTCCATTTTGAGGTCGATCTTCACCGTCGAACCGCACAGCTTGGAGTGGGCGGTGGCGGTGGCATCGGCGTCGGCCAACCGTCCCAGGCGCGGAATATTGCCGGCCAGCTCAATGATCCGCTTGTTATAGATGTCGTTCAGCATGTGATCGCGCCCAGCACTTACCTGTCGGATCGGCCTTGGCGAGGGCCGTCCAGGGTCTTATATAGGTCGGAACTGGCGGAAAAACAGTCCGGCGGTGCGTCGGTGGGTGATCCAGATCTGCGCTGCCGGCGTGGGGATCCCTTTCGCCAAACACTGTTCTCTTCAGGCGCCCGGCGGTTGTCCGCCCCGTCTGCCGGTGACACTCCGGCCGTAAGGCCGTCGAACGGAGTAGACATGGACGCTGCAATCAAATCTATCCGCCCCGGCAAGCCCTCCGACCGGCAGCCCGAGAGCCGCCCGCCCGAGCTCGATCCGTCTGAGTTCCTCGCGGCCGCCGTCCGGGCCGACCAGCCGCGCCCCGCGCGTGCGGAGGCGGAAGCCGCCGTGAAGACGCTGCTCGCTTATATCGGCGAGAACACCGGGCGGGAGGGCCTGCTCGACACGCCGCGCCGCGTGGTCGAGGCTTTCGACGAGCTCTATCAGGGCTACCACCAGTGCCCGGCCGAGGTGCTCGATCGCACCTTCGGCGAGACTGCCGGCTATGATGACTTCGTGCTGGTCCGCGACATCGAATTCACGTCGCAATGCGAGCATCACATGATGCCGTTCTACGGCAAGGCGCACATCGCCTACACGCCGGTCGAACGTGTTGTCGGTCTGTCGAAGCTGGCGCGCCTGACCGACATCTTCGCCCGCCGGCTCCAGACCCAGGAGCATCTGACGGCGCAGATCGCAGCCGCGATCGACGAGATCCTGAAGCCGCGCGGCGTTGCCGTGCTGATCGAGGCCGAGCATACCTGCATGTCGGTACGCGGCGTCGCCAAGCACGGCGCCTCGACCTTCACCAGCCGCTACACCGGCATGTTC
The DNA here is from genome assembly GCF_054058595.1 of Bradyrhizobium sp. USDA 4472. Taxonomy (NCBI): domain Bacteria; kingdom Pseudomonadati; phylum Pseudomonadota; class Alphaproteobacteria; order Hyphomicrobiales; family Nitrobacteraceae; genus Bradyrhizobium; species Bradyrhizobium sp. USDA 4472. The sequence continues at coordinate 5,510,242 of NZ_JBSSAM010000001.1, forward strand.
CGCGACAATCCCGCGGAGCAGGCCCGTTTCCTGTCCATGGTGCGAGGCATGCCGCGCTGACCTCGCGAACAACCGGCGAGATTTGTGGTGCCCGCCCACTCCCATGAGATCGAGGAAGGCCTCACCTTCCTTCCAAAGTTCGATTCCGGCGGCCTCGTGACCTGTGTGGCGACCGACGTCGTCACCGGGGACGTGCTCATGGTCGCCCACATGAACGACGAGGCGCTCCGCAAGACCATTGCAACCGGCGAAGCCTGGTACTTCAGCCGCTCACGCAACGCCTTGTGGCGAAAAGGTGAGACCTCGGGTCAGACCCAGCGCGTTGTCGAGATACGCACCGATTGCGACCAGGACGCGGTCTGGATTCGCGTCGAGCAGATCGGCGCGGCCTGCCACACCGGCCGCCGGTCCTGTTTCTATCGCAAGGTCGAGGCGGAGGGCGGCGGGTCGAAGCTCGTCTTCGTCGATGCGGACAGGCTGTTCGATCCGACCGCGGTCTACAAGAAATAGTTCGCATCTGCGGCGAGCCCCCGAAATGACGGCGGTCGTCGAGTTAACCCCGCATTAACCATAACTGTCCCACGGTGGGACCATCAGGCGTCCGAATTGCCGGCGCCGCTCATACGCCGCGCGGGCCGGTCACGCCATCATGTCGGTCGACAATTCCAGTGCCTCGCAGACGGCCGCAACCGAAGGTGCGCGGCGTGTTGCCGGCGCGATCAAGCAGGCCTCGAGCCAGACCGGCGTCAGCTTCGAATACATGCTGACCACCGCCAAGATGGAATCGGATTTCGATCCCTCGGCCAGCGCCACCACCTCGTCCGCCCACGGCCTTTATCAGTTCATCGACCAGACCTGGCTCGGCACGGTGAAAGAGGCAGGCACCCAGCTCGGTTATGGCAACTATTCCGACGCGATCACCAGGACGCCGTCAGGTGGTTACACCGTCGACGATCCCTTCATGAGGCGATCGATCATGAAGCTGCGTGATGATCCCGACGCCGCATCCAGCATGGCCGCGGCGCTGACGCAGTCCAACAGCTTCAAGCTCACCGGTCTGCTCGGCCGCAGGCCGTCCGACAGCGAACTCTACATGGCGCATTTCATGGGCGTCGCCGGTGCGGCGAAGCTGATCGCCAACGCGGAGGACAATCCGCAGGCTGTCGGTGCGCGGCTGTTTCCCAACGCCGCGTCCTCCAACCGGTCGATCTTCTACGCCAGGGATGGCCGCGCGCGCAGCGTCTCCGAAGTCTATTCGGTGCTGAATGCGCGCTACGTCAGCGCTGCCAATGGGAAGGCCACGCGCAGCGCCATGGCGATGTATGGCGATACGCCGTCGACAACGCAGGTCGCCGCCGCCAACGGCGTGCAGCCCACCGCGCCGGCGGTGGATAGCGCCGCCTATCTCCAGGCCTTGCCGGATGCACGTGGCGTGGCGGCTGTGAGCGCGACATCGTCCGCAACGGTCGCAGACAATACGCCGGCTGCGCCCGCATTCCGCTCGATCTATCAGCCCGGCGATGCGACCCAGCCGGTCTCGACGACGGTGCAAAAACTGTGGGGCAACAACGCCTCGCTCATGTCCGTTGCCTCGGCGACGCCCGAGGTGCGCCCGCCGCAACCGCTCGATCTCTTCAGCGATCGCAGCGGCACGTTCTCGAGCTAGCGCGTACCGCGCCGTTCGGCAGCTTCCAGCCCTTAACAAATCATCAATAAAACCAGCCAGTTATGGTGAACGCTTTGTTAAGCGTCGTGGTTTATTTTGTATTGCAGGTGACAAGCCGTCACCGCTTCGTTTTTCGTTGCGTAAGCCGGAAGCACCATGATTGTTCGGCAGTTCATTCATTGGATCAGGACCGCGCCAGCAGGTGAGCGGGCGGAGGCAACACGGGCATTGGCCCGGGCCTGGCTGATCTCTGACCTTTCCCACGACGATCGCGTCGCCGCCGAAGGGGCGCTGCTGATGCTGCTCGACGATCCCTCGCCGCTCGTGCGGCAGGCAATGGCCGAGGCTTTTGCGCGCAGCACCGATGCGCCGGCCTCGATCGTGCGGGCGTTGTCGGCGGACCAGCCGACCGTGGCGCTGCCCGTGCTCGAACATTCGCCGCTGCTGATCGATGCCGATCTCGTCGACATCGTCGCGACCGGTAACGACGACGTACAATGTGCGGTCGCCCGGCGCTTCGCGTTGCCGGTCTCGGTCTGCGCCGCCATCGCCGAAGTCGGCTGCGCGGCCGCCGCGCTGGAGCTGATCGAAAATCCCAACGCCGAGCTCGCACCGTTCTCCTGGAATCGCATCGTCGAGCGCCATGGCCATCTGGCGGCCATCCGCGAGGCGATGCTGGTGCTGGACGACATTCCGGCCGCCACGCGTGCCGCGCTGGTGGCAAAGCTCTCCGAGACGCTGGCGCAGTTCGTCGTGGCGCGGAACTGGCTGAGCGCCGACCGTGCCGAGCGCATGACATCAGAGGCGCGCGACCGCTCCACCATCAATATCGCGGCGCGCTCACGCGGCGACGATATGCAGGACCTCGTCAAACATCTGCGTATCACCGGCCAGCTCACCGCAGGCTTGATCCTGCGCGCGTTGCTGTCGAGCAATCTCGACCTGTTCGACGCCGCACTCGCCGAGCTCGCCCACCTGCCGCTCGCGCGTGTCTCCGCGCTGCTGCACGACCGCGGCGGCAACAGCCTGCACGCGCTGCTTCGCCGCGCCGGATTACCCGAGACGACGTTCGCAGCATTCCAGGTCGCGCTCGATGCCTGTCACGAGCAGGGCTTTGTCGACACCGACGATACGGCGGTCCGGCTGCGCCGGCGCATGGTCGAGCGCGTGCTCACCCATTGCGAGACCGATCGCGGCGCGACCGAGCCGCTGATGGTCCTGCTGCGCCGCTTCGCAACCGAGTCCGCGCGTGAAGAGGCGAGGCTGTTCTGCGACGAGCTGGTCGCGGATGACGCGATCGATCCCTTGTATGACGATCGGATTGCGGCGTAGCTCGAGCCGAACCTACAACCTCCGTCATTGCGAGCGCAGCGAAGCAATCCAGAATCTTTCCGCAGAAAGACTCTGGATTGCTTCGCGGCAATTGCTCCTCGCAATGACGGCAAGAGAGGGCAGTCGTTACTCCGTCGGCACGATGCTCGGCGCCATGATCACTTCGAGGTGCTCGGGGCGGTCGCGGTTGACGTCGGCGAGGTAATCGTCGGCGACCTTGCGCAGGCGACGGCTGAGCTCGGCGGAGACGCTGATGCTGTCGAGCTTGGTGTTTTCGTGCACGATGGCGAGGATCGCGGTGATGTGGTGCGTGAACAGCTCGGCAGGCACCTTCTCGATGTCAGGCGCGTGCTCGATGACGCGGCACAGGCTCTCGGCCACACCCGCCGCAGCCGGAAAGCCGAACGTGGCGGCGTCGCCCTTGATGTCGTGTGCGGCGTGAAACAGCTCGTCGCGCCGTGCCTTGGTGAAGCCGTCGTTGCGGATCGCGACATAGGCTGCCGAGAGCCGGTTGACCTCGGTCGCCATCCAGTCCTTGAACTGGCCGGCAAGGCCCGCCAGCGCCTGTTCGGCGCGGCCGACCGGATCGTCCATGTCTTTCGCTTCGACCCGGCGCAAAACTCGACGCAGCGGGTTGGGTTGCGTGATGACATGGTGCGTGGCGAAGGCCCTGACGTCGATGTCTTTCGCGCTGTTCTTCGCCATGATGCCTGCCTCGTCGTTGGAGACGTTGCGCTAGATGGAAGAGCGGGCCTTGTCGAGCAGAGAGGGCTGCTGCAGCACCTCGTGCTTTTCACCGACGCGGCGCTCCGGGCCCATATACGCGGAGTTGGTGTTGCGGCGCCGGTCCGGGCCGAAATAGGTCTTGGTCTTGATGAAGGGCCGGGGACTGGCGACGACGTTGAGGATACGTTGATAGAGGCCCTTGGCCGAGATCGGCTTGGCCAGGAATTCGGTGACACCGGCATCGCGCGCGACGGTGACGCGGCGCTTCTCGGAGTGACCCGTCAGCATGATGATCGGTGCGTAGGGGTTGCCCTTGGATTCCGGCTGCCGGATCATCTGGGCGAGTTCGAGCCCGTCGAAGATCGGCATCGCCCAGTCGGTGATGACGATGTCGGGCACGTAATGGCTGTACATTTCCAGCGCGGTGGCCCCGTCCTCGGCTTCGTAGACTTCGCGCGCGCCGAACGAATGCAGCAGCGTCCGCAGGATGCGGCGCATGTGCGGATTGTCGTCGCAGACGAGAAAGCGCAGCTTGTTGAAGTCGATGCGAAACATGACGCCCGGGCCAAAGCGGTCAACCTTCGTTAACCATATCGTGCCGAGGGTTAACGAAGCGTTGCACCGGGCCTTCGGCAAGGTGCCGGCCGACGGTTCAGGCGCCGAATTGCTCGCGCAGGATTCGCTCTTCCAGGCTGTGGCCTGGATCGAACAGCATCCGCATCGCAATCGTCCGGTCGGCAAGCACCTCGACGCGGCGGACATCGCGCACCTCGTCGTGGTCGGCGACCGCGGCCACCGGGCGCTTGTCGCCTTCCAGCACCTCGATCACGACGTAGGCCGTGTTGGGCAGCAGCGCGCCGCGCCAGCGCCGCGGGCGGAAAGCGCTGATCGGCGTCAGCGCCAGCAATGCGGCGTTGATCGGCAAGATCGGGCCCTGCGCAGACAGATTGTACGCTGTCGAGCCGGCCGGCGTCGCCACCATGATGCCGTCGGCGATCAGCTCGGCCATGCGTTCGCGCTCGTCGATCAGGATACGCAGGCGCGCCGCCTGGTAGGTCTGCCGGAACAGCGCGACCTCGTTGATGGCATGATGCAGATGAACGCGACCTTCGACGTCGGTCGCGCGCATCAGCAGCGGATTGATCTCGGATTCATGCGCAGCTTCGAGCCGGGCGCGCAGGTCGACCGTCGAGTATTCGTTCATGAGGAAGCCGACCGTGCCGCGGTGCATGCCGTAGATCGGCTTTCCCGTATGCATGTGCTGGTGCAGCGTCTGCAGCATCAATCCGTCCCCGCCGAGCGCCACCACGACGTCGGCTTCGTTCGGGGCGCAATTGCCATATTGCTTGGTGAGCTGGCCGAAGGCGGCCTGTGCTTCGCTGCCCGGGCTGGCGACGAAGGCGATCCGGTCGTATCGCGATGGCTTGGTCATGGCTTCCAGCAGGTGTCGCAGGCTCGAGAAAATTCCGCCGAGGTCGTCTATACGACCTTGGCCTGCATTGTCGAGGATCACGGCCCGACAAAGCAAACACTGATGTCGTGGAGGCGGCATGGTTCAGGACAAAAGCCGGGCCCAAGGACACGGGACGCCCGTCCAGGGCCTTCGATCCCCCAAACCGTCGTAATTGGCGGCTAAATCGGCGGCTGACGCGCCGCGAGCGGGGCAAGGGAGAACAGGCATGGCCATGAGGTTGTCTTTGCTGCGCCGGACGAGACTGGTGCTGGCGCTGTCGCTTTTCGCGCTCGCAGGCCCAGCGCGCGCCGACGATCCGCCGCAGTCGCACAGCGAGGCGGCGGCGAACGCGGGACAAAAGGGCGGGCGCGCCGGCAGCGGACAGAATGCGACGCAGGTTTCGGCTTCCGATCGTCGTCTCCCCGGGGATTCGACGACCAAGCAGACCCTCAATCTGCCCGGTCGAACGCTCAACTTCGCCGCGACCGCTGGCTCAATCCGGGTGTTCGACGACAAGGGCGATCCGCTGGCCGACATCGCCACCACGTCTTACGAACTCGAAGGCGCCGATCGCGGCACGCGCCCGGTGACGTTCCTGTTCAACGGCGGGCCCGGCGCCTCGTCGGCGTGGCTTCAGTTCGGCGCTGTCGGGCCGTGGCGGCTGCCGCTGGATGGCGAGGGGCTGGCGCCATCGGCGTCGCCTGAGGTGAAGCCGAACGCGGAGACCTGGCTCGACTTCACCGACCTCGTTTTCATCGATCCCGTCGGCACCGGTTACAGCCGCGTCCTGGCGAGCGGCGAGGATGCGCGAAAACGGTTCTATTCGGTCGATGGTGACGTCAATTCAATCGCGCTCGTGATCCGCCGCTGGCTTGAGAAGCACGACCGGCTGACCTCGCCGAAATACGTTGCCGGCGAGAGCTATGGCGGCATTCGCGGGCCAAAGGTCGTGCGCCAGCTGCAGCTTCAGCATGGCGTCGGCGTCAGGGGATTGATCCTGGTGTCGCCATTGCTTGACTTCCGCGAGTTCACGGGGACGAGCCTCCTGCAATATGTCGCGACACTGCCGAGCTATGTGGCGGTGGCGCGCGAAGCCAAGGAACCGGTCAAGCGCGCGGATCTCGCCGATGTGGAGGCTTATGCGCGCGGCGAATTTTTAGCCGATCTCGTCAAGGGCGAAGCGGACAGGGATGCGACCAATCGCCTGGCCGACAGGGTCGCCGAGCTCACCGGCATCGACAAGGCGGTGAGCCGCAGGCTCGCCGGCCGCTTCGACGTCGGCGAATTCCGCCGCGAACTCGACCGCAAGAACGGCATGGTAACCGGACGCTACGATGCTTCGGTGCGCGGTCTCGATCCCTATCCGGATTCGAGTAGCTCGCGCTTCGGCGATCCGTCGGGCGATGCGTTGCAGGCGCCCCTGACGAGCGCGGCGGTCGATGTTCTGACGCGAAAACTCAACTGGCGGCCCGATGGCTCCTATGAGGTTCTCAACGGCTCCGTCGAGCACAACTGGGATTTCGGCGGCGGCATCAACCCGCCGCAATCGCTGTCGGAGCTGCGCCAGATCCTGGCGACCGACACGAAGCTGAACGTGCTGGTCGCTCACGGGCTATTTGATCTCGCCACGCCCTATTTCGGCACCCAGCGAGCGCTCGACCAACTGCCGGCGTTCGCGACGTCGCGCGTGAAGTTCGTCGTCTATCCCGGCGGTCACATGTTCTATTCGCGCGACGGCTCGCGGCAGGCGTTTCGCAGCGAGGTCGAGGCGTTGATCAGGGAGTAGGGCGTTTCCTGCGTGATCGATAGCGGCGCGCCATCTCGCGCGCCACGACGCTGGCTGGCTTGATGTTGGCGCCGGCAAGCCAGACATCGCTGACCTTGCCGCGCTTGTCGCGGACGCGGCGCACCGGTTCGCCATGGCTGGAATAGCCGGCGGCCCAGGCGAGCTTGCCGGTGTCGCGGCCTGTGACTTCGATTTCGCCGGCATCCATGAAGGGATTGTTGAACTGCGGATTGGCGACCAGCACGCGGTTTCCCGCGGGCACGAGATCAGTCGCGCCCCAGATCGTCCACCAGCGACCGGTCCAGTTGCGGACGCGGCTGTCAGGTGCGCCGCGGGTCTTGAACACGCGCAGGATCTGCATCGCGCCGTCCATCCAGAACGGTGCCGCGCCGTCGATGGAATTGCTGAAAATGCTGATTGATAGCTCGCATTCGGGAATCGAGCAGGTCCGCGAGATGTAGCCCTGGAAGCCGCCGCCATGGCCGAACCAGTCCCAGCCGTCGGTCTTTCCGGCGTTGACGCCGAGACCGTAATAGGCCTCGAAGCTCTGCGGGATGCGCCAATGGTTGCGCGTCATCTCGCGGCGGCTCGCGACCGACAGCACGCTCTTTCTGGCATTAGGCGCGAGCTGTGCGAAGAACCGTGCAGTGTCCGCCGCCGTGGCAACGAAGCCCGCGGCCGACGCCATTGCGTGGGCAGGATTATCGCCTGGGATCACGCAGCGTTCGCCCATCGGCAGCTTGCGCGTATGCCCGCGTGCAAACAATGCCTCCTTGGGAAGCGGGGCGCTCGGCTCTGTCTCGCGCAGGCCTGCAGGTACGATGATCTCGCGCTTGATCCAGGCAGCGTAGGGCTCCGCCGTGATCGCTTCAATGACGAGGCCCATCAGGCCAAAGCCGTGGTTGGAATATTTGAAGCGCGTGCCCGGCTCGATCGCGGTCGGCAGCTTCAACTCGGCGAGCAGCTCTTCGGCGTTGAGATAGGGACGGCTGTCGACGAACTGGCCGGAATCGGCGCCGTCGCGGGTCAGCCCGGCACTATGCGAGAGCACTTGCGCAATCGTCGTCTCGGCGATGCGTGGATGCAGGCCGCCGACATATTGGCCGACGGAATCGTCGAGCCTTAGCTTGCGCTGCTCGCGCAGCTTCATGATGCCGGCTGACGTAAAACTCTTAGAATGCGAGGCGATGCGGAAGCGGTGGCGCGGGGTGAGCTTCTCGCCGGTGTCGAGGTTGGCAAGCCCGAAGGCATGTTCGGCGACGACCTCGCCGCGATGGACGAATGCGACCATGACGCCGGGTTGCTCGAACGTGGTTTGCTGGAATTCAATCCAGGAGCCGATGTAGTCGATCGCGGATCGCAGCCAATTGTCCATTGCGCTACCGGTTGGCGAGGGGGATCGGTGAGCAAGGCTAGCCGAGAAAGCAGAACGGGCACAACCGTTAAGGTTGTGCCCGTTGGCGCCATGCCAAGATCCGGTTGTCTCAGTAGACCAGCGTCGCGCCGGTCGGCTTGTCGAGCGCAGCGGCGAGCGAGCGATACTCGGAGCTGTCGGTGCCGGCGAGCGAGGCGATCTTGTTCAGGTGGTACTGCGCCTGCTCGCGGTTGCCCTGCTCGAGCTGCCAGAGGCCGTAATACTGCCAGGTGCGAACGTGGTTCGGATCGTCCTTCAGCGCGATCTCGTAATAGATCTTCGACGACTGGTAGTCGCCGAGCTTGCGATACGAGTAGCCGATCAGGTTGGCAACGTCAGCGACGTCGTCGCGGTTGAGCGACTTCAGCTGGCCGATCGCGCTGGCATAGTCGTTCTTGTCGTAGATCGTGGTGTAGGCGGTGCGATAAGCCGCCAGGAATTTGGGATCGTTGACGGAGGAGCTCTTCTTCTTGCCCTTCTTGGTCGAGGTGTCCGACTTCGGTGGCGAGGAGGGCTCGTCACTCCCCGCGGCATAGGCGCTGGTCAGGGCCGGCCCGGCCGCCAAGCTCATGGCGACAAGTCCCGGCACAAGAAGCGTTGAGAGTTTGCGCATAAAAGTTCTCCCGTATGGAACGTGGCGATCCTACACGATTGCCCAAAGACCGGAACACCCGGCCGGCAAAAACATTCCCGGCCGTCCCCCGGCCGAATTCCCGGCAAAGATAACAAACTTGTCATCCAGATGAACGGAAGCTGGCCGTGCGCTTCAGAGCGGGTTCAGCACGCGCCATCTAGGCTCTCCTCCATGATCGAAGAGTTGGCGAGAGGGCGCCGCCTCAAGATCCTTCAAGAGGAGACCACCATGTTGAAGACCATTTCCGCAGCCTTGCTCGCAGCTTCCGTCATCGCAGCCCCGGCCTTCGCCGCTGAAGCCGGCAAGACCACGACGACAGCGCCGGTGATCAAGGCGGACCAGACCCAGAGCAAGGTCTCGACCACAGCCGTCAAGCCCGACGCGAAGACCGCCGACATCAAGTCGGGTGCAAAGGCCGATGTGAAGGCTGATGCCAAGCTCGATACCAAGACCAAGGCGATGAACGCGAACGCCGCCGTTACGCCCGACGAGCACAAGATGGTGCGGACGCATCGCCATCACCACAAGCATCTGTCAGTCAAGAAGTCGCTGAAGACGCAGTCGGGTCTCACCAAGCCGGTGACCACCGAGAAGCGCAGCTAACCACTGGTCCTGGCGAGACGGCATCCCTGGCATTGCCCCGTCGTCTCGCCTGGAGTTCAGGCCCGGCCCGTTCGTCATGCCTGGCGCGAAAGCGCGAGGAGCTGGCGGCGGGCCGGTGCGCTGTCTGCAGGCTGGCGGAAGCGAATTCCCTTTGCGCAACCTCGAGGCTAGAACATATTCTGAAGCGGGTGGCCGGAGAGTTTGATTCTTGGGGCGATTGGCGAAACGCGCGGCGATCCTGGTGCTGCCTTTGGCGCTCACCGCCTGTTTCGGCAGTGATGGCGACCGACCGTCCCTGATGGAGGGGACCCAGGCTGGAGGGCCTCAGCCGTTTCCCGACAATTTTCGTGGCGATGCGCTGGCCCTGATGCGCAGCTATCTCAACAATCCCGTCGGTGTGCGCGACGCCAGCATGGCCGATCCGGTGCTGCGGGAAGTCGGTGGCCGGCAGTTCTATGTCAGCTGCCTGCACTTCACGCCCCGCGAGACCGACGGCAGCTACAAGACGATGCGCGAGCGCGCCATCATCTACGTCAATGGCCGGGCCGATCGTGTCATCGAGCGCGCAAGCGAGCTCTGCGCCGGTGCGGTTTACGCGCCCTTTCCGGAACTGGAAAAGATGACGCGATAGTGCAAAGCCCACCTTCATCGGGTGGTGCTAGAACAGCAGCCGCCGGAGCCGCTGCATCACATTTTGGCGAGCTTTGAACGGGCCGCTTTTGCCTCGCGACGAATTGTTACGGCAAGACCCGCGCGGACGAAAATATCTGTCTGCGGTGGGGGCGTGACGGAACAAAATCGCGATGTTGCCGCTCCGTCACAGTCACGAACGATCAACGTTCCGGCATCGCCGCGAAGCAACCCAATTCAAGCCACGTTGTTTCCCGAGTGTCGTAAATGAAAGAACGGGGATAGCCATGAAGACGATTTTGCTCGGTGCAGCAGCTCTGCTCGCGCTGGCCGGACCGGCGGCCGCAGCCGACATGCAGCCGCGCACCTACACCAAGGCTCCGGCCTACACGCCGCCGCAGGTGATCTACAACTGGACCGGCTTCTACATCGGCGGCCATGTCGGCGGCGCCTTCGCCGGCGACACCACCTTCCGATCCAGCGACGCCCGCTTCATGGGCGGCGTGCAGGGCGGCTTCGATTATCAGTTCGCGCCCAATTGGGTCCTGGGTATCGAGGCCCAGTATTCCTGGCTGCCGACCAACAACAACGGTGTCACGTTCCCGCTGGGCACGCAGGTGACCTCCAACACCGACCAGCTCGGCTCGGTGACCGGCCGCATCGGCTACACCTGGGGTCCGACGCTGCTCTACGCCAAGGGCGGCTACGCCTGGCGCAATGGCGGCCTCGGCGTCAATATCGCCGGCGTCCCGCAGACCTTCACCGCCACCGGCAACAGCAAGGACGGCTACACCGTCGGCGCCGGCCTCGAATACATGTTCGCGCCGAACTGGTCGGCCAAGGCCGAATACCAGTATTATAATTTCGGCAGCACCACCTTCACGTCGGGTCCGGCCGACATCGTCGGCGTCCGCGGTCGGGACGACGAGCATACCGTCAAGGTCGGTGTGAACTACCGTTTCGGCTGGGGTGGTCCGGCGGCCTCGCGCTACTGAGCCGACCGGACGAGCACGACAACGATTTGAGAAAGGCCGGCTTCCCGCCGGCCTTTCGTTTGGCCGGGTTGTTTGGATTATGTGAACCATCTGGCGCGTCATTTGCAAGCAAACAGTCCGGCACGCGCTTTCTCACTGGTGTCACGGGGATCGAGTAAAGCAAAAATAATTTTTGCGGCTTACGGAACTCGCGCTCTGGAAAGCGTTATTACTGAATTGCCGGCTGGTGGGACAACGAACATGCGTATGTTGGCGTCGGTGTTGGTGGTCTCATGCTTGATCGCCGTGCCGTGTTCTGCCCAAACAATCCTCAAATCCGAGCCGCTGATGTTGGCACCTTACGAGGTCGCCTTCGTGAAGGACGCCTCCTGTGCGCCCGGCAAGGTGCTGAAGGTGACCGGGGCGATCCGCGGGCTGCACCGCCGCAAGGCCTGTGTCGCGATCGCGGGTGAGCAGGCCTCTCTGGCGATCGCGCCTCTGCCAGACCTTACGAATTGAGCTGAAGCTCCATGCCGGATTCCCGGTCAGCGTCCGCCTTGTTCTGGGCGGGGTCCTCGCCTTGGGCGACCCGGCAGGATTTGATCTCGTAGTCGTTGTCGAGCACCCTTCGCGGACCCGGCCGCTCATCGTCGGTGCCGATGTCCACGACCAGGCCGCTGCGTTGCGCGAGCTTCCAGACGTCGCATTCATCCGGATAGGCTTTGCTGATCTGGCTGTCATTGCAGAACAGGGCGTAGGGCATGATCTCCGCTCCGGAAAGCGCGTTAACGGCTTCATGGGTCGAGCGGTTCCGGTTCGATCACGGGGCCGTGATGGGGCCGGTGATGCGGTTCAGTTTCAGCCGGGCCCTGAGTCCTTAACGAGTCCTGAATCCGGAGAAAAAGAAACTTTGGGACTCATTTGGCGGAATCAGCGGATGTTTCCGCCCATGACGACCGACCTGAAAACCTGCTGCGGGCACATGCTCCTGCCACTGACGCTGGGACTATTCAGCGCCTGCGCGGCCAATCTCTGGCTGGTTTGGTCTTGGCTGTAAGGTCTTGGCTGTAAGGTCTTGGCTGTAAGGTCTTGGCTCTAAGGTCTTGGCTCTAAGGTCTTGGCTCTAAGGTCTTGGCTCTAAGCTCTTTGGGCCGCGAGGCGGCAGCCTCACTTGTCGGCTTCCGGACGGAGAGAAGGGTCGTTGATCGCGGCGCGGACCCTGCTTAGGGTCGCCGCACAATATTCCTCCCGCTCGCGCTCGAAGCGCTCCTGATGCTGTCTGAAGCTGGCGATACGTGCCTGCATCTCGCTGCGGAAATCGCCACCGAGCCGGGGCGGAGGTACAGGATAGGGCTGCGGCGCTGCTTCGGCCTCTTGCGGCTGGACCGTGGCGGTGGCCGGCTCGACGGAGACGAACTTCGCCGCCAGGACCGGCGCAGCCGGAGCGTCATCCCGCTGACGGAGATCGTCCTTCTTGCCGGACACCGATTGGACGAAGGCCAGTGTTTGCGCGATCAGTGCGTCGCGCTCCCTGATCCACTTCATGATCCACCACCCTGTTGGCACTATTTCACCAAAGCCGGGGCCGCGAATCAAGCACGGTGCGCGCCAGGGGGGTTGCATATTTTTCCCGGACGTCTGACATTGCACCGATGGACACCACGGCCGACCCGTCAAACGAAGCGCAGGGCCTGCGGCTCGTGCGCGCCTTTCTGTCACTCCCGCCGGAGAAGCGGGCGCGGGTGATCGCCTTCGTCGAGGATCTGGTGCGCGCTCAAGCCCGGACCGATGACGGCCACGAGGTCTCCCGGGATCGCTAGCGCGGGCGCGAATTGCCGTTTGCGGATGCCGGAGCGCCTTGAAAGTAGGCTCAAGCTTACGCCAGGCTTACTGACGTGCCCCATTGGGTATTTTCCCCTAACGGCATTCACGACATTTTCTATCAAATGTTAATTTTCTTCGGTTCCAATCGCGCAATGGGAGTTCCAGTGCTGGAACCAAGTGTTTGAAGGCGGCTGCGATGAGCATTCTGAATAATTTGAAGATCGTAATGAAAGTTGCGCTGATTGTGACGGTGATGGGCGTTGCCCTGCTTGCGGTTGCCGCGTTTGCCATTCGCGAACTGTCGGCGACGGTCGACGGCTTCAGCGAAGTCACAGCGATGCAGTCTGCTTCCCTCAACCTCATACGCGCCCAGCGCCGCATCGAGACCTATCACGCCGCGCTCTATGCCGTGTTCACCGAGTCGACCGAGGCCGGCAACGCCAATCGCCTCAGAATCGCGGACCAGAACCGCAATGAAATCGGCCAATATCTGACCGCTGCGGAGCAGGACGAGCCGGCGCGCGCGGCCGAAACGAGGAGCGTCGGCGAGCAGTTGAAGGGCGTCTTTGCAGGCTGCGATCCGGTGCTGCGGGCCGGCGCGGCTGCAACCAGCCCGGAGGACAATGCCAAGGCGGCTGATCGTGCTCACAAGGAGTGTGACCCGCTGATCGATGCGGCCCTTGAACGCGTTGCCAAGTTCACGCACACGGCCAAGGCCGTGACCCAGCGCAAGGAAGCCATCGAGGGCGAGGCCAAATCCGCGATCTGGACCGTATTGAGCGTCAGCGCCGGCGGCCTGATCATCGGCATCGCGATCGCGCTCTTCATCGGTCTCGTGGCGATGTCCCGTCCGATTGCACGGCTCAAGCTCGCCATGGAGGGCCTGGCGCGCAATGACCTGAAGACCGAAGTGCCTGAGAAGGACCGCCGCGACGAGATCGGCGAGATGGCCAAGACGGTCGAGGTGTTCAAGACCAACGCGCTCGAGGTCGAGCGGCTCAAGGCGGCGCAGGTGGAAGCCGAGAAGCAGGCCGCCGAGCAGCGCCGCCGCGACATGGTCAACCTCGCCGATGGCTTCGAGCGCGCGGTCGGCGAGATCATCGATACTGTCGGATCTGCCTCCACCGAGCTCGAGGCGTCGTCCTCAACGCTTGCCAGCACCGCGCAGCGCGCCCAGGAGCTGACCTCCGTGGTCGTGGTCGCCTCGGGCGAGGCCACCAGCAACGTCCAGTCGGTTGCGACCGCCACGGAGGAATTGTCGTCCTCGGTCAACGAGATCAGCCGGCAGGTCCAGGAATCCGCGCGAATGGCGAGCGAGGCCGTCAACCAGGCCCGCGCCACCACCGACCGCGTCAGCGAGCTCTCGATTGCGGCGACGCGGATCGGCGACGTCGTTGAGCTGATCAACACCATTGCGGGCCAAACCAATCTGCTCGCCCTGAATGCCACCATCGAGGCGGCGCGCGCCGGTGAGGCCGGCCGCGGCTTTGCCGTCGTCGCCTCCGAGGTGAAGACGCTGGCCGAGCAGACCGCAAAGGCGACCGGCGAGATCAGCCAGCAGATCTCCGGCATCCAGAACGCCACCCAGGAATCGGTGACGGCGATCCGCGACATCTCCGCCACCATCGAGCGGCTGTCGGAGGTGTCCTCGACCATTGCCGCAGCCGTCGAGGAGCAGGGCGCCGCGACCCAGGAAATCTCGCGCAACGTGCAGCAGGCCGCGCACGGCACCCAGCAGGTCTCGACCAACATTACGGACGTCCAGCGCGGTGCGACCGAGACCGGATCGGCGTCCTCGCAGGTGCTGTCGACCGCGAAGATGCTGGCGACGGACAGCACCCGGCTGAAGGACGAAGTCGGCAAATTCCTGCGGACCGTGCGCGCGGCCTGAGCCCGCTCGATGTCCAAAGTCCGGCGGCCTCGCGCCGCCGGGACGCCGCAGATCCTGTTGCGGCAGCAGCGCATGCTACCTCATGTTGTACTCTGATCCAATCTGTGGTCAGTAGCCGTCCCGCGATGCGGGCGGCCAACTCCCGAGGGTAGTGCGATGAGCGAGGATGTCAGCGACGGCTGGAGCGCCTCTGCGTCCGCCTGGATCGTCGAGCAAGGCGAGAATGGTGACTATGGCCGCCGCTGCGTGCTTGATGCGCCGATGCGCGCGCGCGTCGAGGGGCGCGGCTTCCTCCGTGCGTTGGACGTCGGCTGCGGCGAGGGCCGCTTTTGCCGTATCATGCAGCGCGCAGGCATCCGCACCACCGGTATTGATCCGACCGATGCACTGCTCATGCGCGCCAAAGAGCTCGACCCGAATGGCGATTACCGGCTCGGCCGTGCCGAGACCATGGAGGTCGATGCGAATTTCGATCTCGTCGTCAGCTATCTCAGCCTGATCGACATGCCCGATCTCGCGGCCGCGATCGCAAAGATGGCGGCGGCGCTGCGGCCGGGCGGCACATTGCTGATCGCCAACCTGACGAGCTTCAATACCGCAGGCCAGCCCGACGGCTGGACGCGCGACGGTGAAGGCGTCGCACGCTTTTCGATCGATCACTACATGGACGAGCGGCCGATCTGGGTCAGCTGGAGCGGCATCCGTGTCCAGAACTGGCACCGTCCACTCAGCACCTATATGACCCTGCTGCTCGATCAGGGCCTCCAGTTGCGCCTGTTCGTCGAACCACAGCCCACGGCAGGCGATCCCGCGAGGATCGCAAGTCATCGTCGCGTGCCGTATTTTCACATCATGGAGTGGCAGAAGCCGGCTTGAGCCGATCGATTCAGGCAGCGAGTTTGGCTTGGAAGAACCGCGTGACCCGACCGATCGCATCCGCCGTCGCCGGGTCGGTGTCGGCGAAATCGAAGCCGTGGGCCTTGCCGGGATACGGCACGAATTCGGTCTCGGCGCCGGCTGACTTCCCGAGCGCGACGAGTTGCCGACCTTCCTCGATTGGGACGTTCTTGTCCGCTTCGCCGTGCAGCGCGATCAGCGGCGGCATATGGCTGATCTTGGTGGTCATGTCCTGGGGCATGCCGCCATAGAGCACCGCGAGGGCTGCGACCCGGGTGTCGCGCACGGCGGCCTCAGCGGCGATGTAGCTGCCCAGCGAAAAGCCGAGCAGGCCGATGCGTCCCGAACTGTCGGATCGGGCGAGCACCGCCGTCACGGTGGCGGCGACCGTGTCGGCCCAGCCGTCAAACCGCGTCCTCTCATAGGCCTCACGGCTCGCATGGGAGGTGGATATCAATGCAGCCATATCGGCCGGCGTCATGTAGCGCAGAAAGTAAGTGTCGATGCCTCGCGCCGCCAGCGCATCGGCATATCGCTCATAGGCGCGGGCCCTGAGCTCAATGCCGCGGGCGCCGTGCAATGCGATTACGGCGGGACGCTTTCCATCGGCGGTCGCTGCATAGCGCGACACCAGCAAGCTGTCCTGGCCGCTTGTGACCTCGAACTGCTCGCCCGGCGCGCCGCGTGCGGTGGCTGGAGACAAAAGTGCAGCGAAAGCGGCCAGAGCCGCGCGTCGGCTGATCATCTGGGGTTCGCAGGAGAAACGTTGTCCGATGTGATGCATCGCGTCTATATTGCCCTAGCGACGAAATCTTGACGAGAGCCTTCCCCCGATAGTTTCACCGTCGTGACGAGGGAGGCGGCAGGACCAGCACGCCTGTCACGCGTTGTCCGACGACACTCTCGACCTCCTCCTCACACACACGCCCGGACACCAAAGCGCCCGACGTAAGGAGCATGCTCGATGATCGATGCCAGATGCAGTTGTGGCGCCATTGCGCTGTCGCTACCGGGGCCGCCCAACGTGGTCGCGGCCTGTCATTGTCTCGCATGCCAGCGCCGGACCGGCGCGCCATTCGGCGTTGGTGCCTTCTATCCACTCGAAGCCGTCACGATCTCGGGGACGCCGAAGGAGTATGTTCGCTTCGGCGAGAGCGGCGGCAGGGTCCGCTGCTATTTTTGCCCTGATTGCGGCTCGACGGTTTGTTGGGCGCCCGACAAGCTCCCAGGGATGATCGGCGTTGCCGTCGGTGCGATCGCGGACCCGAATTTTCCGGCGCCGATCAAATCGGTGTTCGAGCGGTCGAAACACGCCTGGGTGGAGATTACGGGTCTTGATGTCGAGCATCTGCAACAGGGCAGCCTGCCGAAGGCATCAAGCTGAGCAATGCGCGATCGGGTGCTGGTGCCGGCTGAGGGGATTGAACCCCCGACCTTCGGTTTACAAAACCGCTGCTCTACCGCTGAGCTAAGCCGGCGACGCCTTGAGGAAGCGGGCAGGGGCCGGCCTGCGCCGGGCTGCCCGCCCGGGCGTCGCAATACCAGACTTCATCGGAAAGTGCCAGAACCCGCCCGCTTCCTGCGGGCATGAAACAGGCGGCCCTGGAGGCCGCCTGTTTGGCGTCGCTCGCTTCTGGATCGGCTTACTGGCAGATGTGGCGGCGGCCGTCATCGCCCTTGAACCAGGTCCCGGGCGTGCAGACGAAACCGTTGCGCTGGGCATAGGTGCGGTGATCCCAACCGCGATTGTCCCAGGAATTGTCGTAGGCGTAGCTGTTATCCATGGCGCGGAACGGGGCGGTTGCGATCGCGCCCGCGGTGCCGATTGCGGCGCCGGCCACATCGCCCGCGACGTCCGTCGGCCAGAATCCGGTGTGGGTCCTGTTCCAGTCGTTATTCCAGTCGCGATTAGTTTGTCGGTAGCTTACCCGGTGATGGCGATAGCTGGGGTCGGAGTAACCGAGATTCCTGCAGTTGGCGTTGGGAAATTGGGGATCGCAGCCGCCGGGACTCGCCACGACCGTTTGCGCCATCGCGGCGCCGGTCACCATGGTCGTCGCGATCGCGACTGCGCCGAGGAGCTTCATCTTCGTCATTGTTGTCTCCCTTTGAATTGACGGGGAGCTAAATGTCGGCGAGCGGCGGACGTTCCGAGAGCAGGCCTGAATTGCAGTCAAACCGATGTGAGCGGGTGGAACCAGGCCGCTCGCGGCAGCAGCGCCGTTAACGCTTCGCTAGGACGAGCCGCAGGATTTGAGCGACGCGCGACGCTTACGCGTTAGGCTTACCGGAATTTGGCCGGCTGTCCTTAACCCTCTCGATGTCGCAATCCGATAGCTTGCAATCCGGACAACCCGGATATTTCCATGCGCGCTTTGGCGCTTGCAGCCTTTCTGATCGGACTGCCCGCAACGGCTTTGGCCGGCGGCGGCTTCGACATCGTGGTGCCTGGCCGTCCCGGCGTGCCTATCATCATCAATAATATCGATGCGTCCTACACCGTTGTCGAAGGTGTCTGGGGCCTTGGCAAGAACGTCCAGGTGCAGCCCACGATCTATGGCGGGCGCTACGTGGCCGAGCGGCAGCCCTCAGATGTCGGTCACTACTATCCAAGCATGGGCTTGCAGCCCGGCTATGGCCGCCTCGAAATCGAGCCGCCCGCAAACCGCAAATTGCCGAAGCCGGCCGAGAGCTACCATGAGAGCTTGGGCGTGCAGTCCGCGCCGCTGCCGCCGCAAATGGATGTGCCGGTCAACCCGCCGCCGGTGATCCTCGCGCCAGAGATCAACGACCATCCGCGCCGTGCTCGCCCGCGGCCGCATGCAGGAATACCCGGCAAACCGCCGGGTTGAGAACGCCAGAATCAAACAACACGAAAATCAACAGGAGAGAGTAATGCGTCAGATGATTTCGGGACTGGTCGCGGCGGCTGCCGTGATGTTCGTGGGCAGCGCGCCGGCCATGGCCTGCGGCTTCAATCCGTGCCAGCCGGTTGCGCCGGTGTTCTCCGGCTGCAACACTGGTTGCGGTGGTTATGGCTACGGCGCCGGCTATGGCTATGGTTATGGCTATGAGCGCCTGGCCGAGCCGACGACGCAGTACTACTACGTCAACCAGGGCCCGACCTATACCGGTCCGGGCGCTTTCGCTCCGTATCCGACCTACCAGGAAGACGCGGTCGTCGCGCCCGCCAATTATGGCTACGGCTATGGCTATCGCGCTGCCGCCCATCCCTACTATCACCGCCCGTACTACCGTCCGTATCGCTACGGCTACGGCCCCCGTTACGGCTACCTGCCGCGTCCGCATTACGGCTACGGTCCGCGCTACGGCTACGTCCATCGCTATCAGCCGTATTACGGCGGCCATCGCGTGCTGCGCCGCTATTACTGATCTCTGATCGGTTGAACTGATGAAGCGCCGGTTCGCGTCATGCGGACGGGCGCTTTCTCTTTCTAGCGCTTCATCAGCCCGAGCCTGACAGCGCCGACATAGAGCGAGAGCGCGGCAGCGTTCGAAACATTGAGGCTCTTGATTGCGCCGGGCATGTCGAGCCGCGCCACGACGCTGCACGTCTCGCGCGTCAACTGCCGAAGGCCCTTGCCTTCGGCGCCCAGCACCAGCACGAGCGGCTCGCGCAGGGAGACGTCGGAGAGATCCTCGCTGCCTTCGCTATCGAGGCCGACGGTCTGGAAGCCGCGCTCGTTCAACGCCGTCAGCGCACGCGCGAGGTTTTGCACTGAGACCATCGGCACCAGCTCCAGCGCGCCCGAGGCGGCTTTGGCGAGCACGCCAGTCGCTTCCGGGCTATGGCGCGCAGTGGTGACGATCGCCTTGACCGCGAACGCCGCGGCGGAGCGCAGGATGGCGCCGACATTGTGCGGATCGGTGATCTGGTCGAGCACCAGCACCATGCCTTCCTGCTTCAGCGTCTCGATATCAGGCGAGGGAAGGGGATCGGCTTCGGCCAACAGGCCCTGATGCACGGCGTCGGGGGAGAGCAGGCGATCGATCTCCTGGGGCCGGACGATCTCGGGTGCGATGCGGGTTTCGATGTTTTCGTCGGCCAGGCGCCGAGCGGCGTTCTCGGTCAGCGTCAGCTTGCGGATCCGCCGCTCGGGGTTGGCCAGCGCCATGGTGACGGTGTGCCAGCCATAGAGGATGACGGGGCCGTCGGGGTGCGAATCGCGCTCGCGCCACGCCGGCCGGCCGGCCGATTTTCCTGGTCTGTTGAAAGGCTTAGACCCGCCGCGGGGCCCTTTGGGCACGAATTTTCGATCCTTCATGGCCTCGCTTGTGTCACGGGTCCCGGAATATGGCAATTTGGGTGGCTGCGATCGCGATTTTAGCTGTTCGCCTCGGTTGACTTTGCCCCACCGCTTCGCCCATAAACGCGCCCGGTCGCGCCCCCATCCGGGCTGTCGCGGCCTTCACGTTCCATGGCCGTTTTCGGTCCGCCGGCAAGGTCCGGCCCGATTGTGCTGCCGTCGAGCGGGGGAGTGTCCCGAGTGGCAAAGGGAGCTGACTGTAAATCAGCCGCCTCATGGCTTCGCAGGTTCGAGTCCTGCCTCCCCCACCATCTTGATTTTGCACGATATTAGTGTCCCCGGCCCCCTGCCTTTGATGGCAAAAGAGGCTTCTTATTTTGGCGTGGGTCCGATGGGTCACTACGCTCTTGGTGGTGCCGGAGATCTGTTGCTTGCGTGTGCGTTTTGCATATGTCGGCAGTTGCCGCGCTAACCGATGACGGCCTCCAGCGCGCAATGCGCCCGCGCGAAATCTCGCAGTTGCGCTGCTGCAATATTTTGGATTTCCACGGCACCGGCCGAACGGTCCCGCAAGCTAATCTTGGCCACTCGCCGCAGGATCGACAGGTGGTCTATGGATCAGAGGCTGCAAGCGGTTCTCGCAAAACGCGCTGAGCAGTATCAGTGGTCATAGGGTCTAGCTGATTGCGCAAAGGTTCGATCCCAGCAAGAATGTGAGCTGCTGAGTTCGTTGAGTGGGCAACTCTGTTGCTGCCGAGTGTTTCGGCGCGTGCTCGCTTAGCGTTAGAACCGATGGACTTCTGCGCGAAGGCCAGAGCTGCAGTTCCTTCGATCGACGGAGCGTTGGCCAGGGTTAGACGCTGTGAGCCGGTCACTCGGGCTTGATGGAAGCGACCATGTCGGCAAAGAGGTTGCCTCCGACGATGATGTGAGCGCGCATCGATTGCTGTGCGTCACTTTCGCTCCCTGTTTCAATCGCCCTGACTATCAGAGCGTGCTCGCCGAATGATGCCGCCAGGCGGGCCGGTCGCGACAAGCTCTGATGCCGGAAGAACCGCATCCGAAGGCGGGTTTCAGTCACGAGATCGGCCAACGGCGTGTTGCGCGCGCCAGCGTAGATGGCTTGGTGAAATGCGGTGTTGAGTTCGACGTAGCGCGCCGTGTTGCCGGTGTGCACGGCTTGTGCGCACTGCTCGTGTATCTCACGCAGGCCGGCTCGTTCGGCGACAGTCATTCGGCGCGCCGCCAGACCGGCAGCCTCCGCTTCGAGCGCAGTGAGAATTTCGACCATGCCGATCGCTCGCTGGGGTGTCATGCTCGCGACGGTTGCGCCTTGCCGCGACCTGAACTTGACGAGACCCTCATTGGCCAAGCGAAGCAGCGCTTCCCGCGCTGGCGTCCGCGAGACCGAAAAGCGTCTGGCGAGGCTCTGCTCGTCCAGCTTGTCGCCCGGGAGTAGCCGTCCCTCGGCGATATCGCTTTCGATCCGTCGACAAAGCTCATCGGAGACGCGAACCCGCATTGGCTGCCCTTATGTATACGCTTATGCCTTTATGTATACGTAGACGCCTTGAAAAAATACATATAATCCGGGCCCAGAACGAAGACAACAGGAAACGCCGATGACGACTTCCGTGGATTTGAGCGGCGCCCCTTTGCTGAAGACGGATGGGCCTATCGCGACGATCCAGCTCAATCGCCCGCGGCAGATGAACAAGATCACGGCAGCCGATCTCGCCGTGTTGTCGGGCCACTTCGCCAGCGTCGAGAAGGCAGGTGCGAAAGTTCTCATCCTGACCGGCGAAGGACGCGCGTTCAGCGCCGGATACGACCTCGGAGACATCGCTGCGCGAACCTCGTCTGAGGAAGATGTTCATGTTTCCGGCTTCGACAGCGTCGTCGATCAGCTCGAGGCTCTGGCGATACCGAGCATCTGCAGGCTGAACGGCGGAGTCTATGGCGGCGCGACTGATCTTGCGCTCGCCTGCGATTTCAGGATCGGCGTAGATAGTTGCGAGATGTTCATGCCGGCCGCGCGCCTCGGGCTTCACTATTACAGCAGCGGTCTCATGCGCTTTGCCTCGCGCCTCGGCGTAGCGGCGACAAAGAAGCTGTTCCTCACGGGCCTGAAACTGGACGCGGCCGAGATGCTGCGCATCGGCTATCTGGATGAAGCCGTACCTGCGGGCAGCCTCGATGCGCGCGTGATGGAGCTCGCCTCTGTTCTCGCTGCCAATGCGCCGGCCGCCATGCGTGGCATGAAACGCGCCATCAACGAGATCGCCAGAAACTCCTTCGATCGTGCTGCTGCCGATCAGCGTTACCGTGAGAGCCTCGTGGGCGCCGAGCTGCGCGAGGGCAGCGCGGCTTTCGCCGAAAAGCGACCCCCGCGCTTCGGCGCCGACCTGGAGGGCCGATGACTCGACCTCGCTCACAACCGGCGTCCGCGCTGAAGCCGCGGTCAAAGGGGCCACTCGCTGGACTGATCGTGATCGATCTCACGCGCGTGTTGGCCGGACCCTATTGCACCATGATGCTCGCGGATCTCGGCGCGCGGGTCATAAAGGTCGAGATGCCGGGCATCGGTGACGACGCGCGGCACATCGGCCCCTTCATCTCGAACGCCGATGGCTTGCCGAGTTCAGGCTATTTCTTCTCGATCAATCGAAGCAAGGAATCGATCGCGCTGAACCTCAAGGATGCTGCCGACCGCGCGATATTCGACCGGCTATTGCTGGACGCCGATGTCCTCGCGGAAAATTTTACGCCCGGTACCATGGACCGTTTCGGCTACGGCTGGGAGGCGCTCAGCTCGCGCTTTCCCCGGCTGGTTCTGGCGTCGATATCTGGCTTTGGTCAGACGGGGCCCTACCGCGAACTGCCGGCTTACGACATGGTCGTGCAGGCCATGGGCGGTGTCATGAGCTTGACCGGCGAGGAGGGAGGCCCGCCGACGCGCGTCGGAGTATCGATCGGCGACATCGCCGCGGGCACTCATGCGGTGATCGGCGTTCAGGCGGCGTTGATCGAGCGCGCCCGCACCGGTCGCGGTAAGCATGTCGATATTTCCATGCTAGATACGCAGATCTCTCTGCTCGAGAATGCCCTTGTCCGCTATCAAGTCGAGCAAGTCGTTCCTGGGCCCATCGGCTCCAGGCACCCCTCTATCACGCCATTTGGCGTCTTCAAGAGCAAGGTCGGGCATCTCATCATCGCCGCCGGCAACGACCGGAAGTTCAGAGATCTTTGCGATGTGCTGCAGATGCGGGACGTCAAAGCCGATCCGCGATTCGTCTCCAATTCGTCGCGATGCGAACATCATCGTGCCCTCGCCGAGCGGATCGAAGAGGCGCTGGCAGCCAGAACCGCCGAGGAATGGCTCCCAATCCTGACGCAAGCCGGGATTCCCTGCGGACCGATGAACGACATCGCCGGCGTACTGCGTGATCCGCAGCTCAACGCGCGCGACATGTTCGTCCGGTTGGAGGTTCCGGGGGGCGTGGTGTTGAAAACCGCGGCCTGTCCCATCCGGTTCGCCGGCGAGCAATTCGCAAACTATCGGCCTGCCCCAGAGCTCGATGCCGATCGCAACGCTCTCCTGCAAGAACTCGGACTCGTCTGATCGGCTCCGCGAAGAGGATTTGACAATGAGATACGCCTGCTCCTTGACGTTCGTCGCCTTGAGCGTCGCTTTCCTTTCTTCGGCCGCATCCGCGCAGAAGCAATATGATCCCGGCGCCAGCGATACCGAAATCAAGGTCGGCAACCTGATGCCCTATAGCGGGCCGGGATCGGCTTATTCCGTGATTGGGAAAGTCGAGGCGGCGTACTTCGAGATGATCAACAAGAACGGAGGCATCAACGGTCGAAAGATCAACTTCATCTCGTACGATCATGCCTACAGTCCGCCGAAAGCCGTCGAGCAAGTCCGCAAGCTGGTGGAGAGCGATGAGGTTCTGCTGACCTTCAACATCCTCGGCACGGCACACAATGCCGCTGTGCAGAAGTACCTCAACGGCAAAAAGGTGCCGCAATTGTTCGTGGCCAGTGGTGCGGAGCGATGGAATGACCCGGCGCGCTTTCCCTGGACGATGGGCTGGCAGCCAAGCTACCAAGCCGAAGGACAGATTTATGGCCGGTATGTCGCTCAAACGCTTTCCGATGCAAAGATAGGGATACTTTGGCAGAACGACGACTCCGGACGGGATTACGCCAAGGGTTTCGTCGCGGGGCTGAGCGGCAAATTCGAGCCTGTAACCAGATTGTCCTATGAGATCACGGACCCGACCATCGATCCCCAGATGTCGCAATTGAAGGCATCCGGCGCCAATGTGTTTTTCGACGTGACGTCGCCTAAATTTGCCGCGCAGGCCATTCGCAAGACGGGTGAGCTGCAATGGCGGCCGCTGCATATCCTGAACAACATCTCCACGTCGGTGGCCGCAGTCTTGAAGCCTGCGGGGCTCGACAACGCCAAGGGCGTGATCTCGACCGCATATTTGAAGGATGCGCTCGACCCGGCCTGGAGCGGCGACGAGGGCTACCGGCACTGGCTTACGTTCATGAACGAATACATGCCCGGAGCTGACAAAGCCGATTCCAACACGGTCTATGGATATTCGGTCGCGCAGACCTTGGCGGAGGTGCTCAAGATGTGCGGCGACGATCTCACGCGAGAGAACGTGATGAAGCAAGCTGCCAGCCTCAAGGATCTGAAGCTCGACATGCTTCTTCCGGGAATAACGATCAACACGTCACCGACGGACTTCGCGCCGATCAAACAGGAGCAACTCATTCGGTTCGACGGGGAAAAGTGGGAGCGATTTGGGCCGGCTGCGGAGAATGTGAGGTGATCAAAAAAAAGCGATCTGGGCGACGTCCAGGAAGAACGAAATGACGGATGGCGTTCATGCTCGCCTAATGGTGACAAGAGGCCGCAAAAAGACACCCACCAGCATCCTCGCTTCGCGCTAGGGAAGCCTACAATCGTGATTGTCGCCGAATACGAGGGCGCGACGTTGACCCCGGACCTTGAACTGCGGATCAAGAACAGCCTCCGCGTCATTTGCAGCCCGCGTCAACCTACATTCTGCTGCCAACGCCCAGCCACGGGTGCGATCAAGCTCATCAACGTCTGCAGCAAGCGAGGAGTAGACCGGACAACAACGAATTCCCTACCGTCCTCACGGCGTCAGGCCGGGTGCGCGGTCGACACGAGGGAGGTCTCGCGGTCTTTCGGGGTATCCCGTTCGCAGCGGCGCCCACCGGGGGGAATCGATTCATGGCACCGCGGGCCGCCGAGTGGAGCGTGGATCCTCGGTGAGCGGCTAGGACGCATCCGGGGAAGGCGTCAGATTTGCCAAGCGCACGTCTCTTGATAAGGTGATGGAATTGTCGGGGACGAGGCCGCTCTGCGAATGGTTAAAGGGGTAGACAAGGTCGGGCTCGAGAGCTCGATTCGCGCTGTCGAACGAGAGACTCTCAACGATCGCGTGTACCGCGAACTCCGGACGATGATCATGTCCGGAGGCTTCGCGCCCGGCTCGGAAATGAAGCTCCGAGCTCTGGCGCAAAGCCTACATGTTAGCCCGATGCCGGTTCGAGACGCCATTGGGCGCCTAGTCGTCGAACGTGCACTGAAAATGCTCGCCAACCATCGCGTCATCGTACCTGAAACGACGATCGATGAGTTCTTGGAGATTCGCAGAGTTCGGATTCTTCTGGAGGGCGAGGCCGCCGCCCTGGCATGTCAGCACGTCAGCCCTGACGTCATTGCTTCCCTCAAGCGCATCCATGAGAAGATTAAATCCTTGAGTGGAAATAAGCAGCGTCAATTTTGGGCGCTGAACCAGGAGTTCCATTTTACGGTGTATGAAGCGGCCAAGAGCCCGTTATTACTTTCCATGATCGAGTCGCTGTGGCTCCAGATTGGGCCTGTTTTCAACCATATTCCGATCAACTTGACCTCGGAAGGCGCCCGCGGCCATCATCGAATTATAGCTGCGCTTAGTGCAGGCGATGCCAAGGCAGCAAGGGCAGCGCTAACCGAAGATCTCATGAAGGGTGGCGATCGCATCATCGCGGCCTTAATTCAGGACAAGCAGCCGGCCCACTAGCCGTCTCGTCCTGCACCAAACCCTCGAAATTCAAACACGAAGCTGGGAGTGCTGCGCTGCTGCTGGTTGCGCGTGCGTGCTCGGGCGCGCTCAAGGCTCTTGACTCTCATATTTGATTTGTTATCACAAATCACAATTAACGGGGCGCCCGCGGAGGATCGCTCGCTCGGGAGGAGATTTGCGATGAGGTGGCTAGGCGCGGTTTTCGCAGGTGCGTTGATGTGGGCGAGTTCGGCGCGCGCTGACGACGCACCCATCAAGATCGGCGTCATGAACGACATGTCGTCGGTTTATGCCGTGGCCGGCGGTCGCGAGACCGTTGAAGCCGTTCGCATGGCAATCGACGACGCGGGGCCGGTGCTGGGCAAGAAGGTCGAACTTATCTTTGCCGACCATCAGAACAAGCCGGACGTCGGCTCGGCCATCGCGCGCCGCTGGTATGACGTTGAGGGTGTCGATGCGGTCGTCGACGTACCGAATTCGGCGGTTGCTTTCGCGGTCCAAAGTCTTGCCAAGGAAAAGAAGAAGATTTCGCTATTTGTTGGCGCCCTGAGTTCCGACGTGACCGGCCCCAAATGCGATAATTACACGACGCAATGGGCCGTCGACACGTATTCGCTGGCGCACGTAATGGGAGCCGCTGTTCTCAAGCGGGGCGGCAACCGCTGGTTCTTCCTCGGCGCCGATTATGTATTCGGACGTGCCCTTGTGCGCGATACCAGTGCCGTAATCGAGGCCAACGGGGGCAAGGTCCTCGGCGCCGTCTACGCGCCGCTGAACACTCCCGACTTCTCCTCCTTCCTCTTGCAGGCGCAGCCGACCAATCCGAACGTGATCGGCCTTGCAAATTCCTCGGACGATACGGTCAACTCCATCAAACAGGCCGTCGAATTCGGTCTCACCTCAAACGGTGCGATCTTCGCGGCTTACGTGCTCTTTCTCGAGCATGTCCAAAGCATCACGCTCAAGACCGCCCACGGCTTGCTTCTGGCCAATCCCTTCTATTGGGACCTGAATGACGAGACGCGTGCCTGGTCGAAGCGCTTCGAAGAAAAGATAGGTCATCCGCCGGATTGGGATCCTGCGATGGCGTACAGCGCGGTGTTCCATTATCTCAAGGCAGTCAACGCCGCCGGATCGCGCGATGCGGACGCCGTCGCCGCAAAGATGCGCGAGCTACCGGTCAATGACTTCACAACCAAAAACGGGAAGGTGCGGATCGATGGCCGTGTGTTGCGCAATCTCTATCTTCTCCAAGTCAAGAAGCCCGAGGAGTCCAAAGGAAAGTGGGACCTCTACAACGTAGTGGCTACAGTA
The DNA here is from genome assembly GCF_054058595.1 of Bradyrhizobium sp. USDA 4472. Taxonomy (NCBI): domain Bacteria; kingdom Pseudomonadati; phylum Pseudomonadota; class Alphaproteobacteria; order Hyphomicrobiales; family Nitrobacteraceae; genus Bradyrhizobium; species Bradyrhizobium sp. USDA 4472. Next base: position 5,537,773 of record NZ_JBSSAM010000001.1, read on the forward strand.
CCTGGAGATGAAGCGTTCCGTCCGCTCCAAGATGGCGGATGCCCGTTGGTGAAAGCCGGTTCGGCCCAACCCTAATCGACACAGCAAATCTCGCGCGAAGCGGGGCTGCGGTCGTCAATGATCAAAACTGGATCGAGTCAATGGTGATGAAGAGTGGCGGCCAAGCCGTCGTCGACGTTCTCAAGGCGGAAGGCGTGAAGTTCATCTTCGGCATGCCTGGCGGCCATACAATCGGAATTTACGACGCTCTCTACGGACAACAGCAGATCTCCCACATTCTCGTGCGGCACGAGCAGCATGCTGCAAGCATGGCTGCCGGCTATGCGCAGCTTACCGGCGAGCCTGGCGTGTGCTGTGTGACTGCGGGGCCCGGCGCCACAAATCTGGTCACGAGCGTAGCGGAAGCTTATGTCGGTGCGTTGCCGATGATCATCATCGCGGGCCGTGGCGCCACTCGCAACGCACATCGTGGCGCAAGCCAAGAAATCGACCAAGTCAAGATTTTTGGCGCCATCACGAAATGGGGCGTCCGGGTCGATCGACCGGACCTCATTGTCGAATGCCTGCGTCAAGCGTTTACCATTGCCCGCTCGGGCAAGCCGGGTCCCGTGCTTATCGATATCCCCGCGGATATTCTTAGAATGCAGTTTGATGTCGGCGACTATCTTCCAGTCGGCAAACCCGCTGCGGTCCGCGGTGATAGCGATCGTATCAAGACCGCGGCGGCGGCTCTTCTCGCGGCTAGAAAGCCGCTAATTGTCGCCGGTGGCGGCGCCGTAGCCGCAAACGCGACGTCTGAAGTGCGTCAGCTCGCGGAGATGCTGGGTAGCCCCGTCGTCACGACGCTCGCAGGGCGCGGCATTTTGCCTGACGATCATGAACTCACGGCTGGCGGCATCGGTCATCATCGGCAGGAAGTCACAAAGTATCTTCTGCCAAATGCTGACGTTGTCATCGGCATCGGTGCTCGCTTTGAGGAGCAGGAAAACAACTGGAAGCCAGAATATATTCCGGCGCCGGCGGCCACCTATATCCAGATCGATATCGATCCGAACGAACTCGGCCGCTCGGTCGTTGCGACCATCGGCATCACGGGAGATGCGCGCCTGGTCCTCCAGGATCTTCTCACGGAGTTGAAAACAAAGGGTACTGGTCAGCGCACGGCCTCCAAGGAGTGGCTCGCCGAGTTGTCGAACCGGCGCGCTGCGCTCGAAACAGAGCGCGAAAGCATGGCGAGCTCTAATGCCACGCCAATTCATCCGATTCGGATATTCGATCGCATCCAGCGCGTGTTCCCACGCAACGCGACCGTCGCCATCGACGTCGGCGTGCTCGCGCAGGGTATGGGTGGCGCATTCCCGTATTTTAAGATCTTTGAGCCACGCGCGACGATCGTGCCCTCGAGCTTCTATGGAATGGGCTTCGCGGCATCGGCTTTTCCCGTCGCACGCCTCGTCTATCCTGACCGGCCTGCCGTCTGCTTCGTCGGTGATGGATCCTTCCAGATGGTGATGAATATCCTTCCCGTTGCCGCCGAACTCAAGCTCGGTGTCACGTGGTGCATATTCAACGATCACGCCTTGGGCTCGATCCGCGACATCCAAGTGGAAGCGTTCAATGAGCGGTTCATTGGGACCGAATTCGTACTTGATCTCGACTACGCGGGCCTTGCAGTCGCCTCCGGCTGCTACGGCGAGCGTGTCACTGATCCCCACCAGGTCGAGGCCGCCCTAGAACGGGCGTTCGTGGCCAACGAAAGCGGTGAGCCCGCAGTTCTCGACTTCGTGGTCGCCAAGGAGCGCTTGGCGGGTAGTAGGGAGTTTTTTGCACGATGAAGCCACTCTCGTTCGGACAGCCGGTCGGCGGATTGGTGCAGGCAGCCTATACGGTCGAAAACATCGATCACACGATGATGCATCATGTGAAGGCGCTGAATATCGGGCCTTGGTTTGTGAGCGGTCCTTTCGTGCCTGCGAAGGGAGTGTATCGAGGCCAGCCGACCGACATCAGCCTGACTCTCGCCGTCGCCTTTACCGGCCACATGATGATCGAGCTCATTGAGCAGCACGACACCAAGCCGTCGGTCTATCAAGAGACGGTCAAGGTCAAAGGTCACGGTTTCCATCACTGGGCCGTCTGTTCCAAGGACTTCGATGCGGACGTCGCTCGCTACGAGGCTGCCGGCTACCCAGTCGTGTTCTCCGACCTCTCGCCGCGCGGCGTGCGGATCGTCTATGTCGATACCCGCCGCGACTTGCCGGGCATGCTTGAGGTGATCGAGACGACGGAGGCGCTCGAAGGCATCTATCACAGCTACTTCGCAGCGGCGCAGAACTGGGACGGCAAGGATCCCATCCGGCGTTGGTCACTCAAACAAGGTGCCTCGACGTGAAAACCCAGGATCTGTTCGACGTCACCGGCCTTTCTGTCGTTATTACCGGCGGTGCCAAAGGCCTGGGTCGGGCCTTCGCCGAGGCAATGCTCGACAATGATGCACGCGTCGTCTTGCTGGACAAAGACGAGTCTAGCCTCGACCAGGCCGTGTCCGAGCTCAAGGTGCGCGGCGATGTAGCCGGCGTTGCCGTCGATGTTACGGATCGCGATGCAGTCAAGGCCGCTGTCAACAAAGCGGTCGAACGAAACGGCCGTCTCGATGTCGTGTTCGCCAATGCGGGCATCGATGCCGGACCGGGATTTCTGTCGATGGCCGGCGAACGGGATCCGGAGGGGGCGATCGAGGCCGTCCCGGACAGGCTGTGGGACAAGGTCATCGATACGAATTTGACCTCGATCTTTTCGACCATTCGAGCCGCTGTTCCGCACATGAAGCGACAGAACGGCGGACGCATCATCCTGACCTCGTCGATTGCGAGCGTCAGGCCAGGTGCTATCGTCGGTATGCCCTATCAGATATCGAAGGCGGGTGTGTCGCACCTCGCCAAGCAGGCCGCACTTGAGCTCGCCCGCTACAACATTCTGGTCAACGCAATCTTGCCGGGTCCGTTTCTGACCCAGCTCACGACGCCCGACCTCAAGAAGCGCTTCGAAGCTGGCAGCCCTATTCACCGCGTCGGTCGACCCGAGGAGATACAGGGGCTGGCGCTTTTCCTGGCTTCACCAGCGTCGAGCTACGTCACCGGGACCCACATCGTCATCGATGGCGGCGCCTTGCTTGGTCGCGCTGACTAGGGCGTGTACTCATAAATGCGCGGACGTCGGTATCGTGTGGACAAGGAGAATTATGTGATCGACCAGAGGACCGCCGTTGATCAGCCAATGAGGACGTTCGATGAGCGTGCGGTTCGGAATTGCGCCTGGATTGTGTCGGTTGCCTCGAACGCGATGAAGATGCTGCGGGCGCGGGTGTATCATATCGCCTGTGAGTGGTTCGAAACCAGGAATGAGACCTTCTGGATCGTTGTCCCCGCCGTCGCGGTCACGTTGTTAATGGCCACGATAGCATTACTGATTGGAAGCTAAAGGCCGCCTTTGTCGGTAGTTTCGCTGATCTTGTGGCGCTGCTCTGATCTGTGAAAAAATTATGAGTACACGGTCTAAACTGACCGAATGTTAAACGACGAGAGACACGATGAAGGCCGCTGAACTGTTTGACCTGTCCGGACATGTCGCCGTCGTTACAGGCGCTGCGTCTGGCCTTGGTCTCGCGATTGCGCAAGTGATCGCAGCCAATGGAGGGCGGGTCGCAATGCTTGACATCGACGAGGGCAAATTGAAGCAGGCGGCGGCTGCCATCGACGAAGCCGGTGGAGCCGTTGAGACCTTCAGCGTCGACATAGCCGAGGCCGGCAAAGTCGAAGCTGTCGTTGATGCTTACGTCGAAAGATATGGCCGGCTCGATTGTGTGTTTGCGAACGCGGGCGTAAGCGGTGGCCCGGGATACGGCAAGCCCGAAGGCGAGCTCAATGTGGCGTCCATGGAGCTTTGGGACGCCTGCCTTCGGGTCAATCTTGATGGCGCTTTTCGGACAATTCGCGTGGCGGCAAAACACATGAAGCCACGGCGGCAGGGATCGATCGTCGTGACGTCTTCCGTCGCGGCGCTGCGCGCGTCGGCGCTACCGAGTTACGGCTACCACGCGGCAAAGGCCGGCATTGCACAGGTGGTTCGCGTCGCGGCTCTCGAGCTCGGTCCTCACAATGTGCGTGTCAATGCCATCGCGCCGGGCCCTTTTCGCACGAATATCGGCAATGGCCGGATGCATACGCCCGAAGGTGCCGCGGCGTTTGCAGATACCGTGCCCTTAGGGCGACTTGCCGAACTGCATGAGATCAAGGGGCTCGCGCTGCTGTTGGCGTCGCCGGCTTCCACATACATGACGGGCGCGATCATTCCGATCGACGGCGGAACGCAGGCCTGAGGGCCGCGCAATTAGAAGCAGATTGGGAGGAGTTTGTAATGAAAACGACGACGACGCTCGCGCACATGGCGGCATTTGCTGCTCTGGCGGCGAGTTCGGTGCGGGCCGACGAGCTTCCGCCTCGCAGTCACTGACCCTCTTTCCGGGCCCAGCGCGACGACAGGCGAGTGGGACTGAAGAGCTGGCAGTTCCTGGCGGGTGAGATCAGCGAAGCGGGCGGCCTCAAGGTCAGAGAAATAAATGTTTTGAAAATCGGGAGAGTATCGATGGATATCGGATTGATCGTTGACGGTGGTGCGGTTGCGGCCGAGGGAGGCGGCACGTTCGAGCGCAAGGATCCCATGACCGGTAAGGTCGCGACACGCGCGCCGGCTGCGACGCTCGCAGACGTCGAGAAGGTCGTCGCTGCTGCGGCCAAGGCGTTCGAGACCTGGTCAGAGACAGGGCCCTCGCTGCGTCGCGGCCTCCTTCTGAAGGCGGCTGATCTTATGGAGAGCCGTACCAATGACTTTATCAAGTTGATGCTCGAGGAGACCGGGGCGACGGCGCCTTGGGCTGGCTTCAATGTCCATCTCGCCGCCGGCATCTTGCGCGAAGCTGCAGCTCTCACGACCCAAATCACAGGCGAAGTCATTCCATCCGATAAGCCCGGTATCTGGTCGATGGCGGTGCGCCAGCCGGCCGGCGTCGTCCTCGGCATGGCGCCGTGGAACGCCCCGGTCATCCTCGGCACGCGGGCAATCGCGGCGGCGCTCGCCTGCGGCAACACGGTCATCTTGCGTTCGTCAGAAACCTGTCCCGGAACACATCATCTTATCGGCCAAGTTCTGAATGAGGCTGGCTTCCCCAAGGGAGTCGTCAACGTCCTGTCGAATGCACCTCCGGACGCGCCGAAGATCGTCGAGGCGTTGATTTCCAATCCTGCCGTACGCCGGGTCAATTTCACAGGCTCAACCAAAGTCGGTCGCATCATCGCTAAGCTCGCGGCGGAGCATCTCAAGCCTGCCCTGCTGGAACTTGGCGGCAAGGCGCCTTTGGTCGTTCTGGATGACGCCGATCTGGACCAAGCAGTCGATGCTGCGGCCTTCGGCGCTTTCATGAATCAGGGGCAGATCTGCATGTCCACGGAGCGCATTATTGTGGATCACAAGATCGCCGATGCGTTCGTCGCCAAACTCGCGGCCAAGGCCTCGACATTGCCGGCTGGCGATCCGCGTGAGCATGTCGTCCTGGGATCATTGGTCGATCTGGCGCCCGCCGAGCGTATGGATGCGCTCATCAAGGACGCCACCGCAAAGGGAGCGAAGATCGTCGCGGGCGGCAAGCGCAACGGAACGGTCGTCGAAGCCACCTTGCTCGACCACGTGACGTCGGACATGAAAATCTACAACGAGGAATCGTTCGGACCCGTGAAATCGATCATTCGTGTCGCCGGCGTCGACGAGGCCGTGCGCGTCGCCAACGACACTGAATATGGACTGTCCGCCGCGATCTTCGGCCGCGATGTCTCCCGTGCCCTGACGATTGCGAAACGTATCCAGAGCGGTATCTGCCACATCAATGGGCCGACCGTCGCCGATGAGGCTCAGATGCCATTCGGCGGCACAAAGGCCAGCGGGTACGGCCGCTTCGGCGGAAAAGCCGTCATCAACGAATTCACCGAGCTTCGTTGGATAACGATAGAAGGTCCGCAGCACTACCCGTTCTAAGGAAAGACCAGGACGTCCAGCATGTTCATCGGCAAAGCTCTCGACAACATCCGGGTGCTGGACCCGCTTGCACAAGACGATCAACCGTAGAGCGCGCTCCTTGGAGCCCCTCAGTACAAAGATGAGGCAGAGAATGTAGGCGCCTCATGCGGGTAATCGCAGTGCGACGCTGAAGCAGGAAGTGGGTGCACGAGACGGCCGCTCGGACAAAAGACTGAGGATGATTGACGGGGGGTGCTATTGTCGGATCCGGCGCAATCGGGCTGCTGTATGGTGGCTGGTTGCAGTCAGCGGGATTGGATATCGTATTCGTCACCCGGCCGGGTTGGCAAGCCGCTATCACAGGCCGGAACTCCTCGAACTCGCCAAGCAGTCGATCCGCGAAGTTGCAAGCGTGGGCCGAGCCGAAGGCATTGCGATCACCGGCGATGCCGAAGAGGCGACCCTGAGAATCCTTCAGAGCTTGCCGCCGGCGAAGGCGCTGGCGTGCTTGCAGCATCGTGGTTATAATGAATCATTCTTGATCAACACGCGCGCATATTGCGTGGCAGTGGGCCCCGTCAGACGCACGCGGAGCACGAGATGGAAGCCAAGCGCGAGTTTAGAGGCTCCGATACTCACGGTGTTCTGCAACGATTCGGGGCCGACATCCGTGCAACGAGCGAGGGGCATGGGTGGTCGTCGATTTACGCGTCGATCCAAAGGGAGAATCCCTTCGAGGGGCGGTTCGAAGCTATCGCTGACGACCTCATTGTGTTGCACCGTAGCGGCCCCGTGCAGACGACCTTCGCATCCGGCGGGCACGTCACTTCACGTTGCATTCCGAAAGGAAGCATCTTTTTCTTGCCGGCAGGTCATGCGTGCGAGGTGGGATTGCATGGGGCGCTGGATACTCTGCATATTTATCTTCGTGCAAACTTGGTTTCTGTTCAGAACGTCACACCGCTGCTGGTGGAACGGGACGTGGTTATACAGCAACTGGCGCAGGCGGTTGAGCGGGCGGTTTGCGAGAATGTCTCGAATTCAGATCTCTTCATCGATCCGATAGCGCGGGCGCTCGCGGACAGGGTCTCCGCGATTAGCAGGAGTAGGGAACCGTGGCAGGTTCAGACCGCCGGGCTGCCGGACTACGAACTTCGGCGCCTTAACGATTTCATAGAAGCCAATCTTGAGGGTGAGATTACCCTTGCTGCGATGGCCAGCGTGTGCGGCATTGGCACAAAGTCTTTCGTTCGGGCTTTTGCGGCAACGACGGGCAAATCACCATACCAATATGTGATCGCGGCCCGTGTGGAACGGGCCAAGCGATTGATCGAGCAAGACCAGGAAGGCCTCGCTGAGATAGCACTACGGTGTGGCTTCTCCCATCAGGAACACTTGACGCGTGCCTTCCGCAGGCTGACGGGTCAAACGCCCGGTCGGTACCGTCGCAGCGTCAACTGACAAGCAGCTAGGGCCAATGCAGAAACGCTCCGATCCACCATCGCCAGCCGCAGCACGAAATGAGCATACCGTGCAGCCTTTCGACGGAGGCGAGGTCCATTCCGTGCTGCGACAGTTCGCGGTGAAACGCGAGGCGTCCAGTGCGGGGCTCGGCTGGTCGACTATGTTCGCATCGGTTCAGCGGGAAGAGCCGTTCAGCGGCCGCTTCGAAGCCAATGCCAACGCCCTGCTGGTGACTGGAGCTACCGGACCAGTCGATGTTACCTATCGGATCGATGGGCGCGTTGTATCCAGGCACTTGCAGGAGAAGGGAATCTTTTTCCTGCCGCCGCGCCGCGACTGTGAGGTGACGCTGAATACGCCGTTGGATTCGATCCATGTGTACCTGCGTCCTGAACTGTTTTCCGGCTCTGAAGATAAAGCGCAGAACTCCGATTTTGGCCTCTTGCCTTTGTTGGGCGAGCCGGAGCCCCTAACCAGCAATCTGCTTGCAGTGGTGGAAGAAATGGTGCGTGAGGGCGATACCTCGTGCTCCCTCCTGGCCGATTCGATTGCGCAGGCAATAGCCAATCGCCTTGTGGTGCTCAACGCACGGGAGCGGAAAGCGGTGTGTGCTGTGGAACGCCAGCTGAGTACACGTAGCGTCCGCTCGATTCGTGACTTTGTCGAAGCCAATATCGCGGATTGCATCAAGCTGGACGATTTGGCTGCGATCTGCGGCGTGAGTCCCGAGTATTTCATACGGGTGTTCAAGTCTTCGCTGGGCGTGTCTCCTCACCGATACGTTGTCGGGGTACGAATTCATCATGCGAAACTGCTCCTGACGGTTCCAAACATTAGCCTCGCGGAAGTTGCGAGGCGATGCGGGTTTGCGCACCAGCAGCATTTCACGAACACGTTCCGTCGGATGACCGGCTTGTCGCCGGGCGCTTATCGACGGGCGATGAATTAAGAACTCCACGATCAGCCTTTCCGATCTGAACGCTGGCTCGTTTCCCGTAAACGAAGCGGACAGTTTGTGTCGGTTTCCTGCAAACCGGTCCGGTTTGTGCAGGCTTAGCCACCCGGCATGTCCTACTTTCACCTCACGTAGAGGCGCCAGACGCAATCATGGCGCCGACGATAGGGAGAGACGCGCATGGCATTGTTCGATGCCGGGCGAGGGTGCTCGCATATCCGAATTGGCCAGCATTCGCTTGAGGAGCCTTGGACCTCGGGTGATCGTGCTGCGCGGGGAAGTGGGCCGCTGCGATGAAAGACTGGTCACCCCTCGTGGTCGGGCTCGGCGGAACGTTGCGTGACGGATCAACCTCGGAGAGGGCGCTCCGCCTGGCTTTGACGGAAGCCGCACGGCTTGGAGCGAAAACGCAGATCTTCGCCGGGCAATCGTTGAATCTCCCGCACTACGACAGCATTGAACGTACGGAGCGTGCGACGGCGTTGGTCGAAGCACTACGCGCAGCAGACGGGGTCATCATTGCCACCCCGAGCTATCATGGCTCGATCTCCGGCCTGGTCAAGAACGCAATAGACTACACCGAGGACCTCAGCGCCGATGCTCGCAGCTATCTTGCCGGACGCGCGGTCGGCGCCATCGTATGCGCGGGCGGAGCCCAAGCCATGGGCGCGACGCTGGGGACTCTGCGGACCATTGTTCACGCGCTGCGCGGTTGGCCGACTCCATTTTCAGCGGTGATTAACACCGCGCAGCGGCCATTTTCCGGAGATGGCGCGTGCAGCGATCCGATCATAGCGCAACAGCTTGCATTCGTGGCCGAGCAGGTCGTCGAGTTCGCGAGAATGCGGCGGCTATATGAGAGCCGGCGCAATGGACTGGCGCCTCAGGAAATATCAGAAGCCGCGCCGGCGCAATGCGCATAGAACGCGGCCACAAACAACCGTAACGGGAAACACTAGGGAGAAATCATGAACAAGAATCGCATCTTTAGTTATGAAAATCTCGTTGTCGTCTTGATGGGAGCCGCGTTTGGCTTCGTATTCTTCGACCGTCTGGCGCTGAACTTTCTATCTCCATTTCTCGTGCCTGAGCTGCAGCTGAACAACACTCAGCTCGGTGCCCTCGCGGGTGGACTGGCGCTGACCTGGGCAATCGCCGGCTACGCCGTCGGCACTCTTTCGGACTATTTTCAAAATCGTAAAACACTCCTTGTCTGCGCGATACTGATTTTCTCGATCTGCTCGGTAGGATCCGGTCTCGCCAATTCGTTTCTGACGTTGCTTGCCGCTCGCCTCGTTATGGGATTTGCGGAAGGACCTGTACTTCCGATCGCGCAATCGATCATGGCTGCGGAATCGTCGGAGCACCGTCGCGGCTTCAACATGGGCGTTTTGCAGAATTTCTTCAGCGCGCTCCTAAGTAATTTTGCTGCTCCTCTGGTGCTCGTGGCGATTGGGCAGATCTACGGCTGGAGAAGTGCTTTCTACATTGCGGCGGTGCCTGGCTTTGTGGTGGCGGCCCTGATTGTCGCTTTTATCCGTGAACCTTCGTCGGGTGCCGCTCCGATATCGGCTGCGTCAGCGCGCAACACGATTCCGCTTTTGACGATGCTGAAACATCGCAACATCTGGGTTTGCGCGATCGTGAGCTGCCTGATGGTGTCTTGGCTCCTGATTCAGATAACCTTCCTTCCGATCTACCTGGTGCAGGTTCGCGGTCTGTCGCCCAGCGCAATGAGCGTTGCCGTGGCGGCGACCGGTATCGCAACGGCCGCGTCCTCAATCATCGTACCGGCGCTGTCGGATCGCTTTGGCCGCCGTCCGATTCTCATCCTGTCAGGCTTCGTTGCCGTGATTGCTCCGGTGACAACCGTAATGTTCGACGGACCGTTGCCTTTGATGGTGTTGCTCATGGGTGTCGGCAATCTCGCCATTGGCAGCTTCTCGTTGTTCATGGCCACTGTGCCGTCCGAGACAATCCCGCCGACCCATGTTGCTACTGCGCTTGGCTTCATCATGGGGGTTGGCGAGCTCGCGGGCGGCTTCGCGGGCCCGGCCCTCGCCGGGATCGCTTCCGACGTGTTCGGTCCGTCCAGCTCGATGTGGATCGCCGCTACGCTTTGTGTTTGTGCAGGCTTGCTTTGCCTGATGCTGGACGAAACTGCGCCGCGGGTGCTCGAGCGCCACAAAAGAATGATTGTGAGCTCGCCGGCATAAATGCCTATCGCCGGTTAGCTGCGACACGCTCAACGGAATTATCAGGAGATTGAAAATGAACGTTCAGGCCATGCGCAGGAGCCTGCCGGTACCGGAACCTCACCTCACTCCGCAGGATCTGGTGGACCGCGCGGCTTCGATGAGAACGCTGCTGCGGGAATCGCAGGACGAAACCGATGAGCGGGGACATTATTCGGACGAAATCCAGCAGAAGTTCATCGATGCCGGATTCTATCGGATCTTGCAGCCCAAAATGTTTGGTGGCTACGAGTTCGATTACGAAACATTTTTTCGCATCATGGTGGAGATTTCGCGCGGTCATCCGTCCGCGGGGTGGTGCTTGACGTTGGCCGCTTCTCATGCGCCTGTCATAGCCTCGCACTGGTCGGAAGCTGCACAGATCGAAATCTTCGGTTCATCCGGTCATTTCGCGTCACCGCACCGGGCTGCCCCCGGGGGCACGTGCCTGCCGGTCGAGGGCGGCTATATCATCAATGGTGTGTGGCCGTATGCGTCGGGAATACCGCACAGCACGCACTTCCTCGGCGCAACGTTGCTTCAAACTTCGTTCCCGCCGCGAATCCTGAACTTCGTCGTGCCGCGGGGGCAATACACAATTCTGGGCGATTGGGGTGGAGACCGCACCTTGGGCATGCGCGGGTCCGGCTCGAACAGCGTCAAGCTGGACAATGTCTTCGTGCCCGAGCACATGACCGCGTTCTTCGACGCGCTGGGTGCAAAGCAGGATCTCTCCGAGGGCACACCGGGAACGCGGTTGCATGGTAACCCCATGTATCTCGGGGTTCTCATGGGTCCTTATCACGCGTCTCTGACATCGCCTATCATCGGCGCCGCGCGCGCGGCGATCGATGAATATCGCGATATCCTGCTCTCGCAAAACACATTTGTTCCACCTTTCATCAAGCGCGCTTTCGAGACTGATTTCCAGGTCAACTATGGCCGCGCGATAGCGCTGACTGACGCGGCCGAAGGCGTGCTGCTCCAGGGTTTGCGTAAGCACATGGACTACTGCCAGCGGTGGGCGAAGACGGGTTTGCAAGCCTCCGTGGAAGAAAACTTGCGACTGTGGGGAATGCTGCAGACCGGCGCACGTCTTGCCTGTGACGCCATCGAGCTCCTGTTTCAGACCGCCGGGTCGACCGCGGCGCGGAAGGGCTCAAGGATGCTTCGATACTTTGGCGACGCCCAGATGTATCGAGGACACATCTCCTCTCAATACATGACATTCGCGAAGTACATTGGTCGCAGCAATCTTGGGCTGCCGACCGGTTTTCTGGATCTCTGAAGAAAGTCGGAGGGGGACGTGACCCAAACTAAAGCAAAACCTGCTCCGTTGGTGCTGGCAGACCAGGGATCTTTTTGGACCGGTTTGGTCCGCCAGCAGACACCGAATGGCACCATCGCAGCGGGTCAGATGTTCGTGCAGTATCAGATCCCGGAACACATCCGGCATCCATATCCCATCGTGATGGTGCATGGAGGTGGGGGGCAGGGAACGGATTTTCTCGGTACTCCCGATGGACGGCCGGGATGGGCCACTTACTTTCTGAAACAGGGTTACCCGGTCTATGTCGTCGACCGCCCAGGGCATGGTCGCTCACCCCTGCATCCGGAGGCTCTGGGTCCCATGACACCTCCGCTGACATACGAATTTGCCATGACGTTGTTTACGGCGCCCGGCAAGCAGCCGAACAGCTGGCCGAACGCGCAAAAGCACAATCAGTGGCCTGGTTCGGGCGTCGTCGGCGATCCAGTTCTGGACCAATTCATCGCGACCCAAGGTCCATTCCTTGTCTCTTTGGCACAGACGCAGCAGCTTATGCAGCGAGCCGGAGCCGAATTGCTGGATCGCATTGGTCCGGCGATCCTGCTCACCCATTCCATGGGAGCGCCCTTCGGTTGGCTCGTGGCAGATAGTCGACCGCACCTGGTGAAAGGCATCGTCGCGGTTGAGCCAATGGGGCCGCCTTTCGCCCAATTGCCGATGGGGCTGGGCGACCTCTCTTACGGACTCACTGCGATCCCGATGACGTTCGATCCGCCCCTCAAAGGCCCAACTGAACTGCGGCGCGAAATCCGCAAGGCTTCGAAACCTGGGCTGGCGGACTGCTTCGTTCAGAAAGAGCCGGCGAGGCGCCTTCCCAACCTCGCATCGATGCCCGTTGCTGTCGTGACATCGGAGGCGTCGGCCTGGTCCATGCACGACCACGGCACCGTCGACTATCTCGTTCAGGCGGGCGTGCGAGCCGTCCATCTGCGGCTCGAGGACCATGGCCTGCGCGGCAACGGCCACCTGATGATGCAGGAAAGGAACAGCGATGACATCGCTGCTTTCCTGGAAAGATGGATCTCGGAATATGTGGGGTCACGGCCAACATAAATTCGATTCTTCCCGCCGCCGCATCTTGTGGTGAAGCAGCGGCTGGTAGGTGCCAGTGAGTGGTCCGGTTTGTCAGCAGACCGTTAGCGCAGAAGGAGTGCGAGATGGCGAAGAAGGGATATTGGGTTGGTCACATCAACGTCACGAGCCCGGAGCGCTACAAGGACTACATCGCGGCCAACGCCGTGCCATTGAAGAAGTACGGGGCGCGGTTCCTTGTCCGAAACGGCGCATGCGAAGTGCACGGCGACGCACTTCAAGGGCGTCGCCACGTCGTCATCGAGTTTGAAAGCTACGCAATGGCCAAGGCCTGCTACGACTCACCCGAGTATCAGGCGGCGGCCAAGATTCGCGACGAAGCCAGCACCTCCGATTTCGTCATGATCGAGGGCCACGAGGACTAACAGCGATCCGCGGCGGGGTCTGGCAACTTACGATTAAGAGCCTAGCCGGAGGTGGAGACGCTAATTCGTTCCACAGTATGCCGGTCGGTATCCGTGGCCGTAGTGGCGGGGATTGCACTCCACCTTCTCGCTCATGCTCGAGAAGGCGCGATGACGTCGAGGGGCGTGCGCAAGGATTCAGGAGCACCATCAAATGAAAGATATCGAAAATAAGGTCGCGTTCATCACGGGAGGCGCGAGTGGGATCGGGTTCGGAATGGCCCGCGCGTTCCTGCAACATGGGGTGAAGGTCGTTGTCGCGGACGTCCGTCAATCGCATCTCGATGCGGCGGCTTCCGCCCTCGATCGCTCCAACAAGAACTACCATCTGATCCGTCTGGACGTTGCCGACCGCGAGTCAATGGCACGAGCGGCGACGGAGACCGAGAAGGTATTCGGCAGGGTCCACATACTCTGCAACAATGCAGGCGTATCGAGCATGGTGCCCATGGAAGACGCGAGCTTCGCGGATTGGGATTTTGTGATGAACATCAACGTCGGGGGCGTCGTCAACGGCGTCGCGACGTTCGTTCCCCGGATTCGGGCGCATGGAGAAGGTGGTCACATCGTCAACACCTCCTCGATGGCCGGCATCCTCGCTCTTCCCAATCCCGGCGGCATTTACTCGACATCCAAATTCGCGGTGCGCGGCCTGACGGAGTCGTTGCGAATGGCACTCGGACCGCACAACATTGGCGTTTCGCTCCTTTGCCCCGGCCTGGTTCGCAGCAATCTCGTCGACACGACGCTTCACCTCAACACGTTCGGTTCTGCTCAATCGGCGGGCGGCCCGTTCGCGGCCGGCGGTTCGCCGTTGGAAGCCGGAATGGACCCTCTCGCCGTAGGCGAACGGGTGGTCGAAGGAATCGTCGGGAACGAGCCATACATTCTTCCGCACGGCGAATTCAAAGACGAAGTCGCAGAGTCGTTCGGAGAGATACTTCGGTCGTTCCCCACCGATCGAGACGTCGATCCGAAACGGCAACAGTTCGAAGCGATGCGCCGGCAAGCGACGACGGAGGCCAAGCGCTTGGCTGCAAGCATTGGTTAGAACTTCGATCTGGCGCGCGAGGACCGCGCCGATCTCCATTGGACGCCGTCCCGCCCTGCAACGAATCTCAGAGAGCTTCGAACTGTGTTGCCGGTGTTGACATTGCGCTGCAGCAACGATGGAAGCGATTGGATTGAAAATTGAGGGCCATTGGGTTTTACTCCGCGGCACCGAAGCCGCGAGCCCTTGGTCTGTCGGATGCAGGCGACGTCGAATTTTGGGGTGCAGGAGACGCACGGGATCCTGAACCGCTTCCAGGCCGAATTCCGCGGCTCGAGCGAAGGGCTCGGCTGGTCATCGGCGTTTGCCTCGGTCCAGCGCGAACGGCCGTTTGATGGGCACTTCCACGCACTTTCAGACAATCTGATGGTGCTACATCGGGGCGGCCCGGTCGACATCACGTATGTGATGGACGGCAAGTCGGTTGCTCGGCACATCCCGCGCGGTGGCGTTTTCTTCCTGCCGGCGGGCCATGCATGCAACGTGCTCCTGCGCGAGCCGCTGGAATCGACCCACATCTATCTGCGCTCCGACCTTTTCGCCGGCCCTGACGGGGCACCCGGCGTGATCGGCGGTCTCGCGCCGATGCTCGGCGATCAGGACGCTGTGCTCGAGCATCTCGCCGCGGCGATCGGCGATACCATCACCGGCGGCCTGCCGGCCTCGTCGCTGTTCGTCGATCCGATCGCGCAGGCGATTGCCAACCGCTTTGTCGCGATTAATTTCCACAAGCCGAGCGTGGAGGCCGGCAAGCATCCAAACCTGCTCAGCGTCAAGCAGATGGCGCGGATCCGCGAATTCGTTGATGCCAACATCGACAGCGATATCCGGCTCGACCAGCTGGCGCAGCTGTGTGGCCGCAGCACCGAGTATTTCGTGCGGCTTTTCAAGGCGACCAGCGGCGTCTCGCCTTATCAATACGTGCTCAATTTGCGCATAGAGCGCGCCAGGGCGCTGCTTGCCGACGAGACCCTGAGTCTTGCCGAGATCGCGCTGGCTTGCGGCTTCTCCCATCAAGAGCATTTCACGCGGATGTTCCGCCGCTTTACTGGCATAACACCCGGACGATACCGACACAGCCACTAGCTTCCGCTGATCGCGGCCCCGGCCGGTCGAAGGCCCGATTCAGCCCTGCATTATTTTTCCGGTTTTGTGCAGATTTTCTTCGGTTTCGTGCAGGCCCGCCGCGCCAGCCCGCCCCTAGCTTCCTCCCAACGACATGAGATCGCCGGTTCGGCGGCTTGGGAGGATTGCCATGAGCATCGCGCTGGCCGATGCCGGAGCCACGTCCGTTGTGATGGCCGGTGGTGCGGGGAAGGGCGCGTTTGCTTATTGCTCGCAGCAATATCGCGTCCTGTTCGGTACCGGCACCTCGGCGCGACTCGGCGAGGAGGCAGAGCGCCTCGGCATCAAGCGGGCGTTGGTGCTCACCACAAGCGAGCAGCACGACCTCGGGCGACGGCTCGGCACAGGCCTCGGCGACAGGCTCGCCGGACTGTTTACCGGCGCTCGCATGCATACGCCGGTTGAAGTCACCAACGAAGCGCTTCGGATTGTGGAGTCCCGCGACATCGACGGGCTGGTCGCGATCGGCGGCGGCTCGACGGTCGGGACTCGGCAAGGCGCTCTCGCTGCGCACGGGGTTGCCGCATATCGCGATGCCGACCACCTATGCCGGCTCCGAGATGACGCCGATTCTTGGCGAGACCAGCAACGGCATCAAGACCACGCAGCATTCCCAGGATCTGGTGCCTGATACCGTCATCTACGACGTCGATCTCACCGTCAGCCTGCCGCCGCACATCTCCGCTGCCAGCGGCCTGAACGCGATCGCCCACGCCGTCGAGGCGCTTTATGCGCCCGACGCCAATCCCCTGACCTCGCTGATGGCGGAGGATGGCATCGCCGCGCTCGCCCGCGCGCTGCCGCGCATCATGGTGGCGCCCGCCGATCCCGGCGCCCGTCGCGATGCGCTCTATGGTGCCTGGCTGTGCGGCGTCTGCCTCGGCGCGGTCGGCATGTCGCTGCACCACAAGCTCTGCCACGTGCTGGGCGGCATGTTCAACCTGCCGCATGCCGAAACTCACGCGATCGTGCTGCCACACGCCGCCGCCTACAACGCCGCCGCCGCGCCCGAGGCCATGACTCGAGCCGCGCGGGCGCTGCACAGCGCCAATGCTCCGCAGGGCCTGTTTGACCTTGCTCGGAAGCTCGCGCTGCCACGCGCGCTCGCCGACATCGGAATGCCCGAGGACGGCATCGCACGCGCTGCGGAGATGGCGGTGCGCAAGCCATATGCCAATCCAAGACCGATTGATCGCGCCCCGATCGAGCAATTGATCGCGGCAGCTTGGCGCGGCGAAGCGCCCGCGCAGGACTGAACCTCAGGGATCAAGGACAACACGATGGCCAATTTCAACGAGCATGACCTCACTGACGAGGTGGTTCGCAGCTTCGCCAACACGCCGAACAAGCGGCTGAAGTTCCTCATCGAGGAGACGGTGAAATCGCTCCACGATCTGGTGCGCCGCACCGAACTCACCTTCGAGGAATGGAATCAGGCGATCGAGTTCCTGACCCGCACCGGTCGGACCTGCACGCCGCTGCGCCAGGAGTTCATCCTGCTCTCCGACGTGCTCGGCGTCTCGATGCTGGTCGACGCCGTCAATCACCGTGAGCGCGAGGGCGCAACCGAGACCACGGTGCTCGGCCCGTTCTATGTCGGCGAGCACCGCGTGACGCCGCACGGTGGTAATATCTCCGAGGGCATCGACGGTGAGGTGATGTTCGTGCAGAGCCGCGTCACCGACCTCGCCGGCAAGCCGCTTGCCGGTGCCGAGATCGACGTCTGGCATGCCGACGATGACGGCTTCTACGATTCGCAGAAGGCCGATTATGCGGCCCACGGGCCGTCGCTGCGCGCGCGCTTCGTCACCGATGCTGACGGCCGCTTCTCGTTCCGCACAATCTTGCCGTGCAGCTATCCGATCCCGACCGACGGCCCGGTCGGCGATCTCATCACCGCCACGCAGCGTCACCCGATGCGCCCCGCGCATGTGCACTTCCTGGTCAAAGCCGAAGGCTACGAGCCGCTGATCACCCACGTCTTCCTCGATGGCGACCAATATCTGCGCAGCGACGTGGTGTTCGGCGTCAAGGACGAACTCATCGCGCGCGTCGAGCCGCGCAACGAAGCAGCGCTGCCGAACGGCGAGCGGGTCTCCGGCCCGTGGCACCTGATGACCTACGACTTCCAGATGAAGCCCGGCGCAGGTTTGGTGCCCCGGCCGATGATGGCCGCGGAATGACGATCGCAACCAACAACACGACCAAGGAGAGCATGATGACCAGCAAACCTGTTCAGACCGATGTGCTTGTCGTCGGCAGCGGCCCGGCCGGCGCGACGGCGGCGGCCCTGCTCGGCATGTACGGCGTCAAGCACATCTTGGTGACGAAATATGGCTGGCTGGCCGACACGCCGCGCGCCCACATCACCAACCAGCGTGCGATGGAGGTTCTGCGCGATCTCGGCCTCGAGGACAAGGCGGTGGCGCAGGCGGTGCCGCAGCATCTGATGGCCAACAACGTGTTCTGTGAAAGTCTCGCCGGCGAGGAGTTCGGCCGGCTCTATTCCTGGGGCAATCATCCCTCGCGCAAGGCGGATTACGATCTCGCCAGCCCGACCCGGATCTGCGACCTGCCGCAGAATTTGCTCGAGCCGATCCTGATCGAGGCCGCCGGCCAGCGCGGCACTTCGCTCTGCTTCAACACCGAGTTCGTCGACCTGGTGCAGGATGCCGACGGCGTCACGGCAACGGTGAAGGATCGGCTATCCGGGGAGACCTACCAGATCCGCGCGAAGTATCTGATCGGCGCCGATGGCGGCCGCAGCCGGGTTGCCGAGGTGATCGGGCTGCCGATGGAGGGGCAGATGGGTCGCGCCGGCAGCATGAACATCATCGTGCAGGCCGACTTGAGCAAATACGTCGCACACCGGCCGAGCGTGCTGTACTGGGTGCTGCAGCCTGGCGCTGAGATTGGCGGCATCGGTGCCGGCCTGATCCGCATGGTGCGGCCGTGGAACGAATGGCTGATCATCTGGGGCTACGACATCGAGCAGGGCGAGCGCAAGCTCAGCAATGACGAGGCGATCTCGATCGTGCGCAATCTCGTCGGCGACGAGGCGCTGGAGGTCAAGGTCCGCTCCACCTCGACCTGGACCGTGAACGAGATGTATGCCGGCCACTATTCGTCCGGTCGCGTCTTCTGCGTCGGCGATGCCGTGCACCGCCATCCGCCGACCAACGGCCTCGGCTCCAACACCTCGATCCAGGATTCCTTTAATCTGTGCTGGAAGCTGAAGCTGGTGCTCGAGGGCCATGCGGCACCGTCGCTGCTCGAGACCTATTCGGCGGAGCGCCAGCCGGTCGGCAAGCAGATCGTGACCCGCGCCAACAAGAGTATCGGCGATTTCCCGCCGATCTTCGAGGCGGTGGGGCTGGTCGCCTCGACCGATCCAGCCGAGGCCCGCAAGGCGATCGCGGCACGTAAGGCGCCGACCACCGAGGGCAAGGCGCGGCGCAAGAAGCTCTATGAGGCCATCGCCAGGAAAAGCTACGAGTTCAACTGCCACGGCGTCGAGCTGAACCAGCGCTACGGCTCGACCGCCGTAGTGTCCGACGGCACGCCGATGCCGGCCTTCACCAGGGATCACGAACTGTATTATCAGGCAACGACCTGGCCCGGTGCGCATCTGCCGCATGTCTGGATCGAGCATCAGGGCCAGCGCAAGTCGACGCTCGATCTCACCGGAAAGGGCCGCTTCACGCTACTCACTGGGATCGGCGGCGATGGCTGGAAAGCCGCCGCCGCCGCGGTCGAGAAGGCCTACGGCCTGCCGGTCGATGTGGTGACGATCGGTCCACAGGGCTGCGACGCGCTCGACATCTATGCCGACTGGTATCGCCAGAGCGAAGTCGACGAGGACGGCTGCGTGCTGGTGCGTCCCGACATGTATGTCGCCTGGCGCGCCAGAGAGGCGGCAGTTAATGCCCCCGACGTGCTGCTCGACGTGTTCGGCCAGATCCTCGGCCGTAGCGCGAAGGCTCAGGCGAAGTCCGTCGCCGCCGCGTGATGCGACGCTGCGCGGATAATTGTTCAGAACGGAATGGACGGCAGCCGGCTTGAAAACCGGCTTGCCTCAAGGGAGGGGAAATGACCAAAAATCTATTGAACATGAAGTCTTTCGATCGTCGCCGCGTGCTGCAGGGCATCGCCGGTGGTCTCGCCGCCGCAGGCACGACGACATTGTTCGCGCCTTCCGTGCGCGCGGCCAACAAGCCGATCAAGATCGGCTATGTCTCGCCGAAGAGCGGTCCGTTGGCGGCCTTTGCCGAAGCTGACGATTTCGTGCTCGGCGAGTTCAGAAAGTTCATCAAGGATGGCGTCAAGGTCGGATCACAGACCTATCAGGTCGAGGTGGTGACAAAAGACAGCCAGTCGAACCCGAACCGCGCCGCCGAGGTCGCCAAGGAGCTGATCACCCGCGACAATGTCGGCCTGATCGTGGTCGGCGCCACGCCCGAAACCAACAATCCGGTGGCGACACAGTGCGAGCTCGAGCAGGTGCCGTGCATCTCTTCCGTCGCGCCGTGGCAGACCAACTTCATCGGCCGGCAGGCCAATCCGGGCGATCCCAAGAGCTGGAAGCCGTTCGACTATACCTTCCATTACTTCTGGGGGCTGGAAGACGTGATCGGCGTCTTCACCAGCATGTGGAGCCAGGTCGCGACGAACAAGTCGGTCGGCGCGCTGTTCCCCAACGATGCCGACGGCAACGCCTGGGGCGACACCACCATCGGCTTCCCGCCCGTGTTGGCCAAGCAGGGTTTCAAGCTCACCGATCCCGGCCGCTTCCAGAACCTCACCGACGATTTCAGCTCGCAGATCGCGGCGTTTCGTGGTGCCGATGCCGAGATCGTCACCGGCGTGATCATCCCGCCCGACTTCACTACGTTCTGGAACCAGGCGCGGCAGAAGGGGCTGAAACCGAAAGTCGTATCGGTCGCCAAGGCGCTGCTATTCCCGGCGTCGGTGCAGGCGCTCGGCAAGGGCGGCAACAACATCTCGACCGAGGTGTGGTGGACGCCGACGCATCCCTACAAATCGAGCCTCAGCGGCCTCAGCGCCGCCGATCTCGCCAAGGGATATGAGCAGACCTCCGGCAAGCAATGGACCCAGCCGATCGGCTTCGTGCATTCGCTGTTCGAGGTCGCGATCGACGCGATCAAGCGCTCCAGCGATCCGGGCGACGGCGCGGCGCTCGCGAAGGCGATCGGCGCCACCAAGCTCGAAACGATCGTCGGCCAGATCGAGTTCGGCTCCAGCGCCGTGCCGCCGTTCGCCGCGAAGAACATCGCCAAGACGCCGCTGGTCGGCGGCCAGTGGCGCCTCAGCGGCGACAAGTACAACATGGTCATCACGGACAACAAGCTGGCGCCTCAGATTCCGCTCGGCGGCGACATGCAGGCGTTGAGTTAGCGCAAGCCAGCTGCTTCATCGAAGGCAGAAGATGCGTGGCGTTGCTGCGCATCTCCTCTACGCCGAAACCGGATGTAGGCAACCATGCTCGCACTCCATGCCATCTCGAAGCGGTTCGGCGCCATCGTGGTTGCAGACGCGATCGACCTGACGCTGTCCTCCGGCGAGGCGCTGGGCGTGATCGGGCCGAACGGCGCCGGTAAATCGACCCTGTTCAACCTGATCACCGGGCTGCTGCGGCCCGACGCCGGCCGCATCGTTCTCGATGGCGCCGACATCACGGGTCTCTCGGCCGAGGCACGCTGTCGCGCCGGAATCGGGCGCTCGTTCCAGATCCCGCAACCGTTCGACCATCTTTCGGTGTTCGAGAACCTTGCGGTCGCCGCGCTGTTCGGCGGCGGCCTGTCGGAGGCGGATGCGATCCAGCATTGCGGCCGCATGCTCGATCTGACCGGCCTCGAAGCCAAGGCCAATCGGCTCGCTGGCAGCCTGCCGCTGCTCGATCGCAAGCGACTCGAGCTGGCGCGGGCGCTCGCCACCCGGCCGCGCACACTGTTGCTCGACGAGATCGCGGGCGGCCTCACCGATGCCGAATGCCACGAACTGGTCGAGACCATCCGCACCATCCATGCCGAAGGCGTCGGCATCATCTGGATCGAGCACGTGGTGCATGCGCTGCTCGCGGTGGTGCAGCGACTGGTCGTCTTGAACTTTGGCAAGGTCGTCGCCGAGGGCGCACCAGTCGAGGTGATGCGCTCGCGCGAGATCGAGACCATCTATATGGGCGTGCCGGCATGACCGTGCTGCTCAATGTCACGGCGCTCGATGCGTTCTACGGCGACTTCCAGGCGCTGTTCGGCATCGACTTCGAGCTGAACGAGGGCGAGGCGGTCGCTGTGATCGGCGCCAACGGCGCCGGCAAGTCGACCATGCTGAAATCGCTGGCCGGGCTGGTGAAGAACCGTCCCGATGCGATCCGCCTCGGGGGACGGGCGATCGGCGATGCGTCCGCCGCCAGCATCGTCCGGCTCGGCCTCGCGCTGGTGCCGGAGGGCCGCCAGCTGTTTCCCTCGCTCAGCGTCGAGGAGAACCTCTTGATCGGCGCATATGGCGGCGAACGCAGCGCGCCGTGGGATCTCGCTGCGGTCTACCGCATGTTCCCGGTGCTCAAGGAGCGGCGGCGCGGCGCCGTCACGGCGCTGTCGGGCGGGCAGCAGCAGATGGTGGCGATCGGCCGCGCTCTGATGTCCAACCCAACGGTCCTGCTGTGCGACGAGATCAGCCTCGGCCTCGCGCCGATCGTGGTGGAGGACATCTACCGCATGCTGCCGCAGATCCGCTCCGGCGGCACCGCCGTCGTGCTCGTCGAGCAGGACATCGCCCGCGCATTGCGGGCTTCGGATCGCTTCTACTGTTTGCAGGAGGGACGGGTGACACTGAGCGGACGGCCTGGGGATGTCGATCAAGACACGATCCGCGCGGCCTATTTCGGAGCATGAGGGAGCGATGAGCGGGTTCGACACCATCATCGAAGGCGTGCTGCTCGGCGGCGTCTATGCGCTGTTCGCGCTCGGCCTGTCGCTGATCTTCGGCATCATGCGCCTGGTCAATCTGGCGCATGGCGATCTGATCCTGCTTGCCGCCTATCTGGTGCTCAGCGCCACCACCGCGCTCGGTCTGCCGCTTGCGGCCGCATCCCTGCTGGTCGTCATCACGATGTTCGTGCTCGGCTTCGTGCTGCAGCGGCTGGTGCTGGAGCGGGTGCTCGGCGACGACATCCTGCCGCCGCTGCTCGTCACCTTCGGCCTGTCGATCGTGATCCAGAACGGACTGCTGCTCGGCTACGGCGCCGACAGCCGCAGGCTGCAGGCAGGCGCCTTCGAATCCTCGTCGGTGGCGCTCGCTCCTGGCCTGAGCATCGGGCTGGCGCCGCTGACCGCGCTGCTGACGGCGGTCGCGGCCGTCGCGCTGCTCCAGCTCATCTTCTATCGCACCTCGCTCGGCCGCGCCTTCCGCGCCACTGCGGATAATCCCGCGATCGCGCAGTTGATGGGCATCAACGAGCGCAATGTCTACGCCATCGCGGTCGGACTGTCGCTCGCAGTGTCGGTGATCGCCGCTATTGTGCTCGGTATCCGAGCCAGCTTCGATCCGTCGATCGGACCGGCGCGGCTGCTCTACGCATTCGAGGCGGTGATCATCGGCGGGCTCGGCAGCCTGTGGGGGACGCTGGCGGGCGGCATCGTGCTCGGGCTGGCGCAGGCGATCGGAGGGCGGATCAATCCGGTATGGCAGATCCTGGCCGGCCATCTCGCCTTCCTTGCCGTGCTGATGGTGCGGCCGCGCGGCCTGTTCCCGGCGAGGCGGACATGAGCGTCGAAAGCATCCATATCCCGGCAAGCCGCGAGCAGCGCCCGGCGGAGGCGCCGGTGTGGCAGGTTCGGGTCGGCACACGGCTGTCGCGCGTCGCGGCGCTGGCCGGCATCGCGCTGATCGTGGCGCTGGCCGCCTTGCCCGCGATCGCCTCGCGCAACCTGATCCAGGATATGATCTTCGTCTTCACCATGCTGACCTTGGCACAGCTCTGGAACGTGCTGGCCGGGTGGGGCGGGCTGGTATCGGTCGGGCAGCAGGCGTTTGTCGGGCTCGGCGCCTATGCGCTGTTTGCCGGCATCGTGATGGCCGGGCTCGATCCCGTTGCGGCGATCCCGCTGGCCGGACTGTTCGCGGCGCTGGTCGCGGCGGTGCTCGGGCCGCTGCTATTCCGGCTGGAAGGGCCATATTTCGCGATCGGCAGCTGGGTCGCAGCCGAAGCGTTGCGGCTGATCTGCGCCCAGTTCAAGTCGCTCGGCGGCGGCACCGGGATGTCGATCTCGCCCGGCGAACTGTCGCAGATGATCGGGCTGAAGGCGGTGCAGGCGCTGCTTGGCCTGCGCCCGGCGGCCGCGCGTGACGTACTGGTTTACTGGCTGGCGCTGCTGCTCGCCGTGCTGGTCACGCTTGGCATCTACGCCTTCATGCGCTCGCACCACGGCCTTGCGCTGGCCGCAAGCCGTGACAACGCAGCGGCGGCGCGCAGCGTCGGCGTCCGCACCACGCGGACGCGCCACGTGCTGTGGATCGCGGTCGCGTTCGCCACCGGTATGGTCGGCGCCGTGGTGTATTTGCAGAAGGCGCGTATTTCGCCTGATGCGGCCTTCAGCGTCACCGACTGGACCGCCTATGTCATCTTCATCGTCGTGATCGGCGGGGTGCGCACCATCGAAGGTCCGATGGTCGGCGTGCTCCTGCTGTGGGGGCTCGTCTCCTATCTCGCCCAATTTGGCAGTCTCTATCTGGTCGTGCTCGGCACGCTCGCCATCCTGATCATGCTGTTCATGCCCACCGGCGTGTGGGGTGCGACCGCTCGACGCTGGCAATTGCAGCTGTTCCCGACCCAGCGCTGGCTCGGCCGCAGCGGGTAGTCTGGCCTGATGCCGTTATGACTGACCTCGTGCCGGGCACCCTCCTCAGATTGCCATTGCAGGAGTCGTCGGCTGGCACGGCAAACGTATTTCACGGGCGCGGCCACGCGTTCGACATCGTCCTGTGAGGATGCGTACCGGCCGTCCCGCAATGCTGATCTGTCCTGTAGCCGCATCTTTGGCAACAAGAACTGCTGTCGGTCGAAGACTAGTCTTACCGGCCGTTCGCCGGCCTGGCGGGCTGTCTCAGCCCACTACCCCATCATCTCCCGCACCATCGGCACCACCTTGCGCCCATAGAGCTCGATGCTCTTCATCAGCTTCTCATGCGGCAACGGTCCCGCCGAGTATTTCAGCTGAAACCGGGCAACGCCGAGCGCCTTTGCCGTCTTGGTGATCTTGCGTGCGACGGTTTCGGGTGCACCGACATAGAGCGAGCCGTGCTCGGCTTCGCTGATGAACTCGTCGCGGCCCATCGGCGGCCAGCCGCGCTCACGGCCGATGCGGTCGCGCATCGCCTTGTAGTCGGGCCACAGCTCTTCGCGCGCCTGCTCATCGGTTTCGGCGACATAACCGGGGGAGTGCACGCCGATCGGCTGCGCGGGACGGCCGAACTCCTTGTAGGCGCGGTGATAGAGGTCGACGTAAGGCGCAAAGCGCTCGGGATCGCCGCCGATGATGGCGAGCATCAGCGGCAGGTCGTAATGCGCGGCGCGCACCACCGATTTCGGACTGCCGCCGACGCCGATCCAGGCTTTGAGCTGACCATTCTCGACCGGCGGATAGACCAGCTGATCCTTCAATGGCGGGCGCAGCTTGCCCTGCCACGTCACCGGCTTCTGCGACAGCAATGCGGCGAACAGGTCGAGCTTCTCCTCGAACAGTTCCTCGTATTTGCCCAAATCGAAGCCGAACAGCGGAAAGGATTCAGTGAACGAGCCGCGGCCGAGGATCACTTCGGCGCGGCCGTTCGAGAGCGCATCCAGCGTGCCAAAGCGCTGGAAGACGCGGATCGGATCGTCCGAGCTCAGCACCGTCACGGCGGAGCCGAGATGGATGCGCTTGGTGCGCGACGCGATGGCCGCGAGCACGGTCTCGGGCGAGGAGATCGCAAAATCGGAACGGTGATGCTCGCCGAGCCCGATGAAGTCGAGGCCGAGCTCGTCCGCCAGCACCGCTTCGTCGACGACGTTGCGGATCACCTGGGCATGCGCAAGCATGTTGCCGGTGGCGTCCTTGGTGACGTCGCCAAAGGTATCCAGTCCGAATTCGAGCGGTGCAGTCATCGATCAGGTCTCTGTGGGGAGGATCGGCCAGATTTAATGGACCGACGCCGCGCGACAAGGCGGCTTTCGGAAATGCTCGGTTTCCGTTTGTGAGGCCTATCCCGGCATACGCACCACCATCTTGCCGAGTGCTGCGCGCGTCTGCATCGTCTTGAAAGCCTCGCGAAACTCCTCGAGCGCGAACACGCGACCGACTGCGGGCTTCAGCTTGCCTTCGGCAAGCCAGCCGGTCAGCTGCGACATCAGTTGCCTCTGCACATCGGGCTCGCGCGTGGGGATCTGTGCGAGATCGACGCCAAGCAGCGCGCCGCCTTTCAGCAGCGGGAGATTGAACGGCAGGGCGGGGATCGCACCGCCGGCGAAGCCGACGACCAGATGGCGCCCGCGCCAGGCGATCGAGCGAAAGGCCTGCACCGAGATCTCGCCGCCGACGGGATCGAAGATCACGTCGGCGCCGTGTCCTCCGGTCAATTCCTTCAGCGTGTCGCGCCAGCCGGCCTGGGTGTAGTCGATCACGGCGTCGGCGCCGTGCGCCTGCGCGAATTCACGTTTCTCCGCTGTCGATGCCGCTGCGATCACGCGAGCGCCGAGCAGCTTGCCGATCTGCACGGCCGCGGTGCCGGTGCCGCCGGCAGCGCCCAGCACCAGCAACTGCTCGCCCGCAACGATCGTGGCACGCCCGCTCAGCGCATAGAGCGCGGTCAGGTAATTGGCGCGAAACGATGCGGCGACTTCGGCGGTGACGCCGTCCGGCAAGGGATGGAGCGCATCGGGCTTGACCACGATCTCCTCGGCGAGTGCGCCCGACCGCGTCATGCCCATTACGCGCATGCCGGGTTGATAGCCGCCCGGTGCGCCGGGCGCCTCCTGGACAACACCCGCGAATTCCGTCCCCGGAATGAAGGGCAGGGGATCCTTGGTTTGGTAGAGCCCTTGAACTTTCAAGCCATCGACAAAGCCGATACCGGCAGCTTCCACCCGGATACGCAACTGTCCGGACTCCACTGGCGGGTGCGGGATGTCCTTCAGTTCGATCTGATCGATAGGGGCGTACTGCTCGACGACGACGGCTTTCATGTCAGGACCTCTGTTGTTCCTGATATCCTGACAGGCCCTGAGACTGATCTCTTGCGTCTACCGCCACATCCCCCGCATCCGCGCCCCGATGTCGATCTTCGGTCCCTGCGATGCAGCGCGCGTGCCAGCCGCGGAGACCTTCGGCCAAGCGGTGCGCTCGAACAGATAGACCAGCTGCTCCGGGATGAAGCGGGTGCGCGAGGCGTAGACGTGGCGGTCGCCCTTGGCGGCCTGGCCGTGGACGAAGAAGCGCTGCGGCACCACGAGGTGCAGATCGTCCTTGGCGCGCGTCATCGCGACATAGAGCAGCCGGCGCTCCTCCTCGAGCTCGGCGCTGGTGCCGGCGCCGAGGTCGGAGGGCATGCAGCCGTCGACAACGTTGAGCACGAACACCGATTTCCATTCCTGGCCTTTGGCTGAATGGATGGTCGAGAGGATCAAATAATCCTCGTCACGCAAGGGCGGCCCTGATTTGTCGCTGGTCGCGTCAGGCGGATCGAGCGTGAGCTCGGTCAAAAATTTTTCGCGCGAGGAATAGCCGCTCGCGATCTGCTCGAGCTGCATCAGGTCGGCGCGGCGCGTCTCGGAGTCCTCGTGGAGGCGGTCGAGATGCGGCTCGTACCAGAGCCGCACGCGCTCGAGATCCGCAGGCCATTCCGAATAGCGCAGGTTTTCGACAGTACGGACGAAGTCGGTCCAATCAGCGCCGGTGCGCGGCGGCGCGGCAAGCTGGCCGAGCGCGTGCAGCGGGTCCATGCTCTCCGCCATCTGGTCGAGCACGCGCTGCGCGGTGGCGGGACCGATGCCCGGCAAGAGGTGCAGGATGCGAAAGCCTGCGACGCGGTCGCGCGGGTTCTCGGCGAAGCGCAGCAGCGCCAGCACGTCCTTGACGTGGGCGGCGTCGAGGAATTTCAGCCCGCCGAATTTCACGAACGGAATGTTGCGGCGGGCGAGCTCGATCTCGAGCGGACCCGAATGCGAGGACGTCCGGAACAGCACTGCCTGGTGCTTGAGCAGCGCGCCTTGCTCGCGATTGGCGAGCACCTGCTCGACGATGTAGCGGGCCTGGTCGGCCTCGTCGTGGACGGTGACGAGCTGCGGCTTCTGTGACGAGGTCCGGTCGGTCCAGAGGTTTTTTGTGAAGCGTTCGCGTGCCAGCCCAATGACGCCGTTGGCCGCCGCCAGCACTGACTGCGTCGAGCGATAGTTGCGGTCGAGCGTGATCATTTCCGCGCGCGGCGAGAAGCTTTGCGGAAAATCCAGGATGTTGCGCACGGTGGCGGCGCGGAATGAATAGATCGACTGCGCGTCGTCGCCGACCACGGTGAGCCCGCGTCCGTCCGGCTTCAGCGCAAGCAGGATCGAGGATTGCAGGCGGTTGGTGTCCTGATATTCGTCGACCAGCACGTGATCGAAGCGTCCGCCGATCTCGTCAGCGATCAGTGCATCGCTCATCATCTGCGACCAGTAGAGCAGCAAATCGTCGTAATCGAGCACGTGTTGGGCCTGCTTTGCCTCGACGTAAGCGGCGAACAGCCCCTTCAGCTCGGCGGCCCAGCCAGCGCACCAGGGATAGTGCGTCCCCAACACCTTCTCGATTTCCATCTCGGCATTGACGCAGCGCGAGTAGATCGACAGGCAGGTGCCCTTGGCCGGGAAGCGGCTCTCCGTCTTGGACAGCCCGCGCTCGTGCCGGACCAGGTTCATCAGGTCGGCGGAATCCTCGCGGTCGTGGATGGTGAAGGCGGGATCGACGCCGATCCGCTCAGCATATTCGCGCAACAGCCGCGCGCCGATGCCATGGAAGGTGCCGGCCCAGGTCAGCGCATCGCGCATGATCGCGGCGTTGTTCTCGCCGAGCACTTTGCGGGAGATGCGTTCGACGCGTCCGGCCATCTCGGCGGCGGCGCGGCGGGAGAACGTCATCAGCAGGATGCGCCGTGGATCGGCGCCCGCGACGATCAGGTGGGCGACGCGGTGGGCAAGCGTGTTGGTCTTGCCGGAGCCCGCGCCCGCAATGACCAGCAGGGGAGTGCCTACGGTCACGCCGTCGGCCACGCCATGCTCCACGGCGCGGCGCTGCTCCGCATTGAGCGTGTCCAGATATGACGTCACGAATCGCCCCAGTGTGATGCCGCCAGAATCAACGATCCCCGGGCGAATCGCAATGCGGCTGGACGCAAGCCGCCTGAGGATTTAGGGGAGAGGGCAGCTCAAGTTCCAGCCCGGACGGATTTGCAGAGATGGCCGATCCCACGCCCGACCTTTTCGAGATGCGCCGGCTGGAATCGTTGAGCAACACCGTCTTTGGTGTCGCGATGACGCTGCTCGCCAATGATCTGCCCAAGGCGGGCGAGTTCAAGGCGATGCCGACATGGAGCGATCTCGGCCAACTCTACTCCGGGCGCCTGACCGGCCTGATCCTGAGCTTCATCATCGCCGGTGTGTTCTGGATCAGCCATCACCGCCGGCTCGCCCGCCAACCGGAAGCGGGCCGCCACGTCGTGCTGTTAAACTTGGTGTTCCTGCTGTCGATCGTCCTGCTGCCGGTGACCAACGGACTCTATGGCAATTACGACAGGAGCAGCGCCGTGGCCGTGCTGTATGGCCTGCATCTCTCCGTCATCGCCGGGCTGAATGCATGGTTGTGGTGGCTCGTGATGCGAGGCTTCCGTTCCCAGCTGATCGCGGCCCTGTTTCCGCTGGCTGCATTGGTTCCGGGGACCGTAGTGGCCGCGTTCGCCCCGCAATATGCGTCCTATTTCTGGTTTCTGGCCTTTGGCGCGCTGCTGATCCGCCGCCGCCTGGATACGGCGGCGGCGGGCGAGACCTGAAGCGCCGCGCGATCCATCATCCTTTTGTCGCTGGCGCGCCGAACCCATCGGCCGGGACGTAAAGCTTGATCGGTCGGATTTCGTAAACCGCACTCGGATTGACCTCACGCAGCTTGCGCGCGGCCGCGATCGCCTCCTCATCCGTGTCGTAGTCGACGAGATGAAAGCCCAGAAGCTGCTCCTTGGTCTCGGCAAACGGCCCATCCAGGACGACTCCCGCGCCGGGGCCACGCAAGGTGTGGGCTTTCCTTGTGTCATCCAGACGGGCGGCCGGCCCAAGATTTCCGCTGGCCCTCAAGGGTTCCTGAACCTCGATGATTTTGGCGACGACGGCGGCGTCCTCCTGCGGCGTCCACGACAAAATCTCGCCTTCCACGTGGTAAGCCAGGATCGCGTAAAGCATCTCCACCTCTTCTGTTGGGCACGTAGCTCGAGGACGGTATCATCGTAGCCGCAGCCGACAATGGGGAGACTGAAAATATTGCGCCGGGTGAAACCGTCCCTGGAACCCGATTGCCGCCCTCGGGGTGAACGCTCGCCAATGTCGAGGCGACTGATGGCCACAACAGCAGTTGATCGCTCATCGGAGGCGCCCTGTGATGCACGGCGAGCAGGGACGTCGGAGCTTGCCGATCTGCACGACCGGGCGGGCCATCATCGCAATTTAGGCAGTTCGGTCGAGAGTGGTAGCGAGCGCATCGTCGAAAGCCGCCGCGGCAAGCGCGCGTCTGTGCTCGCCGTCTTCGGCTTCTCAGCCGCGCGGATTGCGGCGTCGGCGTTGCGCGCGCGGTTTCGCGGTCTCGAGGCCGCCATCGTCAGGGGGCGCTCAGCACCTGCTTGACGAGAGACTCGCGCAGCGCCGCCAGCTCGCCGCTTGCCTCCATCTGGGCGATCACCTGTCCAACCTTCGGCACGAGGTCGCGGTGGCTCTCGTGCAGGTAATGGAAGATGCGGATACGCTCGAGCGGCGGCGAGAGCGGATAGATTCTGCCCTGGAGATTAAGCTTGCGGACGGCGACCAGCCCGCTGAAGAGGTCGCTGACGATCACGTCGAAACGATCGGCATCGAGCATCCTGATCAAATTCTCGATGCCAATCGTCGCCGTGACCCTGTCCATGCCGCGCGTCCCGGCTTCCGACGAGCCGACGCCGCGGACGATTCCGATGCGGAACGCCCTGATCGAATTCCAGCCATCCACGTCGAAATGGAGCTTGGTCGTGAACACGGCGGGCTCGATGTAGTTGATCGCTGGCGTCACCTGCAGCAGCGTCGGGTATTCGGCCGACAACGTTCCGATCCGCTGGATTTCGCCGTCGACCGCACCGGCGCTCGACAGCGCGAGCGCCCGCTTGCCGGGGACGTCCACGAATTCGAGCTTGATGTTCAGCTTGGCGTAGACGGCGCGCAGAAGCTCGCCGCCGACATATTGATCCGGAATGTCGGCGATCCGAGCCAGCCGGATGACCGACTGCGCGTGGGATGAACCGGCTACAAACAGCGAAAGGCAGATGATGATGATCTGCCACATGAGCGCTTCTCGGCCGTCCCTTGCTACCATTGAGTTCTGATGCGAGCGCCATCTACCGGAGATGGCCGTTCCGCGGAGCCACAAGCTCACCGCTCGGCTGCCATTATCCTTGATATCACCAATGTCATTGTAGCACGCGAGGTGATAGTTTGCGCCAAGATCCTGCCGCTGGGCGCAAGATATGACCCCGCCGACCCCAGATCGCCCAAGGGCCGGCAGGATTGCTGCGCGCGACGCGTGCTGAAAGAGAATCAAAACCGTTGAATTGTGTGCGGCTGCGACCGGCAGGCCGAAGAGGAATGTCGCCATTTTCCGGGACGGGGTGCATGGGCAAGGCAAGTGACGAGAATCCCGATCGCAGCCGCGCTGTTGCGCCGGCGGCTGCGGAGCAGGATTTGAGCACTATCGGGGTTGCGTTTACGCCCCCGGTGCTCGCGACGTTTTTGTCGCGAATATCCAAGGGGGCGCGCAGCGGTGTCGGGCCACGCCTGCTTGCGGCCGTGCTGCTGTTCTCCTCGGTCGTGACGCTGACCCTGACTGCGCTGCAGCTGTATCTGGACTACGATCGCGAAGTCGGCGTGATCGAGACAAGGCTCGACGAGGTCGGTCGCAGCACCACGGGCAGCCTCGGCGAGAGCCTGTGGAGTCTCGACGAGAACCAGCTCAAGCTCCAGCTCGAAGGAATCCTGCGGCTGCCCGGTCTCCGCGCCGCCGAGGTTCGCGAGATCGCCGATCGGCCGCATCCCATCCGTGTTGCCGTCGGCGAACCCGTTAGCCGCTCGGTCGTGACGCGCGACTATCCGCTGACCTACACCGTTCAAGGGACCGCGCGTCCAATCGGCGTGCTCCATGTCGAGGCGACGCTCAGCGACATCTATCAGCAACTGCTGAACCGGGCCCTCGTCATCCTGGCAAGTCAGGCGGCAAAGACGTTCCTCGTCTCGCTGTTCATCATCTACATGTTCCACATTCTGGTGACCCGGCACCTGGTCGCCATCGCCGAGTTCGTCAGCAAGTACACTCTGGCGCGGCCGCCTCCGCCATTAAGTCTGGAGCGCCGGCCTCCTGACGATCCCGACGAACTGGATAAGGTGATCGACGCGTTCAACGCCATGTGTGCCAACCTGGAGCGTGCCTATGGCGAACTCCGCGAGGCCAACGCGAATCTCGATCGTGATCTGAAGATCCGCCGGCGCGCGGAAGACGACGCGCGCGCGAGCGAGCAGCGCTTTCG
Source organism: Bradyrhizobium sp. USDA 4472 (assembly GCF_054058595.1). NCBI lineage: Bacteria > Pseudomonadati > Pseudomonadota > Alphaproteobacteria > Hyphomicrobiales > Nitrobacteraceae > Bradyrhizobium > Bradyrhizobium sp. USDA 4472. The sequence continues at coordinate 5,570,336 of NZ_JBSSAM010000001.1, forward strand.
CGACTATGCCGAGACCGCCTCCGACTGGTTCTGGGAAACCGGTCCGGATCACGTGTTCACCTACATATCGGATCGGGCCGGCGCATTCGGCATGGACAGTAAGGCCGTGATCGGGAAACGACGTCCGGATGCCGCCTTCGATCAAAACTCCGAAGCGCAGAAATGGCGCGACCACATGGCGACGCTGGATCGCCACGAGCCGTTCCGCAAGTTCGAGTATCGCGGCCGCGATGCGGCCGGGCGTTTGCACTATTTCAGCGTCAACGGGCAGCCGGTGTTTGGCGACGACGGGCGTTTCATGGGCTATCGCGGCTCCGCTACCGATCTCACCGCGCAGCACGAGGCCGAGGAGCGGCTTCGCCAGTCACAGAAGATGGATGCGATCGGTCAGCTCACCGGCGGCGTCGCGCACGACTTCAACAACGTGCTGACCGTCATCATCGGAACCATCGAGATCATCCAGGAGGGGCTCGCGGACAAGCCCGAGCTCGCCTCGATCGCCGCGCTGATCGACGATGCGGCCTCCCGCGGCGCCGAGATCACGTCGCAGCTCCTGACCTTCGCCCGCCGCCAGCCGCTGGAGCCACGCGAGATCGATGTCAACGCGCTCGTCCTCGAGGCGGTGAAGCTGTTGCGGCCGATCCTTGGCGAGCATGTCGAGATCGTGACGCGATTTGCTGATGATGCATGGCCGGCCATGGCTGATCCGTCGCAACTTTCCTCTGCGATCGTCAATCTCGCCGTCAACGCGCGCGATGCGATGCCTGACGGCGGCAGGCTCACGCTCGAGACCGCCAACCGGGAGCTCGATGGCGCGGACAATGGCGACGGCGAAGCCGGCTCCTATGTCATGGTCGCGGTAGCCGACACCGGGCACGGCATTCCTGCCGAGATTCGCGACCGCGTGTTCGAGCCGTTCTTCACCACCAAGGGGGTCGGTCGCGGCACCGGCCTTGGACTGAGCATGGTTTACGGCTTCGCAAAGCAGACTGGCGGCACCGTGGCGATCGAGAGCGAAGAGGGACGCGGTACGGTGGTGAGGCTGTTGCTGCCGCGATCGGCGGGCGATGCGACCGCGGGAACCGGGCCGGCGCCGGCGCCCGCGCTGACGCATGGACACGAGACCATCCTCGTGGTCGAGGATGATCCGCTGGTGCAGGGCTACGTCATCGCACAGCTCGGCAGCCTCGGCTATCGCACGTTGATCGCCAGCGATGGCGCAACCGCGCTGGCGTTGGTCGACCGGGGAGCGAGCTTCGATCTTCTGTTTACCGACATCATCATGCCAGGCGGCATGAACGGGCGGGAATTGGCAGACGCTGTCCGGCTCCGTCGGCCGGGCGTGCGGGTGCTCTACACCTCAGGCTATGCCGACAACACCATCGTTCACGAGGGGCACCTCGATCCCGGCGTGGCGTTGCTCCGCAAGCCGTACCGGAAGGCTGACCTGTCGCGGAAGATCCGGGAAATGCTCGGGGGCGAGGCGGCGCTCTGAGGGATGCGCGCCATGTCGGCGAAATGGTCAGGCCAATGAAAAGGCGCGGCGGGAAGATCCCGTCGCGCCCGATTTCTTGCTCGCTGGTCCAGGGCTGAGAGCGCCCCGATGCCAAGCCTCTTTCAAAGCCTAGCGGGCGATCCCAGCGAGGTGACAGCGCTTGGTAAAAGACACTGGATCACCTCCTTTCGTTGATTGCGGGAGCTCTCAATATAGGCTGGATGGCCGTGCCTGTTAAGGGGAGGCGCCGCTGGGGGGAACCGGACCTGTGCGCAAGGCCGGAAAGCCGGCGAAAGCCGTGCCTCGGGTAGTTGAGGCTGCCGCCCGGCCGTGTTAGGGAGCCCCTGTCGCGGGTGTAGCTCAATGGTAGAGCAGCAGCCTTCCAAGCTGAATACGAGGGTTCGATTCCCTTCACCCGCTCCAATGATTTCAAGAACTTACGCGACCTTATTCGGACCGTGAATCCAGCGGGGCTGCCGTTCCATTCGGACCGAGATCACGCACTGTTCTCCTCCTTGTCGCGATAGGTGCGCGTTTCTTAGCGCCACTGATGATTTGATTGGTGGTTCGCTTTCGATAATGCTCGACCATGAACGTCGCAAAGTTATCTCTCTCACGCTGCAACCACTCCCAGCCGACGGCGCGATATTCCGCAAACACCCAATCCAATGTGCCAGTAACGGCGACCGCTGGCTGCAGCTTCGGCGCAACCTTCGTATCGCCCGATCGAACGCAGGCAGCAGGATCGCTTCCGCGCGCCGGACCGCCGCGTCATCGTCGAGACCGAGCGGCTCGTGGCGCAGCGAGCAGCCTGGCTTCTTGACCGGGCAGACGTTCCGCACTGATGATGGGGACAGGTCCAATGGCAACTTGAGGATCAATTGGGGATCGGGATCGAATTAGTCGCTGAAGCCCGATAAGGGCATTACTGCCGACGCATGACGTAGGTGTCGAATGTCTCGCGCCATCGGACGATGTCCCGGACCTGACGAACTGCGACTTGATCGGCAGAGAGCGAAGAGCCCAGTAGATTCGGGGCATCCAATCCGAGCGGAGCGACCGCTTCGTAGTCGTATAGATCGGACGCTATGCTCGCGGCGTCCATGCACCCCGCGAGGAATTGCTCGTCCTGGCTGGCACTGAGAAGCATAATCTCTTCTCCTATCCGATAGTCCAACCCGGTAATCGTGCGCCATACTTCTGTCTGAACCTGGCGCATCGCAGCCCCCTTGATTGGGCGCGTTTGCCGCTCCGCTGCCAGGGTGATCAGCATGCCTAGGAGCCCGATCATATACGGCTCAAGCCAGATCGAACTCGGAATGTCGTCGAGACGGCATCTGCTTGCCTCAACCAATGGCTGGATCGTCGCGACTGCGGCATTGCGCACACGGGCCACGTCGATCATTGTAAAAAGCCACCTCAGCATCGAGCTTCCACCATTGCTAGCGGGCCGTCGGCGCGAACGAGCGTAGCGCGGTAGCGTCAAAGTAAGCTAGAATGCCAATGTTCGTCGGCTTGGCAAGGGATTGCTGGTCGTCGGGACGTCCACGCGGGGGTCAAGCCAATGACTGTGAGCAGACTACCTCCCAAACCGGATTTCAGCGCGCTTGAGGCGACCGCGCCGGAGTCTGCCGGCCATAGAACGAACGTTCTCGCGCTCATTGGCAATCTCATCTTCAATTGGTCGAACAATGAGAGCCTGTTCATTTACGTTCTGATGCTTTTGCTTAGTACGGACGAAGCCTCGGCTGCGTTGGTGTTTGCCACGTTGAACACGACGCGAGCCCGTCTCGATTTGATTCAACGGCTGGCCAAGATCAAGATTAGAGATCAAGCTCTTAATAGAGACTTGAACAAGCTCATCGACCGATTCAACGACACGACGCAGGTTCGTAACGAGCTCACGCATTGCATGTATGCGGTCGACGAGAGCGGCGAGATAGTCCAGACCCAATCCATGCGCGTCGTTCAGACCCGCGCAAGCCTCGCGTTTGGAGAAACGCGACCGGTCGATGAGGCTCGTCTGAAGTCGCTTTCCGAGACGGTCCGCGCGATGATCCGCATCAATCGGGATATTTGGGAGTTTCTGCCCAAGCTCGAGGCTCACCTGCAGCAATGAAGCATCCGGGATACCTCTATGGTAGTAGACGGATCACGCCGACTACTTCGGAAAGCCATTTGAACGCCTCTCAGGACTTGGACGATGCTAGCTGCGCGGACATCAGGCGATGTCTGCAGTCGGGAGAACCCGGCTCAACGCAGAGCAGTATCGAAAGACGTGAGAGGCCGCAGACGCAGAAGATCAGCGACCGCGAACGTTGACGATGCTCCAAACCCAAACAGGAGTATCTCATGTCCAAGAAACAGGGCCAACTACAGGGCCAAGCTCAGGGCCAGCTGAACTTGCAGGGACAGGGCCAGGGCCAGTTGAATCTGCAGGGACAAGGCCAAGGCCAGGGCCAGGGTCAGGGTCAGGGCCAAGGTCAGGATCAGACGCAGACTGCTTCGCAGGCGCTCTACAACTCAAGCGACAACTCGAGCGACAACAGCAACGACAACTGGAACGGCAACGGCAACCTGAATGCCAACGGCAATCTGAACGCCAACGGCAACTTCGACCACAACGACAACGACGTTCACAACAAAGTCGACAACGCTGTCGACAATAATGTCGAGAACACCGTCGAAAGCAAGGTCAACGTGGACGTCAAGGTCGACCTCGATCTGCATGCAACCGGCCTGAGCTCGCCGGTGATCGATATGCACGACATGAGCCACTTCAGCGATTCGTTGATCATGCCGCAGGTCGTGAACCAAACGCTGAACGGCGACGGCAACCAGTTCAACATCGATCAGGTGAATAACCTGGTGAACAATGGACATGTTGAGAACGCGAACGTCACCTTCACCGGTGGCGAGACCGAGCATGGCGGCGGGTTCAGCATGGAGGCCAAGGCCCTTGGCGGTGACTCCAGTGCCGACCACAGCCATGTCGGCGACGTCACCGGTACGTCCGCCAGCGGCATCGCCGCTCACGCCGACGCCGCCCTGACGCAGTCTGCCTTCACGCAGACGATCACGCTGGGTGCCAACATCCAGTTCAACAGCCTGACGATGCAGGTGGCAGGGAACGACCTGCACGACGCGCACGACATCACACATTAGTCGTCTCCATGGCCCGCGCGGCTTCGAGCCGCGCGGGCCTCGTCGTTTTGGCAGCAAGCGGTATTGCAACGTGCGCTTAAGCTCGCGGAGACGCAATCTGTCAGCGGAGATCGACAATGATTCCGGGCGGCTTGACGGAAGCAATCTCTTATTTTTCCGGTTACCTCCATCTCTTCGATGACATAGCACGCGATCGTGTGCAACTTGACGGAGGCCCCGGCGCGCGTGCCGCCGACGGGGACGATACGCCACGCCCGCTACAGAATAGCGCCCCACTGAGCTTCGACGATCTTCAGACCACCGCCGTAGAACCTCCAGGAAACCTGCCGGACGACACCCATCAATTCGTTCGGGTGCCACAGTCACATCTGCCAAAAATAATATGGCCTGAGGCAGACGTCCCCGACGCGCCAGATCGATTGCTGCCGCCGCCGGCGCCGCCGCCGTTCTTCAGCGGTGGCGGTGGCGGAGGCGGTGCCGGCGCCAGCTTCGACGTAAAGGTTGTGTATCACCCCGGTGGCGAGCAAAGCGAGATTGAGACTCATCAAGTCAACGCGCTTTTCAATGACGGCAATGACCTGATCGGGACCACCTATCCCCCGATCATGAACCACCTCATCCAGATTTCGGATCAACTGCTTGGTACGATGATCCACCAGGTCAGTGATGCCATTCCGGAATCCTGGAAGCTTCCGCACGACACGTCCGCGATCGTTTCCGCACTGGGCGCGGCGGACAAGGACTGGAACAACAGCCATGGTGGTTCAGGCAATCCCCCGTCCGTCAAGGAGGGCTACCAATTGAACGGGCAGCCCGACGCGACGGAGCCGGATGCTCTTCATCAAAATCTGACATCGCCGCTCGACCATAAGCCCGGGGACACTGGTCACCAGCTTGGACAATGGGCCGATGTCGGAGACAATCACCTGACTAACGCCGCGCAGATCGTTGATCTCGGAAGCGCCTGCAAGACAATGATCGTGCTGGGAAACGATTACACCACGAACGCGATCTTCCAGGTCAACGCCAGTGCGAATAGAGATCATGTCGAAACGAGCGGCAGCGGCGAAACCTCCGGCGGCGTCCATTTTACGCCCGACGAGTCGACCAACGCTGCCGGGTTTGTCCAGCACGCGTCGGTTTATGCCGGATCTCCGGGAGCGCCTGGCGCAACGTGGGATATCGATGTCGTCAATGGAAATTACCACCAGGTCCACACGCTGACGCAGGTCAACTACCTCTCCAACAACGATGTCGTCGAGCAGAAGAGCTCGGACACGCACTACGAGGTTGTGGCTGGCGAGAATCAGCTGATGAACGTGGCTCAGCTCACGAACGGTGACTTCAAGTACGATATGATCATCGTGGGCGGATCGTACCACTCCGCCAATATGATCTATCAGTACAATATCCTGGTGAATAACGACATCATTCACTCCGCGAATAGCGCGGGCGGCGCCGACGGACTTGGTGAGCCGTCAATCAGTCTCGGCGGAAACCACCTCATCAATGCGGCGACGATCGATACATACGGAGGCCAGAGCGTCAAACCGCTCAATGGCGGCCTTCAGCAGATCGTCAACCAGATCGAAAATGGCCAGACCAGCATGGATCCATCGCTGGCATCTCAGATTCACGGCTACGGCGGAACGCTTCATGTCTTGTACGTGACTGGCGATTACTACGATGTCAACGCAATCTGGCAAACCAATCTGCTACAGGACAGCAACTACGTGCTGCAGGAGGAGACGTCGCCTGCGCCCGGTAATCCACTCATAGGGAATGGTGCGGCGGAGCAGTCAGTCATTGCCGGTCATGATATGGACCTCAACCTGGCGTCGATCGTCTCCGTGAAGCCCGATCAGGCCTTTGTCGATGGGCAGGTTTACTCCGATTCCGTGCTAATTCAGGCGAACATGCTCCCTCAGGGCGGATGCTCTGGTGGAAGCGGCGGGCACTGGAACGATCCTCACGCGCTTGCTCCGGAGATCGTCGCATTCCTCAACGACACGAAAATCGTGGATCCGACACCGCATCCCGTCGTTCACGTGACGACCATGGTGCATCACGATGATCCGATGTCACACATGATGCATTAGCAGATCAGCACAAACGGAAGAGCCGGGTGATGGACAGATGGGGCATCGGAAATTCATCGGACGCTGCGCGGGCCGGCGGGAATCCGCGCGCGCCGAGTGTCGTAAGGTTCGATGCGCACCATGGCCCCGTCGCCGCTCCTGAGGAACAGGGTCAGGTCCGGGCGTCACCCCGGGCAGACATGGGGGCGTCCAACCCGGTGTTCAGCCAACGGGCCGAGGCAAGGCATCCGCAGGTGCACTCGAAGGACCCGCAAGCGAGCCCTCCACTGGCGATGCGGGACGGATCGCGGGCGGCGGTCAATGCGACGGCCGAGGACCGAAAAGTATCGAACTCAGGCGGATCGAACGGCGGTGGAACCGGGAGCGGCGGAGGCGGTGGTGGCCGCGGATCGTCGCCATTGCAGAAAGCCACCGGGGGCGACGAATACCGGGAAACTCTTTCCAAAGGTCTAGCGTCGATCAAACGAAATTTTCTGACGATTGGGCTCTTCTCATTCGTGGTCAACTTGCTGGCGTTGTCGATTCCAATCTACCTCTTCAACATGTCCGATCGCGTGCTGACCAGCCGGAGCGTCGATACCCTGATCATGCTCACGACAATTGTCATATTTGCGATTGCAGCACATGTGCTCATGGACATGATGCGTCGGTTCATTCTCATGCGAGTTGCCGTTGACACCGAGGCGCGGCTGGGCGGTCCTGTGCTCAGTGCGGCGGCGAAGGCGGCACAAAGCGGCTCGAGCCGGGAATTCCAGACACTTGCCGATCTGCAGCAGCTTCGGTCCTTCATAACCGGGCCGGTTTTGTTGACGATGTTCGATGCGCCAATTGCGCCCGTTTATTTGATCGTGGTGTTCCTCATTCACCCGCAGCTTGGAGTGATCGTCACCACCGCCGGTCTTGGCCTGACCGCGCTGGCCTTGCTGAACCAGCGTGTCACGGCCGATCCGTTTACCCGGGCGAGCGCCTTCGTAACTCGCGCCAACCTTCAGGCCGAAGCCATGGCACGCAACGCGCAAGTGATAAACGCCATGGGCATGATTCCTGAGGGCGTTCGAGTGTGGGGCCAGGAGACCGTTGAATCGCTCAAGGCGCAGGTGATCGCTCAGGACCGCAACATCTTCATGACCGGCCTCTCCAAATTCCTGAGGTTGGGGACGCAGATCGCAATCCTCGGTTGGGGCGCGGTCCTTGCGCTGGAGGCGCACCTTACAGGTGGCATGATCATTGCCGCCTCCATTGTGTCCAGCCGCGCGCTCGCCCCGCTTGAAGGCACGATCGAGGGCTGGCGGAGCTACGTTCACGCGCGGTCCGCCTATCAACGCATCAGGACGCTTCTGCAAAACACCCCGCTCAATCTGCGTCGGCTGCGACTGCCGAGACCGGAAGGACGTCTCAGCGTAGAGCGTATTCTCTACGTGCCGTCGGCCACGAAAAAGGTGATCCTGAACGGCGTGAGTTTTCAGCTCGAGCCCGGCGAATCCCTCGCGATTGTCGGCCCGTCCGGCACGGGCAAGACCATGCTCGCGAGAATGCTCGTCGGGTCCATCATGCCCACCGCCGGCAACGTAAGGCTCGACCTGATGGACCTTCGCAACTGGGATCCGCGCCAGTTCGGCGAGTGCGTCGGCTATCTACCGCAGGACGTTCAGCTCTTTCCAGCGTCCATCAAGGCCAATATTGCGCGTATGCGGGACGATGCACGCGACGCCGATATTTTCGATGCAGCGGAAACCGCTGATGTGCACGAGATGATTGCCGAGTTTCCTCAGGGTTACGAAACCGTCATCGGCATGGATGGCAGCCCCTTGTCAGGAGGCCAGCGGCAACGGATCGGACTAGCTCGCGCGTTCTACGGTAGCCCGCGTCTCGTGGTGCTCGACGAACCGAACGCCAATCTCGATACGAGTGGAGAGATCGCGCTGGCCAAGGCGCTGTCCCGAGCCAAGCAGAAGGGCACGACCATCGTTGCGGTCACGCAGCGCCCCGCGCTGCTGCAGAGCGTCGACAAGATCTTGATCCTGCAGAATGGGTCGGTGCAGGCATTCGGAGCGCGAGAAGAAATGATCCATCTCCTTTCTGGCCGCAAGCCGCCGAATGGGAGCGGACCGTCTGCTGGCGGGCCGCCGATCCTCAATGCGTGACGTACGGTTTATCCTAGGGGCTTATTCATGAAGTTCCTTATTGACGCAGTCAGGCGAAAACGGGTCCAGGAAAGGCCATCCTGGGATGCGGATCTCCCGCGTTCGACGAAGGCAGCCACGCTCGGAGGGGTCCTGATCATCGCGTCGACCGTCATGGGCTTCGGCGTGTGGGGCAGCACGGCCCCTATCGCCGGTGCGGTGGTTGCCTCAGGCGTGTTCGTCGCCACGGGTGAAAACAAGACGATCCAGCATCTCGAGGGAGGCGTGATCCGAAAGATCGCCGTGCGGGAAGGCAATGTTGTGCAGGCCGGCCAGACGTTGATGGAGCTCGATCCCACGACGCCGAAGGCTGAACTGCGACGGCTACAGATCCGACAGAGTCGCCTGGTTGCAGAGGACACGCGCCTGCAGGCCGAAATTCACGAACAGGATGCGGTCAGCTTTCCGGACGAGTTGACCGAAAGGGCCAGCGATCCGGAAATCCTCGAGATTCTGAATACTCAGCGAATGACGCTTGTTGCCCGCCGCAATAATTTGAAGAGCGATATCGCCGCGGTCGAGGCGAGCATCAAGGCGATTGAGGAGCGCATCGAGGGTTCGAAAGTGCAGCTCGACAGTGTCAAGCGTCAGATGGAACTCCTCGATGAGGATATCGACACGAAGCAGCGTCTTCTCCAATCTGGTCTGGTGAAGAAGCCGGATGTCTTGCTTTTACAGCGAACCAAGGCGAACCTGGAGGGCGAAGTCGGACGGATCATGGCAGACATTGGTGACGCAAAGGAACGCATCGCCCGTTCGCTGGAGCAAATCACGGGGTTACGAAGGGACGCGGTGAAGAAGGCGGTCGACCAGTTGCGCGATGTCCGTGGCGAGCTTGCAGACGTCAACGAGCGGGTTCTCAGTGCAAAGGCGGTGCTCGATCGAATCAACATAGTCGCTCCGGTCGAAGGTATCGTGGTCAAGATGCGGTATCACACCGAAGGAGGCGTCGTCGAACCCGGCAAGCCAATCATGGAGATACTGCCGCTCAACGCTGAACTCATCATCGAGGCGCGCGTGAGGCCGCAAGATATCGATAGCGTGAGGCGAGGTCAGCACGCGATGGTGCGGCTTACCGCTCTCAGCCAACGCGTCACACCGATGATCAGTGGCGATGTTATCTATCTTTCGGCGGATTCCCTGCCGGATGAGCACAAGTCGATGCAAGTGGGTCCTACAGACGTCTACGTCGCGAGGGTCCGCCTGAACGCAGCAGAAGCTGCGAACCTGCCGAATTTCAGCCCGACGCCCGGAATGCCGGCCGAAGTCTTCATTAAGACCTCGGAGCGGACCTTCCTTCAGTACATCGCCAAGCCGCTTGAGGACAGCATGACACGGGCGTTTCGGGAACGGTAAGCCGAACGGATAGCGTCAATGAGTGGAAGCTCGAATCAAATGTCGGCGTGACCATGGCCATGCCGGCGGCTGCGGTTTGCTTGTGGGGGCGCCGTATGGCTGCTGGGCAAGCCGGGCCCGGGCCGCTCATCACTAGCGCAGTGACCATGGCCCATGCCGATGGTTGCGGTTTTCCCCCAGCCGCGGCAACCCCGCTTTCATCCCGCATGCCGATCTTCCGAAAGATCGCGACTGATGTTAACGCTAGACGTCAAACGACTTCCACAACCCAGCTTTGGTCACGGGGCGGCGCGGTTTCGGTGAAGTTGATGCTCAGCCATCAGTTCTGGAGCAGCTTGACGGTTGAAATCGGCCATTCACCTTCATGCCCGGCGATTGAAATCCGAAGTCCGTGCACTTCGTCGAGATGGACATGATCAATCGTTCCAGCTTTGCCGTCAGTCATGATAACCGTCTTACCGATCAACTCGTCTTCCGCAGCTTGCAATTCCCGGAGGATGCTAATGGCTCTTTCCTCACAAGTGCTCAACGTCGTCATGCGCTCGTCACGAAGCCAACGTGCCCCGAAACGGACGTGTGAGCTTGTATCGTATGACAATGAGCCAAGCCCACAGCTTCGCGAACCAGTGAAGCTTCAGTAGCTTCGGCTTCACCACCGCGAACAGTCGTTCCACAATGAGTAGACTGGCGGCATACGCTGCGATGATCATGGTTGTGCCGGTGATCCAGTGGCCTTCACCCGCCAACGCCACAGCAACGAGCTTCAAAGGCTCAACCAGACAGACCGGCACGGCTAAGAGCGTGAGTGATTGGTAGGGACCAAGTTTGTCGATGGCTTGCCGCAAGCGAGTCAAGGTTTCGGCCTCCTTCCGGCCTAAGCGAATAGAACTCTCAGTTGCGCAGATGAGTTCCAGTGGCGGTTCGGATTGGTAAGAAGTGGCTGGGCCGATGCTCCGCGTCCGTGCTCCCAGAACATTTCTCCCGTCGTAGCGTTAGCCGTCAGGAGCAAATCATGAATGATCAGGACTGGCGCTTTTACGGATTTGTGGGCGGATGCTTACTGGCCGCAGGCATCTTCCTCGCAGCGGTTGTCGGCGGCCAGGTTGGTGGAACACGTGTGGCTGAGTTGCCTCAAAACCAGCACGGTGAGACAGGTCAGAAGCCGCGAATGTAAGTGATGGACTGCGGCCAATTAAGGCGCGGAGCGTGGCGGTAAGGCAGCCGTGCCCTTGTAGACTTGGCTGACTATGCGGTCCTGCTCTGCCGCTCGCATTTCCCGCGCAGTCTTTAGTGCCCGCCGAATGAAAGGGTCTTCTGTCTCTTTGGACAAAGTCATGAGCCTATTGCAGTTGTGGCGGTTCACTTGCAGACCAGCACGGACGCGATTGGCTTTCTCTTGGAACACGCGTGTGCAGTTGAGGGGTACAGCATGCGGCATCGATCGGGCCAAACGACCCGATTGGACCCTGAGCGGATATTGGACCCTACCTCCGAACGGACTGCCATGCTTTGATGGGCGGTCTTCGGCCCGGGAGCCGTTTTGGCGGGCGATATGGTGGAGCGGCGGCTGGTTGGGCTTATTGATAATGCGCGTCGGCGACAAATTGCGAAGGGCGTGTCGTCGTTATGTCCGACCAACGCTCGTCACTTTGCCACTCGGGTCGTAAGTTATGGTGCATCCCAACATCGTAAATGAGCCGCCACGGGCATCAATGACTTCTGGGTTTCTGTAGTTTTGGTCCCATTTCATACCGCCGCAAATTGCTTCGAGTTCTTCGGCAGTGAATTCGTGAACGATCTCCGCAAACTTGGTCATATATTCTGTCCCGTTATGAGATAACCACACTACGAAACTCACTCGGGAATATAGGCCGCATCGTTCGGTTCCACTGTGCGAAGGATCACGGTGGACTTGGGTGGCACAGGCCGTCCGGTCTTGGCCGGGACTAGACCGTTCCGCGATACGTGTACTGCACGACCTGCAAGGTCAGCTGGAAGCGCGGGTCGTTAGCGTTCGTAATCGGGCATCGTTTGCCAGAGACGGCGGGGCGGCCAGTTCGTCATCGCGCAGCGGTGCAAAGTCAGTTTTAAGTTTTCGTCGAGATCGTGAGCCTCCTGTGAGACGTGCGGCATCTCTATCGCGACCTCATTGTCTCTGCTGTGAGTAACCCCACTCGGCTTTGGTGATCCTACGAAATCAGGCGCAAGGCCGCCGACGGTGCGGTCGCATCTCTCACACGTATCGCCGCCACCCAGGCGGGCGCAAACTCAGATCAACATGCGTGTCCGACGGGACGATCTTCTACGTTTCGAGCATCTAGCTCACAAGCGCGCGGTGGCCCGGAAGTGCTCACGGCGATGTGGGCAACGGCGCAAGAGAGTGAGGATTTCCATGAGTGATATCATTAGCTATGCGCGGGTCTCGACCGACGGCCAGAGCGTCTCCGATCAGATCGTGCAGCTGAAGGCTGCGGGCGCGACCAAACTACTGTCCGAGAAGCTGAGCGGCGCGCTCGCAAAAATGGGTGGGCCCGCGTCTCTGCGGCTCGCATTCAAACATCGCCGTCCCCCGTTTTAACGGAGGACGGCAATTGGCATTCGTGCTATGCTGCGCGGCAGACCGATACCACCCACTGACAGTGCGACGGCATCGGCTGACGGAGGAGCGCGTATGACGAAGCACCGTCCAGGAGTCTTGCTGGCCTTCGCCGCATCTGTGCTGCTGCTGGGGGCCGTCAGCGCCGCCCACGCCGGCGGTCTCTGCGGTCCCGGCTGTCACTCAACCATGATGGGGGCCTGTGTGGTCGACGGCTGGGGCACCGGCGCGCGCGTCTGGAACGAATGCCCGGCGACGACGCGTCCACGCCCGCCTTGCGGCGGATCGGATTACGTCTGGAGCCAGCGCAAGCGGGCCTGCTTCCCGAAGGTGGCCGATTGGATCTAGCCTACCAGCCGCCGGAGTCACCGACGCGTCCAGCGGCAGCATGTCGCGATGAGGTTCGCAGAACCGCGAGAGCTTGTTGCTTCTGCGCTCCAGCGCCTTCTTGTCGACGACCGGCTTGTCGCTGCGACCGGCCTAACAGCCACTCAGCCAGATGTTCACGGTACGGCTGTGGGTGATGTACGGTGGTGATCTTGGACACATCGAGCATCACCTGGCCCTCGGCCCGCGGATGAAATAGGCGACGTCGACGCTCGTCAGCACGACGCCGGCGAAGCTGCCGTCGGGATGATTGAAGCGGCAGGACGCGGGGATTACCCACTGTCCGCCGGACCGGCTCTTGACCATCTTGCGGCCCCTGCAATGAGCATGGAAAGAAGTGCTCTGCGACCAAAGTACTTTCCGAGAAGCTGAGCGGCGCGTTTTGACCGACCGTAATTGCGAAAGGCAATCACTGCGCTTGGAAAAGGTGACGTGCTGCAGCCGCTGGATTGGCACTGCTGAGCCCATTCGCCGCCGACGCGGCCGATCTCGCGGTCAAGGCGCCGCCGAAGCGGGCAGGCGCACCTTGCGAGAGGTTTGGGCTATTCTCAAGGAGGCGGCAGGATGCCGCGAACTCTCATCACCTCAATGTCCTGCGCTGGAGGGATCATCGATGGTCCGCTGCGTCCTGCTAGGCGGCGCATCTTCAGCCTCGCGCCAACACCTCAACCGGTTTGGCCGAAGCCGGGGCGCGCCCGGATGGCGTGCTCTGCGGGCACCTTACCTTCTAGCAGCCTCGGCAGATCGTGAGATTGGACTTCAGCTTCTCAATTTCTGCTTGATCGCTCAGCGACTGTTTCGCCGATGGTCTCTCGGCAACGTCGGCCTTTTGCCTGACCTTGGACTGTTTTGGGCGAGTTGTAATGAGCGCCGGCTCGCCTGTCTGCTCGTCATCGTCGATACCTACTGTAAAGCCATCGGGACCGGTCTCCCGCGACGGAGACAGCTTGCCCGTGCGCGACTTGGGCAAAATGTCTATAGCCGGCGTTGCCAAAATGTTGCCGGTTGCCGGTGCCGGCGCGTCTTTGTCATTGGCAGGCGGTGGCGAGTGCTTGGTGGCTGCGGATCGTGCCGAACTTTTGGCGGCCGCTCTTGGCGCTGGAACGTCATCGATCGCCATTGGTCGAGAAGCGTTTTTGGTAGCCGGTGGCGACGCACCTTGGGTGGTCGCCGATGGCGGCGAGGCGAAGATAACGGGCGGCGGATTCATCGGGACTTCTGGCGCCACTGTCGGCGGAGACGACGAACCTTTGGCTGTCGCCGGGTTGCGGCACAGACTGAGACCGCCCCACTGGCAGGTAGCCGGTGTTGGCGAACCTTGTTGGGTCACCAAAGGTGGCGGGGCCAGCGAGGTTTGACATCGCGCGCCGCCGTGCAGCCAAAAACCTCCAAACAACAAACCGACGGCAAATAATGCAGCGCTTTTCAATCGCATTGTGCAATCCGCTGTGCTGTTGAAATCACTGACACCTTGGCTGCGCAATCTGGACTACTCACATCGCGATCAAAAGGTGACCAAAATACGGAGGATCACGAAGTACGCCTGATCATGCGCTATAACTAGACAGACTCCTATCCGAACCGCGTTTCGAATGCGGTGACTTTGGGCCCGATTTATTCCGCACAGCTTGCAACATAGGTCTGAAAGCGCCGTGACCGTCCTTATCAGGCAGGTCGGCAGAAGCACTGGAACAAGGTCAAGAACCGGCAACATCCTGCGATGGAACCGGGAGCCACAGCAGAAAGCCGAACCCCTTTCCGGCCAGTAAGCTGGCTAGAAGCGAAAAAGCGTCGGTGAGAAATGGCCATTTCCGGGGCCCCCCAACCGAGAGCGCCGCTCCAACCGAGACCAGAAACGGGACGAGAGAGACGGCTATGACCCCAATCGCTTCGCGCGTGTCCATGAGGTTACCACCCGGATAGGGAGAGTATACACGTCAGTACAACGAGGCGCGAATCCTGCGCCCGTGTTAGCGAGTCCTTGTTTGATGAGTGGCTCGAGGTCGGCGTTCGAATCCGTGTGAGCACCGGCGGATTTCGACGCGCAATGCTCGCAAGACGAGGGCGCAGCCCTTCGCCTGTTATCACGCCGATGTTTGGCGTTCAGATGCTCTTCATCAGCGCACGCTTGGGGCGACCCACCCATGAATCCGCGGAATCGAGTACCCGCGGATGCTGGGCTTCGCGCCCTCGATCTCTGCGGTGTGAAGCGCGAACTTGCCATTTGCCCGGAATTTGACCGCACATTGCGCGGGCGATATCCTATGCCGACCGGGACCCTTGCAATTCTATGGGGTGCTCATGGAATGGTCGACCAGGCCGCGACGCGCGGATCAACCCTTTGGAAGCTGGGCGGACGACCTTGCCGCGGCATTTGTTCGCCTTGAGCCGCGCAGGATTGCGGACGAGCCGTTTGAAGGTGCCATTTCCAGAGCTGACGCTGCGCCAATCCAGGTCTCGCTGGTGACCGCGACGCGGCATACGGTACGTCGTCTTGCCTCACATATTTCCGGGAGCACCGACGATCTTTGTTTCTTCAATCTCCAGATCGAAGGGCTGGGGCGAACCACGCAACGGAACCACGAGCAGACCTGTGCGCCCGGCGATCTCGCCATCGCCGATACGACGGAGCCGTTCGAGATCGCCAACTGCCACAACTTCAAGCTCTTTTGCTTTGCCGTCCCGCGAAGGCTGCTGCCGAGTGGGCTGCTCGATCGTCCACGGCTCAACCTGTCTCGGACGGAGATGGGCCGTGCGCTGTCGAAGACCCTTGCCGGCTATGCCGAAATCTGTCTGGCGGACCATCGGCGCTCAATGACCTCGGCCACGGTCGGTGCGCATGTGGTCGATCTGATCGCACACGCGCCCGACGTGCTGCACGATGTGTCCGCCGAGCGCGTGCACATCCCCGTCCTGCTGTCGATGATGATCGAACATATCGAACGTCACAGTGAGGATTCTGAACTGGGCGCGGTGGCGCTTGCCGCGAAGTTCCATTGCTCCGAACGTTACGTGCATCGTCTCTTCGCCATGACGGATCGCTCTGTCAACGAACACGTCAACGACCGGCGGATTGCTGCCTGCACGCGCGTGCTGGTTGACCCCAAGTCCGCTCACAAGACCATAGCCGAAATCGCTTTCGCCGCGGGCTTTCGCGATATCTCGCATTTCAACCGTCTGTTCAAGCGCAGCCACGGTTTGGCTCCGCGCGAGTTTCGGCGCGCGAGCAGTGCACCCTGACTGATCCGGTTCACCCCACGCCAAGAAATCGGGCGCTGCCGGCCAAGATTTCTTCCCGAGCCAGGGATAGCCATGCCTGACGGCTGGCATCCGGGATCAGAGGACATCGCTATGGCGATCGATTTCACGCTCACGACGCAACAGCGGGATCTTCAGCGCGCTTCGCGCAAGTTCGCCAAGGAGGTGCTCAGCGAGGCTTGGCGGGCCGAACTGCTGGCAACTCCGGAAGAACGCTTTCTCGCGACCCGGCCCACCTATGAGGCGATGGTCGCGGCCGGCTATTTGCGCAAATGCATTCCGTCGCCGGCGGGGGGCGAAAATTCAGGCTTGATCGACATGGCGATCCTGGCCGAGGAATTCTACAGCGTGAACGCCAGCGTGACGCTGACGATGCTCGGCACCGTGCTCGGCTTGCTCCCGATTCTGCTCGGCGGCTCGCCGGACCAGTGCCGGCGCCTGCTTGTGCCGTTCCTGAGGACGAATGGCGCGCCGCTCGCCGGTTTCTGCTCCAGCGAGCCCGGCGGTAGCGCCAATTCCGGCTCGCCTCCGCCGGGCGAAGGGGTTCGCACCACCGCGAGACGCGAGGGCGACGATTGGGTGATCAACGGCCGCAAGAAATGGGTGTCCTCAGCCACCGGCTGGAATCGCGAGGGCGCCGACGTCCTGTGTGTCGTGTGCCGAACAGATTCCGCAGCGCCCCCCGGTGAAGCGATCTCGATCATTGCTGTCGAAGGACCGGTGAAAGGCCTTGTCTTCGAATGCGCCATCGACACGATCGGCCATCGCGCGCATCTCGTCCCGCAGTTCGGATTGCAGAATGTTGCAACACCGCATCGTAATCTGTTGGGTAAGGAGGGGGCGGGTCTCGCGCTGACGGCGGCCGCCTTCACGGGGACCGCGGCGCTCGTCGGCATCTTCGGCGTGGCACTGATGCGCGCGGCGTTTGAGTTCGCGCTGCATTTTGCCCGGACCGAAAAGCGCGGCGGCGTTCACCCGATCATCGAGCATCAGGCGGTCGGATATGCGCTGGCCGATGCCAAGACCACGATCGAGGCCGCGCGTTATCTCAGCTGGCGGGCGTGTCACGCGGTCGATACGCAGTCGCCGGGTGCGGATGAACTCGCCATCGAGGCGAAAATCTTCGGCTCGGAAGCGGCGGTGCGCGTGATTACCGATCTTATGCGGGTGGTTGGCGTCGACAGCTACGATCACGATGCGCCGTTCGCTCGTCTGCTCCAGGATGCGCTGGCACTACCAATCTTTGACGGCGGCAATATGGGGGTGAGGCGACGGCAACTCCACATGATGCTTCGGCAAGACAGCTACGATCCACTTGCGGCAAGCGGCGCAGCATGAGGGAGACGGTCATGGGCACAGAACGGAAAGTCGCGATCGTCACCGGGGCATCCCAGGGGATCGGCGCCGGAATTGCAAAGGCCTTTCGGCAGCGAAACTACGCGGTCGTCGCGACCTCCCGATCAATCAAATCAGGCGTTGATGCCGACATGCTGGTCGTGCCGGGCGACGTCGGCGATGCCCAAACGGCGCAGCGGGTCTTCAGCGCGGCGCTCGAGCGTTTCGGCCGGGTCGATACGCTGGTCAACAACGCCGGCATGTTCATGGCAAAGCCGTTCACCGCTTACACGCGGGCCGACTATGCAGCCTACGTCTCGACGAACGTTGAGGGGTTCTTTCACATGACCCAACGTGCGCTAGACATCATGGGTAAGCAGGGGGGCGGCCATGTCGTCACGATCACGACGAGTCTCGTTGATCAGCCGATGAACAGCGTCCCGGCCGCCCTGGCGTCGCTTACCAAAGGCGCCTTGAATGCCGCCACCAGGGCGCTCGCGATCGAGTATGCGAGCACTGGTGTCCGCGTCAACGCCGTCTCGCCCGGCATCATCAAAACGCCGATGCATCCGCCGGAGGCGCATCATGCCTTGGCTGCACTCCACCCCATGGGCCGGATGGGAGACATCTCCGACGTGGTCGATGCGGTGCTGTACCTCGATGGCGCGGGGTTCGTGACAGGCGAGATTCTCCATGTCGATGGAGGGCAGGCCGCTGGCCACCACCGCACAGTGGCGGCCTGAGCGTCGTTATCGTGTTCAGCTCGGATGATCCAGCGATATGGGCGGCGATCGCATCTCCGTTTGGCAGGCACCGTTCTGGCCGGCGAGGAACGGCCTGTTCGAGATGGACGCGCACGCGGTTGAAGGCGGCGCTAACGTGGGCGTTCTCCAGCGTCGGTGTTCCGGTTGTCGGTAGGGGACGGACGCCGGCGAGTGCTAACGACTCGAATTGCCCTCGATTGCTGGTCGTGGCGATCGGAGCGTCACGTCAACGGCATCCCTACGTAGTTTTCGGCGAGAGTTGTCGCGGCCGCTTTGGATGAGGCCACGAGCTCAAGCTCAGCGAGTTGGCGCTTCAGGTCGAATTCGGTCCCCTCATGGAATCGATGGAGCATCGACGTCATCCACCAGGAAAAGTGCTGGGCGCGCCACACGCGCCGAAGCGCGGTGCCCGAATAGCAGTCCAAGAGCGTAGTCGATCGTTGGGCGTAATACGAAGACAGGGCCCGGGCGAGGACGTGCACGTCCGCCGCCGCCAGATTCAAGCCCTTGGCGCCGGTCGGGGGGACGGAGTGCGCCGCGTCGCCCGCAAGGAACAGTCGCCCATGCTGCATCGGTTCACAGACGAAGGAGCGGAGGGGGATGATCCCCTTCTGAAAGATCGGACCTGTCTTGAGCTCGAACCCGTCGCCGCCTACCCGGGCCTGCAGCTCATTCCAGATCCGATCATCGGACCAGTTATCGACGCTGTCGGTGGGGTCGCATTGGAAGTACATGCGCTGCACGTCCGGAGATCTCGTCGAGATCAGCGCGAAGCCTCGTTCGTGGTGAGTGTAGATCAACTCTTCAGACGATGGAGGTGCCTTGGCGAGGATCCCGAACCAGCCGAACGGGTAGACACGGAAATAGTCGCGGCGAACCGAGTGTTCCGGTATTGCGGCGCGACTTGCACCATAACCGCCATCGCATCCGGCGACGAAGTCGCAGGACAGTTCGCGCGTCTCGCCCTGCTTGGTGGTGAATCGGATGACGGGCTGGTCGGAGGTGAGGCCGTCGATGCTGGATGCCTTGGCCTCAAAATGAATCTGGCCGCCGGTACGCAAGCGAAGCGCGATCAGGTCCTTCAGAACTTCGTGCTGCGGGTAGACCGTGATCCTGCGGCCGTTTGCCAGGCTCTGGAGATCGATGCGATGCCCGCGGCCGCCGAAACGCAATTCGAAGCCGCCATGCACGAAGCCTTCGCGTTTCATGCGATCTCCGGCACCGATCTCGGTCATCAGATCTACGGTCGATTGCTCGAGCACGCCGGCCCGGATCGTCTGCTCGATCGCAGCCTGCGAGCGGCTTTCAATGATGATCGATTCGATGCCGCTCAGATGCAGCATATGAGAGAGCATTAGCCCCGCCGGACCAGCTCCAACGATACCTACTTGTGTTCGCATTGAGGGTTCCTCCCGGAATGTTCCTGATGTGTCGGGCGGCTGCAACGACCTCTCGTCATGTTTTGCGCGCGGGGATATGACGACCGACGACAGCGAGCGAGAGGGTGAGGCCGATCATGGCGACGCCCAGCATCAGGAGATACCCGTCCTTTCCGCCGACCGTGATCACCGTTGCGCCGGCAAAGGCACTGAGGATGGCTCCAAGCCGGCCAAAGGCGAGGGCGGAGGCCGTGCCCGTGGCCCGGACTGAGGTCGGGTAGACATACGCGCACACGGCATACATGGTCGACTGCACCGCGTTGGCGAAGAAGCCCTGCACACCGAATCCTGCTATCAGAATGCTTGCCTCCAGCGCGATGTTCACGCGGGTCAGGTAAAGCGCGGTGGCGGCGCCGAGGAGGCCGCACAGCAGGAGCGGCCAGCGGGAGCCGTACCGGGTGATGGCCATGGCGCACGTCAATGCGCCGAGCACGCCTCCGAAGTTGTAGGCCGTCAAACCGGACCCCGCAATCGCGACGTCCAGCCCTTCGGACGTCAGCATCGTCGGCAGCCACGTGAAGGCGCTATAGACGGCAAGCAGGTTGAGAAAGAAGGCGCACCAGAGCGCGATCGTGTCGCGAGCCCGACCCTTTTCGAACAATGCGGGAAAACCCTCGCGTTTTTCGATTCTTTGCTCGCTTAGATCTGTGAACACGATGTCGGCTGTAACCGGTCGCGACATGCGCCCAACGAGCCGGCGCAGCTCGGCCCAACGCGCCGGCCGGCGCGCCAGAAAGCGCGGCGTCTCCGGGAGAATGAAGAGCAGAACGAAGCCCAGGAGCACGGCCAGAGTTCCGCCGAGAAAGAATAGGGCCCTCCAACCGAGGTTCGGCAGGACCACGCCGGCGAAAAGGCCGGCGAGCATGCCTCCAAGCGGGACGCAGACGATGGTCGCCGTAATGGCGAGCGTCCGCCGTCGTGCGGGTGTGAATTCCGCCGCAACGGTGGTGGAGCTCGGCAAGGCTCCGCCAATGCCGAGTCCCGCAACAAAGCGCAACGCGCCGATGTGCCAGAGGTTGGCGGCGAAGCCGATGCAGAAGGTAGCCAGCCCGAATACCATCACGCTGACGATCACGGCGCCGCGTCGTCCGAACCGGTCGGCGAGGAGGCCGGCGAAGGCGCTTCCTATTCCCATTCCGACCAGCCCGGCTGCAAGGGCGGGAGCAAAGTCGCCGCGGGTAACACCCCACTCCTTGATCAGAACTGGCACAGCGAAGCCGATCAGCTGTCCATCGAACCCGTCCATGATGATCGACAGGGCAGCGATGAAGACGACGATTTTCTGCAGGACGGTCCAGGGGCCATCATCGAGGAGCTGCCCGATGTCCAGTGAGGAATGTGCGCTGTCGCCGCTGCTTCTAACCTCACCAGGAATGCGAGTTGGTCCGGAGCCGGTTGCCGCGATGTGCGGAGCAGACAAGGGACCCATGGGGTACGACTCTGTCATGACTTCATTTCCTCCTGTTGTTTTGCGCCGTGTGGTTGAACTGCCAACACGATCTTTCCTGTGCCCGCATCACTGCACAGGACTTTGCTGTTCAGGCATTGCGGGCGATCTTTGCGTCGATGTGCCGGATCAAGGCTAAAACAGTTTCTGTCATCGGCGTTGAGAGGCCGCGTTCCTTTGCGTGTCTCACGACGCCACCGCAGATCGCCTCGATCTCGGTGGGTTTTCCGGCGAGCACGTCTTGCAGCATCGAAGGCTTGTGGTGCGTGTGGTGTTGCATGGCGGACGCCAGGGTCTGTTCGACGTGCGAACGATTGACGGCAAAGCCGCATGCAATAGCGGTGTTGCAGACTTCCGCAGCGATCGCGAACGCCAGGCCCCGCGTGGCGGCGTCAGTGCCGATCTGGCCAACCGTCGAGCGCGTGAGCGCGCAAAGCGTATTGAGAGCGGCGTTGAACGCGACCTTTTCCCAGATGGCGGTTTCGACCTGAGGATCGACGGTGGCGTCCAATCCTCCGCGTGCAAGGAGGTCGGGCAGCAGCTTCAGAATCGGCGTCGCAGGCTCGGCAGTCGTCGCCAGGCGGGCGATCCCCGCACCGTGCGACTCCACGTGACCCGGCGCGACGAGGTCTGCAGGATAGGTCGTGATGCCGATCAGGACGTTCTGGGGGCGAGCGAAGGCGGCCAACGCAAGCTTGTTATCGAGTCCGTTCTGAAGGCTCAGCAAGACCGTCTCCGGGCCGATGCAGGAGCGGACCGCCGCGAGGGCCGCCGTTGTGTGCATCGACTTGGTGAAGACGATGACGAGATCGAACACCGTCGCCACTTCGTGGGGAAATAGAACCGGCACGCGGATGGACCGCTCGCCCGCGTCTGTTTTCAGGACGAGACCGTGCTTTCGGATCGCCTCCACATGCGGGACATTCAGGTCGATCAGGGTGACGTCCGATCCGCCTTCGACAAGACAGCCGCCGAAAAAGGATCCCATCGCGCCGGAGCCGAGAATGGCAATCCCAGGGCGTTGTTGCTGCCGAACTGACATTCTGTGCTCCATCTGGACGAGCTTCCTCGCGCCTCCCCGAGGGAGGCGGCATCATTTCATTGGAGATCGAGATCGGGCTCGGGCTCGCGCCTGATCAGAACGGGTAATGTCGTTCGCTTGTCTGAATGGTCATCCAGCGGGTATCCGTGAACTCGGCGATACCAGACTTGCCGCCAAATCGTCCGTACCCGCTGTCCTTGACCCCTCCGAACGGCATCTGAGCCTCGTCATGCACGGTGGGGCCATTGATGTGGCAGATCCCGGATTGAATGCGCGAGGCGACGCGCATGCCTCTCGCCGCATCCCTGGTGAACACGGCGGACGACAAGCCGTAGGCATTGTCGTTTGCGCAGGCGATCGCCGCGTCTTCGCCCCTGACCCGAACGATCGGCTTGATCGGTCCGAAGGACTCCTCGCTGTAGATTTTCATGTCCGATGTGACGCCATCAATCAGCGTTGCAGGCATCAGCGTGGTTTCAGCTTTCCCGCCGCAAAGCAGTTTCGCACCTTTCGCGAGTGCGTCATCGATGAGGTCGTTGCAGCGCTTGACAGTGGTCATGTCGACGACCGAGCCGAGAACGACGGGGCCCTTTCGCGGATCGCCAAGCGGCAGCTTGGACGCCTTGTCGGCGAGGCGACGAACAAACTCGTCGGCGATAGCCTCGTCAACAATGATCCGTTCGGTCGACATGCAGATCTGTCCCGAATTGGCAAAAGCACCAAATGCCGCCGCGTTCACGGCAGCGTCGATGTCGGCGTCATCAAGAACGACGAGTGGCGCCTTGCCCCCGAGTTCGAGGACCGCCGGCTTGAGATACTTCGCGCAGGCCGCGGCGATGATCTTTCCGACGCGTGTCGATCCCGTGAAATTGACCCGGCGCACGGCGGGATGCGCGATCATCGCTTCGACGACAGGTCCTGCGTCTGACGGAGCGTTGGTGACGTAGTTGACGACGCCCTTGGGAAAACCGGCTTCCTTGAATGCCTCGACGATCAGACCGTGCGTCGCGGGGCACAGCTCGGACCCTTTCAGAACGACGGTATTGCCGCAAGCCAGCGGCAGCGCGATGGCTCGCACGCCGAGGATCACAGGCGCATTCCAGGGCGCCATGCCCAGGACCACCCCGGCGGGCTGCCGCACCGCCATCGCGAAGCTGCCGGGCACATCAGAGGGAATGATCTCGCCGTTGATCTGCGTTGTCATCGCCGCGGCTTCGAGCAACATGCCGGCCGCGAGATGGACGTTGAACCCAGCCCAGATCCCGGAGCCGCCCGTCTCTGCAGCGATGGACGCGGCAAATGCAGGGGCCTTGGCTTCCAGCGCGTGCGCGGCTTTGGTCAGAAGGGCACGGCGCTCCGAGGGACCTGTGGCAGACCACCTCGGGAAGGCTGCTGCGGCCGCTTCGACAGCTGCAACTGCATCGTGCGCTGTGGCTGCCGGTGCTCGCGTTGCAATCTGGCCATCGAGCGGATTGAGGCGCTCGAACGTGGCGTTTCCGGTGGCCGCTCGTTGCTCGCCGCCGATCAACATCGAAATCGTGTTCATGTCTGCTCCCTCGGTTTTGTTCTATGTGTGCAGGTCTCTGTCCTCGACCTCGACTTCGATCAGGGTCGGTCGCTCGGACGAAAATGCCTTGGTCAAAGCGTCGTGGAGGCCCTTGGCGCTCCCGGCATGGACTGCAGAGCAGCCGAGGCCCTTTGCGATCGAGACGAAATCGAGGCCGGGAAGATCGGTGCCCTGGACGTGCTCTTGCGAACTGAAGCCGAACACGGGCGCGAAGTCCTGCAGCGCGGCGTAGCGCCCGTTCTTGAGAATGACGAAGGTGACGGGCAGACGAAGTTGTGCTGCGCTCCAAATGGCCTGGATCGAGTAGAGGCTCGAGCCGTCGCCCATCAGGGCAACCACACGGCGTCCGGGCTTTCCGAGGGCCACGCCGACGGCCGCCGGCATGCCGTAACCGAGGCCGCCGCTGTCCATCGTGTAGAAGGCTTCGCTCTGCGTGATGGGCAAGTGCGCCTGCATCACAGGCCTGGCGCCAGGCGCTTCCTCGACGATGATGCCGTCGGCGGGCTTTGTATCGGCGATGGTCTGCATCACGAATGCGGTTGACAGCGGTGCCGTCGGCTCCACGCGCCGCGCGATGATGCGAGCAGGAGGAGTGGCGCGCGTCGGTGGCCTGGCACGTGCCAGAAGATCCAGGAGGCCGAGCCGCACGCTGCCGATCGCAGCCATTCCCTCCGGCGTCCATGCGGCGGTCTGGGGATCGTCGGTCAACTGGACGAGCTCGGCTCCATCAGGCAGATGCGGACCGAACCCCTCGACATGATACGAGAATGCCGGCGCGCCGATCGCGAAGACGAGATCGTGTCCCTGCAGCAGCTGAACGATCTTCTCGCGGATTGCTGGCAGGAACCCGGCAAACAATCGATGGTTCTCGGGGAAGCCGCAGCGGCCGCACATCGGCGCCGTGAAGACTCGCGCATTGTGCGCTTCGGCGAGCTGCCGGACTTCGTCGAAGGCTCCGTCGCGATCAACGGCCGCTCCGACGACGAAGGCCGGCCGCTTCGAACGATCGAGCGCGCTTCCGATCTGGTCGAGAATGGCTGGATCGGGGCGGACCTGCTGGCTGACCGTGCGTGTCGGCAGATACTCGGCGGGCCGATCCCAATCGTCCACGGGCACCGAGACAAGAACGGGCCCGCACGGCTGCGTCATCGCGATGTAGTAGGCACGCGCGATGGCATGGGGCACGTCCTCGGCGCGTGCCGGTTCGATGCTCCACTTCACATAGGGCTTCGGAAGCTCGGTAGCTTCTCTGGACGCGAGAAACGGATCGAAAGGGAGGATGGAACGTGCCTGCTGGCCGGCCGTGATGACGAGGGGCGTCCGGTTCTTGAACGCGGTGAAGATGTTTCCCATCGCGTTGCCGACGCCGGCCGCCGAATGCAGGTTGACGAAGGCGGCGTTGCGCGTTGCCTGCGCAAAGCCGTCGGCCATGCCGACGACCACGGCCTCCTGAAGTCCGAGCACGTAGCGAAAATCGTCGGGGAAGTGCCGGAATAACGGCAATTCCGTCGATCCCGGGTTGGCGAAGACAGACGTCATGTTGAGACGACGCAGCAGGTCGACGACGGCATCGCGCACCGTCGGCGCAGTCACGCGTCGTTGCTCGAACGTATCCGTCCCAGTGGCCATGTCCGTTCCCATCCCGTTTTTGTCTTCGGCCGGAGACTAGGGGAGGGAGGTCGTTGCAGAGAATTGAATAAATCAGGAAAAGCCATTACACTTGGTTATGGCCTTGAGCATCGAACAGCTGACGACCTTCACCACGATCGTCAAGGCGGGGAGCCTTGGCCGGGCGGCTGCCTTGTTGAACATGACGCAGCCCGCGCTGAGCCGGGCAATCAAACGGCTGGAGCAGCAAATCGGCGCGGAGCTCTTCGAGCGCCACTCCAAGGGCATGCAACTGACCGACATCGGAAAAGCCTTCTTGCCGCACGCGACTTCGCTGCATGTCGAGGCCACGCAGGCCTTGGAGGAAATTCAGGCGCTGCGCGGCGCAGCGAAGGGGACCGTCCGGGTCGGGGCGGTGGCGAGCATCGCGAGTTCGATCCTGCCGCCCGCGATCGAGCGTACCTTGACCAAATGGCCCGGTCTTCATTTCGAAGTCTTTGAAGGCGTCTGGGACTTATTGGCAGCGAGTTTGTCGAAGCACGAGATCGATCTCGCCTTGGGCGCGGAAGCGCCCGACACGGACGAAATCGTTGCGATCCGAGATTGCTGCTGGGAGGACACGAGCCACGTGATCGTTTCGTCCGGGCACCCTCTGAGGCGTCGTCGAAAGTTGACGCTCGCCGATACGCTTCACGAGAAATGGACGATCCCGCCGCCCGGCACCGGTCCGCATCAGCACGTCGAGCGTGTGTTCGCCGAACAAGGCCTCGGCATGCCCGACGTGATCGTCAGAACCCGCTCGATCACGGTGCTGAAGAGTCTCGTTGTCGA
Organism: Bradyrhizobium sp. USDA 4472; assembly: GCF_054058595.1. Lineage (NCBI taxonomy): Bacteria > Pseudomonadati > Pseudomonadota > Alphaproteobacteria > Hyphomicrobiales > Nitrobacteraceae > Bradyrhizobium > Bradyrhizobium sp. USDA 4472. Next base: position 5,596,908 of record NZ_JBSSAM010000001.1, read on the forward strand.
TTCCGGCTTTCTGAGTTGGATGGCTGAGCCGATGTTCGAGCCGGAGCGGCGTGCCGGTCTCATTGCTCCCCTTTCGATCACCGGGGTCGATGGCAGGCGAAGGCTGGTGGCGTTTCGCCGCCGGCGAGGTCTCCTGGCCGTTCCGGCGGTGAAACTGCTGGACGAGTTGAGGCGGCTGACGTCGGCGGGAAGCCGCAAACGCTGATCGGAAGTCCCGCCATGATGGCCGGACCGTGTACTCTAGGAATGCATTGCCTTCCCATTTCGATAATCGCGCGGCGCCACGCCGAACTTGATCCGGAAGGCCTTGCTGAAATGGCTGAGATCGTTGAACCCGTTGTCCATTGCGATCTGTGACACGCCGCGCGCGCGCAAAGCAGGATCCTTCAGCTGTTCGGCGCAACGATCCAGCCGCCTCGACCATATGTAGCGCGACAACGAGGTCCCCTCGGCTTCGAGCAACTGGTTGATGTAGCGAGGCGACAGCTTGAGGTGGGCTGCGATCGTCGCCGGTGTCAGGTCGGGATCGTGAACGTTGCGCTCGACCGTATCCTTGACCCTCATCAGCGCCAGGCTCCGGTACTCCGTCAATGATGGGGGGAGCGCTTCGGCCAATTCCGCCAGCATGGCAAGGAGAAGATCCTTGAAGTTCTGCGATATCTTGAGACCTGCAGCGGGGCTGGTCAGATTTGGCGCGCGGTCGACGAGATGGGAGAGATAGCCGAAGACCATCGGCGCCAGTTCTCCGCGTTCGCTGAAGTTGCACGCGGCAAGGCGATGCAAGTGCGGAATTCGTCCAAGGCACTGCTCGCGTGGCAGGCGAACGGAGGCGACCTCGAAAGCTTCGTTTGATTGAAGCTTATAGGGTCTCGTAGCGTCACACAGTGCCCCATCACCGACCTTGAGGTGCGCCAAGCGCCCATCCTGCTCCGCGACCAACGAGCCCGACAGGACGAAGTTGAAGACCAGCATCGAGTGGTCTGCGCGGGAGATGCCTTCAGTGCTTCGCTGAGCCACATGGGGAGAAGCCTTGATGCGGCACAGGTCGAGACCATTGATGGGTGTGGAGTGGAAGCTCGCATCGAACTGAGCTTCGCCGATCAGCCGGTAGTCCAGGTCGACGAGATTGCGGCTCACAACGTCGTGCCAATAGTCGAAGCGCTCTCGCGGCGGAAGGCTCGCCGTCGAGGCGAAGCACGGCTGCATCGAAGCAGCTTTTGCGGCTTCCAGAAGCATCTCTTGATTCCCCTCGATCCGTTAAGATGGGGTTCTTGGGTGCCCCTTCGGCGGTCCATCACAGACAGGATCATCCGCCGGTGTGAAGTTTATTGCTCAATTTCGGGGCCGATCAAGCATGAAATATGCCAATTTCCCGGGTTGGCCCGGATTGCTTTCCGTTGGCACGGGCACCTCGTCCAGCCGTCTCAGACAAGTTTCTGTTCCGTCCGAACCAAGCCGCCTTCGACAGATCTGACCAATGTGGACCGTCAATTCGGTCAGCATCTTTGCATCGGAGAGCATTCATGGTTTCGAAGAATAACCCCAGTCTTGTCCCCGAGACCGGTATTGCCGACCCCGCGCGACGCGACTTTCTCAAGGCCGCCGCGGCGTTGACGGCGGGGGCGACGCTCGGCTCGACCGGTCGCGCGTGGGCTGCCGCGGACAAGAAAATTCGCGTCGGTTACATCAGTCCGAAGACCGGGCCGTTCGCGCCGTTTGCCGAGGCGGACGATTTCATTCTCGATCAGGTCAGAAAATCGCTCGCCGGCGGATTGACGGTGGGAGGGTCGAAATATGAGGTCGAGATCATCGCGCGCGACGATCAGAGTAGTCCGGATCGTCAGTCCAACCTCGCCGCCGAGCTGATCAACAAGGAGAATATCGACCTGATGCTTGCGCAGGTCTCGATCGGCCCGGCCGTATCGCAACAATGTGAGCTCAACGGCGTCCCCTGCATTTCGACCATGGGCCCGTGGCAGGCGTGGATGTTCCCGATGAAGGGCGATCCGGCCAAGGGCTTCAAGAACGTGTTTCATTTCTTCTGGGGGATCGAGGACATCGCCGCCGTCTATCTCGACATCTGGAAGGATGCGGGCACGAACAAGGTGGTCGGCTCCGTCTTTTCGAACGACGTTCCCGGCAATGCCATGGGCGATGCGAAGCTAGGCATGCCGGGCGCCTTCGCCAAGGCCGGCTACAAGATCATCGACGTCGGGCGCTTCCCGGTCGGAGCGGACGACTTCTCGACCCACATCCAGGCCTTCAAGAAGGAAGGCGTCGAGATCGTCACCGGCCTTTTCAATCCGCCCGAATGGGCGACCTTCCTGAATCAATCCGCTCAGATGGGATTCAAGCCGAAGGTTTGCACCATCGCCAAGGCCTTGCTCTTCCCAGGCGGTGTGGCGGCTCTCGGGCCGCGCGCGGAGGGCATGTCCACCGAGATCTGGTGGTTGCCGAGCTACCCGTTCCGCTCCAGCCTGACCGGGCAAACTGCCGCCGAGCTTGCCGCCTCCTACCGGGAAACCACGAAGCGGGAGTGGACGCAACCGATCGGCGTCGCGCACGCCTTGTTCGAGGCCGGCGTTCAAGCCTTGAAGGCAAGCGGCGATCCGAAATCCCCGGGCAAGGTCGTCGAGAGCCTGCGCAAGCTCAAGACCGATACGGTCATCGGAAATCTCGACTTCGGCGCGAGCGGAATCGCCAACGTCTCGAAGATCCGGGTCGTCGGCGGGCAATGGCATGTCGAGGAAGGCGGAAAGCCGCACCTGTTCATCACGAGCAACAGCACGGCGCCCGAAATCAAGATTGAGCGCAAGCTCGAGCTGCTGAAGAGCTGACGGCCATGACAGCATTGCTCGAACTGCGGGACGTCAGCAAGCGCTATCGCGATATGGTCGTGATTCCCGGCCTGACGCTTCAGGTCGGGGCAGGCGAATTCGTCGGAGTCATCGGGCCAAACGGAGCGGGTAAGACCACTCTGTTCGGCCTGATCTCCGGTAACCTCCGCTGCGATTCCGGAGCGGTTTACCTGGATGGGGAAGACGTCACCGCGCTCGGCGCCGATGCGCGTTGCCGCGCCGGCGTCGGCAGGACATTCCAGATCCCCCAACCATTCCAGGGCATGACCGTGTTCGAGAACGCGCTCGTGGCGGCCACCTTCGGGGCTGCTCTGCACGGCAAACGAGCCGAGCAGAAAGCACGCGAAGCACTCGTTCGTTGCGGCCTCGAGCGTCTCGGCGACACGGCAGCCGGTCGCCTGACCTTGCTCCAGCGCAAGCGGCTTGAACTGTCGCGGGCACTTGCCACCGAACCGCGGTTGCTGCTGCTCGACGAAGTCGCGGGTGGGTTGACGGACGCCGAAGTCGGCGAGCTTCTCGAACTCGTCACCGCGATCCATAGAGCCGGCGTGACCGTGATCTGGATCGAACATCTCGTCCATGCGCTGGTCTCGTCCGCCGATCGCCTGCTCGTGCTCTCGGAGGGAAGATTGCTCGGCGACGGGGCGCCCACCGCGGTCATGAGCAGTCGCGAAGTTCGCGACGTGTATCTCGGATCCGATCTCGACGAGCAGGCGTCCCATGCTGTGCACTGAGCATCTCGATGCCAACTACGGCATGTTCCAGGCCTTGTTCGGCATCAACTTCTCGATCGCACGCGGCGAGGTCGTTTCGCTGATCGGCGCGAACGGCGCCGGAAAATCGACGCTGCTTCGCGCCATCGTCGGTTCTGTCCCGGTTGCCGCTCCGAGCGTGCTGCTCGACGGAAAGCCGGTCGGCGGCTCCGCCGAGATCAATCAGCTGACGCGTGGAATTGCGCTGGTGCCGGAAGGTCGTCGGCTGTTTCCGAGCCTCACGGTCGAGGAGAATCTGCTTCTCGCCGCGAAAAACGGCCGTCGAGGTCCGTGGACGCCAGACCGTCTCTATAGGGAACTGCCGGCTCTTCAGAAGTTGCGCGCGCGCCCCGCTACGGCGCTGTCCGGCGGTCAGCAGCAACTCGTGGCGGTCGGCCGGGCGCTCGTCACGAATCCCGACTTCCTACTCTGCGACGAGATATCGCTCGGCCTTTCGCCTGTGGCGGTCGAGACGGTCTACGAGCTGCTCGGCACCGTCATCGGGGAGGGCATGGCGGTCGTCCTTGTCGAACAGAACGTGCGTCGCGCGCTCTCCAAATCGTCCAGGTACTACTGCATGCTGAAGGGAAACATCGTGCTCGAGGGCATCTCGAAGACGGCCGATTACGCGCGCGTATCGGCTGCGTATTTCGGAGATTGATGATGCAGATCGCCGCGGAAACGTTGTTGAACGGATTGATGCTGGGGGCGCTTTACGCGCTGTTCGGGCTTGGCCTGAGCTTGAGCGTCGGGGTCATGCGCATGATCAACATCGCCCATGGCGATCTGATCGTCGTCGGGGCCTATCTGACCAGTGTGGTCATGAGCGCAGCGGGCGTCGGTGCCTTGACCGCGCTGCTCGTGGTCATACCAGTGATGTTCGCGCTCGGTTGGATCCTTCAAATCATCCTGCTCAACCGTGTTGTCGGAAAGGATGCTCTGGCTCCGCTGCTGCTGACATTCGGGCCTCTCCATCGTCTTGCAGAACGTCCTTCAGGAGATTTTCACCGCGGATACGCGAAGCCTGCAGGCCGGGGATCTCGCAGGTCTCGGGTTCAACGTTCTTGGCGTCTCCATTGGAGTCCTTCCCCTCGTCTCTGCGCTCGCGAGCATCGCACTGCTCGGTGCGACGCATTGGCTGGTCGGTCACAGCCATTTCGGGCGTCAGGTGCGGGCCGTATCGGATGATCCCGGCACCGCACGGCTGGTGGGCGTGAATGATCGCCGACTCTTCGGCATGGTGACCGGGGTCATCTTTTCAATGATCGGCGTGGCAGCCGTGCTCTACGCGCTCAGGACACCCTTCTCACCAACGGCGGGGCCCGAGCGGCTGCTCTATTCGTTCGAGGCAGTTGTGCTTGGCGGGCTCGGCAATATCTGGGGCACCTTGTTTGGTGGACTCGTGATCGGCGTCGCGCAGCTTTTCGGGGCGAAGATCGCCTCGGGTCTCGGTCCCTTCTTCGGTCACCTCGCGTTCCTCGTGGCTCTGCTCGCTCGCCCTCAGGGCTTGTTTGGAAAGGCGTCGTCATGACCACCGTCACCGTGTCGCGAGCGAATTCCAGGACGGCGTTGGCGCGGATGTCCGTCAGCGCGGGGCTCTTCATCGTCGCTGCGCTCGCAGTTTCGATGCCTTGGCTGTCGACGTTCGCCGTCCAGAGGTTGCTCGTCGAAGTCTTCACGCTGTTCGCGGTCGCGCTCGCCTGGAATCTGCTGGCAGGCTATGGCGGCCTGGTCGCTATCGGTTTGCACGTCTTCGTCGGCGTAGGGTCGTATTCACTCTTCGCGCTCTCGAACCAGTTGCATTTGAATCCGTTTCTGCTGCTGCCTGCCGCCGCGGTCTTCGCTGCCGTTTTCGCCCTCATCTCGGCCTGGCCGATGTTCCGTCTGAGCGGCGCTTACTTCGCGGTTGGTACGTGGGTTCTTGCCGAGATGATACGGATATTGATCTTGAATTCGCCATGGCTGGGCGCCGGAGGCGGCATGCCGCTGGAAGCGATGAGCGATATCGATCGGTGGACGCGCAATGCGGGAGTCTACTGGGCGGCGTTATTTGTCGGCGTCGGATCGCTGGTCGCAAGCAGACAAGTGCTGCGCGGCTCGCTGGGCCTTGCATTGATGAGCGTGCGTGACTCCGAACCCGCCGCGCTGGCGAGCGGTGTCCCAGTCGCTCGCGCGAAGATCGCGCTTTGGGTGCTGTGCGCCGTCATCTCAGGGCTTGCCGGCGCGGTCTCGTACATGAATACGCTTCAGGTCACGCCGGATGCCTCTTTCTCGTTGAACTGGACCGCTGCGGCGATCTTCATTGCCGTTCTCGGGGGTATCGGAACGCTGGAGGGCCCGATCGTCGGCACGATCGTCTATTTCCTTCTCCGTGAGACCTTCGCAGGCTATGGCGCCTGGTACTTCATCGGGGTCGGGCTGCTCGCGATCTTGACCATGGTGGCCGCCCCGGGCGGCGCGGTTTCCCTCATTCCGGAAAAATGGCGGCTCGATCCGTTCCGGATACGCCGGCGCATGGCCGGGTCCGATCTCACCGATCCGCTTCATTCCCCAAAACCTGAAAACTTGGCTCGGAGATCTCGCATGCAGGACACGAAATTCAAGGTCGCAGTCGTTCAGGCCGCGCCGGTATTCATGGATGCTTCAGCTTCCGTGGCCAAGGCGATTGGCTTCATCAAGGACGCGGGTGCAGCAGGGGCGAAGTTGCTGGCATTCCCCGAGGTCTGGATTCCAGGCTATCCTTGGTGGCTTTGGCTCGGGACGCCGGCTTGGGGAATGCAGTTTGTACCCCGCTATCACGCCAATTCGCTGCGCGCGGATGGACCCGAAATACTCGATCTCTGCGCGGCCGCCGCCGAAGCGAAAATCAATGTTGTGATGGGCTTCTCCGAAATCGACGGCGGGACGCTCTACCTGAGTCAGGTTTTGATCAGCGATGCGGGAAAGATCATCTTCAAGCGCCGAAAGCTCAAGCCGACCCACGTCGAACGTACGCTATTTGGTGAAGGAGATGGGTCTGATTTCCGCGTCGTCGAAAGCAGCGTCGGACGCCTCGGAGCCCTGTGCTGTGCCGAGCACATTCAGCCGTTGTCGAAATACGCCATGTACGCGATGAACGAGCAAGTTCACGTGGCGTCGTGGCCATCGTTCACGCTGTATCGCGGCAAAGCCTACGCGTTGGGCCATGAGGTGAATCTCGCCGCCAGCCAGATCTACGCGCTGGAGGGAGGTTGCTTCGTCCTGCATGCGTCGGCCATTACCGGTCAGGATATGTTCGACATGCTTTGCGATACGCCGGAAAGGGCAGATTTGCTGAACGCGGAGGGAGCAAAGCCAGGTGGCGGCTATTCGATGATTTTCGGTCCCGATGGTCAGCCGATGTGCGAGCATCTGCCTCAGGACGAGGAAGGCATCCTCTACGCTGACGTAGACCTTTCAATGATTGCAATCGCCAAAGCGGCCTATGACCCCACGGGGCACTACGCCCGCGGTGACGTCGTCCGTCTCATGGTCAACCGCAGCCCGCGTCGCACGAGCGTCGGCTTCAGCGAAGACGAGAACGCGGCGGTCACTTTCACCGAGACTTGAACGGTCCACACGAAAATGCTTGAACGCAGGCACGACTAGCCGCGATGCGTCTCGCCAAGAACCGTGCGGGGTTGCCTCCATGATAAGAACGGCGTGGCTCGAGGGCTTACGGTGACCCCGATCAACGTAGATGACTATCGAAGCCTGGCTAAGCGTCGCCTTCCACGGATGGTGTTCGACTATCTTGATGGGGGAGCCGAAAGCGAACGTGGTTTGCACCGAAATCTCAAAGCTTTTGCTGCGATCAATTTTGCGCCTCGACGGCTTGTCGATGTCAGCCAGCGCAGCTCGTCCATATCTCTGTTCGGACGGACGCTTCCAACGCCCTTCGTGGTCGCACCGACAGGCCTGAATGGTGCTCTGTGGCCTGACGGTGATGTAGCGTTAGCCCGGGCTGCCCGCAGTGCAGGGATCCCGTTTGTACTTTCGACCGCATCAAACGCGACAATTGAGGACGTCGCGGAACGGGCGGGTGGCGACCTTTGGTTCCAGCTCTACGTCGTGCAGCGAGATCTGGCGCACCAGCTTGTCCGCAGGGCCAAGGACGCGGGTTACGGTGTGCTGGTTCTCACCGTTGATGTTGCGGTGAATGGCAAGAGGGAGCGCGATCTGCGAAACGGGTTTGCGATTCCATTCCGTCAAACCCCCCGATCTGTTCTCGACGCCTTAACTCATCCAAGGTGGGCGCTCAGCCAAATCCGCCATGGGCTGCCCCAGCTCGCAAATTTTGCCAGCCCCAACGCAACCGACGTGAACGCGCAAGCCGCCCTGATGCGTCGGCAGATGGATGCCAGCTTCGGCTGGCAGGATCTTCAGGCGCTCCGCGACGCCTGGCCGGGAATTCTCATGGTCAAGGGCATCATGACTCCGACCGACGCAAGTCGATGCCAGGAACTGGGCGTCGATGCCGTGGTTCTGTCCAATCATGGCGGAAGGCAGATCGAGGACGTTTCGGCACCGATAGATTTGTTGGCGGAAATCTCGAACCAGAAGGTGATGCCGCCGCTTCTCGTCGATGGCGGCATCCGCCGCGGAGCCGATGCGGTAAAGGCGTTGGCGCTCGGTGCCAAAGCGGTGTTGTTGGGACGTGCCATCCTTTACGGTCTCGCTGCTGCGGGCGAAGAAGGGGCCAGTCACGTGCTTGAAATCCTCAGTGCCGAGGTCGATACGACGCTGGCACTTGTCGGCTGTCCAGAGGCCGCCCGTCTTGATCGCCAGTTCATTCAATTGTGAGGAATCACACACCCGGCGCCGCGGGCAGCGCGCGAAGCATTTCTCCACCGCCGAACGGTCACGGGCGCAACAGTCAAAAGCGTAGCGAGCGACTATTCCGGCAGATTTGCTCAATGCACCGCATAAAATTGTCGATGCGGCCTGGGCTGTGGTCCGCCGGCTATTTACATCCGCCTTCACCGCCGAAAAACGCTCGCGCAAGCGTCCTCTAGCAGAGCCCGCCAGTATTCCGGCGGCAGATCGGCGTCAGGAGCCAATCCAGGGGCACAGCGGCCATCTTTTCCATCTGCTTCGGGTCCGGCATGCGCCAGCTCGCGGGTCGATCAGACATACACCAATCAGAACGTAACGGGAACGAAAGAGTCGATACCCCTTCCCTTAGAAATCATGCGGCAGGGCTTTCTGGGTTGTCGGAACCCGGTGCCCCCATTCGTCTTGAGTCAAGTACCCCAAGACCGGAGTTCTGCGTACATGGCACCGCGCGCCAATTGGAAAGGCTTTCTGCGATTGTCTCTGGTGACCTGCCCGGTCGCGCTCTATCCCGCCACCTCGGAGAGCGAGAAGATTTCCTTCAATCAGCTCAACCGGCAGACCGGCCATCGCATCAAGTACCTGAAGGTCGATGCGGACACCGGCGACGAGGTGCCGAACGAGGACATCGTCAAGGGCTATCAGCTCGAGAAAGATCAGTTCATCGAGGTCACGAAAGAGGAGCTAGAAGAGATCGCGCTGGAATCCACACGCACCATTGAGATTGATGAGTTCGTCGACAAGCGCGACATCGATCCGCGCTACCTGATCCGACCCTACTACATCCGCCCTGACGGCAAGGTCGGGCACGACGCCTTCGCCGTGATCCGAGAGACCATCCGCGAGATGAACAAGGTGGCCATCGGCCGGGTGGTGCTGACCAACCGCGAGCACGTCATTGCGCTCGAGCCGATGGACAAGGGTCTGGTCGGCACGCTGCTGCGCTATCCGTACGAGGTGCGTAGCGAGGCCGAGTATTTCGACGAGATCCAGGACGTGAAGGTCACCAAGGACATGCTCGATCTCGCCAAGCACATCGTGAACCAGAAGGCCGGGCGGTTCGAGCCTGAGAAATTCGAGGATCACTACGAGACCGCGCTGATCGATCTCATCAACCAGAAGCGCGCCGGCAAGCCCATCACGCCGAAGTCCAAGCCCGCGGCGACGAACGTCGTCGATCTCATGGAAGCCCTCCGTCGATCCGTTGGCAAGGAGGCCGCGCCGGCGAAGGGGCCCAAGCCGGCCAAGAAGCCGAAGAGGGCCTCCGCCGGGCAGAAGGAAATGCTGATGCCAATCGAAGGCAAGAAGCCGAAGGAGGCAGCGTCGAAGAAGCCGGCGGCTCGGCCGCAGCGAAAGTCGGCCTAATGGCCATCGTGTTCATCACCGGCAGCGCCGACGGACTAGGTCGCGCAGCGGCCGAGTCGCTTCTCCACGGCGGCCATCGCGTGGTGCTGCAACGATCGTAAGGCGGGCATCCGCGAACTAGCGTCAAGCGCAGCCGGAGTTGCGATCAGCGATCTCAGTCTCGCCGGCGTTGCGGCGCTCCAGCTTAAGCAATGACGCCATCACGGCGCTTGGTGCCGAACGAGCCGTAGCCGTCGGCAGCGGTCAGCCTAGTCGGTTCCGTGAGGTGCATAGGTCAGAATTTTAGTTGCGCACCTCAAAACTTGCAGGCAGGATCGCCTCCAACAATAAGAGCCTGTTGGGAGGATGTGATGAGGCTGCTCGCCAAGCTGGGACTCACCGCTGCCGCATGCCTGCTTTTGGCGAATTCCGCGTTGGCCGACACGACCGTTAAATGGCTGCACATCGAGGTCAATCCGGCCCAGGTGAAGATCTGGGAGGAGGTCGCGCGCGCCTATGAGGCGTCGCATCCCGGCGTGAAGGTCGAGATGCAGTTCCTGGAGAACGAGGCCTACAAGGCCAAGCTGCCGACCATCCTGCAATCCAAGGACAGGCCGAACATCATCTACAGCTGGGCTGGCGGCGTCTTGAAGACCCAGATCGAGGCAGGCGTGCTGGAAGATATCACTGATTCTGTGAAGAGCGACGGCTATAGCGACACGATCGCACCGGCGGCGCTTGCCGCCTTCACCCAGAACGGCCGCGTCTTCGGACTTCCGATCTCGCTCTCGCAGGTCGGCTTCCTCTACAACAAGGATTTGATGGCCAAGGCGAAGGTCGATTCCGCGGCGATCAAAACGTGGGATGATCTGCTTGCTGCAGTGAAGACGCTCAAGGCAGCCGGCGTTACGCCGATTGTGGTTGGCGGCGCCGATAAGTGGCCGCTGCATTTCTACTGGACCCACCTCGCCGTGCGCATTGGCGGCAAGCCGGCCTTCGATGCAGCGCTGAAGGGTGAAAACGGCGGCTTCGCAGGCGACACCTTCCAGAAATCCGGTGAGCTGTTCAAGCAGCTCGTCGATCTCCAGCCGTTCCAGAACGGCTTCCTCGGCTTCAAGAACCCGCAGGCCGTCGGCTATTTCGGTGACGGCAAGGCCGCGATGATCCTGGCGATCTCCTCCTTCTATCACACCCAGCGCGCGCTCGCCGCCGACAAGGTCGGTCTTTCCGACGACAAGCTTGGCTGGTTCGATTTTCCGGTCGTACCCGGCGGCAAGGGTGAGCCGTCAGACACCCTCGGCGGCATCACCGGCTGGCTGGTCACCAAGGACTCGCCCAAGGAGGCCGTCGACTTCCTGAAGTACTTCATCTCCAAGGACGTGCAGGCGAGGCTCGCCGCCGGCAACTTCATCGTTCCCGTCGTCAAGGGCGGCGAGGCGGGCCTCAAGAGCGACTTCATGAAGCTGATCGCGTCCAATCTCGCAAAGTCGAAGTACCACCAGAACTTCTATGACCAGAGCCTCGGCCCCTCCGTCGGCCGCGTCGTCAACGACGTCTCGGCGGAGATCGCCGGCGGCAGCATGAGCCCGCAGGACGCGGCGAAAGCGATCGAGGCGGCGTACAAGCAAGGTAACTGACCGTGGCGCGACGGATCGCGATGCCATCGCCGGTCGGCGTTGCTGGCGAGGCGGCCCCCCAGGCCGCCGTGCGCGGCCCGAGCTGGGACAATCGCTTCACTGTGCTGATCCTGTTCCTGCCGCCGGCACTGCTGCTGTTCACGCTGTTCGTGGTGCTGCCGATCGGCGAGGCGGCCTGGTACTCCGGCTTCAACTGGAACGGTTTCGGCAGGCCGACCCACTGGATCGGCTTCGACAATTATCGCTTCGTGCTGGAAACGCGCGCGTTCTGGCTCGCGCTGCGCAATAACGGGCTGATCATCGCAGTCTCGCTCGCGATCCAGCTGCCGCTCGCGCTGACCCTCGCCTTGATGCTGGCCGAGAAGTTTCGCGGCGCGGTGGCGCTGCGCATGCTGTTCTTCATGCCCTATATTTTGGCGGAGATCGCGACCGGGTTGATCTTCTCCTTCGTCTATGACGGCGATTACGGTCTCGTCGCATCGATCTGGCGCACCTTCGGCGCCGAGCCGCCGCATCTCCTGGCCTCGACCGATACGGCGATGCTGGCGGTGCTGATCGTGATCGTGTGGAAGTACTTTGGCTTCCACATGATGCTGTTCATCGCAGCGCTCCAGAGCCTCGACAAGAGCCTCGTCGAGGCGGCACGGATCGACGGTGCGACACGCTCGCAGGCGTTGCGCCATGTCGTGATCCCCTTGCTCTACCCGACGATCCGGCTCTCGGTGTTCTTCGCCATCGTCGGCTCGCTGCAGCTGTTCGATCTCGTCATGCCGCTGACGCGCGGGGGACCTGCGGATTCCTCCAACACCATGGTGAGCTTCCTCTACAACAACGGCATCTCGCGCATGCGGGTCGGCTATGGCAGCGCCATCGGCGTCATCCTGTTCGCGATCTGCGTAACCTTTGCCTTCACCTACAAGCGATGGTTCATGCGCGATGAGTAATGCCGAAACCAATCGCGCGCCGTTGGATCCCGCCGTACCGTTCAAGGCGGCGTTCCTCGCAGTCGTTGCCATCTTCGTGCTGGTGCCGCTGCTCGCGACCCTGCTCGGCGGCTTCAAATCGCTCGGCGAATTGCGCGTCAATCCCTTCGGCCTGCCGCAGCATTGGGAGTGGCAGAATTATGCGGACATCCTGTTCTCGGGACGTTACTGGCAGCTCCTGCGCAACTCGCTGATCATCTCGACCCTCACGGTGACGTTGACCCTGATCGTGGCCTCGATGGCGGCGTTCACCTTCGCCCATATCAGGTTCTTCGGCAGCTCGATGCTGCTGAGCTATTTGACCCTCGGCCTGTTGTTTCCGGCCGCGACTGCCGTGCTGCCATTGTTCATCAAGGTGCGCGATCTCGGGCTGCTTGACACTTATTTCGGCGTCGCGCTGCCGCAGGTGGCCTTCAGCCTTGCCATGAGCGTCCTGCTGTTGCGGCGCTTCTTCAAGGACATTCCCCATGAGCTGCTGGAAGCGGCGCTGGTCGACGGCTGCAGCTACATCAAGTTCTTTCGCTACGTAACGCTGCCACTGTCGCGGCCGATTCTCGCGACGGTGGGCACCATCACCTTCGTCAACAGCTGGAACGCCTATCTGCTGCCGCTGGTGATGCTCAACACCGATGCGCTCTATCCCTGGCCGCTCGGCATCATGGTTTATCAGGGCGAATATTCGTCCGAATGGCACCTGATCCTGGCCTTCATCACGCTGACCATCCTGCCGACGATCATTCTGTTCCTGCTGGCGCAGAAGCACATCGTCGCCGGCCTCACCGCAGGCGCGGTCAAGGGATAGCCAAGAGACAGCCAAGAGACAGCCAAGAGACAGCCAGGACTTCACGGAGATCATCATGAGAAAAGTCGGGGTCGGAATCATCGGCTGCGGTGTGATCAGCACCGCCTACATCAAGGCGGCGCAGCGCTTCCCGGTGATGGAGGTGAGGGCGCTCGCCGACATGCGCAGCGATGTCGCCGAGCGCCAGGGCGCCGCTTTCGGGCTGCCGGCGATGCGGGTCGACCAGCTGCTTAAACGTGACGACGTCGAGATCGTCATCAATCTCACCGTCCCGCTCGCCCACACCGACGTCAGCCTCGCGGTGTTGAACGCCGGCAAGCATGTCCATTCCGAAAAGCCGCTCGGCATCAACGTCGCGGAAGCGCGCAAGGTGATGGATCTCGCCGCGCAGAAGGGACTTCGCGTCGGCTGTGCGCCCGACACGTTCCTCGGCGGCGGGCACCAGACCGCGCGCAAGCTGATCGATGACGGCGCGATCGGCACCCCCGTCGCAGGCAGCGCCTTCTTCGGCTGCCCCGGCCACGAGCGCTGGCATCCGGCGCCGGGATTCTACTACCTGCGCGGCGGCGGGCCGATGCTGGACATGGGCCCGTACTACATCACCGATCTCGTGCAGTTGCTCGGTCCAGTCGCAAGCGTGATGGGCTCGACCGCGCGCCCAAGATCCGAGCGTCTGGTCACCAGCCAGCCGATGAACGGCACGTTGATCCCGGTCGAGGTTTCGACCCACGTCGCAGGGACGCTCGAATTCGAGAGCGGGGCGGTGGTTTCGATCGCGATGAGCTTCGATGTGCCGAAGCACCGGCACGCGCCGATCGAGATCTACGGCGACAAGGGCAGCATGCTGGTGCCCGACCCGAACCGCTTCGGCGGCGAGGTGCAGGTCGCCAAGACCGGCGGCGAATGGGAAACCGTGCCGTTGACACACGGTCATGTCGAAGGCGAGTTCCGCTCCATCGGCGTCGCCGACATGGCGTCCGCGATCCTGCACGACCGGCCGCACCGCGCCAGCGGCGCGCTCGCTTTCCACGTGCTGGAGGTGATGGAGGCGTTCCAGACCTCCGCCGACGAAGGACGGCGCGTCAAGATCGAGAACCGCGTCGAGCGGCCGGCGATGCTGCCGGCCGGGCGTGAAACCGGGCAGATCGACTGAGGGAATGACCATGCGCAAGGCATTGATAGTCTGGGGCGGCTGGCCGGGACACGATCCCGATCTCTGTGCCTCGATGATCCGCGGCTGGCTGAAGGCGGAGGGCTTTGAGGTCCGGATCGAAACGACGACAGAGGCGTTCGGCGATCCCGCGATACACGATCTCTCGTTGATCATCCCGATCTACACCATGTCGAAGATCGAGAAGGCGGACGCGCTCAATCTCTGCGCGGCGGTGCGTGGCGGCGTCGGGCTCGCCGGTCACCATGGCGGCATGTGCGATGCGTTTCGCGATTCCGTGGACTACCAGTTCCTGTGCGGCGGGCAATGGGTTGCCCATCCCGGCAACATCATCGACTACAAGGTCGATGTGACGAAGCCTGACGACCCCATCATGAAGGGCCTGCAGAGTTTCGAGCACCGTTCCGAGCAATATTACATGCATGTCGACCCCGCCATCGAGGTGTTGGCGACGACGACCTTTACCGGCGAGCACGCGTCCTGGATCGATGGCGTGGTGATGCCCGTGGTCTGGAAAAAACGATACGGCGCGGGCAGGGTGTTCTATTCCTCGCTCGGCCACCGCGCCTATGAGCTCGACGTCCCGGAGATCCGGACGTTGATGACCCGCGGCATGCTGTGGGCGGCGCGCGAATGAGTTCTGGTGCGGCGCAACCGGCGGTTCGCGCCACCCTTGAGGACGTCGCGCGTGCGGCGGGCGTTTCGCTCGCCACCGTTGATCGCGTCGTCAACCGGCGCCAGGGCGTGCGTGCCAAGACGGTCGCGCGTGTCGAGGCTGCAGTGGCCAAACTCGGCTACCATGCGGATGTTGCGGCCGCGCGGCTCGCACGCGGGCAGAGCTTTCGCTTCGCATTCGTGCTGCCGTCCGGCAGCAACAGCTTCATGACCAATCTGACCGAGCAGGTCCAGCGCACCGCAGACTGGCTCGCCGGTCAGCGCGGCTTCATCGATATCGTCCATGTCGACGTGTTCGATCCTGACGTGCTGGCCGGCGTGCTGGAGGATCTGTCGCCGGCCTATCAGGGCGTCGCGGTCATTGCGCTCGACCATCCCAGGGTGCGGGCCGCGATCGACGAACTCAGCGGGCGTGGCGTTGCCGTGGTGACCCTTGTATCGGATGCGCCGAGCTCGCGCCGCCTGCACTATGTCGGTATCGACAATCCGGCCGCGGGGCGCACTGCATCGACGCTGATGGGGCGCTTCCTTGCCGGGCGTGAGGGGACGGTCGCCGTGATCGCCGGATCGCTGTCGCTGCGCGATCATACCGAGCGCCAGTTCGGCTTCCATCAGATCCTGTCGAGCGAGTATCCGAACCTGCGCGCGCTCCCTGTCATCGAGGGCCGCGACGACAGCGCGCGCACGCGAGAGCTCACCCTCGGGTTGCTCGCGCGCCATGCCGATCTCCGCGGCATTTATTGTTGCGGCGCCGGAAACCGCGGCATCGCCGATGCGCTCGAGGCGTCCGGCCGCGCCCGCGAGGTGGTGTGGATCACCCACGAGTTGACGCAGCACACGCGACGTTTCCTGGTCCGCGGCACGTGCGACGCCATCATCAATCAGGATCCCGGCCACGAGGCGCGCTCCGCCGCGCGGGTGCTGCTGGCGCATTGCATGGAAGAGCCGATCAGCCACGATCAGGAGCGAATCCGAATCGACATTTTCTTGCGGGACAATCTTCCGTAAGTTGAAGAAATCGATATTCGTCTCGCTGGGCTGGATTACATCGGGAGCGGCCTGAAGGCCACCGCGGCTCGTGTCCAATTCGGGAAGCAGTTCAGTCATGTATCTCGGCATCGATCTCGGGACCTCGGCGGTCAAGACCGTTCTGGTCGACCATACCCAGCGCGTGATTGCGAGCGAGAGCCGGGCGTTGACGATCGCCTCGCCGCATCAAGGCTATTTCGAGCAGGATCCCGCACAGTGGATCGAGGCGACCTTCGCCACGCTGGACGCGTTGAAGGCGTCGCATGGAAAAGAGCTGGCGGCGATCCAAGGCATCGGGTTATCAGGCCAGATGCACGGCGCGACGCTGCTCGACGCGCGCGACAGGCCGCTGCGGCCATGCATCCTCTGGAACGACGGACGTTCCGCCGCGGAGTGTCGGATCCTCGAACGGCGCTGGCCAGCTTTGCGTGCTACGACCGGCAACAAGGCGATGCCCGGATTCACGGCGCCAAAACTGCTCTGGATCGCCGCGCATGAGCCCGAGATTTTTGCGGCGACGGCAATTGTCCTGCAACCGAAGGCCTATCTGCGCCTGGTGCTGTCAGGCGAGGCGATCGAGGACGTCTCGGATGCATCGGGATCCCTATGGCTCGACGCGGCGCGCCGGGACTGGTCGGATGCGGCATTGGCTGCGACGGACCTGTCGCGCGCGCACATGCCGCGTCTGGTCGAGGGATGTGCGCCGGCGGCAACGCTGCGACCTGACCTGGCGCAGCGCTGGGGCATGGCGAGGTGCCCCATGATCGCGGGCGGGGCGGGCGACAATCCGGCGGGCGCCATCGGCATCGGCGCGATCAGGCCGGGAACTGGATTCATCTCGCTGGGCACCTCGGGGGCCTTGCTGGTGCCGACCGACCATATCGCTGCCAATCCGGACCGCGTGGTCCACACCTTTTGCCATGCGATTCCCGGCATGTGGATCCAGGCCGGCGCGATCCTGTCGGCGGCGTCCTGTCTGGCCTGGGCCGCGCGCCTGTTCGGCGTCGCCGAGGCCGAACTGCTGGCGCCGCTGGGGGCGCAGCCGCGGACGCCGTCTCCGGTGAGCTTCCTGCCTTATCTCGCGGGTGAGCGGACGCCGCATGATGACCCCCTCGTGCGCGGCATGCTCGACGGCTTGAGCCACGGCACCGACCGCACGGCGATCGTGCAGGCCGTGCTCGAGGGCGTCGCCTTCGCACTCGCGGATTGCCGGGACGCACTTGGCGATGCCGGCATCGTGGTCACGGAAGCCGACGTGATCGGCGGCGGTTCGCGGTCCCGGTTCTGGTTGTCGGTGCTGGCCAATGTGCTTGACGTGCCGATCCATCGCTTTGCCGACGGCGAAACCGGGGCTGCGTTCGGTGCGGCGAGATTAGGGCGGCTTGCTGTCACCGGCGAGGCAATCCCCGCCATCTGCACGCCCCCGCACCGCGTCGAGACGTTCGAGCCTGACCGCGTGCTGGTGGACGCGTATGCCGAGCGGCTTTCCGCCTGGCGCCAATTGTATCGGCCGCGCCATTAGCATCGCCTCGCGTCCCCAATTCTGTCTGTTCGCTGTTGCCCTGTGCAGCGGCGTTTTGTTTAATACGCCAACCGTGCTTGAAAAACCAAACGCGGACAGGGGAAACGTGCGCCGGGAGGCACGATGAACGATCCGATCCTCGAGATGCGGGGAGTGTCGAAATCCTTCTTCGGCATCAAGGCACTGCGCGCGGTTGACCTGACGGTCTATGCCGGCGAGATTCACGCCTTGATGGGTGAGAACGGCGCGGGCAAATCGACCCTGATGAAAATCCTGTCGGGGGCTTACCGGCCCGATCCGGGGGGTGAAATCCGGATCGAGGGCAAGCCGGCGCGGATCGAGGGGCCGCTCGGCGGGCGTGCGGCGGGCATCTCGATCATCTATCAGGAACTGTCTTTGGCTCCCAATCTGAGCGTGGCGGAGAATATTTATCTCGGTCGCGAGGTCTCGCGTTCAGGTTTGCTGGCGCGTGGCACCATGCGTGAGGGCGTTGGTCCAATTCTGCAGCGCCTGGGCGCCGACTTCCTGCCATCGACACTGGTGGCACATCTTTCCATGGGCCAGCGCCAGCTCGTCGAGATTGCGCGTGCGCTGCACACGCGCTCGAAAATCCTGATCATGGACGAGCCCACCACCGCGCTGTCGGCCGGCGAGAGCGAGCGACTGTTCGCGCTGATCCGGCAACTGCGCGCCGAAGGGCTCGCCATCATCTACATCTCGCACCGCATGGACGAGGTCTATGCGCTCGGTGACCGCGTCACCGTGCTGCGTGACGGCCGCCTGGTCGGCTCGCTCGACAAGCAGGATATCCGCGCCGATGCCATCGTCCGCATGATGGTCGGGCGCGACGTCTCCTCCTTCTACAAGAAGGATCACGATCCCGAGGCCGGGAAGGGGCACCCCGTGCTGACCGCCACCGACATGGCGGACGGGCACCGCGTCAAGGGCTGCTCGCTCACCGTGCATGCGGGCGAGGTGGTGGGCCTTGCCGGCCTGATCGGCGCCGGCCGCACCGAGCTTGCGCATCTCATCGTCGGTGCAGCACCGAAGATTTCGGGTCGTCTCGAACTTGAAGGCCAGCCGATCGACATCCGCACGCCCGGCGAGGCGCTCGCGGCCGGCATCGCCTATCTGACCGAGGACCGCAAGGCGCTGGGCCTGTTCCTCGACATGTCGTGCCTGGACAACATCAATCTCGCCGTGCTCGGTCGCGATGCCAGGCTCGGCTGGTTCCTGGATCGCGACAAGGCACGCGAGCGCGCCGACCGGGCTTTCGCAGGCCTCAGCATCCGCGCCGCCAATGTCGGTGTCCCCGCCGGTGGCCTCTCCGGCGGCAACCAGCAGAAGGTGCTGTTGTCGCGGCTGCTCGCCATTGCGCCGAAGGTGCTGATCCTCGACGAGCCGACGCGCGGCGTCGATGTCGGCGCCAAGTCCGAAATCTATTCGATCATCGACAATCTCGCGAAGGCGGGCACCGCGATCCTGGTCATTTCGTCGGATCTGCCCGAGATCATCGGTATCTGCGACCGTGTCATCGTGATGCGGTCCGGGCATATCGCGGGCGAAGTCAGACGAACAGAGACTGCGCCGTTAACTCAAGAGGATATCATGGCGCTTGCCACGGGGACGGAGCATCTCGATGCCTGACAACGGATCGACGCCGGCGAAGGCCGCCACGGCGGACGGACTTGCCGCCGCGCAAGCAACGAAGCGCCAGCGCGTCAGGCTGCTGATCCGCGCGGCCGGAATGCTGCCGGTGCTGCTGCTGCTCTGCGGCGGCTTTCATTATTTATCGGACGGCCGGTTCTTCACCGGGCAGAATCTCGGCATCGTGCTGCAGCAGGCCGCCGTGAACACCGTGCTCGCTGCGGGCATGACCTTCGTCATCCTCACCGGCGGCATCGACCTCTCGGTCGGCTCGATCCTGGCGGCGTCCGCAATGGCCGGCCTGACCATTTCCAAGCTGCCCGAGCTCGGTGCCCTGTGGCTGCCGGTCGCGGTGCTCACCGGTCTTGGCTTCGGCGTCATCAACGGCGCGCTGATCGCGCTGTTGCGCCTGCCGCCCTTCATCGTCACGCTGGGCTCGCTCACCGCCGTGCGCGGCCTGGCGCGGCTGCTCGGCGCCGACACCACCGTGTTCAATCCGTCGATCCCCTATGCCTTCATCGGCAATGGCTCGCTGACGCTCGTGCCCGGCGTGGCGTCGATCCCGTGGCTCTCGGTGATCGCGCTGCTCGTCATCCTCGTGTCATGGCTGGTGCTGCGCCGGACCGTGCTCGGCGTGCACATCTATGCGGTCGGGGGCAATGAGAGCGCGGCGCGGCTGGCCGGCATCAAGGTATGGGCCGTTCTGATCTTCGTTTATGGCGTGTCGGGCATGCTGGCCGGCCTCGGCGGCGGCATGCAGGCGGCGCGGCTCTATGCGGCCAACGGCTTGCAGCTTGGACAGAGCTACGAGCTCGACGCCATTACCGCGGTGATCCTCGGCGGCACGTCTTTCGTCGGCGGCATCGGCTCGATCTGGGGAACGCTGGTTGGTGCGCTGATCATCGCCGTTCTCTCGAACGGCCTGATCCTGACAGGCGTCTCTGATATCTGGCAATATGTGATCAAGGGACTGGTGATCATCGGCGCCGTGGCGCTGGATCGCTACCGGCTGCAAGGCTCGGCCAGAACCTAGAGATATGAGATTCGGTTGCGGCAACTGGTCTGCCGTGCCCGGGATGAAGACAGACCAGGGAGGAAGACAATGTTGAAGAAGACAATGCTCGCTGGCGCCGCGGTGGCGCTTGCACTGACCACCACGCCGTCCTTTGCCAAGGAGCTCAAATCGATCGGCGTCTCGCTGGGGTCCATGGGCAATCCGTTCTTCGTCGCCCTGTCGAAGGGCGCCGAGTTCGAGGCCAAGAAGACCAACCCCAATGTGAAGATCACCACCGTCGGCTTCGAATACGACCTCGGCAAGCAGGTCACCCAGATCGACAATTTCATCGCCGCCGGCGTCGACCTGATCCTGTTGAACCCCGGTGATCCCAAGGCGATCGGCCCCGCGATCAAGAAAGCCCAGGCGGCGGGCATCGTCGTCGTCGCGGTCGACACCGCAGCCGAAGGCGCCGATGCCACCGTGACCACCAACAACGTCCAGGCTGGCGAGATTGCCTGCCAATACATCGTCGACAAGCTGGGAGGCAAGGGCGACGTCATCATCGAGAATGGGCCGCAGGTCTCCGCCGTGATCGACCGTGTCACCGGTTGCAAAAACGTGTTCGGGAAGAACGCGGGGATCAAGGTTCTGTCCAGCGACCAGGACGGCAAGGGCTCGCGCGAAGGCGGCCTCACCGTCGCGCAGGGCTATCTGACGCGCTTCCCCAAGATCGATGCGATCTTCGCCATCAATGATCCGCAGGCGATCGGGACCGATCTCGCGGCGAAACAGCAAAACCGCAGCGGCATCATCATCACTTCCGTGGACGGTGCTCCCGATATCGAGGCTGCGCTGAAGGATCCGGCGTCGCCGCAGATCCAGGCATCCGCATCGCAGGATCCGTTCTTCATGGCGCGGCGCGCCGTGCAGATCGGCGTCGGCATTCTCAATGGGCAGAAGCCGGCCTCGACCGTCGAACTGCTGCCGTCGAAGCTCGTGACCCGAGATAACATCAAGGATTACAAGGGCTGGACCTCGGATCGCTCGCAGTAGGATCTCGCAATTATCGCTGCCAGTGGCCGCATTCGAGCAGGACGCCCCGGGAAACCCGCCCGGGGCGAGCCTGCGAGGTTGACCCCGGCGACCGATATGTCAAAGAAGGGGAGTTTTTGACGTGGCGCTGACCGCGCCTGCCGTGGTGCCTTTGGGAGCAAGTCCATATTATGAGCGAACGGGTTGCTCTGATCACCGGCGTGACCGGGCAAGACGGCGCGTATCTCGCCGAGCATCTGCTGTCGCTCGGCTATATCGTCCATGGCATCAAGCGGCGCTCCTCGTCTTTCAACACCGGGCGCGTCGACCACCTCTACCAGGACCCGCATGTCGGCAACGTACCGTTCCTGATGCATTACGGTGACATGACGGATTCGACCAATCTGATCCGTCTCGTGCAGCAGGTCCGCCCGACCGAGATCTACAATCTCGCCGCGCAAAGCCACGTCGCCGTCAGCTTCGAGAGCCCGGAATATACCGCCAATGCGGACGCCATCGGCGTGCTCCGCCTCTTGGAAGCGATCCGCATCCTCGGCATGGAGAAGGAGACGCGGTTCTACCAGGCCTCGACCTCCGAGCTCTACGGTCTCGTGCAGGAGATCCCGCAAAGGGAGACCACGCCGTTCTACCCGCGCTCGCCTTACGGCGTGGCAAAACTCTACGGCTATTGGATCACGGTGAACTACCGCGAGGCCTATGGCATGTTTGCCTCGAACGGCATCCTGTTCAACCATGAGAGCCCGATCCGCGGCGAGACCTTCGTCACGCGCAAGATCACCCGCGCGGTCGCGCGCATCGAAGTCGGATTGGAGGAGACACTCTACCTCGGCAATCTCGAGGCCAAGCGCGACTGGGGCCATGCCAGGGATTACGTCGAGGGCATGCATATGATCCTCCAGGCCGACAAGCCCGACGATTTCGTGCTCGCCACCGGTGAGATGCACTCGGTGCGCGAGATGGTCGAGCTGTCCTTTGCGCAAGTCGGCCGCCGCGTCGAATGGCGCGGCGCAGGTGTCGACGAGACCGGGGTCGATGCCATCAGCGGCAAGGTCGTGGTGAAGATCGATCCGACCTATTTCCGCCCCACCGAGGTCGACCTCCTCATTGGCGATTCCAGCAAGGCGCGGCAGGTGCTTGGCTGGAAGCCGAAGCGGACCTTCACGCAGCTGGTCGAAGAGATGATGGCGAGCGATCTGGCTGATGCCAAGCGGGATGTCGCAAATGGCAAGCGCAGCGTTTGAGCTGACCGGCAAGAGCGTCTACGTCGCCGGCCATCGCGGCATGGTCGGCAGCGCGATCGTGCGCCGGCTGGCGCGGGAGAATGTGAACGTCGTGACCGTCGACCGGCGCGAGGTCGATCTCTGCAATCAGGCCGCCGTGTTCGACTGGTTCGCGAAGGCGCGGCCGCAGGTGATCTTCCTCGCCGCGGCCAAAGTCGGCGGCATCGTTGCCAACAACACGCTGCGCGCCGAGTTCATCTACGACAACATCGCGATCGCCGCGAACGTGATTCAGGCCGCGCATCAAAATGGCGCCGAGAAGCTGATGTTCCTCGGCTCGTCCTGCATCTATCCGAAGCTCGCACCGCAGCCGTTGCGCGAGGACAGCGTGCTGACGGGCCCGTTGGAGCCGACCAACGAGCCTTATGCGATTGCGAAAATCGCCGGCATCAAGATGGCGGAGGCCTATCGCAGCCAGTATGGCAGCGACTTCATCAGCGTGATGCCGACCAATCTCTATGGTCCCGGGGACAATTATCATCCTGAATTGAGCCACGTCGTGGCTGCACTGATCCGCCGCTTTCACGAAGCGAAGCTGTCGGGCGCGAAGAGCGTCGCGGTCTGGGGCACCGGCACGCCGCGGCGCGAGTTCCTCTATGTCGACGACATGGCGGATGCCTGCGTGCACCTGATGAAGACCTATTCCGGCGCGGAGTTGATCAACGTCGGCACCGGAGAGGACATCGCCATCGCCGAGTTCGCCCGCGTCGTCGCCGGGATCGTCGGCTATCGCGGCGATATCTCCTTCGATACTTCGCGCCCTGACGGCACACCGCGCAAGCTGCTTGATATCAGCCGCCTCGATAAGCTCGGCTGGCGCGCGACGACGTCGCTTCAGGATGGCCTGAAGCGCGCCTATGAAGCTTATCTTGCGGTCGGGCCGCTCCCTGCCTGATGAGCTTCGCGCCCTTCGGGAAGCGGCTATCCGCCCGATCTATTCTCGGTGATCGTCGATTTCGGCCGCGACCTGCCCGTAATTCAGCAGGGCGACCAGCGTCGTTCCGCCCAGGATGTTGCCCAGCAAGGTCGGCAGGAAGAAATCCGAGGCATATTGCGCCAGCGACGCACGACCGCTTTGCACCAGGAAGGCGCACTCGACCGAGCCCGCGACGATGTGCGCGAACTCGCCGAGCGCGACCACATAGGTCATCACGACAATGATGTGCGCGCCCGATCCCTTGGTGGCTGGAAGCAGCCAGGCCATCAAGGCGATCAGCCAGCCGGCAAAGATCCCGCGGACCAGCGTCGTCGCGAACGTCCCCTCGATGGTGTGGCGGCTGAGATCGACGAAAGCGTCCAAGATCCGCGGTTCGAAGATGCTGGTATGCGCGAGCACGGATCCGACCGCCCAGGTTCCGACGATGTTGGAAACGAGAACCAGGGCCCACAGCTTGAGCACGCTTGCCAGGGTGCCGAGATCCCGGTTGTGCAGCAGCGGCAGGATCGGCGTCAGCGTGTTCTCGGTGAAGAGTTGCTGCCGCCCCAGCACCACGATCAGGAAGCCGACGGTGTAGCCGAGCGGGGCGATCAGCCGGCGGCCGGCGTCGTCGGAGATCAGCGCGTGAAACTCACCCTGGACGATCAGGGACAATCCCATCGAAAGGCCGGCGGCGAGTCCGGACAGCAGGATGGCCCACCATCGCCGCTCCAGTTCCTGCTCGCCCTCGGCGCGGATCGTCTCGTGGATCAGTGCGGCGTTCGGCCGGCTCTGGGATTCGATCTGCTCGGTTTGGCGCCGCGAGACGCCGTCGAGCTTGGAGGCTGGGCTGAACGACGGGCCCTCGTCTCGCTGGTCCATGTGGCGGTCTCCGGATGCTGATCGAACTCAAGGCTGCCAATAGCGGTGAGTTCCTCGCGGTCGCTCCGGTCGTCGTGTCAAGATCGCGCGCAAACGAGCCCAGGAACCATCACCGCGAGCACGAGTTGGCCGTTCGGGCGGGGCGACATGCCACACGAGGTCCTCGGTGCAAGATATCGTGCGCGCGCGCTCGACGGCGCAAATCGCAGGCCATCCGATTCATCCGATGCTGGTGCCGATCCCCATCGCGTGCTTCGTTGGCGCGCTGCTGACTGACATCACCTATCTCGTCTCAGCTGAAATGATGTGGGCGGATTTCTCCGCCTGGCTTCTGCTCGTCGGCGTCATCTTCGGCGTGCTGGCGGCGATTGCCGGCCTGACCGATTTCCTCGGCAACCGCCTGGTGCGCGCGCAGGCGCAGGCCTGGCCGCATCTGATCGGCAACGTCGTCGCCATGATCCTTGCCGTCATCAATCTGCTGATACACACGCGTGATGCCTGGACCTCGGTGTGGCCGTGGGGGCTCGTTCTTTCGGTGCTCACCGTGCTGATCCTGCCTGTGACCGGCTGGCTCGGATGGGCCATGGTGTATCGCCACGGCGTGGGAGTTGCGCGATGATGTCTTTCCCCACACGCGCGCTGCTGTGCGCCTCGCTCCTCGCTCTTCTCGCCGGCTGCAAGGACGGCAGCGGCGACCCCAAGGCGCAGATCGGCGCCAATCCTGTCCTCCCTGACATCCAGCAATATCTGCTGCCGCCGATGCACATTGCCCGCATCGTCGGCTGGAAGAAGGACGAGACGCCTGATGTCGCGCAAGGCTTGCAGGCCAAGGCATTCGCGACCGGCTTGCAGCACCCGCGCTCGCTCTACGTGCTGCCCAATGGCGACGTGCTGGTAGTGGAATCCAAGGCGCCGAAGGCTGCCGCGATCAAGCGGCCCAAGGAGATCGTGATGGGTTACGTCGAGTCCTGGGCGACCTCCGGGGGCGATACCGGACCCAGCAATCGCATCACGCTGTTGCGCGATACCAATGGCGACGGCGTGCCGGATACGCAGAGCGTCTTCCTCGACCATCTCAATTCTCCGTTCGGCGTCGCGCTCGTCGGCAACGATCTCTACGTCGCCAATACCGACGCGATCATGAAATATCCTTACGCCGAAGGCGACACCAAGATCACCAAGCCGGGCACGGTGCTGACGCCGCTGCCCGGCGGTCCGATCGACCACCACTGGACCAAAAGTCTCGTCGCGAGCCCTGACGGTTCAAAGCTCTATGTCGGCGTCGGATCCAACAGCAACATCACCGAGAACGGCATGGAGGCCGAGCACAATCGCGCCGACATCCTCGAGGTCGATCGCGCCAGCGGCCGCTGGCGGATTTTTGCCAGCGGCTTGCGCAATCCGAACGGTCTCAGCTTCGAGCCGCAGACCGGCGCGTTGTGGGCGGTGGTGAACGAGCGCGACGAACTCGGGCCCGATCTCGTGCCTGACTACATGACGTCGGTGAAGGAGGGGGCCTTCTACGGCTGGCCCTACAGCTATTACGGCCAGCACATCGATCCCCGCGTCAAGCCGCAACGGCCGGACCTCGTGGAAAAAGCCATCGTGCCCGACTATGCGTTGAGCTCGCATGTCGCGCCGCTCGGACTTGCTTTCTCCAGCGGCAGCAAGCTGCCGGACGCCTATCGCAGCGGCGCCTTCGTCGGGGAGCACGGCAGCTGGAACCGGCAGGTGCTGAATGGCTACAAGGTCGTCTACGTGCCGTTCACAGACGGCAAGCCGAGCGGGCCGGCGCAGGACGTCGTCACCGGTTTCCTCAACACCGACAATCAGGCGCGCGGCCGGCCCGTCGGCGTTGCGATCGATAAATCAGGCGCGCTGCTCGTCGCCGACGACAGCGGCAATACGGTGTGGCGGGTGACGGCGGCGCATCCGCAAGTGACGCAGCGATAGGCAAGCCGCGGCAGCGATAGGAGAGGGATAATGGGTCTTGCCCAATACGCGATCGTACCGGTCCAGGACGAATGGGGCGTGCTGCACGACGGCACCGTTAGGAGCAGATACGCCACGAAGGAAGCCGCGTTCGAGTCGGCGGTCGCCGCAGCGTCCCTGGCGCTCCGTGAGGGCCACGAAGTCCATGTCAGCGTGCCCGGTCGCGAAGCAGGCGAGAACGCGCTGGGAATCTAGCCCGGTCAAACGATCAGCCGGCCGCGCCGCCTGGCAATTCCGATCGTGACCTCGGCGCCGGCGTTCAAATCGAGGCGGTCGGCTTCGACGCCGTCGCTGAAGATGACGCCATTCTCCGCCATCAGCGAGCGGATGCGCAGCTGCTCCTCGGACGCGAGGCGGCCGCAGACGAGATTGGTCTGGGAGTTGCGGCTCGGAAAGGGCTCGCGCACGGCGAAGCGCAGTTCGGGCGCGTCCCAAGGCAAGGCATCGTAGCCGCCCAGCGGCGGCGGCCGGCCAAAACTGCCGGCGATCGCAAGCGAGCCGGTGACGATGCTCTTGAACCATGCGGTCGATCCGAGCCCGGTCGAGACGATCAGCCCGCTCGAGGATTGCCGCTCCGTCGTCCCGCCGGCGGTAATCTCGTAGGTCGCCGAGACATGCGTGCGGGGGCCGATGAAGAGGTCGTTCACGGCGTGCAGCACCTGGCCGTCGCTGAGCCGCGCTTCCGCCATCGTCACGGCCTGGCTGCTGCGCTTGTCAGCGGCGACCTCCGGCAGCAGCTTTGCGAGGTCGCGCGGTGCGAAAGGAAGCAGGATGCCGTCGTAGCGCGCGGGGTCCGGATTGAGGCCGACAAGCGGATGGTCGTCGAGATATTTCATCGTGTTGGCGACCACGCCATCCTGGCCCAGCGCGACGACGATGTCATCGGGCGCGAAGATGAAGCTGGCCAGGAAGCCGCGCTCGATCACCTGATACCGCCCCCATTGCTCCAGCGCCTGCAGCGTCGCATGCTTCTGCGCCTGATAGACCTCGTGCTCGTGCTCATAGTCGGAGAAGTCGGCGCCGAGATGCTCGACATGGAAGCGGGCCTGGGCCGCCGTCAGGTAACGCGCGACCAGGTCTTCCAGCCTGGTCTTGCGCGTCACCAGCACGATCTTGCGATCATTGGCGGCGGGCATTGGCGGCCTCCGTCGGCTTCGGCTTCTCCAGCAGCTGGCTGAGCAGATCGGGCGAGACGTTGAGCTGGCCGATCTTCTCGGCCTTTTCGGCGATGCCGGAGAATGCCTGCGCGATCAGCTGGCCCGGCTGCATGCCCGCGGCTGCGAGCGCCTGGATCACGCGGGTGTCGACGCCCTCGAAGATTTTCATCAGCGCGCCGACCCGATAGGCCTCGGCATCGGCCAGCGTGCGGGTGTTCTCGGCGTTGAGGCCGACGAAGTCCTTGCGCTTGCCTTCCAGCACAATGTCCGCGGCCATGCCGGCCTGACGCAGCTCGTTGCGCTTGGCGGCGACGCTCGCCTCGGCATCCATCTGAGTTTCGCGGATCGAGCGCTTCTTCTGCTCGACGGCGATCTCGGTGTCGAGCTCGCTCTCGCGAATGGCGCGCTCCTGCTCGACGGCGAAATTGCGCCGCGCGAAGATCGCCTCGTCCGCATTCTTCAAAATCGCTTCGCGCGCCTGTGCTTCCAGCGCCTTGGCGGTATCGGGCGTCGGCTTGACGGCGCGGATCGACACGCCGAGGATTTCGATGCCGAGGGCTTCGATGTCGGCGCGCGCCCGCAAGCCACCTGCGACGATGTCGGCGATGCGGTCGGAGGCCTGCAGCGCATCCTTCAGCGTCAGCTCCTTGATCGCCTGCTGCGCGAGCACCTCGACCGTGCCGAGAATGCGCTCCGGCAGCTTCTCGGGATCGTCGGTCTCGTAAGTCTTGCCGTCGGACTTCAGGGTGAAATTGAGCATCGAGGCCGCCTTCTTCGGCTCGCGGACGCGATAGGTGACGTGGCCTTGGACGGTGAGCGTCTGAAAGTCGCGCGCGATCTGCTGCAAGATGAAGGAGGCGTCGCGGCTGCCGACCGGCACAGCGACGAGCGTGGTCACCGGCGCGTAGTAGAGCGCCGAGAGCCCGGTACCCTCGGCCACGACCGCGCCGGCGCGGTACTTCATCAAATAGGTGGTGGGCTGGGCCTTGATGAATCGGATGCCGAACATGGCTGTCTCCAGGAACCAGATAAGTTGGTCTGAGCAACTAACTAAGTTGGACTGTACAACTAAGTATGCTACTGTCAAGGCCGAACAGGGAGGTTACCAATGCGGGGCAAGGATCGGACCCAGGGGTCTGGACAAGGGCTTGGAAAGCCGGGACATCTGGACTTCCCGAGGCCGCTGACCACGGTCGACGTCGTGATTTTTGCGATTCTCGACGACAGGCTGCAGGTGTTGCTGGTGCAGCGCCCGGCCGGAGAGGATGAACCGTTTCCGCTGAGCCTGGCGCTGCCGGGCGGCTTCGTCGATGTCGCGAAGGACCGCGATCTTGCGGAATGTGCGGCGCGCAAGCTGAAGGAGAAGAGCGGCGTCAGCAGCCCTTACCTTGAGCAGCTCGGCAGCTGGGGAAGTGCGACGCGCGATCCGCGCGGCTGGTCGGCGACGCACGCTTATTTCGCGCTGATCCCGGCATACGCGAGCGTGCTCACGTCGGATGCGCGATGGTGTCCGATCGGCGGCGGGTTCAAGGAGAAGCTCGCTTTCGACCATGGCGACATCCTGGCCAGCGCAATCCAGCGGCTGCGCAACAAGGTGGAGTATACCTCGCTGCCCGCTTACCTTATGCCGGCGGAATTCACGCTGCCGGATTTGCAGCGTGTCTACGAGATCGTACTCGATCGTCCGCTGGAGAAGAGCGCCTTCCGGACCCGGATCCTGTCGGCCGACATGATCGAGCCGGCGGCCAACATGCGGCGTGGCCCGAACCGCCCGGCGCAGCTCTATCGTCTCAGGAAGGGCCGGGATCCCGTGTATTTCGTCCGGACGTTCAATCCGCCGGAATGAATTCCGCGGCGTCGGTCAGCAGCATGCGCGGTGGAGCTTGCCCCATAACATCATGTTAGGTTTATCGCATAACTGGGTAATTGTGTTAGGCCGGCGAATGCCTATTGTAGTACTCACTCAAGACACCGACCGGCAATGCCAGCGTTCGCGGACACCGCAGGAGCGCCCGGGGATTGCTGCCCAATTGTCCAACGAAGCCCGCTGACGGGACGACAACAAACGAACAGATCGGGAGGAACTTTGCTATGGCTACGACGCGCGCGATCCAACACATGAGCCAGTCCGGGAAGGCTGCTGCAAGCGGCTGGATCGGGTCGGCTCTCGAATATTATGACTTCTTCATCTACGCGACTGCGGCATCGCTGGTCTTCCCGCAGATCTTCTTCCCGTCCGACAATCCAACGGTTGCGATCGTCGCATCGCTTGCGACCTATGGCGTCGGCTATGTTGCGCGGCCGATCGGGGCCTTCGTGCTCGGTCATTGGGGCGACACCCACGGCCGCAAGACGGTTCTGCTCGTCTGCATGTTCTTGATGGGCATCTCGACCATGGCGGTCGGCATCCTGCCAACCTATCAGCAGGTCGGCATCCTGGCGCCGATTCTGCTGGTCCTTCTGCGCCTGGTGCAGGGCTTTGCCGTGGCCGGCGAAATCTCCGGCGCAAGCTCGATGATCCTGGAGCACGCACCGTTCGGTCGGCGCGGCTTCTACGCAAGCTTCGCCCTTCAGGGCGTGCAGGCCGGACAGATTCTGGCAGCTGCGGTCTTCCTGCCGCTGGCGGCCTATATGCCGACGGAGGCCTTCAACAGCTGGGGGTGGCGGATTCCGTTCCTGCTCAGCTTCTTCGTCATCGTCGCAGGCTACATCATTCGCCGCGAAGTCGACGAAACCCCCGCTTTTGACCGCGAGGGCGAACGGGGAGAAAAGCCGCAGGCGCCGATTGTCCAGGCAATCAAGCTGAGCTGGCCCGACATGCTCCGCGTCATCTGCATGGCGCTGATGAACGTCATTCCTGTCGTTGCGACCATCTTTGGCGCGGCCTACGCGGTCCAGCCGGCCTACGGCGTCGGCTTTGCCAAGGACGTCTATCTGTGGATCCCCGTGCTCGGCAACATGGTCGCCGTGTTCGTCATTCCCTTCGTCGGCAATCTCTCCGACAAGGTCGGTCGCAAGCCTCCGATCATCGTGGGTGCGCTGCTTTCGGGCGTGCTCGCCTTCTTCTATCTCTACGCCATCAGCATCAAGAACGTGCCTCTCGCGATCGTGATCTCGCTGTTGATGTGGGGCGTCGTCTATCAGGGCTACAACGCGATCTTTCCGAGCTTCTATCCGGAGCTGTTTCCGACGCGCACCCGCGTGTCGGCGATGGCGATCTCGCAGAACATCGGAACGACCATTACTGCGTTGCTTCCGGCGCTGTTTGCGAGCGTGGCCCCTCCCGGCTCGGCCAACATTCCCTTGACGGTGGGGGCGATCGCTTTCGGCATCACCGTCATCGCGGCGCTGGCGGCCCTCACGGCCCGGGAGACCTATCGCATTAGCATCGACGATCTCGGTAATCCCAAAGCCGTCCCGATGGCGCGGGCCGACTACGATCGTCGGCGCGAAGACACGCAGGACAGTGCTGCCGCCGTTCGGACCTGACGGTTGAAGTCAACGCCGCTGCGACGGATGATGTTCGCAGCGGCGAGGCTTCGTGGTATGGACTCACCGTCGATTGAAGCTTTGTGCGCGCGAGCGCGATGATGATGAGGTTAGCAGGATGAATCCCGCTGTTGTTGCGGTCGCAATCACCGGCTCCGTTCCGCGCAAGAAGGACAATCCCGCGGTGCCGATCTTGCCGGCAGAGCAGATCGAGTCGACGCACCAGGCCTTCGAGGCCGGTGCCACGCTTGCGCACATCCACGTTCGCAACGACGACGAAACGCCGTCCTCAGACCCCGAGCGCTTTGCCCTGGTGCAGGAGGACGTCAGGAAGCATTGTCCCGGGATGATCGTGCAGTTCTCGACCGGAGGGCGCGGCCGCGATCCTTCGGCGCGCGGATCCTCGCTCTATCTCAAGCCCGACATGGCCTCGCTCTCCACGGGCTCGGTGAACTTCCCGACCATCGTCTATGAGAACAGCGCCGCCCTGGTCGAGACTCTCGCCACCGGCATGAAGGCGAATGGCGTCCGTCCTGAGATCGAGATCTTCGATCTGTCGCATCTTCACGGCGCCCGTCGGCTGATCGAAGCGGGGTTGATGGACGCGCGCCCGCACGTACAATTCGTCATGGGCGTCAAGAACGCGATGCCGGCCGACGAGCATGTGCTCGACATCCTGCTGGGAGAGCTGAGACGCCTGATCCCGCAAGCGACCTGGACGGCGGCCGGGATCGGACGCCATCAGGCCGAGGTGATGGACTGGGCCCTGGCGCGCGGCGCCGACGCGGTTCGCACCGGGCTCGAGGACAACATCAGGGTCGACAAGACGCGCCTGGCCCGCAGCAATGCGGAACTCGTGAGCATCGCCTGTGAAGCTGTCAGGCGCCACGGCCGGCGCGTCGCGACTGCGGCCGAAGCGCGATCCCTGCTCGGGATCGCGGGGTAGGGACGATCATCCCGGGCCTGACGTCTGCCTGACATGCTCCCGGCTGCCTTCTGCCATTCGGCGGCCGGCGTTCCCGTGAGCGGACTCTCCGGGTAAGACAGGGCTCACAGGCGTAATCGACGCCTGCCGGGCAGGCGACGACTGGAATGCGGTTCTTGAAATCCGACAGCAGGCTGATCGGGGTCCTGCTGGTGCTTGCAATCACCCAGCTCATCGGATGGGGAACGATCGGCCTTCCGGCCGTGATCGGTCGCGATCTCGGAGCCGATCTCGGCATGAGCCTGTCGGCCGTGTTTGCGGGCAGCTCGGTCCTTTATGTCACGATGGGTCTGTGCGCCCCCTGGCTCGCCAAGGCTTTTGCGCAGCACGGTGCACGCGAGGTGATGATGGTGGGCACCGTCGTCTCCGTGCCGGGCTACGTCGTTCTGTCTTTCGCGCGTGAGCCGCTGCTCTATTTCGCCGGCTGGGTCATTCTCGGTATGGGCGGCAGCGCCACGCTGTCGACCGGCGCCTACATCATGCTGAACGAGGTCGCCGGACGCGGCGCCAAGAATGCCATCGGCGGCCTGATGTTGGTGACGGGTCTCTCCAGCAGCATCTTCTGGCCGACCACGTCGTTTCTCAGCGATTGGCTCGGCTGGCGCGGCACTTGTCTGGTCTATGCCGCGATGATGCTCGCCATCAACCTTCCGCTTTATGCGTTTGTCGCGCCGCGCCGGAAAATTGTGACTGACGATCGTGGCGACGCCGCCGAGGCTGCGCCGCCGCCTGTGATTCCGAAAAGTACCTTCGGTCTCGTTGTCGGCGTGATCACGATGAACGCCTTCGTCAATTTCGGCATCGGTGCCATTTTGCTCGAGTTGCTGAGGGCGGAGGGCCTTGCGCCGGCGCAGGCGCTCGCATTCGGATCGATGCTGGGCGTGATCCAGGTCAGCGCGCGCGGCCTCGACTTCCTCGGCGGCGGGCGATGGGACGGCATCACCACTGGCCTGGTCGCTGGCACCGCGCTTCCCGTTGCGATGGTGATCTTGATGCTGAGCGAGGGCGCGACCTGGGCGGTTGCGACCTTCATCTTGCTCTATGGCGCCGGCAGCGGCGCGATGGCCGTGGCGCGGGCGACGATTCCGCTCGTCTTCTACGACCAGGCCGAATTCGCCAAGGCGATGTCGATGATCGCATTGCCGCTCAATCTGGCCTCCGCAATCTCGCCCCCGCTTCTGGCAGGCTTGCTTACTCAGTTCGGCAGCCGCGGCGCGCTTGGCCTGACGCTGGTCATATCCTGCGCGACGGTGCTGATCCTGGTTTTGCTTGGACGGAGGCGTCCGCAATTGGCTGTGGCCGCCGCGACGTGAGGTCATCTGGTAATATTCGCAACGCGGAATTGGCATCGTGGGCGACCTCCGCTGCGAGGCGGGGGATGGCCGTATGTCCGGCACGCAGGGCTCGGCGCCGCAAAATGGTGTATCCGCAGGGAGCGCGGCCCGCGATCTCGCCGCCGTGCCAATATCCAGTTCCCCGGAGGAAAGACATGTCGGCCCTGCCGCTCTCAGGCATCAAGATCCTTGATCTCACGCGTGTGCTCGCCGGGCCCTTGTCGGCCCAGATGCTGGGCGATCTCGGCGCGGACGTGATCAAGATCGAGCGGCCCGGCACCGGCGACGATGCGCGCGCCTTCGGCCCGCCATACCTGACCGACCCCGAGGGCAAGGCAAACAACAACAATTCGTTCTATCTCTGCGCCAACCGCAACAAGAAGTCGGTCACCGTCAACATCGCCAAGCCAGAGGGGCAGGCGATCATCCGCGAACTGGCCAAGGACGCCGACGTCTTCATGGAGAACTACAAGGTCGGCGATCTCAAGCGCTACGGCCTCGACTACGAGACGATCAAGGCGATCAATCCCAAGATCATCTATTGCTCGGTGACGGGCTTCGGCCAGACCGGCCCCTACGCGCCGCGTGCCGGCTACGACGCGATCCTCCAGGCGATGGGCGGCCTGATGAGCGTCACGGGTCATATCGACGGCGAACCCGGCGAAGGGCCGATGAAGGTCGGCCCGTCGATCGTCGACTACATGACCGGCATGAACACCTCGATCGGGCTGCTCGCGGCGTTGTACCATCGCGACGTCAATGGCGGGCAGGGACAGCACATCGACGTGTGCCTGTTCGACACCGTCATTGCCTCGCTGTCGCACTGGCTGCAGATATTCCTCGTCAACGGTAAGACGCCGCCCCGTCGCGGCACCTGGGGCAATGGCGGCATGCCCGCGGGCGTGTTCCGCTGCACCGACGGCGAGCTGATGCTGGTGGTCGGCAATGACGGCCAGTTCCAGCGCACCTGCGCCGTGCTCGGCCGGCCGGAGCTTGCCAACGACAAGCGCTTCATCAAGAACAACGACCGCGTCGTGCACGGCAAGGAGATCATGGCGATCTTCGCCGGCCTGTTCCTGACCAAGCCGGTGGCCTACTGGCTGGACAAGCTCGAGGAGGCCGGCGTCCCGTCCGGCCCGATCAACAATTTCGAGCAGGTGTTCGCCGATCCGCACGTGCAGTCGCGCGGCATGCGGGTGAAGGTCGACCATCCCTTCGCGCCCGACCTGTCGCTGATCCGCAACGCGCTGACGTTCTCGGAGACCCCGATCAGGACCTACCGCGCGCCGCCGCTGCTCGGCGAGCACACCCAGGAAGTTCTTGGCGGTCAGCTCGGCTATGACGCGGGGAAGATCGAGGAGTTGAAGAAGCAGGGGATCATCTAGCGAGAGCGGCGGCAGTGTGACGCTTATGCGGCCTTACCTGGGCTTGCGCGCAATCCCCAGATAACTCCGGTCCGTACTCACACAGGCTTTCGCTTTGCTCGCGACTCTGATTCGATCCCTCGAGGTGGGTACGGGAGGGAGTGCATCATGTCCTACACCATCGGGTTCCAAGCGAAAGACCAGAAGGCCATTCTGGCGACCGAGGCGGCGACGGCCAATCAGGCTGTGGCGATCATTGCCGCGCTGCGGCAAAGTGCCGAAGAGATCAAGTTCATCCGCTCGCCGCAGGAAGGCGACATGGGCATCGAGATGCTGCTGCTGCTCGCCAAGGAAGAGGCCGAGGAGATGCCGCAGCGCAGCTAGCTCTCCTCACGGCGATCACACTTCGATCAGAAGCGAAGCATGTCGGCTGCATGATGATGTAGTCAGGCGACAGTCTCGCTCGTACCGAAGGTGGCCGCCCATGAAACGCGAAGCGCTCCGCGTCGAACCGATCTCGTCTTATCTGGATCGCTGGAAGGCGCCGACCTCACCCGTCACGCGCGCCGGCAACATGATCTTCGTCGCCGGCCTGCCGCCATTCGATCCGGCAACGGGCGAGCTTGCGGAAATGCCGATCGAGCGGCAGAGCGAGATCGTCATGGAGCAGATGAAGCTGTGCCTTCAGACGGCTGGCGCCTCGCTCGACAACGTCATGAAGTGCAACGTCTACTGCACCTCGACGAAACATTTCGCCGCCTTCAACACGGTCTATGCCCGCTACTTCCCGGTCGATCCGCCGGCGCGGATTTTCATCTGCACGCCGGAATGGTTCGGCCCGTTCGACGTCGAGATCGACTGCATCGCGATGATGTGAGCGCTACCGCGCAGCCACCTTCGACGGCGCCTTGGACTCCGTCCGTCCCGCCGTCAGCGCCATCGTCGCCACGCTGACGACGCGCGCGACCACGTCCTCGACGTCGTCGAGATCGCATTGGCCGTCCGACAGCTTGGTCAGGCGCTCGCTCTCGCGAATGGTGTGGTGCGCCATGGCAAGTGCGAAATTCAGGCCCCAATAGATATCGACATCGTTGCGATCGGGCAGGGCCCGTCGCATGGCGCCAGCGAATTTGCGCAGGTGATCAATCTCGCGGTTTTTGATGCGGCGGATCGGCGGCACGGATTCGATGGATGCGCGGATCATGAAGCGCGCCGCGGTGGAGCGCTGGTTCTCGGGGCCCAGGCAACCGCGCAGCGTCGGCCCCACCAGCGCGCGCAAGATCACCTCGATCGGCGCGTGTCCGCCGCCTGCTTCTTCGGCCGCCTTCAATTCGCGCAGGCGCTCGCGGTTGGTCGCGATCGAGCGCGTGACGAACAATTCCGCGATCAGTTCGTCCTTCGAGCCGAAATGATAATTCACCGCAGCCAGATTGACGTTTGCCTCCGCGACGATGTCGCGCAGCGTGACGTCGCCGAAGCCGCGATCGGCGTAGAGCCGTTCGGCGGCGGCGAGAATGGCAGACCTCGTATGATCGCTGGCCATGGATTGCCCTCAGGGAGGGAGTTGCAATTCAAACAGTTGTATGAAACTATCGTTTGAAGGCCGGAGAAAGTCAATCCGCAATCGCAACCGTTCGCATCGAGACCGAACCGGTTCCGGAAGCTCGCGAACGCGCATTCGCGCTTGCGGGCCGCACATTGCGGCAGGACAGTCCGCCACAAACGAGATCGCAAAGAGAGAACGAGGAGCGTCCCATGGACTTCGATATGTCGCCCAGGCAAAAGGAATGGCTCGAGCGCGTGCAATCCTTCATGGCCAAGCACGTGCGTCCGGCGGTGCCGATCTATGATCAGCAGGACAAGAGCGGCGACCGCTGGAAGGTCATCCCTGTTCTCGAAGACCTCAAGAAGAAGGCGAAGGCCGAAGGCCTCTGGAACATGTTCATGCCGCCGAGCGAGCATGAGGATGACGAATTCCGCGGTGCGGGATTGACCAATCTCGAATACGCGCTGCTGTCGGAAGAGATGGGGCGTATCACCTGGGCCTCCGAAGTGTTCAACTGCTCCGCGCCCGACACCGGCAACATGGAAGTGTTCATCCGCTACGGCTCCAGGGAGCAGAAGCGCAAATGGCTGCGCCCGTTGATGGACGGCGAGATCCGCTCCGCCTTCCTGATGACGGAACCGGCGGTCGCGTCCTCCGACGCCACCAACATCGAGACCCGCATCGAGAAGGACGGCGATCACTACGTCATCAACGGCCGCAAATGGTGGTCGTCGGGCGTCGGCGACCCCCGCTGCAAGATCGCGATCCTGATGGGCAAGACCGATTTCAACGCCGCCAAGCATCAGCAGCAGTCGCAGATCCTGGTGCCGCTCGACACGCCAGGCATCAAGGTCGAAAAGATGCTGCCTGTGTTCGGCTTTGACGACGCGCCGCACGGCCACGCCCAGGTGCTGCTCGAGAACGTGCGCGTGCCCAAGGAGAACATCCTGCTCGGCGAGGGCCGCGGCTTCGAGATCGCGCAGGGCCGCCTCGGGCCGGGCCGCATTCACCATTGCATGCGCACCATCGGCAAGGCCGAGGAAGCGCTGGAGAAGATGGTGAAGCGGCTTTCCTCGCGCACCGCCTTCGGCAAGAGGATCGTCGAGCATTCGGTGTGGGAGCAGCGCATCGGCGAAGCCCGCACCAATATCGAGATGACGCGTCTGCTCTGCCTCAAGGCCGCCGACATGATGGACAAGGTCGGCAACAAGACCGCGCAGGCCGAGATCGCGATGATCAAGGTCGCAGCACCGAACATGGCGCTGAAGATCATCGACGAGGCGATCCAGGCGTTCGGTGGCGCGGGCGTCTCTGACGATGCTGGCCTCGCCAAGGACTACGCCCACATCCGTACGCTGCGGCTCGCCGACGGCCCGGACGAGGTGCACAATCGCGCCATTGCAAGGTTGGAGGTTCGGAAGTATGCCAATTTTCCCAAGCATTAAGCGAGAGAGCGGGACGAAGCGCCCGCTCTGAAGAAACGGCAAGAGCATGACCCGCATTCGGTGACCGCTTGACGCAAGTGCGTCAGCGGTTACCGATTAGGATCATATCCGGACTGAAGAGGGAGCGTCACCGTGGCTGATGGCGTCAGGAAAGACGAAGAGTTCTCGGGCACCAAGCCGGTCGAGGAGCGTCATCGCTTCGACGAGCTCAGGCTCGAGGCCTGGATGCGCGACAACGTCGAAGGTTTTGCAGGCCCGCTGGTCGTGCTCCAGTTCAAGGGCGGCCAGTCCAATCCGACCTATCGCCTGAACACGCCGACGCGCTCCTACGTGATGCGCCGCAAGCCGTTCGGCAAATTGCTGCCCTCGGCGCATGCGGTCGATCGCGAATATCGCGTCATCGCAGCCCTTGGAAAGCAGGGCTTTCCGGTCGCGCACGCCTACGCGCTGTGCCAGGACGACAGCATCATCGGCGCGGCCTTCTACATCATGTCGATGGAGGACGGCCGCGTGTTCTGGGATCCGACGCTGCCGAGCCAGGACAACGACGCGCGGCGAAAAATCTTCACCAGCAAGATCGAGACGCTGGCACAGCTCCACATGTACGATCCTGGCGCGATCGGCCTAGGCGATTTCGGCAAGCCGGGCAACTATTTCGCGCGCCAGATCGACCGCTGGACCAAGCAGTATCGCGCATCCGAAACCCAGCACATTCCGGAGTTCGAGAAGGTCGCCGAATGGCTGCCCAAGACCGTGCCGGAACAGGCGCGCGTCTCGATCGTCCACGGCGACTATCGCCTCGACAACATGATTTTCCATGCAACGGAACCGCGCGTGCAGGCGGTGCTCGACTGGGAGCTGTCGACGCTCGGTGATCCCATGGCCGATTTCACCTACCTGTTGATGCAGTGGATCATGCCGGGGCTCGACGGCGCCGACCTCAAGGCGCTCAACATCCCGAGCGTGGAGGAAGCCGCGCGGATCTATTGCAACGTCACCAAGATGACGGTGCCCGATCTCAACTGGTACTTCGCCTACAATCTGTTCCGCCTCGCCGGCATCACGCAGGGAATCGCCGGTCGTGTCCGCGACGGCACCGCCGCCAATGCCAAGGCACTGGAATCCGCCAAGCGCACCGTGCCGCTGTCAAAGGCGTCGTGGGAGTATGCGCAGAAGGCGGGCGCGGTGTAGGAATAACGAAGGCGCGGCTGATTGATCGCCGCGCTTTTTTTGTTTTGCTGCCTCGCCATGCCCGCGCGCTCCGACATTGCGAGCGCAGCGAAGCAATCCAGAATCTTTGCGCGGAGGCAGTCTGGATTGCTTCGTTGCATCTGCGCAAAATTGCTGCGCAATTTTGTCGCGAGCTCCTCGCGATGACGAGGAGGCGGCGCCTTTCGCAACCGAGCGGATCATTGTATTCTTGTGCACCCAAGCCACGCGAGATGACGGATGATCGATCACACGACTCTCATCACCTATATCCTCATCGTGCTCGGGTTCGTCTTCATTCCCGGTCCAGCGACATTGCTGACCATGGCGCGCGCGGCCAGTTCCGGAACGAGGGCCGGCATCGCGACAGGGGCGGGGATTGCCGCAGGCGATTTGATCCACACCGCGATGGCCATCGTGGGCCTGTCGGCGATCGTCGCAACCTCGGCACTGCTGTTCAGCATCGTCAAATATGCGGGCGCAGCGTTCCTGATCTATCTCGGCATTCGCGCCATGCTCGAGAAGGCGCCGATCGAGTTGCACAGTGCGCCTCCGATCAGCGCGGGCCGCGCCTTCCGCCAGGCTGTGCTGACCGAGGTGCTCAATCCGAAAACAGCGCTGTTCTTCCTCGCCTTCCTGCCGCAGTTTGTCCGACCGGAGCACGGCTCGATGGCACTTCAGCTCGCCACGCTCGGGGCTGTCTTCGTGCTGATCGGCCTCGTCAGTACGATCGTGTTCGCAGTCGGTGCCGGCCGACTTGGCAATCTGCTGCGCCGCCATCCCGCCGTGGTGAAGTGGCAGGGCAAGGTGGTCGGGACAATCTACTGCGCCGTCGGCGTGCGGTTGGCCTTGCAGGAGCGATGAGGCGCCGGCCCCTACGACGTCGCCTTCGCGCAATGCGCGATCAGCTTCTCCACGAACTCGGCGCACTTCTCAAGCTCGGCCATCTCCACGAACTCGTCAGGCGTATGCGCTTGCGCGATCGAGCCGGGACCGATCACCACCGAGGGGATGTCGGCCATGCTGGCGAACAGGCAGGCTTCGGTGCCGAACGCGACCTTGGCGTGGTCGTTGCGGCCGGCTAGCTGCTTTGCCAGCGTGACGATGGCGGCGTCGGCCTTGGTGTCGAGGGCGGGGTAGTCGAGGATCTCCTCGAACGCGATGCCGCATTCAGGGCTCTTCGCCTTCATCGCAGGCTCGAGTTCGGCCTTGGCCCAGGCGATGATCGCGTCCGTCACTTCCCTGGACTCGGTGATCCCGATGCCGCGGCATTCGAAGTCCACGGTGCAGGTATCCGGCACGATGTTCAGCGCCGCGCCGCCATGCACGATGCTGGTCAGCAGCGTCGAATGCGGCACGTCGTAGAGGCTGTTGCGCTCGGCCTCGCTTGCGAGCTTCACCGCACGGCGGCGGATCTCGGTGATCAGCTCGGCGGCATATTCGATGGCATTGACGCCATCGGGTGCGATCGAGGAGTGGCGGGCGAGGCCGTGGAAGGTCGCTCGCACGCCGTGCTTGCCTTTGTGGCCAATGATGACCTTCATCTCGGTCGGCTCGCCGATGAAGGCGCCGAGCGGTCTCACTTTCTTCTTCGCGACCACGGCCAGCATCGGCCGCACGCCGACGCAGCCGATCTCCTCGTCATAGGAGATCGCCAGATGGATCGGCGTCGTCAGCTTCGCGTCCAGCATCTCCGGCACCATGGCGAGGCACACCGCGACAAAACCCTTCATGTCGGTGGTGCCGCGGCCGTAGAGCCTGCCGTCGCGTTCGGCGAGCTTGAACGGATCATGGCTCCAGTCCTGGCCGACGACAGGCACGACGTCGGTATGGCCCGACAGCACGAGGCCGGGCTTGTCCTCCGGCCCGATCGTGACCCAGAGCGAAGCCTTCTGGCCGGTCTCGTCGGTGATGCGCTCGCCCTTGACGCCGAGGAAGGCGAGATAGCTCTCGATATGCGCGATCAGGGGCAGATTGGTGCGATCGCTGACCGTGTCGAAGGCAACAAGCTCGGCGAGCATGTTGCGGATGCGGTCGGCGCGCGAACTCGGGAAGATCGGATTGGGCATGGTCATTTCTTGTCGGAGCTGAACGGGCTGAGATTACTGCATGAACCATACCAATGTGACGGCCAGTCGGGCAAATCAACACAGGCTAGAAGGGCCTCGGAGCCCACAACAACAGCTTGCGTTGCCTGTCGGGCAAAACACCCCAGCCGTGGGACAAGCTGTGCATCCGAAAATATTCCACTTTACCGAAATTCGGAAATGGCGTATGTGTCGCGGCAACCCGGCCCATGGAAGAGGGGCGTATCGCGATCGTCACGACGCGGGCCGGACGGCGGTGGGCGTGGGCCGCATCGGCGCGAAGGGTTCTGCAGGGCGGGCAACCGTGAGCAAAGCGTCGCGCAAACGACCGGTGTGATCCGCGTACGGCAAAATCGTGTGGTCCTGGCGCCCGGAGTCTGTGCGTCAAGGCTCGTGGTGACGCGTGTGGCCCAACCGGGCCCTCGTGTCAGTCATCCGCGAGCCGACGGGGGCAATAGTGCATCGCTCCCCGGGGAGATCACGACATAAGCCGTCAAACCACTGCGCAGGGAAGGCCGGATGTTTGGGCTTCACCTGTATGCCGCTGTGCAGCCTCTTGTAGCGCAACCCATCGCACAGTGGACCGCGGGTGCGAGGTCGGCACCCGGTCTTCCCTGCGCCCTCTTTCATCTGAGGGTAGGCGACAAAGCAAAGCTCGGGCGACGTGCCGCGAGGATGCGAAGCTGTGTCTGCAATGAAGATGCGAATCGAAGGAGCGAAGTCGTTGCCGCATACTCCGTCGTTGCGAGCGCGATGTGGAGAAAGTTGTGCGCCGAAACTTCGCTCTCGCGCCTCGGACGCAGCGCAGCAACGCTCGCGCGTTGCAGCGCGTCCGGGACACGAGACCGACGCTAAACCGGCTTCCCCGTATACGGCATCGAGGCCGTCAGCCCGCCATCCACCGGGAAGGCCTGGCCGTTCACATAGGACGCTTCGTCGCTCGCCAGGAACAATCCCATCGCGGCAAGTTCGTGCGGCTGGCCGGGGCGCTTGAGCGGATTGAGCTGGCCGATCTTGTCCTGGGTGCCGCGCTCCTTGGCGCGGTCGAAGATCGGCTTGGTCATGCCCGTCTCGATCAAGCCGGGGCACACTGCATTGATGCGCACGCCTGTGCCGGTGAGCGAATAAGCGGTGGTCTGCACCAGGCTGATTACGCCGGCTTTGCTCGCGGCATAGGGATGCCCGCTGGCGCCGGCCTTGAGTCCCGCAACCGATGCGGTCAGCACGATCGCGCCGGATTGCTGCTTCACCATGTGCGGCATCGCATGCTTCACCGCAAGGAACGGTCCGATCAGATTGACGCGCAGCACCTCCTGCCAATGTTCCACGGTCTGCTCGCCGAGTGGAACGAGTCCGCCGGAAATACCGGCATTGGCCCAGATCACGTCGAGCCGGCCGTGCGTGTTCACGGCCTTGTCGATCACGGCGATGACGTCCTTCTCGGAGCCGGCATCGGCGATCATGGCCTCGGCAACACCGCCGGCCTTCTTCACCTCGTCGACGGTCTCCTTCACTGCGTCGGTGCGATCGACCGCGATCAGCTTGGCGCCTTCCCTGGTGAACAGCAGCGCAGCTGCGCGACCGATGCCGCTGCCGGCGCCGGTGATGATGACGGATTTGCCTTGCAGACGGCCCATGCGTTCCTCCTTTGGTACTTGCGCGACGCTTGCCGCGCGACGGAATTTCAAACAGAATTTCAAACGGTAAAGTGTCTTGAGACACGTTCGCTACTCACGTACAGCGACATCACACGGGATGGAAGAGCTTCAATGGCAACCGCGGACAAGCCTGATGTAGTCACGACACGGTGGTGGTGGGTTCGCCACGCACCGGTGCGCAATGACGGCGGCAACATCTACGGGCAGAGCGATCTCCCCTGCGACACCAGCGACACCTATGTGTTCAATGCCGTTGCCAAGGTGCTGCCGCGCCAGGCGGTCTGGTATTCGAGCAATCTGATGCGCACGCATCAAACAGCCGAAGCGATCTGGGCGGCGGGCTACCCGAAGCCTGAATCGATGAAGTGGGAGGCTGACCTGGCCGAACAGAATCTCGGAAGATGGCAGGGCATGAACCGTGCCGCGTTCATCGCCAGCCGTCCCGTCGGCTCGAACTGGTTCGCCGACATCAACGAGCCCGCGCCCGGCGGCGAAAGTTTCATGGATCTTTATGTCAGGACGCGCCGAACGGTCGAACGGATCAACAATGAGGCGGCCGGGCAGGATGTGATCGCGGTCGCGCATGGCGGCACCATCAAGGCCGCGATCGGCCTCGCACTCGACGGCCAGGTCGAACGGGCGCTGTCGTTCGACATCGACAACGTCTCGATCACGCGGCTCGATTATTTCGCAAGCCCCGAGCGCAGCGTCTGGCGGCTGCCCATGGTGAACCAGCAGCCGTGGATCGCCGACGATGCACATGCCGAGATGCATCAGCCGGCGGGACCGGAAGTCAAGAAGCTCGCGTGACGTCGCTGTCCGTGCGCGGACGCGGCGTAGAATTTTAAGCCAAATCGAAATCGTACTCTGGGAGAGAAACATGACCTTGTTCGACATGAAGGGCAAAGTTGCCGTCATCACCGGCTCGACGCGCGGCATCGGGCTTGCGATCGCCGAGCGCATGGCCGAGCACGGAGCC
Organism: Bradyrhizobium sp. USDA 4472; assembly: GCF_054058595.1. NCBI lineage: Bacteria > Pseudomonadati > Pseudomonadota > Alphaproteobacteria > Hyphomicrobiales > Nitrobacteraceae > Bradyrhizobium > Bradyrhizobium sp. USDA 4472. Next base: position 5,640,552 of record NZ_JBSSAM010000001.1, read on the forward strand.
AAGGTCGTGATCTCCTCGCGCAAGGCTGACGTCTGCGAAGAAGTCGCCGAGGGCATCAACGAGAAGTTCGGCAAGGGCACCGCGGTCGCGATCGCCGCCAACATCTCCTCCAAGGAAAATCTGCAGAACCTCGTCGACGAGAGCAACCGCGCCTTCGGCAAGATCGACGTGCTGGTCTGCAACGCCGCGTCGAACCCCTATTACGGTCCGCTCGCCGGCATTTCCGACGATCAGTTCAGGAAGATTCTGGACAACAATATCGTCGCCAACAATTGGCTGATCTCGATGGTGGTGCCGCAGATGATCGAGCGCAAGGACGGCTCTGTGATCATCGTCTCCTCGATCGGAGGCCTGAAAGGCTCGACCATCCTCGGCGCCTACGCGATCTCGAAAGCCGCCGACATGCAGCTCGCGCGCAACCTTGCCTGCGAATACGGCAAGCACAATATCCGCGTGAACTGCATAGCCCCCGGCCTGATCAAGACCGATTTCGCGAAAGCGCTGTGGGACAATCCGGAGAATTTGAAGGCCTCGACCTCGCGCTCGCCGCTGCTGCGCATCGGCATCCCCGACGAGATCGCTGGCGCCGCCGTCTTCCTGGGCTCAAAGGCCGGCGACTTCATGACCGGCCAGACCATGGTGATCGACGGCGGCGCGACGATCAGCTAGGGCCCTCTCGCGTCCGGGGCACGAGAGCGTCGCCTCAATCCACCGCCGCGTAAACCAGATCCCTGACCAGGGTCCGCGTAAAATCGCGCTGGCCCGGACCCTGACTCATGAACACCGTGAACAGGTCCTCCTTGGGATCGATCCAGAAGAACGTGCCGGCGATGCCGCTCCAGAAAAACGTGCCGACGCTGCCCGGAAAGGGCGCGATGCCTGCGTCGCGGCGGACGGCGAAACCGAGGCCGAAACCATGGCCGGGCGAGAGCAGCGTGCCGTTGGCGACGACATCGGGTCCGAGGTGATCGGACGCCATCAGCTCGAGCGTCTTGCGCCCGATGATCCTCGCGCCGTCGAGCGTGCCGCCGTTGCGCAGCATCAGAGCGAAGCGGGCGTAGTCCATCGTGGTCGAGACCAGGCCGCCGCCGCCTGATTCCATGACCGGCCGTTCGAGCATGTTGAACAGCGCGACCTTGTCGCCGGTCCAGGGATCGGTTTCGAACGGCTGGGCGAGCCTGTGTGCATTGGCCGCGCAGGTGGAGAAGCCGGTCTCGGTCATCTGCAAGGGCGCGAGGATGCGTTCAGTCAGGAAGGTGCCGAGCGATTTGCCGCTGACGATTTCGATGATGCGGCCGAGGATGTCGGTGGAGCGGCTGTAGTTGAATTCATCGCCGGGGTGGCAGACGAGGGGGAAGCTCGCCACCAGCGCGGCGTGCTCGGCATTGCTGATCTTGCGGCTGCGGACGCGGGACTCCTGATAGAGCTTGTGCACGGGGCCGTCGCCCTGGTGCTCGTAGGTGAGGCCGGAGGTGTGGCGGAGCAGGTCTTGCACCGTCATCGGCCGCTTTGGCGGAACCAGTTCCAGCTTGTCGGCGCTGACGATGCCAACTTTCTGGTCGGCGAACTCCGGAATGAATTTGGCGACGGGATCGCCGAGGAGGAGGTGGCCGTCCTCGACCAGCGCCATGATGCCGACCGAAACGATCGGCTTGGTCATCGAGAAGAGCCGAAAGATCGAATCAAGCGCCATCGCCGGGCCCGCCGGGCTCTGCTTGCCGAGCGCCTCGAACCAGCCGACCTGGCCATGGCGGGCCACCAGCACAGTCACGCCGGGGACGGTTCCCTTGTCGATCTCGCGCTTGAACGCGCCCGACATCGCCAGCAGGCGGGAGCGGGACAGGCCCAGCGTCTCGGGCTTAGCTTCGGGAATCGGTGGGGTTTTCGGGGCGGTCGCGGCTTGGGTGGCTGTGGCAGTCATGGGCACTCCCTGTTGTTCTTGATTATCGGGATTGGAGAGTGGCCCAGAAGCTGCCGTACAAACAAGCGAAGCCAGCGCGCTTCACCCTTGCAATCCGTCCTTGCAATTTAGCCGTCCCCTGTGCTTGAAAGCGCCCCTGATCCGGCGGCGACGCAAGGGTCCGTAGGAGTGTAGCTCAATTGGTAGAGCACCGGTCTCCAAAACCGGGGGTCGCAGGTTCGAGCCCTGCCACTCCTGCCAGCTGATCCCAACGATCGACAGGCAGGACATTGACGGGCCGAAAGCTCGGAGCATGGTTCATCGGCACCCGGTAAAGCCTTGATCCGCATCAATTCCCAGAGCCGGGCTTGTGTGCATTCGGCCCCGCCCACATCTTGACGTTTGGCCCCAACCGCAGTAGATACCCCGCACTCGCAGCCGGCCCGTTAAACGCGGATTTCCGGCGCGGCTTAGAAATTCCCCGAACATCAGAGCCCGGTTTCCGGCTCATCCTTCGAGACAGAGGGCTGGGCCACATCAGGCTGTTCGGATCCCTGAAATCTTAATGGCGTCTCAAACGATGGCAGTCAGCCCGTTCAAGTTCTTGCAGGAAGTGCGCTCGGAGACCGCCAAGGTCACCTGGCCGACCCGTCGTGAGACCACGATCACCACCATCATGGTGTTCGTGATGGTCGCCGTGGCCTCGATCTTCTTCTTCGCCGCCGACCAGATCATCCGTTATCTCATCACCTTTCTTTTGGGCATTCACTGATGGCTACAGCAACGGCTCAACTGTCCGACAAGCGCTGGTACATCGTCCACGCCTATTCGAACTTCGAGAAAAAGGTCGCCGAATCGATCCGCGAGCAGGCCAAGCAGCGCGGGCTCGAGGAGCTGTTCGAGCTGGTGCTGGTTCCGACCGAGAAGGTCACGGAAGTGCGCCGCGGCCGCAAGATCGACGCCGAGCGCAAGTTTTTCCCCGGCTACGTGCTCGTGAAGATGAAGCTGACCGACGAGGCGTTTCATCTGATCAAGAACACGCCGAAGGTCACCGGCTTCCTCGGCGCCGAGAACAAGCCGATGCCGATCTCGGAGAACGAGGCCATGCGCATCCTGCACCAGGTGCAGGAGGGCGTGGAGCGGCCGAAGGCGTCGGTGTCGTTCGAGATCGGCGAGAACGTGCGCGTGGCCGACGGTCCGTTCGCCTCGTTCTCGGGTGTCGTCGAGGAAATCGACGAGGCGCGCTCGCGCGTGAAGGTCGCGGTGTCGATCTTCGGTCGCGCAACGCCGGTCGAATTGGAATTCGGTCAGGTCGAGAAGGTCTGATCGGACGAGGCGTGAGGCTATAGGCCTCGCGCGACAAGAGGCCGTGGGAGGGAGAGGGCGGTTGCCAGCCGCATCCGACCCAGACCACGAACCTGAAACCGCCGGCTTAAGGCCGGCACAACAGGAGTGATACATGGCAAAGAAAGTGACCGGATACCTGAAGCTTCAGGTCCCGGCCGGTGCGGCGAATCCTTCGCCCCCGATCGGTCCCGCGCTCGGTCAGCGCGGTCTCAACATCATGGAGTTCTGCAAGGCGTTCAACGCCCAGACCCAGAAGGAAGAGAAGAACACCCCGATTCCCGTCGTGATCACGATCTACGCCGATCGTTCGTTCACGTTCGAGATGAAGACCCCTCCGATGTCCTTCTTCCTCAAGCAGGCCGCAAAAATCCAGTCCGGCTCGAAGGCGCCGGGCCGTGACAAGGCCGGCAAGGTGACCAAGGCGCAAGTGCGCGAGATCGCCGAGAAGAAGATGAAGGATCTCAATTGCGACACCATCGAATCGGCCATGAAGATGGTCGAGGGCTCTGCCCGCTCGATGGGTCTGGAAGTGGCGGGGTAAGCGGTCATGGCAATCGGAAAGCGTTTGAACAAAGCCCGCGAAGGTGTTGACCGCGAAAAGCTTTACCCGCTCGCGGACGCCATCAAGATGGTCAAGGAACGCGCCAAGGCGAAGTTCGACGAGACCATCGAGGTCGCGATCAATCTCGGCGTCGATCCGCGTCACGCCGACCAGATGGTCCGCGGCGTCGTGACCCTGCCGAACGGCACCGGCCGTACGCTCCGCGTCGGCGTGTTCGCCCGCGGCGCCAAGGCTGACGAAGCCAGGGCCGCCGGTGCCGACGTCGTCGGCGCCGAAGACCTGGTCGAGAAGGTGCAGAACGGCGCGATCGATTTCGACCGCTGCATCGCCACCCCCGACATGATGCCGCTGGTCGGCCGTCTCGGTAAGGTGCTCGGCCCGCGCGGCCTGATGCCGAACCCGAAGATCGGCACCGTGACCATGGACGTGACGGGTGCGGTGAAGGGTGCCAAGGGTGGCTCGGTCGAGTTCCGCGTCGAGAAGGCCGGCATCCTGCAGGCCGGCGTCGGCAAGGCCTCGTTCTCCGAGGAGAAGCTGGTCGAGAACATCAAGGCGCTCGCCGATGCTGTCTCGAAGGCGAAGCCGGCTGGCTCCAAGGGGACCTACATCCAGCGCGTTGCGGTGTCCTCGACGATGGGCCCGGGCGTGAAGGTCGAGCCGGGCACCATTCTCGGCTAAGCCTGGGAATTGCATGAGGCGAGGGGCGGAATTGGGCAACCGATTCCGCCCCTCGTCGCTTGTGCGCGTCACTCACCGGAAACCAGAGCAATGGCCGACAAGGTCCTGATCTACTCGCGCTTTCCCAAGACGATGATGGCGCGGTTCGCCGAGCGCTTCGAGTTGCTCGACACCGCCGGCAAGCCCGCGCGGGAGGTGTTTTCGGCGGACGAGCTGGCAGGCATCCGCGCGCTGCTGACCGCGGGCGGCACGCCGCTCGGCGCCGAGGCGATGGACCTGTTTCCAAAACTTGGCGCGATCGTCTGCTATGGCACCGGCTATGACGGCGTCGACCTGAAGGCGGCAGCTGCCCGCAACATCGCCGTCGGCCACAGCCCCGGCGCCAATGCGGCCTCAGTGGCCGACCTCGCGATGATCCTGATGCTGGCGGCGACGCGGCGGATATTGGTCGCGGACCAATATGTTCGCAGCGGCGATTGGGCGGCGTCGAAACAGTCTCCGATGATGCGCCCGCAGGCCGGCATGGCCGGCCGTCGCATCGGTATCTACGGCATGGGCGAGATCGGCCGCAAGATCGCGGCGCGCTGTGCCGCCTTCGAGGCCGAAATCGGCTATTGCAGCCGCAGCAAGTACAACTTGCCCTATCAATATTTTCCGGCCTTGGAGGCGCTGGCCGATTGGTGCAGCGTGCTGATGGTCGCGGTCCGCGCCGGGGCCGAGACCCAGCACGTCGTTAATGCCGACATTCTCAAGCGCCTCGGCGCGGACGGCTATGTCGTCAACATCTCCCGCGGCTCGGTCGTCGACGAGAAGGCGCTGGTTGCTGCACTCACCGACAAGACCATCGCGGGCGCCGGCCTCGACGTCTTCGATAAGGAACCGCACGCGCCCGACGCGTTGACGGTGCTGCCCAATGTGGTGCTCGCCCCTCATATCGGCGGCCATACCCTCGAATCGCACGTCGCCATGCAGGACTGCGTGCTGGCGAACTTGAGCGCGTTCTTCGAGGGCAAGCCGCTGCCTTTTGGGGTCAAACCGGCTTGAATCGGCCCGTTTCAGGCCCTATGGCAACGGATTGGAACTGGTGTGAATTTTGCTCTTGGCAATCCGGCAAAGAGCGGTTAAAGAACCGCTTCCGGACGTGCCGGCCCTGGCTGGCGCGTTCGTGCACGCATTCCGAAAACCCGACACGCAGGAGATCATTCCTTTTCAGGACGTCCGCAAGGATTTGCCCGGAAAGGAAGGAAAATCCATCGGCCGGTGGGATGCGGGCAGAGGTCAGGCGGTTCGCCGGCTGGCCTTGTCCTGTCCAAGACTGCAGGCGCCCGCGGGATATTTCGAGTTCTCAACGGCTTAATCGCATGGCCTGCATAGACGGGTGAAGACCGGATTTCACTTCGCGTCCCACCTCGGGGTGGTCGCGGAAGAAGTTTGGTTCGGACCTCGACACGCCGTGGGCCCATGGGCTCCCGGAGGGCAGGCTTTGAATTGTCGTCTCGCCCGGCGCGTGTCCGATGGGTTTTGGCCCTGAGGTTCAGGTTCTGGGTGGGGCGATGGGTGCAACCCGGCGGTCCCGCTTTTCGCGATGACCGCCAACCGGAAAGAGCTTGCTGTGGAACGAGCGGCAAAAAAGGAAGCGGTCGAACAGCTCAACGGGGTCTTCAAGACCACGAGCGTCGCGATCGTTGCCCAATATTCCGGCCTGACCGTTGCCCAGATGCAGAAGCTGCGCATGCAGATGAAGCAGGCTGGTGCCTCGGTGAAGGTCTCGAAGAACCGTCTCGCCAAAATTGCTCTTGAAGGCACTGACGTCGTTGCCATCGGCCCCATGCTGAAGGGGCCGACCGTGATCGCCACTTCGAACGATCCGGTAGCGGCGCCGAAGGTCGCCGTCGAATTCGCCAAGGCGAACGAAAAGTTCGTCATCATTGGCGGCTCGATGGGAAAGACCGTCCTGAATGTCGACAGCGTGAAGGCGCTTGCCTCGCTGCCGTCGCTTGATGAACTGCGCGGCAAGATCGTCGGCCTGCTTGTGGCCCCGGCGACCAAGCTCGCTCAGCTCGCCAACGCGCCCGCGGGCAAGCTCGCGCGCGTCATCCAGGCTCATGCCTCTAAGGGCGAAGCGGCCTGACGCCCTTCGCAAAACTCAAACCCGAACCAGACTTACACTCAAGGAAACTGAACAATGGCTGACTTGCAGAAGATCGTTGACGACCTCTCGAGCCTCACCGTGCTCGAAGCTGCCGAACTCGCGAAGCTCCTCGAAGAGAAGTGGGGCGTTTCGGCTGCCGCGGCTGTCGCCGTGGCCGGCCCGGCTGGCGGCGGCGCTGCTGCCGCTCCGGCGGAAGAGAAGACCGAGTTCACGGTCGTTCTCGCCTCTGCCGGCGACAAGAAGATCGAGGTCATCAAGGAAGTCCGCGCCATCACCGGCCTGGGCCTGAAGGAAGCAAAGGACCTCGTCGAGGGCGCGCCGAAGCCTGTCAAGGAAGGCGTGAACAAGGACGAGGCCGAGAAGATCAAGGTCCAGCTCGAGAAGGCTGGCGCCAAGGTCGAGCTCAAGTAAGCAACGCTTGCTGGCGAGATCCCGGGCTGCGGTCCGGGATCTTGGTCCTGCCCCCTAAAGGGCTGCGCCAGATGCAAAAGGCGTGCGACGGATGGTCCCGACGCAGGCTGAACACGAAAATGTGTGGGGATTTGAGGGTTAACCTCTCGAATCTTCATTATTGTCGCCCCATATCGGTTCGACAGCACGAAAGCGCGGTGGGCAGGGATACCGGATTTCCCTGTAGGCCGTTGGGAGAGCAGGCTATTTCGGGCTTTTTCAGTCCGTGAAGACGATCGTTGTGACGGGCGGGCGCGCGCTAGCGCCCCGCGCGTCGTTTTGCGTTTTGAAGGTCTGAAGAACAGATTCAGGACATTCCCGCCTGAAACCTGAGTCTCCGGCCCCAAAGCGGGTTCGAAAAATTCAACCCGGGGAGCGGTGGCAGCCGCGTTCCGGACGGTTCGCCCGGAGCGGGCGACGAAAATGAGAGGCCACGATGGCGCAGCAGACATTCACCGGTCGCAAACGCGTTCGCAAGTTCTTCGGACACATCAAGGAAGTCGCCGAGATGCCGAACCTCATCGAGGTTCAGAAGGCGTCCTATGACCAGTTCCTGATGGTCGACGAACCCGCCGGCGGGCGCCTCGACGAGGGCCTGCAGGCCGTGTTCCGTTCCGTGTTCCCGATCTCCGACTTCTCGGGCACCTCGATGCTGGAATTCGTCCGCTACGAGTTCGAGCAGCCGAAGTATGACGTCGACGAGTGCCGCCAGCGCGGCATGACCTTCGCGGCACCCCTCAAGGTGACGCTGCGCCTCATCGTGTTCGATATCGACGAAGAAACCGGGGCGAAGTCGGTCAAGGACATCAAGGAGCAGGACGTCTACATGGGCGATATTCCGCTCATGACGATGAACGGCACCTTCATCGTGAACGGTACCGAGCGCGTCATCGTCTCGCAGATGCACCGTTCGCCTGGCGTGTTCTTCGATCACGACAAGGGCAAGACCCATTCGTCGGGCAAGCTGCTGTTCGCTGCCCGCGTGATCCCGTATCGCGGCTCCTGGCTCGATATCGAGTTCGACGCCAAGGATATCGTCTATGCGCGTATCGACCGTCGCCGCAAAATTCCGGTGACGTCGCTGATGTTCGCCCTCGGCCTCGACGGCGAGGCGATCCTGTCCACGTTCTACAAGAAGATCCTCTACAAGCGGACCAAGGAAGGCTGGCGCGTTCCGTTCGACGCCAACCGTTTCCGCGGCTACTCGACCATCAACGACCTGATCGACGCCGATACCGGCAAGGTCGTGCTCGAGGCCGGCAAGAAGCTCACCGTCCGCGCCGCCCGCCAGCTCCAGGAGAAGGGGCTCAAGGCGCTGCGTCTGTCGGATGAGGAACTCGTCGGCAACTACCTCGCCGAGGACCTCGTCAACCCGAAGACCGGTGAGATCCATGCTGAAGCCGGTGAGGAAATCACCGACAAGTCGATGAAGGCTCTCAACGAGCACGGCTACAAGGAACTGCCGCTGCTCGACATCGACCACGTCAATGTCGGCGCCTACATCCGCAACACGCTCGCGGCCGACAAGAACATGACGCGTGAGGACGCGCTGTTCGACATCTACCGCGTGATGCGTCCGGGCGAGCCGCCGACGCTGGATTCGGCGCAGGCGATGTTCCAGTCGCTGTTCTTCGACGCCGAGCGTTACGACCTCTCCGCGGTCGGCCGCGTCAAGATGAACATGCGCCTCGACCTCGATGCGCCCGACACCCAGCGCACGCTGCGCAAGGAAGACATCCTTTGCGTCATCAAGACGCTGGTGGACCTGCGCGACGGCAAGGGCGAGATCGACGACATCGACCATCTCGGCAACCGCCGTGTGCGCTCGGTCGGCGAGCTCATGGAGAACCAGTACCGTATCGGCCTCCTGCGCATGGAGCGCGCGATCAAGGAGCGCATGTCCTCGGTCGACATCGACACGGTCATGCCGCAGGACCTGATCAACGCGAAGCCGGCGGCCGCCGCCGTCCGCGAGTTCTTCGGCTCCTCGCAGCTCTCGCAGTTCATGGACCAGACCAACCCGCTCAGCGAGATCACCCACAAGCGCCGTCTCTCGGCGCTCGGACCGGGCGGCCTGACCCGCGAGCGCGCCGGCTTCGAGGTGCGCGACGTGCATCCGACGCATTACGGCCGTATCTGCCCGATCGAGACGCCGGAAGGTCCGAACATCGGCCTGATCAACTCGCTCGCCACCTTTGCGCGCGTCAACAAGTACGGCTTCGTCGAGACGCCGTATCGCAAGGTCAAGGACGGCCGCGTCACCGACGAGGTCGTGTACCTGTCGGCGATGGAGGAGGGCCGCTATTCGGTCGCTCAGGCCAACGTGCCTGTCGACGCCAAGGGCCGCTTCACCGAAGACCTGGTGGTCTGCCGCGCGAGCGGCACCCGCGACGTCGTGCCGCTGACGCCCGACAAGGTCGACTACATGGACGTGTCGCCGAAGCAGCTCGTTTCGGTCGCCGCAGCCTTGATTCCGTTCCTCGAGAACGACGACGCCAATCGCGCGCTGATGGGCTCGAACATGCAACGCCAGGCGGTGCCGCTGGTTCGCGCCGAGGCGCCGTTCGTCGGCACCGGCATGGAGGGCGTGGTTGCGCGTGACTCGGGCGCCGCGATCGCGGCGCGCCGCTCGGGCGTGATCGACCAGATCGACGCGACCCGCGTCGTCATCCGTGCGACGGAAGATCTCGATCCGACCAAGTCGGGCGTCGATATCTACCGTCTGATGAAGTACCAGCGCTCCAACCAGTCGACCTGCATCAACCAGCGTCCGCTGGTGAAGGTCGGCGACATCGTCAAGAAGGGCGACATCATCGCTGACGGTCCGTCGACCGATCTCGGCGAGCTCGCGCTCGGCCGCAACGTGCTGGTCGCGTTCATGCCGTGGAACGGCTACAACTTCGAAGACTCGATCCTGCTCTCCGAGCGGATCGTGAAGGAAGACGTCTTCACCTCGATCCATATCGAAGAATTCGAGGTGATGGCCCGCGACACCAAGCTCGGACCCGAGGAAATCACCCGCGACATTCCGAACGTTTCGGAAGAAGCGCTGAAGAACCTCGACGAAGCCGGTATCGTCTACATCGGCGCTGAAGTGCGCGCCGGCGACATCCTGGTCGGCAAGATCACGCCGAAGGGCGAGAGCCCGATGACGCCGGAAGAAAAGCTCCTGCGCGCCATCTTCGGCGAAAAGGCCTCCGACGTGCGCGACACCTCGCTGCGCGTTCCCCCGGGCGTGCAGGGCACGATCGTGGAAGTCCGCGTGTTCAACCGCCACGGCGTCGACAAGGACGAGCGTGCGCTGGCGATCGAGCGGGAAGAGATCGAGCGTCTGGCCAAGGACCGCGACGACGAGCAGGCGATCCTGGACCGCAACGTCTACAATCGTCTGGCCGAGCTGCTCGAGGGGCGGCAGGGCATTGCCGGTCCGAAGGGCTTCAAGAAGGACACCAAGATCACCCGTGCGGTGCTCGAGGAATACCCGAAGTCGCAGTGGTGGCTGTTCGCGTCTCCGAACGACAAGCTGATGGCCGAGATCGAGGCCATGCGGAAGCAGTACGACGAGTCGAAGAAGGGGCTTGAACAACGCTTCCTCGACAAGGTCGAGAAGCTTCAGCGCGGCGACGAATTGCCGCCCGGCGTGATGAAGATGGTCAAGGTCTTCGTTGCGGTGAAGCGCAAGATCCAGCCCGGCGACAAGATGGCCGGCCGCCACGGCAACAAGGGCGTGGTGTCGAAGATCGTGCCGATCGAGGACATGCCGTTCCTCGAAGACGGTACGCATGCCGACATCGTGCTCAACCCGCTCGGCGTGCCCTCGCGCATGAACGTCGGACAGATCCTCGAGACGCATCTCGGCTGGGCTTGCGCCGGTCTGGGCAAGCGCATCGGCCAGACCGTCGATGCCTATCTGTCGAAGCAGGACATCAAGCCGCTGAAGGAAACCTTGAAGAAGGTCTATGGCGAGGACGAGACGATCAAGACGCTCAACGACAACGAGCTGCTTGAACTCGGTCACAATCTGAGCCGCGGCGTACCGATCGCGACGCCGGTGTTCGACGGTGCCAAGGAAAGCGACATCGAGGAGATGCTGAAGCTTGCCGGTCTGGATGCTTCGGGTCAGTCGACCGTCTATGACGGCCGCACCGGCGACGCCTTCGATCGCAAGGTGACGGTCGGCTACATCTACATGCTCAAGCTGCACCATCTCGTGGACGACAAGATCCACGCGCGTTCGATCGGTCCGTACTCGCTCGTGACCCAGCAACCGCTGGGTGGCAAGGCGCAGTTCGGCGGCCAGCGCTTCGGCGAAATGGAGGTGTGGGCGCTCGAAGCTTACGGCGCGGCCTACACGCTGCAGGAAATGCTGACCGTGAAGTCGGACGACGTGGCCGGCCGTACCAAGGTGTACGAGGCGATCGTGCGTGGCGACGACACCTTCGAGGCCGGTATTCCGGAATCGTTCAACGTGCTGGTCAAGGAAATGCGCTCGCTCGGCCTCAACGTCGACCTGCACAATTCCAAGATGGGACCGGCGCCGACGTCGGAAGCAGCCGAGTAATACGACGTTTCATGCCCGGCCTGCACGGCCGGGCATTGGCGCCCCTCCCGATGCCTTGAGGGCTGGGCGCCCCGCTCGAGTGATTTTCGAATTTGCGGCCGGAGGCGACCGGTACGCGAGGAGAAGACGATGAACCAAGAAATTATGAATCTCTTTAACCCGACGACGCCGGCGCAGGTCTTCGACCAGATCCGGATCTCGATCGCGTCTCCAGAGAAGATTCTGTCCTGGTCCTACGGCGAGATCAAGAAGCCGGAGACCATCAACTACCGTACCTTCAAGCCCGAGCGCGACGGCCTGTTCTGCGCCCGCATCTTCGGGCCGATCAAGGACTACGAGTGCTTGTGCGGCAAGTACAAGCGCATGAAGTACAAGGGCATCATCTGCGAGAAGTGCTCGGTCGAGGTCACGCTGTCGCGCGTCCGGCGCGAGCGCATGGGCCATATCGAGCTCGCGGCCCCGGTCGCCCACATCTGGTTCTTGAAGTCGCTGCCTTCGCGCATCGGCTTGCTGCTGGACATGACGCTGAAGGATCTCGAACGGATCCTCTACTTCGAATATTACGTCGTTCTCGAGCCGGGCCTGACCGCGCTGAAGGACCGTCAGCTGCTGTCGGAAGACGAATATCTGAAGGCGCAGGACGAGTACGGCCAGGATTCCTTCACCGCGATGATCGGCGCCGAGGCGATCCGCGAGCTGCTCAAGGGCATGGACCTCGAGAAGCTCGAGCTGACCTTGCGTGCGGAAATGCAGGAGACCGACTCCGACATCAAGCACAAGAAGCTCGCCAAGCGCCTGAAGATCGTGGAAGCGTTCCGCCACTCCGGCAACAAGCCGGAATGGATGATCCTGACCGTCGTTCCCGTGATCCCGCCGGACCTGCGTCCGCTGGTGCCGCTGGACGGCGGCCGCTTCGCGACCTCGGACCTCAACGACCTCTATCGCCGCGTCATCAACCGCAACAACCGCTTGAAGCGGCTGATGGAGCTGCGTGCGCCTGACATCATCATCCGCAACGAGAAGCGCATGCTTCAGGAAGCGGTCGATGCGCTGTTCGACAACGGCCGTCGCGGCCGCGTCATCACGGGTGCCAACAAGCGCCCGCTGAAGTCGCTCGCCGACATGTTGAAGGGCAAGCAGGGCCGTTTCCGCCAGAACCTGCTCGGCAAGCGCGTCGACTATTCGGGCCGTTCGGTGATCGTGGTCGGTCCCGAGCTGCGCCTGCATCAGTGCGGTCTGCCGAAGAAGATGGCGCTCGAGCTGTTCAAGCCGTTCATCTATTCGCGGCTTGACGCCAAGGGCCTGTCCACCACCGTCAAGCAGGCCAAGAAGCTGGTCGAGAAGGAGCGGCCCGAGGTCTGGGACATCCTTGACGAGGTGATCCGCGAGCATCCCGTGCTGCTCAACCGCGCGCCGACGCTGCATCGTCTGGGCATCCAGGCGTTCGAGCCGGTGCTGATCGAGGGCAAGGCGATCCAGCTTCACCCGCTGGTCTGCTCGGCGTTCAACGCCGACTTCGATGGTGACCAGATGGCCGTGCACGTCCCGCTGTCGCTCGAAGCGCAGCTGGAAGCGCGCGTGCTGATGATGTCGACCAACAACATCCTGCATCCCGCGAACGGTCAGCCGATCATCGTGCCGTCGCAGGACATCGTCCTGGGTCTCTACTACGTCTCGATCATGCGCGAAGGCCTGCCCGGCGAGGGCAAGCTGTTCGGCGAGATGGCCGAGCTCGAGCACGCCCTGCATGCGAAGGTCATCCACCTCCACACCAAGATCAAGTATCGCTGGGAAGGCATGGACGAGACCGGCAAGGTCTCCAAGCGCTGGATCGAGACCACCGCCGGCCGCGTCATGCTCGGCAATCTGCTGCCGCGCAACCCGCGCATCTCGTACGAGATCATCAACAAGCTGATGACCAAGCGCGAGATCTCGGGCGTCATCGATCAGGTCTACCGCCACTGCGGCCAGAAGGAGACCGTGATCTTCTGCGACCGCATCATGGCGCTCGGCTTCTACAACGCGTTCAAGGCCGGCATCTCGTTCGGCAAGGACGACATGGTCGTGCCGAACTCCAAGTGGAAGATCGTCGACACCACGCGTACGCTGGCGAAGGATTTCGAGCAGCAGTACAACGACGGCCTGATCACGCATGGCGAGAAGTACAACAAGGTCGTCGACGCCTGGTCGAAGGCCACGGAAGAAATCGCCAAGGCGATGATGAAGGAGATCTCCTCCACCAAGAAGACGGCGGCCGGCGCCGATGCCGACATCAATTCGATCTACATGATGGCTCATTCCGGCGCCCGCGGTTCGCCGGCCCAGATGCGCCAGCTCGCCGGCATGCGCGGCCTGATGGCCAAGCCGTCGGGTGAGATCATCGAGACGCCGATCATCTCGAACTTCAAGGAGGGCCTCTCGGTTCTCGAGTACTTCAACTCGACCCACGGCGCCCGTAAGGGCCTCGCGGACACCGCGTTGAAGACCGCGAACTCCGGCTACCTGACCCGTCGTCTGGTCGACGTCGCGCAGGATTGCATCATCACGCAGTCCGACTGCGGCACCAAGCTCGGCATCAAGATGCGCGCCATCGTCGATGCCGGCACCGTGGTCGCTTCGCTCGGTTCGCGCATCCTCGGACGCACGGCCTGCGAAGACGTGCGCGACAGCTCGGGCAAGGTGATCATCAAGCGCGACACGCTGATGGAAGAGAGCCATCTGGACGCCATTCAGCAGGGTGGTGTGCAGGAGGTGAAGATCCGCTCGGCGCTGACCTGCGAACTCGTCAACGGCATCTGCGGCAAGTGCTACGGCCGCGACCTCGCCCGCGGCACGCCGGTCAACCACGGCGAAGCGGTCGGCGTCATCGCGGCGCAGTCGATCGGCGAGCCGGGCACGCAGCTCACCATGCGTACCTTCCACATCGGCGGCGCGGCGCAGCTCAACGAGCAGTCTTTCGTCGAAGCCAATTTCGACGGCAAGATCGTGATCCGGAACAAGGCCATCGCCCGCAACAGCGAAGGTCATTTGGTCGCGATGGTGCGCAACATGGTGGTGGCGGTGGTCGATGCCGACGGCACCGAGCGTGCGACGCACCGTATTCAGTACGGCTCGCGCCTGCATGTCGATGAAGGCGACATGGTCAAGCGCGGCCAGCGCATCGTCGAGTGGGACCCGTACACCCGTCCGCTCCTCACCGAAGTGGAAGGCACCATCGGGTTCGAGGATCTGGTCGAGGGCCAGTCGATCTCGGAAACGCTGGACGAGGCGACCGGTATCGCCAAGCGCGTCGTCATCGATTGGCGCTCGACCCGCGGCGGCTCGGACCTGCGTCCGGCCATCGTGGTGAAGGGCAAGGACGGCAAGGTGCTCAAGCTCGCCCGTGGCGGCGATGCCCGCTACATGCTGTCGGTCGACGCCATTCTCTCGGTCGACGTCGGAGCCAAGGTCAACCCGGGCGACATCCTCGCCCGTGTCTCGACCGAGAGCGCCAAGACGCGTGACATCACCGGCGGTCTGCCGCGGGTGGCGGAACTGTTCGAGGCACGGCGTCCGAAGGATGCGGCGATCATCGCCGAGATCGCGGGCACCATCCGGTTCGGGCGCGACTACAAGAACAAGCGTCGCATCTCGATCGAGCCGCTGGACAAGACCGACGAGGCGCGCGAGTACCTGATCCCGAAGGGCAAGCACATCCACCTTCAGGACGGAGACGTCGTCGAAAAGGGCGACTTCATCGTGGAAGGCAACCCGGCGCCGCACGACATCCTTGCGGTCAAGGGCATCGAGGAGCTCGCGGCCTATCTGGTCAATGAAATCCAGGAGGTCTACCGGCTCCAGGGCGTGCTCATCAACGACAAGCACATCGAGGTGATTGTCCGTCAGATGCTCCAGAAGGTGGAAGTCACCGATCAGGGCGACACGGACATGATCTCCGGCGAGCAGGTCGACAAGATCGAGTTCGACGCGCTGAACATGAAGGCCAAGGAAGAGGGCAAGAAGCCCGCCACGGGAACGCCGGTTCTGCTCGGCATCACCAAGGCGAGCCTGCAGACCCGCTCGTTCTTCTCGGCGGCCTCGTTCCAGGAGACCACCCGCGTCCTCACGGAAGCGGCGGTCAACGGCAAGGTCGATCCGCTCGAAGGCCTCAAGGAGAACGTCATCGTCGGCCGGCTGATCCCGGCGGGCACCGGCGCCTCCATGGCCAAGATCCGCGAAGTCGCCATGAAGCGCGACAAGCTGATTCTCGACGAGCGCGAGAAGCAGGCGGCCGTCGTGTCGCCCGCTCCGGAAGCCGAGCTTCCTGCGCTGCCGCCCGCGGAATAGTGCTTCATCCGTAAGAATACGAGGATAACGAAAAGGCCGGCGAAAGCCGGCCTTTTTGCTGCTTTGTTTGCCTGTTGCGATGCGGGATCAACCTTTGTTCATCTTTCCTTCAGGCGCAAAAGTGCTTCTGCTAAGGGAGCTTAGACCGGTGGTCCCGTGACGGGGGCAGGGCCGGAGACCACGGAACTCACATGCTTGATCTCGCAATCGTAGGCGGCGGCCCCGGCGGGCTGATGAGCGCCTGGTACTTGAAGCGTAAGCTCGGCGACCTCTGTCGCATCACCATCTTCGAGGCCTCCGATCGCCTCGGCGGCAAGATCGTCACGCGCAAATTCGATTCCGCGCCGGCGATGTACGAGGCCGGCGTCGCGGAGATCTACGACTATTCGATGACGGGTCCTGATCCGCTGCGCGAGCTGATCCAGCATTTCGGCCTGCAGACGATTCCGATGGACGCCGAGCAGGTGCAGTTCGGCGGCGAGTTGCTCGACGACGTCGCCGGCATGCGCCGCAAATACGGCGCCAAGACCGCGGATGCGATCGAGCAGTTCCGCAAGCGTTGCGCCGAGCAGATGTCGCCGATCGAATATTACGAAGGCGTCGGCGCGCACGACAACGAGAACCCCTGGGCCTACAAGACCGCCGAGCAGGTGCTCGACGAAGAGGTCGAGGACGAGACCGCAAAGCGCTTCTTCAAGGTGATGGCGCGCTCCGACATCGCGACCGAAAGCCACAACACCAATGGCCTCAACGCGCTCAAGAACTACCTGATGGATGTCGATGGCTATATCGGCCTCTATTCCATCCAGAACGGCAACGAGCAGCTGGTCGAATGCCTGCAGTCGGAGGTCAGCGCCGACATCCAGCTCAATCACCGCGTGCTCACCGTCGGCAAGGCGCCGACCGGCCGCTATCAGCTGAAGATGATGAACGGCAAGGGGCCGGAGACGCGCGACTTCGATCTCGTGCTGATGTGCCTGCCGCACTCCTGGCTCTCGACGATGGGGTGGGAAGGCGAGCAGCTGCGCAAGTCCATGGTCAAGCACGTCTCGTATTTCGATCGCCCCGCGCATTATCTGCGCGTCTCGATCCTGTTCGACGCTCCGTTCTGGGGCGACAAGATTCCAGGCGCCTGGTTCATGTCGGAAGCTTTCGGCGGCTGCTGCGTCTACAATGAGGGCGCGCGTCACGACGTCGGCAGGTACGGCGTCCTGAACTGGCTGATTCCCGGCTCCGATGCGCTGGCGTTCGCAAATCTGTCGGACCAGGAGCTGATCGACGCCGCGCTGAAGTCGCTGCCGGCCTCGCTTGGGGATGCGCGTGCGCATTTCATGGAAGGCAAAATCCACCGTTGGCTGTCGTCAGTGAATGCGATTCCTGGCGGCCTGCCCGTTCGCGATGTCATGTCCAATCATCGACCCGAGCCGAAGGAGCATCCCGGTATCGTGGTGGTAGGCGACTATCTGTTCGATTCCACGCTGAACGGTCTCCTCGACTCCTCGGATGCGGCGACCGACATCATTCTGACCGAGATGATGCGGCTGCGCCGCGCGCGTGCGCAGGAGGATGGCGAGCCGGTTTCCGACAAGATCGACCGCGACTATTTCGAGAATTATCGCGGCCTCGGACCTTACGGCGAGGTGTGGAGGCAGTTCACAGATCCGGATTATCTGTCCAAGCTGATCACCATCGTCTGGGGCAAGGCCAAGGGCGCCAAGCTCCTGGTCGCGGGCTCCGCCAGCGGCGAGCTGGTAGGCGCATTGCGCGAGCGCGGCGTCGACGCCTGGGGCATCGAGAACAACCGTGCCATCCATGCCAAGACGCCGAAGGCGCTGAAGAAGTTCAACAAGCTCGGTTCGATCACCGACCTGCCGTTCAAGGACGGCACGTTCGACTACGTCTTCGAGACCAGCCTATGCCACGTTGCGCCCAGGCAGGTGGTTCGCGCGATCCGCGAGTTGAACCGTGTGGTCAAGACCGGCCTCGTGTTCGGCTCGATCACCTCGGACATGGCTTCGGCCGTGATCGACCGCTACGACCTGCTGCGCGGGGTCAAGAAGCTCGGCACCTGGTGGGAATGGTCGGAGCTGTTCTTCGGCAACGGCTTCGATCTGTCGATGCACCGCAAGGACTGCACCGACGCGCTATGGACTGCGACGCTCGCCGCCAACAAAGGGCCGGGCCAATGGTATGCCGACGCCGACAGCTTGCGTTACTCCTTCTTCGACAAGATCGAGGACGAAGACGAGGACTAACATCACCAGGCGCGGATGAATTCGCCAATTGCTTTGCCGAACTCGTCCTGATCGCATAGAATCGGCGGAGTAGCGGTGGTCCGCTATTTCCTGCTCTCTCTGCGGTCATGCCGGCCGTCAGCATCGGTTGGTTTCATGGCGTCCAGGCCCCTCTCTCCCGACAAACAGAAGCTCGCTGCGCAAGAGGCGGCCGAGCTCGAGGACAAGCTTGCGCCCGGCGCCGCGCCCGAGCTGCAAGACGACGAAGACGAGGATGACGACGAGCTTGAGCTCGATGACGATGATGATGAGGACCTCGTCGTCTTTACCGCCCGCGAAGCTGCCGGCGCGCTCGCGACGATCTTGGGATTCGTCAAGCCCTTCCTGTCCAACTACAAGCGCATCCTGGGTTATGTGGCGTTCGGCGTCCTGGTTGAGACACTGTTCAACGTCATCATGCCGCTCAGCCTGAAATACCTGATCGACGACGCGCTCGGCGAAGAGGATTTCCAGGCGCTGTACAAGATCCTCGGCGTGCTGGCGGCTGCCGGCATCTCAACCTCGATCGTCGCGGTCTGGTACGAGCGCTGGGATGCGCGGTTGGCGGCTTGCGTCATCACCGACGTCCGCAAGCGCCTGTTCGAGCATGTCCAGGACCTGCCGGCGGCTTATTTCGGCCGCACGAAGCGTGGCGAGATCCTGTCGCGCTTCTCGGTCGATCTCTCGGCCTTCGAAGGTTCGGTCAAGTCCTTCGTCAACAGCGCCGCGCTGCCGTTCTTTGAGTTGATCGCCGGCATCATCCTGATGCTATTCCTGAACTGGCAGCTCGCGGTGGTCGCGCTGCTGGTATTCCCGATCACGTTGATCGGCCCGCGCATCCTGACGCCGAAGGCGGTGCAGGCCAACTACGAGCAGAAGCTGAACGAGAGCGCGCTGCTCGGAATGGTGCAGGAGAACGTGGCGGCGCAGGCCGTGATCAAGGCGTTCAGCCTGCAACGCAAGATGTTCGGCTTCTTCACCTTCCGCAACGATGCGACCCGCGACAGGATTGCGGCAGCGGGGTTCCTGTCCACGATGGTGGAGCGGACGGTCACCATCTCCGTGCTGCTGTTGCACCTCGTCGTGCTCGCGATCGGCGCCTATCTCGCGACCAAGGGCCAGATCACCATCGGCACCTTCGTCACCTTCGAGAGCGCGTTCTGGGAGGTCTCCTACAACATCGCCCACGTGATGCATTTCATCCCGGTGTCGATCTCCTCGGCCGCCGCGATCCGTCACATCCAGGAGCTGCTCGACGAGCCGACGCGCGGGGCGGATCGTCCCGGCGCGCCCGATCTGCCGCGCATCACCCACGACATCACCTTCGAGCATGTTAGTTTCCAGTATGAAGGCGGCCAGACGCCGGTGCTGGACAATCTCAGCCTCAAGCTCGACGCCGGCAAGCGCATCGCCATCGTTGGTCCGTCAGGCTCCGGCAAGAGCACGCTGCTCAATCTGATCCTTCGCCTCTACGTGCCCGATGAGGGGCGCGTCACCATCGACGGTGTCGACGTCCGCAAGGTGACGCTGGATTCGCTGCGCCGGAGCATGGCGGTGGTGTTCCAGGAGAACATGCTGTTCAACATGTCGATCCGCGAGAACATCCGGCTCGGCAAGGAAGGCGCCACCGACGAGGAGGTGGAGGAGGCGGCCAAGAAGGCCGAGATTCACCGCTACATCATGGGCCTGCGGCAGCGCTACGACACCCCGGTCGGCGAACGCGGCGACACGCTGTCGGGCGGCCAGCGCCAGCGCATCGCGATCGCACGCGCGATCATCCGCAATCCCTCCGTGCTGCTGCTCGACGAAGCGACCTCGGCTCTGGACCAGACCACGGAGGCCGCGATCAACCGCACCTTGCTCAAGGTCGCCAAGGGTCGCACCATGATTTGGTCGACACATCGTCTGACCTCGGTGGTCGAGATGGACGAGATCATCGTGATCTCAGGGGGCAGGGCAATCGAGCGCGGCTCGCATGCCGAGCTGCTTGCCAGGAACGGTATCTATCGCAAGCTGTGGAACGACCAGATCCATCAGCCGCACGGCGCGACCGCTCAGGCCGACGATGACAGCGATGATGACGAAGACGCGGATGAGGACGACCTCGACGAGGATGATGAGGACGAGGACGAGGAGTGACCGAGGAAGTTCGGCTCCAGGTGGAACGCGCCTCCAAGCCTGCGCAGTAATCCCTGGGTCGACCACGCCATGAAGCGTGCCCAGCGCTGCGCGGTCCAGTAGGGGCTCGTCGCAATCGAGACCGAGCGGAAGTCGAAGGCTTTCGCGGCCGACCATTCATCACAGGCCCGCTTGACCGGGTCGGCATAGAAGGTGGCAATCTTGTCCGCATTCATCCCGTCGCTGGCGAGCCATTGCGGGATGTGGACGTTGCAGAGCCGCTCGATGTCGGTGAACACCTTGTCGCAGCCGGTGCCGGCGACCGGGCAGGAGGTGGCGAAAGCGTCGCCCGCCAGCACCACGCCCGGCTGACGGCCGGCGTCGTTCACGTAGAGATCGACCGGACGAACCTTCAACTCGCCGGGAATGTCGAAGGCGCCGGTGATGCGCTTCAGCCGCGGCAGCGCGGCGTTCAATGTCTCGGCCGGAGCGCGGCGCAGCTCGCGCAGCCAGGGATCGTCGAAGCCGCGATACACGAACAGATTGGCGCGCATCCGCGTGCCGATCGGAAACAGCGAGATGTAGGGGATGCGGTCGCTCGGCCGCTCCGAGAAATAGGTGAGCGCCGGGAAGTCGAACGCATTCCGCCCGGCCGGCACCACGTCGAAGCCGATCGAGATCGAATGGCAGGGGCTGATGACGTTCCTGATGATGCCGAGCTGGTGGCGCAGGCCGACATTCAGGCCGTTGGCGAGCAACACCAGGCGGGCCGAGATGGTCTCATCATTGGCGAGGGCTACCGTTTGCCGCTCGGCACTGGTCGCGACCGACACCGCCTTGGTCCAGATACGTCCGACCGTGTCGGGAATCTCGTCGCGGATCGCGTTAACAAGCGAATCGTAGAGGATGTTGAACTGTCGGCTCGGCGCCCTGTCGAGCATGTGGCCGAATCGCGCGATCCAGTTCTCGCCCGAGAAGGTCGCGCGACGCAGGACCGAGTCGGCGATTCCCGTTTGGTGGAATCGCTCGACCTGACCGTGACCGCTCAGCTTTTCGACGCGAAAATCGGCCGGATAGGTCTCATGCGGGTCGATCAGAATCGCTGAAATGCCGGCACGCCCGAGCATTGCGGCGGCGGTCGAGCCTGCTAGTCCTCCGCCAATGATGGCAATGTCGGTGTACCGCATGGCGCCTGTCTCTGCCGAAGGCGGCAGATTGACGCATCAAGAGGAAAAAAAGCCTTAGCGGCCGACATAAAAGTATATTTTATACGGGTGTTAATCGATGGAAGCTTGGCGGAGCCGGGATATCGTTCCCATATCGGGGAGGCGCGTCAGGGGACGACCGGGCAATTTCCGAAGCTGCCAGAAGCGCTTTGCGACTGTCGTTTCGCCTTGACTTGATCGATTCTCACTTATAGAAAGCGCCTCACTTAACGACAGGCGGTGAGCATTGCCAACGTCGGAACGGGCCACCCGTTGATCCCCAGGGGTCGCTAAGCGGGCACCAACCTCGACGAATGCCGCTCAAACGCTGTCGATAATAGCTAGGCAATGCCAGTGCGATTTTAGGCCTCTGGGGCGCGTTCTCCTGTGGTCGAATTCGGATGCATGACCTCAGTGCGCGGGCCGCGGCTTATGCTGATCGGCCTTAATACTGCGGTCCTCTGTGGCGTCGAAGCGCTTTCCACTCAGCAATGAGCGGTTGGCGCGATTTCGCTTTGTGTGGATTGTTCCGCGCGGGCGGGCCCGATCGAGCGGGTGGCTCGAGAGAATTTGCGGTCCCGGCAACGGGCCGCGGCAAGACAGCGGGCCTGCAAGGGGCCGCGATAACAAAGGGTAAGGCCAGGATGCCGACGATCAACCAGCTGATCGCTCAACCGCGTGAAGTGCAGAAGTCGCGCAAGAAGGTGCCGGCGCTGCAGCAGTCGCCGCAGAAGCGTGGTGTTTGCACGCGCGTCTACACCACGACCCCGAAGAAGCCGAACTCGGCGCTTCGTAAGGTCGCCAAGGTGCGTCTGACCAACGGTTTCGAGGTGATCGGCTACATCCCGGGTGAGGGCCATAACCTCCAGGAGCACTCGGTGGTCATGATCCGCGGCGGCCGCGTCAAGGATTTGCCCGGCGTGCGCTACCACATCCTCCGCGGCGTTCTGGATACTCAGGGCGTCAAGAACCGTAAGCAGCGTCGTTCGAAGTACGGCGCGAAGCGTCCGAAGTAAGCGGGAACCAGCTCCATGTCTCGTCGCCACTCAGCGGAAAAGCGCGAAGTTCTTCCCGATCCGAAGTTCGGGAACATCATCGTCACGAAATTCATGAACTCGGTGATGTACGCCGGCAAGAAGTCGGTCGCCGAAGGCATCGTCTACGGTGCATTCAGCCTCATCGAAGGCAAGACCAAGCAGAACCCGCTCGGCGTGTTCGAGCAGGCGCTCGAGAATGTCATGCCGACGATCGAAGTGCGCTCCCGCCGCGTCGGTGGCGCGACCTACCAGGTGCCGGTCGAAGTTCGCTCGACCCGCCGCCAGGCGCTGGGTATCCGCTGGCTAATCTCGGCCGCGCGCGAGCGTAACGAAAAGACGATGACGGAGCGTCTCTCGGCGGAGCTCCTGGATGCATCGAACAACCGTGGGAACGCCGTCAAGAAGCGCGAAGACGTGCACCGGATGGCGGAAGCCAACCGCGCCTTCTCGCACTATCGCTGGTAACGGCGAAACAAACGGACTCGCAAGGAACACCCCATGCCCCGCCAACATGCCATCGAGGACTACCGTAACTTCGGTATCATGGCGCATATCGACGCCGGTAAGACGACGACGACCGAGCGCATCCTCTACTACACCGGCAAGAGCCACAAGATCGGCGAAGTGCACGAAGGTGCCGCGACGATGGATTGGATGGAGCAGGAGCAGGAGCGCGGCATCACGATCACCTCGGCCGCGACCACTGCGTTCTGGGCCGGCAAGCGCCTGAACATCATCGACACCCCCGGCCACGTCGACTTCACCATCGAAGTCGAGCGTTCGCTGCGCGTGCTCGACGGTGCCGTCTGCGTGCTCGATTCGAACCAGGGTGTTGAGCCCCAGACCGAGACCGTCTGGCGCCAGGGCGACAAGTACAAGGTTCCCCGCATCGTTTTCGCCAACAAGATGGACAAGATCGGCGCCGACTTCTTCAAGTGTCTGGCCGACATCGTTGACCGTCTGGGTGCCAAGCCCGTCGCGATCCAGCTTCCGATCGGTGCCGAGAACAACTTCAAGGGTCTCGTCGACCTCGTGAAGATGAAGGGCGTTGTCTGGAACGACGAGTCGCTCGGCGCGAAGTTCGACTATGTCGACATTCCCGAAGACCTCGTCGACCAGGCCAAGGAATACCGCGAGAAGATGGTGGAAGCCGCCGTCGAGCTCGACGACGACGCCATGGCCGCTTACCTCGACGGCAAGGAGCCGGACGAGGCGACCCTGAAGCGCCTGATCCGCAAGGCGGTGCTGACCGGCGCGTTCTATCCCGTGCTGTGCGGCTCGGCCTTCAAGAACAAGGGCGTGCAGCCGCTGCTCGACGCCGTCGTCGACTACCTGCCGTCGCCGCTCGACGTGCCTGCGATCAAGGGCACCGACGACAAGGGCAACGAAGTCGTGCGCAAGGCGGACGACAAGGAGCCGCTGGCGCTGCTCGCGTTCAAGATCATGGACGACCCGTTCGTCGGCACCATCACCTTCTGCCGCATCTACTCCGGCGTTCTCCAGAGCGGCACCGGCGTCGTGAACTCGACCCGTGAGAAGAAGGAGCGCATCGGGCGCATGCTCTTGATGCATGCGAACAACCGCGAAGACATCAAGGAAGCCTATGCCGGCGACATCGTCGCTCTGGCTGGCCTGAAGGAAGCGCGCACCGGCGACACGCTGTGCGATCCCGACAAGCAGGTGATCCTGGAAAAGATGGAATTCCCCGAGCCGGTCATCGAGATCGCGATCGAGCCGAAGTCCAAGGCCGACCAGGAGAAGCTGGGCGTGGCGCTGGCCAAGCTCGCCGCGGAGGATCCGTCCTTCCGCGTGTCGACCGACCACGAGTCCGGCCAGACCATCCTGAAGGGCATGGGCGAACTCCACCTCGACATCAAGGTCGACATCCTCAAGCGCACCTACAAGGTCGACGCCAACATCGGCGCACCGCAGGTGGCGTTCCGGGAGCGTGTCACCAAGCGCGTCGAGCATAGCTACACCCACAAGAAGCAGACCGGCGGTACCGGCCAGTTCGCTGCGGTGTCGTTCATCGTCGAGCCGAACGAGCCCGGCAAGGGCTACGAGTTCGAATCGAAGATCGTCGGCGGCGCCGTGCCGAAGGAATACATCCCCGGCGTCGAAAAGGGCCTCGAGAGCGTGCTGTCGTCCGGCGTGGTCGCGGGCTTCCCCGTGGTCGACGTCAAGGTGCAGCTCGTCGACGGCAAGTATCACGACGTCGACTCGTCGGCACTCGCCTTCGAAATCGCCTCGCGCGCCTGCTTCCGCGAAGCGCTCCAGATGGGCAAGTCCGTCCTGCTCGAGCCGATCATGAAGGTCGAAGTGGTGACCCCGGAAGACTACACCGGTTCGGTCATCGGCGACCTGAATTCCCGGCGCGGTCAGATCCAGGGGCAGGACATGCGCGGCAACGCCAACGTCATCAACGCGATGGTGCCGCTCATGAACATGTTCGGGTACGTGAATAATCTGCGCTCGATGAGCCAGGGTCGCGCCACCTTCACCATGCAGTTCGACCACTACGCAGAAGCGCCGGCCAACGTGTCGGCAGAAGTCCAGAAGAAGTTTGCCTGATTGTCGTCGGTCACGAACTGACGATTGAACGGAGAGTCAAATGGCCAAAGCTAAGTTTGAACGTACCAAGCCGCACTGCAACATCGGTACCATCGGTCACGTCGACCATGGCAAGACGTCGCTGACCGCGGCGATCACCAAGGTTCTCGCCGAAGCCGGCGGTGCGACGTTCACCGCGTACGACCAGATCGACAAGGCGCCGGAAGAGAAGGCGCGCGGCATCACCATCTCGACCGCGCACGTCGAGTACGAGACGCCGAACCGCCACTACGCGCACGTCGACTGCCCCGGCCACGCCGACTACGTGAAGAACATGATCACCGGCGCTGCCCAGATGGACGGTGCGATCCTGGTCGTGTCGGCTGCTGACGGCCCGATGCCGCAGACCCGCGAGCACATCCTGCTCGCCCGCCAGGTCGGCGTGCCCGCGCTCGTCGTGTTCCTCAACAAGTGCGACATGGTCGACGATCCGGAGCTCCTCGAGCTCGTCGAGCTCGAAGTCCGCGAGCTGCTCTCGAAGTATGAATTCCCGGGCGACAAGATTCCGATCATCAAGGGTTCGGCTCTCGCCGCTCTCGAAGATTCGGACAAGAAGCTCGGCCACGACGCCATCATCGAGCTGATGAAGAACGTCGACAGCTATATCCCGCAGCCGGAGCGTCCGATCGACCAGCCGTTCCTGATGCCGGTTGAAGACGTGTTCTCGATCTCGGGCCGCGGCACCGTCGTGACCGGCCGTGTTGAGCGCGGTATCGTCAAGGTCGGCGAGGAAATCGAGATCGTCGGTCTCCGCGCCACCCAGAAGACCACCGTCACCGGCGTCGAAATGTTCCGCAAGCTGCTCGATCAGGGCCAGGCCGGCGACAACATCGGTGCGCTGCTCCGCGGTACCAAGCGCGAGGACGTCGAGCGCGGCCAGGTTCTGGCCAAGCCGGGTTCGGTCAAGCCGCACACCAAGTTCAAGGCCGAGGCTTACATCCTCACCAAGGAAGAGGGCGGTCGCCACACCCCGTTCTTCACCAACTACCGTCCGCAGTTCTACTTCCGCACCACCGACGTGACCGGTGTCGTGCACCTGCCGGAAGGCACCGAGATGGTGATGCCGGGCGACAACATCGCGATGGAAGTGCACCTGATCGTGCCGATCGCGATGGAAGAGAAGCTCCGCTTCGCGATCCGCGAAGGTGGCCGCACCGTCGGTGCCGGCGTCGTCGCTTCGATCATCGAGTAATCACGCGAATAGGGAATGGCGGGTGGCGAGTGGATGAAATCCATTCGCTGTTCGCTACTCGCCACTCACTAAGAAAGACACGGCAATGAACGGCCAGAATATTCGCATCCGTCTCAAGGCGTTCGACCATCGTATCCTCGATACGTCGACCCGGGAGATCGTGAACACGGCGAAGCGCACCGGTGCGCAGGTCCGCGGACCCATTCCGCTGCCCACCCGCATCGAGAAGTTCACCGTCAACCGTTCGCCCCACGTCGACAAGAAGAGCCGCGAACAGTTCGAGATGCGCACTCACAAGCGTCTGCTCGACATCGTCGATCCGACCCCGCAGACCGTCGATGCTTTGATGAAGCTCGACCTGGCCGCCGGTGTCGACGTCGAGATCAAGCTCTAAGATTTTTGGATCACGTTCGCCACTAGCGGACAGAAAGAACAGGAAGCACGCCGATGCGCTCCGGAGTGATCGCACAAAAGGTCGGGATGACGCGGGTCTTTACAGAGGCCGGCGAGCACATCCCCGTGACCGTGCTGAAGCTCGGCAATTGCCAGGTCGTAGGCCACCGCACTGAAGAGAAGAACGGTTATGTTGCGCTCCAGCTTGGTTCTGGCAGCCGCAAGACCGTGTACATGCCCAAGGCAGAGCGCGGCCAGTTCGCGGTCGCCAAGGTCGAGCCGAAGCGGCAGGTCGAGGAATTCCGCGTCTCCGCGGATGCCATGATCCCCGTGGGCGCCGAGATTCTCGCCGACCACTTCGTCGTGGGCCAGTTCGTCGACGTCACCGGCACCTCGGTCGGTAAGGGCTTCGCCGGCGGTATGAAGCGCTGGAACTTCGGTGGTCTGCGCGCGACGCACGGCGTGTCGATCTCGCATCGTTCGATCGGCTCGACCGGTGGTCGTCAGGACCCCGGCAAGACCTGGAAGAACAAGAAGATGCCCGGCCACATGGGTGTCGACCGCATCACCACGCTCAACCTCCGCGTTGTTCAGCTCGACGTCGAGCGTGGCCTGATCCTCGTCGAAGGCGCCGTTCCCGGCTCCAAGGGCGGCTGGATCCGCGTGCGCGACGCCGTCAAGAAGCCGCTGCCGAAGGAAGCTCCGAAGCCCGGCAAGTTCAAGGTTGCGGGCGGCGAAGCCGAAGCCGCGGCCCAGCAAGAGGGTGCGTGAGATGGAATTGAAGGTCACCACCCTCGAGGGCAAGGAAGCGGGCTCGGTCCAGCTGTCCGACGCCATTTTCGGCCTTGAGCCGCGCCAGGACATCATTGCGCGTTGCGTGCAGTGGCAGCTGAACAAGCGTCAGGCCGGCACGCACAAGGCCAAGGGCCGCGCCGAGATCTGGCGCACCGGCAAGAAGATGTACAAGCAGAAGGGCACCGGCGGTGCTCGTCACGGCTCGGCCCGCGTGCCGCAGTTCCGCGGCGGCGGTCGTGCCTTCGGTCCGGTCGTGCGTTCGCACGCCACCGACCTGCCGAAGAAGGTCCGCGCGCTTGCTCTCAAGCATGCGCTGTCGGCCAAGGCCAAGGACGGCGATCTGCTCGTGATCGACAAGGCCGCGCTGGAAGCCGCCAAGACCAAGGCGTTGCTCGGTCATTTCTCGGGCCTCGGGCTGACCAACGCGCTGATCATCGACGGGGCCGAGCTCAACAACGGATTTGCCGCCGCGGCCCGCAACATCCCCAACATGGATGTGCTGCCGATCCAGGGCATCAACGTCTATGACATCCTGCGCCGTCAGAAGCTGGTTCTGACCAAGGCCGCCATCGATGCGCTGGAGGCGCGCTTCAAATGACGAAGAACATCGAGGCTCGCCATTACGACGTGATCGTCGCCCCTGTTGTCACCGAAAAGGCGACGCTGGCGTCCGAGCACAACAAGGTCCTGTTCAAGGTGGCCGCCAAGGCGACCAAGCCGCAGATCAAGGAAGCGATCGAGAAGCTGTTTGACGTCAAGGTCAAGAGCGTCAACACGCTGGTCCGCAAGGGCAAGACCAAGGTCTTCCGCGGCAATCTCGGCTCGCAGTCGAACACCAAGCGCGCGATCGTGACCCTCGAAGAGGGCCACCGGATCGACGTCACCACCGGTCTGTAAGGTCGTACGACGATGGCACTGAAGACATTCAATCCCGCGACGCCGGGCCAGCGCCAGCTGGTCATGGTCGATCGTTCGGCGCTCTACAAGGGCAAGCCGGTCAAGGCGCTCACCGAAGGCAAGAAGTCCTCGGGCGGCCGCAACAACACCGGTCGCATCACCGTGCGCTTCCGCGGCGGTGGCCACAAGCAGACGCTGCGTACCGTCGACTTCAAGCGCGAGAAGATCGACGTTCCCGCTGTTGTCGAGCGGCTGGAATACGATCCGAACCGCACCGGCTTCATCGCGCTGATCAAGTATCAGGACGGCGAGCAGGCCTACATCCTGGCGCCGCAGCGCCTGGCGGTGGGTGACACCATCGTCGCCGGCAACTATGTCGACGTGAAGCCGGGCAACGTCATGCCGCTCGGCAACATGCCGGTCGGCACGATCATCCACAACATCGAGGTCAAGATCGGGAAGGGCGGTCAGCTCGCTCGCTCGGCTGGTACCTACGCCCAGCTCGTCGGCCGCGATCAGGACTACGTCATCATCCGCCTGAACTCGGGCGAGCAGCGCCTGGTGCACGGCCGTTGCCGCGGCACGATCGGTGCGGTGTCGAACCCGGATCACATGAACACCTCGATCGGCAAGGCCGGTCGCAAGCGTTGGATGGGCCGTCGCCCGCACAACCGCGGTGTTGCCATGAACCCGATCGACCATCCGCACGGCGGTGGTGAAGGTCGTACCTCGGGCGGTCGTCACCCGGTCACTCCGTGGGGCAAGCCGACCAAGGGCAAGAAGACCCGTACCAACAAGTCGACCAACAAATTCATTCTCCTAAGCCGCCACAAGCGGAAGAAGTAAGGAACGACGGACATGGTTCGTTCAGTCTGGAAAGGCCCGTTCGTCGAGGGTTCTCTGCTCAAGAAGGCAGATGCCGCGCGCGCGTCCGGCCGTCACGACGTCATCAAGATCTGGAGCCGTCGCTCGACGATCCTGCCGCAGTTCGTGGGCCTGACCTTCGGCGTCTACAATGGTCAGAAGCACGTGCCGGTGGCCGTCAACGAGGAAATGGTCGGTCACAAGTTCGGCGAGTTCTCGCCGACCCGGACCTTCCATGGCCACTCCGGCGACAAGAAAGCCAAGAAGGCTTGAGGATTAAACGATGAGCAAACCTAAGCGCGAACGGAGCCTCGCCGAGAACGAGGCCAAGGCGGTCGCCCGGATGCTGCGGGTGAGCCCGCAGAAGCTCAACCTGGTCGCCCAGCTCATTCGCGGCCGGAAGGCTTCCGCCGCGCTCGCCGACCTGCAGTTTTCGCGCAAGCGGATCGCGGTCGACGTGAAGAAGTGCCTGGAATCGGCTATCGCCAATGCCGAGAACAACCACGACCTCGACGTCGATGATCTCGTCGTGTCGCAGGCCTTCGTCGGCAATGGTCTCGTGATGAAGCGCTTTGCTGCTCGCGGCCGTGGTCGGTCGGGCCGTGTCTACAAACCATTTTCGCAGCTGACGATCATCGTTCGTCAGGTCGAAGCCGAAGCAGCGGCCTAAGGGACGCAGGAGAACACGATGGGTCAAAAGATCAATCCGATCGGTCTGCGCCTCGGCATCAACCGGACCTGGGATTCGCGCTGGTTCGCCGGCAAGCAGGAATACGGCAAGCTGCTGCATGAGGACGTCAAGATCCGTGAGATCCTGCACAAGGAGCTCAAGCAGGCGGCCGTCGCCCGCATCGTGATCGAGCGTCCGCACAAGAAGTGCCGCGTCACCATCCACTCGGCTCGCCCGGGCGTGGTGATCGGCAAGAAGGGCGCCGATATCGACAAGCTGCGCAAGAAGGTCGCGGACATCACCTCGTCGGACGTCGTCATCAACATCGTCGAAATCCGCAAGCCGGAGCTCGATGCGACGCTGGTGGCCGAATCGATCGCGCAGCAGCTCGAGCGGCGCGTCGCGTTCCGCCGCGCCATGAAGCGCGCCGTTCAGTCGGCGATGCGTCTCGGCGCGGAAGGCATCCGCATCAACTGCTCGGGTCGCCTGGGCGGTGCGGAAATCGCGCGCATGGAGTGGTACCGCGAAGGTCGCGTGCCGCTGCACACGCTGCGCGCGGACATCGACTACGGCGTTGCGACCGCGTTCACGACCTTCGGCACTTGCGGTGTCAAGGTCTGGATCTTCAAGGGCGAGATCCTCGAGCACGATCCGATGGCCCAGGACAAGAGAATGGCCGAAGGCGAGACGGGCGGTAGCAGCGATCGTGGTGGCCGTCAGCGCCGCGATACGGCTGCGGCCTGATCCAGCACAGGAATTTGAGGGCTTAAAGCCATGATGCAACCTAAGAAAACGAAGTTCCGGAAGGCGCATAAGGGCCGCATTCACGGCGTTGCGACTTCGGGCGCGACGTTGGCGTTCGGCCAGTTCGGCCTGAAGGCGACCGAGCCGGAGCGCGTCACCGCGCGCCAGATCGAAGCCGCCCGCCGCGCGCTGACCCGCCACATGAAGCGCGCCGGCCGCGTCTGGATCCGCGTATTCCCGGACGTTCCGGTGTCGAAGAAGCCGGCCGAAGTCCGCATGGGCTCCGGCAAGGGTTCGCCGGAACTGTGGGTCGCCCGCGTCAAGCCGGGCCGGGTGCTGTTCGAGATCGACGGCGTCAACACCCAGACGGCGCGTGAAGCGCTGACCCTGGCGGCCGCCAAGCTGCCGATCAAGACGCGCTTCGTCGAGCGCATTGCGGAGTAACGGCCATGGCCCAGATGAAGATCGAAGACATCCGCGCGATGAGCCCCGACCAGCAGGACGACGCCGTCCTGAACCTCAAGAAGGAGCGCTTCAACCTGCGCTTCCAGCGTGCCACCGGGCAGCTCGAGAACACCTCGCGCCTGCGCGAGGCTCGCCGTGACATTGCCCGGATCAAGACCGTCGCCGCGCAGACGCGCGCCAAGAAGAAGTAAGGGGCTAACGGATATGCCGAAACGTACTTTGCAAGGCGTGGTCGTCAGCGACAAGACTGCCAAGACCGTCGTGGTGCGCGTTGACCGCCGCTTCACGCATCCGATCTACAAGAAGACGATCCGCCGTTCGAAGAACTACCACGCGCACGACGAGAACAACGAGTTCAAGCCGGGCGACATGGTGTGGATCGAGGAATCGAAGCCGATTTCGAAGTTGAAGTCCTGGATCGTGATCCGGGGTGAGCACAAGAAAACCGCCTGATCTGTCGGCCTTGGCCGACCGACTTCAGGGAAATGTTGAGCGCCGGCTAGGCTGGCGCAAAGAGAAAGAGGACGAGGTGCATCAATGATTCAGATGCAGACCAACCTCGACGTGGCCGACAATTCTGGCGCACGCCGTGTCATGTGTATCAAGGTGCTCGGGGGCTCCAAGCGCCGCTACGCCACCATCGGCGACATCATCGTCGTCTCGATCAAGGAAGCCATTCCGCGTGGCAAGGTGAAGAAGGGCGACGTGATGAAGGCCGTCGTGGTGCGTGTCCGCAAGGACATCCGCCGCGCTGACGGTTCGGTCATCCGCTTCGACCGCAACGCCGCCGTTCTGATCAACAACCAGTCCGAGCCGGTCGGCACCCGTATCTTCGGGCCCGTGCCGCGCGAGCTGCGCGCCAAGAACCACATGAAGATCATTTCGCTCGCGCCGGAGGTGCTGTGATGGCTGCGAAGATCCGCAAGGGCGACAAGGTCGTCGTGCTGACAGGCCGCGACAAGGGCCGCAGCGGCGAGGTGTTCGAGGTTCGCCCGGACGCCGGCACCGCACTCGTGCGCGGCATCAACATGGTCAAGCGTCACCAGAAGCAGACGCAGGCCCAGGAGGGCGGCATCATCTCGAAAGAGGCGCCGATCCAACTGTCCAACATCGCGTATGTCGGCAAGGATGGAAAGCCGACCCGCGTCGGATTCAAGATTCTGGCGGACGGCAAGAAGGTCCGCATCGCCAAGCGCTCGGGAGCTGAGATCGATGGCTGAGGCCGCTTACACCCCGCGCCTGCGCGCGGAATACGACGCGAAGATCCGCACGGCCATGACCGAGAAGTTCGGGTATGAGAACGTGATGCAGGTTCCGCGCCTGGACAAGGTCGTGCTGAACATGGGCGTTGGCGATTCCGTCAACGATCGCAAGAAGGCCGAGACCGCCGCTGCCGAGTTGACCCAGATTGCCGGCCAGAAGGCGATCGTGACCTATTCGCGTATCGCGATCGCGACCTTCAAGCTGCGTGAGAACCAGCCGATCGGCTGCAAGGTCACGCTGCGCAAGGCCCGCATGTACGAGTTCATCGATCGCCTGGTGACGGTCGCGCTGCCGCGCGTCCGCGACTTCCGCGGCTTGAACCCGAAGAGCTTTGACGGCCGCGGCAACTACTCGCTCGGCATCAAGGAACACATCATTTTCCCCGAGATCGACTTCGACAAGGTCACGGAAGCCCGCGGTATGGACATCACCGTCTGCACCACGGCCAGGACCGACGAAGAGGCGAGGGCCTTGTTGACCGCTTTCAATTTCCCGTTCCGGCAGTGAGACGCTGACCTAAAGCCTCTCAAACGCGGATACCCAGGAGCCAAGCATGGCAAAGAAGAGTTCAGTCGAGAAGAACAACCGGCGCAAGCGGATGGTGAAGAACGCCGCCCCGAAGCGCGAGCGGTTGAAGGCGATCATCGCCGACAAGACGCTGCCGATGGAAGAGCGGTTCGCCGCCACCCTGAAGCTTGCGGAAATGCCGCGCAATTCGTCGGCCACCCGCATCCGTCTGCGTTGCGAGCTGTCGGGTCGCCCGCGCTCCAACTATCGCAAGAACAAGCTGTCCCGTATCGCGCTGCGCGACCTTGGCTCCAAGGGCATGGTCCCGGGCCTCGTCAAGTCGAGCTGGTAAGGAGGGTCGTTTAGATGTCTACGCACGATCCAATCAGCGATCTGATCACCCGTATCCGCAACGCGCAGATGCGTTCCAAGAACAAGGTCTCCACCCCTGGTTCGAAGATGCGCGAGAACGTCCTCGAAGTGCTGAAGAGCGAGGGCTACATCCGCGGTTACGCGACCCTCGAGCACTCCTCGGGCCGCAGCGAGATCGAGATCGAGCTGAAGTATTTCGACGGCGAGCCCGTCATCCGCGAGATCGAACGTGTTTCCAAGCCCGGGCGTCGCGTTTACGCCTCGGTGAAGAACCTGCCGCGGGTCAATAACGGACTCGGTATTTCGGTGTTGTCGACGCCGAAGGGGATCATGGCCGACCACAGTGCGCGTGAAGCGAACGTGGGCGGTGAAGTCCTCTTCACGGTGTTCTGAGAAGGATTTTTGATCCATGTCACGTGTTGGCAAAAAGCCTGTGGCGGTGCCGTCCGGTGTGACCGCGACCGTCGATGGGCAGACCGTCAAGATGAAGGGGCCGAAGGGCCAGCTTCAGTTCGTCGTTCACGACGACGTCGAGGTGAAGCTCGAGAGCGGCCAGATCAAGGTCAAGCCGCGGGCTGAGACCAACCGCGCGCGGGCGCTGTACGGTACCGCTCGCGCCCAGGTCGCGAATCTGGTCGAAGGCGTCACCAAGGGGTTCGAGAAGAAGCTCGAAATCACCGGCGTCGGTTACCGCGCCGCGATGCAGGGCAAGAACCTGCAGCTGGCGCTCGGTTACAGCCACGACGTGATCTACACGATCCCGGAAGGGATCACGATCACCGTGCCGAAGCCGACCGAGATCACGGTGGCGGGCAGCGACATCCAGCGCGTCGGCCAGGTCGCCGCTGAGATCCGCTCCTATCGCCCGCCGGAGCCCTACAAGGGCAAGGGCGTGAAGTATGTTGGCGAATTCATCTTCCGCAAGGAAGGCAAGAAGAAGTAACGGAGCCGGTCATGTCCAAAGCCAAGGTTACGAATGCCCGGCGCAAGCGGAGTGTGCGGCTGAAGCTGCGCCGCTCCGGTGGTGGCCGTCCGCGTCTGTCGGTGTTCCGCTCGTCCAAGCACATCTACGCCCAGGTCATCGACGACTTGAAGGGCGAGACGTTGGCCTCTGCCTCCTCGCTCGAGAAGTCGATGCGGGACGGCGGCAAGACCGGCGCCGACATCGATGCGGCGAAGGCGGTCGGCAAGCTGCTGGCCGAGCGCGCTGCCGAGAAGGGTGTCAAGGAAGTCGTGTTCGATCGCGGCAGCTATCTCTACCACGGGCGCGTCAAGGCTCTTGCCGACGCTGCGCGCGAGAGCGGGCTGAGCTTCTAACAGAATTTGAGGATTGAGGCGCAAGCCTCTGAAGGATTGGAAAAATGGCAGAACGCGAACAACGTGGTGGACGCGATCAACGCGGCGGCGGCGGACGTGAACGCAGGGAGCGCGAGGAGCGCGACAGCGAGTTCGTCGACAAGCTCGTGCACATCAACCGCGTCGCCAAGGTCGTGAAGGGCGGCAAGCGCTTCGGTTTCGCCGCGCTGGTCGTGATCGGCGATCAGAAGGGCCGCGCCGGCTTCGGTCACGGCAAGGCGCGCGAAGTTCCCGAGGCGATCCGCAAGGCCACCGAGTCCGCCAAGCGCAACCTGACCCGCGTCTCGCTGCGTGAGGGCCGTACGCTGCATCACGACATTGCCGGCCGTCATGGCGCGGGCCGCGTCTACCTGCGTGCAGCCCCTGCCGGTACCGGCATCATCGCCGGCGGCCCGATGCGCGCCGTGTTCGAGACGCTCGGCGTCCAGGACGTGGTGGCCAAGTCGATCGGCTCGTCGAACCCGTACAACATGGTTCGCGCGACCTTTGACGCGCTGAAGCATCAGGATAGCCCGCGTTCGGTCGCGGCGCGCCGCAACATCAAGGTGTCCACCCTCCAGGGTCGTCGCGTCGGCGGCGATGCCGAGGCGGCTGCGGACTAACCAACGCTTTTCGGAGTAGACCACGATGGCCAAGGACGCCGCTAAGTCCGCAAAGACGATCAAGCTCGAGCAGACCGGCAGCGCGATCCGCCGCCATCACTCGCAGCGTTCGACGCTGATCGGACTCAAGCTCAACAAGATCGGCCGCACCAGCGAACTGCCGGATACCCCGGCGGTCCGCGGCATGATCGAGAAGGTTCACCATCTCGTCCGCATCGTCGGCGAGAAGTAAAACAGGGCGCATGATCCCGAAAAGTGGATACCGGTTTTCGGGCCAGATCATGCGCAAGACACAAGGAGCAGGGCGATGAAGCTCAGCGATATCGCCGACAACGCCGGCTCGCGCAAGAAGCGCATGCGCGTTGGCCGTGGCATTGGTTCGGGCAAGGGCAAGCAGTCCGGCCGCGGCGGCAAGGGCCAGACCGCACGTTCGGGCGTGCGCATCAAGGGCTTCGAAGGCGGTCAGATGCCGTTGCATCGCCGTCTGCCCAAGCGCGGCTTCAACAACATCTTCCGCGTTGAGTACGCCGAGATCAATCTCGACCGTCTGCAGGACGCGATCGATGCCAAGAAGCTCGAGGCCGGCAGCGTCGTCAACGTCGAGGCCCTGGTAAAGGCGGGCGTGCTGCGCCGCGCCAAGGCCGGCCTGCGGCTGCTCGGCCGCGGTGAGCTCAAGGCGAAGCTGAACATCGAGGTCCACGGCGCCACGAAGTCCGCGATCGAAGCGGTCGAGAAGGCCGGCGGTTCGGTGAAGATCCTCGCCCCTGCCAAGGAAGAAGGCGAGGCGGCGTAACAACTGCGTCATTGGCCCGCGCCTCGCGGGCCTTTACGCATGCGGGACGATGGACTTATCGAAGCCGAAGCCCCAGATAATGTCCGGCGTCCGCTAAATAGCCCGGCCGCGGGTATGACGGCGCAAAAGGCGGCGGGAGAAAGTCCAATATGGCCTCTGCAGCGGAACAACTGGCAGCCAACCTCAATTTCGGCGCGTTCGCCAAGGCCGACGAACTGAAGAAGCGCATCTGGTTCACCCTGGGTGCGCTACTCGTTTATCGGCTGGGAACCTACATCCCGCTGCCCGGCATCGATCCGAACATCTGGGAGCAGGTGTTCAAGTCGCAGGCAGGCGGCATCCTCGGCATGTTCAACATGTTCGCCGGTGGCGGCATCCACCGCATGGCGATCTTCGCGCTGAACATCATGCCGTACATCTCGGCATCGATCATCATCCAGCTCCTCACGACCGTCTCGCCGCAGCTCGAGGCGCTGAAGAAGGAAGGTGAGGCGGGCCGCAAGACACTGAATCAGTACACCCGCTATCTCACGGTGATCCTGGCCGCGTTCCAGTCGTACGGCATCGCGGTCGGCCTCGAAGGTGCCGGCAACGTCGTGAGCGACCCCGGCATGTTCTTCCGTCTCTCCACCGCGATCACGCTGACCGGCGGCACCATGTTCCTGATGTGGCTGGGTGAGCAGATCACCTCGCGCGGCATCGGCAACGGTATCTCGCTGATCATTCTCTCCGGCATCGTCGCCGAGCTGCCGGCGGCGCTCGCCAACATGCTCGAGCTCGGCCGTCAGGGCGCGATGTCGACCGGCCTGATCCTGGTCGTGATCGTGATGGCCGTGGCCGTCATCGCCTTCATCGTGTTCATGGAGCGCGCCCAGCGCCGGCTCCTGATCCAGTATCCGAAGCGCCAGGTCGGCAACAAGATGTTCGAGGGCCAGTCCTCGCATCTGCCGCTCAAGCTCAACACCTCGGGCGTGATCCCGCCGATCTTCGCGTCCTCGCTGCTGCTGCTGCCGACCACGGTTGCGAACTTCAACGCGGGCAAGGGGCCGGAATGGTTCCAGTGGATCACCACCCAGCTCGGCCACGGCCGTCCGCTGTTCCTGGTGCTCTATCTCGCGCTGATCGTGTTCTTCGCGTTCTTCTACACCGCGATCGTGTTCAACCCGACCGAGACCGCGGACAATCTGAAGAAGCACGGTGGCTTCATCCCGGGCATCCGTCCGGGCGAGCGCACGGCGGAATATATCGACTACGTGCTGTCGCGCATCACCGTGCTCGGTGCGATTTACCTGGCGATCGTCTGCTTGATCCCGGAAATCCTGATCTCCTATGCCTCGGTGCCGTTCTATTTCGGCGGCACTTCGCTGCTGATCGTCGTCAGCGTCACCATGGATACCGTGGCGCAGGTGCAGGGCTATCTGCTGGCTCATCAGTATGAAGGCCTGATCCGCAAGTCGAAGCTGCGGGGCCGGCGCCGCTAAGGCGCGGCGTCCTCTCCAGGCGGCGCATCTGCGCCGCCGATTCGCTGCGCAAGCAACGCGCGGCCCGCCAGGGCGATCAGCCAGCCGTTCGGCGAAGGCAGGGCTGCTCTCGCGGCAGCGCAATCCCTGGTTTCAAAGGCCTTCTTGGCGTCCGGGCATTTGCTCCCCTATGATATGGGTAGCGGTGCGGCGCTGATTATGATTTGCACTGTTGCAGAGTTTCAAACAGGGGTGCGCGACATATCGCTCACCCAATGGGGGGCGTACGCCAATGAGAATTATACTTCTGGGACCGCCAGGATCGGGCAAGGGCACCCAGGCGCAGCTGCTGGTGCAGCGCTATGGCATCGTCCAGCTCTCGACCGGTGAGATGTTGCGTGCAGCCGTTGCGGCGGGGACGCCGGTCGGACTGAAGGCCAAGGAAATCATGGCCAGCGGCGGGCTCGTGCCTGACGAGGTTGTGGTGGGAATTATCTCCGACCGTATCGACCAGCCGGACGCCAAGCATGGCTTCATCCTCGACGGCTTCCCGCGCACCGTGCCGCAGGCCGAGGCTCTGGATGATCTGCTCCGGCACAAGCACCTCAAGCTGGACGCCGTGATCGAGCTTCGCGTCAACGAGAGCGCGCTGCTGAGCCGGGTCGAGACCCGCGTCGCCCAGATGCGGGAGCGCGGGGAGGAGGTCCGCCTTGACGACACCCCGGAAGTCCTGACCAAGCGGTTGGCCAGCTACCGCAGCCAGACGGAACCGCTGATTCACTACTATTCCGAGCGCCGGAAGCTGTCGACCATCGACGGCATGATGGCCATCGACGAGGTGACCCGTGCCATCCATCGCCAGCTGCTGGCGCTGGGCGCGGTCGAGCCCAAGACGCATGGGAAGTCGCATGGGAAGCCGCATGGGAAGTCGCGTGCGCGCAGTGCAGCCAGGGCGGCCGAAAAGACCAAGTCCGCCAAGAAAGCAGCCAAAAAGCCGGCGAAAGCGGCTCGAAAGACAGCCAAATCCGCCAAAAAGGTCGTAAAAGGCACCAAAAAGGCAGGAAAGAAGACAGCCAAGAAAACGGCTAAAAAGGCCGCCAAGAAGACCGTCAAAAAGGGTGCCAGAAAGGTCGCAAAAAAGGTCACGAAAAAGCGAGCCAGGCGCTAGCGGCGGTTGACGAAAGCCCCCTGAATCCCTTAATAAGCCCCGCATCCAAGTCGGATAGTTTCAAACGATGCCGGGCCCCAGGAAGACCAGGGGTGGGCGTCGTGTTCGCGTTTGTGAACACCTGCCCGAGAAACATAAGCACTTAAAGCCCGATTCCTGACGAGGGATCGGCAACAGGAGAGAAGGCCGTGGCCCGTATTGCCGGCGTGAACATTCCGACCAACAAGCGCGTGCTGATCGCGCTCCAGTACATCCATGGCATCGGCCAGAAGATCGCTGGTGAGATCCTCGAAAAGGTGAAGATCCCCGAGGATCGTCGGGTCAATCAGCTCAGCGACGCTGAAGTGCTCCAGATCCGCGAAGTCATTGACCGCGACTATCTCGTCGAGGGCGATCTGCGTCGCGAAGTCGGCATCAACATCAAGCGTCTGATGGACCTCGGCTGCTATCGCGGCCTGCGTCATCGTCGCGGTCTGCCGGTGCGCGGCCAGCGCACCCACACCAATGCGCGTACGCGCAAGGGTCCGGCCAAGGCCATCGCCGGCAAGAAGAAGTAATTCGACGCGAATGGCGAATGGGGAGCAGCGAATGGATTCGTTCGCCGCTCGCCATTCGCCACTCGCATTTTCACAGGTGTAGCCGCTGGCATTACGGCGGCGTTTGAGATCTCCAGGAAAGGTAGTCTATGGGCAAGGAAGCCACCCGCGTTCGTCGTCGTGAGCGCAAGAACATCGCCTCCGGCGTCGCGCACGTGAACTCGTCGTTCAACAACACGACCATCACCATCACCGACGCGCAGGGCAACACGATTGCCTGGTCTTCCGCCGGCACGATGGGCTTCAAGGGCTCGCGCAAGTCGACCCCGTACGCCGCGCAGGTGGCTGCCGAGGACGTGTCGAAGAAGGCGCAGGAGCACGGCATGCGCACGCTGGAAGTCGAAGTCGCCGGTCCGGGTTCGGGCCGTGAGTCGGCGCTCCGTGCATTGCAGGCCGCGGGTTTCACCGTCACCTCCATCCGCGATGTGACCACGATCCCGCACAACGGTTGCCGTCCGCGCAAGCGTCGGCGCGTCTGATACGACGTTGCGGGCGCTTGTCGCCCGCGATGGTTTTTTAAGGAGCCGCGGGACTGATCCGCGGCCTTTCTCCAACGCCAGTATTTGAACCTTCAAATCGACTGGCCTGTATGGGTGAAACAGTGACGATCCAGAAAAATTGGCAAGAACTGATTCGGCCGAACAAGCTCCAGATTCAGCCCGGTAGCGATTCGACCCGCTTTGCGACCATCGTCGCCGAGCCGCTCGAGCGTGGCTTCGGCCAGACGCTCGGCAACGCGCTACGCCGCATCCTGCTCTCCTCGCTGCAGGGCGCCGCGGTGCAGTCGGTGCACATCGACGGCGTGCTGCACGAGTTCTCCTCGATCGCCGGCGTCCGCGAGGACGTCACCGACATCGTGCTGAACATCAAGGACATCGCGATCAAGATGCAGGGCGAGGGCCCCAAGCGCATGGTCGTGAAGAAGCAGGGCCCTGGTGCCGTCACCGCGGGTGACATCCAGACGGTCGGCGACGTCGTGGTGCTCAATCCGGAGCTGCAGATCTGCACGCTGGACGAGGGCGCCGAGATCCGCATGGAGTTCACGGTCTCCACCGGCAAGGGCTACGTGCCCGCCGAGCGCAACCGTCCCGAGGACGCGCCGATCGGCCTGATCCCGGTCGACAGCCTGTACTCGCCGGTTCGCAAGGTCTCCTACAAGGTCGAGAATACCCGCGAGGGCCAGATCCTCGACTACGACAAGCTGACCATGACGATCGAGACCAACGGCGCGCTGACGCCGGATGATTCCGTGGCCTACGCCGCGCGCATCCTGCAGGATCAGCTCAACGTGTTCGTCAACTTCGAAGAGCCGCGCAAGGAAGTCGCCCAGGAGATCATCCCGGACCTCGCCTTCAACCCGGCCTTCCTCAAGAAGGTGGACGAGCTCGAGCTCTCGGTGCGTTCGGCCAACTGCTTGAAGAACGACAACATCGTCTATATCGGCGACCTCGTGCAGAAGTCGGAAGCGGAAATGCTCCGCACCCCGAACTTCGGCCGCAAGTCGCTGAACGAGATCAAGGAAGTGCTGGCCCAGATGGGGCTGCATCTCGGCATGGAAGTGCCGGGCTGGCCGCCGGAGAACATCGACGAGCTCGCCAAGCGCTTCGAAGATCACTACTGAGTTTGGCGAATTGGGAGTGGCGAATAGCGAACGACAATTCGCTCCTCGCCGTTCACCACTCGCTATCTGGGCGAACGCAGGCAGCCCACCTGAGCAACATGTCCGACGAACCGTCGCGGCAGTTTCAAGTAAGGACACTACACATGCGTCACGGCAAGGTTCATCGGAAGCTCAACCGCACGGCCGAGCATCGCCGCGCGATGTTCGCCAACATGGCGGCCGCGCTGATCAAGCACGAGCAGATCGTCACCACTCTGCCCAAGGCCAAGGAGCTTCGCCCCATCGTCGAGAAGCTCGTCACCCTCGGCAAGAAAGGCGGCCTGTCCATGCGCCGCCAGGCGATCTCCGAGATGCGCGACAAGGACCAGGTCAAGAAGCTGTTCGACGTGCTGGCGCCGCGCTACAAGGACCGCCAGGGCGGCTACACCCGCATCATCAAGGCGGGCTTCCGTTACGGCGACAACGCCGCGATGGCGGTGATCGAGTTCGTCGACCGCGACGTCGATGCCAAGGGCCAGGACTCCGGTCCGGTGCAGGCGAAGGAAGCCGAGGCGGCGTAAGCCAGCCGGTATCGGGATTTCAGAAAGCGGCGCCCCTGGGCGCCGCTTTTTTGTATGGCGCGGCGACGTCTCATGAGGACACCGGCATGACGCCGCAGGACCTCGATGCCATCGTCGTCTTTGTCCGGACACTGCCCATCGCGCAGGTAAATCTCACGCATCGGTGAGCGGCGATTGCAGCCGCCCATGCGGGGTACGATATCCTCGTCACCACCGATGGAGATTGCGTATGAAGATCGACCTGTCCGGAAAGACTGCCCTCGTCACCGGCTCGACCGCCGGGATCGGCCACGCCATCGCCAAGGGCCTCGCCGGCTCGGGCGCGAGCGTCGTCATCAACGGACGCGGCCAGGACAAGGTCGATGCGGCCGTGCGCAAGCTGGAGGGGGCGGGCGCCAAGGTGCGCGGCATCGCCGCCGACGTCTCGACCGCGGCGGGATGCAAGGCGCTCGTGGCTGATCTGCCCGAGGTCGACATCCTCATCAACAACGCCGGCATCTTCGAGCCGAAAGACTTCTTCGAGATCCCGGACGAAGACTGGAGCCGATTCTTCGAAGTCAACGTGATGAGCGGCGTGCGGCTGTCGCGCGCCTATATGAAGGGCATGCTTGGGCGCAACTGGGGCCGCATCGTTTTCATCTCCTCGGAATCCGGGCTCAACATTCCCGTCGAGATGATGCACTACGGAATGAGCAAGACGGCCCAGCTCGCGGTCGCGCGTGGCCTCGCGCAGCTCACCCGGGGGACCGGCGTCACCGTGAACTCGGTGCTGCCTGGTCCGACCATGTCCGAGGGCGTCGAGACCTTCGTGAAGGATCTCGCCAAGAAGAACGGGCAATCGGTCGACGAGGCCGCTGCCAATTTCGTCAGGCAGCATCGCCCGAGCTCTTTGATTCAACGCTTCGCCAGCGTCGATGAGATCGCGAACATGGTGGTCTACGTCGCCTCGAAGCAGGCGTCAGCGACCAATGGCGCGGCGCTGCGCGCCGAAGGCGGCATCGTCAACACGATCGCCTAGGCCGGGCGCAAGGGTGGGTTAGCCGCAGGCGTAACCCACCCCAACGACATGTTCTACCACCCCTCCAGCACGATCTTGCCGCGCGACTTGCCGCTCTCCAGCAGCGCATGCGCGCGCTTGAGATTGGCTGCGTTGATCGTGCCGAAGGTCTGGTCGAGCGTGGTGCGCAGAACGCCCTTGTCGATGAGATCGGCGACGTCGTTCAGCAGATGATGCTGCGCGATCATGTCGGGTGTCTGGAATGAGGAGCGCGTGAACATCGATTCCCAGTGCACCGAGATCGCCTTGCCCTTGAACGTGCTCATGGTGAATTCCG
Source organism: Bradyrhizobium sp. USDA 4472 (assembly GCF_054058595.1). Classification (NCBI taxonomy): domain Bacteria; kingdom Pseudomonadati; phylum Pseudomonadota; class Alphaproteobacteria; order Hyphomicrobiales; family Nitrobacteraceae; genus Bradyrhizobium; species Bradyrhizobium sp. USDA 4472. The sequence continues at coordinate 5,683,423 of NZ_JBSSAM010000001.1, forward strand.
GCGGATCGTCGATCAGGCCGAACCGGCCCTGCGGCGCCATGAACTCGGCGATCGACTTGTAGTGCTGGTCGGTGAAGGTGAGGCTCGCCACCAGCGCGACCGGCGGCACCTTGAGCTCTTCGATCTGCTCCTTCATCGGCTTGCCGTGATCGATCACCGCATGCGCGCCGAGATCGAGGCACCATTTCTGCGACTCCGGCCGCGTTGCAGTCGCAACCACGGTAAGGCCGGTGAGACGGCGTGCCAGCTGGATCAGGATCGAGCCGACACCGCCGGCGCCGCCGGTGATCAAGAGCGTTCGCGGATCGACGCTCTTGCCGGGCACCGCGCCGAGACGATCGAACAGCAATTCCCAGGCGGTGATGGAGGTGAGGGGAAGCGCGGCGGCCTGCGCGAACGACAGCGACTTCGGCTTGTTGCCGACGATGCGCTCGTCGACCAGATGGAATTCGGAATTGGTGCCCTGGCGCAGGATCGAGCCGGCGTAAAACACCTCGTCGCCCGGCTTGAACAGCCTGACCTCGGGGCCGACGGCGTCGACCACGCCGGCCGCATCATAGCCGAGAATTTTGGTCTCGCCCTCCGGCGGGGCGGCGCGCTTGCGCACCTTGTAATCCACAGGATTGGCCGAGATCGCCTTCACGGCGACGCGGATGTCGCGTCCCCTGGGCTCCGGCTTTGCGGTTTCGAAATCGATCAGCGCATCCTGATCCTCGATCGGTAGCGACTTCCTGTAGCCGACGGCCTTCATGGCTTGTCTCCATCAGATGGCGTATTCGCCTGCCGCTCTAACTGTCGCCCCGGCTTCAATTTGGCAAGTACTGTAAATTCGGGGATATAGTGCCCGTTTGGATACTATCGGGGAAATAAGCATGAAACGGCGCGATTTTGCCCGTCGTCCCGGCTGCTCGGTCGAGGCGACGCTGGACCTGATCGATGGCAAATGGAAGGGCGTGATCCTCTATCACCTCCAGAGCGGCACAAGGCGCTTCGGCGAATTGCGACGCATGATGCCCAGCGTCACCCAGCGCATGCTGACCAAGCAGCTTCGCGCGCTGGAGGAGGACCAGCTCGTCATCCGCAAGGTCTATGCCGAAGTCCCGCCGCGGGTGGAGTATTGCCTTTCCGAGCTCGGCGAGAGCCTGCGGCCGGTGATCGACATCCTGAAAGCCTGGGGCGAGAGCCACCAGCAGCGGCTCGCCTGCGCGCCGCCGCCGGTCGCGGCGAACAAGCCGAAGCGGGCGGCGTGATCGTCCGGGAGCAGCTCGCGCCGCTTTCGGACGAGATCGTCTCAGAATGCGAACTGCGTACGCATCGCCACGGCGTCGAAGCCCGAGCCCGTATTCGCGAACGCGCTCGGCGGCAGCGTCTGCTTGGAGACGGTGCCGTGCAGGTAGTCGAGCATGAACCGGACGTTGCCGTTGACGTACCAGTTCAGCGCCAGCGTGTAGACGTTCTGGCGTCCGCCCGCGACGCCGTTGGCGCTCGCAAGCTGATCGTTGAGATCGATCGTCGAGAAGCGTCCCGCGATTTCCCATGCGCCCCAGCCGCCGCCATCGAGCGAGAACGGGTGCGCCGGCTTGACGCCGTTATAGGCCGCGTTTGCCGCATTGTAAGTCCGACCCTCTCCGGTCAGCACGTAGCCGGCTTGCGCATAGCCGCCCTGGAATTTCAGGCTCGGCGCGCCGACCAGCGGCACGCCGGTATTGGCGGTGCGGTCGACGTTGTACCAGAAGTACTCACCCTGGACGATGAACGAACCGTAGGTCGCAGCCGCTTCGACGCTGTAGACTTGGGCGCCCGAGACATTTGCGATCGCCCCCGTCGACACCAGCGTCGTCGGGTCGAGCCGCAATTCCGGACGATCGCTCAGCGTGACGGTCTGCGTATTGGCGATGAGGTTGCGCGGCGGCTGGATCAGCCATTGTGCGTCAGCACCGATATGCACCGAGTAGTCCTTGCCGCTGATGGGATTGCCGGCAACGCGCGCCACCGCGCCGTATTGCTCGCTCGTGCCCGCCGGCGCCGCGCTCGAAGCGGAGTGGATGGCGCCCGTCGAAGGTCCGGTGACATAGCCGCCGATCCAGAGCTGATCGTCGAACCAGCGCGTGCCGGCTGCCGAGCGGAAATCTCCGGCGGCGATGTTGGTGGCGATCACGCCGGCCGAGGCGCGCTCCATGAACATGATGTCGTTGGAACTCGTGGCCTCGTCCATGGTGTAGGGCAGGTCCATGATGCCGGCTTCGACGGCCATGCGGCCGCCGAACGGTTTTAGTCCGGTGTAGCTGAGATAGGCGTTCTCGACGCCGGAGACCCCGCCACCGGGCAGCGATCCCGGCGCTGCGCCGCCGAACCCGTCCGACGAGCCGCCGAAATCATAGACAAGCGCGAAGTTCCAGTCGTCGAAGAATTTGCCGGCGAGGCCGATGCGCGCGCGGCGGACGTTCTCGCCGCTGTCCAGCCTCTGCGGCACGGTGGCCGCCGTGTTGGGACGATAGTCGTAACCGCCGACGTCCCAATGCACGCGGCCGGTGATCGCGACGCAGTTCGCTTGATCGGCGGTGCAAATGGTCGGCCGGTTGTTCGGCATGGTCACGATCACGCCGGCCGTTGGGGGGGCGCCTTTGACCGGGAATGCCGCATTGGCGTTGGCGACGACGGCCTTCGCCTCCGAGCGCGCTTCGGCTTTGGCCTCGGCCTTCGCTTCGGCCCTGGTCTTTGCTGCTGCCGCCGTGTTCGCCGCGGTCTGGTTCTGCAGCTTGTCGAGCTTCCGCTCCAGCAACTTCAGTTGCTGCTTCAGGAGCGCGATCTCCTGTTCGCTGTTGCTTGCCGATTGGGCCTGGGCCTGCGAGGCCGCCAGCGCGCCGGCGAGACCAATCGCCGTGGCCGCTATTCTTGTCCTGCTCATGTCGTGACTCCATCCTTTGACGAACTTCCCCAAGTCGAGAACGCGAGAGCCTAAGACTGATCGATGACTGCCCCGCGACGGTGAACGCCGGTTGCCCAGTTCCCATTGACGCCGATTCGCCGCAGCCGAATCTGCCCAGCACGAGCATGCAAGCTGACGCACATCATGCCAATCCACCAAGCCAAGCAAATTGCGATTTCGCACGCGAGGCTTGTATGCCCGTGACGCCGGGCGAGGACTGAATATTGCCGTCGGGCGCCCTTCTATTGGGAGACGAACGCGCCTATATTCCGGCGTCTTTTCCGAGAGGTAGGAATGTTTCGAGCGAACTGGACCGCCGTCGTCACGGCTCTGTGCATAGCCTTTTCGGCCCACTTCAATCCGGCTGCCGCGCAGGACCGTCGCGTTCCGTCCTCGCCAGCCGAACTGCGGCTGTCCTATGCGCCGATCGTGCAGCGGGTGCAGCCTGCGGTCGTCAACGTCTATGCCGCCAAGGTGGTGCAGAACCGCAATCCGCTGCTGGACGACCCGATTTTCCGCCGTTTCTTCGGCGGCGGCGAGCAGCAGGAGCAGGTGCAGCGCTCGCTGGGTTCGGGCGTGATCGTCGATTCCTCCGGACTCATCGTCACCAACGTCCACGTCATCGAAGGCGCCGACCAGGTGAAGGTGTCGCTGGCGGACAAGCGCGAGTTCGAGGCGGAGATCGTGCTGAAGGATTCCCGCAGCGATCTTGCGGTGTTGCGCCTGAAGGACACCAAGGAAAAATTTCCGGCGCTCGAATTCACCAATTCGGACGAGCTGATGGTCGGCGACGTCGTGCTCGCGATCGGCAATCCCTTCGGCGTCGGTCAGACCGTGACCCACGGCATCATCTCGGCGCTGGCGCGCACGCAGGTCGGCATCACCGACTACCAGTTCTTCATCCAGACCGACGCTGCGATCAATCCCGGCAATTCCGGCGGTGCGCTGGTCGACATGAACGGCCGGCTTGCCGGCATCAACACCGCGATCTACTCGCGCTCGGGCGGCTCGCAGGGCATCGGCTTTGCGATTCCCGCCAACATGGTGCGCGTCGTCGTCGCCTCCGCCAAGAGCGGCGGCACGGCCGTGAAGCGGCCTTGGCTCGGCGCGAAGCTGCAGGCGGTGACGGCAGAGATCGCCGAGAGCCTCGGCCTGCGCTCGCCGACCGGTGCGCTGGTCGCGAGCGTCGTCCCCAACGGCCCCGCGGCGCGGGCCGGGTTGAAATCCTCCGACCTCATCACCGGAATCGATGGCCAGGCCGTAGACGACCCCAACGCGTTCGACTACCGCTTCGCCACCCGTCCGCTCGGCGGCACCGCGCAGATCGACGTGCAGCGCGGCAGCAAGCCGCTCAAGCTGACGATCGCGCTCGAGACGGCGCCGGACAGCGGCCGTAATGAACTCGTCATCACCACGCGTTCGCCGTTCCAGGGTGCAAGGATCTCCACCATCACGCCGGCGGTGGCCGACGAGCTGCATCTCGATGCCGACACCGAGGGCGTCGTCGTCACCGACATCGGCGATGGCACGGCTGCGCAAAATGTCGGCTTCCAGAAGGGCGACATCATCCTGTCCGTGAACAGCCAGAAGATCGCCAGGACCAGCGACCTCGAGAAGGCCGCGAAGGAGCAGCCGCGACTCTGGCGCATTGCGCTGGTGCGCGGCGGCCAGCAGATCAACGTCACGCTGGGCGGATGAGTCCGAAGCGACCACGGCAGACCCCAACTCTCTTCGCCGCGGCGGGGCTCGATCAAGAAGCGCCGCATCCGCTGCCTGACAGGCTGCGGCCGCGTGCACTGTCGGAGGTCGTCGGCCAGGATCACATCCTCGGCCCCGACGGCGCGCTGACGCGCATGCTGGAGACGCGCACGCTGGGATCGTTGGTGTTCTGGGGCCCGCCCGGCACCGGCAAGACCACGGTGGCCCGGCTGCTCGCGGACGCGACGGACCTGCATTTCGAGCAGATCTCGGCGGTGTTCTCCGGCGTTGCCGATCTGAAGAAGGCCTTCGACGCCGCGCGGGCTCGCCGCGAGATGGGCAAGGGTACGCTGCTGTTCGTCGACGAGGTGCATCGCTTCAACCGCGCGCAGCAGGATTCGTTTCTGCCGGTCATGGAAGACGGCACGGTGGTGATGGTCGGCGCCACCACCGAGAACCCGTCATTCGAACTCAACGCGGCGTTGCTCTCTCGCGCGCGCGTCCTGGTATTTCGCTCGCTCGATGCCGATGCGATCGAAAAGTTGTTCGCGCATGCCGAAGAGGTCGAGGGCCGCAAGCTGCCGCTCGATGCCGAGGCGAGGTCCGTGCTGGTGCGTATGGCCGATGGTGACGGCCGCGCCTCGCTGACGCTGGCCGAAGAGGTCTGGCGCGCGGCACGGGCCGACGAGATTTTCAATGCCGCGCAATTGCAGGACATCCTGCAGCGCCGCGCGCCGATCTACGACAAATCGGCCGATGGCCACTACAATCTGATCTCGGCGCTGCATAAATCGGTGCGCGGCTCTGATCCTGACGCCGCGCTCTACTATCTCGCGCGCATGCTCGATGCCGGCGAAGACCCGCTGTTCCTGGCCCGCCGCGTCGTGCGCATGGCGGTGGAGGACATCGGGCTCGCCGATCCGCAGGCGCTCGTCATCGCAAATGCGGCGAAAGACGCTTTCGACTTCCTCGGTCACCCCGAAGGAGAGCTCGCGATCGCGCAGGCCGTGGTCTATCTCGCCACCGCGCCGAAATCGAACGCGGTCTATACGGCCTTCGGGGCGGCGATGCAGGTGGCAAAACAGGCCGGCTCGCTGCTGCCGCCCAAGCACATCCTCAATTCCCCGACCAAGCTGATGAAGTCTGAGGGCTACGGCGCCGCCTACGAATACGACCACGACGCCCCCGACGCCTTCTCCGGCCAGGACTACTTTCCGGAAGCCCTGGGCCGCCAGACCTTCTACGACCCGCCCGAGCGCGGTTTCGAGCGGGAGATCCGGAAGCGGCTGGATTACTGGGCCAAGCTGCGCAAGGAGCGGGGTGGGAAGGGCTGAAAACGGGCCATTTCGCCGTGACGGGGGCCGGCTTTTAGGGTACGCAGACGACCATGAGCCGCCGTATCAAGAGAATGAACCCAAAGCCCCGCGAACGCGACGAGCGCAAGGAATCGCGCCCGTTGAAGGCACGAAGCGCGAAGGCCGGACCGCGTCCGGGCGGCAAGCCCGGCAGCAAGCCGCCGCGTTTCGCCGGCGAGCGCGCCGAGCGGCGTCCGCCGAAGGCTGAAGCGGAGCGAGCCGCGCCGGAAAAACCCGTCGAGGCGCTGCTGCCGACCAAGGTGCAGACCGTCACTGTCACGGCGGACGAGAACAACATGCGCGTCGATCGCTTTCTCGAGGCGCGCTTTCCCGGCCTGTCGTTTTCCCATATCCAGCGCGTCGTGCGCAAAGGCGAGCTGCGCGTTGACGGCAAGCGCGTCGACAGCAAGGACCGCCTGGAGGAAGGGCAGAGCGTCCGCATTCCGCCGCTGAAGCTCGACACGCTGAAGGCCGCAGGTGAACTCTCGGAGGGCGCGCAAAAGACGCTGGCCGCGCTAAAGGAGATGACGATCTACGAGGACGACGACGTTCTCGTCCTGAACAAGCCCGCCGGCCTTGCCGTGCAGGGCGGCTCGGGCATGACGCGGCACATCGACCAGATGCTGGAGGTGATGCGCGATTCCAAGGGCCAGAAGCCACGCCTCGTGCACCGCATCGACAGGGAAACGTCGGGCTGTCTTTTGATCGCCAAGACGCGGTTTGCCGCCTCGCATCTGACCGGCGCCTTCCGCTCGCGGTCGGCTCGCAAGACCTATTGGGCGCTGGTGCCGGGACTTCCGAAGCCGAAGCAGGGCCGCATCTCGACCTTCCTTGCGAAGGAGGAGAGCGAGGACGACACCATCATGCGCATCGCCCAGCATGGCGACGAGGGCGCCAGCCACGCGGTGACGTACTATGCCGTGGTCGAGACCGCCGGCAACAAGCTGACCTGGGTGTCGCTGAAGCCGGTGACGGGGCGCACCCACCAGCTGCGCGCCCACATGGAGCACATCGGCCATCCCATCGTCGGCGATCCCAAATATTTCAACATCGAGAATTGGCAGCTGCCGGGCGGCCTGCAAAACCGGCTGCACCTGCTCGCAAGGCGTATCGTCATTCCGCATCCGCGCGGCGGCTTTATCGACGCCACCGCGCCGCTGCCGCAGCATATGCAGCAGTCGTGGAATTTGCTCGGGTTGGACGCCAGCCGGTTCGACCCGATCGAGAACGCGCCGGAGGAGTAGTTGAGCCTGCGCTGTTAGCCCCGTCGTTGCGGGGAGGCCGCGACAAAATGCCGAAGCCTTCGCAGCTACCAAGAGCAGCGCGATCCAATCAGCAACATCGACAGCAATGACGGTGTGGAGACAGCGCAAGTTCCCTCATCCCCGCCGCTCGCTTTATCGGCCATAGGTCTTATCTTAAAAGCCCAGCATTCAGCGACCGGGACCGAATACTCACATGCGCGAATTGTTCGAAGAAGCAGCCAGCCAGCCCCCGCCGGACCCGCGGGAATCGGCGCGTGCCTCCGCGCGCACGCCGCTGCGCAAACGCTTCTACAAGGAGGTGGGCGTCCTCGAGGCCGAGGGCGGCTTTGCCATCACGCTCGACGGCAGGCCGATCCGAACCCCTTCCACGCGCCAAGTGGTGATCCCGGCGCGGGCGCTCGCCGACGCCGTGGCCGCGGAATGGGCCGCCCAAACCGAGACGATCGATCCGGTGACGATGCCGCTGACGCGGATCGCCAACAGTGTGGTCGAGGGCGTCGTCGACCGCGTCGAGCTCGTCGCGGATGACCTCGCAAAATACTTCGAGACCGACCTGCTGTTCTATCGCGCCGGCCACCCCGAGGGGCTGGTCGCCCGCGAGGCCGCGCATTGGGATCCCGTGCTGTTCTGGGCCGCGGAGGCGCTGGGCGCGCATTTCATCCTGTCCGAGGGCATCATGCATGTGAAGCAGCCGGACGAGGCGCTCCGGGTCGCCCGCGCGGCGCTGCCTGATGATCCCTGGTCGGTGGCTGCCCTCCACATCGTGACGACCCTGACCGGCTCGGCGCTGCTGGCGCTGGCGCTGGCGCATGGCGTGCGCGACGCCGATCAGGTCTGGGCCGCCGCCCATGTCGATGAGGACTGGAACATCGACCAATGGGGCGTGGACGAGGAGGCCGCCGCCCGGCGGGCCAGCCGCTTGAGGGATTTCGAAGCCGCCGTAGCGGTTTTGACGGCCGTGAATCCGCCCGGGGTCAAAGGTCCTTAACGAGAGGTTTACGCCGCGGCCTTAGGGTGGGAGCACGTTCTCTCGGGCCCCCTAGATGGCGACGCCGATAAGCTCGATCATTCCCGTCAGTGCCGCCAGCCTCGTGGCTGATGCGGCCACGCCGGATCTTGTGCTTCAGGCCGGCAGCGTCGTCGACGCCAAGGTCGTCAGCGTGCTCGCGGACAATCTGGTGCGGATCGCGATCGCCAACCTCTCGATGGACGTGATGTCCGAGGTGTCGCTGACCCCGGGTCAACATCTCCAGCTCGCGGTATCGCGGAACGACGGCACCATCAGGCTGGCTGTCGTCAATGGGGCGGGCGAGGCGAGCGCCGATCAGGTCACGCTGACGGCGACGGCCGCCTCGCTGGTCGACAGCCCGTCGCTTGCGCCGTCAATGACCTCAGTCCGCAATTCCTTGACCCCGACCGAGCAGGTCGCCGTCACAGTCGCATCGGCCGAGGCCGCGACGAAACAGGGCAGCCAGGCGCCATTGTTTGCCAATCTGGCGTCGGTCGTCAGCGGCAGCGATCTGCCTGCTGGCCTGAAGCAGGCGGTGCTGGAGGTTCTGGCGCAACAGACGCCGCTCGACACTGCGCTGGATGGCGGCGATATCGAATCCGCCTTCCAGAAATCCGGCCTGTTTCTCGAAGCCTCGCTGGCCGCGGGGGGGACGCCATCGTCAGGTGCGGTACCGGATTTGAAGGCCGCGCTGCTGGTGCTGCGCCAGACGCTGGCCGTGACCTCAGCCACGCTCGAGCCCGCCGCGCCGCCGACGCAGGCCCTTGCGATTGCGACGAATGCCGTCACGCCGCAGCAGAATGCAGCTCCGGCGCTGCAGGTGGCCGGCGAAGCTGTGCAGACGGCGTTGCCAGGGCCCGAGGCGGGGGGCGCTCAACTCACGCAAATGCCGCGCGACGCCGCGCTTGCGGTTGCCGTGCTGGAAGACATGGCCGGCGAAACGTCGCAGGCAGCACTGCCGCGGGCCATCTCCGCAGGCCTTGCCGCAAGCTTGCTGCAGGAGGTCACGCAAAACCTGCCGCGCATGACCGGCAATGTGCCTGGCACGAACAAGGTGCTGCCTGACGGGCATGTCTTCGAAGCGGCCGCGCGTACGCCGCCGCCGCCGCCGTTCCGCGGCGCGCTTCCGTCGCCGCAGGCAATCGCCTCACCATCACTGACGCTGAATGCGCCGCTCGCTGCGACCGTGCATCGCCTGCTCGACGATACCGATGCCGCGCTCGCGCGGCAGACCCTCCTGCAAGTCGCTTCACTGCCCGACCGCGTCGATGCCGGCGGCCATCGCATCGATCCGAGCGTACCGCAGTGGAATTTCGAGATTCCGTTTGCGACGCCGCAGGGCACCGCGATGGCCCAGTTCGAGATATCGCGCGACGGCGGCAACGAAACGCCAGACACCGCCAAGCGCGCCTGGCGCGCGCGCTTCACGCTCAATGTCGAGCCGGCGGGCCCCGTGCATGCGCTGGTCACGCTCAACGGCGACAAGACCTTTGTGCGGATGTGGGCCGAGCGGCCGGCGACGGCGCAGCAACTCCGCGCCGGCATCGGTGAGCTCAATCAGGCGCTGACCAAGGCCGAGCTCAAGCCCGGCGACATCGTCGTGCGCGACGGCACCCCGCCGCAACCCGCGCCGGCCCGCGCCGGGCATTTCCTGGATCGCGCCACATGAGCGAGGAGTCCAAGCTCGCTATCGCGCTGCATTACGAGAAGGGCAGCGGCGCGCCCGTGGTCGTCGCCAAGGGCAAAGGTACGATCGGCGCCAAGATCGTCGAGATCGCCAGGGCCAACGACATCCCGATCGAGGAGAACGAGATCCTGGCCGGCGCGCTTTCGAAGGTCGAGCTCGGCGAAGAGATTCCGCCGGACCTCTACAAGGCCGTCGCCGAAGTGCTGGTGTTCGTGCTGCGGCTGTCGGGCCGCGCGCGCTAGCGCATCAGGTTGATCGGGCTCGTCATTGCGAGGAGCTCTTGCGACGAAGCAATCCAGGCTGTCACCCCGGAAAGACTCTGGATTGCTTCGCTACGCTCGCAATGACGGAGAATTTGGCGCCGACGCGGGCCTATCCCAGCTTGAACAACGTCTGCAAAAATTCCACCAACGCTTTTCGCGAGGCCTCGGCCGTGGCGGGATTGCCGCCGACATGTGGATTGAGCTCGACGCAGGGGTCCTTGTAGGTGAAGGGCGCGTTGGTATCGCCGTTCATCAGCACGCCGCCGTCGCCCTCCCTGATGTGGCAATTGCGCACGGTCTGGGCATTGGCCACACGGTGACCGAGGCGACGCCGAGCAGGCCGCCGTCAAAACCGTGCGCGCTGCGGCGAACTGCACGCCCGACTTGTTCCAGAGCTTGTGGAAGCGGTCGAGGCTCGCATAGAGCGTCGCCTGGCCGCCGCGCGATCCGTCGTCTTCTTCGCCGTCAGCGCCTGATCGGATCTGGAGCAAGCCTGGATCGGCTGGTCCGGTCAACTGATCAGCGCGGGCAAATCGCGCTCATCCCGCCGCGCGTGCACGGGGATCAGGCGCTTTTCTGGCGGCCGATCCGCCCCAGATGGGTGAAGCCGAAGCCGGCGTCATATTTCAGGCCGTAGCCCAGGGCCCGGTCGATGCCGATATGGGCGAGCCAGATCAAGGCGATGGACAGGGTCAACGGCGAGGAGAACCCTAAGCCCAGCGTCATCAGCGCCACCGGCGCCATGTAGCTGTGGGCGGCGTTGTAGACCAGCGCGCCGAGTCTGGCGTCCGACAGGTACGCCAGGAAGCTCAGATCCGGCACCAGGAAGAGCAGGGCGTAGAGCCACCAGGAGCCGCCCCAGGTCGCATAGAGCGCGGTCATGGCCGCGAACAGCGCGAGCCCCTCGAGCCGCAGCAGGATCCTGACGCCTCCGGTCACGGCACCCGTGCCAACTGCGCTCTCGTCCATGGTTCACCTCTCAGCAAAACTCTGGAATTCCTTGCGCCTTCAGGCTACCTCAAGGCAGCCCTGCGGCGCCGAAAGCCGCTTTCCGGCGCGCAAAATGCCGTGTTAGAACCCGCTTCACTTAAGGCTTAAGAACTGGCGGGAGCAAATGAAACATATCCTGGACGCCCTCGAAGACCGTCGCGCCGGCGCAAAGCTCGGCGGCGGGGAGAAGCGCATCGAGGCGCAGCACGCCCGCGGCAAGCTGACCGCCCGCGAGCGCATCGAGCTCTTGCTCGACAAGGGATCGTTCGAGGAGTTCGACATGTTCGTCGAGCACCGCTCCACCGAGTTCGGCATGGAGAAGAACAAGATCCCCGGCGACGGCGTCGTCACGGGGTGGGGCACCGTCAACGGCCGAAAGACCTTCGTCTTCGCCAAGGATTTTACGGTGTTCGGCGGCTCGTTGTCGGAAACGCATGCGCTGAAAATCACAAAACTCCAGGACATGGCGATGAAGGCGAGGGCGCCCATCATCGGCCTCTATGATGCGGGCGGCGCCCGCATCCAGGAAGGCGTCGCAGCGCTCGCCGGCTATTCCTACGTGTTCCGCCGCAACGTGCTTGCCTCGGGCGTGATCCCGCAGATCTCGGTCATCATGGGCCCATGCGCCGGCGGCGACGTCTATTCGCCTGCGATGACGGACTTCATCTTCATGGTGAAGAACACCAGCTACATGTTCGTCACCGGCCCCGACGTGGTGAAGACCGTCACCAACGAGGTCGTCACCGCGGAAGAGCTCGGCGGCGCCTCGGTGCACGCCACGCGCTCTTCGATCGCGGATGGCGCCTTCGAGAACGACGTCGAGACGCTGCTGCAGATGCGGCGCCTGATCGACTTCCTGCCGGCTAACAACACCGACGGCGTGCCGGAATGGCCGAGCTTCGACGACACCGCCCGTATCGACATGTCGCTCGATACGCTGATCCCCGACAATCCGAACAAGCCCTACGACATGAAGGAGCTGATCCTGAAGGTCGTGGACGAGGGCGACTTCTTCGAGATCGCGGAGAGCTTCGCCAAGAACATCGTCACCGGCTTCGGCCGTATCGCCGGCCGCACCGTCGGCTTCGTCGCCAACCAGCCGATGGTGCTGGCAGGCGTGCTCGACAGTGACGCCTCGCGCAAGGCCGCGCGCTTCGTTCGTTTTTGTGATGCCTTCAACATCCCGATCGTGACCTTCGTCGACGTTCCGGGCTTCCTGCCGGGCACCGCGCAGGAGTATGGCGGCCTGATCAAGCACGGCGCAAAGCTCTTGTTCGCGTACTCGCAATGCACCGTGCCGCTGGTGACGGTCATCACCCGCAAGGCCTATGGCGGCGCCTTCGACGTCATGGCCTCCAAGGAAATCGGCGCCGACATGAATTACGCCTGGCCGACCGCCCAGATCGCGGTCATGGGCGCCAAGGGTGCGGTCGAGATCATCTTCCGCTCCGACATCGGCGATGCCGACAAGATCGCCGCCCGCACCAAGGAATACGAGGACCGCTTCCTGTCGCCGTTCATTGCCGCCGAGCGCGGCTACATCGACGACGTCATCATGCCGCATTCGACCCGGAAGCGGATCGCGAGGGCACTGGCGATGCTGAAGGACAAGAAGGTCGAAGCGCCGGCGAAGAAGCACGACAATCTGCCGTTGTAGAATCCGCTTTGCAATCGGGATCTGGTAACCGCAATCCCATGACCGACGACGATCTGATCGACGAAATCTCCGACATCGAGGATCGGATCGAGCGGCTCGCCGGGATCGCCGAGCGTTGCCGGAAGTACATCCTGGCGTCCAAGATCGCGATCGGGGGCGGCGCGGTATTACTCCTGGTCACCATCCTCGGGTTGTCTGGATTGGGTCAGACCGCCACGCTCGGCTCGATCGCGCTGGTGCTCGGCGGCATCGTCTCGCTCGGCTCGAACGTCAGCACGCTGCGGCAGTCGGAGGATGCGATCGGTGCTGCCGAGGCGCGCCGCGCGGCACTCATCGGCGGGATCGATTTGCGCGTGGTGGCCGATACGCCGATGAAGCTGGTGTGACGCGCCGCCTTATGCAGCAGTCCTGACGGTCAAGAGCTCCAGCTCCGCGCGACATTCGGCGGCGAAGGCTCGCAGCCGTTCCGCGGTTTGCGGATCGAGGATCGCCTTCGCCAGGCGCTCGGCGCGGGCTACCTGCTCTCTGAGATAGTCGATGCGGGTCATGGGTCACCTTCCACCTCGACAATTTGAAGCAAATTGCTTCGTTCCAGCGGCCGTGAGCCTATGGCTAACATCGGGTTAACGATGTGCGGCAGGTCACATCCCGCGCGCCTTATCCGCTGCGGCGAAGTGCGCCATCTGATCGGCGTGGGCCTTTGCGAACGCCGGACGGCCTATCGCGCGCGCGACGTAGGCGCGGCAGGCGGGGCTGTCGGCCAGCCCGTCGAATTGATCGACGACGCGCAGGACGTCCGACATCAGGATGTCGGCGGCGGAGAACGATCCGGCCAGCCATTCGCGGCCGGCCAGCACCGGCTCGAGATGCTTGAGGCGGAGCTTCAGGAAGTCGTCGACGAATTTCCATGCCGCCGTATCGGTTGGGTGGCGCATGAACTTCGACATCGTCCACGGCAGGCTTGCCATCTCGACCGAGTTGAGCGCGGCGAACAGCCATTCAGTGGCTTCGCTGCGGCCGCGCCGATCTGATGGCATCAGTTTCGGGCTGAGCCCGCCGAGATGCAGCAGGATCGCGCCGCTCTCGAAGATCGAAAGGTCGCCGTCGGTCAGCCATGGCACCTGGCCGAACGGCTGGTGCACAAGATGTTCTGCGCCGCGGTCGTTGAATGGCGTGCTGGCAACGCGATAGGGCAGTCCAGCCTCTTCGAGCGCCCAGCGGACCCTGAGATCGCGCACATAGCCGCGCGGTGGCGGGGGAACCCAGTCGTAGGTGATCAAGGTGAGGTCGACCATGCAGTGTCTCCATGCTGTCTCGAGCCTAGGACGGATGGAGCCGGCACGTTCCGACAGGCCTGCGATGTTTTTTCGCCAAGCGCAGACCCGTCGAATCTGAACGGTTGATTCAGCCGCAGTTCATGTCGCCGCCGCGACAATTCCTCTGCATCACTTGATCGATGAATCGGAGGATTGAGTCATGGAGCGCCGGAACTTTTTGAAACTTGCATTCGGTGTCGCGGCGGCAACTGCCGCGTTCACCGCCGCCGCACAGGCCGCGCCGCTGGCGCCGCGGGCGCTGGGGAACGGCAGCATGCCATCAGCCAATCCGGACGCTCATCCCGCCGTCACCACCAGTGAGGAAGTAGCAGAGCTCAAGCCCGAGCAGGTGCGCTGGGGGCACGGCCACTGGCATCACCGTCACTGGGGCTGGCATCACCGTCACTGGGGCTGGCGTCACCGGCACTGGGGTTGGCATCACCGGCACTGGGGTTGGCGCCGTCGCTGGCACCGTCGCCATTGGCGCCACTGGTAAGGGCAGCGCCTGGACTGAAAAAGGGGATCGCGATTGCGATCCCCTTTTGGTTTGGGCCATTCACCGATATTGACCGCGCGAAAGATCAGAACGGACGGCAGCGGCCGGCGTACCAGCGGAAGCCGTAGGGGCAAACGCGCGGACGCACCACGACAACAGGCGGGGCGACCACGACAGGCGCGGGGGCGACGACGACGGGACCGCGCATGGGACGGCAGCCGCCATAGGGGCCGCGGTACCAGCCCGGGCCGCAACCACCGGCGGCGCCGGCCGCCTCGCTGAAGCCGACGACCGCACTGGCGAGCATCACGGCGGCAAAGAGATATTTCATCCGATCTTCCTTCTGGTCCTCGGGAGCAAGTTCTCGGGCAGGGTTTTGCGCTTGCGGCGCACAAGGACGCGATTTGACACATTGATTTGGACACGTGCCGTCACGTTGCGATCCAAGCCTGCCAATCATGACGTGAATGCGGCATGAACATTCCTCGCGTGCTGCCTGAAGCGACAATTCGGCGTCGCTAGCGACCGAGAAAGCCCAGCACCAATTCCTTGTACTTCCCGGGCGCTTCCAGGAAGACGAGGTGACCGGTATCCGGAATAATCTCGGCGCGCGCATTCGGCATCTTCGCAGCAAACGCCGTTGCGAGCTCGGCATTCTGCCCCATCTTTGCGCGCAAGGCTTCCGGCGCATTCGGCCGGCCCGGCGCGTTGTGGTCGTCGGCGCCCATGATGAACAGCGTCGGCTCGGTGATCTCAGCAATCTCGTGCGCAACCGGCTCGCGATAGATCATCTGCCCGGAAGAGACGAAGGCGCGCAGCCAGCGCGGGTAATCGGGGCTGCCCTTGATGTTGAAGCGGGCATCGATGAACGGCGTGATCGCCTCTGATGGCAGCTTGATCGCGTAGTTGGTCTGCAGCTGCTTGCGATAGCCATCGGCGGTGAGCTTGTCCTCGCTCTCGATGATCTTCTCGGTCGGCGTTGGCGGCACGTAGAGGCGGTAATCTTCGAGCCCGATCGGCGCGGTCAGCACGAGATGGGAGACGCGGTCGGGATAGGCGCGGGCGATGCGCACCCCCAGCATGCCGCCGAGTGAATGCGCGATGATGTCGGCCTTGTCGATTTTGAGGTGATCGAGCAGCGCGATGGAGTTGCGCGCCAGATTATCGAAATGCAGTTCGCCTACAGGCTTGGACGATTTGCCGAAGCCGATCTGGTCGGGCACCACGACGCGGTAGCCGGCCTCGTTCAGCATCTTGATGACATCGGCCCAATAACTCGACGGAAAATTGCGACCGTGCAGCAGCACCACGGTGCGCCCGTTCGGCTGCTCCGGCGCGATGTCCATGTAGGCCATGCTGAGCTGCTCGCCGTCGTTGACGACAGGCAGCAGATGCACGGGGTAGGGATAGGCAAAGCCCTCGAGCGAGATGCCATAGGGTTCGCGTTGCGGCGTGTCGGCGGCGCGGGCGGTGAGGGGAAAAGCGAGCAGGGCGGCGATGAGCGCGGCCGGCAGGATGGGGAACATGGGGGTCTCCGTTCACACGCGGTCGTGTGCTGCCACGCCAGGCCGTGATCAGTCCTTGCCGTTGCCGAACAGCACCGCAAACTGCTTCTCGCCGGTGCGGGTGAAATTCACCACGCGGCTGCCGGGCGTGGCGTCGCGCGCGGCCCATTTCAGCTCGGCAAACCGCTGCATCATCGCGGCACCCAGGGTTCCGGCGAGATGGTGGCGCCGCTCGCTCCAGTCGAGACAGGCTTTGCAGACCGGGCGGCGCGGATGGCTGAGCATCTCCGATGAAATCTGCAAATTCTTGGCGAGGAAGCGCTCGCCTTCCGCCGTCAGCTCGATCTCCTGCTTCTTCTGCTTCACCAGGTTTCGTGCACGCAGGCTGTCGAGCATCTGCACGCCGAGATCGCCGGCGAGGTGGTCGTAGCAGATCCGCGCGCGCCGCAGCGCCGGATCCTTCGGCCCGGTGCGCACGCGCATATGGCCGGTGCGCGCAGCAAGCCCTGCAAGCCCTTCGAGCACGCCGGCGACATCGTCGTCGGTGAGGCGGTAGTAGCGGTGGCGGCCCTGCTTCTCCGGCTCGACCAGCCCGCCGGCCTCCAGCTTCGAGAGATGCGAGCTCGCCGTCTGTGGGGTGATGCCGGCCTCCTGCGCGAGCTCGCTCGCGGTGAGCGCGCGTCCGTTCATCAGCGCCGTGAGCATGTTGGCGCGGGCGGGATCGCCGACCAGCGCGGCGACCATGGCAATGTCGGGTCCTGATTTCATGCTTCGATCGTAGCCGAAGCATTGTAGCCGGGCAAGCGCGTAGTTTCTCGCCATCTCGCCATTTGCGAGGAACCCGTGACGAATTGCGAAGCAATTTGCACTGGTGCCGATGCAATCCAAACTCTCCCCGCGGAGGGATTCCCGGATTGCTTCGCTGCGCTCGCAATGACGGAGGAAACAGGAGAGCCCATGTCCGTCACAGTTTTCATCCGCTATCAGCTTGATCCCTTCAAGCGTGCGCAGTTCGAGGATTATTCGAAGCGCTGGCTCGCGATCATCCCGAAATGCGGCGGCGACCTGATCGGCTATTTCATGCCGCATGAGGGTACCAACAACATCGCGTTCGCGCTGGTCACCTTTGAAAGCCTCGCCGCCTACGAAGCTTATCGCGCGCGGCTGCGGCACGATGCCGAGGCGATGGCGAACTTCCATTTTGCCGAGGACAACAAATTCATCCTCGCGGAGGAGCGCACCTTCCTGCGCAAGGTGGTAATGTAGGTTACCAACATCAAGGAGACTGCCATGATCGCCGTGATCTTCGAAGTCTGGCCCAAGCCCGAGCACTGCCAGACTTATTTCGACCTCGCCGCCGATCTGAAGCCGATCCTGCAGGCCATCGACGGCTTCATCTCGGTTGAGCGGTTCGAAAGCCTGACTGAGAAGGGCAAGTTCCTGTCGTTATCGTTCTGGCGCGATGAGGCCGCAGTGCAGGCCTGGCGCAACACAATGGAGCACAGGCGCACCCAGGCCAAAGGCAGGGCGACGATCTTCGCCGACTATCATCTGCGCATCGCCAGCGTCGTCAGGGACTACGGCATGAATGATCGCGAGCAGGCGCCGAAGGACAGCCGCGCGGTGCACGACGCGCACTAGCGCCGTCGAGCGCGCAACCCCATCTCTGCGCAGCCAACACGGGAGAGAAACATGCATGTGACAACTGCAGACAAGCGCGCAACATTCAGGAAGATGCACGAGAGCGGATGCTTCATTCTGCCCAATCCCGTCGATGTCGGGAGCGCCAAGGCGTTGCAGCATCTCGGTTTCAAGGCCATTGCGTCGTCGAGCGCGGGCTTTGCCTGGACCATCGGCAAGGCCGACAACCGCGTCACCGTCGAGGACGTGTGTCAGCATCTGGCAGCATTGAGCTCGTCTGTCGACATTCCCGTGAACGCGGATTTCGAGGGCGGCTTCGCGGTCGAGCCGGACAAGGTCGCGGAAAATGTCGCGCGCGGCGTGCGCACCGGCGTCGCGGGCCTGTCGATCGAGGATTCCAGCGGCGACAAGGACAAGCCGATCTATGAGCGCGCGCTCGCGGTCGAGCGCATCAAGGCCTCGCGCAAGGCGATCGGCGACAGCGGTACGCTGCTGGTCGGCCGCTGCGAGGCGTATCTCTGGGGCGTGACCGATCTCAAGCTCGTCATCGACCGGCTGACCGCTTACGCGGATGCCGGCGCCGACTGTCTCTATGCGCCGGGCCTGAAGACGCGCGAGGACATCGCCGCCGTGGTGAAGGCCGTCGCACCCAAGCCGTTCAACCTGCTGATCGGCGCGGCTGGCCTGTCGTTGAAGGAAGCCGAGGATCTCGGCGTGCGCCGCATCAGTGTCGGCGGCTCGCTCGCCCGCGCCGCCTGGGGCGGCTTCATGCGCGCGGCGAAGGAGATGGCGGAGAAGGGCACCTTCACCGAGCTCGGCACCGGCTATTCCGGCGGCGAGCTCAACAAGATGTTCGGATAGATCCATACGGAAGCGGCGGGACCTTTCGATCCCGCCGCTGTCGCTTCGTGTTGCAAATTGTTACTTCGCGCCGTCGGACGGGGTCTGCGTATCCGGTGCCGCCTTTGCCGCAGGCGTATCCGGGGCCGGTGCGGCCGGCTTGCTGGAGGCGGCGCCCGTGGTCACGCCCGGTGCGGTGTTGTTACGCGGGGTCACGTCCCGCATGCCGGGAGGCGCGGCCGGGTTGGCCGGAGCCGTCTGCTGCGCGGTCTGCGTCGCAGGCGTATTGCTCGCCTGGTTGCCTGTGCTGGAGTTGTTCAAGCCATAGAACACGGCACCCAGCACCAGGGCGATCGCCACCGCGAACAGCGCAACCTTGCCGCTGGAGGCGGGGCCTTCGCCGAGCTCAGGATCGACCTGAAGGTCGGCATCCCGGCGCGCCGCGCGAAGATACTCATCGTCGGCGAGGTTCGGGCGGTACGGATCGTTGGGAAAACGGTCGTCTGCCATCGATTGGGTCTCCTCGTTGTTACGCCGTGACAACCCTCGGCTGCGAGATTCTGTTCCGCCCCTCTTATGCTTTCGTCGGATGTTGCCCTCTCATGAGGAATCGGGAACCTGTTCCTCAAGAGCCGATGGACCGGGTTCCATGGCCGCAACGAGGGAACTGACCGATGTGGAGCTTGCCGCCAACCGACAGCGTGCTGCATCTTCTCGCGTATATCGCCATTTCGGCCGAGGGCATGACGGCAGCATTGGCGGCCGGCAGACGCAGCATGGATTATGTGGGTGTCTGCCTTCTCGCCTGTGTCACAGCGCTTGGCGGGGGCACGCTGCGCGACTTGTTTCTCGGTCACTACCCGCTGGTCTGGGTTGCAAATCCGGTCTACCTGGCGCTACCGGGCGGTTCGGCGCTCGTGACGATCCTGATGGCGCGACTGGTGCATCGGCTGCACGTCGCCTTCATCGTGCTGGATGCCATCGGCCTCGTCGTCTTCACCATGATCGGCTGCAACGTCGCCTGGCAGATGGATGCCTCGCTGCCGATCGTCATCGTTTCAGGCATGGTGACCGGCTGCGCCGGCGGTGTGTTGCGCGACGTGCTCTGCAACGATGTCCCGCTGCTGTTTCGCTCCGAGCTCTATGCCAGCGTTTCAGTCGTGACGGGACTATTCTACGCGACTGCATTCGGCCTCGAGCTCAACGCCGAGCTCTGGACCATCCTGACCTTCGTGCTCGGCCTCGGCTTCCGTCTGCTTGCGGTGCGCTACAAATGGGAGATGCCGAAATTCGTGTTCACGGGAGATGAGGAGCGGTGAGCGCTGTCGCGCGCGAATGGCGAATTGCGAATGGATCCGCCGTTCGCCGTTCACTTTTCCCATTCGTTCCTCAATTGCGCGCCTTCGCGACCTGCTCCGGCGTCACCAGCGGGCCGGCATTGCCCCAGGAGTTGCGGATGTAGTTCACCACAGCCGCGATCTCCTCATCCGACAATTGCCTGGCATAGGCCGGCATCTCGCCGGTGTTCGGCGCCCGCGGCGTCGTCACGGTGTGCGCGCCGTCGAGAATGACGCGCAAGGTGGAGGATGGATTGATCGATTGCAGCAGCGCGTTGCCCGGCAGCGGCGGATAGATGCGCGGCGCTCCGGTGCCGTCGGCTTCGTGGCAGGCGATGCAGAACTTTGCATAGACCGCCTGGCCGGCTTTCATCTCGCTCTCGTCAGGCGGCGTCACGATGGTCTCGCGGCGCGCCGGCGGCAGGCCCTTCAGGTAAACCGCGATGGCACGCACATCGGCATCGCTCATCTTCGAGGTCGAATTGACGATCACCTCGGCCATCGGGCCGCCGGCATGGCTCCGGGCATTGCGGCCGCTCTGTAGATATTCGGTGATGTCCTCGGCGCTCCACGATTGCAGCCCGCTGCGCGCGGCGCCATCGAGACGCGGCGCGTACCAGCCGTCGAGCTCGCTGCCGGTCAGCGCCTGCGCGCTCTTGTCCGCACCGAAGTAGTTCTTCGGCGTGTGGCAGGCGCCGCAATGTCCGGGTCCGGTGACGAGATAGCCGCCCCTGTTCCACGTCGCGCTCTTGCTCTGGTCCGGCTCGAACAGGCCGGGCGTGAAGAACAGCAAGTTCCAGCCGCGCATCAGGACGCGATAATTGAGGGGCCAACGCAGCTCCGGCGGCTTGTTGCGGCTGACGACAGGTGCGAGCGTGCCGAGATAGGCGCGGATTGCCAGCGTGTCGTCCTTGGTCATCTTCGTGAAGTAGGGGTAGGGAAAGGCCGGGTAGTAAAGCGAGCCGTCCGGCGCGGTGCCGGTGCGCAGGGCGCGGGTGAAATTATCGTCGCTCCAGGCGCCGATCCCGGTCTCGCGATCAGGTGTCAGGTTCGGCGCATAGATCGCGCCGAACGGCGTGTCGATGCGTTTACCCCCGGCGAACGGCTTTGCCGGATCGGCTGTGTGGCAGCCCGCGCAGTCGCCGGCCTCGACCAGCGTCTTGCCGGCGGCGATCAGCTCGGGCGACGGCTCGGCGGCAACTGCCGCGCGCGCAATCGCACTGCACAAGATCAGGCCCGCCAGAATCCCCCGCATCCTCGACCCTTCTTGCTGCGACTCATCGCCCATTCGCATCATACGGGCGTCACGTCATTTCGCGACGGCGGGCTATGGTGACACAAATTGAAAATCGCCAATGCCTTTCCGGCCACGAAATTGCGTTTTTTTCCCGTCGCCGCGGCAGGCCCAGATTTGTGATGCTTTGCGTTGAATATCCGACATAGAGTGGCGGCGATGGTCGGCGCGCCCTAGCTAAAAACAACGGGCAGGCAACGGCTTAAGCAGCCAACGCTCAAAAGGGCGGAAGAGGACAACGATGGGCATCAACCAGGGTCCGATCAGTCTCGATCAGAAATACACCCAGGACACCGGCCATATTTTCACGACGGGCATCCAGGCGCTGGTCCGTTTGCCGATGGCCCAGATTCGCCGCGACCGCGCCGCCGGCCTGAACACCGCGGGCTTCATCTCCGGCTATCGCGGCTCGCCGCTCGGCGGCTATGATCAGCAGCTCTTCGCCGCTCGCAAGCACCTCGAGCAGTACAACATCAAATTCCAGCCCGGCGTGAACGAGGATCTGGCGGCAACCGCGGTCTGGGGCTCGCAGCAGCTCAACCTCTCGCCCGGTGCGAAGTATGATGGTGTCGTGGGCATCTGGTACGGCAAGGGTCCGGGCGTCGACCGCTGCGGCGACGTCTTCCGCCACGGCAACGCGGCGGGCTCCGCCAAGAACGGCGGCGTGCTGTGCCTCGCCGGCGACGACCACGGCGCCAAATCCTCGACCGTCCCGCACCAGTCCGACCATGCCTTCATCTCGGCGCTGATGCCGTATCTCTATCCCTCGAGCATTCACGAGATGATCGAGATGGGCCTGCTCGGCATCGCGATGTCGCGCTATTCGGGCTGCTGGGTCGGCATGAAGGTGATCACGGAGACGGTGGAGACCACCGCCGAGATCGATCTCACCGACGAAATGAAGCCTTTCATCATCCCCCCGGATTTCGAGCTGCCGCCCGGCGGCCTCAATCTGCGCTGGCCCGACGATCGCTTCGAGCAGGACCGCCGCCTGCAGGACTACAAGGGCTTTGCAGCGATCGCCTTTGCGCGCGCCAACAAGGTCAACCGCATCACCATGGATTCGCCGAACGCCCGATTCGGCATCATGGCCTCGGGCAAGAGCTACGAGGACGTCCGCCAGGCGCTGCGCGAGCTTGGGATTACCGAGCAGGTCGCCGCCAAGATAGGCCTTCGCCTCTACAAGATCGGCATGCCCTGGCCGCTGGAGCCGGAAGGCGTGCGCCAGTTCGCTGTCGGGCTGGAAGAGATCTTCATTGTCGAAGAGCGCCGCGAGATCGTCGAGAACCAGGTGAAGCAGGAGCTGTTCAACTGGCGGGACGACGTGCGCCCGCGCATCGTCGGCAAGATGGACGAGCACGACAAGCGCTTCCTGACCTTCGCCGCCGAGCTCAGCGTTGCCTCGCTTGCGACCTCGCTGACCGAGCGACTGCTTCGACTTGATCTCAACCCCGAGATCGCGGAGATGCTCCGCGCCAAGGCCGACTGGTTCAACGGCCGCCAGGCGTCCCAGATGATCCCCACGGCGCCTGTCTCCCGCACGCCGTATTTCTGCTCCGGCTGTCCTCACAACACATCGACAATAGTCCCCGAAGGCAGCCGCGCCATGGCCGGCATCGGCTGTCACTTCATGGCGCTGTGGATGGACCGCTCGACCGAGACGTTCACCCATATGGGCGGCGAGGGCGTGCCGTGGGTCGGGATCGCGCCTTTCACCAACGAGAACCACATTTTCGCGAACCTCGGCGACGGGACCTATTTCCATTCGGGCATTCTGGCGATCCGGCAGGCGATCGCCTCCAAGGCCAACATCACCTACAAGATCCTCTACAACGATGCGGTGGCCATGACCGGCGGCCAGCGCCACGACGGCGATCTGTCGCCGCAGAAGATCATGGCCCAGCTGCACGCCGAGGGCATCAGCGAGATCTATCTCGTCTCGGAGAACCCCGATGCCTATCCGGCCGACACGATCGCGCCCGGCGTCAAGAAATATCACCGTGACGAACTGCAGAACGTCATGAAGATGTGCCGCGAGTACAAGGGCACTTCGGCGATCGTCTTCGTGCAGACCTGCGCCGCCGAAAAGCGCCGCCGCCGCAAGCGCGGCCTGATGGAAGATCCGGCGCGCCGGATCATGATCAACCCGGCCGTTTGCGAGGGCTGCGGCGATTGCTCGGTGCAATCGAATTGCATCTCGGTCGAGCCGCTGGAGACCGAGTTCGGCCGCAAGCGCGCCATCAACCAGTCGTCCTGCAACAAGGATTATTCCTGCCTGAAGGGTTTTTGCCCGTCCTTCGTCACCATCGACGGCGGCGCGCCACGGCACCGAGCGCCGGCCGATCTCGGCGATATCCGCGCGATTCCCGAGCCGGCGTCGCGGCCGGCGCTCGACAAGCCCTACAACATCGCGGTCGGCGGCGTCGGCGGCACCGGTGTGCTCACCATCGGTGCTCTGCTCGGAATGGCCGCGCACATCGAAGGCAAGGCCTCGATGATCCTCGACATGTCCGGCCTTGCGCAGAAGGGCGGCGCGGTGCTGAGCCACGTGCGCCTCTCCGATCACCCGGCCGAGGTGACCTGCTCGCGCATCGTCACCGGTACGGCCGATGTCGTGCTCGCCGCCGACGAGGTGGTCGCAGTCGCCAAGGACACGATCTCGCTCTGCGATAGCACCCGCACCCGCGGCATCATCAACAGCCACCTGATCCCGACCGCCGACTTCGTCCTCAACCGCGACTTCGATTTCCAGACCCGCAAGCTGAACGGACTGTTAGAGACGGCGCTGCACAAGGATTCCGTGTTCTTCGACTTCACCAAGCCCGCGGAGCGGCTGCTCGGCGACAGCATCGCCACCAACATGATGATGATGGGCTATGCCTATCAGAAGGGACTGTTCCCGCTGTCGGCGGAAGCGATCGAGCAGGCAATCGAGGTCAACGGCGTCGCGATCAAGATGAACAAGGAAGCCTTCCGCCTCGGCCGCCTCGCGGTCGCGGATCCGGCACGCCTCGCCGAGATGCTGAAGGGCACGGACGAGGTCGCAGCGCCCAAGACACTGGATGCCATGACGCTCGACGAAGTCATCGAGCATCGCGTCAAGCATCTCACCGCCTACCAGAACGGCCGCCTGGCCAAGCGCTATCGCAAGTTGGTTGACCAGGTCCGTGATGCCGCGGTGAAGGGCGGCTACGGCGATGCGCTGCCGCGCGCAGTCGCGATCAACTATGCAAAGCTGCTCGCTTACAAGGACGAGTACGAAGTCGCGCGCCTCTTCACCGACGGCGCTTTCGCAAAACAGCTCAGCGACCAGTTCGAGGGCGACTACAAGTTCAGCTTCAACCTGGCCCCACCGATCTTGGCGAGCGGCGTCGATGCGCTGGGTCGTCCGAAGAAGCGCGCCTTCGGCCCGTGGATGCTGAAGGTGTTCGGTGTGCTGGCGAAGCTCAAATTCCTCCGCGGCACGCCGCTCGACTTCTTCGGCCGCAGCGCCGACCGCAAGCTCGAGCGCGATCTGATCGTCGGCTACGAGAAGGACGTCGCCACCGTGCTCGGCCTGTTGTCGCCGGTCACGATCGATACCTCGGTCGAACTGCTCTCGCTGCCCGACCGCATCCGCGGCTACGGCCCGGTGAAGGAGAAGGCCGTCGCCGACGCCAAGGCCCGTTACGCCCAGCTCGCCGCCGATTTGGCGAGCCCGCCGCCAGCGCCAAGGCAGATTGCCGCGGAGTAGGGCGGTCTGGTGGGGCGGATTAGCCAAGCGTGATCCGCCACGCCTGTTGCCGCGGAGGCCAAATCGGCGAATTACGCCTCCGGCTAATCCGCGCTGCGATTTATCCTTTTAAATCAACCACTGCTCTACTGTGCATGGGGTTGTTTTTCGAACGCGGGCCCATTTTTCGATCAAACGAAAATTGCTTGTGCCGTCGGGCTGAACACCGTTGGGATTTCCGCTGCCTCTTCCGTCATTGCGGGCGCAGCGAAGCAATCCGGAAATACACCCGCGGAGAAAGTCCTGGATTGCTTCGCTGCGCTCGCAGGACGGCGCGGGAGCAGAGCGGCCCTCCATGACCGACCTCGCTTGCGCCCACCCGCTGTCCTCTCGCCCGACGGAATATTTCCGCGCTTGCCAATCCGCCCGGTGCGGTTCAGAAAAAAGAGCCAAGAAGAAACGCGAGCGGAGACCTCTGTTTTGACCATCAAGGGCAAGGCCTACATTGCCGGGATCTACGAGCACCCGACCCGGCATGCGCCGGACAAATCCACCGCCCAGCTCCACGCCGAGGTCGCCAAGGGGGCGATCGAGGATGCCGGGATCAGCAAGGACGATGTCGACGGCTATTTCTGCGCGGGCGATGCGCCCGGGGGCGCCTGGCCGATGGTCGATTATCTCGGTCTCAACACGAAAAAACTTCGTCACGTCGATTCCACGGAGACCGGTGGTTGTTCCTACATCATCCACCTTGGCCATGCGGCTGAAGCAATCGCGGCGGGCAAGTGCTCGATCGCGCTGATCACGCTCGCCGGCAAGCCGCGCTCTGGCGTGATGCCGCCGCGGGCCGCCGGGGCCGAGCTCGATTTCGAATCCGCTTACGGCGCGACCACGCACAATGCCTATGGCATGTGTGCCATGCGCCACATGCACGACTATGGCACGACGAGCGAACAGCTCGCCTGGATCAAGGTCGCGGCCTCGCACCACGCGCAATACAATCCGCATGCGATGCTCAAGGACGTTGTGACCGTCGAGGATGTCCTGAACTCGCCGATGATCTCCGATCCCCTGCATCGCATGGACTGCTGCGTCGTCTCCGATGGCGGCGGCGCGCTGATCGTGACGACGCCCGAGATCGCCAGGACCCTGAAGAAGCCGCTGGTCAAGCTGATCGGCCATGGCGAGGCGATGAAGGGCCCGCGCGGCGGCAAGGACCTCGATCTCACATACTCGGCCGGCATCTGGTCCGGCCCGCGCGCGTTCGAGGAAGCCGGTATCACGCCGAAGGACATCAAATACGCCTCGATCTACGACAGCTTCACCATCACGGTGCTGATGCAGCTCGAGGACCTCGGTTTCTGCAAGAAGGGCGAGGGCGGCAAGTTCGTCGCCGACGGCAATCTGATTTCCGGGGTCGGCAAGCTGCCATTCAACACCGACGGTGGCGGCCTTTGCAGCAACCATCCCGTCAATCGCGGCGGCATGACCAAGATCATCGAGGCCGTCAGGCAGCTGCGCGGCGAGGCGCATCCGAAGGTGCAGGTCAGGAACTGCGATCTCGCCATCGCCCACGGCACCGGCGGTCTCTTGGGTGTCCGCCACGCCGCCTCGACGGCCATTCTGGAGCGCGTGTGATGAGCGAAGCAAGGAAGTATCCGGCCCCGGTGACCAATCCGGAAACCGCGGCGTTCTGGGACGCGGCCAGGCAGGGCAAGTTCATGATCAAGCGCTGCACCGCCTGCGGCGAAGCGCACTACTTCCCGCGCTCGATCTGTCCGTTCTGCTACTCCGACAAGACGGTATGGGAAGAGGCGTCGGGCGAGGGCACGATCTACACCTGGAGCCTGATGCGGAAGTCGCCGAGCGGTCCTTATGCCATCGGCTACGTCACGCTGAAGGAGGGCCCGTCGGTGCAAACCAATTTCGTCGACTGCGATATCGAGAAGCTGAAGATCGGTCAGAAGGTGAAGGTGGTGTTCAAGCCGACCGATGGGGCACCGCTGCCGTTCTTCACGCCGGTGTAGTTCTTACTTCCCTTCTCCCCTTGCGGGAGAAGGTGGCGCGAAGCACCGGATGAAGGGTTCTCTCCACAGAGACTTTTGCCGAGGAAGCAACCCCTCACCCAAACGAGTTTGCCGCACGGCTCTCGTCGCCCTCTCTCACAAGGGGAGAGGGCACATTAACGAGCGCCGCTGCTCGCTGAGACAGACGCCGGGAGGAACACAAACAAATGTCCGCCAGATACGAAGAGCTCAAAGCCCTCAAAAACCTCGGCCAGAAATATGCCTATGGCGATCGCGAGGTGATGCTCTACGCCTGCGGCATCGGCCTCGGTGCCGATCCCTTGGACGAGAACGAACTCGCCTTCGTCAATGAAGGTACCTTCACGCCGCGGCCGCTGAAGGTGGTGCCGACCTTTGCCTCCGTCGCGGCCTGGGGCTCGGGCCCGGGCGAGATGAACCTCAACCGCGTCATGGTGGTCGATGGCGAGCGCGACATCACCTTTCACCAGCCGCTGCCCGTGGCCGCGAACATCACCGCCGATTCTTCCGTCGTCGAGGTCTACGACAAGGGCAAGGACAAGGGCGTCGTCATCTCGCACCAGACCGTGCTGAAGAACGAGAAGGGCGAGAAGCTCGCCACGCTGGTCGCCTCCCGCTTTGCCCGCGGTGATGGCGGCTTCGGCGGGCCGAACCTGGCTCAGCCCGATCCGCACAAGATGCCTTCGCGCGCACCCGACAAGACCATCGACATCGTCACGCGCCCTGACCAGGCGCTCGTCTATCGCCTCTGCGGCGATCGCAACCCGCTCCACAGCGATCCCGAATTCGCCAGGAAGGCCGGCTTCCCGCGCCCCATCCTGCACGGCATGTGCACCTACGGCATCACCTGCCGTGGTGTGCTGCAGACCTATGCCGACTACGACGCATCAGCCTTCCGCCAGCACGTCGCGCGGTTCTCCTCGCCTGTTTATCCCGGTGAGACCGTGACCATGGACCTCTGGAAGGACGGCAATGTGATCTCGTTCGAAGCCAAGGTGAATTCGCGCGGCGTTACGGTGATCAAGAACGGCAAGACGGTGCTCGGCTAGGGAGATCTCGTGTCCCGGACGCAGCGTTTCACGCTGCATCGCGTTTCGGACAGGGAACAGCAAAACAGGGAGAAACCATCATGGGATTACTCGACGGCAAGGTCGCGCTGATCACCGGCGCGGGCGGGGGGCTCGGTGAGGCCTACGCAAAGCTGTTCGCGCGGGAAGGGGCCTCGGTCGTCGTCAACGATCTCGGCGGGCCCCGCGACGGCTCCGGCGCCGACACCTCGATGGCGCAGCTCGTGGTGGACGCGATCAAGGCCGAGGGCGGCAAGGCGGTCGCGAACGGCGCTGACATCTCGACCATGGAAGGCGGCCAGTCGGTGTTCGACGACGCCATCAAGCATTTTGGCCGAGCCGACATCCTGGTCAACAATGCCGGCATTTTGCGCGACCAGACCTTTCACAAAGCCTCCGAGGCCGACTGGGACAGGGTCATCAAGGTGCATCTGAAAGGCACCTTCTGTTGCACGATGCCGGTGTTTCGCTGGATGCGGGAGAACGGCGGCGGCGTCATCGTCAACACCTCATCGACCTCAGGGCTGATCGGCAATTTCGGCCAGACCAATTACGGGGCCGCCAAGGGCGGCATCTGGGGCCTCTCCAACGTGCTGGCGATCGAGGGCCGGAAGTACAACATCCGGATCTGGACGCTCGCCCCGGGCGCACTGACCCGCATGACCGCAGACCTGCCCCGCTACAAGGAGAACCCCTCGGCGGCGCTTGGGCCGGACGGCATTGCGCCGGCCGTGCTATACATGGTCAGCGATTTGTCCGGCGATCAGACCGGCAAGGTGCTGGGCGTGTCCGGGCCCCGTGGTGTGCGCGAAATGCGGATGATGGAGATGGAAGGCTGGAAGCCGCCGCACACGGGCTGGAACGCCCAGGACATCGTTGAGCATGCCCGGGAGATCTTCTTCTCCGAAGAGCAGATCAAGATGGGCGCGCGGCGGTTTTAGGCTGATTGTGTCATTCCGGCTTCGCGCTTCCGCGCGTCCGGGAATGACGGAGAAAGAGAGAGAGACTGATGAGACTCACCGCCGACGCTAAGGGCACCTTCGCAATCGCGCCGACGCCGTTCCACGACGACGGCCGCATCGACGAGCGCTCGATCGATCGCCTGACCGATTTCTACGAGGAGGTCGGCTGCGACGGCGTCACGGTGCTCGGGATTCTCGGCGAGGCTCCGAAGTTGGACGCCGCCGAAGCCGAGCAGGTGGCGGTGCGCTACGTCAAGCGCGCCAAGAAGATGCAGGTGATCGTCGGGGTCTCGGCGCCCGGCTTTGCCACCATGCGCTCGCTGGCCAGGGCCTCGATGGACGCGGGCGCCGCCGGCGTCATGATCGCGCCGCCGCCCTCGCTTCGCACCGACGACCAGATCGTCGGGTATTTCAAGCAGGCGGCCGAGGCGATCGGCCCCGACGTGCCATGGGTGCTCCAAGATTATCCACTGACGCTCACGGTGGTGTTCACTCCCGCCGTGATCCGCAAGATCGTCATGGACAATCCGAACTGCGTGATGCTCAAGCACGAGGACTGGCCGGGCCTGGAGAAGATCACGACGTTGCGCGGCTTCCAGAAGGATGGCTCGCTCCGTCCGCTCTCGATCCTCTGCGGCAATGGCGGCACGTTCCTGGACTTCGAGATGGAGCGCGGCGCCGACGGTGCCATGACCGGCTACGCCTTCCCCGAGCTTCTGATCGACGTCGTCAACCTTTCCAAGGCCGGCAAGCGCGATGCCGCGCATGACATCTTCGACGCGCATCTGCCGCTGATCCGCTACGAGCAGCAGCCCGGCGTCGGCCTCACCGTGCGCAAATACGTGCTGCAGAAGCGCGGCATCATCGCCTCCAGCGCACAGCGCAAGCCGGGGGCAACGATAACGGCAACGGCAAAGGCGGAAGTCGATTATCTCTTGTCGCGCGTCGCTCGTTTCGACAAGCGCGCCAATCTCGGCCCGCAATCCAGCGCCGCAGGTTAGTTGAATGCCCGAGACATCAGCATCACGCCCGGCCTCGACGATCCTTCTGCTTCGTGACGGAGCGAAGGAAGTCGAGATCTTCATGATGGTGCGCCATCATCAGATCGAGTTCAACTCGGGCGCGCTGGTGTTTCCCGGGGGAAGCGTGGATGCCGGCGATCAGGAGATCGTCAAGCGTTCCGATCTCTACTCGGGCGGTGAAGCCTTGAGCGAAGCGGACCGCGGTTTTCGGATCGCCGCGATCCGCGAAACGTTCGAAGAGAGCGGCATCCTGCTGGCGCGTTCGAAGGGTTCGAACACGCCTATCGGCGCGAAGCGCGCCGGCGAGATCGCCGACGCGCATCGCGTCGCGCTCAACGAGCACAAGATCAGCTTTCTGAGCATTCTCGCCGATAACGATCTCCAGCTCGCGCTCGACACGCTCGTGCCCTATGCGCACTGGATCACGCCGGAGGGGATGCCCAAGCGCTTCGACACCTGGTTCTTCCTCGCCGCAGCACCGCCCGACCAGCTCGGCGCGCATGATGGACGCGAGTCCACCGATTCGATCTGGTTGTCGGCGCGCGAGGCAGTGGAGGGCGGTGAGAGCGGTCGCTTCAAGTTGCCGTTCCCGACCACGCGCAATCTGATCCGGCTCGCCAAGCAGCCGAACGTGAAGGCGGCACTCGAGCATGCCAAAGGCATGTCCATTGTCACGGTGATGCCGGTCATGACCAAGACCGAAACCGGCCGCCAGCTCCGCATCCCCCGCGAAGCAGGCTATGACGGTGAGGTGTTCGAGGTCGGCGCGGTCGGCTAGAATACTTCGATATCAAACGAAGTATTGGGGAGCGCCGAGGCCCTGAAGTTCGTCCATGGCAGCGTGGACCGATCGCCATGGACCTCAGGTTTCCGGCCCGGCGGCCCAGCCGTCGCTAAACCATCATGAAAAACAACCCGTTCCGCCTCGCGGAGGCATGTTCCCCCGGAGGGGCGATACGGCGTATATAGGGCGGGTATGGAGTCCGGTTCAGCCCCAATGTCCGTCGAAACGCCACCGAATCCGCCGCAGAAGCGATCGTTTTCGCTGTCGATCGGCCAGATGACGTTCGGCAGCTTCATCCTGGTGCTGGCGGTGATCATCGTCACCTCGACTGCTAGCGTGATCGCGATCCGGCATATCGACGCCACCTTCGCCGAACTCCAGCGGCTGCAAAGCGTCGGCGACCTCGCAGAGGACATCGACCGCCGCATGAACGATTTGCGGCTCGCCGCGCGTGACTTCGTCACCGATCCCGGCGCCGGCATCCAGTTCAAACAGGTCGGCGAGGCGGCCTCGACGCTGAGCGACATCCTCAAGAAGACCCGAATCGAGCTGGCGCCCGAACAGCAGGACATGATCGACGGCGTCTCCGAGCGGCTTGCGACCTACCGGAGCGGGCTGGACCGGATATCGACCTTGATCGATCGCCGTGCGCAACTGCTAGCCGGGCTGCCCCCGCTGCGCGACCAATTCGACGCCGCGGTCTCCGAAAGCGGCGACCGTGATCTCGCCGCGCGCCTGTCGGAGGCCCAGAGCCGGATCGCGCTTGGATTGCTCGCGCGCAATCCCTCCGCAGCCGAACAGGCCGCGCTGGGCATGCGGACAATGGACATTGCCGATGGCAAGCTGAAGACCGCGGTGAACAATTACGCCGATGCCATCATCGCAGTCGCGGTGCGCGAACGGCAGATCGCCGATATCGATCGTGAGGTGCTGGGAACCGAGGGCCGGTTGATCGGCCGCGTCACCGAATTGCTCCGTGACGTCAGCGACCGCCGCGGCCATGTGCTGTCGCGCGACTTCGCCCGGACGCTTGCGGAAGCGCGCTGGCAGAGCATCGTGCTCGGCAGCATGGGCGTGTTGATCGGCATCCTCGCCGCCGTTTTCGTCGTGGGGCGGACGGTGCGTCCGTTGGCCCAGATCGCGCGCTCCATTCGTGCCCTCGCGGCGGGCGAGAAAAGGACCTCGATCCCGTCGGCCGATCTCAACAACGAGATCGGCGATATTGCCCGCGCGGCGGAGGTGTTCCGCCGCGCGCTGGAGGAGGCCGACACGGCACGCGAAGCGGCGGTGCGGGCGCTCACCGAGCAGCGGCTGGCGGAAGAGAGCTATCGCAAGCTATTCGAGGGGTCGGTCGACGGCATCTACGTGACGACGCCGGCAGGCGATCTCCTCAACGCCAATCCGGCGCTGGCACGGATGATGGGCTATGACAGCCCGCAGCACCTGATCGACAGCATCAACGATATCGCCCACACCATCTATGTCGATCCCGAGGCCCGCGTGGAGTACCAGCGGCTGATGCATCGCGACGGCATTGTGCGCGAGTTCGAGTACCAGGTACGCCAACGCAGCGGCAACATCCTCTGGCTCTCCGACAGTGCGACGGGGGTACGGGACGAGCAGGGCACGATCGTCCGCTACGAGGGTACGTTACGCGACATCACCGACCAGAAGCGGGCGGAAGATGCCATCGCCGAAGGCCGGCGCCTGCTCCAGCAGGTCATCGACACCGTGCCCGCCGTCATCAACGTCAAGGACCGCGACCTCCGTTACGTGCTGATGAACCGCTATATGGCAGGCATCTTCGGTATCGAACCCGGCGATGCGCTCGGCCGCACCACCGCCGATCTGATGTCGCGCTACGGCGCCGCCAAGACCGACGAGAACGACAAGCGCGTGCTGGCCTTGCGAAAGGGGCTCGGATTCTACGAGGAGGAGTACAAGGACGCCTCCGGCAACATGCGGCAATGGCTGGTCAACAAGCTGCCGCTGCTCGATGCCGAGGGTGAGATCGAGCGGATCGTCACCGTGGCGCTCGACATCGGCGAGCGCAAGCGCGGTGAACAGGAAATGCGGAAGGCCAAGGACTCCGCTGAGACCGCGCTGCGCAATCTGCGCGAGACCCAGGCCTCGCTGATCGAGGCCGAAAAGCTCGCGGCCCTCGGACGCCTGGTCGCCGGCGTGGCGCACGAGGTCAACAACCCCGTCGGCATCAGCCTGACTGTCGCCTCGGCGCTGGAGCGCAAGACCGCGATGTTCAGTGCCGAGGTCGAGCGCGGCGAGCTTCGCCGCTCGACCCTCAACGATTACCTCAACACCAGCCGCGACGCCTCCTCGCAGTTGGTCTCCAATCTCAACCGCGCCGCCGAGCTGATCCAGTCCTTCAAACAGGTCGCGGCCGACCGCAACTACTCTGACCAGCGCAGCTTCGACCTCGCCGACCTCACCGAGCAGGTGGTGATGAGCCTGCGCCCGGGGCTGCGCAAGCAGAATCTCACGCTCAACGTCGAGTGCCAGCCTAACCTGACCATGAACAGCTATCCCGGCCCGTACGGCCAGGTGCTGACCAATCTGTTCCTGAATTCGGTCGCGCATGCTTTTCCGAACGGACGTCCTGGCATCATCGACATCCAGGTGCGCGAATCCGGCAAGGACAATGTCGAGATTATCGTCTCAGACAATGGCTGCGGCATGTCGCTCGACGTGCGCCGCCGCGCCTTCGATCCGTTTTTCACGACGCGGCGCGACCAAGGCGGCACCGGTTTGGGGCTGCACATCGTCTACAGCATCGTCACCAACCGGCTCGGCGGGCGACTCGATCTCGTTTCCGAGCCGGGCAGCGGTACGCGGATCCAGATCATCCTGCCGCGCACGGCGCCGCTGGAGCAGGCTGCCGAATAGATCTGTGGCTAGTCGGCGTCTACAAGCTTGTGCAGGGTGGCGCCGAAAATCAGGCTGGCCTTGCCAACCAGCGCTGTGCCGGTCATCTCCGCGCGGGTTTCCGTGTAGGTGCCGCTGACGCCGATGCCAACGGGGGCAGGGCCGCCGAACAGCGGATTGTCGTCGCCGCGCGGCGAGGTGTGCCGTTGCACCAGCACCTCGCCCTTGAACGTGTGGTCGTCCTTCACCACGTAGCTGCCGGTGTAGTAGAGGTAGGCATCGCCGCCAAGGATTTTGCCGTCGCGAAAAAGAATCACGCCGCTACCCTTGCCGGCTCGGCCATCGAGCAGGCTCACATGGATCGAATAGAGGCCGTTCTTCATTGCGCCCGTCGGCCGGACGCCATCGCCCAATGGCTAAACCGGTGAGGCTTTTATGCCAAAGCGCAACCCCTCGCGCAACGCGGCAGTTTCGCTTGGCTGCCCGCCCGTTGTATCTGTGACACTGAAATGACGGGCAACGCCCTTAGGCCCTGAGGAATCACGTGTATTTCTTGTCGCGCTCGAGCAGCTCGATGGAGATGCCTTCGGGACCGCGGATGAAGCAGACGCGGACGCCGGGCCGGATCGTGGTCGGCTCGCGTGTGAAGGTCACACCCTTGGCCTTGATCTCGGCGGCGACGAGATCGATGTCCTTCACCGTGAGCCCGAAATGGTCGAGGCCCTGATGAGGGTGAGGAGGCGGCGGGCTGACGGCGCTGTCGCCTTCCAGCGGCGCGATGAAGATCCTTGCGCCGCCGAGGTTCACATCGATGCGCCCTGGCGCGCGCACGATCTCGCCGCCGAGGATATCCTGCAGCCACGTCGCGGTCGCTTCCGGATCGGGGCTGCGCAGATGGACGTGATCCCAGGTGACGATGATTGGCATTTCAATTCCTCTCGGCAGGGCGTTCGCGATGTCGCAGCGCATGTTAGGCGATGGACACTATGGCTCCTATCCGAAATTCGCATGGATGCGGGAACCTGAACTCGTCTCACCGGTTGAAAGAGGAGGCGAGTGACGCACCCATGAGCGAAGGGTTTGCTCCGATCGGACCGGGAACCTTCGTCAGGAATGGCGAGGGTACGAAGTCCGCAAACGTCCGGGTCGAGCGCGGCCTCTTAATGGCTGCACTCGTGGTTGGCGGTGCCCTCGGGCTGACGACGCATCCTTCCCAAGGCAATGTCGCTGAAACCGAACCGGTGAAATCGACCTTGGTGAGCTTCGCCTTGGCGGGCGACAATCCGGCTCCCCCGGCGGCGGCCTCCGATACCCCCGCTGCGGGGGACGCCGAGCTCGACCGAATGAGGATCTCCTCGCAGACCTGGAGGCGCGGCGGCCTTGGCTCGAAGGCGCTGGTGACCTTCACCGTGCGGAATGACAATGATTATGCTGTAAAGGATGTCGAGATCGTCTGCGCTTTTGCGCGGCGCGACGGCAGCCATCTGACGGACCGCAGCCGCGTGCTGGCCGATACCGTTGGCATGAAGAGCCGCAAGACCTTTGCCCACGTCCCGGTCGGATTCGTCAACGTGAACGCCGACCAGGCGAAGTGCTCGCTCGTGACGGCGCGGCGCGCCTAAGGGCTGCACATTCCGCTAGCGGAAAAGTTACCTTGCACGCCCCTTGGCCGAAAATCTTGGCGTTGCCATTTGAACCAAAGGCTGGGCCCAGGAACCAATTAAAGGATCGCCGGTTAAGGCGAAAAGCCCACGCGCGGATGCGGGGGGCGGAGCGCGGTCAATGCCCATCTTTCGGTACTTCCTGTTCGTCGGTGGAGCGTTGCTCGCACTGTTATTCGCAACTGATTTCGTTTGGCCGACGTTGCCGGCCGTGCAGACCGTTGCAGCTGCAAGCTACGACCAGCCGCTGATCCGAATCCGGTCCGACCGTCATCTGCCTGAACGTGTCGTGCTCGACACCAGCCAGCCGACCATCGCCGCGCCGGTGATGAAGACCGCGGCCGCCGTACCTCAGCCGACCGCGCAGGCAGACCCATTGGCTGACGCCTCCGCGAAGGCGCGGGTGCGCGAGACATTTGCCCAATTCACGCCGAAGGCCGAGGGGAAGCCGCAGGCGCAGGTTCAGGCCCCAGTTCAGCCCAAGCGCAAGGTGGCTCGGGCGCATTCGGCGCCGCGGCGCGGCCAGCCGATGATGCAGGTGGCACAGCAGCCGCATTTCGGTCTTTTCGACACGACCTGGTAAGAATGGTCTGATCCCACCTGGATGAAGGCGGGAAGGGCTTTTTATTGTCCGACCTCTCTGCTAATTCGAACCGATCCGAACGCCGTCGGTGCGCCGGCCCACCAGCGTACGACCGAGGCAGTCGGTTTGTGGCCCCTCACCCGGGTCAGGGCGCTCGTAGCTCAGCTGGATAGAGCATCGGATTTCGATTCCGAGGGTCGGGAGTTCGAATCTCTCCGAGCGCGCCATTCACCCTGATGACTATCAAGCGCTTTTGGCTGTCTCAGGATTGTCATTCTGAACGCCATCAGATGCCGCATTCTGAATGGATGTCGCCGTTGCGTTCGCCAGACGATGGGTCAATTGCCAACCTCTGCGCGCGCTGCGCGAAGTGACTGTGAGTCGCTGGCAGTGACGCTAGTTTCGTCTCCTCTGCAACGAATGTTCGAGAAAGAAACGCAGCATCTCCCTCGTCGCATCCGGTCCGTCCGGATCGGTGTAGGAGCCGGCAGGGCTGCCTCCCGACCATGCGTGTCCGGCTCCGTGGATTTCCCAGTGTTCGAGGATTCCCCGCCCGCCGACGTCGGTGTGGACCGTGCGGGTGTAGGCATGCCCTCCAGGTACCCGCCCGCGGTGCACCTTCGCCTTCGTGCGGGATGCGCCGATCGACTGTCGGACGATCCGAGTGCCGTTTTTGGAATGCACCGTGGTGTCGCGATCGCCGTGGAAGACGATTGTCGGCACGGGCGGGCCGTCGCCCGGCATTGCCTCAGGTCCGCCGCCTTGCTTCATGGCCATCAGCGCGGAGGGAAGGTCGCTGGCTGCTCCGCAGGCCAGTCCGGAATGAATGCCGATCGCCGCGTACAGATCGCCGTACGTCGATCCCATGACGGCCGCGGCTGCGGCCCCGGCGGACAGTCCGGCGACGTAGACGCGTTCCCGATCGACCAAATAGTCGCGCATGATCTGGCGGGAGATGCCGGCGATGAGCGAAGGCTCGCCCCCACCGCGCTGCTGGTCGGCTGGACGAAACCAGTTCCAGCATTTCGCCTGGTTCGCTTCGGCTCGTTGCGCGGGATAGGCCACGAAGCAGGTCTGTTCTTCGGCGATGAAGTTCATCCGCGTGCCGGCGGCGAAATCCTCCGGCGACTGCGTGCAACCGTGCAGCATGATCACGAGCGGAATGGCCTGTCCATGATAGCCGCTGGGGATGAAGAGCCGGTAGGAGCGGCTTCCCGCAGCGTTGCAGTAGCTACCTTCGACGAACCGGGTGCCGTCCGGCACGATGTCCGCCATGGACGGCGGGGCGCGCCGCAGCGGTCCTCCGAGGCCAAGCCCAGGGAGATTCTTGGCGAGATCCACCGGCGCACGGGCTGTGCGACGCGGACTCCTCGTCGCGGCCACGTGTGGCTTGGCGTCGATGATCGGCGGCTTTCTTTCTGTCGCGGGAGAGCGGCGTGTGCCGGGAGCGGTGACGTCCGGCGCGCTCTCACCCCTAAGCATGCGTTGGATCAGCGCGGTGGCCTCAACGAGCTGGCCCGACCGCGTCAGGCGTGTGGCTTCGCGAACCATATCCAGTTTCAGCATGGCCTTACCTCGTTCTGTCAGCGAGGGCGGATTTGACGGCCGGACTCGCGTGCAGAGCTCCTAATACGGAGATCGAGGCGATCGTCGCGCGGGCAAGCTCGGGCGTGACGTCCTGGGCGATAGTCGCGAGGCCCAGAACATTGATATGCAGCATCTCGCCCGCCCGCCGCGCCGCCTCGAGATCCTCGCGGCTGTAGTTTCGCAAGCCCAGGTCCAGGCTCTTTCGCGCCGTGGACTGCTTGACCACGTCGGCATGGCGTTCGAGCTGGTTGCGGATCGCGGTCCGGATGAAATCCGTGCGGTTCGAGTAGAACCCTTCCTGCACCATCAAGTCGACCTGACCGAGATCGACAAAACCAAGATTGATCGTGATTTTTTCCGTGTCGGACGGCTTTGGTCGGATTTCGTGAACGTTACTCGGCATCACATAGCATCCCCTTGGCATCCATATGGATGGTATATGGATGGAAAGACTCGGGCGTCAAGGGGGCGTCCCCACACGCATTCGCGATAACGGGGGCGGCGGGATATCCGGAGCCGCCATTGCGGACCTGCGCTTGAGGCGTGCGGCACCGGCGTGGCGCTCAAGCGTCCGGCCGGATCGCTTCGCCGAGCATTCAGACCTACCCAACAATCTGGTCGATGAGCACGCAGGAGAGAGACGCAACTCCGCGGCAAGGCGACGAAACATCCACTCTAACTGCTTGCGGACTGAGCGGATTTCGATTCCGAGGGTCGGAGGCTTGGAATCCTTCCGAGCGCGCCATTCGTAAGCTGCCCAGGGTCTTCCCTCCGTCCAGGCCGGCTTGTTGCCCATCCACCTCTTAGTACGGTGAAGATGTCAGTTCGCCGGAAAACCGGTTTGCCGGGCTCGCGCCAGCGTGTCCGAGGGCGCTTCGTGGAAGGTCGCGCGGTAAGCTGCGGCAAACTCGCCGAGATGGTGGAAGCCTTGGGCGCGCGCGCACGAGGCCACCGAGGCGGCACCGCTTCTGAGGAGCTGTGAGCGGGTTGCCCAGAGCCGCTTCAGCCGGATGTATTGATGCAGGCTCATCCCGCGCACCTTGGCCACCGCACCGCCCAGGGTGCGGATCGAGACGCCAAATTCATCGGCGAGATCGGCTGTGTAGATCGGAGCGGTTGGATAGGCTGTGACGTAGTCGTCGATCTGCTGCACGAGCCTGGCTGAGCGTGCGCCCGCACGTGGAGCGCCGCGATCGCGCGACGGGTTGATCCGGAACAACTCGTCGAAGGCGAGCAAAAGGCCCTCCTGAAGGTGCGCGGCGACCTCCGGCGTTCCGAACATATCCGGCTGTATGGACGCGGTCTGCAAGATATCTTGCACAAGCTGCCGCGCGTACAGATGCGCAGCGGGGTCCGCGATACGAACCCACAAAGTGTCGGGGCGATCGAACCAGCCGCGATCCCCGAGTGCGGGGGAGAACATGATCAGCGCATGGTGATTGATCCGCGGTTCGACAAAATGGCAATGGTGGTTGCCGCGCAAGGCGATGAAGAAGCGCGAGTCGATATCCACCCCGCTCGAACTGGCCCGCAGATCGTCGGTCATCGGCAGAATCACCATGCCGCCTGGCGCGCGGTAAACGCTATCGAGAATGCGTGCGAATGACCTCGCCACAATGATCCGACACCCCGGCAGGTTCACGATGGCGCGCGCCGCTGCGAAATTGGCGACATCAAGCGGAATGCTCCGGGCGTCCTCCAGGGACTCGGCCGGTCGAAACGCGTCGACATCGGTAAACCGGGTCAGCTGGAGCGCGGAGGAGGGGGCAAGAGCGTCGAAGAACATGCGTCTGGCCGAATGCTGCAATGTGACAACGAAATGAACGTCGATGCGCCGATCAATGGCGAAACGCGACGATTCAGTAAACAGGATTCCCCGCGCTGATATTGCGGACACGGGGACCGGATGCGTGGCTACGTCAAACCTCTCCGGTTCATCCGCTGCGCGGGCAGCAGGGTCATGAAATGGAGGCGCCTGCAGGCGAAGGATGCAAAGCTTCGTCCTTCCCGGCTTGGCTGCTTTTCAAGATGTGCTTGCAGATTCTGCCCGCCCGCGGGCACCGGAATACTATCAAATCGGTCATCCGCGCAGCATGACGGCACGGCAAACTTCATCTTTGATCTAGATCAGTCTTGGAGTTGCTTCAGCTGCAGCGGACTCCAGCGCCATCTCGCAAAAGCGAAGGGGCCCAGAGGGCCCCTTCAAAACTCACCAGCGGCGGCCATAATATCCATAATAGCGCGGCCGATAGTAGCGCGGGCCGTAATAGCGTGGTGGCGCATAATATCCGGGGCCGTAACCGTAGCCGTAATAGACGTTCGGCTGCCACCAGCAGCGTCCCCAGGCATTGCAGACCGTGCGGGCCTGCTCGACGTCTGAGAGCTGCGGGGGCGCAGGTGCTGGCGCAACCGGCATGGCCGATGCGACCGACGACGATGCCGCGAGTGCACCGAGCAGGAACACGGCGACAAGGCCGATTTTAAGCTTCATATGTCTTCCTCCGCTTACGCGACACAGGGTATCGAAGGTGTTCTGATCAAATTGTGGCAGAACCGAAATGGAGTGCTGAGAGCAGATCCTCAGCTAGCCGCCCGCTTGGCTGTGGCCACGCCCCTCAGAAGCAGGGGTGGCGCCGCCTGTCCTGGCCGACATAGGCGGCAGCGCTCTGATAGCAGTGGTTGGTCGATGGGCCGTCGTAGAAGGCGAAGGTACCGGGCGTGATGCCCGGGCCGTAATTGTGCAGATAGCTGATCGGGTAGGGCAGCGGACTGGCGTAATAGCGGTGATGGCCCCTGGCCTCCGCGAGGCTGGGGACTAGAATTGCGGCCGACAAGGCAGCAACCGCGGCTACAAGCTTGAATTGGCTCATGTCGATTCTCCGGACCCACGCAAATCGGTCACCCATCTATAGCCATTTCGGACCGCCAGGGCACCCATCCGGGGCCCGGAAAGCGGGGTTAATCCCGCAGATTCCCGGGTGGGTGTGACAGAATTGCCGGAAGCGCGGTCGGGCCTGCCCATTTTTGGCCTTTTCGGGATGCTTAACGAATTCCCCACACAAGTATGGCCAAAGAGAATCCGGTCAAAGATTCCGCCCCCGGCTCCTTTGGGGATTTTCATTGAGGTCCTCTTCGAGGGGCCGGTACGTTCCTGCAAGGTTTTCATCGCAACCTGCCATGCGCATCACGCTCCTCAGCCTGCTGTTGCTCTTCGTCGCCGCCGCGCCCGCACGGGCTGAACTGCACATCACCCGCGACCACGGAGGCTACGTCGAAGAGTACAAAGCTAAGTACAAGCGCGTCCGCGACACCGGCGAGCGCGTGATCATCGACGGGATCTGCAACTCGGCCTGCACGCTCGTGCTCGGCATCGTGCCGCTGAACAAGATCTGCGTGACACCAAAGGCGAGTCTCGGCTTCCACCAGGCCTATTACGACAAGGCATTCACCTTTGGAATCAAGGTCACCAGCGCAGCGGGGACCTCCGACCTGATGTCCTACTACCCTGACACGGTGAAGGACTGGATTCGCCGCAATGGCGGGCTGACCACCGACATGAAGAAGATCAAGAACGGGGTCGAGCTCTGGAAGATCATCGATCCCTGTCCGGAAGAGTGGTGATGGGCTGAGCTGAGCGGCTGTGCACCGTCGCAGCGCAGCATCAGAAATTCACATTGCCGCACCGTCGCCGCTCGGGCAATGAGGCGGCAAATGAATCATCATCACGATCATCTGGCCGCGCGCGCAGCGCCTGTCCTGTTCGTCCTGCTCTGGAGCACCGGCTTCATCGGCACCAAATACGTCATCAACAACGCCGATCCCTTGACCTATCTCGCCATCCGTATGGCGGTGGTGGTCGGGTTGATGGCGATCATCGCCGGCATTACCCGCCCGAAATGGCCTGATCGAGTCGGTATCGCGCACAGCGCGGTCGCCGGCATACTCGTCCACGGCTTCTATCTCGGCGGCACCGCGATCGCGATCGCGCATTCGATTCCGGCAGGCCTCTCCGCGCTCATTCCGGGCCTGCAGCCGATTCTGACCTCGACCATCGCCAATCGCTGGCTCGGCGAGAAGGTGAGGCCGGTGCAGTGGGCAGGTCTCGTGCTCGGGCTCGGCGGCGTGGCCCTGATTCTGCACGAGCGCCCGATGACTGGCGAAGCCGGACCGGGCTGGCTCGCCTCAGTGGTGTCGCTGGTCAGCATCACGCTCGGCACGCTGTATCAGCGCCGCTTCTGCAGTCACATCGACTGGCGGGCCGGCAATCTCGTGCAATATGTGGCGGTCACCATCTTCTTCACAGCCGGCGCCCTTTTGTTCGAGGACCGGGTCGTGCACTGGACGCGCGAGTTCGTGCTCGCGCTCAGTTGGCTCGCGATCGCACTTTCGATCGGATCGATCAGCCTTTTGTACTGGCTCATCCGTCACGCTGCGGCGACATCGGTTGCGAGCCTGTTTTATCTGGTGCCCGCCGTGACCGCGCTGATGGCTTATGTGCTGTTCGGCGAGAAGCTCGATGCTCTGGCGATCGCCGGGATGACGATGTGCGCGGCCGCGGTGTTCGTGGTCAACCGACGCTTCGGCTCCTAAGCCACGCCGCCGGAATACATCCCTGGCGTGCCGAGGGCATCGTGATAGGCTGATCGCAATTCAGCTGAACTCTCACGCGGTGATTTCCATGAAGAAGAAGGCGAAGCGAGCACTGCTCGGCCGTTCCCTGAAGCCGGTCCGGATTGCCTGCATCAACCACGCTGACGAGACGATCGACAGCGGCATGATGGGCAAACTCACCGCGGCGCTGCAAAAATGCTATGATGAGCACTTCCTGCCGGTCTGGGGCTATCCCGTCGATCTCTACGTGACGCGCAAACCGAAACACACCGACTGGCAGCTCGTCTATTTCGACGACGCCTCCGACAAGAACATGCTCGGGCGGCACGAGCTGACGTATCAGGGCCAGCCGATCTCGAAGATCTTCGTCAAGGCGCTCGGCGACGAGCCGGTCAGCATGGCGGCGTCACACGAGCTGTTCGAGATGGTGCTCGATCCCCTGGCCAATCTCTGGGCCGACAAGGACCGGAACACCCAATACGCCTACGAGGTCTGCGACGCCGTGGAGGAGGATGGCTTCCTCGTCAGCGGTTTCCCGATGTCGAACTTCGTCTATCCGTCCTGGTTCGAACCCATCAAGCATCCCCGCGGTACCAGGTTCGACCACAACGGTACGCTGAAGGCGCCGTTCTCGATGACCGAAGGCGGCTACGTCATCAAGAAGGTCAAGGGCAGGAAGGTGATCAAGGCGTTCGGCTCACCTGCGAAGCGGCGGCGTTTCAACGCTGAAGACCGGCGCGGCCATCGCAGCGAGTTTCGCGATCCGAAAGGGAAGCATCATCCGGGCAGGCGCGCAGCCAAAAAGCAGGGATAGAGGTTCGCAGGAGCGGTCTCCGGGCGGGCCCGCACCCGGAGACATCATCCAAGCGCTGTGATCAGCGCTTGGCCTTCTTGGCCTTCTTTTTCGACTTGGCCGCGGCCTTCTTCGCGGATTTCTTCACCGCCTTCTTGGTCGCTTTCTTCGAGGACTTCTTTGCAGCCTTGTTCGAAGACTTCTTGGCGGCCTTCTTCTTGGACGCCTTCTTCGGCGCGACTTTCTTTGCGACCTTCTTGGTTGCCTTCTTCACCTTCTTCACGGCGGCGACGGCGGCGTCCTTGGTCGCTTCCACTGCGGTGGTGATCGTCTCCATGGCCTGCTCGGAGATCGGCTTGTCGTCGTCCATATCGTGTCCCCCACGGTTTGCATGGAGCGATGACGATAGCGGGTTTCATGATTGTGTCAAAGCAAGGCTCAACCTTTGCGGATCGTTGCGTAAGCGGCGAGCGCTCGCTCGCGTCCCTTGGCGTGGTCGATGATCGGGTGCGGATAGGTCTTGCCGAGCGTCACGCCAGCGCTCGCAAGCTCGATGGGCGTCGCCTGCCAAGGCCGATGGATCAACTTCGCCGGCAGGTCTTTCAGCTCCGGCACCCAGCGCCGGACATAGGTTCCGTCAGGGTCGAACTTCTCGCCTTGAAGCACCGGATTGAACACGCGGAAATAGGGGGCGGCGTCGGCACCGCAGCCGGCGACCCATTGCCAGTTGGCAGGGTTGCTGCCGGCATCCGCATCGACCAGCGTGTCCCAGAACCACGCCTCGCCGTCGCGCCAGTCGATCAGCAGATGCTTGACCAGGAACGAGGCGACCACCATCCGCACGCGGTTGTGCATGACGCCGGTGTGCCAGAGCTCGCGCATGCCGGCATCGACGAGGGGATAACCGGTGCGGCCGCGCTGCCAGGCGGCGAGCGCCTTGTTATCGGGCTTCCAGGGAAAGTTGTCGAAGTTGGTTTGCAGGCTCTCGGTGGCGAGGTTCGGGTGATCGTGGAGGAGGTGGCGGCAGAACTCGCGCCAGCCGAGCTCGCTCAGAAACTTGTCGATACCCAAGCTGAGCGCCGGATTCTCGGCCGCGGCGAAGCGCGCCGCGTGGAAGACCTGGCGCGGGCTGAGCTCGCCGAATCGCAAATGCGGCGACAGGCCTGAGGTGCCCTGGCGATCTGGGCGGTCGCGGTCGCCCCTATAGGTGCGCGCGGTGTGCTTGAGGAAGTCGCGCAGGCGGGCGCGGGCCGACGCCTCACCCGGCGTCCTGCTCTCACGCAGGCCGCCGGCCCAGTCCGGCTTGCTCGGCTCGAGCATCCAGCTCTCCAGCCTGTCGCTCGCGATTTTCGCTCCGGGGCGAAGCTGCTTCGGTGCGGGCAAGGGCTTGGGCGGATCGCCGAGCGACAGCACCCGCTGCCAGAACGGCGTGAACACACGCAAGCCCCGGCCTTCCTTGTTGCGGATGGCCGATGGCGGGACGAGCAGGTCGCCGGGGAAACTTTGCGAGCCCACGCCGAGCTTTGCCAGCGCCGCCTCGAGCTGTTTCTCGACCGCCTGATGCGGGGACTGAGCGATGATATTCCAATGGACCGAACCGGCGCCGCTGTCGCGAGCCACTTTCGGGATCACCCTGGCCGCCGGTCCCTTGCGCAGGACAAGCGATCCGCCACGGGCCGCGATGTCCGTGCCGAGCGCCCGGAGTGACTGCGCCAGCCACCATCGCGCCGCGCCGCCGGGCGCACGGCCGGCCGCATCGTCCAGCACATAGAGGCAGATTACCGGCGCGCCGGATTTGGCGGCGGCGTGGAGGGCGGGGTGATCCGACAGGCGAAGGTCGTCGCGAAACCAGACGATGACAGGCGGGGGGCTTGGCGGGATCAGAGCGTGTCCTTGTTTACGTCTTGGAAATCGTCGAGCGTACGGGCTGTGAACCACCGCTAAAGGGGCGCCAGCGGGCGGCGTAAGGTCTAACTCGTC
This sequence comes from Bradyrhizobium sp. USDA 4472, assembly GCF_054058595.1. Taxonomy (NCBI): domain Bacteria; kingdom Pseudomonadati; phylum Pseudomonadota; class Alphaproteobacteria; order Hyphomicrobiales; family Nitrobacteraceae; genus Bradyrhizobium; species Bradyrhizobium sp. USDA 4472. Next base: position 5,728,392 of record NZ_JBSSAM010000001.1, read on the forward strand.
GTTCCGGGGCCGATGCTGACGCATCGCCCCGGAATGACAGGTAGTTATTTCGGCTGCGGCACGATGCGGATGTAGGGCTTCGGCTCCTTCCAGCCCTGCGGGTAGATCGTCTTGGCCTCGTCGTTGGAGACCGAGCCCGCGATGATGACGTCCTCACCTTGCTTCCAGTCCGAAGGCGTCGCGACGCGATGCTTGGCGGTGAGCTGGAGCGAGTCGATCACGCGCAGGATCTCCTGGAAGTTTCGGCCTGTGGTCATCGGATAGACCAGCACCAGCTTGATCTTCTTGTCCGGCCCGATGATGAAGACGTTGCGGACGGTCTGGTTGTCGGCGGCGGTGCGGGTGAGGGGATCGCCCGAGATCGCGGCCGGCAGCATGCCGTACAGCTTCGAGACGTTGTAATCGGTATCGCCGATCATCGGGTAGTTCGGGGCAGCGCCTTGCGTCTCCTTGATGTCTTCAGACCATTTCGAGTGGCGATCGACCGGGTCGACCGAGAGGCCCATCAATTTGACGCCGCGCTTGTCGAACTCCGGCTTCAATTTGGCGAGGGCGCCGAGCTCGGTGGTGCAAACCGGCGTGAAGTCCTTCGGGTGCGAGAACAGCAGCGCCCAGCTGTTGCCGATCCAGTCATGGAACTTGATCTTCCCTTCGGTGGTCTCAGCTTCGAAGTCGGGGGCGGTGGCGCCGATCGGAAGTGTCATGGTTCTACCTCATCGCTTTGAATTTACTCAAAAATTCTGGCTTGCCGTAATTCCCCATTATATGGACTTGACGATCCCAAGTGAACGCCAACTGAACTGCTTCAAGTAAAATGTGAATTCCTGCTCTGAACGCCTGATTTCTCAGCACAATTTTGTTACGGCGCTCCCTGCGGCGAAACATCTCCACCGGGGCTTCACGGTCTCGATTGCCCCGATAAAGCCGTTTATGACCCGCATCACGCCCGCCCGACGCTCTTCGGAACCGAAATGGTCCTCGCAGCGACCAATCGGCAACCATTGAGAAATGTCGCGATCCGCATATCGAATCATTAACCACCCCTTTACGCCCGCATGAAAATGCTGGTCGATCAGAAGAAATCTGGAAGTGAACTATGTCTGCCGCACTGCTGAAGTCCGTTGAGTCGCCCTCCCTCGAACCGTCCTGCCGCGATACCGCGGCCCATGCGCTTTCCGTCGTGCGCGATGGCGTGATCACGGGCGAAGGTCCGACCACCAAGGGAAGGGTGCACTTTTCCCGGTCGCTCGATTCCGATGATGCCGCCTGGTGCGCCCGCATCCTGACCGCCACCGCCGTCAACGACCAGCCGATCAGCCGCGCCGAAGCCGAGGCGCTGTTCGAGATCAACGAAGCCGCGACCGAACGTGCCGATGGCGGCCGGTTCGACGATTTGCTCACCAAGGCCGTTGCCCATTACGCAGCGAGCGCCTCAGGGCTGAAGGTGCCCCCGCGCAGCGTCGCGCTGGCTCAGGACACCGACATCGAGAGCTGGGCGCCATCCTATGCCTCCAAGGTCAACAGCGAGATGCTGGAATGGATCGCCGGCCAGATGCGCGGCAAGCGCCACAACAATCGTCGCCTGATGGCGATGGTGGCGACCTTCCTGGGCGCCACCGCGCTGCCTCTGGCGGGCCAATTGCCTAACGTCTTCGACATTGGCATGTGATTGAAGCTTTCGCGCCCTCATTGAGGGCGCGAATGAAGCGGCGGGCTATTGCCCCGCCGTTTTTTGTTTGCCGGCTTCAGGCTCGAGGCCCAGCGTGCGGCCCGGGAATCCGGCGGCGTCGAAATAGCGCTGGCTTCCGACGCGCTGGACGTTGAGCACGGTCTCCAGACCATTCTCGGACTTCTTCTTCGACTTCTCGACCGCCTTGTACGCCTTCGGCACGAGGCCGTTGGGCAGTGCTTCCGACATTACCCGGCCGACCAGGCCGCCATTCTGCGAGCCGCGCAGGCCGAGAAGCTGGGCCGCGGTCATGCCGACGTCGGCATTGCTGACCGGCAGCTCGTCGACGAACCCGGCTTTGAAGTCCGGACCGATCGCAGCCATGAAGTTGTAGGTGTCGCCGCGGCTGAAGCTGCCGTGCATGCCCTGGCCCTGGCGCAGCACGGTATCGGCCACCTGCACGGAGCAATTGGTCGGCGCCTCGCCGCATTCGCTGGCATAGGAGCGGAAGTTGACCACGATCGCAGGCGTCGGCGTCGCCGCCTTGCCGCGCAGATTGATGCTCGACAGCGGCAGGGTGCCGGGGATGCGGCCGAGCTGGTCGTCGACGAACAGGCCCGAGACGTAGTCCTGCTCCAGCAGCGCCTTCACCGTCCTGGCCGCCAGCTTCTTGTCCTTGTTCGGCAGGTAGATCAGGTCCGAGCCGCCATTGGTGGCGACGACGAGATCGGGCCTGGTCGGATCCTTGCCGAGCACGCCGTTGCCGGCCTTCGGATGGGCGTTGCCGGTGACGGCCGCGTTCTTGTCGTTGGGGTCGAACAGCGGCAGGTCGAGCGCTTTCGCAAGATCGATCGCCAGGAAGCCCATCGGCAAGAAGTCCTTCGGCGTGTCGTCATAGCTGATCCTGACCGAGGGGCTGGTGTTGCTCTCTTTCGAGATGGTCGAGAAGCCGTGGTCGGCCTGGATCATGATGTTGGTGTTGGCGGCGAGCCCAAGCTCGTCCAGCGCCTTGCGGATCTGGGCGAGGTTGTTGTCGGCGTTCTTGATGCTCGCCATCGTGCTCGGGCCGTTGATGCCGGGCAGGATCTGATTGAGGCTGTCGCCCTGGTTGTGCTGGGTGCCGTCAGGGTCGCGGGACCAGAACACCAGCACGAACGGCTTGTTGCGCGCCTTGAACATCGGCAGCACCACCTTGGTGGCGACGTCGGCGAAATAGGCCTGCTGCACCAAATTGGCCGTGGTGGTGCCGGGCGTCCTGGCATCGCCCGCCTTGCCGTTGTCGCCGCGGCCGGGAGCGGTGAGGGCGAGACCTGCCTTGGTCAGCGCGTCCTTCATCTCGTCCGACAGCGCGACGCCGGCCTTGCCTCCGGTGGAATCGTCGATGATGATCGAGTGCTTGCCCGTCTTCTCCGGATGATCGGTGTGGTCCCACTGATAGGTGGGGCCGACCTTGCCGATTGCCGCGGTGCTGAGGCCCTTGTCGCGGGCCATCTTCAAAACGGTCTCTTCGTTGAGATAGTTGCCCTTGAAATGCTCGTCGATGTCGCCGAGGACGGCGTCGTTCTCGATGAAGGGGACCACGGTGTCGCCGGCCGGACCTGAGATGTAGTTGGCCCAGATCGTATTGGAGTACACGCCGGTGTCGCCGAGATAATGGCCGGTCGACATCGCCGAGCCGTTGGCCATGGTGAAGGTGGGGACAGCGAGTGCGAGTTCTTGAAGTTCACGCCCTTGTCGCGCACCTCGGCCATGGCGGGTGCGGTTTCGGGGGTGATCTTCAGCGCGCGCAGCCCGTCGGGAATGAACAGGATCAGGTTGCGGGGCGTGTTGTTCTCGGCGAAGGCAAATCCGGTGGACAGCACTGTCAGTCCGGCTGACAGCAACACCAGTGAACGGCGCATCAAAATCTCCTAGCGACGAAGCGGCTCGGCCGCCGAACCGCGGCCCCCGAGCAATCGTTTAGTTTTGCAGTACGACAGTTTTGTTACAGGAGCGGATCGGCACGCCAGAAGTGGTGGAGGAGGTGGGGAGAGGTCAGCGGACTTGTCATTGCGGGGTAGGGAGGCTCTCGTGTCCCGGACGCGCTGCAATGCGTAGCATTGCTGCGCAGAGCCGGGACCCAGGAAAGCCATCGAGTTCGCTGCCGCACGGGCCCCGGCTGTGCAGTGCATCACTTCGTGCTGCGCAGCGTCCGGGGGCACGAGAGCGCAGTTTCCGCGCACATCTGCTTCCACATCGCGAGCGCAGCGAAGCAATCCAGAATCCCTCCGCGGATACATTTCTGGATTGCTTCGCTGCGCTTGCAACGACGGAGTATGCGGCAACGACTTCGCTCCTTCGATTCGCATCTTCATTGCAGACACAGCTTCGCATCCTCGCGGCACGTCGCCCGAGCTTTGCTTTGTCGCCTACCCTCAGATGAAAGAGGGCGCAGGGAAGACCGGGTGCTGACCTCGCACCCGCGGTCCACTGTGCGATCTAGTTGCGCTACAAGAGGCTGCACAGCGGCATACAGGTGAAGCCCAAACATCCGGCCTTCCCTGCGCAGTGGTTTGACGGCTTATGTCGTGATCTCCCCGGGGAGCGATGCACTATTGCCCCCGTCGGCTCGCAGATGACTGACACGAGGGCCCGGTTGGGCCACACGCGTCACCACGAGCCTTGACGCACAGACTCCGGGCGCCAGGACCACACGATTTTGCCGTACGCGGATCACACCGGTCGTTTGCGCGACGCTTTGCTCACGGTTGCCCGCCCTGCAGAACCCTTCGCGCCGATGCGGCCCACGCCCACCGCCGTCCGGCCCGCGTCGTGACGATCGCGATACGCCCCTCTTCCATGGGCCGGGTTGCCGCGACACATACGCCGTTTCCGAATTTCGGTAAAGTGGAATATTTTCGGATGCGCGGATTGCCCCACGGCTGGGGTGTTTTGCCCGACAGGCAACACCGGATCTTGAGCCATGGTCGCCGAATATCCCTGGCGTTCCGCCGCACCCGGTTCCCCGTTAATCCCGTGCCTTAACCAATAATTAATTATAGGTTTGCGGGCGGATGACGGACCGGCCTAGCGTGCAATGGGGAGCGCGAAGCCAAACGAGTGTGGTGCGTATCATGATGTCGAGATCACACGGGGCCTTGCTCGCCTCGTTCAGCACAGCCGCGCTGCTCCTTGGCGCCGGCGACAGTTTTGCACGACCGGGCGGTGTCGCCCCCCACGGGTTCGCCGCAGTGCGGTCCGGCGCGATGGCGCATCCGCCGATCGGGCCGGGCGCGCGGTTCCGCGGCCGCAACTTCAACAATCCCTGGGTCTACTGGCCGGGCGGCGGCGGCTTCTTCAACGACGGTGCGGCGTACAGCGAACCGTTCGCCGGTGCCGGGCCCGTCGCCAACGACGTTCGCTACACCTACACCTACGACGTTCCCTGGGACTGGGCGCATCGTTTCCCGCCGAACGTCGTGCCCTCCGACCGGCCCTATGTATCGAGTTGTCCGACGGAGCAGGTGACGGTACCCGGCCGTGGTGGTGCCGAGCACACCGTCAACATCACGCGCTGCTACTAGGCAACGCACGGTTTTTCACGGCTCGCTACGGAATGCCTGCCGCTGCCGCCTGGTCGCGGTCGGACTGCTTTCGCCTGACATTCGCGAGCTCGCGGCTGCAAGCCGCAAATGCGCTCGTCTCCGACCGCAGCCCGAATTGCCCGCAGACATCCCGATCCTCATCGGCAATGACACGTGCGAGCTCCGCCCTGGCGGCCTCCCGCATCGCAGGCGCCGAGACGAGCGTATGAAGCCCGAGGGCGGTCACGACGGCAAGCACCAACGCGGCCGCGATTCCGAGGCGCTGTGTGTCATCGGCCGTGGGCTGAGAAAAACGAGCCTTGGTTCTGGATTCGGGCATGAATGCTCCCGCATAAAATATCGACGATAAAATGATGATCGAGCCGTCCGACAAAATCGGCGGATGCAACACGATACACGGCACGTCGCCGCGGGGACGTGAAGCAGATTACAAATTTCAAGCCGGAACGGACTAACTCAAAATGGGTACTACCCCAGTTCAAAACTGGTTACTCCGAACACGCGGTCGAGCCGCAGTGACGCGATCGGTCCAGTGTACATTCGTGCCGTTTCGAATGTCGGCTTCAGCTTGAGCGATTCCGCAAGCGCTATAGCATCGCGGTTCACAGCGGGTGTGTCGAGCACAATCTCGTTGCTTCCGGGGCTCGCCAGCAACGCCTGCAACACAGCCTCCGCAGCGGCGCGGTCATCGGCTACCAGCGGGCCGATCTTGCGGCCGGTCCGGCAGGGCCGGATCACGCCCCACGCGGTAAGCTTGCCGTCCCGCATGAGTGCGCGGCCAACGTGTCCAGGTGAGTTGATCCAGGCGCGCAGGAAGGCCGGGCGCGGGGCAGGGAAGACGGTGGCGTCGACGGCTTGCACAAGCCCGAATGGGATCGTGTCGAGCGCAACAACCCCGGCGGGCGGCTTCGCCGGCGCGGCAACGGTGCCGCTGTAGCGGATATTGGCGTAAGCCAGCTGGAAGCCGGACTTCCTGTAATTGTCCTGCTGTGCCACGACTCCGTCCAGACCCATCACGCGTGAGCCCGCGTGCGCAATCGCGGCATTCCAGATTCGAAGGCCGTGACCCCTGCCGCGAAAGCCTGGCCGCACGATGTAGAAGCCGAGGAAGGCGAAGCTGTCGTCGTAGGTGACGCAGGAGACGGTTGCGACTGGCGCGCCGTCGATCTCGCCGACGAAGAAACCTCGCGCATCAGGGATTGCGAAACAGGCCGCATCGGCAAAGCCGGGATTCCAGCCCTCGGCCGCAGCCCAGTCGATCGCGACGGAGATCTCGTCGGGCCGCAAATTGCGGATCTGCAAATCGCTCATGTCGCGTGGCCTCGCGGCAATGGACCTTTGGACAAGTCCGGCTGTAGAAGGTCTGATGATTGGCTGAGCCATAGCGACTGAACCTTGGGCTCGCCTCAACGCTATCACAGGGATATCAGGTCATGGCAGCAGAGAAAGTCGCACTCGTCACCGCAGGCGGCAGCGGCATGGGAGCTGGGGCCGCGCGGCGGCTCGCAGCCGACGGCTTCCGCATCGCGATCCTGTCGTCCTCCGGCAAGGGCGAGGCGCTCGCGGCCGAACTCGGCGGGTTCGGTGTGACCGGCTCGAACAAGTCCAAAGACGATCTGAAACGCCTCGTCGACGGGGCGCTGGGAAAATGGGGGCGAATCGACGTGCTGGTCAACAGCGCCGGTCATGGGCCGCGCGCCGCCATCACCGAAATTACCGACGAGCAGTGGCATCTCGGCCTCGACACCTATCTGCTTAACGTCATCCGTCCGGTCAGGCTGGTGCTGCCGGTGATGCAGGCGCAGAAGGGCGGCGCCATCATCAATATCTCGTCCGCCTGGGCGTTCGAACCCAGTTCGATGTTTCCGACCTCCGCGGTGTTCCGTGCAGGCCTTGCTGCCTTCACGAAGATCTTCACCGACACCCATGCGGCCGACAACATCCGCATGAACAACGTGCTGCCGGGCTGGATCGACAGCCTGCCGCAGACCGACGCGCGCCGCGACAGCGTGCCGCTGAAACGCTACGGCAAGGTGGAGGAGATCGCGGCGACGATCTCGTTCCTGGCTTCCGACGGCGCGGCCTACATCACAGGGCAGAACATCCGCGTCGACGGCGGACTGACGCGCTCGGTGTAACGCGGGTGATTCACTGCGCTGCCACCAGCCGGGCGAGCGCGGGCAGGATCTTGTAGCGGGCGATCTCGTGCGGATAATCGCCACGATTGGCGAGCAGCACGATGCCGATCCGGTGTGCGGGTACGAGGCCCATATAGCCCGACGCATTGTTGAGGCCGCCGGGCTTGTCGACGACGGTGACACCGGGCAGATGTACGGTCTCCCACGCCATGGCTTGCCCGAACGTAGCCTGCTCAAATGTCTGGTCGACGCGGAAACTTTCGCGCTGTGTCAACCGCAGCGCCTCGCGCAAGTGTGGATCGATCGAGCGGCCGTCGACGCTCGCCGCGACGAAGGTGGAGAGGTCCCGCGCGGACGAGAACATCTGGCCGGTGCCGGGGAAATCGAAATAGCTCTGCTGGTTGCCGATCGGGCCGATGGCGGTGCCCTGGTGGGAGTAGCCCTGCGCTATCAGCCGCATCGCAGCCTCGTCCATGATCGCGCGATTGTCCGCTCCGCGCTCGGGTAGGAACGTCGCGTGCATGCCGAGCGGCGTGAGGACGCGGCTCTCGATCAGCTTCGCGATCGGCGTGCGGTAGCAGCGCTCGAGCACCAGCTGAAGCAGCACATAGCCGGCATGGCTGTAGATGCGCTGCTTGCCGGGCCTGATGCCCGGGGGCGGCACGAAGGCGTTGAGCATCTCGATGAATTGCGCCTGCGAGTAGGAATCATCAGGCCAGGGCGGGTGATCGGTCGGCAGCAACAGTCCTGACGTATGCGTGGCGAGCTCGCCGACAGTGATGTGTCGGACGTAGTCGCCCGTGAGCTCCGGCAGGTATTTCGGCAGGGGATCGTCGCGCCGCAGCTCGCCGCAGAGGATGCCTGATGCCGCCAGCGCCGCCTCGAACGGTTTTCGCAAGGAGGCGAGGTTGAACAGCGTGTCCGGCGTCACCGGCCGCTTGGTGGCATCGTCGGCAAAGCCGTAGGTGAAGAATTCGACGTGCCCGCCGGCGTACAGCGCGGCGGCGAGGCCGCCCGGATGGTCCGGGGTCGCTGTGGGCGCGAGCTCGGCGGCGACGATATCGCGCATCTGCGCGATCATGTCCGAATCCGCCGAGGCGCGAGGCGGCCCGGCAAAAGTCGCCGCAAAGGGCAGAAGAGCGGCGCGGGCGAGGGATCGCCTGGTGATTTGCGGTGAGATGACAACGGACGTCACGTTCTCTCTGATGATGCGATGGGGCCCCGGTGACGATCTTAGCGGGGCGGGCTTGGCGTCCAATTCACGATTGCGCGTTGTCGGTTCCACTTGGTGCAACCCATAAAACTTAGCCTGTCGGCTAACAATTCTTGACGCCGGATCGCGATGGTCCTATAGTTAGCTGCATGGCTAACCAAACATCCCAGCTCGATCAGGTTTTCGCAGCACTTGCCGACCCCACGCGGCGGGCCATCGTGATGCGGCTCTGTGCCGGCGAGGCCTCGGTCGGTGAGCTCGCCGGACCCTTCGACATGGCGCTTCCGAGCCTCATGAAGCACATCCACGTGCTGGAGACGTGCGGTCTCGTGTTGTCGGAGAAGGAGGGTCGCGTGCGCACCTGCCGCGTCAGCCCGGACGCGCTCCTCAGTGCGGAAGACTGGTTCCAGCACCAGCGCGCGATCTGGGAGGCAAGGCTCGATCGGTTCGAGGCCTATGTGATGAAGCTCAGGAAGGAGAGGGCGGCTGCCAAGCGGCCGTCGAAGACGACCGAGAAGACCAACAACAAGCCAAGCAAACGGAAAGGTACCTGACAATGACGAATGCTGCCAATGCCGCCCTGTCGCAATGGTCGATGGACCGCGAGATCGTGATGTCGCGCGTGATCGACGCGCCGCGCGACTTGGTGTTCGAGGCATGGTCCGATCCCAAGCACCTGCCGCAATGGTTCGGACCGAAGGGATTCAAGATCGAGACCTTCGAGATCGACGTGCGGGTCGGCGGCGTCTGGCGCTTCAACATGATCGGCCCCGACGGCACCGTGTATCCGAACCGCATGCGCTTTCGTCGGATCGAGCGGCCATCCTTCATGGAGATGGACCACGGCGGCGACCAGGACGACGACCCCGGCATGTTCCGCTTCACCATCACCTTTGCCGAGCAGGCCAACGGCAAGACCGTGCTGATGATGCGGCAGCTGGCGGCGAGCACCGAGCAGCGCGACGGCATGATCGGCTTTGGCGCCGTCGAATATGGCTACCAGACGCTGGACAAGCTCGCGGCCTATGTCGGCGGGCTGAGGAGATAGGAACGCGTGAGTCCCGGGGGCCCGCGACGGAGCGCCCCCGGCATCTTCTCGGAAACGCCGAAACGTCGTCGCGTTCGCGATTATGACAACGCGCGGGCGAATTATGACAGTGGCGTCACGCAGATTTTTGTCGCGTGGAACAATGGATATATGACAGAATTGCTACCGTTGGATGTCATCTCGACGACAGCGGAGCTCATCATGTTGCGGTGGCAGGCGCGGTCAAATCCCCTCGCATGGTGGTGGGGGTCCCTGACGCTTGTCAGTGCGGCGAATATCCTCGTCTGGTTCATGCTGTACCGCGAGTTCTATCCGAGCGTGGCCGGCAGTGTCGTCGGCGGTTCGGATATCGGGCTGATGTTCCTGCTGTGCGCGGGCTATGTGTTCGGCTGCGCCTTCCGTTCGGTGCTGCCGCGCGCCGACGTGCAGCGCATTTGCCTGTTCGACACCTGGTTGTCGAGCGTGTTCATCGGCCGCACCGTCGCGACCGTGGCCGAGGTCTGCTTCGCCGCGCAATGGGCGATCATCCTGCATCAGCTCGGCCGCATGGCGGGCGCGGAGACCGCGGTGAACATCGCGCTCGTGATCGTGCCTGTCATCATCATCGCGGAGTGTTTCTCCTGGTACGCGGTGGTGACCACCAACTTCCTGTTCAACGCGATCGAGAACTCCCTGTGGGCGGTGACCTTCTTCCTCGCCGGCATCGCGCTGTGCCGGCTGATGCCGGAATTCCAGGGGCCTGTGCGCTGGGCGCTGATCGCGGGAATCGTCGGCATCGCCTGCTTCCTCGCCTTCCTCGTCACCGTCGACGTGCCGATGTATCTCAGCCGCTGGCGGGCAGGGCATCAAGAGGGCGGCAGGTTCCTCGGCTTGCTCGAGGGCCTGCATGACGTCTCGACGCGCTGGGTGGTGACCCACGACATCGCGCATTGGAAGGGCGAGCTGACCTGGATGTTCCTGTACTTCAGCGCCGCCGTGTGGTCGAGCCTCGCGCTCTGCGCGCTCTATGCGATGGAAGGCTATCTCACGCGCTATCTCGCCTGACGCTCACGCGTCGGCGAGATCGAGCTGCGTCAAATTCCCTGGCTCAGCGCCCGGCGGACCAGTTCGATGTCGGAGCCGGGAGCGCGTCGAGATCTTCGTCTCCCGCGAGGTCATGACGGCTTTCGCCCCGCTGTGAGGCCGGCCGACCTCAGAACGTCAGCTGCACCTTCATCGATTGCGAGCGATCGCTGGCCAGTTCAAAGGCTGCGACTGCGTTCTCGAACGGCATGGTCGCCGTGATCAGCGGCTTGACGTCGATCAGGCCTTCGCCCATCAGCCGCACCGCCAGCTCGAACTCGGGATCGAAGCGGAAGGTGCCGCGAAGCTGCAATTCCTTGGCGACGATCGCGTTGATCGGCAGCGTCATCTCGCCGCCGAGCCCAAGCTGCACCAGCGTCGCACCGGGCCGGAGCACGTCGAGCGCGGTGCGCAGCGCGGCCTGGTTGCCGGAGGCCTCGAACAGCGTGTCGAACACGCCCTTGCCGGCGCGCCAGGGATCGAGCGCGGTGGCATCGGTCGCGACATTGATGGCGTGCGTGGCGCCGAGCTTCCTGGCGACCGCGAGCGGCGCGTCGGCCACATCGGTCACGGCGATTTCAGAGGCGCCGCCGAAGCGCGCGACCAGAATCATCAGAGCGCCGATCGGGCCGCAGCCGGTGATCAGCACGCGCTTGCCGAGCAGGGGGCCGGCCTGCTTGCCGGCATGCAGGCACACCGCGAGCGGCTCGGCGACCGCGGCTTCCGCCAGCGAGAGCTTGTCTGCGATCGGCACGGCCTGCGTGGCATCGATCGTGATGAACTCGCGAAAGCCGCCCTGCACATGCGGGAAGCGCATCGCGCTGCCGAGGAAGCGCATGTCGAGGCACTGGTTGCGCATGCCTTCCCGGCAGTGCAGGCACTGGCCACACGGCTTGCTCGGATTGACCGCGACGCGCGTGCCGGCCTTGACCGCGGTCACGCCGTCGCCGACCGCCGCGACCACACCGGCGATCTCGTGCCCCAGCGCCATCGGCTGCCGGATGCGGACGACGCCGAAGCCGCCGTGATGGTAGTAGTGCAGGTCGGAGCCGCAGATCCCGCCATTGGCAATCTTGACGCGGACCTCACCCGGGCCGGGGGCCGTGTCGGGATAGGTGTCGATCCGCAGATCCTTGGGGGCGTGAATGACGACTGCGCGCATGGTCCCGTTCCTCTTTTCGCGATTACATCGCGGCGATCATGCCGCCATCGACGTAGATGATCTGGCCGTTGACATAGGTGGAAGCGTTTGAAGCCAGGAAGATCGCCGCGCCCACCAGCTCGTCGGGCTTGCCCCAGCGCCTGGAGGGGATGCGGCCCATGAGCCAGGTGTTGAAATCGGTGTTGTTGACCAGCGCCTCGTTCATGTCAGTCAGCATGTAGCCGGGGCCGATCGCATTGGCCTGGATGCCGTGCTGGGCCCATTCCACCGCCATCGAGCGGGTCAGGTTCTTGATGCCGCCCTTGGCCGCGGTGTAGGGCGCGATGGTGGGACGCGCCAGCTCGCTGGCGAGCGAGCCGATGTTGATGATCTTGCCGTGCTTGCGCGCAATCATGCGCTTGGCCGCCTCGCGGCCGATCACGAAGGCGCTGGTGAGGTTGGTCTCGATCACCTTGCGCCATTCGTCCGTTGTGAACTCGACCAGCGGCTTGCGATGCTGGATGCCGGCATTGTTGACCACGATGTCGACGGCAATGCCCTTGTTGTCGAAGTCGTTGAAGGCCGCGACGATCGCGGGCTCGTCGGTGACGTTGAACGCCGCGCCTTCGGCCGGATGGCCGGCGGCGCGAAATTCGGCCACCGCCTGCTCCACGCGCTCGGCATCGACGCCGTTGACGATGATTTTGGCGCCGGCCTTGGCCATGCCCTCGGCAATGGCGCGCCCGAGCCCGCGCGAGGAGCCGGTCACGAGCGCGGTGCGGCCGGAAAGGTCGAAGAGGGCGGTGCTCATCCTGGAATCCTCAGACGTTGGAGCGGCGCACGGTCAGATCGGAGCGGTCGAAAACGGCAGGCAGAAGGTCGACACCGAGGCCGGGGCCTTCCATCGGGAAGACATAGCCGTCCTTGATGGTGGGCATCGTGGTGACGAGCTCATTGTACCAGCCCCTGTAGAAAGCGCGCACGGATTCCTGAATCAGCGTGTTGGGCTGGCTGAACGACATGTGGATGGCGGCGATGAAGCCGATCGGGCCGATGCAATCATGCGGCGCAAAGGGACGGTGATAAGTCTCGGCCATCGCTGCGATCTTGCGACCTTCGGTGAGGCCGCCGGTCCAGCACAGGTCCGCCATCACCACATGCATGGCGTCGCGGTCGAGCATGTCCTTGTAGGGGAAGCGCGAGCCCAGCGTCTCGCTGGCGCAGACCCAGACGTCGGTCGAGCGGGCGTATTCGGCCAGCGCCTGCGGCGAGTTCATGCGGATCGGGTCTTCGTACCAGGTCGGCTTGTAGGGCTCGAGCGCGCGGGCGATCTGTTTGGCGGTCGGCAGATTCCACAGCGAGTGGAGCTCGACCATGATCTCCATCTTGTCGCCGACGGCTTTGCGGATTTTCTCGAACGGCTCGGTCGCCTGCTTCATCTGCGCAGCGGTGATGTAGAGACCCTTGTTCTCCTGCGCCGCCGGATCGAACGGCCAGATCTTCATTGCCGAAATGCCGCTCTCCAGCAGGTTTTCGGCCAGCGCATCGGCGCGGTTCATGAAGCCTTCGAGATCCTCATAGGGACCTTTGTTCGCACCGAGATTCCAGTTTGCGACCGGGCTGATATTGGTGGAGCGGACATATTGCGTGCCGGCGCAGGTGTTGTAGATGCGCTGCTTGTCGCGGCAGAGCCCGCCGAGCATCTGATGCACCGGTTGATCGCAGACCTTGCCGAACAAATCCCACAGCGCGATGTCGATCGCGGATGCCGCGCGATATTCGACGCCGGTCGACGACTGCGCCATCGGCAGGTTCAGCATGTCGCGGTGGATCGCTTCGATGTGCAGGGGATCGCGGCCGAGCAGGCGGCCGGCAAAGGTGTCGTGGATCTGCGCTTCGACTGCACCTGCGCCGTAGAAGGTTTCGCCGAGACCGATCACGCCCGCGTCGGTGTGGACGCGGACCCAGATGACGTTGGAGAATTCCTCGGTGCGCAGCGTCTCGATCGACGTGATCTTCACGGCAACTCTCCTCCCCTAACAGGCGCCTCTCGCCGGGTATTTTCATTCCGCATTGCAGCATGCGGCGAATTGATCGAAGTCTTACGCCTGCTTGTAATATATCACAACATGTTTTAAGGGTGCCACAAACAAGGCGCCGACCTGCAAGCGAACGCGCAGGCCGACGGGAGGCAAACATGGCACGGCGCAAACGCGCGCTCGAGGTGGTGAGATCGGAGGGCGACCGCGAGGGCAGGCCCTCGCGGCGCAACCGTCTCAATTTCTTCGAGCTGGCCTACCAGAAGATCGAGGAGCTCCTCGTTCATTGCGAGCTCAAGCCCGGCCAGTTCATGACCATGCTGGAATTGCAGCACATCACCGGCTTCGGCCGTACGCCGGTGCATCACGCCGTCAACCGGCTCTCCGCCGACACGCTCATCATCATCCGTCCGCGCCACGGCCTGCACATCGCCCCGATCGATCTCGCGCGTGAGCGCATGCTGTTGGCCTTGCGCCGCGACATGGAGCGCTTCGTGATCCGGCTTGCGGCCGATCGCGCCAGCCTCTCGCATCGCAATCAGGCGCTGCATATCGAGCGCGTGCTGCGCGAGCGCCGCGCCACGCTGACCCTCGATGAATTCAACAGCATCGACCGGCGCATCGACGCGCTGGTCTTGGACGCGGCGGGTGAGCCCTTCCTGGTGCATACGCTGCGGCCGCTGCACACGCTGTATCGCCGCATCGGCTACATCCATCACCGCTTCATGCCGGGACAGGCCGATCTGTCAGGAACGATCGACCATCACCTTGGTATTCTCAATGCGATTGCGAACCGCCGTGTCGAGGAGGCGGTCAAGGCGAGCGATGCCTTGATCGACTACATGGGCCAGATGTTCACGGGCATGGAGACGGGGATCGACCCGCGCCTGCTCGATTGCAGCATCGAGCCGCTGCTCGGCGCCTGAAAGAGTTTTGAAAAGAGGATCAAACATGTCAACGATGGCCGTGCCACAACCGACCACGAGCGAAGCCGCGGTCCGCTACCTCATTACCAATTACAGTCCCAAGGGCAACAAGGTCGGCTGGCTGATGATGGCCTCGATCCTGGTCGAGGCCTGGGATCTCTATTCGATCGCCTTCGTCCTGATCTTCATCAAGGAGCAGTACAATCCCGATCCGCTGATGCTCGGTCTCGCCGCAGCCGGCACGCAAGGCGGCGCGCTGATCGGTGCGCTGCTCGGCGGCTGGCTGTCCGACATGATCGGCCGCCGCGTCATGTTCCTGGTCACGATGGTGATGTTCATCGTGCTGGCGCTGGCGCAGGCCTTCGTGCCCAGCGTCTTCTGGCTCGTCGTCGTCCGCTTCTTTCTCGGCATTCCGCTCGGCTCCGACATCTCGACCGGCTACACCTACATCATGGAATCCATGGCCAAGGGTGAGCGCGAGGTCATGGGTAATCGCTGGCAGTTCATGTTCGCCGTCGGCGAAGTGCTGACCATCGGCGTCATCGTGATCTTCCTGCTGCTGGATATCCAGCACGAGATGCTGTGGCGCGTGACGCTCGGTCTCGGCGCGGTGCCGGCGCTGATCATCCTGCTGTTGCGCCACGACGTGCCGGAGACGGCGGTGTGGCTGGTGCAGAAGGGACGTTATCGCGAAGCCAAGCAGGTCGCGCGCGAGATGTTCAACGACGATCTCGCCATGCTGCCGGACAGGGATGTGGTGGTGCCGAAGGTCTCGACCCGCGCCTTCCTCGCCGACCTCAGGAAGGATCCGATCCGCTGGCGCGCGACGATCTACGGCTGGATCGCCTGCTTCGCGCAAGGCAGCGAGTTCTCGACCTTCGCGTTCTATTTGCCGGTGCTGTTCGTGATGGTCGGCGTGTCGAGCGTGCTCGGTATCAACCTGGTGACCATGGCGCTGTTCTGCTTCGCGGCTCTGTCCGGCTGGGTCGGCCCGCTGCTGACGCCGAAGATCGGCCACCGCGGCATCGCGATCGCCGGCTTTGCGATCGTGCTGGCTTCGCTGCTGGTCGCCGCTTTCGCGCTCTACACCGACAACAAGATCCTGCTGCCGTTTGCGGCGGCTGCCATGTTGTGGGGCCATTATTGGGATGCGTCGAACTGCATGACGATCCCGACCATGGTCGCCAAGCCGAAGTACCGCGGCACGGCGAGCGGCTTCGCCTACATGTTCGTGAAGCTGCCGTCGTTCCTGGCCATCTTCCTGTTCCCGACGGTGTTCGCTGCGGTCGGGCAGGCGAATGCCACGCTGATGGTCGCGATCTTCCCGCTGATCGGATTGCTCGCCGCGCTCTTCATCCTGCCGGAGGTCTACGGTTACGAGAACGACTGAGGATACGAACTACCTGATCGCGGCGGCCAGTGCCGCGATCAGGGCCGGCGGCGTCACCAGCAGGCCGAGCTTGAGGAAGGGCCAGGCGCCGACCTCGATCTTCTCTCGCCGCAGCGCGACGAGCCAGAGGATGGTGGCCAGCGAGCCCGTGACTGACAGGTTGGGCCCGAGATCGACGCCGATCAGGATAGCGCTGAGAACCGGCGCGGGCAGATGATCGCTCGCGGCGACCGACCCGGCGACAAGGCCGACCGGCAGATTGTTGGCGACGTTGGTCGCGACCCCGGTCGCGATGCCGACGCTCCAGGCGGCCTGTGTCACGGATTGCGCGACGGCTTCATGCAAGAGCGCGCTGAGCTGGCCGATCACACCCGTCTTGATCAGCGTCTCCACCATGACGAAGAGCCCGCCGACGAGCGGCAGCACGCTCCAGGAGACGCCCTTCAGCACGGGGAGAGGCGATTGCCGGCTGATCAGCAGCACGATCGCGGCGGTCACGACGCCGCAGATGAAGGTCGGCAATCCGAGCTGCTTGTCGAGCGCCGACGCCGTGACCAGCACGACGCCGATGGCGACGATGCCGACCGCCGTGAGCTTGCCGCCGCGGCCGAGCTTTGGATGCGGTACGCTGGGTGCGATCTTGTCCTCCTTCAGCGCGCGACGCTGGGCGAGGCGCAGCACGACATAGGTCAGCACGATCGAGGCTATCGAGGGCAGGGCCAAGAGGCGCAGCCATTCCGTCAGCTGCGGCATGCGCGCGCCGAACACGACGAGGTTGGCGGGGTTTGAGATCGGCAGCACGAAGCTCGCGGCATTGGCGATGAAGGCGCAGACGAACAGATAAGGCAGCGGTTTGGCGCCGGCTGCGCGCGTTGCGGCGTAGACTGCGGGCGTCAGCACGATGGCGGTGGCGTCGTTCGAGAGCAGCACGGTGACGACCGTGCCGACGATGTAGATCAACAGGAACAGCCGCCGCGGCGAGCCGGCGGCATATTCCACCGCAAGCGCTGCAAGATAGTCGAACAGGCCTTCGAGCCGGGCGAGCTCGGCGATCAGCATCATGCCGATCAGGAAGAGGTAGACGTCGACGCCTTTCTCGATGCCGAGAAGCGCGTCCTGCCACGGCAGGAAGCCGAGCAGCACCAGAGCGCCGGCGCCGAGCACGGCCCAGATCGCCTCGGGCAGGCGGAAAGGGCGGATGATGACGCAAGCGGTCGCGGCGACGATGATGCTCCAGGCCCAGATGGCGTGAGACGGCACGTTCAATCCTTGTGCAATGGATTCATTTCGCAGCGATAGCGGAAGCTCGCGCCGCTGTCTTCCCCCGCGGGCGCGGACCGACATCGACGATTTGCCGCGTCTCGGGCAGGGCGAGGAGGCAGATGACGACGCCGATCGCGGCGATCGCGCCGAGGGTCATGAAGGCTGCGCTGTAGCCAGCTTCGACCACGACGAAACCGGCGAGCGTCGTCGACAGCGCAGCTCCGATGCTCTGGGCTGTGATGACAACGCCCTGCGCGACGTTGAAGCGGCCGCTGTTACGCATCAGATCGGCAACGATGACGGGGAAGATCGCGCCAAAGATGCCGGCACCGACGCCGTCCAGCAGCTGCACGCCGACCAGCCAGGATGGATTGTCGGAGAAGGTGTAGAGCGCGCCTCGAATTGGGAGGATCAGGAGCGCGGCAAGGAAGAAGCGCTTGTTGCCCCAGCGGTCGGCCCGGGCGCCGACCAGGATGGCGAAGGGCACCATCACGATCTGCGCCGCCACGATGCAGGCGGACATCAGGCTGGTGCCCAGCTTCTTGTCTTGAAGCGCGAGCTTTTGCCCGACCAACGGCAGCATCGCGGCGTTGGAGAGGTGAAAGAGCAGGACGCAGATCGCGAAGGCGAGCAGGGGCCGACACGTGAGCAGCACGCCGAGCCCGGACGGCGGTTCGTGCTGCCCATCCCGAGCGGTTTCGTGCAGGCCGCGGGCAAGCTCGTGGTCGATGGCGCGTTCCGGGATCGCAAGGATGCTGACGAGGCTCGCTAGGGCCATGGCGCCGAGAAGGCAGAACACGACTGTCGGGCCGAACCAGTAAGCGGACACGCCTGCGAGCCCGGCCGCGACCGCGTTGCCGGCGTGATTAAAGGTCTCGTTGCGGCCGATCCGCCGCGTGAAGGCGGCACGGCCGAAGATGCCGAGCGAGACGGCCGCGATTGCCGGCGGGAAGACCACGGCGGCGGCTTGGGCGATACCTTGAGAGATCGCGACCGGCAAGAAGCTTGGAAACAGCGGCACGGACAGCGAGGCGATGGTCACCATGATGGCGGCGGCCGCCATCGCGGTCCGCTTCGCGCGCGTCGCATCGACCAGAGCGCCGGCCGGCGTCTGCGCCACGATGCCGGCGATGGTTGCCATCGACATCACGAGGCCGATGCGCGCTTCGTCCCAGTGCTGCTCGGCGAGGAGGTAGACGGCAAGATAGGGGCCGAGCCCGTCACGGACGTCGGCGAGGAAGAAATTCGCTGCATCCAGCGCGTGGCCGGCCTGCCTTGCCTGACTGCGGTGTTCGCTCGACATCGGTGTCTCGATCGAGGCAGGGAAGCGCCCCGGCAGAAACCGAACTCCCGCCAACTTTGTTCCCGACCTAGAACTTCACGGCCAGGAGAACCGCGCCGGCGCCAATCATCGTGATCCCGACCCAGCCTTGCGCCGTCGGACGCTCACCGAGAAAGGCGAAAGCGAAAACGGCAACCAGCACGACGCTGAGCTTGTCAATCGGTGCGACCAGCGTGGCGGGTCCGAGCTTCAGCGCTCGGAAGTAACACAGCCAAGACGCGCCGGTGGCGAGGCCCGACAGCACCAGGAACAGCCACGTCCGCGACGAGACCGCCGAGGGCACCGCGAACTGCCCGGTGAAGAACAACAGCACCGAGAAAGCCAGCAGCACCACGATCGTGCGGATGAATGTCGCGAGATCAGGATTGATGTTCTCGACGCCGATCTTGGCGAAGATCGCAGTCAATGCGGCAAAGCAGGCGGACAGCAGCGCCCAGGTCTGCCAGGCGGAGAAGAAGGCGGGTTTCATGTCATCGATATCCGTTGGACGGCGCGCCAGCGTCGTTTGTGGTGGCTTCCTGCGCTCATGTCTACCTTGCCACCGACAGCTTCTCGGTAATGGCCTTGCGCAGGATGCGCGACAGCGACTCCACCGAATACGGCTTCTGAATCAATTCGAACCCGCGGTGGGCGTTTTCGGCGAGCACGTTGCTGTAGCCAGAGGTGAGCACCACCGGCAGGCCCGGATAGCGCTCGCGGATGATGCCGGCGAGCTCGACGCCGTTCATGCCGGGCATGATGACGTCCGAGAACACGAGGTCGACGGCGAATTCGTTCTCCGCGAGAATGGCGAGTGCTGCACTGGCGTTGGCGACGCGGCGGGTGACGTAGCCGAGATCCTCCAGGAGCTCAGTCGAGAACTGGCCGACATCGTCATTGTCCTCGACCACGAGGACGCGGTAACCGCGCCCGGTGGTCGCGCTTTCGCTGGTCAGCGATGTGGCTTCCTTTTCGGTCGCGGGGCTCTGCGCCTGCGGCAAATAGATCGTGAAGGTCGCGCCCTGTCCGTGCGTGCTCGTCACCGCGATGTCACCCTCGGACTGCTTGGCGAAGCCGAACGCCTGACTGAGGCCGAGCCCGGTACCTTTGCCGACCTCCTTGGTGGTGAAGAACGGCTCGAAGATGGCGTCGATGTTCTCGGGTGCGATGCCGCTGCCGGTGTCCGCCACGGAGATTGCGACATAGTCGCCGCCGCGCGCCGATTGCGCACGCAGGTTCGGAATGCCCTGAACCTTGCGCACGGCGATGGTGAGGCGGCCTTCGCCGTCCATGGCGTCGCGGGCGTTGATGGCGAGGTTGATCAGCGCGGTCTCGAACTGGGCGACGTCGGCCACGGTAAAGCAATCGGAATCGTCGATCTGGACGGCGATTTCGATGCGACCGCCGACCAGCGGTCGGACCAGCTGCGCCACGCCTTCGACCTGGCTGCCGACATTGAAGATCTGCGGCTTCAGCGGCTGCCGCCGCGCAAAGGCGAGGAGCTGCGCGGTCAGCTTGGAGGCGCGCTCGACGGTGTCGGAGATGGCATCGACATAGCGGCGGCGGCGCTCCTCCGGCAGCTCGCGCCGGCGCAGGAAGTCGGTCGCCGAGCGGATGATCGTGAGCAGATTATTGAAGTCATGTGCGACGCCGCCGGTGAGCTGGCCGATCGCCTCCATCTTCTGCGACTGCCGCAGCGCTTCCTCGCCGCGACGTCGCTCGGTGATGTCGACCGCCTCCGGCACTGCGCCGGTGATGTTGCCATGGCGGTCGAGCACGGGCCGCATGCCGAAATCGAAGTCGCGCTCGCCGACCGGGAGGCGCAGCCGCATCTCCATCCGTACCGCCTGGCCTTTCAACACGCTCTCGAAGGCCTCGCGCACGGCGGCACTCATACCGTGTGTGCCGGTGAACCACGGCGTTTCCCAGAACGGCCTGCCGATCACATCCTCACTGCGGGCCTTGATGCCGTCGAGCGCAGTGTTGTTGGCGTAGAGCAGTTCGCCCTTGAGGTCGACCAGGCCCTGATATTGGTTGCTGGTCGCCAGGATGGCGCGCAGCCGGGATTCGTTGGATTCAAGCTCGGCAGTGCGCTCGGCGATGCGCTCTTCCAGCGTCTCGTTGAGTCTGCGCAGCTCAATCTCGGCCTGCTTGGCGGCGGTGATGTCGTGGGCGACGCCGATGAAGCCGATATGCTTGCCGGTCGGATCCCAGCGCGGCTGCGATTCCGAGCGCAGCCAGCGCCATTCGCCAGAAGCATCCCTGTAGCGGGCCTCCAGCACGAACGGTTTGAGCGAGGCCTCGCCCTGGACGGATTGCTGCAGCACGCGGGGCAGGTCGTCGGGATGCAGCACCTTGCGCCAGTCGAAGGCGATGGCCTGCTCGTAGGGCAGCCCGACGAAGTCGACATAGGCCTGATTGGCGAAGGAGCGCGTGCGGTCGAGCTTCGTCACCCAGATCGGCACCGGCGCGCTGTCGGCGATCAGCCGAAACCGCTCCTCGCTCTCCCGCAGCGTCTCGCGCGCCAGCGCCTGGTCGGTGATGTCGATATGGGCGCCGACGAGGCGGACGGCGCGGCCGTCGCTGTCGCGCTCGATCTTGGCGACGACCCGGATCCAGCGCGTCTCGCGGTCGCTCGGGCGGATGATGCGGTACTCGGCGGTGTAGTCCTCGCCGGTTGCGGCCAACGCATCGAAGAAGTGTTTGACCGTGGCGTGGCGGTCGTCAGGATGGATACGGCTGACCCAGTCCTCATGCGTCTCGTCGACGGCCTCGGGCGGCAGCCCATGGATCATCAGATATTCCGGCGAACGGCGGTTCTTGAAACCTTCGCGGAAGTCGACCTCGAGGCCGCCGACCTTGCCGATGCGCTGGATGCGTGCGAGCTCCGCCTCGCGCTCCTGGAGCGCATGATAGGCATTGTCGCGCTCGCGCGCGATCTCTTCGAGGTGCTGGCGCAGCCGCTCGGCGGGGGTGGTTTCGGGCGCTGGATCGTTCAAGGCGTCGGCCGTTGTGATGCGGGAGCAGACGTCCCGGTTCGATATTCACACAGACAAAGCGTGATATCCATTGCTCAAAGGGAATACGCAGGGGTGGCGGGCATGAACGAACGTCGGGTCTGGCAATTTGTTCCAAACTTTGGAACGACGAGCCGTCGGCGCGCGTATCTGCTAAGCGCCATATCCGATAGTGATAAGAATTCCCCCCGAGAGGCTAAATCTTGAAGCTCTTCGTCTGCCAGGACTGCGGCAACATTCTCTATTTCGAGAACCGCGCTTGCGAGCGCTGCGGTCACAGGGTCGCCTTCCTGCCGGAGAAGGAGACAATGTCGGCGATCGAGCCGGATGGGGAGGGCTGGGCCACGCTGGCCGACAAGGGCAAGGGGCGGATGCTGTGCCGCAATGCCGAGTATGATGCTTGCAACTGGCTGACGGATGCCGGCGATACCACCGGCTATTGCCGTGCCTGCCGCCACAACGGCATCGTGCCCGATCTCTCCGACCCCGCGCAGCTCGCCGGTTGGCGCGAGCTGGAGGTGGCGAAGCACCGGCTGTTCTATTCCCTGATCCGCTGGAAGCTGCCGGTCCAGACCCGGCAGGACGACCCGGAGCACGGCCTGCTCTTCAATTTCCTCGCCGACGATCCGAACAGTGGCGAGAGGATCATGACCGGCCATGACAACGGCCTGATCACGATCGCGCTGACCGAGACCGATGCCATCGAGCGCGAGCGGCGCAGGCTCGAAATGGGCGAGCCGTATCGCACGCTGCTCGGGCATTTCCGCCACGAGGTCGGACATTATTTTTGGGACGTGCTGGTGCGCGACGGCGGCAGACTGGGCGAATGCCGCGCCGTGTTCGGCGACGATTCCACCGACTACGGCGAGGCCCTGCGACGCCATTATGCCGATGGCGCGCCGCTGGACTGGCAGCAGAATTACGTCTCGGCCTATGCGACAACGCATCCTTGGGAGGACTTCGCCGAGACCTGGGCGCACTATCTCCACATCGTCGATACTCTGGAGATGGCAGGCGAGTTCGGCATGGAGGTTCGTCCCAAGGTCGATCGCGACGGGGAGTTGTCGACACGGATTCGGTTCAACCCCTACGAGGCAAGGGACGTCGAGGCGATCGTCAACGCATGGCTGCCCTTCACCTTCGCGATGAACAGCGTCAACCGCGCCATGGGTCTGCGCGACCTCTACCCCTTCATCCTGTCGCCGGCCGTGGTCATCAAGTTGGGCTTCATTCATGGCCTCGTCCGGGACGTGGCCAAGGATACCACCACGGACACGATCAAGGCCCCGAAGCCATAGGCCCTCCAGCGGCTCACCTGGCCCGATCAGGTCTTGCGCTGGTACGCCAGAGGCATGGCGGATTTAGACCGTTGCCTCCGGCCGATTTTGCTGTACCACGACAGGGTACGGCCCCGTCCGCTCGGCCTGCCGCCGGCCTGGGAGGGGTCCCGCCCAAGGGACGAAGCTCAAGAAAAACATGTTCAAACGCATCCTGATCGCCAACCGCGGCGAAATCGCCTGCCGGGTCATCAAGTCCGCCCGCAAGATGGGAATTCAGACGGTTGCCGTGTATTCCGAGGCCGACCGCGACGCTCTCCATGTCGAGATGGCCGACGAGGCCGTCCTGATCGGCCCGCCTGCTGCGGCCGAGAGCTATCTGGTGATCGAGAAGATCGTCGAAGCATGTAGAAAAACCGGCGCCGAGGCGGTCCATCCCGGCTACGGCTTCCTGTCCGAGCGCGAGGCGTTTCCGCGGGCGCTGGAAGCAGCCGGCATCGTCTTCATCGGTCCCAACCCCGGCGCGATCGCCGCGATGGGCGACAAGATCGAATCCAAGAAGGCGGCGGCCAAAGCCAAGGTCTCGACCGTGCCGGGCTATCTCGGCGTCATCGAGGACGACAAGCACGCGGTCAGGATCGCCGACGAGATCGGCTATCCCGTGATGATCAAGGCCTCGGCCGGCGGTGGCGGCAAGGGCATGCGCATTGCGCATTCCAAAGCCGAGGTCGCCGAAGGCTTCAATCTCGCCAAGGCCGAAGCCAAGGCCTCGTTCGGCGACGACCGCGTCTTCGTCGAAAAATTCATCGTCGATCCCCGCCATATCGAGATCCAGGTGCTCGGCGACAAGCATGGCAACGTGATCTATCTCGGCGAGCGCGAATGCTCGATCCAGCGCCGCAATCAGAAGGTCATCGAAGAGGCGCCATCGCCGCTGCTCGATGAAGCCACCCGCCGCAAGATGGGTGAGCAGGCCGTCGCGCTGGCCAAGGCCGTGAACTACGATTCCGCCGGCACCGTCGAGTTCGTCGCTGGCCAGGACAAGAGCTTCTACTTCCTGGAGATGAACACGCGCCTCCAGGTCGAGCATCCCGTCACCGAGCTCGTCACCGGCGTCGACCTCGTCGAGCAGATGATCCGGGTGGCTGCGGGCGAGAAGCTGGCGCTGACTCAGAAGGATGTCACGCTGACCGGCTGGGCGGTGGAATCGCGTCTCTATGCGGAGGACCCGTTCCGCAACTTCCTGCCATCGATCGGTCGCCTCGTGAAGTATCGCCCGCCCGCGGAAGTGAGCCAGGATGGCATCACCGTGCGCAACGACACCGGCGTGCAGGAGGGCGGCGAGATCTCGATCCATTACGATCCGATGATCGCCAAGCTCGTCACACACGCGCCGTCGCGCGCCGCGGCGATCGAGGCGCAGGCGACCGCGCTCGACTCGTTCTATGTCGACGGGATCAGGCACAACATCCCGTTCCTGTCGGCACTGATGCATCATCCGCGCTGGCGCGAGGGCAATCTGTCGACCGGTTTCATCGCCGAGGAATTCCCCAAGGGATTTGCCGCGCGCGTGCCCGAGGGCGAGGTCGCGCGGCGGATCGCAGCGGTCGGTGCGGCAGTTGATCATGTGCTCGGCGAACGCAAGCGGCAGATCTCGGGCCAGCTGGGCGGCCGCGTGGTGCAGCGCGAGCGCCGCCGCGCGGTGTGGCTCGATCGCCAGGAGATTTTGCTGGAGGTCAGTCGCGAGGGTGAGGCGATCGCGATCCGGTTCATCGATGCCGAGGGCAAGGCCGGAAACGCGCATCTGTTGCAGTCCGCATGGAAGCCGGGCGATCCGGTCTGGCAGGGCACGATCGACGGTCACTTCATCGCGGTGCAGGCGCGCCCGATCGCCAACGGCATCCGTCTGGCGCATCAAGGCGTCGAGGTGCCGGTCTATGTCTGGACGGAAGCGGAAGCGGCCTCCGCGCGCCTGATGCCGGTGACGACCGCTTCCGACAGCGGCAAGAAATTGCTGTGCCCGATGCCCGGCCTCATCGTCTCGATCGCCGTGACCGAAGGGCAGGAGGTCAAGGCCGGCGAGACGCTGGCCGTGGTCGAAGCCATGAAGATGCAGAACGTGCTGCGTGCCGAACAGGACGGCACCGTGAAGAAGGTCCACGCCAGCGCCGGCGCGACGCTGGCGGTGGACGCGCTGATCCTGGAGTTTGCGTAAAGCGTGCACTTGGGGCCCTTAGCCGGGCCCCACGACAACATCATTGCGAGCGCAGCGAAGCAATCCAGACTGCCTCCGCGGAAAGATTCTGGATTGCTTCGCTACGCTCGCAATGACGGAGTATGTTGCGGCTGCGTCGCAACAGTTGAGAGGGCACCATGGCCTTTCGTTCCCGCCGCGAAAAACTCCGATCGATTTTGTCGGGCCAGGCTTGCGTCCATCCCGGCTCGGTCTATGACGCGATCTCGATCCGCATTGCCGAGGATCTCGGCTTTCCACTCGGCATGTTCGGCGGCTCTGTGGCCTCACTCGCCGTGCTCGGCGATCCTGACGTCACCCTGATCACGCTCACCGAGCTCGCCGAGCAGATGCGGCGGATGTCGCGCGCGGCAAGCCTGCCGGTGCTGGTCGACGCTGATCACGGCTATGGCAATGCGCTCAACGTGCGCCGCACGGTGCAGGAGCTGGAGACAGCGGGTGCTGCCGGCCTGACCATCGAGGACACGCTGCTGCCGGCCGCTTTTGGCGAGGCAAGAACGCAGCTGATCTCGCTGGACGAGGGCGTCGGCAAGATGAAAGCCGCGCTCGACGCCCGCGGCGATCCCGCGCTGGTCATCATGGGCCGCACCGGCGCGGCCTCGATCACTGCGATCGGGGACGCGATCAGGCGTGCCAAGGCTTATGAGGCCGCCGGAGTCGATGCGCTGTTCTTCACCGGCGTCAGGTCGCGGGCAGAGCTCGAGGCGATCGTGAGCGCAACCCATCTGCCGATCGTGCTTGGTGGTGCGCCGGACGAATTGAATGCGACCGATTACCTGGCGAACCAGCGCGTCCGCATCGCGCTTCAGGGCCATGCGCCGATCGCGGCGGCCACGCGGGCGGTGTACGAGGTGCAGAAGGCGTTGCGAGAGGGGGCGTCGCCGACAGCGCTGAAGGGATTGCCGCCGGCGGAGTTGACCAGCCGCGTCATGCGCGATGCCGAGGTAAAAGAGCGCAGCGCTGACTTTCTCGGACTGAAAAAATGAGCCGGGCAATCCTTCAGCTGATGATCCGCGGCCGCGTCCAGGGCGTCGGTTACCGGGCCTGGGTCGAGCATCAGGCGACCGCGAGCGGCCTCGAAGGCTGGGTGCGCAACCGCCGCGACGGCAGCGTCGAAGCGCTGTTCGCAGGTCCGCCGAAACTCGTTGCGGACATGGTCGCGCTGTGCCGCCACGGCCCGCCGTCCTCGCATGTCGACAACGTGACCAGCGAAACGGCGAGCGTGGATGAGCTGAACCTGCGCCGGCCAGGGGAGGCGTTCTCGGTGTTGCCGACGGTTTAGGGGCACGATCGGCGATCGCAGTGTCACTCTCCCTTCGGGAGAGGTGAAGAAACCATCACCGCGGCAGCTTCGAAATCGCCTCGCTCAGCTCGTGGATCTCATACGGCTTGCGCAGGATCGGAAAATCGCCGCGGACACCGGCGGCGGCTTCGCTATAGCCGGTGGCGAGCAGCACCGGCAGGTTGGGGCGGATCTGGCGCAGGCGGTGAGCGAGGCCGAGCCCGTCCATTTTGCCGGGCATCACGATGTCGGAGAACACGAAGTCGACACCGTTGGTCTCGATCTCCCGCAACGCGGATTCGGCATCTGCAACCCGATGCACGCGGTAGCCGAGCTGCTCCAGCAGGCCGATGCTGACGAGGGCTACGTCGGGATTGTCCTCGACCAGCAGCACCGTGCCGCTGCCGCGCACCGGCCCCGGTTCGAGCGCTTCGACCGGTGCTGTCGCGGTTTCGCGCGGCAGCAGGATCGTGAAGGTCGTGCCCTTGCCGAGCTCGCTTGCGACCTTGACCGTGCCGCCGGCCTGATGCGCAAAGCCGTGCACCTGCGACAGACCGAGCCCGGTGCCTTTGCCGACCGGCTTCGTCGTGAAGAACGGTTCGAAAATCTTGTCGACGACGTCGGAGGGAATGCCGAGCCCGGTGTCGGCGACGGTGATCGCGACGTATTCGCCGCTATGAAGGGGATCATTCAGGACGATGTTGTGCGCGCCGATCGTCACCGTGCCGCCGTCGGGCATGGCGTCACGCGCATTGATGACCAGGTTGAGCAGCCCCGTCTCGAGCTCGGAGACGTCAGCCCTGACCGGCCAGAGGTCACGCTCGATCTCGAAGGCGAGACGAACGGCGCTGCCGACGCCCGCGTGAAGCACCTCGCGGATCGCCTCCACGCGGTCGCCGAACCGGATCGGCTGCGGATTGACGCTCTGCCGCCGCGCGAAGCTCAAGAGCTGTCCCGTCAGCGCAGCGCCGCGTCTCGTGGCCGTGTCGATCGCCAGGATGGCGCGCTGAAACTTCGAATCGTCGGGGGCGCCCTTCCTGAGGATATGGAGGCTGCCGCTGATGATCATCAGGAGGTTGTTGAAGTCGTGCGCTACTCCGCCGGTGAGCTGGCCGAGCGCATCGAACTTCTGCGACTCCGCAAGCTGCGTCTGCATCGCCTCGAGCTTCAGCTGCGTCTCGCGGCGCTCGGTGATGTCGCGGGTGATCTTGGCGAAGCCGACGAGGTTACCGTCCTCGTAGATCGGGTCGATGACGACGCTCGCCCAGAAGAAGGTGCCGTCCTTGCGGACGCGCCAGCCTTCCTCCTCGTAGCGGCCCTGCTCCCTGGCGATGCCGAGCGCGCGCGCAGGCTTGCCGTTGGTGCGATCGGTCTCGGTGTAGAAGCGCGAAAAATGCTGGCCGAGGATCTCCTGGGGCGAATAGCCCTTGATCCGCTCGCCGCCGATATTCCAGCTGGTGATGATCCCATTGGGATCGAGCATATAGAGCGCGTAGTCCGCAACTCCCTCAACCAACAGCCGAAAGCTTCGTTCACTTTCGAATAAGTCTCTCTGTTGACTGGACTTTTTGACCATTCCTAACCCCGCCTCGACCGGGACAAACGTCTCAGGGGGGCGTTTGGTTCCCGTTCTCTGGGATATTTTAAGGCAAATCGAGGGGCCGGTGTGCAAGCACGCGACCCCGCCAAACGTCCCTTGACAGGCAGTCGAATCTGTCAGATATTTCTGTCATGACAGAAATAACAGGAAAGAAGAAACTCCCTGCGGCCGTCGAGCGCTTCATCCTGCATTGGGGCGACATGGGGGACCAGTGGGGCGTCAACCGCTCGGTCAGCCAGATCCACGGGCTCTTGTATCTGGCCGAGGCACCGATGACGGCCGAGGACATCGCCGACACGCTCGGCATGGCCCGCTCCAACGTCTCCAACTCGCTGAAGGAGCTGCTGGCCTGGAATTTGATCCGGCGAGTGCCGATCCTCGGCGACCGCCGCGATCATTACGAGGCCGAGACCGATATCTGGGAGGTCGCAGCGCGGATCGCAGCAAGGCGCAAGGAGCGCGAGCTCGATCCTGCGATCACCGCGCTCAGGGCCTGCGTGACCGACGCCGCCGACGATCCGACGATCAATCCGGTCGCGAGCAAACGTCTCAAGGAGATGCTCGCCTTCACCGAGCTCGCCGACCACTGGTTCATGCAGATGCTGAAAGTGCCGCGGCCGCGCCTCGTCGCCTTGATGCGGCTTGGCGAGAAGATCGGCAACCTGTTGCCGCTCGGCAAGGCCAATTAGTTCTGAGGAGGTTGTGATGACGTCGGCGAGATTATCAGGCTCCAACGCACCAACCACCGCTCACATCAAGCTGCTCGACGACCGCCGCTTTCGCGCATTGCTGTCGGATGAGGATTGGGGCCGCCTGCCGCTCGCAACGTGGCGGCGCTTCTCCAAGCGTGTCGCCGACGGCGACAGCGTGGTCTATGTCGGAATCGTCGACGAGGTCTCGTTCAGCGATATCGGCTGGTGGTTTGCGCAAGCCGCGCGCCTGATTGGGGGCCCGCTGCCCACGGGGCGCGACACAGGCGTGCCCATGATCGTCACCGTCACCGAGGACGGTGCGACCGGCGGCCAGACCTGGACCCGCATCTGCGCGCGCAAGCGCGGCTTTCCGCAGGTGATCCACTCGGCAAAACGCTTTGCTGGCCCGACCGGGCTCGAGGAATATGTCGGCTTCGGCGTCTCGATGGCGCTCCGTATCGCGGTCGAAGGCGAGACGTTGACCTTCCGCAGTGCCGCCTATGGCCTGCAGTTCGGGCGCCTCTGGATCCCGCTGCCGCAATGGCTCACGCCGGGCGATCTCACGGTGACGCACAGCGATCTCGGCGAGGGCGCATTCCGTTTCACTCTCGACGTCATCCATCCGCGTTACGGCGCGCTGATCCACCAGTCCGCCGTGTTCAGGGAGGCCGTGTCATGACCCCGCTCTTGTGGACGCTCATCGCCATCCAGATCGTGATGGGCGTGTTCGACACCTTCTATCATCACGAATTCACCGAGCGCCTGGCCTGGCGACCGTCGCAGCGCTTCGAGCTGAAGCTGCATGGCATCCGCAACATGCTCTATGCCCTGCTGTTCCTGCTGCTCGGCTGGTTGGAGGTCCATGGCCTGCCGGCGTTGCTGATCGTCGCGGTTCTCGTCGCCGAGATCGTCATCACGCTGATGGATTTCGTCGAGGAGGATCTGAGCCGGAAGCTGCCGCCGAGCGAGCGGATCAACCACACGCTGCTGGCGATCAACTACGGCGCCATTCTGGTGCTGCTGCTGCCCGTGCTGATCGATTGGGCGATGCAGCCGTTCGGCATGAGGGTCGTCCATCAGGGCCTGCTCAGCATCGCCGCGAGCGCCTGCGCGGTCGGCGCGGCACTCTGCGGCATCAGGGATTTTGCGGCGATGCGCCGGCTCGGCCGCATGAAGACTGTTCCCGCGGAAGGACTTGTCGAGAAGATCTCCGGCCGCAAGACCGTGCTGATCACAGGCGCGACCGGCTTCATCGGCAGCCGCCTTGCGGCGAGCCTCAGCGGAGCAGGGCACCACGTCATCGCGCTGATCCGCAACCCCGCGAAGGCGGAGATGCTGCCGCCGCCGGTGACGCTGATCACCAGTCTTGATCAGCTCGCCGCGGACACACCTATCGACGCCATCGTCAATCTCGCCGGCGAGCCGATCGGCAATGGGCTGTGGACCGAGACCAAACGCGCGAAGATCATTGGCTCGCGCATCGAGATGACAGGCGAGGTCGTCAAGCTGATCGCGCGGCTCGCACGCAAGCCCGAGGTGCTGGTCAGCGGCTCCGCGATCGGCTGGTATGGGTTGTGGGCCGACCAGGTGCTGACCGAATCTGCCAAGTCGCACGCCTGCTTCAGCCACGAACTGTGCGCGGCCTGGGAGAAGGCGGCACGGCCGGCGGAAGAGCTTGGCGTCCGCGTGGTCTTCTTGCGTATCGGGCTCGTGTTGGGCACCGAGGGCGGCTTCATCACGCGCATGCTGACGCCGTTCGAGTTCGGGCTCGGTGGTCCCATCGGCACCGGGCGGCAGTGGATGTCCTGGATCGAGCGCGACGATTTGATCCGGCTGATCGCCTATGTGATGGCGACGCCCGATCTCACAGGGCCGGTCAATGCGACTGCGCCGATCCCCGTGACCAACGCAAAATTCACCGAGGAGCTCGGCCGCCGGCTGCACCGGCCCGCGGTGTTCCGCATCCCCGGAGGCATCTTGCGCCGGATCGGCGGCGGCTTTGCCGACGAGCTGCTGCTCGGCGGTCAGCGCGTGCTGCCGAACAAGGCGTTGAGCCGCGGTTTTGTCTTCCGGCACGAGACGCTGCGCAGCGCGTTCGAGGCGATTCTGTGAGGTGTCAGGTGGAGGCTGCACTCCGGAACGTCGCTGCCACCGCACGCAGGGCGGCGAGCTTGGCGGGGGCGCTGACCTTCGAATGCAGCATCACCTTCGAGCTGCCGAGCTTGGGCAGCTTGTGCGCAGGTCCGACGTCGATCAGCCCGGGAGCTGCGATCCGCCGCGCCAGCGGTGCGACCGCGAGGCCAGCAAGCGCAGCGGCAACGACCGCCGTCACCCCGCCGCCGACGAAGCGCTCACGCCAGGTGACGCCGGCCTTGTCGAGCGCACGTACGGCAATCGCGCGAACGCCGCAGGGTGGGGCGAGTGTTGCCAGCGGCAGTGGCTCGCCCTTCGGCAGCGTGAAGCGGCGCGACGCGAACCAGCCGAACTCATCCTCGGTTAGTTTTTCGCCACCGCGACGGCTGCCTTCCTGGCGCACGATCACCGCATCCAGCTCGCCCGCATCATAGGCATCCTGCATCTGGCGCGAGAAGCCGATGGTGACGGCAAGCGTCAGGTCTGACGACATCGTGTGCAGCCGTTCCAGCAGCGGCACCAGTTCAGGGCCTGCCGCATGGTCGGAGATGCCGAGCGAGAGCGACTGCGCGGCCGCCGCCTCGCCCGAGAGCGCGCGATCATGCGCCGCCATCAAAGCGCGGGCGCGCTCGATGAAGCCCGCGCCGTCGGCGGTGAGGCGGACGGCCCGGGGCGAGCGCTCGACGAGACGTTTGCCCAGCAGCGCTTCCAGTCTCTGTAGCTTGAGGCTGACGGCTGCCTGCGTCGTGCCGAGCGCCTCCGCGGCGCGGGTGAAGCTCTGGAGGTCGGCGACCAGCAGAAAGGCCTGGACCGTCGCAATATCGAGTGTGGCTTTCATTATGATGTTTTATCACTGCTATCTATAGAGATAAGATACCAAAATGATGCGGGAAGGTCTAGCTTCTCATCAACGCCGCGCAAAAAGCGCGACATCCTGAGGAGAACGACAATGCCGCTGATCACCGTGTCCTACAGCTCGTCCCGCCAGTCGCCCTCGCTGAAGTCCGACATCGCGAGCGCCGTGTCGGAGCTCACCGCAAAAATCCTGCACAAGGACCCCAAGGTCACCGCCGTCATCGTGAAGTCGGTCGATGCAGATGACTGGTTCGCCGGCGGGAAGTCACTCGCCGAGCAGAGGCTCGCCAGCTACTGGATCGACATCCACGTCACGGAAGGTACCAACACCAAGGACGAGAAGGCAGCCTACCTCGCCGCGATGTTCAAGCGCATGGCCGAGATTTTGGGCCCGCTGCATCCCGAGACGTATCTGCATGTCGACGAGGTCAAGGGCGACGCCTACGGCTTCGGCGGCCTGACCCAGGAGCGGCGCTACATCGCCGGCAAGCTCGAGGCGTCGCTGAAGGCGGCGTGATGATGCAAGCCGCGGGTGAGCGATCCCGCCCGCGGCCCGTTCGTCAGCTTGCTGCTCGGAACTGAACGACCGACTTGTTCAGGAAGCAGGTCTTGTCGAACAGTTTCAGGTCGAGCGGGTTCGGAAGCCTGACGTCACCGAGATCAGGGCAGGGCTTGATCGCGGGATCATAGGAGCGGTCGATCTGCGAGATGAAGACGACGATCAGCCCCTTGTCGCGCGCGAAGGATTTTAGCGCGCGCACCTGGACCGTGAGGTCAGGGTTCGCCCTCCGCTGGTCGAGCAGCTGCAGATAGTCGATCACGAGGACGGTGCCGCGTGGCGCCGCGGCCATCTGCTTGACCATGTAATCGGCGCTGATCGCGTCAGAGCAGTCGATCTCGAATAGCTTGTCGAACTGCGCGGGGGGCGCGCCGATCGCATGCAAGCGATCGATCACGTCCTTCTCGCTGTATTCGAGCGAGAAGAATGTGGCGCGATGGCCTGATTTCATGGCCTCCACGGCAAGCTCGAGACTCATCAGCGTCTTGCCCTGACCGGGCCGGGCGCCGACCAGCACGAGGTCGCCGGGCGCAAAATGCGGAAACAGCTTGCTCGCCGGCGTCAGCGCTGCGGCCTTTGCTGCCAGCATGCTCCAGGCGGAAAAGCCTTGCGTCGTCGCGACGCGGTCGAGCGCATCGTGCAGCGGAATGCCTTTCTCGCGGGACAGGCGCTTGGCTTTTCGCTTGAGATGATAGATCGGCGCAGACAATTTCATCGTCAAACCTCCTGATGCGAGCAGAAAGCGCAATCCCTCCTTATGCGTGGCGCTCGAACAGTCGGCCGATGGTTTAGTCGCCCGGTATGATCTGTACTTTCCCGGCGGAGGGGGGAGGCGTAGGCGGCACCTCATACAAGCGTACCCGATTCCCCGCCGGCGGAGAACGCGCGTAGCGCGCCTCCGACAGGAATGTCAGGCGGCGGCTTCCGGCAGCAGCGCGCGGGTCGGCCCGAACAGCTCTTCAAACGCCTGCCGAAGCGCGACATCGA
The DNA here is from genome assembly GCF_054058595.1 of Bradyrhizobium sp. USDA 4472. Taxonomy (NCBI): domain Bacteria; kingdom Pseudomonadati; phylum Pseudomonadota; class Alphaproteobacteria; order Hyphomicrobiales; family Nitrobacteraceae; genus Bradyrhizobium; species Bradyrhizobium sp. USDA 4472. Next base: position 5,761,842 of record NZ_JBSSAM010000001.1, read on the forward strand.
CGTCTTCCATGGTCACGAGCTGGCCGAGATCGACCAGCGATGTGACGCCGTAGCGGGGATCAGCGACGCCGCAGGGCACGATCCCGGCAAAGTGCTCCAGCTCCGGCTCGACATTGATGGCGATGCCATGGAACGAGACCCAGCGCTTCAGCCGCACGCCGATTGCCGCGATCTTGTCCTCGTGCTCGGCTCCCTTGTCCGGCCGCTTCACCCAGACGCCGACCCGGTCCTCGCGCCGCTCGCCGCGCACGTTGAAGGCGGCGAGCGTTTTCAGAATCAGTTCCTCAAGGCTCGCGACATAGGCCCGGACGTCAGGCCGGCGGCGCTTGAGGTCGAGCATGATGTAGGCCACCCGCTGGCCGGGGCCGTGATAGGTGAGCTGGCCGCCGCGTCCGGTCGAGAAAGTCGGGAAACGGGGATCGATCAGGTCGCTTTCCTTGCCTGAGGTGCCGGAGGTGTAGAGCGAGGGGTGCTCGAGCAGCCAGACCAGTTCCGCCGCTTCGCCGGCCGCGATCGCGGCGACTCGCGCCTCCATGGCCGCCACGGCTTGCGGATAAGGCACCGGCGCGTCCGAGATGAGCCATTCGACAGGCTCGCCGCCGGCGGCGGAAAACGACGTCAAATCGAGCTCTTGACGCTGGTTCTGGCGAGGGTTTTGCGGCGAATTAACCATTGGCTAACCATAACGGGGTGATGATCACAGGCGCAAATGCCAAGTCTCTTGATCCCAAGTCTCTTAGTCTCGGTTTCTTCTTAGTCCCAAGTTGCGGCGGTCCTGACAGTGCCCACACTCGATAAAGTCACCGTGGATCTCACGGTTGTCCTCGGGACGACCACCATGCCGATCCATCAAGTATTACGTCTTTCCCGCGGCGCCATCATCGAACTGGACGCAACCGAGGCCGACGAGGTCAAGGTTCTCGCCAACAATCTGCCCGTGGCCTCCGGAGTCGTCCTGGTCGATCGCAACCGGATCGCCGTCGAGGTCAAGCAGATGCTGCCCCGGACGCCGGGCACGCGGTAGCGGCCAGGGCACGCGGTAGCGGCCAGGGCACCCGGCAGGCCCGGGGACCCGGCAGCACGTTGGCCAGGGCCAAAAATTTCCTGCCAAGCTTGTGGAATTCAGGGCCTCGGCAGGCTTGTACCCCACTGATGGATTTGTTAGATCGGCGCCGTTGATGCGGCAGGCCTCAAGCCTTCAGCCGGCATTCCCAGCGCTCGTGGCGGAACTGGTAGACGCGCTGCCTTGAGGTGGCAGTGAGTAAAATCGTGGGGGTTCGAGTCCCTCCGAGCGCACCAAGTAATAAGTCTTTGTTAGAGCAGAGATTTCGCGGCTTTCTGTTCCCGCATTGTTACTGAATGGGCATGTATTGCCTTTCCGGCGCAATCCTTCGGTTCTCGATCTTGCGGGTCTCGTTCCAGCGCTAACTCCCTTGGTTGGTCGTGTCTTCATTGTGCCAGCTCCTCGCTGAGGAAGAACATGACTTGCTCGTGAGAGGGCAGTTGCGTAGGCGAGCGTCGTAATCGGCGGGCTCTCATTCACCTGCAGCTCGCTGAGGCCGAGCCCGCAGGCGCGCGCAACTACGGCTTTGCGAGCTGGCGCGCATAGGCCCATGTCGACGAGGTTACCCGCAAACGAGTCTTCGCCGGCACGGCCGGCGGCAGCGAGGCGATCGTCTCCTGCTTGCGATTTCCTGCCGAGCCGCGATCGTCCGATCGCGGCGGAACGGGCGGTCAAGGCCATCCGGACACCGTGGCGAAGGACCGTGCCGATGAGCTCGGCCGATTGGTCGATGCACATCCCGACTTGAGCGACGCCCGCGGCGACAGGTCCTGGCGGCGAACGGCACCACACGTGGCTTGGCGCAATCGCCGGACTGCGTGCGGCTGCTGCTTGATCGCGGCGGGACGTTTGCATCCGCGACTGCACCGACAACGCACATCCCCTGCGTTCGCCGGAATGGGGTGGCTCAGCACGTCCGGCTTCGCGCGTCTCCAAGCGGAGAAGATCGCTGCCAATGTCGCGCCGACGTCAAGCCGGAATAGGTTCACATCCCGATTTTTGGTCGGGGCCGTAATCTTCCGGTTTTGACACACGTTAACCTAATGTGGTGAAACCTAAATACACTTCTCTTGGTTGCAAAGCGAGTCTGCGATTGCGACGAACCCGATTTCGTCTGGGCAGCAACGTTGCCGGATCTGCTCAGCGCCTCAGATGCAGACTTCATGACAATGCCAGGCGGGCCGCGGCGATTGATTGCCTTCGCTGAGGCGAGTGCAGCGACCAAAGCCCATTGGAGATCCAGCCGTGGTACGATTGCATGTCGAACGCTTCATTCGTAGCCGAATTGTCCGACGATCCCTCGCGCTCGGCATCATCGCTCTGAGCGGATGGGCCCTGTTGCCGTATGTGACCTACAGAATCGCTCCCTCCGCCTTTGTCAACGCCGAGCTCATGCGAGTGACTGCACCGATCGCAGGTCAGCTCGCCTCTGATCTTCCACGCAAAGGTGAATATTTTCAGCGCAGCCGGGTCGTGTCGCTGGTCGAGGCACGTTCGCCGGATCGCCGGCACCTCATTGACCTCGATCAGCAGCTCGCCATGTCCACCAAACGCGCCGAGCTCGTACGTCGGCAACTTGGAGAAATCGCCGAGCTCGATCGCAAGCTCCGCGAGCGCAGCGAGGATTATCGTTTGGGGGCGATAGCGCGCCTGAGCCACGAGATCGGGGAAACGGAGGCTGAAAGAGGCGGCTGTCTCGCCGAGGCGCGGCAGCGGAACGAAGTCGCGGGCCGGATGGAGAAGCTCGTTAAGCTCGGCATCAGTTCACAGATGCGTTCTGCCGAGGCGCAAGCTTCTGAGGAGGCAACCGTAACGCGGTGCCAGATGGCCGATGAACGCCTGCAGCGCTTCAAGACCGAGTTGGCGGCGGCCGAGAAGGGCATTTATCTTCGTGGCGATGCCAATGACGTGCCCTATTCTCAACAGCAGCGCGAGCGGCTTGTTCTCCGTCGCCAGGAGCTTGAGACGGACCTGTTGCAAAACAGCTCACGTTCCGCGCAGCTGGCCGCAGAAATCGCAGCGGAGCGCGCTCGCCTTGATCGCCTTGATCACTACGATCTGTCGCTGCCTGCAGCTCACGTGGTCTGGTCGGTCGCGGCCAGCCCGGGCTCGATGGTCACGGAAGGGCAATCGGTCTTTGATTTTGCAGATTGCGAACGCCGCTTCATCGTCGTTGAACTGCCCGAGCGCGATTTCGAGAAGATCAAGCCCGGAGATGCGGCGACTGTCCGCCTGATCGGGAGTCGAGAGTGGAAGACCGGCCAGATCCGGCAAGTTCGCGGCTCGGCGGCGTACGCGGATGATCGGCTGCTCGCGGCTCGGGTGCCGCGGCCTGATCCGGGCAATATTACTGTTGAGATCTCGTTGCCACCAAACGAGACGGCGGCTGACCACAACGGCTCCTGCGACATCGGACGGTTGGCCGAAGTACGCTTCGAGCGCAGAGCCGACGGGCTGCTTCGATTGGTCAGCTCGAAGCTGATATGGCTGACCGCGCGGCTGGACCTCGACCAGTCATCCCTGTGAGCGAGAGATTCCGTGCAGCTCGTGACTCTGTCTCTCGCCCAGCTGTTCGCGCCGATGCTGGGCGTCTTCGCGGCGATGTACCTGTTGGCGCCGACGTTTGCAGTCGCGCGCCTTTGGGCGCGTGTCGCCGTTTTTGCCGCGGTTTGGCTCGTCGTTGCCCGCTATCTCGAATGGCGGATCTTCACCACCGTGCTGCCGGCAAGCGGGACCTGGTATCAGGTCGGCTGGATCTGGTTCTGTCTCTTCGTTGAGCTCCTGACCTTCACGGATCAGTTCATTCTCTATCTGACCTTTCTTCGCAGGACCGATCGCCGCAGCGAGGCAGATCAGCACGAACGTCGGCTTCGCGGCCTGCGGGATGATGGGTTGCCCTCGGTCGACGTCTTCATTCCAACCTATGACGAGCCGTTCGAGGTGCTGGAAAAGACGATCACCGGCGCACTCTGCCTGGACTATCCGAATTTCCAGGTCTGGGTCCTGGATGATGGTCGCAGGCCCTGGCTCAAGCAACTCTGCGAGCACAAGGGTGCCGGGTATCTCACCCGTTCCGACAATTTGAATGCGAAAGCCGGCAACATCAATCATGCGTTGACGATGACCGGTGGCGAGTTCTTCGCGATCTTCGACGCGGACTTCGTGCCGCAGCGCAATTTCCTGATGCGCACAATGGGCTTCTTCGCCGATCCGAAGATCGGAATCGTTCAGATCCCGCACGCCTTCTATAATGAGGACCCGATGCAGGCGAATCTAGGCCTGCACAGGGGACTGCCGGACGAACAACGCTTCTTCTTCGATTCCATCATGCCCGCGCGGGACGGCTGGGATGGTGCCTTTTGTTGCGGGTCCAACTCGGTCACGCGTCGTGCCGCACTCCGCGCGGTGGGCGATTCCTTGCCGACCCAGTCCATTACTGAAGACATCCTGCTGACGCTGGTCCTGCTGCGCCAAGGCTACGTCACCCGTTATCTCTGCGAACCGCTGGCAATTGGATTGGCGCCGGAAAGCCTTGGCGCCTTTTTTGTGCAACGGCAACGCTGGGCGCGTGGCGCGATCCAGACTCTCTATCTCGCCGCCGGCCCGCTCGGCCCCGGACTGAGCTTGATGCATCGGCTCCTCTTCTTTCCGACGCATTGGCTCTCATTGGGCTTGAGGGCGCTGATGGTCGTGCTGGTTCCGATCGTATTCATGTGGACCGGCCTCGCGCCTGTCGTCGACGTCACCCCCGAATCGGTCTTCTATTATTTGTTTCCTGCGATCCTGGCGCTCAACGGGGGTATCTCGTGGTTCGCGCCGCACGCGCATTTTCCACTCGCTGCTCAGGTGTCGGCGACCATCCAGAGCTTCAAGATTCTACCCACGGTGCTCGGGACTCTCGTCAAGCCGAAGGGACATGCGTTCAGGGTGACGCCCAAGGGAGCCGCCGCGCGGTGCGCAAGCTATGCTGCCGAGATATTCTGGCCTTCGGCGGCCCTGATGGGGCTGACAGTCGTCGGCCTCGTTCTGAACACCATCCCGGAATGGCGCATCATCGACCATCCGGCCGCCTTGCCGATGGTTGCCTTCTGGTCGGTTGTGAACATCGTCGTGCTGTTCTTCGTCTGCATGACCTCGCTACAGGCGCGGATGGGACGCTCCGAGGAACGCTTCGATGTCGACGAATCGGTCTTGATCCAGACTGAGACCGGTGAGCTGCTTTCCGGGCGCATGAGCAACATCTCCCTTTCCGGCGCTGGCGTCCTGCTCCATTCCAGCGTCGACTGTCCTCGCAGCAAGGAACTGCGCGTACACATCATGCAAGTGGGCTGGATCGACGCGATGATCGTGCAACAAAGAGGCCAGCTCGCCGGGCTGCAGTTCAAATTGCCTCAGTCGCTTGAACGAGACCTGTTGATCCGCAAGCTCTTTACCGTCGGCCGCCTGAAGGAGAAAGGTCTCATCGCGTGGTCGGTGAACAGAACGATGCTCAAGAGCATCTGGTCAATGACTGCGCCGTTGCCTCGGGTTGAGGCAAGTGGCGCGAAACCCGCTGCGCCTCGGCCGGCTGAGCGTCTGCCGGCCGAGAGCCTGGTCATACGGCCTCAACCGCGGATCGGCGATTTGGAACATCTCGCCGGAATTAGAAGCCTGCACCCGACATGTTTCACCAGAACCCGGCTTAGCCCGGGCATCGGTTCGGTGCCCGAGGTCGTCGACTGAGCTGATGGCGTTGATCCCTATGCTCATCGTCCGGTCTGCTCGAACCGCGGGCGATATTGCCGTCGGAACCGGGGTAGCCAGGGGCGAGTGCGGGCAGGAAGCGCTTCTTGCGATTGTCGCGCAAAGCACGCCGGTGCCTAGCCATATTCCTCGCCGATACCGTATTCCCGGTAGATTTCGAGCGGGTCGAGATCGGGGAACAGGCGGCATTTGGCCTGCGCGAGGTGCAGGCTCACGGCCGCCGGCTCCTTGCCGTTCGACAGCAGCTTGCGGATGTCGTCCATATGCGCGCTCGGCTGGTGCTTCTCCTCCAGCTGCTCCAGCGCGACCAGTGCCGTCGCGAGCGCCTCGGTCAGGACCCAGTCGTCGTGGCCCGTGATTCCCTTTTTCGGCATCGGCAGATCCCAGTCCGCACACCTCTGGCGGTGGCAGCCAGTCTACCGTAGCTTCACTCAAATCTCCACGCGGCGTGGTGGCTCGCACAACGCCGGGCAGTTTCGCGCTCTCGCTTGCATTATGACGGAGTGCGGCTAAAAGGCGGCGGCGCGCGGGCGACGATATCGCTGTTGAAACAAAGTTGGCGTAGACGGGACTTGCGCGACCTCTCGCGGCTGGAGCCAGCATGGTCTTTCTAAGCTTCGTCTACCGCTTCCTGACCAATTTCCTGTTTCTGGCGATGGTCTATTTCAGCCTGAACTACGTGGAGAAATACGAGCACCGGGCGGGCCTGGCGATCCTCGTGCTTGTTTACACCGGCATGCGCGCGGCCTCGACGCTGCGTGCCTTCTACTTCTTCCAGAAGATCGAGAAACTTGAAGCCGAGGCGCGTCGCCTGCAAGCGCCGATCAACGACGGCGCCGGCGGAACCGCCGGGCGCAAGCAGCTCGTCGTCGATGTCGCGCGGCTACGCCGCGACGGCGAGCTCAAGTCTTATATGGACCTGTTCTTCCTGGCGCTGATCGTGCTGCTCTGCGTCGCCGCCATCATGCGGCAGTAACGGCTTTACTCAGGCGCGTTTTTTCACACTGGTGGCGACGCGGGTCGGGCGGGGCGCCGCGGTCTTGGCTTGAGCAGCGTGCTTCGGTGCGGCATGCGCAGTATGGGCGCTTTGCCCAGTCCTCACCTTTCCAGCCTTGCCCTTGCGGGCAGGCGGCGCCTCGGCCGCCATCGCGAGTCTCGTCGCGGCGCGCCGCGACAAGGTCGTCGACAGCAGCACCTCGACCGAGCCCTCCGGGATCGCGAACAGATCGCGACCGGGTGCGGGCAGGGTGGCCGCGACATCCGACTGCGCCATGGTCTTGCGCGGCAGCAGCAGCGGCTGGTGCGCCGTCTGCGCGTTGAGGTCGGCAAGACCGGGGCGCCGGCAGCGTCGCGGTCTGCGTGAACACGAAATTCGGCACGGCAGGCCAGCGCGCGATCGGCGTCGTCTCTGTCGGCGGATGCAGTAGCCACTCCACCGGCGTGGTCGGCGTCGCCGGCCGGTCGGCGGTCGCGGGCACGACATGCACGATACGATAGCCGCGTGCCTTGAGGTCGCGGATGATCTTCGGCAGCGCTGCCACCGTGCGCGCCTGGATGTCATGCAGCAGCAGGATGCCCTTGCCCTTGGCCTCCAGCCGCTGGATCGCGAGCTGGTAGACGCGATCCGGCGAGATGTGGCGCCAGTCGTCGGCCGGGAAGTCGGCGCTCCACACCTGAATGCCGCGGGAGATCAGCAGATTTTCAACGCCGTCGGCGCGCATCAGGCCGGGGATGCGGAAGAACGGCGCCAGCTTGGATGGATCCGTCATCGCCGCTGTGGTCCACTCGATGCCGCCGTTGATCTCGGCCTCGGCCTTCTCGATCGGCATCCGGTTCATCGTCAGCGGATGGGTCATGCTGTGCGTGCCGACGGTGTGGCCCGCCGCGACCAGCTTGCGCACGCCTTCCGGGTTCGCCTTGGCCTGCTGGCCAATGATGAAGAAGGTCGCCTTGATGCACTCGTCGGCGAGAATCTGCAGCACCTGGTTGGAATATTTCGGCAGCGGACCGTCGTCGAAGGTGAGGACGACCTCGTGGTCCTTCAGCGGCAAGGTCTCGCGGTACTGCATGGTTCCGACGCGCGGATGCTCGCGCGGATCGACGACGAGGGTGCGGGAAGTGCCGAGGGCATCAGGATGTCCCGGGCAGTCGGCCGCGAAGGCTGCCGTGGTCACAAACCCAGGGAGCAGGACGGTCAGCAGGACGGCCCACGATCGCGTCCGAAAAACAACGCTACTTCCGATCATGAACTCCGTGTGCCTCATCTGCGTCGGCTGCAATATCCGTAGCTCGGAATTGCCCGGAAACGGTTCAGGCGCAAAGACCTTTCCCGCTCCTCGATCATTGCATGGCGTAGCATGAACAGAGTGTTAATAGGGCTCAAATCACCCCATTTTGCGCCCGCGTGACATTCCGGCATCAACGCGCCTGGGCGTCCTTTTGTGATGTGTCCGCCGGCACGATATGGACGATGTGGAAGCCGTTCTCCCGCAAAAACCGCAGGAAAGCCGGCATCATGGCCGCTGTGCGCGCTTGGGCGTCGTGGAACAGTATGATGCCCTTGCCGGCGGCGGTGATCCGCTCGGTGATGAGCTTCAATTCCTGTTCCGGCGTCATGTCGTTCCAGTCGCTCGCCCAGAGATCGGCGCCGAACACGACGATGCCGCGCTCCTGGAGCAGGTCGAGCTGGGCCGGCGTGGATTCGAAATAGGGGAAGCGGAAGAACGGCGTCGACGGCGTCGAGGTCGAGACCCCGTGCAGCGCCATCTCGTCGGACGCGATGCCGTGGTCGATCTCGTACCTCGCCGCATCGGCCGGGATCCGCGCCATGTACGGATGCGACCAGGTGTGATGGCCGATGGTGTGGCCCTCTCGGGCGATGCGCCTGACCATCTCAGGATGTTCGGCGGCGCTCCGGCCCACCAGGAAGAAGGTTGCGCGCACGCATTCCTGCGCCAGCGCCTCCAGCACCTTCGAGGTCGTCTTCGGACGGGGGCCGTCGTCGAATGTCAGCACCACCTCATGATCGGCGAGCGGCAGTGTCTGCGGAAAGCTCTTCAGGCCGACGCGCGGCGTGGTCTTGGCATCGACGCTCAGGATCCGCGAGGTGCCGAGCGCATCCTCCCGCGGGCAGTCCGCAGCCTTCACCGAGCCGATCGCGCTGAGGGCGGCGAGAGCCAGGCCCCATGTGATCGAGGTCCATTTTGGCCGCTTTATCTTTGCCATTGCGCTCCAGATTGCCTTGCGGGTATTGCCTGACTGTCAGCCCAAACCATCAACCTGTCAAACGGCGAGGCGCACCATGGATGAACGGATGGATGACGCCGCTTCCGCCGACACATCGGTACTCGACCACGTCCCGATGCGCAATGAAGACGGCGAAATCAGGCAGGAATTCGTCGAGGAAATCGCCCATGCGATCGAGGCCGCAGACAGCGCCGCCTTGCGCGCCTGCGTTGCCGATCTGCACGAGGCCGATCTCGGCGATCTCATTGCGGCGCTCGCGCCCGACGATCGTGTCCGCCTGGTCGAGTTGACCGGAACCGACTTCGACTTTTCCGCACTGAACGAGGTCGACGAGACCGTCCGCGATGAGATCCTCGACGAGCTGCCGCCCGAGACGGTGGCCGAGGGCGTCCGCGAGCTGGAATCCGACGACGCGGTCGAGCTGCTCGAAACCCTCGATGAGGAGGAGCAGGAGGAGATTCTCGAGAAGCTGCCGCTCCAGGAGCGCGTCGCGCTCGAGCGCAGCCTGCTCTATCCGGAAAACTCCGCGGGCCGGCGCATGCAGACCGAGTTCATCGCGGTGCCGCAGGACTTCACCGTCGGGCAGGCGATCGACTACATGCGCGATACGCCCGATCTGCCCGAGCGCTTCTACGAGATCTACGTCGTCGACAAGGACCAGCACTGGCAGGGCGCGGTTCCGCTCGACGTGCTGTTGCGCGCGCGACGTCCGGTGCCGCTGACCGAGCTGACCGACGAGGATCGCCGCCGCGTCTCCGTCCTGGAGGACCAGGAGGAGGTGGCGCGCATGTTCGGCAAGTACAACCTCGTCGCGGCACCCGTGCTCGATACCCAGGACCGCCTCGTCGGCGTCATCACCGTCGACGACGTCGTCGACGTTATCGAGGAAGAGGCGGACGAGGACCTCAAGGCGCTCGGCGGTGTCACCAGCGACGAAGAATTGTCGGACACGTTTCTCACCATTGCGCGTGGCCGTTTCAACTGGCTGCTGATCAATCTCGCCACCGCCTTCCTGGCGTCATCCGTGCTCGGCCTGTTCGAGGGCCAGCTCGAACAGATGGTGGCGCTCGCGGTGCTGGCGCCGATCGTCGCGAGCCAGGGCGGCAATGCCGCGACCCAGACCATGACGGTTGCGGTGAGGGCGCTTGCGACCCGCGAGCTCGGCTCCTCCAACGCCTGGCGCGTGGTGATCCGCGAGACGATGGTCGGTCTCGTCAACGGCGTCGGCTTTGCCGTGATTACCGGCATCGCCGCGGTGGCCTGGTTCAAGATCCCGGGTCTCGGCATCGTCATCGGGCTCGCGATGATCTGCAACCTCATCGCCGGCGCGCTCGGCGGCATCCTGATTCCGATGGCGCTCGAACGTGTCAGGGCCGATCCGGCGGTGGCGTCGGGCACGTTCGTCACGACCGTGACCGACGTGGTCGGCTTCTTCTCCTTCCTCGGCATCGCGACGCTGTGGTTCGGGTTGAAGTAGGTAGAGCTCTTGGGGGCAGCTCTCCTCGTCATTGCGAGGAACTCTTGCGATGAAGCAATCCAGACTGCCGCCGTGGAGGGACTCTGGATTGCTTCGCTGCGTTCGCAATGACGGGCCGGGGGGCGGGGGCACGAACCATTTTTAATCCGACCTTAAGCGTGCTGCCGCATGATCGACCGCGCTTGGGGGAATGAGCATGCGGTTGCGGCTGAAGGCGGATGGACGGGTCGTTGAGTTGCGGGACGGCCAGGAGTTTCCGGTCCGGCCGTCTCCGGCCGAGGCGGCGGCCGGGACCGCCCGAGCGGAGGTCGGCTCGCCCGGGGTGCGCGACTTGCGCCGGCGTGCCTGTCTGACCCAGATGGAATTCGCCGCCAAGCTTGGCGTGCCGGTCGAGACCATCCGCAATTGGGAGCAGGGCAAGCGGGCCCCGCGCGGTCCCGCCCGTGCGTTGCTCGCCGTGATCGCGCATGCGCCCGATACGGTGTTCCAGGCGCTCGCCAAGGTCTGATCCAACCTGCCGTTGCATCGCGCCGACGATCAGACGCGGCGTCCGTTGCACTCCGGCGGGCCGGGCCCATAATGACGTCAGGGACTGCCGCAACAGAGAGGATTCCTCATGCTGTTCGTCGAGGCCAATGGCGCAAGAATTCCGGCGATCGGGCTTGGGACCTGGGAGTTGAGCGGACGGACCTGCGCCCGTGTGGTGGAGCAGGCGCTCCGGCTCGGCTACCGCCACATCGACACCGCCCAGGTCTATGACAATGAGCGCGCGGTCGGCGACGGGCTGCGGGCCTCCGGCGTGCGCCGCGACGACGTCTTCGTCACCACCAAGGTCTGGACCAATCATTTTGCGCCCCACGACCTCGAGCGCTCGATCAAGGAGAGCCTGGTGCGCTTGAGGCTTCCCGCCGTCGACCTCGTGCTGCTGCACTGGCCCAATCCGCATGTGCCGCTGGCGGAGACAATGGGTGCGCTGGCGCATGCCAAGCGGATGGGCCTCGCGCGCCACATCGGCGTATCCAATTTCACGGTGGCGCTGATCGAGCAGGCGGTCTCCCTCTCGAACGAGCCGCTCGTCTGCAACCAGGTCGAATATCACCCCTACCTCGATCAGGCGAAGGTGAGAGCGGCCTGCGACCGGCACGGGATGGCGCTCGTTGCCTACAGCCCGATCGCCAAGGGCCGCATCAAGGCCGACCAGACGCTCGCCGCCATCGGTCGCGCCCATCGCAAGACGCCGGCGCAGATCTGCCTGCGCTGGCTGGTGCAACAGAATGTGTCCGCAATTCCCAGAACGTCGCGCGTCGACCGCCTGTCGGAAAACATCGAGATCTTCGATTTCGAGCTCTCGGATGACGAGATGGCCCGGATCGCCGCGCTGGCGAGTCCGGACGGCCGCCTGACCGATTTCGCCTTCGCCCCGAAATGGGATTGAGGGGGGACTTGGGTGTGCTAGGAGCAAAGCGGCAACCCAAGATTGGCCGATGGAACCGCGGAAGATCATACGGACGGACATTGCGGCGTCGGCGATTGCGCATTTGACGCTGGTCGCGCTGATCATCGTGATCAGCGAAGTCCATCCGTTTCATTCTGCGCCGCCCGAGACGGTTGCGATCGACATCGTCACGCCGGAGCAGGTGAAGCAGGAGGAAGCCAAGGCGGAAGAGAAGGCAAAGGAGCAGGCAGCGAAGCCGCCGGACCCGCTCCCCGAATTCAAACTGCCGAAGCTGGATTTCACCGACAAGGACAAGAAGGACGCCGCGCCCAAGCCGGCGCCCGCCCAAGAGAAGGCAACGGAGAACGAAACGGAGAAGGCGGCACCGCCACAGAAGCAGCAGCCTCAGCCGCCGGAGGCGAAGCAGCAAGAGGCCAACGCGCAGCCACAACCTCAGCAATCCCAAGCGCAACAGAAGCCGCCGGCCGCGACGCCGCAACCCCAGGCGGCATCTCCGGCCTACAAGCCCCCGGAACCGGATGTCACGGTCAAATACCACGTGGTGCTGGGCCTGCCGCCTGCATTGCCGCCCACGCCCATAGACGTCCCCAAGGATGATGGCGGCGGTGCCAAGGATTCGATCGCAGCCAGGCTGCCGCCAGAGGTCGTCGCCGAGCTTCGCCGCCACCTGCGGAGCTGTTCGAAACTGCCCGCGGAGGTCGCGCCGACCGATGCCGTGCGCATCAGGCTGCGCGTAGTGTTGGCCACCGACGGCACGCTTGCGCGCGAGCCGATCCTGATCGAGGCGCCGCCGTCCGCGAAGGGCGTTGCCATCGTGAAATCAGCGATGAGCGCGGTGCAGGCCTGTCAGCCTTACCAGATGCTGCCGCCCGACAAGTACGAGGAATGGAAGATCATGGACCTTTCATTCACGCCGCAGGATTTCAGGTCGTAGCCGGGCCGCGGGGGTCGACGGGCAAGATGCAGCGCGGGTCGGCCTGCCTTCGCAGCTGCGCTGCAGGCGGCAGCGCGTCCGGGACACGAGATTTCTCAACGACCGCGCTTCAGCCCCTCATCATCCACCGCCCCGTCCGGCGCCATCGCCGCCCATGCATGCGAGGCGAATTGCCGGCGCCATGTCACGATCACAACGGCGGCGGTGGTCGCGAACAGCACCCAGGGGCTCACGAACCAGCCGAGATAGCCGAGCGCGAAGAAGAAGGCGCGCTGGCCGCGGTTGAAGTGGCGGCCGGCGGATTCGAACACACGCGAGGTGCGGATGACATGGGCCTCGGCCTCGGGGGTGTCGCGCATGGAAGCCGGCGGCATGCCGCCGAACAGGATCGCGACATAGTTGAAGAGCCGATAGGCCCAGGCGAATTTGAAGAAAGCGTAGACGCAGATCAGCACCAGGCCGACGCATTTCAGCTCCCAGAGGGCGGGCGAGTAGCTGAGGTCGATCGGCAGCTTGGCGAGAATGGCGATGGCGTCGTTGGTCGCATGCAGCAACGCCAGCGCGCCGCCGAGCGCGAACAGGCTGGTGGAGGCGAAGAAGGCGGTGCCGTTCTGCAGCGAAGCCATGATCTGCATGTCGACCATGCGCGCCTCGCGGTCGAGCAGGCGGCGAACCCAGACCTCGCGGTAGCGGTTCATCCGTGCCGACAGGCTGTCGCGGCCGTAGGCGGAATGCTCGAGCGTGGCGGCATAGACCAGCCATTCGACGATGAAGAAGCCGACGGCGGTGATGTCGACCCAATGCCTGCTCATGTCTGTCTCCTCGCGGCCGACACGATTGCCATGCATGCACGCGTGCGGCAACGATTGATTGGCGGCAGGCGATGGCGTTAAAAGCAGCCGCATCGACAAGACCTACGGAAGGACCAGCGGCATGGCAGCGCTCGAGCTCGCGATCGGCAACAAGAACTACTCGTCATGGTCGATGCGGCCCTGGCTCGCATTGCGCGCCAACGACATCCCGTTCGTGGAGACCGTGATCCCGCTCTATACCGACAATCCCGCCGACAAGGAGCGGATCCTGTCGTTCAGCCGCGCCGGCAAGGTGCCGGTGCTTGTCGACGGCGACATCACGGTGTGGGATTCGCTTGCCATCATCGAATACATCGCCGAGCGCTACCCCGAGAAGAAGCTGTGGCCCGACGACGCCGCGGCCCGCGCATTTGCCCGCTCGGTGTGCGCCGAGATGCATTCCGGCTTCATGGCTCTGCGCAACGAATGCGGCATGAACCTGCACCGTCCCGTGCGCGCCGTGACGCTGTCGGCGGACGCCAAGGCCAACGTCGCACGCGTGCAGCAGATCTGGCGCGAATGCCGGACCCGCTACGGCGCCGGCGGGCCGTTCCTGTTTGGCCGCTTCGGCGCGGCTGATGCGATGTACGCCCCGGTCGTGCATCGCTTCCGGACCTACGCCATCGAGGTCACGCAGGAGACCAGCGCCTATATGGACACGATGATGGGGATGCCGGCATTTCAGGAATGGACCCGTGATGGCCTCGCCGAAACGCTTGTCATCGAAAAGTTCGAGACTGCCTGAATCAGGAGCATGATCCGGACAAGCGGGCACCCGGTTTTCCGACAAGATCATGCTCGCCTAAAATGTGATTTGGCGCCGCTTGACGGCATGCTGGCTTGCGGCGCTCAATCGCAGCGACCAACGAAGAGGGCACGGCCATGGGAATTCTGGATTCGCTGGAGAACAACCCGGCACTGCGTAGCGCGCTCGGTCAACTCGGGGCGACCGTCCTTCCGGCCGTGCTGAGCGAGGTGCTCGGGAGCAACAACCAGGGCGGCTTGGGTGCGATCGTCGCAAAGCTCCAGCAGGCGGGCTTCGGCGACCAGGTAAAGTCCTGGCTGGGAAATGGCCAGAATCTGCCGATCTCGGCGGACCAGCTCCGCTCCGTGCTCGGCAACGATACGGTCCGCCAGCTCGCTGCCCGTTACAACATTCCTGTCGACCAGCTTAGCGAGATCCTGGCCCAGGAGCTACCCAAGGCTGTGGATCAGGCGAGTCCCGACGGCCATCTTCCCCATGGCGCCTGAGGCCTGGTTCCAGCGGTAGTCCGGGCCGGCAAGTGTTCCCTTTATCGTCCTGAAAAGACTTCAAAATTTGTGCAGTTCCCAGCCTCGCATGAGACTGGTCAAAAACGCCGCATGCGTGCTATACAGCGCTGGGTTTCCAGCCGGCCTCGCAGTGGGACCACGGGCGAGGCAGGCGTTGTTTGAGTGATGGAGAGGGTGTTGAAGCACAAATTCCCGATTGGAACGCGCGTATTGTTCACGGCCAGCAACGTCGCGCGCCCGGCTGCCAGCGGCTCCTACGAGATCATCCGCCTGCTCCCGACGGAAGGCGACGACTGCCAATACCGGATCAAGAGCTCAACCGAAGCCTTCGAACGGGTCGCCAAGGAAAGCCAGCTCGCGCTGTCGTAACGCGCTGACGGCACCTCGCACTGACATCACAGCCGAATTTGCTCCGCCGCCGTCAAAAGGCCCGCTTCACCTCGACAAGGTGGCGGGGGCAGTAGTCGGTTCGCGGTGCTCGATTGACCATCAGCTCTTTGCTCGCGTGAGGGGACATCGCGCATGGACTGGGTAGGGGCCTCGTCGCTCGACCAAATCTGGCGCTCGCCGGACGCTCCCATGTGGATGACGCTGGCGGCAACCGGCTTCTTCGGACTGGTCCTGCTGATCACGCTGCTGCGTGCCGAGAGATCGGTCGCCAACGGCGCGCTGAGCATCATCACGCTGCTCTCGATCGGCATCATTGCGGTGGCCGCCACCATGCGAATCTATGGGCCATTGGCGCACGAAAGCGCGACGGCGGAAGCCCGCACGCAAGCCACGGTGACCGCAGCCCTTCCGGCGCTCGCCTGCCTCGACGACCTCGCCGGCGATGCCGTGGCGATCGGTTGCGAGAAGGCGTTGTTCGGTGCGCCGGATGCGGCGGCTGCGGCTGTCGCCTATACTGCCGCTCGGATCGACCGGCTGACTGCGCTCGGCGATGCTGCGACCGCAGACAAGAGCCCGACGCTCGAGGTCAAGGTTCTCAGGAGATCGTTGGAGCACGATCGCTACGGTCTCGTTGCGCAGGTGCTGGTGGCGCGCGATGGCTGCACGCGGTTCGATTGCCCGGCGTTCCGGTCGCTGACGGATCAGCAGCAGGTCGCCGCCAACATGGATTCCCATCTCTACGACACCCTGGTTGCGCGCTACGCGCCGACCTGGACGTCGCCGGCGGCGGTGCCGCCGACGACGGGTGCGATTGCCGGGCTCGCGCCGTCGATGCCCACGGGCAAGCCGACCAATGCGGAGTTCCCGAGCGCGTCGTCGATTCCGCCGGTGAGTATCATGAATCCGGAGCCGGCCGCGCGCCAGGCGCCGCCCGCCAACCCGGCCGCAACTCCGGTAGCTGCGCCACGCGCGGCACAGGCGACAGCGCCTGCGCCACCGGCTGCGAAGAGGCCGCCCGCGCCAAAGGCCGCGCGCGCGCCGGCCGCGGCACCGGTTCCGCTGGCGCCGCCGCCGAGCCCGGCTCCCGCAGCTGCGGATAACAACTAGTTCGGCTTTGAAAACCCATCGCCGGCCCGCTAATGCTGGCTCATGCCACTCCATCTGATCAAGCTTGCCGTCGGCTGCGACTCCGTCAAAGAATTGAAGGGGTGGGTCGCCGAACGAATGCAGACGGCCAGGAAAAAAGGCCTGCCGCAACACCACATCCACATCACCCGCATGGTGCCCAAGCGGGACGCCGAGATTCTGGCGGGCGGATCGCTCTATTGGGTCATCAAGGGCGAGATCGCCGCACGCGAAAAGATCATCGGCATCGAGCCGTTCCGCGACAAGGACGGCATTGGGCGCTGCCGGATCGTGATGCAGCCGAAGATCGTCTCGGTGGCGCCGCGGCCGATGCGGCCGTTCCAGGGCTGGCGCTATCTCACCGACGATTCCGTGCCGCCGGATCTCGGCAAGTCCGCCGCCGGCACCATCGCGGCCATGCCGGAGCCGATGCGGCGCGAGCTACGCGATCTCGGATTGCTCTGAGCATGATCCGGAAAACTGTGCGGTTTTCCGGAGCGATCATGCTCGAACAACCTACTGAAGCGCGATGGGACTTCATCGCGCTTCAGACCGCGATATTGTCGATCAGCCGCGTTTTGCCGAGCTTGGCTGCGACCAGGATCCGCAGCGGCCCGTCGCAGCGCGAGGTGACCGGCGCCAGCGTTTCGGCATGGCGGAGCTCGAAATAGTCGAGCGCGAAGCCTGCCGCGTTGATCGTCCCGGCGCCGCGCGTCATCGTTCTCGTGATGGTTTCGCCGGCCTGGATCCGGCGAGCGCTGTCCTTCATCACGCGGTAGAGAGTGGTGGCCGTCTGCCGCTCCTGGGGTGAGAGGTAGACGTTGCGCGAGGACATCGCCAGCCCGTCCCGCTCGCGTATGGTGCGGGAGCCGATCACCTTGACGCCGAGGTCGAGATCCCGCGCCATCTGCGTCACCACGCGCAATTGCTGAAAGTCCTTCTCGCCGAAGATCGCGACATCAGGCCGGCATTGCGTGAACAGCTTGCCGACAACGGTTGCGACGCCGCCGAAGAAGTGCGGCCGGAAGCGGTCCTCCAGGCCGGCCAGCGCCGGTCCCTCCGGGACGATGCGCGTCGCAAAGCCGTCCGGATACATCGCTTCGACGCCGGGATGCCAGACGATGTCGACATTCTCCGCCGCGAGCTTGGCGATGTCGGCCTTCCAGGTCCGCGGATAGGCACCGAAATCCTCTGATGGAGCGAACTGCGTCGGGTTGACGAAGATCGACACCACGACGCGATCAGCGCGCCGTTTGGCCAGGCGCACCAGCGACACATGCCCGTCATGGAGTGCCCCCATGGTCGGCACCAGCGCAATGGTGACCTTTCGCTCGCGAAGATGATCGACAGCGCGTCGCAGGGCGGGCACCGTGCGGGTGATCAAGGGGCTTCGTGACATCAGAACTCGGGAAGGGTTGGGGGTGGGCGCCGCTGACCGCGCAGCGGGCTAACCTTAACAAGCGCGGGGCCTGGACGCCATGCATCGGCATCAGGCACAGCATCGTCTGCTGCGCCGATGTCGCGTCATCGCGGGATGGATCGCAAACGCGACACCGCACGCGATTCACGATGACCATTCGGCGCACCGTGATTTCGTCATCCTGTCACGCATTTCACTTGACCGCGGACGCGGCCAACTCGAAGATATTGTTCAGGGGTGTTGAGGATCGCCATGCTTGTGCAGGCTAGCCAAAGCCAAACCGGCTCGGCGCATGTCGTCGTGCTCGGCAATGAAAAGGGCGGCTCCGGCAAATCGACCACCGCCCTGCACATCGCAGTTGCTCTCCTGAAGGCCGGCCAGAGAGTCGCCACCATTGACCTCGACTGCCGCCAGCAAAGCTTCACCCGCTACATCAACAACCGCGCCGGCTGGGCGCGCCGCACCAAGCTCGAGCTCGAGCTGCCGGTGCATCGCTGTATCAGGCTCGGCGAGACCATGCAGATCGCCGAGAACGAGAATTCCGAGTTCCAGCAGTTTATGGAGGCGGTCTCGACGGTCGAGAGCAGCTTCGATTTCATCGTCATCGATACGCCCGGCACCGACAGCTATCTGATGCGGCTGGCCCATTCGATGGCCGACACGCTGGTCACGCCGATCAACGACAGCTTCCTCGACTTCGACGTCCTCGGCACCGTCGATCCCACCACTTACGCGGTAACAGGAGAAAGCCACTACGCGGAGATGGTGCGCGACGTCAGGCGCAAGCGCCGCCAGCTCGATGGCTCGACCACGGACTGGATCGTGGTGCGCAACCGACTGTCGATGCTCGGCTCGCGTAACAAGCAGCTCGTCGCCGACGGGCTGAAGGATTTGTCGCTGCGGCTCGGCTTCCGCTACGTCGACGGTTTCGCCGAGCGCGTCGTCTATCGCGAGTTCTTCCCGCGCGGGCTGACCGCTCTGGACGAGATCGACGAGGCGACGCTTGGGATGCGGCCCAATCTCGGCCATCTCACGGCTCGTGAGGAGGTCACGAGCCTGCTCCGCCAGCTCAAGCTGCCGCTTGATGAGCGCGGCCGCCGGCGTGCGGCAAATCGCGCCGAGTGGTTCAGCCAGATCGACAAACCGCTCGAGGTTCACGACATCCTCGAGGCCTAGGCGGTACGCTGCTACTTCCAGTGGACCACGACGGCGAGTTCCCGCGGGAACCCGCCACGGCCCAAGGCGTTTTCACTGCGCATTCACCGTGAAATTGAACCCTATCGTGAGGGGTCGCGTCGGATGGTCATCTGCACCCCTTTGTAGCGGTTGCAGAGCAGGGTGCCTACCAAACGTGTGCGTCGCACAATGAAAGGGCTGCCGGACCACAATATTTAGCCTTTCTGTCACGCGCCTGTGACATATATTAGGGAATAGGCGCGAAGGGAGCCGAAGAGTTCCTCGAACAACACGATTTCAACAGGGATCAGGCCGCAAGAGCCTGAGGCTGAGGACGAAAATGAAGCGTGGAATTGCCGTTCTGGTTTCTGTCGGAGCCCTCTTCGGCGTTGCCTATTTCACGGCGAGCAAGTGGGCCATCAAGCACGAGACCATCACCTTCTACGACGCTTCGCGCGATAACCGTCCCGTGCCTGTCGACATCGCGATCCGTCGCGATAAGGAAATGCAGGCCAACGCCGGCATGATCACCTTGCCGGTTGCGGTCATCAATCACGGCAACACCGTCAAGAATACCGAATACGGATTCCTCGCCAACATCTTTGCGGCGCGCGGCTATCTCGTCGTCAGCCCGCAGCACGATTTGCCGACCGATCCGCCGATGGTGACCAAGCCCGGCGAGCTTTACGTCGGCCGCCTGCCGCAGATCCTGCGCGGCGTCGCCAATATCCATCTGGCGATGCAGGAAATGAAGAAGGTTCAGCCCAATGCCGACTACGCCAAAGTGACGATGGTCGGTCATTCCATGGGCGGCGACATCACGATGTATTTCGCCAAGCAGTATCCGGACGAGGTCAAGAAGGTCGTGACGCTGGACAATCTCCGCGTGCCTTTCGTGACCGGGGGCAAATTCAAGATCCTGTCGTTCCGTTCTCATGATCCGCAGTTCAAGACCGATCCGGGCGTGATCCCGACCGAAGAGGAATGTGAGAAGGACGGAATTCAGGTCGTGAAGACCGACTTCCAGCATAACGACATGCGCGACACCGGTCCGGATGACGCCAAGAACTCGATCCAGGGCATGCTCGATAAGTTCCTCAGCGACACCGACAGCGTGATCGCGCCGGTCGACACCCGTTCGGCTCCGCCCAAGGTCCTGGAGCCCGGTCCGGTCGCTCTGATGGCACCGGCCAAGAGCTGATCGGAAAGGGTTGATCGTTCGAAACGAGTCCCGAAAGCCTCCGCCGGCTCCCGCCCGCGGAGGCTTTGCTCATTGACCGGGCCGGGCACGCTATCCACATTGGTCGTGTGAGACGAAGTGCGGCCTCAGATGTCCGGCGACTCCATCAAACCGCGCAGTAGCGACGCCTTGTCGGCCAAAGCCGAAAGCAACGGCGCATTGCCGCAGGCAAAAACCTCGACGTCGGAGGACGTCGCCGCCTTCGTCGCCAAGGCGCGCGCGCTGTCGCCGCATGCGCCCCGCGCGAAGGGCCGGCTGATCTTCGCACTGGATGCGACGATGAGCCGGCAGCCGACCTGGGACATGGCCTGCGCACTTCAGGCGGACATGTTTCGCGAGGCTGCAGCGCTCGGCAGCCTCGACATCCGGCTTGTCTACTATCGCGGTTTCAACGAATGTCGCGCCACCGGGTGGATTTCCGAGAGCAGCAAGCTTGCGACGCTGATGAGCAAGATCGATTGCCGCGGCGGCGACACCCAGATCGGCAGGGTGCTGACCGATGCGCGGCGCGAGGCTGTTGCATCAGGCGTGCGCGCCGTGGTCTTCGTCGGCGATGCCATGGAGGAGAAAGTCGATGCGTTGTGCGCCAAGGCCGGCGAGCTCGGTATGTTGAAAGTGCCGGTCTTCCTGTTTCAGGAAGGCCATGATGCGGGCGCCGAGCAGGCGTTTCGCGAGATCGCGCGGCTGACGGGTGGAGCCTGGTGCCGGTTCGATCCTGGCGCGGCGGCGCAGCTGCGCGAACTGCTGCGGGCTGCTGCGGCCTATGCGGCCGGCGGCCGCGAGGCGCTGCTGAAGTTGGCGAAGACAGCAAGCGGTGCGGCGCAGCTGATCGGGCAAATGAAATAGCAGGTCAAGCCCGGCCGCGCTTCACTCAATTCGCGTGCCAATCGCGGGCGCGAAGGACGCCATGCTTTTTGACCAGAGGGCGACTATAGTCCCGCCATGACTCTCATCGCCGGCCTTGTCGCCGTTATCACGCTCTATCTGTTGCTCCAGATGTTCCGATCGGCCAATCCGGCGGTGCTGGCGCGGGCCATCAAGTTCGGCGGAGGCGTGGTCGCGCTCGCCGCGGCGGCCTTCATAGGCTTGAGGGGCGAACTGGCGGTGGCGATCCCGCTTGGAATATTCGGCGCTGGATTGCTCGGCTGGACACCGCTTGCGAATGCCGGCTTTGGCAATATCGGTGGACTGTTCGGCGGTGGTGCGGCGCGCTCGTCCGGCCAGGGTTCACGCGTGCGCTCGCAATTCCTGGATATGCGGCTCGATCACGATTCCGGCCAGCTTGCGGGACAGATCGTCGCCGGGCCTCACGCCGGGCGTAATCTCGACGAGTTCGATCTGGCAAGCCTGCTGGCGATGGTCCCGGCGTTCGACGCCGAGAGCGTGGCCTTACTTGAAAGCTATCTGGACCGCAGGTTTCCCGCTTGGCGTCAGAACGCGCAAGGCGACGCGGCAGGGGGGCAGCGCCGCACGGCGGCGAGCGGCAAAATGACGGCGGAGGAGGCCTATCAGATCCTTGGCCTGCAGCCGGGGGCGGGGCGCGACGACATCAGCCGAGCGCACAAGTCCCTCATGAAGAAACTGCATCCCGACCAGGGGGGCTCGACGTACCTCGCTGCCCGGGTAAACGAGGCCAAGGATACTCTGCTTCGTACGCATAACGGCTAACTCCGGCACCACGCCACAAACGCCCGTACCGCGTGAGCTCTGCTTGCTCTGTTTGCCGTCGCCCCGATGCCCGCCATTGCCGGCGTGGTCGATCTCTTGAGCAAAGTTTTAACCGTAAATTCTTGACGAGAGGTTGTCGCGGAACAGCTTCCAGCGCCAACGCGTCCCAAAAATAAAAATGCCCGCGCAAGGCGCGGGCATTTTGCTTGAAAGGGTAAGTGAGCTCAGTTGCGAACGGTCATGCAGGAGATGTCGGCGTGCTTCAGCGCCCGGCACACCGCTTCGGCCTGGTCGCGCTCGAGCCCTGCGAAGCGGGCGCGATAGAGCTTGCGGTTGTCCCTGGCGACGACTGGCTCGGTGAACGGATCAGCCTTGCTGAGCAGGCCGCGGGCCGAGTTGCGAGCCGCTTCAATCCGCTGCTGGGCTTCGCTCTCGCTCTCGAGCGCACCGACCTGAACGATCCAACCGGTGTGGGAAACGGCCGGCTTGGTCGTTGCGCCCATCTGGATCGGCTGCGGTGCCGGATCGGCGGAGGCAAGCTTGGCGACGGGGGCGGCCGCCGGGGCAGCGGTGCTAGCCGCTGGCAGCACGCCGAGGATACCGTTACCGGTGCCGAAGCCCGCCGGCTGCTGCGGCAGCTCGGCATGGTTGGGCTCCGGCTTGTTGATGGTGTCGGCCCTGGCGACCACGGCGCCGGATGTCTCCGCGACGTCGCTGCGGGGCGAAATCGTGTTGGTGACCTGTGGCGCGACCTGCGTCGGCGCGGCGGACGCAACCTTCACAGCGCCGGCCTTGACCTGAACCGTCTTGACCCGCACCGGCTTCATCGGCTCGGAGGAACCCGGGATCAGCGAGAGCGGCTGGCTCGCGATCACACCATTGGTGAGCGGCGCGGGCTCGATCTTGGACTCCATGGGCCTGGCTTCAGGCTTGGGCTGAGCCGGCGGCATTGCCGCGGTCGCAGCTGCAAGCGTCGACAGGCGCGAGGCGGGCCGTGGCGCGGGCGCCTCGGGGGCAGGAGCGGCAGCGACCTGAACTTGTTGGGCGGGGCGGGGCGGGGAATCAGATGCATCCGCGACGTCGATGCTGGGCTCTGCGCCATTGCGCTCGGTCACCGCGGCAACGGTGTGGGTGGTCGCGGCCTTATCGAGGTTCTCCGCGAGCAAGTTGCGCATGATGGCGTCGCGCGAGCCGCCGCTACGTCCGCCAAGCACCACGCCGATCAGATGACGGTTGCCGCGGCGAATCGAGGTGACGAGGTTGAAGCCCGAGGCGCGCGTGTAACCGGTCTTGATACCGTCGACGCCTTCGACGCTGCCGAGCAGGTGATTGTGGTTGCGGATCTGCTCGCCGCGCCAGGTGAACGAAGTGGTCGAGAAATAGCGATAGTAGCGCGGGAAGCGTTCCTGGATGGCGCGGCCGAGGGTGGCCTGGTCGCGCGCGGTGGTAACCTGCTCGTCGTTGGGAAGGCCGTTGGCGTTGCGGTAGATCGTCTTCGACATGCCGAGCGCATGCGCCTTGCGCGTCATCATCGCGGCGAAATCGTCCTCGTCACCGGCGATGGCCTCAGCGATCACAACGGCAGCGTCATTGGCCGAGCGGGTGACGAGACCCTTGATCGCGTCCTCGACGCGGATGGTCTGGCCGGCCCGCAGGTTGAGCTTGGTCGGATCCTGGTCGGCGGCGTGCTGCGATACCGGCATCTCGGTATCGAGCTTCATCTTGCCGGACTCGAGACGCTCGAACAGCAGATACAGCGTCATGATCTTGGTGAGCGAGGCGGGATGGCGAAGTCCGTCGGGGCTGGTCGACTGGAGCACTGCCCCGGAATTGCCGTCGACGATGATCGACGCGAATTGCGGGCTGTAGCTCTCAGAGGCCTCGCGATGCACGCGGTGATGCGCGGAGCGATGCCGGTAGTGCCGTGCGTCGGCGGCGTCGGTCGTGAAGATGACGGCCGTGGTGACCGTGAGAAGTCCGAAAACGCCAACCCGCGCCAAGCGCGAAGAAGACCAGTTGTTACGAAGCATGGAACCCCGTCCCCGTTTGTGACTTGATCACCGGCTCGTGAGGCGAAATTGTGCCCTGCGGACCCGGGATCACTACCTGCTTAGGCTGCCCCTCCGCTGGTGCTCACTGCGGGGGACGTTTGGGCCTGAGCCGCTGTTCTGGCTAAGGTGATGTTCTCAAACGGCTTCTGACCGTCTGCGGATGGTGAACACGTCCAGGGAATCAGGGTAGGGGCCTGCGGTTTCCAAAAGCTTAAAGAACCCTTGCGGGAAACCCGGGGAATTTCTGCAAATTGGATCGATTTTTGTGCGTCGCACAAGATTATTGACTTTTTTGTGCGTTGCACTATTTGTGGGCAGAGTCAGGGAGCCGGGCTTCCGGACGCGACCCAGGGAAAAGGATTCCAAGATGTTCAAGGTTGAAGACTTTCAGAACTACGGGAAAGAGCATTTCGAGACGTGCGTTGCCTCCGCCACCTCGGTGCAGCACGGCCTTCAGGCGATCGCCAGCGCCTATGGCGACTACACCAAGAAGTCGTTCGAAGACACGAAGTCCTTCGTCGAGAAACTGTCCGGCGTGAAGTCGCTGGACAAGGCGATGGAAGCGCAGACCGATTTCGCCCGTTCCGCTTACGAGACCTTCGTCGCGGAATCGCAGAAGATCGCCGGCCTCTACGGCGACCTCGCCAAGCAGGCGTTCAAGCCGGTCGAGACGGTCGTGTCGAAGTTCACCCCGGCCGCTCAGTAATTTTCTGAACTCCTGGAATCAAAAAGCCCGGCTGAACAGCCGGGCTTTTTTTGTTTTGCTGAGACCATTTCGTCAGTGCTCGAAAGCCGTCGGTGGCCAAGGTCCGCGATCGACATGCAAGCTTTGCTGGTACAAAGGCGTCTCCTGGGACTGGGTCGACAAAGCTCATAGGACCGTAGAAACCCGGAGATGTCCGCCGCAACCGCCGACGGCAGGTTCCTGATCGGTTGTTTCTAAACGGCCCAGCCGGAAATTTTTGTCAAACCGGTTCGGATTGACTAACCTTCGATAGGATTGTTGGACCGGGAATCGGGTTGCCTTGGCCATATCGGCAGGATGGTTGCACGCTTGCAGGGAGCCGGGGGCAGGCCCATATTCCCCACAATTGATCCGGGCCTGACCGGACCGGTTGGAAGCGGCGATCCAACAAGGTGGCGCGCCTGTCCCAAGCTCCGAAAGGGCGAGGCCTACCTTCTACGCTTCCGTGGGGAATTGAACGCCTGAGCCATGCCGCAACTGACTTCCAGATTTGACCTGTCCGCGGCGACTGCCGCCCACGCTCTCCGGATGAGCAACGACGAGAACCGTTCGGGTGGCCCGGCGGGTCCGAACACGTCCGTCATCACCAAGGTCAAACCCAAAACCAAGCGGCCGAACCTCTATCGTGTGCTGATCCTCAACGACGACTACACGCCGATGGAATTCGTCGTCCACGTGCTGGAGAAGTTTTTCCAGAAGGACGCCGAGGCTGCGACCAAGATCATGCTGCATGTCCACCATCACGGCATCGGCGAGTGCGGCGTATTCACCTACGAGATTGCCGAGACGAAGGTGACGCAGGTGATGGATTTCGCCCGCAAGCACCAGCACCCGCTGCAATGCGTGATGGAAAAGAAGTAACTCCGCGTCCGACTTAGCAGTTCGTGAGATTGGTGCTGTTCGCGCGCTGTGTGATGTCAGCGCATACCGCCGCATGATCCGCAGACGTCGGCCGCCGCCGCCAATCCTGCCCAAATGGGTAGTTTTGCCCAAACCGGAACGGGTTTTGCATCGAGAATGCGGTGAGGCGCGCAATGCTCATCGAGTCGCGGAACCGGTCTTTTGCCGCGGTCTTGTATAACTATATGTGACAAAGGTTGTTGTTGCCTGACCCGGCGATGGCGATCATGATGGTGGGGGCCATAGAGGACGCTAATGCCGACTTTTTCCCAAAGCCTTGAACAATCCCTGCATCGTGCACTGGCGATCGCCAATGAGCGTCATCACCAATATGCGACGCTTGAGCATCTCCTGCTTTCGCTGATTGACGACTCCGATGCGGCTGCCGTCATGCGGGCCTGCAGCGTCGATCTCGACAAGCTGCGAACGAGCCTCGTCAACTATCTTGAAACCGAATTCGAAAATCTGGTGACGGATGGCGCCGACGACGCCAAGCCGACCGCCGGTTTCCAGCGCGTGATCCAGCGTGCGGTGATCCATGTGCAGTCTTCCGGTCGCGAAGAGGTGACCGGTGCGAACGTGCTGATCGCAATCTTCGCCGAGCGCGAGAGCCATGCCGCCTATTTCCTGCAGGAGCAGGACATGACGCGGTATGACGCCGTCAACTACATCAGCCACGGCATTGCCAAGCGGCCGGGCGTCTCCGAAGCGCGGCCCGTTCGCGGCGTCGACGAGGAGACCGAGACCAAGGGCAGCGATGACGGCAAGAAGAAGGGCGAGGCGCTCGAGACTTATTGCGTCAATCTCAACAAGAAGGCGCGTGACGGCAAGATCGATCCGGTGATCGGACGCAATTCCGAAATCAACCGCGCGATCCAGGTGCTGTGTCGCCGCCAAAAGAACAACCCGCTGTTCGTGGGCGAGGCCGGCGTTGGCAAGACCGCGATCGCGGAGGGCCTGGCCAAGCGCATCGTCGACAGCGAGGTGCCGGAGGTTCTGGCGGCTGCGACCGTGTTCTCGCTCGACATGGGCACGCTGCTCGCGGGTACGCGCTATCGCGGCGACTTCGAGGAGCGTCTCAAGCAGGTGCTGAAGGAACTCGAGGCCCATCCCAACGCCATCCTGTTCATCGACGAGATCCACACCGTGATCGGTGCGGGCGCAACGTCGGGTGGTGCGATGGATGCGTCGAACCTGCTCAAGCCCGCGCTCGCTTCGGGCACGATCCGCTGCATGGGCTCGACGACCTACAAGGAATATCGCCAGCACTTCGAGAAGGACCGCGCGCTGGTGCGGCGCTTCCAGAAGATCGACATCAACGAGCCGACCGTCGAGGACGCGATCGCGATCCTCAAGGGCCTCAAGCCTTATTTCGAGGACTACCACCGGCTGAAGTACACCAATGAGGCGATCGAGGCGGCGGTGCAGCTGTCTTCGCGCTACATCCACGACCGCAAGCTGCCCGACAAGGCGATCGACGTGATCGACGAGTCCGGTGCGGCGCAGATGCTGGTCGCCGAGAACAAGCGCAAGAAGACGATCGGCATCAAGGAGATCGAGACCACGATTGCTTCGATGGCGCGGATCCCGCCGAAGAGCGTGTCGAAGGACGATGCCGAGGTGCTCAAGCATCTCGAGCAGACCCTGAAGCGCACCGTGTTCGGCCAGGACAAGGCGATCGAGTCGCTCGCCGCTTCGATCAAGCTCGCCCGTGCGGGCCTGCGCGAACCGGAGAAGCCGATCGGCTGCTACCTGTTCTCGGGTCCGACCGGCGTCGGCAAGACTGAGGTTGCGAAGCAGCTGGCGGCGACGCTGGGCGTCGAACTCCTGCGCTTCGACATGTCCGAGTACATGGAGCGCCACACCGTGTCGCGCCTGATCGGCGCGCCTCCCGGCTATGTCGGCTTCGACCAGGGCGGCCTGTTGACCGACGGCGTCGACCAGCATCCGCATTGCGTGGTCCTGCTCGACGAAATCGAGAAAGCGCATCCCGATCTCTACAACGTGCTGCTCCAGATCATGGACCACGGCCGGCTCACCGACCACAACGGCAAGCAGGTCAACTTCCGTAACGTGATCCTGATCATGACCACGAACGCCGGCGCTTCGGATCTCGCCAAGCAGGCGTTCGGCTTCACGCGCTCGAAGCGGGAAGGCGACGACCACGAGGCGATCAACCGGCAGTTCGCGCCGGAATTCCGCAACCGCCTCGATGCCATCGTCTCGTTCGGCCATCTGAGCGTCGAGGTGATCGGCACCGTGGTTGAGAAGTTCGTGCTTCAGCTCGAGGCGCAACTCGGCGACCGTGACGTCACCATCGAACTCTCCGAGCCGGCCAAGACCTGGCTGATCCAGCATGGCTATGACGAGCAGATGGGCGCGCGGCCGATGGCTCGGGTGATCCAGGAGCACATCAAGAAGCCGCTGGCTGACGAGGTGCTGTTCGGCAAGCTCAAGGGCGGTGGTCATGTCCGCGTCGTTCTGGTCAAGGACGAGGCCGACGAGACCAAGGAGAAGATCGGCTTCGAGTTCGTCGAGGGCCCGGTTACGCCGAAGCAGGAGAAGCTGCCCGGCGCCCGCAAGCGCCCACCGGGTAAGCCCAACAAGCCGGGCGGCCCCGGCGGCTCCAAGGGGCCGACCTCGAAGGGGCCGCTGGTCAAGGTTTGATCGGCGCATCATGAAACAAGAAGGCCGGCTGAAGAGCCGGCCGTTTTTGTTTGCCCGTATCATAATCGTGGGGCGCTACTCGCCCCTCAAGCGCTGGTCGTCCTGAACGCGAACCTGTTCGGCCCCGCGCGCCCCCGCTGGCGAGAGCCGCAGCATGCTCAGCATCGCGCCGCAGAGGGCAAATCCCACACCGGTCAGAAGAGCAATCCGGGTTCCCTCGACCGGATAGCGCCCGAGGAACAAGGCCACCAGCGCAGCTCCCGTGGTCTGGCCAAGCAGACGGGCTGTGCCCAGCATGCCGCTGGCGCCGCCGGAGCGCTCGCGCGGCGCGGCGGCGATCATGGTGCGGTTGTTTGGCGTCTGGAACAGGCCGAAGCCGAAGCCCGCCAGCGCCATCCGCCAGACTACGTCAAGCGGCGTCGGGTTCACAGGCAGGATAGCGAGCGCGGCGAGGCCACCGCCAAACAGCGTCAGCCCGATGCCGCCGAGCAGGCCTGCCGGATAATGCTCGACCAGGCGGCCGGCCAGAGGGGCTGCGAATGCCACCGCGATCGGCCATGGCGTGATCAGCAAGCCCATATGCACCGCCGAATAACCGAAGCGGCTCTGGAGGTAGAAGGGGATCGCGACGAAGGCCAGCATTTGCCCGCAAAACGAGGCGATCGAGGTCGCAATCGAGAGCCCGAACACCGGGATGCGCAACAGGTCGACCGGCAGCAGCGGCGACTTCATGTGCGTTTCGCGATAGATCAGCAACGCGCCGGCCGTGATCGCGATGGCGAATTGGACGAGGCAGGTCATCGTCGCCTCGCCGTGACCGACGCTGTCGATCGCGGCGATGCCGACGCCGAAGGTGATCGCCGAAAGTCCCGCGCTCTGCCAGTCGAAGGAATGGCTTGCCGGCCTCGTATGCGGCAGGCTGCGCAGGCCGACCAGGAGCGTGACCGCGCCGAGCGGGACATTGATGGCGAACAGCCAGGGCCAGCTTCCGACCGCGAGGATGCCGGCGGCGAGTGTCGGGCCGACGGCCGCGGAGAAGGCGACGACCAGAGCGTTGAGCCCGATGCCGCGTCCAAGCAGGCTGCGCGGATAGGTGAAACGGACCAGCGCCGAGTTGACGCTCATGATTCCGGCCGCGCCGAACCCCTGGATGATGCGCGCGATCGTCAGCAGCGGCAGCGTATGCGCCAGCGCGCAGAGGGCCGATGCCAGCGTGAACAACACGAGCCCGACCAGGTAGACGCGGCGATAGCCGACGATCTCGCCGAGTGAAGCCAGTGGCAACAGTGAGATCGTGATCGCAAGCTGATAGCCGTTGACGATCCAGATCGAGAAGGCCGGGCTCGCATTCAGGTCGATTGCGATGGTCGGCAGGGCGACATTGGCGATGGCGCTGTCGACCACGGCCATGAGGATGCCGAGCGCAATGGTCAGGATCGCCTGATTGCGCTGTGGTTGCGGCAGGCCGTCGGCATGCTCGATCGGGATAGACGACATCGTGTAGGCGTGCTTGAGTCGAGCCGTGAGCGTCCCCTCGATTAGGAAATTGCGCTGCTGATCGCAACCCGGCAGGACGCGGGCGGTTCCTGTGCCGGAAGCAGGCCTCCCGGCGCTCCGGGCATGGATCAGCACGCTCTTCGCAGCTCACCAGCGCGAGCTTACACCGGCGGCGGATTGCGGTCGGAGAAGGTCCCGCGCTGGTGCCAATACGGATAGGGCAGCGTCACCTTGCTCGCCGCATCGAGCCTGTCGATCTGGTCCTTCGTCAGCGACCAACCGATCGCACCGAGATTTTCGCGCAGCTGCGCTTCGTTGCGCGCGCCGATGATCAGCGTCGAAACGGTCGGACGCTGCAGCAGCCAGTTCAATGCAATTTGCGCCACGGTCTTGCCGGTCTCCTTGGCGACCTCGTCGATTGCATCGACGACGCGATAGACCTGTTCGTCGGGCACGGGCGGCCCGAAATCGGCAGTCTGCGGCAGGCGGCTCACGTCAGGCCTTGGCTGGCCGCGGCGGATCTTTCCCGTCAGGCGGCCCCATCCGAGCGGCGACCAGACCACGGCGCCGAGCCCCTGGTCGAGACCAAGCGGCATCAGCTCCCACTCATAGTCGCGCCCGACCAGCGAATAATAAGTCTGGTTGGCGACGTAACGCGGAAAGCCGTGCCTGTCGGCAACGCCGAGCGACTTCATCAAGTGCCAGCCCGAAAAATTCGAGACGCCGACGTAGCGGATCTTCCCGGCACGCACGAGCACATCGAGCGTACTGAGCACCTCTTCCGGCGGGGTGAAGGCATCGAAGCCATGGAGCTGGAACAGGTCGATATGGTCGGTGCCGAGCCGGCTGAGCGAGCTGTCGATGGCGGCAAGCAGATGCTGCCGCGACGAGCCGACGTCGTTGGGGCCGTCGCCGAAACGGAAGGTGGCCTTGGTCGAGACCAGCACCTTGTCGCGGCGGCCTTTGATGGCTTCGCCGAGGACGCGTTCGGATTCACCGAGCGAATAGACGTCGGCTGTGTCGAACATCGACACGCCGGCTTCGAGGCAAATGTCCAGCAGGCGCCGCGCTTCCGTGGCGTCGGTCGTCCCCCATGCCGCGAGACGGCCGACGCCGCCGAACGTGCCCGTGCCAAGGCTCAAAGCGGGTACCATGAGGCCGGACCGGCCCAAGCGTCGGTATTCCATCGAACTGCTCTCCCTCACGGCTGCTGATTGATTGGCGCCGCCTTGGAG
The DNA here is from genome assembly GCF_054058595.1 of Bradyrhizobium sp. USDA 4472. NCBI lineage: Bacteria > Pseudomonadati > Pseudomonadota > Alphaproteobacteria > Hyphomicrobiales > Nitrobacteraceae > Bradyrhizobium > Bradyrhizobium sp. USDA 4472. Next base: position 5,792,998 of record NZ_JBSSAM010000001.1, read on the forward strand.
GCGAATGGTAATGCAAGCAGGCGCGCCGTCCTATCGCGCGCTGACATACCCGCCTTGCTTCGGAATCGCCTAGTCGTGCAATCGCATGTCATCGAAGGCCGCATCTGCGACCCGCGAACCGACCGTCACCGCAGCAGCTTGCGTTTCGATCCTTGCGGCAGACGAAGGGATGCAGACGGGTTCGTTGGCGTGCCGCGGCAGGAGCGTCAGGCTCCAGCCCACCAGGACCAGCGCGGCGAGCCGGATCGCGATCACAGTGAGCAGCAGCTCTGAGCCACCTATCGTCCCACGAGTCCTCATACCTCTCAGCCTGATCCAGGTCGCAGCACCTGACAATCTGGAATTGGCGAGCCGTGCCTTCGCCTAGGACGAAGGCTCGTGATGATGGCTGAGTGGAATGGCGGTCAGTGCCGCAACCGGCTCTGCCTGAAGTCGCGCGGCGACATCCCGAAATGCTCGCGGAAGACGCGGCCGAAATGCGAGAGGTCGTTAAAGCCCCAGGCAAACGCGATCTCGCTGATGTGGCGATGGGCGAGCATGGGCGAGGCGAGGTCGCGTTTGCATTGGGCGAGACGCTCGGCAAGCACATGGCGCTGGAACGAGGTGCCCTCGTCGGCGAGGAGATCGTTGACGTAGCGTGAGGAGATTCCGAGCGCGGCGGCGGCTTCTGTAAGCGAGAGATCGGGATCGGCGAGGTGACTGCGGATGTGGGCTTTTAGCCGGTACAGCAGGGCGGAGCGATGGGTCGAGGTCGGCAGCGACGTCCCGCCGAGTCGTTCGCTCAACGCCATCGCCAGCAAGTCGACGGCCTGCTCCGACAGGGCCGCGGCGCTGTTGGGCGCCAGCCGGTCCGCGCTCTGGCAAAGCCTGACGATGAAGTCATAGGCGAGCCGCTCCAGCGGCGCGTCGGTCCCGAAGGTGATCGCTGTGAGCGTCTCGGTGCCGCCCAGCCTCCGGTGCAACATCTCGCGGGGCACCTTGAAGATGGTCTGCGAGAATGTGTCCCTGAACTTCAGCTCATAGGGGCGCGTGGTGTCGTAGAGCGCGAACTCGCCGGGATGGATCACGGTCTCGCGGCCGTCCTGCACCACGCCGCCGTCGCCGCGATTGCCGAGCGCGACCAGGATATAGTCCTGATCGGAGCGCGCGATCCGCGAGGGGGTGCGGAAGACGTGCTGGCGTTCGGAGCAGACCTCGGAGCAAACGGCTTTCCCCAGCGAAGCCTGCGTGACCGAGCCCTGAAAGGCACTGCCGAGGTCGGATTTGCAGTCGAGCCCGACGAAGACGTCGCAGACGATGTCCTGCCAGAGGGCAAGGCGTCGGTAGCCGGGGCTGCCATCTGTCGTGAACTGGATTGTCATCGGCCGGCCTCCCTTTCGCATCGAGCAGAACCACGTGGCGCAGATCCAGCCTGACCGCAGGCAAGTTCCGTACCGGGGCGCTATCCATTCCAGTCGAGTTTTTGTTCCGCCGTGGTCGAGCGCGCGGCTGCCCGGCTTGGTCCAATAGACTGCATCGGACGTGGTCTCGGATCAACCGGCAATGGAGGCGGCAATGAGCATCGAACATCCGAAATATAAGGTCGCGGTGGTGCAGGCGGCGCCCGCCTGGCTCGACCTCGACGCCTCGATCGACAAGTCCATCGCTTTGATCAGGGAGGCCGCCGAGAAGGGTGCCAAGCTGATCGCATTTCCGGAGGCCTTCATCCCCGGTTACCCCTGGCATATCTGGATGGACTCACCGGCCTGGGCGATCGGACGCGGTTTCGTGCAGCGCTATTTCGACAACTCGCTGTCCTATGACAGCCCCCAGGCCGAACGGCTGCGTGACGCCGTCCGCATGGCCAAGCTCACCGCCGTGATCGGCCTCTCCGAACGCGACGGCGGCAGCCTCTATCTGGCGCAATGGCTGATCGGGCCCGACGGCGAGACCATTGCGAAGCGCCGCAAATTGCGACCGACCCATGCCGAGCGCACCGTCTATGGCGAGGGCGACGGGAGCGATCTTGCAGTCCATGGGCGACCCGACATCGGCCGCATCGGCGCGCTGTGTTGCTGGGAGCATCTGCAGCCGCTGTCGAAATACGCGATGTACGCCCAGAACGAGCAGGTGCATGTCGCGGCCTGGCCGAGCTTCTCGCTGTACGATCCCTTCGCGCCAGCCCTCGGTGCCGAGGTGAACAATGCCGCCTCCCGCGTCTATGCGGTAGAAGGCTCCTGCTTCGTGCTGGCGCCTTGCGCGACGGTGTCGCAAGCGATGATCGACGAGCTTTGCGACCGGCCGGACAAGAACGCGCTGCTGCATGTGGGCGGCGGTTTTGCCGCCATCTACGGGCCGGATGGCAGCCAGATCGGCGACAAGCTCGCGCCGGATCAGGAGGGTCTCTTGATCGCCGAGATCGATCTCGGCGCGATCGGTGTGGCCAAGAACGCCGCGGATCCCGCCGGACATTATTCGCGGCCCGACGTGACGCGGTTGCTGCTCAACAAGAAGCCCTACAAGCGGGTCGAGCAGTTCGCGCTGCCGGTCGACACTGTCGAGCCGGCGGATATTGGCGCGGCAGCGAGCTGATCGCTGCGGTCGAAGGGAGGGTACGATCATGGAATCCGCAATTCCCGCGCATCTCGAAACCCCGCGCACGCGACACAAGCGCGTGCCGGATGATTACCAGCCGCCTTATCCTTCGTTCGTGGCACGCTACAAGCCCGGTGTGGGCCGCGTCGTGATGGCCTATTTCGGCGTCCAGTATCGTGGGGCGGCGCCGGCGGCTGCGACGGAAGCGCTCGCTGAAATCGACAGGCTGTTCGCCGGCGAGAGCAGTCCCTCGCATTGGGACCGCGCGCACTATGTGGATCAGGCCGGCCACGCCAACACCGTCTCGGTGGCCTATTGGGACGACATCGCGCGCTTCGACGCCTGGTTTGCACCGGCGCGCGAGGTGTGGACCGGAAAGCCTCGCGAGGGCATCGGCACCTTCATCGAGGTGCTGCGTCCCGCTGTGGCGCGGCACGAGACGCTGTTTTCCTCGCTAGGCAGGCCCGAAGGTGTCGCGGTGATTGCCGAGGGCATGAGCGGCGAGGTGCAGGAGCACGCCTATTGGGGCGGCATGCGCGATCGCATTCCGCTGTCGCAAACCGATCCGATGTCGCCGGGCGGCAATCCTGAACTGGTCCATGATGGCGCGCGGTTGCGTGTGAAGGCGCACGACAATCTCTGTCTGATCCGCTCGGGTCAGGACTGGAGCGATACCGAGGCGTCCGAGCGGAAGCTCTATCTCGAGGACGTCGAGCCGGTGCTGCGCGAGGGCATGGACTTCTTGCGCGACGATGGCGCTTCCATCGGCTGCTATGCCAATCGCTACATGCAGGTGCTCTCGGCCGACGGCAAGGCGAGCGAAAAATCCTACGGCCAGAGCTGGTGGAGGAGCCTGGCTGCGCTGGAGCGCTGGGCGGAATCGCATCCGACCCACGTCAAGATCTTCGGTGCTGCGATGAAATATCTGTCGACGCTGGGGCCGGCAGCGAAACTGCGGCTGTATCACGAGGTCACGGTGGCCGCGGCAGACGAGCAGTTCTTCGAATATCTGAACTGCCACGCCAAGACCGGAATGCTGGCGGCGGTGGAGACCGTCAGCGCCTAGCCCACACAGTGGCCGAGCAGTTCCGGATGCGCGGCGCAGACATGATGCGCGCCGGCGTCCCGCAGCTCGGCCTCGTTGCCATAGCCGTAGAGCACGCCGATCGCCGTCATGCCGTTGGTCCGGGCGCCGACCACGTCGTGGCTGCGGTCGCCGATCATGATCGCTTGTCGCGGATCGACTTCGGTCTCGGCGAGCGCGTAACGCAGCAGGTCGCGCTTGTCGACGCGGGTGCCGTCGAGTTCGGAGCCGAACACGCGCTCGAAATACGGCTTCAGCCCGAAATGTTCGACGATGCGGGTGGCGTAGACCGCAGGCTTGCTGGTCGCCACGAAGATGCGCGCGCCGGTTGCGGCGAGCGCCGAGAGCGTGTCGTGGATGCCCGGATAGAGTGCGTTCTCGTACAGCCCAACATCGGAAAACCGTTCGCGGTAGAGCAGGAGCGCCTGATCAGCCAGTGCGTCGGTTCCGGTCAGCGCCTTCAGGCTCGCATGCAGCGGCGGCCCGATGCACCAGGTCAACTCGTCCTGGCTCGGGACCGCCTTGCCAAGTTTTTTGAGGGCATACTGGATCGAACCGGTGATCCCGGGCTTTGGATCGGTCAACGTGCCGTCGAGATCAAAATAGATTGTCCGCATTCTGGCCGGGCTCAGCATTGCCAATTCCGGCCGTTGCTAGTTGCCTTGGGCCCCGAGATCAAGGGCCGATATTAGGAGCGACATGGCGTTGGTCGGGGCTCAGAAGCTGATCTGGTGGGTGCTCGCAGCGGCGGTCGTCGTCACGCCCGTGCACGCCGAGGATGCTCAGGTCCCTCCGACGCAGCTTGGCCCCGAGGCACCGGCGAAACCGGCAGCAGGCGAGCCTGTGCGCGAGAGCGACACACGGGAGTCGATCTGCCTGATCGTGGAGGCCGCCGCGCGTGATGCCAACCTGCCGCTGGAATTCTTCGCCCGGGTGATCTGGCAGGAGAGCCGATTCCAGGCCGATGCCGTGGGCCCGGTGACGCGCAGCGGCGAGCATGCGCAGGGGATCGCGCAGTTCATGCCGGGCACTGCGAGCGAGCGGGGGCTGCTCAATCCCTTTAATCCGGTCCAGGCGCTGCCGAAGTCGGCCGAGTTTCTCAACGAGCTGCGCAATCAGTTCGGTAATCTCGGTCTCGCTGCGGCCGCCTACAACGCCGGCCCCCGGCGCGTGCAGGAATGGCTCGCCGGCACCGGTGGCATGCCGGAGCAGACCCGCAACTACGTCTACGCCATCACTGGCGCGACCGTCGACGCCTGGGCCAAGGCCGGCAGCACCGGCAAGGGGCCACCGAGCTCGCCGCCGACGAGCTGCCGCGACCTGATGGCGCTCTTGAAGCGCGCGCCGAACCCGTTCGTCGCCGAGCTCGAGCAGCATGTCGAGCTTGCCGCTGCCAAGATCTGGGGCGTGCAGCTCGCCGCCGGCTTCGACCGCAACAAGGCGCTGGCGATGTACTCCCGCGCCGTCACGCGCCTCGGCGCGGTGATCGGCGAGCGCGATCCGAGCCTGTTGAGCTCGGTGGTTCGCAGCCGCGGCTCGCACGCCTTCTACCAGGTGCGTATCGGCGCTGATACGCGCCCCGAGGCGGATGATCTCTGCAACCGCATCCGGAAAGCAGGCGGCGCTTGCTTTGTGCTGAAGAACCGGGGCGCGCGCGGATAGAAACGCAACCATGCCAACCGGCGCCAGCTCCCGCCGCTCGCGGTGCAGTCTTCACGCTGGCCGGCAAGTGCTGGTTAGGCTAAAACGCCTCCGAACAGCCAAGGAACTTAAGAGTATGGTTCGCGAAAACGAACTCCGCGAGGGCGAGATCGCCATCGAGCTGCCATCGACGGAAGATGCCGGCCTCGTCTTTATTGGTCGCATTCGCACGCCATGGACCTCGCGGCTCGAGACGCCGCGACAGGGCCGTACGGATGGCCCGATCTGCCGGCTCGAGATCTTCGAGCCGTTCGTGCCGGCGATCAAGGGAGTCGACTTCTATAGCAATCTCGAAGTGCTCTATTGGCTCGACAAGTCGCGCCGCGACATCGTGTTGCAAAGCCCGAAGAACAACGAGAAAACCCGCGGCACGTTTTCGCTGCGCTCGCCGGTCCGGCCCAATCCGATCGGCACCTCGATCGTGAAGCTCGTCGGCATCGAGGGCAATGCCATCCTCGTGCGCGGTCTTGACTGTCTCGACAACACGCCGCTGATCGACATCAAGCCAGACCGTTGCGAGTTCACGCCGCTCGCCGCGCCGCAGCCGGGCGATTTTCAGACGGGGTGAGGATCAGCTCTTCAGCGCAGCGATCAACTTGGTCGCGTTCTCTTCCAGCACCTTGACGTCTTCCTTCCGGCTCGCGGGCGGCAGCATCGCGACGCCGTCGTGGCGAGGCATCACGTGCATGTGGAGATGAAACACCACCTGTCCGCCGGCGGCCTCGTTGAATTGTTGCACGGTGATGCCGTCGGCCTTGAAGGCCTTCATCGCAGCCGCCGCGATCAGGTGCGCGCCGCGCGCAACATGCGCGTAGTCGTCGGGCTTGATGTCGAGGATGTTGCGGGCAGGGGCCTTCGGAATCACCAGCGTGTGCCCTGATACGCGCGGCATGATGTCGAGGAAGGCGAAGACGTGCTCGTCCTCATAGACCTTGTGGCAGGGAAACTCGCCGCGCAGGATCTTGGCGAAGATGTTGTTCGGATCGTAGGCGGTCATGGCGGCGGCTCCCAAGAACTTTGCGCTGCGAATTTTGCGCTTACTGTCACCAGCCCCGCGCACGCGTCAAGACGGCTCGTCGATGCCTTTCCGGAAGGGACCAAGCTCGGCAAGCTCCCGTCCGGCTTCCGCAACATAGGCCCGCTCACGCTCGAGATAATCATCGATGGCGCGGCGCAGGCCGGGATCGGCGATGAAATGGGCCGAGTGTGTCGTCCGCGGCAGGTAGCCGCGTGCAATCTTGTGCTCGCCTTGCGCCCCGGCTTCGACATTCGTGAGACCGTGTTTAATGGCGAAATCAATCGCCTGATAATAGCAGACTTCGAAATGCAGGAAGGGATGATGCTCGACCGCGCCCCAGTTGCGGCCGAACAGCGTATCCGAGCCGATGAAGTTGATGGCGCCTGCGATCCAGCGGTCGTTGCGGCGCGCCATCACCAGCAGCACGTCCCGGCTCATGGTCTCGCCGATCAGCGAGAAGAATCCTCGGGTGAGATAGGGGCGGCCCCATTTGCGCGAGCCGGTCTCCATGTAGAACGCGAAGAAGGCGTCCCAGGCGTCCTCGGTGATGTCTTTTCCGGTGAGCCAGTGGATCGTGATCCCTGCCGCGAGCGCGTCGCGCCGCTCGCGCTTGATCGATTTGCGATGTCGTGAGTTCAGCGTCGCGAGGAAATCGTCGAAGCTGGCAAAGCCCTCGTTGCGCCAGTGGAACTGCTGGTCGGTGCGCTGGAGGAAACCGTGCCGGGCAAGCAGCTTCCACTCCGCCTCGCGCGCGAAGGTAACGTGAACGGAGGAGGCCTTGCTGACGCCGCACAGCGCCACCAGCCCGCTCGCGAGCGCGTCCGCGATGCGCTCGTGGTCAACGCCGTCGCGGATCAGCAGCCTCGGTCCTGTGGCGGGCGTGAACGGAACCGAGACCTGCAGCTTTGGATAGTAACGCCCGCCGGCGCGCTCATAGGCGTCCGCCCAGCCGCGGTCGAAAACGTATTCGCCCTGGCTGTGCGATTTCAGATAGCAGGGCACGACGCCGGCGATCCGGCCATCGATCTTGGCCACGAGGTGCCGCGGTCCCCAGCCGGTGCGGATTGTGGCTGAACCCGATTTCTCGGCGGCCGAGAGAAAGGCGTGCGAGACGAACGGGTTGTAGGCAGGCTTTAAGAGGCCACGGGAATCGCCTGGAAACCCGGATGAGGTTGCCAAGCCATGCCCGTTGCAGGCCCTGCCAGGATTGGCGCAGGCGTCCCAATCCTCCGGCGAGATTTCGCCAATGGACGGTACCGCCTCCAGGGTGATTTCGGATGATGCCATTGCGCCCAAGATCGTGCATTGCAGCAGCGACTTCAAGGGTCGGGAACATCAAGCTTACGGCACGAAACCTTCAAAGATCATCTGATCGGCAGATTGTCCGACCCGCACCCGCTGCTCGGGTGTGCGCACGGTCCAGCCGAGCAGGGCGCAACCGAAGACGTTACGGGCGATCCAGGGGGCCGGTGCCGGGAGATGATCGACCTTGAAAGCCACGAAATGGGGCTGGGTCTGGAAACCGTGGCGCAGGTACAGCATGCTGTCGCGCTGCTTCGGGGTCAGGGAGGCCCAGTACTCGTCCTCGTAACTGCGCTGCGCGACGATGCCGCGCGGGCGGGTGGGCAGGAGTTCACGGAGCGCCAGCACCTGGTCGGGATCAAAAGACATCCCGACGGCGCGCCCCCGATAGGTTGCCAGCACCTCGGCCATCCGCGTCACCAGCTTGCGGTCGCCGTCGAAGTGGCTCTTCACCTCGATCACCAGCGGCACGCGGCCGGCGACCATGGCGCAGAGGTCGCTGAGCGACATCATCCGCTCTGACGTATCCTTGAACGTGATCGCCTTCAGCTCGGCCGCGGTCTTCGCGGCCACCGGGCCGCTTGCCTCGGTGAGACGGCCGAGCGCATGGTCGTGGTGCACCATGGCCTCGCCGTCAGCCGAGAGCTGGATGTCGACCTCGATCGAAAAATTGCCCGCGATCGCCGCCTGCACCGCGCCCGGCATGTTCTCGACGATGCCGCGGGAAATGTCATGCAGGCCGCGATGGGCGACCGGCCGCGCTGTCAGCCAATCCGGGGCTCGCACGATGCCGGCCTCAGGCGACCTCGAAGATGCCGTCGACCTCGACCGCCGCATCCGCCGGCAGCGAGGCGACGCCGACAGTGGTGCGGGCGTGACGGCCCTTGTCACCGAAGGCGGCGACCATCAGGTCGGAGGCGCCATTGAGCACCTTCGGCCCGTCCAGGAAGTCGGGCGCCGAGTTGATGAAGCCGCCGAGGCGCACCACGCGCGTGACCTTGTCGAGATCACCGAGCGCCGCCTTCACCTGTGCCAGCAGGTTGATCGCGCAACCGCGCGCGGCCGCGGCGCCGTCCTCGACCGAAACGCCGGCGCCCAGCTTGCCCTTGGCGATCAGCTTGCCGGCGGGATCGAAGCAAACCTGGCCGGACACGAACAGCAGATTGCCGGTGCGCACGAACGGGACGTAATTGGCCACGGGGGTGGGAGCCTCGTGCAGCTTGATGCCTTGTTCCGCCAGCTTCTGCTCGACCGTGCCCGCCATGTCTCGACCTCAATGTCTGGAAAACTCATCCTCTCCGGCGCCTTCGTGACGGCCGGGCGCGGCATGTTTCGCCGATCGAGCCGACACATGCAAGCCGGCTCAGGAGGTTCTGTGAGGCGCAACTTTACGTGAAACCGCCGCAGTTGCGACGCAATGGAACGGTCATTAAAGTGTCGAATCTGCGCGTCCTCAGGGAACAGACATGGTGCACCTTTTCCGGACTTCCCTCGGTGTCATGGCGCTCGCGGTGGCCGCTCTCGGCGCCGGTACCGGCGCGCATGCCTCGAGCGCTCCATTTCTCGCGCACCAGGCGCTCTACGATCTGAACCTCGTCAAATCGCGTTCCAATTCCATCAGCAGCGCGCGCGGCCGCATCCTCTACAATTTCGCCGGCAACAGCTGCGAAGGCTACACGTCCGAATTCCGCCAGGTCTCCGAGCTCGACAGCGGCGAGGGCAAGATCACGCTCAGCGATCTCCGCTCCAATTCCTGGGAGGACGCCGCCGGAAAGAGCTACCGCTTCAAGATCGAAACGCGGATGAACGAGACCGAGGCGGGCCTGGTCGACGGCTCTGCGGTGCGCAACGGCGACCACATCGACGTCAAGCTGAAATTGCCGGCGCCGAAGAACTTCACGCTCGACGGCAAGATCGTGTTTCCGACCGAACAGATCCAGCGCATCATTGCCGCCGCCAAGGACGGCAAATCGCTTCTCGAGCTCTCAGTCTATGACGGCTCCGACGATGGCCAGAAGGTCTACAACACGCTGACCGTGATCGGTCAGCCGATCCCCGCCGACCGTACCGCTTCGCCCGATCCGGCGACGGCGGACGAGCACATGAAGTCGCTGACGCGCTGGCCGGTGACGGTCAGCTATTTCGATCGCGACGTCCCGCAGAAGGAAGGCGAGCAGACGCCTGTTTATGCGATGTCGTTCGAGCTCTACGAGAACGGCGTCTCCCGTCAGCTCGTGCTCGACTACAACGACTTCGTGATCTCCGGCGCGATGGGCAAGTTCGACGTCAAGGACAGCAAGCCCTGCAATTGAGGGGCGAGGCTAGCCCCAAGCACAGTCTCCGGCTACGCTCCCTCCCGACCACAAACTCCGGGAGCCAGCCCATGCCCAAGCTCGATCATCTCCGCCCCAGCGGCCTGCATCACAATCCCGCCTATTCCCACGTCGTCACCGCCTCCGGCGCACGCACGATCTACATCTCCGGCCAGGTGTCGGTGGACGAGGAGGGGCGGATCGTCGGCGAGGGCGACATCGCCGCGCAGACCACGCAGGTGATGCAGAATCTCGGTCACGCCTTGAAGGCGGCCGGTGCCACCTACGCCAACATCGTGAAGATCACGACCTTCGTCGTCGGCTACAAGCCGGAGCTGCGCCCCATCATCGGCAAGGCCCGCTCGGTGTTCTTCGAAGGCATGGAGCCGCCGGCCTCGACGCTGGTCGGCGTCACCGCACTCGCCGCGCCGGAATGGCTGATCGAGATCGAGGCGATCGCGGTCGCGGATTGACTACGCTGAACGCGACGCCGGCGACGCGCCGCCCTTGCTGGGCCGCGTCCGCCCGTGCTTTTGGCAAAACGCGAAAACAACCCCATGCACAGTAGAAACGCAATCCCGGAACGCTGCGTCATTTCGTATTTTTAGAATTTACTTTGACGCGTCGGGCAAAACAGTGGTACTATGCCATCGTAGCCATCCGAACACGGCAACGGCCAATCGAGGCAGGCACGCGATCCACCGCTGCGCGATATCCTGTCTCCGGGAAATCAGCGCTACGGTCGCGAGGCGCTTTCGCACGAAAGGAAGGGCCATGTCGCGAGGACTTCGCATCGGAGAGGTTGCCGGCCGAACCGGCCGCAGCTTTATCAGTGGTCAGGCACGATGCCGGTTTTTGTATTCCCCAAATCCTGAACAGCTTTGTTCATTGTACTGTCGTTGACAAAACCACCAGCCGCCGGTGACGAGCCAGATTTTGTCTGCTCGTTCGGGGAGGTGCCGAGCCGACTTCCTGTCGTTCCATGACTGAGGGCGTTGCTCGTGTTTGGTCCTGGCGACCCCCCGGTCCCATTGACTGATCCGGGAGCAGACATCGACCCGGCAGCCGTGCTGATCGAGCCAGCCCCCGTTGCCGAACCACCCCCAGCCCCGGCGCCACCACTGCTTTGTGCATAGGCGAGGGTACTAAATGCGGCGACGAAAAGTGCGACCAGTCCAACCCGAACTCTCATGGTGAGACCCTCGTTGTACCACGCCGACAAATGCCCGGGTTCGCAGCGGTTCCAAAGAGCAGGCCGATGTGCGTCCAATCGTCGGCTCTTTGGGATTAGCTATGCGGCGAGTGCTACCGGGTGTCCTAATGCTCCGTCTGGTTCGCACTGACGCGCCACACCGCGTTGCCTGTATCGTCGGCGACCAGTAGCGCACCCGTGCGGTCAATTGCGACGCCCACGGGCCGGCCCCGCACCGTCGCGTTGTCGTTGCCGAGAAATCCGGTTACGACCGGGACAGGCTTGCCCTCGGGCCGACCGTTCACCAGCGGCACGAAAATAACCTGATAGCCATTGACAGGGCTGCGGTCCCAACTGCCGTGCTCGCCGACAAAGATGCCGTCACTGAATTTGGGTGACAGTTTCTCGCCTTTGCTGAACGCGAGACCAAGCGCGGCCACGTGCGAGCTTAGGCTGTAGTCGGGCTTGATCGCCTTGGCCACGAGGTCCGGCCTTTGCGGATGGACACGTATGTCAACGTGCTGGCCCCAATAGCTGTAAGGCCAGCCATAGAAAGCGCCCTCCTGCACCATGGTGAGATAGTCGGGGACCAGGTCCGGGCCGATCTCGTCCCGCTCGTTCACGACCGCGAACAGCCGTCCGGTGTCGGGATCAACGGCGAGATTGGTCGGATTTCGCGTGCCCGACGCGAAAATGCGCTTGGCACCCGACGAGCGATCCACCTCGTAAATCGCTGCTCGCCCCTCTTCGGCGTCAAGCCCGTTTTCGGTGATGTTGCTGTTGGACCCGACGCCAACATAAAGCTTGGATCCATCCGGACTTGCTACCATCGATTTGGTCCAGTGATGGTCGATCGGTCCGGCTGGAAGGTCCGCAAGCTTCCTCCCTGGCTCAGTGATCTCGGTCTGCCCGAGCGTGTACTTGAACGCCATGATCGCGTCCGTGTTGGCCACGTAGAGTGTGCCGTCCACATAAGCCACCCCGTAGGGTGAGTGGAGGTGGTCGACGAGAACAGTTTGCTGCTCCGAGATTCCATCTCCGTTGGCATCGCGAAGCAGGGTGATGCGGTTGCCACCTTTGCCGGCCGTGCCGGCCCGCGCTTTTACTTTGCCTTGGATGAAGTCCTTGGGCCGGAAAGGTGTAGTGCCGGGACTGTTACCCTCCACGACCAAGATATCGCCGTTCGGCAGAGCATAGACGATACGAGGATGCATCAGCCCCGTCGCCATCGACTGGACTTTCAACCCATCAGTGGTCGTCGGCGTCTCCCCTGGTTTCCAGCCAATCTCCTTCGGGACGCTCATGGGGGGCAGCAGATAGTTCTGAGGCTCCGGGAGGTAAGGATCTGCTCCGTATTGCCGCATGGGATCGCCGCCTTGGTCGCTGCAGGCGGTCAGCGCGAACAGAGTGCAGATGGCTGGCAAGCCACGAAGCGCATGAATCACGGTCTCTCTCCGATCGCGGGAGCGCGAACCGTGGTCACCTTCCAACCGGTGGCGGCGGCCATCAGCAGCAGAATTGTCACGATTGCGGAAAGCGAAATTCCCTGAGGCACGACCGAGGTCCAGGCGTCACGGCTGTGAATGAAAACGTTCAAGAACGAGAGAAGCGCGGCCGCTGCGACGAGCAGGAAGGCGATCCAATCGATCCGTCCCGCTCGGCCTGCGACAAAATCGACAATCAGGGCAATCGTGGCGACTAAAGCCAGAACCAGGCCAGCCGTAATCAGCCAAGCCGACGAGTTGGCCCACTGCCAGTTTGACGTTTCCCAATACATCAGGTCGGTGACCAACGCGGCAATCAACAGGGTTCCTCCGGCGGAGATGAAGCCGGGGTGCAGCAGTGATTTGGGACTGATCCCGGGCGGCGATCTCGCCATGTGCTCTCCTCAACATCCAATGTCGCGCCCAAGCGGCTGCCAACCGCTCAGAACATTGCGAACGGAACGCATCCATCACGTCGATTGGCCCACCAACGGAGCCCGTAGAGGTGTGTTCCTAATGGAATTCAGTCAGCTGACCACCAGCAGGTGCCAGAAGGCGAAAACAGTCACAGCCGACAACCAAAGCGGCGCCGCATCGAGTTCATCCGGGAACAGGAGCACATTCTCGCACTGGCCTTTAGAGCCAAGCTTTGCGTAAGCTCGACCTGGTCGATCGAAACGATCTGTGCTCCGGTCCTCAAAAAGATGATCTAAATCCATAGGCGCGGCGTCACCAGCGCCTTTGGGTTAGCGGAGCCGACGACCCGAAAATCGGCCTGCCAATTGAGTGACTGTGACCGAGTGTGAGCGGCGCAACGACTGCGCCCGGTCAATGCTGCCCCAAAAGAATGGCCCCCATTGTCGGGGGCCTAGTTTTAGGAGGGGACACACAGGTCATGGAGCCAACCCCTCCTATTTTGCCTCGTTCCTAGCGATGTTCGCGAAGCTGCCGCTCCAACGCGATTGCTTGATCTGCGTTAGAGGCTCGCTTCAGAAAGGCGTTCCGCTCATCCCCCGGGGCTTTCGCTCCGCCTCGCCCGTCCGCCTGAGCCCCGGCGAACCGCCGCCGTGGCTGCTCGAGGGCCTTTCAGGATCCGAACGGGGAGGCTCTCGAACCGTTTGCTGCCCGCGCATTCGGCGGAACGGCAAATCATTTTTTCCAGGTTTGATCCAAAGCCGACGCGATCAACCAGACTATCGGAAGGGGCACATTCCCGCTTGCCAAACTTTGCAGCACGATACAACCTATGGTGACAAAGTATGTTACGAGTTGCAAACTGCGCTTCGCGCGGAACTCGTTGCCAAGCCTCTGCTGTCTCGCGCGAGCCATTTCAGCGACTCCTTGCGAAGGATTACTTTTAATGAACATTCCAGCGATATTGAGCGCCGGTGCCATCGGCCTAGGTTTTCTCTTAGCGTTTTTGACCTATCTCCTGCTACGAGCTAATGCGAGAGGTACGCCTATTTACGTTTTCATGTGTTTCTGCTTTGCCCTCGTGTTGGTCGGCGCCATATTGCAGTACATGGCATTCGATGCGCGATCTCTGCAGAGCCAGGTGAACACTCTGCAAGTTGAATTGCAGCACGCAAATGAAGGTAAGCCCGCCACCGAGCAAGAGCTGCAGAAGGCGAGGAGTTATGCTGATGCATGTCAACAGAAATCGCTTGCCCTGGAGAAAGATTTGGCGCGCGCAAATCAAGTTATGTCTGGAATTGCAGCCGTCATTCCGGAGTCGATCAAGAACCTGCAAGACGTAAATACTATACTCACCGGGAACTACTGTGCGGGCGGCTCATCTGGGGTTCCTATCTGGGGTGGCAGAGGAACGACGGCTGCAGCGCAAAGTACAAAGGTGATCAGTAACCTCAGTGCCGCAAAGAGTGCGATTGAAAGCGTCGTGCCTCAAAAATGATTGCAATTCGGTCAATCTGCCCCCCTTGCAGCCCTCATCGTGCGCCGGGTACCACTTCAACTTGGCAGATAGTCCTCTGATGGCCCTTCAGCGACCTTGGCAGACGTCCATTTCCCGCCGCTGTCAGGGGTCGACCAGACATCAGGCAGCCAGCTGCTTACGAGGTCACAGCTTCGATTGAGCTCGGCCCGCTCATGTTTTGCAGTAGAGCCATTGCTTCATCGGCCCTGTCGCAAGGCACGAAGAGGTGGTCGTGATGAAAGGCCGACACAGCGTTGACGCTGATGCCGGCTGCGGCGAGGCGCGCGGTGATGGCTGCCAGGAATCCGACGGCGTCGAGTGTGGAGTGGACTGTCAACGTAATCAGGCGCGAGGGGAAAGCGTAACGCAATCCGGTCGCTTCGGCTTGCTCACGTGGGATGACAAGCGTCGTTCCTTCGCGTTCGCGGAACGTCAGCATCGGGCTGATGATCGCGGGAATGCTCGCGCTCGGCGCAATCGGGCAAAACACGAAGATGCCGTCCAGCATCTCCGGCTTCATGCTCTTCAGCAGTGCACCGAGATCGCGCTCGCCTGTCACCATATGCCAGCCCTCTCGCCGCGCGAGCGGCTGTTGAATCCACGACCAACATACCTTGGTATAAGCCCTCTAATCCTTCTCATGCGCCGACCTTACGGTGGTACAATTGAGCGACGGCGGGAGATTCTTACAATTTGAGTCCACTCGGGTCATCACGCGGAGCTCAAATGAACGTCGTCATCCAAAAGCTCAACGGCTTGTGGCACCTCATCGTCGGGTCTAGTCAGATACGGACTCCCTTCCCGGAGACGCAGGATCGGCAGCTGGTCGTTCGGTACGCCAGGCGCGTCTATCCTGGTGCGCAAATCTTTGAGTGCGACTGATTTGCGCAGGACGCCATCACTCCTGCGCCTTCTCCGGTCCCTCATAGGCGATGCCGCGGATGACGGCGGCGCTGCCGAACTTCTTGCGCAGGCTGTCCACCGCGCGCTCGGCGTGGGCGGCGCGGCGGTCGAGCATGTCGGTGTCGTCGGCAGGGGAGCCGTCGCGCAGCGCGCTGACCCCGGCGCCCATGAGGCGGAACGCGGTGCCGTCGATCTCCTTCGCCAGCATCTCGCGGCAGATCGAAAAGATCTTTGCGGCGAGCTGCGTCGGTGCTGCGATCGACTGCGAGCGGGTGCGCTGGCGGAAATCGGCGGTTTTCAGTTTCAGCCTGACGGTCGAGCCGGCCAACTCGCTGCTCTTGAGCCGCGACGACGTCTTCTCGCAGAGCCGCCACAGGATCTTTTCCAGCGACGCGAAATCGCGGATGTCGGTCTCGAACGTCGTCTCGCTCGAAATGGTCTTGGCGCCGCGGTCAGGCTCGACGCGCCGATCATCAATACCGCGCGCGAGCCGCCAAAGCCTGCGGCCGTCACTCGGAAACTGCCGCATCAGCTCGATCTCGTCGGCCTTCTGAAGATCGGCGATGATGCGGAAGCCTCGCTGCAGAAGGCGTTCCTGCGTCGCCGGCCCGACGCCAAAGATGAAGCCAACAGGCTTTTCCGCCAGCATGATGCGTGCTTCGTCCTGATCGAGCGCGGCAAAGCCGCGCGGCTTGTCGAGGTCGGAGGCGATCTTGGCCAAAAACTTGTTGCAGGACAGGCCGACCGAGACGCTGATGCCGACGTCGCGCTCGACCTTGCGGGCGAACCGCGCCAGCACCTTTGCCGGGATCATGCCGTGCACCCGCTCGGTGCCGGAGAGATCGAGAAAGGCCTCGTCGATCGAGAGTGGCTCGACCAGCGGCGTCAGCGCCTGCATCGCCTGCCGCACCTCGCGGCCGACGCGGACATACTTGGCCATGTCAGGCGGGATCACGGTCGCATGCGGACAGGCTTCCAACGCCTTGAACATCGGCATGGCCGAGCGCACGCCATAGGTGCGCGCGATATAGCAGGCGGCCGAGACGACGCCGCGTTTTCCGCCGCCGATGATGACGGGCTTGTCGGCGAGGTCAGGATTGTCGCGCTTCTCCACCGTCGCATAGAAGGCGTCGCAATCGATATGGGCGATCGTCAGGCTCGCGAGCGTACGGTGCCGGACGAGGCGAGGGGAGCCGCAGGCGGAACAGCGCCGCCCGCCCATATCCAGATCGGCCAGGCAATCCCGGCAGAAGCACCGAGGCCCGGCCGGGTCGGGGAGGGTCACGGCACGTCGCGCTCCCAATTGGCATCACCGAGCGCATCGCCCAGCACCTGGCGTGCTGCGGCAACGTTGGTCGGATGCAGTTCCGAAGCCTTGGCAAAGGCCTTCACGGTGTCGTCATCGCGCAGCACGAAATCGAGCACGCTGAGCAGGAAATTCGGGTCCGAGGCGGCGTTCCGGAGCGTCTCCGGGCCGACCCCCGTCTCGGCCAGGAACAGGCCCAGCCGCTCAGGGTCGCCCGCAACAAAGGACAGCGCCTGAATCGCAACGATTTCAGCTACTTCGCGGGGGTTGTGAACAGGCTTTTTCACGGGCCCGGTTTGCCTTTCCGTTAACTTTCGGTGTCTACTTTGGACTATGCCCGAGTCTCTAGGCTGAGTCTCGGGACTGAGTCTCGGCGCTTGAGTCTTGCTGGGCCAGACAAGCAACTGGAAACCACATCGCAGAAAGTGGCCCCTCGGGTTTAACGAAACTCAAGCGAATTCGAGGCTAGTTTGAATCCAGTTTTCGAAGCGCCGGAAAGCGGCGCCTGAGGCGTCACATGCATCGGTCTTTGGGACCAAACAGGAGGGCGGGATGGCTAAGACCGTCCTGATCGTGGAAGACAACGAGCTCAACATGAAGCTCTTCCGCGACCTGCTGGAGGCCCACGGCTACCAGACATCGGGCACCAGCAACGGCTACGAGGCGCTCGACCTCGTGCGCAAGATGCGGCCCGATCTGGTGCTGATGGATATCCAATTGCCGCAGGTATCGGGGCTCGAGGTGACGCGCTGGATCAAGGACGATCCGGAGCTGCGCGCCATTCCCGTCGTCGCGGTCACGGCGTTCGCGATGAAAGGCGACGAAGAACGCATCCGCGAGGGCGGCTGCGAAGCCTATTTGTCCAAGCCGATCTCGGTCGGCAAATTCATCGAGACGGTCCGGCGTTTTATCGGATAGGAAGTGAGTTCACAGTGTCCGCGCGTATCCTTGTCGTCGATGACGTTCCAGCCAACGTCAAACTGCTCGAGGCCCGTCTCTCCGCCGAATATTTCGACGTGATGACCGCCTCGAACGGCACCGAGGCACTGGCGCTGGCCCGCCGCGCCGAATGCGACATCATCCTGCTCGACGTGATGATGCCTGACATGGACGGCTTCGAAGTCTGCCGTCGCCTCAAGACCGACCCGGCCACCCACCACATTCCCGTCGTGATGGTCACCGCTCTCGACAGCCCGTCCGACCGCAATCGCGGCCTGGAAGCCGGCGCCGACGACTTTCTGACCAAGCCCGTCTCCGACGTCGTGCTGATCGCGCGCGTGCGCTCGCTGACGCGGTTGAAGATGATGACCGATGAGCTGCGCATGCGCGCCATCACCTCGCTCGAGATCGGCATGCAGGCGCCCGAGCGCAGCGCCATCGCCGATGCAGGCAAGGGTGGCCGCATCCTGCTGGTGGACGACCGCCCGTCGTCCTACGAGCGGCTGGGGACGATCCTCGCCGCCGAGCACACCATCGACGTCGAGCCGAATCCGACAGAAGCCCTGTTCCATGCCGCCGAGGGCAATTACGATCTGCTGATCGTTTCGCTCGACCTGAACAATTTCGACGGCCTGCGGCTCTGCAGCCAGGCCCGCTCGCTGGAGCGCACGCGCCACGTGCCGATCCTGGCGGTTGCGGAGGCGGAAAACTCCACGCGGCTGCTGCGCGGACTCGAGATCGGGGTCAACGATTACCTGCTGCGCCCGATCGACAAGACCGAGCTGCTGGCGCGCGCCCGCACCCAGATCCGCCGCCGCCGCTACACCGATCATTTGCGCGACAACGTGCAGAACTCGATCGAGATGGCGATCACCGACGCGCTCACCGGCCTGCACAATCGGCGCTACATGGAGAGCCATCTGGCGACGCTGGCCGAGCAGGCATCCGCCCGCGGCAAGCCGCTCGCGCTGATGATCCTGGACATCGACTATTTCAAGTCGATCAACGACAATTTCGGCCATGACGGCGGCGATGACGTGCTGCGCGAGTTCGCGGTGCGCGTGCGCAAGTCGATCCGCGGCATCGATCTGGCCTGCCGTTATGGCGGCGAGGAGTTCGTCATCGTGATGCCGGAGACCGATCTCCACGTCGCCGGCATGGTCGCCGAGCGGCTGCGGCGTTCGATCGCGGGTGAGCCCTTTGCCGTCAACAAGGGCACCAAGCGCGTCGAGGTCACGATCTCGATCGGGCTGACCACGCTGGAGCAGAAGGGCGAAGCGGTCGCCGACGTCCTCAAGCGCGCCGATACCGCGCTCTACCGCGCCAAGCATGACGGACGCAATCGCGTGGTGGCGCAGGCGGCGTGACCGTTCGCGCGCTGGACCCAACGTGTAACCTTGGGGCCATAACCGTCCCCCGAACTCCGCTGTCATTCCCCGCGAAAGCGGGGAATCCAGTACGCCGCGGCGTCTCGGCCGGAGCCTCACCGTCTCTGGAATACTGGATCACCCGCTTTCGCGGGTGATGACACCGAGCAATACGACGACGGTGATTATTGCGGCGAACGCTTGCCCTTGACCGGTTTCGCTGCCTCATCGCTCACATCCACGCCCGCGTTCCGCAGCAGCACCTTCGCCGCTTCTTTCGCCGCGCGCGCCATGGCGGGATCGTCACGCACCAGATCCTGCGCGATCGAGCCGTCGACCAGCAGCACGAGTTGCGTGGCGAGTGCGTCCGCATCCGAAACACCGAGCTCGGTCAGCCGCTCGCGAAACCACACGCGGCGGCTTTCCTTGAAGGCGATGGCGATCTTTTTCACGGCGCGGTCTGTCGGACCTAGCTCGGCGACCGCATTGACGAACGGGCAGCCGCGAAAATCCTTCGCCGCGAAACGCCGCTCGAGCGAATCGAAGGTACCGAGGATCTGCTCGGCCGGCGGCTTGTCGGAGGGGCGGGCGCTTACGAAGCGGCGCTCCAGATAGGCCGCGATCAGCGCGTCCTTGGAGGGGAAGTGGTTGTAGAGCGTGCGCTTGGAGATGCCGATCTCGGCCGCGATGGTGTCGACGCCGATCGCGCGAATGCCCTGCAGATAGAACAGCCTGTCGGCGGTCTGAAGGATCCGCTCTTTCATCGACTGTGGTGCGGGCGGGGGAGCCATGCGTCGACAAATATCCTCTTCGCTTGACAGCGCCCGCCACCTATAGACTAATTACACAGGTCTGTGTAACCGAAGTCAACCGATATTGCAGACGTCGGCGCGCGTCCTGCGCCCTCGAGGGAGACAAAAATGCCCCTGTTGCAGGTCCTGCGTCCGGCCTTGCCGATCCTGATCGGCGCCTCCATCATGCTGACGCTGAGCATGGGGCTGCGCCAGTCGCTCGGCATCTTCATGCAGCCGCTGACGCACGACATCCACCTTTCGGTGTCGGACTTCACGCTGGCGCTGGCCGTGCAAAACCTCGCCTGGGGCTTTCTCCAGCCGCCGGCCGGCGCGATGACGGTGCGCTTCGGCTTCCGCCCGATCATGATCGTGGGCGCGCTGATGTATATCGCCGGCCTCATCCTGATGGCGACCGCGGGCGGTCTCGTCAGCATCATGATCGGCGCAGGCGTGCTGATCGGCACCTCGCTTGCCTGCACCGCGGCCGCAATCGCGATGTCGGTGGCGGCGCGCGCGGTGCCCGCGGCGGTGCGCTCGACGGTGCTCGGCATCGTCTCCGGCGCGGGCTCGCTCGGTGCGCTGTTGTCGGCGCCGATCGGGCAGATGCTCAACGAGGGCTTTGGCTGGCGCATTGGGCTCGCCGGCTTCGTCGTCATGTCGGTGCTGATGATCCCCGCCGCCTGGTACGCCGGCCGCGTCGACGCCATCCCGCTGCCCAAGCCCGCCGCCGACGACATCGGCGACGCCACGGCCGCGTCCGTCGCGAGGGCCGCCTTCGGCAATGTTTCTTTCGTGGTGATGACCTGCGCCTATCTCGTCTGCGGCATGCAGCTCGTGTTCCTGACCACGCATCTGCCGTCATATCTGGCGATCTGCGGGCTCGATCCGATGCTCAGCGCGCAGACGCTCGGCATGATCGGCGGCTTCAACGTGCTGGGCTCGCTGTTCTTCGGCTGGGCCGGCCAGCGCTGGAACAAGCTGGCCCTGCTCGGGGGCATCTACATCCTGCGCTCGCTCGCGCTCGCCTGGTATTTCATGCTGCCGGCGTCATCGTTCTCGACGCTGCTGTTCGGCGCCATCATGGGCTTTCTCTGGATGGGCGTCGGCCCGCTGGTCGCCGGCGCCGTCGCCGAGATGTTCGGGCTGCGCTGGCAAGCCATGATCCAGGGCCTTGCCTTCATGAGCCACCAGATCGGCAGCTTCCTCGGCGCGTACGGAGGAGGGCTGATCTACGACGCCCTCGGCTCGTACAGCATGGCCTGGCGCATCGGCGTGGCGCTGGGTTTGGCCGGCGGCATCATGCAGGTCGCGTTCGCACTGATCCGGCCCGCACAGCCACCGGCGCCGGTGCTGCGAACGGCGTAGCTGCGAGTCGACAGCAGCCGCTCCAATCGCACCTATCGCGGACGCGGACCGCGGTCCGGACGAGGCGGCCGTTGCGCATAGGGGTTCAGCAGGCACATGGCGGGAAGACCCACAGTCTCCGCTTTGCACTGTTCCCACGAACTATATCGGCACGAAATCCAGCTGACGCCGCCCCTTTTCCACTGCTGAAGGCAAACCGGATCATTGCCACCGAAGCGTTGAGCTCCAGCTGGCGTGGGCGCGGACATTATGACCCATATGACGAGCAGAAAGGGACGGGCGCGCATGATGTGACTCCGACGATTTGCAGATCCTGCCTTGGAACTGCGGACACAGAGAGTCCTCCCACCACGGCAATCATACTTCGGCGCGCTCGCGGAAC
The DNA here is from genome assembly GCF_054058595.1 of Bradyrhizobium sp. USDA 4472. Classification (NCBI taxonomy): domain Bacteria; kingdom Pseudomonadati; phylum Pseudomonadota; class Alphaproteobacteria; order Hyphomicrobiales; family Nitrobacteraceae; genus Bradyrhizobium; species Bradyrhizobium sp. USDA 4472. The sequence goes on from NZ_JBSSAM010000001.1 coordinate 5,814,654, forward strand.
AAAGGACGTGCAATGAGGTGCACTCCGCGGCGCAACCATCGTTGCGCGCATTTCGCCCGCCAGCGTTGCCAACAAGCGATCCGAACCATATCGTTGGCGGCCGATGAATTCGTTTACGGCCAAGCTTCGGGAGCCAGCAACATGAATGCGGTCTCAGCGCCCAGTGGGGTCAATCGTCCTCCAGGACGGGTTGAGGTCGCGTCCGCATGGCTCGGCGCCGAGATGAAGGCCAATCCCGATCGATGGTTGATCTCGCTTGATGCTGGCGATATCGCGGAGCTCGAGACCGCGGCTGAATCATATCTTGGTCGGAGCAAGAAGATCGCCGACATCACGAAGGACAGTTTTCCGCTCCCTCGTTTCGGCGCGCATCTGGACGATCTCAAGAAGACGCTGCTGGTTGGCCTGGGCTTTGAAGTCATACGCGGCCTTCCGGTCGCAAAATACAGCCAGGAGTTTGCCGCGACGATCTTTTGCGGGGTGGGCGCCCATCTCGGATCGGCACGGTCCCAGAATGCGGCAGGGCACATTCTCGGTCACGTGCGCGACACAGGTGCGGATGCGAGGGATCCGAACACGCGGATCTATCAGACGTCGGAAAGGCAAACGTTCCACACGGATTCGTCCGACGTCGTCGGATTGTTATGCATTCGCGAGGCGATGGAGGGCGGCGATTCCCTTCTCGTCAGTACATCCACAATCTACAACGAGATGTTCGACAGGCGTCCCGACCTTGCCGCCCTGTTGTTTGATCCAATCGCGACGGACCGGCGCGGCGAGGTGCCGGAGAACGAAAAGCCATATCTGCAAATCCCGGTGCTGAATTGGCATGCGGGGTTCCTGACCGGGTTCTATCAGCGTCAGTATATCGATAGTGCGCAGCGCTTCCCCGATGCGCCGAGACTGACGCCGGCTCACGTCGAGGCGCTCGATCTCTTTGACGCGCTGGCAAATGATCCCGATCTGCATTTTGGCATGCGGCTTCAGCCGGGGGATATGCAGTTCGTCTACAATCATGCCTTGCTGCATGATCGGACGGGTTTCCGCGATTGGCCCGATGCAAGCCGGAAGCGTCATCTGTTGCGCCTTTGGCTCAGCATGGAAGGCGACCGGCCGCTGCCCGATTGCTTCAGGGAGCGCTACGGTTCGATCGAGATCGGCAATCGCGGCGGCATCATCACCAAAGGCACCAGCCTGAACGTTCCGCTGGATTGACGTTCGGAACCGGGGCCGGCTCAGCGGACGATGCTGCGCATCGCCCAGGGGGCACCGCGCGCGGCACACCAGGGCGGAAACGAAAACGGGGCCCCGAGGACCCCGCAAAACTCTTCGACGTTTTCGCCGATCCTACTTGATCTTGGCTTCCTTGAATTCGACGTGCTTGCGCGCGACCGGGTCGTACTTCTTCTTGACCAGCTTGTCGGTCATGGTGCGCGAATTCTTCTTGGCGACGTAGTAGAAGCCGGTGTCGGCCGAGGACACGAGCTTGACCTTGATGGTGACCGCTTTGGCCATGTTCTGAACCTCAGAAATGAAGGGAATCTGGAGCCGGCCAAACGGCCCGCGTTGGCCGGCAACCTAGCCAGAAACCGCCTGATGTCAAGGTTTTACACCCCGAAAACCACCCAAATCGGGCCTTTCACCCCTCGAAGAATCGGTTTTTCGGCCGGGGAAGGCCCAGATTCTCCCGCAGAGTGGCCCCTTCATACTCTGTCCGGAAAATCCCGCGGCGCTGCAGCTCCGGGACCACCTTGTCGACGAAATCGTCGAGGCCCGCGGGCAGGAACGGGAACATGATGTTGAATCCGTCGGAGCCGCGCCCGACCAGCCATTCCTCCATCTGGTCGGCGATGGTTTTCGCCGTGCCGACGAAGGAGAGCCCGCCATAGCCGCCGACGCGCTGGGCGAGCTGGCGCACGGTGAGCTTGTCGCGCCTGGCGAGGTCGACCATGCGCTGCCGGCCGCTCTTGCTGGCGTTGGTCTCGGGGATGTCAGGCAGCTGTCCATCCGGGTCGAAGCCGGAGGCGTCGGTGCCGAGTATCACCGAGAGCGAGGCGATGGCGCTGTCGTAATGCACGCGGCTGTCGAGCAGGGCACGCTTCTCCCTGGCCTCGTCGACGCTATCGCCGACCACGACGAAGGCGCCGGGCAGGATCTTCAGATGCTCGGGATCGCGGCCGATCTTTTCCATGCGCCCCTTGATGTCGCCATAGAGCTTTTGTCCGTCGGCGAGGCTGCCGCCGCCGGTGAACACGGCTTCCGCCGTTTCGGCGGCAAGCTGCCTGCCATCCTCGGAGGCGCCGGCCTGCACGATCACGGGCCAGCCCTGCACGGGGCGGGCGATGTTGAGCGGGCCGCGGACCTTCAGATATTTGCCGTGATGGTCGAGCACATGCATCTTCGCGGGATCGAAGAACAGGCCCGATTCCACGTCGCGCACGAAGGCATCGTCGGCGAAGGAGTCCCAGAGGCCGGTGACGACGTCATAGAACTCGCGGGCGCGCTTGTAGCGCTCGGCGTGCTCCATGTGATCGTCTAGGCCGAAATTCAGCGCTGCGTCCGGGTTCGATGTGGTGACGATATTCCAGCCCGCACGTCCACCGCTGAGATGGTCGAGGGAAGCGAAGCGGCGGGCGACGTGATAGGGCTCGTCGAACGTGGTCGAGCCCGTCGCGATCAGGCCGATGCGCTCGGTGACGGCCGACAGCGCCGAGAGCAGCGTGAATGGCTCGAACGAGGTGACGGTGTGGCTGCGCTTGAGCGCGTTGATCGGCATGTTCAGCACGGCGAGGTGATCGGCCATGAAGAAGGCGTCGAACTTGCCGGCCTCGAGCTTCTGGATCAGCGTCTTGATGTGGCCGAAATTGAAATTGGCGTCCGGCCAGGCCCCGGGGTAGCGCCATGCGCCGGTGTGGATGCTGATCGGGCGCATGAACGCGCCGAGCTTGAGTTGCCGTTGTGCCATCGCGCCCAAAATCCCGTTCCGGTGTCGTTGGGGAAAGACATAGGCATGCGCGGGAACTCCGCCATCGGCGGCGGCGGGAAGAATTTTTCGTTTTTCGCTGGCCCCTCAGCACAATTGCGTCATTCCGAAGGGGCGCGCTGACAGCGAGGCGGACGACGACTAACTAGCTCAAAATATCCTTCTGCATCTTGCCGCCGTAGAAATGGAAGAACGGCACCGGTGCGTCGTGGCGCAAGGGGCCGGTGGCAAGGCGCGTGTGGAGCTCGTTGAGCACATTCCGTGTCATGGGATGCAGATCCGCGAGTGGCTTTGAGCCGAGCTCGACCCAGACCAGCTCGACCAGTTCCGCATCCGCGTGGATCACGCCCTCGACGTGATGGGTGATCGCGGAGGCATCCGCGGTGAAGAAGCGCGTATCGAAGCGCTTGACGCGGCCGGGCGGGGTGATCGCGCGGGCGATCAGGAACAGGCTGGATGGATCGGGCAGCAGGCCCGCATCCGCGAACGGTTTCCAGGGGCCTTCGAGTTTTGCTTTCCCCTCGCTCTTGCGTCCAAGACAGAGACCGGTCTCCTCGCAGGCTTCGCGGATGGCGGCAACTGCCAGCGATTTTGCGCGCGAGGCCGGCGTCCTGGGGCTGCCCTTGGCGAGATTGGCTTCCAGCTCGGCGGTGATGGGGGCCGCACAGGGCACGCGATAATCGTCCTTGTCGACGCGGCCGCCCGGGAAGACGAATTTTCCGGGCATGAACACCACCTTGTCGTGGCGCTTGCCGACCAGCACCTTCGGAACAGTGCCGCTGCGGTCGACCAGGATCAGCGTCGCCGCATCCTTCGGGCGGAAATAGGGATGGTGATCGGCTTCCTTTTCCTCGTGGACCTTTGCCTTTTCGGCGGTCTGCGCCGTATCGCTCATATCCTCACCCAAACTGTTCTTGCTTTTTGTGCTTACACGGGCGGAATACCATCCGGCGGGTTCTCGTCAAACCCGTGCATGCGCAGAGCCCATTGCAAGCCGACCACGGCTCCTTTCACCGGCTGCAACAGCCCAAGCGACGCAAACAAGGTGAATGGCAGATAGGCGACGTATGTCAGCCAGGCCGGCGTCGTGTAATTGGTCTCGATCCAGAGGATCGTCGGCACGGTGATGTGGCCGACGATGACGATCACGAGATAGGCGGGCAAATCGTCGGCGCGGTGCGGCGTGAAGTCGAGTCCGCAGCACGAGCAATTGTCCGCCGTCTTCAGGAAGGCGCGGAACAGCTTGCCTTGGCCGCAACGCGGGCAGCGGCCGCGAAAACCGCGTTTCATGGCCGTCCAGACGTCGCGCTTCTCGACGAGGCCGGTCTCGCGTGTCCAGATCTTCGGGGCCGTGCTCATGGTCACCATGCCTTGCCCTTCTTGCCTTTGCCCTTGTTCTTGTTCCTGCCCTTGTTCTTGTCCTTGCCCCTCTTCGCATTGCCGGGCTTTGGCGGCTTGCGTTTTCTATCCGGGCTGCGGCCGGGATGCGCCTTGAGCGAGGGGCGGCGTTGCGGGCCTGCTTGCCTGCGATCGCGCGGGCTCGTCTCGCTGGACGAGGACAGCAGCTCGAAGCGCAGCGCGCCTGCGATCGGTGCCGCTTCGATCAGTCGGACCTCGACGACATCGCCGAGCTGGTACATGGTCCGGCTGCGCGTGCCGACCAGCGCGTGGCGGCCCTCGTCATAGTTGAAATATTCCGTGCCGAGGGACCGGATCGGGATCAATCCGTCGGCGCCGGTTTCAGCGAGTTTGACGAAGAGCCCGGCGCGGGTGACGCCGGAGACGCGGCCCTCGAAGCTCGCGCCGATGCGGTCGGCGAGGTGATGCGCGATCAGGCGATCGACGGTCTCGCGCTCCGCCTTCATCGCGCGCCGCTCGGTCAGCGAGATGTGCGCGGCGACTTCGGCGAGGGTTTCCGCCGTCTCGCTGTCGGGCAGGGCGCCTTCGCCAAGCCCGAGCGCGCGGACCAGCGCGCGGTGCACGACGAGGTCGGCATAGCGGCGGATCGGCGAGGTGAAATGCGCGTAGCGGCGCAAATTCAGGCCGAAATGCCCGTAATTCTCCGACGAGTATTCCGCCTGCGCCTGGGCGCGCAGCACCACCTCGCTTACCAGCGGGAAGTGGTCGTGGCCCTCGAGCTGCGCCAGCACGCGATTGAACAGAGCCGGGCGCAGCGCGCCGCCCTTTGCGAAGGGGACGTCCAGCGTTTGCAGGAATTCCGCGAGCGCGTGGACTTTTTCCAGCGTCGGCTCGTCATGCACGCGGTAGATCAGCGGGAGCGATTTCTTCTCCAGCATCTCGGCGGCCGCGACGTTGGCGAGGATCATGAACTCCTCGATCAGCCTGTGCGCATCGAGCCTGTCGGGCACGACGACGCGGTCGACGGTGCCGTCGCTCCTCAGCAGGATCTTGCGCTCGGGCAGATCGAGATTGAGCGGATCGCGCTCGTCGCGCGCGCGCTTGACGCAGGCGTAAGCCGCATAAAGCGGCTTGAGGATCGGATCGACAAGGGGACCCGTGGTGTCGTCGGGCCGTCCATCGATCGCGGCCTGTGCCTGTGCGTAGCTCAGCTTGGCGGCCGAGCGCATCAGGATGCGGTGAAAGCTGTGCGAGCGCTTGCGTCCGTCGGGCGCAATGATCATCCGCACGGCGAGCGCGCCGCGCGGCTCGCCCGGCACCAGCGAGCAGAGATTGTTGGAGATGCGCTCCGGCAGCATCGGCACGACGCGGTCGGGGAAATAAACCGAGTTGCCGCGGTCGAGCGCTGCGCGGTCGAGCGCCGTGCCGGGCCGGACGTAAAAGCTGACATCCGCGATGGCGACGTCGACGATGAACCCGCCCTTGTTGCTCGGATCGGGATCCGCTTGCGCATGCACCGCGTCGTCGTGATCCTTGGCGTCAGGCGGATCGATGGTGACGAGCGGAACGTCGCGCCAGTCCTCGCGGCCCTTCAGGCTCGCGGGCTCCGCGGCCTCCGCCTCGCGCTCGGCGGCAGAGGAGAATTGCAGGGGGATATCGTGGGCGTAGATCGCGATCAGGCTGATCGCTTTCTCGGACTTGACCGAACCGAGCCTCTCCTTGACGCGGCCGGACGCCAGCCCAAAGCTGCGGGTGCGGACGATGTCGACGCTGACGAGATCGCCGTTCTGCGCGCCCTTGGTATCGGCTGCGGCGATGTTCAGCTCGCGGTCGGCAGACTTCTTGTCGACCGGGACCAGTCGGCCGCCGCCTTCGGGCAGGCTGCGGAATACGCCGAGGATACGGCTCCTGGTCTTGTCGAAGACCTTGATGATGTGGCCGCGATAGGCCGGGCCTCCGCTCTCGCTGGTCGGTTCGACCCGCAGCAGCGCACGGTCGCCAACGCCGGCCGTCGTGCCGGGTTTCGGCCGGCGCGGCATGACGATGAGGATTTTTGGTGGTTCGCCGCCCTCGACCTCGTCCCATTCGGTGGGGGAGGCGATCAGCTCGCCGTCAGCGTCGCGGCCGATGATGTCGGCGACCAGCGTCGACGGCAGTGCGTCCGGCTCCGAGACCGTATGGCGCTTTCTCTTGATGGTGCCGTCGTCGGCGAGCTCGCGCAGCAGGCGCTTGAGCTCGATGCGATCGGCGTTCTTCAGGCCGAACTCGCGCGCGATGTCGCGGGTTCCGACCTTTCCTGGATGTGCCTTGATGAAGGCGACGATGGCTTGCCGGTCGGGAAAGCCACGGTCATTCTTGCGTTTCACTTAACCTCTAATTGGTGCCGGCACTCTTCTTGGCCGGAGCTCTGGTAGCGCCTGCCTTGGTCGGCGACGTCTTGACTGCTGAAGTCTTGGCCGTCGACGCCACGCCTGCGCGCGCCTTGCTGGTGGATTCAGTTTTTTTGGTCTTGGCCGCTTTCTTCGCGGCCGGTTTTGTCTTCGGTGCGGGGTCGTCGGCAGTCTTTGCGACAGCCTTCTTGGCCTTGGCCGGCTTCGGCGCCTTCTTCGCTTTCGCGTTGCCGCCGCCCTTGGCCGCGCGCTCGTCGATCAGTGCGATCGCCTGCGCCAGCGTCACCGTGTCCTTTTCGAACTCGGCGGGGATGGTCGCGTTGACGCCGCCCGCCGTGACATAGGCGCCGTAACGGCCGCTCTTCACGGTGACGGTGCCGAGCGAGGGGTGATCGCCGAGCGCCTTGCCGGGATCAGACCCAAAGCGGCGGCTCGGGCCCTTGGCGACCTTTTCCGCGATCAGCGTGACGGCGCGGTTGAGGCCGATGTCGAAGACTTCGTCGCCGGCCTCAAGGCTGGCATAGGTCTTCTCATGCTTCACGAACGGCCCGAAGCGGCCGAGGCCTGCCGTGATGGGCTGGCCTGTCTCGGGATGCTTGCCGATCTCGCGCGGCAGCGACAACAGCTTGAGCGCAAGCTCGAGATCGACATCGCCGGGCGAGGTGCCCTTCGGGATACCTGCGCGCTTCGGCTTCTCGCCCTCCTCATAATCCTTCTGCTCACCGAGCTGGATGTAGGGGCCGAAGCGGCCGGCCTTGACCCAGACATCGCGGCCGGTCTCGGGATCCTGGCCGAGCGAACGGTCGGCGGTGGTCTCGCCGTCGGCGGCGAGCTGACGCGTGTAGCGGCATTCCGGATAGTTCGAGCAGCCGACGAAGGCGCCGAACTTGCCGGCCTTCAGGTTGAGCCGGCCGGTACCGCAGTTCGGGCACTGCCTGATGTCGCCGCCATCCGCACGCGGCGGATAGATGTGCTGCCCCAGCATGTCGTCGAGCACGTCGAGCACCTGCGCGACGCGCAGATCCTTGATCTCGTCGACGGCCCCGATGAAGCCGGTCCAGAAATCCTTCAGAACCTGCTGCCAGGAGATCTCGTTGTTGGAGATGCGGTCGAGCTGCTCTTCCAGATTGGCCGTAAAATCGTACTCGACGTAGCGGTTGAAGAAGCTTTCCAGGAACGCGACCACGACGCGGCCCTTGTCCTCGCCATGCAGACGCTTCTTCTCCAGCTTGACGTAGCCGCGGTCCTTCAGCACCTGGAGGATCGAGGCATAGGTCGAGGGCCGGCCGATGCCGAGCTCTTCCATGCGCTTGACCAACGAGGCCTCGGAGAAGCGCGGCGGCGGTTCGGTGAAATGCTGGGTGACGGCGAGCGACTGCCGCTTGATCGCCTCGCCCTGGCTCATCGCGGGCAGGCGGCGGGAGTCCTCGTCCTCCTCGTCGTCGCGACCTTCCTGATAGAGCGTCAGGAAACCGTCGAACTTGATGACCTGGCCGGTGGCGCGCAGCTCCAGCGTGCGCCCGCCTGCCTTCGCCGTGATGTCGACGGTGGTGCGCTCGAGCTCGGCCGATTCCATCTGGCTCGCGATGGTGCGCTTCCAGATCAATTCATACAGCTTGGCCTGGTCGGCATCGAGCTTGCGGCTCATTCTGTCCGGACGTCGGGAGAGGTCGGTCGGGCGGATCGCTTCGTGCGCTTCCTGGGCGTTCTTGGCCTTGGCCTGGTATTGGCGCGGCGCATCCGGCACGTAGGCATTGCCGTAATCCTCGCCGATCACCTTGCGTGCCTGCGTGATCGCCTCCGGGGCAATCTGCACGCCGTCCGTACGCATATAAGTAATCAGTCCGGTGGTCTCGCCGCCGATGTCGATGCCTTCATAAAGGCGTTGGGCGATGCGCATCGTGTGCGCCGGCGCAAAGCCGTATTTGCGGCTGGCCTCCTGCTGCAAGGTCGAGGTGGTGAAGGGCGCCTGCGGATTGCGGCGCGCCGGCTTGGCGTCGACCGCCGTCACCGCGTAGGTCGCGAGCTCCAGCGCTTTCTTGAAGTCTTCCGCTTCGGCACCGGTTCCGATGTCGAGCCGCTGGATCTTCTTGCCGTCGGCACCGACCAGGCGCGCCTCGAAGGCATCGCCGCGCGGCGTCAGCAGGGTCGCGATCAGCGACCAATATTCGCGCGGCACGAACTTCTCGATCTCGAGTTCGCGGTCGCAGACGAGGCGCAGCGCCACCGACTGCACGCGGCCGGCCGACCGGGCGCCCGGCAGCTTGCGCCACAGCACGGGGGAGAGGGTGAAGCCGACCAGATAGTCCAGCGCGCGGCGCGCCATGTAAGCGTCGACCAGCGCACCGTCGATCTGGCGCGGATGCTTCATCGCGTCAGTGACCGCCTGCTTGGTGATGGCGTTGAACACCACGCGCTCGATCTTCTGATCCTTCAGCGCGCGCTTCTCTTTCATCACCTCCAGCACGTGCCAGGAGATGGCCTCGCCCTCGCGATCGGGGTCGGTCGCCAGAATCAGGCGGTCGGCGCTCTTCAGGGATTTGGCGATATCGTTGAGCCGGCCGGCCGCCTTGGGGTCGACCTCCCAGATCATCTTGAAATTGGCGTCGGGATCGACGGAACCGTTCTTTGCGGGGAGGTCGCGGACATGGCCGAAAGAGGCCAGTACCTCGTAGGACGAGCCCAAATATTTGTTGATCGTCTTGGCTTTCGCCGGCGACTCCACAATGACGATATTCATGTAGTTCCAGTAACTTACGGGGAAGCATGGGGCCGAAATCGACAAGATTCGGGTCGGCCGTTTCGACCCGAACATGGGTGGTGAGGCGGGTCCTGTCAAATCGAGGGGTCTTGAACGCCCCCGCAATGGAAAAAGTTTCATATCGGGAAAGTTGTGAAATACCACCTTGGAGTTGTGGTGGGTGTGGGCGTAGTGTTCGTTCCGGGCATGGATTCAGGTGGCGCAGGTGGCAAAGCCAGGGAAGAGACGGGCGCGCCCCGCATCAGGTGCGCAAAAAGGCTGGCGCAACGAGGAACCGGGGGAGGGCGGCGTCGATGAGGCCGTCACCTTCATTTCCGAGCAGGTCGGTGCCTTGCGCAAGCTCACCGAGCGCCACGAACTCGATATGTTGCATTACCTTCTCGGGATGACCAAGCTCGAGGCCGACGAGCATTTACGCCTGCGAAGCAAGCGCAAGCTGTCGTGAGGGGGCGCGGGCCGCCGCCCTTCGAGGCTCGCCGAAGAGGCGAGCACCTCACAGGGTGACGAGGAGAGAGAGGAGCGCGCCGCTCCAACCTCCGTCAATGCGAGCGCAGCAAAGCAATCCAGACTCTGTCGGCGGGTCGCAATCTGGATTGCTTCGCTGCGCTCGCATTGACGATATGGCGGCATGCGTTCATCCCGCCGACCGTCGTCGCGGTGCGGGCCGCGGCTTGAGCAGGGTGTCGTCGGGGCTGAGCAATCGGCCGTCCTCGGCGCGCAGTTCGAGCTTCTTCACCGGGCGGCCTTTTGCGCGATCAATCAGGATCGTCGCGATCTGCTCGGGATGATCGTCGAACTCCTCGCTCCATTGCCGGAGCGCGACCAGGATCGGGAAGGTGCCGCGGCCCTTCCGCGTCAGCAGATATTCAGAATAGGCGCTGCCGTCGGAGGCGGGGGCCGTTTCCAGGATGCCGTGATCGACCATGGAGCGCAGCCGCGCCGACAGGATGTTCTTGGCCATGCCGAGCTTGCTCTGAAACTCGCCGAAGCGGCGCAGGCCGAACAGCGCCTCGCGGATGATCAGCAGCGACCACCAATCGCCGATCGCCTCAAGCGATCGTGCGATCGGGCAGGCATCGCCCTCAAAGCTCGTCCGTTTCACCATCGTCTTGGTCCCGTCGCGTTTGCCCGATCTCGGCACCGGTCACGCGGATGTGTAGTTGCATCATAAAACCATGTGGCCTAGATGGCAATCTAGTTTCATTATGCAACCAGAGAGGCGAGCATGAGACTTCAAGGCAAGACGGCACTGATCACCGGCGGCAACAGCGGCATTGGACTGGCAACCGCCAAGCTGTTCGTGGCCGAGGGCGCGAAGGTGATCATCACCGGACGCAACAAGGAGACGCTGCAGGCGGCCGCGAAGGAACTCGGGCCGAATGCAATCGCGCTCGCCGCTGACGCCACCGACATCGCCGCCACCGAGGCTGCGATCAAGCAGGGCACTGAAAAGTTCGGCAAGCTCGACGTCCTGTTCGCCAATGCCGGGATCCCCGGCGGCACGCCGCTCGGCTCGGCGACGCTCGAAATGTTCGAGAAAGTGATCAGCACCAATCTCACCGGCGTGTTCTTCACGGTGCAATCGGCGCTGCCTTACATCAATGACAACGCCGCGATCATTCTCAACGGCTCGGTGATCTCGGTGCTCGGCAATCCCGGCTACTCGGCCTATGGTGCAGCGAAGGCCGGTGTGCGGGCGATGGCGCGAATCATGGCCTCGGAACTGTCGCCGCGCGGCATCCGCGTGAATGTCGTGGCTCCGGGTGCGATCCGCACGCCGATTTGGGGCGCCGCGGTTGCAACGCCCGAAGCGGAGAGGGCATTCGAGAAGCGGATCTCGCTGACGACGCCGCTCGGTCGTATCGGTGAACCCGATCACATTTCGAAGACGGTGCTGTTCCTCGCGTCTGACGATGCCGCGCATATTCAGGGACAGGAGATCTTCGTCGATGGCGGCGCGGTGGCCTCGCCCAGCGGCGCGCCGATCTATCGCGGTTGATCAAACGATATGAAAATTGAATCGGCCGGCGCGCTAAGTAGGGTTGCGCTGGTCGGTTCCCACGCCTGCGAGCTGTATTTCCTGAACCTTGCACGTCGCGTTGAACCTTCGGGCGCGTTGCAAAGACCTTTCTACGGCAGGGGGGCAAAAGACTCGTTTTAAAAGGAATCCATTATGCCGAAAGCAGCCGCACCCATTCTTTCTCCGATTTCAGCACCGCGTATTTTCACTGAGCGTTCTGCAGTTTCCGCCAAGCATTCCGATCTGTCCGAGTTCATCGGGGTTGCCATCTTCTGCGGCATCGGCCTGCTCATGTCACTTGTCGCCGTGATCCTGGGCGTGCAGGGCGCCTGGTATTAGCTTCGCGGATCATCCGCAGGTCCATCAGCCGCCGCAGGGTCTTTGGCGGCTGATGATGTCGTGGCCTCAGGCCGCACGCAGGCTCGTTGCCGCCTGAAGCGCGCCGGCGAGCGCCTTCTCGCGATGCTCCGGACCGATCTGAATGCCATCGGCGGAGATGAATTCGAGACCGGTGATACCCATGAAGCCGAACACCCAGCGCAAATAGGTTTCGAGATGCTCGCCGGCAGCGTACGGCGTCTCGGCGCCGTAATGGCCGCCGCGCGAGACCGCAACGATCACGCGCTTGCCGCCGGCGAGTCCCTCGGGCCCGGCAGCGCCGTATTTGAAGGTTTTCCCGGCCACCAGAACGCGATCGATCCAGGCCTTGAGCTGGCTCGGAATCGTGAAATTGTACATGGGCGCGCCGATCACGACGATGTCGGCGTCGAGGAACTCGTTCAGCACCGCTGCGCTCGCCGCAAGGTCGGGGCCGAGTTCAGCCGGCGCGGGCGCACCCTGGGCGGCTGCAAGATGCGATCCGGAGAGATGGGCGAGCGGAGTTTGCGTCAGGTCGCGATAGATCAGGTCCAGCAATGGCGTTGCCTGCCGCAGCCGGTCAACGATGGCCGCGGAAACCTGCCTGGACACGGAGTGGGGGCCGAGCACGCTGGAGTCGATATGGAGGAGTTTCATTAGAGTTCACCCATGGTATAGGTTTGTAACCCGCACTACATGAGTGACTGCCAAATTCTCCGCAAGAACGCACTTTTTTGAGCCATGGGCACATCCTTGAGACCGACACACAGCCGTTTGCCTGCCTTGCCGCCACGTCCCGAGCTGCCTGATCAGGATCATGCCGATTGCCGCAGCGTCGCTTCGATCCTCGCGCGCGTCGGCGACAAATGGAGCGTGTTGGTCATCATGATGCTCAGCGACGGCCCCAAGCGCTTCAATGAGCTGAAGCGCATGATCAACGGCATCTCGCAGCGGATGCTGACCCTGACCTTGCGCGGGCTGGAGCGCGACGGTCTCGTCACGCGCACGATCTTTCCGACCATTCCGCCACGCGTCGATTACGAGCTGACCGATCTCGGCCGCGGGCTGCAGCAGCCGGTGATGGCACTCGGCGAGTGGGCGAAGACCCATCAGGAGCAGATCGCGGCGGCGCGCGCGCGCTTCGACGAGCGCAGCAGCCCCTAAAGCAGCGACAGCAATCCGCCGCCGTGGCGTTCGAGCCGGCCGGCAAGCTCGAGCTCCAGCAGCACCGTGCGCACGATCGCAGGCGAAGCGCCGGACATTCGCACGAGATCGTCGATCGAGATCGGAGTCGGGCCGAGCAGCCCGGTGATCTGGTCCCGATCATGGCTTTGCGGATCGCTCTCGAACGGCTCGCCGTCGGGCTCGCCTACCGGATGCATCAGCGGCCGCTCCATGATCGGCGCAACCGCGTTGACGATGTCGGACGCTTCGGTGACCAGCGTTGCGCCCTGCTTGATCAGATCGTTGGTGCCGGCTGCGCGCGGATCGAGCGGCGAGCCGGGGACGGCGAACACCTCACGGCCCTGTTCGGCGGCCATGCGCGCGGTGATCAGCGAGCCCGAGCGGTGCGCGGCCTCCACCACGACCACGCCAAGCGCAGCGCCGGAGATCAGCCGGTTGCGCCGAGGGAAATCACGGGCGCGCGGCTCGTGGCCGAGCGGCATCTCGGAGATTGCCGCCCCCTGATGATCGAGGATCGCAGTGACCAGATCGCCATGCTCGGGCGGATAGATGCAATCATGTCCGCCGGCGAGCACCGCGATCGTGCCGCGATCGACGCTCGTGCGATGCGCGGCCTGGTCGACGCCGCGGGCGAGTCCCGAGATGATGACGAAGCCGGCTTCGCCGAGTTCTCGGGCGAGCTGGCCGGCGAACTTCAAGCCCGCGCCCGACGCATTGCGAGAGCCGACGATCGCGATCATGGGCCGCATCGAGGTCGCGACGTCGCCGCGCACCGCGAGCAGCGGTGGCGCATCGTCGAGCGTCGCCAGCCGATCCGGATAACCGTCCTCGCCGGGCGCGAGCCAGGCGATGCCGAATGCGCGGCTCGCCGCGAGCTCGGCCTCCGCCTCGTCCACGGTACAGATGCGTCCCGAACGCGACGCACCGCCACGCCGTGCCAGATCGGGCAGCCGCTCCAACGCAGCGCGCGCGCTGCCAAAGTGATCGACCAGCGAACGGAACGTGCGTGGTCCCACATTGTCGGAGCGGATCAGCCGCAGGCGGTCGATCCTGTCAGCCTCGGTTAGTTCCACACGGGGATTGATGGCGTCCACGGCGTCTCCTTGTGGGCGCAGCATGGAACAACCTGAGGGCGTGGGCAACAGCGGCGTGCGCTTGCGTGGCCTTGTCGCAATGCTAAAAGCGATGCCAATAAGAAGGATTTTGCCATGATCTCACTCGCCGATCTCCAGCGCCGCATTGAAGCGGAGGAGCTTTCGCCCGATGACGCCATTGCGCAATCGCACGCGGCGATCGAGGCCAAAGACGGGGATGTTCGTGCCTTTGTCCGGCACGACAAGTCGGCGAAAGCGCAAGCGTCCGGTCCGCTGCGCGGGATCGCGGTCGGCATCAAGGACATCGTCGACACCGCCAATATGCCGACCGAGATGGGCTCGGAGATCTATCGCGGCTGGCAGCCGCGTAGCGACGCGCCAGTGGTGATGATGCTGAAGCGGGCAGGCGCCACCATCATCGGCAAGACCACGACGACGGCCTTCGCCTCGCGCGATCCGACGCCGACGCTGAACCCGCACAATTTGGGCCATACGCCCGGGGGCTCGTCGTCGGGGTCGGCCGCAGCTGTCGGCGCCGGCATGATCCCGCTGGCGCTCGGCACCCAGACCGGCGGCTCGGTGATCCGGCCCGCCGCCTATTGCGGCGCTGCCGCGATCAAGCCGTCGTTCCGCATGCTGCCGACGGTCGGTGTGAAGTGTTATTCGTGGGCGCTCGATACGGTCGGCCTGTTCGGATCGCGCGCGGAAGATCTCGCGCGCGGACTGCTCGGAATGACCGGCCGCACCGAATTCGCGGGCATCGCTCCGGCGAAGGCCCCGCGCATCGGCGTTGTCAGGCAGGAATTTGCCGAGCCCGTCGAGCCGGCGGCGGAAGAGGGCTTGCTGGTCGCGATCAAGGCCGCCGAGAAGGCCGGCGCCAGCGTGCGGTCGATCGATCTGCCTCCGGCGGTTAAGGAGGCCTGGCGCATCCACCCGATCATCCAGGATTTCGAGGCGCATCGCGCGCTCGCCTGGGAGTTTGACCAGCATCACGACGAGATCGCACCGATGCTGCGCGCCAGCCTCGACGAGACCGTTGGACTGACGCCTAGGGAATATGACGATGCACGCCGCATCGCTCGCCGCGGCCGTCGCGAGCTTGGCGAGCTGTTCGAAGGTTTCGACGTGCTGCTCACTTATTCCGCGCCCGGTACGGCGCCGGCCAAGGAGCTCGCCTCGACCGGTTCGCCCCGCTACAACAGGTTGTGGACGCTGATGGGCAATCCTTGCGTCAACGTCCCGGTGATGAAGGTCGGTGGCCTGCCTGTCGGCGTGCAGGTGATCGCGCGCTTCGGCAACGATCCCGGCGCGTTGGCAGGGGCGTGGTTTCTGGAGAATGCGCTGGCGAAATCAGGCTAGCGCGAGCTCGGCTGCGGACAGCGCGGCTTCGGCCCCGGCGCCAGTTGTGCCGAGCCAGCGCTGGGCAGCTTCGCGGCCGCTTCGGTGCAGCGCGCGGATGAAGCCGCGGCCGAGATCGGTGGATGATCGCTGCGCGAGGCCTTCGACCGAGTCTTCTGCTGCAATCTTCGTGAGCCGCAGCGTTGGCGCTGCGTGTGATCGCGCCCATGTGATCGCCGCCATCTCGGCGTTGAGCGCGGCGTTCGCCGCGATCTGGTCCAGACGACGATCGATCGCGGCGAGCGTGATCGGCACGTAGCTGTCGCGCGTGGGCGTGACCTGGACGAGCAGCAGGTCGGGGGTCGTCGATTCCTGCGCGAGCTTGATCAGCGGCGGATTGCCGCCATAGCCGCCGTCCCAATAGGCCTCACCGTCGATCTCGACGGCGCAGTGAACCAGCGGCGGGCAGGTCGAGGCGAGAGCGACGTCGGCGGTCACGGTGTCATTGCCGAAAATCTGCAGCTCGCCGTCGCGGATCCGCGTCGCTGCTATCAGGAGCTTTGGACATTTCGCATCGCGGAGCGCCGCAAAATTGATGTCGCGCGACAACGCCTGGCGCAGTGGATCGAGATCGAACGGATCGAAATGGCCCGAGCGCAGCGTCGGCCCGAAGGCGACCGAGCTTCCCGCCGGCGAGAAGCCGCCGATCAGCATCAGCGAGCGGAACGAGGCCTCGTGCATCAACCGGATCCAGAACCGGTTCAGCCGGTTGCGCGCCGCTTCGCGGCCGCCCTCAGCGAGGCCGCAGGCGAGCAGCAGCGCGTTGATCGCGCCGGCGCTGGCGCCGCTGATGGTGTCGAGTTCGATGGAGGGCTCTTCCAGCAGCCGCTCGAGGACACCCCAGGTGAAGGCGGCAAACGTGCCGCCGCCCTGGAGCGCCAGCGACAGCTTTCGCGGCGGCCATTTCCCGGCGCGCGCCGGCGCAGCAACAACAACGGGCGTGTCAGGTGCCTGCGCGATGGGCTCAGGCCGCGGCGGAACGGGAATAGGCTTGGGCGCGGGAGGCGGCGAGGGCGCATCCGACCAGATGTTGGTCATCAAGAGCAAGCGGCTTGCCGCAGTGCCCTGCGAGCCACCGTCGTCATGCGTGCCGTCCATCTTCTCGCTCATTCTGAGCAACCGCGTAACGCCATTTGCTCTGTCAGGATGACAGGCATGGAACCGGTTCGCCACTCCCGCCCGGGAGTCGGACGGAAGTTGCGAACAGAATTTGGCATATAATGCGGAGACCCCGCGGCGGTATCCGTACTTTTTCCGGCTTCAGGCCTTCTCGCCGATGCGGCCTTCTTTTCCTGATTGCAGGCGCTTGATGTTCTCGCGATGCATGTAGAACAGCAGCAGGGTCAGCACCGCAAACAGCGAGGCGAGGGCGAGGTGGCCGAACCACCACAGGAAGAGCGGCGTGATGAAAGCCGCCACCAGCGCCGAAAGCGAGGAGTAGCGGGTGGTGAAGGCGGTCGCCAGCCAGAGCAGGCAGAACACGAGGGCGCCGGGCCAGAACAGGCCCAGCAGGATGCCGATATAGACCGCGACGCCCTTGCCCCCTTTGAACTTGAGCCAGACCGGGAAGAGATGGCCGAGGAACGCGCCGAGGCCGGCCAGCATCGCGGCGTTGGGCCCGGCGAGATAGCCCGAGATCACCACGGCCGCGGTGCCCTTGAGCGCGTCGAGCAAGAGGGTCGCCGCCGCCAGGCCCTTGCGGCCCGTGCGCAGCACGTTGGTGGCGCCGATATTGCCGGAGCCGATCGAACGCAGGTCCTGCGTGCCGGCGAGCCGGGTCAGCACCAGCCCGAACGGAATCGAGCCCAGCAGATACCCGATGACCAAGGCCACCGGCAGGAATGCATCAAGCGCCATGTCTGTATCTCCGCACCTCAGACATGCTCGAACACGGTTCGTCCGCCGACGATGGTCCTGATAGCGCGCCCTGTAAAGCGCGCTTCGTCGAACGGGGTGTTCTTGCAAGGCGATTTCAGGTCGGCGGGATCGACCACCCAGGGAACATCAAGGTCGATCACGACGACGTCGGCCGGGCTGCCGACGCGCAGGGTTCCGCCGGGCAAGCCGAGCAGTTCTGCCGGCCGGGTCGACATCGCCCGGATCAGCGTCTTGAGGTCGAGCTCGTCATTATGAACCAGCCGCAGGCCCGCCGGCAGCATGGTCTCCAGGCCGATGGCGCCCGGCGCGGCTTCCGCGAACGGCAGGCGCTTGACCTCGACGTCCTGCGGATTGTGGTCGGACATGATGACGTCGACGAGGCCGGAGGCCGTCGCCTCCACCAGCGCGCGGCGGTCGTCTTCGGTGCGCAGGGGCGGCGAGAGCTTCAGGAACGACCGATAGGGGCCGATGTCGTTCTCGTTCAGCGCGAGATGGTTGATCGAGACCGAGGCGCTGACGGCGAGGCCGTCTTCGCGGGCGCGCTTCAGGATCTCGAGTGACTCGATGCATGACAGCGCGGCTGCGTGATAGCGGCCGCCGGTGAGCGCGACGAGGCGCATGTCGCGCTCGAGCATCACGGCCTCGGCGGCCTTCGGGATGCCCATCAGGCCGAGCCGCGAGGCGAACTCGCCTTCGTTCATCACGCCCTCGCCGACGAGGTCGGGGTCCTCGGTGTGGTGCACGATCAGCGCGTCGAAATCGCGGGCGTAGGTCAGTGCGCGGCGCATCACCTGCGAATTGGTGACGCTGCGGTCGCCGTCGCTGAAGGCCACTGCGCCGGCGGCCTTGAGCAGGCCGAACTCGGTCATCTCCTCGCCGCGCATGCCCTTGGTCAGCGCCGCCATCGGCTGGATGTTGACGATCGCGGTGTCGCGGGCGCGGCGCATCACGAAGTCGACGGTCGCGGAATTATCGATCACCGGCAACGTGTCGGGCTGGCAGATGATGGTGGTGATGCCGCCGGTCGCAGCCGCCTGGCTCGCGGAGGCAAAGGTCTCGCGGTGGCTGAAGCCGGGCTCGCCGACGAAGGCGCGCATGTCGATCAGGCCGGGAGCCACGATCTTGCCGGAGCAGTTGACGACGTCGGTGCCCTCGGGGACGCCGGCCGCACCGATGCCGCGGCGGGTCTCGCGGATGATGCCGTCGGCAATCAGGACGTCGCCGGGACCGTCGAAATCCCGGGAGGGATCGACGACGCGGGCGTTGGCGAGCAGGATCGGGCGGCGGTCGGTCAGCATGGGCATCACGCGTTCGGCAGGTTGCGGGCGAGCGCTTCGAGCACGGCCATGCGCACGGCCACGCCCATCTCGACCTGTTCGCGGATCAGGGACTGCGCGCCGTCGGCCACCGCGGTGTCGATCTCGACGCCGCGGTTCATCGGGCCGGGATGCATCACGAGCGCGTCGGGCTTGGCGTAGCCGAGCTTCTTCTGATCGAGCCCGAAATAGTGGAAATATTCGGAGGTCGAGGGCACGAAGGAGCCGTTCATGCGCTCGCGCTGGAGCCGCAGCATCATGACGATGTCGGCGCCGTTGAGGCCCTCGCGCATGTCGCGCGCGACCTCGACGCCCATCCGCTCGATGCCGGGCGGCAACAGCGTGGAGGGGCCGACGACACGAACGCGGGCCCCCATGGTGTTGAGCAGGATGATGTTGGAGCGGGCGACGCGAGAATGCAGTACGTCGCCGCAGATCGCGACCACGAGACCCTCGATCCGGCCCTTGTTGCGGCGGATGGTGAGCGCGTCGAGCAGCGCCTGGGTCGGATGCTCATGCGCGCCGTCGCCGGCATTGATCACGGAACCGTCGACCTTGCGGGCCAGCAGTTCCACCGCGCCCGAGGCGTGATGGCGCACCACGAGGATGTCGGGGTGCATGGCATTGAGCGTCATCGCGGTGTCGACCAGTGTCTCGCCCTTCTTGATGGACGAGGAGGACACCGACATGTTCATGACGTCGGCGCCGAGGCGCTTGCCCGCAAGCTCGAACGAGGACTGTGTCCGGGTCGAGGCCTCGAAGAAGAGGTTCACCTGCGTCCGTCCACGCAGGACGGTGCGCTTCTTGTCAACCTGGCGGTTGAGCTCGACATATTCTTCCGACAGGTCGAGGAGGCCGGTAATGTCGGCCGCGGAAAGGCCCTCGATGCCCAGCAAATGCCGGTGGCCGAGGACAAAGGTCGATTTCGATGTCATTAAAGCGAGAGCTATAGGCGCGGATGGCGGGGGGAGCAAGGGCCAAAGCCGAGGCCGGGAGTTATCCCCTGATCTGTCGGTTTGGGCGCTGTGGTGTGGCCTCCGCGTCATGCCCGGGCAGAAGCGCGAAGCGCGTCTTCGCGCTTGATGTCCCGGGCATCCACGGTCTTCTATCGCATTTGACGCAAAAAGAGCGTGGATGGCCGGGATAAACCGGCCATGACGATCGGGAGATATCACGTGAAAGCACTAGCCGCTGCGGTCGTGGCAATCAGCGCTGTCTCAGCCGCCCACGCCCAAACGCTCCCCGGCGGCTTCGTCTATCTGCGCGATGTCGATCCCAGCATCATCCAGGACATCCGCTACGCCACCGCGAACAACTTCGTCGGCCGTCCGCTCGCAGGCTACGGCGCCGGCGAATGCGTGGTGAAGCGAGAGGTCGGATTACGGCTGAAGGCGGCGCAGCAGGAACTGGCGGCGCAAAATCTCTCACTCAAGATGTTCGATTGTTACCGGCCGGCGCGCGCCTCGCTCGACATGGTGAGATGGTCGCAGAACGGCCGCGAGACCGCGGCCGATCGGCGCTACAATCCGCGCATCGCCAAGACGGAGCTGTTTCGCCTCGGCTATATCGCGAGCCGCTCGCAGCACTCGACCGGCGCTGCGCTCGACCTCACTTTGGTCGATTTGAACGCCGACAATTCCGCCAGGATCGATCCCGCAAAATCCTACGCCGATTGTACGGCGCCGGTGGCGGCGCGGCTGCCGGAGGGCAGCGTCGACATGGGCACCGGCTATGACTGCACTGACATGAAAGGGCATACCGCAGCACCGTCGATCACACCGGATCAGCGGGCCTGGCGCAAGCGGCTGGTGGCTGCCATGGCGAAGCAAGGCTTTGTGAACTATTCAAAGGAGTGGTGGCATTTTTCCCTGCCTGCTGCGGGCGGGGCAGCCTATGATTTCCCGATCCAGCCGCGGCGGAACTGAATCCGCCAAGGAAACCAGATGACCCAGCCCAGCTTCGCGACCCACGAGGTTTTCAACCAGTCGCCACCTTTCGAGGATGTGAATTTATTTGCTGTGGACCAGTCATTGGTCGACGCCGTGAAGGCGAACGGCGGAGCGGGGGCGGAGCGGGAGCTGTCCGAGTTCGGCAAGCACTGGGGCTCGGCTGCGATGGCCGATCGCGGGCGCGCGGCGAACGAGAACACGCCGAAGCTGCGCAGCTTCGACGCCAAGGGCAATCGCCGCGACCAGGTCGAGTTTCACCCAGCCTATCACGAGCTGATGGCGCACAGCGCGCATGCCGGCGTGCATAATTCGACATGGACTGCGGATGGCAAGCCTGCCGGCGGTGCGGCCGAAGTCGTCCGCGCGGCCAAGTTCTACATGGCCTCGCAAGTCGAAACCGGCCATCTCTGCCCGATCACGATGACGCGCGCCTCCGTCGCTGCGCTTGCGGTGCAGCCGGATCTGCTCGCGCGCGTGATGCCGGTGCTGTCGACCAGGAGCTACGACCCGAGCTTTTCGCCGTGGTGGGAGAAGCGCGGCATGACGCTCGGCATGGGTATGACCGAGAAGCAGGGCGGCACCGACGTGCGCGCCAACATGACGCGCGCTGTGCGCGACGGCACCGCTTATCGCATCACCGGCCACAAATGGTTCATGTCGGCGCCGATGTGCGATGCGTTCCTGGTGCTGGCGCAGGCAGACAGCGGGCTGACCTGTTTCTTCATGCCGCGCTTTGCGCCTGACGGATCGGTCAACGCGATCCAGTTTCAGCGGCTCAAGGACAAGCTCGGCAATCGCTCCAACGCGTCGTCCGAGGTCGAGTTCGTCGGCGCCCATGCGGAACGCGTCGGCGAGGAAGGCAAGGGCATCCGTACCATCATCCAGATGGTGCAGCTGACGCGGCAGGATTGCGCGATTGCCTCTAGCGGCCTGATGCGCTCGGGGCTTGCGCATGCGCTGCATCACGCCCGTCACCGCAGCGTGTTCCAGAAGCATCTGGCCGATCAGCCCTTGATGCAGGCCGTGCTGTCGGACATGGCACTGCATGTCGAGGCGAGCACGGCGCTGGTGATGCGGCTCTGCCGCGCCTTCGACCGCACGGCGCACGATGCGGCGGAGGCTGCCTATATGCGGTTGCTGACGCCCGCGATCAAATATTGGACCTGCAAGAGCGCGCCGTCATTCCTCTATGAAGCGATGGAGTGCCTCGGCGGCAACGGCTATGTCGAGGACGGCATTCTGGCGCGCCACTATCGGGAGGCGCCGGTCAACGCGATCTGGGAAGGCTCGGGCAACGTGATGTGCCTCGACGTGCTGCGCGCGCTCGCGCGCGAGCCGGAGGCTGCAATGGCGGTGCTGCAATCGCTGGCAGCCGAGACGAAAGGGCTGCGCGGGGCAGGCGATGCTGTTACATTCATCGCCAATACCTTCCGCCGCGCCGACGGCGAGAGCGTTGCGCGGCTCGCGGTCGAGAAGCTGGCTCTGCTGGCCGCGGCCGCCGCGCTCAAAGATGTGTCGCCGAGCAACGCTGAACTGTTCGCAGCAACGCGTCTCGCCGCCAATCACGCCAGCATGTACGGCGCGGTCGATCTCGGGAGCGGCGACGTGCGTGCGCTGCTCGAGCGGGCGCTGCCGTGAGCCTGCCAACAGAAAGCCTCCCGATGGATTCCCTCAATCCCGATCATCCGCCGCTGACAGAGGCGGCCGCACCGCTGCGGGTCTGGCAGTTCTGGGGCACGGCGCTGTGGGGCTTGCTCATCTTCGTGGCCATGTTCGTCGGCCAGCTCGCGGCGATCCTGCTGTTGATAATGATGCGCGGGCTGCCGCTCGACATGGCCTCGGTCCAGTCGGTCGGCCGCGAGCCGCAGGCGCTGGCGCTGTCGGTCACGATGGGCCTGCCTGCGACACTCGCAGCGGTGTGGCTTGCCATCCGGATCAAGCGGGCATCTTTCGTTGACTACCTCGCGCTGCGCTGGCCGTCCTGGCGGCAGCTGTTGCTTGGCACAGCCGGGCTCATCCTGGTCGTGATGGGATGGGAGGTGGTGTCGCGATCCCTGGGCCGGGAGGCCACGCCGGGCTTCATGACCGATCTCCTCAAATCGGGCCGCGACAACGGCGCGGCGCTGTTGCTCCTGTTCGCCTTCAGCGTGGCGGCGCCGATGTCGGAGGAGGTGCTCGCGCGCGGCTTCCTGTTCCGCGGCTGGTCGGCAAGCTTCCTGCGCGTGCCCGGTGCGATCATCCTGTCGTCGCTGGTGTGGACGGCGGTGCATCTGCAATACGATCTGTACTTCCTCGCCGAAGTCTTCTCGATCGGCCTCTGGTTCGGCTACATGCGCCACCGCGCCAACTCGCTCTGGCTCACCATCGTGCTGCATGCGCTGAACAACATGACCGCGGTGGTGCTGACGATGTGGCTGGGGCAATAGCTGTCTCGGACTCCGTCGTTGCGAGCGCAGCGAAGCAATCCAGAGTCCTTCCGTCGCGGCAGTCTGGATTGCTTCGTCGCAGGAGCTCCTCGCAATGACAGGTGAGAGGAGCGGTGGCGCTCTCAACTTGGAGTTCTACGCCACCAGCGCGATCGCGATCGGCATCGTGATCGCCGCCAGGATGGTCTGCAGCGTGATGATCTGCGCCAGCAGCGGCGCGTCGCCGCCCATCTGGCGGGCCAGCACATAGGCACTCGGGGACGTCGGCACCGCCCCGCAGATCGCGATGATCGCGAGGTTGGTGCCCGTGAGCCCAAAGCAGTTGGCGAGCGTTAGTGCGAGCAGCGGCATCACGACTAGCTTGAGCGCCACGCCGAGCGTTGCGCCGAGGCTGGGGCGCAGCAGGCCCTTGAGCTGGAGACCGGCGCCGGTGACGAGCAGGCCGATGGCGAGCGAGGAGCGGCCGAGCGCGTCGGCGACCTCGTGCCAGATCTTTGGTAGCGGCAAATGCACGACGTTGATGACCAGGCCGATGGCGCAGGCCCAGATCAGGGGATTGCGGATCACGGTCATCACGATCGCCCGCGCGGATTGCTTCTTGGGCGAAGCGTAATGCGCCAGTACGGCGACGCTGAACACGTTGACCAGCGGGATGATCGCGATCATCGCGACCGAGGCCAGCGCCAGCCCGACGTCGCCGTATAAGTTAGCGGAGACGGATAGCGCCACGTAGGTCTGCCAGCGCGTCGCGCCCTGGAAGATCGAGGTGAAGGCAGGGCCGTCAATGTCGAGGCGGGCCAGGGCAGGGCGGAGCGCGAGGCAGAGCAGCGACATCGCCAGCGCCGACAGCAGCAGCGCACCGCCGACGCCGGCGACCGGCACTCTTGAGAGATCAGCCTTCACCAGCGTCTGGATCAGCAGCATGGGAAACAAGACAAAATAGGTCAGCCGCTCCAGCCCGTGCCATTGCGTATCGAGCCGCATCAGGCTGTGCCGGAGCACGACGCCGAGCACGATGAGGATGAAGACCGGCAGCAGCGCCGCGATCACGGCGGCCATGGATCAGCCCGTCCCCCGGCTGGCGCGCAGATGGGCGAGCCGGTCCAGCGCGCCTTGCAGGATGAAGATGGCGGCGTGCTCGTCGATCACCTCGGCGCGCTTGGCGCGGCTGACATCCATGCCGATCAGCTCGCGCTCGACGGCGGCGGTCGAGAGGCGCTCATCCCAGAGGCCGATCGGGAGCGTGGTCAGATTGGCCAGATTGCGGGCGAAGGCCCGGGTCGATTGCGCGCGCGGGCCCTCGCTGCCGTCCATGTTGATGGGCAGGCCGAGCACGAAGCCGACCACCTTGCGTTCGGTGGCGATGGCGAGCAGGCGGGCCGCATCCTGCTTGAACTGCTTGCGCTGGATGGTCTCGACGCCGGTCGCGAGCCGCCGGTCCGGATTGGATACGGCAACGCCGATGGTCTTGGTACCGAGGTCGAGCCCGATCAACCCGCCGTGTTCGGGCCAGTGGGTTGCAGCATCGACGAGGGGCAGGATAAGAGCGGGCATGGCACTAGCGCATATCATGCGTCACGCCGTGGAGTGAACCCACAACGATGGATGCACTGACACTATTCGGGCTGTTTGCCGTGATGGCGATGCTGATCACTTATGCCTTCGAAGACCGCAGCCATTGGTTCGTGCTGCTATTCGCAATGTCCTGTGCGCTGGGATCGGCCTACGGATTCCTGCAAGGGGCTTGGCCGTTCGGCCTGGTCGAGGCGATCTGGGCCGTTGTCGCGCTGCGGCGGTGGCGGATCAGGCCGCGATGATGTCGTCGTCCTTGGCCAGGCAGGACAGGAAGCCTTGAAGCGCACTGGTTTGATGACCGGCGCGGCGCTGGACGAACAGCGTCTCGACGCGCCCATGTGACGGGCTCAGCGTATGCATCGTTACGCTGCCGTTCATCGCGCTGCGCTCGATGACCGCACGGGGCAGCAGCGTGACGCCCATGTCGGCGGCGACGCAGCCAATCATGCCGTCGAGCGTGCCGAGCTCGAAGCGCGCTGCTGACGGCCAGCCGAACTCGACGAAGATCTGCTCGAGGCGCTGACGGTAGGTGCAGCCGGTGCGGAACACCAGCGCCGTCGGGCCTGACTCAGGCGTGCCGGCGCGCAGCTCGGCGAGCGAGCCCCAGCGCCGCGCGCTGACCAGCACCAGCTCCTCGCGGAACGCGCTGGTGGCGGTAAGATCATCGTGCGCGATAGGCCCAGCGACGAACGCACCGTCGAGCGTGCCTTCGAGCACACTCGCGACAAGAGCGGCGGTCGGCGACGTGCGAAGGCTGAGGCGCACGGCCGGAAAGCGACGGTGGAAATCGGCAAGCAGCGGCGGCAGCCGCACGGCGGCCGTCGTCTCCATCGAGCCGATCGAAAGTGGCCCCTTCGGCTCGCCGTCGTCGCGGGCGGCGAGGACGGCTTCTCGCGACAAGGCGGCCATTCGTTGCGCATAAGGGAGGAGGCGCTTGCCGGCGCCTGTCAGCGCCATGCCGCGGCTATGGCGTTCGAACAGCGGCGTGCCGATCTCGGCCTCCAGGGCCTTGATGCGCTGGGTGACATTGGATTGCACCGTGTTGAGCTCTTCGGCGGCGCGGGTGATGCCGCCGGTGCGGGCGACAGCGGCGAAGGTCTGGATGTCGCTCAGTTCCATGGCATCGTTTCGCTTTTGCGATGACAGCGTTCGCTACAATTCATTTTTCGAGAATGCTAGTTGGGCTTAATCTTCCTGTCCAGTGCGGGAGACCTCATGTCGATCACTACGCCGCTGACGGAGCTTCTCGGGATAAGGCATCCGATCCTTTCGGCGCCCATGGACACGGTTGCCGGCAGCCGGCTAACCCGCGCCGTCAGCGAGGCGGGAGGGTTCGGCATTCTGGGCGGTGGCTACGGCGATCGGGGGCGGCTACAGGCCGAGACGGCGGAGCTTAGGGGATTTGCACCGTTCGGGATCGGATTCATTACCTGGAGCCTGGCCAAGCAGCCGGACCTTCTCGACATCGCGCTCGATGCGCGCCCGCAGGCAGTCATGCTGTCGTTCGGCGATCCTGCGCCGTTCGCGCCGCGCATCAAGGCGAGCGGCGCGCGATTGATCTGCCAGGTGCAAACCGAGGCGATGGCAAAGCAGGCGCTCGATGCCGGCGCAGAGATTTTGATCGCACAGGGGACGGAGGCGGGTGGCCATGGCGCATCGCGCACCACGGTCGGTATCGTGCCTGATATCGTCGACCTCGCGGCCGGACGTGTGCCGGTCGTGGCGGCTGGCGGGATCGCCGACGGCCGTGGTCTTGCGGCGATGATGATGCTGGGTGCGTCCGGCGTGCTGATCGGCACGCGCTTCTATGCGAGCGTCGAGGCCAATGGCGCAGAGGGCGCGAAGCAGCGCATTCGCACGGCTGACGGCAATGGGACCGTGCGCGGGGTCGTCCCCGACTGGTCGCGAAAACTGTTCTGGCCGGCGCCGTTTACCGCGCGCGCGCTGGTCAACAGCCATATCAAGACCTGGACCGGCCGTGAGATCGAGCTGCTGCAACGCGCGGACGAGATTGCCAAGGACTATGCCGCGGCAAAAATGGCGGGCGATTTCGAAATCGCGGCCGTCTTTGCCGGAGAAGCGGTCGGCCTGATCCACGATATTCCCCCAGCGGCCGAGATCGTCGGACGGATTGCTGCTGAGGCCGAGCAGTTGCTGGCCGGCCAACGCAATTCGATCGCAGCGGCACAGGACTCTTCACCCTCCCTGGAGGGAGAGGGTAAGAACAGACAACCAAGAGAGACACACCATGTGGCCTGACCGTCGACTGATCGACCTCTTCAAGACCGAATTTCCGATCGTGCTGGCGCCGATGGCCGGTGTGATGGATGCCGAACTGGTGATCGCCGTGGCTCAGGGCGGCGGACTTGGCTCGTTGCCGAGCGCGATGCTGTCGCCGGAGAAGGCGCGCGAGCAGGTCAACATCATCCGCCAGCGTGTGAAGGCGCCGGTGAACATGAACTTCTTCTGTCACACGCCGGTCGATCTGACGGCCGGGGCCGAAGCGCGCTGGAAGCAACGGCTCGCTGGTTATTACGCCGAGCATGGCCTCGATCCGGCGGCGCCGATCAACGCCGCGAACCGCGCGCCGTTCGATGCCGCGTTCTGCGAGGTGGTCGAGGAGCTGAAGCCTGAAATCGTCAGCTTTCATTTCGGCCTGCCAGAGCCGACGCTGCTCAAGCGCGTCAAGGCGGCGGGCTGTCTCGTCATCTCATCCGCCACGACGGTGAAGGAAGCGGTCTGGCTCGAACAGCGCGGCGTCGATGCGGTCATTGCGCAGGGCGCCGAAGCCGGAGGCCATCGCGGCATGTTCCTGACCGACAAGATCTCCGAACAGCCCGGGACCTTCGCGCTGGTGCCGCAGGTCGTCGATGCCGTGAAGGTGCCGGTGATCGCTTGCGGAGGCATCGCCGATGGGCGCGGCATTGCCGCGGCCTTCGCACTTGGTGCCTCTGGCGTGCAGATCGGCAGTGCGTATCTGCGCTGTCCGGAGTCCAAGGTGAGCGCAGGCGGCCGCAAGGCGCTCGCTGAGGCGGGCGACGATTCCACCGTCATCACCAATGTCATGACCGGACGTCCGGCGCGCGGTGTCCAGAATCGCCTGATGCGCGAGCTCGGGCCGATCTCGCCGGATGCGCCGCCGTTTCCCCATGCGGCGACCGCGCTGGGACCGCTGAAGGCGGCTGCCGAAAAGCAGGGCAGGGTGGATTTCACCAATCTCTGGGCCGGCCAGGCTGTGGCCCTTGGCCGTGAGGTCCCCGCGGCCGAATTGACCCGGGATTTCGCCAGATCGGCGCTGGCTCGCCTGAAAGCGCTGGCTGGGTAGGTTCCAGCCCCGGTTGCGGCGGAAAACCGGCCTCTGCTATACGGCACATAGGTTTTGCCGTGAGAGGCCTTATATAATGTCCGTCGACGCCGCTACCGTCCGCCGCATCGCGCATCTGGCGCGCATTGCGGTTTCCGAGGACGAGGTTCCGCATCTGCAAGGCGAGCTCAACGCCATGCTCGCTTTCGTCGAGCAGCTTTCGGAGGTCAATGTCGAGGGCGTGGAGCCCATGACCTCGGTCACCCCGATGCAGATGAAGAAGCGGCAAGACGTGGTGAACGACGGCGAGATCGCCGACGATATCGTTGCCAACGCGCCTGAGACCGAAGGTCACTTCTTCCTGGTGCCGAAGGTCGTCGAGTAGCATAGCGTTTTCGAGCGAAGTGGAATCCGGTTCGCGTCAAGAAAACGCGTCAACTAAAGACTCTTAGGACGCCGTGCGATGTGCATGCTTTGCGACGATGAGAAGGCCTATCAGGCCTACATGAACTACCTCGACAAGATGGAACGGCAGGGTAAGGCTGCCGATCCCAACGTCGCCGTCAATGCCGTGCTCGACGAAATGCAGGCCGCCGCGGATGCGGCCGCCAAAAAAGACGACCCGGCCAACGACAAGACCCTGTCTCCTTTCTTCTGTAGCCCGATCAATAAATGACCGATTTGACATCGCTGACGCTCGCCGAGGCCCGTAAGGGTCTCGCCGACAAGACTTTCACGTCGCTGGAGCTGACCGACGCGCATCTGAGCGCGATCGAGAAAGCGCGCGTGCTCAATGCCTTCGTGATGGAGACGCCGGACCAGGCGCGGGCCATGGCGCGCGAGGCGGACGGCAGGATCGTCAAGGGCGACGCCGGTCCGCTCGCCGGCATCCCGCTCGGCATCAAGGATCTGTTCGCGACCAAGGGGGTGCGCACCACGGCGTGCTCGAAGATCCTCGGCAATTTCGTGCCGACCTATGAGTCGACCGTCACCTCGCAGCTCTGGCGCGACGGCGCCGTCATGCTCGGCAAGCTCAACAATGACGAGTTCGCGATGGGCTCGGCGAACGAGACCTCGTGCTTCGGTCCCGTCGGCAATCCCTGGCGGCGCGAGGGCTCCAACACCACCCTGGTGCCGGGTGGCTCGTCCGGCGGCTCGGCCTCGGCGGTGGCTGCGCTGCTGTGCATGGGCGCGACCGCGACCGACACCGGCGGCTCGATCCGCCAGCCGGCGGCGTTCACCGCAACCGTGGGCATCAAGCCGACTTATGGCCGCTGCTCGCGCTGGGGCATCGTCGCGTTTGCCTCTTCGCTCGACCAGGCCGGTCCAATTGCGCGCAGCGTGCGCGACAGCGCGATGCTGCTGCGCTCGATGGCCGGCCACGATCCGAAGGACACGACTTCGGTCGATATTGCCGTGCCTGATTATGAAGCCGCGATCGGCAAATCCGTGAAGGGCATGAAGATCGGCATTCCCAAGGAGTATCGTCTCGACGGCATGCCGGGCGAGATCGAGAAGCTCTGGAGTGAGGGCGCGGCGTGGCTGAAGGCGGCCGGCGCCGAGCTGGTCGAGGTATCGCTGCCGCACACCAAATACGCGCTGCCGGCCTATTACATCGTGGCGCCGGCGGAGGCCTCCTCCAACCTCGCGCGTTACGACGGCGTCCGCTATGGCCTGCGCGAGCACGGCAAGACCATCACCGAGCTCTACGAGAACACCCGCGCCAAAGGTTTTGGCGCCGAGGTGCGCCGCCGCGTCATGATCGGCACCTATGTGCTCTCGGCCGGCTACTACGACGCCTATTATCTGCGCGCCCAGAAGGTGCGCACGCTGATCAAGAGGGATTTTGAGGATTGCTTCGAGAGGGGTGTGGACGCGATCCTCACCCCGGCGACGCCGTCGGCGGCCTTCGGCATCGGTGAGAAAGGCGGGGCCGATCCCGTCGAGATGTATCTCAACGACATCTTCACGGTCACCGTGAATATGGCGGGCCTGCCGGGCATTGCCGTGCCATCAGGCAAGGACAGTCAGGGCCTGCCTCTCGGCCTGCAACTGATCGGCCGTCCATTCGAGGAGGAGACGTTGTTCTCGCTCGGCGAAGTGATCGAGCAGGCGGCCGGCCGCTTCACGCCCGCGAGGTGGTGGTGAATGTCGCCGGCTTCATCGCAAGCCTCGATGGTGCGGCACCCGCGCCGGAGTTGAGCGCGCCGCTCGCGGGTCTCTGGTGGGCTGCGAAGGGCGACTGGGACCAGGCGCACAGGATCGTTCAGGACGAGAGCAGCCGCGAGGCGGCCTGGGTGCACGCGTATCTGCACCGCATCGAAGGCGATCTCCGCAATGCCGGGTACTGGTATCGCCAGGCCGGCCAGGTCGCGGCAAAGGATTCATTGGAAGCGGAGTGGGAGCGGATCGCTGCCACGCTGCTCGGGAGCAGGACATGAGCACGGCTACGCACAAGCTTCTCAAGGGCGCCACCGGCGACTGGGAGACGGTCATCGGCATGGAGATCCACGCCCAGGTGACATCCAAATCAAAATTGTTCTCGGGCGCCTCGACTGCGTTCGGTGGTGATCCAAACACCCAAGTGTCGCTGGTCGATGCGGCCATGCCGGGCATGCTGCCTGTGATCAACGAGGAATGCGTCAGGCAGGCTGTCCGGACCGGGCTCGGTCTCAACGCAAAGATCAATCTGCGTTCGGTGTTCGACAGGAAGAACTATTTCTATCCGGACCTGCCGCAGGGCTACCAGATCAGCCAGTACAAGTCGCCGATCGTGGGCGAGGGCGACGTGCTGGTCGAGCTCGACGGTGGCCGCAGCGTCTCCATCGGCATCGAGCGGCTGCATCTGGAGCAGGATCCGGCAAAGATGCAGCACGACAAGCTGCCGTCGCAATCCCTGATCGATCTCAACCGCTGTGGCGTGGCGCTGATGGAGATCGTTTCCAAGCCCGATATCCGCGACGCCGAGCAGGCCAAGGCCTATGTGACCAAGCTGCGCTCGATCATGCGCTATCTCGGCACCTGCGACGGCGACATGGAGAAGGGATCCTTGCGCGCCGACGTCAACGTCTCCGTGCGCAAGCCGGGCGCGCCGCTCGGCACCCGCTGCGAGATCAAGAACCTGAACTCGATCACCTTCATCGGCCAGGCCATCGACTACGAGGCGCGCCGCCAGATCGAGATTTTGGAGGACGGCGGCAAGATCGATCAGGAAACACGGCTCTACGACCCCAACAAGGGCGAGACGCGCTCACTGCGGTCGAAGGAAGAGGCGCATGACTACCGCTACTTCCCCGATCCGGATCTGCTGCCGCTGGAGTTCTCGCAGAGCTTCGTGGACGAGCTGAAGGCAGCGCTTCCCGAGCTGCCGGACCAGAAGAAGGCGCGTTTTGTCGCCGACTTCGGCCTCTCGGGTTATGATGCGGGCGTGCTGGTGGCCGAGCGCGAGAGCGCTGTGTTCTACGAGACGGTGCTCGACAGGCTCGCCAACCGCGCCCGCGACGGCAAGATGGCGGCGAATTGGGTGATCAACGAACTGTTCGGCCGTCTCAACAAGGAGGGCCGTGATATTACCGACTCTCCTGTGACGTCCGAGCAGCTGGCGGCGATCATCGACCTGATCGGCGAGGGCACGATCTCGGGCAAGATCGCCAAGGATCTGTTCGAGATCGTCTGGCAGGAGGGCGGCGACCCGCGCGCGCTGGTCGAAAGCCGCGGCATGAAGCAGGTCACGGATCTTTCGGCGATCGAAAAGGTTGTCGACGACATCATCGCGGCCAATCCCGACAAGGCTGCGCAGGTGAAGGACAAGCCGCAGTCGCTTGGCTGGTTCGTGGGCCAGGTGATGAAGTCGTCAGGCGGCAAGGCCAACCCGCAGAGCGTCAACGACCTGCTCAAGTCCAAGCTCGGCATCTGACGTCACGCGTTCGGACGAGGTGACGGACGCGCATCGTCACCTCGCTTGACCCCGTGATGCGACGCTCGCGCGCCTCATCTGCGGCAATCATCAGCTGCTCAAAGGCGCGCAGCGCCGCCGAATCGCCACCGCGCGATTCGCGCAAAACGGCGACTTGCACACGCTCCGACGAGCGCTCCCGCCGTTAAGCATGAAAATAATTTCGTTGCCAAAATTCGCGACTCAGAGTCCGCGACTCGCCTCCGCTGCGCGATCGCGTGCTTCGCAGCGTTCATCGTCGCGCTGATCGCGCGAGATGTGCGTGAGCAGAATAATGCTTGCTGCATAGGATATTCCGGCAGTCGCGGCGCTTGCCGACGTCGATGTCGAGAGAAGCATTTGCAATCGTGGACGCGAGTGGCTGCCGACTGGCAAATCAAGCGCGGCTGGCGCACGCGCGCTGCGTCGTCAACACTTCCTTAAGTGAGAAGATGTTTTTTTCGTCGTGTTGGTGTATTTGGGGTGAGCGCACATTCGATCCCCGAATGCGCGCAGCGATTAAAGCCATCTCACACATCGGAGGGCAACATGGCCAAGAAAGCGAAGAAAGCGAAGAAGGCGAAGAAGGCGAAGAGCGCAGTGAAGAAGACTGCGAAGAAGACCCGCAAGGTCGCGAAGAAGAAGTAACTTCGACTTCTGAAGTTGCCGGCTCCTAGCAGCCGGCACGTCATCAGCGCCTCCCAGAGGTTCTGGTCGACGACAGAGGGTGTCGGCGAGACATCAGGTCAACGGTCGGATCGTCAGCTTCGCGGGCCTGCCCGCCAAAGTCCGGTCCGGCAGAAGAAACGAGTTTTCTTCGTTCGGTGCGGTCTCCCTGAACAAGGGCTCCGCAATTCCACACGCGGCCTTCGGGCTCATTTGGAATCTGGTCCTGACGTGTTCGCCGACGCCCTCGTTCCCTGAGGCCGGGGTATTGCCGGCAATCCCTTTCCCGACATTGTTGATCTGACTGCGCCGCCGCTGTGCGTGGCCGGGCCGTCGAGGCTGGGCGCGCCGGCATGATTGCCGCGAGCGCGACAGGCCGCAGCGCGAGCGGCCATGCGGCCTGTCGCGCGCGCCACCTCCG
Source organism: Bradyrhizobium sp. USDA 4472 (assembly GCF_054058595.1). Taxonomy (NCBI): domain Bacteria; kingdom Pseudomonadati; phylum Pseudomonadota; class Alphaproteobacteria; order Hyphomicrobiales; family Nitrobacteraceae; genus Bradyrhizobium; species Bradyrhizobium sp. USDA 4472. The sequence goes on from NZ_JBSSAM010000001.1 coordinate 5,847,670, forward strand.
ACATGTGACCGCACGAGGCGTGGCACTGTGCGCGATGGTTATCGATGTCCGAAAATCACAGGGTAAACGCATCCTGAGGAAACGCAGAAGTACCTGCAAATCAGGGACTTCTTGAAATTCTCACGCGCGCGGCGCGGCTTCCCGTTTACGTCTGCTTCATCGCGATACTTAAACTGCCATTCAAATTTGCCCGCCATCATCGCCTCCAACAAGCCGGCAAACGGCAACGGGCAAGAAGCCCTTGGGGATGAGTTGAACAGCGCACGATCCCAGAAGGGATTTTGCACATCAGAGTTGGACGGGAGCCGCGCTCCGGGGATTAGAGGCGGCATAAGAAAAGGGGATGCGTTATGTTTCAGGGTACTTTCGATCTCGATACGGCGACGCCGATCGATGCGACCGCGCTGTCAGACGTTCTGTTCGAGCGCGGACTCTATTGGGCGAGCGGCCGCTCGGGTCTGATCGACCTCGTCGCCGCGCACAAATGGTTCAATCTTGCTGCCCTGAAGGGCCGCCGGGACGCCGTTGCGCTGCGCCAGGAAGTGGCGGGGCAGATGTCGGAGGCCGAGATCGCGACCGCGCAGCGAGAGGCGAGGGCGTGGGCGTCCGCGCACTGAGCGGTTCAGCGCCCCGACCCCCGGGAAACTCGACTTCGACTTGCGGGCTTGGGCTGCGAGCGCCTCTCCTGCGGTTCAAGCCAGCTACGGTCCTAAATCCTCGTGCAGCATCGCCTCGCAGGCGGCCCGCAGCTGGGTGGCGGAGAGGGAGGGATTCGAACCCTCGATACAGCTTGAGACCGTATGACGCTTTAGCAAAGCGTTGCCTTCAGCCACTCGGCCACCTCTCCGGTGCGAGCCTTATGCATCTAATTGCTTGGGCCGGTCAATTTGGAAGCGTGTGTTTTCGCTCGAATATTCCCAACGATTTCCGCCGCTGCGGGATTCCCTGACCTTCGGCGGGTTCCCAGACATATAGAGTGTCCGTGACACACGCACGCGGTGGCGCGGGGGGCGGCTGTTTCCCGGCTCGCCGAGCCTTACGGGATTACACATCCCGCTCCAGTCCCCGCATTCCCCGATTCGGGTGCTCAGACCTGGAGCTGTGCGTAAGCTGGCCCGGGCACGACCAAACGCGAACTTCGACCGCAAACGAACTTGTCAAAAAAGACAAGTAAAAACAATTGATTAGCGATGCCGCGCGATCACATCTGCGTGTTAATTGTGCAACACCCGTCGAAAAACACGCTTGATAGGCCCGTTCCGGAGCGATCTTTTGTTGTGTGTGCAACGACGTTCAGTTGTTGTGATCAGGCGACGGAGGGGGGCATCCCGAGGTCGTCCCGTTTAGGTCTTTCGCTTAAGTAGACCTGAACTAGGCGGATGCGTTGATTTTCAACGAGTTTTCGCGGGCAGTTCAAACGGCTTTGTACGAGGGATTGTACGAAGCTTCAATCTGGAGGTTTAACAATGAACTTGAAGGGCCTTTTGCTTGGCTCAGTGGCGGGTCTGCTCGCTGTTGGCGGAGCGCAGGCGGCCGATCTTCCCTTGAAGGCGAAGGCCGTCGAATACGTGAGGATCTGCTCCCTGTACGGTGCGGGTTTCTACTACATCCCCGGCACCGACACTTGCATCAAGCTGGGTGGCTATGTGCGCGCTGACTACATTCTTGGCGGCGCCAACAGCTACGGTTTCCAGTGGAGCACTGGCAACTTCAACGGCGGTTCGAACAACCGTCTGACGAACTACTACTACATGCGCGCTCGTATGGACCTCACGGTCGATACTCGCACGGCGACCGAGTACGGCGTGGTCCGCACCTTCGCTGACCTGGTCTTCACCCAAGACTCCAACACCATCGGTGGCAGCAACCCGTCCATTCCGACGAGCAGTGCCGCTGGTCTCGGCCTCTACCACGCCTTCATCCAGTTCGCTGGCTTCACCTTCGGTCGCACCGTCTCGATCTTCGATGCGCCGTGGACGGGCTATCCGGCTGGCGGTCCCGATACCATTCCGGGCGGCTCGAACTTCGTCACCGGTGTGAACCAGGCCACCTACACGGCTGACTTCGGCCAGGGCATCACCGCCGCAGTGTCGATCCAGGATCAGACGACGGGCAATGGCTCCGGTCAGTCGAACCTGTGGAATGCGACCGGCTTTGCGACTACGGCTGCTGCGGGCGCTGCCCTGATCCAGGGTACATACGGCGTCTACGATTGGGGCGCTCAGCGTTCTCCCGACATCGTCGGTCAGGTTCGTGTTGACCAGGCTTGGGGTCTGGCCCAGATCGCGGTTGTCGCGCATGACATTCACAGTGCGTACTACGGCGCGTTTGAGACCAGCGATCACCCCGCCGACAAGTGGGGCTGGGCTGTGCAGGGCGCCTTGTCGATCAAGAACATCCCGACTGGTGCGGGTGACTCGATCAACATGCAGGCCGTCTACGCCGATGGTGCGGCTCACTACGTCTTCGGCAACATCGCGTGGCCGATGAACTGGTCGATGTACAGCGGCAGCGGCATTGCTTACCAGAGCGTTGGTTTCGCTGGTATTTCCGACGGCGTCTTCGGCACCGGCACCGGCATCCAGACGACCAAGGCTTGGGGCTTCCGCGGTGGTTACACCCACAACTGGAGCCCGAACTGGGCCAGCGCCGTTTACGGTGGCTATGCTCAGTTGAAGTACGGTGACGCGAGCAAGGCGCTGATCTGCGGCAACTTCGTCGCAGCAGGTTTTGGCGCCACTGCGACCTGTAACCCGGACTTCAACATCGGCGTCGTCGGTGTCAACACCGTCTGGACTCCGGTCAAGAACCTGGCGTTCACGGCCGACCTGAGCTGGACCCATCTGGACCAGAAGTACTCGGGCACCATCGCGGCCCCGGCCGTTGCGGGCTTCGCGAAGCCGGCTGCTACGTACGAGCTGAAGGATCAGAACTCGCTGACCATGATGCTCCGCGCTCAGCGCAACTTCTGATCTAGTCTCACAGATCAAACTAAGGGCCCTCGGCAGGAAACTGCCGGGGGTCTTTGCTTTTGGGCATCCAGGTGTTCGATAAGGGTATACGCGTGTGAGACAGCGCGGTGAGACAGGAAAAACGTCTCAATAAGATTGACTTCATATTTTCGAGACATCATGATCTCAGGGTCTAGACCTCATTGAGACATGGAGCCTTGAATGACAACTATCGGCTACGCTCGCGTTAGCACCACCGACCAGAACCTTGCTGTACAGGAAGCCGCCTTGCGTGCCGCTGGTTGCGACCTGATCCGCTCTGAGAAGCGGACGGGTACCACCACCACCGGCCGCGAGGCCCTGCTTACCGTGTTGGACTTTCTCCGCTCCGGTGACGTGCTGATGGTAACGCGCATCGACCGGTTGGCGCGCAGCATCGGTGACCTTCAGGACATCGTGCGGAGCGTGAAGGCTCGCGGTGCATCCCTGCGTGCCACAGAGCAACCCATCGATACGAGCACAGCAGCGGGAAAATGCTTCCTCGACATGCTGGGCGTGTTCGCTGAGTTCGAGACCAACTTACGCCGTGAACGTCAACTGGAAGGCATTGCGGGCGCTAAGGCCCGTGGGGTCTACAAAGGACGCAAGCCCTCGGTGGATGTCGCCAAAGTGAAGGCACTGCACGCGGAAGGGAGAGGCGCATCAGCCATTGCTAAAGCTCTCGGGATTGGCCGTGCGTCGGTCTATCGGGCTCTAGAGGAGAGCTGAGGACCCGGCTAAAGCGCCGCCTGCTTTAGCTGCGACATAGCTTAGCTAAGGGACTCCGGGGCAGCCGGGGGCCCCTCCCGGAAACTTTGGGCCCCTATGGCTTCAAAATTGTCGGGCTAAAGGCTTTGGCCTTTGCTCAGTTCAACAGGGCGGTGTGCTTCCTGGGAGTACCGTAGGGGCCCACACCTACCGGGCCCACGCGGAGCGGGAGTCCTGTATGACTCTAGGGAGTCCACTGGTGGCCGGTCTGGCTACCCGCTGGGGAGGACCGGGCCTAGCGTCAAACGCCCCACGGGCTTTCTAGAGTCCTACAGGGGCATTGTGGTTGAAGCCCTGTTCGACCCCAAAGTCAGACCACCAGCCGTTGGTACAGATACGGCCGCCGATTTCAGCCCCAACCTGCTGTTCGGCCCTTGTGGACGGATGATCGTCAAATTCGTTCTCCGTTATAGGCGATGTGCGCTGGGGGGTTGGCTGTTGCTATTAGCTATATCCCCAATCCCTAATAGGTCTAAGGGGGGTAAGGGGGCCATTATGGCACAAACAGGTGTTCTCCCTGCCTGCTGTTGACTTTGAGGCTCGGCCTGACGGGGATATGGCCCACGCGGAAATGGCCCCCGAAAGCCCCCATCAACGCCATTGCGCCTCGGCGCTCATGCTGTTCAGGCACAATCAGGCTGTCATGCACCGCTAAGCTCGGGATGCCATCCCGCATCAACCCTTGCATCGCTGCGACGACAACGCGGCTCTCATCAAACATAAGATCAGCCCAAGTGCGCACCCGGCCATCCTTGAGCGGTTGGCCCCACTGGCCGAGAAGCGGGTGGTGCTTGGTTATCAGCTCACCTAGCTCGACCGCAGGGTACCGATTGGTGTCCAGAGGATGGTGGTGCTCTTCCTCGTAATCCTTCAGGATGACCGCAGGCCAATTGCGCAGCGGGCCAGTGCTCCCGAACGTCGCGGCCACCCAAAGCTTCACGACGGCGCGCGCCTCGTCGCCTAGTCCGGGGATAACGTAAGGGTCCTGTCGCCTGTCGAGTTGCAAGCCATGCCAAGCGTAGAAGATGGTCAGGTAGCTCGCTCGCAGATCAATTTCGACTACGGGCGAGCCATTGATTGTCATCTCAAGGCGCTTCTTGCCGCTCTGCTGTTGGTAGTTCTTGTCTGCCGGTTGGCTGTACAGACGCCCGCCCTGATCCCAATTAAAGTCTGCGGCGTCGCCATTCTGGAAGATGCGGACATAGCCACGGTGTATGCAGCCACCGCCGAAGGTCTGCTTTGCAAGAAATTCATTCAGCTCCCGCACGTCCGCTTCCAGCTTCAGAGACAGGTCCGTGTGCTCGAACTTCAGTCGGCGTCCTTGCACCTTGCGGCCACCATCCCATGTGCTGGCGGCGCGTTTCTGAAGCGGCTGCTTCGGCAAGCCGTAGTCAAAATGGTCTAGCGCATTGTCAAAGCCTATTCCGTGCTCGCCCGCCAGCGCTAAGAGCGCATCGGCAGGACGATAACGCGCGGCCCTACGCCGCGAGGCCAATGGCGGCCCGTGTTCGTCAAAACGGACCCAGCGTTCAGTAACTCCTGGACGGTGCTCCACAAGGCCAAGCTCTCGCATTGCATCTTGGAGCGAAATAAACACGCGGGCACCGACTGGAGCTCCCGTGAAGCCGTCTGTCTTGAGTGACCGATAAACCCAATTGCCCTCAGCGCTCAGCAGATCAGCTAAGAAAGCCGCGATAGCTGGCTTGAGCTTGTTGCGGTTCGCCTTGGACTTTCCGAAAAACTCTCTGTGGGCTAACAGACGCAGCACCTGCTCGTTAACAGCCTCGGTGAGAGCCTGCGCCGCTTCGGTGCTCGCGTGTCCCTCAAGGGAAGCGAAGGTGGCATCTCGCAGCTCAGTTCCATTGGATGCCTCCGTCTCCGGGACAGCGGAGTGTTTCAACAATGTGGTCTTCCTCTCGTTGCCCCATGAGCATCGTGTTCCGACAAGTTGTCTCAGCACTGCGTATAGGGCTGATGTGACCGCACGCAGGTGTACCTCAGCCCATGTGCGGTTATTGCTCTATGGTATTATACCCGAGCCAACTGCAGCCCCGTTCTCATTCAGCTTCGCTAGTTGTGCGGCCTTCTCGGCGGCGATTTCCTCCCGAGTTACGCCTGCGGCGAGCAGCACACGAGAAGATCAGCAACGATATTGAGTTGGCCGGGAGGCGACATCAGTCCACCTTGTACATCGGAAATTTCTTCACAGCTTCGGCGAGGTCCTGCGGAAGAGGCTTCGTGTATGCTCGTCCGATTGTCGCGGGCGAATGCCCTGTGATTGCGTCGCTATAACGTTCGTCGATGCCTACCCGGGCTGCCATAGCCTTAAACGTGTGGCGCCATGCGTGATTGGGGCTTAACTCTGGATCGGTGATACCGAGTGAGCGGACCCAAGTGCCAACCTGGGACCTCATGCGCTCAGCGGGGCTCTGCCGAGGTCCATCTTCGACCTTTGTGACCCGCCGCCGCTTTGTAGAGTAAAACAGTGGCCCGCCTTGGGCTCGTTCGACGAAATTGAGAAACCCCTGTGCAATAAGGTGCTGATGAAGCGGTACTGTCCGGGCCTTGCGTGTTTTTATCTTACCAGCGGATGGTGTCAGCTTAGCGAAGTGAGCCCCATTGCGCTCCTGAATGTCGGTCGCGCGAAGTTGAGTAATCTCGCCAGCGCGAGCGCCGGTGTAGGCACAAATCCAAGGCACCCATCTAAACGCTCGTTCTCGATGTGACTTCGTGTCATCACATCGCAGTGCTGCTGCCAAGATGATCTTGATCTCAGCATCATCAAAGGCTTTGGTTTCACGTTCGATGTTCTTTCGAGGCACGCTGATCCGCACCTGTGGAAACGGATTGTTGTCGATAATCTTTTCTGCAACGCCCCAGCCAAAGACCGTCTTTAGGGCTGTGCGCCATGCGACTGCAACAGTTCCGGCTGACCGCCTTTCATTGACCAGCCCGTTCATCCACGTCTTGGCCTTTTCAAAGCTGATGTTTCGGACATCGGGAAAATGTCGATCAGCTTCCTTGAACACGGTGACCCATCGGTAGACCGTTCCTTCCGCCGGCTGCACAGCTTTCTTCCAAGCCTCGAACAATTCCATCGCTCTGACAGGAGTACTCCCCTCGGCCTCTGCAAATCGGGAGAAGCCCTGCTGATGGACATCCGGCGAGTAGTCGCCACGTGAAAGTGCTTCCAATCGCTGGAATGCCGGCAGTAGGTTGTCGCTAACGGCGTCCAAGAAAAGATTGGTGGCATCTGGAGACAAGCTGAGGCCCTGTTCCAAAAGGAAGGCAGCAGTCTGGGCTTCAGCGGCGATGGCGGGGCGGATTGCTTCTCTGACCTGCGGATCGAATTGCCAATCCCAATGTGGATCGTCCCTCGGGCGCTCTTCGTAGTCATCCGGTGCATGTGGACGTATCACGTTCCAGACCAAGGTGTCAGCCAAGTCTCGCCAATGGGCCGGCGTACGAAGGTCCCGTTCGTGTCGCGTGAGGAACCAATCATACCACCTGCCTGCCAGCGCGTAGGCATTTTGACGGGTCAGGGGTTGAGGGCCGTTTCTTTTGGCGGCTCTAAGGCTGCCGATGCGCGTCTCGATGTCGGCCAACCACTCCCCGAAACGCGCTCGCGCTTCATGATCTGAGGCGCCTTTTTCGAGGCGGAACTTCTCTTCCCAAGCGTTGCCAAACCTCGCCGCGTACTCAACTCGAATGTCTTTGGGGATCACCTTGCGGGCCACGTACGCGCCCGTAGAAGTTCGTGTCAGTCCAGCCATCAGCAGTGCCATTTGTACGGTACCTTGTACTTACAGGCATCCCGATAGTCATGGCAATCCAGTAACTTACTGAATTTTCTGAACTCAGCTCTCCGAGTTTTCGGATCGCTTAAGTCCCTCGTGTTCCTGCGGGTGTGTCCGAAGACGCGAAGGTGGCCAGGGCGGTGATTTAGAGGGGGGTGGGGAATTGGCCGTCCGGGTCAGTGACCTTCCCTGAAGAGCAACTTGGAGGTTTAACATGAACTTTAAGAGCCTTTTGCTCGGCTCAGTGGCGGGTCTGCTCGCCGTTGGCGGAGCCCAGGCAGCCGACCTTCCGTTGAAGGCAAAGGCCGTCGAATACGTGAAGATCTGCTCGCTGTACGGTGCGGGTTTCTACTACATCCCCGGCACCGACACCTGCATCAAGCTGGGTGGTTACGTCCGCGCGGACATGATCCTCGGCGGCGCTAACGACTACGGCTTCCGGTTTAGCCAGGGCACCTTCAACGGCGGCTCGAACAACCGTCTGACGAACTACTATTACAGCCGCGCTCGTATGGACCTCACGGTCGATACCCGCACCGCAACCGAGTACGGCGTGGTCCGCACCTTCGCCGACATGGTGTTCAGCGTTGACTCCGGAACGGTCTCCGCCAGCAACCCGTCAGCCGCTGCAGGTGGTGCCGCTGGTCTCGGCCTCTACCACGCCTTCATCCAGTTCGCTGGCTTCACCTTCGGTCGCACCGTCTCGATCTTCGATGCGCCGTGGACGGGCTATCCGGCTGGCGGTCCCGATACCATTCCGGGCGGCTCGAACTTCGTCACCGGTGTGAACCAGGCCACCTACACGGCTGACTTCGGCCAGGGCATCACCGCCGCAGTGTCGATCCAGGATCAGACGACGGGCAATGGCGGCGGTCAATCGAACCTGTGGAATGCGACCGGCTTTGCGGCCAGCAGTGCTGTGAACGGCGCAGGCGCCATTGTTACGACTTCGGCTGCTGCGAATGCTGCCGCTGCCCTCATCCAGGGCAACTACGGCACGTACGATTGGGGTGCGAACCGTTCTCCCGACATCGTCGGTCAGGTTCGTGTTGACCAGGCTTGGGGTCTGTTCCAGATCGCGGCTGTCGCGCATGATATCCACAGTGCGTACTACGGTGCGACCGAGGCCACCGACCACCCAGCCGACAAGTGGGGCTGGGCTGTGCAGGGCGCCTTGTCGATCAAGAACATCCCGACCGGTGCGGGTGACTCGATCAACATGCAGGCCGTCTACGCCGACGGTGCGGCTCACTACGTCTTCGGCAACATCTCGTGGCCGCAGAACTTCTCGATGTACAGCGGCACTGGCCTAGCTGGTGCTTACCAGAGCGTTGGTTTCGCTGGTATCACTGACGGCGTCTTCGGCGCCGGCACCGGCATCGAGACGACCAAGGCTTGGGGCTTCCGCGGTGGTTACACCCACAACTGGACCCCGAACTGGGCCAGCGCCATCTACGGTGGCTATGCTCATATGGGCTACGGCAACACGAGCAAGGGCCTGATCTGCGCGAACTTCGCCACGATCGCCGTCGCTGGCTCGACCTGCAACCCGGACTTCAACATCGGCGTGATCGGTGTCAACACCGTCTGGACCCCGGTCAAGAACCTGGCGTTCACGGCTGACCTGAGCTACACGATGCTCGACCAGAAGTACTCGGGCGCCATCAATGCCCCTGCTGTTGCCGCCTTCGCGAAGCCGGCTGCGACCTACGAGCTGAAGGATCAGAACTCGCTGACCATGATGCTCCGCGCTCAGCGCAACTTCTAAGATCAATCATCCGATTGATTGGAGAGCCCCGGCAGGAAACTGCCGGGGTTTTTCTTTGTTGGTGATCCGACGTATGCTGTCCTGGAAGAATTGGCTGCGCTTCTCGGAGGAAGCGGTGCGGGAGTATTCAATCGTGAACAGTCGGATATTTCGGAGGCGGGCGACGATGGACGCGATTCGTGCAAGCCTCGTCGCTGGCGCCACAATCCTCGCTATCGGGCCAGCATCGGCCCAACGGTACGATCCCAACTACCCTGTATGCCTGCAAAGATGGGAGTGGGGCGGCAGCAGCACGATCTACTGCAGCTATGCTTCTTGGGAAGCGTGTAAAGAGGCTGCGCTCGGCTTGCCCGCAATGTGCATGGTCAACCCATATTGGTCCCAGCCGGGTTCAGCCGGCCCCGTCCGCGCACCTCGTGGCCGGGCCGCTCCGGGCAGGACGTGGTGAAAATCGGGACCGGCGTTGCGGCTTTCGCGTAAGCTGATACGCCCTCGGACGGGAGCGACGCTGTCGTGGAGCGCCGCTATTCCACGCTGCCGGCGCCACGGTGCAAATCGGCCTCGATCTGCAACCGCGTGCCGCCGCCGAAGCGGGCGCGGTAGACCTGGAGATTCTCCATGATCCGCTGCACGTAGTTGCGGGTTTCAGAGAAGGGAATCAGCTCGACCCAGTCGACCGCGTCGACCTTGGCGTCACGCGGATCACCGTAGCGGTCGATCCACTTCTTCACGCTGCCGCGCCCGGCGTTATAGGCGGCAAACGTCATGATGTAAGAGCCGCGATAGTCCTCAAGCAGGCCGCCGAGTTCGGCCGCACCGAGCGTGGCATTGTACGAGGAATCGTTCTTCAGCCGCGACAGGTCGTAAGTCGCGCCGTGCCGCTTGCAGACATAGCGCGCCGCGTCCGGCGTCACCTGCATCAAACCGTAGGCCTGGGCAGGTGAGACCACGGCGGGGTTGAACGCGCTCTCCTGCCGCGCGATCGCGTAGACGATGCTGCGTTCGACCTCGGGGCCGATCTGTGAAAACTGCGGAATGCCGTTGACGGGGTAGGCATAGAAATCGAACGGCAGGCCGCGATTGAGTGCGGCTTTCCCGACCAGCAGCATGCCGCGCGCGTCGCCATAGCGCTGGGCCAGCTCGCCGAGGCCGGCCAAAGCCTCGGGATCGCCGTTCTCGCCCATGTCGGCGAGCAGCGGCACTGTCAGCTCGCGTTCATCGAGTTCGTAGAGCAATTGCGCGGCCCGCACGATCTCGAGCCGCCCGGCGCCGCGGCTGCGGGGCTGGCTGTTGAGCTCGATCTGCGGCAGGCCGAGCTTGGCGCGTGCCAGCTGGCCGTAATAGCTGGTCGATTGCTCGGCGGCGCGGGCATAGGCGTTGCGCGCTTCCTGCTGACGTCCGGCGGCCTCCGCCGCGCGCCCCTGCCAGTAACCGGCACGCGCCAGCGTGGTCGGATTGACGCTGCCGACGCCGATGCGGGCAAAGTGCTGGCTGGCCGCTGCGGGATCGTTGAGGAAGCGAAGTGCGATCCAGCCCGCCGTGAATTCCTGCTCGGTCTTGTAGATATCGCGCGAGGGCAGGGCCCCGTCGCGCGCAATCAGGTAGGCGCTGCGGAAGTCCTCGGAGTCGATCATCTTGCGAGCCAGGAGCCGCCGCTCGATCCACCATTCATCGAGATTGTAGAGCCGGTTCGGATCCTTCGGCGCCGACAGCATCAGTTGAGCCGCTTCGGCAAACTTCTCCTCCCGGCGCAGCAGCTGGATTTTGCTGAAGATGAAGCCGGGATCGCTGTGCAGCTCGCGCGGCACCTCTTCGAGCAGCGCGCGCGTGTTCGGCGCCTTCTTGAAGGAGGCGATACGGGCCTTGGCGAGGGCGACATAGCCGGCGCCAAGCCGTTTTGCCGCGCGCAGCGCCGCCTCGTGCTCACTTCCGTAGAGCAGCGTGTCCATCCGCGCCTTCTGGTCGCCCGGCGTCAGCAGGGCGCCGAACTGATCGAGCGCGTTGTTCTCGGTCTCCTCCGACATCGGATCGCTGCGCCAGGCCTCGCGCACCAGCCGTTCGGCATTGGCTCGGTCACCGCGCGCCAGCATGGCCTTGGCAAGCACGAAGCGGCCTTTGGCCGAAACGGGGGATTCGTTCTCAAACCACGACCAGCCGACGGAATCGTCGCGCTTGTCATCCCACATCGCGGCTTCGAGCCGACGGCGCAGGAAGGTCTGCGACGGCCAGCTCGGATTGGCGGAGAGGAAGGCGCGGTAGCGCTCAACGCTGGCACCATTGTCCTCGCTGCGCAGGATGATCCATTCCGCTAGCTTTCGCGCGACCGGATCGGAAATCGAATCTGCGTAACTGCTGGCTTCGCCCGGCTTGCGCTTGCGCACCAGCTCGATGACGTTCTCCAGCGTCTCCTTGTCGGCTTGCGACGTCGATGAGGTCGCAGCGACCGCGGCTGGCGTAACCGGCTTGCGGGGCGCGGCGTGTTGGCGGGTCGCAGGCGCCAGCACGGGCGTCGCGACAGGTCTGGCGGAGGCTGGGCCCGGCGCGGAAGGTCTGACGGTGGCTGTCACCGCCGGCGCGTTCGCGGCCGGTCGTGATTTTGGCGCCGCAGCGGTGGGGGCGGGTTTCGGCTTGTCCTTCGCGTCCTTGCTGGCAGGCTTCTTCGCGGCAGCGGAAGCTGCTGGCGTGCTTGCGCCCTTGGCTGTCTCTTTGGCCGATCCCTTGGTCGTATCCTTCGCGGCCTGCTTGGCGGCCGGTTTCGCGGTTCCTTTGGCCGCCGGCTTCGCGGGTTGCTTAGCCGGTTGCTTGGCCGGTTGCTTGGCCGGTTCCTTGGCCGGTTGCTTCGCGGCGTCCTCGATCGCCTGACTGGACTTCGCCAGGGCGACGCACCCGATCGACAGGCCGGCCATCAGGCACATGGCCAGACCGGCAGCTCGCCATGCAGCACGAGGAAAGGAGGTCACGGCGGTTCGTCGCCCCGAATCAGTCAATTGGCTCAAGCCCCATCTGTACATCTGGGCTGTACAAGATCTGGCTGCATTTGATTGAATATGCGGACAAAATACCAACAGCCGCTTACCGTCGCCCGGTTTGTACCACCACCGCGGCAAAATCGCGGCTTAAACGGTGCGTCACGCGGATGCGGCCTTTTACCGGCGGGGGAGACCCGATATGAAAGAGGCTTGCTCTAAATCTCGCCGCGTACGGAGGAAGTCCATGGCAGCCAAGACGAAATTCCGGGGGTCGTTCACTGCCTTGGTCACGCCGTTCAAAAATGGCTCGCTGGACGAGGCTGCGTTCCGCTCCCTGGTCAACTGGCAGATCTCCGAAGGCACCAACGGCCTGGTCCCGGTCGGCACCACCGGCGAGAGCCCGACGCTCTCCCACGATGAGCACAAGAAGGTCGTCGAATGGTGCATCGAGGAGGCCAAGGGCCGCGTGCCCGTCATCGCCGGCGCCGGCTCCAATTCGACCAAGGAAGCGGTTGAGCTTGCCCAGCATGCCGAAAAGGCGGGCGCCAATGCCGTCCTCGTGGTGACGCCCTACTACAACAAGCCGACCCAGGAAGGCATGTACCAGCACTTCAAGGCGATCAACGATGCGATCGGGATTCCGATCATCATCTACAACATCCCGCCGCGCTCGGTGATCGACATGTCGGTCGACACCATGAAGCGGCTATGGGAGCTGAAGAACATTGCCGGCGTCAAGGACGCCACCGCCAGCATGGTGCGCGTATCGCAGCAGCGCGCGGCGCTCGGCGAGGACTTCAACCAGCTCTCCGGCGAGGATGCCACCATCATCGGCTACATGGCGCATGGTGGCCATGGCTGCATCTCGGTGACCTCGAACGTTGCGCCGCGCCTGTGCGCCGAGTTCCATGCCGCCTGGGCCAAGGGTGACGCCAAGGCTGCGCTCGCGATCCACGACAAGCTGATGCCGCTGCATAACAACCTCTTCATCGAGAGCAATCCGGCGCCCGTCAAGTACGCGATGTCGCTGCTCGGCAAGTTCGACGAGACGCTCCGGTTGCCGATGGTTCCGGTCTCCGAGCCGACCCGCGCTGCGGTGCGCAGCGCCATGGTGCACGCCGGCCTGATCAACTGATTCCAGCCAACCGGGGGAGTCGTTCATGAGCGTCGACGAGAAGGGCAGGAAGATGCTCACGGAGTTCCGTGAGTTTGCGATGAAAGGCAACGTCGTCGACCTCGCAGTCGGCGTGATCATCGGCGCGGCCTTCGGCGCGATCGTCACCTCGCTGGTCGGTGACATCATCATGCCGGTCATCGGCGCCGCGACCGGCGGCCTCGACTTTTCGAACTACTACGTCCCCTTGTCGAAGGCGGTCACCGCCACCAACTTAGCGGATGCGAAAAAGCAAGGCGCCGTGCTCGCTTACGGCAACTTCCTGACGCTGACGATCAACTTCATCATCATCGCCTTCGTGCTTTTCCTGGTCATTCGCGCCATGAATACGTTGAAGCGCAAGGAAGAGACCAAGCCCGCCGAGCCGCCGAAGCCGTCGGAGGAGGTCGTTCTGCTCACCGAGATCCGCGATCTCCTCAAGAAGTGACGCGCGCGCTTCATCCAATTCGTTAGCGTCGCGGCGTATCTTTCTCAGGTTTGTTGTCCATGGCTGATAAGAACGAACGTCCTATCAAGGTCATGGCGGAAAATCGCAAGGCCCGCTTCAACTACGCGATCGAGGATACGGTCGAGGCGGGCATTGCGCTGACCGGCACCGAGGTGAAGTCGATCCGCAACGGCAAGAGCACGATTGCGGAGTCCTATGCGGATTCGAAGGATGGCGAGATCTGGCTGATCAACGCCACCATTCCCGAATATCTCCAGGGCAACCGCTTCAACCACGAGCCCAAGCGCCCGCGAAAGCTGCTGCTGCACCGCCGCCAGATCAACAAGCTGATGGGCGCGGTCGACCGCGAGGGCATGACGCTGATCCCGCTCAAGCTCTATTTCAACGAGCGGGGGCGGGCCAAGCTGCAGCTCGCGGTTGCAAAGGGCAAGAAGCTGCACGACAAGCGCGAGAGCGAGAAGAAGCGCGACTGGAGCCGGGAGAAGGGCCGTCTGATGCGGGCGAGGGGATAGCGAGATGAACCAGAAGAACCTGCTCGAGGTGGACTGGAGCCAGATTCCAACCCCCACCGACGATGGCGGTGCGGCGCATCTGAAGGGGTTGATGGTGCCCGCGATCAGCCTGCTCGCAACCGATGACACCTCGGTCGATCTGTCGGTGCTCCCGGGTCGTACCGTGGTGTTCGCTTATCCCCGCACCGGCGAGCCCGGCAAGATCTCTCTGGTCGACGATTGGGACATGATCCCGGGTGCGCGCGGTTGCACGCCGCAGACCTGCGCGTTTCGCGACCTGTTCGCCGAGCTGAAGGCCGCCGGTGCGTCGCAGGTGTTTGGTCTCTCGACCCAGAGCAACGAATACCAGACCGAGATGGCGTCGCGGCTGCATCTGCCGTTCCCGGTGCTCTCGGACGAGAAGCTGGCCTTCACGCGCGCGCTCAATCTGCCGACCATGGAGGTTGCGGGCCTGACACTGATCAAGCGCCTCGCCCTGATCGTGGACGACGCAAAGATCACTCACGTGTTCTATCCGGTGTTCCCGCCCGACCGGAACGCCGGCGACGTGCTGGATTGGCTGAAAGCCAATCCCGCCAAAGCCTAGTCGAGGTCGGCCTTCACCCTAGCGAACACGCTGCGGAACATGTCCGGCGTCAGCACGCCCGTGTTGGTGTTGTAGCGGGAGCAGTGATAGCTGTCGTAGAGCTTGAACGGGCCCGCCTGGTGCACCGCGCCGTGGCCGAAGGGAGCCTGCGAGGCCTTCAGCTTCAGCGGCTTGAGCACGCTGTCGTGCGCAATCCGCCCGAGCGCGATGATCGCGCGCAGCTTCGGCATCGTGTCGAGATTGGCGACGAGAAACTGCCGGCAGGTGTTGATCTCCACCGGCAGCGGCTTGTTCTGCGGCGGAACGCAATGCACGGCATTGGCGATCCGGCAGTCGACCAGTTTGAGGCCGTCGTCGGGCCGGGCCTGATAGTTGCCCTTGGCGAAGCCGTATTCGAGCAGCGTGGCGTAGAGCAGGTCGCCGGCATAATCGCCAGTGAACGGCCGGCCCGTGCGGTTGGCGCCCTGCATCCCCGGCGCGAGGCCGACGATCAGCAGGCGCGCCCTGATCTCGCCGAAAGGTGGGACCGGGGCATTGTGCCACAACGGCTCGCGCGCGCGGTTCGCCTCGCGAAAGGCGACCAGGCGCGGGCAGAGCGGACAATCACGGTCGGGGACGAGGCTAGGGGCCTGGAGGCTTGACCGGGCCGCCTCACTCCTCGAAGTCGTCATCGCCCCTCGGCGCCATCGTGGTCGCGCGCTGGAGGAACTGGGGGGCGTGATGGCGCGCCTCGCGCTCGCCGCGGTCGCGCGGGGCGGGACGCTCGGACGGATCGCGGCCAAGCTTGGACTGCAACTCCACGAGGTCGGTAAAGACGTCGGCCTGGCGGCGCAGCTCGTCGGCGATCATGGGCGGCTGGCTGGCGATGGTGGAGATCACCGTGACCCGCACGCCGCGGCGCTGCACGGCCTCGACCAGGGAGCGGAAGTCGCCGTCGCCCGAGAACAGCACCATCTGATCAATGTGCTCGGCGAGCTCCATCGCGTCGACGGCGAGCTCGATGTCCATGTTGCCCTTGACCTTGCGGCGGCCGGACGCGTCGATGAACTCCTTGGTCGCCTTGGTGACGACGGTGTAGCCGTTGTAGTCGAGCCAGTCGATCAGGGGACGGATCGAGGAATATTCCTGATCCTCGATGATGGCTGTGTAGTAGAACGCCCGCAGCAGCGTTCCGCGGCTCTGAAATTCCTTCAGAAGGCGCTTGTAATCGATGTCGAAGCCGAGAGTCTTCGCTGTCGCGTACAGATTGGCCCCGTCGATGAAGAGCGCGATCTTGTCGGTAGAGGAAGGTGACATTCAGTTTGCTCGCGTAGTGTTCGTGATCATGTCGTTATTGTTGGCGCAGCGGCAGCAAGCCGCGCAGTTCAAAGCCCTGCCGAAACCCGTCGAAGCCGCAAATCCGGAGAAGTCAGGGCAATCAAGGTATAGTTATGGCGGACTCTTGTACACCGGCGCCGCCCTCGACAGCGGCCCGGGAAGCCACCAGTCCTAGCCCTAATGTGGGGGTAGCAGAGCCGTTTGGCGAGGCCAAATCACAATTTGGCCTTGCGAAACCTGCCCGGCCCCTATAACTAGCGCCAATCATCCACATATTTCGTCCCACCCACAACGGAGCGACAGTCTATGGCTCGCGTCACCGTAGAAGATTGTATCGACAAGGTCGACAACCGCTTTGACCTGGTCCTGCTGGCCGCCCACCGCGCCCGCATGATTTCGTCCGGTTCACAGCTAACGGTTGACCGCGATAACGACAAGAACCCTGTTGTATCGTTGCGTGAAATTGCCGACCAGACCATCTCGCCGGAGGATCTCCGGGAGGAACTGGTGCACTCCCTCCAGAAGTTCGTCGAGGTCGACGAGCCCGAGCCGGATACGGTTCCGCTGATCGGCTCCGCCGGCGCCAGCGTCGATGCGGACGATACCGAAGTTGCCGTGGAGCGCATGACCGAAGAGGAGCTCCTGAAGGGCCTCGAGGGCCTCGCGCCGCCGGAAGAGCAGCCCGAGGAGGACGAGTAATCGTCTTACTCGCGATCGTCGACTTCTTGTGATCTTATCAAAGGCCCGAACCCCGTTCGGGCCTTTGCTTTTGTTGACGTTTTCGTGGTTACCATAACGTTGCCGGTTCGCGCCGCGCGCCTGTCACCGAATTGATCGGCCGTGCCTGCGATCGCAGCTTAGGATGTATGCAACGGGCTGTTTCGTGGTCCGTTTGAAGGTAGGACGGCATGGTGTATCGACGCCGCAGATCCACGCAGATGCAGGCCGCGACCGAATCGGTTGCCGTGGCCCCGACTGCGCCGGTGGCACGGCCAGCGAAGCCGCGCGCGCGGATGATGCGTCAGTACGACCTCGTCGAGCGCGTCCGGTCCTACAATCCGAACACCAACGAAGACCTGCTGAACCGCGCCTATGTCTACGCCATGAAGGCGCACGGTTCGCAGACCCGCGCCTCCGGCGATCCGTATTTCTCGCACCCGCTGGAAGTGGCGGCGATTCTCACCGACCTGAAGCTCGACGATGCGACGATCGTCGCCGCGCTGCTGCACGACACCATCGAGGACACCGAGGCGACGCGTGCCGAGATCGACCAGCTCTTTGGTCCCGAGATCGGCGCGCTGGTGGAAGGCCTGACCAAGTTGAAACGGTTAGAGCTGGTGTCGCGCGAAGCCAAGCAGGCCGAGAACCTGCGCAAATTGCTGCTGGCGATTGCCGACGACGTCCGCGTGCTCCTGGTCAAGCTCGCCGACCGCCTGCACAACATGCGCACGCTCGATTTCGTGCCCACCGAATCGCGGCGGCGCATCGCCGAGGAGACGCTCGACATCTATGCGCCGCTGGCCGGTCGCATGGGCATGCAGGAAATGCGCGAGGAGCTGGAGGATTTGTCCTTCCGCACCCTTGATCCGGACGCCTATTCGGTGGTGATGCAGCGGCTCGATGCGCTCGCCGAGCGCAACCGCAACCTGATCGGCGAGATCGAGGACCAGCTCTCCAACAATCTGCGCCACCGGGGTCTCGGCGCACGGGTCTATGGCCGCCGCAAGAAGCCGTTCTCCATCTGGACCAAGATGGAGCGCAAGTCGGTGGGCTTCGAGCAATTGTCCGACATTTTCGGCTTCCGCGTCGTCGTCAACGACATCGAGGCCTGCTATCGCGCGCTCGGCATCGTCCACACCACCTGGCCGGTCGTGCCCGGACGCTTCAAGGATTATATTTCGACGCCGAAGCAGAACGATTATCGATCGATCCACACCACGGTGATCGGTCCCGGCAACCAGCGCGTCGAGCTCCAGATCCGCACCGAGGCGATGGACCAGATCGCCGAACGCGGCATCGCAGCGCACGTCTTCTACAAGGAAGGTGTGGGCTCCCCGACCGAATTCCTCAAGCGCGAATCGAACGCATTCGCCTGGCTGCGCCACACTATCGGCATTCTCTCGGAGAGCGCCAACCCCGAGGAATTCCTCGAGCACACCAAGCTCGAGCTGTTCCACGACCAGGTGTTCTGCTTCACCCCGAAGGGCAAGCTCATCGCGCTGCCGCGCCATGCCAATGTGATCGACTTCGCCTATGCCGTGCATACCGACGTCGGCAACAGCGCGGTGGGCTGCAAGATCAACGGCCAGTTCGCCCCGCTGTCCTCGGAGCTTCAGAATGGAGACGAGGTCGAGGTGCTGACCTCGGAAGCGCAGTCGGCGCCGCCCTCGGCCTGGGAAACGCTGGCGGTCACCGGCAAGGCGCGCGCCGCAATCCGGCGCGCAACGCGCACCGCGGTGCGCGATCAATATGCCGGCCTTGGCCGACGTATCGTCGAGCGCCTGTTCGAGCGCGCCAAGATCGAATACGCCGACGACAAGCTCAAGGGCGCGCTTCCGCGGCTTGCGCGCACATCGATCGAGGACGTCATGGCGGCCGTCGGCCGCGGCGAGATCAAGGCCTCCCACGTCGCGCGCGCGATGTATCCCGACTACAAGGAGGAGCGCGTCGCGCGTTATGGCATCAAGAAGGGGTTCGCCGCCAAGCTCAAGGAGAAGGTGCTCGAGCGGTCGCGTAGCCCGGTTGCGATCCCGATCGGCGGCAACAACTCCGATCTGCCGGTGAAGTTCGCGCCGAACGGCGGCGCCGTGCCAGGCGACCGCATCGTCGGCATCGTCACGCCGGGTGAGGGGATTACGATCTATCCGATCCAGTCGCCGGCCTTGAAGGATTTCGAGGAGGAGCCGGAGCGTTGGCTCGACGTCCGCTGGGATATCGAGGACTCCGCGCCGCAGCGTTTCCCGGCGCGCATCAAGGTCGAGAACGTCAACGAGCCCGGCGCGCTGGCGCAGATCGCGACCGTGATCGCCGAGCATGACGGCAACATCGACAACATCAGCATGCAGCGCCGCTCACCCGACTTCACGGAGACGACGATTGATCTCGAAGTCTACGATCTCAAGCATCTGAGCGCGATCCTGGCGCAGCTTCGCGCAAAAGCGGTCGTCGCCAAGGTCGAACGTGTTAATGGATAGGCGCCCGTTGCGTTTGCCTGTTTCTCCGATCTCGTGAGTCCTGAAATGCCTGCATCCCCGCTCCGCCTCGGCGTCAATATCGACCATGTCGCGACCGTCCGTAATGCACGCGGCGGCGGCCACCCCGATCCTGTCCGTGCTGCGCTGCTTGCGATCGAGGCCGGCGCCGACGGCATCACCGCGCATTTGCGCGAGGACCGCCGGCACATTCGTGACGAGGACATGGCGCGGCTGAAGGCCGAGATTTCCAAGCCGCTGAATTTCGAGATGGCGGCGACGGATGACATGATGCGCATCTCGCTCGCGACCAAACCGCATGCGGTGTGCCTGGTGCCTGAACGGCGCCAGGAGGTGACGACCGAGGGCGGGCTCGACGTGGTCGGTCAGCACAATGCGCTCGCGCCCTATATCGCGCGGCTCACCGATGCCGGCATCCGCGTCTCGCTGTTCATCGCGGCGGACCCCGCGCAGATCGCGATGGCGGCGCAGTTGCGCGCGCCCGTCATCGAGATCCATACCGGCGCCTGGTGTGACGCCGTGGTCGACGGCCGTGCCGACAAGGCCGAAGCCGAGTGGCAGCGGATCGTGGCGGGCGCGAAGGCCGCGAAGGATGCGGGATTGGAGGTCCACGCCGGTCACGGGCTCGACTACGCGACGGCGGAGAAGATCGCCTCGCTGCCCGAGATCAAGGAGCTCAACATCGGCTACTACATGATCGGCGAAGCCCTGTTCGTCGGGCTTGCCGAGACGGTGCGCAAAATGCGCGCAGCGATGGATCGCGGCCGGAGCCGGGCATGATCATCGGCATCGGCTCCGACCTCATCGATATCACGCGGGTGGCCAAGGTGATCGAGCGTCATGGCGAGCGTTTCCTCGACCGCATCTTCACGGCGGCCGAGCGGGCCAAGGCGGAGCGGCGGGCCAAGAACGAGAAGATGGTGGTGGCGACCTATGCCAAGCGCTTTGCCGCCAAGGAGGCCTGCTCCAAGGCGCTCGGCACCGGCATCCGGCAGGGCGTCTGGTGGCGCGACATGGGGGTGGTCAATCTGCCGGGGGGACGACCTTCCATGCGGCTGACCGGGGGGGCGCTGGCCAGGCTCCAGGCCCTGACGCCTGATGGCTTCGAGGCTCAGATCGATCTGTCGATCACCGATGATTGGCCGTTGGCACAGGCCTTCGTGATCATTTCCGCCGTCCCGCTGGCCAAGTCCTGAGGGGTTGTCGGTCGATTTATAATTCGTGTTGAATTTCAATGTGTTATTTGTTTTTGATGCGATCCTTGATTGCGTGGCCCGCGACAACCGTCTAAAAGTCCGCCAATGCAAATCACGCTGGGCGAATTCGGCTTTACGCCAGAATTGGCCCTCATTATCAGAATCAGGACAATCTCCCTGGGCCGCGAACCGGTGGGCGTTCGCGGGAGGGGGGCGTTCTGTGATCGCCGGCCGGAATCGAGAGAGCAATGAGCGTGACGTCAGGAACGAAAACTGAGAGCGGCGTCGGCGAAACGATCCGGGTCGTGATCCATGCGCTCCTGATCGCGCTGGTGATCCGCACCTTCCTGTTCCAGCCGTTCAACATCCCGTCCGGGTCGATGAAGGCGACGCTGCTGGTCGGCGACTATCTGTTCGTGTCGAAATATTCCTACGGCTACAGCCACTACTCGATCCCGTTCTCGCCGCCGCTGTTCTCGGGACGAATCTGGGGCTCGGATCCGAAGCGCGGTGACATCGTCGTGTTCCGCCTGCCGAAGGACGACACCACGGACTACATCAAGCGCGTGATCGGCCTTCCCGGCGACCGCATCCAGATGAAGGACGGTCTGCTCTACATCAACGACACCCCGGTCGAACGCCAGCGCATGAGCGAATTCGTCGGCGAGGATCCGTGCGGCTCCGAAGGCGGCGGCATCTCGCGCGTGAAGCGCTGGAAGGAAACACTGCCGAACGGCGTCTCCTACGAGACGCTCGACTGCGCCGACAACGGCTACATGGACAACACCAACGTCTACACCGTGCCATCAGGCCATTTCTTCATGATGGGCGACAACCGCGACAATTCCACCGACAGCCGCTTCCTCGGTCAGGTCGGCTACGTGCCGGCGGAAAACCTGATCGGCCGCGCGCAGATGATCTTCTTCTCCATCGGCGAGGGCGAGCAGGCCTGGATGTTCTGGCGCTGGCCATGGTCGGTGCGCTGGAACCGGTTCTTCAAAATCGTCCGATGAAAGACGAAGCCAAGGACATCGCGACCCCATCGATCGACGCGCAAGCCGCTCCCGAGGGCGAAGCTGCAACCAAGACGCTTGCGAGCAGGGCTTCCGAAACCAGGGCTCCCGGAGTCAAAGCTGCAGAAACGAAGGCTCCTGCGAAGAAAAAGCGGACACGCAGCAGCAAGGCGAAAGCGGCGGCCGACGCCAACGCGGCACTCGAGGCGCGCATCGGCCACAGCTTCGCTGACCCGAACCTGCTGATGCAGGCGATCACGCACGTCTCGGCGCTGAAGTCGGGTCGCAAGCGCGGCGACAGCTATCAGCGGCTGGAATTCCTCGGCGACCACGTGCTCGGGCTCGTCGTCTCCGACATGCTCTACCATGCCTTCCCGAACGCCGATGAGGGCGAGTTGTCCAAGCGGCTTGCCGAGCTCGTGCGCAAGGAAAGCTGCGCCGACGTCGCCAAGTCGCTTGGTCTGCTCGACGACATCAAGCTCGGCTCGGTCGGCTCCAGCGCTGATGCCCGCCTGCGCAGATCCATTCTGGGCGACATCTGCGAAGCCGTGATCGGTGCGATCTTCCTCGACGGCGGTCATGCTGCGGCGGACGAGTTCGTCAAGCGCAACTGGACCGAGCGCATGCACAAGCCGCGGCGGCCCTTACGCGATCCCAAGACCGTGCTCCAGGAATGGGCGCAGGGGAAGGGATTGCCGACGCCCGTCTATCGCGAGGTCGAGCGCACCGGCCCGCATCACGATCCGCAATTCCGTGTCGCGGTGGAACTGCCGGGGCTCGCGCCGGCCGAAGGGATTGGCGGCAGCAAGCGGGCGGCGGAGAAGGTGGCGGCATCAGTGATGATTGAACGTGAAGGTGTTGGCGGCGGCAATGACGGCTGAAACAAGTGGCGAGGTGCCCCCTGCCACACGCTGCGGATTTGTCGCGCTGATCGGCGCGCCGAATGTCGGCAAGTCCACGCTGGTCAATGCGCTGGTCGGGGCCAAGGTCACGATCGTCTCGCGCAAGGTGCAGACCACGCGCGCGCTGATCCGCGGCATCGTGATCGAGAACAACGCCCAGATCATTCTGGTCGACACCCCCGGCATCTTCCTGCCCAAGCGCCGGCTCGACCGCGCAATGGTCTCGACCGCCTGGAGCGGGGCGCATGACGCCGATCTCGTCTGCGTGTTGCTGGACGCCAAGACCGGGATTGACGAAGAGGCCGAGGCGATCCTGACCAAGGCCGCGAGCGTCAATCACGACAAGATCCTGGTCATCAACAAGGTCGATCTGGTCCAGCGCGAGAAGCTGCTGGCGCTGGCACAGGCCGCCAACGAGCGTATGAAGTTCGCGCGAACCTTCATGATCGCCGCGATTTCGGGCGACGGTGTCGACGATATCCGCACGACGCTCGCCGAGATGGTGCCGGCGGGGCCATACCTCTATCCCGAGGACCAGATGTCGGATGCGCCGATGCGGCAGCTGGCGGCCGAAATCACGCGCGAAAAGATCTATCAGAAGCTGCACCAGGAATTGCCCTACCAGTCCACGGTCGAGACCGACAAGTGGGAGGAGCGCAAGGACAAGTCGGTGCGCATCGAGCAGACGATTTTCGTGGAGCGGGAAAGTCAGCGCAAGATCGTGCTCGGCAAGGGCGGCGCCACCATCAAGTCGATCGGTGCGGACTCGCGGAAGGAGCTGATGCAGATCCTGGACGTGCCGGTGCATCTGTTCCTGTTCGTGAAGGTGCGCGAGAACTGGGGCGACGATCCCGATCGCTACCGCGAGATGGGCCTGGAATTTCCCAGGGAATAGCCAAGAAAAGATCAGTCGCCAATGATGGTGCCCCGCAACGTCCAGCGTTTCGAAGCGCTGCTCTATGCCTCGCTGATGCTGGATGCGCTCTCGGTGGCGGTGCAGGACCGCACGCCCAGCGTCGAGATGACCGAGCAGATGATCATGACGGCGACGCTGCTCGCCGGCGGGATGATCCTGCTGCTGGTCTATTTCGTCTGGCTGGCCGCGCATTGGCGCAAGAATTGGCCGCGCTGGGTGCTGGCGGCAGCACTTGTGCTGTCCGTGATCTCGCTCGCGCAGATCCTGGGCGAGCGGGGCCTCGAGCTCGACAGCGCCATCGAGGTCGTCTCCTGTGTGCTGACGACGTTCGGGCTGTATTTCTCCTTCACCGGCGATGCACAGGGTTGGTTCAACGCGTGACGTCGCAGGGCGGAATCCGCTACAATCCGCCCCATGGAATGGACCGACGAAGGCATCGTGCTGGGCGTGCGGCGGCATGGCGAGAGCAGCGCCATTGTCGAGCTCTTGACGCGCCAGCATGGCCGGCATCTCGGTCTGGTGCGCGGCGGTGCCAGCTCGCGGCTGCGGCCCCTGCTGCAGCCGGGCAATAGCGTCAGCGCAGTGTGGCGGGCGCGGCTCGACGAGCATCTCGGCACCTACGCGATCGAGGGATTGAAGCTGCGCGCAGCGACGCTGCTGGGATCGTCCCACGGCGTTTATGGCATCACCCATCTGGCTTCGATTGCGCGGCTGCTTCCCGAGCGCGATCCGCACCAGGACATCTTTGCGCTGCTGGAGCATTCGCTCGACGATTTCGACGATATTGGCAGCGCGGCCGTTCACCTGATCCATTTCGAGCTGGCCATGCTCTCCGAGCTCGGCTTCGGGCTCGCACTGGAGAATTGCGCAGTCACCGGGGAGACCACCGATTTGATCTATGTCTCGCCAAAATCCGGCGGCGCGGTGTCGCGCGGCGCGGGCGAGCCGTGGCGCGACCGGCTGCTGCGGCTACCTCCGTTCCTGCGCCACGGCGAGGTGCACAACGAGCTCACCGACGAGGATCTCCAGGATGGGTTTCGCCTGACCGGCCTGTTTCTGCTACGCCATGTGCTGGAGCCGCGCGGGCAGGCCCATTCCGATGCGCGCGCCGGGTTCATTAACGCCTTGACGCGGCAGCAGGCCAAGGCAGCGTTTCCCGTGCCATGAGCTCTTCTGCTGCACCGCTCAAAAATGTCGGGTTCCCAAGGGAACGAAATGGCCCTGACTGCGTTTGCCGGGCTGGTTCCACAATGGGGACAGCCCAAATGTTGATCAGGGGTTTCGCGCTGACAGCGGCGCTGCTTGCTTTTGCGCCTGATGCAATGGCCGGAGAGCCGCAATCCGGCGTGTTTCGCCGGGCATCCTGCGCCGTTGTCCGGTACTATGTGGCGAAATATTCGGCTGCTGCGGCAGAGACATGGGCGAGGTCCAAGGGCGCCACGGAGGCCGAAATCGAGGCGGCCCGCCATTGCCTGACCAACACGCCGGTGACGGCGCAAGCCAAGGTCCAGCCGACCGTGGCCGCCGGTTGGGCCGGGCAGTAGAAGCTCACAAGGAACCAATCGATCCTTGCCCGATTCGCTTCCACGGTTTAACCGGGCGGCATGGGAAAACGAATCGTTCCGCCGGAAGAACCGGCCGAAATTCACGAGGTGCCGCTGCGTGACGCGCTGGAAGAGCGCTATCTCGCTTATGCGCTCTCCACCATCATGCACCGCGCACTGCCCGACGCGCGCGACGGCCTCAAGCCGGTCCACCGGCGCATCCTCTATGGCATGCGCCTGCTCAGGCTTGACCCAGGCACGGCTTTCAAAAAATCCGCCAAGATCGTCGGCGACGTGATGGGCTCGTTCCATCCGCATGGCGACCAGGCGATCTACGACGCCATGGTGCGCCTCGCACAGGATTTTTCCTCGCGCTATCCGCTGGTCGACGGCCAGGGCAATTTCGGCAATATCGACGGCGATAATCCCGCCGCCTACCGCTACACCGAAGCGCGCATGACCGACGTCGCGCGGCTTCTGCTCGAGGGCATCGACGAGGACGGCGTCGAGTTTCGCGCCAATTACGACGGCCAGTCGAAAGAGCCGGTCGTGCTGCCCGGCGGCTTCCCGAACCTGCTCGCCAACGGCGCGCAAGGCATCGCGGTCGGCATGGCCACCTCGATTCCGCCGCACAACGCCGCCGAACTCTGCGACGCCGCGCTGCATCTGATCGAGAAACCCGACGCCAAGTCCAAGGCGCTGATGAAATGGGTCAAGGGCCCGGACTTCCCCACCGGCGGCATCTGCGTCGATTCCAAGCAGGCCATTGCTGAGGCCTACACGACCGGCCGCGGCTCGTTCCGCGTTCGCGCGAGGTGGCAGCAGGAGGAGGGTGCCCGTGGCACCTGGGTGGTCGTGGTCACCGAGATCCCTTTCCTGGTGCAGAAGTCGCGGCTGATCGAGAAGATCGCTGAGCTGCTCGACCAGAAGAAGCTGCCGTTGGTCGGCGACATCAGGGACGAGTCGGCCGAAGACGTCCGCATCGTGATCGAGCCGAAGTCGAAGAACGTCGATCCAGCGCTGATGATGGAATCGCTGTTCCGGCTGACCGAGCTCGAGAACAAGATTCCGCTTAACCTCAACGTGCTGATCAAGGGCCGCATCCCCAAGGTCGTCGGGCTGGCGGAATGCCTGCGCGAATGGCTCGACCATTTGCGCGACGTGCTCCTGCGCCGCTCCAACTTCCGCAAAGGCCAGATCGAGCATCGCCTCGAGGTCCTTGGCGGCCATCTGGTCGCCTATCTGAACCTCGACAAGGTGATCAAGATCATCCGCACCGAGGACGAGCCGAAGCCGGCCCTTATCAAGGCGTTCAAGCTGACCGAGATCCAGGCGGAAGCCATCCTCAACATGCGCTTGCGCAATCTGCGCAGGCTCGAGGAAATGGAGATCCGCAACGAGGACAGGGATCTCCGCAAGGAGCTGAAAGGCATCGAAGGCCTGCTCGCGTCCGAAGCCGAGCAGTGGAAGAAGGTCGGCGAGCAGGTCGGCAAGGTCCGCGACATGTTCGGACCGAAGACGCCGCTCGGCAAGCGCCGCACCACCTTTGCCGATGCGCCCGAGCACGATCTCGCCGCTATGGAGGAAGCCCTCGTCGAACGCGAGCCGGTGACGGTCGTCGTCTCCGACAAGGGCTGGATCCGCACCATGAAGGGCCATGTCGAGGACCTCTCGGGCCTCGCCTTCAAGCAGGACGACAAGCTCGGCATCGCGTTCTTCGCGGAGACCACCTCGAAGCTGCTGCTGTTCGCGACCAACGGCAAGTTCTACTCGCTCGATGTCGCCAAGCTGCCCGGTGGCCGCGGCCACGGCGAGCCGATCCGCTTGTTCATCGACCTCGAGCAGGAGGCGGCTCCCGTTGCGCTGTTCGTCAACAAGGGCGGCCGCAAATTCCTCGTTGCGAGCCATGAGGGCCAGGGCTTCGTCGTCAACGAGGACGACTGCGTCGGCACCACCAAGAAGGGCAAGCAGGTTCTGAACGTCGACATGCCGAACGAGGCGCGCGCCGTCACCGAGGTGATCGGCGACACCGTCGCGGTCATCGGCGAGAACCGCAAAATGCTGATCTTCCCGCTCGACCAGGTGCCGGAGATGGCGCGTGGCCGCGGCGTTCGCCTGCAGAAGTACAAGGACGGCGGACTGTCCGACATCGCTGTCTTCGACGCCAAGGCAGGCCTGACCTGGAAGGACTCGGCGGGGCGCGAATTCTCCGCGACCATGAAGGAGCTTGCAGAGTGGCAGGGCACCCGTGCCGACGCCGGCCGGCTGCCGCCAAAGGGCTTCCCGAAGTCGAACAAGTTCGGCAAGGTGATCGGGTAGTCGTTCTGTGCCGCTGCCATAACACAGGTGTCATGCCTCGGCTCGACGGGGGCATCCAGTACGCCGCGGCTTCTCCATTCGATCATGCCGTCTCTGAAACGCTGGATCGCCCGGTCGAGCCGGGCGATGGCAGTGAGAGTGTGCTGCACATCTGTCGCCACATGGTCATTGCGAGGCAGCGAAGCAATCCAGAATCTTTCCGCGCCCACAGTCTGGATTGCTTCGCTGCGGGTCGGCCTTCGGCCGGTGCTAACTCGCCAATGACGAGCTGCGGCGGTGCCGCTCGCCGATTCACGTTCCACGGCTCCGCTCGGTCTGATACCGTCCGCCCTGCCGGTGTTCCGGATTGTTGAGAACTCACGCGATGTACGATGTCATTGTTGTCGGCGGCGGCTCTGCCGGTGCCGCGGTTGCGGCACGGCTGTCCGAGGATCCTGCACGGCGCATCCTGCTGCTTGAAGCCGGGCTCGACTGGCGCGCCGATGAAGCGCCCTGGGAAGTCAGGACGCCGAACCCGATCCCGATCATCCATCAGCGCGAGTACCAGGAGAAATGGCAGTGGCCTGATCTCTTGACGCGCCGCGTCGCAGGGCAGGAGCCACGCTTCTACTGGCGCGGCAAGGGACTTGGCGGCTCGTCGATGATGAACGGCCAGATCGCGATCCGCGGCGTCGCCGATGCCTTCGACGAATGGGCGGCCCATGGCTGCACCGGCTGGTCGGCTCGGGAGGTGATGCCGCTGTTCTCGGTGATCGAGGATGATCTGGAATTCGGCGACGTCGCAGGTCACGGACGCGGTGGACCTTTGCCGGTCTATCGCGCGCCGCCGGAAAAATGGGGCCCGATCGATCGCGCCCTGCGGGATGCGGCACTCGCGAGCGGCTATGCCTGGTGCGCCGACCTCAACGGACCCGACGGTGAGGGCGTCGCCTGCTATCCCATCAACAGCCGCGACAGCCGCCGCATCACCACGAACGAGGGCTACCTCGAGCCCGCGCGCGGCCGCGCCAATCTGGAGATCCGGGGCCGGACGCTGGTCGACCGCGTGCTGATCAGCGAGGGAAGGGCGACCGGCGTCCGCGTTCACAGCGAGGGGCAGGGCACTCACGAGATCAGCGCACGCCAGATCGTACTCTGCGCCGGCGCGATCCACAGTCCGGCGATTCTGCTGCGCTCGGGCATTGGGCCTGCGGATGAGCTGCAGGCGATGGGGATTGCGGTCGAGCGGGATTTGCCGGTCGGCCGCCATTTCTTCGACCACCCGCTGTTTCGCGCCACGATCCAGCTCCACGAAAATCTGCGGCCGACCGATCCGGACACGCGCCACACCAATTGCTGCGTGACCTATTCTTCCGGCCTCGCCAATGGCGGCAAGCGCGACATGATCCTGATCGCGTTCAATCATCGCGGCATCGGCATGCCCGGGGCGATCGGCGCCGGCCTGTTCAACGCCTATTCGCGTGGCACGCTCACGCTGGCTTCGACCGATCCGTCGATCGATCCCATCGTCGAGGAGAACATGCTCGCCGATCCCCGCGACATGCTGCGGATGATGGATGCGGTGAAGCGGCTCGCGGTGATTGCCTCGCAGCCGGCGCTTGCGGGCATCGCGGACTGGATCAGACTTACCGACACCAACCTCACATTGCCGCAGGCAGCTGACCTGCCGGATCACGAGCTCGATGCGCTGCTTCGGCGCGAAACGGGCGATATCCAGCATGCCGCCGGCAGCTGCCGCATGAGCGGCCTCAACGATCCCGACGGCGTGGTCAATCCTGACGGCACGGTGAAGGGCATCTCGGGCCTGCGCGTCGCCGACGCTTCGATCATGCCCTCCGATTGCCGCGCCAACACCCACTTCACGACCGTGGTGATCGGGGAAGCGATTGCGCGGATGATGATGCGATAGAACTCGCTCCGACGCAGCGATGATGAAATCTATGTTTCGACGGCCAGGCCGAACAGCGGTCGAAGGTATGTTCCCAGAATGTTGCCGACGAAGGCCGCGACGAGCCAGCACCAGCCGTGCAGACTGCCCGAAGCGATCCCGCTGAAATAGGCGCCGATGTTGCAGCCATAGGCGAGGCGCGCGCCATAGCCGAGCAGCAGGCCGCCGATAACGGCAGCGACCAGCGATTGTGCGGAAATGCGCAAGGTCGGATTGAACTTGCCGGCGAGACCCGCCGCCAGCAAGGCTCCCAGGATGATGCCGAAATCCATGACCGAGGTGACGTCAGCGAAAATGCTTTGATGGAGCGAGGCCGCGCGGGCACCTTGCCAATAGGACCATGATGCGACGTCGACGCCCAGGGCCATCAGGATTTTCGATCCCCAGAGCGCGAAAGCGGAGGTGATGCCCCACGGCCGCCCCGCCAGATAGAGCGTGGCGAAATTGCCGATCGCGAGCAGGATCGCGCCCGCGAGAAGCGGCCAAGGCCCCTGCATGAACCGTCGCGCGCTGCGCAGCTTGGTCCGCGCTCCGGGCTCGAGTTCGCCGTGCCGCCGGATTTCGGCCCTGATCGTCGCGACGTAAATGGCGGCCATCACCAGCCAGCAGAGCAGGAGTGCCGGAACCCATCCGAGCCGTTCAATCAACGAAACTGCCCCGATATTCGGCAGTGCGCTCCACCACGGCAGATGCAATGCGCCGAGTGTCGATCCCGCGATGAAGGCCGCGAGCGTCACCAGCATCCGGGTATTGCCGCCGCCGGCGGTGTATAGCGTTCCCGAGGCGCAGCCGCCGCCGAGCTGCATGCCAAGTCCGAACAGGAAGGCTCCGGTCAACATACCAATTCCGACGGCGCCGAGTTCGCCGTGAACGGCTTGGCCGAACAGCCTGCCTTGCGCCAATACCGGAAAAAACAGCGTCGTCGCCAGCGCCAGCATGACCATTTGCGCGCGCAGCCCGGCGCCTCTGCGCGCGACGATGAACACACGCCAGGCCGAGGTGAATCCAAACAGCGCATGATAGAGCGTCAGCCCCAGGGCGCCACCAAGCAGGAGCAACAATCCCTGCCGCCAGGACACCGCGGCCGACAAGGCCGCGGCTCCGGCCACGAGAATCACCGCTGCGATGGCAACGATCGTGAAATTGGCGCTGTGCCGATCATTGTCAGGCGCAAGCAGTCGCGCATCGATGGACAGATCAGTCATGCTCTCATCCCGCAGAAGCCGGTCCCGGTGTCGTCAGGGCAACCGGGGCAAACAAGCGCCGTTCCAATCGTCGCGCCGTTCGACGAGCAAGAAGCCATTGGGAACCCCGGCTCCTGCTGGGGCGCTGCGGATATCCATCACGCCTTTGCCTTGTTGGTCGGCCAGTTGTGGGTCTCGCCCGTGGCATCGCGGCACCAGCGGTAGAAGGCATCGTAGAGCAGCATGCCGGCCTCGAGCTGTTCGAGGTCGTCATCGTACATCCGCGACAGCCCAAGCGAAGACGCGAGCAGGCCGGCCGCCTCCGGGGCGAGATCAGGCCGCGCGGTGTCGGCGCCGCGGACCAGCGTTGCGAGCCGGAGCAGCGCCGGCGTGGCGATGCCGAACTCCTCGATCATGACGTCGAAGGTGCAGAGCTCGCCGCGGTGGCTCCAGAACACGTTCTCGATATCGAAGGGAGCGGCGCGGAAACGCTCGCCGACGGCGACCACCTCGGAGGGCGCGACAAACAGGAACACCGCAGCGGGATCGACGAAGCGGCGGATCAGCCAGGGGCACGCGATGCGGTCGACCTTCGGCCGCGCCCGCGTCACCCAAACCGTGCGCCCCTTGGCATCCCGCGGCGGCAGCTTGCTCGCGTCGACCAGGGGCAGCTTGGCCGCCTTCCAGGCTTCGAAGCCGCCTTCCAGTGTTTCGGCCTCGGCGCCGAGCTGGCGGAGCCAGGCCGCGGTGCCCTGCGCGAGTTTCTCGCCACGGAAGCACGCGATGACGGCGCGGCGACCGGCGAAGTCGCCGCCCCATTCCGCCACGGTCTCGTGGCTGAGCTTGATGGAGCCCGGGATGAGCCGCCGGTCGACGGCAAAATCCTCCGCTGTTCGGACGTCGATCAGGGCAGGAGCATTGGCTGTGCCGATCAGGCGCGCCAGTTTGTCGGATGATATGGTTGTGAACGTAGGCATGATGCGTCCTCGCATAGACGTAACGGGACGCGATACTTGGGCATGTCGCCTCGTGGGGAGATCGCTCAAATCCCCATGGCGCCGATTACAGCGAAACGAGACCGGCCTGTCAATCGCCTGATACGTCGGCATCGCAGGTGAGAGAGATCTGCGGCCGCGGCCCATAGTGCCTGAAAGTGGAATTCTTCGGCGGGATCGGGGTTGATCCTCGGTCACCGCAGAAGGCGCCGCCAGGAGGGACTAAGGATGATACGCAAGATCACGCTCGGTCTCGCCATCGCGGCATTCGCGCTGTCCGCCGGGTCTGCATCCGCGCAGAAGCCCGGTGTCGAACGACTTTACATCATGAATTGTGGAGAGGGCGTCGCCGGCGATATCGGGCGCTGGTCGCCCGGGGTGAACGAAGGCAAGTCCATGGACTTCGTCGACACCTGCTACCTCATCAGGCATAGCCAAGGCTGGTTCCTGTGGGACACCGGCATTCCCGACGCCGTGGCCGCAATGCCCAATGGGCTTGTGCCGGCCGATCCCAAAGCCGTGACCTGGAAGCGGCCCAAGACTCTCGCCGCGCAGCTCGAGCAGATCGGCGTGAAGCCTGCCGACATCAAGGCGATGGGTGTCTCGCACACGCATCCCGATCACATCGGCAATGTCGAGATGTTTCCGCAGGCGATGCTCTACGTGCAGAAGGCCGAATATGACTGGCCCGGTGCCAACAACGAGCCGCGGTTCAAGCCGTCGCATCCGGTCGAGCTGCTCACCGGCGACAAGGACGTGTTCGGCGACGGCAGCATCACCATCCTCTCGACGCCCGGCCACACGCCGGGACACCAGTCGATGATGGTGCGGCTGCCGAAGACCGGCGTGGTGGTGCTGTCGGGCGATGCGGCCCACTTCAGGGACAATTACGACAATCGCCGCGTGCCCGTGAACAACGTCAACAAGGAGCAGTCGATCGCCTCGATGCAGAAGATCGCCGACACCGTTTCGAAGGAAGAGGCGCAGCTCTGGATCAACCACGACAAGGCGCAGCGCGATACCCAGAAAATGTCGCCGGAGTTTTACGACTGAGGCTTAGCTCTTCGGCGCGCCGACTCCCGGCGGGCTCGCGCCAGGCGTCGTCTTCGGCTTCAGCGTGCCGGCATAGAACGAGAGCAGCCACACCAGCAGCACTGCGAGGAGATAGACGCCCCAGGCCTGCGGCGGCGTCATGGCCCAACGCAGCAATCCTTTGAACGTGCGGGGCGGGCGGTTGTCGTCGATCATGACGCGCTTGTGCGCGAAAGCCGCAAGCCCGTCAATCCGGCCGCGGCTTGACGCGGATCAGGAACAGCGCGGCCAGCGCCGACAGGCTCAGCGCTGACGAGACCAGCAGCACCCTGGCGCCCATCACGTCGATCAGCACGCCGAAGGCCAGCGGAGCCACGGCCTGTGCCATCCGCGCCGGCGCTCCGATGATGCCGAGACGATAGCCGAAATCCTTCGGGCCAAAGATCGCGAGCGGCAGCGTTCCGCGGGCAATGGTCAGGATGCCATTGCCCGAGCCGTGCAGCAGCGCAAAGGCACTCGCCGCGGGGGCGCCGAAGATGGCGACGACAGCGGCGCCGATCGGGTGGGTGAGGCAGGCAAGCCGCGTCGACCACAGCGGATGGAAGCGGCTGAGAACGCTGGCTTCGAGGATGCGTGCGATCACCTGCGCCGGGCCGATCAACGCGCCGGCCGCGATCGCCTCGACATGGCTCGCGCCCGTGGCTTCGAGAATGCGCGGGAAATGCACGGCCATGGCTCCGGTCACGGTCCAGACCGCAGCGAATACGAAGGCGAGCAGCACCATGGTGCGGTCGAGCGGGATGTGCGGCTGCTCGGCTGTGGCCGCAGCCTGCTTGGCACCTTTGATCGCCGGCAGCATGACGAAATTGAGGGGCAGACCGATCAGGATATTGGCGGCGGCCCAGGCGAAACACGTGTCGCGCCAGCCGAAATGAGCAAGCCCCCAGGCGGTGAGGGGCCAGCCGACGGTCGAGGCAAAGCCGGCCATCAACGTGATGCCGGTGATGGGTCCGCGGGCGTCGGTGCCGTAGATGCGGCCGAGTGCCGCGAAGGCGGCATCGTAGAGTCCCATCGCCATGCCCATCCCGAGCACGAGCCAGGCGAACGCCATCACCGGAACCGATTGCGAGAAGCCGAGCAGCACGAGGCCGGCGGCAATGGTGAGGTTGGAGGCCGACAACACCTGACGGCCGCCGACGAGATCGATCTGCCGGCCGATGCGCGGCCCCAGCATCGCAGAGATCACGAGCGAGGCCGAGAACGCCCCGAAGATCCAGTTCGAGGAGACGCCGAGGTCGTGCGCCATGGGATCAGCGAGCAGGGCCGGCAAATAATAGCTGGAGGCCCAGGCCAGCGTCTGCGTCGTGCCGAGCGCGAGGATAATCGGAAGCTGGCGCTGGCTCATGTGCCCGAATTTCCGGCGATCTGTGTCATCATTTGCATTTGCAGCCCGCGGCGAGAGCGCGTCAACAGCGTCCGCGACATATGAGCCTTGGTTTTATGCACGGAGCGCGCGTGGCCTTTCGCTCGTCACGAATGCACGCCATAATGGCGTATGCAACTCACTTCCCGCCTCGCGTTGATGAACTGGCTGGCCGGCCAGGGGCTCACCGGCCTTCCCGAACCTGAACTGCTGCGCGGATTCTGCGAGCGCTGCCGGGCCGAAGGGCTGGAACTCTCGCGCGGGCTCGTTGTCATCGATACGCTGCACCCGATCTACGAGGGCCGCGCCTTCCGCTGGAGCGATACGCCGACAAACGAAAGCGACGTCGTCGAATACGGCTCGACGGCGGAGGGCGATGCGGCCACGAATTGGCGCCGCTCGGTGTTCTATCATCTGCTCGAGCATGGCCACGACGAGATGGTGCTCGACCTCGCCGACGCGCCCTCGCTCGATTTCTCGCAGATCGGCGACCTCGCACAAACCGGGCATCGTCATTTCCTGGCTTTCGTGCACCGCTTCGGCGAGACCGGAGCGCTCGGGCAGATGGATTGCCTCTACTCCTATTGGACGACGCGGCGCGAGGATGGATTCACCGAAGCCGAGCTCGCCGCGCTGCGCGATCTCGTGCCGGTGCTGGGACTGGCGATCAAGTCGGCGCAGCAGGTCGACATTGTCAGGACGCTCGGGCGGGTCTATCTCGGACGCGATGCCTCCGAGCAGGTCCTGCGCGGGCGTATCTCGCGCGGCGTCACGGAGCGCATCAATGCCGTGCTCTGGTATTCGGATTTGCGTGGCTCGACCGGGATCAGCGAGAGTATCGGGCCGGACGAGATCATCCCGTTCCTCAACGACTACGCGCAGGCCGTGATCGATGCGATCCACGAGGCCGGCGGCGATGTGCTGAAGCTGATCGGCGACGGCGTGCTTGCGATGTTCTGGGGCGAGGATATGGCCGATGCGCGGCGGGCTGCGCTGCGGGCCGAGCACCTGTTCCGCCGGAACGTCGCGACGCTGAATGCACGCCGCACAGCGGAGGGCCGCCCGACCACGTCGGCCTATATCGGCCTGCATGTTGGCGAGGTCTTCTACGGCAATATCGGCAGCGAGGACCGGCTCGATTTCACCGTGGTCGGACCGACCGTGAATGAGGTCAGCCGCATCGCTTCGATGAGCCGTTCGGTCGATCGCGAGTTGCTGGCGTCAGCCGAGTTCTACAAGGGACTGGATGCCGCCGGACGCCGCTACCTCGTTTCCACCGGTCGCTACGCGCTGCGCGGCATCGGCCGCGCGCAGGATCTCTACACGCTCGACCCTGATGTCGACGTGAGCGAGCCGGTGGCCGGGAGCTACGAGCGGTATCTGGCGAATTAGGCCCGGGCCGCAGCGCCATCCTCGACCATGGCCGGCTGCCGGTCCAGCGCCACCGCCGGTGACAGCCAGATCACCAGGGCCTGCAAGCCGAACACGGCGGCGGCGAGATAGAGGCACGCTTCCGCGCTCCAGAGGCCGCCGACGATCGCGCCCAGCGCCGAGCCGAGCGGGCGGGCGCCGTAGCTCATGATGTTGATGGCGGAGACGCGGCCGAGCAGACGCGGCGGCGTCACGGACTGCCGCAGGGTTGTGGTCGAGATCACCCACAGGATCGGCCCGACGCCGAGCAGGAAGAAGCTGAGGCCAGCGAGCCACGGCGAGGGCACCAGCACAGTCAGTGCCATCACGACAGCCGCGACGAAACCGGTCACCGGGCCGAGGCCGATCACGGTGCCGAACGCGATGCGCTTCATGACGCGCGTGGCGAACAGTGCGCCGATCACCATGCCGATTCCGTACATCGTCAGCACGATGCCGACACCGGCGGCGGTCAGGCCGAGATGGCGCACCGCGTAAGGCACGAACACCGCGATCTGCAGGAACCAGCCGGTGTTGAAGATGAACTGGGTGATGAACACCGGCCGCAGCAGCTGGTGGTGGAAGACGAAGGCCGCGCCCTCGCGGATCTCCAGCATTGGATGGCGACGCGGCACCGGCGTGCGCGCCGGCTCGTAGAGGCCGGAGAGCAGGGCCACGGCGATCGCGGAGAGCGCCGCCGCGAAAGCGAAAGCCGGGCTCGCGCCCCACCAGCCGACCAGTGCGCCGCCGAGCGCAGGCCCGCTGGCGAAGGCGATGGTGCGCGCAAGTTCGATCCGGGCATTCGCAGCCGGCAACAGCTCCGCGCGGACCAGCGAGGGCACCAGCGCCGGCGCAGCGACGCTGTAGACCACGGTGCCGCAGACTGCGGCGAAGCCGAGCAGCGCCAGCAGCGCTAGATTGAGCGCGCCGAGCGCGAGCAGCAGCACGATCGTCCCAAGCGCGACGGCCCGCAGCGCCTCGGCGCTCGCCATCAACGAGCGGCGGGAGATGCGGTCGGCGAGCAGGCCGGCCGGAATCGCAAACAGCACGAAGGGCAAGGTGAGGGCGGTCTGGAGCAGGCCGGTTTGCCCTTCGGCCACTCCCAGCGTCAGCACCGCGACGATCGGCGCCGCGGCCAGCGCGATCTGCTCTGCCGACTGCGCCGCGAGGTTGGACCAGGCGAGGCGGTTGAAGGTCTGGGGGAGGCGCTGTGGATTTGACATGGCTCGTTCCTGCAAAGTCGTGATGAGGCCAGTATCGGCGTCCGGGGACCGCCAAACCCACCCGCTTCCCGACAGGGCGGGGCAAAACGAGTACCCGCGGGAACCGATCCGGCTAGATGCAGTTGCAAATGAGTTGCAATAAGGCTCGACATCGGTATTGTTGCCATCATGGATGCCCGATCGCCCGATCTCACCCAGGCTACAGCCTCCGGCTGGCGCATTGACGCGCCAGCCACCAAGAGCCTGGCCGAGGTCAACGCCACGGTGACCATCCCCACGGCGGCGTGGTGGCGGCGGCTGCTCGCCTTCATCGGGCCGGGCTACATGGTCTCGGTCGGCTATATGGACCCCGGCAACTGGGCGACCGACCTCGCCGGCGGGTCGAAGTTTGGCTACACGCTGCTCTCGGTCATCTTGCTCTCGAATTTGATGGCGATCCTGCTGCAATCCCTGGCGGCACGGCTCGGCATCGTCACGGATCGCGACCTCGCGCAGGCCTGCCGCGCCACCTATTCGCCCGCGGTCAACCTCCTGCTCTGGCTGGCCTGTGAAGCGGCGATCATCGCCTGCGACCTTGCCGAGGTGATCGGAACCGCCATCGCGCTGAAACTTCTGTTCGGCATTCCCCTGATCGTCGGCGCGCTGATTGCAGTGCTCGACGCATTCCTGCTGCTCGTCCTGATGAACCGCGGCTTCCGTTTCCTCGAGGCGTTCGTCATGGCGCTGCTGGCGGTGATCGCGGTCTGCTTCGCGGTGCAGATCGTGGCCGCCGCGCCGCCGTTTGCCGAGGTGCTGCGCGGCTTTGCGCCGAAGACCGAGATATTCACCAATTCCGAGATGCTCTACATCGCGATCGGCATCATCGGCGCGACCGTGATGCCGCATAATCTCTATCTGCATTCGTCGATCGTGCAGACGCGCGCCTACGCGCGCAACGACGAGGGCCGGCGCGAAGCGATCAAATGGGCGACGACGGATTCCACCATCGCGCTGATGCTGGCGTTGTTCGTCAACGCCGCGATCCTCGTTGTCGCAGCCGCCACCTTCCACAAGAGCGGCCACTCGGAGGTTGCCGAGATCGGCCAGGCCTTCGAGCTGCTCTCGCCGCTGCTTGGCCTCGGCATTGCCTCGACATTGTTCGCGGTGGCGCTGCTCGCCTCGGGTCTGAACTCGACCGTCACCGCAACGCTCGCCGGCCAGATCGTCATGGAGGGCTTTCTCGATCTGCGGCTGCCCACCTGGGCGCGGCGTCTCGTCACGCGCGGCATTGCCATCATCCCGGTGATCGTCGTCACCGCGATCTACGGCGAGCGCGGCACCGCGGATCTGCTGGTGCTCAGCCAGGTCGTGCTGTCGATGCAGCTGCCCTTCGCGGTAATCCCGCTGGTGCGTTTCGTGTCCGATCGCCGCAAGATGGGGCAGTTCGCGATACCCATGTCCGTCGCCGCGATCGCGTGGATCGTGGCGGGCGTGATCGTGG
Organism: Bradyrhizobium sp. USDA 4472; assembly: GCF_054058595.1. Lineage (NCBI taxonomy): Bacteria > Pseudomonadati > Pseudomonadota > Alphaproteobacteria > Hyphomicrobiales > Nitrobacteraceae > Bradyrhizobium > Bradyrhizobium sp. USDA 4472. The sequence continues at coordinate 5,885,796 of NZ_JBSSAM010000001.1, forward strand.
TTTTGAATTTGAAGCTGCTGGTGGATACGTTGGTGGGGTGAGTAGCGAGTGGCGAACGGGGAGTGGATGCTTCGCTATTCGCGCCTCCCCATTCCCCATTCACATGATCAATCCTGCGGCTCGGACGCCACATCGCCCTGCGCGTCGATGCGCAGCCAGCCTGAGGGGGCCAAGCGCTGCTGCGGCAGGAAGCGGGCCTTGTAGTCCATCTTCTTGGAACCCTCGATCCAGTATCCGAGATAGACGTAGGGTAGGCCCTGCCTGCGTGCGCGGGCGATATGGTCGAGGATCATGAAGGTGCCCATCGAGCGGCTGACCTGGCTGGGCTCGAAGAACGAATAGACCATTGACAGGCCGTCGCTGAGCACGTCGGTCAATGCGACCGCGATCAGCTCCTCGCCACGGCCGGTGATGCCGCTGTCGGGACCGCGCTTGCGGTACTCGATGATGCGGGTCTCGACATGGCTGTCCTCGACCATCATGGCGTAGTCGAGCACGGTCATGTCGGCCATGCCGCCGTGGCGGTGACGGGCGTCGAGATAGGCGCGGAATACCGAATATTGCTCTGATGTCGGCACCGCGCTGCGCTGCTCGCCGACGATGTCGGCGTTGCGGGCCATCACCTTGCGGAAATTGCGGGACAGGCGGAACTCGTTGGCGACCACCCGGACCGAGACGCAGGCCCGGCACTGGTCGCAAGCCGGCCGGTAAGCGATCGACTGGCTGCGGCGGAACCCGCCATGGGTCAGGAGGTCGTTGAGGTCGCCGGCGCGCTCACCCACGAGGTGTGTAAACACCTTGCGCTCATGCCGGCCCGGCAGATACGGGCAGGGGGACGGCGCCGTCAGGTAAAATTGAGGGGTATCGCGCGAGTGCTGGGTCAAGGGACGTCGTAGGCCTCCGAAGTGAGTATCAGCATCGCGCTACGAAAGCCTCCGGTCAATTGGTCCGCTCGGTAGGTCGGCAGGCCAGTCAGCTTAGCTGATCCTGGTTAGTAGGTCATTGATCGCTCGGTTCTCAATACGTCCTGGCCGTCTGGGGGACTGGGGCCCGAACGGAATTGTTGATCACGACCGTTCCCAGCACGAAATCCTGCAGCAGGCGCCGGCGGCCGTTGAACAGGCCGACCAGCACCACGAAGGGCGACAGGAACGAGACCGTCACCCAGAACAGCACGGCATGGGTGGCGCCGAGGACAAAGTAGCCCGGCGCGCCGTACCAGGTGCGCAACTCCAGATCCATGACCCGCATCCCGATCGTCGCCGACGACGGACCGCCGATGCAGGCGCCATAATAGACGATGGCCCAGATCACGGAGGCCGGCCAGGCCAGCCAGAACAGGGCCCAACCGATGCCGAGCGTCACGACGCCGAACACCGCGATGAAGAGGTAGCCCAGGATGACAGGCACGGAAATCACGACCATGTCGATCAGGAACGCAAACACCCGCCGCGTCGCGACACCGCGGAACAGTTCCGGATGCAGATAGGGATCATAGGCGTGCGCCGCGCCATCACTACGCCAGGTGCCGCTGTCGTTTGGCGAACCGGAATAAGACATGAGCTTCCCTTCCACTTTCGGACGTCTCACCCGCAGCACATGGGAGCCATCCGGTCGCGCGCCAAGGCTGCTGGCGCATCAGCACCGCAAAATATTCCGGCGATTCGGCGGCCGAGTGCGCTTGCGCTGTTCGTGATTTGCACCATGCTCGGCGCAGCCGAAGTCCCTAATTCCGCGCCCGGAAAGGAATATTCATGCGTGGTGACATCGAATTGCGTTGTCGCTGTGGCGGGGTCCGCGGCGTGGTCACGGGCGTGTCGCCGCACACCGTCAACCGCGTGGTCTGTTACTGCGACGACTGCCAGGCCTTCGCACATCAGCTCGGCCGTGCCGATCTGCTGAATGCGAAAGGTGGCACCGACATTGTCCAGGTCGCGCCATCGACGTTCTCGTTTGCAGAGGGCCAGAACCGGGTCGCCGGGGTCCGACTAACCCCGAAAGGCCTCTACAGATGGTATGCAAGTTGCTGCAACACGCCGATCGGCAACACCCTCACGCCGAGCGTTCCCTTTGTCGGCATTGTTGCGCAGGCGTTCGAGGGCGGCACGCCCGCAGTTGACGATGTCGCCGGGCCGCCGATCGGGGCCATTCTCGGCAAGCACGCGGTGGGCGAGCCGCCGGCGGGCTCAACAGGACTTGATCTGTCTCTCCTCCTGCGCGCTATCGCCAAGGTGCTTGCATGGAAGCTGCGGGGGAAGACATGGCCGCATCCGTTCTTCAAGCGGGAGACGCGCGAGGCAATCTATCCAATCACCGTGCTGTCGCGCGAGCAGCGCGAGGCGCTACGTCCGTTATGTGGGCCGCAGCCGAGGGCGTAAGCGGCGGATTGAGCCGCCTCAGGATTGCGACTTCAGTTTTTCTGCTGCCTGCGCCGCAAAATAAGTCAAAACGCCATCCGCGCCGGCGCGCTTGAAGGCGAGCAGGCTCTCCATCATGGCGCGGTCGCCGTCGAGCCAGCCGTTGTTGGCGGCGGCCGCGATCATCGCGTATTCGCCGGACACCTGATAGGCGAAGGTCGGCATCCCGAAGGTGTCCTTCACGCGACGGACCACGTCGAGATACGGCATGCCGGGCTTGACCATCACCATGTCGGCGCCCTCGGAGATGTCGAGCTCGACCTCGCGCAGCGCTTCGTCGGTGTTGGCGCTGTCCATCTGGTAGGTGCGCTTGTCGCCGGTGAGCGTCTTGGCCGAGCCGATGGCATCGCGGAACGGACCGTAGAAAGCCGAGGCGTATTTCGCGGCATAGGCCATGATCTGCACGTCAAGGAAGCCGGTGCGATCCAGCGCCTGGCGGATCGCGGCGACGCGGCCGTCCATCATGTCGGAGGGCGCGATGATGTCGCAGCCGGCTTCGGCCTGCACCAGCGCCTGGCGCACCAGTACGGCAACCGTCTCGTCATTCAAGATCTTGCCGTCGGAAATCAAGCCGTCATGGCCGTGGCTGGTGAAGGGATCGAGCGCGACGTCGCAGAGCACGCCGATGTCAGGGAATTCCTTCTTGATCGCGCGAACCGCCTGGCAGACCAGATTGTCCGGGTTGGTGGCTTCCGAGCCTTCTTCGTCCCGCAAGGAAGGATCGGTGTAGGGAAACAGCGCGAGGCAGGGAATGGTCAGCTTCATGGCGCGCTCGGCCTCGCGCACGGCCTGGTCGACGCTGAGGCGTTCGACGCCGGGCATCGAAGTGATGGCCTCGCGCTTGTTGTTGCCCTCGATCAGGAACAGCGGCCAGATCAGATCGTCGGTGGTGAGCACGTTCTCGCGCACCATGCGCCGGGCCCATTCTGCCTTGCGGTTGCGGCGCGGACGGACGGTCAGATCGAGCGCATGGGGCACTGCGGCACCGGTCCCGCGCGCGACCTCGCGCAGTTCGATCGGACGTCCGTATTTGATCGCCATTACTCTTCTCCCGGCTGGAATTATTCTTATACCAGCTCGCATAGTTCCCGTCACCGCGGCTTGACCTCCCGCAAGGCGATGGCAGCCGATTGATTTTGCGTGGCGAAACAGCCAGAAGGGGCGATGCCCGAGATTTCCACCCGTGATGCGGCCCGCGACAATGCCAGGGATGCCGTCAGGGACGGCGCCCGCGACAGTGCATTGTCTGTGGCGGCGATCTCTTCGGAGCGGCCCGACTCCGACGACAATGTCTGGACCCGCCGCCTGGTGCTATTCCTGCGGGTCATGGCGCTGCTGTCGATCCTCAAGGGCCTGTATCACTGGGCACAGGTGACCGGGTTTGTCGGCGGCGAGGAGGAGGCCTTCGAAAACCAGTCGATGGCCTGGCAGGCCTCGACCATCTATTTCGCCGTCATCGAGCTCGTCGCCGCCGTCGGCCTGTGGCTCGCCACGCCCTGGGGAGCCGTGGTGTGGCTCACGACCGTGGTCTCGATGGCAGTGATCGAGCTGATGTTCCCGGGGATCTATGGAGGCAGCCTGGTCGTGGTCGGCGTCGAAGCCTTCATGCTCGCCGCTTATCTCGCACTCGCCTGGATGGCAGCGCGCGAACGGCCGCCGTAGCGCAGACGTTTCCAACACGCACATTCTGTGCCCCGGACAGGCGCAGCACCAACAGTGTGTTTAAGCGTGTCTCCGACGCACCATGGTGATGCGCTGCTCGTTTGCGGCGTTCTGGCTCCCGGCCCTGCGCGCCGCTTCGCGGCGCTGGTCCGGGAGATGAGAGTGCTGCGCTTGGTTGACCGCTGGTTTCGTAAAATTCGAGGTAAGTTTTCGTTGACCTAGCGCTATCCGCCACAGCCGTTACGCGTGCGTTTCGAAACGTGGCGGGGCTGTTCTGGAATGTGACAGATGGTGCGGACGGACGGTGAACAGGACCTTGCCACGGTCAACAGACGGTTGCGAAAAGTGCTTGTGGGACAGGCTTAATCCGCAATTCACTGTCTTAAATTCATGATCTCTTTATTCTCTTATTTAAGCCGATCTTCAAACGCCCCCCTTAAGTTGCACCTATCAGACGGGACACAAGTTTCGTCGAATGAGTGTCGATAAAAACGACAACAGGGGAAGTGTCATGATGAAAGCCGTCGCAACTGCGGCAGATACCGCAGAGCGCGTTTCGGGCCCGCAGGGTTCGGTGCAGTCGCTCTATCTGGAAGCATTGACTCTGGTGGAGCGGCTGCATCGCCGGCTCCTCGATGTGATCAAGGACGAGTTCGATCGTCGCGGCCGCGCCGACATCAATTCCGTGCAGGCGCTCCTGCTCTATAACATCGGCGACAAGGAGCTGACCGCGGGCGAGCTGCGCACGCGCGGCTACTATCTCGGCTCCAACGTCTCCTACAATCTGAAGAAGCTCGTCGAGCTCGGTTTCCTCGATCATCAGCGCTCGCGCGTTGACCGCCGCTCGGTGCGCATCCGCCTGACGCCGCAGGGCCAGGAAGTCCGCCGCATCGTCGACAGCCTGTACCAGAAGCACGTCAAGACCGTGGAACAGGTCGGCGGCATCTCCGGCGAGGAGTTCTCGACCCTCAACAAGTCGCTGCACCGCCTCGAGCGGTTCTGGACCGACCAGATCCTGTATCGGCTCTGAGTTTCAAAACGGGATCAAGGCCAAGCCGGCCCTCGACAAGACCGGCAGGGCCTCCCCAACGTGCCTGGCTTCCCCAGCGTTCCGGCCCGGCTTGTTCCGGACCGGTGCGCGTTGTGCTTTTCGCACTCGCGAAAAAAGTGCCTGATCAGCGGAACCGGTTCTACGCGTCGCGGTTGTCCCTGCGGATCGGAGGACGCGATGCTCGTCGAGCGCGGGTTGCAGGCAATGAACGTCGAACTCGTGAGCGATGCCTACGCGATCGCCGCGAATTACCTCCGCCGCTCCGGTGCGATCGCCGACACGCTCGCCACCAACGAACGCCTGCTCGAGATCATCGTCACGCTGCTCCAGCACGGCGAATCCAACAAGATCAGGCTCGCCAACAAGGCGATCGTGAGGTTTGAGGCGCAGGCCGAGGCAAGAGCGGTTGCCTGATCAAGATTCCCAAAACATCGATGAACCAGAGGGTGCCATGGAAGCTGCCATCGACCGCATCATGAAGACCTATGACCTGCTCGCCAATCGCACGGCGGCGGCGAGCGACGAGGCGCGGGAAAAGGTGACGAACTACCTCACCACCCTGATGGAAGCTGGCGAGAAGGACACCCACAGGTTGACGGTCTGCGGCCTGACCTATCTGCGCCAACTCGACGGCAGCGTGGACCCGGTGAAGGCGGGGTATACCGGGCTGTAGACGGCGCACCGCGACCACTGGATTGTTGAGGTCCAAATCGGACCTTTCCGGGTGACCGGCGAGCCGGTGGTTCTGCGGCGTCCGATCGCCCCAATCCATAAATCCCCACCATATCTTGCATAAATGTCACGCCCGACCCGCAACTACTTGGCCTGTTGCGGGCGATGTGGTAGATCGCGCTCGCCGCTTCCGATCGCCACACCAAGACCCCCGTAGCCTGCCAAAAGGCTGCGGCGGTGGAGATATTCGCAAGATGACCTCAGCCAAGACCGCCTCCGCGCCCGATTCGTTTTTCACCGCCTCGCTCGATCAGGCCGACCCGGAAATCGCCGCTGCCATCAAGGGCGAACTCGGCCGGCAGCGCCATGAAGTCGAGCTGATCGCCTCCGAGAACATCGTCAGCCGAGCCGTGCTGGAGGCGCAGGGTTCGGTGATGACCAACAAATATGCGGAAGGTTATCCGGGCGCGCGCTACTACGGCGGTTGTGAGTGGGTCGACGTCGCCGAGAACCTCGCGATCGATCGCGCCAAGAAGCTGTTCGGCGCCAAGTTCGCCAACGTGCAGCCGAACTCCGGCAGCCAGATGAACCAGGCGGTGTTCCTGGCGCTGCTCCAGCCGGGCGACACCTTCATGGGCCTCGACCTCGCGGCCGGCGGCCATCTCACTCACGGCTCACCCGTCAACATGAGCGGCAAGTGGTTCAAGGCCGCGCACTACACCGTGCGCCGCGAGGACCAGATCATCGACATGGACGCAGTCGCCAAGCAGGCCGAAGAGGTCAAGCCGAAGCTGATCGTGGCCGGCGGCTCGGCTTATTCGCGCGCCTGGGATTTCAAGCGCTTCCGTGAGATCGCGGACTCGGTCGGCGCCTATCTGCTGGTCGACATGGCGCACTTCGCGGGCCTCGTCGCCGGCGGCGTGCATGCCTCGCCTGTGCCGCATGCCCACGTCACCACCACCACGACGCACAAATCGCTGCGCGGTCCGCGCGGCGGCCTCATGCTGTGGAACGACGAGGCGCTGACCAAGAAATTCAATTCGGCGATCTTCCCGGGCCTGCAGGGCGGCCCGCTGATGCATGTGATCGCGGCAAAGGCCGTGGCCTTCGGTGAGGCGCTGCGTCCGGACTTCAAGGTCTATGCGAAGAACGTCGTCGAGAACGCCAAGGCGCTCGCCGAGGGGATGAAGAGCCATGGCTTCGATATTGTCTCCGGCGGCACCGATAACCATCTGATGCTGGTCGACCTCAGGCCGAAGGGCCTGAAGGGCAACGCCTCGGAGAAGGCGCTGGTTCGCGCCGCCATCACCTGCAACAAGAACGGCATTCCGTTCGACCCGGAGTCGCCGTTCGTGACCTCCGGTATCCGTCTGGGCACCCCGGCGGCGACGACCCGCGGCTTCGGCGTCGCTGAATTCCAGCAGGTCGGCGGCATGATCGCCGAGGTCCTCAACGCGATCGCGCAATCCGACGACGGCAAGGCGCCGCTGGTGGAAGCTGCGATCAAGGAACGGGTCAAGGCGCTCACCGACCGCTTCCCGATCTATCAGTAAGAGGCCAAGATAAAGGCTGAAGTCAAAGGATCAAGGCAAACGGATGCGCTGCCCGAACTGCAACAGTCTCGACACGCAGGTAAAGGACTCGCGTCCGACCGAGGATTCTTCCGTCATCCGCAGGCGGCGCGTCTGCGTCGCCTGCAATTTCCGCTTCACCACCTTCGAGCGCGTGCAGCTGCGCGAGCTCACGGTGATCAAGCGCAACGGCCGCCGCGTACCGTTCGACCGCGACAAGCTGATGCGCTCGGTCTCGATCTCGTTGCGCAAGCGGCCGGTCGAGCCTGAAAGGGTGGAGAAGATGGTCTCCACCATCGTGCGCGAGCTCGAGACCGGCGGTGAGGCCGAGATTTCCTCCGAGGTGATCGGCGAGACCGTGATGGAGCATCTGCGCACGCTCGACGACGTCGCCTATGTGCGCTTCGCCTCGGTCTACCGCAATTTCCGCGAGGCCAAGGATTTCGCCGAGGTGCTCGGCGAGCTCTCCGGTGAGGAGGAAGCGCGGCTCGCCGCGATGCGCAAATGATCTTCCGCATCCTGGAAGATCAGTTCGCCCGGAAGATCCGCGAGTCCAAGGACGCCGACCGCCGTTACATGCAGCTGGCGCTGGCGCTCGGTCGGCGCGGGCAGGGGCGCACCTGGCCCAATCCGGCCGTCGGCGCCGTCATCGTCAGGGACGGAGTGATCGTCGGCCGCGGCTGGACGCAGCCCGCTGGACGGCCGCATGCCGAGGTTGAAGCGCTACGGCGGGCAGGCGAGGCCGCGCGCGGTGCGACGCTTTACGTCACCCTCGAGCCATGCTCGCATTTCGGCAAGTCGCCGCCCTGCGCCGATGCGGTGATCGCCGCCGGCATCAAGCGCGTCGTCGCGGCGATCGAGGATCCAAATCCTGAGGTCGCGGGGCAGGGGCACGCGCGCCTGCGCGCCGCAGGCATGACTGTGGATGTGGGCCTGTGCGCGGCGGAGGCCGCGTTCGACCACGCCGGCCATTTCCGCCGCATCCGTGACAAGCGTCCGCACGTGATCCTGAAGCTTGCCGTCTCGCCCGACGGCAAGATCGGCGCTGAAGGCGGCAAGCGGCTCGCGATCACCGGCGATGCCGTCCGCGACCGGGTGCATCTCCTGCGCGCCTCGAGCGACGCGATCCTGGTCGGCATCGGCACGGTGCTGGCCGATGATCCGCAGCTCAATTGCCGCCTGCCCGGCATGGAAGCGCGTTCTCCGTTGCGTGTTGTCCTCGACCGGAATTTGCGGATTCCGGCTTCCAGCCAACTCGTGCGCTCCGCGCGCGAGGCGCCGCTTTGGGTCGTGGGTTCAGAGCTTGCGGAAGCAGCCGCAGCAACCCGCCTCGGCGCCGCCGGTGCGCAAATCATGCGCATGCCGCCGAACGGTGCAGCCGGCCTCGACCTTCCGGCCGTGCTGCACGCGCTCTCCGAGAAGGGCGTCACGCGGCTGATGGTCGAGGGCGGCAGCCGCGTTGCGGCATCCTTCGTGTCTGCCGACCTCGTCGACGAGATCTGGCTGTTCCGCGGGGCGGAAGAGGTGGGGGCTGGTGGGGTCGATGCGCTCGATGCATTGCCCCTGTCGAAAATCACGCAGTCGCAGGCCTACAAGGTTCATGCTAGCGAGACATTCGGCCCCGATACTCTCACCATCTACGAGCGCGCTTAATGTTCACTGGCATTGTCACCGATATCGGCGAGATCGTCAGCGTCAAGCCGGTGGCGCAGGGGCAATTGCACCGCCTGCGCATTGCCTGCAGCTACGATCAGACCACCATCGCCGACGGCGCTTCGATCGCCAACAACGGCGTCTGCCTCACCGTGGTCGCCTCCGGCGTCGCTGACGGCAAAACCTGGTTCGACGTCGATGCCGCCGCGGAGACGCTGGCGCTGACGACGGCCAAGCGCTGGAAGGTGGGCACGAGGCTCAATCTCGAGCGTGCGCTCAAGATCGGCGACGAGCTCGGCGGTCACATCGTCGCCGGCCACGTCGACGGCGTCGCCAGCATCGTCAGCCGCGAGGACCTGCCCGACATGGCGCGGTTCGAGCTCTCGACGACGCGGGAGCTGGCGCGCTTCATCGCCACCAAGGGCTCGATTACGCTCGATGGCGTCTCGCTGACCGTCAATACGGTTGATGACGCGACCTTTTCGGTGCTGATCATTCCGCATACACTCGACGTCACGACGATCGGCGGCTGGAAGGCGGGCAGTGAGGTCAATATCGAGGTCGATCTGATGGCCCGCTATGCGGCGCGGCTGACGGAAATGAAGTGACCGGTAAAGCCGGCCCTGCTTTAAAACTTGGCTTACACGCCTGCGGCGACTACATAACGCGCCGACCCAAGAGACGACTAGACGAAACGGATTGAGACGATGGCAGACGCGCGGCGCGCACCCCTGAAGGACCAGACCGATATTTCCGGCGCGCGTGCGCTGGTGGTCGAGGCACGGTTCTATGACGATCTCCAGGACGCGCTTCTGGGTGGCGCGGTGACCGAGTTGAAGGCGGCCGGCCTGACCCATGACGTCATCACGGTTCCCGGCGCGTTGGAGATCCCGGCGGCGGTGGCGATCGCAGTCGACGCGGCTGCGGCGAACGGCAAGCCTTATGATGCGGTGATTGCGCTCGGTTGCGTGATCCGCGGCGACACCATCCATTTCGAGATCGTCTCGCAGGAATCCTCGCGTGCGCTGATGGACCTCGCTGTGGCGCGCAAGTTGCCGCTCGGCAACGGCATCCTCACCGTCAACAACGAGGACCAGGCCTGGGCGCGGGCGCGCGCCAGCGAACTCAACAAGGGCGGCGATGCCGCGCGTGCGGCGCTGGCGATGCTTCGCATCAAGCGCCGCCTGGCGCGGGCCTGAGCCATGGCTGACATCAGGAAACCGGCGGGGCTTGCGGAGAAGAAAGCGAACCGGCGCGGTGCGGCGCGGCTCGCAGCCGTCCAGGCGCTCTATCAAATGGATATCGCCGGCGCCGGCATCAACGACATCTTTGCGGAGTTCGAAAGCCACTGGCTCGGCAACGAGGTCGAGGGCGACACTTACCTGCCTGCGGAAGCCGCATTTTTCCGCGACGTCGTCTCCGGCGTCGTGCGCGACCAGAAGAAGCTCGATCCGCTGATCGACGAGGCGCTGTCCAAGGGCTGGCCCTTGAAGCGGATCGAAGCCATCCTGCGCGCGGTGTTGCGGGCAGGGGCCTACGAACTGGAGCACCGCAAGGATGTGCCGGGCCGCGTCGTGATCTCCGAATATGTCGACGTCGCGAATGCTTTCGTCGACCGCGAGGAGACCGGAATGGTCAACGCCGTGCTCGACCAGATCGGCCGCCAGTTTCGCGGTGACGAGTTCGGGCGGGGGTAGGGCGACGCCGGCGGTTGGAGTTGACACCGATGACCACTCCGAACGATCCCTCCGGCGAAGATTCCCTGATCGCTCGCTATTTCAAGCCGTTGGCGACTGATCCCGGTGCGTTCGCACTGGTGGACGACGCCGCGGTGCTGTCCTCGTCAGGCGACGACATTGTCGTCACCACCGATGCCGTGGTCGAGGGCGTGCATTATCTTGCCACCGATCCCCCCGACACCATCGCGCGCAAGGCACTGCGGGTGAACCTGTCCGATCTCGCCGCCAAGGGCGCGAGCCCGGCCGGCTTCGTGCTGACGCTGGCGCTGCGTAGCAAGGAGGACGCCTGGCTGAGGCCGTTTGCGGATGCGCTCGGCGAGGACGTGAAAACTTTCGCCTGCCCGCTGCTCGGCGGCGACACGGTGTCGACACCGGGGCCGCAGATGATCTCGATCACCGCCTTCGGCCGCGTGCCGACGGGGGCGGATGGTTGGCCGCACCGGAGCGCGACCGGGCGATATCATCCTGGTGACGGGCACGATCGGCGATGCCGCGCTCGGGCTGGACGTGCTCACCGGAGGCCCGGCCGCCACCGCGCTCGCGTCCGATCCCGCAGCAAGAGAAGCTCTCGTTTCGCGCTATCGGATCCCCCAGCCCCGCAATGTGTTGGCGCAGGCTGTGCGTGACCATGCGACAGCGGCGATGGACGTCTCCGACGGGCTTGCCGGCGACCTGACCAAACTCTGTGCAGCATCCGGCGTTTCGGCCACCGTCGGTCTGGCGAGCGTGCCCCTCTCGGCCGCCGCGGCCGGCCTGCTCGACCGCAATGCCATTTGTGTTGAGACGCTGCTTGCCGGGGGCGACGATTACGAAGTGTTGTGCACGGTCTCGCCGGCACGGAGCGATGCGCTGATCGCCGCCGGGCGGGTGGCCGGCCTTGCCGTCACGGCGATCGGCACGATCGTCGCCGGCTACGAGCGGCCACGCTTTCTGGATGGGCAGGGCCAGGAACTGGCCTTGAAGCGATTGTCTTTTAGCCACTTCTAGGCACTGCGCCACGCCAGCGGTCGCGCGCTCGGCATTAGGTCTAATTACCTGCCGAGATCGGCTTTTTCACTCTCTTCCGGCGTTGCACCATCAATTTGATTTTGGCAAGCTTGTGACCGACTAGGGCTACCTCTTCGCGCAAGGGGCAGCCCTGTTCAGCATAAGGGCGCCGCACCGCATCCGCATGACGGAAAACAAGAGGCGGCGGGGGTACGTTCATCAAGGATCTGAGGCAGAAATCAAATGACAGCATTATGGTTGATAGTGCTCTGCGGAGTGCTTTCCGTCGTCTACGCGATTTGGGCGACGTCTTCGGTGTTGAGTGCGGATGCGGGGTCACCGCGCATGCAGGAGATCGCGGGAGCGGTGCGTGAAGGCGCACAGGCCTATCTCCGGCGCCAGTACACCACGATCGGCATCGTCGGCATCGTCATCTTCGTGCTGCTTGCCTTTTTCCTTGGGCTCTATGTCGCGATCGGCTTCCTGATCGGCGCCGTCCTGTCGGGGGCGGCCGGCTTCATCGGCATGAACGTCTCAGTGCGCGCCAATGTGCGCACCGCCCAGGCTGCGACGACGTCGCTCGCCGGCGGCCTCGAACTCGCCTTCAAGGCGGGCGCGATTACCGGCCTTCTGGTGGCGGGTCTCGCGCTGTTGGGCGTGACGCTCTATTTCGGCTTCCTGGTGCACTCGCTGAAGCTCGCACCTGACAGCCGCACCGTCATCGACGCCATGGTGGCGCTCGGCTTCGGCGCCTCGCTGATCTCGATCTTCGCCCGTCTCGGCGGCGGCATCTTCACCAAGGGGGCGGACGTCGGCGGCGATCTCGTCGGCAAGGTCGAGGCCGGCATCCCCGAGGATGATCCGCGCAATCCGGCCACCATCGCCGACAACGTCGGTGACAACGTCGGCGACTGCGCCGGCATGGCCGCCGACCTGTTCGAGACCTATGCGGTGACCGCGGTCGCCACCATGGTTCTCGCTGCCATCTTCTTCGCCAAGACGCCGATCCTCGCCAACATGATGACGCTGCCGCTCGCCATCGGCGGCATCTGCATCATCACCTCGATCATCGGCACGTTCTTCGTGAAGCTCGGGCCCAGCCAGTCGATCATGGGCGCGCTCTACAAGGGCCTGATCGCAACCGGCATCCTGTCGCTGATCGGCATCGCCGGCGTGATCTACTATTTGATCGGCTTCGGCAAGCTCGACGGCGTCGACTATACCGGCATGTCGCTGTTTGAATGCGGCGTCATCGGCCTCGTCGTCACCGCGCTGATCATCTGGATCACCGAGTACTACACCGGCACCGACTACCGTCCGGTGAAGTCGATCGCCCAGGCTTCGGTCACGGGTCACGGCACCAACGTGATCCAGGGCCTCGCCGTCTCGATGGAAGCGACGGCGTTGCCCGCGATCGTCATCATCGCCGGCATCCTGGTCACCTACAGCCTGGCCGGCCTGTTCGGCATCGCCATCGCGACCGCCACCATGCTGGCCTTGGCCGGCATGGTCGTCGCGCTCGACGCCTTCGGTCCGGTGACTGACAACGCCGGCGGCATCGCCGAAATGGCGGGGCTACCCAAGGAAGTGCGCAAGTCGACCGACGCGCTCGACGCGGTCGGCAACACGACAAAGGCGGTCACCAAAGGTTACGCGATCGGCTCCGCCGGTCTCGGTGCCCTTGTGCTGTTCGCAGCCTACAACCAGGACCTCAAGTTCTTCGTTGCGGGCTCGGCCGACCATCCCTACTTCGCCGGCGTCAACCCGGATTTCTCGCTCAACAACCCGTATGTGGTTGTCGGCCTGTTGTTCGGCGGTTTGCTGCCGTATCTGTTCGGCGCGATGGGCATGACGGCGGTCGGGCGTGCGGCCGGCGCAATCGTCGAGGAAGTGCGCCGTCAGTTCCGCGAGAAGCCGGGCATCATGCAGGGCACGGACAAGCCCGACTACGGCAAGGCGGTCGACCTGCTCACCCGCGCGGCGATCAAGGAAATGATCATCCCCTCGCTGCTCCCGGTGCTGTCGCCGATCGTCGTCTACTTCCTGATCTACGCGATCGCGGGCGGCGGCGCCGCCGGCAAGTCGGCTGCGTTCTCGGCCGTCGGCGCGATGCTGCTCGGCGTGATCGTGACGGGCCTGTTCGTCGCGATCTCCATGACCTCGGGCGGCGGCGCCTGGGACAACGCCAAGAAGTACATCGAGGACGGTCATTTCGGCGGCAAGGGTTCTGATGCCCACAAGTCGGCGGTGACCGGCGACACCGTCGGCGATCCCTACAAGGACACGGCCGGCCCTGCGGTGAACCCGATGATCAAGATCACCAACATCGTGGCCTTGCTGCTGCTGGCGATCCTGGCGCACTGAGCGGCATCAACGACAAAAGACAAAATCCCGCGGCGAAAGCCGCGGGGTTTTGGTTTGGTGGGGCGCAATCTCTCTCCACGTCATTGCGAGGAGCCCGCGACAAGACTGCGAAGCAATGTTGCGCCGGTGCGACGAAGCAATCCAGGGTCTTTCCGCGGACAGATACTGGATTGCTCGCAATGACCGTGGAGCGAGCTACTGCACGTCCATCTGCAATCCTTCCTTCCGGATGATGTCGGCGAACTTCTTCGTCTCGGCGTCCACGAAGGCGGCGAACTGCTCGGGCGTGCCGTAGTCGGCGCGCGCCCCCATGGCAGCGATGTTCTTCCTGATGTCGTCGCGCTCCAGCATCGCCTTGACCTGGAGGTTGAGCGCTTCGAGAGCTGCCGGCGGCACACCCTTCGGCAGGAAGACCGAGAACCAGGACGATACGTCGAAATTCGCAAGCTCCGGCGCGCTCTCGCGCATCGTCGGCAGATCGGGTGCGAGGTCGCTGCGCGCGGTCGTGGTGACGCAGAGGCCGGTGAGCGTGCCGTTCTGAACCTGCGGCAGGCTCGGATAGAGATTGTCAAACAGGATCTGGATATCGCCGGCGAGGGCGGCCTGGAGCGCGGGGCCAGCGCCGCGGAACGGGATGTGAGTCATCTTCAGTCCGGTGAGCTGAAGAAACCAGGCGCCGGTGAGGTGAGGACTTTGACCGACGCCCGATGAAGCGTAGCTGAGCTTGTCGGGATTGGCCTTGAGAAACGCAATCAGCTCGGCGACCGATTTGATGCCGGTCTTCGGATGCGCCGACACGATATTCGGAATCCGGATCATGTTGCTGACAGGCTGGAGCTGGTCGGGCTTGTAGCTGAGGTTCTTGAAGATGCTGTAGGCGATCGTGTTCGGACCGGGGTTGCCGATCAGGATGGTGTGGCCGTCGGCCTTGGAGCGAACCACCTCGGCGGTCCCGATCGTGCCACCGCCGCCGGAGCGATTTTCGACAACCGCTGTCTGCCCCCAGGCGGATTGGAGATGGGCGGCGAGCAGCCGACCCATCACGTCGGTTGAGCCGCCCGCCGCAGCCGGCACGATGACGCGGATGTTCTCTGTCGGCCTCCAGTCCGCAAGGCTCGATCGCGGCAGGATGGCGGCGGCGGAGAGGCCCGCGGCTCCCGCAAGCACACGGCGACGGGTCAAAAATCCGTTCGGACGGTTCTTGGGCACAATTCCACTCCCAGCTTCTTGTTTGCGGGGAGCGTAGGGAACGGGGTGCACAACGACAAGTCGCCTGCGACCGACAGCGTCGTTCCGAGAGCGTCACGACGCCGCAGGCAGATAGCCTCAGTTCACGATCTCAGTTGAAGCTGAGCAGCTTGAACAGCGGCGCGAGGTAGCTCATCTCCTGACCCGACGTCGGAGTGGTCCGGCTGATGGAGTCGAAGATCTTGCCATCCTGGAGGCCGTAATTCGCAAGCCGGCGTACGCGCCGGTTCTTGTCGAAATAGATCGCGATCACACGCTGGTCGACGACCTTCTGGTTCATGAAGGCGACCATGCGTTCCGAGCGCTGCGAGATGTAGTAGAACACTTCACCGTCAAGGGTCGCGACCGTCGAGGGCGTGCCCATCACGATCAGCACCTGATCCTGGCTCGCGCCGATCGGAATCTGTTCGAGTGCGCCCGGCGGCAGGATGTAGCCCTTCTGGAACTGTTCACCGGTGCAGCCTGCGAGTGCGGCGCCGACGAGCGTCACGGCCGCGAGCATGCGCAGGCCACGCCAGCACGCATGAAGGCCGCGCCGCTTGTCCCGGCGCAGGCTGGTCTGGTTCGTTATCGTCATAGCGGAACTGATTCCGTCCCCTTGCGTCGCGCGAGGCGCTGAAGTACCGGGCAGGGCGTCTGAATGCAACTCGCGCGCGCCCGCTTGCGGAAACCACAATGCTTTGGCCGTTCAATCACTTCAGGAAACCCCGGCTAGCCCCGGCCGGCACCATTGAGACCATCTATGGCATGATCGTGACGCAGGCGCGAGAACCCATATTTTACCGGGACTTGGGCGTGCCGGACACGGTTAATGGCCGTTTCGACCTGTTGCTCTTGCACCTCTGGCTGGTGCTGCGGCGGCTGCGAAACGTCGCCCAGGGCGGGGTAGAACTGTCGCAGGCCCTGTTCGACCGCTTCTGCGAAGACATGGATGACAATCTGCGCGAGATGGGCGTTGGCGACCAGACCGTCCCGAAGCGGATGCGGGCTTTCGGGGAGGCTTTTTACGGCCGCATTCAGGCGTATGACCAGGCGATCGAAACAGGCGCCGAGGCGCTTGGGCAGGCGATCTGCAAGAATATCTTGAACGGTAGCGGGATGGACCAGGCGCGACGGCTCGCCGCTTACGCGGTGGCGGCGAATGCGGAGCTCGGCCAGACCGGCGATCCCGCAGTGCTGCTCGGATCTATCAGGTTTCCCGCATCGCTTGGCGAGGATGAAACATCATGAACCGATCGTCGACCGGATTCGAAGCCGATCCCTGGCGCTCGCCTGTGATCGTGGCGCAGATTCCCGATACGGGACTTCACCGTGAGCTCGAAGCCTCGGCGGCAGCACGCCAGGCCATGGCCAGTGTCGCCGGAGTCCGGGAGATCCTGTCGGCTCACGCCGACTTCGTCGTCGCGCCGAAGAGCGGCGGCCGGGTCCAGGTTACGGGCCGTGTGCGGGCTAAGGTCGGCCAGACCTGCGTGGTCACGCTCGATCCGATCGAGAATGAGATCGATGAGGAGGTCGATCTGACTTTTGCGCCCGAGGCCGAAGCGCGGCGGCTGGAGGATTTGATCGAGGAAGGGCAGGACGACGATAATCCCCCGGAGGTCGTCGATCCGCCGGAAGCCATCGTCAACGGGATCATTGACCTCGGCCGCATTGCGACCGACGCGCTGTTCCTGGCGATCGACCCTTATCCCCGCAAGCCGGGGGCCGTGTTCGAGGCCGAGACCACCGCGCCCGACCCCGAGGACCATCCGTTCGCGGCGCTGAAGGCGCTCCAGGACAACAAGCAGGGCAAGAAGAAAGGCAAATAGAAGGGCGTTCCCGTAAGACCACCTTGCTTTGAGGGGTGAGGTGTTTGCGGCAGGGGTTTCAAAGGCTGGTTTATCTACTTGATTCCCAAGTGTTTCCTGCGAATTTCCGGGCCCGCCAGCTGATCGCTCTCGATCCAAAAGACTGGGGGCAAGAGGTTGTTTCGGGATAACAAAACGCTATTGTCCGCCCCGGTCCGGGTGCGGCGTGGCGCTTGGCCGGTCGCCATGTCCATGGCGAGCCCATTCCGCGGCCCCGCTCGTTGACGACCGCGCCAGACCAGGTTTCCGGGATTTCGATGCCAAGCAAGGTTCGTATCGCGCTTGACGCCATGGGGGGCGACGTCGGCGCCCCTGTCGTCATTCCAGGCGCCGCCATCTCGCTCGACAGGCGCCCGGCGACCGAATTCCTGCTGGTCGGCGATCGCGCCAGGATCGAGCCCGAGCTCGGGCGCCATCCGAAGCTCAAGGCCGCCTCGAAGATCATCCATACCGACGTCGCCGTCAGCGGCGAGGACAAGCCGAGCCAGGCGCTGCGCCGCGGCCGCAAGACCTCCTCGATGTGGCTTGCCATTGATGCGGTGAAGAAGGGGGAGGCGGATGTGGCCGTATCCGCCGGCAATACCGGCGCACTGATGGCGATGGCGCGCTTCCATTTGCGTACGCTGCCCGGCATCGATCGCCCGGCGATCACTGCCGTATGGCCGACCGCGCGTGGCTCGTCCGTCGTGCTCGATCTCGGCGCCACAATCGGCGGCGATGCGCGTCATCTGGTGGCGCTCGCAGTCATGGGGGCGGCCATGGCGAGCGTGGTGTTCGACAAGAAGCGTCCGACCGTCGGCCTGCTCAACATCGGGACCGAAGAGATCAAAGGGCACGAGGAGATTCGCGAGGCGGGAGAGATCCTGCGCACGATGAACCTGCCGGAGCTCGACTATGTCGGCTTCGTCGAGGGCGATGGCATCGGCAAGGGAATGGCCGATGTGATCGTGACCGAGGGGTACAGCGGCAACATTGCGCTCAAGGCTGCCGAGGGAACCGCACGCCAGATGGCGGACTTGCTCCGCAACGAGATCCAGCGCAGCTGGCTGTCCAGGCTCGGTTATCTTTTTGCACGCAATGCCTTCCAGGCGCTGCGTGACAAAATGGATCCGAACAAGTCAAATGGCGGCGTGCTGCTCGGGCTCAACGGGCTCGTGGTCAAGAGCCATGGCGGAATCAACGCCGAAGGCTTTGCCTATGCGATCGATGTTGGTTATGAGATGGCCAAATTCGATCTTCTGAACAAGATCAATCAGATGCTCAACCGCGATGGGGGTGCGCTCGGTTCCGTGCCAACCGCGCCGGAGGATGTTTCGTGACCAAGATTCGTTCGGTCGTGCTGGGCTGCGGCTCCTATTTGCCGGAGCAGGTGCTGACCAATGCCCAACTGGCGGCGCGCATCGACACATCCGACGAGTGGATCGTCCAGCGCACCGGTATTCGCGAGCGGCACATCGCGGCCGACGGCGAGTTCACCTCGCATCTTGCGCTCGAGGCGGCGCAGGCGGCGCTCAGCGATGCCGGCGTGGATACGCAATCGATCGAGCTGATCGTGCTCGCGACCTCGACGCCCGACAACACGTTTCCCGCGACCGCGGTCGCCGTGCAGCACGGGCTCGGCATCAATCACGGCGCAGCCTTCGACCTCCAGGCGGTGTGCTCGGGCTTCGTGTTTGCGCTTGCGACCGCCGACAATTTCCTGCGCACCGGCGCGTTCAAGCGCGCCCTGGTGATCGGTGCCGAGACCTTCTCACGGATTCTCGACTGGAACGACCGCGGCACCTGCGTGCTGTTCGGCGACGGCGCCGGTGCGGTCGTGCTCGAGGCCCAGGAGCAGCCGGGCAACGCGGCCACCGATCGAGGCCTGGTGACGGCGCATTTGCGCTCCGATGGTCGCCACAAGGGCAAGCTGTTCGTCGACGGCGGGCCGTCCTCGACCCAGACCGTCGGCCATCTGCGCATGGAGGGCCGCGAGGTCTTCAAGCACGCGGTCGGCATGATCACCGACGTCA
Organism: Bradyrhizobium sp. USDA 4472; assembly: GCF_054058595.1. Lineage (NCBI taxonomy): Bacteria > Pseudomonadati > Pseudomonadota > Alphaproteobacteria > Hyphomicrobiales > Nitrobacteraceae > Bradyrhizobium > Bradyrhizobium sp. USDA 4472. Next base: position 5,905,019 of record NZ_JBSSAM010000001.1, read on the forward strand.
TCGTCGATGCGTTCCAGGCGACCGGGCTCAATGCCGACAGCATCGACTGGTTCGTGCCGCATCAGGCCAACAAGCGAATCATCGACGCCTCCGCCCACAAGCTCCATATCGCGCCGGAGAAAGTGGTGCTGACCGTGGACCGTCACGGCAACACCTCGGCTGCCTCGATCCCGCTGGCGCTGTCGGTGGCGCGGAAGGACGGCCGCATCAAGCGCGGCGACCTGGTTTTGCTGGAGGCGATGGGCGGCGGCTTCACCTGGGGCTCGGCCCTGGTGCGCTGGTAAAGCCACATCGATAAAATTTTGCCCGAATCGGCGCCTGATATCAATGCGTCTGCATTGATGAGCGGTGTTGACCGCCGTAACGTAAGCTCCTAATTTCAGACAACAATTGTTCGCCGTGATGTGGGGCAGGGCGATGACCGATACAAGCAAAACCGTAACGCGTGTTGATCTCTGTGAGGCCGTCTACCAGAAGGTGGGTCTGTCACGCACGGAATCGTCCGCCTTCGTGGAGCTCGTGCTGAAGGAGATCACCGACTGCCTTGAAAAGGGCGAGACGGTGAAACTGTCCTCGTTCGGCTCCTTCATGGTTCGCAAGAAGGGCCAGCGTATCGGCCGTAATCCGAAGACCGGCACCGAGGTACCGATCTCGCCGCGCCGCGTGATGGTGTTCAAGCCGTCGGCGATCCTGAAGCAACGGATCAACGCCCAGCACCGCACCAATGGCGATGCCAGCAAGGCTCAACCCGAGGCGTAATCGCGCCTACGTGAAGGATTTGGCATTTGGACAAGGCGCCGGATGCGTTCCGAACCATCAGCGAAGTAGCGCAGGAACTCGACATTCCGCAGCACGTGCTGCGGTTCTGGGAGACCCGCTTTTCCCAGATCAAGCCGATGAAGCGCAGCGGCGGCCGCCGCTATTACCGCCCCGACGACGTCGATCTGCTCAAGGGCATCCGTCGTCTGCTCTATGGGGAGGGCTACACCATCCGCGGCGTGCAGCGGATCCTCAAGGAGCACGGCGTCAAATCGGTTCAGGGACTGGCCGATGGCTCGGCCGCGGTCTCGTTCGGAGCCATCGAAGACGCCATTGGGGCGAGCCTGATGGAGCCCGACGACGAGGCGCCCATCAAGGGCGTCAATGGCGCAGATTCCGACGACGACGACTACCAGGGCGATGAGGAGGAAGGCATCGACTTCCGCTTCACGGAGGTCGACGACGAGGACATCCTCACCACCTTCCGCAAGGGCGGCGCCGCGGCCGCGCCGGCAGGGCCCAGTGCGCTGGACCGGGAACGGCTGGAACGCGTGCTCGGCGATCTCGTCGCCTGCAGGGAGATGCTGGACCAGGCGCTCAAGGACGCCTGAGGGCGCTTTTCTCTCTCTTGGCGGCCTGTTCCCGTTGGCTTTGGGCGAAGGCACCAAAATGGTGTGCCTCGCCTTGCGCAAAGCAGCGATCCTAGCTAATGGAACGACGTTCGGAGCGTGGCGCAGCCCGGTTAGCGCACTAGTCTGGGAGACTAGGGGTCGGAGGTTCAAATCCTCTCGCTCCGACCATTTTCTTCAGAGATTGACCAAAATCTTGCGGGATCGCGGGTCGGCAAGCGAGGTCCTGCTTTCGGAACGGCTGCCCCATCGTGTCGACGAAGGAGGCTTCTGCACTCTGCAGGCGTTTGATCAGTGCGCCGGCGCTCAGGTCCATGAGGGCATCGGCTGCCAAAAGGGACACTGACAGCAACGCAATCGCTGACCCAACGACAATTCCCTTCCATTCTTGTGACTGCATCAATTTACTTTATCAGGTATTTCGCCGCCCGCATAGATGGGGCTTCTGTACGCGGTTCAACCCCAGGAGCGACCAACGCACGTATTCTTGAAGAGCGACGATTCTGTAACGGGGCGCGCCCGATCCTCGCACATGTCGGCCGTAACCCTGTCGAAGGACAGCCCGGAGTCATTCTGTGCCGGACGTCGCTACGCGGACCGCCGCAGATACCCCACCACCATTTGCGTCGTTTCATCCACCAGCGTCCGCACAATCTTCTCCGGCAGGATCTCGACCCGGTTCAGCACCACGTTATGCGCGACCGCCTCGATCGCGCTGACGCAGATGAAGGTTGCGACATCGAGGTCGACCTTGCGCATCTCCTTGCGGCTGTCGAGATAGGCGCGGACGAGAGCGTGGATCTCGCGGTTGTAGGCTTCGACGTCGAGCTTGCCCGCACGCGGGATCTGCTCGGCGAGGACGCGATGCAGTTCGGGCTTGATGCGATGCGCCTCGATCGCGACGGTGACGAGGCGGCGCACGGCTTTTTCGATCGGCATCTCGGCGACTTCGACGAGCGCTGCGCGGACCAGCGCCATGATCTCCTCGTTGTGACGATCGATCACGGCGGCCACCAGCGCCTCTTTGCCCGGAAAATACTGGTAGAGCGAGCCGACGCTGACGCCGGCGACTTCGGCGATCCGGTTGGTGCTCGTCTTCTCAAAGCCTTCGCGAACCAGAATGCGAGCAGTTGCCTCGACCAGCGCATCGACCGTGGCGCGGGATCGCTCCTGCGAGGCTTTTTTCCGGGGTTTTGTCGCTGCCTTGCGCGCCATGGCCTGCGGTTTCGAATGCGAGTAGGAAAAGCGAGCGATTGCTCGCATTATAGCGGAGGTCGGCGATGCAAGGATAGAAGCAGAATGGTGCCGGCCGGACCCGGCAAATGAGGGCAGGAGCATGAGCGTTGCGAAGATGCTGTCGATCGGGCGGCTTTGCGAATGCAATTTCTCGTGGGCGACACGTTCAAACGATCCTCCGCCGAGCTTGCAGAGCCGCGTCTTCAATTGGCTCCTCGGGCTGCTTCCCTACAAGAAGCAGCTTGCCTCGGCCGAGGCCGTGCAGGCACATGTTCAGAGGCTCGCGCTGGAGCCGGCCTCGCACGAGCCTAGGGGGCTTGGCCGCGGGGTCGAGGTGACCCTGACGAAGATGGGCGGATGGCCGGTCTATTACACGGCACCGTCCTCGGGCCACGAGGGCTGCAACCACGTCATGTTCCTGCACGGCGGCGGCTATATCAACGAGATCGCGCCGGCGCATTGGCGCTTCGTCGGCCAGATGACGCGCAAGGCGGGCGTCGTCTGCGTCGTGCCGATCTATCCGCTGGCGCCGCGCGCGACAGCCAAGGACGTCGTGCCGGCGACGGCTGAGCTGTTGCGGATGCTGCTGGAGGATGCCGGGGCTGCAAAGGTCACTGTGGTCGGCAATTCAGCTGGCGCGGGCCTCGCGCTTGCCGCGTGCCAGTGGCTGCGCGATCGCGGACATCGGCAACCGGGCCGGCTGGTGCTGATCTCGCCGGGCGTCGACGCGACGGTCAGCCGCCCAGAGCAGACGGAGATCGCGGCGCGCGATCCGATCCAGGACATTCCGGGCATCATCGAGGCGGGACGGCTCTATGCCGGTGAGCTCGATGTCGGCCATCCCTTCGTCAGCCCGCTCAACGGTGCCTTCCGTTCGCTCGCGACCATGACGATCTTTTCGGGGACGCGCGATCTGCTCTATCCGGACAGCGTCGCACTCTCGGAGCGGGCAAGGGCGGCGGGGGTGTTGGTGGAGTTGCATCTGCTGCGCGACCAGCCGCATAATTACGCACTGATGCCGACCCCGGAGGGGCGACGCGCGCGAGCGATGATCTTGCGTGCGGTGGCTTAGAGCGAAGGTGTGATCGTGTTCACGCTACGCGCTGCCCGCAAGACAAGACGGCTCTCCTCGCTATGAGTAGTTTTGCAGGCCGTTAGGCCTGGCCCTTGATCTCGTAGCGACCCGGCACGCATTTGAAGCGCTCGAGGCGCCAATTGGCGTGGTAGATCGGATGCTCGCCCATCCATTTCGCGAGCGGGGCTTGTGCGCCGACTGCACACGCCATCATCGACATATCGGGCGTCATGTTGCTGTCGGTCACCATTTCCTCGACACAGCTGCCTGAAGCAGCGGCGCCAAGCCGGCAGAGCACGGCAACGACGGTCATGAACATACCAGTCACCTCATCGGTAGCTTCGAGCACGAGGGGATGCAAGCCGAGTGCCACAGCCTGTGCGCCAAGTGACGCCGCCCGGGCCGGCTCAGCCGGCGTCTGGTTTGACGATTCGGATTGCAAAAAATGATCCTAAACCGAAGCCGGGCAACTACGGGGAACCCACAGGACTCAAGGCAGCGATGATGGATTGTGGGGGCAGCGCCGCGCCATCAGCGCTTCACAAGACCGGCCCAGCCGATACGCTTCGCGACGTTGCGGAGTACTCGCCATGAGAGCGGGACCGCCAGGACAAAGGAAATGCGAGGGTAGACCATGAAGGTACGACCGACCGGCGTGATTCCGCCGATGACGACGCCGTTCCGGAAAGACGGCGAGATCGACCATAAACTCGTGGCACGCCAGGTCGACTGGATGATCGGTGCCGGCGCGCATGGCGTGGCGGCGGGCGGCTCGACCGGCGAAGGCCAGACGCTCGACCACGAGGAATATCGTGATCTGATGGCGGCGACAGTCGAAGCGGTGAAGGGACGTATTCCCGTCATCGCCGGTATTATCGTCGACTCCACGCGAGATGCGATTCGCCGCGGCAAGCTGGTGCGCGACATGGATGTCGCCGCCCTCCAGGTCACGCCCGTGCACTATCTGTTCAAGCCGGACGAGGAGGCGATGGTGGCGCATTTCCGCGCCATGGCCGACGAGACCGGCATGCCCATCATCATCTACAACGTGGTGCCGTGGTCGTATCTGTCGCCGGCGCTGCTGACGCGAATCATGACCGAGGTGCCGCTGGTGATCGGCGTCAAGCAGAGTGCGGGCGATCTCAAACTGTTCGCGGATCTCATGATGATGGCGCCGGACAAGCTGATCTACAGCGCGGTCGATGCCTTGATGTATCCGTCCTACACGCTGGGAGCCCATGGCTCGATCGCCGCGATCCTGACCGCTGCGCCGCATGCCTCCGTGGCGCTGTGGGATGCGGTGAAGGCGGGCGATCATCCACGCGCGCTCGATCTGCACAAGAAGCTGCTGACGCTGTGGAACGCTGTCATCGCCGACAACCTGCCGGCCTGTACGCGTTACGCGCAGACGCTCCAGGGGCTGCCGAAGACATACCCGCGTGCGCCGATGCCGGAGGCTTCGCCCGCGCAGCAGGCCGCGATCCGCAAGGCGCTGGAGGCGCTCGGCGCGCTGGACGGGAGGCAGATCGAGGCGGCCGAATAGTCCCCGCGCCGAAATGATCGATGTGCAGACGCAGCGCCGATCCGCTTTTACCTGCGGGTGCGGCGCTGCTACATTTTGCAGGCATCGCGGCCGCGGCGCGCCAACGAAGAAACATGCCGAGAAGGGGAGGGGCTGAAGTCCCATGAAGGAGTTCGCTGGAAAGATCGCCGTCATCACCGGTGGGGGCACAGGCATGGGGCGGGAGCTCGCCCGGCAGCTCGTTGCCGAGGGATGCAATGTCGCGATGTGCGACGTCTCAGAAGCCGCGATGGCCGAGACCAAGCGGCTCTGCGAGGCCGACAAGCTGCCGCAGGGCCTGCGCGTCACGACTCACTTCGCCGACGTCTCGATCGAGGATCATCTCAAGCGTTTTCGCGATGAGCTCACCGAGCAGCAGGATACCGACAAGATCCATCTGCTGTTCAACAACGCCGGCATCGGCGGCGGCGGCAGCCTGTTCACCAACACGCGGGAGCAGTGGGAGCGCACCTTCAACATCTGTTGGGGGGGCGTCTATCTCGGCGTCCGCACCTTCCTGCCGATGCTGGTCAAGGCGGACGAAGCCCACATCGTCAACACCGCCAGCGTCAACGGCTTCTGGGCCTCGGTCGGTATGAACCAGGCGCACACCGCCTACAGCGCGGCGAAGTTCGCGGTGAAGGGCTTTACCGAGGCGCTGATCAACGACCTTCGCCTGCACGCGCCGCATGTCAAATGCTCGGTGGTGATGCCGGGCCATATCGGCACCTCGATCGTCTCCAATTCGCGCAAGCTGCAAAGCTCTGACGGCTCGGCGCGTCTCAATGCCGACGAGGTCGTCTTGACCCGCAAGCGCATGGTTGCGGCAGGCGTGCCAGATGCTGACAAAATGTCGGACGAGGACATCCAGGCGGTATTCGCGGAGCGCGCCCGCAGCTTCCTCGAGGACGCGCCGACGACGGCCGCGGAGGCGGCCAAGATCATTCTGGATGGCGTGAAGGCGGAGCGATGGCGTATTCTCGTTGGCGAGGACGCAAATCGCCTCGACGAGCGCGTACGCGCGACGCCCGAGCAGGCCTATGACAGGGCATTCTTCGACGCCTTTACCCGGGACGTCGGCTGGCGGCTTGGCTGAACTGTCAACGAGCGCGCGCGGATATAGGTATGACGCTTATCATCGCAAGAGGTCCGGCGGTCATTTTGCTCGGATAAATTTGCGCGGCGAATTTTACCTGCCTCGCGCGCGTCGTCCTCATGGTCGGACGGGATGTCACGCGTGCCATGTGTGATTTGTTCAAGCGATGGTGATCTCGAACGGGTCTCATTCGGCGCAACCCAGCTTGGTTGGTGAACTAAAATAGTTTATTCAATCAGGCTAACGCCATCATTAAGCGTAGCCCCGATGATACCCGCATGCCTCTCCGACGATTTTGTCCTCTGCCCGGAGAGGGAGGATATCTCCGCTGAGTTCACACGGCTGCTCACTGCGGCCCAGGAGGGCGGCGCCACCATCGCCGAATGCCTGATGATCGCGCGGCAGCTGAACCGCGGCGACGAACAGTCCTGGCATCGCGAGTGGAAGAAGCTGGCGCGGGCCAACAGGCATCGTGCCGAAGCGGCGTTTGCCGAAGGCCATATGGTGACCGCGCAGCGCAACTGGCTGCGCGCAATGAACTACTACAGCGCGGCTGCGATGCCGCTCGATCCCGCCGACGAGCGCCGCTGGGTCGCGGTGCTTGCGATGCAGGAATGCGCCCGCCGTTTCCTCACGGCACGCGGGCCGGCCGGCGAGGTCGCGACGATCCCATGGGTCGAAGGCCATTCCCTGCAGGGCTATTTCCTGCCTGCGCCTGCGACGAACGGTCGCGCTCCGACCGTGATCTGCATCGGCGAGCCCGGACATCGCAAGGAGGAATTTCTGGTCAAGCTCGCGCCGCATGCGCGCGATCGCGGATTCGCGATGCTGGCGCTCGATCTGCTCGGCGAGGAGCGCGACGACTATGTCGACGTGTTGCTGCAGCGTCGGGACCTCGAGAGCTCGATCGCCAGCGCGATGGATTACCTGGAGCTGCGAAGCGACGTCGATTTCGATCGCGTTGCGATCGTGGCCGACGGGTGGGGCTCCTCGTTCGTTGCACGCGCCGTGTTGCAGGAGCCGCGGTTTGCAGCGGCCGTGTGTGATGGAGGTCTCTGGGATCTGCACGAGCGATCGTTCTTTGCCAGTCGCTTTGCAATGAGGGACCTCAGCATCGTCCCGGTGCCGCATGCGCCCCTGATGGCTTCGGGCGCCGAATGTCCCGTGCTGATCACGTTGGGCGAGGATGGTTGGCTCGAGCCGGACCGGGCGCGTCAGATCGTGCAGAAATCGCGGCTCGGCAGTTCGGACGTCGTACTCAAGGTGTTCACGGCGGCGGAGACCGGCGCGGCGCAGGCCCATGCCGACAACCCGACCCTTGCCAACGAATACATTTTTGACTGGCTCGAATCGCAGCTCGGCGCCACCGGCAGGCAGACCTGAGCGCAGCGCCGGCATCGAAAAGGGATTTGCGCCTCAGAAGTCGAGGGAGATCCTGACGCAGGCCTTCTCGAGGCGGGTCTTCAGTGTCGCGAGCTTGGCGGTGAATTCCGTCAACTCGTTCTCATCGAACTCCTGGAAGACGAATTCGCGAATTGTCTTGTACTGCTCGTTGAGGCTCGCGATGTGCTTCTGCGTCTTTTCGAGCAGCGACAGCCGCACCACGCGGGCGTCGGTCGGCGAGGGGCGGCGGCGCAGCAGGCCCTTCTTCTCGAGCAGCTTGGACTGGGTGGTGACGAAGGACGGGTCGACGTGAAGCAGCTTGGAGACCACGTTGACGGGCACGCCGTCGTCCTTGTCGAGGTCGGAAATCGCCATCAGGATCAGCCATTGCGGTCCGCTGATGCCGAGCGTCCTCGCCCAGAACTGGCGCAGCTCCTCCAGATACATGTTGATCGACGATATCTCCCAGGTGAATCGCCTGATGATATCGAGATTGCCTGCGGGGCGGAGGCGCGCCCCTTCTTTCCTCGTCGCTGACACAGCGTCACTCCCGCAAGCTGATTCTTTCTCGCCAGTCTTCGCATTGGGCATAGTCCACGCAAGCCTGCCCCGACGCAAGTGTCAGAGCAGGGTAATTCTGTCACGGAAATTACAAATATGAGCCGATCAGCATTTTGGTCCAGGTCCGGTGTTGCGCCGCAGACACAGGGTTAGTGAAACCACAAAGCTGATCTAATAAACTATTTTGATTAATGGAACGACGCAGGCATATTGATCCCTGACGGTGGGGGTTCTCGATCGTCCCGTTGCAGGTGGTCCGCTCACGTCCCTCGCGTCTCGATCGGGGGTGTCCGAAAGCGCGAAGCCTCCGAGCGGATTTGATGAAGAGACGGGGATCTGGGGGGCCTTACGGTCCGATCTCCGTGAAATGAGCAACTTGGAGGTTTTAAATGAAAGTGGCGAAGAGCCTTTTGCTCGGCACTGCGGCGGGTCTGATCGCCGTCGGTGGAGCGCATGCGGCTGATCTTCCGTTGAAGGCCAAGGCCGTCGAATACGTGAAGATCTGCTCGCTGTACGGTGCGGGTTTCTACTACATCCCGGGCACCGACACCTGCATAAAGCTGGGTGGTTACGTTCGCGCCGACGCAATTCTCGGCGGCGCAGGCGACTATGGTTTCAACAACAGCACGAGCAGTGCGAACGGCGGGTCGAACAACCGTCTGACCAACTATTATTACAGCCGCGCTCGTTTTGACCTCAACGTCGACACCCGCACGGCGACCGAATACGGCGTCGTCCGCACCTACGCCGATATGGTCTTCAGCTACGACTCGGCCAACGTCACCGGCAGCAATCCGTCGGCGATCTCGTCCAACTCGGCCTCGCTCGGCCTCTACCATGCGTTCATCCAGTTCGCCGGCTTCACCTTCGGCCGCACGGTCTCGATCTTCGATGCCCCGTGGCAGAGCTATCCGGCTGGCGGTCCCGATAGCATTCCGGGCGGCTCCAACCACGTCAACGGCGTGAACCAGGTTGCGTACACGGCTGAGTTCGGCCAGGGCATCACCGCTTCGCTCGCGTTGCAAGATGAGACCTCGGCGAACAACGGCCAGTCGAACCTCTGGAACGCCAATGGTTTCGCTGCCTCCAGCTCAGTCAATGGCTCCGGTGTCGTCGTGACGAATTCTGCGGCTGCCAACGCTGCTGCCGCCCTCATCCAGGGCAATTACGGCACCAACGATTGGGGTGGAACGCGCTCCCCCGACATCATCGGTGCCGTCCGTGTCGACCAGGCCTGGGGTCTGGCCCAGATCTCGGTCGCTGCGCATGATCTCCATACGGCCTACTACGGCTCGACGGAATCCACCGGTCACCCGGAGGACAAGTGGGGTTGGGCTGTGCAGGGTTCGTTGTCGATCAAGAACATCCCGACCGGTGCGGGCGACAACATCAACCTGCAGGCCGTCTACACGGACGGTGCGACTCGTTACAACTTCCAGAGCCTGTTCCCGCAGAGCTTCTTCATGTTCGGCGGCAGCGGCTCCGCGTATCAGAGCATCGGTTTCGCCGGCCTTGCTGACGGCGTCTTCGGAACGGGTACCGGCATCGATACGGTCAAGACCTGGGGCCTCCGTGGTGGCTATACCCACAACTGGAGTCCGAACTGGACGAGCGCCGTCTATGGCGGCTATGCCCAGCTGAAGTATGGCTCGACGAGCAAGAGCCTGATCTGCGCCAACTTCGCTACCATCGCCGTTGCCGGTTCGACCTGTAACCCTGACTTCAACTTCGGCGTCGTCGGTGTCAACACCGTCTGGACTCCGGTGAAGAACCTGGCGTTCACCGCGGACCTGAGCTGGTCGCGCCTGGACCAGAAGTACTCCGGCGCCATCACTGCTCCGGCGATTGCGACCGCCGCCAAGCCGGGCGCGGTGTATGAGCTGAAGGATCAGAACTCGGTCACCATGATGCTGCGCGCTCAGCGCAACTTCTGATCATCGATCGCGATATCTCCATCAGAGAACCCCGGCGGGCCACCGCCGGGGCTTTTTCTTGGAGAAACCCCGATTCTCAAAGTCGGAAGTCTCCTGCGCGGGCAGCGAAGACGAGCTATGCGATTTGACCGGAACTAATTTATTTACTTACCTGAGTTGATCAGCTATATGGTGCTTAGCCGGTTTCGATAAGTCACGGCTCTTAGCTCACGCTAAGCCTCCAGAAACCTCCGGTAGTGCCCTGCCGGAGGTTTTTCGTCGTGAGGAGAGGGCGTGGCTCCCTTCAGCCGCGCATCACACGCGCCCGGGAATTCGGCCGGTAGGCGAGGCGGCTGTGGCCGGCGCAATAAGGCTGCCCGTCGTGCGCGGCATTGCCGCAGAAGCAGAAATCCTCCGCACCCGGCGTCGAGATCGGCCATCGGCAGCTGGACTTTCCGAGTTCCATCAGCGAGCAGCGATTGGCTTCGTCGATCGGTCCGGTCACCACAGGCGCGTCCGGCTCGCCGTAGATCGTGGCGAGCATTTCGAATTGCAGCCGCGGCACCGCTTTGGGCGCGCGGTGGGCGTTGCTCCTGTCCCGATTTCCGTCTTGGAGCCTGCGCTCGTCGACCGTGCGGCCGCGCGTGAGATTGAGCCGGGACAGCTTGCCGATCACGGCGTTGCGGCTGACGCCGATGTCGGCGGCGATCTCGCGGCAGGACAGGCCAGCCTCGAAATGCTGCTTCAGAAGTTCAATTCGTTCAACGGTCCAGGTTGGTGAGAGAACAGGCATTTGTGACGGTCCCAGGTTGCGACATCCGGCCAGAAGTCGCTGAGATCGTCCGCTTCACGTCCGGCGCGCGTTCACGTCCTGCCATTGTCGCGAATCGACAAAAGCCCGTCCTTGATGGCGAGACGGATGCCTTCTTCGATCAAGGTACGTGCGACGCCGGGAACGCTGGTGCCGTGGGTGCCCTGTCTCACCAACTTCTCCAGGTAGGTGATGGTCGAGAGCGCCAGGGTTACGGGAATGCGGTCAGTCTCGGCTTTTTCGGTGGCCATGGCCCGAACGCTAGCCTCTTACTCGGGTACATAAAAGTAACGATTAAGACTCTATTTAGGTTCGGGGGTGGAAGTCAAATCCGGGTTGTGACGGTGGTTCAGCACATTGGAATCGCTAGGAAAAAAGGACGCAATCGCGCGCTCCGCGCGATTGGCCGCGCGGCGGTGTGGCGTCGGCAGATCAGGAGGTGCGAGCCGGCTCAGCCGTGCACGATCGTCTTTTCGATCATGCAATGGATGCCTTTGGAGCCGTTGACGGTCTGGGTCACCCGCAAATCGGCCGCGAGACTGCACAGCGTATAAGCGTCCTCGCGCGACAGGCCCCTGATCTCGCCGAGCAGCACAATCATGTCGCGCAGCGCCCGCACCGCGCATTGGTCGAGGTCGGGGTCCATCGCCATGGTCATGTAATGGGTCGAGGTTTCCGCGCGCGGATAATCGAACCTCAAATCCTTGCGCAGCGTCAGCCGGAAGCGGCCTTGCAGCGCGGTCTCGATCGCGGTGACGCAGACCTCGCCGTCGCCCTGCACGCCGTGGCCGTCGCCGCAGGAGAACATCGCGCCCGGAACGAACACCGGCAGATACAGTTTGCCGCCGGCGCCGAGTTCCTTGTTGTCGAGATTACCGCCCATCGCGCGCGGGATCAGCGAGGAGATGCGGCCCCAGGCGGGCGGCGGGGACACGCCCATCACGCCGAAAAACGGCTTCAGCGGCAGCTCGAGACCCCAGGGCATGCGGCCGACCATCCGCGACCGGTCCAGCGGGATGTTGAGGATGCGCGTCTCGTGGAATTCGTCGGGCAGGGTGCCGGACAACGGCTTGATGAGATTCCAGCCCCAATCCTGCCGCAGCTGGACGTCGAGGATGTCGATTTCCAGCACGTCGCCGGGTTCGGCGCCGTCGACCGCGACGGGACCGGTGAGGATGTGGCCGGGGAGCATGCGCTCGTTTCTGGCGTGAACCTCGAACATTTCAGGCGGGATGTGAAACTTGCTGCGGTCGGGCAGAACGTCGGGACCGCCGCTGACGGTATCGATGGTCACCTCATCACCGCTGGCGACTGTGAGAACGGGCTTGAGCGCGGCTTCGAAGAAGCCCCAATGGCAGGTTTCGGGGCTCGAATGCAGGTGGTGATGGGTCATTTGCCGCGTCCATCCGGTTTCATCAGAACTCGTCATGAGAACCTGACATGCCCGGGCTTGACCCGGCAATCGATCCTCTTCCAAGAAGATTTCTGAAGACAGGCGGGCGGGTCAAGCCTGCGTGTCGCCGGCACGATCATTTCAGCGAGGCTCCCCTGTTTTTCGTTCTGTCCAAGACGCTTGGCGCTGCGGTGCTGCCGATCAATCTTCTGGTCGAGCTCGGGATCATCTCGGTGGTGCTGATGGCAACGCGCTTTGCCGGGCTCGGGCGGAAACTCGCTGCGACGACGCTCGTTCTGCTCGCGCTCGCCGCATTTTCGCCGCTCGGCAATCTCTTGCTCTATCCGCTGGAATCGCGCTTTCCGCCGTGGGATCCGGCGCGCGGTGCGCCCGACGGCATCATCGTGCTGGGCGGCTCCGTCGATACCGAACTCTCCGCGGCGCATCACACGCCGGTGGTCTCACACGGAGCCGATCGCCTGTTCGCGCCGGCCGATCTAGCGCGCCGCTATCCCAATGCGCGGATCGTCTTCACCGGAGGCTCTGCGAACCTGGTCTCGACCGACGCCAGGGAAGCCGATTATTCCGTGCCGATCCTGGAAAGCATCGGCATCCCGAAAGAGCGCCTGATCGTGGAACGAGACTCGCGCAACACCTACGAGAACGCGATCTTCACGAAACGTTCGGTGGCACCGAAGCCGGGCGAACACTGGCTGCTGGTGACGTCGGCCTACCACATGCCACGTTCGATCGGCATTTTCCGCAAAGCGGGCTTCGACGTCCAAGCCTATCCCGTCGACTGGCGGATGGGCGGTCGTGACGATCTGTTCTCTTTCACCAATATCGGCGCGGACGGCCTTGGTCGAACCGATGTGGCCGTGCGCGAGTGGATCGGCCTTCTGGCCTACCGCCTGATGGGCAGGACCGGCGAGTTGCTTCCCGGGCCGGCCAAGGACTAGAACAGACCGCAGAAGTGCAACGATCCGCGTCGGGAGGAATCCATGCAGCAGCAAGCCACCGGTCCGATCGATCTTGCCGCCCTCGTGGCCGATCTCAACAGCCTGTTGCGGCTGAAGACGACGGTCACAGGCATGAAGCTGTTTTCGCGCGCCGCCGACATGGAGGCGATCCCGAAGATACGGCGGCCGAATGCAATCCACACCACCGACCAGATCGTCAGCATGGCCTCGCGGCTCGGCTGGACGGTCGGCATCACCGGCGACGATCTCGTCGGCGCGCAGTGCCGCGCGGTGATCGGTCTTGCGCCACAGGACGACAAATGGCTCGCCGGCGAAAACTATGTCGGTGTCTGGCACGGCACGGCGGAGGATGCGCGCAAGCGCCAGGAAGCGCTGGATGTGGTTCCGTTCGGGCACTATCAGGCACTCGCCGTCAGTCCGCTCGCCAGTGGCCGGCTCGATCCGCCCGATATCTGCCTCGTCTATGCCACGCCCGGGCAGATGATCATCCTGATCAACGGGCTGCAATATACCGGCTACAAGAAGTTCGAATGGGGCGTGGTCGGCGAGACCGCTTGCGCGGATTCCTGGGGCAGGGCGCTCAAGACCGGCGAGCCCAGCCTGTCCTTGCCATGCTATGCCGAACGGCGCTATGGCGGCGTGCCGGACGAGGAGATGCTGATGGCCTTGAAGCCTCATCATCTCGCCAAGGCGATCGAGGGCATGAAGGCGCTGGCCAAGAACGGCCTGCGCTATCCGATCCCGCCCTATGGAATTCAAAGCGACGTCCGCGCCGGCATGGGCGTGAGTTACGCAAAGAAATAAAGGCCAGTCATGAGCTCCGCGAAGTACGACATCGTTGTCTATGGCGCGACCGGTTTCACCGGTCGGCTCGTCGCCGAATATCTGGCGGCGCATTACAAGGGCGACGTCTCCCTGAAATGGGCGATGGCGGGCCGCAGCCTCGACAAGCTCAAATCCGTGCGCGACGCCATCGGCGCGCCCGCCGATACGCCGCTGATCGTGGCCGATGCGTCGGATGCCGCCTCGCTGAGGGCGATGGCTGAGCGGACGATGTCCGTCATCACGACGGTCGGTCCGTATCAGCTCTACGGCGAGGAACTGTTGGCTGCCTGCGTCGCCACAGGCACCGACTATTTCGATCTCTGCGGCGAGCCGATCTGGATGCGGCAGATGATCGACAAATACGAGGCGGCTGCGAAGGACAGCGGCGCGCGCATCGTGTTCTCCTGCGGCTTTGACTCCGTGCCGTTCGAACTCGGTACGTTTTTCGTGCAGGAAGAGGCCAAACGCGCGTTCGGGGCTCCGGCGGCGCGCGTGAAGGGCCGCGTGCGCGATATGCGCGGCACGCTCTCGGGCGGCACCGCGGCAAGCGCCAAGGCGACCTTCGATGCGGTCGCCAAGGACATCAGCCTCGTCGCAATCCTGAACGATCCGTTCGCGCTGACGCCCGGCTTCACCGGACCGAAGCAGCCGAGGGGTAACAAGCCGCTGCTCGAGGACGACCTGCAATCCTGGGCCGCGCCGTTCATGATGGCGCTGATCAACACCCGCAACGTCCATCGCTCCAACATGCTGATGGGCTTTCCCTACGGCCAGGACTTCGTCTACGACGAGATGGTTCTGACCGGACCCGGCGAGAAAGGCGAGGCCAACGCCAAGCGCGTGATGGCGGCGAACGCCGAGAAGACCGGCCCGAGCGCGCCGAAGCCGGGCGAGGGGCCGACGAAGGAAGAGCGCGAGAACGGGCTGTTCAATCTGCTCTATGTCGCGATCGCGCCCGACGGCCGCATGGTCCGCGCCGGCGTCACAGGCGACCGTGATCCCGGCTACGGTTCGACCTCGAAGATGATCTCCGAATGCGCGATCTGCATGCTGCGCGACACGACAGACGTTGCCGCCGGTTTCTGGACGCCCGGCGCAGCGATGCAGCACAAGCTGATCAAGCGGCTGCGGGACAATGCCGGGTTGACGTTCGAGGTGGAAGCATAAGTGCTTTCTTCGCCTCGCCCCGCTTGCGGGGAGAGGCCGACACGCGAAGCGTGGCGGGTGAGGGGGCTCTCCGCGAGTCCAATTCTTATTGTCAGCGCTGAGGCAACCCACCCCAACCCTCTTCCCGTAAGAACGGGAAGAGGGTGAATAACAAGCTACGCCGCCCGCGCATCATATGCGTACATGAAATCCATGGTCTTCGATCCCAGCGGCAACAGCAACTTGATCATCTGATTGCGGATGAACGCGCCGGCGGCGCTCAACTCGCGCTTGTTGTTGCCGTTGCGGCGGGCGATGGCCACGATCTTTTCCGCGCGCGGGCGCCGCTCCGCCTCAAAGGCCTGGAACGTAGCGCTCAGTTCCTGGCCCTCCTGCATCAGACGGGCGAGCCGCATCGCATCTTCGAGCGCCAGCGAGGCGCCCTGGCCGGCATGCGGGCTGGTTGCATGCGCGGCGTCGCCGATCAGCAGCGAGCGCTTGCGCGACCAGGTCGGCAGGGTCGCGACGTCGAGCGTATCGGTGACCACGATGTTCTCGGCGGCGTCGATGATATCAGGGATCGGATCGTGCCAGCCGCGATGGAAACCACGCAGATGCTGCTTCAAGGTCTGCGCGTCCAATGCGCGGAACATCGCGGCATCCATGCCGTGCGCCGGTTGCGTGCTCCACCACATCGCGCCGTCCTTCGGGTCCGGGCTGCAATATCCGTAGCCGAAGAAGCCGCTCTGGCCGAAAGTGGTCTCGACACGGCGGCCGATCTCCCGGCCGCGGAGGACCGCATGCGGCACGAAGCCGCCAAAGCCGATCAGGCCGGTGTTGAACGGTGTGGGACCATCAGGCACCACCTGACGCCGCGTGATCGAGTGCACGCCGTCGGCACCGATCAGGAAGTCGCCCTCGGCCGTCGTGCCGTCGGCGAAATAGGCGATGACAGGCTGATCGCCGCGATCCGCGATCTTGATCAGGCGCTTGTCGAAATAGAGCGAGACACAGGCACACCAGGCCTTGTCGATCAGCATCTCGTTCAGCGCGGCGCGGGAGATGTTGACGGCGGGCTGACCGAAACGCCGCGCCATGTCGCGGTTCATCGAGCCGAGCAGCCGGCCTTCTTGCGAGTAGAAGTCGAAGGACTCCGCGATGGAGCCGCGGCTGATCAGCTCGTCCGCGAGCCCGATCTCGTCCATCACATGCATGCCGTTCGGCGCGATCTGCAGGCCGCCGCCGATGCCCTTGGAATAAGGCCAGGCTTCGTAGATCGCCGATTCGATGCCGGCACGGCGCAGCAGGATCGCGGCAACGGGTCCGGCGATGCCGGCACCGATGATCAGGGCTTTGCGGGGACGATATGACATAGGCTTGCTCCCGACGTTTCCGTGGTGTTAGGAGAAATTACGGTCGCTAATTCTCTTAGTGGCTAAGATATATATCGACTAAGATATGGGGCCGACCTTGTCAAGGACGAAAGCGCGCGCGGCGTTGTTGGCTGAACTGGAGGAGGCAATGCGCAGGTCCTCTGCGCAGGGCGTGCTCTACGGACAAGCCGTGGCAAACGTGGCCGGGATTGCCAATTCCGATCTCGAATGCATGGACATCCTCTATCTCGAGGGACGCGTGACCGCGGGCCGGCTCGCCGAAGTCACGGGGCTGACGACCGGGGCCATCACCGGTGTCGTCGATCGGCTCGAGAAGGCGGGGCTGGTGCGCCGCGAGCGGGACGAGACTGACCGCCGCAAGGTCTATATCGCCGTCGTGCCGGAGACCGCGATGAAGATCGGCCAACTCTACGTGCCGATGCAGCAGGCGATGGAGAAGATGTTCAATGCCTATTCGGACGAGGAACTGCGGCTGCTGCTGCGCTTCGCCAACGAGGGCTACAAAAGCATCATTGCTGCGACAGCGACGCTGAAGGGGCTGATCGACACAGCGCCCGAGAAGAGGCCAGCGCTGAAACTCAAGCGGACGAAGCGTCCTCGTCAGACCTGATCTTGTAAGCTTGCGCGGCCGCGATCATGCCCCACATCGCGCCCAGCATCATCCAGAAATGGCGCCAGTGGTCAGTGTCGATCACGAAGCTTTCGCCGACGGTGCCGACGAAGGCGGCGAAGATCGCAAGATAAGCGCGCTGCCAGGGCACGCGGACGAAGATGTGGCGGAATCCCGTGATGACGGTGGTGAAGACCAGCGCGGGATAGCATACGCCGGAGAGCCAGCCGCCGGACATGAAGGCGTTCAGATAGGAATTGTGGGTGTCTTCAGGAAAGAAGCGGTGGAATTGCAGCGGGCCGATGCCGAATGGCAGGTCGAGCGCCATCTGCGCGCCCAGGATGTGCCGGCCGAACCGGCCGAAACGGCCTTCGTCATAGCTCTGGTCGAAGCTCGCGCGCTGCTTGAACATCTCGGCGACGGAGTCGAACGACAGCAGCACTGCGATCAGCGCCAGGCCCAGCACCACTGCGACAATGGCCATGATGATGATGCGCGAACGCTGCGCATTGGTGCGGCTGGTCAGCACCATCAGCGCCAGCATGAAGGCCGAAGTCAGGATCAGTCCGCCCCAGGCGGCGCGCGAGAAGGCCAGCAGGATCGCCAGCGACATGATGCCGAAGGCGATGACATTGCGGAAGGCCTTGACGAGCTTGTCCGAAACCACGCTCTGGAGGGCAAACAGCGCCGGCAGGATCAGAAAAGCGCCGAGCACGTTCGGGTCCTTGAACGTGCCGCGTGCACGCTCGTAGAGTGTCAGCAGATCGTGGCCGCCGGGAACGAGGTTGAAATAGCCCGCGATCGCCGACAGCGAGGCGACCATCGCACCGGCCACGAGGCCACGGCGCAGCATGTCGAGCCGCGCCGCCGTGTCCTCGGAGGTGACCATGGCGAAGAACACCACCGTTACTGCCATGTACCAGGAGGTCGCGATCCAGCTTGCGACCTCGGACTGATCGAGCAGCGGGATCGCGCTCATGGTGTAGCCGACATTGAGCAGGACCAGCGCCAGCACCAGCGGCATCAGCACCAGCCGCAGGCGCAGGCCGGTGGCGAAGAAGGCGACGGTGGCGAGCAGCGTCGCCATCTCGTAGGGGCTCGGCTCGATGAAGACGATCGCGCCGGAGGCACCGACCAGCCACACCAGCGCGCGCTGAAGGGCCAGAACGCCGGGCGCGGCCGGTGCGGCTAGTTTCATTCCACCGGCTGTTGCCGCATACGCCATCACGCGCTCACGCTATTGGTACGCCACAAAACTCGCAGTCATTGCCCCGGCGCCCGAGCCGGCGCGATGCAAACTCAGTACGCGTTCTCGTTCTTGGTCAGCAGCGAGATCGGCGTCTTCAGGAGAATGACGAGGTCGAACAGCACCGACCAGTTCTCGATGTAATAGAGGTCGAACTCGACCCGCTTCTGGATCTTCTCTTCGTTGTCGATTTCGCCGCGCCAGCCGTTGATCTGGGCCCAGCCAGTGATGCCCGGCTTGACGCGGTGGCGCGCGAAATAGCCATCGACGGCCTCGTCGAACAGGCGGCTCTGGAGCTTGCCCTGTACCGCGTGTGGACGCGGGCCGACCAGCGAGAGATTGCCTGAAAACACCACGTTGAAGAGCTGCGGCAGCTCGTCGAGGCTGGTCTTGCGGATGAAGCGGCCGACGCGGGTGACGCGTGGATCGTTCTTGGTCACGACCTTCGAGGCGGTCGGGTCGGCCTGGTGATGATACATCGAGCGGAATTTGTAGACGTCAATACGCTCGTTGTTGAAGCCGAACCGCTTCTGGCGGAATAGTACCGGACCGGGGCTGTCCAGCTTCACCGCCAGCGCCACCAGCGCCATCACGGGGAGGGCTGCGAGCAGCGCGAGACCGCCGACGATACGGTCAAACAGCCATTTCATCACCAGGTCCCAATCGGTGATGGGCGCCTCGAACACGTCGAGCGTGGGCACCTCGCCGAGATAGGAATAGGAGCGGGGGCGGAAGCGCAGCTTGTTGGTGTGTGCGGAGAGACGAATATCGACCGGCAGCACCCAGAGCTTCTTCAGCATCTCCAGGATGCGCGTCTCCGCCGAGATCGGCAGTGCAAACAGCACCAGATCGACGCGGGTGCGGCGGGCGAACTCGACGATGTCGTCGACCTTGCCCAGCTTGCGCGCGCCGGCGCAGGTATCGAGCGCGCGGCTGTCGTTGCGGTCGTCGAATACGCCGAGCACGTGAATGTCGGAATCCTCTTGCGCGTTCAGCGCCTCGACCAGCTGCTCGCCGTTGCTGTCGGAGCCGACGATGATGGTGCGGCGGTCGAGCCGGCCCTGCCGGGCCCAGCTCCGCACCAGGGAGCGGAGGATCAGTCGTTCGGCGACCAGCGCGGCGAGGCCGAGGAAGTAGAACGCAGCGAGCCACAGCCGCGAGATTTCGCTGCCGAACTTGGCGAAGAAGGAGATTCCGATGAACATCAGGAAGACGAACGACCAGGACGAGATCATCCGTGTCATCTGCCGGAGCTGCCCGCGGAACAGCTGTACCTGATAGATGTCCGCAGCCTGGAAGCAGACCACGGCGGCTATCGCAACGGCGGCGATCTCCGTGGGATACACCCAGCTGAAGCCGACGACCGGCACGACGTAACCGATATACAAGGCGATGCCGACGAGGCTCAGCAGTACGAAATCGATCACGCGCGCAAACCCGGCGATCACGATCGGCGAATAGGCGCGGGCGACCTTCTGGTTGACGACATCGAGCGCCGCCGGAGTGAGCCGACGACGGCGTTCGACGAAGGCTGACTCAGCCGGCTTCGCCACGGCACTGGTTGCGGCGTCGAGCATCGAGCGTGCGTTGAGCGGTTCCACGCGTGTCCATGTCCATTCCGAAAACCCGTGGCGCCGCTTTGCGCCCCGGGCGTGCATCCCCTGGCGCTCGATTATCGGACAAATCGGAAGATTCTCTAAAACCGGCTTAAGGATGGTTAATGATTTGCAAATGCATCCCGGTAGCCCGCGAGCACGCCGTCGACCATGGCCTGCTGGGAGAAATGCGCCGAGATGCGCTCGCGCAAGGCGGATGCGCGTTGCGCTGTAGCCTGAGGATCCCCCAGTGCGGCCGCGATCGCCTCGGCCATGGCTTCGGCGTTGCTGGCGGCGAACAGGGACGGGCTATCGCTACCGAAAATCTCGGGGATGCCGCCGACACGCGCCGCGATCATGGGGATGCCGGCCGCACCCGCCTCGATCACGACGTAAGGCATGGAATCGCCGCGCGAGGGAACCACCAGCAGCCGCCCCTTGGAAAAGCCGTAGCGCGCCTTGACGTGGCCGATGAAGCGGATTGCCTCCGTCAGGTGGAGGCGCTCGACTTGCGCCTTCAACGCCGCCGTCTCCTCGCCGTCACCGCCGAGCGTCAACGTGACCTTCTTGCCGCGCTCGTGCAGGAGCGCCACCGCATCAACCAGCAGATCAGCGCCCTTGATGTGCCTGAATTCGCCGACATAGGCGAGGTCGGTGGCGTCGTCGGCCGTGACGACGGGCTCGAACTCCTCCGGCGTCACGCCGTTGAAGACGCAGTGAACCACCCCTTCGGGCGTGCCGACGATGCGCTGGTAGGTGTCACGAGCAAAAGCGCTCTCGAACAGGAACAGGTCCGTCGCGTGGAGCAGCGTGCGTTCGAGGCGCGCGTAAAACTCGCCCTTCAGGGTGTTGAGCGGGTAGTGCAGCGAGCCGCCATGTGGCGTGTAGATGCGGATGGTGTCGTTCGCGCGGCGTCGCATCCGCACGAAGGCGCCGGCCTTGGCGCCGTGGCCGTGCATGACGTCGGGCTTGAGCGTGGCGATCAGACGCTGCATGCGCAGCCACACCAGGAAATCCTCCGGCGAGGGTTCGCGGCGGATCGCAAGCCGGTGCACGCCGAGCTTCAGCCGCGGCGCAAGCTCGGCCAGCGCCTTGTCCGCACGTTCGCCCCCGGTGAGACTGTCGGCGAGGATCCCGACATGGTGGCCGCGAGCGACCTGACCGTTGGCGAGGTCGAGGATGTGCCGAAAAATGCCGCCAACCGGCGCGCGCACGGCATGCAGGATTCGGAGCGACCGGTCGGGAGAAGGGGGCATGATCACAACCAGCGCTCGACGGCGACTGCCGAACAATTTCTCGAAATATCGAAATGGATTAAGGGGGCTCGTGGTTAACAAAGGGTGACGAGCGCGTATGCGCTGTCCGCGAGACGGGTGATTAACCCAGCGGCAACCTTAATGGAGTGTAATCGGTCCCGTTGAGGTGGATGAGTGGCGTTGCCCTTCGGGAGTGTTCGATGCGTTTAGCGTTCTGGCGTGCCGGCAAGGACAAGGCCGTCATCGAGCGGGCGGTTTCGAAGGCCAAGGTCGAGGCCAAGCCCGAAACGAAGCCCAAGGTTGAAGCCAGGCCCGCGCCGATCGCCGCAAGAGAGGCGCCGGCCGAATCCGGTGACATCGATCTGCACGCGCTCGGCGGCGCACTTGCGCGCAAGCGCGGCTGGATCATCGCGCCGACGGTGCTGGCGCTGGTCGCATCCGTCGCCATCGTTAATCTCATCACGGCGCGCTACAAATCGGAAGCTCGCATCCTGATCGACGGTCGCGAGAATGTCTTCCTGCGCCCAAGCAGCGATCGCAGCACTGAGGAGCGGCAAGCGCTCGACCCCGAGGCTGTCACCAGCCAGGTGCAGCTCGTCCTGTCGCGCGATCTCGCGCGCGAGATCATCAAGAAGAACAAGCTTGCCGAGCGGCCGGAGTTCGATCCGGTTCTGCAAGGCGTCTCGCCGCTGAAATCGCTCGCCGCGCTGCTCGGCTTCGTCCGCGACCCGTTCTCGATGACGCCGGAAGAGCGCGTGTTGGACGCCTACTACGATCGCCTTCAGGCTTACGCCGTCGACAAGTCGCGCGTGATCGTGGTCGAATTCCAGTCGGCTGACCCGGATCTCGCTGCCCGCGTCGCCAACTCGATCGCGGACGGCTATCTCGTGCTCCAGCAGAACGCACGCCAGGACCAGGCCAAGAACGCCAGCCAGTGGCTCGCCGGCGAGATCGAGAATTTGCGCAAGAAGGTCTCCGATGCCGAGGCCAAGGTCGAGGATTTCCGTTCGAAATCGTCGCTGTTCGTCGGCACCAACAACACGACGCTGTCCAACCAGCAGATGGGCGAGGTCAACACCCAGCTCAACAATGCGCGTGCGCTGAAGGCGGATGCGGAGGCCAAAGCGCGGCTGATCAAGGAAATGCTCCAAAGCGGCAAGCCGATCGAGGCCTCCGAGGTGCTGAATTCGGAGGCGTTGCGCACGCCATCGCAGCAGCGCGTGGCGTTGCGAGCCCAATTGGCGGAACAATCGTCGACATTGCTCGGCAACCATCCGCGCATCAAGGAATTGAAGGCGCAGCTCGCTGACCTCGACAACCAGATTCGCGACGAGGCTGCCAAGATAGCCCGTTCGCTCGAAAACGACGCGCGGGTCGCTGGCGGGCGCGTTCAGGAATTGTCGGCGAGCCTGGAACAGCTGAAGAAGCAGGCGACCTCGACCAACGGCCAGGATGTCCAGCTCCGCGCGCTCGAACGCGAGGCCAAGGCGCAGCGCGACCTGCTCGAATCGTATCTGGCCAAATACCGCGAGGCCAACACCCGCGAGACCATTGACACGGCGCCTAGCGATGGTCGCATCATCTCGCGTGCCGTCGTCTCGAACACGCCGGCCTATCCGAAGAAGCTGCCGATCGTGCTGATCGCGACGCTGGCGACCCTTCTGCTTTCGTCGGGTCTCGTCGTCACCGGTGAACTCCTGCGCCAGACGGCGCCGCGCGCCGTCGTCACCCTGGCGTCCGCCGTGGGCCGTCGCGAGCCGGTGGTGGATCAAGTGGAGCTGGATCCGGCGCCGCTCCAGCCGGACATGACCGCCGATGCCGATCTCAACGAATTTGCCGAGATCGCGCAGCTGGCCGAGGGCCTGAGGGCTGCCGGCGTGAACGCGAAGAAGGTCACCGTGCTTGGTACCGCACCGGGCGACGCCATCACGCTGTCGGCGTTGACGCTCGCCCGGCATCTGGCTCGCGACGCGCGCGTCGTCGTGGTTGATCTTGCCGCGTCTTCGCCGATGATCGCGGCGATCTCCGTCGACGCCGCGGCCCCGGGGCTTGCCGAACTGATGCAGGGGCAGGCTTCGTTTGCCCAGATCATCACCCGCGACAAGCTCTCGCGGCTCCATCTGGTCATGGCCGGACGCCCCGGCTTCGATCATAGCCTGCTCCAGTCGCCCCGGGTCACGCTCGCAGTCGACGCATTGCTGCGCGCCTATGACTACGTATTGCTCGATGCCGGCGCCGCCTCCGAATTGCCGGCAGAACTCCTGACGACGAACGCCCGCGCCGTCGTGGTACCTGACGTCTCGATGGAGGCGGATGCACGTGCGCTGATGTGCGAGCAGCTCAAGGCCGTCGGGTTCAGCGACGTGAAGATGCTGGAGCGGCCGGTGCAGCCGTCGGATGCCGGTGAGACGCCGCGCGTGGTCGCGGCATAGGCCCGGGAGAAGGCTTGCAAGACAGGTATCCGCCGACGCGAATTTGCTACCCGAACGCTTGGCGCAGCCGGCGGGCCAGGTCGAACAGCACCTGGTTCTGTTTGACCAGGCGCTTGCCGTGGTTGAGTGAGGACATCGCCATCGCCGCGAGCTTGCCGCGCGAGGTCAAGGGCAAGAAGCTGTCGAAGATGTCCTCGTCGTCCTTGCAGAACATGCGCTTGTAGTCATCCGACCCGATGCCGAGGTCGAGCGAGTGGTAGCCGCGCTCGCCGTAACGGTCGATGATGTACCGCATCAGGATCAGCCCCGGGCTGTAGCGGCCGTGTTCCGACATCGTGTAGGTGTTGAACATCAGCGAGAAACGCTGGCCGTCGGCGACGCCGGCAAAGATCGCGATCACCTCGTCGTCGCATTCGAGAGCATGGATGTCGATGACGCGGCCTTCGCCGCGCGGCGCAAGGCAGGCGCTGCGGATGAATTGCTCGACGCCAGGCTCGGCGAACACGTTGGGCAGCTTCTGCTCCGCCATCCGCGCCGGCTTGACGCGGAAGAACCAGTCGAGCAGGCGAGTGACGTCGGCGTCCGCCGTAGCAAGATGATACCGATAACCGGCGAGCACCTGGAGTTTCTTCTCCTTGCTCTTGAGCCGGCGGCGGAAGGAGTTGCTGATCCGCGACGCGGGCAGGCCGCCCGGTTCCATCACCAGCACCGGGCAGCCGTTGATGGCGCTCTGTTGGCTCAGGAGGACGAAAGGATTCTGTTGATCGTGCCAGCGTCTGGGCTGCTGCGTCAGGGCGAGAACGTCGACCCGGTCACGCAAGGCGGCGATCAGCGCGTTGAGATCGGCGGCGACCGCCTGTGCTGCGAACTCGGCGTTCCACAGACCCATGTTGAAGGTCGTGTGCTTGCCGCCCATGAAGCAGGCCGTGCGCACACCGTAGCCCCGGCGCAGCACGAGCGGAAGCAATGCGAGCGGCTTGTGCTCGGCGTCACGGGCGATCACGATGAAG
Organism: Bradyrhizobium sp. USDA 4472; assembly: GCF_054058595.1. Classification (NCBI taxonomy): domain Bacteria; kingdom Pseudomonadati; phylum Pseudomonadota; class Alphaproteobacteria; order Hyphomicrobiales; family Nitrobacteraceae; genus Bradyrhizobium; species Bradyrhizobium sp. USDA 4472. The sequence continues at coordinate 5,929,930 of NZ_JBSSAM010000001.1, forward strand.
GGACGGGCGCCCTCGCGTTCTCCGACCGATCGCTGCCATGAGCCCAGCAGATCGAAGCGCTGATAGGGCGTGAAGAGATGACCGGGCTCTTCGAACGCGCGCCAGACCAATTCAGCCTGGGCGAGATCTTGGACGATGTCGACATGCGCGATTCGGCTCGCTTTCGACCGCGCTGGCGATTCCGCCGTCCGGCTTTGCATCGCCGCAGCCATGGTCATTCGCGAAACCTGTCGAGAAAACGAAAAATACGTATTTCGGCCTGTGGCCGACCTTTGCAAATAAATGTCAACAAAGGGTAATGACAATAGCTCAGGGAACTGGCCGCCGGCGAACGCGAAGGTGGGGTTTTGGCATCAGACGACAGATGGCTGGAGCGGTTGCGGCTCGAACTGGCCTGGTTCAGCGGCCAGCCCTTGCTGCACAGCCGCGGCGCAGGCGCAATCCTGCGCTTCGAGCACGTGCGGCCGCGGCGGAGCGGCGCATTCCAGCCACGGCGCGAAAGCGAGATCACGCCGCAATTCCTCGATCGCGCCATTCGCGCGCTGAAGCGATGGAATTGCGATTTTCTCGGCATGGACGAGGTCTGCCGGCGCGCAGTGACGCTGCCGGAGAAACGGCGCTTCGTGGCGCTCACCTTCGACGGCGCGCCCAAGGACCTCATCAGCTTTGCCTATCCGGTGCTGACGCGCCACGCAGTGCCGTTCACGGTCTATGTTCCCACCGCCTTTCCTGACGGTGTCGGAGAAGCGTGGTGGCTCGGGCTCGAGCGGGTGATCGCGCGCGAGAGCCGCATCAGCCTGATGATGGGCGACCAGGAGCAGCGCTTCACGGCCACCAGCAATGCCGAAAAGCAGGTGCTGTTTTCGCATCTCGAGAGCTGGCTGCGCTCGCTGCCGCCGGCCAATTTGTCGGACGCGATCGCAGATCTCTGCGCGCGCTACAGCATCGATCTCGCCGCGCTCTCGCGCGAGGCGTCGATGGATTGGGAGGATCTGGCCAGGTTAGCTGCCGATCCGTCGGTCACGATCGGCAGTGCGACCGTAAACTATCCCGTGCTGGCCAATATGAAAGACGCGGCTGCGCTGCGCGAGATGACGATGGGCAAGGCGGTGGCGGAAGCATCCTTCGGCCGCGAGATCCGGCATCTGGCGTTTCCGTACGGCGATCGCTCCTCGTTCCGGCGCAACCACGTCGTGATGGCGGAGGAGGCGGGCTTTGCCAGCGCGGTCTCGACCATCCCTGGCATCGTCGACGCGGAAGGGCGCACCAATCTGCGCGCGCTGCCGCGGATTTCCTGGGACGGACGGGTGCGCTCGCTGCGGGTCATGCGCGTTCTGGTCTCCGGCGTCGCCTTTGCGCCTGTGAAACCGACGGGCAGCGCTACGAGCCAGACTTGACGCGATCGGGCCGCTGCATCCAGCTCACGATCGGCATTGCCGGCAGCACCCAGCCCATCCCGACGACCACGTAATAGATCGCCTGACGCCAGCCGGACTCGGCAATCCACGGCATTTGTGCTGCCGCCATGCCGAGCAGGGCCCAGACCGTGGCCAGCACCAGGAGCAGGATGGCGCCGAGGAACTTGCGGGTGCGGATCGTCATGGCGGAAAAATGCGGCTTTCGCGTAACTTGCGCTGCGGGCGCGGGGGACTATAAGGGGCACGCAGTCCGGTTCAAGTCTCTTCGGTTCAAGGCTTGGTTTCACCCCTGAAATGACAATGGTTTCCGCCCCGACCCATCCGCATCGCGCCGTGCGCTGGTGGCTGATCTCGGTGGCCGCCTTGATCGCGCTGATGGTGCTGGTCGGCGGCGCGACGCGGCTGACGGAATCCGGCCTGTCGATCGTCGAGTGGAAGCCGGTCACCGGCAGTGTTCCACCACTGTCCGAGGCGCAGTGGACCGACGCCTTCGAGGCCTACAAGAAGATTCCCCAATATCGCGAACTCAATGCCGGCATGAGCCTGTCCGAGTTCAAGCAGATATTCTGGTGGGAATGGAGCCACCGATTGCTCGGCCGCTTCATCGGCGTCGCTTTTCTGCTGCCGTTCCTGTTCTTCCTGTGGGGCGGCGGTCTCTCCGGTGAGTTGAAGCGGCGGCTGTGGCTGCTGTTCGCGCTCGGCGGTCTCCAGGGGGCGGTCGGCTGGTGGATGGTGGCGTCTGGCCTCTCCGAGCGGGTCGAGGTGTCGCAATATCGCCTGGCGACCCATCTGGTGCTGGCGCTGCTGATCTTTGCCGGCATCGTCTGGACCGTGCGGCGGCTTGCCGATCGGCCGCAGATTTCGGTCCCGGCGCGGTTGCGGTTCACGGGCGCGGTGCTGGTGATCGTGACCTTCATCCAGATCTATTTCGGCGCGCTGGTCGCGGGCTTGCGCGCAGGGCGCGCCTACAACACCTGGCCGCTGATCGACGGCGCGTTCATTCCATCGACGGAACGGCTGTGGTTCGAGACGCCGTGGTGGCGCAACATGTTCGACAATGTGCTGACGGTGCAGTTCGAGCACCGCATGACGGCCTACCTGCTGTTCACACTGGCGGCGCTGCACGCATTCGACGCGGTGCGTTCACGTGCGGGTTCAGCGGCAAGCGGCGCGCTCTGGTTGTTCGCAGCCGTCAGCGTGCAGGCGGTGCTCGGTATCCTCACGCTGCTCAATCAGGTGCCGATCGACATCGCGCTGTCGCACCAGGCCGTTGCGATCGTCGTGTTGACGTTGGCGGTGATGCAGGCGGAGCGGCTGGCGTCGCGGCAGAGCGCGCAAGAGCAGCCGCGTGCGGTTCCGCTCGGTCAGCCCGGCTGATCACCATCAGCCCGGCTGATCACCATCAGCCCGGCTGATCACTATCAGCCCGGCTCATCAGCAATAGCCGTAGATGCCGCACGCGTAGGGCAGGCGCCAGAAATAATCGACCTGCTTCCCGCCGTAATACGAACCCTGATAGTCGTAGTCCCACGGGCGGCCGTAATAGCCCGGCAGCGTATGGGAGCCCGGCAACAGCGGCGTGCCTGGCAGATTGCGGATGTAGCTGCCGATGCCATAGGCCGGCGAGATCAGCGCATCCGGATCGGTCTCGACGTAGACCTTCGGCGGTTCCTGCGGCGCGGCGACGCGCCGCTTCGGATGGGCCGACAAGTCGGCGGCATCTGCAACTGAAACCGTCAGCATCACTGCCAGGGCAGGCACCGTCCAGCGCAGCATCGTCGGCTCCGAATCAAGGGGGCGATCCAAGGACGATGTATGGGGCAGGTGTGGTTAATGACTGTTAACGAGGCCGTCGTTCCGGGGCGGTTTTGAGCACCGCCCCGGAACGGGGCAGTCAAGCTCCGAGCGCCTGCTCCAGATCGGCGATCAGGTCTTCCTTGTCCTCGATGCCGATCGAGAGCCGGACCACGTCGGGGCCCGCTCCGGACTTGGTCTTGGCGGCGTCGTCGAGCTGGCTATGGGTGGTCGAGGCCGGGTGGATCACCAGGGAGCGGGTGTCGCCGACATTGGCCAGGTGCGAGAACAGCTGCAGTTTCGACACCAGGCTGACGCCGGCGTCGTAGCCGCCCTTCAGGCTGAAGGTGAACACGGCGCCCGCACCCTTCGGCGCGTATTTGCGCGCGAGCTGGTTGTACTTGTCGCTTGCCAAGCCCGCATAGTTCACCGAGGCCACCGCCGGATGGCCGGCGAGGAATTCGGCAACCGCCTTGGCGTTGTCGCAGTGCTTCTGCATCCGCAGCGGCAGCGTCTCGATGCCGGTGAGGATCATGAACGCGTTGAATGGCGACAGCGCGGGTCCGAGGTCGCGCAGGCCCAGCACGCGGCAGGCGATGGCGAACGCGAAATTGCCAAATGTCTCCTGCAGGCGGATGCCATGATATTCCGGTCGCGGCTCCGACAGCATCGGATATTTACCGCCGCTCGACCAATCGAACGTGCCGGCATCGACGATGATGCCGCCGAGCGAATTGCCGTGGCCGCCCAAGAACTTGGTCAGCGAGTGCACGACAATGTCGGCGCCGTGGTCGATCGGCCGGATCAGATACGGCGAGGCCAGCGTGTTGTCGACGATCAGCGGCACGCCCGCTTTGCGTGCGACCGTCGAGATCGCCTCGATATCGGTGATGCTGCCGGCGGGATTGGCGATGGACTCGATGAAGATCGCTTTCGTGCGCGGCGTCACCGCGCGCTCGAAGCTTGCGATATCATCGGGATCGGCCCACACGACGTTCCAGCCAAAGCTCTTGAAGGCATGCGTGAACTGGTTGATCGAACCGCCATAAAGTTTTCGCGCGGCGATGAATTCGTCGCCGGGCTGGAGCAATTGCTGCAACACCACGACCTGCGCGGCATGGCCCGAGGCCACGGCAAGCGCGGCGGTACCGCCCTCGAGCGCAGCAACGCGCTCTTCCAGCACGGCATTCGTCGGGTTGCCGATGCGGGTATAGATGTTGCCGAACGCCTGCAGGCCGAACAGCGAGGCGGCGTGGTCGGCGTCGTTGAAGACGAACGACGTCGTTTGATAGATCGGAGTCGCGCGCGCACCGGTGGTCGGATCGGGCTGTGCACCGGCATGCACGGCGAGGGTCGAAAATCCCGGAAGGCGATCGCTCATTGAGGGCGTCCTGTTCTTGTGATCTGAAATCGCCCGGCATGCTGATCGGCGCCGCGCCCGGCGTCAAGCCGCGGCTTCACATTGCAACGATCGTGCTACGCATTGACGCGTTCGCAAAACGAATCCTTCGCGATTGCGTCAGCTTTGCTCGCTCTTGTTTTTGGCCGCGCGATCCGAAGCCGCAGTGTCGCCGCCGCCGACGCTCATTCGATTGAGGGACAGGCGCATGCCTTGCGTCGGCGCTGGTGCGCGCTTGGAGCTCAGCGTGCGCGAATTGACGCCCATCCAGGAAATCTCCGACGACAGCCGGCCATATTCGATCTTTGGGCAGCGATTCATCACGACCTTGATGCCCGCGGCCTCGGCCTTTTCCGCCGCCGCATCGTCACGTGCGCCAAGCTGCATCCAGATCACCTTGGGCAGCGGATCGAGCGTGAGGGCCTCTTCGACAACCGGCATGATGTGGCTGGAATTGCGGAAGATATCGATCATGTCGAAGGGACGGCCGATGTCGCGCAGCGTGGCGACGAACGGCTTGCCGAGCAGATCCTTGCCGACATGGCCGGGGTTGACGGGAATCATGTCGTAGCCGCGCTGCGCCAGATACTTGAATGCGAAATAGCTCGGTCGCACGTTGACCGGTGAGGCGCCGACCATCGCGATCGACTTCACGCTGTTGAGGATGCTGCGGATGTAGTTGTCGGGATAGGAGTCGTGGTTCATCACTCGTCTTTTCTTCTCGTCACTCATCCCGCCATGTCGGCGTGCGCTTCTCGATGAAAGCGCCGATGCCTTCTTCGGCGTCGCGGGCCATCATGTTCTCGGTCATCACCGCTGCCGCATAGCGATAGGCATCCGCAAGGCTCATCTCGGCCTGGCGGTAGAACGCTTCCTTGCCAAGCTTGATGGTGTAGGCGGATTTCAGCGCGACCTGCTGCGCCAGCGCAATCGCCGCGTCGCGCTCGGTGCCCGCAGCGACGACGCGATTGACGAGGCCGATCTCGCGCGCGCGCGCGGCCGGGACCGCCTCGCCCGTCAGCAGCATCTCCATCGCCTGCTTGCGCGGCACGTTGCGCGACAATGCCACCATCGGCGTCGAGCAGAACAGGCCGATGTCGACGCCGGGCGTGGCAAAGCTTGCGGTTTCGGAGGCGATCGCGAGATCGCAGCTGGCCACGAGCTGGCAGCCGGCCGCGGTCGCGATGCCCTGGACGGAGGCGACCACCGGCTTGGACAGATGCACGATAGCCTGCATCATCGCGCTGCAGGCGTTCATGGTTTCCGCGAAAAAGGCGCGGCCGCGATCGGGATCGGCTCGGCGCGCGGTCAGCTCCTTGATGTCGTGACCGGCTGAGAAGGCGGGGCCGTTGGCCGCAAGCACGACGCCGCGGACGGCCCTGTCGTCGCGGATCGCATCGAGCTCGGCATGCAGGCTGGCGATCATCGCGGTCGACAGGCTGTTGCGCGCGGCCGGCCGGTTGAGGGTCAGCACCGCGATGGAGCCGACCATGTCGCGCAGCAGAATTGGCTGATGCGGCGAGGGGGCGCGGGCGGCCTGGGCTGACATTGCGGCGTTTCCGGTTGGATTATTACAGTGAGATGATGCAGATAACCTAATGCAGCAGGCGACGCGAAGCGAGGGTGGGGAACAGCATGGCGGCAGCGAAAATGAGCGTGGCGGAGGTCGAGCGGTTTCTCCGTGACGAGTTTCCCCAGGCCTTCGGCGGCGACGACATCACGATCGAGAGCGCCGACGGCCAGACCTGTCTTTTGCGCCAGCGCTTCAGCGAACGGATGCTGCGGCCGGGTGGAACCGTCTCCGGCCCGACGCTGATGGCGTTGGCCGATTTCGCCATGTACGTGGTTCTCCTGTCAGCCATCGGCCCGATCGGGCTCGCGGTGACCACCAATCTCAACATCAATTTCCTGCGCAAGGGTCAGCCCGGGCAGGACGTGCTGGCGGAGGCGCGGCTGCTCAAGCTCGGCAAGCGTCTCGCGGTCGGGGAGGTCAACCTGCTGTCCGGCACGTCGCCCGATCCGATCGCCCACGTCACCTCGACCTATTCCATTCCAAATGTTTGATCTTTTTGAAGGTAATATCACACCATATTTTTAAGTTATTGAAATCGTTAAGGTAATTCCGGCTGCTGGGCGTTGACCGTCGCGCGTCTCTGCTCTAGAAACCAGCCCAGTCCGGTGCGGTGTTCGCGCCGATGCTCACCGTCCACGGAAACTCTGACATGAAAACCTTTTCGGCAAAGCCGGCTGAGGTGACGAAGAAGTGGGTGCTGATCGACGCCAAGGGTCTGGTCGTCGGCCGCCTCGCCACCATCGTTGCCATGCGCCTGCGCGGCAAACACCTCCCGACCTACACCCCTCACGTTGATTGTGGTGACAACGTCATCATCATCAATGCGCAGCATGCGGTCCTCACCGGTCGCAAGCGCGAGCAGAAGACCTACTACAAGCACACCGGCTATGTCGGCCACGTCAAGGAGCGCACCGCGCGCCAGATCCTTGAAGGGAAGCATCCCGAGCGCGTGCTCGAGAAGGCCGTCGAGCGCATGATCCCGCGTGGTCCGCTCGGCCGCGTCCAGATGGGCAACCTTCGTGTTTACGGCGGTGCCGATCATCCGCACGAGGCCCAGACGCCCGAGAAGATCGATATCGCCAAGTTGAACCGCAAGAACACGAGGGCCGCATAATCATGGCCGAATCCATTCAGTCGCTCGATCAGCTCTCGCAGCTCAAGACCGCCGCGGCGCCCGACGCGCCCAAGCACGAGAAGAAGGTCGACAAGTTCAACCGCGCCTACGCCACCGGCAAGCGCAAGGACGCGGTCGCCCGCGTTTGGATCAAGCCCGGCGCCGGCAAGGTCACCGTCAATTCGCGCGAGGTCGAGGTCTATTTTGCTCGTCCCGTGCTGCGCATGATGATCGAGCAGCCGTTCTCCGTGGCCGCGCGTTCCGGCCAGTATGATGTGATCTGCACCGTCGCGGGCGGCGGTCTGTCCGGTCAGGCGGGTGCCGTGCGCCATGGCATCTCCAAGGCTCTCACCTATTTCGAGCCCGAGCTGCGCAGCGTGCTCAAGAAGGGCGGCTTCCTCACCCGCGACTCCCGCGTGGTCGAGCGCAAGAAGTACGGCAAGGCCAAGGCCCGCCGGTCCTTCCAGTTCTCGAAGCGTTAATCGCTTCGGTCACATTCGCCGCGAAAGCGGCTTCAATGAGATGCAAAAAGGCGCTGATTTCAGCGCCTTTTTTGTTGTTCGTTTGTACGCAAATTGATGACGTGTTTCCCGAAAACTTGGCCTCGCGTGAAAACCTGAATGGAACTCGCGGGACATAGCGTCGCATCTGGAAGGGCGCGCAAATCGGATTTGCCGATCGCGTAACTGCTATGTTCAACAGGGGGCCGACATGATGTCGCTCGATAGCATCACGCTGTATTTGGTCGCCACGATGATCGCCGCGTTGCTCGGCGCCATGATGGTGTTTTTCGGCAGACAAGAGAACAGCCCCGCGCTGAAATGGTGGGGCACCGCCTATCTGCTCGGCGCGGCCTCGGTGGCGCTGTGGACGGCGGCCGGCGACAAGCTCGGCCCGCATCTCTATCTCGCGCTGAACGCCGTCGGCTTCGTCGCCTGCGGCATGGTTTGGAATGCGGCGCGCGTCTTCCACGGCCGCAAGCCGAACTGGCCGGGTCTCGTGCTCGGCGCGCTTGCCTGGGTCGCGGCCGTGACGTTGCTCGATCCCGCCGCATCGATGCTGCGCATGTCGATCGGTGCCGGCATCGTCTCGGTCTATGCGGCGCTGACCGCGAGCGAGCTCTGGGTCGAACGGCGCAAGAGCCTGCAACGGCGCTGGCCGGCTTTCGTCGTGCCGGTGATGCATGGCTGCGTGCTGATGCTGCCGATCCTGCTCGGCGGCTTGCTGCGCCCGAACGACGCGGGTTTCTCCGGCAGCATCTGGGTCACCGTGTTCGCGGTCGAGCTCGTGCTCTATGCCGTCGGCACCGTGTTCGTGATCTTCATGCTGGTGTCCGAGCGCACCGTCACCGCGCACCGCACCGCCGCGTCGACCGATCCGCTGACCGGCATGCTCAACCGTCGCGGCTTCTCGGAAGCCTGTGGGCGCATGATCGAGCGCGAGGCCAAGGGCGGCCGCCCGGTGACGGTGATGATCTTCGACATCGACCATTTCAAGTCGATCAATGACCGCTTCGGCCATCCCGCCGGCGACGAGATGCTGAAACTGTTCTCCGCCGTGGTCGTCAACAATCTGCGCATCTCGGACCTGTCGGGCCGCATCGGCGGCGAGGAATTCGCCGCGCTGCTGCCTTGCGCGCTGGAGGAGGGTGTCCTGGTCGCCGAGCGTGTGCGCGAGGCGTTCGAGACGTCGGGCATCGTGGTCGACGAGCGCGCGGTCGATACGACCGTCAGCATTGGTGTCGCGGGCGGTCCCGCCGGGACCGAGCTCGAGGTGCTGTTGGCTTCGGCCGACACCGCGCTCTACCAGGCCAAGCGCGGCGGCCGTAACCGCGTCGAGGCGGCTGAGGAGCTGCCGCTGTCGCTGGAAAACTGGCGCCGCCAGAGCGCGGCGCGGACCAGTGTCCCAAAGATGCAGCCGGCGACGGCCTGACGTGGTTAAGGCGTGCGGGTAATCCTCCGTTTACCATTCGGTTCCTACCATTGCGGTCATGGAATCGATCCGTCGACAGAACCCGCAAGCTGCCCTGATGTCGCTCGAAGCCGCCGCAAGCTCGGCACGCGGCGGCTTTGCCTGTCTGTTCTCGACCGCGGACGAATACGAGAGCGCCTTGATCGCCGAACGGCGCGCCCAAGGACGCTACGCGCAGACCCGCGGCTATTGGCCGATCGGGCTGTTTCTTGGTTGTGTGCTCGTCGTTGCCGGAACCGTGCTGCTGTTTGCCTGAGGAGCGGCGTATTTTCGGTGGGGCAGGGCGCCATTTCGGCGCCTTTTTCTTTGGTCGCGGGTGCGTTAGACACCAGTCACCAAACAACGGGGTGGAAACCAATGATCACCGAGATCGCGCAAATCGACGTCAAGCCGGGCAGCGAGAAGGATTTTGAGGCCGCTGTCGCCAAGGCCAAGGCCGCCTTTGGCCGCTCCAAGGGTTTTCACGGTTTCGAACTGCACAAATCGATCGAGAAGCCGCAGCGCTACCGGCTGATGGTGAAGTGGGCGACGCTGGAGAACCACACCGTCGACTTCCGCGGCTCCGAGAATTTCACCGAATGGCGCGGCCTCGTCGGCCAGTATTTCGCTTCACCTCCGGAGGTCGAGCACACCGAGACCGTGCTGACGACCTGAGGCGCTTCATTTTGGCAGCATTATCTTTTCCGACAACCGCTGCACACTTTTCCGGATCGTGCTCTACGCCGCCTCCGCAAGGGGCGGCGCCTCATACGTCTTGAAATGGTCGATCACGACCTTGGCGATGGCGACCAGTGGCAGCGCCAGCGCGAGGCCCCAGATTCCAAAGACGACGCCGAGCAGGATCTGGAACGCGAACAGCGTGGCCGGCGGGATGTCCAGCGCCTGGCGCTGGAGGATCGGCGTCAGCACGTAGCTCTCCATCGCGTGCACGCCGAGGAACAGGATCGACGCCGATAACGCGGGGATCCAACCCGAGGCGAGGCTCGCCAGCACCACCACGACGCCCGCGATGATGGCGCCGACGGTCGGGACGAAGGCGAGCAGGCCGGCCTGAATTCCCAGGATGAACGAGCCGGGGATGCCGATGAGGGCAAGCCCGATCCAGGTCACCGCGCCGACTGCGAGCATCACGATGATCTGCGCGATCAGCCAGCGCTCCAGCGTCTCGCCGATGTGGTCGATGATCAGGGTCGCGCGCATGCGGTGCCTGGCCGGGGCGAGAAACAGCAGGCCATCGTGATAGACGCCGGGCTGCGCGGCGAAGGCCAGGCCCAGAAACAGCACGATGAAGATGTTTCCAACACCGTGGATGGTGCCGAGCAGCAGCTTGAAAGTCTGGCTCACGATCGCTCCTCCGCTGGAGGCCAGCGCGCCGGCGCCGGATAACGGGCCGCGCGAGGGCGCTGCCGGCGAAGGGGTGGAGTCCGGCGTACTGGCCGCGGTGTCGGATGCACCGTTGCCGAACTCGAAGAAGCTGGTGTCGATTCCGTGATTGTCCAGGAAGGACTTCGCATTGCCGATCTGCGACTTGATGGTGTTGCTCAGCAGGGATGACTGCTCGGCGATGGTTGCACCGCCGAGATAGGCCACACCGGACAGCATGGCGGCCAGCGCGACGCAGACGATCGCGAGCCGCACGGCATGCGGCAGCCGGACACGGCGGCCGAGCGCGTTGGTGAGTGCGTTGAGCCCGACGCCGAGCAGCATGCCGGCGAAAATCAGCAGCAGGGTGGCGGCAAAGTACCAAGTGAAGAGCAGCGCCGCCGTGAACAGCACCACGGCGATGCCGCCGACGGCAATGGCCCAGGCGAGATCAGAGCGGGTTCTGGCCTGTTCATCTCTGGAGGCGGTCACGTCGTGTCCTCTGCGAAGCGCGCGGGAAGCACTCTTTCGCGAAATCTGAGCCGTGATCAAGCCTGGCCGTGCACCCCGGCTTGGACAGTCCGCGAGGGCCAAAACTCAACGCCGCGGGCCGTGGGGGGCCGGGAGAGGGGCATTTGCGCGAAAATAGCATTGCCGTCCCGCGATCCGCTCTGTTGAATTTGTTCCATGCGGGGGGCATGTTTGGAGAATCTTCTTCGGCGGGGAGGTCGGAACGGGAGATGAGAAAGCCGGTCGTCGGCGTGATCGGGAACGCCCATCGCGTCGAAAATCGATTTCAGGTGCAAATGGTCGGCGAACGCAATTTGCGCGCCGTGGCCGAGGTCTCCGGCGGCTTGCCGGTGATGTTCGCGGGCTCCCCTGACATCACCGATATCGGCGCACTGCTCGATACCGTCGACGGCATCGTTCTGACCGGCGCCCGCGCCAACGTCCATCCGACCCGCTTCAACATGGACCCCTGCGAGAAGCACGAGCCCTACGACATTCACCGCGATGAGGTCGCGCTGGCGCTCTCGGTCGCCTGCGTCTCGCGTGGTATCCCGCTGTTCGGCATCTGCCGGGGCCTGCAGGAGATGAACGTCGCCTTCGGCGGCTCGCTGCATCCCGAGATCCGCGAGATTCCCGGCCGCATGAACCACCGCATGCCCCGACTCGAGAATGGCGAGATCCATCCCGATCCGACCGTGGTGTTCGCCGACCGTCACGATGTCGACCTGACGCCGGGCGGCGCCTTCGCAAAGCTGCTCGGTTGCGAGAAGATCCGGGTCAATTCGCTGCACGGGCAGGGCATCCTCGATCCCGGCAAGCGCGTGTTGATCGAAGGCGTCGCCGAGGACGGCACCATCGAAGCCATCCGCATCGCGGAAGCCTCGAGCTTCGCGCTCGGCGTGCAATGGCACGCCGAATACGATCCCCAGCGCAATCCAATCAATCGCAAGCTGTTCGAGGCCTTCGGCGAAGCGATGGTGGCGAAGCAGAGGGCTGCGGCGTAGGCCGAGCGTTCGGCGAGAACCCTCTGGCCGCGCTCTCGCCGCATCGTCATTGCTTCGCTGCGCTCGCAATATCTCGGGCGGCATAAACCAATCGGCAAGAATTGGTGCGCGCGACTTTTGCGATTCCGATTCGTTCTCTGAGAACGAAGTGGAGTCAGACGCAGAACGAAAATCGACGGTCGCGGTGCGACGGCATTGCTGATGGCGCGCGACCGATACGCTTCGATTCCATCCATTGCGTTGCACAATCGCAATGGTGGCCGCGCTGCATTGAGCTTCCTGAACCGACCACCATATGTGTGGCAAGGGAGCCCTTGCCGTGTGGATCATGAAGGCGGCCCTCATCGCGGCGATCGACATCGTCGCTCTTGCTCTCTGCCTCCTGCCCGGTGCGGCGGAGGAGAACCGGCCGTCTTGCACTCACCGTCACGATCGACGGAGCCATCGGACCGGCGTCGGCGAGCTACGTGAAGGAGGCCTTGGCCATTGCAGCCGTGCGGCACGCCGAGGTCGTGATTCTGGAAATGAACACGCCCGGCGGTCTCAACTCGAGCATGCGCGAGATCATCGCAGACGTGCTTGGCTCGTCCGTTCCTGTCATCGGGTACGTCGCGCCCTCGGGCGCTCATGCGGCGAGCGCGGGGACCTATATTCTTTACGCAACCCATATCGCGGCGATGTCCCCCGGTACCAACATCGGGGCCGCGACGCCGGTGCAGATTGGCGGTTCGCTGCCGGGCCTGCCGAGCGGCACACCCGACAAGGACGGCAAGGACAAGACGGCTGAGCCGAAAGACGCGATGACGGCAAAGGTGACGAACGATGCCGTCGCCTTCATCCGCAGCCTGGCCGAGTTGCGCAATCGCAACGCCGACTGGGCCGAGCAGGCCGTCCGCGAAGCCGCCACGCTCTCGGCCAATGGCGCCTTGCAGGAAAAGGTCATCGATCTCGTCGCGCGCGATCCGGCCGAATTGCTCAGGCAGATCGATGGTCGCGTGGTCGAGGTCGCCGGCGGCAAGACGCTGCGGCTTGCGACGAACGACGTCGCCATCCAAGCCGTCGATCCGGGATGGATCTCCCGATTACTGGCGGTCATCACCGATCCCAATGTCGCCTTCATTCTCCTGATGGTCGGCATCTACGGCCTGATCTTCGAGTTCGTGTCGCCCGGTGCAGTTGCACCCGGCGTGATCGGGACGATCTGCCTGTTGCTCGGCCTCTATGCCCTCAACCTCCTGCCGATCAATTACGCCGGCCTCGGCTTGATGCTGGTCGGGATCGCGTTGCTGGCTGTCGAGGCGTTCAATCCGACCGTGGTGATCGGACTTGGCGGTGTCGTCGCCTTCGTGCTGGGAGCGCTCATGCTGGTCCGGGTCGAGGCGCCTGGCTACCAGCTGTCATGGTCGGTCATTGCCGTCGTCGCGGCGATGTTCACCGGCTTTGTTCTGGTCGTGCTCGGCGCGCTTCGGCGCGCCCGCAACGCCCCGGCACGGGTCGGAGCGCAGGCCATGCGCGGCCTGACCGCCGAGGTCCTCGACTGGAATGAGACCGAGGGCCACGTCTTTACGCATGGCGAACGCTGGCAGGCGCGTGGCGCCGGCGCCTTCAGGCCCGGCGAGCGGGTCGAGGTCGCCAACATCGTCGATTTGACGCTGGTGGTCCGGCGTCCCGGCCCAGCCAGCGGCAAGGGAGGTGAACTCCGATGATTGAGTATTCGATCTATGCGGTGCTTGCGTTGCTCGTCGTCATGTTTCTCACCCAGGCCATTCGCATCCTCAGGGAATACGAGCGCGGCGTCATCTTCACGCTCGGCCGCTTCACCGGGGTGAAGGGGCCTGGCCTCGTCATCCTCATTCCGATCGCGCAGCAACTCGTCAAGGTCGATCTCAGGGTGATGGTGCAGGTTGTGCCGCCCCAGGACGTGATTTCGCGCGACAACGTCTCGGTCAAGGTCAATGCCGTTCTCTACTTCCGCATCGTCGATCCGGAACGCGCCATCATCAAGGTCGGCGACTACATGGCCGCGACCAGCCAGCTCGCCCAGACCACGCTGCGCTCGGTGCTCGGCAAGCACGATCTCGACGAGATGCTGGCCGAACGCGACAAGCTGAACGCCGACATCCAGGAGATTCTCGACAAGCAGACCGACGTCTGGGGGATCAAGGTCACGGGCATCGAGATCAAGGATGTCGACATCAACGAAACCATGGTGCGCGCGATCGCGAAGCAGGCGGAGGCGGAGCGGTTGCGGCGTGCCAAGGTCATCAACGCCATGGGCGAGCAGCAGGCAGCCGAAAAGCTGGTCGAGGCGGGCCGGATCCTCGCGCAGGAGCCGCAGGCGATGCAGCTGCGTTACTTCGCGGCTCTGCACGACATCGCGGGCGAGCGGTCCTCGACCGTGGTATTTTCCGCTCCCGACGGGCTTGCTCGATCATTTGATTTCGCGGCGGGAGCAACAATAGTCGGAGGGTCTTGCCGGCTAAAACGAAAAGGCGCCCCTCCCGGAGCGCCTTTTGCCTGTTGCGAAAGTTCGAGCCCCTCAGCCCGAATAGTACATGTCGAACTCGACCGGGTGCGGGGTCATTTCGAAGCGGGCGACTTCGGTCATCTTCAGCTCGATGTAAGCATCGATGAAGTCATCGTCGAACACGCCGCCGGCCTTGAGGAAGCCGCGGTCCTTGTCGAGATTTTCGAGCGCCTCGCGCAAGCTACCGCAGACCGTCGGGATCTGCTTCAGCTCTTCCTTCGGCAGATCGTAGAGGTCTTTGTCCATCGCCGGACCCGGATCGATCTTGTTCTTGATGCCGTCGAGGCCCGCCATCAGCATCGCGGCGAAGCCGAGATAGGGATTGGCGAGCGGATCGGGGAAGCGCACCTCGACGCGCTTGGCCTTCGGCGAAGCGGTGTAGGGGATGCGGCAGGAGGCCGAGCGGTTGCGCGCGGAGTAGGCGAGCAGCACGGGGGCCTCATAGCCCGGGACCAGACGCTTGTAGGAGTTGGTCGAGGGGTTGGTGAAGGCGTTGATCGCCTTGGCGTGCTTGATGATGCCGCCGATGTAATGGAGGCAGGTCTCCGAAAGGTCGGCGTACTTGTTGCCGGCGAACACCGGCTTGCCGTCCTTCCAGATCGACTGGTGCACATGCATGCCCGAGCCGTTGTCCCCGTAGACGGGCTTCGGCATGAAGGTGGCGGTCTTGCCGTAGATGTGCGCGACCTGATGGATGCAGTATTTGTAGATCTGCATGTGGTCGGCCATCAGCGTCAGCGTGTCGAACTTCATGCCGAGCTCGTGCTGGGCGGAAGCAACCTCGTGGTGATGCTTCTCGACCTTGACGCCCATCTTGGCCATGGCGCCGAGCATCTCGGAGCGCATGTCCTGCACCGAGTCCTGCGGCGGGACGGGGAAGTAGCCGCCCTTGGTGCGGATACGGTGGCCGAGATTGCCGCCTTCATATTCGGTGTCGGAGTTGGTCGGCAGCTCGGAGGAATCGACGCGGAATCCGGTGTTGTAGGGGCCGGAGGAGAAACGGACGTCGTCGAACACGAAGAACTCGGCTTCGGGGCCGACGAACACGCTGTCGCCTACGCCCATCGACTTCACCATGGCCTCGGCCTTTTTGGCGATGCCGCGAGGGTCGCGGTTGTAAGGTTCGCCGGTGGTCGGCTCGAGCACGTCGCAGGTGATGACCATGGTGGTTTCGGCAAAGAACGGATCGATCGTCGCGGTCACCGGATCGGGCATCAGGCACATGTCGGACTCGTTGATCGCCTTCCAGCCGGCGATCGAGGAGCCGTCGAACATGGTTCCTTCGGCGAAAATGTCCTCGTCGATCATGCTGACGTCGAACGTCACGTGTTGCCACTTGCCGCGCGGATCGGTGAAGCGCAGGTCGACGTACTTAACGTCGTTGTCCTTGATCGATTTCAGGACGTCTTTGGCGGTCTTCATGCATACCCCTTTTGGCTCTGCGGGTCGGTTTCCAGATGAGCAGATTCGTTCTCGCTTTCGGCGAGTTGGCGCAACCGCACAAACGAAATCAGGCCGCCGAAGCAGCCTTTTTTCTTTCAGAGTGTCGCAAAATTCGGGATAGCACCCGGCTCAGATAGCGTCCAGCCCGGATTCGCCGGTTCGGATGCGGATCGCCTCTTCGATGTTGGAGACGAAAATCTTGCCGTCGCCGATGCGCCCCGTTTGCGCGGCGCGGCGGATCGCGTCGATCGCACGCTCGACCAAATCGTCGCCGATCACGATCTCGATCTTCACCTTGGGCAGGAAGTCGACGATGTATTCTGCGCCGCGGTACAGCTCGGCGTGGCCCTTCTGACGGCCAAATCCCTTGGCCTCGGTCACGGTGATGCCCTGAAGGCCGACTTCCTGAAGCGCTTCCTTCACCTCGTCGAGCTTGAACGGCTTGATGATGGCTTCGATTTTCTTCACTGCGCGCCTCCCGGCCTTTCGATCAAATAGCAACGTCTTCGTCAGGATGCGCTTTTCTTAACGCACGACCTTGTCTTCGCTATGCCGGGGCCTGACCAGCCCGGCAACACCGGCCGGCCACACCCAGGAGATGTCAGTGAGCACGACGAACCGAAGCGACTTCCTCGAAAGCAGGGTCTATGCCAAGTTGCAAATGCCCTGATTATTGGAGCGTTATCAGCCTTTTAACGAGCATCTCTGATAGGTGGAGCCGGTCGACTCAAAATACCTGAGACTAC
The DNA here is from genome assembly GCF_054058595.1 of Bradyrhizobium sp. USDA 4472. Taxonomy (NCBI): domain Bacteria; kingdom Pseudomonadati; phylum Pseudomonadota; class Alphaproteobacteria; order Hyphomicrobiales; family Nitrobacteraceae; genus Bradyrhizobium; species Bradyrhizobium sp. USDA 4472. The sequence continues at coordinate 5,946,791 of NZ_JBSSAM010000001.1, forward strand.
GAAATAGGCAAACGGTTCAATATCTGTGCAAGCAGGTGTTCCGGAGGCCAGAATCGGCACGGAGCGTGCCTGTTGAAAAGGCGTTTGGACCAGGGAAGTGGCATGGAAGTTCTAACCAACGCCGAGATGCAGCGGGCTGACCAACTCAGCATCGCCGCCGGCACGCCCGGCTTCAAGCTGATGCTCAGCGCCGGCCAGGCGGTCGCAGAAGCTGCCAACGCGCTGGTCGAGGAGGGGCCGATCCTGATCGTCGCCGGCCCCGGCAACAATGGCGGGGACGGTTTTGTCGCAGCCGCCGAGCTCGCCGCGCAAGGCCGTGAGGTCTCGGTCATCCTGATGTGCGAGCGCGACCAGCTCCAGGGCGATGCGGCCTCGGCCGCGCGTGGCTGGAAGCATCCGGTGCTGCCGTTCAATCCGCAGGCGATCGGACGACCGGCGCTGATCATCGATGCGCTGTTCGGCGCGGGCCTCAGCCGTTCGGTCCACGACGAGGCGCGCGCGATGATCGAGGCGATCAATGCCAATGGCGCGCCGGTGTTGGCCGTCGATCTGCCGAGCGGCATCAACGGCACGAGCGCGGCCGTGCTGGGCGCTGCCGTGAACGCCACCGAGACGGTCACCTTCTTCCGCAAGAAGCCCGCGCATCTCTTGCTGCCGGGCCGCATGCATTGCGGCCGCGTGCGCGTCGCCGACATCGGCATCGACGCGCAGGTGCTGGACGAGATTGCGCCGAAGACATTTGAGAACGATCCGGACTTCTGGGGCGCCGCCTTTCCGGTGCCGCGCATCGACGGCCACAAATACGCCCGCGGCCATGTGCTGGCCCTCTCGGGCGATGCAGCCGCAACCGGCGCTGCGCGATTGGCCGCCCGGGGCGCCTTGCGCGCCGGTGCGGGTCTCGTGACACTTGCGAGCCCGCGCGATGCGCTGGCCATCAATGCGGGCGCGCTCACGGCCGTAATGGTGCGTCCCGTCGACACCGTGGTCGAGTTCGGCGAGCTACTCGACGACGTTCGCTACAACACCTGCGTGATCGGCCCCGGTACCGGGGTCGGTGAGCGCACGTCCGATATGGTTCACACCGCAATCACGGCGCAGCGTAACGTCGTGCTCGATGCCGATGCGCTGACGAGCTTTGCGGCCAATCCCGAGCGGCTGTTTGAATCGATCAAGTCGTCGTCAGGGGGCCAGGTGGTGCTGACGCCGCATGAGGGCGAGTTTCCGCGTCTGTTCTCCGATCTCAGCAACAAGACTCCGGGCCGCTCGAAGCTCGAGCGCGTGCGGGCCGCCGCCGAGCGCTCCGGTGCAATCGTGCTTTTGAAGGGCCCTGACACGACCATCGCCGCGCCCGACGGGCGCGCCACCATCGCTGCCAATGCGCCGCCCTGGCTCGCCACCGCCGGTGCCGGCGACGTGCTCGCCGGCATCATCGCAGGCCTCCTGGCGCAGGGCGTGCCGGCGTTCGAGGCCGCCAGCATCGGCGTCTGGATGCATGGCGAGGCGGCAAGCGAAGCAGGGCCGGGCCTGATCGCCGAAGATCTGACCGAGACGCTGCCGGCCGTGCACCGGCGGATCTATGGCGGCCTCGGCATCGAGTACTGATGCTGCGGCCGCTCGCGCTCACCGAGATGGGCGCGGCGGCGCAAGTCCATCGGCTCGCGTTCGACCAGGCGATGCCCTGGCTCGTCGGGCTGCACACGCCCGACGAGGATCGCTGGTTCTACCGCGAGCGCGTCTTTCCGACCTGCCGCGTCTGGGGACGTTTCGACGGCGATGAGCTCTGCGGGATCATGGCTTTTCGCGACGGATGGATCGAACAGCTCTACGTGCTTCCGGCTGCACACGGCCGCGGTATCGGCACCGAGCTCCTCGAGGTAGCCAAAAGTGCCAGCGAGCGGCTCGAGCTCTGGAGCTTCCAGCGCAACGAGCCTGCGCGGCGCTTCTACGAGGCGCGCGGGTTCACGCTGGCCGAGCAGACAGACGGATCGCGGAACGAGGAGAAGGAGCCCGACGCGCGGTACGTTTGGGTGAGAACGAGCCTTTAGCCTCACTCCACTTCGTACCACCGCACCAGCCGCGGCGCGGCCCAGTCAGTCAGGACGGATTCGATCAGCCATCGTCCCGGTGAAGTCGCGGCGAAGGCGAGGCGCTGGGTCTGGCCGGGCTCGATGGCGAGCGTGTCAAGCCAATAGGGCTTCCAGCCATCGTCGAGCCGGTCGAGCAGTCGGAAATGATGGCCGTGCAGGTGGAAGACGCCGGTGACGGGAGCGGGGCTTTTCACAGCCAGCACGACGCTCCGGCCGGTCTTGGCGCGGAAGGCGGGCGCGGAGGCGGTGGAAAAATCGGCCGTCCGGGTCCAGCCTGCGTCAGCCGCGCCGAGCACGACGTCGAACCGCAGGGCTCCCTTGAGGTCGAGCTTCTCCGGAAGGTCGTTGGAGGGGAGCGGTTGCGGTGGCGGCAGTGGAGCGCGCTGCCCCGGCTTGCCGGATACTGCGAGGCGGCCGATCGGGCGCGCCTCTTTGCCGTCATGCAACAGAAACGCGGCCGATGTGGCGGCATCCACAAAGGCATCGGTGCGGGCACCGGGAGCTAGCACCAGAGCGCCGTTGCGGGCCGGAAAGGGCTCGGCCGGCTGGCCGTCCAGGGCCATGACCTGGACCTCGTGGCCTTCCAATTTGATCGCCAGAACAGACCGTTGCGAGCCATTGATAAAGCGTAGCCGCAACCGCTCGCCGACCGAGGCTGAGACTTCGAATGAAGTCTGCCCATTCAGCGTGTAAACGGCGGTGGTGTCTTTGGGATCGCGGCCCGGTGGAATTGCGATGCCGTCCGGCCCAACGCGCCACTCTTCGATCAGCAGGACCTCGTCACGATCGAGGGTGATGCGGCTGGTTTCGTCCGCGATGATCGGAAGCGGGCGCGCGGGCTGCTTCAGGCGGTCCTCAAACAGCCGGAAGTCAGCTACCAGGGTTCCTGCGTTGGGTATTGAAATAATTGATATTTCCGTCGCGTCCGGCGCGGTCGGCGCGCGGCCCCGCAAGGGATCGGCTATCGCTGCGCCATTGAGCCCGTACCAGGCGGGCGCAAGCGGCACGGGCAGGGCGTTCCTGAAAGTCAGCTCGCAGCGGCCGCCGCGCCTGAGATGGACGTTGCCGAGATGGCTTACGGCGGCCAGTTCCCAGATCGGTGCAGGGGGCTGATCCGGCCTCAAAGAAAGTGTCGCAGGACGGGCCTGGAGGGCGAGCTGGGTGGTCGTAACCGGCGTTGCGCCCCCGCCCAGCAGGCCTGCGGCCGAGCCGGCGAGGCCGGCCAATAGCTCGCGCCTGTTCAGGTCAAAAATCCGCGGTTTCATGGAGCGATCCGGACCACGCGGCGCTGGATAAGTCCAGCCATCGTGCCTACTTGGAGACTGTCTCTATCAGGCCATTTTTTTGCTGCGAACAGTCAGGCACATGTTATAAGCCCGGCCGCCCGCGGCATCGCGGCCGGTCTAGATGCAACTTCACGCGGGCGTGGCGGAACTGGTAGACGCGCTGGATTTAGGTTCCAGTGACGAAAGTTGTGGGGGTTCGAGTCCCTCCGCCCGCACCAAGCGCTTTCAGCGTTTGCACGGATTACTGAGGAGCCTTGCTCCGCGCGGAAGTTTTTCCGTCCGGGACCGGGCTCGATGAACCACCGGCGTTGAGGCGTTTTGCCTCGCGCTGGATCGATTAATGACAGCGTCCCGACGCGGGTAGCGGGCCGGGACCGAACGGGAAGAAGATTGGACGCCATGCAGGTCACAGAAACCCTCTCGGAAGGTTTGAAGCGCGAGTTCAAGATCAGCGTTCCCGCGTCTGATCTCGACGCCAAGGCTGGCGCCAAGCTCGTCGACCTCAAGGACAAGGTTCGCCTCAACGGCTTTCGCCCCGGCAAGGTGCCGGTCACTCACCTCAAGAAGGTCTATGGCCGGTCGGTAATGGCCGAGACCATCGACCAGACCATCCGCGACACCAACACCCAGCTGTTCTCCGAGCGCGGCTATAAGCTCGCGACCGAGCCGAAGATCACGATGCCGACCGAGCAGGCCGAGGTCGAGGAGTTGCTGAACGGCAAGACCGACCTGACCTACACGGTTGCGATTGAAGTGGTGCCGGCCATCGCGCTCGCCGACTTCAAGACCTTCCAGGTCGAGAAGCCCGTTGCCGACGTGTCCGATTCGGATGTCGACGAGGCGATCAAGCGCATTGCCGACAGCAACCGCGGCTATGCCGCCAAGGCCGATGGCGAAAAGGCCGCTTCCGGCGATCGCGTCACCATCAACTTCAAGGGCACCATCAACGGTGAAGCTTTTGAGGGCGGCACCGGTGACGGCATCCAGGTCGTGATCGGCTCCAATACCTTCATCCCCGGCTTCGAGGAGCAGCTGATCGGCATCGGCGCGAACGAGACGCGCACGCTGAAAGTGACGTTCCCCAAGAACTACATGAGCGAGAAGCTCGCCGGCCAGCCCGCCGAGTTCGAAACCACTGCGACCCTGATCGAGGCGCCGCAGGATCTCGTCATCGACGACGAGTTCGCCAAGACGCTTGGCCTGGAATCGCTCGACAAGCTCAAGCAAGCGGCGCGCGAGCGGCTCACGGCCGAGTACGCCGGTGCGACACGCCAGCGCGTCAAGCGCGCGCTGCTCGATCGTCTCGACGAGGCCCATCGCTTCGAGGCACCGCCCTCGCTGGTCGACGAGGAGTTCAATCTGATGTGGAACTCGGTCAAGGCCGAGATGGAATCGGCCGGCAAGACCTTCGCCGACGAGGACACCACCGAGGACAAGGCGAAGGAAGAATATCGCAAGATCGCCGACCGCCGCGTGCGCCTCGGTCTCGTGCTCTCCGAGATCGGCGAGAAGAACAAGATCACCGTGACCGACGACGAAGTCGGCCGCGCCGTGATCGAGCGTGCACGCCAGATGCCGGGCCGCGAGAAGGAAGTCTGGGACTTTTACCGCAACAATGCCCAGGCGCTGGCCCAGCTTCGTGCACCGATCTACGAAGACAAGGTCGTCGACTTCATCCTCGAACTCGCCAACGTGACCGAGAAGAAGGTCTCGCGCGAGGACCTGTACAAGGACGACGAGGAAAAGACTGCAGCCTGAGGGCTTTGAGCAGGTCTCTTTGAGAAAGTGCTCTGTTAAGGATGATCAGCGAACAGGCTCAGCTAGCCAGATGGCCGGCTGGGCCTTTTGCGAGAATCAGCTTCAAGTGCCCAAAGGGCCAGGTGGATTCAGCCTTAATTCGCCCCGCACTTGTCTGGCGCGAATTGCGCTATATCTCTCGGTACCTACGCGTTCTACCTCTACCAACTTCCTGCATCACGGGACGTCCATCGGCCTACCGGCACATCCAGTCCGACTTGCAGGCAAGAACTGCAGCCAAGACTGGCGATGTCCGCCTCAAAAACCCTAGGTGACTCATGCGCGATCCGGTTGAAACCTACATGAACCTCGTGCCCATGGTGGTCGAACAGACCAACCGTGGCGAGCGCGCCTACGACATTTTCTCGCGCCTGTTGAAAGAGCGCATCATCTTCGTGACCGGACCGGTCGAGGACGGCATGTCGACGCTGATCGTCGCGCAGCTGTTGTTCCTCGAGGCGGAAAATCCGAAGAAGGAAATCTCGATGTACATCAATTCGCCGGGTGGCGTGGTGACGTCGGGTCTTGCGATCTACGACACCATGCAGTTCATCCGTCCGCCGGTCTCGACGCTGTGCACCGGTCAGGCGGCCTCGATGGGCTCGCTGCTGCTTGCCGCCGGCGAGAAGGACATGCGCTTCTCGCTGCCGAACGCGCGCATCATGGTGCACCAGCCCTCCGGCGGCTTCCAGGGCCAGGCCACCGACATCATGCTGCACGCGCAGGAAATCCTGAACCTGAAGAAGCGGCTCAACGAGATCTACGTGAAGCACACCGGCCAGACCTACAAGTCGATCGAGGACGCGCTGGAACGCGACAAGTTCCTGACCGCCAACGACGCCAAGGAATTCGGCCTGGTCGACAAGGTCATTGACAAGCGCGCCGAAGAGGCTGCGCCAGCGAAGCCCCAGTAGTTTTGCCGGGACTGCAGCCTCGATCCCAGCGAGTGCGTGGGATCGTCAGCATGGCGTCTTCTTGTCAGGGACGCGTTCGCGAGGGCGCAAAAAGCCCATTTTGCGCCCTGCGGCAGGCAGAAAGTTCCGCTTTCGTGCTGGTTCTTTCGTGGTAATCCAGCAACGCTGGGGTGATTTCGGTCACTTCGCCCGTGCCAAGACGTGAAATCACGGTATTGTCACGGGTAGCCAGCGAGCCCCCGATTAGCGAATTCTTGATAGTCGGGTGACAGCATGGTTGGCTACGAATGATGGGCTATGATCGCGGAGTATCGAGTGACCGTGATTCGCACGGGATGTAACGCGTAGGGTCTTTTTTGGTACGGAATTTGCTCTATTTGAATCCCTTACCCGCCAACGTTTCGGGATGGGACGATCGAGCGGACGGGATCGAACCGCGGACGGAGACATGAATGAGTAAGGTCGGCACGAGCGACTCCAAGAACACGCTATATTGCTCGTTCTGCGGCAAGAGCCAGCACGAAGTCCGCAAACTGATCGCGGGTCCCACGGTCTTCATCTGCGACGAGTGCGTCGAGCTCTGCATGGACATCATCCGCGAGGAGAACAAGTCCTCGCTGGTCAAGTCGCGCGACGGAATTCCGACGCCGAAGGAAATCTGCAAGGTGCTGGACGATTACGTCATCGGCCAGAGCCATGCGAAGAAGGTCCTGTCGGTGGCGGTGCACAACCACTACAAGCGCCTCAACCACCAGACCAAGCACAACGACGTCGAGCTCGCGAAGTCGAACATCCTGCTGATCGGTCCGACCGGTTCGGGCAAGACGCTGCTTGCGCAGACGCTCGCCCGTATCCTGGACGTTCCGTTCACGATGGCGGATGCGACCACGCTGACCGAAGCCGGCTATGTCGGTGAGGACGTGGAGAACATCATCCTGAAGCTGCTCCAGGCCGCCGACTACAACGTCGAGCGCGCTCAGCGCGGCATCGTCTATATCGACGAAATCGACAAGATCAGCCGCAAGTCCGACAATCCCTCGATCACGCGCGACGTGTCGGGCGAGGGCGTGCAGCAGGCGCTGCTGAAGATCATGGAAGGCACGGTGGCTTCGGTCCCGCCGCAGGGCGGCCGCAAGCATCCGCAGCAGGAATTCCTGCAGGTGGACACCACCAATATCCTGTTCATCTGCGGCGGTGCCTTCGCCGGTCTCGAGAAGATCATCTCGGCGCGCGGCCGCTCCACCTCGATCGGTTTCGCCGCCCAGGTGATGGCGCCGGAAGACCGCCGCACCGGCGAGATCTTCCGTCACGTCGAGCCTGAGGATCTCCTGAAGTACGGCCTCATCCCCGAATTCGTGGGCCGTCTCCCGGTCGTCGCGACGCTCGAGGATCTGGACGAGACCTCGCTGAAGAAGATTCTCACCGAGCCGAAGAACGCGCTGGTGAAGCAGTACCAGCGGCTGTTCGAGATGGAGAACATCGAACTGACCTTCGCCGACGAAGCGCTTGGCGCGGTTGCCCGCAAGGCGATCGAGCGCAAGACCGGCGCGCGTGGTCTGCGTTCGATTCTCGAAGCAATCCTGCTCGAGACCATGTTCGACCTGCCGGGACTTGAGGGTGTGGAAGAGGTCGTGATTTCCCGCGAAGTCGTGGAAGGCACGGCGCGTCCGCTCTACATCTATGCCGATCGCTCCGATCGTGCCGTCGAGAATGCCAGCGCCTGATTTGCGGCGCTGGAACGCTCCAGTCGTCTGTCATAGTAGCGGCTGCGGATGTGTATTCCGCAGCCGGATTTGCTTCGCTGACCCCAGTGCGTAAGCGCCTGATGGTGCGTGTTTTTCAATCACTTGACACCCCCCGGGTCGATAGCCACCTAATGTCGGCGGCGAGCAAGAATTCTCTTCAAGATTCGCCTCAGTTCGATCCGGCAAGCCCGGTCTACCTCCGAATGGTCGGCCGAATGTTTGGATCAAGTCGGCACCTTGTGGCGGTTGCGCATGAGAGAAGCGGACTGCGTGCGAGGGGGCAAAGCAAAAGGAAAAGGCCATGACTAGTCCAAAACCCAGGCCAACCATCGTTCATGGCGAGGCGCACGCCTATCCCGTGTTGCCACTGCGCGATATCGTCGTCTTCCCGCACATGATCGTTCCGCTCTTCGTCGGTCGCGAGAAGTCGATCCGCGCCCTCGAAGAGGTGATGAAGAACGACGCGCTGATCATGCTCGCGACGCAGAAGAATGCGTCGGATGATGATCCGGCACCCGGTGCCATTTACGAGACCGGTACGCTTGCCAGCGTCCTGCAGCTCTTGAAGCTCCCCGACGGCACCGTGAAGGTGCTGGTCGAAGGGCTCGAGCGTGCGCGCGTGGAGAAGTACACCGATCGCGCCGACTATTATGAAGCGACCGCAGTTGCGCTCGCCGACACCGATGCGAAATCGGTCGAGGCCGAGGCGCTGTCGCGCTCGGTCGTGTCCGACTTCGAGAGCTATGTGAAGCTCAACAAGAAGATCTCGGCCGAAGTGGTCGGCGTCGTGCAGGCGATCACCGATTTCGCCAAGCTCGCCGATACCGTTGCCTCGCATCTCGCCGTCAAGATCGCGGATCGGCAGGGAATCCTGGAGACGCTGTCCGTCACCGGCCGCCTGGAGAAGGTGCTGGGCCTGATGGAGAGCGAGATCTCGGTGCTGCAAGTCGAGAAGCGCATCCGCTCGCGCGTCAAGCGCCAGATGGAGAAGACCCAGCGCGAGTATTATCTCAACGAGCAGATGAAGGCGATCCAGAAGGAGCTCGGCGACGACGACGGTCGCGACGAACTCGCCGATCTGGAAGAGAAGATCTCCAAGACCAAGCTCTCCAAGGAAGCGCGCGACAAGGCGCAGCATGAATTGAAGAAGCTGCGCCAGATGTCGCCGATGTCCGCGGAAGCAACCGTCGTGCGCAACTATCTGGACTGGCTGCTGTCGATCCCGTGGAACAAGAAGTCCAAGGTGAAGAAGGATCTGGAGCAGGCGCAAGCCATCCTGGACTCCGATCACTACGGACTGGAAAAGGTCAAGGAACGTATCGTCGAGTATCTCGCGGTGCAGTCGCGCGCCAACAAGCTGACGGGTCCGATTCTGTGTCTCGTCGGTCCTCCCGGCGTCGGCAAGACCTCGCTCGGCAAGTCGATCGCGAAGGCGACCGGCCGCGAATTCGTCCGCGTGTCGCTCGGTGGCGTGCGCGACGAGGCCGAGATCCGCGGTCATCGCCGCACCTATATCGGCTCGATGCCCGGCAAGATCATCCAGTCGATGCGGAAGGCGAAGTCGTCCAATCCGCTGTTCCTGCTGGACGAGATCGACAAGATGGGCGCCGATTTCCGCGGCGACCCGTCCTCCGCCTTGCTCGAGGTCCTCGACCCCGAGCAGAACGGGACGTTTGCCGACCACTATCTGGAGGTCGACTACGATCTGTCGAACGTCATGTTCATCACGACCGCGAATACGCTCAATATTCCGGGGCCGCTGATGGACCGCATGGAGATCATCCGGATCGCGGGCTACACCGAGAACGAGAAGGTCGAGATCGCGCGCAAGCATCTGATCCCGAACGCCGTATCCAAGCACGGCCTCGACTCCAAGGAGTTCTCGATCGATGATGACGCGCTGCTGCTGTTGATCCGCCGCTACACCCGCGAAGCGGGCGTGCGTAATCTGGAGCGTGAACTCTCCACACTCGCCCGCAAGGCGGTGAAGGAGCTGATGATCTCGAAGAGGAAGTCGGTCAAGGTCACAGAGAAGACTCTGGAAGAGTTGCTCGGCGTGCCGAAGTACCGCTTCGGCGAGATCGAGAGCGAGCCGCAGGTCGGCATCGTCACCGGCCTGGCCTGGACAGATGTCGGCGGCGAGCTCTTGACCATCGAAGGCGTCATGATGCCCGGCAAGGGCAAGATGACGGTCACCGGCAACTTGCGCGACGTCATGAAGGAATCGATCTCGGCGGCGGCGTCCTACGTCCGCTCGCGCGCGATCACCTACGGCATCGAGCCGCCGCTGTTCGACCGCCGCGACATCCACGTGCACGTGCCTGAGGGCGCGACGCCGAAGGACGGACCGTCGGCCGGCGTGGCGATGGCCACCGCGATCATCTCGGTCATGACCGGCATTCCGGTCCGCCACGACGTCGCGATGACCGGTGAGATCACGCTGCGCGGCCGTGTGCTGCCGATCGGCGGTCTGAAGGAGAAGCTGCTGGCCGCGGCCCGCGGCGGCATCAAGACGGTGCTGATCCCCGAGGACAACGCCAAGGATCTCACGGAGATTTCCGATGCGATCAAGGGCGGTATGGAGATCATCCCGGTCTCCCGTCTGGACGACGTCGTCGCCAAGGCGCTGGTGAAGACGCCGGTGCCGATCGTCTGGGAAGAGGACACCAAGGTGACGGTGAAGCCGGACGGCGACGAAGCCGCCGGCGGCCTGACCGCTCACTGAGATCGCAACTCGGAAAGATGATAAAACGGCGCCTTCGGGCGCCGTTTTTGTTTGGGAGGAACGAGATGCAAGTCGACGGGCAATGCCATTGCGGACAGATCACCTTCAAGGCCGACATCGAGCCCGAGGCGGTCTCGGTCTGTCATTGCCGCGACTGTCAGGCCCTGACGGGCTCGCCGTTCCGTGTGACGGCGCTCTGCACCGCGGGTGATGTCAAGCTCACCGGCGGGACGCCCAAGCTCTACGGCAAGCGCGGCGACAACGGCCGGATGCGTTTCCAGCATTTTTGCGGCGACTGTGGCTCCCCGCTGTTCACCAGCGGCGAGGGCGACCAGGCCGACGATTGGGGCATTCGCTGGGGTTCGATCCGCCAGCGCGACAAATTGCGCCCGGTCAGCCAGATCTGGTGCCAGTCGGCCGCGGTCTGGATCGACGCAGTGCCGCTGCTGCCTGGCCGGCCGGGCGATTGAGAGCCTGAGGACCCCCGCTCCGGACTTGCCCGCACCGGGCGGGTAGGGATAAAGAAGCGCCGTGGGGCGGTTAGCTCAGCTGGTTAGAGCATCTCGTTTACACCGAGAGGGTCCGCGGTTCGAATCCGTGACCGCCCACCAGCCTTCGCTCGCTTGGCGAGCTTCGGCTTGGCAGGCCGGCCTCAGCCGTCGTGGCGCGAAGCGAGCGAAGGCGGGCGAGATCGAGAGAAAGAGGCCTGCATGCAACAGCCCAGCGGACACGAGCAGAACGCCGACCAGATCGCCTATTGGAACGGCCCGAGCGGGCAGCGCTGGGCCGACCGCCACAGCGCGCAGGAAAGCCTGCTTGGGCCCATTGCCGACGTGCTGATCGACCGCGCCAGGCCGAAGCCGGGCGAGCGCGTGCTCGACGTCGGCTGCGGCTCGGGAGCGACGACTTTCGCATTCGCGAAAGCAGTGGCCCCTGCTGGCTTTGCGCTCGGCCTCGATGTCTCCGATCCGATGCTGTCGCAGGCGCGTGCATTCGCGCCCAAGGGCCTGCCGCTCGATTTCGTGCTGGCGGACGCGACGGTGCATCCGTTCGAGCCGGCCAGCTTTGATCTGCTGGCCTCGCGCTTTGGCGTGATGTTCTTCGCCGATCCCATCGCGTCCTTCAGCAACCTTCGTCGCGCGCTGACGCCATCCGGGCGGCTCGCGTTCGTCTGCTGGCGCGAGCCGAAGCAAAATCCGTGGATGATGGCGCCGCTGATGGCGGTCTACAAACACGTGCCGAAAATGCCGCCGGTCGGACCGGAGGAGCCGGGACCTTTCGCGTTTGCGTCCCAGGAACGCGTGATGCGGATCCTCGAGGGGGCAGGCTTCGCGGACATAGCGATGGAGCCGCATGACTTGCCGATGGACATCGCCATCGGCGGGGGCCTCGATGCGGCCGTCGACGGCTCGCTTCAGATCGGCCCCGCCAGCCGCGCACTGCAGGGCCATCCGCCGGAGACGGTCACGGCTGCCAAGGCCTCGATCCGCGAAACGCTCGCGCCGTTTCTGCAGGGGCAGAGCGTGGCGCTGCAGGGCGCGATCTGGATCGTGACGGCGAAGGCGGCGTAAGCGCGGCTGCGAGATTGCCGTTGCCGACGAGGCGGTACAAATCGTCATGAACCACGGAGAAGTAGCAGCGCCCTGAACAACGCGCTGGACGCCGCAGGGAACTCCGGCGACACTGTTGTCTTATCTGGTATTGTTCCGCGATTTTGATTGCGCGTTCGATGCTGCATTTGCCTGAGGTTGATCCTTCAGAGAGTTTTTGCCCCCCGGCGCCGCGTCCGCCGGACCAGCGGCTTGGGCTGTTCAAGCTGCTTGCCACCCTGAAACGCAATCCGCTGGAGTGCTGGAGCGCCGAATTCTTTCGCGAACCGATCGCCAGGGTCAGGCTGCCATTCACCGACGCGATCCTCGTCCACGACCCGGCGGCCATCAAGCATGTGCTGGTCGACAATGCCGCCAACTACCGCAAGGACCCGATCCAGCGCCGCATTCTCGCCAGCGGTCTCGCCGATGGGCTGTTGAGCGTCGAGGGCGAGCGCTGGGAGGTGCAGCGGCGGACCCTGGCCCCGCTGTTTGCGAAGCGTACGGTGACGTCCTTCACCTCCGCGATGCTGCAAGCGGCCGATCAAAATGGCGCAGAGATGGTGCAGCCTGGGACCGCGGGCAAGCATCGACGTCGCGGCGGAGATGACCCTGATCACGCTGAATGTGCTCGCCCTGACCATTTTTTCGGACGGCATCGGCGGCGACTACGATGAATTTCGCGCTGCCATGAGCGCCTACTTCGCGGGGATCGGCCGTATCGGTGCGTTCGACCTGCTCGGCCTGCCTCAGTCCGCGCCGCGGCTGGGGCGTGGCCGCTTGCGCCGGACGATGGCTTATTTCGAAGGGGTCATCGACCAGATCATCGCAACGCGGCAACGGCGGTTGGCCGGCGTGGCGGCGGACGAGAGATCTTCCGATCTGCTGACACTGCTGTTGCGCGCGCTCGATCCGGCGACCGGACGAGCAATGTCGCTTGCAGACGTCAGGTCGAACGTCCTGACCTTCCTGTCGGCCGGCCATGAAACCACGGCCAACACCCTCGCCTGGTCGATGTTCCTGCTGACGCGAGCGCGGGAATGGCGCGCGCGGGTGCGGGAGGAGGCGAGGCGCGAGCTTGCGGGGCCGGTCGAGGGTCTTGCCGACCGGCTGGTCGTGACCCGTGCCGTGGTCGAGGAGGCGTTGCGCCTCTATCCGCCGATCGCGGCGCTGAGCCGGGCGGCGCAGGGGCCCGATACGCTCGCAGGCGTCGCGATCAAGTCGCGCGCGCTGATCGTGATTGCCCCTTACGTGCTGCACCGCCACCGCCTGCTGTGGCAGCGGCCAGACATGTTCGATCCGACGCGGTTTCTTCCTGATGTCCGCGGCGCGATTCCGCGTTTTGCGTACCTTCCGTTTGGCAGCGGGCCGCGCACCTGCATCGGTGCCGCTTTCGCATTGCAGGAAGCGACGATCGTGCTCGCCGCGCTGGTACATCGCTTCGACATGGAGCTGCTGCCGGATGCCCGGGTCTGGCCGTCGCAGAAAATCACCTTACGTCCGGCGTACGGACTGCCGATGCGCGTCACTGCGTACGATGGCTAGGGGGACGCCGTTCACGACATTCGCTGCGCTCGCAACGGGGATGGACGTGTAAGTCCTAAACGACGTCATCCGGCGCCAGCGCGCAGCCGTTGTCCGGATGCGTTTCGACCTGGAGTGTGGTGTGCCCGATGCGAAACGACGCCTTGAGCATCTCCGCGGTTTCCATCAGGAACGCGTCGACGGTGCCTGCGGGCATCACCAGATGACATGTCAGCGCCGTCTCGGTCGTCGAGATCGGCCAGACGTGGAGATCGTGGATCGCTGACACCCCCGGGCGCGCGAGCAGGAATGCCCTGATCGCAACGAGGTCCGTACCCTTGGGCGCTGCCGCCATCGACATGTCGATGGAGCCGCGGAGCAGGCTCGTCGTGCCCCACAAGATGCTGGCGCAGATGACGAGGCTGGTGAGGGGATCGGGCCAGAGCCAGCCGGTCCAGATGATCAGCGCCGCCGAGACCACGACTCCGAGCGAGACCGCGGCATCGGCCGCCATGTGCAGGTAGGCGCCCTCGATGTTGATATCGTCCTTGCGGCCGCTCGCAAACAGCATCGCGGTGGAGCCGTTGATGAGGATACCGACGCCGGCAACCACCATGACGGTGACGCCCGCGACCGGCTCCGGCTCGCGCAGTCGCAGGATCGCCTCCCAGCCGATCGCGCCGGTTGCCACCAGCAGGAACACCGCATTGGCGAGCGCGGCCAGTATCGTGGAGGCACGGAAGCCGTAGGTGAAGCGGCCGCTCGGCGCCCGCTTCGCCGCGATCGAAGCGCCCCAGGCCACGACCAGGCCGAGCACGTCCGATAGATTGTGCCCGGCATCGGCGAGCAGGGCGGTGGAGTTGCCGAGATAGCCGTAGATCGCCTCGGCAACGACCAGCGCGGTATTGAGCGTAATGCCGATCGCGAACGCCTTGCCGAAATTGGCGGGCGCGTGGACATGTGCGTGACCGAGGCCGTGCGAATGGTCGTGATCATGATCATGCGCGTGGTTGTGGTCATGGTGCTGATGACCGTGGTGGTCGTGGCCGCCCAAACCTAGCGCTCCTCAGCTTCAGCCAGATCAGGCCTCATTGTAGGCGTTTCGCCCGTTGCGTCACGCCGGAACAACACATAGAGCGCCGGCAGGACCAGCAACGTCAGTACGGTCGAGGAGACGACGCCGCCGATGACGACGGTCGCAAGCGGCCGCTGCACCTCGGCCCCGGCGCCGGTCGCGAGCGCCATCGGCACGAAGCCGAGGGAGGCGACCAGGGCCGTCATCAGCACCGGGCGCAGCCGCGTCAGCGCGCCCTCATGCACGGCGTCGGCAACGGATCGCCCCTCGCTGCGCAGCCGCTCGATGAAGGCGATGATGACGAGGCCGTTGAGCACGGCGACGCCCGACAGCGCGATGAAGCCAACCCCCGCGCTGATCGACAGCGGAATGCCGCGCAAGAGCAGCGCGGCGACCCCGCCGGTCAGGGCCAGCGGCACGCCGGAGAACACCAGCGCCGCATCCGCCGCCGATCCCATGCCCATGAACAGCAGCAGGAACACCAGCGCGAGCGCCATCGGCACGACGATCGTCAGGCGCTTGGTCGCGGAGACCAACTGCTCGAACTGGCCACCCCAGCCGACATGGTCGTTCCGCTTCTCCGGCTTCCCGTCCGCGGCATGTTCGATCGGCGCGACCTTGGTCGGCGCGAGCATGGAATAACCGTAAGCGCCGAGCGCGGCGGTGATGATGGCAAAGACGATGGTGGAGGATGCCTTCATCGCGCGCTCTTAGCTCGAATGCTTGGCTGATCTGGAGGGTGGTCTCGGCTGATTTCGTGCCGCGATAGATGCCCGAGCCGAACGAATTGTCCTGCTCGTAGGACAGTTCCGGATTCAGGAGGGCGCCGGCCTGGATGCGCTGGCCCGTGGCGATCCCGACGTCGCGTTCCGCCGCCGTCAAACGCGGGCTCGCGGCCAGCGCGCGCGAGAGCGCCGCGCGCATCGTCAGCGCCTGGGCGTGGACCGGGGATGGGCTGATGAGAATAACCATCGCGCAGGCCAGGCGCGCGGCAGTCCGTCTGCAAGACATGGAGGTGACCTGTGAACGAGAGCATCGTGGGCGCACGCGGCGCCCCGGCGGATCAGTTCAGGTCAGGGATTTGGGGGGCCGGGAGTCGGTCTCGGGCGCGATGGCTGCGAGCGCAGACGCGCGCTGCGCGACCGGTGCAGCCAGCATATCGGCCGCGATTTCGGATTGCACTGGCTGCACGACGGCAACGGAGAAGCAGCCGTGGCAGTGATGGCCGGCCAGCGCCATGTGATCGCCGTGGCCGGCAGCGCCGTCGTCGAGGATCGAGGCGATCTCCGAGCCGCCTGAAGGGCTGGCGACGTCGATGTCGTGCGCACCATGGAGCACGCCCGAGAGCAGGTACATGATAGCCACCAGCACAGCCACGAGCCCGCGCCAGTTGCGCAGGGACGAACAGCGATGAGGGTGGCGGATCGCGGTCACGAGGTCACTCAGGTCCTGATCCGCCTCCGGTAGCATGGCGGCGGGAACAGTGTCGATCCGCAACAATATTACGTGCGGGGAACTCGATGTCGCAGGACAAAGAAAAGGCAAAGACGAAAAGGCCCCAGCCCGGGGCTTACCGGCTGAGGCCTTTTGTGCTCACAATCTTCATCCGTTGGGACTTGCCCCGATAATTCGCGTCTCTTCGATTCGTTCCCGCGGTTCGCCAAAAATAAGCGGCGCGGCGGGACGAGGTGTGGCGGCTCAGGCCTTCTCCTCCCAGATCATCGCGAGATGCACGATGGTCTGCACAGCCTTCTCCATGTCCTGTCGGCTGACCCATTCCAGACGCGAATGAAACGCGTGCTCGCCGGCAAAGATGTTGGGGCAGGGCAGGCCCATGAAGGAGAGGCGCGAGCCGTCGGTGCCGCCGCGGATCGCGGTACGCATCGGACGCAGGCCTGCACGACGGATCGCCTCGATGGCGTATTCGAGGACGTGCGGGTGCCGGTCGATCACCTGCTTCATGTTGCGGTACTGCTCCCGCACCTCGAACTTGTAGGTCGAGCGCGGATAGTCCTTCATCACGTCCTTGACGATGGTCTCGAGCAGGACCTCCTTCTCCTTCAGCCCTTCCTCGGTGAAGTCGCGCACGATGAAGGAGAGGGTCGCCTGCTCCAGCGCGCCCTCGATGCCGACCGGGTGCAGGAAGCCCTGCTTGCCCGACGTGGTCTCGGGCGAGCAGCCTTCTTTCGGCAGACGCTCGACGATGGCGGCCGCGATCTTGATCGCGTGCTCCATCTTGCCCTTGGCATAACCAGGGTGGGCGCTGACGCCGTTGATGATGATGCTGACACCGTCGGCCGAGAACGTCTCGTCCTCGACGCTGCCGGCGCTCTCGCCATCCATGGTGTAACCGAAATCGGCGCCGAGCTTCTGGATGTCGACATTGTCGACGCCGCGGCCGATCTCCTCGTCGGGCGTGAACAGGATCTTGATGGTGCCGTGCTTCACATCGGGATTGTTGATGAAGAAGTGTGCGGCATCCATGATCTCGGCGACGCCGGCCTTGTTGTCGGCACCCAGCAGCGTCTTTCCGTCAGAGGTGATGATGTCGTTGCCGATCTGGTTCTTCAGCGCGGGGTGCTCTGCGAAGCGGATCACCTGGGTCTTGTCGCCCGGCAGGGTGATATCGACACCGCGATAGTTTTCCCAGACCTGCGGCTTCACGTCCTTGCCGGTGACGTCGGGCGAGGTATCCATGTGCGAGCAGAAGCAGATCACCGGCACCTTCTTGCTCGTAGTGGCCGGGATGGTCGCATAGACATAGCCGTAATCGTCGAGATGGGCGTCGGCGACGCCCATGGCCTTCAACTCGGCCACGAGAACGCGGCCGAGATCCTTCTGCTTCTCGGTCGATGGCGAGGCCGGGGAATTCGGATCGGACTGAGTATCGATGGTGACGTAGCGCAGGAAGCGCTCGGTCACGGTATGCGCGAAGGTCAGGGACATGTCTGTTCAAACCGCCGGGTCTCTTGGGGGAAGCGGGGACTATATATCAGAAAAGCGGGCCACGTTGCGGCCGGACCGACCGCCGATCAGGCCTAACGAAAAATGACCGGCTAGATTGCCTCTTTGAGTTCCTTGACCGGTCGGAACGCAACCTTCTTGCTGGCCTTGATGTGGATGGCCTCGCCGGTCGCTGGATTGCGGCCGGTGCGAGCAGCGCGCTTGCGGACCTGGAGGATGCCAAGCCCGACGATGCGGACGCGGTCGCCTTTCTTGAGGTGCTTGGTGATCAGGTCGACCATGTCGGTCAGGACCGCCTCGGCGCGCTTCTTCGAGAGGTCCTGGCTTTCGGCGATGTCAGCGGCGAGGTGCTTGAGCGTGATCGTGGCCGGAGCAGCTGCCTTCTTAGCCGATTCCTTCTTTGCCATGTCTGGCCTCCTCGATTCCCGCCGGACCGCGGGAGAGAACCCGCGGAACCTCAAGTTGCAGAAGGCGTAGACGATTCGGGACCGGACTGACTACGTCGCGGGACGGGGAGGAGCCGCTCCCTGCGAGCCGGCGGCGCGATACGGGACTATTCCGGCTTTGGACGCCAACGTCCTTGACTTCACCATGTCCCCCCTTTAAGTCCCCCCTCGTTCCGCGCGGACAGGTACGCGTCACGCGGGAGTAGCTCAGTTGGTTAGAGCGCCGGCCTGTCACGCCGGAGGTCGCGGGTTCGAGCCCCGTCTCTCGCGCCATTTTTGGCAACACCCCCTTCCTTGGCAACATCCCCTTCAGAATCGACACCACGCTCCGCCGTGGTCATGGCCGGTCGGGCGATGAATTTACTTCGTTCTGTCAAAGTCTTGGGCGTTGATCCTCAGTCGATGCCAAAAGCCAAAGGCCACCCGAAGGCGGCCATTGTGTCTCAAACCGGACCCTTTTTCGCGCTTAGCGAATCGCAGAGGTGCCGGAGCTGGTGATCGCCACCGGCTTTCCGGCCTTGATCACGTGGGTGGACTGGGCGGTCTGGCTGTAATCGGCGTTGGTGCGGGCTGCGATTCCGAAGGCGGCCACTGCGATGCCGGCCACCAGCGCCACCACCACGATCTTCAGGTGGGTACCCCGATCTGCAGAGTGAATTGAGTGGTTCATCGAAGCCTCCCGACGGGCTTTGGCGCCGTCTGTAGGCTGACGTCTTAAGGAGCATCTGTTTCCGGATCGTTTCGCGGGTTCCGCAAAATGGTTTCATTGTCGCGATTTCGCCGCTTCACCTTGCGCAGTCTTACCTGCCGCGTAATCGCGCAGGCCCAATCCCGACGTCCATGATCGCTTCCATCGGCCGCGAACAACGCGGCAAGGGAGAAGCACCATGAATCGTCCAACCATCCAAGCCTCGTTGCTCGAAACCGCCCAGCCGGCTGCGCGATCGCCCTATGTGACCGCCAGGGATGGCACGAAGCTGTTCGTACAGGACTGGGGCAAGGGAAAGCCGGTGCTGCTGCTGGCAGCCTGGACGTTCGACTCCAGCACCTGGGGCAGCCACATTGCAGCGCTCAACGACAAAGGCTTCCGCTGTATCGCGCCCGACCGGCGCGGCCACGGCCGCTCCGAGATGCCGTCATCGGGCTACGACCTGGAGACGCTGACCGATGACGTCGCTGATATCATCGAGGCGCGCGATCTGCGCGAGGTCACCCTGGTCGGTTTCTCCATGGGGACAGTGGAGGCGGTCAACTATCTCGGACGATACGGCTCGGACCGGATCGCAAGGCTGGTGCTGGTCGCGCCGACGACGCCGTTCCTGGTCCAGACCGAGGACAATCCGGATGCGGTTCCGAAGGCGATGATCGAAGCCGACAACGCGGCCGTCGCCCGCGATTTCGCCAAATGGATCGCGGCGAATGAAGCGCCGTTCTTCCTGCCCGAGACGCCGGAGATCACGCGGACCTGGATCCGCGAGATGATGCTGCGCGTGCCGCTGCCAGTGGCGCTGGCCTGCCGCAAGTCCAACTCCTTCGCGGATGTGCGCGCGGCTGCCGCAGGCATCGATTGCCCGACATTGATCCTGCACGGCGACAAGGACGCCAGCGCGCCGTTGCCCCTGACCGGGGCCAAGACCGCGAAGCTGATCAAGGGCAGCAAGCTCGTTGTCTACGAAGGCGGGCCGCATCCGCTGCCGCTGACCCATGGCGAGCGGCTGATTGCGGACATGCTGGCCTTCATGAGCCCTTAGCTGGCGCGTTTTATGCCGGCGCCGCGGATGTCCGCGCCGCCGACGCCCTGGCCTGAGCAGGTCGCGGTGAGCGCGACAAGACGGGCCGGCGATGCCTGAGGTGATCGCCGGCGGTCGTGGGGGCGGCCGATGTTGGTCCAGCCCGGATCGGAGCTGGGCATATCAGCCTTCGCGGATGTAGTTCCCTGCTTCGAATTCCACCGGCGGCGCGCTTGCGTCGAACGAAACGCCGATTGGATCGCGACCTGCTTCCATCGCTTCCAGCTGCTCCGTCAGCATGCGCCGGATCAACAAGATGCCGCGGTCGCTCTGGCCGAAATGCTCCTCGGAATGCACCGTGACCTCGCCTTGCCCGACCTGGGCCTCGTAATCTCCAGGGAATTTCTGGTGTTCTTGCTCCGTCATGTCCCACCAGAACTTGCCGTTGAACGTCGAGCGCATGCGGCCGATGTCGCCGGAATTCTTGACGCGGCCGGCGACGTAGATGCGGAACGAGGTGTCGTCGATCGGTAGCGTCCAGCCGATCGATTCGACCCGGGCGAACTGCGCCACGCGCGGGTTCGGCACGACGCGCAAGGTGGGCAGCGCCGCTTCGGTGACTCGGTAAAACGCACGGCCGCCGTCCTGCTTGCGGATCGAGCGCACGGCAACCCCGCGCGGCGTCTTGTCGAACTTCACCTCCGGCATCGAGGCCATCATGTCAGTGAATTGCGGACCCGAGAACGAGCCATGCAGCACGGGCACGTGATAGGGATCGACCACGTTCTCGAAATGCTGCAGCCAGTTGCAGGGGATGACGGCCGGGCCGCCGCCGCCGATCGAGGAATCGTCGGCCTCGACGAATTCGCCGTGGTCCATGTTTTCAAGGCACTCGTAGCGCGGCAGCACCGGGCGTTTCTCGGCCGGCCCCATATAGGCGAAGATCAGGCCGTAGCGTTCCTCGACCGGATACCAGGGCTGGCGCACCTTGTCCTTGAACTGGCCGCCGTCGGGCTCGCACGGCTGCTCGAGGCAATGACCTTCGGTGTCGAACTTCCAGCCGTGATAGCAGCAGCGGATGCCGTCCTCCTCGACCTTGCCATAATAAAGCGTGGTGCCGCGGTGGCAGCAGCGGGCGTGCAGCAGGCCGGCTCGGCCATGCCTGTCGCGGAATAGCACCAGATCCTCAGCCAGTGCGCGCACTTTCTTCGGCGTCTCGGTGGCGTCATCGGTGAGGCCGACCGGATGCCAGTAGCGGCGGAGGAGTTCGCCCATCGGCGTGCCGCGCACGACGGAGGTGAGCTCGGTGCGCGTGTTCGCCGGCTTCATCGCATAAGCCGTGCCGAGATCGCGATCCAGCTGGGTGATCGTCATCCTTGTTCCTCCCGTCCCAGGCGTTTGGATGGCCGGGCCGTTCTTGTGCGTTGACGGAATGAAAGATAATGTCGATGACACTGTCAACGATATTTCGTGGTGCCTGCTGGTCGCATTCGGATCACGTTGCGAAGGTTGCGCTACCAACACTTGGCACGTGTTGGCTTTCTTGGCAGAGGTGAACCATGAGCCAGACATCGAGCAGGGACGTGCGCGAGTCGTCCGAAATGGACGACGATCATTCGCCGGCGCCGATCACAGTGATGCTGTCGTCGCGGCTGATGGTGCTGGCCAATTTGCTCAAGCGCGGTGCGATCCTTCGCTACAAGCGTCTTGCCGGATTGTCCTCGGTCGAGTTCGGCTTGGTCGCTTCCCTCGGCCGGCGAGCGCCGATGAGCGTGGCTCGGCTCGCCGAGGCTGTCGGCCAGGATAAAGGCCAGATCAGCCGCGCGCTGGCCGAACTCGTCTCGCGCAAGCTGATCGCGAAGTCGGAAAATCCAAAGGACAGCCGTGAGGTGCTGGTGTCGCTGACGCCTGCCGGGCTGGCGGCGCATGACGCGATCGTCGAAGGCGCGCAGGAACGCAACCGGATGCTGCTCGCGCAATTAAGCAAGGACGAAGTGGAGATGTTGCTCGCACAGATTGATCGTCTCACCGCGACCGCGGAAGCCATGCTCGAAGCCGAGAAGATCTCGCGCTGATGGCCAGGACGTCTTCCGAAAGCATCTTCGGAAATCATCTTACGTGCCAAGGCCGACGCATTCGCCAGACGAGCCCCGGTCCTGCCATGATGCATGGCTCCTCCTTTGAGCGCGCCTGTGGATAGCTGTCTTTGCTGCGCCTCGTCTGCTCGCCGCCGCGACCGTCATGGGCCTGCTGGCCGCGCTGCTCTGGGTAGGAGCGGGCAGGATGTCGCTTGGGTGACGGTCGGGGGCCCGATTGCGGTCGCTGGCCGGGTCTGGGTGAGCCGCCGCAGCGAAAAAAACTGGGCCCTTTTCACCGACGATCCCGGCAAATAGCTGACACGGCCGGTGCGCGGCGATCTCGGGGCCGCTGGCCTGCGAAACGGTGGCCGCCCTTGTCGCGTCAGGCGATCTGCTCCATATCAGCCGCGGGGTGATTCCGGGATTTCCACCGGTCTGGGAGCAGCAAAGGGCCTGAAAAGAGCGTGTCTTGCGCCCATTGGTGCACTGCGCTAAGGCTCAGAATAATTCCAAATCGGACGAATCCGTGGCTGTCCCGAGGCTGCGGGAAAAAGGGCTCGTCAATGAGCGGCATTCTACAGAACTATCTTCCACTCGTCGTCTTTATAGGGGTAGCGGGCCTCATCGGCCTGGTGCTGCTGATCGCTCCGTTCATCGTCGCGTTCCAGCAGCCGGACCCGGAAAAGCTGTCGGCGTATGAGTGCGGTTTCAACGCCTTCGACGACGCCCGCATGAAGTTCGACGTCCGCTTCTATCTGGTCGCCATCCTCTTCATCATCTTCGATCTGGAGGTGGCGTTCCTGTTTCCGTGGGCAGTGGCGTTCGGCAAGCTTGGCGCGACGGGCTTCTGGTCCATGCTGGTGTTCCTCGCCGTGCTGACGGTGGGCTTCGCCTATGAATGGAAGAAAGGCGCACTCGAATGGGATTGAACCCTGCACCCTCAGCCGGTCCGGTGGTCGCGCCGGCCCCCAAGGGCATCCTGGATCCGTCGACCGGCCGTCCGGTCGGGGCCAATGATCCGTTCTTCCTCGAGGTCAATCACGAACTGTCCGACAAGGGCTTCTTCGTGGCCGCGACCGACGACCTCATCACGTGGGCCCGTACCGGCTCGCTGATGTGGATGACCTTCGGCCTCGCCTGCTGCGCGGTCGAGATGATGCAGGTGTCGATGCCGCGCTACGACGTCGAGCGCTTCGGCTTCGCGCCGCGTGCCTCGCCGCGCCAGTCCGACGTGATGATCGTCGCCGGCACGCTCACCAACAAGATGGCGCCCGCGCTGCGCAAGGTCTACGACCAGATGCCCGAGCCGCGCTACGTCATCTCGATGGGTTCATGCGCCAATGGCGGCGGCTACTACCACTATTCCTACTCGGTCGTGCGCGGCTGCGACCGCATCGTGCCGATCGACATCTACGTGCCGGGCTGCCCGCCCACGGCGGAAGCGCTGCTCTACGGCGTGCTGCTGCTGCAAAAGAAGATCCGCCGCACCGGCACCATCGAACGCTAAGGTTTTACGTCATGGACGACGCCAAGCTCGACGCCCTGGGGCAGACGATCGTGAGCGCGCTTCCGGGCGCCGCCACGGGTTATCAGGTGGCCTTCAACCAGCTCACGGTTGATGTCGAGGTCAGCAAGATCGTCGAGGTGGTCAAGTACCTCCGCGACGATCCGAGCTGCCGTTTCGTCAACTTCACCGACATCACGGCCGCCGACTATCCGTCGCGCGAGAAGCGCTTCGACGTGATCTATCACTTCCTGTCACCCACCTTGAACACGCGCATCCGCCTCAAGGCCCAGGCCGACGAGACCACCCAGGTGCCGTCGCTGATCGAGGTGTTCCCCGGCGCCGACTGGTTCGAGCGCGAGGCCTACGATCTCTACGGCGTGTTCTTCGTCGGTCATCCCGACATGCGTCGCATCCTCACCGATTACGGTTTCGAGGGGCATCCGCTGCGCAAGGACTTCCCGCTGACCGGCTTCCTCGAGGTCCGCTACGACGACCAGGAGAAGCGCGTGGTGTACGAGCCGGTCCGGCTCAACCAGGAATTCCGCAAGTTCGATTTCCTCTCGCCATGGGAAGGGGCGGACTATCCGCTTCCCGGTGACGAGAAGGCCAAGCAGTGAGTAGCGAATAGCGAGTGGCGAATAGGGATGTTAGTAGAGCGACCAGTCGATCAATTCGTATCGGGACCTGAGAGCATGGCAGGATGCCATGTCTCTGGCGGAATCCTGCCATCGACTGACCGCTCAATTCCCTCGCGCCGAACTGTTCGGGCTGACTTCGCAAATCAGACCTGCGGCAGCGTCCATTCCGGCAAACGTTGCGGAAGGACATGGGCGCGAAAACACCGGCAGTTTCGTGCAATCGCTGCGAATTTCGCAGGGATCGCTCAAGGAGCCGGAAACTCATCTGCTCTTGGCGGAGCGTGTCAGGATTTTGACCGCTTCCGATCTGGAGCCCGTCTTAGGTCGATGCGAGAGCTTAGGCAAAATGCTTCGCGCGTTGATACGTTCTCTGCAGGACAAGTCCACGAAATGACCATTCGCCACTCGCTATTCGCCATTCGCCTCGCAGCAGGAGCTGCGTCATGAACGAGCAACCCGAGAACCTGCGCAATTTCACCATCAACTTCGGGCCGCAGCATCCGGCCGCGCACGGCGTGCTGCGCCTCGTGCTGGAGCTTGACGGCGAAGTCGTCGCCCGCGTCGACCCCCATATCGGCCTGCTTCACCGCGGCACCGAGAAGCTGATCGAGCAGAAGACCTATCTCCAGGCGATCCCTTATTTCGACCGGCTCGACTACGTCGCGCCGATGAACCAGGAGCACGCCTTCTGCCTCGCCGCCGAGAAGCTGCTCGGAATCGAGGTGCCGCGCCGCGGCCAGCTGATCCGCGTGCTCTATTGCGAGATCGGCCGCATCCTGTCGCATCTTCTCAACGTCACCACGCAGGCGATGGACGTCGGCGCGCTGACCCCGCCGCTGTGGGGCTTTGAGGAGCGCGAGAAGCTGATGGTGTTCTACGAGCGCGCCTCGGGCAGCCGCATGCACGCAGCCTTCTTCCGCGTCGGCGGCGTGCATCAGGACCTTCCGCAGAAGCTGGTCGATGACATCGACGCCTGGTGCGACCCATTCCTGAAGGTCGTCGACGACCTCGATCGCCTGCTCACCGCCAACCGCATCTTCAAGCAGCGCAACGTCGATATCGGCGTGGTGTCGCTGAAGGAGGCCTGGGAGTGGGGTTTCTCCGGCGTGATGGTGCGCGGTTCGGGCGCGGCCTGGGACCTGCGCAAGTCGCAGCCCTATGAGTGCTACGCCGAGATGGATTTCGACATTCCGATCGGCAAGAACGGCGACTGCTACGATCGCTATCTGATCCGCATGGAAGAGATGCGCCAGTCCGTGCGCATCATGAAGCAGTGCATCCAGAAGCTGAACGCGCCTGACGGGAAGGGCCCCGTCGTCGTCGAAGACAACAAGGTGGCGCCGCCGCGCCGTGGCGAGATGAAGCGCTCGATGGAAGCCCTCATCCACCACTTCAAGCTCTACACCGAAGGCGTTCACGTGCCGGAAGGCGAAATCTACGCCGCGGTCGAGGCGCCCAAGGGCGAGTTCGGCGTCTATCTGATCTCCGACGGCACCAACAAGCCCTACAAATGCAAGATCCGCGCGCCGGGCTTTGCCCATCTCCAGGCGATGGACCACATCTGCCGCGGCCATCTGCTCGCCGACGTCTCGGCCATTCTCGGCTCGCTCGACATCGTGTTCGGAGAGGTCGACCGGTGACGGCGCAGGCGCCAATCCAGTTTGACCGTGCCTCGGGGGCCCTTGAAGGGGCCAACCTGTGGGAGCGGACGGCTGCCTTGGCGCTGGTGACGGGATCGAAGATCTCCTCGCACTTCTCGCATATGGGCTACATCGCCTGCGCCAATCTGCTGCGGAAAACGCTGCCCGAGCGCAATATCGCGATCAAGCTCAATCCGGACGCGGTGTTCGAATTTCCTTATGGCGACGGTTACTGGAGCAAGCTGCTCAACCGGTCCTATTGCTACGAGGACGAGCTGGAGCTGCTGTTCACCGACTCCATCGACGTCGACTACACGCTGCTCGATTGCGGCGCCAATTATGGCTACTGGTCGGTGCTGGTGTCGAGCGAGCCGTTCGGCGCGCACAAGGCGATCGCGATCGAGCCGTCGGGCCAGAACTATCCGAAGCTCGCCAACAATGCCCGCGTCAACGGCAATCGCTTCGAGACCATGAAGTGTGCGATCGGTGCCTCGCGCGGCACCGCGCGTCTCTCGGGCACCAAGCACGAGGCCTTCAGCATCGCCGGTGCTCCGTCGGACGGCGGTGAGGAAGTGACCGTCCTCGCGCTCGACAATCTGATCGACGACGGCAAGGTCGCAAGCACCGGCAAGTACCTGATCAAGCTCGACGTCGAGGGCGTCGAGATCGAGGCGATCAAGGGCGGCGCCCGGCTCCTGCAGACCGACAGCGTCATCATGTGCGAGGAGCACGGCAGCGACCGCTCTCATGCGGTGTCGCGCTACATTCTCGAGCAGACGCCGCTGAAGCTGATCGTGCTCGATCCGCGCACCAACCGGCTGGAGACCGTCACCGAGCTGTCGATCCTCGACCGCATCAAGGTCTCGACCCACGTCGGCTACAACGTTTTCGGTACCGCAAGCGCATTCTGGCAGGACAGGATCAATGCCCTGAATGCGAAAAACGCGCGCCGCATGCAGTGAGAGATAAGACATGTCCGTTCGCCGATTAGCACCGAAGGAAGTCCAGCCCGCGAGCTTTACGTTCACGGACGAGAACCTTGCCTTCGCCAGGCAGCAGATCGCGAAATACCCGGCCGGACGCCAGGCCTCGGCCGTCA
Organism: Bradyrhizobium sp. USDA 4472; assembly: GCF_054058595.1. Lineage (NCBI taxonomy): Bacteria > Pseudomonadati > Pseudomonadota > Alphaproteobacteria > Hyphomicrobiales > Nitrobacteraceae > Bradyrhizobium > Bradyrhizobium sp. USDA 4472. The sequence continues at coordinate 5,973,635 of NZ_JBSSAM010000001.1, forward strand.
TCGCCATCCTCTGGCGCGTCCAGGAGCAGCACGCGGGCTGGGTGTCGGAAGCCGCGATCCGCGCCGTCGCCGATTTGCTCGACATGCCCTATATCCGCGTGCTCGAGGTCGCGACCTTCTACACGATGTTCCAGCTCGCCCCCGTCGGCAAGAAGGCCCACGTCCAGGTCTGCGGCACAACGCCGTGCCGCCTGCGCGGTGCCGAAGACCTCATCCACGTCTGCGAGAGCCGGATCCATCACGATCCTTTCCATCTCTCCAAGGACGGCAATTTCAGCTGGGAAGAGGTGGAGTGCCTGGGCGCCTGCGTGAACGCGCCGATGGTGCTGATCGGCAAGGACACCTATGAGGACCTGACCAAGGAGACCTTCGGCAAGGTGCTCGACGGCTTCGCCTCGGGCAATCCGCCGAAGCCCGGTCCGCAGAACGGCCGCCAGTTCTCCGCACCGATGGGCGGGCCGACCACGCTGAAGGAGACCTCCTGATGGGTCTTCCGTCTCACGCGAACCTGGGGAGCGAAGCCGTGCAGAAATGGGGCTTCGTCGCCATGCATGCCGCGCTTGCGGCCGCCTTCATGTTCCTGCTGCAGCGCTTCGTGATGAACGCGACGCAGGAAACCAGTCTGCTCTGGGCGCTGACCTTCGCCGTCTGCGCCGCCGGGCTTGCCTACAAGCAAGCCAACCGTTGATCGGAAAGCGCTGATATGCTCGAGGACAAGGATCGCATCTTCAAGAACCTCTACGGCCTCCATGATTGGGGGCTCGAGGGCGCGCGGCGCCGTGGCGCCTGGGATGGTACCAAGAACATCATCGACAAGGGCCGCGACTGGATCATCAACGAGATGAAGGCGTCGGGCCTGCGCGGCCGCGGCGGCGCCGGCTTCCCGACCGGCCTGAAATGGTCCTTCATGCCGAAGGAATCGACCGACGGAAGACCGAGCTATCTCGTCGTCAACGCCGACGAATCCGAGCCCGGCACCTGCAAGGATCGCGAGATCATGCGGCACGATCCGCACCTGCTGATCGAGGGCTGCCTGATCGCGAGCTGCGCGATGAACGCGCACACCTGCTACATCTATGTCCGCGGCGAGTTCATCCGCGAGCGCGAGCACCTTCAGGCCGCGATCGACCAGGCGTATGACGCCAAGCTGGTCGGCAAGGACAATGTCAACGGCTGGCCGTTCGACATCTACGTCGCGCACGGCGCCGGCGCTTACATCTGCGGTGAAGAGACCGCGCTGCTCGAAAGCCTCGAAGGCAAGAAGGGCCAGCCGCGCCTGAAGCCGCCGTTCCCGGCGAACGTCGGTCTGTTCGGCTGCCCGACCACCGTCAACAACGTCGAGTCGATCGCCGTTGCACCCGACATCCTGCGCCGTGGCGCCGCCTGGTTCGCCGGCATCGGCCGTCCGAACAATGTCGGCACCAAGCTGTTCTGCGTCTCCGGCCATGTCGAGCGGCCCTGCAACGTCGAGGAAGCCATGGGCATTCCGTTCCGTGAGCTGATCGACAAGCATTGCGGCGGCATCCGCGGCGGCTGGGACAACCTGAAGGCCGTGATTCCCGGCGGCTCCTCCGTGCGCATGGTGCCGGCCGAGCAGATCATCGACACGCCGATGGATTTCGACTCCTTAAGCAAGCTGCGCTCGGGCCTCGGCACTGCGGCCGTGATCGTGATGGACAAGTCGACCGATTTGATCCGCGCCATCGCCCGCATCTCCTATTTCTACAAGCACGAGAGCTGCGGCCAGTGCACGCCCTGCCGCGAGGGCACGGGGTGGATGTGGCGCGTGCTCACCCGCATGGCCGAGGGCCGCGCGCACAAGCGCGAAATCGACATGCTGCTCGAGGTGACGAAGCAGGTCGAAGGCCACACCATCTGCGCGCTCGGCGACGCGGCGGCCTGGCCGATCCAGGGCCTGATCGCGCATTTCCGTCATGAGATCGAAGCGCGCATCGACGAATATTCGCACAAGGCCGACATCGACGATGCCGGCGTCCGCGATCCCGTGAACATGGTCGCGGCGGAGTAGAGAGAATGACCAAGCTCATCATCGACGGCAAAGAGATCGATGTTCCCGCCGAGTACACGCTGCTTCAGGCGTGCGAGGCGGCCGGCGCCGAGATTCCGCGCTTCTGCTATCACGAACGGCTGTCGATCGCCGGCAATTGCCGGATGTGCCTCGTCGAGGTGAAGGGTGGCCCGAAGCCGGTCGCATCTTGCGCCTGGGGCGTGCGCGACTGCCGTCCGGGCCCCAAGGGGGAGCCGCCGGAAATCTCCACGCGTTCACCGATGGTGAAGAAGGCACGCGAAGGCGTGATGGAATTCCTCCTGATCAACCATCCGCTGGACTGCCCGATCTGCGACCAGGGCGGCGAGTGCGACCTGCAGGACCAGGCGATGGGCTATGGTGTCGACACCAGCCGCTTCGCCGAGAACAAGCGCGCGGTCGAGGACAAGTACCTCGGCGCGCTGGTCAAGACCTCGATGAATCGCTGCATCCAGTGCACGCGCTGCGTCCGCTTCTCGGCGGAAGTCGCCGGCGCGCCCGAAATGGGCGCGACGGGGCGCGGCGAGGACATGGAGATCACAACCTATCTCGAGCACGCGCTGACCTCCGAGCTGCAGGGCAATCTCGTCGACATCTGCCCGGTCGGTGCGCTGACCTCAAAACCCTATGCTTTCGCGGCGCGTCCGTGGGAGCTCGGCAAGACCCAGTCGATCGACGTCATGGACGGCGTCGGATCGGCGATCCGCGTCGACACCCGCGGCCGTGAGGTGATGCGCGTGCTGCCGCGGATCAACGAGGCCGTGAACGAGGAGTGGATCTCCGACAAGACCCGCCATATCGTCGATGGCCTGCGCACCCAGCGCCTGGACCGGCCCTATATCCGGGAAGCCGGCAAGCTGCGCGCGGCGAGCTGGCCCGAAGCCTTCGCTGCGATCGCGGCCAAGGCGGCGCGCACCGATGGCAAGCGCATCGGCGCGATCGCGGGCGATCTCGCCGGCGTCGAAGAGATGTTCGCGTTGAAGGATCTGCTCGCCAAGTTCGGCTCGGCCAATCTGGCGGTGCAGGGCGGCGACGCCTTCGATCCCGCGCTCGGCCGCGGCTCCTACATCTTCAATCCGACGCTTGCAGGCGTCGAGCAGGCCGATGCGCTGCTCATCGTCGGCGCCAATCCGCGGAAAGAGGCGGCGGTGTTCAATGCCCGGATCCGCAAGCGCTGGCGCACCGGCGGCTTCAAGGTCGGCGTGATCGGCGCCAAGGCCGATCTGACCTACGATTATGACCATCTCGGCGCGGGCACCGAGACGCTCGGTGAGCTCGCGTCCGGCAAGCACTCCTTCATGGACGTGCTGAAGAACGCCAAGAATCCGATCATCCTGGTCGGCGCAGGCGCGGCCTCGCGTCACGATGGCGCTGCCATTCTGGCCGCCGCCGCCAAGCTCGCGCTCGATGTCGGCGCGGTGAAGGACGGCTGGAACGGCTTCGGCGTGCTGCACGAGACCGCCTCGCGCGTGGGGGCGCTCGATATCGGCTTCGCCGCAGGTCAGGGCGGTCTGAACGCCGCGCAGATGACGACCTTCGGCACGCTCGACCTCTTGTTTCTGCTCGGCGCCGACGAGATCAAGGCGCCTGATGGCACCTTCGTCGTGTACATCGGCACCCATGGTGACCGCGGCGCGCATCGTGCCGACGTGATCCTGCCGGCGGCCGCCTACACCGAGAAGTCCGCGATCTACGTCAACACCGAGGGCCGCGTGCAGATGACGGGCCGCGCCGCGTTCCCGCCGGGCGAGGCCCGCGAGGACTGGGCGATCGTTCGCGCGCTGTCGGAAGCACTCGGCAAGAAGCTCGGCTACGACTCGCTTGCCGCGCTGCGCCAGGTGATCTTCAAGACCGTGCCGCATCTGATCCGTCTCGACCAGATCGAGGCAGGCACAGCCGACCAGATCCAGAAGCTGGCAGGGAGGGGCGGCGCGCCGGAGAAGGCGCCGTTCAAGGCCCTCATCGAGGACTTCTATTTGACCAACCCAATCGCGCGTGCGTCGGCGGTGATGGCGGAATGCTCGCGGCTTGCCTCCGGGCAGATGCTGAGCGCAGCGGAGTAAGCCGATGGAATTCTTCGAAAGCGCAGTCTGGACCGGCTTCCTCTGGCCGCTGATCCTCATGGTCCTTGAGAGCCTGCTGGTGCTCGTCGTCCTGCTGGTCGCGATCGCCTACATCCTGCTCGCTGACCGCAAGATCTGGGCGGCGGTGCAGATACGCCGCGGCCCGAACGTGGTCGGCCCCTGGGGCCTGTTCCAGTCCTTCGCCGATCTGCTCAAATTCGTGCTGAAGGAGCCGATCATTCCGGCCGGCGCCAACAAGGGCGTCTTCCTGCTTGCTCCCTTGGTCTCCTGCGTGCTCGCGCTCGCGGCCTGGGCGGTGATCCCGACCAACCTCGGCTGGGTGATCTCCGACATCAATGTCGGCATCCTCTTCATCTTCGCGATCTCGTCGCTGTCGATCTACGGCATCATCATGGCCGGCTGGTCGTCGAACTCGAAATACCCGTTCCTGGCCGCGCTGCGTTCGGCGGCGCAGATGGTGTCCTATGAAGTCTCGATCGGCTTCGTCATCATCACGGTGCTGCTCTGCGCCGGCTCGCTGAACCTCTCCGCCGTGGTCGAGGCCCAGCACGTGCGCGGTCTCGCCGGCCTGATCGGGCTGCCGCAGCTGACGATCCTGAACTGGTACGTCTGGCCGCTGTTGCCGATGTTCGTGGTGTTCTACGTCTCGGCGCTCGCTGAAACCAACCGTCCGCCCTTCGACCTCGTCGAAGCGGAATCCGAGCTCGTCGCCGGCTTCATGGTCGAATACGGCTCGACGCCGTATCTGCTGTTCATGCTCGGCGAATACGTCGCGATCGTCACGATGTGCGCCATGGCGACCATCCTGTTCCTCGGAGGCTGGCTGCCGCCGGTGGACCTGCCGCCCTTCAACTGGGTGCCCGGGATCATCTGGTTCTCGCTCAAAGTCTTCTTCATGTTCTTCCTGTTCGCGATGGCAAAGGCGATCGTGCCGCGCTACCGCTACGACCAACTGATGCGCCTCGGCTGGAAGGTGTTCCTGCCGCTGTCGCTGGTGATGGTGGTCGTGGTGGCAGGCGTGCTGCAATTCGCCGGCATCGCGCCGAAGTGAGGGCCGTCATGGGTATCAACATCAACGCCACTGCACGCTCGCTTCTGCTGTCGGAATTCGTCTCGGCGTTCTTCCTCGCCATGCGCTATTTCTTCCAGCCGAAGCCGACGCTGAACTATCCGTTCGAGAAGGGCCCGATCTCGCCGCGCTTCCGCGGCGAGCATGCGCTGCGCCGCTATCCGAACGGCGAAGAGCGCTGCATCGCCTGCAAGCTGTGCGAAGCGGTCTGCCCCGCGCAGGCCATCACCATCGAAGCCGGCCCCCGCCGCAACGACGGTACCCGTCGCACCGTGCGCTACGACATCGACATGGTGAAATGCATCTATTGCGGCCTGTGCCAGGAGGCCTGTCCCGTCGACGCCATCGTCGAAGGTCCGAACTTCGAGTTCGCGACCGAGACCCGCGAGGAACTGTTCTATGACAAGGCCAAGCTGCTCGCCAACGGCGACCGCTGGGAACGCGAGATCGCGAAGGCGATCGAGCTCGACGCGCCTTACCGGTGAGATGAGAACATGATCCTTCCCGCGCTGTTCTTCTATCTCTTCGCCGGCGTCTGCGTCGCCTCGGCGGTGATGGTGATTGTCTCGCGCAATCCCGTGCACTCCGTGCTGTTCCTGATCCTGGCCTTCGTCAACGCCTCCGGCCTGTTCGTGCTGATGGGAGCCGAATTCCTCGCGATGATCCTGATCGTCGTCTATGTCGGCGCGGTCGCGGTGCTGTTCCTGTTCGTCATCATGATGCTGGATGTCGACTTCATCGAGCTGCGCGAAGGCTTCATCCAGTACCTGCCGGTGGGTGTCGTGATCGGCGGCATCTTCCTGTTCGAGCTGCTTCTGACCGTCGGTGCCTGGGTCATTAACCCGACCGTGAGCAAGACCATCACGGCGCCGATCCCGGCCAACGTCTCGAATACCGAGGCGCTGGGCCTCGTGCTCTATACGAGGTACGTCCACTACTTCCAGCTTTCGGGCATGGTCCTGCTGGTCGCCATGATCGGCGCCATCGTTCTGACGCTGCGTCATAAGGCCAGCGTGAAGCGGCAGGACATCAACGTTCAGAACGCACGCACGCCCGAGATGGCGATGGCGATGCGCAAGGTGGCGCCGGGGCAGGGGCTCTCGGATGCCGACGCTGCGGAGTGGGTGAAATGACGATCGGGCTCGGGCATTATCTGGCGGTCGGCGCGATCCTGTTCACGCTCGGGATCCTCGGCATCTTCCTCAACCGCAAGAACATCATCGTCATCCTGATGTCGATCGAGCTGATCCTGCTCTCGGTCAACGTCAACCTGGTGGCATTCTCGACCTTCCTCGGCGACATCGTCGGTCAGGTCTTCGCGCTGCTTGTCTTGACCGTGGCGGCCGCCGAAGCCGCGATCGGTCTTGCCATCCTGGTGGTCTATTTCCGCAACCGTGGCTCGATCGCGGTTGAGGACGTCAATCTGATGAAGGGCTGAGCTCTCAAATGGTTCAGGCAATCGTTTTCCTGCCGCTGCTGGGCGCCATTCTGGCCGGCCTGATCTCGCTCGTCGGCGCACATGGCCGCAACCCCTCGGGCGACGAGGTCGAGCATCATGGCGATCACGGTCATGATCACGCCCTTGGCGCCGACGCCCACGCGTCCCACAAGATTAACGAGGATGCGTCCGTCATCCACGAGACCCACCATGAGCCCGGCGACGGGCATGACGACCACGGCCACGGCCCGGTCGAGCCCCCGGCTGCGGGCTCGCGTGGCGCCGAGCTGATCACCACGGCGCTGCTGTTCGTCTCGGCCGCGCTGTCCTGGATGACGCTGGTCGATGTCGGCTTCAACGGCCATGACCTCAGGATCCAGCTCCTGCCCTGGATCTTTTCCGGCGATCTCGAGGTCTGGTGGACGCTGCGCGTCGACACGCTGACCGCCGTGATGCTGGTCGTGGTGACGACCGTGTCCTCGCTCGTGCACCTCTATTCCATCGGTTACATGGACGAGGATCCGAACCGGCCGCGCTTCTTCGGCTATCTGAGCCTGTTCACCTTCGCCATGCTGATGCTGGTGACGGCGGACAATCTCGTGCAGCTGTTCTTCGGTTGGGAAGGCGTGGGTCTGGCGAGCTATCTCCTGATCGGCTTCTGGTACCAGAAGCCGTCGGCGAACGCCGCCGCCATCAAGGCCTTCGTGGTCAACCGCGTCGGCGATTTCGGTTTCGCGCTCGGCATCTTTTCGATCTTCATGCTGACGAACTCGACCGATTTCGAGACGATCTTCCATGCCGCGCCCGGCCTGACCGGCAAGACCATCGATTTCCTCGGCTGGCATGCCGATGCGCTGACCCTGACCTGCCTCCTGCTGTTCATGGGCGCGATGGGCAAGTCGGCGCAGTTCCTGCTGCACACCTGGCTGCCGGACGCGATGGAAGGCCCGACCCCGGTGTCGGCGCTGATCCACGCGGCGACCATGGTCACCGCGGGCGTGTTCATGGTGGCGCGGCTGTCGCCGCTGTTCGAGCTCGCCCCGAATGCCCAGGCCGTCGTGATGTTCTTCGGTGCGACCACCGCGTTCTTCGCGGCGACCATCGGTCTGGTCCAGAACGACATCAAGCGCATCGTGGCGTATTCGACCTGTTCGCAGCTCGGCTACATGTTCGTGGCGATGGGCGCAGGGGCCTATTCAGTCGGCATGTTCCACCTGTTCACGCACGCCTTCTTCAAGGCGCTGCTGTTCTTGGGTTCCGGCTCGGTGATCTACGCGATGCACCACGAGCAGGACATCCGCAACATGGGTGGTCTCTGGAAGAAGATCCCGTACACCTTCGCGGTGATGACCGTCGGCACGCTGGCGCTGACCGGCTTCCCGCTGTTCGCCGGCTACTTCTCCAAGGACGCCATCATCGAGGCGGCCTACGCCTCGCACAATCCGTTCTCGACCTACGCCTATCTGCTGACGGTCGTGGCGGCCGGCCTGACCTCGTTCTATTCCTGGCGTCTGGTGTTCAAGACCTTCTTCGGCGAGCCCCACGACCAGGAGCACTACGAGGCCGCGCATGAGAGCCCGATCTGGATGCTGATCCCGATCGGCGTGCTGGCCGTCGGCTCGGTCCTTGCCGGCTTCCCGTTCAAGGAGATCTTCGTCAGTCCTCACGGCGTGGAGGAATTCTTCCGCGAGTCCGTGAAGATGAACCCGCACATCCTCGAGGATATGGAGAACATGCCGCATCTGCTGGGCTGGCTGCCCTTCCTGATGATGGTCGGCGGCTTCCTGGTCTCCTACACCTTCTATATCCGCAAGCCCTACCTCCCGGTTGAGCTCGCGAACACGCAGCCGATGCTCTACAAGTTCCTGCTCAACAAATGGTACTTCGACGAGCTCTACGATTATATCTTCGTCCGTCCGGCGAAGTGGATCGGCTACCAGCTCTGGAAGAAGGGCGACGGCTTCATCATCGACGGCTTCGGGCCCGACGGCATTTCGGCCCGCGTGCTGGATGTCACCCGCAACGTCGTCAAGATCCAGACCGGGTATCTCTATCACTACGCATTCGCCATGCTGATCGGCGCCGCCGGCCTGATCACCTGGTTCATGTTCGGCTTTGGAGGCCAGTAAATGACAACCTGGCCCATCCTTTCGGTCACCACGTTCCTGCCGCTGGTCGGCGCGCTGATCGTTTACCTGAGCCGCGGCGATGACGAGGCGGCCAAGCGCAATTCGCGCTGGATCGCGCTGTGGACCACGCTGATCACCTTCGCGGTGTCGGTGCTCCTGGTCATGCGCTTCGACCCTTCGAATGCCGACTTCCAGTTCGTCGAGAAGGCGAGCTGGCTCGCCACCGGCATCACTTACCACATGGGCGTCGACGGCATCTCGCTGCCGCTGGTGATCCTGACCACCGCGATCATGCCGTTCTGCATCATCGCGAGCTGGAAGGCGATTTCGAACCGCGTCCGCGAATACATGATGGCGTTCCTGATCCTGGAAACGCTGATGATCGGCACCTTCTCGGCGCTCGATCTCGTGCTGTTCTACTTGTTCTTCGAGGGCGGCCTGATCCCGATGTTCCTGATCATCGGTGTCTGGGGCGGCCCGCGCCGGGTCTACGCATCGTTCAAGTTCTTCCTCTACACGCTGCTCGGCTCGGTCCTGATGCTGCTCGCCATCATGGCGCTGTACTGGAACGGCGGCACCACGGACATCCCGACCCTGATGCACACCGCCGTGCCGCGGTCGCTGCAGACCTGGGCCTGGCTGGCCTTCTTCGCCTCGTTCGCGGTGAAGATGCCGATGTGGCCGGTGCACACCTGGCTTCCCGACGCACACGTCGAGGCGCCGACGGCAGGCTCCGTGGTCCTCGCCGCAATCCTCTTGAAGATGGGCGGCTACGGCTTCCTGCGCTTCTCGTTGCCGATGTTCCCGCTGGCCTCGCACGACTTCGCGCCGCTGATCTTCACCATGTCCGCGATTGCCATCATCTACACCTCGCTGGTGGCGCTGATGCAGGAGGACATGAAGAAGCTGATCGCATACTCGTCGGTTGCTCACATGGGATTTGTCACCATGGGCATCTTCGCCGGCACCATGCAGGGCGTCGCCGGCGGGGTGTTCCAGATGATCTCGCACGGCATCGTCTCGGGCGCGCTGTTCCTCTGCGTCGGCGTCGTCTACGACCGCCTGCACACCCGCGAGATCGCGGCCTATGGCGGCCTCGTCAACCGCATGCCGCTCTACGCGCTGACCTTCATGGTCTTCACCATGGCCAATGTCGGTCTGCCCGGCACGTCAGGCTTCGTCGGCGAATTCATGACGTTGCTCGGTACCTTCAAGGTCTCGATCCCGACCGCGTTCTTCGCGACCTTTGGCGTCATCCTCTCGGCCGGCTACGCGCTCTGGCTCTACCGCAAGGTCGTGTTCGGAGCGCTGGTCAAGCCGACGCTGATGAGCATGAAGGATCTCACGCTGCGTGAGTGCGTGACGCTGTTTCCGCTGATCGCGCTGACGATCCTGTTCGGCGTCTATCCGAAGCCGGTGCTCGACATGTCGGCCGCCTCGGTCCAGCAACTCGTCACCAACTACAACACCGCTGTGACGGCCGTGAAGGCCGCCGCACTGCTCCAGTGATCGGGCAGGTCAGGATATCGCCATGAGCTTTACGACTGCAGGTTATCAACTGGCGCCGGTGCTGCCCGAGCTCGTGCTCGCGGTCGGCGCCATGGCGCTTCTGATGCTCGGCGCTTATCGCGGGCAGGGCACCACCAGCGGGGTCACCGCGCTCGCGGTGCTGCTGCTCATCGTGGTCGGCGCGCTCGAATACATGCTGCCGTCAGGCAAGCAGGTCACCTTCGGCGGCAGCTTCATCGTCGATGATTTTGCCCGCTTCATGAAGATCCTGGCGCTGATCGGTTCGGCGGTGACGCTGATCCTGTCGACCGAATTCCTGGCCGATCCGTCGCGGCGCATCTTCGAGTACGCGATCCTGGTGCTGCTCTCGACGCTCGGCATGATGGTGCTGATCTCGGCCGGCGATTTGATCTCGCTCTATCTCGGCCTCGAATTGATGTCGCTCGCGCTCTACGTCGTGGCGGCCTCGAACCGCGACAACGCGAAATCGACCGAGGCCGGCTTGAAATATTTCGTGCTGGGCGCGCTGTCTTCGGGCATGCTGCTCTACGGCTCGTCGCTGGTGTATGGCTTCACCGGCACGGTCAGCTTCGCCGGCATCGCGGCGGCCGCGACCATCTCGAATACCGGCCTCGTGTTCGGCCTGGTGTTCCTGCTCGCCGGCCTCTGCTTCAAGGTCTCGGCCGTGCCGTTCCACATGTGGACGCCTGACGTGTACGAGGGCGCGCCGACACCGGTCACCGCCTTCTTCGCCTCGGCGCCGAAGGTCGCCGCGCTGGCAGTGTTCACCCGCGTCACGCTGACCGCATTCCCCGGCATCGTCTCGCAATGGCAGCAGATCCTGGTGTTCGTGGCGATCGCCTCGATGGCGCTGGGCTCGTTCGCCGCGATCGGCCAGAGCAACATCAAGCGCCTGATGGCGTATTCCTCGATCGGCCATATGGGCTTTGCCCTGGTCGGCCTTGCCTCCGGCACGGTCGAGGGTGCGCAGGGCGTGCTGATGTACATCGTGATCTATGTCGCGATGACGCTCGGCTCGTTCTCGATCATCCTCGCGATGAAGCGCAACGGCCAGGCTGTCGAACAGATCAGCGACTTCGCAGGTCTGTCGCGCACCAATCCGCTGCTGGCCTTCATGTTCGCGATGCTGCTGTTCTCGCTCGCCGGCATTCCGCCGCTCGCCGGCTTCTTCGCCAAATGGTACGTGTTCGTTGCCGCCATCAAGGCGAACCTGTTCACCCTCGCGGTGATCGGCGTGCTCTCCAGCGTCGTGGGCGCCTACTACTATCTCGCCATCGTCAAGACGATGTATTTCGACGAGCCGGCCGGCCAGGTCGATCCCGTCAGGGTCGAGGTCAAGACGGTGCTGGCGGTCGCGGGCCTGTTCAACATCCTGTTCGCATTGTTCGCGGGGCCGGTGGTGAGCGTCGCCTCCGCCGCCGCCAAGTCGCTGTTCTAGGATGGGGTTCGCGCTCGGTCCTCGCGCGGTCGCGGCGGGCTACAAGCTCGCTGCGATGGAGCGGACCGGCTCGACCAATGCCGACGCCATCGAAGCGGCCCGGGCCGGCGAGCCCGGCCCGATGTGGTTCGTCACATCAGAGCAGACGGCCGGCCGCGGCCGCCGTCAGCGCCCCTGGATCGCGCCGAAGGGCAATCTGGCGTCCAGCGTTCTCGAAGTCCTCGACGTCGCGCCTGCACTGGCCGCCACGATCGGTTTCGCCGCTGGGCTGGCCGAAGAGGCGGCGCTGGAGAAAGTCAGCCTCGAGGCCGTGCTCCGGCTCGGCCCTGATAGACCGCGCTACGCCCTGAAATGGCCGAATGACGTCCTGGCCAACGGCAAGAAGCTGGTCGGCATCGGCCTGGAAGCCGAGGCGGTCGGCGATCGCCTGGCCATCGTTACAGGCATCGGCACCAACATCGTGGCGGCGCCCGAGGGCACGCCCACGCCGGCGGTGTCGCTCGCAGCCCTCGGGGTCCAGATCAGTGCGGAGGAGTTGTTCTCGGCGCTGTCGGACGCCTGGGTCGAATTCCGCGGCATCTGGGACAACGGCCGTGGCTTTGCCGAGATCCGCAAGCTCTGGCTGGAGCGCGCCGCCGGCCTAGGTGAGCCGGTCGCGATCCACACGGGAACGATGGTGCTGGAAGGCATTTTTGACACGATCGACGACACCGGCTGCCTGATTGTCCGCACAGTGGAAGGGCGGCTTGTGCCTGTGACCGCCGGCGAGGTGTTCTTCGGCCCGGTCCGTTCGGTAGGAGCTGCGTGATGGCGAGGCCCGACGAACTGGTATTTGCGCCGCTCGGCGGTGTCGGCGAGATCGGCATGAATTTGTCGATCTATGGCCTCGGCAATCGCCAGCAGCGTTCGTGGTTGGCGGTCGATCTCGGCGTCTCCTTCGGCGACGAGGAGCATCTGCCCGGCATCGACCTGATCATGCCCGACATCAGCTTCCTGGAGAAGGAACGCAAGAACCTGATGGGGCTGGTGTTGACCCACGCCCATGAGGATCATTTCGGCGCCATCATCGACCTCTGGCCACGGTTGAAATGTCCGATCTACGCGACGCCATTCAGCGCGGCGCTGTTCGAGGCCAAATGCGCCGCCGAGCGCAATGCCCCCAACATCCCCGTCACCGTCGTCCCCTCTGGCGGCCGCATCGATGTCGGCCCGTTCAATGTCGAGTTCATCCCGGTCGCGCATTCGATTCCGGAAGCGCATGCACTGGCGATCCACACCGAGGCCGGAGTGGTGCTGCACACCGGCGACTGGAAGATCGATCCGACGCCGACGCTCGGCCGTCCGACCGACGAGAAGCGGCTGCGCGAGCTCGGCAAGGAGGGGGTGCTCGCCTTGATCGGCGATTCCACCAACGCCGTGCGCGACGGCCGCTCGCCCTCCGAAGCCGAGGTCGCCCGCACCATCATCGATCTGGTGAAGGCTGCAAAAGGCCGCGTCGCGGTCACGACCTTCGCCTCCAACGTCGCGCGCATCAAGGCCGTCGCCGACGCAGCGAAGGCGGCCGACCGCGAGGTCGTCGTGGTCGGCCGCGCCATGGAGCGCGTGGTGCAGGTCGCGCGCGAGACCGGCTACCTCGACGGCGTCCAGAACTTCCGCTCGCCCGAGGTCTACGGCCATCTGCCGCAGGACAAGGTGCTGGCGCTGTGCACCGGCAGCCAGGGCGAGTCCCGCGCGGCGCTGGCGCGCATCGCCAATGACGACCATCCCGAAATCACGCTCAACCGCGGCGACAGCGTGATCTTCTCCTCGCGGACGATTCCCGGCAACGAGAAGGCGGTCGGCTCGATCATCAACAATCTCGTGCTGCAGGGCGTCGAGGTCCTCACCGACCGCGATCATCTGGTGCACGTGTCAGGCCATCCGCGCCGCGACGAGCTGCGCGACATGATCTCCTGGGTGAAGCCGCAGCTGCTGATCCCCGTTCACGGCGAAGCCCTGCACCTGAGCGAGCACGCCAAGCTCGCGCGCGCCGCCGGCGTGCCGCGTGTCCTGGTCATTCGCAACGGCGACCTGGTCAAGCTCGGCCCCGGCGATCCCGGCGTGGTCGGCGAGGTGCCGTCGGGCCGGCTCTACAAGGACGGCAACATCCTCGAGGACGCCAAATCCCGCGCGGTGGTCGAGCGCCGCCGCATGGCATTCTCCGGCTGTGCCTTCGTCGCCGTGGCCATGACCGCGCAGGGCGAGCTGGCCGACGAGCCCGAGGTCGATCTGGTCGGCATTCCCGAGAAGAACCGGGCGGGCGAGGCGTTTGACGACATCGTCTTCGACGCCGTGATGTCCACCATCGAAGGCCTGCCGAGGGCGCGGCGCAGGGATCCGGATGCGCTGGCTGAATCGGTGCGACGCGCCGTCCGGGCCGTCATCAACGAACATTGGGGCAAAAAGCCCCCCTGTCTGGTCCACGTCCTGACGGTGTAACGGGGAGAGAAACATGCTGGGTCGCCTCAACCACGTCGCGATCGCGACCAGGGATGCCGTCAAGTCCGCCAGGATCTACGGCGCGGCGTTCGGGGCGCAGATTTCGGAAGCCGTGCCGCTGCCCGAGCACGGCGTCACCACCGTGTTCGCGACGCTCCCCAACACCAAGATCGAGTTCATCGAGCCGCTCGGCGAGGCCTCGCCGATCGCAAAATTTCTCGAGCGCAATGCCGACGGCGGGATCCATCACATCTGCTACGAGGTCGTCGACATCATCGCTTCGCGCGACACGCTGGTGAAGGAGGGAGCGCGGGTGCTCGGCGACGGCGTGCCGAAGATCGGCGCGCACGGCAAGCCGGTGCTGTTCCTGCACCCGAAGGACTTTTCCGGCGCGCTGGTCGAAATCGAGCAGGCGTAGGAGCGGACCATGGCTGCGCAGATCTCAACCGCGCTCGCGATCTACTTTGTCATCTGGTGGCTCGCGTTGTTCCTGACGCTGCCGTTCGGCGTCCGCAGCCAGCACGAGGACGGCGGCGGCGCCCCGGGCACGGACCCCGGCGCCCCTGTTCTGACAGGCATGAAGGGCAAGCTGATCTGGACCACGATCATCTCGGCGATCATCTATGGCCTTGGAGTCAGCGCCTATCACGCCGGCTATCTCTCGCTGGATCGGCTGACGAAATTGATGGGAATGCCGTTTTAGTTCACCTCTCCCCGGGGACGAGAGGTCGGATTGATCCTGGCGATGCGAAGTATCGTCCAGGCAAAGTGAGGGGCCGCAGCCCAGAGTGAGAACGCCTCCCGAACGGGCCTTGCCTGGTCTCACCACTCGCCTAGAATTTTGTACCTGTTTCATTGCTTCGGGGGGATAAATGACTTTTCAACGGATCGTCGTTGCGCTGCTGGTGCTTGTGATCGCCGGGCTTGGCGGCATCGGTTATGTCCAGTGGAAGATGGCTGTGCAGGTGCGAACGCTGAAAGCGTTCGTCGAGGGCTCCGTTTTCAACGACGCGGTGATGGCCTGCGAGCAGGCCAAGAGCTCGACGCCGTTCAAATGGAACGGCGGCAAGAGCACCTCGGTGATTGGCCTGAACTCGGTCAAGCTTGATAAATACACCGTCAGCGCCAGCTACACGCTGGTGGCGGACAACGTCTATTGTGATTACGATCCCATCAAAAGAAAGGCCGAGATCGGCTCGAGCTTCCTGGAGCGGGAGTAACGATCCGGCCCAAACCTATGGGATGGGATCATGACCGGAAGCCAGGCGGGGGATTATCGGATTCTTCAGGAGGCCGCCTTGCGGGACTACCTCGCGGGCCTGCCTGACATCGCGGCGCTGCTCGGCGGCACGCCGGCCTCCTGGGGCGTCACGGAGGTCGGCGACGGCAATCTGAACCTCGTCTTCATCGTGAAGGGCGCGCACGGCGGCATCGCCGTGAAACAGGCGCTGCCCTATGTCCGCCTCGTCGGCGAGAGCTGGCCGTTGCCGCTGTCGCGGGCCCATTACGAATATCTTTCGCTGTGCCGGCAGGCCCAGCTCGCGCCCGGCCTCGTGCCGGCCTTGCTGCATCACAACGAGAGGCTGGCGCTCACCGTGATGGAGCTGCTCGAGCCTCACATCATCATGCGCAAGGGGCTGGTCGCCGGGACGTGCTATCCGCGCTTCGTCGACGACATCACCACCTTCATGGCGCGGACGCTGTTCTTCACCTCCGACCTCGCACTCCCAGCTGCCGAAAAGAAGCAAGCCATAGCGGCCTTCGCCGGCAATCACGCCTTGTGCAAGATCACCGAGGATCTGATCTTCACCGATCCCTACCGGATTGCCGAGCAGAACCGCTGGACCGCGCCCTATCTCGACTCGCTCGCCGCGGCCTTGCGCGAGGACATGGAGCTGCATGTCGCGATTAGCAGGCTGAAGTTGAAATTCATGGCGAGCCCGGAGGCGTTGCTGCATGGCGATCTTCACACCGGCTCGATCATGGTGACGGCGTCGGAGACGCGGGTGATCGACCCCGAATTCGCCTTCTACGGCCCGATGGGTTTCGACGTCGGCGCTGTGCTGGCCAATCTGCTGATGGCCTATTTCGCCTCCGCCGGCCATGAGCGTACGCCCGGCGAGCGGCAGGCCTTCGAGAGCTGGGTGCTGGAGACCGTCGAGAAAGTCTGGAACGAGTTTTCGCGAAAATTTCTCGATCTCTGGCGCGCCAACACGACGGGCGATGCCTATCCGGTCTCACTCTTTGCGGGCGAGAAGGGCGCCATGCGCCTCGAGGCCGAGCGGCGAGCCTACATGCAGCGCCTCTTCACCGACACGGTCGGCTTCGCCGCCGCAAAAACCATCCGGCGTATCTTCGGTCTCGCCCACAACATCGATTTCGAGCTGATCGAAGACCCGCAGACGCGCGCGGTGAGCGAGGCGCGTGCCATCAGGCTCGCGCGCGCGATGATGGTCGAGGCGGCTGCGTTCCGGACCATCGCCGACGTCACTGGCGCCGCTCGGAAATTGCGGGACTGGCAGCCGGAGCTGTCAGGCTGACGCCAGGCAGCGGGCAGGTCGACGACGCGGCGGATTTCGGAACCGTCAGCCGCAAAACGAAGCTTGCATTCAATGGGCTGTGAATGATCAAATCCCTGATGGGAGTGCCTGCATTGTTGGGGGACCACATGATGTTCAGGATGATTGCGATCGTCGCGGGGCTGGCGCTGGCGCTTGGCGGATCAGCGGAGGCCCAGACGCCGCGCAAGGGCGGAACCATCCGCATGACCGCGCCTTACGGCTCGAGTTTCACCAGCCTCGACATTCACACCACGCAGCGTTCCCAGGACGAGATCTACGCCAAGGCCCTGCATCGCTCGCTTTACATCTGGGATTCCGGGCTGGGAAAGCCGGTGCTGGAACTCGCCAAGGAGGACGTCGTCTCGGGCGGAGGCCTCGTTCACACCTTCAAGCTGCGCGACGACGCCTATTTCCACAACGGCCGCAAGATGTCGGCCGACGACATCATCTGGTCCTATAACCGCATCATGGACGGCACCAAGGCCTATCCCGGCGCACGCTACGTCCGCATCATCGAGGGCGCCGCGGCAGTCGAGAAGGGCCAGGCCAAGGAGATCTCGGGCCTGAAGAAGATCGACGATTTCACCCTCGAGATGAAGCTGACCGAGAAGGTGGATCCCGGCTTCTACTTCTTCACCGCGCTGACCTCGATCTATCCCGCCGACGAGGCCGTCAAGGACAGCTTCATCCAGCATCCGATCGGGCTCGGGCCGTTCAAGTTCGTCGAGCACGTGCCGGGCTCGCGCATCGTGCTGGAGCGCTGGGACAAGTTCTACAAGCCTGGCAAGCCCTATGCCGACAAGGTCATCGTGTCGGTCATGGGCGAGGCAGCGGCGCGCGACGTCGCATTCCGCAACAAGGAGATCGACACCTCCGTGCTCGGCCCGGCGCAATATGTCGCCTATCAGGCCGACCCCAACCTCAAGGGCACCCTCGCCGAAGTCGCCGAGGTCTTCACGCGTTACATGGGGATGAATCCCGCGTTCAAGCCATTCGCCGACAAGCGCGTCCGGCAGGCGATCAACTATGCGATCGACTCTGATTTGATCATCAACAAGCTGGTCAAGGGCAAGGCCTATCGCGCCACGAGCTGGCTGCCGCTGACCTCGTCCGCCTACGACAAGACCATGAAGCCGTACCCGTATGATCCCGCCAAGGCGAAGCAGCTGCTCGCCGAGGCCGGTTATCCCTCCGGCTTCGAATTCGAATGGACCACGAGCCAGAATGAAAGCTGGGGCCTGCCGATCGTCTCGGCCGTCATCCCGATGCTGGACAAGGTCGGCATCAGGGCCAAGGTCAAGCAGGTCGAGGTCGCGGTGCTGGCTGAGGTGGTTCGTACCGGTGACTACCAGGCCTTCATCTATTCCCAGCAGACCGGCCCGGACCCCCAGGCTGCGCTGAAATGCTTCCACTCGTCGACGCCGCCCTCGGCCTGCAACTACATGAATTTCAAGAACGCCGAGTTCGACAAGATTATGGATGAGGCAGGGCAGGCCGACGACGACGCCAGGCGAACCGAGCTGCTGAAGCAGGCCAACGCTCTGCTGTATGACGAGGCGCCGGTCTGGTTCTTCAACTACAACAAGGCCGTCATGGCCGTACAGCCCTGGCTCCACGGTGTTCAGCTCAATGCGACGGAGATGACCCATCAGAACGTCGAGGACCTCTGGGTCGACGAGACCTCGCCGGCGAAGTGATACGCGTTCTCGTGCTTCCTCGATCGCCGTGAGCGATGGGGAGAGGGAAGAAAGTGCCGATGCTCTCCTTCCTGGTCCGTCGTCTCCTGCAAACCATTCCGACCGTGCTCGCCGTCGTGCTGCTGGTCTTCGTGCTGTTCAGCGTGGTGCCCGGCAGCATCGCCTCCAGCATGAGCGACGACGTCGATCCCCAGGTCGAGCTGCGCCTGAAGCAGCAGCTCGGCCTGAACGATCCTGTTTACACGCGCTTCGGCAATTACATCGCCAAACTCGCGGTGGGTGACTTCGGGACGTCGTTCCGGACCCGGGAGCCCGTGACGAGCATGCTCGCCAAACGAGCCTGGCCGACGCTGGAGCTGATCGTCACGGCGATGGCGTTTTCCGTCCTGCTCGGCGTGCCACTCGGCTTCATCGCCGCATTACGGCCCGGCGGAATTGTCGACACGCTTGCGATGGTCGTCGCGGTCTCGGGCCTGTCCATTGCGAAATTCTGGCTCGGGCTGGTGCTGATGTATGCGTTCGCGTTGAAGCTCGGCTGGCTGCCGAGTTTCGGCTACGGTGATGGCGGCCTCCAATACTTGCTGCTGCCGGCCGTGACGCTCGGCGTTTCGCCAATGGCGCTGTTTGCCCGGACGACGCGCGCGGCCGTGCTCGAGATCATGACCGCCGATTTCGTCCGCACCGCGCGCTCCAAGGGCATGAGCGAGACCCGCGTGGTGAAGTGGCACGTCATGCGCAACGCGCTCGTCATCATTCTCACCACGGTCGGCCTCCAGTTCGGCGGGTTGATGGGGCAGGCCGTCGTGGTTGAGAAACTGTTCTCCTGGCCGGGCATCGGCTCGCTGCTTGTGGACAGCGTCCTGCAGCGCGACATTCCGGCCGTCCAGGGCTCCATTCTCGTGGTGGTCCTGGCCTTTCTCGCGATCAATCTGCTGATCGATCTGCTCTACGGGGTGATCGATCCCAGGATCAGATACGCATGAAGCTCCGCGCCAATCTCATCATCGGCGGCACGTTGTTCGCGCTCGCGATTCTCGTCGGTGTGCTCGCGCCATGGCTGGCGCACACCGATCCCGTCCTCGACGCCAATCTCATGAACGCGGAGGAGCCGCCGGGCTGGACCTGGTGGTTCGGCACCGACGACCAGGGTCGCGACATCTACTCGCGCGTCGTCTACGGCGCGCGCGTCTCGCTGACGGTGGGCATCGTCTCGCAGCTCATCAACAGCGTCATCGGCGTCGCCTTGGGACTGAGCGCCGGCTATTGGGGCGGCTGGTGGGACGATGTCGTCAACGCCCTGACCAACGTCATGCTCGCGATCCCCTCGCTGATCTTCGCGCTCGCGATCATGGCGGTGCTCGGCCCGGGACTCACCAGCCTCCTGATCGCGCTCGGGCTCACCAACTGGTCCTTCACCTGCCGCATCGCGCGTGCCTCGGCGCTGTCGCTGCGGAGTCAGGGCTACGTGCAGGCCGCCACCGTGCTCGGCTATGGTGATCTGCGCATCATGGTCACGCAGTTGTTGCCGAACATGCTCGGCCCGATCGTCGTCATCGGCACGCTCGGCATGGGCAGCGCGGTCCTCTCCGAGGCCGCCTTGTCGTTCCTCGGCCTCGGCGTCCGTCCGCCGTTTCCGAGCTGGGGCAGCATGCTGTCGGATGCGCGCGACCAGATCACCACGGCGCCATGGCTCTCGGTATTTCCGGGCCTTGCCATCTTCCTGACGGTGCTCGGCCTCAACCTGCTCGGAGACGGCCTGCGCGACATTCTCGATCCGCAATCGCGGAGCCGGCGGACATGACCAGCACGCCGCTCATCGAAGTCGAGGACCTCCGCATCGATCTCGACGACGGATCGCGGCGCGTTGCGGCGGCCGAGGGCATTTCCTTCCGCATCGATCGCGGCGAGACGTTCGGCCTGGTCGGCGAATCCGGCTGCGGCAAGAGCATCACCGCGCTTGCGTTGATTGGCTTGTTGCGACAGCCGCTGTCGATCGGCGGCGGCGTCATCCGCTTTGACGGACGCGAGATCCAGCATCTGTCCGCAGCCGCCCAGCGCGATCTGCGCGGCAACCGCATCGCCATGATCTTCCAGGAGCCGATGACGGCGCTCAATCCGGTCTCGCCGGTCGGACGGCAGATCGCGGAAATGTTCGTGCTGCACAAGGGCAAGAGCTGGCGCGAGGCCAACCAGCTCGCGGTCGAGGCACTCGCGAGCGTCCGCGTTCCCGCGCCGGAGCGGCGCGTGAACGACTACCCGCACCAGCTCTCCGGCGGCATGCGTCAGCGCGTGATGATCGCCATCGCGCTGGCCTGCGGCCCGGATCTCCTGATCGCCGACGAACCGACGACGGCGCTCGACGTCACCGTGCAAGCCGAGATCATCGAGTTGATGCGCAATCTCTGCGCCGAGCGCGGCACCGCGATCCTGATGATCAGCCACGATCTCGGCCTGGTCGCCAATGTCTGCCGCCGCGTCGCCGTGATGTATGCCGGCCGCATCGTCGAGGAGCGCGGCTCGGGCGATATTTTTCGCACACCGTCACATCCCTATACGCAAGGTCTGGTCGACTCGCTGCCGCGGCTCGGCAGCCGCGCGGCCCTCGGCCGCAGCAGGCTCAAGGAGATCGCGGGCGTGGTCCCCGCGATCGCCAGTTTCCCTGATGGTTGCAGGTTCAACCCGCGCTGCGCCCGTGCGACGGACATTTGCAGGACCGTCGCGCCGACGGCGGATTTTCTGGACGCTGGCGGCTTGGTGAGGTGTCATCACCATGCATGAGCCACAAAACAGTTTGGGTGGAGCGAGGTTGGCCGACGATCTCCTTCTCAGCGTCGAGGATCTCGCGGTTCATTTTCCTGTTGGAGGAGGCATTCTGGGCCGCAAGCGGCGGCTGCTCCGTGCCGTGGATGGTGTCGATCTCACGCTGAAACGCGGCGAGTGCCTCGGCCTCGTCGGCGAGTCCGGTTCCGGCAAGTCGACGGTGGCGTTGTCGATCCTCGGCCTGCTGGCGCCGACGCGCGGTCGCATCGTGCTGGACGGGCAGGTGGTGACATCAAGACCTTCACGCGATCGCAAGTCGCTGGCTCGCGCTGTCCAGATCGTGTTCCAGGATCCCTACGCCTCGCTCAACCCGCGTCAGACCGTTCGTCGCACGCTGGAGGATCCCCTGCGCGTGCATGGCGTGACCGCCAGAAGCGAGATCGAGGACCGCGTCGCGACCATGCTGAAGCATGTCGGCCTTCGGCCCGAGCAGGCCGACCGCTATCCCCATGAATTCTCCGGCGGCCAGCGCCAGCGCATCGGCATCGCGCGCGCGTTGATCCTCAATCCCAAGATCATCATCTGCGACGAGCCTGTGTCGGCGCTCGACGTGTCGATCCGTGCCCAGATCATCAATCTCCTGCTGGAATTGAAGGACACGCTCGGTCTCTCCTACATCATGATCAGCCACGACCTCGGCGTCGTCGAGCACATGAGTGACCGCGTCGCCGTGATGTATCTCGGCCGTATCGTCGAGAACGGCGACTGGCGCGAGATTTTCGAGCGGCCCGCGCACCCCTATACGCAAGCGCTGATCGCAGCGATCCCCGATCCGCTGCGTCATGCGCCGCTCGCGACCACGGGCGGCGATCTGCCCAACCCGCTCAATCCGCCGAACGGTTGCGCCTTCAGCCCGCGCTGCCGCTACGTGCAGGAGGTGTGCCGCCACGAGCCGGGGCCGGTGCTGGAGACGCGGCCTGATGGGCATGCGGTGAGGTGCTGGCGGAGTGAGGAGGTGACGAGGGAGCCGGCTTTGACCTCGACCCAAGGCGCCGGTCCCTAGACCAAGCGGCAAGCGACGAGAAGGCATGCCCTTGACGCAAGGCGCGCTTGAGCAAAGTTATGGTCGGGACCGCGAATTTTAGGTCATGCTTCCGGGCATGAAGCAGCGTACGATTGGATGGCCGTCAAGGTAAAACGGCCACACCATGGTGCGCCCGGCGCGGTTCGGCTCGGTGATGACGGCCTCGTCGGGTACATCGACCCATTCGCCGCTGATGCGGACGCGATAGTGGCCGCCCGTGGTGTCCCAATCCACGTCAGAGATTGCAATGCCGTCCACGTCGGCACAGCATTGCTCGCCGCGCTTGCTGTGCAGGCTGTCGAACCACGATTTCAGCAGCGAGTTCGCATACCGGCCGTCGTCGCGGGCTTCGGCAAGCCCCACGGCAAGCGCGGTGCAGCCCGCGAACGTGCTGGCGATCAGAGTGCGACCAAACAACTTTTCATTTACCCCATCGATCTCTCTCAAATGGACGGGCGGTCCGACAAGGCGATACGGGGCGAAGCTCCTCCGCGGTCCCTTTCGCTATCCATTCATGCCCGACGGAGGCGGGTCCCAAGGTCAAGCTATTGCAAAATGGTATCAGCGCGTGAGTCTGATTCCAGACGGCGAAAGGGTTACTCCGCATGTCCGCGGCTGTTTCGCTGAGAAGCCAACGGTGCTTACTCGTGGGTGCGCCCCCTGGGCCACCTTTGGGCGCGGAGTCAAAACGGTCACCGAGGCAGACCGGCCTCTCAGACGATAAAGTCGTGATGCGGCGCCAGGAGAGGCAGGCCGCCGTGGACGGCGCCGTCGAATTGTCCGGCGAGATGCCAGACGTCCGACCCGGGTTCGGTCGGATGCGGCGCGGGCGGCTCCGCCTGGACGGCCGGCGGGACCGGGTCCGGCGCCGCCGCGGCGGCTGCGCTGGCTGGAGCGAGCGGGGCTGCGTCCTCCTTGAAATGAAAGGACTGGTCGTGCGGATCGTCGGCGCCCTGGATCGCCACCGTCACGACCTTGGGCGTGCCGTCGATGGTCGTCACTGTGAAGCAGTCGATCAACGTGTCGCAGGATCGCAGGGCCTCGACCGCCGGATTGGCCGGATCGAGCGTATAGGTCCAGACGCCTCCGGCGGTCATGGTGAAACTGCCGTAGCCGTGCTCGCTGGCCTGCGGGCACGCCGTCGCCGTGAAGGTGTCGTTCGGATTGTCCACGTCTTTGTCGGTCAGGGTGCCGGAGGCGCTCGGCGGCGGGGCACAGGGGTTGCTCGGCTCGATCACGTGTCCGCACGCCTGGCCGCAGATCGTCGCGGCGTCATTGCTGCCCTCGATCGTGACCGTCACCAATTGCGCGGTCCCGTCCGCGGTCTTCACCGTGAAGCTGTCGGTAAGACTGTCGCCGACGTTGAGCGCCTGGACCGCGCAATTGCCATTGTCGAGCGCGTAGGTCCAGTGGCCGTCGTCCGTCATCGTGAAACTGCCGTAGCCGTGATCGCTCCTTTCGGGACACGGTACTGCTTTGAAGTCATCCGGAGGTCCATCGACGTCAACGGCCGTCAGCACGCCGACCGCGACCGGGACGCCGTGTTCCGAATTGTCGACTCCGCCGGCCTCGACCACGCAACCATGCGTGTCTCCGGATACGACGGACGGGTCGTCGGCGCCCTGGATCGTCACCGTGATCGTCTGCGGCGTTCCGCCGATCGTGGTCACGGTGAAGGTATCAGTCGCCGTATCGCAAGCCCTCAGCGCCAGCACCGCCGGATTCGCGTCGTCCAGCGTGTAGGTCCAGTGTCCGTCGGTCGTCATGGTGAAGGTGCCGTAGCCGTGGTCGCTGGCGTGCGGCGTGCTCACCGCCGTGAACGTGTTGGCGGGATCGTCGACGTCGGTGTCGGTCAGCGTGCCGCTCGCGGTCGGCGCGGCAGGGGCATCGTGACCGGCGAAGGCCGCGGCGAAAGTCGTCGGGACCGCAGCGACCGATCCGGCTGTGGCGCCGGCGATCACGGACGCGTCGTCCGCGCCGTTGATGTGGATGCTGAAGGTCTGGTCCGCGGATGCGAAGCCGTCGGAGGCCGTGATGGTGAAGTTGTCGGTGGTCGGTGCCTTCAGCGCGTTGATGGCGCCGTCGTTCGGAACGTAGGTGTAAGCGCCGGTATGGCTGTTCACGTAGAGCACGCCGAAGGAGCCGGGTTTCTCGACGTCGAAGCTCGCGCCGGCAATCGTGAAAGGACCGGTGATCCCGCCGGCGATGCCGAAGGTCGGCGCGGAACCGGAGCTGAAGCTCGTGGCCGAGAAGCTGCCGCTGCTCGCGGAGAACTCGTCGAATCTGAAGGTGTCCACCTCCACCACCCCCGCGCCGAGCGTCAGCGTCGGCGGCGAATGGATGAGCGGTGCGTCCGGAACGAAGCTCGCCGGGATCACGAGCGGGGGCAGCGCGTGCTGCAACGTCGGGCCGTCCGGCCCGATCAGATTGATCGGCTGCGGCGACTGATCGCCCGTCTCGCCCGGCGGCGTGCTGGATCCGGGCGGCCCATGCTCCTTCGAATAGTTCGCGAGCACATCCTGCTGCTGGCTCTGCAGATCCTCCATCCGCGAGGCGGTGTTGGCAACCTGGGTGAGGCCGACCGACGACCCGTGTCTTTCGAGCACAACCGTCTGCCCGGGGTCGTCGACGATGATGTGGCGTGGCACGGCCTCCTTCGTGACGAGCTCGAAGGAGCCGTGCGCGAAGTCCTTGTAGGTGATGTCGCCGCGGTCGAACAGCGCGAGATCGGGGTCGGCGCCCCAGACCTCCCTCAGCCCCGACAGGATCAGCGCGACGAACGACACGCCGCCGGTCAGCACGGCGACGCCAGATCGGCCAGCGGGCGGAGCCGTGTGCCGGTCGGGCCGGCGGCGGAGATCGTCAAAGATCCGAGCGGGCGACATTCCGAGGCCTCGCATGTTGTCGTCTTGATCGTTTCGACGCCGCGGCATCCGCCCCCGATACCGCGCCCGGGAATACCCCATTTAGGCAACGTCAATCGCACCGAAGGCCAAGCCCATCGTGACTATTAAGGGGTACTCCGAGGGACTGCGCTGGTCCGCCGTCCGGCGCTCTGCCATCATTCGATGGGGCTCTCTCGCAAGGGGAGCGGATGCATGAACGGACGGCGGACGATGGCGGGACTCGCGGGCCTGTGGATCGCCCTCGCGGGGTCTCAATCGGTGCTGGCGCAGAACAGATCCACCGACCTCAAGCCGATCGGCAAGATCGTGACCGCAACCGGCAAGGTGACGGTCGAACATGTCTCCGCGACGGTCGCGCAGGTCGTCCTCTCCGACGACAAGGCTGGCGCGAAGGTCGGCGATCCCGTCTACCGGGGCGACGTGGTCAAGACCGGGGCCGACGGCAAGCTCGGCATTAATTTCGCCGACGGCAGCTCGTTCAACCTGTCCAGCAACGCCAGCATGGAGCTGAACGAATTCGTCTACGACCCTGATGCGAAATCGAACGCGAGCCTCTTCAACCTGACCAGGGGGACCGCCACCTTCGTCGCCGGCGCCGTGGCCAAGAACGGCGACATGAAGGTCGATACCCCCGTGGCGACCATGGGAATCCGAGGCACCACGCCGCATATCGAGATCGCTGACGACGGCAGCGTCAGGTTCTCCACGCTCATCGAGGAGGGCAAGGAGCGCGTGCTCGACAAGAGCGGCGTTCCGAAGCGGCGTGCGGCGGTCCCGCCGGCCCTGGGCTGGGAGCGCAGGGCCGACCGCGGCACAGGCGTCTGCCGGGGATGCTGAGCGCGCGCCTTGCGACCGCGTCCTTCCTGATCCTGGCGCTGACGCCGGCCGCGGCGCAGAAGCCGAACGAGTCGCAGTTCCGGAACGTTGAGCTGTGCAACAGCGCCGCTGCGCCGCAGACCAGGATCGAGGCCTGCTCGGCCTTCATTGAGGCCGGCCGCGGCGGATCGGCCTCGCTGGCCACGGCCTACGACAACCGCGGCAGCGCCTATGTCGAGAAGGCCGACTACGACCGCGCCATCGCCGACTTCGAGAGCGCCGTCGCCATCGACCCGCGCTCCGCCAGGTCCCTCAACAACCGCGGCGCGGCCAGACTTAGAAGGGGCGACTACGACGCCGCGATCGAGGACCTCGACCGGGCCATCGGCCTGCGGCCGGACTACGCCAGGGCGCTCGCCAACCGCGCTGAGGCCTGGCTGAAGAAGGACGATCCGGGGCGCGCGGAGCGCGACTACGCCGAGGCGGTGCGTCTGAACGCCGACCTGGAGGGAGCCTGGAGCGGATTGTGCTGGATCCGGGCGAGCACGGGTGATCCTCAAGCCGCGGTGACCGCCTGCGATAAGGCCCTCGCAGGCGGCGCCCACACGGCGGCGACCTACGATTCTCGCGCGCTGGCCTATCTGAGGTCAGGGCGCCTGGAGGCCGCGATCGCCGACTACGACGCGGCCCTGCGCATCGATCCGAAGCTCGCCCTCGCGCTGTACGGCCGCGGGCTCGCGAAGATCAGGCGCGGCAAGTCCGCATCCGGTGACGCCGACGTCGCAGCCGCGAAGCTCGCAAGGCCGGACGTCGTCGAGCAGTTCGCACGCTACGGCGTGCGCTAGATTTCAGCGCAAGATCTCCATGAAATGAAATTGTGCGAAGCTGGCCGGCCAACGCCGGCTTCGACATTCGTTGCGGACATCGCGCCGGTTGCGTCGCTGCGGGAATGCGTTAACTGGAATCCGAAGAAGATATTTCATCAAGCGTTGTGTAGCTCCGTTGATGAGTATTGTGGCAGCGATCAGGTCAAGCTCGCAGCGGGTGGGAATCCAATGCATATTCGCCAGATTGTTTTCGCCGTCGTGATGCTCGGCGCTTTGGTTCGGTTCGGGCCTGCCACGGCTGAAGATGGCTTCCCGGCAGCGGAGTGGGAGCACGTCACTCCTGCAGAATTGGGCTGGTCGGAATCCGTATTGGCGCAAGCGCGATCCTTTTCGGATCAGATTCGCTCGAGCGCGGTTGTGATCGTTCAGCACGGAAAGGTGGTGGCCGAGTGGGGCAACACGACGAAGCCAATGGAAGTCGCTTCAGTTCGCAAGAGCCTGCTCAGCGCCCTGATCGGCATCGCCGTGTCGGATCACCTGATCAACCTCGACAGCACGCTTGGCGAACTCGGCATCGACGATAACCCGCCTGGCCTGACCGAGAGCGAGAAGGGCGCGACGGTGCGCGAACTCCTCGAAGCGCGTTCCGGGGTCTACCACGCGGCGCTCTATGAGACGCCGGACATGGCGAAGATGCGACCGCCGCGCGGCAGCCACCCGCACGGCACCTTCTGGTATTACAACAATTGGGATTTCAACGCGCTCGGCACGATCTACGAGCACGCAACCGGCACCGGCATCTTCCAGGCGCTCGACCGGAAGATCGCAAAGCCAATCGGCATGCAGGACTACCGGCCACAGGACGGCAGCTACGTCCGCGGCGAAGCGTCGATCCACCCCGCCTATGAGATCCGCATGAGCGCACGGGACCTGGCGCGTTTTGCACTTCTCTATCTGCACAGGGGCAATTGGGCCGGACACCAGATCGTGCCGCAGGAGTGGGTGGAAGAGAGCACGCGTGCCTATTCGAGAGCGGCGTTCGGGCCGGGCTATGGCTATCTCTGGTGGACCGGTTTTTTGGGCGGTGCCGTTGCGCCGACGGTGACTTTGCCCGAGGGCAGCTTTTGGGCCCAAGGCCAAGGCGGCCAATACGCCTTGGTCGTGCCCGCACTCGACCTCGTCGTGGTGCATCGTGTCGACCACGATACGCCCTACACCGAACCTTCCATGCGCAGTTTTGCCAGGCTCTTCTGGCTGATCCTGAAGGCCGAGGGCTATGATCCGGGGCCCGATGCCTCGCTCACGGCAGCGATCGGCGAACGACCGACAGGAGAGACCCTGGCTGCAAGCTTGCAGGGCAAGACGATCAGCTTCGGTCCCAAACTCAGGGATGGTCCGTTCACAATGCGATTCGAGCCCGACGGCCGGATGACCTATCCGCACTGGAAAGAGTTTCTTGGACCTGCAGCCGGGACATGGACGGTCGCGGAGGATAAGCTCTGTATCCTGAACTCGGGCGCCAGTCGTCGCTGCTACATTCCGGTGCTGAATGGTCAACGGATCGAGTTGTTTGACCAGCTTGGTGTCATGCAAATCGACGGGGTGGCCCTGCCTCAGTGAGCATGCAGATCGGCAGGCTGGCCAAGGATGGCGTCTGGCGAAGGCCGCGCCTTGCTGCTAAGCGGATTGGATTTGCTCGCTCTGAGTTCTTCGCATGTTGCCCCAAAGCCGACAGCACAGTGGCTTGATTCCCGAAGTGAATAGGAACCAAGTGCAGCAACGCACTCTTGTGGGCAGATGGATGACGATCCGCTCTTCCGGCGAGCCGACCAACTCGGGATGCGACATCGCGAATGGCGAGGTGAATGCCGGCGCTAAAGGAGAGGACCAGAGGAGCAACCATATTGCGGCGAGCTGGAAAACATAGGCTGCTCCAGTCCTGGATGATGCTGGCCCTTGAGGCCAACGAGGTCATTGGGCTTCGAATGTTGAAGCTGATGGCTGGCGGAAAACGCGCACGCCGGGAAGCCAGGCTAATGGTCCGTGAAAAGGTAGCGGAAGCAATCGGGTCCGCCGCGGACCTCATGGCTGGCGCTTCGAGCGAAGACATAGTTCGACGATATAGGCGGCGCGTGGCAGCGAATGCGAATAGATTGAGTAAGCTGAGCTCACGTCCAGCCATTAAGCGGAACCGGCGTCGACGAAAGTAGCTACAAAAAGATGAGCTTCGACGTCGGAGCCCTTG
Organism: Bradyrhizobium sp. USDA 4472; assembly: GCF_054058595.1. Classification (NCBI taxonomy): domain Bacteria; kingdom Pseudomonadati; phylum Pseudomonadota; class Alphaproteobacteria; order Hyphomicrobiales; family Nitrobacteraceae; genus Bradyrhizobium; species Bradyrhizobium sp. USDA 4472. Next base: position 6,002,744 of record NZ_JBSSAM010000001.1, read on the forward strand.
GCTCCAGCGCTATGAACCATCAATCGCGGCAGGGGAGGTCGCTTTCGAAGGTGCGCTCCGAGTACTGCAGGCTTGTTTGATCTCGGTTCATACGGACTCCTGCCGTCCGTGGATTGGAACGCCGCCTCACAAAGCCGGTTGTCTCGTCCGAAATGACCATCGTGGTCGCCTCACCCGTGTTTTGGAGCGTCAGATGAGCAAACGCAAGAAGACGACGGCGTCCAAGCACGTGCCCAATCCGAAAACCGCCGCGCGGGCTCAACGGAACAAGCAGGCCAGTGTTAAAAGCCCGAAAGAGAATGTTCTCCGCTCTGCGAAAGAACCGCCTCGCAGGCTTCATGACGATCCGAAAGGCGAAGCTCCCATCATCGAGGCATCGGTGGATGCCTTACCAGATGACATCAGTCAGAAGATGAGGGATCGCGCTCCAACGAAAGCCGCCGCTTCAGCGATTTCAAACCTGCCGGCGTATCAAGCCAAGCTTCTTGAGATAAGCCAGGCCAACGTGCGATTTGCTTTCGAATTCGGTCTGAGGCTTCTGGCGATCAGGTCGTCAACTGAATTTTCCGCGCTCGTTACGGAATTTACGAGCAGACGGATCGAGATGTCGGGGCAGCATTGGAAAGAATTGGCGGCGTATCCGTTCTGACGCATCGAACCATCCAGGTCGCTGGCTCGACTGCCGAGCAGCTCTGGCGCTCTCGTGAAAGACTGACGGCGCGATGGCCGCGGCGTCCGACCATCGCCGTTTGGAACAGCTCGCGCCGGCGGGCGCAGATCAAGGCGGCGTGGACGCACGTTTTCTGTTGAGTGAGATCGTGCGGAAGTGGTCCCTGATCGCGCAGCCGGGGCGCACCAACGTCGTCAAGGTCGAGCGTGTCAGCCGCCGTGATCCGACCGATGTTGTCAGCGTTCTGTTTGGCAATCCGGAGGTCACGGGCAAGAAGGTCTTTGACGACGGTGATCCGGGACCATCGGCCGCTTAGGAAAGGAGAAGGTCATGAGCAAGACTAATCGCAAAGGCAAACCTGAAATCGTGTTGCCGCCCATCACGGTGATGGAGGACGAGGCCCGGCGTCTCAACGCTCTGGCCGTTTCGAGCGCGGCGCTGTTCCCGCGCGTGGCCCATTTCCTTGCACAGGAGATAGAGCGTGCAAGGACGTGGGGAGCCTCATGGTGAAGTCGCAAATGTCCCGGCGCGCCGCCGTAACAGAGCGTTGCGGAACAGCCGTTGTGCCGGCTCCCCGAAATACCGGTAACTAAAATACGAGGCCAGCAGCATCGTGCCGACAAATAGCTAGAAGAGGGCGTTGACATAGATGGGAACTGGCGCCCGCCTAAACGAAAAGCGTAACAGCTCCAATTCCGTAAGCTTGTTTGGTCCAATTGCGGCAGCCGCTGGTTTCATTTCGAGTCGCATGAGACCGATGCTCCCTTCACAACGGCCTTATTCCAAAGCTGATACCCGGCGGCGTTCAGGTGTACTCCGTCAATCGTGTGCGGCGTCGGCAGCGGGGGCAAGGCAGCAAAGGTCGCGCCGCGGCGGACGGCGAGTGCCGGCAGAGCGGCATTGTAGCTATCGATGAGCGGCGCCGCTTTCGTTTGCGTCTCGGCGGAGAGACGAGGTGAGGCATCGAGTGGCGTAATTCCCAGCGTGATCACATGGGCCGTAGCCTTCGAAAGCGTGGCTACGAGCGAGCTGTAGTTGGCCTCGAACTGCTGCAGGTCCCGTGCCGCCCCCAACGCGTCGTTGATCCCCAGCGCGATCACGATAGCGGCCGCGGGCTTGCCGTCGAGCACATCCATCAGCCAGCCGCCCAAATCGCTTGTCGTCGAGGCGCCCTCCAGGCCGGCGTTGATGATCGCATGTCCGCAGAGCTCGCGCGGCAGGGTCGACGCTTCGACAATGCTGTCACCGAGAACGATGATGGGATTATCGGTCCGGCTCAGCGTGTAATAAAGGATGTTTTGCCGGCTTCGACGGTGCGACTCCGCAAAGGCCTGCTTTTTGACGATGGAGGTCACGATCGAAAGAGCGCCGATCGCGAGGACTGCAAAGCCGAGAATCATTCGGTTCATGGGCGCACTCGAACACACCGATGGTTCAAACCGCGAATGATAGGCCGGTGACGGTTAAGACAATCCGCCAACGATCAGCAAAATGATCGTGAGGTATGCATCGCGCGTGTTCGCGTCCAAAGGGGGTAGCAAACAGCTCGTCTGCTAGACCTGATTTTCTTTCATTGCTTTGGCTTCTGGCGGCGACGCATGCGCCTTGGCTTGGCCGGCATTGCGGTTGGAACGCAAAGGGTTCCTTATTGCTCCCACGAGCCCCCGCATGGTGCTAGTCTGGCCAGCCATTAGCGTGGTCCTCAAAGGTGGATACATGCGGCGGCGGGAGTTCGTTAGGCTATTGGTATCGAGCGGCGCCACATTGTGGCAGATGGACGCACGGACACAGCAGTCGCCCCCCGTTATCGGCATCCTCGGAAGCTCAACAGCTCGAGACTATGGTCCGATGATAGCGGCCTTTCGAAAAGGGTTGAGCGAAACGGGCTATTTCGAAGGACAGAATGTCGGCTTCGAGTACGCGTGGGCAGACGACCACTATGATCGGCTGCCTGCGCTTGCGGCCAAGTTAACTGAGCGACGAGTTAACCTGATTTTGGCGGCTGCGACGCCGTCGGCGCTGGCCGCAAAGTCGGCGACCGCAACCATTCCCGTCGTATTTGCGATCGGCGGCGACCCCGTCAGGACCGGATTGGTGACCAGCCTCAACAGCCCGGGCGGTAATGTCACGGGCGCGGCCCACATCAACGTCGATACGGCGCCGAAACGTTTGGAACTGTTGCATGAACTTTTGCCGGACAGGCATTCGCTTGGGCTGCTAACGAATCCGGCTAATCCCCTGACACCGGCGGTTGAGAGCGGAGTAAAAACGGCGGCCGGAGCTTTGGGCATTGGGCTGATGATGTTTCACGCGAGCACCGATGAGGAGATCAACGAGACCTTCAGAAACGTTGCCGGTGCTGTCGCTGGAATGGTCATCGGCACCGACCCGCTGTTTACGAGCCGCGCCGCTGCACTCGGTGCGAGGTCTCTCGAATACAAGCTTCCGGCTATCTATCAGTATCGCGACTTTGTGTTGGCTGGCGGCGCAATGAGCTATGGCGGCGACATCAGCGATTCCTATTATCATGCGGGCATCTACGCCGGGCGAATACTCAAGGGCGAGATACCGGCCAATCTCGCCGTGCAACTCTCGACACGGGTGGAGTTCATCCTAAACCTGAAGACTGCCAAAGCTCTGGGGTTGGAGCCGCCGTTCACATTGGTTGCGCGCGCCGATGAGATTATCGACTAGCCATGCGGATGAGTCCGATTGTGTGCCCTTGGCCGAACCACGCTGATCCCATCGTCCTGTCGGCTTTCGACGGCGGACACGGGAGCCTGCTCGCTCCGACGGCCGCTCTTGATCCCCGCAGACATGACCGCCCGGCTTGGATCCCGGGCCTTTGACGGCGCAATCACCGAACATGTTGCGAACGCGAGCGTTCCGCTACTGGAACAGGTAGTCTTCCGGATCGGCTAGGGTCGGAAAACGAACGGAACGGCGCCCGCATATCAGTGACACTGCCGCTGTTTTGATACCGTAATCGTAATGGCTGGCGCTCAGGCCCGGTGGTCGTAGGGGTGTTGCGACTGCCGGGTCTGATTTGCCTTCCGACTCGCTCCCCGGTCCGGCGCTCGTATGATCCCGATCCGCGCGAACATGACCCGCCACAGCCGCGATCGAAGAAGGGCTTACGCAATTGCGTGGTTCTGCCATATAGCGCCACTCTAGCACTGCTGCCGCATGCTCATGTGTCCGCTTGGCGCTCAGGTTCGGTGATCGTAGGTTTTGCGACTGCTGAGCCTGATTTTGCTATCCCTGTGATGATGCAGATCGGTTGGGTACGTGGACGGCAGCGATGCCAAGCGGCGCCAGCAGAACCACGAAGCTCGCCGATGGAATAGCCGCTTGTCCGTAGACCGGCCCCAACCTCAAACCAGCGCCATCGCCGTTCCCGCAGCCGCGCTGAACGCAACCACCACCAGCGGAGGCGCGCGCCATGCGATCAGCAGGACGAAGCCGACAAGCGCGATGCCGAAATCCTGCGGCGAGTGCACGGTGGTGGTCCAGACCGGATTGTAAAGCGCAGCACCGAGCACGCCGACCACCGCGGCGTTGACGCCGCGCATCATGGCCTGGGCGCCGGCACGCTTCCGAAACGAGTCCCAGAAAGGCAGCGCGCCGAGCAGGATCAGGATTCCCGGCAGGAAGATGCCGACAAGCCCGAGCGCTGCCCCGGCCACGCCATGCGGCTGCGGAGCGACGACCGTGCCGAGGTAGGCCGCAAAAGTGAAGAGTGGGCCGGGCACCGCCTGCGCCGCGCCGTAACCGGCGAGGAAGGCATCGTCGGTCAGCCAGCCCGGGGCGACGAAGGCTTCGCGGAGCAGCGGGAGCACAACGTGGCCGCCGCCGAACACGAGGGCGCCGGACCTGTAGAAGGCCTCGAACAGGGCAACACCCGTTGAGCCGGTCAGCACGTGCAGCAAGGGGAGGCCTGCCAGCAGGACAAAGAAGGCCCCGAGGGTGATCAGCCCCGCCGTGCGTGAGACCGGCATCTCGACATGCCCTGACGGCACCGGCGCATCGCTGCGGCACAGCCAGAGGCCGGCGAGCCCACCGAGGATGATCGCGCCGATCTGGGCGATCGATGCCGTGCTGAACAGGATGATGAGCGCTGCCACGACGGCGATCGACGCGCGCTCGCGATCGGGGCAGAGGTTGCGCGCCATGCCCCAGACGGCCTGCGCCACGATGGCGACCGCCGTGAGCTTCAATCCGTGCAGCAGGCCGGCGCCGACAGGTCCGCCCAGCGCGCCCGCGCCGTAGGCGAACAGCACGAGAATGGCGGCCGACGGCAAGGTAAACCCGGCCCACGCGGCAAGCGCGCCGGGATAGCCGGCGCGCATCAGGCCGATCGAGAAGCCGACCTGACTGCTGGCGGGACCCGGCAGGAACTGGCACAGCCCGACCAGATCGGCATAGGCGTGCTCGTCGATCCATTTCCGCCGCACGACGAACTCGTCACGAAAATAACCGATATGCGCGATCGGGCCGCCGAAACAGGTGAGCCCGAGTTTCAGGAAGATGCGCAGAACCTCCAGCGGCGAGCCGGCGGGCGACCGTTGGCTGAGGGAGATGTCGGTTGGCGGATGGAGGTTGCTCACGGACGTTCGACCCGATTCCGGAACGCGTTTATCGGGCTTCGGTCAACGATATTCAACCCGGTCGGCAAATCCCTGAACTTCATGCGGTCTCGTCGAAGTGATTGGAACGACGTCTCCACCCATCCGTTGATGCGCCGTCGCGACAGACCTTATTCCAAGTCTGGCGGAGCCAACTTGGCGGCATAGGAGACTGGCCATGGCAAGTGCGGTAGACCGCGATCCCCGACACCATACCCACAAGATGCAGAAGGCGCTGCAGGATATCAGGAATCATCTGCGCGAGGACATCCAGAAGGTCGACGAACCGCAGCTGAAGGCGATGTTCGAGACCTCAGCCGAGGTTTTGGGTGGCCTCGAGAAGGCTTTCAGGGATTACGAGCAGAAGAACGAAAAGGCCTGGCGCTGATCGATTCGGCGACGCGGTCCGCATGGTTGAGCGCATCCAGGGAGAGCTACGATGAACGTCGTTGTGCCAGGCAAGCGCCGTCTGCTCTTGCACCTGGGAGCGCTGGCCGCGGTCGCGGCTCCGGCCGTTCTCACGAGGCCCGCTTTTGCCGGGCGGAAGGGTGGCGGCAAGCAGAAGGCTGCGGAGAAGCAGGAGGAGGAGGTCACCCCGCCCGAAGACCTGATGCGGGAGCATGGCGTGCTCGATCGCGTGCTATTGCTCTACGAAGCCGGCATCCGAAAGTTTTCGTCGAACGAGGACTTCGACCCCGGCCTGATCACGCAATCCGCCGGCATCATCCGAGATTTCATCAACAACTATCACGAAAAATCGGAGGAGGAGCACGTCTTTCCGCGTTTCAGGAAAGCCGGCCAGATGACCGATCTGGTGAACACCCTGCTGCGCCAGCACGACGCGGGCCGGAAGGTCACGGAAACTATCCTGAAGCTCGCGCCATCAGGCCGGAGCAATGCCGACGACCGCAAGCAGCTGGTCAGTGCGATGCAATCCTTCATCACGATGTACCGGCCACATGCGGCCCGCGAGGACACCGATCTTTTTCCGAAGCTCAAAGACGTGGTCTCGCCGAACGAGTACGACGCGATGGCCGAGGATTTCGAAAAGAAAGAGCATCAACTGTTCGGAGATGACGGCTTCGAGAAGATGGCGGCCCGCGTCGCCCAGCTGGAGCAGCAGATGGGCATTCACGACCTCAGCCAGTTCACGCCGAGCTGATGCAGGGATCGGTATGCTAACCCGTCCACCCCCGACGCAACGGCATCGTCGTTGCAAATACCGGCGCCGGGCGAGCACCGAGCGAGTTGCTGGGCGCGAGCTGGCGATGTTAGTATCACACCCATGCCGGTTGCGATTACCCTCTGCTTTGATCCCGACAGTTCTGTCCCGATCGAAGCGATGTGGCGCAAGCTTGCGGCCGACGGGATCGACTCCGATCGCGACCAGCTTGGCTACGCTCCGCATATCACCCTGGCGATCTACCCCGACGAAACGCCCCTCAACGGACTACGCGCGGCGGTTGAAAACACCTGCCGCGATTGGGAGAGCCTTCCTGTTCGCCTGAGCGGACTCGGCGCTTTTCCAGGAGGCGGCGCTGCTTTATGGGCGGTGCCTGTTGTGACGGCCGAGTTGCTTGCCCGGCATCAGGCCATACAAGCTGCTCTTCCTGATCTGAAGGTTGATGCGCATTATAGACCGGGATTCTGGGTACCTCACGTGACGTTGTCCGGCGTCTTGCCGGACCCGGGTCCGGCTCTCAAAGTTCTCCTGTCATTGTGGGAGCCGATTACGGGCGTTCTCGACCGCGTCGAATTGGTGAGCTTCCGTCCTGTCAAAGTGGTGCAAAGCTTGGGCTGCGGTCGCAGCGCTTCGTAGGTCAGGCGCCATGTTGCGCCTGGTTCTATGCCGGGAGGCTTTGCGCCGCCCGCGATCTCCGGCTGCGGCACGATGGCATGATGGCATGATGACATGATGGCATGATGACATGATGGCATGATGGCATGATGACATCATGCTCCTGTTTTGCCCGACGTGTCAAACTTGATTTCGGAAACGGCGCAAGCCCCCCCGCGTCAAACTCCGCAATGAATTGTACTGTGCATGGGGTTGTTTTCGCGGCTTTGGATTTGCGGCTTTCTACTCCGCTGCTTGTTCCCTCAGCCGCTGGGCGTAGACGTTGATGATCAGCGCCGCCAGCAGGATCACGCCGCGGATCAGGATCTTCAGGAAGCTGTCGATGTTGACGTGGTCGAGGCCGTTATTGAGGACACCGAGGACGAAAAGCCCGACGATGGTGTTGCCGATGCCGCCGCGGCCGCCGAACAGGCTGGTGCCGCCGACGACGACGGCGGCGATGGAGTCGAGCAGGTAGGTGTCGAACTCGTTCTGCTGCGCGCTGCCGAAATGGGCAACGCCCAGCATGCCGCCGATGCCGGAGCACACCGCCGAGATCACCATGACCGCACCGAGGATGAGCTTGACGTTGAGGCCGGAATATTCGGCAGCCTCGCGGTTTCCCCCGACCATGTAGACGTAGCGGCCGAAGCGCGTGTAGGTCAGCACCAGGTGGCCGGCGAGCAGCATGATGGCCGCGACGATGACGATCCAGGGGATGCCGCCGATCGAGCCGGAGCCGAGCGTCGAGATCAGGCTCGGCACCTTGTAGGCGATCTGCCCGCGCACCAGGAGCGCCGAGATGCCCGCCGCGATCTGCATCATCGCCAGCGTCATGATGAAGGAGGGGATGCCGATCACGGTCAGCCCCAGCGCGTTGACGAGGCCGAGAGCCGCGCAGAGCAAGACGGCGAGCAGGATCGCGGCGGCGCCCGGCAGCGGGACGTTGGGAATGTTGACGTAGGATTCCTGCAGCGTGAAATAGGCGACCGCGATCCCGGTGACGTTGGCGATGCTGGCGATCGAGAGGTCGATCTCGGCGCAGAGGATCACGAAGGTGAGGCCGACGGCGATGACGCCTGTCACCGACACCTGCGTCAGGATGTTGCCGAGATTGTCGATCGTCGCAAAGGAGGGGCTGGCGAAGGCGAAGAAGGCGGAGAGGAAGATCAGGGTTAGGAACGGCGCGATGTTGCGCATCTGCGAGCGCAGGAAGGGCGCGACGCCCTTGGCGCGCTGACCTGTCGCTGCTGCCGTCTCACTGCTCGCCATTGTGCTTCTCCGTCACGCCGCTTCCAGCAGGCGGTCCTTGCTGACCGGCTCGTTCTTGAATTCCCGCACCACCGCTCCGCGTTTGAGCACGAGGATGCGGTCGGCCAGCGACAGCACCGTTTCCGGCTCGGTCGACAGCACGATGATGGCGAGCCCCCTGGCGCGGAGGTCGCGGACGATGTTGATGACGTCGTTCTTGGCGCCGACATCCATGCCCCGGGTCGGCTCGCACAGCACCAGCAGCTTGGGCGGGTAGGTCAGCCATTTCGCCAGCGCAACCTTCTGCTGGTTGCCGCCCGAGAGCATGCCGAGATCGAGGCCGACCACGGGGGGGCGGATCTGCAACTGCTCGACCTGACGCTTCGCGATCTCGCGCTCCTGCGCCGGCTTGAGCAGCAGCGAGGAGATCCGATCGAGAATGCTGATCGAGATGTTCTTGAAGACCGGCTCCTGGTGAAACAGCATGGCGCGCCGGCTTTCCGGCACCAGCGCCACGCCGGCGCGCCGCGCCGCCGCCGTGCTGGCGAAGGTCTTCGGCTTGCCCTCGACGATCAGCGTGCCCGCGTCGGGCTTCAGCTTGCCGAACAGGATGCGCGACAGCTCCTGCTGGCCGCACCCCATGAAGCCGTAGATGCCGAGCACTTCGCCCGCGCGGGCCTCGAAGGAGACGTCCTGGAGGCTGCGCGTCAGCGACAGCTGCTCCACCTTCAGCACGACCAGGCTGTCGCTAGGGCGCGGCAGCATCAGATCGTCGCTATAGCTGTGCTCGAGCGCCTCGCCGCCGCGACCGATCATGGCCTCGATCAGGGCGCCCTTGGTGGTGGCGGCGCTCGCGGTCTCCGTGACCTTCCGTCCGTTGCGGAAAACCGTGACGGTGTCGGAGACACGCAGGATGTCCTCGATGAAATGCGAGATGAAGACGATGGCCGTGCCTTGCTCGCGCAGGCGTCGCAGCGTCGCAAACAGGCGCTCGACCTCGGGCGGGGAGAGTGCGGAGGTGGGCTCGTCCAGGATGACGATTCGTGCGCCGGAGAACAGCACGCGTGCGATCTCGATCAGCTGCTGCAGTCCGATCGGCAGATCGCCGAGCCGCGACATCGGATCGACGTCGATGCCAAAGCGAGAGAGCTGCTCGCCCGCCTCACGCGCCATCCGTCGCCATTGCACGAGGCCAAGGGCGTTGGTCGGCTGATTGCCGAGGAACACGTTCTCCGCGACCGTCAGGTCAGGCGCGACCGAGAGCTCCTGATGCACCATGGCGATGCCGGCCGCATGCGCATCGCGCGCCGAGCGGAAATGGGTCTCGGCCCCGTCGATCAGGAAGCGGCCGGAGAACTCGGTGTGCACGCCGGCGATGATCTTCATCAGCGTGCTTTTTCCCGCGCCGTTCTCTCCCACGAGACCATGGATCTCGCCAGGGAGAAGCGCGAAGTCGACACCACGAAGCGCTTCGACGCCGCCGAAGCTCTTCGTGATGCCCTGGAGTTCCAGGATGGGCTGACGACCGTCAGGCATGGAGGATTTCAGATCAGGAAGTGATCTTCCATCCACTGCATGCCGGCGGCATTGGCCTTGGTCACGACAGGGCCGTCGGTGACGACGTTCTTGGGGATGCCCTGGCCGCTCTTCTCGCCGCCGACCACGGCCGCGACGCCTGCGATGATCGCGCCGCCATGGATGCGGCAGGACGGATTGCGCACGGTTGCGAACATCCGGCCTTCGCTCACCGCCTGGATCGCCGGCGGCATCGCATCGACACCGCCAATGAGGATGTTGGTGCGGTTGTGCGCCTTCATGATGTTGGCGGCGGCAAGCGCCATGTCGTCATTGTGGAAGAACGCCGCGTCGATCTGCGGGTACTTGGTCAAATAGGTTTCCCAGAGGCGTGCGGTCTTGGAGACGTCCCAGTCGGCCGGCTGCGTGTCGAGCACCTCGATCCCTGGGAATTGCTTGACGACCGACTCGAAGCCCTTGGCACGTCCCTGCGCGCCGGTGTGACCGAGGGCGCCTTGGGTCATGATGATCTTGCCCTTGCCGCCCATTGCATTGCAAAGCGCCTGGGTCACCGAAGCCCCCATGAACTCGTTGTCGGGGGCGAGGAAGGAGTGGACGTTGATCTGGTCGAGCGGCGCAATCAGCGTGTCCATGTCGATGACCGGCGTACCGGCGTCGATCATCTTCTGCACGGGCTGGGTAAGGGTGCCGATGCCGAAGGCCTGGATCGCGACGAAATCCCATTTCTGCGAGGCCATGTTGTCGATCGCTGCGCGCTGCTTCACGGCGTCGAGTTGTCCGTCGAACCAAGTGACCTCGACATTGAACAGCTTGCCCCAGAATTCCGCGGCCTGCTTGCCTTGCGCACACCAGGTCGCCTGCAGGCCCGCGTTGGAGAATGCCGCCTTCAGCGGCTTGTCTGATCGACCGACTTCAGCTGCAAGTGCTGGGTTTATGCCCATGCTGCCGAGGATGGCAGTTGCGGCGCCGGCGGTCGCAGCCGCCTGAAGAAGATCGCGCCTCGTCTTCGAGAAATCTTTCGTGCCGGACATCGCTCGCTCCCATAAATTTTGTCGTCGGCGCGTCATTGATTGCGCGACCGATGCGCGAAGTGTCTCACAAGAGTTGATGCCACTCAACGTGCAATCAAGGACGAGATCGTGATCGCGTTGGTGCAGCGCAAAGCGCTACGCTGCGATGCCAGCACGCAGGATCTGGAGGAGCAGCGCGTACGTGCCTGCGCGATCGACCATTCATCGCCGAGCAGATCGCGTAGCGTATCGCCCGAGCTTCGGGACGCTCGTTGAAGAGCTGTCGGTAGACGAGAGTGCGGGTCCGCGCAGGCTACGCCGCCAGTTCGATCTGTTTTCGATCGGACTGGAGAAAGCGTTCATGCGCGCATGAGCCACGCAGATAAAAAAAGAGCGGGGCCCTAGCCCCGCTCAAAAATTGTGTCGACCCTATTATCCCCGATTCTAAGATTTGATCTTGATTGGCGGGGCGACGCTGCATTTTGCGCGCCAGGGGCTCCTCCCGAGACTTGGACCACCAGACGTCGACCTCACGGTCAAGCCTGAGCGAAAGGGATGCTAGATCAACTTTTCTCACTTGTCATCATTTTCGGCAACGAATGTTCAAAATTCGAGCAATTGGCGAAACGATCGCGCTGCCGTCCTCTTAAGTGTATGACAAATATATGAATTTTTTGATCTTCCGGGTGGCGGGCTTGCTCAGATATTGAGGGCCGATCCCAGTCGGAGGCGGCCGAACTCATTTTTCGAGAAGTTTGCGCCAGCCCAACACGGCCGATGAAGTCATCTCGACTCGGAGCTGGTGCGGTGATTAGTTAGTAGACGAATGACTGGTTCGGTGGATGCGCGCGCGGCTGCAGAAATTCCTACCCCTCGTCCTGCTCGCGCTCGCGATGCAGGTCCTGGCGCCGATTGCCGCCTGCTGGGCGGCCGGTCGGACCGTTGCCGATCAGCTGCCTGCCGGTGTCATTTGCCACAGTATTAGTGAGCAGGGCGCTCCGAATGATCAAGGCGGTTCGCCGGCCTCGCATTCCGGGATCTGCGCGATCTGTTGTCTTGCGCAGGCCACCGCGTCCTTCGATTCGCCACCGCATGCTGCGCTTCCCGCTCCCTTCCGCCACGCCGAGCGCGTAGTGTGGCGTGAAGCGGACGCCTCTGCTCCCGCCACCCACAAGAATTCAAGCGCCCAGGCGCGGGGACCTCCCCATTTCTCCTGACGACCTCTCGTGATCGCCTCGGTTGATCCGCTGGCGATTGATGCTGTCGAATGGCCGGAAATAAAGCCGGCGTCAGGAATGCTCCATGTTACCTCGCCATGCCCGCTGCGGCGTGAGCGTCGTTGCCGTTCAGGCCGCGCTGCTTGCCTCGTCGAGCGGCGCTTTCGCCCAGAGCAGCTCAAAAGAGCTGCCCGCGGTGACCGTCGATGCGCCAGCGACGGTGAAGCCCAAGCCGCGCAAGCACGCGGTGCATGCGGCAGCCGCCAGGACAAATCAGGCAAAGCCGGCGGTTGAGCGGCCAGCGTCGGTTGTCGCAGCCGAGGCGCAGGTCACGCGCGGCGGGCGCGCCTCGCTTGATCAGCCGGCGGCCGTGGCGCGCTACCGGCTGCCGCAACGATCCTTCAGCATCACGGCGAAGGAGGCCGACGAAACCATCAACCTCAAGGACCCCGAGGACGCCGTCAAATACATGCCGAGCCTGTTCGTGCGGAAGCGCAACGACGGCGACAATCAGGCCGTGCTCGCGACACGAAGCTGGGGCTTGAATTCGAGTGCGCGCTCGTTGATCTACTATGACGATCTGTTGATCTCGGCCCTGATCGGCAACAACAATTCCGGCGCCTCGCCAAAATGGAATTTGATCTCGCCCGAGGCGATCGGGCGGGTGGATTTCCTCAACGGTCCCTTTGCGGCCGCCTATCCCGGCAATTCGATCGGCGGCGTCCTGCTGATCACATCCAGGATGCCGGACAAACCGTTTGCGGTCGCAAAGGAAACCGTCTCGGTGATGCCGTGGAATCAATACGGCACAAAGGATACCTACATAACCAGCCAGACCAGCGCCGCCGCGGGCAATCGCGAGGGTAAGCTTTCCTGGCTCGTCAGCGCCAACTATCTCGAGAGCTATCAGCAGCCGCTGACCTATACCACCACCCCCTCGTTCCCGGTCGGTACGAGCGGTGGCTTTGCCGCCCTCAACAAGAACGGGGGCGTCGCCAACGTGGTGGGCACCGGCGTGCTGGCGCATTCGCAACAGACTTCCGGCAATCTGCGACTTGCTTACGACATCACGCCGCTGGTGCAGGCAACCTATTCGCTGGGCATCTGGAACAATCATCAGACCTCTGACCCGCAGACCTATCTCAAGTCAATTGCAACCGGCCTGCCGACGTTAGGCGGCATCAGCAGCTTTGCGAGCAGCAAGTACAATTGGGATCAGCTCCATGTGAGCAATGCCGTCTCGCTCAAGAGCGACACCAAGGGCGTGTTCGACTTCGACCTTGCGGCCTCAAGCTACAACTATCTCCAGGACGATCTGAGCAACCCATTTACGGTCGTGCCATCGCCCGGCCTTGGCTATTCGTTGAACGGCAAGGTGACGCGAATGGACGGCACCAATTGGCAAAATACGGACGCTAAGGGCATCTGGCGCCCAGATGGCATGGATGGTCCGCATGAGATCAGCTTCGGCATACATGGCGACCGCTACCGGCTTGAAAACCCGGTCTATGCTTCGACGCTCTGGTTCAATGCACCCTTAACCGGCAATGGCCAGCTCTATTCGACCGGTGTCGGCGAGACTCGGACCGAAGCTCTCTGGGGGCAGGACGCCTGGAAGATCACGCCGATCGTCAAGTTGACGCTAGGCGGGCGGCTGGAGAGTTGGCAGGCAGTCGAGGGCTTCAATCTCAACACCACGACGACCAGCGCCGGCGTCATCACATCGGCCGTGCCGACGGGGCAGCCAGAGTTGTCCTCGACCAATTTCTCGCCAAAGGCATCGCTGTCGATCGATCCCAACAAAGACTGGAACATCACCGCCAATTTCGGCGAGGCGTACCGCTATCCGACGGTGACTGAGCTCTACCAGAACATCAGCGTGGGCGGCATCACCTATCTCGCCAATCCGCTGCTGTCACCGGAGCAGGACTTCACCAGCGAACTCAATCTTGAACGGCGCTGGGCCGATGGCCGCGTGCGGCTCACGATGTTCGGCGAGCGGACCAACAATGCATTGATCTCACAATCGACTACCGTGACGGATGCAACCGGAACGCAATCGGTGCAGACCGCCGTCAGCAACGTTGCTGCGATCCGCATGCAGGGCGTGGAATTGTCGGCCGACAAGGACAATTTGCTGGTGAGCGGCCTGCAGATCTTCGGCAGCCTCACTTACGTCGATTCCAGGATCATCTCCGATCCGAACTGGAAAGGCCCGACCAGCGTCGTTGGCAAGCGCGTGCCCTTCGTGCCAGACTGGCGCGCCAAGTTCGGCGTCACCTACCGGCCGAATGATGGCTGGGCCTATACCGTCGCCGCGCGCTACAGCGGCAAGCAATATTCGACGTTGGACAACTCGGATATCATCCCGCACGTCTACGGCGCTTTCGATAATTTTTTCGTCGTGGACTTGAAGATCCACTACAACGCGACGAAGAATTTCGCGTTCGACTTCGGCATCGATAATCTCTTCAACGAGCAGTATTTCCTGTTCCATCCATTCCCGGGACGAACTTTTGTTCTTGCCGGCAAGTACACGTTCTGACTGGAGTCGGGCTCTCGGCTGCGACAAGAAAGGCAATCGACATGAAGAAGCTCTCAACTCTCTTCGCGCTCGCGGCGTTCTCGGCCGTTGTGATCGCAGCCCCCGTCCGAGCCGACGAGGTCAAGGCGGGCGATCTCGTCATCTCCCAGGCCTGGAGTCGGGCGACGCCTGCCGGCGCCAAGGTCGCCGGCGGGTTCCTCACCATCGAGAACAAGGGCACCGCGCCCGACAAGCTCGTCGCCGTGTCGGCAGAGATCGCCGGCAAGGCCGAGGTCCACGAGATGACAATGGACAATGGCGTGATGAAGATGCGTCCGCTGGACAAGGGCCTCGTTATCGAGCCGGGCAAGACCGTGAAGCTCGCGCCCGGCGGCAACCATCTGATGCTTCAGGATCTGAAGGGGCCGTTCAAAGAGGGCGAGAAAGTGCCTGTAACGCTCGAGTTCGAGAAGGCTGGCAAGGTCGCGGTGTCGCTCGACGTCAAGGGCGTCGGCGCCCAGGCGCCCAGCGGCGGGGGCACGATGATGAAGAAAATGCCGGACCATTCGGGAATGAAAATGTGACTGATGTGATCTAACCTCCGGGAGATCGAGCATGTCGAAGACACCCTTGCTAATCCTGGTCGGTGCACTCGTCGCATCGCCTGCGGCGGCCCACGTTTATCTGGAAGGCAAGCAGGCCACGGTCGGCGCGTCCTACAAGGCCGTCTTCGCCGTGCCGCACGGCTGTTCCGGCTCGCCGACGATCAAGATCCGTGTGCAAATCCCGGAAGGTGTGATCGCGGTGAAGCCGATGCCGAAGGCCGGTTGGAACGTCGATATCGTCGAGGGGCAGTATGCCAGTGCCTACGACTATCACGGCAACAAGCTGACTTCGGGCGTTAAGGAAGTGGTTTGGTCCGGCGGCAATCTGCCGGACCGCAATTATGATGAATTTGTCGTCAGTAGCTTTCTCACTGACAGCCTGAAGCCGAACACCACGCTGTACTTCCCTGTGGTGCAGGAATGCGAGAAGGGTGTCAGCCGCTGGATCGAAATCCCGGTGGAAGGGGCAGCGCATTCGCGCGAGGACAAGTCGCCGGCGCCTGGCATAAAATTGCTGCCCAAGCCGTAATGCGCTTTCTCGCTGCAGTTGCGACGCTGCTGTTTCTTGTTGGCACCTCGACCGGCGCATTGGCCCATGCGGCGCTGATTTCGGTCGAGCCGGCGAGCGGCAGCATGCTGGCGAGCGCGCCGAAGGCGGTGGAATTGCGCTTTAACGAAGCGGTGACGCCGGGCGCGATCCAGTTGATCGACGGCGCGGGCAGGGTGCGCGATGCTGCGCGCGTCACGACGTCAGGCGAGAGCATTTCGGTTGCGATGCCGCCGGACTTGCCGAAGGGCACCGCGGTGGTGAGCTATCGGGTCATCTCGCAGGACGGTCATCCCGTCGCCGGATCGGTGATCTTCTCGATCGGCATGCCGACGGGGACGCAGCCTTCGGCAAATGTGGATGGTGGATTGAACGCGCTGATCTGGTTGTCGCGGGTCGGCCTCTATCTCGGGCTGTTCGTCGGCGTAGGCGGCGTGTTCTTTGGGCGCTGGATTGCGTCGTCGACGATGGGTATGGGCGTGCCACGAGTGGGGCTCGTTGTTGGTCTCTCGAGTGCCATTGTCTCACTTGGTCTGGTGGGTCTTGATCTCCTTGGTCTGCCGCTGGCGGCGCTTGTGACTGTGGCCCCCTGGAAAATTGCATTTGCGACCAGTGCCGGTCCCGCTTTGCTCGTCGCGATCGCGGCGATGCTGCTTGCGCTAATGGCGCTGGGCCGGGCTTGGTACGCGCGTACGCTCGCGGTCATCGCCTTCGTCGGTGTGGGCATGTCGCTCGCCATGACCGGGCACGCCGCAACGGCGTCGCCCGAGGTGCTGACGCGGCCGGCGGTCTTCGTCCATGGCCTCGCCGTAGCCTTCTGGATTGGCGCGCTGGCGCCGGTTGCAGCGCTGCTGTCGAAGCCGACGGCGGCAGTGCTGCCGCTCCTCAACCGGTTCTCGCGCATCGCCATGCCGGTGGTCGCGAGTCTGGCGCTGAGTGGCCTCATGCTTGCGATCATCCAGCTCGAGAAGCCGGCTGCGCTGGTCGACACGAGCTATGGCCTTATTCTCTCGGTGAAGCTGGCGCTGGTCCTATTCCTTCTGGCCCTTGCAGCCATCAATCGCTTTCGGTTGACTCCCGCGTTAGCAAAGGATCAGGTGGCCGCGCCGGCGCTGAAGCGATCGATCCTGCTTGAGTGCGGGACCGCGCTCGGCATTTTCGCGGTCGTCGCCGGCTGGCGCTTCACGCCGCCGCCACGGACCATCGTGCCTGAGACACCGCTGGCGATCCACATCCACACCGACAACGCGATGTTCCAGGTGCTGGTGTCGCCGGGCAAGGCCGGCGTGGACGATTTCGTGCTCCAGCTCATGACCAGCGAGGCGACGCCGCTGAACGCCAAGGAGGCGACGCTGACGCTGAGCCTGCCCGAGCGCGGCATCGAGCCGATGGAACGCGACGCCGAACTCGGGCCTGACGGCTATTGGCATGTGCACAAGGTCGAGCTGCCGTTCGCCGGGCGCTGGCATGTGCGGATCGACGCGCTCATTACCGATTTCGAGAAGGTCACGCTCGAGGACGAACTCGAGATCGCAACGCCCTAGCTTCGACACGGACCAGGTCCAACCTGAAGTCGAGGGAAAAATGACAGGAATTCCGCCGCGTTAGCGGCTTTTCCTCATTCCCGGCCTTGTCTTTTCGCTCCCAATCCGGTTTCACTGCAGGCCACCACTGATTCCCAGAGTATTACCATGCGGTTGTCGCGGTTCTTTCTGCCCATTTTGAAGGAAAATCCGAAAGAGGCGGAGATCGTCTCGCATCGGCTGATGCTGCGTGCCGGCATGATCCGGCAGGAGGCGGCCGGCATCTACGCCTGGCTGCCGCTCGGGTTCCGCGTGCTGAAGAAGATCGAGCAGATCGTGCGCGAAGAGCAGGATCGGTCCGGTGCGCTGGAACTGTTGATGCCGACGCTCCAGCTCGCCGACCTCTGGCGCGAGAGCGGCCGCTATGACGCGTACGGCCCGGAGATGCTACGCATCGCCGACCGCCACAAGCGCGAGCTCCTGTACGGGCCGACCAACGAGGAAATGATCACCGAGATCTTCCGCGCCTACGTGAAGTCCTACAAGAACCTGCCGCTGAATCTCTATCATATCCAATGGAAATTCCGCGACGAGCAGCGTCCGCGTTTCGGCGTGATGCGCGGCCGCGAGTTCCTGATGAAGGATGCCTATTCCTTCGACCTCAACGAGGCCGCCGCGCGCGTCGCCTACAACAAGATGTTCGTCGCATACCTGCGCACCTTTGCGCGGATGGGCCTGAAGGCGATCCCGATGCGCGCCGAGACCGGCCCGATCGGCGGCGATCTCAGCCACGAGTTCATCGTGCTGGCTGAGACCGGCGAATCCGGCGTTTTCATCAATCGCGACGTGCTGGACCTGCCGGTGCCGGGCGAGGACGTCGACTATGACAGCGACCTGACGCCGATCATCAAGCAATGGACCTCGCTCTATGCCGCGACCGAAGATGTTCATGACGCCGCCCGGTTCGAGCAGGAAGTGCCGGCAGAGAAGCGCGTGAATACCCGCGGCATCGAGGTCGGCCAGATCTTCTATTTCGGCACGAAGTATTCCGACGCGATGAAGGCCCTGGTGACCGGCCCTGATGGCGTCGACGTGCCGATCCATGGCGGTTCCTACGGCGTCGGCGTCTCGCGCCTGCTCGGCGCCATCATCGAGGCCTGCCATGACGATGCCGGCATCAAATGGCCGGAGGCGGTGGCGCCGTTCCGCGTCTCGATCCTCAACCTCAAGCAGGGCGATGCTGCCGTCGATGGCGCCTGCGAGAAGCTCTACGCCGAGCTCACCGCCAAGGGCGTCGACGTGCTCTATGACGACACCGACCAACGTGCAGGGGCGAAATTCGCCGCCGCCGACCTGATCGGCATCCCCTGGCAGATCATGATCGGGCCGAAGGGGCTCGCCGAGGGCAAGGTCGAGATCAAGAAGCGCAGCGACGGCTCCCGCGAGACCATGTCGCCAGCGGACGCGGTCGCAAGACTTCTGGGCTGATAAGTCTGGTCGGCTGAATATTGTTCATCGCCCGAGATCGCGGCCGCCAATCCGGCCACAATTGACCCCGAATCATGGGATTATCGAGCGATGGATGAAACCATGACAGAAGCCGTCCAAACTGCGCCTTTCGCACCGTTCGAGTGGATGTTGTCGGCCCGCTACCTGCGGGCTCGGCGGAAGGAGGGATTCATCTCGGTCATCGCCGGGTTCTCCTTCCTGGGCATCATGCTCGGCGTCGCCACGCTGATCATCGTGATGGCCGTGATGAACGGCTTCCGCAAGGAGTTGCTCGACAAGATCCTGGGGCTGAACGGCCATATCCTGGTCCAGCCGCTGGAATCGCCGCTGACCGACTGGAAGGACGTCGCCGAGCGCATCAGCCAGGTGCAGGGCATCCGGCTCGCTGCGCCCGTGGTCGATGGCCAGGCGCTGGCGTCATCGCCCTGGAACGCCTCGGGTGTGCTGGTGCGCGGCATCCGTTCTGACGACCTCAACAATCTCACCTCGATTGCCAAGAACATCAAGCAGGGCTCGCTCGAGGGCTTTGACGACGGGCAGGGCGTCGCGATCGGCCGGCGGCTCGCCGACCAATTGTCGCTGCATGCCGGCGACAGCATCACGCTGGTGGCGCCGAAGGGCGCGGTGACGCCGATGGGCACGACGCCGCGCATAAAGCCCTACAAGATCGTCGCCGTGTTCGAGATCGGCATGTCCGAGTATGATCTCGGCTTCGTGTTCATGCCGCTCGCCGAGGCCCAGGCCTATTTCAATCGCAGCAACGACGTCACCTCGATCGAGGTGTTCACCACCAATCCGGACAAGATCGACTCCTTCCGTAAGGCCGTGACGGAGGCGGCGGGCCGGCCGGTGTTCCTGGTCGACTGGCGTCAGCGCAACTCGACCTTCTTCAACGCGCTCCAGGTCGAGCGCAATGTCATGTTTCTGATCCTGACCATGATCGTACTGGTCGCGGCGCTCAACATCGTCTCCGGCCTGATCATGCTGGTGAAGGACAAGGGCAGCGACATCGCGATCCTCAGGACGATGGGCGCCTCGCAAGGATCGATCATGCGGATCTTCCTGATCACGGGCGCCTCGATCGGCGTGGTCGGCACGCTGGTCGGTTTCTTCGTCGGCCTCGTGATCTGCCTCAACATCGAATCGATCAGGCAATTCCTGTCCTGGCTGACCAGCACGGAGTTGTTCTCGCCCGAGCTCTACTTCCTGTCGAAGCTGCCCGCCGAGATCGACGTGGGCGAGACCACGGCCGTTGTCATCATGGCGCTGACGCTGTCGTTCCTGGCGACGCTGTACCCGTCCTGGCGCGCCGCGCGCCTCGATCCTGTCGAAGCGCTGCGGTACGAGTGAGGGGCTGATGGAGCAGCAGCAGGGGGCTGAGGATGTACCGGTCATTTATCTCCACGAGATAAAACGGCAGTACTTGCAGGGCGAGGCGGCGCTGACGATCCTGGACAACGCCAAGCTCGCGCTGTGGGCGGGACAGTCCGTGGCGCTGGTTGCGCCGTCGGGGTCGGGCAAGTCGACGCTGCTGCACATCGCGGGCCTGCTCGAGGCCCCCGATTCCGGCGAGGTCTATGTCAACGGCGCGCCGACCTCGCAACTGCCCGACATCGAGCGCACCCAGCTTCGCCGCAGCGATATCGGCTTCGTCTACCAGTCGCACCGGCTGCTGCCGGAATTCTCGGCGCTCGAGAACGTCATGTTGCCGCAGATGATCCGCGGCCTGAAGAAGTCCGAGAGCGTCAAGCGCGCCAAGGAGATCCTGGGCTATCTCGGCCTCGGCGACCGCATCACCCATCGTCCCGCAGAGCTGTCGGGGGGCGAGCAGCAGCGCGTCGCGATCGCGCGTGCGGTGGCCAATGCGCCCCGCGTGCTGCTCGCGGACGAGCCGACCGGCAATCTCGATCCGCACACCGCCGACCACGTGTTCCAGGCCCTGATGCAGCTGGTCAAGGCGACCAAGGTCTCGATGCTCATCGCGACCCACAACATGGAACTCGCCGGCCGCATGGATCGGCGGGTGTCGCTTTCCAACGGCCAGGTGGTCGAGCTCGAATAACAAACCGCGAAAACAACCCCATGCACAGTAGACGGCCGCGGCCGGCTGCATCGGGGGTGACGTCTCCCAGCCATCTGACACCGCAGGCATATCAGCTGCGGCGACGCATCGCCGCAGCTGCTGCGACAATTACGGCCGGATCACCGTCATGTTGAACGCGCCCGCATTGGCGGCCGCATGGTCCACGGCCTCGTTGGCATGGTCGAGGTCGAATGCCGTCGTCTCGAAGTGATCGAGGCGCAAGAGGCCGGCGCGGACCAGCGCGATCAGGCGAACCGCGGCTTCAGGCGGATACATCCAGACGCCGTGAATCGTGATGCACTCGCGCATGATCCAGTTGTAGGGCAGCTCCAGGCCGGGGCCGCCCTGCATGTTGACGCCGCCCATCAGCACGACACGGCCATTGGGCCGCACCGTCATGATCGCGGCGCGGACCACCGTCGTCGAGACGGAGGGCGGCATGATGTCGAACGCGCAATCGATCGGGCCGGGTGCGGCGCGCTTCATCAGCTCGCGGTCGTCGTTCTCGTTGCCCGTCAGCTTCACCGGCCTGACACGCGCGCCATGGCGACGCACGAGCTCGCCGAGCATCTTCTCGTTGCGGCCCGGCGCAACGACGCAAGCCGCCCCCATCGCGAGCGCCACCGCCACGGCAGCGCTGCCGAAATTGCCGGTCGCACCGCTCACCAGCACAGTCTCGCCGGGCTGCAGCCTGGCGGCAAGGAAACCACCATAGGGCACCAGCAAGGTTCCAAGCGCACACCATTGCGCGGCCGTTTCCTCGCTGACCTCGCCGAGCCGCGTCACGTTCTCGGTCGGCACCCTCATCCGCTCGGCGAAGGAACCGTCGTGAAAATATTTCTGCAACCGCATGCCGCCTTCGCCGCGCGCGCTGACGCCCTGCAGATGAATGTCGGGAGCGATCGCGTCGTCGCGCGAGCGGACCGTCGGATCGCAGACGACCCAGTCGCCGACGGACAATTTGGTTGCGTCCGGGCCGATCGCGCGCACGCGTCCGACCCCGCCGGCTCCTGGAATGGCGGGCAGATCCAGCGCGTATTTGCGCTCGCCGCTGAACACTTCCTTGGAGTAGGACAGCACACGGGTCGCGACGATTTCGACGATCACCTCGCCGGTACCGAGCACGGGGTCGGGGACGTCCTCGATATCAAGCGGGGATCCGAAAGATTTGAGTACGGCAGCCTTCATGATGTTGACCTTCGTTCGTACCTCATTGTGAGGTGCAGGGATTATGCGAGGGCTGTTGCGCGGCAGGAAGGCCTGGTATTATCCTAGTATTGTCCGACCCTCCTTCACGCGAGTCCGTCCATGGCCGACCCACGCCGCGTCGAATTCGGCGATTTCCTGCGCTCCCGTCGTGAAAAGCTGTCGCCGAAGTCAGTGGGCCTACCCGCGGGCCAGCGGCGGCGTACCGCAGGGCTCCGCCGCGAGGAGGTCGCGCAGCTCGCGGGCATCGGGGTCGACTGGTACATCCGTCTCGAGCAGGGCCGCACCGTCAGCCCGTCGGTCACGACAGTCGATGCGCTGGCGCGCGCGCTGCGGCTCAGCAAGACCGAGCACGCGCATCTCAGGGATCTCGCGCGGGACGGCGCGAGGGGCCCCTTCACCCGCGAGGTGGTGCCGCCGGCCATTCGGCGCCTGGTCGAAAGCCTGCCGCACCCGGCCTACATCACCGGCCGGCGCTGGGACGTGCTGGCGTGGAACGCAGCCGCCGAAGAGATCTTCGCGTTCGGGCGGCTGCCGGAAGAGGATCGCAACACCCTGCTCTTGATGATGACCAACAAGAAGACCCGGAAATCCTATGGCGCGGGCTGGGCTGAGGTGGCCAAGCGCATGGTCGCGATGTTTCGCGCCACCCACGACGTCTGGGCCGGCGATCCCGCCTTTGCTGAATTGCTGACGCGCCTGCGCGAAGGTAGCCCCGAATTTGTCAAATGGTGGGGTGCGCACGAGGTGCACGGCACCTTGTCGGGCCGCAAGACCATGACGCATCCCACCAAGGGCGTACTGCATTTCGAGCACACCAGCTTTCAGGCCAACGACGATCCCGCGCTGAAGCTCGTGATCTACACGCCGGTGTAGGCGTGCCGTCCCTGAAGAGATTTGGGTTCGCTACGAGGGCAGGCGGGCAAATCCGTCCGCGCTCCAGCCTTCGCTGCCGACACCATGATGCACAAAGAACAGTCCATCCGGATCGTAGCGTCGTTTGACGTCGAGGAGCCGTCGATAGTTCGGGCCCCACAACGCATTCTGCCAGTCCGACTGAAAATAATCGCACTCGTTGACATACGCGCCGCTGTTCGGCGCCGCCGCGCGCAGCGCCTCCATCGCGGCGTTCACGCGGTCTCGATGCGCTTTGGCGAGAACAGGATCGGGCGTAGCAAGACCACCGAAGATGGTGGGGCCGGAGGCTGCGATGATCGCAAGAGCGAAGGCCTCGAATGCGTCCGGATGCGTCGCCGTGTTTCCTGCTTTTGCGATCACATCAGGCGATGCGCCGAACAAGCCCTTGTTGAAATGCAGCCCGACCGCCCAGTGGCGGCTTGCGGCGAATAACGCATCGACGAGGAGGTTGCGGTTCTGCTGATCAAGGAGCGAGCTCGGCAACCAGGCCGATGTGTACGCGTGCCAGAAGGCGCCGACCTGCTCGCCATCGCCCTTCCACCAATAATCGGTCCATGGCGCTCCAGAACGTTCATCGAAATTGGCCGCGGAGCGGGCGAACAGGCGATAAAGCCAACCGTTCCAGAAATAGCGGGCAGGCACGCCCACGACTTCAAGCGATTCCTTGCCGGCGTAATCGTCAGGATTGGCTGCAACAAAATCGAGCAGGGGCTTGAAATTTGCCCGCGCTTCGTCCGTTGTCAGGCCTTGGAAGACCATGCGAATGTCGAGGCGGTTGTCGGGATACGCCCGGACCTGTTCGCCCCAGTGGGGATTGCACAGGCTCGTCGCGCAAAACGCGACGAAGCGGGCCAGCAGCTTGCGGTAGGCTTCGTCGGAGCGGGCGCGCAGCGTGGCGTTGACCGCACCGACGGATGTGGGGAGCGGATGCGTTGCGAGCGTCAGCCGTGTGGTGACCCCGAAAGTGCCGCCGCCTCCGCCCTTGAGCGCCCAAAACAGCTCCGGCTCGCGCGTTTCATTGACCACACGAATTTCGCCGTCGGCTGTCACGATCTCGGCCTCGAGCAGGCTCGCCGCCGCCGTTCCAAATCCCTTGGAAAAGTTCCCGAACCCGCCGCCCTGCACCAGCCCAGCGACACCCACGGTGGTGCAGCCGCCACCTTGAACGTAGCGCCCCGGCGCCGGCGGCCGCCTGGTAGGCGTGGAGCCACATGCAGCCCGCGCCCGTCGTGATAGCCGGAACCGGCTTGGAGCTTGAGCCTTGCGGAACGAAACCGTCGTGAACGGTGATGGCGTCCATTTTGCGGGTCCATAACAAAAGCGAATCCGGCGCAGAGGAGCCGCCGAGATAGCTGTGGCCGCGGCCCTTCACGACCAGGCGCAAATTGTGCGCTTTGGCGAAGCGCACGGCCGCGACGACGTCTGCCGCGCTCTCGGCCGCGACCATGTAGGCGCTGGGCTCGGAGCGCCAGGCCTCGAACCAGCCGGAACTTTCCGTCAGACCGGGTTGATCACCGATGTAGAACGGATTGGCTAGGAGCTGTTTTGCTTCAGCCGGGGCGAGGTTCGGAGGGGTCACACGGGTGAGGCGTCCCGCGGTGGCTTGATTCAGCGCCGACCAGTCCGCATCGGAAGGCCAGCCAGCCTGTCCCGGCCGCGGGCGGCTGGCAGCGGCTATGCCCGTTGGCTGATTGCCGAGTGCCGGGGCTGCGGCAAGTGCGAGGGCCGTGGCTAGAAAGTCGCGACGGTTCATTCCGGTTCTCCAGGCGGTGCTCGACGGATGTCTCCGCGAATCTGCGCCGGAAAGCGAGCCGGGAGGGATGAACGGAGGGGGCGATGGGACGAAGATGAGAGGGCCGTGACGAATGACGACGCAGGAGGGACGAAACGGCGTGACGGGTCATCGCGCTCCCAACCAAGCTTATTTCGATCTCGGAGTTCCCCGTGGAAGGTTGGCGACAGCGAGAGCCGCCCTGTGCAGCGCTCGATGGCGGGTCAGCCCATTGCAGTTGAGGCAGATTGATGGCACAACCTGCCGCATAAGTGCTCCCTCTCAGGGAATGACGCGCCGACACGGCCATCAAAGACAAGGTCAAGAGGACGGGATGAAGCGTCGGCGATTCATGTCGCTGCTCGGCGGGGCAGCCCTGACGCCGATCGCGGCGGTGCCGGTCTTTGCCGAGGCCAATTGTCCGGCTCCCGCCAAGCGTGACGACGGCTGGTCTGTTCCCTCTGCCAGTGAAGACGACGATGTCGATCAGGCCGCGCTGTGCAGGATCGCCGGTCGGCTCGAACGCTCGGGCGCCAACATCCATGCCGTGCTGGTCGCTCGGCGTGGCAGATTGCTGTTCGAGCGGTACTTCAGGGGGGCCGATGAGGTCCCCAGTCGCTTCTTCGGCGTCCGCGTCACTGATGTCAGCTTTGATGCCGATACGCTGCATAATCTGAAATCGTGCTCAAAGAGCGTGGCGTCGCTGGTCGTCGGGATCGCGCTCGACCAGGGGCTCATTCGCAGCATCGAGGAGCCGGTCTTCAGCTTCTTCCCCGAATTGTCCGACCTGCGGTCCCCGGACAGGGATCGCATCCTGCTCTCACATTTGCTCACGATGTCGATGGGTCTGAAATGGGTGGAGGCAACTCCGGCGACGGGCGACGACAACGACGAGGTGCGCATGCACATGGCGCCGGATGCCTGTCGCTACGTCCTCGGCCTTCCCGTGACCGCACTGGCCGGCCAGGAGTTCTTCTACAACACCGGCGCACTTGCGCTGGTCTCGGCGATCGTCCGCAAAGCCACCGGCCGTCCGCTCGATGAATTCGCGCGTCGCGTGCTGTTCGATCCCCTAGGCATCACCGAATTCGAGTGGAGCAGGTTCAAAGGAGACAGCGATGCCGGAGGCGGATTGCGCCTGCGGCCGCGCGACATGGCGAAGATCGGCCAGCTCGTCCTTCAGGGCGGTCGCTGGAACGATCGGCAAATCGTGTCCAGGGCATGGATCGAGGCGTCGACCACAATGAAGCTGAGGGCGACCGACGGTCAGTCCTACGGATATTTGTGGTGGCTGCGGAGCTCCCGGCTCAATGGGCGGGTCGTCCAATCGATTGCCGCGCAGGGCAGAGGTGGCCAGTCGATCCGCATCGTCCCGGAGCTCGACCTCGTCGTCGCGGTGACCGCGGGATATTATCAGGATTATAGCCCTGAAGCTGCCAAAGTGCAGTTCGGCGTGTTCAGGGATGTCTTGCAGGCGATCTCGCCCCCGGCCTGAACGCGAAGCGCAGGCTTGCAGGCCGTAACCTCTTTGCGAAACGACCAGCTTTCGGAGTAGGTTGAAAATCGTCGGCGAATAACTGGCGTCCGCAGCGGCGCTGCGTTGCCGCTGCGGACGCCCACTGACCGTTTGATCTATACTCGCGAACCGGCAGCGCAGCCGCTGCCAGATTCGCCATTTGGAGCTCGCCTGTGACCATCGCTCTCAAGGGCATCATTCCCGTGATGCTGACGCCATTCACCGAAGCGAACACGATCGACTATTCCGGCCTCGAACGGCTGATCGAATGGTACATCGCTAACGGTGCCGACGCGCTGTTCGCGGTCGCGCAGTCGAGCGAGATGCAGTTCTTGACACTGGAGGAGCGCGTCGCGCTGGCGCGGTTCGTGGCCAAGACCGCGGCCGGCCGGCTTCCGGTCATCGCCTCTGGCCATATCAGCGAGTCCAGGGAAGACCAGCTCACGGAGCTCTCGTCGATCGCGAAGACCGATGTCGACGGCTTGGTGCTGGTGACGAACCGTCTGGCCTCGCACGATCCGGCAAAGACGGACTTCACCGACAATCTGAGCTGGCTGCTCGACCGGCTGCCCAAGGACATCACGCTCGGCCTTTATGAATGCCCGGCTCCGTTCCGCCGGCTTCTCTCCGACGACGAGCTGGCCTTTTGCGCCGACAGCGGCCGCTTTGCCATTCTCAAGGACGTCTCGTGCGACCTGCCGACCGTGCAGCGCCGGGTCAAGCTGGCGAACGGCTCCCCGCTCACGATCGTCAACGCCAATGCCGCGATCGCCTTTGACGCGATGAAGTCGGGGGCTCCCGGGTTCACCGGCGTGTTCACGAACTTCCACCCTGATCTCTACAAATGGCTGCTGACGCAACACCACAAGCATCCGGTGCTCGCGAACGAGCTTTCGGTTTACCTGGCGCTTGCTGCGATGGCGGAGCCCATGGGTTATCCGAAACTTGCAAAACTCTATCACCAGCGTCTCGGCACCTTTGCCCGCATCGAGACCCGGGCGGTCGATTTCGATATCAGAGAACGCTTCTGGGCGCTCGATGCACTGATCGACAAGATCGTGGAGGGACAGGAGGCTTTCCGCGCGAAGATCGCGGCGGCGGACTAAGCGAGAACCGAACAGCTGACCCTGGCTGGACAGGTCCTGAATGACTGAAACGTCTCCCGACTATTACACCGGCCACAGCGCGCTGACTGATCCGGGCGCTCATGCGACTGTGATCAGCGGCCTGCCGCCGGATATCCCGGCGTTGTGTCGCATGTTGCACGGCCTGCTCGTCCACGAGGCGTGGATCGAGAGGCAGGGCTTCAACCCCGCTGCGTTCATCGGTCAAAGCCGTACCACGCTGCCTGTGTCCGATCGCCTGGATCAGTTGCTGGCGATCGACCCGCGACCGTTGACGATCGCGCGGCCAGGCGAGTTGAGAGCTTTGGCAACGTGCCGGGACTTTTCATTGATGCTATGCGCGGTTTTGCGGCATCACCGTGTGCCAGCCCGCGTCCGCTGCGGTTTCGGCAGGTACTTCACCGGGCATTCCTATCATGATCATTGGGTGTGCGAGTACTGGGCGAAAGCCGAGCAACGCTGGGTCCTGGTCGATGCCGAACTCGACGAGCCCCATCGCACCTTTCTGAAATTCGATTTTGAGCCGACCGACGTGCCACGCTCGGCGTTCATCACCGGTATCGAAGCGTGGCAACGATGCCGAACCGGCGCGATCGATCCGGAGCAGCTGGGTCACGGAACGACGGCAGGCTTGTTTTTTGTGCGCGTCAACCTGGTGCGTGATCTGCTCGCGCTCGCCAAGCGCGAGACCTCGGCTTGGGATAGCTGGCGCTCGGCATGCGAACCGCACCTGACGCTGAGCGAAACGGAGCTGCTGCTCTGCGATGGTCTGGCGCAGCGCGGCGAGGAGGGCGCCGTCGAGATCGCGTCATCGTTGCGCACTCCGCCCTGGCAATAAGAGGGGCGGCACGCCATGCGCTTTGCTCCTCGACGCGCAGCGAGCGGCGAGAGTGCAATCGTGCAGAAAGCTGCGCGCGTCGCGTGGTCACGTTCGAGGTGAACGCGAATGTGGCGAAGAAGAGCGAAAATGTGGCGACAATGGGGAGTGGAAACCAAGACTACCCCATCACAGAATCGTGCGCGCGCCGCTGTTAGGCGTGCACGCAGTGCACGTCGCGCGGATGAGGTTGGAACTGCTGAAGAGGCTTGTTTCACAGGGTTCCGCGGCTGCGCCGCTAAACCTTCGTTAATGAAGCCCGGCCCTTTGGAGCGAACTGTTGCGGTGAGGTTACAGCAATTCCGTCGATCGCTGTTATGACGTCGCCACGGCCCGGGGGCCTAACGACGAAACTTGGAACGGGAATCAAATGAACAAGAATTTGTTGCTCGCAGCTGTGAGCCTTGTCGCGATCACCGCGACTGCACCGGCGCTGGCTGCTGACCTCGCTGCGCGGCCTTACACCAAGGCGCCCGCGATGATCGCCACGGTCTATGACTGGAGCGGCTTCTACATCGGTATCAACGGCGGCGGCGCTTCGGCTCACACGACCTGGGATCAGCGCGCTCCGCTGGTTGGCGGCGAAGGTTCCCACAACGCCACGGGCGGCACCGTCGGTGGCCAGATTGGCTACCGCGTGCAGTCGGCGCAGTGGGTGTTCGGTGTGGAAGGCCAGGGCAACTGGGCCGACTTCTCCGGCGACAATGTCAGCGGGCTCACCGGCTTCACCGATCGCTCCAAGATCGATTCGTTCGGCCTGATCACCGGTCAGATCGGCTACGCCTGGAACAACGTCCTGCTCTACGCCAAGGGTGGTGCGGCTGTTGTTGGCACCAAGAATGAACTCCGCTTCGGCGGCGTGACCGCTGCTTCCGTCAGCGACACCCGTTGGGGCGGCACAGTCGGTGCAGGCCTCGAGGTCGGCTTCGCTCCGAACTGGTCGGTTGGTGTCGAGTACAATCACATCTTCCTGTCGGACAAGGACGTCACCTTCGCCGGCATTCAGACCGATCACATCCGTCAGGACGTCGACATGGGCCTCGTCCGCCTGAACTACAAGTTCGGCGGCCCGGCGATCGCCAGGTACTGAGCAACCGACTGAGACTGATCGCTTCGCAAGAAGCTGATGTCGAAAGCCCCGGCCTTGCGCCGGGGCTTTTTTATTGCGTAAATTCAGCGAGTTAACCATTTCATCGGGGTGTGATCGAGACGGCTTGACTCCGAAGAACAAAATGAGAACAATGTTCTTCATACGTTCTGGTGATGGAGCAAGCCATGTTCAGGATTTTCGTGGAAGAAGCCGCTGCACTGACGTCGATCGCGCTGTTTGTCGGAATGATCGCGATCTGGGCCCAGGTCATACCGCAGCTCTGATGCCGCCACGCTGGAGCAGCGGTTTTGCAAACCGGTGATCGGGGAACTCCCTCACATGGCCCTTGGGGAAAAGCGGGACGAGACGGCCGATCGGCGGCTCTGGCGTGGACTCTGGCGGGGCAAGCCCCCACGATTGGGAGGCGAGTCGGCCGGCGGGTACATCACGCTCCTGATGCTGGCGACCGTTCCCAGATCTCACAAGAGGCCATCACGCGACCATGCCGAGCGCCGGATTTGTCCACCTTCACGTTCACTCGGCCTATTCGCTGCTCAAGGGCTCGATCAAGATCGCCAAGCTCGGTGAGCTCGCCAAGAAGGATCACCAGCCAGCGCTGGCGCTGACCGACACGGATAATCTGTTCGGGGCGCTCGAATTCTCCGACAAGATGGCGGGGTACGGCATCCAGCCGATCGTCGGCCTGGAGCTCGCGATCGATTTCGGTGACCAGGAACCGAACGCGCGCAACGCACTGCCGCCCTCGCGCGTGGTGCTGCTGGCCGCGCAAGAGCGCGGCTATCGCAGCCTGATGCGGCTGAATTCGCGCGCCTTCCTCGAATCGCCTGACAGCCACGCCCCGTTCATCAAGTTTGATTGGTTCGACGGCGAGACCGAAGGCCTGATCGCGCTGACCGGCGGCCCCGAGGGGCCGATCTCGCTCGCGCTGGCTGCGGGGCAGGCCGAAATCGCGGCGGCGCGTTGTGAACGTCTCGCCGGCCTGTTCGGCGATCGCCTGTATGTCGAACTGCAACGGCACAACATCGACAAGGAACGGCGGGTCGAGAGCGGGCTGATCGATATCGCCTATTCGAAAGGTCTGCCGCTGGTCGCGACCAACGAGCCGTATTTCGCGACGACCGACGATTACGAGGCGCATGATGCGCTGCTCTGCATCGCGGGCGGCCGGCTGATCGCGGAGACCGAGCGCGAGCAGCTCACGCCCGATCACCGCTTCAAGACGCGCGCCGAGATGGCGGTGCTGTTTGCCGACATTCCGGAGGCTCTGGCCTCCACCGTGGAGATCGCCGAGCGCTGCTCATTCCGCCCGATGACGCGCAAGCCGATCCTGCCGTTCTTCACGGTTGGTGCCGCTGCGAGCACGGACGCCGCCGCGGTCGAGGCGGCCGAATTGAAGCGGCAGGCGGAGGAGGGGCTCGCCAATCGTCTGCGCGTGCACGGCCTGTCGCAGGGCACGACGGAGGAGGACTACAGCAAGCGCCTGGCGTTCGAACTCGACGTCATCATGCGCATGAAGTACGCGGGCTACTTCCTGATCGTGTCCGACTTCATCAAATGGGCGAAGTCGCAGGGCATCCCGGTCGGGCCGGGCCGCGGTTCCGGCGCAGGCTCGCTGGTGGCTTGGGCGCTGACCATCACCGACCTCGATCCGATCAAGTTCGGCCTGCTGTTCGAGCGCTTTCTCAATCCGGAACGCGTCTCGATGCCGGACTTCGACATCGACTTCTGCCAGGACCGCCGTGGCGAGGTGATCAAGTACGTCCAGGAGCGCTATGGCCGCGACCAGGTTGCGCAGATCATCACCTTCGGTACGCTGCAGGCGCGCGGCGTGCTGCGCGACGTCGGCCGCGTGCTGCAAATGCCTTATGGGCAGGTCGACAAGCTGACGAAGCTCGTGCCGCAGAATCCGGCGGCTCCCGTGACGTTGGCGGCCGCAATCGAGAGCGAACCGAAACTTCAGGCGTTCCGCGACGAAGATCCCGTGGTGGCGCGCGCCTTCGACATCGCGCAGCGCCTCGAAGGCCTGACGCGTCACGCCTCGACCCACGCAGCCGGTATCGTGATCGGCGATCGCCCCTTGAGCGAACTCGTGCCGATGTACCGCGATCCGAAGTCGGACATGCCGGTGACCCAGTTCAACATGAAATGGGTCGAGCCGGCCGGTCTCGTGAAGTTCGACTTCCTCGGCCTGAAGACGCTGACCGTGCTCGACGTCGCGGTGAAGCTGCTCAAGCCGCGCAACATCCATGTCGATCTCGCGACGCTGCCGATCGACGATGCCGAGAGCTACCAGATGCTGGCGCGCGGCGAGGTGGTCGGCGTGTTCCAGGTTGAAAGCCAGGGCATGCGGCGCGCGCTGGTCGACATGCGTCCCGACCGTTTCGAGGACATCATCGCGCTGGTGGCGCTGTATCGCCCGGGCCCGATGGCGAACATTCCGACCTATTGCGCGCGCAAGCATGGCGATGAGGAGCCGGAATATCTCCACCCGGTGCTCGAGCCGATCCTCAAGGAGACCTTCGGCGTCATCATCTACCAGGAACAGGTGATGCAGATCGCGCAGGTGATGTCGGGCTATTCGCTCGGCGACGCCGACCTGCTGCGCCGCGCCATGGGCAAGAAGATCCGCGCCGAGATGGACAAGCAGCGCGACATCTTCGTTGCGGGTGCGGTGAAGAACGGCGTGCCGAAAGGGCAGGCCGAGACCATCTTCGAACTGCTCGCCAAGTTCGCCGACTACGGCTTCAACAAGAGCCACGCGGCGGCTTACGCGCTGGTGTCCTACCACACCGCCTACATGAAGGCGCATTATCCGGTGGAGTTCATCGCAGCGTCGATGACGCTCGACCTCAACAACACGGACAAGCTTTCGGAATTCCGCTCCGAGGCGCAGCGCCTCGGCATCAAGGTCGAGCCGCCGAACATCAATCGTTCCGGCGCGACCTTCGAGGTCGGCGACAAGGTCATCTATTACGCGCTGGCCGCACTGAAGGGCGTCGGCATCCAGGCGATCGAGCAGATCATCGAGGAGCGGACCAAGCGGGGGCTGTTCACCTCGCTCGCCGACTTCGCCGCGCGCGTCAATCCGCGTGCAATCAACAAGCGCATCATCGAAAGTCTTGCGGCCGCCGGGGCGTTCGACACGCTGGAGCCGAACCGCGCCCGCGTATTCGCCGGCGCGGACTCGATTCTGGCTGCCTGCCAGCGCGCGCATCAGGCCGAGACCATCGGCCAGAACGACATGTTCGGCATGTCGGCGGATGCGCCGACCATCATGCTGCCGCAGATCGAGCCGTGGCTGCCGGCCGAAAAGCTTCGTCGCGAATACGACGCCGTCGGCTTCTTCCTGTCGGGCCATCCGCTCGATGATTACGCCACCGTGCTGAAACGGCTGCGCGTGCAGAGCTGGGCCGAGTTTTCGCGCGCGGTGAAGACCGGCGCCACCGCCGGCAAGGTCGCGGCCACAGTGGTGTCGCGCATGGAGCGCCGCACCAAGACCGGCAACAAGATGGGTATCATGGGGCTGTCTGATCCCACGGGCCACTTTGAGGCCGTGCTGTTCTCCGAGGGCCTGGCGCAATATCGCGACGTGCTCGAGCCGGGCGCCGCCGTGCTGCTCCAGCTCGGCGCCGAATTGCAGGGTGAAGACGTCCGCGCCCGCGTGCTGCATGCCGAGCCGCTGGATGATGCTGCAGCCAAGACGCAAAAGGGCCTGCGCATCTTCCTGCGCGATACCAAGCCGCTCGACTCGATCGCCAAGCGTTTGGCCGGACCGGAAGCTGCGGGCGCGAATGGCGCGGCGCCGAAGATCGGCAGTCCCGCCATCGCGCCGCGCTCCAACGGCGACGGCGAGGTCACGCTGGTGATGATGCTCGACCTCGAGACCGAGGTCGAGATGAGGCTGCCCGGCCGCTTCAAGGTCTCGCCGCAGATCGCCGGCGCCATCAAGGCGGTGGCCGGCGTGGTGGACGTGCAGCAGATCTAGGCGTTTCGTCGCGAACGCGGCGCGGTCGGTGCGATCGTGCCGTTGCAACCGGACGATGTTTCCGGCTAGCATGGCTCCGGGCAATGATGTTCGGATGTAAAACAACGGGTCTGCGCTGATGTCTCTGCAACGGCGGAGGAGCCGACAATGTGCGACCGATGCTCTCAAGATCGCTTCAACCAGGTGGGCCCGTCACGTCGGTCCGCGATGCTGTTGGCCGCCTCGGCGCTGAGTATGGCCTTCGCCGGCCGCGCCTTCGCCAAGGACAACAAGGCGCCGCCGAAACCGCAGAACGTGCTGTCGCCCGACGCGGCGTTGAAGCGACTGATGGAGGGCAACGCGCGCTATGTCGAGGGCGTAACGAGGCGCCATGATTTCAGGCATGAGCGCGAGGCGCTGGCGGGCGGGCAGAATCCGTTCGCGGCGGTGCTGAGCTGCGCCGACTCGCGCATCGCGCCGGAATATGCCTTCGACACCGGCCGCGGCGATCTCTTCGTTTGCCGCGTCGCGGGCAATTTTGCCGGCGCCGAGACGATCGCCAGCATGGAATACGCCGTCGCCGTGCTCAGCACGCCGCTGATCCTCGTGCTGGGCCATGATGCTTGCGGCGCGGTCGATGCGACGCTGAAGGCGATTAAGGACGACAAGCCGCCGCCGGGACACATTCCCTCGCTGGTCGATGCAATCGCGCCGGCCGCCAAAGCCGCGATGCAGCAGGGCGGGCAGGTGCTCGACAAGGCGATCCGGCAGAACGTGATCGACAATGTCGCAAGGCTGAAATCGGCTGCGCCGATCCTCAACGCGGCGGTCGAGCAGGGCAAGCTGAAGATATCAGGCGGCGTCTACCGGCTGAGGACGGGAACAGTGGAGCCGGTTGCGCAGGCTTGAAGCTCGAGCCGACGTCGATGCTTACCAGGAGCTGACGCGAGCCGCCGCACGTGGAGCTGCGCCATGCCGCCGCCTCAATCCGAGCCTTTCGTTCAAGCGCCGTTCAGCCGGTCGCGCGTCTCATGCGTGGTGATATCTCGACAACAATAACGGGCAAGCGAGCCATGCGCGGGACATACAACAAGGTCTTCATCTGCTTCCTTCTGCCGATCCTCCTCGTTGCCGGCGCGCTTGGTCCGGCGCGCGCGCAACAGCAGGAAAAGCGGATCGCGCTGGTCGTCGGCAACGGCGCCTATTCGAAGTCGCCGCTGGCGACCACCGCCAACGATGCAGGGCTGATCGCGCAGACGCTGCAAGCGGCCGGCTTCGACGTGGTGGGCGCCCGCGATCTCGACGGCGACACGCTGCGCAAGAGTCTTCACGACTTCATCCAGAAGGCACAGGCCTCGGGGCCCGGCACCGTCGCGATGGTCTATCTGTCCGGCTATGGCGTGCAGCTGGCCGGTGAGAACTATTTCATCCCTGTTGATTCCAACATCACGCGCGACACCGACATTCCGACCGAGGCGCTGCGCATCAGCGACTATGCCCGCCAGCTGGCCGCGATTCCGCTCAAGGCCAACATCATCGTGCTCGATGCCGCGCGCGCGCAGCCCTTCGTGGAAGGCGGCCAGCAGCCGATCGCAAGCGGGCTGGCGCTGGTCGAGCCCGATCCGAACATGCTGATCGCCTTCAATGCGGCGCCGGGCACGGTGGCACCCGAGGAGCCGGGACCATACGGCATCTATGCGCAGTCGCTGGCGGAGATGATCCGCACCGGCGGGCTGTCGCTGCCGGAGGTGTTCGACCGCGTCCGCCTGCGCGTCAATGAGAACTCCAAGGGCGCGCAAGTACCTTGGGACGACCAGAAGATCTCCGCGCCGTTCAGCTTCTTCGATCGCGCGCCCGACGCCCCGCCGCCGCAGGCCGCGCCCGACCAGGTCGCTGCGATCCGCAACAAGCCGATCCGCGATCTCGGCGCCCAGGACGCCTATGCGGCCGCGCTCGAGCGCGACACGCTGCCGGCCTATGAGGATTTTCTCGCAGCCTATCCCGGCGACCCCATGGCGAAGCGCGTCATGGCGATCGTGGCGGCGCGCCGCGAGGCGATCACCTGGCGGCGAAGCTATCGCGCCGATACACCGGACGCCTACTGGTCCTATCTGCGCCGCTATCCGCGCGGGCCGCATGCGGGTGATGCACGGCGCCGGCTCGCGATCCTGACCGCGCCGCTCGAGCCGCCGCCGAGTTTCGCGATGATGGACTATGACGTGCCGCCGCCGCCGCCGGCCGAGGTGGTCTATGTGGACCGTCCCGTGTTGTATTTCAGCGATCCCGATTTCGGTTTTGCACCGCCTCCACCGCCCGCCGGTCTATTTCTGCCCGCCGCCGCCGGAGGATTTCGTCGTGCTGCCGCCCCCGCTGCCAGTGGTCGGCCTGTTCGTGCTGCCGCAGCCGGTGTTCGTGCCGATCCCGGCGTTCTACAACCCGCCGGCCTATGTCGCGCCGCCGCCGAACAACATCATCGTCAACAACATTCATAACACCACGGTCATCAACACCGTGATCAACCAGCCCGCGGCACCGGCAGCGGCAACGGCAGCAGGCGATCCAGCCATCACCACGACGGTGGCGGCATCGGGAAAGCCTCTCGGGGCAATGACGGCTGTGCCGCCGACCGTGGTTCAAAAGGCAACCTTGATTCAGGAAAATAAGGCTCCGCTCCCCAAGACTGTTGCGGTCGATCCGACCACGAAGGCGGGCGGGGCAGCCTTCAAGACAAGGAGCCAAGTCACGACGCAGACCGGCAACGCTGCTGCGGGAAGTCCGGCGGGCGCGCCCGGCACCGGCAATGCCACGACGAAGGCGGGTGCCCCCGGCGCTCCGGCGACCGGCAACGCAACCGCTCCCACGGCCGGAGGCAAGGCCAATCCGCTGACGGCGACCGCGCCGAGCACGGCGGATACCAAGGCCGGTCAGCCGGCCGGCCACTCCTTGCCCGTGCCCGGCCAGACCGCGCCCGCCATCAAGGGCGCGCCGCAGACGGGAACGGCGGCCACGGGCACGTCTTCATCGACGACGAACCCCATCGGCGGCTCTGGCGCAACCGCCAAACCGGGTAGCAACTCGCAGCCCGCCAACGCCAAGCTCACGCCGCAGACGCCGCCTTCAAATGCGCCGCCTAGCGGAGGAGCGCGGCCGAACGTCCAGGAGCATGCCAATACGGTCAATCCCGGCAATACGGCCAATGCGCCGGTGAAGCCCGGCGAGACCAAGCTGACCCCGGCAGGCAAGCCGGGCGTGACCACGACCAATGTGACCAACGGGAAGCCGACGCAGCCTTCGCCGCCGGTCACCGCGCGCGAGCAGATCAAGCCGCAGGGGCAGCGGCCTGCAACACCATCGCCCGCGCAGGTCACAAGGCCGCCGCCGCCAGCGCCGCACCCGCAGGCGCTCGCAAGGCCGACTCCTCCGCCTCCGCCGCGGGTGGCAGCCCCGCCGCCGCGGGTGGCCGCACCGCCTCCGCCGCCGCGCCCGCCGGTTGCAGCCGCTCGGCCCGCGCCGCCGCCCCCCGTAGCCCGGCCGGCACCTCCGCCGCCGCCGCGGATGGCTGTAGCTCCGCCGCCGCATCCGGCCCCGCCGCCGCCGCGCCCCGCGGCTCCGGCCCCGAAAAAGTGCGCTCCGAACCAGCCCAAATGCTAGCGGGTAGGACGGAAATCCGGGAATGGGCCTTTCGCGGGCAGTAAACGCCCCGAAAGGCCCTTATTTCCTTGCTTCTGGCCGAAATGGCGCTATATAGCGCGCCATCTCACACGGAAGCATGGCTCACAAGGCCGTCCGGTGGCAGCCGGGGCGACAACGCTCCGTTTTGCTCACACGCTTCCGGAGGAACCAACCGGAGAATTAGAACGATGGCACTACCCGATTTCACCATGCGTCAGCTCCTCGAAGCTGGCGTGCATTTTGGTCACCAGTCTCACCGCTGGAATCCGAAAATGGCTCCGTTCATTTTCGGCGCTCGCAACAACATCCACATCGTCGACCTCGCCCAGACCGTGCCGATGCTGCACGCGGCGCTCCAGGCCGTCAGCGACACGGTGGCCAAGGGCGGCCGCATCCTGTTCGTCGGCACCAAGCGCCAGGCGCAGGACGGCGTCGCCGACGCGGCCAAGCGCTGCGCGCAATATTTCGTCAATTCGCGCTGGCTCGGCGGCACGCTGACCAACTGGAAGACGATCTCGGCCTCGATCAAGCGCCTGCGTCACCTCGACGAGGTGCTGGCCGGTGGCGAAGCCAATTCCTACACCAAGAAGGAGCGTCTGACGCTCCAGCGCGAGCGCGACAAGCTCGATCGCTCGCTGGGCGGCATCAAGGATATGGGCGGTCTTCCCGACCTGATCTTCGTGATCGACACCAACAAGGAAGACATCGCGATCCAGGAAGCCCAGCGGCTCAACATCCCGGTGGCTGCGATCGTCGACACCAATTCCGATCCGAAGGGCATCACCTATGTGGTGCCGGGCAATGACGACGCCGGTCGCGCGATCTCGCTCTATTGCGATCTGGTCGCGCGTGCGGCGATCGACGGCATCTCGCGCGCCCAGGGCGATTCGGGCATCGACATCGGTGCGTCGGCTCGTCCGATGGCCGAAGATCTGCCCTCGACCGCCGGTTTCCAGGGCCTTGCGGGTCCGCGCGGCACCGCCGACGACCTCAAGAAGCTCCCGGGCGTGTCGGGCGCGATCGAGAAGAAGTTCAACGACCTCGGCATCTTCCACTACTGGCAGCTCGCCGAGCTCGATCACGACACCGCACACAAGATCGGCGAAGAAGTCGGTCTGCCGAGCCGTGCGGACGCCTGGGTGGCCAAGGCCAAGGCGCTGACCGCGGAAGCGGAATAGTCAAAACGGGCGATGGGTTGGCCGGGCAAGTCCGGCCACCATTTCATTCAGTTGACGCGAATTCCTGAGATGGACCGCGGCGGGGCAATTGGAGCCACGCCGCGGCGAACCGGCAGGCAAGAAGGATTTTCCAGAATGGCAACGATCACAGCTGCGATGGTCAAGGATCTGCGCGAGTCCACCGGCGCAGGCATGATGGACTGCAAGGCCGCGCTGACCGAAAACGACGGCAACATGGAAGCGGCTCAGGACTGGCTGCGCAAGAAGGGCCTGTCGAAGGCCGCCAAGAAGTCGGGCCGCGTCGCGGCCGAGGGCCTCATCGGCGCGCTCACCAGGGGCAACAAGGGTGTCGTGGTCGAGGTCAACTCCGAGACCGACTTCGTGGCGCGCAACGGCCAGTTCCAGGGTCTGGTCAAGATGGTCGCCCAGGTCGCTTTCGACGCCGGCGCCGACGTCGAGAAGATCAAGGCCGCCAAGGTCGGCGACGTCACGGTGGAAGCTGCGATCAACGACGCGATCGCCACCATCGGCGAGAACATGACGCTGCGCCGCGCAGCTTCCCTCGAAGTGAGCCAGGGCGTGGTGTCGAGCTACGTCCACGGTGCGGTCGTCGACGGCGCCGGCAAGATGGGCGTGATCGTCGCTCTGGAATCGCCCGGCAAGGCCGACGAGCTCGCAGCGCTCGGCCGCCAGATCGCCATGCATGTCGCCGCCGCCAACCCGCTCGCGCTCGATCCCTCCGGTCTCGATCCGGCCGTCGTGAAGCGCGAGAAGGACGTGCTGGCCGACAAATATCGCCAGCAGGGCAAGCCGGAGAACGTGATCGAGAAGATCGTCGAGTCCGGCCTGAAGACCTACTACAAGGAAGTCTGCCTGCTCGAGCAGGCCTTCATCCACGATACCGGCAAGTCGGTGGCGCAGGCGGTGAAGGAAGCCGAAGGCAAGGTCGGCGGCGCCGTGAAGATCGCGGGCTTCGTGCGCTATGCTCTCGGCGAGGGCATCGAGAAGCAGGAATCGGACTTCGCGGCCGAGGTCGCAGCGGCCAGCGGCAAGAAGTAAGCGCTGGAACACCTCCTTCCGGCGGGTCGCCGGAAGCGGCGCCCGGACGAGGAAAGTGCTCATGACTGATCCGGTCTATCGTCGCGTCGTGATCAAGCTGTCCGGCGAGTATCTCGCGGGACAGCAGGGCTTCGGCATCGATCAGCCGACCATGGACCGGGTTGCTGACGATCTGATCGCGGCCCGCCAGCTGGGATGCGAGGTTGCGGTCGTGATCGGCGGCGGCAACATCTTTCGCGGCGTCGAGGTCTCCTCGCGCGGCGTGTCGCGCCCGACTGGCGACACCATGGGCATGCTTGCCACCATGATGAACTGCCTCGCGCTCGAAGCCACGATCGAGCGCAAGGGAACACCGGCGAGGGCGCTGTCGGCCTTCGTCATGCCCGAGATTTCCGAGCTGTTCACCCCGCGCCGCGGCGCACAAATACCTGGCCGACGGCCGGATCCTGCTGCTCGGCGGTGGAACCGGCAATCCGTTCTTCACCACCGATACGACCGCCGTGCTGCGCGCGGCCGAGATCGGCGCCGAGGCGGTGCTGAAGGCAACCAATGTCGACGGCGTCTACTCCGCCGATCCGAAGAAGGATCCGTCCGCGACGCGGTTCGACCGGCTGACCCATTCGCAGGCGATCGAGGGCGGCTATAAGGTGATGGATGCGACCGCCTTCGCCCTTGCCCGCGAGACGTCACTGCCTATCATCGTGTTTTCGATCGCGGAGCCCGGGTCGATCGGCGCGATTCTGCGCGGCGCCGGCAACGGGACTGTCGTCGCCGGCTGACCGCTCATCTGGCGCGCCCCGAGCAAGGGGTGCGGTGAGGTCGCCGGGTTATTAAAGGAGAGACGTGATGGCCACGGGTAGTTTCGACCTCAACGAAGTGAAGCGCCGCATGCAGGGCGCTGTCGCCGCGCTCAAGCACGAGCTTGGCGGTTTGCGGACGGGCCGAGCGTCGGCCTCGATGCTCGATCCGGTGCAGGTCGAGGCTTATGGCAGTCACATGCCGCTCAATCAGCTCGCGACCGTCAGCGTGCCCGAGCCGCGCCTGATCTCGGTGCAGGTCTGGGACAAGACGATGGTGAAGCCGGTGGAGAAGGCAATCGTCGATTCCAATCTCGGCCTGTCGCCTGCGACCGAAGGCCAGGTGCTGCGCCTGCGCATTCCCGAGCTCAACGAGGAGCGCCGCAAGGAGCTGGTCAAGGTCGCGCATAAATACGCGGAGGCCGCCAAGGTTGCTGCGCGTCACGTCCGCCGCGACGGTCTCGACGTGCTGAAGAAGCTCGAGAAGAATCACGAGATGTCGGAGGACGATCAGAAGCGTCACGCCGACGAGGTGCAGAAGGCGACCGACGGCACCATCACCGAGATCGACCAGCTGCTGGCCGCCAAGGAAAAAGAAATCCTCACCGTCTAAGGCCGCTTTTCGATGCCCAACGCCGCCGCGCCCGCAACTGAAGGACCCGATCGGTCCGACGCGCCTGCGCATGTCGCCATCATCATGGATGGCAACGGGCGTTGGGCGGCCGCGCGCGGTCTGCCGCGGGCGGAGGGGCATCGCCGTGGTGTCGAGGCGCTGCGCCGCGTCGTGCGTGCCTCGCACGAGCTCGGCATCCGCTATCTCACCATCTTCTCCTTCAGCTCGGAAAACTGGTCGCGCCCGGCCAGCGAGATCGGCGATCTCTTCGGTCTGCTCCGCCGCTTCATCCGCAATGATCTCGCAAGCCTGCACCGCGATGGTGTCAAGGTCCGAATCATTGGCGAACGCGACGGGCTCGATGGCGACATCTGCGCGCTGCTGAACGAAGCGGAGGAGCTGACGCGCGACAACACGCGTCTCACGCTCGTCGTCGCGTTCAATTACGGCTCGCGGCAGGAGATCGCGAAAGCGGCGCAGAAGCTCGCGCGCGAGGTCGCCGACGGCAAGCGGGATGCCGATACGATCGACGCCGAGACCGTCGGGGCCCATCTCGACGCGCCCGACATTCCCGACCCCGACCTCATCATCCGCACCAGCGGCGAGCAGCGCCTGTCCAATTTCCTGATGTGGCAGGCCGCCTATAGCGAGCTCGTGTTCGTGCCGGTCCACTGGCCTGATTTCGACAAGGCGGCGCTCGAAAGCGCGATCGCCGAATTTGCCAGGCGCGAACGTCGTTTCGGCGGCCTGGTCGCGAAATCAGCCTCGTGAGCGAATCCGACGCCGCACCTGCGGGCACGAAGCCCGCTCCGAGCAATCTGGTGATGCGAGTCCTCGCCGGACTGGTGCTGGCGCCGGTGACGATCGCGCTGGCTTATGCCGGCGGCTGGCTGTGGGCGCTGCTCGTCACGCTGATATCGATCGGCCTGTTCGCGGAATGGCTGATGGTGGTGGGCGCAGGTTCGACCGCGCTGACCGGGGCAGGGACGCTCGTCATCGCGATGATGGGTTTGTGCGTTGCCGCCGGCGCGCTCAAGACCGCTGTCGTCGTTGGTTGCGT
The DNA here is from genome assembly GCF_054058595.1 of Bradyrhizobium sp. USDA 4472. NCBI lineage: Bacteria > Pseudomonadati > Pseudomonadota > Alphaproteobacteria > Hyphomicrobiales > Nitrobacteraceae > Bradyrhizobium > Bradyrhizobium sp. USDA 4472. The sequence goes on from NZ_JBSSAM010000001.1 coordinate 6,044,547, forward strand.
CGGCGGCGCGATCATCACGCTGATCGCGCGTGGCAAGTTCATGTGGGCTGCGACGGGCTTTGCCTATGCGGCGGCGGCGCTGCTGGCCTCGATCCTTTTGCGCAAGGATCTTGTCAACGGTTTCGCCGCGCTGATGTTCGTGCTGCTGGTGGTGTGGGCGACCGATATCGGCGGCTATTTCGCTGGCCGCGGCATCGGCGGGCCGAAGCTGTGGCCGCGCGTCAGCCCGAAGAAGACCTGGGCCGGTGCGTTCGGCGGCTTTGTGGCGAGCCTCGCGGTCGCATCTGGATTTGCCGGATTCGGCATCGGCAAGGCGATTCCCCTGCTGCTGGTGAGCGCCGTCCTGTCGGTGGTGTCGCAGGCCGGCGATCTGTTCGAATCCGCGGTGAAAAGGCGGTTCGGCGTCAAGGATTCCAGTCACTTAATACCCGGTCATGGCGGGCTTCTGGATCGCCTGGACGGCTTTGTCGCCGCCATCCTGGTGGCATGGATTATCGGCTTTCTCCGCCACGGTGTGCATAGCGCCGGAAGCGGTCTTATGGTTTGGTGAGGATATGAGCGCAGTCCCTTTGCGTAATAACAAGCTTGCTGCGACCGATATTCGCAGCGTCACGGTCCTCGGTGCCACCGGCTCGATCGGCGACAGCACGATGGATCTGCTGCGCGCTTCGCCCGAGCGCTATCGCGTCGAGGCCTTGACGGCGAACAGCAATGTCGAGGCGCTGGCCAAGCTCGCGAAAGAGTTTTCCGCACGCTTCGTCGCGATCGCAGATGGCTCCAGGCTTGCCGACCTCAAGGCCGCACTTGCGGGCACAGCCACCGAATGCGGCGCGGGCGAAAGCGCTGTCATCGAGGCCGGCGCGCGTCCTGCCGATTGGGTGATGGCCGCGGTCAGCGGTGCTGCCGGACTGAAGCCGGCCTTGGCCGCCGTCGATCGCGGCGCGCATGTCGCGCTCGCCAACAAGGAATGTCTGGTCTGTGCCGGCGATTTCTTCATGCAGCGCGCGGCGAAAGCTGGCGCCTGCATCCTCCCGGCGGATTCCGAGCACAACGCGCTGTTTCAGGCGCTGGCATCGGGCAATCGTGACGAGCTGGTCCGCGTCATCATCACGGCGTCGGGCGGTCCGTTCCGCACCTGGAAGCCTGCAGACATCGAGCAGGCCACGCTCGAGCAGGCCCTGAAGCATCCCAACTGGAGCATGGGCCAGAAGATCACGATCGATTCCGCCTCGATGATGAACAAGGGCCTCGAGGTGATCGAGGCGTCCTATCTGTTCGCGCTGGCGCCCGATGAAATCGACGTTCTGGTGCATCCGCAGTCGATCATCCACGGCATGGTCGAGTTCTCCGACCGCTCGGTGATGGCCCAGCTGGGCTCGCCCGACATGCGCACGCCGATCGCCCATTGCCTGGGCTGGCCCGACCGGATCAAGGGACCAGCGGCCAAGCTCGATCTGGCCAAGATCGGCCAGCTGACCTTCGAGGCGCCTGACTTCGAGCGGTTCCCCGGGCTTCGGCTGGCCTTTGATTCGCTGCGGACCGGGAAGGGGGCGACCACCGTCTACAACGCCGCCAACGAGGTCGCGGTGGCGGCCTTCATCGCCGGCAAGATCCGGTTTGGCGCCATTGCCAGGCTGGTCGAGGCGACGCTGGAGGACTGGGTCCGCGGCGGGAACCAAGGGCCCATGACCTCAGCGGATGATGCAATATCCGTTGACCATGTTGCGCGAAATAAAGCTGCCGCCCTATTGCCTCAAATTGCCTTAAAGGCATCCTAGACAGTTGGGGCCAGGGCCTTGCGGCGCTGGACGAGGGAATTCGATGATCGACTTTTTTGTCCATAGTTTCAACACGTTGAGCCATGGGCTCCTCGGCTACGTCGTTCCCTTCCTCTTCGTCCTGACCATCGTCGTGTTCTTCCACGAGCTCGGCCATTTTCTGGTCGCGCGCTGGGCCGGCGTTCGCGTTTTGACGTTCTCGCTCGGCTTCGGGCCCGAACTGTTCGGCTTCAACGACCGCCACGGCACCCGCTGGAAGATCTCGGCGATCCCGCTAGGCGGCTACGTGAAGTTCTTCGGTGACGAGAGCGAGGCGTCCACACCGTCGGCCGCGACGCTTGAGGCCATGTCGGCGGAGGAGCGCGCCGGCAGCTTCCACCACAAGAAGGTCGGCCCACGCGCAGCTATCGTTGCCGCCGGCCCGGTCGCCAATTTCATTCTGGGCGCCCTGATTTTCGCAGGCATGGCCCTGTATTACGGCAAGCCGAGCACCATCGCGCGCGTGGACGGCGTCGTCGCTGACGGTGCGGCAGCCGCCGCGGGCTTCAAGGTCGGCGACGTCGTCGTCCAGATTGACGGCAAGCCGATCGAGAGTTTTGCGGACATGCAGCGGATCGTCGCGACGAGCGCGGGTTCGCCGCTGGTCTTCCAGGTGAAGCGCGACGGCGGGGTCGTGTCGCTGACCGCCACGCCGGCGCTGCTCGAGCGCAAGGATCCGTTCGGCAATCGTCACCAGGTCGGAGTGCTTGGGGTCGAGCACAAGTCCCAGCCAGGTGAGGTTTCGACGACGCCGGTCGGCATCGGCGAGGCGCTCAAGATCGGGGTTGAGCAGGTCTGGTTCATCATCACCAGCACCTTCAAGTTCCTGGGCTCGCTGTTCACGGGCGCCGGCAATCCCAGCGAGGTCAGCGGTGTCATCGGCATCGCAAAAATGTCTGGGCAGGCGGCCAATGCCGGGTTGCAGTTCCTCATCAACCTCTGCGCCGTCCTGTCGGTCTCGATCGGCCTGTTGAACCTGTTCCCGATTCCACTGCTCGATGGCGGGCACCTTATGTTCTACTCGGCGGAAGTGGTCCGCGGTCGTCCGCTGTCCGAGCGGACGCAGGAGATCGGGTTCCGAATCGGACTCGCGCTGGTGCTGATGCTGATGGTGTTCTCAGCCTACAACGACATCCTGCGATTGCCGGGTTCCTGATAAGGGCTTTTTTGTGGCGTTGCTGTTGGGCAACGTCTTGGTATGAAATTGAAATTGCGGCGCGTTCTGCCGTTTGCGGCGTCGGTGAAATTGGCTACAAGCGGCTTGAACTTGGGGAATCTCCCAGACCGGCGTTGGGGTTGGGTCTGGTACTGATAAGGGCGCGTTGCGCAATGAAGTTTGGACTGCGACTCCGGGGGGGCTTGCTCGCAACCCTGATCATGTTCGGCGCGCCGGTGGTTGCCCCGGTTGGGGCTGTTTTGGTGTCTTCGCCTGCGCTCGCCCAGACCGTGCAGTCGATTTCCGTCGAGGGAAATCGCCGCGTCGAACTGGAGACGATCCGCTCCTATTTCAAGCCTGGCCCGGGCGGCCGCCTCGATCAAGGCGCCATCGATGACGGCCTCAAGGCGCTGATCGAGACCGGCCTGTTCCAGGACGTGAGGATCAACCGCGGCGCAGGCGGCCAGATCATCGTCTCCGTCGTGGAAAACCCGGTGATCGGGCGCGTCGCTTTCGAGGGCAACAAGAAGATCAAGGACGAGCAGCTCACCGCCGAAGTGCAATCCAAGGCCCGCGGCACGTTCTCCCGCGCCATGGTGCAGTCGGACACGCTGCGAATCGCTGAAATCTATCGTCACTCCGGCCGCTACGACGTCACCGTCACGCCGGAGATCATCGAACAGCCGAATAACCGCGTTGATCTCGTCTTCACGATCAACGAAGGCGCCAAGACCTCGGTCAAATCGATCGAGTTTATCGGCAACAATTCGTTCTCGTCCTACCGCTTGCGGGACATCATCAAGACCCACGAAACCAATCTGCTGAGCTTCCTGGGCAGCGGCGACGTCTACGACCCTGACCGCGTCGAGGCCGACCGCGACCTGATTCGCCGCTTCTACCTGAAGAACGGCTTCGCCGACGTTCAGGTCGTGGCCGCGCTGACCGAATACGATCCGGAGAAGAAGGGCTTCAACGTCACCTTCAAGATCGAGGAAGGGCAGCAGTACCGCGTCGGCAACGTCGATTTCCGCACCAGCATCCCGAACTTCGACCCAAGCTCGCTGCGCTACTTCTCGCGCGTCAGCGTCGGCTCGGTCTACAACGTCGAATCGGTCGAGAAGTCGGTCGAGGATATGCAGATCGAGGCTTCGCGCCGCGGCTACGCCTTTGCGGTGGTGCGTCCGGGCGGCGACCGCAATTTCGATGCGCACACCGTCTCCGTCGTGTTCAACGTCGACGAGGGTCCGCGCACCTATATCGAGCGCATCAATATCCGCGGCAACACCCGTACCCGGGACTACGTGATCCGCCGCGAGTTCGACATCTCCGAGGGCGATGCCTACAACCGTGCGCTGGTCGACCGCGCCGAGCGCCGCCTGAAGAACCTCGACTACTTCAAGAGCGTGAAGATCACGACGGAGCCGGGCTCTTCCAGCGATCGCGTGGTCCTGATCGTCGATCTCGAAGAAAAATCGACCGGCGACTTCTCGATCTCGGGCGGTTACTCCACGACCGACGGTGCGCTGGCCGAAGTCTCGGTATCCGAGCGCAACCTGCTCGGACGCGGCCTGTTCGCCAAGGCGTCGGTCACCTACGGCCAATACGCGCGCGGCTATTCGCTGTCGTTCGTCGAGCCGTATCTGCTCGACTATCGCGTCGCGCTGGGCCTCGACGTCTATCAGCGCCAGCAGCTGGCCAACAGCTACATTTCCTACGGCACCAAGACGCTCGGCTTCTCGCCGCGCCTCGGCTTCTCCTTGCGTGAGGATCTGTCGCTCCAGTTGCGCTATTCGATCTACCGGCAGGAAATCACGCTGCCGTCCAACCTGGCGGATTGTAACAACGTCGTTGGGCCGGGATTCAACCCGAGCCCGGCCTTTATCAACGCGACGACCGGGGTCGATCCGGCATTGTCAAACAATCTCGGTTGCTACGCCAACGGCGAGGCCTCTCTGCCGGTCCGCAAGGAGCTTGCGAACGGCAAGACGCTGACCTCGGCGCTGGGCTACACGCTGACCTACAACACGCTCGACAACAACAAGAACCCCAGCGACGGTCTGCTCATCGACTTCCGGCAGGACTTCGCCGGCGTCGGCGGCGACGTCTCCTACCTGAAGACCGCGGCCGATGCGAAGTACTACCAGTCGCTGGTGTCCGACCTCGTCGGCGTCGTCCATCTCCAGGGCGGTATCCTGAACAAGATCGGCAACAACGATCTGCGCATGCTGGATCACTTCCAGATGGGTCCGAACCTCGTCCGCGGCTTCGCGCCGAACGGCATCGGCCCGCGCGACCTCAACCCCTACGGCACCCAGGATGCGCTTGGCGGCACGAAGTACTGGGGCGCCTCGCTCGAAGTGCAGATGCCGTTCTGGTTCCTGCCGAAGGAAGTGGGTCTGAAGGGTGCGGTCTACGCCGACGCCGGCGGTCTATACGACTACCAGGGGCCGACGACGTGGTCGCTGACCGGCGAAAACACGACGACCAAGAACTCGAATTGCGTGGGATCGACCATCAATCCGAACAGCACGGGGACCTGTACCGGTCTGGTCTACGACGACAGCAAGGTCGTCCGATCATCGGTTGGTGTCGGCCTGATCTGGGCCTCGCCGTTCGGTCCGCTGCGCTTCGACTACGCAGTGCCGCTCACCAAGGGCAAATATGACCACACGCAGGAATTCCGGTTCGGCGGCGGCACCTCGTTCTAGTTCGATCAGCAGGGCATGAGCCGGCCATTTGGGAATTCCGTCCTCGAATTCCCTGGGGCCGGCGGCCAGAAAGATCGTGCTCAATCCGTGAGATGAGGCATGATGCGGCCTGACCGCTTCATGCCGGAGCCGGACCGCGGCGGGGTGGAATGGCGCAGCCGACCTTCTTCAAAAAGCCGCCGGCTTCAACGCTGGCTGACATCGCCGCGCTGACCAAGGCGCAACTGGTCGATCCCTCCAGGGGTGGCCATGTGATCACGGGCCTTGCTTCGCTCGACGGGGCAGGCCCGATGCATCTGGCATTCTTCGACAACCTCAAATATGCCGACGAGCTCAAGGCGACCAAGGCAGGCGCCTGCCTGGTCAGCCCCCGCTTCGAGGGCCAGGTGCCGGCGCATGTCGCGGTGCTGCGGGCGGCGCAGCCGTTTCGCGCCTTTGTCGGGATCGCCCGGCAATGGCACGGCGATGCGTTGAGGCCGCAATCCTGGTCCGGCATTGACGGCATCGCGCCATCGGCGATCATCGATCCGTCGGCGCGGCTGGAGGACGATGTCATCGTCGAGCCATTGACGGTCATCGGTCCTGATGTCGAGATCGGCAGCGGCACCGTGATCGGCGCGGGCGTGGTCCTTGGTCCGGGCGTCAAGATCGGCCGGGACTGCAACGTCGGTGCCCGCACCGCGATCCAGTGTGCGCTCATCGGCAACAACGTGCTGATCCACCCCGGCTGCTCGATCGGTCAGGACGGCTACGGCTTCATCTTCTTCGGTCCGGAGGGGCATCTGAAAGTGCCCCAGACCGGCCGTGTACTGATCCAGAACAATGTCGAAGTCGGCGCCGGGACCACCATCGACCGTGGCTCCCTGCGTGACACCGTGATCGGGGAGGGCACCAAAATCGACAATCAGGTCCAGATCGGACACAATGTGACGATCGGCCGGAATTGCCTGCTGGCAGCCCAGATCGGGCTCGCGGGCAGTCTGACGATCGGCGACAACGTGGCGTTGGGGGCCAAGGTCGGCATCAACAATCACCTCAGGATCGGCGACGGGGCCCAGGTCACCGCCATGAGCGGCGTCAAGGACGACATCCCGCCGAACGGACGTTGGGGCGGCTTTTTTGCCAAGCCGACCAAACAATGGTTCAAGGAAATTATCGCGGTGGAGCGCCTGGTACGCGACAGCAAGGCCGATCCGAAGGACGAGGGGCGGGAATGACGGCGGAATCACCTGTAAAATTCGAGCTGGTGGACATCAATGCGATCCTCCAGACCCTGCCGCATCGCTTTCCGATGCTGCTGATCGACCGGGTGATCAACATCCGCGCCGATTACAGCGGCATCGGCATCAAGAACGTCACGTTCAACGAGCCGGCCTTCCAAGGGCATTTCCCCGAGCGTCCGGTCTATCCGGGCGTGATGATGATCGAGGCGATGGCGCAGACCGCCGGCGTGATCGGCATCAAATCGGTCGAGGGCACGGAGAAGCCGCGGGCGGTGTATTTCCTCACCATCGACAAGTGCAAGTTCCGCAAGCCGGTGCTGCCGGGCGACACCATCGAGTATCACATGCGCTCGCTCGGCCGCCGCAAGACGATGTGGTGGTTTCACGGTGACGCCAAGGTCAACGGCCAGGTCGTCGCCGAGGCCGATGTCGGGGCGATGCTGACCGACTGAGGGGGAGTGGTGCGCAGCCAATAGTGAGTAGCGACGACGAGACTATGTCTTTCCTCCCTGCGCGGCTCGCCATTCGCCACTCACCCATTCGCTTCCACTGGACAGATCGGGCGCAGTCGCGCTAACCACCGGAAAGCCGAGTAACTTCAACACATAGCCAGACCTTCTTGATGAGTAAGATCGACCCCACCGCGCGGGTGGAAGATGGCGCCGTGATCGGCGAAGGCACCGAGATCGGGCCCTTCTGCATCATCGGCCGCAACGTCCGGATCGGGGCCAATTGCAAGCTGATCGGACAGGTCACAATCATCGGCCATACCACGGTTGGCGATGCCTGCGTGATCTCGCCGTTCGCCGTGCTCGGCGGCGCGCCGCAGGATCTCAGCTACAGGGGCGAACCGACCACACTCGAGATCGGTTCCGGCAACATCATCCGTGAAGGCGCGACGATGAATGTCGGCACCGTCAAGGGCGGCGGCAAGACGCGCGTCGGCAATGACGGCTACTTCATGAACAACAGCCATGTCGGCCATGACTGCATCGTCGGCGACAACGCCATCTTCGCGACATCGGCAACGCTCGGCGGCCATTGCGAGATCGGCGACAGCGTTTATATCGGCGGGCTGTCGGCGGTACACCAGTTCACGCGAATCGGCTCCTATGTGATGGTCGGCGGCCTCTCGGGCGTGCGCGATGACATCATCCCGTACGGGCTCGCCAATGGACAATACGCGGTGCTGGAGAGCCTCAATCTGATCGGCATGAAGCGGCGCAAGTTCACCAGGCAGCGGCTTGCGACGGTGCGCGCATTCTATCAAAAGCTCTTCCATGGCTCCGGCACGTTCGCCGAGCGCCTGGAGGCGGTGCTGCCCCTTGGGAGCGATGATCCCGCGATCGCCGAGATCCTCGGCTTCATCGGCAAGGGCAAGCGCCCGCTCTGCCTTCCGGCCATCGCGAAGTGATGCCGGCATGGCCGCGGACATGACATCGGCGGCTTCACAGACTTCTTCACCGGTCGGCGTGGTCGCGGGCGGTGGCGCCATGCCATTCGCAGTCGCCGAGTCGCTCGCCGCGCGTGGCATCACGCCGGTCCTGTTTCCCCTGCGTGGCGCCTGTGACCCGAGGCAGGTCGAGAAATTTCGTCACCGCTGGATTTCGGTCGGCCAGCTCGGCCGCGCCATGCGGTTGTTCCGCGAGGAGGGCTGCCGCGACCTGATCTTCATCGGTACGCTGGTGCGCCCCTCGCTCTCCGAGATCCGCTTCGACATCAAGACGCTGCGATTGCTCGGCAACGTCATCCGCGCCTTCCGCGGCGGCGACGATCACCTGCTGTCCGGTGTCGGGCGGATCCTCGAGCAGGACGGTTTTCGCATGGTCGGCATCAAGGACGTTGCGCCCGACCTCTTGATGCCCGAGGGCTGCATCACGCGCGCCTGGCCGGCCGATAACGTCAAGGCCGACATCGAACGCGGGCGCGCGGTGCTGACCGCCCTTGGGCCGTTCGACATCGGCCAGGCCGCCGTCGTGATCGATGGCCATGTGGTGGCGGTCGAGGACATCGAGGGCACCGATGCGCTGCTGGTGCGCGTGGCGCGGCTCCGCGAGGAGGGCCGCATCCGCGCGGCTGCGGGGCGCGGCGTGCTGGTGAAGGCGCCGAAGAGCGGGCAGGATCTGCGCTTCGATCTGCCGACGATCGGTCCGCGCACGATCGAGGGGGTCGCCAAGGCCGGCCTTGCCGGTGTCGCCGTCATTGCCGGCAACACCATCGCCGCCGAGCCGCAGGCGATGATCGGGCTTGCCGACGCCAAATATCTCTTCGTCGTCGGGCTGCCCGCGTGATGCAGACGCGTGATCCCATCAGGAAGATCTTTCTCATCGCGACGGAGGAATCCGGCGACCGGCTCGGCTCGGCGCTGATGAAAGTGCTGCGTCAGCGCCTCGGCGACGGAATCCAGTTCGAAGGCGTCGGCGGCCACACCATGGCGCGCGAAGGGCTCCAGACGCTGTTTCCCATCGAGGAGCTCTCGATCGTCGGCCTCGCCGCGGTCGTGCAGCAGCTGCCGAAAATCCTGCGGCTGATCCGCGAGACCGCGGATGCCGTGACGGACGCCGCACCCGACGCCCTCGTCATCATCGACAGTCCCGACTTCACCCATCGTGTTGCCCGTCGCGTGCGCGCAAAGAACCCGTCGATCCCTGTGATCGATTACGTCTCGCCCTCAGTCTGGGCCTGGCGGCCGGGTCGGGCGCGCACCATGCTCGGCTATGTCGATCACGTGCTCGGTCTGCTGCCGTTCGAGCCGGAGGAGTACCGCAAGCTGAAGGGGCCGCCGTGCAGCTATGTCGGCCATCCCCTGATCGAGCAATTGCCGTCGCTGCGGCCCGACGCCGAGGAGCGGCGCCGCCGTGACAGCGAGCCGCCGGTTCTTTTGGTGCTGCCCGGCAGCCGTCGCAGCGAGATCCGGCATCATCTCGACGTGTTCGGCGGGGCACTCGGCCGGCTGCAGGCCGCGGGCGTCGCATTCGAATTGATGTTGCCGACCATGCCGCATCTCGAAGCCGCGATCCGCGAGGGTGTGGCGAACTGGCCGGTCAAGCCGCAGATCGCGGTCGGCGAAACCGAGAAGCGTGCTGCATTCCGGATCGCGCGCGCCGCGCTGGCGAAGTCAGGCACCGTGACGCTGGAGCTCGCGCTGTCAGGCATTCCAATGGTGACGGCCTATCGCGTCGGCGCCATGGAGGCCTTCATCCTGCGCCGCGCAATCCAGGTCTCGTCGGTGATCCTCGCCAACCTCGTGATCGGCAAGGACGTGATCCCCGAATATTTGCAGGAAGACTGCACGCCGGAGAAGCTCGCAGCCGCGTTGTCCGAGGTGCTGACGGATACGCCGTTGCGCAGGCAGCAGGTCGAGGCGTTCGCGCAACTCGACACCATCATGTCGACGGGCAACAAATCGCCGAGCGTGCTCGCCGCCGACATCGTGCTCGCGACGATGCGGAAAGGGCGCTAGGCGAGGCCGCCGTCGACCCGGAAACATTGACACGTGATGCGTCGGCTCGCGTCGGAGGCGAGGTACAGCGCCATGTCTGCGATGTCCTCTGGCGTCACCGCATCGGGAATGGCCTGGCGTGCGCGCATCTCGACGATCTGCCGCTCGTCCGGATACCACAGCTTCCGCTGCCGCTCGGTGATCACCATCCCCGGCGCGATCGCGTTGACGCGGATGCGGTCGGCGCCGAAGCGGCGTCCGAGCGAATTGGTGAAGCCGACGATTGCCGCCTTGGCGGCCGCGTAGACCGGCAGCGCCGGTGCACCGCGCATCCACGCGATCGACGACATGTTGATGATCGAACCGCCGCCGCGCGCCTGCATCTGCGGCACCACGGCCTGTGCTGCAAAGAACACGTGCTTGAGGTTGACGCCGATCATCCAGTCGAAGTCCGCCGGTGTCACGTCCGCCAACACCTGGCGCTGGTCATTGGCGGCGTTGTTGACGAGGATCGCGGCATCGCCGAGCGATGCGTGGACTTTCGTCAACGCCTCGCGCAAGGCTTCGATGTCCATGAGGTCGCACGGCACGAACAGCGGTGCCGTACCGGAATCCTTTGCCACCTCCTGCGCCAATGCTTCGCCTGCCTGCGCGTCGATGTCGAGGAAGGCGACGCGGGAACCCTGGCCGGCGAAAGCGCGCACGAAGGCAGCGCCGATGCCGCTGGCGCCTCCGGTGATCACCACCACGCGCTCCGCGAGGTCGGCATAGTTCGTCTTGGTCATGCGATCAGTCGCTCCGTCTCTGGGTCGAACAGGCAAATGCGGCGGGTGTCCAGCGCAAAGGAAGCCGTAGCGCCCGGCGTCGGGCGGATGTCCGGCGAGATGCGCGCCTGCGCGGGCTCGCCGCCGAGCCGCAGCAGGACGATGGTCTCGGCACCAGTAGGTTCGATCATCTCGACCGGCGCGGTGAGGACGACGGGCGCGCCGGCGGCGCCGGAGAACACCCGGTCGCCTTCGGCGATGCATTCCGGCCTGATCCCGAGCACCACCTCGCGGCCGACATAGGACAGCGCCGCGTCGTAGCCTTGCAGGCGGAGACGGACCTCGTCCGGCCGACCGGCGCCGATCACCACCACTGGCCCGCCGCTATCTGCCTCGAGCCGGGCCGGCATCGTGTTCATCGGCGGGGAGCCCATGAAACGCGCGACGAACAGATTGGCCGGATAGCGGTACACGGTATCGGGATCGGCGAATTGCTGCACCACGCCGCGATGCATCACGGCGATGCGTGTCGCCATCGTCATTGCCTCGATCTGGTCGTGGGTGACATAGATGATGGTGGCGCCGATGCGCTGGTGCAGCCGCTTGATCTCCATGCGCATCTCGACGCGCAACTTGGCATCCAGGTTGGAGAGCGGCTCGTCGAACAGGAAGAGCAGGGGATCTCGCACCAGCGCGCGACCCATCGCGACGCGCTGGCGCTGGCCGCCGGACAGTTGCGACGGCTTGCGGCCAAGTAGCGGTTCGATCTGGAGCAGCTTCGCCACGTTCGCCAGCGCCTTTTCCTGCTCCGCCTTGGCGACCCCTCGGCATTCCATGCCGAAAGTGATGTTCTGGCGCACCGTCATTGACGGATAGAGCGCATAGGACTGGAACACCATGGCGATATCGCGGTCCTTGGGCGGGACATCATTGACCACGCGCCCGCCAATCTCGATCGTGCCGTCGCTCGCGTTATCGAGCCCGGCGACGATGTTGAGCAGCGTGGATTTTCCGCAGCCGGACGGTCCGACCAGCACGGTGAATTCGCCGCTCTCGATGTCGAGGTCGATGCCTTTGAGCACCTCGAGATTGGCGTAGCGCTTGGACAGGGCGCGAATGCTCAGTGCTGCCATGACACATCCATCATTTCACGGCCCCGGCAGTGAGGCCGCGTACGAAATACCTGCCGCCGAAGAGATAGATCAGCAAAGTCGGCAGGGCTGCGATGATCACCGCGGCGCTCTGCACACCTTGCTTGGGGATATCTGCGACTGGGGTAGACAGTGCGATGAGCGCGGCCGTCACAGGTTGCTGTTGGCCGGTCGTGAAGGTCACGCCATAGAGGAATTCGTTCCAGATATGGGTGAACTGCCAGATCACGGTGACGATCAGGATGGGTGCCGAGAGCGGCAGGATGATACGCCAGAAGATGCGGAAGAAGCCGGCGCCATCGATGCGTGCGGCCCTGATCAACTCGTGCGGGATCGCCACATAATAGTTTCGACAGAACAGCACCGTGAAGGAGAGCCCCTGGATCGTGTGGATCAGCACGAGACCCGACAGTGTGTTGATGAGCCCGATGTCCCGTAACACGATGGTCCAGGGCAACAGGCGCATCTGCTGGGGCAGGAAGAGGCCGAGGGTGACGATGCCGTAGATCCAGACATCGCCGCGAAAACGCCAGAGCGACACCGCGTAGCCGGCGACAGCACCGAGCAGGGTCGAGAAGATCGTCGCCGGGATCGTTATGAGCGCCGAGTTCAACATGTACGGCCGGATGCCGGCGCAGGTCTCTGCGACGCAAAAGCCGCTCCAGGCCATGGCATAATTGCCAAAGGCCCAGTGTTGCGGCCAGCCAATCATCGAGCTCTGCGCAATCTCCTCGTTGGTCCGCAGCGAGTTCAGGACGACGACGACCAGCGGCGCGAGATAGGCGGCCGCGAACAAGGTCACGACGAGATAGATCAGAGCCCGGCTTGGGGCGAAGCTTCGGTCACGCATGGGCAGCCCGCCGTTGCCGGAGGTAGCGCCACGCCGCATAGGGCAGCAGCACTGCAAGAAGGATGAGCAACATCAGCACCGCCGCGGCCGCACCGCGGCCGAGCTGGCTGCGTTGGAACATCAAATCGTAGACGACGAGGGCCGGCAGCTGGGTCGCGATTCCCGGTCCGCCATTGGTGAGTGCGCGCACGAGGTCGAAGGCCGAGATCGCAAACTGCAGCTGGACCACAATGACCGTGACGGTGATCGGCCAAAGCGTCGGCAGAATGACGCGCCAATAGGTTCTGACAGGCCCGGCACCGTCGATCTGTGCCGCCTTGATGATATCGGAATCGACGGAGCGGAGGCCGGCCAGGAAGAGGGCCATGGCAAAGCCCGAGGATTGCCAGACCGCCGCGATGACAATGGTCCAGATCGCCATGTCGCGGTTGACCAGCCAGTCAAAGTGGAAGGAGCTCCAGCCGAGATCATGGGCAAGCTTCTCGATGCCGATGCCGGGATTGAGCAGCCAGCTCCATACCGTGCCTGTCACGACGAAGGACACGGCCAGCGGATACAGGAAGATGGTCCGCAGCACGTTCTCGCCGCGAATGCGCTGATCGAGCAGGATCGCGAGCAGGAGGCCGGTCGTCAAACTGAGCAGCACGAAAGCGATGCCGAACAGCAGCAGATTGTCGAAGGCGATCTGCCAGTTTCGCGACGCCAGGACCGAATTGTAGTTGCGCAGACCGACCCAGCCCGTAACGGGAACAAGGGTGGAGGGCGTGAACGAAATCCAGATGGTCCAGATCGAAAACGAGATGAGGTGCGCTGCCGATAACAGCAGCGGCACCCAGATCATCAGAAATTCGGGCAGCCGGCGCACCATCTCGGAGGTCGCCGGCCGGCCCGGCCGTGTTGCTGTCGAGACGGCGTCGCTCAACGTGCGCCCTCGACGGCGTCGGCGAGGCGGCTGACGGCCTCGTCCGGCTTGATCGTCTTGTTCTTCACATATTCGGTGATGACGTCGATCATCGCGGCGGTCAGGCCGTTTTCCTGGGCCATGTTGTGCGCGAGACTCAGGACGGCCTGGTTGTTGCCCATGGCATTCTTCAGTGCGGCCGCGGTTGTCCGTTGACCATCCGACCAGCCTTCGCCGGACAGGTCGACATCGGTGCGCACGGGGATCGATCCCGTGATCTGCGAATACATGGTCTGGATGGCCGGATCCATCACGAGCTGTGCCATCAACATCTGCCCGGCCTGGAGATCGGCCTCCTTGCGTTGCCAGAAGATGAAGGCATCGGCATTCAAGAGGAAGACGGGCTTGCCGTTGTCGCTGGGGCCGGGGGTGATGACGTAGTCGTCGAACTTGAAGCCGGCGTTTTTCAACACGCCCTGCGCCCAGCCGCCCATGATCAGCATGCCCATGTCGCCGTCGACGAAGCGCTTCAAATTGTTGGCATAGGGTTGGACCCCGACGTTGGGGTCACACCAGTCGGAGATCTTGCGCGTCTGCGCGAACGCCGCCTTCATCTCAGGGCCCTCCAGCGCCTTCTTGTCGAGATTCATGCAGGCGGCGCGGTATGCGGTCGGGCTGATGCCGGCCAGTGACGCCTCGAATTTCTGCCCATCGTCGGCGCGGGTACCGCCGTTGGCGATGGGGTAGGTCATTCCGGCCGATTTCATTTTCTCGGCGAGGTCGTTGAAGTCAGCCCAGGTGACGGGGACCTTGTCGGCCTTGGCCTTGTCCATCCCGCGCTTGGAGAGAAACAGCATGTTGGTGCTGTAGATCTGCAACGGCAGCGCGATCCATTTGCCTGCCGGCTTGTGCAGTTTGGCAAGATCCGGCGCGACGACCTTCTCGTAGCCGGCAGCCGCGACCACGGCGTCAAGATCGACGGTCGGAGCAATCTTCGACCAGGCGGCGATCTCGGGGCCCTTGAGCTGCGAGCAGGCCGGTGGATCGCCGGCGATGATCTGCGCACGCAGCTTGTTCATCATGTCCGTGGTGAAACCGGGGACCGGCGAGTGCTGCCAAATGCCGCCTTTTTCCTCGAATTTCTTGCCGAGCGCCGTGATCGCAGCACCGTCGCTGCCTGCGGACCATTGCGAGATTGCGGTGAGGCGAGGCTTGACCGCGCCTTGTGCGCGGGCAAAGGCCGGCAGCGCGAGGGCGGCAGCGGATCCAGCGAGCAGACGACGCCTTGTTGTTGTGATCGGCATGGCAGTTTCTCCCGGGTGTGAAGTTTTTGCGCCTTTTTGCGCTGGTCTTGGCGTGCGCGAGCCGCACGCGGCTCAGGTCATGTCAGGCAGCCTCCGTCGATGCGCTCGGCATGCCGCCAGATCTCGCGAGGCAGAAGGCGGCGAAGGCGAGCGCTGCCTGCGGATCGTTGCCGTTCGAGGGCGGGACGAAGGCGGGCGAAACCTGCGCCAGTTTCCGGCCGCCGAGCAGGCAGGCATCGATCCCGTCGACCACGGCCTTGCGATCGTCCTCGTCGAGCAGAGAGGGCCATCCGCTGATCGCGACGCCGCGACAGGGTTTGACGTTGAGCGTGTTGCCGATCGCAAGCCCCAGCCGGAACAGCCTTCGGCGCAGCTCCTGGCGCACGCGCGGCGAAAGTGGAATCTCGGTCATCCAGTCGTTGCCGAGCGCGAGCAGTTCGGCTTCAGTCAGGCCGAGCAGCTCGGCCAGCGCCGGCAGCGACGTGTAGGCTTCGACGCAGCCGTGATGTCCGCAGCGGCAAAGCGGTCCATCGGTTCCGAAGACCATGTGGCCGAGCTCGATCGGATCGAGCGCGTCGTCCTCGATCGGATCATCCACCCAGGCGCCCGCGACGCCCTGGCCGACGAAGACGAACAGATGCGCATCGCCGAACGGATAATTTTCCGTGCGATAACGATGAAAGGTGGCGTGCGCCACCACCGAATTGGTGAAGGTGACAGGTACGCCTGCGAACAATTCGTCGAACATGCCGCCGATCTGTTCGATGTCGCAGGGAATGATGGGGTTGCCGAACTCACTCAGCCGGCCAAGCCCGGGAACGGTGACGCCGATCTGTGCGAGTTCGATGCGGTGCCGTCGCGTCCAGCCGCGCAGCAAGGTCAACGCCTCGCGATAGACCCGGCCGACGGATTCGGCGGTGGGCTTGTTCGGCAGCGGCACACGCTCGCTGTACTGCAGCCTGCCTGACAGGTCGCCAACCCCGACGCTGAGCCAGCGTTCGGTGAGCTCGAGGGCCGCGAGCGCCACCGTGCGATCGAGCGACACCAGACCCGTCGGGCCGCCGACATAGGGGGCAGGGCGACGCACTTCCTCGATCAGGCCTTCGGCCTTCAGGTCAAACAGGATGCGCGACAGGCTCGCTTCGGACAGGCGTGCGGCCTTCGCCAGCGGCGGCCGGAACGAACCGCCGGACTGAAGCAAATGCGTTAAAATGGCAGCGCGCGTCTGCCGCCGACTTCTCGGCTGCTCCGGCATTTCCATCCCTGTCGTCATTCTTACTTAGTGTAAGAATTTGCGCGCGGAGCGCTTCCACTGTCAAGTGCGTGCCCAAACAAAAACGGCGCCATCTTGCGATGGCGCCGCTGCATCGGGACTTGAGTCCAAACTTACTTGCGATCCTTCATCGCAACGTAGTCGCGCTTGGTGACGCCGGTGTAGAGCTGGCGCGGACGGCCGATCTTCTGCTGCGGGTCCTCGATCATCTCGCTCCACTGGCTGATCCAGCCGACGGTGCGGGCGACCGCGAACAGGACGGTGAACATCGAGACCGGGAAGCCCATCGCCTTCAGCGTGATGCCCGAATAGAAGTCGACGTTCGGGTAGAGCTTGCGGTCGATGAAGTACTGATCGCTGAGCGCGATCTTCTCGAGCTCGAGCGCCACCTTAAGCATCGGATCGTCGCCATGGCCGGTCTCCTTGAGCACGGCGTGACACATCTTCTGCATGATCTTGGCGCGCGGGTCGTAGTTCTTGTAGACGCGGTGACCGAAGCCCATCAGGCGGACTTCGGAGTTCTTGTCCTTCACCTTGGCGATGAACTCGGGGATCTTGTCCACGGTGCCGATCTCGGCGAGCATCGCCAGCGCAGCTTCGTTGGCGCCGCCATGCGCCGGGCCCCAGAGGCAGGCGATGCCGGCGGCGATGCAGGCGAACGGGTTGGCGCCGGAGGAGCCGGCGATACGCACCGTCGAGGTCGAGGCGTTCTGCTCGTGGTCGGCATGCAGGATGAAGATCTTGTCCAGCGCATCGGCGAGCACCGGGTTGATCTTGTACTCCTCGCACGGCACGGCGAAGCACATGTTGAGGAAGTTCTCGGCAAAACTGAGCGAGTTCTTCGGATACACGAAGGGCTGGCCGACCGTGTATTTGTAGGCCATCGCGGCCAGCGTGGGGATCTTCGCGATCATGCGCATGGAAGCGATCATGCGCTGGTTGGGATCATTGATGTCGGTGCTGTCGTGGTAGAAGGCGGCGAGCGCGCCGACGGAGGCCACCATCACGGCCATCGGATGAGCATCGCGCCGGAAGCCCTGGAAGAAGCGGGCCATCTGCTCGTGCACCATCGTGTGATGGATGACGCGATAGTCGAAGTCCTTCTTCTGCTCGGCGGTCGGCAGCTCGCCGAACAGCAGGAGATAGCAGGTCTCGAGGAAGTCGCCGTTTTCGGCGAGTTGTTCGATCGGGTAGCCGCGATATTCCAGAACGCCCGCGTCACCGTCGATATAGGTGATCTTGGACTGGCAGCTCGCGGTCGAGGTGAAGCCCGGATCGTAGGTGAACAGGCCGGACTGGCCGTACAGCTTGCCGATATCGACGACATCAGGTCCGACGCTGCCGCTATAGATCGGAAGATCGTAATTCTTGTTTCCGACCGTCAGCGTGGCGGTCTTGTTGCTTGGTTTTGCGTCCATCAGAGGTCCCCGATGTGTGGTGAAACGGGCCAGTCCCGGAGGCCCCAGGCGAAGATGGGGCAGGCCGGATGTTCCAGAATGTACGGGAAGATGGGTATATTATTGCTGTGTGCGCTGCAAGATCATGGCAGCCATGGCCTACTTACGTCGTAGTCGGGGCTTTGGACTGATCCTCGAGCCGGCCCAGGCTTTCCTGGCGTCCCAGCACGTCCAAAACCTCAAATATGCCAGGCGACGTGGTGCGGCCGGTCAGTGCCGCCCGCAAGGGCTGGGCGACTGCGCCGAGCTTGAGACTATTTTCCTCGGCAAAAGCGCGCAGCGCAGCTTCCGTGCTGGTGCCGCTCCACGTCTCCACATTCTCCAGCGCGGAATGAAGCTGGCCGATCAGTTTGCGGTTCTCGGGCGTCAGCAGGGCCGCCGCTTTGGGATCGAGCTGCAGCGGCCGGTCGGCGAAGATGAAATAGGCGGCATCGATCAGCTCGATCAGCGTCTTGGCGCGCTCCTTCAGGGCCGGCATGGCCTTCAGCAGCTGGGCGCGCGTGGTGTCGTTCAACTTGGCCTTGATCTCGGTGCGGGCGGGCACGACGTGATCGAGCACGTCCTCGAACATCTTCACGAGTGATTGATCGTCGGAGTGGCGGATATAATGGCCGTTGAGGTTTTCCAGCTTGGCGAAGTCGAAGCGGGCGGCGGCGCGGCCGACGCTGGCGAGATCGAAGGCCGCGATCATCTCCTGCGTCGAGAAGATCTCCTGGTCGCCATGGCTCCAGCCGAGCCGAACGAGATAGTTGCGCAGCGCGGCCGGAAGGTAACCCATGGCGCGGTAGGCATCGACGCCGAGCGCGCCGTGGCGCTTGGACAGCTTCGAACCGTCAGGACCGTGGATGAGCGGGATATGCGACATGTTCGGCAGTGCCCAGCCCATTGCGTCATAGATCTGCTTCTGGCGGGCGGCGTTGATCAGATGGTCGTCGCCGCGGATGACGTGGGTGACGCCCATGTCGTGGTCGTCCACGACCACCGCGAGCATGTAGGTCGGGTTGCCATCGCCGCGCAGCAGGACGAGGTCATCGAGGTTCTCGTTCTGCCAGACCACGCGGCCCTGGACCTGATCCTCGATCACGGTCTCGCCGGTCTGCGGCGCCCGGAGGCGGATGGTCGGCTTGACGTCAACAGGGGCGGTTGCCGGATCGCGGTCGCGCCACATGCCGTCATAGAGGCGAGTGCGGCCCTCGCTGCGCGCCTTCTCGCGCATGGCGGTGAGCTCCTCGGCAGTGGCGTAGCAGCGGTAGGCCTTGCCGTCGGCGAGCAGCTGCTCGGCCACCTCGCGGTGACGGGCGGCGCGGCTGAACTGATAGATGACGTCGCCATCCCAGCCGAGCTCCAGCCATTTCAGCCCGTCCAGGATCGCGCCGATCGCGGCCTCGGTAGAGCGCTCCCGGTCGGTATCCTCGATCCGGAGCAGCATCTTGCCGCCGTGCTTCTTCGCATAGAGCCAGTTGAACAGCGCCGTGCGGGCGCCTCCGATATGGAGGAAGCCGGTTGGAGAGGGCGCAAAGCGCGTGACGACGGAATCGGTCATTCTTGGCAGGGCCTCTGCATTGAAGCGGTGGTATATATCAGGACCGGAGCATAACTAAAGCCCAACGGCGGATCCCCTGAGGCCTTGGCTCAGCCACGCGAATTTGGCAGAAGGGCCGCTGACTTCCCGACAGGATTGCAGGATGAGCACAGAACCGGTGACGACTGAGATTGGGCGCGATTTCATTCGTGACATCATCCAGGCCGACCTCGATCAGGCCAAGTACAGGGAGATCGTGACCCGGTTCCCGCCGGAGCCGAATGGCTACCTGCATATCGGCCACGCCAAGTCGATCGCCCTCAATTTCGGCATCGCCCAGGAATTTCCAGGCCGCTGTCATCTGCGCTTCGACGACACCAATCCGGTCAAGGAAGAGCAGGAATATATCGATTCCATCCAGGCCGACGTGCACTGGCTGGGCTACGACTGGGGCAAGAACCTGTTCTATGCCTCTGATTATTTCGACCGCCTGTACGAATGGGCGGAGCAGCTGATCCGCGACGGGCTCGCCTATGTCGACGATCAGTCCCAGGAAGAGATCCGGCTGTCGCGCGGCACGCTGACCGAACCCGGCAAGAACTCGCCGTTTCGCGACCGCAGCGTGGAGGAGAACCTCGACCTGTTCCGTCGCATGAAGGCGGGCGAATTCCCGAACGGCGCGCGCGTGCTCCGGGCCAAGATCGACATGTCCGCCGGCAACATCAACCTGCGCGACCCCGTGCTCTACCGCATCCTGCATGCGCACCATCCGCGCACCGGCACCAAATGGCACATCTATCCGAGCTACGACTACGCGCACGGCCAGTCGGATGCGATCGAGGGCATCACGCACTCGATCTGCACCCTGGAGTTCGAGGACCACCGGCCGCTCTATGACTGGTTCATTGAGAGATTGCCGGTGCCGTCGAGGCCGCATCAGTACGAAATGGCGCGGCTCAATCTGACCTACACGCTGCTGTCGAAGCGGGTGCTGACCCAGCTTGTCCGCGACGGCCACGTCGCGGGCTGGGACGATCCGCGGATGCCGACCATCGCGGGCATGCGCCGCCGCGGCGTGCCGCCGGCGGCGTTGCGTGAATTCGTCAAGCGCATCGGTGTGGCCAAGGCCAACAGCGTGGTCGACGTCGGCATGCTGGAATTCTGCATCCGCGAGGAGCTGAACCGCACCGCGCAGCGCCGCATGGGCGTGCTGCGGCCGCTGAAGGTCGTCATCGAGAACTATCCGGAAGGGCAGAGCGAGGAACTCGAGGCGATCAACCACCCGGACGATCCCAGCGCCGGCACGCGCAAGATCACGTTCGGCCGCGAGCTCTATATCGAGCAGGACGATTTCATGGAGAACCCGCCGAAGAAGTTCTTCCGCTTGTCGCCGGGCAACGAGGTGCGGCTGCGCTATGCCTATTTCGTCAAGTGCACCGGCGTGATCAAGAACGACAGGGGCGAGGTGGTGGAGCTGCGCTGCACCTACGATCCCGCGACCAAGGGCGGCAACGCGCCTGACGGCCGCAAGGTCAAGGCGACCATGCACTGGCTGCCGGCCGCAACGTCTGTCCCTGCGGAGATCCGCATCTACAACCAGCTCTTCGCCAACCCGAGCCCGGATGCCTCGAACTTCGCTGCTGACCTCAACCCGCAATCGCTGGAGATCCTCTCCGACGCCCGGATCGAGGCATCGGTCGCGGAAAGCAATTCGATCGAACCGATGCAGTTCGAGCGCCAGGGCTATTTCGTGCGCGACAAGGACTCCACGCCCGGCAAGCCGGTGTTCTCACGCACCATTGGCTTGCGCGATACGTTCGCCAAGGAAGTCGCCAAGGGCTGAGGCAAATGGCTGAGGCAAAGGGCTGAGGGACGCAAGATGTGCAGTGCAGCCGACGCCGCCGTTTCCGCCATCATCGCGAAATGGTGCGCCGGCTTCGCGACCCTCGATGCGGTTGCGCTGTCGTCGCTTTATTCAAAGAACGCATTCTTCTTCGGCTCCAACCCGAAGCTCTATCGGGGCAGGAATGGCGTGGCCGATTACTTCAACGGCCTGCCGCGCTGGCGCAGGCCGAGCGCGGCGTTCTCCGAGGTGCAGGCGGCGCAGGCAGGGCCCGATACGATCAACATGGGCGCGACCATCACGTTCGACCTGGCGGGCGAACGGCCTGACCTCGTCGTCAAGATCAGCTGGGTCATCATTCGCGAAGACGGCGACTGGAAGATCGTCAATCACCACGCCTCGGCGAAGGCGCCGTTGATCTGACAGGCGCGCCGCGCACGGCATCGTCATTCCGGCGCTGGAAACGAATGCGCGGGCGCCGGGTTGAGGTGGATCCACAGGAGCATCCCACCATGCAGAACATCGCTGAGCATATGGAAGTCATCGGCGCCGACGGTGTCCATATCGGCACGGTCGACAAGGTCGAAGGCAATCGCATCAAGCTGACCAAAAAGGACAGCGGCGAGGGCAGCCACAAGGGCCACCACCATTTCATCGACAAGGGCCTGGTTGCCGATGTCGAGGGCAACAAGGTTCGGCTGTCCGCCAAGGCCGATGTCGCCGTGACGATGGAAGAGGAAAAGTAGGGCGGAAGCCTCTTCGTTCCCGATTTGTGCCGCTATCCGTGCCGCCGCACGTTCCGGTAGCTTCCGTGCAGTAGCGTAGCGCAGGGTTGCTGAGGGATGGCGGAGCCGGGCCGGCCACAACGTGCCTCGCAAGGTATGGCCGGGACCTGGCCCGGCAGCGGCCGAACAGCGTCGGCCGGCGGCTTTGTGCCGGCAGGCTTCGGCGTCTGGTCGTCGATCGCCGGAAAGCTGGGTGATTGGGCGAAGGCCGAGGCCGGCGCTGGACGACTGTTCCCATGGGTCCCCATCGCCTTCGGCTGCGGCATCGCGCTGTACTTCGCCGCCGACCATGAGCCGGTGCTCTGGGTGACGGTCGCGACGGCGGGCGCGTCGACGCTTGGCGCGGTTCTGTTGCGGCGGAGCCGGTGGTTTGCACCCGCGATCATGATCGCGGCGGTTGCGGCCGGTCTTGCTGCGGCGACGTGGAGGACAGCAAGCATCGCCCACGCCGTGCTCGCAAAGCCGCTTTATTCCGTGTCGCTGTCGGGCTTCGTCGAGACCCGCGACATTCGCGAACGCACCGACCGGTTCGTGCTGCGCGTCACCGCGATGGAGGCGCAGCGCGGCGACGTCAAGCTCGAGCGCGTCCGCCTCTCCGTGCGCAAGGGGACGGCGCCCGATGTCGGCAGCTTCGTGCAGTTGAACGCCCGGTTGATGCCGCCGCTGTCGCCGTTGCGGCCGGGCAGCTACGATTTCTCGCGCGACATGTTCTTCCAGGGCATCGGCGCGTCCGGTTTCGCGATGGGGGCGATCACGACGGTGACGCCGCCGGTGTCAGGCGGATTGCAGTTGCGCTATGCTGCGCTCATGCAGGGCCTGCGCGATGCGATCGACGCGCGGATCCGCGCCGTGCTCGACGGCGACAACCGCGCAATCGCGACCGCGCTTTTGACCGGCCGCCGCGATGCGATCACCACGCCCGTCAACGATGCGATGTTCGTCTCGGGGCTTGGCCACGTGCTGTCGATCTCCGGCTATCACATGGCGGTCGTCGCTGGAGTCGTCTTCTTCGCGGTCCGCGCGCTGTTGGCGCTGATCCCCGGGCTGGCGGCCGGATTCGCAATCAAGAAATGGTCGGCGGCCGCGGCGCTGGTGGCCTCCGCATTCTATCTGCTGCTCTCGGGCGCGGAGGTCGCAACCCAGCGATCGTTCTTCATGACCGCGGTGGTGCTGATTGCCGTGATCGTCGACCGTCGCGCGATCACGTTCCGCACGCTGGCGGTGGCGGCGCTGATCGTGCTCGCGGTTGCGCCGGAAGCGCTGGTGCATCCGAGCTTCCAAATGTCGTTTGCGGCGACGCTCGGGCTGGTGGCAATGGTGCAGATCGGGATGCCGAACCTGCTTGCCTCGCCCGATCATTCGACGACGGCGCGGATTGCGCTGTGGGGCGGCCGCGAGATCGCGATGCTGTTCATGGCTTCCATGATCGCGGGGCTTGCGACCACGCCCTATGCCGCCTTCCATTTTCACCGCGTCACGCCCTACGGCGTGCTCGCCAATCTCGGTGCGATGCCCGTCGTCTCGGCGCTGGTGATGCCGGCCGGGCTGTTGGGACTGCTCGCGGCTCCATTCGGGCTGGACGGCGTGTTCTGGTGGCTGATGGGGATCGGCATCGACTGGATGATTGTGGTCACCCGCTGGGTGGCGGCATTGCCAGGGGCTATCGGCCATGTCGGCGCCTTCGGCACCGCGCCGCTGGTGACGGCGAGCCTGGGGCTTGTCCTGATGGGGCTGTTGCGCACGCCGCTGCGCTGGTCGGGTGCGATCGTGCTTGCGGTCGCAACGATCTGGGCCTTGTCGGTGCGGCAACCCGACATTCTCATTGCCGCCGACGGCCAGAACGTCGCGGTGCGCGGCAAGGATGGGCAGCTGCATCTGATCAGGACGAAGAAGGACAATTTCCTTCTCAAGGAGTGGCTCGCGGCGGACGCCGACCCGCGCGATGCCGCCAGCGCTTCGCTCGGCGACGGCGTGTCGTGCGACGATGCCGGCTGCGTGACGCCGCTTGCCGACGGCCGCATGATTGCGCTGGCGCTGCGCATCGACGCGCTGGCCGACGATTGCAGCCGCGCAGCGCTGGTGGTGACGGCGAGGCCTGCGCCGCCCGATTGCGCTGCAATGGTGATCGATCGGCCGCGTCTGGCGAGCCAGGGCGCGCTTGCGCTGACACAGCGCGGTGACGGTTTTGCGGTTCAGCCGGTGAGAGCGAGGGGCGCAAACCGCTCCTGGTCGCCGGTGGCGCCCGGCGATGCAGATTTCGGCCAAACCCTCAAGCCACGGTCGGCAGCTCCGCGGACCAAAGACGCAACGCCGTCGGAGGCCGACCTTCAGGCCGAGGACTAGAATCGACGCTTCAGCCGATCGGCAGGCGTGGCGGCGTCGTGCGACTGTCGGCGGCCACTTGCGGCTTGTGCTCGCGCTCGCCGAGCGGCTGGGTCACGGGCAGTTGCAGCACGGTTGCGCGCTGGCCTTCGACGAGCTGCGTCACCAGCACGTATTTGCCATCGGGGAATTCGATCGCGTCGTGATGGCGATCGGGAATGTGCGGATCAACCTTGCCGAACTTGCCTACGCGGGAATTGATGGTGCGGGTCCAGATCCACCTGTTGTCGTAGCGGACGTTGTCGGCGAAGGCGAGCTCCGTTCCCGGAAGCAGGCAGACCGCGACCGACATGTCGGCTTCAGAGGCGAAGCCGCGCGTCGAGGTGCCGCGGAACGTTGTCGTGACGATCGTCTCGCCGACTTCTGCGGGACGCGTCGCGACGGCATGCAAGCTATAGTCACACATCGGGTGCTCCTCATCGGGGATAGCAACCCGCGCCTCTGTCCTGGAGGCGCCGGCCTCTATCAGAGTTGAAGCCTGCAAGGCTCTGCTTGGTTGTAGGCAAATCTGCGGCTCCGATCCGCGAGCCGCAATCACATTATCTTTCCCGAACGGCTGGGAACAAAGCTTGCCTCCGTGCATTTGGGAGGCTTCGCGCTCAGCGTCCGGCCGGCGCGGACCAGCCGGAATATTGCCAGCCGGGCTGCGCCTGTTGCTCGATGGCGTTGCGGGCATCGCGGATCTGCGCGCTCGTCGCCTGCGGCACCTTGCCGAGGCGATGCTGCGCATGCGCAGCAAAGGCGTGCGATCCGGACGCTGCGATCAGCGTCATCGTGACGGTGCTCAGGATGATCTTGCTCATCATTCTCTCCTCAGTCTCCCTGGAGGCCCATCGAAGCGAGTGTGCTTCGTTGCGGCATGCCGGGGATGTAGGGCTGGAGAGGTGGCGGGATAATCTGTGCAGAACCAGAAAGTCTATCCAGCCGGAGCGGACAATCGTCCGCTCCAATCGTTGATCGCAGTCACCGATCGCGCGAGAACGTGGCGCTCAGTACTTGCGATAGAGACCGATCAGCTTGCCCTGGATCTTGACCCGGTTGGGGGGCAGGATGCGGACCTCATAGGCGGCATTCGCTGGCTCGAGCGCGATCGAGGCGCCGCGGCGACGGAAGCGCTTCAAGGTGGCTTCCTCGTCGTCGATCAGGGCGACGACGATGTCGCCAGTGTCGCAGCTCTCGTTGCGCTGGATGAGGGCCATGTCGCCGTCGAGGATGCCGGCGTCCACCATGGAATCGCCGCGCACTTCGAGCGCATAGTGCTCGCCCGCGCCGAGCATGTCGGGCGGAACGCTGATAGTGTGGCTGCGGGTCTGCAAGGCTTCGATCGGCGTACCGGCCGCGATCCGGCCCATGACGGGCACCGCGACGGGACGCTCGCCCTCATCCGCCGGCGGGCTCGACGTCATGCGCACCTTGCCGAGGTTGCCCTCGA
Source organism: Bradyrhizobium sp. USDA 4472 (assembly GCF_054058595.1). NCBI lineage: Bacteria > Pseudomonadati > Pseudomonadota > Alphaproteobacteria > Hyphomicrobiales > Nitrobacteraceae > Bradyrhizobium > Bradyrhizobium sp. USDA 4472. The sequence goes on from NZ_JBSSAM010000001.1 coordinate 6,070,557, forward strand.
TGACGCTCGGGGTGAAGCCGCGGCGATTGCCGGCGGCGGCCTGGAGCTCGGGCAGCTTGATCACCTCGATCGCGCGGGCGCGGTTGGGCAGACGGCGGATGAAGCCGCGCTCCTCGAGCGCAGTGATCAGGCGGTGGATGCCCGATTTCGAGCGCAGATCGAGCGCGTCCTTCATCTCGTCGAAGGAGGGTGGTACGCCGCTTTCCTTCAGCCGCTCGCTGATGAACCGCAGGAGCTCGTATTGTTTGCGCGTTAACATCTCGACCAAAATCCCCCTGGTGATGTCGTTCAATTCCGAGACGCTGAATTCAGCCATAAGCCGCTACATGCTCGAAACAAATCATGAACGGACACTATATGTTCGATACATGTTCCGCAACTGCTTAATTTGCCGTGAACGCGACGAAGTTCGCGGAACGCACGCGAACGAAGCGGTCAGACGGGCAGCCGCAGCACCTCGCAAGCGGTGCCTGCTTCGGCCTTCGGCGCGAACGGTGCGCGCACGAGAAGTGCCTGTGCCGCAGCCAGATTCGAAAGCAACGAGGAGTCCTGATGATCGACGGGAACGGCGACCAGCGTGCCGTCGTCACGCTCTGCCAGCCGCGCGCGCAGATAATCTTCGCGCTGATCGTTGGCGCCGACATCGCGGCCGAGCACGGCGCGCTCGCGGCGATGATGAACCACCGAACGCCCCGACAGCGCGCGAATCAGCGGGACCAGAAACAGGAAAGCGCAAACGTAGGATGATACGGGATTGCCGGGCAGGCCGATCACGCGCATCGATCCGAGTTGCCCGTTCATCATGGGCTTGCCCGGTCGCATCGCGATCTTCCAGAACGCCATCGAGATACCTTCGTCCCTCAGTGCCTGTTGCACCAGATCGTGGTCGCCCACCGAGGCACCGCCGGTCGTGATCAGGATGTCGGCGCCGCTCTCGCGCGCGCGACGGATGCCCGATGTGGTGGCGGCAAACGTATCGGCCGCGACCCCGAGATCGATCGTGTCGGCACCTTCGCTGCGAGCCAGAGCATGAAGGGCATAGCCATTGGAATAGACGATCTGGCCGTGGCCGGGCGTCGAGCCCGGCATCACCAGCTCATCGCCGGTGGCGAGAATTGCGACCGTCGGCCGGCGGCGGACCGCGAGTTGCGGATGGTTCATCCCGGCGGCGAGTGCGAGGTCGCGCTCCGTGAGCCGCGTGCCGCTGCGCAGGAGCACGTCGCCCTCGCGGAAGTCGATGCCGGCCGGGCGGATGTGTCGTCCGGTGATGGCGGCTTCCTTGATCGTGATGCACTCGCCGTCGGCGACGGTGTCCTCCTGGATCACCACGGCATCCGCGTTATCGGGAACGACGCCACCGGTGAAGATCCGCACGGCTTCGCCGGCGCCGACCCTTCCAGCAAACGGCCGGCCGGCTGCGACTTCGCCGATCACCGTGAGCCGTGTGTCGACCTCGGCCGCATCGGCCGCACGCACGGCATAGCCATCCATCGCCGACATCGCCTCAGGCGGCTGCGTCCGCCGCGCCGCGACATCGCGCGCAAGCACGCGATGAAAGGCCCGATCGAGCGCGACTGTTTCCTCAGCCAGCGGCTCCGCTCCCGCGAGCACGGCAGCAAGCGCATCGGATACCGGCATGAGGGCCACGGTGAAAACTCCAGCTACGCCCATTCGGGCAAATCAGCGGCGAGAGTTCTAGCCGAGCGGGAGCGTCCAGGCAAAGCAGCCGCACAAGATGATTTATCCCACCCCTGGAGCCGTGGGACGAAGCTGGAGGTTCAGCCGGGGCATGATCTGGAGAGCGACGCATACCGGCACAACGACGGCCAAGGCAAAGACAAGAGCCGTGGCCAGCATCGGTCAGGTCCCCGGCGGCTCGCTCGGACTGACATCAGGCGCTTTGGGATTCTTGTCGGGCATTGGATCGGCCTGGGCCTTCAGGTCGGCGGCCTTGCTGATCAGTTTTGCGGAGAGCTCAGAATTCGAGGTGGTCCTGGCGTATTTCATCAGCAGGGAGGCCTGCTTGGTGAGGTAGGTTTTGCCCAACACGATGATAAGTCCAATGTAGAATTCCCAACGGACTATAGAGTCCGGAGCCGGGGATTCCGTTCCCGGAACTCTGTACAAAAATGCACAAAGGGTTTTGGTTCCCGAGTTCCAGTGAAATTGCCTCCGGAATCAGAGCCGGGTTGCCAAGTCAGATCCCCAGCGCCTTCAGGGCATTTCCGACGTCGGTCGGCGAGGTCACATGCACCGCGGTCAGGCCGCGCGCCCGTGCACCTTCCACGTTCTCGGCGAGATCATCGAAGAACACGATGCGGTTCGCGGGCACCCCCATCGCGGCGACGACATGGTCGAAGGCCTCCGCATCGGGTTTGCGCAGCCCGATGCTCGAGGACAGGTAGAGCTCGCGGAAATGCCCGAGCAGGTCGGCATATTCCTTCGAAAAAAAGTCCACATGGGGGCGGTTGGTGTTGGAGAAGGCATAGACCGGCATCTGCTTCGCCGCACGCGGCAGCAGCTCCGCAATATCAGGCATCTCGCCGGCGAAGATCGCGTTCCATCCTTCGAGGAACTGCGCATCCGAGATGCCGATGCCGAGCGATGCGCGCAGCGAGGCAAAATAGTCCTCGTCGCTGATCTTGCCGACCTCGTGCAGCCGGTAGGCCTCGCTGTCGCGCATATAGCGCGCGACGATGGCTTCCGGCTCGCAGTCGGCATGTCGCGCCCAGCAGGTGATCGCCTTGGAGAAATCGATGTCGAGCACGACGCGTCCGAGATCGAACAGAAGCGCATCGGCGCTACCAGGCGAGAGCGAGGTCACTTGCGTCCTTTCCATCAGTATCGGTAGGGTTCGTGGTCGAACAGCGGGAATGCGCTGAACACGCTCGGCGCGTTGGTTGCGGTGGCCGGGTGCAGACAGGATTTGTCGACCTCGGCGAAGGAGGTGGCGCCCAGGAGACCGAGGCAGCGCAGCACCTCGTCCTCGAGCAGCTCGAGCATCCGCGCCACGCCGGTCTCGCCCGCCGCAGCCAGTGCCCAGCATTGCAGCCGGCCGATGCCGACGAGGTCTGCGCCCGCCGCGATCGCCTTGACGATGTCGGTGCCGCGGCAGATGCCGCCATCGACCATGATCTTGGCGCGGCCCTTCACCGCTTCGACGATCTCGGGCAGCACATGCATGGCACCGCGGCCGTGATCGAGCTGACGGCCGCCATGGTTGGAGACGTAGATCCACTCGACGCCGTGATCGACCGCGATCTGCGCGTCCTCGGCAGTGGCGATGCCCTTGAGGATCAACGGTATCCGGAACTTGTCCTTGACCATTTTCACGGTCCGCCATTCCAGGCCCTTCTGGTAGTCGCCTCCGGTGGCGCGCAGACGGCTCTCGCGAACGTAGCGCTTGGCGATGTCACGCTCGCGACGGCTGTAATGGGCGGTGTCGACGGTCAGGCAGAAGGCGGCATATCTGGCCTTCTCGGCGCGGCTGACGACATCGGCCACGAACGCGTCATCGCCGCGAACATAGAGCTGGTACATGCGCAACGCATCGGGGGCGGCTTCGGCGGTCTTTTCGAGGCCAGGTTCGGAAACCGAGCTCAGCATATGGGCGGCGCCGAATCTGCCGGCGGCGCGGGCAACGCTGGCGGCTCCAAGCGGATCGAAGATTTCCAGCGCGCCGACAGGCGCAAGCACGACAGGCAGGCGCATGTTGCGGCCGAACTGCTCGACGGAGCCATCGACCTTGCGCACGTCACGCAGCACTCGGGGGCGAAAAGCGATCTCGTCCAGCGCCATGCGGTTGCGACGCATGGTGGTCTCGGTCTCGGCCGCACCGACGATGTAGTCCCAGGCGTTCTGGTTGAGGTTGGAGCGCGCCTTCCGGATGAATTCGTGCAGGTTCTGGAATGGCTCGTTACTGGCGCCGAGTTCGACATTCCGTTCCGGCCGGGGCGCGTCGTTCATTGTTGTCCTCCCGAGAATTTGAAGTCTTACGCCATCGCCTATCCCGTTCGGCCTTCCAAAACCATCCTAAACTCGCATAGCTGCGAAGCGTCGTCGGCCGACCGATTCCCGCTGTCCGGGAGGGCTGGTGTCCGAACGTTGCCAAATGTTTAGGTCCAGGCGAAGGGATTTTCATCGCGTGCCCGCCGGCGTGGCAGGCCGGCCTTGAAGAAACCAGAATGATATTGTGAGAACCGGGCTGGATCGCCATTTGGATGGCGGCTGCCAAGCCTCAAAAGAACCGCTAAGCGAAAAGGCCACCCATTCCATGCGGAAAACCCTGCTGTTCCCCCTGGGCGCGCTCACCGGCGCATGCCTGACCCTCCTCGTATCCGGTCCGCAGGGCGGACTGTGGGCGGCACGGGCGGCGGTCGGCGCGGGCACGGATGACGCCTATTCCCAGCTCAACCTGTTCGGGGAGGTCTTTGAGCGGGTGAAGGCGAGCTATGTCGAGAAGCCCGACAATGCCAAGCTGATCGAAGGTGCGATCACGGGCATGGTGACCTCGCTCGATCCGCATTCGCGCTACATGAACGCCAAGGCCTGGACCGAGATGCAGGAGACCACCTCCGGTGAGTTCGGTGGCCTCGGCATCGAGGTGACCATGGAGGAGGGCCTCGTCAAGGTCGTCTCGCCGATCGACGACACGCCGGCGTCCAAGGCCGGCATCATGTCCGGCGACCTCATCAGCAAGATCGACGGCGAAAACGTGCAGGGCATGACGCTCGAGCAGGCCGTCAACCGGATGAAGGGTCCCGTCGACACCCAGACCAAGCTCACCATCGTGCGCAAGGGCGCCGACGCGCCGCTCGACGTCGCAATCAAGCGCGAGATCATCCACGTGCGCCCGGTGCGCTTCCACGTCGAGAACGGCGACGTCGGCTACATCCGCGTCACCTCGTTCAACGAGCAGACCACCGACGGCCTGAAGAAAGCGATTGCGTCGATTTCCAGGGACGTGCCGCAGGACAAGCTTGTCGGCTATGTGATGGACCTGCGCAACAACCCGGGCGGCCTGCTCGACCAGGCGGTATCGGTGTCGAGCGCGTTCTTGCAGCGCGGCGAGGTCGTTTCGACCCGCGGCCGCAATCCGGAAGAGACCCAGCGTTTCACGGCGCAAGGCGGCGACCTCACCAAAGGCAAGCCGCTGGTGGTCCTGATCAACGGCGGCTCTGCTTCGGCCTCGGAGATCGTGTCCGGCGCGCTGCATGACCACAAGCGCGCGACGCTGATCGGCACGCGCTCGTTCGGCAAGGGCTCGGTGCAGACCATCATTCCGCTCGGTGCCGGTAACGGTGCGCTGGCACTGACCACGGCGCGCTATTACACGCCGTCCGGCCGCTCGATCCAGGCCCAGGGCATCGCGCCCGACATCGAGATCCTCCAGGACGTGCCGCCGGAGCTGAAGGGCCGCGTCGACACCATCGCGGAGTCCCAGATGCGCGGCCATCTGCAGGCCGCCGACGGCAAGGAGCAGACCGGATCGCAGTCCTATGTCCCACCGGAAGAGAAGGACGACAAGGCACTGCACGCGGCCTTCGACTTCCTGCACGGCGTCACCGTGAATGCGGCAGCCGCAAAGCCCGCGCCGAAGACGACGGTGCCGAACTAGTTTCCAGCGGTCATCTTGACCTTCGATATCGCCCGGGAGTGGATCACCGCTTCCGGGCAAATTCGTTTGGCGAGCGCGGTCGTCTCTTGCGAAGCCCTAGCTGGCTTCGCGGCGGCGCGCTCCATTGCCGTGGCGCTGGGCGAGACGGCTGCGATGCAGCGCAAACAGCTCCACGATCTTGTCGGCCGGTTTGGCGGCGCTGAACAAATAGCCCTGCATCTCGGTGCAGCCGAGCGTGCGCAACAGCCGCCGCTGCTCCTCGGTCTCGACGCCTTCGGCCGTGGTCGCCATGCGGCGGGCGCTGGCGAGATTGACCACGGCCTGCACGATGCTGGCGGAGCCGTCAGGACCTGCGATGTCGCTGACGAAGCAGCGATCGATCTTGATCTTGTCGAACGGGAAGCGGTGGAGATAGCTCAGTGACGAATAGCCGGTACCGAAATCGTCGAGCGCGATGCGGATGCCGATGGCGCGGAGCTGATGCAGGATCGCAAGCGCGGTGTCGTCGTCGCGGATCAGCACGGCCTCGGTGATCTCGAGCTCGAGCCGGCTGGCCGCCAGATTGGACGCGGCCAGCGCCGCCATGATCTTCAGCGCCAGCGTGTCGCTCTTGAACTGCACCGGCGAGACGTTGACGGCGAGGCGGATGTCGTCGGGCCAGGTGGCGGCGTCGCGGCAGGCGGTCGCCAGCACCCATTCGCCGATCTCGTTGATCAGTCCGGTGTCTTCCGCGATCGGGATGAACTCGGCAGGCGAAACCATGCCGCGCTCGGGATGGCGCCAGCGCACCAGGGCTTCGCAGCCGGCGATACTGTCGTCCTTGAGGCTGAGGCAGGGCTGGTAGTAGACCTCCAGGCCGCCTTCGAGCCCCCTTTGGGCGATGGCGTGGCGCAGGTCGATCTCGAGCTGGCGGCGCTCCCGCACCTTGGCATCCATCTCAGGTTCGAAGAAGCGGTAGGTGCGGCGCCCGGCGGTTTTGGCTGCATACATCGCCATATCCGCGTTCTTCAGGATCTGGTCCAGCGCCGTGCCGTGGTCCGGCGCCAACGCAATGCCGATGCTGGCATCGGTGGTGAGGTGATGGCCCATGCAGTCGAACGGCGTGCGGATCGCGGCGAAGACCCGTGCGACGAGCTCGCTGACCTGGTCCTGCGAGGTGACGGCGATTTGCACAATCGCAAATTCGTCGCCGCCGAGCCGCGCCACGAAATCGCTCGGGCCGGCGCAGGCGCGCAGGCTCTGAGCCACGGACTTCAACAGCTCGTCGCCGACGAGATGGCCGAGCGCGTCGTTGACGCCCTTGAATTCGTCGATGTCGATGTAGTGCACGGCGAGTTGTTCACCGTGAACGATGGTCGCCAGTTCGCCGCGCAGATGTTCGTGGAACATGGCGCGGTTCGGCAAGTCGGTCAGCGCGTCGTAGTGGGCGAGGTGGGTAATGCGCTCCTCGGTACGGCGCCGCTCCGTGATGTCCTCATGGGTCGCGACCCAGCCGCCATCGTCGAGAGGCTCGTTGAGGACCTGGATCGATCGACCATCGCTGGTCTCGACCACCATGGAATTGCGCACGTGGACGTCGCGCAGCACGCGTGCGACATACTGGTCCACATCGCCGGTCAACGAGCCGGTAGCCTTCCGATGCATGATGACGTCGAGAAAGCTGCAGCCGGGTTTCACGATTGCGGGCGACAACCCGTACATCTCGATATAGCGCTGGTTGCAGACCACGAGCCGCCGCGAAGCGTCGAACAGCAGCAGGCCCTGGGTCATGTTGTTGACGGCGCGGTCGAGGCGCTGCTTCTCCAGCGTCAGCCGCTCCCGGGACAGGCGATGCTGCCACAGCAACTTGCGCACGATCGCGACCAGCACGCCGGCAATTGCGAGCACAGAGGCGGCGGCGACCGAGATCAGGACGCCGATCTGCTCGCGCCAGTCGGCGAGCGCCGCGGCGCGCGTGGTCGTCGCCATCACCAGGATCGGGAAATGGGGCAGCGCGCGCGACGAAACCAGCCGGTCTTCGCCGTCGACAGGACTCGCGACGCGGCCGGCAAAATGGTCGAGCGCGAAGATCCTCTGCTGCTCGAACGAGCCGTTCCTGAAATTACGTCCCAGCATTTCGCTCGAATGCGGGTAGCGGGCCAGCAAGGTGCCGTCCCGATGCAGCATCGAGATCGTCGCGCCCTCGCCGAGCACGACGGTCTCGAAGAACTTCTCGAAATTGGCCGGTTCGATGCCGCGCGCGATGAGGCCCATGAATTCGCCATCGGGTCCAACGATCTTGCGCACGATCAGGATCGTCCATTGGCCGGAGACCCGGCTGTAAAGCGGCGCGATCAGGACGTCGGGCGAGGAGGGAGCGTATTTGAAGATCCGAAAATAGGCGCGATCGGCAACGTTCACGCTCGGGACCGGCCACGCCATCGACGAATTGATCAAGTTGCCGTCGGCATCGATGACGTTGACGGCGCCCATGTAGGGCAAGGCCTCGATTTTTGAACGCAGCATCCGGTGAACGTCCTCGCCGGAGAGGCGCTTTCGATAGTCCTCTGCCCCGGCGATACCGGTGGCGCGGACGTGATCGACGAAATCCCGCTGGATGACTGCGAAATCCTGGAATTGCTGATCGAAATGGTGAGCGAGCAGCAGCGCGGTGTTTTCGAGCTCGCGGCCGGAGTTGCGCAGCGCGCGTTCGCGGAAATTCTGTGCCATCAGGATCGCGCCGAGGGCGATCGCCGCGATCAGCAGTGTGCCGCCCACCACGAGCCAGCGGATGGGTCCACCGCGCACGAAACTCTGGTCGAGAAGGCGGCTGCCGTATTTGGTCATCACATCGATCGTTGCCGTGCACACGCCAGGATCAGCTCATGATCCACGTAACATCCGTCGGTTTACGGGATCGATGTGGAGGCGACGTTAGCAAGCGCGGTTAATGCGACATGAACCGCGACTCACAAATCCGATCGATGGGCGGGCCAAGATGCGTGGCAGAGTATTGCCGGAGACCGTCGCCATCACGGTCAGTTCTTGCCGGTGACTGCGACCTCAACCAGCGCTTAACCATCTAACGTGTTGGCCCCGCTCGATGCCGCGCGTTTTGCAAGCGAGGTTCGCAACGGCGCAGGACAGGATCCGCACGTCGCCGAATGATCACGAGATCAGGCGCGGTAGTGGCCCGACTTGCCGCCCAGCTTCTCGACGAGATGGATGCCCTCGATGCGCACGCCGCGCTCGACCGCCTTGATCATGTCGTAGATGGTGAGGCAGGCGACCGAAACCGCCGTCAGGGCTTCCATCTCGACACCGGTCTGGCCAGTCACCTTGACGCTGGCGCGCACCACGCAGCCCGGCAGCTTTGCGTCGGGTTCAATCTCGACCGTGACCTTCGACAGTGCCAGCGGATGACAGAGCGGAATCAGCTCCGATGTCCGCTTCGCCGCCATGATGCCGGCGATGCGCGCGGTGCCGAGCACATCGCCCTTCTTGGCGTTGCCTGATCTGATCAGGTCGAGGGTCGCTTTCGCCATGACGACGCGGCCTTCGGCGACGGCGAGCCGCTCGGTTGCAGCCTTGTCCGAGACGTCGACCATCCGGGCCTCGCCGGAGGCGCCGATATGGGTCAGGGCAGGGCCCGCCGTTTTCGATGGGTTGGTCTTCGCAGCTTTGCGCGCCATGTCCTTGCGCGCCATGTCCTTGCGCGCGATGTCCTTGCGCGCGATGTCCTTGCGCGCGATGTCCTTGCGCGCCATGTCAGCGCGTGCCCGTGGCGCGGGCCTTGGTCTCGCGCGCAAGCAGGGTGCGTGTTGCCGCCGTGACATCGGCCTGCCGCATCAGGCTCTCGCCGACCAGGAAGGTCGACATGCCGACGCGCTCGAGCCGGGCAAGGTCCGCCGGCGTGAAGATGCCGCTCTCGCCCACCATCAAGCGGTCCTTCGGGATCAGCGGCGCCAGCGTCTCGCTGGTCGCCAGCGTGGTCTCGAAGGTGCGCAGATTGCGGTTGTTGACCCCGATCATCGGCGAGCGCAGCTTGAGCGCGCGCTCTAGCTCGGCGCGATCGTGAATCTCGATCAGCACGTCCATGCCATGGGCAATCGCGGCGTCTTCGAGGTCCTTGGCGGTGGCGTCATCGAGCGCGGCCATGATGATGAGAATGCAATCGGCGCCGTGCGCGCGCGCCTCGGCGACCTGATAGGTGTCGAACAGGAAGTCTTTGCGCAGCACCGGCAGCGAGGTCGCTGCGCGCGCCGCGACCATGAAGTCGAGATGGCCCTGGAACGAGGGCGTGTCGGTCAGCACCGACAGGCAAGCCGCTCCGCCTGCCTCATAGGCCCTGGCCAGATCGGGCGGATCGAAATCTTCGCGGATCAGCCCCTTGGACGGCGAGGCCTTCTTCACCTCGGCAATCAGCGCGTAGTGGCCGTTGGCATGCTTGGTCCTGATGGCACGCGCGAAGCCACGCGCGGCTCCCTGCGCCTTGGCCTGCGCTTCGACGGCCGAGAGCGGCTGGGCACGCTTGGCCGCCGCGATCTCCTCGCGCTTGTAGGCTTCGATCTTGGTCAGGATATCGGACATGACAGGCTCAGCTGTTCGAGACCGCGATCAGATGCTTCAGCCGCGCGCTCGCCGCGCCGCTGTCGAGCGATTTCGCGCCGAGCGCGACACCCTCCTTGAGGTCCCTCGCGCGGCCGGCGACGATGAGCGCGGCGCCGGCGTTGAGGAGCGCGACGTCGCGATAAGGGCTTGGCTTGCCGTCGAGGACGCTTTGCAGTGCGATCGCGTTGGCATCCGCGTCACCGCCCCTGAGAGCGCCGGGCTCGCAGCGCGGCAGGTCGGCGTCTTCGGGCGAAACCTCGAAACTGGTGATCTCGCCATTGTGGAGCGCGGAGACGAAGGTCGGGCCGGTGAGGGTGATCTCGTCCAGCCCGTCGGAGCCGTGCACGACCCAGGCGGATTCTGAGCCCAGATTCTTCAGCACCTGCGCCAGCGGCTGCACCCATTGCCTGGAGAACACGCCGACCATCTGCCGCTTCACGCCGGCCGGGTTGGAGAGCGGTCCGAGCAGGTTGAAGATCGTGCGGGTGGCGAGCTCGACCCGGGTCGGGCCGACGTTCTTCATGGCGGGATGATGAGCGGGGGCGAACATGAAGCCGATGCCGCACTCGCTTACGCAGCGTCCGACCTGCTCGGGCTTGAGGTCGATCTTCACGCCGAGCGAAGTCAGCACGTCCGCGGCGCCCGAGCGCGACGACAGTGCGCGGTTGCCGTGCTTGGCGACGGGCAGCCCGGTTCCAGAAACGATGAAGGCGGCACAGGTCGAGACATTGACCGAACCGGAGCCGTCGCCGCCGGTGCCGACGATGTCGACAGCCTCCGCGGGCGCGTCGACCGTGAGCATCTTCGAGCGCATCGCCGTGACCGCGCCGGTGATCTCGTCCACGGTCTCGCCGCGGACCCTGAGCGCCATCAGCAGGCCGCCCATCTGCGAGGGCGTGGCCTCGCCGGACATCACGGCGTCGAAAGCGGAAGCGGCCTCGTCGCGCGACAGGCTGGCGCCGGTCGCCACTTTTCCAATAATCGATTTCAGGTCGTCCATCGCGTGCTTCAACTCACTGCTGGTTCGCGCCGGTCACTTGCGCGAAGGCGGCCTGATTAATGCTAATCCCGATGTCTGCTTCAAGCTTGTTGACGTAGGAGGCAACCTGCTCGTCGGTCAGCGACTTGTCGATGCTCTCCTTCAGCTTCTTGACGTCGTCGGAGGCGATATCGATCGGGGGATCGACGATGTCGGTGACGCGATAGACGATGACCTCGGTGCCGCCGGTCACGGGCGCCTGTCCGACGCCGTCCTTGGCGGTGCGGAAGGCGGCGGCCACGATGCTCGCGGGCACGCCGGCGGGCTGATCGTTGCGCTTGAAGCCGCTGGCGGTCTCGACCTTGGCGTTGATCGCAGCCGCCTCGTCGGCGAGCTTGCCGCCCTGTTCGAGCTTCTGCACCATTTCGGTCGCCTTGATCTTGAGCTTGGCCGCGATCTGGTCCTGGCGCCATCGCGCCTCGACCTGATCGCGAACCTCGTCGAGACTGCGGTCGCGCGACGGCGTGATGGCGAGCACGTCGTACCAGACATAGCCGCCCTTGTAGGAGATCGGGTCGTTGTCGACCCCGACGTCGCTGTTGAAGGCTTGCGAGACCACGTCGAGGCCCTGCGGGATCTCGGCGACCGGCTGCCCGTTCGGTGCGCGGCCGGAGCGGTCGACGGCATCGATGGTCACGGCGGTGAGCCCGAGCTTCTTTGCGGCATCGGCGACGCTGGTGCCGGCACCGCGTTCGTCCTCCATCTTGTCGCGGAGCTCGCCGACCTTGGTGCGCGCGCGCTCGGTGGCGATCTGGCGCTTCAGCTCGCCGGCAAATTTGGCGTAGTCGGCCTCGACGCCCGGTTCGATCTTGTTGACCTTGACGATCGAGACCCCGATGGGCCCCTGGATCGGTTGGCTGATTTCGCCAACAGGAAGCGCGAAGGCGACATTGCCGACAGCGGGTTCGAGTGAGGACTTGGTCACGAGCCCGAGGTCGACATCGGAGGGACTGAGCCCGCGCTCCTTGCCGAGATCTTCGAAAGACAGCCCGCCGACGAGGCGCTCGCGCGCGGCCTGTGCCTCCGCCGCGTTCGGGAACACGATCTGCTGGATCTGCCGCTTCTCCGGAGTGGAGAGCTGCTCCTTGCGCTGATCGAACAGCTTCTTCGCGTCGTCATCGGAGACGTCGCTCCACTTGGCGATCTCCTCCGGCGAGATCACGGCGAACACGATCTTGCGGTATTCGGGCGCCCGGAACTGGACCTTGTGATCCGCGAAATAGGCGGCGAGCGCCTCGGGCGAGGGCGCCTCGATGGTGCCGGCCTGCGCCGTGTCGAGCCTGACGAACTCGATCGAGCGCTGCTCGTTCTGGAAGCGGGTTGCCACGTCAAGCATGGTTTTCGGCGCCTCGAGACCGGCGCCGATCGTGCCGGTAATCTGCCGGCGCAGCGCCACCTTGCGCTGCTCGGCGACGTAACGCTGCTCGGTGTAGCCGAAATTGCGGATCAAGCCCTGGAAGCGGTTCGCATCGAACTTGCCGTCGACGCCCTTGAAGTTCGGATCATTCATGATGAGCTGGCGGATCTGCTCGTCGGACTCGCCGAGCCCGAGCCGGCGGGCGTTTTCGTCGAGAGCGGCTTCCGCAATCGTTTGCTGCAGCACCTGGCGGTCAAGGCCGAACGCGCGCGCCTGGTCGGGCGTCAGCGGGCGGCCGAACTGGCGGCCGATCTGCTGGAGGCGGTCGGTGTAGATCTGGCGGAACTCGTTGAGCGAAATCTCGGTGTGCCCGACCTTGGCCACCGTGGACTGTCCGAAGCCCCGGAAAATGTCCGCAATGCCCCAAATGCCGAAGCTGATAATCAACACGCCCATCACGACGGCCATAATGGTCTTGCCGACCCAGTTTGATGAGGCCTTGCGCATTCCTCGAAGCATTTGGTCCAACTTGTTTGGCAGGAGGGGAACGGGAGCGCGTCTTAATGCAGATTCCGCAAAAGCGCGTCACCAAATTGATATGCCATCATAAAGTGGCGGCTTTCGCCCCGCAACCTCGCCTCAGGCCGCTCCAAGCTGCGGTTAAAAGGCCCGAAAGCGTTTTCAAGCGAAGTGGGGACCGGTTCGCGTCAGGAAAACGCGTCAAAACAAGAATCTGGAACTGCCGCGATAGCTCTGCTAGCGCATGCACAAACCTCATTCTGCTGGAAAATGACATGACCAATGCCATCCGACCGCTGATCGCCGGCAACTGGAAAATGAACGGCCTGAAGGCCCAGGCCGCCGAATTCGATGCCATGCTCAATGGGGCGGCAGAGGTGGCTGGCAAGGCCGATCTGCTGGTCTGCCCGCCGGCAACCCTGATCGCGGCCTTTGCCGACAAGGCGCGCGGCAGGGCCGTCGCCGTCGGGGCCCAGGATTGCCATGCCAAGGCCTCCGGCGCCCATACTGGCGATATCGCGGCTGAAATGCTTGTTGACGCGGGCGCAACCGCCATCATCGTCGGCCATTCCGAGCGCCGCGCCGACCATGGCGAGGGCGATGGACTGATCCGGCAGAAGGCCGAGGCCGCCTGGCGGGCCGGCGCGGCCGCGATCGTCTGCATCGGCGAGACGCAGGCCCAGCGCGATGCCGGCCAGACCCTCGAAATCGTGCGCAGCCAACTCGCTGGCTCGCTGCCGGATGGCTCCACGGCCGCTAACCTGGTCGTGGCCTATGAACCGGTCTGGGCCATCGGGACGGGGCTGACCCCCACTTCCGCCGATGTCGAGCAGATTCATGGCTTTATCCGGGAACTCCTGACCTCCAGGTTCAAGGCAGATGGGGCCAGGATGCGGATCCTTTACGGCGGCTCGGTCAAGCCTTCGAACGCGGCCGAGCTGATGGCGGTGAACAACGTCAATGGCGCGCTGGTCGGCGGCGCCAGCCTGAAAGCGGCCGATTTCCTTGCGATCGCGCAAGGCTGTCCTAAGTAGAGACTGCCCCGTGTAAAGCGGGGGCCATGGCCGATCGGGGGTGGCAATGCCTCTTCCGATCGTGTAACACCGCGCAACTTCAGGAAAACCCGCGAAGCGCGATCGGCTGCCGGCACCGGCGCCGTCGGCTTGTGACGGAAGGATACCATGCAGACTGTTGTCGTCGTCATCCATCTCATGATCGTTGCCGTCATGATCGGCGCCGTGCTGCTCCAGAAGTCGGAAGGCGGCGGCCTCGGCATGGGCGGCGGCGCCGGCTTCATGTCGAGCCGCGGCACGGCGAATCTGCTGTCGCGCACCACGGCGGTCCTCGCAGCCGGCTTTTTCCTGACCAGCCTCTTCCTGTCCTGGTATGCCGGTTACAACCGCGCGCCGACCTCGATCATTGGCCAGCCGGCGTCGCAGACCCAGCCGGCCGGCGGCAACCCGATCACCGCGCCGACCTCGGGCGGTATTCTCGATACGCTGAAGAAGGCGGATGAGCAGCAGGCCCCGGCAGCGCCGAGCGGCCCGCAGGTGCCTCGCTCGCAATAAAGCAGGGGGGCCATGCAGGACGATGGCTACCGTCGTGCATCAACAACCCCCATCAAGGCTCTGTTACCACACTTAGTTTTGGCTCACCCACAGGCCCGCAGATTCTTTGGGGCGGAATGCGAATCGCTTTGGCGAATCGGATTCGAGGGATTAGAGGTTAGGTCCCATGGCGCGGTACATCTTCATCACCGGCGGCGTGGTTTCTTCGCTCGGCAAGGGTCTGGCTTCAGCGGCGCTCGGTGCCCTGCTGCAGGCCCGGGGCTACAAGGTCCGCCTCCGCAAGCTCGACCCCTATCTCAACCTCGATCCCGGAACGATGTCGCCGTATCAGCACGGCGAAGTGTTCGTGACCGATGACGGCGCGGAGACCGATCTCGATCTCGGTCACTACGAACGTTTCACCGGACGTCCCGCGACCAAGCAGGACAACATCACGACGGGACGCATCTACCAGGACATCATCTCGAAGGAGCGCCGCGGCGATTATCTTGGCGCGACCATCCAGGTGGTGCCGCACGTCACGAACGCCATCAAGGACTTCGTGCTGTCAGGCAATGATGACTACGACTTCGTCCTGGTCGAGATCGGCGGCACGGTCGGCGACATCGAGGGCCTGCCGTTCTTCGAGGCGATCCGCCAGCTCAAGAACGAGCTGCCGCGCGATCACGCCATCTACATTCACCTCACGCTGCTGCCCTACATTCCCAGCGCCGGAGAGTTGAAGACCAAGCCGACGCAGCATTCGGTGAAGGAGTTGCGCTCGATCGGTATCCAGCCGGACATCCTGCTTTGCCGGACCGATCGCGAGATTCCGAAGGAAGAGCGGCGCAAGCTCGGCCTGTTCTGCAACGTGCGCGAAAGCGCCGTGATCGAGGCGCGCGACGCCGACAGCATCTACGCGGTGCCCGAAGCCTATCATGCGGCCGGGCTGGACGACGAAGTGCTCGCGGCCTTCGGCATCGGTTCGCGGATTCCGCCGGTGCTCCAGAGCTGGCAAGAGATCAACGAGCGCATCCGTAATCCCGAAGGCGATGTCACCATCGCCATCGTCGGCAAGTACACGGGCATGAAGGATGCCTACAAGTCGCTGATCGAGGCGCTCTCGCATGGCGGTATCGCCAACAAGGTGAAGGTCAATCTCGACTGGATCGAGAGCGAGATCTTCGAGAAGGAAGATCCGGCGCCGTTCCTCGAGCACGTCAACGGCATCCTGGTGCCCGGCGGCTTCGGCCAGCGGGGTGCGGAGGGCAAGATCAAGGCGGCTCAGTTCGCGCGCGAGCGCGACGTGCCGTATTTCGGCATCTGCTTCGGCATGCAGATGGCGGTGATCGAGGCGGCGCGAAACCTCGTCGGCATCGAGGATGCCAACTCCACCGAGTTCGGCCCGACCAAGGAGCCGCTCGTCGGCCTGATGACGGAATGGCTGCGCGGCAACGAGCTCGAGAAGCGCTCGCAGGCCGGCGATCTCGGCGGCACGATGCGCCTTGGCGCCTATCCCGCCGCGCTCAACCGCGGCAGCCGCGTCTCGCAGGTCTATGGCGGCGCCACCGAGATTTCGGAGCGCCACCGTCACCGCTACGAGGTCAACACCGCCTACAAGGATCGCCTCGAGCAGCACGGCCTGAAATTCTCCGGCCTCTCGCCCGACGGCGTGCTGCCCGAGATCGTCGAGTACGAGGATCACCCCTGGTTCATCGGCGTCCAGTTCCACCCCGAGCTGAAGTCGCGGCCGTTCGAGCCGCACCCGCTGTTCGCCTCGTTCATCCAGGCGGCGATGGTGCAGAGCCGGCTGGTGTAGGGCGTGATCCCGGCTTGCGCGGCCTACGCCGCGGCGATGTCCATCCTGCGACAGAAGCAGGACGCCTTGATCGGGACCTCCGCCCTCGCCTGAGCGAGATCAAGCCGCTGCTTGATCAGCGGCGTCTCGGCCCTGTCGCCCCGCCGCACAAGGCATTCGTGCAATCCGTGAAGCGACCACAGATTGTCGGGATGTTGACAGGCCCGGCTTAACTTTCCGTCGAGGCCGAGATCGGAACGGTACACGGCTTCGGCTTCCCCGATGCGTCCCTGCTCCAGAAGCAGCGCACCGAGCGCGTGACGCGGTGGCTGCATCCATCCCCAGGGCTCGTCATAGGGCAGGGCGTCGCTCAGCGCGACCGATCTGCGCAGCTCGGCAAACGCCGTGTCGTAGTTGCCTTTGCGATATTCGAGCTCGCCATTCAGCATGGCTTCGGCCACGCCGAGCAGGTTGACGACCTTGTTGTTGTGAACGAGCCGGCTCTCCGGGACGCGCGCCTTCGCCTGTCCGAACAGCGCCTTTTCAGTTTCGGCCTCAGTGAGATGGCCAAGCGCCGAGTGAGCCACCGCCTTGGCATAGTGGATCATGGCGCTCACCGAGCAGTACAGCCCGCGATCCTCGGGCAGCGCTTGGGCAATGATGTCGTTCCATTTGCCGAAGCGCACGAGAACGTGCTGCTTCATCGTCAGGTAGCCTTCCAGGAAGTCCGCCATGGGCGGCGATTGAATGCGCAGCACCTGATCGGGCACGGTCGCAATGAGTTCCTCGGCCGCGGCGATGGCGGGAGCGTATTGGCCCAGGAACATCGCGCCGTAGATTGCGAAGTGAAAGTTGTGAATGACGTAGATCAGGTAGACACCTGGATCGTCCGAATAAGCGAGGAACCTTCGGTCGGTCGCGAGCGCTTTTTGGTTGTAGAGCAGAACGTCATTGTACTGCCCGCACAGCACATCGAGATGTGTCGGCATGTGGATCAGATGTCCGCTGTCGGGCATGATCGCGCGAAGCCGGTCGCCGGCTCGCATCGCCCGTTGCGGGAAAGGCGACATCTCCATGAGATGAACGTAGAGATGCAGCAGCCCCGGGTGATCCCAGGCGGCCGGCATCCTGTCGAAAGCCTGTTCCAGAACCGCCCTGCATTCTTCGGTGCCGGCTCCGGTGGTGGGTTTTCCGGACGCCAGGTCCCACATCAGCCATGGCGTCTCGTTCATGATCGCTTCGGCAAGAATGGCTCGGACGTCGAGGTCATCGGAGTATGTGGCGAAGACCTTGCGCATCTCCTGCGTGAAGGCCTTATCCCATGGCGCCATGTCCTCGATTGCCTCACGCTGCGGATAGCGCGCAGACAAGGCCCGGATCAGCGCATGCTCGACCGGACTTGCGTTGCCCGCATGCGCGAGGGCGTCCTGCGTCGCATCGTAAGATGCCGCGAGCGCCAGTTGGCGGCCCTGCGCGTCATAGCGAACCCAGGGCAGGTTGTAGTTGGGGCCCGCGGCGTAGCCGATGCCCCAATGCGCCATCGCACAGCTTGCGTCGTGGGCGAGCGCTTTGCGAAAACACTTGATCGCTTCAGCGTGGTTGAATCCGAATACCCAGTTGAGCCCTCGGTCGAACCAGAGCTGCGCATCCGGCGACGACGTGGTGATTGTGCGGCTGTACGGTCCGAGATCAAAATAGGTCATTGTTTCTGCCTCCCTTGATCGCTGCGGCCGCGTCGCCGCTCGTGGGCGTCAGCGGCGGCTGACACGAAAGATGGAGCCCGCAACAGTATCAAGAACAGCGGCCGGGATCCGTGCTTTGCATATTGGCCTTATTTTTGGCAGGATGGAAATCAGCCATTTTTCGTATATACGATTTGAGCGTCACCGGGGCAGTTGCGATTCAATCGCGGCGCTACTTGGCTGCAGCCCACTGCCGCTCTACCTTGTGGCGTAAGGGCGTAGTCGGGCTCGATGTGCAACGGCTCTAAAGGCGCTCGCGTCGAGTGCTCCGGCGCAACCGATCCCGCGATCAGCGTCATTTGCGGCCGGCGCGTCAGCTTGTACACGGCGGCCGGCGGCACGTTCAGGAAGGCCCGGTCGACCAGCGTTGCGCGCAGGCCGAGACGGTCGAGCACCGGCCGCGGAATCGGGCAGCTCACGCCGTAGGTGAATTGGTAGAACGCGCCGCCGGGGCGGACATAGCTGAATGCGCCACCCAGGATCGAGACGACCTTGCGCGTCGACATGTTGAGCAGCGGCAGTCCGCTCACGACCGCGCCGACTGGCGCACCGACATAGAGCCGCTCCGTCGCCAGCCGTGCCGCATCCATCCACAGCACCCGCGCGCCGGGAAACCTTATTTGCAGGAGCTTCATGAAGTCCGAGCCGTATTCGATCAGCGTGAGATCCTGTGGCCTGACGCCGCGTTTCAACAGCATGTAAGTAAATGCGCCGGTGCCGGGACCGAGCTCGAGGATCGGGCCGGTCTTTTCGGTGATCTCGCGGGTGATGAGATCGGCGAGCGCCGCCCCCGATGGTGCGATGGCGCCGACCTGGCGCGGTGAAGACATCCAGGACAGGAAGAAGGAGAGAAAATCGTTGGGCATGCGCACTCCGGCATTTCGATTGCACCTCGGGGATCAGAGGTGACGCGGAGGCACTGTCGCGGCGGTGGATTGCGACAGCATTGCGCTGCGCGCAGAGATTGCAGATTCGAATCAACTGTTCGGGGTTGGCCGCAGCGTCATTCTGAAGCAGGTGCCACCGTCCGCGCCGTCGGTGACCGAGACCTGTCCGCCGTGCAGGAGCACGATTTCGCGCACCATGTTGAGACCAAGGCCGGCGCCGCGATCGAGCGGCGACAGCCGATAGAACGGCTCGAAAATCTGCTCGCGTTGATCGGGCGGAATGGCGTCGCCTTCGTCGATGACTTCGATGCAGGCAGGATTGCTGACGCGAATCCCGATTGTGCCGCGGCGGGGGCCGTGCTGGATCGCGTTCTGCACGAGATTGGTCAGCGCGCGCTCCAGCGCGGCGGCGTCGCCCATCGTCTCGACCGGCATCGCGGGTGCATCGAGCGCCAGGTCGTAACCTGCGGCAATGGCCAGGGGTGCGAGGTCGGCGGCCGCGCTTTGCGCGATCGCGACGAGATCGACACGCGTGAAGGGGTTGCCGGAACGATCGAGCCGCTGGATGTCGAGCAGTTGCTCGGCGAGCGTCGCCAGCCGGGCGGCGTCCTCCAAGAGCCGGGTCTTGTCCGGACCGGAGGGCAAGGATTCCAGCCGCGTGTTGAGAATCGCGATCGGCGTGCGCAATTCGTGCGCGGCATCGGCGACAAAGCGCTCGTGCCTGATATAGCCCTGATCGAGCCGCGCCAGCGCATCGTTGATTGCGGTGACCAGCGGCACGACCTCCAGCGGAATGCGCTCCACCGGCAACCGCGCGCCGCGCTGATGGATGTCGATGCGCCGCGCCTGTTCGGCGGTCGTGTCGAGCCCCCTGAAGGCGCGTTGCACGATCATCGGCGTCGCGACGAAGGTCGCGGTGCCCATCACCAGAAGGCCGGGCAGGGCGATGCCGAGAAACGCCAGGGAAGTCATCAAGAGCGCCTTGGCGCCGGTCATCCGGCCCTGCGTCGCGGTGATGATCTGCACATTCCCGGCGTCGGTGTCGACGCGCTTCAGCCGCGCGGCAGGCTTGCGCGGATCATCCTCCAACATTTGCCAGCCGAGCCGCGCCTGGCTGATCTGGTCGAGGCCGCCGCCGATCGCCGCGAATTCGGCCGGCACGGCGCCTTCGGTGAGCGAAGGTCCGTGCCGGTCGCGCACCAGGAACCAGAGATCGGGTGTCTCGGCGCGCAACTCTTTCAGTTCGGACGTCGACCGCAGGGTCAGATCGCCTTCGGCGTCCCGTGTGAGCGCGCGCTGTACGACATCGATCACGCGGTCCTCGTCGCGCTCGGCGAGCACGAAGCCCGAGGCGCAGAGCGCACCGACGACCACGCCAACCAGCGCCAGAAGCAAGGCGGCCTGAAGCGCGAGGAGGCGCCAGCTCAGTCGCGAGCGCAGGCAATAGGGATCGTCATGCCGGCTCATGAAAGCTTCTTCAGGAGATAGCCGACGCCGCGAATGCCGTGAATCTCCACGCCGGCATCGGCCTCAGCGAGCTTGCGCCGCAGGCGCGAGACATGGGTGTCCAACGCGTTCGACTGGATTTCGTCATCGAAATTGTAGACGGCCTCTTCCAGCGCCGAGCGCAGCACCGTGCGGCCCATCCGGCGGATCAGAGCTTCGAGCACCAGCAGCTCGCGGCGCGGCAGCTCGAACGGCTGGCCGTCGATGCTGGCCTCGCGATGACTGAGGTCGAATGCGATGCGGCCGGCGCGGATGATGTCCGGGGACAGGCCCGCAGGCCGCCGCAGCACGGCACGAAGCCGCGCCAATAACTCCTCGACCGCGAACGGCTTGGCGAGATAGTCGTCGGCGCCGCTGTCGAGCCCGGCGACGCGGTCGGCCAGCTCGCCGCGCGCGGTCAGGACGATGATCGGCACGCCGCCGGCACGCGCCCGCAGCTTCGGGATCAGCTTCAGGCCGTCGCCGTCCGGAAGCTGACGGTCGAGCAGGACGGCGGCATGGACGTCGGCGGAAATCGCTTCCTCGGCGTCCGCGAGCGTGGGGACGTGATCCACCACCATGTCGTAGCGCCTCAACGCGGACGAAAGCGCTGCGGCCATCTCCATCTCATCCTCGACGAGCAATATCCGCATGTAACAGGCACCTGAACCGCAACTGAGCCATTCTAGCGCCCCATCATTGCGGCAGCATTGCGGGAACAAAACCAGCCATGCGCGGAACGCCGCCGGGGCGGTCGAGCGGGCCTCAAGACAACCTCGGGGCCGCACGTTATAACCGCCGCACCCGTTCGGGAGGAAAACAACAATGATCTACGAAATGCGCGTCTATCGCTGCGTGCCCGGCCGACTGCCGGCACTGCTGAGGCGGTTCGAGACGGCGACACTGAAAATCTGGGAGAGGCTTGGCATCAAGCAGGCCGGGTTCTTCACCACGCTGGTCGGCGAATCCAACCAGGAGCTGACCTACTTTCTGGCCTGGGAGTCGCTGGCCGAGCGCGAGCAGAAGTGGGGCGCGTTCATGACTGATCCGGAATGGCTCGAGGCACGCGCCAAGTCCGAAGCGGACGGCCAGATCGTTGCCAACATCCTCAGCCAGATCCTGGCGCCGACTGCTTTCTCGTCCGTCAAGTAGCGGCTGGCAGGTCGGGGGTTGCCGCGGGAGCCGCCGCGCAACCCTGATATTCTGATAGCCTGTGACGAATGGGGTTGATCGGCCTCTCATCACCGCTATGGTCGCCGCGAAACGAGGGACTTGGCCTTGAGCTCTTCATCTTCCGCGGCACCGGTGGTCAGCGTCGGCACGGTCAAATTCGGCAATGATCTGCCGATCTCGATCATTGCAGGACCCTGCCAGCTCGAAAGTCGTCAGCATGCGCTGGAGGTCGCCTCCGCGCTGAAGGAGATCGCAACGCGTCTGAAGATCGGCCTCGTCTACAAGACCTCGTTCGACAAGGCCAACCGCACCAGCGCGTCGGCTGCGCGCGGGCTGGGCCTTGCGCAGTCGCTGCCGATCTTCGCCGAGATCCGCTCCTCCTTGGGCCTGCCGGTGCTGACCGATGTGCACGATGCCGCGCAATGCGCCGGTGCGGCGGAAGCCGTCGACGTCCTGCAGATCCCGGCCTTCCTGTGCCGGCAGACCGATCTGCTGCTCGCCGCGGCCGCGACCGGCAAGGTCATCAACGTCAAGAAGGGGCAGTTCCTCGCGCCCTGGGACATGACGAACGTCGTGAGCAAGATCACCGGCGCCAACAATCCCAACGTCCTCGTCACCGAGCGCGGCGCCTCCTTCGGCTACAACACGCTGGTCTCCGACATGCGCGCGTTGCCAATCATGGCGCGCACGACCGGCGCGCCCGTGATCTTCGACGCCACCCATTCGGTGCAGCAACCGGGCGGGAAGGGCGCCTCCTCCGGCGGCGAGCGCGAATTCGTGCCGGTGCTGGCGCGCGCGGCCGTCGCGGTCGGTGTCGCCGGCGTGTTCGTCGAGACCCATCCCGATCCCGATCGCGCGCCTTCGGACGGTCCCAACATGGTGCCGCTGCGCGAGTTCGAAGGGCTGATCCGCACGTTGATGGCGTTCGACGCGGTGACGAAAAGCGCAACGCACTGATGTCCCAGCCTGCGACTGGGCTGTCGTCCGGCCAGAAATTTCCGCCCGCGATCAACATCATCGCACTGGCAAGCTTCTCGGCGGCCTTGTCCACGCGCGCGCTCGATCCCATCCTGCCGCACGTCGCCGAGGATTTTTCGATCAGCATCACGACGGCTGCGAGCATCGCGGCCGGCTATGCCTTGATCTACGCGCTGGTCCAGCCCGTGATCGGCGCGGCCGCCGACATGTTCGGCAAGGCGCGGTTGATGACACTGTGCCTGGCCCTGCTCGGTGTCGCCTCCATTCTCGGCGCCGTCGCGACCACGTTCTCGGGCCTGTTCGCAAGCCGCATCCTGGCCGGCATCGCCTCGGGTGGCGTGTTCCCGGTTGCTCTTGGTCTAACCGCCGACCTCGTTGCTCCCGCCAAGCGGCAGGTCGCCATCGGCCGTACGCTGGCGGGCTCGATGACCGGCAATCTGTTAGGCGCGACCGCTTCCGGAATCATCGGCGAACTGATCGGCTGGCGCGGAGTGCTGATGATGCTTGGTGCGCTCGGCCTGATCGCGGCGATTGCAGTGGCGGCGGGCTTTCGCGGTGCCGCGCTGGCCGCGGCGCCGAAGACCGATCTGAGGGCCTTGCGGCAGGGCTATCGCACCATCTTCGCCAATCCCAATACGCGCTATTGTTACTCGGCAGTGTTCGTCGAAGGCTGCTGCGTGTTCGGCCTGTTTCCGTTCATCGCGGCGCTGCTGTTCGATCTCGGCGAAAAGTCGCCGTCGATCGCCGGCATCGTCATCGCCGGATTTGCGGTCGGCGGACTGTTCTACACGTTCACCGTCTCGCGCTTCCTGCCCTGGCTCGGCGTCAAGGGCATGATGATCGCAGGCGCGGGGCTCGTCGCCTTGCAGCTTGGCGTGCTCGCCTTCGGTCCGCAGTGGAAGCTGCAATTCGCCAGCATGCTGGCGATGGGGTGGGGCTTCTACATGATCCATGGCTGCTTGCTGGTGTTTGCCAGCGAGCTGTCGATCGGGGCGCGGGCGACCGCGATGTCGCTGCACTCTTTCTTTTTCTTCATGGGGCAGACGGTCGGCCCGATTGCCTATGGGCTCGGGCTCCAGCACGGCGGCAAGGTGCCGACGTTGTTTGCAAGCGCCGGGATCATGATGGTGCTGGGGCTGGTTTGCGCCCGGATGCTCAGGCCGCGGGCACCGTCGGACGCACTGGCCTGATGGAAACTACCGATCTCCGTATTTTCCCGTAGGGGGACGGTAGCCAAATCCTTTCGATCTTAAATCAAATCTCACGGTTGGCTCCGTAGATTGCCGACAAGCCGTCGGTTGCGGCGTCATTCCATCGGATCGCCAGATGCAAAAGCAACGCTCGGTCGCCCGTATTCTCGGGGCAGTGGTCGGCTCTCTCGGTATCGTCCTCGTTCTCATTTGCGCCTACAGCGTGATGCACGCGGTCAGCCGCTATGCCGACAGCAACCGCATCGTGTCGCTCGCGATGGCGAGCCGCGACATGACCAATGCGCTGGTGGTCTTCCGGCTCGAGCGCGGAGATACGTTGAGCAATCTGGCGGCCGCGGCGCCGACCCCCGAGAACACGCTCACTTCCATCGCCGACATGCGCGCGGCCGCCATCAAGAACTATGCGCAGGCGCTCCAGACCCTAGAGCAGCTCGATCTGCCCGGCCTCGCCGAGCGCGTGCAGAGGCTGCGTGGCACCTGGCAGGAGGTGGATGGACTGCGGTCACGCTCCACGGCAGCGCTACGCCAGGAGAAGGCGGCGCGCGACGCGGCCCTGGCGCCCGCTTGGGCCAAGGCGTCCGACGCTTATATGGATGCGATCGGCGAGGTGACCGCGCATCTGGACAACAGCATGACCTTGATCGACCCGGTGGTCGACCGCCTGCTGCTGGTCAAGCAGTCGGCCTGGCTGACGCGTGCGACCGCCGGCCAGATCATTCTCTCGCAGTTCAGCACGATTCTGGCCAACAAACCCTGGACCGCGACCGATGGCATCGATTTCGCCGACCTGCGCGGACGCTCGCAGGCGACCTGGAGCATCGTGCGAGCTCTGAGCGTGAATGCCGCCTCGCCCGCGCTGTTGCAGGCGATCCGCGACGCCGAGCCTGAGATGTCCGGCGAGCTCTACGACGTGCGTAACTCGGTTGCGGCTCATCTGCTGAAGGGCGAGCCGGCCGGCATCACCGGTCTCGACTACCGCAATCGTCAGCTCGAAGGCGCTGACAAGCTCGTCGGTGTGACGCAGTCCGCGTTGGCCGACATGATTTCGCGCGCGGAGGAGGGCGTTGCCCAGGCCCGCTCCAGCCTGATCCTGTTCGGCCTCTTGGTGCCGGCCTCGCTGGCGCTGATGATCGGCGGCCTGGTCCTGATGCGCAACCGCGTCACCCGGCCGCTGACCGCGATCACCGGCGTCATGACCCGCTTTGCCGATCATGATTTCGTCAGCGACGTGCCGGGCCTCGACCGCAACGACGAGATCGGCCGCATGGCCGTGGCCTTGCAGGTGTTCAAGGACGCCATGATCAAGGCCGAACGTCTCTCCGGCGATCAGGCGGCCGAACGCGCCGACAAGGAGAAGCGCGCCAGCGCGCTCTCAGGGCTGGTGCGGCAGTTCGAAAGCCGGATCGGCCAGATGGTGCAGACGCTGTCGAGCGCGTCAGGCGAGCTGGAGACGACGGCGCGCTCGATGTCGGGGACGGCGGCGGAAGCCCAGGCCCAGGCCGGTTCGGCCTCGACACTGGCCGATCAGGTCGGCGGCGGCGTGCAGACGGTGGCCGCCGCGGCCGAGGAGCTCAATGCCTCGATCCGCGAGATCAACCGCCAGGTCGAGCAGGCAAGCCGCGCCACCGAGCATGCCGTTGTCACGGTGAAGGAGACCGACAGCACCATGCGCGCGCTCGCCGACGGCGCTGACCGCATCGGTGAGGTCATAGGCCTCATCACCTCGATCGCGGGCCAGACCAATCTGCTGGCATTGAACGCGACGATCGAGGCCGCGCGCGCCGGCGAATCCGGGCGCGGCTTTGCGGTCGTGGCGAGCGAGGTGAAGAACCTGGCGTCGCAGACGGCGAAGGCAACCGAAGAGATCAGCGCCCAGATCACGGAGATCCAGGCCGCGACGCAGAAGGCGGTCTCCGCCATCGACGGCATCGTCAAGACCATCGAGGAGGTATCGAGCATTAACCGCGTCATCGCCGCCGCCATCGAGGAACAGAACAAGGCAACGGCCGAGATCGCCGACACGGTGCAGCACACGGCGGAAGCGACCTCGACCGTGACGCGCAATATCGCGACCGTCTCGTCGGCGGCCAACGAAACCGGCCGCGCGGCCTCCGGCGTGCTGAAAGCGGCCGCCGATCTGTCGAGCCAGTCGGCCTCGCTGACCGGCGAGGTGGACAGCTTCATCACCAGGGTGCGCGAGGTGGCTTAGGATGATATCGAGATTGAAATAAAAGCGAATAGACCGGGGGCGAGGATCGGATCATAGTCGTTGGGGTCACTTGCGGGGGGCATGCGGGGGCAAGCGAAGGGGCCACCGAATGTACGGCAACATTCTCATGAGCACCGATGGTTCGGAGGTCGCCAGGAAAGGCGTCGAGCATGGAATTGCCCTGGCAAAAGCCTTGAATGCCAAAGCGACCATCGTCACCGTGACTGAAGCGCTGCCGATCGATTATGGCGGCGGATTTGACTCTGGATGGGTTCCTTCACGGGACGAGATTGATCGTTTTGACGCCGCTTGCCGGGAGCGGGCAGGCAAGGTGCTCGAGCAGGCACGTGCCATGGCCGAGCAGATCGGGATCTCGGTCGAACTCTTGCATGTTCCGAATTCGCACCCGGCCACGGCGATTGTCGAAACGGCCAAGTCCAGACGCTGCGACTTGATCGTCATGGCCTCTCATGGGCGTCGGGGCCTCAGGAAGCTGTTTTTGGGAAGCCAGACATCCGAGGTTCTCGTGAACGGTAGCGTGCCGGTGTTGGTGGTGCCCTAGCCGCCGTCAAACCCGATTATTTCGCGCCGTCAGCCACGATCGGCTCCATTCCACTGGCGATGATCGCGTCGCGCGCCGCGGGTGAGGCCAGGAACTTGATCAGAGCGCGACCGGCCTCTTGCTCTTTGGCGACGGTCGCGATCCCGGCCGAGAAGATCGTGATCTGCTGCAACTCCTTCGGCAGCGGACCGACGATGTCGATCCCCTTCACGGGCTTCAATTCGCTGATCTGCTGGAAGCCGAGCTCGGCTTCGCCGCGCGCGACGATTTCGCCGACCGGCGTTGCCGGGATCTTGCGCGCCTTGTCTTTCATGGCTTCGGCGATGCCGAGCTTGCCAAACATCTCGGTCGAGATGTAGACGCCGCTGGCGCTGTCGGAATAGGCGATCGTCTTTGCCGCCAGCAACGCGGTCTTGACGGCATCCACCGAACTGATGTCCGGCTTCGGCGCTCCCGATTTCACGGCGACGCCGATGGGCGAGCGCGTCAGGTCGACCTGACTGCCGGCAACGACCTTGCCCTTGCTCGCGAGATCGGCCAGCGCATAGCCCACCATGATCAGAACGTCGGCGGGTTCGCCGCGCTCGAGCCGGACCGGGATCGCATTGGTGGTGGTGCCCATCGATGGTCCGTAGGCGGTCAGGACCTTGTTGCCCGTGGCTTTTTCGAATTCCGGCACGAGCGCCTGATAGGCGGCCGTGAATCCGCCCGAGATCATCACGCGGATTTCGGCCGCGTTGGACGGGCCGGCAAGCCACAGAAGTCCGAGAACGCCGAGCGCGAGTCCACGGACTTTCCCAGATGTCGTTGTCATCGTCATGGATCTCCAGCTAGCCCCGGCCACGGTAGGGCGCAACGCCTTGCTCCGGCACCCAGAGGCCCTTGGGCACGCTTCCGGTCTGCCAGAACACGTCGATCGGAATGCCGCCGCGCGGATACCAATAGCCGCCGATCCGCAAGAATTTCGGCTTGATCTCGCTCGCGATGCGCTTGCCGATCATGACGGTGCAATCCTCGTGGAAGGCGCCGTGATTACGGAAGCTCGCAATGTAGAGCTTCAGCGATTTCGACTCCAGCAGCCACTGGCCGGGCGCATAGTCGATCATCAGATGGGCGAAATCGGGTTGTCCCGTGACCGGGCAGAGCGAGGTGAATTCCGGCACGGTGAAGCGGACGAGATAGTCGGTCCCGGCTTGCGGATTCGGCACGCGGTCGAGCTTGGCCTTCTCAGGCGCATCAGGCCATTCCACGGCACGGCCGAGTTGCAGGTTGGGTGAGGTGTTCGACTTGCTGGGCTTTTTCGACATGCGGCCCTCTTAGCCAATCATGGCGCGGCCGTCACCCGGCCTTTTCCGCTTCAATGCATTGCGGTAGAAGCAGCCGCGAACTGCCCCCTTTGTTCCCCGAAAAGAGGCCCTCATGACCGCCATCATCGATATCATCGGACGCGAAATCCTCGATAGCCGCGGCAATCCCACCGTCGAGGTCGACGTCGTGTTGGAAGATGGCGCGCTCGGCCGCGCTGCCGTGCCGTCAGGCGCCTCGACCGGTGCCCATGAGGCGGTCGAGCTGCGCGACGGCGACAAGGCCCGCTATCTCGGCAAGGGCGTCACCAAGGCGGTCGGCGCCGTCAATGGCGAGATATCAGAGGCGCTGAGCGGTCTCGACGTCGAGCAGCAGGCCCAGATCGACCAGGTCATGATCGACCTCGACGGCACGCCGAACAAGAGCCGGCTGGGCGCCAACGCCATCCTCGGTGTCTCGCTCGCCTGCGCCAAGGCGGCCGCGAACTCGCTCGACATGCCGCTCTACCGTTACGTCGGCGGCACCTCGGCGCGGCTGCTGCCGGTGCCGATGATGAACATCATCAATGGCGGCGTGCATGCCGACAACCCGATCGACTTCCAGGAGTTCATGATCCTGCCGGTGGGCGCCTCGTCCTTCGCCGAGGGCCTGCGCTATGGCGCGGAGGTCTTCCACACGCTGAAGTCCGAGCTGAAGAAGGCCGGCCACAACACCAATGTCGGCGACGAAGGCGGCTTCGCGCCGAACCTGCCCTCGGCGGACGCCGCGCTGGAGTTCGTCATGAACGCGATCGGCAAGGCCGGCTTCAAGGCGGGCAGCGACATCGTGCTCGGTCTCGATTGCGCCTCGACCGAGTTCTTCAAGGGCGGCAAGTACGTCTATGAAGGCGAGGGCAAGACCCGCTCGATCTCCGAGCAGGCCAAATATCTCGCCGATCTCGTCGGCCGCTATCCGATCGCGACCATCGAAGACGGCATGTCGGAAGACGACATGGACGGCTGGAAGGAACTCACCGACCTCATCGGCAACAAGTGTCAGCTGGTCGGCGACGATCTCTTCGTCACCAACGTCAAGCGCCTCGCCGAGGGCATCAAGGCCGGCCGCGCCAATTCGATCCTGATCAAAGTCAACCAGATCGGCACGCTGACCGAGACGCTCGCCGCCGTCGAAATGGCGCACAAGGCCGGCTACACCTCGGTCATGTCACATCGCTCGGGCGAGACCGAGGATTCCACCATCGCCGACCTCGCGGTCGCCACGAACTGCGGTCAGATCAAGACCGGCTCCCTTGCGCGCTCGGATCGCACCGCCAAATACAACCAGCTCCTCCGCATCGAGCAGCAGCTCGGCAAGCAGGCGCTCTATGGGGGCAAGGCGGCACTGAAGGCGCTGGCATAAGCCAGCGCTTCAACCAGGACAGGGGAGGGTCGACATGAGCGACGGCAAGACCGGACTGCAACTGCGTTCGCTGATCAAGACGAGCGGAGAGCTCGAGATCTCGCTGGTCGACGTGCCGACCCCCGAGCCTGCCGACGACGAGGTCGTCGTCCGCATCGAGGCGGCCCCGATCAACCCGTCCGACCTCGGCCTGCTCGTCGGCGCGGCCGACATGAGCACGGCCAAGGCCTCGGGCACCAAGGAGGCGCCGATCATCACCGCGAAGGTGCCTGACGGTGCGATGCGCGCCATGGGGGCGCGGATCGATCAGTCCTTGCCCGTCGGCAATGAGGGCGCGGGCGTCGTCATCAAGACCGGCGCGTCGGATGCCGCGAAGGCCCTCATGGGCAAGACGGTCGCGATGATCGGCGGCGCCATGTACGCGCAGTACCGCACCCTGAAGGCGCGGGACTGCCAGCCGCTGCCCGAGGGCACGACGGCGGCGGAGGGCGCGTCCTGGTTCGTCAACCCGCTCACCGCGCTCGGCATGACCGAGACGATGCGGCGCGAAGGCCACAAGGCGCTCGTGCACACCGCGGCCGCGTCCAATCTCGGCCAGATGCTGAACAAGATCTGCATCAAGGACGGCATCGGGCTCGTGAACATCGTGCGCAGCCAGGAGCAGGCGGAGATCCTGAAGAGGATCGGCGCGAAGCATGTCGTCGATTCCAGCAAGCCTGATTTCCTCGACGATCTCACCAATGCCTTGGTCGAGACCGGCGCCACCATCGCCTTCGATGCCATCGGCGGCGGCAAGCTCGCCGGCGACATCCTCAACTGCATGGAAGTCGCGATCAACAAGACCGCGAAGGAATACAGCCGTTACGGCTCCAGCGTGCACAAGCAGGTCTATGTCTATGGCGCGCTCGATACGCGCCCCATCGAACTGCCGCGCGGCTTCGGCATGGCCTGGGGTGTCGGCGGCTGGCTGCTCACTCCGTTCCTGCAGAAGATCGGACCCGCCGACATCGGGCGGCTGCGCCAGCGCGTCGTGAGCGAACTGAAGACGACATTTGCCAGCCACTACACCAAGGTGGTGTCGCTTCAGGAGGCGCTCGATCCCGCCAACATCGCAGTGTACGCCAAACGTGCCACCGGCGAAAAATTTCTCATCAATCCAAATAAATCGTCGTGATCTGCAGCCGCAGGTGGACGCCCGGCCATACGGCCGGCCACACATCGTTCGCGGTCGCTTCGGGCTGACAAGAAAGCCCTCACCCGTTTGCAGTGAGAGGGCCGCCGCGTGGCGGCCCATTGTGTGGGCCGACGATCTGCTTTCGCGAAACGCAGCGTTTCCAAATCGGAGCGGTTCATGCACTTGCATCCAATGGTGCGGATCGCTTAAGTGCCGCGCGGCACTTCCCCCTCGAGGGTTCAAGGAAAACCAAGGATAATCTGATGGCCTACAACATCGTCGTGATCGCCGGCAGCCTGCGCAAGGACAGCTTCTCGCTGAAGATCGCCAACGCGCTCGCAAAGCTTGCGCCTGATTCACTCAAGCTCGAGGTCGTCACTCCCGCCGGCATCTCGTTCTTCAACCAGGACCTCGAGGGCGCGCCGCCCGCCGACTGGCTGGCCTTCCGCGAAAAGCTCCAGAAGTCCGACGGCGTCATCTTCGTCACGCCGGAATACAACCGCGCCATCCCGGGCGTGCTGAAGAATGCCATCGATGTCGCCTCGCGCCCCTATGGCAAGAGCTCATTCAACGGCAAGCCGGTCGGCATCGTCTCCAACTCGCCGGGCCCGCTCGGTGGCGTCAGCGCCGCCAAGACGCTCCAGAACATCCTGCCTGGGATCGCCGGCCCGATCATGCAGCAGCCCGAGACCTACCTGAACGCGGTCGGCGACGCCTTTGACGCCGAAGGCAACCTGACCAAGGATTCGCTGAAGGGCGTGCTCCAGGCGTACGTCGACGCTTTTGCGGCGCACGTGGCCAAACACCACGGCTGAGGCCGCTCGAGCCTGCGTCATGCCCGACAAGCCCCCGGCATGACGATTGGCGGTGCGGGCAGGGGCAAATTAACACTGCCTTAACCAAGCTGGCCCATCTTGCCAAAATGGTCTCCCGCGCGCGCCTCAAATCGATCCTGACCGGTCTCGCCCTCTACGCGATGGCGGCCGCGATCGTCGGCTATTTCGGCGTCAACGCCTATACCGGCAAATACGGCCTCAATGCCCGCCAGGAACTCGACCAGGAGATCATCGCGTTGACCAGCGAGCTTGCCCAGCTCAAGCGCGAGCGCGCCCGCAACGAGCAGCGCGTCTCGCTGTTGCGCACGGAAAAGATCGACCCCGACATGCTGGACGAGCGGGCCCGGTTCCAACTCGACTACGTCAATCCGCATGATCTCGTTCGGATGATCCCGCAGAACTGAGCGCTGCGACACCAACGTCACGACGGCGCGACGAAGGTCGGCGCATTCGCTTTGTGCATTGCTTGTGTCGAATGGGCCGCCGTCATCCGTCTGTTAGAGAAATGCGACAAGACGACAGCCCCGATCGCGACGACGCGATGCCAGGCACAGACGGAGACGCGGCCATGACGAACAATCCCTTGCAGCGGAAGATCCATGTCGGAGCGCGCCTCGGCGCTGTGGCGCTGGCCCTGCTTTTGCCGTCGATGGCCTTGGCGCAGGCGGCGCCTTCAGGTGCAAAACCCTTCCTGACCGTCGATGGCAAGGCACCGCTGATCCTCGGTCATCGTGGCGTGCCCGGCCTGGTGCCGGAAGAAACCGAGCCGTCGTATGACCTCGCAGCCGCGCTCGGGACCGACGCGCTCGAAGAGGATTTGCACCTCACCAAGGATTGCGTCCTGGTTGCGCGCCACAATCCATGGCTGAGCGATAACACCAACATTGCCGAAGTTGCGAAGACCAATCCGGTGGTCGCGGCGCGCAAGCGCACGGTCCCCGGTGTGCGTGTCAAGGCGCCTGCGGCTACAGGCACACCGGCCGACTACCTCGTCGATCTCACCGATCCCGCTGATCCCAAATCGGTGCTGAAGTCATTGATCGTCGATGGCGAAGATCACACCGACGACTGGTCGATCACCGACTTCACCATGGCCGAGCTGAAGCAATGGATCGGCGGTACCACTTATGATGCCGCCAACGAGCGGCCCAAGGTCTTCAACGGCAAATTCCCCGTGATCAGCTTCCAGGACATTCTGGACATCGCGAAGGCCAGGAGCAAGGAGACCGGGCGCTCCATCCTGGTCTATCCGGAAACCAAGAACCCGACCTGGAATAATGCCCAGGCCATCGCAAACGGCTGCGGCGCACCGGGCAGCCATCCGCTCGAGGATGCGCTGATCAAGATCATTGGGGATAACGGCCTCAACAGCAAGGATGCTCCGATCCTGGTCCAGAGCTTCGAGCCCGGCAGCCTGAAGTATATGCGCAGCCATGGTCTTCAGACCCGGCAGGTCCAGCTCATCGACGGTAACGGCATCGATTTCAAAACCGGCAAGGTGCTGCTCGACAACATCACCAATTCGCGTCCGTTCGACTGGACGGTTTCAGGCGACGCGCGCCTTTACGATGCGATGCTGACGCCCGAGGGGCTTGCCGAGATCAAGACCTATGCCGACGGCATCGGCCCGTGGAAGGCCTATATCGTTCCGCTCAAGGTTGCGCCGTGGAAGGATACCAATGCCGACGGCACGCCCTACAAGGGATCGACGCCGGACGCTTCGACGCAGGAGGCAACCAGCCTGATCGCCGACGCGCACAAGCTCGGCCTGTTCGTGCATGTCTTCACGTTCCGGAACGAGAAGAAATATCTGGCGGCCGATTATCACGCCGATCCGGCCCTGGAATATCTCAGATTCTTCCGTCTCGGTGTCGACGGCGTCTTCACTGATTTCACGCCCACTGGCGTTGCCGCCCGCGCGGCGTATCAGCGCGAGTTGGGCTGGTAAATCCGGCAATACGAATCGGACATCGCGCGGGGCACGGCGCCCCGAGACATGCGTGTCCGATCTCGTTGCCTCATCTGCATGCAGAGCTTCCTTCGGCCCTGAGCAAATGTTGCCTGATCGGCACCAATTGTCTTGCAAAATTTCGGCCACATTGCAGTGCGGCATAATGAAAGTCGCGCCATGCCGCTGCGGTGCTTTCACACGCGATTGAGTTGGGTTAGAGAGGACCTAGATTTCTCTGACCCGGAATTCCCATGGCCGCACCCAAGAAAGCCGCCGCAAGCGCTGAGCACGACAAGACCAACGGCGGTTCGCCTCCGGAATTCACCAGGGAGCAGGAGTTGAAGGCGCTCCGCGACATGCTCCTCATCAGGCGCTTCGAGGAGAAGGCCGGCCAGCTTTACGGCATGGGTGCGATCGGCGGCTTCTGCCATCTCTATATTGGCCAGGAGGCCGTGGTAGTTGGTATGCAGATGGCCCTGAAAGAGGGCGATCAGGTCATCACCGGCTATCGCGATCACGGTCACATGCTCGCCACCGGCATGGAAGCCAATGGTGTGATGGCCGAGCTCACGGGACGACGCGGCGGCTATTCCAGGGGCAAGGGCGGCTCCATGCACATGTTCAGCAAGGAGAAGCACTTCTACGGCGGCCATGGCATCGTCGGTGCGCAGGTCTCACTCGGCACCGGTCTCGCTTTCGCCAACAATTATCGCAGCAACGGCAATGTCAGCGTCACCTATTTCGGCGACGGCGCGGCCAACCAGGGCCAGGTCTATGAGAGCTTCAACATGGCAGAGCTCTGGAAGCTGCCGGTGATCTACGTCATCGAGAACAACCGCTACGCCATGGGCACCTCGGTGTCGCGCGCCTCGGCGCAGCAGGATTTCTCCAAGCGCGGTGTGTCCTTCAACATTCCGGGCAAGCAGGTGGACGGCATGGACGTCCGTGCGGTCAAGGCTGCGGGCGATGAGGCGGCGGCCTGGTGTCGCGCCGGCAAAGGCCCCTTCATCCTGGAGATGCAGACCTATCGCTACCGCGGCCACTCGATGTCCGACCCGGCCAAATACCGTACGCGCGAGGAGGTCGAGAAAGTCCGTCACGACCAGGATCCGATCGAGCAGGTGCGCAACCGCCTGCTCGCCGCCAAGGTCAGCGAGGCCGATCTCAAGGCGATCGACGCCGAGGTGCGTGACATCGTCAATGCCTCCGCTGACTTTGCCCAGCATGATCCCGAGCCGGATGCCGCCGAGCTCTGGACCGACGTTTACCGCTAAACGCGCGCAAGCTTTCCTTGGAGTCGATATGCCAATTCAAGTGCTGATGCCCGCGTTGTCGCCCACGATGGAAAAGGGCAACCTCGCCAAATGGCTTAAAAAAGAGGGTGAGACGATCAAATCCGGCGACGTCATCGCCGAGATCGAGACCGACAAGGCCACCATGGAGGTCGAGGCGACCGACGAGGGCACGCTCGGCAAGATCCTGATCCCCGAGGGCACCGCCGACGTTGCCGTGAACACGCCGATCGCGACGATTCTGGCCGACGGCGAAAGCGCGGCCGATCTTGCCAAGGCGCCCGCACCGGCTGCGAAGGCTGCCGAGTCGGCGCCGCCCGCAGCCGCCAAGGCTGAAGCGCCTGCGCCCAAGGCCGCACCCGCACCGCAGGCCGTCGCCGAGCCCGATCCGGAAGTGCCCGCCGGCACCGAGATGATCACGCAGACCATCCGCGAAGCGCTCCGCGACGCCATGGCCGAAGAGATGCGCCGCGACCCTGATGTCTTCGTGATGGGCGAAGAGGTGGCCGAATATCAGGGCGCCTACAAGGTGACGCAAGGGTTGCTCCAGGAGTTCGGTGCGAGGCGCGTCATCGACACCCCGATCACCGAGCACGGCTTTGCCGGCGTCGGCGTCGGCGCGGCGATGACCGGCCTCAAGCCGGTGGTCGAGTTCATGACCTTCAACTTCGCCATGCAGGCGATCGACCAGATCATCAACTCCGCGGCCAAGACGCTCTACATGTCCGGCGGCCAGATGGGCTGCTCGATCGTGTTCCGCGGCCCCAACGGCGCGGCCGCGCGCGTCGCCGCCCAGCACAGCCAGGACTACTCGGCCTGGTATTCGAACGTCCCGGGGCTCAAGGTCATCGCGCCGTACTCGGCTGCCGACTACAAGGGCCTGCTCAAGGCCGCGATCCGCGATCCCAATCCGGTGATCTTCCTCGAGAACGAGATGCTCTACGGCCACACCGGCGAGG
The DNA here is from genome assembly GCF_054058595.1 of Bradyrhizobium sp. USDA 4472. Classification (NCBI taxonomy): domain Bacteria; kingdom Pseudomonadati; phylum Pseudomonadota; class Alphaproteobacteria; order Hyphomicrobiales; family Nitrobacteraceae; genus Bradyrhizobium; species Bradyrhizobium sp. USDA 4472. The sequence goes on from NZ_JBSSAM010000001.1 coordinate 6,106,186, forward strand.
TCCCGAAGCTCGACGATTTCGTGATCCCGATCGGCAAGGCGCGCATCGTGCGCTCCGGCAGCCATGTCTCCATCATCTCGTGGTCGAACGGCATGAGCTACGCGCTGAAGGCTGCCGACGAACTCGCCAAGGATGGCATCGAGGCCGAGGTGATCGATCTGCGCACGCTGCGTCCGATGGACACGGAGACCATTGTCAACTCGGTCAAGAAAACGGGGCGTGCCGTCACGGTGGAAGAGGGCTGGGCCCAGAGCGGCGTCGGCGCCGAGATCGCCGCGCGCATCATGGAGAACGCTTTCGACTATCTGGATGCGCCGGTCGCACGCGTCTCCGGCAAGGACGTGCCGATGCCTTATGCCGCGAACCTGGAGAAGCTCGCGCTGCCTTCGGCAGCGGAAGTGGTCGAGGCCGCCAAAGCCGTCTGCTACAGGTAGGCCATGGCGGGCCCGAAGGAGCAGCCATTGCCGCCCGACGTCATCGCCCGCGACGATGCGGTCGAGATCCTGCGCGTGTTCGTGCTGGACGGCGGGCTGTCGATGGCGTTTCAGCGCGCCTTCGAGGAGCCCGACATGTGGGGCCTCCTGCTCGTCGATCTCGCCCGCCACGCCGCACGCGCCTATGCGCGCGAGAGCGATTACACAGAACAGGATGCGCTCGGCCGAATCCTCGACATGTTCCAGGCGGAGATCGAGCGTCCCACTGACACCGGCACCACGACGCCGCGGGGCAAGGGACACTGACCGTGGCAGTCGCAGCCCACCATTACGATTTGATGCTGGAAGCGATCCGCGAAGCGGAGGCCTCGATCGCGCAGGGCGGCCTGCCGATCGGCGCCGTGTTGACGCGCGACAACAAGGTCATCGCGCGCGGTCACAACAATCGCGTGCAGGAAAACAATCCGATCCTTCATGGCGAGATGAGCTGCCTGCGCGAAGCCGGCGCGATCTCGTTCCATGACACCGTCATGTACACCACGCTGTCGCCATGCTCGATGTGTGCCGGCGCGCTCGCTTTGTTCAAGGTCAAGCTCGTGGTGATCGGGGAATCCGTCACCTTCGAGGGATCCAAGGACATCCTCGACAAGTTCGGGATTCCCTGGATCGATCTTGCCGACGATCGCTCCATCACCATGATGAAGAATTGGCGTTCCATCCCTGCCAATGAGCGCCTGTGGCAAGGCGACATCGGCAACTAAACCTGGTCTGTTCGTCCTCGCTTCCGGGGACGACGTTTTGAGAAGTTCTTCGTGAGGTCAGCATGCCTATCAACATCCTGATGCCCGCTCTTTCGCCGACGATGGAGAAGGGCAACCTCGCCAAGTGGCTGAAGAAGGAAGGCGACAAGGTCAAGTCAGGCGATGTCATCGCCGAGATCGAGACCGACAAGGCTACCATGGAGGTCGAGGCGATCGACGAAGGCACGCTTGCCAAGATTTTGGTGCCCGAAGGCACGCAGGACGTGCCGGTCAACGACATCATCGCGGTGCTCGCCGCCGAGGGTGAGGATGTCAAGGCCGCTGGCGCCGCCAAGCCCAGCGCTGCCGCCGCGGCTCCGAAGGCCGCTGAAGCTCCCGCAGCTGCGCCTGCGCCTGCCGCCGCGCCCAAAGCTGCACCGGCACCTGCTGCCCCTGCGCCGCAGGCTGCTGCACCTGCCGCACAGGGCAACGGTCACGCCGGCCGTGTGTTCTCATCGCCGCTGGCGCGCCGTCTCGCCAAGGAAGCCGGCATCGATGTCTCGATGGTCACAGGCACCGGCCCGCACGGCCGCGTCGTTGCGCGCGACGTCGAGCAGGCCAAGTCGGGCAAGGGGCTCAAGGCGCCCGCCGCGGCACCGTCCGCTGGCGCCCCCTCGATCGCGCCGACCATGTCGGACAAGCAGATCCTGTCGCTGTTCGAGCCCGGCTCTTACGACGTCGTGCCGCATGACGGCATGCGCCGCACGATTGCCCAACGTTTGACCGCGTCGATCCAGAATGTCCCGCACTTCTATCTCACCATCGACTGCGACATCGGCAAGCTGCTCGCCGCCCGCGAGGAGATCAATGCGGCTGCTCCCAAGGACAAGGAGAAGAAGCCGCTCTACAAGATCTCGGTCAACGACTTCGTCATCAAGGCGATGGCGGTGGCGCTGCAGAAGATCCCGAACTGCAACGTCAGCTGGACCGAGTCAGGCATGGTCAAGCACCATCACTCCGACGTCGGCGTTGCCGTGGCGATGCCGGGCGGCCTGATCACACCGATCATCCGCAAGGCCGAGACCAAGACGCTCTCGACCATCTCCAACGAGATGAAGGATTTTGCCGCACGCGCGCGCTCCCGCAAATTGAAGCCCGAGGAATACCAGGGCGGCACCACCGCGGTCTCCAATCTCGGCATGTTCGGCATCAAGGACTTCACGGCGGTGATCAACCCGCCGCATGCCACGATCCTTGCGGTCGGCACCAGCGAGGAGCGGCCGGTGGTGCGGAGCGGCAAGATCGAGATCGCAACAATGATGAGCGTGACGCTGTCCTGCGATCACCGCGCCATCGACGGTGCGCTCGGCGCCGAGCTGATCGGCGCCTTCAAGCAGTTGATCGAAAACCCCGTCATGATGATGGTGTGACGAGAAATTCGCGTCGTCATTGCGAGCGAAGCGAGGCAATCCAGGACGTGACCGGCAGGCTGGATTGCTTCGTCGCAAGAGCTCCTCGCCAAGAGCTGCTCATGATGACGGTCTCGAACGTTAAGGCCGGATGGAGCGAGAACGAGCGTACATGGCCGACACATCCTTCGACGTCATCATCATCGGTTCGGGCCCCGGCGGCTACGTCACCGCGATCCGCGCCGCGCAGCTCGGGTTCAAGGTCGCGATCGTCGAGAAATCCTATCTCGGCGGCATCTGCCTGAATTGGGGTTGCATCCCGACCAAGGCGCTGCTGCGCTCGGCCGAGATCTACCACTACATGCAGCACGCCAAAGATTATGGCCTCTCGGCCGAGAAGATTTCGTTCGACCCGAAGGCCGTGGTGCAGCGTTCGCGCGGCGTTTCCAAGCGGCTGAACGACGGCGTCGGATTCCTGATGAAGAAGAACAAGGTGAGCGTGATTTGGGGCGCCGCCTCGATCGACGCGCCCGGCAAGGTCACGGTGAAGAAGTCCGACGTCGAGGGGCCGAAGGGTTCGCTGGGCGAGGGGAGCTATCAGGCCAAGCACATCATCGTCGCCACCGGCGCGCGGCCGCGCGTGCTGCCGGGCCTCGAGCCCGACAAGAAGCTGATCTGGACCTATTTTGAAGCGATGGTGCCGGAACGGATGCCGAAATCGCTGCTGGTGGTCGGCTCCGGCGCGATCGGCATCGAGTTCGCCTCGTTCTTTCACACCATGGGATCCGACGTCACCGTGGTCGAGGTGCTGCCGCAGATCCTGCCCGTCGAGGATGCCGAGATCGCCGGTCTTGCGCGCAAGCGGCTCGAGAAGCAGGGCATCAAGATCATGTCCTCGACCAAGGTGACGAAGCTGGAGAAGAAGGCCGACAGCGTCGTCGCCACCATCGACGACGGCAAGGGCAAGCCTGTTACCTCGGAGTTCGAGCGGGTGATCTCGGCCGTCGGCGTCGTCGGCAACATCGAAAATCTCGGCCTGGAAAAGCTCGGCGTCAAAACCGACCGCGGCTGCATCGTGATCGACGGCTATGGCAAGACCAACGTTCCCGGCATCTACGCCATCGGTGACGTCGCCGGCCCCCCGATGCTCGCCCACAAGGCCGAGCATGAAGGCGTGATTTGCGTCGAGGCGATCAAGGGCCTGCATCCGCATGCCATGGACAAGAACCTGATCCCGGGCTGCACCTATTGCCAGCCGCAGGTCGCCTCGGTGGGCCTGACGGAAGCCAAGGCCAAGGAGAGTGGCCGCGAAATCCGCGTCGGCCGCTTCCCCTTCGTTGGCAACGGCAAGGCGATCGCGCTCGGCGAGGACCAGGGCCTGGTCAAGGTGATCTTCGACAAGAAGACCGGCCAGCTGCTCGGCGCCCACATGGTCGGCGCCGAAGTGACCGAGCTGATCCAGGGCTATGTCGTCGCGATGAATCTGGAGACGACGGAAGAAGAGCTGATGCATACGGTGTTCCCGCATCCGACGCTGTCGGAGATGATGAAGGAAGCCGTGCTGGATGCGTATGGACGCGTGTTGAATATCTGACAGCGCCAATGACGAGCGATGAAGCGTGTAGGATGGGTAGAGCGCAGCGAAACCCATCGCATACTTGCTCCGGAGCGAGCTTGACGGGTTTCGCTGCGCTCTACCCATCCCGAGCGCCCCGTTATCGCGGGACGGGAGCTTCTTGCAAAATAAGAAGGAAATCATCCCATGCACGACAATGACAACCTGACCATCGAGCGCCCGACCTTCGTCACGCATCTCGAATGCGCGATGGAAGGCGATCATTACGCGGCGGACCAGGTCCACAACCTCTCCAGGGCCGGCAAGCCGCTGCTCGTGCGCTATGACCTCCCGGGCGTGAAGAAGGCGCTGACCAAGGAGGCATTGAAGGAACGTCCCGCCGACATGTGGCGCTATCGCGAGCTGCTGCCGGTGCGCAAATGCAAGGACATCGTCTCGCTGGGCGAAGTCACCACGCCCCTGATCCGGCTGCCCAAGCTCGGCAAGAAGCTCGGTGGTGGCGAGATCATCGTCAAGGACGAGGGGCGCCTGCCGACAGGCTCGTTCAAGGCGCGCGGCCTGGTGATGGCGGTGTCGATGGGCAAGGCGCTCGGTATCAAGCATATGGCGATGCCGACCAACGGCAATGCCGGCGCGGCGCTCGCGGCTTACGCGACGTCCTGCGGCATCAAGACCACGATCTTCTGTCCGGCCGATACGCCTGAAGTGAACGTCAGCGAGATCGAGCTCCAGGGTGCGACCGTCTACCGTGTCAACGGTTATATCGACGATTGCGGCAAGATCGTCGGCGAAGGCAAGGCGAAGGTCGGCTGGTTCGACACCTCGACGCTGAAAGAGCCGTACCGCATCGAAGGCAAGAAGACGATGGGCCTGGAGCTTGCCGAGCAGCTCGGCTGGGACGTGCCCGACGTGATCTTCTATCCGACCGGCGGCGGCACCGGCCTGATCGGCATGTGGAAGGCGTTCGATGAACTGGAGAAGATCGGCTTCATCGGATCAAAGCGCCCGCGCATGGTTGCGGTGCAGGCCTCGGGCTGTGCGCCGATGGTACGCGCCTATGACGCCGGCAGAGAGCATGCCGCGCGTTGGGAGGATGCCCACACCATCGCCTCTGGCATCCGCGTGCCGCAGGCGATCGGCGACTTCCTGATCCTGCGCGCCGTGCGTGAGAGCAAGGGATTTGCCATTGCCGTCGACGACGACAAGATCTCGTCGGCGCTGAACGAGGTCGCGCGCGAGGAGGGGCTCTTGCTGTGCCCCGAAGGTGCCGCGACCTACGCCGCCTACAAGGACAGCCTTGCCGATGGCCGCGTCTCGAAGGGTGACCGCGTCATGTTGTTCAATTGCGCCACCGGCCTGAAATACCCGCTGCCGCCGGTCACCCGCACGCTCGATCGCCACAAGCCGATCGACTACACGCAGTTCTGAGTTATCTCCCTCGTCCCGCTTGCGGTGATGGGCAAGGAAAACGAGAAAAGTCGCCGGGAGAAGACAAATGAAGAAGGCCGTCCGGGCCGCGCTGATCGGGCTTCTCGCTCTGGCCGGCGTCGCGCGCGCCGACGATTATCCGTCTCGTCCCATCACCATCATCGTTCCCTTCGCGGCCGGCGGCCCGTCGGATGCGATGGCACGCGTGCTTGCCGAGCGGATGCGCCGGTCGCTCGGCCAGGCCCTGGTGATCGAGAACGTCACCGGTGCGGGCGGCTCGATCGGCGTCGGCCGCGCCGTGCATTCGCCGCCTGACGGCTACACCATCTCGTTCGGCCATCTCGGTACCCACGTCGCCAACGGCGCCGTCTACAAGCTCAATTACGACCTCGTCGCTGATCTCGAACCTGTGGTGCTCCTGCCGAGCAATCCGATGATCGTGGTCAGCAAGAACGCGGTGCCCGCGACATCGCTCAAAGAGCTGCTGGCATGGCTGAAGTCGCGCCCGACGCCGCCAACGGCCGGCACGGCGGGCGCCGGCTCCGGCAGCCACATCGCCGGCGTCTATCTTGAAAGCGTCGCGGGCATCAAGCTGCAATACGTGCCCTATCGTGGCACCGCGCCAGCGCTGAACGACCTCATCGCGGGCCAGATCGACATCATCGTCGACCAGACCTCCAACTCCATCAACCAGGTCCGCGCCGGCACCATCCGCGCCTATGCCATCACCAACGACAAGCGTCTCGCCTCGGCGCCCGACATCCCGACCGCGGACGAGGCGGGTCTGAAGGGCTTCAACATGACGCTGTGGTCGGGCCTGTGGGTGCCGAAGGGCACGCCCAAGGAGATCGTCAGCAAGCTCAACGCGGCCGCCGTGGAGGCGCTGAACGATCCCGGCGTGAAGAAGCAGCTCGAAAGCCAGGGCCTGGAGATGACGCCGCAGGATCAGCTCACGCCGGAAGCGCTCGGTGTCCGGCAGAAGGCGGAGATCGCCAAATGGTGGCCGATGATCAAGGCGGCGAACATCAACGTTGAGTGAGCGGCCGAACGTCACTCCGTGCTATCCTCACCCGCCGCCAGCGCCTGCTCCAGGCATTGCATCAGATCCGCAGCGACGAACGGCTTACCGAGGAAACAGGTTGCCCCGGCTTTGAGCGCACGCATGCGAACCCCCTCATCGGGGAAAGCTGTGATCAAGATGAACGGCGTAGCCGAGCCCTGCGCGCGCATCTCCGTCAACAGTTCGATTCCAGTCTTGGACGGCATCTGCACGTCGGCGACGACGCAGGAAGTGCGGCTGGAATGGGCGGAGCTCAGAAATTCTTGGGCGGAGGCGAATGTGTGGACGACATAGCCGCGCGATTCCAGGAGATTATTGATCGCCGCCCGCACGTAGGGGTCGTCGTCTAGCACCGAAATGATCGAAGCCGCTGGCAAGACGTGCGCTCCTCGCCCGGGATTAGCTTGCCGTCCCTACGGCCGCGCCTCGCCGCGCAAGGTGGACCTGTCACTCATGCTTGCAAACTCATACTTAGGTTTGTACGTTCGACCCGCCGGGTCCGATCCCGAGCGCCTCGCTCATTCTCACGAGGTCGGCCAGGGACTTCGCTCCCATTTTGCGCATGATCTGGCCCCGATAGATCTTGACCGTGATCTCAGCCAATCCGAGCTGGGCGGCCACTTGCTTGTTCATCAGGCCCGAGGTCACCAGCGCCAATACGTCCCGCTCCCGCGAGCTGAGTGTCTCGAAACGCGATTTGACGTTCGAAACCGTCTTGTTGAGATCGCGGCGCTTGCGGTCTCGCTCGATCGCGGCCTGGACTGCGTCCAGGATGTCCTGGTCGCGGACCGGCTTGGTCAGGAAATCGATCGCGCCGCCTTTCATGGCCCGAACGGTCATGGGAATATCGGCATGACCGGTAATGAAGATAATGGGCGTGTGGATATTTGCCTTGGCAAGATCGGACTGCAGCTCAAGGCCGCTGGCCCCGGGCAGGCGAATGTCGAGCACCAGGCAACTGGGCACCTGTGGCGGCTTGGCCTGAAGGAGCTGCGGCGCCGAGCCGAATGCTTCGACCTTGAGGCCGACGGACTCGAAGAGGTTGGTGAGCGCACGGCGCATCGACACGTCGTCGTCGACGATGAAGACGATTGGCTGATCGCCGTCCTGCGGCGGCGGCGAAGGCTCCGCGCGCTCGGTCACGATGTTTCCTCTCGATGACGGGGCAGGGTGATCCGAAAAGTCGCGCCGCGCTCCTGGTTCGGCGCTGCGGAAAGACGTCCGCCATGAGCCTCGATGATGGAGCGGCAAATCGACAAGCCCATGCCCATGCCGGAGGACTTTGTCGTAAAGAAGGGCGTGAACAGGCGGTCCATCGTCTGTTCAGAAATGCCGGCGCCGCAGTCGGCGACGCTCAACAAGACCGCCTCGTCGTCGTCAGCCGCCGAGCGGATGGCCAGTTCGCGCGGGCGATCATCGACGCCTTCCATGGCCTCGATGCCGTTCATGATGAGGTTGATCAGGACCTGCTGCAGTTGGATCCGATCGCCGAAGATCTTGGGCAGGACCGATGACAGCTCCATTCGCACCGACACGGCGTGGCTGGCCATCTCGCGCTGAACGAGCGCGACGGCCTCGCGCACCACCGTGTTGGCGTCGAGTGGAACCATCTCGATGTCGGTCCGTTTGGCGAGAGCCCGAACGTGACGGATCACGTCGCTGGCCCGCGTGCCGTCCTCGATGATCCATTCCACGGAGCGGCGGGCCGCTTTGAAATCGGGCGGACTCCGCTGCAGCCAGGTGAGGCAGGCATCGGCATTTGCGATCACCGCGGCGAGCGGCTGGTTGATCTCATGGGCGATCGAAGCGGTCAGCTCGCCCAGCGTCGTGACCCGCGTTACGTGGGCGAGCTCGGCTTGGGCCTTGCGTAAGGCCTCTTCGGCCTGATCGGCTCGGATCGCCGCGGTGATGTCGGTGCAGACGCCACGGTAGCCCAGAAAAGCTCCGTCGGCGTCGAAGAACGGCTTGCCGCTGGTCCGGACATAGATCGGCTGTCCGTTGCGGTCCCTGCTGCGATACACCAGGTCGCGGAACGGGAGGTGGGCGTCGAGCGCGGCCCGATGTTGCCGCCATTTTTCGGGTTCGAGATCCGCGTCCGGCGCGATGTCCCAACGCGTAAGCCCGATCAGGCCCGCGGGCATCGCGACGGAATCGGTGTGTTCCGATATCACGGTGACGCGGTGGTCCGGCCCCGTCTCCCAGAACCAGTCGGATGCGGTTTCGGCATAATCGCGAAAGCGCTGCTCGCTCTCGCGCAGCCTGCGCTCTGCCTCTTTGGTCGCCGTGATGTCGCTCACCGAGCCCACAAACTCCACGTGACCGGCGGAATCCCGCGTGGCGCGGGCCACCGCTCGGACGTACTTGATGGAACCATCGGGCATCAGGAGCCGGTATTCGTGGTCGTAGTCCTTTCCCTCGCGCGCCGCCCGGCCCGTGATCCGTTGCACGGCGAGCCGGTCCTCCGGATGGATCCGCTGGAGCATGACCGGGATCTTCGGCTTGGAGCTCTCATCGCATTGGAAGATGCGATACGTCTCCTTGGACCACGTGATCTCGCCGGTTGCTGCCCTCCAGCCGAAACTGCCGGTGTGACTCAATTCCTGCGCCTGGGCGAGATCGGCTTCGCTCTGTCGCAAAGCATTCTCCGCTTCCTTGCGCGCCGTGATGTTCTCGCAGGCGACCAGTACGATGGGTCCGCCGTCGGCCCGCAGCATGGTCTTGGCGTTCTCGCGCACCCAGAGCATCGAGCCGTCCTTGCGAACCTTCCGGATTTCCCAGGTGTGGGATTGATCGACGGTCTCAAGGCACAGTGCGACACGCGCGCGGACAAAGTCGCGATCTTCGGCGAAGAAGACATCCAGCACCGATCGGCCGATCAGCTCTGAGGCCGTATAGCCCAGTTGCGCCGCGCCGAGCGTGTTTACGTTGACGACAGTTCCCGCCGGATCGACCATGAAGTACATGACCGGATTGTGCTCGAAGACTTGCTGCCACTGCTTGACCGCCTCGAGCAAGCCGCGATCGGGTTCGGTGGGCGGCTTGACGGCGACGGTTTGCCGGACGCAGCCCGCAAGGAATTGCGCGGCTGACTTCCCGAACGTTGCTGCCCGCCCATATTTCATCGCAGACGGTCCCGGCGCTCTCTGCGTGCATACGAGTAGAGCACGTTGACGCGAGAGGGGCAATTCCGGCCGAAGCCGGATCGCAGTTGCGACGCTCGCCCCGAATTGCCCGATTGCCGCCTCGCCACCGCTGCACATCAGCTAAACCGCCTCAGCAGGAATTTCACGGTGACCGTGCAGCCCGAGCATCGTGCGCCGTCTCGTTGAACATGAACGAGCGCGGAAGCCCCGGGCGACTACGGACAAACCTACGTATAGCTCCTCCAACCCTAGTCATGCCGGTCATTTACCTCCGTACAATTGAGCGCTTCGTGGCCACCGGACTAACCTCACGACCAATCCGGGAATGTCGATCAGCCAGTCGCAAGCGAGCGCAATGGCAAGCAACGAAGGGAGACAACAATGTGTGATGCATCCGTACTTCCTGAGGTTGGCCAATCCGAGTCCAGAGCGTGCTCTTCAGCAAAAGGCTGTGCGGTGTGCGGCGGCAAATTTGGTTTGATCCGCTACTACTCGTGGCGCACTGCGCTCTGTTCCAGGAAGTGCGTCGACCGCTTCCGCACACGCCGGGAACGCGACCGCCGGTGGTTGTTTCGAGCTCAGTGCGCGTGAGACTGAACTAGAGAGCTGACATCGTTTCGCCAGGCCTGATCCGGGAGCCCATGTCTTGAACCGCTCATGCAAGCTCCTGTGCTCGATCTTTCTCTTCTGCTCCACCGCGACAATCCAGGCGCAGGAGACGGGAAACGGTGCCGTTCATCGCCAGCATCCACCCCAGGACCAGGCGCTGCACGAGAAATTCTATTCGACCTGGCGCATGCCTGACAACCCGAGCCTCAGTTGCTGCAACAGCGCTGACTGCTATCCGACCGACATCAAATACGTCGACGGCCAGATCTATGCGCGGCGCAGGGAGGACGGAAGATATATCCCGGTTCCGCCGCAAAAAGTCGAACGCAACAGGGATAATCCGGACGGCCGAAACCATCTTTGCGCCCCACCGCCGGCACTGTCTCCGTTGGACAGCGTCTACTGCTTCGCCTTGGGAGGTGCGACATGAAATTCGCCTTCGTGCTGGTGAATGGCCGGACCCCGTCCCGGCAGACCTGGTGCATGCAGTGCTGCGAGGCGATCGGCGGCAGCTATCTCCGCGATATGGCGACCCGTCTGCCGTATTGCGATTATCAGTGCTACGCGTTGTTCTGCGAGACCTTCGCGGAAGATCGCGTGAGGGCGGCGTCATGAAATTCGTGCTGGTCAATCACGAGCCCCCGTCAAGCGCGGCGACGTGCAGCACATGCTCGCGGTTGATCCAGTCGGGCTACGTCCGTCACGCGCGGACGCAGCTGCGTTACTGTGACTATGATTGCTATCGGCGAGGCGAACTCGCGACGCTGTTGACGCCGTGGTGGATGCCTGGGCGCAAGGGACCGGCTGCCTGGAACATGATCGAGATGTTGGCGGTCCTGAGTGCCGTCTCATGCTGGAGCTGCACGATGCTGGGCTGGACCTTCGCGAGAGCCTTGGCCGGCGCATATCTGGACGGTCGCGAGCTGATCACGACGGAGGGAGGTGACACCTAGCTGCGCGACCGCACTCGCGTGGAAGCCGCAGCAACGCAATCCCGCATGGCGCCGGCGTCCAGCCCCGGCGGCGCCGGCTAGGGAGCGGGTGCTGCGGCAGCCACGGGGGCTGTTGCGCTGATTTCGTGTGTCACCACGCGCTGGTCGCTCTTGCCGGCGACCATGCCGCTGCCCTCGAACCGCGCGCGGTAGACCAGCACGTTCTCCATCACGCGCTGGACGTAGTTGCGCGTCTCCGAAAGCGGGATGCGCTCGACCCAGTCGACCGGATCGACCCTGGGGTCGCGCGGGTCGCCGTGCGCCTGCACCCATTCGCGCACGCGGCCGCGGCCGGCATTGTAGCCGGCGAAGGTCATGATCTGGTTGCCGCGATATTCCGATAGAAGCGCGCTGAGCTCTGCTGCGCCCATCTGCGTGTTGTAGACGGGATCGGAAACCATCCTGTCCCAATCAAAGGTCACGCCGAAGCGCCTTGCGGTGTCGCGGCCGGCCTCCGGCGTAACCTGCATCAGGCCGACGGCATTGGCGGCGGATTTGTCGTGCTGGTCGAACGAGCTCTCGGTGCGCGCCACCGAATAGATCACGCTGGTCTCGATCGCGGGCGCGACCTGCTTGTGCTCGGGGATGCCGATGGTTGGGAAGGCGTAATGGTCGAGCGCGAGCCCATGTGCCAGCGCCGACTTGCCGACCTCCAGCATGACGCGCGCATCGTTATGTTGTCTGGCGAGTTCGCCGAGCGCTTCGAGCGCCGAGACGTCGGTGCTCTCCTTGGCGAAATCCTCGGCGTAGTAGACCACCACGTCGCGCTCGCCGATGCCGTACAGCATGTCGGCGGCGCGCACGCGCTCGTCCGCGTGAGGGGTGTCGGCAGCGGCCAGCACGGGTGAGGGCGCGCGCAGCTCGATTCCATCGAGGCCGAGCCTGGCGCGGGCGAGCTGGCCGTAATAGGCCGTCGAATAGCGCGCGGCGGCCTTGTAGCTCATGCGCGCATCGGCCGTGGCTCCCATGGCTTCGGCCGCACGGCCGCGCCAGTAATGGGCGCGCGACAACGCAATCGGATTGGCGGAGCCTTCGTCGATCGCCGCGAAATGCGCCATCGCGGTTTTGGGATCGTCGAGATAGCGCAGCGCAATCCAGCCGCACATGAAGTGATAGTCGACGCGATAGACCTCCATCTCCGGCACCGCGGCCGTTCGTACCACGTCGTAGGCGGTTCTGAATTTGCCCTGGTCGAGCAGCTTTCGCGCCAGCAGGCGCCTTTCGCGCCACCACGCGTTGGTGTCCTGGTCCGCCATCGTCTCAGGCGCGGCTGCAAGGATCACTTCGGCCGCATCGTCGATGTGGTCCTTCTGGAGATGCCATTGCGCCCGGCACAGGACATAGCCGAGGTCGCGGCGTGCGTCGGCGGGCACGTCCTCGAGATAATCCTTGGCCTTGTCGGCCTTGCCGTTGACGGCAGCGCAGGCCTTGACGATCGCGAGCGCGCCGTCGCCGAGACGTTTTGCGGCACGCCGTGCGCCGGCGTAATCCCTGGCCCCGAGGCGCATGTCCATGCGGGCGCGATGATCCTCAGGGGTCAGGAGATCGTGGAAGGCTTCGTAAGAATCTTCCTCGCTGCGTTCGGACAATTCCTCCGAGCGCCAGGTCTCGCGCACCAGACGCGCGGCCCTGCCGCTGTCGCCCTCAGTGATCAGCACGCGCGCGAGCGCGAAATTGCCCTTGGCGCTGATCGGCCGGTCCATCGTGAAGGCGTGCACGGTGGCGGCATCGCTCTTCTCCTGCCACAGCCGCGCCTCGGCGCGTTTGCGCAGCAGCGCAGCACTCGGCCAGTCCGGATTGGCGGCGAGGAAGGCGGCGTAACGCTTGAAAGGCGCAGTGCTCTCGGAATGGCGCAGCATGAACCAGTCGGCGAGCTTTTGTCCGGCGGGATCGGCGATGCGGTCGCGCGCCGCGCTTGCGTCATCGGTCTTGCCCTTGCGTGCGAGGTCGATGGCGTCTTTCAGCGCTGCGAGGTCGCCCGTCAGCGCCGGCGGCGCTGGCTTGTCGGCGGGCTCGACCTCCGGCTTCTTCGACTTGCGCTTGGCCTCGGCGTGTTTGCCGTGCCGGCTGCCGGCGGCATGGCGCGGCTTGCCGGCCTTCGCCTCATGCGTCTTCTTCGACGCGGATGATTTGTGGCCGCTCTTTGCCGCCAGCTCGGCGGGAAGGAGCGCCAAAGCGGCCACGGCAACGACACACGCGAGCGAGCGTAGGCACTGGTTCATTCGATGGTCCCCCTGCGAAACCACTACAAACCAAGGTCCGCGACGACATGCGGCTTGCGAATCAAGAACGACACCAAAAAACATCGTTTCGCACTGCTCACGCTCCCGCAACAATGCGGCAAAATACGGATTGGAACTTGGGAACCGCCACGGCGGAGGGCGCAGCGGCTTCAGCCTTTGTTAACGATCCGGCCTCGCGCGACGGGTGCGGGTGGCTCCCAGCGCCGCGAGCGTCTCGATTGCGCGTGTTCCCCCGGGGGAATCCGGTGTATTGAGTTCCCGGACCAGTTTTCACCCCTTTGCCCGCACCTCATGCCGCTTTTCAACCAGTCGATCCGGCGCAAGATCGTCGGCATCGCCCTCGGGCTGATCGTCCTGATGCTCGTCACCTCGATCCTGTCGATGGTGATGTCGAGCCAGGTCGGCGTCCTCCTGGACGAACTGACCAACCGCTACATCCCGGCCTATAGCGATCTGGCACGCGCCAATATCCGCTCGCTGGAGCGCGCGCTGGCGTTGCGGCGGATGGTCATGGTGAAGATGCAGGACGCCACGGACGAGCAGGCCTACGCCGCGCGGCTGCACGAGTTCGAGGAAGCCGATCGGAAGATCGAGGAAGAGACCTCGGCCGCGCAAAAGCTGATCAACGCGATCATCGACGATACCAGGACGCCGTCCGACAATGCCGCGCTGGCGCGGATCGACACCCGCATCGAGACTGCCGTCACCGAACTGCGGCTCGGCATGAACGAGGATCACGCCAAGCTCCTCAAGCAGATTGATGCCAGGCAGATGCCGGAGGCGCGCGGTACGCTCGAGCACCTCGACGTCATCAGGGACCAGTTCAACCAGAGGATCGATGCGATCCGCGCCGACATGCTCAAGCAGGTCTTCGCGAGTACGTCGACGGTGATCGGCCATCAGCGGCAGGCGCTGATTATCTCCGGCATCGTCACCATCCTGGCGGCCGTGGTTGGATTTGTGTTCGCGCTGCTCGTCAGCAGCGGCATCACGCGTCCGGTGCGGCTGTTGCTTGCCGGGGCGCGCGAGGTCGAGGCGGGTCGCTTCGACAAGAGCATCACCGTCTCGACGCAAGACGAGATCGGCCAGCTCGCCGCCGCCTTCAATCGCATGATCGAGCAGCTGCGCCACAACGAGCGCATTCGCGAGACCTTTGGCCGCTACATCGATCCCAAGGTGGTGCAGGGCCTGATCGACAAGCCCGACGTCGCCATCGACGGTCAGCGCAGGGTGATGACCATCATGTTCTGCGACATGAGCGGCTTCACCTCGATGAGCGAAGGCATGACTCCGCGCGGCCTCGTCAAGGTGATGAACCACTATTTCACCGTGATGTCCGGCCCTATCAGGCACAACCGCGGTGTGATCGACAAATATATCGGCGACGCCATCATGTCCTATTGGGGCCCGCCCTTCATCGAGGAGGACGAGCAGGCGCTGCTCGCGGGCCTCTCCGCGATCGACATGGCCGACCAGGTGCCGGCGCTGCAGAAGCAACTCCCGGATCTGCTCGGCATCCGCACCATGCCGGTACCCTGCGACCTGCGCATCGGCATTGCCACCGGCGAGGTCCTGACCGGCAGCATCGGCTCCGAGCTGATGATGAGCTTTACGGTGATGGGCGACGCTGTGAATCTCGCCTCGCGTCTGGAGGCCGCCAACAAGGTCTACGGTACCCGAATCCTGATCTCGCAGGCCACGGCCGAGGCGATCGGATCGCGGCTCGAATTGCGCGAGATCGATCGCCTTGCCGTGGTGGGGCAGAACACGCCGCAGCCGGTGTTCGAAGTGATGGGCCGGGCGGCTGCACTTGATCAGGCACAGGAGGGCCTGCGCGCGCGCTACGCCGAGGGCCTTGCCGCCTATCGCGCGCGCCGCTTCGACGACGCACGCACCGCGTTCAACGCAGCGCTGGAGAGCATCCCCGGCGATGGCCCGTCGCGCACGATGCTCGCCCGCACCGCGCAGTTCGAGGCCAGTCCGCCTGCGGCCGATTGGGACGGCGCCTGGCGGATGGACGGCAAATAGCCGTCGCGCGTGAATAATTGATTCTATCCTATAACGATGTTCGCCGTGACGTAATTTCCGGGCTTAGGTTTGCCGTCCCTAAGGCGTCTGATGGGGATACGCCGATGACAGAACATGAGGACAGGCTGGAGCGGTTCGAGACGCTCACCGCCGAATGCGAACTGATCGCCAAGCTCGCCACCGACAGCAAAAAGCGCGAATTCTACCTGAGGCTCGGCGAGCAGTACCGCCAGCTCGCGGTAGACATGCGCCAGGCGATCGCGGCCAAGGCTGCCGCTTGAAAAGGCTGCCGCTTGAAAAGGCTGCCGCTCGAGGTGGCCCGGGGTTCCCGGCTGAGCGAGGCGCGATGCGGGGCTTCCGTCTGATCGCAAGAAGTCGCCCGGTCGCAATCCGTTCTTAATAATTGAGCTGCATCCTCGAGGGGAAGCAGGGAGCAGCGCAGTGCGGTTCCCGGCGGTGGGAATGCCTGGGGCAAGGTTGCCGCTGCAACGTTGCCGCGAACGTAGCTCGTTTGATGGTTTGCTCCCATGCGTCTGTTGGCGGTGATCTTGTTTGCGTTCCTGACGGCAGCCTGTAACCAGGAGCAGGACGTCACGGGCTCGACTGCGATTTGTCCGATGCGCAGCTACGGCTCCTACAATCCCCGCGACATGAACCAGTGCGTTGCCGCCTGCAAATCGTGCGACCACGGCAATACGGTCACGTGCACCACGGCCTGCACGCTGAGGGGCGCGCACTGAGGATGAAGGGCGGCGCGCCCAATCAACTGCGTGCCGGCTCGCGCCGCAATTCCGGGAAAATGGCCTCGTCCTGAAGAATGACATCGGCCGTTCGCTGGTAGTGCGCCGTGAGCAACTTCACCGCCTTGTCGGGATCGCCATTCAGCACCGCATCCGTGATCGCCGCATGCTCGTCAGCGACGTGGCGCGAGGGAAAGGCCTTTCGGATCGACAGCCGACGGTAGCGATAGAGCTGGTCGGCAAGCCGGCCGCAGAACGTGATCAGGGATTGCGATCCACACTGGCCGATCAAGGTGTGGTGGTAGATGCGGTGCAGCTTGGGACTCGCGCAGCCCCAGCGCCTCGACCCAGCAGCGCGTCTTGGTCAGCTCGGCAAGCTCCGCGCGGCTGACATCCTTGACGTGGAAGCCGCGCTGCTCGCGGACCTCGACCAATCCGTCGGCGGTCAGGTGTTGAGCGCCTCGCGCAGCGGCGTTTGACCGGTCTGATAGGCCTCTGTCAGAAATCGCATCTGCAGCTTGCGCGACGGGGCGAGGCGTCCGGACAGCAGGTCCTCGCGCAACCGCTCATAGACATGGCTCGCCTGCGTTGATGGCGCGGGCAAGGAGGGCGCCGCAGTCAAGTCCACCGCTCAAGTCTCCGTTGTTCGCTCAGCTTACGGCTCGGTATCACATACATCTGATCAGCATTCCAAAAATGTGTAAATTGCAAAGGATGTTTTGTGCAATTAAACGGTGAATGATCGCGTGAGGAAACCGCGATCGAGAAAGCCAGGCCCGGTCTGCCCGGGCAGTGGCCTGACGGAGGAGTTTGGAAAGGCCGCATCGATCATGCGCCCGGAGCCGCGCACCACCGCCTCCAGGTTCGTCGGCGCGGTTGCCGCCTTCGCACTCATATTCCCGGAGCGGACCATCGCGCGTTTTGCGAAGACCTCTTCGCCGGCGTCTTCAGCTACTATTCTTCCTGCCACGTCGGCCTGAACGGCCGATCCCAACGTCAAGGACACCACATGAAATTCGTAAGCTTTGAAATCGACAACGCCGCCTCGTGGGGCCTGGTGGACGGCGACAGCGTGGCCGATCTCGGCGCCGTCCTTGGGGGACGCTACCCCGACCTGAAATCGGCGATTGCGGCAGGTGGCCTGGCCGAGGCGGCCAAGTCTGCCGCAGGCGCCAAGCGCCATCCGCTGGCGAGGATTGCCTTCCTGCCTGTGATCCCGAACCCCGACAAGATCCTCTGCATCGGCTTGAACTACGAGAACCATCGCAAGGAGACCGGGCGCACGGAGGTCGAGAACCCCACCGTGTTCGGCCGCTTCGCCAACAGCCAGACCGGTCATCTCACCGACATCATCCGGCCGAAGGTCTCGGCCCAGCTCGACTTCGAAGGCGAGCTTGCGGTCGTGATCGGCAAGCCCGGCCGCTACATTTCGCGCGCAGAGGCGTGGGGCCATGTCGCCGGCTATGCCTGCTACAACGAGGGTAGCGTGCGCGACTATCAGCGCCACACCCACCAGTTCACGCCGGGCAAGAATTTTCCAGCGACCGGCGGCTTCGGCCCGTATCTCGTGACGCCCGACGAGGTCGGCGATATCGGTCCCTTGCGGCTTCAGACCCGGCTCAACGGCGAGGTGGTGCAGGACGCCACGATCGACCAGATGATCTTCGACATTCCGCGCCAGATCGAATATTGCTCGCAATTCACCCGGCTCGAGCCCGGCGACGTCATCGCAACAGGCACGCCCGGCGGCGTCGGCTCCCGGCGCACTCCGCCGATCTGGATGAAGGCCGGCGATGTCGTCGAGGTCGAGATCGACAAGGTCGGCCTGCTTCGTAACCGAATTGCCGACGAAGCCTGATGTCCCTGGAAATGACAACGGCCTACGCGCCGCTGCTGCGCAGGATTCACTGGGCAACGGCGGTGCTCTTCATCGCAGCCATGCTGATCGGCCTCTATTGCGGGCTTCAGCCGCCAGGCACGTCACCACGCCGCGAGCTGCTGGAGTTGCACAAATCGCTCGGCATGACGC
Organism: Bradyrhizobium sp. USDA 4472; assembly: GCF_054058595.1. Taxonomy (NCBI): domain Bacteria; kingdom Pseudomonadati; phylum Pseudomonadota; class Alphaproteobacteria; order Hyphomicrobiales; family Nitrobacteraceae; genus Bradyrhizobium; species Bradyrhizobium sp. USDA 4472. Next base: position 6,124,617 of record NZ_JBSSAM010000001.1, read on the forward strand.
TGCTGTTCCTGTCGGTGCTGCGGCTGATGGTGCGCGCGGCGACCAAGGCGCCGCCCGAGCCATCGTCGTTCGGCGCGCTGGTGCGTTTCGGAGCAAGGTTCAATCATGTCGCGCTCTATCTCATCCTGTTCGCGATGCCGCTCACAGGCTACACATTCTCTGCGGCCGGCGGCTATTCGTTGAAATACTTCTGGACGTTCAGTTGGCCGCGCCTGGTGGCTGAACGCCCTGAGATCGCCCATGCCGGGGAGGTCGCGCACGACACGCTGGCGCTGCTCGTCTATGCCGTCGTGGCCTTGCACATCGCGGCAACCGTCTGGCACGCGGTGGTGATGCGGGATGGAACGCTGGCGCGGATGTGGCCGCGACCGGGGAACAGCGAGCGCTGAGTGCGCGCGGCGGTGCCAAGACACCGGAACGATTGGCATGGGTTAGTCATTAGAAGGGGGGGTGGACACGGAGTCCTATGGAATGGGTATGCTCGATCCCGGTCGGTTTCTGGTGTCTTGCTCGCAATGCGAGGCATGGCCGATGGCGGCCAATGTGAAACGGATGAGCTGGTCGGCCCAGCCGCATGAGGTGCTTTTCGTGTGCCCACGCTGCCGACGCGAAGAGACCGCCATCATCTCCGCCTCCGGGGAGCTCACCCCAATCAAGCGCCTCGACGTTCCGCCGCGAGACGTCACCGCGGCCTGGAGCCAGGCCCAGCGACCAAGAGGGCGGGCGTAGCCCGCCGGTGTCGGGTCTAGCGCGCCCGTCTCGGCTCAAGAGGGCGAGCATGGGTTGGAACGCGACCACCCCTCGCAGCGTTTCTGCCCCGACAGCAAACGCACCGAGACTGGGCGCATGATCAGCGAACATTTCGACACCCGCACACGGATCAACATGAAGCTGGCGCTGGACCGGGTTTGCCGCCATCGCCCCGCTGGCGAGGATCGTGGCTTTCGCAGGTTGGTGGCCGAAAACATTATCCGCTGTGCGCTGACGGGCCGCACCGGCATTGGTCAACTCGTGGATGCTGGCGAGCGTGCCAAGATCAAGGCGCGCGCGGAGCGGGGGCGGCCCTGATTGCGCCCTCTGGCGGAATTCGTCGATGCTTGTGATAGGGTTGTCGCCAGGAGATGATCCGTGGTGCGATCATCCGTGGTGCTCACGTGGCGCGCGTGAGCTTGAGTAGCGAGGTGCATTGGCGCGACGACATCGCGTCGCTGGTCTTTCCCATCACCGGTCATGGCGCGATCTGCGCCGTCGCCGGCCGTGATCCTGCTGATCCTGCCGCACCTGATCGGCGCGCCTGATCTCGCCGATATTGAAACCAACGTGCCGTCATCGCTGTCGCATCAGTTCGTCACCGCGGTGACGATGACGAGCCTGGTGTTCTGGACGCTGCTCGGCGGTCTGACCAGCGCGGTGTTCGCCCTCTCGAGAAATAGCTATCGACCGGCCCCCACCAGCCGCTCGCGCACGGTTCGCGCGATGGCCGCCGGCGCCTCGTCGGGGATCGCGAAACACGAGCTCGCGTTGATCTCGCAGAGGACATAGGTGTCGGCGCCGTCGGCATCGCGCGGCCCGTAGAGGAAGTCGGCGTCCCAGATCACCGGCAGGGAGGCCTCGTCGATGGCCAGCAGCTTCATCATCTGCGGCGTCCATTCGTCCTCCATCAGCCGCCGCAGCGTCTGGAATGGCTGTGCGTCCGGGCCGTGCATGATGCGTGGGCCCGGCTGGGCCTCGGGCGAGTCAGGCCCTTCCGTCGGCGGCGGGATCAGCGCCTTGATCAACTGGTGGCCGAAGCCTGCGACGCCGGCTGCACTCATGTAGCAGCGGATCATGCCGTCGGGGAGGCGAGCTTGAAACGGCTGATCGATGATGCAGCCGCCCCAGCCGAAATACGGTTCGCATCGCGCGAGGAAAGCATCGAGCGGCATGTCCTGGGGCAAGCTGCCGCGCTGCGCCTGCAATACGCGAACCGTCGGAAGCGCGTTCGGCAGCGCCTCGACCTTCCAGACGCCCTGGCCGCCATTGCCGCGGTTCTGCTTGAGCACGCGCGGCCCGCCGGCCCGCAGGCGCCGTGGAAATTCGGTTTTGAAAGCCGCCACGCTCTCGTAGCAGTGGGTGTCGGCGCCCCAGCCGAGATGGCGGGTGCGGTACAGCACCTCCTTGACGCCCATCTTCAGGATGACGTCGGGATGCGCGCTCACCCACGGACCGCGCGCCGCGACGTCGCGCAGCAGGGCATCCAGATCGGCGCGCGTCTTGCCTTGATGGATCGGATCGACCCAGACCAGCACGCCGTCGACACCGAGCAGTTGATCGCGGACTGCATCGGCAAAGCTTTCGTCGTAGATCGCCGGTTGCGCCGCGATGCCGGCGGCGGCGAGAGCTTCGAAAACGCGAACGAAGCGGCTGTTCTGAACGGTGGTGTCGCGGCGCGCGTCGGCGTCGCCCCGCGAAACAATGGCTACCGAATACCGGTGAGAGGATTTTGGGTCCATGCGCAAGCTCCACGAATTGCGTGCTGCGCAGACTTGGACCGAAGTCTCACGGGGAGTCTGCCTTGTCCCCTCGGCCGCATTCTATGCGGGATCCCGAGGAAACCGCAAGACGCCAGGTCGCTCAAGCCATCAGCTCGTGCAATCCGGTCCAGCCGGTGTAGAGGCCGACGAAGACGATCAGGGCCGCCGAGACGTAGGGGGCGCGATGCGCATAGCGGCTGAAGCCGCTCCAATGGCGTTCGACATGCCGGAGGCTGAGGGCGGCCAGAACGCCTGCTGACACCATCGTGATCGCGAGCCCGATGCCGAAGGACAGCACCAGGACAAAGCCGAGGCTGAACTGTTTCAGCTGGATGCAGAGCAGCAGCACGGTGATCGCGGCGGGACAGGGGATCAGCCCGCCCGTGAGACCGAACAGGACGATCTGTGTCGTCGTGACGTTGCGCCCTGCAAAGCGCTTGCGGATGTCCGCGGCATGGGCGCGGGCATGCGCGTCATCCTCGTCGCCGAGATTCATGTGATCGTGATCGTGCTCTTCGAACAGGCGCTCGGTGACGTCGCCTGCAAGTGTAATGCGCGCCTTGAACGCATGCGGCTCGGGGATCTCTTCGACGCTTTGGAGGTATCCGTCGTGTGCAGCGAACGCGAAGATCTGCTCCGCGCCATCCTCGCGGATGGTGGTCACCGTGATCTCATCGGCGGAGGGAAGCGTGCCGTTCCCGCTCCTGATACGCCAGCGCGGCGGCACACCGTCTTCGAACACCTCCAGCAGGAGCGAGGCTCCCGCGAGCGAGATGGACTGCGGTTCGTCGTGATGGTGATGATGATCGTGGTCCTGGTTCTGCTCGCGCCAGGTGCGCCAGACCATCCAGCCGGCGATGCCGATGATGATGGCGGCGGACACCAGTTGCAGCCAGGCTTCGCTGCGTTCGCCCGATAGTTCGTGGCCGAAATACAACCCGGCGAGCGCGACCGCCCAGACGATCGCCGTATGCGAGATGGTCGCCGACAGGCCGAGCAGCACGGCCTGGAACACCGTGCCCCTCACGGCGATGATGAACGCGGCCATCATCGTCTTGGAATGGCCGGGCTCGAGACCGTGCAGCGCGCCAAGCAGGATGGCGCTGGGCACGAACAGCCAGGCATGTGCGCTGCTCTGCTGGAGCAGAGAGGACAGGTCGGTCATGGCGTTCACTTCAAATAGGTTCGAACGACGTCGATGAGGTCTGCAGCGCCCTTGGCCTTCTCCGGATCCTTCTCGTTCGCGGGATCCACGACATGATGGCGAATGTGATCTTCCAGCAGTTCGGTGGTCAGGCCACTGATCGCGCCTTTCACCGATGCCACCAGCATCAGGACGTCGGCGCAGCCGATCTCCGACTCGAGCGCGCGCTCGACGGCTTCGAGCTGGCCCTTGATGCGCCTGACGCGGCCGATGAGCTTCGACTTGTGTTTGATCGTGTGAGACATGCGGATAAGATAGGGGGGTACCCTATAGCTGTCAAACGATGGATGGGTCGTGCCGACGGAATCACGATCCGAGCGTCGTCGCCGCAACATTGCGCGCGCCACTCGTGTCATGAAATCCAAGATGGTGCGTTGTCACCCCTGCGAGGTATCTCGGTAGGACCTCCCGTGTCTTCCCGGTAACGATTGTGCTTCCCTTGCAACATTCCTGTGGGATTTAACCGACGTTACCGGTGGTTCGCATCAGCGCCGCTTTTTGGCCACACCCGAACATGAATAAAATCACTCGAATGTTTCGGGGGCTGTGCTGGTCCCTTGCAGGCGGCGAAAAAAATCCCAAGGTCGATTCAAATCGCGGTTCTGATTTTTCGGGTCTGAAAGGGTTGGGCAAGGAAACTCGTGTGATGGACGCCAAGACCAACATCAAGCAGAGGCTGCCGAGCCGTCACGTGACGGAAGGTCCTGCGCGCGCGCCCCACCGGTCCTACTTCTACGCCATGGGTCTGACCACTGAGCAGATCCACCAGCCTTTCGTCGGCGTCGCCTCGTGCTGGAATGAGGCCGCGCCCTGCAACATCTCCCTGATGCGCCAGGCGCAGGCGGTGAAGAAGGGCGTTGCCTCGGCCGGCGGCACGCCGCGGGAATTCTGCACCATCACCGTCACCGACGGCATCGCCATGGGCCATGACGGGATGCGCTCCTCGCTGCCCTCGCGCGAATGCATCGCCGACTCCGTTGAACTGACGGTTCGCGGCCACGCCTATGACGCCCTGGTTGGGCTCGCCGGCTGCGACAAGTCGCTGCCGGGCATGATGATGGCGATGGTCCGTCTCAACGTGCCTTCGATCTTCATCTACGGCGGTTCGATCCTCCCCGGCAATTTCCGCGGGCAGCAGGTCACCGTGCAGGACATGTTCGAGGCCGTCGGCAAGCACTCGGTCGGCGCCATGTCGGACGAGGATCTCGACGAGATCGAGCGCGTGGCGTGCCCCTCGGCGGGCGCCTGCGGCGCGCAGTTCACGGCCAATACGATGGCGACCGTCTCGGAGGCCATCGGCCTTGCGTTGCCTTACTCCGCTGGTGCCCCGGCACCGTATGAAATCCGCGACGCATTCTGCATGACCGCGGGCGAGAAGGTGATGGAGCTGATCGCGTCCAACCTCCGGCCGCGCGACATCGTCACGCGCAAGGCGCTGGAGAATGCGGCTGCCGTGGTTGCGGCCTCAGGCGGCTCGACCAATGCTGCGCTGCACCTGCCGGCGATCGCCCACGAAGCCGGCATTAAGTTTGACTTATTCGACGTCGCCGAAATCTTCAAAAAGACACCATATGTCGCGGATTTGAAGCCCGGCGGCCGTTATGTCGCCAAAGACATGTTTGAAGTAGGTGGCATCCCGCTTCTGATGAAGACGCTGCTCGACAACGGATTTCTCCACGGCGACTGCATTACGGTCACCGGTCGAACGATCGCCGAAAACCTCAAAAGCGTGAAGTGGAATCCGCACCAGGACGTGGTGCACCCGGCAGATAAGCCCATCACCGTCACGGGCGGTGTGGTCGGTCTGAAGGGCAATTTGGCGCCAGAAGGTGCGATCGTGAAAGTCGCGGGCATGTCCAACCTCAAGTTTACCGGTCCGGCCAGGTGCTTCGACCGGGAAGAGGACGCGTTCGAGGCAGTCCAGAACCGCACCTACCGGGAAGGCGAAGTCATCGTGATCCGCTACGAGGGCCCCAAGGGCGGCCCCGGCATGCGGGAGATGCTCCAGACCACCGCGGCGCTGACCGGGCAGGGCATGGGCGGCAAGATCGCGCTCATCACCGACGGCCGCTTCTCCGGCGCCACGCGCGGCTTCTGTATCGGCCATGTCGGGCCCGAGGCGGCGATCGGCGGCCCGATCGCATTGTTGCAGGATGGCGACATCATCGAGATCGACGCCGTTGCCGGTATCCTTAACGTAAATTTGAGCGACGCTGAGCTGGCTCAGCGCAAAACCAAATGGAGCCCCCGCGCGACTAACCATACGTCGGGCGCGCTCTGGAAATATGCCCAGCAGGTTGGACCAGCGGTCGATGGGGCAGTAACCCATCCAGGCGGCGCGCACGAGAAACAGTGCTATGCGGACATCTAGGCGTGCCATAGTTGCGTTTGTGTTGGGGGCTGTCGCGCTGGCCGCGCCGGCGCTCGCCTTTGACGGCGCGCCGGTCAATCCGAAAGATGCGACCATTCCCGTCGTGACCAGTTTGCCGGGGTCCGCAGGAACTGTGCGCAAGTCCGTGCCGCCGGTCGCGACCCCGGAGAGCTCGCTCAGCGCCCTGCAATATGCCGCCGAGGGCGGTCACCCCATTGCGCAGTGGAAGCTCGGCCGCATGTACGCCAGCGGCGACGGCGTGGCCCAGGACGATGTGCGTGCTTTCGACTATTTCACCCGGATCGCAAATGCGCATGCCGAGGACAGCCCGTCGGCGCCGCAGGCGCAGGTGGTGGCCAATGCCTTCGTCGCGCTCGGCCGCTACTATCTGAGCGGCATCCCGAACTCGAAGGTCAAGGCCGACCCGGACAGGGCGCGGGAGATGTTCTCCTATGCCGCCTCCTATTTCGGCAACGCGGATGCCCAATACGATCTCGCCCGGCTGTATCTGAAGACGCCGGACGCCTCGCGCGAGGATTTCCGCTACGGCGCGCGCTGGCTCGGCCTTGCCGCCCAGAAGGGCCAGCACGAGGCTCAGGCGCTGCTTGGACAGATGCTGTTCAACGGCGACCGCCTGCCGCGGCAGGCCGCGCGCGGCCTGATGTGGCTGACGCTCGCGCGTGACAGCGCCGGCGCCGACGAGATCTGGATCAAGGAAAACTACAACCGCGCCTTCGCCAAGGCGTCGAACGACGACCGTGCCATGTGCCTGCAAATGCTGGAGCAATGGGTGCAGGGCCGCCGCGAGTAATCCGGTGAGGCGGCCTTACGCCGCCTCCAGATCCAGATCCGCCCACACCGGCACGTGGTCCGACGGCTTCTCCCAGGCCCGCACATAGCTATCGATGCCGACATTGGCGAGCCGATCGCTGGCCTGTGGTGACAGCAAGAGATGGTCGATCCGCAGGCCATGGTTCTTCTGCCAGGCGCCGGCCTGGTAATCCCAGAAGGTGTAGAGCCCGCCCTCGTCGGTGACGGCTCTTAAGGCATCGGTCAGGCCGAGGCCGAGCAGCGACTGAAAGCTCTCCCGCGTCTCGGCCTTGAACAGGGCGTCCTCGGTCCAGGCGGCGGGATTGTGGACGTCGCGGGCGTGCGGAATGACGTTGAAGTCGCCTGCGAGGATCAGCGGCTCCTCGGTCTGAAGACGCTCCTTCGAATACTCAAGAAGCCGCGACATCCATTTGAGCTTGTAGGGATATTTCTCTGTGCCGACCGGGTTGCCGTTGGGCAGATAGAGACAGGCGATGCGCAGCACGCCGGACTTCAGCGTCACCACGCCCTCGAGGAAGCGGGCATGCGCATCCTCGTCGTCGCCCGCGAGGCCCGATGTGGTCTCGTCGAATTTGAGCTTGGAGAGCAGGGCGACGCCGTTGAACGTCTTCTGCCCATGCGTCACCACGTTGTAGCCAAGCGCCTCGATCTCGAGCCGCGGGAAGGCCTCGTCCACGCATTTGATCTCCTGCAGGCAGACGATGTCGGGCTGACACTCCCTCAGCCAGGTCAGGAGGAGATCAATCCTCTGCCGGACCGAATTCACGTTCCAGGTGGCAACTCTGATGGGCATGTCGGCGGGCTCCGGACCAAGGGGCATGGTTAGAACAAACCGCCAACGCCCCCGTCAAGGACGCCGCAAAAACTCCCACAAAATTAACCCGGCTTAAGCCGGCCGCAGGTCATTGATACCGAAAAGGTTCCTTGGAATGGGATGGCGGGACAAATCCACAGCATTGACCGGGCCGCGCGACGGCCTGATCGGCGCGTTCCTGTACTGGCTCGGCGGCTTCGAGATCGAGGACGGGCTGACCGCCGATCTCAGCGAGCGGGAGCTGCGCCGCATCCGCGCCAAGCAGATCGACGCGGTGACGCGGGCCGTCCCGGTGACGATGGCCGTCACCATGCTCAACGTCGCCATCGTGCTGATCCTGTTCTGGGGCCGCGGCTGGAACGGCTTCCTCGCGATCTGGGGCACGACGCTTGCCGTCACCGCCTCACTCGCAGTGCAGGCGTGGCGGCGCTCGCATCGGAGCCCGCCGCAGGAGGCCTCGGCGCACGCCGCGCGGCAGACAATGCGACAGGCGTTCTTCCTTGCCGCGATCTGGGGCGCGCTGCCGCTGGCGCTGTTCAGCCTGATAGAGCCGACCAGCCAGCTCATCCTGGCCTGCCTGATGGTCGGCATGATGTCCGGCGGCGCCTTCACGCTATCGACCTTCCCCCGCGCCGGCCTCGTCTATCTCGCCACCATGACGATCGCCTGCGCCGGTTCGCTGCTGCTCTGCGGCACCGGGCCGTATCTGCTGACGGCGGTGTTCCTGCTGATGTTCGCGTTTTTCATGGCGCGCAACATCGTCTCGCACGGCAATCTGTTCCTCGGTAATCTCAAGGCCCAGCTCGAGCTCGAGCGGCAGACCGAGATCATCTCGCTGCTGCTGAAGGATTTTCAGGAGAACGCCAGCGATTGGCTGTGGCAGACCGATGCCGAAGGGCATCTGACCGACGTGCCGCAACGGTTCGCCGACGTCGCGCAACTGCCGCTTCCGCTGCTGAAGGGATCCCACTTCGCCGACGTGCTCGACATGCTCTGCCCCGAGGACAAGGCGGCCGCCTCTAACGTTGTCGGCCTGATGGAGCACGCCGAGCCGCTGCACGAGATGAACCTCAAGGTCGTCGCCGGCGGCGAAGCGCGGCTGTGGTCGCTGACCGCGAAGCCCGCCCATGACCGCGACGGGCAGTTTTTGGGCTATCGCGGCTTCGGCCGCGACGTCACCGAGCGCTGGCGCGCGGAAAAGGCCGAGGCCGAGAGCCGGGCGAAATCAGATTTCCTCGCCGTGATGAGCCACGAGATCCGAACGCCCATGAACGGCGTGCTTGGTCTCGCCAGCATGCTGCTGGAAACCAACCTCGATCCCGAGCAGCGCGAGGCCGTGACCACGATCCGCGAATCCGGCGACAACCTCCAGCGCATCCTCAACGACATCCTCGATCTCTCCAAGCTCGAGGCCGGCCGTTTCCAGTTCGAGGCGATCGACTTCGCGCCGCAGACGCTTGTGGAGACGATCGCGAATGTCGCGCGCGCCAGCGCAAAGAGCAAAGGTCTCAGCGTCAAGGTCGAGCTCGATCCAAACCTGCCGCCGACATTGCGTGGCGACGTCGCGCGCATCCGCCAGGTGCTGCTCAATCTCGCTTCCAATGCGGTGAAATTCACCGACGCGGGCGAGGTGACGATCAAGGCGACGTGCCAGGCGCGGCGCGACCTCCTCGCGACAGTCGAATGGATCGTGACCGACAGCGGCATCGGCATCGCGCCCGGCAAGCTGGGGCAGCTGTTCAGCGACTTCGCCCAGGCCGATGCCTCGATCAGCCGCCGCTTCGGCGGCACCGGTCTCGGCCTTGCGATCTCAAGGCGCATCATCGAGCAGATGGGTGGCACCATCGGCGTCACCTCGACGCCGGGTGAGGGTTCGGCCTTCCGCTTCACGCTCGTGCTGCCGTGGAGCCAGGCGCAGATATCGGATCAGGATCCTGGTCGCGAGGAAGCCGACGATCTCAAGGCGCGCATCGCAAGCCTCGACCGGCCGCTGAAGGTGCTGGTCGCCGAGGACGATGCCGTCAACCGCATGGTCGTGAGCAAGATGCTGGGCGCCTTCGACGTCGAGTTGCGTGTCGTGACCGACGGCGTCGAAGCCGTGGTGGCCGTGTCCGAAGGCGATTACGACATCGTGCTGATGGACGTGCGCATGCCCGAGATGGACGGCCTTGCCGCAACGCGCGCGATCCGCGCCGAGGGCGGACGTTTCGGAGCTCTGCCGATCATCGCGCTGACCGCCAACGCCTTCCCTGAAGACGTCAGGATCTGCCGCGAGGCCGGCATGTCGGATTTTCTGGCAAAACCGCTTCGGAAGCCGGCGCTGGCCGCGGCACTGCTGCGCGCGTTGGACGGTCACGTGATGACGAAAGACGCGCCGCTCCAGCCGGAGCTGATGCCTGATGAGGTCGAGTGGACGGATGAGGAAAGACAGATGACGGGGGTCTAAGCCGGCGCCGTCACAGTTTTCCATAAACTCGCCCGGCGACCGCCTGCAGGTGCTCGACCAAGCCGGACTCCGGGTGCGGCTTGACCGGCGCGAACAGGATCGACGCCTGCCTGCCGTTCTTCCAGACGAAGATGTTGACGGCGTTGCCGTTGCCCTTGGTGCAGGAATGCTCGCCGAACGCTTCGCGGCCGAGCTCGGGGATCGTCACGTGCTGGCACGGGCCTGCGCGTTTCATCATGCTCACGGCGGTGTCGTGCGACATCGTGATCACCGCAACGGCCATGGTGTTGGCCTCGCGATCGAACATCATGCAGCTGCCGGCGCCGGTGCGCTGGACCTGCAGCGGGCTCTGGTCGAGAAAGCCGTCGGCATGGCGCCACTGTCGATCACGGAAGGCCGGCACTGTTGCTTCGCCGTGAAGCTACGACAGCTTATGCCGAAAGCACGATAGATTTGCCATCGCAGGGCGGCGCGAAGGTGCGCCCTCCGGCGCTTGATTGCCCGGTCCGACACGGGGACGCGACAACCGGTCGATCGTGGGCATGAGACCCCTGGCCGTCGCTCGACTTTACCCGCGCCGCTCCGGCGCATAGTCGAGCGGCAGCACCGTCGTCGCCTTGATCTCCTGCATGACGAATGACGACGACACGTCCGCGAGCGTGATCCTCCCGATCAGGCGCTGGTAAAGGCGGTCATAGGCGGCAACATCGGGGATGACGGCCTGCAGCAGATAGTCGACATCGCCGGTCATGCGGTAGACGCCGATGATCTCGGGAATGTCGCGCACGGCGTTCGAAAACTGCGCGAGCCAGCTCGCGCTGTGCTCGGTGGTGCGCAGCGCGATGAACGCGGTCAGGCCGACATTGATGCGGCTCGCATCGAGCAGCGTCACGCGCCCCTTGATGATGCCGTCATCCTCCAGCCGCTTGATGCGGCGCCAGCAGGCGTTGCGGGAAAGTCCCGCGCGCTCGCTGAGCTCGTCCAGCGACAAGGCAGCGTCATGCTGGATCAGGTTGAGGAGTTTGCGATCTGTTTCATCCATTATCCCAAGAATAAACGAAATTGTCGTCCAAATTCAACAGGTATGGCGCTAATCGTGTGATGTTTGGGACATTTTCTTGGTTCGAATCCACTAGGTCTTGCAGGCGAACCGCGCACCCTGGAGCCCCGCATGCAAACCACCCTGCACCGGCTGTTTCTGTCCCATCCTGAGAGCGTCGACGAATCCTATGGCGAACACTTCCTGTTCGCGCTCGGTTTCGCGGCGCGCCTGTTCGGGGCTGCGTTGGCGGCACTGGTGCATGCCGTGATTCCCTGCCTGTTCGAGACCACGGCCAGCCGCATGATCCGGCAGATGCACGAGCGCATCACCCGTCGCGGCCACGCGCTGCAGCCCGCCGAGTAGCCAGCGCCGCGATCGAGGGGCAGGGGAGCCATATGTGTCGATGGTTGGCCTATCTGGGCGCGCCTGTCTTCCTCGAGGACTTCATCGCAAAACCCTGCCAGAGCCTGATCGCGCAAAGCCGGCATTGCCGCGAAGCCAAGTCGGAGGTCAACGCTGACGGTTTCGGGGTCGGCTGGTACGGCGAACGCGAGCGGCCCGGCCTGTTTCGCGACGTGCGGCCCGCCTGGAGCGACGAGAACCTGCTGTCGATCGCGCACCAGATTCGCTCCTCGCTGTTTCTCGCGCATGTGCGTGCTGCGACCGGCACTGCGACCATCCGCAACAATTGTCATCCTTTCGCGGTGGATCGTTATCTCTTCATGCACAATGGCCAGATCGGCGGCTGGCAACGCCTACGCCGCGCCCTGGAGGCGCATATCCCTGACGACCACTACGCCAGTCGCCACGGCACGACCGACAGCGAAGTGATCTTCCTTCTCCTGCTGGCGTTCGGGTTTGCATCCGATGTCGAGGGCGCGTTCGCTGCGGTTATCGACCTGATCGAGCAGCAGATGGCCTCGAGCGCGGTCAATGAACCGCTGCGGCTCACCGCGGCGATGTCCGACGGCGAGAAGCTCTACGCGATCCGCTACGCCAGCGATTTGCGCCCGCCGACGCTCTACGTCAACACGCGTGGGTCCGGACGCGATGCGCTCATCGTGTCCGAGCCGATCGACGACGCGAATACCGGCTGGGACTCTGTTCCGCCGCAGAGCTTCCTGCGCATCGATTCCGCCGGCATAGCCGTGAGCCCGTTTCGCCGGTCGTGAGGAGGTCGCTACCTTTGCGCCCGCGATTTTGTTCGGAAATCTGATTGGTTCGATCGAAGAACCGGTTCGCGAAAGCGGGAGGAACCCGCAAACAGGCGATGCGTTACACCGACGGCGCCGGTGGGAACTGTATCTGGAAGGTGAGCTCCAGCTTTCACTGCCGGGATTGTCGAGGCCGTTACGTCCGCATCATTGACCGGAATTGGCGCACCTCGATGAAGGAGGCCCCATGTCGAATGCCGTCGGTTCGAGACAAGGCATTCAGGAAGCAGCGACTGGCCGATTGGACGGCGTGCGCGCCGGATGGAGCTGGTGGTACCTGCTCTTGCTCATCCAGTTCATCGCCGTTCTCTGGCCACCGTTTTACAACGTGGCCGAACCTGAACTCATCGGCATCCCATTTTTCTACTGGTACCAGCTGCTCTGGGTCATCATTGGAGCCATCCTGACCGCAATCGTATATTTCGCGACGGACGATTAGAGCGCGGGCGCGACCGCACAACAGGGGAGACGGCAACGAGGAGGGCCAATCGGGAGGACTGTTGTGCAGGACGTAAACTGGACTGCCTTGATCATCTTCCTGGTGCTGTTTGGCCTGATCACGTGGCTGGGCTTTGCCGCGGCACGGTGGCGCAAGGGCGACCTCGATCAGCTGCACGAATGGGGACTTGGCGGACGTCGCTTCGGCACAATCGTCACCTGGTTCCTGATCGGGGGCGACCTCTACACAGCCTATACCTTCATAGCCGTTCCGGCGCTGGCGTTCGGAGCGGGCGCGGTCGCCTTCTTTGCTGTCCCATATACCATCATTGCCTATCCCATTCTCTTCCTGGCTTTCCCGCGGCTTTGGTACGTCTGCCATCGGCACAACTACATCACGGCCGCCGACTTCGTTCGCGGGCGCTTCGGCAATCGCTGGCTCGCACTGGCGATCGCGGTCACCGGCATCGTCGCAACCTTGCCCTATATTGCGCTTCAGCTCGTCGGGCTTCAGGTCGTGATCGGAGCAATGGGCGTTTCCGGCGAAGGCTACACCGGCGATCTGCCGTTGCTGCTCGCGTTCATCATCCTCGCTGCCTTCACCTATTCGAGCGGACTGCGGGCCCCCGCATCGATTGCCATCGTCAAGGACATCCTGATCTACATCACGGCTTTCGCGGCCGTCATCGCCGTTCCCATACAGCTTGGCGGCTTTGAGAAGATATTCGCAGCCGTACCTGCCTCGAAACTGCTGTTGGCCACGCCCGGCGCCAACACGACCGGCGCGTACGGCGCCTACGCGACGCTGGCGCTCGGATCGGCGCTTGCGCTTTTCCTCTACCCGCATTCGATCACGGGTATCCTGAGCGCCAGCAGCGGACATGCCGTCAGGCGCAACGCGGCCCTTCTGCCGGCCTACTCATTGATGCTTGGCTTGCTTGCGCTCGTCGGCTTCTTCGCGATTGCCGCGGGCGTCAGCACGCTCCCCGAATATGCGACCGGCTTCAAACAGTTCGGCAACAACTTCGCCGTGCCGGCCCTGTTCCTGCACAGCTTCCCGTCATGGTTTGTCGGCATTGCCTTTGCCGCGATCGGCATCGGCGCGCTCGTGCCGGCGGCGATCATGTCGATCGCAGCCGCCAATCTCTACACGCGCAACGTTCACCGCGAATTCATCAACGCGGCCCCTAGCGACAAGCAGGAAGCGCAGATGGCAAAGTGGGTGTCGCTCATCGTCAAGTTCGGCGCGCTGGCCTTCATCGTGTTCGTGCCATCGAAATTCGCGATCTACCTGCAGCTCCTCGGTGGAATCTGGATCATCCAGACGCTCCCTGCCGTGATGCTTGGCGTCTACACGCGATGGTTCAACGATTGGGCGCTCCTCATCGGATGGGCCGCGGGAATCGCCGCAGGCAGCGCAATGTTCATCGCCGCAAGCTTCACTCCGACCTATGCTCTTGCGGCAGGCGGCTTCACCTTTCCCGGTTATTCGGCGCTGTACGCCGTGGTCCTCAACCTCGTTCTGACGCTCGTCCTCACGCCGCTGTTCAATCTCGCGAGCCGCACTTCGGTCGACGAGACGCTCGCGGCCGAATACCGGGCGCCGCTGCGGACTTGAAGAGGCATCGTCCGGCTGGGCGCGCTTCGCCTGTTGCGGGCCATGCGACGATGACACCTTACCCGTGTTTTGCCCGACGCGTCAACGGATTTTCGCAAAAGCCGAAATTGCCCGTTCGGGCGCGCCGGCTACTGTGCATGGGGTTGTTTTGCAGATGTCGAGTCTGACTAGATCGAGAAGCTGGTGCCGCAGCCGCAGGATGCCGTCGCGTTGGGATTGTTGACGCGGAACGAGGCGCCGATCAGGTCGTCGACGAAATCGACCTGCGATCCCGCCAGGAACGGCTGCGAGGCGGAATCGACCAGCACCACCGCGTTGTCCTGCTCGATGACGAGATCGTCGTCGGTGCGGTCGCGGTCGATGTCGAACTTGTACTGGAAGCCGGAGCAGCCGCCGCCTTCGACCGAGATACGCAGCATCGCGCCTGTGCCTTCGCCCTTGAGGATTTCCCCAATCCGGCGTGCGGCGCGGTCACTGATGGTCACGGCAGTCGTCATGTCTCATCTCCGGTCGTCCGCGTCATAGCCAATTCATTTGGTATCCCGCGTCGGGCATAGTTAAGTGCAAGGATACGCAGAATCAAATGGATAGGGACTAAATTCGTCGTGTCCGTCGGAATGGCAGCCCCCCGCGCGCCCTATGCCTGCGACCCCGATCGCAGCCGCGGCCGGCTGGTCGCGGAGCCGCCGAGCCGGACCCGGAGCCCGTTCCGGCGGGATTGCGACCGGGTGATCCATTCCACCGCGTTCCGTCGCCTGAAGTACAAGACCCAGGTGTTCGTGTTCCACGAGGGGGACCATTACCGGACACGGCTGACCCATTCGCTGGAGGTGGCGCAGATCGCCAGGGCGCTGGCCCGGCAGCTTGGGCTGGACGAGGACCTCACCGAAACCCTGGCGCTGGCCCATGATCTCGGTCATCCCCCGTTCGGCCATGCCGGTGAACGGGCGCTGGACGCCTGCCTGAGGGATTTCGGCGGCTTCGACCACAACGCCCAGGCGCTCCGCGTCGTCGGGGCGCTGGAGCATCGCTATCCTGAATTCGACGGGCTGAACCTGACCTGGGAATCGCTCGAAGGCATCGTCAAGCACAATGGCCCCCTGACCGATCGCAGCGGCGCGCCAACTGGCCGTTATCGCGAGCACGGCGTTCCCGTCGGCATCGCCGACTACATCAAGACATACGACCTCGAGCTCTGGAGCTTCGCCTCGCTGGAAGCGCAGGTCGCGGCGATCGCCGACGACATCGCCTATGACGCCCACGATATCGACGATGGCCTGCGTGCAGGCCTGTTCCACCTCGATGACCTCAAGGTGATGCCGCTGACGGCGGAGATCATCGCCGAGACCTCAGCACATTACCCTGATCTCGAAGACGTCAGGCGCGGGGCCGAGCTGGTCCGTGAGCTGATCTCGCATCTGATCGGCGCGGTGTTCACAGAGGCGCAGAAGAACATTGCCGCCGTCAGGCCGCAATCGGCCCAGGACGTGCGCCAGCAGAATAGGGCGCTGATCGCGTTTCCGCCTGAAGTCGCCGAGGAGGAGGCCGCCATCAAGGGCTTCCTCTATGGACACATGTACCGGCACACCAGGGTCATGCGGGTGATGGCCGAGGCGGAGCAGATCGTGTTCGACCTGTTCGCGAAATACCTGACATCGCCGGCCGAGCTGCCGCCGGAATGGCTGGTCGGGGCGGAGGCCGACAATGAGGGCGAGCGGGCCCGCCGGATCGGCAATTTCATTGCCGGAATGACCGACCGTTTCGCCCTGACCGAGCATCAGCGGCTCTTTGACTCGACCCCGGATTTGCGTTAGGCGGCGGCCATGCCCGAGACATCCTCAAGCCCGCATTTGTTCGCCGACGTGCTCGCCCGCGTGCACGCCGCCTGCCGCGCACTCGCGATGGAAGCCAACTGGCCCGAGGGCATCGATTTCTCCCGCGTGGTGGTCGAGCCGCCGCGCGATGCCTCCCATGGCGACATGGCGACGAACGCCGCCATGGTGCTTGCGAAAGAGGCCAAGGCAAAGCCCCGCGACCTCGCCGAGCAGATTGCCGAGCGGCTCCGCTCTGATGCGCTGATCGCCAAGGTCGATGTCGCCGGTCCCGGCTTCATCAATCTGACGCTGCAGCCCACCGCCTGGGCCGAGGCGCTGCGGACGGTGCTGCGCGAGGGCGCCGATTACGGCCGTGTCCGCGGCGGCTCGAAGGTCAACGTCGAATACGTCTCGGCCAACCCGACCGGACCGATGCATGTCGGCCATTGCCGCGGCGCCGTGTTCGGCGATGCGCTGGCGAGCCTGCTCCAGTTCGGCGGCCACGACGTCACCCGCGAATATTACATCAACGATGCCGGCGCCCAGGTCGACGTTCTCGCACGCTCCGCCTTCCTCAGGTACCGCGAGGCGCTCGGCGAGGCCATCGGCGCGATCCCGGAAGGCCTCTATCCCGGCGACTATCTGAAGCCGGTCGGGCAGGCGCTCGCCAAGGAGCACGGTGATAGGCTCATCACCATGAGTGAGGCGCAGTGGCTGCCGACGGTGCGCGCCAAGGCGATCGCGATGATGATGGACGAGATCAAGGACGATCTCGCCGCCCTCAACATCCGGCACGATGTGTTCTTCTCGGAGCGCTCGCTGATCGAGACCGGCAACAACAAGGTCGCCGAGACCATCGAGTTCCTGAAAGCCAAGGGCGATATCTATGAAGGCCGCCTGCCGCCCCCGAAGGGTGCGCCAGTCGAGGACTGGGAAGACCGCGAGCAATTGCTGTTCAAGGCGACCGCTTACGGCGACGACGTTGATCGTCCGCTGATCAAGTCCGACAATTCCTACACCTACTTCGCCTCCGACATCGCCTACCACAAGAACAAGTTCGACCGTGGTTTTGCGGAGATGATCGACGTCTGGGGTGCTGACCACGGCGGCTACATCAAACGCATGCAGGCGGCGGTGAAGGCGATGACCTCGGGCAAAGGCTCGCTCGACGTCAAGATCGTCCAGCTCGTGAAGCTGCTGCGCAACGGCGAGCCGGTGAAAATGTCGAAGCGGAGCGGGGACTTCGTCACCTTGCGTGAGGTGGTGGATGAAGTCGGCCAGGACGCCGTCCGCTTCATGATGCTCTACCGGAAAAACGACGCGGTGCTTGATTTCGACCTCGCCAAGGTCATGGAACAGTCGCGCGACAATCCAGTGTTCTACGTCCAGTACGGCCACGCCCGTGGCCACTCGATCTTCCGCAACGCGCGGGCTGAGGTGTTCCCGGACCTGCCCGAGGATCCCGAGACGCGGATCGCGTGGCTCGGTGAGTCGGCCCTGGAACGGCTGTCGGACCCCATCGAACTTGATCTTCTCAAGCGCCTCGCAATTTATCCGAGGATGCTGGAAGCTGCAGCCGGCGCCCACGAGCCGCACCGTATCGCCTTTTATCTCTATGACTTAGCGAGTGAATTTCACGCACTTTGGACGAAGGGGCGCGATTTGCCCTATTTACGCTTCATTATCAATAATGATGCAGTTCTAACAAAGGCGCGACTGGCCATGGTCCAGGGCGTCGTCTCTGTCCTGGCATCGGGCCTCGCCATCCTCGGCGTCCATGCTCCGGACGAGATGCGGTAGTTTGGGGCGAACTACTTAACGGGAATTTCGGGGGGTTCCGGCAGAAGCCGGATCGCTTGGACTTGTTTGAAAGCCTTGTGGGTCGAAAGCCGCGCCTTGGTCGAGGGGTGCGCGGCTTTCCCGAAGGGACGCATCATCACGATGGCCGATCGATATCACGACAGACCGCTTCCTTCCGATGACTATGGTCGCGGAGCCGACCAGCATGGGAGGGCGGATAATGATCCCTTGGCCGAGCTTGCCCGCCTGATCGGACAGACCGATCCGTTCGCAGCCCAGGGCCGCCCGGCTGCAGCGGCAGCACCGGCGCAGGCCTATCAGCACGACGATTATTCGCACGACGATGATCAGCCCGACTACGCTGAGCAGGCCGCGCCGCCTCAGCCGGGGCCGCCCTCATGGATGCGGCGTGCCAACGTGCAGCCGCAGCCCGCGCCCGAGCCTGACCATCCCGTCGCGGTGAATCCGGTTCATCCGCTGCATCGCTATGCGGCTCAGCCGGCTTCGCCCGAGCCGCAATATCGCCAGCCGCAGGCGTATCAGGACCACGCTTATCAGGATCAAGGCTATCGTCAGGAGCCGGCCCAGGCTTACGAGGCCCCGGAGCAGCCGGATCCGGCGCGTTACGATGATGCGCTTTATGGCCGGCTTGAGTCAGGCGAGCAGGATTTCCAGCGTGAGCCGGCCTATCCGGACGATCCTTACGCGTTCCAGAGCGACTATGCCGAAGCCGATGTCGACGAGCCCAGGAAATCGCGCGGCGGCATGATGACCGTTGCTGCGATCCTTGCTCTCGCTGTGGTCGGAACCGGTGCGGCCTTCGCCTACAAGACCTATATCGGCTCGCCCCGTAGCGGCGAGCCGCCCATCATCAAGGCCGACAATACGCCGACCAAGATCATACCGGCGCCGTCGGACTCCTCCGCGAAGGTGCCGGATCGCATGGTGACAGGTGACGGTGGCGAGAAGATCGTGCCGCGCGAGGAGGCGCCGGTCGATGTCAACGCCAAGGCTGCCGGTCCCCGCGTGGTATTTCCGGCGCTGAACCAGAATGCAAACCCGCCGCCGGTGGCGAGCGTGTCGCCATCCAATGTTCCGGCGCCGGGCGCCGGTCCGGTTCCGAGTAACGGCACGATGCCGAACAATGCGCCGCGCACAATCAAGACGGTGGCGGTGAGGGGCGACCAGACCGACAGCGCCGCGCCGCAAGCCGCAGCTCCGCCCGCGGCCAAGCCGGCGGCGGCGCCGAAACCGGCCGCTGCGCCGCGTATGCCGCCGACCTCTGCCAACGCCAGCGTCAACCAGCCGCTCTCGCTGGCACCACAAGCTACGCCGTCCGAGCCGCCGCAGCGCATGGCTGCGACCGCCCCGACGCAGATTGCGCCTGCGGCCAGTGGCGGCGGCTATGTCGTGCAGGTGTCCTCGCAGCAGAGTGAGGATAGTGCGGCTGCGTCCTACCGGGTGCTCCAGAGCAAATATGGCAGCGTGCTCGGCGGCCGTTCGCCGGTCATCAAGCGGGTCGACCTGACTGACAAGGGCAAGGGCATCGTCTACCGCGCCTTCGCCGGGCCGTACGGGTCGGCCGAGGAGGCGGTGCAGGCCTGCAACAATCTGAAGTCTGCTGGCCTGCCGTCCTGCTTCGTCCAGAGGAATTAGCGGCCGTTTCCTTGACCCCCTCTTGGGGCAGGGTTAATCGGCCCTATGAGCACGCGGGCCTTCATTACCGGCGTATCCGGAACGGAACTGACCGCCGCCGAGCGGGCGTTTGTCCGTGCCGAAAGTGCACCGGGTGCGATTCCCTTCAAGCTGAGCTTCGAGATTTCGCCCCAAGTTGCAGCTTCTCTTTGGGAATTGACCGCCCGAGGGCCGACTGATCCCGCTGGCCTCAGCATTCCCGTGGATGGCGCCGCCGAGCGGGTCCATCCGTCGACGACTTCTGCGACAATGATTGCTCAGGTGATTCGCAGCGCAATCGGGTTCCGGGGTTTGTTGACGAGTAATGACGGGCCGATGAAGGCGTTAGTGGGAAGCATTGGCGAGCGAAGTCGCGCCAAGTCCAGAGCCGGCACGCCGCTTCACAGCAACGACAATGCGGAACTGGACGCATTGACCACATACACGGCATCCGCATGACCGCAGAAATTCTATCGTTTGAGACCGGCCGGCCCGCAGAGCTCGCCGAGGGCGAGCCGGCGTTGGTCGTGGACGTCGAGGGCTATGAAGGCCCGCTCGACCTGCTGCTCGCGCTGGCCCGGCAGCAGAAGGTCGACCTCGCCAAGATCTCGATCCTGGCACTGGCCGATCAGTATCTCCATTTCATCGAAGCTGCGCGAAAGATCCGGCTCGAGCTTGCGGCCGATTATCTGGTGATGGCAGCCTGGCTCGCCTTTCTGAAGTCGCGCCTCTTGCTTCCTGAGCCGCCGAGCGCCGAGGGGCCGAGCGCCGAACAGATGGCGACGGCGCTCGCCAACCGTCTGCGCCGCCTGGAGGCGATTCGCGAAGCGGCCAACCGGCTGATGAACCGGCAGCAATTGCTGCGCGACATTTTTCCGCGCGGCGAGCCCGAGCAGATCGCCGAGATCCGGCATCCGAAATACACCGCGACGCTGTACGACCTGCTCACGGCCTATGCCTCGCAGCGCCAGTCCCGCGTGCTGGCGAGCGTGCATCTGGCCAAGCGCACGGTGTGGTCGCTGGCCGAGGCGCGCGCCACGCTGGAGCGGCTGGTCGGCAGCATCACCGAGCAGGACGACTGGAGCGTTCTCGATGATTTCCTGATCCGCCACGTCGCGGATCCGACGCAGCGCGCGACGGTGTTCGCCTCGAGCTTCGCCGCCGCGCTCGAGCTCGTGCGTGAAGGTCAGCTCGAGCTGAACCAGAAAGAGGCGTTTGCGCCCATCTATTTCCGGAAGGGGCGCCCGAAACCGGTCATGGACGCAGCTCCTGCGCCCGATGCGCCGGTCGGCTAAGTGCAAGAAGGAGAAGCTGCCATGGCAAGCCTGGCTGAAGTGCGGGTAGAAGAGGCCGAGCCGATGGAGAATGAATCCCAGGCGCGTCCCGAAGAATTGCGGCTGCTGGAAGCGTTGCTGTTCGCCTCGAGTGAACCGCTGGATACCGCGACGCTCGCCAAGCGCATGCCCGAGGGCGTCGACGTGAAGGCGGCGCTCGAGCAGCTCCAGGCCGACTATGCCTTGCGCGGCGTCAACCTGGTGCGGGTCGCCAACAAATGGACGTTCCGCACCGCCGGCGACCTCTCCTGGCTGATGACGCGCGAGAGCACCGAGACCCGGCGCCTGTCGCGCGCGGCCATCGAGGTGCTGGCGATCATCGCCTATCACCAGCCGGTGACGCGCGCCGAGATCGAAGAAATCCGCGGCGTGGTGACCTCGAAGGGCACGCTCGACGTGCTGCTGGAGACCGGCTGGATCAAGCCGCGTGGCCGTCGCAAGACGCCGGGCCGTCCGCTGACCTTCGGAACCACCGAGGATTTCCTGTCGCAGTTCACCCTGGAACAGCTCGGCGATCTGCCGGGGCTAGAGGAGCTGAAGGGCACTGGCCTCCTGGATTCGCGTCTGCCGACCGGATTCAGCGTGCCGACGCCGTCGGATGACCCGCAACTGCGCGAGGACGAGGATCCGCTGGAACCCGGCGAGGAGCTCGATCTGGCCTTGGCGCCTGCGGTCGAGCCCGAGACGCCGCCGGAAGGCGGCAATGAGGGCGGCGAGGGGAGCGAGGAGTAATCCTCCGGCCTTCGACAGGTCCCCTGCGACCAGTTAACAACTAGCAAGATTACGTAGCGCCAACAGCGAATTGGCGGTGCCTTGGTCCTTGTTTTTGGCGCCTGCGAAGCCTACGTTCCGGTCAAGATCGGCCGGTCCCCGGCCATGCGCGTTTGGAGGGTTGCAGGATGGGTTCACTTAGCATTTGGCACTGGATCCTGGTGATCGCAGTGGTCCTGCTGCTGTTCGGCCGCGGCAAGATTTCGGATCTGATGGGCGACGTGGCTCAGGGCATCAAGGCCTTCAAGAAGGGCATGCAGGACGACGACAAGCCCGCCGAGAAGCAGGAGCCCTCGAAGTCCATCGAGCACAATGCCGCGCCGACTGCGGCACGGTCCGACGTCGGCAGCAAGGCCGTCTGAGCCAGGAGCACGCGAGACGCGGGAAAACGGCCCCGATCCTGCGCGTGAGGGATTGGGCCGATCGTGGCTTCGCGTGAACGGAAGACGTCATGTTCGACATCGGCTGGAGTGAGCTGGTTCTGATCGGGGTCGTGGCCCTGGTCGCCATTGGCCCGAAAGAGCTGCCGGGCGTGCTGCGCATGGTCGGTCAGTGGATGGGCAAGGCCCGCAAGATGGCCGCCGAATTCCAGGGCCAGTTCCAGGAAGCGATGCGCGAGGCCGAGATGGCCGACCTCAAGAAGAGCTTTGACGAGGTCAAGGAAGCCGCTGCCGGTTTCACGAGCGGTGGCCTGATGACCTCGCTCCAGAAGGACGTCAGCGACGCACTCCGCGTCGATGCGCTCGACAAGCCGGCCGAGACGTCGACGACGACTTCCGTCGAACCACCGGCGGCTTCAGGCGAAGCGCCGGCGACTTCAAGTGAAGCGCCGGCCACGCCCACGACGCCGGAAGCCCCGACGCCAGAGACTTTCGTGGAAGCCGAGGGACACGCGGCGGTGAATGAGCCGCTCGCCATTGTCACCGAGGTAGAGCAGACATCGGTTGCGCAGGACACTGCACCCGAACCGATCAAGGACGCCAAAGCGTCATGAGCGACGCCGATATCGAGGCCAGCAAAGCTCCGCTGATGGACCATCTGATCGAGCTGCGTTCGCGGCTGATCAAGGCGTTGCTCGGCTTCGGCGTGGCCTTCATCTTCTGCTTCTTCTTCGCCAAGCAGATCTACAACGTTCTGGTCTGGCCGTTCGTGTGGGTCGCAGGCGCGGAGAACTCGAAATTCATCTACACTGCGCTGCTGGAATATTTCATCACCCAGCTCAAGCTCGCGCTGTTCGGTGCCGGCTTCATCTCGTTCCCGATCGTCGCCACCCAGATCTACAAGTTCGTGGCGCCCGGCCTCTACAAGCACGAGAAGCAGGCCTTCCTGCCGTATCTGATCGCGACCCCGTTCTTCTTCGTGCTCGGCGCGGCGTTGGTGTATTTCGTCGTGCTGCCGATGTTGGTGCGCTTCTCGCTCGGCATGCAGCAGATGGGCGGTGACGAGACCGCGCAGATCCAGCTCCTGCCCAAGGTCGGCGAATATCTCTCGCTGATGATGTCGCTGATCTTCGCCTTCGGCATCGCCTTCCAGCTGCCGGTGATCCTGACGCTGCTCGGGAGGGTCGGCATCATCACGTCGAAGATGCTGCGCGACAAGCGCCGCTATTTCATCGTTCTGGCTTTCATCATCGCCGCAGTCCTGACGCCGCCTGATATCCTCAGCCAGTGCTCGCTCGCGATTCCCCTGCTGGCGCTCTATGAGGGCTCAATCATCGCGGTGTCGATGGTGGAGAAGAAGGCGGCCGCGTCGAAGGCGGCCACCGGCACCGATGTGTCGACGCCGGCCAATCCGGCGGAGTAGGGCGGCCAGTTCCGGTGTCATTCCCCGCGAAAGCTGGGAATCCAGAGGGCCGCAGCCCAGCGGGGAATTACTGCCGTCTCTGGAATACTGGATCGCCCGCTTTCGCGGGCGATGACAGCTGTGCTAGGGGGGAGCGCGCCAACGCAAACTGACAACGTTTTCCGCTGTATGTTTACGCGCTGACCCCAGGACCGCTGCCATGCACGACATCAAATCGATCCGCGACAATCCGCAAGCGTTCGACGCCGGTCTCGCCCGGCGCGGCCTCAAGCCGTTGTCGGCGTCGCTGCTCGCGATCGATGAGCGTCGGCGTGCGGCGATCCTGGCGGCGGAGCAGGCGCAGGCGCGCCGCAACGCGGCCTCGAAGGAAATCGGCGACGCCAAGAAGGCCAAGGACGAGGCGCGCGCGGCGAAGCTGATGACTGAGGTCGCCGAGCTCAAGATCACCATGCCGGAGCTCGAGGCTGCCGCGAAAGCGGCTGATGAGGAGCTGGCCAAAGAGCTGTCCGCGATCCCGAACATTCCATTCGATGAAGTGCCCGATGGTGTCGACGAGCATGACAACGTCCAGCATCACGTGTTCGGCGCCAGGCGCAACTACGGTTTCGCTCCGAAGCTGCATGACGACCTCGGCATTGCGCTTGGCTGCATGGATTTCGAGGCTGCGGCAAAGCTCTCCGGCGCGCGCTTTGTTGTGCTCAAGAAGGGGCTGGCGCGCCTTGAGCGCGCGATCGGCCAGTTCATGCTCGACCTGCACACGACCGAGCACGGTTACACCGAGATCAACCCGCCGCTGCTGGTGCGCAATGAAGTCATGTTCGGCACCGGGCAGTTGCCGAAATTCGAGGACGACCAATTCTGGGCGATCAAGGGCGACTTGCTGGATTCGCCCGATCATGAGCGGCTGAAGACCGAGCGCCTCGGCCTGATCCCGACTGCCGAAGTCCCGCTCACCAACCTCGCGCGTGAGTCCATCCTCGACGAGAAGCAGCTGCCGATGCGGCTCACTGCGCTGACGCCGTGCTTCCGCGCCGAAGCAGGCGCTGCCGGGCGCGATACCCGTGGCATGATCCGCCAGCATCAGTTCACCAAGGTCGAGCTGGTCTCGATCACGACGCCCGAGACCAGCAAGGACGAGCTGGAGCGGATGCTGTCCTGTGCCGAGCAGGTGTTGCAGAAACTCGACCTCCATTATCGCGTGATGACGCTCTGTGCAGGAGATATGGGATTTTCGTCGCAAAAAACCTACGACATCGAGGTGTGGATGCCCGGGCAGGGCGAGGGCGGCATGTTCCGGGAGATCTCGAGCTGCTCGGTGTGCGGCGACTTCCAGGCGCGGCGCATGGATGCGCGCTCGCGCGGGCCGGACGGCAAGCCGCGCTTCGTGCACACGCTGAACGGCTCGGGCACGGCGGTCGGCCGCGCGCTGATCGCTGTGATGGAGACCTATCAGCAGGAGGACGGCTCGATCGCGGTCCCCAGCGTGCTCCAGCCCTATATGGGCGGCGTGAAGGCGGTCGCGCGCGAGTAAAAATTCGTGTTGCCCATCTGAAACGCAGAAACGTTTGGTTGCGAAGATCGGGCGGCCGGCTATCCTGACGGCTGCCCGCGAACGCGACACCAACCGTCCATGGCCTTGCACCACGATATCTTCTGGATCGGCCGACAATGGGCGGTAACAGGTGCCGGCGTCCAGGCCGTCGACCAGCGTTTGCGTGGCGTGCTTGATATCGACATTGCGCGTCTTTGGGACGAGGGCCTGGTGCAGAGCCGGCGGGCGAAGCCCGGGGTCAATGCCGAGGACTTCGACAAGGCGCTGACGATGGCGCGCCAGCGTTTCCCCGCAACGCCGGTATCTGCGCCGCTCCTTGCGCAGCTGAAGACGCCCGGCGTGATTGAGACCCCGGTCGTGCGCCCGGTCGCGCCTGCGATGCAGCTGCGCGTTGAGGGCAGGCTCGCTCGCTTCCTGCCGCAATGGCGAGTCCGCCGCTGAAGGGAATGGCTCGATTGCTGCGCTGCGGTAATGAACGTCGGCGCGGGTGAGGTCTGCGCCGAAGCCGGTTTGCCTGATCGGTCCCAGCCGGATAAGACGGCCTCACTCCAGATCAGGAATCGACCTCCGGCATGCGCATTCTCTGCACCAATGACGACGGTATCCACGCTCCCGGCCTCAAGGTCGTGGAGGAGATCGCACGCGCGCTGTCGGACGACGTTTGGGTGGTGGCGCCCGAGCTCGATCAGTCCGGGGTGTCGCATTCGCTGTCGCTGAACGACCCGTTGCGCCTGCGTGAAGTTGGGCCGCGGCACTTCGCTGTGCGCGGCACCCCGACCGACTGCGTCATCATGGGCGCGCGCCATATTCTCGGTGCGCAGCTCCCCGACGTCGTGCTCTCCGGGGTCAACAAGGGCCGCAACGTTGCCGAGGATGTGGTCTATTCGGGCACCATCGCCGGCGCGCTCGAAGGCACCATTCTGGGCATCCCGTCATTTGCGCTGTCGCAGGAATTCAGCGTCGAGACGCGCGATCGGCCGCAATGGGACACCGCGCGCAAATTCGGTCCCGATATCTTGCGCAAAGTGATCAAGGCCGGCATCCCGAAGGACACCGTCATCAACGTCAACTTCCCGTCCTGTGCGCCGGAGGATGTGCTCGGCATTCGTGTCACGCGACAGGGCAAGCGTAATCTCGGTTTCCTCAGGATCGACGAGCGCAGGGACGGCCGCAACAACCCCTATTTCTGGATCGGCTTTGAGCGCACGGTGATGATGGACACGGCGGCCGAAGGCACTGACCTGGCAGCGCTGCGCGAGCATTATGTCTCGGTCACGCCGCTCCGGCTCGATCGTACCAACGAAGCGTTTTCCGAAGAGCTGAGCGCGACACTGAAGTAAAGGCGCTTGCTACTAGCGGCTAGCCGCCGCGAAGCGCGGCTTCGATGGTCTTGCCGAGCGCGTCAAGCTGAAACGGTTTCTGAAGCGCCGGACGGTCCCGATATTGCTCGGGCAGGCCCGACGAGCCGTAGCCGGTCGCGAAGATGAAGGGGCAGCCCTTGGCCTGGATGACGTCGGCGACCGGCGAGATGACCTTGCCGTTGACGTTGACGTCGAGGATGGCGATGTCGAACTCGGTCGCCTGCGCCAGCCGCATTGCCTCCGTGATATCTCCGGCTTCGGCGGCGACCTTGTAGCCGAGCTCTTCGAGCATATCCGCCACCATCATTCGGATCATCACCTCGTCCTCGACGAGGAATACAGAGCGGCCGGAAAGCCCTGTCGCGGTCATTGTCGTTGCGTCCTTGCCCATTCCCGAAAACGTTCGCAGATAACGCTTATCGACGCAATGCGCGTTTCGGCCAAACCATACTTGAAAATGGCCGCGCGGCTTGTCCGCTGCAAGCCGATTTGTGGTCAAATGCCGGGATAGAACACTATATGGGTTCCTGAGCCGGAACAAGATTCCAGCCCGGATACTGGCGCCGAGCCGTCATCCGGGTCCCTGACGAAGATGGTACAGCCCGCGATGACCTCCAATCAGCGCCCGCCGGAAAAGATGATGTTTCAGCTCACGCTGAGGCGTCGCGGCATCAGCGATCAAACCGTGCTGCGGACGATGGAGGAGGTGCCGCGCGAGATGTTCGTCGAGGCCTCTGATCGGGACGGCGCCTATCGCGATAGCGCGCTGCCGATCGCCTGCGGGCAAACCATCAGCCAGCCCTTCGTCGTCGCCTACATGACCGAGCAGCTTCAGCTCCAGAAGAACCACCGCGTGCTCGAGATCGGCGCGGGCTCCGGCTATCAGGCTGCCGTGCTCTCGAAGCTTGCGCGCGAGGTGCTGACGGTCGAGCGCTACCGCAAGCTCGCGGATGCCGCGCGCGCCCGGCTTGAAAAGCTGGACTGTCACAATGTCGAGGTGATGCTCGGCGACGGCCTCAATCTGCCTGCAAATATCGGCCCCTTCGACCGCATCATCGTCACCGCCGCGGTGGAGCAAATTCCAGAGAACCTCATCGAGCGGCTCGAAGTCGGCGGCATCCTGATCGCACCGGTGGGGCCGCATCAGGGCGTGCAGACGTTGACACGTCTCAAGCGCAGCGAGGCCGGGATCGAGCGCAGGCAACTCGTCGAGGTCCGTTTCGTGCCGGCACTGCCTGGCGTGGCGCGGGAGCTGTAGAATTCCGGATCGGCAACGCATCCAACATCTTATTGGGAGGGTTAAGCCGTTATTTACTCGGCGCGTGTTTACTTAAAACACCAGTTCTGTTGCGTACGAGTGAGTAACCATGTCAGTTGTCGCCGAGTTGCTTTACTCGCGCCGCGTACCGCAGGTCGCGGTGCTGGCGCTGATCTCCTTTGGTTTCGCAGGGTGCAGCGCCGACATGTCGTCGCGCCTGTCCCAGTCGAACTTCTCCAACCCCTTTGAATCGACCGGTTCGGTGCAGCAGGCCGCGCCGCCGCAGCGCGAGCTGCCGCAATATGCCCGGCCGCAGACCCAGCAGGGCTACTATCAGTCACAGCCTTTGGCGCCGGCGGTTGCCGCACCGCAGTCCTATCCGGTTGCAGCGGGGGGCGGCGTCTCCGGAGGCGGCCGCGGGCTCGGCTCCTACACGCCGCCCGCGCAGCCGCGTCTCGAAGCCACGGGCACGGTGCCGCAGCGCTCTGTGGTGGCTGCGCAGCCACCCGGAGGGACCAGGATCATCGTCGGCACCAGCGACACGCTCGACGTGCTCGCCAAGCGCTATCACGTAACTCCGCAGGCGATCCTCGCCGCCAACGGCTACAAGGGTCCGCGCGCGCTCTCGCCTGGTCAGCAGCTCGTCATCCCGCATCCCGGTGCTGTTGCAGCCGCACCGGCGCCCGCGATGACCCCGGTTGCCGCGGCTCCCGCGATGGCGCCGAGGCCGGTCGCAGCCGTGGCCGCGCCGTCGAGCTTCCACTTCGTCAATCACGGCGACACGCTCGCGAGCATCGCACGCAAGAACCACATCTCCGCCGCCGAACTCGCTCGCGCCAACGGTCTCGATCCCTCGACCAAGCTCAAGCTCGGCACCAAGCTGACCGTGCCGGGCGCCAGGACCGCGGCTGTTGCTGCGCCGCTGGCTCCCGCGCCGGTCGCCGCGGCACCGGTTGCGGCTGCGTTGCAGCCGGTCGCTGCCGCTCCCGTGCCTGCTACCAAGATGGCCGCTGTTGCCCAACCCGCGCAGAGCGCGCGCCTCGCCCAGGCCACCGCCAATATCGACGAGAAGCCCGCTGCCGAGGCGCCGGCGAAAGCGGCGGAGACCACGAGCTCCCTGCCGACCTTCCGCTGGCCGGTGCGTGGCAAGGTGATCACGAGTTACGGCGCCAAGACCAACGGCAAGTCCAATGACGGCATCAACGTTGCGGTGCCCGAGGGTACGCCGGTCAAGGCGGCTGAAGACGGCGTCGTTGCCTATTCCGGCAACGAGCTGAAAGGTTACGGCAATCTGGTCCTGGTTCGGCACGCCAACGGCTACGTCACCGCATATGCCCATGCGAGTGAGCTGTTGGTGAAGCGCGGCGATACCATCAAGCGCGGTCAGGTCATTGCCAAGTCGGGTCAATCCGGAGAGGTGGCATCACCGCAGCTCCACTTCGAGATCCGTAAGGGATCGAGCCCGGTCGACCCGCTTCAGTTCTTGAATGGGGCGTGAGGCTTACCTCACTCCGTCGCTCTCTCCGCAAGAACGCTGTTGTCGCCCGCCTTGTGCGGGCGATTTCATTTCTGGGAGCGCGAGGGCCGGCGTGGCCTACTTCGCCGTGAGCTTCACGCCGAGTCGTCCGGCCAGCTCCTGCACGAACTGCCAGGCGACCCGGCCCGAGCGCGAGCCGCGCGTGGTCGACCATTCCAGCGCTTCGCGCTCTAGCGCCTCGCCGTCGACCTTGATGCCGAAATGGCTGCAATAGCCCCCCACCATGGCGAGATATTCGTCCTGGCTGCAGCGGTGGAAGCCGAGCCAGAGACCGAACCGATCCGACAGCGAGACCTTTTCCTCGACCGCCTCGCCCGGATTGATCGCGGTCGAGCGCTCGTTCTCGATCATGTCGCGCGCCAGCAGATGGCGGCGGTTGGAGGTGGCGTAGAGGATGACGTTCTCGGGCCGCCCCTCGATGCCACCTTCGAGTACAGCCTTGAGCGATTTGTAGGAGGCGTCATTACCATCGAAGGAGAGGTCGTCGATGAACACGATGAAGCGGAAGTCGGCGTCGCGGAGTTTCTCCATCAGCATCGGCAGCGTTTCGATATCCTCGCGGTGGATCTCGATGAGCTTCAGCCTGTCGGCGGGCTTCCGGTCGGCGTTGATGCTGGCATGCGCCGCCTTCACCAGCGAGGACTTGCCCATGCCGCGCGCGCCCCAGAGCAGGGCGTTGTTGGCGGGCAGACCGCCTGCAAAGCGCTCGGTGTTCTCCATCAGGATATCGCGCATCCGGTCGACCCCCTTGAGCAGAAACAGCTCGACGCGGCTGACCCGGGGCACCGCCGCGAGGCGGCCGTCCGGATGCCAGACATAGGCGTCCGCCTGCTTGAACGACTCGCGTTCGGCGGCCGGCTTACCCTGGGCGGCGAGGTGGGTCGCAATCGTCTCCAGCGCGCGGACGATGCGCTCCTGGGTGAGGTCCGGGGTTGCCTGGAGGGAGGTTTTTTGGACCACCTTGGGGCGTTTTGCCGCGACCTGGGCGGCCTTCGTGGCAGGGGTACGGGGGCCTTTGCCGGCCGGGCTTTTGCTTGGTTTTTTGGGCATGTCCGAAGTTCCTGAGAATGCAGCCTTATCGAGCCCGGGGGCGCGCCGCAAGGTGGCGAAAAGGGCGGTCTGGCAGCGTTGCAATTGGGGCGGTGGTCGCTATAGTCCGCGCGAATTTGACCGAACCGGTCGCCGCAAGGCCTGACCGGCTTCCCCCGTTTCCACGAGGATCGTCCGAATGCTGATTTCCCCTGCGTATGCCCAGGCCGCGGGCGCCGGTGACACCAACAGCATGTTGATGTCGCTGCTGCCGTTCGCCCTGATCTTCGTGATCATGTACTTCCTGATTCTGCGTCCGCAGCAGAAGAAGGTGAAGGACCACGCCGAACTCGTGAAGAACATCCGCCGCGGCGACACCGTCGTGACGTCAGGCGGCCTGGTCGGCAAAGTCACCAAGGTGGTCGATGACGACCAGATCGAGTTCGAAATTTCCGACGGCGTCCGCGTGCGCCAGATGCGCTCGATGATCTCGGGCGTGCGCGCCAAGGGCGAGCCGGCCAAGGACAGCGCGAAGGAAAGCGCCAAGGACGACGCCGCGGCGAAGTGAGCGCTTTGCCGCGAGCACCTCAAATCTCCTGATCTGACAGGTCCAGTCGATGTTGTATTTCACGCGGTGGAAGGCGCTCGGGATTATCCTGACAGCGCTGATCGTGTGCCTCTGCGCGGTCCCGAACTTCTTCCCCGAGGCGCAGGTCAAGACCTGGCCCACCTGGGCGCAGCGGCGCCTGGTTTTGGGTCTCGACTTGCAGGGCGGCTCCTCTCTGCAGCTCGAGGTCGACTCCAACTATGTGAAAAAGGAAAAGCTCGACCAGATCCGCGACGACGTCCGTCGCGTGCTGCGCGAAGCCAAGATCGTCTACACCGGTCTCGTCACGAAGAGCGATGCCGTCGAGGTGCGCGTCAAGGACGCGGACACCCAGACGGTGCTCGCCACGTTGCGTGAGCTTGCGCAGCCGATCGGTGGCCTTATGGGGTCCGGCGGCCAGCGCGACATCGACGTCTCAGATGCCGGTGGCGGATTGATCCGCCTCAGTATTCCGGAGTCGGCGATGATCGAGCGTTTGCGCAAGACCATCGAACAGTCGATCCAGATCGTCGAGAAGCGTGTCAACGAGCTCGGCACCGTCGAGCCGATCATCCAGCGTCAGGGTAACGACCGCATCCTGGTGCAGGTGCCGGGATTGCAGGATCCCACCCATTTGAAGGAACTGCTGGGCAAGACCGCCAAGATGGAATTCCGCATGGTCGATCCCTCGGTGCCGCCGGACCAGGCGCAGCAGGGTGGGTTGCCGCCGGACACCGAGTTCCTGCCGGCAGCCACGCCGCCGCCGTCCGGCTACGTTGTCAAGAAGCAGGTACTGGTTGCGGGCGGCGATCTGACCGACGCCCAGGCGACCTTCGACCAGCGGACCAATGAGCCGGTCGTCAGCTTCAAGTTCAATACCTCCGGCGCGCGCAAGTTCGCGCAGGCCACGCAGGAGAACGTCGGGGTGCCCTTTGCGATCATCCTCGACAACAAGGTGATCTCGGCGCCGGTCATCCGCGAGCCGATCACCGGCGGCCAGGGCCAGATCTCCGGCAATTTCACCGTGCAGTCGGCCAACGACCTCGCGATCCTGCTGCGCGCCGGCGCGCTGCCTGCGCCGCTTACGGTCGTGGAGGAACGCACGGTCGGTCCGGGCCTCGGCCAGGACTCGATCGACAAGGGTGAGCTCGCGGCCTATGTCGGCTCGATCATGGTCGTCGTCTTCATGCTGTTGACGTACCGGCTGTTCGGCGTGTTCGCCAACATCGCGGTGACGATCAACGTTGCCATGATCTTCGGCCTGCTGTCGCTGCTCAGCGCCACGCTGACGCTCCCCGGCATCGCCGGCATCGTGCTCACCGTCGGCATCGCGGTCGACTCCAACGTGCTCATCTACGAGCGCATCCGCGAGGAGCTGCGCGGCGGGCGAAGCCCGATCTCGGCAATCGACGCAGGCTTCAAGCGGGCGCTTGCCACCATTCTCGACTCCAACATTACCACCTTCATCGCCGCTGCAGTGCTGTTCATGATCGGCACCGGTCCGGTCCGCGGCTTCGCAGTGACGCTCGGCATCGGCATCATCACCACTGTGTTCACCGCATTCACCATGACCCGTCTGATCGTGGCCTGGTGGGTGCAGTGGAAGCGGCCGAAGACTGTGCCGATCTGATGATTCGAGGCCGACTGTGACCACCACTCAAATCGTTCTCATTTCTCTCGGCGTCCTGATTGCCGTGCTGACCGTGGTCAGCGTGCTCGGCCTCCTGCCGTCGCTGCGCATCGTCCCGGACAACACGCATTTCGACTTCACGCGCTTTCGCCGCATCAGCTTCCCGATCTCGGCCGCGCTGTCGATCGTCGCCATCACGCTGTTCTTCACGCATGGCCTGAACTTCGGCATCGACTTCAAGGGGGGCACCTTGATGGAGGTGAGGGCCAAGTCGGGGTCCGCCGATCTCGCGCAGATGCGCGCGACCCTTGGCAGCCTCGGCCTCGGCGAAGTCCAGCTGCAGCAATTCGGCAGCGCCGCCGACGTGCTGCTTCGCGTGGCCGAGCAGCCGGGCGGCGACAAGGCCCAGCAGGAAGCGGTGGACAAGGTTCGCGGCGCCCTCGGCGAGTCCGTCGAATATCGCCGCGTCGAGGTGGTGGGCCCGCGTGTCTCCGGCGAGCTGCTGGGGTGGGGCATGGCCGGCCTGATGCTCGCAATCGGCGCGATCCTGGTCTATCTCTGGTTCCGCTTCGAATGGCAGTTCGCGCTCGGCGCCATGATCGCCAACGTGCACGACATCGTGCTGACCATCGGCTTCATGTCGATCAGCCAGGTCGATTTCGACCTGACCAGCATCGCGGCGCTCCTGACCATTCTGGGCTATTCGCTCAACGACACCGTCGTCATCTATGACCGCATCCGTGAAATGCTGCGGCGCTACAAGAAGATGCCGATGCCGCAGCTGCTGAACGAATCCATCAACTCGACGCTGTCGCGCTCGATCATCACCCACTTCACGGTGACGCTGGCGCTGCTGGCGCTGCTGCTGTTCGGCGGCCATGCCATCCACAGCTTCACGGCCGTCATGATGTTCGGCGTGGTGCTGGTCGGTACCTACACCTCGATCTTCATCGCGGCGCCGATTCTGATCTATCTCGGCGTTGGCGAGCATCGCGAGGATGCGAAGGAAGCGGCTCCGCCGGCGAAGAAAATCAAGGCATGATCCGAACCGCTTGCCTTCGCATGAGTTTGCGAGGGTAGTCAGCTCATTCGGACGAGGCTCATGGCCGGCGATCCCAACGCTCCTCATTTCCCGCGCTCCGCGCCGATCGAGGCCTATGGCAAGGGCGGCTTTGCCTTCGCCGGCATGTCGCATCGCGGATCGCTGCTCTGCCTGCCCGACGCGATCTGGGCCTGGGACGTGACCGATCCCACCAAGATCGACCGCTATTCGCTGGATCGGGTTTTCGCCGCCGCCAACAGCATCGATACGCTGCTGGTCGGGACCGGAACCGGCGTCTGGCTGCCGCCACCGCAGCTGCGCCAGGCGCTGAAGGCGGTGAGGGTGGTGCTGGATACGATGCAGACCGGCCCCGCCGTTCGCACCTACAACATCATGATCGGCGAACGGCGCCGCGTCGCGGCTGCGCTGATTGCCGTGCCATGAGCAGCGCTGCGACGCCGGCCGACAGCGTGACCTTCTGCGCCGATCTCGTGCGCAGCCACGATTTTCCACGCTATGCGGCGACGCTGTTTGCACCCGCTGCCGAGCGTCGCGCGCTGCTGGCGCTCTACGCCTTCAATGTCGAGATCGTCCGCGTCCGAGACCAGGTGAGCCAACCCTTGCCAGGCGAGATCCGCTTTCAATGGTGGACCGATCTGCTCTCGGGCCTTGTCCATGGCAGCGCCGAGGGCAATCCGGTGGCAGCGGAGCTGTTGCGCGCGATCCGCGATTTTGACCTGCCGGTCGAGCCGTTGTCGCTGCTCGTCGACGAGCATCAGTTCGATCTCTACAACGACCCGATGCCGACCATGACGGCGCTCGAGGGCTATCTGGCCGCGACCTCTTCGGCGTTGTTTGTGCTGGCCGCCCGGATCATGGGCGAGGTTTCGGAAGCGGCCGAGCACCTCGCGCGCCACGCGGGGCTGGCGCAGGGCATCGCGCAGGTGATCGCAAACCTGCCGCGGGACTCGTCCCATCGTCAATTGTTTCTGCCGCAGCAATTCCTGGCCAGCCATGGCTGCGCCATGGAAGACGTGTTCGCCGGCAAGCAGACGCCCAACCTCCATGCCGTGCTGGACCAGCTCATCGGCGAAGCCCGGCAGCATCTGGCGATGGCCTCGTCGCTGCTGGCGCAACTGCCGCCCTCGGTGCGGCCGGCGTTCCTCCCGTTGAGTCAGGCGCGGTCTGATCTCGATCGCCTGTCGCGGCCCGGGCGCAATCCTTTCGCGCCGCAGCCGGTATCGCGGCTACGCGCGCTATGGACGCTGTGGCGGGCGTCACGATCGCGGGAATTTACCAAATAGCATTTGGCGTATCGCCGGGACCGGCCAAATGCTCTATGCTGTCCCATGGCTGAGATGTCCCAAACCGCAATCCCCGATCTGGGCGGCTTTCCGGTTACACCGGCCGACGTTCACGCCGCCGCTGCGACCATTCACGACGCCGTCGTCGATACGCCCTGTAGCTACAGCCGCACGTTGAGCAGCATCTGCGGCTGCGAGCTCTGGCTCAAATTCGAAAACCTTCAATTCACCTCCTCGTTCAAGGAGCGCGGCGCTCTCAATCGCCTCACTGCGCTGACCGCGGAAGAACGTGCGCACGGCGTCGTCGCAATGTCGGCAGGCAACCACGCGCAGGGCGTCGCCTATCACGCCAAGCGGCTCGGCATTCCCGCCACGATCGTGATGCCGGTGGGCACGCCGATGGTGAAGGTCGAGAACACCAGGCACCACGGCGCCGAAGTGGTCGTCACGGGGGCGACCCTGGAAGAGGCGGCTGCGTTCGCGCGGAGCCACGGCGAAGCACGCGGCATGATCTTCGTCCATCCTTACGACGATCCGCTTGTCATCGCAGGCCAGGGTACGGTCGGTCTGGAGATGCTCAAGGCCGTGCCGGAGCTCGATACGCTGGTCGTTCCGATTGGCGGAGGCGGCCTGATCAGCGGCATCGCCATCGCCGCCAAATCGATCAAGCCGTCGCTGCGCATTCTCGGCGTCGAGGCCTGGCTCTATCCTTCCATGTACAACGCCATCCATGGCGGCAATCTGCCGGCGCGCGGCGATACGCTTGCCGAAGGCATCGCTGTCAAATCGCCGGGCAAGATCACCAGTGAAATCGTCCGCAGTCTCGTCGACGACATCGCGCTGGTGAACGAAGCCGAGCTCGAGCGCGCGGTTGCGACCCCTGATCTCGATCGAGAAGACGGTCGTCGAGGGCGCCGGTGCTGCGGGCCTTGCGGCGATCATGTCCGATCCCTTGCGCTTTGCCGGCGAGAAGGTCGGTCTTGTGCTGAGCGGCGGCAATATCGACACCCGGCTGATCGCCTCGGTGCTGACGCGAGAACTCGCGCGCGAGGGACGGCTGACGCAGCTCTCGCTCGATATTCCCGACAGGCCCGGCCAGCTCGCGGCAGTGGCTTCGCTGCTGGCCGAGGCTGGCGCCAACATCATCGAGGTCTCGCACCAGCGGACCTTCTCCGACCTGCCGGCCAAGGCGACGCTGTTGCAGCTCGTCATCGAGACGCGCGACAGTGCCCATCTCGATGACGTCATGGCCAAGCTGAGTGCCTCTGGACTGAGCGCACGGTGCACCTGAACAGCGCTATCGCGCTGCGAGCTCCGCGAGGTGGTCGATTAAGCGATCGATCTCGGCTTCAGTGTTGTAGTAATGCGGGGAGGCGCGAACGACCACCGGCAGCGCCCGGACTTCCGCGTCGATGCGGGTGCTCGACGGATGCGTGGCGCCGATGGTGATGTCGGCCGCAGCGGCGCTGCTGACGATAGTGTCGGCCTCGCGGCCCTCCATCGTGAAGCTGACGATCGCGCCCGGCGCATGACCGAGGTCGCGAATGGTGATGCCACTGATCGCGGCGAGACCGCGGCGGAGACGGTTCGCAAGCAAGCGGCAGCGCCGCTCGATCGGGTCGAGGCCGATCGCAAGAGCATAGTCGACGGCAACGCCGAGCCCAAGGCGGGCCGCGTAGTTGTTCTCCCAGGTCTCGAACCGGCGGGCGTCGTCGCGGAGCTGATATTGGTCGCGCGAGACCCATGGCGCCGCAAAATGGTCGATCATCGGTGGCTCAAGTCGCTGCAGCAGCTCACGGCGGACATAGAGAAAGCCGGTGCCGCGCGGTCCGCGCAGGAATTTGCGACCCGTGGCGGACAGCATGTCACAGCCGATGGCTTCGACATCGACCTGCATCTGACCGACTGCCTGGCAGGCATCGAGCAGATAGGGAACGCCGTGCGCCCGCGCGATTTTGCCGATGGCTGCGGCTGGATTGACGAGCCCGCCATTGGTCGGAACCCAGGTGATCGCAATCAGCTTCACGCGATGATCGATCATGCGTTCGAGCACATCGACATCGAGCTCGCCGCTTGCGTCGCTCGGCACGATCTCGATGACGGCGCCGGTTCGCTTGGCGACCTGGAGCAACGCCACATAGTTGGCGGCGTACTCGGCCTCGGCGGTCAGGATCCGATCGCCGGCGCAGAACTGCAGCGCATAGAATGCCATCTGCCAGGCTACCGTTGCGTTCTCCATGAGCGCAATCTCGTCCGGCGCGGCGTTCAGCAAACGCGCGACCGAGCCGTAGATCGCATCGAGCCGATCAGATTCGCGGTCGGCGGCCGCATAACCTCCGATCTCGCTCTCCAGATCGATATGCTGCTTCATCGCCGAGACGACGGCCGCCGGCATGAGCGCCGCGCCTGCGTTGTGCAGATAGGCAAGCCGGGAGACCGCCGGGGTGTCGGCACGAAGTCGGTGGATGTCGATCAAGTGGGCTTCCCTCTCGCAATCCTGCTGAATGGATTAGACGCGCTGGGGAGGGCGAGCAAGACGGGGGCGCGAGGAACGGGCTTGGCTTGGCTTCGCCTCAGATGCAGAGGCCGAGCAGCTTGATGTGGCAGTTGCTGGATTTGGGCTTGCTTGCGGGCGCGGTCTCGCGTCTCAGGGCGACCAGCGGTTCGGTATCCTTCTTGCCTTTTCCCGGCTTCGGCTCGTAATCGCCGGCAATCACCATGGCCCAATAGGTGCGCTTGCCGCTGGCATTCTTCGCGCTCGCGATTCCGACGCGGGAGGCGTTGTGGAGCAGCAGGTTCTTGCGGTGCCCGGACGAGTCGATCCACTGTCCCAGCGTCTTCTCGAAATTGTCGTAGCCATAGGCGATGTTCTCGGCGGCGCGGCCCGCACCCGACGGTGCGACGCGCTTGTTGAACGGGCCGAGGGCGTCGTGGCTGAGATCATCCTTGGCCGCCATCGCGCGCGCCTGGTCCATGGCAATGCGGTCGAGCGTTGCGTCGCGTATGACGCGGCCCTCGCCATGCTTCAGCCGGAAGCTGGAGATCTGTTCGGCGGCCGACTCGGCCGCCATCACAGGCGCCGCAGTCAGCAGCACCAGACCTGCGATTAGCAGGGCCGCGCCGCGCCTCATGGTCCCCCAACGATTCATTGTTCCCCAAGTCAGCGTAATCCCCCGGCTTCTCCACCGGCATTGTGGACGCTTCAAGGCGCAACGCGCCCGTGATCTAACTGGTCGGCAGGTCCGCCTCGAAGTTGAAACGATCGCGCAGGTTTTTGCGCTGCTCCAGGATGTCCTTCAGGAACGCGCGGTCTTGGTCGTTCCTCATCATAGGCTCGATCAGGTCGAGCTGATTCATCGCGACCAGTTGCAGGATCTCCGTGCGCGGCCTGCCGCTGGTGTCGCGCGGCAACGCGTGCACCACCTGGATGTGTTCCGGCGGCTTTGGCCCCTTGGCGGCCGCGAGTTCGTTCCGCAACTGGCCCTCGAGCGTAGCCTGATCAGCTTCCACAAAGGCATAGAGCCCGACGCCTGAACGGCGGTCGGCAAAGGCGACGATGGCGGTGTCTCGCACCGCGGGGTTCTTGCGGATCAGCTCGGCAAGCACCGGCGCATCGTTGACGAGCCGACGACCGCC
This sequence comes from Bradyrhizobium sp. USDA 4472, assembly GCF_054058595.1. Lineage (NCBI taxonomy): Bacteria > Pseudomonadati > Pseudomonadota > Alphaproteobacteria > Hyphomicrobiales > Nitrobacteraceae > Bradyrhizobium > Bradyrhizobium sp. USDA 4472. Next base: position 6,163,239 of record NZ_JBSSAM010000001.1, read on the forward strand.
GCCCTCCCGGTCGGTGAAATTGAACAGGCCGCGCGTGATCGCGCGATAAACCTTCTTGCCTGTCGCAAGCCACAGGCTGGCGGCAAAGGACTTCTTCGTCAGGACCTTTCGCTCGCGGGGCGTCAGCGCCTCGGGCGCGTAGGTGCGCTTGTGCTTGAGCAGGTGCCGGAGATCTTCATAGGCGAGGATGCGGTAAAGCCGGCCACGCCGCTTGAAGCACGCCGCCAGCTGGAAATCGGTCACATAGGCGCGCCCATCGCGGCCCATCAGCCAGTTCTGTTCCTTGGCAAGATCGTTGTGGCAGATCCCGGCGCGGCGCAGGCGGCGCAGTACGTCCTTCGCCGAGCGGAAATAGGCGAGGTCACCATGCGGCTTTGCCAGATGCAGCGCGACGCCGTCGACGAACCCACGCACCAGCGCGCGGCGGCCGGCCCAGAGCAATTCAGGACCGACGTCGAGGCCCTTGGCGAGCGACAGCGCGTGCTTCTCGCGCGCAAACAGATGACGTGCCAGCAGGAACGACCACCACGGCACTTCATCGAGCCGACGCAGCACCGCGTCGACCTCGCCGCCATCGACGCGGAAGCGGCCGCGCTCGACGGTCGAGAACACGTCGCGCTTGAGCAACACGCCCTCGGTCCAGCGCGCCGAGAGCACCGCGGCGTCGTTTTTCGGGAGACTCATCGAAAACTCACGCGGCTGCGGCGATACGCAAATGATCGGCGATCCAGCGATCGAGATCGGCGAGCGCCAAAGCGCTCATGGCTTGCTTCTTGGCCACCGTCTTCTCGTTGCCGCGCAGGCGCGAGCCGTCGGGCTTCTTCGTGGGGGCGCTCGCGAGCGGCGGGAATAAGCCGAAATTGATGTTCATCGGCTGGAACGAGCGCGTGCCCGGCTCGATGGCCTCGATGTGGCCGCCGGTGATGTGGCCGAGCAGCGATCCAAGCGCGGTCGTGCCCGGTGGGCTCGCAAGCGTCTCGCCGCGCGCGTCGGCAGCCGCATAGAGGCCGGCGATCAGGCCGACGCTGGCAGATTCCACATAGCCTTCGCAGCCCGTCATCTGGCCGGCAAAGCGCAGTCGCGGCTGTGCGCGCAAGCGCAACTGGCCGTCGAGCAGCTTTGGCGAGTTGAGAAAGGTGTTGCGGTGCAGCCCGCCGAGGCGGGCGAATTCGGCCTTCTCCAGCCCGGGAATGGTGCGGAAGATGCGCTGTTGCTCGCCGTATTTCAGCTTCGTCTGGAAGCCGACCATGTTGTAGAGCGTGCCGAGCTTGTTGTCCTGGCGCAGCTGCACGATCGCATACGACTTTGTTGTGGAATCGTGCGGATTGGTGAGGCCGACCGGCTTCATCGGGCCGTGGCGCAGCGTCTCGGGCCCACGTTCCGCCATCACCTCGATCGGCAGGCAGCCATCGAAATAGGGCGTGTTGGTCTCCCATTCCTTGAACTCGGTCTTCTCGCCGCCAATGAGTGCGGCGACGAAGCCGTCATACTGCTCCTTGGTCATGGGGCAGTTGATGTAATCGGCACCGGTGCCGCCGGGGCCGACCTTATCGTAGCGCGACTGGAACCATGCCACCGACATGTCGATGGAGTCGCGGTGCACGATCGGCGCGATGGCATCGAAGAACGCGAGCGCATTCTCGTCGGTCAGCTCGCGGATGGCGTCGGCCAGCGGGGCGGAGGTGAGGGGGCCGGTCGCAATAACGACGTTGCTCCAACCGGTCGGCGGCAGGCCTTTGATCTCGCCGCGGGCGATCTCGATGAGAGGGTGATCGTTCAGCGCCTTGGTGACCGCTGCGGAGAAGCCGTCGCGGTCGACCGCGAGCGCTCCCCCGGCGGGCACCTGGTTGGCATCGGCCGCGCGCATGATTAGCGAGCCGAGGCGGCGCATTTCGGCGTGCAGCAAGCCGACAGCGTTGTTGGCGGCATCGTCCGAGCGGAACGAATTGGAGCAGACGAGCTCGGCAAACCCGTCGGTTCGGTGCGCCTCGGTCATGCGGTCTGGCCGCATCTCATGCAGCACGACGGGCACGCCCGATCTGGCCACCTGCCAGGCCGCCTCGGAACCGGCAAGGCCCGCGCCGATGACGTGCACAATATTGGATAGAGATCCTGTCATGGAGCGGACAGGTAGCGCTTTTCAGCGGTCAGTGGAATCGCCGAGATCGAGTTTTCTGCCACCAGATGCGACAACGCCCGCACGAGGCGGGCGCTATCGGTTCGACCGGCGAAGGGCTGAAACGAGATCAGCCCTGGAACTGACCGGCAGCAACGCGCGGGATGTCCGAGCGATCAAGGCCGATGTCGGCCAGTTCGCGATCGCTGAGCTGGGACAGCTCGGCAACGTTACGCTGATAGTCCCGGAAGGCCTGGATCATGCGGATGAGCGAAAGCAGCATTTGGTAGTCTCCTGTAGTTCGATTCAGCCTTTGCCAAGGCGTCATCGTTGAAATGAATATAAGTGAGAGTGGTGCGTCGCGAAAGTTCATATGTTGCGATGCAGCTAAGCGAACGGCGCATAGCAAGAGTAAGGAACGATTAACCTGTCGGCGGGCCCGTCAAACAGCCGGGCAGGACCTGCTGACGAATACAGTAAGTCTACGCAAGATCATATACTTAGGCGGATTTATATCATTCCGAACGGTGCCGAAACAGATTACATTTCTGTGATGTGGAGCGCTGCTCAATCAGCGTGTAAACCCAAGTTGGGCATGCACAATTCACATGAATCACACTTTTTAAGCTGTGAATTTATATTCATTTTGCTTGTTGGCGATTACAGCGGCGCCTGATTCTGTGAAGGAGCCGATCGCAAGCTTGGATTCGGCAGTGCTTCACCCTGGTGCCGGACGAATCCTCCGGTCGAAATCTTGAAGCCGGCACGTCATTGTGCATCGCACGCACGCGGAGCGTGCAGGCTTGATTACGAAGTTGTAATGAAAATCAGAAATTTCGCATGCACCTCTGCGCGGCACGCAACATCACGCGATTCTCGCGGGGAATTTATTGCGGCAAGTTGCCACGTCGGCAGCAAAGTCGTGTTGCGGATTCCCGCGATGTCGCTGGATCTGTCCCAAAAGCAAGAGAAGGAAAGTAACGTCATGACGAAGTTACTCGGGGTTATCGCCATTGCTGCCGTCGCCTTCGCCGTCGCGCCGGCTCAGGCAGCCAAGCACAGCATGGGTGGCTGCAGCTCGGGCAATCTTGAGAAGACGGAGACTGCGGTCGAAGGGATGCCCGACGGCGACGGCAAGATCGTCGCTCAGAAGGAAGTCGCCTCCGCGCAGGATTCGATGCTCAACGGCAAAATGGGCGCGTGCGGCATGCACCTGAACAAGGCGATGCACGCCACCATGGGCAAATAAGCGGGTAGGTCAACGCAATCAAGGGAGGGCCGGTCGCAAGGCGATCGGCCCCATTTGTTTCCGTGTGTGCCTTAAGGGGCGTGTGCGAGTTGAGTGGCGAAATAGGCCACGGTCTTGGAATAGACCTCGCTCTTGTTCCACTGCTGGAGCACCGCGAAATTTGGGCTGCCCGGCTGCCAGTCCTTGCCCTTCTGCCAGCCATAGCCGGCGAGATAGTTGGCCGTCGAAGCCAGCACGTCAGGTGCGTTATGCAACAGGTCCCGCTTGCCGTTGCCGTCGAAATCGACGGCGTACTTCATCCAGGACGAGGGCATGAACTGGGTTTGGCCGAGCTCGCCGGCCCAGGCGCCCTTCATCTCGGAGGGCGCGAGATCGCCGCGCTCGACGATACGCAGCGCATCCATCAGCTCGCCGCGAAACTGCTCGGACCGCCGGCAATCATAGGCCAGCGTCGCCAGCGAGCGGATCGTCGCGAACTTGCCGGTGTTGACGCCGAAATCGGTCTCCAGACCCCAGATCGCGACCAGGATCTCGCCCGGGACACCGTAGGTCTGCTCAATGCGCGACAGCACCGAGCCGTATTGTTTCATCATGTTGGAGCCGCGTGTCATCCGCGGCGGCACCATGCGGCCGGAAAATTCCTCAAAAGTCTGGGTGAAGACCTTTTGCGACTTGTCGCGGTTGAGGACGCTCTGGTCCAGCGTGACGCCGGCTAGTCCGGCGGTGATGGCCTGTTGCGAAATGCCCTTGGCCGCGGCGTCGGTTTTGAAGTCTGCAAGCCAGGCGTCGAAATTGCCCGAACCACAGGCGACCGCGGCCAGAGCGGGCTCGACGAATACGATTGGGGCTGAGAGGACGAGGGCTGCAAGAGCGAGACGAGAATTCGTCGGGGTCATCAGAGGTAATTGATTCCGTGAAGTGACACGACCGGCGAAGCAATGTCAGATGTAACCGCGGCCAAAGCAAGGCGTATGGCAGTCAGTCGCGCCCGCCCGGGGGGCCGGACAGGAGCGGCTGTAGCAATATCGTCGAACGCTTCTTCGTCCTGAGGCGTCCGTTCTATTCCCTGTTCCGCCACGGGAATAGGTTAGCAGGGAAATCGGCCGCCGGCTTGCGCGGGCGCTGCGGCGGCGGCGGCACCGGCCGTGCACCGGGCTCGGAGACAATGACCTTGCGGTAGAGATGCCAGGTGGCGTGACCGAGGAGGGGGATGACGACGGCAAGGCCGAGGAACGCGGGGATCGTGCCGAGCGCCAGCAGCACCGCGACGATCAGGCCCCAGGCCGCCATCGGCACCGGGTTCCTGGCGACGACGCGGAGCGACGTGACCATCGCCTCCAGCGCGCCGGCATGGCGGTCGAGCATCAGCGGGAATGATACCGCGCTGATGCAGAGCGCGGCGAGCGCAAACAGGAAGCCGGTGCCGCAGCCGATCACGATCAGCCACCAGCCCTGCGATGTCGTCAGCACGCGCGTCACGAAATCCGAGATTCCGGTGACACCCTCATAGCCGAACGCCGCCACATAGATCGCCTGCGCAGTCGCGACCCAGGTCACGAACAAGGCGAGCAGCAGGGTTCCAAGGCCAAGCATCGCGCCGAAGGAGGGCGAGCGCAGTACGTCCACCGCATCCCAGGCGGTGGCTTCCTCATGGCGCTCGCGACGGCTCGAGAGCTCGTAGAGGCCGAGCGCTGCGAACGGGCCGATCAGGGCGAAACCCGCGGCCAATGGAAACAGCAGCGGAATCACCGAATAGCCCATCGCCACGCGGGCGAGCACGAGGCCCAGCACCGGGTAGATCACACAGAGGATGATCGCGTGGCTTGGAACGGCCTTGAAATCTTCCCAGCCGCGCTTGAGCGCGTCGTGCAGGTCGGACAGTTGGATGGTTCGGATGATCGGTCCGGCCGCGTCTGCGGTCCGGCCCATCCTGGGGACATTGCCCTGGTATAGTGTGGCCATGGTCGGCTTGCTCCCTTGCCATGCAGCCGAATTGGGCGCCGACAACGGCGCAAGCGGCCGCATTTCTGAGTTTCACGATGCCAACCAGACGCGAATTCCGGATGGCATCGCGAGCTGAACGAGAAGCGTACGCCTATTTCCGAGTCCTGTCCCTCACGCTTGGGTGAAAATCGATGCCGCAGTGCAACCCCGATGACGTCATCCGGTCGTCATTTCGCCGCAGATAAGCTCATGCTGTTTGTTGGTTCGCAGGGACTTCGCGGGCGCGACAACGTAACTTCATCCATAAGTGTCACTCAGGGCCTTACAAGGGATCCTTTTCGGGGAACAGACATGAGCATTTTCGGGAAAATCATGGGCGCGATCTTCGGCGGCCACGCAGCTTCCGGTGCGCCCGCCGGCGGCGCACCCGCGGGCAGCGCGCCGGCAGGAGGCGCGCCAGGCGCATCGGCGCCGGCGTCTGCACCTGCAGCCGCGCCTCCGGCAACTGTCGATGTCGCGGCGATCGTTGATGCGGCCGCCGCCGCGCACAAGGGCGAGAAGCTGGAATGGCGCACCTCGATCGTCGACCTGATGAAGGCGCTCGACGTCGATTCGAGCCTTGCCGCGCGCAAGGATCTCGCGAAGGAGCTCGGCTACACCGGCGACATGAACGACTCCGCCAGCATGAATGTCTGGTTGCACAAGCAGGTGATGTCCAAGCTCGCCGCCAATGGCGGCAAGCTGCCGCCGGAAATCAAGCACTGACCGGTTACCATTGGTCAATGCTGAAGGGCCCGCGAACTCGCGGGCCCTTTTTGGTCAGGCAACGAGATCTGCGTCCTCCGGATGCTTGTCGAGATAGTCGACGACGAAGCCGCAGCCCGCAATCACCTTGCGGCCGTCCTTGCGGATCAGCTCGAGTGCGCCCTTGATCAGCTCCGACGCGATACCGCGGCCGCGCAGTGCACGTGGCGTCTCGGTGTGGGTGATGATGACGGCAGTAGGCGTCAGGCGGTAATTGGCGAAGGCCAGCTCGTGACCGGTCTCTTGGCCGACATCGAGCTCGAAGCGGCTCCTGTCCTTGTTGTCGCGAACCGCTGTTGCCATGGCTGCCCCTTCCGAAGCGATGCTTGTTGCCTGATCCAGGCGCCTGAATCCTGTCCACTTTTTTGGGGGAAATCAGGGCTCCTCGCAATGACGAGGTCAGATTTTCACCAGGTCCTGATAGTCCGGATGCTTGTCGATCCAGGCCTTCACGAACGGGCATTCCGGGATCAGCTTCAAGCCGCTGGCGCGGACCTGGTCGAGCGCGCCTTGCACCAGCTTCGAGCCGATGCCTTTGCCGCCGAGCTCTTTCGGCACGTCGGTATGCTCGAATGTGATGACATCGCCTTCGAGCTTGTAGTGCTCGGTCGCGAGATGGCCTTCCACCTCGAGCTCATAGCGGTGATGAGCCCTGTTGTTGATCACGTCGCTCATGATATCTCCGCTCAACTTTTCAGTGCGTCCGTCAGCATCTTGCGGATCGACCAGGGTTCGCCGTCGGATGCCCCCTTGATGTCATCGATCTTCCAGCTGTTGGCTTCTCGCACGAAGTCATAATGCACGATCCGATCGGCTGGTTTGCGGTCGTTGCGGCGGCCGGTGATGGTCACCGCCAGCGTCGCCTTGTCGGCCTCGGCTTTCTCCAAGTCAACCTTGAACGACTTCACGTCGGGTTCCTGCGAATTGGTGATGGGATCGAAATCGATCGGGCCGACGTCGCCCTTCGGCGTGTGCGCATCCGCCTTCGCCCACAGCGCGACCAGCGCCTGGGAGAAATATTTTGCCTTCGCAGCCTTGTTCTCGGTGACGAAGGCCGCGCCGCCGTCACCCTTGCCCTTGGCGGCGCGGGTGTAGATCGCGCTCAGGATGGCTGCGGGATCGTCGGCGGCAGGCGTCTGAGCGAAGACGGGCTTGGCGGCGGCGAGGAGAGAGGCGGCAACGAGGCTGCGGCGGGTGAGCATGGATCGTCCCTCAGATGATGGCGAGCGACCATAGGCCGGAACGGCTGATGTCGACGCTGTACCCTGTAGACCAACCCAAGCGTGGTTCGGTTCAATCGGCCGCCTTGGCAAGCCGCGAATCGTCCGGCTGTGGCTTTGCATGAAGGCAGCCCTGGCAGATGACCAGCGAACGATTGACCTTTGCGTCCTGCTCGGCATCGATGCCGTCGCTCTCCGACTGGGCAGCTGCGCGCGTTGGGCGTGAAGGGCCGGGAGTAGAGTGCGGCCGATTGGGGTCCCGACCCGCGCCATCCCAGGCATAGCGCCCGGGCGTAAAGGCGGGATCGGAGGCCAATTGCGCTTGCGGAGCGACGGCACAGCCGGCAAGCGCCAACGACAACAGCAGGAACGCGGGCGCTTTGACCATGATGCGGCACTCTGTACGCGAGGACTGATGCAGGTTGCGCCGATCATGTTTAAAATTCCCTGAACGAGCGCAAGGATGACGCCGGCTGGCGGCCTTGCGAGGCCGTTCTTGATGGCGATAAATGGGCCGCAATATCGGGGAAGGCCAGCGTGCCATCCGCTATCGAAGAGGAAGCCCCATGCAGCCGCTCCGCATGTCCCGCCGTGTCATGAATCTCGCTCATATGCTGACGCAGAATGCGCGGCGGCATGGATCTCGGCCCGGGTTCGTCTGGGGGGACAAATCCTGGACCTGGCGCGAGATCGATGCGCGGGTCTCGGCACTCGCTGCCGCACTTGCCGCGCGCGGTATCGCCAAGGGCGATCGCATCCTCGTCCATTCCAAGAACGGCGACGAGATGTTCCTCTCGATGTTCGCGGCTTTCCGGCTCGGCGCGGTCTGGGTGCCGACCAATTTCCGCCTGATGCCGGACGAGGTGGCCTATCTTGGACAGGCCTCCGGCGCGAAGGCGTTTCTGTGCCATGTCGATTTCCCTGAACATGCGGCGGCGGTGAAGGGCGGCCCGCTGGAATTCACCTGGTGTATCGACGGCGAGGCCTCGTTCGGCGAGACGTCGGTGGCGGACGCCATCGGCTCACAGGCTGGCACCGTGGTCGAGAATGTCGCAGTCGAGCATGACGATCCCTGCTGGTTCTTCTTCACCTCAGGCACCACCGGCCGCTCCAAGGCTGCGGTGCTGACCCACGGCCAGATGGGGTTTGTGGTCACCAACCATCTTGCCGATCTCACCCCTGGCGTCACGGAAGCCGATGCGTCGCTGGTGGTGGCGCCGCTGTCGCACGGCGCGGGCGTGCATCAACTGGTGCAGACCGCGCGCGGGGTCTGCACCGTGCTGCTGCCGACCGAGAAATTCGATATCGACGAGGCGTTCCGACTGATCGAAAAGCATCGCGTCGCCAATCTGTTCACGGTGCCGACGATCCTCAAGATGATGGTCGAGCACCCCGCCGCCGACAAATACGATCATTCCTCGCTGCGCCACGTGATCTATGCGGGCGCGCCGATGTATCGCGAGGACCAGAAGGCCGCGCTGAAAAAGCTCGGCAAGGTCATCGTGCAGTATTTCGGCCTCGGCGAGGTCACCGGCAACATCACCGTGCTGCCGGCGGCGCTGCATGATCCCGAGGACGGGCCGCACGCCAAGATCGGCACTTGCGGCTTCGAGCGCACCGGCATGCAGGTCTCGATCCAGGACGACGAGGGCCGCGAGCTCAGTGCGAACCAGAGCGGCGAGATCTGCGTGATCGGTCCTGCGGTGCTCGCCGGCTATTACGACAACCCGGAGGCCAATGCGAAGGCGTTCCGCAACGGCTGGTTCCGCACCGGCGATCTCGGCCACATGGACGAGGAGGGGTTCGTCTACATCACCGGCCGCGCTTCGGACATGTACATCTCGGGCGGCTCCAACATCTATCCGCGCGAGATCGAGGAGAAGATCTTGACACATCCCGCGGTCGGCGAGGTCGCTGTGCTCGGCGTGCCCGATGCGACCTGGGGCGAGGTCGGCGTCGCCGTCTGTGTGGCGCGTGACGGCGAGAACGCCGTGAGCGAAGCGGAGATGGCGGCGTTTCTCTCGCCGAAAGTGCCGCGCTACAAGATGCCGAAGCGCTTCTTCTTCTGGGAGGCGTTGCCGAAATCCGGCTACGGCAAGGTGCCGAAACGCATGGTGCGCGATGAGCTGGAGGCGCGCGGGCTGCTCGATCTCGACAAATCGAAGGCAGGCTGAGCGCTGATCATGCGGAGCATCAAGCAGCCGGGCGCGCCCGCCACTGAGCGTATCCAATGGGTGGAGGCGAGGGGCCGCGCCTTTTCGTTCAGGCTTCAGGCTGGTCTGCCGCTGCTCGAAGCCGCGCGCCGCGGCTTTGCCGCGGAAGGCTTTGCGGGTGGCGTGCTGAATTTCGGCCAGGGCGCGCTCGGACCGTTCGGCTATGTGATGCCGGCGCTGTCGAAGACCGGCGAGAATGCGGCGTTCTATAGCGACACGCAGCGGCCCGCAGGCGTGACGCGCACCCGGTTCGGCAGCATGACGCTGGGCGAGCGCGACGGCGCGCCGTTCTTTCATTGCCACGGCCTGTGGACGGAAGCGGATGGCAAGGCGAGCGGCGGCCACATGCTGCCGGACGAGACGATCGTGGCCGAACCGTTCGAGGTCCGGGCTTTTGGCGTCGAGGGCGCGATGTTTCGCGCCGAGCCTGACCCCGAGACCAATTTCAAGCTGTTCGGACCGGTCGCTACAGCGAGCACCGGCGCGCGCACGACCAGCCGCGCCTTCGCGCTGCGGCTGCGGCCCAACCAGGATTTCGCCTTCTGCCTCGAAGCCTTTTGCAAGGCGCACGGCATAGCGCGCGCAAAGATCCACGGCGGGGTCGGTTCGACCATCGGCGCCCGCTTCACCCATGGTGGTGTGACCGAGCCGTTTGCGACGGAGCTTGCGATATCGGCTGGGACGATCGCGCCTGACGCCTCCGGCGCGCTGCAAGCCGCGCTGGACGTCGCCTTGATCGACTACACCGGCGGCATCGCCGAGGGCCGGCTGATCGGCGGCGACAATCCCGTGTTGATGACGATGGAGCTGGTGCTGGAGGCGCTGGATTAGCTTCCGTGTTGAAGAGCGCTGCCGGCGCCAGGGGATTTTCATCTTCGACGAGCCGGAATCCGCGTTGTCGTCGACGCGTCAGCTCGAATTTTTGAAGCTGCTGCAGCGCATGGAGGACTCCCGCATCTGCCAGGTCATCATGGCGACCCATTCGCCGATGCTGATGGCTTATCCAAATGCGCGGTTGCTGCGGCTCGGGAAGTACGGGCTGGAGCCGACGAGCGTGGAGGAGACCGATCATTACAGGGTGATGCGGGAATTCTGCGACGACCCGCGCGGGTTCGTGGAGGCGACGCTGGCGGAATAGGTGACGGAAGGACGTCGCAGATGCGCGCTCGCTCCGTCGTCATTGCAAGCGCAGCGAAGCAATCCAGAATCCCGCCGCGTTGACGGTCTGGATTGCTTCGCTGCGCTCGTAATGACGGCGCTTGGGGCACGGGCACCCAATTCGCGTCTTCCTTGCAGACACACCTTCGCGTCCTCGCTGCACACGTGCCCGAGCTTTTGGTTCAACCGCTGCCCTCGAAGGTGCCGAGGGCGCAGGGAAGACCGGGTGCTGACCTCGCACCCGCGGTCCACTGTGCGATGGGTTGCGCTACAAGAGGCTGCACAGCGGCATACAGGTGAAGCCCAAACATCCGGCCTTCCCTGCGCAGTGGTTTGACGGCTTATGTCGTGATCTCCCCGGGGAGCGATGCACTATTGCCCCCGTCGGCTCGCAGATGACTGACACGAGGGCCCGGTTGGGCCACACGCATCACCACGAGCCTTGACGCACAGACTCCGGGCGCCAGGACCACACGATTTTGCCGTACGCGGATCACACCGGTCGTTTGCGCGACGCTTTGCTCACGGTTGCCCGCCCTGCAGAACCCTTCGCGCCGATGCGGCCCACGCCCACCGCCGTCCGGCCCGCGTCGTGACGATCGCGATACGCCCCTCTTCCATGGGCCGGGTTGCCGCGACACATACGCCGTTTCCGAATTTCGGTAAAGTGGAATATTTTCGGATGCGCAGCTTGCCCCACGGCTGGGGTGTTTTGCCCGACAGGCAACGCAAGCTGTTGTGGCACGCTGCGCGGCAGCTAGGCCGGCGTGCGATCTCCGAGGTCGGCCAGCACGGCCGGCGCGATCTCGTCGATGTGCGTGAAGACGAGATCCGGCTGCCGCGCCCGCAGCGCCGCCGGTGCGGCGTAACCCCAGCTGACCGCGCCGCACGCAATCCCCACCGCACGCGCCGCCTCGATGTCGCGGACCTCGTCGCCGATTGAAATGACGTTTTGCGGCATCACGCCAGCACGCCGGATGACGCGGCGAAATTTCGCGGGCTTGCCGAACACGGAAGCCGCGCCCTCGAAATACCGGAACAGCGTGGCTGATGCGCCGAGCTTTTGCCGCGCATTGACTTCGCTGTCCGACGTTATCAGCGCGAGCTGCACGCCGTTCTCGGATAGCGTCCGCAGCATCGCTTCAGTGCCCGCAAACAGCGAAATCTCCGACGCCGCTTCCGCCTTCAGACGCCGCGCATAACGCGCGATGGCCGGCAGCTTCCACACGGGCACCTCGAGCCGTGAGAGGATCTCGCGCGTCGAGGCATGCCGCAGCCCCTCGACATCCTCATCCCTGACGCGCCGAAAGCCGAAACGATCGGCGACGTCGTTGATGGTGCGGAGGAACCAGGGGAAGCTGTCGACGAGAGTGCCGTCGAGGTCGAAGATGGCGAGGGCGTAGCGCATGAAGGAGGGGAGGTTACCAGCAGCAAGCCGGGCTTGGAGATGATTTGGCCGAGGTGTCGGAGCCCGGTAATGCAGCGCGTCGTACATGTTCACTGGCCCACTCTGCAAATGCAAGACGGGAGGCTGGGTCAGCGAAAACCCCAGCTGGAAACCGTGCGTCGTACCAGAGCGCGACCGGCGAATTGGTATCCTTCATCGCTGCAGTCGCACTCCAGGGCATCCGGCTTTCGACGCCCGGAGTCCTAATGACTGTCGAGACATCATCAAAGGCAACCTGCCACGTCATCTGCGCGGCTCCATGCAGCTCGAATGATCTGCCAAACATTTGGCGAATGCATCAGAGCATCACGAAGAATGCGAAGCAATACCCCAGCATGAACCACATTAGCGATCCGAATGCCGCACCCGCTGCCAACCAACCTCGATCCACGGCTGCACAGGCCCAAACGATGATCAGGAAGATTGCGACGACTGGGGCACCGGCGCTGATGCGCTGGTCGATGAGAGCCTTCAGGTTCTTACCAGTCACATTCCAAAAAGTCTGTGTTCGGCTCTGGTGGCTTGAAATTCGAAATGGAAGCCGCTTGCTTCAGTTGCGTTGCTCATTCTGACCTCCCGACGGCGAAGTCAGAAAGGTATAGCAGGGATCAGCGATTAACCCGAGGTTGCTAATAGGCGAACTAAGTATCGCCCCACGGACGATACTTAGAAGAACCGAAACGCATGGATCGGCCAAGCGACTGGCCGATCCATCGGCCCCATAGACACACTGCCAAGTCTGCAGCGATAGGCTACTCCGCCGCCTCGCTCGTGCTCCGCCGCTTCGGCTTGCGCGCCTTCTTCAGCACCGGCTCCAGGAACTTGCCCGTGTAGCTGCGCTGCGCTTTCACGATGTCCTCGGGTGGGCCCCAGGCGACGATCTCGCCGCCGCCGTCGCCGCCTTCGGGGCCGAGGTCGATGACCCAGTCGGCGGTCTTGATGACTTCGAGATTGTGCTCGATGACGACGACCGTGTTGCCTTGCGCGACCAGCTCGTGCAGCACCTCCAGGAGCTTCTTGACGTCGTGGAAGTGCAGGCCGGTGGTCGGCTCGTCCAGGATGTAGAGCGTGCGGCCGGTGGCACGCTTGGACAGCTCTTTTGCAAGTTTGACGCGCTGGGCTTCGCCGCCCGACAGCGTCGTCGCTTGCTGGCCCACGTGAATGTAATCCAGCCCGACCCGGTGCAATGTCTGAAAAGTCTCGCGCACGCGCGGCACCGCCTTGAAGAACTCGGCGGCTTCCTCGACGGTCATGTCGAGCACGTCGGCGATGCTCTTGCCCTTGAACAGCACTTCGAGCGTCTCGCGGTTGTAGCGCTTGCCCTTGCAGACGTCGCAGGTGACGTAGACGTCGGGCAGGAAGTGCATCTCGATCTTGATGACGCCGTCGCCCTGGCACGCTTCGCAGCGGCCGCCCTTGACGTTGAAGGAGAAGCGGCCCGGCTCGTAGCCGCGCGCCTTCGCTTCGGGCAGCCCGGCGAACCATTCGCGGATCGGCGTGAAGGCGCCGGTGTAGGTTGCCGGGTTCGAACGCGGCGTGCGGCCGATCGGCGACTGGTCGATGTCGATGATCTTATCGATATGCTCGAGCCCCTCGATGCGGTCGTGCGGAGCTGCGCCTTCGCTGGCATTGTTCAACTTGCGGGCGATGGCCTTGTAGAGCGTGTCGATCAGCAGCGTCGACTTGCCGCCGCCGGAGACGCCGGTGACGGCGGTGAATAGGCCGAGCGGAATTTCGGCCGTGACATTCTTGAGGTTATTGCCGCGCGCGTTCACCACCTTGATGGTGCGGCGATGGTTCGGTGGCCGCCGCTCCGGCACCTCGACCTCGAGCTCGCCGGTGAGATATTTGCCGGTGAGCGATTTCGGGTTGCGCATGATCTCCGCGGGCGTGCCTTCGGCGATGATGTTGCCGCCGTGCATGCCGGCGCCCGGGCCGATGTCGAGCACGTGGTCGGCGAGCAGAATCGCGTCCTCGTCATGCTCGACCACGATCACGGTGTTGCCGAGGTCGCGCAGCCGCTTCAGGGTGTCGAGCAGGCGCGCATTGTCGCGCTGGTGCAGGCCGATCGACGGCTCGTCCAGCACGTAAAGTACGCCCGTCAACCCCGAGCCGATCTGCGAGGCCAGGCGGATGCGCTGGCTCTCGCCGCCGGACAGCGTGCCGGAGGAACGGGAGAGGGTGAGATAGTTGAGGCCGACGTCGAGCAGGAAGGTGAGGCGCTCGCGGATCTCCTTGAGGATGCGCCCGGCGATCTCGTTCTGCTGCGCGTTCAGCGTATCAGGCACGGTCTCGAACCATGCGCCGGCGCCTTTCACGGACAGCTCCGAGATCTCGCCGATGTGCTTGCCGCCGATCTTGACGCAGAGCGCCTCGGGCTTCAGCCGGAAACCATTGCAGGCGCCGCAGGGCACGTCGTGGAAATACTTTGCGAGTTCTTCCCGCGCCCACTCGCTCTCGGTTTCGCGGTAGCGGCGGTTGATGTTGGTGATGACGCCCTCGAACGGCTTCTTGGTGTCGTAGGAGCGCACCCCGTCCTCATAGGAGAACTTGATCTCGTCGTCGCCGGAGCCATGGAGGATCGCGTTCTGCGTCTTCTTGGGCAGATCCTTCCACTTGGTGGTGAGCGTGAACTTGTAGTGCTTGCCGAGTGCCGTCAGCGTCTGCACGTAATAGGGTGACGATGACTTGGCCCAGGGCGCGATCGCGCCCTTGCCGATGGCGATCTCCTTGTCGGGAATGACCAGGTCCTCGTCGACATGCTGCTCGACGCCGAGGCCGCCGCAGGCCGGGCAGGCACCATAGGGATTATTGAAGGAAAACAGTCTGGGCTCGATCTCGGGGATCGTGAAGCCCGAGACAGGGCAGGCGAATTTTTCCGAGAACAGGATGCGCTCGGGTCCGCTCTTGTCGTGGATCTTTGCCGTCTTCTTTTTCTCTTCCGCCGGCGCTGCCGCCGGCGCGTCGGCGAACTCGACGACGGCGAGGCCCTCGGCGAGCTTCAGCGCGGTCTCGAAGCTTTCGGCAAGGCGCTGGCCGATATCGGCGCGCACCACGATGCGGTCGACCACGACGTCGATGTCATGCGGGAATTTCTTGTCGAGCGTGGGCGCTTCCGCCAGCTCGTAGAAAGTGCCGTCGATCTTGACGCGCTGAAAGCCCTTCTTGAGCCATTCGGCGAGTTCCTTGCGGTACTCGCCCTTACGGCCGCGCACGACGGGCGCCAGCAGATAGAGGCGGGTGCCTTCCGGCAGCGCCAGGACGCGGTCGACCATCTGCGAGACGGTCTGGCTTTCGATCGGAAGTCCCGTGGCCGGCGAATAGGGCACGCCTACGCGCGCCCAGAGCAGGCGCATATAGTCGTAGATCTCGGTGACCGTGCCCACGGTCGAGCGCGGATTCTTCGACGTCGTCTTCTGCTCGATCGAGATTGCCGGGGACAGGCCGTCGATCTGGTCGACGTCGGGCTTCTGCATCATCTCCAGGAACTGGCGGGCATAGGCCGACAGTGATTCGACGTAGCGGCGCTGGCCTTCCGCATAGATGGTGTCGAAGGCGAGCGAGGATTTGCCGGAGCCGGAGAGGCCGGTGAAAACCACGAGCTTGTCGCGGGGAATCTCGACGTCGATATTCTTGAGGTTGTGCTCGCGCGCGCCACGGATCGTAATCGCGCGCAGGCTGGAGCCCGCGTTCTGCTGTTGGCGCTTCGCCTTGATCACTTCATCCATCCCGTTGCCCTCGAAGAATCCCATGAGCGAGCGACCGCGCCAACGTTCCGGCGCGCTTCGCCCGGAACCGGGATCGGCGCCAATGGGTATGTGAGCGAACGTAGGAAGAACGGGGAGGGATTTCCAGAGGGACTTGCGAATCGTCAACGGATTGTTGTGGCGCTGGCGGGACTTGGCAGCAGCTGATGGCAATTGCACCGAATGGAACAGCAAAAAGGCCGGCACGAGGCCGGCCTTTCGTGACGTTGTGACGTCGGTTGCGAGGATCAGTACTTCGCGACCACCGGGCCACCGAAGGTGTAGTTCAGGCGGACGGTGCCCATGTCCACATCCTGCTTGATGTTGTCGGCGCGGAAGGGCAGGCCGACCACCGTGAAGCTGTCGTTGTGCTTGCCCATGAACAGGTGGTTGTACTCAAAACCAACCGACCAGTTCGGCGCGAAGCCGAACTCGATGCCGGTGCCGATGGTGCCGCCCCAACGGGTGTCGCTCGCGTCGCCGACCGTGACACCGGCCAGAGTGCCGCTGAACTTGTTGTGGGTGACGGCCGCACCGCCCTTCACATACCAGAGGACGTTGTTCCAAGCGTAACCCACCTGGCCGGTGAAGAGGCCTATGGCGTCGATCTTGGTATTGTTCACCAGCGGGAAGAACGCGGCGGGCGAGCTGGTGTTCGAACCCTTCAGATCGGCCCAATCACCCTGCGCTTCGACGCCGAACAACCAGGCGGCGGACTGCCAGCGATAACCGATCTGACCACCGGCGAGAGCGCCGGTCGCGTCATGGCAACCTTCGCTCGTCGTGGGGACAGTAGCGCCACCGACGCTGGTCGTGTCCCAGCAATTGTGGCTGGAGCCGCCACCAGCGTTGGCGCCAATGTAGAAGCCGCTCCAGTTGTAGATCGAAGCGATAGCTACCGGAGCCTTGGTGTAGGGGCGAGCCGCCAGATCGGCAGCCGAAGCGGCGCCAGTGAGGGCGAACAGAGCGGCCGAAGCCAACAAAACCTTTTTCATTTTCAACTTATCCCAGTCCCAGTTTCTGTTGTTGCCTTCCGTGCGTCGGAAGGGCAGCGGACGTCGTCCAACTGACGTCTTGCTTACACCACTGAAGCCGCAAGTTGTGTCTCTCAAAAGCCACAACAGGCGCAAAACGTGGCGTTTGCTGGAAGAAACAGCAAAAGGCCGGCGCGAGGCCGGCCTTCGATCCTCGAATGGATTCAGAGGGATCAGTGCTTTGGGGATCAGTACTTGATGACCGTATTCAGCGATTGCCGGGCTGCCGAAGCGGTAAGTGAGGCGGACGAGACCGATGTCGACATTGTGGCCGATCCGGTCGGTCTGGAATGCAACGCCAGCGGGTGTATTGAGTGTAACGGTCCGATTCCCCCCAAGATGTGGTCATACTGCGGCGCAGGGTTTGGACGCTTGGGTCGCAGCCATTTCGATGGGAACAAATCTGGAACGAAGGCCCGGTCGGTGCTATATGTGGGGATAACCGAGGGCGTGGTGGGCCGATCGGCGCTTGTAAGCGTATAGGGTCGGCCCAACAGGCGGCAGCGCGGGCGCGCCTTTTCGAAATTCAGTGGCATTGGAGTGGAGAGCGGCGATGGCGGGAAGCGTCAACAAGGTCATTCTGGTTGGAAATCTCGGCAAGGATCCGGAGATCCGCCGCACCCAGGACGGGCGACCGATCGCGAATCTGAGCATCGCCACCTCCGAGACCTGGCGCGACAAGAACAGCGGCGAGCGCAAGGAAAAGACCGAGTGGCACCGCGTCGTGATCTTCAATGAAGGGCTCTGCAAGGTCGCCGAGCAGTATCTGAAGAAGGGCGCCAAGGTTTACATCGAAGGCGCGCTCCAGACCCGCAAATGGACCGACCAGAGCGGCGTCGAGAAGTACTCCACCGAGGTCGTGCTGCAGGGCTTCAACTCGACGCTGACGATGCTCGACGGCCGCGGCGGCGGAGGTGGCGGCAGCTTCGGTGACGAGCCGGGCGGCGATTTCGGCTCGTCGGGTCCGGTCAGCAGCGCACCGCGTCGGCCCGTGGCGGCCGGCGGTGGTGGCCGCAACAATGACATGGACGACGACATCCCGTTCTAGGAATGGTCCGGGCGATGAGGGTGCGCTGGTCAGGTTGATCAACACCTTCCACGTCGCGTCAGTAAACCCAACTAATCGACGGAAGGGGCTCGGAATTTGCGGGCCCGCTTCATGTTTGGGATGAAGTCGGGGCGCGGGCTGCAAAGCGGCAGAACGGCCGCACTCGCCCACGGCTCGACCGCCCGTCCGAGGCGATTTTGGAAGGTTGATTCCAGGCTCATCCAAGATGCCCGCTTCAGGGACGTAAGTTATTGGAAGAATAGACGGAAAAAGCGCTTCCCTGGCCTCGCGAGGGTGGTTATCAGGGCCTCGATGCGCTATATGATTCCCAGATAGAATCTCACCGGATTTCCCCTTGGCAGACGACGACAACAAGCCCGGCGACCAGCCGGCGCAACCCTCGGACATTCGCCCCGTTTCGATCTACGAGGAGATGAAGAAGTCCTACCTCGATTACGCCATGAGCGTGATCGTATCGCGTGCGCTGCCCGATGCGCGCGACGGGTTGAAGCCGGTGCATCGCCGCATCCTCTACGCGATGAACAATCGCGGCGACACCCCGGACAAGAAGCACAAGAAGTCCGCCGGTGCCGTCGGTGAAGTCATGGGTAAGTACCACCCCCATGGCGACCAGGCGATCTACGACGCCCTGGTGCGCATGGCGCAGGACTTCTCGATGCGCGCGCCCCTGATCGATGGGCAGGGCAATTTCGGCTCGGTCGACGGCGATCCGCCAGCGGCCATGCGCTACACCGAATCCCGCCTGACCAAGATCGCGCTGAAGCTGCTCGAGGACATCGACGACGATACGGTCGATTTCCAGGACAACTATGACGGCTCCGAGCGGGAGCCTGTCGTTCTGCCGGCTCGGTTCCCGAACCTTCTGGTCAACGGCGCCGGCGGCATCGCCGTCGGCATGGCGACCAATATCCCGCCGCACAATCTCGGCGAGGTCATCGATGCCTGCGTGGCGCTGATCGACAATCCGTCGCTGACGATCGACGAGCTCAACAACATCATCCCGGGCCCGGACTTCCCGACCGGAGGCATCATCCTTGGACGCCAGGGCATCCGCAGCGCCTATCACCTCGGCCGCGGTTCCATCGTGATGCGTGGCAAGGTCGAGTTCGAGACGATCCGGAAGGAGCGCGAGGCGATCGTCATCACCGAGATCCCGTATCAGGTGAACAAGGCGACGATGGTCGAGCGCATCGCCGAGCTCTACAAGGAAAAGAAGATCGAGGGCATCTCCGATCTGCGCGACGAGTCCGACCGCGACGGCTACCGCGTCGTCGTCGAGCTCAAGCGCGACGCCGTGCCAGACGTGGTGCTGAACCAGCTCTACAAATTCACACCGCTGCAGACTTCTTTCGGCGTCAACGCCGTCGCCCTCGATAGTGGCCGTCCGCAGACGATGAACCTGAAGGACATGCTGACGATCTTCGTCGGCTTCCGCGAGCAGGTCGTCACCCGCCGCACCAAATACAAGCTGCGCAAGGCGCGCGAGCGGGCGCATGAGCAGGTCGGCCTCGCGATCGCGGTCGCCAATATCGACGAGATCATCAAGGTCATCAGGCATTCGCCGACGCCGGCCGCCGCGCGCGAGACCCTGATGACGCGCGACTGGCCCGCGCGCGACGTCGAGGACATCATCACGCTGATCGACGATCCCCGCCATCGGATCAACGAGAACGGCACCATCCGCCTCTCGCTGGAGCAGGCGAGGGCGATCCTCGAGCTGCGCCTCGCTCGCCTCACCGCACTCGGCCGCGACGAAATCGGCGAGGAGCTGGCAAAGCTCGCCGGCGAGATCGGCGAGTATCTCGAGATCCTGCGCTCGCGCGCCCGCATCCTCGACATCATCAAGACCGAGCTTGCCGAGGTAAAGGCCGAGTTCGCCACGCCACGCAAGACAGTGATTATGGAGCAGGAAGGCGAGGTCGAGGACGAGGACCTGATCCAGCGCGAGGACATGGTCGTCACCGTCTCGCACGCCGGCTACGTCAAGCGCGTGCCGCTGTCGGCCTATCGCGCCCAGCGCCGCGGCGGCAAGGGCCGCTCCGGCATGCAGACCCGCGACGAGGATTTCGTCAGCCGCCTGTTCGTGGCCTCCACGCACACGCCGGTGCTGTTCTTCTCGTCGCGCGGCCAGGTCTACAAGGAGAAGGTCTGGCGGCTGCCGATGGCAGCGCCCAACGCGCGCGGCAAGGCTTTGATCAACATTCTGCCGCTGGAGCAGGGCGAGCGCATCACCACCATCATGCCGCTGCCCGAGGACGAATCCACCTGGGCGCAGCTCGATGTGATGTTCGCAACGACCGGCGGCAACGTCCGTCGCAACAAGCTGTCCGACTTCGTCGACGTGCGCCGCTCCGGCATCATCGCGATGAAGCTCGACGACGGCGAGGCGATCGTCGACGTCCAGATCTGCACCGAGCATGACGACGTGCTGCTGACCGCGGCCGGCGGGCAGTGCATCCGCTTCCCGGTCCCCGACGTCCGCGTCTTCACCGGACGCACCTCGATGGGCGTGCGCGGCATTGCGCTCGGCGTGGGAGACAAGGTAATCTCGCTGGCCATCCTGCGCCATGTCGAGACCACCTCGGACGAGCGTTCGGCCTACCTGAAGATGCGCCGCGCGGTCGCCGGTGAAGCTGCGGCCGAAGAGCCGGCAGCGGACGCCGAGGCCGAGGAGACTTCCGGCAGCTTCCAGCTCCCGCAGGAGCGCTATGCCGAGATGTCAGCGGCCGAGCAGGTGGTGCTGACCGTCTCCGTCAACGGCTATGGCAAGCGGACCTCGTCCTACGAGTACCGCACCACGGGGCGCGGCGGCAAAGGCATCGTCGCCATGAGCGTCAACAACCGCAACGGCAACCTCGTCGCGTCCTTCCCCGTCGAGGATGCGGATCAGATCATGCTCGTCACCGACAAGGGCCAGCTGATCCGCTGCCCGGTGGAAGGCATCCGCATCGCCGGCCGCTCGACGCAAGGCGTGATCGTGTTCGACACCGCCGAGGACGAGCACGTCGTCTCGGTCGAGCACATCACCGAGGAGGCGGAGAGCGGGAATGGCGCGAATGGAGAACAGGCGAATGGCGAATAGGGAATAGCGAACGAAGCTTGCTGCTCTCTTCGCTATCGACCACTCGCCATTCGCTAGATTTCCAGCTCCGTGCCGAACTCCACCACCTGCTTCGTCGGCACGCCGAAGAAGGCGGCGGAGCGCTCGGCGTTGCGCTGGAGGAAGGCGAACAGGCCTTCGCGCCAGACCCACATGCCCGGAATGTCCTCGCTCGGAATGATGGTTTCGCGGCCGACGTAGTAGGTGATGTCGGAGAGATCGATGCCGGGCAGCTTGCCCTGGCGGCAGGCGAGCGCCAGACCCTCATAGATCGTTGGGTACTGCATGAAGCCATAATGCAGAATCACGCGGGTGATGCCGGGAATGATCTCGATGATCTCGACCCGGTCCTGGTCGGCGATGTGGGGCAACTCCTCGATCAGCACGGTGACGAGGACGACGCGCTCGTGCAGCACGTGATTGTGCTTGACGAATTGCGTCAGCGCCAGCGGCACGCCTTTCGGCGCGGAGGCCAGGAACACGGCGGTGCCGGGCAGGCGCGCGCTGCATTTGTTGACCGCCGTCTCGATCAGATCCTCCTCCGGCTGCCGCAGCTTTGCGCGTGCGGCTTCAACGAGCTTCACGCCGCTGCGCCAGGTCAGCATCAGGAAGGCGACGAAGCCCGCGAGCAGCAGCGGAAACCAGCCCCCCTCGAACAGCTTGATCGAATTGGCCGAGAAGAAGATCACGTCGATCACGAAGAAGAAGCCGTTCACGGCCACCACGATCCACGGTGAGTAGCCCCACTGGATCGCGACCAGGGCTGCGAGCAGCGTGGTGATGGCCATCAGGAGCGAGACGGCGATGCCATAGGCGCCGGCGAGCGCGTCCGAGGTGCCGAAGCTCAAGACCGCGCCGAGCGTGGCGGCGGCGAGCAGCCAGTTCACCAGCGGCACGTAGATCTGGCCGATCGCATGGCTCGTGGTGTGGCGGATCTGCATGCGCGGCAGGAAGCCGAGCTGGATCGACTGCTGAGTCAGCGAGAACACGCCGGAAATGATCGCCTGCGAGGCGATTACGGTTGCGATCGCCGAGAACGCGACCAGCCCGTAATGTAGAAAGTCGGGGCAGAGCTGGAAGAACGGATTCTCGATCATCGAGGGATCGGTGATCAGCAGCGCGGCTTGGCCGAAATAATTCAGCACCAGCGCCGGCAGGCAGATCGCGAACCAGGCGAGCCGGATCGGCAGGCGGCCGAAATGTCCCATGTCCGCATACATGGCTTCGCCCCCGGTCACCGCCAGGAAGGCGGCACCAAGGATCGCGAAGGAGACATGGAAATCCTGGTGGATCAGGAAATCGAAGGCATAGAGCGGGCTGAGCGCCGCCAGCACCCCCGGCGCCTTGAGGATGCCGTGGATGCCGAGCGCGGCGAGCACCACGAACCATGCCACCATGACCGGTCCAAAGATGCGGCCGATGAAGCCGGTCCCTTGCTTTTGCATCACGAACAGGCCGACCAGAATCGCGACGGTCAGCGGCACCACCACCGGCGAGAGCGAGGGAGCGTCAACCTTGAGGCCTTCGATGGCCGACAGCACCGAGATCGCCGGCGTGATTGCACCGTCGCCGTAGAGCAGCGCCGCACCGATCAGGCCGACCACCAGGAGATGCGCGCGCCAGGTACCCGCTTTCGCGTGGCGGGCGTGCAGCAGCGCCAATAGCGCGACGATGCCGCCTTCGCCGCGGTTGTCCGCGCGCAGAATCAGCAGCGCATATTTCAGGGAAATGATCAGCAGCAGTGCCCAGAGGATGAGCGAGGCGACGCCGAGGACGGCGTCTGAGCTCACCGCGCCGCCACGGGCGGCCGCCTTGGCGGCTTCCTTCAACGCATAGAGGGGACTGGTGCCGATATCGCCATAGACCACCCCGAGGGCGCCCACGGTCATGGCAAGCGGAAGCGGATCGGGATGATGGCCGGAGACAACGGCGGGCGTACTGGACAATTGCAACCCCTCAATGGGCCCGCGACCATCGGGCCATTCCGAGGGTGCGCGCATCACATAGTCTGCGACGAGACGTCGCAAATATCCATGGGATTTATCTGGGGTTTACAACGAAGTTTATGACACAGAGCTGACAGACCGCCTACGGTGTGCGGTCTGCCGTCACGAGGCGGGCGACGCGGATGTCCGCCTTGGTGCCGGCGCGGCGCAGGCAGGATGCCTCGAAGTTTGGCCACGCTCGTTGCGAGCAATCCCTGCCGATGGCCTTGATGTCGAGCCGGTCACCCTTGGCGAGCGGCTGCGGCACGCTGGCTTCGACCGACGGCGCAAAGCCGGGCAGCAGGGTGAGCATCGCAGCAACACATGCAGCAACAGCTATAGCGGAAAGAGCCTTGATCATTGACGGTCCCCTGTGATGCGGCCGCGACGCCCAGTGCGCGACCGTCATTCGTTGGCCGGATTAGTAACCACGCCCAGTTTCCGGACGTCTTCGCCGATGCCGGAAATGGTTTCGTTCGCGCCTCGTTGTGTTTCGTCGATGCCCCGCGGACGAAACAAATCGCGGCCTTCCCGACTGGGGGGAGCGGAAAAATCGGTGGGACTGACGCTGAACAGGTCCGGCTTGCCGGGCAGGGCCGGGCGCGGTAGGACGTGCCATGCCGCGAATTGCCTTCTACCCCGGTTCCTTCGACCCCATCACCAACGGCCATCTGGACGTGGTCCGGAACAGCGTTTTCATGTGCGACCGGCTGGTGGTCGCGATCGGGGTCCATCCCGGCAAGAAGCCGCTGTTCTCGACCGAGGAGCGGCTCAAGATGCTTGATGATGTCTGCGGGCCGGTGGCGGCCCAGGCCGGTTGTACGCTTGAGGCTGTGACTTACGACGATCTCGCGGTCACCGCGGCGCGCAAGTACGGTGCGACCATCATGATTCGAGGCCTGCGCGACGGCACCGATCTCGACTACGAGATGCAACTCGCCGGCATGAACGGCACCATGGCACCGGAGGTACAGACCGTCTTCCTGCCTGCCTCTCCCGCAGTTCGCCCGATCAAGGCCACCTTGGTACGCCAGATCGCCGCCATGGGAGGAGACGTTTCGCCCTTCGTCCCGCCGCTCGTTGCATCCCAGCTCAAGGCCAAATTCGCCTGAACACGGCGCGTCAATTCATCTTACCTGATCCGGAGTCTCCATGATCCGTCGTCTCGCAATATTTGCCACGATGTTCGTCGCGCTCATTGGCGCCGTCCCGGCGGTGGCGCAGCAGCTGCCGGCCAATCTCGACAAGGCCAATGCGCTGGTCATCGACACGACCAAGGGTCGCATCGTCATCAAGCTCCGCACCGACCTTGCGCCGCAGCACGCCGAGCGCCTCAAGCAGCTCGCGCGCGAAGGCTTCTACAACAACGTGCCGTTCCACCGCGTGATGGACGGCTTCATGGCCCAGACCGGCGACGGCCAGAACGGCAACGGGACTGGCGGCTCGAAATATCCGAACCTGAAGCAGGAATTCTCCAAGGTTCATTTCGCCCGCGGCATCGTCGGCATGGCTCGGCGCGGGGACAGCGTCGATACCGCCAATTCGCAGTTCTTCATCATGTTCGCCGACGGCGGCAGCCTCGACGGCCAGTACACCGTGGTCGGCGAGGTCGTGCAGGGCATGGACGTCGTCGACAAGCTGAAAAAGGCGCCGGCCGGTTCGCCGAGCGGCACCGTCACCGATCCCGACAAGATGGTGAAGGTGCAGGTCGCCTCCGACATCAAATAGCCGAGACGATGGCGCGCCGTGGCGACAGGCTCCTGTTCGCTGCCGCGGCGCTGCTGTTCGGCATCACGGGTGCGGCTGCAGAGGACGCGCCCGTCAACACTCTCCACGACCTCTTCCAGCGCTTGCAGACCTGCTGGAAGCCGCCGCCGCCCAACAAGGCCCGCCCACTCGACATCACCGTCGTCGTGAGCTTTAACCGTTCCGGAAACATTCTGGGGCATCCACGGATTACCTACGAATCCGCGGGGGCCTCCGACAATGACCGGCTGCAATACCGGATCGCGGTAATGGAGGCGTTGCAACGCTGCACGCCGATGCCATTTACCGATGCAATGGCCGGCGCCGCCGCGGGACGTCCATTCGCGATCCAGTTCCGTAGCCGCAAAACTTCACCTCCAACGCAAGAGAGACGAGCATGACCGTCACCGAAAACACATTGATCCTCGAGACCACGCAGGGCCCGGTCACCATCGAGATGCGGCCCGACCTGGCGCCCGGCCACGTCGCACGCATCAAGGAGCTGGTCCGTGAAGGTTTCTACGACGGCATCGTGTTCCATCGCGTGATCGACGGCTTCATGGCCCAGACCGGTTGCCCGCATGGCACCGGGACCGGCGGCTCGGGCCAGAAGCTCAAGGCCGAGTTCAACAAGGAGCCGCATGTGCGCGGCACCACCTCGATGGCACGCGCCGCGAGCCCCGATTCCGGTGACAGCCAATTCTTCATCTGCTTCGACGACGCCCGCTTCCTCGACAACCAGTACACGGTGTGGGGCAAGGTCACCGAGGGCATGGAGAATGTCGACAAGATCAAGCGCGGCGAGCCGGTGCAGAACCCGGACAAGATCGTCAAGGCGCGGATGGCGGTCGATAAGGAATAGACATGTGTCGTCGTTCCGGGGCGGCTCGTAGAGCCGAACCCCAGGTGCGCAATTGCGCACCGGGGAACCTCGAGATTCCCGGCTCGTGCCATGCGCGCCCCGGAATGACGTCATAAGAGACCATGCGCACCGATCTCTTCGATTTCGACCTGCCACCCGAGCGCATCGCGTTGCGCCCGGCGCAGCCGCGCGACTCCGCGAAGATGCTGGTCGTCGAGAACGGCGCGCTGCGTGACGAGACCGTCGCCCAGTTGCCGCGCTGGCTGAAGCCGGGCGACCAGCTCGTGGTCAACGACACCAAGGTGATCGCGGCGCAGCTTAGAGGCCGCCGCATCGGCCGCGAGACCGAGCCGAAGATCGAGGCGACCCTGATCAAGCGCCTCGACGGCTCGCGCTGGCAGGCATTGGTGAAGCCCGCGAAGAAGCTTGTCGCCGGCGACCACATCCGCTTCGGCAACGAAGGCAAGGTCTGCCTGCTCGGCCATCTCGATGCCGAGGTCGAGGCCAAGGGAGAGGAGGGCGAGGTGACGCTGTCATTCTCGTTCCACGGCCCGACGCTGGATCAGGCCATCGCCGATCTCGGCAGCCCGCCGCTGCCACCCTATATCGCCTCGAAGCGTACGCCCGACGATCAGGATCTCTCCGATTACCAGACGATGTTTGCGGCGAACGAAGGCGCAGTTGCAGCGCCCACCGCGGGCCTGCATTTCACGCCCGCGCTGGAGCACGCGCTGCACGCGCGCGGCGTCGGCGTTAATCGCATCACGCTGCATGTCGGGGCAGGGACCTTCCTGCCGGTCAAGGTCGATGACACCGACGGCCACAAGATGCATGCCGAGTGGGGCACGATCTCGGCGCAGACCGCGGAGAGGCTCAACGCCGCGCGAAAGAGCGGCGGCCGCATTGTCGCCGTCGGCACCACGTCATTGCGGCTGCTCGAAAGCGCGGCGAGCGAGGACGGCACCATCCGGCCGTTCACGGCCGAGACCTCGATCTTCATCACGCCCGGCTATCGCTTCCGCGCCGTCGATGTCTTGATGACCAATTTCCATCTGCCGAAGTCGACGCTGTTCATGCTGGTGTCGGCATTCGCCGGGCTCGAGACGATGCGGCGCGCGTATGCCCACGCCATCGCAAATGGGTATCGGTTCTACTCATATGGCGATGCGTGTTTGTTGTTTAAGGCGGAGTCGTAGGGTGGGTTAGCCGCAAGGCGTAACCCACCAGTTTTGTTTCCGCGGATAGGGAGCCCGGTGGGTTACGCCGAGCAGATGCGCTTTGCGCATCTGCGGGGCTAACCCACCCTGCGCTTCCGTTACGCCATCACCCGCTGCGGCAGCAGTTCGGCGATCTGCACCGCGTTCAGCGCGGCGCCCTTGAGCAGCTGATCCGCCGCCACGAACATCGAGATCGAATGGCCGGAGGGGTCGCTGAGGTCCTTGCGGATGCGGCCGACCAGGACGTCGTCCTGGCCCGAGGCGTCGATCGGCATCGGGAAGTAGTTCTTCACGCGATCGTCGACGACCTTCACGCCCGGGGCCCGCGCCATGATGGCGCGGACCTGATCCTCATTGATCGGCTTCTCGCATTCGAAGGTGATGGCCTCGCAATGCGCACGCAGCACCGGCACGCGGACGCAGGTGACGCCGATCGCAATTGTCTCGTCCTCGAAGATCTTGCGGGTTTCCTTGATGACCTTGGTCTCTTCGTCGTTGTAGCCGGTTTCAGGATCGATCGCCGTGTTGTGGTTGAAGAGGTTGAAGGCGTAGGGGTGCGGCATCACCTTCGGCGTATAGACCTGCCCGTTGAGATTGGCACGAGTGGACTCGACGAGCTCCTCCATCGCGGCCGCGCCGGCGCCGGAGGCTGCCTGGTAGGTCGAGATGATGACGCGCTTGATGCGGTTCTTCTGGTGGATCGGCCAGAGCGGCACCAGTGCGGTGATCGCAGCGCAGTTCGGGTTGGCAATGATGCCCTTGTGGTCGCGGATGCGGTTGCCGTTCACCTCGGGGATGACGAGCGGAACGTTCGGGTCCATGCGGAAGGCGGAGGAATTGTCGACAACGACGGCGCCCGCCTTGACCGCAACAGGCGCGAACTTCTTCGAGATGCCGCTGCCGGCGGAGAACAGTGCTATGTCGACGCCTTCAAAGGCGCGTTCGGTCAGCTCCTCGATGACGACGTTCTGGCCGCGGAACGACACCGTCTTGCCGGCGGAGCGGGCGCTGGCGAGCGCCTTGAGCTTGTCGACGCGAAAGCCGCGCTTGTCCATGGTGGCGATGAATTCGGCGCCTACCGCACCGGTGACGCCGACAATCGCGACGACGGGATCGTTACTCACTTTGTCCTCCATTGAGATCGATTGAGACAACAAAAAAGCCCCGGACCATCTTGGGCGGGGCTTCGGCAGAGCTTGATGCGTTTCTAGTCGACGACTATGCGCGCACGCCTCCCCGGGCCCCGAAGGCCGTGGTGGTTTTGGTCGTGCGTTTGGTGGTCGTGAACATGGCGGCGACTTATGCGGGAGAGTCCGGCGTGCGTCAATGGCTTTCCGGCGGGATCGTGGCGTTTGCGTTATTTGCCCCGGGCACCCGGCGGCTCGAGGATGACCTCCTTGAGGTCGTCGCCACTGATGACGACGATTGCGAAATTGAGCCGTCCTCGCTCGCGCACCAGCCCGCCGCTGATGGCCTTGCCGGACGCTGCCTGCTCGGCGACGCGGACCGCATCGGCGAGGCGATGTGTGATGGTGCCGAGCGCTGCGAGATTGCTGCGGTCGTCATGGTCCAGCTCAGCCAGGGGCAGGGCAGCTTCGCCGCCCACGACCGCGCCGGTTTCCGCATTGATGGTGTAGCGCCAGATCCGGTCATTGTGCAGCGTCTTGACCCGGTAGACCGGCACGCCCGAGCCGCCGTCGAAGCTGATATCGGCGGTCGTCGCGCCGGCATGACGGGCTTCCGCGATCGCCATGGCCTGGCTGATCGAGATCGAGGAGCTGCGGAAACGCTCGATCTCGCGGCTGACGGCCTGGCGGTCCGCCGCAGCATCACCATCTGTCTCGCTGTGCAGGGCGGCGGGCGTGCTTCCCGCCGAAACGGTCGCGCGCGCCGGCACTGCGATGAGCAGCCCCGAGAGGGCGACCGCCAACCACCCGTACATTCCTGGTCTTGTCGCGCTCATGCTCGAAACCCTCGGCCGGCAAGCCTTGAACCAGCAAGTTTGCCGGATGTTCGTAAAGAAATCGCGGCCGACCTTGGGCACCGGCCGGCCGCGGAACGTCGTGACGGGCTGCACCCGTCACGGCGGTCTAAGCAGTCCGGTCCTCTTTGGGGCTGGTGAAAAAGCGGCCCGCACTGCCCGATAAACAAAACCATACCGTATCGTTTTATTTTGGTCAATGAAGGAGACGATTGTTCCCCGGTGACAAACCGCTGATCTCACGGAAATGTCAGCGGGACGGGCGGCGCCGTTGCAGGGCTTTTGCAGCGCCCTGGACGCGGTCGGCAGGACCAATCGCGCCGGCCAGGAACAGCTTGATTGCTGCGCGCATCCGCTTCTCGGCGGGTTTCAGTTCCATCGGCGTGCCGAACGTCGCCATGCGGTGGGTGTGGCCGACGACGACGTCGAGGAATACTTCTGCGGCGATCGTGGTGTCGTCGACGTCGAGTGCGCCTTGCGCCACCAGATGGTCGAAGAAGCGCGCGGTGGTGGCGACAGCCTTGAGCCAGCCTTCCTCCTTGCCGAGCTTGGCGACGTCAGGGAAGTTGATGGCCTGCGACGTCATCATGCGGCTGAAGGCCACGGCGTCGGGTCCGCAGGTGAAGGTCAACATCTCGCGCCCGATCTCGACCAGCCGCTGTTCGACCGAGATATCGGAGGCGCTGCTGAGCTGCGTTTCGGCCGCAGCCGACAGCGGCGCAAGCCAGCGCGCGATCTCGCGGCGGAGCACGGCGGCAAACAAGCCGCGCTTGTCGCCGTAACGGGAATAGACTGTGGGCTTGCTGACGCGGGCTGCTTCCGCCACCGCATCGAGTGAGGTCGCTTCAAAACCGCGATCGAGGAACAGGCGGGTGGCGACCTCGATCAGCCGCTGGTCGCGCTCGATCGCGGCGCTTTTCGTCGGCCGGCCGCCGCGCGATTTCGACACCTCGCGCCGGGGTGCCGCCGTTCTTGTCTTGGTCGCAGCCAATCCCATGTCCAATGATATGCCCGATGATTCCTGCGCGGTCCGGCCAGTGTGCATTGCTGTATAACGCGCAGCAACCGGGGCGTCATCGCGATTCTGGCCGAATTGGCCGTATCGTCAACGGTCTCCGACGGACGCCGTTCCGCTGCGCGGATATCAAGGCATCCGCGCGGTCCAGGCCCGGCCGCCGGCCGCTTTCTCGTATCCGTACTGGTACAGCGCCCGCATGTAGCTGGTGTCAAAACCTTCGGACGGCGGCGCAGGATAGTCGCGCTCGATGTAGGAGAGGTGGAAGCCGAGGTGATTGCGCTGGGCGAACTCGTAGGTCGAGAA
The DNA here is from genome assembly GCF_054058595.1 of Bradyrhizobium sp. USDA 4472. Classification (NCBI taxonomy): domain Bacteria; kingdom Pseudomonadati; phylum Pseudomonadota; class Alphaproteobacteria; order Hyphomicrobiales; family Nitrobacteraceae; genus Bradyrhizobium; species Bradyrhizobium sp. USDA 4472. The sequence goes on from NZ_JBSSAM010000001.1 coordinate 6,193,451, forward strand.
AATGATCGAGCGCGTCTGCGATTGGGTGATCGCAGACAGGCTGCGTGAGGCGACGTCGATCGTGCTGTTGGCGACGAGCTCGAAGTTGCGCTCGATCTTCTTGTTGACGAGGATGTAGATGTCCATCCTGGCGTTGCCGGGCAGGCGCCCCTGGAACAGCAGGGCTTCGGGCAAGGTCAGCACTGGCGCCGTCACGCCGCCATCGACATGCATCTCCTGAAACCTGTGGCCCTGGCCTTCAGCTTCGATCAGGATCGGCGGAAACACCAGCGGGATGCTGGCGGAGGCCGCCATCACGTCGCGAAACAGTTTCAGCGCTTCGGGCGTGCCGACCGCGGCGATCTTGCCCATGTCCCAGATTGCGGTGCGTTGCGTGTCGAGATCCGTGGTGACCACCAGCAGCCGTCGGCCCTTGGCGTGCTCGCGCGCGACTTGTGCCATGATCTCGGGTCCGACATAGCGCGCCACCAGCTCGCGCAGCCGTGTATTGCCGAACAGGCCGGAGCCGAACAGCACGCGGATGATGCTGGGATCATTCAGCAGGGTTTCGGGGACGCCGCTGGTGTAGAGCTCCCGAAGCGTGTCGTCATATTGCGGTCCGAGGAACGCAAACGGCGCGATCAGCCCGCCGGTGCTCACCCCTGATACGACGGAGAAGGTCGGGCGCTTGCGCGCCGCGGTCCAGCCGTTCAGCACGCCGACGCCATAGGCGCCATCCGCGCCGCCTCCGGAGAGCGCCAGATAGGTTCGGCTTCCTGTCGCCTCGTCCTGCTCGAAGCTGAACTTCGTGATGGGCTCGTCGGCGTAGCGCCTGAGGCCGTCGATATCCAGCACGCGCGATGCGCCGGCATCGGCAGCCGTATAGGGCGTGCGGGGGAGCGAGGTACAGGCGGCGAGCGCCAGGCTGCACGCGAGTGCCAGCGATCTGATCAGCTGGGCGGCTGTCCGCTTGGTCCAGCCATCGGAGGCGGCGGACGTATCCGTCCGGCATGTGGGGAGGGGCATTGGTCGGTGGCTGACGATCACGGATCTGCAGCCGCTGGCAACTTGCCGCGGCTTCTCGTTTCAGGCCCCGGTATTAAACTATACTGTATCGTTTTATTTTGCGAGGTGACGCGCATCACGTCCGCGTCACCGGTGTCCCAGTCTGGAACATTGCGGCCGAGCGGGTTGATCGGTCTCGCCCGACACGCAATAAGCACCGCCATGAATCTGCCCAATCATTTCGAACTGCTCGCCACCGATGGCGCCGCCCGCACCGGCCGCCTGACCACGCCGCATGGTGTGGTGCGGACTCCTGCCTTCATGCCGGTCGGCACCGCCGGCGCCATGAAGGGCATGCACTGGCGCGAGGTGCGTGATGCCGGCGCAGATATCGTGCTGGGCAACACCTATCACCTGATGCTGCGTCCCGGCGCGGAGCGCATCCACGCGCTCGGCGGCTTGCAGCGATTCACGGGGTGGAACGGGCCGATGCTGACGGATTCCGGCGGCTTCCAGGTGATGTCGTTGTCTGATCTGCGCAAGGTCAGTGAGCATGCCGTGACCTTCCGCTCGCATATCGACGGCGCCAAGGTCGAGCTATCGCCGGAGCGTTCGATCGAGGTGCAGCGCTGTCTGGGCTCCGACATCGCGATGCAGATGGACGAATGCGTGCGGCTGCCGGCCGAGCGCGACGACATCGAGCGCGCGATGCTGCTGTCGTTGCGCTGGGCCGAACGAAGCAAGCGCGCGTTCGAGAGCGCACCGGACGGCTACATGCTGTTCGGCATCGTGCAGGGCGGCGACGTGCCCCAGCTGCGACACGCCAGCGCACAGGGGCTCGTCGAGATCGGCTTCCACGGCTATGCGATCGGCGGCCTTGCCGTCGGCGAGCCGCAGGCGGTGATGCTGGCGATGATCGACGAGACCGCGCCGGCGCTGCCGAGCGACCGGCCGCGATATCTGATGGGCGTCGGCACGCCCGACGACATTCTCGAGGCGGTGAAGCGCGGCGTCGACATGTTCGATTGCGTGATGCCGACGCGCAACGGGCGCCACGGAGTCGCGTTCACGCGCTTCGGCCAGGTGAACTTGCGTAACGCACGCCACGCCGACGATGCGCGTCCACTCGACGAAGAGAGTCCGTGGCCGTCAGCGCGGATTTACGCACGCGCCTACCTGCACCATCTCGTCAAGGCGGGCGAGACGCTGGGGGCGATGCTGTTGTCCGAAATCAATATTGCCTACTACCAGTTCCTGATGCAGGGCATCAGGGACGCGATCGGGCACGGAACCTTCGACGAGTTCTACCAGCGTACACGCGAGGACTGGGCGAGGGGCGACATCGCCCCGCGCTAGATTAATTGCACACGATCCGCTGCTTGACCGCATGCTTGGTCACGAAACCGTAGCCGCAATTGTCGCAGGTCCAGAGATAGCTGATCATGTGGTCCGAGACGTAGGCCGAGGCTTCGGCGGCGACCATGGAGTCGGCGCACACAGGACAGCTCGGCAACTCGCTGCAGCGCGGATTACGCCTTGATGCTACGGTCGACAACACTTCAGCGGCAGCTGACATCGTGGTGACCTCCCTGCTTCGAGACCTAAGTCTAACATAAGCCGAATCAGTTGACGAGGTCGCAACACAAATGCGTTGGTTTTCTGCTAATTACAGCTCACGCGATTTTGCGATGCAGCGTATTTGAAATGTGCCGCATTGCAGCTTGCGTGTCGTCAAAAGCTGTCCGTAACTGCGCGCATGCGCTGCGATAGGAGCGCAAATCGTCGCCACAGGGAGTCCATCATGGACGTATCGTCCAACACGGGTGCAGCGCACCAACCCGGCCGCGGCCGAATCTACTCGTCGATCGTCGAGGCTTTTGGCGACACGCCGATCGTGCGCTTGCGCCGGCTGCCGGGCATGCACGGCGTGAACGCGACGCTTTTGGCAAAACTTGAATATTTCAATCCGGCCGCGAGCGTGAAGGACCGCATCGGCGCGGCCATGATCATCGCGATGGAGAAGGCCGGCATCATCAAGCCCGACACCGTGCTGATCGAGCCGACATCCGGCAATACCGGTATCGCGCTCGCCTATGTCGCGGCCTCCCGCGGTTACCGGTTGAAGCTGGTCATGCCGGAATCCATGTCGATCGAGCGGCGCAAGATGCTCGCCTTCCTCGGCGCCGAGCTGGTGCTGACGCCGGCCGCCCAAGGCATGAAAGGCGCGATCGCCGCGGCCGAAGAACTCCTGAAGACGACGCCGAACTCGGTGATGCCGCAGCAGTTCAAGAACCTCGCCAACCCCGAGGTGCATCGCCGCACCACGGCGGAAGAGATCTGGAACGACACGTCAGGCAACATCGACTTCTTCGTCGCCGGCGTCGGGACCGGCGGCACCATCACCGGCGTCGGTCAGGTCCTGAAGCCGCGCAAGGCGTCGCTGCGCGTGGTCGCGGTCGAGCCGGAAGAGAGCCCGGTGCTATCGGGCGGCCAGCACACGCCGCACAAGATCCAGGGCATAGGCGCCGGCTTCGTGCCGGACATTCTCGACCGCTCCGTGATCGACGAGATCGTGAAGATCAACTCGACGACCGCGATCGAGACCTCGCGGGCGCTGGCGCGGCATGAGGGCATTCCGGGCGGCATCTCCGCTGGAGCTGCGATTGCGGCCGCGCTCGAGATCGGCAAGCGGCCGGAAGCCGCGGGAAAAACCATTTTGGCTATCGTGCCATCCTTCTCCGAGCGTTATCTTTCCACAGTTCTGTTTGAAGGAATCTGAGAGATGACGGATCAACCGAGACGGCCGCGCACGCTGGGCGATGCGCGGTCGGAAGCCGAGGCAGCGTTCAAGAAGGTGACGGCCAAGGTCGCCGCGGCGCCGCCGAAGCAGAACGTGGCGCCAGGCATCAAGGAGCAGGTCACGCTGCGCATCGATCAGGACGTGCTCGAGCATTTCCAGGCGGGCGGCCCCGGCTGGCAGGACCGCATCAACGAGGCGCTGCGCAAAGCGGCAGGGAAGTAGGCGCCGTTCAAGTTGGTCGCGCGTGTCGGAGGCGTGTCCACCCGTGAGCTGTGACGTCCGCGCGAGGCACATTTCTCTCCTCGTCATTGCGAGGAGCCCTTGCGACGAAGCAATCCAGCTTGTTGCCGCGGAGAGATTCTGGATTGCATCGCTTCGCTCGCAATGACGGAGTGTGCGGAAGCACGTCATTCTGCCGTGACTGCGGCGAGCAAAGAAAAGCCCGGCGCGAGCCGGGCTTTTCTGTTTGTCGCGATTCAGCGGCGGAACATGCCGCCCATCATGCCGCCGACCACGCCGCCCATGAAGGCCGCGCCGGCATCGCCGCCACCGCTGTGGCGGGGGGCAGGCGCGCTCTGGGGAGCGGCGCGCCGGGCCGGCTTCGGGCTGTCTTCGCTGGCGGTTGTCGTCGAGGCGACGATCTCGGAGAGCAGGGCCTTGTGCTGGAGCTTGTTGAGGAAGCCCGTCGACGGATAGCCGCGGGCGGCTTGCCAGCGCTTCAACACCGAGCGGGTCTCGTCGTTGAACACGCCTGATACCTTGGTATCGAAGCCGAGTCCGTTGAGGCGCCGCTGCACGTCGCGACGCTGGCCCTTGTCGAGGCCGATCTGATCCTCGGTGAGCTGGCTGGCCTCATCGGTGAAGGTCGCGGGATCGACGCCCGCATTGAGATTGCGGGTCGTGGTCGACGGGCCATTCTGGATGGCCGCGAGCCGCGCCATGGCCAGCGGCTTAAACTGGCCGTTGGGATAAGCGGAGAGGTAGGCGTTGAGCTCTTCCGGCTTGTTGGATTCCTTCACCGAGCGCCAGAACTCGACTTCTGCTTCGGAGTTGCCGGCCCCCGCGGTCGGCGCCGCGGTGGCCGTCGGTGCCGCGGTGGCAACCTGGGTCGTCGGCGCCTGGTTGAGGTAGACGGCGCCGATCAGATTGGTATGGCCCCAGGGCAGCTGGCCCTTGTGGGTCTCCTCATTCACCTGTGCGCGCACCGAGGTCATCGCCTGCTGGATCTCGACGCCCGGCTTCGTGATGTTGTCGATCAGCGCGCGGGTGAAGGGGCTGTTGTTGCCCTCCTGACCGTCAAGCGCGGTCTGGCCCGGGCCGGTGGCGAAAGCGATCAACGCGCCTTCGCCGGATTTCATCTCCGCGAGACCGCTGCCGACATTGACGCTGCGGGTCGCGGAGTTCGACTTGATCTTGGCAGCGAACGGATTGTCGCGACAGGCGTCGAGGAACACCAGCTTGACCTTGGCATCGCCCATGGTCTGGTCGAGCGTCAGGTCGATGTTGATGGCGGCGCCCAGCTTGACGTCCATCTCCGACTTGATGTCGGCATCGATGGGCAGGAGATAATTGGTGCCGCCGACGGCGATGCCATGGCCAGCGTAATAGAAAACGGCAATGTCGGAGCCCTGGGCCTTGCGACCGAACTCGAGCAGCTTCTCGGTCATCTGGTCGCGGGACAGGTTCGATCCTTCGATCACGTCGAATCCGACATTCCGCAGCGTCGACGCCATCGCCCTGGCGTCGATCGGCGGGTTCGGCAATTGCGCGACGTTCCTGTAGGCGCCGTTGCCGACGACGAAAGCGACGCGGCGGTCGGCCTTGGCGGCGCTAACCGACAGCGCCATGCACATGAGCGAAACGATGATGGTGAGAGTGCGCATCTGAAATCCCCAGCAGAATCGAATGACAGCAGCAACAAATTGGTGCCGAAGCTACACGAAAGTGCCCGACCTCGCGCCAGCAAAACGACTGACCCACTACTCACCCAACCCGATGCTCTGTGGCCAAGTGTGCCCGCTGGAAGGCCCCTCCAACGTGATCCAAGTCACGCTCGACCGCCTTGATCTGTCGCGTCAGGCCGCGCCCAGGTTCATTGCGCGTGAGCTGGAACCGGAGCTATCGGCTTCAAATTCAAGAGATTGCCGAACAGGATCAGCGCCGCGCCGAGCACGGTCCAGACGTCGAGCCGTTCGGAATACAGGAGCCAGCCAGCAGTGGCGGTGAGGGGAACCCGTAGGAAATCCATGGGAACCACAATGGTGGCGTCGGCGTAGCGCAGCGCGCTGGCGAGGCAATAGTGCGAAAAAGTGCCGCAGACGCCGATGACGAACAGCCAGCCCCACAGATAGGCCGACGGCGAGGTCCAGACGTAGAGGGTCGGCACCAGGCCGACGACCATCTGCACCACGACCATCCAGAACAGGATCGCCAAGGCGCTTTCGGTCCGTGTCAGCGATTTCGCCAAGGCCATGGAGATGCTGAAGCCGATCGCGGCCGCAAGCGCGATCAACTGACCCGGATTGATCTCACCCGTCGCGGGGCGCACGATCATGACGACACCGACGATGCCGAGCACGATGGCGCCGATCTTCCAAGGGGTCATGCGCTCGGACAGGAAGGTCGCGGCGAGCAGCGCGGTCCAGATCGGCATCGTGAATTCGATCGCGACGACCTGGCCGATGCCGATCAGCGTCAGTGCGTAGAACCAGCCGAGCTGCGCGAAATAATGGACTCCGTTGCGGGCGAGGTGCTGGGGCAGGCGTTTGGTCGCGACCGCCTTGAAGCCCCCGGAGCGGTAAATGATCGGCAGAAGCAGCGTGAAGCCGATCAGCGAGCGAACTTCCATGATCTCAAAGACGTTCAGATCGCGCGTGGTCTCGCGGCCCGCGACCGCCATGATCAGCATCAGTGACAGCCAGCCGGCCATCCACAGTGCGGCCATCGGTTTGGACGGTGTCGTGCTCATCGGGCGGGTGCTGGAGATGAAACGTGCGGGACGGTCGGTATCGGCGACATCGCCGGTGTTTGCAACGGCCAAATCTGCCGATGCAGCGATGCAAGGCGGGGTGCTAAGGCATCGGCGAACAACGACAAAACGGGAGGACGTCCTCATCCGCATCTTGCATGGCCCGGTCGTGGAAGGGGCCGGGCCGCGGCATCGAGCGGGCCGCGCAGACCGGGGGGGCGAGGAGGCGGGCAATTGCGAGCCTGGCACGGCGACGCAGGTGAACGCATAAAAAGGACCCGGCGATGCGTCGCCGGGTCGTTTGAGCAGAATCCGTACGGGGCTTAGCGCGACAGCGTGATGTCGGCGCCGCGGAACTGGCTGTCGGCGCGCATCCTCACGCTCTGCTTGTTCCCGGAGGTCTTCAGCGAGATGTTGGCGTTGAAGCCTGCGGTCGAGGCGACCAGTTCGTAATTGCCGCCGGCACCGCGGCCCTGCAGTGCGCCGCTGATGTTGCGGCTGGTCTCGCTCCAGCTGCCGGCGATGGCGCCGCCCTCAGCCTTCACGTCGGCGCCGAGGTTGAACTTATAGGCATCGCTGGCGCAGGTCAGCGACATCTCCATGGTCGGGCCGACCGGGGCGTATTTGGCGCGGCAGCGGATCCGCTCGGTCGAGCCGTCATCCAGGGTGACCGTGCCGACACCGCTCCAGGTGCCCGCCAGTGGCGCGAAGGGACCCGCCTGCGCCTTGCTCTCCGAACTGGTGGCAACAGCTGTCACAAACAAAACGGCGGCCGCCATGAGCAGCCGCCGGTTGGGGAAATTAGTCCAGAATTGCTTATTGGCGCGATGCTTCCCATCGCCCGCTGCACGGTATGCCTGCAGATGCTCCATTCCACTTCCCCGATCCGGCGTTGCCGCTGAGTTGACCGTTAGCATATGCACCATTGATCGAAACTTTAACAAGACCCCCACTGCCGATGGTGCCGGAAACGTTAGCACCGGGCGCCGTGATCTTGCCGTCGGCAACCGTCAGCATGGAGCTCGCGGTCGGCTCGCAAGAGCCGGTCTTGGTCACGATGGTGACCTGCCAATTGCCGTCAAAGGGGGTTTGGGCGATCGCCGGGGCGGCGAGGGCGGCAATAAAAACTGAAGCGGCACAGAACGCCGCGATGCGACCAAAACGCATGATCCCGTCCTTGAATGTGTCTGATATGCTGACCGTTATTCGGGCCAAATGTGACGGAAGTTTGGTGCGCTGCAAAGTCGAAAATTGTTCCTTTGGAAACAATGGTTTATTTGCGTTTCGGGTTCCGATTTTCGATGTGGAATCAAGGCCGCCTGACGTTAATCCTTAACGTCGGTCGCGGGTCGGGACCGACTCACGACAGACTTGTTCAAGACAGACTCGGCGCGGAGGTCGCGAACTGCTCGTCCTGCGGCTTCGACGGCAAGGTCTTGTGAACCTTCGCGTAGTCGATCACATCGGCCAGCAGCTTGAGGCCGAGCGGCGCCAGCGCACGCTCCCAGAGCTCGCGGGCGGTCTCGCCCTTCCTCACGAAGCACCAGTCCTGGGCAGCGATGGCGCCGGCGTCCATGCGGTCGGCGAGGTGATAGATCGTGCCGCCGGCGATCGGATCGCCTTCCTTGATGGTCCATTCCACCGCGGCCTTGCCGCGATGGCGCGGCAGCAGCGAGGGGTGATAGCCGATCCCCCCGAGCTTGCTGGCTGCCAGCGCGTCCTTGCCGATCCGGGCGTGGCTGTGAGCGGTGATGATCAGATCAGTGTCAGGGGCGATTTCGGAGGCGACCACCAACTTCGGATTGGCCTGCACCACCACCTCGATTCCGGCGGCCTTGGCGGTTGCGGCCAAGCGGTCGTCCGCATCGGCAACCACGACCCGCACGACACCGACGCCGTGTTCGCGGAGCATGTTCAGGGTGGTCACGCCGAAATGGCGGGAGCCGACGAGGGTAATGCGCATGGGTGTCTGATCCGTCTCGCAGCTACGTCATCCCCCGATAACACGTCAGGCCGCCCTGTCACCACCTGCGCGGCATTTGCGCCGGTTATCAACAATGCGCGGGGTCAGCGGGCTGCGATGAATCCGCGATTGCGCAGCTGGCCGTTCCGGTGCTCCCGGGAAATCATTGCGACCTGCGATGCCCCGCGGCCAGGGCGAACCCGGCTTTTTTGAGCGCGCCATCAGGAATCATCAAACGGTAACGCGTTTTCAACCTTGCTGTCGTATCGACGGATCCGTCGCGGATCTGTATCGCGTACCGCGACACCAAAAATGTCTCGCCGGCGTGGGTGCGCCGCGCCGGCATTTTTGCCGGGACCCATTTCATGCCAAGTGCAATTGAGCAGATCGTGGATGCCTATGTGCGGCTGAAGAACCGCCGCGGCCTCGACGAGCTGATGATGCACAGGCAGCGGCTCGCGGTCGATCTGAAGAGCAGGTCGTCAGGCCGGTACGATTTCAGCGTCCCGATCGACAAGATCGACGAGGAGATCGCGATCATCGAGGAAGGCCTCAGCCGGCTCATTGCTGAATCCACCGACGATGGCACGACACGTCCGACCTGACGCGCTCAGTCGCGCCGGCCACCCTGGATCACGGTGAACAGTGGCCGCGCCGCGGTCGGCTCCTCGAGCAACTCCTCCACCAGCGCCGTTGCCGCATCGACATATTTGCGCGTGGGCTTGTCGAGCTCGCGCTTCGCCTCGTCGTCGAGCGCGATCTTCGCGGCTTCGACCAGCTTGCGCATGCGCGCGCCGTGGTCGTCCCCGGCGGTCAGCGTCGCGCGCGCCAGCGAGCGCAGCACGAACAGCTCGCCCTCGAGGCGGAGCAGGCGGTCATTGAGCCTGGTGATGACGGCGTTGAGATCGGCCATGGCACATTTTTCGTTGCGGAAGATCCTGTCCGATCTAGCGACGATCGGTGAACGGAGTCCAAACGTGACAGGCGCAATTGAGGCGATCGTCCGTCACGCCGCCGTTCGTGCCAGATAGTCGCGCGCGAAGGCGAGATACCAGTCGAGGCAGGCCGGATTGGCCATGGCCTCCTTGTTGATGACCTTTTCGACGGGCTGGCCGAGCAGCAGCTTCTTGATCGGCAGCTCCTGCTTCTTGCCCGAGAGCGTGCGAGGGATCTCGGCGACGGCAAAAATCTCGTTGGGCAGGAAGCGGCGGGACAGCCCGGCCTCGATCGCCTTGTTGATCTTGGCCTGCATCGCGCCGTCGAAAACGACACCCTCACGGAGCACCACGAACAGCGGCATGTAGCTGTCGCGGCCGAGATATTCGAGGTCGACGACGAGGCTGTCGAGCACCTCCGGGAGCGCCTCGATCGCGGAATAGAGTTCGCTGGTGCCCATGCGCAGGCCGTGCCGGTTGATGGTGGCATCGCTGCGGCCGTAGATCACGCACGAACCATCTGGATTGACCTTGAGCCAGTCGCCGTGCCGCCACACCGGTCCGCGGCCGCTGCCGTCGAAATTGTCCGGATAGGTCTCGAAATAGCTCGCCCGATAGCGCGCATTGCCCTTGTCGTTCCAGAAATAGAGCGGCATCGACGGCATCGGCTCGGTGCAGACGAGTTCGCCGACCTCGTCGATCACGGCACGACCCTGTTCGCTGAAGGCTTCGACGGCAGCGCCCAGCAGGCGGCACTGCATCGCGCCCGGCGTCTGCGGCAGTTCTCTGTTGCCGCCGATGAAGGCGCCGGCGAAGTCGGTGCCGCCGGAAATGTTCGCCCACCAGATATCGGCTTGCGCCTTGCTGCCGTTGATCGTCGACAAGCCTGCGAAACGATCGTTGAACCAGGTTTGTGTATCGGCGCTGAGCGGCGAACCGGTCGAGCCGAGACAGCGCAGTTGCGCCAGATCGCCGGCGGCGGTGAGATCGATGTCCGCTTTGGCGCAATTGGCAAAGAACGCCGCGCCTGCGCCGAAGAAGGTCGCTTTCGACCGTGCCACGAAGCGCCACAGCGTGGACCAATCCGGCCTGTCCTTGGGACCGCCCGGACTGCCGTCGAAAATGCAGCAGGTGGTGCCGCTCAGCAGGCCGCCGACCTGTGAGTTCCACATGATCCAGCCGGTCGAAGAGTACCAGTGATAGCGTTCGCCGAACGAGTTTGGGTGATAGGAGCAGCCGATGTCGTTGTGCAGGCCGAGCAGCGCCAGCACCACGATGAGGATACCGCCATGGCCGTGCACGATCGGCTTCGGCAGGCCCGTGGTGCCGCTGGAATAGACGATCCAGAGCGGATGATCGAACGGCAGCCACATCGGCTCGAACGCGTCGACAGCATCTCCCGCCCTTGTGGTGATGTGGGAGAGCAGGGCCTCCCGTGCGGATGGCGCGACGGCCTCGCTGTGCAAGATGACATGCTCGACCGTCGGCAGTGATCGCCGCAGCTCGGCGACGACGTCCTTGCGGTCATGGCTGTGGCCGGCATAGGTGACGGCATCGCAGGCGATCAGCACCTTTGGCTCGATCTGCTTGAAACGGTCGATCACTGCGGGCGCGGCCATATCAGGGGCGCAGAGGCTCCAGATGGCACCGATGCTGGCGCTCGCGAGAAATGCGATGATGGTCTCGGGGATGTTCGGCAGATAGGCCGCGACACGGTCGCCCGGCTTGATACCCCGGTCCTTCAGATGCAGCGCGAGCGCGGCCGCCTTGCGCCGCAATTCTGGCCAGCTGGTCTCGGCGAGCTTGCCATCCTCACCGCTGCTGACGATCGCGGGCAGGCCGGCGGCGTGCGCCGCGTCCACATGCCGGAACACCTGCCGTGCGTAGTTCACTTGGGCGCCGGGAAACCAGATCGCGCCGGGCATCTTGCGCTCGGTGATGACGGCCGCAAACGGCGTCGGCGATTGCAGATCGTAATAGTCCCAGATGCTCCGCCAGAAACCGTCGAGATCGCGCACCGACCATTGCCGCATCTGCTCGTAATTGGCGAAGGTGAGGCCGCGCTGCTGGGCGAGCCAGTCACGATAGAGGGCGATCTGGGCGACGAAAGGAGCGGTCATTGCGGGTCGGGTGCGGTTACGGAGAGAGGGAGCCTAACCGGTGTCGACGCGCAGCAGAAGCCGCAGTTCTCGTTAACAGCGTTGAGCGAGAGTTGGATCAGCGCACGCTGTAGAGCGCCGAGAACGCGGCTGCTTGGACGAATGACGGAGAAGCTCGGCCTACCACCCTACGCCCGCCCATCGTCTCCCGAACACCGGCGGCCTGGTCTTCACCGCCTGCCAGCCGAAGAAATGATGCTTGCCGGACCAGCTGTGTACCAAGCCGCTGCAAATGCTGCATTTGAATTGGCCTGAATGCGGCTCGGCATGTTCCTCCCGGGTCGCGGTGTAGGTCATGCTGCAACCGGGGCAGGTGAATTCTTCGATCGTCCAGATGCTGTTGGCCATTGCACCGCAAGTGTATTCGAGGACCTGGCGTGAAGCGTAGATGCGAGCCTTTGCCTCGGCGTAAACCTACCCAGCGAAATCCGGTTAATCGTCGTTAGGCAAACCCCGGTCGGGGGCAGATATTGCAGATTTGCTCGTTTGGCGCCGCCTCTCAGTCCGGATCGCGCAGTCCCGCCGGTCCGGGCGCGCCCTTGGGCTCCCGCTCGTCTTGACGCCCGGCCCGGGGCTGGCAATAACGCGGGGCCCGCGCAAGTGCCGGAACCCGCGTTGAGGCCGCAAGGAAAGCCGTGCCTGTGAAAAGTCTGCGTCAACTCCTGACGGGCGAAGACGTCATCCAGCTCGTGATCCGGCTCGGCCTGTTGGCGCTGCTGATCATCTGGACATTCCTGATCATTCGGCCGTTCGTGCCGATTCTGGCCTGGAGCTTCGTGCTCGCGGTCGCGTTCTATCCGGCGTTCAGCTGGGTCGCCAGGATCCTGGGCGGGCGGCCCAAGACCGCGGCCGTCATCCTGACCTTGATCACCCTCGGCATTGTCCTCGGTCCGGCGACATGGCTCGGCGTGAGCGCCGTGGACGGGGGGAGGGAGCTGGCGCACCAGCTGGCCACGGGTGATCTCGCGCTGCAGTCGGCTCCAGAGCAGATCAAGTCATGGCCGCTGATCGGTCCGACGCTGTTCGAGCTGTGGGACCAGGCCTACAACAACATCCGCGCAGTGCTGCGCGAGGTCGCGCCCTATCTGCAGCCGCTGGCGGGGCCGCTGCTATCGCTGGCTGGCGATGCCAGCCTCGGTACGCTGCAATTCCTGGTCTCGGTGTTCGTCGCCGGCTTCCTGTTTCCGCACGGGCCCCGGCTGGTTGCGGCGGGGCGCGGTTTCCTGTCGCGCATCGTGCCAGAGCAGAGCGAGCACTTTCTCGAGCTTGGCGGCGCCACCATCCGCGCCGTTGCGCAAGGCGTGATCGGCGTCGCCATCGTGCAGGCGCTGCTCGCGGGCATCGGCTTCAAGCTCGCGTCCGTGCCGAGCGCGGGCCTGCTCGCCTTCATCGTGCTGCTGTTGTCGATCGTGCAGATCGGTGCGTTCCTCGTGCTGCTGCCCGTCATCATCTGGATCTGGACCGCCAAGGATGTCACCACGGCGCTGGTGCTCACCGTATTCTTCGTCGTCGTCGGCTTCATCGACACCATGTTGAAGCCGCTCGTGATGGGACGCGGTCTCAACACGCCGACCATCGTGATCTTCGTCGGCGTGATCGGCGGAACGCTTGCCCACGGCATCGTCGGCCTGTTCATCGGGCCGATCATCCTGTCGGTGGCGTGGGAAATGGCGGCCGCATGGATCGGGACGGCGGAGAAGCGGGCAGCCGAATTGCCTGCAGCCGGATTTCCTCCAGCCGACGAGTCCTGACGGCGCCTCGCTGGTCAAACCCAATTTGCAGGATGTGGACAATTGGGGATGGCGCCGGGACGCGGCGCCCCCATGGAACTTGTCTCATGACATAGACAAGTTACGATGGCGCCAGATTCTTTTTCTCGGTTTACGACAGGTATGGCGAAGTCTTCCAAGCTGGTTGCCGCAAAACGCGGCAAGGTTCTGTTGGTCAGGCGACGGTCGGACGGTCTGTGGATGTTTCCGGGCGGCCGCAAGCGTGCACGGGAATCCGACAAGGATTGCCTGCGCCGCGAGATCAGGGAGGAACTGCCGAAGCTGAAGCTCGGCAGGATCAGCCTCTGGAAGGAAGTGACAGCCAAGAACAAGCGCTCGGGGCGCAAGATGAGCGATGCGATCTTCATCGCCAAAAGCGCCAAGGGCCGCCTGGCGATCGGCGACAAGAAGGAGCTCGACCGCGCCGCCTGGCAGAAGCCGCGCGGAATCCGTCTGACCGCGACGTCGCGCTACATCAGGGATCGCCTGTTTCCGAGGAAGCCGCGGCGGGGCTGAGCTCGGGTCCCGTGGGTGTGACAAATCGTCCGGTCCGGCCGCATCGGCCGCTATCCTGCGGCGCGCCCTTGTCGTTCGATCTCCCGCACCAGCCGCTGGCCGGATTGCGCGAGGTATTCCTTCTTCTGCGCCAGCCCGTCGAGCAGCAGCTTTCCGTTCCGCTTCTTCCAGCTGCCGCCGATCATCACTGCGTCGATATTGGCGAGGCTCGTCTGCATCACCACTGATGAAACGGGATCGTGGACCGGGAAGAGATTGAGATCGTCGGCATCGATGATCACGAGATCAGCGCGTTTCCCCGGCGTCAGCGAGCCGATCTCGCTTTCGCGGCCGAGCATGCGGGCGCCCGAAGTTGTGACCCAAGCCAGTGCCTCCACCCGCGCAGCGCCGTCTGCCAGGTGTGCATATAGGCATTGACGAGACCGGGAATGACGGTACCGCCGCGCCCATCGACGATCTCGGCGTCCGCGGCGTCGATACCCGGCCGCACTGCAGCGATCCGCCCGTCCTCGACCAGCACGTCACCATCCCCGACATCGCCGATGCGATCGTCCATGGTAATGATCGTGGCTGAGTGGATCAGGGTACGCTTCATTGTGGTCACGCCGCTTTGATTGCGACCGGCGTCTCGCCGGCCCAGGCGCGCGCAATGAGGTCGCGGATGGCACCCCGCTCGAGTGGGCGCGGATTCCAGTAGGCATTGGTGACGGCGAGGTCGGCCGCCTTGTCGATTCCGCTCTCGGGCATGCCGATGTCACGTAGCGCGACCTTGGCGCCCAACCGCTTGGCTAGTTCGAAAAGCCCCTGCGATGCATCCGACGCACCGATTGCGCGCGCGATCCGCGCCATCGCGTCGGGCACCACCGGTGCGTTGTAGGCCAGCGCATGCGGCAGCACGATGGTGTGCGTCTCCGCATGAGGCAGATCGAACGTGCCGCCGAGCGTGTGGCAAAGCTTGTGATGCAACGCCATGCCGACGGTGCCGAGACACACGCCGCACAGCCAGGCGCCGTAGAGTGCATCGCTGCGCGCGCCGCGATCGTCGGGCTTGGCGGCAATCGCGGGCAGGGCACGCGCCAGCGCGCGGATGCCCTCCTCGGCCATCAGCGAGGTGACAGGGTTGGTGTCTCGCGCATAGAGCGCTTCGACCGCATGTGCGATGGCGTTGATGCCCGATGTGGCCGTGAGCCCGACCGGCAGCGTCATCGTCAGGTCGACATCGTAGATTACGGTCTCCGGCAGCACGGCGTTGTCGCGCACCGTCGTCTTCAACCCGTTCTCGGTCTGGCCGAGGATCGGGGTCATCTCCGAGCCGGCATAGGTGGTGGGAATGCAGAGCTGGTTGACGCCTGTGCGCAGGGCGAGCGCCTTGCCCAATCCGGTGGTCGAGCCGCCGCCGAGCGCGACCACGCAGTCCGCGCCGCAATCCTTCATCGCCGCGATCGCGCGCTCGGTGATTTCGACCGGCGTGTGCATCGTGGCGCCGGGAAAGAGGCCGGCATAGAGCGGGCCAAGGGCGGCACCCAGCGCCTTGCCCGCCGTTTCCTGCTGCGGCGTTGTCAGCACCAGCGCGCGCTTGCCGCCGAGGCGCTCGAGCTCGGCCTTGGCCGCGCCGAGCGTTCCGCTGCCGAACACGACACGGCAGGGCAGGTTTTCAAAGGTAAACGAACCGATCATGTGCCTGTCTCTTTGACGGGATAATCGACCTTGCAACGCGTGCACTGGATCTGGACGGAACTCATGCACCGGCAACAACGAACACTGGAGATCGGCGGCTGAGCCGTATACCTGAAGAAAGGCTGAAGGCGCGCTCGCGATCTGATCGCGCGCCGGCAGCACCGTCGCCAGATCCGCGGTGGCCGCATTCACGTTGACGGATCTGTTCGGCGCGGCGCTTTTCGGCGGCCTCGCGGTATTCGGGAGCAATCCCGCTGGGGTCGACCAAGCCCTGGGGTCGAGCGGGCGGTCACTTCGGAACGTGGTCGATCTTGTGGCCCAAATGCCCCGTTTGATGATCGCGCCGCAACTGGCTCAGCGACGTCTCGTTCAACTGTTGCAAGACTTCGCTGAGTCTCGTCGTATCGGGATACCCGGCCGCAAAACTCTTCCCATAGATATGGCGCAGCGTACCGATCAGGGTGTTGCCGTGCTTCTTGATGATCTCGCCATCCTTGTCCCGGTGGCGACCATCCAGGCCATGTTCCTTCATGGCTCACTCCCTGTGCGAGGGCGGCTAGGCTGCCTGCTCCTCAAACGAGGTGTAAACCCGGCCCTGCGGATCGACGATCTGAACATCCCGGCATCCGTCCTCGATCAGCTCCCTGGCCTTCTTGAGGGCGGCAGTCAGAGACTCCCGCTTGAGGTTGACGACCCCTGCCGTGTCGAAACCGGTGATTTCAAACATGCCGCTCCTCCCATTTTGTCGAAGCCTACACCTTTCCGGCGGGTTGTCTCCTGGCTTTTTTTGGAGGAGATGCATGGAGCGGGAACAGAGTGCAGCCCCGTAATCGGCCGGGGTCACGGGGCGTGCCGGGCGGCCACGTCGCTAACGTGGAATTAATCCGAAATGCTCACAATTTGAAGCAGTTGTGTAAGTGAGTGCTGCGTAAGGGAGACGTCGCGATGACGTTCCGGCGACGGCCTCCTTTTGCTCGCTCATGAGGTCAATGCGCATGACCACGACATCCGAAACGCTGGGCTTCGCCGAGCATCTCGACGGCGCTGCACTTGCAGCCGCGGCATTCCAATCCGAAGCCGAACGCGAAGCACCGAAAGCTCCGGAATTGCTCAAGCGTTCGAGCCGGAAATCCGTACTGGCACTGGCGGTGTGTGCCCTGGCGATCAATGGCGCGGCTGCTATCTATACATTGCCGTTCGATCTCACCTTGCCCGACATCAGCAACCTGGCCGCGCTGTTTCCGCGCCAGGATGAGGTCGCGCCAAAGCCGGATCCGATCGTTGCGGCCTTGAAGGAGATCCAATCGACACAGCAGCAACAGGCCGCCGCGCTGCAGGAGATCAATTCCTCCTTGCAGCAAAGCACGGCTCTGCGTCAGCAGGATTCGACCACCCTCATGTCACTCCGCCAGAGCATCACTGACGAACGGGGCGACGTGAAGAAGATCTCGCCGCAGCTTTCGACGCTGATCGCGAAGATCGACACCCTGCAAAGTTCGATGATGTCGGAAGTCACGTCCTCACTCCCAAGATTGCGCGCGCGCGACCGGTTGTTGATGCGCAAGATGGCTCGGCAGCCGAAATCGATCGGGCCGGTTTCGGTCGGAGGTGCTCCGCTGACGGCGCCGGCGACGGTTGCAGTTCCGGAGAGCTGAGGGCAGTCCAGCTCTTTGACGCGGTGGTCCGATAGAGCTCACGAGGATTTTGGAAGCTGCGGAAGGTGAGTTTCAGTGCCTGGCGGCCCTTTCCAAAAACTTGAGCAGAGACGGTGATACATCGCCCAGCTCGACAAAGCGTCGGCGGAGCTCATCGGCAATGTCCGCGGTCACATCGCGCGACCATCCCTCTGCCGTGTTGAAGGCGACGATGCGAGCGGGATGTTCGTACTGGCCTTCAGTCAGGTGCCGCACCAGCGTGGCGCGACCGGTATCCTCTTCGGCAGTTTCGCACCAGGCGCGGCCGAGCCGTCCCCCAAAATCCTCAAGCACGAGATAGACATCACGGTCGGTTGGGGCGATCGGCACAATTGAGGGCGACCTGCTCACGAGACCCTCCGCTTTCTGGCTTGGTTTCGATGCTGGAATCTTGAGCTTCCGTGACCGAAAAGTCGACTGGCGAAAAGGAGTTAGTCCATCGCGCGAGCAGGGTGACACTGCCGCCAGCGACAATCCATCCAGGCCCGAGGCCTGACGGCACACGCTCCGTATCCTCGACCTGCAGAAGTGGCAATCGATCGGCCCACACAGGGCTTTTTCGGTCGGCTTCGAGTTCTTGCTAAAGTCCAGTGATTTTGCTTGGTGAGCGCGCTGGGGCTCGAACCCAGGACCCCGTGATTAAAAGTCACGTGCTCTACCGGCTGAGCTACGCGCTCCCATGGCCGCTGATGGCTTTAGAGATCGACCGCCATCGTCTCGGTCATTGGAAAAGCATGTCTTGCCGCCAAGCCGATTTGGCGTTGCGGAAAACCGGATGTTTCCGGGTCATGCTTTCGGCCCGCGCTGTGTAGGGGGATGGGACGCGGAGGTCAATAGCGCGAATGGCTGCCGCGGATAGCGGTACGAGCGGGGATTCTGCTGCGGTTTCTACCGCTTAGCTAAAGACCTTCACCTCGCTTGGCGGTTCGTCATCCACGTCGAAGTCAGTTCGCCTCCCGCCGCACCTCGCTCGGCACGGCTTGCGCCTTGCCCGACGTCGGCAGCGCGACGGGGCGCAGGCCGATCAGCTCGGCGGTGCGGATCGCGCTGTCGCGCCAGAACTGGAACGAGTTGATGCGGCTGAGCTCGAGGATGGCGATCGCGACCGCGGCCAGGAACGGCAGGCTCTGCAGCACCAGCACGCCGGCGAAGATGTAGATCTCGGTGATCTGGCGGAAAGAGTTGGAGGCGACCAGCACGCCGGCGCCGACCAGCAGCAGGGTGCCGATGACGGCCTCCCAGAACGCCTGGAACTCGATCGACATCCTGGACAGACCGCCCTTGGAGGTGCGCGCGAACGCGATGTGCTCGGTGATCAGGCCCTGCGCCACCGCGCGCGACACCGTCCATTGCACGCTCATCGCGGCGATCATGGCGCCCAGCATCTGGCCGGGTTTGATCGCGACGCGCGCGCGGTACATCGAGAGGAAATGCGCGAGCGAGACGACGAAGGCGCCGATGATCGGCAGAGTCAAGATTTTGTCGGGGATGGCGATGTCGGCGAAGGCGACGATCGGCACCCACACGAGGTTGAGCAGCGCCACGACCACGCCGAGGCTTTCGGCCCCGAGCCAGTTCAGCCAGCCCAGGCCATATTCGCGCTTCTGATCAGGCGTCAGTCGGCTCTTGCCCGGCAGGAAGTGCCGCCAGTGCTTCTTGACGATCTGGAGGCCGCCATAGGCCCAGCGGTGACGCTGCTTCTTGAAGGCCTCATAGGTGTCGGGCAGCAGGCCCTTGCCGTAGCGGTAGCGGGTGTAGTGGGTGGTCCAGCCGAGCTCCTGGATCGCAAGCCCGAGATCCGAATCCTCGCAGATCGTGTCGGATGACCAGCCGCCGGCCATGTCCATCGCTGCGCGGCGGATCAGGCACATCGTGCCGTGCACGATGACGGCGTTGAGCTCGTTGCGCTGGACCATGCCGATATCGAAGAATCCCGCATATTCGCCGTTCATGATGTAGTGCATGATCGACAGATCGCCGTCGCGGTGCTCCTGCGGCGCCTGCACCAGCCCAACGCGGGGGTCGGCGAAAGCCGGCACGAGATCCTTCAGCCAGTCGGGCTCGACGACATAGTCGGCATCGAGGATGCCGATGATCTCGGCGTCGGCGGCGGTACGATCCATCGCGATCCGCAGCGCGCCGGCCTTGAAACCCTGCACCTTCTCGGCGTTGATGAACTTGAAGCGCTCACCGAGCGCGCGGCAATGATCCTGGATCGGTTGCCAGAACGCGGGATCGGGCGTGTTGTTGATGATGACCACGCATTCGTAGTTCGGATAGTCGAGCCGCGACAGCGCATCGAGCGTCTGCTTGAGCATCTCGACCGGCTCGAAATACGCAGGGATGTGGATCGAGACTTTCGGGTAGTAATTGTCAGGCACGTTCTCGATCGGCTTGCTCTTGGCGAGCAGCCGCTGCGGCGGGCGGCCGAAGGCGACGGCCGCAATCTCGTCGATGCGGGCCATAGCGATCAGGACGAGAGGAACAAGCAGGATCATGCCGAGCGTCAGCGCGAACGCCGAGCCGAAGATGAAATAGTGCCCGTTCCAGAACGCGAACACGGTCGCGGCCCAGGCGCCGACGCCATTGGCGGCCGCCGACAGCAGGAAGGCCTGCCTGGCGGTGGGCTGCTCCAGGCGCAGGATCGGCAGCGACAACAGGATGCCGACCAGCAGTGCGATCGTCATCAGCTTCCAATAGTCGGGGTTTTCGACCGGTCCGGTCCAGGCGAATTTCGGCTCGCGGTTGGCGTTGAGGATACCCCAGTACGGACCGACGCCGCCTTCAGAATACTTCCAGGGCTGATCGATCGCCTCGACGATATTGTATTCCATGCCCATGGCTTCGGCGCGGCCGACGAAGTTGCGCAAGGTCAGCGCCTGCTGGAACGGGCCGGGGTCTGCGTTGCGCAAATTATAGCCCGCGCTCGGCCAGCCAAACTCGGCGATGACGATGCGCTTGCCGGGGAACTGGTTGCGCAGCAGATTGTAGCGATCGACGGCTTGGTCGACGGCCTGGTCCGAGCGGAAGAATTCCCAATAGGGCAGGACGTGGGCGGCGATGAAATCGACATTGGAGCCGAGATCGGGGTTGTCGCGCCAGATGTTCCAGATTTCGCCGGTGGTGACGGGCACGCGCACCGCGCTCTTCACCTTCTTGATCATCTCGATGAGGTATTCGACCTTCTGGTCGGCGCGATAGATCACCTCGTTGCCGACGACGACGCCGTTGACGTTGCTGTTCTTGCGGGCGAGTTCGATCGCCGCCTTGATCTCCCGCTCGTTGCGGTCCTCGTCCTTGCCGATC
Source organism: Bradyrhizobium sp. USDA 4472 (assembly GCF_054058595.1). Taxonomy (NCBI): domain Bacteria; kingdom Pseudomonadati; phylum Pseudomonadota; class Alphaproteobacteria; order Hyphomicrobiales; family Nitrobacteraceae; genus Bradyrhizobium; species Bradyrhizobium sp. USDA 4472. The sequence goes on from NZ_JBSSAM010000001.1 coordinate 6,214,222, forward strand.
CAGGCACCGACCGTGACCTTGAGACCGAACTCGGCGGCAATCGGCGGCACCAGCTCGTTGCCCTCTGCCGCCGCGTAGCATCGGATGGCCCGCGTGAGGGTTGAGAGCTTCTTCATGTCCGCGCGAATCTTGTCGGGGTCGACGTTGAGGTCGACGACATGTCCTGGCTCGAACGGCATGTAAGAGAGGCTCGGCAGCAGGCCCTTGAAATCGGGCGCGGGTTCCTTGTCGCGCAGGACTCCCCACAGCCCGGCGTGAAGCGCGGACACGAGCAACAGAACTGCGGCGACAACGCGCATCGCGGCTAAACCAAAAGGGGCTGAAGGGGCAGGGAAGCGGATCCGACCCCGAGATCCGACCGAGTCCGCGGCAAATGGAGCATATCTCTGCCGCGCGGTTTCACAACTGTCATGTCCTCATGTCCTTATGAGGGCATGGCAATTTTGGATGCGTGGCAGTGCCGACCGCAGATATCGCCGGCCGTTCCTGAACGGGGGCTGAAGCCGGCCTGCGGCTATTTGGACGGTGCCGGCGTGGGGCTGGCCGCAGGCGAGGGGCTCGCTGCCGGCTGCGGCTGCGACGCGCCGCCGGCGGTCGGTGCGGGCGATGGCGAGGCCGCTGCGGCTGTCTGCTGCGGCTGGGCTGCCGGGTTGATCCAGCAGGCCTGGGTCAGATTGTTCAGGCTGTTCGGAACCTTGTCGTCGATCTGGGTGAGGAAGCGGGTCAGGCAGCGGAACGCGGCCTGGATGTGGCCGCCGGGGCAACCAAAACGGTCGTAAAGATCGATGTGGCGAAAGGCGGTATCGAGGTCGTCCCGGTACATCAACTGAACTGCGCGACGGCCGAGCCAAACGCATTCAGGGTTGCCGCCCGGACCGTTGATGGCTCGGGCAGCTTCGGCGAACTCGTCGATCCGCTTCTGGTTCTGATTCTGGTTGGCTTCCTTGGCGGCGTCGGTAGCCTGCGCCGCCGGCTGCTTGCCCTGCTCGGGTGCCGGCGCGCCGCTCTGGGCGGAGACGCTGCCGAGGCCGGTCAGTAGGACAAGGGAAGTGACGGCCAAGGTGGCGGCGAACTGCCGCAGGACCGCATTTCGTGACTCGAACACCCGTCGCCGCATGAATTCCCCAATATCTCAGCCGTCCGCCCGCGGGAGGGCCCCGCGGATGCCGACGTGATGGCGTCCAAATGGGTCTCCAATGCGGCGGAAAAATTCCTTGAAATCCATTGGCCTGTATTTGGATTTTTGTCCAGCAAAGTCACGATCCTACGGCCCGGTCCAACGGCCGCAGGCCGATTCGCCGGAGAGAGCTGGCGCCTCACCCGTGTCCCCCCTTGGCAGACGGCGTGCGAGCAGGTAATCGACGGGCCCTTCGCGGAGGATGGAACCGATTTCTCTTCGTACGCCACTGGCGCTTCTGCTCGTTTCCCTGGGTGCGATTGCTGCCGTGTGGTGGTGGCTTGCCACGCCGATCACGCTCGCGCGTGCCCCCATCGACCCCAACGACAAGGTCCAATGCGTCTCCTACGCCCCGTTCCGCGGCGAGCAGACGCCGTTGAACGCATGGACCCACATCGAAGCCGACCAGATCGAGCAGGACCTGCGTCAACTCAAGCAGATCACCGATTGCGTCCGCACCTACTCGATCGAGAACGGGCTCGACCAGGTGCCTTCGGTCGCGGCCAAGGTCGGTGGGCTGAAGGTGATCCAGGGCATCTGGCTCGGCAGCAACCGCGCCAAGAACTTTGAGCAGGTGGCGACCGCTATCCGCCTCACCAAGGAATTTCCCGACACCATCTCCGCGCTCGTGGTCGGCAACGAGGTGCTGCTGCGCGGCGAGATGACGACACAGGATCTCATCGCGATCATCCGTTCGGTCAAAGCGCAGGTCAGCGTGCCCGTGACCTATGCCGACGTGTGGGAATACTGGCTGAAGAACCGCGAGGTCTATGACGCCGTCGACTTCGTCACGATTCACATCCTGCCTTACTGGGAGGATATGCCGGTGAAGGCGAAATTCGCCTCTGCCCATGTCGAGGCGATCCGCGAGCGCATGGCGGTGGCGTTTCCCGGCAAGGAGATCCTGATCGGCGAAACCGGCTGGCCGAGCGAAGGTCGCATGCGCGACGGAGCTTTGCCGTCACGCACCAACCAGGCGCGCGTCGTCTCGGAAATCCTGGCGCTCGCCAAGACTCAGAAGTTTCGCGTCAACCTGATCGAGGCCTATGACCAGCCGTGGAAGCGGCGGTTAGAGGGCACCGTCGGCGGCTATTGGGGCCTGTTCGATTCCGTGCGGCGCCAGCTGAAATATCCGCCGGGCCAGCCGATCAGCAACTTCCCGTTCTGGAAATGGTACATGGGCGCCGGCATGGTCCTCAGCGTGCTGGTGTTCGCGGTCGCAGGCATCACGCTGCGTCGCCGGCCCTGGACGCCGCGCTTCCCGGCGTGGCTTGGCGTCGGCATCTCCGCGACCTCGGCGGGCATCCTGCTCGGGATCGCCGCCGACAAGATGTATTACGAGAGCTACGGTTGGGGCGGTTGGCTGCAATGGGGCGCGCTGCTGCTCGCCGGCATCCTGTCGCCGATCTTCTGTGCGCAGGCGCTTGTCATCGGCCGCAACCTGCCGAGCTTCCTCGACCTGCTGGGTCCGCGCGAGGGCCGCAAATGGTCAAAACTCTCGGCCGTGCTCGGCCTGACCCTGGCGGTCACGGCAGTGATCGCGGCCGAGACCGCGCTTGGATTCGTATTCGATCCGCGTTACCGCGACTTCCCCTATGCCTCGCTGACGATGGCGGTGGTGCCGTTCGCGCTGTTGATGCTGAACCGGCCGCAGATCGGCGTGCGGCCGATTGCGGAACCGGTGTTCGCGGGGCTCTTGGCGCTGTCGGCGGTCTATGTGCTGCTGAACGAAGGCCGCGACAATTGGCAGGCGATGTGGACCTGCGCGATCTATTTGCTGTTCGCGCTCACGCTGTGGCGGGCGCGGGCCGAGCAAAGCCAAGGATGAGCAGGCCGATCGCAAGGCCTGCCAGCACGATGTTGTAGAGCACGATACCGAGGCCGGCTGCGATGACGCCGAGCGTCAGCAGCACGATCGAGGGCCGCATCAGGTTCAACGTCGCGATCACGAGCGCGACGATCCCGAACACGGAATTCTTGAACAGCGACGTCGACACCGAGCGTGCCTTGCAGATCATGGTCTGCAAGCCGGCGTCGCATGCGAGCGCCACCTGTGAGAACTCGACCGCGAGATAGCGCACATAGAGCGCCCAGCCGACGGTAACGAACCCGACGACGATGAGAAACTGCACCTGATAGGGCGTGAGGCGGAACGGCTTTTTTGTCATGCGGGCAATATGGTCGGGATGGCGGGAGGGAGCAACAGGGGCGGGACATTTTTATGCCGGGCGTCGCGGCCCTTTGCTCTCTCCTTTTTGACGGCACCCAAACGCAATCAGAACCGTAGCGATACGGATTTGCGACGGTTCCTGGGTCGCCTAACATCGCACATGAAGCGCGGGCGTGCCGATCCGATCAGGAGCAGATCACGCCGTTCGAGAGCGTCACTGCGAGAATACAGGGGAGGTTGGGGATGGCTGAGGCGTTGCAGATCAATTTTGCGCTTTGGGGCATGATCATTTGCGCAGCAATCAAGATCAGCCAGTTGGCCGCAGTTTTTTAGGAGCCTCGTTTCGGCGAGACGCTGCGGCTTCGATCCGATGTCCTGATAGTCCTACCTTCTGAAGAACGACGACAGCGTCGAACTTGCCGGGGCCGTCTCGGGCTTGGCTTGAGCAGCCGGCTGAGGTGCCGGTGCAGGCGCCGGCTCCTCGCGCTTTGACGAGCGCTTGGAGGAGTAGCTGCGGCGATGCCTCTCGGGCTTGGCAGCGGGCGCGGCAGCAGGGGCGGTTTCAGCTTCCGGTACCGCGTCCTGGCTCCTCTCCGCGTTCTTGTCCTGGTTCCTGTCTGAGCCCTTGTCCTGGTTCTTGTCTTGAGCCTTCTCTTGGGCCTTGTCCGGGCCGCCGCGCATCGACAGGCGCTGGCCATCGAACACGGTCGTCTCGCAATGGCGGTCGTTCTCGGCAAGACCGGCGCAGAGCTTCGCCGCGGCAGCGGCGTTGATCAGCGGGCCGGCGCCAAGGCGGAGCTGCATGCCGAGGCCGTTACCGCTTTCCTTGATCATGATGATCGGCCGCAGCGCGGCGATCTCAGGATTGGATTTGTTCAGGCCACGCCAGAGCGCGCGCAGGCCGTCGACCGAATTCGCGCCGCCGAGATCGATCGCAAAGCGCGTCTGCTGGACGGCGATCGCGGAAGGTTCTGCCTGGCTTGCTTCCGGCGATCTGGCCGGTGTCGCGGCAATCTCGGTCGTGGTAGGCGTCGGCTCAGGCTTCTTCTCTGCGGCCTTGTCGGTCGCGTTCGATTCGATCAATTTCGATGCGGCCGGATCGGGCGGAGCCATGATCGACTTCGATGGCACCAGCGGAGGGATCGGGACCGCTGACGTCGTCACCGGCGATAGCGGTACGAGCGAGGCGGCGGAAGCGCTCTGCGGCGGCGGGCTCGTCGGATCCTTTGCGGTGTCTTTCGAACTGTCCTTGTTCGAGCTGTCCTTGTTCGAACTGTCCTTGGGTTCCTTGCCAGCGCCTGCGCGCGGCCTGTCGACCAGCGAGGCCGCGGTCGAGGCGACCGGCGCGATCTCGGGTGCGGGCGTCGCGGGCTGCGCGGCCGCAACGGGCGGCTCCTGCGGCCTGGCGAGCGGCGGCTGGGGTGATGTCGCGTTCTGCCTGGCGAGGGCGCCCGTGACGGAATCGAGCCCCTGTTCGAGCACCGTGATGCGCGCATAAAGCCGGTCGCGATCGGAGTTCAGCGTCTCGATCGCGGAGGTGAGGCGGCGCGTTTCGAGCTGGCTTTCCTTGGTCAGCACCTGGAGCCGGTCGGACTGGCGGGCGAGATCGGCGGAGGCGACCTGGTCGCGTCGCCAGCCGAGCTGGGCCTGGTTGGCCATCACGGCGATCACGACGGCGCCGACGGCGGCCGCGCCCCAGGAGCCTAGCCGCCAGAGCATGCGGCGATCGAACGTGCTTTCCTCCGCCAAAAGGCCGGAGAACAGTCCGCCCGTCTCCTTGTCGCCGAAGGCATCCGCCAGTGGGTCGGAATCCTTTGCCATGAACGTTGAGTGCCCAGCCCTGTCTGGCTTCCCCGAATCAATCAAGGAACATTAACAGGAAAACCCACGCGCACTTGAATTCCGGGCGTTTGCGGGGGTAGCAAGGCAACAAGCTCGGGCGACATCGGCTTGTCGCCCGTCGGTATGACGATCGTTTCGGCCATTTTTGACAGGATTGCGATGACCGCCCGCTCAAGCCTCACGATCGTGCTCGCCGCCGGCGAGGGCACGCGCATGCGATCCAGCTTGCCGAAAGTTCTGCATTCCGTCGCTCACCAGACATTGCTCGCCTATGTGCTCGGTGCCGCACCGCAGGGTGCCGGCACCGCGCTCGCGGTCGTGATCGGCCCGGATCATCAGGCGGTCGCGGATGAGGCGAAGCGGATCCGTCCCGATGCGCTCGTGTTCGTCCAGGCCGAGCGGCTCGGCACCGCTCACGCGGTGCTCGCAGCGCGGGAGGCCATCGCGCGGGGCGTCGATGATGTCCTGATCGCGTTCGGCGATACGCCACTGATCTCGGCCGAGACTTTTGCGCGGTTGCGCGCGCCGCTCGCCAAGGGCGCGGCAATTGCCGCGCTCGGCTTTCGTGCGGCCGATCCGACCGGCTATGGCCGCTTCATCGTCGAGGGCGACCGCCTGGTCGCGATCCGCGAACATGCCGACGCCAGTGCGGACGAGCGCAAGATCAATCTGTGCAATGCCGGCGTGATGGCGGTCGACGGCCGCCGCGCCCTCGCGATCCTCGACAAGATCGGCAACGCGAATGCCAAGGGCGAGTACTATCTGACCGATGCGGTCGGCATTACCAGCGACAATGGATGGGAGTGTGTGGTGATCGAGACCAGCGAGGACGAAGTGCGTGGCATCAACACCAAGGCCCAGCTTGCGGAAGCAGAGGGCGTGATGCAGGCCCGGTTGCGCAAAGCGGCCATGGAGGCCGGCGTCACGCTGATCGCCCCTGAAACCGTCTATCTTGCCGCCGACACGGTGTTCGGCACGGATGTCACCATCGAGCCCTTTGTGGTGATCGGACCGGGCGTCTCGATCGCCGACGGGACCGTGATCCACTCTTTCTCACATATCGTGCAGACCACGCTCGGCAAGAACGTCTCGATCGGTCCCTATGCGCGGCTGCGTCCCGGCACCTCGCTCGGCGACGGCGCGCGGATCGGCAATTTCGTCGAGACAAAAGCCGCGACGCTGGAGGCCGGCGTCAAGGTCAACCATCTTTCCTACATCGGCGATGCCACCGTTGGTGCCAATTCCAACATCGGAGCCGGCACCATCACCTGCAACTACGATGGCTTCAAGAAGCACAAGACGACAATCGGGCAGGGCGCTTTTGTCGGCACCAACTCGTCACTGGTCGCTCCCGTGAAGATCGGCAATGGCGCCTATATCGGCTCCGGCTCGGTGATCACGCGCGACGTGCCCGATGACGCCATGGCGCTCGAGCGCAATCAGCAGACCATCCGCGAAGGCGGCGCTGCGCGCTACCGCGAGCTGAAGACGACCGGCAAGACGACCGAGAAATAAGCGGCGCTAGTCGTCGTCGGCGACTTCCGAGAACATCGCGCGCGTCAGGCGCCAGCCGCGCGGTCTGGCGCGCTTTGCCGGTTCGCCCGCGGCCTGCGTGACGAGGACAGGCTTGGCTTCCTTGCCGCGCTCCATGGCACGTTGGGGCGGTGGCCAATGGGCAAGGTGCGTGCCCGTGGTCTCGCTGGCGTGCACCAAACTCGATGACAGACCTTTGCGGTCGGACGTGCGTTTCATGGCCACATCTCCTGGCGGAGGAATCGTTGGTCAAATCTGTTGACAAGGAGTTAATGCACGCGGTTAAAGGCCGGCCACTTCAGACGAAGCGCAGGGCGCCCGGGGGCTGTCTCAATCAGCAATAATTGCAATAATTATTGAGTATCTGGTTCCCTCGGAATTTCGCTAAAAACCCGGCGCGTCGTTTAGGCGATTTTTTCGACGATTTGGGGGATATTGATCCGCATGTGCGGGATTGTCGGCATTCTCGGGCGCGAACCGGTTGCAGAGCAACTGGTGGATTCGCTCAAACGTCTCGAATATCGCGGCTACGATTCCGCTGGCATCGCCACGCTCGAAGGCAAGCATCTCGAGCGCCGGCGCGCCGAAGGCAAGCTGAAGAATCTGGAGAAGCGGCTGGAAGCCGAGCCGTTGAAGGGCACCACCGGGATCGGTCACACCCGCTGGGCCACGCACGGCAAACCGACCGTCAACAACGCCCATCCGCATGCGACCGATCGCGTCGCGGTCGTGCATAACGGCATCATCGAGAATTTCCGCGAGCTGCGCGAGGAGCTCGAGAAGAAGGGCACGGTGTTCCACACCGAGACCGACACCGAGATCGTGCTGCACCTCGTCGACGATCTCTTGACCCGCGGCAACAAGCCGGTCGAGGCGGTGAAGCTGACGCTGGCCCGCCTGCGCGGCGCCTTTGCGCTCGGCTTCATCTTCGCCGGCGACGACGATCTCATGATCGGCGCCCGCAACGGCCCGCCGCTTGCGATCGGGTATGGCGACGGCGAGATGTATCTGGGGTCGGACGCGATCGCGCTCGGCCCGTTCACGGATACGATCAGCTACCTCGAGGACGGTGACTGGGTCGTGCTGACGCACAAAAGTGCCGATATCTTCGACAAGGACGGTCAGGCCGTCGCGCGCGACAAGATCAGGCACGCTGCCTCGACCTCGCTGGTCGACAAGGCCAACTACCGCCACTTCATGGCGAAGGAGATCCACGAGCAGCCGGAAGTGGTCGGCCACACGCTGGCCCGTTATGTCGACATGGCGAGCGAGCGCGTCTCGCTGCCGGTCGGGCTGCCGTTCGACTTCAAGGACATCCAGCGCATCAACATCACGGCCTGCGGCACCGCGAGTTACGCCGGCATCGTCGCAAAATACTGGTTCGAGCGCTTTGCACGCCTGCCGGTCGAAGTCGATGTCGCCTCCGAATTCCGCTACCGCGAAGCGCCGCTGCGCAAGGGCGATCTCGCGATCTTCATCTCACAATCAGGCGAGACCGCCGACACGCTGGCCGCGCTGCGCTACGCCAAGGCCGAGGGCGCGCACACCATTGCCGTCGTCAACGTCCCGACCTCGACCATCGCGCGCGAGAGCGAGACCGTGCTGCAAACGCTAGCCGGCCCCGAGATCGGCGTCGCCTCGACCAAAGCCTTCACCTGCCAGCTCATGGTGCTGGCGAACCTCGCGATTGCGGCGGGCAAGGCGAGAGGCGAATTGTCCGATGAGGACGAGACAAGGCTCGTTCACGGCCTCGTCGAGGTCCCGCGCTTGATCTCGGACGCGCTCACCACCGAGCTTCAGATCGAGAAGCTGGCGCACCGGATCGCCAAATCCCGCGACGTGCTCTATCTCGGCCGCGGCACCAGCTTCCCGCTGGCGCTCGAAGGCGCGCTGAAGCTGAAGGAAATCTCCTACATCCACGCCGAAGGCTACGCCGCAGGCGAGCTCAAGCACGGCCCGATCGCGCTGATCGACGAGACCATGCCTGTTGTCGTGATCGCGCCCCACGACAGGGTGTTCGAGAAGACCGTCTCCAACATGCAGGAGGTCGCCGCCCGCGGCGGCAACATCATCCTGATGACTGACGCCAAGGGCGCGGCGGAGGCGACGGTGGATTCGCTCGTCACCATCGTCATGCCTGATATGGCTGCGGCTTTCACGCCGATGGTCTATGCCGTGCCCGTGCAGCTGCTTGCCTACCATACGGCTGTCGTGATGGGCACCGACGTCGATCAGCCACGCAACCTCGCGAAGTCAGTGACGGTGGAATAGGCAGAAGGGATCAGGTCGCGCTCTTCCAAAACCTGCTAGAAGTCCCTAGCTTGAATGTAGCGACCGACCTGGAACCCGAATGACCCCCCGCGACGACGCGCCTGCGCCGCTTGATCCCGCCCCGGAGCCGCATACCGGCCTGATGGGCCGCTTCCGGAATTATTTCCTGACCGGACTGATCGTCACCGGTCCGATCGCGATCACCCTGTACTTGGTCTGGTGGTTCGTCACCTGGGTCGATGGCGTGGTGCGGCCATTCGTGCCGCTGGCCTATCGTCCCGAAACCTATCTTCCTTACGGCGTTCCCGGCTGGGGACTGATTGTCGCATTCTTCACGCTGACCTTGGTCGGCTTCCTCGCCGCGAACCTGATCGGCCGTACCCTGGTGGATGTCGGCGAGACCTTCCTTGGCCGGATCCCGGCCGTGCGCGCGATCTATCGCGGTCTGAAGCAGGTGTTCGAGACGCTGTTCTCGGGCAAGGGCTCGAGCTTTCGCAAAGTCGGCCTCGTCGAGTTTCCCTCGCCCGGCATGTGGTCGATCGTGCTGATCTCGCAATCGCCGAGCGAGGACATTGCGCGCAGCCTGCCCGGGCAGGAGCAACATGTCTCGGTATTTCTGCCGTGCTCGCCGAACCCGACCACCGGATTCTTCTTCTACGTGCCCAGGAGCAAGATCATCGAGGTCGACCTCAGCGCCGAGGACGCGGCAACGCTGATCATGTCGGCCGGTGTCGTGCAGCCTGGCTCGGCGCCCGACCCGAAAAAGGCCGCCGCGCTTGCGGGCATGGCCAACGCCGCGCGCATTGCCAACGCCTCCACACTTCGGCCGGAGCCTGCGAAGGCGGAGTAGGGCTATTCCCATGCGGGATGGCCGGGGGTCACGCAGGCGTTCGTGTCCTCTGCTATTGTTCCGGTCGAACTGAGCGCAGCGCGCGGAATTCGAACCGGAGTGCCTCGATGTCCAAGTCGTCAAAGACCATTGCGATCCTCGCGCCCGGTGCCATGGGCAGCGCGGTCGCCCGCCGCCTGAGCGAGAGCGGCGCGCGCGTGCTGACGTCGTTGGAGGGGCGAAGCGAGGCGACGTTGAAGCGGGCTGCGGATGCCGGCATGGTCGACGCCGGGGACGATGCGATCGCGGACGCCGACATCATCCTCTCAATCGTGCCGCCGGGGGAGGCGGTGGCGCTCGCCGAGCGGCTTGCCGCGCTGATCGTCAAGCGCGCGAAGAAGCCTGTCGTGGTCGACTGCAACGCCGTCAACGTCGAAACGGTGAAGCGCATCGAGCAGATCATCGGCTCGGCGCAGGCGCCGTTCGTCGACGGCGGGATCATCGGCTTCCCGCCGCAGCCGGGCGGCAAGAGCCCGGCGTTCTATTTGTCCGGTGAGCATGCCAGGGACGTTGTCGTGCTGAAGGATCTCGGGCTCGACATCCGCGTCGTCGAAGGCCCGGTCGGTGCGGCCTCCGCGCTCAAGATGTCCTATGCCGGGATCGTCAAGGGTCTTGCCGGGATTGGCTCGGCCATGGTCGTGGCAGCAACCAAAGCAGGCGCCGCGGACGCGCTCCGCGACGAGCTCGCGCTGAGCCAGCCCGCCATCCTGGCGCGGCTCGAGGTCGCGCTGCCCGACATGATCCCGAAGGCCTATCGCTGGGTCGCGGAGATGCGCGAGATCTCCGGCTTTCTCGGACCGGATCATCCCGCGAGCCGGATCTACGAGGGCTTCGCCAAATGGTTCGAGCATCTGGCCGGGGACGCGAAGGGCGAGGCGGTCGATGCCGCGCTGCTGAAGGCGTTTGCGGCATCTGTTGCGCAGAAGAAAACCTAGCCGTCGTGCTCTCCGCCGTGAGCGGAAGGCCAATCAGCTCGCTTCCATCAGCGTCAGATCCTGGTCGGCTCGGTCGGTCGACCAGAACTGCATCACGCAACGAAGTCCGCCGGGATTGAAATCCAGGCTCACCGACCAGCCGGCTTCGCCGGCAAACATCCCGCTGATCATCTTCGTTCCGAAGCCGCGACGCGTGGGCTTGCGGACCAGCGGGCCCTCTCGCTCGGCCCAGCACAAGCGAACGAGGCCCTTCTCGTCGACCGTCCAGGATATTTGCAGCTTCCCCGACGGGACGGAGAACGCGCCATATTTCGCGGCATTCGTGCTGAGCTCCTGGAGCGCGGCTGAGATTGCCAGAGCGAGCTTGGGCGGCAACAGGATATCTGGACCATCGATCTCGAGACGTTCCGGACCCGCGTAGGGGGCCAGCGTCTGCTTGATGACAGACACCAGGCTCACGCCAACCCAGTTGTTTTCAGTGAGGAGATTGTAGGCGTGCGAAAGCGCCAGAAGCCGACCTTCGAATGCGGCTGCGTATTCGTTGAGATCATTTGAGCTTGCACGGGACAGGCGGGCGATCGACTGGACGGTCCCGAGCGTGTTCTTCACCCGGTGATTGATCTCGTCCAGCAGCGCCTTCTGCTGCTTCAAGGCGCCGGCGAGTTCGCTTCCGACTTGATGCAGGACCTTCTTCATCCGGTTGACTTCGCTGATCGTGCCCAGCTTTGGCGCCAGGGCACCCGAGCGCAAACCGGCGACATATCGTTCGAGATCGGCGAATTCCGCCAGGAAGCGGCGAGACAGCAATCGCGCCAGCGCCAATCCCAGCGCGAACGTTAGAAGAGTCAGCGCAACGATCCACTCGGCTGTCCGATGCAGCGGGCCATCGATGACCTCGCGAGGAACGGCAAGATTGATCGACCAACCGCTTTGATTGGATCGCAACATGGATGTGTAGGTCGGAACGCCCGTCCGCGACACGGCTTTGACCCACCAGGCGGAAGGTTGGCCGAGATGTGCCATCACCTCCGGGATGGTTTGCCGGCCTACCAGGTCGTCGCCATCGACCAAGGGACGCCGTGCCAGCAGAATTCCGTTGGCATCGGCGATGCTGCCGACCATCCCGGCGGAGACGTATTCGTCCATCAACGAGGACAGATATTTCGTCGATAGTCCGATGTTGAGCGCGTAACGGATGTCGCCGCCGATGCGGACCGGAACGGCGATGGTGACGATCGGCTGACCATCGACCACGGCGCGCTGAAGTCCGGACACCTGTGGTTGGCCCGTTTCGATCGCCCGGCGCTCGACGTCGAATGCGACGCGCTTCGGCAGGCGTGCATCGAGCTCAAGACGCGTGTTGACGACCTGCTGGCCATCTGGCGCGTAGAGGACAATGGCCACCCCGCCGATCAGCTTCACCGCCTCGATGGCGTGCTCTCTGAATTCCGCGAAATTCTGCCGCGAGAGCGAAGGGGAGAGAGCAAGGACCTGCAGATCCTCGATGATGTTCGCCACCCGAAGCTCCGCCGCATTCCGCATGAGGCGAAGCCTGTCTTCATAATCGGCCTTCGTGAGCTGGGAGGATTCCGCCACGAAATGATAGGCGAGAAACGCCGCGCAGGCCGCGACGGGAATTGCGGTGATGAGCGCGAGCAGCAACAGATAGGTTGAAACTGGCCAGGTCCGAAGGGATCGCCTCATCATTCTTGCCGTTCGACGCCGCAAGACACGCACGCTCATCCCCCAGGCCATGCTTGCCTCGACAAGCTGATTCCTTCAAGGTACCGGCTGGCTGGCAGCTAGCAACTACGGTTTGTTGGAACCAGCGGAAGGAACTTTTGTTCCAAACTTTTGATCCTCAACCCGCCCCGATCAGCGGAATCGCCTCGTCCCGCTCATAAAGATACAGCAGGCAGCGTAGCGCTTCGCCGCGCTCGCCTTTCAGCTTCGGATCATCTTTCAGGATGCGCAGCGCCTCGTCACGAGCCTGGGTGATGAGCTGACCGTGGACCTCCGACCGCGCGATGCGGTAGCCGGGCAGGCCGCTCTGGCGGATGCCGAGCACATCGCCTTCGCCGCGCAGCTTCAGATCTTCCTCCGCGATGCGAAAACCGTCTGTGGTCTCCCGGATCACCTTCAGCCGCGCCTTCGACATTTCGCCGAGCGGCTCGCTGTAGAGCAAAATGCAGGTCGAAGCCTCCGTGCCGCGTCCGATGCGGCCGCGGAGCTGGTGCAGCTGGGCAAGGCCAAAACGCTCGGCGTTCTCGATCACCATGATGGTGGCGGCCGGCACGTCAACGCCGACCTCGACCACTGTCGTCGCGACCAGAAGCCCGATCTCGTGGGCCGCGAACTGGCCCATGACGCGATCTTTCTCGGAGCCCTTCATCTGGCCGTGAACGAGGCCGACGCGGTCGCCGAAGCGCTTTTGCAGGCTCTCGAAACGTTTCGTCGCGTTGGTGAGATGCTCGGTGCCTTCGGCCTCGGATTCCTCGACCAGCGGGCAGATCCAGTACACCAGCTTGCCTGATGCGAGTGCACGGCCGACCCCGTCCATGACCTCACCGAGCCGGCTCATCGCGACGGCACGGGTGTCGATCGGCTGGCGGCCTGCCGGCTTTTCTCGGAGCTCGGAGATGTCCATGTCGCCGAAATAGGTCAGCACCAGCGTGCGCGGGATCGGTGTGGCGCTCAGCACCAGCACGTCGACCGCGTCGCCCTTCGAGGTCAGCGCCAGTCGCTCGCGCACGCCAAAGCGGTGCTGCTCGTCGACGATGGCAAGCGCGAGGTCGTGGAAGATCACATCGTCCTGGATCAGCGCATGGGTGCCGACGAGCAGATCGATCTCGCCGGCTTCGAGCTGCGCCAACAGCTCGCGCCGCTCCTTGCCCTTTTCCCGGCCTGTGAGGATCGCGACCCGCAGGCCGGCGCGCTCGGCGAGCGGAGCAATGGTCTTGATGTGCTGGCGCGCCAGGATTTCGGTGGGGGCCATCAGCGCGGCTTGCTTGCCGACCTCGGCCACCGCCGCAGCCGCGAGCAGCGCCACCACGGTCTTGCCGGAGCCGACGTCGCCCTGAAGCAGGCGGAGCATGCGCACCGGCTGCTTCAGGTCGTCGGCGATGGCCGCCGTGGCGTTGCGCTGGGAGGGCGTCAACGCATAAGGCAGCGCATCGATGATCTCGTTGCGCAGATGACCGTCACCGGCATTGCGCACGCCGGCGGGACGGCGCAGCTGGGCGCGGATCAAAGCGAGCGCGAGCTGTCCGGCGAGCAGCTCGTCGAAGGCGAGGCGGGACCAGTAGCGTTGGTCGGGCAGGATATCCGTGAGCTCGACCGGCTGATGCACGCGCTGGAACGCTTCCGTGACAGGCGGGAAATCGCAGCGGCGCAGCACCTCCGGACTGATCCATTCCGGCAAGGCCGGCAGCTTCTGCAACGCCTGCGCGACCGCGCGGCGGAGCGAGCCGAGTGCGAGACCCTCGGTGAGGGGATAGACGGGATCAATCCCTGAGAGCTTTGAGATCGCCTCCTCGTCGAGGACGCGGTCGGGATGCACGATCTGCGGGATGCCGTCATACATTTGCAGTGTGCCGGAGACGAAGCGCTTCTCGCCTGTTGGCAGCAGCTTCTCGACATAGCCGGGCTTGGCGCGGAAGAACGTCAGCACGACGTCGCCGGTCTCGTCGCTGGCATAGACCAGATACGGTGCGCGTGAATTGCGCGGTGGAGGCGGGCGGTGGCGGTCGACGACGACCTCCAGCGTCACCATGGTTCCCTGGACCGCGTCGCGGATTTTCGGGCGCGCCCGGCGGTCGATGACCTGGCTCGGCAGATGCAGCAGGAGGTCCACCAGCCGCGGCGTCTCGCTCCGGCTGAGCAGATATTGCAGCAGCTTGTCCTGCTTCGGACCGACGCCGGGCAGGCTGGTCACGGGAGCAAACAGCGGATTGAGCAGGCTAGGGCGCATGGGAGCGAATCTAGGATCGTTTCGGCCCGTCATGCCCGGCTTTATGCCGGGCATCCACGTCTTTTTTCGAAACGCCCCGCACGGGTGCGGCCATGCCAAATCGAGGGCTGACACGCAGGGTCCGAGTGGCTATATCACCCCGGCCCGGCACGTCCGGGCTTTCGGCGTTTGACTGGATTTGAGACATGACGGGAACGACACGATCGAGCAACGGGCTGGACGACCGCCGCAAGCGGCTTCTGTTCCGCTGCTGGCACCGCGGCACGCGCGAGATGGATTTGATCCTCGGCCGCTTTGCCGACGCCGAGATCGGTAACCTGTCGGATGCGGAGCTGACCGAGCTCGAGACCCTGCTCGATGTCAATGATCCCGATCTCTACGCGGCCATCACGGGTGACAAGCTGCTGCCAGCCGACGTCACCGGTGCGCTGTTTACCCGGATCAAGGCCTATCCGATCGCGGACGACAGCGTATGAAGCAGGGCATGAAATCTCCGGCCGAGCTGCTGACGCCCGGCCGCGCGCTGACGCTTGCCAATGTCGCGGAGGGCGCCGAAGGCCTCGTCGTCTCCGATCTCGCGCGCGCCATTGCGGCCCGGCCGAAGAAGCCGGCCGTCAGTCTTGCGGTGGTCTGCCGCGACGGCGCGCGGATGCAGCAGCTCGAACGCGCCCTGCAATTCTTTGCACCTGATCTGCCGGTGCTGACCTTTCCGGCTTGGGACTGCCAGCCCTACGACCGCGTCTCGCCGCATGGCGGCATTTTGGCGCAACGCCTGACCACGCTGGCGCGACTGGCCGCGCTCACCGGCAGCGACAAGCCGCTGATCGTACTGACCACCGTGAACGCCGCCGTGCAGCGCGTGCCCGCGCGCGAGCTGGTCGCAGCGCAGGCGCTGTCGGTCGCGCCCGGCAATGTCGTGCCGATGGACACCGTCGTCGCCTGGCTGGAGCACAACGGCTACAACCGTTCCTCCACCGTACGCGAGCCCGGCGAATACGCGGTGCGCGGCGGCATCCTCGACCTGTTTCCGGCCGGCCTCGAGCAGCCCGTCCGTTTCGACTTCTTCGGCGACAGCCTGGAATCGATCCGCTCCTTCGATGCCGAGACCCAGCGCACGCTGCTCGACATGCGCTCGCTGGATCTGGTGCCGATTTCCGAATTCCAGCTCGTCACCGACACGATCAGGCGCTTCCGTATGGGCTATGTCGCCGAGTTCGGCGCACCCGAGCGCGATGATGCGCTCTACGAGGCGGTCAGCGAGGGCCGTCGCCACCCCGGCATGGAGCACTGGCTGCCGCTGTTCCAGGACCGGATGGACACGCTGTTCGACTATCTGCAGGGTGCGGCCGTTGCGATCGAGCCGCAGGCCGAGGACGCCGTCCGCGAGCGCTTCAAGCAGATCCAGGACTATTACGAAGCCCGCCGCGACGCGATGGAGCATCCGGGCGGCGGTGCCATCTACAAGCCGCTGCCGCCCGATCGGCTCTATCTGACCGACGAAGAGTGGACCAGACGCGAACGCGACATGCCCCTGATCCGGCTGACGGCGTTCTCGGTGCCGAGCGACGGCACCAGCGTGGTCGATGCCGGCGCTCGCAAGGGCCGCGATTTTGCGCCTGAACGTAACGACAGCACGGTCAACGTGTTTGAGTCCGTCGTCAGCCACGTCATGGCGTTGCAGGCCCAACGCAAGAAGGTGGTGATCGCGCTCTGGAGCGAAGGCTCGCGCGACCGCATGACCTCGATGCTGCGCGACCACAAGCTGGCTCACACCACCAGCGTCAACAGCTGGCGCACGGTGCAGGCGACCCCGCGCAACGAAACCATGCTCGCGGTGCTTGGGCTCGAGAGCGGCTTCGAGACCGACGAGATCGCTGTCATCAGCGAGCAGGACATTCTCGGCGACCGCCTGGTGCGGCCGCGCAAGGCCAGCCGCAAGCTCGACAATTTCATCTCGGAGGTGACGAGCCTCACCGCCGGCGACATCGTCGTTCACGTCGATCACGGCATCGGCCGCTTCATTGGCTTGCAAACGCTCGACGTCGCCGGCGCGCCGCATGATTGTCTCGAGCTGCATTATGCCGCCGAAACAAAACTGTTTCTGCCGGTCGAGAACATCGAGCTGCTGTCGCGCTACGGCTCCGACCAGACCACGGTCGAGCTCGATCGTCTGGGCGGTTCCGGCTGGCAGACGCGAAAAGCAAAACTCAAGAACCGCATCCGCGAGATCGCGGGCGAGCTGATCAAGATCGCCGCCGCGCGCCATTTGCACGAAGCGCCCAAGCTGCCGGTGCAGCAGGGCCTGTACGACGAGTTCTGCGCGCGGTTCCCCTATGACGAGACCGAGGACCAGCTGGGCGCCATCGAGTCCACCCTGAAGGACCTCGAGCTCGGCCGTCCCATGGATCGGCTGATCTGCGGCGACGTCGGATTCGGCAAGACCGAGGTTGCGCTCCGGGCAGCGTTCGCCGTTGCGCTCGAAGGCAAGCAGGTTGCGGTCGTGGTGCCGACCACGCTTCTGGCGCGCCAGCACGCCAAAACGTTCACCGAGCGATTCAAGGGCTTTCCTGTCAACGTGGCGCAGGCCTCGCGCCTGATCGCGACCAAGGAGCTGAACCAGGTCAAGAAGGGCATTGCCGACGGTTCCGTCGACATCGTCGTCGGCACCCACGCGCTGCTCGGCAAGGCGATCAAATTCCGCGACCTCGGCCTCGTCATCGTCGACGAAGAGCAGCATTTCGGCGTCACGCACAAGGAGCGGCTGAAGGCGTTGCGTTCCGAGGTGCACGTGCTGACGCTGTCGGCAACGCCGATCCCGCGCACGCTGCAATTGGCGCTCACGGGCGTACGCGAACTCTCGATCATCGCCTCGCCCCCGGTCGACCGTCTCGCCGTCCGCACCTTCGTCGCCCCGCATGATCCGCTGATGATCCGTGAGGCGCTGCTGCGCGAGCGCTATCGCGGTGGTCAGGCGTTCTACGTGGTGCCGCGAATCGACGATCTCGCCGAGGTCAAGGACTTCCTCGACAAGAACGTGCCGGAGATGAAAGTCGCGGTCGCGCACGGGCAGATGCCGCCCGCCGTGATCGAGGATATCATGACCGCGTTCTACGACGGCAAGTTCGACATCCTGCTGTCGACCACGATCGTGGAATCCGGACTGGATATCCCCAACGCCAACACGCTGATCGTGCACCGTGCCGACATGTTCGGCCTTGCACAGCTTTACCAGCTCCGCGGCCGTGTCGGCCGTTCCAAGCTGCGGGCATATGCGCTGTTCACGCTCCCGGCGCAGCAGAAGATCACGGCGCAGGCCGAGCGCCGGCTCACCGTGCTGCAATCGCTGGAGACGCTGGGCGCCGGCTTCCAGCTCGCCTCGCACGACCTCGATATCCGCGGCGCCGGCAATCTGCTTGGCGAGGAGCAATCCGGTCACATCAAGGAGGTTGGATTCGAACTCTATCAATCGATGCTCGAGGAGGCGATCGTCAACCTCAAGGCCGGTGTTTCGGAGCCCGCCGCCGACCGCTGGTCGCCGACGATCACCATCGGCATGCCAGTGCTCATTCCGGAGGATTATGTCGGCGATCTCTCGGTGCGGCTGTCGCTGTATCGGCGTCTCGCCGATCTCGACAGCGAGGACGAAATCGAGAATTTTGGCGCCGAGATGCGCGATCGTTTCGGCGTGCTGCCGGACGAAGTCCGCTATCTCTTCAAGGTCGCCGCGATCAAGGCGTTTTGCCGCCAGGCCAATGTCGAGAAGATCGATGCCGGCCCGAAGGGCGCCGTTATCACCTTCCGCGACAATTCCTTCGCCTATCCCGATCGCCTGGTGTCGTTCATCAAGAGCCACGGCCAGGCCGCCAAGGTGCGGCCCGACATGAAGGTGGTGTTCCTGCAGGACTGGGAGACGCCGGAAGAGCGCCTCGCCGGCACCACCGAGATCATGCGGCAATTGGCGCAGCTCGCGAAGAGCAAGAAGGCGGCGTAGCCCCGTGGTCTTCCCAGAAGGCGGCGCAGCACGATATCGCTGCGCCGCGCTTCACTCTGTCGGGTTTCTCCTGGCAGCTCCGGCGCGCGCTCCCGCTTCGGCGAAGGGGCGGATATTGTCTTTGGTGGCTTGGCGAGCGGATGGCTCGGACGCTGCGCGCGATGCGATCCGTTGATCACCTCTCGAGAAGAACGATGACCAATATTGCGACCGGCACCAAGCCGAGGCTGACCACGCCAATTGTAAAAAGTCGCTCGTTCTCGAAGGCTTGTCTCAGATTTCGATGCATCGTCATGTGTCTCGCACGCCAACATGGCTATGCTTTGCAACCACAGCATGCTCCGCGTAAACACGCCTTCGCAAGCAAAAATTGAGGTGGCGAAAATGGCCAGTGAAACGATAGCAGATTCAGATGCGGCATTGGCCAAGCGGCACAAGCAATCAGCGATCATCGGCCGCCTGACCGTTGCGGGATTCGTCGCGATGCGCAGCGGCTATCCTCGCAAGCACATCGGTGCGGTGTTTGAAGAGCTTCTGGTCTGCCTGGCCATTCGTGTCGCCGACGATCTCGGCGCGCCACCGCTGAACGCGTCGGAGCTGTCCAAGCGACTAGGCCTGCCGCGGTCGAACGTCCGTCGCTGCCTCGACGCCCTGGTCGGCGAAGGCGTCATCCGGAAAGAGGGAGAGCATGGCTACAGGGGCGAGATGGATTGGCTGACATCTCGTATCGACGCCGACTATTTTCTGAAGATCCGTGACGCGATCATTTGCGCAGCCGACGAACTGAAGGCGCTTGAGGCGAATATCACCTGAGACCGGGGGCTCGTGAGCGGGCCGCCTTCGTCGAATTACGACGCTGCCCGTGACGCATCCGCCGACAGCCGGGCCAACAACGACCGTGCCGTATCGGACGGCGACAGCGAATCCACCGAGACCACGGGATCACTGCGCATCTCGTGCTTGCCGTTCGAGGTGTGCTTCATGACCGCCGAGAGGCGGCGGGCGATCATGTGTGCCGTGCGGAAATCGGTCTCGGCGAACACCACGATCACCGAGCCGTCCTTCTGCGCCGCGCCAAAGTCCATCTGCCGCATCAGGCGGCTGAGGATGCGCGCGGCATCGAGTTGCGCGCGGGGATTGCCGGGATCGAAGGCGAAACGCGCCACCGACAGGCCGCCGCCGCGGGCGAGAGTCTCCTCCACGGCCTTTGAAAAGTCGCGGGCGAAGGCTTCCACCGTCAAGAGACCGCTGCGCGGATCGAGCCAGCCGCCGGCGTCGATCGAGCGCAGCGTGCGGCCGAGTTGTACCTCCATCGCGTGCTGGCGAATGAGCGGCAACGCATTGGCGGCGACCTTGGCGGGCTCGCCCGCGATCAGCTCGAGATTGGGCAGATCGTAGCTCCGGGTCAGCTGGTGCGCCGTAACCACCACGGGCAGATTGCGGAAGCGCGTGTCCTCCGCGAGCACCGTGAGGAAGGCATCAATGACGCGCGGGGTGAAACCGTCGGACAGCACGACGCCGTCGATGTCACGGGTGTTGAGGTGCTTTGCCGCGGCTTCGATCGAGAGCGCGCCGACGACGCCGGTGCGTTCGCCAAGCGCGACCGAGAGCGCAGGGTAGGCGGCGCCACGGCCGATCAGGAGCACGATGCCATCGCGCACCGGGTCGGTTTCCGGCAGCGCGACTTTCGTCTCCGGCAGGCGGCGCAGCACCGTGGCGTGCAGCGTGCGCACGCGGATCGCCGCGCGCAGGCGTGCGATCAGGCGTTCGGCGGTGTTGCCGCGCGTGGAGAATGGCAGCGCGTTGTGAGGCAGCGACCCCTGTGCATCGAGCGCGACCAGCGGAAGATAAAGCGGCTGACCGGCGATTGTCTTCGCCAGCAGCGGCATATGGGGTTCGTGCCCGCCGTACATCGCGGCGAGGACGGCGGCCGGCTGCACCTGCTCGACGGCACGCGCGGCGCTGGCCCAATCGCTATCGACGACCGGAAAAAGACGTGCATCGTCCAGCGCCGCAATGAAGGCGGGGCGCTCGGCATCGGACACAAACAGAATGGGGCCTGTCTGGGACATCAAAAAGACTCTGATCACGCAATCGATGCCGCGCAATCTAGTCCGGCCGCCTTAATGCAGCGTCAATGTATGAGGCGAAACTGCGCCTAGACCGACCCGGAACGGTCGCGAAAAGCCTCGACCATCAGGGGGTTAAGCCCGAGTTCGCTGAGCGCCTCGCGGGCGCGGGCATTGTCCTGGGCCCGGCCCGCCAGGCGATGACCGGAGAGGCGGTCGGGCAGGGCGGTGAGCAGCGCGCCCTGGCCGAGGCGGCGGGCCCATTCCTGGAGGTCGTTGGAGAGGAAGCGGTAGCCGCCGACGGCCATAATGCCTGATGGCGGCGCGGTAATGCAGATCGCGCCGCTGGCGCGGTCGATCCGCGCGGCATAGCCGGTGTCGACATAATCGCGCGGCGGTTGTGCGGTCAGCGTCTCGCCGACCGGCTGCGGCGGCGCATAGGCCGCGATCGGTATCATGGGGCCGCGAAGGCCGAGCGTGCCCTTCGGCGTCAGCAGGATCTCGCCTGCGATCGAGGACCCCGACTGCTCGCGCGGAGCGCCGTGCGGGCCGGGCATGACGGTGACAGGCATGCCGTCCTCGCCACGCCTTGCGCCGAACAGGCCGGCCTCGCCGAACAGATAGACATCCGTGAGCGGCGCATGCGGTGCGATCCAGGCTTCGCTCGCCGCCACCTGCTCCGGCGCGCGCCAGAGCCCGAGGACGTTGCGCAAGGTCGGCATCCGCGCGGCGAGCCCGGAATCGCCAAGCCGCAGCGCGAGCTGCGCCGGCGCGATCAGCACGTCGCATTCGTGCTCGTTGATCTGCTGCTCCAGCACCTCGCTGTCGAACGGATGATGCAGCGCCAGCGCGCCGCCGCAGAGCAGCCAAACCGCGAGCGAGGACGCGAGGCCCGCGAACGACATCGGCGTGAAGGCCGACATCACGGTTGCGCCCTGCTGGATGTCGGCTTCCAGCGACATCGCGAGCCCTCCCGCGATCAGGCTGAAATGCGGCCGCGGCACCGGGCGAAAGCCCTCCGCCGTGACGTCGAAGGAGATCATCGCCGCCTTGCGGCCGTCCTGAATCACGGCGCGCGTGGTGCCGGGTGGCCGCGCCAGCACGTCGTCGAGCGAGGCCATGCCTTCGGGCAGTTCAGCCCCGAAGCCGAAGACGTGGCGGATCGAAAAGGCTTCGGCGGCTGCATGCATCGCAAGGTCGGCATAGCTGACGCCGTCGAGCTTGCTCATGGTGACGATGGCGCGCGCCGCGGTGCGGTTGAGCGCGGCCGCAAGTTCCGCCTGCCGCCAGAGCAGCGGCAACACGGCAACCACGAGACCGGCGCGATGGGCGGCGAGCACCGTCAGCACGAATTCGACCGTCGCGGGCAGCTGGATCGCGATCACCGAATTGGCGGGCAGGCCCGATTCGACGAAATGCGCCGACAGCGCCTCGATGGCGGTGTCGGCTTCGGCATAGGTCAGCCGTCGTGGCTGATGTCCGGTGATGCGGAATTTGTTGAGGGGATCGAGTAGGGCGGGCGCGTGCGGTTGCCGCATCAGGGTCCGCTGGAACAGCGTGTCGAGCGTCGGCGATACGGCTGGCTGGTTCACGGCGTCACTTCGCTGGACTGGCTTGAGGCTCACGCTTCGCCCACCAGGTCTCCGGCAGATAGCCCGAAAGCGCGGTGGTCGATGGTCGTTCTATCCGATTCCAGTGCGCGATCCATTGCTCGGATACGTTAAACAGGGGGATTGTGTAGAAGCCGGCGATCAGGGCACGGTCGAGCGCCCGTACCGCCGAGACAAAGTCCGTATGATCGCGGGCCTCCAGCAGCGCCTTGATCATGGCATCGACCGCGGGGTCCTTGGCGCCCATGTAGTTGCGGGTGCCCGGACTGTCCGCGGCTGCGCTGCCCCAGTAGAAATATTGCTCGTTACCGGGCGACAGCGACTGGTCCCAGCGGTTCTCGATCATATCGAACTCGTAGGCCAGCCGGCGCTGATCGAACTGCACGGGATCGACGGCGCGCACGCTTGCCTCGATGCCGGCGCGCTTGAGGTCACGCTGGAACGCGAGCGCGATGCGCTCCTGGTCACGGGTCATCACCAGCATCTCGAAGATGAACGGCGCCTTGGTCGCGCGGTTGCGCAGCACCGTGCCGTCGAGATCGTAACCGGCGTCGGACAGCAGTTTCAGCGCTGCGCGCAACGTGGTGCGGTCGCGCCCCGAGCCGTCGGTGACAGGAAGGCGGTAGCTGCCATCCATGATGTCCGCAGGGATCTGCGCGGTAAAGGGTTTGAGCAGCTCACGCTCGCGCGCATCCGCAGGGCGTGCATAGGCCGAGAGGTCGGAGCCCGCGAAATAGCCGGCGACGCGTGAGTAGAGCGAGAAGAAATAGCTGCGGTTGACCAGCTCGAAATCGAACAACAACGTCAGCGCCTGGCGCACGCGGATGTCGGCGAATACGGGACGTCTCGTGTTGAACACCAGGAATTCGGAGGGCTGCGGTACGCCTGGCTTGATGATGTCGCGGATTACGTCGCCGTTCTTGGCGGCCGGGAAATCGTAACCGTCGTGCCAGCGCAGCGGCTCGTTCTCGACGCGGAAATCATAGAGGCCGCGCTTGAACGCTTCGAACTGGCCGTTGGCTTCGCGATAATAGTCGAGCCGGACCTCGTCGAAATTGAAGAGGCCGCGATTGACCGGTAGATCGCGGCCCCAATAATCGGGATTGCGCGTCAGTGTCACGCTGGCGCCGGGCTTCACCGCCGTGACGCGGTACGGGCCCGAGGCGATCGGGCCTGACAGCGTCGTCTCCTCGAAGGTCGCGACGTCAACCGTGTGCTTCGGCAGGATCGGCATCAGGCCGAGGATCAGAGGCAATTCGCGGTCATCGGCGCCGGTGAGGTCGAAACGGACAGTGAGGGGATCGCTCGCCTCGGCCCTGGCGACCTTGGCGTAATATTGCCTGAGATTGGGGCGGCCGTGGTCGCGCAGGAGCCGCCAGGAGAACAGCACGTCCTCTGCCATTACCTGCTTGCCGTCCGAGAAGCGGGCGCGGGGATCGATGTGGAAGGTGACGTAGCTCCGCTCGTCATTGGTCTCGACGGATTTGGCGAGCAGGCCGTAGAGCGTGAACGGCTCGTCCTGGCCGCGCGTCAGAAGACTCTCGACCACGTAGCTGCGGATCGGCTGGACCGCCAATCCCTTCACGATGAACGGATTGAGGCTGTCGAAGGTGCCGAGAATGCCCCAGGTCAGACGGCCGCCCTTGGGGGCATCGGGATTGGCGTAGGGCATGTGGGTGAAATCGGCCGGCAATGCCGGCTTGCCGTGCATGGCGATCGCATGCGCTTCCTCGGCCCTCGCCGCGTTCGCTGACAGGGTCGCGGCGAGGGCCTGTATCGCAAGGACCAAAACAAGGCTGCAGAGACGGGCGCCGGAGCCCTTGCGCAGGCGCTGGAACATGAACATTCGTACACGTTGATTCGAGAACCGCCGGACCTGAATCCTATCACAGGGATTTCACTGGGCGCCCGCCCGGATGTGGCCAAAGACGCTTGTCGGCATTGATCTTTTCGTCGACCACGTTATGAAGGCACGCAATCGCGCAAGAGCGCCGAGCCCGTCACTTATCTGCCTCAATTGACGGGGAGAGAGCCGCGCCCAAGGCGGCTTGGGTCGGTGCATCGGAGCGGTTCGGGCACTTCCCGTTCAGAAAGGGTTTTCTGCAATGAATTTCCGTTATTTGGCCGCGTCCGTCCGGCCGCGCGGGCGAGTTCTCGCTCTGTTGACGGCGACGGCATTGGTCATTCCGTTTGCCGCCGAAGCCCAGACCCCACCGGCCGCCGCGCCGAAAGCCAAGGCCGCGCCAAAGGCGGCCCCCAAGGCCCCGGCCCCGGCGCCCGCGCCGGCTGCCCAGGCCCAACAGGCTCCGGCCCAGCAGGGCGCGCCAGCGGCGCAGGGCGCTCCGCCCGCGGATCAGCAGATCCAGCTGATCTACGCTCCCTGGACCAAGTTCTGCCTCAAGGGCCAGGACGCCAACGCCAAGCAGGTTTGCTTCACCGGCAAGGACGGCCGCATCGAATCGGGTCAGCCGGTCATCGCCGCCGTGATCATCGAGCCCGAAGGCGAGCCGAAGAAGATCCTGCGCGTGACGCTGCCGCTCGGCATGCAACTCGTGCACGGCACCCGCATCATCGTCGACAACAACCCGCCGCTGCAGAGCCCGTATGTGATCTGCTTCCAGAACGGCTGCATGTCCGACTACGAGGCGACGCCCGAGCTCCTCAACAACATGAAGAAGGGCCAGAACCTCGTGGTGCAGGCGATCAACGCCAACGGTGCGCCGCTGACCCTGCCGCTGCCGCTCGCCGGCGAATTCCAGAAGGCCTATGACGGTCCGCCGACCGATCCGAAGGTGTTCGAGGAAACCCAGAAGAAGCTCCAGGAAGAGCTTCAGAAGAAGGCTGAAGAGCAGCGCAAGAAGCTCGAGCAGCAGGGCGGAGCGCCGGGTACACCCGGTGCAGCGCCGGCGGCCCAGAAGTAGTCGGGCTCAAACCCCTGATATGAAAAAGGCGCTCGGTTCGAGCGCCTTTTTTGTTGCCCAGATGTTTTATTGGCCAGCTGTTCTAGTTCAGCGAGGGATTGCGCGGGCGGTAGCCGCCATCCTTGTTCTTGATGAAGATCTCGGCGACCTGGGAATGCCGGATCGGTTCGCCCGATTCGTCGGGCAGCAGGTTCTGCTCGGAGACGTAGGCGACGTACTCGGATTCCGCGTTCTCCGCGAGCAGATGATAGAACGGCTGGTCCTTGTGGGGCCGTACTTCCTCGGGGATCGACAGCCACCACTCTTCGGTGTTGTTGAATTCCGGATCGATGTCGAAAATCACCCCCCGGAACGAGAAGATCCGGTGGCGAACGACCTGGCCGATCTGGAATTTGGCGGTCCGCGCTTTAATCATTCCCCGTCGATAGACCAGGATTGTGGCCGATGCTAGTGGCCTGATCCGGAATTAACCCGCCGGTGCGGGACAGACAGCTTCAAAATCTTCAGAAAAACCTTTATCTATGGTTGCTATCCTCAATCTGGCGCTACCTTATTTCGGCTTGATCTTTGTCGGTTTCGCCTGCGGCAAGGCCAAGTCGCTGCCGGAATCGGGGCTGGCCTGGATGAACTTCTTCCTGCTCTACGTATCGCTGCCGGCGCTGCTGTTCGCGATCATGTCGAAGACTCCTTTTTCGGAATTGAATAACCCGCCGTTCCTGGTCGCAACCACGCTGTCCACGGTCACCGCGTTCACCCTGGCGCTGGCGGTCGGCAAGCTGCTCGGCCGCCTGACGCTGCGGGAGGCGACGCTCGCAGGACTCTCCGGCGGCTACGGGAATATCGGCTATATGGGGCCGGGTCTGGCCCTCGCCGTGCTCGGGCCGAAGGCCTCGGCGCCGACAGCGCTGATCTTCTGCTGCGACAGCATCTTCCTGTTCACGATCGTGCCGCTGTTGGTCGAGCTGTCAGACCGCGAACATCCCTCGATCCTGCATGCCTTCGGGGTCGTGCTGAAGCAGATCGTGCTCAACCCGCTGATCATGTCGGCCTGTTTTGGCGCGGCCGTGGCGGCGCTCCATATCGAACTGCCGGTCGCGCTCGATCGCACCATCACCTTCCTCCAGAACGCCGCTGCCCCGACGGCGCTATTCGTGCTCGGCGTGACCGTGGCGCTGCGCCCGTTCGACCGCGTGCCGTGGGAAGTGCCCGGCGTGATCGCGGTCAAACTCCTGATCCACCCGCTGGCGGCGTTCGGCTGGATGCTGGCGTTCGGCCCCTTCGCGCAGCCCTGGGCTGCCACGGCCATCCTGATGGCCTCGCTGCCGCCGGCGCTGAATGTGTTCGTGATCGCGCGCCAGAACGATGCCTGGATCGAATCGGCCTCCGTCGCGGTGCTGCTCGGGACGTTCGCCTCGGTGGTCACGCTGACCGGAGTGATGTGGCTGCTCCAGACCGGCCGGCTGGTGTTTCCGTAAACGCTACTTTCGCCAGGTCGGCGTCAGCCCCTCGCGCATGGCAAAGCGCCGGAGCGGGCCGATGGCACCCAACAGATGCAGGCCGACAGCGCGGACCGGCTGAAGCGGCAGGAAATCGTTGAGCAGCGAGCGGTTGGCGATGTCGATCACAAAAGTCCGGCTCAGAATATCCGGGCGCCGCGCTCGGTCGTAACGCTTGAGCACGTCGTCCGCGCCGGGATCATGGCCTGATGCGATGGCCTCGCCGGCGAGTCCGGCGATGTCAGCGGCATCCCGCAGACCGAGATTGAGGCCCTGGGCGCCGATCGGGGGGACCACGTGGGCGGCTTCGCCGACCAGGGCGATGCGGTCGCGAGCAAAGGATTGCGGACGTTCGATCGCCAGCGGGAACAGGCTGCGACCGGGCTCGACCGTCATCCGGCCGAGAATGGAATGCGACTGCTTCTCGATCGCGGCGGAGAGCTCCTCGTCGCTCAAGCCGCGCAGTCGCTCGGCTTCCGCGGGGGCCGAGACCCAGACGACGCTGGAGCGGTTGCCGGGCAGGGGGACGAACACGCAGGGGCCATGCGGGGTGTGGAACTCGGTCGAGACGTTGCGATGCGGCCTGGCATGGCTGACGTTGAAGGTCAGCGCCGTCTGCGTCAGGTCGCGTCGCGTCACGGCAATTCCGGCAGCCTCCCGGCACAGCGAGTGCCGGCCGTCGGCGCCGACCACGAGCCGGGCCGAGAGGAATTGTCCCGATGCCGTGCGGATGGCGACATCATCAGCTTCGATCACGACGCTCTCGGCCTCGTCGTCAAAACGAACGAGATTCGGCAACTCGGCCGCGCGCGCTTCGAGCGCCAGCATCAGCGAGCGGTTGTCGATGTTGTAGCCGAAGGCGTCTCGCCCGATTTCGTGGCAGGAGAACCGGACCTCCGGCGCACGGATTAGCCTGTTGGTGTCGTCGACGAGACGCATCACCTCGAGTGCGGCGGCCTTGTCCCTGCAGCGCGGCCAGACGTCCAGGCTCTCCAGCAGATCGACGGAGGCACCCAGCAGCGCAGTGGTCCTGTTATCGGCATAGGGCAGGCGCCGCGCCACCAGCGCGGTCCGCGCGCCGGCCTGCGCCAGTGCGATCGCGGCCGCGAGGCCTGCCGGTCCACCGCCGATGATGGTCGCGTCAAAGAACGTCGATGCGTCTGTCATGGAACGACATGTGACACGCCCTGTGGCAAATTCAAGCCCACCTATTTCGCCTGATTTTATAACGAATTGCGCGGCCGATGCCCCATCGGCGGATGTGCAAACCGGTCGCGTTCTGGTAGCAGAAGCCATGGATACCAAGATGGACAGCCAAGAGGATTCCCTCAAGCCGACGCCCGCGATCCGTGCCGCGGCGTTCTCGGTGCACATCTTCACCGCCTTCGGCGCAGCCATCGCACTGCTGGCGATGCTCGAGGCCGTGCGCGAGCACTGGGCGGCGATGTTCGGATGGCTGGGGGTCGCCCTGATCATCGATGCCGTCGACGGACCGATCGCGCGCAGGCTCAACGTCAAGGTCGTGCAGCCGAACTGGTCGGGCGACGTGCTCGACCTGGTGGTCGATTTCGTCACCTATGTGTTCGTGCCGGCCTATGCGATTGTTGCGAGCGGCATGCTGCTGCCGGTCGCGGCACCGTTGCTCGGCATCGCCATCATCGTGACCGGCGCGCTCTATTTCGCCGATCTGCGCATGAAGGCTGAGGACAATCACTTTCGCGGCTTTCCGGCGCTGTGGAATGTGGCGGCGTTCTATTTGTTCCTGCTGCACTGGCCGCCGCTGTCCTCGACGCTGCTGGTCGCAGCGCTGGTGGTGCTGACCTTCGTGCCGTTCCACGTGCTGCATCCGGTCCGCGTCGTGCGGCTGCGCTGGCTCACGATGTCGCTGATCGCGCTGTGGGCGGTGCTCGGGGTCTATGCGCTGGAGATGGATTTTCGCGCGGGCACCGGCGTAACCGTCGCACTCTGCGCGATCGCTCTCTGGATCGTCTTCAGCGACGCTTTGATCCGGCTGGTGAGGGCGTTCGCGTGATGCATTTGCTGACCAGCCCGGAGGCCTGGGCCGCGCTGCTCACCTTGACCGCGCTCGAGATCGTGCTCGGCATCGACAACGTCATCTTCCTGTCGGTGATCGTCTCGCGCATTCCGGAGCCGCAGGCCCATCGCGCGCGCCAGATCGGGCTGGCGCTGGCGCTGATCTTCCGCATCATCCTGCTCAGCCTGCTGGTCCGGCTGATAGGCCTGACCGCCCCGGTGTTCTCGTTTTCGGGGTACGATTTTTCGTGGCGTGACCTGATCCTGATCGGCGGCGGCCTGTTCCTGATCGCGAAGGCGACGCACGAGATCCATGCCGAGGTCGAGGCCGATGATTCCGGCGAGGATCAGAGGTCCGGCGGCAGTGCGTTCTTCTGGGTGATCGTCCAGATCATCATCATCGACATCGTGTTCTCGCTGGACTCGATCATCACCGCGATCGGGATGGCGCAGGACCTCGAGATCATGATCGCGGCCGTCGTGATCGCCTGCCTGATCATGTACATTTCATCGGGACCGGTGGCGCGATTCGTCGCGGAGCATCCGACCACCAAGATGCTGGCGCTGGCATTTCTGGTGTTGATCGGCGTTGCGCTGGTTGCGGACGGATTCAAATTCCACATCCCGCGCGGTTACATCTATTTCGCAATTGCGTTCTCGGCGGCCGTGGAATTCTTCAACGTGCTGGCCAAGCGCAATCGCAAGAAGAAGCCCGTCTAGCCGCTCCAGATCGGGTCGAGTTGACAAGGCGAGCGCTATGTCTTTCGCTTGAGCGGCGAGAAGAGGAGGTCAGGTGATGACCAAAGCGGTCCGTGTGCACAAGGTCGGAGGTCCCGAGGCCCTGGTCTATGAGAGCGTCGAGGTCCCGGCGCCCGGCTCCGGCGAGGTGCGCATCCGCCAGCATGCGGTCGGCCTGAACTTCATCGACGTCTATTACCGCACGGGCCTGTACAAGGCTCCGGGATTGCCGTTCATCGCCGGCAACGAGGCTTCGGGCGAGGTCGTCGCCGTCGGGCCTGGCGTAACGCATTTCCATCCCGGCGACCGCGTCGCCTACTACCACAATCTCGGCGGGTATGCGAGCGAGCGCAACATCCCCTGGGACAGGCTGGTCAAGCTGCCCGATCACATCACCTACGAGCAGGGCGCCGTGCTGATGCTCAAGGGCCTCACCGTCTGGTATCTCCTGCACAAGACCTTCAAGGTCGAGCCGCATCATCGGGTGCTGATCCATGCCGCGGCGGGCGGCATTGGTCTGCTGGCTTGCCAATGGGCGAGGGCGCTCGGGGCACACGTCATCGGCACGGTCGGCTCGCGCGAGAAAGCCGAGCTCGCGGAAGCCAATGGCTGCGACCACGTCATCCTCTACAACGAGGAAGACTTCGTCGCGCGCGTCAAGCAAATCAGCCGCAACGAGGGCTGCGACGTCGTGTATGACGGCGTCGGCAAGTCGACCTTCCCGGGTTCGCTGTCGTGTTTGAAGCCGCGCGGCATGTTCGTCTCGTTCGGCAATGCCTCGGGCCCCGTGCCGCCATTCGCGATCGCGGAGCTGAACAATCACGGCTCGCTGTTTGCGACGCGGCCGAAGCTCAACGACTATATCGGTACCCGCAAGGAGCTGCTGGAAGGCGCCGACACGCTGTTCTCCGCCGTCATCAACGGCAAGCTGCACGTGCCGATCAACCACGCCTACGCGCTGAAGGACGCGGCCAAGGCCCACATCGATCTCGAAAGCCGCAAGACGACGGGAGCTTCGATTCTGAAGCCGTAAGTCGTCCGTCGCTATCCGACTCCACGCGCCAGCGTTGCGGCGCAGAGCCGGGACCGAGCGGCGACGAATGGTTCTGTGGGATGGGCCCAGGCTCTGCAGCGCAGCGAATGAGGGCTGCGCTGCATCCGGGGCACAGGACTGCTATCACGCCACACGTCTCGCCGCGCCGGCCTTGGTCAAGATCTCGTCGAGACAGCCAATCATCTCGGCGATCTCTGCCCTCGTGACGTTCAACGCCGGCATGAAGCGCAGCGTGTCGAGTTGCGGCGCGTTGAGGAGGACGCCGGCCTCGAACGCCTGCGCGACGATGCCGGGCGCGATCGGAAGCTTGAGGTCGAGCGCCAGCAACAGGCCTCGGCCGCGCACGCCGCCGAGGCCATGCCGCGCCGAGACTTTTTGCAACTCGCTCTCGAGCAGCAGGCCGGTCTCGGTGACGGACTTCAGGAAATCCGGCTTGCCGACCTGATCAAGCACCGCAAGTCCCGCCGCGCACATGAGGGGGTTGCCGTTGAACGTTCCGCCCTGGTCGCCGTGCTCGAAGCAGGACGCGCGCTCGGTCGCAAGCAGAGCTGCGAGCGGCACGCCGCCGCCGATGCCCTTGCCGAGCGTCATGATATCAGGCGCAATTCCTGCGTGCTCGTAGTGGAAGAGCTTTCCGGTCCGGCCCATGCCGGTCTGGATCTCGTCGAAGATGAGCAGCAGGCCGTGCGCCTCGGTGAGTGCGCGCAGCTCTTGCAGGAACTGATCGGTTGCGGGCCATACGCCTGACTCGCCCTGGATCGGCTCGAGCATGACAGCGACCGTGTTGTCGCTGATCAGCTTCTCGACCGAGGCAATGTCGTTGAGCTCAGCCTTCTTGAAGCCGGATACTTTCGGTTCGAACAGCGGCTCGAACGCCTTCTTGCCGGAGGCCGACATCGTCGCGAGCGTCCGCCCATGGAAGCCGCCTGCGAAGGTAATGATCTCGAACGCGCCGCCTCTGTGCAGGCTGCCATATTTGCGCGCGAGCTTGATCGCGCCCTCATTGGCTTCCGCGCCCGAATTGGCAAAGAACACCTGGTTGAAGGCGCTGACGTCGACCAGCGCCTGTGCCAGCTTGAGGCTCGGCTCGTTGTAGAAGGCGGGGCTCGGCGTCAGCAGCCGCTTGGCCTGCGCAGCCAGCGCGTCGGCAACCGCCGGCGGCGAGTGGCCGAGGCAGTTCACGGCCCAACCCTGCACGAAATCGAGATAGCGCTTGCGGCTGTCGTCCCAGAGATACGAGCCGGTGCCACGGACGAACACGGTCTTCGGCCGTGCAGTGATGTCCATCAGCGCGTCATACGGATGGGTGGCGGTGGTCATGTCGAGCTCCTCTTCGGAAGATCCGGGGCGGGTGAACACGGACGTGAAATGCAAGAAGGCCGCACTTTGCGGGTGCGGCCTTCTCGAAAACTGCGCTGAACTCAGGACTTCAGCGGCGTCGTCGGACATGGCGCAACCCATCATCGTCGCGGGAGCGACGACGCATGGCCTGGCGCAGATGGGTCCGGGAGATAGTCATGGGGCGCGTCCGTACAGTCGAAAGGCAGGGTCTGTCAAGCGGATTGCGATGACGTATCATTCGACCGCAGCCCAGAAACTAAAAAGCCCGTAGCGCGTTTGTGATCGCAGGAAGCGAATTGGTTCGAACCGGACTCAAGCCGGTCGAGACTAAAAGGGCGGGACCAACCAGACAGTTTTCAGCCTTGTCCGACATCTCATACCCGATCGACCTCGACAGCATACGCGGCGCGTTTCCGCCGGGCATCGAGGCGCCGCCCTTGCTGCTCGATTTTGCCGATTGGCTGAACGGGCGGCCCTGGGGCAGCGTCGGCTGCTTCTCGCTGCAGGGCCAGTTCTCCGACCAGGCGCCGATCTTCGACGGCAGCCCCTTGCGCGACCGCTTCGCGCTGTTCATGCGTTTGCCTGATGGTTCGGCCGTCGGCGGCTGGTACGGCGCCGGACTCGACCGCGACGATCCCCCGATCGTCGGGCTGGGCTCGGAAGGCGACCACGAGTTGCTCGCACCGTCCCTCGACGCGCTGCTGACGAAACTGACGTCGCTGCAATTCGACAAGGCCTGGCACGATTTGCGGCCGCACGACGAGGTCGAGCCTCAGACCGCCGAGCTCGCACAGTGGCTCGCCCGAAGGCCGGCCGGCGAACCCGTTGCATGCGAGGACGGCGAGCTTCCCGACTTTCGCGGCTTCGTGGAGAAGTGGAGCAGGGATCGCGAGGAATACTGGGCCAACCACCGACTGATGGCCGAGCTCGGCTGGCGGCTGGCCGCGCACCTGCCCAAAGGCAAGAAGCCCTGGGACAAAACGCATTTCGAGGTCGCGATATCAGGCAAGCAATACGAGGCGCGCGTGCTGGCGCACCGACCGCAACCGTTCGAGGAAGCCGCCTCGATCGAATCCCTGCTGCGTGATTTGCGCGAGGAGATGCGGAGGGCGCAGCCCGAGCTCGGGTTGTGGTACGCGATGAAATTCGGCCTCTATGCCGATGGTCGCGTCATGCCGAACTTCGAATACGACGTCCGCCCAACGATCAACGGCGAGCCGGCGCTATTAGCCGAGGCCCAGGCCGATCTCGCCCGCGCACCGCGCCCGGAGCGCTGGGTGCCGAAATGGCTGGCCTGACTCCAGCCAAGGGTGTCCACCTGTCCCTGCTGGAGAGGTAAACCGACCGTTCCAGCTAATACCGTCAGAACCCGGCGACGCTGCCGTGCAGATCGTACTGGTCCGCACGCTCGATCTTCGCGGTGACGATCTCACCGACGCGCAAGGGGCGGCGGCTGGAGAGATACACCGCGCCGTCAATCTCAGGCGCATCGCCCTTGGAACGGCCCTTGGCCACCGTTGGACCGACCTCGTCGATGATGATCTGCTGCCGCGTGCCGACCTTGCGCTTCAGCCTGCGCGCAGAAATCTTCTGCTGGCGCGCCATCAGCGCGTTGTAGCGCTCCTGCTTGACCTCGGCGGGCACGGCACCTTCGAGCGCGTTCGACGTGGCACCCGCGACGGGCTCGTATTTGAAGCAGCCGAGGCGATCGATCTCGGCCTCATCCAGCCAGTCCAGCAGATAGGCGAAATCGGAATCAGTCTCGCCGGGAAAGCCGACGATGAAGGTCGAGCGCAACGCGAGGTCGGGACATTCCTCTCGCCAGCGCTTGATGCGCGCCAGCGTCTTGTCCTGCGCCGCCGGGCGCTTCATCGCCTTCAGCACCTCGGGGCTCGCATGCTGGAACGGGATGTCGAGATAGGGCAGCACCTTGCCCTCGTTCATCAGCGCGATGACCTCGTCGACATGCGGGTAGGGGTAAACGTACTGCAGCCGCACCCAGGCGCCGAGTTCGCCGAGCTCGCGTGCGAGGTCCAAAAATCTGGCGCGAACCTGGCGGTCCTTCCACGGGCTCTCGGCATATTTGAGATCGATGCCGTAGGCCGAGGTGTCCTGCGAAATAACAAGCAGTTCCTTGACGCCGGCGCCGACCAGGCGCTCCGCTTCACGCAGAACGTCATTGGCCGGGCGCGAGACCAGGTCGCCGCGCAGCTTCGGGATGATGCAGAAGGTGCAGCGGTTGTTGCAGCCCTCGGAGATCTTGAGATACGCGTAGTGGCGCGGTGTCAGCTTGATGCCGTGCGGCGGTACCAGGTCGAGATGCGGATTGTGCGCCGGCGGCAGCGCGCGATGCACGGCATCGAGCACGCTCTCGTACTGCTGCGGACCTGAGATGGAGAGCACGCCGGGATAGGCCTGCTCGATCGCTTCCGGCTCCGCGCCCATGCAGCCTGTCACGATCACCCTGCCGTTCTCGGCCATGGCCTCGCCGATCGCCGAGAGCGATTCCTGCTTGGCGCTGTCGAGGAAGCCGCAGGTGTTGACGATGACGATATCGGCCCCGTCATGCTTGCGCGCGAGCTCATAGCCCTCGGCGCGCAGGCGCGTGATGATGCGCTCGGAATCCACCAATGCCTTGGGGCACCCGAGTGACACGAAGCTGACCTTGGGCGCAGCCGTCTGATCCATATCCAAATCTGCCTGATTGACAGGCTTGAGCTAGTCCCAATTGCTCATAATTACAACCCTTTGCAGGGCGTTCTGGCGTGCTATGGATGAATCGCCTGCCGCGAGTGAGACATGAGCGCCGAACAGTCGCCCAAAATCGTGATCGTCGACGAAAGCCCGGTCCGGGCCGCGATCCTCGAAGACGGGTTGCGGGAGGCCGGTTTCACTGAGATCCTCCATATCCGCGAGATGCAGAGCCTGCTGGCCCGTATTTATGCGGTGGACCCCGACATCATCCTGATCGATCTCGAGAACCCCAGCCGCGACGTGCTGGAGGCCATGTTCCAGGTCAGCCGCGCCGTGAAGCGGCCGATTGCGATGTTTGTCGACCAGAGCGATACGTCCTCGATTCAGGCTTCCGTGGAGGCAGGGGTGTCCGCCTACATCGTCGACGGGCTGAAGAAGGAGCGCATCAAGCCGATCCTCGACCTCTGCGTGTCGCGCTTCAACGCCTTCGCAAAACTTCAGGAGGAACTGGAGCGCACCAAGTCGCAGCTCGAGGACCGCAAGATCATCGAGAAGGCCAAGGGCATTTTGATGAAGGTCAAGGGTCTCACCGAGGACGAGGCCTATGTGCTGCTGCGTTCAACGGCCATGCGCGAGAAGAAGAAAATCGGCGAGATCGCGCAGTCGATCATCACCGCATCGGAGATGCTGAAATGACTGCGCCCCTTCGCATCGGGTTCATTCCGCTGGTCGATGCCGCCGCCCTGATCGTCGCCGTCGACAGGGGATTTGCCGCGGCTGAGGGTCTCGAGGTCGAGCTGGTGCGCGAGGTGTCCTGGTCCAATGTCCGCGACAAGCTGAACATCGGCCTGTTCGATGCTGCGCATCTGCTGGCGCCGGTCGCGATCGCATCTTCGCTCGGGCTCGGTCACGTCAAGGTGCCGATCGCAGCGCCCTTCAACCTCGGTATCAACGGCAACGCGATCACGGTGTCGCCTTCCTTGCATGCCGCCCTGATCGAGGAGATCGATGGCGACCGCTTCGATCCACTCGCGACCGCGAAGGCGCTGGCGAGAGTTGTGGCCATCAGGCGCAAGGCGGGCGCCGATCCGCTGACATTCGGCATGACCTTTCCGTTCTCGACCCACAATTACCAGCT
Source organism: Bradyrhizobium sp. USDA 4472 (assembly GCF_054058595.1). Lineage (NCBI taxonomy): Bacteria > Pseudomonadati > Pseudomonadota > Alphaproteobacteria > Hyphomicrobiales > Nitrobacteraceae > Bradyrhizobium > Bradyrhizobium sp. USDA 4472. The sequence continues at coordinate 6,250,095 of NZ_JBSSAM010000001.1, forward strand.
GCGCTTCTGGATGGCGGCGGCCGGCGTCGATCCCGACGAGGATGTGCGCCTTGTCGTGTTGCCGCCACCCTATATGGTCGATAGTCTCGCCAACGGTCACGTCGACGGCTTTTGCGTCGGCGCGCCCTGGAATTCGGTCGCGGTCGATCTCGGCATCGGCCAAATCCTGCATTTCGTGTCCGACATCCTGGAGCGCGCAGCCGAGAAGGTGCTGGCGGTTCGCCAGGTCTGGTCCGACAAGCATCCTGATGTGGTTGCAAGCCTGGTACGTGCGGCGGTCAAGGGGGCCGAGTTCATCGAGCAGCCCGCGAACCTCGCCGAGGTAGCGCAGATCCTGGCGCAACCTGAGCGGATCGGTGTCGATGCCGACGTCATCCAGCGCTCCCTCACTGGGCGGCTCAAGACCTCGCCCGATGGCGCGGTGCGCGAGAGCGGCCGTTATCTTCTGGTCGGACGTGAAGGGGCAGGGCGTCCTGATCCGGTTCAGGCCGCCTGGCTCTACGCGCAGATGGTCCGCTGGAGGCAGACAGCCCTCAGCCCGGAAGCGCTCAAGACCGCGATGGCCGTGTTCCGGCCGGACCTCTACGACGCCGCGATCGGGCGCGTGGGAGAGGGGCACGCCAGCGCCCCCTTCAGCGCTTTTGCCGGACCGGCGTTCGATCCCAGCGATCTCGCCGGATATCTCGCCTCGTTTGAGGTCGGCCGGTCGGCTTTCTAACGCCTGCTCAAGAATTAATCACATTGATTCGAAGCTTAATATTTGGGCCATTGCTGCCCGAAGCAGCATGAACCTTGATCCACTTCATGCGCTGCACACAAATGTAACGTTCTGATTTCATTCGACTTCGCCGTTTGTGCTGCATTGGCACACTCCTTGAATAGAGGAAGCCCAGCCTCCCGGCATGGACGCCGGCGGCTCAGGTCCATAGTGGATTTCCGCAGCAACGAGGCTGATCGGATCGCTCCGGGCTCTGGCGAGGCGCGTGTGCGCTTCCAACCGGCTCCCTGCGATCAACGTCCGTTTCACCCGTTGACGCCGCCTGCGCGCGGCAAGCTGGAGCTTCGATATGGATTACGCGAAACCCTCTGACGTCGTGGTCTCGATGGTTGATGCCAGCCTGAAGAAGCTGGCACTTGCCCCGCGTGACATCATGATCCGCGGCGCGATCTCCGGCGCATTGTTGGGCGCTGCCACGACGCTGGCCCTGACGGGCGCGGTCACGACGGGGCAGCCTATCGTCGGCGCGCTGATCTTTCCCGTCAGCCTCGTGATGATCGTGCTGCTCGGGCTCGAGCTCGTCACCGGGAGCTTCGCCATCGTGCCGCTGGCTCGCCTCGAAGGCAAGGCGAGCTGGAATGCGGTCATCGCGAACTGGTGCTGGGTGTTCGTCGCCAACCTGCTCGGCAGCATCGCCGTCGGCGTACTGATCGCGATCTCGCTCACCAACATGGGCAAGCTCGAGGTCGCCGGCGTCGCCGCGAAGATCGTTGCTGTCGCCGAAGCCAAGACCATCGGCAACGCGGCGATCGGCACCGCCGGCATGGTCTCCGTCTTCGTCAAGGCGATGCTCTGCAACTGGCTGGTCTGTCTCGGCGTCGGCATGGCGATGACCTCGACCTCCACGGTCGGAAAGATCGCAGCGACATGGCTTCCGATCTTCCTGTTCTTCGCGCTCGGCTACGAGCATGCCGTCGTGAATATGTTCCTGATCCCGACCGGCATGATGCTCGGCGCCAAGATCAGCGTTGCCGACTGGTGGCTGTGGAATCAGATCCCCGTGACCCTGGGCAATCTCGTCGGCGGTTTCGTCTTCACCGGTCTCGCGCTCTACACGACGTACAAGCCTGCAAAGCCGGCAACGGATGTCGCGCAGGTCGCGGTCCAGGCAGCAGAGTAGGTCCATTCAGCTCATGAAACTCGATACCGCACCCACGGCCGATTTCTCCGACGAGCAGAAGCGCTATCTCGAAGGCTTCATGTCCGGCATGCAGGTCGGACGTGTCGGGCGCGCCTTTGCCGCCGGCGGCGCGCCCGCGGCAGCCGCACCGTCCGAACCGTCAGGTCCGGACGCTGCGGCGATCAAGGCGCAGGACAAGCTCACGGCCGCGGGCAAGAAGCTCGCCGACCAGGAGAAGTTCAAGCGCGAGATGCATCCCTTCGATGCCTATGAGCGTCTGAAGGACCAGGCCCGCAACAATGCCAATCCGACGCCGGCGGACAATTTCCGCTGGCGCTATTACGGCATCTTTTGGGTCGCGCCGGCACAGACCTCGTACATGGCGCGTCTGCGCATTCCCAACGGCATTCTGAAGCACTGGCAGATGTCGGGCCTTGCCGACATCGCCGAAAGCTGTGGCGGCGGCTACACCCACGTCACCACCCGGGCCAACTTCCAGATCCGCGAGATCGAGCCGAAGAACGCGGTCAAGCTGATCGAGGGCGTGCAGGACATCGGCCTCTGCTCGCGTGGTGCCGGCGCGGACAACATTCGCAACGTCACGGGCACGCCGACGGCGGGCATCGATCCGCAGGAACTGCTCGACACGCGCCCCTATGCGCGCGAATGGCACTACCACATCCTCAACGACCGCTCGCTGTTCGGCCTGCCGCGCAAGTTCAACGTTGCCTTCGACGGTGCCGGCAAGATCGCCGCGCTGGAGGAAACCAACGACATCGCTTTCACGGCGGTCGAGGTGAAGGACGGCCACGGCGTCGAGCCGGGTGTCTGGTTCAAGCTCGGCCTCGGCGGCATCACCGGCCACAAGGATTTTGCGAAGTATTCGGGCATCGTCGTTCGCCCCGAGGACGCGACCGCTATGGCCGATGCCATCGTGCGCGTCTTCATCGAGCATGGCGATCGCACCAACCGCAACAAGGCGCGGCTGAAATACGTGCTCGACACCATGGGCCACGACGGCTTCCTCAAGCTGGTCGAGGAGCGCCTCAAGAAGCCGTTCGCACGCGTGCCGGCCGAAGCGATTCTGCCGCGTCCCCTGTCTGACCGCACGGCCCATATCGGCGTGCACAAGCAGAAGCAGGCCGGCCTCAACTGGGTCGGCGTGGCGCTGCCGGTCGGCAAGCTCACCAGCGAGCAGATGCGCGGGCTCGCCAAGATTTCGCAGGATCTCGGTGACGGCGATATCCGCCTGACGGTCTGGCAAAACCTGCTGATCTCAGGGGTGCGTGACGAGAGCGTTGCGCTCGTCACCGCCGCGGTCGAGAAGCTTGGCCTCGCGACGCAGGTCTCCAACGTCCACGCCGGCCTGATCGCCTGCACCGGCAATGCCGGCTGCAAGTTCGCGGCTTCCGACACCAAGCGCCATGCCGCCGCGATCGGCGACTGGTGCGACGAACGCGTCAATCTCGACACGCCGCTCAACATCCATCTGACCGGCTGCCATCACTCGTGTGCCCAGCACTACATCTCTGACATCGGCCTGATCGCGGCCAAGGTCCCGGGTGCGAGCGAGGATGACCAGGTCGAGGGCTATCACCTGTTCACGGGCGGAGGCTTCGGTCCCGATGCCGACATCGGGCAGGAGGTGTTTCATGACGTGAAGGCCGAGGATGTGCCGAAGAGGATCGAGGGGCTTTTAAAGGCCTATCTCGCCAAGCGGATCTCACCCGAAGAGACGTTCCTGACCTTTTCCCGTCGCCATGACGGCGAAGCCTTGCGCAAACTCGCCGAAGCGGAAGCAGCAGCATGACCCAGATGACCGTGCCTCCCAAGATCGAGATCATTCCGGCCAATGCACCGTTCACCGAAGGCCAGCGTCTCTGGCTGAACGGTTTTCTGGTCGGCATGTTCGGTCTCGACGGCTCGACGGCGCTGTCGCCGGCCGAGAACGGCGCCGTGCTGGCGCCGCAGGGCGATGGCGACGACGGCGAGGCGCCCTGGCATGATCCGGCGATGGCGATCGCCGATCGCATGAAGCTCGCGGAAGGACGTCCGCTCCGCCGCCGCATGATGGCGGCGATGGCGCAGCAGGATTGCGGCCAGTGCGGCTACAATTGCGCCGACTATTCGGACTCGATCGCCAATAAGAGCGAAGCCCGCCTCAACCTCTGCGCCCCCGGCGGCAAGGAGACGGCGCGGATGTTGAAGCAGCTGTTCGAGGAGATCGACAAGGCGCCGGCTGCGAAGCCCGCGCCAGGGGCTCCGGCCACGAGCGCACCGGTTGCGCCGGAGGTAAAGGCGGAGCTCGGCCGTACCCGCGAGAATCCTGTCGAGGCGACATTCCTGTCGCGTCGCCTGCTCAACAAGGGCGGCTCGGAGAAGGAGACCTATCACGTCGAGTTCGATCTCTCCGAGAGCAGGCTCGACTATGTCGTCGGCGACAGCTTTGGCGTGTTCGCCCGCAACGACCTCGGCCTCGTCGACCAGATCATCGCGCTGCTCGGTGCGTCCCACACCACCAAGGTCAACAACAAGACGCTGCGCGAGGCGCTGGTCGAAGACGTCTCGCTGTCGCCTGCGCCCGACAAGCTGTTCGAATTGCTCTCCTTCATCACCGGCGGCGCGCAGCGCGAGAAGGCGAGGGCGCTGGCGCAGGGCGAGGATCCCGATGGCGATGCCGCAACGCTCGACGTGATGGCCGCGCTGCAGAAGTTTTCCGGCACGCGGCCGCATCCCGAGGCCTTCGTGGAGGCGCTGGAGCCGCTGCAGCCGCGGCTCTACTCGATCTCGTCCTCGCACAATGCCACGCCCGGCAAGCTGTCGCTGACGGTCGATTCCGTGCGTTACGTGATCGGCAAGCGCAAACGGCTCGGGGTCGCCTCGACCTTCCTCGGCGAGCGCATCAAGGAGGGCGACAAGCTGAAGGTCTATGTGCAGAAGGCGCATGGTTTCGGTCTGCCGCAGGATCCGAAGATTCCTGTGATCATGATCGGCCCGGGCACCGGCATCGCGCCGTTCCGCGCCTTCCTGCTCGACCGCAAGGCCACCGGCGCGCAAGGCAAGAACTGGCTGTTCTTCGGCCATCAGCGCAGCGATTGCGACTTCTTCTACCGCGACGAGCTGAACGCGATGAAGACCTCAGGGCTTCTGACGCGCCTGTCGCTGGCCTGGTCGCGCGATGGCGAGAAGAAGTTTTACGTGCAGGACCGCATGCGTGAGCTCGGCCGTGAAGTCTGGACGTGGCTCGCCGAAGGCGCGCATCTCTATATCTGCGGCGATGCCAAGCGCATGGCCAAGGACGTCGAGCGAGCGCTGGTCGACATCGTGGCCCAGTTCGGCGCACGTTCGACCGACGAGGCGGTCAGTTTCGTCGCCGATCTCAAGAAGAAGGGGCGCTTCCAGGCTGACGTGTATTGAGCTGCGGCGCCGTCCCGGGACGATGGAACTGGAACCGGTTCCATCTCCCGTGGAGTTTAACGAATCATATTCTTGGAACTCGCGGATACAGAGAATTTTCGACCGCGAAACAGCGCAAAAAGGCGCTTCCATCGCTATTTGCGCAATGATCTTACAGTCGTCGTGCTCGATCGTTCATACTCGCCGCATGGTGCGTTGGAAATCGACCATCCGGGAATTGTCGGCGGAAGCCAGGCTTCACCTTTATGCGCGTTCGCTCTCGCGCAGACCCGCGGCAAGCGTGCATCACATCGGGATCTATGGCGCTTGCGCGATCATCGCGGTGTTGGTCTTCGGCACGCTGTCGGTGCACCCGTTCTGATCACGCCCCGCGCTTGAACGGCGCGACCTCGATCCCCGCATCCTTCAACGCCTGCCGCAAGCCGCGTGCGATGTCGACGGCCCCGTGCGTATCGCCGTGGATGCATACCGTGTCCATGCGCATCTTGATGACCTTGCCGGTGACGGAGACCACCGCGCCATCCTGCACCATGCGCACCACGCGCTCGGCGATTGCCTTCGCATCGTGCAGCACCGCGCCTGGCTTCTTGCGCGAGACGAGATTGCCGTCATCCTCATAGGCACGGTCGGCAAACACCTCATGCACCATCGGCAGGTTGGCGTCTTCGCCTGCCTTCACCAGCTTTGAATTGGCGAGCACGACGAAAATGAGGCTGGGATCGACCGCCCTGATGCCGGCGGCAATCGCCTTCGCCGTCATGTCGTCCTCGCAGGCGACATTCGACAGTGCGCCATGCGCCTTCACATGCGTCACCTTGTGACCGGCCGCGGTCGCGATCGCCTGCAGCGCGCCGATCTGGTAGGCGACGAGGTTCTCGATCTCGGATGATCTGAGGCCCGCGATCGGATGCCGGCCAAAACCGTGCAGGTCGCGATAGCCAGGATGTGCGCCGACCGAGACGCCGCGCGCTTTCGCCAGCTCAACCGTCCGCCGCATGATGTCGGGGTCGCCGGCATGGAAGCCGCAGGCGACGTTGACCGAGCTTGCGACCTCGATCATGGCGGCGTCGTTGCCCATCTCCCACGCGCCAAATCCTTCGCCGAGGTCGCAATTGAGATCGATCGTCTTCATGGTTGTTCTCCGCCTTTGGTCTTGTTGTCTAAGGCTCCGCCGCGACCTGCCAGGTCCCGGCATCCATGGCACTCACCGCATAGCCCGCGACGTTGGCATCGCTCAGCGCCTCGATGTTGAGCTCGATCACGTCGGAAGGGCGCAAGCGATCGGGCAGGTTGCGGATCAGCTGTTGAAACTTGCGCGCCTCGTCCTGCGCCTCAGCGATGGTGACCGCCTTGAAATGGAACGCCGTGCCCGCCGAAGTCTGAGCGAGGCGGCCGACATCGGCCGTGATCACGGTTGCGATCTTGGGATAACCACCTGATGTGCCGCGATCCCTCATCAGCGCGATCGGCGCGCCGTTGCCGGGCACCTGGATGCTGCCGTTGACGGTGCCGTCGGAGACGATGTTGTGGCCGTGCAGATGCTTGATGGCGGGGCCTTCGAGCCGGTAGCCCATGCGATCCGACGTCGCCGAGACCTTCCACTCGCTGTCGAGGAACAACGCCTTGTTGGCATCATCGAATTCGTCGTCCTGCGGACCCAGCACGACGCGGATCGGGCCGCTGACCGGCTTTGGCAATTCGATCCGTAACTCCGGCGCGCCGCTCGCGGCATCGACCGAGAACTCGTCGCCGGCCTGGAGCGGGCGCGGATAGGGGCTGCCGAGGCCAGCGCGGGCATTCACCGCGAGGCTGCCGAATACCGGCTCGCCTTTGATGGCGCCTTCGATCGCGAGATACGTGAAGGCACCGCCGCGGGCAAAGCCCAGCGCGAGCATCTCGCCGTCCTTCAGCGTGACTGAGCTGTCCATGGCCACGGGCCGCCCGGCAACGTCCGCCGGGCGTGGCGCACCTGATATCCCGACGCGCACGGCGCCATCCCTGGCCGTGAACGTCGCGCCGAACGGGCCGATCTCGACCGCGGCCGCAAACGGCTCGTTGCCGACAAGCGTGTTCGCGGCGGCCAGCGCTAACAGGTCCATCGCACCGCTGACCGTCAGGCCATAGCGCTGCGCGCCGCGTCGTCCGCCGTCCTGGACGGAGCTTGCAGGCCCGATGCTGGCGACGACGAGCCGGCTCACGCGTCCACCCGCTCGGCGATGATCGCGCCGGCTTCCGCGGCACGATCCTGCTCCTCGAACGTCTTGTGGTCGATGGCAAAAAAAGTCACGCGATCGCCGGGTTCGGTGAGGAAGGTCGGGTTGCGGTGGAGTTGATAGGTTCGCACCGGCGTGCGGCCGAGCAGGTGCCAGCCGCTGGGCGCCGCCAGACACTGGATGCCGGCCTGGATGCCTCCGATCGAGATCGTGCCTGCCGGCGTGAACAGCCGGGGACTTTGGCGTCGCGACATGTGCAGGGATTTGTCGAGGCCGCTGAGATAGGACCAACCTGGCGTGAAGCCGATCATGGCGACGCGATAGTCGCCGCCGACGTGACGGGCGACGATGTCGTCCGGCGTGGTGTTCAGTGCTTTCGCGACATCCTCGAGGTCGATGCCGTGCTCGCCACCATAGGCGACGGGAATGCGCCAGCGCCGCGTCTTGCTTGCCGGCGGCAGCGGTCGGCAGGCGATCGCCAGGATCTTTTCGCCGAGCGCGTCAAAGCCGATCTTGCCGGGATCGTAATGCACCAGCAGCGAGCGATAGGTCGGGATCGTCTCGGAGATGCCCTCGATGGGGCTTGATGCGAGCGCCTTGTCGAGCGCGAGCACGCGTTCGTTGGCGGCGTCGTCGATGGTGCGGCTGAACTCGACCGTGACGGCACTGTCGCCACTGGGAAGGAGGCGGGGCGGGGGGAGCGTCGCGGCCATGACCTCTCGAAATCGGTCTTGAGAAAAGCGGGCTCAGCCTTGAGTTCCGCAATGCCATTGCTTCGCGTAAATGCGTCGGCAAGTCCAATAAATTAATTCCGGGGGTGGCGATAAAGCCTTGTTATCGCGGCGCATAAAGGCCAGCAGGGCCGCGTTCTTGGCCCTTGACGGCCAGCTCCCGGCTCGCAAGATGCGCGCGTTCTTTCCCGCACCTCGGAGCTCGTTCTCGTCCATGTCGCTGTCCCCCGAAGCCCGCAAGACCCTCGCCGGCATCACCACCGCCACCATCACTACGGTCCTGCTGAAGAAGGGCCTGCGGAATGTCTGGATGCGCGGTGCGCGTCCGCTGCGCCCGGGCCTGCCGCGGCTGGTCGGACCGGCTTTCACGCTGCGCTTCGTGCCGGCGCGCGAGGATCTGGCGACGCCGGAATCCTGGTCGTCGCCGATCTCGACCCGCACCGCGATCGAGGCGATGCCGGAAGGCTGCATCGCCGTGGTCGACGCCATGGGCATCACCGACGCCGGCATCTTCGGCGACATCCTCTGCGCACGCATGGTCAAGCGCGGCGTTACCGCGCTCGTCACCGACGGCGTGGTGCGGGACGTCGAAGGCGTGCTCGGCACCAATTTGCCGGTCTGGTGCGACGGCTATGCCGCGCCGCCGTCGGTTGCGGGTCTCACTTTCGTCGGCTGGGGTGAGCCGATCGGCTGCGGCGGGGTCGCCGTGTTCCCGAACGACATCGTCGTCGCCGACCAGGACGGCTGCGTCCTGATCCCGGCGGCGATGCTCGATCACGTGCTCAACGAGGGCGTCGAGCAGGAACGGATGGAAGCCTGGATCGTCAACGAGGTGAACAACGGCGCGGTGCTGCCGGGCCTCTATCCCATGAATGCCGAGACCAAGGCGCGCTACGCCGCCAGCAAGAAGTAACAGGAAACGAGGAGCCCCATGGACATCACCCTCGCAGGTGCGCGGCCGACCCGCCGCGCGCCCAAGGAAAACTTCACCGGCACCGTGTTGCAGGACCCCATCAACATGGCGCCCGCGCCGGCGCGGCTGAACGTCTCGCGCGTCTCGTTCGAGCCTGGCGCCCGCACCAACTGGCATCACCATCCGCTCGGGCAAACGCTCTACGTGATTTCCGGCGTTGGCCGCGTCCAGACCAAGGGCGGCCCGGTCAAGGAGATCCGCCCGGGCGATACCGTCTGGATTCCGCCGAATGAAGTGCACTGGCACGGCGCCTCGCCGGGCAACAGCATGTGCCACATCGCCATGCAGGAAGCGCTCGACGGCGTCTATTCGACCTGGCTCGAGCCGGTCACCGACGCCGAGTACGGCGCAGCGCTCGGTTAACGCGGCAGCCGGCCTATATCCGCTCCGCGGTCCACGTGCCCGAGCACATGGCACCATGCCATGTGCCGGAGCCTGTGGTGCCGCTGAGCCGGCCTGAGCCCACGGCGTGCTTGATGCCGGTGCTTAAGGTGACGTTGATGCTCCCGGCGTCCGCGAGGCGGCCTGACGCCGTCACCGCGGCGCTGCTCGAGGCGATCTGGCCGTTGCTGATTCCGATCGCGACCGTCGCGCCGTTACCGCAGGTGCCGCTCGATGACGAGATGCGCACATTCCATGCGCCGTCGAAGGTCGAGCCCGCAGCAGCCGCCTGCGTGAGCGGGACAAGAATGGCGATAGCACTAGCGAAGAACCGCCTGCGAAGTCCGTTCATGGCACGCCCCTGTGTTGACCATGCCGGGAGCGTGTCACGGGCGCGGAACCGGCGATGTGAGGGTCGTCACGCGAGATGCTCCGTGAGGTCTCGCACATCGCGACACCATGACACGCAAAAGCAAAAAGGGACCCGGATCACGGGCCCCTTGTCTGCCTTGCAACGTCGCGCTTGAACCTAGTTCACGCGCGTCCAGGTCTGGCCGCCGCAGAACATGCCACCGAAGGCGCAACCCTGCACGTGCAGGCGGTCGCCGCCCTTCAGCGAGATCGTGGACTCGTAGGTCGAACCGTTGTTGGGATCGAGGATGCGGCCCGACCATTTCTGGTCCTTGCCGGGCTTCATGTTGATCAGCACCTGTTCGCCATTCTGGTTCGACTTGCTGTCGACCGAATAGCCGCAGAGATTGGTGCCGCACTGCTCGATGCGGACCTTGCCTTCCTTCTCCTCGGTGAGCCAGACGCCGACCGGTGAATTGAGCTCGCGCGCGGGCGCGGCGGCTGGCGCCGGCGGCGCGACAGCCGCGGCCTGAACGGGAGCCGGCGCAGGCGGCGGAGGCGGCGCGGACGGCACAGCGGCCACCGCCGGCGCCGCACTCGGCGCCGGTTGAGGCGGCGGCACCATCGCATCTTCGGCCGGAGCGGTGCTGGCGCTTGCTGCCGGAGGCGGAGGCGCTTGGGGCGGCGGAGCCGGAGGCGCCGCTGCGGCTGCGGGAGCAGGTGGCGCGGACGTTTGCTCCGGTGTGGGCGGGGCGGCGGCAGGAGCGGGGGCCGGCGCCGGTGCAGCTGACGTCTGTGGATCGACCTTGGCCTGCTGAGGAGCCTGCGGTTCGGCTTTCGGGCTTCCCTTCGTGTCGTTCTTCGTATCGTTCTTTGTATCGTTCTTGGCGTCGTTCCTGGCGTCGTTCTTGGCCTTCCTGGCCTTGCCTTGGCCGGTGTTGTCGTACACGCCGGGAATTTGCACCGTGCCGCGCTCGGGATCGAGGCGGATGGTGCGCCCGCCATATTCGAAGGTGTACTGCGCCTGCGCAGCGGTGCTCGCCAAAAGGAATGCAGCCGTCGCCAACAGCTTCCTCATTTCCATCTCCCGAACAGGTGGTCCGCGCACCCGGCAATACGCGCCGGTCCGACCGCGAAAAGTGATCTAGATCACTGTTACCGTATGAGTCGTCCGCATCAGGTTCGGGGTTCAATATCCCGAGAGTGGCCGGGGCAAGCCACGCCATGACGCGGCTTAGTCGAACCAGGCGGCATAGATCTTCTTGTAGCTGCCGTCCTCCATGGAGATGTGCAGCCACTCGTCGACGAAGGCCTTCAGTGCCACGTCGCGCTGGAGCCAGTAGGCTTTCTCGGAGAAGTCGAACGGCTTGTCGGGATGCACGGCGCAGAGCACGCCTTGATGCTGCTTCTGCTGATAGCGGGTCTCGGAGGCATCCGTCATCATCAGGTCGGCATTGCCCTTGGCGATCTCATCAAAGATCGCTGTATTGTCGGGGAACACGGTAATGTCGGCGTCTTTGACGTTGGCGCGCGCGAAACGCTCATTGGTGCCGCCGGGATTGACGATGATTCGGGTGCCCTTCCTGTCGATGTCGGCGAGCGTCTGGTACTTGGCGGTGTCTGCGCAGCGCGCGATCGGCGTCTTTCCCTCGCGCATGATCGGCACTGTGAAGTAGCCCTTCTTCTGGCGGTCGAGCGTCACCGAGATGCCGCCCATCGCGATGTCGAACTGGTCGGCCTCGAAATCCTTCATCAGCTTCGGCCAGGCCGTGGGCACGAATTCGACCTTGACGCCGAGCGCCTTGCCCAGCGCCTCTGCCATGTCGACGTCGAAGCCGGAGAACTGCTGGGTGGCCTTGTCCAGATAGGTGAAGGGCTTGTAGTCGCCGGTCATGCCGACGCGCAACGTGCCGCGCTTGATGATCTCGTCGAGGCGCGAGGAGGCCGGCTGCTGCGCGTAAGCCGAGACGTTTGCCAGGAGCGCAACGGCCAACGTTGCGAAGATTCGAACGATCATCTCTTTTCCACCCATGCCCGAGCTGTCATTGTACAGCTTCTTCAGACGTGGATTTAGACCAGATGCAAGTTTCTGGCGAGGCGGAACTGAAAGGATGTTGGCGTGGCGATCTCGATGTATGAGGCCTCGGTCGGCCTCTTCGTGCCTTACCTGCGCAACCTGTCTGTCCTGCTGGACAAGGGCGTTGCCTATGCCGAAACCCGCAAGTTCAATCCGGCGGTCCTGCTCGGGATGCGGCTGGCGCCGAACATGTACGATCTGGCGCAGCAGGTCGGCGAAGCCTGCCGTCATGCCACGGTGGCTCCGGCCTTGCTGGCGCAGTGCGAACCGGTCGCGCTGCCGCCGCTCGAGCACGACATGGCCGGGCTTCAGGCGCGGATTGCAACCTCAATCGAATTCATTGAAAGCCTGCCGCGCGCCGAGATCGATGCGGCCGCGGAGTTGAAGGTTTTCTTCAAGCTGAAGAACGGAACCGAGCTGCCCTTCACCGGGCGGACGCTGCTGCTGACCAACAGCGTCCCGCAGTTCTTCTTTCACGTCACGACCGCGTACGACCTGCTGCGGCACGCGGGCGTCGAACTCGTGAAGAAGGATTTCCTGGGCCGGAAGTAATTACGCCTCGCCCTTGCGCTCGTAATCGGCGAGCGAGCTGCGGCCGGCGATCTCGCTGCGCAGAGCTTCGAACCGCCGATGCGCTTCGTCCTCGTGCTCGTCGACGAAACGCACAGCGGCTTCGCTCGACATCGGGCCGCTGATCACGGGAGTGGACTGTTCGCCGATGGTCTCGTGAACGTAATACTGGCCATCGTCGCCGCGATGAACCGTCCATTTCAGCCGGATCGCCACCATGGGGCCGGGGCCGACCTTGCTGTAGCCGTCCGCGTCGGTGTGGTCGGGGACCAGCGGCTGCTCCTCGACCATCGGATGCTCGTCGACCATGGGATGCTCGTCGACCATAGGATGGTCTTCAACGGCCGGGTGCTCACCGACGACGACGATCTCCGTCTCGCGGATGGTCTCGGTTTCGCGGACGACCAGGGTCGACTCGGGGTGCTCCAAAATGCTGGCGATGGTCGCCAGCGCGTGGTCAGTCGGGTCGATCTCTGCCATCCTCCAGCTCGACGCGGCCGGCAAAGTCCGTCCCACTGCCGCCGCGGCCGGATACATTACGCGGGTTCGATTAAGGCTGAGTTGGGGCCTCATCTGCACCAAAATGGGACGCATTCTGGCCATCCGAAGGCGGGCAAATCGGCCGCCTTTCGGATTCAATTCAACTGAGCACGTCCTGATTGATGACGTTCTGCCTGATGGGGTCGCCGTCCAGCACACTCAGGATGTTGCGCGCGGTCTGCTCGCTCATGCGGCTCACGGCCTCGACCGTGACCCCGGCAACATGCGGGGCGATGATGACGTTGGGCAGGGCGAACAGCGGATTGCTGACGGGCGGCGGTTCAACCTCGAACACGTCGATGCCGGCGCCGGCGAGCTTGCCGGAGACGAGTGCGTCGTACAGCGCGGCTTCCTTCACGATGCCGCCCCGCGCGGTGTTGATGAGATAGGATCTCGGCTTCATCCGGCCGATCCTGTCAGCGTCGAACAGCCCGACGGTCTCAGGCGTCTTCGGGCAGTGGATTGTGACGAAGTCGGCGTTGGAGAGCGCCGCGTCGAGATCGGTGACCGGCTCGCAACCGGCAGCCTTGATGTCGGCGGCTCCCTTGTAGGGATCGTAGACCTGCACGTTCATTTCCATCGCCTGGCAGCGTTTGGCGGTGCGGGTGCCGATGCGGCCGAAGCCGATGATGAGGACCGTCTTGCCGTAGAGATCGAACGGCAGCATGGCGAGGCGGCCAGCCCATTTGCCGTCCTTGACGCATGCGTGCAACTCGTTGGCGCGCTTGGCCAAGGTCAGCATCATGAACAGCGCCGCTTCCGCGACCGACGGCGAGTTCGCGCTGCCGGCCACCATCAGCGGCACCTTGCGACGCGACAGGGCTGATACGTCGACGGCGTCGTAGCCGACGCCGATGCGGGTCACCACCTTCATGTCCTTGGCCGCTTCAAGCTCGGTCTCCCCGAAGGCGGTGGCGCCGAGCGCGACGCCATGAACCGGCGCATGGCTCTTCAGCAGAGCCTCGAAATCCGCGGCGGAGATCAGGTTCGGAAATTCGACGAGCTCGATATCGTCCCGCTGGGTGAGGAGGGCGCGTGCCCCTTGCGACAAAGTCTGTGTAACGAAAATCTTCTTCTTGTTGGTCGCCATCGCTCCCCGCCTGCTCGCGTTTCTCGAGCCGGCGTCACAGCACGACGCCGGTCTCCTCGTTTAGCAGGTGCATGTTGTTGAGGTCCATCGCCAAACGCATGGGTGCCCCGTCCTTGGCGCCGGCACCGGGATTGACGCGGCCGCAGACCGGCGTGCCGTCGAGCCCGAAATACACCAGCGTCTCCATTCCCATCGGCTCGGTGACGTCGAGCACGGTGTCGAAGGTCTCGACGCCGGGATCCAGATGCGCGCGCGCCTCGGTGAGATGCTCGGGGCGGATGCCGAGCAGCAGCTTGTCGGTGCGTGGCAGCGTGTTGTAACGCGCGGCGCGGGCCGGCGGCAGCGCAAAGGCAATGCGGTCGGTCAGGCGGATCCGGAGCGTGCCGGCGGCATCTTCCAGCCGGCACGGGATGAAGTTCATGGCGGGCGAGCCGATGAAGCCTGCGACGAAGCGCGTGGCCGGCTTGTGGTAGAGTTCGTTGGGCGTGCCGATCTGCTCGATCCGCCCCTTGTTCATCACCACCACGCGGTCGGCCAGGGTCATCGCCTCGACCTGATCGTGCGTGACGTAGACGGTCGTGGTGCGGACCTTCTGGTGCACTTTCTTGATCTCGATCCGCATCTGCACGCGCAGCTTGGCGTCGAGATTGGACAGCGGCTCGTCGAACAGGAAGACCTTTGGATTACGCACGATGGCGCGCCCCATTGCGACGCGCTGTCGCTGGCCGCCGGAGAGCTGCTTCGGCTTGCGGTCGATCAGGTCGGTGATGTCGAGCAGGCGGGCAGCTTCCGTCACCCGCGCCTTGATCTCGGCCTTGGGATAGTGCTTCAGCCGCAGCCCGAACGACATGTTCTCGGCGACCGTCATGTGGGGGTAGAGCGCGTAATTCTGGAACACCATGGCGATGTCGCGATCCTTCGGCGGCACGTCGTTGACGACGTCGCCGCCGATCATGATGTCGCCGTCGCTGATGTCCTCGAGGCCCGCGATCATGCGCAGCGTGGTGGACTTGCCGCAGCCGGAGGGGCCGACCAGCACGATGAACTCATGGTCCGCGATATCGAGATCGATGCCGCGCACCGCTTCGACATCGTCATAACGCTTGATCACCTTACGCAGGGAAACGTCGGCCATTGCACTTCAACCCCTCGATTTCAGCCCTTCGTCGCGCCGGCGGTCAGGCCGGCTATGTAGTAGTCCATCAGGAAGGCGTAGATGATCAGTGGCGGCGCCGCGCCCAGCAGCGCGCCGGTCATGATCTGCCCCCAGTTGAAGACGTCGCCCTTGATCAGCGTCGTGGTGATGCCGACCGGCAGCACCAGCTGGTCGACCGATGTCGTGAACACGAGCGGATAGAGGAACTGGGCCCAGGACACGGTGAAGGCGAAGATCGTCGCCGCGATGAGGCCGGGCAGCGCCACCGGAATGAAGATCCGCAACAGGGTCTGCAGCCAGGAAGCACCGTCGATGATCGCGGCCTCGTCGAGCTCTTTCGGGATCGAGGCGAAATAGCCGATCATGATCCAGGTGCAGAACGGCACGGTCAGGGTCGGATAGATGAAAACCAGCACGTACCACCGGTTCAGCAGCGTAATGCCCGTGAAGTCCTGGATCACCGCCAGCATCTTGAACAGCGGAATGAACAGCAGGCTGTCCGGGATCAAATAGGTGAGGAAGACGCCTGTCGCGAGCGTCGCCGAGCCCCAGAACTTCATCCGGGCCAATGCAAACGCCGCGGGGATGCTGATCAGCATCGTCACGAAGACGACCACGATCGAGATGATCGACGAGTTCCAGAAGAAGCGCAGAAACTGGTTTGAGGTCAATAGCTCGACATAGTTCGACAGGGTGGGATGAAACACCCACCACGGATTGGTCGCCGCCGAAATCTCCGCGCTGCTCTTCAGCGAGGTGATCACCATGTAGACCGGCGGCGTCAGGAAGAAGATCGCAAACAGCACCAGGAAGAAATAGGACCAGCGCAGCGCCCAGGCGCGGTCCCGGCTCATGCTGCCGAGCTTGCGGGTTGGTCCGGCCTTGTCGATCGCCAGCGTGCTCATCAGGCTTCGTTCCCACGTTTGCTGACGTCGCGCAGGATGAAGATCGCCGCGACGGCGAGGATCGGCACCATGAACAGCGAGACGCAGGCGCCGAGCGGAATGTCGCTGCTCTGGATGCCGACCTGGAACGCCCAGGTGGCGAACAGATGCGTCGTATCCAGCGGGCCGCCCGAGGTCAGGATGCGCACGATGTCGAAATTGGCGAAGGTCACGATCAGGGAGAACAGCGTCGTGATGGCGATGATGTTGCGCATCATCGGCAGCGTGACGTACCAGATCTTCTGCCACCAGTTGGCGCCGTCGATCGCGGCGGCCTCGTAAAGCTGGTCGGGGACCGATTTGAGCGCGGCCAGGTACATGATCAGGAAGAACGGCGCGCCGTACCAGACGTTGACGAGGATGACGGAGAAGCGCGCCCAGAAGGTCTCCCCGAGCCAGGGGATCGGGCCGACACCGAAGAACGAGAGCGTGTAGTTGAAGGCGCTGTAGGAGGGGTCGAACAGCCACAGCCAGGCCAGCGTGCTCATCGCCGGCGGAATGACCCAGGGCACCAGCAGCATGCCGCGCCATTTGCGCTGCTTCTTGCCGGGAATGTTGTGGACGAAATGCGCGACGATGAAGCCGATCAGCGCCTTGAAGATCACGGCGGTGATCGCGAAGATGCAGGATTGTTTCACCACCATCCAGAACGTTTCGCGCTTGAACAGGAAGGTGAAATTGCCGAGGCCGACGAATTTGGTCATCGCCTTGTTCAGCGTCGCCAGATAGAGCGAATAGAACGCGGGATAGAGCACGAGCAGCGCGATCAGGAGGATCAGCGGCAGCGTCAGCAGGAACGCCATGGTCGATTTCCGGCCAAGCAGATTGCGCAGGCTCGTACCTTTTCGGGAGCGAGCGGAACCGGCGAGGCGACCTTGCTCAACGATGACATCGGCCATGGATCAGACTCTCCAGCGCAAACGGACGATTCAACTGCGAAGCCGGCAAACCGGTCGGCTTCGTTGGCATGCGGGAGTGAGCGCGCCCGTCCCCGGCGGCTCACGCCCGAAAGCGTGAACCGCCATGGCACAGGACAGGCTCAGGTTCGCATAAAGCCCTCGCACTCGTCCTCGGCCCAGGCGAGCGCCGTTTCCAGCTTCTCGCCCTGCGCAAAGCGCAGCGCCATCTTGGTCAGCGTGGCCTGGAAGTAGATCTGCTGGGCGATCTTCGGCGGCGCCGGCGAGGCGGCAATCGACAGGGTCTGACGATGATAGGGATCCGGATAGCTGAACAGTGTGCCTTTCGGCGGCCCTTCCTCGGCCCAGGTCTTGAACTTCGTCATGTTGGCGTAAGCAGGGAGATCATACCCGCCGCTGGCCACCACGAATTTTTCGATCGCCGCAGGCGACGACAGATGGACGAGCAGGCTCTTGGCCGCCTCCTTGTTCTTGCCGAAGCTCCAGACTCCCCAGAAATAGGGCAGGAACGGCGCGAAACGGCCCTTCGGGCCAGCGGGCATGCCATGCGTCCAGCACTGTTCGGCGACCTGGGGGGCATCGCGCTTGGCCACCGCCCAGGCGCTCGGCGGGTTCAGGATCATCGCGCCGCGGCCCGAGATCAGCCATTTATTGTTGGAGGCGTCGTCCCATGACGGGGCGTCCGCCGGCAGCACGGCGATCAGTTTCTTGTAGTATTCGAGGGCCTGACGCACCTCGTCGGTCTTGACGGTGACGTCGCCCTTGGCGTTGACGAGCTCGGCGCCGAACGATTGGAAGATCGCACCCGCCGTGTCGACGCTGTCGGTGGTCTCACCCAGTCCGATGCCGAACGGGAAGCCGGCCTTCTGACAGGCTTCCGCCGCTTTCAGGAACGTCTCCATGTTCCAGTTGTCGTCTTTTGGCGGGCTGCCGACCGGATACATCTCCTGCACGTCGATCCCCGCATGCTTCTTCATGAGATCGATGCGGGAGCAGGGGCCCTTGATCTGGCTTCCCGGCGTCGCAGGCACGGCGAGCCATTTGCCGCCCGACTGCGCCAGATATTTGACGGTGCCGTTGACCTCGCCATTCTGCTTGATGAGCGGCTCCATCACGTCGTTGAGCGGCTCGAGATTCTCGGAATAGGCGTGCGGCCACCAGCTCGGCATCTGCAGGATGTCATGACCGGATTTCGCCTGCGCTTCGGCGGCGGCGGTCAGCTCGATCTTCTTGTTGTTGCTGGTGATGTAGTCGATCGAGACCTCGACCTTCTCCTTGTCGGCCCATTCCTTGACCAGCGCGGTGGAGGCGTCATTGGCGCCGGGCACCCAGTGGTCCCAGAAGCCGATCGAGAGCTTGCCGGCGGCGTAAGCGCCTCGGACATAGGGCGCCGCGATCAGCGCCGTGGAGGACATTGCAGTGGCCGCTACAAATTGGCGTCGCGTCAGTGTCTTTCGTGACATCTCGTTTCCTCGTCCTGGTTTGTTTTATTATTCTGTCGCTTCCTCTGAATTTCCCGAGTTTGTTTTTGATTGTTGTCGGACGTTTCTTGTTGGCCGTCGTCCCAGCGGCAAATAACGCAGGAGACGCAGCAAATTGGTAGCGCGATCAGATCATGATTGCTTGTCTCTGTCGAGAAAGCCTGATGCCGCGCTATCTAGAACTAACGTTGTGTATGCAGAGGCGGCAGCGCGCGCAGCGATGAGATTTGGTTGCTCTTATTGCGACGCACACATCGCGCCCTCGACGCGAGCAATCCATGCGGAATTACGCCGCAGTTCCGAATGAGCCTGCATCACCGCTTCGCCCGAGAACAGCTTTCAAACGGGGACAGCGTTGTCCGCGCCTAGACCTCGACGTGGCGAAAACGGTAGAGTTGCAACCGGCAGGAGGCCTGCCTTTCGCAAGTAGGCACACAGATCGACATGGAGACCGATATGATCACCCCGGCGCCGCCCAGGCGGCTTGGCCTGCGACACTGGCTCGCGCTCGGGTCCGTCCTGACTGCGCTGATTGGCGCGGTCGCGGTTGCGGATGCACAAGGTTTGGTCAAGGGCGTCCAGGACGGGGCTGCGGCGGGCAACAAGGCTGCCGGCCCTGTCGGTGGCGTGCTCGGCGGCGCGATTGGCGGCGTCGTCGGTGTCTTCACCGGTGTGCTCGGCGTCGGCAATAATAACGGCCAGCAGCCGGCTGCCAAGGACTCGAACAAGGACGCCAACAAGGACGCGTCCAAGGATGCGAAAGACGCCAAGCAGGCCGGCCCGGCCAAGGACAAGGACAAGGATGCCAAGACGGCAAAGGCCGCCAAGGGAGCCAAAGCCAGCAAGGAGGCCAAGAATGCGCCTGCTGATACTGCCAAGGACAAGGATGTCACGGTCCTGACCCAGACCGCTGCGCCGCAACTGACCGCAGAGCAGATTGTCGCCAACAGCGACTCCTACATCGAGCGGATCAAGTCTGAACTGAACCTCACACCGGATCAGGAGAAGCACTGGTTCGGCTTCTCCAGCGCCATGCATTATCTCGGGCACAACGGCGCAGAGCGGCTCAACCTGCGCGTTGAGCGGGCCAAGCGGGATCCGCCCGATGACATCATCGAGCAGATGCGCAATGAGGCGCAATTCCTGATCGACCGTGCCGCCGACCAGCGCAACGTCGCCGACGCCGCCGAACCACTGTATTCGAGCCTCGATGACAAGCAAAAGGAGGTATTCATCCAGGAGATGGTTCGCCTCAGCCATGAGCGCGGGCTGGATTGATCAAGTTGGATCGGATTGCGCGCGCCGAAATTAACGGCGCGCGCCACGAATTCGTGAACCCTTCCTGCATTTGGGATATGGTTACCTTCGCAAGGTGGCTGCGAGGTTGATATGGCGGACGGACTCTCCGTTTTCCTGGTCGAAGACGAGGCGTTGATCCGGATGATGATCGCCGACATGGTGGTGGAACTCGGCCACCATGTCGTCGCGGAAGCGGACAATGTACGAGATGCGAGCGCCTTCGCGATGACCGCGCAGTACGACTTCGCCATTCTCGATATCAATCTGATGGGGGTTTACGTTGATCCCGTTGCCGATCTGATCGAGCGGCGCGGCAAGCCGTTCCTGTTCGCCACCGGCTATGGGCCGGAATTGCTGCCGTCGCTGCTGCGGCGCAGGCCGATCCTGCGCAAGCCGATCGCGATGGACCAGCTCAAGATCATGATCGACTCGCTGTTTCCCGATGCGGCGGCCAAAATTCCGCACTGATCGACGGCGTCGCTCCGACCTATTCGATGATGGAGGCGGCGTGAACGAACATGGCCGCCCGGAAGGGACGGCCATCTTGCGACGGAGGATCCGTCAGTGTTTCACATCAGGCCGGCGGTGAGATCGACGCCGTGTGCGATCAGGCTGAACGAGGCAATGAGGCCCAGGCAGCAGAAGGTGGCAATGGATTTAAAAGAATGATCGGTCGACCGGGTCTGGACGGCAGCCGGCATTTCGGCGAGCGAAATCATGCTCATGTTCATTCCCCCCTTTGTTGATCCTGAAACTGCATCAGGTGAGGGATTCTTAGAGCAAAAAGTTTGACGCAGGATTGCCAGGGATCCTTAACGGAATCGCCATCGATTGCCGACGTCTCGCCACCGAGGCCGGGCCGTGCAAGCGTTAGTTGCGGCCAGCCTTGAGCACCCTTGCAATGGTATGGGCCGTCATGGCGGCGCGGTCCGATGCGCGCTGCGCGGCCAACCGGTCCCGGGCCTTCTCCTCGATCAACAGCTCGATCAGCGCCATCCGCTTGTCGTCATCGTCAGCCTCGGTCAGCAGCCGGTGATATCGGTGATAGTCGAAGCCCGCATCCTGCTTACGCATGTCACGCCCCCGCATACCTGCGCCACATCAGCGAGAATTGTTTCCCATCGGAAACTGAGGGGCAAGCGCAATCTCGCGCCGAACCGCAGTTTGAGTGCAACCAGCTGTGAATTGCGAGACCGGCAGGAAGTTGAGGCGGGCTCAGCTCAATCCAGATTGTGATCGGCGAACATCTTCAGGCCGATAAAGCTGGCATCGGTCTTCATGACGAGGCGCGTCGGGATGTTGCGGAGATAGTCCTGGAACCGCCCCTTGGCCTCGAACCGCGCGCGGAAGGCGGAGGCCGCGAGGAACTCCGGAAAGCGCGGCGCTATCCCGCCGGCGATGTAGACGCCGCCCCTGGAGCCAAAGGTCACCGCGAGGTTGCCGGCCACGGAGCCGAGGATGGCGCAAAACATCTCGAGCGTCGCGCGGCTGAGCGCGCAACTCCCGTCCAGCGCCGCCCTGGTGATGCCAGCCGCATCGCGTTGCGGAACCTGGGCTTCATCGATCTCGGCCATGGCCTCATAGAGGGATTGCAGCCCGGAGCCGGAGAGGGCGCCGCGCTCGATCGAGACATGGCCGAAGCGCCGGCGCATGGCGGCGATGACCCGCTCCTCGCGCTCATTCTCGGCCGGCAGGGTCGCGTGACCGGCTTCCGTGACCACGGCGAGCCGGGAGCCGTGGCGCTCGACCAGGCAGGAGACGCCGAAACCGGTCCCGGGCCCGACCACCAGCAGCGGCTCCCCGGACATGCCATCCTGTCCGCCGAGCGGGATCAGGTCGGCCGGCTGAAGAGCGGGCAGCGACCAGGCCACCACCTCGAAATCGTTGAGCACATGGACGCTGTCGAAGCCGAGCGCCGGCTGGAGCTCGTTGCCGTCGATGACCCAGGGGCTGTTGGTCATGACGCAGCGGTTATTGGTCACGGGACCGGCCACGGCAAGCACCGCCCGGACCGGCCTGTCGCTGTCGGCCCGCCGGAGCACGTCGCTGATGGCCTCGCGAACCGTCGGATGGTCGGCGACTTTCACATAGTCGATCGATCCGATCTGCTCGCCATTGCTCAGCGCGAAGCGCGCATTGGTGCCGCCGATATCGGCGAGAAGAATGTTTCCTGCCTTGCCGAAACTCATGACCATCAGGCTGCCGTGGCCGTGCAAGCCGCGGAACCTTTCTCCTCCCGTCCTTCGATCCAATCCTGATGTCGCGGATACCAGAGAATCCGCGCTGGGGTACAATTAGTAACACGGACCGCGCCAAAGCGTTGCACCCGGGGGCCGAGTGCCCGGCCGCGCCCGGACATCGTTGCAGGGATGGCAGCGGTTGCGAAGCAGCGCGGGAAGATCGACATTGACGAGAACGGCCGGCGCCCATTGCGCCGGGCGGACCAAATGAGGCCAGCGATGAAGATATCCGATCGCGACGTGCTGCTGGTGATCGACGTGCAGAACGATTTCTGCACGGGCGGGGCGCTGGCGGTCCCCGGCGGTGAGAAGGTGGTGCCCGCCATCAACCGCATTGCCCAAAAATTCGCCAATGTCGTGCTGACGCAGGACTGGCATCCCGCCGACCATGTCTCGTTCGCGCCGAACCATCAGGGCAAGCAGCCGTTTCAGACCATCGAGCTCGACTACGGCACCCAGGTGCTGTGGCCGGCGCATTGCGTGCAGGGTACGGCGGGCGCCCAATTCCATCGGGATCTCGATGTCACCAGCGCCAACCTGGTGGTGCGCAAGGGCTTTCGCCGCGGGATCGATTCCTATTCCGCGCTGCTTGAGAACGACAAGAGGACGCCGACCGGCCTGCTCGGCTATCTGCGCGAGCGCGAGCTGGGGGCCGTCTTCGTCGCCGGTCTTGCGCTGGATTTCTGCGTGCGCTTTTCCGCCGAGGATGCGCGCAAGGCGGGGTTCGAGGTTGCCGTCATCGAGGATGCCTGCCGCGGCATCGATCTCGATGGCTCGGTTGCGGCGACCCATCGCAGTTTCAAGCAACTCGGCATTTCCGTCGTCAGCTTGGAGGCATTCCTGTGAGGATCACGGCGTGATGGCGGTGGAGAAAACCGGCCGGCAGCCCGGCGGATCGGACCAAGTCCAGGGCGAGCCCGTGCTGTGGCCGTTTGCGGCGGCACGGCTGGCCATGGACGCCTGCTTCTGGTGGCTGGAGCGCGGCTCAGTGGAGCAAGGCGAGAGCGAGCTGCCCTGGACCACGCCGGGCACGGTGGCGCTGGAGCTTGCCACCATGCGGCTGCGCGATTGCGCGCGGGCGCGATCCGGCCAGCCAGTCCTGGTTTGCGCGCCTTACGCGCTGCATCGGGCCCTGATCGCCGATTTTGCGCCCGGCCACAGCGTGGTGCAATCGCTGCAACAGGGCGGCATCGATCGCGTCTATCTCACCGACTGGCGCTCGGCCACCCCTGACATGCGCTATCTCTCGATCGACAGCTATCTGTCGGATCTCAACATCGCCATCGACGAGATCGGCGCGCCCGTTGATCTGATCGGACTGTGCCAGGGCGGCTGGCTGTCGCTGCTCTATGCGGCGCGCTTCCCCGCCAAGGTGCGGCGGCTGGTGCTGGCAGGCGCGCCGGTCGATCTCTCCGTCGAGTCCAGGCTGTCGCAACTCGCCCGCAACGCGCCGGAGATGGTCTATGATCAGCTCGTCGCGCGCGGCGGCGGCAATGTCAGCGGCGACGAGATGCTGCACGTCTGGTCGAAGACGCCTGAGCGCGACGACATCGCGGCGGCCTTGCAGCAAGACCTCTCGGACGAGGAGGGCGCGGCCCTGCTGGCGCGCTTCGATCGCTGGAACGCCGAGACGCTCAATCTGCCGGGGACCTATTACCTCCAGATCGTCAACTGGATCTTCCGCGAGAACCGCATCGCATCGGGGCGTTTCACGGCGCTAGGCCATGCGATCGACCTGAGCGACATCAAGGCGCCCATTTTCCTACTGGCCGGACTGGACGACGATGTCGTGCCGCCCGCGCAGGCGCTCGCCACGGTCAAACTCGTGGGCACGCCACCGGCTTTCATTGCCGCGGCTTCGGAGCCCAGCAACCATCTCGGCCTGTTCATGGGCGCGCGGACGCACGCCTATGCCTGGCCCCGGATCGCCGAATGGCTGCACAACGACCTCTCCAGCGCGCTGGCGCGCAGCGCCTGACATCAGGCGTGGCTTGCAAGTCCGTTATGCATGATGGCCGATGGCCTGCACGGGACCCCGTCGATGGGCTACATAGAGGCTGGAGCCGGCGGCGGCCGGTCCGACAAGGTCAAGGGTCCTTTGCGCGATGAGCTTCCACTCGATCTACGCCCACGGATTTGCGCGGGTGGCAGCCTGTGTTACCACCTCCCATGTGGCCGATCCCTCGGCCAATGCGAAGGCAGTGATCGCGGCAGCAAAAACCTGCGACGCGCGATCGGTCGCTGTATCGGTGTTTCCCGAGCTGTGCCTCTCAGGCTATGCCATCGAGGACCTCGTCAAGCAGGATCCGCTGCTCGATGCGGTCGAGCGTGGATTGGCATCGATCGTCGAGGCCTCCGCGCCACTGATGACCGTGCTGATCGTCGGTGCGCCGCTGCGCTTCGGCCATCGCATCTACAACTGCGCCGTGGTCATCCATCGCGGCAGCATTCTGGGCGTCGTGCCCAAGAGCTATCTGCCGACCTATCGCGAATTCTACGAGGGACGTCATTTCGCCTCCGGCGCCGGGATTGCGGGAGAGATGATCGCGTTCGGCCGACTGAACGCACCCTTCGGAACCGACTTGCTGTTCGCGGCGGAGGACTTTCCCGGCCTCACCGTCGGCGTCGAGATCTGCGAGGACATGTGGATCCCGGTGACGCCGGCCTCCGAGCTTGCGCTGGCGGGCGCGAGCGTGCTGATCAACCTCTCGGGCAGCCCGATCACGATCGGCCGGGCGCGCTCGCGTGCGCTGTTGTGTCAGTCCACCTCCGCGCGCTGCCTCGCGGCTTATGTCTATTCCGCCGCGGGGGCAGGGGAATCCACCACCGACCTCGCTTGGGACGGCCAGACCTCGATCTATGAGAACGGCGTGCTGCTGGCCGAGGGCGAGCGCTTCAGGCAGGACGGCCAGATCACGTTGGCCGACGTCGATCTCGACCTGCTCAGGCAGGAGCGCGCCCTGATGGGCACGTTCGACGACAACCGCCGCCAGCGCGAGGGCTTCTACCGCAAGATCACGTTCTCCCTGAATCCGCCGGCGGCCGACATCGGCTTCCTGCGCAAGGTCGAGCGCTTCCCGTTCGTGCCGAGCGACGAGAGCCTGCTCGAGCAGGATTGTTACGAGGCCTATAATATCCAGGTCGCGGGCCTCGTGCAGCGCATGCGCGCCACCGGCACCAAGCGCGTGGTGATCGGGGTCTCAGGCGGTCTCGACTCCACGCACGCGCTGATCGTCGCCGCCAAGGCCGTCGACCTGCTCGGCCTGCCGCGCGAGAACATTCTGGCCTACACCATGCCTGGCTTTGCCACCGGCAGCGAGAGCAAGACCAATGCGCTGGCGCTGATGCAGGCGCTCAAGACGACCTGGCAGGAACTCGACATCCGCACCACGGCCACGCAGATGCTCAAGGACATCGGCCATCCCTTCGGCTCGGGCGACAAGGTCTACGATGTCACCTTCGAGAACGTTCAGGCGGGCCTGCGCACGGACTATCTCTTCCGGCTCGCCAACCATCACGGCGGCATCGTCATCGGGACCGGCGATCTCTCCGAGCTCGCGCTCGGTTGGTGCACCTACGGCGTCGGCGACCAGATGGCGCATTATAACGTCAACGCCGGCGTGCCGAAGACGCTGATCCAGCATCTGATCCGCTGGGTGATCGGCTCGAAACAGTTCAGCGGCGATGTGAACGGAACGCTGGCCTCGATCCTGTCGGCCGAAATCTCGCCGGAGCTGGTTCCGGTCAAGCCGGGCGAGAAGCCGCAGAGCACGGAAGCCTCCGTCGGGCCTTACGAACTGCAGGATTTCAACCTGTTCTACACGCTGCGCTTCGGCTTGCGGCCGTCCAAGATCGCCTTCATGGCGTTGCAGGCCTGGAAGGACGTCGCAAAGGGCGAATGGCCGCCGGCATTCCCGGCCGACAAGCGTAAGGCGTACGATCTCCCGGAAATCCGGCGCTGGCTTGAGGTGTTCTTGCGCCGCTTCTTCGCCTTCAGCCAGTTCAAGCGCTCGGCGATGCCGAACGGGCCAAAGGTTTCGGCCGGCGGCTCGTTGTCGCCGCGTGGGGACTGGCGGGCGCCCTCGGATTCGAGCGCGGCGGCGTGGCTCGAGGATCTCGAGCGGAACGTGCCGAAGTAATCCCGATATCGGATGGGGCGGCCCCAAAACGACTTCGCGCCGCACGGCTGATCAAGCCGGCGGCGCGAAGTTGCGATGTAGAAAGTACCGAGGTCCGGAGTGCCTAGGAGTCCGGACCTCGTCACCTTGCCCCAGCCTTCAACCCCCGCCCCATGCGGTCCCCCAACCCCATGTAGCGCGATCAGAGGTGATGCCCTTGGAAGTGGCCGCCGATCGATGAGCGTGATGTACGCGAGGTCTCGATAGGATTCCATTCCGGAGCACTACGGACCAAAATGCGCTTGATCGGCGCGCGAATGCGTGAGCCTGCGCGCGCTCGGCCCGGCGAGAAGATCGCGCCTTGCAGCTTCACGCGCTCCGCTTTCGCTATCGCGATCCTGCGATAGCGAAAGCGGAGCGCCCCGGATCGCGCTGCGCTTCATTCGGGCTAGCAACGGGACCGCGTCGGGAGCAGGGGAGGCCTGCGATCGGCCGATCCCGGCCGGTTGACGACAAGTTCCCGTTGCGCGCGCCGGGCCTGTGCGCTATCCGGCCGAACGGCCTGAGGCGGCTCCATATTTCCCGCTCAGGCAGCCAAACCCGAGGACGGAAACCGCCATGCCAGCCTATCGCTCCCGCACCACCACCCACGGCCGTAACATGGCGGGCGCGCGCGGCCTCTGGCGCGCGACGGGCATGAAGGACGGCGATTTCGGCAAGCCGATCATTGCGGTCGTGAACTCCTTCACCCAGTTCGTGCCCGGCCACGTCCATCTCAAGGACCTCGGCCAGCTCGTCGCCCGCGAGATCGAGCAGGCCGGCGGCGTGGCAAAAGAGTTCAACACCATCGCTGTCGATGACGGCATCGCCATGGGCCATGACGGCATGCTCTACAGCCTGCCGTCGCGCGAGCTGATTGCCGACAGCGTCGAGTACATGGCCAACGCGCATTGCGCCGACGGCCTCGTCTGCATCTCCAATTGCGACAAGATCACGCCCGGCATGCTGATGGCGGCGCTGCGGCTCAACATCCCCGCCGTGTTCGTCTCGGGCGGCCCGATGGAAGCCGGCAAGGTCAAGCTCGCTGGCAAGACCAAGGCCGTCGATCTGATCGACGCCATGGTCGCTGCGGCGGACTCCAGGGTCAGCGACGACGACGTCAAGGTGATCGAGCGCTCGGCGTGCCCGACCTGCGGCTCGTGCTCGGGCATGTTCACCGCCAACTCGATGAACTGCCTGACCGAGGCACTCGGCCTGGCGCTCCCAGGCAATGGCACGGTCGTCGCCACCCACGCCGACCGCAAGCGCCTGTTCGTCGAGGCCGGCCACACCATCGTCGATCTCGTCCGCCGCTACTACGAACAGGACGATGCATCCGTGCTGCCGCGCAACATCGCGAATTTCAAGGCGTTCGAAAATGCGATGACGCTCGACATCGCGATGGGGGGCTCGACCAACACGGTGCTGCATCTTCTGGCGGCGGCGCATGAAGGCGAGGTCAAGTTCACCATGCAGGACATCGACCGGCTATCGCGTCGGGTGCCCGTGCTCTGCAAGGTTGCGCCGTCGGTCGCCGATGTCCATGTCGAGGACGTGCACCGTGCCGGTGGCATCATGGGCATTCTCGGCGAGCTCGATCGCGCCGGGCTGATCGACACTTCGGTCTCGACCGTGCACGCGCCGACCATGAACGAGGCGTTGGAGCGCTGGGACATCAAGCGCTCCAGGAGCGAGGCTATCAGAACCTTCTATCGCGCCTCACCGGGCGGCATCCCGACGCAGGTCGCGTTCAGCCAGGAGCGCCGTTACGACGAGCTCGACAGCGATCGCGAG
This sequence comes from Bradyrhizobium sp. USDA 4472, assembly GCF_054058595.1. Lineage (NCBI taxonomy): Bacteria > Pseudomonadati > Pseudomonadota > Alphaproteobacteria > Hyphomicrobiales > Nitrobacteraceae > Bradyrhizobium > Bradyrhizobium sp. USDA 4472. Next base: position 6,278,324 of record NZ_JBSSAM010000001.1, read on the forward strand.
AAGGGTGTGGTGCGCAATCTCGAGCACGCCTTCAGCAAGGACGGCGGCCTCGCCGTGCTCTACGGCAACCTCGCGCAGGACGGCTGTATCGTGAAGACCGCGGGCGTCGACTCGTCGATCCTGAAATTCTCCGGGCCCGCGCGCGTGTTCGAGAGCCAGGACGCCGCGGTGGACGGCATCCTCGGCGGCAAGGTCGTCGCCGGCGAGGTCGTGGTCATCATCTACGAGGGCCCGCGCGGCGGTCCCGGCATGCAGGAAATGCTGTATCCGACCAGCTATCTGAAATCGATGGGGCTCGGCAAAGCCTGTGCGCTCGTTACCGACGGACGCTTCTCGGGCGGCTCCTCCGGTCTGTCGATCGGCCATCTCTCGCCGGAAGCCGCCGAAGGCGGCAACATCGGCCTCGTCCGCACCGGTGATCGCATCGCGATCGACATCCCGAACCGCAGCATCACGCTCGAGGTTTCCGATGAGGAGCTTGCCAATCGCCGCGCGGAGGAGGAGGCGAAGGGCGATGCCGCCTGGCAGCCGGCTGCGCGCAAGCGCAATGTCTCCACCGCGCTGCAGGCCTACGCCGCGCTCACCACGAGTGCTGCGCGCGGTGCCGTGCGCGAAGTGAAGCGTCGCAGCAAGTAGACCCGAGGCGCGCGCGATCGCGAGTTTCGCGGTCACGCGGGGTCGCATGGTCAACGAGTCCTGAACGGCCGGCGCAAGCCGGCCGTTCGCATTAAGGATGCCCCGACGAACTTCGGCAGATCCGGATTTTGCGGCGTATACTGCGGCGACCTTCGCAAATCCATTTCGGGCAATTGGGGCACCACCATAATGTCTCGTACTCTTGCTGTCGTTTTCTCTGCCGCCGTCGCCGCGATTGCGATGACGAGCGCTGCCTCCGCCGGCTGCTACAATTGCTACGCACCGCCGCCGCCGTGCCAGACCTGCTATCAGCAGCAATACGTCGCTCCGCAATACCGCACCGTCGACGAGACCGTGATGGTGTCGCCAGGTGCGACGGTCGCGCACCGCACGCCGGCGCAGTACCGCACCGTGATGGTTCCGCAGACCGTGATGGTGGCGCCCCCTGGTGTCCAGTACGAGCACATCCCCCCGCAATACGCCACGCGCCAGCGCACCGAGATGGTCTCGCCGGGTTATTCCTATTACGCACCGGTGCAGCCTGCTTGCGGCCATTGCGGCTACTGAGCCAACGCAACAGATCGCAACAAACAGACTTCATGCGGTGTCCCTCGGGGCGCCGCGTTTTCTTTTGCGGAGAAGCCAAACGAGGCCCGGAAATGGAGGCGAATCCAACCGGGCCTCGCCACCAGCGACACCCTGGGCGGTGTCGCCGATATCAGGCATGGCTGACGGGGCAGCTGCGATGACTGGCCCCAAGTGCCGTTTGAAACTAGAGCACCAGCCTGACGCTTGCCTGACAGGGTGAGGTGAGGGCGGAGCCCGATACGGACATCCATAACGTCGCGTTGCCTTGCATCACCGACGCCTCGTCTGCGAGGCTGCGACAGTTGAGCCGCCGAGTTCGGCCCGACGTCGAGCCGGGGGGACGCACGGCTTGCAATCATCGCCTACCAGAATGACAGGCAGGACGGCCCCGGCCACGGTGGGGGGCTTTGAGGTAGAGGCCGGGGCCGCTGGAGGTGCTTGGCTAGCTTGCACCAAGCAGGGACCAGCCTAGACGCAGATCGAAGGCCGGCTCCGTTCGCTTTCGCACAGTTCCCTTGCCTAATTTTCCCAAGTTGGATTCACATACATTGATGCAATCTGAAAATGCGCGCCGTCTACTCGCCAGACCGTCAGGGAAGTGGGTCAAGGGGTTATGGTGAGTGAAAATGCACTGCCAGCGCGCAGATTTCTCATTCGGATGGGAGGTCTCGGTTGGATGGTCTACGATCGAGAGCGCAAGGGACCGGCGCTGATCGGAACGGACATAGCAGCCAACTTGACGAAGGAACAAGCCGAACGAGCCTACGAAATCCTCATTGGCTCAGCACACAACTCTCAACGCTAGACCGCCAAGCCGCAGTCGGATGCTGTGAGTTGGGTGCACTGTCACCGTAAGCCCCGGATCCGAGCACTCTCGTCATGCATATGCGGCGCAATCAACTTTCAAGGAGGCCAGGGAAGATCGTGAACCACAAGCGCCTGACGGCATCGTCCCATCCGTCGATATGGTACGGACCCCATCGGCTGTCGTAACAATAATCTGCGGGGTCAGGCGCCTCATTCGATCTTCCCCTCGGGGAAGATGGAATCCAAAGAAGTTCAACCGAAGCGGCCCCGCGTGATCGAGCTCGGGAACCGGTCTTAACCCATGTTAATAACAGGGAATGGCTCGTCGAAACGGAAGCTCTCTTGGAGCGTGCCGCGGCGGCCATCGCCGAGGCTAGGCGGCCTGGCCGGATTCAATTTGGCTCCGCGAGCCGACCTGGCGGTGCGACGTTTCGCGCCATGGTTGATATTTGTGTTGCGGGAATTTTCGGCAATTGGCTAGATTGACGTTTCAATTCTGGACGTGTCGCCTCGGGCTTGGAGCTAGCGTTGAAGCGGGAATTGAAGGAATTCCGCAGGCTCGAAAGGGCATGCAGAGAACATGCGGTCATCGCTTCCCTCGATCTCGAGCGAGAGGCTCTTCTCAGCGTGGCAGAGTATTATCGGAAAGCCATCGAGGCCCTGCACCGCCGAGCCAGAACTGACGCCTGTTCGGAGGGGCCGCCAGCGTGAACCGGCGGGCCGCTTTTCGACTGCTCGCCGAAATAGATTCCCGCATGTCGAGCGCGAGGAATAGGCATGAGATCGCCCATCGTGAAACGATCGATCGTCGTCGGCGGCCATAAGTCCGGTGTCAGCCCGGAAGAGGCGTTCTGGACGGGCATGAAGGAGATTCCCAGCCAGCGCAACATGACACTATCGGATCTGGTTAGTGACATTGACCGCAACCGCCAGCAGGGCAACCTGTCGTTCGCGATCCGGCTGTTCGTGCTCGACTAGTTCAAGAGCCACGCCTAATCCGCGCGGGGCGCCCTGGGTGCTTTCTTCGATTGATCTAGATCATTTGGTCGACGCGGAGGCAAGGCAACCTGTGACAGATTTTCTAGTCGGACTCGACGTCTCGATCTTCCGAGCCTTGAACGATTTCTGCGGCTGGAGTCCGGCACTGGACCGGATCGTCGTTAACAGTATTGACATACTCAAGGGTGCGCTCTTCATGGGCATCGTGGGCCTGTTGTGGTACTGGCCTGACAAGGAAATGCCGCGGCGGCGCGAAACGGTTCTGACCATGTTGCTGGTGGTCGCCGCATCGCTGATCATCAATCGCGCGCTATCCACGCTGGTGCCCTTTCGCGAGCGCCCGATGTACAGCATCGGGGCCAACCCGCCGAGCATGGCATCGCCCTGGCACCCAGACCTCGAAAATTGGAGCAGCTTCCCGAGTGACTACGCAACCTATCTCTTTGCCATCGCCGCCAGCTTCTGGCTGATTTCGCGATGGTGGGGCCTGTTCTTCGGACTATTCGCCACGTTCGTTGCGGTGGCGCGGGTCTACCTCGGCATCCACTATCCGAGCGACGTGCTTGTCGGCGCCTTGATCGGCATCGCAAGCAGCATCGTTATCAACCGCGAACCGGTCAGGAGACGGTTCGCAGCGCCCATCCTTGCATTGGAGCCGCGCTATACGCCTTATTTTTATGGGCTGTTCTTTATCGGGCTGGCCGAAATTTCGGGCGCCTTCCAGATCACCAGACGTTTCGGAATGGCCATTCTTCATCTGTTCATCGGCTTCAACCGATAATTCCCTCAAATCCTCTCGCACGCCACGTAGTCGGTTCCGGTGGTGCTCGCGCTCGATGCGATCGGCGCCGCGCTTCCACGGCTGCATGTCACGCCCTTTGCTCGAGGACCGCACCGAACATGACGGCCGCCTGCTCAAGATCACGCTGGGCGAGCTCCGGTCAACAGGTGTGCGCGATCCCCTCGTGTTCTGCCAGGACTATCGCTGCAGCCACAACTCAAGCTTACGGCTGACTACGTCGACCGATGGCCGGATGAGATCAGGATACGAGCCCCGGTTTGTCTGCACAGCCTGCGGCATGCGCGGTCCAACATTGTCGCCAGCAGCGACGGCACCGAGCAAGCCATTCAAGCGAGGCGGCCTCAGTTCACCTTGCGCCGGTACGTTCTACCGAAATGATCTAAGCGAGCCCACATTTGATATACCGCCGCCGCTCGTGCCCAGCTACTGTCTCTGAACAAGAGGCGAGTATGGACAGACCAAAACACGCGGTGGAGCACTTGGAGGCTCCGGAGTGCCCAAACTGCCAAATTGCCATGAGGTGGTTTCGCTCGCAGTTGGTGCAAGACAGCCGAGTGTCGATGATCGCGCACCTTTTCATCTGCCCGAACTGCAAGCGCGCGCGCCGGATTGATGCCAAATCCACACCAGTTCGCGTCCCACCCGACAAACGGGCGGCTCCTCGCTTTGGCTTCGTAAGCGGAGGAAGACGCTAGCTGTTGCATGGCAGGGCCGTCCTTCACCGGAATGCGAGCCTGACAGGCGGCGCTTTACTCCTCAGTCTCGGGGTGGAGTTCGGCCTTCTTTGCCAGCAGCTCAGCAATCAGCTCGGCTATACCGTCCAGAGTCGTCTTGTCGGTAACGCGGGACAGCATCGCTTGGTAGTGTGCGATCTTGCTGTCTAGCTCGGTACACTTGTTACACATGGCCGCCCCGCTGCGCGTATCTGCAGCCCTTCAACCAACATTTGTAGTGTGCGTTCCAAGGCCAATTCTCGGTCGCGGAACGCCGGTGAGCTTGCCAAGTTTCCCCGATAGCCCAGGATCAAGAACCTGGGCAAGAAGGTGACCTTGCCCCAGCTCACTTTTCCTTTGGTGAAGCTGGGGCTTTTTTCTCCGAGCTGAAGCGGCATTGGTCTGTCCGCTTGGGTCTGCCCGCTTGAGCGCATCCTGCCGCATGCTGCGGGGGTTTTCGACTAGCGCGGCTGGAGCTGCTCTAGGCCATCCTCGATCACGCGGAGATCTTCGAGGATCGAATCTCGAGACTGATCCGTGTTGATGCTGGAGGTTGAGTGAAGCGCGTCGAGCAACTGGCGCCGAAGCTCTCGCATGTCTTCCAGGGCTTGCCGGTTCTTCAAACGCACATAGGCAGAAACAATCGATTCGATACTTGCTGGCAATGGGGTAGCTCCTAATGCAAACCTCTAAAATAGGTTGCATAGTAGCACGCGCGTTGAGAAATTGCCTATTTTTCCCGATTCATCACGACCACGTGTACGAAGTCATTCGGTGTGCCCGTGAAGCACGACGGAAACGGATCCGGCCTAACGTTGCGCACCTGAATTGAAGAGGGGAATTCCAAATGATTGTTTTCAAAGTGATTGCTGTCGCGCTCATCGCCGGCGTCGTGTTTTCGGCGTATTCCGCAGACCTGGGCGCCGACGTTGTTTTAGCGATTGTGTCCTGCCTTGCATGATAAGTAGCCCGCCGGCGCGAACCGGCGGGCGCTGCTCCAGTTTCACTTTTTCAGGCAAAGACCAATTGTCGGCGAAGTGCTGCACTTTCCGCCATCCGCGCTGCCGCCACTGGGGCAGAAGACCGACACAAGCGTTTCGCTGCCGTCGCAATTGACCGCGCCGTCGGCCTGCACCGCTCGGATATTGACCGGCGCGGCATCGCCCTTGTCTCCCTTGTCACCTTTCGGTCCCTGCGGTCCTTGGGGTCCTTGCGCTCCTGCTGGCCCCTGGGGTCCTGGCACACCTTGAATCCCTTGGGCACCTTGCGGGCCGGCCGGCCCCTGAGGTCCTGGATCACCCTTTGGCCCGGGCTCTCTCCCACATGCTGCAAGTACAAGCGCGGCAGCCAATGCGGCCGCCGTAATCAATTTCTGCATCGCAATCCTCCCAGTGATCGAGAGCATTAAACTGGTCGCCCGAGAGGGCCGCAAGAGAGAAGCCCGCCGACTTGGATACCGGCGGGCCCTTGGCCGTTATCGCTTCAGCCGTAGCCGGTGCGTCATGAAGCCGGTGCCGGTCACGCTTCCAGTGGGTTCGGCGGCTTCATGTGCGATCCACCCGTATGCGCCTGATCTCCGCGTCACGATCGCCTGCTGCCCGATCGTGAACTGGGCATGCTTCGCCACAATGGTCGCGGTGCTTGGTAGTGCGGCCTGCCGCCCGCGGCGCTCGTCGACCATCTTCTTGAGATCCACGGGACAGCCAGTGAGCATCCAGTCGAAGCTGATGCGGTGACGCTGGCAAGTAGCCGCTCAGCGCCTCCGATGCTGTCCGGCCCCCTTCGGGGGCGCGTCTAAACCCCACTCGCTCGCAAGCCACAGCAGGTGCCTGTTGATGTTGCGCGGCTGCTGCGGCACCTCCAGAATGGCCCAGGCCAGTTTGGGTCCAAGTTCGCCTTGCGTTCGATGCCGCCTTTAGCTAAGTGCCTGATCTTCCCGCGCTGGAAGGGTGGCCGAGTGGTTTAAGGCACCGGTCTTGAAAACCGGCGTGCCCGCAAGGGTACCGTGGGTTCGAATCCCACCCCTTCCGCCAGAATATTGTTCTCCACTGTTCGCAGTCGTTCGAACTCCACAGCAAAATCAGTGACTTGGGCCGAAAGACTGTACTTCGCAGTTCCCCGGTGTTCTCCCTGATCGGGCCGCTGACCGTAGCTTTAGAGCGTGGGTTCGGAGGACGTTTTGCCGGAGAACAATGGCTGGAAGGCTGAAACCGTTTGACGTAGAGCGCCAAAACAAGCCCGGCAAATACGCCGACGGCGAAGGTCTCTACATCGTCCAAGAACGACGAAACGCACGCGAAGAGGCGAAAGCGGTCGAGACCGAGGCGGTGTTGTCGACGTTCGAGGAATGCGCGGAAGCATACATCGGGGCCAACTGGTCGAGCTGGAGCGAGAAGCATCGCGATCAGTGGCCATCTTCCCTCAAGCGTTACGCCTATCCCATCATCGGCAAGCTGACGATCCCTCACAAGAGCGAGACGACTGCGGCCTATCAACGTGGCCAGAAACTCGAGAACCGACGAGCACTGATGAAAGATTGGGCCGCATTGCCGACTGGCACCAAGGGAATCTCATTGGGCGATCGGAGGGTAGGATAGGGGCCTTCGAGCTGAGCCAAGGCAAGCGTAAGGACTACAAGGTGCCTCCGTGGCCACGGTCCTGAACCGACGCAAATCTGTCACCGCGCGGAGCGTTGAAATTCGCCGTCCGCTCGATGTCGGTTGGGGGCCATGACCTGACGTCAGGCCAACCTCAGGTTTTTCTCCATAGGTTTGTCAAGACCGCTCGTCCAAGGTCTGTCACTGCCATTCCGAATTGCTGGTTCCAACTTGTGTGATACAACCAAGAGCTGTCGGAAGAGAATTTCCGTCATTTTCTGGAGGTAACTATGCGATCGTCGTTTGGCTTCGCCGTGCCGTCCATCGTCTTTACTTTGTCAACTGTTATGCTGTGCAGTTCGTCAGGCACCGCATCGTCGCAACCCACCCCAAACTCCTCGCTTCCCCCCGTCTCGGTCGAAGCGCCGAAGGCGAGAACAACCGTCGTGCCGACGCAGAGGCCAACCACCGTGACCTCGCACCACCGCCAACGTGCGCCGGGCTCGTCAACGGCTCAAGGTGAAGGGTCGGTATTCGGGCCGAATACAGTCTTGGGCAAGATTGCCAAGCTGGAGAGATCGGCCAGCAGCTGTAACGGTGGCTGCGAAGTTAGTTACCGGGTTGGCAACGCTCCCTGGGTGGGATGTAGTCAGAGTGGCGAACGCGATATCGGCCCGTTCTCGACAACGTGCCGGGACACGCTGAACTACAACACTTATGCGCACTGTATCGAAACCAAGACTTTGCTCGGCGCGACCGGCAAGGAGTCCCGGTGGCTTTGCAGCAGCCTGCAAGCTGGGGGCAAGTTGCCGGGGGAAAAGCAAGTCGCCGAAAGTCGCCGGTAGACCACGCCCACTCACCGCATAAGACGGCATGGCTCGATGACATCGAGCCATGCCAACGCCTGCTTCGGGTCACAAGCGAAGAACTTAGGTTGAGCAAATCTGGTCCGCTCTGCCGCGATGAGCGGGACCTCTGTCAGACGCGCCGCAACTTCGCAGGTGGGCTAGAAGCAGGCTCCGTGCGGGGTGGTCCATCTTCTCCTTCACTTGTTCTGCACCACCACCTTGAAAGCAAACGCGATACCGGTAGCGGCGATCAAGATCATAGCCATTCCGATCATGCCGGCATCGAACGAACCGGTCGCGTCCTTTAGGAAGCCGACCATGTACGGGCCGACGAAGCCACCGAACGCGCCGACCGAGTTGATGAATGCGATCCCGCCGGCGGCTGCGGCGCCCGTCAAGAAGCCCTGCGGGATGGTGTAGAAGACCGTCCGCGCGGAAATCGTGCCAATCAGTGCCAAGGTCAGGCAGGCAAGCGCCGGAATGAGCGATGTGAAGACAACCGACAGCGCGAGCCCCAACGCGCCGAGGATCAGGGCCGCGATCAGATTATAGATCTTTTGGCCGCTGCGATCGACAAGGCGCGCCCAGAACAGCATGCCAATAGTGGCGAACAGATAGGGCACCGCGCTCAGCCAGCCGACTTCCATGTTCGTAAGGCCATGGTTCTTCAGGATCAGCGGCAGCCAGATCCCGACGCCGTAGGAGCCGATGGTGAAGGCGAAGGTGATCGCGGTCAGCATCAGCACGCGCGTGTCCTTCATCGCCGCCCACAGGTCCTTTTTGGGCTTGTCGTGCTTGTCATTGGCGAGTTCGTTGAGCAGCGCCTGACGCTCTTCTGTGGTCAGCCACTTGGCCTGATCTGGCGTGTCGGCCAGCAGGAAAAGGCAGAGGACGCCGAGCACGCAGGCGGGTAGGCCCTCAATCAGGAACATCCATTGCCAACCAGCAAGGCCCCACAGTCCGTCCATGCCGAGGAGCGCCGCCGAAATCGGGCTGCCGAGCAGCGAGGACAGCGGCGTCGACGCCATGAACAGGGCGAGCACGCTGGTGCGGTACTTTGCCGGAAACCAGATCGAGATGTACCAGATCACGCCAGGGAAGAAGCCGGCTTCGAACACGCCGAGCAGGAAGCGGATCAGATAGAAGCTGGAAGGGCCGACGGCGAAGGCGGTCGCGGCTGCCGCTAGTCCCCAGGTGATCATGATGCGCGCGAGCCAGCGGCGGGCGCCGAAGCGGTACATCATCATGTTGCTTGGAACTTCGAGCAGGCAATAGCTGAGGAACAGAATGCCGGCGCCCCAGCCGAATTGCGTGGAGCTGAGGCCGATGGCCTTGTTCATCTGCAGCGCAGCAAAGCCGACGCTGGTGCGGTCAAGATAGTTGAAGAGGTAGGCGAGACCGAGCAGCGGCACCAGGCGCCAGGTATTCTTGGAAACGGCGGTGGCCAACAGCCCCGAACCAGCGCCGCCAACTGCATTGGCCGTGACATCGGTCATCTCGTCCTCCCGGTCATGGGCTGTGTCTAGAGCCTCGATTTCCGAGGCGAGCCAGCCGTGTTAGGCTCAAGATGCCAGACGGTGTCGACAACGGTCCAATTGCTAATTTTCAAGGACCTATAACCGGGAGGAAGTAATGGACCTGCGCGACCTCGCGTATTTCGAGGTGATCGCCGATCTGGGCCACATGGGCCGGGCCGCGGATAAGCTGGGCCGCACCCAGCCCGCACTCACAAAATGCATCCAGCGGCTCGAGGAGACAGTCGGCGCCGACCTGTTTGAGCGGACGGGGCGCGGCATCACGCTGACGCGGGTGGGCGAGGTCCTGCTCACCCGTGCCCGTCGCATGCGCGAGGCGATGGAGGAGTCGTTGCGAGAAGTGACGGATTTCGCCGCCGGGGCCGCTGGGCACGTCGCTATCGGCTGCGGCGCGACCATGGGCGAATACCTGCTGCCGCAGATCTGCCGGGCAATCATCGGCGACGCGCCGGGGCTGACGATCGAAATCCAGATCGGAATGAGCGGCGTACTGCGGACGGCGCTGCGCGAGCGGGTGCTCGATCTTGCTATCGGACCGGTGCTTGCCTCCGACGAGCAGGAATTCCGGCACGAAGCCTTCGGCATCGATGAAGTCGTCGTCGTGGCAGCAAAAAATCATCCACTGTGCGGGAAGCCGCTCACGATCAACGATCTTGCCAGCTCGAAATGGGTGCTGCCGGCGCGCAGCGTCGCGATGCGCCAATGGATCGACCATGTATTCGAGGCCCACGGGCTGCCGCTGCCGTCGGTCCAGATTGAAACCAACTCGATCACGACATTACCGAAACTGATCGCCGACACAGCGCTGTTAAGCTTCACCTCGACCCGAAACCTGCATCCGCTGCGGCTCGGCAGCCAGCTCGCCCGGCTGATGATCGACACTACCACGATGCGACGGCCGCTCGGCTTCGTCATCCGACGCGACGGCTATCTCTCGCCGGCGGCGCAGCGCGTCGTCGCACTGCTCAAGGCGAAGGGCCGCGACTTCCTCGATCAGGTCACGCTGCCGGGCATGACCGAAGCCCAGACGCCTGGGGTCATCGTCAGCCCCGCGGAGCGAGCCCATAAACGCGTGCGGCAGTCGCACTGAACAGGCTGGTTAGCTCGCTGTCGCCAGCCTGTCGGGTCAGGCGCTTGAATGCGTTCCAGACAGTTCCGTAAGAATAGGATCCCTTGTCGACCGGAAAATTGCTCTCGAACATGCATCGCTGCGTCCCGAATGCCTCGATGCAGGTTTCGACGTAGGGCCGCCACGTTTCGGCGAGGACTTCCGAACTCGGCGGCGCGTCTTGAGCTTCGAAACCAAAGCCATTGATGCGCATGCCGAGGCCGCCGAGCTTGACGCAAATGTTTTGGCAGGTGGCCAGTTCGCGGATCGAGCGCGACCAGCCGGCGAAGATTTCGTCGCGGCGATCCTGGTAGGCGCCGATCCCGACGATGCCGCCGAGATGATCGAGCACGATCGTGGTTTGCGGAAACGCCCGGGCGAGTGCGGTCAATTCAGGAATTTGCGGATGAAATAGCCAGGCATCGAAGACAAGGCCGAGCGGCGCGAGGCGCGCAAACCCCTTGCGGAATGTTTCATCGCTGAGCAGGGCGGGCGGTCCGGCACTGAGCGGATTCATCAGGCTTCGGTCAGCATCCCAAACAGTGATATGCCGGATGCCGCGGAAACGATTGGGCGCAGCGGCAAGATGTGCCTCCAGGACCGGTGCGACAGCGTCACCAAGCCGCAGATCAGCATGACCGATGATGCCGGCACAGAGACCCCGCGGGCCGTAGTTGCCGCTCGCGCTCATCGCCCCAACGCCGTTGATGAACTCGGTCTCGCCGATCACCCGCATTTCGGCCGGACCGTCGCTGCGGTACATCGCCTGGCACTGCATGAAGACGCTGGCCGTTATGTTGTGTCCGCTGGCGGCAATGTCTGCGTTGTATTCGTCGAACAGGTACTTCCAGTTCGGCCGGTCCCAGAGATGATGATGGGCGTCGATGATCGGAAGCTCGGGCTCCAGCGCTGCCTCGACGCCGCGCGCGAGCCAGTCAGGCCGCACCGCCAGATAGTTGCTGGTCCCTGACGGTGACGGCTGGATCATTTCGCGAAATCCCGCGGCGCCGGTCCGGTGTAGCGGTAGGGGATGTCGGGAGGCATCGGGCCCTTGATGCGGCCGCCCTGCTGCGACTGTTCCCAGGCATGGGCGAGGATTCCGACCGAGCGGGAGAGAATGAAGAGGCCGCGCCCGAGCGCCGGCGAGAAGCCTAGTTCGGAGTAGATGACGGCGGTGGCGCCATCGATGTTCATCGGAATCTTGCGGCCCTTGCGCCGCTGCATCAGGTCCTCGACGCCGCGGCCGATGTCGGCGAAGCGGCCGGATACGATCTTGATCTTGCGTGCGCCGTCGACCAGTTCGAGCAACCGCGGCGACCGCGGATCGACGGGATGAAAGCGATGACCGAAGCCGGGCACGATCTTGCCGCTCGTCGCGATGAAGGCATCGAGCGCCTGCTCAACGGCGGCGTCAAGCGTTGCGCCCGCATCCTGACGGGTCGCGATGTCGGCGTAAAGCTCCATACACTGCTCGCCGGCGCCGCCGTGGACGTCGTCGAGCACGTTGATGGCAGAGGCCATCGCGCCGTTGAGCGGCAGGCCGCAGGTCACGGCCATGCGTCCGATCGCAATCGATGGGGCTTGCGGGCCGTGATCGACAGCGGAGACCAGCGCGGCCTCCAGCAGCGCCCCCTGTTCGGCGGATGGCAGATCGCCCTTCAGCATCAGCCAGATCATTTGCGGAAACGACACCCGGCCGATCAGTTGTTCGATCGGAAAACCGCGAAAGCGGATCACGCCCGGTTTCATGTCGATGATGTCGGTCGACCACCATTGGGTAGCCTTTTGCAGCATATCGGCGGCAGTTTGATCAGTCACGGTTGCTCTCCTCTCTCAGGTGCTCGATGTTTCGGCGCGCGCCTTCAGGTCGGGCATCCTGGCGGTATCCTTAACCGTCGGCCGGTTGTCGAAGGCGATGACGCCGCGCCGGCCGAAAGTTTCGATCTCGGCGTCCTTGAAGCCGATCTGCCGGAGCCATTTCATGGTGTCCTGGCCGAGACTCGGTGGCGGCGACGGTTCGGGATAATCGCTCTCAAGGAGGAAACCGGGACGCGTCACCCGCATGGTCTGACCGCCCGTTACGTTTGCCTTCAGGCTCTCGACGAACTTGCGGCTGGTGACCTGTTGCTCTCTCAGCACCTCGGGCACACTCAGCACGCAACCGGCCGGAACGCCCTTGGCGTTGAAAAGCGCCTCCCATTCGACGGCGGGTTTGGCGGCGAGGGCGACTTCCAGTTCCTGCTTCAGCGCCGCACGATGATCCTTGCGCGATTGACGCTCGCGAAACCGCGGATCGGATTTCATTTCAGGCTTGCCGATGATGTCGCACAGTGCCTCGTATTGCTTCTGCTCATTGGCTGCGATGTTCAGGGGGCCGGAACCGGTCGCGAACGTGCCTGACGGCGCCGCGGTGAAATTCTCGTTGCCGATCGGACGGGGATCGACATTGGCATTGAGGTGGTTCGAGACCACCCAGCCCATGGCGGCGAGCGTCGCTTCGAGCAGCGAGACATCGATGCGCCGGCCGCGTCCGGTCTGCCGCTGTTCGACCAGCGCTGCTGCAATGGCAAAGGATGCGGTGAGGCCCGCAATCGTATCGGCGATCGGAAATCCCGTGCGTAACGGCGCGGTCTCGGAATCGCCAGTGACACTCATCACGCCGGACAATCCCTGCACGATCTGATCGTAAGCGGGGCGGCCCGCCCATGGACCGTCCTGTCCAAACCCCGAGATCGCGCAATACACGATCCGCGGATTGCGCTTCGCGAGCACGTCGTAGCCGAGCCCGAGCCGCTCCATTACCTTGGGACGGAAATTCTCCAGCACGACGTCGGCCTTTTCGACCAAGCGGAGAAATATCTCCTTGCCGTCATCGGCCTTGAAATCAATCGCGACCGATTGCTTGTCGGCATTTACGGCGACGAACGACAGGCCCATCAGGTTCTTCGCCATCGCGGGATCAGCGCCGAGCCGGCGCGCCAGGTCGCCCCCCTTGGGATTTTCGACCTTGATCACTTCGGCGCCGAGACGCGCGAGGTGATAGCCGCAGAACGGGCCGGCGAGGACATTAGACAGGTCGAGGACGAGAATGCCGGCGAGTGGCAGTGCCATGGTGTTCCTCCGGGGGATGCTTGATGTCAAACGAGGCCTAGCCAGTGCCACCAGGTGGCGGCGCACAGGGCGTAAATCAGACAGGCGACAAGGCAAGCGATGATGCCGACTTTGGGAAAATCACCAACGCGCAGCCGCCCGGTTCCGTAGACGAGGATGCTCGGCAGCGTGTTGTAGAACATTAGTAGCGGATAGCCGCCGATGATCATGCCGGCTGGCAGCGCCAGCGCGACCGGATTGACCCCGGCGGTGCCGGCCATTGCCAGAATGATCGGCAACAAGCTCGTCGCCATGGCCGTGGTGCCGACGAAGATCACGTGCATGAACTGCACGATCAGCATCACCACCACGATCACGACCAGCGCCGACGCGCCGGCGAGACCGAGAGCATGGAAGATGGAATTGGCGAGCCAGTTGGCGGCGCCGGTCTTCAGGAGGATGTCGCCGAGCGAAACCCCGCCGCCCGCAATCAAGAGTACTTGCCAAGAGACGCCCTTGTTGGCGTCGCTCCAGTCCATCACGCCGAAACCCGGCAGAAATAGCAGGCAGGCGCCCATCAGGCAGACCACCGTGGTGTCGAGCCCAGTCAGGCCCTGTGTCGCCCACAGACACGTCACCAGCACGAACACGATCAGCGCGCGCCATTCGGCGGATGACATAGGGCCCATCGAGCCGAGGTTTTGTGAAATCCGCCCCTCGACTTGTTCATGGCCGGAAGCGAATTCAGGCGGAAACACCCGCTGAATCAGCCACCAGGTGAAGAAGGTCATCACAAGCGCCGGCGGAAAACCATAGAGCAGCCATTCGGCATAGGTGATGGTGTGTCCGCTGGCTTTGGCGATGAATTCAACTGTCACGGGATTGGGCACCGTCGCCGTCAGGACCCCGGCGCCGATGGTGGCGTTGGTCATTGTCAGCGTCAGCAGCAGGTTGATCGCGAACGGTGAACGTGCGGCGATACCGAAGATGGTCAAGATACTGAGGCATTCCGGCAGCAGGATCGCAGTGCGTGCGGTCGAGGACGGAACCAGAAAGGCGAGCACAACGTTGATCAGCGTGATGCCCAGCGTGATTCTTGACGGCGCGCTACCGAACTTTGCCAGAATGATGTAGGTGATGCGCTCCGCAAGCCGGGTCTTCACCATCGCGGTCGCGAGGATGAAGGCACCGATGATCAGATAGACAGGCGAGGCGGAAAAGCCGTCGAGGGCGGTGCGGAGATTGGCGGTGCCAGACAGCACCGCGAGGGGGATCACCAGCAGGCTCGCAATCGCGAGCGGTATCGCTTCGGTCAGGTACAGCAAGAAGATGCCGCCGAACAGCGCCAGCGCCTTGTGGCCTTGCAACGATAGTTCGGTGGGTGTCGGCGCAAACCAGATCGCGGCTGCGACCATGATGGCGAGGGGAACGCCAATGGCCTTCAGCATGGCCTCCAGGGAGCCGGACGCGTACGCGCTGCTCTCCACTTGGGCGTGAGATGACACGTGTTTCCTCCCATAGGACGCATGCGGCGATGGTCGATGCCATCAGGTTTTGCAGCCGTGCTTCACGATGGGATAGCTCGCGCACTGAACCAGCGTCCAATCGCAAGTTTTCAGGAAATCATAACTGGCAGGAATGTCGCCAAGGCTGGCGTCCCGTTACGGTGCGAGGAGGTCGCAAAGGGTCAATCGCGACGGTTTGGCTCGACGGCGTGGTCTACCCCTGACAGCCGACATCTCTTCCGCCGTGTGGCAGGGATGGATCGGTCATAAGGAGGCGAAAGCGGCCAAGCCCGGCGATCTCCGCTACCGTGAATCGCTCGGACGACCTCGCAGCGCGCATTTCGAGACCAAGATCGTAGATTACGGCCGTAGCTATTGCGGCGTGCGCCGAAAAACACGAAGCATTCAAGGCAATGCGGAGGAGGGAGTATCCTCTCGCATACGCCGGGTCCCTCCAGGATCCGCTCAAGCACCCGTGTACAGAGAAATCAACTCGTTTTCGTTGGCCCGTGCGAGTCCGGTTATCCGGAATGGGTAGCCCGGGGTTGTGCTGGATGGAGTGATTTCCGCGGCGTATTCCAACCGTGTTTCGGCACATTGGGGGTGCCCTGCCCTTAGCAGAGTTGGGGGAGTGTGCAGTGAATCGCATTAGTCGTACCGGGATGGCCGGACCACCGGTCAACCCATTCGAATTTCAAGCGTGCCTCCCGCAAATTTCGAACTGGCCCTGGTCGCGCGACATTTCTCTGGGCTCCCCATCAATCCTGAAAATTTGTCCGCCCGCTCAGATCGATTGCCCGTTCGCGCCTGCACGCGGAGTTGGTGAGGACATCGCGATCGCAGAGCACGATCCGTTCGCGCAGGTGCGGTCAGCTCCGACTGCCATGCCACCAAGACAATCAAGCTTTTTGTCGAGGGTATGAGCGCGCCGGGGGCATTCCAGGCATTCGTTTCAGTGGAGAGTTCGTCGATGACGCCTACCAGCAAGCGCGAGATCGCCTTCATCGACCCCGGTGTCGAGGACCTAGAGACGTTGCTTCACGGCATCCGGTCAGACGTTGAACCGATCTTGCTCTCCAGCGATGAACCGGCTTCCCGCCAGATGGCGCGAGCGATCCGAGGCAGCAGAGGACTGGAAGCGATCCACATTATCGCTCACGGACGACCGGGTGAGCTGGCTTTCTCGGCGGGATTGCTTTCGCTTGATACGATTGACCGGGAAGCCGGTGAGCTGGTTCTTCTCGGCGACGCTATCGGACAGCGCGGAGAACTCCGCTTGTGGAGCTGTGCGGTGGCGCGAAGCGAGCAGGGCGCAGCGTTCGTCCGCGCGCTCGCGAACGTAACCGGAGCCAAGGTAGCGGCATCCGAGCGGCGCGTCGGCGCCGCCGCGCGTGGTGGACGTTGGGAACTCGCCTCGATCGCAACTATGGCGCCGTGTCAGCCGCCGATCACGACCAAGGGGCAGCGGGCATATGCGGGCGTGCTGGACACCAGCAACACCACAATTTCTGGAAACAACAGCACCAACGCACTGACCGTCACTGGAAGCAATGACAAGATCAGCGATGGCAACGGAACGAATACCGTCACCGTAACGGGCAACAGCAACACCGTCTCTGACGGTAACGGAACCAACGCCATCACTGTGACCGGGAACAATGATTCGGTTAGCGACGGCAACGGCACCAATACGATAACGGTTACAGGCAACAACAATGTCATAAGCGATGGCAATGGCTCCAACACGATCATCGCCAGCGGCAACAACGCGACCATCAGCGATGGCAATGGGGGCAACCTGATCTACGCGGCCGGGACCAGCGGCACGAACAGCATCAGCGATGGCAACGGGACCAATGTCATCGTTGCTGGAAGCGGGACAGATACGATCGTTAGCGGTAACGGCGCCAACATCATTTATGCCGGCGCGGGAAACGACACGATCAATGTCGGGAATGGCACCGATGTCATCATTGCGGGCTCCGGCAGTGATGTCATCAGTGCGGGCAACGGCAGCGATCTCGCGATCTATGCCCTTTCCGACCACTACAAGGTGGTCAACTTAGGCGGCTCATCGCAGTTGCAGTCGCTGGCGGGCGACGTGGACAAGTATAATGGTGGGGGCGGCACTGATACGATTCGTATCGTCGTTACTGCGGATGAATACGCGCTGATCAAATCGCAACTGACACAGTATGCGAACTGGCTGGCCGCGAACCAATGCAGTAGCGCGAGCTATTCCTTCAATTTCGCCGCGGGAACCTCCGGCACCGGTGCCTCGACCAGCGGGGGCGGCCTCGTCCTCAATGGTTGGGAGGCGCTCCAGGTTCAAATCGTCAATCCCGGTACGATTGGTCTGGCTGTTGGCGCGACTTCGAGCAGCGGCTCGCTCAATAGCCTCAATCTCTTCACCAACACGCTCGGCACCAGCTCGACCAGCTTCACCGACACATTCAAAATCGTGGGCGTTGCTGCCGGCAACGGTGCTCCGACCGCGACCTCGTTGGATCCGTCGCTCAACGTGGCGCAGTATCTCCAAGGGACAGCGAGCCTGCCGACCTCCTACACGGTGGCAGGGACAGATGGAAAACTCACGGTCTACGCCGACGGAACCTATAGCTATACGGTGACGTCTTTCACGACAGCCACTGACGTGTTTACGCTTTCAACCCTCGATCAGAATGGATTTGTCACTTCGACCACCCTGACATTTGGGATGCCGAACCACGGGCCCACGATCGTGGCCGGATCGACCACGGCGACCGGTGCCTTCTCCGAGCTGAGTGGGCAGACCGGCTCGACCACGGCGGACAGTGCGTCGGGCTCGATCGCGTTTGCCGATGTCGATCTGTCGGATACGCACACGGTGACCCAGGGCACACCGAGCTTCGCCTGGTCGGGCGGCAGCCTGACCGCAGGCCAGATCAGCGCGCTGACCGCGGCCAGCACGCTGACGCTGACCAAGACCGACAGCACCGGCTCCGGCTCGGGCAGCGTGGCCTGGGGCTACAGCGCCCAGGACAAGAGCTTCGACTTCCTGGCCGCCGGCCAGACCCTGACGGTGACCTATGCCGTCAGCATCAATGACGGTCACGGTGGGACCACCAGCCAGAACGTGATGGTGACCATCGCCGGGACCAACGACACTCCGGTGATCACCAGCGGCGCACAGACGGGCGCGATCACGGAGGTGGCGGGCCAGACCGGCGCGACGAGCCCCGACAGCGCGACGGGCACGGTGACGTTCAGCGACGCGGATCTGTCGGACACGCACAGTGTGACCATCACGGGTGTGACGTCGAGCGGGGTGACCAGCGGGCTTGCCGACAACGCCACGCTTCTGAGTTGGCTGACGTTGGGAACGCTCACCGACTCGACCAACGGTGTGACCGGCTCGGATGGCTGGAGCTTCGCGGCGCAGGACAAGAGCTTCGACTATCTGGCGGCCGGTCAGACGGTCACGCTGACCTACACGGTGCAGGTGGCCGATACCCATGGCGGCACCACCAGCCAGAACGTGGTGGTGACCATCACCGGCACCAACGACGCGCCGAGCATTGTGGCCGGCTCCACCACGGCGACCGGTGCCTTCTCCGAGCTGAGTGGGCAGACCGGCTCGACCACGGCGGACAGTGCGTCGGGCTCGATCGCGTTTGCCGACGTCGATCTGTCGGATACGCACACGGTCAGCCAGGGGACGCCCAGCTTCGCCTGGTCGGGCGGCAGCCTGACCGCGGGCCAGATCAGCGCGCTGACCGCGGCCAGTACGCTGACGCTGACCAAGACCGACAGCATCGGCTCCGGCTCGGGCAGCGTGGCCTGGGGCTACAGCGCCCAGGACAAGAGCTTCGACTTCCTGGCGGCCGGCCAGACCCTGACGGTGACCTATGCCGTCAGCATCAATGACGGTCACGGCGGCACCACCAGCCAGAACGTGGTGGTGACCATCGCCGGGACCAACGACACTCCGGTGATCACCTCGAGCGCGCAGGGCGCGGCGCTGAGCGAGCTGACGGGGCAGACCGGCTCGACGAGCCCCGACAGCGCGACGGGCACGGTGACGTTCAGCGACGCGGATCTGTCGGACACGCACAGCGTGACCATCACGGGTGTGACGTCGAGCGGGGTGACCAGCGGGCTTGCCGACAACGCCACGCTTCTGAGTTGGCTGACGTTGGGAACGCTCACCGACTCGACCAACGGTGTGACCGGCTCGGATGGCTGGAGCTTCGCGGCGCAGGACAAGAGCTTCGACTATCTGGCCCAGGGCGAGAGCGTGACGCTGACCTACACGGTGCAGGTGGCGGACACCCATGGCGGGACCACCAGCCAGAACGTGGTGATCACCATCACCGGGACCAACGATCAGCCGGTGATCACCAGCGGCGCACAGACGGGCGCGATCACGGAGGTGGCGGGCCAGACCGGCGCGACGAGCCCCGACAGCGCGACGGGCACGGTGACGTTCAGCGACGCGGATCTGTCGGACACGCACAGCGTGACCATCACGGGTGTGACGTCGAGCGGGGTGACCAGCGGGCTTGCCGACAACGCCACGCTTCTGAGTTGGCTGACGTTGGGAACGCTCACCGACTCGACCAACGGTGTGACCGGCTCGGATGGCTGGAGCTTCGCGGCGCAGGACAAGAGCTTCGACTATCTCGCCCAGGGCGAGAGCGTGACGCTGACCTACACGGTGCAGGTGGCGGACACCCACGGCGGGACCACCAGCCAGAACGTGGTGATCACCATCACCGGGACCAACGACGCGCCGAGCATTGTGGCCGGCTCCACCACGGCGACCGGTGCCTTCTCCGAGCTGAGTGGGCAGACCGGCTCGACGAGCCCCGACAGCGCGACGGGCACGGTGACGTTCAGCGACGCGGATCTGTCCGACACGCATAGCGTGACCATCACGGGTGTGACGTCGAGCGGGGTGACCAGCGGGCTTGCCGACAACGCCACGCTTCTGAGTTGGCTGACGTTGGGAACGCTCACCGACTCGACCAACGGGGTGACCGGCTCGGATGGCTGGAGCTTTGCGGCGCAGGACAAGAGCTTCGACTATCTGGCCCAGGGCGAGAGCGTGACGCTGACCTACACGGTGCAGGTGGCGGACACCCACGGCGGGACCACCAGCCAGAACGTCGTGGTGACCATCACCGGGACCAACGACGCGCCGAGCATTGTGGCCGGCTCGACCACGGCGACCGGTGCCTTCTCCGAGCTGAGTGGGCAGACCGGCTCGACGAGCCCCGACAGCGCGACGGGCACGGTGACGTTCAGCGACGCGGATCGGTCGGACACGCACAGCGTGACCATCACGGGTGTGACGTCGAGCGGGGTGACCAGCGGGCTTGCCGACAACGCCACCGTGAAAAGCTGGCTGTCGCTCGGCGCACTGAGCGACGCCACGGGCGGTGTGACCGGCTCGGATGGCTGGAGCTTTGCGGCGCAGGACAAGAGCTTCGACTATCTGGCCCAGGGCGAGAGCGTGACGCTGACCTACACGGTTGAGGTGGCGGACACCCATGGCGGCACCACCAGCCAGAACGTCGTGGTGACCATCACAGGGACCAACGACGCGCCGAGCATTGTGGCCGGCTCCACCACGGCGACCGGTGCCTTCTCCGAGCTGAGTGGGCAGACCGGCTCGACGAGCCCCGACAGCGCGACAGGCACGGTGACGTTCAGCGACGCGGATCTCAGCGATACCCACACCGCGACGGTGACCGGGGTGAGCACCTCCGGCACGACCTCCGGCCTGCCGACGAACGCCACGCTTCTGAGTTGGCTGACGTTGGGAACGCTCACCGACTCGACCAACGGCGTGACCGGCTCGGATGGCTGGAGCTTTGCGGCGCAGGACAAGAGCTTCGACTATCTGGCCCAGGGCGAGAGCGTGACGCTGACCTACACGGTTGAGGTGGCGGACACCCATGGCGGGACCACGTCGCAGAACGTGGTGATCACCATCACCGGGACCAACGATCAGCCGGTGATCACCTCGAGCGCGCAGGGCGCGGCGCTGAGCGAGCTGACGGGCCAGACCGGCTCGACCACCAACGATACCGCGAGCGGCGCGGTGGCCTTCACCGATGCCGATCTCAGCGATACCCACACCGCGACGGTGACCGGGGTGAGCACCTCCGGCACGACCTCCGGCCTGCCGACGAACGCCACGCTTCTGAGTTGGCTGTCGCTCGGCGCACTGAGCGACGCCACGGGCGGGGTGACCGGCTCGGATGGCTGGAGCTTTGCGGCGCAGGACAAGAGCTTCGACTATCTGGCCCAGGGCGAGAGCGTGACGCTGACCTACACGGTTGAGGTGGCGGACACCCATGGCGGGACCACGTCGCAGAACGTGGTGATCACCATCACCGGGACCAATGATCAGCCGGTGATCACCTCGAGCGCGCAGGGCGCGGCGCTGAGCGAGCTGACGGGGCAGACCGGCTCGACCACCAACGATACCGCGAGCGGCGCGGTGACGTTCAGCGACGCGGATCTGTCGGACACGCACAGCGTGACCATCACGGGTGTGACGTCGAGCGGGGTGACCAGCGGGCTTGCCGACAACGCCACCGTGAAAAGCTGGCTGTCGCTCGGCGCACTGAGCGACGCCACGGGCGGTGTGACCGGCTCGGATGGCTGGAGCTTTGCGGCGCAGGACAAGAGCTTCGACTATCTGGCCCAGGGCGAGAGCGTGACGCTAACCTACACGGTTGAGGTGGCGGACACCCACGGCGGGACCACCAGCCAGAACGTGGTGATCACCATCACCGGCACCAACGACACTCCGGTGATCACCAGCGGCGCACAGACGGGCGCGATCACGGAGTTGGCGGGCCAGACCGGCTCGACCACCAACGATACCGCGAGCGGCGCGGTGACCTTCACCGATGCCGATCTCAGCGATACCCACACCGCGACGGTAACCGGGGTGAGCACCTCCGGCACGACCTCCGGCCTGCCGACGAACGCCACGCTTCTGAGTTGGCTGTCGCTCGGCGCACTGAGCGACGCCACGGGCGGGGTGACCGGCTCGGATGGCTGGAGCTTCGCGGCCCAGGACAAGAGCTTCGACTATCTCGCCCAGGGCGAGAGCGTGACGCTGACCTACACGGTTGAGGTGGCGGACACCCATGGCGGGACCACCAGCCAGAACGTGGTGATCACCATCACCGGGACCAACGATCAGCCGGTGATCACCAGCGGCGCACAGACGGGCGCGATCACGGAGGTGGCGGGCCAGACCGGCTCGACCACCAACGATACCGCGAGCGGCGCGGTGACCTTCACCGATGCCGATCTCAGCGATACCCACACCGCGACGGTAACCGGGGTGAGCACCTCCGGCACGACCTCCGGCCTGCCGACGAACGCCACGCTTCTGAGTTGGCTGACGGTGGGAACGCTCACCGACTCGACCAACGGCGTGACCGGCTCGGATGGCTGGAGCTTTGCGGCGCAGGACAAGAGCTTCGACTATCTGGCCCAGGGCGAGAGCGTGACGCTGACCTACACGGTTGAGGTGGCGGACACCCATGGCGGCACCACGTCGCAGAACGTGGTGGTGACCATCACCGGGACCAACGATCAGCCGGTGATCACCTCGAGCGCGCAGGGCGCGGCGCTGAGCGAGCTGACGGGGCAGACCGGCTCGACGAGCCCCGACAGCGCGACGGGCACGGTGACGTTCAGCGACGCGGATCTATCCGACACGCACAGCGTGACCATCACGGGTGTGACGTCGAGCGGGGTGACCAGCGGGCTTGCCGACAACGCCACCGTGAAAAGCTGGCTGAGCCTGGGCGCGCTGAGCGACGCCACGGGCGGGGTGACCGGCTCGGATGGCTGGAGCTTTGCGGCGCAGGACAAGAGCTTCGACTATCTGGCCCAGGGCGAGAGCGTGACGCTGACCTACACGGTTGAGGTGGCGGACACCCATGGCGGCACCACCAGCCAGAACGTCGTGGTGACCATCACAGGGACCAACGACGCGCCGAGCATTGTGGCCGGCTCCACCACGGCGACCGGTGCCTTCTCCGAGCTGAGTGGGCAGACCGGCTCGACGAGCCCCGACAGCGCGACAGGCACGGTGACGTTCAGCGACGCGGATCTCAGCGATACCCACACCGCGACGGTGACCGGGGTGAGCACCTCCGGCACGACCTCCGGCCTGCCGACGAACGCCACGCTTCTGAGTTGGCTGACGTTGGGAACGCTCACCGACTCGACCAACGGCGTGACCGGCTCGGATGGCTGGAGCTTTGCGGCGCAGGACAAGAGCTTCGACTATCTGGCCCAGGGCGAGAGCGTGACGCTGACCTACACGGTTGAGGTGGCGGACACCCATGGCGGGACCACGTCGCAGAACGTGGTGATCACCATCACCGGGACCAACGATCAGCCGGTGATCACCTCGAGCGCGCAGGGCGCGGCGCTGAGCGAGCTGACGGGCCAGACCGGCTCGACCACCAACGATACCGCGAGCGGCGCGGTGGCCTTCACCGATGCCGATCTCAGCGATACCCACACCGCGACGGTGACCGGGGTGAGCACCTCCGGCACGACCTCCGGCCTGCCGACGAACGCCACGCTTCTGAGTTGGCTGTCGCTCGGCGCACTGAGCGACGCCACGGGCGGGGTGACCGGCTCGGATGGCTGGAGCTTTGCGGCGCAGGACAAGAGCTTCGACTATCTGGCCCAGGGCGAGAGCGTGACGCTGACCTACACGGTTGAGGTGGCGGACACCCATGGCGGGACCACGTCGCAGAACGTGGTGATCACCATCACCGGGACCAATGATCAGCCGGTGATCACCTCGAGCGCGCAGGGCGCGGCGCTGAGCGAGCTGACGGGGCAGACCGGCTCGACCACCAACGATACCGCGAGCGGCGCGGTGACGTTCAGCGACGCGGATCTGTCGGACACGCACAGCGTGACCATCACGGGTGTGACGTCGAGCGGGGTGACCAGCGGGCTTGCCGACAACGCCACCGTGAAAAGCTGGCTGTCGCTGGGCGCGCTGAGCGACGCCACGGGCGGGGTGACCGGCTCGGATGGCTGGAGCTTTGCGGCGCAGGACAAGAGCTTCGACTATCTCGCCCAGGGCGAGAGCGTGACGCTGACCTACACGGTGCAGGTGGCCGACACCCACGGCGGGACCACGTCGCAGAACGTGGTGATCACCATCACCGGGACCAACGACACTCCGGTGATCACCTCGAGCGCGCAGGGCGCGGCGCTGAGCGAGCTGACGGGCCAGACCGGCTCGACCACCAACGATACCGCGAGCGGCGCGGTGACGTTCAGCGACGCGGATCTGTCGGACACGCACAGCGTGACCATCACGGGTGTGACGTCGAGCGGGGTGACCAGCGGGCTTGCCGACAACGCCACGCTTCTGAGTTGGCTGACGTTGGGAACGCTCACCGACTCGACCAACGGTGTGACCGGCTCGGATGGCTGGAGCTTCGCGGCGCAGGACAAGAGCTTCGACTATCTCGCCCAGGGCGAGAGCGTGACGCTGACCTACACGGTGCAGGTGGCGGACACCCACGGCGGGACCACCAGCCAGAACGTCGTGGTGACCATCACCGGGACCAACGACGCGCCGAGCATTGTGGCCGGCTCGACCACGGCGACCGGTGCCTTCTCCGAGCTGAGTGGGCAGACCGGCTCGACGAGCCCCGACAGCGCGACGGGCACGGTGACGTTCAGCGACGCGGATCTGTCGGACACGCACAGCGTGACCATCACGGGTGTGACGTCGAGCGGGGTGACCAGCGGGCTTGCCGACAACGCCACCGTGAAAAGCTGGCTGTCGCTGGGCGCGCTGAGCGACGCCACGGGCGGTGTGACCGGCTCGGATGGCTGGAGCTTTGCGGCGCAGGACAAGAGCTTCGACTATCTCGCCCAGGGCGAGAGCGTGACGCTAACCTACACGGTTGAGGTGGCGGACACCCACGGCGGGACCACCAGCCAGAACGTGGTGATCACCATCACCGGGACCAACGATCAGCCGGTGATCACCTCGAGCGCGCAGGGCGCCTCGCTGAGCGAGCTGACGGGCCAGACCGGCTCGACCACCAACGATACCGCGAGCGGCGCGGTGACCTTCACCGATGCCGATCTCAGCGATACCCACACCGCGACGGTAACCGGGGTGAGCACTTCCGGCACGACCTCCGGCCTGCCGACGAACGCCACGCTTCTGAGTTGGCTGACGTTGGGAACGCTCACCGACTCGACCAACGGCGTGACCGGCTCGGATGGCTGGAGCTTCGCGGCGCAGGACAAGAGCTTCGACTATCTGGCGGCCGGTCAGACGGTCACGTTGACCTACACGGTGCAGGTGGCCGATACCCACGGCGCCACCACCAGCCAGAACGTGGTGGTGACCATCACCGGGACCAATGACGCGCCGAGCATTGTGGCCGGCTCCACCACGGCGACCGGTGCCTTCTCCGAGCTGAGTGGGCAGACCGGCTCGACCACGGCGGACAGTGCGTCGGGCTCGATCGCGTTTGCCGACGTCGATCTGTCGGATACGCACACGGTCAGCCAGGGGACGCCCAGCTTCGCCTGGTCGGGCGGCAGCCTGACCGCGGGCCAGATCAGCGCGCTGACCGCGGCCAGTACGCTGACGCTGACCAAGACCGACAGCATCGGCTCCGGCTCGGGCAGCGTGGCCTGGGGCTACAGCGCCCAGGACAAGAGCTTCGACTTCCTGGCCGCCGGCCAGACCCTGACAGCGACCTATGCCGTCAGCATCAATGACGGTCACGGCGGCACCACCAGCCAGAACGTGGTGATCACCATCACCGGGACCAACGACACTCCGGTGATCACCTCGAGCGCGCAGGGCGCGGCGCTGAGCGAACTGACGGGGCAGACCGGCTCGACGAGCCCCGACAGCGCGACGGGCGCGGTGACGTTCAGCGACGCGGATCTGTCGGACACGCACAGCGTGACCATCACGGGTGTGACGTCGAGCGGGGTGACCAGCGGGCTTGCCGACAACGCCACCGTGAAAAGCTGGCTGTCGCTGGGCGCGCTGAGCGACGCCACGGGCGGGGTGACCGGCTCGGATGGCTGGAGCTTTGCGGCGCAGGACAAGAGCTTCGACTATCTCGCCCAGGGCGAGAGCGTGACGCTAACCTACACGGTTGAGGTGGCGGACACCCACGGCGGGACCACCAGCCAGAACGTGGTGATCACCATCACCGGGACCAACGATCAGCCGGTGATCACCTCGAGCGCGCAGGGCGCCTCGCTGAGCGAGCTGACGGGCCAGACCGGCTCGACCACCAACGATACCGCGAGCGGCGCGGTGACCTTCACCGATGCCGATCTCAGCGATACCCACACCGCGACGGTAACCGGGGTGAGCACTTCCGGCACGACCTCCGGCCTGCCGACGAACGCCACGCTTCTGAGTTGGCTGTCGCTCGGCGCACTGAGCGACGCCACGGGCGGTGTGACCGGCTCGGATGGCTGGAGCTTTGCGGCGCAGGACAAGAGCTTCGACTATCTCGCCCAGGGCGAGAGCGTGACGCTAACCTACACGGTTGAGGTGGCGGACACCCACGGCGGCACCACCAGCCAGAACGTGGTGATCACCATCACCGGGACCAACGATCAGCCGGTGATCACCAGCGGCGCACAGACGGGCGCGATCACGGAGGTGGCGGGCCAGACCAGCTCGACCACCAACGATACCGCGAGCGGCGCGGTGACGTTCAGCGACGCGGATCTGTCGGACACGCACAGCGTGACCATCACGGGTGTGACGTCGAGCGGGGTGACCAGCGGGCTTGCCGACAACGCCACCGTGAAAAGCTGGCTGTCGCTCGGCGCGCTGAGCGACGCCACGGGCGGGGTGACCGGCTCGGATGGCTGGAGCTTCGCGGCGCAGGACAAGAGCTTCGACTATCTCGCCCAGGGCGAGAGCGTGACGCTGACCTACACGGTGCAGGTGGCGGACACCCATGGCGGCACCACCAGCCAGAACGTCATGGTGACCATCACCGGGACCAACGATCAGCCGGTGATCACCTCGAGCGCGCAGGGCGCCTCGCTGAGCGAGCTGACGGGCCAGACCGGCTCGACGAGCCCCGACAGCGCGACGGGCACGGTGACGTTCACCGATGCGGATCTGTCCGACACGCACAGCGTGACCATCACGGGTGTGACGTCGAGCGGGGTGACCAGCGGGCTTGCCGACAACGCCACCGTGAAAAGCTGGCTGTCGCTGGGCGCGCTGAGCGACGCCACGGGCGGTGTGACCGGCTCGGATGGCTGGAGCTTTGCGGCGCAGGACAAGAGCTTCGACTATCTCGCCCAGGGCGAGAGCGTGACGCTAACCTACACGGTTGAGGTGGCCGATACCCATGGCGGCACCACCAGCCAGAACGTGGTGGTGACCATCACCGGCACCAACGACGCGCCGAGCATTGTGGCCGGCTCCACCACGGCGACCGGTGCCTTCTCCGAGCTGAGTGGGCAGACCGGCTCGACCACGGCGGACAGTGCGTCGGGCTCGATCGCGTTTGCCGATGTCGATCTGTCGGATAGCCACACGGTCAGCCAGGGCACGCCCAGCTTCGCCTGGTCGGGCGGCAGCCTGACCGCAGGCCAGATCAGCGCGCTGACCGCGGCCAGTACGCTGACGCTGACCAAGACCGACAGCACCGGCTCCGGCTCGGGCAGCGTGGCCTGGGGCTACAGCGCCCAGGACAAGAGCTTCGACTTCCTGGCCGCCGGCCAGACCCTGACAGCGACCTATGCCGTCAGCATCAATGACGGTCACGGCGGCACCACCAGCCAGAACGTGGTGGTGACCATCGCCGGGACCAACGACACTCCGGTGATCACCAGCGGCGCACAGACGGGCGCGATCACGGAGGTGGCGGGCCAGACCGGCTCGACCACCAACGATACCGCGAGCGGCGCGGTGACCTTCACCGATGCCGATCTCAGCGATACCCACGCCGCGACGGTGACCGGGGTGAGCACCTCCGGCACGACCTCCGGCCTGCCGACGAACGCCACGCTTCTGAGTTGGCTGACGTTGGGAACGCTCACCGACTCGACCAACGGTGTGACCGGCTCGGATGGCTGGAGCTTCGCGGCGCAGGACAAGAGCTTCGACTATCTGGCGGCCGGTCAGACGGTCACGCTGACCTACACGGTTGAGGTGGCGGACACCCATGGCGGGACCACGTCGCAGAACGTGGTGATCACCATCACCGGGACCAACGATCAGCCGGTGATCACCTCGAGCGCGCAGGGCGCCTCGCTGAGCGAGCTGGCGGGCCAGGCCGGCTCGACCACCAACGATACCGCGAGCGGCGCGGTGACCTTCACCGATGCCGATCTCAGCGATACCCACACCGCGACGGTGACCGGGGTGAGCACCTCCGGCACGACCTCCGGCCTGCCGACGAACGCCACGCTTCTGAGTTGGCTGACGTTGGGAACGCTCACCGACTCGACCAACGGTGTGACCGGCTCGGATGGCTGGAGCTTCGCGGCGCAGGACAAGAGCTTCGACTATCTGGCGGCCGGTCAGACGGTCACGTTGACCTACACGGTGCAGGTGGCCGATACCCACGGCGCCACCACCAGCCAGAACGTGGTGGTGACCATCACCGGGACCAATGACGCGCCGAGCATTGTGGCCGGCTCCACCACGGCGACCGGTGCCTTCTCCGAGCTGAGTGGGCAGACCGGCTCGACCACGGCGGACAGTGCGTCGGGCTCGATCGCGTTTGCCGATGTCGATCTGTCGGATAGCCACACGGTCAGCCAGGGCACGCCCAGCTTTGCCTGGTCGGGCGGCAGCCTGACCGCAGGCCAGATCAGCGCGCTGACCGCGGCCAGCACGCTGACGCTGACCCAGACCGACAGCACCGGCTCCGGCTCGGGCAGCGTGGCCTGGGGCTACAGCGCCCAGGACAAGAGCTTCGACTTCCTGGCGGCCGGCCAGACCCTGACAGCGACCTATGCCGTCAGCATCAATGACGGTCACGGCGGCACCACGTCGCAGAACGTGGTGGTGACCATCACCGGGACCAACGACACTCCGGTGATCACCAGCGGCGCACAGACCGGCGCGATCACGGAGGTGGCGGGCCAGACCGGCTCGACCACCAACGATACCGCGAGCGGCGCGGTGACCTTCACCGATGCCGATCTCAGCGATACCCACACCGCGACGGTGACCGGGGTGACCACCTCCGGCACGACCTCCGGCCTGCCGACGAACGCCACGCTTCTGAGTTGGCTGTCGCTCGGCGCGCTGAGCGACGCCACGGGCGGTGTGACCGGCTCGGATAACTGGAGCTTCGCGGCCCAGGACAAGAGCTTCGACTATCTGGCGGCCGGTCAGACGGTCACGCTGACCTACACGGTGCAGGTGGCCGATACCCACGGCGGCACCACCAGCCAGAACGTGGTGGTGACCATCACCGGGACAGATGATGCTCCAGTGAACACGGTCCCAAGCAATCAGTCAATGAACAAGAACGGTAGCTTGGTATTCAGTTCGTCAAACCACAACCAAATCAGCATTTCCGACGTAGATAACGCCAGTCATACTGTAACCCTGAGCGGGACCTTTTCAGGAGGATCGTTCACGATCACTCTTGGAAGTACAACAGGACTAAGCTCCGTAACAGGCAATGGTACGTCAGCGGTTACATTGAGTGGTACCGATACGGCTATTAACAACGCGCTATCGGGCATGCACTGGGACCCACAGAACGGAAAAGCCGGCTCTGGTGGTCTGACAATTCAGACTTCAGATGGAAGCCTTTCAGCTACAAGTACCATCGGAATCACCGTTCAGCCAGCAGGTGTTTCGGGCAGTCCCATCGATCTCGGTCTGGAGAACGTTGGCTCACAGCAGCCTGTGACGCTCGAGCTCCATGGCGTTCCGATCGGCTGGGCATTGAGCGGAGGAATTGAAGATAGCCAAGGCAATTGGAGTATTCTAACGACCGATCCGGGCAGCGTCACAACCCTTACGCCGACAACCTTCGTCGGAGCACAACTACTCTCAATAGTCCAAAGCTGGACGGATCCGAATGGAAATACTTTCGACATTCATCTGTTAGACAATGTTGAAGCTTACGCGCCCGGCACTCCTATCTTCGCCTGGTCTGGCAACGACACCTTAACTGGCTCGAGCGGCCACGATACGTTCGTCTTCTCCCAGCCGATTGGCAACGATGTCGTGCACAGCTTCGACGTATCGTCGGATGTGATCGACCTGATCAGCTACGGTTGGCAGAGCTTTGCCGACGTTCAGGCTCACACCGCGGACGACGCCAACGGCAATGCCCTGATCACGCTTGCCGATGGCCAGACGATCACGCTCGATGGCGTGCATGCGGCGGACCTGACCGCGGCGAATTTCGAGTTCGACGTGACGCCGACGGTCGAGAATCCAGGCGCAATGACCATCGGCGATGGCGCGATGCTGCCGTTGTCTGGCATCATCCACAACACCGGGACGATCGAGCTTCACGCCTCCGGTGACGACACGCTGCTGCAGCTGATCCAGACCGGGATCACGCTCGACGGCGGCGGCCAGGTGGTCCTGTCCGACGATGACCACAACGTCATTGCCGGCACGGCTCCCAACGTCACGCTCGACAACGTCGACAACGTGATCTCGGGCGCGGGCCAGATCGGGCAGGGCAGCCTGATGCTGAGCAACCAGGGCACCATCGACGCCACCGGGACCCATGCCCTGGTGATCGATACCGGTGCCAACGTGATCGCCAACGCCGGTACGCTGGAGGCGGCCGGTTCGGGTGGGCTCGTCCTAGAGAGCGCGGTCGCCAACAACGGTCAGATCTGGGCCAATGGCGGCAACGTCACAGCCGAGGGCGAGGTGACCGGCAACGGCAACGCCTTGATCAGCGGGGCCGGTACTATCGAGTTCGGGGCAGGTTCTACGGCAGGCGTCGCCTTCGACACGACTGCTGCCGGACACCTGATCCTGGACGACGCCTTCCACTTCTCCGGCACGGTGAGCGGTCTCACCGGTAACGACGACATCGATATCAGGGGCATCGGCTTCGGCGCCGGCACGACGGTGAGCTTCATTGAAAATCAAGCCGGGACCGGTGGCACTTTGACCGTTTCGGACGGCGCACACGCAGCGAACATCGTCCTGCTTGGGCAATATGACCCGACTGGCTTTACCGAGAAGGCCGACACAACGAACGGAACGCTGATCAGCTATGACCCGCACCACATCGTTTGAGGGTCGTGACTTGTGAATTTCCTTTTGCACAATTGAGGTCACTGGCTTGAGTAGCGTAGACAAAAGAACAGACGGGTTTAGGCAATTCTTTCGGAGCTCCCGAGGGTATTTCGTCACTGCGGCCATCTTTAGCCTTGCGATCAACCTGCTCTATCTGGCCGGGCCACTCTATATGTTGCAGGTCTATGACCGCGTCATATCGAGCGCCAGCGAGATCACCCTGTTGATGCTCACGATCGCGCTGTTGCTGGCATTTGTCGCGCTCGCTGGCCTCGACGCAGTGCGCGCCCGCGTATTGACGCGCACCAGCATCCGCCTCGATCGCGACATCGCCCCGCGAGTCATGACCGCCATCATTGATCGTTCGGCCAGGCTCGGTGGTGCGCGCAGTCAGTTGCTCCGCGATTTCGACAGCTTCCGGCAGTTCATCACCGGCGCCGGAGTTCATGCCATCTTCGATTTGCCATGGTCGCCGATCTATATCGCGGTGATTTTTTGTCTGCATCCGTTCCTCGGCGCGTTTGCGCTGGCGTGCGCGATCGTTCTGGTCACGATGGCTTTTCTCAATGAATGGATCGTCAAGCCGCCGCTCGCGGAAGCCAACGACGCAGCCAGCCGCAATTACAGTTTCACCGAGATGAGCTTGCGCAACACCGAGGTGGTGCGCGCGATGGGGATGACCGCTGGTCTGTTGAGGCGCTGGAGCCGGGACCGCGATCGCATGCTTGAGCGCCAGGTTGCCGCAAGCGACCGCGCGGCTGCGATGCAGAGCCTGATCCGTCTCCTGCGGCTTGCGATGCAATCCCTGATCCTCGGTCTTGGCGCCTATCTCGTCATCGAACGGCTGACGACCGCCGGAGCGATGTTTGCCGCCAGCATTCTGCTTGGCCGCGCGTTGCAACCGATCGAGCAGATCGTTGGATCATGGCGCAGCTTGGTTGCCGCCCGCGGCGCATTCCGGCGCGTGCGCGAGGTGCTGTCGGGAAATTCGCCGCACGAACGTGGATTGATGTTGCCGCGACCCGAAGGTCGCTTGTCGGTCGAAGCGCTCTCCTCTGTTCCGCCCGGCGCTATCAAGCCCGTTCTGCGTGGCGTCACGTTCCGGATCGAGCCGGGGGAGGTGCTGGGCATCATCGGCCCCTCCGGGGCCGGCAAATCCACCCTCGCGCGTCATATCGTGGGCGTGCAAGTACCATCGGCTGGTGCTGTTCGTCTTGACGGCTCCGACGTTTCGACCTGGATCGAATCCTCGCTCGGCCAGCATCTCGGTTACCTGCCGCAGGACATCGAGCTGTTCGCCGATACCGTCGCGGCCAATATCTGCCGCTTCAACCCCGACGAGGACCAGGAGATCATCAAGGCGGCGCGCATGGCCGGGGTGCACGAGATGATCGTACGGCTCCCCCGGGGTTATGACACGGAAGTCGGAGAAGGCGGTGCGGTCCTGTCTGGCGGCTATCGCCAGCGCATCGGTCTTGCCCGCGCCGTCTATGGCAATCCCAGCCTGGTAGTGCTGGATGAGCCGAGCTCAAATCTTGATGCGGAGGGCGATGCCGCGCTGGCCGACTGCATCATGGAGCTGAAGAAGCGCGGAACGACGGTAATCATCATTTCTCATAGGCCTGTGACCATCAGCGTAGTCGACAAAATACTGGTGCTGCGCGAAGGCGTGGCCGAAATGTTTGGACCGCGGAGCGAAATCCTGCCTCGACTGACGCGGCCGGTACCGGTCCATGCCGTCCAGGGAGCGGCAAGCTAGGACATTTGAGATGGCAATATTGGATGTTGCAACTCGAACCAGGCGTCCAGGTGCGGTCCCGAACCGGGCCCGCGACAACGCGAGCGCCGGCGAACTGAACGATTCAATCGGTCGTGTAGCGTTCGCGGGATGGCTGATTATTGCTTTGTTTTTCGGCGGCATTGGTACGTGGGCGCTGACCGCACCGCTCGACGGCGCCGTGGTCGCCAACGCCGTCGTCAAGGTCGACGGCAACCGCAAGAGCGTCCAGCACCTCGACGGCGGCATCATCAAGGAACTGCACGTCAAGGAGGGCGAGCGTGTGCTCGCAGGTGATCTCTTGATCGTGCTCGACGAGACGCAGGCGCGGGCCGAGTATGATGTGCTGACCCAGCAATATGCCGTGCTTCGCGCAACCGAGGTGCGGCTATTGACCGAGCTCGGTCACGGATCCCAGCTCGTCATGCCGAACGATCTCAAGGCACGGTCCGACGATCCGTACCTGAAGAGCGTCTGGAATGGCCAGGTCAGCCAGTTCGAAAGCCGCCGCGCGGCGCTTGAAGGCCAGCGCAGCGTGATCCGGGAAAAGATCAATCAGCTCGGTTCGCAAATTATTGGCTCGAAGGCACAAGTCAAATCATTTACGGATCAGATCAACTCGGTCCGCAGTGAGGCCAAGGACATTGCGCCACTCGTCGAGCGCGGCCTGATCGCGCGACCGCGAATTCTGCAACTCGAGCGCACGGCCTACGGTCTGGAGGGCCAGATCGCTGATACTGACGCCAATATCGCCAAGGCTCGCCAGGCGATTTCCGAGCAGGAGCAACAGACCGCCCAGCTCGACAACGATCGCATGACTGAAGTTACCAAGGATTTGCGTGATACCCAGGCCAGACTGCTGGAGGTGATCCCGAAGGCGTTGAGCGCCAAGGCCGTGTTGGGCCGCATGGAGATCCGGGCGCCCTATACCGGACGGGTCGTGGGACTGAACGTGTTCTCGGTGGGCGGCGTGATCCAGCGCGGCGACAAGATTCTGGACATCGTGCCCGACGAGGACTCACTCACCATCGAGGCCCAGGTCGCGGTGGACGACATCAGCGACGTGCATCCGCGCACGCGCGCCGAGGTCCATCTCACGGCCTACAAGCAGCGTATCGTGCCGATCATTCATGGCGACGTCATTCAGGTCTCGGCGGATCGTTTGACTGATCCCAAGACCAACAGCCCCTACTACACGGCCTTTGTCCGCATCGATCAGGACGAGCTGGCGGCCATGCCCAATATCCGGCTCTATCCCGGCATGCCCGCAACGGTCATGATTCCGACCGCGCAACGCACCGCATTTGAATACCTCGTCGGCCCGCTGGTGATGTCATTCAACCAGTCGTTCCGGCAGAGATGAGAGGCTGCCGGAGCAGAATTCATGGCCTCCATTTCGTCCACTGCCAGGACCCCGACCTGGCACTGCACTGGATGTAAGTCCCGGAAGAGATCGAGGGCAGGGAGGTTCGAGCGCGGCAGGCGATGGCTGAGAACTACGGTCGCAACAATACGACACATCCCGTAGCTAGGACCGTAGATGAGTTTGCAGCGCAGGCGGAAAAGGTGAGCGATTCCGGCAGATTTGACAGGACGCTCCTTCCGCCAGAAAAACAGAAAAATCAGGTGGTTAGCTGGAATATGAGGATCCAGCGCACAAACGAACGTACAGCGGTTTGAGGCAGCCTGTGGTCGGTCTCTGGATCGTCGGTGGCCTGTCGCTTCTGCTCGTGCTCGCTTTCGTCGGCTTGGTCGCGCCGGCCGCCGAGGTCGATAGTTTCGGTGACTCCGGCACTATCGATTAGCGGTGGCTCGGCAGCGTTCCGAGCCGCTAGGAATCGTCAATTTGACTCTCGGCTGCGCCGGGTTTCGATGCCGGTATGACTGTCCGCCTGATCAAGCACGAAACGGTGCCCGGTACTGGAAGCTTCGAGGTGCGCTTCGCTGATGGGCGCCGGAGCATGTACCTCTACTTTGACGACCTGCCGTCGCGACGGCTGCGTCCAGGGCAGGTGCCTCGCGAGGAAGCATTTGATCGGGCGAGGATGTTCGCCCGGATCATGCGTGGGATCATCGAAGGCTGGGCGAATTAGCTTGGTGCGTGGTTGGAGCCTACCGAGCACCCGTAATTTCCCGGGGCAGGCCCTTCTGCGTGAACTGGCGGCCTGTCATAAATCTATGGCATGACCATTGCATATTCGAAAGGGACTGGGATTTCAGTGCCCAGTCTTGAAAACCAGGACGCTGCCGGGGGGACAGGGATTTCGAGCCCGGCAGCGCCCCTGCTTTCAACGATGCTCCTCCGGCATCAAGACGCTGTAGAGATTCGCGAGCCAGAGGCTGCCCTTGATCGCCCAGCAGGCGAGCGTGACGCGCGCCTCGCAGGACCAAGAGCCGGACGGGGCGCATCCTAGACGCTTCTTCATCAGTCGAGGCGCGCGTTGATCTCCAGCACGACCTGATGCATTGCGTCGATGCAGGTATCCGCGTCCCGTCCGGCCGACATGCGGCTCCCGCTGCAAGCTCTCGCGGAAGAGAGAGCAGCGCTACGCGGTAAACTAGAAATCCTGCAGTCCCAAATCGGCGTGGTGTCTAGGGCGTGGACTCATAAGTGCGCGCGCCACAGCCTGATGGACGCGAGTTGAAACGAAGGCGAGGTAGTTGGCGGCAAGCTTATCGTAACGCGTCGCCACCTGACGACACTGCTTGATCCTGTGTTTCGGCGGGATGTTGGCCCACGCTCTCTGATCCAGTCCGCATCATAGCGACGGCCGGCAAGCAGCATTGCCCGAGACTTGAGACGGGACAGCAGCTTTCCGGCAAGTCGAACGTCGTGGGCCTCACCGGGGCTCAGCGCCAGCCGTACCGGCAGACCAATGCCATCGACCACCGCATGATTTTGCGCCCTGTTCGGGAGTTTGAATCACATGGGTTTGGTCAAACGCAACGCGTCCGCCCGGATGAATCGGCTCCGTCCGGCGAGGACCCCGGGCAGCTGAGCTTGCGGAGTTCCGGTGTTTAAGGTGGATGGAGCAATCCGTCAGATCTTAGGGTGTCAATCGCTTCGTCGAGGGTGAGGCCGCGATGCCGGCAGAACCACTCTCCAGTGTGCCGGTGCCACTGGATATCGAAGCGGTTGCGGCTGATCCAGTCGAGGCGAGCGAAGGGGGCGTCAAACTCTTCGCCGAGACTCTCGGGGAAGCCGGAGCGGTAGCGTTGAACGAAGCGATATTTGGTGCCGTGCCACTTTCCCAGGATATCGATGGGGTAGTTGAACTGCGTCGGTCGGATAGTGGGCAGGAAGCGGGGCTTCAGAAAGTCGTCGATCAGCTGCTGGCAGGCGGCCGTCACCGCCGATTTATCTGCCGCGGACAGACCGCTTGCTCTCATGTGTCCTCGGCTCACGCTGCTTCGATATGGCTCGGCATTGGCTTTCGCCAATTCCACGGCAGAAGCTCATCCAGCCTCTGGATAGCATGATCATTGATGCGCGCGAGCACGTCGGCGAGCCAAGCCTGTGGATCGATGTCGTTGAGTTTGCAGGTAGCAACAAGGGTGTAGATGGCCGCCGCTCGCCGGCCGCCCTCATCGGAGCCGGCGAAGGTCCAATTTTTTCGTCCCACGGCGACCGCCCGTAGCTCACGCTCGGCAGCATTGTTCGACATGCAAAGCCGTCCGTCATCAAGGAAGCGGGTAAATGCATCCCAGCGGCTGAGGCAGTAATTGATCGCCTTGGTCGTGTCGTTGTTCCTGGAGAGCTTGGCGCGCTGCTCGCGCAACCACGCCTCCAGCTCGACGATCAGAGGGCGGCTACGCTCCTGGCGCACACGCAAACGTTCCTGCGCAGCAAGACCGTTGATCTCGCGCTCGATAGCGAACAGGACATCGGTGCGCTTGACCGCCTCCGCCGCGATCGGCGCCTTGGTGAGCCGCGCGAGGTCAAAGAACTTGCGCCTGCCGTGCGCCCAGCACGCGGCCTCGATGATCGGGCCGCCCTTGCGATTGGTCTCGTAGAGCCTGCCAAAGCCGGCGTAGGCGTCGGCCTGCATCAGTCCGGCATAACCCGCCAGATGTTGCTCCGGATGCGCACCGCCACGATCGGGCGAGTAGAAGAACACGGCCGCCGGTGGATCTGGGCCGGCAAACGGACGGTCGCCGCGAACGTAGGTCCATAGCCGGCCGGTCCGGGTCTTGCCCTTGGCAAGGACCGGCACCGTGGTGTCATCCGCGTGGATGCGCTCGGCTGCGAAGACATGGCTCCGGATCGCATCGACCAGAGGCATCAGGGTTGCCGCGGAGGCACCTACCCAGTCCGCGAGCGTCGATAAGTCAAGGTCGATGCCTTCACGCTTGTAGACGTCGCTCTGACGATGAAGCGGTAGGTGCAGGCCGTACTTGGCGAACAGGACATGGGCCAGCAGCTTTGGCCCTGCACGCCCGCGCGCAATCGGATGCGAAGGAGCCGGCGGCTGGGTGATCGCTTCGCAGGCCCGGCAGACGAGCTTCTCGCGCACGTGCTGGATCACCTTCCACTGTCGCGGAACGAGCTCCAGCGTCTCGGTCACGTCCTCGCCAATCTTGCGCAATCGGCTGTCGCCGCAGCATGGGCAGGTGGTCGGCACGGGATAGACAATGCGCTCCCGCGGCAAATGCTCCGGCAGCGGCCGGCGGGCTGGCTTGCGGCGCTCGAACGATGGCACCGCAATCTTCTCGGCTGCCATCTGCGCCGCGGTCTCAGCTTGAGCCGCGTTCTCCTCCAGGTCGGCGAGTTGTAGCTCGAGCTGGTCCAGCAATGCGCCTCGCTCGGAGGACTGTCCGAACTGCTCGTGCCGCAGCTTCTTGATCGTGAGCTTGAGCTTCTCGATCAGCAATGTTCCCGCCTGGGCTTCGGCTTGCGCGGCCAACCGGGCCGCTCGCTCGGCGCGCAGCATCGCCTGCAGCGTGGTCACATCGTCGGGAAGAGAATCATCGGCACTCATCGACGACCAGAGAATCACAAGACGCGATCTCTGTCCGAACCGCTGATCCTGTCACCGATTCAAATCCCAGCGATCAACCAGCCGCCTGTGGTCGCCAGGTCTGTTGCGGCATCCGCCAGTCGATGCCCTCCAGCAGGTAGCCAAGCTGGGCTGGGGTGATTGTCACCACGCCATCAGCCGACGACGGCCACAGGAAGCGGCCGCGCTCCAGCCGCTTGGCGTAGAGCGACATGCCCAGTCCATCGTGCCAAAGGATCTTGATTAGCTTGCCGCTCCTGCCACGGAACACATAGAGGTCGCCGCCGTGCGGGTCTCGCTTGAAGGCTTCCTGCACCAGCAAGCCCAGCGGGTTCATGCCGCGGCGCATATCGGTGTGGCCGGTCGCAATCCACACCCGCACGCTCGACGCTTCGGGATCACCGCGGCCGTCCATCTGCCAGTGCCGCCACGGCGGCCTTCAGCGTCGCCGCGTCGACCGCGCCCGTGATCCGCATCCGAGCCCCGGCCGCAAACTCGATCTCGATCGACCCGCCGCTGCTGGCCGGCGCGACTGGACAGGGCGTCGGTCCTGCTTCCGCGACCACCATCGCAGGTACGAAGCCAGGTGGATCGGCGGCATCCTTCGGCTCAGGCCGAAACGAGCGTCGCCATCGCAGCAGCAATGAGCGCGAAACCGCCATACCGCCGCGCTGTTGCCGCGACCTGACGCGGCGACTGTAAGCTCTCAAGGACGATCTTGAGCTTCTCATCCTCGGACCAGCGCCGTCGCCGGCCCGTGTCCACCACCTCAAGCCGTTCGACTTGGGCACTGCGCCTATCACCGTCCATAAGGACAGTACTCAACAACACGCCTCATTCGGCAAGGCGGCCTTCACCGGACGGATACGATGAATCCAGCCACCTGCCACTTGCCAATGGTCGAGCGCCTGCAATATTTTCAATTTCCGATTTAGTGGAGCACCGCTGTTCGTTCGCAGAGGCACCAATGGCAGTCACCGTTCGTCCAATGACTTTGCAGGAAACCACACTGATCATTGAGTACTTCCACGCAGCAACGCCAGAGCACTTGGAAATGCTCGGGGTCGATCCGACGCGACTGCCGCCCGCGTCACAATGGAAACGACTCTATGAGCAGATGTTCGACCATCCTGTCGAGCAGAGAGGCAGCGTCTTGGTAAGTTGGCTTAGCGATGACACGTTTTTTGGGTTCTCGACTGCTGACAAGATCCGCGTTGGCCAGCAAGCAAATATGCACCTTCACATCACGGATCCCTCACTGCGCAATCAGGAGATCGGCGTAGATTGTGTCAGGCAGACCGTCGAACTCTATTTTCAGAGTCTAAAGCTGAAGCAGCTCTTCTGTGAGCCCAATGCCTTCAATGTGGCACCGAACCGCGCTCTACAAAAGGCAGGGTTCAAGTACGTTAAGACGCACATGACCGTTCCAGGTCCTCTTAATTTTCATCAAGCAGTGAATCGCTGGATGATAGATAGAGGCTGAGGCGTCTCGGACCGCTGTCGACGAGTCTATGAGTACGCGCCCTGGATTTCTAGCGGTCCAAACCACCAACGCTCCAGCCCCGCAAAACAAAAGCGATGCGCAGGTCAAGGCTGATGGCGGGCAAACCTCTTTGCTTAGCTGAGATCGCTCGAGGTCGCACTGAAGCCGTGGCGTTCGCCCATGAATGCGGCGCCGTGACATTGCCGATCACGCTGGCCGCCGTTGCTGCCGGATGCCCCTGCGCCAGCTCGAACGGGCCGGGATTGCCCCTTGGCGAATGACGTGCTGCGGGCGAGGGAATGGTTTGGTTCGAGCGACTGACAGGGTCGGATCAGCAAAGGGCCACAGTGTGATCCGCCGCGAAATATCTTTGATTGCCCCGGCCAAACCGCGTCGATGCCGAGCGGCTCAGTATCAGCAACAAACCGAGCAACAAGGCCGGTCTCAGGAGCATCGGCACTTTCGCGAGAGCGACTACGCCGACACGCGCATCGGGATCAGGATGTAGCTCGTGGCGACTGCAGAAGGCTTGGAAGAGGCGCGCGGATTTACGCAATTCGCGCGCCTTTGGGACCGTTCACGACGACTGAGGTCAGAAGCAGTTCACAGCGGCCTCCAGCGACGCGGATGGTGGTGGTAGTAATCGTAGTCGCGGTCGCAGTCATCGTAGCCATAGTAGCCGGGTCCGCCGAGGACGATGGTTACACCACTCCGATGGCCGCCGCCGTGGTAGCCGCCGAACTCATAGGCGGATGCGGAGGTTGGGGCCAGAGCAGCGGCACCCAAGGAAACTGCGGCAACTGCAATAACCGAAAATTTGCGCAACATGGATTGATTCCTCTCTGTCAGGTTTGGTGGAAGCCCTTGCTTCAACATGGCTCCTGGGGCAAGCGGAGCGATGAATTGATATCGCGCCAGAGCCAGTAAACTCTGTGAGACGCGCCACACATTGCTTTGCGAAAGCGAGTTGTTCCCTGTCGGATCGGCGAAACAGGTCGGCGAGATGAACAGATCGCGGACGATCAAGATTACCGAGCGAAGTTTCGTTCAAACAGAAATTGGAGCGTGACGTGGAGGCTTTTTTTGACGCGCTGGGGTGACAAGGTCCCCGGCTTCAATCGAAAGGCTCTTCGCGATGTTGGCGATGAGGTGACCGTTGCAAACACCTTAGCAATTGTCGCCAAAACGGAGAAAGTGCG
Source organism: Bradyrhizobium sp. USDA 4472 (assembly GCF_054058595.1). Taxonomy (NCBI): domain Bacteria; kingdom Pseudomonadati; phylum Pseudomonadota; class Alphaproteobacteria; order Hyphomicrobiales; family Nitrobacteraceae; genus Bradyrhizobium; species Bradyrhizobium sp. USDA 4472. The sequence goes on from NZ_JBSSAM010000001.1 coordinate 6,319,290, forward strand.
AGTAAGATCATTCCGCCAGTCGAAAACGGAAAGTCGAACCCATGTGTCCGGTACGTTCTGTCACCTATCTTTCGGGTCGCTCAACGAGCCCGGCCCGGATCCGCCGGTCGAGCAGGTGATCGGTGGATCAGGCGTTTAATCCGGCCGGGCTCGACAAGCTGAAGCTCCGCATTCAGGCGTTGCGCGCCAAGACGATCGCCAATGGCTGCACCGAGGACGAGGCGCTGTCTGCCGCCGCCAAGGTCGCCGAACTATTGGATCGCCACGATTTGTCGCTTTCTGACGTCGAGCTGCGCGCCTCGTCGTGCGAGCGGCGGGTCTTTGAGACCCATCGCAAGAAGCGAATTCCTCTGGACGACTGTATCGGCGCGATCGCCCATTTCTGCGATTGTCGGGTCTGGCGCGAGAAGAACGCGGCCCGCGAGAGCAGCTACGTGTTCTTTGGCCTCGGCGCGGATGTCGAGGTCGCCCATTACCTGGCCGAATTGATTGACGGCGCCGTGCGCGCCGAACTTGGCCGCTTCAAGACCTCGATCGAGTACAGCAGGTTCCGGCACCAGCAGCGGCATCTGGCCAATGCCTCCTTCACGCTCGGGATGGTGGTGTCCATCGCCGACAGGCTGCTGGCGATCAAGGCAAGCCGCGATCAGGTCAACGAAGGCACCGGCCGCGAGCTGGTGGTTCTCAAGACCTCGGTGGTCGATGCGGAATTCGACAAGCTCGGCCTCAAGCTCCGGACCCAGCGGAGCTCTGGCCGGATGGTCTCGACGACGGCCTATGACGCCGGAGGCGCCGCCGGCACGGCGCTGCCGATCAACCCAGGCGTTGGCAAGTCGCAGTCACGGAACAGTCGAAAACAGATTTAAACGCGTCAGCATTCGTCCAGCCGGCTCGAACCTCAAGCCGATGCAATCGGGGACATCCAAATCTTTGTTGCGCAATCAGGACACGCAGCATCGCATAACCGCACCTCACCGGAGGGAGTGCGGCCCTGCGCCCGACGGATACGATGATTCCGCAATCTACTGTGGAAAAACCCGCAAGCCGAAAGAACCCGGGTCTTCAACTCACCAGCGTTTCGCCCCGTCGCGCTCTCTTCGAGGCGCGGCCCCGGTTGATGAATTGGACGCCGACGAACTCACCATTGACCCAGGCGAGTTCGCAGTGTCGGTAAGCCAGACCCATCGGTGACAACACAAGAAAAAATTCCTTCTGGCCGATATCCGTCACCGCACCGTCGATCACCAGCTTTGCGCCCGTTTCAGAGACGTCGTGGATCTTGCAGCCGCGCTGCCAGGTACCGTCGATCGCCATCAAGCGCGCTTCGATCGGTCGTTCGAACGCGACGCGCTTGTCCTTTGGTTGTTCTCCCTCACTCATCGACCGTCCCACCTTGGCCACCGAGCAGGCCGTTCTGACTAGAGAAGAATCCTTGATCTTCGGTGAATGGCGTGGAGCGAATACGCCTGCTGTGTTCCCTTCCGGTAAGCAAGGGGTCGGCAGTGTTTCATCGCCGAGCGAAGTCGGAATCGCGTTGTTTGAGTCCGTCGAGCCGCAACCGCGGGTGGGGCGCCTTGAATAGCTCCAACTGCAGCGTTCTTTTGTCCCGGATCGGCTTAGCCAGGGCTTTTTAAAAACGACGAAGGCCGCAGCGAACTCACCCGCTGCGGCCCGCGCCACTTGCAAATCGACCGGGTGAAAGAAGCTAGTGAAGTATGGAGCCAGCCCCGGTTTGCCGAATCTTCCCGGTGATCCCGGTTCCCGCCACAACAAATGTGAATCGAGGTGTCTTAGTTCTGAGATTCTGAATTGCCGAATGGTCCCGGGCATCTCCGGGGCCGGTCCGATGTGGCCAATTCAGTGCATCGTCACGACTGGAGTACGAGGTAGGCATCGGTCGCAACGTCCAGGCTCGCCGGTCCCCGGGCGGCGGCGCGTTCGCTAAGGCGATGATGATTGATTTCGGAATTATCGTATTGTGCGCCTGTTTTGCCCGACGGGTCAAGAGGCCTTTGCGGGACAAGCCGGTTCGTCCTCGATCCGACGTGGCCTACTGTGCATGGGGTTGTTTTCGCTATGTGGCGCGTGGCGGTCTGCGATGGCACCGGCCGAGCGCCCAAGAGCCTGAGTGGTCAGGGATTTGTGTTGACCGGTCCCCCATGCGGACCACCGGGCGGAACCTTTTCCTCACCGCCGCGTTACCTCGGCATGACTGAAGACCTTTCCTTCCGACGTAAACCCCTGACCCCCGAACAGCGCCAGGCGCGCGATGCGGCGCGCCGCCTCGAGGCCGAAAAGGCCATGCGCGACCATGAGGAAGCGCAGAAGGCGTTTTACGCCAATCGCGAACGGCTCAAGGCCGAGCGGCTGGCCCGTGAGGCGGCCGCAGGCAAAGACTGACTTCTCAATGCGTGCCGCTTCAGTGCCGGCCGGTGGACGCCCGCGCGTCAGCCCCCTTGCGCGTAACGAGGGGAAAGGCGAGCGGTTGATCACTCTGTCTGCTTGCGTGCCGTCATGTCGCTGAACCTGTCGACAAAGGCTATTCCGATCGCCGAGACGATAAAGGTGAGGTGGATCAGCACCTGCCACATCACGCCGCTCTCGGTGAAGCTGGCGCGGCTCGAGCCGAGATTGCCGGCCTCGATGAAGGTGCGCAGCAGCGCGATCGAGGAGATGCCGATGATGGCCATCGCAAGCTTGATCTTGAGCACGCTGGCGTTGACGTGGCCGAGCCATTCCGGCTCGTCGGGGTGGCCCTGGAGATCGAGCCGGGACACGAAGGTCTCGTAGCCGCCGACGATCACCATCACCAGGAGATTTGAGATCATCACCACATCGATCAGCGCCAGCACGCTCATCATGATCTCCTGCTCGGTCAGATCGAGCACATGCGAGGAGAGGTGCCAGAGCTCCTTCAGGAACAGCGCGATGTAGACGCATTGCGCCACGATCAGCCCGAGATAGAGCGGCAATTGCAGCCAGCGCGAACCGAAGATGATCATCGGTAACAGCCCGAGCCGCGGGCGGCGTCCGGTGGGTTCAAGCTCTGCCGACATTCACATTGCATCCGCGCGTTGAGATCGTCTCGTCATCATGTACCCCGCCAAGCTGGCCGGTGGAAGACACGCCGCCCGGTTCATCGGGTGTGGATCGCGCCGTCTCATGCTAACGTGCATGACGGCCGCCTCCGGGGGTGGCGGGGATCGGGAGGCCGATAGTTATGCGCAGTGGCTTTGGCCGATGGCTCGGGCACATCGTACTTGCAAGTGCGGTGGGCGGCGCCACTGCGGTATTGGCGACCCCGCTGACGCCCTTCCGCAATGAGGCGCAAGCGCAGCGCCATTGCCCAGGCGACAAGGTGGTGTGGCTGGATTTCAGGAAGAGCGTCTATTACCGCAAAGGGCAGAAGCTCTACGGCCAGGGATTTGATGGCAGCTTCGTCTGCCTGTCCGAAGCGCGTGACAGCCTGTACCGGAGCTCGCCGTTGGGCTTGCGCTGAGCCCCCGTGGTCAAGCGCCGCTATTTCTGGTTCGGCAGCGTCACGGGGACGTGGGCGGAGCTGCTGATCACCCGGGGGCTTCCGTCGGGGTAGGTCCGGCTGCTTCGGATCAGCGACTCCAGGACCAGTAGAAATTTTTCGGCGAGCATGTGCGTCACCTGCGTTGGCGTGGCCTCTTGAAATTAGGTCGAGGCGCCGAACGCGGAAATTCAATCAACTCAACGGGAGCGGGGTGATTCGGCGTGCTGCGCCGCAGACGCGCGGCGCTCTGAAAATTCGAAACGGGTGGCGTGAGATCAGCCGAAGGCCAGGGCGACGAGGCTCGAGCAGAGCAGCACGAGGCCGCCTGCGGTCAGTGCCAGAAAGCCATCGGATACGAAGTCATGTTTGCGCATGGGACACCTGCTGCTCTTGCCTTCGATGCTCGATCGGATTGATTAAAATTGTCCGAACGTACCGCCTTGAAGAGGTGATGCAATGTCAACCGCGCGAGCGCCGTCAGGCCCTCGTGCGGTAGCCTTCAAACGCATGGGCCAGGAAGATTCCCGCGCTTACCAGACCCATCAGTGCCGAAACCGTCTCGATCATCGTTAAATTCCAATCCCGCCCCTGCACGCGAGAAAACGCGCGCGGCCTTGCACAGTCAAAAGAATTCCCGTGAAGCCGACGATATCGGGGGTGGAGTGAGGTTTTGGCGCAACAGCTTGTGCGGGACTGGCACATCAGAGGCGGCTGAGAGGCCATTGCGCCCCATTTATCAACGAGAATGCCGAACGTCCTGTTTACCATGCCGACGCGAACGTTGTGGGCTCCCCATTTCCGCCGTGTTCGGGTTGCGTTATCGTTACCGTCTCCGAGACGGTGGTGGGCCGCCTCGGGCTTGAGGACCGGAAGGCGATTCCCGTGTGCAAGCGGGTTGGGGCCGTCTCCGGGGAAATGGTATTTGGGGCGAATGGGGATCCGACGATCAGATTCGGTGGTGCGGGCTGCGCGGTGCGTTGCGGTGGTGGCCGGTTGCCTTGCGCTTGCCAATTGCGCCTCGTCCAACAAGTTCGCCAGCCGGGTGGATCCCAAATACGGCGTGTCGTCGAGCCCACGGGTCGTTGGCTTCGGCGAACCCGTCCCCAAGGGCGGCGGCACCTATCGCGTCGGAAAGCCTTATGTCGTTGCAGGCCGGACCTACGTACCGGAGGAGGACGTCAATTATCGCGCCGAGGGCACGGCCTCCTGGTATGGCGACGACTTCCATGGTCGCCTGACCGCCAACGGCGAAGTGTTCGACATGAGCTCGCTGACCGCGGCGCATCCCACCCTGCCGATGCCGTCCTATGCGCGGGTGACCAATCTCTCCAATGGCAAGTCGCTGATCGTCCGCGTCAACGACCGCGGGCCCTATCACGGCAACCGCCTCATCGACGTCTCGAACAAAGCCGCCGAACTGCTTGAATTCAAAGGCAATGGTGTTGCCAGGGTCCGCGTCGAATATGTCGGCCGGGCGCCGTTGGAAGGCTCCGACGACCGCCAGCTGATGGCGACCTTGCGCACCGGCGTTCCGGCGCCGTCACCCTCGATGGTCCGGGTCGCTTCGGCCAGGCCGTTCGTGCCGGAGGTGTCATCAAGCCGCAGCGCCTTCAGGGGCGAAGTCCCGATGCCGGAAGGGCGGCCCTACAGCCTGGGCAACACGTCGGCCGACCTCGCCTCGATCGACGCGACGTCCGAGATGTCGGCCTCGAGCCGCAGCCGGGGCCGGGTGCTCCAGAACGCCCGGCAAGTGTCTTATGACGAGAGCGGCCGCTACGCCGGAGATAGCGGTCCGGCGACCTCCGATGACGGCGCAGCCGAGGCACGCAGCATTCTGACCGGCCGCGGCCTGTACTAGGCAAGCCGCGACAGCTTTGCCGAGGCCGGGTCTGTGGGCGCCGCCCACACCGCAATGAGGAAGGATCTCGTCTAGCTAGCTGATGCGCTTCGCGCAAGAACCGCAAAAGCGCGGCATTGACCTCGTCGGGCCGTTCCTGCTGCACCCAATGACCAGCGCCGTCGATGATCAGCTTTCTCGTGAGATTGGGCAGCACGCGCTCCAGATCGTTGACCCGCTTGGCGCCGATCAGGCCGGTGATGACGGCGTCCTGCGCGCCGGCGATGAACAGGGAGGGCTGGTGGATTTGCGCGTCCTGCCAGGGCGCGGTCAGCTCCCAATTGCGGTCGATGTTGCGATACCAATTCAGCCCGCCACGAAACCCGGAAGAGCGGAAGCTCTCGGTGAAATGAGCAAGATCGGCCTCGCTCAGCCACGACGGCAGCGGCTCGTCGGCTGCTGCATGGCCGAGAAAGCCCTTGCCCTCCTGGACGAACATCGCGGCGTTCGGATCGGCAAGTCCGCGGCCGCCGAGCACAATACGCATGGTGCGGGCGACGTCACGCTCGAACTCGGCCTCGGCGACACCCGGCGTCTGGAAATACTGCCAGTAGAAATTCGTTATGCCGCCCTGGCGCAGCAGCTCGAGCGGCTTACCGCGTCCGCGGAACGGCGGGGGCACGCTCAGCCCTGCGACGGCCGTGAATATATCCGGGCGGAACAGTGCCGCGTGCCAGGCGACCGGCGCGCCCCAGTCATGGCCGACGACGACGGCTTTGGTCTCGCCGAGCGCCCGGACCAGGCCGACGACGTCGCCGACCAGATCGAAGATCGAATAGGCTGCCACCTCGGGCGGCGCCGCGCTCTGGCCGTAGCCCCGCATGTCGGGGGCCACGACATGAAACCCGGCCGCTGCTAAGGCAGGCATCTGGTGTCGCCACGAGTAGGACAGTTCCGGCCAGCCATGGCACAGCACCACCAGTGGTCCCTGACCGGCCTCGCGGACGAAGAGGTCGATCCCGTTGGCCTTGATCCCTCGGGTCATGGGCATCGCTTTTCCGCCTTGTTTCAGGGGTTTGGTTGAAAAACATCAGGTGCCACGATAGGGGCGCAATGAGAATCGTGCAATCTCGGGGGCAGCAACGACCCTCGTGTTGTTCGCACCTGTTCCATTTGTTAGAACGGCGCTCTCAGGGCTTCGCCATGGCATTTCATCTCATCTCGCTTCGTCATACCGGCTTCACAGCCGGAGCCCTGGCGCGCGGGCTGGTTGCGGCGGCGCTTGCGGTGAGCCTCGGCTGGGGCGGGGTGCTCTATGCCGCGAACCAGAGCGTGCAGGGCGCCAGGAAGACCGAGGATACCGGCTTCGACGGCGATGCCCCCACCGCGATCCTGATCGAGGCTTCGAGCGGCAGCGTGCTGTTCGAGAAGAACGCCGACGAGCTGCGCGCACCCTCCAGCATGATGAAGCTGGTGACCGCCGAGGTCGTGTTCAACGCGATCAAGAAGGGCGACGTCAAGCTGACCGACGAATACCGGATCAGCGAGAATGCCTGGCGCAAGGGCGGCGCCCCTTCCGGCACCTCGACCATGTTCGCTGCCATCAACAGCAAGGTCTCGGTCGATGACCTCCTGCACGGTGCCATCATCCAGAGCGGCAACGACGCCTGCATCGCGCTCGCAGAAGGCATTGCCGGCAGCGAGAAGATTTTTGCCGCCGATTTCATGACCAAGCGCGCCCGGGAGCTCGGCATGACCAAATCGACCTTTGCCAATTCCAACGGCTTGCCCGACCCCGGCAACAAGATGACGGTGCGTGAGCTCGGCATGCTTGCCCGGCACATCATCCTGGACTTTCCCGAATTCTATAAACTGTTCGGCGAAAAGGAGTTCACCTGGAACAAGATCCGCCAGCCCAACCGCAATCCGCTGCTCAATTCGATGGAAGGAGCAGACGGGCTAAAGACCGGCTACACCAAGGAGGGCGGCTACGGCATGGTCGGCTCGGCCGTGCAGAACGGCACCCGATTGATCGTCGTCGTCAACGGCCTGGAAGATTCCGAAGACCGCGCCACCGAAGCCAAGAAGATGCTGGAATGGGGCTTTCGCAATTTCGAGACCCGCACGCTGATCGCAGCTGACCAGCCCCTCGGTTACGCCAAGGTCTTTGGCGGCGACAGCCGCTCGGTGAAGCTGATTGCGAAAGAGCCGGTGAAGGTGATGGTGCACAAAAGCGGCGGCGACAAGCTGATCGCGCGCGTTGTCTATAACGGCCCGGTGCGCGCGCCGGTCCAGGCGGGCCAGCAGGTCGGCGTGGCCAAGGTCTGGCGCAGCGGCAATATCGCCGTCGAGACGCCGGTCTACGCGGCCGAGGCTGTTGGCACCGGCTCGACCATGCGGCGCGCGATCGATGGCGCCAGCGAGCTCGTCATCGGCATGTTCCGCGCAGGCGCCGAGAAGCTCTGATCATGAGTGAAAGCGCGGTAACATGGCCGTCCGGACGCGGGCGCTTCGTCACCTTTGAAGGCGGCGAGGGGACGGGCAAGTCGACCCAGATCAAGAAACTCGCCGATCGTCTCAAGGCGGCAAGGATGCGCATCCTCGTCACGCGCGAGCCGGGCGGCTCGCCGGGCGCAGAGATCATGCGGCATCTGGTGCTGTCGGGCATGGGCAAGCTGCTCGGGCCCGAAGCGGAGACGCTGCTGTTTGCGGCCGCGCGCGACGACCATGTCCGCACCGTGATCCAGCCTGCGCTCAACCGGGGCATCTGGGTCCTGTGCGACCGCTTCGCCGACTCGACCCGGGCCTATCAGGGCAGCCTCGGCAGCGTGCCCACCGCGCTGATCAATGCGATGCAGCGCGTCACGATCGGTGATCTCAAGCCTGATCTCACCATCATCCTCGATTTGCCTGTTGAAATCGGCCTGGCACGCGCGGCGGCGCGGCGGGGCAGTGGCACGCCTGACAGATTTGAGGGCGAGCAGCTCGCCTTCCATCAGGGTCTGCGCGAGGCCTATCGCAAGATTGCGGCGGATGATCCTTCGCGCTGCGTTCTGATCGACGCCAATTCCGACCCGGACACGGTCGCCGGGCGGGTGTGGACTGCGCTGCGCGACCGCCTCCTGGCGACCTCAGCATCGGTGGTCTCGGCATGAGCCGGCGTCACGTCGAGCGCGAGAGCGCGATTCCACATCCGCGCGAGACCAGTTTGCTGTTTGGCCACCGCGAGGCCGAGACCGCGCTGCTGACGGCTTATCGCAGCGGGCGCATTCCGCACGCCTGGCTGATTGGCGGACCGCAAGGAATCGGCAAGGCGACGCTGGCCTACCGGATGGCGCGGTTCGTGCTCGCCCACGGAGAGCCGCAGGCTCCCGCCGTGCAGGGCGCCGAAGACCTCGCGATCGATCCTGACGATACCGTGGCGCGGCAGGTTGCAGCGAGCTCGCATGGCGGGTTGCTGACGTTGGAGCGTAGCGCGAATGACCGCGGCGTGATGCGTACCGTCATCACCGTCGACGAGACGCGCGAGACCATTTCGTTCTTCGGCTCGACGGCGGCGGCTGAAGGCTGGCGCGTCTGCATCGTCGACACCGTCGACGAGCTCAATCCCAATGCGGCGAACGCGTTGCTGAAGATCCTGGAGGAGCCGCCGCAGCAATCGCTGTTCCTCCTGGTGAGCCACGCACCGGCACGTGTGCTCGCCACGATCCAGTCGCGCTGTCGCAAGCTGCGCCTGCGTTCGCTCACAATCGACGAGGTGATCGGAGCGGCGGCTGCGGCCGGCGACCTTGCGCCGACGGATCAGGCGCTACGCGAGGCCGCAGAGGCCTCCGAAGGCAGCGTCGCGCGCGCGCTGACGCTGCTCGGCGGCGACGCGCTCAAGCTCCAGCAGCGCACGGCGGCGCTGCTGGCGCGCCTGCCGCAGCTCGATCCGCGGGAGCTGCATACGCTTGGCGATTCGCTTCCCACCAACGACCGGGTCGCGCTTGCGGCGTTCATCGATGGCATCGATCGCTGGATCGCGGAAAGCCTGCATGCGAACGAAGCCAATGCCAACCAGAACCTGCCGCGCCTTGCGCGGCTAGCCCAGGTATGGGAAAAGATCGTCCGCGCCGCGCGCGACACTGAAACCTACAATCTGGAGCGAAAGCCCTTGGTTTTTTCGGTGTTCGGCTGGCTGGCGGACGCAACGCGCTAGAGCATGATCCGGAAAAGTGCGGAGCGGTTTTCCGAAAAGATCATGCGCAAACAACGCAATTTCGTTTCCAAATTTCGAGAATCCGGTAGAGGAATTCGTCGTGGCAGCACGAGCTAAGAAAACGGCCAAGGCCAAGGGTAGCAAGAAGGCTGCGAACAACGCCGCGAAAAAGTCGACAAAGGCACTCGGCCGCAAGGCTGCCAAGAAGGTCAAGAAGACCAAACGGGCCTCTGCCAAGAAAGGCGTGAAGAAGACCGCCGCGAAGGGTGCAAAGAAGGCGGGCAAGAAAGCCGCGAAGAAGCAGGCCGTCGCCAAGAAGGCCGCCACGACGAAGGTCGCAAAAAAGTCCGCCAAAGCTCCATCGAACAAGGCAGCCAAGAGGGCGAAGGTGACCGCATCTGCCGTAACCGCCGCGCCAGCTGCTGTTGCCAAGACGTCGAAGGCCGTGCCCCCCGTGGTCTCCAAGCCCGAGGTATCGAAGCCCAAAGTCTCGAATACCAAGGCAGCAAAACCCAAAGCGCCGCCTGCGCCGAAGGCCGTTGCCGCCCCCGCGCGCGACAACGTCTTCTACATCTCCACCGCGATCGCCTATCCCAATGGTGTCCCGCATATCGGCCACGCCTATGAGGCAATCTCCGCCGACGTGCTGGCGCGCTTTGCGCGGCTCGACGGCAAGGACGTGTTCTTCCTGACCGGCACCGACGAGCACGGTCTGAAGATGGTCCAGACCGCGCAGAACGAGGGCCTGACTCCCTCCGCGCTGGCGTCCCGTAACGCCGGACGCTTCAAGGAGATGGACGAGCGGCTCAACGTGTCGTTCGACCGCTTCATCCGCACCACCGAGGAGCAACACCATCGCTCCAGCCAGGAGATCTGGCGTCGTATGGAAGCGAACGGCGACATCTACGCCGACACCTATTCCGGCTGGTACTCGGTGCGCGACGAGGCCTACTACGCCGAGGAAGAGACGCGCCTGAACGAGGACGGCGTACGGCTCGGGCCGCAGGGCACGCCGGTCGAATGGGTCGAGGAGAAGAGTTATTTCTTCCGCCTCTCGGCCTACCAGGACAAGCTGCTGAAGCTCTATGCGGATCAGCCCGATTTCATCGGGCCGGACTCCCGCAAGAACGAGGTGATGAGCTTCGTCAAGAGCGGCCTGCGCGATCTCTCGATCTCGCGCACGACGTTCGACTGGGGCGTCAAAGTGCCCGGCGACGAAGAACACGTGATGTATGTGTGGGTCGACGCGCTCACCAACTACATCACCGGCGTCGGCTTCCCCGACGAGACTGACAAGAACTGGCGCTACTGGCCGGCGGATGTGCACATCATCGGCAAGGACATCATCCGCTTCCACGCGGTGTACTGGCCGGCCTTCCTGCTATCGGCCGGGCTCCCGCTGCCGAAGCGCGTCTATGCCCATGGCTTCCTGTTCAACAGGGGCGAGAAGATGTCGAAATCGGTCGGCAACGTCGTCGATCCCTTCAATCTCGCCGACCAGTATGGCGTCGATCAGATGCGCTATTTCTTCCTGCGCGAGGTGCCGTTCGGCCAGGACGGCAACTACAACCATGAAGCCATCGTGGCGCGCATCAACGCCGATCTCGCCAACGATCTCGGCAACCTCGCTCAGCGCTCGCTGTCGATGATTGCAAAGCAGCTCGGTGGCGTGCTGCCCGAGCCCGGCGCGTTCAGCGACAACGACAAAGCGATTTTGGCGATGGCCGACGGAATGGTCGGAGCGTCGCGCGAGGCGATGGCCACGCAGCAGATCCATCAATGGCTCAACGCCGTATGGGCCGTTGTTGCGGAAGCCAACCGCTATTTCGCGGGCGAGGCGCCGTGGGCGCTCGCCAAGACCGATCCTGTCAGGCAGAAGACGGTGCTCTACGTCACCGCCGAAGTCGTCCGGCAGATCGCGATTCTGGCTCAGCCGGCAATGCCGACTGCTTCCAGCCTCCTGCTCGACAGCCTCGCCATCCCCGAAGGAGAGCGCAACTTCGCGATGCTCGGCGGTGACAAGCGGATCGCGCCCGGCTCGATGCTGCCGGCGCCGACGCCGGCGTTCCCGCGCTACATCGAGCCCGCGGCCTGAGGCGGACATAACGATGCTGGTCGACAGTCACTGTCATCTGGATTTTCCGGACTTTGCGGAAGACCTCGACGGGATCGTATCGCGCGCCCGCACGGCCGGGATCGGCCGCATGGTCACGATCTCGACGCGGGTGCGAAAGCTCGATCAGCTTCTCGCCATCTCCGGGCGTTATGACGACGTCTATTGCTCGGTCGGGACCCATCCGCACAACGCGGATGAGGAAGACGGCATTTCGGCGGACGAGCTGATCGCCCTGACGCAGCATCCCAAGGTCGTCGCGCTCGGCGAGGCCGGGCTCGACTATTTCTACGACGACGGCTCGCCGGAAGCGCAGGCGAGGGGCTTTCGTGCTCATATTGCCGCCGCGCGCGCCACGGGCCTGCCGCTGGTGATCCACACCCGCGAAGCGGATGAGGACTGCGCCCGCATCCTCGAAGAGGAGGCGGCCAAGGGATCGTTTCGCGCCGTGCTGCATTGTTACACGGGCGGGCGCGAGCTGGCGCTGAAGGCGGTATCGCTCGGGCTCTACATCGGCTTCACGGGCATCCTGACCTTCAAGAAGTCGGACACCTTGCGTGCGCTCGCGGCTGAGCTGCCGCCCGAGCGTATTCTGGTTGAAACCGACTCGCCCTATCTTGCGCCGGGCAAGTTCCGTGGCAAGCGCAACGAGCCGGCCTATGTGGTCGAGGTCGCCAAGGTGCTGGCCGAGACGCGCGGCGTGTCGTTTGACGAGATCTCACGCCAGACCAGCGAAAACTTCTTCCGCCTGTTCTCCAAGGTGAAAGCTTGAGATTGGGAGCCGCATGACACTGACGCTGACGATCCTGGGCTGCGGCTCCTCCGCCGGCGTGCCGCGCCCGGCGCTCGGCTGGGGCGCCTGCGATCCCAGCAATCCCAAGAACCGCCGCCGCCGCTGCTCGCTGCTGGTCGAGAAAACGTCAAGCCACGGCACCACGCGCATTGTGATCGATACCTCGCCGGATCTGCGCGAGCAACTCATCGATACCAATGTCGACCACATCGACGCGGTGTTCCTGACCCATGAGCATGCGGACCAGACCCATGGCATGGACGATCTGCGCTCCGTCGTTCTCCACATGCGCAAGCGCATTCCGACCTATTTCAATCAGTCGACTGCGAAGGACATCATGGCGCGGTTCTCCTACTGCTTCATCTCGCCGGAGGGCAGCGACTATCCGCCGATCCTGACGCGGCATTCGATCGAGGCCGGCGGGAGCCAAATCGTTATCGGCAAGGGCGGGGACGTGACCATGACCGCCTTCCTGGTCCAGCACGGCCAGATCCCCGCGCTCGGCTATCGCATTGGCAACGCCGCCTACACGCCCGACCTCAACGACATCCCGCGCGAGAGCTGGGGTGCCCTGGAAAACCTCGATCTCTGGATCGTAGACGGCCTGCGCTACACCCAGCATGTCAGCCATTTCAGCATCAACGACGCGCTGTCCTGGATCGAACGCTTCAAGCCGAAGCGCGCCGTCATCACCAACATGACGGCCGACGTCGATTACGAGGTGATCCGGCAGACGCTGCCCGCGGGCGTGGTGCCGGCTTACGACGGGATGCGGCTGGAGACGCACTAGGTGCGCGTTCAACTCAGGCAGTAATCGCCTTGGTCGAACCGACCTCATTGCGCAGCAGGAATTTCTGGATCTTTCCCGTCGACGTCTTCGGAATCGGTCCGAACACGACGGCCTTCGGCGTCTTGAAGCCGCTCATCTGCGTGCGGCAGAACGCGATGATGTCGGCCTCGGTCGCGCTGGCGCCGTCCTTGAGCTCGACGAAAGCACAGGGCACTTCGCCCCATTTCGGATCGGGCTTGGCGACGACGGCCGCGAACAGCACGGCCGGGTGCTTGTAGAGAATGTCCTCGACCTCGACGGAGGAAATGTTCTCGCCGCCGGAGATGATGATGTCCTTGGAGCGATCCTTGATCGTGACGTAGCCGTGCTCGTCAAGCACGCCAAGGTCGCCGGTGTGAAACCAGCCGCCCTCGAACGCTTCCTTCGTGGCCTTCTCGTTCTTCAGATACCCCTTCATCACGATGTTGCCGCGGAACATCACCTCGCCGATGGTTTCGCCGTCGCGCGGCACCTCGTGCATGGTTTGCGGATTGATGACGGTGACAGCTTCCTCGAGCGGGTAGGGCACGCCCTGCCGCCGCTTCATGCGCGCGCGCTCCGCGGCGGGGAGATCGTCCCAGCCGGGCTGCTCGGCACAGACGGAAGCGGGGCCGTAGACCTCGGTGAGGCCATACACATGCGTGAGCTTGATGCCGATGCTCTCCGCCCCTTCGAGCACGGCGACCGGCGGTGCGGCGCCGGCGATCAGCCCGACGACGCGGGGTGCAGCGTCGCCGTTCGGCGCATCGGGCGCATTGATCAGCGTGTTGTAGACGATCGGCGCGCCACACATGTGGGTGACGCCGTGCTGCCTGATCAGCTCGAAGATTTTGGTCGGCTCGATCTTGCGCAGGCAGACATTGATGCCGGCGGCGGCCGCAAGGGTCCAGGGAAAGCACCAGCCATTGCAATGGAACATCGGCAACGTCCAGAGATAGACCGGATGCTGACCGAGATTGCCGGCGAGGATGTTGCTGACGGCGTTGAGGTAGGCGCCGCGATGATGGGTGACGACGCCCTTGGGATTGCCTGTTGTGCCTGAAGTGTAGCTCAGTGCGATCGCATCCCATTCGTCTTGCGGCGGGATCGCCGTGAAGTTCGGATCGCCTTGCGCGACGGCGGCTTCGTATTCGATCTCGCCGATGCGCTTGCCGCCCGTGAAGGCGGCATCGTCGACGTCGATCACGAAAGGCTTCGGGCCGCTCATTTGCGCGAGCGCATCGGTGATCACGCGCGAGAATTCGGGGTCGACCAGAATGATTTTCGCGCCGCCATGATCGAGCTGAAATGCGATCGAGGGCGCATCGAGGCGGATGTTGAGCGCGTTGAGCACGGCGCCCGTCATCGGAACGGCAAAGTGCGCCTCGTTCATCGCTGGGATGTTGGGCAGCATCACAGCAACAGTATCGCCGACGCCGACGCCTTTGCCGGCGAGCCAGGAGGCAAAGCGCTTGCAGCGCTCATGCGTCTGGGCCCAGGTGAAGCTGCGCGCCTCATAGACCGTGCTGATGTGATCGGGATAGACGGCAGCGCTGCGTGCGAGGAAGCTGAGCGGCGACAGCGGCACGTAATTGGCGGGGGTTTTGTCGAGGCCGATATTGTACTGGTTGTGCCGGTCGCTCATCGACCCCTCCTTCACGTCGCGCGGGTTACAGGAATCCGATCGATATCCAGGGGAAGACCGCGACGACGATCAATCCCAGCATCAGCGCCAGCAGATAACCCCAGATCGGCCTGATGCCCTCGGCTGGATCGACCCTTCCGATGGCGCAGGCGGCATAATAGCCGACTCCGAATGGCGGGGCGAATAGGCCGATACCCATCGCCAGAATGATGATCATGGCGTAGTGCACCTCGTGCACGCCGACGAGGCGCGCGATCGGAAACAGCAGCGGCCCGAACAGCACGATCGCGGGGATGCCTTCCAGCACGCTGCCGAGCACCGTGAAAGCCAGGATGGACACGGCGATGAAGGTCGCGGCTCCGCCCGGCAATCCGGTCATGGCGGATGCCAGCGAGCGCGAGAAGCCCGACTGCGTCAGGCCCCAGGCCATGCCGGTGGCCGTGCCGATGATCAGCAGGATCGCACCCGACAGCGCTGCGGTCTCGACCAGCATTGGAAACAGCCGCCGCCAGTTGAAGCGGCGGTAGACGAGAAGACCGACCAGCGCACCATAGACGATGCCGATCGTCGAGACTTCGGTAGCGGTCGCGATGCCCTCGACCACGGCGTAGCGGATCACGAACGGCAGCGCGAGCGCGGGCAGGGCGATGACGAAGGTCTTGCCGATTTCGGCCGCGGTCGCGCGGCGGACATGGCTCATGTCCTCGCCACGATAGCGCCACCACACCAGCGTGCAGAGGGTGATCGCGAGCACGACGCCGGGCAGGAGTCCGCCAGTGAAAAGCGCCGCGATCGAGACGCCGGTGACCGATCCGATCGTGATCAGCACGAGGCTCGGCGGAATGGTCTCGGTCTGGGCACCGGTGGCCGCAAGCAGCGCGACGAGATCTCCGGGCCGGGCGCCGCGCTGCTTCATCTCGGGGAACAACACGGGCGCGACCGCGGCCATGTCGGCGGCCTTGGCGCCTGATATGCCGGAGACCAGATACATCGCGCCGACCAGCACGTAATGCAGGCCGCCACGGACATGGCCAAGCAGGCTCGCCAGGAACGACACCATGGCCCGCGCCATGCCGGTCATCTCGATCAGCAATCCCAGGAACACGAATAGCGGCACCGAGAGCAGGATGAGATGGCTCATGCCCTCGTCCATCCGCCCGACCAGCACCACGACCGGCGTGCGGGTGGTCAGCGCCAGATAGCCGAAGATTGCGAGGCCAAAGCCGAATGCAATGGGAACGCCGGCAAAGACGCAGAAGCCGGCGACGCCGACGAAGAAGATGACGAGGTTGAGATTGCCAAGCGGCCGCAACGAGGGCTCTGCCAGCCAGAACAGGCCGATCACGACGGCAACGGACAGCATGGCGGCCGCGACCATCCGGTAGTCCGCCGCGCGCAGCAGCCGCAGCAGGGCGAACACCGCCATCAGGCAGATGCCGGCCGGCAGCGCGGCGGCGCGCCAGATGTTCGAGATCTGAAGTGCCGGCGTGGTGATGTAGCTTTCCTCGTACGCATAGTCCCAGGACGGCCACACGATCAGCGCGAGGAACGCCAGCGCCGCGCAGATCGCGAACAGATCGAGATAGGCGCGCACCGCCGGGCCTGCGCTTCCGACGAGCGCGGTCATGCGCATGTGCTCTGAACGGCGGAACGCCACCGCTGCGCCCAGCATGGCCAGCCACAGGAACAGGATCGAGGCGAGCTCGTCCGACCAGATCAGCGGCCGGTGCAAGCCGTAGCGCGCGACGACGCCCGCAAACAGGATCCCGATTTCGGCGACCACCAGGATCGCCGCCGGGATTTCAACGGCAAAGCCGAGGACGCGCTCGAGCGACGCAAGCAGCGAAGGTCGGCGAGGGGACTCAACAGTCGCCTCGCCCGCCACTCCGTTCGCCTCGACTTCGATATGAGCCATGACGGCCCCAATGCGTTACGACAGCTTGCCGACGGCCTTTTCCAGCAGGTCCCAGGCCTGCTCGCCGTATTTGCCCTTCCACTCCGCATAGAAGCCTGCAGCCCGCAGCTTGTCGCGGAACGGCGCGATGCTGGGCTGGTTGAACGCCAGGCCCTTGGTTGCGAGCTCCTGCTGGAGACCGGCGTTCAGCTTGGCGGTATCCTCGCGCTCTTTGACCGCGGCGGCATTGATGTTCCTGGCGACGATCGCGCGCACGTCCTCCGGCAGCTTTTCCCAGGCGCGGCGATTGGCCAGGAACCAGAAGCCGTCCCACATGTGGTTGGTCAGCGAGCAGAACTTCTGCACCTCGTAGAGCTTCGCGGTCGAGATGATGGCCAGCGGGTTTTCCTGCCCCTCGACGATCTTGGTCTGGAGCGCGGAATACACTTCGGCGAAATTGATCGAGGCGGGCGCGGCCTCGAACGCCTTGAACATCGAGGTCCACAGCGGCGACACCGGCACGCGGATCTTGAAGCCCTTGAAATCGTCCGGACCGGTGATCGGCTTGGTCGACGACGTGGTTTGCCGGAATCCGTTGTCCCAGATCCTGTCCATCACCTCGAGGCCGGCCTTCTTGATCTCGCCACGGACATGGGCGCCGAGATCGCCGTCCATGGCCTTCCAGACGGTGTCGTAGTCCGGAAACGCGAAGCCGATGCCGTTGATGGAGGCCGCCGGCACCAGGGTCGACAGGATCAGGCCCGACAGCGTAAAGAACTCGACGCCGCCGGAGCGGATCTGGCTCAGCATGTCGGTGTCGGACCCAAGCTGGTTGTTCGGGAAGATCTGGAGGTCGAACTTGCCGTTGGTCTCGCTCTTGATGGCCGCGGCCATCTCCTTGGCGCGCACGTTGAGCGGATGGCTGTCCGGCAGGTTGTTGGCGTATTTGTACGAGAACTCGGCAGCCTGGGCACGGGCCACATGGGGCGCGCTGAAGCCACCAAAGACGGCGGTCGCGGCGGAGGCCTTGAGAAGCGTGCGGCGGGAGAAACTCATGGGTCTGCTTCCTCGAAAATTTGTTCTTGTTGTGAGATGCAAACCTATACGGACCGACGGCTCGAAGGTCATCTGCGATCTCGCGGAGCTCGCTTATTGCAGCCGGACAAGGTCGCGGCAATATCGGCTTTCGGAGGCCTCGATAATATATTCCATAATATACCTTATGCGAATTATGGATGTAAGCGCAATATAGAGATGACACCCCTCCGCAAAGTTGAGATGGCACTCCGCGGTTGGAATGCAGTTGCGGGGGACGGCAATCGTGGTGGTGTCTATGAGCGACAAGGAGTTTTCGCGGCTCAATATTTTGATGGAGGTACAAGCCGGGCGATTGCGGGTGTCAGAAGCCGCCACGGTGCTTCAGTTGCAACGGCGACAGGTGTTCCGGCTGCTCCGTTCGCTCCGCGAGCATGGAGCGGCAAGCTTGGCCTCCAAGCGTCGTGGCAAGCCCAGCAACAACCGGATGCCGGCGCAGGTGCGCGAGCTGACGATGTCGCTGGTGAAGGCGCGTTATGCGGATTTCGGCCCGACGCTGGCGGCAGAGAAGCTCAAAGAGAACCACGCCTGCCTGGTGTCGCGGGAGACGCTGCGCAAGTGGATGTTGGCGGACGGGCTATGGATTGATCGGAAGCGCCGCCTGCCCTCGGTGCATCAGCCGCGCAACCGGCGTGAACGGACTGGTGAGCTGATCCAGATCGACGGTTCGAAGCATTACTGGTTCGAAGGACGTGGCCCGGAGTGCTCGCTGCTGGCCTATATCGACGATGCGACCAGCCAGATTCTGCATGCGGCGTTCGTACCTTCGGAATCGACGCTGGATTATCTGCGCGAGACCAGGGTCTATGTGGAGCGTTATGGCCGCCCGGTTGCGTTTTACTCGGACAAGCACTCGATCTTCCGGGTCAACCATCGCGAGGCGGCCGGTGGCAACGGGATGACGCAATTCGGCCGCGCTCTGAGCGAACTCAACATCGATATCATCTGTGCCAACTCCCCTCAGGCCAAAGGTCGGGTGGAGCGCTCATTCGGAACGCTGCAGGATCGTCTGGTGAAGGAGATGCGGCTTGCCGGGATCTCGACGATCGCGGCCGGCAACGCGTTCCTGCCGGCGTTTATGGCGAGCTACAATGCTCGCTTTGGCAAGACTGCGAAGTCGGACCAGGATGCCCATCGCCCCGGTGAGGACCTGGCGCCGCTGAGCGACGTCTTTGCCTGGAAGGAAGAGCGCACGCTGACGAACAATCTGACGATTCAGTACGACAAGATCCTGTTCATGCTCGAGAACAACGAGGTCACGCGGCGGCTTGCCCGCCAGCGCGTCACGATCATCGACTATCCGGATGGCCATCTGGCGATCCGGCACAACGGGCGGGATTTGCCCTACCGAACGTTCGACAAGCTGCAGAAGGTCAATCAGGCGGCGATCGTCGAGAACAAGCGGCTGGGCGAGGTCTTGGCCTACATTGCCGAGCAGCAGAAGCAGCTGGACATGTCGCGCTCAGCCAAGGCGCCACGCCGTCGAGGCCAGGCCGAGCGGCACATGTTCAAGCCAACCTGACCTTCCAGGGCGTACCATCCGGTCGCGCGGCCGCTGCGCAACCCCGGCCAGCTCCGCGTCCGCGCGCCCTCCTCACCGATTTCCTGGTGACATTTCTAACGAGCGCAGGCGCGTCTTCAGGCCAAAAATAACGTCCATGCGCCCCGGTTGCTGTCAGTTCGGGTGACATTTCTACTTTGCACGCCGGGTGTCATTTCTGCCTTGCCCCGACAATGGATGTAAGCGCAATATAGAGATGACACCCCTCCGCAAAGTTGAGATGGCACTCCGCGGTTGGAATGCAGTTGCGGGGGACGGCAATCGTGGTGGTGTCTATGAGCGACAAGGAGTTTTCGCGGCTCAATATTTTGATGGAGGTACAAGCCGGGCGATTGCGGGTGTCAGAAGCCGCCACGGTGCTTCAGTTGCAACGGCGACAGGTGTTCCGGCTGCTCCGTTCGCTCCGCGAGCATGGAGCGGCAAGCTTGGCCTCCAAGCGTCGTGGCAAGCCCAGCAACAACCGGATGCCGGCGCAGGTGCGCGAGCTGACGATGTCGCTGGTGAAGGCGCGTTATGCGGATTTCGGTCCGACATTGGCCGTGGAGAAGCTGCGGGAGGTCCATGACTGCCGGGTGTCGCGCGAGACGCTGCGTCAGTGGATGATCGAAGAAGGCCTGTGGATTGATCGCAAGCGCCGCCTGCCCTCCGTACATCAGCCACGACATCGGCGCGAGCGGATTGGCGAACTGATTCAGATTGATGGCTCGCGACATTACTGGTTTGAGAACCGTGGCCCGGAATGTTCGCTGATTGCCTACATTGATGATGCGACCAGTCGGATCATGCACGCTGCGTTCGTGCCGTCGGAATCAACGCTGGACTATCTGCGCGAGACCCGGACGTATGTGGAGCGCCATGGCCGTCCGATCTCCTTTTATTCGGACAAGCATGCCATCTTCCGCGTTAACAACCGCGAGGCCGAAGGTGGTGACGGCATGACGCAATTCGGCCGCGCGCTGCACGAGCTCAACATCGACATCATCTGCGCTAACAGCCCCCAGGCCAAGGGCCGCGTTGAGCGATCGTTTGGGACGCTGCAAGACCGACTGGTCAAAGAACTGCGCTTGGCGGGAATCGCGACGATTGAGCTCGGTAACGAGTTTCTGCCGGGGTTTCTGGCGAGCTACAATGCCCGCTTCGGCAAGGTTGCGAAGTCGGACCAGGATGCGCATCGCCCAGCCGCCGATCTGACGCCGCTGAGCGACGTGTTTGCCTGGAAGGAGGAACGCACGGTAACCGGCAATTTGACAGTGCAGTACGACAAGATCCTATTCATGCTGGAAGAGAACGAGATCACACGGCCGCTCGCCCGT
The DNA here is from genome assembly GCF_054058595.1 of Bradyrhizobium sp. USDA 4472. Lineage (NCBI taxonomy): Bacteria > Pseudomonadati > Pseudomonadota > Alphaproteobacteria > Hyphomicrobiales > Nitrobacteraceae > Bradyrhizobium > Bradyrhizobium sp. USDA 4472. The sequence continues at coordinate 6,340,067 of NZ_JBSSAM010000001.1, forward strand.
CAGCGCGTTACCATTGTCGATTACCCGGACGGCCGGCTGGCGATCCGGCATCGGGGGCGCGACCTGCCGTACCGCACGTTCGACAAGTTGCGGAAGGTCGATCAGGCGGCAATCGTTGAGAACAAGCGGCTGGGTGAAGTGCTGGCGTATATCGCCGAACAGCAGCAACTGCGCGATGAGGGTCGCAGTCAGAAAGCGCCCCGGCGCCGTGGCCAGGCTGCTCGGCACATGTTCAAGGCAACATAGTCCCTGCCCCAACCCGCAAATGCCACCGTGCTCGGAGCCGTCAATGACGGCCCTTTGGGCCGCCGCCTCCGGCGGTCTTCGATCATTGACCGCTCCTGCGCGCGGCGGCGCGCTGGGAGGCGTCGGGACGAGGGGCGTCCCGACCAATCGACCGCCTCCGGCGGATCGAACAAAGGGCTGCTGAGGCCCCTCGTCGCTGTTCAAGCCTGCCCCATACCCCTCGCTTGAGCGGCGGCGGTGTCATTTCTACTTTGCGGCATGGGTGCCATTTCCACCTTGCCCCAACAATGGATGTGTCCATGTGGATTTTGAAGCAACCAGATCCGTGGCTCCAAATACCCCGCTCCGCGGGTCTCGTTGGCGCTCGCGTCAACGCATGTCGGTGATGTGGCGACGGCCGGTTCTGGATCGGCCATTCGGTAGAAGCGGTCCGACCGGAGAACGCCGCATCCGGTCTCCTTCCGGGCTCCCTCAGGAGACGCTGCGGCGCGGCCGGCCGGCGGCGTGAGGTGGATCAGCGGTGACGCAGCCGCCGGTTGACCCGGCGCGCCAGATAATCGCCGGCACTCTGCACGAGTTGCACCAGTGCGATCAGCACGACGACCACCGCCAGCATCATCTCAGGCATGAAGCGCTGATAGCCGTAACGGATGCCGAGATCGCCTAAGCCCCCGCCTCCAACGGCGCCGACCATGGCGGAATAGCCGAGCAGGCTGACGACCGCGAGCGTCAGCGCCAGCAGCAGGCCGGGCAGCGCCTCGGGGATCAGCACCTTGAACACGATCTGGACCGGCGAGGCCCCAAACGAGGATGCGGTCTCGATCAGGCCGCCGTCGACCTCGCGGATCGCACCTTCGACGAGACGCGCGATGAAAGGTGCGGAGGCGATGGTCAATGGCACGATGGCGGCCGTCGACCCGATCGACGTGCCGGCGACCATTCGGGTGAACGGAATGATGGCGACGACCAGGATGATGAAGGGCGTCGAACGCGTCGCATTGACGACGATGCCCAGCACGCGATTGACGGTGGGCGCCGCGAACAGCTCGCCCTTCCGGCTGGTGGCGAGGAACACGCCGAGCGGCAGGCCGAACGCGGTGCCGATCAGCGCCGCGATGCCGACCATGTACAGGCTTTCGAAGGTGGCCTGGATGATCAGTTTGATGAGTTCAGGCGACATAGCCGAGACGCTCCGCCGAGATCTGAAATTGTGAGAGCCATGCCAGCGTGCGCGCCGCGGCGCCCTCGCCGCCGGGAATGCCGAGCACCAGCGAGCCGACATGCTGGCCGCCGATCTCGTCGATGCGGGCCGACAGCAGCGAGACGTCGAGGCCGAGCTCGCGGGCAAGCCGCGCGATCAGCGTGGCGCCGGCCCCTGCTCCGCGCACCTGGACGCGGATCACGGCGTGGCCGCCGGGCTCCTGCACGATGCGACCGGCCAGCGAGACCGGAAGGCTGTCGCCTGTGACCTCGGCCAGGAAAGTCTGCGTGATCGGATGCTTGGGATGGGTGAAGATGTCGGCGACGTGGCCGCGCTCGACGACGTGACCGGCATCGAGCACGACGACTTCCTTGGCGAGCTGACGCACCACGGACATTTCGTGGGTGATCAGCACGATGGTCACGCCGAGCTCGCGGTTGATATTCGCAAGCAGGTCAAGGATCGCACGCGTGGTCTGCGGATCGAGCGCGGAGGTCGCCTCGTCCGAGAGCAGCACATCCGGCCGCGTCGCCAGCGCGCGGGCGATGCCGACACGCTGCTTCTGGCCGCCGGAGAGTTCTGACGGGTACCGATCGTGCTTGTCGGCGATGCCGACCAGCGCAAGCAGCTCGCTCACGCGGGCGCGGATGTCGGCCTTGGACCAGCCGGCGATCTCCAGCGGCAGCGCGATGTTATCGGCGGCAGTGCGCGACGACAGCAGGTTGAAATGCTGGAAGATCATCCCGATCGAGCGCTGCGCCAGCCGCAAGTCGCGCCCCGTGAGCGCCGAGATGTCTCTGGCGTCGACGACGACGCGGCCGGCGGTCGGCTTCTCAAGCCCGTTGATGAGGCGGACCAGGCTCGACTTGCCGGCGCCGGAGCGGCCGATCACGCCGGTGATGGAGCCTCGCGCGATGGCGAAATCGATGCCTCGCAGCGCAACGACACCGGGCTTGCCGCGATAAGCCGGATAGGTTTTCGAGATGTTCTCGAAACGGACCATGGCATCCGGCTTGGCCGCGGCGTCCAGGATTTCGATCGGGTCTCCGACCACCAGCGATGGCTGCGCATTCATGGAAGCGGCTTTCATGCACGATGTTTAGCTCGCCCGCCCGACAGGCGCACGAGGTCAAGGTCGTTCCAAACGGCAGAAGGTGGAACAATGGCAGGCGCCGGCGACGCTGCGCTGCAACATATCGCCTTTTCCGGCCGTCTGCGCAATTTCAGATATTTGCGAGGCGTTGGGCTAAGTTTTCCCAATCCGCCTCACGGGAAGAAAATTCCTTTGCCACGGGGCAGTCTCCGGGCTGGTTGACCCGTTGACCGAGCCGTTGCCGCGCGCCGGCGATTCAATAGCCGCGCCTCTCATGCTCAAGGCGGTAAGGAATCCGTTGGCTACCTTCCTCTGAACTTAGCCTTGCGCCGAGTCAGGAACGCTTCGACACCCTCCCTGTGGTCTTCGCTGAGGCTCGCCAGCGCGAACTGATCGACGTCCATGTGACTGGCGAGATCGTCCAGCGCATGCGCGAGCCGGTTGACCGTCAGCTTGGTCATGGCAACCGCGAGCGGCGGCTGGGCGGCGACCTTGCGGGCCAGTTCCATGGCGGCATCGAAGGCATGGCCGGGATCGACCACCTGCTCGACCAGGCCCCATTGATAGGCGTCGTCCGCCGAGATGCGCTCATCGGCCAGGACCACGGCCTGCTTGGTGCGGGCCGGCCCGATCAGATGCAGCATGCGCGGGATGCTCTGCCAACTCATGTTCATGCCGAGCCCGATCTCGGGCACGCGCAGATGCGCATCGCGGCCCATGACGCGGAAGTCGAGCGCGACCGCCAACGCCACGCCGCCGCCGATGCAAAAGCCTTCGATCGCGGCGATGGTGATCTGCTCCATCTCGTGCCAGGCGTGTGTCAGGCGCGGGCCCAGCCTGAGATGCCGCCTCAGCGTGCCAATATCCATCTCCTTGCGCGAGCGCCCTTCGGGGTCCTTCAAATCGAAGCCGGCGCTGAACGCGCCCGAATTCCCGGTCAGCACAACGACCGACGTCGCCGCATCATCCTCGAAGCTACGTGCCGCCGCGGTGAGCTGGCGCAGCGCCTCCGGCGACAATGCGTTGATGCCGTCGTGACGATCGAACCGCACTACGGCAATCCGCCCCTCGGGACCGAGGCCTTTCTCGATCTTGACGAACTCTTTCACGGGCGCCTCCGAAGCCGATTTTTGCTCCATCGTAGCGCACATCAGGCGTCAGGAACATGGGACCAGCCGCGCCGCAACGAATGCTCGACAGGACAGGATCGTTGCGCTTAATCTTTCGCCGCCATGAGCCAAGATCACGACCACCATCACCACGACCATGATCATTCGGAACTGTCGGAAACCGAGTTGCGCGTGCGCGCGCTCGAAACGATCTTGACCGAAAAAGGCTACGTCGAGCCAGCCGCGCTCGACGCCATCATCCAGGCCTATGAAACCAAGATCGGCCCGCATAACGGCGCCCGCGTCGTCGCAAAAGCCTGGATTGATGCCGATTTCAAGAAGGCGCTGCTGGAGGACGGCAGCAAGGCGATCGGCACGCTCGGCCATGTCAGCCGCGTCGGCGATCATCTCGTCGTGGTCGAGAACACACCGCAGCGTCACAACATGGTCGTGTGCACGCTGTGCTCCTGTTACCCCTGGGAAATGCTGGGCCTGCCGCCGGTCTGGTACAAGGCGTCGCCCTATCGTTCGCGCGCGGTGAAGGATCCACGCGGCGTGCTCGCCGAATTCGACGTCACACTGCCGAAGGACACGGAAATCCGGGTATGGGATTCCACCGCCGAGACGCGCTTCCTGGTGCTGCCGATGCGGCCCGCGGGCACCGAAGGCTGGAGCGAGGAGCAGCTTGCCGAACTCGTCACCCGCGATTCGATGATCGGAACCGGCTTTCCCAGGACGCCCGGAGCGCCGTCTTGAACGGCGTGCACGACATGGGCGGCATGGACGGGTTCGGCAAGGTCGAGCCCGAGCCGAACGAGCCGATGTTTCATGAGGCGTGGGAGGCCCGCGTGCTGGCGATGGTGCGCGCGATGGGCGCAGCCGGCGCGTTCAACATCGACACCTCGCGTTTCTATCGCGAGACGCTGCCGCCGCATGTCTATCTCTCGAGCTCCTACTACAAGAAGTGGTTCCTCGGCCTCGAGGAGCTGCTGATCGAGAAGGGCTACCTCACCCGCGAGGAAGTCGCCGCGGGCCGCGCGATGCAGCCCGGCAAAGCGCTCAAGCACGGCAAGTTCGATCTCGCCAATGTCGAGCGCGTCATGGTGCGCGGCAAATTCGCCCGCCCTGCGACTGCCCCTGCCAAGTTCAACATCGGCGACCGTGTCCGCGCGAAAAACATTCATCCGACCACGCATACGCGGCTGCCGCGCTATGTGCGCGGGCATGTCGGCGTGGTCGAGCTGAACCATGGCTGCCATGTATTTCCCGATACGGCCGCGATGGAGCGCGGCGAGGATCCGCAATGGCTCTACACGGTCGTATTCGAGGGCCGCGATCTCTGGGGTGCCGGCGCTGATCCGACCCTGAAGGTCTCGATCGACGCGTTCGAGCCCTATCTGGACCCGGCATGACGAGCAGCATTGCTGTGGCTGCCGCAACGGCGGCCATCCCGAGCATTCCGCGCGACGACGACGGCCCGGTGTTCCGCGCCCCCTGGGAAGCGCAGGCCTTTGCAATGGCCTTGAGCCTGCACGACCGCGGCGTCTTCACCTGGCCGGAATGGGCCGCGGCGCTGGCCGACGAGATCAAGCGCGCGAAAGCCGCCGGCGATCCTGACACGGGCGAAACCTATTATCTGCACTGGCTTGCCACGCTGGAGGGCCTCGTCGCTCGCAAGGGCGTCGCGTCGATGGACACGCTGCATCGCTATCGCGATGCCTGGGATCATGCCGCCGATCGCACCCCGCATGGCAAGCCGATTGAGCTTCGGCCGGAGGATTTTGGGTAGCGCGTGCTGCTTCCTCCGTCATATCGAGGAGCCTGCGACAAAGCAATTTTGCGCTGGTGCGACGAAGCAATCCAGACTGCCCCTGCGGAAGGACTCTGGATTGCTTCGCTTCGCTCGCAACGACGGCGGAGAGAGGCCGGATTTTTTCCTCTGTCGTCGCCCGGCTTGACCGGGCGACCCAGTACGCCGCGGCCTTTCGGCTCAAGGACGGGCTCTGGAATACTGGATCACCCGCTTGCGCGGGTGACGACACCGAGTTTGCCTCACCGCACCCCGACAAACTCCCGCCAGCCCTTCGCCCGCAGGCTGCACGCCGGGCACTCGCCGCACCCATAGCCCCAGTCATGCTGCGCGCCGCGTTCGCCGAGATAGCAGGTGTGCGACTGCTCGCGGATCAAATCGACCAGCGCATCGCCGCCGAGGTCATGCGCCAGCTTCCAGGTCGCGGCCTTGTCGATCCACATCAGCGGCGTATGCAGCTCGAACTTGCGAGCCATGCCGAGTGATAGCGCTGATTGCATCGCGCGGATGGTGTCGTCGCGGCAATCGGGATAGCCGGAATAGTCGGTTTCGCACATGCCGCCGACGATGTGGGTGATGCCGCGCCGATACGCCAGCGCCGCAGCGAAGGTCAGGAACACCAAGTTGCGGCCGGGCACAAAAGTGTTCGGCAGACCGTCAGCACCCATCGCGATCGCGACATCGCGCGTCAGCGCCGTCTCGGACACGGCCGAGAGCGTCGGGATCGACAGCGTATGGCTCTCGCCGAGCTTTGCGGCCCAATCGGCGCGCAAGCCCTTGATGCCCTCGAACAGCCGGTCGCGGCAGTCGAGCTCGACGGCATGGCGCTGGCCATACTCGAACCCCAGCGTCTCCACCCGGGCGAAGCGGCTCAGCGCCCAGGCAAGGCAGGTGGTGGAATCCTGGCCGCCGGAGAACAGCACCAGCGCGGTTTGTGAAGCAAATGCGTCGCTCATGGCCCGCGCTTTAACACTGCTGAACGTATCAGCCAATCGGTGGAAATCGGCCCGTTCCCGAGGGTCCCGCTGGGAACGGAGGCCCGCTTTTGGCATAAGGTTTTGGATCCAGGAGACTGCCCCGCAATGACCCCTTCCCGCGATATTTCCCGCCTGATCGAGATCATGGCGGCGCTGCGCACGCCGGTGACCGGCTGCCCCTGGGACCTCGAGCAGGATTTTTCGACGATCGCGCCCTACACGATCGAGGAAGCCTATGAGGTGGTCGACGCCATCGACCGCGGCGATCTCGACGATCTCCGCGAGGAGCTCGGCGACCTCCTGCTGCAGGTGGTGTTCCACGCCCAGATGGCCGAGGAGCAGAACGCATTTTCCTTCGGCGATGTCGTCGAAGCGATCACGCGAAAGATGATCCGGCGCCATCCCCATGTCTTCGCCGACAAGGACGGCAATCTCGCGTCCTCTCACGTCAAAGAGGTCTGGGACAGGATCAAGGCCGAAGAGAAAGCCGAGCGCGCCGCGCGCCGGCCGCCCGAGGCAGCGCCACCCCGCAAGTCGCTGCTCGCGGGCGTCAAGGCCGGCCAGCCCGCGCTAACGCGGGCCATGGAGCTGCAGCGCAAGGCCTCCACCGTCGGCTTCGACTGGAACGATCCGCGCGCGGTGCTGCAGAAAATTCGCGAGGAAGCCGACGAGATCGAGGCCGCACTCGATCGCAACGACAAGGAGGAGATCGCGGAAGAGACCGGCGACCTGATGTTCGCGCTCGTCAACCTCGCCCGTCATGTCGATGCCGATCCGGAGGCCGCGTTGCGGGCGACGAATGCGAAATTCGAACGGCGCTTTGCCTATATCGAGCGCGCGCTGGAAGCGCAGGGGCGCACGTTGGAACAGGCGACGCTGGCGGAGATGGACACGCTGTGGAATGCGGCGAAGGGGAAGGACAAGCTTTTACAAGAGGAAGGCAATCAAGGCCGTCCCTAACTCCGCTGTCCGTTGAGCAAGAAGTTGCGCAACTCACGCGGCAGGACCGCGCCGTCTAGGTCGCAAGATGCGGCACCGCGTCGAACCTGTTCACCACGATATCCCGCTTGGTCTCGTCCACCCGCACGGTCATATCAAAACGGCCGTCGTGCAGCTCCTTCACCAGTACCTCGGAATTGCGGTGCAGCCAGGAGATGCCGGCGCCGTCGGCGGCGTCGATCGAGAGATCGAGCGTGGTGCGTTTGGCGGCGAGGCGTTCCTCGATCGCGGCGAGCAGCGCATCGATCCCCTCGCCTGACACGGCGGAGACCAGCATCGCCGGATGATCCTCGGGCCGGCGCGCGGCGATATTCAGAAGCTCTTCGCGCTTGTCAGGCTCGTAGCGGTCGATCTTGTTCCAGACCTCGATGATGCGACCGCTGTCATCTGGATTGATACCGAGCTGGCGCAGCACCGCGTCCACGTCGCTCTGCTGGGCCTCGGCGTCTTCATGCGAGATGTCGCGGACGTGCAGGATGACGTCGGCCTCAAGCACTTCCTCCAGCGTGGCGCGGAAGGCGGCGACGAGCTGGGTCGGCAAATTGGAGATGAAGCCGACGGTGTCAGACAGCATCGCCTTGCCGCCATGCGGCAGGGTCAGCGCGCGCAGCGTCGGATCGAGCGTGGCGAACAGCATATCGGCGGCCTGCACGTCGGCGCGGGTCAGGCGGTTGAACAGCGTCGACTTGCCGGCATTGGTGTAGCCGACCAGCGCGACGACGCGATACGGCACGCGCTGGCGGCCGGCGCGGTGCAGCCGGCGCGTCGCCTGCACCTTCTTCAGCTCGCCCTCCAGCTTGGTGATGCGCTCCTGGATCAGGCGGCGGTCGGCTTCGATCTGCGTCTCGCCGGGACCGCCCATGAAACCGAAACCGCCGCGCTGGCGCTCGAGATGGGTCCACGACCGCACCAGGCGCGAGCGCTGGTAATTCAGATGCGCGAGCTCGACCTGGAGCGAGCCTTCCTTCGTCTTGGCGCGGCGGCCGAAGATTTCCAGGATCAAGCCGGTGCGGTCGAGCACCTTGGCATGCAATTCCTTCTCGAGATTGCGTTGCTGGATCGGCGCAAGCGCGCAATCCATCACGACGAGCTCGACGTCGAGGCTCTTGGCGAGCGCGGCGATCTCCTCGACCTTGCCCTTTCCGATATAGGTCGCCGGCCGGATCTGGCTGATCGGTGCGATGATGGCATCGGCGATGACCAGGTCGATCGCGCGCGCGAGACCCGCGGCTTCATCGAGCCTGGCCTCGGCGTCGCGCTGAACATGACTCTCCGATTGCGCGTCGGCACTTCCCGCGCGCGCGCGCAAATAGGGGCCGATGACAAGCACCCGCCCCGTCTGCTTAGCCCCTGCCGGCCGCGAACGGTCGGCATCCCCGTCGAAACTCCGGGGGTCCAATCAGATCACTCTCAAGCCGGCTGATCCTCGCCGCCTTCGAACAGCTGGATCGGAGCGCCCGGCATGATGGTCGAGATCGCGTGCTTGTAGACGAGTTGCGAATGACCGTCGCGCCGAAGCAGCAAACAGAAATTGTCGAACCAGGTCACGATGCCCTGGAGCTTCACTCCGTTGACCAGAAAGATCGTCAGTGGCGTCTTGGTTTTGCGAACGTGATTAAGGAAGGTGTCCTGAAGGTTTTGTGCGCGGTCTGCCGCCATTGTTTTTTTCTCGCTTTGAGTTTCTTTTTATTGCGCCGGTTGCGGCCCCGTTTTCAAAATCGGGCCTTCGTCCGGTTGCCGTTCCTCATGAGATCCCCCTCGGAGGAACCGCCAATCGATTAGAGGACAGGACGGCTTATTAGGCAAGCCGCTTCACGCGGCAGGCGACGTCCGTCTTCTCCGAAAAACTACGGAAATAGTTGTTTTTCCTCTGGTATCCCCAAGGTCTGGGCGCGACGTCGGGCATTAGCCGACGCCGAGCGCCTTCAATTTTCGGTGCAGCGCCGAACGTTCCATGCCAACAAACTCGGCCGTACGAGAAATATTTCCTGAGAAACGGCTGATCTGTGCAATCAAATAGTCGCGCTCGAAAACTTCGCGCGCCTCGCGCAGCGGCAGTCCCATGATGTGCTCGCCATTGTTGCTGGTCGGCATCGCCGGGACCATCGAGCCGACATCCTGGGGCAGCATATCGGCGGTGATGATCACCTCCGGACCGCCGGCGGCTAGAATCATGACTCTCTCAACATTGTTGCGGAGCTGACGCACATTGCCGGGCCAGACGTGCGATTGCAGCACCGCCATCGCGTCCTGCCCGATCTGCCGCCTGGGCAAACCGCTGCCGGCCGAGATCTGCTCCATGAAGTAGTCGATCAGTTCGGGGATATCCTCGCGCCGCTCCGAGAGTGCAGGCACGCGAATCGGCACCACCGAGAGCCGGTGATAGAGGTCCTCGCGGAAACGACCGGCCGCGATCTCCTCTTCGAGATTGCGCGCGGTGGACGAGATGATGCGCACGTCGACCTGCACCTTGGCGGTGCCGCCGACGCGCTGGAACGACTGCTCGACCAGCACGCGCAGAATCTTGTTCTGGGTTTCGCGCGGCATGTCCGCGATCTCGTCGATGAACAGCGTGCCGCCATGGGCCTCTTCGAGCGCGCCGGGCTTGCGCGGATGTTCGCCGTTGGACTGCTCGATGCCGAACAGTTCATGCTCCATCCGCTCCGGCGTGATCGCTGCTGCGTTGATGACGACGAAGGGACCGTCGGCGCGGCCCGAAGCCATATGCAGCGTGCGTGCGGTCAATTCCTTGCCGGCGCCGGCGGGGCCGACGATCAGGATGCGGCTGTTGGCCTTCGCCGCGCGCTCGATGGTCTGGCGCAGCTGGTTCATGCTGGGCGAGCGGCCGACGAGCGAGCTGGCGCTCGGCGCGAGCTGCTTCAGCTCCTTGACCTCGCGCTTGAGCCGCGAGTTCTCCAGCGCGCGGTTGGCGACCAGGATCAGGCGATCGGCCTTGAACGGCTTCTCGATGAAATCATAGGCCCCGCGCTTGATCGCGGCGACCGCGGTTTCGATGTTGCCGTGCCCGGAGATCATGACGACCGGAAGGTCGGCGTTGTCCTTCTTGACCTGCTCCAGCAGCTGCAAGCCGTCGAGCTTGGAGCCCTGCAGCCAGATGTCGAGGAACACGAGATGCGGCCGGCGGTTGGCGATCTCGGCGAGTGCCGAGTCGCTGTCGCGCGCGGTCCTTGTGACGAAACCCTCGTCTTCGAGAATACCCGCGACGAGATCCCGAATATCGGCCTCATCATCGACAATCAGAATTTCACTTGCCATGGGTCGCGCCTGCCTTTTCAGCTGCCTGTCGAGGCTTCGATTTTCGTTGAATCATCATTGGTCTTTTCAGCCGGCTCTCTGGTTTCAGGCGCCGGCACTTTTGTTTCCTGCGTCGGGGCGGAATCCGCAGCGGTTTGCCGGGGATCCGCCGCGGCCGCGTCCTTGGCTGCTGGCGCCTGCTCGGCGGCTCCCTGGGCCTTTCTTGGCCTCGCCGGAGATCGCAAACCGCATCCGCATCCACGCGCCACGCTGGCCCTGGCGGAAGTCGGAGGCATCCTTCAGCTCGATCCGGCCGCCATGGTCTTCCAGCACGCGACCGACGATCGCAAGGCCAAGGCCGGTGCCCTTGGCGCGTGTCGTCACATAGGGCTCCAGCAGCCGCGAGCGCGCGACCTTGGGCAGGCCGATGCCGTTGTCGACGACGTCGATCAGCACGTCCTCGCCTTCCCGCGACACCACGACGTCGATGCGGCCCTTTCCGCCGTCCTTGCCGAGCTCCTCCGGCGGGACCTGCTCGATCGCCTCGGTGGCGTTCTTGACGATGTTGGTCACCGCCTGCGAGATCAGCCGGCGGTCGAACTGGGCGCGCAGCGGATCATCCTTGAACTCGGCGTCGATATCGAGCTCGGGATGGGCGACCTTCATCAGGAACACCGCCTGCCGCACGGTGTCGGCGACGTCCTCGCCTTCCATCACGGGTTTCGGCATCCGCGCGAAGCGCGAGAATTCGTCGACCATCCGCCTGATATCGTCGACCTGGCGCACGATGGTGTCGGTGCATTGCTCGAAAATCTGCTTGTCCTTGGTCTCGGTGATGTCCTTGCCGAACTTGCGGCGAATGCGTTCGGCCGAGAGCTGGATCGGCGTCAGCGGGTTCTTGATCTCGTGGGCGATGCGCCGCGCGACGTCGCCCCAGGCCGAGGTACGCTGCGCCGAGACGAGTTCGGTGATGTCGTCGAGCGTGATGATGTAGCTGTCGTGCGGCTGGTTCTTCTCGGCGCTGACACGGACCGACAGATTGCGTTCCTGTCCGTCGCGCGTGATCGTGATCTGGCCCTGGACCAGGCGCTGGGTCCCTTCCCGCGCCGTCTGCATCATCTCCTCGAGTTCGGGCAACACGTCGGAGAGCGGATGGCCGAGTGTCTCCGCCTCGGAGTGCCCGATCAGCTTCTCGGCGGAGCGGTTGAGGATGCCGACGCTGCCCGAGGTGTCGACGCCGATGATGCCGGCGCTTGCTGAGGACAGCACGGCCTCGATGAAGCGGCGGCGGCTGTCGATGAGATCGCTGGCGTTGACGAGCTCGTCGCGCTGGCTGCGCAACTCCTGCGTCATCTTGTTGAAAGTCTCGCCGAGCTGGGCGAGATCGCCTTCCGACTGATGCACAGGCACCTTCACGTGGAGATCGCCGGTCGAGACGGTGTGGGCCGCGTTCATCAGCCGCCGGATCGGCGAGACCAGCGAGTTGGCGAAGTTCAGACCGATCAACACGGAGGCCATCAGGATGGTCAGCGCGATCACCGCGAACATCAGCGCGAACGCGACCTGGATCCCGAGCCGGCGCGATTCGATCTGGGCATATTCGGCGACGCTGAGCTCGGTCTGCTTCAGCTGGGCGACGACGTTCGGATCGAGCGGACGCGCGACATAGAGGAAGGTGTCGCTGAAAGCGCGCAGGCGGATCACCGCAGCGACGTAACTCGCATCCGGGAGGACCGCGATCTCCGGCTCATTCTCGTTGACGTTACTGAGGAAATCAGGCGCCGGAGGCGAATAGGCCAGCCGCATGCCGGTGTCGGCGGATTCGAGGATGTTGGTGTCCTTGTCGATGATCATCGCGCCCGGCAAATTGCGCGAAGCGGCGCTCGACGTCAGCAATTCACGGAACGAGCGGCGATCCTGGTCGTAGAGCGGCCTGGCATGGGCGATATCGTTGGCCATGCCGATAATGTCGCCGCGGATCAACTGGGCGTGGTCCTGCATATAGGCCCGCGCGATCGTCAGCGAGTTCTGGATGACTTCCTTGGTGGGACCCGAGAACAGCCGGTCGAGGCCGCGCTCGATCGTGACGTTGGCCACGACGGCGACCAGCACCGCGGGCAGCACGGCGACGATCGAGAACAGGCTGACGATCTGGACATGGAGGCGTGCCGCCGCTCGTCCGCGCCGGCGGGCCAGGATCAGCTGCCAGAGCTCGCGGACGATGATCCCGACCAGCAGCAGGATCGTGCCCGCATTGATGAGATAGAATGAGCGAACCACTTCCGGCGTCGGCTCGATGCTCGTCAGGCCGGTCAGGACCATGAACGTCAGGAACGCCGACAACAGCGCCAGTGCGACCGCAAACGGCGCCAGCCAGCGCCGCACCGACCAGCGCCGGGGCTCTTCCGCTGGGGCCGAGTCAAAGGATGCGGCTGAGGTATCTGCGCTGGTCATTCCGGCAATGGGTGCTGAAAACGGGGTCCGCGTGGCGGATACTGATGTATTCCTACCACATTGTTGCCGAATTGCGACAAATCCGCGGCGTGTTTCCCGCAATGGACGGGCGCATCCACAGGGATGGGCTTCTTGCGAGTTTACCCCGGAACGGAATCAGCGTCCTCGGGCTTGACCCGGCATGGATCGCATTTTTTTGGGCATTATGGTATCGGCCGTGCTGCTGCTGATTGTTGCCTCTGACCTGTTGGTCAACGGCCCCAGCAGGCAGGAGCAGACGGCGGAATTCGCCAACATTCAGCCGGTCATGGCCCGCCTGATCAGATAGGTGCGGCGCCAGGCCCGGCGGTCCACGGCAAAATTGCGATATTCCCGCGGAACATTTCAGCCCTGTCAGGACTTCTGCTCACCGCGCCAGCCACAAGGGCCAGCGCGATCCGGACAGGCTCAGCTCCGCTCTGGTAGGGGGAGCTGAGCCATTCGTCCGTTCTGAGAGCCTTACCCCCCGCTCCTGTACACCTGGATATCGAGATCCCGGATCTTCTTCCGCAGCGTGTTGCGGTTGAGGCCGAGCAGATCGGCCGCGCGGATCTGGTTGCCGCGGGTGGCGGCCAGCGCGGCCGTCAGCAGCGGCACCTCGATCTCCTTGAGGATGCGGTGATAGAGGCCCGGCGGCGGCACGCCATTCGGGAATCCCTGGAAGTGCGACGAGAGATAGGCTTCCACCGCGCCGCCGAGATTGTCGACGCCCTGCTGGACCGCGGCCCCGGGGCTGACCGTGGGCGGCGCCAGCTCGCCGTCGATGACGGAGCCGGTGATCACGTCCTGCGGATAGAGGGCTGCGAGACGACGGGCGAGATTTTCCAGCTCGCGCACGTTGCCGGGCCAGCGGTGCTGCTTCATCCGCTCGAGCGCCAGCGCGTCGAGCTTCTTCGGCGGCAAGCCGTCCTTCTCCGCGAGCGCGAAGAAGTGCCGCACGAGATCCGGCAAATCCTCGATGCGCTCGCGCAAGGGAGGCAGTCGCAGCGGCACGACGTTGAGGCGGAAGAACAGGTCTTCCCGGAAAAGGCCCTGCTGGATCAGCACGCGCAGGTCCTTGTTGGAGGCCGCGACGATGCGCACGTCGGTCTTGATCGGGGTGCGGCCGCCGACCGTGGTGTATTCGCCCTGCTGCAGCACGCGCAGGAGACGGGTCTGCGCCTCCATCGGCATGTCGCCGATTTCGTCGAGGAAAAGCGTCCCGCCCTCGGCCTGCTCGAACCGGCCGGACGCGCGCGTGTTGGCGCCGGTGAAGGCGCCGCGCTCATGGCCGAACAATTCGGACTCGATCAGGTCGCGCGGGATCGCCGCCATGTTGACCGCGACGAACGGCCCGTTGCGGCGCTTGCCGTAATCATGCAGCGCGCGCGCCACCAGTTCCTTACCGGTGCCGGACTCGCCCGTGATCATCACGGTGAGGTCGGTCTGCATCAGGCGCGCGAGCACGCGGTAGATTTCCTGCATCGCGGGCGAGCGGCCGACCAGCGGGATCGCCTCCATCTCGCCGTCCTCGTCGGCCGTTGCGACCCGCTCCTTGGGCTCCGCCAGCGCGCGGCCGACGATCGCGATCAGCTCCTTCAGGTCGAAGGGCTTCGGCAGGTATTCATAGGCGCCGCGCTCGGAGGCGCGGATCGCCGTCATGAAGGTGTTTTGCGCACTCATGACGATGACGGGCAAGTTCGGCCGCATCTTCTTGATCCGCGGCAACAGGTCGAAGGCGTTTTCGTCCGGCATCACCACGTCGGTGATGACGAGATCGCCCTCCCCCTGGCTGACCCAGCGCCACAGCGTCGCGGCGTTGCCGGTCAGCCTGACCTCGTACCCGGCCCGGGAAAGTGCCTGGTTGAGAACCGTGCGGATGGCGGTGTCGTCATCAGCTACGAGAATGCTACCTGCGGGCATCGTTAATCCTCATCTTGCGCCCTGTGATGCAGACGACGACTTCCCGGCAGAGCCGTCGCGACTGCTGTGATCAGCGTGTTTGACCGATGTGGAATACATCGGCATCAGCACGCGAAAGGTGGTCTTGCGCGGCTGAGACTCGCATTCGATGATGCCCCCGTGATCGCCGACGATCTTGGCGACCAGCGCAAGACCAAGGCCTGAGCCGGTCTGCTTCGTGGTCACGAAGGGGTCGAACAGATTGGGCAGAAGATCGTCCGGCACGCCTGGTCCATTGTCCCTCACGCAGAATTCCAGCGGCAGGGATACCCGGGTTTTTTGACCGGGGACTGACAGGCGCACGCCGGGGCGGAACGCGGTGGTGAGCTGGATCTCGGCATCGGGCACGTCGATCAGCGCTTCGGCGGCATTCTTCACCAGATTGAGGAACACCTGGATCAGCTGGTCCTGGTTCGCCAGCACCGGGGGCAGCGACGGATCGTAATCCTCGACGAAGCGGATGTTGCGGGCAAAGCCCGACTGCGCCAGCCGCTTCACGTGATCGAGCACGGAATGGATGTTGACGGGGCCGCGCACCACGGGCCGCTCGTCGCCGAACACCTCCATGCGGTCGACCAGCGTCACGATGCGGTCGGCCTCGTCGCAGATCAGCCGTGTCAGCATGCGGTCCTCGGTCGAGGCCTGCTGCTCCAGCAGCTGCGCTGCGCCGCGGATGCCCGAAAGCGGGTTCTTGATCTCGTGCGCGAGCATCGCAGCGAGCGCGATCACCGAGCGCGCGGCGCTGCGATGGGTGAGCTGGCGGTCCATCTTGTCGGCGATGGAGCGCTCCTGCAGCATCACCACGATATGGCCGGGCCGCTCGGTGAGCGGAGCCACATGGAGATCAACCTGGCGGTCGCCGCCCATGCGCGGCGTGCCCAGATCGACCTTGTATTCGTTGACCGGCGCGTTCGACGAGCGCACCTGGTCGATCAGCGCCAGCAGCGGGCTGCCGAACGGCACCAGCTCTTTGAGTGACTGCCGCTTCAGGAACTGCGTCGAGATCTCGAAGAAGGCTTCGGTCGCGATATTGGCGCCAACGATCTTGCCGTCCGGCCCGATCATCAGAACGGGATTGGGCAAGGCATCGAGGATTGCGTCACTATCGGCTGGCTGGCGATGGTCGGCGGCTGAGGTCATGCAGCAGCGCTCCATGCGAAGTCATCGAACGCATCCTGCAGCGACCGGTGGATGAGGTCAGAATCCTCGGAGGTCAGGATCTTCTGACGCCAGCCTTTCAACGTCTCGATCGGCGCGCCGCTCGCTTGCGCCGCGACGTCGAGCGCCCAGCCGAGATGTTTTCGCGCATGCTTCAGGCCGACGCGCAGGCCGTAGAGTGCGCAGATGCCGTCGTAGAGCGTGCGGACGTAATGCAGCTGCGTCGCGAGCGACGGTGTGGCCTCGGCAGCCCCGCCGTTCAGGCGTCGGCCGATCTCGCCGGGCAGCCACGGTTGGCCCTGCGCGCCGCGGCCGATCATCACGGCGTCGGCGCCGGAGGCCTGGAGCGCCGCGCGCGCCTTCTCGTAAGTGGTGATGTCGCCGTTGACGACGAGCGGAATGGAGACGGCCTCGCGCACCGCGCGGATTGCCTCCCAATCGGCCTCGCCCTTGTAGAACTGGCAGCGGGTGCGGCCATGGACGGTCACGAGCTTGATGCCGGCGGCCTCGGCGCGGCGCGCAAGCTCTGGCGCGTTGCGGGTGCGGTCGTCCCAGCCGAGCCGCATCTTCAGCGTCACCGGCACCTTTACGGCTGATATGGTCGCCTCGATCAAGCTGAGGGCATGATCGAGATCGCGCATCAGGGCCGAGCCGGACTGACCGCCGGTGACGTGACGGGCGGGACAGCCCATGTTGATATCGATAATGTCGGCGCCCTCGGCCTCGGCGATCCGGGCCCCCTCCGCCATCCAACGCGCCTCGCAGCCAGCGAGCTGGACCACATGCGGCCCTACGCCGGTCGCTTCGCAGCGCAATCGCGACATGCGGTGGCCTTTGGCCAATTCATCGCTGGCAGTCATTTCCGATACGACGAGACCCGCTCCCAGCTCGGCGGCGAGCTTGCGAACGGGTGAATCGGTTACGCCCGACATTGGTGCCAGGAAAACCGAGGTTGCGACCTCGATGTCGCCTATTTTCAACGGCTTAGAGCCTGATCCTGCCGAGCCGGTCACAGTGGTCCCGTTGAGTAGGCAGGGCCTCATCGCGTCTGCCGTGGCCTATCTTGCGCACAATTCTTGTGCAGTCAAGCATCATGCCTACAGTTTAGACAGTTCTGCAGATCTTTCAAGTGCAGCGCAGCAAAATGCGCTGTCCCACATTCAGGGAAACCCCTTTTTTTGCGGGCCTACCGTGCTAGAGGCATGCGTCAATCACCCCAGGCAACAGAATATTCGAGTCCCATGGCGAAATCACAGCGCACTGCAGTCGTTCTTGTCGCGGCCGGACGTGGCCTGCGCGCAGGCGCCGGTGGCCCCAAGCAATATCGCGAAATCGGCGGCGTGCCCGTGATCTACCGCGCCATGGAAGCCTTCAGCACCCACCCTGACGTCTTCGCCGTGCAGCCGGTGGTGAACCCCGACGACGGCGCCATGTTCACGGCAGCGGTCGCAGGCCTCAAGCACGAGGCGCCGGCCGGCGGCGGCGCGACGCGCCAGGCCTCGGTGCTGTCAGGCCTCGAAGCTCTCGCAAAACACAAGCCCGACATCGTCCTGATCCACGACGCCGCGCGTCCCTTCGTCTCTTCTGGCGTGATCTCGCGCGCGATCGAGGCGGCAAGCCGCACCGGCGCTGCCATCCCCGTCGTCCCCGTCACCGATACCATCAAGGTCACGAGTGCGAACGGCGAAGTCGAGGACACGCCTGACAGGGCAAGCTTGCGGATCGCGCAGACGCCGCAATCCTTTCGTTTCGATGTCATCCTAGAAGCGCATCGTCGCGCGGCCAAGGACGGACGCTCAGATTTCACCGACGACGCCGCGATCGCCGAATGGGCGGGATTGACGGTTGCGACCTTTGAAGGCGATGTTGCCAACATGAAGCTCACCACTCCCGAAGATTTCGTGCGCGAGGAAGCGCGCCTGGCCAGCCTGCTCGGCGATATCAGGACCGGCACCGGCTATGACGTGCACGCCTTCGGCGAAGGCGACCACCTCATGCTCTGCGGCGTGCGCGTGCCGCATGCCAAGGGTTTTCTTGCCCATTCCGACGGCGATGTCGGCCTGCATGCGCTGGTCGATGCCATCCTGGGCGCGCTTGCCGACGGCGACATCGGCTCGCACTTCCCGCCGAGCGACGCCAAGTGGAAGGGCGCCTCCTCCGACCAGTTCCTGAAATATGCCATCGAGCGCGTGACCGCGCGCGGCGGCCGCATCGCCAATCTCGAAGTCACGATGATCTGCGAACGGCCGAAGATCGGCCCGCTGCGCGACGTCATGCGCGCGCGCATCGCCGAGATATCAGGCGTCGACATCTCCCGCGTGGCCGTGAAGGCGACGACCAGCGAGCGGCTCGGCTTCACCGGCCGCGAGGAAGGCATCGCGGCCACCGCGAGCGCCACTATCCGCCTCCCCTGGAGCGCGTAAGGTCATGGGCGGCAGCGACGCACGCGCCCTCTCCCGCTCGCTGCTCGATCTGTGCCGGATGCGCAAGCTGACGATCGCGACCGCCGAGTCCTGCACCGGCGGCCTCGTCGCCGGCGCGCTGACCGACATCCCCGGCTCGTCTGATGTGATCGATCGCGGCTTCGTCACTTACTCCAACGACGCCAAGCGCGCGATGCTCGGGGTCGAGGTCTCAACGCTCACCAATTTCGGCGCCGTCAGCAGGGAAACCGCAACCGCGATGGCAGTCGGCGCGCTCGAGCGGGCGGATGTCGATCTCGCGGTTGCCATCACCGGCATTGCGGGCCCCGGCGGTGCTACCCCCGGCAAGCCGGTCGGTCTCGTCCATTTCGCCGCCGCCGCGCGCGACGGCCGCATCATCCATCGTGAGCAGCGTTTTGGCGCGATCGGCCGCACGGCCGTGCGCCAGCGCTCGGTGGTCGAAGCGCTCCGCATGCTGATGGAGCTTGCCCGAGGCCCGCAAGCCGCGGCCAAGCCGCGCCGCGCCACTGCAGCGACGAGGCTGCGTCCTCGTGCGACGCGCTCACCGCGACGACATGCCGTGAAGCGCAGACCGCCGCGCTCCCCGCGGGGGTGAGCGCCCTCCAAGCTTCGCAGGCGGGTCGGTACTGCGCTTGCGCGCAACGCGGACGGCTAGGACGACGCCAGCTTCGGCCGGCCGTAGATCGCGTCGGCGCGCTTTTCGAATGCGGTGGAAAACCGCGCGAAGGCTGCGTCGAACATCGAGCCCATGAGCATCGCCAGCATCCGGCTCTTGAATTCGTAGGCAAGGAAGAAACCGACGTCGCAGACGTCGTCGCCCCTGGGCTCGAACGTCCAGCGGTTTTCGAGATTGCTGAACGGACCTTGGAGATATTCGACCAGGATTTTCAGATTCGCGCGGTCGAGCGTCACGCGGCTGGTGAACGATTCCTTGACCAGCTTGAACGACACCGTCATGTCGGCGACCAGCACCTCCGTACCATCAGGCTTGCCCATGCGCTGGCGGATCTTCAGCGCGCTGCACAGCGGTACGAATTCCGGGTAGCGCTCGACGTCGGCGACCAGATCGAACATCTTGGATGCGCTGTGAGTGACACGGCGCTTGCTCGAAAATCTTGGCATGGCAGTTCAGCGGGCGTTAGCTGCCCGCGCAGCCTTCAGTTTCGCAAAGTCCTCGCCGGCGTGGTGCGACGAACGGGTCAGCGGGCTCGCCGAGACCATCAGGAAGCCCTTGGTGTAGGCGACCTTTTCGTAAGAGCTGAACTCGTCCGGCGGCACGTAGCGCATCACGGCGTGGTGCTTGCGGGTCGGCTGGAGGTATTGCCCGATGGTCAGGAAATCGACGTCGGCCGAGCGCAGATCGTCCATCACCTGTTGCACCTCGTGGCGCTCCTCGCCGAGGCCGACCATGATGCCTGATTTGGTGAAGATGCCGGGATCGAGCTCCTTGACCCGCTGCAGCAGCCGGATCGAGTGGAAGTAGCGCGCGCCCGGCCGCACCGTCAGGTAATGCGAAGGCACCGTCTCGAGATTGTGGTTGAAGACGTCGGGCCGCGCCGCGACCACGACTTCGAGCGCGCCCTCCTTGCGCAAAAAGTCCGGCGTCAGGATCTCGATCGTGGTCGAGGGGCACGCGGCCCGAATCGCGCGGATGGTCCGGGCAAAATGCCCGGCGCCGCCATCGGCGAGGTCGTCACGGTCGACCGAGGTGATGACGACGTGCGCAAGGCCGAGCTTGGCCACGGCCTCGGCGACATTCTGCGGCTCGGCCGCATCCAGCGCGTTGGGCAGTCCGGTCTTGACGTTGCAGAACGCGCAGGCACGGGTGCAGGTGTCACCCATGATCATGAAGGTCGCGTGCTTCTTGTCCCAGCACTCGCCGATGTTCGGACAGCCCGCCTCCTCGCACACCGTGTGCAGGCCGTTGGCGCGCACGATGTTGCGGGTGTCGGCATAGCCGCGGGTGTTAGGCGCGCGCACGCGAATCCAGTCCGGCTTCGCCGGCGAAGCGGAATCAGGTCGGTTCACCTTTTCGGGGTGTCGTGGGCGCAGCGGGTTCGTGATGGTATCGACAATAACGACCATGATCTGTCCGGTCTGTTCAGGTCCTACCTAGTCGGTCTGGCTGCCTGCCGCAACCCGGCTCGCGCCGCTTCAGGGAACATGGCAGATATGGGCAATATCCTGCTCTGTTCTCAGGCGATTCTCACCCCGAATGGCTCCAGTTTCGAAGACTTCCACACCACGGCTGGGCAAGCTCCTGAAGCGGTCCTTTTTCGACCGCGATGTCCGCGAGGTCGCGTCCGATCTGATCGGCGCGACCATGCTGGTCGACGGTGTCGGCGGCATCATCGTCGAGGTCGAGGCCTATCATCATACCGAGCCGGCTGCGCACTCCTACAACGGCCCGACCCCGCGGAACCAGATCATGTTCGGTCCACCGGGCTTTGCCTATGTCTACCGTTCCTACGGCATCCACTGGTGCGTGAACTTCGTCTGCGAGCGGGCCGGGTCGGCCGCCGCCGTCTTGATCCGCGCGCTGGAGCCGACGCATGGGATCGCGGCGATGCGCCGCCGTCGCCATCTCCAGGACGTGCACGCACTGTGCTCGGGCCCGGGCAAGCTGACAGAGGCGCTCGGCATCACGATCGCGCACAACACCCTGCCCCTGGATCGCCCACCGATCGCACTGCATGCGCGAACGGCGGACGTCGAGGTCGCGACCGGCATCCGCATCGGCATCACCAAGGCAGTCGAGCTGCCCTGGCGCTATGGCGTCAGGGGCTCCAAATTCTTGAGCAAGCCGTTTCCGAAGTAGGCCTACGACGCCTGCTTGAGCCGCTCCAGCGCCTCGAGCAGCTTGGCCTTGCGGGCCAGCGCCGCCTCGCGCTTTTCGCGCTCCTCCTCGACGACCTCCTCGGCCGCGTTGGCGACGAACTTTTCATTGGCGAGCTTCGACTCGGCACGCTTGATGTCGGCCTCGGCCTTGCCGATTTCCTTGTCGAGCCGCGTACGCTCGGCGGCAACGTCGATGACGCCCTTGAGCGGCAGCGCGGCCACCTCGCCGCGGACCAGCAACTGAACGGCTCCGTCAGGCGCACGATCTGCGAAGGAGATATCCGACAGCCGCGCCATGCGCTTGATGACGTCGGTCCAGCGCGGCGCACGTTCCCTGGTCTCGGCCGAGGCGCCCGCGAGCACCAGTGCCGTCAGCGTCGCCGGTGCGATGTTCATCTCGGCGCGCACCGAGCGGATCTGCGTGACGAGGTCGATGACCCAGCCGATCTCGGCTTCCGCCTTGGGATCGGTGAAATCGGCATGATCGAAGATCGGCATCACGAACGCAGGCGTGATCAGCGGATCAGTCGGTCCGGCCGCAGCCGCGAGCATCGCGAGCTGCTCCGGCGTCGGCCCGGATGGCTTCAGCGGCCAGGGCGCCAGTGCGAGCAGGCCGTCGCGCTTGGCCGTGACCTCCCACAGCTCTTCCGTGATGAAGGGCATGAAGGGATGCAACAGCTTCAAAATCTCGTCGCGTGCCCAGGCGACCATGGCGCGGGTCTCATCCTTGGCAGGACTGTCGGGGCCGAGCAGCACGGGCTTGGCGAGCTCGACATACCAGTCGCAATAGACGTTCCAGACGAAGCGGTAGATGCTGCCTGCCGCATCGTTGAAGCGATAGGCCTCGATGGCCTCGGTCACCTCGCGCGTGGTGTGGGCGCTCTCATGCGCGATCCAGCGATTCAGCGTTTCCTTCGCCTTGGCCGGCTCGAACCCCTCGGGCACCGCGCAGTGGTTCATCTCCGCGAAGCGCGAGGCGTTCCACAGCTTGGTCGCGAAATTGCGGTAGCCCTCGACGCGGCTGGTGGCGAGCTTGATGTCGCGCCCCTGCGCCGCCATTGCAGCCAGCGTAAAGCGCAGCGCGTCCGCGCCATATTCGTCGATCAGGTGGAGCGGGTCGATGACGTTGCCCTTCGACTTCGACATCTTGGCGCCCTTCTCGTCGCGAACGAGGGCGTGGATGTAGATCGTCGAGAACGGCACCTCCTTCATGAAGTGCAGGCCCATCATCATCATCCGGGCGACCCAGAAGAAAATGATGTCGAATCCGGTCACCAGCGCGTTGGTCGGGTAGTAGCGCTGCACTTCGGGCGCGTCTTCGGGCCAGCCGAGGGTCGAGAACGGCCACAGCGCCGAGGAGAACCAGGTGTCGAGCACGTCCTCGTCGCGGGTGATAAAGCCCTCGCGCTTGTTGCGATCGAGCGCCATCTCGCGGCCCTGCTCGACCGTGATGACTTCCTGCTCGACGTAATAGCCCAGCGCGTGGCTGACGGCCTCTTCCTCGGTCTCCGCGACGAACACCTTGCCATCAGGACCGTACCAGGCCGGGATCTGGTGCCCCCACCACAGCTGGCGCGAGATGCACCAGGGCTGGATGTTCTCCATCCACTCGAAATAGGTCTTTTCCCAGTTCTTCGGGACGAACGACGTCTCGCCCGAACGCACAGCCGCGATCGCGGGTTTTGCCAGGGTCTTGGCGTCGACGTACCACTGGTCGGTCAGGTACGGCTCGATCACGCTGTTGGAACGGTCGCCATGCGGCACCATGTGGGTGTGCGGCTCGATTCGCTCGACGAAACCGAACGATTCCAGCCGCTCGACGATGCGCTTGCGCGCCGCGAAGCGGTCGACCTTGTTGAACTCCTCGGCGAACTGCAATGCGCCTTCCGGCAGGCCGCGCAGATAGTCCTCGTTGTCGAGGAGATCGAGGCGACCTTCCTTGTCCAGCACGCTGATGCGGCGCAGGCCGTGGCGATTGCCGACCTCGAAATCGTTGAAGTCGTGTGCCGGCGTCACCTTCACAGCGCCCGAGCCCTTCTCAGGATCGGAATATTCGTCCGCGACGATCTTGATCTTGCGGCCGACCAGCGGCAGCACAACGTTCTTGCCGATCAGCTTCTGATAGCGCTCGTCCTCGGGATGCACGGCCACGCCGGTATCCCCGAGCATGGTCTCAGGACGCGTCGTCGCAACCACGATAAAGGTCGCGGGATCCTCGGGGTTGAAGGTCTTGCCTTCGATCGGATAGCGCAGATACCAGAGGTGACCCTTGACCTCGGTCTGCTGCACTTCGAGATCGGAGATCGCGGTCAAGAGCTTGGTGTCCCAGTTCACCAGGCGCTTGTCCTTGTAGATCAAGCCATCGCGGTGCAACTCGACGAACACCTTGACCACGGCCTTCGACAGGCCCTCGTCCATGGTGAAGCGCTCGCGCGACCAGTCGCAGGAGGCGCCGAGGCGCTTGAGCTGGTTGATGATGGTATCGCCGCTCTCGGCCTTCCACTCCCAGACTCGCTCCAGAAACTTCTCGCGGCCCATCTCGCGGCGGCCAGGCTGCTGGCGCTCCATCAGCTGGCGCTCGACCACCATCTGGGTGGCGATGCCGGCATGGTCGGTACCGGGCTGCCACAACACGTCGCGGCCCCGCATCCGCTCGAAACGGCACAGGATGTCCTGGAGGGTGTTGTTGAGGGCGTGGCCCATATGCAGCGAGCCCGTCACGTTCGGCGGCGGGATCACGATGGTGAAGGGCACTGCGTCGCGGCGGTCGGGACGGCCGGCCTTGAAGGCAAGGCTGTCCTCCCACACCACGGACATGCGGGCTTCGATATCGGCGGGCTGGTAGTTTTTCTCGATCATGGGGCTGCTAGAAAGCCGCGCGCGGGGTTCAAGTCAACGGAAAGCTCAGCGGCAAAAGGGCTTTCCGGCCCGACCGGCAGGTCAAATATGACACAGGAGCAGGGCTTTATCGCGGCCGTGCGGCTTGCCTCAGCGGCCGCCGCGCGAGACCCGCTCGATTTCGGCCTTCACAATGCGTTCGACCAGGCCCGGCAGATTGTCGTCCAGCCAGGATTTCAGCATCGGACGCAGCATCTCCTTGACCAGATCCTCCAGCGTCCGCGCATTGCTGCTGAGCACCGTGTGGGCCAGCGAGTTGAAGGCGGATTCGACCGCCGACACGGTCGACTGAGCCAGAATCGGCTGCTGCGGCGGCAGCGGCGGCGCGTCGAAATCCACCGGTGCATAGGACGGCGCAGGTGTCGGACGGGGCGGCGGCGCCTCCGCGAATTCGAGATCATCGCGCGGCTCGACCTTGTGGAAGTTCGGCGGCGGCGGCGCTGGTGTCGGCTCCGGGTCCATCGCCATATCGTCAGTCAATTCGAGCACGTCGCCTTCAGCTTCGGGCTCGGGTTCCGGCGCGCGGATTTCGGGCGCCGCGGTGGCCGTATCGAGCCCCGCCAGCAGCGCGTCGATGTCGTCCTGGCTGTTGGGGCCGGCATCCGCTGCGGGAGGCGGTGATGGTGGCGGCGGCGCAGGTTTTGCGACCGGCGATGGCGCCGGCTTTTCAGCAGCAGGTTTTGCGGCTGCGATCTTGGATGGCGGAACGTCAGCCATCGCCTGCGGCTTGGGTGCGGGCGCAGCAGCCGGCGAAGGCTTTGCTGTCTCCGCTGGCGGCGGCTTGGCCTCGTCATCGGCAATGATGCGCCGGATCGAGGCCAGAATCTCCTCCATGGAGGGTTCTGTGACCTTTGCAGGCTGCGTCATCTCCGACTCCACATCATCAACGCCCTCGCATGCGTTGTTTTACACCAAGCACGACAGGATTGGCCTGTTCCGGACGTGTGCCACGACATTTTCGTCGCGACAGTCAGACTTGTCCCCAGATCACGGCTCAACGTGAGGCGGTGCGCCCCTGCCCCGCCACCCAAGCATCACGCACGCAACACCAAATGCAGGGCGAATCGACCCGCAGCTTCCAGGCAAGGCTATGTCAGGGATTTTGATGAATGCAAGCAAGGCGCCGGTCAGCCTCGTCTGTTTGCGAGGCCGACCGGAGAACCAGGCAATCAGCGTCCGTCAGGCGTGCGCACGCCAGCCCAGCTGTCGCGGACCTGCTGGTAATGCACGCTGGGATCGTAGACCGTTGTGTTGAGACCGAGCACCTGCGGTGCAAGCCGGCCGACCGCGCTCAGCACGGAGTACGACGCGACCACGCGGTCGTGTTGCGCAGTGACGAGTGCGACGCGCGCGTTGACCAGCGCCTGCTGGGCGTTGAGCACGTCGAGCGTGGTGCGCTGGCCTGCCTTTGCTTCTTCGCGCACGCCGTTCAGCGCGATCTCGGACGCCGTGACCTGGGCCTGCGCCGACTGCACCTGCGCCTTGCCCGCCTGCAGCTGACCCCACGCCGTCACCACGTTGGCACGGGTCTGGTCGCGGGTGGTTTCGAGGTTGAGGCGCTGCTGCGCCAGGTTTTCCTTGGACTGGCGGATCAACGAATATTCGGCACCGCCCTGATAGATCGGCGCATTGATCGAGGCGACCGCCGAGGCGCCGAACGAGCGGAAAATCGACATGGTCTGCTCGTAGGACTGCGTCGCCGCGACCTGGAAGTTGATCGTCGGCAGCAGCGCACCCTCGTTGATCTTCACCTGAAGGTAGTTGACGTCGATGCCGTACATTCCGGCGGTGACGTTCGGGTTCTCGATCAGGCTCAGGCTGACCGCGGCCGCGAGCGAGCCCGGCAGATAACGATCGACAGGCGAGCCCGGCGCGAGATTGCTCGGCTCGTTGCCGATGATGCGCCGGAAGTTGGAGCGGGTCGTGGTCAGGTTCGATTCGGCCGTCAACGCCTGGGTATTGCCGGCCGCCAGCTGCGCCTCGGATTGCGCGACGTCGGTGCGGGTCACCTCACCCACGTTGAAGCGGTCGCGCGTCTGCTTCAGTGTCTGCTCCAGCACGCGCACGTTGCTGCGCTGGACTTCCAGGGTCGCGGCATCGCGCAGATAATCCATGTAGACGGTGGCCGCCTGCAGCAGAACGGTCTGCTCCAGCACGCGCAACGCTTCACGCGCACCGGAGACCTGGCTCTCGGCGGCACGGGTCCGGTTGGCAGTCTGGTTGCCGTTGTACAGGTTCTGCGTCGCCGTCACACCGACGCTGCGCGGCGCGTTGGTGCCGTGGGTTTCGGTCCGCACGATCGCAGTCGGCGATCCGCCGGCCGTGGTGTTCGTATCGGTGTATTGAACGCCAGCGCTCGCCGTGACAGCGACCTTGGGGCGATAGCCCGAAAGCGCCTGCGGCACGTTCTCGTCGGTCGATCGCACCTGCGCGCGCTGCGCGTTGAGCTGCGGATTG
Organism: Bradyrhizobium sp. USDA 4472; assembly: GCF_054058595.1. Lineage (NCBI taxonomy): Bacteria > Pseudomonadati > Pseudomonadota > Alphaproteobacteria > Hyphomicrobiales > Nitrobacteraceae > Bradyrhizobium > Bradyrhizobium sp. USDA 4472. Next base: position 6,366,986 of record NZ_JBSSAM010000001.1, read on the forward strand.
TTCTGATAGGCGCGCACCAGCGCTGCCTCGATCGTATCCGCCAACGCAGGCGCCGGTCCGGCTAACGCCGTCAGGAGGACCGAAACCGCTGCTCCGGTGAAAAGCTTCACCCCATGCATCCCTGAAATTCCGTTCATTCTCACGCCAGGCCCGTGCCCGCAAACCTGGTTACCGTATCCGAGTGGACTCGTGGCCCCGTCGCAACATAGGACGGGGTCAAGCGCGACGGAACTACCTCAGGGTGGTTCTCAGCGGAAACTCTTCACGTGCAGCATCCCGGCCACACTTCTGATTCGGAACGGGATTTTAACGGGGTTTCGGCCGTCAGAAGACGAACGCGGCAGCCCGTTCCAGCCCGGGAAGCACCGGGGCTGCGGCGTCGAACAGGGGCCGGTAGCCGAATTCGCCGTGGGAGCGCGTCACAATCATGGCCCGCGACGGCCGGGATTCGGCCGAGACACCCACCAGGCGCCCCCCCTCCTTGAGCTGGCCGAACAGACCATGCGGCGTCACCTGGGTGGCGCCATTGAGGACGATCACGTCATAGGGCGCGGCAGATGGGTCGCCCTCGGCGCAGGGCGCGGCCTTGCAGGTGACGTTGGTGAGCCCGCTGGCGGCAAGGGCATCCCTGGCCTTTGCCACCAGCGCCGAATCGCATTCCGTTGCAGTGACCTGGCGCGCAAGCTTCGCGGTCAGCGCGGCGAGGTAGCCGGTGGCGCAGCCGACGACCAACACGTTGTCGCCTTCGCCGATCTCGGCGGCCTGGAGCAATTTGCCGATCAGCTGCGGCTTGAGCAGATAGCGCTTGGAAGCACCCTCGCCGACGTCGAGATCGAGGTCGAGATAGGCCAGGGCCTGGCGGCTCGCCGGCACAAACGCCTCGCGGGGAACCGTGAGCATGGCATCGAGAATGCGGCGATCGGTGACATCATTGGTGCGCACCTGGCCATCGACCATTTTTTGGCGCGCGGTCGAAAAACCGGACATTTGCGGAACCCTGCATGGCGGACGATGCCGCGGGAATGAATTGGCGGCATCTTTGGAACAGGCACCGCGAAAACGCAACACGTCCGTTGGCCTGCCAGCCAACGGCCAGGCAACGCACTCATCGGAGATGATTGGGCTATTCGATCGCGACGGCAAGGCGCCCGATCAGCGCCGCCACTTCGCCCAGCCGTGCCGAATCAGGCGTCTCGACCGCCCGGGCGAGACAGGCCAGGCATTCGTCGTCGCTCAACTCGGGGATAGCGGCCGGCGGAGTCGAGGGGGACTGATGGGCGCGGTCGATCTCGATGTCGGGCATGGGAATCAGCTCCATAAGAGTCCGGCCATGCCAAGCTCGATTTGAATTAAGTCGATTTGGTGCTGCCCGCGCGGCGATCGTGCCGCCGCCGCACACATCCGCGCGACGATCCTGCGCTGGCTTGCCCGCGAGAACGCCGAGAGAACGATCGAACAATATCGCGCGCGCATCAGCGGCGATCGCAACTTCTTGAAGATAAAGCGGAATTTGGCTCCCCGGGCTGGATTCGAACCAGCGACCATCCGATTAACAGTCGGATGCTCTACCGCTGAGCTACCGAGGAAAAGGCGAACCGTTCGTTCGCGCGCGGCTGCGTATAACAAAGCCGGTTGCGCTTGCAAAGGACGAATTCGTGATCACTCGCAAAGCATCGAGAAAGGGCCTACCGGGGCCCTCCTCCGGTAAGTCAGGGCGGGCCAAGACTTCATTCGAAATCCCCGATCGAAATCGGCCCCCGGCTCCTGACGTCGGCGCAGGCTCTGACCCGGGAATCCAAAATTCGGTAAATCGGGATATTTCGCGCGACGACTGATCCGCGGATCGGGTGTTTCGTGGGTCGGGCAACGCAATGGATGGTGTTTTATATTGGACTGGGCCATCAATCCCAACGGGACTGTCCCCGACGGGGCGGTTCGAGCACCGGGAAACAGCCATCGATGACTCGTCCGCAACCGGCGACCAGCTCTCGCGCTCGAGCCGCTCGACTGCGTTGGGCACTTGCGGCCGAGGCCGCCCGAGGGCTGGCGTTGGCACTGCTCTTCTGCCTGACCTGGTCCGCGGCTCAAGCCGAGACTGCCAAGCTCCGGGTGGCAACCCGCATAGTGCCGCCCATGGTCCTCGAGAAGAACGGCACGCTGAGCGGCTTCAGTATCGAGCTCTGGAACAGCATCGGCAAACGGCTGAACCGCGAGACCGAATACCTCGTGTTGCCCGATGTGAGCGAATTGCTTGACGCCGTGGGAAATGGACGGGCCGATCTCGCCATCGCAGCCATCTCGATCACGTCGGAGCGGGAGGACAAATTCGACTTCTCTCTGCCGATCATGAACTCGGGTTTGCAAATTATGGTGCGTGGCACGGCCGTCAATGTCCAAGCCAATCCGTTGCGCGAGTTGATGCAACTGTTCTTCTCACGGACCCTGCTGGTCTGGCTCGGCATTGCGCTTCTGCTCATCCTCGTGCCGGCTCATCTGATGTTCCTGGTCGAGCGAACGCATCACAGCGGAATCATTCCGACCCGGAAATATTTCCCGGGAATCTTCCATGCGATGTTTTGGGCTGCGGGCACGTTGGCCACTCAGGCCGACCAGATGCCCCGGCACTGGATGGCCCGGATCGTCGCTGTGCTGTGGATGTTCACCGGCGTGGTGTTCGTCGCCTTCTATACGGCGCAGCTGACCGCTTCACTGACGGTCCAGCAGATCAGGGGCCCGATCAACGGTCCGCAGGATCTCGTCGGCAAGACCGTCGGCACGACCCGAGGAAGCACCGCGACGGCCTATCTGAACGAGGTCAGTGCTCACATGGTCGAGTTCGAGAAAGTCGACGACCTCTACGATGCACTGTTGAAGCAACAGATCGACGCGGTCGTGTTCGATGCACCCGCCCTGCTCTACTACACGACCCACGACGGCCAGAGTTCGGCACGGATCGTAGGCGAGGTGTTTCACCGGGAAGATTACGGCATCGTCTTTCCGACCGGCAGTCCGTTGCGCAAGCAGGTCAACGAAGCGCTTCTGGGGCTGCGCGAGCGTGACACCTACCAGCGGATCTACGAGGAGTGGTTCGGCAAGCGCTAAAGTAGACGGTCGGCCGAAACCAGGACGCCGCGGTTCTGCCGAACAAGCGGTTGGTTTCGCCGCAAGACGATCCACGGCGCGCGCGCCGTCGTGAATTCGTCTGATGTGATCAGATGGTTCGTCCGATCTGCGCCTGGTACCCGCCGCTCAACAGCTTGTCCGCAGCATATCCACAGCGGCTTCCGGATGAATTTGTGCCGATCGAGCAAAGCACTTGCTGCGCACAAATCCACAGGGGCTGCTCAACCGCCGGCCTGGTCGAACACGGTGCGGCAAGCTTCGCTTAAGCTCGAGCGGTTACGCCGCAGACAGGCCGTGATGGCACGCACGTTCGGGATTTCGCCGGCGCAGAGCCGGTAGACGTCGGGGGTGCAAGCCCGCCGCTGCTCCGGCGTGCCCTGCTGTGCCTGGGCGGTGCTGGCGAACAGTGTCAGGAACAGCCCAACGGTCGAGGCACGACGCGCCCGGCTTCTCACACCTGCAGACCGCAAGAATCTCGCCTTCATGACCACTCTCCCGTGTGTCCTGACCGCCGGGCCCGCGTTGGCCGGTACGGCAGAGGTAGTAGGAACGAATTGCGGGCGATGTGATCTCCTTCACACTGGCCGTCACCTGGAGGCCTCCTGGAGTTCCCGTGGGACTCCCGCGTTTCCCTGGGATCTTTCAGAAATCGCTAACCAAAACGGGCGTGATGGTCCGATCGTTAAAAAGCGAACGATCGGCTCAATCGGGACACAAGCCGGCTTTGCGACCGTGCGCCATCCGCGTTCCGGAGGGTGCGATGAGCGAAGCCGAATTCAACCTGATGCTGGATGCAGTGCGCAACGCCATGATTCATGAAGATTTTGCGCCCGCGCCGGAGGAGGACTTGGTGCACCGTTGGTGGAGCTTCGATGCGATGCTCAAGAAAACTCTCAAAGCCGCGAACGACAATGAGGGCGCCTGGCCTTTGCTGCCCTTTCCGGAAGGCTGGCACGCCGCCGGCTGAGGCCTCGGCGTCAAGCGCGAGGCCTGCGGGGTTGCCTAAACTGTTGATCCCCTATATTGCTCCGCCCTCGTTGAGGCCACGTGGCGGAGTGGTTACGCAACGGTCTGCAAAACCGTGTACACCAGTTCAATTCTGGTCGTGGCCTCCATCACAACTCCCTGATATGCCAGCATAAAATCAACCGTTGCACCGGCCTCGCCGTGCCGCCGGAACTCTGCCGCGCGGGTGGTGTCACCGTGTTTACCTCTGGGCCCGCGGAAACTCCTGATTCAGGTCGTCTGGCATAATCGTCGCTTCAGCCGAGGATGCAGTCCCGACAAACGAGCGCCGGAGAGAGCACGTGGGCGAGATCGTCCGATTTACCCCGAAATCCGAGCTGGAACGGGCTCGCCTCATTCGCGAGGCGCGCGCGATCTATGACAGCGTCTTCCCGCCCTCCGCCGCCGATGCGGTGCCGCAGGAGGACGAGGAGAGCGTCGAGAACCAGCCGCGCCGCTCAACCCTTCTTGCCACGGCGGAAATCGCGCCGGCGGCCTTTCGGTGCCGGCTTCGGCGCGAGTTCGGGCATCTCGGCCTGAACCTCGCGGTAGCGTGTCAACAGCCGCTCAAAGCTGGCGTTCAGCGTCTCGGCGATATCGGGGCGCCGCTCGAGCCCGGCCAGCAATGTCGCCGCCGCCTCGATGGTCGATAACCCGTCCTTGCGTGGCTCGCGACGCAGGCGACCGTAGCGCGATGGGTGCGCCGGATTGAGGATCACGCGCTGGCATTTCAGCATCCAGGGATTGCGCCACCACAGCGCCTTGGCCTGGCTCCAGGTGCCGTCGAGCAGCACCACCCCTTCGAGCTTTCCCAGAATGGCCCGCTGGTTGTCCGCGACCTCGCCCTTGCGGTTGAGTGCGACGATCTCGCCGTCGACATCGAGGTCGGCCGCGCGGGCCGAGCCGAGATACAGCACGGCCCAGTGCGAGGCGTTCTCGATCGGATGCCCGAGCGCCTTGGACAGGCTCGGCCAGGACAGGCCGACCCGCACGGTGGCATCCTCAAAATGCTTCGCCAGCAGCCGCGCCGTGCCGAGCGCCCTGTCCTGCTCCTGCGGATGCTGCAGGATCAGGAGCGAGAGCTTGTTTTCGATGGGCGTGACACTGTCGCAGATGCAGAGCGGCATCGGCTTCCGGCAGTGCGGGCATTCGGGAATCGGCTCGGCCACGGCGGCCGTGGTTTCAGGGTTCGACATGATCGCCGCTATACGCTTCGTATGGTGGTTCAACAACCCGCCTATTCCGCCGGTGCTGCCAGCGCGCGTGGCTCGGATCTCCGGCGCAGGCGATCGATCAGGAGGTAGATCACGGGCGTGGTGTAGAGCGTCAGGACCTGCGACACGAACAGACCGCCGATGATGGTGATGCCGAGCGGGCGCCGCAGCTCGGTGCCCGGTCCGGTCGCGATGACCAGCGGAATGCCGGCGAACAGCGCCGCCATGGTCGTCATCAGGATCGGGCGGAAGCGCGCCTGGCAGGCCTCGAAGATGGCTTCTGCAGAGGACAGGCCGCGCTGGCGCTCGGCATCGAGCGCGAAGTCGACCATCATGATGCCGTTCTTCTTGACGATTCCGATCAAGAGGATGATGCCGACGAAGGCGATCACCGTCAGCGGCGTATTGGTGATCTGCAGCGCGAGCAGCGCGCCCAAACCGGCCGAGGGCAGCGTCGAGATGATCGTGAGCGGATGAGCGAGACTCTCATAGAGCACCCCTAGCACGATATACATCGCCACCAGCGCGCCAAGGATGAGCAGCGGCTGTCGACCGCTGGTCTTGGCGAAATCACCGGCGTTGCCGTCGAAGCTGCCGCGGATGCCCTCGGGCATGTGCAATTCGTCGACCGCGCGCTGGATGTTCTGCGTGGCAGCCTGGAGCTCCACGTCAGGCAAGGTGTTGAACGACACCGTGGTCGAGGGCACCGACTGCGAATGGTAAACTGCGAGCGCAGCGAGCCCGCGGCTCGCATGCACCACGGCGGACAGTGGCACCTGCACGTCACCCGCGCCGGCGACGTAAATGCGCTCGAGGTTGGAGGGATCGACCTGGAATTTCGGATCGATCTCCAGCACGGTCATGTACTGGTTGCGCTGGGTGTAGATGATCGAGATCTGCCGCTGCGAGAAGGCGTTGTTCAAGGCATTGTCGATGTCCTGGACCTTGACGCCGAGTGCTGCGGCCTTGCGGCGATCGATGTTCAATGTCAGCTGAAGTCCACCGGGATCGCGGTCGCTGGAAATATCGGTGATGCCCTCGACCGTCTCCATGCGCTTGGCCACGATCGGCGCCCATTTCTGCAGCAGGTCGAGGTCGGTGCTCGACAGTGTGTATTGATAGTTCGAATCGCTCTGCCGGCCGCCGGCGCGGACGTCCTGGGCGGCGAACATGAAGAGACGGATGCCGGGCACGGGAAACAGTGCCTTCCGCAGCCGGTCGATCACGACCTGCGTCGAGACGTGGTCGCGCTCCTCGGGCGGCTTCAGGCTAATGTACATGACGCCGCGGTTCGAGGTCGCGCCGCCCGGGCCACCGCCACTGCCGACCGTCGAGCCGATGCCGGCCACGGCCGGATCCTGCATCACGATGTCGGCGAGGCGCTGCTGCAGCGTCAGCATCGACTGGAACGAGATGTCGGCCGAGGCCCGCGTCGCGCCGATCACGAAGCCGGAGTCATCCGTCGGGAAATAGCCCTTCGGCACCTTGATGTAGAGCACCACCGTCAGGGCGATGGTGGCGAAGAACACCAGCAGCGTCAGCAGCGGAAACTCGAGCACGGCGCGCAAGGTCCGGGTGTAGAACGCGACGACACGCGACAGCGAGCCTTCGATCAGGCGGTCGAACAGCGTGGCGGACCCCGACGTGGTCTGCCTGACATAATGGGCGCAGATCATCGGCGTGACCGTCAGCGACACCAGGGTCGAGACCAGAATCGCGAAGGTCAGCGTCAGCGAGAATTCGCGCAACAGGCGGCCGACGATGCCGTCCATGAAGATCAGTGGGGTGAACGCCGCGATCAGCGACAGGCTGATCGAGACCACCGTGAAGCCGATCTGCCTGGCGCCCTCCAGCGCCGCCTGCATCGGCCGCATGCCGTGCTCGAGATTGCGGAACATGTTCTCGATCATGACGATGGCATCGTCGACCACGAATCCGACCGAGATCGCCAGCGCCATCAGCGACAGATTGTCGATCGAAAAGCCGGCGACCCACATGCCGGCGCAAGTGCCGGCCAACGCCAGCGGCACCGAGATGCCGGCGGCGATGGTCGGCGTCACCCGGCGCAGGAACACGAACACCACGACCATCACGAGAACTGCGGTCGCCAGCAGCGTCCATTGCATGTCCATGACGCTGGCGCGGATCGTCGAGGTGCGGTCGACCAGCGTGGAAACGTCGACACCGGCCGGAATCCACTGCTTCAGCTCGGGGATCAGCGCCTTCACCCGGTCGACGGTGTCGATGACGTTGGCGTCGCCCTGCTTGGTGATCTGGATCAGCACCGCCGGCTGCTTGTTGAACCAGGCGATCGAGCGCGCATTGCGGACGCCGTCCTCGATCTCGGCAACGTCGGAGAGCTTGACGAAGTTGCCGCCCGAGCTCTTGATGACGATGTCGCGGAATTCCTGCGCGGTGCGCATCTGCTTGTTCAGCGACAGCGTCTCGCTCTGGCGTTCGCCGTTGAAGATTCCGACCGGACCTAGCGGGTTTGCGTTGATGATCGCGGTCCGTACGTCGTCGGTCGCGATTCCCGCATTCGACAGCGCCACCGGATTGAGCTGGATCCGCACCGCCGGCTGGTCCGCGCCGGATACCGTCACGTCGCCGACACCGGGTACCTGCGAGATGCGCTGCGCCAGCACGGTGTCGGCGACGTCGTAGATCGCGCTGGCGGACAGTGTCTTGGATGTCAGCGCCAGCACGAAGACAGGCGCGCCGGCCGTGTTCGCTTTCCGAAAGCGCGGCAGCGCCGGCAGATCGCTGGGCAAATCCACCAGCGCGGCGTTGATGGCGGCCTGCACGTCACGCGCCGCCTTGTCGATGTTGCGCCCGATGTCGAACTGGAGCTGGATGTTCGCCGTGCCGAGCGAGCTCGTCGACGTGATCTGGTTGATCCCCGCGATTTCGCCGAGCCGCCGTTCCAGCGGCGCGGCGACGGTTGCCGCCATTACCGAAGGATCGGCGCCGGGGCGGCTCGCCGAGACGAAGATGGCGGGGAAATCGACGTTCGGGACCGAGGCCACGGGGAGGAACTCGTAGGCGACGGCCCCCAGCAGGAACAGACCGATCGACAGCAGCGTGGTCGCGACCGGGCGGCGGATGAAGGGCTCCGAGATCGACGCCATCACTGCATCCCCTCGGTCGCGCCGGCCGTCGGCGCCTCGGGCTCGGGCGGCGGCAGCGCCTGCTCGAGGCGGCGGTTGATGCGGTCGAGCGCGAGATAGATCACGGGCGTGGTGTAGAGCGTCAGCAACTGGCTCAGCAGCAGGCCGCCGATGATGGAGATGCCGAGCGGGAAGCGCAGCTCGGCGCCCGTGCCGCTCTCGATCGCGAGCGGCAGCGCGCCGAACAGCGCGGCCAGCGTCGTCATCATGATCGGACGGAAGCGCAACAGGCAGGCCTGCACGATGGCTTCGTGGGCCGGCATGCCCTGACCGCGCTCGGCTTCGAGTGCGAAGTCGATCATCATGATCGCGTTCTTCTTGACGATGCCCATCAAGAGAATGATGCCGATCAGGCCGATCACCGAGAGATCCTGCCCGCACAGGATCAGCGCCAGGATGGCGCCGACGCCCGCCGACGGCAGCGTCGAGAGGATCGTGATCGGGTGGATGTAACTCTCATAGAGCACGCCCAGCACAATGTAGATCGTGATCACGGCGGCGAGCAGCAGCCAGGGCTGGCCGGCCAGCGCCTTGGCGAACTCGGCGGCATCGCCGGCATAGACGCCGACGATGCTGTTGGGCATGCCGATGCGAGTCTCGATCGACTTCACCTCATCGACGGCATCGCCGAGCGCCGCGCCCGGCGCGAGATTGAAGCTGAGCGAGATCGCCGGGAATTGGGCCTGGTGCGAGATCGCCAGCGGCGCCGTGGTGCGCTTCAACGTCGCCACCGCGTCGAGCGGCACCTGGGCATTGGGCGCACCGACCGCGGAGGAGCTGGCGCCGCCCGGCAAGTACAGTTTCGACAGGATCGAGGGATCGCGCTGGTACATCGGCAACGCCTCCAGCACCACGCGGTACTGGTTGGCCTGGCCATAGATAGTCGAGATCTGGCGCTGCGCGAAGGCGTCGTTGAGCGTGTCGGTGATGGCTTGCAGGCTGACGCCGAGCTGGCCGGCGCGGGTGCGGTCGACCTCCAGCTGCGCGCGCAGGCCGCCTTCCTGGGCTTCCGAGGAGACGTCGCGGAACAAGGGATCGCGCCGCATCTCGTCGACGAGCTTGCGGGCCCATTCCGACACCAGCGTCGCGTCGGTACCTGTCAGCGTATACTGGTACTGCGAGCGGCTCGACTGGGTCGAAATCTGCACGTCCTGCACCGGCTGGAAATAGACGGTCATGCCGGGAATGCCGGAGACCTTGTCCTTCAACCTCGCAATGACCACGCCGACATCGTCGACGCGCTCGCCGCGCGGTTTCAGCGTCATGACGAGGCGCCCGACATTGGTGGTCGGATTGACCGAGCCGGCGCCAATCACCGAGACCACACCTGTGACGTCAGGATCAGCCTTGATCGCGTCGGCAGCCTCGGCCTGCCGCTTCTGCATCTCCGCAAAGGAGACGTCGGGCCCGGCTTCGGTCACCGCCGTGATCGACGCCGTATCCTGCAGCGGCAGAAACCCCTTTGGCGCGACGACGTAGAGAACGAGGGTTGCCGCCAGCGTCGCAAAAGTGACGACCAGCGTGGTGCGCTGGTGGCGCAGCACCACGAGCAGCGTGCGGCGATAGAATTCGACGGTGCGGTCGATGAAGCGGCTGATGGCGGCAAGCCCCGGCACCGCCAGTTCCTCGTGGGCGTGCTTGAGCAGCCGCGAGCACATCATCGGGGTCAGCGTCAGCGACACCACCGCCGAGGTCACGACCGCGATGGTCAAGGTCAACGCGAATTCGCGGAACATGCGTCCCACGAGGCCCGACATGAACAATAGCGGGATGAACACCGCGATCAGCGACACCGTCAGCGAGATCACGGTGAAGCCGATTTCGCTGGCGCCCTTCAGCGACGCCTGCATCGCATTGTCGCCGTTCTCCATATGGCGGACGATATTCTCGATCATCACGATGGCGTCGTCGACCACGAATCCGGTGCCGATCGTCAGCGCCATCAGCGAGAGATTGTCGAGGCTGAACCCGGCAAAATACATGATGCCGAAGCTCGTGATCAGCGACAGCGGCAGCGCCACGCCGGCAATGATAGTTGCGCGCAGCGAGCGCAGGAACAGCAGCACGACCAGCGTCACCAGCACGACGGCAAGGACCAGCGTGAACTGGACGTCATGGACGGAAGCGCGAATGGTGACGGTGCGGTCGGAGACGATGGTCAGTTTGACGCCGGCCGGAATCGCTCGCTGCACCTTCGGGATCTCGGCGCGGATCTGGCTGACGACATCGATGACGTTGGCGCCGGGCTGGCGCTGGATGTCGATGATGACGGCCGGCGTGCCCTGGTACCAGCCGCCGGTGCGGTCGTTCTCGAGCCCGTCGACGATCTGCGCGACGTCGCCGATCGTCACGGGCGAGCCGTTGCGGTAGGCGACGATAACAGGCCTGTAGGCGTCGGCGGCGGCGATCTGGTCGTTGGCCGCGATGATGTAGGATTGCTGCGCCCCGTCGAGCGAGCCCTTCGGACCGGAGACGTTGGCGTTGGCGATCGCGGCCCGTAAGTCCTCCATCGCGATGCCGTAGGCGGCAAGCCGCGCCAGATCGGCCTGGATGCGCACGGCCGGCTTCAGCCCGCCAAGCACCGAGACGCGCCCCACCCCGGAGATCTGGCTGAGCCGTTGTGCCAGCAGCGTGTCGGCGATGTCGCTCATCGCGCGCAGGGAGATCGTGTCCGAGCGCAGCGCCAGTGTCATCACTGGCGCGTCGGCCGGATTCACCTTGGCGTAAGTCGGCGGATAAGGCAGCGTCTTGGGCAAGACGCCGGCAGCGGCGTTGATCGCGGCCTGCACGTCCTGGGTGGCGCCGTCAATGTCGCGGTTGAGATCAAACTGGAGCGAGATTTGGCTGACGCCGAACGAACTCGTCGAGTTCATCGCCGTCAGCGACGGGATCTGGCCGAGCTGCCGCTCCAGCGGCGCCGTGATCAGCGAGGCGATCACGTCGGGGCTCGCGCCTGGCAGCTGCGTCGATACCTGCACGGTGGGAAAGTCGACCTGCGGCAGCGCCGAGACCGGCAGCGCGAAATAACCCAGCAGCCCGCCAATCAGCAGCGCTATGCCAAGAAGGGAGGTCGCGATCGGACGGCGGATGAAGGGTTCGGAGACACCCATGTGATGCGCCTGCCGCTCAGGCGGCTGTTGCCGGGATCATGGCTGCTTGGCTCCAGATCCGGATGGTTGAGCCCCCGATGGTTGAGCCCCCGGCCCCGGCGCAGGCCCAGTCTGGCCCTTCTGATCGCCCTCGCTGCTCTTCCGCTTGGCGCGGAATTCACCGTCCCTGCCCTGTCCGTCCTTCTGGCCATCCTTCTGGCCATCCTTCTGGCCATCCTTCTGGCCATCCTTGGCCTGACCGCCCTTCCCGTCAGCCTGCGGAGCGCGCGTGCGCTTGCGCGGGGCGAGGTCGGCCGACGGCGTCTGCTCGTCGCGGCCGATGACGACCTTGGAGCCATCGGACAGATTGGCAAAGCCCGTGGTAACGACCTTGTCGTTCGCCGTCAGGCCGCTCGCAATGACTGCATCATGCTCGTTCTGCTGCGTCACCGTCACGGGCTTGGCCGTAACCACGTTGTCCTCGCCTATGACATAGCTGAACGTGCCGATCGGTCCGCGCTGCACCGCAGAAGTCGGCACCACCAGCGCCTGGTTCAGCGTTTCGACTTTGAGGCGGACATTGACGAACTGGCCCGGCCAGAGCTGGTAGTTGGCGTTGGGGAATTCCGCCTTGAGCTTGAGCGTGCCCGTGGTCTGGTCGACCTGGTTGTCGATGCCGGTGAGCTTGCCGGTGTCGATCACGGTCACGCCGTCATTGCCGAACACGTCGACCGACAGCGCGCCCTTCGCCGCGGCGGCATTGACCCGCATGATCTGCTGCTGCGGCAGGCTGAACCACACCGCGATCGGCTGCAATTGGGTGATGACGACCAGGCCGGTGGTGTCGGAGGCGTGGATGATGTTGCCCTGGTCGACCTGACGGAGGCCGACGCGGCCCGACAGCGGCGCCACGATCTTGGTATAGCTCAGCGTCGCGGCCGCATTGTCGATCGCGGCCTGATCGGCCTTGACCAGCGCCTCGGTCTGCGCGACCGCCGCGCGCTGGGTGTCGGCCTGCTGCTTGGAGCCGGCATTGGAGGCAGCCAGCTGCTCGTAGCGCGTCAGGTCGATGCGCTGGTTGGCGAGCTGGGCCTGGTCCTGCGCCTTCTTGGCGACCGCCTGGTCGTAGGTCGCCTGGTAGAGCGCGGGGTCGATCTCACCCAGCACGTCGCCCTTCTTGACGTCCTGGCCTTCGGTGAAATTCACCGCGATCAGCTTGCCGTCGACCTGCGAGCGGACAGTGACGGTGTTGAGCGCGCGGATCGCGCCGACGCCGTCGAGATAGACGGGCACGTCCTGAACCTTGGGCGTCGCCGCCAGCACCGGCACCGGCAGATCGGGGCGCTGCTGGCCGCGTCCGTTCGCCTGCTGCTGCGGCTGCTGATGCATCACGGACCAGCCGAGATAACCGAGGCCGCCGAGGATCGCGAGCGTGATCAGCGTCATGACGAAGCCGCGGCCGCGCGACTTCTTCGCCGTCCCGTCTTTCGCGTTGTCCTTCATATCCGGCTTAAAGAGCATTGACCGGTTTCTCCATTCGCGGCTCCCAGCCGCCGCCGAGTGCCTGATACAGGCTGACGATGGCGAGAAGGCGTGCGAGCTGCGCTTGCGACAGTGTGTCTTCGGCCTGGAACAGCGTCAGCTGGGTGTTGAGCACGGTCACGATATCGGCCGTGCCGGCGCGCAGCTGTTGCTCGGCAAGATCGAAGGCGCGCCGCGAGGCGTTGACGACATCGCGCTGCAATTGCAGCTTGATCGTTGTCTGCTTGATTGAAAATAGTGCGTTGTCGACGTCGGTGAAGGCCTGGACGATGGTCTTGCGGTAGGTTTGCAGCAATTCCTCCTGCCGCGCCTTGGCATATTCGAAATTGCCGAGGATCTTGCCCCCGTCGAAGATCGGTTGCGTCGCGCTGCCGACAAGCTGGAAGAACGCTGCGTGCGGCTGGAACAGTGAGACCAGTGCCGAGCTCTGGTAGCCGCCATTGCCGGTGAGTTGGATGGTCGGGAAGAATTGCGCGCGGGCGTTGCCGATATTGGCGGTGGCGGAGGCCAGCTGCGCCTCCTGCCGGCGGATGTCCGGCCGCTGCGTCAGCAGCTCCGACGGCAGCCCGGGCGTCACGCGCGGGATGGCGATCCTGTCCAGCGAGCCACCCGCAAGGCGGACGCTCTCGGGCGGACGCGACACCAGCACCGCGAGCGCGTTGCTGTTCTGGTCGAGCGTCTGGCGCAGCGGCGGCACCAGCGCCTTCTGATTGGCCAGCACGCTCTCCTGCTGGGCGACGTCGAGATCGGTACCCGTGCCGGCCTTGCGGCGCTCGCGGATGGCATCGAGGATGCGCTGGGCGCTGGCGATGTTGCGCTGGGCGGTGCGCAGCCGGTCCTGCGACGACAGCACCTGGAAATAGGCATTGGCGACCGCTGCGAGCGTCGTCAGCGCGACGGTGTCGCGGTCGAAGCGGTTGGCCTTGGCGGTCTCCTCCGCCGTTTGGAGGGCGTCGCGGTTCTGGCCCCAGAAATCGAGCTGGTAGCTGGCGCTGAGCGACGCGGAGTAGTTGACGACCTCGCGGCCGCCGTTGGTCAGGCCCGACGAACTCGAGCCCGAGGTGCGCGAATAGGTTTCCTGCCCGCTGCCCGACAAACTCGGCAGCAGCGCCGCGCCGGCCTGCCGCGCCTGGGCGTCGGCCTCGACGATGCGCGAGACCGCGGCTGCGATATCGAGGTTGACGGTCTGCGCCTCCTCCATCAGCTGTGTCAGCTCCGCCGAGCGGAAGCCGCGCCACCAATCCAGAGTCGGCGGCGCATCCGTCTTGCCGGCATATTTGTATTGCGCGGGGACATCGAGCGCGGGATCGGGAAGGTCCTGGGTCAGCACGCAGGCGCCCGAGCTCGACGCCAGGCACACGACTGCGACCGCTCGCAGCGTGCGGAACGCGCGACCAAGGAATTGCCTGACGGCAACGGCCGGAACCCGCTGTGTCACATCCACCCCCCGCCGGGCAGAACATGCCGCCGCCGCGCGGCCGGATTAGCCGATTCGCGGGCAGACGGCGGGAGGCGTTGATCCAACTCGTTCACAGCGTGATGCTTTCTGCAAAACCTGGAAGCAATACTAGCCGGGCGCGGAACCGCGGGACAGTCCCGCACCTGCGAAACGCACAGCCGAACGCGCCGGCGCAGGGGCTCTCGAAATGTAAGAAGTGCCTGTCTTGCAGACTTTTTTCAGCTTCCAACAGGCTCAGAAACACAACCAAGCTTACGAAGATTTCATGTGGTATTGCAGCCACATCGTTCTCGCCCGCTTCGCTATCCTGCGATTGTGAGCCTTTCGATCGTCGCCTTCGATCCGGTGGGACGAAGCCGATCCGTTGGGGCAAGCCACCTTCGCAATTCAGCAATATGAGTGTGCGCCCTCGCCTTGTGTGTCCTGCGACCCTACTTTAGGGTCGCGTCCAATCGCGAAACCAGCCGGTATTGCCTGACATGACCATCAAAAACGACGTTGTCCAAGCCATCGGCAACACCCCGCTCATCAAGCTCAAGCGCGCGTCCGAACTGACCGGCTGCACGATCCTCGGCAAGGCCGAGTTCATGAATCCTGGCCAATCGGTCAAGGATCGCGCCGGCAAATGGATGATTCAGGAAGCCGAGAAGCGCGGCGAGCTGAAGCCGGGCGGCCTCGTGGTGGAAGCGACCGCCGGCAACACCGGCATCGGCCTCGCGGTGGTGGCGAGCGCGCGCGGCTATCGCACGCTGATCGTGATCCCGGAGACGCAGAGCCAGGAGAAGAAGGATTTTCTGAAGCTGTGCGGCGCCCAGCTGCTGGAATCGCCCGCGCTGCCCTACTCCAACCCGAACAATTACCAGCATGTCGGCCGCCGCCTTGCCGATGAGCTGCGCAAGACCGAGCCGAACGGCGTCCTGTTCGCCGACCAGTGGAACAACCTCGACAACGCCAAGGCACATTATGAATCGACCGGCCCCGAGATCTGGGCGCAGACCGGCGGCAAGGTCGACGGCTTCGTCTGCTCAGTCGGCAGCGGTGGCACGCTCGCCGGCACCAGCCGCTATCTGAAAGAGAAGAACAAGGACGTCCGGATTGCCTGCGCCGATCCGCACGGCGCCGCCATGTTCGAATATTTCAAGACCGGCACCGCCAAGGCGAGCCCCGGCGACTCCATCACGGAAGGCATTGGCCTCGGTCGCGCGACCGCAATCGTCGAGAGTGCGAAGGTCGATGATGCCTTCCTCATTCCCGATGCCGAAGCTGTTACGGTGATCTACGAGCTGCTCCAGCACGAAGGCCTGTGCCTCGGCGGCTCGACTGGCATCAACATTGTGGGCGCGATGCGCCTCGCCAAGCAGCTCGGGCCGGGCAAGACCATCGTCACCATTCTCTGCGATTCCGGCAGCCGCTATCAGTCAAAATTGTTCAACGCCGACTTCATGCGCGCCAAGAACCTTCCTGTGCCGGAATGGCTGGAGAAGCGCAGCAACATCAAATTGCCGTTCGTCTAGGTCCGGACAGTCAGGCGCCGGCTCCAGGTCGGACGCGCCCTGCCTTGCGAGACGCGTGCAAGGCGGTGGTCCGACGTGGACTTCTTGTTGGCTGCGCGCACGGGCGGCTCGAAGGGGTTGGTGTAAGGCGCTCGCTCTGCGCCATTGCGATCGCAAGGCAGATCGCGGTCGTCACGACCGCCTGCGGAAATCTGCGAGATCAGCGCAGGATCTGGCTCAAGAACAGCTTCGTGCGGGCGTGCTGCGGGGTGGCGAAGAATTCGTTCGGCGTGTTGGCCTCGATGATCTGGCCGGCGTCCATGAACACGACGCGGTTGGCGACTTCCTTGGCAAAGCCCATCTCGTGGGTGACGACCAGCATGGTCATGCCCTCCCCGGCAAGATCGACCATGGTATCGAGGACCTCCTTGACCATTTCAGGATCGAGCGCCGAGGTCGGCTCGTCGAACAGCATCACCTTCGGATTCATGGTGAGGGCGCGCGCGATGGCGACGCGCTGCTGTTGGCCGCCCGACATCTGGCCGGGAAACTTGTTGGCCTGGTGCGGGATCTTCACCCGCTCCAGGAATTTCATCGCGGTTTCTTCGGCGTCCTTCTTGGGGATGTTGCGCACCCAGATCGGCGCCAGCGTGCAATTGTCCAGCACGGTCAGGTGCGGGAACAGATTGAAGCTCTGGAACACCATGCCGACCTCGCGCCGCACGGCATCGACATGCTTCAAGTTCGGGCCGAGCTCGATGCCGTCAACGACGATCTGGCCCTCCTGAAATTCCTCCAGCGCGTTGATGCAGCGGATCAGAGTCGACTTGCCCGAGCCTGACGGGCCGCAGATCACGATGCGCTCGCCCTTGACGACCTCGAGGTCGATGTCACGCAGCACGTGAAATTCGCCGTACCATTTGTTGAGGCCGGAAATGTTGACGATGGGGTCAGCAGGCATGACGGCCTCGATCAGTTGCGGCGGTGGGCGTTGAGACGGCGCTCGACGAAAAGTGAGTAGCGCGACATTCCGAAGCAGAACAGGAAATAAATGATGCCGGCGAAGGCAAAGCCGGTGAACGCCGTCGACGGCGTCGCCCATTTCGGGTCCGAGAACGAGGCCCGGAGCGAGCCCAACAGGTCAAACAGCGCCACGATCGAGACCAGCGAGGTGTCCTTGAACAGCGAGATGAAGCTGTTGACGAGGTTCGGAATGACGTGACGCAGGGCCTGCGGCAGCACGATCAGCGAGGTCGTCTTCCACCACGACAGCCCGAGCGCCGCCGCCGCCTCGCTCTGCCCGCGCGGGATCGCAGCGAGCCCGCCGCGAACGTTCTCGGCCTGGTAGGCGCCGGTGAACAATGCGATGCCGATCAGCGCGCGCACCAGACCATCGACGGAGAAATTGCCCGGCAGGAACAGCGGCAGCATGTAGGTGGCGAAGAACAGCACGGTGATCAGCGGCACGCCGCGCCAGAACTCGATGAAGGCAATCGAGAAGATTCGGATCAGGGGGATGGAAGCGCGCCGGCCGAGCGCCAGCGCGATGCCGATCGGCAGCGAGGTGACGATGCCGGTGACCGAGACCACCAGTGTCACCAGCAGGCCGCCCCAGAGATTTGTGGCGACGATCGGCAGCCCGCCGCGGTCGAGGCCCATCAGCTTGATGATGATCGCGACGGCGACAAAGGTGGCGATGCAGGACCCGAGCGCGCGCCAGCCGCCGCGCATGCCGCCACCGAGGACAAAGCCGGTCAGCGAGACGAATGCGGCCGTGAGGACGAGGTCGACCCAGACCGGCTGGCCTGTCTGCTGGATCTGGTCGCGCAGCCAGCTCAGCGGGAAGATCAGCCAGTGAAACGCGATTCCGAGCAGCGTGATGAGATGACCAACGAGCCACAGGAGCGGCGCGATGGCCGACGTCCCACTCAGGCCGAGCACGACCTGCCCGGCGCTGACGATGCTGTCATCGAACAATTCAAGCAGGCCGGCCGTCCAGCTCAGGCCGAATCCGGTGATGCCGCCGCCATGGAGCAGGAAGAACGCCACGGCAGGAAAGGCCAGGAAGAACAGGCCGGCGTTGAGGCCTTTGGCCGGCAGCCGCGGAATCAGCAGCGGCAGCAGCAGGGCTGCAGCCAAGATCAGTGCAAGATTGACCCGCCAGCGCTCGGCCTCGGGATAGAAGCCGTAGATCAGCTGCGGCAGCTTGGCCTGGATGTAGGGCCAGCAGGCGCCGACCGCGGAACCGGCGTTCTCGGTCAGGCAGGCGCCGCGGTCGCTGCCGGTCCAGACCGCATCGACGACAAGGAATCTGACGGACGGAATGATCGTGAACCAGAGCAGCAGGAGCCCGACGATGGTGAGCAGAATATTGGTCGGCGAGTTCAACAGGCGGGTGCGCAGCAGGCCGACAAGCCCTGATGTCTTGATCGGCGCGGGGCGCTCGGTGACCAGGTCCTGGCGGACGAAGGCCGAGGCGGTGATGTCGCTCATGCGCCGAGACTCCGGCTAAGTCGCCAGCCATAGATACTCATCAGGGCGCTGGTGAGGAGCGAGATCAGGAGATAGACGCCCATTGTCATGGCGATGATCTCGATCGCCTGCCCGGTCTGGCTCAGCGACGTGCCCGCCCATACCGATACCAGGTCGGGATAGCCGATCGCGACCGCGAGCGAGGAATTCTTGGTGAGATTGAGGTACTGATTGGTGAGCGGCGGCACGATCACGCGCATGGCCTGCGGCACCACGATCAGCCGCAGCGTGTTGCCACGGGAAAGGCCGAGCGAGGCTCCCGCCTCCATCTGCCCTGTGTGGACGGACAGGATACCGGCGCGCACGATCTCCGCGATGAAGGCAGCCGTATAGGTCGACAGCGCCAGCGTCAGCGCGACGAATTCCGGAATGATGCGCGCGCCGCCGGCGAAATTAAAACCCTTGAGCTGCGGCAGCTCGACCGTGAAGGGCAGACCGAACACCGCCATCGTGACGAGCGGCAACCCGATCAACAGGCCCAGCACGTAAGGCCAGATGCGGATCAACTGCCCGCGCAGGAACAGCGCCCGGCGCGCATAGATGCGCAAGCCCAGCGCCGCGACGATGCCGAACACCAGGGCCGCCACGAACGGCTCCAGCCCGGGCTGGCCAATCGGCTGAGGAATGACGAGGCCACGATTGCTGATGAAGGCGATGCCCAGCAACGAAATGCTCTGCCTGGGATTGGGCAGCGCCGCGAGCACGGCCAGGTACCAGAACAGGATCTGGAACAGCAGCGGCAAATTGCGGATGATCTCGACATAGATCTCGCCGACGCGCGACACCAGCCAGTTCGGCGACAGCCGGCACAGCGCGACGACGAAGCCGATCAAGGTGGCGAACACGATGCCCACCACCGAGACCACGACCGTATTCAGAAGCCCGACCACGAACACGCGCAGGAACGTGTCGGAGCCGGTGTAGGAAATCAGGGTCTGGTTGACGTCGAAGCCGGCGTTGTTGGCAAGGAAGCCGAAGCCGGCTGCAATGTGCTGTTTTTCAAGGTTGGCTCGCGCATTCGAGATGATCTCGTAGGCGACCCAGCCCAACACCGCCGCAAAAGCAAACTGGACGGCAACGCCGTTCCAGCCTGCCTTGCCACCCAGAAGGCGCCTGATCTTCAGGGCGATCTGGAGCGGCGGTTTACGAGCCTCGGTGCTCATTGCCGTGTGCCGGCTGATCGAGCGGGATCAGCGGATCGGCGGCGCGTACTGAAGACCACCCTTGTTCCAGAGATTGTTCAGACCACGGTTGATGGCGAGCGGGGAGCCGGAGCCGACATTGCGATCGAACATCTCGCCGTAATTGCCGACGGCCTTCACGATACGGATCACCCAATCATTGGTCACGCCGAGCTGCTCGCCGAAATTGCCGTCGGTGCCGAGGACGCGTTTCAGCTCCGGATTCTCCATCTTGGCTTTCTCGTCGACATTCTTCGAGGTGATGCCGAGTTCCTCGGCGGTCACCATGGCGAATAGCGTCCATTTCACGAGGTCGAACCACTGGTCGTCGCCGTGGCGTACCATCGGTCCGAGCGGCTCCTTCGAGATGATTTCCGGGAGAACCATATGGTCGTTGGGGTTGGCGAGCTTCAGACGGTTGGCGTAGAGGCCGGACTGGTCGGTGGTGAAGACGTCGCAGCGCCCGGCTTCGTAGGCCTTGACGGTTTCGTCGTTGGTGCCGAACGCGATCACCTCGTACTTCATGTTGTTGGCCTTGAAGTAGTCGGCCAGATTCTGCTCGGTGGTGGTGCCGGTTTGCACGCAAACAGATGCGCTGTTGAGCTCCAGCGCGGAATTCACCTTGAGCGACTTCTTCACCATGAAGCCCTGCCCGTCATAATAGGTCACGCCGGTGAAATTGGCGCCGAGCGAGGTGTCGCGCGAGAGGGTCCAGGTGGTGTTGCGCGAGAGCACGTCGATCTCGCCAGATTGCAGTGCGGTGAAGCGGTCCTTGGCCGAGGTCGGCACGAACTTCACTTTCGTCGGGTCGTTGAAGATCGCGGCGGCAACGGCGCGGCAGACGTCGACGTCCAGCCCGGTCCAGTTGCCCTTGTCATCAGGCGACGAGAAGCCCGGCAGGCCCTGGCTGACGCCGCAGGACAGCATGCCCCGATCCTTGACGGTCTTGAGCGTTTGCGCGTTGGCGGCCTGGGCAGAGAGGCCGGCGGCGAGAGCAAGAGAGAGAGCCAGGGTTACGCGTTTCATGGTTTCAGGCCTTTCAAAGTCGTCTCAAGGTCAGGAACGTTGTCTCAGGATCGTCTCCGCCAGGGCAATCCTACTTGGGATCCGCCTTGCAAGAGTCATGCTGGAAAACCTTGCCGAACACTCGCCGATCCTGGGAGGCCATACCTTAATCCCCGCCGAAGGCGCCCGCCGTTGTGGCTGTGACGCAAGGTTCGGTCAAACGATGGATCGAAGGTCGCGGCAGGCCCCTCAACATGCGGCGACTGAATAGCACCTGCGCATCACAGAACGACTGGCGAGCCGGGTCAAGGGGTTGACGGGACTCTTCTGTGTTCTGTTATTAACGTCCGCGGCCTCCAGGCCGCCCCGGCCGTGCGATCCGCGCCCGGCGGAAACGCTGTTTTGAAAGCAGACGCATGGATTCCTCGCACCCCGCACAGCAGCATGCCGATACCCGGCTGGTCACCTCCGGCCGCGACACCAAGGCGCAGAAGGGGTTCGTCAATCCGCCGGTGTTCCACGGCTCCACCGTGCTCTATCCGACCGCCGAGGACCTGCACGCCCATCGGGGCGAGTTCACCTATGGCCGCCACGGCACCCCGACCACGCGTGCGTTCCAGGACACGCTGATGGCACTGGAAGGACCGCAATGCGCGGGTGTCGGCATCGTACCGTCGGGCCTGTCGGCGATCTCCACCACTCTGCTCTCGGTGCTGAAGACCGGCGACCATCTACTGGTCGTCGACAACATCTATCGCCCCTCGCGCAATTTCTGCAACGGCATGCTCGCCCGCTACGGGGTCGAGACCACTTACTTTGATCCGCTGATCGGCGCCGGCATCGAAAAATTGCTCAAGCCCAACACCCGTGCCGTGCTGGTCGAGGCGCCGGGCTCGCAATCGTTCGAGATGCCTGATATCCGCGCCATTGCCGAAGTGGCGCATGCGCGTGGCGCGCTCGTCATCGACGACAACACCTGGGCGACGCCGCTGTATCACCGCTCGCTCGAGCAGGGTGTGGACATCAGCATGCAGGCCGCCACAAAATATATCGGCGGCCATTCCGACATCATGTTCGGCACCATCTCGGCCAACGCCAAGGCCTGGCCGCAGATTGCCGAAGGCATCCGCCTGCTCGGCGTCTGCGCCGGCCCCGATGACGTCTTCCTGGCGCTCCGCGGCCTGCGCACGCTGTCGGTGCGGCTCGCGCAGCACCATCGCTCCGGCCTCGACATGGCGCACTGGCTTGCGGCGCGTCCCGAAGTCGCGCGCGTCCTGCATCCGGGGCTCGAGACCGATCCGGGCCACGCGATCTGGAAGCGCGATTTCACCGGCGCCTCCGGCCTGTTCAGCATCGTGCTGAAGCCGGCGCCGCAGAGCGCGGTCGACACAATGCTCAACACGCTCGAGCTGTTCGGCATGGGCTTCTCATGGGGCGGGTTCGAGAGCCTGGCGATTCCCTTCGATTGCGATACCTATCGCACCGCGACCAGGTGGGCGCCGGGCGGCCCGACGCTGCGACTTCACATCGGCCTCGAGAGCGTCGACGACCTCAAGGCCGATCTCGACCGCGGCTTTGCTGCCCTCAAAGCGGCAATGTGAGCCGCGCCGCGGCGGACGCGCAGCCGCGCCGCGGGGACGCGCAGCCGCGCCGCGGGGGGAACGAGCACTCCGCGGAGACGTTGACGCCGACGTGCCAACAAAGGGTTTGATCCCCGATCATTTGGCGCTAGCCTCACCAGTCGACTCTGATCCGGACACGGAGCATGGGAACGTTGGTTCTGCTCGATCTGATGGGCGGCGTAGCGCTGCTGCTGTGGGGCCTGCATATGGTCCAAAGCGGCATTCTGCGCGCCTTTGGTCCCGACTTGCGACGTGTGCTTGGCAAGGCACTCGGCAACCGCTTCAGCGCGTTTGCCGCGGGCCTCGGCCTCACCGCGCTGCTCCAGAGCAGCACGGCGACCGCGCTGCTCACCAGTTCCTTTGCCGCCGAGGGCCTGCTCAGCCTCGTCGCCGCGCTCGCCATCATGCTGGGCGCCAATGTCGGCACGACGCTGATCGTGCAGGCGCTGTCGTTCAACATCGCAGCCGTTGCTCCCGTGCTGTTCGTGCTCGGCCTCGTCGCCTTCCGCGCCGGTCCCCGCTCGCGGATCAAGGATATCGGCCGCGTCTGCATCGGTCTCGGCCTGATGCTGCTGTCGCTGCACATCCTGCTCGACACGCTGGCGCCGGCGGAGAACGCTCCCGGCGTACGCGTCGTGATGTCGGCCATTACCGGCGACCCCATTCTGTGCATCGTCGTCGCCGCACTCCTGACCTGGGCGGTGCATTCGAGCGTCGCCAGCGTGCTGCTGGTCATGTCGCTGGCCTATTCGCAGTTCATCACGCCCTCCGCGGCGCTCGCCCTGGTGCTCGGGGCCAATCTCGGCAGCGCCATCAACCCGGTATTCGAAGGCGCAAAGCGCGACGATCCCGCGAGCTACCGCCTGCCGATCGGCAATCTCATCAACCGCGTGGTCGGCATTGCGCTGGTCTTGCCGTTCCTGGCTACGATCACGCAGCTCATGCATGCCTGGCAGCCGGATCTCGCCCGGATGACGGCCGCCTTCCACACCGCCTTCAACGTCGGCACGGCCATCCTCTTCGTCGGCCTGCTCGACATCATGTCGCGCCTGCTGACCCGCCTGTTGCCTGATCGCGTGGAGGAAACCGACCCAGCCCGGCCGCGCTACCTCGACGAAAGCGCGCTGGAGACACCGTCGCTCGCGCTGGCCGATGCCGCGCGCGAAACGCTGCGCATGGGCGACCTCGTCGAAACCATGCTGCGCAAGGTGATGGCCGCGATGATGACCGGCGATCGCTCCCTGGTCGACCAGGTCTCGAAGACCGACAACATCGTCGACAGCCTCGACGAGGCCATCAGGCTCTATGTCACGAAGCTGACCCGCGGCAGCCTCGACGAGAGCGAGGGCCGGCGTGCGATGGAGATCATCTCCTTCGCGATTAATCTGGAGCATATCGGCGACATCATCGACAAGAATCTGAGCGAGCTCGCCACCAAGAAGATCAAGCGGCGCTTCCAGTTCTCGGCCGAGGGCGCCGAGGAGCTGGCCGCGTTCCACAAGCGCACGATGGATTCGCTGCGGATCGCCTTCGGCGTGTTCATGTCGGGCGATGCCAACGAGGCCCGCAAGCTGCTGGTGGAAAAGACCGCGCTGAAGAACACCGAGCTCGCTGCCGTCGAACGCCATCTCGACCGCCTGCGCGAGGGCCGCCCGGAGACGATCGAGACCACCTCGCTGCATCTGGACGTGCTGCGCGATCTGCGCCGCATCCATTCGCACATCTGCTCGGTCGCCTATCCCGTGCTGGATGCGGCCGGCGAGCCCTATCGCCGGACCGAGGCGGAAGCCGCCCTGCCCGCCTCAGGCGCGACGGCGCTGCCGCGTTAGGGCCGCGCGAACCAGAACCGCTCCTCCCGAAAGCAGGAGCCCCGCCGCGCAAAGCAGCGTCGGGGCGATCCACAGCGTCAGGAACGAGAGCAGGCGCACACCTTCGGGCTGCTGCGGATCGTAGGCGATCCTGACCTGCTCGCCATCGGCATAGGGCTGTGCCGTCGAGCCCGATGAGGACGTGATGGTTATCGCGCGTCCGTCACGCGTCACGAATTGAAACGTCGGATAGAGAAAGGTCCCGCCATGATTTCCCCCGCTTCGCGCGATGGCGCCGGCGAAGCGCGCCTCGGTCTGCTCCGCTCTCGCGAGGAACGCAACCGTGCTGCCGAGATCGAAAAGGCCGAGCCCGAGCAGGATCAGCCCGACCAGAAGGACCGATACGACCAGAATTACCGGTAGCTTGCGCATGCGGAGATTTGCATGTCCACGCGCCCCTTGATCAGCGCTCCAGCGTCTTCGACGTCCGGCCGCGGTTCTTGATGATCAGCATGATGTTGCGGACATAGATGATCGTCGCGAGCGCCTGTCCGAGGATGATGATGGGCTCGCGCTTCACGACGCCGTAAACCAGTGTCATCAGGCCGCCGCCCATCGAGCAGAACCAGAACGCCATCGGCACCACGCTGTTGCCGGCGCGCTCGCTCGCGATCCACTGCACGAGGAAACGCGCGGTGAAGAACAATTGCGCGACCAGGCCGAAGGCGAGCCAGAAATCGAACTTGGCGACGAAGACGTCGTAGAAATAGTTGTGCAACGCCTGACCGAATTGAATGATCATGCCTTTACCTCAGTCACGTCTGGAGTGGGCTTCTTGCGGCGGATCAACCACCACACGCCGGCGAGATCCATGATCCCGATCCACAGCCGGTCGAAGAAGCCGTAATTGGACACGCCGGAATGGCGTGGCCGGTCGATCACGTCGACATAGGCGATGTCAAAGCCTTCGCGGCGGACCAGCGCCGGCAGGAAACGATGCAGCCCGTCGAAATAGGGCATCGACAGGAAGACCTCGCGCCGGAACGCCTTCAGTCCGCAGCCGGTGTCGCGCGTGCCGTCCTGCAGGATCGCGTTGCGGACCTTGTTGGCCACCCGCGACTGGAGTTTCTTGAAGCCGGTGTCCTTGCGCCCGACGCGTTGTCCCGCGGCGAGGCCGATATTGGCCCCCTTCTCGACCGCCGCGATCAGGTCCGGCAGGAAGACGGGATTGTTCTGGCCGTCGCCATCGAGCGTCGCCACGATCGCGCCGCGCGCCGCCCGCACGCCGCTGCGCACCGCCGCCGACTGGCCACCGGATTTGGCGTGACGCAACTGCCGCAGATTGTCCCGCTGCGCCATGATGCCTACGAGCCGCTCGCCGGTCGCATCGGTCGAGCCGTCATTGACATAGATGATCTCATAGACCCAGCGGCCATCGAGCGCGGCCGCGATCTCCTCGATCAGGGGGGCAATGTTGTCGGCTTCGTTGCGCACGGGAACGACGATGGAAACCGAAGGCTGGGACGACGACAAATCGAAAGCTCGTGGTTGGATTTGGCCTTGCATCCTGGGAACCCGCTTCCCGGGAAGCAGCCGCTTTTATGGGGCGGATGCCCCGCGGGCAACCCTTTTGAGCCGACCGGGAAGCGCCCCCGGAAGCGGCACGATGGTGCCGTCGGCGCTGATGCCAAAGGCCAGCCGGCGCGCCGCAAACCAGTAACGGACCGCCATGGCGCCGACCATGCCGACCAGAGCACCGGCCGTGACGTCGCTCGGGTGGTGCGCCAGCAGCACCAGGCGGGTCAGCACGATCACGATCGCGTAAGTGAACATCACCACGCGCAGGCGCGGCCACAGCGCCGCGACGGCAAATGCCAGTGCAAACGCCGTCACCGCATGTCCCGACGGCAGGCTGGAATATGCCCCCGAGCCATCAAGGGGCATGAAGTTGAACGGATCGGCCTTGCCGCCGACGAAGGGACGTCCGCGGCCGATGAGATATTTCAGGATTTCGGCCACGAACACCGACAGGGCTACGGACAGAAACAGATACTGCAGCCTTGTGCCGAACCCGAGCAGGAGCGCGCGGCGCGTACCGTGCGTTCCGGCAGCCAGAAGCGCGACGATCACCAGTGCAACGCCCAGCGCCGTGAGCACATTCACATCCTTGCCGAAATCGGTGAGGATTCGGATCGGCCAGAGCGCCGGCGTGCCACGCGCCGGCATCAGCTGGATTTCGGTCCGGTCGAAAGCGAGCATCAGCACGATGACGAGCGTTGCACCCGCTGCGCCGAGCCACAGCGAATGCCGCGCCAGAGTTCGCGCAGCCGCAGCGCGGCGCGAATGCGAGGGTGAGCGCGCGAGCTGCGCCAGCGCGTGCCCCGCGACGGCAAGCAGCTGCGCGGGATAGCTCGCGCGCGGCGCGAGGGTGGTCGAGCCGGCCATCCTATTCGGTGCCTTCGGAGCGGAAAATCGAGATCGAGATCGCGCGTCCCTGCGAGAAATTGTAGCCTTCGATGCGCGCCCCGACCTTGTAACGCAGTCCGATCGCCTCGGCGCGCTGCACGAAGCTGCGCTCCGAGCGTTGTTCGATCAGCGCGAAGCGACAGCTTCCCTGCCTGAGGAAATCGGCAGCGCCCGACCCGTCCGTCAACAGCGTCTGGGTGCCGGTCAGGAACACGAGGCTCGGTTCGGCATAGCCGGCGGAGGCCGCCCTTGGCCCAACGCAAGTGACGTTGCGCAGCGCGCGTGCGATCTCGATGCTCGGAAACAGCGGCGTCAGCGATGGCAGCACGATGCCGTAGACCACGACGGCGAGCATCAGCGCCGCGACCAGCGCGTTGAGCAGCGAACGCTCGGCGCGGTTGGTGTCGAACAGCCACCAGGCGAACAGGCCGAAGATCAGCGAAGCCGCGATGAACGGCCAGGCGACGAACGCCGGCTGGCGTGTCAGCATCACCGCGCCGACCACCGCAATGATCGAGCCGCCTGCCGGGATCAGGAACCACCAGGCCGAGCCGCGCGCGAGCCACGAGCGCGACAGCACGTTCCGCTCCAGCGCGCCGGCCGTGAGGATCGCAATCGCCGGATAGAGCGGCAGCACGTAGTGCGGCAGCTTGGTCAGAACCGCTTCGAACACGATCCAGGACGGGATCAGCCAGGCCAACAGAAATTGCGCGCCGGGTTCGCGTCGCGCCCGCCACACCGCAGGCGCCGCCATCGCCGCGAGCGGCGCACCCGGCCAGAAGGTGATCCAGAACAGCGCCAGATAAACCCCGGGCGGCGCGCCATGGGATTCCTGCGCACTGAGCTTGCTCAGCATGTCTCCGCCGACGGAATCAGCGAAGAAGGCATCGCCGGCGCGCCAGAAGATCGCGATGAACCAGGGCAACACCAGCACCAACATCCACATCAAGCCCCAGACGGGGCGCAAGCGCCACAGCCAGGAGGAATCGCGGTCCTGGATCGCGAGCGCGACGATGGTCAGACCTGCGAACATCAGAATCAGCGGGCCCTTGATCAGGATGCCGACGGCGAGCGCGGTCCAGAAGATCGCGGGCCAGCTCCAGGGCGGATGGGTCTCGTCCTCGGCGCGCTGCCAGGACAGATAGGCCCGCGCCATGGCGCCCATGGCTGCGGTCACGCAGAACAGCAGCATGGCGTCGGTCTTGGCGAGCCGCGCTTCAACGCCGAGCAGCACGGAGGCGGACATGAGCAGCGCGGCAAGCACAGCCGCGCGCCGCGTCACGAAGCCGAGCGCCGTCCAATAGGTCATCAGCACTGCGCCGATCGCCCCGATCAGCGAGGGCAGCCGGTAGACCCAGATCCGCAGCTCGGCCTTGGGCAGCTTCAGCGCCGTCGCGACTTCGACGGCCGCGGATTGCAACCAGTAGATGCCGACCGGCTTCTTGTAGCGGACGTCCTCCTGGAAGCGGATGTCGACATAATCGCCGCTCTCGACCATCTGCTTGGTCGCCTGCGCGAAGCGCGCCTCGTCGCGATCGACCGGCGGGATGGTGAAGAAGCCGGGCAAGAACAGCAACAGTGCGCACAGCACCAGGAAGCCCACAGCGCGCGCGTGGCTGGTGGTGACAAAGTCGAGCATCAGCACAAGCCGGCTGCCCGGATTCACGGGCGTTTTCGGCTCTCGGGGTGCTCCAAAACGGGGAGTTGGATAGGTCTCGGCCATTGGTTCCGCTTACGCTGAAACCGCCGTCGCCACAACCGCTTAAGCCGCTCTCATTGAATTCGAATGACGACTGTGTCTGCTGCGCCAACGGCATCGATCACGGTGAGACGTGCAAAGCCTGGGCCGGGGGGATCGATGAGCCGCTGGCGCCGCCCGTCGATCTCGCCGAGAGCCGTTCCGTTGAGCATGACCGTCATCGGCAGCACCCCGCCCGCGACCTTGACCGGCATCGCGGCCGCTTCCGTTCCGCCTGAACGGTCCACGTCGATCCGGGAGCCGTTGAGGGGGAACTGGATGTGGAGCGCCTGCTCGCCGCCGGTCCGCACCAGCTCTCCGACCGGGCGGAACCGCTTTAGCGGCAATGGCAACTTGGCGTTGCCGGCCACCAGGGTTCCCTTGGGCGGCTTCGGCAGCGGAACCAGCGTCTTGCCCGTCCGCGCGAAGGCATCGAACAGGATGGGTGCAGCGGCGACGCGGCCGATCAGGCCGGGAACCGGCGCACCATCGGGCCGGCCGACCCAGACGCCAATGGTCATGCGGCCGTCGAATCCGACCGACCAGGCATCGCGATAGCCGTAGGAGGTGCCAGTCTTGAAGGCGATCCGGTTATGGGCGGCATTTTCCGGCGGCGGGGTTCCCAGCAGCACGTTGCCGACCTGCCAGGCCGCCACCTGATCCAGCAGCCGCAGCGGCTCGCGATCGTCCTTGCCTGCGATGATCTCACGCAGCGGCTTGGTGGTGCCGAGCCGGGCGAAACCCGCATAGAGCTGGGCGAGGTCCTGAAGCGTCACGCCGACGCCGCCGAGACCCATTGCGAGCCCCGGTGCCTCATCCTTGGGCAAAACCAGATTGCCGCCGGCTTGCCGTAGCCGCGAGGCCAGCCGGCTCGAGCCGACACGATCGAGCAGCACGATCGCCGGCACGTTCAGCGACAGCTGCAGTGCCTTCTTAACCGGCACCGTGCCCTGGAACGTCAGGTCGAAATTCTCCGGCGCGTAGGAGCCGAAGCGCACCGGGCGATCGTCGATCAGGCTGTCGGGATGGACAAAACCGTCCTCGAACGCGAGACCATAGATGAACGGCTTGAGCGTCGAGCCAGGCGAGCGGATGGCGCGGGTCATGTCGACCTGCCCGGCCCTGATGTCGTCGAAATAGTCGGCCGAGCCGACGCGGGCGAGTACGTCGCCGCTGTCATTGTCGATGACGATGATGCCGACCGAGATGTTCGGCCCCAGTGCAATGGCGCGGTCGCGCGCCAGCGGCTCCAGCACCTTCTGCAGATTGGAATCCAGCGTCAGCTTGATGACAGGGACGTCCTTGACCGTCGCCAGCGCGTTATCGGAGGCATGCGGTGCCAGGATCGGCATCGGCTTGCGCAGTTTCGGCACGGGCACGGCCTTGGCCTGCTTCGCGTCATCGAGGCTGACCACATGCTCCTCGACCATGCGGTCGAGCACCCGATCGCGGGCGAGGCGTGCGGCTTCGGGATAGCGGTCGAGCCGGCGTGTTTCCGGCGATTGCGGCAGCGCGACCAAAAGCGCTGCTTCCGCCAGCGACAGCCGCTTCGGCTCCTTGCCGAGATAGGCGATCGAGGCGGCGCGGATGCCTTCGAGATTGCCGCCATAGGGCGCAAGCGCCAGATAGAGGTTGAGGATTTCGTCCTTGTCGAGCGTCCGCTCCAACTCGATCGCGCGCACGATCTGGTGCAGTTTTGCGTAGAGCGAACGCTGCCGCCGCGGCTCCATCAGCCGGGCGAGCTGCATCGAGATAGTCGAGCCGCCGGACACGATGTGGCCGCGCGTCGAAAGCTGCAAGACCGCACGGCCGAGCGCCAGCGGATCGATGCCGTCATGGGCGTAGAAGCGCTGGTCCTCATAGGCGAACAGCAGCTTGAGATAGGTCGGATCGATGTTGGCTTCGGCGTCGACCGGCAACCGCCACCGCCCGTCGGCCATCGCATAGGCGCGCAGCAGCTTACCGTTGCGGTCGACGATTGTGGTCGACACGCGGCGCGCCTCGTCGAGTGGCAATGGGCCGAGTGAATAGACCCAGCCGACGAAACCGATGACGGCGAGGATGAACGCGAAGGCGGCGATGGAGAGGGCACGATGCCCCCTGCTCCTCGTTCCGTCAGGGCCGGGCTTGGCCCGGCCATCCACGTTCTTGCTCAGCGCCTCGCTCATCTCACCACTCACTTCGCCGCCCGCACCTCGACTGTGCCTGTACCGGTGCGACCATAGCGCGAGGGGTTGTACATGTCCTCGACATAGGCCTGCGGCAACACGTATTTGCCGGGTGAAACCACGCGCACGACATAGGCGACGGTGAACACCGCCTTTGAGTCCGCGGCGCGGTCCACGGCCGCCGTGAAGCGGTCGTCACGGAACTCGGTATCCTCGGGCTCCGCGCCGTCCTCGATCCAGTCCAGCGTGCCGCTGTCGCCCGACGACACCAGTTTGGGATTGTCGATCTCCAGACCCGCAGGCAGATAATCGGACACCATGATGTGGCCGTACTCAGGCTTCGCCTCCGTAATCTTCAACACCACGGCAAAGCGATCGTTCTGCTTGACCTTGCTGATGTCGGCGGGCCTGCCGTCGAGCGTGAAGTAGTTCCGCTCGATCTTGAAGCCGTTGGACGCGGCCGGCTCCGGCGCCACCGGCGAGCCCGACACCGAGACCACCGCCTGCACAGGCGCATCGCCGGTGTTGGTGATCTTGAGCGGCTTGCCACTCAGGCTGTCCGCCTTGTAGCTGCGATAGAGCGCCGTCTTGATCGGCTGGCCATCGACCTCGATCGAGAGGTTTTCCTTGGCCAGAGCCCGGGCCGCGAGCACCAGCCACGCATTCTCCTGCGTGGAGGTATAGGGCGTCAGTCCGCGCGCGGTCTCGACCCGTGCGACGGCCTGCGTCAGCGTCGCCTTGGGTGCGTTGCCTTCGCTCGCGAGCGAGACCAGAGCAGCGGCGTCGCGGAGCTGCGAGCCGTAGTCGCTACGGCCGAACTCCAGCACCGGCTTGGGCGCAAGCGAGTCCAGCGCCGCGCCATAGACCCGCTCGGCGCGGTTGCGGTCGCCGACCAGAGCGAGCGCCGCTGCAAGCTGAGACTTGGCGATCGGCGTCGCTAGATTGTTCAGCTTGGTATCCGCGAGATAACGGAGATCGCCGATCGGTGCCGCGCCGTTGCGGGCCAGCACGTAGAGCCCATAGGCGAGATCGCGCCCGCCGTCCTTCTCTGGCTCATTGCCGTTGACGACGGAATTGCGGATACGATCCAGCGCGTTCTTGAACAACACATCAGGCACCACAAAGCCCTTTTCGCGGGCGCGGGTGAGGAAGTCAGTCACGTAGGCATCGAGCCAGGCATCGTCGCCGCCCGCCGACCACAGGCCGAACGAGCCATTGGAGCCCTGACGGGCCAACAGCCGCTCGATGGCATCGCGGATGCGCTGATCGACCTCGGTGTCCATCGCAAGATGCGCCCCGGCCGCGAGGTCGTTGACGTAGAGCAGCGGCATGGCGCGACTCGTGATCTGCTCCGAGCAGCCATAGGGATAGCGGTCGAGCGCTTTCAGGATCGTCGCCGCGTCGAGCGCGGTGGACAGGCTGGCCGAAACCGAAACGCTGCCGGTGCCCGGCACGAGGTCGGAGAACATGTCCGAGGTCAGCGTCAGGCTCTCGCCCTTCGCCAACGTGCGGATCGAGCGCCGCGCCAACACCTGCGTCGCCGCCTTGACGTCGAACGCATAGTGCCTTGCGAGCGCAAGTCCGTCCGGTCCCCTGATGTCGACGTCGAGCGTCGCCTGCCCCGCCGCGGTCGCATCGAGCGCCAGCGAGAACGCGTTGCGCTGTTTGGCGGCGAGCTTGACCGTGGTGGCGGGATTGCCTGACATCTTCACCGGGCCGCCGGTCTTGACGTTGATGACGTAGTCGCCGGCCTGCCCCTCGACATTGTCGATCTCGAGATTGAC
Source organism: Bradyrhizobium sp. USDA 4472 (assembly GCF_054058595.1). NCBI lineage: Bacteria > Pseudomonadati > Pseudomonadota > Alphaproteobacteria > Hyphomicrobiales > Nitrobacteraceae > Bradyrhizobium > Bradyrhizobium sp. USDA 4472. The sequence continues at coordinate 6,399,382 of NZ_JBSSAM010000001.1, forward strand.
CGTGCCGTGGTCGCCATTGAGCAGGAAGCGCGGCACCGTGGTGGTCAGCACGACGGGATCGCGGATCACGACGTCGGTGTTGGCGCGGCCGAGTTTTGTAGCGGTCCATGCCACCGCCATGACGCGCGCGGTGCCTGCGAAATCCGGAATGTCGAAGCTGACTTCCGCAGTGCCCTCGGCGCCCACCGTGACGATGCCGGAATAGAGCGCGAGCGGCTTCTGCGCGGGCGGCGAGCCTTGCAGTTCGGCCGCGCCGGCGTCGCCGCCGGATTTGATCTGGCCGCGCGTACCGGACATCCCGTCGATCAGCTGCCCATAGAGATCGCGGATCTCCGCGCTGAGCTGACGCTGGCCGAGATAATAATCATCCGGCGCCGGCGGCTTGTAGTTGGTGAGGTTGAGGATGCCGACATCGACCGCGGCGACGACGATCTTGGCGTCCTCGCCCGGATTGAGCCCGTCGAGCTTGACCGGGATCTTCAATGTGGAATTCGGCCGGATCAGATCGGGCGGCGTCAGCTTGACCTGAAGCGTGCGGGCCTGCTTGTCGATTCCGAACCACTTCAGCCCGATCGCACGGCCCGGCATGCGCTGCGCGGCGGCATCGAGCGGACGGCGCAGCGTCGCCACCACATAGGCGCCGGTGCCCCAGTCCCTGCCGACCGGCAGTCTCACCTGCGCAGTGCCTTGCTTGACGTCGATCGTCTGTGTCGTCAGCAGCCGGTCGCCGACCACGTTGACGGTGAGCTTGCCGGCGGCGCGGACATTGACTGACACCGTCATGGTGTCGCCTGAGGAATATTGCGGCTTGTCGATCGAGGTTTCCAGCAGGTCCGGCGTGTCGGCGCTGCCGTCGGAATACCAGCCGACGTCGAACTGCACCGAGGTCACCGGGCCGTCGGCATCGTTCGACTTCACATCGAGCCGGTAGCGGCCGGGGCGCGGCGCCAGCGAGATGCGGGACGGCTTGTCGGCAGCGATGGTGACATCACCGTCGGCGACGCGCGAGGTCGACTTGACCGGCTCGTACTCCCAGTAATTGTTCTGGCGATACCACTGATAGCGCGACTCCATCTTCAGGAGTTCGTAGCGCAGGCCGTCGCGGGCAATCGTCCTGCCATCGGGGGAGACGAACACGACGTCGAACTCGGCCTTGTCGCCCTCCGCGACGTTCTTGTCGCCGAAGAGCGGCTTGACGCCGATCAGCGCGGTCGCGGGCGCGACCGGCAACACCAGCTTGCGCTCGACGGCGCGGCCGCCGGTTTCGACCATGCGGATGAAGATCTGCGCCTCCTGCGGACGGGTCGAGGCCGGCTGCTTCTCCAGCGTCACCGGGAAGGTCGCAACGCCATTGGCATCGGCCTCGGGAAGGTTCTCGAGCGGCGAGCGCTCGTTCGAGGTGGTCTGCTCGTCATCAACGCCGAACTGGTAGCCCGCGAAACCCGGCCGCTCGGCGGCCGGAGCAATCAGCATGTCGCCTTCCAGGCTGAGGCCGGATGCAGGCGCGCCATAGAGGAAATGGCCATCCGCCTTTAGCTCCACAGGCGCGTTGGCTTTGATCAGCTTGTCCTTGGCCGACAAGTCGAATTCGATTCTGTCCGGGACATAGTCTTCGACCATGAACGTCGTCTCGCCGACCGAAGAGCCCTTGGGATCGGTGAAGGCGCGCACCCGCCATGTTCCGGTCGGAACAGCCGAGTTGAGCGGCACCGCAAGCGTACGGCCGCCGGCGCCCTGGTCAGCCAGCACGGCACGGCGGAATTCGACGCCGTCAGGACGCTCGATCACGAGGGTCAGCGGCCCGCCATTGACGGCATTGCCCTGCCCGTCTCGCAGCAGTGCCGTGAGATAGACCGTCTCGTTGGAGCGATACACGCCGCGCTCGGCATAGACGAAGGCGTCGGCGCCCGCAGGCACTGCGCGGCCGGCAACGCCGCGGTCGGACAGATCGAACGCCGAGGTCTTGAGGCTGAGAAAAGCGTAATCGGCTTTCTCACCGGTCACCGTCAGCATCGCCGGCGACAGACCGCCCTCACCGCGCGCCAGGCCCGCCTCGAACAGCACATGGCCAGCGTCGTCGGTCTTGCGCGTCGCCAGGATCTCGTTGTTGCGGGCAACGAGCCTGACCTCGGCTTTCCCGACCGGCTCGGTCGAGGCCAGCGAATTGACGAAGACATGGATGCCGTCATTGCCGGAATATGCCGATACGCCGAGATCGGAGACGATGAACCATTGGGTGGCGAGCTGGTAGTCATCGTCCGCGCCCGGCCCCTTGGCCGCTGCGGTCATCACGTAAACGCCGGGCTGAAGCTCACCGAGCGCCTCGTCGACCGGAAATGCAGTGATGACGTCCTGGTTCAGGTTCATCGCGGTCGCGAGCTCGCCGGACCACACTTTCACGCCGCGCTCGTCGCCGAGATCGCTGAGCTGATATTTCGACAGTGTCTTCTGGAAGTCGCTGTCGAGCACCGTGTTGATCAGATTGCGATCGCCGATCCTGTAAACGTTTATATTGACCGCCGGCGTGTTGACGCTGACCACGGGAATGCCGCGCTGGCCGGTGCGCGGCAGCACATAGGCCCGGCTGGTGAAGCGCACGAACGGCTTGCGATCGCGCACATAGATGTTGAACTCGGCCGATTTCGGCAGGCCTTCTTTTACGGTCGACGGCAACCCGGCGCGCAGAATGATGTTGTAGCGCTCGCCGTGCTTCAGCCCGTCGACGCAGAGCTGCTTGCCCTCGGCCGACAGCGCCGGCTTGTCCTGGCCTGCAAGCGCGAGAAAAGGCGCGAAGTCGGTGCGCTTGGCGAGCTCTTCCGAGAATTGGAAGCAGGCGCGCGGGCTCGCCGAATCCGAATCCACGGTGTAGTCGAGCAGCCGGAAACCGTGCTCGTCGCGCATCTTCTCATACTGGCCGCGGACGTCGGCGACCTCGCGCATGTCGAGCGACAGCCGCAGCGCGTCCAGCGCCGGACGCCAGAGCCTGCGCTCCGCGAGCGACCTGCCGAGTACGGCGAGTGCGTCCGCCTCCTCGCCGGGATTGCCGGCGCGCTGGTAGGCGATGTAGGCGGCGGTCGAGGCGCGTTCCAGCAGGAAGGTCTGCTCGCTCGAGCTCTTCGGCGTGATCTGGAAGATGGCCTTTGCGAGCCGCAGCCAGTTGCCCGCATCATCAGGCGTCGTGGCGGCGATCTGGCCGAGGACGGCAAGCCCGGTGCGGAAGTCATTGCGCCTGAAGGCAGAATCCGCGTCGCTGCGCAGGCTCGTCCCGGTCTTGGCGACCGGTCCGGCCTCGCTCTTGATCTGCGCCTCCAACTTGACCGCGGAATCGGCGAGATCATCGCGCTTGAACGCCTTGTCTGCGGCTTGTGCTGCGCTCAGGCCAAACGCCAGCGTGGCGCAGAGAGCAAAGGCGCGAACCAGACCAATCATGAATGGACTCCCGGAAATCGCGGACGAGCGCCGCGGCGGCGATAAAGTGTGCGGAAAGGTGACGGACTCGTGGCGATGGAACCACAAGGTGCAAAACGTCGCATTCGTCATGGCAAGCCACGCCCAGAGGAGACCAATCGCGCTATCGCCGCGCACGCCGTCCTGGGGCGCAGCAATATCGGACCGATCGACCGGCGGCCGTGTCCCGGAAGCTCCTCAGCGTTGCCGGCGACGTGATCCGTCGTCCGGTCCGCTGCCGCTCAACCCGGCACCCTGACACTCCACCGTTCCGGTTTGTCGCGGCTCAGCGGAAAACGGTTCGGTTCAGACTTGGCGAACGGCCAGATTTTTCTTATTGGCATGTGGTATGAACGATCAGCCTCCCAAACGGGGTGGCACAGGACGGTCCCGTAGCTCAACTGGATAGAGCATCAGATTTCTACTCTGAGGGTTGCAGGTTCGATTCCTGCCGGGATCGCCAGACTTTCAGCTTGTAGATCAACATCTTGGCAGCGTTTCGCCTCCGTTCTTCAGCGCGATCCGTGTTGCGCGGCGTTCCCAGCCCGTTGCAGTGATTTCAGCGTCTTACGCGACATTACAAATCACTCCACGCAACACGGCAGCAACACGCCGTTTCACTTTCCGTTCGCAGTCAGAGCGCGCCAATGACCGCTCTGATCGGACTGATCCTTGGCATGCTTTTGGGCATCGTCATCCGCGAGCTGTGGCCGCGTCGCCGCGAGTTGTTGATGGCAGCACTGCTGCTTCTCGCCTTCGCGCCCATCCTCTGGTTCATGGTCCAGATGTGGCTGCACATGCCCAGGGGCTGAATAATCCACACCACGACAGGCAGTGGCTCGGACTCGTTCTGAGCCGCTAGGAATCGATAATTTGCGAGGTACTTACAATACCGCTTTGATCGCGGCATGCCTCGCCGAAAGCACCATGCAGCCACGCACCCTGACGGCCGGCCGCTCAAGATCACCTTCGGCGAGATGCGTGAGATGGGTCTACGCGGCGTCCTGGTCTACTGCCACTGCGGCCATCATATCGCGCTCAGCGCGGATCGCTGGCCGGACGAAATGAGACTGTCGGATATTGAGCCGCTGTTTGTGTGTCAGGGCTGCGGCAGCCGCGGCGCCGACGTCCGGCCCGACTTCGAGCGAGGTGACCAGCGTCGAGCGATAGAGACGAGAGAGGCCGCCAACTGAGGCAGCGTTACTTCTTGCGGCGCTGCTCCATGGTCTCAAGGGCGCGGGCAGATTGGTTCAAGACAGCGGTGCTTTGGGCGAGGACCGAGTAGCTGGTTGCCAGCGCCTCAAGCTGAGACTTGGTGACCTTATCGGAAGCTTGTTCCGCTGCCTTTGCGAAGTGGTCCGCTTGTTCCAAGTATTCCGCTGGCGTCATCATGCCGGGCAACAATACGCCCCATTGACCGTTCCAAAATTTCAAACTGAGACATGACCGAAACTTTGTTCTCGGCCGGAGAACTACGGCGCTCCCTTTGGCGGCCAAGTCGTTGGTGCAGGCTGGCTAAGCAGCTCTTTGGCTTTGGCGACCAATTCGGCCGATCGCAGGATCATCTCTCGTACGCGCTGGTTCTCGGCGCGCATCCGCGCCAGCCTAATTTCGATTTGCTCGGCAAGCCATTCCAAGTCACCCGTCACCATGGCGCGCGCCTCCGGTCGAGCCAGGGGCTTAACGCAGGTTAATTTTTCGGGTTCCGCAAATCAGGGTACTCACAAAGTCGAACTAGGCCACCGAGGTCGGAAGCAGGCCAGCCCCGATCATGTAGGCACCCATAAATTTCCCAAGGTGGCAGGCCGCCAGCTGGGGCGGCTTTACTTTTACTCGGGCGATGTATCCTCTCTCGCGAGTTGCGAGGCGAGAGCCCTTAGGATGCGCTGCTCTGCAACCGGCAACTTTCCATTGCATATGGCCGTGGCGACGACCTCAATCTGCTCGCTCATGCGGGCGCGGATAGCGGCCTTCCGATCTTCCTGATCCATTCCCGGTTCCGGTGCTTGCTCGTGAGTGCAGTTCTCGCCTGCCTAAACCCGATCTTATCACAAAACAGGCCACTTTATCACAAAACAGGCCACCATCCTTGAAAACCAAGGAACGAAGGCCCGCCAGCGTGAACCGGCGGGCCTCTTGTCAGTAGTGGTATAGCGGAAACCTCGGCATTGCTGCCCTCACTCCGCTGATGGTCGCTCCGGCCATTGTCAGGCGCAGGCTCAGCTTAAAGCAAAGCCTGCCGATCAGAAGCCGGATCAGGCGCACGGGCACATTTCCGGCGGCTGCTGCTTCGCCTCGTTCGGGTCGTCGTCCTCCCGGTCGCAGTCGTCCTGCTCGCGGTCGTTCACGTCGCCAAATACGCCGCTGGTCGTCCAGCCCAAGGACGGCTCACCGTCCTGATCCGGCTCGCACTCATCATCCAGCGTGCCGCCGGCCGTGGGCTCGAGGTCAGGGTCGCTCTCCAATCCATCGAGGAGCACGAGGAGGTCATCGACCATTTGGCGCATCTTAAGCTGGAAGGTCATGGGGGTCTTGCAAAGCCCAAGCTCGTCCATCCGCCGCTCCACCCGCTCAGTCGCTTTAGCGAGTCTTAGGACGGCCTGATGCCAATGGGATGGTAGAGCTACCGCGAGCGCGGCAAACGATTCCTGAGGCTCCCTAAGGGCCTTTTCGGCACTGCTTTTCATGGTTTGGTTCTCTGGACTGAAGCCGGTTTTTCAGGACCGGGTTTGCCAGTGGACAGCACTGGCGCCGGGAAGCTGAAAACGCCGCCAGAGACGACGCGCGACGGCCTTCCCCCGAGGGGTCTTGTATAGCCGCCGCCTTCCCGGCATAGTGGTGCCGTTCACGCTGGCGGCAAACCAGCGCGTCTACGTCCCGATGGCGACAGTTGATCCCGGCAAGGATCGCCCTGCCATCGCCCTGGTGCCAAACAGCCCCGGCAAGGGCTTTCGGCGGGAGTTTTCAGGCTCCGCTCTCATTGCACCACTGATTTGGTAAAAAATCCATCCCCTACGGGGACGCCCATGCCTCGGAATGAACGGATTTCGCACGTCCTGAAGATCCAACGATGGAGCTTCGATTACTCATTTGGAGTGGGCGATAAGCGCTCGTCTGGCGCCTATTCGGATACTCGCCATGTGCGGCTTGAGGTCAGTATCGAGAAGCCGAAGATCCGGGCAAAGGTCGGACTGGTGAGACTTTTCGCTTCGGCTGATCTGATCGGAGCCGACAAACTACCCAAGCGAAGATTTGGCGATCGGCTTGCCGGCAAACCTGATGCCGAGAACCATGTTGGGCAGCTTTGGTACAGCGGCGACGACTATACCGCTGCTCTATTCATGCCAGGGGACATGCTAGCGCCGGTTTTGACAATGCTTGTCGCCGGTCGATATCGCTACATCCTCCTCCAAGCCGACAAAGACGACCCAGCCGTCTACGAATTCGATCTGGTTGAATTCCATGGCGACAAGCCTAATCCGGCCGCGAGTTGGGACGATGCCTTTCCATCCGCAAATGAGGCGCGTCTATCGCTGGCGGAGGCCAAAGCTCCCAGCGATCCCCGCGAGGCCGCCATCGCCAAATGGGAACGAGGGGAGATCACCTTCGATCAGCTACCGCCAGGTCGCTATCCCCACTTCACGATCTATGCGGATGGCGAGTGGGAGGCTCTCGTTCGCAGCAAACCGCTCGGCAAGCGGGAGATTGCGGCGCTGAAGGCGTACTTCGAAGCCGATGGTGCACCCGACCTGTATATCAGCGGCTTTGACACGAACAGTCGTCTTGAGGCTCGCGGCTTTATCGAATCGAGCACGGGCAAAGACGATCACGGTGCTTTCCGGATTACTGCCGCCGGCAAGGAAGAGTGGTTGAAACACCATCGATGAGCAGGGCTCACCTAAAAATCAGAACGAGAAACAGCCCATCTAGCGAGCTGCGCCAACTGGTATCGCCGCCACACTCACAATCTTAGCGTCAATTATCTTACCTCGAAGCTTCCGACCGGCCATTTCCACAAAGACCGGCTGTTTTCGCCACTCTGCATCCTGCAACAATCCTCGATGTTCGGCAGAAACGATTGCATCAAAAAGCGAGGCGACCACCAATTCCCCCGATTTCACATCCTCAAGCGTGACGCGGAATCCGTCCGGCACCGTGGTATCCACTTTCGTGACTCTGTATTGACCGACAAGCTTGGCCTCTGAGCTCTGAGCTCTGCTAACGGAACTAATCTCAGCGGCAACCTCTCGCGGCAACGGGATATGTTGAATCGATCCGCCGCCTTCATCCGCCACAGCCTTGACGATTTCCTCTCGCGCTTCCGTCGCTGAGTGCTCGATCTGTTTCAAAACAGGCTTCCTTTCGAGAGCCTGAGTGAGAAGTTCAAACCGTTTGGTGTCATTCTCAAGCTGAGATTGGTAATTAGAAAGAAGTTGGCGAGTCTTTTCGTCTTCCGACGATGCTTTTCGCTGCTCGGTCTTGGCTTTGATGAATTCACCAATGACGAGGCGTCCAGCATAGATCAGCGCCAATCCAAGTACCAAAATTAGCAGTTCTGTGCCTGACATTTTCGCAATCACATCGTTGCCGTATTTGCTGATGATTTCCGATAGATTGATGGACAGATCACTACTGCCCTTTTCAACTTTCAAACGAAGTTCGAACTGCTCCCGTTCGGCACGGCTGAGGCTTCGAAGGTTGTCCGAACCGCTAGCAAGAAGCGCGTGAGTTCGATAGAGCGACTTTTGCAGCTCAAGAATGGCCGCCATTGTGCTGGATGAAATTGTGCCGTCCTCTGGCACGGCGGAAAGGTGAATGTTGAGTGAGGGCCAGTTCTTCCAGACTATGTGAACGCCAGGCATCTCACCGAGTTTATTGAGGAGGGCGGCCTCTAAAATCTTCCAAGCGTCGTCCTCGTTTCGTATTTCGAATACGGCTTCCTCGGCCATCTTCCCCCCTTGATGTAGCCAACCGAACAGTACAACCAAGGAGGTTCCCGGGTAAAGTTATTGTCACGTTCAGGCGACCCTCACTTTTGGATAGGCCAAGGGCCGATTGAACCCGCCCCGATCGTCGCCGCGGACCATCAGCCGTACACGCCTGGTCAGCCGCTTTGCTACCTCCGCCGCGACCTCTCCAGGCTGGAGGCGGTGGGTCACCAACTCGCCCGACATGCCCGGCCGTACAGGCGTCCCATCTCCGTCCGTCATGGTCAGGATGCCCTTTTCCACGACGTAATAACCCAGCGTCACAGCTCCAGGGTCCGCGGCATTACACGGCGCGACGATCTGGACCTGCACCTGCCTCACCTCACGCATAGGCGCCACCGGGATAGACGATCTGGCGATGGAAGTTGCTCGAGCCAGGGAACGGGCTACCAGCCGGCTCGCTGAAGCACAGCGCTACCGCGTCGCCCTCGTCCGGGCTGGGCATGCCGCGCTTCTTCATCTGGTCCTTGCTCTCCAGCCTCAGTCGGCCGTCGCTGGTGTAGCTGAAACCGGGGCCGGTCAGATCCGACTGCAAGCTGTCACTGTCCGGCAACGAGAAATGAGCCCCCTCCAGAGCGGTTTTGAGGTTGGACCACATCTCGGCGCGGCGATCGGCCGGGCCGCCTGAGGGCCTTCCGCTGTCGTCTACAGGGGGCGGCTCGATCGGCTTTGAGCCGAAGTTGATCGCGTTGAGCGCGTTGCTGCCGAAGCTGCCGCCATAGCCTTGCTCCACGAGGCGGTCATAGATGCCCGCACCAAGGCCGCCGACGTCGATATTGACCTTGGCCGGCTTCTCCTCGCGGATGATGGAAGCAATCCAGCCGGCGGTTTGCATGGTGTCGAGACCGTGCCGCTTCTGCACCTTCTCGATCGCACTCCCGCGGCGCCAAGCAATAGCGGTGCTGTCAGGACCAAAGCGAGCGGGATCAACTCCGATGATGAGCGGGCCTGAGCCGGCCTTGGGCGCCTTGCGAGCCCGCAACACAAGCTCATGCGGAATGAAGCTGTCAAAGCTGCTCGCAAGGAAAGCCTCATCAGGCGTCAGCGGATACTCGCGCTTGAAATAGTTGATGTCGCCCTTGTCCGCGATCTTGCAGCGGCGCCAGTAGATCTGCTCAGCGTCGAGGCCGTGCAGCTCGGCAAGCTGCTTTTCCTCGTTTGTCATCTCGAAATCGTCGGGCACCTGCTTGCGATAGGTCGGATCTTCAGACCACGGCAGGAAGACGGCCTTGAAGCTGTTTTCACCAGCAAGCGCCTTGCACCAGAACTGGTGGAATTCGTCGCCGAATTGGTTGCCAGTGGTCTCGACAATGATCTCAGTATCCGGCAGATCCGGCACAGTCTCCATGAGCGCTGCAAGCTGCTCCCTGAGGTTCACCCAGAAGGCGGCCTCTGAGGCGTGCAACGCCTGCGCTGTTGACGATCGGCCTGCGCCGTCCTCTGTCGCAACCGAGACGAGATAGCCAGAATCGATGTTGCTGAATTTCAGCTCTTCAGCATTGCTTGCGCCCGTAGCAGGCCGCAGCTCGTCCGGCATGTGGTCGTGGAAGCGCTTGACCAGGGTGAACAGGTTACGAGAGGCCGGCTTTTCGTGGGCCACAATGGCCGTCAGGAAGCCCGGGCTGCGGATGGTCTTGTGATAGTAGCGGCCAGCAACATACGTGCTCACGCCTTCCTGACGGGCCTTGAGGACCACAATACGGACCATGCCGGTCTTGGCGCGCTGCTCCTCAATGATCTGATGGAGCTTACGCTGAACCGGATTAAAGAGGAACGGGATCAGGCCGCCGGCTTTGGGCCTAATCCTGAGATGATGCTGCGCGAAATACTCCAGGTCCGTATCAAGCCGCTCCTGGTGATCGAGTGCGCCAACGATGCCATCGAGCCAACTCATCAGTTGATCGTTTGCCCGTCGCTCGAACGATCGGCCTCGAATTGATCGAGGGCCGCACGGGCGTCCTCAAGGCTGACGCCCATCTGCTCCGCAACGCGCTTCGCAATGCGCTGCTTCTGCTCCAGGCGAGCCATGAAATCGTTATCGGCCAGCATCGAGAGAATGCCCATGTTGGTCATTCGCTTTGCTCCAGATTCTGCACTGCCTGACACTGGCAGCCGAAGTTGCGATTGGTCAGAAGGTTGCGGAGAACGCTCACAGGCACTCCTGGTGTGTCCTCGCCAAGTTCGGCGGCTTTCTTGTCCAGGAACACGTCAAGCTCTGCACGAAAATCGGCGATGCGCTCAGGCAGCGTCTTTGGCTTCGGCATGGGGCTTTCTGATTTGTTCAATTTCAGCATTGAGGGCCTTGATGCGCGCGTGCGCTCGTTCGAGTTGGTCTTCAGCAATGGATAGGTTTTTGAGGGCATCTGCCCGGTCATTCTGGCAGCGACGCACCTCCGCATCCCGTTGCTTTTCTCGGTTGTCGTAAAACCGCTGGAGATCAGAAGGCAGTCGCAGGAATGCAGCCTTCTCCGGCGCACCCCATGACCTCGGCGGCTCGATCAGATCTTGAACCTTCGCGTTAACGAGTGCCGCAAGAACAGGGCTGGTCATCGGTTCGCCTTCAGCAATGCATCGTGAGCCCGGCCAAGCTGCTCCCGCGTCCGCCAGTCATCAGTGATCTTGCGCAAATCACCGTCCGGTTCGGCCAGGTCACGGTCGATTGACCGCAGGATTTCGACGCGCCGTTCGCGCCCATACAGCGAAAAATGAGCGGCAAGATCTGCATCACTGGCTTCGGCTTGGCCGCGAAGCTCGTTCAAGGCGCGAGCGTTGTCCAAATAGCTTTCAGACATGATTATCTCCGTGCTGCACGCTGGGCGATGAGAAGGTTGAATGCGTCATCAATTTGCCCCGAGGCTGATAGCCTGGCGCTAAGCGCCCCAAGATCGGCAGAACCGATTGGGGCTCTGGCCTGCTTGGCACCCGGACGCTGAACCGGAGGCAAATCTTTCGGCGCCGCCTTCGGTACCGCAGCCTTCATCATCTGGTATCTCGCAGCATCCACCATCATCCGCTGAAAAGCGGCGTTTCGCATGACCGGATTGGTGGCTAGCAGATGGCTCAGCGAGGCCCGATCAACTCCAAGGCTCTCGGCGTACTTCACCACAGCATCGCTGACCTCTCTGGTCACCGGAGCGTCTTTGGTAAGTTCCTCAAAACGAGCATCTTCCGCCTTTGCATATGTCTCGAATTGCTGCCGCTGTTGTGCTGCCTGGTTGCGGGCGTTCTGAACCTGCAACATCTCGGCTTGAGCACCGCGCTCAATTACGGCCTTCGCACGCTCGAAGGTTTCCGGCTCGACTTCGCGCAGGACATTCAACGCATGCGGCCACTGGTCTTGAGGAATCTGCTGAAGCGCCGGCACAGTGCTCAGAAGTTCATGGTTGGCGAGGTGTGAAACGGCGGTCAGAGCCTGCGCATACTGCTGCTTGGCGGTTTCAGCCTTGCCGAGCTCGTCCTCGATCGCCTGCCGCACCTGGGGGTGCTTCAAGGCTTTCTGGACCTCAGGATCGAGGCCATCAACGGGAGGATCGGCGGCGGGCTGTTCATCCGCCGCCGGCTCCACGCTCGCCTTCTCCCCTGCCGCCTTGGCATTCGCAGCAACTTCGTCGGCATTCAGGCCATAAGCCGCCGCAACGTTGGGATCACCCTTCACCAGATCGGCGCGAGCGCTGTCGATCGTATCGGCGAGGATCCCGGAAGAAACACCATCGACATAGCGATTTGTGTTGCCGTGATAGGCGCTCAGATCGCGGGCGGCCTTATCCAGGGTGACAGCCTGGTTTTCATCGATCAGATCGCCCGTACCGCCTTTCTCCCGATACTCAACGGGATCGACCTCAAACTCGCCATTATCGCGATCAGTAGCCAGTTCATCTGCCGCAGCGCGAATATCGTCCTCTTCGCCGCCATAGACTTTTGGTTCGTCCTGAGGAGCATCGGGCATTTCGGTATAGCCGCCGGACTCGAGTTCGGCAGCGCGGCCGAATTTCTCGGTCGAATACTGGCCCGCGTCGTTACGCGGCTGTTCGATCTCGGACATCAGATGATCCTCAGAAGCTTATTCATGATGATAGTCGGCGGAATGGTGGGATGCGCGGCGCCGCTCGTGTTGTTGGAAGTTGCCGAACCGCTCAGCGAACCGCTGACGGACACACCGATGTTCTGGTTTGAAGAGGTACCAGAAGCGCCGAAGCCACCGCCGCCGGTCGAGGTATTCGATTGAGGAACAAGAAAGCTGTTCGTCTGCCCGGTCAGCGTGCCGCTAACGACGACGCTAGACGTGATCGTCGGGATTTCTGCCGCACTCAGCGAGTGGCTCTGAGAGCCGCCCGCCGCTCCAAGCGTGTCAGGGTTTGTACCGAAATACGAGGTCGTAAGCCGGAATGAGGAGGAGCCCCCCATATCATCTTTGCCGGCGATCACGCGCCCGCGGAGGTCGGGAATGTTGAAGGTGGTCGAGCCGTCGCCACTGCCATAGGTCGTTCCTGCTATGGCGAAATAGCTCGCGTAAGTCGTGCGGCTAATCGCCTGACCATAGGGCAATACGAAGCTTGAATTGGGCGAGGTCGAGCCTGTGAAATCCAGCAGGGCCCCGATTGGCACCATGTAAGGGTTGCCAAAAAAGCCATGGAGATAAAACGCAGCGTCACTGTTGTTGTACAGCGCGAGGTAGGGCGTGCCCTGCACAAGCGTGCCAGCCGGCAACTCGACGGATGGAGCCGAGCGCAAGGGCTTGGCGCCAAGACCATCCACGTTGAGCGTAACAGTCGCGTCGTTCGTCGTGTGAGGCGTGAAGGCAATAACTTGATTAGCGATCCGGGACAGGCTGTCGAAGGTCTGGTAACTCGTCACGGTATAAGCCGTGCTGGTCCCGCTGGTTACGATCGCGCCAGCAATGTCATCCCGCCACTTGGCTGTCGAGGCCATCATGGCGCGAGCGCTGTCATTGACAGAGCTTGGCGCCTGTCCCTCAGCCCAATTTACCGTAGTGTCTTGCGTGGCATTCGCGGCTGCCGTCTGTGACCACCAGGCCAAACCAACCATTAGGCGTGCTCCATCGACTTGGGCACGACGGGATAGACCCGGACAACGCGATCACCATCCAGGCGAAGCGGCAACGGCTTCAGGCGCCAATGCTGCGCGGGATCGAAGGGCTGGCTGTCCTCATTCTCCACCGGCAGCCACTCGCCGCGGTCGTCGTGCGCAGGCTTGAACGTCACAGCCCAGTCGCCACGAGCCGGCTTCACGAGCCCGCCGTTCGAAACCAGCGCATACTGCTGCTCGGCTACGGGGAAGCCCTCAGAAGCCACAGCGGAGTCCGCCAGTGAGCGCATTAGCGTGGTGAGGGAAACACCCTTGCGCTCGGCAACGGCCCTCAGCAGGTCTTCCCTGGCGTAGCGGAAGCGGACCTCGGTCATGGTCAGCGCCTCAGGTTTCCGTTGTCACCCCAATCCGTCCCGTTGTTGCCGGGCGAGATCTCGCGGCCGATCTCGTTCTTACGCGGGTTCTGGTTGAGCCAACCATTGCCAGGCGAGTTTTCTTTCTTGGTGGTGATGCCGGCTCGGCGGAGCACTGCGCTCGGATCGTTAGAGCGGTCGTCGTTAGCGTCGTAGGCCATTCGGTCGCGCGTCCTTTTGTTACTGCGCGTCCCCTGCCCCGCCGCGCAAATCAGATGCGCGCATTGTGCGCCAATCGAGCGCGGATCGCTCTAACAGCGTCTCTCAACAATTCCCATTTGCTCCGAAATTCGAGGTCTTTTGCAACACCAATGCAACGCGACCGATTCAAGTTATTGATATCATTCGATGCGGATCGGATTTCGTATCCGTCAGGCGTCAATTTGCTTGGCAACACGGGCTCTGAGATCTTCCTCGAGCCAAGCGAACACGGTCTCAGGATCGATCGCGCTCGCTGTCGCCTGGATCAGCGCCACCAGCCGGCGCATGGCCTGCATCTCGGCAGCATCCATCGGACCACTACGGTTCTCGATCGAGACCGCGATGTCTTTCGGGATGATGCTGAACAGGACGCGTAGATAGGTGCTCGGGTCCGTCGCTCGCACCCGCTCCAGGACATTCGCGCCGTTACTCGTCCAGTCCGCCAGCGCATCGGCGCACGCCTGTTCGGAAAACTTCGCTCTCGCGCCAAGAGGTCTGCCGAGCGGATTGCCGCTCTGTCCGGGCTTCCACGGCTTCAGTCCGCTAGTGTTGGTCCGTTGTTTCATCAATGATTGTTCCTTTGGTAACGAACGGTAACGTCACGGTCACGAAGCTGGTCACGCGTTACCTTGGTAACGAAGTAACGTCACGGTTCTCCCCCCTATAGGGGGAGACCGGACCGTTACCGTTACCCGTGACCTCGCCAGCAAGAGCTACGTTGCCAATGGTCTGATCGCATCAGCGATAGCCTTAGCCTCCGGCCCTTCAGCATCTCCCCACATCTCGAGTTGCTGCGCAGCGGCTTTTATCAGTGTTGATATCTCGAAGGTGTCGAGCCTGTTGGCACCTCCTCTACGATATGGAGGAAACTCTAGCTTCACGGCATCTTCTGGCGTGGTGCCAGGATCGAAGCCAACGTCTCAATCGGCGCCGCCTTGTATGCCGCCAGCAACAGCGACGACAATGGCGCCTGCGTTGCTGGCTGTGCCTTTGCGGCCAGTCCAGCCAACAGCAGATGGCGGATTGCCTCAGCCCTGGACGGCATCCGGTTGGCGAACCGAAAGTCATCAACAGCCTCGACAAGGCTTTCGGCCATCGGGATGATTATGCGCTCGGATAGTGTCTCGCTCATCGCAGCTGCTCCGTAGTGGTGACAGAGAGCAACAATGGCATACATGGCATATTTACCACCGGGGCCTGTCTCCTACTTCCACAGCTTCCACAGGCGCGGCGATCTTCCATCCACGCTGCTGCATCAATTCCAACGCGGAACGCACCTGCATGTCGGATAGCAGACACATCGGCGTGTGATGCTGGAGCATCCTGGCAAGCTCGCCCAATTCAGTCTCACTGAGCATTGTTTGCCCTCCAGATTCCGTTGTATTCGCGCACCAGGCCCTTATCCTTCAGCGCCATCCTGAGCTCGTACAGACGCTGCTTGCTGGTGATGCCCTGCTCGCGAGCCATGTCGCTCCAGGCTTCAACTGTCAGGCCGGCAGCTCCAGCCTCAGATAAGAGCCGGAACATGACGCGCTGGTTGGTGGATAGCTTTGGCTCGGCGGATGTCGGCGCAGACTGAGCCGAAACCTCCTCACTCACAATGTTGACAGTGATCGGATCGCCGTCCTCGTCCTCGCCGAAATTGAAGATCTCGGAGGTAAACGAGAAGAGCGGACCTTCCGGCGCGTCATTGGCCTTAGTGATCGTGGCGGTTTTGACGGTATCGCCGCCGATCTCGACCATGACGTCTACGTCGCCGTAGATCGCGTTGGAGCCTCGAGCGCCCCGGCTCTCGTCCTTGCCGGTGTGCCCAATCAGCGCAACGTGGGGGCCTTCCAGTTGATCCTTGATACGCTGGATGTTGGCGAATACCCGTCCTTGATCCTTTGCGCTGTTCTCGTCACCACCGCCAGCAGCAACCAGCTTGGCGAAGGTATCGAACACCAGTAGGCCGGCCATGTGGACGCCACTGTCGAAGCTGCTGAAATAATTCTCAATGCGGCGCACGATCCCGACGACTAGCGGTACGGTTTCCGGATTCATCCCGTCGACCATGCCGGCAACGACAACAACCGGCACAGGCTGGCTGCGTGGGATGCCCAGCAACTTCAAATGAGCCGAGAGCCGGCGCTTAACCAGGTCGGCGCGCTCCAGGGCGAAATAAACCACCCCTACGGCGCATTTGTTTTTCTTCCCGAACCAATCCCGCCCCAGCGCGAGATTGATTGAGGCCGATGCTAGAAGCGCAGACTTCATACCTCCTGGAGGCGCAATCCAGGCCGACGTTTCATTCCAGGCGATGATGCCCTTGATGAAATGTGCTTTCTCCACTTCCTCGCTGATGATGTCTTCGAGCGGCGTGATGCTGAGCGGCCCTCTGACACCACGGAGCAGTTTGAGTCGGTCTTTTCGGTCGAGATGCTTAGGTGTTGAACTGTTCAATACCTCTGCGGCTGACGGGGGACCGATCTCGCCCCGCATCCATTTCCAGTATTCGACGCTGTCTTTCGGCCACTCGTCCGGTTTCGACTGTGGCCATGCATCCGGAAACGGATCAGCCGCTCGCGGCTTCGGCATCTCGATATCAAAAAGATGGTTTCCGTCGCTGTCATAGGCGCCCAGGTCTTCGTGCTTGGTCATTCGCACCTCATCAGCTCGGGATAGACCAGATCCAGCGCGCCCATTTCTTCCAACTTCGCGTCAAGCTGCGCCGTAGTCATGGTGCCGTTTTTGACAGCGAGGCCCATCACCTTCGCTTCATGGGCAAGCCATTGCGCTCGACTGTACAGAAAGCGTAGGCCGGCAAGCTGGAGCTGCTTGCGGATTTCAGGATCGCTGACGATAAGGTGGTCGCGGGTAAATGTTCGCTCGTGCCTCATCGTGCAGGCCTCCACTCGACACGGCGCCGCTTGCGATCGACTACAAAAGGCCGAAGCGGCTTGCCGAACACGACCGCGGCGAGCTGATGCGCAAACGCGAGCTCGGCTGCAGGATCTGCTTGAATTGGAGGAAGCGAAGCACTAATGTCTCCGTTGTCTGCCAAGACGAACGAAAATTCTTGGGCGCCTTCGGGCGCCCTTTTCGTTGAGGTCATGCTTTAAGCCACCTCCACGCCGCTCGCGCGCTTCTGGTAGCCCTCGCGAATTTTGCTCTTGAGCGCGACCCAGCGCCCGCCCTGCTTGAATACGCCCGGCAAGTCGCCTTTTTCGGCGAGATAGAAGGCGCGCCGCTCCGGGATTCCGGTGAAGCGGCTGATCTGCTTGATACCCTCGATGAGGTCGTCTGCGATGCTGTCCATGCTGTTCCTGTGAATATTTGAACCAAGTACGCATTACGCACTTACAAACGCAAAAAAGGGGATCACTCCAAGCGGGAAAGATACGTCTCCAGACTGATCACCATCATCATGCTGTCAGGCCTACCTAGGTGCAGAGGCGAGATCTTAGGGCCGATGCCGCACCGCTGGCGCCGCTCACCATGTTCGAACCAGGTCTCGTAGACCAAAAATCCTTCGAGTTTTTTCAGGCCGGCATGAGAGGATGTAAAGATCATGGCGCGCACGGCCTCTGAGATGGCCAGGAGTTCACCTATCGAAATTTGTCGAAGGGCAAACCCGTGAATGATGCAGGCGATTATCGCCTCGTCTCGCGAGTATTGCCGATGCACGCCGGTTCCTGCCCTGTCAGTCGAGCGCGCGGCCTTGATAACGCCCGCATCGGCCCAAAGCTGGAGGGAGCGGCGCTTTGCACCGCTGATTTCGACAAGGTCGCTGAGAGAGAATGATTCCGCTTTCATGAAAGAAGAACTTAATGCGTTTTACGTACTTGTCAAGGGCGTCGAGATAGTGTCAAATACTTTCGACCGCTTCCGCTCATTTCGGGATATCCAATGGCCAAGGTTCGCAAGCGCACCCTTCCCTCCGGTCTCGTCCGCTGGCAGGCCGGCTACATCGACGGTGGCGGCCAGCGGCGGTTCAAGATGTTCGAGCGCAAGGCGGAAGCCGAGGCGTGGCTGGTCGAGGTGCAGCACGACATGGTGCGCGGCCTGCACACACCCGGCAGCATTTCCCCCACGATGAAGGAAGCCGCAGCCCTCTGGATCAAGCGCTGCAACGAGAAGGGCCTCGAGCCGACGACGGTTCGTGGGTACGAGGAGCACGTCGATCTCCACATCGTCCCCTTCATCGGCGCCAAGAAGGCCGCTGAAATGACGGTCCCCGCCGTCAACGCCTTCGCGGATCAGCTTCGTGAGGCCGGCCGCTCCGCGGAGATGATTAAGAAGGTAATCGGCTCGGTCGGCAGCATCTTCAAGGAACTGCGGCGCCGAGGGCTTTCGAGCACCGCCCCCACGTCTGGCGTCGATCTGGACTTGCCCGACCGCGAAGATCCGCGGCCCACCATTCCAACCAAGGCGGAGTTGCAGGCCATCATTGCCGGCGCGGCCGGGCGCTGGCGTCCAATCATGCTTGTGGCGATCTTCTGTGGCCTGCGGGCCAGCGAGCTGCGCGGCCTGGTTTGGGCGAACGTCGATTTCACCAAAAAGCAGCTCAGCTTGACCCAGCGCGCCGACGCCCAGCACCGTATCGGCAAGCTGAAGTCAAAGGCGGCTTACCGGACAATCCCCTGCCCGCCGATCGTCATCAACGCGCTCCGCGAGTGGAAGCTCGTCTGCCCGAAGGGCGACCTGGATCTCGTTTTCCCGAACGGGATGGGCAAAGTGGAGTCGCACTCCAATATGCTGGAGCGCGGACTACACCCGATCCTCCTGGCGAATGGCATTGTCGAGCCCGAGCGGGTGCCGGTCCTGGACGATACCGGCAAGCCGGTTATCAACAATGCAGGGGAGCCGGTGATGCGCGAGATCCCGAAGTACGGCCTGCATACACTCCGGCATGCCTGCGCCTCGCTCTGGATCGAGAACGGCCACAACCCGAAGCAGATCCAGCGGCTCATGGGCCACAGTTCGATCAAGGTCACCTTTGACATTTACGGGCACTTGTTCGCGGATGCCGAGGCCGACCAGCGGGCGGCCGAAACCTTGCAGAACCGGCTGCTGGGCGGCTGAAAGCAACGCCAGAGCAACACGAAGGAGCTAAGCCATTGATTAGACTCAGCATACACAAGATTTCTACTCTGAGGGTTGCAGGTTCGATTCCTGCCGGGATCGCCAGAGCCTCGATCCTGCCGAATGCGCCGGCGTTCATCATGACTCTGTCATCTCTCACGAACGCGTGGGTAACCCTCGGCGCCGGCTTTGAAGCAGACAGATTCACCCTATCTAGGCGGCGGGCGAATTGCGCCCATGATAACGGACAACCGATGCCGCGAGCCGAGCTGACGAAAATGGCAATCGCCTGTGCGATCGCGATCGTCGCGATATCGTTTGTGGCACTCGACGCGTTCGTGGACGTCAACTCAGACCTGATCGCAAAGCGGATCGAGGTGGCGCAGGCCTCGATTGCGGAGGTCGCCATGAGCCGGCATCAACTCGCCGCCGCAGTTCATGCGTTGGCGCATCGAGGCCATCAGAAGCGATCGCCCTCTGCGATCGAATAATGCTCAAGAGCTGATCTTGAACGGACCCGCGATTCGTTTGTTCACGGTCCGACTCCGGTCCGTTCCCGAAACACGAATCGCAGCCGCGCAAAGCAGAACCGCGCAAGTCTTAACGCCGCCTTGCGCGGACGTGGATTGTTCATGCATTCAACAATATGAGCCAGGGCCGAATCCGGCGCGCACGAAGGCGACGGCCGCGCGGAACAAGATCACGGCCACCATGTTGTCTGCGACGAAATAGAGTGGTGCCGACCCGCCAGCCCCGGGTCGGCTTTGAAAGGCCCCGTGCTTGTCCAGCGAGCGCGGGGCTTTCTCATGGCCGGCGACCAGGCCCGAACCGCGCGGTCTCTTCTGTCAGGCAGAAATCAGCGCGTCCGCTCGTTTCGCGACGATCGCGCGCAAGCTGATGCCAAGCCAGCGCCAATTCGATGAGTCGCTGCCGGTCTGGACCTTCGGATGCCGCGGCGCGCTTCATCGCAGCCTCGGCCTCGTGCTGTGGGTCGTAGGGCGTACACATGCGACCAATTTTAGCCGGCCGATAAGGACAAGTGCGTGGCAATTTCGTCCGTATGATTGCGGAGGACGAAAGTCGGGCCTTCGCGCAACCCAACACGATGTTACCGGAATGGAATTTGCGCGCAAAGAGAGCCGTGTTGGCAGATACGCGAAGACCGGCCGCGACGGAATCGATCGGGCCGGTCTTCGTATTCTGTGTACTCGGTCCGGCGAGCCCTAGCGACCCGTCGAGTTGTTCGGACCCGTCGCCGGTTGTGACGGATTTTGTCCGCTTGGCAACAAGGTGTTGCCGGACGGGTTGATCGTCGTGTTCATCCCGCCTGTGGCGCCGGTTGCGCCGCCCGTCCCTGTCCCGGTCGTCGTTCCGCTGGTGCCGGATGACACGCCGCCGGACGTCCCGACGCCGCCCGGGGACGCGCCTGTCGAAGCACCGCCGCCAGCAGAGCCGCCGGCACCTTGTGCAAAAGCAGCCGTCGACGAAACGGCCAACGCAAGCCCCAGGGTGATCGCTGCAAGTTTCATGAAATAATCCTCTGATCGTTTGCTCGCAGAGGGGCTAAACGCGCCGCCGCGCGATCGTTCTAAACGCCGCGCGCACAAAGCAGTGAGACCAGGTTTCATTGCCGTGAAATTGCAATCACAGCCGGGTTCCGGTTCGTCTAAACCCGCGCGCAACGCAACGAGGCGGGCACCGGGCCCGCCTCATCCATCATTCACATCGGCTCTTGCGCGAGAGAAGTTCAGTAGCAGGCGCGGGGATCGGTCTGCACATATTGGCCGCTGGGATAGCGGTAATAGCAATTGCCCTGGGCCAGATAGTAGCCGGGGCGCGACGCGGCGGTGGCGCCGGCGATGGCGCCGGTCGCACCGCCGATCACGGCGCCTGCGGCCGCACCCGAGGCGTTGCCAGAAATCAGGCCACCCAGCAGGCCGCCGACGATGGCTCCGCCGAGCGCACTGGCGCCGGGATCCGCGGGCGGCGGTGGAGGCGGCGGAGGTTCGTAGGCGACCGGCGGTCCCGGCGGCGCATAGGCCACCGGCACGTCGTCGATATAGTCTTCGGAGATGTAGGCAGGCGGGCCCTCCATCCGCTGCGGATAATAGTACCAGACGCCGCCGACGTCCCACCACCAGCCGGCGCGGCCGTTGTGGACCTCGTGGCGCCAGCGTCCGCCGTCCCAGGCCAGATTGCCGCGATAGGAGTGACCGCCCCAATCGTGCATGGGCGCCGGACCGCGCGCCATGGCACGATGTGGTCCCGGGGATGGCCCACCGGCATTGCGCGGGCCAGGGCCATGCGGGCCGGGACCTGCTCCGGATGCAGGAGCCACATGGGCCTGCCCGCCCGGCTGAGGCCCGGTCCGCCCTGCCTGCGGCGGAGGGCCTTTGCGCGGCGCACCGGCATCCTGCCCTGGCGGCTGGCCAGCTCCCTTCGGCGGCGCTGCGTCCTGCGCTTGCGCGGACATCGCCAGCAACGATATGGCCGAAACCATGGGAATAATGATCTTCATGCGGCTGAACGCACTCATCGGTGCCTACCCCCTCAACTTTCGCAAATCGCCGTGGTCCAAGCGCCATAGACGATTCGGATCGCGCCCGGCCGGTGCCGGCTGACATAACTGACCTGCCGAGTCGGCTGGGTCCCGCAGCAGACGTTTGAGATCGCGGCAATTTTTGGGCCCTGCGAACCGAGCGGGTCTAGCGTGCCGGCTCGATCACATTGCAATTGCTGCGCCCCGACATCACGCAATCCTGCATCTTGCTGGCGGCAGTGAGGTCGCGGGCGAGCCACAGGCCGACGGCCAGAATGACCGCAGCGATGATCAGGCCCGCGATCGCCCCGCGACGACTGTCGCCGGATTGCGGTCTCGGCGAATGGTTGGACTTGGAAGGCCTAGAACGCTTGGATTCGGGCTCGGACATGGGGACGCTATCGCTTGGTGAGGCGGTTTACCACCTGTGCGGCCACGCGTCACATCCCGCGCGATTCCTGGCCCTCACCCGCTCGTCGGACGCCTCAGCGCTTCCTTGCGCAGGCTCTCGACCGCCGGGGCGGCGTGCTGAGTGCGCGGCGCGCAGCTCGTCAGGATGAACGCGGTCTGGGTGCACTCCCATGCAGCCCCGAGAGCGGTGCTCTCGATCGGTTGTGGGCGGGCGGCCAACAGCACCGCACCCGCGACAACCGCTGCCGTGGCCGTGATTGCAAGGGCCTTCAGGCTCAGCCGGAAAATAATCATGCCCGTGCTCCGTCTCTCGCTGGGCGGACGCTAGGCGCCGCCGCTGGGTGCCCTTATGAGGGGCATCACAATTCGGCAGTTTTTCCGGGCTACGAAGGATCGGCTGGATAAGCGATTTCGTTGACCTGATCGGCTGCGATTATGGGTGGCTTCGCGGCGCGCGGCGATGTACACGCTTCTGCGTCGCGTGGCGCCTGCTTGTGCCCAGCCGACGTACCAACAGCAGTGATGTAGGATCGAAAGCGAGGATGACAAGGTTCGTTAAATGAGTTTCAGGGAACCAGGATTCTCCGACCGGCAAAAGGCCGCTCAGGAAGCACGCAAAAATCTTTTGAACAAATTCAAGTCGCAGCCGGGGCACGACGACCCTGCGGTCGCGGCACGTCGTGCCGAGCGCGAGGCGCTTGCGGCCAAGCGCGCCGAAGTAAAGGCTGCGCGCGAGGCTGAAAAGGCCGAGCAGAAGCGCATCGCGGAAGAAGCTGCTGCCGCGGAGGCGGCGCGGATCGCCCGGGAGGCGGAAGAAGCGATCGCCAGGCAGGCTGAGCTGGAAGCCGAGCAGAAGGCGAAGCGCGACGCCCGCTACGCCGCGCGCAAGGCCAAGCGGAAGTAACGCATCACGTTCAATTGAATTTGAGCCGAGACATCACGTTGGGGGCGGCCGATATGCCGCCCCGGAACGTTCGTAAACGCCTGGCTTCCCTAAACGCGGCGACGCCGGTGGAAGATCAGTTCTTCTTCATCATCCCGTCGTCTTTCTTCATTCCGTCTTTCGACATCGTGTCCTTCTTCATGCCGTCGCCCTTGGACATGGTGTCTTTCTTCATGCCGTCCTTGGACATCGTGTCCTTCTTCATCATGCCGTCGTCCTTGCCCATCTTGTCCTGAGCGAAGGCGGCCGGCGACAGCGCGAGGCCAAGCGAGAGTGCGGCAGCGGAGACGCCGAGCACGATGCGGGTGCGAATGGTCATGAGAAATAATCCCTTCGAGATGGTGTATGTCAGCGACGTGTGCCGCTACACAATCTCGACGGATCGACGCCCGTTCTTGTTACGCCAGGCTGTAGATTTTTTCGGATGGGGCGCGTCTCGCGCGATCCTCGCCCGAGACGCAGCCTTCACGATTGAAACAGGGAGGCCCGGTGTGCAGCGCAGCAAGGCCAGCCCTTGCCGCGGCATTCCGTCTCGAACTATCAGATTGAGAGAACTCGACGTCGAAGACCGGCTAGGATGGGCCCTCACGCCGGTCTCATGACCCGCCCAGATCACGTCAAACAAGAACCGCTTCGAAGAACCGCTCAAGGGATCATCCATGTTCACGCGCCGTCATCTGCTCGCGACCGCAGTCGCCGCACCCGCCATCTTGCGCTTCGGCCTCGGCACCGCGCACGCCGCAACCACGCTGAAAATCTCGCACCAATTTCCGGGCGGCACCATCGACAAGGGCGATTTCCGCGACCGGCTCTGCCGCATGTTCGCTGCCGAAGTTGCGAAGCGCAGCAATGGCGACATCGCAGCCGAGATCTATCCGAACTCTTCGCTGATCAAGACCAACGCGCAGTTCTCCGCGATGCGCAAGGGCGCGCTCGACATCTCGCTCTATCCGATGCCCTATGCCGGCGGCGAATTGCCGGAGACCAATATCGGCCTGATGCCGGGCCTCGTCACCACCTACGACCAGGGCATGCGCTGGAAGAAGGAGCCGGTCGGCAAGGCGCTGACGGACTTCCTCGCCGACAAGGGCATCATCCTCCTGAGCTGGGTCTGGCAGGCGGGCGGCGTTGCCAGCCGCTCCAAGGCGATCATATCGCCTGAAGACGCCAAGGGCATGAAGGTGCGCGGCGGCTCGCGCGAGATGGACATGGTGCTGCAGACCGCCGGCGCCTCGGTGCTGTCGGTGCCCTCGAACGAAATCTACGCGGCGATGCAGACCGGCGCGTGCGACGCCGGCATCACGTCCTCCACCAGCCTGATCTCGTTCCGCCTCGAAGAGGTCGCGAAATCGCTGACCTCGGGCGCCGGCGCCTCCTACTGGTTCATGCTCGAGCCGCTGATGATGTCGAAGGCGATCTTCGACAAGCTGCCGAAGAACCAGCAGAACATCCTCCTCGCCGTCGGCGAGGAGTTGGAGGCCTTCGGCCGCAAGGGCGCGCAGGATGACGACGTCGAGGTCGCCAAGGTCTATGAGAAGGCCGGCGCAAAGGTGAGCGCGCTCGATGCCGCCACCGTCGGCAAATGGCGCGACATCGCCCGCGACACCGCGTGGAAGGATTATGGCGCCAAGACTGCGACCGCTGCGAACCTGCTCAAGCTCGCCTCCGACGTCGCCGCATGAGCCACGGTCCGTTTCCGGATCGTGAGGACACGAACAATGTTGCCGCAAGGACCGGCCTTGCGGCAGCGCTTGATCGTGGCCTCGCCATCCTCAATGGCATGATCGTCGTTCTCGCCGCGCTGGCGCTGGTCGCGGCTTGCGCCATCCTGAGCTATAGCGTGCTCAGCCGCGCGCTGTTCAAGGCCGCCAATTACTGGCAGGACGAGGCCGCCGTGTTCCTGCTGGTCGGCGCCACCTTCATGACGGCGGCGTACGTGCAGCAGAACCGCGGCCATATCGGCATCGAGGCCTTTGTCGGCCTGCTGTCACCGCAGGCGAACAGGATCAGACTCTGGTTGGTCGATGCCTTGACGCTCCTGTTCTGCGCGTTCTTCACCTGGAAATCCTGGACGCTGACGCATGAAGCTTACGTCGACGGCCAGGTCTCGAACTCGATGTGGTCGCCGCCGCTCGCCATTCCCTATTCCCTGATGGCGCTCGGCATGAGCCTCCTCTGCATCCAGATCCTCGTGCAGTTGGCGCTGCCATTCGCGGGAGCCAGGCGTCCATGAGCGTTTTCGGCATCGGTATCGCTTACGGCGTCGCGACGCTGGTCGTGATGTTTTCGGGCATGCCCATCGCGTTCGCGCTGGGTGCGGTCGCGGTCGTGTTCATGGGCATCTATATGCCTTCGGCCTCGCTCGACACGGTGACGCAGAACGTCTACGAGGAAATGGCCTCGATCACGCTGCTCTCGATCCCGCTCTTCATCCTGAAGGGCGCGGCGATCGGCAAGTCGCGCGCCGGCCAGGATCTCTACTCGGCACTGCACGCCTGGCTGCACCGGGTGCCCGGCGGCCTGGGCGTCGCCAACGTCTTCGCCTGTGCGCTGTTTGCGGCGATGGCGGGCTCCTCGCCCGCGACCTGCTCGGCCATCGGCTCGGCCGGCATTCCCGAGATGCGCAAGCGCGGCTATTCCGGCGGCTTTGCTGCAGGCATCATCGCGGCCGGCGGCACGCTCGGCATCCTGCTGCCACCGTCGATCACCATGATCCTGTTTGCGGTCGCTGCTGAAAAGTCGCTGGGACGGCTGTTTCTCGCCGGCATCGGCCCTGGCCTGCTGCTGGTCTCGCTGTTCGGCGGCTACGCCGTGGTCCGCTTCCGGCAGGAATATGCCGCGGCCGAAGCCGCTTACAAGACAGGGGGGCCGCAAGCGGCTATCCTGACCCGTGACGAGTACACGCTGGCCGAACGCTTCAACGTGCTGCCGCGCGTGATGCCGTTCGTGCTGCTGCTCACCGGCGTCATGGCTGCACTCTATGGCGGTTACGCCACCCCGTCGGAGACGGCCGGCCTCGGCGGGCTTCTCGCCTTGGGGCTGATCGCTGCGATCTACGGCGTCTGGCGGCCGAGCGACCTTGCGCCCATCATGAAATCGACCATCCGGGAATCGACCATGCTGATGATGATCATCGGCATGTCGCTGCTCTATTCCTACGTGATGAGCTATCTGCACATCTCGCAATCGGCGGCCGAATCCGTCGTCGCGATGCACCTGCCGCGCTGGGGGCTGCTGTTTGCGATCCTCGTCATGGTGGTCGTGCTCGGCTTCTTCCTGCCGCCGGTCTCGATCATTCTCATGACCGCGCCGATCATCCTGCCGCCGTTACGAGCCGCCAATTTCGACATCATCTGGTTTGGCGTGGTCATGACCATCGTCATGGAGATGGGGCTGATCCATCCACCCGTCGGCCTCAACATCTTCGTCATCCGCAACGTCGCGCCTGATATTTCGCTGAGCGAGGTGATCTGGGGCACGCTGCCGTTCGTGCTGTTGATGATGGGCGCGGTGTTGCTGCTGTGTCTGGTGCCGGAGATCTCGACCTGGCTGCCGGACCTGGTGATGGGGCCGGACGGGAGCCGGTGACGCTCTTTCCATCGCTGGGTCAGGCGACAATTCGCTTCTTCTTCGCGTTCAGCGCCGTCGCCACCCGGCTCACAGGCGGTTTGCCAAGCACGGGGCCCATCGCATTGGTCGCGGCCAGCAGCTTCTCCATATCGACGCCGGTCTTCACCCCCATGCCCTCGAGCATATAAACGACATCCTCGGTCGCAACATTCCCCGTCGCCCCCGGTGCATAGGGGCAGCCGCCGAGCCCGCCCGCTGCGGCATCGATGACGCGGACCCCCTCCTCCAGGCCGGCATAGAGATTGGCGAGCGCCTGGCCGTAGGTGTCGTGGAAATGCATCGCAAGCTTCGCCGCGGGAATGTTGGCGGCCACCGCGCGCAGCATCTCCTTGGCTCTATCAGGCGTGCCGACGCCGATGGTGTCGCCGAGTGAAATTTCGTAGCAGCCGAGATCCCACAGCGTCACAGCAAGGTCGGCGACGGCCTTCGGTCTGATCTCGCCATCGAAGGGACAGCCTAGCACGCAGGAGACATAGCCGCGCACCTTCACGCCGTCGGCCTTGGCGCGCGCCAGCACCGGCTTGAACCGCTCGATCGACTCCGCGACCGTGCAGTTGATGTTGGCCCGCGAGAAGCCCTCTGAGGCCGCCGCGAACACGGAAACCACCTTGGCGCCGGCGGCTCGCGCGGCGTCGTAGCCCTTCTCGTTCGGCACCAGCACGTGGAATTCGGCGCCGCTCACGTGCGCAACGCCGCGCAGCACGGCATCGGAGCTTGCCATCTGCGGGATCGCCTTGGGCGAGACGAAGGCGCCGACCTCGACGGTGTCGAGCCCGGCTGCGACCAGCGCCTCGATGAAGGCGATGCGGGCCGCGACGCTGACTGGTGTCTTCTCGTTCTGGAGGCCATCGCGCGGCCCCATCTCGATGATGCGGACGGGATCGCTCATGTCACTCTCCCCAAGTTATTCTTCCCAAGTTATTCTTCCCAAGTCACCCTTCCGAGGCCTCGACCACGGCGAGCTCGACACCTTCCTGGACGATGTCGCCGACCTCGCACTTGATGGACTTCAGCACCCCGGCATAAGGCGCGCGCAGCGTCTGCTCCATCTTCATCACTTCCAGGGTGAGGATCGGCGCGCCCTTCTCGAGCCTTGCGCCCTCCTCGGCCAGCACGGCGACGACGGTGCCCGGCAAGGGAGCTGCGATCTTGTCCGCGCCGGTCTGCTCCTCGGTCTCGCCGCCGAACGGATCGACCCAGTGCAGATCGAAACGGCCGTTGCGTGTGCGCAGATACAGCTCGTGCCCGGAGATCACCGCTGCGACCGAGGTTTTGACGTCATCCAGCGTCAGATCAAGGCCGCCGTCTTTTGGCGCAACGGTGAACGCCAGCTCGCGATCGCCGATGACCAGCGTCGACAACCCGTTGCCGTAGTTCAGCGCGATCTTCTGCTCGGGCCCGTGCCCGACGCGGAAGGCAAAGCTGCGCCGGCGGCGGCCGACCGGCTGCCAGCCAAAGGTCTGCCAGGGTGAGCTCGGCTCGCTTTGCGCAACCTGCCGTTCTTCATTGACGATCGCAGCCACTGCCGCGCAAAGCTCGAGCTCGCCGGGCGCCGGCGAAGCCTGGGTCAGCGCCGCCAGTTCGCGCTCGATGAAGCCGGTATCGATCGCATTCGCCCGCAGCTTCGGGTGCGTGATCAGCGCCGACAGGAACGGGATATTGGTGACGATGCCGCGGACGTCGGAGTCCTCCAGGCCGCGGTTGAGCCGGTCGATCGCCACATCGCGCGTCGGCGCCCACGCGATCATCTTGGCCAGCATGGCGTCGTAATACGGCGAGACTGTATCGCCTTCCCGATAGCCGGCGTCGATGCGCAAGCCACCGGTCTCCGCCGGGAGCCGCCAGGTCGAGATTTTGCCGACCGACGGCATGAAGCTCCTGGTCGGGTTCTCCGCATAAACCCGCGCCTCGACGGCGTGGCCCTTGAGCTTGACTTCGTCCTGCTTCAGCGGCAGCGCCTCGCCGAAGGCGACGCGCAGCTGCCATTCGACGAGATCGATGCCCGTGATCAACTCGGTCACGGGGTGCTCGACCTGGAGACGTGTGTTCATTTCGATGAAGAACACGTCCCTGCCGTCGGAGACGAATTCGATGGTGCCGGCACCGACATAGTTGACCGCGCCCGCCGCCTTTCGCGCGGCGGCGCAGACCGTCTCGCGCTGGGCGGCATTGAGCGTCGGCGATGGCGCCTCCTCGATCACCTTCTGGTGGCGACGCTGCAGCGTGCATTCGCGCTCGAACAGCGACAGCAGATTGCCGTGGCTGTCGCCGATGATCTGCACCTCGATATGCCGGGGATTGTCGACATATTTCTCGATGAGCATGCGGTCGTCGCCGAACGCAGCCTTGGCTTCGCGCTTCGCACTGACGATCGCAGGCGCAAGCTCAGCCGCCGAGCGCACGATGCGCATGCCGCGGCCGCCGCCGCCGGCGGATGCCTTCACCAGGATCGGAAAGCCGATCTTGTCGGCGGCCTTCGACAGCGTCGCATCGTCCTGGGCCTCGCCGTGATAGCCCGGCACAAGCGGCACGCCGGCTCTCTCCATCAGCGCCTTCGAGCCCGATTTCGAACCCATCGCCGTCATCATTTCCGCGGTCGGGCCGACGAAGACCAGGCCCGCATCAAAGCAGGCCTGCGCGAATTCGGCATTCTCAGACAGGAAGCCGTAGCCGGGATGCACGGCCTCGGCGCCCGTCTTGCGCGCGGCCTCGATCAGCCGCTCGACATTGAGATAGCTGTCGCGGGCGCGCGCGGGCCCGAGCAGCACGGCCTCGTCGGCGAGCGCGACGTGCATGGCATCGCGGTCGGCCTCGGAATAGACGGCGACTGTGCGCAGCCCCATCGCCCGGGCGGTGCGGATGACGCGGCAGGCGATCTCGCCCCGGTTGGCGATCAGGAGCGTGCGGAAACGGCGGTAGAGCTTCGAACGGTCCATCGCATCACATCCTGAACAGGCCGAACTTGGTCGGCTCGATCGGCGCATTCGACGCCGCCGAAAGGCCGAGGCCGAGCACGAGGCGCGTGTCGGCCGGGTCGATCACGCCGTCGTCCCAAAGGCGCGCGGTCGCGTAATACGGATGCCCCTGGCTCTCATATTGCGCGCGAATGGGCTCGCGAAATTTATCCTCCGCTTCCTTCGACCAGCTATCGCCATTGGCCTCGATGTTGTCGCGGCGGACCTGGCTCAGCACCATGGATGCCTGCTCGCCGCCCATCACCGAGATGCGCGCATTCGGCCACATCCAGAGGAAGCGCGGTGAGTAGGCACGGCCGCACATGCCGTAATTGCCGGCGCCGTAGGAGCCACCGATCACCACGGTGAACTTCGGCACCGAGGCGGTTGCGACCGCCGTCACCAGCTTGGCGCCGTCGCGCGCGATGCCGCCGGCCTCGTATTTCTTGCCGACCATGAAACCGGTGATGTTCTGTAGAAACACCAGGGGAATGCCGCGCTGGCAGCACAGCTCGATGAAATGCGCGCCCTTCAGCGAGCTCTCACTGAAGAGAATGCCGTTGTTGGCGATGATGCCGACCGGATAGCCCCAGATATGGGCGAAGCCGCAGACCAGCGTGGTGCCGTACAGCTTCTTGAACTCGTCGAACTCGGAACCGTCGACAACGCGGGCGATGATGTCGCGTACGTCGAACGGCTTGCGGCCGTCGACGGGCACCACGCCGTAGATCTCCTCCGCCGCAAACAGCGGATCGCGCGGCTTATGCATGTTGAGGTTCGGCTTGGCCTGCGGCTTCAACGTGCCGACGATGCGACGGGCGATCCCGATCGCGTGCGCGTCGTTCTGGGCGTAGTGATCGGTCACGCCGGATTGCCGCGAATGCACATCTGCGCCGCCGAGCTCTTCCGCACTGACGACCTCGCCGGTCGCGGCCTTCACCAGCGGCGGGCCGCCGAGGAAGATGGTGCCCTGATTGCGCACGATGATGCTCTCGTCCGACATCGCAGGCACATAGGCGCCGCCGGCGGTGCAGGAGCCCATCACGATGGCGATCTGAGGGATGCCCTGCGACGACATCTGCGCCTGGTTGTAGAAGATGCGGCCGAAATGCCGCTCGTCCGGAAAGATCTCGTCCTGCAGGGGCAGGAAAGCACCGCCGGAATCGACCATGTAGACGCAGGGCAGATTGTTCTGCCGCGCAATGTCCTGCGCGCGCAGATGCTTCTTCACGGTCATGGGGTAATAGGTGCCGCCCTTGATGGTGGCGTCGTTGGCGACAACGACGCATTCACGGCCCGAGATGCGCCCCACACCCGTGACGATGCTGGCCGAATGCACGTCGCCGCCATAGAGACCGTGGGCCGCCAGCGGCGACAGCTCCAGGAACGAGCTCCCGGGATCAAGCAGCAGGTCGACGCGCTCGCGCGCCAGCATCTTGCCGCGCGCGGTATGGCGGTTGCGCGAGGCTTCGCCGCCGCCACCGGCAACCTGGCCGAGTTTTTCGCGCAAGTCCGCGACGAGTGCGCGCATGGCATCGGCGTTGCGCGCGAAATCGGATGACGATGGATCGATGCTGGAATGCAGCGGCATGGGGTCCCGCGTTTGCTGTGAATGGGTTGCGTGGAGGATCTAAGCGGTTTCCGACATCAGCTCGCGGCCGATCAGCATGCGGCGCACCTCGGACGTGCCCGCCCCGATCTCGTAGAGCTTGGCGTCGCGCCAGAGTCGGCCGACCGGAAATTCGGACGTATAGCCGACGCCGCCCAGTGCCTGGATCGCTTCGCCCGCCATCCACGTCGCCTTCTCCGCGGAATAGAGGATTGCGGCGGCGGAATCCTTGCGCAGCGTGCGTGCATGATCGGCACGGTCACAGGCCCGGCCCACCGCATAGACATAGGCGCGCGTGGCCTGCCAGGTCGCATACATGTCGGCGAGCTTGCCCTGCATCAGCTGGAAGTCGCCGATCGGCTGGCCGAACTGTTTGCGCTCGTGCATGTAGGGCACCACCGCATCCATGCACGCCGCCATGATGCCGAGCGGGCCGCCCGAGAGCACCGCGCGCTCATAGTCGAGGCCGGACATCAGCACCTTGACGCCCTCGCCCACCTTGCCCAGCACGTTCTCCTCCGGCACCTCGCAGTCGTCGAAGAACAGCGGATAGGTGTTGGAGCCACGCATGCCGAGCTTGTCGAGATGCTGGCCGTGGGTGAAGCCCTTGAAGCCCTTCTCGATCAGGAACGCCGTCATGCCGCGCGGGCCGGCCTCGGGATCGGTCTTGGCGTAGACCACCAGCACGTCGGCATCGCCGCCATTGGTGATCCACATCTTCGAGCCATTCAGCACATAGCGGTCGCCGCGCTTGTCGGCGCGCAGCTTCATCGAGACGACGTCGGAGCCGGCGCCGGGCTCGGACATCGCGAGCGCCCCGACATTCTCGCCGGAGATCAGCTTCGGCAGATAGCGCTGGCGCTGCGCGTCATTGCCGTTGCGGCGGATCTGGTTGACGCAGAGGTTGGAATGCGCGCCGTAGGACAGCCCGACGGCGGCCGAGCCGCGCGAAATCTCCTCCATAGCGACGATATGGGCGAGATAGCCCATGTTGGAGCCGCCATATTGCTCGGGCGCGGTCATGCCGAGCACGCCAAGCTCGCCGAGGCGCTTCCAGAGGTCCGCCGGGAACAGGTTGGCCTTCTCGATGTCAGCGGCGCGCGGGGCGATCTCGGCCTCCACGAAGGCGCGCAACGTGTCGCGCAGCATGCTGATGTCTTCGCCCAGATCGAAATCGATGCTCGGGATGTTCAAGGCGATTCCTCCTAGATCTTGTCGGGCTCGAACCTACCCCCGCCCGGGCGTTCTGGCGGTCGAAAAGGTTGCATTTTCCGCCAAGTTTGGCGAGGATTTTCCAAAGGACTTGCAATGCCTTTCCAAGCCGCGACCGCTACGCCCCGCCGTGCCATGACGCCCGCAGCCTTTGTCCGGGGTGTGGTCGCTGCCTATGTCCGCTACGAGCGGGATCCGGCCGAGGCGCTGAGCAAAGGCCAGGTCCTGCCCGACCTCGTGGGATCGCCCGACGGGCGGGTCACGGCGGCGCAGTTCGAGGCGCTCGCCGGCCACGCGATGCGCGAGCTCGACGACGAGGCGCTTGGCTGGTTCTCGCGCAGGCTGCCGTGGGGCACCTACGGCATGCTGTGCCGCGCCTCCATCACCGCGCCCACTCTCGAGGTCGCGCTGAAGCGCTGGTGCCGGCATCACCGCCTGCTGACGGAAGACGTGTTGTTCGAGCTCGGGGTCAGCGGCGAGACCGCGACCATCTCCCTTCAAGAGCAGCGCGATCTCGGAGCTTTGCGCGAATTCTGTCTCGTCACCCTGCTCCGCTACGTGCTCGGCTTCTCCTGCTGGGCCGTGGATTCGGCGATCGCACTGCGCGCGGCGGAATTTCCCTATTCCGAGCCGGTCCATGTCTCGGTCTATCCGACCATCTTCTGCAAGCATGTCCGCTTCGATGCGGAGGCGGCCCGCATCGTGTTCGACAGGCATTATCTCTCGCTGCCGCTGGCCCGCAGTGCCGCCGATCTCGACAACATGCTCAAGGGCGCGCTGCGCCTGACCGTGCTGCCCTATCGGCGCGATCGATTGCTGGTCGAGCGCGTCAGGCGCGTGCTGCGCGAGGCGCGCGGACGCATTTTGGGCGCGGACGATGTCGCCGGCGAGCTCGCCCTGTCCACCCGCACCATGCACCGCCGTCTGCGCGAGGAGGCAACCTCGCTGCGTGATCTGAAGGAGGAAGCCAAGCTCGAGTTCGCCAAGCAGGAGCTGATGCGCGGTCGCACCCCGATCAAGCGGATCGCGGAGATCGCCGGCTTCCGCAACGAAAAAAGCTTCTCGCGGGCCTTCCGGACCTGGACCGGCGCCAGCCCGCGCGAGTTTCGCGGCCGGTACCGCTAGAGGCCCGCCGCCGCCGAATTCAGACGCGAGCACCCTCATCCTGCCGGCGCCGCCGCAACAATCTCCTGCACCGGCAGCGGCACGTCCTTGGCGACCCCCAGCACGGGAAAGCTGCGGACGTTCTTCACGTTGGGCATGGCGGCGAAATGCAACAACTGCTGCCGCATGCTCTCGACGCTGGGTGCCACGCATCTGAGCAGATAGTCGGTGTCGCCCGAAATGCGCCAGCACTGCTGGATGCGCGGGATCGCCGCGATCGACCCCTCGAACGCCTCGAGCACCGGCTGGGCCTGGCTGCCGAGCTGGATCGAGACGAACGACACCACCTCATAGCCGAGCAGCCGCTCGTCGATCACGGCCCGCACCGCGCGGATCACGCCGCGGCTGAACAGCGACTTCAGCCGCCGCAGGCAGTTCGGCGGGGACACGCCGACGCGCAGCGCCAGCTGGTTGTTGCGGACGCGCCCGTCCTGCTGCAGTTCGGATAGGATCTTCAGATCGATGCCGTCGAGCTG
Source organism: Bradyrhizobium sp. USDA 4472 (assembly GCF_054058595.1). Classification (NCBI taxonomy): domain Bacteria; kingdom Pseudomonadati; phylum Pseudomonadota; class Alphaproteobacteria; order Hyphomicrobiales; family Nitrobacteraceae; genus Bradyrhizobium; species Bradyrhizobium sp. USDA 4472. The sequence continues at coordinate 6,433,479 of NZ_JBSSAM010000001.1, forward strand.
GTGTCGCGCGGCCATCCCCCACCTCGTCATGGTCGTGTCATGCGGACCAGCGAAGCACGTGGCCGGTGGGGTGCCAAGTGCTCTTCCGAGAGCCGACCGAAAGCAAAGCCTCTCAGTGGGTCCAGGGCTCACCGCGCCGGAACGAGAAATTGTCTGCATACGCGACCTGGCGGTGCAGGGATTCCTTGGGCTCGATCACCTGGTAGGCGATCCCCTTGCGCTCGCAATAGGCAACCGCCTCGTCCTTGGTGTGGAAGCGCAACGTGATCTGCTGCTTCATGTCGCCGGACGAGGTCCAGCCCATCAGCGGCTCGACCGCGCGCGGCTGCTCCGGCTCGTAGTCGAGCTGCCATTCCTTGGTCTTGGACCGGCCGGATTGCATCGCGTTCTTGGCGGGCTTGAAAATGCGTGCGGTCATTGGCGGTCCGGCCTCTTCGTCTTTTCGTTCGATTTCAATGCGTCACGGTAGCGATTGGTGGAAACCGCGGGCATAGTATAGAGACACCTTTCGGGAACTGATCGGTGATTCCGGGGCCCCGGCTTTCTCACCCTCGGGTATAGTCATTATGCTGCACTGTGACAATTGCGTACCCGCCCGCCGCCCGGGAATCCCGCCCGGCGGCCCAGCTTCGCCGATCTCAGCGTACCCGCCTCCTTCGAAAGCTCCCGTCGCATGGCCTTCCTGAACATCAACGCCACGCTCCCCGAGAAGGGCCGTGACCTCAGGCTCGACCTGTTTCGCGGCGTCGCCAACTGGGCGATCTTCCTCGACCACATCCCTGACAATGTCGTGAACTGGATCACGACACGCAATTACGGCTTTTCCGACGCGGCTGATCTGTTCGTCTTCATCTCCGGCTACACGGCGTCGTTCGTCTATGCGCGAATGATGCTGGAGCGCGGCTTCATCGTCGGCGCGACGCGCCTGACCAAGCGGGTCTGGCAGCTCTACGTCGCCCACATCATCCTGTTTGTCATCTACATCGCCTCGATCAGCTATCTGGCGCTGCGCTTCGGCGATTCCGAGATGATCAACGAGTTCAATGTCGCCGGTCTCGTCGACAATGCCACCGAAACGCTGCGCCAGGGCCTGTTCCTGCGCTTCAAGCCGCTCAATCTCGACGTGCTGCCGCTCTACATCGTGCTGATGGGGCTGTTTCCGCCGGTGCTGTGGTTCATGCTGCGCAAGCCCGACCTGACCATGGTGCTGTCCATCATCCTTTGGCTGACCGCGCGTCACTTCAGCCTGAACCTGAATGCCTATCCGGCCGGCCAGTGGTACTTCAACCCCTATTGCTGGCAGGTGCTGTTCGTGTTCGGCGCCTGGTGTGCGATGGGCGGCGCGCGCCGCTCCGGCAGGCTGATCAATTCACCGGTCACGATATGGCTTTGCTTCGGCTATCTGGCGTTCGCACTGGTCATGACCATGGCGGGTCGCTTCCCCGCCCTTGGCGGCATGATGCCGGAATGGCTGTTCTCGGCCTTCAACCCGAACGATAAGACCAACCTCGCGCCCTACCGCTTCATCCACTTCGTGGTCATCGTGATCCTGGTGATACGCTTCGTACCGAAGGACTGGCCGGGGCTGGAGTGGAAGATCTTCGATCCGGTGATCGTGTGTGGCCAGCAATCGCTCGCGGTGTTCTGCGTCGGCGTATTCCTGTCCTTTGTCGGCCATTTCGAGCTGTCGATGAGCTCGGGCTCGCTGTTCGCGCAGCTCTTCGTGTCCATCGCCGGCATCGCGATCATGACGACGGTCGCCTATTACATCTCCTGGTCGAAGCGGCAGGACAAGCCGCTGAAGCCACCGCCGGCAAAACCGGCGGCCGCTCCGCCTGCAAGGGCCGCCTGAGCCAGGTTGCGGCTCAGGCCGCAGCCTCGCCGTCATATTCGGTGAATTTCCTGTAGATCCAGTCGCGCCCGTCGTGACGGCGCCAGACCTTGCAATAGACGAGCTGCCCGTTGATCGAGCGGCGCGGCACGATCACGGTCCAGAGGTGCCAGATCTCGGCCCAGTTCGACTGTGGATCGACGGTTCGGACATTGCGATCGAAGGACATGACGCAGAACTCACAAATACGATCGCCGCGACGAACTGTGACCTTGTGTGAGCGTGAATTGCAGCAGCCCGTCGCGAGCCGGAAGCGGTTTGATAACAGCTGCCCTGGTCGCTGCAATACCCGATCGGCTTTAACCTAACCAATCAACCTTACCCCTCGTGGGTAAGTCGTGAGACCGCTTGAAAGGCGGCGCCGACCTTTCTAGGATGCACGCGTGAATTGAATATGAGCGTGCCGTTCTGGGGTGCGGGAAATATTGATTGAAATCGCTTTTTGAAAAGACTTGCCGGCGGGGGCCACCACAATGAATTTGCAGTGCGCATATCTGCGCTTGGCGGTGCGATCAACGCCGCCTGTTCCGGTCGTCACGACGTCCGTTCAGGGGCCGGCCGGAGCCGCGAACGACAATCGCTTGGCGTGGCCGTTTCTACCATTTCCACGCGGCTGGTACGCATCGAATTGATTTGCCGAAAAAGCGCAACGCCGCGCAACCGGACTATCATCGGAATGCGCCAACACCGATATGTCCATGGCCAGGCCTAAAAGAACGGTTGCTCGAGCAATTTGGTGCGGGACGGGCAACCCGGCGCCAGGAGCCGCGCGGCCGACTCCAGGCCGTCGGCGGACTGGCTTTCATTCAACCCTGATGCCATTTGGCCGGCGCAACGGTGACGCGGGGCGAGGTCAATCTTCGTCGTAGTAACCGCGACGTTGACGGCCATAGTAGTAGCCCTGCCGTCCCTGCTGAAACTGGGGCGGCACCGTGCCTGTCGGGTAGCATTGGCCATCCCGGCTATCGATGTCAGCGCCATTGCCGCAAGGAACGGGACCGGCATAAGCGCCGTATCGTCCATGTCGACCGTATCGTCGCGCGGCCTGATATTGCGGGGGTATCACCCCGTTCGGGTAACAGTGGCCGTAGATGTCGATGTCATAACCGTTTCCGCAGTAGCCAACCTGCACGATCGGGGCGTGGTTTTGGATGGCGGGTGGTTCGCTCTGGATCGCTGCGGGCGTCCCGAGCTGGACGGCAAGGATTGCCGCGGCTGCGGCGCTGGTCAGTGGCATGTTCACTCCTCCCATGGCTTGCAGGAACCAACGCGGTGAAGCTCCGGTCGGTTTCCTTGGAAGGTAATCGATTTTGGCACAGGACAGGCGCGTTCACCGGCTATTCATCTCCAGCAGCGCGGGGAATCGGCCGGCTCAAACCACTCCACTGACGCCCGGCCGTCCGCTGCTGGATCAGCTTCGACCGATGAGGGTCGCTAATGTTGAAGCCGTCGGTGCGACCGGCGACTTGCAACACAGCTGGCTCGGCGTGCGGAACGGGACGAGCTACAGCGTGTCCTGGTTAGGAACCGAGCTGTCCAAATCAGTCCATTTTTTGTTTTTTCTCGTCGATGTCCTGCCAAAGGAGCGCAGCCAACGAGCCAATTCCTTATGCCGCATTTCGAATGGTCGGGCGAGAAGGTACGCCACGATGTTCGACGATAGTACGGCAGTCCAAAACCAGGCCGGACCACGCGCACTTGGCATCGTCGTAATGATCGCGGCCATGATGGTGTGATGTATCAGATAAAGGGTGAACGAATAATCGGCTGCGATCCTGACCACACGCACTGATCCGGCCTCGTTCGTCCACTGCGTCATGGCGATCAGGGATCCTATGACTGCGACCAGAGCGAAGTAGGTCGCCATGTTGTACTCGCGACCCGGTGTGACCATCCAAAAGTAAGCGGCGCCGGCGGCGAGCAACGCCAACACCGACAAGAAGGCTGGCGGCACATAGCAGCGAAAAAACAAATAGAGAGCAGCGCCACCGAGCCAGAGCGCGAACAAGCCAGTTCCGCCACCGCCCTCCTGAAACGCACCGAAAAGAAGGTGGAAAGGCGTTTGGCCAAAAAACAGCGCCACCGGAATCAGAAGGAGCCAGGGTCCGCGCCCTTTAAGCAGAAAAAATACGGCGCCCACCAGCATGTAAATGTGCCATTCGATCGCGAGCGTCCAAAGCGGGGCTGCTGATCCGAACGTTGCCCATTGCAAATGGGACGGTCCATAAATGCCACGATAACCTTCGAGCATCGCGAGATTTGCGACAAATGTTTTCAGATTGTAGTTGCGTTCTATGGTGATCTCGCCGGTGAGCCAGATCGTGACCGCGTCCACCACGATGATGAGAACAAGAGCGGGGATCAGCGCGGAATAGATGCGCGCGAAACGATCGATAAAGTAGTCAAGGAAACTGTATTCCGGGCGAGCCGCGTTGGTGATCAGAGTCGCGGTTATCCAAAAACCGGACATGACAAAAAACAGCAGGACGCCGACGTTTTGGATGTAGGGAGACGCCGGAGGCTTGAGCCAGTTGCCGACACTGAAGAAAACGAGACCGTGACCCACACACACCATTTGAGCCGCGAGTGCCCTCAGGGCATCGAGGGCAACAGATGTGTCTGTACTGCCGCGATCGAGACTGAACTTACGCATTTTCAACCGTTGGTCCCGCCGGCACAGGCAGCAGTCATCAAATGCAGCCGACCACAATTTCCTCGTGCGGGAAGCTTATGGCCGGGGTCAAGCGCGCCGTCCAGAGGGGAAGCTGCCAAGGCCCCTTGAAAGCGTGCGGCGTGTCGCTCCGGCAGGTTTTCCTACTCCAGACGGCCGTGGCCCTCCCGCTGCGGGCCTGGGAAAGTCCCAATTCCCATCATGCGCAACGTCATCAGCCATTTCCCCGGGCGCAATCCCGCCCCTGCTGAGCAATCCTCATGCCAGACCGGCACAAGCGCTGATCGAGAACGTCCGGCCCTTCCAAGTTCGAGTTGAGCGCGGCCGTCGTGGCAAATCGCGCAAGCCGCACCAGCGTTCCGGCCAGCATCCGCAATAGCGACCTCGGCGGTTCACGCTGGCGGACCCTTCTGTGAGCCCTACCGCGATGCCGCCGATCGCGCGGAACGTCGCGGCGCCGGGCCGCAAGAGCTGTTCGAGAAGCGACGCCTGCGGCCGATTGGGCCTCAGTTCATCAAGGTGTACTGCTGCTGCTCGCACGCTTCGAGGATGACGGATAGGCGGGAGCCCACATAGACGGAATTGAAGAACACCGAGTATGTGCGTCGTGACTGATCCGGAGGCGGATTAACTTCTCTCAGGCACACAAAATAATCGCCGGGACCGTGCTCCGCCTTCCGAAGCGAAGACATCTCCACAGGCCTCACGAGTTTGGCCTCAACCGCAAGCTTCTCAACGCCCTTCTGGATGTCATCTTGGGTCGGTGGTCCGGTCACCGCCGCAGCGGTGGGCGGCGGTGTCGAGGATGTGTCCGGCCAAAGACCAAGGTTTGAACACGCCGACAATAGCAAGCCGAGCACCGGCACAAGGTATTTGATCATTGAGAAATTTACGGGTGGGATCTGCCGCTTTCGCGGCGGGAAATGTCCATGAAGCTGCGTCTACACGTGCGCTGACGGGGTACGATTGACCTAAAGACCAGCTTTACTCAACTAGCGGTGGCTCAATAATCGTTGATATTTGGGCTGGATTGTTTTGGGCAATGTTGAGGAAGCTTGTTCTGTGCTGGCGGACGCGAAAATGTCTGTCGGTTTGTCCCTCCCGCAAAGCGAGGGCTGGCGCTGCCCAGTTTCGTCAAGCACGATACATGCTCGGTGAGCAGAGCCTCCGCTGTCGTGAGTGCGGCTCACTCAACTCGGTGACTTCAGGCGCTTTGAGGGAGCAAGCAATCCTTCATCCGATGCTTGATGAGCCAGCCTGCAGCCTGGTGCGATCGCCGGCGGAGTCCTTCTTGGTGGAATGATAGCCTTCTCGCTGCCGTTGCTGCGATAGTCCTGGCAGAACACGACAAGATCACGCACGCCCGTTGACCGGGGGTCGCCGGTCGCAATCGTGAGCGGGCGGCCATCAAGTTCGATGCGGTGCTTGCGTCGAGGTCGGCGCGTCACGTCGCCATCGAAGCGGGCGGGAGGGAGTGAAATTGTCGATGACTCCCGGCCCCGGAACGGGCGAGAGGTACCGCGCGTCGCGGCTGTACTCGCAGCCCGATCCCAGCCGTCGCGCGGCGAAAAAGTATCGCGTCATCAGATAGTTGCTTCGAAAATCGGATGACCTGCGCTAGCCGTAGGCCCGCCGGATCACGATGAAGCGTTCGGCAATCGCATCGAGCCGCAACAGCAGATCGTTGCCGACATCCGCCGGCACCGTCACACCCACATAGTCCCGCGTGCTGATGCCGACGACCGGCGCATCGTCCGCGAGGCCGAACTCGGCGCGCCGGGCTGCCGGAATGAACACCAGCACGGCCATGTCCGATCGCGGCCGGATGGTCTCCGGGTGGCAGCGCCGCCAGGCCTCCGCCTCGAGGCTGAACAACCCGAAGTAGGCCAGGGGGCGGTCGAGCCAGGCGGCCCGGCACGGGGCGATCGGGGGCGGCACATAGACCGCGGCGCCGTGCAGCGTCTCCGGCACGCGGGTGATCCTCTCGCCGACGCCTGACAAGGCCAGCCCTTCGCCGAGCACGCCGATCCGGCGCCAGTCGATCGCTCCGCGGTTGGGCAGGATAGTCGCAATTCGAAGGCTCACCGCGCCGTAGTTGGCCGCCTGGCGGAATGCGGCGTCCCGGGACAGCTCCGGCACATCGCCGAGTCGCCGCTGCAGAACGGCCTCGATCGCGCTCTGGTTGCCCCTGCCGCAGCAGGTCACGAGCTGGCGTGATTCCCGGAAGTAGCGCGGACCCGTGGCATCCGCCAGCGCCGTGATCTCGCCCTGGGCGACGGCGTGCAGGGCCAGCACGGCCGCGCAGCCGGCCGCCGCCGCATGCAGCCAGGCGGAATGCTGCCGCCAGACCATCCCGAGCGCCAGGCAGCTGAGCAGCAGGATCAGCGGCTCCGTGAAGATGACATCGGTCCCTACGATGCCTCGGCTGAAGCACGCCGCTGACGCCAGCGCCAACACGCCGATCGCGACCAGCACCCGGATCGCCGCGCCGCGCGTCGGCTTGCGATCGCCGAACGCGAGCAGCGCCACCGCCACCAGGGGCAGCATGAACAGCAGCGGCGCGGCAGCAAACTGCTCGAGCAGGCGCGGCGGATGCGGGTTCAGCGCGGGATCGATCGTGCCGAGCAACGAGACCTTCGCGATCGCCGCCACGAAACGCACCGCATTGAGCGGGTTCGTCGCCACCAGGGCCAGCACCGGAAACGCCGCGACAAAGCCGAGCGCCATCAGGTTCGCGAACGAGAAAAAGCGGTAGGGCACGCCGTCTCGCGGCAGGTATCGCGTCGCAAGCCCGGGCGTCGCGACCGCAACGAGAGCTGCGCCGCAAAGCCAGATGTTCGAGAACGAACTGCGGTAGTGATAGAAATGCTCCGGCAGACGCGGAAGCGCCAGCAGCAGCAGCGCGCCGAGCGCTGCGAGCGCGGCGGCCATGATGAACATGTTGTGCCGCAGCTCGATGCGGCCGAACGCGGACCCCCGCCCCTGCTTCACCATCATCAGCAGCGCCAGCAGCGGCGCCGCCGCTGCCGTCGGCACGATCTGCACCTTGGAAGTGACCGCGAGGCCGCAGGCGAGCCCCGAAAGCACGGCGAAGGCGAGCGACGTCCTGCGCTCGGTGCGCAGCGCCAGCGTCCCCAGCAGCAGCGCCAGCGCGGCATAGAACAGTGCGAACAGGTCGGTGCGGAAGATGAGCGTGTGGAGCGCCAGCGTCCGCGACGTCAGCATGCAGGCGAACACCGCAACCAGCATCCAGGCGCCCTCGCCGACCGCGAGCGTCACGGCGCCGGCGATCGCCAGTGCGGCGCCGACGGCCACATACGGAAGGTGACCACGCAGGAATTCGATCAGCTCGGCGATGCCGAGCAGAGGATTCGTCCAGTCCGGCAGCGCCGCGAAGTCGCGCAGGTGCAGCCGCCCCGCGAGATAGGCCAGTCGCTGCGTCCAGGAGACGAGCAGATACATGCCGGCCGTGGGGTGCGAGATCTGGTCGGGCAGCCGGCCGCCCTCGATCAGCAGCACGTCGAGCGCCGTGATCTGGTCCATGTCGTCGAAAGCGTAGTAGGGGTAGCGCCCCACGCGATGCTGGAACCAGGCCAGCGCGATCAGCGCAAGAACCACGAGCAGAAACAAGGGCGCTGCCGTCCGCCGCGAAAGTGAAAACACGTTGCCCCGAGGTCCGTGCATGCAACCTGAACGGGATTAAGCCATTAGTTGCAGACACGTCAAGTGTCGCGCGCCGATTGTTCCACAGCCAGAACAACAGCCGGTCCCAGGAGGCGCCTCCGTCGCCGACCTGAAGGTGATCATCGAGAGCGTCGGCCGCCGGCGCATCAACGCAGCAGCGATGGTTCGCACCGTGCCGAAGGTGCAGTTCGAGCGTGAGCAGGAACTGACCACGTCCGCGACTTCCTGCGCGGCGCGCCCGAGATCGCTGACAAGGGCATCATCGATCGCGACCGCGCGCTGTACCTGTCGATCGGCGTCGCCGCGCAGTTCGAGCTGATGCTTCGACAGGGCGACATCATCGGCAAGTGGCAGCCGCGCAAGCTAGCTAGATGCGAAGTTTCCGGGCGGCATCGAGTTGCTGCACGTCGACGAGACCTGCTGCTTCTTCACCTGCGCCCGCGACGCGAAGATCCCCGACGAGGTCTGGAGCTGGACGCGCGCGCCGGCGGCGCCGCCGAGGCGCGTCGACTCCAAGGTGATTTCGACCGGCCTCACTCACTCGAACGAAGAGACCGCAGGGCGCTATCTCCGCCGCCGAAGAAGATTGTCGCCATCGCCGAGGCGCGCAAGCAGTCGCGCGCCGCCGACAGTGAGGGCGGAACGACGTCAGAACCGCCCGTCAGAATCGCACGGAAAAAGCTGAGAAAATTCAACGGTCCAAGTGGTCGGGGCAGCTGGATTCGAACCAACGACCTGCAGTACCCAAAACTGCCGCGCTACCAGGCTGCGCTATACCCCGAATGTCCGGCGAGCCCCGTCGATACACGCTTCCACGAGGGCCTTCAAGCTTTCCAAACCGCCGACATGGCCCTGAAGCCGGCGACGCCGGGGCCTCCTGCTGCACCGGCTATTTGCTGCCGAACAGAGGGTGGCCGACCCGATCGCCGGGCCGGATGCCGTATTTCTGCGCGGTTCCCGCCACCACTTCGAGGACGGCCCGGGCGGGGCCGCCCGACGAGATGATCCTGGTCGAGAGCGGCTCGGTATTTTCCGCGATGCGCAGGATCCGGCCGTCCGCGCGAATGAAGATCATGTCGAGCGAGACATAGGTGTTCTTCATCCACATCGAGACTTCCTGCTCGGGATTGAAGTCGAACAGCATGCCTTTGCCGTCGGCCAATTCCTTGCGGTACATCAGCCCGGTCTGCTTCTCCTGATCCGTGGTCGCCATCTCCACCGAGAAGACCTGCACGCCGTTCCTGGTGACGATTTCCAGTGGCTGGAACTCGGCGGCACGGGCCGGAGCGCCAGCGGCGGCGAAGCCGGCAATGACGAGGACGGCGACAAGCCAGCCCCGGATTGGGGACCGGACAGCCTTGCGATCAAAACTCATGGCAGGATTCTCGGGATGCGCTGGTCGCCTGACGGCGGAGGGACTGCCGCATCCTTACGCGGCCATCGTGGCAAAAGCCAGAAGCGCGCGACCCCGGGGACGCGCGCTTCTGCTCACGAATAGGACAACGGAATGTCGCTAGTGCGACTGAAGGCCCGGCGATCCGGTCTCCGGATGGATCTCGGCCGCCATCATGCCTTTCGAGCCGGGCCCAAAGCGGACCAGCACATACTGGCCGGGCCGCAGCTCGGTCATGCCGAAGCGGCGCAGCGTCTCCATGTGGACGAAGATATCGGGGGTCCCCTCGCCGCAGGTCAGGAAGCCGAAGCCGCGCAGCCGGTTGAACCATTTGACCTGGGCCCGCTCGAGGCCGCTGGTCGCGGTGACAGTGACATGGGTGCGCGGCGGCAGCATCTGCGCCGGATGGATCGCGGTGGACTCATCCATCGAGACGACGCGGAAGGCCTGATAGCCCTTGGCGCGCTGGATGCACTCGACCACGATGCGGGCGCCCTCGTAAGCCGTCTGGAAGCCGTCGCGCCTAAGGACGGTCACGTGCAGGAGTACGTCGGGCCATCCATTATCAGGGACGATGAAGCCGTAGCCCTTTGAGGCGTCGAACCATTTGATGACGCCATGAACCTCGACGAGATTGGCGCTGCCCTCACCTAAGCCGGTGAAAGGACTGAGCGCGCTATCGCGACCGGCGCCGTGCTCGCCCGACGCAGGAACTCCCAGCTTCTTGGACTCAAATCCGTCCGACGACCCCATAACCCCGGACCCCACACATGCCATGCAACCCGCCACATTGGCGGGGCTCGAATCACGCGTCTTAAGAGAATGTTCTCACTTCGACGCGACGCGAATCTTTCGAATCGAAGATAACACTCCCGGTTGCGAGGCATAGACAAAAAAGAGATTCGCCGGCACCTATGAACAGCTTGCAGAGGCGCGAATCAAATTGATGCCTCAATTGTCGACAAAGGGCCCGAGCGTTTCGCCGATGTCGTGACGGATGACGAGGTCGGCGATGTCGTCCTGTTCGGTCGGCTCGCGATTGATGATCACCAAACGTGCACCCGCGTTCTTCGCCATCATTGGAAAGCCCGCAGCCGGCCACACCACCAGCGAGGAACCGATCGCGATGAAGAGGTCGCAGGCCTGCGAGAGCTCGGTCGCGCGCTGCATCTCGTCCTCGGGCATCGCCTGCCCGAACGAGATCGTCGCTGTCTTCACCGGCTCGTCGCACCCGGTGCAGCTGGGAGCGGCGCCATCCCGGTCGAATCGCTGCTTCACCCAATCGAGCTGATAGACCTGCCCACATCCGATGCAGCGCGCAAAAGTGGTATTGCCGTGAAGTTCAATCACGCAGTCAGGCGCGAAGCCTGAGGCCTGGTGCAGATTGTCGATGTTCTGGGTGATGACCGCGGGGATCTTGCCGGCGCGATGCAACGCAGCGAGTGCGCGATGTCCGCGACCGGGCTTCGCTGCGGCGAACACCTCCTCCATCGCAAAACGCCGCCGCCACGATTCATCGCGCGCTGACTGGCTCGCGACGAACTCGTCGAACTGGATCGGACGATTGCGAGTCCAAATTCCGCCCGGCGAGCGGAAGTCGGGGATGCCGCATTCGGTCGAAATGCCGGCACCGGTGAACGGCACGATGAACTTTGCATGCGCGATCATGTCGCCGAGCCGTTCGACGCCGCTCTGAAGGTCCTCTGCAATCACGCGTGGCCTCCGATGCAAATTTCGAGCTAGCTGTAAGTCGTGCAAGCGACAAGATTGTTGACGCTGTTATCCACCGCCACGCACGTCGCGAGCCGCATGGGCGGCAATTTTTTCCGACCTTTCCCTTATCACAATCCTGCAATGCCTGCTCCCCATTGACGCCCCAATCAGAAGCGCCAATGCATGTATTGACGCGACTCAACGTAATTGCGGCGGCAGTGCTTGAGTTCAGACGTGCACACATGCTCAAGTATGGTGGGGATTTGTCATGACCGAAGACGAACAACGCAAGATTCGCGAACGCGAAGAGATCGCAACACGTGTCGCCGCGTTCCGCGCCACGCAGGAGAAATTCAGGCGCGAGCGCGAGGAATATTTCGTCTCGACCCTCGAGAATGCGCGCAAGGTGGAACGGCCTTCGCTCTGGCCGTAACGACGTCGCGCGGGCCGAGTGCGCACGAAAAAAAGCCCGGAGCGTTGCTCCGGGCTTTTCGTTTCGTCAGCTGTTACCAGTGGCGATAGTAATGGCGGTGCCGATAATACGGCCCGCCATAATAGGCGTAGGGGCCGGGGCCGTAAGCGTAGACCGGGCCGTCATAATAGCCATAGCCCGGGCCGTAATAGCCGTAGCCGTAAGGATGGGATGCCGCAATGGCGCCCGCGGTAATCGCGCCGGCGGCGAGGCCGAACGCCACGCCCGGGCCGATGCCGCGCGCCTCCGCAGGTGCGGGCGCCGCCATTGCGGTCACGCCGACAGCCGCGACGGTGGCCAGAACTGCAAGTGTCTTCCTCATGATCTCCTCCTTAGCAAATCGTGGAGACAACGCCGATCATCGGTGATGGTTCGCATCCCATGGAACCCGGCGCCTCAGAAAAAATCCCGACGTGGGGGGAACAATCACCACATGCGCGGATTGGAGTGCGGAAGTGCGGGAGCCTCCGCCATCCGGTCGAGGCGATAGCACGAAGCCCCGTCAGCATCTCCGCGGTGCTGGCGGGGTTTTCCGTTTCGAACGGCAAAGATGGCACCCCACGTCAAGGGCTGCCAAACGGGGCGGAGGCCGAGGAGGAGAGATTGCCGATATCCGCTTTGCTGAACCGCATCCGCAGGCTCGTTCCAAAAACCAAGACGCAGCATTACGACGAGATCGTCCGCAATTTCGGTGTCGGTGCGCTGCGTCCGCCGCCGACACCGATGAGCGACGGCGAGCTCGCCCGCGCCATCGCCGAGTTCCTCAAGGACTCGCCTTCCGCTGAATCGGTTGCGGCGCTCGGGCGACGGCTCGACCCCACCTCACCGCTCTGAGCGGCGACCTTTCGCAACCCGGGAACGAAGTGCCAGGGCACACGTTGAGGTAGTATTCCGCACGAGGAGGCCCGCCATGCCCGCCTGGCTCGAAGTTTTGCTCAATTTGTCCGGCTATGCCGGCTTCGTCGCACTCGCGACCAGCGGCGTCGGTTGCCCGCGCGGCACCGCCGATGATGGGGTCTGCGGCGGCGAGCGCTAGACGGCGTGGGGCGGTGGTCCGCGGTGCGCACCACACGATCGGCCTTGACCGCGTCGGCGTGTCCCCGCGCTGCGGCCGCAGCGACGCGGCGCAATCCCCAACGCTTCCCTCGCCTGCAAACGAATGAGAAACGCCCGGTCGCTTCGAGACTGCTCAAGCCGCGCGCCTGGCGTTGCCCTTCTCCGAGAAGCATTCCAGGATCTGGATGCGGAGTTCTTCTGCTGCCGGGCCCTCGACCTTCCTGAGCTGGTTCCAGAGCCGGATCACTTCGCGCTGTTTCTCGACAGTCATGAATCACCTCAAAATCGGATGATCCACTAGAACAAAATGAGAACAGAAAGTCCAGCCCTTGCCCGTCATTTCGTGTGCACGTCGGATTGAACCTTTCCGCTGCGCCGTGGACTCATTGAAGCTGGGGATTTCAGCGCCCAGTCAATATGACAGCGCCGCGATGGACGAACATATTCCGTCACCGCGGCGTTGTTGCTTTTTGTATTTTCAATCCTAAGTGAGGGGCGCTGCTGGCGGCCACGCGCTGAAATCCCAACGCCGTCGGCAAGAGAGCCCCGTGCGCAAGCGCGGGGTTTTTCTTTGATGGGAGCGACCGTTTGCCGCGCACGATCTCTTCGTCACGCGATGAACTTCCTCAGCGCTGGCGCGTCTCATCAACGAAGCTTCCCCCAAGGCTTCGCCCCATCAGAAAACCCCGCTTCCCCCAGGCGGGGTTTTCCCCTTTTGAAGACATCGCCGCATTGCCGTCTGCGGAGGCTGAATCAGACGGCGTCCTTGGCCACCTTCAGCGGCGAAGCCTTGACCGACTTGCTCGCCGGCTTTGCCGCAAACTGCATCGGCTCCTTGGTGAAGGGATTGACGCCCATGCGGGCCTCCGTCGCCGGCTTGTTGACCACCGACATCTTCACGAAACCGGGAATCACGAACTCACCGGACTCGTTGAGCTCCTTGTAACCGACGGTTGCCATGTACTCGATGACCGACTTCACATCGTTCTTCGCAAGCTGTGTGCCCTCGGCGATCGCATCGATCAACTGGGTCTTGGTCATCTTCGCCATGTCTGGATTTCCTCTGAATGGGGTGCGCGCGAGCTGCGACGTAGCCTTGTCCCGGAAGCGGTAAAACCACGCGCGCCGCGTCTGTTCGTGCCTGTCGGCCACGAAGCAGCCGGGCTTAGAACCCATTGAGGGCGAAAACGCAAGCAGCAGTTCGGGGTAAGTTCCGTCATCTTTTTGTCTGACGATTGCGGCTGCCGCACCGTTGGGCTGCAACGACAAATCGAATTCAACAGCATCCCGAGAGAGTTCTGCCGGAGTGACGACTTGGCTGCGCGCGAACGCGACTAGGTCTCCTGGGCAACACTGCCGATATATTTGGCCGGCGATTTGCCGAGCGCCTTCCTGAACATCGTGATGAAAGCCGTGACCGATTCATAGCCGAGATCGGCGGAGACGCGCTGCACGCTCGCGCCCGCGGCAAGCTCGCGGATCGCGACGATCAGATACAGCTGCTGACGCCAGCGTCCGAATGTCAGCCCCGTTTCTTTCACGACGAGGCGCGCAAGGCTGCTTTCGCTGAGCGCGACGTGATCGGCCCACTCTGCCAGCGTGCGACGGTCGGCCGGGTTGTCTGCCAGCACGGCGGCAATGCGCTTCAACCGCGGCTCGCGCGAAAGCGGCAGATGTAAATGCTGCACACGCATGAGCGGCAGCTCGCCGAGCAGCACGGCGATCAGGCGCTCCCGCCGTGCCTCGTCATGCTGCGTGCCGTCCGCGAGCTCGACGATCACTTCGCGCAGCAAGGGCGAGATCGACATGGTGCAGCAGCGATCCGGCAGATCGACCAGCTCCGCCTCGATGTAGACGAAGAACAGCCGCGCATTGGCGGTGGCGCGATTGCTGTGCGGCATGTCAGACGGAATCCAGACCGCGCAATGCGGCGGCACCATCCACAGGCCGCTTCGAACGCGGCAGGTGACGCCGCCTCCGAGCGACATCACGAGCTGCCCTTTGCGATGCCTGTGCTCCGGCACCTCGCCTTTGGTTCCGTCGGCATCGACGCGTACGGCGATGACGGGTGCCGACCGGTCGTCCACGTCCAGGTCGACCCAGAGATAACGAAGGGGATAACGAAGGGGATAACGGAGCTTCTGCCGGGGCATTGACGGTTTTTAGCGATCAATTGCATCTATGCATAAATTCATCGAGCCACAAAGTCGATAAATCTCGCGGCGCCCGCACCCCAGGAGACGCGCCCGTGATTGGACCGATGACTTCCGGAACCGCCCGACTGTGCCGACAGGTTCGCACGCAAGCCGGCCTGGTGCGCGGCGAGCCACGCGACGAAGGCGGCGTGATCGCATTCAAGGGTATCCCCTATGCAGCACCTCCAGTCGGCCCGCTGCGCTGGCGTGCACCGCAGCCGCCAACGCCGTGGCATGGGGTGCGCGATGCCATGGCCTTTGGCGCGGCGTCTCTCTCCTCGCTTGAAAATGATCCGAGGCCGGAGCCGCGCAGCGAGGACTGCCTCACGCTCAACGTCTGGACCGCCGCGAGAGCGTCCGACGAGAAGCGGCCCGTGATGGTGTGGATTCACGGCGGCGGCTTCCAGTTCGGCTCCTCGGCCAATCCCGCCACCGACGGCCGCCTGCTGGCGGCGAAAGGAGTCGTCGTCGTCAGCTTCAACTATCGCCTCGGCGTCCTCGGCTTTCTCGCCCATCCCGAGCTCGATACGATATCGCCGTCCGGCAATTACGGCCTGCAGGATCAGCTCGCGGCACTGCGCTGGGTGAGGGCCAATATCGCGGCGTTCGGCGGAGACCCTGATAACGTTACCCTGTTCGGCGAATCCGCCGGCGCGATGGCCGTCGGCATTCTGATGGCTTCGCCGCTTGCACGCAGGCTGTTTCACAAGGCGATCGGCCAGAGCGGCGCCTTCTGGGATGGCCGGCATGGCCCGCTGCAAAGTTTCGAGGAAGCTCGCGCCCGCGGCGTGGCCTTCGCGCGCCGGCAAGGCGACGGCTCGATCGCAGCCCTGCGTGCGATGCCGGCCGAGCAGTTGAACGCAGCTGCGCCGTGGCGCTTCCAGGACGACCATGTCGCGCAGGCGTTCTCGCCGAGCATCGACCGTTACGTGGTGCCTGACGTTCCGGCGCGCCGGTTCCTGCGTGGCGAACAGATGCAGATCCCCCTGCTTTCGGGGTGGAACGGCGCGGAGGAATTCCCCTTCATGGCGCGCTCCCTGCCTGCTCATTCGGCGCAAGCTTTTCGCACGGCGGCGGAAGAGACGTTCGGCCAGAACCGCCTGACGGATTTCCTCGAGCTCTATCCCGCCGACACCGACGCGCAGGCCAGGGCGTCTGCCGCCGCGCTCACGGGCGACATGGTGATTGGCGAGCAGTGCTGGCAGTGGCTGCGGCTGCATCGGGCGAGCACGCGCGCGCCCGTCTACGGCTATCACTTCGTCTACACCTCGCCTTACACGCCGATCGCCTCGCACGTCACCGAGATTCCCTTCGTGTTCGGCACCCTGACGCCGCAGCGGGTGATCGGCTGCACCACACCGGCTGCGGACGCCGATCGCGCGATGGCGGACACGATGATGAGTTATTGGGTGAACTTTGCGACGACTGGGAACCCCAATGCGTCAGGCCTGCCGCCCTGGCCCGCTTACGATGAGCGCGATGTCGTGCAGATCCTCGGCGTCTCGATCGCAGCCCGCGTCAATCCGCACGCTGATCGCTTCGGCTTCCTCGGCAGCTTTAGAAAGGATGGCGTGCTTCCGATGCGCTGGCGTTCGTGAGGTCGTGTGAGCCTGCGCTGCTTGCTGCCGCGGAGTTTTCCACATGACCTGTCACCTCATCATGAAACTTTCGATACGATCGATGTTGTTCAGACTCTGGTAACCCAACCCCGCCACTCTCCCCAGCAGTCTCGTTGCGTTGGAGTAACCCACAGTGCTGAATTTTGACGAGCTGCGTGAACTCGCAGCCGATGTCCGTGTGTTTGTCGATGTCGCCGAAGACAAGGCCGAAGCGCTCAGAACCGTGATCGGCGCCTATGACGTGGTGCTTGCGATCTTCCCGTCCGGAGACGGAATGGGCCTCCACGTCATCAAGGGCAAAGAGATCCTCGACAAGATCGCAAAATCGCGCTCGCACGCGATTTACAGCCACACCGCGATCGCGGTTCCCGACCTCGAGCATGCCGAAGTGCTGAAATATTTGACGGCGCCCGCCGAGCGGCGCATCGCAGCATAAGCCGAGCCTCGACCGGTGCCGCGCAGGCGGAACCGCGCTCAGCACATTTTGGTGCTGAGCCTGAGTTGAACCGGCTGGGCAGAGGCGCGTTATCCAGCGCACTGCCGGGTGGCAACCGGACACAATGGGGATGTCGGACGCGGAGCATTTTTCCGGTTTCTGCCCGCGACATCAACGCATCGGTACGCGCTGACGACTAACCTGTTCCCGGCAGATGCACCTCTTTATGGCCTTGGCCGCGCAGGAACGCCCCATCCTCACGCACGTTGCCTCATCTCCAAACGAGGAGATTGCGATGAGCGTTCAAGGCAAGGCGAAAGAAGCTGCTGGGTACGTCAAGGAAGAGATGAACGAGCACGGCAAGTCAGCCGAGAGCCAGAGGAAGGCCCAGGAAGGTCGCGACCTCAGGAACGAAGGCCGCCTCGAAGACGACAAGCCGCCGAAGACGACGAAGCCCGGCACCGGTCACTGAGCCCTCGCTGCAGCTGATCTCGAGAACCGCTCCTGGCCTGCCGGGGGCGGTTTTTCATGCCTCGTCAATGCCCCTCTGTCGATGAGGAAGGCGAGCCTGGAACGCTCGTGGCATCGCAGAGTTGGCGCTGCATGAGCAGAGACTCCCTCGCGCAGCAGGCAGACCGGGCCGAAGCCCTCGCGGCACAAACCGCAGACGAGGAGGTCAGGCACAACCTTCTCGAGGCCGCGCGGGATTATCGGCGCCGGCTCAAGTCGGAGCCGTTCGAGCCCAAGCCCGAATGGGACTTGCCGAAAGAGATTTCCTGATCCGCGCGCCTTTGGCGTTGCGGGGCTATTGCCAGGGAGCGAACATGAGAGATGACCGCACCGGAAATGAGCCGGCACCGCTGCTGCTGTTCGGCCTCGCCGTCATCCCGGTCTTTGCGGTGCTGGCGTGGTTCGCGTTGGCCTGATGATCGGCGTGCCGCCTATCGCCACATCGTGGGAGCGCTCTTCAGCGCATCCCTGCCCGCTGCCTTGATGTTTTCAGGCGTGGCCTCACGACCGGCAGCAGCAAGGATCTCTGCGGCGACGTGAGCCCGCGTGGCGGTCTGAGACGGGTCGATCTGCCCGCAGACCTCGTCCAAAATCGTGCGCAGCAAGGCTCTGGTGTCTGCATCAAACATGGGAACGCCCCCTCGACCTAAAGGCGCATCATCCTGGCTGCCCGGGGTTCCGTCATTCACATTCGTTAACGGTGGCGAGGAAATCGATGCTGCAGGCGCTAAGGTTCGCCGATCCTGCCTGGCCAAGATCCATCTTCGACGTCCTTGCCGGCGAAATGGCACCCAGCCGCAACCAGGACCAGCGCAAAGTTCAGCCCGAATAGAATTTGCAGGACCAGGCTCATGTCCGCGCCGACGTACCTGACGTCGTGCCGGTGGACGGAGCGCACCGGATGTGCGGCATCGGGCTCCTGAGGCGAGATTGTCGTCAGCGCAAGCCAGGCGACCGTCCCGCAAAGCCCTGCAGCCCATGCCATCCTTCCAAGCTTTCGCAGCCAGCGCTTCATGCCGATCTCGTCATGCCATGCAACTTGGTCGCGCCGCCTTTGCCGAGGGTTCAGGCGGCTGATCGCTGGGCCGCCCAATCGAGCCAGCCCTATAATCCCGGTGATCGCGCCGCCCAAGCCTTGGTGGCCCGGCAGTTGTCCATCGCCCGCGCGTAAGCAGGGCGCGCCGTCGTACGGCCGAGATAGTCGCGCTCGGTCGGACCGGGAACGTAGTTGCCGGTGCGTAGCCCAAGCAGGAGCGCGTAGCTCACCGAGATATCGGCGGCGGTGAACCGGTCGCCGGCCAGATAAGGATACTCGGCAAGGCGGCGGGTCACGAGCCCGAGCCGGCTCTCGAAGGTCTCGAGCGCCCAACGGGTGACACGGGCCTCTCGCTCGGCTTCGGGCGCCAGTTCGCGACCGACAAAGACAGCGTTCATCGGCCCGGCAAGCCCGGCCTCACCCAGGTGGAGAAATTGCAGATAGGACGCGAAGGCTTGATCATCAGGAGCCACGGCAAGTGAAGCTGCGCCATGCGCAGCTGAGCCATGGCGGGCGAGCAGGTACTCGAGGATCGCGATCGATTCGACCATGATCGTCTCGCCGTCCTGCAATGCGGGAATGAAGCCGGCCGGATTGATCGCGAGGAAATCGCGATCGTTCTCGACGGCGAGCAGATCGACCTGGCGTAGCCGATAAGCCAATCCCAACTCCTCGAGCAGCCAAACAACACGGAAACCACGGCCTTCGCCATAGACGGTGAGCATAGTGATGCGTTCCTGGATCTGGCTGGATGGACTTGCCCGCAGGAGAGATTCATCCGACGGGTGATGACGGTGGGACGATTGGCACCCCTGCCTCGATCGCCCGTTGCGAAACTGGCGATCATGCCGACCAATCCTACAAACAGGACGAGCAAGATCACATACCGGTATTCGTACGCGTAGTGGACGGCGAGAAGCGCTCCCGCAGCCGCGACTTGCGCCAGATGGTCCATCCGTGTCTCCGTGTCGGATTACGGTAATCAGGGTGATCCTGCGCTCAACTCACGGGTGCTGTCGCTGAAGCTGAGTGCAATCAATCGATGTAGCCATTGGCCTTGTCGCCAAGCACGCCGTGATCATGCTCTTGAACATCTCGTCGCCCACCTCAGATTGTACCGTCACTTTTAGCGCTGGTCGGTGGCAATGCGCAAACCCGGCAATCAGGATGATTCCCGTCACGCCCTCCACTGGACCGCGACCGCGGGGATTACGGTGACGGCGCACTCAACTCGTCCGGTGGCCACGCTGAGCGGCCCTGCGACGTCCTTGGGGTAGGATCATCGCCGCCCATTTCACGGCTGGAGCAGCGAAAGGAGCCGCTGCCGGTCTTGATCGCGCTGGCGCTGGATTTCGCGCAACGTTTCCAGCTCCAGTTCGGCATTTGTCGTATCTTGACCTTCTCGTTTCAAGTCGACAACGAGGCGCTCCTGTTCTGCCAGCCGGCGCTCGCCTGCGACCACATCGCGCTCGACCCGAGCCAACTCGTCATAGATTGAAGTTCGGTCCATTGGAGCGCTCCAGCGCGATGCCATTTGTCAGACCTCGGCATCCACCAGCACGCCTGCCGAGGCATCCCTTTACTTTGCCGACCGCGTTTCGGCTTGCCTCTCGCTGGGCTCCCAGGGAGCCGGGAGGATGACGCGCACGGGCCGCGCTTCGCTGGAGCTTTGAACCACGGGCTGAGCCCGGTCCTTCGTCGGTTCGGCGAATGCAACCGACATCAAAGCAATCGACATCGCGATGAGAGTTGCCGCCAGCCGTACGTCGAGCATCGAATCCTCCTGTTGTACGACGCGACAACGCAGCGCCGGCAGGATGGTTCGAGGCATCCGGGAACAAGTGGTAATTTTCGGAGTTTTGAAAACGGGCCCGCTGGCCGGGCTGATCGAGGAGGACAAAATGAAATTCAAAACGATGATCGCCGTCGCCATGTTGACTTCAGTGGCGGCTCCCGCGTTTGCGCAGTCATTCTACGTCGTGCAAGACGTGAAGACCAAGAAGTGCACGATCACGGAATCGAAGCCGACGACGTCGGAGACGACGGTGGTCAGCGGCGACACGGTCTACAAGACCCGCGCCGAAGCCGAAACCGGCATGAAGACCGTCAAGGTCTGTACGTCCAACTGAGAACGTTTCTGCCTGTACTTTTGCGTTTAGGCTTTTCCAGCGCTGTCGTTCTTTGCGGCAGCGTTTAGATGATCGGCCACATGGAATAGCCTTATGGACTGGCCTTATGGATTGGTCTTATGGATTGGTCTTGGCGCTGTGCGAGACGTCAGCCTCATGTTGGCGCTCTCACGGCGCCGGCCATCTCGCCCGCCCCCGATTTTTGATCCCCGGACGCGCGCTGCTGCTAATGCGGTTCAATGCGCCGCGAACGAATGCGGTGAAATCGCGCTCGGCCCGCTTTGCGGCGCCCGCGGTAGCGATCTCCGTCAATTCCCGTCGACACGTCCGACCTCGAATTAAGGCGGCAGTGCTGGACTGCAATGTGCGCGGCTGGACTGCACCTTCCGAATAAGACAGGATAGATTCAATGTCAGCGCATCGTCGCGGCGGCCAGCGTGAGTTACGTGCACCGTAATAAAATCAAGAAACGGCAGGGAAGAACGATGCAGCGAAAAAGCAATGTGACCCTTGATGGTGCGATGGATTGCCTGTCTCTGGCAGCGGCCTTCGTGGTCATTGCGATCTCGCCGGCAAGCGCGGCCGATTCAACCAACATACCACCTGCACTCAAATGCGCTGACTTGACCGGCTGGAAGATGCCGGGATCGACGGCACTGGTCACAAAGGCCGAGATGGTGCCGGAGGCGCCGCCGGGGACCGTGCAGCCGTCGCCGCCGGCGCCGGCCACCGTATCGGTGGCGATGCCGTCGAACTGCCGCGCCGATGGCGTGATCGATCAGCGCGTGGGCGTCGAGGGCAAGTCCTACGCGATCGGCTTTGCCATCGCCCTGCCCGATCGCTGGAACGGCCGGTTCTTGTTTCAGGGCGGCGGCGGTTTGAACGGCACGATCCGGCCGCCTCTGGGTTACCAGGCGGCCGGCGAGGTGCCGGCGCTGGCGCGCGGCTTTGCCGTTGTTACGACCGATAGCGGTCATCAGGGCGAGGTGTTCGATGCCTCGTTCCTAAAGGACCAGGAAGCCGCGCTCAACTTCGCCACTGCATCCGTCGGCAAGGTGACGATATCAGCCAAGGCGATCGTCGCGCATTACTATGGCCAGCCCGCAAAACGCTCCTATTTCACGGGGTGCTCGACCGGGGGCCGCGAAGCCATGCTGGCGTCGGCGCGCTATCCCGAGCAATTCGACGGCATCGTCGCCGGCGCGCCTGCGATGCGCACCGGCAACTCCAATATCGGTCTCGCCTGGGCCAACGCCGCCTTCAGCCAGATCGCGCCGAAAGATGCGTCCGGCAAGCCGGAGCCCGCCAGGACTTTTTCCGCGGGCGAGCGCAAGCTGATCACGAACGCGATCCTCGAGGCCTGCGACGCCAAGGACGGCGTCAAGGATGGCCTGATCTTCGACGTCAAGGCCTGTCAATTCGATCCCGCGGTCCTCACCTGCAAGGGCGACAAGACGGATGGCAAGACGGATTCCTGCCTGGCGCCGCCGCAGGTCGATGCCCTCAGGAAAGCTTTTGCCGGACCGAAGAACTCACGTGGCACGCAGGTCTACCCGCCGTTCCCGTGGGACAGCGGCGTGGCAGCCGAAGGCGTTGCCATTCCGGGCATCCTGACGACCGGCGCGCGCAGTCCGGTCGGACCGCCCGTTTGGGACAACATCAACGTCGATCAACTCGAAGACCGGGTCAACACCAGCGGGTTGGATCGCCTCGCCAACACCGCCTACTGGACCAACCTGTCGAGCTACTTCGGCCATGGCGGCAAGCTGCTGTTCTACCACGGTGTGAGCGATCCCTGGTTCTCGGCTGAAGACACCGTGAATTACTACGAGCGCATGGCGGCGGATTCCGGCGGCATGGAGATGGTGCGGGAGACATCGAGCCGGGCCTTCCTGGTGCCCGGCATGGGTCACTGCTCGAGCGGCGCAACGCTCGATCATTTCGATCTCCTCAGCGCGGTCGTGAACTGGGTGGAAGACGGCAAGGCGCCCGATGCGGTGCTCGCGACAGGACCAGCCTTTCCCGGCCGCAGCCGGCCGCTCTGCGCCTATCCGCAACATGCGCAGTACAAGGGGCAAGGCGATCCGGAAAGCGCGGCGAGTTTTGAGTGCAAGTAGGCAGTTACGGTGGCGGCGCACTAAATCTATTCGCGGCCGCCACCTGGGCTCTGCGGCCTCGGCGCAGCCTCGTCCCTTGGGTCCACCGTCGCTGCAATGCGGAAGGGAACCACACAACAGTCCGCACATTGAGTCCTTATGGGTGTGGTGAAGCAAATCAAAAAGCAGGCTGTCGTGGCCGAACAGGCGGCCGCCCGAACGGCTGACGCTTTTGTGGCCGACCAGATGAAGAGCCTCGCCGAAGCCTTCCGGGCTCAGGCCGACACCATAAAAAAGCAGAAGAAGCAAAAGAAAAAGAAATGAAATCTGAAATTACGGTGACAGTGCACCCAACCACTCGTGCCGCTGGAGATGAGTGCACTATCACCGCAATTCCGTAATTGCGGTCATCGCGATTTCCGCAATACCGTAGTGGGCCATGGCCTTCCGTCCCCTCACTCCGGCTTCGCTTTGGTGCGCAACCCGAGCATGAGCAAGACAACGGCCAGGACGATGGCAGAGCCGATGAATACGAAGCCGCCGGTGATCATTGCCTCCTTCCAAGGCGCAGCTTCATGCCCCGTCGCCGTGATTGGCGAGAGCGCGGCCGTCCCAAGCACGGCAGCCGACGTCGTCACGATCCAATTGCCGTATGTTCCGATGAGCAGTGCCCAATAGGCCACTGCCTTCGTTCGTGCCGATAGCCTGACCTCGCTCCAGATGGCGCCGACCGCCAGCAAGAACGTGCCGTTCATCACGCCCTCCAAATGAGCAGCCAACGCCATCCTCACATTGGTGAAATGCTGCTCGACCAACCCCGTCAGCAATCCGATCAGGAACAAGGCTGCGCCATGCCAGAGGAGTCTTCGCTTCTCATCCACCACAAGTTTGCCCTCCAGTAGCGGACGTTGAATCACCGCTCCAATTAAAGCCGCAGCAAACGGCACCTCAATTGATCATTCGACTCTTGGAACTGCAATTGCGGTGACGGCGCACTAAATCCTTTTAGCGGTGGCGCTCTGCCGGCTCCAGTCCTGCTCGGGGACGGCGCGGACTACGGGCAGCCCGCCGTCACCTCTCTCAACCAATTACGCTGACAGTGCATTAAATTCGCTTGCGATGGCTGCCGACCGCGACTTCGATTAGCCCGCGGCGGAGTATTGGGCGGCAATTGCTCGAGATCCAGACCAACAACGCCAGTGACAATTGCTGGCCCGAGGTGACGGGGCCGATCGCCGCCGGCGCCACCGCGACGACGGCCATCTCTTGCAGCCCGACGGAGGAAAGTCCGGCGGAGGCGCCTACTTCGGGTTAATCCAGAAGGGAAATTACTCTGGATCAGCCATTCGCTACAAAAGGATGTCAGCGGTCGATGTGAGCGTCCCATGATCGAGATCCGTTTCTACGACGACCGGCCGGTACTGGTCATATTCTCCAACGAGCCTTTCGATTTTGCTCGCTTGGGGTTCGTTGACATTTATTCGTCCACGTCCCTCAGCGCTGCGGTCCGCTGCTCACGCCGGGCGCGGCCGTCACGGCCGTCCCGAGAACAGCTTCTTCTTCCTTCGGTGGCAGAGCCGGTAGGCTAGCGGCTGCTGAAGTTGCGGTGAAGTGCGGTCACAGCGCACCAGACTCATGCGCCGCGGGTCTTCTGCCGACGTGTCGGCGTGGTTCGCACAGGCTCTGTACTTCTGAGCTTTTCCCCCTCACGCACACGTTTCCCCCGCCCCCTGCCCCTCCCCCCACTTTCCTGCTATCTCTCCCCCGCCGTTCCGGCCCAAAGCAAAACCCTCTGATCATCCAAGGGAGCAAAAAACATGCGTTATCTCCACACCATGCTGCGCGTGCGCAATCTCGATGTCGCGCTGAAGTTTTACCAGGATGCGCTGGGGCTGAAGGAGGTGCGGCGGATCGAGAACGACAAGGGGCGCTTCACGCTGGTGTTCCTGTGCGCGTCTGATGATCTCGCGGCGCTGAAGAAGCAGCCGCCGACGCGGGGCGCGCCGCTGGTCGA
This sequence comes from Bradyrhizobium sp. USDA 4472, assembly GCF_054058595.1. Lineage (NCBI taxonomy): Bacteria > Pseudomonadati > Pseudomonadota > Alphaproteobacteria > Hyphomicrobiales > Nitrobacteraceae > Bradyrhizobium > Bradyrhizobium sp. USDA 4472. Next base: position 6,458,394 of record NZ_JBSSAM010000001.1, read on the forward strand.
GCTCACCTATAATTGGGACGAGGAGAAGTATGGCGAGGACCGCTTCTTCGGCCATCTCGCCTATGAGGTCGACGATATCTACGCCACCTGCGAGAAGCTGCAGAAGGCCGGCGTCACCATCAACCGGCCGCCGCGCGACGGCAACATGGCCTTCGTCCGCTCGCCTGATCTGCACTCGATCGAGCTGCTGCAGAAGGGCGAGCCGAAGGCGCCGGCCGAGCCGTGGGCGTCGATGCCGAACACCGGCCATTGGTAGGTCCAGATAGCAGGAACAAGCTCCCGCGGCCGGCGTTGCCCCTCCGACAAAACGAATTGGAGGAGGACGCGATGGGACGCGGAATTTTGCTGTGGCTGCTGGGTGTGCCGATCCCGGTGATCATTCTGTTGTGGCTGTTCTTCGGCCGTTGATATCGGCGCAAACGCATTCGCGTTTGTCGCCAGCGCAAACGCATTCGCGTTTGTCGCCAGCGCAAACGCATTCGCGTTTGTCGCCAGCGCAAGCGCATTTTGCGTTTGTCGCGCATCAGGTTCGCGCTGCAATGAAAGCTCCGCTTCTCGAAGCGGAGCTTTTCGCATGAGGGGCGCGCGGCAAACAGCATCGCTGTGGCTGGCGATTTCCGCTATCACCCGCGGCACATCAACGCTGCGGGAGACGCTCGATGCCTGACACACAGCTGACGATCTGGGGCCGCGCCAATTCGGTCAACGTGCAGAAGGTGCTGTGGTGCCTCACCGAGCTCGGGCTGCGCTACCAGCGCATCGATGCCGGGATGCAATACGGCAAGACGCGTGAGGCCGACTATCTCGCGATGAATCCGAATGCGCGGATTCCGACGCTGGTCGAGGGCGACTTCTCGCTGTGGGAGTCCAACTCCATCATGCGCTATCTCTGCCTCGCGCATGGGCGCGGCAATCCGATCTATCCGGAGGCGCCGAAGCTGCGCGCCGGCGTCGACCGCTGGCTCGACTGGACGCTGTCGATGGTGCAGCCGGTCGATCGCCCGGTGTTCTGGGGCATCGTGCGCACGGCGCCGGCCGAGCGCGACATGATCAAGGTGCAGAGGGATGCCGATGCGGCCGCCGAGGTCTGGACGATCGCCGACCGGCTGCTCTCGACGCGGCCCTACATGGAAGGCGACGCGTTCACGCTCGCCGATATCGCCGTCGGCGCCTATGCGCGGCGCTGGCTCGGCGTCGAGGGGATCTCCCGGCCGGCGCAGCCGAACCTCACGCGCTGGCTTGCCGCGCTCGGCAAGCGGCCCGGATTCGCGCAGCACGTGGCCCCGCCGATGTCGTGAGCCGCCGGCGCGGGTCAAGGCCCGGTGCGCGCGCGCGGAATCGCGCTCGCGGCGCAAAACTGCCCGCGGCCGGCTTCTACTGTGCATGGGGTTGTTTTCGCGGTTTGGGTCTGCAGGCCTAGTGCCAGCCGCGCTCGACCGTCACGACGATGGCGATCAGCGCCAGCGTGACGACTGCCGTGGCGAGCTTCGCGGTCCAGGACAGCCCGCGGCCGACCCACCACAGCAGCGCGCAATACATCAGCACGGGAACGAGAAGATCGAGCCGCATCAGGTCCTGCGACATCAGGGACCCTCAGCGCCCGGTCACGGCGTCGACCCTGACGGTGCCGCCGATCTTCACGCAGGTGCCTGCGACCATGGTGAAGCCCACACCATAGGCCGCGCAGCCATTGGCCCCGGCAGAGCCTGTGCCGCTCTTCAGCGGCAGGGTTTTGGCGGACTGGGGCGGCTCGGTGGGCGGCAGGCGCACGCCCTCGGCCCCGGCTGCGGAGGTCAGTGCGAGCGAGATCAGGCACGGGATGGCGAGGCGCATGCCTGCTTGTAGCCCGCCGACGGGCCCGGCGCTATCCGCGGCGTCAGAGAAACCTGATGCCGGCCGACTTGCCACGGCGCCAGACCACCTGGCAGCTCCGCCCGGTGCGCGCATCCCGCGCAAACGCCATCCGGATCACGCCCGGCAGCCCGCTCGCATCGTCGTCCATCGTGATCTTGGCGCCCGAGGCCGAGATGTCCTGGACCAGGCAATGCCGCGCCGCAAATCCGCCCTCGAGCGTTATCCAGGCATGCTGCGACAGCAGCTTGCGGGCTGCGCGTTTCTTGGGCTGTGGCATCGGCAAAAGATCTCCCGCCCCAGCGCTAGCCCGGGGAACCCTAAAAAACGGTTGAAATCGCTGCCCGAATGAATCCCGGGCCCGGCTATCCACCGGGCCCAAAAGAGCCCGCCGGGACGGCTTGCTCACAAGCCCAAAGGCCACTATACGTTCGCCCGCTGCAAGCCGCCGGGCACGACTCGGCCGGCCGGCGGGCCTGTCGCCAAATGCTGTCAGGCCTTGCGTTTGCTCCCTTCGTCTATCGGTTAGGACGCCACCCTTTCACGGTGGAGAGAGCGGTTCGATTCCGCTAGGGAGCGCCAATCCTGGATCCCCGTCATCGACGAATGCCGGACGGCTATAGCCGGCAGGATCTCAGCTCCATCGCGCCCGCAATGGTTGTGAACGCGCGCGCCCAATCATCGCGACGGTCTGCCCCCTGCCCGGGCACACGACCGGCCGACCCGTTTACCGGAAATTTACCCCTGCTCTTGGGCGTCGGCATCATTTGCTTAGAGTTTGATCGCTACCGTGGAATTACGGAAAGAATTCGAAACACGATCTTGGGGCCCATGTCCGTCGCAGAGTTCCTCAGGCAGCGAGCAGTGGAAGTCACTGTGAGCGGCAGCTATTCGCTGCATCGCTGGTACGATTGCGAGGGCAAACTGAGAAACTTCGCCTGCCGTACCAAACGCGTCTCGCCGTTCCGCATGATCGTGGACGTGCCGGTCGTCGGCAAGATAGGAGAGCGAGTGACCTCCTATTTCCAGGATTTCGGCGAATTCCAGTGCACCATCAGCGCGACGCTGAAATCAGGTTTCCTGATGGAGCTCGAGATGACACGAGCGCGACGCGCCTGGATGTCGGAAAAGCTGACATGGCTCGAGAAAAAGCAGAAAGACGCCAGGATTCAAGAGCTGCGGGGCGAGGCTCGCTTCGTCCCGCAGGCCTCCCACACCGTCCTGACGCTGGCCGACGGCAGTTCTCATCCCTGCTTCATCATCGATGTCTCTACGGCCGGGGTCGCAATCTCCTGCGAATATGACCCGCCGGTCGGAACCCCCCTGGCCATCGGAGCCTGCGTCGGGCGGGTGATCCGGAAATTCGAACACGGCTTTGCGGTGAAATTCGCCGAGAGGCAGCACCGGGACGACCTCGTTCGCCTGGTCGTGCGCCAGGGAATACCGCAGCCGGCATAAACCCTGCGGACCGGATTTTAACTCAATTTTAACTAAATGCTGGAGGTCGAGGCGCCTGCGCGATAGGGTGTGAGCCAGTCCGTCCGCAATCCTTGCGGGCTCCCCGAAATATTGGAAGTGCTGGAATGTCCATCGCTGATGCCGGGCTCACCCCGGCAGAGATCGCCCAGAGCACCGTCAGTGCCGCCAAGCCGCAGCTCCCTCCCGGCGTCGTCACCGAAGGCCCGCTCGTCCGGGCCAAGCTGCGCGAGAGCTACCTTCTGCTTGGCATTCTCTACGTCGGTGCTGTCGCGGGGATCATCTGGGCTGTCACCCAGGGCGTCGGCAAAGTCGAGCTGTTTACGTTCGGCTGGATGTTCGCGCTGACGACATTTGGGATCGGCGCCGGCATGCACCGCCTGTTCGTACACCGCAGCTTCCGCACCGGCCCGATCATGCGCGTCTTCTTCTGCGCAATCGCTCAGATGGCGGTGCAGGGCTCGATCGCCAAATGGGTCGCCAATCACCGCCGCCACCATCTCTATGCCGACCATATCGGCGATCCCCACAGCCCGCAGTTCGACGGCTTCGGCAATCGCTACGTCAGTGCGTTCAAGGGATTCCTGCACGCGCAGGGCAGCTGGGTGTTCGACCAGGCGACCACCGACAACGAATATTACGCCAAGGACATCCTCGCCGATCCGATCGCGATGTTCTTCGTGCGCACGCGCTGGGTCTGGTACGGAATGTCTGCGGTCTTCATCCCCGGCGTGATCGGCTACGTCTTCGGCGGCGTGCACACCATGATCGGCTGTGTGCTCTTCTCCGGCCTGCTCCGCGCCTATCTGCTGATCCTCACCAGCCAGCTCACCGGCTCGGTCTGCCACGCCTACGGCTATCGCCGCTTCGAGGTCGACGACGCCTCGACCAACGAGTTCATGACCACGATCCTTACCTTCGGCGAGGGTCTGCACAACAACCATCACCGCTTCCCGCGGGACGCCTATATCTCGCACGCCTGGTGGGAGATCGATCTCAACGGTCTGATCATTCTGGGCCTGGAAAAGATCGGCCTCGTCCACGATGTCTTCCACGCTTCGCACCGCCAGCTGGAGCTGGCGTCCGAAGCGGAGGCGGCTTCGACGGCACGCTAAGGGTCGGCGCGCAGCGGCCGCGGCGCGGCCGTGCTGCCTCCTCACCGCTGCCCTATCGCGGCCCAATTGCGGGATCAGCTTCTGGACATCCGTGCCGTGGGCCGGGCGTCATTGGCGGATTTGCGATCGGGGGACCGAATGGCAGTCGACAAGACCACAACCGATAGGATCACAGTCGATAAGATCACTTGGGACAGGGTTGGCCGGGTTACCGAGCCCGGACGCTACATGTACACGTTCGGCTGGCTCACGATCACCGCCGGCGACCTCGATATCTGGAAGCAATATCCGCAAGCCGCATTCACGCTGCTGGCGCATCATGCCGAGACCGCCGAGACCGTCGGCGAGGAATTTCATCTCGGCGCTTTCGATATCGCCCCCGACGCCCCGACGCGGTTCACCACCCATTGATGGCCGGAGCGCGGTCACCCCGGCGGGAGGCCGCAGTTCAAGCCGAGAAAGGCCGGTTCGTGACGAACCCCGCCTCTGGACTCGTCGCTTTCGTCCGTGCATCGTGAATATCGAAGAAAACTGCGCATTGCCTTGATCTGACTTGTCAATCGCTAACCAACCAGACTCGTCTATCCGATGTGGTCGACGAAGACGGCTCTGTCGTGCGATTGATCGCACTCGCGTTCGACACTTTGCGGTCCTGATGAAGGTTAGCTGTCGCGCTTGTTAAGCAACGGGACAGCAGGCGCATGACAGATGGTCGCATCGGAAAGCGTGGATTAGCGGACCAAGGGAACCTATTTTCGGCGCCGATGTACCTGATTGAAGCTTTACCCACCGTCATCGGAACGGCCGCGATCGCACCGGCGCTGCTGATGCTGTGGCTTGTCATTGCTGCCGAGGAACGCCCGGGGCCGCCGGCCCAGGTCTGGACCGCGTTGCTGCTTGGCGCAGCCAGCATCTCTCTGCTGGGTCTCGCCCGGGCCCCCTTCGCCAAGATGGTCGCGGCCCCCGACAATCCCTGGGCGGCGCTCGCCATGCATTCGGTGTTCGGCGTCGCACTGCCTGAGGAGGCGGTAAAGGTGATCGCAATCGTCCTGGTCTCCTCGACCAAGCGGCGGACCTTCGCCAACCCGATGGACACAGTCGTCTATGGCGCTGCCGTCGGCCTCGGCTTCGCCGCCTACGAGAACCTCGCTTATCTGGTGCAGCATGCCGAGATGTGGCGGTCGCTGGCAGCGCTGCGCAGTGTTCTCACAGTGCCGTTCCACGGCGCGCTCGGCATCATCGCCGGCGCTTACCTCACGATCGCGCGCGCTGGCACGGCGCTCGGTGCGAACCGCCATCACCGTGACTGGGCCCGTCTCTCCAGCCGCCTGCTGATGCTGATCGGTCCCCTCGCTTTGCATTCCGCGTTCGATTTCCCGCTGCTCACCCTGCAGCGCATGCCGGATCTTGACCCGACATTAAGGATGTGGCTGGGCGGGGCGAGCCTGCTGATCGGTTTCAGCTCGATCGCTTTTGCCATGCGCCTGGTGCGCCGCGTCGCGCGCCATCATGCGCCCCGCACCGAAATCGCGCGGGAGCGCCTCAGCCAGCTGCGCCGGATGTGGGCTCTTTTGCTCGCCGGCGGTGGCGTCGGCTTCCTCGGCCTTGCCTTCGTTCTGACCTCGATCCACCACTGGCTCATCAACCCCGAACGCAATCTGACGCTGGCGCTGATCCCGATCGGCTTCGTCTCGATCCTGCTCGGCCTTGCGCTGCTGGTCGTCACGACGGCGATCTACATTCTTGGCCGCAACCGCATCCGCACCAGTGGCGAAGGTTTTTCGTCAGCGCACGGCGGCGGTTGATCCGCAGGATGGCAAGCCGGGTGCGCGCGTATTAGATTGGGCGCACACCTTTCGATCTGGAGCTTGCCGATGACATCGCCCGAGGATTTTTCACGGCTGCAATCTGCGATGAGCCAGGCGGTGAAGGCGCATTGGAAGGCCTTCCTGTTCGAAGGCATTTTGCTTGCCGTTCTCGGCGTCGCCGCGCTGATCCTGCCGCCGCTCGCAAGCCTCGCGATCACGATCTTTCTCGGATGGATGTTTCTGGTCAGCGGCATCGGCGGATTGGTCGCCACCTACTGGGCGCGCACCTCGCCGGGATTCTGGTGGTCGTTGATCTCCGCGGCGCTCGCCGTGCTCGCCGGCATGTTGCTGCTGGCCCGCCCGATGCAGGCGGTGCTGACGTTGACCATCGTGCTCGGCGCTTATTTCCTCGCCGAGGGCGTCACCACCATCATGTATGCGCTGGAGCACCGCCGAGAACTGAGCGGGCGTTGGTCGTGGCTCCTGATCTCGGGCCTCGTCGATATCGCGATCTCGTTCATGGTGATCACGGGCCTGCCGAGCTCGGCGGAATGGGCGATCGGCCTGCTCGTCGGTATCAACCTTCTGTTCGGCGGCGCCACCCTGATCGGCATGGCGCTGGCGGCACGCAAAAGCAACAGTTGAGGTGCCTCGAAGCCCCTCGCGCCTATTGGGGGATGACAAGGCGCCCATGGCGCGCTATATGACCGACCATGATCACCGTCGCCACCAGCTATTTTTGGTACTTTAGCTACGACAGCTCGCTGGCGGCAGGAGGATCGCGCTCAATCTGAAATATTGAAGCAAACGTCCGAACAGCCGCCAGACCTGGCGGCTTTTTTATTGGCCGGCAGGTTCTCAAAATGACAGGAGCCCGCCGTGCTGAGCACGACCGACGATCTGCGTATCCGCGAACTGAAAGAGCTGAGCACGCCTGAGGACGTGATGCGGGAGGTCCCGCGCACCCTCACGGCGACCCGCGTGGTGATGGCGGCGCGCAACGCCATCCACGCTATCCTCAACGGCCAGGACGATCGGCTTCTGGTCGTCGTCGGGCCCTGCTCGGTCCATGATCCCAGGGCCGCCATCGAGTATGCAGAGCGTCTTGCCGCGCTGCGCGAGGATCTCGCCGACCAGCTCGAGATCGTGATGCGTGTCTATTTCGAGAAGCCGCGCACGACGGTCGGCTGGAAAGGCCTCATCAACGATCCGGATCTCGATGGCAGCTTCGACATCAACAGGGGCCTGCGGCTTGCACGCAACGTGCTCTCGGCCATCAACAATCTCGGCCTGCCCGCCGGCACCGAATTCCTCGACATGACGACGCCGCAATACATCGCCGATCTCGTCTCCTGGGCCGCGATCGGCGCGCGGACGACCGAAAGCCAGATCCACCGCGAGTTGGCCTCGGGTCTATCCTGCCCCGTTGGCTTCAAGAACGGCACCGACGGCAACGTGCGCATCGCCGCTGACGCCGTGAAGTCCGCCTCGCATCCCCATCATTTCATGGCAGTGACGAAGCTCGGTCGCTCGGCGATCGCCTCGACCGCTGGCAACGAGGACTGCCACATCATCCTGCGCGGCGGCAGCAAGCCGAACTACGATGCGGCAAGCGTCGCGGCCGCATGCAACGATCTGGCAAAATCCGGCGTCGCCCCGCTGGTGATGGTGGATGCGAGCCACGCCAATTCGAGCAAGAAGCCGGAAAACCAGCCGTTGGTCGCGGCCGAGATCGCCGGCCAGATCTCTGGCGGCGAGAACCGCATCATGGGCGTGATGATCGAGAGCAATCTCGTCGCCGGCCGCCAGGACGTGGTCGCGGGCAAGCCGCTGATTTACGGGCAGAGCATCACCGATGGATGCATTGATTGGGCGACCACGGCGACCGTGCTCGAGCAACTCGCCGATGCGGTAGAGATCCGGCGCAACACCGCGCGGGCCGGACGGCACGAGCGCTCCGCGTAAGGCCACAAGGCGGGCCGGGCGATGCTGTTCGCGCCCTGCCCGCCGCGCAACAATGACGGGCTTAGCAGCCGCGGCAGATGCTCTTGATCTTCTTGTCGAGCAGGGCGTCTTCCTTGCTCACCGGATTGTTCGAATCGCTTAGATTCTTTTCATTCGGCACGTCGCCGGCCCGCGGCTGACGATGACCGATCGGTGCCTGGGGCACCGATCCAGAAGTCGCGCCGCCGGATGTCGATTCCTTGGTCCCGGTCTGCGCGATCGCAGCTCCGCCGAGCAAGACCACGAGCGATGCCACCACCATGATCTTCTTCATGTCCGATCCTCCATTCCTCAAACCGGCGTTCTCCGTCCGCTCAATTCTCGGGCGGATAGAGATGAACGTCGCCGCAATAGTCGACGATACGATAGCGCGTTTCGGTCTTCGCATCACCGGCATCGGCTGCGGTATTTTGCGCCGCCAACACATAATTCGGCCCGACCGGGGACTTACCGGCGCCGCCTGGTATGTCGATGACATAATCCGGCTGACACAGCCCTGACACCCGTCCGCGCAGCTGCCGCATCAAATCCTGCCCCTGCGCCAGCGTGGTGCGCAGATGCGAAGTGCCCGGCGCGAGATCGCCATGGTGCAGGTAGTAGGGCTTGATCCGGCATTCGACGAACGCCCGCATCAAATCCGACAGCGCAGCGAGGTTGTCATTGACGCCCCGCAACAGCACGGACTGGCTCACCAAAGGTATCCCTGCATCGACCAGCCGCGCGCAAGCGCCCCGGGCCGGGCCGGTCAGCTCGCGTGCATGGTTGGCATGCACGGCAACCCAGGTGGTCGCGCCCTCGATTTTCAACGCAGCGACCATCTCGTCGCTGATCCGCGCAGGATCAGCGAGGGGTACGCGGGTATGCAGGCGAATGACCTTCACGTGATCGATCGCGGCAAGATCGGCCATGATTTCGCTCATGCGACGTGGCGACAGCATCAGCGGATCGCCTCCGGTGAGGATCACCTCCCAGATCTCGCTATGCATGCGGATATAGTCGATCGCAGCACCATAGGCGCTGTCCGAGAGCGCGTTCTCCTTGCCGGGCCCCACCATCTCGCGGCGAAAGCAGAAGCGACAATAGACCGCGCAGACGTGAACGAGCTTGAACAGCACGCGATCGGGATAGCGATGCACGATCCCCGGAACCGGCGCGTACGGATGGTCGCCGATCGGATCGGCGCTTTCGCCTGGCTGCATCTCGAGCTCGGCGGCGGCCGGAACGAATTGGCGCGCAATCGGATCCTGGGGATCGGATTTGTCGATCAGATCGACCAGCGCCGGCGTGATCGCCACCGCATAGCGCGCAGCGACGCGCTCCAGCGCGGGCAGTGCCGTGGAAGGTGCAAGGCCGGCGGCCACGAGTTCGGCCGGCTCGCGCAATGTCCGTGCAAGATTGGGCTTCGTCATACTTAACTTAACGCTTCATTTGCTGGCGGCGTCCACACCACCTGATCAATCCGTGTTGCACCGCTTGCCAGCATCACCAGCCGGTCGAAACCGAGCGCGACACCGCTCGCCTCAGGCATCGCGGCAACAGCGGCCAAAAAATCCTCGTCCAGCGGATAGGCCTCGCCATAGCGGCGCTGCTTCTCCGCCATGGATGCGGTGAAGCGCTTGCGCTGCTCCTCTACGTCGGTGAGTTCGCCAAAGCCGTTGGCGAGCTCGACACCGCAGGCATAGACCTCGAACCGTTCCGCGACCCTGGGATCGCTAGCCTTCACCCGCGCCAGCGCCGCCTCAGGAGATGGGTATTCGAACAGAATGGTCAAACGTCCCTGTCCCAGATGCGGTTCGACATGCTCGACCAGGATCTTGCTGAAGATATCCGACCAGGTATCGTCCTGGGCGACCCGCACCTTGTCGGCGGCCGCTCCGGCGAGCGCGGCACGGTTACCCTCATTGCCCGAGATTGTCGACAGCAGGTCAATGCCGGCGAATTGCTCGAAGGCGCCCGCGACGGTCAGCAGCTCAGGCTCTGCAAAGGGGTCGGCGGTTCGGCCGCGGAACGAGAAGGTCCCGATTCCGGTTGCTTGCGCGGCGTGGGCGATCACCACGACAGTGTCGGCCATGATGGCGTCGTAGGGCGCGTCGGCCCTGTACCATTCCAGCATGGTGAATTCGGGCAGGTGCAGGTCACCGCGCTCGCGGTCGCGGAATACCCGGGCGAGCTCGAAAATCCGCTCCTCGCCGGCCGCCAGAAGCTTCTTGCAGGCGAATTCGGGCGAAGTCCGCAGGTAGCGGCTGGCACGGCTGCCATCCGGCCGGATGATCTCGGTCCGGGGAGCGTGCAGATGGGTCTCGTTGCCCGGTGAAACCTGGAGGACGGAGGTTTCGACCTCGACGAACCCCTGCTCGGCGAAAAAGCCCCTGACAGCGCCGGTAATGGCTCCCCTAGCCTGGAGGAACGGCCGCCGGTCGAGGTGCCGGCTGGGCGTCCAGAACGGTGAGATCGGCTTGTCCCCAGCCATTAACCGACGCCCCTCTCGGCCAGCAAAATGCTGGCATCGAACGGCAAAATCAGTATGTTGCGGCCCGAAACGGGCGCCAAGGTCTGATTTGAGGCCCCAAGTCCCCCATCGATTTGACCACGTCCTGGCCGGTGCCGGGCCAAGCAAGCAGGAAATATAGCTTTGAGAGTCATCGCCAGTTCTATCCGCAAAGGCAACGTGATCGAGCAAGACGGCAAGCTCTATGTCGTCGTGAGTGCCGAGAACATCCATCCCGGCAAGGGCACGCCGGTCAGTCAGATCGAAATGCGCCGAATCTCGGACGGGGTAAAGATCTCCGAGCGCTACAAGACTACCGACCAGGTCGAAAAGGCCACCATCGAAGAGCGCAACTACACCTTCCTGTATGAAGATGGCGACGGCTTCCACTTCATGAATCCCGAGACCTACGACCAGGTCCAGGTCTCCAAGGACGTCGTCGGCGATGCCGCGGCCTATCTTCAGCCAGACATGACCGTCAAGCTGTCGACCCACGACGTCAACGTGGTCTCGCTCGCTCTGCCGCAGCGCGTGACACTTGAAGTAGTCGAGACCGAGCCGGTGACCAAGGGCCAGACGGCTTCGTCGTCCTACAAGCCCGCCGTGCTCTCTAACGGCGTCCGCACCACCGTTCCGCCCCACATTTCGGTCGGCACCCGCATCGTGGTGATGACCGAAGACGGCTCCTACTCCGAGCGCGCCAAGGACTAAGCGACGAATCAGGATAGGTGCCGCCGGGGGGCGAGACAGTGGTTGGGAAGAGTTTCCGCTTCGTCTCGCTGCTTCTGGCGTCGCTCTCGCTCCTCCCCGCCACGCCGATCGCTGCAGACGAAATCCGCAGCCCTTCCCTCACAGCCCTGCGCGTCGATTGGCGCGCAGCGCTCGACCAGCTCCGCACCGAGATCAGCAGCCACCCGCAGATCGCGGGCGATTTCATCTTCGTGCCGCGTCGTTCAGTGCCGCGCTTCGATCCGCGTGCGATGCCGGCGCTGGTGCAGCTCAACGCCATCTCGTCGCAATTCTTCACCGGCATTTCCCGCAGCCCCGTTCCCGTGCTGCTGCCGTTCGATGCCGCCGCCTATCTCGAGGCGCAACGCAATGGCGCGCCGGGCACGGCGCTCGCGCTGTCTCGCTATCAGGCCGATTTCAATCCCGTCGACATGTTCGATGCCGGCCCTGCCGGCTACAGTGCGAGCTTTTCACTCGAGCCTGGCGCCGGCGAAGGCATGCCGACACGAACCTTCGCAAAGCCAGTCGAAGTTCAGATCACTGGGTCGGCACTTGTCTACGACATCGCCGATCCCGCCGGCGGCAAGGGCGAGCAAGCCAAGCCGCTTGCGACCGTCTATCCAGACCTGCGCCGGTTCATCCGCGAAGGCTATCTGCGCTACGCGTTCACACGCTTCGGCGCGGCCTATGTGGTGTCCGTCCAGTGCCTCGACAGTGTCGCAAAACCACGGCGGCTGGCCTGCAAGGAGGCCTATCCCGTTGCCGAGCGCTTCCTGAAGGCGTTGCATGTCGCCGGCGGCCAGCGCGCGCGGCCGTTGATGGACGTTGCCTCCCTCGTGATCGATCGTCCCAGCGGGCGTGCGGCGGATTTCAGCTACCGGCCGAGCGGCGACATCATCCCGAACACCGGCTATCGCAAGCAGGGCGGCCATGCCGATCCGATGGCCTATGCGCAGATCCGCTTCCCGCTCGAGACGGCGCCGGCCTTCGTGCATTCGCAATCCTACTCCAAGCGCGAGAAGGACGACGGCCCGACCGCCTATCCCTGGCGCGACAATTTCTGCGAGTCACGCAGCTTCGAGGTTTGGCAGTGCGGCGGCGGCTATGGCCATCAGGGCGAGGACATCCGGGCCGCCGATTGTCCCCCGCCCGGTGACAGCCGCAGCCCCTGTGATCCCAGGCAGCGCGGCGTCGTCGCCGTGCGCGACGCCGTGGTGATCCGCGCGCCCAAGGACCAGGCTGCGACACTCGAGGTCAACAGCCGCACCGAGCACATCCGCTTCCGCTATATGCACATGAATCCGCAGGCGCTGGATGCCAATGGGGTGCTGAATGGCCGCATCGTCACCGAAGGCGAGAAGATCGGCGTGATCTCGAACTATCTCGACCATCCTGCGGGCACGTCGATGCATTTGCATTTCGACGTCCAGGTCTTCACACGCGATGGCTGGATCTGGGTCAGCCCCTACGTCACGCTGGTCTCGGCCTATGAGCGCCTGATCCGCGCCCGCGGGCGCGAAATCGGCCCGGAGATCGCGAGCACCCCGCAGCCGGTCGCTCATGCACTGCCCGAAGACGTGCTCAAGCCCGATCATCGTGAGGGATCGAGCAGCGACGAGAATTGAGCGCGGCGACCTCGATCGCGCATCCCGGACCAGCGATTGGGTGTCCGAGATACGATCGGCTGGTTAATCCAGATAGGTCGTCAGCTGGGCGCCCTCATCGGCCACGAACACCGCGATCAGTTCGGCAGGTTCCGTAGTGCTGGCGTTGGCGGAGACCAGATGTGTTGCGCCCGGCGGCTCGAAGAAGGACTGGCCGACACCAAATGTCTCAACCGGACCACCGCCGAGCTGGGATCGGATCTCGCCCTTGGTAATGTAAGCAATCACCGAGCCAGCGTGCCGATGCGGCCGCGAAAATCCGCCCGGACCGTAGAACACGCGCACGATGGTCACCCGTTTGCCCGGCACGTTGGGCAGTGCGTAGGACCCGATCGGCTCGACCTTGTCGAGTGGCGAGCCTTCCGCAGCGTTGGCGCAGAGCGGCGCGAGTGCGTCTGACACGATATCCTTCGTGACCGGTAGCACCCTGCCGATCGCAAGCGCGCAGGCAAATCCGCCGACAACGGCCAGAGCCATAGAGCGTAACGGCATCGGATGCTGCATGTTGGCGAGATTCATTGCGCTCATGACAATCTCCGTCCTGGCCAATCAGGATGCAGCTTGAGCAGCGCCCGGGCGCTTCGGAGGCGTCCAGCGAAAGGCCGCGCCGAACCGATTCCAGACGTTGATCGAAGCGACCGCCGAGGTCAGATAGGTCAGCTCCGTCTCGGAGAATTCGCTCTGCGCCTGGGCATAGACCTCGTCACCAAACCCGTCCGGCAGCAACGTCAGCGCCTCGGTCCAGGCCAAGGCAGCGCGCTCGCGCGCCGAGAAGATCGGCGCCTCTCGCCAGACCGCGACCAAATGCAGCTTGTCCGCTGGGATCCCTAATCGCTCCGAGAGCAGCACGTGATGCTGTACGCAGAAGGCACAGCCGTTGATCTGCGAGGCGCGCAACTTGACGAGCTCAAGGAGCTGCTTCTCGAGCCCGGCCTTGGCCGCAACCTGGCCCAGCGCCAGCACCAGGTCATAGGCGTCAGGCGCGATCCTCTTGAAATCCTCGTATTCGCTTCGGGCGTGTGACATTGCCGTGCACCTCGTGTTATTATAAGACTACTTACATCTTATAAGAGCTCTTATATTATGCGCAAGTCAGACGGCATCACGAAATCGAAACCGGAGCAAAGGGCACCCAAAGAGGAGCCTGCGATCCGCGTGCCCGCCCCTGGCGAAGGCAAGCGCGGCGAGCAGGGCTATCTCGGCTATCTCCTGCGCCAGGCCCACGCCGCCGTCCGGCTGAAGATGGAACGGACGCTCGTCGATCTCGGCGTGACCTCGCCGCAATTCGCCTTGCTGACCATGCTGAACGCCTACCCGGGCCTGTCAGGTGCCGACGTCGCCCGCCTCACCTTTCTGACGCCGCAAACCGTCGGAGTGATCATCCGCAACCTCGAGCGCGACGGCGCGATCGTAATGACGCCGCATCCCATCCACGGCCGCATCCAGCAATGGACGCTGACACCGCGCGGCAACACACTGCTGAAGGCTTGCCGGGAACGGGTGATCGAATTGGAGAAGCGCTTGGCCAGTGGCCTCGATGCCAAGGCGGAGGCAACCATTCGCCGTTGGCTTGCCGGCATCGCGGCCGATCTGCAGGAGGAGGCTTAGTCACCTCCTCCATCGCCCCCGTCACCATCCCCGAAATCGGCGAATCCGGCGTCGCCGTCACCCTGAATGCCGCGGCCGAAGTTTTCCGCGATGATCATCATGATGACGACCAATAGCCCTGCGCCAACAGGCCAGGGATTGGCACGGATGATGTCGTCTCGCACGTGCCCATGATGCGCAGAAGCAAGCGAACCGACCGTCAAAGGACATGCTTAAAGCTGCGGATTTGAGCGGCTGCGCTATCCGCCTTTCAACGCTTTCTTAACTTCGCCATCGGGCCAGTTCGCGCCTGCCGCAATGACCCGGACGCGGCTTCGGTCCGCACCATTCACCAACACGTGCGAACTTATCCGGTCGCCACTCGGCTCCAGATTCAACTCCGTTTCCGGCTTCCAGCTCAGCGTCGCTGCGAGATCGCCGGCAAAAATCTGCCAGCAAGATCCGTCGTCGAGTTCGACGACATGGCTCTCTGCATGTGCGCGTATCTTCATTGCACCCCAAGTCTCGTCGACGAACGTGGGCCCCGGCGCTTAGCCAGGGCCCCTGCTCCGTCAGTCGTTGTCATGATGAATCACGGTCTTGCTGCGATTACCGAATTCATCTTCCTTCTTGATCACGGTTTTGCGGTCAGCGGGCTCTCGCTCCTTGATAACCGTGGTCCGGTCGCGATCGCGGTCACGATATTCGTGCGACTGTCCGACCGTCACGCCGGCGCCGACCGGACCGACGTGAACGCCGACCTCATCCGCAAACGCAGGCGTTGCGATAGCGCTGATCATGGCCGCGGCAAACAGGTACTTCCTCATCTTGTCCTCCTCTGATGTCGTGGGGAGCAAATGCAGCAGTGCGACGGTTTGTTCCGGGGGGAACCGCTGTTCCCGCGTTCCCGGAACCGGCTCACAGGGACCTGGATTCCGGCTAGAATAATCGCATGAAACACACTGATTCCTCGGCCACTCACGTCAGCCGCCGGGCTGTGCTCAGGTCCACGCTCGGCGCGGCCACCATGCTCGCACTTCCGACACGTGCCATTGCATCGCCTCCCGGATTCGACGAATGGCGCGAGGGATTTCGCGCGCGCGCAATGGCGAAAGGCATTTCGGCTGCGACCTGGCAGCGCGCGATGGCACGGGTCGAGCCCGACATGAGCGTGTTCAAGCAGATGCGCAACCAGCCGGAGTTTCACGAGCAGCTCTGGCAATACATCAACCGCCGCGTCTCCGACTGGCGCATCATCAATGGCAAGATCGCGCTGAAGAACAACGAGGCGTTGTTCGCGCGGATCGAGCGCGATTTCGGTGTCGAGCGCGGCACTCTGCTGGCGCTGTGGGGCGTGGAGTCCGCCTACGGCGATCCGCTGGTCCAGCAGAACCACATGACGCCGGTGTTTCCCTCGCTCGCCGCGCTCGCCTGGAACGAGCCGCGCCGCAAGGCTTATTGGGAAGCCGAGTTGATCAATGCGCTGCGCATCGTCGACAAGGGCTGGAGCACACCGGAGGAAATGCGCGGCTCATGGGCCGGCGCGATGGGGAATTCGCAGTGGATGCCGGAGGTCTGGCTCAATGTCGGCATCGACTATGACGGCGACGGCAAGGTCTCGCCGTTCGGCAAGCCCGACGACGCGCTGGGATCGACCGCAAAGTATCTCGTCAATCGCGGCAAATGGCGCCGCGGCGAGCATTGGGGCTACGAGGTGCGCGCGTCCGGCGAGATGAGCGGCAGCCGCACGTATTCTGCGTGGCAGGCAGCCGGCGTCACCCGTGCTGATGGCCAGCCATTCCCACAACCGAACGCGTCCGCGCAAATGTGGACGCCTGTTGCAGGCGGTCCGACCTTCCTGCTGGGACCGAACTTCTATTCAGTGAAGAGCTATAATCCCTCGATGAATTATGCGCTCGCGATCTGCCATCTCGGCGACCGCTGCCTGGGTGCGCCGCCGTTCATTCAACCCTTCCCCGGCTCCGAGCGCGTGCTGACGCTCGCGGAGGTGCAGGAGATGCAGACGCGTCTGACCAAGGCCGGCTTTGACACCGGCGGCACCGACGGTCGCGTCGGCAATGACACCATGAAGGCGATCAAGGATTTCCAGCAGCGCGCCGGCATCACGCCCGCCGATGGATACGGCGGGCTGAAGGTGCTGGCGAAGCTGCGGCAGGGATCTTGAGCCGCGTCAGTGCCGGTACTGCGGTTCTTCCGCATCGAGCTGGCGGCGGATCGCGGCGAGATGCAACCGCGCGGATTCGGAATCGCCTTCGCGCATCTGCGCGTAGGTTGCGGCTGCGATCGCAGGATCGACCGGCTGCACCTGACGTCCGGTCGACATCGCCAGCACCTGCACTTCGGCGGCGCGTTCGAGGTAGTAGAGATCGTCCCAGGCTTCTGCAATCGTCGGCGCCAGCACCATCACGCCGTGATGTTTCATGAAGATGATGTCGGCATCGCCGACGGCTGATGCGATGCGCGCGCCTTCGCTGACATCGAGCGCGAGGCCGTTGTAGTCGCGGTCGACCGACGTGCGGCCGTAGAATTTCAGCGCCGTCTGGCCGGCCCAGATCAGGGGATCGCCTTCGGTCATCGAAAGTGCCGTCGCATAGGGCATGTGGGTATGGAACGCCACCTTGGCGCGCGGCAGGCGCTTGTGCATCTCCGCATGGATGTAGAAGGCGGTCGCCTCAGGCTCGCCCTCGCCATCGAGAACGTGGCCGTGAAAATCGCAGATCAGGAGCTTTGACGCGGTCAGCTCGCGGAAGGCGTAGCCGTAGGGATTGACGAGGAAAAGATCGTCATGGCCGGGAACGACGGCCGAGAAATGGTTGCAGATGCCCTCCTCAAAACCGTTGCGCGCCGCCATGCGGAAGCAGGCGGCGAGATCCTCGCGCGCAGTGCGGATGGCATCGGTGGCGAGGTCCGGCCGGTTGGAGCGGACAGCTGCGGGTGAGGAGGCGTGAAGGCTGTGCGCCATGGCGAAGGAGACCTCTTTCGGACGGGGGACGGCAGCGTTTTACAGGGCCGACGCCTGCGCGTCAGCCCCTGCGGCCGCCGCCCTGCCTTGCGCGTTTCACGCCCGCCGTGGCACCCCGCCGGCATTCATGCCGCCATCGATGACGAGCTCGGTGCCGGTGACATAGCGCGAGGCATCGGACGCCAGGTACAGCACGCCGGAGGCGATCTCCGCCGCCTGGCCGGCGCGGCCGAGCGGGGTTGCGACCTTGGCGCGTTCCTCCGGATCGATCGGGGCGTTCTGGCCGGCGCCACTCGCTCCGGTCGGGATCTTGCCCCAGATCGGGGTGTCGATGATGCCGGGATGCACCGAATTGACGCGTATGCCGTCGCCGGCAGCCGCGCACTCCATTGCGATCGATTTCGCGAACAAGCGTACGCCGCCCTTGGTCAGCGAATAGGCCGAGAGACCCGGCGCGCCACGCAGGCCCGCGAGCGACGACATCATGATGATCGAACCGCTGCCGTGTTTGCGCATCAAGGGCAGGCAATGCTTGACCGAAAGAAACACGCCATCGAGGTTGATCGCATTCTGCTTGTGCCAGTCAGACAGCGTCATATCGGTGATCGAGGGCACGGCAATGCCGATGCCGGCATTGGCGACCATGATGTCGAGGCGGCCGTAGCGCTTGGCGATCTCGGCGACGATTTCGATCCAGCGCTCCTCGCTGGTGACGTCCTGCTCCAGGAAGATCGCGTTGCCGCCGGCCTTTGTCACCCGCTTGGCGAGTTCGGGCCCGCGCAATTCATCGATGTCGGTGGCGATGACGGTGGCGCCCTCGCGCGCAAACAGCTCGACAATGGCCTCGCCGATACCGGAGGCGCCGCCCGTCAGCAGCGCGATCTTGCCCTCAACCTGCCCTGCCATGTTCGCTCCGCTTCTTTTTGTTGTTTGAGGCCGTTACCTAATCACGGATGGACCCTGATCCGGAAGTGCGACGTCGATGACGCGAAACTGCACGCGTTCGACACCCTGATAGCGATCGACCGACAGCGAGCCCGCGACGTGCAGTTGCTGGCCGCGATTGGCCACAAGCGCGTTGCCGAGCTTCTGTCCGACTGAACGGAACGCGATGCCGTTAACGATCGAGCCGTCGCCCGATTTGAAGCGCAAGCGCAGATGCGTCTGCCCGACTTCATCGGCAAAGACGAGCTGGTGCGCCGGCAACGCCAGGACCGGCTCCGGATTACCACTGCCGAAGGGCCCTGCGCGATTGAGCGTGGTGGCGAGTTCCGGCGTCACCGCGCGTGCCGAGATCGCGCCGTCGATATAGAGTTCGTTGACATGGCGCGCCTCGGCGACGTCCTGCGCCAGGGCATTCTCCAAATAGGCGCGGAATTCGGCGAGCTTTTCTTTCCGCAGCGTCACGCCTGCGGCCATCGCGTGGCCGCCGCCCTTGAGCAAAATGCCATCGGCAACGGCCTGCCGCACCGCCTTGCCGAGATCGACGCCGGCAATCGAGCGCCCCGAGCCGGTGCCGATACCGCCGGGTTCCAGCGCAATCGCAAAGGCGGGCCTCGAAAACTTCTCTTTCAGTCGCGAGGCAACGAGGCCGACCACGCCGGGATGCCAGCCTTCGGAGGCCGTGACGATCACACCAAGCTTGTCCTCCAAGCCGATTGAGGCCAGCGCTTCGGCTTCGGCCTGCGCTTCGGCGGCCTGCTCGATGACACGGCGCTCGCTGTTGAGGCGGTCGAGCTCGGCCGCAATCCGCGCGGCCTCGACGCTGTCGCCTTCCAGCAAGAGCCGCACCCCCAGATCTGCGCGGCCGATGCGGCCGCCGGCATTGACGCGCGGCCCCAGCATAAAGCCGAGATGCCAGGCTTCCGGCGGCCCGTTGAGCCGCGCCACGTCCATCAGCGCGGTGTGGCCGACATGGTCGCGGCGCCGCATCGCGATCAGACCTTTTGCGACAAAGGCACGGTTCAGGCCGATCAGCGGCGCCACATCGGCAACAGTGCCGAGTGCGACGTGATGCAACGAGCCCAGGAGATCAGGCTCCGGCAGCTCCGCATTCCAGAACCTGCGCTGGCGCAGCTCTCGGTTCACCGCGACCAGCGTCACCAGCACGAGACCGACGGCGGCGAGGTGGCCGAGGCCGGAGAGATCGTCGAGCCGGTTCGGATTGACCAGCGCGTCGACCTGCGGCAGCTCGGAGCCGGCCTGGTGGTGATCGATCACGACAACCGACATGCCGAGGCGCTTGGCCTCGGCGAGCGGCTCCATGCTGGTGGTGCCGCAATCGACGGTGACCAGCAGCGTGGCGCCCTTTGCGGCCAGCGCCCGCACGGCTTCGACGTTGGGGCCGTAACCTTCGAAGATGCGATCGGGAATGTGGATCAGCGGATCGAGCCCACAATGGCGCAAATGCCAGGCGAGCAGCGCCGCCGAGGTCGCGCCATCGACGTCGTAGTCGCCGAAGATCGCGACGGTCTCGCCCTTCGCTGCCGCATCCGCGATACGTTTCGCGGCGGCCTCCATCTCCGTCACCGTGAACGGATCCGGCATGAGCTTTCGGATGGTCGGATCGAGGAAGTCGGGGACGGCGTCGATGTCGACACCGCGGCCTGCCAGGACCCGCGCGAGCAATTCCGGCAGCTGGTGACGCTGCACGATGGCGAGCGCCGTGGCCGCCCCCCGCGCATCCAGCCGGGTGCGCCAGAGCTTGTCGGTCAGCGAGCGCGCCACCCCCAGGAACGCCTGGGGCAATTCGACGGGGAGTGCGGATGCGGGAGGAGCCATATGCGTTCAGTCCGTACGACGAGGGTAGCACATAGGGCAATCACCTGATGCCCCGGCCAGGCCGTTTTGCACAGCGCAGCCAACTCCAACCAACGAAACAACCCCATGCACAGTAGCGGGAGCATTGTTTTCGCGACGAATTTTCCGATGTCGTCGGCCCCACCGGCAAAGCCGTTTGACACGTCGGGCAAAACACCGGCATTCTGGAATCATGGCGCCGTTCTGATCGGCCTCGTCGAACACCAGCCGTGGCGCCCCTAGGCACTCCCGCTGCCGTCCGCTTCGGTGTGCAATGTTGCAACTCCGAGCGTTTGCGAGGGGCGCTCTCCGAACATCGCGAGGTAGTACTGCGCGAACCGGCCGAGCTCGTAAAAGCCCTGGCCCATCGCGACGGCAGCGACGGTGGTCGAACCGGGCGCGCTCTGGTGCAGCATCGAATGAGCGGCACACAGCCGCTTGTGTCTGAGGAAGCTGACCGGGCCGAGGCCGAACACCTCCTGAAAGGCGCGGTGCAACGTGCGCCTGGACACGCCAAGCGCCGCGCAAATTTCCGACACGTGCACCGGGCGGGTGCCGGTCTCGTCGAGATAATCCTCGACCCTGCGGACCAGCCGTCGGGCTGAACGCAGCCATCCGTTGTCATCTGGGGGAAGCGACGACATGACGTTGACCGCCATACACTCCGCGATCGCCCTCCTCCAGTATTCGGCGGTCGACGACGTCAGGCCCGATCTGTGGGTGCGCAAATGCGACATGATGGCGACAAGCCGGCGCGTGGCGATCTGCCCGTTCGCAGCGTCGGCCCTGAAATGACCCCGGCTGCGCCAAGTGTCGGGATCACCGAGCCTCGCTTCGCCACCGAACAAAGACGCAACGTCGTTGAGATCGAGGCGCATCGCCGCGTAAGCGGAGCCGCCGTGAAAGACCCCGTCGTGCTCGAGCAACGGCGGAATCACGAGCACATCGTTGAGCTGCATGTCGAACGACCAATGGGCCACGCGGTCCTCGGCCGCGAGCAACATCCCGATGATCAGCTTGTCGTCGCTGGCGACGCGCTGCGTGCGCATGCCGACGTTGAAGGTGCCGATGCTCAGCGAAAACTCGCCGATGCCGATGTGCGACAATGTCCCGCGCAGCCGCCCGCGGCCGAGCTGCATCACGTCGACATGCGAACCGTGGACGGCCTGGTGAAGACCTTCAAAGCCATCCAGTTTTTTCGAATCAACCAGAAGGATTTGGCCCATGGCCGCACCCTGCCACTCAAGCGCGACTATTCTACGGCAGGCAGCAACGCAACGCCATCCCGATGCGAGGAGGTGCGGTAAAGTAAACTCGCGTTTTTGAGGCAAATCTCCTGACCACCCGAAAACTGTCTGTTGCCCACAACAGTGTCGGCAGACCCTCGACGCGAAAGCGCTCGCCGTTTTCCGAGACCCATGTGACCCTTGCGCGCTCACCATCGGGCCATTCGATGATGTGGTCAGGCGCCAGCTTTCGTATCGATTGGATCATTGCCTAATTCTCACGGTTGCGGGCCCCTTCTAATCGCGCCTCTTGAGGCCAGCAAAATGAGCCGCAGATATGCTGCTGGGTGCTCTTCGCAAACTTGCCGCAGTGCGGGGTTGCCATGCCGTCTCCAGTCGGCAAGGAAGCCGCTATGGAAGGAGTGGCTCGTAAAAGCTTCCTGAGACGGTCGCGTGGCGGCCGCTCCGGGCCGCCAGCGTGGTTTTCGGAAAGCGGTCGCGCCCATCGCGCAGTGGGACGGGTCGCTCGAACGACGCGGTCGCTCCGGTGCTGTATGGCACAGAAGGATCGGATGAAACACGCGGTCTGACCCGTGCCTGAGCCGCAATGGCTGGTGCTCGCTCGATCTTCACGGACGGCCTCCGCCGGTCGCGATCTGACCAAGACCGCTAATGCGGCGGTATTTTAGCAATTTCAAACGCTTGGGACCGAAAACACCAACGCTTTCACTTCGGGGCCCGGACTCGAGACCAATAGTCGCCGCTTTTGTCAATTCGCATGATGTTTCAGCTGTGTGGCCGACGTCTCCGCGGACCACCCAGCTTCCGCCGGCCCACTGTGCATGGTGATGTTTCGAAGTTTGCGTTGCGCGCAGGCCGATTCCGCGTTGCAGGGAGATCATTGTCGTCGCGATATGCGCCTACCCCTCAATTTCTTGCGGAGCGCAACTGCCACGCATGCGACGTGCTTCTCACCGCTAGCAGATGTGCTAACCTTTTCGCGTCTGCCACCTCGACAGACCGAGTCAAACAGCAAAACAAAGAACCTGCAGCCCTGGCGGCTGCGTTAGGGGAGTGACGCGATGACATCGATGATCCATCGATCCGTGTTGGCGCTTGCAGCCGTGACCCTCCTTGCGGGAACCACCGTTGCCAATGCGCAGGACAAAAGCACGCCACTGAAGAAATACGAATCAGGCACCAAGGAATTTTGGACGCATCCGCCGGACGATTGGTTCCTCGGCGACGAGACCGAGGCGCAGAAGGGCCTCGCGCCGCCATCGGGTCCGCCGACCGGCGCGTCCGATGCTGAGCTCGCCAACATCGTCAAGAAGGTCAAGCTGCCGGCGGGCTTCAAGATGGAGGTCTATGCGTCCGGCGTGCTGGCTGCGCGGCAGATGGCCTGGGGTGACAAGGGCACGCTGTTCGTCGGCTCGTTCGGCCTCGGCAACGTCTATGCCATCAAGGACAACAACGGAAAGAAAGAGGTCAAGACCATCCTCAAGGGGCTGAACATGCCCACGGGTCTCGCCGTCAAGGACGGTGCGCTCTACGTCATCGCGGTAGACAAGCTGATCCGCTACGACGACATCGAAAACAAGCTCGACAATCCCGGCGAGGGCAAGGTCGTCTATGACGACATGCCGTCCTATGCCGCTCATGGTTGGAAATACCTCGCGGCCGATAAGGACGGCTGGTTCTACATTCCGTTCGGCCCGCCCTTCAACATCGGCATTCCCCCGACCAGCGTCTCGCAGATCCGGCGCGTCGATCCCAAGACCGGCAACGCCGAAATCTGGGCGCTGGGCGTTCGCAACTCGGTCGGCGGCGACGTCGATCCTCGTACCGGCAAATATTGGTTCACCGAAAACGCCCGCGACTGGATCAGCGACGATCTGCCCAGCGACAAGCTGAACATGATCAACAAGATCGGCGAGCATTTCGGCTATCCTTACTGCCACCAGGGCGACTTGCCCGACGATAAGTTCGCGATGGGCCACAAATGCTCGGAGTTCACGCCCCCCGTCCTGAATCTGGGCGCGCACGTCGCTCCGCTCGGCATGAAGTTCTATACCGGCGACCAATTCCCCGCCGAATACAAGAACAACATCCTGATCGCCGAGCATGGCTCCTGGAACAGACACAAGTATCAGGGTGCCCGGATCGTGCGCGTGATCGTCGATCCTGACGGCAAGAACGCCAAGGAAGAAGTGTTCGCTTCCGGCTGGCTCGAAGCCGACCAGGGCTATCTCGGCCGTCCTGATGACATCATCCTCGCCAAGGACGGTTCGATCCTCGTCGCCGACGACTGGGCCGGCGCGGTCTATCGCATCAGCTACAGCAAGCAGTAGCGCGCGACGACAGGAGGCTGCGGCGGCCCTAGCGGCGCCGCAGCTTCTCTCATTTCAAAGTCTCACGCTGTCGTTCCGGATTGGGCCAGCGCAAGTCCGGAACCCCTAACCCCGACTCGCTGTTATGGAGTTCGGGCATGTGCTTCGCACGCCCCGCAATGACGCGGTCGATAGATCGGAATTCCCATATGCGCCGGCAGTTCGTCTCGCAAGCCATCAGCGCGGCTGCGCTTCTCGCAGTTGGCGCCCTCTCCGCAAGCGCCGCCGACAATGCGGCGGTCCAGGAGAAGGCTGCCGTCTGCTCCGGCTGTCACGGCGAGAACGGCATCTCGCAGACCGAGAACATCCCTTCGCTGGCCGGCCAGCCCGATCAATTCTTGCAATGGCAGCTCGTGTTCTTCCGCGCCGGCTCACGCAAGAACGAACAGATGCAGCCGATTTCCCAGGACATCAGCAACGAGGACGTGCGTAGTCTCGCCGCCTATTTCGCGGCCATGACGCCGCCCGCGCCTGGCGAGGACAACGATCCGGAACTCTCGAAGAAAGGCGCGGAAGTTGCCGTCGGCCGCCGCTGCGCCTCATGTCATACGGATAGCTTTGCCGGCACCAAGGCTGTGGCGCGGCTCGCAGGCCAGCGCGAGGAATATCTGGTCAAGGCGTTGCACGACTACAAGAGCAGCCAGCGTGTCGGCGGTGGCGGCGCCGCGATGGCCGATGTGGCCTACCACATGAGCGACGAGGAGATCACCGCCGTCGCGCACTATCTCGCGTATTTGAAATAGCGCCGTGCGCAGCCACAAGCTACGCAGTCGGCCCGGACAAGCGAAGCGCAAATCCGGAACCCATACCCCAACCAGATGTTTGGCGAAGGCTGATGGTGACCAGCTCGCTCACCCGCGGGAATCGGTGGCGCGGGGCAAGCGTTGGAATTGGGAATAGTGGCCATGGCACTGGGAGTGCGGGCAGCGCTATAGTAACGGCAACGGCAATGCTGATGCCGCACTATCGTTCGCTTCTAGCCTCGTGGAAACTTATCCGTGTTCGCCTAACCGCTGTGATCGCGGGTGGTCGTGCGCCGAGCTCTAATTGGGCGCCGCATCGGAAGATGCAAAAGGAGCGGCGACGGATACTCGCCGACAAACATCCGGCACCGCCGCGTACAATGCGTCTATTTAGGATTGTCTGCGTTGCCGAAATGAAAAGCCTCTGCCCGGCTCCAGAAAATGACGAAAAATGTCGCGAAGCTCTGGGGCCAGGCAGGTCGATGCGAATCGCTTACTTCCGCGCTGCGCAGGCGTACATGTTGATCTCCATGCCAACCGGCACTTCGACGATCTTCGGTGCTTTCCAGGCCATTAGTGAACTCCCGGGTTTGGCGGCACGATCGCCGCAAGAACTACACTAAAAGCATATCAAACTGACAAACCGGCGTCTTCCTCTTTGTTTAAGCCCCGGCAGACTGGGCCGGTCATTGCGGGTCCTTTCTGCTTGGAACCCAGAAGCGGGTTGTCCCAATCGCCGGCTCTTTCGCATCACGCCATAATCACCCTCGCGCTCGAGGCGCCGCATTTCGGCAAAGCGCACAATTGTTCGCCAAGAGCAGCAAGGCACATCCGGGCGGCCTCCGGAACCCGGTCTTCGGCGTTGTCGGCGGCGACTTCCAGCAGCTGCTCGACACCCCTGCGTCCGACGGGAGCGACGGTCCCGAACTCGGCAAGATAGGCGCGGATTGAGTTGATGAACGCAGTCTGCTGTCTGACAGCCGACATATCTGGGATGCGGCAGCGATGGGCCGCAAACGGAAGTGCGGGAATGCGTTCGATCGCGAAATTCAGTAGCCCCACTTTTGCAGCAGGACTCTACGATGAGTTTACTGCTACGGCGCTTTCGCCAACGTCCTGGCAAAAAACTCCTGCGCTGCCGCGATCGCCTGACCATGGGTGTCCGCCTGCGGGACGCTGAAGGTGCACCACTGCGGGAATGTTGCCCGCCCGGCGTCGGTACAATCAGGCAAAAAATCGGTGTGACCGACGCCCGGCAGCCGTAACAGCGTCGCCCCGGGGATCGCCTTTGCCGCGATGAGGCCGTTCGTCGCCGGCGGCACGTCTATGTCATCATCGCCCAGTATGATGCTAACGGGCTTGCGCATGGCTGCGAGGCTTGCGGGATCGAGCAGTTGAATGGGCCCCGGAGCCATGACGAACGCCGCCCGCACTTCGGGCAGGGCATGACTTTCGCCGGCACGGGCACGCTCGGCGGCAACTTCCGGCGAAGCCAGGGCTTTCCTTTTGTCGGCGTCCGTCATCGGTACTGGACTGCGCGCGCGCTGATGACATGTACCATCGTCGGGATTCTCGGTGCAGAACGCGGTAAAACGATCGAAATCGAAGGATCGCGCGCCCGCCGCGACAAGCGCCGTATATCCGCCGAACGACAGTCCCGCCGCACCGACGCGCGCCTTGTCCAGATGTGGTCCAATCACAGGGTCATTTTCGGCAGCCGCGAGAGCTGAGCGCAGGTCCTCCGCGCGGTCCCAGGGCAGGAGCATGGCCGCCGTCGTCTTCACATCCATGCCGTTATCGCCGGGGTGGTCGACCGCGATCACCACATAGCCGGCGCGGGCCATGGCGATCCCGAACCAGCCCACCATGCGAGCGCTGGCGCTACCACCAGGCGCCAACAGCAGGATCGGACGCGGCCCGCCATCAGCGAAAGGCGCGTTGAACGCGACCGACCCGACATTCCAGAAGGGCTTGGCCGGTGGGTCGAGGCCGACGACCAATGGCTGCTCTACCGCATCCTTTGCTGCAGGATACCAGACGGTGACGCGCAATTGGTCGCGATGCTCCGCGTCGCGCAGGGCGGCCGTCTTTTCGGTCGTCACACGATGCGTTTCGCCGACAGGGTCCGCCTGCGCGCGTTGGAATGACAGAAGAACGAGCAACGCCGCGCCCAACGAATATTTCACCTTGGCCCTCACGTACATCCGTGAAACGAAAGCCTATTATTCATGGACCGAAAAACAATACAATCTTTGGCTGCGTGACTTTCTGGAAGGCTGTGCTTCGCCGCGGATCCGAAGCACCCGCCATCCGAAAGCCTTCGCAGAACCGGACATCCGCGAGTTTGTGAGTACACGCCCCTCATCAATGGCGGCGCAGCGTCGCAGCAATCATTTCAGATATTCGTCACCCGCGTTCTCGCGTAGCACTCAGCTGGTGCTCTCGACGAAGACCACCGGCGTCCCCTTCGAGACGCTCGCTGCGACCCGTTCCGCATCCCAGTTGGTGAGACGCACGCAGCCATGCGACTGCCCCTTTGAGATATTTTGCGGCGAGGGCGTGCCGTGGATGCCGTAGCCGTCGGCGGACAAATTGATCCAGACGATTCCCACGGGATTGTTCGGGCCGGGCCTGATCTTGAAGGGTTTTTGGGAGTGAACGCCCTTGAAGTGATAGGCGGGGTTGTAGCGATAGGTCGGATTGTGGTCGATCTCGGTGACCTTCAGTGTGCCAGAAGGTGACGGCTTCTCCTCGCTGCCGACGCTCGCCGGATAGAATCCGATCAGCGCATTCGACTTGTCGAACAGCTTGACGGTTTGCCTGACCTTGTCGATTTCGACCCTGTCGGCCTTGGCAGGCGCGGTACCGCCCCCATCAGCCGTGTCGACGACGACGATGGTCTCGCCGGCACGGTCGAAGTGGCGGCCCGGGTTGAGCGCCACCAGAAGCTGCTCGCTCATATGAAACTTTTCAGCCAATTCTTCGCGCGGACTGGTGTAGCCGAGATGGGGGATGTCCTTCATGTCCTCCATTTTCGCCGGAAGCTTGCGCAAGAACGGCCCCGCGACGTCCTTGTCGGTGATGGTGTAGGTCGCCGTCACCGGCCGCTCGTCCGTCCGCAACGCTTGCCAGACATCATTCGTCGGCGCGTCCGAACTCGGCAATTGCCGGGCCTCCGCATAGGCTCGCAGCGCCTTCTTCGCGTTCTCACCGAACTTGCCGTCGATCTCACCCGGGGAGAAATGCGCCCGGTCGAGGAGGACTTGCAGATGGACCCCGGCCGGGGTCGGCTTTTCGGTCGAGAGCGTCTTCTTTGATGGCTCGGCGGAATTGATTGCGTCCGCCGTCATCTCGGCTGCGAACGCTCCCGACGCTGCAAGGGCCAAGACAAGAGCGAAGCAGATCTGCCCCGTTTTCCTCAGCGTCATCGTCGCCTCCTTTTACCTTTCCAAGCGTTGCGTACCGCCTTTACGGCCGGCCGCGGAAGCCAGTTCGCGGTAGCGATCCTCGTATTGCCGCGCCATTCGACCAGCGATGAAGCGCTCCTCGAAGCGGGCGCGCACTCTCCTTCTATCCAGCTTGCCCAATTCGCCGACCGCCGCGACGGCCTGGTCTTCGTCCTCGACGATGAACCCGGTCAGACCGTGCTCGATCACCTCCGGAACTGACCCACAACGATAGGCGATCACCGGCGTTCCGCAGGCCATCGCCTCGATCATGACCAAGCCGAACGGCTCCGGCCAATCGATGGGAAACAACAGCGCGGCTGCTCGGCCCAGGAAGGACTGCTTCTTCACGTCGTCGACTTCACCCACAAGCTGGATCGCTTCGCCGTCGATGTGAGGCTCGAGCTTCTTCTTGAAGTAGGCGGTTTCCGCGCGCGGTATCTTCGCGGCTATGCGCAGCGGCATCCGGGCAGCGCGCGCTATGCGAATGGCATCCTCAGGCCCCTTGTCGGCCGTGAGGCGGCCAAGAAACGCCAGATAGGCCCCCTCTTCGTAGGAGGGGCGCAACAGATCGGACGGCAATCCGTGCTGGATCGTTCCAATCCACTTTGCATCCGGAAGCGGCGCACGCTGGTGATCGGAAATCGACACGAATGCGGCTTCAGGGAACTGCCGAACCACATCAGGCAATCCGGGCAGATCCAAACGACCGTGCATGGTCGTCAGGAACGGCACACCAAGACGACTGAGCAACGGCAGATGCACCCAGTCGATATGGGCGTGGATCACGTCAAAATCGCTGGCTCGCCTGGCAATCGCCTCGATCAACATCGCAGAGGCCGCGCCCGGATCGGTTCCCTTCCGACCGAGACGAAGCGCGCGTGGCCACACGGCGTGAAGTTTCCCGTTGGTTCGGGAGTCGCCACTTGCAAACAGCGTGACCTCGTGGCCGAGCTCGACAAGCTCATCCACCAGCCAGGCGACCACACGCTCCGTGCCGCCGTAAAGCCTGGGAGGGACGCTTTCGGCCAAGGGGGCGAGCTGGGCGATGCGCATGAGACCTGCTACACCGCTGAACGGAGGATCAGCACGATGGCTGCGGACAGCAGGTTCGAAATTGCAAGCAAGGTGCAATTCGGCCATGCGCTTCCGAGCGCCAGGCGGCAGGCAAGCCTCTCAATGATCCCTAGCATTGGTCATCCGAAAGCCGCTCGAGATAGGCGAGCCCGAACCAGGCGAGTTCCTGGGCATCACCGTGACTCTCGCGTGCTTCCCGCCTCCCTTGCAGATGGCGCTCGAGGAGGCAGCGACGGCCATCCGCGGCATCGACGTCGCGATGCCGGGCGCGATACACGCGCCATGCGGTATCAACCGCTGTTCGTAACGGGCCGTCGTCCACCATGTTCCCAGCTCCGGCGTGGAGATGTTCATGGGACGCCAACTCGTTGCGACGGCGGAAGTTTCCAGTTTTTCCCGAAAGTCTGATAACGCACGCAACGCGAGCCCAGTCGGCACGGGCTCCCGTTGGTGCGCACAAATCAGACGGCGCGTCGCACCGTCATCTCGGCCGCGAGCAGGACGGCCGCACGACTGGCGCCAGGCGATGCAATGCCCTGCCCGGCGATATCATAGGCGGTGCCGTGCGCCGGCGTGCAGATCGGGAACGGGAAGCCGCCCAGCAATGTGACGCCGCGATCGAACCCCATCAGCTTCATCGCGATCTGACCCTGGTCGTGGTACATCGTCAGCACCGCATCGAAGGCGCCAGACTTGGCGCGCAGGAACACGGTATCGGCGGGGAACGGGCCCTGCGCGGCAATGCCGGCGCGCTGGCCGGCTTCCACCACCGGCGCGATGACGTCGATCTCCTCGCGGCCGAAATTGCCGCCGTCTCCGGCATGCGGATTGAGGCCGGCGACCGCGATGCGGGGACGCGCAAAGCCGGCATTACGCATGCACGCATCGGTCAGCTTCAGTGCGCGCTGGATGCGTTCGGTGGTGAGTCTTGCGGCGACCTCCTTGAGCGGAATGTGCGAGGTGACGCGGGCATTCCAGAGCTCGCCCAGCACGTTGAATTCGCTGGCCGGTGTCCTCACCCCCACCACCTCCGCCGAGAACGCGATCTCGTCGTCGTAGTCGGAGCGCGCCAATCGCATGGCCGCCTTGTTGAAAGGCGTGAAGCAGACGGCATCGACCCTTCCATCCCTGCCAAATTCGAGCGCCTGCTTGTAGTTGGCCAGCGCAAATTGCCCGCCCGCCAGGCTCGCTATGCCACGCTCGACCCGCGCGGGATCGAGATGACCGAGATCGAGGAACAGCGTGTCGCCTGTCAGCTCATCGAAGTCGGCGCCCTGCTCCACCGCCATCAGTTCCGGCGTGACGCCAGCGATCTTCGCGCCCGCGTCGAAGACGCGCCGGTCGCCGATGACCAGGAGCCGGCACCGTGCGCGGACATCGTCCTGCGCCACGAGCTTCGCCGTCAGCTCCGGGCTGATGCCGGCAGGATCTCCCATCGCCAGCGCAATCAGCGGCTTTCCGGTCATATGATCACCTTTTCCTGGTTCGTCGTTCCAGCGGCGGCGGGTTTGCGGACGATGCGTGCGAACAGCTGCAACGCCAACGGCAACAGCAGCAATGCGAATCCGGAGACCACGAGGCACGTCACCAGCTTGTTGGCAAAGAAGATTCCGAGCGATCCCTTGGACATCAGCATCGCTTGCCGGAACGCATCCTCGGCCTTGTCCCCGATGACGATGGCGAGCACCAGCGGCGCCAGCGGATAGAACAACTTCTTGAAGAGATAGCCGACGACGCCGAAACCGAGCATCATCACCACATCGAGATAGGAGTTCGACACCGAATAGGCACCGACGACGCAGATGATCACGATCAGCGGCGCGATGACCACGAAGGGAATCCGCATCAGGGCGGCGAAAACAGGCACGGTCAGCAGCACCAGCGCGACCGCAACGATGTTGCCGACATACATCGAGGCGATCAGACCCCACACGAAATCCTTCTGATCGACAAACAGCATCGGTCCAGGATTGAGCCCCCAGATCATCAGCCCGCCCATCATGACCGCCGCAGTCGCCGAGCCGGGAATGCCGAGCGAGAGCATCGGCAGCAGCGCACTGGTGCCGGCGGCATGGTCGGCGGTTTCGGGCGAGATGATGCCCTCGACCTCGCCGGTGCCGAAGTAGCGGCCGCGTCGCGAGAACCGGCGAGCAATGCCGTAGCTCATGAACGACGCTGCGGTCGGGCCGCCCGGCGTGATCCCCATCCAGCAGCCGATCGCAGCGCTGCGCAGCAGCGCGACGCCGTGGCGCGGCAGGCGGCAGACGGCGCGAAACACTTCGCGCCAGTCGATCCTGGACGAGACCGCGCGGGCATGAAACTCCTCTTCGACGGCGACCAAGAGCTCGCCGATGCCGAACAGGCCCATCACCGCGACGACGAAGTTCACGCCCTTGACCAGTTCGTCGATGCCCATGGTGAGACGGACGCTGCCGGAGACGGTGTCGATGCCGATCGCCGCGATCGCAAAGCCGATCGCGAGCGCCACCACGGTCTTGATCGGCGCCGCTCCGCCCATGCCGACGAAGCTCGCGAACGCGAGGAAATAGACCGCAAAATATTCCGCCGGCCCGAAGGCGAGCGCAACCTGCGCCACCCAGGACGCGAGGAAGGTGATCAGGATGACGCCCACCAGCGCGCCGAACGCCGCCGAACCGAAAGCGGTGGCGAGCGCCGTGGTCGGCCGGCCATCGCGCGCCATCGGATAGCCGTCGAACGTCGTCGCGACCGAGGACGGCTCGCCGGGAATGTTGAACAGGATCGAGGTCACGGAGCCCCCGAACAGCGCGCCCCAATACATGCTGGAGAGCAGGATGATCGCCGAGACCGGCTGCATGCCGAAGGTCAGTGGCAGCAGCAGCGACACGCCATTCGGAGCGCCCAACCCCGGCAGCACGCCGACGAGGATGCCGAGCAGCACGCCTGTCGCCATCAAGGCCAGATGTGGCACCGTGACCGCGATGGTGAAGCCGTGGAAGAGCTCTGAGAGATTACCCATCGCGCGCTCCCTCAGACCCCGAGCGCCGCGGCGAGCGCGCCGTGCGGCAGGCTGACCTGGAACATGCGCTCGAACACGATATAGAGCGCGAGCGCCGTTGCCGCCGCCGTCATTGCCGACCGCAGGACGGATTGATGGCGGGGAATCGCAAGCACCGCGAAGATGTAAGCCGCCGAAGCGACATACATCCCAAGCAACGGGATCGCGGCGACGAAAATCGCCGCCGGCACGAACAGGCCGGCGAGCCGCCGCAGCTCAATCGACGTGATCGCGACGGGGACGCTTGCCACCGCCGCGACGGGCGCGAGGCCGCGTGCCAGATTGTAGAGGCTGCCGGCGACAATGATGATGCCGGTCAGGAACGGGAATGTGCCTGATTCAACGCCCGCGCTCGACCAGCCGATGCCGTTGTCGAGGCTCTGGACCACCACCGCAACACCAAAGCTGCCGGTGAGGACGGCGGTCGCAAGTTCGAGGGCGCGGCGCGAGATCATCGAAGGCTCCTGATCCTCACTTGACCAGCCAACCCTGCTCGCTCGCAACCTGCTTGACGTGCTCGAGGTCCTGCTTAATGAACTTGTCGAGCTCGGCACCGGTCAGGAACGTGTCGACCTGGGAGGTCTTCTCGATGTAGTCCTTCCATTCCGGCGTCGCCTGCACCTTCTGCATCAGGTCGACATAGTAGGCGGCCTGCTCCGGCGTGACCTTGCCGGGCAGCCAGACCGTGCGCGGCTGCTCGTACTGCTTGATGTCGAGGCCCTGCTCGACGCAGGTCGGAACGTCGCTCCAGCCTTCGGTGGCCGTGATTTTCGGGCCTTCAGGCAGCCGCTTCGGGCTGAAGACGCAGAGCGGACGCTGCGTGCCGCCGCGCCACTGGCCAAGGCTTTCGCTGGGATTGTTGACGTGGGAATCGATGTGCCCGCCGGCGAGCTGCACCGCAGCCTCGGCGCCGCTCTTGAACGGAATGTAGGTGAGCTTGACGTGACCGACCTTCTCGATCATGCGCGTCAGCACCTCGTCGGTGTCCTTGGACTGCGCGCCGCCCATCTTGAACTCGCCCGATGCGGCCGCCTTCAGATAATCGCCGGCCGTCTTGTAGGGCGCGTCCTGCTTGACCCAGAGCAGGAACTCGTCCTGTGCCATCGCCGCGATCGGCGTCAGATCGGTGTAGTTGAAGGCGACTTTGGAGACGAGCGGCTGCTGCCAGGCGTTCGAGGTGCCGAAGATCACCTTGTAGGGATCCCCCGCGGAGGCCTTGCCGTAGACATAGCCCTCCGCGCCGCTGCCGCCGCCCTTGTTGACGACGACGATCGGCTGATCGGTCAGCTTGTGCTTGGTGATGATGTTCTGCACCGCGCGGGCGATGTTGTCGGTGCCGCCACCCGGACCTGCGGTCGCCACGAACTCGATCGGCTTCTGCGGCTGCCAGGCCGCGAATGCCGGCGCGCCGCCTGCAAGCACGGCTGCACTGACGGACAACAGGAAGAGAGACGTCCCACGCATGATTTCCTCCAACTGATTTTTCTGTTTTGTTTGATCAGTCGTCCCGGCGTCGGCTCAGGCGACGCGTTCTTCGCGCTCCCCTGCGGCCGAGACGATTGCGCCTTCCTGCTCGAGTGCTTCGATTTGCTCTTCGGCGAACCCGTGCTCGGCCAGCACCTCGCGCGTATGCTCGCCGTAGACCGGAGCGCCAGACGCGACCTTGCCCGGCGTCTCCGAGAATTTGATCGGCAACCCGATCGTCTTGACCGGACCGAGCGTGGAATGCTCGACCTCGACGACCATCTCGCGCGCCAGTGTCTGCGGATCGTTCAGGGCCTCCAGCATGTCGTGGACGGGGCCGCACGGCACGCCTTTCTCGTCCAGAGCCGCGAGCCAATGGGCGCGTGTCCGGGTCCGGAAACGTTCGCTCAAGACCGCTTCGAGCTCCTTCAAATTCGCCATGCGGTCGGCGCCGGTGACGAAGCGCGGATCGGCAGCGAGCTCGCTCGCGCCGAGCGCTTCCAGCATCAACAGCCAGTGCTTCTTGTTGGCGCCGCCGACCACGAGCCAGCCGTCCGAGGCCTCGAACGCCTGATAGGGCGCGTTGAGCGGATGCGCCGAGCCCATTGCGCGGGGCGCGGTGCCGGCGGCGAGCGCGATGGTCGACTGCCAATAGGTCTGCACCAGCGCCGCCTCGTAGAGCGAGGTCTCAACCCACTGCCCCTCACCGCTCTTGAGACGGTGCGTATAGGCGGCGAGGATGCCCATGCTCGCGAGCAGGCCGGCGGTGATGTCCGACAGCGGCGGGCCGCATTTCACCGGCGGGCCGTCCGGGCGCTCGCCGGTAAAGCTCATGATGCCGCTCATGGCCTGCGCGACGAGGTCGAAGCCGCGGCGGTGCTTGTACGGACCGGTGCGACCGAAGCCCGACAGCGAGCAATAGATCAGCGCTGGGAATTTTTCGTGCAGCTCTTTATAGCCGAAGCCGAGCCGTTCCATCGCGCCCGGCGCGAAATTCTCGACCAGCACGTCGGCGTCCGCGATCAGTCGGCGCAAGACCTGCTTGCCGCCGTCGGTCTTGAGGTCCAGCACGATGCCGCGCTTGTTGCGATTCATCATCAGGAACGAGGCCGCCTCGTCGCCGATCCTGGGCGGCACCGAATGGCGGGTGTCGTCACCATTGGGCCATTTCTCGATCTTGATGACGTCGGCGCCCCATGTCGGCGAGCATCAGGGTGCAGGTCGGCCCCGCCATGACGTGGGTGAGATCGATGACCTTGAGACCTGCGAGCGGGCCTGCGCGACGTGAGGCGGATTGCGATCGATCGCTTGGCATCGGGGCGTCCTGTTATTGACCGCGCCACTGCGGGGCGCGCTTGCTGAGGAAAGCGTCGAGCCCTTCGCGAAAATCGTGGCTCGTGTAGCACATCAGGATGAGGTCTTCGCCCTCGTCTCGCGTCAGCCGCTTTTGCAGGCGGGCGACCGCCTGCTTGGTCGCGTTCAGGGTCAGCGGCGCGTGGCCGGCCACGAGGCGCGCGATCTCGTCGACGCGCTTATCGAGCGCGGTGAGATCGTCGACGACCTCGCCGAGCAGTCCGATTGCTGCGGCCTCCGCGGCATCGACGAGCCGCGCGGTGAAGATCAGATCCTTGACCCGCGCCGGCCCGATCAACGCTG
The DNA here is from genome assembly GCF_054058595.1 of Bradyrhizobium sp. USDA 4472. NCBI lineage: Bacteria > Pseudomonadati > Pseudomonadota > Alphaproteobacteria > Hyphomicrobiales > Nitrobacteraceae > Bradyrhizobium > Bradyrhizobium sp. USDA 4472. The sequence continues at coordinate 6,493,937 of NZ_JBSSAM010000001.1, forward strand.
TGAGACGGCTGACATTGGACATCGACAGGCAATTGCCGAGCGTGCGAGCGATCGGAAAGCCGATTCTGGTGCTGCGCGTGCCGATGCGCAAATCGCAGGCCGCGGCGATGCCCGCCCCGCCACCGGTGCAGAAGCCGTTGATCGCCGCGATCGTCGGCACCCGGCATTGCTCGAGCGTGGTCAGCACGCGGTCGATACGGTTCTCGTAATCGATCGAATCCTGCGGCGTTTTGAATTCGCGGAATTGGTTGATGTCGGTGCCCGAGGCAAAGGCCTTGTCGCCGGCCCCGCGCAGCACCAGCACTTTGATCGCGCGGTCGTCGTTGGCCTGCTCGCAGATGGCGGCGAGCCGCTCGTACATGGCGAAGGTGAAGGCGTTGCGCGCCTGCGGGCGATTGAAGGTGATCCGCCCGACGCCGTTCGTGCATTCAAAAGTGAGGTCGTCCCCCGACACGGCTTGGTCCATTTCCGCCTTCCCGCATGTTTTTTGTATTTTTGAATGCAAAACTTGGGATTTTCAAGATATAATTGCTGAACTTTCGTCTATTGGAACATTTTTGCATTCAAAATTGAGACGTGCCATGCTGCATGAAGAGGTGGTCGGCCGCATCCGCGACATTCTGCTCGACGGCGAGATCCCGCCCGGCGCGCGGATTCCCGAACGCGAGCTGTGCGAACGGCTCGAGATCTCACGCACGCCGTTGCGTGAAGCGCTCAAGGTGCTGGCCGCCGAGGGCCTGGTGCAACTCCTCCCACATCGCGGCTCGCGCGCGGCGAAACTGACCGACAAGGACATGCGCGACCTCTTCGAGGTCTGCCAGGGCCTCGAAGCGCTGGCGGGTGAACTGGCTTGCGAGCGCATCAGCGACACAGAGGTCGCCGACATCGCGGCCGCGCATGCGGCGATGGTGCAGCATTATCGCGAGGGCGATCTGCTCCAGTACTACCGCGGCAACCGCGCCATCCACGAGGGGATCGTCAATGCCGCCGGCAATCCCGTGCTGTCAGGACTCTACGCGTCCGTGACCGCGCGCATCCGCCGCGCCCGTTACGTCACGCCGATGACGCCGCAGCGCTGGGCGCGCGCGGTCCAGGAGCACGAGGCGATCCTGAACGCCCTCCAGCGCCGTGACGGCGTCGGACTCTCCCACGTCCTGCGCGCCCATCTGCGCCACAAGCGTGAAGAGGTTTTGCAGGCGGGCTTTGCGGAAACCGAAGGGGATGAGCCCACGCTGAGGATCGCGTGAGGCGCAACGTCTAAATTTAGCAGCCGAGCTTGTCGGCGATCCCGCCAAAATCCTTGGCGACAATGTCCCAATTTCCCGTCGCCTCGAAATCGACCTTCTGCAACGGACCGTATTCGGTCGGCCGCGCCACGAACGCGGTCCTCAGTCCGTTCTTCTGCGCGGCGGCCAAATCGCCATTATGGGCGGCGACCATCATCACCTCTTCAGGCTTGAGGCCGAGCAGCCTTGCGGCGCCGAGATAAGTTTCGGGATCGGGCTTGTAGTGCGCGAACAATTCGGCCGACATGATGAGATCCCACGGCAGACCCGCATGCTTCGCCATGTTGGTGAGCAGCGCGACGTTGCCGTTCGACAGCGGCGAGATCACGAACCTTGTCTTCAGCCGGGTCAGGCCGGCAACGCTGTCCGGCCAGGGATTGAGGCGGTGCCAGCCCTTGGTGAGATGATCGAGATCGGCCTCGGTGAGGCCCTTGATGGCAAATTTCTCGACCAGCTTTTCCAGCGAGCGGCGGTGCAGATCGTCCAGCATGACATAGCCACGCTCGGGATGCTCGCGCACGTCCTGCATCGACGCGACATACATGCCGCGCCAGTCGTCGACGAGCGCGGTCCAATCGACGCTGACGCCGCGCCCCTTCCCCCACCACATGAAATCGGTGATCAGGCTGGTGCGCCAGTCCACGACCGTGCCGAACACGTCGAAGATGAGGGCCTTGACGGCGGAGAGATCGGACATGCGCTTCCCCAGTCGTTCTTATCGTCATTCCGGGGCGCGCATCAGCGCGAACCCGGTATTTAGAAGTTGCGGCGCGAGATTCCGGGTTCTCCGGGCCGCGCTCTGCGCGGTCCCGTCGCCCCGGAACGACAGAGAACATCAGTCCAGATGAAACTTCGCCAGTTCGCGGTGCTCGGCCTTGATGTAGCGCACGGTGCCGGTGACGGAGCGCATCACCACGGTCTCGGTCTCGATCACGCCGTCCTTGCGGAATTTCACGCCCGACAGCAGCGAACCGGTCGTGACGCCGGTTGCGGCGAACAGGCAGTCGCCGCGCGCCATGTCCTCGATGCCGTAGATCATCTTGGGATCGTTGACGCCCATCTTGGCGGCGCGCTCGATCTTCTCGCCGGAATCGAGAATCAGGCGGCACTGCATCTGGCCGCCGATGCAGCGCAGCGCCACCGCCGCGAGCACGCCTTCCGGCGCGCCGCCGGTGCCCAGATACATATCGACGCCGGTGTTGTCGGGATCGGCGCAGTGGATCACGCCGGCAACGTCGCCGTCGGTGATCAGGCGAACGGCAGCGCCGGTCGAACGCACGCTCTCGATGATGCCGGCATGGCGGGGGCGATCGAGCACGAGGACGGTGATACCCTCAGGCTTGACGCCCTTGGCCTTGGCGAGACGGCGGACGTTATCGGCGGGGCTCGCATCGAGATCGACGACACCCTTGTCATAGCCGGGGCCGATCGCGAGCTTCTGCATGTAGACGTCAGGTGCGTGCAGCAAGGTGCCACCGTCGGCCATCGCCATCGTCGCGATCGAGCCCGGCATGTTCTTGGCGCACAGCGTGGTGCCTTCGAGCGGATCGACCGCGATATCGACTTCCGGACCGGTGTTCATGCCCACTTTCTCGCCGATGTAGAGCATCGGCGCTTCGTCGCGCTCGCCCTCGCCGATCACGATGGTGCCCTGGATCGGCAGCTTGTTGAGCTCGCGGCGCATCGCGTCGACCGCGGCCTGGTCCGCAGGCTTCTCCTGCCCGTGCCCGCGCAGCCGCGCCGACGACACTGCCGCCCGTTCCGTCACCCGCACGATCTCCAGCGTGAGAATGCGCTCGAGCAAGGCGTGCGGGGGGACTTCAATATGGGTCGACATCGGCTAACTCCTTCGAAACGGTTTTGGACAGGACGCCCTGCCCGCATCAACTCGCAACACTCACAGTTCGTTCGAACCGTTTTTATTTCTCGAGCATGCTCTTTTCGGAAAACCGCTCCACACTTTTCCGGATCATGCTCTAGTTCTTCTCAATCCTGATGACCTGCGGCAGTCCGCTGATCACCTTGTCCCTCTGCACGGCGGCGAGTGCGCGGCGCACGGCGTCCTCATGCGTGGCATAGGTGATCAGGATGACGGGCACGGGCACTGCCTTGCCGTTTGCCGATGCGGCGCCGCCATTGGGATGGCGCTGCACGATCGACTCGATCGAAATCTTCTGCTCTGCCAGCCGGGTCGCGATCGCAGCCGCGGTGCCCGGGAAATCGCGCGCCAGAAGGCGGATGTAGTAGCCGCCCTCGTGCCGCTCCATCGGCGCCTTCCTGGTGTCGCGCAGCTGCGCGATCGGCCGGCCGAACGGATTGGCGCGGATGCCGCGCGCAACATCGGCGATATCGGCGACGACAGCGGATGCAGTCGCCGCACCACCCGCGCCGGGTCCGACCAGCGTAATCGGGGGAATGCCCTCTCCATCGATCGTAACCGCGTTGGTGACACCCATCACCTGCGCGATCGAGGAGGTTTTTGGCACCATGGTCGGATGCACGCGCTGCTCGATACCCGTGGCGGTGCGCACGGCAACACCGAGCAGCTTGACGCGGTAGCCGAGATCGGCGGCCGCGCGCAGATCTTCCGGCGCGATGGAGGAGATGCCTTCGACATAGACCGCGCTTTGAGCAACTTTCGTGCCGAAAGCGAGGCTGGCGAGAATGGCGAGCTTCTGCGCGGTATCGTGGCCGTCGACGTCGAAGGACGGATTGGCCTCGGCATAGCCGAGCCGCTGCGCATCCTTGAGGCACTCGGCAAACGACAGGCCCTCCTGCTCCATTCGCGTCAGGATATAATTGCAGGTGCCGTTGAGGATGCCATAGACGCGCTCGATGCCGGTTCCGGCGAGACCTTCACGTAACGTCTTGATGACGGGGATCGCGGCGCCGACGGCTGCCTCGAAATTCAGCGCGCCGCCATGCTTTTCGGCCGATTTGGCGAGCTTCAGACCGTGCTTGGCGAGCAACGCCTTGTTCGCGGTGACGACGGACTTGCCGGAACCGAGTGCGGCTTCGACGGCGGCCAGCGCGGGATCGCCTGCGCCGCCCATCAACTCGACAAAGCACTCGACCTCGGGATGCGTGGCGACGGCCAGCGGATCCTTCGCCCATTCGACGCCGCGCAGATCGATGCCGCGCTTCTTGGCCTTCGAACGCGCCGTCACCGCGACGACGCGAATGCCGCGGCCGGAACGGCCCGCGAGCACGCGCGCCTGCGTCTCAATCAAACGGACAACCTCGGCGCCCACGGTGCCGAGCCCCGCTATGCCCACTTTGAGGGGTGCAACCATGATGCTTTAGTGAACCTGCAGGAGAGAATTAGCGCCTGTTGGCGAGTGGAACGACGTTGTGCAACGTTTCGATGCCGCTTTCAAGGAAGCGGCGCACGCCGCGTGCGGCCTGCCTGATCCGTTGCTCGTTTTCCACCATGGCGATGCGGACATATCCTTCACCATGTTCGCCGAAGCCGACGCCGGGCGAGACCGCAACACCTGACTTCTCCACCATCAGGGTCGCGAACTGCATGCTGCCGACGCTGCGGAAGGCCTCCGGCAGCGGCACCCAGGCGAACATCGAGGCTTCCGGCGGCGGAATGTCCCACCCCGCGCGGCCGAACGACTCCACCAGCGCGTCGCGACGCTTGCGATAGGTGTCGCGCATCTCCTTGATGCAATCATCGGGACCGTTCAGCGCCGCAGTCGCGGCGACCTGCACCGGAGTGAAGGCGCCGTAGTCGAGGTACGATTTGACGCGGGCGAGCGCCGCGATCACGCGCTCGTTGCCGACCGCGAAGCCCATGCGCCAGCCCGCCATCGAATAAGTCTTCGACATCGAGGTGAACTCGACGGTGACGTCGATGGCGCCCGGCACCTGGAGCACCGAGGGCGGCGGATTGCTCTCGTCGAAATAGACCTCGGCATAGGCGAGATCGGACAGGATCAGGATCTCGTGCTTCTTCGCGAATGCGACAAGGTCCTTGTAGAAATCGAGGCTCGCGACATAGGCGGTCGGGTTCGAAGGATAGCAGACGACGAGCGCGAGCGGCTTCGGGATCGAATGCACGATGGCCCGCTCCGCAGCCTCGAAGAATTGCGGCGTCGGCTCCGAGGGCACCGAGCGGATCACACCGCCCGCCATCAAAAAGCCGAAGGCGTGAATCGGATAGCTCGGGTTCGGACAGAGGATCACGTCGCCCGGCGCGGTGATCGCCTGCGCCACGTTGGCAAAGCCTTCCTTTGAGCCGAGCGTCGCCACGACCTGGGTATCGGGATTGAGCTTCACACCGAAGCGGCGCTCGTAATAGGCAGCCTGGGCCCGGCGCAGGCCGGGGATGCCGCGGGAGGCGGAGTAGCGGTCGGTGCGCGGCTTGCCCAACGTCTCCTTGAGCTTCTCCAGCACGTGGGGCGGGGCCGGCAGGTCCGGGTTGCCCATGCCGAGATCGATGATGTCGGCGCCGGCATTCCGCGCGGCCGCCTTGGCCCGGTTGACCTGCTCGAACACGTAAGGCGGAAGGCGGCGGATGCGGTAAAAATCGTCCATGGCTCTCTGGGCTCCGGGCAACCGGTCAAGACAGAATCGAAGGGCGATGACGACCCTTTCGAGGAGGCTTCGCCCTGCGTGCAAAAATCACTCAAAATCAAATACTTGGAGTGAAATTCGACGACGAGGACTGAACTCCTTCGTCCTGACTCTCGGCTGAATTGAAGTCTTTTAGCACGGAGTGGCGGGGGCGCCAGCGATTTACCTTGCGCCGCCCGATGACCGTGCCGTCGCGCATTGGCGTTCTATTTGGCATCCTTGGCGGCGACGGCCTGACGGTCGCGCGCGGCCGCTAGCTCGGCCTCGATCTTGACGCGCTGGTCGAGCGGGATGATCGCCTGATCACGGTCCGGCGGCAGGTCGTGGACCGGCAAATAGGCACCTGGCTCCTTGGGATGCGCCGCCGTATCGGCGGCAGTCATATCGGCAAGCTGACTCGAGCAGCCCCCCAACGCGAACACCACCATCAGCAGCGCGCAGCACGCAAGCCGCGTCTTTTGCAGGTCCCACAACGCCAACACCTGGGAAATCCCCTACTCGTCCCAACGCCAGGCTGCCGGTAGCTTAACCAACAACCTGCCCAAGCTCAAACCATTGCTGCCCACAAATGGCGCGAGCGAGAAATCATCCAAGGCCCACGGAACGTGAGGTGCACGGCGATTGTGACAAAAGCAAGAAGCTTTGTCGCAGTGCAGCACATCTTCGCACCTCTTTGACGCGAAACCAGCGAGCTTCGCGGTGACGAATACGGAATGAATTGTTACTGTCGTCTCCATGAGTACCGTTACGACCGACACGCCCAAGTCAAAGTCCGACATGAAGTTCGATGCGGAAGCCTTCGCGATGAATGTCGCGCGGGCGATGGAGAGCGGCGGCAAGGCGCTCGCCGCGTATCTGAAGCCGCGCGAAAGCGGCGAGGTGCAAGACCGCCCGCCGGCCGAGCTCACCGAGGTCGTCAAGACCTTCACGTCGGTCGCCGAGTATTGGTTATCGGACCAATCGCGTGCGTCCGACCTGCAGACCAAGCTTGCAAAAGATTATCTCGACCTCTGGGGCTCTGCGGCGCGGCGGATGGCCGGCCAGGACGCCCAGCCCGCGATATCACCCTCCCCGCGTGACAAGCGCTTTGCCGATCCGGAATGGAAGTCGAACCAGTTCTTCGATTTCATGATGCAGCTCTATCTGCTCACCAGCAAATGGGCGCAGGAATTGGTGCATGACGCCGAGCTCGATGCGCAGACCCGCCGCAAGGCCGAGTTCTACGTCCAGCAGATCACCAACGCGATCTCGCCCTCGAATTTCGTGCTGACCAATCCGGAGGTGCTGCGCGAGACGGTTGCAAGCAGCGGCGAGAACCTCGCGCGCGGCCTGACGATGCTGGCCGAGGACATCGCCGCCGGAAAGGGCATGCTGAAGATCCGCCAGTCCAATCCGGACAATCTCGTCGTCGGCGTCAACATGGCGACGACGCCAGGCAAGGTGATCTACCAGAACGAGATGATGCAGCTGATCCAGTATTCTCCGACCACGGAGAAGGTGCTGCGCACGCCACTCCTGATCGTGCCGCCCTGGATCAACAAGTTCTACATCCTCGATCTCAAGCCGGAGAAGTCCTACATCAAGTGGTGTGTCGACCAGGGCATCACCGTGTTCGTGATCTCATGGGTCAATCCCGACAAGAAGCTCGGAGCCAAGAGCTGGGAAGACTACATGAAGGAGGGCCCGCTCACGGCGATGGACGTGATCGAGAAGGTCACCGGCGAGCTGAAGGTGCATACGGCCGGCTATTGCGTCGGCGGCACCATGCTGGCAACCACGCTGGCCTGGCTCGCCGAGAAGCGGCGCCAGCGCGTCACGTCGGCGACGTTCTTCGCCGCGCAAGTCGACTTCACCCATGCCGGCGATCTCCTCGTGTTTGTCGACGAGGACCAGATCGCCGCGCTCGAGCAGGACATGAAGATGTCGGGCGTGCTCGAAGGCTCCAAGATGGCGATGGCCTTCAACATGCTGCGCTCGAACGATTTGATCTGGTCCTACGTCGTCAGCAACTACCTCAAGGGCAAGGAGCCGAGCGCGTTCGACCTGCTGCACTGGAATTCCGACGCGACGCGGATGACGCAGGCGAACCATTCCTACTATTTGCGCAACTGCTATCTGGAGAACCGGTTGTCGACCGGCACCATGGTGCTCGACAACACGCTGCTCGACCTCTCCAAGGTCAAGGTGCCCGTCTACAACCTCGCCACCCGCGAAGACCACATCGCGCCAGCAGAATCCGTGCTGTACGGCTCGCAATTCTTCGGCGGGCCCGTGAAATACGTGCTGTCAGGCTCCGGCCACATCGCCGGCGTGGTCAATCCGCCGGCCTCGAACAAGTACCAGTACTGGACCAACGACAACATCAAGGACGTCACCATCGCCCAGTGGATGAAGGGCGCGGTGGAGCACAAGGGCTCGTGGTGGCCGGACTGGCGTGAATGGCTGGGCGCGCTCGACCCGGAGGAAGTGCCCGCGCGCAGCGTCGGCACCGAGGCGCTGCCCCCGATCGAGGACGCGCCAGGCAGCTATGTCAGGGTTCGCGCATAGCGCAACAGCGCGCGCTTTCGTATAAGTTCACGGTATCGATTTGGAGGGGACCGGATTATGACGCGTGAATTGTTCTGGCTGACCTGTACGGTGATCCTGACCGGAATCCTCTGGATCCCCTACACCATCAACCGTTGCCAGGTTCGTGGGCTCGGCGGCGCCATGGCCAATCCTTCGCGCGGCGACAAGCCTCAGGCCGAATGGGCGAACCGCCTGATGTTCGCGCACGACAACGCGGTGGAGAATCTCGTGCTGTTCGCACCGCTGGTGCTGATCCTGAACGCGATCGACTATTCCTCGAAATGGACCGTGCTCGCCTGTGTGGTCTATTTCTGGTCGCGCGTCGCGCATGTCATCGTCTATGCGCTCGGCATCCCGGTATTTCGTACGCTCGCCTTCACCGTCGGCTTCCTGGCCCAGGCCGTGCTGGCGCTCGCGATCTTCAAGGTGTTTTGAGGCAGCCAGGGGTACGAACAGGGCTGTTCCCGCGGCCAATCCAAGTCTATCGTTCCGTGCTGGTGGAAGCCAAAACGAGGCACTGCCGATGCGGATTCTTTTGCCGGTGATCGCGACGATCACCCTTGCCGCCTCGTGTTGCGCGGCCGTCGCGCAGGTGCAATGCCCCGGAACTGGCCCGCCTGCGCAACGAGGCGACGGAGGCCTCCAAGCCCAAGACGCGCAGCTTGATGCTCAACCGTTGCGAGGACAATATCCGCGCATCGCAGGCCTGGAGCGCCGTCGTCGACTACGCGAGGGACCATCAGGACGTCTGCGATGTCTCCAACGAGTCACTTGGCGCATTTGAGGCATCCCGCCACGCCGCGGTGACGGCCCGCAACAACGTCTGCGCCGGTCGACCCGCGCGGCCGTTTCCGGCTGAGATCATCCGACAGTAAGGCATGCGCGCCGCAGGGCATGAGCCCCGGCTCTGCAGCGCATCACCGCCGGACGATGCTTCGCATCGCCAGGGCAGTGCTGCGCCGCGTCCGGGGAACGGCGTGCCGCTTACGCCTCCGGCAGACCCAGCATCAGCCGCATGTTCTGCACGGCAGCGCCCGAGGCGCCCTTGCCGAGATTGTCCAGCCGCGCGACCAGCACCGCCTGGTGGTACTTGTCGCTGGCGAAGACGTAGAGCTCGAGCATGTTGGTCTCGTTGAGCGCCTCCGGCTCGATGCGGCCGCCCTTGGAGGCTTCGTTCTGGAGCGGCATCGCCTTGACGTATTTCGAGCCGGCGTAGCGCTTGGCCAGCGCCGCCTGGAGATCGGCACCATCAGGCTTGCCCGGCAACGTGTCGAGCTGGAGCGGGATCGAGACCAGCATGCCCTGCCGGTAGTTGCCGACGGAGGGAATGAAGATCGGGCGCCGCGTCAAGTTCGAATAGAGCTGCAGCTCCGGCAGATGCTTGTGCTCGAAGCCGAGGCCATAGAGCTCGAAGGATGGCGCACTGCCGTCCTCGAAGCTTGCGATCATCGATTTGCCGCCACCGGAATAGCCGCTCACCGCGTTGACGCTGATGGGATGGTCGGGCGGCAACAGGCCCGCATCGACGATCGGCCGCAGCAGCGCGATTCCGCCGGTCGGATAGCAACCCGGATTCGAGACCTTCTTCGCGGCCTTGATCTTGCCGGCCTGGTCGGGCGCCAGCTCCGCAAAGCCGTAGGCCCAGTCAGGTGCGACCCGATACGCGGTCGAGGCGTCCAGCACCTTCGGCGCCGAAGTCCCCATGCTGTCAATCAGTGCGACCGTCTCCCTGGCGGCATCGTCGGGCAGGCAGAGGATGACGAGATCCACCTCCTCCATCAGCGCCTTCTTGGCCGCAGGATCCTTGCGCTTGTCGTCGGCGATGGTTTTCACCACGACATCGTTCTGGAGCTTCAGCCGCTCGTTGATGCCGAGGCCGGTGGTGCCGGAGCCGCCGTCGACGAAGACGGTGGCGGTTTTCTCGGCTGCGCCGGTGGACGGCGCTTTCGTGGTTTCCGTGAGGCTCATGATACGCTCCTTTCGAGCATGTTGGTTTCGGCCGCGAAGGCTTCGGGCCTCACGTCCTGCATCAGTTGGGCGATCTTCCTGGCGTCGGCATCGGCTTGTGCGCCGAGTGCATTCGCGATCGCGACGTAGTCGGCGTCCGATTTGTGCTGATTCAGCTTGAAGCTGCCTTCGACCTCTTCGACCTTCATGACCAGACCCACGATCCCCTTCTTCAGCGCCTCGAGCCGGCCTGTCGTCATCTTGCCTGAAGTCCACGGCTTCTTCGGCAGCAGCCAGCTCTCGAAGATGTCGCTGAGCGTGTCGATCTGCACCGCCAGCTCATCGTCAGACAGCAGCTTCACGGGCCCGGTGAGATGCACCGTTTGATACAGCCAGGTCGGCACTTGATCCGGCGAAACGTACCAGTCGGGCGATACATAGGCATCGGGGCCGTTGATCGCGAGCAGCCAGCGCGTCGTGCCGTCCGCAAGCCTTACCAGCGGATTGTGACGGGCGACATGAAAGGCTGCCTGCGGCGTGCCGTCGGCCGCATACGTCAAATAGAACGGCAGCGGCGAAGCGACCGGCTTGCAGCCGTCGAAGGCGCACATCGTGCCGAAACCGCGCTCGCCTGCGAATTTCAGGCTCGCGGCACGATCCGGCTTGAAAAAGGGTGGCGTGTACATCGTGGTCTCCTGCTGGGCCTCCTTGGGGGCCGCTGGATCAGATCGCGCTGACAGGAGAAAGAATGCCGCGGATCGGATCCAGCGGCAAAGACGATGATCTCAAACGCGATCGACCGCCCAAACCGCAAAGCTGCGGCGGCGGCGACGGGCGAACAGGATGGTCGCGGCGTTGATCATGGCGCGCGGCTATAAGGCCAGATGCAGTTCCCGTCAAGGTTCACGGCGTCAGATGAGGCGCCAGATCCATTCCATGATCCTGGCGATGACATCGCCGAACAGCAGCAGTGCCGCTGCCCACACCAGCGCCGAGATGAAATTGGCCGCCTGGAAGCTCCAGTACGGCATTTCGAAGATGCCCGCGGCGAGCGGCACGGAGGCGCGTAAGGGACCGAAGAAGCGACCGATGAAGATGCTGGGCACGCCCCAGCTCCGGACAAAGGCCTCGCCTCTGGGAAGAATTTCCGGATAGCGCGAGAGCGGCCACATCTGCGCGACCTGCTCCTTGTAGCGATAGCCGAACCAGTAGGAGACCCAGTCGCCGAGCGCGGCGCCGATCGCGCCGGCAATCCAGACCGGATAGAAGCTGATGCCGCTTGCGCCGATCAGCGCGCCGATGGCGACCAGTGCCCCCCAGGCCGGGATCAGCAGGGAGATGAAGGCGAGCGATTCCCCGAACGCGAGCAGGAACACGATCGGAGCAGCCCAGGCCTGGTGTAAACGCACGAAATCGGCCAGTGCGTGCGCAAACTGCTCCATTCCAGATTAGCCTTCCCGCCTCGCCCTGAGGTCATGTTCCATGAAAAGCACTGGTAAGCCAGGGACTTGTGTGACATCAAGTCACAAACCTCTGCACGGGGCGGCCGGCGGCGTCAAATTGCCGGGATCTGGTGAGCCGGCGGCGTAAAATCGCCGGGATTGGCTCGCAACCACCCCAAGAAGCAGTCAAGAAGCGGTCAAGATCGGCGCGGCCTGACCTTCCAGGCCGGCCGTGGCATAGTCTCCGCAACCGATTCGCCGCCTGCGCGGCCCTCAAAGCACATCAAGATATATGTCCAAGCAGTTGAAGACAAAAAGCAAAGACGATTTGTTCGACGGCAATGAGCCGAAGGGGCGCGCTCCCGCAGCCAAGGCCGCGCCGCGCGCGAGCGGCGGGGAAGCCGATTACACGGCAGCCGACATCGAGGTGCTTGAGGGCCTGGAACCGGTGCGGCGCCGGCCCGGCATGTATATCGGCGGCACCGACGAAAAGGCGCTGCATCACCTATTCGCCGAAGTCATCGACAACTCGATGGACGAGGCGCTCGCGGGACACGCGACCTTCATCGGCGTCGAGCTCTCCGCGGACGGCTTCCTCACCGTCACCGACAACGGCCGCGGCATTCCTGTTGATCCGCACCCGAAGTTCCCGAAGAAGTCGGCACTCGAAGTCATCATGTGCACGCTGCATTCGGGCGGCAAGTTCGACAGCAAGGTCTACGAGACCTCGGGCGGTCTGCACGGCGTCGGCATCTCCGTCGTGAACGCCCTCTCCTCGCGGCTCGAGGTCGAGGTCGCGCGCAGCCAGAAGCTCTACCGCATGAGCTTCGAGCGCGGCCATCCCAAGGGCAAGCTCGAGGATCTCGGCAAGATCAGCAACCGCCGCGGCACGCGCGTGCGCTTCAAGCCCGATACCGACATCTTCGGCGCCAAGGCCGCGTTCAAGCCGCAACGTCTGTTCAAGATGACGCGCTCGAAGGCCTACCTGTTCGGCGGCGTCGAGATTCGCTGGAATTGCGCGCCCGAACTCCTCAAGGGCGTCGAGGACGTTCCGGCCGAGGCCACCTTCCACTTCCCCGGCGGCCTCAAGGATTATCTGGCGGCGGCGATCCACGCCGATACGCTGGTGCATCCCGACATCTTCTCCGGCAAGTCGGGGCGCAACGGCGCGCATGGCGCCTGCGAATGGGCGGTGGCCTGGACCGCGGATGCCGACGGCTTCCTGTCTTCATACACCAACACCGTGCCGACGCCCGACGGCGGCACCCATGAATCGGGCTTGCGCAGCGCCCTGCTGCGCGGCCTGAAGGATCACGCCGAGCGCGTCGGCCAGGGCAAGCGCGCCTCGTCCATCACGTCGGAAGACGTGATGGTGGGCGCCGCCGTGATGCTCTCGGTGTTCGTGCGCGAACCTGAGTTCCAGGGCCAGACCAAGGACCGCCTCGCCACGGCCGAAGCGCAGCGCATCGTCGAACAGGCGATGAAGGATCCGTTCGACCATTGGCTCTCGGGCAATCCGAACATGGCCAACCGTCTGCTCGACTTCGTGATCGACCGAGCCGAGGAGCGGCTGCGCCGCCGCCAGGAAAAGGAGACGGCGCGCAAGACGGCCGGCAAGAAGCTGCGCCTGCCCGGCAAACTCGCGGACTGCACCGACGCAGGCACCGAGGGCTCCGAACTCTTCATCGTCGAGGGTGACTCGGCCGGCGGCAGCGCCAAGCAGGCGCGCGATCGCAAAACCCAGGCGGTGCTGCCGTTGCGTGGAAAAATCCTCAACGTCGCTTCTGCCGGCAAGGACAAGCTGGCGGCGAACGCCCAGTTGTCCGATCTCGTGCAGGCGATCGGCTGCGGACAACTCCTGCAGTATCGCGAAGAGGATCTGCGCTATCAGCGCATCATCATCATGACCGACGCCGACGTCGACGGCGCCCACATCGCTTCGCTCCTGATCACCTTCTTCTACCGGCAGATGCCGAAGCTGATCGACGAGGGACATCTGTTCCTCGCCGTGCCGCCGCTCTACAAGCTGACCCACGGGCAGAAATCGGTCTACGCACGCGATGACAAGCACAAGGACGAGCTGATCAAGAGCGCTTTCAACGCCAACGCCAAGGTCGAGGTGAACCGCTTCAAGGGCCTCGGCGAGATGATGCCGGCGCAGCTCAAGGAAACCACCATGGATCCGAGCAAGCGGACGCTGCTCAAGGTGGTCCTGCTGCCCGATGATCGCGACACCACGGCGGATTCGGTCGAGCGCCTGATGGGCACCAAGGCCGAGGCGCGTTTTGCGTTCATCTCGGACAAGGCTGAATTTGCCAGCGAGGAACTGCTCGACGTCTGATGCGGCGATGGCCACCCAAAAGCCCCGGCCTTGCGCCGGGGCTTTTTCATTTTGGGGCAACCGTGCAGCGCTTCCCTCCAGTCCGCCTCGGCGATTCCTCTGGCGGCGGGCGACTCGGCCAACGACTCAGAGCGGACGGGCGCACGCCCGGGCTGCGTCAGGATTGCCTCGCGCTCGGGCAAAGGCGCATTCCGAACGAAGAAACCCATCTTGGACCACAGCCTGTGCAATCCATTAACATATTGAAATAGATTGATTTTTGTCGATATAGATGACGGCGTCATCGAACCTGACGAGCGGGCGTTTTCCGGCGACTGTGCCTGGCCTGCAACAGCATTTCGGCGAGAACCGTCTATAGTCCGAGCCATCAGAACACACGGACTTCAGTGCGCTCGCGCCTGCTTCGAACCAAGGTTGGGGATTTTATCATGAAGAAGATTGCTCTCGCACTGACCGCGATTGCGGCAATGACGGGTTCGGCGTCGGCGGCTGATCTTGCGGCTCGTCCCTACGTGAAGGCCCCGATGGCGGCTCCGGTCGCGAACTGGACCGGCTTCTACATCTTCGGCGGCGCCGGCGGCGGCCTCTCGAACTCCGACCAGAGCGTCGTCTCGACCACCACGGGCACGCCCCTGACCATCACCCAGCGCCAGGGTGGCTCGGGCTGGTTCGGCACCGTCGGCCTCGGCTACGACTGGCAGTTCAACAGCACCTGGGTCGCCGGCGTGTTCGCCGACGGTCAGTTCGGCAGCATCCGCGCCACCGTGCAGGATCCGCTCGCCCAGATCACCGGTAGCCAGAAGCTGGAAGACTCCTGGGCCGCGGGTGTCCGCCTCGGCTGGCTGGTCGCTCCGAACGTTCTGTCCTACGTCAACGGCGGTTACAGCGGCGCTCACTTCGGCAGCACCAACTTCACCAATCTGGCTGGCGTTTCCTCCGGCACGCACCTCAACGGCTACAACCGCAACGGCTGGTTCGTCGGTGGCGGTGTCGAGAACAGCCTGAACATCTTCGGCATCTCCTCGCCCGGCTGGTTCATGAAGACTGAGTATCGCTCGGCCTTCTACGATGCGAAGACTCAGGACGAGCTCTTCAACACCACCAACCTGCCGACCGGCGTGAACAGCATCCGCGCCAACAACTGGAACCAGACGATCTCCACCTCGCTGGTCTACCGCTTCAACTGGACCGGCCCGGTCGTCGCCAAGTACTGAGATCTGAAGTAGCAAGATTTAAAGTACTGAGCTGAATTCACCTTCAGACGTCAAAGCCCCGGCATCGTCCGGGGTTTTTTCGTTGCGCGGTGCCTTACCGGCCGTCAGCGACCATTGTATCCGAACCGACGCTGCGGCTAGTGTTGCGGGACGTTTTCGCGGGTCCGTGGCGATCGTTGATGCCATGGGTCGCGACAGAATCAGACCGATGGAGGAATGCATGCGCAGATTTCTGCTTGTCGCAGGCCTGCTTGCCGTCGCCCTCGGGCTGCTCTGGATCGGACAGGGCACGGGCACCGTCGCCTGGCCGCGATCGAGCTTCATGGTCAACCAGCTGCAATGGGCCGGTTATGGCGCTGCCATGGCAGGCTTCGGGCTGGTGCTGATCTGGCAAAGCAACCGATGAAAGAAACCAGGACGTGAAAGCATGACATCCAACCGGTTCGATCTCCGCGGCAAGGTCGCGATCGTCACAGGCGGCAATGGCGGCATCGGCCTCGGTCTCGCGCACGGGCTCGCTGATGCCGGCGCAGACATCGCCGTGGTCGGACGCAATGAAACCAAATCGGCCGCAGCGGTCGCCGATCTCAGGGGTCGCGGCGTCAAGGCCGTATCAGTCACCACCGACGTCACCGACAAGGCGGCGGTCGCGGCGATGATCGACCGCGTCTTGAACGATCTCGGCCGTATCGACATTCTGATCAACAACGCCGGCATGAGCATCCGCAAGCCGCCGCACGAGCTCGAACTCGACGAGTGGAACAAGGTGATCGACACCAACCTCACCAGCGCCTTCGTCTGCTCGAAGCTGGCCTATCCGGCGCTGAAGGCGTCAGGCAACGGCAAGGTCATCAACATCGGCTCGATGATGTCGATCTTCGGCGCGAGCTTCGCGACCGCCTATGCGGCGAGCAAAGGCGGCATCGTGCAGTACACGCGCGCCTGCGCCAATGCCTGGGCGCCTGACAACATCCAGGTCAATGCCATCCTGCCGGGCTGGATCGACACCGATCTCACGCGCGGCGCGCGCAAGCAGGTCTCGGGCCTGCACGAGCGCGTGCTGGCACGCACGCCCGCGGGCCGCTGGGGCGACATCGACGACTTCGCGGGCATCGCGGTCTTCCTCGCCTCCGCGGCGTCGAACTTCGTCACGGGCACCGCAATCCCGGTCGATGGCGGATTCTCGGTGATGGCATGAGGCGCCTGTGGTGCAAAAAGAAGCCCCGGCAATGCCGGGGCTTTGAATTCTTGGCAGTGACCTTTTTTGCTGATTGGTCGTTTGTGGCTCAGTACCGCGCGATCGCAGGCGCGTCGAACTTGTAGCTGGCGCGGACGACGGCCCACTGGATGTCACGCGGTTTGGCATCGAAGGTGTAGTTGCCCGAGGTGCCGCCGAGTTGATAGGTCTGGCCGCCGAAGGCCGCGTAATTGTACTCGAGGCCGACGATCCAGTTGCGGGTGATGCCGTATTCCCAACCGGCGCCCACCGTCCAGCCGTTGGCCCAGTGGGTCTGACCACCTGAACCCGTCGCCGGGCCGACCGTGTCGCTGACGTTAAGACGGTTGTTGACGCCGGCGTAGCCGCCCTTGAAGTAGAACAGGTTGTTCTGAACCGCGAAGCCAGCGCGGCCGACGACGGTGGCGAGCAGATTCGCACGCCACGTGAAGACGTCGTCACCGGCGCCAAACGCGGTGTTCACGACGGTGCCCCTGTTGTCGAGGCCGGAGATCGTGCCTTCCATGCCGAACACGTAGTTGTTGGCCTGCCAGTTGTAGCCGATCTGGGCGCCGCCCATGATGCCCGCGCTACGCTGACGGTAACCCTGCCCCGGCGTCAGATCGCCGAACGGGGCACCGACGCCGTTGTTGATGAACTGCTCGTTGGTCCAGGCGCCGCCGATGTGACCACCAACGTAGAAGCCGGTCCAGTTGAACAGCGGCTCGATATAGGCAGGCGCCTTGGTGTAGGGACGCGCGGCGAGATCGGCGGCGGAAGCTGCACCAGTCGAAACCAGAGCGGTCGTGCAGGCGAAGGCGGCAATCAACTTGTTACGCATGGTACACCCCGTGTCCTTTGATGGGCGCACGCTCACACGCAGTTCTTACTCGAATTTGAATCAAGACAGTTAAGGCACGGGATTGGCAGTTGGCGGCCCCTGAATCCGGATGCGCTGTTGCACACACGCCACGCCGAAGCTGCGATTTAACGCGGCGTTATCCCTACCAAACCGCTGCATCAGGGTGCCGGAACGGCTGTCGAATGCACGTGCTCCGGCCGCACGCCGATGGCGATGAAGCGCGCCGGAATACCCTGAAGCCATGGCAGCGCATTGATGAGGCGCAAGACAAGCGGCACCTTGAGCGGTTGATCGCCGCCCTTCAGCGCACCGCTGATGATGTTGTTCTGCACGATCACCTGCATCGCCTGCGTCATCTTCACCGGGAACTCGCGGCGCCGCCTGATCGCATCGAGCTCTTCGTCCGATGGACAGCCGCGCGTCAGCTTGCCCGCGAGCAGGTTGGCAGTCGCGACCGCATCCTGCACGGCAAGATTGACGCCGACGCCGCCGACCGGCGACATCGCATGCGCGGCGTCGCCGATGCAGAGCAAGCCGGGCCTGGTCCAGCGGCCCAGGCGATTGATCGCGACGGTGAGAAGCTTGACGTCGTCAAAGCTCTTCACCTCGCCAATCCCGCGCTTGAGGATCGGTGCCATGCGCACGACGTCGTCGAGCAGCGCCTGTAGTCCCCTCGCCCTCACCGCATCATATTGTCCCTTGGCGATGACATAGGCGCACTGCCAGTAATCGCCGCGATCGAAGGTCACCATCATCTTGCCTGGCTCGACACGCGCGAACAGATTTTCGGTCTCGTCGCCAGACCGGCCGGCCCGGAACCAGAGCACATCCATCGGCGCGCCGATCTCCTCGACGGCAAGGCCGGCTCGTTCGCGCACCGTCGAATGCCGCCCGTCGCAGGCAACGGTGAGATCGGCCTCGATGTCGACGATGCCGTCGCGCGTCCGGGCGCGCACGCCGGCAATGGCGTCGCCGCGGCGGATCAGGTCGACCGCCTCCGTGCTCATCAAAACCTTCAGCGAGGCGAAGCGCTTGCCCGCCTCGCGCAGGAAATTGAGAAAATCCCATTGCGGCATGAAGGCAATGAACGGGTACTTCGTATTCAGCCGGCTGAGATCGGCGATCCGCACCTTGGTGCCGCCGAACAGGCCGTCCATCTTCTGCAAGCGCTGATGCGGCAGCTTGAGGAATCCGTCGATCAGGCCTAGCTCGTCCATCACCTGAAGCGTCGACGGATGCACGGTGTCGCCGCGAAAATCGCGGAAAAAATCTGCGTGCTTCTCCAACACCACGACATCGATGCCGCCGCGTCCCAGGAGATAGCCGAGCATCATGCCGGCGGGACCGCCGCCGACGATGCAGCAGCGGACTTTCATCGGGCGTGATCCGGTCGGCTGTTGCGTCATATCAACGGTCATGACCATGGCCTCGGTGTGGTTCGGTTCACAACAACGATCATGACGCCGGCTCGGTGCCAAGGCGCCTGGTCACAAGATCCAAGAACTCGCCGGCAAGCGGCGAGATGTTCAGGGACCGATGGCGGATGACACCGACGGTCCGTGTAATTTCCGGGACCGAGATTGGAACTGCCCTGATATTGGAGCCGGGATCTGCCGGCAGCGCCATAGCCGGCAGGATGGCGCAGCCGACGCCAGCTTCCAGGAGTTCGACGATGCAGGAGACGTGCTCGACTTCGTAGAACCAGCGCAGTTTCAGGGCTGCATTCCCGAGCAATACCTCCAGCAAGAGCCTGTTGCCGCTGTCGCGTCCGCCAATCATGAGCCGCAGCTTCGGCATCGCTTGCAGCTCTTGCAGCGTGACCGATTGGCGCGCGGTCAACCGGTCGTCCTTGTGCACCGCCAGGACGAACCGGTCTGCCAGCAACGGTGCGAAAGTCAGATCGGGATCGGGCCCGGGGTCCACGCCGACCCCGAATTCGGCCAACCCGGACAGGACCTGGCGAACGACAAGGTCCTGGTTTCCGTCGAACACCTGGACACCCACGTTGGGATGCCGTTCGGTGAACGTCCTCAGCAAGGCTGGAAAAGCCTGGCAGACGACGGTCGGAATGCTGGCTACCCGAATCTTGCCGAAGCGCCTCTCGGCGACCTCGCGGATTGAATCGAGCATCCCGTTCAGATTGTTGATCTGCTGGCGCGCCATCGGGAGGAAGTGGCGTCCCGCCCCGGTGAGGGCCACCGACCTGGTGGTACGGCTGAACAGCTCGACCCCCAGCGTTTGCTCCAGCTTCTGGATCCGGCGCGACAGGCCCGGCTGGGTCAAATGAAGCTTTTCGGCTGCGCGCTGGAAATTCAGCAGCTCGGCCGCAATCACGAAGGCCTCGAGTTCAGCGTTCTCGACTTTCATGCGGAAGTCTCATCAGTCGCAAGCGAACCCGCATTGGACCTCGTTGTCGGCGGTTTCTACGATCCGCATCGCCGGACCGAAAGGAACAGGTAGCACCGATGTCCGTACAGCAGCAACTCGCCTCGCCAGTGCCGATCGCCATGACCACACCAACGCACGTGGTCGCGGCAGACGCGACCTACCGCAAGATCGTGCTGCACATCATGCCGCTCATCCTCGTCTGCTATTTCTTTGGCTACCTGGACCGGGTGAACGTCGGATTCGCCAAGCTCGGCATGGTCAGCGACTTGCACCTGAGCGAGGCCGCCTATGGCTTTGGCGCGGGCTTGTTCTTTGTCGGTTATCTCTTGCTCCAGGTACCCGCAGGCTATCTGGTTCAGCTCTACGGCCCGCGAAAGTGCATTGTGGCGTCGATGATCTCATGGGGGCTCGTCTCCATGGCAACTTTGGCGACCCGCGACGAGACCAGCTTCTACGTCTTTCGCTTCCTGCTCGGGATCACGGAGGCCGCCTTCTTTCCGGCTGTGATCGCCTGCTTCAGTTTGTGGTTTCCCTCGTTCAGGCTCAGCAAGGTGATGTCCTTACTGTTCCTCGCCCTGCCCCTCGGCGTGATCCTCGGCGGTCCGCTGTCCGGCTGGATCATGGACGTCACCCATGGCGGCTACGGCCTACGAGGCTGGCAGTGGATGTTCGTGCTCGAAGGCCTCCCCGCGATCCTGCTCGGGGTCGTCGCGAGCAAGGCGATCGTCGAACGGCCGGACGATGCTGCATGGCTGACATCCGACGAAAAGGCCCTGGTGCAGCGCGAACTCGCCCAGGAGTCCAGGGACAAGCAAACGAGCCTGTGGCCGGCGTTGCGAGAGCCGACGCTATGGATCTTGTTCGCAACCTCGTTTCTCTACAACCTCGGCAATTACGGCCTCGTGTTCTGGATGCCGAGCATGATCAAGTCGTTCGGCGGGCTGACGAACTTCCAGATCGGCATCGTGACCGCACTGCCTTACCTGATCGCGGCCTGCGCCATGCAGCTCAATTCGTTCCACTCCGTGAAGACTGGCGAGAGGCTCTGGCACACTGCAGCTCCCCTGATTGTCGGCGGCGCCGCCTTGGTGACGGGTGTCGCGACGCGCGACGTGCCGGCGCTCTCCTTCTTGTGCCTCACGGTCGGCATCTCCGGCATCCAGTGCACATTGGCCATGTTCTGGAGCCTGCCTTCCCGCGTGCTGGCGGGAACGGCAGCGGCCAGCGGGGCCGGACTGGTCAATATTGGTGCGGCCACCGCAGGTTTCGTCGGCCCGGCAGTCCTCGGCGTCCTGAGCCAGATGACGGGCAGCATGATGGCCGGCGTTTCGCTGCTGGCGATCGCGCTGTTCGCAGCCGCCGGTCTGATCCTTTTAATTCCGCGGCACCTGATGGCCCGGCACGTTGTGTCGGCTTAAGGGGGAACGATGGTCCACAAGGCTCCAATCCCTCTCGATCGCGGGAACGGTACGCACAAGCGGTTTCAGGTCGCGATCGCCGGCTTCCATATCGAGAGCGTGAGCTTCCTTCCTGTCGTCTCGACTTGGGACGATTTCGAGCAGGTGGCGCTGCGCGGGGATCGTATCGTCGAGGACCTCCGCGGCACAAATACCGTGATGGGCGGCTTCATCGAAATCTGCGAGCAGGCGAACGTGGAGTTGGCTCCGCTCGTCCATACGGCACTCGGCGCCGTGGGGCCCGCCACGGATGATGCCTTGAGACGCTATGCGAACGAGATGGCCTCCGGCGTCAGAGCCCTGCCCGATCTGGATGGCGTGCTACTCTTCTTGCACGGCGCGTGCTGGACGGTGTCCTATCCGGACCCCGAGCGCTTCATCATCGACACGGTGCGTGTTGCCCTGGGGCCCGATAAACCCTTGATCGTCGCCTTGGATTATCACGGCAACATCGACGCAGACACGCTGCAAAACGCGACTGCCGCGTTCGCCTATCGAAAGTCGCCACATACGGACACAGGCGATACCGGACGGCGCGCCGCCATCTGCATGCTCCGCACGCTGCGTGGCGAGATTTCGCCCGCATGGGCGATCGCCAAGCCAGGCGTGCTCGTCCCGTCGATCTTCAGTGCGACCGCCTTGCTTCCCCTGGCAGATCTCATCGAGGAAGGGCACAAAATCGAACGCGACAGCGAGCGCTATGTCGACATTTCGCTGATGGCCGGCTTTTCCTATGCCGACGCGCACAATGCCGGCTTTTCGGTGCTGTGCGTCACGGATGGCGATCTCGCCGGAGCTCAGACGATCGCAGACCATCTCTCAGGGCAGGTCTGGAACCATCGGCACGCGCTCTACAGGCCCTTCGAAGTCCATACCGCGGAGGCGGCAGTTTCCCGGGCGTGCGCAGGCCTCGCGGTACGCGAGACCACGGGGCGCCCCTACGTCCTGGTCGAGCACGCTGACCGCATGAACGACTCCACCTACCTGCTCGCCGAGCTGCTCAAACGCCGTGTCCCACGGGCCGCGGTGCCGTTTCTCTGGGACGCGGCCGCCGCGCAAAAAGCGTTCGCAGCAGGGATCGGTGCGTTGGTGAAGCTCAAGCTCGGCGGCCATAGCTCCGAGAAGGCGGGGCCGACGCTGGACGTCACCGCACGCGTGCTGTGGGCAGGCCCGAAATCCTATCGCGTGACCGGCTCTTACATGCATGGCATGCCTGTCGACTTGGGCATGTCGGCACTGCTTGACGTCGATGGATTGTCGGTGAGCGTTGTCAGCGCCTTTGCATTCGCGGTGGATGGTGACGCCTTCGGCGTGTTCGGACTTCGTCCGGAAGACTTCGACATCATCGTGCTCCGTTCAAAGACCCATTTCCGGGCCTTCTACGAGGGAGTGGCCGCGGAGATCCTGATCGTCGATACGCCGGACCATGGAGTCGCCGATCTCAGGCTTTTGCCCTACAAGCGGCTGGATACGCACCGCGTATTTCCGTTTGCTCCGGAAATCGCGCATTGATGTCATCCGAACAGATGGCGCGGGACGCTGCGCCCGCACGAGGAAACGGACAAGAGATGACTGGCAAGGCGAACGTAAGCCTGATCCAGTTTGACGGGAAGGTGCTCGAGCCCGACCTCAATCGATGACGTCGCCCGCTATCGAAGCCATGTCGGGCTTGTACCGACAGGCGCGCGGACATCTACACGCAATACCGCACGATGTCCGCCTGAGAAGCGCGCATGCCTCGGCGGTTCAAACCGCTCAATTGTTGCTGCGGTTCGCGGTCCGGAAGCTCTTGACCTCCGAGACGCTGCCGTCGCGGTACGTCAATTCGACGGACATGAACTGCGTCGCCGGCGGCAGCTTCTCATAGAGCAGCATGCCGGCCGTGATCGCAGAGGGATCGCGGAGATCGCAGGGCGGCAGCTTCAGCACCTTATCCGGCACCGCCGTGTCGATGCCGATGCGCACCTCGCGGATTGCACAGCGGTACGACACCAAATGAGAGTAGTAGACCAGCAGCCCGTTGAACTGGCGGAACGACAGCCAACTGGTGGCGGTCATGTCGAGGATCTTGCGCTGGTCGCGGATCAGCGCCGCTTCCGGATCGAACTTGATCGGGAACGGACCCTGCATGTCGCCGGAGGCATCGACGTAACGAACCTCGATGGTGCCGGCCGGCGCATCCGCAGGCAGCTCGATCGACGGATTTGGCATCCGCTTGCGGGTGCGCGGATCGAGCGTGTCCATGAAGCCGGTCTCGCGGAAATCACCATTGCCGGCCATGCGCCAGGACACGCCGAGCGTGGGGTCGGCAAACGAGAACGTCACGCTCCAGCCGCCATTGTGGCGCGAGAAGCTCGCGATCGGCGCGTTGGTGGTCTCCTCCTTCGGCACGCGCGGCGCCGACACCGGCGGCAGCGCCGCGACCTTTTGCGGCGGCGGATCGGCCGGCCGTATCACTCCCGCCGCCGCATCCTTCGCGGCACCGCTGAGGAAGACGTCGTCGACCATCTGGTCGAAATAAACCGGCACCTGCTTGTGCTTGACGGTGTCGGCCATCTCGCTGACCAGACGGCGCGTATGCTGCGCGACCTGCACCAGGTACTCGCCGGGCTGCAGCAGCTCCCTGGCGAAGGTGCGGGTGAACACCGAATTCGGATTGGCATCGTCGTTGGAGAGACGATCGAGCGCGGTTTGCCGCGGCCCGGCCGAGAACACCGAGAACACGCCCTCAGGAAGCTGTGTCATCGGCGCAAGCCCGCCACCGCCGGCGACCGCACGCGTGCCTGATCGTTCGAACGGATTGTTGCGGCAGGCGTCGAACACGAGGATCGAGGTGCGCGCCTTCTTGTTCTGGAGACGCTCGACGACGCGATCGGCGAGAATGGAGGCGTCGCGCACCAGCTCTTCCTGGCCTTCGGTTGCCGCCGGGACATCGGTCGGCAGCAGATAATTCTGACCCGCGATCTCGAATCCGTGGCCTGCATAGAAGAAGAAGGCGGTGTCGCCGGGCTCGATCGCGCGGTCGAACGCCAGCAGCGTCTCGGCGAACTGCTGACGGTTCTGGTTCTCGGCGACCATTACCTGGAAGCCGAGCTGCTTCAGCGTGTCGCCCATGGTGCGGGCATCGTTGACGGCTTTCTGGAGCTTTGGAACGTTTTTGTAGTCGTTGTTGCCGACGACGAGCGCGACGCGCTTTTCGGCGTGGGCGGCGTCAACGAAAGTGCCGAGGCTCGCCACAACGGCAATCGCTGCCAAAATTCTGAAAACCCGACGCGTCATCTCGATGTTCCCCCTTGAGAGCGGCTCCCCGTCGGCTGCGATCCGGAAGCCCGCCCCCGTCGATGTGATAGTCGGCTCAGCCACAACGGCGGTTCAACCGGCCCGTCCCAGCAGCTGCGCCATCTGGCCTATGGCAGATTCCGCCGGAATCTGCTTTTTCTTGGAGGGAATTTCGTTCGAGACGAGGGCTGCCGTGTATCGCTGGTGCACCGACGAGGTCGAGCCGCAGGACCGTTTCGACTATTGGCGCGAGGTCCGGGCGAAGGGCTTGTTCGGCGTCACCGCGGAACTCGAGCGTGAACGGCGGGGCGACTTCTACGGTGAATTCTCGCTGGGCCAGGTCGGCAATGGCGCCCTGGTCGAGCTGAAGGCCTCGGCCTATGCGGTCGAACGGAGCCAGGCCGACATCGGCCACGCACCGGGTGACAGCATCTGCGTCTACCAGCAGCTCGGCGGTGGTGGCTGGTTCGGCGGCATGCGCTCCAGCGATTTCGCCATTGCCAATGGCAGCTTCGCCACCAGCCATACGGACCTCACCTACCGCACCAAACCACTGGGCCATGCCGGCTTTCACCTGCGGATCCTGAAGATCCCGGTCAGCGGGCTTGCAACCCAGGACAAGCGCATGCGCGAGCTTGCGCCGAAACCGTTCAACGATCCCGCTCTGGCTTCCCTGCTCGATGCCTGCTTTGCCGATCTCCGCGAGGCTGCTGCCAATGAGGGATCGTCCGACGCGATCCCGCTGGTAGAGGCGCTGGGACATCTCGCGCTGATCGAGCGCGGCATCGTCAGGCCGGGCAGCCGGCGCGGACAGGCCGCGCTCCGGACCGCCCGCCTGTCGCTGGCCCGGCGCCTGATCGCGCATAATTTGCAGGACCCCGATCTGGCGCCGGCCCGGGTGGCCGACCTGCTCGGCGTCTCCGTCCGGCACCTGCACATGCTGTTCGAGGTCGCGGAGCGCAGCTTCTCCCAGACCGTGACCGAAGAGCGGTTGAAGCAAAGCCGACGGCTGATGCGCGAAGCGCCGGAGCGGCTGATTGCCGACATCGCCAAGGCCTGCGGTTTTGAGAGCCTGGCGACCTATTACCGGGTCTTCAATGCCGCCTACGGCATGGCGCCCGGTGATTTCCGGGCCCAGGCTGCAGGGTCATGCTAACCACCGGGCCGGCCGGCGCGGCGAAAAGCCGAGTTTCAGCCGGTATTTGTCCAAAAACCTTAAGGTTTTAAGGACCTTCCCGCGCCTGCTCCATTGACTTTGGCCGATTCCACCCTATGTTCCGGGTCGACGCGGCTCAGATCGAAAAGCGATTCCTGAGCCTGGCGCTTTGTTCGCGTGAGTCAGCACCCCCAGCTTCTTTGAGAGCGCGCCGTTTCGGGGTGGAACGCGACAGCCTTTTTACTCTCGATTCCGAACGGCGGTTTCGACCAGAGGCTCAATGTCCTTTTCCAATCTCGGACTGTCCGAAAAAGTCCTCGCCGCAGTGGCGGCCACCGGTTACACCACCCCCACTCCCATTCAGGAACAGGCGATCCCCCACGTCCTTGCACGCAAGGATGTACTCGGCATCGCCCAGACCGGCACCGGCAAGACCGCGGCCTTCGTGCTGCCGATGCTCACCATTCTAGAAAAGGGTCGCGCCCGCGCACGCATGCCGCGCACGCTGATCCTCGAGCCGACCCGCGAGCTCGCGGCTCAGGTGAAGGAAAACTTCGACCGTTACGGGGCCGGCCAGAAACTCAACGTCGCGCTGCTGATCGGCGGCGTCTCCTTCGGTGACCAGGATGCCAAGCTGACCCGCGGTGTCGACGTGCTGATCGCCACCCCCGGCCGCCTGCTCGACCATACCGAGCGCGGCGGCCTGCTGCTCACGGGCGTCGAGCTGCTCGTGATCGACGAAGCCGACCGCATGCTCGACATGGGCTTCATTCCCGACATCGAGCGCATCTGCAAGCTCGTTCCCTTCACGCGGCAGACCCTTTTCTTCACCGCGACGATGCCGCCGGAAATCCGGCGCATCACGGAGGCCTTCCTGCACAATCCGCAGAAGGTCGAGGTCTCCAAGCCCGCCACCACCGCCGTCACCGTCACGCAGTCCCAGGTTCCCGCCGGGCGCGAGGCCCACGAGAAGCGCGAGCTTCTCCGCAGGTTGCTGCGCGAGGCCAAGGATCTCAAGAACGCGATTATCTTCTGCAATCGCAAGCGCGAAGTCGCGATCGTTCACAAATCACTGCAGAAACACGGCTTCAGCGTCGGCGCACTGCACGGCGACATGGACCAGCCGGCCCGCATGGCGGCGCTCGAACAGTTCCGCAAGGGCGAGCTCCCGTTGCTGGTCGCCTCCGACGTTGCCGCCCGCGGCCTCGACATTCCCGAGGTCAGCCACGTCTTCAATTTCGACGTCCCGCACCATCCCGACGACTACGTCCATCGTGTTGGCCGCACCGGCCGCGCAGGCCGCACCGGCACCGCGATCTCGATCGTCACGCCGCTCGACCAGAAGTCGATGGTCGCGATCGAAAAGCTGATCGGCCAGAGCATTCCCCGCGCCGAGGGCGATTTCGAAGTGCCTGCGGAGTCGGCGGAGCGGAGCGACCGTCCGCGCGAAGCGCGCAGTCGCGATCGTGAACGTTCCCGCGGCGGACGCGGCAAGCCGCAGCGCGGCCGCGACCGTGAACGCAGCCACGAGCCGCGACACGCCTCGGAGGCAATGCCGTCGTCGGAAGGAACAAGGTCCTCTGCGGAAGCACGGCCCGCGCGCGAGGCAAGACCTCCGCGCGAAGCAAGGCAGTCATCCGAGCCGCGCGGAGGATCACGCCAGCAGGCCAACAATTCGCACGTGCCCTCGATCGGCCGCCCCGAACCACGCCGCCAACGCGAGGTCGACACCGAGCCCGGCGATCACTCGCATCTCCCGGCGTTTCTGCTTCGACCGGTGCGCTCCCCCGCCGGGGCCTGAAACCACGATACACGCCTGGGTTGACCTCGGTCGTTTACCGACCATTCACGATCGTCCGCTAACCTACAAGCATAATTTAAGCATTGCTGCGGCCGGTGGCGCTCGGATCGCTGTGTGGGGTATGTTCGGTGGTCAAGGTGCTCGATGAACACGAACGCTCGATGGCGTTCGCCGAGGTGGCGCTCGGTCAGATCCGCTCGCTGAAGCAGACCGCGATACCCCGCAATTACGAGATCTGGTACGTCTACGCGACCGGCCACAACGCACCGCTCAACAAGATCATCAACGAGACGCTGGCACGCAACGGCAAACTGTCCGAAGCCGATCTCGAGCAGATCTACGACACCTATCTCTCCCACATCAAAACGACGGACCGTATCGACAAGGTCGGTGCGCGCGTCATCGCCGAGATCGACGATGTGACGAGGGGGCTGAGCGAGGCGCTCGGCATGGCCGCCGCCTACGACGCCAGCCTCTCGGACGCGACGAAAAAACTGTCCTCGTCCAGCAAGCCCGAGCAGATCAAGATGATCGTCGAAGCGCTGCTGCGCTCGACCAGCGAGATGCGCGAGACCAACAAGGCGCTGGAAGACCGGCTGACGCTGTCGAAGAGCGAGATCAGCAATCTCCAGCAGAGCTTGGAAGCGATCCGCGCCGAGAGCCTGACCGACCCGCTGACCGGGCTCGGCAACCGCAAATATTTCGACCGCATGATCGGCATGGCGGTGCAGAGCGCGCTTGCGAGCGGCGAGCCGCTGTCGCTGCTGCTGTTCGACATCGACCATTTCAAGTCGTTCAACGATTCCTACGGTCATCTCACGGGCGACCAGGTGCTCCGGCTCGTCGGCCTGTCGCTGAAGCAGACAATCAAGGGCCAGGACATCACCGCGCGCTATGGCGGCGAGGAATTCGCGGTCGTGCTGCCCAACACCGCGCTGCGCCAGGCCCTCACCGTCGCCGACCATATCCGCCGCGCCGTGATGGCGAAGGAATTGAAGAAGAAATCGACCGGCGAGATCCTCGGCCGCGTCACCATCTCCGTCGGCGTCTCCATGCTGAAGCAGGGTGACGACACCGAAACGTTGATCGATCGTGCGGACTCCTGTCTCTACGCGGCCAAGCGCAACGGCCGTAACCGTGTGATCTGCGAAGTCGACCCGGAATACGCGATCGAGACGCACAACCGGGTGGCGTGACACGGGCCGCGAGATCCGGCGCCGCTTGACATTCCAACCTGACGAACGACATCTTCCTCGCCAGATCGCATGAGGATTTCTCGTCGTGCCCAATCCGCATGATTTTCACGCGCCACAACCGTCCTACACCAAGGACGAGCTGCTGAGATCGAGCGAAGGCGGTTATTTCGGCCCGGGCAATGCGCAATTGCCGGCACCGCCGATGCTGATGATGGACCGCATTACCGAGATCAGCCTGGATGGCGGCGAATACGGCAAGGGCCATATCGCGGGCGAGCTCGACATTGTGCCGGGCCACTGGTTCTTCGATTGCCACTATCGCGGTGATGCAATGATGCCGGGAAGTCTGGGCTTGGATGCGATGTGGCAGATGGTCGGATACTGGCTCGGCTGGTCCGGCTCACCAGGCAAAGGCCGCGCCATCGGCGTCGGCGAGGTCGAGGTCACAGGCGCCATCACACCACAGACCCGGTCCGTGCGCTACGAGGTCGCGATGCGATTGGTCCGCCGCGGCAAGCTCGTGCTCGGAATTGCCGACGGGCGTGTCCTTGCCGACGGCACCTGCGTCTTCGTGGCCAAGGACATGCGGGTTGGCCTGACCAAGGCCATGGAGTGATCCTCAAGCCTTGCGCTTGGCGCCCTTTCGCGCCGGCGCCCTTCTGGTCGCCATGTCCGGCGCTTTCGCGGGCTTGGTGACTTTCTTCGCCGGCTTGCTCACGGCCTTCTTCGCTGCTCGCTTCGCCTTCGGCCGCTTCTTCACCTTGGCGCGCTGCGCTGCGGCCAGCGCCGCCCTCGCCCATCGCGCCAGCTCCTCGGAATCGTCGAACAGCCGCGCCGGCAGCTCCCAGTAGGAATTCACCAGCACGGTTTTGGCGCGGGTCGAATATTGGAACGGCTGAGAGCCTTCAGCTTCGAAGTCCGGAATGGTCGTTTCGTCTGCGCGGAAGAACAGGCCGGCGCGCAAGGCGAGCGCAAAGTTGATGCCATCGGCCGAAATGCCGTAGCCGGAGAACATCTTTCGGATGGCGACCGGGCCGAAATCGGCAAACAGGTCGATCAGGAATTCGCGGTCCATGGCCGAACTCGCTCCCAGCGTCGTCCTGGCGAACGCCAGGACCCGTTACCACAGGGAGGAGTTTAGCGAAGACTGTTGGTACTGGCACCGCCCATCACCGAGAGATCACGCGGAATGGGTCCTGGCGTTCGCCAGGACGACAGCGTGGGCTTCGTGAAAGCCGGGCTTACCCGTCGATCTTGGCCGGGCGCAGCTCGACCGACTCGCCGCAGCCGCAGGCGGAGATCTGGTTGGGATTGTTGAAGACGAACTGGGCCTGCATCTTGTCGGCCTTGTAGTCCATCTCGGTGCCGAGCAGGAACAGCACGGCCTTGGGGTCGACCAGGATCTTGACGCCCTTGTCTTCGACCACCTCGTCGGTCGGACGGATCTCGTGGGCGTATTCGACCGTGTAGGACTGGCCGGCGCAGCCGCCGTTCTTCACGCCGACGCGCAGGCCGACGATCTCGGAATCGGCGCGCTGGGTCAGCTCGCTGATGCGTTGCGCTGCGGCATCCGTCAATCGCATCACCTGCGGGCGCGGACGCCGCGGCTTCGGAGTGGATGCTGGTGTCGAGCCGGACGATATCTGTGTCATGTCAGTGATGTGGTCCGTTGCGGAACGAATTCAATATCGAGTTTACGCGTCACCACATGTTGAGGACGAGGCGCGCCTCGTCGCTCATGCGTTCCGGTGTCCAGGCCGGCTCCCAGACCACCTTGACGTCGACCACGCCGACGCCGGGGACGCTGGCGACGGCGTTCTCGACCATGGTCGGCAGCTCGCCGGCGGCCGGACAATTCGGCGTCGTCAGCGTCATCTGGACGTCCACGGAACGGTCATCCTTGATCTCGACCTTGTAGATCAGGCCGAGCTCGTAGATGTCGGCCGGGATTTCCGGATCGAACACGGTCTTGAGGCCGGCGATGATCTCGCGCGTCAGCCGTTCGGTCTCGTCCGGCGGCAGCGCCGAATGGGTCTCCATCGGATTGGCTTTGATTTCGGCCGTGTCACTCATGCGAACAAATCCCGCGCCTTGAGCAGCGCCTGTGCCAGATGATCGACTTCTTCCCGCGTATTGTACATGCCGAACGAGGCTCGGCAGGTGGCCGTCACGTTGAACCGCTCTAAAAGCGGCATCACGCAATGGGTGCCGGCGCGCACGGCGATGCCCTGGCGGTCGATCACGGTAGCGACGTCGTGAGCATGCGCGCCCTTCAGCTCGAAGGAGATCACCGGGCCCTTGCCCCGGGCCGTGCCGATCAGCCGCAGCGAGTTGATCTCGCGCAAGCGCTCCTGGGCGTAGGCGGTGAGATCGGCCTCGTGTGCAGCGATGCGCTCCTTGCCGATCGAATTGACGTAGTCGATGGCAGCCCCGAGGCCCACGGCCTCGACGATCGCGGGCGTGCCGGCCTCGAACTTGTGCGGGGGATCGCCATAGGTGACGATCTCGCGCGAGACCTCGCGAATCATCTCGCCGCCGCCGTTGAAGGGGCGCATCGCCACGAGGTGATCGTACTTGGCCCAGAGCACGCCGATGCCGGTCGGACCGTAGACCTTGTGGCCGGTGAAGACGTAGAAGTCGCAGCCGATGTCCTGGACGTCGACAGGCAGATGCACGGCGCCCTGGCTGCCGTCGACCAGCACGGGGATGCCGCGGGCGTGTGCGATCTTCACGACGTCCTTGACCGGAACGATGGTGCCGAGCGCATTCGACATCTGCGTGATCGCGACCAGCTTGGTCTTCGATGTCAGCAGCTTCTCGAACTCGTCGATGAGGAAATTGCCCTCGTCGTCAACAGGCGCCCATTTGATCACGGCACCCTGCCGCTCCCGAAGAAAATGCCAGGGAACGATGTTGGAGTGGTGCTCCATGATCGAGAGGACGATCTCGTCGCCCTCCTTGATGTTCGGGCCGCCCCATGAGGAGGCAACCAGATTGATCGCTTCCGTCGCGTTGCGGGTGAAGATCACTTCCTCAGGTCGGGGCGCATTGATGAACTGCGCCGCCTTGGTGCGGCCGCCCTCATAGGCCTCGGTCGCAGCGTTCGCGAGATAATGCAGGCCACGATGCACGTTGGCGTATTCGCTAGTGTAGGCCTGCGTCATGCGCTCGAGCACGGCGCTCGGCTTCTGCGCCGAAGCCGCGTTGTCGAGATAGACCAGATTCTTGCCGTAGACCTGCAGGCTAAGCGCCGGAAAGTCCCGGCGCACGCGCCCGACGTCGTAGGCGCCGTTCTTGACTGCGGGATGCGTGCTCATGACCGCCGCTCCAGCCAGCGCTCGGCAATGCCGATCACATGCTCGCGCAGTCCGTCGTCGGCGATCTGCTCGATCGCTTCGCCGACAAACGCCTGAATCAGCAGCGCCTGGGCTTGCTTCTCGGGCAGGCCTCTGGCCTTGAGATAGAACAGCAGGCTGTCATCGAGCGCGCCGGCGGTGGCGCCGTGACCGCAGGAGACGTCGTCGGCGAAGATCTCGAGCTCCGGCTTGTTGTCGGCCTCGGCTTCGTCCGAGAGCAGCAGCGCCCGCGTCATCATCTTGCCGTCGGTCTTCTGCGCGTCGGGGCGAACGATGATGCGGCCCTGGAACACCGAATGGGCGCGGTCGTCGATCACGGCACGGAACACTTCGCGGCTGACGCAGTTCGGCACCGCATGGTCGACCACCAGGGTGGTGTCGCCATGCTCGGTCTTCTGCAACAGGTTGACGCCGTTGGCGGAGAGCTCGCTGCCCTCGCCTGCCAGAGTGACGAAACCCTGCAAGCGGCTGACCGCCGCGCCTGTGGTCATGTTGAAGAAATTCAGCTTCACATTGGCGCCGACGGTGACGAAGTGGGACGAGACGTTCACCGCGTCAGGCGCATCGTCCATCAGGCGGATATGCGCGACGTCGGCGTCGTCGCCGATCCAGAGGATGACAGCGTCACTGACCTGGTAGGCGATCGCCTTCCCAGCCGCGACGAAGCTTTCGATGATGGTGGCACGAACGCCCTTGCCGATGCGCAGGTGCGAGCGGGTGAACGCGGATGCGGACGCTGCCGTTGCGACGTGAATGATCTGGATCGGCGCGGACGATTGCGCGCCATCTAAGATCGACACAACGACGCCATCGGTCGCCATCGCCGCATTCAGCGAGATCACGGCATCGCTCGATGTGGTCTGGAGCAGATCGCCCGCGGCAGGATTGGCCTCGTTCTCCAGCACCTCACGCAGAGTCTTGACGCTCATCTCGGAGGCAAGCACCGCGACATCGGAAAGGTCGGGTACGAACACGCCGTCGACCAGCACCAGCTTGCGGGCGCCCGCGATCGCATTCGCCCTCACCGCCTCCGCAGCGCGCTTCAATGCAGCGGCATCGGGGCTGGCCGCGAGCGGCAGCACCTCGCCGACCAGGGCACGGAGATCGGTGTACTTCCATTCCTCGATACGGCGGTGCGGGAGGCCGAGACGCTCGTATCTCTCGAACGCCTCGCGGCGCACTGCTGCCACATCGGGCGAACCCGGCAGGCGGCCTCCGGCGCTGGCGAACAGATCGCTCACCGCGCGGCCGCTTCCGGTCTTTGCCACAGCAACGTTCATCGCAAAATTCCTTACGCGGCATCCTCGAACTGGGTGTAGCCGGACGCTTCCAGCTCCAGCGCCAGTTCCTTGCCGCCGCTTTTCACGACACGGCCCTTCGACATCACGTGCACGATGTCGGGCACGATGTAGTTCAGGAGCCGCTGATAGTGGGTGATGACGACCATCGCGCGCTTCGGCGAATGCAGCGCGTTGACGCCGTCGGCGGCGATGCGCAGCGCGTCAATGTCGAGGCCGGAATCCATCTCGTCGAGGATGCACAGGCTCGGCTCGAACAGCGCCATCTGCAGCACCTCGTTGCGCTTCTTCTCGCCGCCGGAAAAACCGACGTTGACGCCGCGCTTGAGCATGTCCTGCGGGATATTCAGCGACTTCGAGACTTCGCGGACCTTCTTCAGAAAGTCCGGCGTCGAATATTCGCTCTCGCCGCGGGCTTTGCGCTGCGCGTTCAGCGCGGTGCGCAGGAAGGTCATGGTGGCGACGCCGGGAATCTCGACCGGATACTGGAACGCCAGGAACACGCCCTTGGCGGCGCGCTCCTCGGGGGCCATCTCCAGCAGGTCCTCGCCCTTGAACAGGATCTGGCCATCGGTGACCTCGTAGCCGGGCTTGCCGGCGATGACGTGCGAGAGCGTCGACTTGCCGGAGCCGTTCGGCCCCATGATCGCGTGCACCTCGCCCTCGTTCACGGTCAGCGTCAGCCCGTGGAGGATCTCACGCTCCTCGACACGAACCTTCAGGTCTTTCACTTCAAGCA
This sequence comes from Bradyrhizobium sp. USDA 4472, assembly GCF_054058595.1. Classification (NCBI taxonomy): domain Bacteria; kingdom Pseudomonadati; phylum Pseudomonadota; class Alphaproteobacteria; order Hyphomicrobiales; family Nitrobacteraceae; genus Bradyrhizobium; species Bradyrhizobium sp. USDA 4472. The sequence goes on from NZ_JBSSAM010000001.1 coordinate 6,528,064, forward strand.
AAGCCATCTTGGTATCCAGTTCATTCAGATGATGTTGGAGCGCCTCAGCGCACCGCCGGGGTCGGCAATCAGCCGACCGATCCTTCGAGCGAGATCGAGATCAGCTTCTGCGCTTCCACCGCGAACTCCATCGGCAGTTGCTGCAGCACGTCCTTGACGAAGCCATTGACGACGAGGCCGACCGCCTCTTCCTGGCTAAGCCCGCGCTGGATGCAATAGAACAGCACGTCCTCGGAGATCTTCGAGGTCGTCGCCTCGTGCTCGAACGTCGCCGAAGAGTTCTTGGCCTCGATATACGGCACGGTGTGCGCGCCGCATTTGTCGCCGATCAGCAGGGAATCGCAGGCCGTGAAGTTACGCGCGCCGGTCGCCTTGCGATGCGCGGTGACGAGGCCGCGATAGGTGTTCTGCGACTGGCCGGCGGCGATGCCCTTGGAGATGATGCGGCTCGACGTGTTCTTGCCGAGATGGATCATCTTGGTGCCCGAGTCGACCTGCTGGAAGCCGTTCGAGATCGCGATCGAGTAGAACTCGCCGCGGGAGTTGTCGCCGCGCAGGATGCAGCTCGGATATTTCCAGGTGATCGCCGAACCTGTCTCGACCTGGGTCCAGGAGATCTTGGAATTGTTGCCGCGGCAGTCGCCACGCTTGGTGACGAAATTGTAGATGCCGCCCTTGCCTTCGGAATTGCCCGGATACCAGTTCTGTACCGTCGAATACTTGATCTCGGCGTCGTCATGGGCGACGAGCTCGACCACGGCGGCGTGCAACTGATTCTCGTCGCGCTGCGGCGCGGTGCAGCCCTCGAGATAGGAGACGTAAGCGCCCTTGTCGGCGATGATCAGGGTGCGCTCGAACTGGCCGGTGTTGCGCTCGTTGATGCGGAAATAGGTCGACAGCTCCATCGGGCAACGCACGCCCGGCGGCACGTAGACGAACGAGCCGTCGGAGAACACCGCCGAATTGAGCGTCGCGTAGAAATTGTCCGAGGTCGGAACCACCGAGCCCAGGTACTTCTGCACCAGCTCAGGGTGCTCGCGGATTGCCTCCGAGATCGGCATGAAGATCACGCCGGCCTTCTTCAGCTCCGCCTTGAACGTAGTCGCAACCGAGACCGAATCGAAGACAGCGTCCACCGCGATCTTGCGGCGGGCGGGATCTTCCTCGCCCACCTTCGGCTCGACGCCCTCAAGCATGGCAACTTCCCGCAAGGGAATGCCGAGCTTCTCGTAGGTCTTCAGGATTTCGGGGTCGATCTCGTCGAGCGAGGTGACCGTCTTCTTCGGCTTCGGCGCCGCGTAATAATAGAGATCCTGGAAGTCGATCCTGGGATAGTCGACGCGCGCCCAGGTCGGCTCCTGCATGGTCAGCCAGCGCCGATAGGCCTCGAGCCGCCACTGGAGCATCCAGGCGGGCTCATTCTTCTTCTGGGAGATGAATTTGACGGTCTCTTCCGACAGCCCCTTGGGGGCCTTGTCGGACTCGATCAGGGTCTCAAACCCATAACGGTACTGATCGACGTCGATGCGCTTCACGCGCTCGACCGTCTCTTGCACGGCTGGCATTCTATCCTCCGCTCGCGGTTTCAAGGACCGCGGTGGATCAAACTCGGACGAGTATTACGATGTTTATTGGCGGAAAGCACGGGCTTAGAACCGTTCAAGCCGTGTTTCGTCGCTTAGCCCTTAAGTAGGGTATTACCGAGCTTTCGCCAAGCCTCCAAGGCTCGATTGATTTCCTCGGGTTCCGTGGACCAGCCCAGACTGAGGCGCACTGCTCCCTGGGCCACCGCGGGATCGAATCCCATCGCGGAAAGCACGTGAGAGGGCTGGACCTTCCCCGAGGAGCAGGCCGAGCCCGAGGATACCGCGATCCCCTCGAGGTCGAAGCCGATCACCGCAGTCTCGGCCTTGAGCCCTGGCGCGGTGAACAAGACGGTGTTAGGCAACCTCTTCACGTCTTCAGCGAAGAGCGTTCCCCCCGCGACCGCCCGAATACCATTTCCCAAGCGATCTCTTAGGCTTGCCATGCGTTCCGCATCATCATGCAGAGCCTGAAGGGCGGCTTTCACTGCGGCCCCGAAGCCCGCTATCCCGGCAACATTCTCGGTTCCCGCCCGCCGGCCGAGCTCCTGTCCGCCGCCCCGCAACAGCGGCTCCAGTCCGCCGAGCCCCTCGGCCACGACCAGCGCGCCGACGCCCTTGGGTCCCCCGATCTTGTGCGCGGCAAAAGTCGCAAGGTCCGCGCCGACCTCATTAATACTGAACGCAATCTTGCCCAGCGCCTGGATCGCGTCGACGTGCAGGAGGCCATCGGCCTCATGGACGATGCCAGCCGCCTCCGTGACGGGCTGGAGCGCACCGGTCTCATTGTTGGCCGCCATGATTGAGACCAGCGCCGGCGGGCCATCGGCAAGCAGCTCCCGGAGGTGGTCGAGATCGACGATGCCGGAACGGGTGACCCTGACCTGGCTGACGCTCTCTGCCGGAAACCGGCCGCCGGCCAGCACCGAGGCGTGCTCGACCGCGGAGACCAGGAGCCGCTGCACCGGACCGCCCGAACGGCCGCGCAGGCCCGGTGAGAGCGCCAGCGCATTGGCCTCGGTCCCGGCGGAGGTGAAGACGACGTTCCGCGGCAGCGCGCCCACGGCCGCCGCCAGCATGGCCCGCGCCTCCTCGACCAGCCGCCGCGCCTCCCGCCCCTCGGCATGGACCGAGGACGGATTGCCGATCAGCTCGCCAGCGGCCAGCATCGCTGCGCGCGCCTCGGCGCGCAGCGGTGTGGTCGCATTCCAGTCGAGATAGACGCGGCTTGGCATGGCGCCCTCTTAGCACCTTTTGGCATCGTGCCAATCGAGCCCCGCCGCAGATCAGGCCGGCAGTTGCTGCGCGCGCCTCGGCGCGCACCGACGACAGCGCGAGCAGGCGTAGAGCACGCCGGCCTGGTAGAAGATCGGCAGTGCGAAGGCTAAAATCCGCACGCAGTCCAGATCGATGCGTCGTTCCGGATTCGATGCTTCTCTTGGTGCAAATATGAGTTTCTTCTCCTGGACGTCTGGACATCAGCGGTTTTGCGGCCATGGCTGACGGCCAAAATGCGCCGGAAACAGAGCCCGCCGAGACGGTTTGGGATCGGAACCGGACCCGCGGGGACGAGGCATCGTTGGCAGGGACGAGCGCTTGGTCGCGCTTGATCGGCAGCGACTGGATGATGTTCGCGGCGATCGCCGCCATCGCGCTCGTCATCGGCATCGTCAATGCGCTCTCCGGCGCACAGGACGCCGCCTGGCGCGGCGACACCGCCAATATCGGCCAGCGCCTGTTCTGGGAGATGACGAGCATCGTCGTCATTCTGGTGCTGGTGCCGATCCTGATGCTGTCGGTCCGGTATATGCGCGGAACGAAGGGGCTGGCGGGGCGGATCGGAATCGCTGCGGCCGCCCTGCTCGGCTTCTCGGCCCTCCACATCGCCGGCATGGTGGGCCTGCGGAAATTCCTGCTCTGGCTCGCGGGCAGCAGCTACGGCTTCCATTTCTCGCTGACGTCCGTTCTCTACGAGTCCCGCAAGGATGGGGTGACTGCATTGCTGATTGGGGCAACGCTCTGGCTGCTCGAAAGCCGCCGCGAACTGCGCAAGGCCGCACAAGAAGCCCTGTCCACTCCTGCCATCCCGCAGGAGCAACCGTCTTCTCCCGATCTGATCTGGCTCCGCGACGGCACGAGCCGCATTCGCGTCAGGCCGCGCGACATCCTGTGGGTCGCCTCCGCCGGCAACTACATCGAATATTGCCTTGCGAACGGCACCCAACACCTGATCCGGGGCACGCTTGCCGCGACCGAAGGCGAGCTCGCCCGCTTCGCCATCGTGCGCGTGCACCGGACCCGGCTTGCCAATCTCGACCGGGTCAGCGGCATCGAGTTCAAGTCGTCAGGGGATTTCGAGCTCACCTTCGACAACGGCAGGACGCTGGGCGGCAGCCGTCGCTACCGGTCTGCGGTCGCCTCGCTCGGAGGCCGCACCGCGCCTGCGTGAATCGCTCGCGACCCCGGAGGGAAGACGATAAAAATTAGTTATTTCAATGACTTAAATTCGCACAGACGAGGCCGGCGATCCCGTCGATCGACCCCCATCGGTACAGCCGAGGCTCCTCGATCCGCGGCTAAGCTCTTGAGCACATTGGCAGATGTCGAAGATGCTTGCTTTTTGCCCCGCAGCCTATGTTAGAACGCGCACCGTCAAGTCACCGTGCGCCGTCAGCGCATCACCGCGAGGCGCACGCCTTCTCATCTTCCATTCGCGCTTTCGTCGGCATCGCTGTCGATGAGGGCCACAATCGGTTGATTGCCGAGGCCAGCTCTCCAGCAAATCAATCCAGAGATCATCGATGCCTGAAGTTATTTTCACCGGCCCCGCCGGCCGCCTCGAAGGCCGCTATCACCCGGCCAAGCAGAAGAACGCGCCGATTGCAATGATCCTGCATCCGCATCCGCAGTTTCACGGCACGATGAATCATCAGATCGTGTATCAGTGCTACTACGCTTTCGCGCATCGCGGCTTCTCGGTGCTGCGCTTCAACTTCCGCGGCGTCGGCCGCAGCCAGGGCTCGTTCGATCACGGCACCGGCGAATTGTCGGATGCGGCGGCAGCCCTCGACTGGGCGCAGACCATCAACCCCGAGGCCCGTGCCTGCTGGGTCGCCGGGTTCTCCTTCGGCGCCTGGATCGGCATGCAGCTTTTGATGCGCCGCCCCGAGGTCGAAGGCTTCATCTCGATCGCGCCGCCGGCCAACCTCTATGACTTCTCGTTCCTTGCGCCCTGCCCGTCGTCAGGGCTCATCGTGCACGGGGAGAAGGACGCGGTGGTGCCGCCGAAGGACGTCAACACGCTTGTCGAGAAGCTGAAGACGCAGAAAGGCATCGTGATCGACCAGCAGGTCATCCCCGGCGCCAATCACTTCTTCGACGCCAAGCTCGAACCGCTGATGGAAACCATCACCGCGTATCTCGACATGCGCCTCGCCAACGTGCGGTAAGACTCTCGTTTGAGCATGATCTATTCGGAAAACTGCTTCACACCTTTCCGGATCATGCTCTGATGACCGCGTTCGTGGCCCTGCTGCGCGCGGTCAATGTCGGAGGTACCGGCAAGCTGCCGATGACTGAGCTCAAGGCGATGTGCGAGGAGCTCGGTTTTGGTGCCGTGCGCACCTACATCGCCAGCGGCAATGTGGTCTTCACCAGCCGCAAATCAGAATCCGCGATCAAGGCCGCGCTGGAAAAGCGCCTGCACGCCTACGCCGGCGCGCAGGTGGGCGTGCTCGTGCGCAGCGCTGCCGAGATGGCAGAGGTTCTGGCCGCCAATCCGTTTCCGAAAGCGGCACCCAATCGGACCGTTGCGATCTTCCTGGACAAGGCACCGCCCGCGGACGCGCTCGCCGGAATTCGCGGCCAGAAGAACGAAGAGATCAAGCTCGGCCGCCGCGAGATCTACGTGCATTATGGCGACGGGATGGGAACGTCAAAACTCGCGATCCCCTCCGCCAAGACCGGCACCGCGCGCAACATGAACACCATCGCGACGCTGGTGAAGATGGCTGCAGAGCTCTAGGCCAGCTTCAGCGCGACGATGCCCATCAACACCAACGCGATGCCCGCAAGCTTCATCGCGCTCAAGGCCTCGCCGAACAGCACGACGCCGATGACGAAGGTGCCGGCCGCACCGATGCGGGTCCACACCGAATAGGCGACGCCGACCTCGAGCACCTTCAAGGCACGTCCGAGCAGGAAGACGAAGGTGGCCAGCAGCACGAACGAGGCGATGCTCCAGCCGACGCGCGTGTAACCTTCCGCATACTTCATCGAGATCGCCCAGCCGACATCGAGCGCCCCGGCGATCACCAGGATCAGCCAGGCCATGGATTCCGACATCGCTCAGGCCGCGAGCTTGAGCAGATGCGCATCGTGGCGCACGAGGAATGCGCGCAGCAATTCTGGATAGTCCGCGCCGACCGCCGTACGCACGCTGGGACGTTTCGCCAGCTCAGCACGCCAGGCGCGCACCTTCGCGACATCGCGCAAGATGCCGTGATCGGTCAATTCGTCGAACAGATCGAAATAGCGGAAGACGGGCGCGAACACGGCATCAACAAGGCTAAATGCCTCGCCGGCGAAGAACGGACCTGCCCTAAGCGCGGCTTCGACACGCGCAAATTTCACTGCGAGCGCCTGGCGCTTGCTTTCGAATGTCCCCGGATCCGTCGTGGTCTCAAGGCCCCAGAGATCGCCGAGGATCGCCGAGCCGAACTCCATCCAGGCGCGGTGCTCAGCACGCTTCAACGCGTCGGCCGGGTGCAGCTTCGCACCGCCTTGCGTCTCCTCGATGTACTCGCAGATCACGTTGCTCTCGAACAACGCGACCTCGCCCTTCTCCGTCGTCACCACCAGCACCGGCACCTTGCCGAGCGGCGATATCTTCAGGAACCAGTCCGGCTTGTTGGCGAGATCGATATCGACGCGCTCGAACGGTACGCCCTTCTCCGTCAGCGCGATCACCGCGCGCTGCACGTAAGGGCAAAGCTTGTGGCTGATCAGTTTCAGTCGAGCGGGCGTTTCAGGCGAAGAAGTCATGGCGATGATCCCGGCGGTTCAATGCAACTGCATCCAACATAGATGCATTTGCATATACCCGTCAAGATCAATGCATCTGCATCAAACGCGCCGTGCTCAAGGCCGCGCGATCACCCCGCCCGTCATCGGCATCGGCACGCCTGTGGTGGCAGGATAGGACAGCGGCAAGCCCTTGAGGCCGCGCGCGGCGAGGAAGCCGAAGGCTTGCGCCTCGATGGCATCGGAGGCCCAACCGAGCGTCTCGGCGGCCTCGACGGTGGCCGTTCCGACCTGCTCCCGCAGCATCCGCAGCATGGTGAGGTTGCGCGCGCCGCCGCCACAAACGATCCAGCTGCGCGGCCGCCGCGGCAACAAGGGAATGATGCGGGCGATCGCGGCCGCCGTGAAGGCGGTGAGCGTCGCCGCCCCGTCGGCCGGCGCGATATCGCCGAGCTTCAATGCAGCAAAGTCGTTGCGATCGAGCGATTTCGGCGGGGGAAGCGCGAAGAACGGCAGCTCCAGCGCCCGCGCGATCCAGGCCTGGTCGGCCTTGCCGAGTGCTGCGAACTTGCCTTCGGCGTCGAACGCCTTGTTCATGGTGCGGTACATGAAATCGTCGAGCAGCGCATTGCCGGGGCCGGTGTCGCACGCGATCAGCGTATCGTTGCCGTCGATATAGGTGATGTTGGAGACGCCGCCGATATTGACCACGACGATCGGCCCTTCGCGCTCCAGCGAATTGGCGAGCGCCCGGTGATAGACCGGCACCAACGGCGCGCCCTGCCCGCCGGCCTCGACGTCGGCGGCGCGGAAGTCGTGCATGACGGGGATATGGATCGCCCTGGCCAGCGCCGGCGCATCGCCGATCTGGACCGTCAGCCTCCGCTCGGGCCGGTGCAGGACGGTCTGACCGTGGAAACCGACGATGTCGATCTCCTCCGGCTTCATCCGGTTCTGGGCGACGAACGCGGCGACCGCTTCCGCATGAGCCTGCGTCACCGCCCGCTCCGCCTCGGCCAGAATCCCCGGCCGGGCATCGCGTTGCGAAAGACTCGCGGCCTCGGTGAGCGCCTGGCGCAGCAGATTGCGCTCGGCCGGGCTATAGGGCCGGTAGCCTGACGGTCCGCACGCCCGTACCTGCTTTCCATCGGTTTCGATCAGCGCGACGTCGACCCCGTCCAGTGAGGTGCCGCTCATCAAACCGAGTGCCGTCAACATCATGGGATCAGCGTCCTCGAGACCCACCCTGCCATGCCGATCTTGTGCCAGAGGGACACATCTTATAATGCCACAGGCCAAAGTGGTGGCGGCAATTCGAGTTCCAGGCGAACACCGTTAAATTGCCCCCAAAACGGTAAACCAAGAATTGTCAGGCTCGCCGACAAATGACTGCATTCAAATCGGACTTCCTCAACACCCTGCAGGAGCGTGGATTCATCCACCAATGCTCCGATTTCGAGGGGCTCGACGCCCTTGCCGCCAAGGGCGAGGCGATCGCCTATGTCGGCTACGACTGCACCGCCCGTTCGCTGCATATCGGCAACTACCTGACCATGATGATGCTGCACTGGCTGCAGCAGTCCGGCAACAAGCCGATCACGCTGATGGGCGGCGGCACCACCATGGTCGGCGATCCCTCCGGCAAGGATGAGACGCGTGCGATGCGCACGATAGCCGAGATCGAGGCCAACAAGGAATCGATCCGTGGTGTGTTCGCAAAAGTGCTGAAATACGGTGATGGCAAGAGCGACGCCATCATGCTCGACAATGCGGAGTGGCTGACCAAGCTGAACTGGATCGAGATGCTGCGCGACGTCGGCAGGCATTTCTCCGTCAACCGCATGCTGACGATGGACTCCGTGCGCCTGCGCCTCGAGCGCGAGCAGGAGATGAGCTTCATCGAGTTCAACTACATGGTTTGCCAGGCCTACGATTTCGTGGAGCTCGCCAAGCGCACCGGCTGTCACCTGCAGATGGGGGGATCGGACCAGTGGGGCAACATCATCATGGGCGTCGATCTCGGCCGCCGCATGGGCACGCACCAGCTGTTTGCGTTGACGACGCCGCTGCTGACGACCGCCTCAGGAGCCAAGATGGGCAAGACCGCGCAAGGCGCAGTGTGGCTCAATGCCGACCAGTTCCCGCCCTATGATTTCTGGCAGTACTGGCGCAACACCGAGGACGCCGACGTCGGCAAATTCCTGAAGCTGTTCACGACGCTCCCGATGAGCGAAATCAGGAAGCTCGAAGCGCTCGGCGGCTCCGAGATCAACGAGGCCAAGAAGGTGCTCGCGACGGAAGCGACCGCGCTGCTGCATGGTCGCGACGCCGCCAATGAAGCGGCCGAGACTGCGCGCCGCACGTTCGAGGAAGGCGCACTTGCCGAAAGCCTGCCGACGGTGGAAATTCCGCGCGGCGAGCTGGACGGCGGCCTCGGCGTGCTGAACGCCTTCGTCAGGGCGGGCCTCGTTGCCTCCAATGGCGAAGCGCGGCGGCAGATCAAGGGCGGCGGCCTGCGCGTCAACGACGTCGCGGTCACCGACGAGAAGTTGGCGCTGTCGGCCGCGAACCTCACGCCTGAGGGCGTCATCAAGCTGTCCTTCGGCAAGAAGAAGCACGTCCTCATCCGGCCTGCATAGGCGTATGTGCTTTTGATGCTTGTCAGGGCGCGCCGAAGCGCGCTCCCTGACGGCCAATGGATCGTAAGACGACCAGGGAAACGGCTGGGCAACAAGCAAGCACACCGCAAGGCGCGGTGCGCACCGCGCTTGTCGTGCTGGCGTTGTGCTTCACCCTGGCAGTGCTCGGCCGCGGCCTCAGCGAGAGCTTCACAGTCTTCCTCAAACCGATCTCCGAAACTTTCGGGTGGGACCGCGGGCAAGTCGTCTCGATCTACTCGCTGACCTGGCTGATCAGCGGGCTGACCGCGCCGCTGGTCGGGCGGCTGTTCGATCATTCCGGACCGCGCATCGTCTATGCGCTCGGCCTGTTGCTGCTGGGCTCGGCGTTCCTCATCGCAGCCCATGCGCAAGCGCTCTGGCAATTCCAGCTCTCGATCGGGCTGTGCGTGGGCATCGGCGTTGCCTTCATCGGCAACGTGCCGAACTCGATTCTGCTCGGCCGCTGGTTCGGTCCAAAGCTGCCGACGGCGATGGCGGTGGTCTACTCGGCCATGGGGGGTGGCGTGCTGGCGCTGCTGCCGGCCTCGCAGCTCCTGATCGATCGCCTCGGCTGGCGCGAGACCTATCAGGTCTACGGCCTGGCCGCCCTCGGCCTGCTGCTGCCGCTGCTGCTCCTGCCCTGGCGCCTGTTCTCCGCCGGCTCGCCGTATGTCGCCAAGAAGAGCGATCCTGATTTCATCGACAACGGTTGGACGTTGCTGAGCGCGATGCGCCATCACGCCTTCTGGGCGCTGTTCTCGACCTTCTTCTTCACCGCCGTCGGCATGTACGCGATTGCTGCGCAGATCGTGGCCTACCTGATCGATGCCGGCTTCCCGCCGCTTCAGGCTGCGACCGCGTGGGGCTTTTCAGGCGTCGTGCTGGTGTTCGGCATGATCGGTGTCTCCGCGCTCGACGGGCTGATCGGGCGCCGGCCGTCCGTGCTGCTCAGCTACGCGATCTCGATCGTCGGCATTTTCCTGCTCTGGCTGCTTCAGTATTATCCAAACCTCATCCTGCTCACCGGCTTCGTCGTCTGCTTCGGCAGCATGATGGGCTCGCGCGGTCCGCTGATCACGGCGACCGCGATGAAGATCTTCCGGGGCAAACGCGTCGGCACCATTTACGGCACGATCTCGATCGGCAGCGGGCTGGGCTCGGCCTTCGGCTCCTGGAGCGGCGGCCTAATCCATGACGCCACCCACGGCTACAACGCGCTGCTCGTGTTCGCACTTGCGAGCGTGGTGCTCGGGATGATTCCATTTCTGATTGTGCCCGCCTTGCGGCGCTAGGTTTCCCAGGGGTAACCTGAACTCATTCGTGTCACCGGGGAACTACGGGCGGCCGCGAAGCGTATACGGAGAGAAAATGCTGATTGTGCGCGGCTGAAATCCCAGTGTGCGGTGTTTTGTCCGACATGACAAAAATGTCAGCGCAAATTGACCTGGCGCAGCTTGCAGGGCGGAACCGAATGCGGTCCTAGTCGCAACATTGGATGGAGGGCACAAACCCAATGAACTTTCCTTATCTCTCTCGCTATGAACCGGTTCTCCTGAGCCTGTTTCGCTTCATCACCGGCCTGTTGCTGTTCCAGTACGGCCTGACCAAGATCTTCCACATTCCGCAGGTGGCCATGTTCGCGAATCCGCCACCGCTGATCTGGACGGCCGGCCTGATCGAGCTCGTGCTTGGCGCGACGCTGATGATCGGACTGTTCACCCGTCTGTCGGCCTTCGTCCTCTCCGGCGAAATGGCCTTCGCCTATTTCCTCGGTCACGTCTTCCACATTTCCAAGGAAGGCCCGCCGGTTTTCCTGCCGCTGCTGAACAACGGCACCGCCGCGATCCTGTTCTGCTTCGCCTGCCTCTACCTCGCGGCTGCGGGCGGCGGGGCGCTCAGCGTCGATGCGGTCATGGGCAAGGAGAGCGACGCGCCGGGCGGCGCCTTCGCGCGGCGCTGAGGCGCATGCAATCGACTTCCACGTCACGAGACGTCGCCGGTCATTGCCCGGCGCCGTTTCAGCGAGAGCCCAGCACGTTCCATATCAGAACGAGGACGGCTGCGAGCAGCAGGGACATGATGAGGCGGTGAACGAATCGGTTCATTGCCGGTCCCGTCAGCCTCCCAAATTCAAAGACCTTTTTTCAGGACAGCGCCGACGGTCCCGATGATAAAGCGTGATGGCATTAAGTTCGATAGCCTGAGTTTTTGAGGTAGTTGGCACATTCCTCGGAGGTGAAGGCGTCGAGGGCGTGGCCGATTGCGGCGCAGACTGCGTCGACGGTTCGCGCGGCGGCTTTGCGGAGCAGATGCTTGAGCTTGGCAAAGACCTGTTCGATCGGGTTCAGGTCGGGCGAGTATTTTGGCAGGAAAAACAGCTTGGCACCGACCGAACGGATGAGCTGGCGAACTGCCTTGCTCCTGTGGCTGCCGAGGTTATCCAGGATGACGATATCGCCGGGTCGAAGGACGGGCAGAAGAACCTTCTCGACATAGATGCGAAAGCTCACGCCGTCGATCGGCCCCTCGATGAACCATGGCGCCTCGATCCGGTCGTGGCGCAGGGCCGCCAGGAAGGTCATGGTCTTCCAGCGGCCGTGGGGAACCTTGGTGTGTAGTCTGTGCCCGCGCGGCGCCCATCCCCGCAAGGGTGCCATATCGGTCCTGGTCCAGGTCTCGTCGATGAAGACCAGCCGCTCAGCTTCGACGCGATCTTGATACTTTGTCCACTGGGCTCGCCGCCGCGCGACCTCAGGTCGATCGCGCTCGCCAGCCGCCACGCTTTTTTTTGAAGCTGAGCTTCTCGGCATGTACGAAGTCCCACACCGAGTGGTAGTCGACCTTCAGGCCACGTCCGGCAAGCTCGGCAACGAGACCGCGTATGGTGAAATCGCCATCCTTGATCCGTTGTGACAGCCAGACCGCGTGCTTGCCCGAAATTGCCTTCGGCTTGTAGCCGCCGATCTGGCTAGGCTCAACGCTGCCGGTCTTCTCGACCCGCTGCATCCAGCCGATGGCCGTGCTGATCGCCACCCCAAACTGCTTGGCGGCTCGATTGCGCGACATCCCGCCCTCGATCGCGGCTACGACACGTTTACGGAGATCCAGAGAGTAAGGCTTGCCCATCCATGCTGGCCTCCTATCCAGCCAGCATGGTGAATCAGAAACAAACTGATTTGGGAATCCCAAATCGATTCAGACTAAAGCCATCCCGCTTTAGCTCCGCGCTAACGCCGCGCGAGGCTGCAACCGTTCGACAATTGTCTTGCCGATCCCGTCGGGCTGTCGGCGGACTGCGACGACGGCAGCTCATCGATCGGCGTGTTCTGCTTGCCGGTATTGAACTCCATGATCTTCCGGGTCACGCCGGGAAATATCGCCGAGATCGGATTGACGCGCATCACGGGCGCCGCCGGTGTACCGATGACCTCGTAGGTCACGCCGATCAGTCCCTCCTTGTCACCAGCACCCAAGAACAACCCGAGCACCGGAATCTGTCCGAACATGTTGTTCAATCCGTACATCGGCACGAAGGTACCGCTCATGCACACTTGGTTGCCGGGATAATCGATCGAGCCCTCGATGGTGGCGCCGATCATCGGGCCCTTGACCACGCCATCGCGGACCGTTAGCGCGCCGTTCTGACGGATGAACTCGGCGCGGAGCGCGCTGAAGGAGACACCATTCCCGGTGCCGTTCGGCGCGCCTGCAGCGACGCGTTCAAGCTGCGCCTCACCCTTCACCGAGAAGTCGCGTACGCTGATGAGACCTTCCCGCGCCATGGTCGGCTCCGACGTCGGCGGCTCCATGGCTACCACCATCTGGCCGCCGACGGCCTTGGTATAGATATCGGTGAACTTCAGCAGCGATCCGGCATCGTTGGTCTGAAGATAGATCACCTCCCGGCTGCCTTGCGCGCGCCCGCCGCGCAAGTCCGCAGCGACCGGCGTGTTCTGACCGATCCTGCCGTTCAGCGAGAAAGCCTTGATCGCCCCGCTGCGCTTCGACATCTTGGCATCGACGCTGCGCATGGTCTCGCCGTTAAACCCCATCACGGTGCCGAGCTTCACGTCGATGTCGAAATCGACGTTCTTGAGCTTGCTCTTGCTGTCGTCCTTGGAATTGCCTGAGATCGCCGACTTGAGGAAGCCACGGCCGTCGAAGACATCGCCGCGCATCGTGCCCCTGACCACGCCGTCCTGGCCGCGCTCCACCTTCAACGACGTCTTGTCCCCGTCGGACGGCGAATAGGTCGGAAAGTTCGCGTTCATGAGGTCGCCGTTCGGGTCGACTTCGAGCGAGCCCTTGATCGAGGCGCCGCCGCCTTCGATGACGATGTCCTCGAGCCGCGTCGATTGTGCCGTCGGCACCACCTTGAATGTCGCCTTGCTCGACTTGCCCGGCAGCTTGACCCAGCCGGGAAGAATGTTGTCGAGCTTGACCGAGGTGAGGTCGGCCTCGATGCCGAGCTTCGTCGTTGCGTCGGGGCCGCCGGCAATCTTGCCCGAAACCTTGATCGGAACCGACCCGCTGACGGCGGGACTGAGATCGAAGCCAAGGCGCGCACGGCTCGCGTCGTCCAGTGTCGCCTGCAGCTTGACCTCCGCGTCGCCATCGGTCGCCTTGCGGTAGTCGAGCGAAGCCGGCTGGCCGTTGATCTTGACGTCGCCCTTGACCTGATAGCCCTGGTTATTGGCGACGATCTTGAGATTGTTGGCTTCGAGCTTCTGGTTCATCACCAACTTTTCGGCGCTGAAACCGTTGAGATCGGCTGTCACGGCGTAGGTGGTGTCCGCCTTGGTCAGTTCGCCCTTGACCGGCAGGCCGAGCTGGATGTTCGCCGTGAATGTGCCCTTGCTGGTGTTGGGGTCGACCACGGTCGACGACAGATCGCTCAGCCGATCACTGGACAGCATCTCGGCCGCAGCGGGCACCGGGCCCTCGACGCGGAATCTCGTCCGCGAGGGCGACGGCTTCGGCGCCATGTCAGGCACCTCGAACACGAAATCGGAGATCGTAACCTTGCGGCCTGCAGGGGTGTCGGCAATGCCCTGGGCGATATTCACGGTGGCGGTACGTCCGGTCACATGCGCCTTGAGGTCGGCATCGTGCACGACGGGCATGCCGTCGACAGGGCGGACCGCGACGCCGCTCGCCGCGATGTTGACCGACAGGCCGTCATCGGGAATGGGCGGTCCCTTGCGCGGAAGATTGCGCGTCGGCGAGTTGACGCCGACCTCGATGCGCTGGAGCGTGCCGCGCTCGATCCGCTCGATCACCCATTGGCGCAACTCCGGCACCACCAGCGTCGGCCACATCCGCTTCAGCGCCGAGGCCGACATCGGCGTTCCCGCAAAGCCGAGCGTCAGGCGCGGCTCGCCTGAATAATCGATCGCGCCGGTGCCGGCGACGCCGATCTCGCCATTGCTGATATCGGCCTGCGTCAGCAGCAGGCGCTTGTGATCGGTATCGAAGCGGAAGCCGATCGCGATGCGGTTGAAGACGAGCGGCGGTTCGTTGTCGATGCCGCCGAGCAGGATCGAGCCGCCGCTGAAGCCGAGTTGCCAATCATTGGTGGTGCCGTTCGGCGGCTCCAGATGCGCCAGCAGCGTCAGGCGATTGGCGCCCGAGAGGATCTTGAACGGTGCCACCAGCACCCGCCGTCCTGCATCCCACTCGACGTTGATCTCGGCGGAGTCGATCGCCATCGGGTAATCGGGCGTATCGGTGTCGATGATGTTGCCCGCGCCGATCATGACCTTGCCGCGGAAGAAGGTCGGGACGCCGTCGCGGCCGAGCTCGCCCTTCATCTCACCGGTCAGGGGCAGGTCGGCCGTATAGGTCAGGTCCTTCACCCGCAGGGCGAGCAGGATGTTGGAGGTCGAGAGCCTGTCGGCGCGGATATCGATCGAGCGCACGCCATTCTCGGCCGGTCCGATCGTCGCGCGTAACGACCAAGGCTTCGCCCCCTCTTCCCCGAGGCTGAGCGTGACGCCGCCATGGCTCGGCCGGCGCAGGCTGAGCGTGATGTTCTCAAACGTCCATTTGCTGCCGCGCTGCTGGTCGTCGACGATCAGGTTGCCGTTCTTGAGGCCGATCTCGTTGAGGTTCTGGCCGTCGAGGCCCGTCATGCTCAGGCTGTCGAGCCAGTCGAGGCCCTGAAGGATACCGCTCTGCGCGGCGGGTTGAGGCGCGTCCGGAGTTGCGGGCGCCATCCCGAATGGCGGCGGCGGGACGCCGTTGCGCGGGAATGTCGGCGGCAGGCCCGCTTCCTTCTTGGATGCAACGCCGGTGGCGAGCGGTTTGGCCGTATCGCCGGCGGACACGGTGACGGTCCCGTCGGGTGCGATCCGGATCGCGAGTTCGGCGTCGACGAGGTTGAGGCTTTCGGCGCGCAGATGACCGGTGAGAAGCCCGACACCGGACAGCCTCACCTCGGCCTTCGGCGCGCTGGCGACGATGGCATGATCATGATCGCGAACGATGATGTCGCGGATGCGCACGGCGACCCTGATCCGCCCGGCCCGCTCGATCTGGGTGCCGCCGACCTCCACGGTGTTGCCGTGACCGATATTGTCCTCGATGGCGGCGGCGAGCCAGGGCGTCGCCATGTCGAGATTGATTGGGCCGGCACCGAGCCGCCACCACAGCGCGCCAAAACAGCCGACGAAGATGACGATCAGGGCGCCGACGACAACGCCAATCCTACGAACCCAGCGTCCGCTCGGCAGGACCCGCCGAAACGCCGAGAAGCCCTCACCGAGGCGGAAGCGCGAACTGGAACGCGAGAGCAGGCGGCGTGCACGATACCCCGCCTCCTCTTCCTGCTCTTGATCCCAGTCGGCCTCGTCCCATTCCGGCTGCTCGTGATTGCCACCGTGCCGATTCGAGTCCCGATTGTGATCCTGGGGCGACGTATTCCTTGCCATTGCCTCTCGATACAGGCGTCCGTCATGGGACTGAGCGCCGCCGGGACCGCAGCCGTCGACGGGAATTGAAGCTCCCCGCCCCGGCATTGCCGCCATACTTCCGATGTTCCTGCTGTTCGTCATTTCGCCCCGGAAGCGCGTTCAACGAGCAGTGGGGTGGTGCGTGGATTTCCTTGTAACCATACTCCGTCGCCGCCAAAATTGCCCAGCCGAGGGCGCGAATCCGGCACACCGGACGAGAGCTGCAATTCCGCTTTGGTTGACCCGCCGAAAGCGACGAAAGGAAGGCGTATGTCCAAGAAATCCCGAAAGAAATCGTCCAAAACGCCCTCCGGCAGTCCGACCGCTAAAAAGAAGCCCCCGAAAACACGGGCATCGACTCGAACACGCAGCGCGAAAACACAGGCGGCATCCGCCAGCAAATCAAACAAGCCAGGCGCAAAGGCAACATCACATAAGGCCGCATCGAAATCGTTAAAATCTTCTGAAAAGGCCTCCAACCCAGCCGCCCCGGTCTCGTCCGGTTCAGCAAAGCCGATCGTCGCGGGCATGAAGGCGCCGGCCTTCCGCCTGCCTCGTGACGGCGGCGATGTCGTCACCTCGGCGGACTTCTCGGGCCAGAAGCTCGTCCTGTTCTTCTACCCCCGCGCCGACACCCCCGGCTGCACCCGCGAGGCCATCGACTTCACCCGGCTCAAGAGCGACTTCACGTCTGCCGGCACCGCCGTACTGGGTATTTCGGCCGATCCGTTGAAGGCCCAGGAGAAGTTCCGCGACAAGCACGGCCTCGGAGTCCCCCTGATCTCGGACGAGCGGCACGAGATGCTGGAGGCGTACGGTGCCTGGGGCGAAAAATCGATGTATGGCAAGACCTTCCTCGGGATTCTTCGCACCACGGTCCTGATCGGGGCCGACGGCAAGATCGCCAAGATCTGGCGCAACGTCCGGGTCGACGGCCATGCTGACGAGGTGCTGGAAGCGGCAAGAAGTCTTTAACCAGCCCGTTAAAATCGAGCGCTCCCGTTTCCGGAAAATTAACCATGACCAGCCCAGATTGCTGCGGCAATTTGGCCGCAAGGAACCGTTCCGACCGGCGCGGGAGTGCCGATGTCGAAAAGTTCTGCCCAATATTCGCAGTACCCCCAGCATCACCCGCACGACCACGGACGGCCGTTTCCGCGCCGCTCCGCGCCTGCGGCAGCTCCTGCCATTCCCCTGCCCACAGCCGACGACGCCTACACCATCGTGCATCACGGCAAGCAGGTCCGGCTCGGGCCGGTGGTGTTCTGGATCGTGGTCGGCACCGTCGTTCTGCTCGGCCTGTGGTCGGCGGCGACCGCCACCTATTTCGCCTTCCGCGACGATGTCCTGACCCGGCTGATCGCCCGCCAGGCCGAGATGCAATATGCCTATGAGGATCGCATCGCCGAGTTGCGCGCCAAGGTCGACCGCACCACCAGCCGCCAGCTGCTCGACCAGGAACAGTTCGACCAGAAGCTCGACCAGATCATGAAGCGCCAGGCGGCGCTGGAGTCCCGGGCCACGGCGCTGGGCGCCATGCCCGACGTGACCGGATCGATTCCCCGCGCGGCGCCGCAGCGCGGCGAGGCGAACCAGGCGACGCAAGGCACGCCAAAACCCTCGCCGATCAGCGATACCGTCATCTTCCTGGCGCCGCCCGACCGCGAAGCGCGGCTCGAATCGCGGGCGCCGAGCGCGATGGCCCCGCCCGTCAATCAATTCGCCAAGAACCAGGGTTTTGACGACGTCCTGGTCCGGCTCACCAACTCGCTCGATCAGGTCGAGCGCCGTCAGGTCGCCGCGCTCAACGCGGTTGAGGAAGGCATGGATTCACGGATGCGCCGGATGCGCGGCGTCGTCAGCGATCTCGGTTTGAACCTCGCCAGTCTTGAAGCCGCCGTGCCGCGCGCCCCGATGGGCGGTCCGTTCGTGCCGGTGAAGCTCACCGCGAATGCCGGCCCTTTCGAGAAGCAGCTCTATCGCATCAACGTCACCCGCGCCGAGATGGACCGGCTCAACCGCACGCTGGCGCAGGTGCCCTATCGCAAGCCCGTCGTCGGTGAGGTCGAATTCACCTCCGGCTTCGGCGTGCGCAGCGATCCCTTCCTCGGCCGCCCTGCGATGCATACCGGTCTCGACTTCCGCGCCGCGACCGGCGATCCCGCACGCGTGACGGCCAATGGCAAGGTGGTCTCGGCCGGCTGGTCCGGCGGTTATGGCCGCATGGTCGAGGTCGATCACGGCAACGGATTGTCGACCCGCTACGGCCATCTCTCCGAGATCAACGTCAAGGTCGGCGAAATCGTGAAGATCGGCCAGGTCATCGGCCTCGTCGGCTCGACCGGCCGCTCGACCGGCCCGCATCTGCACTATGAGACCCGCATCGACGGCGAAGCCGTCGACCCGCAGAAATTCTTGCGCGCCGGCGTGCGACTCAGCGCAGGCTAAGTCCGCAACAGAAGACGCCTACAGCTCTGACTACTGGCCGCGCTCGTGGCCGACCTCGCCGGTGATGACGTCGCCGAACAGCTCCCAGGCCTGCCCGTTGAAGCGCATCAGCTGCATCTGCTCGATCGGGAAATAATCGTCCGGCGAAGTATTGACCGTGATGCCGGGCAACATCAGATCGGTGTGGAAATCCTTCAGGTTCGCGGCCTGCTTCATCACGTTGTCGCGCGTGAGATTGTCGCCGCACTGCTTCAGGACCTGCGCCATCGCCTCAGCCTCGACGTAGCCATAGAGATTGTTGGCGTTGGCCTTGTCGCCCTCAGGGTAATACTTGTCCATGAAGGCGCGCCACGCGATCACCGCCGGATCCTTGTCCCAGGTCGGATCGGTCGGGTCCTTCAGGTACGCGGTCGAGATGATGCCTTTGGAATAGTCCAGCCCGGCTGGCTTGAGCACCGAGGCGATCGACGAGGCGGTGTTGGCCAAAAAGAACTTCGGTTTCCAGCCGAGCTCGCCGACTTTACGGATCGCCTGTGCCGACCCCTTCGGCGCGGCCCACGAGAAGAAGATGTCGGCGCCGGAATCGTGCAGGGCCACGATCTGCGAGTCGATCGAGGGATCGGCGACCTCATAGGATTTGTCCGCGATGATCATATTGGCCTTGTCGCCGAGGCCGTCCTTCAGGCCTTTGAACTGGTCCTTGCCGGCATCGTCGTTCTGCCAGAACACTGCGATCTTGCTGTCAGGGAAATTGTCCCTGATGTATTTGGCGTAGATTCGCCCCTCGCTCTGGTAGTTGGGCTGGAAGCCCATGGTCCACGGAAAGTTCTTGGGGTCGCCGAACTTGGTGCCGCCCGAGGCGACGAACAGCTGCGGCACCTTCTTGGCGTTCATGTATTTCATGATCGCGGAATTCGAGGGCGTGCCGAGCGCCTGAAAGATCAGCAGCACCTCGTCGCTCTCGACCAGCTTGCGCGCCTGCTCGATCGCCTTCGGCGGTGAATAGGCGTCGTCATAGCTGATGAAGTTGATCTTGCGGCCGTTGATGCCGCCCTGATCGTTGATCATCTTGAAGAACGCCGCCTCGGTCTTGCCGATCACGCCATAGGACGACGCCGGCCCGCTATAGGGCATGATGTTGCCGATCTTGATTTCGCTGTCGCTGGCGCCGGGATCGTATTTTTTCTGCGCCAGGGCCGGTACCGTGACCAGCGCTCCGGCAGCAAGCATGGCGAGGGCAGCGAGGCTTTTGCGACGACCCGGCATTGGTCTCTCCCCAATTTTCTATCGTTGTTTTGGGAGAGTGTCGCAAGGCGATCGGCGACTGGCAAGCGGCAGGATTTTCCGCGGCATGAAACGCGAGAGCCGGAACTTACTCGACGCGCGGCCCGATTGCGAGGAACGGCTTCCAGCCGCTACAAGTCTGCTCAAGAGGATCGGCGTACGCGGGCATCCCCCACGATATCGGCCACAACGGTCGCCGCGACAGCCACGAGGGCAATGCCGAGACCGCGTTCCGATCGAGGCTGCCCCATGCTCAATTCCAGTTAAGACGGCTTCTTCGGCCGCGACACCAGCTCGATCATCTTGCCTTCATCCTCGTCGGGCATCACAGCCTTCGCTTGCGCGTAAGCCTCGACGGCGGCGCGGGCAACCAGCGGCTTGTCCGCGAGCAGGCTCTCGGCGAGCTTCACGGCGTAGGCGGCATCCTTGTGCCGCAGCGCGGCGGTGAAGGTCGCGCCGCCGAAGTCGCGGGCGACCATGCGCTTGGAATGGCGCTGCACCTGCGGGCTCGCGGCAACCCCTGCCTGGATGGAGTCGAGCACCAGCTTCATGTCGAGCCCGGCCTGTTCGGCAATCGCAAGGCCCTCGGCCAGACCGGCGATCTGGATCGCGCCCATGAGATTGTTGATGAGCTTGTAGACCGTGCCGGAGCCGACCGCGCCGAAATGGCGGATCGTCGAGCCGATCGGTTCGAGGAACGGGCGCGCGCGTTCGAGGTCGGGGGCATCCGCGCCAACCAGCAGCGTCAGCTTTCCGCTCGCGGCCGCATCCGGCAATCCCGTCACGGGGCAATCGATGTAGATCAGGCCACGCGCATTGAGTTCGCGGCTCATCTCGCGCGCATGGTCATAGGAAACCGTGGAGCATTCGATGGCGATGGTGCCTGATTTGGCCGTCTTCGCCGCGCCATCAGGCCCGAGCCAGACCGCGCGCGAAGCCTCGTCGTCGGCAACCATGGTCACGACAGCGTCGGCATCGATCGCGGCGTCCTCAGGCGAGGTCGCCCATGTCGCGCCGCGTGCGACCAGGTCTTCTGCTTTTGACTTGCTGCGATTCCACAGCGTCACCGTCAAGCCCGCATCGAGATAGCGGCCCGCCATGCCATGACCCATCCGCCCCAATCCGATGAAGGCGATCCGGGGCATGGTCAGTCCACATCCTCGATATCGGCGCCGGTGGTGCCGAAGGCGCGTTGCGCCAGGGTCGCGGCCATGAATTCGTCGAGCTCGCCGTTGAGCACGCCTGATGTGTCAGAGGTCTGCACGCCCGTGCGCAGATCCTTCACCATCTGATAGGGCTGGAGCACGTAGGAGCGGATCTGGTGGCCCCAGCCGATATCGGTCTTGGCGGCCTGGTCGGCGGCGGCCTTCTCCTCGCGCTTTTTCAGCTCGATCTCGTAAAGGCGCGCGCGCAGCATGTCCCAGGCCTGCGCCCGGTTCTTGTGCTGGGAGCGTCCGGCCTGACAGACCACCGCAACGCCGGTCGGGATATGCGTCAGCCGCACTGCGGATTCGGTCTTGTTGACGTGCTGACCGCCCGCGCCGCCCGACCGCATGGTGTCGGTGCGGACGTCGGATTCCTTGATGTCGATCTTGATGCTGTCGTCGATGACCGGAAACACCTGCACGCTCGAGAACGAGGTGTGCCGCCGCGCGTTGGAATCGAACGGCGAGATGCGCACGAGGCGATGCACGCCCGCTTCCGTCTTCAGCCAGCCATAGGCATTGTGGCCGGAGACCTGGATGGTCGCGGATTTGATGCCGGCCTCTTCGCCCTCGGATTCTTCGAGGAATTCGACCTTGAAGCCGTGGGTCTCCGCCCAGCGCGTGTACATGCGCAAGAGCATCTGCGCCCAGTCCTGGCTCTCGGTTCCACCGGCGCCGGCATGGACTTCGAGATAGGAATCGAAGCGATCGGCTTCGCCCGACAGCAGCGCCTCAAGCTCGCGGCGGGCCACTTCCTTCTTGAGGTTCTTGAGCGCGGCTTCCGCTTCAGCCACGACGCCGGCATCGCCCTCGGCCTCGCCGAGCTCGATCATGCCGATATCATCTTCGAGCTGCTGCTCGACCTTGCCGATGCCCGAGAGCGAGTCCTCAAGCGAGGTGCGCTCCTGCATCAGCTTCTGGGCTTTCTGCGGATCATTCCAGAGATTGGGATCTTCTGCGAGCTTGTTCAGCTCAGCGAGGCGCGCCGTCGATTTCTCGACGTCAAAGATGCCTCCTCAGCAGCCCGACTGACTGCTTGATCTCTTCTACCAACCGTTCGATTTCGGCGCGCATATCGTTCTCAGCTCTCGCGGAATCCCGCGTACAATTCAGATGGGGGATGTAGCGGCGGCGGCTGCAAAGCGCAACCGCCGGAACTCAAAGCCGGTGCTCTTATCCTAGGCCCCTAGTAGAGCCCGCCGGTACCCGGCCGCATGAAGAATCCGGAGTCCGGCGCCTGCTGTGGCGCTGGCACACCACCGCGTCCGTCGGCGTCGGCGACGCCGATGACAGAGTAGTTGTCCGGCGGCGCTGTGCCCGGCTTGAAAGCTTCCAGGATGGTTCCACCGGTTTCGCCGGGGCCGGCGCGCATGCCGGTCTTGGCGACGACGCGAACCAACTTGATGCCGGCCGGCACCTTGAAGGGAACGGCGGGCTTGTCGGCGAGCGCGAGCTTGAAGAAATCGCGCGCAATCGGGGCAGAGAGATGGCCGCCGGTGGCGGCATTGCCTCTGCCGAGAGAGCGCGGCTTGTCGTAGCCCATGTAAATCGCAACGGCGATATCAGGCGAGAACCCGACGAACCAGGCGTCCTTGGCCTCGTTGGTCGTACCGGTCTTGCCGGCGATCGGCTTGCCGACCTCCCTCACGACAGTTGCGGTACCGGCCTGGACCACGCCTTCCAGCAGCTCGGTGATCTGATACGCGGTCATGGAATCCAGCACCTGCTCACGGCGGTCGATCAGCTGCGGCTCGGGTTGGTTCTTCCAGCCGCCGGGCGCGTCGCAGCCGCGACATTCGCGCTGGTCGTGCTTGAAGATGGTGTGTCCGTAGCGGTCCTGGATCCGGTCGATCAAAGTCGGCTTCACCCGGCGCCCGCCATTGGCGAGCATCGAATAGGCCGTGACCATGCGCATCGCCGTCGTCTCACCGGCGCCGAGCGCATAGGAGAGATAGTTCGGTAATTCGTCGTAAACGCCGAAGCGGCGGGCGTATTCGCCGATCAGGGGCATGCCGATGTCTTGCGCAAGGCGCACCGTCACCGTGTTGCGCGACAACCTCAGCGCATTGCGCAAGGTCATCGGCCCCATATACTTGCCGGCATCAAAGTTTTCCGGACGCCATACTCCAGCGCCCTGGCCCTGGTCGATTTCGATCGGCGCGTCGAGCACCACGGTCGACGGCGTGTAGCCGTTGTCGAGCGCGGCCGAATAGACGATCGGCTTGAATGACGAACCCGGCTGCCGGTAGGCCTGCGTGGCACGGTTGAACTGGCTCTGGTCGAACGAGAAGCCGCCGACCATCGCGAGCACGCGGCCGGTCCAGGGGTCCATCACCACCATCGCGCCCGAGACCTCGGGGATCTGGCGCAGACGGTATTGGCCTTCGACGGGTTGTCCCTCCTTCGTAAAGAGCGGATCCGCATAGATCACGTCGCCGGGCTGCAGCACCTGCGCGACCGAGCCGGGCGTCTTGCCCCTGGCGTTGCCCTGCGCCGCCTTCGCCCAGCGCACGCCATCAAGCGCGATGAGGCCGGTCTCGCGCTGCTTGCTGACCGCGCCGCCGAGCTCGCGATTCGGCTGGAAGCCAATGCGCGCCGACTGATCACTGGTCTCCAGCACCACCGCCATGCGCCACGGCGAAATGTCGGACAGCGATTTGATCTCGGCGAGCTTCACGCCCCAGTCGCCCGAAATATCGAGCTTGCTGATGGGCCCGCGATAGCCTTGCTGCTCGTCATAATTCACGAGGCCGGCAACCATGGTCTTGCGTGCCATGACCTGGATCTTCGGATCGAGCGTGGTGCGGACCGAGAGGCCTCCCTCGTACAGCTTCTTCTCGCCGTAGCGCTCGAAGATGTCGCGGCGGACTTCCTCGGCGAAATATTCGCCGGCGAAGGTGTGGGCGCCGTTGCTACGGTTGGTAACGACCAGCGGCTCCTTGCGCGCCTTGTCGGCGTCGGCCTGCTTGATCCAGCCGTTCTCCTGAAGACGGTCGATCACGTAGTTGCGGCGCTCGATGGCGCGGTCGCGGTTGCGTACCGGATGCAGCGTCGCCGGCATCTTCGGCAGCGCCGCCAGATAAGCCGCTTCCGCCACGGTGAGCTCGTTCACCGATTTGTCGAAATAGACCAGCGAGGCGGCAGCGATGCCGTAGGCGCCGAGGCCGAGATAGATTTCGTTCAGATACAGCTCGAGAATCTTGTCCTTCGAATAGGTCTTCTCGATGCGCATGGCGAGCAAGGCTTCCTTGATCTTGCGCGAGAAGGAGACCTCGTTGGTCAGAAGGAAGTTCTTGGCGACCTGCTGGGTGATCGTGGAGGCACCCTGCGGGCGGCGGTTGGAACCGAAGTTCTGCAAGTAAAGCACGCCTGCACGCGCCATGCCGGTGTAGTCGATGCCACCATGCTCGTAGAAATTCTTGTCTTCGGCCGCGAGGAACGCGTTGATCACGAGCTTCGGCACGGCCTGGATGGGCAGGTAGAGCCGTCGTTCCTTGGCGTATTCGCCGAGCAACGAACCGTCGACCGCGTGCACGCGGGTCATCACCGGCGGCTCGTAATCCTGAAGCTGAGAGTAGTCGGGCAAGTCCTTGGAGAAATGCCAGATCAGGCCTGCCACGGCACCGACACCGACAAGGAACAGCACCGTTCCCGCAGCGAACAGGAAGCCCATGAACCGCACAAGCAAGCGCATTATGTGTTTATCCGTTCAATCCCAGGATCAGCCCAAAGCGCCCCAAACGGGCGCCGTCCTTACGTCGCGAATTCACCGGCCTACTCAATACCATCAATTGCCGGACCGAATGACGCTCGCCGAACGGGATCCTCGTCGATTCCGGAACCCCCTGCGCCGTTTTTTATAAGGCGTCCGCTGTGGCCAAACTAGGGCTTAACAGCGGAACCGATATGCCGTCCTTAATTGCTGGCCCCCGCTGTCGCTATCCTTTTGGCCAGGAACGTGTCGATCGCCTGCGCCATCGAGCCGACGGCCTTGGAGCGCCAGCCCTCTGACACGAGGTGCTCGAGGTCGCCCTTGTTGGACACGTAGCCGATCTCGACCAGCACCGAGGGCACATCCGGAGCCTTCAGCACCCGAAAGCCGGCCGACTTCAGGGGATGCTTGTGCATCCGCACCATCGTCTTCATTTCGCCCATCAGGAGATGGGCAAAACGGTTTGAAAAGGTGCGGGTTTCCCGTTGCGTGAGGTCGATGAGGATGTCGGCAACGTCGGTCGGCTCTTCCGCAAGGTTGAAGCCGGCGATCGCATCGGCACGGTTTTCGGCATCGGCAAGGCGCTGGGCCTCGGCGTCGGATGCCTTGTCCGACAGCGTATAGATCGTGGCCCCCTGGGCGTCACCCTCGGCCTTCGGCAGCGCGTCGGCATGAATCGAGACGAACAGCGCGGCATTCAAATTGCGGGCGACCTTGGACCGGTCGTTGAGCGGGATGAATGTATCGTCGTCCCGCGTCATCACCACGCGGTATTTACCCGATTTTTCCAAGCGGTCGCGCAGCGCCAGGCCGAACGCCAACACCAGGTTCTTCTCGCTCTCGCCGCTCGACTGGGTCCCGTTGTCGATGCCGCCATGGCCGGGGTCGATCACGACGACCGGCCGGCCGTCGGAAGGCGCTCCCGGCTTGTGCTGCGCCGGATCCGGCGAGGCAGGAGCCGTTGCCGGCGGCGCGGCTGACATCGTCGGCCGCAACTCGGGGCGATTCTCCGCGGCGGGTGTCTGCACGAAGGCCGCGCGATCGACCTCCTCCAGCTCCAGCACCAACCGGGCCGGCTGGCCATTGGCCGCCTCGAGCACGTAGGAATTGGTGATCTTGGCGGGCCCGGTCAGGTCGAACACGATTCGCGAGCCTCCGGGCATCACGAGCCCATAGCGAAAGGCCTTGACGAGTCCTCGGCCGGCCCCCGTGCCGGGAGCCAACTGAAAATTCACCTGGGGAACGTCGACCACCACCCGGTAGGGATCGGCGAGCGTCGTGGCGCGGAAGCTGATGGTCTGGTCGAGGTCGAGAATGAAACGCGTTTGCTTCCCGTCGCCGGCCAGGCGCGCCGCTGTCGCGACAGGAAAATTCGCAGCCGCGACGGGGGCTTGCGCAGGGCTCTCCGCCGCGCTCAGTCCCGAGTATGCGGCATACGGCAATGCTGCGGCGCAAAGCAGCGCAAATCCCAGCAAAACCCGTTGATTTGTGCGGCTCGCCACCGAATCCGTGCCTCCGAGCAGCCTCTTTAACGCAATAGAACCACAGGGTTAATCGATCCTTAATAACGGAAGCGCGAAACTCCCTGACTGTGACCGGTGTGCGACGCTCCCTTGCATGGATGTCCCATTCCTCGTATGTACGGAATGCTGACGGCCAATAATTTCCGGTTGTGTCGCATTCAGCCTCCCGGTGCAGCGCCGGAGCTCCCAAGATTCGGGAATTCCAGCGTTTTCTGTTCTCCTCTAAGACCAGCGCAGTGCGCGGCAACGAGGTGGAACGGGGCAAGCCCCGGCGGCGGACGGTTTCCGGTTACCACAGTGTTTCCGGGACGGTTTCGACAGCGACGCGACCGGTTACCCGGTCCCTTAATCCCGAGGGGGCGGTTCTTGATCCAGGGCGAGCGCGCACGCGCCATGCCTGGCCAGCAGCAACTGATTAAGGGGCGGCCCCTCCGCCCAATGTTTCATACGGGCCGACGCTTGATGCGCCAGACTGTGCCGACGAATTCTGAAGGACCATTCGCGACGCTGCGGAATAAAAATCCCGCGCGCCGCTGCGGTCCTCCGGCTTCCGATTCGGCAAGGCGCGAGAGACGGCGTTTCTGCCTTCCCCTCACCCCCGAATCAGGTGGACCGTCGCGTCACCCGGCAGCGCTCTTCGCGCCCACGGTCGATCGCGCCCGCCGCCGCCAAGAGTTAAGACATGCCCAACAAGATGTTGATCGATGCCACCCACCCGGAAGAGACCCGGGTCGTCGTGGTCCGCGGCAATCGCGTCGAAGAGTTTGACTTCGAGACCGCGCAACGCAAGCAACTGCGCGGGAATATCTACCTCGCCAAGGTCACAAGGGTCGAACCCTCGCTCCAAGCCGCCTTCGTTGAATATGGCGGCAATCGCCACGGCTTCCTCGCCTTCAGCGAAATCCATCCCGATTATTACCAGATTCCGGTTGCCGACCGTCAGGCGCTGATCGAGGCCGAGGAACAGGCCCATCGCGAGGCCGAGGAAGAGAGCGAAAACCGCTCCCACGGCCGTCGCCGCTCGCGTCACCGCAATGCCCGCCGCCGTGGTCATGGCGAGCGCGTCCGCAGCGACCTCGTCGAGGGTCTTGGCGCGGGCGCCGATCCGCTCGCCCAGCCGACGGAGGCCCAGGCGGAAGGCCAAGCCCGGCCGGAGGACACGGTCGGCGCTCCACAGGAGGGTGAGCACCTGCACGCCGATGCAGAGCATCACGGCGAGCACGAGGGTCACGACCACGATCATCACGACCATGATCACAGCGATCACGGGCATGACGATCATGAGCACGATGATCACGAGCATGATGAGCACCATCACGCGCACGATCATGACGACCATGGTCATGACCACGACCACGATAGCGATCACCACGACCACAATCATCATGCGGACGAGACGCCCGCCCCTGTCGCGGCTGTGGGCGCCGACCCCGTGGTTGCGGCCGAGACCGTCACTGAACCTCAGGAACCCTCCGCTTTCGAAGCGCATCCCGAGACGTTTGCCGAGGCCGTGACATCGGTCAGGGAACCGGCCGATGCCGTTTACGCGGCCGGCGAGATCACCGACGCGCCGCACGGCGAGGCTGCGGACGCAGCCGGGGAAGACGACGAGGACGAAGAAGACGGCGAGGAAGCTGAAGAGGAAGTCGTCGAATCCGTCGGTGGCGACGACGTGCTCGAGGAAGTGCCGGAGCGCACCTTCCGTCCGCGCCGCCAGTACAAGATCCAGGAAGTCATCAAGCGGCGCCAGGTGATGCTGGTGCAGGTCGTCAAGGAAGAGCGCGGCAACAAGGGCGCTGCGCTGACGACCTATCTGTCGCTTGCCGGCCGCTATGCCGTGTTGATGCCGAACACCGCCCGCGGTGGCGGCATCAGCCGCAAGATCACCTCGGCCCAGGATCGTTCGCGCCTGAAGGAAGTCGTGCAGGACCTCGACGTGCCCGAGGGCATGGGCATCATCCTGCGCACTGCTGGGGCCGCCCGCACCAAGCCCGAGATCAAGCGCGACTTCGAGTACCTGATCCGGATGTGGGAGACGGTGCGCGACCTGACGCTGAAGTCGCAGGCCCCGACGCTCGTCTACGAGGAAGGCTCGTTGATCAAGCGCTCGCTGCGCGACCTTTACAACAAGGAGATCGACGAAATTCAGGTCGCCGGTGACTCCGGCTACCGCGAAGCCCGCGACTTCATGAAGATGCTGATGCCCGCCAATGTCAGCGCGGTGAAGCAGTATCGGGACGGTCAGCCGCTGTTCTCACGCATGGGCGTCGAGAGCCAGCTCGATGCGATGTTCTCGCCGACCGTGCAGCTCCGCTCCGGCGGCTACATCGTGATCAACCAGACCGAGGCGCTGGTCTCGATCGACGTCAACTCCGGCCGGTCGACGCGCGAGCACCATATCGAGGACACCGCGCTCAAGACCAACCTGGAAGCGGCCGAAGAGGTCGCCCGCCAGCTTCGCCTGCGCGACCTCGCCGGCCTGATCGTCATCGACTTCATCGACATGGACGAGAAGCGCAACAACCGTGCGGTCGAGCGCAAGTTGTCCGATTGCCTAAGGCAGGATCGCGCGCGCATCCAGGTCGGCCGCATCTCGCATTTCGGCCTGTTGGAAATGTCGCGCCAGCGCATCCGCGCCAGCGTGCTGGAGAGCTCGACCGATCCCTGCCCGCATTGCGGCGGCACCGGCCATGTCCGATCGGTGTCCTCGGTGGCGTTGCAATTGCTGCGCGGCCTGGAAGAGATCCTGATGAAGGGCGCGACCCACAATCTCGTGGTCCGCACCCGCACGGACGTCGCGCTCTATGTGCTGAACCACAAGCGTGGCCATCTGCGCGACCTCGAGAACGGCTTCAAGGTCACGCTGTCTGTCATCGCCGACCCCAGCGTCAGCGGACCGCAGGCCTATCTGATCGACCGTGGCGAGCAAGTACATACGCTCGAGGCCGCTAAGGCGCTGCTCGCGGCCCAGGTCGCCGCAAGCCCGCCGCCGTTGGCCGAAGAGGCCTATGACGATGAGGACGGATTTGACCTGGAGACCGAATCCGAGGTCGAGACCGAGGAGACGGAAGGTCTCGCCGAGGAGCAGGCCGCAGGCGATGGGTCGCCCGAGCAGGACGGTCATCGCCGCAAGCGTCGCCGCCGTCGGCGCGGTCGCGGCGGCCAGCGCGACGGCGAGGCGCGCGAAGATGGCGCTCCCGTTTCGGCTGAAGCGGCCGTAGCGGCCGGTGAAGGCGAAGAGGAAGCCGACACCGAGCAGGACGGTGAGGAAGGCGAGGAACAGGCCGCCCGTGGCGAGCAGCAGGGCAGCGGCGATCGCCGTCGCCGGCGTGGTCGCAGGGGTGGACGTCGTCGTCGTGGCGGTGCCGAGGATGGTCTCGCCGGCTCCATCGGCGACGAGCTCGGCGGCAATCCGCCGTCGGAAGCGGCCGACGCGGTGGCCGATTTCGACGGTGCCGGCAGCGAGACCGCTCCGTCCATTGCGCATTCGGAGCACATCGCCCCGGTTGAAACGTCTCAGCCCGAGCCCCAGTCCCATCAGGCGCCGGTTGAAACGCCGGTCCAGTCAGCGCCACCGGCTGCTATCGCCGAAGAAGAGCCCGCAGTGGACGACAAGACCACGCGGCGCCGCTCCACCGTTCGTGAGAAGGTGAGCTTCCCGTCGAGCAACCCGAGCGAGCCGGCAACGCCGATTGCGACGGCGCCGGAGCCGGTTGCGCCGCCCGCGCCTGAGCCGACGCCGGAAGCGGCAGCCGAACCGCCGGCGGCCCCGCGGCGCGCCGGCTGGTGGTCGCGCCGCTTTGGCGGCGGCGAATAGAGCAACCTGCCAAATAAAAAAACGCCCGGCCAAAGCCGGGCGTTTTTCCTTTCATGCCTCACCGGAACGTTGCGGCGGCAGTTCGTCCTCACCGAGCGGCGCCACGTCGCGCGATGCGATCTGGCGAAGCTGATCGTAAAGATCGGGCGCCTCGCTGGTGCAGAGACAAACGCCCTTGGCGGATGCCGCCTCGCCGGCGTTGAGGTAGGCATGGCCCATGGTGCTGTCGAGATAGATGCCGTCACCCTCGTCCAGGATCTCCGGCGCGTAGAACTCGGTGTGCACAGCGACGCGCCCGCTCGTCACCAGAAAATACTCTTCGCCGGCATGACACAGCAGCGGACCGAACTCGTCCAGCGAACGCGCGCGGACCTCGGCCACGATCGGCACCATGCGTTTGCCGATCAGGTCGGTGCATTGATAAGTGTAGGTGTAGAACTTCGTATTGATCAGCTGCCCCTGCCCGGCCCGGCTGATGCTCCGCCGCGCGGTGACCGGCCGGCCCTGCACAGGTGCTCCGACCGCCGGATTGAACAGCTCCGCGATCTCCATCTTCAGGCCGGAGGTGAGCTGGAGCAGCTTGTCATAGGTCAGCGACATCAGGCCATTCTCGACCTTGGACAGGGTCGACAGCGCCATGCCGGTCCGCTCGGCGACCTGCTTGAGCGTCAGGCCACGCGCCTGGCGCGCCGCCTTGAGACACTGGCCGAGCTGGGAATTGGCACCTTCGGGCGTCGTAATCTCGCTCATGCAGCAATCCTAGCACGCTGCCGGGAAAAAATATTGGCTGATCCATCTAATCTTTTTTTGGCGCAAATGCTCCCGGGAAGCCTCTTCTAGGTACCGTCTCGGGCATCGATTCCGGGATTTGTGCAAGAATTAGCCGGCTTTGACGAATATTGGTGCGCCCCACGCACTTTCCGATATGCTAAACCGTTTTCACAATTTGAAAGGGCTTGGCATTGTCCCAACTTTGCGACACGAGTGCCGTTGAGCTGCGCCGCCTGCTGGCCGCGCGCACAATCTCGCCCGTCGAGCTGCTCGACTCCTGCCTGTCCCGCATCGCCACCACCAACGCGGCCGTCAACGCGGTCGTGACGCTCGATGAGCCCGGCGCGCGCGCCGCCGCAAAGGCAGCTGAGGCCGCGATCCTGCGCGGTGAGGATGGTGGCGCGCTGCACGGGCTCCCCGTCCTGATCAAGGACACGCAGGACACCGCCGGGATGCGCTCGACCTACGGCAGTCCCCTGTTGAGCGACAATGTCCCGGCCGCCGACCAGGGCTCGGTCGCCCGGCTGCGTGCCGCGGGCGCCATCATCTTCGGCAAGACCAACACGCCGGAATGGGCGGCGGGCGGCAACACGCGCAATCCCGTTTTCGGCGCGACCGGCAATCCGTTCGATCCCATGCGCTCGGCGGCCGGTTCCTCCGGCGGATCGGCGGTCGCGCTCGCCTGTGGCATGGCTCCGCTTGCCTCGGGCTCCGACACGGGCGGATCCCTGCGCAATCCCGCGGGCTATGCCGGCATCGTCGGCATGCGTCCTTCCTACGGCCTCGTGGCGAGCGAGAAGCGGGCCTTCGGCTGGTCCAATCTGTCGACCGATGGACCGATGGCACGCAACGTCGCTGATGCCGCGCTGATGCTGTCGGTGTTGGCGAGCGACGATGCCCGCGATCCGCTCGCCTACACGCTCCCCGGCGAGCCCTTGCGCGGACGCGCCGAACGCTGGGCCGCGCCACGTGCCGCAGAGCTCGGCAAGCTCCGCCTCGCCTTCACCGAAGACTTCGGCTTCGCGCCGACCGAGCAGGCGATCCGCCGTGTGTTTCGCGCGCGCGTGAGCAAGCTCGCACCGCTGTTTGCCGAATGTCGCGAGGCGACGCCCGATTGCACCGGGGCGGACGATGCCTTCGCCGTGCTGCGCGCCGGCCTGTTCCTGGCCATGCATGGCGAGAATTACCAAGAGCGGCCCGAGATGCTCGGCCCCAATGTCCGCGCCAATGTCAGGGAAGGCCTGAGTTACACGCTCGAAGATCACGGGCGCGCCGCGACCACGCAGACGCGGATCTATCGCGCCTTTCAGAGCTTCTTCCAAGACCACGACGTGTTGATCAGCCCGACCATCACGCTCAGCCCGCGGCCATGGTCGGAGCTCTATCCCGCCGAGATCGACGGGACGCCGACGCAATCCTACTTCCACTGGCTCGCGCTCGCCTACGCCGTGACGCTCCCCGGCCACCCCGCGATCAGCATCCCACTCGGCCGTGACGAGGCCGGCCTGCCTTTCGGCCTTCAGATCGTCGGCCCGCGCGGCGGCGATGCGATCGTGCTCTCGGTCGCCGCGAGCATCGAGGCTGCGTTCACAAGCGATCCACAGATGTGTCGGCCTGTTCCCGACCTCGCACGGCTCGCGGCCGCGCCGCCGCTGTCCTCGACGCCGGGCTTCCTCACCTGGGACTAGATCAAACAAGTAGCCATCACCGCCGGGGCGCCGGCATCGCGGAGATCAGCATGGCCGAATCGTCGAACCGCAGGACTGGCATGGTCGCCTTCGTCCTGCTCTATCTCGCCTACTGCATCTCCTACATCGACCGCGCCGCAATCTCGCTGGCGCTGGCGCAGATCGGCAAGGACTTCAATCTGCAGGCTGCCGACCTCGGCATCGTCATCAGCGCGTTCTTCTTGGGCTATGCCGCGATGCAGGTGCCGGGCGGATGGCTCTCCGACCGCTTCGGCTCGAAATACGTTGTCATCGCCACCATCGTGATGTGGTCGCTGTTCACGTCGTTTACGAGCCTCGCCTGGTCGCTGACCTCGCTGATCGCGATCCGCTTCATCTTCGGCATCGCCGAGGGCGGCTTTCCGCCGGCGAGCATCCGCGCCATAGCGGAGCTGTTCAAAAAGGACAGCCGGCCCAAAATGTCGGCCCTGCTGCTGTCGTCGAACTATGCCGGCAGCATGGTCGCGCCGCTGATCATGGCGCCGCTGATCCTCTGGCTGGGCTGGCGTCATGCCTTCAATGCGATCGGCATCGCCGGTATCCTGTTTGCGCTGATTTACTTCGTCTCCGTGCCGCATCTCGCACGGATCGGCGTTGGACCCGTGACGGCAAAGCCGCGGGCGCCGATGCGCGAGCTGATGAAGAATCCGCTGCTCTGGCAGTTGATGGTGGTGTGGTTCGGGCTCAGCTGCGTCAACAAGGGCCTGGATTCCTGGATGCCGCTCTATCTGCTCCAGCAGCGCGGGCTCGACCTCAAGACGGTCGGCGTGGTGGCACCGATCCCCTTCATGATGGCGACATTCGCAAGCGCAATCGGCGGCTGGGTGATGACCACCTTCTTTGCCGAGCGCGAAAAATATCTGCTGATCGGCAGCTCCGCATTTACAGGCATCTTCCTCTACGCGATGTACAAGGCCGAGACGATCACCGCATTGATCGTCTATCAATCGGTGGTCTACTTCTTCAAATCCTTTGTGCTCGCTTCGGTGATTGCGCTCCCGACCAAACTGCTGCGTGACGACCAGATCGGATCGGGGATCGGCATGGTCAATCTCGGCGGCCAGAGTGCGGGCTTCGTTGCACCGGCCGCGATGGGCTTCATCGTGACCGGGACCGGATCGTTCGACGCGGCCTTCGGCTTCCTGGTCGCGATGACGGCGCTGTCCGTCCTCGTCGCAACGACCATCAACACGGCGCAGTCCAAGCTCACGTTAGAGCCGGCCTGACAGGAGAATTCTGCCGATGAAAAGCGCAATCATTCTCGGCGGCGGCATGGTGGGTGTCGGCGCCGCCTTGCATCTGAGGCAGCGTGGCTGGACGGTCACGCTGGTCGACCGCAGGGAGCCGGGCCGCGAAACCAGCTACGGTAATGCGGGGATGATCCAGGCCGAAGCCATGCGGCCGTACCCGATGCCGCGTGACCTTGCCACGCTCCTGAACATCGCGACCGGCCGCACCAACGACGTGCGCTACAGTTTGTCCTCTTTGCATCGTCACATCGAGCCGCTGCTCCGCTATTGGTGGCATTCGGCGCCGAAGCGGCATCGCGAAGCCATCGCGGCCTGGTCGCGCCTGATCGCTACTGCGACGCCCGAGCACGACGTGCTCATCCGCGAAGCCCATGCCGACAATCTGATCCGGCGTGCCGGCTATCGCGTGCTGCATCGCGACGCCACCTCCTTCGACCAGGCGATCAAGGCGGCGGAGGAAGACCGCCGCGAGTTCGGCGTGAATTTTCGCGTGCTCTCGGGCCGCGAGTTGACCAAGGCGGAGCCTATTTTGCGCGACGATCTTCCCGGCGCGATCCATTGGCTCGACACCTGGACCGTGTCCGATCCCGGTGCGCTCGTCACCGCATACGCCGACCTGTTCGAACGATCCGGCGGCAGCATCGTGCTCGGCGAGGCGCAGTCGCTGCAGCAGACGGCAACCGGATGGTCTGTCGACACCGACGGCGGCCGCCTCGATGCAGCCAACGCCGTCGTGACGCTCGGGCCGTGGTCGCCGGACCTCTTGCACAAGTTCGGCTACCGCATTCCGCTGGTGCGCAAGCGCGGCTACCACATGCACTACACCGGCGGCGCCTCGCTCGATCTGCCGCTGGTCGACAAGGGCCAGGGCTACGCCATGGGACCAATGGCCAAGGGCATCCGCATCACTACGGGCGCAGAGTTGACGGAACCGGATGCGTTGGCGACGCCGGTGCAGCTCACCAGCGCCGAAGCCTCCGCGCGCGAGCTGATCGATCTCGGCAAGCGCGCCGAACCGGAGCCATGGTTCGGCACCCGCCCCTGTACGCCCGACATGCTACCCGTGCTCGGCCGCGCCTCGCGTCACCCCGGTCTCTGGGTGAACTTTGGCCACGGTCACCAGGGCTTCACGCTCGGTCCCGCCACCGGACGCCTGCTCGCGGAGATGATGAACGGCGAGACGCCGTCGATCGACCCCGCGCCGTACCGGCCGGAGCGGTTCTAGCTCGCACGCAGATCAGTCCGTCGTGACGGCGGTTTCCATGTCCGTCGGATCGATCTGCCGGCTCAGCCGCGCGTTGAGCTTGTCGCGATCGAGTTCGCCCTCCCACCAGGCGACGATCACGCAGGCCACCCCGTTGCCGCAGAGATTGGTCAACGCGCGGCACTCGCTCATGAACTTGTCGATGCCGAGCACGATCGCCATGCCGGGCACGAGGCGCGGATCGACCACGGCCAGCGTCGCCGCCAGCGTGATGAAGCCCGCACCGGTGATGCCCGAGGCTCCCTTCGAGGTCAGCATCGCCACGACCAGGATCGTGAGCTGCTGGCTGAAGGTGAGATCGTAGCCGAGCGCCTGCGCGATGAAGAGCGTCGCCAGCGTCATGTAGATGTTGGTGCCGTCGAGGTTGAACGAATAGCCCGTGGGCACCACGAGGCCGACCACCGATTTGGAGCAGCCGAGCCGTTCCAGCTTCTCCATCAAGGTCGGCAGCGCGCTTTCCGACGACGAGGTGCCGAGCACGATCAACAGCTCGTCCTTGATGTAGGCGAGGAATTTGAAGATCGAGAAACCGGCGAAGCGCGCGATGGTGCCGAGCACCACGACGATGAACAATGCCGCGGTCAGGTAGAACGTCGCGATCAGGCCGATCAGATTGAGGATGGCACCTGTGCCGAACTTGCCGATCGTGAAGGCCATCGCACCAAACGCGCCGAGTGGCGCGGCGCGCATCACGATCGAGATCACGCCGAACACCGCATGCGCGGCGTCGTCGATGAAGCTGCGGATGACGTGGCCGCGCTCGCCGAGCCCCATGATGGCGAAGCCGAACAGTACCGAGAACAGCAGCACCTGGAGGATTTCGCCTTGGGCGAAAGCGCCGACCACGGTGTCGGGAATGATGTGCAAAATGAAGTCGACGCTCTTCTGGCCCTCG
Source organism: Bradyrhizobium sp. USDA 4472 (assembly GCF_054058595.1). Classification (NCBI taxonomy): domain Bacteria; kingdom Pseudomonadati; phylum Pseudomonadota; class Alphaproteobacteria; order Hyphomicrobiales; family Nitrobacteraceae; genus Bradyrhizobium; species Bradyrhizobium sp. USDA 4472. The sequence goes on from NZ_JBSSAM010000001.1 coordinate 6,564,175, forward strand.
GCCTGCTTGGCATAGCCGGCGACGGCCTGCGCGTTGGCGGCGGCATTGCCGAAGCCTGCACCCGGCTTCACCACGTTGCCGATGATGAGGCCGATGATGAGCGCGAAAGTGGAGACGATTTCGAAATAGACCAGCGCCTTGACGCCGATGCGCCCGACCTTCTTGGCGTCCTGGATGTGCGCGATGCCGGAGACCACGGTGCAGAAGATGATCGGAGCGATCACCATCTTGATCAGCTTGATGAAGCCGTCGCCGAGCGCCTTGATCCAGTCGTTGGTCGCGACCGACGGCCAGAGCCAGCCGACGATCGCGCCGAGCACGATGGCAATCAGCACCTGGATGTAGAGAATTTTATACCACGGCTTGGCCGCAGCAGGTGCGGCGGGCGCGGCGGCCACCGTTGTCGTTGTCGTTGTCATTGTTTTTTTCCTCCCCCCTTAAAGCTCAGAGCCAGCCAAATTCAATTTGGCTGGCTCTGTCAATTGGAACATTCCGCGCGGTGAAATTAACCGCGACGATCAACGATCCGACGCCCCGCCGGCATAAGGGCCGCCCCGAGCACGTTCTTGATGACGGAGGCCAGGATGAAGGGCGCAACGCCGACCAGCCAGGCCTTTTCCGCACCAAGGTGGATTCCGCAAGCCAGCCAGACGAAACCGCCGATGAAAATAACGACGTGGCCGACTGCCATCGCCACAAACAGCAGCGCCACATTGCGATCCCAGCCTCGCTCGGCAAGCCAGCCGGTGATGAAGGCCGCAGCCACGAAGCCGTAGAGATAGCCGGCGGTCGGGCCAACCAGCGGCGCAATTCCACCAACCGGGCCGGCGAACACCGGCAATCCCATCGCGCCTTCGGCGAGATAGGCAATCATGGTTGCGCTGCCAAGGCGCCAGCCATAAGCCGCGCCGATGACCAGCACGACCAACGTCTGCAACGTCATCGGCACGTAAGGCAGTGGCAAATTCACCTTTGCTGATAGCGCCATCATTGCGGTACCAAGCGCAATCATCACGACAGCACGCAAGGCGCTGACAGCTTCTCCTGGCCGTGTTGGCCACATCATTGCGGCAAGAGGCGAATGCGTGGCGGCGGATTGGACGGTTCGGTCAGACAAGATGAACTCCGGAAGTGTCGCGAAAACTGCCGGCTATTTAAGCCAGTGAGCGATCCGGTCAACTGCCTCCCGCATCTCCGCGGCCGAGCGCGCATAGGAGAAACGGACGAAGGAGCGACCGTGGATCGGATCGAAATCGACCCCGGGCGTCGCCGCAACGTGGGCCTTCTCCAGCATCTCCTTGGCGAAATCGAAGCTGTCCGACGTGAAATCCGAGACGTCGGCATAGAGGTAGAATGCGCCATCCGCCGGCAGGAATTTGGCGAGGCCCGCCCTCGGCAATCCCTCGATCAGGATGCGCCGGTTTTCCTGATAGCCGTGCTTGATCTCTTCCATCTCGGCCGCACCGTCGAAGGCGGCCTCGGCCGCGGTCTGCGACAGCGACGGCACCGAGATCGAGAGGTTCTGCTGCAGCCGCTCGATCGGACGCACCAGAATGTCAGGCACGACCATCCAGCCGACGCGCCAGCCCGTCATGCAAAAATATTTCGAGAACGAGTTGATCACGAGCGCATCCTTGGACAGTGCCGCTGCGGTCACTGCCGGAAACGCGTAATCGAGCCCGTGATAGATCTCGTCGGAAATGAAGCGGATGCCGGCATCCTCGGCGGCGGCGATGAGGCCGGCGAGCGCCTCCCGGGACATCATCGTTCCCGTCGGATTGGCGGGGCTGCCTACCAGCACGCCCTTCAGCGGCGCCTTGCGATGGGCAGCGAGCAGCGCCTCGCCAGTCAGCGCATGGCGCGTCTCGTCGGTGGTCTCGATCAGCACCGGCTCGCATCCGAGCGCGGTGAGGATGTGGCGGTACGGCGGATAGCCCGGCACCGTGACAGCGACGCGATCGCCGGGCTCGAACATCGACAGGAAGGCCAGGATGAAGCCGCCGGAAGAGCCGGTGGTCACCACGATCCTGTCGGGGCTCACGATGCAGCCATAGGCATCGCGATAATGCCGCGCGATGCGCTCGCGCAAGCTCGGGATGCCGAGCGCCGAGGTGTAGTCGATCCGCGCCGTTGCAAGCGCCGCCTGCGCGGCCGCAATCGCCGTCTTCGGAGCGCCCGCGGCGGGCTGGCCGACCTCCATGTGGATGACATGGCCGCCATCAGCCTCGATCCGCGCGGCAGCCGCCATCACGTCCATGACCATGAACGGGGGAACATCACTACGGCGGGACGGCTCGAGCCACTGCCCCGCCCGGTTCCTCAATGTCGCATCGTGCATCGGTTTCTGCTATTTCGCTGGCACACCGGTCCGTCCGGTCCGCAAAACAGGGCGCTTGCGCCCCAGACTAGCCGCATTATACGGCTCATAAGGGCATATCGCGTATCCGGTCCGCCGCCAATCGCCAAAACCCAGCATAAGACTGCATTCCAAGCCCGTTTGATCCAGACCGTTTGATGTTGCTCCAGATCGCATTGCGCAAGAAGGCCTCGGCGCTGACCGCCATTGTCACGGCAGCGGCCATGGTCCTGTCACCGTTCTCCGCGGCCCGGGCGCAAGAAGGCAAAGGCCCGCCGGTCCTGCGTGACACCGAAACCGAGCAGCTGTTGCGCGAATATACGCGCCCGATCCTGCGGGCTGCGGGTCTGGAGAAGCAGAACATCCAGATGGTGATCATCAACGACAGCTCGTTCAACGCGTTCGTCGCCGACGGCCGTCGCATCTTCGTCAATTACGGCGCGATCCTCCAGTCGGAGACCCCGAACCAGCTGATCGGCGTGCTCGCTCACGAGACCGGCCATCTGGCCGGCGGCCATCTGGCCAAGCTGCGCGAGCAGCTCGCCAGCGCCCAGACCCAGATGATCATCGCCATGCTGCTCGGCGCCGGCGCCATCGCGGCGGGTGCCAGCCGCGGCGGCAATAACGGCCTCGCCAATGCCGGCGCGGCAGCGATCGCCGGTCCGCAGGAGATGATCCGCCGTTCGCTGCTGTCCTACCAGCGCCAGCAGGAGGAGAACGCCGACCGCGCCGGCGTCAAATTCCTGACCGCCACCCAACAGTCGCCGAAGGGCATGTACGAGACCTTCAAGCGCTTCACCAGCGAGAGCCTGTTCGCCGCGCGCGGCGCCGATCCCTATCTGCAGTCGCACCCGATGCCCGCCGAGCGCGTCGCAGCGCTCCAGGAGTTCGCCAGCACCAGCCCCTATTGGGACAAGAAGGACGATCCCGCGCTTCAGCTTCGCCACGACATGGTGCGCGCCAAGATCTCGGCCTTCATGGAACGGCCCGAGACGGTCTACCGTCGCTATCCCCTCACCAATGACACCCTGCCGGCGCGCTATGCCCGGGCGATCAGCACCTATCTGCATGGCGATTTGCGCAGCGCGCTGGCCCAGGTCGACGCGCTGATCGCAGTGCAGCCGAACAACCCGTATTTCTACGAGGTCAAGGGCCAGGCCCTGCTGGAGAGCGGCAAGCCGGCCGATGCGATCGCCCCCCTGCGCAAGGCTGTCGCGCTCTCGAACAATGCGGCCCTCATCGAGATGTTACTTGGGCAGGCTCTGGTTGGAACCGATAATAAGGCCTACACGGACGATGCCATCAGGATTCTCCGTGCGGCGGTGGCGCGCGAGCCCGAGGCGCCGATCGGCTACACCCAGCTCGCGATGGCTTATGGCCGGAAGGGAGACTATGCCGAGGCGGATCTCGCCTCCGCCCAAGCCGCTTACCTGCGCGGCGACAACAAGACCGCTCGCGAGCTCGCCACGCGCGCGAAAACCCGTTTCGCCGTCGGCACGCCCGGATGGGTCAAGGCCGACGACATCGTGGCCTCGAAACCGCCGCGCAACTAGACGAGAGGCACCCATCACTGCCTGACACGACGACCGGCACTTGACGTCACGCACCGGCATAAGCCCGCCGGGACTTTTTCGAAACCTGCTCTGGATAAGAGGATTTGCCAATGCCTTCGCTGCGCCTGCTAGCTCCCGCGCTGTTTGCGCTCGCCATTTTCGGCGCAACGGGACCGGCTTCGGCCGAGACCTTCTCGGATGCCCAGCGCACCGATATCGAGGCGATCATCAAGAACTACCTCGTCACCCATCCCGAGGTGCTCGAGGAGGCCATGACCGAGCTCAGCAAGCGCCAGGCCGCGGCCGAGTCCGAGAAGCACGAGGCCAGCGTCGCGCAAAACTCGGATGCGATCTTCAACTCGCCGCGCCAGGTCGTGCTCGGCAACAAGGACGGCGACGTCACCTTCGTCGAGTTTTTCGATTACAATTGCGGCTACTGCAAGCGGGCAATGGGCGACATGCTCGACCTGCTGAAGTCCGATCCCAAGCTGAAGGTCGTGCTGAAGGAATTTCCGGTGCTGAGCCAGGGCTCGGTCGAGGCCGCGCAGGTCGCGGTCGCCGTGCGCATGCAGGATCCCTCCGGCAAGAAATATCTCGACTTCCACCAGAAGCTGCTCGGCGGCCGCGGTCCGGCCGACAAGGCGCGCGCCATGCAGGCCGCCAAGGAAGCCGGCCTCGACACTGCGAAGATCGAGAAGGACATCGCGAGCCCCGAGGTGCGCGCCACCATCGAGGAGAACTTCAAGCTCGCTGAAGCGATGGGCATGAACGGGACGCCGAGCTACGTGATCGGCAAGCAGATCGTGGTCGGCGCCGTCGGCCTGGAGGGCCTCAAGGAAAAGATCGGCGTCGCCCGCTGCGGCAAAGCGACCTGCTGATCAGACTTTTGCAACTCCCACACATCATGCGGGCCGGCTGAAAAGCCGGCCTTTTTCGTTGCCGAGCGCTGCAGCAAATCCTGGCCCGAATCCGGCGGGGATGTTCATCCCGTATTTAGGAAACAAATACCGGGGAACAGCAGATGTTCCGGAACAACTCAAACCTCCTTTCGTTGGTGGCGCGGGCAATGACGCAAAAGAAACACGTGAGGAGAATTTGATGTCTAATCGCTTTATGATCTCCGTTGCCGTAGTCGCGCTCCTGGCGGGCCCCGGATTGGCGAACGCACAAGGCACGATGAAGAACGAGAGCGGCGGCGCTGGAGCGCAGCCGATGGAGCACTCGCAGTCGTCAGGCGGCGCTGCCGAGCGCGGCGGCTCGATGGGCAAGGAATCCACCCATGAGAAATCCACCCATGAGAAAGGCACCGTCGGCCAGGCGGGCGGCTCCAGCAGCATGAAGTCCGGCACCTCGGCCGAGGAGAAGTCCTCGGGCGCGACCAAGGACGAGCGCTCGGGCCGTGAGATGAACAAGAACGCGGCCGAGGAGAAGTCCGGCGCCACAAAGGGCCAGCGCAGCGAGGAACGTGCGCAGGGTCAGCAGGACAAGTCGAAGAGCATGAGCCAGGACACCAGCAAGTCCGGCAAAGACCAGAAGGACATGAAGGCTGAGGGCAGCAAGACCGGCGCCTCGACCAACAATGCCGAGAACCAGCAGGGCACCGAGACGCGCACCAACCAGAATGCGCAGGGCCAGAGCAGCACCAACACGACCGTCGGCCAGGCCGGCGCCGGCGCCAAGCTCTCGACCGAGCAGCGCACGCAGATCACCTCGGTGATCCGCGAGGAGCACGTGCGCCCGGTGACCAACGCGAACTTCTCGGTCTCGGTCGGCACCCGTATTCCGCGCGAGGGTATCGAGCTGCACGCCTTGCCGTCCCGGGTCGTGACGATCTATCCCGAATGGCGGACCTACAAGTATGTCCTGGTCAAGGACGAGATCGTGGTCATCAATCCGGACACGTACGAGATCGTGGCTGTCCTGAACACCTAAGGCGATAGCCAGCGCGCTCAGGGGCGGGCAGCGATGCCCGCCCCTTTGCGTTGGGCGACAGTCATGCTTTGAACTGGTTAACAAGCAATTTCCGCGGCTTCCGCACAGGTTTTTGCAGGCCGGATGAGGTACCTGAACCGGGCCGGGAGGCCCTTCAAGGCTTCCCCTCAGGCGCTTTGTTACCTATAACCCCGCCACGCCGAAACACCTTTCCGGGACAGGAATGGCCGATCCAGCAACCGACACGATCCTCGTTCTCAATGGCCCAAACCTCAACATGTTGGGGACCCGCGAGCCCGAGAAGTATGGCCATGCCACGCTGGCGGACGTCGAGGCACTTTGCCGGGAGACCGCGGTGAGCTTCGGCCTCAAGGCTGATTGCCGGCAGTCCAACCGTGAAGGCGAGCTGATCGATTTCATCCACGAGGCGCATGGGCGCAAGATGATGGGCATCATCATCAACGCGGGCGGCTATTCGCACACCTCGATCGCGCTGCACGACGCGTTGCTCGCGGTGCAGATCCCGACCGTCGAAGTGCACGTGACCAACATCCATGCCCGCGAGAGTTTCCGTCACCACTCCTACACCGCGCGCGCGGCCTTCGCCTCGCTCTGCGGTTTCGGCATCGAGGGCTATCGCCTTGCGATTCAGGGCCTTGCCGCCAAGCTCGGCATCAAGCCCAAAGCCTGACGCTCCTTCTTCACACAGAACATTCGGATCATAGAACATGGCGCGCCAGCCAGACGACAAAGCAGCAGCAAAGTTTTCCAGCGAGGATTCCGCGCTCGTCCGCGAGCTCGCTCTGCTGCTCGATGAGACCAGCCTCACCGAAATCGAGATCGAACGTGCCGGCCTGCGTCTGCGCGTCGCCCGCAACCTCAGCGTCGCGGCGACCATGCCGATGCCGGTCGCAGCCGCAGCGCCCGCGCTCCCTGCAGCGCCCGCCGCCGTGGCACCTGCAGCCGCCGCTGCGGACATCTCCAAACATCCGGGCGCCGTGACCTCGCCGATGGTCGGCACCGCCTATTGGTCGCCCGAGCCCGGTGCCAAGCCGTTCATCGAAGTCGGCTCGAAGGTCTCGGTCGGGCAGACCCTCCTGATCATCGAAGCGATGAAGACCATGAACCAGATCCCCTCGCCCCGCGCGGGCACGGTGACGCAGATCCTCGTCGAAGACGGCCAGCCGGTCGAGTTCGGCGAGCCGCTGGTTATTATTGAGTGACGCGACTGGGCAATAGCGAATAGCGATTGGCCTCGGCCTTCCCTACTCGCCATTCGCCACTCGCCATTCGCTGCAGGACAACATGTTCGACAAGATCCTCATAGCCAATCGCGGCGAGATCGCCCTTCGCATCCTGCGGGCCTGCAAGGAGCTCGGGATAGCGACTGTCGCCGTGCACTCCACCGCTGACGCCGACGCCATGCATGTGCGCCTGTCGGACGAGAGCGTCTGCATCGGGCCGCCGCCGTCGAAGGACAGCTATCTCAACATCCCCGCGCTCCTCGCAGCTTGCGAGATCACCGGCGCGGATGCGGTGCATCCCGGCTACGGCTTCCTCTCGGAGAACGCGCGCTTCGCCGAGATTCTCGGCGAGCACAACCTGCAATTCATCGGCCCCAAGGCCGAGCACATCCGCCTGATGGGCGACAAGATCGAAGCCAAGAAGACCGCCAAGCGGCTCGGCATCCCCGTGGTGCCGGGCTCCGACGGCGCTGTCGGCCCCAACGACGACGCGATGGCCATCGCGAAGAAGATCGGCTTCCCGGTGCTGGTGAAAGCGGCTGCGGGCGGCGGCGGCCGCGGCATGAAGGTCGCGCAAACCGAGGCCGATCTCCAGATCGCGCTGTCGACGGCGGCCAATGAGGCGAAATCCGCTTTCGGCGACGCCTCCGTCTATCTCGAAAAATACCTGCAGAAGCCGCGCCACATCGAGATCCAGATCCTCGGCGACGGCCGCGGCGGCGCGATCCATCTCGGTGAGCGCGACTGCTCGCTGCAGCGTCGCCACCAGAAGGTCTGGGAGGAAGGCCCCTCGCCCGTGCTGGCGGCCGCTGCGCGTGCCAAGATCGGCGAGACCTGCGCGAAGGCGATGCGCGAGATGAAATATCTCGGCGTCGGCACCATCGAGTTCCTGTTCGAGGATGGCGAGTTCTACTTCATCGAGATGAACACGCGCATCCAGGTCGAGCATCCCGTCACCGAGAGCATCACCGATATCGACCTCGTCCTGGAGCAGATCCGCATTGCTGCCGGCGGCGAGCTGCCGGCCAAGCAGAACGAGATACAGATCATCGGCCACGCCATCGAATGCCGTATCAATGCGGAGAACCCGCAGACCTTCCGCCCTTCGCCCGGCAGGATCTCGCAATACCATCCGCCCGGCGGTCTCGGCGTGCGCATCGATTCCGCGGTCTATCAGGGTTACCAGATCCCGCCGTATTACGATTCGCTCGTCGGCAAGCTGATCGTCCACGGCAAGACGCGCGCCGAATGCCTGATGCGCTTGCGCCGTGCGCTGGACGAGATGGTGGTCGATGGCATCGAGACCACGCTGCCGCTGTTCCGCGACCTGGTGCGTCAACCTTCGATCATTGACGGCGATTACCACATCCACTGGCTGGAGCAGTATCTCGCCGGCAAGACGGAGCCCTCCGGGAAATAATTCCGACCCGTGGAACCCTCTGGCCCCAATCGCGTTCTCGACGGTTGGGACAGGTCCAAGGGGGCATTTTGAACTCCGCGATGCGTAACGAGCCATGACCGTGACGGCTGGGGAACGGCGCCGGCGCGCAGTCTGGCAGATTCTGCTGTTCGCGGCGGGACTTCTGGTGCTGACCGTGATCAGTGCCGGATCGGTCTATCTCGTCAACAAGGCCCGGCAGGACAGCAAATGGGTGGTTCACACCCTGGAGGTGGAGAACCAGGTCAACGCGTTGCTGCTCGAAATCCGGCGCGCCGAAAGCAGTGCGCGGGGCTTTCTCCTGACCCAGGGGGCGGATTTTAAGGCAGACCACGACAAGGCCGTCGCCGCGATCATCCCCGCGCTCGACAGGGCCACCCATCTGATCGGCGATAATCCCGCCCAGCGCGAGAACATCGAGAAACTGAGCGCGGCAATCGAAATCCGGCTTGGCCAATTCGCCCAGGAAATGGATTTCGTCCGAAAGGGCCAGCCGGACAAGGCCGCGGCATTGGTCCGCGAGGCCGCTTCGGCCAATACCACCGCCGTCATCGGCACCGTCGCCGGCGCCATGATCCAGGAGGAGGAGCGCCTCTTCCGGCTTCGCTCGGAGAACGCCGACCGCAGCCAGACGCTCGCCGCATCGATGACCGGAATCGGCTCCGGCCTCGTCGTGGTGCTGGCCCTGATTTCGATCTGGCTGGTGCGACGCTCCACGCGCGCCCGTGACGAGGCCGAGACACGACTGCGGGACTCCAATCTCAATCTGGAGACCACCATCGACGAACGCACGGCAGACCTGCGCGAAGCCAACGACGAGATCCAGCGCTTTGCCTATATCGTCAGCCATGACCTGCGCTCGCCGCTGGTCAACATCATGGGCTTCACCAGCGAGCTCGAGGAATTGGGCAAGGACATCTTTCGACGGATCGGAGGGCTCGCGGGCGTGCCGGCGGGCGGACCGCCGGTCGATGCCGCCGAGATCGCGCTCGACGGTCCTGACAAGCAGCTGTCGGAGGATTTTGCCGAAGCGCTGGGCTTCATCAAATCCTCGATCGGGCGAATGGACCGGCTGATCTCGGCCATCCTCAACCTCACCCGCGAGGGCCGGCGCGAGTTCCAGCCGGAGAAGATCGAAACCCGCGACTTCATCGAGACCATTGTGTCCTCGCTGGCCCATCAGGCTGCCGAAGCGCATGCCGAGATCCACATCGAACCGCTGCCTGAGATCGTCAGCGACCGGCTTGCTTTGGAGCAGATTTTCTCCAATCTGATCGACAACGCGATCAAGTATTTGAAGAACGGGGTGCCCGGCGAGATCAGAATTCGCGGGCGCACCAAGCTGGGTTACGCTATCTTTGAAATCAGCGATAACGGCCGCGGCATTGACGCGAGGGATCATCAGCGGATTTTCGACCTGTTCCGGCGTGCGGGAACCCAGGACAAGCCTGGCCAGGGCATCGGTCTTGCGCACGTGCGTGCACTTGTGCGCCGCCTCGGCGGCACGATGTCGGTATCGTCAGAATTGAACGCAGGCAGCACCTTCACAATCACGCTGCCTATCGCCTGGAAGGTCAGCAACCGGAAGCCCGACAAATGACTCTGCCCGTCAGCATCATCATGATCGAGGACGACGAGGGACACGCGCGCCTGATCGAGCGCAACATCCGCCGTTCGGGGGTGAACAACGAGATCATCTCGTTTTCCAACGGGACCGATGCGATGAAGCACTTGTTCGGGCCTGATGGCAGCGGTCTCGTGCAGAAGGGCAATGCGCTCCTGATCCTGCTCGATCTCAACCTGCCCGACATGACCGGGATCGATATCCTCAGGCAGATCAAGGAGAACAAATATCTCAAGGCCTCACCCGTGGTGGTGCTGACCACGACCGACGACAGCCAGGAGATCAAGCGCTGCTACGAACTCGGCTGTAACGTCTACATCACCAAACCCGTCAACTACGAGAATTTCGCCAATGCCATCCGGCAACTCGGCCTGTTCTTCTCGGTCATCCAGGTCCCGCCTGCCGCCCCATGAACCAGCGCACGCCCACACTGCTCTACATCGATGACGATGGCGCGCTGGCGCGGCTGGTCGACCGCGGCCTGACGCGGCGCGGCTACAAGGTCATTCACGCCGCAAGCGGCGAGGAAGGCCTGGAGCGCATCCGCGACGCGAGCGCCAAGGGAGGCATCGATGTCGTGGCGCTTGATCAATACATGCCCGGCCTCGACGGAATCGAGACGCTGGAGCAGATCATGGCAATCCCGGGAGCCCCACCGGTGGTGTTCGTCACGGCCTCGCAGGATTCCAGCATCGCCGTCACCGCGCTGAAGGCGGGCGCGGCAGACTACCTGGTCAAGGACGTCAAGGGCGACTTCATCCCTCTGCTGCATGTCGCAGCCGAAGGCGCGCTGCGCCAGGCCGAATTGCAGCGGGCGCGCGAAGAGGCCGAGGCCGAGATCCATGCCTCGCGCGACCGCTATGCGGCGCTGGCCGCCGAACGCGAGCTCTTGCTGCGCGAGGTCAATCACCGCGTCGGCAATTCGCTCCAGATCATCGCCTCCCTGCTGCATCTGCAGGCGAGCTCTGCCGCCCAGGACGAGGTCAAGGCCGCGCTGACCAACGCGATGGGTCGGGTCGCCGCCGTCGCGCAGGTGCACCGCCGCCTCTACACCTCACAAGACTTGAAGAGCGTCGTGCTCAACCAGTACCTGGACTCCTTGCTCGAGGATCTCAGGCGATCCGCCGAAGGCAACCGGATGTCGCGCCTGACGGTGAAGGCGGAGCCGATCGAGATCGATCCGGACCGCGCCGTTGCGGTCGGCATCATCGTCAACGAACTGGTCATGAACGCGGTGAAATACGCCTATCCCGACGGCGCCGGGCCCATTCACGTCGAGCTGACCTCGCAGGGCGAGGATCTGCTGCTGTCGATCAGCGACGACGGCGTCGGTGACAACGTCAAGGCCGACCCGCGTTCCACCGGCATGGGCCAACGCATCGTCGCGGCCATGGCCACCAAGCTCGATGCCACCGTCGAACGCGATCCCGACCACTCCGGAACCCGCATCATCCTTCGGTTCCTCCGCACGCCGGCCGTATCAGGCAAGGCGAACACGGCCGCTGCGGGCTGATCCCCATCGCACGCGCGCTGCGATCCTGCTATCATTGCGCACCATGACTTCGCGCGACTCCGCCTCGTCTGAAATTACGCCGGCCGTGCTGCTGCGCGCCTATGCCTGCGGCATCTTCCCGATGGCCGAGAGCGCCGACGACCCGACCCTGTTCTGGGTCGAACCGGAAACGCGCGGCGTGATCCCGCTCGATGGCTTTCGCGTCGCCTCGCGACTTGCGCGCACCGTGCGCTCTGATGCGTTTCGCGTCACCGTCAATACCGCGTTCAAGGCGACCATCGCCGGCTGCGCCGCGCCGCAGGCCGGGCGCGAGGACACCTGGATCAACAGGCGCATCCGCGACCTCTATGGCGGCCTCTACGAGCTCGGCCATTGTCACAGCGTCGAGGCCTGGCAGGGCGACGACCTCGTCGGCGGCCTCTATGGCGTGAGCCTGGGGCGCGCCTTCTTCGGGGAGAGCATGTTCCACACCGCGCGCGACGCCTCGAAGGTGGCGCTGGTGCATCTGGTCGCGCGGTTGATCCATGGCGGCTTCGAGCTGCTCGACACGCAATACGTCACCGAGCACCTGAAGAGCTTCGGTGCGGCCGAGATTTCCCGACGGCGCTACACCGCGCTGCTCGACAAGGCGCTCGCCGGTGAGCCCGGCGATTTCCTGCGGCTGTCCAGTGGAGATCCGGTTCCAGGCACGCGCGCGCTCGAGATCATCGCCTCGCGGCAATAGGCAAACGACAATCTCCTAAAGCGCGATGAGATTAGGATGAATCGTCATCGCACTTTAGCTTATTGTTTGCCATGATCTTTTCGGAAAACCGCTGCACACTTTTCCGGATCATGCTCTAGCGGCCAAACCCGGGAATGCCGAACAGACCGGGCCGCTGCTCCGGCGGCGGAGGAGGTGGCGGCGGCGCAGGCTGCTGCTGCACCGGCGGCAATTGCTGCGGCGGCCGCTGCACGGCCTGCTTCGGCGCGGTCCTCTTCTGCGCCGGAGGCGGCGGTGGCGGGGCGGCCGGCTTGGTCGCGGGATCGGGCGCCGCGGTCGCAACGGTCTGCTGCGGCTCTTTGCAGTCGGTCAGCCAGATGTCGTAAATCGGATGCTCGACGCCATGCAGCCCGGGGCTCGCCGCAAACATCCAGCCCGAGAAGATCCGCTTCACCTCGCCCTGCAAGGTGATCTCGTCGACCTCGACGAACGCATCGGTATTTGCGGCTTCAGTCGCGGGCCGCGTATAGCAGGCGTCGGTCTTCACGCGGAGCGCGCCGAACTGCACGGTCTCGCCGATTTCCTCGTCGAAATTGATGATGCGCCCGGTGATCTTGTCCAGGCCCGAGAAAGTGGCTTTCTTGTTCACGATCTTCTGGGCCGGCGGCTCGGTGACGACCTCGTCGCCCGGCTGGAGGCTTGCGGGGGCCTGCGGCACGGCACCCTGCTGGGGAGCGCCCTTCTGCTGGGGTTGGCGCTGTCCCGGCTGAGCAGGCCCGCCCGGCGGCGCAACCGCGACGGCCGGCGGCTGGTTCTGTGGAGCGACGCTGGTGCCCGGTGGTGGGGCCAGCGGCTGGGTCTCGACCGGTCCGGGCATGACATTACCCTGGCGAGCCGGCGGCATCGGGCGAGAGGGCAGCACGCGGCCCTGCGGCGGCAGTTCCGGGACTTCTTCGTCGTCATCAGGGGTCGGCTGCGGCATCGGCTGCCCGCCACGGGGGATCGTCCCCGGCGGCCGCGGTGGCGGATCGGAGAAGATCGTGCCGATCTGCGCCTGGGCCGGCGTCGCAACCGTCAGCGCGGTAGCGGCCAGCAATACCGCAAGGCCTGTCAGGGTAAAGCTTTTGAACATCTCGCGCGGCTTCAACAGCGAATCGGGCTTGTTGGACATTCTACAGGGGATACCGCCGCTCGCAGGCCCCGGGTTAACACGCCGAATACGGCGGGGAAAGGGCGGCATTCCGGCCCTGCCCGCCGCTGTCTGGCCAGACCGGCCCACGGATGAGATAGTCGAGGGGGATGATCTTCAGTCCCAGGGATCCTGACCACAGCACCGGACTGATAACGCGTTCCTCCGCATGCCCTCCGCCCTCCAAACCATCGTCGCCCTTCCGCTCCGCGGCCTGAGCTGGCTTGGCGGCCAGGGGACGCGCGCGGTGGCGTCCGTCGTGTTCATCGCGATGGCGGTGCCGCCGCTCGGTGTGCTGCTGCGGCCCTACATCACCGAGGCGATCCTGTGCCTGCTCTGCATCTCCTTCATGCGGGTCGATCTTGTGGCGCTGTACGGCCATCTGCGCCGGCCGGCGCTGGTGGCGACCGCCACGGCCTGGACCACCATCGGCGTGCCTGTCATCGTCGGCCTGACCGCACACCTCACGGGGCTCGCCGATCACGCGCCCGGCCTGTCACTCGCCTTGATCCTCCAGAGCATCGCCTCGCCGATGATGGCAGCACCAGCGCTCGCAGCGCTGATGGGTCTCGATGCCACCCTCGTGCTGGTGACGCTGGTGACGGCGACCGCCGTGGTTCCCTTCACCGCATCGCTGTTTGCAGGCCTCTTCCTCGGCGGCATGCTGAGCATCTCGCCGCTCGCCCTGGGACTGAAGCTGCTCGGGATTCTCGCGACATCGCTGCTCGCGGCGACGTTCATCCGATGGGTCTTCGGCACCGACGCGATCCAGCATCACAAGCAGCCGATCGACGGCCTCAATATCATCATTCTCCTGATCTTCGCATCCGCAATCATGAGCGACGTGGCGCACGATGTCGTCGCAAATCCGCTCTTCACGATCAGCATCGCGGCGCTCGCCTTCGCGGCCTATTTCACGCTACTCGCCGTCACGACCTTGCTGTTCCGCCGCGTCGGCTATGAGCGTGCGCTGGCGCTCGCCCTGATGGTGTCGCAGCGCAATCTCGGCCTGATGCTGGCCGCGACCGCAGGTGCGTTGCCGCCCACCACCTGGCTCTATTTCGCGATGACGCAGTTTCCGATCCACCTTGCGCCCTACCTGCTGATGCCCATCGCGCGGCGGCTGACGGCGCACGGAAGCGCCGCCGCGGCGCCTCCAGGCCGCGTCACATAGGGTCTGCAGATTGGCGCGCGCGGCCCGTGGTCTCATGGATTGCGGAGCCTCTTTTTGTCGCACTCCGCCAGGATCCAGTCGCGAAAGGCCTTCATCGCCTGCGAATGCCGTTTTGATTTCAGCGACGTCAGCCAATAGGATCCCAGGAAGACCCGGGCGTCGTAAGGGCAAACCAGCCGCTTGCGTGACAGATCGTCCGCAAACAACACGACCGGCAAGAGCGCAACTCCCGCGCCTTGCGCTGCCGCATGCGCCAGCGAGACCGAAGAATCGAAGGTCGGGCCGGTCATCCGCGGCTGCCTGCATTTTGCCATCTCGAACCAGTGCGCCCACTCGCCCGGTCGATACGACCGCAACAGCACTTCCTTGTGGAGGTCGACTGGACTTTTGAGGCGCTTGGCGACATCAGGCGCGCACATCGGTGTGAAATGCGCATCGACCAGTCGCTCGGCATTGGTCCCGTGCCACGCGCCGTCGCCGAAGCGAATGGCGTAGTCCAATCCCTCGCCGCCGAGGTCTACACGGTTGTTGTTCGCGAAGATCCTGACGTCGATGTGCGGATGGCCCGAGGTGAAGCTGCCGAGGCGCGGAAGCAGCCAGCCCGACGCGAACGTGCCGACCACGCCGATTGCCAGACTCTCGCGCATGCGACCGTTCTCGAACCGATCCAGGACCTGACTGATCTGGCCGAAGGCGCTCGCGATGACGGGCTGCAGCGCCTCGCCTTCTTCCGTGAGAGCAAGCCCGCGGGTCAGCCGCTTGAAGAGCTTGACGCGCAGGCTCTCTTCCAGAGTGCGCACCTGCTGGCTCACGGCAGCCTGCGACACGCGAAGTTCGAGACCGGCCTTGGTGAAGCTGAGATGGCGCGCGGCCGCTTCGAATGAGCGAAGCGCGTTCAGGGGCAGATTCGAAATACTGGCAGGGCGACGGGCCAAGTCCGATCCAAGTTTTCCGATCCAAGTTTTAGTTATGGATGGCCTCACGAAGCATCGTTTGTCAATTGCCGGAGCGCGACGCAAAAACCTGCCGCAATTCACGGGAGATCTCGATGCTCACACGACGTCAATTCGGCTCATCTGCACTTGCGGTCGCGGGAAGTCTGTTGCTGCCTGATGTTTCGGGGGCCGCGCCAGGTGGAACCGCAGCGCTCGTCGAAGCCATCAAGCAACTGGAACTGAAGAGCGGAGGCCGGCTCGGTGTCTCCGTGCTCGACACCACGACGGGCACTCCGTTCCATCACAGGGGGGACGAACGCTTTCCCATGTGCAGCACATTCAAGGTCCTGGCGGCGGCAGCAATACTAAAGGACGTGGGCAGCAAGCTGGAAGGACTCGAGCGGCGCGTTCGTATCGAGCAGGCCGATCTCGTCGAGTACTCGCCCGTCACGAGCAAGCATGTCGGCGGCGACGGAATGTCGCTTCGCGAACTTTGCGAGGCGGCCATTACCATGAGCGACAACACAGCCGGCAACGCACTCCTGAAAAACATTGGCGGTCCCGCCGGCTTGACCAGCTTTGCGCGAAGCCTCGGCGACCAGATGACAAGATTGGACCGGATTGAAACCGAACTGAACGAAGCGGCCCCGGGCGATCTCCGCGACACCACGACGCCGAATGCAATGGCCGCTGACTTCAGGCGCCTGCTGATCGGCGACGTCCTCCTCCCGGAGGGGCGCGAGCAACTCGGCAAATGGCTTATCGCAAACAAGACCGGCGATAGTCGTTTGCGTGCCGGCCTGCCGCAAGGCTGGCGTGTTGGCGACAAGACAGGAGCAGGCGAACATGGCACCACCAATGACGTCGCCATCGTGTGGCCGCCCGAGCGGTCGCCGCTCGTCATCGCGGTCTATCTCACCGGCGCATCGCTTGATCCCAATGGACGAAACGATGTGATCGCAGCCGTCGGTCGCGAGGTCGGCAAGGCCTTGGCCTGACGACCGCGCGCCCCCTACCCCGCCCGCGCCGCGCGCCGCAGTGCCTGCGGCGGCTGGCCGAAGGCGCGGATGAAGGCGCGGCGCATGCGCTCGGGGTCGCCGAAGCCGGTGGTCTCGGCGACGCGTTCGATCGCCTCGCGCGAGGACTGCACGCGTTCGCGGGCGACCTCGATCCGCAACCGCTCGATCGCTTTGGACGGCGTCGTACCGGTCTCCGCAGCGAAAGCGCGCGCGAAATGTCGCGCGCTCATGCCGGCGCGATCGGCGAGGTTTTCCACCGTCAACCGCGCGTCGAGATTTTCCCGCGCCCACGACAACAGCGCGCCGAAGCGGCCGTTCGGCGTCTTCAGTTCGAGGAGCGATGAGAACTGCGACTGGCCGCCGCTGCGGCGATGATAGAGCACGAGCTGGCGTGCGGTCGCCTGCGCGATCTCCTCGCCATGATCCTCGGTGACCATCGCGAGGGCGAGATCGATGCCGGCGCTGATGCCGGCGGACGTCCAGATATTGCCGTCGCGTGTGAAGATCTGGTCCGGCTCGAACTTCACCTTCGGATAGCGTGCCACGAATTCGCGCGTACGGCCCCAATGCGTGGTGGCGCGGCGGCCATCGAGCAGGCCGGCCTCCGCAAGCACATAGGCGCCCGAGCAGACGCTGGCGATCCGCACGCCGCGCCTGGCCAGCCGCTGCACGAAGGCGAGCGTCACAGGACAGCGCGCCGAAGCCGAGACGCCCGCACCGCCCGCCACGACCAGCGTCGTGATCGCGTTCGCCGCTTTGAAATCGCGCGCCATCATCTCGACGCCGGAGGACGAGCGCACGGCTCCTGGGTTCAGCGCGAGCACCCGCAGCGCAAGCGGCTTGCCGCTAGCGCGTGCGGCGATCTCGAACACCGAGATCGGGCCGGCCGCATCGAGCAGCTGGAAGTCCGGGAAGATCAGGATGCCGATCATGGTCGTGTCCGAATCTGAGGGAAATACGCCATTTTTGACATGAAGGCATCATGCCATCCTGCGCCCGTCAAGCTTTTGTTCGGAGGTTCTCATGTCGGCACCGCTCCAGATCGGCCTTCTGGTGTTCCCGCGCGTCACGCAGCTCGACTTCACCGGCCCGTTGCAGGTGTTCTCGTCCGTCCCCGGCGCGACCGTGCACCTGATCTGGAAGACGCTGGAGCCCGTGCCGAGCGATTCCGTGTTGATGCTGACACCGAGCATGACGTTCGCGGACTGCCCGCAACTGGACGTGATCTGCATTCCCGGCGGCTTCGGCACCGACGCGCTCCTCGATGACGAGGAGACCCTCGGCTTCATCCGCAAACAGGCGGCGGGCGCCAAATTCGTCACGTCGGTCTGCACGGGATCGCTGGTGCTGGGCGCAGCCGGACTCTTGAAGGGCTACAACGCCGCCACCCATTGGAGCGCGATGGAGATGCTCGCGCTGTTCGGCGCGACGCCGACGAAGACGCGCGTCTGCATCGATCGCAACCGCGTGACCGGCGGGGGTGTGACAGCGGGAATCGATTTCGCACTGACGCTGGTGTCGCTGCTCGTCGATCGCACCACCGCAGAGGCCATCCAGCTCCGCCTCGAATACAATCCCGCGCCGCCATTCAACGCCGGCTCGCCGGAGACCGCTCCGGCCGAGGTGATCGCGCTCATGAAGGAGCGCGTCGCGCCATTCCAAGCCCGCCGTCTCGATGCGGTGAAGCGCGCAGCGGCGCGGGTGATGTGACGACAGAAAAAGGCCGCTCGGTTTCCCAAGCGGCCTTTCCTGTCTCACGGCGGCGCACATTCTCATCGGGCGATGTCGGAACTCCCAGACCGGGGGCCTATCTCCCGATCGAGTCCTTCCTCGGCGGCCGCTGCATTTCGGGACAGTCGCGAACTGTTGCCCGAACCGAACGCGATGGTCTCCCATCTCCGTAAGATGGGTTGATTGAGCCGCATCGCTCGCGCAGACGCAACGCCCGCGCAGCCGGCATCCCCGCTGTTCCCGTTGTCCACAGCGACGCGATGCGGATGCGCGTGCATCCGATCCGCTGACCAAGGAAGGCGCGGTTAGCCGGGCGTCCAGGGCTGGTAGTCGCCGGTGGCCTTCGGCCGCCTGCCGCTGGCCAAGGTCGAGCCCGACGGACGGTAGGCCTTCGCCGTGCCGGTGAGGTTCGGCTGGTGCGGCTTTTCCCACTCGCGCGGCTGATAGTTGAGCTCGGTCGGCGGCACATCGACGACGTGATGGATCCAGCCGTGCCAGGCCGGCGGAATGCGGCTGGCTTCGGCATAGCCGTTATAGATCACCCAGCGCCGCTCGAAGCCGAGCGTGGGGTCGATCTTGCCACCGGCCGTGCGGTAGTAGCGGTTACCCTGCTCGTCCTGACCGACCAGTTCTCCGAACCTGGAGGTCCAGAGTTGCGTGCCAAAGGTCTGGCCGTTCCACCAGGTGAAGAGCTTCAGGAAGAATTGTTTCATGCGGCAAGGGCCCTGCTTCGTGAGGTCCTGATGCCATCCGGACGGCCAAATGTCCAGTTCGACCGGCGCGGCGGTGCCCAGCCCAAACGCGGTGGCAGCGGCAATCCATGCTGCCGCAAATCGATCGCGATCCATTCATGCCGGGCCTGCGAGGAGGGGAAATCTACGCCCATGCGCAAACCGACGTGATCCCAAGGAACCGGTGCCCTTTCAAGGGATTTGCTTCGCGGGAAAGGAGTTTGAACATGAACAGTCTGAGAGTTTTGGGTGCGGCCGCGGCGCTGGCACTCGTTATTCCGATGGCAACCCCGAGCTTTGCCCAGGGCCGTGGCGGCCACGGCGGCTTCGGCGGCGGCCATTTCAGCGGCGGCGGAGCACATTTCGGCGGTGGCGCTGCCCACGTGGGCGGTGGCAACTTTGGCGGCGCCGCCCGGTTCGGTGGTGGCAGCGGCAATTTCGCAGCCAGCACGGCGGTGCGCCCGAGCGGGGGAGCCACCTTCAATAGTGGTGGAACCACCTTCAACGGCGGCGGCCGCAACTTCGCGGCGGCCGGCGGCACCTGGAATGGCGGCAACTGGCGCGGCGGCGACTGGCATCACCATCGCGGTGGTGGCTTCTGGCCGGGCTTCGCGGCAGGCGCTGCGGTCGGCGGCCTTGGCTCCTATGCCTATTACGGCGGTCCGTATTACGACGATTCCTACTACGACGACGGATACTACGACGACGGCGCGGCCGTCGCTGTGGTCCCCGACGGCGGCGGCGATGCGGCGGCCTATTGCGCGCAACGCTACCGGTCCTACGACCCGGCGTCCGGCACCTATCTCGGCTATGACGGCCTGCGCCATCCCTGCCCGTAACGCGGCCTGACGCATGTCAGTCCTGCGCGGCGCCGGTCATGGGTGCCGCGCAGGCTTTTGGTCGGCGCCGGCAAGCGGGGGAATGAGAGCGAATTCGATCGCCCACAGCACACGGCATCGGTCGCTATCTCTGCCATGTGACGAAACAGCTTTCGTTGTTCGCGCGGATTTGCCTCAACCTGTCATTGAATTCCTTCGAGATTCAGCTGCGGCACTTCGCAGCGATCGGAACCCAAACGGGGCGCTATGCATGCCGCGATGCATAGCGATTCCTGGCCAATCGAAAATTGACCCGGCGCACGATTCGCCTATATCACCAATCGCTGTGGGGACTTCGATCTACTAGGAAGGGTCATGCCGCGTATTCTCGTGGTCGATGACGATCCGATGGTCGGCGCGACCATCGAGGTCCTCCTGCAGCGCCAGGGCTTCGATGTCACGCTCACCGACGGTGGCGAGACAGGGCTTGCTGCGCTCGAAGCGCAGACGTTCGATGTGATGCTGGTCGACATCTTCATGCCGCATATGCGCGGCTTCGAATCCATCCGCATCTTCCATGAGCGCGCGCCTGCCATCCCGTTGATTGCCATGTCGGGCTACGCCTTTGCCTCATCCGCCTCGCCCTCTCCGGACTTTCTCCGCATGGCACTGGAGCTTGGCGCGACGCGCTGCCTGCGCAAGCCGTTCACGCCCGAGGTCCTGCTGACCACGATCCGGGAAACCCTCGGTGAGGCCGCGCCGCCGAAGGACAAGAAAGAAGCACCTTGATCCCTTCGCAGCGCGTCATTCTCGGTGCTGGACTTGCCATCCTCCTGCTGATCACCGCCGCCTCAATCGGCCTCGACGTCGAGTCGCGGTCCGATGCGGCCTGGGTCAATCACACCGTCGAGGTGCTGAAGAAGATTTCCGACCTGCGCCTGCTGATGCGGCGCGCCGAGAGCGCCGCGCGCGGCTACGAGATCTATCGCAGCCAGAGCTTCAACGACGAGTTTCAGGCGGCGCGGGCCCAGATCGCGCCCGCGCTCGCCGACCTCAAGCGCAGCGTTCACGATAATTCCGATCAGGTCGCGTTGCTGGAGGCGACCGAACCGCTGGCGTTGCGTCGGATCGAGATCGCCGCAGAGGCGATGCGGCTGCGCACCACCAATGACGGCGACGGCATTGCCGCACTCAATGGCAAGGGCGAAGGCCGCGGCCTGATGGACACGGTGATGGGCAATCTCGACCATCTGAGTTCGGGCGAAGAACGGCTGCTCAGCGCGCGATCGATGGATTCGCGCCGCACCGGCATCGTGCTGCTCGGCATCGACGTTGCGGGCGCGCTGGTGATCCTGTTGCTGGTCCTGATGGTGATGCGCGAGAGCCGGCGCACCACGGTGCAGCTTCAGAGCTCGCTCGAGCAAACGCAAGCTGCCAAGGCGGCGCTCGAGGCCGCCGTCGCCGAACGCACCGAGCACCTCGTCACCGCCCACGACGAGCTGCGCTTGTCGGTCAACGTGCTCCAGAGCACGTTCCGCAGCATGGCGGAAGCGGTGCTGGTGATCGACAAGGAAGGCACGGTCCTGCTGTCCAATCCCGCGGCCGAGCGGATCCTGCTGCATCGCGCCGGCATGAACTTGCGCAATCTGCGTGCGCTATCCGACGTATTCCAGGGCGACGGCGTCACGCCGCTCACGGCCGACGAGCTGCCCTCCGTGCGAGTCCTGCGCGGCGACGAGTTCGAAGCTCTCGAGATGATCGTCCGCCCGCACAGCGGCGACAATCCGCGACATCTGATGATCAGCGGCCGGCCGATGCGCGACGGGCAAGGCAACATCTCCGGCGCCGTGCTGGTGTATCATGACGCGACCTCGTCGCGTGAAACCGAGCGGCAACTTTACCAGTCGCAGAAGCTCGATTCGATCGGCAAGCTGACCGGCGGAGTCGCGCACGACTTCAACAACATGCTGACGGTGATCTCCGGCAATACCGAGACGCTGGTGGCAGGCCTGAAGGGCCAGCCCGAGCTGCAGCGCACAGCACGGCTGATCGACGATGCCGCGGAGCGCTGTGCCGAGCTGATTCAGCACCTACTCGCATTCGCGCGAAAACAGCCGCTGCAGCCGCGCGACATCGAGATCAACGCCGCCATCACCGACATCGCAAAACTCTTGCGCCCGACACTGGGCGAGCAGATCCAGATCGAGACCGTGCTGGAACAGGGAACGATGACCTCGCACATCGATCCGTCGCGCCTCACCAACGCCGTTCTCAACATGGCGATCAACGCCCGCGACGCCATGCCTGATGGCGGCAAGCTGCTGCTCGAGACGCGCCGCGTCGTCCTGGACGAGGCGTATGCGCAGGCCAATGCCGACGTCAGGCCCGGCGCTTACGTGATGCTCGCCGTCAGCGACAGCGGCATCGGCATGCCGCAGAGCGTTCAGGACAAGGCTTTCGAGCCGTTCTTCACCACCAAGGAGGTCGGCAAGGGCTCCGGCCTGGGCCTCTCCATGGTCTATGGCTTCGTCAAGCAGTCCGGCGGACACATCAAGATCTATAGCGAGGAAGGCCACGGCACCACGATCAAGCTGTATCTGCCGCCAGGCGACGGCACGGCCGAAACGACAGCGTCAGCCGCAGCGCAGGCCGAAGGCGGCGCCGAGACCATCTTCATCGTCGAGGACGACAATCTGGTGCGCAATTTCGTCACTGCGCAGCTGCAGAGCCTCGGCTACAAGACAGTGGCGGCCGGCGACAGCAAGGCGGCGCTGCAGATGATCGAGGACGGCCAGGCCTTCGACCTGCTCTTCACCGACGTCGTGATCCCGGGCGGCATGAGCGGCCGCGAGCTCGCCGACGAGGTGGCGAAGCGCCGGCCGGGCCTCAAGGTGCTCTACACCTCCGGCTACACCGACAACGCCATCGTCCATCACGGCAAGCTCGACGACGGCGTGATGCTGTTGACGAAGCCTTATCGCCGCAACCAGCTCGCCGAGATGATCCGCAAGGCGTTGGACGGCGATGGGGGCATGGCGGCGTCTTGAACGCGGGCGCACACGTTCGGCCCGCGTAAGCTCAATCCGGCATCAGAACCCGGCCCTGATCGACGAGGATCTTGTCTCCCTCCGATGGCGGAAACGACAGAAAGGGTCTGATCATGAGCTACTCGTTCGAAGTGGAACTGACGTCATCGGGAAGGTCCATGTTCAGCAATGCCGAGCTGAGCGACTTTCCGTGTGCATCGATGGCAAGGGATCGCGTCACTCCGCCGCCAAGCGCCTCGCTCATGACGAAGTTCAGCGCCGCGATCTCGGGCAATTCGTATCGCGTCACCTCACCGTTGACGATGCCGTCGAACAGGTGCTTGACTCGCTCGGCCGTTACGTAGTCGCAGAGCAGGCCATAATCATTCGGGTCGTACGCGATCAGGGAGACGTTTGACGTGTTGCCCTTGTCTCCCGTGCGCGAGTGCGCGATGTCCCGCAGTTTCATGCTGTCACCCTCTGCTCATCGCGAGCGTGTCGCGTTTCACGCTCACGTGTTGAAGTATTGGATGGCCGTGCGTACGGCAGCTTCAGGAATCAGGGTCGATGCCACGGCAATGACTTCACGGGCCGATTTCCAGGCGCCGCCGCCTCCGGCCGGACCATTGGTGTAGAGGGTCTCGACCTCCTCGCCGATACGCCGGGCTTCGGCCAGCGTTGCGGTGCGACCGATCACACGAACACGCACTTCGTAAGGTCGGGCTTGCTGCGATAGGCGCTCGCCATGGAGCGCGTTCGAGCCGATGAGATCGCACCTGAGTTCACTGGTCTCCACGCCCGCGATCGCAAGCCGCTCCCGCACGATCTCGAGCGCCAGCCGTCCGCGCTCGAGGGCGCCTGGCCCGGCATAGGAGATCTGGCCTTCGCCCACATAACTGTCGATGTAGCCGACCGAAACTTTGAGTTCGCCTGATTTCGGCGTGCCGGTCGCACCGAAGACATGGACGCGATCCTCGCCAATCTCTTCCACCCGGACATGCGAGAAGTCAGCGACCACGTCAGGCTGGAGATAGCGGGCGGGATCGTGGATCTCGTACAGCAATTGCTCCTTGACCGTCGCGGCGGTGACCTGCCCGCCGGATCCCGGCACCTTGGTGACCACCAGATCCCCGTCCTCGCGCACTTCGCCGATCGGAAAGCCGAGACGGGCAAGATCCCTGACGTCCTTGTATCCGGGATCGGCAAAGTATCCGCCGGTGACCTGACCCGCGCACTCCAGGAGATGGCCAACCAGAATGCCTTTTCCCAGCAGCGGCCAATCGTCCATCGCCCAGCCGAACTCGTGGATCAACGGACCGAGGAAAAGCGAGGGATCGGCGGCCCGACCGGTGATGACGACGTCGGCCCCATCTTGCAAGGCCTGCGCGATTGACGCGCCGCCGAGATAGGCATTGGCGGACGCGATGCGATTGCCCAGACTGTCGACCGTGCAGCCGATGTCGAGAGGACGATCGGAGTTCCTCAGATCGCCCAGCACGTCATCACCAGTGACGGCGGCGATCTTGAGCCCATGAACCCCGAGCTGCCGCGCGATCGCCGTGGTGGTCCGCGCGGCGGATTCCGGATTGGCCGCGCCCATGTTCGTGACGATGCGGACACCGTTGGCGCGGCAGGCCGGCAGCACCGCCTTCATCCGCGCTTCCAGCAACGGGTCGAACCCGGCGTCGGGATGCTTCAGCCGCGCGGCCTGCGCAAGCGCGATGGTGCGCTCGGCGAGGCATTCGAACACCAGATAATCGAGCCCGCCCTTTTCCGCGAGCTCGACGGCCGGTTCGATGCGGTCGCCCGAATAGCCGGCGCCTGCTCCCAATCTGATCGTGCGCATTCGTCACCTCGCTACAGCGGGAAAATGCCGAGACAAACGCAAGCTATAGTCATGACCGCCGAAGCGGCAAAGAGAAACGGTGTCGTGAACTCCTGATCGTCGACGAGATCGACGGACGTGCCGGCCTGCAGGCCGAGCCGCTTCTCTTCCCCGCGACAGAGCCAGGAGGAGACGAAATCCTCGCCGAACCCTCGCTGCGCAGCCGCAGGATCAGCGACAGCAACTTTTCGCGGGCGGTCGCGCTGATCAAGAAGGCGCATCGGACTCTTCCGCCGCTCAGCCGGTTGTTCGCGGAGTCCCTGCAGGCGAGCAGGCGCGGCCTGTTTGCAGGGCCTATCCTGCCCCTAGCGCGTCGCCAGCACCACGGCCACGAGGGTAAAGATCAGCGAGGCGATCTGCCCCGGCCCGAGCGGCTCGTGCAGCGCGATCGCTGACGCCACCACGCCGATCACGGGCACCGCCATCGTCCCGATCGCCGCCACGGAGGCCGGCAGCCGCGCCAGTGCCGCAAACCAGCTGACATAGGCGATGCAGAACTGCACCACGGTCGAATAGACCAGGAGCCACCAGCCTGTTGGCGTCACCTTGTCCAGATGCGAGGTTTCGATGAGCAGGCCGATGACCGAGATCGGCAGGCAGCCGATCCCGATCTGCCAGGCGGCGGCCGTGATCGGCGGCAGATGGATCGGGTATTTCTTGGAGAACACCGTGCCGACGGCAAAGCCGATGGCGCCTGATAGCGCCATGATGATGCCGGGCGCCTTCTCGGCACTGGCGGCAATACCGTTGCCGCCCATGATCGAGGCGAGCCCGGCAAACGCCATCACCAGCGCGATCGTGCGCAGCACCGTCGGCCGCTCGCCCAGCACCGGCCAGGCGATCAGCGAGGCCCAGACCGGCATGGTGTAGGCGATCAACGCCGCCTCGCTCGCCGGCAGCCAGAGCAGCGCGAGCCCCATCAGCACCATCCAGCCGGTGACGTTGAGGACGGCTGCCGTGATCAGCCGCGGCCAGACCGCGCGCGCGACCGTCAGGCTGTCGCCGCGCACCAGCGCGAGTGCGGCCAGCAACAGCGCGCCGAGCACGCCGGTGACGCCGCGGAGCGTCAGCGGCGGCAGCTCGGAGAGCAGGAATTTCGTCACCGGCCAATTGAACCCCCATCCGATCGAGGTGATCGCGAGGAACATCAGGCCGGCCGGGGCGATGCGCGGCCGCAGCACCGGTTTGGTCGAATCAAGCATGGAGGCAGTCCGGCAAATCAGGACCCTCAGCTTGGCGCGGATTCGGGGACGGGACCACCACCTCGGCGGGCATGCCTGCCCTTACCTTCCGTAGCACTACGTGAGTCCTGCTGACGCAATCCTTTCGGGCAAAAATATAGCTGCCCTGTGAACAGCGGGATGAAGGGTCTGGATCATCACGGGATGCAAATTTTTTCGGTTGGGAATCCCTGAGGACTCACTGATACTTGGCTCGACAACAGGCGCGGCCTTGCCCCTGTTATCCCCCGTAATCCACCATATTTAGTATTTGATTCAGGAACTCGCACTAGTTCTTGACGGGCGCTTTGGAGAGTCCTAGCTTTCGATCCGTTCGGCGCGAGTGAGTTTGCGTCCCGCCGGCACTCCCCCCAAGGGTCTCGCAAATCGCCACTCCGCCAAGCCAGACGAAGGCCGCGGGAAAGGGCTTGTCTGCCCTGGTGAGCAGACTTTTCGGGCGCCAGAACGGGCCGGTAACAGGCTCGGATGGCAAATTTCACGCCGGTGCACGCGCGTGAAGTTAGACGTTGTGATGGTGTGGGGCGTTTGAACGCATGTCGGGCTCATCCCCTTGGGGGCGGATGTGTCCAGGCAAGCCGGCGGATGAGAGGTGCACGCACCCGACATCCCCGGGAGAAACAGGCCGGATCCACCGGCTGAACTGCGGTGCCTGAGGGGCCAACAGGGCCCAAGGGAAACGCGAATTGAAATAGCGACCGGGACGCCTTCAACGAGAGGCGGTCAGGTCAAAGAAAAGGACGGGGCAAGACCATGCGGATTGAGCGGCGCCACACCACGGCAGGACAGTCACCTTATGCGGGAATCGAGTTCCGCCTGACCACGTCGGAGATCCGGAATCCCGACGGGTCGGTCGTGTTTAAAATGGATGGCGTCGAGGTCCCGGCCGAATGGTCGCAGGTCGCCTCCGACGTGCTCGCCCAGAAATACTTCCGCAAGGCCGGCGTCGCCGCGCGCTTGAAGAAGGTCGAGGAGGAATCCGTCCCCTCCTTCCTGTGGCGCTCCGTGCCCGACACCGATGCCCTTGCAGCGCTGCCTGAGAAAGAGCGCTATGTCAGCGAGCTCAGCGCCAAGCAGGTGTTCGACCGCCTCGCCGGCTGCTGGACGTATTGGGGCTGGAAGGGCAAGTACTTCTCGTCCGACGAGGACGCACAGGCCTTCTACGACGAGCTCCGCTACATGCTCGCCATGCAGATGGTCGCGCCGAACTCGCCGCAATGGTTCAACACCGGCCTGCACTGGGCCTATGGCATCGACGGCCCCGGCCAGGGCCACTATTACGTCGACCCCTTCACCGGCAAGCTGACCAAGTCCAAGTCGGCCTACGAGCATCCGCAGCCGCACGCCTGCTTCATCCAGGGAGTCGGCGACGACCTCGTCAACGAAGGCGGCATCATGGATCTCTGGGTCCGCGAAGCCCGCCTGTTCAAATACGGCTCCGGCACCGGCTCCAACTTCTCCCGCCTGCGCGGCGAAGGCGAGAAGCTCTCCGGCGGCGGCCGCTCGTCCGGCCTGATGAGCTTCCTCAAGATCGGCGACCGCGCCGCCGGCGCGATCAAGTCGGGCGGCACCACCCGCCGCGCCGCCAAGATGGTCGTCGTCGACGTCGATCACCCGGACATCGAGACCTATATCGACTGGAAGGTGAAGGAGGAGCAGAAAGTTGCTGCGCTGGTCACCGGCTCCAAGATTAACCAGAAGCACCTCAAGCTGGTGCTGAAGGCCTGCGTCAACTGCGAAGGCTCCGGCGACGATTGCTTCGACCCCGAGAAGAACCCTGCCCTGCGCCGTGAAATCAAGCTCGCGCGCCGCAGCCTCGTGCCCGACAACTACATCAAGCGCGTCATCCAGTTCGCCAAGCAAGGCTACAAGGACATCCAGTTCGACGTCTACGACACCGACTGGGACAGCGAAGCCTATCTCACGGTGTCAGGCCAGAATTCCAACAACTCGGTCTCGCTGAAGGACGACTTCCTGCGCGCCGTCGAAACCGATGGCGACTGGAACCTGAACGCCCGCACCTCCAAGAAGGTGACGAAGACGCTCAGGGCGCGCGACCTCTGGGAGAAGATCGGCTACGCCGCCTGGGCGTCGGCCGACCCCGGCCTGCACTTCAACACCACCATGAACGACTGGCACACCTGCAAGGCCTCGGGCGACATCCGCGCGTCGAACCCGTGCTCGGAGTACATGTTCCTGGACGACACCGCCTGCAACCTGGCCTCAGCCAACCTGCTGACCTTCTACAATACGTCGACAAAACAGTTCGACGTGAAGGGCTATGAGCACCTCTGCCGGCTCTGGACCATCGTGCTGGAAATCTCCGTGATGATGGCGCAGTTCCCGTCGCGCGCGATCGCCGAGCTCTCCTACGAGTTCCGCACGCTCGGGCTCGGCTACGCCAATATCGGCGGCCTCCTGATGACCATGGGCCTGTCCTATGACAGCAAGGAAGGCCGCGCGCTCTGCGGCGCGCTGACCGCTGTGATGACCGGCATCACCTACAAGACCTCGGCGGAAATGGCGGCCGAGCTCGGCACCTTCCCCGGCTACAAGAAGAACGCCGCGCACATGCTGCGCGTGATCCGCAACCACCGCCGCGCCGCGCATGGCGAGTCCTCCGGTTACGAGGCGCTCTCCGTCAACCCGGTGCCGCTCGACCACGCCTCGTGCCCGCAACAGGACATCGTCACCCACGCCAAGGCGGCCTGGGATGCGGCGCTCGAACTCGGCGAACAGCACGGCTATCGCAACGCCCAGACCACGGTGATCGCGCCCACCGGCACGATCGGCCTGGTGATGGACTGCGACACCACCGGCATCGAACCGGACTTCGCGCTGGTGAAGTTCAAGAAGCTCGCCGGCGGCGGCTACTTCAAGATCATCAACCGCGCGGTGCCGTCGGCGCTGCGCGCGCTCGGCTATCGCGAGAGCGAGATCGCGGAGATCGAAGCCTACGCCGTCGGCCACGGCTCGCTCTCCAACGCCCCCGGCATCAACGCCTCGACCCTCAAGGCCAAAGGCTTCACGGATGAAGCCATCGCCAAGGTCGAGAAGGCGCTGCCGACCGCCTTCGACATCAAGTTCGCCTTCAACAAATGGACCTTTGGCGAAGAGTTCATCCGCGACCAGCTCGGCATCGGTGCCGAGGCGATCGCGGCCCCCGGCTTCGACCTGCTCCAGGCCGTCGGCTTCAGCAAGCGCGAGATCGAGGCCGCCAACGTCCACATCTGCGGCGCGATGACGGTGGAAGGTGCTCCGCACCTCAAAGCCGAGCACTACGCGGTCTTCGACTGCGCCAACCCCTGCGGCAAGATCGGCAAGCGTTATCTCTCGGTCGAGAGCCACATCCGCATGATGGCAGCCGCCCAGCCCTTCATCTCGGGTGCGATCTCCAAGACCATCAACATGCCGAACGACGCCACTGTGGAGGATTGCAAGTCCGCCTACATGCTGTCGTGGAAACTGGCACTGAAGGCCAACGCGCTCTATCGCGACGGCTCCAAGCTCAGCCAGCCGCTCAACTCGCAGCTCATCAGCGATGACGACGACGAGGACGATGCGGTCGAGGCGCTCTACGAGAAGCCGATGGCCGCGCGCGCGACCCAGGTCTCGGAGAAGATCGTCGAGAAGCTGGTCGAGCGCATCATCGTGATGCGCGAGCGCGAGAAGATGCCGGATCGCCGCAAGGGCTACACCCAGAAGGCGGTCGTCGGCGGCCACAAGGTGTACTTGCGAACCGGCGAGTATGACGACGGCCGTCTCGGCGAGATCTTCATCGACATGCACAAGGAAGGCGCGGCGCTCCGCTCCTTCATCAACAATTTTGCGATCGCGGTCTCCCTCGGTCTGCAATACGGCGTGCCGCTCGATGAGTATGTCGACGCCTTCACCTTCACCCGCTTCGAGCCGGCGGGCCCCGTGCAGGGCAACGACAGCATCAAGTACGCGACCTCGATCCTCGACTACGTCTTCCGCGAGCTCGCGGTGAGCTACATGTCGCGCTTCGATCTCGCCCATGTCGATCCGAACGAGACCGGCTTCGACGCGCTCGGCAAGGGCGTCGAGGAAGGCAAGGAGCCGGACGAGACCCATCACGCGACCAAGCTGGTCTCGCGCGGCCTCACCCGCTCCCGCACCGACAACCTCGTGGTGATGCGCGGCGGCAGCGCCGCGATTGCCCAGGGTAACGACAGCGCACCGTCGGGCGGCAGCAAGGTCACGGCCTTGGCCTCGCACGGCGCCAGCGCCCGGGTCGGCGACGTCCTGGAAGGCGCGGTCGCGCTGAAACAGGAAGTGGCCCACGACCTCTCCCCCACGGAGAAGCTCGAGGCACTCCAGTGGAGCAAGGCCGGCAGCGCCGCGACGGTCGCCGCCCCCACCAAGGCCGAGCGCCGCGCGGAAGCGAAAGCCAAGGGCTATGAGGGCGAGATGTGCAGCGAGTGCGGCAACTTCACGCTGGTGCGGAATGGCACCTGCATGAAGTGCGATACGTGCGGCAGCACGACGGGGTGTTCGTGAGGACTACAAATAGTCTTCGTTATTAACAACAAAAAGGCCGCGCAAAAGCGCGGCCTTTTTTTGCGATCAATCACAACTCCTGCGAGCGCTGTATGAGGCAAGGTGATCCAAATCAGGGGTCGCCCCTACGACTTGGCTTCTTCGAGCAGCCGCCGTCGAAGATCTCGATACTCCCTAATTGGTGCACCGTCGCCGCAATCGCGATTACGCTGCGCTGCTGCGCTGCGTGTGGCGCCCCTCCTTCACCTCTTCGATGATCTTTGCGCTGAAGGCCTTGAGGTCACCGGGGTTGCGCGAGGTGATGACGCCCTGGTCCACGACGACCTCCGAATCCTCCCACTTCGCCCCGGCATTGGCGACGTCGGTCTTGATCGATTTGTAGGACGTCATCCTGCGGCCCTTCGCGATCCCCGTCTCGACCAGCAGCCAGGGCGCGTGGCAGACCGCGGCAACGACCTTCTTGGCATCGAAGACGCTCTTGATGAATTGAAGCGCCTTCGGCTCGACACGCAGCAGGTCAGGGTTGATCTGGCCGCCGGGCAGCACGAGCGCGTCATAGTCGCCCGCAGCGGCCTGATCGAGAGTCTTGTCGACCTTGACGGGGCGGCCCCAGTCCTTCTTGTCCCAGCCCTTGATCTCGCCGGGCTGCAGCGAAATGATCTCCACAGTCGCACCGGCAGCCTTGAGGGCATCACGCGGCACTTCGAGCTCCGATTGCTCGAAGCCGTTGGTCGCCAGAATAGCGATCTTCTTCCCGGACAGTTCCATCGGTGTCTCCTTTGAGCGTGAGATGATGCCAGTCAATCGAACACTTTCGCATTTCGTTCCTCACACGCGCCCCGCGCCGAAATTGCCTTTGCGACCGAGCCCTTCGCCCTTAAACTCCCGACATCACCGGCATGGGTTCCGACGGGCCCGGTGGATGCGGAGTCAGATTATGCCCAAACCGGAAAGCTTCCCCATCGAGAAGATCTTCGTTCCAACGAAGCAGAAGAAGGCCATCAAGCCCGAGACCGTCGCGGAGGTCGCGCAAAGCATTCTGGACATCGGACAACAGGAACCCATTTCCGTCAGGCTCGACGGAGACCGCCTCGTTCTGGTCGAGGGACTGCATCGGTTGGAGGCCTGCAAGGCGCTCGGCGAGACGAGCATTCTCGGGGTCCTTGTTACGGCCGAGCTTGCTCAACACAGGCCCCTGCTCGCCGAACGACCCGAAGTCGAGGCAGAGCGCCTCAAGATGGCGCGATTGAAACAGCTGCGCTTGGAGAAGGAAGCCGCAGAGGCATCGGCGGCTGCCTTGAAGGGCGCCAGGCAGACGGAAGCGCCGCGCACCCGGCCGATGAAAGGCGTCCGCGATAATCCGAAGGCATCGCCGGGCCGGACTGCGAAACCGGTCCCGAAAACATTGTCGGCCTGGATCACGCAGCAAAAGGGCAGCGGCGGCCGCTATTGATTGTTGCGACGACGGCGATCGCCGCGCCGGATGGTCGATCGACCGAGCCGCCGGTCTCAGGCAAAATCTCACCACATGGCGGCCACCCAAGCGACGTCTGATAATCGCGATTTCAGCGCAAACGCGACGGAGGCTTGCGGCTTCAGCGATATTGAGGAGCCATTTGCGATGTTGAGTTCAGTCAAAAATAAGCAAGGCGGAAAATCCGGCCGGCGCGGCGGGAAAAAGAAGGCCGCGGAACGCACCGAGGCCGACAAACAACACGCAACGGCAGCACATCAATCGCCGGATGCCGCGGCGGAGATCAGTCAGGGGAACAAGCAAGAGCAAGAAGACAGGCCGGACCTTGAGACCACCCACCAGATCAGTGCGGAGCTATCCTCAGCTGCAGCCTTGCCGCCCGGGATGGAGATCGTTGCCAGCGCCCCCGTCGCACCTGTGGAACCATCGCAGGCCTGCCCGCAGGCAATTGCCGATGCCTACAGCCGCTACATCAGCAACTCCCTTGAGCGCGCCTGGGCCCTCCTGGGAAAGCTCGCGACGGCGCGCTCACCCGTCGAGGCCTTCGAGCTTCAGATCGAGTACGCGAAACAGGCGTGTGACTCGTTCGTCGCTGAATCCCGGGAGATCGCCGGCTTGCACGAACAAATGAGCAGACAAATGTTCATGCACTTTGAGAGATTCGTGACCAGGCCCACCCAGACCACGCTCGAAGTCCGCGCGA
Organism: Bradyrhizobium sp. USDA 4472; assembly: GCF_054058595.1. Lineage (NCBI taxonomy): Bacteria > Pseudomonadati > Pseudomonadota > Alphaproteobacteria > Hyphomicrobiales > Nitrobacteraceae > Bradyrhizobium > Bradyrhizobium sp. USDA 4472. The sequence continues at coordinate 6,596,982 of NZ_JBSSAM010000001.1, forward strand.
CACGTCACTAGCGACAGCTGGCGTATTCCGACGGCGCGGAGCCGAGCCCGCCATAATTTTTCCTGTGCGCGCGCGTTGTGTCGGACAGCTGCGAGACCTATCCTTCCCACGATCGGGACTGCCATCCCATTGACGCCCGACCGGATGGAGAGCGCATCGGTGCCTGACGCGAATGACCCCAACGCTGATGTTGCCAAGCCTGATACGGCCAAGCCTGATACTAAGGCTGATACCTTGAAGCCTGATGCCGTGAAGCCTGATGCCGGCAATCGCGATACGGCCAATCCCGATACTGCCACACCGGACGAGGCGCGCGCCGACGACGGGCTGACGCGGGCCTACGACCGGATCAAGAGCGCGGAGCAAGACCTTGCGCGGCTGGACCGGCTGGTTTCCGGAATGGAACACAACAGCGAAGGCCCGCGGGCTTCGCACGCCAGCGCCAGCGCGACGGCAACCGCCACTTCCGGAAACAAGACGCCGACGCCGGAGGCCAAGGTCTTGAGGACCAAGCCGCGCGATCAAGGCTTGAAGGGAGATCGGACCATGATGCGCGCCTTGGTCGGCCTCGTGCTGGCGATCGGCCTTCTCGGTGCCGCGTTCGCTTCGCAATATCGCGAAGAGGCCAAATCGATCAGCAGGTCGCTCATGGCACGATGGGCTCCGGCCGCGAGCCAGCCCGCGCAAGCGTCCGCGGCGGACACTCCGGCGCAGCCGCCGGCCGTGGTGCTGGCTGCTGCGGATGAGCCGAGCGTGGTGCCCGCAGCACCCGTCGCGAAGGAAACCGAAAGCGCCCCGAAGCCTGCCGCCACCGTGCCCGAGGAGTCATCGTCCGATCTCGCGCAATCGCTCAAGTCCATCACGAGCGAGCTTGCGAGCATCAACGGCAAGCTCGAACAATTGAAAAGCCGCAACGAACAGACCCTGCGCGAGCAGGCCGACACCATTCAACAGCTCAGGGCCGCGCAGGAGAAGGAGACGGCGGAGAATGCGCGCCTCGCCGCACAGGTCCACGCGCTGCAGACACAACTGAGTGCTCCATCGACGTCATCCGCGCCTGCGGCCGCAAAGCCCGTCGTGCGCAGTGCGACCAATGATGCGGCTGCGCGTGCACGGCCGCACGTGCCAGAGCCCTCACCACCACGGCGACCCAGACCGCCGCGAGGACCCTGGATGCCGCCCTATATGGGCGACCCCTACGGCGATCTGGATTGGTGAGCCCGCATAACGCACGCCATTAGCGCCGCGGGGTGGGCAAAGGCGCACATGCGCCATGCCCACCCGACGGACCTATGACCGTCTCACCGGACTTCGCTCATCGTCACCTTCGCGGCGATCCCGGTCAACTCGGAGCCTTCCGGTGCAACCTCCTCATCGGAAGACGGGCCGACCGAGCCTGCCGCCATTCTGCGTTTCACCTGTTCGCACGTCTTGCGGACGTCCTCGGTGAACAGCGCGCATTCTTCGATGCGCTTGAAGATCTTCCGCCCCTCTTCACGATAGCCCGTCGCCGTTTCCCGCATGAAGGCGATGGCATCATGGACCTGAGCTGTCAGCGCCTCGCACTTTTGCGCGGCGTCGATCAACTCGCTGCCCATGGCTTCGATCTCTTTCGCAGCAGACTCATAGTCGCGGATGACCGCCTCCGCACTGAGGGCGCCGACGCGCGTGACGCCTTCGGTGTGCTCGACGTAATCAGGTAAAGCAATGGATGTCAGAGAACTTCCCGAGCGTACCGAGGCAATGTCCGCTTCGAGCTGAACCAGGTTTACGCCTTGCCGTCTGTGCAATTGTTCGACACTTGCCATGATGGTCCTCCAAATACGCACCCAGAACCCCAAAACAGTATTGTGTTTATTACGGGGGTAAGTGGCATTCTACCTCGATGAATCGTTGACAGCCGCAGCTTTGCCATTTTTTCCCAACTACTGACGCCGCACGCAACGATGAGCGATTGATCGTCGCGCAACCTCTCCTGGTGGCGGTTGCGATTACGATGACAGTGCACTCAACGCTCGGCCGGTCTCACTTTCGGGGGATCAAATCCCGGATTTCCGCAAGCCCCTCCAACGCAATCCCACAAGCCCTGTCCATGATTTCCTCGCCCCGCGGACTCGCATTGATCAGGCTCCTGGTGTCGGCCTGATACTGGTGCTTGGCGAGATTCAGCCGGTTCAGCGCAGACGACACGACATGATCGGTAATGGCAGGCGATTGCGCGATCTCGGCCAGCGCTGAATGATCGTGCCAACAGATCGCGGCGAGATCGAAGGCGTCGCGCACGGGTGCATCCGTCTGCGGCTGGAAATGAGTCCGATGGCGCGAGACCTCCACCTCTCGACATCCAGAGTTCGGGGAATGCCGGCGGATCCAATCGCAAAGCTTTTGGTTCGGCACCCGCCGCATCAAAGTCGACGTCAGGTGTTGTCTTTCCCGACGCGCACAGTATTCGAACGCCCCCTTTGCATGCACACACTCAGTCACATGAGATGCCAATATGGCGGGAGGCCACGCCAAGCCAGATCCAATGGCCAACTCGAGGAAACCGCACTGACTCTCGGTCAGGCCAGAATGCTTCCGCGGGGCCGAGCTGGATCGCTCTGATTGCAGTCGGCAGATGATCGAATGAAACAGAGGTCTTTCAAGACCCGATTTTCCCCCTCGGTCGTTTTGCTCTCCACGATTGCCACAAGATCTGTGACGGTCCCCTCCAGGATCGTGGCCACCTCCAACAGTGAGATCACCAGTCGCGGCATCCGCCGAAGTTTCTCTTCGACGGCAACCGCGCGGAGATCGTTCGACGTCTGCCCACAAAGCAGGCGCCACCCCCCGAAGGCGATCTCTCGGACATTGCCCGAGAGGTATCCAACTGACGACAAGGATTGCTTTGACTCGCCCAAGAGCTCGTCGGCCATCCGGTCCATAACCTTGATGACGGCGATCGTATCCCGCGCGACACAGGCGAGGCTATCTCCATGACCATTGTGCTTGCCAGGGTTGTCGACGCTCTCCCTAAGCACGAAGTGCAAAGATCGATTGTGCAGGTCGGAAAGTTGAGCCACCAACGTCGAGAACCGCGATCGAGCGGTTCTAACAAGCGCTTCCAGCAATGACAGGTTGGCCTGCATCGATTCCGATGCAGCCTTCGACCTGATGAGTGTGAAGTACATCATTTGCTCCAGAGGCCGCCATGCGATAATGGCAACGCAACTTTAGGTGCGCCTCAAACAATGCGCTTGAACGTCTTGAGCCACGATTGATCAATGCACGCCTCGTAAGCCGATCCGGCAAAGATAAGCCAACAAAAATCACATGTTGCCGACTACAAAGCCGGCCCGAGCTTGTCGGATTCGCGGGAACGTCATCGTCTGGCGCGCCCGACTCAGCGCAACCTAAAATTGCTATTCGGAGAGGCCGGCGAACAGGAATCATTGCCGGTGACGTATTGAGTGTAAAGCATGAATGACGTTGGACTTTACGGCGACCGACTCGCCAAACTATTCGGGATGATCGAGCAGCCCCGAACGGGACTCGTGAAATCCCTGCAAAAGGGAACGTTCGCGGCGGTGCGCATGGCCCATTTCGGCCGAGATAGCGATCCAACCCTGCCCTCTCCTCCAGATGAGGCATTTGCACTTTGTCTGCGACTGCGCAATCAAAGGGCAGAGGCATGGATTGACGGGCGCCACGCACCCAAAGGATCGTTGATGGATGAAGCCAGCATCTACGATTTGCGATGCGAGACCGTGGTTCGATTCCAGGATCCATTTGATTTTATTTATCTCTATTTGCCGCATAGCGCCTTGAGTGGCGTTGCAGCCGAGCTCGATGCGGCTCGCGTCCAGTTCGACGTTGAGAGCGGTACAAACATCCGCGATCCCATCGTGACGCATCTTGGCAAGTGCCTGTTGCCAGCGCTCGAGAGGCCGCATGAGGCGAACGAGCTGTTTGTCGGCTACGTTGCGATGGCGCTCAACACCCATTTCCTTCGCACGTACACCAGCATCCCGGCGCCTGATCGCTTGCGCCGCAGCGGATTGACGGCGTGGCAACTTCGGATCGCGAAAGATATGATACGCTCCCATCTCGATGGAGAGGTCTCTCTCGCGCGCATCGCCAGCGAATGCGGTCTGTCGGCAGCGCATTTTTCCCGCGCCTTCAAGGTCAGCACAGGGACGCCGCCACATCGCTGGCTGATCGATCAGCGCATTGAGGAAAGCAAGGCTTTGCTGATCGGATCGACATTGTCGCTCACTGAAATCGCAATCAGGTGCGGTTTTGCCGATCAAAGTCACTTCACGAGAGCCTTCTCCGCCAGGGTGGGAACAACTCCAGGACGTTGGCGCTCGGCCCGAAGTACCTGATATGGGGCTGCCGACGGTGTGCTCGAAAGCTGTTCGATCCTACCATCACCAGCCTAACCGCTTGAAAATACTGGACGGCAAGGGCAACCTGCGTTGGGAATCGCCGGTCCCGATCCAAACATTGCCTTTCAGCCTTCCTTCCGGAGGCTACGCTCCCGACGAGGCCCTATGACTGCCACGCCTTCCGACAAGCTCAAGCTCTTTCGAATCCGCCGCACGCCAAAAGGCGGCCGCAAGGCTGCTGCGCCGGGCCCTGACGTCGAAGAAAAGATCCTTGATGCGGCCGAGTTCGTATTTGGGCATTTCGGCTACCGCGGGGCGACGACTGCTCTGATTGCCAAGAAGGCATCGATCGCAAAACCCCACATATACTACTATTTCGAGGACAAGGAGGATCTGTACCGCGCAGTGCTGGAACGCGCGATGAATATGTGGGCACGGGACATGGATAATCTGGACACGACGTCCGACATCAAGACCATCCTCATGCGCTATATCCATAAAAAACTCGATTTTTCGCGAGATCACCCTCATCTGTCGCGCATCTATGCAAACGAAATCATCAGCGGCGCACAATTCATCGGCAGCTTCATCGAGAAGGTCTCAACTCCATTGCTGCTCGACAAGGTCGCGACGCTGGAGCAATGGGCGGCGAGCGGGTCCATTCGCTCGATCAGCGCGGTGGATCTCTTCTTCTGCATCTGGGCAATGACCCAGGCTTATGCCGACTTCTCGAGCCAGATGATCATCATGAAGGGCAAAAGGCAGCTGGAAGAGGCAGATTTCGATTCTGCAAAAGCGACGATCGCACAGCTGGTTTTTGGCGGACTTGGGCTCGAAGCCACCGATCAGCCGACGATCCGGCCCCCCACCAGATCAGGCGCCTAGCCCATTTTTCGATCGCGCTTTTTCCTGCCCTCTTAGCTTCCAGCGAGCCGAACAGCCTGAACTTTCCTGGCGCTCGGGCTCGACCGCAAACTCCACTTTGAGTTGCTTCGCAGAGTTGGCCGAGCTCCGTTCGGGGTCGTGAAAACATGCTTGTAAAACGTCTTTACCGATCGTAAAAAATATTTTATCTATCGTTATAGGGCAACATGTCGCTTGCGCGGGCCCGATCGCCTCGCATGGTGCAACCTTGGAGAGAGCATAGGTGACGGGCGAATGACGTCCATCTCCGCTGAGCGACAGCCACGCGGGCGGCGCTCGCATACCCGCCCCGACATGCGCGCCCGACCGAACGCGCATGTAAGACTGGCGCGGCCTTGGCACCAACGCAGCGGTTGCTATCGATTGTCCGCCCTTTCTGCGGCATTCAGCGGATGCAATTGCGCAACCGCTTCTTCCAATGCGGTTACGACCTCCAGCAACGAAATCATCAAGCATGTCGTCCGCCTCACGGTTTCATCGGCAGCGGCGGGCGACGGATTGCTTTGCTTTCGCCCGCCCGGCAATCGCCGTTGTCGAAAGTTGACGTTGAGGACGTTGCTGGACAAATGTCCGCCAGATGCCGGAGATCGCGTCGACTCCAACAGCAGCTCGCCGACCATCCGGTCCATCACCGTGACAATGGCGGTCAAATCCTCGGCTGCACCAGCCAGAACATACCCGCGGTCGCCTGGATTGAAGTCACGAGAATTCCCGCCGCTCGGGGCGCTTGTCCCGGCCTGCAATTCAGTAAGTCGGTCCAGCAACATGGCCAAGCGAGAGCGAGCCGCGCGCACGAGCGCTTCCAGGAAGCTTAGGTTGGTCCGCACCGGCGCCTACAATTTAATTACTTTGAAATACATCAATGCTGCCGAGGTAATCGGCGTATTGCCGAATTCTAAGCGGATCGGCCCGGTTGCGCTTGAACATCTTGAACCAAGGTTGAACAAATCGCGCCTGCGAGGAAATGCTGCGGCGGCATGGCCGGTCGCAGATTGTACCAATCGGCTCTGTAGGCGCATCGGGAGCGGAGCGTGACCAACGCCAGCCGCTATGGAGATCGCTTTGCGAAGCTATTTCCCATGCTCCGGCAGCCGAACTCGGGAACTGTCAGATCGTTCGAGAAAGCCGCGTTTGCCGCCGTCTGGATAACGTATTCCGGGCCGGTCGGTGAGCCGACATTGCCATCCACCCCCGACGAGGCCTTTGGGCTTTGCATTCGGCTACAGCATCAGAGCGGGTCGACGGCCGGCACATACGCAAGGGCGCCTTGAAAGACGAGACGACCATCTACGATCTACGATGCGAAACGATCATTCACTTTCATGATCCATTCGACTTCCTGTACCTCCATGTGCCGCACAATGGACTGAGTAAGCTGGGGGCCGAGCTTGAGCTTGGGCGCCTGCAATATGACGTCGTAGCCGGCACGAATATTTCCGATCCCGTGGTGGCACATTTGGGGCGCTGCCTGCTGCCGGCATTGCAGAGACCTCAAGAGGCAAACGAGCTGTTCGTCGGTTATATTTCGATGGCTCTCAATACCCATTTCCTGCGCAAATATGCGATCAGCAGACCCGGCAAGCGCTCTTTCCGCAGCGGCTTGGCGCCATGGCAGCTTCGGACCGCGAAGGCACTCATCCGCACGAATCTGGGTGGCGAAATCTCTTTGGCCCAGATCGCCGGCGAATGCGGCTTGTCAGCAGCCCACTTTGCTCGCGCGTTCAGAATTAGCGTTGGGGCACCGCCGCACCGATGGCTGATGAATCAACGCATCGAGGAAAGCAAGGCCCTACTGCTCAACTCGACGCTCTCCCTGACCGAAATCGCGATCAAATGCGGCTTCGCCGATCAGAGCCACTTCACGAGATCTTTCGCGGCGGCCGTTGGTGCCACGCCGGGCCGCTGGCGGCTGATCCGAAAGGGCTAAGGCACGCCGTCTCCGCGAAGGCCTATCTCACCAACCCCACCACCGCCGCGGCCATCTTCTTGTTGCCCTCGACGCTCAGATGACGGCCGTCGGGGCCGACGTTGCCCGGCTGCCGCCAGATCGACATGTAGGTCCCCCAGACGTCGATGACCCGGATGCCCCGTGCCTTCAACTGGCCCTTGATGGCGGCGATGTTCTGCATGGCCCTGACCGGGCTCATATTGTGCCTGACGTCATTGGCCGGGTTGTCGCAGAGGAGGACGAGCCTGGTCCCATCTGGGACGGCACTCGGCGTACGCGCCAGCGTCGCATCGGTGGTCTCGCCCCAGACGCCGGCATTGGTGACGTGAACCTGGGAGCCTCTCGCGCGCAGCAATCCCTCCAACACGGCCGGCCACATCTCGGACTCCGAGACGTTGCCGTGAACGGCGCTGTGGCCGAGAGCCACGATCTGCGCGGATGCGGGATGGACCGCGGCAACAACCAACGTCGCAACGGCAAGGACGAAAATTCGCAAGCTCAAACGTTTCATTGCCAGCTCCCCCCATTTGGATCGTTTCGATCGGGGCTGGACAAATGCCCAGTCGAGATCGGCAAGCAATGTTCGCCATCGCCCCGCGTTTGGCAACATCCCGGAGGTCGCGCGAAGCTACGACGAAAGGACAGGAGCGCTCAAACCGCGCGCCTACTCGCGCGCGCGACGAACCGCCTGCTCGAGCTTGATCCGCTGCTTGTCCCAACGGCCGTGTTCCGACGCGGCCCGTTCATCCAGCGCAGCGCGCTCGGCCTCGATCGCCTCAGCCCGGGCCTGGTGGTCCTGCCTTGCTTGGTCCAGCGCCGCCTGCGCGGAAGCGAGCGCCTTGTCCCGGCGCGCGCGCGCCTTGGCGCGGGCGGACTCTTCCTTGCGGCGCGCGCTTTCGCGTCGCTGCTCTTCCCTGGCAAACGCCGCAGCGGCCGCTCGCGCCTGTCGATCGTCGGTCCCGGACTTCGCCGCATCCTTGGCCGGACTCTTGATCGGGCGCTTCTTGGATTTAGACTTGGATTTAGACTTGGATTTAGACTTAACTTTAGACCTGGATTTCGGCTTGTCCTCGTCGCCGGCGAGATCGGTCGGCAATGCGGCGTGCTCGCTGAACGGGCCGTCCGATCCTACCGCCCGCCTGAGCACGACACCGGGGGCCGCCATGGTCGCGGCGACGATGTCGGGGTCGTCGGTCTCCTTGGCGATGCCCTGATGAAACAGGTTGGACTTGGCGCCCCAGGCGTCCAGCGCCGCCTTCATCGAAGGTGCGGCGACCGCCTGGTCGTAGAAGCCGAGCGAGGTCCGGTAGGTCTTCAGCTTTCTTGATGGCTTTCTTGCCATGTCGCCTTGTGCGGCTGAGCGCTCCCTACCACCAATAGGGCCAGCGCCATCCCTCGTAACGAATATAGGACGGCACCAGCGGCGGGCCGTAAGGATCGACGCGATCGTCTTCGGGGCGATAACGATAGCGCGGAACGACGTTGTAATCCCACGGCGTCGGCCTCAGCACGGGCGCCGTGACGATGAGCCGTTCCTGTGGAGCGTGAACGACGACAGCCCTCCGCGCCCTCGCATCAGCACCTGATGACCCCAGCAGCACCAGGGCGGTTCCAAGCGCACAGGCGACAGTCATGATCTTCATGCGTTGATCTCCTTCGCGGGAAAGAGTGCGGGAGGACGCCCGGCAAGGCAAGCAAATTCAGCTTCAACTTCCTCGGACGATCCGCGCTGTTGTAGGATAGGTTGAGTGCACGCGAAACCCATCAACAGCCCGCCGAACGATTGGTTTCGCTTGCGCTCTGCCGCCCTGCGAAGCCGCCGTCACATCAGGATGACCTCATGACAGTTCTCCGCATCGCCGCCTTCTCCGACGGCAACATCGGCGGCAATCCCGCCGGCGTCTGGATCGGCGACGCCTTGCCCGATGCGTCGGCGATGCAGGCCCTCGCGGCTGAGGTCGGCTTTTCCGAGACCGCCTTTGCCGCGCCCGCAGGCGAGGCCTGGCGCGTGCGTTATTTTTCGCCGGCCATGGAGGTGCCGTTCTGCGGCCACGCCACCATCGCGCTCGGTGCGGCTCTGGCGCACCGCTACGGCGATCGCAGCTTTGGGCTGCATCTGAACGATGCGGTCATTTCCGTATCGGGACGGCGCGACCGCGACACCATCGCGGCCGCTCTGCAATCGCCGCCGACGCGCAGCGCGCCGCTCGATGCCGGCTTGCAGGATGCGTTGCTCGACCTGTTCGGCTATGCGGCCTCCGATCTCGATCCCCGCCTCCCGCCCGCGAGAATTCACGGCGGGGCCGATCATGTCATGCTGGCGCTGAAATCGCGCGACGCGCTCGCGCGCATGAGCTATGATTTCGATCGCGGCCGCGCGCTGATGCAGCAAGCGGGCCTCGTCACCATCGCCCTGGTGACGCTGGGGACACCGCGCCTGTTCCATGTGCGCAATGCCTTTGCCGCCGGCGGGGTGGTCGAGGATCCCGCCACGGGTGCGGCCGCCGCCGCGTTCGCAGGCTATTTGCGCGACATCGGCTGGCCGCATGGCGGCGCCATCGACATCGTCCAGGGCGAAGACATGGGCGCGCGCTCGCTGATCGGTGCCGCGATCGGCGCCGCCAAGGGTAGCTCGATCCTGGTATCGGGCACGGCACGGTTCATGGACGCGTAATAGCCCTGGTTTTCCTTGCATTGCGCGGCTTCGCCCCTACGGTGCGCAGCGCAAGGACAGCTGCGAGACACGACCCATCATGAGCGACGCCACCAAATGCCCCGCCTGCCAGTCGGAGCACGCCTATCAGGACCGCGATCTCTGGATCTGCCCGGAGTGCGGCCATGAATGGAGCTCCACGGCCGGCAGCACCGCGGAGGCGCCCGCGGATGCCGGCGTGCGCGACGCCCATGGCAATGTGCTCAGCGATGGCGACAGCGTCATCGTGATGAAGGACCTCAAGGTCAAGGGCTCCTCGTCGGTCGTGAAAGGCGGGACCAAGGTCCGCAACATCCGCCTGCAGGACGCGACGGACGGCCACAACATCGCCTGCAAGATCGACGGCATCGGCGCGATGAACCTGAAGTCGGAATTCGTGAAGAAGGCGTGAGGCGAGCGACGCGGGCCGGCGGCTGAGGCCGGCCGCGACGCTCAGAAGAAGCCGGGGCTGAGATCGAGCCCATAGGTCAGGCTCAGCACGAATACGAACAGCGCGGCGGCTGCAAACAGCGCGAGGTGACGGATGACGAACTCACGCAGCGACGTGGCGGCGACAACAGCTTTTTGCGCAACAGGCATGACGAACTCCATTATGAAAAAGATTTCTTGGCCGCCAATATGCGGCGCCCGCATCAAGCGCCGCGATCTGCAAAACAACTATTAAAGAGATCACACTCGTTGCGAACGCCGGTACACAAGTCGCGCGTGACCGCGGGTTTTCTTGCTGACCATTCTCATCCCGCGCATCGATGCGCGACACTGGTGGTGTGTAATCCAACGCACTGGCAAGTGATTGCAGCTTCGCGACAAGCTTGGTGCCGAGCGCATCGATGATTTCAATGGTCGCCAGCGCGATTGCCCGCTGCCGCGCCGACGTTGCCCCCCATTGGAGCGGGAACCAGTAGTTGCATTCCAGCAACACCGGCTTGAAAAACCCGGTTTTGGGGCATTTGCACCATTGCACCGCCACGTCGTCCACCGAACAATTGACCCGCCGCGTACTTGGCTGTGCAATCGGGTTCGTTGGCGAACTTTGGAGGCGGGGATCATGAATGATCGGCGGTCTCTTCTTGTGGCGGTCTCGTGCCCCTCGGCCGTGATGGTCGGCTGGCTGGCGCTCTCGTTCTCCGCCTATGCCCCTGCGCTGATCGAGAATGGCGGCGCCGATGCAGCCGCCGTTTCCCGCGCCAAAGATCTCAGCCGCCTTGAGCTCGCCGATATCCCGCGCGCTGCGACGATCGACGATGGCATCGCGCTGACCGCCGATATCGCGGCCGCAGCGGCCACGACGCCGGTTGTGGCGACAGTTGAAGCGTCACGGCCCGAAGCGCCCGCCCCCACCGTCCAGATCGCCTCGGCCGATCCTACCGACATCGTGCCTGCGGGCCCAACGCCCCCTCAGATCGCGCCCGAACCTGCGCCTGCTGTCACGAGCGAAGCCGCTGAACCTGTGCCCGTCGCAAGCGAAGCCGCGGCTGAACCTGCCCAGGCGCCGCCCATCAACCTCGCCTCCGCCGATCCCGGCGACGTCGTGCCGCAAGACGCGCTGTCGCCCGCCGCGATCGCAAGCGGGCCTGTGCCCGAAAGCAAGCCGCCGCCCGCAGATACCGTGGCCGTGCTCGACGAATGCTTCGCCATGGATGCCTGCATCGACCGCTATCTCTGGGCGCTCTATCAGCGCACGCCAAAGGAAGATTCGATCAAGGTCGAAGACCGCCGCGCCGTCACCATCAGGCGCAAGGGCAGGACGGTCACGGTGATGCGCAGCTTCACGAAACTCGTCGACGAGGATTTTTCCTGGAAAGATCCGAAGGCGGCCGCACACGCCAATATGCCGCTGATGGACTACGTGATCGGCGGCATGGACAAGAGCTTCAAGCAGAAGCTGTTTCACATGCTGCTCGCAGCGGAAGCCGCCGGCCTGTCGCCGGGCATCACCAGCGCGTTTCGCGACGACTACCGCCAGGAGATTGCAAGCGGCCTGAAGGCGGCCTCCAACCGCTCCTATCACGGCGGCAGTCTCCGCGGCGGTTATGGCCACGGCATGGCGGCCGACATCGTCAGCACCCAGGGCAACAACCGCGCGCAACGCTGGGCCTCAACGGAAGTGTTGTGGAAATGGGTCGATGCCAACGCCAAGGCGCTCGGCATCGGCCGGCCCTATCTCGGTCGCGATCCGCCGCATGTGGGTCCGATCGACGGTGCGGAATACATCTCCAAGCGCGGCGTTGCGACCGACCGCAAGGAAGCCGCCAATACCAAATCGAAAAAAGCGCGAACTGTGGCGAGCGCCAAGCCGCCGAAGGCCCAGGCCGCACGCGAGCAGAAGAGCGCGGCAAAATCGCAGAAGTCGGCACAGTCAGCCGGAAGGAAACGCACGACGTGATCCTGGTCTTATGGACCTGACGTCGGCAACGGCACGAGACGCATCTCGGCCGATCCCGACTGCTGGGTGCGAAGGAGCACAGCGAAGATCGTCTCGACCGCGAGCCGCACCGACGCCTCGATCGCCATGCCCTTGGCGAGGTGCGCCGCAATCAGGCCGGTGAGGAGATCACCGGTGCCATAGGGGCTGATCGGCACGCGCGGGGTCGCAAAACGCGACAATTGCCCGTCGGCGCACAAAATCGTCTCCACCTGTCCTGCCGGAGTGTCGAGGAGTGTGCAGCCGGTGGCGACAACGTCGATCCGGCGGTGTCCCGCAAGCGCAGCAGCTGCCGTCCGCAAGGCATCCGTGTCGGCGATCTTGGCGCCAGAGAGCAACTCCAGCTCGAACTGGTTCGGCGTGACCAAATGCGCTGAAGGCAACAGGCGATGCCGCAGCACGTCCAAAATGCCGTCGGCGACATAGACGCGGCCGTCATCCCCGATGACGGGGTCGCAGAGATAGACGAGCTTCGCGTTTCGCGACAGCGCGCGTTCGACGAAGTCGGCGACGACGACAGCATTGTCGGGCGAGCCGACATAGCCGGTGACAAGCACCGCGGCCTCATCGACGAGGTCCCGCTCCTCGACACCCCTCAGCAGATCGGCGACCAGCTCGGCATCGAGCACGCGCCCGCGCAGGGTCGGATAACGCGGGTGGTTCGACAGCAGCGTCGTTGGTACGGCGGCGACGTTCACGCCCTCCGCCTGCATGGCGTAGGCCGCAGCGCTGTTACCGACATGGCCGTGGACCACCTGGCTTTGAATGGAGATGACGAGCATGCAGAGGTCCCTAAAAGCAATCGCGCCCCGGCGCAAGCGTAGAGCTCGGCCCGCCCCAACGCTATTGGGCAGCAAACGCGGATGTCAGGAATGACGTTCGCGTCGCGCAAGCTCATCGAGATAGGCGCAGAACATGTCGGCCATCCCGTCGGCGTAACGCCTGATGTCCGCCTCGCTGCGTGGCGTCTCGGAGAACCGCTTTCCGACCTCGCCCAGCGTCCTCTTGATCAGCTCCCCGGCGAGCTCGCGTGTCGCCTCCATGGCTTTTGGCAGCGCCTCCAGCATGAAGACCGCAACCACGCCCTCGCCCGCTGCGCGCGCCTCGTGCGCCTCGGGTGCATCACGATAAAGCGGTGCGGCATCGCTGAGCGCACCACGGATCGCGGCCTCGTCGCATTCGGAGCGTATGAAGGCGTGGACCAGCGCGCGGAGTCGCTCCGGTGGCGGCTTCGTACGGTCAGCGAGAATGCCGCGCAGGAGCTCGCTCGTGCTCCGCCACTCGTCGCTTTGCAGACGAAACAGGATGGCCGCCTTGTTCGGAAAATATTGGTAGAGCGAGCCAACGCTCACCCCGGCCCGCTCAGCCACGCGCGCAGTGGTGAAACGCTGCGCGCCCTCCTTTGCCAGGACCTGAATAGCGGCATCCAGAATGGCCGCCACCAGCTCATTGGAGCGGGCCTGCTGCGGCTGTTTTCGTGAGGAAACCGAACGACTTCGACGGTCGGCCATCGGACGCCCTGGGGAATGCGAATAGGAAATGCGACGAATTAATCGTATTTCAGTTCGTACGCAAGCACCCGCTGCGCCACCAACTCTGGAGACACCCAATGGCCACCCCAACGATCACATCGCTTGCGCCGCTGCTCGATCGCCTGTTCAGCCAGGCCGAAGCCGCAGAGGGCGCAGCGCAAGCCGCGTTCGCCGATTTGAGCGACGCCGACCGCGCAAGGATGATGCGAAGCAAGACCGATTACCGCGACCTCTACGCACATCTGAAGGACGCACCGCTGGCGGTCTCGCGCGAGACCGCTCAGCTGCTCTACATGCTGGCGCGCAGCTCCCGAGCGAGGGCGATCGTCGAGTTCGGCACCTCGTTCGGCATCTCGACGCTGCATTTGGCGGCAGGCTTGCGCGACAATGGCGGCGGCCGGCTCATCACCAGCGAGTTCGAACCGTCCAAGGCGGCGCGGGCGCGCGAGAACCTCTCGGCCGGCGGGCTGATCGATCTCGTCGAGATCCGCGAAGGCGATGCGCTGAAGACATTGAGCGCCGATCTGCCCGAACGGATCGATCTCGTGTTGCTCGATGGCGCCAAGGCGCTCTACCCTGAGATCCTCGATCTTGTCGAAGACCGCCTGAACCCCGGCGCGATCATCGTCGCCGACAACGCCGACTTCAGCCCGGACTATCTGGCGCGCGTGCGCGCATCTGACAGCGGCTACATGTCCACGCCCTTCGCAGAGGACGTCGAACTTTCCGTGCGGATCAATTAGGACCGCATCGAAAGCTGTGTGACACTCGGGGCCATCGCGTGATTCATCGCGCGGTGGCTCGGCGTTCGCACCCTCATCGCACCACAGGTTCCGACCTGTCGCAGGCTCGTCACTCGCACGCAATACCTTCTCCCGACGAAAGCCGTGTCGCGCGTGCTCAACCTCCTACCGAGCGGTATCCTTCGCACCCACTGTCGAGACCGCCATGACGTCCGCCCTCACCTCCTATGCAGCGCTTGCCCTCGCCATCCTGTTCGAGGTGACGGCGTCCGCCTTGCTGCAGCAATCCGCGCAGTTCACACGGCCCTGGCCGACGCTGGCGATGGTGCTGTTCTATGTCGCCTCGTTCTACGCACTGTCGGTGGCGATCCGGGTGATTCCCTTGAGCATCGCCTATGCGATCTGGGGCGGGGTCGGCATTATCCTGACAGCCGCCGTCGCCTTCGTGATGTTCCGTCAGATGCTGGATGCCGCGGCCTTCGTCGGCATCGCCCTGATCGTCTCGGGAGTCGTCGTCATCAACCTGTTCTCGCAGACGACGGCGCATTGAACGCGGTGTTCACCGGAAAAGCCTTCGGCTTCGCCACATCATGGCGACGCTGAGCATGGTGCTCGTCGCCGATCCGTCGCTACGGCGGCTCTGGAAGCACTGGATGAAAGCACGCCTGAGGCGGCATCGCGCCACGGACGCTGCGCCAGAGCTTCAGATCGTGCGTCTCGCCGCCGATGGCGCCTGGCTGTCCTTCGTCACGACCGGACAAGCGCGGATCAACGCCGATTTGCGCGCCGTGCACGACCGCCTGATCGAACGGACCTATCGGCGCGCCTAACCAGGTCCGGATCCCTGGCTATTGCCCCTGCACAGGTTTGGGCGGATGCGGCTTGGATCGGGACGACTTTGTGCCGGGCTTCGCCGCAGCCGCGGGAGCTGGCGTATCGACCGACACCAGATAGGCTGCGAGTGCCTTGGCCGTGTCGGGGCCGGCCGAGTAATGGTCCTGGAGGAACCAGGACAGCGTCAGGCTGTAGCGCCCCTTCGCAAGCCCTCGCGGGCTGCGATGGCAGGCCATGCAACCGTCGGCGAAGAGCTTTTCAGGCGATTTGCCCGCGTCGAGATTTTGCGCTGAGGCAAGCGGCACCGACAGCACGACGCTCGCTGCCGCCATGGCCCCGAGAATCACCAGAGGCGCGATGACCTCGCGCCCCGGTCGAAATAGCGGTTTCAATGTCGTCCCCTAAGCCGTCCTGCGATCACGCAGCCAGCAACTGATCGAATTCCGCGGGCGCGTAGGCCTTGCCGTCTTGATCGGTGATGACGACCCGCCATCCTTCGCTCGCCCAAACCTTCGCCTTCGCCACGATGAGCAACCGGCTCTCGCGGGCAAAACTGTACTTCTCATTGTCGCGTTCTGCGACCATCTTGTAGGCCAAATCGCATCCCCTTGCGCTGCCCTGCGCCCCTCCTGTGGTGGCAGCGGGCTTTGGCGGCAATTCGCCGGGAGCGTGGCAATTTGGTGCCATCAACGGCAGCATTGTGCACCTGCAAGGTTCCGTCGAGCGAGAGAGGTCAATCTGCCTGCTATGCGCTATGCCGCGCAGCGCAGCCAGCCGAGCCCGGTCCGTCGCCGCCGCACGAAGCCGATAATGCCCGCGATCCGTCAGTGAACGCGGATGGGGTGTGGGCGGCCGAGGTCAATCAATCCCTGCACTGCGGACAGACGGTCGTCCAGGGCAGCAATGGTAAGCAATAAATTATTGCGGCGCTCGTCGAGCAGCCCCATCTCGGCGCCGGAAAGCTTGGTGCTCGCCCGCTCCTTGTGGATGCCGTCGAGGGATTTACGCAAGCCGGCGATCAGGCCGGCCAGTTGCTTGACCTCTCTGGTCATCGAGCGCTTCGCGACATTTTGGCGGCGCGAGTCCGCCTGGCTCTGTCTCATCTCATCCTCCCGTAGCCCCGCTGCCCCGAGTGGATGCTTACACCTTTGAGTATACATGTTACGATCCTTGAAATCTGCCCGCGAAGAACTTTCTTAAATTGTACGCGCACGGAACCCGGGCCAGCAAAAAGCCCGGCACGAAGGCCGGGCTTTTCAGGAATGCTAGTGCTTCTCGTGACCGCCGCCTCCACCATGCGGGGCGGCGTTGATGTGCGGAGCGCCACCACCGCCGCCGGGATGCGGCGCGGCAGGTGCAGCCGCATGCGGTGCCGGCATCTGCGCATGGGCACTCATCGGCGCACCATGACTGACATTCGGCTGAGCCATATGCGACATCGCGGGCCGGGCCGCCGGCGCAGCCGACATGTGCGGCGCTTCATGTGCACGCGCCATCGGCTGCGCACGCACTGCGGCCCGGGCAGCGGTCGGCTCGTGCATCATACGCGCCTGCGCATCACGGGGATTGCGTCCCTGCACGGCCGTTCGCTCATGCGCAAGGTGCTCGCTGCGTCCGGCGCTGGCCCGGTCGGCCGTCGCTGCAGCGTCGCGCTTCGTGATGGCTGCGTCACGCCGTACCGTCGCGGCATCACGCCCCGAGATCGCGGCGCCGTTGACGTTGCCGTTGCCGTGGACGCCTTCGCGGCCCAGCGCGACCGCCGCGTCACGCGTCGCCGCACGCCCGATACGAGCGGCGTTCGGATCGATCGTCATCCGCGTCGCGAAGCGCTCATGCGAGTTCCAGTAGTTATTCCAGTAGGCGTGGCGCCGATACCATGGACGGCCCTCGTAGTAGCTCGACCAGTACGAACTCAGCACGAAGGGAACGACGGGCACGTCGATCTCGTCGGCATAGTCGGGCAGGTAGACGTAGTGATTGCGGTAGAGATATTCGAGATATTGCGACGATACCCAGCCGCGATCGTCGGAGAAGCTCACGTCGCACCAGGCATCACCACGCAGGCAGCCATGAATGTTGACGCGGGCGCCCTCGGGGACGCGATCGACCAGGGGAAAGCCCGCACCCGGGCCGGCGCGCAGGCCGGTCGAGACGGTGACGATGCCAGGCGCGGCCATTGCGGCGGTCGGCGCGAGCAGCAATGCGGCAACTAAAGCGGTTCTCAATCTCATGGCGAAGTCCTCCTCTGAGAGGCGGAACGCGCAAGCGGAATAAAGCGTTCCGTGCGCAAGCGCCGGATCAGCCGAAAGATTGAGATGCGCGGCGTGCGCAGTTCAATATTCATCCGCCATTCATCGGCACGGCAAAGTGTCAGCTGACCTGCAGCATGAAGCCGTCAAAATATGCTGCGAGCGCAGCAAAATCGTCGAACGGCAACACCTGCGCGACGTATTGATCCGGCCGCACAACGACCAAGCAGCCCGTCTTCCGGTCGATGCCCCGCATCGTGAAGACGTCATGACCGCCCTTGAGGTCCGGACAGAACATTTTTTCGTAGTCGAGCAAGCCGTACCGACCTTTGCGCGGCAACAGCAGGGCTGGCATCGCCTCGATCGCAAGCTCGCGATGGTCCTGTTGAAACACCGCACGCAGATCGATCACGGAATCGATGTCGGCACCTTCAGGCGTATATCGTTTCAGCGGTGAACCCTTGGCTTCGAGGAGGAAATTGCACAGCGAGCGAATGGCGGAGCCAGCCGCTGTCGGATCTTCCGCACCGGCAAACGCATAAATGCGGAAGCGGCCATCGGCCTTCCCCACGTGGCCAAGATGGACAGGCTTGGCATCGCCAAGCCGAATGACGGGCGCCGAATGAAATCGCTTGCCGATGGCGAGGCCACGCGCGAGATGCTGATGCGATCCCGCGCCCGTGAGGATCGACGGAGTGTACTGCGTCGCCGTGCCCGCGGTGTAGCGGCCGTGCCTGACGAAGTAATCCTGGGTCTTGGCGGCATCAGCGCCACCCGTTTTCGCTGCCGAAGCGAGAATCCCCGCCCATTCGCGATCGAAATCGATCAGTTCCTTCGCCACGGCCTGCCGCTCGGCCGAATAGGAATGCAGCAGGCCCGGCGCACACTGCTTGCGGAGAACGGCGGCGAGCTTCCAGCCGAGATTGAAGGCATCCTGCATCGAGACGTTCATTCCCTGCCCTGCCTTGGGGCTGTGGGTATGGCAGGCATCGCCGGCGATGAAAATGCGCGGGTGGCGCGTCGCGATCTCGGCTTCCGGCACATCGTCGAACTTGTCGGTCAGGCGCTGGCCGATTTCGTAGACCGACCACCAGGCGATCTCCTTCACATCGAGCGTATGCGGCCTCAGGATCCGCTGCGCTTTTGCTATCACGTCATCGGCGGTGATGTTGCGGTTGGCGACGCGCTCACCGACATCGAGTTTTGCCAGCTCGACATAGAGCCGAACCATGTAGCCGCCTTCGCGCGGAATGATGAGCAGGCTGCCGTCCCTGGCCGACTGGATCAGCGCCTTGAAGCGGATATCAGGAAAGTCGGTCACCGCCAGCACGTCCATCACGCCCCAGGCGTGGTTGGCGGAATCGCCATGCAGCTCGCGGCCGATCGATTTGCGCACCGTACTGCGCGCGCCGTCGCAACCGACGACGTAGCGCGCCTTGACGGTCTCGATCTTGCCCTCATCGGCGCGTTCGAGCCGGACGGTCACCGCATGATCGGCTGGCCCGGCGGCCGGATCGACCTCTAGATCCAGCAGACGCCTCCCGTAATAGGGCTCGAGCTTTGCGGGCGATTTGCGCATCACGTCGAGAAAGCCGTCATGGATGCGCGCCTGGTTGAGGATGACGTGCGGGAATTCCGACAGCCCGTCCTCGACGTCCTGCACCCGGCCGCTGCGAACGATCTTGTCCGGCGCCCGTTCGTCCGGCTTCCAGAACGTCGTCTCGTTCACCCAATAGGCTTCCTTCAGGACGCGCTCGCTGAAGCCGTAGGCATGAAACATCTCCATGGTTCGGCAGGCGATGCCATCGGCCTGGCCGACCGAGAGCCGGCCAGGCTTCTGCTCGACGATGCAGGTCTTGATGTCGCCGAATTGCGCGAGCTGAGCCGCGAGCGTCAGGCCCGCAGGCCCGCAGCCGACGATGAGAACGTCAACCTCGTCAGGCACTGCCCCCGCAGCGCCCGCGCCTTGAACGCGCTCTGCGGGATCGGCGATCTCAGGGTCGCCCGGCTGGAATCCATTGAGATGGAATTGCATCGGCACCTCTCCCGTTGTCGTCTCGTTTCCCGTTGACGTCTCGTTGGATATTAGTCAGTATGCTGATTATCAGCATACTTGTCAAGGTTCGTGCACCGCCCCTGCCCCAAGGAGATTTTGGTGAAAGACAACAACGACATGCCGGGACATCTGGCGCGCCGATTCCAACAGATCGCCGTCGCCGTATTCCTGGCCGAGGTTGGCCAGGCCGGCTTCGACCTCACGCCGGTGCAATACGCGGCGCTCGCGACCATCAAGGCCAATCCAGGACTGGACCAGGTCACGCTCGCAGGATTGATCGCCTTTGACCGTACCACCATCACCGGCGTGGTGGATCGCCTGGTGCAAAAAGGCCTCGTTGAGCGCCGCGCTTCGCGCCGCGACCGACGCGCCCGCGAGCTCGAGATCACTGACGAGGGCCGCCGCACGCTGCGCAGGATCACACCGGCCGTCGAATCCGCCCAGCAGATCATGCTGCGCGGCCTCAGCGACAAGGAAGCCGAAGAGCTGATGCGGCTCTTGCAAAAGGCCATCGCCGCGGGCAACGAGCTCAGCCGCGCGCCGTTGCGCGAGATGTAAGTCGATTTCGGGCGAACTGGATGCCGGTTCGCATCGAGGCAATGCATCAAATAGAAGGCCGTACCCCGTATTTTTGTACGTATTTGTCGCAGCGCTGCGAAACCAGGAACTAACCTTCAGCTGTTACGGTCGTCCTCAATTCTGCGCTTAACACCGATTAACTTTTCCGGCTTGGAGTTGGAGATGTTCAGGTTCGTCATTGCGGCCACAATCATCGCGCTGTCTGCCGGCCATGCGCTCGCGAATGGGCATGGCGGCGGCGAAGCCGCTCCTGCGCCGAAACCGGAGGCCACGACGGCACCGGCGAAGGTGGTCCTGACCAAGCAGGGTCCCAAGCTCGTCGATCCCCGCGGGATGACGCTTTATTATTACGAGCGTGACACCACCGGCAAGACGTCGACCTGCAACGGCAAGTGTACCGAAAGCTGGGTGCCGCTCGCCGCCACAGCCGAAGCCAAAGCCATCGGCGACTTCACCGTGATCAACCGCGACGACGGCAGCAAGATGTGGGCGTATCGCTATCGTCCGCTCTACACCTCGTCGGCCGACAAGGCGCCGGGCGATGCCAACGGCAACGCCACGACGCTGCAATGGCGGATCGCGCAGCCCGACAATTAGGACGCGAATGGCGCGCGCCCACCGCCGCTCGGCGGACTCTTGAGCCTGGCATGGGACGCGGAATCGATTGAGGTGTCATTCACCTCGCGCGTCCGTCCAAGCTTGACGGAACTGGCTTGAACACCGGCAAATCAGGATTCACCTTCAGCGGCCTGACTTCTGCCGTCACCACCACCGGCCCCGTCGCAAACCAGAGCGCGGCGATTGCCGCCATCACCATGCCCGCACCAAGCGCTGCGAGGCTTTTCATCTGTCCATTCCATGTGTTCAGTTGCTGAGGATGACGCCGTGCTGGTGCCGCGACGGATGATCGGCGCCGACCAGCGCTTCGGGATCGGTTGCGATGACGGGTTCGGGCAGCGGCACCGGCTCGAGGCCAGCGAAGCGGCGATAGAGCGCGCCCATGACGGCGCCGCAGAATGCGGCCGGAACCGTCAGCACGGCGAGGAGCGGCGCCATGAACGCGAGCAGCAGCGCGCAGACGAACGCCGCAGCGCCTCCGATCGCCGCATATTCCCACGCGCTACGGCGCCCCATTGCGCGGGCGACGTGGTGTAAGCAAAGCATGAAGATGGTTGCAGGAATGACCGAGATCACCAGCATCGCCAGGAAAGTCTGCGCCGGGATCACCGCCGCGAAAATGTGCGCGGTGCTCTTGTCCGCAAAGCCGTTCATCAACAGCGGCAACAAGGTGTAAGGCAGCAGCGTCGCGAGCACCGCCGGCATCAGCGCCGCGATCGCGATGCCCGCCACCGAGGTGCGCACGCGGACCGGTCCGTCGAAGACCAACGGCGGCGGTGTTTCTGCCGGCCTGGCCGCTGGAGACGAGCCGGCTGCGCGCGCAACCGCGCTGAGCCCGGCGAACTGACCATAGAGGAATCCGCCAATCATCCCCGCAATCGTCGGCGGCAAGCCGAACGTGACCACCGTGCCGTCGCCGGGCGCAGCGAGCTGGATGTGATTGCGGATCGCGATGCCGTAACTCGCTGCTGCCATGACACCGCCCATCAGCCCATACGCGAACCGGCTCGATTTCGTCCACTGCCGCAGCACGATGTGCCCGGCGAACAGGAAAGCCGCGTTGATGGCCATGCGGCCGCCATAGAACATCAGGATCACGTCCGGCGCCGGCACGCCTTCGGGATCGGTGACCTGGCCACCCGCGATGGCGAAGACCATCAGAACGGCTTCGACGATGGCCAGCGGAATCAGCGCAGCGAACAGCGCGCGCGGCGAAGTCTTGACGAGATACATGCGAGCGGCCCCTTGCTCGCTGCACGCTAGAGGCGAAGCGTTACGTCCCGGGCAAGACAATGCCTAAAATTGTGCGCAAAATTACCAGCAGGCACCCCGCCTCCATGGCGCCCACGCATGCTCACCCGCGCCAGCTGGGGCCCGGCCCGATTTGCGCGCTTTGTCGTGGTGGCAGCACCACGACGGTCGCGTTCAGCTTCACCCGATCGAACAGGTCGATCACGTCCTCGTTGCGCATTCGGATGCAACCGGACGAAATCGCCTGGCCGATATATTCAGGTTGGTTGGTGCCGTGGATGCGATAGAGCGTGTCCTTGTTGCCGACATAGAGATAGATGCCACGCGCGCCCAGCGGATTGGCGGGGCCACCGGCAACCCGCGCCGGATATGGTCCGAGCCGCGCCTGGATTTCCGGGGTTGGCACCCAGTCCGGCCACTCTGCCAAGCGGCCGACGCGCGCGACGCCCGAGAACGCCATCGCCTCCTCGCCGACCGCGACCCCGTAGCGGATCGCCTTGCCGTCGGGCAGAACGTAATAGAGATAGCGAGCATCGGTATCGACGAGGATCGTCCCGGGCAACTCCTTGCGCGGATAATCGACGATGTGACGGAGATATTGTTCGGGCACGTTCGCCTGGGCGTAAGGCGCATTCGCCAGCAATTGCCGGTCTCGCGGCGTCATGCTCGCGTCCGTCGACGGCGACAGCGTCGCCTGCATGCATCCACCGAGCGCAAGCATGGCAACAGCGGGAATAGCGATCGAGAATCTTGGCACCGCCGGCCCCCATAGCGGATAGCAACCCCAGCAATTGCAGAGTTGCTGCCCAAATCGTGCTGAAAACAAGGCGGTGCGGACACGTAGCCGTGTCCGGCACGGCTGGTTCCATCACCACATCTAACGGAAGACGGCCCCAGTGTCTCCATCGCCTCGCCTTGCTTTGGTCAAACGCGGCTGGACTCGTGGCGCCACGGGCTCGGGATGAGCTCACACAACAGATCGGCTCGCGCCAATGCGAACGACCAAGGGGTCAAAGGAGCTGCGATGCTCGCGACGTTGAACAGCCGCGAAATTGTCGATGAGATTGTGAAGGACACGATCAAGGACAACGATCCACACGATGCCGTGCAGATTTCGCCCGACATGGTGCTGGCCTCGCGCGCGAGCAGCGCTGGGCCGACGCTTGCACCTGAGTTCACGGCCCGTCATGAGCCCACGATAGACATGAAGATAGATCCGAAGTTCGCGTCGGAGCCCAGAATCAATCTTGAGCCGAAGATGACGCACGCGCCGGAGCCACAAGCGGCGGCGCCCTCGGTCGACACAGCCGTCCGCATGACGGCGTATGACGGTCACGGCCGAGCGAGGCGATCGGCCGGCGGCAAATGGTTGCGCGGTGCGTTGCTCACGGTCCTGTTTGCAGGCGGCAGCGCGGCCGCTGCCATCGCCTGGGAGAGGCATGGCGATACCGCGAAACAGCTGCTCGCCGAGTGGACACCGTCCCTTGCATCGCTGCTGCCAGCGAGATCGCCGACAGCAACGGTCGCAGCCGCGGACCCCGCGCGGCCCGCCGCCCAGGATCGACCTGCCGATCAGTCTGCGCCGGCGCCCACAGCAGAGAGTGTCGCTGCCGCGCCCGCAGCTGCAGCAACCCAGCCCGACACCGCGCCATCAGTTGAAGCGATGACGCGCGACATCGCCGCGATGGCGCAGCAGATCGAGCAGCTCAAGGCCAACATCTCCGAACTAAAGGCCGGTCAGGAGCAGATGGCCCGCGAGATGGCGAAGGCGGCCCCAAAGCCGGTTGCCGAGGCGCGACCACCGGCCAATCCAGCCGCGCGCGTGCCTGGAATTCCGCCGCGGGCTGCGGCGCCACCGCTTCGCAAGCCGAAGCCGGTCGTGTCGCACACCTATATGCCCTCTTATGCGCCCGCGCCGGTGGCGCCTTCAGCGCCGCCGCCATCACAGGCCATTGCGACGCCGCCGCCGATCACGACGCAAGCGGTCGCCGATGATGACGGACCTGTCGTGCGTCCGCCCATGCCGGTGCACTAGAGCTGCACCGGGAGACTCGCGTCACGATGAGAAAGCGCAAACTGTCCGACTCGATGCGATGATGTGAGTCCGTGCAACTACGGTGCTGTGTTGCTTGCGCCAAGAGAAAAGGCCGTCGGGATCTATGCCGCCGGCCTTCTCTTGCAGCTGCCGGTTCCCGGAGCCCGGTTCTGCTGCAATTCCATGCCCTATGATCACGCCGATATATTTAATTAAATCTTAATGCATGCGAACAGTGCACATGATTTCTGCGCCATAAACGCAGAGATTACGCGGTATGTTCATCGGCTAGATGTCGACTCAGTGTTATGATCCAGCATGTTTCGAAGACTTCCATGGAAGGCTTCATTTGAGAATCTCGGTCGTCACACCGGAGAATTCGAATGCCTTACTATTCCTTCGATCTCGTGGTTGGTGAAGAGTTCAAGAACCAGGGCGGGATCATTCTCGAAGACATCGAGGTCGCCTCCGATCGCGCGGTGCAATTGGCCAGCGAGCTGTCACAGGTGAAGCCTGAGCTGCAGCGGACGGGTTGCGCGGTGCGGGTCACCGACCGCGATCACAACGAGGTCTATCGCACGCCACTCGATCCCGTTCCTTCCTGGCGGCGGTAGGACGCGCTTCGCGCATCGACACGGCTCGAACAGTTCGTCCGCGACATCAGGCCCCGCAGCCATTGCAGAGCTACCCCCTGGACGCTAGCCTCCCCAAAAAATGAGGAGGACCCGGGATGCGATACCCCTTGCTGATGGCAGGCCCGTTGCTGATCGCAGCTCCCGCCCAGGCGGCTGATGACCACACGCGCTCGAACTATGTGACGATGGTGTTGCAGGCCTTCGCCGCCAAGGTCGAATGTCCGAACACCGACGTCGCTTACGAGGATCTGGTGCAGAAGGCGCAACAGATGCAGCTCCCCGACGGCACCACCGAGCAGGTGCGCAAGGCGATTGCCTGGATGCACACCGGGGGCAAGATGGGCGAGAAGCAGCCCGACGACCTCATGGCCGAGGTGGCCGTGGCAACCCAGATGACCGATCTCGACCAGCGCCGGCTCGGCATGGGCAATTGGTGCGAGAAACAGAAGACCAGCCTCGCCGGCCTGATCCGCAGCAAGGGCGGCTAGGCACTTTTCCCCGTCGTTAAGCACGCCGCGCCGGAACTACCGTCCCGGCCCATAATCGTCACATTCCTGGCCAGCATGCGGGGCGTTTTCAAACGGGAGAACCCCATGCGGATCACTCATCTCGTCTTCGCCGGCGCGCTCACGGCGAGCGCCGTGGTGGCAGCGCCAGCGCTGGCGAAGAATGCCCAGAAGGGCGAGGACAAGACGGCCTCCTCGTCCTGCAGCGCCTACCAGCAGGCCGCCGACGGTTCCTGGGAGCAGCTCCCCTGCAAGGAGACCGGCGAGCGCACGCAGCCGCAGACGCAGCACAAGCCGGCTACGCCAGGCGCCGATCAGGGCGAGCGCTAAACCGGGTGGCGACCACGCCTAACTGTGGGCCGGT
Source organism: Bradyrhizobium sp. USDA 4472 (assembly GCF_054058595.1). Lineage (NCBI taxonomy): Bacteria > Pseudomonadati > Pseudomonadota > Alphaproteobacteria > Hyphomicrobiales > Nitrobacteraceae > Bradyrhizobium > Bradyrhizobium sp. USDA 4472. The sequence goes on from NZ_JBSSAM010000001.1 coordinate 6,622,761, forward strand.
CCGCGCATGATCTTCATGGCGTCCGCGATGTGACGCCATTCCTTGGCTTCATCGGCGTCGCCGCGCCCTTCGCAGGCCTGCGCCTGTTCGGCAGCCTTTGCGATCGCGGCAAAACCATGTTGTTCCAGCATCTGCCGCGCGACAGTGTGAACCTGGAGCTCGGACATCATGGGCGCTCTCCCGTCTGGCGGAACCGCGGAGCCCCGGCCCGCGGATATCTCACAACGATTTCATGGCAGCTCCCGTTCCGCACCTCGCCGATCACATCGCCCCCCGGATTCTTGAACCGCCCAAACGATGAAGGCGGCCCGCCATGCCCGGCGGACCGCCTTTTCACCACCCCAAAAACTTCGGCCGTGTCCCCTACGCGACCGCCGCTTTCTTGCGCTCGAAATCGTTGGGCACCTCGATGTCCACCTCGAGCGTCGAGACCTCGTCGCCGCGCTCGAGCCGCACGATCACCTTGGTCGGATCCAGCGTCACGTGCCTGGACACGACGGCGAGAATTTCCTCACGCAGCACGCCGAGCAGATCGGGCTGGCCGCGCATGCCGCGTTCATGGGCCAACAGGATCTGCAACCGTTCGCGAGCGACGGGTGCGGACGCCTTGGTGCCGCGGAGAAGCCGGAGCAGACCCATGCTCATGCAGCCCTCCGTCGCAGCAGGCGATCCATGAAGCCCTTGCGCTCGGTCGGCACCTGCATCGGCACGGTGTCGCCGCACAGCCGCCGCGCCGCGTCGATATAGGCCCGCGCGGGCGGGCCATCCGCGTTCGAGAGCGTCACCGGCGTGCCGACATTGGAGGCCTTCAGCACGTCCTGGCTCTCGGGGATGATGCCGAGCAAGGGCGTTGCGAGGATCTCCAGGATGTCGTCGATGGTCAGCATCTCGCCGCGCGCGGCGCGCGAGGGATCGTAGCGGGTGATGAGAATGTGCTTTGCGACCCGCTCGCCCTTCTCGGCCCGCACGGTCTTGGAATCGAGCATGCCGATGATGCGGTCGGAGTCGCGCACCGAGGACACTTCCGGATTGGTGACGATCACGGCCTCGTCCGCAAAGCGCATGGCCATGGAGGCGCCGCGCTCGATCCCCGCCGGGCTGTCGCAGATCACCCAGTCGAACCTGCTGCGCAGGTCGGCGATGACCTTGCCGACGCCCTCTTCCGTCAGCGCGTCCTTGTCGCGGGTTTGCGAGGCCGGCAGCAGCCACAAATTCTCCAGCCGCTTGTCGCGGATCAGCGCCTGCGGCAGCTTGGCCACGCCCTGCACCACGTTGATGAGATCGAACACCACGCGGCGTTCGGCGCCCATCACGAGGTCGAGGTTGCGCAAGCCGACGTCGAAATCGACGACGACGACCTTGTCGCCGCGTTGCGCCAGCGCAGCGCCCAGCGCGGCAGTCGTCGTGGTCTTGCCGACGCCGCCCTTTCCTGATGTTACGACCAGTACCTTGGCCATCTCAAATATCTCCTTCTGGTCAGTTCAGCGCAGTAATTCGCATGGTGCTGCCTTCGAGCCAGGCCTGCGCAGGCCGGCCACGCAGGGCATCGTCGATATCGTCGGCAGTCTGATAAAATCCATCGATTGCAAGCAGTTCGGCTTCGATCTTCTGACAAAAGATGCGCGCGCTCGCGTGACCGTTCACGCCTGCCATGGCGCGACCGCGGAGTGCGCCGTAGATGTGGATGGAGCCGCCGGCGACGACCTCGGCACCGGACCCGACCGAGCCGAGAATGGTGACGTCGCCTTCAGGGAAGATGATGGTCTGGCCGGAGCGCACCGGGCTGTCGAGCAGCAGCGAGGTCGGCTTGGTCTCGGCTTTCGCCTCCGACTTCTTCGGCGCGGTCTGCTCGACCACGCAACTGCGCCCGCCCGAGAGCAGTGGCGGCATCGACGGCGTCAGCCGCGCCTCCTCCACCCCCTCGATACCGAGAACGCGAATGTTGCGATCCCCGAGGCTGGTCAGCAGATGATTGATGCCGGACTGGCTGAGATCGACCGAGGACAGGTCGATGACCACGGGCCGGCCGGCGAAGAAGCCCGGCGAGCGCGCAATGGTGGCGTCGATCTCCTGGAGCCAGTCCTGGATCGGAACGGTCGGGACGAACACGAAGGCCACGTAGGAGCGCCCGCGGAGGCGCACCATCTGGCGTTGAGGTTTTGCTAGGGCCTCCATGGCGGCCGACTCGTTCCCCGTTATTGAATGGTTAACGATGCGACCGATATGGTTAATGGCCGGTTAATTTCTCCGCCGGGTTACGTGGTTCGGATCATCGCGCTCAGGCGCATCCTTAAGGGGCAGCGGCCTGACCAGCGATGCCGCCGATTTTGCTGGCGTCGATCCCGGCTTCCATCCGCATCGGCAGCCACTTCCAAAAGGCTGAGACGGCATGGCGGCGACCGGTCATCGAGGTCGTTGGTGCCCCGCCTAGAGCAGCTTCGCGCTCACGAACAGCGCGCGTACCGCGTTGGTCGCCTGAACCGCAAGCATGGCATTGCTGGCAGCGCCTTCCAGCGCATGGACGGCATCGTCATGCAGCGAGCGGAATTCCATCCACTCGACCGACTTGAAGTTGGTGAGGAATTGATAGGCCTGGCCAACGGTCGCAATCGCCAGGGTGTCACCGTTCAGCTTGATCTTGAACGTCGTGCGCAGCGGGGTCTCGGAGCTTGTTGGATCACTCATGGGCTGCTTCTGGACGACAACGGCTTAACGAAGGGAAAACGGCAGCCCCGCCGCAGCAGGCTGGGGGTCAGGCATCAACTATCAGGAATCGGTGCTGGCGCGCTGCGAAGCGGTCGTTGATCGGCCCAGGCTCGGCACCACGACCAGACGATTGAACTCGCCATTGTCGTAAGCCTTGAGGAAACGATCATAGTCCTTGATCGAGACGCAGCCGTTGGAATCGCCGCGCGGCCCGAGCATGTAGGTGTGGGTGAGCAGGCCGACGCGACCGAGCGCGCTGGTACCGTCCGTCGGTGTCATCCGTAGCGCCCGAACGCCGTGGAATAGTTTTTCGCGCGGCTTCAGATCGTAGGTCGCAGGCGGAGTGGCGCCGACCATGCGCTGGTCGACATGATCGGGATCGTCCATCAGTGCGCCCATGCCCGAATGGGCCTCGATCGTCACGCCGCTCGGCAAGTAGAGCGCCTTGGCCTTGATGTCATAGACCGCCGTCCGCGAATCGTATCCGAGCGCGGCAAGATCCGGCGCCTTGCCGAACAGGCCGCTATCTGGCGTCAGCGACGCCAGCTTGATCTTGTCGGTGAATTTTTCGAAGAAGTTGCGGTTATCGACCCTGGGATTGGTGTCGGCATAGGCCTGGCTCGAGGCGATCTGGGCTGAGAAGTCCGCCTGCACGGGCCGCGAGCGTGGCATCGGGACTGCGTCGGCGCGCTGCGAAGGCCTGGCCGGTTCTTCGGTCGCAGGCTGCTGCTGCTGGTCGTTCTCGGTCAGTATCGAACGCCAGTCATCGCCCTGAAGCTTCTGGGCGAGCATCGCCTTGGCATCGCGCAGCTTGAGCTGGACCGCATTCAGGGCGGAGCGCTCCATCGTCCGCAGCCCGGGCTCGCGCGCGGGCGGGTTGGCAGAGAGCGACGCGAAACGATCGTCGAATGACGGGGAAATGGCCGGCGGCAAGGCAGCCGTGACCAACGGGGTGGAATCGCCGATATCCGCGACCCACGCGGCGGCGCCGAGCGCCAGCGCGATGGCAGCCATCGACAGCAATATTGTCTCGGCTCGCCCAACACGGCGGCGCGACAACAGCCTCTCGGCGCTTGCGCGGTCGGAAACCATCAGATCCCCAAATCGACCCCCGGGGGGCCCAACCCCCACCCGGAGACTCTATACCAGCTACCACATTGGGAGCCAAAAGTTAGGCATAATCGCGGCCGGCAAATCCTCCGGAGGTATCCAGTGACCGATCCTTTCGATCTTGAGCGCTTTGTCAGGGCACAAAACCCGATTTTTCGTGCCGTGCAGGGGGAGCTGGCCCAGGGCCGGAAGCAAAGCCACTGGATGTGGTTCATCTTCCCGCAGATCGCTGGCCTCGGGTTCAGCGCCATGTCCCAACGCTACGCTATCGGCTCGCGCGCGGAAGCCGAGTCCTATCTTGCCCACCCCCTGCTCGGCTCGCGTCTCGTCGACTGCACGCGCCTCGTTCTCGCGGTCGAGGGACGAACAATCAACGCAATTCTCGGCGCGCCCGACGATGCCAAATTCCGTTCGTCGATGACGCTGTTCGGCGCGGTGTCCGACGAGCCCATTTTCGATGAGGCGCTCGCCAAATATTTCGCCGGCCAGCGCGACGATGCAACGCTCGGGATTCTCGATAGGCTCGAGCGAAGTGCCTAGCTGCGTCCGCTATCCGGGCGCGCAGCGTAAACCGGCGATTAATACGCCCCCCTTATTTCTTGGAGAATATCTTTCTCCACCTGCGCCCATTGCCGGACAGATCATGAAAATCGGTACGCTGCTGACCACCGCCATCGTCTCGCTCTCGACCGTTGGCGGCGGCCTCGCCGTCTATGTTGCCGTGACGAAATACCAGACGATGGAAAGGATCACCGAGGCGCAGGGCCGGCTCGCGATCGTCCGCGCCGTCAGCGACATCCCGCGCTATCTCAACCCCGAGCGCGGCTTCGCCACCAACATTCTCTACGGGCCGGCGACCATCGACCCCGCACTGCTTGCCGAGCACGACAAGCTGCGCAAGCAGACCGACGGCGCGCGCGACAGGATGAACGTGCTGCGCAAGGAGCTGCCCGGCCCGTTCGACGACGGCGCGGCCACCGGCAGCAAGATCGATGCGCTGAATGCGAGGTTCACCGCGCTGCGTGAGGCCGTGGACAAGGCGATCGCAGGACCGGCCGATGCCCGCAAGGACGCGGCCAGGAAGATCGTCGCCGATAACGACGTGCTCAATAGCGGCGTCACTGCGCTGCTCGACGAGCAGGTCCGCCGCATGGCAATCCTGAACGGCGACGCCTACCGGCAGGCCAGCTACGCCAACCTCGCCATGACGCTTCGCGACATCGGCGGCCTCAACGCCAGCCTGCACAAGAATCTCGTCGGCTCGAAAAAGGTGGCGACCGAGGTCGAGAAGCTCGACATCGCGCGTTCACAGGGGCGCAACGACCAGCTCGTGATATCGCTGCAGGAGCTGCGCGGCAATCCGGCGACGCCCGCCAATGTCGCCTCCGCGCTCGAGACGATGAACTCGGACTATGTCGAGGCTTTCGGCCGCGAGCAGAAGCTCGCCAAGGAAGGTGCGGCGAACGGCAAATACGAACACGACGTCGGGACCTACTACGCGGCATCGCAAGTTGGTCTCGGCGCGATCATCGGCGTGCGCGACGCCTTCTACGACAATGCCGAGCAGATCCTCGCCGGCGCGTCTGCCGCCGCGCGCACCAGCTTCGCGATCGCACTGGTCGGCCTGCTCGCCGTGCTGATCGCCAGCGCCGGCCTCATCGTCATGGTCCGCCGCCGCGTCTGCGCCCCGATCGTCGGCCTGACGACGCGGATGTCACGGCTAGCCGACGGCGACGTCACCGAAGAGATCCCCGGTGCCGAGCGCTCCGATGAGATCGGGGCGATGGCGGCTGCCGTCCAGGTCTTCAAGGACGGCATGATCCGTGCGGAGCGGCTCGCAGCCGAAAAGCACGCCGAGAACGACGGCAAGATGCGCCGCGCCCAGGCGCTCGACGAATTGACCCGCGCTTTCGAGGCCAAGGTTACCGAGCTGGTCGGCGGCCTGTCGCAGGCGTCCTCGACCATGGAGAGCACCGCGCAGTCGATGACCTCGACGGCGGCCCAGACCAACAGCCAGGCCGCGGTCGTGGCCGCCGCCTCCGAGCAGACCTCGACCAACGTGCAGACGGTCGCGAGCGCGACCGAAGAGCTGACCTCCTCGATCGCCGAGATCGGCCGGCAGGTCGCACAATCGACCGAGATCGCGGCCCGCGCCGTCGACAACGCCCGCCGCACCGGCGACACCGCGCGCGCCCTCGCCGACGGCGCGCAGAAGATCGGCGACGTCGTCACGCTGATCCAGAGCATTGCCGAGCAGACCAATCTGCTGGCGCTCAACGCCACCATCGAAGCCGCCCGTGCCGGCGACGCCGGCCGCGGCTTTGCTGTGGTCGCCTCCGAAGTGAAATCGCTGGCCGGCCAGACCGCCAAGGCCACCACCGAGATCTCCGAGCAGATTTCGGCGATCCAGGCCGCGAGCGACGAGACCGTGACTGCGATCCGCAACGTCGCCGACGTCATCGCCGAGATCGACCAGATCGGCAGCGCAATTGCCGCCGCGATCGAGGAACAGGGCTCGGCGACCAAGGAGATCGCGCGCAGCGTCCAGGAAGCCGCCCGCGGCACTCAGGAGGTCAATGCCAACATTTCAGGCGTGCAGCGCGCCGCCGACGACACCGGTGCAGCGGCGCAAGAAGTGCTGGGCGCCGCCGAGCAGCTCTCGACGCAGTCACGCGACCTCGCCGGCCAGTTCGACCGCTTCCTCGGTGAAGTCAGGGCTGCGTAACAAGAGCCGGCCGCATCTCAGGCGGCGGCCCTTGCCATCGTGCGTTTACGTCCGAGGGTGATGAAGGGCATTTCGACCAGCCGCCACATCAGCCAGGCCGCGGGCGTCGTGATCAACAGCGCTGCCAGGAACAGGGACGCAGCGCGGAAGAATGGCAGCTGGTCGGACGGCAGCAGACGGCCCACGATCCCAAGTCCGATGACGTGCAAAAGATAGAAGCTGTATGATATTTGCCCGTAGAACCGGGCGATGTCGACATCGAAGGGCCGCAGCACAACAAGCTTGCGGGGGCCGAAGGCCGCAAGACAAACCAGAACGGACGCGCACAGCGTTTCAAACGCGATCGTGACCGCGGTCTGCTTGCGAACCGCGACGATCACCATCACGACGAGCGCGGCGGTGGCGACGAGCGCTGCCCGAGACGAGTGCGATGCCCTGCTCAGCGTGACCGCGCCCGCTTGCAGGAGCAGGCCGACGACGAACGCATAAAGCGGGGCAAGATTGGTGAATCCGCCGAGCAGGTGGACATAGGGTCCCCAGGACGATATTGCGACGAGAATGCCGACGAGGATCCACACCGGCGTCGCTCCATGCCGCCTCAGCACGGCGTGGGACACGACGATCAACGGAACCGCGACACACTCCACCGTGAGGGACCACATCACGCCGTTGATGTCGCTCTTGATGAGAAGCGCGTTGAGGATGACGTTGAGCGGCTCGAAAGAAGGCTGGAAGCCCGTATAGAAACCCAGACTTTGATAGGCCAATGTCAGCGACAGCACCGTTGCGATTGCAGCCGGCAGCAGCCTGAACAGCCGGTGACGCACGAAAGTGACCGGATCAGGATCGCGATCCAGCGATCGCGCGAGCAGGAAACCGCTCAGCACGAAGAAGACGACGACCGGCGCCATTCCGGTGGCGATCATATCCCAGGACTGCATGCAGGCGTGGAACCCGAGCACCGAGACAGCCGCATACCCACGCATGGCCTCAAGTCGCGGCAGAAACGCTGGATTCCGATCTGCTTCCATGACGGCGACGGTTAACCCAGCAGATCGATCACGGCAACAGCGCCGGGGAAAGCGACGCGCCTAATACGGCGGCGCCTTGCGCGCGCGTTGCGCTTTCGCCGCTTCGATCCACCAGGTGAGATCGTCGGCAAGGCGCGGGAACGAGCGCTCCAGCGCCTTGCCGCCCTCGCCAATCGGCTCGCTCTCGGCCGACAGCGTCTGCGCGATTGGCCCCACGCCGATGGTGCTCGAGACTACCACCATGCCCATCTCCGACAGGGTGCCGTGCCAGGCCGTCGAGGCGCGCGCGCCGGACAGGCGGCCGGCGGAATAGCTCACGATCGCAGCCGGTCGCCAGAACCACTCTTCGAGAAAATGGTCGGTGAGGTTCTTCAGGCCGGGCTGGATGCCCCAATTATATTCACCGGTGACGAAGACGAAGCCGTCGGCGCCGCGGATCTGGCCGGCCAGCTTCTCCAGCGCCTCGGGCGCCGCCCCCTTGGGGTATTCCTTGTACATGCGGTCGAGCATCGGCAGGCCGATCGCCTTGGCGTCGATGAACTCGACCTCCTCGCCACGCTGGCGCAGGCGATCGATGACGAAATTCGCAAGGCGGATGCCCATGCGGTCGGAACGGTAGGACCCGTAGAGGACGAGAATGCGATTGCTCATGGCGGCAGGCTAGCACAAACGGCGGAGCGGGCCTCCACCGATTTGCCGCGCTATCGTTTTCGCTCGAATTCAAGCGTCTGCGACGGCGGCTCGCCGCACTGGCGGCGGTAACTTCGCGAGAAATCGGACAGTTCCGCCCGTCATTGGGCCACTGCGTCCAGCGCACCGGAACGATGTCGGCGATCGCCGCGTCCACCGCGCCGATCGCGGATTCCCGCATGGCCGTCGGCTTCAGCGACACTTCCCCGGGGGGCACCTCCTCGATGGTGTTGGAGGCCGCACCGCTACCACCAATGACGGTGACGGAGCGATCTCGCTGCGCACCGTTCACGCGAATTGGCACGTCGAGATCGTCCATCGCGAATCCGACCAGGTGCAATCAGCGCCGCCAAGCGACCCGCATCCGGCACAAACACCGCACTGATGTTCTCCTTCGAACACCTGCCAGGACCGAAAGAATCGTCCTCGCCCGCTCATCAGTTGGCGAGTGCTCGATCGAAAGACCAAGCGAACGCTGGTGCCCTGCCGAATTTCGATACCGTTTCAGTGAGGCTGACGGTGCGACGATACCCCGGCAGCGCGATCTCGAAATTCCAAATTAACGTCTGTAGGGCGCAATGACGGGTATTGGATCGTCAAATTTTATTTCATTTCAGGCCCTGCCATGTTGGCAAATTCGCCTGCCGGTATTCTTGTCGAATTGGAAGACGCGGTCGCAGCGTGTCCGCCGGAGCGATGCGCGCGCATTCTCGCTGGCATCATCAACCTGCTCACCGCGAACCCGGACCGACCGCAGGAATTGCTCGCGGCCGTGGCCGACGGCGTCTTGCTGCGCCTGATCGAGCGGGTCGCGACCGACGCGCTGGTCCAACTCAGCGCGGCGCTTGCCGCGCTTGCAGTGGCCCCACCCGAAACGTTGCGGCGTCTTGCCATGCACGACAACCCGGACGTGGCGTGTCCCGTCCTGCTCAAATCGCGGGCACTCGCCGCGACCGATCTGGCGGCGATTGCGGCCTCCTGCGGCGAGCGGCAGCAGAGCGCGATCGCAGCCCGCGACTGTATCGAGCCTGACGTGACCGAGGCGCTGATCAAGCGCGGCGCCCCGATCTGCCTTGCGCTGATCAAGAACCCCGGAACAAAATTCTCCGATGCGGCCTACGCCGCACTGATCGCCGGCTCCGATCGCGGCGGCGAGATTGCGAAAGCGCTGGTGCTCCGACCCGGCACACCCGACCTGGTCGTGCGCAGGCTACTCGGCGCCCCGCCAGGCAAGACGACGCCGGCCAGGCCCACCGCATCCTCCGTTCGCTCAGCGCAGGACGCCGCGCCTGCGCTTCAGAAGCTGCCCGGCTCGGCGGAGTATGCGTGCGCACGACCCGAGATCGTCGCGCTCAACCGCGTCGGCAAGCTCAACGATTCTACGGTCAACCGTTTCGCAATCCGCGGCGAGACCGCCAATCTGCTCACCGCCTTGTCGGTGCTCTCAGGGGCTCCGATCGAGATCGTTGAGCAGGTCATGATTGACGAGGATTGCGAGGGATTGGTGATGGCCTGCCGCGCCTCGCGCCTGAACTGGGCGACGACGCTTGCGATCCTGAGCAACCGCAGCGGCGCGCGGCTCTCCTTCGCCCAGCGCGAACGCGCGCAGCACATCTTCGAAACGCTTCTGTTGTCGACCAGCCAGTGGACGGTGCGCTGGGGAGAGATCACAACCAACGCCGGCAAAAGCGATCCGGGGCATCGCGGCACGAGAACGGGGAATAGCCGATGAAATTAAATGGCCGCAAGGATGCTCGCGTGAAAATGGACCACCGCCATCCCGTCAATTTGATGGGTTCGGACGGCACCTGGCGACGCAGCTGCATCCTGCTCGACGTGTCGCAAACGGGCGCCAAGATCGAGGTCGAGGGTACACTCGACGTGCTGCAAGCCAAGGAATTTTTCATGGTGCTGTCGTCGACCGGGCTCGCCTACCGGCGCTGCGAACTGGTCTGGATCGACGGCACCGTGGCCGGCGTGCACTTCATCAACGGGGACCGCAGAAAGAAATCGGCGAACGCAGCCGCCGCGCAGAGCAAATAGGCAATTCGGTTGAAGGTATCGTCTAGCCGGCTCATCTCCAATAAGCTGTCGCAAGTGCCGTCCGCCGGCCGGCGAGAGCATCAACGAGGTCGTGCGTATCCTCACGATCCCGGATATTTCGCCGCGCGGATCGAGCACCGGAATTACAAGCCGACGATGCCGCGCGCGGACGCGTGTCAGGTTCTCTGCGGGGTGACCGGGAGGCTGGAGAAGCCGCAGGTGTTCAAAGTGGTCGCACTCTCGCGATGAACGCGCGGGCCAGGCCGGCGGACGGAATGATCGCGGGAGCCGCTTAGTGCGTAGCCCGGTATTTGATGCGGCGCGGAATCGAGCGGCAGGCCAGTCCTTCGGCAAGCAGCTTCATATCCTCGCGCCGGCCACTGCGGACCAGCCTGCTGAACTCTTCAGGAGTAAAAGGAAGACTGGGATCATCATCGATCGGGCCGCGCACAGGCGGGCCGAAGAACCATCGAACCAGGCTAGCTAGCCGCCGCATGTCAATTCCCTCGCGCCAGCAACAAACCTTTCAGTCCCTGTATTGTTCCTCCTGCACGCTGGAGATTGCAAGAGGCCGCAACGAGTCCGCACGAAAAATTTCGTGAGGGAATATCTCCTCCGGCCTCTCCACTTCAGTCGGCGAAGCCGACATAGCGCACGAACTCGTCGTTGCTCTCGCGATCCGAACGAACGGCGTTCGCGGCAAAGTTGTCGTCGGGATAACCCATCGCGACGCAAGTCATGATGACCTCGTCTTCGGGAATCCCTGCGACCTCGCGCACGATGTCCGAGCGCATGATGCCCTGCCCGTTGATCACCGAGCCAAGACCGCGGTCCCAGGCCGACAGCACGATGCCATAGCAGAGTGCGCCGAGATCGAAATGGCAGACCGCGCCCGGATCGAGCACGCGATCATAGGTCAGCACCAGCGAGACCGGCGCGTCGAACTGGCGAAAGCCGCGCAGCACCCAGTCCTGCCGCATCGGCTTGTCGTCGCGCGCGATTCCCATCGCGCCGAACAATTTCTTGGCGATGTCGACCTGGCGCGTTCGGTGAACACCCTGGTACTCGCCGTGGCTGACGATGTCGCGCTTGACCTTGGCGCCTCCAACCATCTCTTCCATGTTGCGGCGGCGCACCTGTTCGAGCGGCACGCCGGTGAGCACATGGACGTGCCATGGCTGGGTGTTCATCGACGATGGTGCGCGCTTGGCACTCTCGATGATGGCCTCGACCACGGCGCGCGGCACCGGCTCGTTCCTGAAACCGCGCACGCTGCGGCGCGACTGGACCAGCGTCTCGAATTCCACCTTGAAACCTCCCTGCCTTCTTCCGGCGCGCAGCGGGGCGACCGGTTGCCGATGCGGCGCGCGAAATCTATGCTACCGGCCAAGCAAGACCAAGAACCTCGTGAGGACCCGACAATGGCAATCCCGCTCGATCCCGTCATCGCAGAGATCATTCCGACGTTGCCGCTGCGCGATCCCGCGACGATGACGCCCCAGAGCGCTCGCGATTCCTTGCGCGCACTCGCTGCCTCGCGTGCCGGCGCGCCGCCCCCGCCCGTCGATGTCGTGCAGGATATCACGGTGAAGGGCGGCGCCGGTCCGCTCAATGCGCGCCTCTACCGCGTTGGCAATGCGCCCGCTCCCACCGTGGTGTTCTTCCACGGCGGCGGCTGGGTCGCTGGCGACCTCGAGACCCATGACCGGCAGGCGCGCAATCTGGCGATCGAGACCGGCGCGGTCGTGGTATCGGTCGACTATCGCCGCCCGCCGGAGACGCGCTTTCCCGGCGCCTTCGAGGACGCCTTCGCAGCGGCGAGCGACGTGTTCGACCGCGTCGCGGAATTCGGCGGCGACGCACGGCGTCTCGGCGTTGCCGGTGACAGTGCCGGCGGCAACCTCGCCGCTGCGACCGCGATCGCTTGCCGCGACGCGGGCATCGAGCTCGCAGCGCAGCTGCTGGTCTATCCCGTGACCGATGTCGTCGGCTTCTATGCGGATGCACGCGAGAACGCCGGCTTTCCGTCACGCGCGGAAAATGCCGAGGGCTACTTCCTCTCCCGCGCGGTCATGGAATGGTTTGCCCGCCACTATCTCGCTGAGCCAAGTCACGCCGGCGATTGGCGAGTCTCGCCATTGCGGGCTGCCACGCTGGCAGGCCTCGCACCTGCCGTCGTGACCACGGCCTGGTTCGACCCGCTGCGTGACGAAGGCGCGGCCTATGCAAAGGCGCTGGAAGCTGCCGGCGTGCCGGTCAAGCATCATGAGGGCGCCGGGCTGATCCACGGCTATTTCGGGCTCGGCGACGCTTCCGACGTCGCTCGTGACGAAGCGCAACGCGCGCGCGCTGATTTCGGGACGTTGCTGGCGCGCGGGACCTGATCGCATTGCTGAAAAAAGCAGCGGCACCCGGGTGCGCCTGCTTGATTGCGCCACGATTCCGGGCTCCAATCGGCGCTGCCAATTTTTTGGTTTTAGGGAGACACCCATGATGAAGCGGATTTTCCTGGCTGCGATCGTTGCCACCTTCGCAGCCGGTTCGGCGCTGGCGGACGACACTTGCGAGAGCAAGGCCGTCGGCAAGGATGGCAAGGCGCTCGCCGGCGCCGCCAAGACCTCGTTCATGAAGAAGTGCAAGGAGGACGCCTGTGCGCCCAAGGCCGTCGGCTCCGACGGCAAGCCGCTCGCCGGCGCCGCCAAGAACAGCTTCATGAAGAAGTGCGAGATGGGCGCCTAGCGCCTGCGCATTCGCGACCTTTCTGGCGGGCGACCGGCAAACGAGCGACGCCACGGCCGGGCCTGTCCCGGCCATTCTCGTTCTGATTTCCCAAACAGGAGAGACAAAAGACTTTCCCCACCTGGGCGCGCATGACAACCCTAGACAGACAGCCTCCGCTGACGGATCATGGAGTGCTGAGCGAACCGGGGCGCATCGACGAGGCTTCTAGCACAGGGTGGTCGAGATGTGGCAATTTGGAGTGCGTAATCAGATCATGGCGACCGTGAGCATGCTGTTCGCGCTGCTCATCAGTCTCGAAGCCGCACACGCGAGGGGCCCCGGTCTGCCCAACGTCATGGTTCTGGCAACCGGCGGCACGATCGCCGGCACCGGCGCAAGCAGCACCACCGTCGTCGGCTACACCGCAGCCACTGTTGGCATCGACACCCTCCTCAACGCCGTCCCCGAACTGAAGACGGTGGCCAACGTCAAGGGCGAGCAGGTCTTCCAGATCGCCAGCGAGAACATGAACAATGACTACTGGCTCAAGCTTGCAAAGCGCGTGAACACGCTGCTCGCGCAGGACGACGTCGATGGGATCGTGATCACCCACGGCACCGATACGATCGAGGAAACCAGCTATTTCCTGGACCTCGTGGTCAAGAGCAGGAAACCTGTCGTCGTCGTCGGCGCAATGCGACCATCGACGGCGATCAGCGCGGATGGACCGATCAACCTCTACAATGCGGTGATCCTCGCAGGCAGTGAAGAGGCGGTCGGCAAGGGCGTGCTGGTGTCCCTCAACGACCAGATCAACGCGGCGCGCGAGGTGACCAAGACCAATACATCGACGGCAGACACCTTCCGCACGCCGGAGCTCGGCTTTCTCGGTTACATGCAGGGCAACAAGCCGTACTTCTACCGTCAGTCCACGCGCCGGAACACGGTGGATTCGGAATTCGACGTCTCCAATCTCGATACGCTGCCGCAGGTCGACATCGTCTACGGCTACGCCAACATGAACCGGGTCGCGGTCGACGCCTTTGTCGCCGCGGGAGCAAAGGGGATCGTGCATGCCGGCGTGGGCGATGGCAGCCTTGCCCGGCCCGCGGTCGAGCCGGCGCTCGACGAGGCCCACAAGAAAGGTGTCGCGATCGTTCGCAGCAGCCGCGTCGGCAACGGCATCGTCGCGCGCAATGGGGAAGCCAAGGACGACGAACACGACTTCATCGTCTCGGATACGCTCAATCCTCAGAAAGCGCGGATCCTGCTGATGCTGGCGCTGACCAAGACGAGCGACAGCAAGGAGATCCAGCGGATGTTCTACACTTATTAGAGCATCCGAAGCGATGCAGCGGCTGCGCTCGATGAGGTCGGTTCAATCGATGTGATCCGCGAACTCCGGACACCTCTCCCGAAGGGAGAGGTGTCCCTGAGCCAGCGATCGAACCTGAGCCATCGCTCGCTTTTGCGGAAGGGTCGCGCCACGCATGGAAGCATCAAGGTGCGGTACGAAATGCTAGCTCCGCAGCCCCGGCGCTTCCTGCCCGGTGCGCGCGACGTATTCCGTGTAGCCGCCGCCGTATTGGTGGATGCCCTCGGGCGTCAGCTCGAGCACGCGGTTCGACAAGGTCGCGAGGAAGTGGCGATCATGCGAGACGAACAGCATGGTACCTTCGAAGTCCGACAATGCGGTGATCAGCATTTCCTTGGTGGCGAGGTCGAGATGGTTGGTCGGCTCGTCCAGCACCAGGAAGTTCGGCGGGTCGAACAGCATCTTCGCCATCACCAGCCGCGCCTTCTCGCCGCCCGAGAGCACGCGACAGCGCTTCTCGACGTCGTCGCCCGAGAAGCCGAAGCAGCCGGCCAGCGCGCGCAGGGAGCCCTGCCCCGCGGTCGGAAACTGGTCTTCCAGCGACTGGAACACGGTGCGCTCGCCATCGAGCAGATCCATCGCGTGCTGTGCGAAATAGCCCATTTTGACGCTGCCGCCGAGCGCCACGGTTCCCTCGTCCGGCTCGCTTGCACCCGCGACGAGCTTGAGCAGCGTCGACTTGCCGGCGCCGTTGACGCCCATCACGCACCAGCGCTCCTTGCGGCGGATCATGAAATCCAGCCCGTCATAAATCCGCTTGCTGCCATAACCCTTGTAAACGTTCTTGAGCGCAACGACGTCCTCGCCTGACCGCGGCGCCGGCGGGAAGTCGAAGGCAATGCTCTGGCGGCGGCGCGGCGGCTCGACCCGCTCGATCTTGTCGAGTTTCTTCACCCGGCTCTGCACCTGCGCGGCGTGCGAGGCGCGCGCCTTGAAGCGCTCGATGAACTTGATCTCCTTCGCGAGCATCGCCTGCTGGCGCTCGAACTGCGCCTGCTGCTGCTTCTCGTTCAGCGCACGCTGCTGCTCGTAGAATTCGTAGTTTCCGGTGTAGGTGGTGAGCGAACCGGAGTCGATCTCGACCACTTTCGAGATCACGCGGTTGATGAACTCGCGGTCATGCGAGGTCATCAGGAGCGTGCCTTCGTAGTCGTGCAAAAACTTCTCCAGCCAGATCAGGCTTTCAAGATCGAGATGGTTGCTCGGCTCGTCGAGCAGCATCACGTCGGGACGCATCAGGAGAATGCGGGCCAGCGCCACGCGCATCTTCCAGCCGCCGGAGAGCTTGCCGACGTCGCCGTCCATCATCTCCTGGCTGAAGCCGAGGCCGGACAGCGCCTCGCGCGCTCGGCCGTCGAGCGCATAGCCGTCGAGCTCCTCGAAGGCGTGCTGCACCTCGCCATAGCGGGCGATGATCTCGTCCATCTGGTTGGCCTTGTCGGGGTCGGCCATGGCGGCCTCGAGCTCGCGCAGCTCGGCCGCGACCTCGCTGACGGGACCTGCGCCATTCATCACCTCGGCCACGGCACTGCGGCCAGACATCTCGCCGACGTCCTGGTTGAAGTACCCGATGGTGATGCCGCGGTCGGTCGAGACCTGCCCCTCATCTGGCAGTTCCTCACCGGCGATCATCCGAAACAGCGTGGTCTTCCCGGCGCCATTGGGGCCGACGAGGCCGATCTTCTCACCCTTGTTGAGGGCGGCGGAAGCTTCGATGAACAGGATCTGGTGGCCGGCTTGCTTGCTGACGTTGTCGAGGCGGATCATGGGCTCATTTGGGGGGAATTTTGCGTTGCAGCGTCATAGGCCATGCAGGCCCCCAGGGGAAGCCCGGCGGGGTACGGATTCGCCGCCGAAAGCACCAAATTCCTGCAATCCGGCCCGTGGCTTAGGCCTTGTAGACCTCGACCGTCTGCATCATGCCCATCTCCTCGTGGTTCATCATGTGGCAGTGGAGCATGAAGACGCCGGTGAAATCGAGGAAGCGCGAACGGAACACGACCTCGCCGCCCTTGCGCTCCACGATGACGGAATCCCGCCATTCCGGCGTCGCCAGTGCCTTGCCGTTGACCGAGACCACCTGAAACGGGTTGGTGTGGATATGGAAGACGTGGTCGTCATGCTCATGCGTGTTGACGATGGTCCATTCCTCCACCGCGCCCAACTTGACCCGATGATCGATCCTGCCGGGATCGAACTTCTTGCCGTCGATGAAGAAGCTGAACTCCTGCCAGTGGCCGGCGGCATCGGCTTCCGGCGCGGTCGCAGACAGCACCACCTTGCGGCGATTGGTGATCTCGCTGTCCTTGATGCCCGCAAGCGGTGGCGCCGGCAGCGCAGCCGGCAGCTTCATCTCCGTCGGTGCGCCCGACACCACGATCCGCGCCAGCGGCCCGACCGGTGACGGATGGCCCTGGTCGTAGGGCGCCGCGTTGAAGGCATAGGTGCCTGGGGCGCCGGCCTTCACCAGAATATCCGCGCGCTGGCCGGGCGCGATGAGGAGCTGCTTTAAAGGCTGTACCGCGCCGAGATGGATGCCGTCATAGGCGATCGCATGGAGATCGTGCTTCTCGAGATCGAGCAGCATGTCGTCCTGATAGGCCGCATTGAGGATGCGCCAGCGCT
The DNA here is from genome assembly GCF_054058595.1 of Bradyrhizobium sp. USDA 4472. Taxonomy (NCBI): domain Bacteria; kingdom Pseudomonadati; phylum Pseudomonadota; class Alphaproteobacteria; order Hyphomicrobiales; family Nitrobacteraceae; genus Bradyrhizobium; species Bradyrhizobium sp. USDA 4472. The sequence continues at coordinate 6,639,787 of NZ_JBSSAM010000001.1, forward strand.
GCACCTCGCCGGGGCGCATCTCGATCACGGGCCGGCGCTGGCCGTTGATGGCGAGGAAGCGCGTCGCCGTCTCCGGGAACAGCGTCTCGAAGTCCTCCACCATGCCGTTGGCGTCAAAGACGACCTGGGTCAGCACCATCAGCCGCTCGCGTGCGGAGGTGATCTCAGGCACGCCTGCGAAATCGCCCTCGACGATGAGGGCGCCGACCATGCCGCTCGACATCTGGATGTCGGCGCTGCCGTGGTGGTGCGGATGATACCAATAGGTGCCGCTGGTGTGGTCCGCCGGCAGCGCGATCTCGATGTTGTAGCTGTGGCCCGGCGCCATCGAGCGCATGACGTTGTCGGCGATCCCGCTCGGGCTCGCATGCGCGCCGTGGAAATGGAAATTGGTGTTGTTGAACTGGTGCGGATGGCTGATATCGGCAGGCAAGCCGTCGCGGTTCGGCGGCAGATCGTTGATCAGCTTGATCCGCAGCGTCTCGCCGGGCTTCATGCGCAAGGTCGGTCCGGGACTGCCGCCCTCATAGGACCTGACATAGAGCCTGACGCCGCCGATCTGGCGATAGGCGTAGGCGCAGCGCAGAGTCGTGCTCAGCACGCCACCCACCGACCTGCGGACCTCGGGCTCCACCAACACCTGATCCGTCGCCGGAACCTCCGCTTCCGGCACCATGCCCATGGTCGGCGACATGTCCGCGATGTGGGACACGGCCCCATGCTCGTGCATTGCATGCTGGGCCCTGGCCGTTCCTGCGATCAGCGACAGGGCCCCGGCCGCGCCGATCAATTGCCGTCGCGACAGCAGCGGTGCGGTGTCGTCAGCTGAGCCGTCGTTCCGATCCTGCCGCATGCGTTCGCGCTCCAGTTGAGTTGCGAACCGTCTTATTCGATTCGACTGCAAATCAGCAGGAAAAACGCGACTTCTCAATCCGGGCACGCGCAGCGTGCGACGTGTTCATCGGATAGTAACGTCCTGCCCGTTTCTATGCGTGCGTGACGAATCATGATAGGTGCGGGCCGGCGTCGGTCGTACCTATGGTTGCGATGCCGTGAGCATCGTGCCACTGAAGACCTCGTACAGGGATGAGATCATGCGGCCTTCGCGACGCGAGTTCGTGAAGTGGGTATCGGCGGGCGGCATCTCGGTCAGCATGTCGCATCTCGCGGCGGCGGCAAGCGCGCCGTTTGCGGCCCACGAGACGCTTCCCGGACGCGGCAATTTCAATCCGGCAACCAAGGGCGCCGGCCGCGTCGATGGCATCGCGAAGGTCACGGGCGCAAAGCTCTACGCTTCCGACTTCCGCGCCAACGACATGCCGGGCTGGCCGCAAACCACCTCGCACGCGATCCTGGTGCGCGCCAATGACGCCACGCACGTCTATACCGGCATGGACCTCGCTCGCCTCGGCGGCGCGCTGAAGCCGTCCGTCGTCGTCACGGCGGCGGATCTCGACCGCATCGGCACCGAGGTGCCGGAGTTCTATGCCGGCGATCTGTTCTGCCCGCCCGGCAAGACGCCGCTTTATCTGGGCCAGCCCGTCGCGCTGCTGATCTTCGAAAGGTTCGACGCCTTCGACCAGGCCCGCCTCGTGCTGCGCGATGGCGCCTTCGTCAAGTCAGGCGAAGAAACAGGACCGGTGATCGCGCCCGATTACGGCTCCTACCGCTTCACCCGCGTTGCAGGGCCCTCGCCCGACAAGCCTGACGTCTATTCGCCGATCCAGGCCGGCTGGGTCTCACCGAAGAAGGTGCAGAACACCGCGCTGCCGGTGTGGACGCCGCTCGCGAGGGAGATGCCGGCGGACTACGTCAAGGCGGCCAAGCTCGGCGATCAGATCCGCGCCGAGCTCGCAGCGGACAACGCCTCGCTGCTCGTGCTCGACCGAGAGTTCGAGACGCAATCGGTCGATCCGATGTTCCTGGAGCCGGAATGCGGCCTCGCCTGGTACGCAGGCGAGGGCGGCAATCTCGAGCTGGTGCTCGGCGTGCAGTCGCCATACGAAGCCGCGGAATCGCTTGCGCATCTGCTGGCCAAGGCGCACGCGCCCTACAAGCCCGCGCATATCAACGCGCAGTTCGCCCATGTCGGCGGCGGCTTTGGTGGCCGCGACCACACGCCGTTCATCCTCTATGTCGCGCTCGCCGCGATCTGCTTCCCGGGCAAGCCGGTGCGGCTCGCACATGACCGCTACCAGCAATTCCAGGGCGGCATCAAACGCCACCCGATCAAAATGCGTTCGCGCATCGGCGTCGACCGGACAACCGGCCTGATCAAGGCTTTCGCCGCCGATCACGTGCTGGATGGCGGCGGACTGCAGAACTTCTCCGCCAACGTTGCAGTGGTCGCCGCCACAGGCGCAATCGGCATCTACGACATTCCCAAGGTGGACGTCACCACGACCGCGCTGCATTCGCGCGGCGTCACGGCCGGCTCGATGCGCGGCTACGGCACGCTGCAGACCATGACGGCGCTCGAAGCGCTGATCGATGAAGCGGCCTCCGAGCTCAAGCTCGACCCTATCGAATTCCGCCGCCGCAATGCCCTGAAGCAGAACGGCCGGACCATGACCGGCAATCCCTACATCGTCTCGGTGCGCACGCCTGAGATTCTCGACAGGCTAGAGAAGCACCCGATCTGGCAACAGCGCGCCGAGTTCAGGCAAACCACGGGCGACCGGCTGGTCGGGACCGGTGTTGCCTGCGTCACCAAGGATTACGGCTCCGGCGCAGATTGCTCGCTCGGGCGCGTCGAGCTCGGCGCCGACGGCAGAATCGCGATCTTCTGCGACCATGTCGAGATGGGCAACGGCATCGGCACGGCGCTCGCGAACCGCGTCGCGGGCCATCTCGGCGCCATCGCCGACGAGGTCTCGGTCGCGCGCGTCGACAGCTACGACGTGCTCGGCCTCGTCACGTCAGGCGACCCCTACACGATGGACCAGAAGACGCAGGATGCCGCGGAGCGCAATCCGCGCTGGGTCCCGGCGATCTCCTCGGCCACCTCGGCCTCGATCGGCGCCCATGTCGGCACGCACTCGTCATCCGAGGCTGCCCGCGTGATCTTCCGCTTCGGGCTGTGGCCCGCCGCGCTGGAGCTGTGGCGCATTCCGAAGACCGACCCGCGCTCCAATCAATCGGCGCATGCGAGCTGGCAGAACGGCGCGCTCACCATGACCGGCCACGAGCCGCTGCCACTGGCGAGACTGGCCGCAACCGCACATGCGCGCGGCTTCGTCACCGGCGCGGTCGCGCATAGTTTTTCGCGCTGGGCCTGGTCGCGCGCGCGCTTTCCCCTGTTCGGCGAGCAATACCGCGCCGAGATCGACGCGCTCGCGATCCGCCGCGGCAACGGCAAGTTCGAACGCATCAACCGCTCGAGCGTCAAATTTCCGCCGACCGACAACAACCGCATCGGCACCGCCTACACCTCGATGTGCGGCACGCTGGTCCGCGTCGAGATCGAACGCGCAACGGGCACGATCCGCATCGCCAAGGCCTACAGCGTATTCGAATGCGGCACGGCCCTGGTCCCTGAAGTGGTGATGGGCCAGTCCCATGGCGGGTTCGCCATGGGCGTCGGCTACGCGTTACTCGAATCGCTGCCGTCCTTCGAGGGCGGCCCTGGCAATGGCGAATGGAATCTCGGCCGCTATCTCGTCGCACGCGGCTCCGACCTGCCGCTGCGCGATCTCGAGATCGAGATGCTGAAGCCGCTCACCCCGGACGAAGCCCCCAAGGGCATGGCGGAGGTCGTGATGATCCCGATCGTGCCGGCGCTGATCAACGCGATCCATGACGCCACGGGTCATCGTTTCCGCGCGCTGCCGGTGACTGCGAGCCTTTTGAAGGGAGTGTTGGCGTGACCACCCTCAGCCTTACCATCAACGGCCACAAACACGGCCCGATCGACGTCCGCGACGATCTCTCGATGAACGATTTCCTGCGCGAGATGCTCGGCATGACCGGCACCAAGTTCGGCTGCGGCGCTGCGCAATGCCTGAGCTGCGCCATCATCGTCGACGAGCCGGACGGCTCGAGCTACACAAGCCCGACCTGCATCGCGCCGGCCGTGAATTTCGACGGCAAGTCGATCCGTACCGTCGAGGGCCACGCCAAAGACGGCCAGCTCTCGGCCCTGCAGCAGGCCTTCATCGATCACTTCGCCTTCCAGTGCGGCTATTGCACCGCCGGCTTCCTTGGCGAGGGCCAGGTGCTGCTCGAACGTCTTTCGCGCGCGCCTGTCGTCCGCGAAGCGCTGGAGCAGACCATTGCGGATGCGCTCGACGGGCATCTGTGCCGCTGCACCGGCTACATCAAATATCACGAGGCGGTGCGCGATGTGATCCTTGCCGATGCAGGCCGCTATCTCGTCGCCACCAAATGAGACCGCCGGGAATGATCAACGCACGGGTCAAGATCGCCGTCGTGGTTGCCGCCCTGACGAGCAGCTTCTGCGCAGGCTACGCCGCGTCGGACACCACAAGTCACGCCCTCGCCTCGCCCGAAAGCTTTGCCGGCATCACGGATACCGAACAGCGCTCGGCCGCGATCTTCACCGAACTCGGCAAGGTGCTGACGCATCCGCGCTGCACCAACTGCCATCCGGCCGGCGACAGCCCGCACCAGGGCGACACGCCCCGCCTCCACCAGCCGCCGGTGACACGCGGCGCCGACGGCCATGGCTCGGCGTCGATGCGTTGCAACACCTGCCACCAGAACGCCAATTTCGAGCCCGGCCGCATTCCCGGCCATCCCGAATGGCACCTCGCTCCCCGCGAGATGGCCTGGGAAGGCAAGACGATCGGCGAGATCTGTGAGCAGATCAGGGACCCCGCCCGCAACGGCGGCCGCAAGGTGGAGGATCTGATCGACCACATCGGCAAGGACACGCTGGTCGGCTGGGCGTGGAAGCCTGGCTTCGGCCGCTCACCCGTACCGGGGACGCAAGAACAGGCCGGCGCGCTGGTGGAAGCCTGGGTGAAGACGGGAGCCGCCTGCCCCGCGCCGTGACCGGGTCGGCCTCACCTGCATCGTAGGACAATCGTAACCAGTCGCGACCGAGAATGCCGGGCGTTTTGCGTCTCTGGCAGGTTCGCGCGTGAAAGAGAATAGATCGGTTCCACCCGGCAGCCGCGATGAATGGCTCGATCTCTTGCGCGCGCTGGCGGTCAGCCTCGTGCTGGCCTCGCATGGAAGCTGGTTCTTCGCGCAGCCCGAAGAGAGCGTCTTTGCCAATGTCACGGCAACGCTCGGCGTCGAGATCTTCTTCGTCCTCTCCGGATTCCTGGTCGGCGGCATCCTGTTCGAGCAGGTCATGTCGGGCGCGTCCTGGCACAGCCTGCTTCCGACCTTTTGGGTCCGCCGCTGGATACGGACCTTGCCGAGCTACTACCTGTTCCTCGGCCTCAACATCCTCATCTACCAGCGTTCGGGACTGCCGCCGCTGGCTCCTTACTTCGCGTTCCTCCAAAACTTCGCGCATCCCATTCCGGCATTCTTTCCGGAGTCCTGGAGCCTCGCCATCGAGGAGTTGTTCTATCTGTTCTTCCCGCTGATCGTGATGGCATTCGGCAAGCTGCACGGTCGCTCGATCAGAACCTTCATCGCGGCGGGCGCCTTCGTCTTCCTGATCTCTCTCGCGACACGGATCGGCGCCGTCGTCCTGTTCGAGCCGACGATGGAGACTGGAATCAGGAAGGTCGCGATCTTCAGGCTCGATGCCATCATGACCGGCGTGTTCGCCTATATCGCGATCAAGTGGATCAGGCCGTCACACAAGCCGGCACTTCTCATGGCGGGCCTGCTCGTCCTTGGGTTCTCGATCGTCATTCTGGCGAAGCCCCAAGCGGAGCTGGATCACAGCTTCTTCGCCAGAACAGTGCTGTTCAACCTCTTGCAGCTGTCGGTGGCCCTGCTCATCATCGCCGGCGTCGGTCGAATTCAGCTCCCATACGGGACGGCGAGCGTGACCGCCTTATCGAAATGGTCCTACTCGCTGTATCTGGTCAATCTTCCCGTGATCATCGTGATCCATTCGCTCTGGCGACTGCAGCCGCACGCCTCCGTGGCGACGCTCATGTCAGCCGTTCTCTATGCGAGCATTTGCCTGATCCTGGCCGCCGGGCTTTACCATTACTTCGAACGGCCGATTCTGAGCTGGCGGGATCGAAAGACCCTGGGCAGATCATCAGACATGCTGCGTTGCGAACTGCGCTCTTGAAACCACCATTCAGGTGATGCGCGCTTCAACCCGTCGCACCCAGATCCGGCGGAGCCGCGATCATGGTCTTGAACAGGTGGAGACGTTCCTCGATGAGCCACGCGAACGCGAAGCCGCGCTTTGGGAATGCCGGACTGCACGATCGGCACGCAGCCCGGCTCCCCTCTCACCGGCCGCCCTCGCTACTGTTGAGATCCGCCCTGCTGGGTGTTGGCGGAGCCGCTATTCTGGCTCGGCGAAGCAGACGGATTGGATCCGGGTGTGCCCGCCGGAGCAGACCCCATGCCGACTGTCCCTGAATTCCCTGGTCCACTCATGGCTTCAAACACCGACATCCCGTGCGGACCGATTGTCATGAGCACCGGGTTGCCGTCGCTCGACTTGGCCTGCACGACGAACGACCGGGCAACCACCTTCACATCAGTGAAGCCGGCCTTCTGCAGATCCTGGCGGATTTTCTGAATTGCATCGGCATCCTGCGTTTGACTGTTGTTCTGCGCGGCATCCGCCGGGCTGCGCTGATCGTTCTTGCTCGATGCTGCATCCATCTGCGAGCTGTTGGCGGGAGCAGTGGTTTGCGCGAGCGCGGGCGAGCCGAGGAAGGCCAGCATTGTTGCCACAGCGAGGGCTGATTTCATGAGCGTACTCCTTGGTTGAGAGATTCGCGTAACCGTCCTGCAGCCCTGATCGTTCCTAACAATGGCGCTGCCTCGTGGCTCGCGTCACGACTCAGACCGCGCGCATGTGCTCGGCATGAGCTGCCCCGTCTTGCAGTCGCAGACTCCAATTTTTTGGAACGACGGCGAAGCTTATGCGTCTCTGGGAAAAGAGCCGCACCCATGTCTTCACCCCTCTCGTCCGCATCGCCCCCGCCCGTGACGGATCGCTGCCCCAAATGCCGCCATCCGCTCGACCTGGCTGACAAGATCTGGAACATTGAAACGACGCGCTTCATTCGCGTGTACAAGTGCCGATCTTGCGGAGAGTTGGTCTGGGAGGATTGAGGCTGCCGCGCCAGAGCCGCTCGTGCCGACGAAATCTGTGCGTGCTACATCGATGCTGACTGCTGACAGGGCGCTGTCAGCAGCGCGGAGTTACGAGGCGGTCGTCGCAAGATAGCCATACGGAACCCCGGGAGATCGCGTGAAACTTGCTTCGACCCGTCTGATTGCTGCTGACATCAAGGCGCTTGTCGGCTTTTACGAGAACGTGACCGGCAAAACGGCGGAGTGGCTGGCGCCTGTGTTCGCCGAAATAGTCACCCCTTCGGCAACGCTCGCCTTCGGTAGCGTCGAGACGGTCGCGCTGTTTCAGGCGGGCAGCGCGGAGCCTGCGGCCAATCGAACCGCAATCATTGAATTCCAAGTCGATGACGTGGAGAGCGAGTTTGCGAGATTGAGAGATCAGGCGGAGGTGGTGCACGCGCCAAAGCTGATGCCTTGGGGAAACCTCGCGGCTCAGCTTCGTGATCCCGAAGGAACGCTCGTGGGACTGTACACGCCGGTCAGCGAAGCCGCCAAACAACGGTTTGGATCGCGATGACCTGGCTCGACGCCGGCGTCAGTGACGCTTGAAATACTGCACGTCGCGCTCGTGCTTCTCGGCCGCCGCCCGGCTTTTGAACGTGCCGAGATTGCGGCGCTTGCCCGTCTTGGGATTCACCTTGCGCGAATAGAGCCGGTATTCGCCTGACGCGAGTTTGCGGATCATGCTTGCGCCTCCTGATTGCTGCGATGTCAACGGTGACTGCCCCGGCAGGTTCCGGTTCAGGGCTCGAGCCCTGACAGGCGCTCGAGCAGCGCCAGACTCGGCGCGACGTCCGCGTCGACCGCAATGCCGCTGGCGATCTCGAATGCGGAGGACAGGTTGCGCATCGCGCCCATCAGGCCGAGCGCCGAGAGCCTTCGAACTTTTCCATGGCGATATCCCTGCAGCGATCAGGCGCGCTGCATCAGCTTGAGCACGGCGGTCAGGCGCAGGCTGCGCTTGCCCGCAAGGGCCGTTGCTTCCAGCACCGCGCCCTCGCCATCATAGGCGCCGGAGAAGCCGATACCGACCTCATGGCCGCCGAACACCGGATCGTCCCTGGCGGGCGTGTGCTCCTGGTTGAGGATCTGGCCCTTCCAGCGGCCGTTCGCGGCGGTGTAGCTGCCGAGATAATAGAACGAGGCGTCGCCGCCAAGGATCCGGCCGCGGTTGAGCAGCATGACCCCGGTCAGCCCGCCGTCGAGGCCGTCCAGCATGCGCAGGTGGACCGAGTAAAGCCCGTCGGTGATGCTGCCTTCCCCGACGCCGCCGGCGATCGGCACCTCTTCCTCCGCGATCGGCGTCATCAGCGACTGGAAGGGCACGCCGGGCAGCTCCTTCAACTCGCCCTTGAAGCGGTAGAGATCGCCGTCAGCAAAACCCGTCGCGATCAGCGTCGCATCATCGGTGCCGGCCATCGCGCGGTAGTTCGGATCGGGGTTGTGGCGGACGGTCTTGATGACGATGTCGACGCCGTCTGCGGTCTTTTCATAGGTGCCGATATGGGCGAACGCCGAATTTCCGCCGAGCATCTTGCCATTGCCGGCATGCATCACGCTCCGGCCGACGCTGTCGCCGAGCTGAAATCGCACCTTGTAGAAGCCTTCAAACACCAGCCGTGCCCCCGGCTCGCGCGCATCTTGCAGGCACTCTATCCCGGTTTGGGCCGTGATGGACAGGCTTCGCGCCGACATAGCGGCCAGACCGACAACAACGGTTTCATCGGACAGCAAAAATCCGCCGGAGCCTTTCCAGCTCCGGCGGATTGAAAGCCACCCGGGCCTGTGTTCCGGTCCGGGCGGAGAGACCTTAGGCGACGGCCTTCTTGTCAGCAGGCACGGACGCGATCGTCTTCAGGATCTGCGAAGCGATCTGGTATGGGTCGCCCTGCGAGTTCGGACGGCGGTCTTCCAGATAGCCCTTGTAGCCATTGTTGACGAAGGAGTGCGGAACGCGGATCGACGCACCACGATCAGCCACGCCGTAGCTGAACTTGTTCCAGGGCGCGGTCTCGTGCTTGCCGGTCAGACGCTTGTCATTGTCCGGGCCGTAGACGGCGATGTGGTCCATCAGGTTCTTGTCGAAGGCGGCCATCAGCGCCTCGAAATACTCCTTGCCGCCGACGGTACGCATGTACTCGGTGGAGAAGTTGGCGTGCATGCCGGAGCCGTTCCAGTCGGTGTCACCGAGCGGCTTGCAGTGGAACTCGATGTCGATGCCGTACTTCTCGGTCAGGCGCAGCATCAGATAGCGGGCCATCCACATTTCGTCGGCGGCTTTCTTGGAGCCCTTGCCGAAGATCTGGAATTCCCACTGGCCCTTCGCGACTTCCGCGTTGATGCCTTCATGGTTGATACCGGCAGCGAGGCAGAGGTCGAGATGCTCCTCGACGATCTTGCGGGCGACGTCGCCGACGTTCGAATAGCCGACGCCGGTGTAGTACGGGCCCTGCGGCGCCGGATAGCCGGACTCGGGGAAGCCGAGCGGACGGCCGTTCTTATAGAAGAAATATTCCTGCTCGAAGCCGAACCAGGCGCCGGCATCGTCGAGGATGGTGGCGCGCTTGTTGGAGGGGTGCGGGGTCTTGCCGTCAGGCATCATGACTTCGCACATCACGAGCACGCCGTTGGTACGGGCGCCATCCGGGAACACGGCAACCGGCTTCAGCACGCAATCGGAGCTGTGGCCTTCCGCCTGCTGGGTGGACGAGCCATCGAAACCCCAGAGCGGAAGCTGCTCGAGCGTCGGGAACGACGAAAATTCCTTGATCTGGGTTTTGCCGCGCAAGTTCGGAGTCGGCGTATATCCGTCGAGCCAGATGTACTCGAGCTTGTACTTGGTCATTGAGCCTCTCTGTAGATGATGCGAAAGGTGGGGTTGAGAGCCCCCCGCACGTTTGTACCCGGCCATCATCGGCCGGCTCTCCATAAGCATTTTGCGTGCCAAAAGGCCGCAGCGCGTAGGGTTTTCCACAGCGGCCTAAGCGGTCCGCCGCATGCGGCATAGGAGCGCACCTTCGCGTGAAGCTGCACTGCAATATTCCCGCGGAAATCGCCCGATTCTGGAGCAGGCAGGCTCCTGCCGGAGGTTGCCGATGAAACATGCGTCAACGTCCGGCAACTTTCGCAAAGCGGCGGGACATGCCCAGCAACCTTTGCAATGGCACAGACGTTGGTCATCGACACGGTGCCTTAGGGGGTGCAGACAGCCATCTGCTCAAGAATTAGGCGGAAACTGATCTCCTTTTCAGCACTTTGCTTTTCGGAGTGCGGGGCCGATATGGGGATTCCAGTAACCACATCAGAAGGAGTCGGGCGCACCATGGAGGCCAAGGCGCTTCGACCAAGGAGCAATCGCAATGATGAACAATGGTCTGAGTCACGGATCTGCGACGATCTACCAATTCCCTGTCGGGGGCCGCGCGGCTCTCGCGGGGCGCCGCTACAGCGAGACCCGCCTTCCCGCCGATCACGCTTCGCTTCCCGAGAACGCGTCGATCTGCAGCGATAGCTGGTATCACCAGGACGCGGTCGACGAAGCAAAGCCCAAATGGGAACGCTAATGCCGGTCTGGTCCAGGACCGCCGCGTGCTACAAACGCCCGGCGGAAGTCTAAGAAGGGTCGAAACAACGATGTTTCGACCCTTTTTGATTCCGCATCGGACAGGTCGTCTGCAATGATCCGCAGCCGGGATAAAAACAAAAGCTGATCCCAATCATTCAGGCCGGGCCCATGTCAGACTCCCCTTCCCGTCACCTCGCCTTGCAAGGCGCCAGCAATTTTCGCGACCTCGGCGGCTACGCGACAAGCGACGGCCGCACCACGCGCTGGCGCCACATCTTCCGCTCCAACCATCTCGGCCAGCTCACCGCAGAAGACATCGAGATCGTCCGCGCACTCGGCGTCAGAAGCGCGTTCGACTTCCGAGGCGTCGAGGAGCGCACGGCCGGCGTCTGCGTCGTGAACGAGATCACCGTGCATTCGTTGCCGATCGAGCCGACGGTCGTGGCTTCCCTGCGCGCCGAGCTCGCCAGGGGCGCGCTGACCGGACCGGTCGCGCTCGAACTCATGCGCGAGTCCTATCGCAACTATGTCCGCCACAACACGCACAGCTTCCGCACGCTGTTCGGCCATCTACTGGAAGACCGTGCCCCGCTCGTGATCCACTGCACCGCGGGCAAGGACCGTACCGGCTTTGCCAGCGCCCTGATCCTGCATGCGCTCGGCGTGCCCGATGACGTCATTTCCGAGGATTATCTGCTGACCAACCGTCACTACAGGCGCGACGTCTCGAGCGTCTCCGATCTGCCGGCCGATGTCCTCGACGCGATCGGCTCGGTCAACGCCTCCTATCTCGATGCCGCATTCGAAGCCGTCCGTCGCGACTATGGTGATGTCGAAACCTACTTGCGCGAGGGCCTCAAGCTCGGCACAGCAGAGCGCACCGCGCTGAAGGCGCGCTATCTTCAATCATGAGGCGCCCGCGCCGGGAGATCGATGATGCAAGGCAAGGTTCTGATCGTGACCGGTGCGCGCGGCGCGCTCGGCAAGGTGGTCGCCGACATCGCGGTATCGCGCGGCGCGCGGGTCGCCGGCATCGATTACGCGGCCTCGCAAATGCCGGCGACGACTGAACGCATCGAGATCGGCGGCGTGGACCTGTCCGACGCGGCGCAGGCGAAGACGGCCGTCGAGGCTGCCGCCAGGCATTTCGGCCGACTTGACGCATTGGTCAACATCGCCGGCGGCTTTGCCTATGAGACCGTCGGCGATGGCGACATCACGACCTGGCAACGCATGCATGCGCTGAACCTGCTGACCGCGCTCAACACCTCGCGCGCGGCGCTGCCGCATCTTGCCGCCTCGAACGCCGGCCGCATCGTCAATATCGGCGCCATGGGCGCGCTTCAGGCCGGCGCCGGCATGGGGCCTTATGCGGCATCGAAGGCAGGCGTGCATCGCCTGACCGAGGCGCTGGCCAGTGAATGGAAAGGCAAGGTCACCGTCAACGCGGTGCTGCCGTCGACCATCGACACCAAGGCCAACCGCGCCGACATGCCGAAAGCGGATTTCACCAAATGGGTGACGCCGCAGGAGCTCGCCGAGGTGATCCTGTTCCTCGTCAGCGACGCCGCAGGCGGCGTCACCGGCGCGCTCATTCCGGTGAGCGGACGGGTCTGATCAATCCGGCACCAGCAGCCGCAGATTGCCCTTGAAGCGGATGCTCTGCTTGCCGGCAAGCGCCATGCCCTCACCGTAAGCGGTCTCGTCGGTGTAGGTGCCGCTGAAGCCGATGGTCACGACCTTGCGGCCCCACACCGGGCGCTCGTCGAACGAGGGCGAATGCTCCTCGTTGGTCAGCTCGCCCTTCCATTTGCCGTCGGCGGACGTGTAGCTGCCATAGGCGAAGAAAAACGAATCCCCACCGCGCATGGTGCCGTCGCGCAGCACCATGACACCCTGATTGCCGCCCTGGACACTATCCAGAAACGCGATCCGGATGTGATAGAGCCCATTCCTGATCGTCATATTTGCAAGCGCCCTGTTCGCCACGCGGGGATATAGCTGGCTTGACGGCGTCCAGGCAAATGCCGGTCAGCCCAGAGTCTGATCCGGGCTAGACTGACGGCAACTGATTCTCCGATCGGAAACTCCCTTGGAAACCGCGCTCTACCTCCCCGTCAAACGCTTCCTCGAAGGCCTCGGCTTCGACGTGAAGGGCGAGATTCGCGGCTGCGATCTTGTCGGCCTCAGCGCCGGCAATCCGCCAGTGGTGGTGATTGGCGAGCTGAAGCTCGCGTTCAATCTCGAACTGATCCTGCAGGCGGTCGATCGCGCGCCGGCGGGCGACGAGATCTGGATCGCCGCAAAGATGTCGATCCGCGGCAAGGGACGCGAGAGTGATGCGCGTTACCGCAATCTCTGTCGTCGCCTCGGTTTCGGTATGCTTGGGGTAACCGACAAGGGTCAGGTCGAGGTGCTGGTGAAGCCGCCGACGGCAGCTCCGCGCCGCGACCCGAAGACCCGCTCGCGCCTCGTTGCCGAACATCAGCGCCGCCAGGGCGATCCCGTGCTCGGCGGCAGCACCCGCGCGCCGATCATGACGGCCTACCGGCAGCAGGCGCTGACCTGTGCGTCAGAACTCGCGGCAGGCCCGCGGCGCGTGCGCGATTTGCGCGAGCGCTGTCCCGACGCCGGCAAGATCTTGCTTAACAATGTGTATGGCTGGTTCGAGCGAGCCGACCGGGGAATCTATCGACTGACCCAGGCAGGACTCGCCGCGTTGAAACGCTGGCCCCAACAGCGGATCGAGGTCGATGCCGGTGTCTCGTCACCGCCATGACGCCAAACCGTTGCATAGCTGAGATGCCACATTGATTTCATATTGCAATGCAACATTGATCGCACTAGGTATCCCGGCATCGAAACGAGGCCCTTATGAGCGCAGACTGGAATACCAAGTACGGCACGCGGCGCGTCCGCCATGACCCGCCGACCCTGGATGAGGCGATCTTCGCCGCTGTCGGCATCACCGACGACCAGGAGCAACAGGCCGAGATCGCTGCCGCTCTGATGGGGATGCCCATCGAGATCGTTCAGGCCGAGGTCAGGAAACAGGCCCGCACCAACGGTCGCATCACCGCCACGCGGGTGATCGCCGGCGAACAGGGTGCGCAGCGCTCGGTTGTGGTCGAACGCCGTGTCGTTCGCCGCTTCGGCAACGACAAGCGCACCGGCACCTAAGCGCTCATTCCCATTGCTTCATTGAAGAAGCGGACCGGCCTGAGCCGGTCCGCTTTTTGATTCAGGCCTTTAGTCTCACGCTGCACGATTGCCGTACATGCTGGAGATCAGCTTCCAGCAGGTCGAGTTGAAGCTGAGAAGCGCGCGGCCGGCCTTGAACGGTGCGGCGGCGAGATCGGCAAGCTCGTCCTCGGGAGCCTTGGTCAGATCGATCGTGCCGGTCGACTCGCCATGGCGGAACTGCAGATGCGCACCGAACTTCTTGGCGAGCGCCCGCATGGCATGGTTCTCCGCACCCGTCGTGACGCGTAGGCTCTTGTAGCCCTTCCAGCGCGCTTCCGCGATCAGGCGGCTGAACAGCACGGTGCCGACATTCTGGCGGCGGGCTGAGGCTTCCACGCTGAAGGCGACTTCGGGCAGCGAATCCCCCTCCGGCGGATGCAGCTCGGCCGCGCCGCGGACCACGCCGTCGACGATGTAGGCGACGATCACAGTGCCGTCCTCGGCGCAGCGGGCGGCGTAACGCTCGATGAAGCTGTCGTCGAGAAAACCGTTGAAACGGTCATGCCGGCTCTCGGCATCGAGCCGCAGCAGGTGATCGCGCAACAGCGGCAACTCTTCCTGCTGGCTCAAGGTCCGCACATAGCCGGGAACGGATGTTGCCTGGGCGGTGTCTTCAAGTACCACGTCAAAACTCCTCTTGGTGTCCCTCGAGGAGGCGTTCGAATCCCTAGGCGCCCAATATTGTGCGTCGCACCAAATTTTTCAAGGCGGGAACCTGCCTCAAGTTTCGAGCGCGGGGAGCGACCAATTCGTTAACAAAATCAAGCCCCCGTAATCTTACAGGACCAGCTGTGTCTGGGTCACCAAGGCAACCAGCTTGCCGTCCTCAGTCTCCAACCGGGTGGTCCAGACCTGGGTCCGGCGACCCCGGTGAACAGGCGTGGCGGTGGCGATGACGATGGTGCCCTCCTTGGCGCCTCCGATGAAGTTGGTCTTGCTCTCCAGCGTGGTCGTGCCCTTGGCGCCCTCCGGCAGGTTGATGACGGTCGCGGCAGCCCCGACCGAATCGGCGAACGCCATCACCGCGCCGCCGTGGATGGTGTGATACAGCGTGCAGAGGTCCGGCCGCACCGTCATCCGCGCCACCACCCGATCTTGTTCGGCCTCGACGAATTCGACGCCTTTGAGCTCGGCGAACGGCATCTTCATCGCTTTAACTTTCTCGAGCGGCGTCATCAGATCTTCTCCCAATTCGTTGGTGTCTCACCGTGAAAGGCTTCCTGCGGCAAAGCAATGACGTCAGAGGTCATGGCTGCTGTGATGTCGGCCCTCCCGTGGAGAGCGCTCTCGCGTCTCTCCCGTGTCATGGGGAGACATTTCCTCCTCACGTCACCGCATTCACGACCTGATACTCCGGCCGGCGCCACACCTCACCCGCGATCACCTCCTCGATGATCTCGGCTGCCCGCATGATCTCGGTCTCGCCAATGTAGAGCGGCGTGATCCCGAACCTCATGATGTCGGGCGCGCGGAAATCGCCGATCAGGCCGCGCGCGATCAAGGCCTGCATCGCGGCATAACCGCCCTCGAAGGCGAAGGAGACTTGCGAGCCACGGCGTTCGTGTGCACGCGGGGTTACAAGGCTCAGAGATGGGCAGCGGCGTTCGACTTCGGCAATCAGGCGATCGCCGAGCGCCAGCGAGCGGGCGCGGACCTCCCTGATGTCGACGTGATCCCAGACATCGAGCGAAGCCTCCAGGGCCGCCATCGCCAGCACCGGCGGCGTGCCCACGCGCATGCGCTCGACACCGCCGGCCGCCGCGTAGCCAAGCTCGAATGCGAAGGGTTTTGCGTGGCCCATCCATCCCGACAGCGCGACGCGCGCGCCACCGGCACGATGTGGCGCGACGTAGAGGAACGCCGGAGCGCCCGGCCCGGCATTGATGTATTTGTAGGTGCAGCCGGCTGCGAAATCGACGCCACAACCGGCAAGATCGACCGGCAGCGCGCCGGCCGAATGCGCGAGATCCCACACCGTGACGATGCCGAGCGCACGCGCCTTCGCCGTCAGTTTCGCCATGTCGTGACGGCGGCCGGTGCGATAATCGACCTCGGTGATGTAGAGCACCGCGATCTCTTCCGAGAGCGAAGCCGCGATCTCCTCCGGCGCCACAAGCCGCAATTGATGGCCGCGCCCGAGCGTCGCGATCAGGCCTTCGGCCATGTAGAGATCGGTTGGGAAATTGCCTGTGTCAGACAGGACGACCTTGCGCGATGGGTTCATGTCGAGCGCGGCCGCGAGCGCCTGATAGACTTTGAGCGACAGCGTGTCCCCAACCATGACGGACCCGGCCTCCGCGCCGATCAGCCGCGCGATGCGATCGCCGACATGACGCGGCTGGGCATACCAGCCAGCGGTGTTCCAGGCGCGGATCAACTCAACGCCCCACTCGGTCGTAATCACGCGGTTGACGCGCTCGGCGACGCCAAGCGGCAGCGCGCCCAGCGAATTGCCGTCCAGATAGATCACGCCCTCGGGCAGCCGGAACAGCGCTTTGGTGTCGTCATAGACGCGAAGCTGGGTCATGTCGGGCCCTACAAAATCGTCCGGACGCGCCAGAGTTCGGGGAACAGCTCGACCTCCAGCATGCGCTTGAGATAGCTGACGCCGCCGGTGCCACCGGTCCCGCGCTTGAAGCCGATGACACGCTCGACTGTGGTGACGTGATTGAAGCGCCAACGACGGAAATAATCCTCGAAATCGACCAGCTTTTCGGCGAGCTCGTAGAGCATCCAGTGCGTCTCCGGCGCCTCGTAGACGATACGCCAGGCCTGCAGTACGCCCTCGTTGAAGCTGTGGGTTTCGCGGACGTCGCGCGCGAGCACGGCGGCCGGCATCTTCAGCCCGTTGCGATCCGCGAGCCGCAGCACCTCATCGTAGAGGCTCGGCGTGGCAAGCTCGGCTTCCAACATCCTGGTCGTTTCCACATCGTGCGCGTGCGGCTTCAACATGGCGTGGTTGCGGTTGCCGAGCAGATATTCGATCAGCCGGTACTGGCGCGACTGGAAGCCCGAGGACTGGCCGAGCTGGGACCGGAAGCGGGTGTATTCGCTGGGCGTCATCGTGCGCAACACATCCCAGGCGTTGTTGAGCTGCTCGAAGATGCGCGACATGCGCGCCAACATCTTCATCGCGGGCTGCACCTCGTCTCTGGCGATGGCCCGGCGCGCGGCGCTGAGCTCGTGGATGGCAAGCCGCATCCAGAGCTCCGTGGTCTGATGCTGGATGATGAACAGCATCTCGTCATGCGCCTCCGACAGCGGATGCTGGGCACCGAGGATCGCATCCAGCGCCAGATAGTTGCCGTAGGACATGCGCCGGCTGAAATCGGTCTCGGCGCCTTCGTTTGAGGGATCGTAATCGCTGGACGTCATGACAGGCCCTTTCGATCGATCATCCCTGCGACAGTCAGTCGAGGCCAATCAGCCGCGCGGTGATCGGCGACGACGGATCCTTGAGCCCATCGATCACGGTGAAATGGTTGAGCCCGGGATCAATCACGAGGCGCGTCGGCACGTCGAATCCGGTCCAGACGTTGGCGAACAGGTCGGACTGACGGATGAATTCCGGCCGCTCGCTGCCGCCGACCCAGGCGGTGACAGGCGCATGTCCGCGCGGCAGGTGCAGCGCGGCGCTTTCGAGCGTCGCCTCCTCCATGGTCATGCGCAAGGTGTCGTTCATCTGCGTCTTGAGCAGCGGCCGCAAATCATGCAGGCCGCTGATCGAGAGCGTGCCGAGGATCCGGTTGAAGACGGCAGGCTCAAGCCGGCTGTCGTCGCACAGCATGCGCGTGACGAGATGACCACCCGCCGAATGCCCGGCGAGCCGGATCGGCCCTGAGACAAGCGAAGCCGCCTTCGCAATCGCGGCGGTGATTTCGGCAGTCATGTCGGAGATGCGAGCGGCCGGCGCAAGCGTGTAGCTCGGCAAGCAAACCGTCCAGCCGTGGTGCCGCGCGCCTTCGGCGAGATCGGTCCAGTCCGATTTGGCAAGGCGCATCCAGTAGCCGCCGTGCACGAACACGACCAGACCTTTGCTGTCGCCATCCGGCAGGACCAGGTCGAAGCGCTGGCGCTCATCGGAACCGTAGGCGATATCAGGGCGAAAGCCTTTCAACCCGGCGCGATAAGCCGCCGCCCGCTCCGCCCATTGCGCCGGCATCTTGTCCGAGCCCGGGATATGGGCCGAATTGGCGTAAGCATCATCCCAATCGCGCATCGTGACTCCCTGGGGCTCGTTCGCCGAACCGGGCGCCAGTCTGCCACCGGTCAGGGCGGCATCCTAGTCTTTATTTTAAGCTTAAAGGACTTGGCAATACATCTCCCCTGACGGAGGAGCCGCGAGGATGAGGGTCTAACGGCCCGGTCCGTCATTGCGAGCGAAGCGAAGCAATCCAGACCTTCTCCATGGAGCAGTCTGGATTGCTTCGTCGCACCAGCGCAAAATTGCTACGCAATTTTGTCGCGGGCTCCTTCGCAATGACGGCGGAGAGTGCGACTGCGGCTGCTACGCCTTCTCCACGCCGCACCATTCCGCAATGAACAGCGCCATCGCCTTGGTGGTCTTCTTCAGCGAGTCCAGCTCGACATAGTTGAAGCCGTGCATCGCGCCGCCGCTGGCGCCGAAGCAAAGGCTCGGAATGCCGCAGTTCAGTCCGTAGAAGCGAGTGTCGGTCAGTGCGGTGAAGACGAGATCCTCGACGGCACCGCCGTAGACCTTGTTGAACGCCTTGCCGAACGCGGCTTCCGGCGCGGCGGAATCGGTCAGCTCATAGCCTTCCGAGAGGAAGCCCGACCATTCGACCTCCGGCGGGTTGTTGGCGAGGAAGCGGTGATTGCGCGAGGCGGCTGCGACGCAGGCAAGGATCTCCTTCTGGTGATCGGCGACCGACCAACCAGGCAGAACGGCGATGCGGCAATCGACGTCGCACCAGGCCGGCACGCTGGAGGCCCAATCGCCGCCCTTGATGATGCCGGGGTTGAAGTTGATGGGATGGTTGAGCGTCCGGAAGTGACGATCGGCCTTGGCGCGCTCATTCCACTCGATCTCGAGCTTCTGCAGGGCTTGGACAAGGTGATAGGCCGCCATGATCGCATTGGAGCCGGAGCCGGCAAACGCAACATGCGTCGGATGGCCCTTCACCCGCAGGCGAAACCAGATCACGCCGACCTGCGAGCGCACCATCTTGCCGCCTGTCGGTTCCGGAATGAAGCAGGCATCGGCCCGATAGCCGCGCTGCAGCGTCGAGAGGGCGCCGACGCCGGTGCTCTCCTCCTCGATGACAGACTGAAAGTGAATCCGCGCCGTCGGCCTGAAGCCCGCCGCCTTGATCGCGTCCAGCGCATAGAGCGCGCCGATGGTGCCCGACTTCATGTCGCAGGCTCCGCGGCCGAACATCTTGCCGTCCTTGATGATGGGCGAGAACGGCGGGGTTTCCCACAATTCCAGCGGCCCCGCAGGCACGACATCGCAGTGGCCCTGGAGGATCAGCGATTTGCCGGCCTCGGTCGTCGGCCGATAGGTGCCGACGACTGAGCGTGCCCTGGAGAAATCATGCTCGATCGGTCCGAAGCCGCGCAGATCTCGCAAGTCGTCGACCTTGATGTGCCAGTCGTCGACCTCGTAACCCCGCGCGCGCAGGAGATCGCCCATCATGTCCTGGCACGGCCCCTCCGCCCCACGGGTCGAAGGGATCGCGACGAAATCACGGGTGGTCGCGAGCTGGGCCTCGAAGCCGGCGTCGACCGCGTCAAGAATCCTCTGCTGGGTCTCGGCATTCATTGGGCAACTCCGCGCATCCGGTGATCAATTGTGCGCGCAAGCTAGCCGATTTCAGCCGTTCGGGTACTCGACAAAATGAGCATCCCGCAATGCATCTTCGAGCAGTCGCCCTTCCGAATAGCCCTTGAGTGTCGCAGGCCGGCTCACGCCATCGAGCAGACGCGAACAAGGTTCCGGCGCGCCGAGAACGGTGCGGACCGGAATCCGCTCGGCATAGATGGGCAATCCGTAGTCCTCATCGTCGTCGGCAACGCCCTTGGCGCGGACCTTTGCGGAGGCCTCCTCGATCTCCATCGCGATGAAGGAGGTCGCCTTGACCTCCTGGGTGCTGCTGGCCCGCAGGCTCGCCGTGCGATCCGGAAAGAAGCGGTCGACCATGGCCACCACGGCCCGCTCCTTCTCCGCGGGGTCGGTGACGAGATAGGCGGTGCCGAAGGCCATGACCGCGCGATAGTCGGCGGAGTGATTGAAGCCGCAGCGCGCCAGGACAAGGCTGTCGAGATGCGCGACCGTCAGGCACACCCGCTCACCCTTGGTCTGGTTGCGCAGCATGCGGCTCGCGCTCGAGCCGTGCCAGTAGAGTTTCGTGCCCTCGCGCCAGAAGAAGGTCGGCGTGCAATAGGGCTGCCCCTCGATCACATACGAAACGTGGCACATCATCGAGGAGTCCAGGATGCGGTGAACGGTGGCGTGATCATAGAAGCCGCGGTCGTGCCGACGCTTCACCTGGTTGCGCGCTGACGTCGGATAGGACTGTTGGCTTTCAATCTGGCTCACGGCCGCTCCTGTCATGCCCCGAACAATTCCAGAAGAGTTGTAGCTGCGCATTTGGTCTGCGATAGTACCAATTCCATGCAAAAAATTCCGACCAATTCGCCTGGGAAAGCCGAGCTGCCGCTCGATCTGACGGGCCCGCACGTCACCGCCGGCGCCTCCTCGGCGCACCGGCTCTATCAGGCGCTGTGCGAGATGATCGTCTCCGGCCTGGTGAAATCAGGCGAGCCGCTGCCGCCGTCGCGGACGCTGGCAAAGCAGACCGGCTTTCGGCGCAACGCCGTCGTCACGGCATACGAACGTCTGATCGCCGACGGGTTTGCGCAAGCGACCGTCGGCTCGGGGACCTTCGTCGCCGCGCGCATTGCCGCACGCGCCGTAGCCGCAAACAAGCCGATGGTCATCGTCGAGGCGGCCGGGCAAGGCGCGCTGGCGCTCGGCTGCACTCATATTGACGAGCGCGCCGTACAACGTTTTCGCGCCTTCGCCGGCCGGCGGATGCGGGCCTTCGGTAGCGAACATCTGCATTACGGCGACCCGCGCGGCAGCCGCGAATTGCGCGCAGCGATCGCCGATCATCTGCTGTCGGCGCGGGGGCTGCGCTGCGATCCTGATCAGATCATGCTGACGTCAGGCACGCTGCACACGCTGCGAATCGTTCTCAGCGCGATCCTGAAGCCCGGCGATCAGGTCTGGTGCGAGGACCCTGGCTACCCCATTGCGCGCAGGACCATGGCGCAGTGCGGCTATCGCATTGTGCCCGTTCCGGTCGACGTGGACGGACTGCAAGTCGCGAGGGGTCGCGCCGCCGCGCCGTCCGCGCGCGCAGCTTATGTCACACCGTCGCATCAGTTTCCGCTGGGCGTGCAGATGTCGATGCCGCGCCGGCTCGCGCTGCTCGACTGGGCGAGGCAGGCCGGCGCTTTCGTGCTCGAGGACGATTACGACAGCGAGTTCCGCTACGACGGCGCGCCGCTGATGTCGCTTGCTGGCATCGATCGGCTCCAGCGCGTGATCTACATGGGCACGTTCGCCAAGACGCTGTTTCCGGGCCTTCGCATCGGTTATTGCGCCCTGCCCGAGCGCCTGATTGCCGACGTCACGACCGCACGCGCTGCGCTCGATCGTTTCCCCGGGACGCTGATGGAAGGCGCCGTCGCCGACATGCTGAACTCCGGCGCGTTCGCGGCCAATCTGAAGCGCGTACGAAAACTCTATCGCGAGGCACGCGACGTGCTGGCCGAAACGCTCGAAGCGACGTCAGATGGTGCGCTGTCGGTCCCGGTGCCGTCACAGGGCTTGCACCTCGTCGCGCGGTTCGATCCGTCGGTTGCGCCAGCGATTGCGGCTGCGGCGAAGCTAGCCGCGGGCGCGGAAGGCTGGTTGCTCGCCGACACCTATGCGCGGGCTCGCCCTTTGCCCGGTTTCGTGCTGGGATTCTCGGGGCACGCGGTTCCAGACCTCGTCTCCGCCGCCGAACGGCTCGCCGGGGAAGCGCGCGCCGCCTTGTGCAGCAAAGTCAGGGCGGATCGTCGGGCGTGACGAAGGTTGACTATCAGAATCGCGGACCGCTCCTTACCATCGCGGCACTTGATTCCGGGACCTCTCATCATGTCAGACGCTACGACATTCGGCCGCGCAACCTGCCTTGCGCTTCTGATCTCCACCATCCTTGCCTCGATGGCCTCCGCAACGACAGTCGGCCGTGAGCAGGATATCGTCGACCTCAAGCTCGGCCAGCGCGTGCAAGTGGATGACGGAACCTGTCCGGCCGGACAGGTGAAGGAAGTGCGCGGATCGAAGATGACGGACAAGGGCGTCGTGCGAACCGCCAATTGCGTGGCGCGATTCGGCCCGAAGTCGAGGTGACGGCTCAAGACTTCGCGGGGTCGAACATGCACTGCAGGGTCGGCTTGGCGATCTTGGTGAAGGTCGCGCCGATCTCGCTTTGCTTCGCCGCCGGCACCCAATCGGTCTCGATGGTCGGAACACCGGTCTCGCTGATGCCGCGCAGCAGTGCTTCGCGCAGGTCGCGATCCTCGACGACGGCGGCGGCATGATCGTGCAGGCAGCCGCAAACCTCTTCCGGATGCTCCCAGCGTCCGAGCATGCGCGGAGCACATTGCCGCACGAACTCGTTACGCGCATCCGGCAACCGGCTCGGTGCGCGCACCTGCGCCTGAGAGGAGTTGATCGTCAGAAGGAACAGGAACGCCGCGGCGCCGAGACGAAGGTACATGATGGCCTTTGACGGCTGATTTTCCTATTTGGGATCAGAAGCGCGACGCAAGGACGATCGGCTGCGGCGCAGTGGTTGTGATCGGCGAGCCACTGTACTGGAAGGTGCCGATACCGGGCAAATTACCGTCAGGTGCGCCGGCAAACGAGGAGCCGGCGAGCACGAAGCCGAAAGCGAGGATGAAGCTGAGCGCACGCATGGATCTGTCTCCGGATTGCGGGGCCGGCGGTGTGCCGTCGTCGTCGTCAGCCTGATAACCATCTGCGGTTTCTCCCGTGATGCGCCAAAAGCCCAAAATGATTTCGTTCCGGATGAGAATTGTTTCGTCGCCCTCTCGCGACGAAACAAATCTCCGAAATCATCAATCATTTCAGATCGGGCGCGCGATGGCTTGAACCAGCTTGGGAGCAAGCGTCCGCGCAACTCGAAGCACTGCGTGAACGCCAGCGCATCACTGCGTGAACGCCAGCGCGTCACTGCGTGAAGAAGTCGCCGCACTTCTGGACGTTCGCGTCAGCCGGCCCCCACGGCATGATCGGCACGGTCGAAGTCGAGTTCTTCGGCGATCCCTCGATCAGCTTGTCCGAATAGACCATGTAGACCAGCACATTGCGCTTGGCGTCGCAGCCGCGCACGATCTGCATCTTCTTGAAGAAAAGCGAGCGGCGCTTGCGGAACATGTCGTCGCCCTGTTCCATCTTGTCCCTGAACTTGATCGGGCCGACCTGGCGGCAGGCCAGCGAGACGTCCGAGACCTCCTCGGCAAGACCGAGCCAGCCCTTGAACCCACCCTTTTCCGGCACCGTGAAGTGACAGGCCACGCCCTCGACTTCAGGATCGTCCAGACCATAGGTCGCGAGCTTGTCATTCGGGCTCATCCATTTGAACACGGTGGAGCGGCGGAAGATGAGATCGGGCTCGTCGGCGGCGGATGCGGACGCCAGGGGCACGGTCAGAGCGAGAAGGAATAAAGCAAGGCCTTTCAAGCGGATGCCGGAAAGACCGGGGAAACGAGATGACATGAAGTTCTCCGGTAACAAGTCCTGGCAATGTAGGCATGAGGCGGCCGATCAGGAAGATGACGGAAGCCGGGCGCGGCCGGCGTTTACCGCTCCGTGAGGCTTTTTTGCTACGTGTAAAACAAAAGTCGCTGATCGCAGAACTGCCGTGCTGGTGAACGCGTATCCCCTCTGCGACACTAATGTCTGAATTGGATGCGGATTCGAGGAATGAACAGCGTGAACGGGCCCCATGTTTCAGCCGCGTCGGCACGGCTGTGGCAGGTCGCGATTCTGGCGGCGGCCGGTGCGATCGGTACGGCTGGTCAGGCGGAAGCGGCGTTCTATTATTATCCCGATTATTCCGACGGAGCCTACGGACGGCAGGAGCGGTATCCCGAGGAGCCGCGCCTGAAGCCGCAGAAGCGCGGCGCGGCAGCCGCCAAGACCAGGAAAGGGTCGCGCGTCGAGAAGGAGACCAACGCGAAGCCGCAAGGTCCACTCGTCATCGTCGTCTCGATCGACCGGCAGAAGGTGACGGTCTACGACTCCAACGGCGTGTTCGCGGAATCGCCGGTGTCGACCGGCATGAAGGGCCATTCGACCCCGATGGGCGTGTTCAGCGTCATCCAGAAGCACAAATTCCACCACTCCAATATCTACAGCGGCGCGCCGATGCCGTACATGCAGCGCATCACCTGGTCCGGCGTCGCCATGCATGCCGGCGTGCTGCCGGGCTATCCGGCCTCGCACGGCTGCATCCGCATGCCGATGGCGTTCGCGGTGAAGATGTGGAACTGGACCAAGATGGGTGCGCGCGTGATCGTATCGCCCGGCCAGACGACACCGCAAAGCTTCTCGCATCCGCTGCTCGCCTCGCTGCGCGTTACGCCGCAGCCTGCGGCAAGCCTCGAGCCGACGACCAGCGTCGGCGACAAGGCGGACAAGGGCGCGCCGGAGACCAAGGCCGCGGACGCCAGGCCTGTTGAAACCAGGCCTGTCGAAACCAAAACCGCCAGCGCTGAAGGCGTGCCGGAGCTGCGCTCAACGGTCGGCCATGTCGTCATGTCGGACGCGACCGCGGGCACTGCCCCGATCCGCGAGGAAGGCGCCAAAGCCGAGGTCAACGCCGAGGCCTCCGACCCGGCCAAGCAGCCCCCGGCCACTGCCAAGGCGGGCGAACCGGCTGAGCCCGCGGATGCCGCGAACACTGAAGCGAAGCCGGCCGAGGCTGCGGAAGCGCCCAAGGCGGCTTCGGATGCCGAGCCGACCAAGGCCGACGCAGCCGCGATCGAGCCAAAGCCCGACGCCGCGTCGGCCATGGCCCCCGCGCAACCCGCTTCTCCGGACGCGAAGAAAGACCAGACCCGCGTCGCCGATCCCGCGCCGTCGGTGAAGCCGGAGCTGCCAAAGCGGGGCGGTCAGATTGCGGTGTTCATCAGCCGCAAGGATTCCAAGCTGTATGTGCGGCAGAACTTCGCGCCGCTGTTCGATGTGCCCGTGACGATTGCTGCGAGCGACCGGCCGCTCGGCACCCATGTCTTCACTGCCGAAGCCGACAAGACCGATGCCAATGCGCTGCATTGGTCGGTGGTGTCGCTGCCCGTTGCCGTCCGCGCCGCCGCGCGCGAGGAAGATGGCCACGTGCTGCGCCGCCAGCGCGGCGCTGCGGTGATCCCGGTTGCCGCAAAGCCTGTCATCACGCCCGACAGCCCGGCCGAGGCACTGGACCGGATCACGATCCCTGCGGACGCCATAGCCAAGATCAACGAGATGCTCACGTCAGGCGGCTCGGTCATCGTGTCCGACCAGGGCATCAACCAGGGTGAAACCGGCGAAGGCACCGACTTCATCGTCCGCCTCTACTGAGCCGGGCACCACGATAACGCGGTGTTGAGCAGGCCAGTCGCCACGGCGGAGTAAGCTTCGCCCCGGATCACATCCGGGGGACGCCGCCATATGTTGAACCGCAGAACCGTACTCACAACGGCGCTGCTCGCAGCAGCTGCCTCGGCAACGCGCGCACGCGCCGATGGCGGAATAAGCCGGATGCCCGCCTACGCCTTCTCTTTCCCCGCACTATCAGGCGACGACATTCACCTTGCCGCCTTCAGCGGCAAACCGCTGCTGATCGTGAACACGGCCTCGCTCTGCGGCTATACCCCGCAATATCAGGGGCTGCAGGAGATCTGGAGCGAGTTTCGCGAGCGCGGCTTGACTGTGATCGCCGTCCCCTCCAACGATTTCGGCGGCCAGGAGCCCGGCGGCACCAGCGAGATCTCGGAGACCGCGCACCACCAATACGGCGTTACCTTTCCGATCGCCGCCAAGGCCGTCGTGGTCGGACCGAAAGCGCATCCTTTCTACAAATGGGCGGCCGAGGCGCGCCCCAAGGAGGTTCCGAAGTGGAACTTCCACAAATACCTTGTTGGCCGTGACGGCTACATCGCCGAGGTGTTTCCGTCCGCCGTGGAGCCGGCCGACACCCGCATCAAGACCGCGATTGCCCGGGCGTTGGCCGACAGCTGACGCGCCCGGCTGAACAGGGCTGGGCACAATTGTCGTGGAGCGCCAAACAGCCGTTGCAATGGCGATGGAGCACCATCTAGGCTACGGTCAGCTAAGATATTGTGGGCAGGATGGGTTTTGCCGGAGGCGAAAAGCCACGGCGGAACAACGGGATCAATCTCGAGGACAACACCATGCGTGTGGCGGCAAAACTGATTTTGGCAAGCGCGATCTCCGTTGCGCTGACAGGCGCGGCATGGTCGCAGACCCCGGCTGCAAAACCCGCAGCCGCGACGCAGGCGGCTCCCGCGGCCACACCGGCTGCGGCTCCGGCAGCCGCGGCCCCCGCAGCGCAACCGAACGCCGCCGCCTTCCCGCCTCCGCCGCAGCAGGCGCCGCAGCCGCCGCGCGCCGCATGCACCAATCCGAACGCGCTGGGCGTCGCCCGTACCGTCGAGATCGACACGACAGGCGGCCCCGGCTTCGGCTTCGAGCATTTCAAGGAGCTCGACTTCCTGCGCGACAAGGAGGTCGTGCTGACCTTCGACGACGGTCCCTGGCCGCGCAACACGCCCGCCGTGCTGAAGGCGCTCGCCGACCAGTGCACCACCGGCATCTTCTTCTCGATCGGCAAGCACGCCACCTACGAGCCGGAGCTCCTGAAGCAGGTTTACGCGGCCGGTCACACCATCGGCACCCACACCTGGTCGCACGCCAACCTCAACGACAAGAAGCTGTCCGAAGCGCAGCGCAAGGAGGAGATCGAGAAAGGCATCAGCGCCGTGAAATGGGCGCTCGGAGGTATCTCGCCGGCCGCGTTCTTCCGCTTCCCGGCGCTGCAACATCCGCCTGAAATGGTCACCTATCTCGGCAATCGCAATGTCGCGATCTTCTCCTGCGACATCGACTCCTTCGACTTCAAGGCGTCGAAGCCCGAGAAGGTGATCGACACCGTGATGAAGGGGCTCGAGAAGAAGGGCAAAGGCATCATCCTGATGCACGATTTCCAGAAGCACACGGCGGAAGCCCTGCCGGAACTGCTGAACCGCCTCAAGGCCGGCGGCTACAAGATCGTGGCGATGCGCGCCAAGGCGCCGGTCGCCTCGCTGCCCGAATACGATCAGGAACTGATGAAGGACGTGAAGCTGCCGACGGTGAGCACGCGTCCGGTCAATTCCGTGGTGACGACCGTTTCCGAATAGTCGTCACTTGTCGTTCCATTTCGAAGGCTACGTCATCGTTTCGGCGGACGGCATGCTTGCCGACGCGAGCCATGTCATGCCCGACAGTCTGAGGTTCAAAGGCGACAAGCTGTTCTTCGAGCAGGCGCTCGACGGTGCCGCGCTGATCGTGCACGGCCGCAACTCCTATGAGGCGCAGGCGAACTCGCCCAAGCGCAAGCGGCTGATCCTGACCCGCAAGATCAAGGCCCTCACCGTCGATCCGGAGATGCCGAACGCGACGCTGTGGAATCCCGCGCATGCGAGCTTCGAGGAAGCCTGCGCCTTTGCCGATGTCGCCTCGGGACGGGTCGCCGTCATCGGCGGCCCCACCGTGTTCGATATGTTCATGGACCGCTACGACACGTTCTGGCTGTCGGAAGCCCCGCATGTGCGGTTGCCCGGTGGTGAGGGCTGTTTTGGGGATGTCCCCAGGCGGACGCCGCCCGAGGTGCTGACGTCACACGGATTGACTCCAGCCGCACCGTATCTGCTCGATGCGGCGCATGATGTGACCGTGACGCCTTGGCGGCGCAACTAGCGCCTACACGTCCCCGTAGGCCGTCTCGGCCGAGCGCGTGGCGCGGCCATAGCCCATGATCATGAACAGCGCCCCGATGATCGAGAGATTCTTCAGCGCGTCGATCACAACAGCCGCGTTCTCGGGCGCCGCCTGATTCCAGAAATCAGAGAACAGGACCGTCGAGGCCGCGACGTCGATCACCATCAGCATTGCAAAGAAGCGCGCGCCGAAATTCAGCGCAATCATCAGCCCCGCGATGATCTCGAGGCCGCCGACCGCGATCGCCAGCAGCTGCGGCGTGGTCATGGCGGTCGCGGTCTCGACCTGCTTGGCGTAGGGCGCGATCACATCGGGGATCACGAGCTTGCCGGCGATGAAATCCGCCGTCGCCTGGATGGCGAAGAGCTTGGTCGCGCCCCTGTAGATGAACAGCACGGCGAACAGGATCCGCCCGAAAGTCACGAACGCTGGCATGGTCGGCCTCTTGGCAAAACACTGGGCACGGGGTGCGCCTGTGGATTATGGAGAGTCCGATTGCCGTTTTCAAACGGGGAAATGGAAACCTGGGACTTATTCAAAATTGGTGGTGTGGGCGGACTCCTTCTTCCGTTGTGGGAGAACGTAGGCGGCCTTCGGCCGCCGTACCTGGCAACG
The DNA here is from genome assembly GCF_054058595.1 of Bradyrhizobium sp. USDA 4472. Classification (NCBI taxonomy): domain Bacteria; kingdom Pseudomonadati; phylum Pseudomonadota; class Alphaproteobacteria; order Hyphomicrobiales; family Nitrobacteraceae; genus Bradyrhizobium; species Bradyrhizobium sp. USDA 4472. The sequence goes on from NZ_JBSSAM010000001.1 coordinate 6,668,541, forward strand.
CCGAAGCGAGCTTCGGCTACGGCTCCGGATAAGGGGTTCGCTCCACGACTTCAATCAAGAGAGGCGTTCGCGGAGGAACCCCTCACCCGTCTCTCCGCTACCTCGGCGAGCCCCCCTCTCCCACAGGGGGGGGGAGAGGGAAAGCAGGACCTCGCCCTTACGTAAACAACGTCGGCTGCTGCCGGGCCGCCCGCTCCTGGGCTTCGACCACGGCAACCGCCGTCATGTTGAGGATGCCGCGCGCGGTCACCGACGGCGTGAGGATATGCGCGGTCCGCGCCGGGCCGATCAGGATCGGGCCCACGGGGAGCGCGTCCGCCAGCGACTTGATCATCTGATAGGCGACGTTGGCGGTATCCAGGCTCGGCATGATCATGATGTTGGCCTCCCCCTCGAGCTTGGAGTGCGGCAGCACCATTTTTCGCGCGGCAGCCGAAAGCGCGGTGTCGCCCTGCATCTCGCCGTCGGCCTCGATCTCGGGATGCTTCTCCCTCAGCAACTGGGTCGCCCGGCGCATCTTGCGCGAGGAGTCGGTGTCGTAGCTGCCGAAATCCGAATGCGAGACGAACGCGATCTTCGGCTTGATGTTGAAGCGCTGGACGTGGACCGCTGCCAGCGAGGCGATCTCGGCGAGCTCCTCCGGGCCCGGATTCGGCCGGACCTGGGTATCGGCGATGAAGAACGCCCCCTTGCTGGTGATCAGCAGCGCCAGCGCGGCATAATCGCTGACGCCGGGCGAGAAGCCGACGATCTCGCGGACATGGCGCAGATGGCTCATATAGCGGCCCTCGACGCCGCAGAGCATGGCGTCCGCCTCCCCGCGCGTCACCGCGAGCGCCGCAATGACCGTGTTGTTGGTGCGCACCACCGTGCGCGCCGCATCCGGCGTAACGCCCCGCCGGCCGGCGAGCTCGACATAGGACTGCACATAGGAACGATAGCGCGGATCGTCCTCGGGATTGACGAGGTCGAAATCCTTGCCGGCCTTGATGGACAGGCCGAACCGCTTGATGCGCGCCTCCACCACCGAGGGACGGCCGACCAGGATCGGCGTCGCCAGCTTCTCCTCCAGCACCACCTGCGTGGCGCGCAGCACGCGCTCGTCTTCGCCTTCGGCGTAGATCACGCGCACCGGCTGGGTCTTGGCCTTGGCGAACATCGGCTTCATGACGAGCCCGGAGCGGAACGCGAAGCGCTCGAGCAGCGCGCGATACTCGTCGAAATTGGTGATGGGGCGCGTCGCGACACCTGATTCCATCGCCGCCTTGGCAACGGCGGGCGCGATGCGGAGAATCAACCTGGGATCAAAGGGACTCGGGATCAGCGAGCCGGGCCCGAAGCCGCCCGCCTCGCCGGTGTCGAGGCTGCCCTGGGAGACCGCATCCGACGGCGCCTCGCGCGCGAGCTGCGCGATGGCCTCGACGGCGGCGTGCTTCATCTCCTCGTTGATGGCGCTGGCGCCGACATCGAGCGCACCGCGGAAGATGAAGGGGAAGCAGAGGACGTTGTTGACCTGGTTCGGATAGTCCGAGCGCCCGGTGCAGATCATGGCGTCGGGACGCACTTTCCGCGCTTCTTCCGGCATGATCTCTGGAGTCGGATTGGCGAGCGCCATGATCAGCGGCTTTTCGCCCATCGCCTTGGCCATCTCGGGCTTGAGCACGCCCGGTGCGGATAGCCCGATGAAGATGTCGGCCCCGCCGATGACGTCGCCAAGCGTGCGCTTCTCGGTCTTCTGCGCGTAGACAGCCTTCCAGCGATCCATCGTGGTGTTGCGGCCCTCGTGCACGAGGCCATCGATGTCGCACACCCAGATGTTCTTGCGCTGCGCCCCCATCGAGACCAGCAGGTTGAGCGTCGCGATGGCCGCGGCCCCTGCCCCCGACGCCACGATCTTGACCTCCGACAGTTTCTTGCCGTTCAGGCGCAAACCATTGGTGATGGCGGCGGCGACGATGATCGCGGTGCCGTGCTGATCGTCATGGAAGACCGGGATCTTCATGCGCTCCTTCAACTGCGCCTCGATCTCGAAACATTCCGGCCCCCGGATGTCTTCGAGATTGATGCCGCCGAAGGTCGGCTCGAGCGCCGCCACGGTCTCGACCACGCGCTCGATGGTGTCGGCGGCGATCTCGATGTCGAACACGTCGATGCCGGCGAATTTCTTGAACAGGACCGCTTTGCCCTCCATCACCGGCTTGGACGCCAGCGGGCCGATATTGCCGAGGCCGAGCACCGCGGTGCCGTTCGAGACGACGGCGACCAGATTGGCGCGGGTCGTCAGGGTCGCGGCTTCCGCCGGGTTCTTGGCGATCTCGGTGCAGGCGGCGGCAACGCCCGGAGAATAGGCAAGCGCGAGGTCGCGCTGGTTGGCGAGCGGCTTGCTCGCCTGGATCTCGAGCTTTCCGGGGCGCGGCAGACGGTGATAGGCCAGTGCCGCCTGGTGGAGATCATCAGAATAGGACGACATGCGGTCTCTTGCCTCGCGTTACCGGCCTCAAAATGCCTCATCCGGAGCAGCTGTCCAAGCGGCCAGTTATTTCCGGGTCATGGAAACCGGATCAAGCACGGCCGAAGGCCCGGTGGCAACATCCGATTGCATCGACATCAACAGGGCGCGTCGTCAAACGTCTGATTGCGCTAGCTTTCCCTGGACCTTGCGACGTTTCCCGAATATGCCAGGTTGCGCAGCGCACAACGAACAACTGGAGCTGGGAATGAAGCGAATCCTGATCGGCCTGGTCGTGACAGCCGTGCTCGCGGCGGGCGGATGGTTCGGCTTCAACCTTTATGTCCGGCACCGGGTCAGGGCCGAGGTCGAGGCCGCGTTCGAGCAGTTGCGCGCCGGTGGCGGCAAAGCGAACCACGGCAAGGTCGGCTTCGACGTGATGAGCAGGACGCTGACCATCGAGGACATCGCGGTCACGCCCGGCAGCCAGCCGCAGGCGCAGGTCAAGATCGCTGGCATCAAGGGCACCGGCGTTCGCCAGATCGACAACACCAGGTTTTCGGCCGACAGCATCGACATCACCGGCATCGATGTCGCGCTGGATCAGGTCGGCCAGGCCAAGGTGAACGGATCCTACAAGATTCCGCAACTGACGATGCGCGACTATGCCGGCCCCCTTCACATCGGGACGGCACCAACGAACGGCTCCTTGATCGATCTCTACCGCTACGTGCTCGGTCAATATGCGAGCGTCACAGCGTCCTCGCTCACTGCGCCGACGCTGACGATGAGCTTCGATTCCGGCAGCGGTCCCGGTGGCAGCGGCGAGATCACCTATTCCGGATTGGTGATCCAGAACCTGAAGCAGGGCAAGATCGATGCGATAAAGGCGGACCGCGCCACCATCTCGGCCGACGTGAGGCAGCCAGGCAAGCCGGACAAGCTGACCGGCGAGCTGTCCAACATCATCGTCAACGATTTCGATGCGACCGGGATCATCGCCGCGCTCGATCCCAAGACCAACAGTGACGAGACCTATCGTCGCGTCTACCGGCAAGTCTCGGCCGGTCCCTACGCGCTCAAATCGGCTCAGGGGTTGCGTCTCGATTTCGACGGCTTCGTGATGGAGGACGTCGACGTGCAACCGTCGAAATTCCGGCTGGACGAGCGATTTGACGCGCTGTCGCAACTACAATCGGCTGTTCCGACGCCGGCACGGTCGCGCGAAATGCTGGAGAAGATCGCCGGAATCTATGAGGGTCTTCGCATCGGCAAGGCCGAGATCAGCAAGATCTCGATCGGCACGCCGGAGGGGACCGGAAAGGTCAACGCGATCAGATACCGCGAGGGCGAATTCGCGATCGAGGGCGTCGATACACCGGCCCCGCAGGGTCAGTTCAAGATGGAGCGCTTGGCGCTGAAGTCGTTCAGCGCAGCAACTCTGGTGCGCTTGGGGGCGGGCCTCAGCAATCCCGGACAGACGCCCTCGCCGGAGCAGATGCTGAGCCTGTTCCGCGTGCTGGAAGGCGCCGAGATCAAGGGCGTGGTCTTTCCCTACAAGAACACGCGGCAGCTCGTCACCATCGACACGATCAGCCTGAACTGGGGCCAGTTGATCGGATCGATCCCGAGCAAGGCCAATCTGGTCGTCAAGATGGTCGCCCCTACCGATGCCGCCAATCCGGCGCAACGGCTGCTGATCATGGCGGGCGTCGACAAGCTCGCGATCGATCTCGACCTCGGGGCGGCCTGGACGGAATCGTCGGGCGCATTCGCGCTCGCGCCTGCGACCATCGATCTCGGCAATCTCGCCCGGGCGCAGGCCCGCTTCGCGCTCGCCAACGTGCCGCGCGGCCTGTTCACGACGGATCCGGCGCAGGCCATGGGTCAGGCGGCGCAGGTCGAGACCGGCGCGCTCGAGCTTTCCTTGCGCGACAGCGGCGTCGTCGACCTCGTCGTGGCGCAATTCGCGCGCATCCAGAATGTCAGCCGCGACGCCGCCCGCAGCGCCATCGTCGAGATGATCAGCGCACAGGGCGAGAAGATCGCAGCCTCCAATCCCGATGCGAGAGTGGCGGTGGATGCGCTTGCACGCTTTGTGGAAACGTCAGGGCAAACGCTGACGATCAAGCTGACCCCGCTCGGCAAGCTGCCGGTGCTTCAGCTCATGGACGCGCTGAACCACGAGCCTGTCGTCGCGCTGGCGCAGTTCCGGATCGAGGCGTCGACGGGGCTTTAGAGGAGAAGCACAACTCTCTCACCGTCGTTGCGAGCGCAGCGAAGCAATCCAGAATCTTTCCGCGGAGGGACTCTGGATTGCTTCGCTGCGCTCGCAAAGACCATGTGGAGAGAGTCTCTCCCCGCAGGCGGGGAGAGACGAATTGCCTCACTTCTGCGGCAGGTTCACCCGCACATGCAGCTCGCGGAGCTGCTTCGGCGTGGCCTCCGACGGCGCGCCCATCAGCAAATCCATCGCCTGCTGGTTCATCGGAAACAGCGAGATCTCCCGCAAATTCGTCGTGCCACAGAGCAGCATCACGATGCGGTCGACGCCTGCGGCCATGCCGCCATGCGGCGGCGCGCCGTACTGGAAGGCGCGGTACATGCCGCCGAAGCGATCGACCACCTCCTGCTCGCCGTAGCCGGCGATCTCGAACGCCTTCACCATGGCTTCCGGCACGTGGTTGCGGATGCCGCCCGAAGCGATCTCGTAGCCGTTGCAGGTGATGTCGTACTGGAAGGCCTTGATGGTCAGCGGATCCTGGTCCTTCAACGCGTCCAGACCACCCTGCGGCATCGAGAACGGGTTGTGCGAGAAGTCGACCTTCTTGTCGTCCTCGTTGTATTCGTACATCGGGAAGTCGACGATCCAGGCGAGCTCGAACCGCTCCTTGTCGGTGAGGTTCAATTCCTCGCCGACCTTGTTGCGGGCAAGGCCCGAAAACTTCCAGAACTTGTCGGGATCGCCGGCGACGAAGAAGGCAGCATCGCCCTCCTTGGTGCCGATCTGGGCGCGGATCGCAGCGGTGCGCTCCGGCCCGATGTTGTTCGCCAGAGGACCCGCACCCTCGCCGCCTTCGCGCCACATGATGTAGCCCAGACCAGGCTGCCCTTCACCCTGCGCCCACGAGTTCATGCGGTCGCAGAAGGCGCGGCTGCCGCCGCCCGGCGCCGGGATCGCCCAGACCTGGTTCTTGGGGTCTTCGAGCATGCGCGCGAACACCTTGAAGCCGGAGCCGCGGAAATGCTCGGAGACGTCCTGCATCTCGATGGGGTTGCGCAGATCGGGCTTGTCGCTGCCGTATTTGCGCAGCGCCTCGGCAAACGGAATCCGCCGCCAGCCCTTCGTCACCGGCTTGCCCTTGGCGAACTCCTCGAACACGCCGGTGATGACGGGCTCCATTGCCGCGAACACGTCTTCCTGCGTGACAAAGCTCATCTCGACGTCGAGCTGGTAGAACTCGCCCGGCAGACGGTCGGCGCGCGGGTCCTCGTCGCGGAAGCAAGGCGCGATCTGGAAGTAGCGGTCGAAGCCCGACATCATCAGCAGCTGCTTGTACTGCTGCGGCGCCTGCGGCAGCGCGTAGAATTTTCCCGGATGGATGCGCGAGGGCACCAGGAAGTCGCGGGCACCTTCCGGCGAGGACGCAGTCAGGATCGGCGTGTTGAACTCGAAGAAGCCCTGCGCCTCCATGCGCCGGCGCATCGACTTGATGATCTCGACGCGCGTCATGATGTTCTGGTGCAGTTTTTCGCGCCGCAGGTCAAGGAAGCGATACTTCAGCCTGATATCCTCAGGGTATTCCTGGTCGCCGAACACAGGCAGCGGCAGGTCGCCGGCAGGTCCCAGCACCTCGATCTCGCTGACGTAAACCTCGATCTTGCCGGTCGGCAGATCGTCATTGTCGGTGCCTTCGGGGCGGCGGCGGACCTTGCCGTCCATCTTGACCACGAATTCCGAGCGCAGCTTTTCGGCCAGCGAGAATGCCGGCGAATCAGGATCGACCACGCACTGGGTCAGTCCGTAATGATCACGCAAATCAATGAACAGCACGCCGCCATGGTCGCGAACGCGATGGACCCAGCCCGAGAGGCGAATGGTCTCGCCGATGTTGCTCTCGCGGAGCGCGCCGCATGTATGTGACCGGTAGCGATGCATGGTCGTCCCAAAATCAATGTCGGAGGATACGAATCGGACCGCCTGAAACGACCGGTCCGAAGTTGCGGCAGGGTTTACCCGACGAGACCGGGTGCGGCAACCAAAGGAAGGGCCTGTTTCGGGCCCCGAAGGTCCCTTTTTGGGCCATTTGGGCCCAAGCCTTTGCCATCAGGCGTTCCAGCCCTATCTTGAGCCCATGACGGTCCATTTCCCCTTCCAGAACTCCTATTCGGCCCTGCCGGACAGCTTCTTCGCCCGCGTCGCGCCGACCCCCGTATCCGCGCCCCGGCTGATCAAGCTGAACCGGCCGCTGGCGGTCCAGCTCGGACTCGACCCCGACATGCTGGAGACCCCTGAAGGCGCGGCCATCCTGGCCGGAAAGACAGTTCCCGATGGAGCCGACCCCATCGCCATGGCCTATGCCGGCCACCAGTTCGGGCATTTCGTGCCCCAGCTCGGCGACGGCCGCGCCATCTTGCTCGGCGAGGTCATCGATAGAGACGGCGTCCGCCGCGATATCCAGCTCAAGGGCTCGGGTCCCACCCCGTTCTCCCGCCGCGGCGACGGGCGCGCCGCGCTCGGGCCGGTCTTGCGCGAATACATCGTTAGTGAAGCGATGTACGCGCTCGGTATCCCGACCACCCGCTCGCTCGCCGCCGTCATCACCGGCGAACCGGTGATCCGCGAGGCCGTGCTGCCGGGCGCGGTGCTGACGCGCGTCGCCTCGAGCCATATCCGCGTAGGCACTTTTCAGTTCTTCGCGGTCCGCCGCGACACCGATGCGATCCGTCGGCTCGCCGATCACGTGATCACCAGGCACTTTCCGGACCTGCTCCATGCCGAGCGGCCCTATCATGCCCTGCTCGCCGGCGTCGTCGCGCGCCAGGCCGAGCTGATCGCTCGCTGGCTCTTGGTCGGTTTCATCCACGGCGTGATGAACACCGATAACAGCTCCATCTCAGGCGAAACCATCGATTACGGCCCCTGCGCCTTCATGGATGCCTACAATCCCGCCCAGGTGTTTTCGTCGATCGACGAAATGGGCCGCTACGCCTACGCCAACCAGCCGCGCATCGGCCTGTGGAATCTGACGCGCCTCGCCGAATGCCTGCTGCCGCTCTTCTCCGACGACCAGGAGAAGGCGGTCGCCGAAGCGCAGGACATTCTCGGCGCTTTCTCCGAGACGTTCAGCGCCGCGTATCAGGCCGGCCTGCGCAAGAAGGTCGGCCTGTTCACGGAGCGCGACGGCGACGAGGCCCTGATCCAGGACCTGCTCGATGCCATGGCCAAGAACCAGGCCGACTTCACGCTGACCTTCCGCAAGCTCGGCGATGCCGCTGGCGATGACGGCGCCGACGTTCGTGCACAGTTCATGGAGCCCGCAGTGTTCGACGAGTGGGCCGGACGCTGGCGCGTACGTATCGCGCTGGAGCCGCAGACCGCAACTGAGCGGCAAGCCGCGATGCACGCTGTCAATCCGCTGTTCATCCCGCGTAACCACCGCGTCGAGGCCGTGATCCAGGCCGCGGTGAACAACGACGACTACGCGCCGTTCGAGGAATTGGTGAAAGTGCTGGCGAAGCCATTCGAGGATCAGCCGGACTACGCCGCCTACGCCGATCCGCCGCTGCCGGAGCAGCGGGTGTTGCAGACATTCTGCGGGACGTGAGGGAAGCACAGTGCCGTAGGTGGATTAGCCGAAGGGGTAATCCACCGCTTCTTCCAACAATGGAAAGCAAGAGGCGGATTGCGCTTCGCCAATCCACCCTACGCACCGCTCTGCGGATTTTCCGATAATGCCATGATGCCGCTGTTTTGCCCGACGTGTCAACGGATGTCGAACAGCGTTCAAGCCGGTTGTCCGGCAACCATCGGCTACTGTGCATGGGGTTGTTTTCGAGATTTGGCATACTCGGGCGGCTACCGCATCGCGAGATGAGCGGATTGACCGCCGCAGCCGTTCTGCCCGACAATTTGCCGCGTCGGCAACCACTGTCATCAAACTGAAACACTCCCACTCTAACCGGCTGGCGGGCCGTCTTGCCGGAGGCGACCGTCCTCCCAGAGACCCGACACGCGCGCATGCCATTCAAATTTATCCACCTCACCGACACGCATCTTGCGGGCCCGGGCCAGCAGCTTTATGGCCTCGACCCGCGCGCCCGCCTCGACGCGGCCATCGCCGACATCAACAAGCATCAGTCCGACGCGGTGTTCGCGGTCGTGACCGGCGACCTCACTCATTGGGGCGAGCCTGACTCCTACGCCAATTTTGCCGAGGCGATGGCTGCGCTGAAGATCCCGTACATCGCCATGGTCGGCAATCACGACAAGCGCGTGGCCTGCCTCGACGGCCTGAAGGCCGCACCGCGCGATCCCAACGGTTTCGTGCAGGGCACCCGCGCTACCGAGCACGGCCTGTTCGTCTTCCTGGACACACTGGACGAGACCAGCCACGCCGGCGAAATGTGCGCCAAGCGGTTCGACTGGCTGGCGAAGACGCTGGCCTCTGCCCCTGACGACCAGCCCTTCGTGGTGTTCATGCACCATCCGCCCTTCCCGGTCGGCGTCCGCGCGATGGATGAGATCGCGCTGAAGCAGAGCGCGGAGTTCGCCGAAGTGGTCGCGCCCTATCGCGCGCGCATCCGCCATCTCTTCTTCGGCCATGTGCACCGGCCGATCTTCGGCAGCTACGGCAAGATCCCGTTCTCGACGCTGCGCGGCACCAACCATCAGGTCTGGTTCGAGCTCGATGCCAATGCCGCCGACCATTTGGCGAGCCACGAGCCGCCGGCCTATGGCGTGGTGCTGATCGACGGCGAAAACCTCGTCGTGCACAGCCACGACTTCCTCGACACCAGTCTGCGCTTTCCCTTCGACCCACCTGCGGGAATGGACGGACGCGACTATGCGCTCAATTTCCCGGCGCGGTGACATGAGCCTGGCTGAACCCGCGGCTCTCCCGGTCGCGGCATCGGCGCCGCCGCGCCTGCACATCGTGACGCGGTTCACCGCCCGCTTCAAAGCCTCGCTGCCGGCCTATCTGCTGCTGCTGCCTTCCCTGATTTTCCTTGCCCTGTTCACCTATGGCGCGATGGGGCGCGTGCTGATCGATGCGCTCTATCAGCGCGCCACGCCGAAGGCGCCGCTTCGCTTTGTGGGCCTCGACAACATCGCCGCAGTGCTGGCCGACCCCGCCTTCACCGGAGCCGTCGTCAACAACCTCATCTATGCCGTCGGCACCGCGATTCCGAGCATCGGCCTTGCGCTGCTGTTCGCGCTGGCGCTGGCGCGCACCAATGCCGTGACCAGCGCGCTGCGCGCTGCGCTGTTCCTGCCGGTGCTGATCCCAATGGTCGCGGCATCGGCGCTGTTCCTATTCATCTTCCTGCCCAATGTCGGCCTGCTCGACTACTACATCGGCCGCCTGCTGCCGGTGCTGCCGAACTGGCTCGGCGACCCCGACGTCGCGCTCTACGCGATTATGGTCATCACCATCTGGAAGAACGCCGGCTATTACATGCTGTTCTTCCTGGCCGGCCTCCAGGCCGTGCCTGAGGACGTGATGGAAGCCGCGCATCTCGACGGCGTCGGTCCCTTGATGCGGCTGCGCTACATCATCCTGCCCGAGCTCAAGCCCACCTTCCTGTTCGTCATCGTGATCGCGACGCTGAACGCGGTGACGCAGGTCGACCACGTTTTCGTCATGACCAAGGGCGGCCCGTCGAATGCCACCAATCTTGTGCTGTTCTACATCTACCAGCAGGCGGTCGAGCATTACGACATCGGCACGGCCTCGGCGGCAACGCTGCTGACGCTCGCCGCCCTGATGGCCCTCACCGCGCTGTCCTTCCGGACCATGGCGAACCGGGAGGGCGGCGCATGAAGCTGATCGACAAGCTCTACGAGGACGCCCCGCTCGCCACGCGAAACGAGATCACGCCGAAGCTCGGCTTCGCGCTGACCGTGCTGCTCGCGTTTGCCTGGTTGATCCCGTTCCTGTGGATGGGCGTGGCGACGCTGCGTCCGGCCGCCGACGGCATCAATCTGATGGCCGAGTTGGTGCCGAGCCTGAAACCCACGCTCGACAATGTCAGGGATGCCTGGGAAATCGGCGATTTCCCGCGCTACTTCCTCAACACCACGATCATCTGCTCCGGCATCCTCTTGGTGCAGTTCGTCACGATCACGCTCGCGGGGTTCGCCTTTGCGCGGCTCGACTTCGCCGGCAAGACGCTGATCTTCTATCTGTTCCTGATGCAGCTGATGCTGGTGCCGGTGCTGCTGATCGTGCCGAACCTGCGGCTCGTCGCGCAGCTCGGTCTCTATGACACGCTCGCCGGCGTCATGATGCCGTTCTTCGCCTCCGCCTTCGGGACCTTCCTGATGCGCCAGGCGTTCGAAGCGATTCCGGCCGAGCTCGAGGACGCCGCCCTGATCGACGGCGCCAGTCTGATCCAGCGCATCCGTCACATCTATGTGCCGCTGTCGCTGCCGAGCTTCTCGGCGTTCGCCATCATCTCGGTCACCAGCCACTGGAACGACTTTCTGTGGCCGCTGATGGTGATCAACTCGCCGGACAAGCGGCCGCTCACGGTTGGCCTGTCCGTCTTCACCGCGACGGCGGAGGGCACGCAGGCCTGGGGCACCATCGCCGCCGGCACCTTGATGGTGATCGCGCCGCTGCTCATCACCTTCCTGATCTTCCAGAAGCGCTTCATCAGTTCTTTCGTCACCTCAGGCATCAAATAGGAGATTTGTCGATGCTGTTCTCCCGCAGGCTCATGCTCGGCCTTGCCATGGCGGGCGCCCTCGCCTTTCCGGCCCTCGCCGGCGAAGGCCCGACCGAGATCGAGCTGTTCTTCCCCGTGCCGGTCGACGGCAAGCTCGCCCGCGACATGAGCACGTTGATCAAAGAGTTCAACGACGGTCACCCCGACATCAAGGCGACCGCCGTCTACACCGGCTCCTACGACGATACGCTGATCAAGACGCGCGCCTCGATCAAGGCCGGCAAGCCGCCGGCCGCGGTGATCATGTCGGCGAACTTCCTGCTCGACATGCAGATCGAGAACGAGCTCACCAATCTCGACAGCCTGATCGCCGCCGACGGCAGCAGCAAGGGCCAGTTCCTCGGCCAGTTCTTCCCTGCGCTGAGCGGCAACGCGGTGATCAACCGCTCGGTCTATGGCGTCCCGTTCCAGAATTCGACGCCGCTGCTCTACATCAATGCCGACAAGGCCAAGGAAGCCGGCCTCGATCCGAGCAAGCCGCCGCAGACCTGGGCCGAGCTCACCGACTGGGCCAAGAAGCTCACCAAACGCGACGGCGACAAGGTGACCCAATGGGGCATCGCGATCCCCTGCGCCTATGACTATTGCGGCTGGATGATGGAAACGCTCACTATGAGCAATGGCGGACGGTACTACAACGAGGAGTTCGGCGGCGAGGTCTATTACGACACACCCTCGATGCTGGGCGCGCTGACCTGGTGGAGCGATCTCGTCAGCAAATACAAGGTCCACCCGCCCGGCGCCACGCCGGGACCTGCCGTCAGCACCTCCTTCATCGCGGGCAATGCCGCGATGATGATGCTGTCGACGGGCTCACTGACCTATGTGCGCGAGAACGCCAAGTTCAACTATAAGGTCGCCTTCATCCCGCGCAACGTCCGAAACGCAGTGCCGATCGGCGGCGCCTCACTGATCATTCCGGCAGGCGTCGAAGCCGACAAGCAGAAGGCCGCCTGGACCCTGATCAAGTGGATGACCTCGCCCGAAAAGAGCGCCTGGTGGAGCCGCGCCACCGGCTATTTCGCGCCCAACATGGCCGCCTACAAGACGCCTGACATGGTCGACTTCCTCAACAAGAACCCCGACGCCAAGACCGCTGTCGAGCAGCTCGACGTCGCAAAACCGTGGTTTGCGACCTACAAGACCGTCCCGGTGCGCAAAAACCTGGAGGACGAGGTGATGCTGGTCCTCAACGGCAAGAAGCAGCCGAAGGAGGCCCTGGTCGCCGCCCAGAAGGCAGCGGATGAGACGCTCAAGCCTTACAACGCCGAGACGTCGCTGAAGCTGCCGTAAGGCCGAATGCAACGGCAATCGAACATCGGCGCTCCGTTCTGCGGGGCGCCGAATTCGGTTTGGACGGTTCCACCATTAACCCCCCGTCCACCATCCCGCCCGGCCCGCCGCCGGTAACCACGAGAATTAACAGACCCTCAACGGACAGCCGACAAGTCTAACGACCTTTCTGGAGATTCCGTCGTGGATTTGCTGGTTTTCGAGTTCCTGGGTCTGGCATTGGTGGCCATGTGCGTGCTCGTGGTGGCACTCCCCTGCGCCCGCAAGTCCTCTCAGCGCATCCGCTACGAATAGGATTTCCGTCGGAAACGGCGATTCCGGTCCAAATGCAAGGCTCGAATTCGCTTAGAGCCCCTTGACATCACAGCGCTTTCGGCAGAACGGCTGATACCAAGTGTCATGGGCCGTTCATGGATTTGATTACCACCACCGCTGACCTCGCGGCTGCCTGCAGCCGGCTGGCCAAGCACCCCGTCATAACAGTCGATACCGAGTTCCTGCGCGAGACCACCTACTACCCGCTGCTGTGCGTGGTGCAGATGGCCAGCCCCGAGGAAGCGATCGTCATCGACACGCTGGCCGAGGGCATCGACCTCAAGCCGTTCTTCGAGCTGATGGCCAATGAGGGCGTACTGAAGGTGTTTCACGCCGCGCGCCAGGACATCGAGATCATCTGGCACCAGGCCAACATCATCCCGCATCCGGTGTTCGACACCCAGGTCGCGGCCATGGTGCTCGGCTATGGCGACAGCATCGCCTATGACGCGCTGGTCGAAAAAGTCACCGGCCATCGCCCCGACAAGACCCACCGCTTCACCGACTGGTCGCGCCGGCCGCTGACCAAGGAGCAGATGCACTACGCCGTCTCGGACGTCACGCACCTGCGCGACGTGTTCGCAGCGCTCGACGCCGACCTCAGGAAGCGCCGCCGCAGCGAATGGGTCTCCATCGAGATGGAGGTTCTGACCTCGCCCAAGACCTACGACTTCCACCCCGAGCGGGCCTGGGAACGGCTGAAGACCCGGGTGCGCAAGCCGAAGGACCTCGCGGTGCTGATGGAAGTCGCCGCCTGGCGCGAGCAGGAAGCGCAAAGCCGGGACGTGCCGCGTGGCCGAGTGCTGCGCGATGAGGCCGTCAGCGATATCGCGACCCACGCGCCGAACACGATCGAGAAGCTCGCCCATCTGCGCTCGGTGCCGAAGGGCTTTGAGAAATCCAAATGGGGCGCGGACATCGTTGCGGCGGTCCAGCGCGGGCTGGCGCGAGATTTGTCGACGCTGCCCAAGCTGGAGAAGCCACGCAGCAACAACAACGGCGCGGCGATCGTCGAGCTGTTGAAGGTGCTGCTGCGCATGACCGCCGAGCGCCATGCCGTCGCCAGCAAGGTGATCGCCACCGTCGACGACCTCGAGGAGATCGCGGCCGACGACGAAGCCGACGTCCCCGCGTTGCGCGGCTGGCGCCGCGAGCTGTTCGGCGATGCCGCGCTGAAGCTCAAGCGCGGCGAGCTGGCGCTCGCGATCGAGAAGGGCCGCGTGATCGGGGTTCAGCGCGCGTAAGCGTCCGCAACCGGAGTCTTTCCGAGTGGCAGGCTGGATTGCTTCGTCGCGAGGGCTCCTCGCGACGACGAGGAGAGAACGAGCCCCTACGCCTGCGGCAGCTTCGCCACTTCCGGCTTCATGTCATCGAGCACGCCAGTGATCGCCGCCACGAGTTCATCGATCTGCGCCTTGGTGCTAATCAGCGGCGGGCAGATGGCGATGGCGTCGAGCATGTTGCGAGCGATCACACCGCGTTCCTGCAGCACGCGGCTCGCCATGCCGCCGACGGCGCCGGGCGTGGCGGCAGCGGTCTTGCGGCCCTTGTCGAGCACGAGCTCGAGCGCTGCGATCATGCCGACGCCCCGGACCTCGCCGACCAGCGGATGGCTCGTGAGCTCGCGCAAGCGGCCCTGCATATAGGCGCCGAGCTCGGCCGCATGCACGACCAGACCGCGCTCCTCGATGATCTTGAGATTTTCCAGCGCGATCGCCGAGCCGACCGGATGGCCGCCCGCTGTGAAGCCGTGGCCTAACACGCCGATCTTGTTGCTCTCGTCGGCGATCGGCTCGAACATGCGATCGTTCATGATGATCGCCGACAGCGGGAAGTAGCTCGACGTGATCTGCTTGGAGACCACGATCACATCGGGCTTGATGCCGTAGGTTTCGCAGCCGAACATCTTGCCGGTACGGCCGAAACCGCAGATCACCTCGTCGGCGATCAGCAGGATGTCGTACTTGCTCAGCACTTTCTGGATCTTGTCCCAATAGGTCGCCGGCGGCACGATGACGCCGCCCGCGCCCATCACCGGCTCGCCGAAGAAGGCCGCGATGGTTTCAGGTCCTTCCGTCTGGATCAGGGTGTCGAGCTCTTCGGCGCGGCGCGTCGCAAAAGCTTCCTCGCTCTCGCCGGGCGCACCGTCCTTGTAGAAATGCGGCGAGCCCGTGTGCAGGATGTTCGGCAGCGGCAGGTCGAACGAGCGGTGATTGTTGGGCAGGCCCGTGAGGCTGGCAGATGCAATGGTGACGCCGTGATAGGCGCGCATACGGCTGATGATCTTCTTGCGCTGAGGCTGACCCAGCGAATTCGACCGATAGGCGATCAGCTTCAGAACGGTGTCGTTCGCCTCCGAGCCTGAATTGGTGAAGAACACCTTGCTCATCTGCACCGGCGCGAGCGACACCAGCTTCTCGGCGAGGTCGATCGAGGGGCCGTGCGATTTGGCCGAGAACGTGTGATAGAACGGCAGCGCCTGCATCTGCTTGTGCGCGGCCTCGACCAACCGCTTCTCGTTGAAGCCGAGCCCGACACTCCACAGGCCTGCCATCGCCTCGAAATAGCGCTTGCCCGACGCGTCGAACACGTATGGCCCCTCACCGCGCTCGATCACCAGCGGACCGGCCTGCTGATGGGCGCGCGCATTGGTATAGGCGTGGAGCTGATAGGCCACATCCCGGGCTTCTTGCGAATTCGGCAGCATGGACATTTGCGGGATCCCTTACGTCATCACCTGGCCGGCGCGGCCGGCATCGTTCGCCTGATTTGTCGGGTTACTTGGCTATTGCGATGTGCCGAAACTTGCAACGCCAATTCGTCGGCAGCAAGCGCGCGGCAGCGATGCACAACGCCGCATATGACACAGCGCTCAGGCCGGCCCGTCGCTATTCCCGTCCGCTTCGGCTGCGGCTTCCCTCACCTCGACCAGCGCCATGGACAGCAGATAGACGGTCGTGGGCAGACCAACCCGGCGCGCCCTCTCGACGGCACGCGAGAGGTCGCTCGCCAGCTCCTTGAGCTCGTCCTTCTGAGACAATGTCCCACCCCATCCATCCGCCGATCGCGTCTGCCTAAACCGCGACGGCACCGCTGGTCCTGATCAGTTCGGCGCTGGACTGGAGTGTAGCAAAGTTGGCGATGACATTCACCACCGACTGTTTGTAGGCGGCCGCCTCGCCCGTGCCCGGCTCCCGGCAGGCCACGGCATCGGTGATCACCTGATAGCGGTGGCTGCGATGAAACCCCTCGACGACGGTGGCCAGGATAGTCTCGTCGAGGGAAAAGCCGGTCAGCACGCAGCGCACATTGCGGACATTGGACATATGATCGGCGAAGCGCGAGGAGCTGTAAGCCGATGGCAACGCGTGCTCGAACGTCATCTCGCCGGGCCGAGGCTTGGCTTCCGCAATCCAATCGGTCAGCCTGGATGACGGATTGAACCACGCCGCCTCCGCGATGCGTTTCAAATGCATCACTGGCCAGAGATTGCTCCGCCACAACGCCAGCAACGCCAGGCAGCGCATGATTGCGGCGTCGCCGTCGAGAATGACGTGGCGGCGCCCCGGGATCAGATATTCCACCTGGAGGTCCGCGAAGACCAGGACCAGCGGATTGTCGTGAGAGACCAGCATTGTCTTGCGCAGACCTGCATCAGTTTCGGCGATCGGCGAGAGCGAGGTCCCGCAGGGGCGACGTCACTGCCCGCCCCGCCGAGGCGTCGAGCACGCCCGGACGGTCCCAGTCGCCCTCGGGGCGGATGATCACATAGGGATCGCTGTCCAGCGTGATGGCGTCCGGCCCCGGCTCGATCTCCAGCAGCATCTCCGTGTAGGAGAAATCCGAGAAAGTGATCTTACGGTTGTGGCCGAGCGGCTTGGCGCCGAAATGGGCCCAGAAATCCACCAGCCGGTCCTGCGCCTGGCCGTAGATCTTGCGGAACCCCTTGCGCTTCACATAGTCGACGCTGGCCTGCACCAGTTTGAACGAGATGCGCGAGCGGCGATATCGGTGCCGCACCGCGAGCCGCTCCACCTTGGCGAAATCGCCGAAGAACCTTACCCGCAGACAACCGGCCGGCTCGTTGCCGATGTAGCCGATGAAATGCGCGGCGACCATGTCGTTGCCATCGAACTCCTCCTCGAACGGACAATCCTGCTCGGCGAGATAGACCGCGGAGCGAATGGCCGTGACCAGCATGAGGTCGGTGGGATCGCGCGCAAGGCGGATGGTGATGGCGCGGGAGTCGGGCTTGACGAGGGGAATCCTAGTGCCGTGCATCTGCGAAACTCCTTGCTTGAAAAACTGCCCCCGGTGTGCGGATCGGCCGCCGATGCCAAGGGCGCTCGTACCGCCAGAGGTCGGGCTGGAAGCTCGAAATGGGTTCGAATCCGGTCGCCCTCATGAGCTCGCGTCCGGCCACGGTTGACGGCTGCGCATAGCAATCCGCCTCGCGGAATCTTACCTCACGCAGATGCGCCGCAGCCCTGCCAAGGCCGGCGATGCCGCGCCCCGTCGCTGCGATCGCCCAGATGTAAATCGCTGCGACGTCGTCATTCGCGGAGGCGAGATAGCGTCTCTCGGGTGCTGTCAGGCAGATATCGTCGAGCAACAATGCATCGTGCCCGCGGTCATTGAGAAACAGGAATGCCATGCCGCCGAGCAGATTGCCCTTCCGAGTGAATGTCAGGATGCTCTGGGGATCGAAAGCAAAATATTTCGCAAGATCGACCGCGCCGATCTGCACGCCCGGCACCAGCCGGTGCGCCATCTCCGCGAGCGCGGCGATTTCCCCCGACTGCGCGCAACGGACATCGACGTCTGGACTCAGAGGCAAGGAGTCGAAATCATGCCTCGCGGTCAACGAGCCCCTTTCCATAGCCAAGCCATCCCTCTATCGTTCAGGCGGTTCTACGCGCTGCTATGGGGACGAGCTTAGCGGCTGGAGATCAGGAGTATGCAGCAACTATTGCACCGGGGTGCTGCAATGATGCAGCACCATGAAGACGCGCTAAATGCGTCCTGGGACGATTTGAAACTGTTTTTAGCCTGCGCGAAATTTAAAAGTTTCCGAAACGCCGCCGAAGAGCTCGGGCTGACCTCTACCACATTGATGCGCAGGATGGACCGGCTCGAAGAGAGCATCGGTTGCAAGCTTTTCCTGCGCGACCAGAGCGGGCTCACGCTCAGCGACGAAGGCACCGCGATGATCGCCGACGTCGCGCTTATGGAGCACCACGCTTTTAATGTCTTTCGCCGCGCATCGCGTTCGTCCGACGACACCTCGGGCACGGTGCGCGTCGCGGTGACGGAGGGCCCCGGCAACTTCTGGATCCTGCCGCGGCTGATCGATTTCCAGAAAACCTATCGCAAGATCACCGTCGACCTGCGCTGTGCAATGGAGCAAGCCGATGTCGCGCGACTGGAGTCGGACATTGCGATCCAGCTCGAGCCGCCGATCAATCCCGACCTCATCGTCGCCAAGCTCGGCCGTCTTCACATCTATCCCTTCGTCGCCAGGAGCTATGCAGATCTCTACGGCGTGCCGGCGACGCTCGCCGAATTGCCCAACCATCGCATCGTCAAGCAGAACGCGCCACAGGTCGACGACGGCGCTTATGCCCGCATCCTCGGATTGACCCTGGAAGGGATCGTCGGGATCAAGACCAACTCTTCCGTCGGCGTGCTCTATGCGGTCGAGCGCGGTGCCGGCATCGGCTTCCTGCCGACGGCGTCGATCGCGCTCGGTGCACCGCTCGTCGCCGTCGACCTCGGCGTCAGCCATCATGCCGACCTCTGGCTGACCTATCACAAGGAGTTCCGCGCCTCCGAGCGGCATAAGATCGTGGTTGACTGGCTGAAGAAGATTTTCGATCCCAAAACCTATCCCTGCTTCCGGGACGAATTCATTCATCCGAACGCATTGGTGCCGATGATGACGGCCGCACGCGAGGGCTTTGGATTGTCTGGATACGTTGCGGCGACGCCAACGTGAGTGGAAGGGAGCGGTCCCTTCACCACCGATATTCGAAGCCGACGGTGCCCTGGTGCGAGGTCAGCTCGTTGCGAAACTTACCGTCATAATTGACATACAGCCGCGCGGTGTTGGTCAGGCTAAGCGACGCCGAGGCGCCGGCGTCCATGCCGTAACGGCTCTCGCCGATGCCGGGAACGATGATGTTCTGGGTCCCGAGGCTGACCTGCACCGAGCCGAGATCCTGGTAAAAATTGTCCACGAACTTGCCGTAGGCGGAGAGGTCGAGGATTTTTCGGTCGAAGATAAAGTAACGCCCGACCTCGGCGCCGAACATGACACGCGCGCGCGAGATCGCGCTCGCGCCGACGTTGAGTGGATCAAGCCCTCCGGCCTCCTGGAATGCCGCACTGGTGGCGCGCACATATTCGAGCGCACCCTTGGGCACGATGCGCATCTGATCCTTGGTCCAGTAGTAGTTGATCTCGGTGAGCGCACCGTCGACCGCGGCGTGATAGCCCGCGACGGCAAGGCCGAAGCCGGTATCGCGGCCGGAATGCACCTTGCCGAAACCGTGCACCAACGCGAAGGCCCAGGTCCATGGTCCCTTGTCGATCGAACCGTTGAAACCGATCTGCGTCAGGTCGAGTGTCGCCGACTGAAGCGCGAGCGGCACGTCGATGTCGGTGTGGCTCTGGTCGACGGAGAAGCCCAGATTGATGCCTGGCGCGACCCTCGCACCGAAGCCGGCGACGCCGCCGAACGTGGTGCGCTTGTCACCGACGAAATCACCCTGCGGATCAGTGCGGACCGAAATGCCGTAACCCTCGTACCAGGTGCGGTAGCGCGGATCGTCTGCAGCTTCCGACGCACCACCGCCGCCAGGATTGGTGCGCGAAGCCCGGTTGATGCCGCTCGAGGCCTGGTTGCCCAGCCGTTCGAGAAAATTCGAACCCAGATTGAGCGTGGTATTGCCGGCCGACTGGTTGGCATTGGTCGATGTCGGGGTCGGGATCGGCGACGGCGACGGTGAAGGCGACGGTGTCGGGGTGGGCGTCGGCGTGGGTGTCGGAGAGGAAGTCGGCGTCGGGGTCTGCGCGAATGCCGCCGTCGCTGGTATCATGCCGACGACGCCGAGTGTCATGGCGATCGCCGTCACGATCCGGCGGACACGGTCCAGCCCGATCGTCTGCCGTGTCCCTTGGGGCTGCTCAGTGCAGCACATGACGACTATTCCCGAAGCAAAATGGCGGCCCGCAAAAATGCAACAGATACGGCGAGCAGGTGCGACGATTTGTGCTGAACTGCCACGAGGGGTCAACCGATCCTCGTGCTTTGCCGGGGTGATTCCTCAAGATGTGGTTCCGCTGCCACAGGTCGCAAATTGCAGCGGGATGTCTCCAGTGCGGTCTTGAAGTTTGCGCGCGGCTTGCTAGCGCGCGATTTTCGTGTTGGAATACCTTACACAATCGGAATTGGCCGCTCGGCTGTGCGTTTCGCGACGATGAGACTCGAACAGACTTCCGGAAGCCCGTTTGTGACGTGGCACGCGAAAAGCGGCCGCGTCTTTTTAGTATCTAGCGGAGGAGACTAACGATGCCACAAAAGGGCACCGTCAAATGGTTCAACCCGACCAAGGGTTACGGGTTCATCAAGCCGAACGGCAGCGACAAGGACGTGTTCGTCCACATCTCGGCCGTCGAGCGTGCCGGACTCTCGACCCTGAATGAGAACCAGGTGGTTGAATACGACCTCGTGGAGAACCGCGGCAAATCGTCCGCGGAGAACCTCAAGGTCTCCTGATTTCTCTCAAAGCCACGCGCGAGAGATCATGACGTTGCCCCCGGCTCTGCCGGGGGATTTTGCTTCTGGCCAACGAAAGGGCACCGCGGTTCAGTGCACCGCCGGCGCAATCAGGAAATTCTCCGACGCCGCGCTGCCCGCCGTCCTGCAGACATCGCCCTCGATCTTGACCTTGCCGGTCGCAAGCAGGCTCAGCGCCGCGGGATAGATGCGATGCTCGATTTCCAGAATGCGCTCGGACAGCGTTTCAGCCGTGTCGTGATCGCTGACGGGGACCGCGCCCTGCATCACGATCGGACCCGCATCGGTCTCGGGAATCACGAAGTGCACCGTCGCGCCTGATAATTTGACGCCGGCGCGCAAGGCCTGGCCGTGCGGATCGAGACCCGGAAAAGACGGCAACAGCGAAGGATGGATGTTGAGCATCCGCCCATACCAGGCCTTGGTGAACTCGGCGGTGAACAGGCGCATGAAACCACCGAGGCAAATCAGCTCGATGCCGTGCTGATCCAGCGCCGCCTGCAGCACCGCCTCGAAGCCGGCGCGATCCTTGCCGAACGGCTTGCTCTCGATCACCAGCGTTTTCGTGCCGGCCGCCTTGGCCTGTTCGAGGCCGAGCGCATTGGCCTTGTTCGAGATGACGAGGGAGATCTCCGCCGGAAAATCCGCAGCAGCCGCGGCCTTGATCAGCGCGGCCATGTTGGAACCGCGGCCGGAGATCAGAATGGCGACGCGGCGCTTCATCACAGCGCCATATCGAGATGGCCGTTATAGACGACGCGGTGCTCGCCCTCGGCCGGGATCACGGTGCCGAGCTGCGCCACGGTCTCACCGGCATCAGTGAAGACCCGCACCACCTCGTCGACCTTGTCAGGCTCGACGATCGCGATCATGCCGATGCCGCAGTTGAAGGTACGCAGCATTTCGAGTTCGGCGATCCCGGCTTGTGCCGCCAGCCATTTGAACACCGGCAGCACCGGCAGGCGCGCCAGATCGATGCCGACACCGAGATGACCAGGCAGTACGCGCGGAATGTTGTCGATGAAGCCGCCGCCGGTGATATGGGCGAGGCCCTTCACCGCACCGGTCTCGCGGATCGCGCGCAGGCAGGACTTGACGTAGAGCCGCGTCGGCGTCAGCAGCGCGCCGCCGAGCGTCATGACAGGTGCGAACGGCGCCTGCGCCTCGAAACCGAGCCCGGACTGTTCCACGATCTTGCGCACCAGCGAGAAGCCGTTGGAGTGGACACCCGACGAGGCCAGACCGATCACGGCATCGCCCGCCGCAATGTCCTTGCGCGGCAGCAGCGTGCCGCGCTCGGCGGCACCGACGGCAAAGCCGCCGAGGTCGTAGTCCCCGTCCTTGTAGAGGCCAGGCATTTCGGCGGTCTCGCCGCCGATCAGGGCACAGCCGGATTCCCGACACCCCTCGGCGACGCCGGCGACGATCGCAGCCGTCGCCTCCGGGTCGAGCTTGCCGCAGGCGAAATAGTCGAGGAAGAACAGCGGCTCGGCGCCCTGCACCACGAGGTCGTTGACGCTCATGGCGACAAGGTCGATGCCGATCCCGCCGTGCAAGCCCGTTTCGATGGCAATCTTGACCTTGGTGCCGACGCCGTCGGTGGCGGCGACCAGGACGGGGTCCTTGAAGCCGGCCGCCTTGAGGTCGAACAGGCCGCCGAATCCACCGATCTCGGCATCGGCGCCCGGCCGTGCAGTGGCACGCACCATCGGCTTGATCAGGTCGACGAGGCGATTGCCCGCGTCGATATCAACGCCTGAATCGGCGTAAGTGAGGCCGTTTTTGCGGTCGGTCATGCCCGATTTCCAGTGGGTTTGCGGCTGGTTACGTCGAATTCCGGGGACGCGCAATGGCAAGCGTGGCGCCCCGCCCTATACTATGTAGAGATATCAACCGGTTCAGCCTCTAAGAGGCCGATTCGAGGACAGGTCGGGTGCCGGGAAGCGCCGTGTGAGTATTCCGAACATCATTACCCTGGGCCGCATCATGCTGGTCCCGATCATCGTCTGGGCCATCGTGTCGAGCCAAATGGAGGTGGCGTTCGCCGTCTTCCTGATCGCAGGGATCAGCGACGCCGTGGACGGTTTCCTGGCCAAGCGCTTCAACATGGCGAGCGAGCTCGGTGCCCTGCTCGATCCCCTCGCCGACAAGGCGCTGCTGGTGTCGATCTACCTGTCGCTGGGGATCCGGGGCGACATCCCGCGCTGGATCGTGATCCTGGTGGTCTCCCGCGACATCATGATCGTCACGGCCGTGATCGTATCCTGGCTGTTCGACAAGCCGGTCGAGATGCGGCCGTCGAAAGTATCCAAGCTAAACACAGCCGCACAGGTCTCCTACGCGGCCTTGGTACTGGCTGCGCTTGCCTTCGGCTTCGGACCGGCGCCCTATGACGTGATCCTGATGGGCTTCGTCACGCTGTTCACGCTCTCTTCGGTGTCGCTCTATCTCGTCGAGTGGCTGCGGCACATGAGTACGATCGAGGCCAAATGAGACGGCAGGCGGCCCCGCAAAAGGCCAACTCCCGATCGAATAAGTCGAATGTTGCAGACAACGCCGGCACGCCGGCACGGAGCAAAGCAAGCGTGGCAGGCCGCGTTCAACCCCGACAATTGGCGTTCTCGCTTCCGCATGCGGAAAGCCTCAGCCGGGACAATTTTCTCGAAGGTCCCGCTAACGCCGCCGCCGTCGCTCTGATCGACGGCTGGCCGGAATGGCCAAACCGGACCATGTGGCTCGCCGGTCCCGAAGGTGCAGGCAAGAGCCATCTGGCCACGATCTGGGCCGAGCTATCAGGTGCCCGCTCGACCACGGCCAGCGCGCTGAGCGCCCCAGCCGTCCCCGGAGCGCTCGCGACCGGCGCGCTGGTGGTCGAGGATCTGAAAGCCGGTGATTTTGACGAACGCGCCCTCTTCCATCTGATGAATCTCGCCCGCGAGGATGGCGCTTATGTGCTGTTCACCGGGCGCGAGACGCCGGCGGCGATAGCGGTCGAGCTCCGCGACCTGCGCTCCCGCTTTCGGACGATTCCGGTGATTTCGCTGCGGTCGCCGGACGACCAGCTGTTCCGCGGCCTGATCGTCAAATTCTGCGCCGATCGCCAGCTCAGCGTGGACGAAAGCGTCGTCAGTTACCTCGCCACCCGGCTGGAGCGATCCTCGGCCGCCGCCCGGCGCGCCGTGGAGCTGCTCGATGGCGAGGCGCTGCGGCTGGGCCGGCCCGTCACCCGGGCGCTCGCTGCCGAGCTGCTCCGCGACGGCTGACCGCAAGGGCGCGTCTTAGGCCTCCTCTTGGTCTCCTCTCGGACCCGCTTGGCCCCCCCCCCTTTGGGCCCGCTTGACGCGGCGCGGCGGCGGAACATCAATGTCATCGAAACGTCATCGCACTAACACATGCTCCGGCCGGATTTGCGCACAAGTCGCAATGTGGGGCGAACGAGATGGACCGACTTCTTATGGATTCCGCGCAAGCTGTTGAAACGAAAGAGAAAGCCACGGAGGCCGAGCGCCTGCCGGCGATCGCCTCGAGCCCTGAGCGATTCATCAACCGCGAGCTGTCCTGGCTGCATTTCAACCGCCGCGTTCTCGAGGAGTCGGTCAATCCCAGCCACCCTATGCTGGAGCGGGTGCGATTCCTGTCGATTTCGGCGAATAACCTCGACGAGTTTTTCATGGTCCGCGTCGCCGGTATCAAGGCGCAGGTCCGCGAGGGCATTGCCGAGCGTGCCCCGGACGGCCTGACTCCGTCCGAGCAACTCGCGCTGATCAACCGCACGGTCTCGCAACTTGCCAGCGATCAGCAGGCGATCTGGCGCGACCTGCGCGGCACGCTGGCCGATGTCGGCATCGTGCTGGTCGACGGCAAGGAGGTCAGCAAGGCCGAGCGGACCTGGCTCGAGGACTATTTCCTCAACAACGTCTTCCCGCTGCTGACGCCATTGGCGATCGATCCGGCCCACCCCTTCCCATTCATCCCGAGCCTCGGCTTCACCATCGCGCTCCAGCTCACCCGCGAGGCCGACGGCAAGCAGATGAACGCGCTGATCCGCATGCCCGGCAAGATCGACCGCTTCATCCGCCTGCCGGCCGAAGGCAAGGTCCGCCTGATCTCGCTGGAGCAGGCCACCGGACTGTTCATCAACCGTCTGTTCCCCGGCTACAGCCTCCACGGCCAGGGCGCCTTCCGCATCATCCGCGACTCCGAGCTCGAAATCGAGGAAGAGGCCGAAGACCTCGTCCGCCTGTTCGAGACCGCGCTGAAGCGCCGCCGCCGTGGATCGGTGATCCGCCTCGAGATCGACGCCAAGATGCCGGAGGAGCTGCGCAACTTCGTCCAGCACGCGTTGTCGGCGGCCGACGACGAGGTGTTCCTGGTCGACGGCGTGCTCGCCATGAACGAACTTTCGCAGCTGACGCGTCTCGACCGGCCCGACCTCGAATTCACCCCTTACGTGCCGCGCCACCCCGAGCGCGTGCGCGAGCATGGCGGCGACATCTTCGCTGCCATCAGGCAGAAGGATCTGATCGTCCATCACCCGTACGAGTCGTTCGACGTGGTGGTGCAGTTCCTGCAGCAGGCCGCCCGCGATCCTGATGTGG
Source organism: Bradyrhizobium sp. USDA 4472 (assembly GCF_054058595.1). Lineage (NCBI taxonomy): Bacteria > Pseudomonadati > Pseudomonadota > Alphaproteobacteria > Hyphomicrobiales > Nitrobacteraceae > Bradyrhizobium > Bradyrhizobium sp. USDA 4472. The sequence goes on from NZ_JBSSAM010000001.1 coordinate 6,693,946, forward strand.
TCGCGATCAAGCAGACGCTCTACCGCACCTCCAACAATTCGCCGATCGTGCGCACGCTCGCGGAGGCTGCCGAAGCCGGCAAATCCGTCACCGCGCTGATCGAGCTGAAGGCGCGCTTCGACGAAGAGGCCAACATCCGATGGGCGCGCGATCTCGAACGCGCCGGCGTGCAGGTCGTCTACGGCTTCCTCGAGCTGAAGACGCACGCCAAGCTCTCGATGGTGGTACGCCGCGAGGGCGGCAGCCTCACCACTTACGTCCACACCGGCACCGGCAATTATCATCCGGTCACCGCACGCATTTATACGGATCTCTCCTACTTCACCTCGGAGCCGACCATCGGCCGCGACGCCGCGCGCGTGTTTAACTTCATCACGGGCTACGCCGCGCCGAGCGATCTGGAAAAGATGGCGGTGTCGCCGCTGACCTTGCGCAAGCGCATCATCGAGCACATCCAGGGCGAGACCGAGCACGCGCGTCACGGCAAGCCCGGCGCGGTCTGGATGAAGATGAATGCGCTTGTCGACCCCGACATCATCGACGCGCTCTACGAGGCCTCCCAGGCCGGCGTCCAGGTCGAGCTTGTGGTGCGCGGCATCTGCTGCCTCAGACCCGGTATCCCCGGCCTGTCGGAAAACATCCGCGTCAAATCGATCATCGGACGCTTCCTGGAACACGGCCGAATCTACTGCTTCGGCATGGGCCAGGGCCTGCCGAGTGCGAAAGCGGCTGTGTATATCTCGTCGGCCGACATGATGCCGCGCAACCTCGACCGCCGCGTCGAGGTGCTGTGTCCGCTGCAAAATCCCACGGTGCACCAGCAGGTTCTCGAACAGATCATGGTCGCGAACCTGAAGGACAATGAGCAGAGCTGGCAATTGTTGCCGGACGGGTCCTCAACGCGTATGAAGGCCGCGAAGGGCGAGGAGCCTTTCAACGTGCACAACTACTTCATGACAAATCCGAGTCTGTCTGGCCGTGGAAAGTCGCTCAAGGAATCTTCGCCGCGTCGTCTCACGCGCCGCAACGAACGCCATCCGTCCTGACCGGAGAACTTTACCTTGAAACGGCCGCGCAAGCGTGGCGCCAGCGTCGCGGTCATCGACATCGGCTCCAATTCGGTTCGTCTCGTCGTCTACGAGGCGCTGGCGCGGAGCCTGATTCCGATCTTCAACGAGAAGACGCTGTGCGGCCTCGGGCGCGAGGTGCAGAGCACGGGCCTGCTTGCGCCCGACGCCGTCGACAAGGCGCTGACTTCGCTCAAGCGCTTCCGCGCCCTGTGCCGCGTGATGCAGGTCGGCCGCGTGTTCGCGATTGCGACCGCGGCCTGCCGCGACGCCTCCAACGGCCCCGACTTCATCGCGAAAGCCGAGCGCATCTGCGCCGTGAAGATCGAGATCCTGTCGGGACCGCGCGAAGCAAAGCTGTCGGCGCTCGGCGTGGTGTCGGGCATTCATCGCCCCGACGGCATCGTCGGCGATCTCGGCGGTGGTTCACTCGAACTGATCGACGTGCGCGGCAATGGCGTGCGCAGTGGCGTGACGCTGCCGCTCGGTGGCCTCGCACTCCAGGACCTCGCGCATAAATCGCTCAAGCGCGCCGACCGCATCGTGCGCGAGGCGATCGACGAGGTACCTCTGCTCACCGCCGGCCGCGGCCGCACTTTCTACGCCGTCGGCGGCACCTGGCGCGCGCTTGCACGCATTCACATCATCCAGAGTGGCTATCCGCTCCAGGTGATGCACGGCTATTCGATCCCCGCGCCCGAAGCGCTCGATTTTGCCCGTCGGCTGCGACGCCTCGCCGCCGTCGACATGCTCGCCGACATCGAGGTCGTTGCGGATGCGCGGCGCCCTCTCCTCACCTACGCAGCGCTCGTGCTCGAGCACATTATCCGCGTGGCGCAGCCGAAGACCATTGTGTTCTCGACCTTCGGCGTCCGCGAGGGCCTGCTGCACGAGAAGCTGCCGGAGACCGAGCGCAACAAGGACGGCTTGATCTGCGCGGCCGAGGAGCTGAACCAGCTGCTGTCGCGCTCGGCGAAGCACGCCCGTGAGCTGATGGCCTGGACCGATCGCCTCGCGCGCGTCGTGAAGCTGCGCGAGACCGAGGAGGATCGCCGCCTTCGCCACACCGCCTGCCTGCTGTCCGATATCGGCTGGCGCGTCCACCCCGACCATCGCGGCGAGCAGACGCTCAGCCTCGTGGTCAACGCCAATTTCGGCGCGATCGACCACCGCGAGCGCGCCTTCGTCGGACTGTCGGTGTTCTACCGTTACGCCGGGCTCAGCGAAGAGAACCAGCCGCCGCTGACCATGCAGGAGCTGCTGACGCCGGCCCTGCTCGAACGCGCGCGCATGTTAGGTGCGGCATTCCGTGTGGCCCATCTGATCTCGGCGGCGCGTCCGGGCGTACTGCCCGCCACGCATTTCAGGAGCCGGGGACGCAATCTGATGTTGGTGTTCGAGCACAGGCTCGGCGACCTCGTCGCCGACCGCGTCGGCAGCCGCTTCAAGCAGCTCGCGCGCTTGATCGGGCGATCGGGCTCCATCGTGCGGCGCTAGGGCATGATCCGGAAAAGTGTGAAGCGGTCTTCCCTACCGAGAAACGCGGAACGCGTTTGCGCGGAGATCATGCTCAAACCTTAAGCCTTATTCAGCGGCTTTTGCGTGCTCGACCGCGGCCGCGCTCAGGCTGCGACGGCGCCAGATCGAACCGACCAGCAGCACGAGGCCGACACCGAGTGCCGCAACAACGTACTCGGCGCCATCGCCACCATGGGCGAATTGCGGCGGAATCCACAGGTTGCCGAGCGCCTTGTCCAGCAAGGCGCCGAGCCGCCCGTCAAAGACCGAATGCAGCTTCGGCTCGATGCCGGGATCGGTCGCGATCACCTCGCCCGCGATCCAGCCGAGCAGCGCTGCACCGGCCCAGACCAGGATCGGCAGTTTCGCAAGCAGCGCCATGATCAGCGCCGCGCCGGCGACGATCAAAGGTACGCTGATCGCGAGGCCAAGGATCAACAACGGAACGCTGCCATTGGCGGCTGCGGCAACGGCGATGACGTTGTCGAGACTCATGATGATGTCGGCGACCACGACGATCTGGACGGCTTGCCAGAGGTGCGCAGCAGACGCGACGTCCTCGTCCTCGTTTTCCGGCACGAGCAGCTTGGCCGCGATCACGACGAGTGCAAGGCCACCGACCAGCTTGAGGTATGGCAGCTCCATCAGGCTCGCGACGATGCCGGTGAACACGATGCGCAGCAGCACCGCCGCGCCTGCGCCGAAGATCATGCCCCACAATCGCTGCCGCGGCTTCAAACCGCGACATGCGAGCGCGATCACGAGCGCGTTGTCGCCGGACAACAGGATGTTGATCCAGATGATTTTCGAGAGATTCACCCAGAATTGCGGGTGCCTCATCTCGGTTCCGAACTCGGCAAGCAGGGTACCGCTGATTGCAGGATCGAACGAATTCGTCAACGAGATCACTCCGGCGTTCGCGCGGGCTGCGCGGCGCCTCGGTTAGCGCAAATCAACGCGGTCGTTGGAGTGACGTTTTGTCGCGAAATCGGCGAAACCAGCGACGGATGATCCGGCGCTTCCAGTCCGCGCCGGCTATTCGGCAGTTCGAGGCGATGGGCTCTGCGCGTGCATTCCCGCGAGCTTGCGCCGCCGCCAGGCAGTTCCCACGATCAGCACGGCAAGGGCGCCGAGTACGGAGGCCGCGATGTCGAGCAGATCGCCATCCAGGTTGAACCGTGAGGCGCCGAGAACTGCGATCGTGCCCTCGATGCTGATGTGGCCGTCGAGCAGGCTATGCAGCGGCGCCTGGTCGATGGGGTCGCTCGCCATCACGTCGCCGGCGATCCAGCCAAGCAGCATGGCACCGAGCCAGATCAGAACCGGATAACGATCGAGAATCATCATGATCAGCGCAGCTCCGGCGATGATCATGGGAATCGAAATGGCAAGGCCGAGGATGAGCAACGACAATTGGCCGTTCGCGGCCGCTGCGACGGCAATCACATTGTCGAGGCTCATGATGATGTCGGCGATCACGACGATGCGGATCGCGTGCCACAGCGTCGTGCCGGCCTGGACATCGTCATTTTCGTCTTCCGGCACCAGAAGCTTTGCGGCAATCAGGAGCAAGGCGACGCCGCCGACCAGCTTGAGGTAAGGCAGCGACATCAGGGTCGCCACGATGCCGGTAAAGGCGATCAGCAAGACGACCGCTATACCGGCTCCAATCACCATGCCCCACAGCCGGTGACGGCCATGCAAGCCGCGGCACGCCATCGCGATGACAAGCGCGTTGTCACCGGACAACAACACGTTGATCCAGATGATTTTGCCGACGGCGAACCAGAACGAGGGCCGTTGCAGGTCCGCCTGGAACTGGCCGATGAACGCCCCAACAGTGTCGGGGTCGAAGACCTGAAGTACGCTCACCTCGCCCCCCGTCCGGTTTGTTCAGCCTAGCCGCCCCCGGCTAGGCGCGCCGGTCAGCCGACGATCTCGTTGCCCGAGAAGAACTGCGCGATCTCGATCGCGGCGGTTTCCGGAGCGTCCGAGCCGTGGGCCGAATTCTCGCCGATCGACTTGGCGTAGAGCTTGCGGATGGTGCCCTCGGCAGCCTTCGACGGATCGGTCGCGCCCATCGCATCGCGGTACCTGGCGATCGCGTTCTCGCCTTCCAGGACCTGGACCACGACCGGGCCCGAGGTCATGAACTCGACCAGTTCGCCGAAGAACGGACGGGCCTTGTGGACGGCGTAGAACGTCTCGGCCTGTTCCTTGGTCATGCGGATACGCTTCTGCGCGACGATGCGCAGGCCCGCCTTCTCGATCACGGCATTCACGGCGCCGGTGAGGTTACGCGCGGTGGCGTCGGGCTTGATGATCGAGAAAGTACGTTCGATGGCCATGGTCTTGTCCTTCAAGAGAAAAAGGTGGTTCGGAGTTGCCGGGCTTATATCGGCGCCTTCGCAATCCGGCAAGCGAGTGCCGGGATGGCCTGGCGGCGGCTCCGCGGCAGGGTCAGGACGCGGGCTCCAACACGGATTACAGCGATTTCACCCAGATGAACCCAATCTGAAGGCTCTGTCAGGGTTTGGTTCAGCCTCCCTGGCATAACGTCGGGTCCATCGAAACCGAAGCCTTCCCCCGAGGCAAACAGTTTCGGCGGCCTTTCCATCGACGCGATAGCCCCGCGCCGGCAGTTTTGAGGAGATCACCATGTTGAGGAAACTTTCGCTCGCTGCAGTCGCCGCGGTCGCTCTGGGTGCCGCGCTGGCGCCTACCTCCGCCTCCGCTCACTGGCATGGCGGCGGCTGGGGCTGGCACGGCGGCGGCTGGCATCACGGCTGGGGCTGGGGCGGTCCGCGCTTTTACGTTGCTCCCGTCGCTTACGGTTATGGCGGCTGCTACGTGCGCCGGCTTGTCCCGACCCCCTGGGGACCCCGGTGGCGGCTGATCAACCGCTGCTACTGAGCCCGACAGCACCTGCCCAAATACATTTCAGAGGTACCGTTCCCCCCCTGCGGTACCTTCCAAGAGAGGCCCCGGCGTTCCCCCGTCGGGGCCTTGTATTTGAGCAGACACGACGAATTCATGCAATTTTTACTAGAATGCCTGATGTCCCGGCAACAGGCGAAACCATTTTGAGGCCAATGACTTGGTAACGTGTCGTTACTTTCAACTCACGGAACCTTGCGATGGCTGGCCTTTTTGCCAATGACAGCGAACAGATCGACCGGCGCACCAGCCGCTCGATTTGCGATGCCGTGGGCGAGCGGCTCCAGCAGAGCCTTCGTCCCGAACCCCGACTCCCGACCCATCTCGAGCAGCTTCTCAAAGAGCTGAAGCAACGCGACCGCGACTCCCACTGAGGAGCCTCGCGGAAAAACGGGTTGCGTTTGATCCCGCCTGCGGTGACAAGGCGGCATGCTCTCCATCACCGACCTCTCCATCCGCCTTGCCGGACGCCTTCTGATCGACAATAGCTCCGTACAGATCACGCCGGGCTCGCGCGTCGGGATGGTCGGGCGCAACGGCACCGGCAAGTCGACGCTGTTCAAGGTGATCCGCGGTGAGCTTGCGGCCGAACACGGCTCGGTGACCTTGCCGCCACGTTGGCGCGTCGGCAGCCTGGCGCAGGAGGCACCGAACGGCCCCGAAAGCCTGATTTCGGTCGTGCTCAAGGCCGACCTCGAACGGGCCGCGCTGCTTCATGAAGCCGAAAGCGCGACCGACCCGCACCGGATTGCGGAGATCCAGACCCGGCTTGTCGACATCGATGCGCATTCCGCCCCAAGCCGCGCCGCCGCCATTCTCTCCGGCCTCGGCTTTTCCGCAGCCGATCAGTTGCGCCCCTGCGCCGAATTCTCCGGCGGCTGGCGCATGCGCGTCGCGCTGGCGGCGACCCTGTTCGCAGCCCCCGACCTCCTGCTGCTCGACGAACCCACCAACTATCTCGACCTCGAAGGCACGCTGTGGCTCGAGGATCACCTCGCGCATTATCCGCGCACCGTGATCGTGATCAGCCACGATCGCGACCTGCTGGAAAGCTCCGTCGACCAGATCCTGCATCTGGAGCGTGGCAGGCTCACGCTCTACAAGGGCACCTACTCCTCCTTCGAGGAACAGCGCGCCGCGCGCGAGCTGCTCGATGCCAAGCAGATCAAGCGTCAGGAAGCCGAGCGCGCGCATCTGCAGGCCTTCGTCGACCGCTTCAAGGCCAAGGCCTCGAAAGCGCGCCAGGCCCAATCGCGGGTCAAAATGCTGGAACGGCTGAAGCCGATCAGGGCACTGGTGACCGAGGATGTGCGCGAGATCACCTTTCCCGCGCCTGAAAAATTGTTGTCGCCGCCGATCATCGCCGTCGACAACGCATCCGTCGGCTACGATCCGGCCTCGCCGGTCCTGAACCGCATCACCTTGCGCATCGACAACGACGATCGCATCGCGTTGTTGGGTGCCAACGGCAACGGCAAATCGACACTCGTCAAGCTGCTCGCCGCGCGTCTTGCGCCCTTCTCCGGCAAGGTGACGCGCGCGGACAAGCTGTCGATCGCCTACTTCGCCCAGCATCAGCTCGACGAGCTGAACGAGGACGCCTCCGCCTACGACCATATCCGCAAGCTGATGGGCGATGCGCCCGAGGCCAAGGTGCGCGCCCGCGCCGGCGCGATCGGCTTCTCCGGCAAGGCGGCCGATACCAAGGCCGGCAAACTCTCGGGCGGCGAAAAGGCGCGGCTGCTGTTGGGATTGGCGACCTTCTTCGGCCCCAACATGATCATCCTGGACGAGCCGACCAATCATCTCGACATCGACAGCCGCGCCGCGCTGGCCGAAGCGATCAACGAGTTTCCCGGCGCGATCATCATGGTTTCGCACGACCGTTACCTGATCGAGGCCTGCGCCGATCAGCTCTGGATCGTCGCCGACCGCACCGTGACCACTTACGACGGCGACCTCGACGAGTATCGCCGCCTGGTGCTGTCCTCGCGCAACGCCGAACCTGCGCCCCGGGAGCGCAGCGCGGCGAGCGAGAAGCCGCAGCGTGCGAAGCCGGACAATCGCGGCTCGCTGAGGAAGCGCATCGCGGAAGCGGAGACCGAGATCGCACGCGTCAGCGATATCATCGCCAAGATCGACGCCGCGCTCGCCCTGCCCGACATCTTTACGCGCGATCCCAAACAGGCCGCGCAGCTGTCAAGGGCGCGCGCCAATGCCGCCGACGCGCTGGCACGTGCGGAGGAGCAATGGCTCGAGGCGAGCGCGCAGGCCGACGAGGCGGCGGGTTAGAGGCTGTCCTCGGTCTCGGCGGATGACGCCGCCAGCAAGAGCCAAGCCGAACTCATCGGCGATAGATTAATCCGACCGTCTCATCACGCTCGCCACCTAGCGATCATCGAGCACTGACTTGACCGCTTTTGCTTTACAACTTATAGTTGCATATCTTCCTGAGATCAAGAGGGGAAAGCGTATGGCATGCGTTAGTCATTTCAAAAATGCCATGATGTGCAGATTGCGCCGGCCGCGCCAGAAAATATCGGCAAAGCAGGTTGAGCTTTCGATCCGTGAGGCGATGGCCCTTCCCTACGACGCCAACCCCTTCGGTATCGCAGTGACGGCGCTCGTGCAGTTCTTCGTTCCCGATCTCGTGGAAAGGCGCCGCGGAAATGGTCGACGTGACCATACCTGCAAGGGACGCAAAGCCACCTGACGCCGGATCAAGGCCAGCACGCGACCGGATGAAGTTTTGGAAAGCTAAGCCGGCCGGGCGCCCGGTGGGCGCAAATAATAGATGTCCCACTCGGCTTCGTCCGCCTGCCGGAAGCCGTGTCGCTGATAGAACCGGTTCGATTCGCTGCCGGGCAACGCACCCACGCGGATGGAGACACGGTGCGCGTCGGCATCGGCAAATATCTGCCGAAGCACGGCTGCCCCGATGCCCTTTCCCTGATGCTCGGGCACGATGTACAAATGCTCCAGGAGCCAGGGATCCTGCTGCGGGCGAAGCGAGACAAAGCCCACCCTGACACCACAGGCTTCGATGAAGCGACAGAACGCCGGATCAAAGGACGTCAAGAAACGATCCCGCGCGCGGTGAGGATCAAAACGTCCAGCGCGCTCCAGGCTCTCGCGCATTGCCCCGATGCGAATGGCGACCAGGACATCCGCATCCGATCGCGTGGTGGGCAGGAAAATCAGATTCACGCAAAAGCGCCGTCATGTCGCCTGCGAGACCAGGGCACAGCGCTTACGTCGCCGCTTTCTTCTTCGCCTTCGGCTTCACCGGCTTCGCAACGACCGGCGGCTCCGGCGTGCCCTCGATCGCGGAGAGGCGCCCCGAGGTGAAGGTGTAGATGCCCGCGCGCGGACCCGTGGTCCAGGTGACCACCGCGACGCGCCGGCCGGCGGCGTCGGTGGAGAGGTTGACGTTCGAGGGCGCGCCGATGCCGCGCACCACGTCGCATTCGGTGTGGCCGAGCGCGACCGTGCCGCCCGCGGGCGCCGGCGCCGTCGACGCATTGGCATCGGCGGGACCGGGCGGTGCCATGCCCGGGCATGCACCGTCGGCGCTGACGAGATCCTCAGGCCCCACCGGCTTGTCGGGTGTCAGCGGCGGCGACTCGATCGAGATGTTCTTGATGAACAGGCGGCTCGGCTTGTTGAACCACTCCGCGTCTTTGGCAGACGCCAGAAAATCGGTTCCGCCCGAGCAGCCCGCGATCAGCGGCGCGACAGCGGTCAACGCAACGATGAGCGACTTTGGAAGCTTTTGATGTCGCACGATAAACTAAAGTCCCCGCATGAAGGAGCAGCCCTAAGCAATTGTACCAACATCACTTTGCGGCACGAAGGTGGCCGAATCCAATCTGCCCGAGAAAGTCCAAATTATCATTAATTGCGAGCGGCCGCTAATTCCGCCGCTGCCACCGGCCCCGTTCGTCGGCCTGCCAATAGGTGACCTCAAATCCCCGCGTCTTGCAATCCGTCCAGGTGCTGCGGGCGGCCGCAAGCGCGTCCGGATCATCGCCGTTGAACAGCAGCACCATGCGCTCGTAGCGGTCCGTGTCCTCGGGCAACGCGGCGTTGTCGACCAGGAAACGAACATTGGCGCCGTTCGGATTGTCCGCCTCGACCGCCAGCACGATCGGCTGCTCGGCCACATCGTTCACGCGCCATGTCGCGTGCGGCAAAAAGGAATCGTCGCGATAGGTCCACAGATGAGCGTCGAGCGCATCGGCGCGCTCCGGTGACGTCGACTGCACCACGACGCGCCAGCCGCGCTCGAGCGATTTCTCGAGAAGCGGCGGCAACACGTTCTCAACCGTCATGTTTTGCAGATGGTAGAATAAAACTTCGGTCATCTCGCGTCATTTGCGCTCGTAGTGATCCGCCACCAGACGATCGAGCAGCCGGACGCCGTAGCCGGACCCCCAGCTCTGGTTGATGTCGGTCTTGGGAGCGCCCATCGCGGTGCCGGCGATGTCGAGATGCGCCCAGGGCGTGCCGTCGACGAAACGCTGCAGGAATTGCGCCGCAGTGATCGAGCCGCCGTGGCGGCCACCGGTGTTCTTCATGTCCGCGAACTGGGAATCGATCAGCTTGTCGTATTCGGGGCCCAGCGGCAGACGCCAGACCTTCTCCCCGCTCTCGATCCCGGCTGCGTGCAGCCGCTCGGCAAGCTCGTCATTGTTGGAGAACATGCCGGCGTGATCGGTGCCGAGCGCGACCACGATCGCACCGGTCAGCGTCGCCAGATCCACGATGAATTTCGGCTTGGTCTTCTTGGCCACGTACCAGAGCACGTCGGCGAGCACGAGGCGGCCTTCCGCGTCAGTGTTGATGATCTCGATGGTCTGGCCTGACATCGAGGTGACGATGTCGCCGGGCCGCTGCGCGTTGCCATCGGGCATGTTCTCGACGAGGCCGATGGCGCCTACCACATTGACCTTGGCCTTGCGCGCCGCGAGTGCGTGCAACAGGCCGACGACACAGGCCGCACCGCCCATGTCGCCCTTCATGTCCTCCATGCTGCCGGCCGGCTTGATCGAGATGCCGCCCGTGTCGAAGCAGACGCCCTTGCCGACGAAGGCGACAGGCGCCTCGCCTTTCTTGCCGCCGTCCCAGCGCATGATCACGGTGCGGCTCGGCCGCGCAGAGCCCTGGCCGACGCCGAGCAGCGCGCCCATGCCGAGCTTCTGCATCGCCTTGACGTCGAGCACCTCGATTCTAACGCCGAGCTTGCGCAGCAGACTGGCGCGGCGCGCGAATTCCTCGGGGAAGAGCACGTTCGGCGGCTCGTTGACGAGATCGCGCGCGATGATGACGCCGTCGACGACCGCACCGGCTGACGCAAAGGCCTTCTTGGCCGCAGCCGCATCGCCCACCGCCAGCGAGACTTCGGCGCGCAAAGCGCTCTCCTCGCCGTCCTTCTTCTTGGTCTTGTAGCGGTCGAACTTGTAGGCGCGCAAGCGAAGGCCCGAGGCAATCGCGACCGCCTGCTCGCCAGTCATGGCGCCGTCAGGAAGCTCGGCCATGATGGTCATGGTCGCGGAGCCCGCCTTCAGCTTGCTGGCCGCCATGCCGCCGAATTTGAGGAAATCGTTGTTCTTGAGGGCTGAAGGATTCCCGGTCCCGATCACGATCAGGCGCTCGGCCTTCAGGCCTTCGGGGGCGAGAATGTCCAGCGCGACGCCGCTTTTGCCTTTGAAAGATGCGGCCGACGCCGCCCTCTTCATGAGTTCGTTCGCGCCGCCAAGCGCCTTGGCCGTCGCCGGCCCGACCTTCAGAGCATCGTCGCAGAACACGACCAGGATGCCACGGGCGGCGGAAGCCAACGGGACAAAGCCGACCTTGACGGCATCGGACATGGGTAACTCCTCAGAATTATGCAGCTTTTGCCGATCACGGGCTGGCCAAAGGCGGAACCTGAACGGCGATTCACTGGTGGTTTTCCCACTATGGGCGAGAAGCCGGGTCGATGCCAAGCACCGCGCGTGGCCCGGAATCCACATCGAGGGAAATATTAACCATATATTGACGGTGCCACGGGTCAGCCATTTTGTTGACGGATCAAAGGGATGGTAGTGAGAGAGTGAGCGGCCGGAAGAGGCGGTTGGCCGACCTTGGGGATCCCTGTCAGGGATTGGTCGGACAGCCGGAATTCCGGTGCACGTTGGGGCTTTGGTGGGAATCGTGCGGTAGCGCATGGGGTCGATCGACAGGTATATTTTCCGCACGACGCTGGCGTCGTTTGCGCTCGTCTTGGTCAGCCTCACCGGCGTGATCTGGATTACGCAGGCATTGCGCGGCATCGACCTGATGACGAGCCAGGGTCAGACCATCTTGACCTTCCTCGGCATCACCAGTCTGGTGATTCCGGCGCTCGTGCTGATCATCTCGCCGATCGCGCTGATGATCGCGATCTCGCACACGCTGAACAAGCTCGCGACCGACTCCGAAATCATCGTGATGAATGCCGCCGGCCTGTCGCCGTTCCGGCTGTTCTATCCGTTCTTCTGTGCCACCTGCGTCGTGGCGCTGCTGGTCGCCTTCATCGCGGCCTACCTCGCTCCCGACGGGATGCGGCGGATCAAGCAATGGGACGCGGAGATCACCGCCGATGTGCTCACCAACGTCCTGCAGCCGGGACGCTTCGCCCAGCTCGACAAGAACCTCACGATCCGGATTCGTGAGCGGCTGCCCGGCGGCATCCTCGCCGGCATCTTCATCGACGATCGCCGCGATCCGAATGAGCGCGTCTCGATCGTCGCCGAGCACGGCGAGGTCGTGAAGAACGAAACCGGGTCGTTCCTGGTGCTGAAGGACGGCAATCTCCAGCGTTTCGAACTCGGCAAGCGCGACCCCGCCCTGGTGGCCTTCGGCCGCTACGGATTCGACATGTCGAAGTTCGGCAACCAGGGCCATGACGTCGCCCTCGGCATTCGCGAGCGATATCTCTGGGAGCTGTTCTCGCCGTCCGAAGACGATCCGGTCTACCAGCAGATACCCGGGCAGTTCCGTTCGGCCCTGCATGACAGCCTGCTGGCCCCGATCTACCCGTTCGCGTTTGCGGCGCTGACCTTCGCCTTTCTCGGCGCGCCGCGCACCACGCGTCAGAGCCGCAACTTCTCGATCGGCTCCTCGATCCTCGCCGTGTTCGGCCTGCGCATGGCCGGCTTCGCCTGCTCGGTGATGGCCGTGAAATCGCCGGTTCCGGTGGCGGCCCAATATGCGATGGTTTTCGGCGCGATCGGCACCGGCATGTGGATGATCATCGGCGGCATCGTGGTCGAGCCGCCCCCCGGGCTCATGGAAGCCATCAACAGGTCGAACGCGCGCATCGCGCGGCTGTTCGGACGGCCGGCCACCGCATGAGCATGCTCACCAATACACTCGGGCGCTATTTCGCCGGCCGCTTCGTGGTTGCAGCGCTCGGCGTGTTCGCGAGCATTTTCCTGCTGCTGGTGCTGGTCGACTACATCGAGATGGTGCGCAAGACCTCGGGGCTCGCCTCTGCCTCCGCGATCATGGTGGCCGAGACCTCGCTGTTCCGGGTGCCGCAGCTCCTGGAGAAGCTGACGCCGTTCTGCATGCTGATCGGCGCCATGATCTGCTATCTCGACCTGTCCCGCCGGCTCGAGCTCGTGGTCGCGCGCGCCGCCGGCATCTCAGCCTGGCAGATTATCGCGCCCGCGCTCGGCAGCGCGCTCGTGATCGGCGTGCTCGCCACCGTCGCCTACAATCCGACCTCGGCGAATCTGCGTGAGATCTCCAAGCGCATGGAAGCCGAGCTGTTCGGCTCGGCGCCCGGCGGCGGGATCCAGGACGCCTCCGGCTTCTGGCTCAACCAGGTGACCAGTGACGGCCAGACCATCATCAATGCGGCGCGCAGCGAGCAACAGGGCGTCCGCCTGACTGGGCTCACGCTGTTCCGGTTTGACACAGAGCAGCACTTCAAGGAACGGATCGAGGCACGCGAGGCGACGCTGGAGACCGGTCACTGGCTGTTCAAGGGCGTGCGCCGTTTTTCGCTGGGCTCCCCGCCGGTCGACCAGGCCAGCCTGGAGATTCCGACGACGTTGACCGAGGCGCAGGTCCGCAACAGCTTTTCCACACCCGAAACTGTGTCCTTTTGGCAACTACCGAGCTACATCAGTTCATCCGAGAGCTCAGGGTTCGCGACAGCCGGATATCGACTCCAGTATCACAAGCTACTGGCACAGCCGTTCTTGCTCGCCGCCATGGTGATGCTCGCGGCCTCCGTGTCGTTGCGCTTCTTCCGGATGGGTGGCGTACAGAAGATGGTTTTGAGTGGCGTGGGCGCAGGCTTTCTGCTCTACGTTTTGTCGAAAGTGACTGAAGACTTGAGCAAGGCTGAGTTGATGCATCCGATCGCTGCGGCGTGGTTGCCCGTAGTGGTGGGCGGCCTCACCGGCTTTTTGGCCTTGCTGTACCAGGAGGACGGTTAGTGACTGCCGTCCATCGAGGACCTGCGTCTCGTTTGACGCGGCGCACCGCAGTGCGCGCGAACGGGGTCTGCTGGTCCATTCGCGGGCTGCTGATGGCCGTCGCCGCCGTGACATCGCTCGGCGCGCTGATGGATGTTGCCGCCGTGGCGCCTGCGAGCGCCCAGAGCTTCACCTACAATCCGCTGCCGCCACGTCCGAAGCCGCCGAAGGCCGCAAATGACGGGCAAATGCTCGTGCAGGCGACCGAGGTCGACTACGACTATAACAATTCGCGTGTCTCCGCGGTCGGCAACGTTCAGCTGTTCTACAACGGCACCAGCGTCGAGGCTGACCGGGTCATCTACGACCAGAAGACCAAGCGGCTGCATGCCGAGGGCAACATCCGCATGACGGATGCCGACGGCAAGATCACCTATGCCGAGATCATGGATCTCTCTGACGATTACCGCGACGGGTTCGTCGATTCGCTGCGCGTGGACACCGCCGACCAGACCCGCATGGCCGCGACCCGCGCCGACCGCTCCTCCGGCAATTACACGGTGTTCGAGAACGGCGTCTACACGGCCTGCGCGCCCTGCAAGGACGATCCGAAGAAGCCGCCGCTCTGGCAGGTCAAGGGTGCCCGCATCATCCACGACCAGCAGGAGAAGATGCTGTATTTCGAGACGGCGCAGCTGGAATTCTACGGCGTGCCGCTCGCCTACATGCCCTATTTCTCGACACCCGACCCGACGGTGAAGCGCAAGACCGGCTTCCTGATGCCGGGCTTCACCTCGAACACGCCGTTCGGCTATGGCGTCGAAGTCCCGTTCTATTGGGCGATCGCGCCCGACATGGACGCAACCTTCAACCCGCGCATCACGTCCCGGCAAGGCGTGCTGTTCCAGGCCGAGTTCCGCCAGCGCCTGATGGACGGCGCCTACCAGGTTCGCGTCTACGGCATCGACCAGCTCGACCCAGGCGCGCTCGCCGGTCAACCCGGCGACCGTCAGTTCCGCGGCGCCGTCGACACCAAGGGTCAGTTTGCGCTGAACGACAAATGGGTCTGGGGTTGGGACGGCGTCCTGATGTCCGACTACTACTTCTTCTCGGACTATCGGTTGTCGCAGTACCGCGATCCGCTGGGCTCGTTCCTGTATCTGCCGACCGATGCGCTGTCGCAGCTCTACCTGACCGGCGTCGGCAATCGCAGCTTCTTCGACGCGCGCACGATGTACTGGCTGAGCTACTCGGGCAACCAGCAGCAGGTCCCCGTCGTCTATCCCGTCATCGACTACTCGAACGTGCTGAATTATCCGGTCTTCGGCGGCGAGTTCAGCTACAAGACGAACTTCGTCAACTTGACGCGTAACGACGCGGCGTTCGATCCGATCACGACGACGGCCAACACCTCAGGCCTCTGCGCGATCGCATCGGCCGACCCCGCTGCACGCAGCATGCCGAATGGATGTCTTCTGCGCGGTGTCCCCGGCACCTACACCCGCCTGACCGCGGAGGCGCAGTGGCGCAAGTCCTACACCGATCCGTTCGGCGAGATCTGGACACCGTTCGCGATCCTGCGCGCCGACGCGATCAACGCTGACATTTCCAACCAGCCGGGCGTGTCGAACTACCTCCCCGTCGGCGACACCCAGGCGTTCCGCCTGATGCCGACCGTCGGCCTCGAGTACCGCTATCCCTTCATCAATGTCCAACCCTGGGGCTCGACCACGATCGAGCCGATCGCGCAGGTCATCATCCGCCCGAACGAGACCTATGCCGGCAAGCTTCCGAACGAGGATGCGCAGAGCATGGTGTTCGACACCTCGAACCTGTTCAATGTCGACAAGTTCTCCGGCTATGACCGCGTCGAGGGCGGTGGCCGCGCCAATGTCGGCGTGCAGGCGACCACGCAGTTCGACAAAGGCGGCGCGGTCAAGGTGCTGTTCGGCCAGTCCTACCAGCTGTTCGGCTTGAACTCCTACGCGGTCCAGGACACCATCAACACGGGCCTGGATTCCGGCCTCGACAAGCCGCGCTCCGACTATGTCGCGAGCGCCGCCTACTCTCCCAACAGCACCTACACATTCAGTGTCCGCTCCCGCATGGACGAGCAGACCTGGAACATCCAGCGCTTCGAGGCGGAAGGCCGCGCCAACTTCAATCGTTGGTCGGTCAGCATGATGTACGGCAATTACGCGCCGCAGCCCGAGCTCGGCTACCTGACCCGACGCGAGGGCATCCTGACGACGGGCTCGATCAAGGTCGCGACCAACTGGGTGGTGACGGGCTCCGCGCGCTGGGACCTCGAGGCCAACAAGATCAACCAATATGTGCTCGGCGCGGGCTACGTCGACGATTGCTTTGTGCTCGGCGTCAACTATGTAACGTCGTACAGCTATTCTGCGGGCTCGGCACCCCCCGTGCTGAACCACGCGTTCATGTTCCAGATCGGCCTGCGCACGATCGCGACCTCGTCGACCACCAGCAGTCCCGGCGGCGGCCTCCAGTGATCGGTCTGAAAGTGCCGGCCTGTTCCCAATCGCAGGATCATCCGGGCTGATATGCGAGCGACAACCATGACAATCCGATTGCCTGTCTTCCGCCTTCCCCTTCTCGTGCTGGCCTCCGTACTGGTTTTAGCCGGCGCGCCGGCACGGGCGCAGAACATCGTGGTCATGGTCAACGGCGATCCCATCACCGATTTCGACATCGAGCAGCGCTCCAAGCTCGACCAGCTGACGACGCAGAAGACACCGAGCCGGCAAGACGTCATTAACACGCTGATCGACGACAAGCTCAAAATCAAGGAAGGCAAGAAATACGGCGTCGATCCCACCGCCGCCGACGTCAACCAGTCCTTCGAGGGCATGGCGCAGCGCATGCGCATCACGCCCGATCAGCTTTCCAAGTCGCTCGAGGTCAAGGGCGTGCGTCCCGACACCCTCAAGAACCGCATGAAGTCGGAGATGGTCTGGACCAGCCTCGTGCGCGGCCGGTTCAAGGAGAAGCTGATGGTCGGCGAAAAGGACGTCGCCGACAAGGTGCGGGAAAGCGGTGACGAGAAGCTCCAGGTCGAGGGCACCGAATACAAGATGCAGCCGGTCGTGCTGATCGTGCCGCGCGGCTCGTCTGCGGCTTTCCAGGAGACGCGGATGAAGGAAGCCGAGCAATATCGGGCGCGCGTCGGAAGCTGTGAGGAAGCCAATTCGCTGTTCCGCTCGACGCCGAACGCTACCATCCGCGAGACCGTGACCAAGACGACCGCAGATCTGCCCGAGGCGCTGCGCAAGGTGCTCGACGATACCCCGATCGGCCATATGACCGCGCCCGAGGTGACCAAGTCAGGCATCGAGATGGTGGCGCTGTGCTCGCGCAAGCCGACCACGATCGACACGCCGAAGAAGCGCGAAATTCAACAGAAGATGTATACGGAGAAGTACGAGAAGACGCAGAAGGCCTATCTCGACGAGCTCCGCAAAGCTGCGATGATCGAGTATCGCAACCGCTGATGGGCGCTCCCGCAAAGCCCCTCGCGCTGACGCTCGGAGAGCCCGCCGGCATCGGCCCGGACATCACGATCGCAGCCTGGCTCAAGCGCCGCGAGCTCAGCCTTCCCGCTTTCTACCTGCTCGGCGACGAGGCGCTGATCGCGCACCGCGCCAAGACACTGGGATTGACCGTCGGCGCCGACATCGCGATCGCCGCGGTGAGCCCTGAAGAAGCCGTCTCCGCCTTCGCCGACGCGCTGCCCGTGGTTGCGACCGGCGAGCGTGCGAGCGCCGTACCAGGCAAGCCTGACGCATCGAGCGCTCCGGCCGCGCTCGCCTCGATTCGCCGGGCGGTCAGCGACGTACGCGAGGGGCGCGCCAGCGCCGTCGTCACCAACCCGATCGCCAAGAGCGTGCTGTACCGCGCCGGTTTCCGGCATCCCGGTCACACCGAATTTCTGGCCGAGCTCGCCAGCACCGACGGCCGCGAGCCGCAGCCGGTGATGATGCTGTGGTCGCCGCGTCTTGCCGTGGTGCCGGTGACGATCCACGTCTCGCTACGCGACGCTCTCGCCCAGCTCACGAGCGACCTCATCGTCTCGACCGTGCGCATCGTCGCGACCGAGCTCACATTCCGCTTCGGCATTGCGCGGCCGCGCATCGCGATATCTGGCCTCAATCCGCATGCCGGCGAGGACGGCTCGCTCGGCCGCGAGGAGCAGACCGTGATCGCGCCCGCGCTTAAAGTGCTGCGCAATGACGGCATAGACGCGAGGGGCCCGCTGCCCGCCGACACCATGTTCCACGAGGCCGCGCGCAACAGCTATGACTGCGCGGTCTGCATGTATCACGACCAGGCGCTGATCCCGATCAAGACCGTGGCGTTCGACGACGCCGTCAACGTCACGCTCGGCCTGCCCTTCATCCGCACCTCGCCCGATCACGGCACCGCCTTCGACATCGCCGGTACGGGCAAAGCCAATCCGGCGAGCCTGATTGCGGCACTCAAGCTTGCAAGCCGCATGGCGGCCGCAAACAGCTGATGCGCGCGATCGACGACCTCCCGCCGCTTCGCGAGGTCATTCGCCAGCATGCGCTGTCGGCCCGCAAATCGTTGGGCCAGAATTTTCTGCTCGACCTCAATCTCACCGCGCGCATCGCGCGCGCGGCCGCGCCTCTCGAAGATTCCACCATCATCGAGATCGGCCCCGGTCCCGGCGGCCTGACGCGCGCGCTGCTTGCGCTCGGCGCCAGACGCGTGATTGCGATCGAGCATGACGAACGCGCGATCCCGGCACTCGAGGATATTTCCGCGCGCTATCCTGACAGGCTCGAGATCGTGCATGGCGACGCCATGACCTTCGATCCGCGGCCGCTGCTTGGCGGAGATCGCGCCAAGATCGTCGCCAATCTGCCCTATAACATCGCGACCCAGCTCCTGATCAACTGGCTCACCATCGAGCCCTGGCCGCCCTGGTACGACATGATGGTGCTGATGTTTCAGCGCGAGGTCGCAGAGCGCATCGTCGCGCGCGAGGACGCGGACGCCTATGGGAGGCTCGGTGTACTCGCCAACTGGCGCGCAGAGACAAGGATCCTGTTCGACATTTCGCCATCCGCTTTCGTGCCGCCGCCGAAAGTCACCTCGTCCGTCGTTCGCCTCAAGCCGCGCGCGGAGCCATTGCCCTGCGATCGCAAGCTGCTCGAACAGGTCGCGGCCGCAGCCTTCGGACAGCGCCGCAAGATGCTGCGCCAGAGCCTGAAATCGTTAGGTGTCGACCCGGCGCGACTTGCGCAGGCCGCCGGCGTCGATGCGACGCGGCGCGCCGAGACTGTTCCGATCTCGGGCTTTGTTGCCATGGCGCGTGAATTGGCGGATATACGCGGCGAAGCGCAATAATCCATATTCCGGAGGAAAGAAAATGGCGATGATGCGTCGTCAATCGCTGGTCAAGTTCGATGCGCCGCTGTGCGAGACCATCGTCGACACACCAAAACCGGAAGGCGCCGAGGTGCTGGTGCGCATCGAGCGCTGCGGCCTCTGTCATTCCGACTTGCACATCCAGGATGGCTATGCCGATCTCGGCGGCGGCAAGAAGCTCGATACCACCCGTGGCATGACGCTGCCGTTCACGCTGGGCCACGAGATCGCCGGAATCGTCGACGAAGTCGGCCCCGACGTGCCGGCGGGTCTCGTCGGTTCGAAGAAGGCGGTGTTTCCCTGGATCGGCTGCGGGCAGTGCCGCGACTGCAAGAACGGCGACGAGAACCTTTGCGCGAAGCAGCGCTTCCTGGGCGTCTCCATCGATGGCGGCTTCGCCACCCACGTGCTCGTGCCCGACGCGAAATATCTGCTCGACTATGATCCCCTGCCCGTCAACCAGGCGGCGACGCTGATGTGCTCCGGCGTCACGGCCTATGGCGCACTCAAGCGCCTGGTCGACCGTCCGCGCCAGCGCAACCTGTTGCTGATCGGTCTTGGTGGCGTCGGCATGATGGGCCTGTCGTTCGCGCAAGCCATGTTCAAGCAGCCGATCACGGTGGCCGATCTCTCGCCGGCCGCGCGCGAGACGGCGCTCAAGAACGGCGCAGCCAATGCCTACGATCCGTCCGAGCCCGACGTGATCAAGCGCATCCTGAAGGAGACCGATGGCGGCTTCGACGGGGTCGTCGACTTCGCCGGCAACGAGAAGTCGATGGCGTTTGCGGTCGCGGTCGCCGCGCGCGGCGGCAAGGTCGTGGTCTCCGGCCTGATGGGCGGCCAGTTCACGCTGCCGATGGTGCAATGGGTCTACAAACGCCTTACCGTTGAAGGCTTCATGGTCGGCACGCTCGCGGAGGCTCACGAACTGATGGCGCTTGCCCGCGCCGGCAAGATCAAGCCGACGCCGATGCGCGAAGAGCCGATGGGCGACGTGCAGAAGTGGATCGACGAACTTCGCGCCGGCAAGGTGGTCGGCCGTATCGTGCTGAAGAACTGAGTTTAGGCCGGCGGCGAGATGCATATCTAGCCGCCGCTCACGGAACGCCTGCCGCCGCGCGGCGTTGGCAGCGCATGTCCATTCGTTGCACGGTCGAGAGCGCATTCTTCATCGCCTGGAGCTTCCTCGAGAAGAGCGGCGAGCTGGGCCCGCCTGACACCTCGGCAAACGTCATTCTCGACGCGATCGAAGCGCAGCTGAAGACCGGCGAGCGCCGTCCGCTGATGCTCGCCAACAGGGCGATCGACACCTATCGGTACTTGAACCGCGAGCCTGCCGGACGCGAAGCGCGCCTCGGCTAGCAGCGCCAGCCCATGCCCTCGGACACCGCGGCGTGGCAGCGTGACTTCAGGAAGGCGGGCGGCTCGCGACAATCTCGTTAATTCGTCAGTGGGCTCACGGCAGCCTTTGCAGCCGGAAACACGGGATTCAGAGGCCTGCGGGCATGGTTCCGCGCATGGACGCCGCTACTGGATGCCCTCGACGGCATCGAGCAATGATCGGAAAGTACCGCGAGGCGCCGCAATGCGCCGAGTCGGCAGGCAACGGGCTCCGCACCCGCGAGAGTTCTTCGTCAGCCGAGAAGAGGTATTGCAGCACTAATGGCGGCCCCATCACTTCATCCAGGCTTGGGAACGTCCCGCGCCCGGCGTGCGTTGGCCTCTTGTCAAAGGCAACGACGGAGTCGAGCGCATGACGAAGCCGCTGACAAAAACGGTCCAGCCCGTTCCCGACGAGAACCAGAGCCACAAAGGCCCCGGCAGCGCGCCGGACGTTCCCGTCGACACCACCAAGGGCCATCGCGACGACGAGAAGCAGAACATCCGTGAGCAGGCGGCTCACGGCAATCTCACCCAGAACACCAGCAACCGGCGCATGGGATAGGCGCAGAAACCAGGGGGATGAAGAGGAGATACGAACGTGGTGACGCCGAGCAAATGGTACGATCCGATCTCAGAACGCTGGATCGCACCGCGCGAACAACACTCCGAAGCAGCATCTCTTCATTCCAGCGAGAACCACGTGCTCGAGATGCAGAGGTCAGCCGAGATCCAGCGCATCTGGCGCCTCTTGGTCGACTGCTGCGCCACCAAGTAATGCCTTCGCCGCCGCTTGACGGCGGCGAAGCACCGGTCGGCCCGCACGATTATCATCCGGCATGAATGAGCCCGCATCCCGCGCCGGGCCCGTCGCAATTCCAGCTTGCGGAACCGCGCACCCACCAAACGCCCCCGAAATGACTCAATTCGGATGGAACGAACACGTCGCAAGCCCGATTCAAGCCACATCCTCTCCGGATTTGGGGCTCATTGCCACCTAACTCTTTGTTGAGAAAGCCCCCGTAACGAGTTGCGTCATGCGTAAACGGGAGACCAGGATGGGCAACCGCACCGCAAAGTTCATATCCGCGCTGATCGGCAGCATCGTCGCGGGCGTACCATTGGCCGCTGTCTCCCAGAACGCGCCAAGCGCGCCCGCTGCCGCAAGCACCGCGAATGCCGCGGGCGACTGCCTGGCGTCCCCCAAAGGCGTCGCGCCGCACGGACAGCACTGGCACTATCGGCTCGAGCGCGCGACCAAGCGGCAATGCTGGTATCTGCGCGCCGAAGACGCCAAAGCCGCGCAAATCGCGCAGGCGGCGGCCGATACGCCGGATGCGGCTCCGCCCGCGGCGCAATCGGTGCAGAACGCGCATGCTGAGTACATGGCACAGCAGCAGACCAGAGCCGCAGCGGTCACGCCCGCGCCGGCCGCAGCTTCAGCTCGGCAGGCGCCCAGCACCCTGGATGCCAATGCGGCGCAGCCCGCCATCACCGCGCCCGGGCCTGACGCCACTGCGACCGCCGCTTCGCCGCAGCCGGCTGCCGCACCTGCGCCGAACGCCGCACAGCCGAGCGAGAACCCGGCCGCATCCCCTGCCCCGGCGGCCCTCGCCGCGGCCGAGCCGCCGGCGGACAAGCCGACGGGTTCGCTCCAGATGCTATTGCTCGTCGTCGGCGGTGCGCTGGCGCTCGCTGGCATCCTCGCGAGCGTGATTTATCGCTTCGCAGGCGGGCGCAGGCGCGTCCGGACAGCCGATCGCCGGGTGAAGTGGGATCACCGCCAGGATGACCATGACAGCCGCGCGCCCTGGCACACCGAACCGGCGCCGCATGTCGCGCGGCCGCTTCCGGTGGACTTCGATTCCATCCGTTCGGAAGGCCGCCAGATCGCAGCATTCTCCGACGCGATCGGCCGGATCGCTGCGCAGGGGCGTCCCACGCAGGTTGCCGCAACAGAACCTGACGAAACCGAGATCGACTATTTCCACGGCGAGTTCGAGATCGAGCGCCCCGCGCCTCATCTCGCCGACGACATCCGCCACGACGAGCCGGCAGAGCCAGACGCGGACGCACATCAAGAGCATGCGGTCGACGAAAATGGCGTCGCCATCGATATCATCACGGCGATGCTGGAGCGGCTGGCGACTGAAGGGCCACGGCTGACGCGGCCTGCCCCAAAAGCTGACCTTGCTAGCCTTGAAGCTGACCCTGCAGCCCTCGCACGAAGCTCACAAGGCCAATCCGCCGCTCGCGCTTGAGGCGCTCGGCCTTCAGGATCGACTGCACCTCGGCAAAGGCGTCATCGATGTTGTGGTTGATGACGATGTAATCGTACTCGGCCCAGTGACTCATCTCGTGGCTGGCGCGGCTCATGCGCTTGCGGATCACCTCGTCGGAATCCTGCGCGCGGGAATGCAGTCGTTTCTCGAGATCGCTGGCCGACGGCGGCAGGATGAACACGCTGACGACATCCGCACGCGCCTTCTCGCGCAGCTGCTGCGTGCCCTGCCAGTCGATGTCGAACAGCACGTCCTGCCCGGCCGATAGCGCCGCTTCGACGGGGCGGCGCGGCGTGCCGTAGCTGTTGTCGAACACGGTGGCCCATTCCAGCAGTTCGCCGGCCTTCACCATCGCCTCGAAGGTGGCCTTGTCGACGAATGAATAATCCGTGCCGTTGACCTCGCCTGGCCGCATCGCGCGGGTGGTCGCGGAGACCGACATTTTCAAGTCCGGCATGCGCTCGATCAACAAACGCGACAGCGTCGTCTTGCCCGCGCCTGACGGCGAGGACAGCACGAACATCAATCCGCGCCGCTCGACACCATCAGTTCCGTGGCCGTCCGTCGTCATCGATCACTCCAGATTCTGGACCTGCTCGCGGAATTGCTCGACCACGTTCTTCATGGCGAGCCCGGTATTGGTCAGTTCGATGTCGTTTGACTTGGAGCAGCAGGTGTTGACCTCCCGGTGAAATTCCTGCGCCAGGAAGTCGAGCTTGCGGCCGATCGGGCCGCCCTTGCCGATCAGCTCGCGCGCCTGCGCGATGTGCGAGGCGATGCGGTCGAGCTCCTCACGGATGTCGGCCCTGGTCGCGATCAGGATCGCTTCCTGCATCAGGCGGTCGGAATCGAAACGATCGGAGGTGTCGAGCAACGCGGCGATCTGCTCGGCGAGCCTGGCCTTGATCGCCTCCGGCTTGCGGCCGGGCGAACCTTCCGCCTTCTTCGCCAGCTGTTCGACCTCGTCGACCCGCTGGGTCAGGATCTGTCCGAGCGAGATGCCCTCGCGCTTGCGCATCGCCACGAGCTCGTCGAGCGCCTTGTCGAACGCATCGGCTGCAGCGGCACGCGCAGCCTTGTCCTCCTCCTCATCGCCCTCGGGCTCGGCGACCTCGACGACGCCCTTGATCGCGAGCAGGCCGTCGATGCTCGGCGCAACCGCGTCGACCTTGCCGGCGATCACGGCGGCGGCCTTCAGCACGGCGTTGAGCACGTCCTCGTTGACGCGGACGCTGGCGGCTGCGTTGGCGCGCTTGACGTTGAGATTGGCGTAGACGGTTCCGCGCGCCAAAAGCTCGCCGGCGCGCTTCTTGGCGTGGGCTTCGAGCTCGTCGAAGCCCTGCGGCAGCCGCACCCGCAAGTCAAAGCCCTTGGCGTTGACCGACTTCAATTCCCATTCGAACGTATACGGCCCGCTTGCGCCGTGGCTTCGGGCAAAGCCGGTCATGGACGACAGCGCCATCAGGTCAGTTTCTCCGGAAACATGGGATTCGCGAGGCCATCAGGCCACGGGAATCTTAAGACTATTTTGCAGGAAAGTGGAATCCGCAAAGTCCGTAGCACGTCTGCAGCCAGCCTAGCGCTGGACCACCGGCGGCGACGGCTGCACCGCGCCCTGGCGGGCGGGCGCCGCAGACCGTGCCGGCTTCTTCGGCCGTGGTGCCGGCGTCGTGGCGGTCGGAGCCGTATCTGCGGCTGCCGGCGCCGTGGGGGCGGGCGCCGCGGTGGCCGGCGCTGGCGCATCATCGGCCGGCTCGACCATGTCGTTCTGGATCTGCTTCTCCATCGCGCGCAGCTTGGCGACGTTCTTCTGGTGCGCGTCGTAGGTCTCGGTGAAGGCGTGCCCGCCCGAACCGTCGGCGACGAAGAAGAGGTCGCGGGTGCGGGCCGGGTTGGCGGCGGCCTCCAGCGAGGCACGGCCGGGGTTGGCAATCGGACCCGGCGGCAGTCCCTCGATCACATAGGTATTGTAGGGCGAGGGCTGCGTGATCTCACTGCGCTTGATCGGACGTCCCAGCGTGCCCTTGCCGCCGACAAGGCCGTAGATGATGGTCGGATCGGACTGCAGCTTGATCTTCTGCTTCAAGCGATTGACGAACACGGCGGCGACGCGGCTGCGCTCGTCCGGCTTGCCGGTCTCCTTCTCGACGATCGAGGCAAGCGTCACCAATTGCTCCGGCGTCTTGACAGGAAGATCCTGGCTGCGGCGCTCCCAAATCTCCGCGAGCACGCGCTTGTGCGCCTGCTGCATGCGCTGGATCACCTGGTCGCGCGGGGTCCCGCGCGGGAACTTGTAGGTCTCGGGCAGCAGCGTGCCCTCACGGGGCACCTCGTGCACGCTGCCGGTGAAGATGTCGTTGTCGGACAGCCGCGCCACGATCTGCTCGGAGGTCAGGCCCTCCGGAATCGTGACGGCGTGCTGGACAACCTTGCCTTCGACGATGGTCGCGATGACGTCACGCAGGGACGCGTTCTTCTGGAACGAATACTCACCGGGCTTCAGGTCCGAGCTCGCCTTCAGCGCAGCCACGGCGCCGATGAACACCCATGGATTGACGTCGGTCACGCCTTCCCGGTTCAGGGTCTCGGCGATGTCGCGCTTGCCCGCGCGTTGGGGAATGTTGACGATCTTGTCGTCCTTCAGCGGCCCGGGCGATTCCAGCACCTGCCGTCCGTAATAATAGGCCGCGCCTGCGCCGATCATGCCGATCAAGAGCAAGGTGATGATGGCGTTGCCGACCACGACAAAGGGATTGCGCGCCCGCTCCGAACGCTTCGGCGGCGGTGGGACCTGCTCGGGCTCGAGCGCTGCCCGCGGACTCCGGGGCGAAATGGGCGGCCTTTCACTCATCGAAGCAACCTGAATCCTGCCGGTTCAATCGCGGCCGGGCAATCACTTGCCGAGCCAACTACACGCGCCCACAGACATGACTATCGCCGAATACGGCAAAACGGTGGATTCGTCGCGAACACAAACTATTGGCTTAGTCGCCGGACGATCACCGACGCGTTGGTACCGCCGAACCCGAAGGAATTCGACAACGCAACGTTCACGTCACGTTTCTTCGCCTTGTGCGGCACGAGATCGATCGCGGTCTCGATCGACGGGTTGTCCAAATTGATGGTCGGTGGGACGACGTTATCGCGAATCGCGAGGATGGCGAAGATCGCCTCGATCGCACCGGCAGCGCCGAGCAGATGGCCGGTCGACGATTTGGTCGAGGACATCGCGACCTTTGACGCGGCATTGCCAAGCAGCCGCTCCACCGCGCCGAGCTCGATCTCGTCGCCGAGCGGCGTGGAGGTGCCGTGCGCGTTGATGTAGTCGAGGTCGGATGCCGTCAGGCCGGCCCGCTTGAGCGCGGCGGACATGCTGCGGAAGCCGCCATCGCCGTCGGGCGCAGGCGACGTGATGTGATAGGCATCGCCCGACAGACCGTAGCCGATCACCTCGGCATAGATCTTCGCGCCGCGTCGCCGGGCGTGATCGAGCTCCTCCAGAACGAGGACTCCGGCGCCCTCGCCCATGACAAACCCGTCACGGTCCTTGTCGTAGGGACGCGAGGCCTTCTCGGGCGTCTCGTTGAACCCGGTCGACAGCGCCCGCGCCGCGTTGAAGCCGGCGATGCCGATGCGGCTGATCGGCGACTCCGCTCCGCCGGCAACCATCACGTCGGCATCGCCGAGCGCGATCAGTCGGGCGGCGTCGCCGACGGCGTGCGCCCCGGTCGAGCAGGCCGTGACCACCGAATGGTTCGGTCCCTTCAACCCGTGCGCGATCGAAACATACCCGGAGGCGAGATTGATCAGGCGGCCGGGTATGAAGAACGGGGACACCCGGCGTGGTCCGCGCTCCTTCAAAAGGATCGCGGTGTCGGCGATGCCGTTGAGGCCGCCGATGCCCGAGCCGATCATGGTGCCGGTCGCACATTTGTCCTCTTCGGTCTCGGGATGCCAATTGGCATCGTCGAGCGCCTGGCCGGCCGCGGCCATGCCGAAGATGATGAAGTCGTCGACCTTGCGCTGGTCTTTCGGCTCCATCCACTTGTCGGCATTGAAGGTGTCGTTGCTGCCGTCGCCGCGCACCACCGTGCAGGCGATCTTGGTCTGCAGATCGGAGACATCGAAGCTCTCGATTGGACGAGCACCGCTCTCACCGTTGAGAATGCGCTTCCAGGTCGGCTCGACGCCGCAGCCGAGTGGCGACACCATGCCGAGACCCGTGACGACAACCCGCCTCATGTCCGAAAACTCCGCATCGAAAGATTCACGGCCAATAACAAGAAACCGGCTGGCCGCTGGGAAGCGGCCCGTCCGGTTTCAATGTTGTCCCCGCGAAATGAAGAGCCTTAGCTCTTCGCGTTCTTCTCGAGAAACTTCGTGGCGTCGCCGACGGTGAGAATCGTCTCCGCGGCATCGTCCGGAATCTCGCAGCCGAATTCTTCTTCGAACGCCATCACCAGCTCGACGGTGTCCAGACTGTCGGCGCCGAGGTCGTCGATGAAGCTCGCAGCGTCGACAACCTTCTCGGGTTCAACACCAAGGTGTTCGACCACGATCTTCTTAACCCGCTCGCCAATGTCACTCATTGCATAACCTCGTGTTGTTCCCTGTAGACCCGACCCCCCGGGACGATACGAGCCGTCGTGGTCGTTGACTGCCTTCGCTTACGAACTTTGATGTGGTCCCACCCTAGACGATGCAGGACCGGGCGAACGACGGCCAAGGCTCTGCATCGCCAATATACAGGGTTTCAAAAACCTGCAATGGCGTTCTTTGCCCATCCGTTGAGCGTCCGGTTATCATACTTCAACTGCCTTGACTACACGCCTCAATTCGCTCCGGAAACGGCCGTTGCCGCTTCCACCCCGCCCATGTGGGCAGTGCGGAACGGCGCGTCAGATCATGGCCATGCCGCCGTTGACGTGAAGGGTTTGGCCGGTGACGTAGGCTGCTTCGTTCGAACACAGGTAGACGGCGGCAGCCGCAATGTCCTCGGGCGTCCCCAGGCGGTTGGCCGGAACCTTGGTCAGAATCGTCTCTCGCTGCTTGTCATTGAGTGCATCTGTCATCGGCGTTTTGATGAAGCCGGGCGCGATGCAGTTGGCGGTGACGCCGCGCTTGGCGTATTCGGCGCCGAGCGTCTTGATCATGCCGATCAGGCCCGCCTTCGAGGCGGTGTAATTGCCTTGCCCGGGGTTGCCTGTCACGCCGACCACAGAGGTGATGGCGACGATCCGGCCGAAGCGCTTGCGCATCATCAGCTTGGTGGCGGCCCGCGCCAGTCGGAAGGTCGCGGTCAGATTGACGTTGATAACCTCGTCCCAATCCTCGTCGCGGAGCTGAACGAACAGATTGTCACGCGTGATGCCGGCATTGGCGATGAGAATGTCGACCTGGCCCATAGCCGCTTCGGCAGCCGGCACCAGCGCCTCGACCTCGTCGGCCTTGGAGAGGTTGCAGGGCAGCACGAAGGCACGCTCGCCGAGCTTGCCGGCCAGCTCATCCAGCACTTCCTTGCGCGTTCCAGAGATCGCGACGGTGGCGCCCTGCGCGTGCAGCGCCTGCGCAATCGCCCCGCCGATGCCGCCGGTCGCGCCGGTGACGAGCGCCTTTTTGCCAGTCAGATCGAACATCGAAACAACTCCTCCAAAGCACGATCCGGAAAACTGTGCAGCGGTTTTCCGGACAGATCGTGCGCAAACTCAAGCCTGCTTGGCAGCGGCCAATGCATCCTTGGCGGCGGCAATATCGTTGGGACCACCGACTGCAACGCCGACGGCGCCGTCGGCGATGCGCTTGACGAGACCCGTCAGCACCTTGCCGGCGCCGATCTCGAAAAAGCGGGTGACGCCCTGCCCTGCCATATAGGCAACCGACTCGCGCCAGCGCACCGTGCCGGTGACCTGCTCGATCAGCCGGCGACGGATCTCGTCGGGATCGGTGATGGCAGATGCCAGCACGTTCGACACCAGCGGCGCGGCAGGCGCCTTGATCGTGACCCTGGACAGCGCGTCCGCCATCGCGTCGGCCGCGGGCTGCATCAGCTGGCAGTGGAACGGCGCGGACACCGGCAGCAGCATCGCGCGCTTGGCGCCCTTGGTTTTGGCAAGCTCGACGGCGCGATCGACCGCGGCCTTGTCGCCGGAGACGACCACCTGCCCGCCACCATTATCGTTGGCAGCCTGGCAGATCTGGCCCTGCGCCGCCTCCTTGGCGACCTCCATGGCCGCCTCGTAATCGAGGCCGAGCAGCGCGGCCATGGCACCGGCCCCAACAGGCACGGCCTTCTGCATTGCGAGACCGCGGGTGCGAAGCAGCCGCGCGGTGTCCGAGATCGTCAGGCTGCCGGCAGCAGCCAGCGCCGAATATTCGCCAAGCGAGTGGCCGGCCACAAAGGCAGCGTCCTGCCCCACGGAAAAGCCAGCCTCGGCCTCCAGCACGCGCAGAGTAGCCACAGATACCGCCATCAAGGCCGGTTGGGCGTTCTGGGTGAGCTGCAGGGTCTCCGCGGGACCCTCCCAAATGATCGCCGTCAGCTTTTCTCCAAGGGCTGCATCGACCTCGTCGAACACGGCGCGCGCCACCGGAAAGGCGTCGGCCAAGGTCTTGCCCATCCCAACAGCCTGGGAACCCTGCCCCGGAAATGTAAATGCTGCCGTCATTCGGCGCTCCCCTGGATCGCTCAAGCCCTATGAGAACCCGGCAGCCGATGACGTCCGGCCCGAGCCTTGGTTCCCGACCATGCTCCGAAAGGGGCCGTAGACCCGGCCAGGGCCAAAATGTCAAGCTGAGTTGGGCACTTCGCCCGGCAATCACCTGGGGATGCGGCCCCTAGAAGCCACCGTTGGTCTGATTGGCATCGACTGCCGCCCCCGCCTGCGCACGACGCGCGCTGTTCACCAGCTTGCCGGGACCGTCATCGCGATCGGGCTTCGCGGTCGCGAGCCGCAGCACCGCCGCGTAGCCCGGCTGCACCTCCATCCGGCCTGCATGGCGGCTCTCGCTGAGCAGGCGATGGACCTTCGGAAGATTGTAGCAGGGCACGTAGAACAGCAGATGATGTTCGAGATGATAATTCACGTAGTACGGCGCGATGAACAGACGCTCCAAGACGTTCGCATGCGTCGTGCGGGTGTTACGCAAGGGATCGCCGCTGTCAGGCACGACAGCGTGCTCGGCGATGTTGCGGATGCGGGTGATGACCATCATCCAGGTGAGCAGCGGCATCAGCCATAGCAGCGGATAGGCCCACCACGCGCCCGCGACCGCGAGGCCAGCGAACATCGCGGCGTTGACGAGGCATTGCGGACCAAGCTTGTCCCAGAAATGCGCGGCGCGCTCACGCCAGGGCCAGTCCTTCGGCCCGAGCGCGTTGAGCAATTGCGCCTTGCGCTGCTGGTAGCCGGTCTGCCCGGTAATGTCGCGGATGAACTTGCGGCGGTAGCTCAGCCTGGTGATCGGAAATGGCGCCGACAGCACGAGATCAGGATCGTCCTGCTGCTGCGTGCGCGCATGATGCTGCAAATGATAGCGCCGATAGCTGCGCGTCTCCGCAAAGATCGGATAGGCGCAGAGCCACTGGCTCAGCGCGAGGTTGGTTTTCTCGTCAGCAGACAGGCAACCATGAGCGCCGTCATGCATGAGGATTGCCAGGCCAAGTTGGCGTGAGCCGATGATGGCGACGGCGAGACTGTAAATGATCGGATTGGGCCACCACGCGACCAGCGCGATCGCGCCAAAGATCAGCGCCCAGGCGTGCGCGATCATCACGATACCCTTCCAGGTCACGCGCTGACGGACATCGGCGAGTTGCTCATCGGTCAGGAAATCGCGGGCACGCATGCGAAGCGCGGTCATGACCTACCCCTGTTCGTTCGGACCGTCGGATGTATCGCGCTCGTCGACGAGACGAAGGCGGGTCGTGTCACCTGTAGATTTCGCCTGCTCGCCAAGCACACGCAGCATTTCGGCGCAGAGCGCCTCGGGCGAGCGGCCCATGGCGCAGCCTTCGAGAATGGTTCCGATGGCGACGGCCCAGAACCGCCGCGAGCTGTCGTCGGGCGCGCGGAGCGAACGCCAGCCGTGGCGCGCCACCTGGCCCGCATAGGCCCGCGCGCCTTCAGAGTGCAGGCGCTCGATGGTGCGCTCGACCAGCGGCGCAAGATCCTGGCGCCGCCGCGTCAGCGTCAGCGCCTCCGCGAAGAAGGCGATCGAGTCGCTCGCCGTCACCGTCTCGGCCAGCGCGTGAGTGTATTCCCGCGGCGTATGAGCCTTCAGCGCCGCTTGCTCGGTCGCGCGCGCCAGATACAGGAGATCACGGCAGGCGCATTCGACGAACAGCGCCTCCTTGGTACGGAAGTAATAGGTGATCTGGCTCGGGAATGCGTCTGCGGCGGCTGCGATGTCGGTGATCGCGGTGCCCGACAGCCCCCGCGCGCGAAATAGCGGGCTCGCGGCGTCCAAGAGCAGGGAGCGCATCTTGCGGCCGGCCGAACGCGTCGCCCGCGCCGCATGCTTCGGGTCGCCAGCCGCCTCGAGCGGCTCATGGACCGACTTTTCCGCCATCGAGGTCCTCCGTCCGATCTATTTGTATGACATACAAACAAACAATTCAAGGCGAATGAGGCGGGGCTGGACCTGCCTGGGCCAGCCCACCGGGACGACCTGGGCCAAAAACTCGGCCTCAAACCTTGCCAAGCCGGCCAAAATCCTTATAACGCGCGCATCCGCAGACCCCGGCCGGGAGCTGAACGGACGGTCTCAGCAAATCCTCAGTGATTTTGGTGTGGCAGGGCCAGTCGGCCCGTCGTCCCGTGTTTCCGCCTTCTGAGCTTAATCCCAGAGTCCTTTCCGAAGGTCTCCTAAGGGCTTGACGCCGGGCAATGCGCCAACACGAGGAAAGGACCACAATGGCTCTCTATGAGCATGTTTTTCTCGCGCGCCAGGACGCGAGCGCGCAGCAGGTCGAAGAGCTGACTGCGCAGATGACCGGCATCGTCGAAGGTCTCGGCGGCAAGGTCACCAAGACCGAGAATTGGGGCGTTCGCTCCCTCACCTACCGCATGAACAAGAACCGCAAGGCGCACTTCGTGCTGCTCAACATCGACGCACCGTCCGCGGCGATCGCCGAGATCGAGCGCCAGGAGCGCATCAGCGAAGACGTGATCCGCTATCTCAGCGTCCGCGTCGAAGAGCTCGAGGAAGGCCCGTCCGCGATGATGCGCAAGGCCGACCGTGATCGCGAGCGCGACGACCGTGGCGGCGGCTTCCGCGGTGAGCGCGAAGGCGGTTTCCGTGGCGACCGCGAAGGCGGTTTCCGTGGTGGTGATCGTGACGGTGGCTTCCGCGGCGATCGCGGCCCGCGCCGTGGGCGCGACGAAGCTGAAACGACGGATGGGGAGTAAGAACAATGGCTGAAGCTGGTGCACGCCGCCCGTTTTTCCGTCGCCGCAAGAGCTGCCCATTCACGGGAGCCAATGCGCCGAAGATCGACTACAAGGACTCCAAGCTCTTGATGCGTTATGTCTCCGAGCGCGGCAAGATCGTGCCGAGCCGCATCACCGCAGTGTCCGCGAAGAAGCAGCGTGAGCTCGCCCGCGCCATCAAGCGCGCGCGGTTCCTGGGCCTCTTGCCCTACGTCATTCGCTAAGACGAATTTCGACCGGCGGCGGTTTCACGTCGCCGGTCGTGACTTTCTGTACTCATAAGGCTTCCGGGTCGTCCGGTCGCCGATGGTTGGGGCCGAAGCGCCTCTAACCGCTCGAAGGGAGCGGGACAGCTGATGATGGTATTTGGACTGATCGCCCTGATCGCCGGCGCTGCGTCGGCGCTGATGTTCGCCTCGATCATTTCGGGCGCGCTGATCTCGCTCGTCCTGGTTTATCTTGCTCCACTGCCCCTGATGCTCGCCGCGATCGCCTGGGGGCCGTTCTGCGGCGCGATTGGCGGTCTCGTCGCGACGATTCTGATCGCCGGCGCGCTCAGCCCACCGCTCGCGCTCGGTTATGGTCTCGCGTTCGCGTTGCCGGCCTGGTGGCTTGGACATCTCGCCATGCTGGGAAGGCCGCACGTTGACAGCGGCGCCGGCGACGATGCGGCCCCCCCTCGCGTCGAATGGTACCCGCTTGGACGAATCCTGCTCTGGATTGCGGCGCTCGCGGCGCTGCTGACCGCAATATCCCTGTTTTCGCTGGGAAGTGACGAGTCCGCCATCAGCGAGGCCATGCGCAGCGGCTTCGCCAAGATTCTTTCGCTGGTCACCGAGACCACGGTTCCCGAGAGTGATCCACGCGTCGGCGTCATGGTCGCAGTGATTCCGGTTCTGGTCGCCGCATCGCAGATGGCGACTCTGATCTTGAACCTCTGGCTCGCCGCAAAGGTCGCGGCTGTGTCGGGGCGATTGCACCGGCCGTGGCCGGATCTCAGCAGCACGAGCTTGCCCCCGATGACCCTCGTGGCACTCTGCGTCGCGCTTGCCTTCAGCTTCTTGGGCGGGATGACCGGCACTCTCGCGGTCGTCGTCACGACCGTCCTGATGATGGCTTTTGCGCTGGTCGGCCTCGCCGTTCTGCACACCGTCACGCGCGATCTCGCCAATCGCGGATTCTGGCTCGCGGCCGTCTACGCCGTGATCCTCATGTTCAGCGTGAGCCTGGTCCTGCTGACCGCCCTAGGGCTCGCGGACGCCGTGTTCGGCGTCCGCGAGCGCTTCCTGCGCAACCGGCAACCGCCGCCATTGCCGACATCTTGAGTTAAACCCCGAAACTGAAAACCCAGAGCACTTCAAAAGGAGAAAGAATATGGAAGTCATCTTGCTGGAACGCGTGAGCAAGCTCGGCCAGATGGGCGAAGTCGTGAAGGTTCGCGACGGCTATGCCCGCAATTTCCTGCTCAAGCGCGGCAAGGCGCTGCGTGCCACCGCCGACAACCGCGCCAAGTACGACGGCATGAAGGCCGATCTCGAAGCTCGCAATCTTGCGTCGAAGGGCGAGGCGTCCAAGGTCGCCGAGAAGATCGAGGGCAAGAACATCATCGTGATCCGTCAGGCTTCGGAAGCCGGCCAACTGTTCGGCTCGGTCACGGTGCGTGATGTCGTGATGTCGTTCGAGGCTGATGGCGTTTCGCTGTCCCGTCCGCAGGTCCAGCTCGATGCGCCGATCAAGACCATCGGCAAGCACTCGATCACTGTCGCTGTGCACCCCGAGGTCGAGGTCGAGGTCACCGTCACCGTTGCGCGCAGCCAGGACGAGGCCGAGCGCATCAACCGCGGCGAGGACATCTCCACCCGCAACGAGGACCGCGACGCGGCCGCAGAGGCAATCGCCGCCGCTGGCGAGTTCTTCGATCCGGAAGCCCAGCACGACGACACCGCGCCGGCTGCGGAAGAGACCGAGAAGTAAGCCTCGCATTGGCGCAGGCTGCGAAGCCCGGCTGCCTCAGGCAGCCGGGCTTTCTGTTTTGGGGGGCGACAACCTCGCTCGGCGCCAGATTACAGCTCGAGCGATGGTCCAAACCACGAAGGCCGCGCTAAGCGCGGCCTTCTCAAATCAATGAGACAAATCGCTTATCGCGAGATCGGCGGAGCCGGCGGGCCGGAGGACTCCGCCGGTGCCGAGGATGGCGCCGCGGCGGCTGCAGGCTCCGCCGGCTTGGCTACCGGCTCGGCGCTGGGCGCGGGCTCGGCTGGTTTGGAAACGGCCGCCTCGGCAGGCCTGGGCGCCGCCTGTTCTGCCGGCTGAGCAGCGGCCGCCGGCGTGGCCGGCGTCACCTGCGGCACCGGATCGGGGCGCGGGGCCGGCGCCGCGCTTCCGCTCGGCTCGACCTTGGCGGTCTCAGGCTTGGGCTCGGCTGGCTTGGTGCTGTCGGGCTTGGATTCCTCGCGACCCGATTCGACCTTCGCGCTGTCGCTCTTTGGTTCAGCTTTGGGCTCACCCCTGGACTCGACCTTGGGCTCACTCTTTGGCGCAGCCGCGTCCCCGGTCTCGGGCTTGCCGCGCTTGCTCAGCCGTTTACCCCTGCGGCCCTCGGGTGGCTGCTCGGTGTTGGCTTCGGGTTGTGCGCTTTCCTTGGCGCCTTCCTCACTCGCCCGGGCCGCGCGCTTCTGGCGGCGCTCATGGGCCGCGGGCGCACCCTCTCCCTCCGGCCTGCCCTCCGGGCTGGTCGCTTCCTGCGAGCGCTGGCGGCGGCCCTGGTGCTCGGGTGCCTGCCCCGGGTTCGTGTTGGCGTCCTTTTCCCTGGCGCCGTCCTTCTTCTCCTTGCCGTCCTTGGCCTGATAACGGGCGTCAGCGGCACCGTTAGAGACGAGATAGGAGGCCAGCACGCCAGCCATGTCAGGGCTGGTGGTGTAGTGCTGACGCAGGAAGCCCGGGAGCGAGCCCGGCGCGACCGTCTTCAACAGCCCCCGCGGGCTCTTGTGACAGGCGGTGCAGGTTTGCGCGAAAAGCTGGGAGGGGGCCTTGCCGGCCTCGAGGTTCGTCGCCTGCGCCAGAACGGCATCGGTGGTGCCGAAGCCAATCAGAAATAGCACCGTGGCGAGGCTGAGCGCTCGGCTCGACATTCCCATCATCTCCATGAAATCCGACAGATACGACCGGCATCCGGCGCGGCGGCGGTCACCTTTTAGCCGATTGCGCTGCGAATGGAAGCGCACTCCATAAGCATGTGAACACGCCATTTTCGAATATCGGCTTTGAACACAGCGCAATAGCGGGGTGGGACGAGGTCGCCTAGATTTGCATGCGAACGCATTGGAACCAATATATTGCCCAGGCGTCGGTATGATGGCCGGGTAGTCGCATCTTTTCGGGTTCGCCCGACAGGTTGGTGCCTATGGACCGCTTGTTGCGTAAGTTCTTGTCCCAATTCATCCGCCGCGGGTCGATGACGGTGACCACGGCGGGTGGCACGACATTCACCGTCGGTGACGGCTCCGGCGAGCCGGTCGAAGTCCGCTTCGTCAACGCCGAGGCGGAACGGAAGGTCCTCATCAATCCCGAGCTCGGGCTCGGCGAGGCCTACATGAACGGAGAATTTGTCGTCGAGCGCGGCAGCATAGCCGATGCCCTCGCGATTCTCCTTGATCAGCCCGAGCTGTTGCCGCACTGGGCGAAGCCCTGGTGGCACCTGCGTTATCTCGTCCGACACCTGAGGCAGTTCAATCCGCGGGCACGCTCGCGCAGCAATGTCGCGCATCACTATGACCTCGACGCGCGGCTCTATTCGCTCTTCCTCGACGCGGACAAGCAATATAGCTGCGCCTATTTCGAGACGCCGGACGCGACGCTCGACGACGCGCAGCTCGCCAAGAAGCGGCACGTCACCGCAAAGCTGCTCGTCAAGCCCGGCCAGCGCGTGCTCGACATCGGCTGCGGCTGGGGCGGGCTCGGCCTCTATCTCGCCGAGATCGCCGGGGCCGACGTCACCGGAGTGACGCTGTCGACAGAGCAGCTGCAGGTCGCCAACGCGCGCGCGGCCGAAAAGGGGCTGATGCGACAGGCCCGCTTTCTGCTCCAGGATTATCGCGACATCAAGGGACCGTTCGACCGTATCGTCTCGGTCGGCATGTTCGAGCATGTCGGAGCACAGTTCTACGGCACGTATTTCAAACGCTGCGCCGAGCTGCTGAGCGAGGACGGCGTCATGCTGCTGCATTCGATCGGCCGCTCGCAAGGTCCGGATTCGACCAATCCCTGGATCGCCAAATACATCTTCCCCGGCGGCTATATCCCCTCGCTGTCGGAGGCGCTGCCTGCAATCGAGGAGGCAGGCCTCCTGGTCTGCGACATCGAGATCCTGCGCCTGCATTATGCCGAGACGCTGAAAGCCTGGCGGGAACGCTTCATGGCGCGGCGCGAGGAGGCCGTGCAGCTGTATGACGAGCGCTTTGCGCTGATGTGGGAGTTCTATCTCGCCGCCAGCGAGATGACGTTCCGCAAGCAGGGCATGATGAACTTCCAGATTCAGCTCACCAAGCGCCAGGGCGTGGTCCCCATGACCCGCGACTATATTGCGCATGAGGAAGGCCGGCTGCGCGCGCTCGAAGGCAGCGCCAGGCCGAAGCTGAAGCTTGCCGGTGAATAGAGTCTAGTGACGCAGCGTTGATATCTGGAGGGAGCGGCAAGACGCCGTAAGCCCCAGCTGCGCGCTCAATCCCGCGATAACCTCGGGTGCGACCGGCTGACGCCGGATTTCGGGCCGCTCGGCATGCTGCATGGCAGCGATCAGCCCGGATAGCCAAAGCCGGCTACCTGCCTCGCTTCGCCAGATCTGGTGCTGCCGTTCTGGCCGCATCGCCTTGTCCTCGTTCCCTGTTGGCGGGTCGTCGGGGATAATCCCCTGCCCGTCCACCTGTTCCGGTCGTACCCGAAAGAATCCGGAGAGGTGTGATCTGGTTCACATTCCTCTCGACCGCCCTGCCTTAGACCGTCGCCATGCGCAAAGAGACCAAAACCTCATTGGACGTTCAGAACGACCTCCGCACGGACTACGCCCTGATCGCCACCGGCGTCGGCGCGGCGGTGATCGCGCTGGTCTACCTCCTGCTGGTCTGAACCGGCACCGGTCGCTCCAACGCGCCGTTTCGCGCGCTTCAAATACGTCTGCAGCTCAACTCGTTAGGTTCACCGTTTCGGGATTATTCCGTGCCGGGATCGCGGCCACTTCCGGTCCGACGCGGGTTCCGCGAAAATCCGTCAAGCGTCCCGAAGGCTGCGGTTGGCAATCATCCACCGCTTTTAAGATCGGTTGATAGTGACGAGCTTTTGCTTCCGCTTTGGTTGTTCGCGGCGCTTTATCCCGGCCCCGCATCCGCCCAAGAAAATTGCTAAGCACGTCCGACCATGGCCCCGACTGATTCGAACGTCCTGAAGCTCGCGCCCGAGCCCGGAACCCCCGCTTACCGGAGCGCACCACATAATATCGAGGCGGAACAGAGCCTTCTGGGCGCGATCCTGGTCAACAACGACGCTTTCTATCGTGTCTCCGACTTCCTGGAGCCGAAGCATTATTTCGAGCCGCTGCACCAGACCATTTTCGAGACGGCAGGCAGCCTGATCCGGATGGGCAAGATTGCGACGCCCGTCACGCTGAAGACCTTCCTCCCCGCCGACACCGACGTCGGCGGCATGACAATCGGCCAGTATCTGGCGCGGCTTGCGGCCGAAGCGACCACCATTATCAACGCCCAGGATTATGGTCGGACCATCTACGATCTTGCGTTGCGGCGTGACCTGATCGGCATCGGCGAGGACATGGTCAACGTGGCCTATGACGCCCCGGTCGATTTCGCGCCGCGAGCGCAGATCGAGGACGCCGAGCGCCGACTCTACGAGCTTGCGGAGTCCGGCCGCTATGACGGCGGGTTCCAGAAATTCTCGCAAGCGTTGGCGGTTGCGGTCGATCTCGCGGCGAAGGCGTTCCAGCGCGACGGAAAGCTGTCCGGCATCTCGACCGGCATGCGCGACCTCGACACCAAGATGGGCGGCCTGCAACACTCCGACCTCATCATCGTCGCGGGCCGCCCAGGCATGGGCAAGACGTCGCTGGCGACCAACATCGCCTACAACGTCGCCAAGGCCTATGTGGGCGAGCTCCAGGCCGACGGCACCATGAAAGCCGCCAACGGCGGCGTGATCGGCTTCTTCTCCTGCGAAATGTCGGCCGACCAGCTCGCCACGCGTATCGTGGCCGAGCGCACCGGCATCCCCTCTTCCCACATCCGCCGCGGCGGCATCTCGGAGGCCGATTTCGACAAGATCCGGGAAGTCTCGATCGAGCTGCAGTCGCTGCCTTTCTACGTCGACGCGACCGGCGGCCTGTCGATCGCGCAGCTGATGGCACGCGCCCGCCGGTTGAAGCGACAGAAGGGCCTCGATCTGCTCGTGATCGACTACATCCAGCTGCTGTCGGGCTCAGGCAAGCGCGCCAGTGACAGCCGCGTGCAGGAAATCACGGAGATCACAACCAGCCTGAAGGCGCTCGCCAAGGAGCTCAACGTTCCCGTGATCGCGCTGTCCCAGCTCTCGCGTCAGGTCGAATCCCGCGACGACAAGCGGCCGCAGCTCTCCGACTTGCGTGAATCCGGCTCGATCGAGCAGGACGCCGACGTCGTGCTGTTCGTCTATCGCGAGGAATATTACCTCGCCATGAAGGAGCCGCGCCCGGGCACGCCTGAACACGAGAAGTGGCAGCTTGACATGAGCCTTGCGCACGGCAAGGCCGAAGTCATCATCGGCAAGCAGCGCCATGGCCCGACCGGCACCGTTGATTTGGCGTTCGAAGCCTCGGTCACGCGGTTCGGCGACCTCGCACCGGACAGTCAGCTGCCGGCACGCAGCGGCAACGAGTACTGAGTTTCTTGAACCCGGCCTGCCTCTTGCGTAAAACGACGCTATGACAATGCGTCCGAGCCGAACATGACCACGCAATCCGGCCTTCTCTCCGCGGAGGCCAATCAGGCTGCCGCGCTCGCTGCCTTCGGCGGCGTGCTCACCGTCGATCTCGACGCCATCATCGCCAATTGGCGCAAGCTCGAGAAGACCGCGGTGCCGGCCGAGTGTTCCGCGGTGATCAAGGCCGACGCCTATGGCTGCGGCACCGCGCAGGTCGCGCAGGCGCTGAACAAGGCAGGCTGCAAGACCTTCTTCGTGGCGACCATCGGAGAGGCGCGCACCGCGCGCGCAGCGCTGCCGGACGCCGCGATCTACGTGCTCGGCGGCTATTTCCAGAACACCGGCGAGCACTACGCGAAAATCAACTGCCGCCCCGTGATCGGCGACCTCAACGAGCTCGCCGAATGGGATGTGTTCTGCCGGCGCACCGGTTGGTCCGGCGGCGCGGCAATCCACATCGACACCGGCATGAACCGGCTCGGTCTGACGATCGCAGAAGCGCAGGCCATCATTCCTCGCATCAATGCCGGCGATCACGGCATAACACTGGTGATGAGCCATCTGGTCTCGGCCGAGCATCTCAACAGCTCCGTCAACGCCAGGCAGCTCGCAGCCTTCCGCGGCATCGCCAGCGAATTCTCCGGCGTACCAGCGGCCCTCGCCAACTCCTCCGGGATCTTCCTGGGCGCTCCGTTCCAGTTCGACATGGTGCGGCCGGGCGCGGCGCTCTATGGCGTCAACCCGACGCCGGAAGCCGACAATCCGATGCAGCCGGTGGTCGACCTCAAGGCGCGCATCGTGCAGATCCGCAATATCGAGCGGGGCGAGACCGTCGGTTACGGCGGCACCTGGTCCGCGCGGCGGCCGACCAGGCTCGCGATCATCGCGGTCGGCTATGCCGACGGCTATTTCCGTGCCGGCAGCTCCAATGACGGCACCCGCGGCGCCGAGGTGATCGTCGCCGGCAAGCGCTGCCCGGTTGCGGGCCGCATCTCCATGGACCTGATCGCCATCGACATCACCGATCTGCCGCCGAACGCCGCCCGCCGCGGTCACATGGTGACGCTGCTTGGCGAGGGCATCACCGTCGACGAGCTCGCCCACCATTTCGGCACGATCGGCTATGAGGTGCTGACCAGCCTGGGCCGCCGCTACGCCCGCGTCTACAAGGGTGGCGACGTGGTCGAGCCGCTGACGAAACCCGAGCCCGCGGAGCCGAGCGGGCCGCCGCCCTCACCGCCGGCGGTCGAGCAGCCGGCGGCCCCGCCGCCGCTGCCGACCTAAAGCCGCACCGGCTACTTCTTTTTCCTGCTGTCCAGCGCCGCCTTGCACGTCGAACTGAGCTGGTCGCGCTTGCCGTTGAGGCA
The DNA here is from genome assembly GCF_054058595.1 of Bradyrhizobium sp. USDA 4472. Lineage (NCBI taxonomy): Bacteria > Pseudomonadati > Pseudomonadota > Alphaproteobacteria > Hyphomicrobiales > Nitrobacteraceae > Bradyrhizobium > Bradyrhizobium sp. USDA 4472. The sequence goes on from NZ_JBSSAM010000001.1 coordinate 6,734,750, forward strand.
GGCGACGATGCCGCCGCCCGGCGCGATGCCGGCACAGAATTTGTCGTAGTCCGCCTTGCATGCGCCGCGCGGATCGGCCGATTGTGCCGAAGTGCTCCCGGAGAACGCGACCACGAATGCAATGGCAGCAAAGCTGAATTTGGACATTGGATCTCCGGGGGACTGAAGGCAGGAGCCGATAGCTCTACATGAAGATTGCGACATTCAACATCAACAACATCAATCGCCGCCTGCCCAATCTGCTGGCATGGATGCGGTCGGCGAAGCCCGATGTCGTCGCGCTGCAGGAATTGAAGGCAAGTGATGGCGAATTTCCGGCAGCGGCCATCGAAAAAGCCGGCTACGGCGCCGTCTGGCGCGGGCAGAAGACCTGGAACGGCGTCGCCATCCTCGCCCGAAATGCCGAGCCGGTGCTGACGCGCGACCGGCTGCCGGGACGGCCCGACGACCTCGAGGCGCGCTATATCGAGGCCGCCGTGCGTGGTGTCATCGTCACCAGCATCTACCTGCCGAACGGCAATCCGCAGCCGGGGCCGAAGTTCGACTACAAGCTCGACTGGTTTGCGCGCCTCAAGCGACACGCCAAGACCTTCATCAAGCAGGATCTGCCCGTGGTGCTCGCCGGCGACTACAACGTCGCGCCGACGGAAATCGACATCTATCCGACACGCTCGTGGGACAAGGATGCGCTGATCCAGCCGAAAAGCCGCGCTTCATTCGCTTCGCTTGTCGAACAAGGCTGGTGCGATGCGATCCGCGAACTGCACCCCGAGCAGCGCGTCTACACCTTCTGGGACTACAAGCGGAATCGCTGGTCGCGCGATGCGGGGCTGCGGCTTGATCATCTGCTGCTCAGCCGAGCCCTCGTCTCCCGCCTGGCAGGAGCCGGCGTTGACAAGAACGTGCGGGGCGAAGAAGGCGCGAGCGATCATGCGCCGGCGTGGGTGATGCTGCGGTGAGTGGCATCACCACAGATTCTTGCCGTCGATCACGTTGACGGGCACGGCCTCCAGATCGAAATCGTCGAACAGGCGTGCGTTGACGCCGACCTTGGGATTGTCGAAGTCGGGCTTGCCACTCGACCAGTCCGGCGACTCCGAATAGGTGCCGCAGCCGCAGTTCGCACAGTAGTGATGTTTGACGGTGCGGCTGCCCCAGAGGTAGGTCGCAACATTGTCGGCGGGTGACAGCAGGCGAAATTGCGCCGGCGTATAATAGGCCCACAACGCGCCACGTTTGGCGCATAGCGAGCAGGTGCAGCGGGTCACGCTCGAAGGCGCCTCCGTCACCTCGAAAACCGTCTCACCGCAATGACAGCTTGCCTCGATCCGCATGACCCGATCCCCGTTTTGTCAGGAGATTGGTCATAGCCACCCCCTGCTGCCAACATGCTGTCAGCAGCAGAAACGGAAGCCGGGCCCACTCCTTGCCGGCCAATGTGGAAACAGATGTGCCGGCTCCGCGGAGCGTCACTGCGTACCGCACCGCGTCCGGGACACAAGAGCGGCAAAATCCGGCTACACTGACAGCGATTCCCGGGAGCCCCGCGCTTGGCCTTCCTCTTCGTCCTCAGCGTCGGCCTGATCGCAGGCACCATTTCCGGCATCGTCGGCACGGGCTCGTCGATCATGCTGATGCCGGTGCTGGTCTATGCCTATGGGCCGAAGGAGGCCGTGCCGATCATGGCTGTCGCCTCCGTGATGGCGAATTTTTCGCGGATTTTGGCCTGGTGGCGCGAGGTCGACTGGCGCGCCTGCGCGGCCTATTCCGTGACGGGCATTCCGGCCGCGGTGCTGGGCGCCCGAACGCTGTTGGCCCTGCCCTCGCATGCCGTCGATCTGGCCATCGGCCTCTTCCTGATCGCAATGGTACCGGTGCGGCATTGGCTGGCACGGCACGATCTGAAGGCCAATCTCTGGCATCTCGCGATCGGCGGCGCCGTCATCGGCTATCTCACCGGCATCGTGGTTTCGACCGGCCCGCTCAGCGTGCCGCTGTTCCTGTTCTATGGCCTCAGCAAAGGTGCCTTCCTCGCGACAGAGGCGGCCGCCTCGCTTGGCCTCTACTTCGCCAAATCAGTGACGTTCGAGCACTTCGGGGCGCTGACGCAGGACGTCTTCATCAAAGGCCTGATCGCTGGCTCCTCGCTGATGTCAGGCGCCTTCATCGCGAAGCGCTTCGTCATGCACCTGAAGCCCGAGATGTTCCGCATAGTGATGGATGCGATCATGGTTGCGGCGGGGCTCTCCATGCTATGGAACGCCACACAATCCCCCTGACCCCCGATTCACCCCGCCATGGCCAAGAATACGCTTTCGTTCGTCTGTCAGAACTGCGGCGCGGCTTACAACCGCTGGCAAGGCAAGTGCGAGTCCTGCGGCGAGTGGAACACGCTGGCCGAAGAGGACACGACCGGCAGTGTGCCGGTCTCGATCCGCTCCAAGCGCAAGGGCCGCACGTTCGCGCTGGAGAGCCTGGCCGGCAAGAGCCCGGAGGCGCCGCGGATGTCCTCAGGCATGACCGAGCTCGACCGCGTCACCGGCGGTGGCTTCGTGCGCGGCTCGGTGTTGCTGGTCGGCGGTGATCCCGGCATCGGCAAGTCGACGCTGCTGACGCAGGCGACCAGCATGATGGCGCGCGCCGGCCACCGCATCGTCTACATCTCCGGCGAAGAAGCCATTGCCCAGGTGCGGCTGCGCGCCGAGCGACTTGGGTTGTCGGATGCGCCGGTGCAGCTCGCCGCCGAAACCTCGGTCGAGGACATCGTCTCGACGCTGTCGGAAGGCGCCGTCCCGCGCCTGATCGTGATCGACTCGATCCAGACCATGTGGACCGACACGGTGGAATCGGCACCGGGCACTGTGACGCAGGTGCGCGCCTCGGCGCAGGCGCTCATTCGCTTCGCCAAGAAGACGGGAGCCGCCATCATCCTCGTCGGCCACGTCACCAAGGACGGCCAGATTGCCGGCCCCCGTGTCGTCGAGCACATGGTCGATGCCGTGATGTCCTTCGAGGGCGAAGGCTCGCAGCAATTCCGTATCCTGCGCGCCGTCAAGAACCGCTTCGGCCCGACCGACGAGATCGGCGTGTTCGAGATGACCGGGCTTGGCCTGCGTGAGGTCACCAATCCGTCGGAGCTGTTCCTGTCCGAGCGCGATCTCGGCACCCCCGGCACGGCAGTCTTCGCGGGCATCGAAGGCACCCGGCCCGTTCTGGTCGAATTGCAGGCGCTGGTGGCGCCCACCTCGCTCGGCACCCCACGGCGGGCCGTGGTCGGCTGGGATCAGAGCAGGCTCTCGATGGTGCTGGCGGTGCTGGAGGCCCACTGCGGGGTCAAGCTCTCAGGCCACGACGTGTACCTTAATGTCGCGGGCGGCCTGCGCATTCACGAGCCCGCGGCCGATATGGCCGCGGCTGCCGCGCTGGTGTCGTCGCTGGTTAATGCGCAGTTACCCACCGATGCAGTCTATTTCGGCGAAATTTCGCTCTCGGGCGTCATTCGCCCGGTGGCGCAGACCCCGGCCCGGCTCAAGGAAGCGGTCAAGCTCGGCTTCAAGCGCGCCGTGCTGCCCGAATCGGCCCGGGGCGGCGATGCGGCCGGTGACGCCGGGTTGACCCTGAACGCGGTTAACAGCCTGACCACCCTGGTCGCCGAAATCGCAGCCAAAGGCTCGCGCCGCGGCGACGCGCCGCCACCGGCCGAGAAAAATGCCACACCGGCAAGATTCCGCCGTGGAGAGGGGTAGGTGGAGGTGACGTCAAGCGCCCCCGCCGCTATACAGCCGTCACAAAAGCAGCATGGGATTGCGTGGTTGCGGCCTTGCCGGAAGCCCCGTCTGTCCATCATTTAGGGCGGCGGCCAAGCACCGATTCGCTGAGCACCCTTTGAGCGTACGAGCGGACCAGACCAGCCGATGCCAGTAACACTCCTCGACCTGATCCTGCTCGGTGTGATGCTGATTTCGGGCCTCCTCGCCATGGTCCGCGGTTTCATGCGCGAAATCCTCTCGATCGCAGCCTGGGGCACCGCCGCGATCGTGACGCTGTACTCCTTTTCCAAGCTGCTTCCGACCGCCAAGACGTATTTCAACAACGACACCGTCGCGAGCGTGGTCGTGGTCGCCGGCGTGTTCGTCGGGACCCTGGTCGTGGTCTCCGTCATCACGGTCCGGATCTCCGACATGATCCTGGATTCGCGGATCGGCGCGCTGGACCGGACCCTCGGGTTCCTGTTTGGCCTCGCTCGCGGGCTTTTGATCGTCGTGGTCGCGTTCCTGTTCTTCACGTGGCTGGTGCCGGACAAGCAGCGCCCGGACTGGGTCTCGGGGGCGAAGTCCCGCGTGGTGCTCCAGGGAACCGGGGATTGGCTGATGTCCCTCTTGCCTGACGACCCCGAGAACACCATCTTGAAGAGATTCAAGAAAAACAAACCAGATGATGATCAAGCTGATACCGAGCAGCAGCCTTCGGGCAGCGGCGAGGGGTACAGTAAACCCGCTCGTGACAGCCTGAAGAAGCTGATCGAGAAACCGGCAGCGCGTTGATTGAGCCCTAAAGAGAGGCGCGGACGAGATGCGACACCCTGACCAGGACGCCCACACGGAACTCGATCCCGGCTCCGCCGCGCTAGAGCTTCAGGACGACCTGGACGGAGATACGGTCCGCGAGGAATGCGGCGTCTTCGGCATCTACGGACATCCTGATGCTGCCGCCATCACGGCGCTCGGCCTCCACGCCCTCCAACACCGCGGCCAGGAAGCTGCCGGTATCGTCTCCTACGACGGTGGCCGCTTCCACAGCGAACGCCGCCTCGGTCTGGTCGGCGACACTTTCTCCCGCCGCGAGGTCATCGACCGCCTGCCCGGCACCATGGCGGTCGGCCACGTCCGTTACGCCACGACCGGCGCCACCATCCTGCGCAACGTGCAGCCGCTGTTCGCCGAGCTCAATGCCGGCGGTCTCGCCGTCGCTCACAACGGCAATCTCTCCAACGGCCTGACGCTGCGCCGCGAACTCGTCAGAAGCGGCGCCATGATGCAGTCGACCTCCGACACCGAAGTGATCCTGCACCTGGTGGCGCGCTCCAGGCGCAGCCGCTTCATCGAGCGTTATATCGACGCGTTGCGCGAGATCGAAGGCGCCTATGCGCTGGTCTCACTCACCAACAAGAAGCTGGTCGGCGCGCGCGATCCGCGCGGCATCCGTCCGCTGGTGCTCGGCGAGCTCGACGGCTGCCCGATCCTGACGTCGGAGACCTGCGCGCTCGACATCATCGGCGCGCGCTTCGTGCGCGACATCGAGCCCGGCGAAGTCATCGTGTTCGACGAGAACGGCCAGGACATCCACAAGCCGTTCCCGCCGATGGCGCCGCGTCCCTGCATCTTCGAATACATCTATTTCTCGCGGCCTGACTCCATCGTCCACGGCCGCTCCGTCTACGAGGTGCGCAAGGCCTTTGGCGCGCAGCTCGCGCGCGAGAGCCATGTGCCTGTCGACGTCGTGGTGCCGGTGCCGGATTCCGGCGTGCCCGCGGCGGTCGGCTACAGCCAGCATTCCGGCGTGCCGTTCGAGCTCGGCATCATCCGCAACCATTATGTCGGCCGCACCTTCATCCAGCCGACGCAGGCGATCCGCGAGTCCGGCGTGCGCATGAAGCACTCGGCCAACCGCGCCGCGATCGAAGGCAAGCGCATCATCCTGATCGACGACTCGCTGGTGCGCGGCACCACGTCGAAGAAGATCGTGCGCATGATGCGCGATGCCGGCGCCAAGGAAGTGCACTTCCGCCTCGCCTCGCCGCCAATCCTCTATCCCGATTATTACGGCATCGATCTGCCGGATCGCGGCGGCCTTTTGGCCGCAACGCATTCACTGGAGGAGATGCGCGAGCTCATCGGCGCCGATTCGCTCGCCTTCCTGTCGATCGACGGCATGTACCGCGCCATGGGCGAGCCCGGCCGCGACCCCGCCAATCCGAAGTTTGCGGATCACTGCTTCACCGGCGTCTATCCGACCCACCTTACCGACCAGACCCAGACCGAGCCGCAACAGCGGCAGCTGTCGCTGCTGGCGGAGGCGAGTTGACGGGTACGTGTGGGGGCTTGTGCGAGCCAGCCACGCCTGTAAAACCCGGGCATGACAAAGCCCCTCGCCAACCGCATCGCTCTCGTCACCGGCGCCTCGCGCGGCATCGGCTTCGCCACGGCGCTCGCGCTCGCAAAAGCCGGAGCACATATCGTTGCAACCGCGCGCACGCAAGGCGGGCTCGAGGAGCTCGACGACGAAATCCGCAAGGTGGGCGGCAGCACCACGCTGGTGCCGCTCAACCTTACCGATTCCGACGGCATCGCGCGGTTAGGCGCCGGCCTGCATGAGCGCTACGGCAAGCTCGACATTCTCGTCGGCAATGCCGGCGTGCTCGGCCCCTCCTCACCGGTCGGCCACATTGAGCTGAAGACGTTCAACGACGTCATGGCCGTCAACGTCTCCGCAAATTTCCAACTGATCCGCTGCATGGAGCCGCTGCTGAAGCAATCCGACGCCGGCCGCGCCGTGTTCATCACCTCGGGCGCTGCCAGCAAGGCGACCGCCTATGTCAGCCCCTACGCTGCCTCCAAGTCCGCGCTGGAGACGCTGGCGCGCGCCTGGGCGCAGGAAACCGCGAACACGGCCATCCGCGTCAACCTGTTCAACCCGGGCCCGATCCGCACCCGCATGCGCGCGACCCTGATGCCCGGCGAAGATCCCGCAACGCTCGACACGCCCGAGCAGGTCGCCGAATTCATCGTCCCGCTGTGCACGCCCGACTGGACCGAGACCGGCAAGTTCTACGACTACAAGACTCGCTCGCTGATGAGCTTCCACGCGCCGGCGTGATTGCTTCGGCCACAAAACGCATCCGGAATTTCAAGCTGACCTCGGACGCACTGAAATAGCGCCTGAACGCATCTTACCCAAAGATTAACCGACTGAGGACGCTACGACGCAGCATCATCCGGCTTTAGGCGCATTGCCGCCGTCCCGGGGACAGGCTACGGAATTTGCCGGACCAAGGCTCCGCAAGAGAGCCGTCCGCATATTTGACAATGGAGGAAATCCTTTATGACGACGACGTTCGCGCGCCGCTCAGCGGCCCTTCTCGCCTGCGCCGCTTTCGGTTTTGCCACGTCCGCTTTTGCCCAGGATAAGCAAGACAAGACCGTCACCATCGGCGTGCTCAACGACATGTCGAGCCTTTACGCCGACATCGGCGGCCCCAACTCGGTGGTAGCCGTCAAGATGGCGGTCGAGGATTCCGGTCTGCTTGCCAAGGGCTGGAAGATCGAGGTCGTCAGCGGCGATCACCAGAACAAGCCTGACATCGGCGTCAACATCGCGCGGCAATGGATCGACACCCAGAAGGTCGACATGATCACCGACACGCCGAACTCCGGCGTCGCGCTGGCGGTGAGCAACGTCGCCAAGGAAAAGAACGTCGTCCTGCTCAACAATGGCGGTGCCAGCGCCGACCTCACCGGCAAGGCCTGCAACGCCAACACCATCTCCTACACCTACGACACCTATATGCTCGCCAACGGCACCGGGAAGGCGCTGACCAAGGCCGGCGGCGATAGCTGGTTCTTCCTGACCGCCGACTATGCCTTCGGCGCCGCGCTCGAGCGCGACACCGGTGCCGTTGTCACCGCGAACGGCGGCAAGGTGCTCGGCGGCGTCAAGCACCCGCTCAACACCTCGGATTTCTCGTCGTTCCTGCTCCAGGCACAGAACTCCAAGGCGAAGATCGTCGGGCTTGCCAACGCCGGCGGCGACACCACCAACGCAATCAAGCAGGCGGCCGAGTTCGGCATCGTCGAAGGCGGCCAGAAGCTCGCGGCGCTACTGCTCTTCATCAACGACGTGCACTCGCTCGGCCTCAAGACCGCGCACGGTCTGACCTTCACCGAATCCTTCTATTGGGATCTCAACGACGGCACCCGCGCCTGGTCCAAGCGCTTCCAGGAGAAGGTGAGCAACCACGCGATGCCGTCAATGACCCAGGCGGGCAACTATGCCGGCGTGATTCATTACCTCAAAGCGCTTGAGGCGCTCGGCGGCAATCCGCATGACGGCGCCAAGGTCGTCGCCAAGATGAAGGAGATCCCGACCGACGATGCGCTGTTCGGCAAGGGTCCGCTGCGCGAGGACGGCCGCCGGATCATTCCGGCCTACCTGTTCGAGGTGAAGAAGCCGGAGGAATCGAAGGGACCGTGGGACTATTACAAGCTGGTCGCCACCATCTCCGCGGAAGACGCCGCCAGGCCTCTCAAGGACAGCGAGTGTCCGCTGGTGAAGAAATGACCGCGTAGCACTCATCCCGGGATGGTGCGCCAGCATCAGCCCGGGATCTCGAGAAGTTCGACGCTCCGCATCGCCCCGGAACGGCGATTCAGGCTTGAGCCCGACTGCTCACCGCCCTCACCGGTTGAGATGCGATCACACCAAGCGCGGGCATGTCGAGCAGGATGGTGACGAAGATAACGGCGACCGCATCGTGCAGGACCGGCTGAGCGCCTTGCGCTATCGCCTCGCCGGCTTGTTCGCTCACGATGGCCGCTTGCGCTTGTGGGCGAAGGGATTCGCCTTCTCGCGCAGCGTGATGCGCACCGGTGTTCCCGGCAGGTCGAAGGCCTCGCGCATCGAGTTGATGAGATAGCGCAGATACGACTGCGGCACTGCATCCGCGCGCGAGCAGAACAGCACGAAGCTCGGCGGGCGCGCCTTGGTCTGGGTGATGTAGTTCAGCTTCAACCGGCGGCCGGACACGGCAGGCGGCGGGTTGGCCTGGACCGCCTGCTCGAACCAGCGATTGAGCGCAGAGGTCGGCACGCGCCTGTTCCACAGTGCATAGGCATCCTGGATCGCCTGCATCAGGCGATCGATGCCCTCGCCCATCAGTCCGGACACCGCGACGATCGGCACGCCCTTGAGCTGCGGCAACCAATGATCGGCGTCGCGGCGCAGGCCTGAGATCGCGCCGCCGCCCTTGGTCTCCATCAGATCCCATTTGTTGACGGCAAGCACGACCGCGCGGCCCTCGCGCTCGATAAGGTCCGTGATGCGCAGATCCTGCTCCTCGAAGCGATTCTGCGAGTCCATCATCATCACGACGACTTCGGCAAAGCGCACCGCGCGCAGCGCGTCCGCAACCGAGAGCTTTTCCAGCTTCTCCTCGATGCGCGAGCGCCGGCGAAGACCTGCGGTGTCGAACACACGAAACCTGCGGCCCTTCCAATTGATCTCGACCGCGATGGAATCGCGCGTGGTGCCGGCCTCCGGGCTGGTCAGAAGGCGTTCCTCGCCGAGCAAATGGTTGATCAGGGTCGACTTGCCGGCATTGGGACGGCCGACAACGGCGACGCGGATCGGGCGCGTCGCCGCCTCTTCCTCGGTGAGCGGCTCGTCGTCCTCGATCTCGTCTTCCTCGACGGGCTCCGGCATCAGCTTGGCGAGCTCGTCGTAAAGCTCGCCCATGCCCTCGCCATGCTCGGCCGAGATCTGGATGGGATCGCCGAGGCCAAGCGCAAAGGATTCCATCGCACCGGCATCGCCATGCTTGCCTTCGCTCTTGTTTGCGACGAGCAGCACCGGCTTGTTGGCCTTGCGGGCGAAATCGGCGAAAGCGCGGTCGGTCGGCGTGAGGCCGATGCGGGCATCGATCACGAAGAACAGCGCATCTGCCTGTGCGATCGCGGTCTCGGTCTGCTCCTGCATGCGCGCCGTCAGCGAGCCCTTGGCGCCCTCGTCGAGGCCGGCAGTGTCGATGATGGTGAATTCGAGGTCGCCGAGCCTGGCCTCACCCTCGCGGCGGTCGCGGGTGACCCCGGGCAGATCATCGACGAGCGCGAGCTTCTGCCCCACCAGACGGTTGAACAGCGTCGATTTGCCGACATTGGGCCGGCCGATGATGGCGATCGTAAAGGACATTGGTCATTCGTGCGCCGCGGAGGTGGCGACTGTCAATTCTGTGAAAAATATCAGCGGGAGAAACTGCCGCTGGGCATCGGCGCCGGGAATGCCCCCTGCGACTGCGGTTGCTGGGTGGTCTGCGCCGGCTGTGCCGGTTGCTGCGCGGATTGCTGGTCCGGCGGCGGCGCGGTGGTGCGCTTGCGCACGATCTTGTGCTTGGGCGGCGGGGCGGCAGGTGCCGGCGCGGTCGCGGCCGGCTGTCTGGTCTTCTTGCCCTTCGCGGATTTCGATGGCTTCGCCGGCTCAGCAGGCGCCGGTTCGGCCGGCAGCGCCGCGACTGCAGGCGCGTTCGCATCCTGCTGTTGCTGCGCGCCCTTGTACATTTCCTTCGGCACGCCCTGTTCAAGACCCGGCACGCCCTCCGGGAACACCGGCTTACGATCGCCGGGCAGCTTCTTCTTGGTGTCGAGGAAATCGAGCAGATCGCTCGGATCGAGGCTGGAGCAGCCGCCCAGCACGCCCGTGAAGGCGATCAGGACGGCGGCTGCGATCAAGCGAGGCGTGCGGCGCATGTCGATATCTCGTCTGGGCTCTCAGGACCGTCAGCTTTTGGCGACGGGCGGCAGCAAGGCCTGGAGCGCCTCGGCGCGCGAACGGAGGCCGGGCGGCGTTTCGCCGTCCTCGGCGATCGCGTCGACCCATTTGCGGGCTGCGGTCATGTCGTTGTTACGCCACGCCGACAGCGCCAGCAGCTCGCGGGCGCTATGGCGGTAGGTCGATTGGGGTTCGGCGGAAGCCTCCAGCCGCTGCTGGATGTCGGCGTAGCTCGCGCTGTCCACAAGCAGACCTGCGGCGCGAATCTTCGCGAGATCGCGCCACTCGCTGCCAAGACCCGTGTCAGCGGCGATATCGTCGTACATCCTGGCTGCAGCCTTGGGATCCCGCGCCGATGCTTCGGCCGCGGCACGAAGCCGCGCCAGGGTGCGGTAGCCGGACGGTGCTTTGGCAGCAAGATCGGCAAAGGCCGTCTCGGCCTCCGGATGCTTGCCCTGCTCCGACAGCTCGACGGCCTTCTCGAAGATCGCGCCGGCTTCGGCGGCCTTCTTGGCCTCCAGATACTGATAGCCGCGCCAGCCGCCCACGGCCGCCACGACCAGCACCATCAGCGCGATGAAGTAGTGCGAATAATTGTCCCACAGCTTCTTGAGCTGCTCGCGACGTACTTCCTCGTCGACTTCGTCAAATAATTCAGACACTTAAGCAAATCCCATGCCCGGCCGGGAGCGCACGCCAGATCGCATGCGTCTAAAGCCCGTCCCCACGTGGCGGCGGCGATACCCTATCGATATGGCGCTGGCAAGGCAAAGCAAGGCCGATCAAGGTGTTAACGCGCGATCCGGGATATCCGGGTACCCCGACCCGGTCCTATCCAGACACGACCAGCAGCTCCCGCAGCTGCCGCTTCACCACCTTGCCGTTGGCATTGCGCGGGAGCGGCTCGGCGGTGACCGTCATGGTCTCCGGCACCTTGTAGTCGGACAAGCGCTCGGCGCACCAAGCCCGCAGATCGTCGCCGCCGATTGGTACGCGCGTGACCACGACCGCATGGACGCGCTCACCGAGCACCGGGCAGGGTTTTGCGATGATCGCGCTCTCGACTACGGCGGGATGGCCGGCCAGCACGGATTCGACCTCAGCCGAATAGATCTTGAGGCCGCCGCGATTGATCATGTCCTTCTGCCGGTCGAACACCCGGACGAAGCCTTCGGCATCCACCGAGCCGAGGTCGCCGGAGTGCCAATAGCCGGCAGTGAAACTCTCAGCCGTAGCCTCCGGCTTGTTCCAATAGCCCTTGATGACGGAAGCGCTCTGGATCCAGAGTTCGCCGATCTCGCCCGGCGGCAGCTCGCGCCCGTCGGCCATCGCAACGATGCGCGCCCCCGGACACGACAGGCCGACGCTGTCGATGTGGCTCGCCGTCAGTTCGCCGGGCATGATGGTGGACGGTGACGTCGTCTCGGTCGCGCCATAGCAATTCGCCAGCTTCAGCCCTGGAATGGTGGCCTTGAGCTTCTCGATGGTCGCAACGGGCATCGGCGCGCCGCCGAAGCCTCCGATGCGCCAGTTCGACAGGTCGTAGCTCTCGAAATCCGGCTGCAGCAGGCAGAGATTGTACATCGCCGGCACCATTACGGTGTAGGTAACGCGCTCGCGCGCGGCGAGCTTGAGATAGTCGGTTGCCCTAAACTCCGGCATGATGATCAGTGCGCCACCACAGCGGATCATTGTCGTGATGTTGGCGACGACGCCCGTGACGTGCGCGAGCGGGACGGCTGCGATCGACCGATCGGCTTCTGTCAATTGCAGGCAGGACACGAACACCATCGAGGAATGCACGATGTTGCAATGGGCCAGCATCGCGCCCTTCGGCTTTCCCGTCGTGCCCGAAGTGTAGAGGATCATCGCGGTATCCTCCTCGCTCACGTCGACCGGTGCCCGAGCCGGCGCATGGTCGGCGAGCACCGCAAAGCGAGACTGGGTCGGATCACCGTCGATGGCGATACGGTGGATCACATCAGGCGCATCCTGCGCATCGGGCAGCCGCTCGGCGAGTGCAGCTTCGTGGATCAGGATCTTTGCGCCACAGTCGGACAGGACATAGGCGATCTCCGGCTTCTGCTGCCGCGTGCCGAGCAATACCGTAACCAGGCCCTCATGGGCAGCGGCAAACAGCAGCAGCGGAAATTCGATGCGGTTGCCGAGCAGGATCGCGACGCGATCGCCCCGCTGCAGGCCGAGCTTGCGAAATCCCGTCGCAATCCGCGCGGACTGCTCCAGCGCCTGGCGCCAGCTCAGACGCACATTGCCGCAGACCAGCGCTTCGCCGTCCCCGTTACGCGCGGCAGCCTCGGCGATCATCGCCCAGAGACTAGCCGGTCGATCAACGAAGGCCGGCACCACCCGATCGCCAAAGCGCGCCTCGAACCGCATCGGCGGAATCTGAGATTGCGACCAGTCCATCGGATACCCTCGTCTTGTTGCTTTTGCCAGCCTTCCCGTGGACAGTGAGGTGATGTCTTGCGCTGATCGGCTAGCCACCCATCACGGGAACACCGATCACGACAGGATGAAACGCAAACGCCAGCGCCAGATAGGCGACGATGCCGACCGCAATCGCGATGAGATCGTTGGTGACGCCGCCCACGGGAATCGGCGGGGCCCCGGCATCCTTGCGATGTTTCAGCGAAATACGGTCATACACGCCCCAAGCCAGGAACGAGCCGAACAGGATGATGGAGCCAAGATCGCCATTGGCCAGCAGATGCGCAAACGCCCACAGCTTGATGCCGGCGAGCATCGGATGTTTCAGGGTCGCATAGATGCGGCCGCGCAGATAGGACGCGACCACCAGGATCACGGCAGGCAGCATCAGCGCGACGGTAACGTGCTTCATCGCCTTCGGCGGATACCAGACCTCGATCCAGCCGGTGGCACGATAATGCGCAAAACCCCAGACGATCAGCGCCAGTCCCGCAAGCGAGACCACGGAATACAGAATCTTGTAGGTCCCCTCGCCCAGCCGCGCGATCGCCTGTGTGCGCGCGCCACGTTTCGTTGTGAAGACATGGGCGGCAAAAAACAGTGCCAGCCCCAGGATCATAACCAGCAGACCCACGATCATCCTCCCTCAACCAGCGCCTCGCCTCTGAGGTATCATTGATTGGCCGCCGCTCGCAACTGACGGGCTACTTTCCAAGCTCTCGATTGTCGACATAGCGGATCGCAATCGGCCGTCCGGCCAAGGCGCCACCGAGGCCGCTGGTGAACTTCAGCGGGAGACATGCATTCAACGATGAATTGATCGCGTTGAGGTAGGTGGTTCGCGTATCGGCGGGGACGCCCGCAGTCGCAAAGGTCAGGCGCGGCGGGCCGATCAGGCCACCGGCCTTATTGAAGCTGAAGCGGACAGCCATCTGCATGCCTGCGCGCGCATGGTCCGATGGCGGCGACCAGCACGTACGCAGCTCCGCAAAAAGATCGCCGATCGTATCGAGGTCGTGATCCGGCTTTTTGTACTTGGCCCGATCAGCCTCCGGGGGCACGCTCTCGATCGTGAGCTGCAGGTTCTGGCCGTAGGGATAATCGATCTCGGGAATACACGGGCCAGGCTCGAGCGGACTGCAATAGTACGGCGTGCAGGGGGGACCGTCGAGAACGCTGCACGGCTCATGCGCAAACGGGATCGGATTGATTTGGCGGTGCTGCGCGTCGGCGGCAACGATTGATATCGCCAATAGTGTGAGAACGAGAATGCCGCGCCACATGCTTTGGTCTCGCGATGTCACATCCGTGGAACGTGGCACCGTTCGTGACAGCGTCAAGCCTGCGCGCGTTCACATGCTCGCGCGCCAAGGGCTACCCCCTACCCCTTCTTTTTCACGTCCTTGACGTTGGTGAACTCGATGCCCTCGGCGCGCTCCCTGGTGTAGCCGAGATAGAATTCGTTCCGGGCCAGATAAACGGGATCGCCGTCGACGTCATCGGCGATGCTTGACGTATTGGCCGCGATGAAAGTGTCGAGCTTCTTGCGATCCTCCGACGAGACCCAGCGCGCAAGCTGGAACTCGCTGACCTCGAATTCGACCGGCAGCGAATATTCCGCTTCAAGCCGGGCCTTGAGCACGTCGAGCTGCAGCGCGCCGACCACGCCGACCAGCGCCGGTGCACCATCACGCGGACGGAACACCTGCACGACGCCCTCTTCCGACATCTGCTGAAGCGCTTCCTTCAGCTTCTTCGCCTTCATCGCGTCGGTCAGACGGACACGGCGGACGATTTCAGGCGCGAAGCTCGGCACGCCGACGAAGTTGAAATCTTCGCCGTCGGTGAGCGTATCCCCGATCCGGAGCGTGCCGTGGTTGGGAATGCCGACGACGTCGCCGGCAAAGGCCTCGTCCGCCACCGAACGGTCCTGAGCAAAGAAGAATTGCGGGCTCGACAGCGGCATGCTCTTGCCTGTGCGTACCAGCTTCGCCTTCATGCCGCGGCTGAGCTTGCCGGAGCAGAGCCGCGCGAACGCAATGCGGTCGCGATGGTTCGGGTCCATGTTGGCCTGGATCTTGAACACGAAGGCGCTCATGCGCGGATCGGTCGCTTCGACTTTGCGCTGGTCGCTGTCCTGGGCGCGGGGCTCGGGAGCGAACTTGCCGAGGCCTTCCAGGAGGTCGCCGACGCCGAAATTGCGAAGCGCGCTGCCGAAATAGACCGGCGTCAGATGGCCCTCGCGGAACGCGTCGAGCTCGAACGGCTTTGAAGCTTCCGTGACGAGCTCGAGCTCGTCCTTCACCGCGGAGACATCGAGGTTCGCATTCAGCTTGGCAAGTTCGGCGATCTCGATCTGTTGCGCAGCGCCGGTCTTCGCGCCGCCGCCTTCGAGCAGGCGCACGCCGCCATTGACGACGTCGTAGGTCCCGAGGAAGTCGCGCCCGCGGCCGACCGGCCATGTCATTGGCGTGGTGTCGAGCGCCAGCGTCTTCTCGATCTCGTCGAGCAGCTCGAACACGTCGCGGCTCTCGCGATCCATCTTGTTGATGAACGTGATGATCGGAATGTCGCGGAGACGACAGACCTCGAACAGTTTGCGTGTCCGCGCCTCGATGCCCTTGGCTGCGTCGATCACCATCACGGCGGAATCGACCGCGGTCAGCGTGCGATAGGTGTCTTCCGAAAAGTCCTCGTGGCCCGGCGTGTCCAGCAGGTTGAAGACCAGGCCTTCGAACTCGAAGGTCATGACCGAGGTCACGACCGAGATGCCGCGCTCGCGCTCGATCTTCATCCAGTCCGAGCGCGTGTTACGCCGCTCGCCCTTGGCCTTGACCTGGCCGGCCAGGTTGATGGCGCCGCCGAACAGCAGCAGTTTTTCGGTCAGCGTGGTCTTGCCGGCGTCCGGGTGCGAGATGATCGCAAAAGTGCGTCGGCGCGCCACTTCGGTGGCAAGCGAGGAACGGGCCGTCGAGTCGGCTGTGGCGGCAATGTCGGACATGGCGGGAGCGTTTGGCAGGGAAAATGAGCCCAATCAAGCCTCATGTGGTGATTGCGGAGCGCTTCGGCCAGCCCCATATCGGCCTTTGACCAAACAGGCCTTGGGGGAGGACGGCCGCCCTGCTCGTCAGCATTGGCCTAGCGGGGACGACCCTGCCTTAAATGGAGGGTCGCCATGGCCTGGACTATCCTTTTCGTCGCTGGTCTTCTCGAGATCACCTGGGCGATCGGCCTGAAATATACCGAGGGTTTTACCAGACTCGTGCCCTCCGTCGTCACGCTCGCGGCCATGGCCGGCAGCGTCATCCTGCTCGGTTCAGCTCTCAAGTCGCTGCCCGTCGGAACCGCCTATGCGGTCTGGACCGGGATCGGCGCGGTCGGCACTGCGACGCTCGGTATCTTCCTGCTCGGCGAGCCCGCCACCGCGCTCCGCCTTGCCAGCATCGGGCTGATCGTGGCCGGCATCGTCGGGCTGAAACTCGTCACTTGAAGATCTGGACCGCCCACCAGCTCAGTGCCGCGACGATGGCCGAGGCCGGGATCGTGATGATCCAGGCATAGACGATCGAACTCGCCACGTTCCAGCGCACCGCCGAGACGCGGCGGGCGGCGCCGACGCCGACGATGGCGCCCGTGATGGTGTGCGTGGTCGAGACGGGAACCCCGAGGAAGGTCGCCATGAACAGGGTCGCGGCACCGCCGGTCTCGGCGCAGAAGCCCTGCATCGGGGTGAGCTTGGTGATGCGCAGGCCCATGGTGCGGACGATGCGCCAGCCACCCATCAGCGTGCCCAGCGCCATTGCGGCCTGGCAGGACAGCACCACCCAGAACGGCACGGTGAATTCGCCGCCGAGATGGCCCTGCGAATAGAGCAGCACGGCGATGATGCCCATCGTCTTCTGTGCGTCGTTGCCGCCGTGGCCGAGCGAGTAGAGCGAAGCGGAGGCGAATTGCAGAATGCGGAAGGCACGGTCGACGGCGAACGGCGTCGAGCGCACCGAGGCCCATGACACGATTGCGACCAGCATCATTGCGAGCAGGAAACCGACCAGCGGCGACAGCACGATCGCCAGCACCGCCTTGCTCAAGCCGCTCCACACCGCGGCATGAATTCCAGCCTTCGCCATGCCACCTCCGACGAGGCCGCCGATCAGCGCGTGCGACGAGGAAGACGGAATGCCCAGCGCCCAGGTCACGAGATTCCAGACGATGGCGCCGAGGAGCGCCGCGAAGATCACCTGGGCGTCCACAATCGCGGGATCGATGATGCCGGTGCCGATGGTCTGGGCAACGTGCAGGCCGAACACCATGAAGGCGACGAAATTGAAGAACGCGGCCCAGATCACCGCGAATTGCGGCCGCAGCACGCGAGTCGAGACGATGGTCGCGATCGAATTGGCGGCGTCGTGCAGACCGTTCAGGAAGTCGAACAGCAACGCGACGGCGATCAGTCCGACCAGGACAGGAACACCCAACGCAGCATCCACGGCGGCCCTGCCCTATACTTGCTCGATGACGATGCTGTTGATCTCGTTCGCGACGTCGTCGAAGCGATCGGCCACCTTTTCGAGGTGGTCGTAGATCTCGACGCCGACGATGAAATCCATCGCCCTGCCGTCGCGATGCTTGAGGAAAAGCTCCTTCAGCCCGATGTCATGGAGATCGTCGACGCGGCCCTCCAGCTTGGTCAGCTCTTCCGTGATCGCAGTCAGCATCGCGACGTTCGGTCCGATCGATTGCATCAGCGGCAGCGCACGTCCCACCAGATTGGCGCATTCGATCAGCAACTCGCCGATCTCCCGCATCGGCGGCTCGAAGCTGCGGACCTCGAACAGCATCACGGCCTTGGCGGTCTGCTGCATCTGGTCGATCGCATCGTCCATCGAGGTGATGAGGTTCTTGATGTCACCGCGGTCGAACGGCGTGATGAAGGTGCGCCGCACCGCCGTCAGCACCTCTCGGGTCACATTGTCCGCGTCGTTCTCGAACTGGCTGACACGCTGACAATAGACCGGCGTCTCCTCGCCGCCTTTCAGCATGCCCTGGAGCGCGATTGCACCCTGGATCACGGTCTGGGCGTGGCGGTCGAACAGGTCGAAGAACCGTTCTTCCTTCGGGAGGAAAGCGCGAAACCATCGCATCATGGGACTGGTCTACCGGTTGGAATGGCCCGGCCGAACGGGCCGACACAAAACCGTCATAGACCATTTTTGCCCTGCGCGCGTGTCATCTCACGCCTGCAGAGCAGGATCATCCACCGCTTTAAAGTGATGGCAAAATCGACATAACATCAATAGGTTAGAGTGACCGCCGGAAGTAATGTGCGACTTCACCGACCACACCACGGCGGAAGGTGAGCACGCAGACCACGAAGACCGAGCCCTGGATCACCGTGACCCAACTCCCGAGGCCGGAGAGATATTGCTGCATGGCGACGATGACAAAGGCGCCGAAGACCGGGCCGAACACGGTGCCGAGACCACCCACCAGCGTCATCAAAACGATTTGCCCTGACATCGACACTTCAACATCGGTCAACGAAGCATTTTGCGCGACAAACACCTTCAAGGCGCCGGCAAACCCCGCCAGAGTTCCTGACAGGATATAGGCAATCAGCTTGTACTGATCGGTCTTGTAACCCAGCGAAATCGCGCGCTGCTCGTTTTCGCGGATCGACTTCAGCACCTCACCGAACGGCGAGTTGATGGTGCGAAAGATCAAGAGGAAGCCGAACAGAAAACCGGCAAGCACGGTGTAGTAAAGCACCGTCGGATCGCTGAGGTCGAATATTCCGAACAGATGGCCCTGCGGAATACCCTGAATGCCGTCCTCGCCATGGGTAAACGGCACCTGCACATAGATGAAATACAATAGCTGCGAGAGCGCCAACGTGATCATCGCGAAATAAATGCCCTGGCGCCGGATTGCGACGACGCCGGTGATGACGGCAAGCCCGGCGGCGGCGGCGGTACCGGCCAGAATGCCAAGCTCGGGCGGGACTCCCCAGACCTTCAAGGCATGACCCGAGACGTAACCCGCGGTACCCAGAAACATCGCGTGGCCGAACGACAGCAAGCCACCATAGCCGATCAACAAGTTGAAGGCGCAGGCCAGCAACGCGAAGCATAGCGCCTGCATGACAAAGAACGGATAGATCTTTGTGAACGGCACGGATGCAAGCAGCACCGCCATCACCGCGAAGACGATCATCTCGTCGCGCAATGCGCGTGGGGTCCCCGGCAGAGTGTCGTCAGTTGCTACGGTCATATCAGGCCGCCCTTCCCGTCAATCCCGTTGGCTTCACCAGCAGCACCAGCACCATCAGCACGAACACGACTGTATTGGAGGCCTCTGGATAGAAATACTTGGTCAGCCCTTCAATCACACCCAGTGCGAAGCCCGTGATGATCGAGCCCATGATCGAGCCCATGCCACCAATCACCACGACCGCAAACACGACGATGATGACGTTTTCGCCCATCAGCGGCCGGACCTGATTGATCGGCGCCGACAGCACGCCGGCGAGCGCGGCAAGGCCAACGCCGAGCCCATAGGTCAGCGTGATCATCCTGGGAACGTTGATGCCGAAAGCTCGCACCAGCGTCGGGTTTTCAGTCGCGGCCCGGAGATAAGCACCGAGCCGCGTGCGCTCGATCAAATACCAGGTCGCAAAGCAAACCACGAGCGAGAACACGACCACCCAGCCGCGATAAATCGGCAGATACATGAATCCCAAATTCACCCCGCCCTTCAGTACATCGGGGATCGAATACGGCAAACCGGAAGAGCCGAAATAATTCTGGAACACACCCTGAATGATCAGCGCCAGACCGAAGGTCAGAAGCAGCCCGTAGAGGTGATCGAGGCCTGCGAGCCATTGCAGCATGGTCCGCTCCAGGATCATCCCGAAGATGCCGACGATGATCGGCGCCAGCAGCAGCGCCCACCAGTAACTGACGCCGCCGAGGTTCAGCAGGAAATAGGCGACGAACGCACCCATCATGTAGAGCGCGCCATGAGCGAAGTTGATGATGTTGAGCATGCCGAAGATCACGGCGAGCCCGAGACTGAGCAGCGCGTAGAACGAGCCGTTGATCAGTCCCACCAGTAGCTGTGCGTAGAGAGCCTGCATCGATCCAGCACCCAGTCCCTTCGGCGTTTCCAAACTAGTGCCCGCCGGTGACATGCCGGCGGGCGGTTGGCCTCACTTCTTAAGCAGCGCGCACTTGCTCTCGGAGAGCGGCGTGAAGGCCTGGTCGCCCGGCACCGTGCCGACGAGCTTGTAGAAGTCCCACGGTCCCGTGGATTCCGAGGGCTTCTTCACCTCGAACAGATAGGCATTGTGGATGGTGCGGCCGTTGGGCTCGATCTCGCCCTTGCCGAACAGATCGTCCTCGGTCGGCATCGACTTCATCTTCTCGACGACCTTGATGCCGTCATGGGGATTGCCGCCGAGCGCATCGAGCGCCTTGAGATAATGGCGCACGCCCGCATAAACGCCGGCCTGTACCATGGTCGGGGGCGCACTGTTCTTCATCTTGCCGGCAAAACGTTTCGAGAAGGCGCGGGTCTGATCGTTCATGTCCCAGTAGAAGGTCTCGGTGAAGTTCAGGCCCTGCGCGGTTTCCAGGCCGATCGCCTTGATGTCGGTGAGGAACAGCAGCAGCGCCGCGAGCTTCTGGCCGCCCTTGACGATGCCGAATTCGGCCGCCTGCTTGATTGTGTTGGTGGTGTCGCCGCCAGCATTGGCGAGGCCGATGATCTTGGCCTTGGAAGCCTGTGCCTGGAGCAGGAAGGACGAGAAATCAGGCGTATTCAGCGGATGCTTCACGCCGCCGACGACCTTGCCGCCATTGGCGGTGATGACGGCCGTGGTATCGCGCTCGAGCGCCGCACCGAAGGCATAGTCCGCGGTCAGGAAGAACCAGGTGTCACCGCCAGCCTTGACCAGCGCCTGGCCGGTGGTGTGGGCCAGCATGTAGGTGTCGTAGGTCCAGTGCACGGTATTGGGCGAGCATTGCGCGTTGGTGAGGTCCGAGGTCGCCGCGCCCGAATTGATGTAGACGCCGTTCTTTTCCTTGACGACGTTGTTCACGGCGAGCGCCACGCCCGAATTCGGCACGTCGACGATGACGTCGACCTTGTCGACGTCGAACCACTGCCGCGCGATCGCGGTGCCGATGTCGGGCTTGTTCTGGTGATCACCCGAGATGATGTCGATCTTCCAGCCCTTCGCGGCGAGGCCGGAATCCTCGACCGCCATTTGGGCGGCGAGCGTTGAGCCGGGTCCGCCGAGGTCGGCATAGAGGCCGGACTGATCGGACAGCGCCCCGATCTTGACCGTCTTGTCTTGTGCCAAGGCGACGCCAGCGCAGGTCACGGCCAACGCCGTACCAAGCAACAACGATGCAATCGACTTTTTCATGCCACTTCCCTTGTGAAATTCTCTTCGCCGTCTCTCTAGGCCGTCACGGGCCGTCCTAGACGCCGAGATAGGTGTGGAGCTTGTCCATGTTGGCGGCAAGCTCCGCGTTGGAAAATCCATCAATGATCTTGCCGTGCTCGACGACGTAATAGCGATCGGCGACGGTGGATGCGAAACGGAAATTCTGCTCGACCAGCAGGATGGTAAAGCCCTCCTTCTTGAGCCGCGCAATGGTGTGACCGATCTGCTGAATGATAACAGGCGCAAGGCCTTCGGTCGGCTCGTCGAGCATCAGGAAGCTGGCACCGGTGCGCAGGATGCGCGCGATCGCGAGCATCTGCTGCTCGCCGCCGGACAGCTTGGTGCCCTGGCTGCTGAGCCGCTCCTTCAGATTCGGAAACAGGTCGAAGATCTGTTCGAGCGGCAATCCGCCCGGGCGCACCACCGGCGGCAACAGGAGATTCTCCCGCACGTCGAGACTGGAGAAAATTCCCCGCTCCTCCGGACAGAACGCGATGCCCATGCGGGCGATCTTGTCCGAGGTCGCGCGCACGATCTCCTGATCGTTGAATTTGATCGACCCGGCACGCTTGCCGATGATGCCCATGATCGACTTGAGCGTGGTCGTCTTCCCCGCACCGTTGCGCCCCAGCAGGGTGACGACCTCGCCAGCGTTCACGTCGAAATTGATCCCGTGCAGGATGTGGGACTCGCCGTACCAGGCCTCGAGGTTGCGGACCTGAAGAATGTTGCCGCCGATTCCGGCCTTTGCCGGAGCCTCGGCCATCGCAGTTTCAGGCATGACCGGCTCCCAGATAGGCTTCCTTGACGCGCTCGTCCTTGGTGAGATCGGCGTAGTTGCCTTGCGCGAGCACCTGCCCGCGCGTCAGCACGGTGATGATGTCGGAGAGATTGGCGACAACGCTCAAATTGTGCTCCACCATCAGGATGGTGTACTTCGCCGAGATGCGCTTGATCAGCGCTGCGATCTTGTCGATGTCCTCGTGACCCATGCCGGCCATCGGCTCGTCCAGCAGCATCATCTCCGGATCGAGCGCCAGCGTCGTTGCGATCTCCAGCGCGCGCTTGCGCCCATAGGGCATCTCGACCGCAGGCGTATTGGCAAACTCGCTCAGGCCGACATCGTTCAGCAATTCCAGCGCGCGATTGTTGAAACGGTTGAGCACCGATTTCGAGCGCCAGAAATCAAACGAGCTGCCATGCTGGCGCTGGAGTGCGACGCGGACGTTTTCCAGCGCGGTCAGGTGCGGAAACACCGCCGAAATCTGGAACGAGCGGACCAGCCCCATGCGCGCCACGTCCGCCGGCGCCATCGCGGTGATGTCCTGTCCCTTGTACAGGATCTTTCCGGCAGACGGTTTGAGGAATTTGGTCAGAAGATTGAAGCATGTCGTCTTGCCGGCCCCGTTCGGGCCGATCAACGCGTGGATACTCCCGCGGCGAACCTTGAGCGCAACGTCGCGGACGGCGAAGAAGCCCGCGAACTCCTTGGTCAAACCTTCCGTTTCAAGAATGAACTCATCGGCCAAACAGATTTCCCCCCGCCCGCGCAAGTGCGCGGAGCTGTCCTTGTTCCTTCGACTTTCCGGGGGCCTTGGAGCCTTCCCGAAAACGCCGCCTCCGGGCGCGGAATATGCCGGAGGTGACGGGGGTTAGGCAAGGCGGAAAGCTGAGCAGGTCAGGCCTCCGGCCGGGAGTCTTATGCTCCCTTAGTTGGAGGTTTTGTGGTGTCGCCTGCCGGCCTCCCGGTTCGCAAGACGCCGGTCATCAAGTCGTTAACGCTCTTTGGCCCCGCACGCCATCCTTCATCAAAAATTTTCCCGTAAGCGGGATCATGTGCGGGTTTCATTCGCGGGGAATCTTGTTTTGGACTTCACCAGCGCCGTTCCCTCGGTCGTCAAGTCGATCAAGCAGCGTGACCTGCTCAACACGTGGTTGCGACTTTACGCGCGCCGGCAAACTGTGCCGGCGATCCGGGAGTATCAACCCGCGCGGCTCAAGGAAGAGCTGTCCGACCTGATCTACTTCACCGTGGACCATTCGACGCCGACGGCGCGCCTGACCATCCAGAGCGAGGGCACGCGGATCTCGAGCGCCTATGGCCATACCGGCAAGGGCATCCTGCTGGACGACTATGTTGGGCCGCGCCTCGCGCCCTTCGTGATGCCAGTCTATCACCAATGCGTCGCACGCGGTCTTCCGGTCTACAGCGTTGCCGACGTCGACGACGTCTATGGCCGCGTCGTCGCCTATGAACGGCTACTGCTCCCGTTCCTGACCGATGACAAGGTCAGCCACATCATCGCATCCCTCAAGACCTTCTGCGAGGACGGCGGCTTCGAGATCAAGAACCTGCTGCGCGGAAATGACGCGCCACCACGTCCGAAACTGCGCACGGTGATCGACCGCGACCTGTTTCACCAAGCGCCGGGCTGCTACGCGGCGACCGACATCGTCGAATTTGCCGATCGGTCCGGCGGCCCTGATGTCAGCGCCGAGATCGTCGAGCTGAACTAGCTCCCGACTAGCGCTTGCGCGAGGCTGCGCCGATTTCCTTGTCGTAGACATCAGGCTTGAAGCCGACCAGCAGCTTGCCGCCGATTTCGAGCACCGGCCGCTTGATCATCGATGGTTGCGCTAGCATCAGCGTCAGTGCCTTTTTCTCAGTCAGGCCTTCCTTGTCGGCATCAGGCAGCTTCTTGAAGGTGGTGCCGGCGCGATTGAGCAGCGTCTCCCAGCCGAGCTCGTCGCTCCACTGCTTGAGCTTGTCCTTCTCCACGCCCGCAGACTTGTAGTCGTGGAACTCATAGGCCACGCCATGGGTATCGAGCCAGGTGCGCGCCTTCTTCATGGTGTCGCAGTTCTTGATGCCGTAGATGATGTTGGGCAAGACGATCCTCGCGCATGCGTCGTGACGTGCAGCTGCGTTGTACGAAACTCCTGATCGCGCGACAATATTGCCAACATCGCTTTCGATCTCTTCCGGACGGACACATCATGCACGTCACTCACGATCCCGCGGCATCCGCCTCCCCCACCATCGACTTCAATGCATTCCTCGCGGTCGATATCCGCGTCGGCACCATCGTCGATGCCAAACCGTTTCCCGAGGCGCGCAAGCCGGCGTGGCGGCTGTGGATCGACTTCGGCCCGGCCATCGGCGTCCGCAAGAGCTCGGCGCAGATCACCGAGAATCACCCGCTCGAAACCCTGGTCGGACAGCAGGTCGCGGCCGTCGTCAATTTCCCGCCGCGCCAGATCGGACCTGTCGTCTCGGAGGTACTGACGCTCGGCTTCCCCGATGCCGACGGCAAGGTCGTGCTGATGCAGCCGAGCAAGCCGGTGCCAAACGGCGGCCGGTTGTTCTAGGGATCGTCTCACGGCCGCTTCGGAATGTTCAATCCGCGCTGCACGGCAGGCCGCGCCAGCCCGCGCTCGAGCCAGGCAGCGACCGACGTGAACTGGCTGAATGCGACCAGGTCGCCGGCACCATAGAAGCCGATGAGATTGCGCACCCAGCCAAGCATGGAAATGTCCGCGATGGTGTAGTCGTCATCCATGAACCATTGCCGGCCGGAAAGATGCGCTTCCATCACACCGAGCAGGCGCCTGGACTCGCTGACGTAACGTTCGAGCGGTCGCTTGTCCTCAAAATCCTTGCCGGCGAATTTGTGGAAGAAGCCGACCTGGCCGAACATCGGCCCGACGCCTCCCATCTGGAAGTGCAGCCACGCGAGGGTCTGGTAGCGTCGCGCGGCGTCCTGCGGCAGAAGCCTGCCGCTCTTCTCGGCGAGGTATTGCAGAATCGCTCCGGATTCGAACAGCGGCAGTGGCTTGCCTCCGGGGCCGTTGGGATCGAGAATCGCCGGGATCTTGCCGTTCGGATTGAGCGAGAGGAATTCCGGCGTCTTCTGATCGTCCTTGCCGAAGTCGACGAGATGAACTTCGTAAGGAAGCCCGATCTCCTCCAGCATGATGGAGACCTTGACGCCGTTCGGCGTCGGCAAGGAATAGAGCTGAAGCAGTTCGGGATGCTTGGCAGGCCAGCGCCCGGTGATCGGAAAGGTCGAGAGATCGGACATCGGCACCCCGGCTTGGTTCGCAAGATGCCGCTTAGTCTAGGCGGGCCACCGAACGACGCAAGGCCGAGTCATCTCAGCCGGATCACAATGGTCGCAGCAGATGACTGTTGGCGTAGACCACCTCGCTCTTGGCGCGCTGCTCGATGAAGAGCTGCCCCGTGAGGAGCAACGCTCCGGCGAAGACGAGCGTAAGCATCGCAGTGGCGAATTGGCTAGCATCATTCATCGCACGAGCTTCTTTCAATTCGGTTCGCACGGGGAACGCAGACCGACCATCGCCAGTTCCTGCATGGTTCAAATAAATTGCCTGTTTTTCCCGGAATCCCGGCCAGACATTTCAGCCCGATCATGCGGGATGGACCTAGCGCGCTTTCGCGGGAAATGACGGGGCCCGTGCAAAGGCGTTTACGTATCCTTCATCAAGGCCGTCACGTGCAGGCGGCGACGGATGCGCATGCCCTGGCGCTGATAGAGCGCGATGGCCGATGTGTTGTTCGAAAACACATGCAGGAACGGAATTTCGCCGCGGGCCTCGATCCGGCGCGCGACAGCTGCGAGCAGCGCCTGCGCATAGCCGCGCCCGCGATAATCGGGGTGGACGCAGACCGCGGTCATCTCAACGAACTTTCCCGGCTTCATGCGCTCGCCGGTCATCGCAACCAATTCGCCACCGGCTCGGATGCCAAGAAATGTGCCGAGCTCGTGCGTCCGCGCGGCGAACGGCCCGGGCTTTGTCAGTGTCGTCAGCGCCATCATCGCCGGAACGTCGGCCGGGCCGAGCGTCACGATCTCCGCCTCGCGCAACGGGCTATCGGCGGGTGAGCCGATCATCTGCTCGCCGGTCTCGGCCAGCACAACCTTGAAGCCCGCGGGAACATTGACCGCATCCGGCGTGAACAGCGCGGCAACCTGCGAGGGCGACATGAGAGCGCCCAGCGCGGTGAAGCTCTCCGCCGACATGTCCGCCATGTCGGCAAACGGCGTCATGTCCACCGGATAGCGCAGCGCCCGTGCGCCGCCTTCGGCCAGATGCTTGTGGCTCGTCGTCAGCGCGCTCCAGATCGGACGATCGAGCAGCGCCACATCGCTGTCGGACACCGGCCTAATCCTTGTCGAAGCTGACGATGACGGCCGCATTGGCGATGAGAATGGGATCATTCGCCACCTCCGTCGCCGAGGGAATCTCCAGCCCGCCCTTGACCGCGGTCACGGTCACGGTGCCGTAGGGAAGCTCCTTCGCAACCGCCTCCCTGTCGACGGCTTCGGGATCGGGTACGCCGATCGTGACATCGACGAACATGTCGTTCGCGGTCTTGCCGATCATCCGGAAAAAGCCGAGGCTCGAATGCCTGATGGCATCCGAGACCGCCCGCTTCGCGGCTTTGGTGGCGTCCCTGCCGTGAACGTCGACGCCCATGCCCATCTCGGTAACACAACGAACGCGTGCCATGCTCATTCCTGTCGGCGCTGGAGTTCAGAGGGGCTGACCTTCCGCGATCCGCGCCTCCGGCACAAGCGCCTTTTCGCGCAGGAAATAGGCGTTGCGATCCTCCTCCTGCGCGTTCACGACCGCGCGAATTCGCAGCAAATCCTTGCGCGCGACTAGGCCGACCACGCGATGACTGGCGCGATCGACCACCGGCAGCCGTCCGAGATCGGAAGCGACCATGAGATCGGCGACCCGGCCCAGCACGTCGTCAGGATGCGCCAGCACGACCGAGGTATCGGACACCACGTCGTCGAGCGTTGCAGCCTGATGATCGCCCCCGGTGCGCCAGCGAAGCACATCGGCACGGGTCACCATGCCCGTCAGCCGTCCATCGGACGCGACGACGGGATAGGATTTGTGACGCCGCTGATCCGAGGTGAAGAACGCGACTGCCGTGTCGATCGACATGTCGACCGGCAGTGTATCGACGTGGGTGGCCATGACATCGGAGGCGCGCAGCAGCTCGAACGGATCGATCGCGTATTCGCGCGTGATGTGCTGACCACGGCGCGCGATCTTCTCGGTCAGGATCGAGCGCTTGAGCAACAGAACGGTGACGGCATGCGCCGCGCCGGTCGCCGCCAGCAGCGGCAGCAGCATGTCGATATTGCCGGTCAGCTCGATCGCGAACATCACACCGGTGAGCGGCGAGCGCATCGTGCCGCCCATCATCGCGGCCATGCCGACCAGGGCCCAGAACGACGTGCCCCCCGGCAGCACGAGCCCCTCCATCCAGCCGGCCGTGCCGCCGAGGATGAGCAATGGCGCCAATACGCCGCCAGAGGTACCCGAGCCCAGCGCGACCACCCAGATCACTGATTTCACCAGCAGGAGCCGGATCGCCTCGTCGCGCGCCATATGGCCGGACAGGAGATCGGCAATGACGTCGTAGCCGACGCCCAGAGCGCTGGGATCGATCAAGCCGCCGAGACCGACGATGAGGCCGCCGAGCATCGGCCACCACATCCAGTGCACCGGCAGACGATCGAACAGATCTTCGACGGCGTAGAGTAATCGCGTCATCAGTCCCGATTGCAGGCCCGCGACGATGCCGACGCCGATCGCAGCCGCCAGGCCCCACCAGGGCAGGTCCGGATGCTGCGCGAACGGAAACAGCGGTCCCGTTCCGAACAGCAACGGGCGCCATGCCGCCGAGATCACCGCCCCCGTCACCACGGGCAGGAAGCTGCGCGGCTTCCATTCGAACAGCAGCAGTTCGACCGCGAGCAGCACCGCCGCGATCGGCGTGCCGAAGATCGCCGTCATGCCGGCGGCTGCGCCCGCGACTAGCAGCGTCTTGCGCTCGGCCGCGGTGAGATGAAAGCATTGGGCGAAGATCGAGCCGATCGCGCCGCCTGTCATGATGATCGGTCCTTCGGCGCCGAACGGACCGCCGCTGCCGATCGAAACCGCCGACGACAATGGCTTTAGAATCGCGACCTTCGGCTGCATCCGGCTGCCGCCGATCAGGATCGCCTCGATTGCTTCCGGGATGCCGTGACCCCGGATCTTCTCGGATCCGAACCGCGCCATCAGCCCGATCACGAGACCGCCCAGCGCCGGTGCCAGGACCATCCAGATTCCCGGGTGGGCATTCGCGAGTGAGACGTTCTCGGTGCTGAAATGGCCGAACCAGACCAGATTGGTCACCAGCGCAATCAGCTTCAGCAACACCCAGGCGGCCCCGGCGCCAAGACTGCCGACCAGCAGCGCCATGCCGATCAGGACCAGCACGCGCCGGTCGGCGGTAAAATCTCCGGGCTTGCCGCGAGGACGCGGGAGGCCGCCGGTCATGTCGGGGGTCTGGCGCATGGATAGCTCTTTTCGGGAGAATCTTCGCCCGTGCAATATATCGCACTACGATATATATCAAGGAATGACTGCTATGAGCCTGCCTGCCGCGCGCGCAGCTCGTCGACCAGGACCCGCACGTTCTCCGAATAGTCGATCGGGATCGAGACCAGGTGCACACCGCCTGCCCTAAAAGCGGCATCAAGCGTCGGACCAAAGCTCTCGATGCTGTCGATGCGGTGACCGGTGGCGCCGTAGGCCTTGGCGTAGAGCGAAAAGTCCGGATTACCGAAGGTCATGCCGTAATCGGCAAAGTGATCGACCGCCTGCTTCCAGCGGATCATGCCGTAGGCGTTGTCCTCCAGCACCAGCACGATGAGATTGAGCTTGAGGCGGACGGCGGTCTCCATCTCCTGGCTGTTCATCATGAAGCCGCCGTCGCCGGCGACCGCGAGCACGCGGCGGTCGGGATGGAGCATCGCCGCCATCATCGCCGACGGCAGGCCGGCGCCCATCGTTGCCAGCGCATTGTCCAGCAGCAGCGTGTTGGCGACGCGGGTGCGGTAGTTGCGCGCAAACCAGATCTTGTACATGCCGTTGTCCAGCGCGACGATGCCGTTCTCGGGGATGACCTGGCGGATGTCGTGCACGATGCGCTGCGGCGTCGGCGGCCAGCGCGTCTCGGTGGCGCGGTCGGCGATGTGATTGAGGATCTCCTCCCGCAAGGGCAACAGCGCCGCCGCTTGCGGCAGCTTGCCTTCGAGCCGATCAGCCAGCAGTTCCAGGCTCGGGCCGACATCGCCGACCACCTCCGCATCAGGAAAATAGACCAGCTCGACGCTGGCCGAGGTGTAGCTGACGTGGATGACCTTCGGGCCCGATGGACCCATGATGAAGGGCGGCTTCTCGATCGGGTCATGCCCGATCGCAACGATCAGGTCGGCGGCGTCGATTGCGTCATGCACATAGTCGCGTTCGGACAGTGCCGCAGTGCCCATGTAAAGATTGGTGCCGCCGGGCACGGTGCCCTTGCCCATCTGCGTGGTGAAGAACGGAATGCCGGTTCGCCGCACGAAGCTGGCGATGCCGTGGGTCGAGCGCGGCCGGCTGGTCGCGGCCCCCATCATCACCAGCGGTCGCTTTGCGGCCAGGATGATCTCGGCGGCCCGATCGAGCGCGGCGCGGTGCGCGACGGGAATCTCGATCGGGTGGACCGGGATCACGGGCACCGCATCGACTTCGTCGCCTGCGATGTCCTCGGGCAATTCGAGATGCACCGGTCCCGGCCGCTCCTCCATTGCCACGCGGAAGGCATCGCGCACCACCGTTGGAATCGAGCTCGCGCTGACGATCTGCCGCGACAGCTTCGTCAGCGGCTTCATGGTCGCGACCACGTCCACGATCTGGAAGCGCGCCTGCCGGCTGCTCATGATCGGCTTCTGCCCGGTGATCAGGATCATCGGCATCGCGCCGAGATTTGCATAGGCAGCCCCGGTGGACAAATTGAGCGCGCCCGGGCCCAGCGTCGAGAGACAGACGCCGGGCTTGCCGGTCAGCCTTCCGTGCGTGGCGGCCATGAAGGCGGCGGCTTGCTCATGGCGGGTCAAGACCAGCTCGATCCTGGAGGTACGCAGCGATTCCACGAGATCGAGGTTTTCTTCGCCGGGGACGCCAAAGATGCGGTCGACGCCTTCGTTCTCCAGCGCCGCGACGAACAAGTCCGATCCTTTCACTTTGCGGTCCCGCTCGCTCATGTCGTCTCCGCTTGCTGCCGGCTCCGGGTGATCAAGGAGCGCGCGCATCGTAGCCGAGTGGGCCGCATGCACAACTCACGAAGAGTGTCGCAGCTGCTTCCACATCGTCCCGCACCGGCAAGGTCGGTCGGGCACGAGTTGGCCGAGGGCGGGGGGAGCCAAAGCGGCTCAAAAGGTGAGCCAAAAAGGCTCACCCAAGCGGATTCCAACTGATGCAAATGTTTCCTTGCCAACCGCACCGGCAACGCCAGTCGCGACGGAGGCGAGGAGGCTCAAAGGAGCGGACTGCTCCTTTGAAAGACTTGCTATCCACAACCGTATCGCACGAGTTACAGTTGATCCCGCGCCACAACGATCGGGCTTCGCGAAAGCCGAGCGCGCAGATCACCGCCCGAAGCGTCCCGGCCGGTTGGCATTCGCCATCTGCTCGAACGCCTTCGCCAGCTCCTCCGGAGCTTGCTTGCTCTTGAAGTCCTGCCACGCCGCCTTGAACCGCGCCTTGGCATCTTCGAGGCTCGCGGCCGAGCCTGAGGGTGGACCGGGCAGCGTCACCGTGACCGTCCACGACCAGAAATGATCATCGAAGCGGATGCGACCGATTTGATGGCCGTCCTCGCGCACTTTGTAGTCGTCGAGGCCGATCAAGCGAAGGGTCAGCATCGGACCATGCTATCGGCAGTGCTAGAATGGCGCCACGGCAGAGCCACGCAGATGCGCAAGCCCCTCTTCGATTACCCGCAGGTCCTCCTGAACATACTTTAGAGCGGTCGGGGCCCAGAATTCTTCAATCAGCAACCGGCGTCGAAGGTCTCGCATACTCTCCAACGCTTTCCAGTCCTTCAGGCTCACATAAGCGGAAACAAGCGGCTCGATCGGTGATGGCATGGAAGCATTCCAAGGAAATGAGACACCCACCGGTTTGCCGAGTTTCCCCGGCATCCTTGGTTCCTGCGAGCACATATGTGAATCGCGGGCCATCGTATTTTCGGGGCGCTTTCGTGCGCGCGGCGGGCTGATTGATGGTCAGATGCCGCGCGAGTTGATCTTCGCGCGCAAGCGGTGACAGAAATCCTCCAGCACCGTCTGAAGGTTTTCGCAGTTCACGAGCAACCGTTCGGCCAACTCGCGGTCCGCTGAGCCGAAAGCAAAGTCATCCCGAGCTCTTCTGACGCGGCGCACGTGGTCGCGACCATTTGCGGCTGTCCGTTCAGCAAATTCCAGATGCTCCAGATCGTGGCTGAGCTGGTCCTCCTCCTCGATCAGCAGCTTGGTGATGCGCGTTCGATGGTCAGGCGCGAGATCACTTCCGTTCAGAAGGCCGATGTAATGATCGACGTTGGCCTTGGCGACAAACCGGTGCATGGCAACCCCCGTTGGCCATCCCGTTTACGGGCCGATTATGCGACCGAGCCAAGGTTAGGGTGGAAGGATATTTCATGCGGTGATCCTCACGTCTCGGTGAAGCGCAGGATGCGAAATATTTTGGGGATTGCGGATGAACATTTTCGGGTGCGCGGATGGCCCCACCGCTAGCGTGTTTTGTCCATCTGGCGACGCAAGGGATGGTGCCCCCACTGCACCTTGAGCGACACGATCACCTCACGGGCGAGCAAGCGACCACCGCAGCCCGGCGAGCCGTCTAGTCATGCTTCCCTTACTTGCCGAGGATGTCCGCGGCCGCGCGCTCCAGGATTCCGGCGATGCGACGCGCCTCAGCAGAATCGCTGCCATGCTTGGACCGCAGCGCGCGCTTGAGGTTGTGGCGGGCGTGGTGCAGCTCGTCGGAGGCGTCGGCATCGAGATCGCTGACGCCGGCAAAGGCCTCGCGCACCTCGTCCATGCGGCGTCCGATCCGCGACAGCGCCTGGAGGATCGCATCAGCAGTGCCGCGTTGCTCGGCGAGATAGGCCTCGCCCTGCGGCGTGATGCTGTAGAGCTTGCGGCCGCCATCCTGTGCGACGCTCGCGTTGCCGACCTCTTCGAGATAGGTCAGTGCCGGATAAATCACGCCGGGGCTCGGCGTATAGAATCCCTCGGATCGCTCCTCGATGATCTTGATCAGCTCGTAGCCATGCGCGGGCTTTTCGGCGAGCAGCGCCAGGATCACGAGCTGGAGGTCCTGTGAGGCGAGACGCCGTGCTCCCGGAAAGTCGTCGCCGCCCCGGCCGAAAAAGCCATGCCCGCCGCGGCCGAAGCGATGCCGTCCGCCGTGACGGCCCGTGGCGAAATGGGCGAAGTGGCCAAAGTGGAAATCCCTGTGGTCTCTGTGTTTGGTGAACATATTTGGTTCCTTTCTCAAAACATATCTTACGATATAACTGGCGATAGCTTTGGGGCAAATCACGGGTCCGTGATCGCGAGCGGAGCCGCGCGGGGTGCTATCTCGCGATCGAAACCGCGTGACACCCAGGACCTTCGGAAGCACGCTGCCTGCTCCTCCCCGCCGCAACCAAGGTTGTGCAAGGGGAAGGCACCTCCGTGTTCAAGGTCAGCGGCAAGATGTTCGCGATTTGCGGTGGCTTTGCCGCAAGGTCCGGCGGCTACATGTTCAAGGTCTCGAACATGGCCTAAGCCATGTTGATCGAACACCGCCTGGCGCGGCCCGCGCCTTATCTCGCACGGGCCAAATGGGTGCAGCTTGTCAGCAACAGCGTGCTGGAGGATGCCGAGCTCACGGCCTATCTCGCTCAGGCCCACGCGTTGATCGTGGCAAAGCTGACGAGAAAGGCGCGCAACGAGCTCGGGCTTGTGTCGCTGGAGACCCGGCCCGCATGACGATCTCCGCGTGCAACCGATCAGCTGCGCGCGGCGACATTGAGATTTCATCCCTCCCCGATATACTGCCTGTCCTGGATTCGAATTGGGAAGCGGCGTGGCGATTGATCTGAAGGCGATCGAGCAACTCGCTACCGATCAATCCTCGCTCAAGGCGGCTGCCGGCCTTGCCAAGCCCGCCAAATGGTCCGGCGTCGGCGGCAGTCCGGATGGCGCGCTGATCTGGGGCGAATGCGCGGGCTCGGGCGCCAATCCCTACCGGGTGATGGCTGATCTCCGCGACCTCGGCAACAAATGCACCTGCCCGTCACGAAAATTCCCCTGCAAGCATGTGCTCGGCCTGTTGTGGCTGAACGCAGAATCCATCGTGCCGTTTGCGCCCGCCGATACGCCCGCCTGGGTCAGCGACTGGCTCGGGCGTCGGCGCGGCCCATCGGCTGCAAAGCCGGCAGGCGCCGCCGCTCGGTTCGGCGAGAAGGATCTGCGCGCCGCACGCGTCATCGAGCAAGAGGCCACTGAAGATCCGAAGGATGTCGCGCGGCGTGAGGCACAGGCAGCCAAACGAAACGAAGAGACCGAGCGCGCGATCTTGGAAGCGCTGGATGCGCTCGAGCAGTGGATCGGCGATCAGCTCCGCCTGGGCCTGTCCGGCTTCATCGACGATGCCACCGCGCGATGCCGGCGTATCGCCGCGCGCCTGGTCGACGGCAAGGCCACGGCACTCGCCAGCCGGATCGACGAATTGCCGGCCCGCCTGCTCGCGCTCGATGCGGGTGACCGGCCGCGCGGCGCCGTCGTCGAGTTCGGCAAGCTGGTGCTGCTTGCGCGCGCCTTCCGCGGCGCGCCGCGGGATGCCGCGATCCGGCGCAGTGTGGCAACATCGGAGACGCGCGAGATGGTGCTGGCCGATCCGAGCGCACCGCGGATCGATGCGCAATGGGAAGTGCTGGCCGAACAGGTGCAGACACGGCGCGACGGCCTGGTCTCGCAAACCACATGGCTGCTCAATCTCGCCGCATCGGGCCCGCGCTTCGCCATGCTGCTCGACTTTTTTCCTGCGAGTGCCGGACGACGTGGTTCGGTCTTCACGCCCGGCGAGCGCTTCCAGGGCGAGCTCGTCTTCTACCCGTCGCAACGGCCGCTGCGTGCCCTGCTCGTCCGGCGCGACGCCGCGCAGGCCACGCTGACGCCCGAATGGCCTGCGCCGAATCAAACGCTCTCCAATGCATTGACGCAGCCGCTGCTGGCCGAGCCGTGGACGATCGAGATTCCCCTGCTGCTGCCGCAGGGACGGATCGCACGTGACGATGCCGGGGGCGCCTGGTGGCGCGCGGCCGACGGCGCGGCCGCGCTGCCCGTCGCAGGCAAGGCGGAGGGCTTGCTCTCCGGCACCGAACTGACGCGCACCGCCGCAATCTGGTCGGGCAACCGGCTCACGATCCTCGCTGCACAGTCCTCTTGGGGAAGGATCGGCAGCCATGACTGAAACAGCCAGCGCGGAGGCGATCTTCGAGACCATGGGCACGATCGTGACACGCTGGACCATGGGCTCGACCGCAGCTTCCGCAGCATCAATCTGGCGCGTCGACCTTGGCGACGATCCTGTCGAGGCCGAGTTGCGACTGCTCGCTCTGTCCGGCCAATTCCTCGGCACAATCGTGACAGGCGAACCACCCTCTGCACTGCGGGTGCTGCCCGACATCCCTGCGCTCGCGCGGCCGACCGTGCCTGAGACATTGCGGCCGCTGGTGCGCCGTATCCTTGCGGCGAGCAAGGACGCAGCGTCCAAAGCCGATGTCATCCACTTCCTCGCCGCGCGTGGCTGGACAACACATCCTGCCGACTGGATGCCTGATGCGAGCAATGAGGATGCGCCGGACGTCTATGCAGCATGGCGCGACTGGGCCGCACTCGCCGCGGCCGGCGAGACGACGCCGCGACAGACCGGCGACCAGCTCACGGGGGACAATTGGGACGACTTCTGGCCGGCCGCGCGCAAGGCCGCGTTGATCGAACTCAGGCGACGCGACCCCTCCGCGGCGCGTGCGCTGCTCGAAGCCAGGCTCGGCAGCGAGAACGCCGATGCGCGGCTGCGCCTGTTGAGCCTTCTGTCGGAGCGATTGTCGGGTGACGATGTTGCCCTTCTCGAAAACCTTGTGACGAACGATCGCGCGCCGAAGGTCAAGGCCATGGCAACATCCATGCTCGCCCGTCTCGGCCACGGTCCCGCCCTGGGCGAAGACATTGCGGAGCTCGCCGGTTTCTTCTCGGTGAAGACGAAGGGGCTGCTGCGTCGCTCCCGCGTGATCGACTTTGAAACTCCCAAGACGCCGGCACAGTGGCAGCGACGGAAAGTCATGCTCGAGGGTGCCGATCTGACGTCGTTCTCGGACGCGCTCGGCCTCGCCCCGCAGGATTTGATCGCTGCCTGGGATTGGAACGTGGACCCGGCGGCCGACGCTGGGTTGATCAAGATGATCGTGGAGACCGGCACCGACGCGCAGCTCGCGCAGGCTGCCGGCGTCGTCAGCGAGTACGATGCGAGCGGCCTCATCGCGGCGCTGGCGCCGCGGCTGGCGCCCGCTGAACGGGCCAGGTTCGCGGCGGCAGGTTTGCACACGCACGGCTTCCGCTTCGAGATGGCGCAGGCGGTCGCCGGCGTTGCCGCACGGCTCGACGATCTGCTGTCGGCGCCATCAGGTGCCAAGCTGCTGACCGAGCTTCGGCGCGATGCTGCCAAGCCTTCCGATCATGTTGCGGAACTTCATGCGCTGGGCCTTATCGCCTCGCGCGATGGCGCGCGACGATCGCTGGAGCAACTGACCGGCGCAGGCCTACTGCAAGCCGATCCCCGCCTCGACATGCTGCGGCTCAACGCCGCGTTGGACGATCAAGGAGAAAAGCCATGAGCGAGAAACTGCGGTTGCCCGCTGAGGACAGTTTTGCGTCCGAGCTGAAGGCGCTCGCGGCGGGCGAAGGCCATCGCCCACCCGGCTGGGCGCTGTCGCCGCGCCAGGTCGTAACCTATCTGATGGGCGGTACGGCGGCCGACGGCACCGCGATCACGCCGAAATATGTCGGCGACAAGCGGCTGATCGAGACCGCCGTTGCGACGCTTGCAACCGACCGCGCGCTGCTGCTGCTCGGCGTGCCCGGCACCGCCAAATCCTGGGTCTCCGAACACCTCGCCGCCGGCATCACCGGTGACTCCACGCTCGTGATCCAGTGCACCGCCGGAACCGACGAGAACCAGATCCGCTACGGCTGGAACTACGCTCAGCTGCTCGCCCACGGGCCGAGCCGCGAAGCGCTGGTGTCGACCCCGCTGATGCGCGCGATGGAAGGCGGCAAGCTCTGCCGGTTCGAGGAGCTGACGCGCATGGGCAGCGACGTGCAGGACACGCTGATCACCGTGCTGTCCGAAAAGATGATGCCGATCCCGGAGCTCAACACCGCGGTTTATGCGCAACGTGGCTTCAACATCATCGCGACCGCCAACAATCGCGACAAAGGCGTGAACGAACTGTCCTTGGCGCTCAAGCGCCGCTTCAACGTGGTCGTGTTGCCGCTGCCCGACAGCGCCCAGGAAGAAGTGTCGATCGTCGTCAAGCGCGTCGGCGAGATGGCGCAGAACCTCGATCTACCGGCCCCGAAGAACGTCGCTGAGGAAGTGGCGCGGGTGGTCGCGATCTTCCGCGAGCTGCGTTCGGGCTCGACCGAGGACGGCAAGGTCGCGCTGAAATCGCCCTCCGGCGGCCTCTCGACCGCCGAAGCGATTGCCGTGATGGTCGGCGGCATCAGCCAGGCGACCTTCTTCAACGACGGCAAGCTGACGGCTGAGACACTCGCCAGCAACATGATCGGCGCGGTCGTCAAGGATCCGGTGCAGGATACGGCCGTGCTCGGCGAATATCTCGAGACCGTGCTGAAGAAGAAGCGCGGCTTCGAAGGCTATTACGCTTCGCTGACCGACCTGATCTGACGCCATGGCCGGCGACATCCATCTGTTCGGTATCCGGCATCACGGGCCGGGATCGGCGCGGCGCCTGGTGGAGGCGCTCGATGCGCTCAAGCCCGTCGCGGTGCTGATCGAGGGGCCCTCGGATGCCTCCGAGCTGCTGCCCATGCTCGCCGACCCCGACATGGTGACGCCGGTGGCGCTGCTCACCTATGCCGAAGACAATCCGGCCCATGCGAGCTTCCATCCCTTTGCCGACTATTCGCCGGAATACCAGGCTGCCTGCTGGGCCGTGCGCCACGGTGCAGCCTTGCGCTTCATCGACCTGCCTGCCTCAGATCGCTTGGGCAGTTCGGCCAGCGACATCGCGGAGGAGATTGCCGCAAGATCGGAGGAGGACCCGGTCAGCCGTGATCCAATCGGCGCGCTCGCGACGGCGGCAGGGTATGACGACGGCGAGTCCTGGTGGTCGGACGTCATCGAGGAAAATCCCGCGACAGGTCCTGTGTTCGCTGCCGTCACTGAGGCGATGACGGCACTGCGCGCGCAAGAAAAGCCGCTATCGGCTCGCGAAGCCGCGCGCGAAGCGCATATGCGGATCGAGATCGCGAAAGCGGCGAAGGAGTGCGAGGGCGCCGTCGCCGTCGTTTGCGGCGCCTGGCACGTGCCGGCGCTCACGGAGCGACGCAGCCTTCCGGCTGACCGCGAATTGCTCAAGGGCCGGCCCAAGGCGAAGATCAAGGCAACCTGGGCACCATGGACTGCGCCGCGCCTGGCACGTGCGAGCGGCTATGGCGCGGGCGTGGTCGCTCCCGGCTGGTGCGCGCATCTCTGGGAGACGCGCGAGGGCGATCGCGTTGCCCTTTGGCTCGCCAAGGTGACGCGCGTGCTGCGCGACGGCGGTCATTTCGTCTCGACCGCCTCGGTGATCGAGGCGCAGCGTCTCGGCATCGCGCTCGCGGCGCTGCGCGAGCGGCCCTCACCCGGCTTCGAGGAGCTGCGCGAGGCGGCAATCGCATGCCTGTGCAACGGCGAACGGGCCGTATGGGACGACGTCGCGGCCGAGCTCCTGATCGGCGCGGGTGTCGGCTCGATCCCGCCGTCGACGCCACTGGCGCCGCTGCTGGACGATCTCCAGCGCCAGCAGAAGGCGACGCGGCTGAAACCGGAAGCGCTCGAACGGCCGCTGACGCTCGATCTGCGCAGCGAAAGCGGGCTGATGCGTTCGACGCTGCTGCACCGGCTGGGCGCGCTCGGCGTGCCCTGGGGACGGCTGACGGACGCAGGCCGCAGCCGCGGAACGTTTCGCGAGAACTGGCAATTGCGCTGGGAGCCGGAATTCGCAGTGCGGCTGGTCGAGAACCTGCTCTATGGCTCGACCATCGCCGAAGCGGCCGGCGGCCGCCTGATCGAGGCGATGAGCAAGGAGGCGGAGCTTGGCGCGCTGGCGAGCCTCGTGCGCAACGCCATGATCGCCGATCTGCCGCGCGCCACCGAATCCGGCATCTCGGCGCTCGAAACCAAGGCAGCCCTCACCAGCGACGGACAAGCGTTGCTCGACGCTTTGCCGCCAATGGCCGACATCCTGCGCTACGGCGAGGCGCGTGCCGGCACCGTCGAGCATCTGGCAGCCCTGATGCCGCGGATCGTCGTGCAGGCGGCCATCGCCCTGCCCTACGCCTCCCGCAATCTGGATGGTCCGGCAGCATCCCAGCTGCGCGGCGCGATCCTCGCAGCCGATGCCGCGATCCAGCTGGCCCAGCTCGACGCCAACATCGTCGCCCGATGGCGCGAGGCGCTGACCGCCCTGCTGCATGATGACCAGACCACGCGGTTGATCGCCGGCACCGCGGCGCGGTTGCTCTACGAAGCCGAGCTCTTGGCCGCCGATCACACCGCCGACCTGCTGGCACGCATGCTTTCGCCCGGTACGCCTGTTGCCGAGGCGGCCGGTTTTTTCGAAGGCTTCTTCGAGGGCGCGGGCCAACGCTTGATCCATGACGCGGCGCTGCGCAGCGCAGTCGACGGCTGGCTGCTGGCGCTCCCCGAAGATGGCTTTACCGCCGGCCTGCCGCTGTTCCGCCGCGTCTTCTCGGCGCTCGATCGCAACGAGCGCCGGCGCTTGATGGATGTGCTGTTCGCGCGAGGCACCGGCGGCGCGAAGGGCTATCGGCTTGTCCCGGATGCCGGCGCCGTCTGGCCGCTGCACGAGGCGCGCGTGCTTGCGCTTCTCAAGGTGGGAGCTGCGCGATGAGCGAGAGTGATGAACGTAGCCGCCGCTGGACCCTGGCTCTCGGCGCCGATGCCGAGAACGGCGGAGCCGGTGCGCCCCTGTCCGATAGCGACCGCCGCATGTCGGAAGCCCTGACGGCGCTCTACGGCGACGGCGATGAGGGGCCGAAAAAAGGCCGCGGCGGGCTCGGCGGCTCGGCCCCACGCGTCGCGAAATGGCTCGGCGATATCAGGGAGTTCTTTCCTGCCTCAGTGGTGCAGGTGATCCAGAAAGACGCCTTCGAGCGCAAGGGGCTTCGCCAGATGCTGCTCGAACCCGAATTCCTCGCAACCGTCGAAGCCGACGTAAACCTGATCGCCGATCTGGTCGCGCTGCGCGGCGTGATGCCGGAGAAGACCAAGGACACCGCACGGATCGTCATCGCCAAGGTGGTGGGCCAATTGATGGAGCGGCTCGAGCGGCGCACGGCGGATGCGGTCCGCGGTGCGCTCAACCGCTCGCTGCGGACCAACCGCCCGCGCTTTGCCGACATCGACTGGCCGCGCACCATCAAGGCCAATCTTCGCCATTATCAGGCCGAGCATCACACGGTGGTGCCGGAACGGCTGATTGGCTTTCTGCGCCAGCAGCGTCGCATTGTCGATCTCGACGAAGTCATTCTGTGCGTCGATCAATCGGGGTCGATGGCGACCTCCGTCGTCTACGCCTCCATCTTCGCGGCGGTCATGGCCTCACTGCCGGTGGTCGCAACCAAGCTCGTCTGTTTCGACACCGCAATCGTGGATCTGACCGAGGAGCTCGCCGATCCCGTCGAGGTGCTGTTCGGCGTTCAACTCGGCGGCGGCACCGACATCAACCGCGCCGTCGGCTATTGCGAGGACCGCATCGAGCGCCCCGCCAAGGCGCATCTGGTCCTGATCACCGACCTCTATGAAGGCGGCGATGCAGACGCGCTGGTCGACCGCCTGGGCAGGCTCGCAGCGCGCGGCATCAACGTGATCGTCCTGCTGGCACTGACCGACACCGGTCGCCCGTCCTACAACCCCGCCCTCTCGGCGAAGGTTGCGAGCCTCGGCATCCCCGTCTTTGCCTGTACGCCGGATCAGTTTCCCGACCTGATGGCGACCGCGCTGAAGCGTGAGGACGTTGCCGATTGGGCCGCCGATCGGGACATCAAGTTGATTCGGCCCGAAGGATGAATGCCTGAATCTGACGAGAGCTTCAGTTGACCATAGCACGATATCTGACTAAAGTCAGGCAATGCTCGATCCCGTCTCCCGCGTCCGTCGTTTCAACCGTGCGGTGACCTCCTCCGTCGGCGCACTCGACCATTCGTTCCTCGGGCGCGGCCGGCCGCTCGGGGCTGCGCGCGTGCTCAACGCGATCGGACACGGGCGCTCCGACATCGGCGAGGTCCGCGACTATCTCGGCCTCGACTCCGGGCTAATGAGCCGGCTGTTGCGCAGCCTGGAAGAGGAAGGCCTGATCGAGACGCATGCGCACCCGGACGATGCGCGGCGACGCGTCGCGAGCTTGACGCGTGCAGGTCAGCGGGAATTTGCAGCCTATGAGAGGATATCCAACGCGCAAGCCGAAAGCCTCCTCGCTCGGAACTCGCAAGCCGAGGCGCTGCTCGCCGCAATGGATCTGATCGCGTCCGCGCTGACGCGCGATCGCATTGCGCTCACTGAGATGGATCCGCGCAGCGACGAGGCGCGCTATTGCCTGAGAGAATATTACGCCGAGCTCGGACGGCGCTTCAAACAGGGCTTTGACGTGTCGCTGTCGCGCGACCCCGATGCCAAGGACATGCGCCGCCCGCGCGGCAGCTTCGTCGTCGCGGTATCGGACGCGCTGCCGATCGGATGTGTCGGCCTGAAGGGCACCGACCATGGCTATGCCGAGATCAAGCGGCTCTGGGTCGCCCCCTCCGCGCGCGGATTGGGGCTCGGCAGACGGCTGATGGACGCTGCAGAGGATGCGGCGCGTACGCTCGGCATCTCGCTGCTGCGGCTCGATACCAACAGCGCGCTGCCCGAAGCCGGCCAGCTCTACCGTACCACCGGCTGGCGCGAGATCCCGCGCTTCAATGACGATCCCTACCCGGATCTGTTCTTCGAAAAACCGCTCTGAGCAGAGCACCGAACCCCCTGCTCCCGCATTACCCTCGGAACGCAGGGAGTGTCGCCATGACGCCAGCCGGACTCGCCGACATCTACCGCGATTACATCGCCTGCCTGAACAGGCAGGATTGGCCTACGCTTGGCCGGTTCGTGCATGATGATGTCGCCCACAATGCGCGGCCGCTCGGGCTATCGGGCTATCGCGCGATGCTGGAGCAGGATTTCCGCGAGATTGCGGATCTGCAGTTCAACATCGAGATGCTGATCTCGGAGCCACCGCGCATCGCCGCGCGACTGACGTTTGACTGCGCGCCGACCGGCCAGTTCCTGGGGCTCGCCGTGAACGGCCGGCGCGTGTCCTTTTGCGAGAACGTCTTCTACGAATTTCATGACGGAAAGATCCGGCAGGTGTGGTCGGTCATCGACAAGGCGGCGATCGAGGCGCAGCTCTGAGGCTGCGCCTCGATCCGATCATGCCGCGACTGGGGCCGGCGCGGGCTCGACTTGCTGCGGCTTCGGGAACGGGCGGAACGTCATCGCCATCAGGAACGCGCCAAGCCCCATCGCCCAGGAGCCGATATAGAGCCAGGCGTAGCTCGAGAACGCATCGTAGATCAGGCCTCCGGCGAGCGGGCCGGTGGCCATGCCGAGGCTGCCCGCCATCGCCGTGCCGCCGATCACGGTGCCCATCATCTTGAGCGGGAAGTTCTCGCGGATGATCACGGCGTAGAGCGGCATGGTGCCGGCATAGATGAAGCCGAATACGGTCGCGACCATGTAGAAGGTCGTGAGCTGATGGGCGAAGACATAGGCGAGCGCGCCGAAGGCTTGTGCGAGCAGGCCCGAGACCAGTACGCGCTTGGCACCGAGCCGATCGCCCATCAGGCCGAAGGCAATCCGCCCGCCGAGCCCGGCCAGCCCCTCGACACTGTAGATCGTCACCGCCGAGATCAGGGGGATGCCGCAGCTCACGGCATAGCTGACCGTGTGGATGATTGGGCCGGAATGTGTGGCGCAGCAGAAGAAATTGGTGGCGAGCAGGATCAGGAATTGCGGCGAGCGCAGCGCTTCAGCCACCGTCATCTCGGATTGCGGGCCGCCCGGACCCGCTGCCGCGACGGGCGGATGCGCCAGCGCCGGCGGACGGCGGACCAGCAGCGCGACCGGGATCATGATGACGGCGACCACCAGCGACACGATCTGCATCGCGGTGCGCCAGTCATGATGAGACACCAGCCAGGCCGCAAACGGCGCCATCGTCATCGGCGCCACGCCCATGCCGGCCGACACCAGCGAGACGGCGAGGCTGCGATGGGTGTCGAACCAGCCGGTGACGGTCGCCATCATCGGCGCGAAGATCGCAGCGCAGGAGCCGCCGACCAACAGGCCGAACACGAACTGGAACACGATCAGCGAGGTCGCGTGGCTGGCGGCGAACAGGCTCAGCGCCAGCACGGTCGATCCGGTCAGCACCACCGGCAGCGGCCCGAACTTGTCGGTCAACGTGCCCCAGATCATGCTGCTGCACGCCATGGCCAGGAAGCCGATGGTCATGGCACTGGAAATGCCGGTCACCGACCAGCCGGTCTCCTTGGCGATCGGCTGCAGGAACACCGGCAGCGAAAACATGCCGCCGATGGCGACGCAGCCGAGCAGGCCGCCGGCGGCGACGATCACCCAGCGATATCTGGAAGCAGTCATTCCTTGTCTCCCGTCATGTCTGTCTCACGTGGAAGACGAATGGAAACGGCGAAAGCAGACAGGTCTTGCGACATTTTTTTAGGGCAAACATTCGCGGCCCACCAACAAGATTTCGAAAACAACCCCATGCACAGTAGCCGGCCATAGAGGGATCAATGACTTAACGATGCACGCCCATCGCAGTGCGGGGAACCCACGACGTCAGGCCGAAATTTGACTCGTCGGGCAAAACACCGGCATCATGTCATCATCCCGCAGAACTCGTAGCCGTGATGGTTGCCGCCGCTCCGCAGTTTGCGACGCGTCGAACAATGCATTGACGCCTTGCTCCGTGAGGCCGAGCTATGGGACGATCAGGGCCGCCCACACCTCGTGGGGCTCGGCGGCAATGCTGATCGACTGAACCAGGATGAACCGACACGGCTTGACCCGTCCATCATCTAAATGCGCGCGTCGAAGTCCAGGAGGATGCGGCGTCCTTCCGGCCAGTCGCCGAGATTGCTCGCAGCATTGATATGCCCCTTCGCGCCGATCTCGACCAGTTCGCTGCCCCACTGGCCTGCCCTTCCCCGCACGTAGCGCGGCGACGCGTAGGGGTCATTGGTGCTGGCCACGATCATCGAGGCAAAGCGGAAGCGCTGGTCCGGCACGGACGCGAACGCCGCGGCCTCGGCGGGGAATGCCGGAGAGCGCGGATCGGGAACAGCAACGAGAAGCGCCCCCTTCACGGGCGAGGCACTTTGTTTTTGCCAATGCGCGACGAGCAGACAGGCAAGACTGTGAGCCACCAGCACCGGTGGCGTTCTCGCTGTGCGCACGGCGCGGTCGAGGGCCTCGATCCAGTCGGCCAGATCGGGCTGATCCCAGCTCGCCGGACTGAACCTGCGGATGCCGGGGTCAGCCAGCTCCCAACGACTTTGCCAATGCGCTTCGCCGGAGTTGCCGATCCCAGGCAAATGGATGAATTCCGTCACGCCTCACCTCGATGTTTCGCCATGCACCTG
Organism: Bradyrhizobium sp. USDA 4472; assembly: GCF_054058595.1. Taxonomy (NCBI): domain Bacteria; kingdom Pseudomonadati; phylum Pseudomonadota; class Alphaproteobacteria; order Hyphomicrobiales; family Nitrobacteraceae; genus Bradyrhizobium; species Bradyrhizobium sp. USDA 4472. The sequence goes on from NZ_JBSSAM010000001.1 coordinate 6,779,093, forward strand.
CGGAGCATGGCGGTTTACATCCGCAAACGGAATTGGCATTCATCGGAAAGAGCGGCACTGTTCCGATAGATTAGAGGTCATGACGCGAAGCCGGGATTTCCAGCCCATTCTCGATCCGACTGATATTGCGATCGTCGAAACGCTCCAGGACGATGGCCGCATCAGCGTCTCGGAATTGGGGCGAAAGGTCGGCCTGTCGCAGCCGGCCACCTCGGAACGACTGAAGCGGCTGGAGGAGCGCGGGATCGTCATGGCCTATCGCGCCGTGATCGATCCGGGCTCGGTCGGCCTCAACATGATGGCGATCATCCGCCTGCGGACGACGCACGAACACATCAAGGCCTGCCTGAAGCAATTCGCCGAGATGCCCGAGATCATCGAAGTCCTGAGGCTGACGGGAGAGGATTGCTTTCATCTCAAGGTGATCGTGCCCTCGCCCACGGAGCTCGAGAGCATCGTCGATGCGATTGCCCGGTATGGCTCCGTCACGACCGCCATCGTGCTGCGGAGCGAGCCGCCGAAGCGGATCGGGCGTGAGCTGATCCAGAGAGGCTAGCGTGCCAGATATGACCATTCGTCCGATCGTTCGCTATCCCGACCGCCGGCTCGCCATGCCGGCCCGCCCCGTCACCGCCTTCGACGACGGCTTGCGGGAGCTTGCGAGAGACCTTTTGGAGACGATGCGCGCCGCGCCCGGGATCGGCATCACGGCGCCGCATATCGGCGTGCCCTTGCGTCTCGTGGTGCTGGAGCTCGATGCCGCCACTGGCCCGCAGACTTACGTCAATCCGCAGATTGAATGGGCTTCTTCCGAGATGATCCTGCACACAGAGGGCAGCGTCTCGATGCCCGGCGTCACCGACGACGTCCAGCGCCACGCCCGCGTTCGCATCAGTTATCAGGACCCCGACGGCATCATGCAAAGCGAGGAATCCGAGGCCTTGCGTGCCGTCTGCCACCAGCACGAGATCGACCAGCTCGACGGCTTATTCTGGCTCCAGCGGCTGTCGCGGCTGAAGCGGGAACGGCTGGTGAGGAAGTTCGAGAAGATGACGCGAAACTCGTAATTCGCGCGGGTCGGCCGCGGGCAAATCCAGCGCCCAATTCGAACGACTGTTTTGAAGGACCTGAGCAGTTCGCTGCTCTGCACTTCGTCCACCCTCGCGATACCAGCACGAATCGGCCGCCGATATTTCGTGCAAATATGCGATGCATTGCACAAAAATATGCACTTTTGTTTTGCGTAGCCTGTGGCATGCTGTGGGCGTTCCGTGGCACTCCCGGAAAAGAGGGGATCCCGAATGAAGTTCGCGCTTGCCAGCCTGACCGCCGCCGCAGCCGTCGCGGCAACCTTCTCCCTCGGCCAACCTGCTCGTGCCGGCGACCTGATCGTCGCGACAGACACCGCCTTCGTTCCATTCGAGTTCAAGGAGGGAGACAAATATGTCGGCTTCGACATCGACCTGTGGGCCGCCGTCGCCAAGGATATCGGGGTGACCTATACGCTGCAGCCGATGGACTTCAACGGCATCATCCCGGCGCTCCAGACCAAGCAGGTCGATGTTGGGCTGGCCGGCATTACCATCAAGGACGAGCGCAAGAAGGTCATCGACTTTTCCGACGGCTATTACGACAGCGGGTTCCTGCTGATGGTGCCGGCCAACAGCGCCATCAAGGGTCCGGAAGATCTTCCCGGCAAGACGCTTGCCGTGAAGACCGGCACGTCGGCAACCGACTACGCCAAGGAGCACTTCAAGGCGACGGAGCTGCGCCTCTTCCCCAACAGCGACAACGCCTACCTCGAGGTTGCGACGGGACGCGCGGACGCTGCAATGCACGACACGCCCAACGTCCTCTACTACATCAAGACCAACGGCCAAGGGAAAGTGAAGACCGTAGGTCCCCAGATGATGGCCCAGCAATATGGCATCGCTTTCCCGAAGGGCAGCGAGCTCGTCGCCAAGGTCAACGCCTCGCTGGCCAAGCTGAAGGGCGACGGCACCTACACGGCCATCTACAAAAAATGGTTCGGCGCCGAGCCGCCGAAGAGCTGATCCGGGCTTCGCGGCGCGCGCAACCGGGGTTGTTGCTCGAGCATGATCTTTTCGGAAAATCGCTTCGCACTTTGCGCTAACGCGGCCCTCCGGGTCCGGATCATGCTTTGGTCGGCACGCCTTCCCTGAAGGAAAGCTCTCATGGATTTCGAGTGGTCGGTTATCTGGCAGGCCCTGCCAGAGCTCTTGAAAGGCGCCCGCCTCACCGTGCTGATCGCGCTGGCGGGCCTCGCCGGCGGTCTGCTGATCGGCTTCGCCGCCGGCCTGGCGCGCGCCTACGGCAATGCCGTCCTCAACGCCATTGCCTTCGCCTATGTCGAGATCATCCGCGGCACGCCGATCATCGTGCAGGTGATGTTCATCTATTTCGCGTTGCCGATCCTCGCGAATGTCCGCATCTACCCGCTCGCGGCGGCGATCATGGCCATCATCGTCAACGCCGGAGCCTATATCGCCGAGATCGTGCGCGGCTCGTTTCTCTCCGTCCATAAAGGATTGCGGGAAGCGGGTCTCGCACTCGGCCTGCCGCTCTGGAAGGTGCTGCTCTACATCATCGGCCCGCTCGCCTTCCGCCGCATGATTCCGGCGCTCGGCAACCAGTTCATCGTCAGCCTTAAGGATACGTCGCTCTTCATCGTCATCGGTGTCGGGGAACTCACGCGGCAAGGCCAGGAAATCATGGCGGCCAACTTTCGCGCCGTCGAAATCTGGTCTGCCGTGGCGATGTTCTACCTGGTCATGACGGGCGCGCTCACGCTTATCCTCAGGATGACCGAAAAAAGGATGCGCATCCTGTGAGCATCGTGGAGTTCAAGAAGGTCACGAAGCGGTTCGGCCAGGTTACGATCCTCGACCAGGTCGACCTCTCGATCGAGCAAGGCGAGAAGGTGGTGCTGATCGGTCCCTCCGGCTCGGGCAAATCGACATTGCTCCGCTGCATCAATGCGCTGGAGGAGATCAACGGCGGCGATCTCGTGGTCGACGGTATCAGTGTCAAGGATGGCGGCCGCAAGGTCCGCATGATCCGCCAGGAAGCCGGCATGGTTTTCCAGCAATTCAACCTGTTTCCGCAAATGACGGCACTCGATAACGTCGCCTTTGGCCCGCGCCGCGTGCGCGGCGAGTCGCGCCAGGATGCGCGACAGCAGGCGCTCGACATGCTCGCCAAGGTCGGCCTCGCCGAACGCGCTCACCATTATCCGAGCGAACTTTCCGGTGGCCAGCAGCAACGCGTCGCGATCGCCCGCGCGCTTGCCGTCAAGCCGAAGCTGATGCTGTTCGACGAGCCGACGTCCGCACTCGATCCGGAACTGAGGCACGAAGTGCTGCGCGTCATGCAGGCGCTGGCAGAGGAAGGCATGACCATGATCGTGGTCACCCACGAGATGGCCTTTGCGCGTAAGGTCGGCACCAGGCTGATCTTCATGGAGGGCGGCAAGATCGCAGTCGACGGTGAGCCACGGGAGTTGCTGGCAAATCCTCAAAATCTTCGCCTGAGAGAGTTCCTGCAACATGTCGCCTAACGCCGGCCGCCGGCTTTCATTCATAGACGTCACCGGTTCACCACACGATGTCGGAGCGGCCCTTGGGCGCTTCGGCCGGGCGGCCCTGCAGGACCACTTCCGAACATCCGCTGCGTGGCGCGAACTCACGACGCGCCGCGGAGATCCCTCCATCGCCGGGATGGCTGCGATCGTTCGAGAGCGTTTTCCAAGATACTGGGCCGAGTTGCAGGGCCTCGCCGTCGGGCTGGCACTGCCCTTCGACGACGTCTTCCTGTGGAACTGCCGCGGCGATATCTGGGCGATGGCGCCGGATGGTTGCACGACCGTGCAGTTGCCGGGCTCTCCGCATGTCATCGGCCACAACGAGGACGGCGACCCCGACTTCGCCGGCCACTGCGCCCTTGCCCATGTTGCATCCGAAGGCGGCACGCCGTTCACGGCCTTCGTGTACCCGGGCTCGCTGCCGGGACATACCTTTGCGGCGACATCGAAGCGGCTGGTCCAGACCGTCAACAACATCAGGCCGCTCACGGGCGGCGCCGGCACGCCGCGCATGGTGCTCGCCCGCGCGATACTCGACGCGCCGGATCTCGATGGCGCGCTCACCGTGCTCAAGTCGGCGCCCCGCGCCGGAGCCTTTCACCTGACTTTGGCACAGGCCGGGGACGAGCGCCTTCTCAGTGTCGAGTTCACCGCGCGCGCCCTGTCGGTCGATCGGGTCGAGGCGCCGCGCGTCCATTCGAATCATCTGATCCATGCCGACACCGGGCGCGTGTCGCAAATCGTCACCGGCTCGTCCGGCGTGCGACAACGGCGCGGCGAGATGCTGCTTGGTCAAACGTGCCGGTCGGAGCCGCAGGGGCGGGCGCTCGACATTTTGTGGGACGCAGCCGACCCAGAATTGCCGATCTACCGCGCCGACCCGGCCGACAGCGACGCCGAGAACACGCTCGCAAGCGCCCTCTTCCGGGTCGGGGCTGACACGGTCGAATGGTCTGTCTACGATGGAGCGCACGAAGCGGTTCGCTTCGATTTGCGGGACGGGCTGGTGCCCTTCGCTGCGTGAACAGGATCAGGGCGATGCCAGAGGAAGCCGTCGCGGAGCCGCCGCGCACCATCGAGGATCTCAGGGCACTCGCGCTCTCGGTTGGCCGCGACGAAGCAGGCTTTTCGCTCGGCGCCAAAGCGCATGATGTGTTCGCAAAACTGGTGGAAGCACCGGAACAGTCGGCGGTTCGCTCGATCTCGGAGCTTGCCGAGCAGTTCGGCATCAACCCGTCGACGTTGACCAGACTGGCGAAACGTCTCGGCTTCGAAGGTTTCAGCGATTTCCAGGCGGTCTTCCGCAAGGCCATCGCTGACGACCAGCAGTATTTCTATAGCCGCCAGGCCGGCCGACTCATGGCCGCGCCGTCCGCCGGCACGACCGAAGTCGAGGCGTTCACGCAGCTTGCCCGGGAAACCGCAGCGAACGTTGACGGCTTCCTCCGACAACTAGACAGAGCCGCTCTGCAAGGCGCCACCAGGCTCTTGGCGACCGCCCATCGCGTTCGCGTCCATGGCGTTCGCCAATTCCATTCGCTGGCGAGCTTTCTCACCTATTGCCTGGGAATGGTGCGCTCGGACGTCGCGCTTCTGGACGCGCCGCGTCTCGGCGTCGCCGAGGCATTGTCACAGCTCGACCCTGATGACGTCGTCATCGTCGCCAGTTGCGCGCCCTATACGCGCAGCGTCGCGGAGGTGGCCCGGGTCGCAGCCTTGAACGGCCAGACGGTCATCGCGATTACGGATTCGAGGTCGTCACCACTGGTTCCTCCTGCCGCGCATGCTTTTTTCATCCCCCACGCGAGCAGCTTCTATTCGAACAGCATGGGCGCCTATGTCGTCTTCTGCGAGGCCCTGCTCAACCTTGTCGCCAGGGAATTGGGTGACAAGGCGCTAAACTCCCTGGCGGGTCGCGAGCGGCTGATCGCGGAGATGAACATCGAGGTTGGCTGACCGCAGAGCGGTCCGCTACACCCGGCGCTGCGCTGCATTGGAATCGCCACCATCGAACACCAGAGATCATGACCATCCGTTCGATCGTCCTGACTATTTCAGCGGCAAAAACAGCTCCGCGACCGTCTCATGCGCCGGCACGTCAGGAAAGAAGCTCAGCCGCTGGCAGTAGATCGGGAAGTCGCGCACCTCCTCGCCGCTGGCCGGAAGCCAATCGCGGTAGAGGTAGAGTGCGGCAGGCTCGAGATTGTCGGTGTGGCCGACGACGCGCAGCACGGCACAGCGTCCGCCGGGGATCTCGCCGGCCTTGATGTCTTCGCCTTCAGTGGCGATCGGCTGGTCAGTGCCGACGCAGAGGTCGACGCTGTAATCGGCCGGCTGCGCAGGCCGTCGCTCCGAGCGCCAGATCGTGAAGGTTGGATTTGTGCTGGGGTGCAGACCGGCAGCCTTGCGCCAGGCGATGAAGCGCTGGACGCTGGCGCCCAGCGTCGCGGGGTTGCCTCGATGCTCCATGATTGCGACCCTGGTCGCCGGCACATCGCGGATCGTCACGTCGCTACTGTCAAAACTTCTCATCAGCTTGCTCCTTGCATCTTCGAGAGGCCCGAAGGCCGCAAGCCACGAGTCCCAATCCGGCGATTTCCGGAACGACGACGGCGATTGCCCGAACCGTTGCCGAAAGGCGCGGGCGAAGGCATCGGGCGCGTCGTAACCGGCATCCATCGCGATCTCGGTCACGCCAAGCGCCCCGTCATAGGCCAGCTGGTAGGACGCGCGCTGCATGCGGGCGAGTTGGACATAACGATGCACCGACACCCCGAAGGTCGCCATGAACTGCCGGTGGAAATGGAATTTCGAGAAGGCCGCAACGCCGCTCAGGCTCTCCAGGTCCAGATCAGCGTCGAGATGCCGGTCGATATGATCCAGCACCCGCCGCATCCGGGCCCGATAGTTTTGCAGTGCCGCCGTCATCGTCCCTCCTCCGTGGCGGCCTGAGTTAGGCGATCATGGCTATGGCGTGCTCGACCGATCTTGCGGTTTGGAATACGAGGGCCGCCAGTAGGCGAATTGGCTACTCGGTCTCCGCAAGCGCCCGCATGAGGTTCGGCGTCGACCAGGTCGCAACGCCCGTACCGGCGAAGTCGCGGTCAGTCGTCCAAACGTCCGCGTCGACGCTCCAGGCGAGCGCCAGCACATGCGCGTCGCGCTCGGACCCGTTGCGGCTCGGCACGGCGTCTCGGAGCGTCGCTTCGCACCGGGCGAGCATGGATTCCAATGCAGCTACGGGAACGATCGTCAGCGCCTCCACGAGTGCATCGAGCACCTCGATCAGCTCCGGTCGCTGCAATCCCAACGTGATACGGCGTCGCGCTTCCTGGACCACGCGGTCCGTCGTCACGAGGATCGCGCCAGCAGCGGCGGCCAACAGCGCGCCGGAGCTTCGGCCCCGCACGGCGGCAATGAGAATGGCTGGGTCGATGACAATCGTGGACGACGGGCGCCTCATGCTTTCGACTTGGCCGTCAAAGCCTCGGCCTTCAAAGCCTTCACGGCCGAGACGGACCAATCGACCGGATCGACCTCGCCGAACTCGGCGAGCGCCGCGTCGTCCGCGGCGGGATCGCGTCGCTTCGCCAGCCTCTCGGCACGCGTCAACACCGCAGCGAGCCGATCCGGATCGGTCGCCTTGAGCGGGATGAGAAGGCCGACTGTCCGCTCTCCCGACTTGACCGGCGTAGGACCGGGCAACGCGCCGATCGCCTCGCCGGAGATCTTCTGCAAATCGCGGATGCTGATGTGGCTCATAGCCGTTACATACACCCATATGTAATCCCCCGCAAGTACGTAGGACGCGGTTACACAACAACGCACAATTGCCCCGACAGGCCAACCCGCCTGCTCTATCCGCGCTTTCCCTTCTTGGCTGTCACCGCCGACGCGCCGGCTTTTCGGGGGTGAAGAGTTTCGCCACGGGCCAGCATGGCGACGAATTTCGTGATCCGCTCCGCCCGTGTTTCCGGACGCTTTGCGTCATTCACCCGGTAGATGATGGAGTAGCGGTTCGCGCGATCCAGTTCTTCGAAGAACGCTGCAGCCGGCTTGTTGCGCTTGAGCGCCGCGGCCAGATCTGCCGGCACTTCGGCCTTTCCCTGCGAGGCGTAGGCGCCGGCCCAGCGCCCATCGGCTTTTGCGGCCTCGATCTCCGCAAGCCCGGCCGGCCGGATCCGGCCTTGTGCCAGCAACCGGTCGGCCGCATCGCGATTCTTTTGGGACCAACGACTGCCTCGCCGACGGGGCGTCATTCGGACCAGGAAATACTCGGCATCAAACGGCGCCAGTTGACCGTCGATCCAGCCGCAGCAGAGCGCGGTCTCTATCGCATCCTGTTTGGTGATGGTCGTCCTGGCCGCCCCGGCCCTGGACAATTTGAGCCAGCAACCTGGAGACGTTCGAGGCTCGGCGGACATATACGCTTCGAGCTTCGCCGCACTTCGAAAATGCAGGATCGGTTCCAATTTTTCGGCGCGTATCATCGTTCATGCCACCATCAACGCCTTCGCCAGCGCCATATACGCCGGCAGCGTCACGGGATCGTTGGCCGCGTTGCCCGCGAGAGGATGCGAAGCATAGCTCGTAGGATGGGTGGAGCGCAGCGATACCCATCAATCCCGTCTTTGCAGACACGATGGGTTTCGCTACGCTCTACCCATCCTACGCGCTGGCGGAGAATTAGCTAGTTGGCCGCCGCACATGCACGCATGAGGTTCGGCGTCGACCACGACGCGACACCCGTACCGGCAAAATCGCGATGTGTCGTCCAGACTCGGCATCGACGCTCAAGGCAAGCGCCAGCACGTAGGATGGGTGGAGCGCAGCGATACCCATCAATCCCGTCTTTGCAAGCACGATGGGTTTCGCTACGCTCTACCCATCCTACGCCCTGCGGCTCAGGGCAATAGGCAAGCCCCCTACTCCCACTCAATCGTCCCGGGCGGCTTGCTCGTCACGTCGTACACCACCCGGTTCACCCCCTTCACCTCGTTGATGATGCGCGTCGCCGTCTCGCCCAGAAACTTCATGTCGAACTGGTAGAAGTCGGCGGTCATGCCGTCGGTTGAGGTGACGGCGCGCAAGCCCACGACGTAGTCGTAGGTGCGGCCGTCGCCCATCACGCCGACGGTCTTGACGGGGAGCAGCACCGCGAAGGCCTGCCAGATGTCGTCGTAGAGGCCGTGCTTCCTGATCTGGTCGATGTAGACGGCATCGGCCTTGCGCAGGATGTCGAGCTTGTCTTTCGTGATGTCGCCGGGGCAGCGGATCGCAAGGCCGGGGCCCGGGAACGGGTGGCGACCGACGAAGATTTCGGGCAGGCCGAGTTCGCGGCCGAGCTTGCGCACCTCGTCCTTGAACAGCTCGCGCAGGGGCTCGACGAGCTTCATGTTCATGCGTTCAGGCAGGCCGCCGACGTTGTGGTGCGACTTGATCGTCACGGAGGGACCGCCGGTGAAGGAGACGCTCTCGATCACGTCAGGGTAGAGCGTGCCTTGCGCGAGGAAGTCGGCGCCGCCGATCTTCTTGGCCTCCTGCTCGAACACCTCGATGAAGAGGCGGCCGATGGTCTTGCGCTTGGTTTCGGGGTCGGTGACGCCTTCGAGCTCGCCCAAAAACCGTTTCGAGGCATCCACGTGCACCAGCGGGATGTTGTAGTGGTGGCGGAACAGGTCGACGACGGTCTTGGCCTCGTCGAGACGCAGCAGGCCGTGATCGACGAACACGCAGGTGAGCTGGTCGCCGATGGCCTCGTGGATCAGCACGGCCGCGACGGCGGAATCGACGCCGCCGGAGAGCCCGCAGATCACCTTGCCCTTGCCGACCTGCTGGCGGATTTTCGCGATCTCCTCCTCGCGGAAGGCGCGCATGGTCCAGTCGCCGGAGAGGCCTGCGATCTTGCGGACGAAGTTGCGGATCAGCTTGGCGCCGTCGGGCGTGTGCACCACTTCGGGGTGGAACATCAGGCCGTAATATCTGCGCGCCTCGTCCTGGATGATCGCGAACGGCGCGTTCGGCGAGGTGCCGGCCACCGAGAAGCCCGGCGGCATCCTGGTGATGCGGTCGCCATGGCTCATCCAGACCTGGTTCTTGCTGCCCGACGACCAGACGCCCTCGAACAGCTTGCTCTCGGCCTTCACCTCGACATCGGCGCGGCCGAATTCGCGGTGATGGCCGCCCTCGACGGTGCCGCCCAACTGGGCCGCCATGGTCATCTGGCCGTAGCAGATGCCCATCACGGGCACGCCGGACTCGAAGATCGCCTGCGGGGCGCGGGGCGAGCCGGCCTCATGCACCGATTCAGGGCCGCCGGAGAGTATCACCGCTTTCGGCTTCATCTCGTTGAAGGCGGCTTCGGCCTTGTTGAACGGGACGATCTCGCAATAGACGCCGTCCTCGCGCACGCGACGCGCAATCAGCTGCGTCACCTGGCTGCCGAAGTCGACGATGAGAATCTTGTCGTGCGCCGAGGCCACCGAAGGCGTCGACGCGGAGCGGTCGTTCTGTGCTGCTGTCATGGCAAGCCAATACGCGATGAGCCCTTGGCTCGCAACCGCGCGTCAGCGCGCGCCCACATGCTTCTTTGGGGATGGACAGATTGATATAGGTAAGTATTATTGACCTAACTGCCCCACTGAACCGGGGCCCATCAGGGAGAACGCCATGTCGAAGCTCCATCCGCCATCAACACTTGCCGCGCTCGGCCGGACCTGGGTCGAGGCCTGGAATGCGCGCGATCTCGAGCGCGTGCTGACGCTCTATGACGACGCGATCGTGATGACCTCGGATCGCATCCCGGGGTTGGGATTCGATGCCAGCGGCACCGTCCGCGGCAAGGAGAGCTTGCGGGCCTATTGGAGCAAGGCGCTGGGGTTGATCCCGAACCTGCACTTCACCCTGGTCGACGTGTATGTCAGCCCGGACAGCCTGGTGGTGTTTTACGAGAACGAGCGCGGGAAGAAGATCTGCGAGTATCTGCGGGTGAATGATGCGGGGCTGATCGTGCAGGGATCGGCTAATCATTTGCCGCATTGACACGTGCTCTCAGCAATGACGGAGACTGCGGCGCGCGCGTGCGTTACACGGGCATCGCCGGCACTGAAACAGGACCTACCCCCATGAAGCTCCCCACCTCGCCCTTCACCGTCACCGACTGGAGCAAGGTCGAGGTCACCACGCATCCCGGCGAGACCGGCGAAGCCAAATGGCGGACCGTTGATATCGGCGATCTCAGGGTGCGGATGGTCGAGTATTCGCCGGGCTATCTCGCCGATCACTGGTGCGACCGTGGCCACGTCCTCTACGTGCTCGCGGGTGAGCTCGACAGCGAGCTGCGCGACGGGCGCAAATTCAAGCTGACGCCCGGGATGAGCTACCAGGTCTCGGATTTCGGTGATGCCGCGCATCGCTCGTCGACATCCGTCGGCGCGACGCTTTTCATCGTGGATTGACGGAACCAGGCGGGTGTGCAGCGCAAAATAGCAAAGCTTGGCTGGCTCGCCACCAGCGCGTGCCGCCTTGAAGTCGCCCCAAAAAATCGCTAGATTGTGAGCATCGATCCTTGGCCGAACGACTGGGCCGCTCCGTCTTATTTCAATGGACGAGCACGTTTCAGGTATTTCTCCAAAATCGACCAACCGGGACGATGGGCGCAGTGATGCGCATTTGTCCCCCTGAGTGCATCGTCAATTGAAAGGAAATGACTATGGCAATGGGCACCGTGAAGTGGTTCAACAACCAAAAGGGCTTTGGCTTCATCCAGCCGGATGACGGCGCAAAGGACGTCTTCGTTCACATCAGCGCCGTCGAGCGCGCCGGTCTGTCGACCCTCAACGAGGGCCAGAAGGTCTCCTTCGACATCGTTGCGGATCGCCGCAGCGGCAAGTCCTCGGCCGACAACCTCCGCGCCGGCTAGTTGACCGCGACATTCGCGATCTGATCGCGGACGTACCGGTCAGAATCGTCGAGTTCAGAAGCCCCGCGACCGGGACCCGGTTCGCGGGGTTTTTGTTTGGCAATCAGCCCGCCTTCTTCAGCACCGAGACGAAGAACCCGTCCGTGCCGGTACGGCGGGGCGTCATCAGCCAGCCTTCGGCTGATCGGAGTGCGGCTTCGGCAAACGCCTCGGCCTTGTCCCAGAGCACGCTTGCAGTCTGCTCCGGCGGCACCACCGTGAACCCGGGATGCTTGGCGACGAAGGCCCTCACCTGCTCACCGTTCTCCTCGGACAATACCGAGCAGGTGATGTAGGCGATGCGGCCGCCCGCCTTCACCAGCGGAACCGCGCGCTCCAGCACCTCGGCCTGATCCTTCAGACGAATCTCCAGCGCACCCGGGCGCATGCGCCATTTGGCGTCGGGGTTGCGGCGCCAGGTCCCGGTTCCCGTGCATGGCGCATCGATGACGACGAGGTCGGCCGTGGCGCTGATATCGACAAGCGGGTCAGCGTCGCCCTTGGGTGTGCGGACGTCGGCGTTGTGGACGCCGGCACGCGACAGGCGTTCGTGAATGGGGGCGAGCTGGCGCTTGTCGCTGTCGGTCGCGATCAGCCGGCCCTTGCCCTGCATCATCGCGGCCAACGCCAGCGTCTTGCCGCCGGCGCCGGCGCAGAGATCGATCACCTGCTCGCCGGGCTTTGCCGCGGTGAACAGGGCCGCAAGCTGCGATCCTTCATCCTGCACCTCAACGCCGCCCTTGATGAAATCCTCCTCGGCCTGGATGCCCGGATTGCGCGCATCGGCCGAAAGCTCGATGCGCAGGCCATTTGGCGACCATGGCGTCGGTTTCGCATGAAGATGAGCAAGCGCCTTTAGCACCTTGTCACGGCTCGATTTTAGCGTGTTGACGCGCAAATCCAGCGGCGCCCGGCTCGCCATCGCCGCGGCTTCCGCGACGCGGTCCTCCCCGAACACCTTGGCGAGATGCGAATCGAGCCATTCCGGATAGTCGCCGGCAATCGCGGCCGGCGCATCTTTCAGCGAGCGCCGGCTGAGCGCGGCCTGCTCGGCCTCGGTCAACGGCTCGGGCGCAAACCGGCTGCCGTCGCACAGCGCGGACATGGTCGCGGTGTCCATGTTCCGCTCCAGGCGGAGCATGCCGATGAGCCGTGCGCGGGCCGTGTCGGCGTCCATCAGGAACGCGCTCGAGGCGTAACGTCGCAGCACGTCCCAGACCAGGCCGGCAATGGCCGCGCGGTCGCCGGAGCCGGCAAAGCGGTGCGCGGTGCCCCACTCCTTCATCGCCTTGGCCGCAGGCACGCGGTCCTTCTCGATGGTGTCGATCAGTTCGATGGCTGCGGACAGCCGGGCAGCGGGAGTCATTTGAATCTTTCAGATCAGATCCAACTTGTAAGCGTCAGATCAGCAACAGAATTTTCAGTGCAAAGTAAATCCACATCGCCAGCAGCACCAGCACGCTGGCAAGCCAGACCGAGGAGCGGTGGCCGAAATTGTTCGAGGTGACGAACACGCCCGCATGGGCAAAGCGCGTCACCACGAACACCCACGACATCAGCACGATGAAGAGATCGGCATGGCGTAAAGGCAGCGCCAGCGCGATCAGGGCGTAGAACAGCACCGGCAGCTCGAACTGGTTGCGGTAGCAATTGGCGATTTGCGTGGCGCCCTTCGGCCAGTTCGGCTCTCCCAGTGCAATGTCGCGGATCTTGGTCTCGCCCGAGACCAGCGCATTGCGCCGCCCGAACACCATGCCGACCAGGAGCGCGAAGGTGAGCCCGATCTGAGCGAAGACCGGCAGCAAAACCATTTGAACGGACATCGATTTTCCCATCGGGCGGAAGCCGCCGCCTGCGTCCATTAGCCGTCAGTGCTGGTCATGACAATCGACCAGTTGAACCGGCGTTCCCGATCACGCGACCAACTGCCGGTCGCTCAAGCGATTTCGGCTCCCGGGGAGCCCCCGGCGACACCCAGATCCAACGCGTCAGCGACCTCGCCTGCGGGCGCGCTGGTGCGGCGCGGTGGCGCTGAAGGCCGTGCCGGAACAGTGAGGTCGACGCTGCTGACATAAACTGACAGCATGCCGCGCTATGGGTTTCTGCATCGCGCTCACGTCAGAGAGCGCTGAACAAGGAGACCTCACATGCCAGACTTCAGCTTCCTGTTGCTCCATGTCGGAAGCCCGGGTGCAAGCGCCAAGTTCTATAGCGAGTTGCTGGACATCCCCATCATCGAGCAGTCGCCGACATTCGCCATGCTGCCCCTGCGCGATGGGGTGATGCTCGGATTGTGGTCGCGCGCCAGCGTCGAACCGAAGACCGCAGGGCAGCCTGGCTGCAGCGAGGTGGCGTTCACGGTCGCCGACGCGGCCGCCGTGGAGGAAACGCACACCGCCTGGAAAACGCGCGGACTTGCCATCGCCCAGCCGCCCACCCGAATGGACTTCGGCACGACCTTCGTCGCGCTCGATCCGGATGGTCATCGCTTGCGCGTATTCGCGCCGGAGGCCGCATGAGCCGCCGGCACCGGCAGCCTCTGAGCGCGCCGCTCAGGCGACGTTCTTGAGGTCCTGCTGAATCGCAGCGAGCAACGACTGCAACGCTTCGCTGGTCACGGGCCTGCCCGCCACATCATTGCCAGGCTCGATGTTGGCGGGCTCGACGGCCCTGACCGGGCGTTTCGGGAAGCGCGGTGGAGGTGTCGGCATCCGAGGCTGCACGGACGTGCCTTCGTCCTCGCTGTGCACGAACTTGCCGTGGATGACGTCGTCATGGCGGCCCATGACGTACATGGCCGCCCAATAGGCGGCAGCCAGCAGGATTACGCAGAAAATACCGATCTCTAGCATCGCAACACCCTAAATATGCGCGATGATTCAATGCCTTCGCCCTGACGTCAATGAACCGCCGGTCACACGCTGCGCCATTTGCGGACAGGTGTGGCCGATTGGTCACTCTTTGTTAACCATTGAGGGCCGGGGTGTGGCGCTGGAGCAATCGTACGACGCTCCAAGCCGCCACGAGACGTCCCAGGATTTGAAAGTTCAAGCCTTGTCCGGCCCGACCCGGACCAGCTGCTTGCCGAAATTGGCGCCCTTCAGGAGCCCGATGAAGGCGCCAGGGGCGCTCTCCAGGCCCTCGGTGACGAACTCCTTGTACTTCACCTTGCCGTCGCGGACCCAGCCCGACATGTCGCGCAGGAAATCGCCGTGGCGCGAGGCGAAATCCGAGACGATGAAGCCGCGGAAGGTCAGCCGCTTGGTGAGGATGTTGCGCATCATCGCGCCCGCCCATTTCGGCGGCTTCGCTTCGGTGTCGTTGTAGTGTGCGATCAAGCCGCAGACCGGCACGCGCGCGAACGCATTGAGCTGCGGGAAGACAGCCTCGAACACGGCGCCGCCGACATTCTCGAAATAAACGTCGATCCCCCCGGGGCAGGCGTCCTTGAGCTTCGCGGCGAGATCGGGATCGCGATGATCGATGCAGGCATCAAAGCCGAGCTCCTTCACCACGTAGTCGCACTTGTCCTTGCCACCGGCAATGCCGACGGCACGCGCCCCCTTGATCTTCGCAATCTGCCCGACCGCCGAGCCGACCGCGCCGGAAGCACCGGCGACGACGACGGTCTCGCCTTCCTGCGGCTTGCCGATGTCGAGCAGGCCCGTGTAGGCGGTCATGCCGGGCATGCCGAGCACGCCGATCGAGGTCGAGACCGGACCGAGCTTGGGATCGACCTTGATGAGACCCTTGCCGTTCGAGATTGCGTGCGTCTGCCAGCCGCTCCGTGCACGAACGATGTCGCCCTTGGCAAAGTCAGGATTGTTGGAGGCCGCCACCTCGCTCACCACCTCGCCCTCCATGACGCCGCCGATTGCCACCGGCGCGGCGTAGGACGGCCCCTCGCTCATGCGCCCGCGCATATAGGGATCGAGCGACAACCAGATCGTGCGCAGCAGCACCTCGCCGGCGCCGGGCGAAGGAGGTGCGAATTCCTCCAGGCGAAAATCGGATGACTTTGGTTCGCCGACGGGACGCGCGGCGAGAACGATGCGTTTGCCTTGGGACATGGCTTCCTCCGAATTGTGTTTCGGCGTCAACGGAAGCGGAGCCGGCGTGGCGCGTCAAGGCGACTGGCGCCATCCTTCGCTGGAATTTTAAGCAGCGCGCTGATCTGGTCGTTGATGAACGGCAAGCGGCCGGATGCGGGGAGCCGGATCCACTCCGTTCCGCCGATCGCATCGCATGACCTTGCGTCGGCTTGGCTAGCCCCCGCCCGGATAGTTCGGCGCCTCGCGCGTGATGGTCACGTCGTGGACGTGACTTTCGCGCAAGCCCGCGCCGGTGATGCGGACGAACTGCGCCTTGTCGTGCAGCTCCTTCATGTCCTTGGCACCGACATAGCCCATGGCGGCGCGCAAGCCGCCGGCGAGC
The DNA here is from genome assembly GCF_054058595.1 of Bradyrhizobium sp. USDA 4472. Taxonomy (NCBI): domain Bacteria; kingdom Pseudomonadati; phylum Pseudomonadota; class Alphaproteobacteria; order Hyphomicrobiales; family Nitrobacteraceae; genus Bradyrhizobium; species Bradyrhizobium sp. USDA 4472. Next base: position 6,795,088 of record NZ_JBSSAM010000001.1, read on the forward strand.
TGGTGCATGACATTGCCGACCGGACCCTTGTAGGGCACCTGGCCCTCGATGCCCTCAGGCACGAGCTTGAGCGTGTCCTTGATGTCCTGCTGGAAGTAGCGGTCGGCAGATCCGCGCGCCATCGCGCCGACCGAGCCCATGCCGCGATAGGCCTTGTAGGAACGGCCCTGCCACAGGAAAACTTCGCCCGGCGTCTCGTCGGTGCCGGCGAGCAGCGAACCGACCATCGCGATGTCGGCACCGGCGGCGAGCGCCTTGGCGAGATCGCCGGAGAACTTGATGCCGCCGTCGGCAATGACGGGGATGTCGGACTTCCTGGCAGCCTCGACCGCGTCCATGATGGCGGTGAGCTGCGGCACGCCGACGCCGGCGACGATGCGCGTGGTGCAGATCGAGCCCGGACCGATGCCGACCTTGATGCAATCCGCACCCGCGTCGATCAGTGCCTGAGCGCCTTCGTCCGTCGCGACATTGCCGGCGACGACCTGAACCGAGTTGGAGAGACGCTTGATGCGGTTGACCGCATGCAGCACGTGGCGGGAATGGCCGTGCGCGGTATCGACGACGACGAGATCGACGCCGGCATCGATCAAGCGCTCGGTGCGCTCGAAGCCGCTATCGCCGACCGTGGTGGCCGCGGCGACCCGCAGGCGGCCCTGCGCGTCCTTGCACGCGAGCGGATGCGCGACTGCCTTCTCGATGTCCTTGACGGTGATCAGGCCGACGCAGCGATACTGATCATCGACGACGACCAGCTTCTCGATGCGATGATGATGCAGCATCCGCTTGGCTTCGTCCTGGCTGACATTCTCGCGCACCGTGACGAGGTTTTCGTGCGTCATCAGCTCGGAGACTTTTTGCCGGCGGTCGGTGGCAAAGCGCACATCGCGGTTGGTCAGGATGCCGACCAGCTTGCCCGGCGTGTTCTTGCCGGCGCCGGTGACGACCGGAATGCCGGAGATGCCGTGGTCGCTCATCAACTTGAGCGCGTCGTCGAGCGTGGCCTCGGGGCTGATGGTGAGCGGATTCACCACCATGCCCGACTCGTAACGCTTGACCTGCCGCACCTGGGCCGCCTGGCCTTCGGGATCGAAATTGCGGTGGATGACGCCGAGGCCACCGGCCTGCGCCATGGCGATCGCCATGCGGGCCTCGGTGACGGTGTCCATGGCCGAAGCCATGATCGGAATGTTGAGGGGGATCGCGCGGGTCACGCGGGACCGGATGTCGACCTCGCCCGGCATCACGTCAGACAGGCCCGGCTTCAGCAGCACGTCGTCGAACGTAAAGGCTTCGCGGATGCCTTGAAGTTGCACCGTGGCCATATGCCAACTCCTTCCTGCGGTCGTGCCGCAAATAATTATGGATGAGCGCCACCCTCGGCGTACCTTGCGGCATCGCCTGAGAATCGGAGCCCATCGGTGGGGTTGACGCGGGTCGATAGCACGGCCGCGCGACGAATCAAAGCAAATCGGACCGCCGGCCAGCCATGCACAGGCTTTTTTCGTCAATTCAGCTGAGATAGCCCACCCGCACCGTCGTTCCGGGCTCGCGACTCCGTCGCGCCGCGCAGTGACGAGGGCGAGGGTCAGAGCGGTGTTCCGCAGGATTTAGGTGCTATGCGTCGATCCGCAATGGTCCCCGCCCGTGGGCGGTGATAAGCCGGATTTCTCGTCCTTGCCTTCTGATTTCCATTACCGATCCGTCATGGTCAACAAGCAACGCGTCATTCCGCTGATCGTGGCCACTGCTCTCTTCATGGAGAACATGGATTCCACGGTCATTGCCACCTCGCTGCCGGCGATCGCGGCCGACATCGGCACCAGCCCGCTCACGCTGAAGCTTGCGATCACCTCCTACCTCCTGTCGCTCGCGGTGTTCATCCCGGCGAGCGGCTGGACCGCCGACCGGTTCGGCGCGCGCATGGTGTTCGCGATCGCGGTCAGCGTGTTCATGATCGGGTCGGTCGGCTGCGCACTCTCGGGATCGGTCACCGACTTCGTGTTCGCACGCATCCTGCAAGGCATGGGCGGGGCGATGATGACGCCGGTCGGGCGTCTCGTGCTGCTGCGCTCGGTCGACAAGAGCGCGCTGGTCAATGCCATGGCGTGGGTGACGGTCCCTGCCCTGATCGGTCCCGTGATCGGCCCGCCGCTCGGCGGTTTCATCACGACCTACGCCTCATGGCACTGGATCTTCCTGATCAACATCCCGATCGGGCTGCTCGGCATCTTCATGGCGCTGCGCTTCATCGATCCGATCAAGAGCGAGACGCAGGAGAAGTTCGATCTCTATGGCATGGTGCTTGCGGGCATCGGTCTCGCCGGCATCGCCTTCGGCCTGTCGGTCGCCGGCCTCAATTTGTTGCCCTGGAGCACGGTTGCAGCGCTGGTCGCGGGTGGCGCGATCTCGATGACGCTCTACGTGATTCACGCCCGGCGAACGGGATCGCCGGTGCTGGACTTCTCGCTGCTGAGGCTGCCGACGCTGCGGGCGGCCATCGTCGGCGGCTTCATGTTCCGGCTCGGCATCGGCGCGCTGCCCTTCCTGTTGCCGCTGCTGATGCAGATCGGCTTCGGGCTGTCGCCGTTTCATTCCGGCCTTGTCACGTTCTCCTCCTCGCTGGGCGCCATGGGCATGAAGACGCTGGCGGCGCGTCTGATCCGCGCCTTCGGCTTCCGCAACCTGATGACGGTGAACGCGATCGTCAGCGCATTCTTCCTCGCCGTCTGCGCGCTGTTCACGGTGACGACCCCGCTGCTGATCATCATGGTGATCCTCGTGGTCGGCGGCTTCTTCCGCTCGCTGGAGTTCACCGCCATCAACACGGTGGCCTATGCCGACGTTGAGAGCCCGCAGATGAGCCGCGCCACCACGCTGGTCAGCGTCAACCAGCAGCTCGCGGTCTCCGCCGGCGTCGCGGTGGGGGCGGCCTCGGTGGAGACGACGATGTGGCTCAACCACGTCAGCGAGATCAATGCCACGGTGTTCGCTCCGGCTTTCGTCGTGGTCGGGCTGACCTCGGCGGTCTCGAGCTGGTTCTTCTGGCAGATGCCCAGCGATGCCGGCCACGAGATCTCCGGCCGCAAGGCGGTCGAGGTCGCTAGTCGCAAGGGCGCCGCCAAGAGCGCGGCTACCGCCGCCGTCAAGGTCGCGACGGAAGACACGCAAGACATGCGGGATCAGCGGCTGGGGTAGCGAGGCTACGCTTTCGCCTCGCCGCGAAATCCGGTCGCCAGCACATAGCGCTCCGACGAATCCTGCCGGCTCGCCGCCGGCTTCACGTGACGCACGGTCGCAAAGTCACGCTTGAGCTGGGCGAGCAGATCGGCGTCGGCGCCGCTCTGGAATGTCTTGGCGAGGAACGTGCCGCCGGGCTTGAGCACGTCGCAAGCGAACGCGGCCGCCGTCTCGACCAGGCCGACGATGCGGAGCTGGTCGGTCTTGCGATGGCCGGTGGTGTTGGCGGCCATGTCGGACATCACGATATCCGCGCCGCCGCCCAGCATTGCTGTGAGCTTGTCGGGCGCGTCATTGTCCATGAAATCGACCTGCGCGAAGTCGACACCGGGAATGTCAGGCATTTCCAGCAGATCGATCGCGACGACCTTGCCCTTGCCGTCGACCGAGCCGACGCGCTTGGCGGCGATCTGGCTCCAGCCACCGGGCGCAGCGCCGAGATCAACCACGGCCATGCCCGGCTTCAACAGGCGGAACTTGTCGTCGATCTCCAGCAGCTTGAATGCGGCGCGCGAGCGATAGCCCGCCGCCTTGGCCTTGGCGACGTAGGGATCGTTGAGCTGCCGCTCCAGCCACAGCTTGGACGACAATTTGCGCTTGCCGCCGGTCTTGACCTGGACGTGCAAGCGACCGGTGGTGTCTTTGGCCATCTCACCAGCTCCTGAGCGCACCATCCTCGCGCATCATCTCGACCAGCATGCCCTCGCGCAGCCCCCGGTCGGCAACGCGCAGGCGCGGCAGCGGGAAAGCGTGCCTGATGGCGTCGAGGATGGCGCAGCCGGCGAGCACGAGATCGGCGCGCTCGACGCTGATGCAGCTGTTGTTGGCGCGGTCCTCATAGCTCATGCCGAGCAGCTTGGTGATGGTCGCGGTGATGTCGGTGTCGTTCATCCAGATGCTGTCGATGCGGCGGCGGTCATAGCGCACGAGATTGAGATGGATGCCGGCGAGCGTCGTCACCGTGCCCGAGGTGCCGAGCAGATGCATGCCGGTGAGGTCGCGGCCGTGCTCCGCGGCGAACGGCGCGACGTGGCTGGCAACCTCCCGCTCCATCGCGGCATAAATCTCCGGCGTCACGTCGCGGCCGCCGAACTGCTCGGCCAGCGTCACGACGCCGAGCGGGATCGACATCCACGCCTTGATGCGCGGTTCCGGACTTTGCGGGTCGCGCTCGATCCGCACCAGCTCGGTCGAGCCGCCGCCGATATCGAACAGGATGGCGCCGCGTCCCCTCGGATCGACCAGCGGCGCGCAGCCGAGCATGGCGAGCGAGGCTTCGGTCTCGCGGTCGATCACCTCGAGCTCGATGCCGGTCTCGGCCGCGACGCGGCTGCGGAAGTTCTCCGCGTTCGAGGCCGCGCGGCAGGCCTCGGTCGCGATCAGCCGCAACCGGCGCGCTTTCCGCAAATTGATCTTGTCGCGGCAGATGCTGAGCGCCGCGATGGCGCGATCGATCGCGGCCTCGCTGATGCACCCCGTCGCCGAGACGCCCTCGCCGAGCCGGATGATGCGCGAGAAGGAATCGACCACACGAAAGCCATCGTGGGTCGGACAGGCGATCAGGAGCCTGCAATTGTTGGTGCCGAGGTCCAGCGCCGCATAGACGCCGGTTCCCGCTCGCGCGGGGACGGCCGGCCCAGTGGCCAATGCCACCGCCGCCATCGACCCCTCCAGCTCACCGTGCGGCACATGGCCGTCGCGGAGCCGCGTGTGGTCATTCATACAAACTGTCTTTCCGCGGCCGGTCGGGCCGGTCTGGAATTGATTTTTCGCTTGAAACATTACCAGCGCGGCTGACATGCGCAACATCGCATCACATGGGACCATGCCCATTCGTGCGTTGTCGTGAACGCAGTGGCGGGTTATCTCAGAGGCCCCGGTCCTCAGGCGCCCACATCTCGCGCAATTGCCGGCTTTTCAGGTCATTTTCCATGCAAGAACACACCAAATCCTCCACGCTCGAAAACGCTATTGCACTGCAAAAATACGGCGTCGGGCAGCCGGTCCGCCGCAAGGAGGACGACACGCTGGTGCGCGGCCAGGGCCGTTACACCGACGATTTCAACCTGCCTGGCCAGGCCTATGCCGTGATCGTCCGCTCGCCCCATGCCCACGGAATCATCCGCGGCATTGGAACCGACGCCGCCAGGGCGATGCCGGGCGTGCTGGGGGTGTGGACCGGCAAGGACATCGATGCCGCCGGCTATGGCCCCTTCACCTGTGGGCTGCCCCTGAAGAGCCGTGACGGCTCGCCCCTGCGCCAGACCAACCGCCAGCCGCTGGCGACCGACAAGGTCCGCTTCGTCGGCGATCCCGTCGCTTTCGTGGTGGCCGAGACGCTGGTCCAGGCACGCGATGCGGCCGAGGCGGTCGAGCTCGATATCGAGCCGCTGGCCGCGGTGACCGATCCCGAGGAGGCGGCAAAACCCGGCGCGCCGCAGCTCTACGACCACATCCCCAACAATGTCGCGCTCGACTATCACTATGGCGACACGGAGAAGGTGAACGCGGCCTTCGCAAGCGCAGCCCACGTCACCAGGATCGACATCGAGAACACCCGCGTTGCCGTGGTGTCGATGGAGCCGCGCGTCGGCCTTGCCTCCTACGACAAGGCGAGCGAGCGCTATACCATCCAGATGCCGACCCAGGGTGTTGCGGGCAACCGGACCAATCTCGCCAAGAACCTGAAGGTGCCGAACGAGAAGGTGCGCATCCTCACCGCCAATGTCGGCGGTTCCTTCGGCATGAAGAACGTCAACTATCCCGAATACATGTGCATCCTGTACGCGGCGAAGGCACTGGGACGTCCGGTGAAGTGGCTCGACGAGCGGTCGACCAGCTTTCTCTCCGACAGCCACGGCCGCGCCCAGCGGATCCATGCCGAGCTGGCGCTCGATGCCGAGGGGCACTTCCTCGCGGCAAAACTCTCCGGCTACGGCAATCTCGGCGCCTACATCACGGGCGTGGCGCCGAGCCCGCTCTCGCTCAACACCGGCAAGAACTTCTCCAGCGTCTATCGCACGCCGCTGATGGCGATCGACATCAAGACGGTTCTGACCAACACCACGCTGATGGGCGCCTATCGCGGCGCCGGCCGGCCCGAGGCGAATTACTACATGGAGCGGCTGATTGACCGCGCCGCCGATGAGATGGGCATCAACCGCCTGACGATGCGCAAGCGCAACTTCATCAAGCCGGACCAGATGCCGTTCGCCGCTTCCTCCGGCGTCACCTATGACAGCGGCGACTTCCAGGCCGTCTTCAGCAAGGCACTCGAACTCTCCGATCACGAGAATTTTGCCAAGCGCAAGAAGGAGAGCAGGAAGGCCGGCAAGCTGCGCGGCATCGCCGTCGGCTCGTATCTCGAGGTCACGGCACCGCCGGGCCCCGAGCTCGGCAAGATCGTGTTCGAGCCTGATGGCAGTGTGCAGCTGATCACCGGCACGCTCGACTACGGCCAGGGTCACGCCACGCCATTCGCACAGGTGCTGTGCGACCAGCTGGGCGTTCCCTTCGAGAGCGTGAAGCTGGTGCAGGGTGACAGCGACATCGTCCATACCGGCAACGGCACCGGCGGCTCGCGTTCGATCACCGCGAGCGGCATGGCGATCGTGGGCGCGGCCAAGCTCGTGATCGAGAAGGGCAAGCGCGCCGCCGCACACGTGCTGGAGGCTTCCGAAGCCGACATCGAGTTCGCCGACGGCCGCTTCACCATCGCCGGCACCGACCGGAGCATCGACATCATGGAGCTCGCCAAGCGCCTGCATGACGGCAAGGTGCCCGATGGCGTGCCCGACAGCCTCGACGTCGACCACACCAGCGACCCCGTGCCGTCGGCCTTCCCGAACGGCTGTCACGTGGCCGAGGTCGAGGTCGATCCTGAGACCGGCGTGGTGCAGATCGTGCGCTACAGCGCGGTGAACGACTTTGGCACGGTGATCAACCCGATGCTGGTCGCCGGCCAGCTCCACGGCGGGGTCGTCCAGGGCATCGGACAAGCCTTGATGGAGCATGTCCGCTACGACGAGAGCGGGCAGCCCATCACGGGCTCGCTGATGGACTACGCCCTGCCGCGGGCGGAGGACGTGCCGAACATGACGGTCGGTGACCACCCGGTGCCGGCCACGACCAATCCGCTCGGCAGCAAGGGCTGCGGCGAAGCCGGCTGCGCCGGTAGCCTGGCGACGGTCGTGAACGCGGTGCTCGATGCTCTTTCCGATTACGACATCAAGCATATCGACATGCCGTTGACCCCGGAGCGGGTGTGGCGGGCCATTCAGGACGCCAAGAGGAAGGCGGCGTAGGCGGCGCACGTTCTTCCGGTGGTCATGGCAGGGCCTGTCCCGGCCATCCACGCCTTAGCCACGAGGCACGAAGAACCTGGATGCCCGGGACAAGCCGGGCACAACGATGCGGATACGGCGCGGCTTTCCCGCGCTATGCCGCGGCCTCTTCGCGCGGTTGGTAGATTGCGGTGTGCTGGCAATGCGCGATCGGCGTCGTGCCGTTGGCGACGACGAGCGCGTCAAGCTCGACGAAGCGGTGGCCCTTCTTCTCGTAGTTCGCGGTGACCCTCGCCCGCGCGGCGATCTCGTCGCCGGCGCGCGCGGCGCACAGCAGCTGCATGCGGCTGCCGACGTGAATCCACGGGCCGAGAATCGTGTTGTCAGTCAGCACGCGGTTCATGACGCGCTGGATCAGGCCGGGATGGCCGAGCCCTTCGCGCGCAAAGATCGGATCGGTCTCCCTGACATCGGCGAGATAGCCTGTCGCATCCGGCCCGGACCAGCGGCGCGGCCTCGTCCCCAGCCATTTGCCCGTTGCGAAGATGTCAGAGCTGACCGGCTTGCGATCGGCCACCGCGCGGACTTCGACATAGTCACTCAACGACACCGCGGGCGCGGCCGCCGGCAAGGACGCCGTGCCCGTGGCGCAGAGCTCGGTGCGGCTGAACACCTCGATCGTCAGCAGGCCGTTATGCTCGGTGGCCTCGACATCGGCGGTCTCGCCGTCATAAACAGGCTTGATGAAACGCGCCTCGACCAGCCCGCGCGACAGGAAATCGCGGCCCCAGCGCGCCAGCGGCACGTGCATCATGTAGGCAAAGACATCGACGCCCGGGACCAGCCCGCCGGAGAAGCCGAAGCGGCGCGCCACGGCGTCGTCGTGCATCTTGTTTTCGGACTGTTTTGCGGTGTTGTAGGCCTCGACGCGGTAGGTTTCGAGCCGGTGCAGCATGGCTTGGCCACCCCAATGTTTTTGTTGTTTCTGGGCTGATCGTAGGGCCCCGGGAACACCGGTCAATCCCCTCGCCTTTGCGGCCCGAATGGGGTACCACGCGGCGAATGACCGACACCCCCACCCGCATCTATGTCGACGCCGACGCCTGTCCGGTGAAGGACGAGATTTATCGCGTCGCGCTCCGCCACGGCGTGCCCGTGAGCGTCGTCGCCGGCAGCTTGATTCGCGTGCCGCAGGACCCGTTGATCGAACGCATCGCGGCAGGTGCCGGCATGGACGCGGCCGACGACTGGATCGCGGAGAGGGCCAAGGCCGGCGACGTCGTCATCACCTCCGACATCCCTCTGGCGAGCCGCTGCGTGAAGGCCGGCGCCGACGTGATCGCACCGAACGGCAAGCCGTTCACCGAAGAGTCGATCGGCATGACGCTGGCGGTGCGCAATCTCATGACGGATCTGCGCTCGGCCGGCGAGGTCACCGGCGGCCCGCGCTCGTTCTCGCCGCGCGACCGCTCGACATTTCTCTCGGCGCTGGATCAGACGCTGCGCCGGATCCAGCGTCGCCGCGCCGATCAGGCCGCAACAAGTCAGGGCTGAGGATGGCGCCGCCGCTGATTCAACTGAAAGACATCAAGCTCACCTTCGGCGGCACGCCGCTGCTGTCGGGCGTCGAACTCAATGTCGCGCCATCCGAGCGCGTCTGCCTGATCGGCCGCAACGGCTCGGGCAAGTCGACGCTGCTCAGGATCGTGGCCGGCCTGGTCGAGCCTGACGGCGGCACCCGCTTCGTGCAGCCCGGCGCGACCGTTCGCTATCTGCCGCAGGAGCCTGATTTCGGCGAGCACAAGACCCTGCTCGCCTATGTCGAGGCCGGTCTCGCGCCCGGCGACGATCCGTATCAGGCGCGCTACCTGGTCGAGCGGCTCGGGCTCACCGGCAACGAGAACCCGGCCGACGTCTCCGGCGGCGAGGCCCGCCGTGCGGCGCTGGCACGGGTGCTGGCGCCCTCGCCCGACATTTTGCTGCTGGACGAGCCGACCAACCATCTCGATCTCTCCACCATTGAATGGCTGGAAAGCGAGCTCGACTCCCGGCGCAGCGCGCTCGTCATCATCAGCCACGACCGCCGCTTCCTCACCAATCTGTCGCGCTCCACCGCTTGGCTCGACCGCGGCAAGATCAAGCAAATCGACCGAGGCTTTGCCTCGTTCGAGAGCTGGCGCGACGAGGTGCTGGCGGAGGAAGAGCGCGACCAGCACAAGCTCGACCGCAAGATCGTCGACGAGGAGCACTGGCTGCGCCACGGCGTCTCCGGCCGGCGCAAGCGCAACGTCAAGCGGCTCGGCAATCTGCACGCGTTGCGCGAGCAGCGCCGAAATTACCGCGGCACCGCCGGCAGCGCCAATCTTGCCGCGGCGGAAGCGGAGCAATCGGGCAAGCTCGTGATCGAGGCGAAGGGCGTCACCAAGGCCTTTGGCGAGCGCGTGATCGTCGATAGTTTCTCCACCCGGATCCAGCGCGGCGACCGGCTCGGTATCGTTGGCCCGAACGGCGCCGGCAAGACCACGCTCGTCAACCTGCTCACCGGCGGGGCGCAGCCGGACACCGCAACGGTGCGGCTTGGCGCCAATCTCGAGATGGCGACGCTCGACCAGCACCGTGAAAGCCTCGACCCGAAATCGACGCTGGCCGAGGCGCTGACCGGCGGCCGCGGCGACCAGATCATGGTGGGCGGCAAGCCGAAGCACGTCGTCGGCTACATGAAGGACTTTCTGTTCGCGCAGGAGCAACGCAACACGCCCTTGGAGGTTCTGTCGGGCGGCGAGCGCGGACGGCTGATGCTGGCGCGCGCGCTGGCAAAGCCCTCGAATTTGCTGGTGCTGGACGAGCCGACCAACGATCTCGACCTGGAGACCCTCGACGTGCTCGAAGACATGCTCGGCGACTACGAGGGCACCGTGATACTGATCAGCCATGATCGCGACTTCCTCGACCGCGTCGTCACCTCGGTGATCGCGCCGGAGGGCAATGGCAAGTGGATCGAATATGCCGGCGGCTATAGCGACATGCTGGCGCAGCGTGGCGCGGATTTGAAGCGCGAAACGTCGAAGGCACGAGCTCCTGCGGAGAAGAAAGAGGAGCGTCCCGCTGCTCCCTCGTCCGCTGCCAAGCGCAAGCTCAGCTTCAACGAAAAGCACGCGCTGGAAACGCTGCCGAAGAGGATGGAGACCCTGCACGCCGACATCGCGAAACTGCAGCGTGTGCTTGACGATCCCAATCTCTACGCCAGGGATCGCAAGACATTCGACGATACCTCGGCTGCGATCGCCAAGGCACATGATGAATTGTCAGCAGCTGAAGAGCGCTGGCTTGAACTCGAAATGCTTCGCGAAGAGATAGAACAGGCTTGACCCATGACAACGACCCTTGCTGCAAAGATCGCCCGCGAATACGGCACGCCGTGCGCCGTCATCGACATGGACAAGGTCGAGCGCAACATCGCGCGGATCCAGAAGGCTTGCGACGAGGCTGGCGTCGCCAACCGGCCGCATATCAAGACGCACAAGAACCCGACCCTTGCCAAGATGCAGGTCGCGGCCGGCGCCAAGGGCATCACCTGCCAGAAGATCGGCGAGGCCGAGATCATGGCCAATGCCGGCATCGACGACATCCTGATCAGCTACAATCTGCTCGGCGAAGAGAAGATGGCGCGGCTGGGCGCGCTGAATGCCAAGACCAGCATGACGGTCGCCGCCGACAATCCGACCGTGGTTGCCGGCCTGCCCAAGGCCGCCGCGGCCTCGGGCCGTCCGCTCTCGGTCGTTGTGGAATGCGATACGGGCCGCAAGCGCGCGGGCGTCGAGACGCCGGCGGAGGCGATCGCGCTCGCACGCGAAATTGCCGCGTCCAAGGGCTTGGAGTTTGCCGGCTTCATGCTCTACCCGACCGAAACAGGCTGGGGCGATGCGCAGAAATTCTTCGACGAGGCGCTGGCCGGTGTGCGCGCGCACGGGCTCGACGCGAAGATCGTCTCGACCGGCGGCACGCCGAACCTCGTCAATATCGGCAAGCTCAGGGGCGGCACCGAGCACCGCTTCGGCACCTATATCTATAACGACCGCATGCAGGTCGCAGCCGGCTCCGCCACCTGGGACGACTGCGCGCTGCACGTCTATTCGACGGTGGTGAGCCGTGCCGCCCCCGAGCGCGGCATTCTCGATGCCGGCTCGAAGACGCTCACGACGGATACCGGCGGGCTCGACGGCCACGGCCTGATCCTGGAGCACCCCGAGGCCAAGATCGCCCGCTTCGCCGAGGAGCACGGCTTTCTCGACCTCTCCCGCAGCAACACGCGACCAAGCGTCGGCGACGTCGTCCGCATCGTGCCGAACCACGTCTGCGTCGTCGTCAACATGATGGACGAGGTGGTGATGGTCCGCGGCGAGGAGATCATCGGCACGCTGCCGGTGGCCGCGCGGGGGAAGCTGCGCTAGGCGCGCTGCTCGCACAACCGTCATTGCGAGGAGCCCTTGCGACGAAGCAATCCAGACTACCTCCGCACAGAGATTCTGGATTTGCTTCGCTGCGCTCGCAATGACGGTGGTGAGCGTTTCAGCCAGTCCAGCGCACCCCTGCCCGCAGCCGCCCCCGTCGCGAACGAGGCCTGCAGCAGGTAGCCCCCAGTCGGCGCCTCCCAGTCCAGCATCTCGCCGGCGGCGAACACGCCGGGCAGTTTGCGCAGCATGAATTTTTCATCGAGCTCGTCGAAGGCAATGCCGCCCGCGGTCGAGATGGCGCGCCCGATCGGGGCGACGCCGGTGAGCCGAACCGGAATGGCGTTCACCAGATCCGCAAGCTCCACCGGCGAGAACACGGCCAGTGGCCGGCCGGACGCAATGGCCGCTTCCTGCATCAGGCCAATGCCGACCGGCGACAATTGCGCCGCCTTGCGCAGGAAATTTGCCAGAGACTGCTTGCCGCGCGTGCCTGACAGCCGCGTGGCCAGCGCCTCCGTGGTGAGATCCGGCCTCAATGCGATCGTCAATGTCGCCTGCCCGATCCCCAGCACCGCCTCGCGCAGCTCCGCCGATAGCGCATAGACCGCGCCGCCCTCGATGCCGGCCCGGGTGATCATTGCTTCGCCGCGCACCGTGTGCGCGCCGACCGTCAGCGCCACGCCCTTGAGCGGCTGGCCTTCGAAGCGATCGCGGAAGACGTCGGACCATGAGACCGTGAAGCCGGAATTGGCCGGCCGCAGCTCCGAGACAGCAATGCCTTTTGCGGCGAGACAATCGACCCACGCGCCATCCGAGCCGAGCCGCGGCCAGCTGGCGCCGCCCAGCGCGAGCACGGTTACCTTGGACGCGACGGCTCGCGTGCCGTCGGGCGTTTGAAATTGCAGCCGCCCATTACCGTCCCAACCGGCCCAACGATGGCGAAATGCGAACTGCACGCCAGCGGCATCGAGCCGCCGCAGCCAGGCGCGCAGCAAGGGCGAAGCCTTGAAGGTTTTTGGAAACACCCGCCCGCTGCTGCCGACGAAGGTCGGCTGTCCAAGCGCTGCGCTCCAGTCGCGCAGCGCCTCGGGCGGAAACGCCTCGACCGCGGAGCGCAAGTGCGGCATCGCTTCGCGGTAACGGGGGAGGAAATCCGGCAGCGCCTCGCTGTGAGTCAGGTTGAGCCCACCACGGCCGGCCATCAGGAATTTGCGGCCCGCAGACGGCATTGCGTCGAAGACGGTGACGCGGGCACCGCCCGATGCGAGCACCTCCGCCGCCATCAGCCCGGCTGGACCAGCACCGATGACGGCGACGTCAGTCAGAGCTTGATCCCCGCGCGCGCCGCGGCCTGCGCGACGTATTTCTGCGTCTGCTCGAATGCGCCGGCCAGCGCCTTGGCCTTCGACATGTCGCTGATCTCTGCGAAACGCGCGGCGATTGCGTCAGGCGTCCAGTCGGCCTCCGGCAGGTTGATGCCCTCGCTCTCGATGATCTTGATCACGGCGAAGGAGCCTGCACCGGCGCCCATGATGGTGCGGGTCGGGGCGTCCTCGCTCAGCATGTACTCGACCGCGGGCGTGATCGCGTTGGGCTTCATCAGCTGCAGCGCCTGCGGCGGCAGCAGCTCTTCGGTCATGCGGGTGGCGGCCGTGGGCGAGATGATGTTGACGCGGATGTTGTTCTTGCGGCCTTCCTCGGCGAGCACGTTCATCAGGCCGACCATGCCCGACTTGGCCGCGCCGTAATTGGCCTGGCCGAAATTGCCGTACAGGCCGGAGGACGAGGTCGTCAACACGATACGACCATAGTTGCGGTCGCGCATGCCGGCCCAGACCGCCTTGCAGCAATAGAACGTGCCGACCAGATGCACGTCGAGCACCTTCTGAAAATCGGCCGCTTCCATCTTGCCGAACGACTTGTCGCGTAGGATGCCGGCATTGGCACACATGATGTCGACGCTGCCCCATTCCTTGGTGGCGCGCTCGACCATGGCGGTGACCTGCTCGAAATTCGAGACGTCGGCGCCGTCGGCCATCGCGTTGCCGCCGGCTTTGCGGATCTCCTCGACCACGGCTTCAGCCGGCGAGAGCGAGGCGCCGGTGCCGTCACGCGCGCCGCCGAAATCGTTGACCACGACTTTGGCGCCGCGGCTCGCAAGACCCAGCGCGTGCGCGCGTCCGAGACCATTGCCTGCGCCGGTGACGATGGCGACGCGTCCGTCGAACCTGATTGGCATTTGAAACAGTCTCTGTTCTTGCCTTCTCCCCCTTGTGGGAGAAGGTGGCGCGGAGCGCCGGATGAGGGGTCTCTCTCGGCAGGTGCGCTCGCGGAGAGAGACCCCTCACCCGCCTCGCGTTCCGCGAGGCACCCCTCTCCCACAAGGGGAGAGGATTAGGACCTCGCTTTCAGTCGCTTTTTGAGCAGCGATGCATGGCTGGGTCAAGCCCGGCCATAACGGCCTCGGCCTACGCGAAATAGATCAGGCCAAGCCAGTCCGCGACCAGCGCGGGCTTGTCCTCGCCTTCGATCTCCACCGTCACGTTGGTGCGCGACTGCAACTCGTTCGGCTTGCGCAGCTTGGCCTCCGCCAGCACGAAACGGCCACGAACGCGCTTGCCCGAGCGCACCGGCGAGATGAAGCGCAGCTTGTCGAAGCCGTAATTGACGCCCATCGTGGTGCCGGCGATCACAGGCATCACCTCATAGGACATGATCGACAGCAGCGACATCGTGAGAAAACCGTGCGCGATCGTGGTGCCGAAGGAGGTTTCCTTCTTCGCGCGTTCCGGATCGACGTGGATAAACTGGTGATCCTCGATCACAGCGGCGTAGGTGTCGATGCGGGGCTGGTCGATCAGGTGCCAGGACGACACCCCGATCTCCTTGCCGACCATGGCCTGATAGGCCTCCAGCGTGATCGGCGGCTTCTTCCAGATTTCGTTCACTCAGGTCTCACTTCTCGTTTTCGGCAGCTCCGGAAAGTCCTCCTCACGGAATTCCCGGCCGCGCAGCGGGTCGTCGCGATCATTGTCGCGTTCGAGCCGTCGTAGCTGCACGCGGCGGATTTTGCCAGAGATCGTCTTCGGCAGCTCCGTGACGATCTCGAGCCGGCGAATGCGCTTGAACGGCGCAAGCCGCGTGTGCAGGTGCTTGAAGATGGAGAGTGCCGTCTCCGGCGTCCGCTCCGCGCCCGAGGTCAGCAGCACGAAGGCCTTGGGGATCGCGAGCCGGATCGGATCCGGGCTCGGCACCACGGCGGCTTCCGCCACGAGCTCGTGCTCCAGCAGCACGCTCTCCAATTCGAAGGGGCTGATGCGATAGTCGGAGGATTTGAACACGTCGTCGGAGCGGCCGACGAAGGTGAGATAGCCGTCCTCGTCAGCGAACACCACGTCGCCGCTGCGATAGAGCTCGCCTTCGGCGCCGGAGAGCCTGCCGTCGTCGCCCTGATAGCCCTGCATCAGGCCGGCAGGACGATCCGCGCCCAGCAGCAAGGCCACCTCGCCCTCCTTGGCGGGATGGCCATCGGCATCGCTGACCTGCACGCGATAGCCCGGCAGCGGCCGGCCCATGGAGCCGACCTTGATCTTCTGGCCCGGCGAATTGCCGGCAAGCGCCGTGGTCTCGGTCTGGCCGTAGCCATCACGGATCGTGAGGCCCCAGGCGGCCTGCACCTGATCGATCACTTCAGGATTGAGCGGCTCGCCGGCGCCGCAGACTTCGCGCAGGCTCACGTTGAACGACGCAAGATTTTCCTGGATGAACAGCCGCCACACCGTCGGCGGCGCGCACAGCGTGGTGACGCCGCAGCGGCCGATGGTGGCGAGCAGCCCCTTGGCGTCGAAGCGCGGCTGGTTGACCACGAACACGGTGGCGCCGGCATTCCACGGCGCGAAGAAACAGCTCCAGGCATGCTTGGCCCAGCCGGGCGAGGAAATGTTGAGGTGGATGTCGCCTGGCTGCAGTCCGATCCAGTACATGGTCGAGAGATGCCCGACAGGGTAGCTGCGCTGGCTGTGCCGGACCAGCTTTGGCTTTGCCGTGGTGCCCGAGGTGAAATAGAGCAGCATCGGGTCGTCGGCGTTGGTCGGACCGTCGGGCGTGAAACTCTCTGAAGTCTTCGCCGCCTGCTCAAAAGCGAGCCAGCCGTCGGAGGCCGCACCTACGACGATGCGGACGATGTTCCCGGCACCAAGGCCTGCGAATTTCGCGACCTGGTCTTCCGCAGCAACCAGTGCCTTCGCCCTTCCACGATCGAGCCGGTCGCGCAGCTCGTCGGCGGTGAGCAGCGTGGTCGCGGGAATGACGACGACGCCGAGCTTGATCGCCGCCAGCATCGTCTCCCACAGCGGAACCACATTGCCGAGCAGCAGCAGGAGATGGTCGCCGCGCTTGAGGCCTTGCGCACGGAGAAAGTTGGCGACCTGGTTGGAACGCTTCGAGAGCGCCGCGAAGGATAGTTTTGTCTGCTTGTCCAGTGCGGCATCGACAATCCAGAGCGCGGGCCGGTCCTTGGCATCCGTATCCTTCGCGAGCTCGTCGAACCAGTCGAGCGCCCAGTTGAAGGGGACCGGATCGGGCCAGCGGAAATCCCTGACCGCTGTTTCGTAATCCGTGCGGTGCTGAAGAAGAAACGCGCGCGCGTCCTGAAACGTCGTCATTGGGCTTTCCCGGCTAGCCCCCTAACGTGCTTGATAATTCCGGAAAAATCCACCCCGCCCTGGCCGGCTGCGTCGAAAGACTGATAGATCTCCTGTGCATGCTTGCCGAGCGGCGTCGCGGCGCCGGCGGCCTTGGCGGCGTCCTGCGCCAGCGTCAGGTCCTTCACCATCAGCGCCGAGGCGAAGCCCGGCTTGTAGTCGTTGTTGGCGGGCGAGGTCGGCACCGGGCCGGGAACCGGACAATAGGTGGTCAGCGACCAGCACTGACCCGACGAGGTCGAGGCGACGTCGAACAGCGCCTGATGCGAGAGGCCAAGCTTTTCGCCGAGTGCAAAGGCTTCGCTCACCGCGATCATGGAAATGCCGAGGATCATGTTGTTGCAGATCTTGGCCGCCTGCCCGGCGCCGGCGCCGCCGCAATGCACGATCTTCTTGCCCATTTTTTCCAGCACGGGCCTGGCTGCCGCGAACGCGTCCTCCTCGCCGCCGCACATGAAGGTGAGCGTCGCCCCCTTGGCACCGCCGGTCCCGCCGGAAACCGGCGCGTCGACCGAGAGCACGCCATTCCTGGCCGCGAGCGCATGCGCGGCCCTCGCGCTTTCGACGTCAATGGTGGAGCTGTCGATGATCAGCGCACCCTTGGTCATGGCGGGCACGACCTCGTTCCAGACGCTGAGCACATGCTTGCCTGCCGGGAGCATGGTGACGACGACATCGGCGCCCTTCACCGCGCCCGATGCGCTATCAGCGATGCCGGCGCCGTCGGCCTTGGCTTGATTGCGGGAGGCCTCGACGAGATCGAACGCCACCACCTTGTGGCCGGCCTTGACCAGGTTGGCGGCCATCGGACCGCCCATGTTGCCGAGACCGATGAATGCGACCGTGGCCATCTTCGTTTCCTCCAGATGTAGCGTTGATCAATTGAACTTCAGCTCGTCGGCGCCGATCTCGGCGAAGTAAGGCGCAAGCATTTGCGGCGTTACATCCTCGACCCGCGGCGGCGACCAGGTCGGATTGCGGTCCTTGTCGATGACAGCGGCGCGCACGCCCTCGCGGAAGTCATCGCTGCGGAACACTTCACAGGCGGCCCGATATTCGCGCACCAGGCATTCTTCCAGACTTGACGCGGTCCGCGCGAGCCGCAGCAATTTCAGCGTCACCACCATGCCGCGCGGCGATTTTTCGGAGAGCGTCTTCAGCGTCGCCAGCGCGAATTCGGACCCGTCGCGCTTCAGCGCGGCAAAAATGTCTTCCATGCGGTCGAAGCCGAACAGCGCGTCGATCACAGGCTCTTTGGCGGCGACCGGTCCCGCGATCTCACCGGTCGCAAAACCGTTGATGAGCCTGCTGACATCGGCCGCAGTGGCGTCTTGGCGAACCTTGGTCAGAGCCGCGCGCAGCTCCGGCCATTTGGCCGCAGATACCACCACGTCAGCGAATTTCGCGTGGACCGCATCAGGGCCGTTCATGGTCTGGCCAGTCAGGCCGAAATAAGTGCCAATCTCGCCGGGCGAACGCGACAGCAGAAAGGTGCCGCCGACATCGGGGAAGAAACCGAGCCCGACCTCGGGCATCGCGAGCTTGGTGCGATCAGTGACGATCCGATGGCTGGCATGGCCCGAGAGGCCGACGCCGCCGCCCATCACCAGGCCATCCATGAAGGCGACGTAGGGCTTCGGATATTTCGCGATCCGCGCGTTCATGACGTATTCCTGGCGCCAGAACCTGGCGCCGAGATCGCCGCCCTCGCGCGAGCTCTCCCAGAGGCCGCGGATGTCGCCGCCGGCGCAGAGGCCGCGCTCGCCTGCGCCTTCCAGGATGATCACAGCGACGTCAGGATCGGTCTCGAATCTATCAAGCGCCGCGTCGATGCCTTCCGACATCTCCAGCGTCATGGCGTTGATCGCCTTGGGACGATTGAGGCGGATCACGCCTGCCGCGCCCTCGCGGCGAACGATCAGATCGCCCTCTTCCGCTCCACTCATCGCGCGCCCTCGATCAATCTGCGCGCCACGATGAGCCGCATGATTTCATTGGTGCCTTCGAGGATCTGGTGCACGCGCAGATCGCGCACGATCTTCTCGATGCCGTATTCGCTGAGATAACCGTAGCCGCCGTGAAGCTGGAGCGCGTGGTTGGCGACCTCGAAACCCACATCGGTACCGAAGCGTTTTGCCATGGCGCAGAGCATGGTGGCGTCGGGAGCTTTTCGGTCGAGCGCCGCCGCGGCGCGCCACAGGAAGGTACGCGCGGCCTCCAGCTCGATCGCCATGTCGGCGAGGCGGAATTGCAGCGCCTGGAATTCGTCGAGGCGTTTTCCAAACGCCTTGCGCTCTGTCATATAGGCGCGCGCCTTGTCGAGCGCCGTTTGGGCACCACCAACCGAACAAGCCGTGATGTTGAGACGGCCCCCGTCAAGCCCCGCCATCGCGATCTTGAAACCCACGCCCTCCTCGCTCAGCCTGTTGGCAACAGGCACGCGGGCGTTCTCGAAGATCACGGCGCGGGTCGGCTGCGCGTTCCAGCCCATTTTGCGCTCGTTGGCACCGAACGAGACACCCGGCGTCTTCCCGTCAATGACGAGGGTCGAGATGCCGTTGGGACCGTCACCGCCGGTGCGAACCATCGCGACCAGCAGATCGGTACCACCGGCGCCGGAGATGAATTGCTTCTGGCCGTTGAGCACATAGTGATCGCCGTCGCGCATCGCCCGGGTGCGAAGCGCCGCCGCATCCGACCCAGCGCCCGGCTCGGTCAGGCAATAGCTCGCGATCAGCTCCATGGTGCAGAGCCTTGGCAGCCATTGAGCGCGCTGGGCATCGCTGCCGAAGGCATCGATCATCCAGCTCGCCATGTTATGGATGGAGATGAAGGCCGAAATGGTCGGGCAGCCCGTCGCCAGCGCCTCGAAGATCAGCGCCGCGTCGAACCGCGTCATGGCGGAGCCGCCGACATCCTCGCGGATGTAGATGCCGCCCATGCCGAGCGTGGCGGCCTCGCGCATGACCTCGACGGGGAAATGCTTCTCCTCGTCCCAGCGCAGCGCGTGCGGCGCGATCTTTTCGGCCGCAAACGCCAGCGCCATGTCGCGAACCGCGACTTGATCCTCATTCAGGGCGAACTGCATGCTGGGCTCCTCACCTTCCTCGTCATTGCGAGGAGCTCGTGACAAAATTGCGGAGCAATTTTGCACTGAAGCGACGAAGCAATCCAGACTGTCTCTGCGGAAAGGTTCCGGATTGCTTCGCTACGCTCGCAATGACGGGCTGCGCAACAGCCCTACTTCATCGTCGGGATCGAGAACTCCGCACCTTCCTTGACGCCGGACGGCCAGCGCGAGGTCACCGTCTTGGTCTTGGTGTAGAAGCGGATCGAGTCCGGGCCGTGCTGGTTGAGATCGCCGAAGCCCGACTTCTTCCAGCCGCCGAAGGTGTAGTAGGCGATCGGCACCGGGATCGGCACGTTGATGCCGACCATGCCGACATTCACCTTGGCCGCGAAGTCGCGCGCCGCGTCGCCGTCCCGGGTGAAGATCGCAACACCGTTGCCGTAATCATGGTCGGACGGCAGTGCCAGCGCTTCCTTGTAGTCATGCGCACGCACGACCGACAGAACGGGACCGAAGATTTCCTCCTTGTAGATTCGCATGTCCTTGGTGACGTTGTCGAACAGCGAACCGCCGAGATAGAAGCCCTTCTCGTAGCCCTGCATCTTGAAGCCGCGGCCGTCGACCGCGAGCGTCGCACCTTCCTTGATGCCGATGTCGATGTAGCTCTTGACCTTCTCGACCGCCTCGCGCGTGACCAGCGGACCGTAGTCGGCTGACGGATCGATCGAGGTGCCGATCTTGAGGCTCTCGACGCGCGGGATCAGCTTGTCCATCAGGCGATCCGCGGTGGTCTTGCCGACGGGAACGGCGACGGAGACGGCCATGCAGCGCTCGCCCGCCGAGCCGTAGCCGGCGCCGATCAGCGCGTCGACGGCCTGGTCCATGTCGGCATCAGGCATGATGATGGCGTGGTTCTTGGCGCCGCCAAAACACTGGCAGCGCTTGCCGGTCTGGGCGGCGCGCTCATAGATGTACTGCGCAATCGGCGTGGAGCCGACGAAGCCGATGGCCTTGACATCGGGATCGTCGAGGAGCGCGTCGACCGCTTCCTTGTCGCCGTTGACGACGTTGAGAATACCGGCCGGCAGGCCCGCCTCGATCATCAGCTCGGCAAGCTTCATTGGCACGCCGGGATCGCGCTCGGACGGCTTGAGGATAAAGGCGTTGCCGCAGGCGATCGCCGGGGCGAACTTCCACATCGGGATCATCGCCGGGAAATTGAACGGCGTGATGCCGGCGACGACGCCGAGCGGCTGGCGCAGCGAATAGATGTCGATCCCGGGACCGGCGCCCTCGGTGTACTCGCCCTTCATCAGATGCGGGATGCCGCAGGCGAATTCGGCGACCTCGAGACCACGCTGGATGTCGCCCTTGGCGTCGGGCACGGTCTTGCCGTGCTCGCGCGCGAGCAATTCGGCGAGCTTGTCGTAGTCGCGCTGCACCAGCTCGACGAATTTCGTCATCACACGGGCCCGGCGTTGCGGATTGGTCGCAGCCCATTCAGGCTGAGCCGCACGCGCGTTCTCGACGGCAGCGCGAACCTCGGCCTTCGAGGCGAGCGCGACCTTGGCCTGAACGTCACCGGTCATCGGCTCGAAGACGTCTGCCGTCCGGCCCGACGTGCCCTTCACTTCCTTGCCACCGATGAAATGTCCGACTGAACGCATGGAATGATCTCCTTGAGGGCGAGCTGGAACGCTTTGACAAATCCTATCGACCTGCATTTATTGGGATTCAAGTCTGATATATTGCACCATAGATGTGCGAAAATGCTGGATCAAGGCACCATCGATTGGGACGACTTTCGGTTCGTGCTGGCCATCGTGCGGGGCGGCTCGGTGTCGGCTGCGGCGAAGCAGCTCGGCGTCGACCATGCCACGGTGATCCGTCGGGTGGACCGGCTGGAAAAGCACCTCTCGGCCAAGCTGTTTGACCGGCGTAAGACCGGCTATCTCCTCACCGAGGCCGGCCAGCGCGTCGCCGACAGCGCGGAAGCCATGGAATCCACCATCGTCGCCAACCAGGAGCAGGTCGGCGGCTCGGTGGCGCGGCTGACCGGGACGGTGCGGATTGGCGCGCCTGACGGATTCGGCACCGCCTTCCTGGCGCCGCGGCTGGCGCCGTTCGCCGATCGCTATCCCGACCTCGATCTGCAACTTGTGGCGACGGCGCGGCTGTTCAGTCTCTCCAAGCGCGAGGCCGACATTGCGATCAGCCTGACCATGCCGAAGGAGGGCCGCATCGTCGGCCGCAAGCTGCTCGACTACCGCCTCGGGCTCTATGCGGCGCCAGCCTATCTCGACCGCTTCCCGAAAATCACCTCACGCGACGTACTGCCGCAACACCGCTTCGTCGGCTACATCGAGGAGCTGCTGTTCACGCCGGAGCTCGATTACCTGCCGCTGGTGTCGCCACGGATTTCAGCGCGGCTGCGCAGCGCCAATCTGATCGCGCAGCTCAATGCGACGCTCGCAGGCTTCGGCATCGCGGTGCTGCCGCATTTCATGGCCAGCGATTATCCGCAGCTCGTGGCGGTGCTGCCCGAGGAGGTCTCGATCGTCAGGACGTTCTGGATGCTGATGCATGCCGACAGCAAGGACCTGGCGCGGATCAGGGCCGTGGCGGATTACATCGGCGAGATCGTGGAGCGTGAGCGGGCTTTGTTCGCGGGACCGCAGACACCGCTCCCGCAAGAGCGGCATCCCGGCTAGCTCTGCTTCTTCTTGGCTGGTGCAGCCTTCACCGGCTCCCGCTTCGCCCCCTCCAGCGCGCTGTCCTTGCCCGCCTTCAGCACCTCATCCGACAGCTCGCTAGAGCCGGCGATGCGCGCCAGCAGCATGGTGCCGGCCATGGTCGCCAGCGTCGCGATCGCCTGCTTGCGCGCGGCCTTGCGCGGCATGTTCGGGATGAAATCGGTCATCATCTCGAGCATCTCGTCGAGCTTGCCGGCAAAGGCTTTTCGCGTCTTCGGGCTCTCGCGCGCGATCTCGGCGCCGAGCGCGGGGATCGAGCAGCCATGGCCGGGATTGTCCCGGTGCAAAGCCGAGAGGTAGGTCTCGACGATCTGCGCGAACTGCTTCTCGGGCGCGACTTGATCGGACTGCTTGCGCCAGTGTTCCATCGAGCGGTCCATGGCGTAGGCAAACGCCTCGATCACCAGGGCCTCTCGGGAATCGAAATGCGCGTAGAAGCCGCCATGGGTCAGGCCCGCCTCCTTCATGAGGTCGGCGACACCGATACCGTGGGCGCCCTTTTCGCGCAGCCGGATGGACGCCTTCTTCACGATGCGGTCGTGGGTTTCCTGCTTGTGTTCCCGGGAGTAGCGCATGCGGCTCTCATTGAATGTCGGAGGTCATCTCATAACACGAATATCGACCGGGCGGCGCATTAATTCCCGGTAAAATTGCCGCCGATCATTGAAAAGGTTGCAGTCGCATGGACTGCGAGGCTCCCCTTGCCGTCGCGCACAAAACCTTCGGTGTAGCTGGTCTGACGCCCGAGCTTGATCACCTTGCCCTCGGCCGAGATCAGCCCGGACCGCACGGAGAGCGGACGCAGGAAGGTCATTTTGAGGTCGAGCGTGACGGACCCCTGCCCCGCCTCCAATCTGGTCGAAACCGCACATCCCATCGCGGTGTCGAGGAGCGCGGCGGCCGTGGCGCCATGCAGCAGCCCGATGGTATTTTCGAGATCCTCGCGGGGCTCCAGTTCCATCACGATACGGCCCGGCTCGACCAGGGCCATGATGAACCCGATCAGCCTGGCGAAGGGCGGCGGCGGCAGCCGGCCGTCGCGGATGCCCAGCATGGCGTCCATGCCCGAGAGCCCCATCGCCACTTTCGCAACCGGTGCAGGCGCCTGCCACTCCACCACGCGCTCGCGCCGCTGCGCCGCCGAAAACAGGTCGAGTTCAGTGGGCTCAGTCATGGGTCGCCTCTTTATATGATTCATATCATACTATGCGGCGGACTTCGCACTTGCAACTCCGCCCTGCCGCTTGACAAGGGAGCCGTTTCGGCCCGGAAGTGATCCCGGCCGGCGCCCCTCGCCCTGGTCCGCGAAACCTTCGAGATCTCACGATGGACATGCTCAACGACCACTGCGGCGTGACGCGCGATGCGCGCGGCGTCGTCCATGTCGCGATCTGCAATGCCGGCACTCTGAACATTCTGGGCTCGCCCGTGACCGATGCGGTGCGCGAAGGCCTGCAGCGGCTCGCTGACGACCGCAGCATCCGCGTCGCCGTGCTGCGCGGCCAAAGCGAGAAGAGCATGATCGGCGGCGCCGACATCAAGGAGATGGCGAAGCTCGACCAGACGTCAGCCGAAGGCTTCATCAGCCGGCTGCGCGACCTCTGCGAAGCCGTACGCCAATTCCCTGCCCCCGTGATCGCACGCATGCCCGGCTGGTGCCTCGGCGGCGGGCTCGAGGTGGCGGCGGCCTGCGACTTCCGGATCGCCGCGCATGATGCGCATTTCGGCATGCCCGAGGTTCGCGTCGGCATTCCCTCGGTGATCCATGCCGCGCTCTTGCCGCGCCTGATCGGCTGGGCCCGCGCCCGCTGGCTGGTGATGACCGCGGAGAACATCGACGCGCCGACGGCGCTGGCCTGGGGCCTGGTCGACAAGGTCGCCGCGCCGGGCGGCCTCGACGGGGAGATCGAGCACCTGGTGAACGTCCTGCTCGAATGCGGCCCCGAAGCGCTGCGCTCGCAGAAGGCGCTGCTGCGGCAGTGGGAGGAACTGCCGCTGACCGAGTCGGTCAACCTCAGCGTCAAGGTGTTCGGCCAATCGTTCCTGACGGACGAGCCGACGCGACTGATGCAGGCGTTTGCGAACAGGAAGCGGTAAGCGGACGCCCTGCGATCACGCGACGACAATTCATCGGAACCACGACAATTTCTCATGCCGGGCACGGTTGCATTTTTTGCGCCGCATCATATGATGATCATCATCCAACGCCATCGCAGGGAGCTTCGTCATGGCTGAAACCGCCGATCCCGTCGTCATCGTCTCCGCCGCCCGCACCCCGCTCGGCCGCTTCATGGGCGAGTTGTCGCCGCTTGCCGCGCACAAGCTCGGATCGCATGTGATCAATGCCGCGCTGGAACGCGCCAAGCTTGCGCCCGAAAAGGTCGACGAGGTGTTCATGGGCTGTGTGCTGCCGGCCGGCCAGGGCCAGGCGCCGGCGCGTCAGGCGGCGCGAGCGGCGGGCCTCCCCGATGCCACCGGCGCCACCACCGTCAACAAGGTCTGTGGTTCCGGCATGAAGGCGACCATGCTGGCGCACGACATCATCCGCGCCGGCTCGGCCGGAATCGTCGTCTCCGGCGGCATGGAGAGCATGAGCAACGCGCCGTATCTGTTGGCGAAGGCACGCGGCGGCTATCGCGCCGGCCATGATCGCATCATCGACCACATGATGATGGACGGTCTCGAGGACGCCTACGAGACCGGCCGCTCCATGGGCGATTTCGGCGAAGCCACGGCCGAAGCCTATCAGTTCACCCGCAAGGACCAGGACGCCTACGCGATGGAAACGTTGGGCCGCGCGCGCAAGGCGGTCGAGGGCGGCGCGTTCAAGGCCGAGATCGCACCGATCACGCTGACCGAGAAGGCAGGTCCGCGCATCATCGCCAATGACGAGCATCCGCTGAAGGTCGATCCGGCCAAGATCCCCGGACTGAAGCCGGCCTTCCGCGCCAATGGCACCATCACGCCGGCGGCCTCCTCCGCCAACGCCGACGGCGCCGCAGCGCTGGTGCTGACGAAGCGGTCGCTCGCCGATCGCAATGGCCTGCAAGCGATTGCCGAGATCAAGGGCCATGCCACCCACAGCCAGGAGCCGCAATGGTTCACCACGGCGCCGATCCCGGCGATCCGAAAGCTGCTCGACAAGGTCGGCTGGAGCGCCGGTGACGTCGACCTGTTCGAGATCAACGAGGCCTTTGCCGTGGTGGCGATGGCGGCGCAGCGCGACCTCGGCATTCCCCGTGACAAGCTCAACATCAACGGCGGCGCTTGCGCGCTCGGTCATCCCATTGGCGCCACCGGCGCGCGGCTGATCGTAACGCTGCTGCATGCGCTCGAGGCCAACAACCTCAAGCGCGGCGTCGCGGCGCTTTGCATCGGCGGCGGCGAGGCCACTGCGATCGCGGTGGAGCGTCCCGCACTCTGACGCGCTGAAGTCCGAAAATGAGGGAAGTCCGTCATTTCAGACTTCCCGTTCCCGTGCCAGACTGCAACGATGACGCGGGTGTCCCTGACCCCGCCAACCTGGATTGAGGGGCAATGATCTCGAACTGGCTTTCGGCCGCACTCGGCCGTCGCAACATCCATTATGGCTGGGTGATGGTCGGCGTGACCTTCTTCGCCGCGCTGATCAGCGCCGGCACCGTCGGCGCGCCCGGCGTATTCATCGTTCCCTTGCAGAAGGAGTTCGGCTGGAGCACGGCTGAAATCTCCTCGGCGCTGTCGATCCGCTTCATCCTGTTCGGGCTGATGGCGCCGTTTGCCGCCGCCCTCCTCAATCGCTACGGCCTGCGCAACGTCACCCTGACCGCGCAGCTCATCGTCGTCTCCGCGCTGGTGCTCTCGCTCGGCATGACGCAGGTCTGGCAGCTCGTGGCGCTGTGGGGCGTGGTGATCGGCATCGGCACCGGCATGACCGCGCTGGTGCTCGGCGCCACCATCGCGACGCGCTGGTTTGCGGCGCGCCGGGGCCTGGTCATCGGCGTCATGACTGCGAGCGTCGCCACCGGCCAGCTCGTGTTTTTGCCGCTGCTCGCAAGCCTGACCGAACGTTACGGGTGGCGCCTCGCGCTCGGCTTCGTCTGCATCATGCTCGGCGTCTCGGCGACCGCCGTCGCGCTCGTGATGCGCGACCGGCCGAGCGATGTGGGCCTGCGTCCCTTCGGCGACGAAGGCACCGAGCCCTTGCCCGCTCCGCCGGTGAGCAACGGCTCGATCACGGCAGTCGCGCTCGGCACGCTGCGCGATGCCTCGAAGTCATCTGCGTTCTGGATCCTGTTTGCGACGTTCTTCGTCTGCGGCGCCTCGACCAACGGGCTCGTGCAGGTGCACCTGATCCCGATGTGCCTCGATTTCGGCATCCCGCAGGTTCAGGCCGCAAGCCTGCTGGCGGCGATGGGCATCTTCGATTTCTTCGGCACCATCATGTCGGGCTGGCTGTCGGACCGCTACGACAATCGCTATCTCCTGTTCTGGTACTATGGCCTGCGCGGGCTCTCGCTGATCTTCCTGCCGTTCAGCGATTTCTCGTTCTATGGCCTGTCGCTCTTCGCGATGTTCTACGGCCTTGACTGGATCGCGACGGTGCCGCCCACGGTGCGCCTCACCGCGCAGAAATTCGGACCCGAGCGCGCCAACCTGGTGTTCGGCTGGATCTTCGCCGGCCATCAGCTCGGCGCCGGCACCGCAGCATTCGGCGCGGGCCTGTCGCGGACGCTGCTGCAGAGCTATTTGCCTGCCTTCTTTATCGCCGGCGCGCTCTGCGTGTTCGCTTCTCTGATCGTGCTGGCGTTGTCGCGACAGCCGAAGCCACAGGCGAAACCCGCGATGGCCTAGCACTCCGGCCGGGACACACGTCCGCTATCTCGCGGCTCATTTCGCCCGAGCTTTGCTCTCTTCTTCGCCCCTCTCTTGAGAACGGGCGCAGGCAAGGCCGGGCGCGAGCGCTTGCAATCCACTGCGCAGCTTCGTCAATGGTGCTGACGGTAATTCCCCGGAATTGCTGTCGCGCCTGCCCCGGGGTTGGGATGCGTCATTCAACGCATCCTCTGTCGAGACTGGCGACTGCCCTGCATCCGCATCGTACATTGGTCTGGAGATGATCATGCGCAACATAGCATTAGCGACGACAATCGTGATCTCGTTGAGCGCGCCGGCTTTGGCTCAGAAGGCCGAGATCGACGCGAACAATGCGAAATGGCTCGAACTGTTCAACAAGGGCGATTTTTCCGGGATTGCGTCCCTCTACAGCGCGGATGCGATCGCATTGCCACCGGGGTCCGCGATGGTGAAGGGCCGAACGGCCATCGAGGCAATGTGGAAAAGCATGGCTGAACAAGTCACCGATCCGAAGCTCACAACGCTGGATGTCAAACCGCTAGGCTCGTCCGCGGCACGCGAGATCGGCACGTTCGTATTGAGGACCAAGGGAGCCTCCCCGCAGGAGGTGAGCGGAAAATATGTCGTCGTGTGGGAGAAAGTCGGGGAGGACTGGAAGCTGACCACCGACATCTGGAACGACGGCAAATAGCGTCTTACGGCAACTGGATCAAACCGACGCACCTGTTCATTCGCCGTTGTCATTCGAGACGCCGGCGCTATCGTGCCTACGCGGCACAGCCGCGACATTCATCCGATAATTCTGGTCATGGGAGAATCGCATGAAATTCATAACCACCTGGAGCGTACCCCAAGGAACCTTCAACGCAGCCGTCGCCCGCTTTCTGGAGACCGGTGGCGCGCCCCCGGAGGGCGTCAGGATGCTCGGTCGCTGGCATGGCATGAATGGACAGGGATTTGCGATCTCTGAATCGAGTGATCCGAAAGCCATGTATCGTTGGCTCGCGCAATGGTCTGACCTGCTTCCATTGACAGTCACGCCTTGCCTCGAGGACGGAGACGCGGGCGAGGTCATGGCGTCACTCCCCAAACGTTGACCGTCAAGCGCTCATCATCGATCTCCACGTCACTGCCGCCGCCGAACCGGCGGTAGTGACATGCTCGTCGCCGCTAGGGCTTAGCCGGAGACCGAAGCTCCCATTGCTCAAGGCGCTCGATCGAGGCTTGCCGTTCATGCTGGCCCAGCCAGATCGTGAAGAGAACCAGCGCACCAGCGAGAGCGCTGATGCCGAAATATAGGTTCCTCATACGCGTTGAATGCGGCGCGCCGGAAATCGTTCCTCCCATCGTGTCCTTTGGCCGTGATCGGGCCGTCATCCGGCGTCTGCGCCATCTTCCTCGCCCTGGAAAATGGTCGCCGCAGCTTCGACCATACGATCTCCCTCGATCGGAACGGCAACGTCATCCTGTCGCTGACGGGTCCCAGAACCGAATCTGTCCGTGGCGATCCAATCGATGAAATCTGGAACGATCGTTGACGTGCTTCAGTTCTTAGAGAACCGGAGGTATGAGAGTGTACGGAAAGAGTACGAGATGACGAACGTCCTGAAGCTTCCGACATGGGCGGACGACGACCACGTGTTCGCGGTCGTTGAAACTCCCCGCGCGAGCACATGCAAGCTGGACTTCGATCCGAAATTCCACATTTTCACCCTCGCGAAACCGCTGATGGCGGGGCTCAGCTATCCCTATGATTGGGGCTTCATCCCTTCGACCAAAGCTCCGGATGGAGATCCCCTCGACGTCCTGATCATACATGATGCGCGCACGTATCCTGGCGTCGTCCTCAAATGCAAACCGATCGGCATTCTCGAGATGGAGCAGAAAAGCAAGGGCAAGAGGGAGCGCAATGATCGCGTGTTCGCGGTACCCGATCGATCGCCGCTCGAAACGGACCTGCGGGACATCCGCCATCTGCCTTCGCGCGCGCGAGGCGAACTCGAAGAGTTCTTCCGTGCCACCAACGTGCTCGAGAACAAGGAGCTCGAGTTCCTGGGCTGGCGCGGACCCCGGCACGCCGTGAAGACCATTAAACGTTTGTCCAGTTAAAACGCCGGAACATCAACAAATGTTAGGTGCGCGGAAGCCCATCAGGTGCCACTGTACCCTCGGCGGGGGCGCCCCTTGAGCGGTCGCGCATCCTTCCATTCCAGGGGGCCGCATCTTGTTGCGATTCAAGCTGAGCAGGTCAGCCAAGTGCCTGATACAGGCCACGGCTTTTGCGAGCCTGCTTGCAGGATCGCACGCTGTCGCACAGGACGACAAGAAAACCGATGACGACAAGCCCGCCGATCCCGATACCGGCGAAAGCACCGTTGAGGAAAAGACGCTTGGGCTTCTGCCAAACCCCTTCGAAAAACATGGAGTCAAGTTTGCCGCGACCTACATCGGCGAGACGCTCGGAAATGTCACGGGCGGCCTCAAGCAAGGTGTGATCTACGAAGGCCGGCTTAATCTCGCGGTCGACGTCGACCTGCAGAAGCTCGCCGGAATCGACAAGCTGACCTTTCACGCCAACATGTTCCAGATTCACGGCGAGGGCTTGTCGCGCAATTATCTCGGCAATTTCCTGGTCGTCAGCGGCATTGAAGCGCTGCCGTCCACCCGCTTGTACGAAGCCTATTTCGAGAAGCAGTGGGGCGACAAGAAGGTCTCGCTCAAGTTCGGTCAGCTTGCCGCCGACAGCGAGTTCTTCAATACGAAATACACCGACGTCTTTACCAACGCCTCGATGGGCTGGCCGGCGATCACATCGCTGGACCTGCCAAGCGGCGGGCCTTCACCGCCACTGGCCGCGATGGGCACCCGCCTGCTGGTCAACGTGACGGATCACCTGTCTGTGCTTGGCGGCGTGTTCGACGGCAACCAGGCGGGCCCTGGTCCCGGCGATCCGCAAGAGCGCGACCGTTACGGCGTCAATTTCCGCGTCAACGATCCACCCCTTCTCCTTGGCCAGATCCAGTATGCCTGGAACAACAAAAAGGGCGATCCCAATCTGACGGGGCAAATCAAGCTCGGTGGCTGGCGTCACTTCGGATCGTTTTCCGATCTGCAACTTGCCAACAATGGAGTGTCACTCGCCGCTGCGGCCAGCAGCGGTACGCCCCTCATGTTGGCGGGTGATGTCGGAGGATGGGCCGTCTTCGAGCAGCAGCTCTATCGCGTGCCGAAGAGCGACGATCGCGGAATCGGCGTGTTCGCCCGCGTCTCGGGTGCGCCAGCCGACCGCAACCTGATCGATCTCTATGCGGACGCCGGGTTCGAGTTGATCGGACTGAGCGACAAGCGTCCCGACGACAAGTTCGGCATCGCGGCTGGTTACGCCCACGTCTCGAAGCGAGCCCAGGCGCTCGACGCCGACTATCGGGCGATGGTCGGGCCATCCTGGCCGGCGCGCAGCTTCGAAGGACTTTTGACGGCCGTCTACCAGTATCAGCTACGCGATGGCTGGACCCTTCAGCCGAATTTCCAATACATCATCCATCCCGGCGGAGGGGCGACCGACCCCTTGGGACCAATGCCGGGCAAGGCGCTCAAGAACGCTGCGGTGCTAGGTCTGCGAACGACGCTGAAATTTTAGGCCGCAAGCAAGATCCTGCTCGCGCAACCGACCGCTTGCTGGCGGCCGGAGCGGCCCGCAATGCCGCCGGCCCATCACGGGATCGATCAGGTCGCGCGAGCCCAGCCAGTCTTCCGTAACAGCTCGCTTTAATTGTCCTGGCTGCGTTTAGCCCTCGTTAATGATGCCGTTCAATCCGGCAACGGCGGATTTCGGCGGCCCATGTTCGCGCGATCCGCGTAAGCCTTGCTTAACGGGGCATCTTCAAAGTTCCGCTCTGCCGAGAAGTCGGCAGAGGCCGCCCGGTCGCGTTCCTCGGTCCTTGATAAGCCAGAGAAAATTGCCTTTGCCGCGACTCAGGCGATTAGGATGAAGATCATGCTCCGCGCTTGGTTGTGTCGTTTTGCCAGAGATCGCAAGGCCAACGTCGCCGTGATCTTTGCGCTGGTGATGGTTCCGACCATCTTTCTGCTGGGCATGGCGCTGGACTACACGCATACGCAACACATGAAGGTGAACCTCGACTCGGCCAGCGACGCTGCCGCCGTCGCCACAGTCACCTCGGCAATGATGCAGCAGAGCCCGCAGGCGGCGCAGACCGCAGCGAAGAACGTCTTCAACGTCACGGCGAATGCTCTGGTGAGCAACAACAACTTGCCGGCGCAGCCAAATCTCACGGTCGCTGTCAACTGCAGCAAACCCGATGCCACGACGGGATACTGTACTTACGCCGCCTGCCCCGGCGTGGACGCAGTCTATGCTGACCCCGTCAACTCGAACAACCAAGTCGTTCGCAACGTTCAGATTTGCTACAACGCGACGGCGAACAATGCCTTCCCGAGCGTGCTCAAACAGGCAAACTGGCCGTTCACAGGTCAGTCATTGGCACGCAACCAGGGCGCCCCCAACATCAACTTCTATCTCTTGCTGGACGACTCGCCTTCCATGGCTATCGGCGCGACATCGGCCGACATCAGCAAGCTGATCGCCAACACGCAAAATCAGGTCGACTCGAGCGGGTACAAAGGGTGCGGATTCGCATGCCACGAAACCAATCCCGCCGCAGACAATCTGGGCAATCCAGGCGGAATTGACAACTACCAGCTTGCCCGCAATCTCGGCGTCACATTACGCATCGACCGTGTCAAGCAGGCCGTCCAATCCCTGATGACGACAGCACAAAGCGTATCGACCACCAATCGAAATACCTATGGGGTCGCGATCTATACGTTTGATTGGCAGTTGAACAGCAGCTCGCCGATCTTCGCGCCTTCCGGAAAACCGGGGGTGGTGCAAACTCCCGTGACGCCCAACTCGACAACCAGCTACACGGTAGCGACCATCCAGAATTACGCCAACAACATTGCGGTCCTGCCAGTCTACAAGAACAACTGGCTGACATCGTCGAACAACAATAGCGACGCCGACACCAGCATCGCGGGCGCATTGAGCGGTCTCAACAAGATCATGCCGAATCCGGGGAACGGCACCAACGTCACCAACGATACGCCACAGGAAGTGGTGTTCCTCGTGACCGACGGCGTTGAAGACGTGAACATTACGACCGACGCATACACGGGCTCCTGCAACAAGACTCTCACTGGCAAGCGCTGCCAGCAGCCGCTCGACCCCACGATCTGCACCACCATCAAGAACAGGAAGATCCGCATCGCCGTGCTTTACACAGAGTATGACGACGCGGCGCTCCATAAAACGAACAACTGGTACGATAGCTGGATCTACCCCTTCAATGGAACGTCCACCGGCTCGACCAGCCAGATCGAGACAAACCTGCAAACCTGCGCCTCATCTCCCGATTTGTATCAGAAGGTGTCGACCAACGGCGACATCACCAGCGCTCTCCAGGCTCTATTCCTCAAGGTCGCGTCCGACCCCCGCCTGACTCAATAGAGAAAGCAAACATGACCGCCACGCACGCCGTGCCCACAACCAGACGCCGCCGCCGCTGGCGCGCGTTCTTTGCCGACCGGAAAGGCGCAACCGCGGTCGAGTTCGCGCTGATCGCCCCGGCCTTCATCGCCCTGCTGGTCGCGATCATCCAGACCTTCCTGGTTTTCTTTGCGCAGCAGCTCCTGGAACAGGTGGTGAACCAATCGAGCCGGGCGATCCTGACGGGGCAGGCGCAGGCCCAGGGCATGACCCAGGCCCAGTTTGCCAGCGCGGTCTGCTCCAACGTCGTGATCCTGTTCAACTGCAGCGGCCTGATGATCGACGTCCAGGTTGCCAACTCATGGAGCTCGACCAACACGGCCCTGCCAACCCTCACCTACGACGGCAATGGAAAGGTGACGAATGTCTGGCAATTCAACCCCGGCAATCAGGGCGACATCGTGGTCGTGCGGGTGATGTATCTGTGGCCGGTTTTCCTGGGTCCACTCGGCTTCACTCTGGCAAACCAGCCGAATAACAGCAGCCGCCTGATCATGTCGTCCACGGCTTTCATGAACGAGGCTTTTGTCAACTCATGAGCCGGACGCCTCATCGCATGCGGAACTTCTGGGTGGACACGCGCGCCGTGGCCGCGACGGAGTTCGCCATCGTGGTGCCGTTCATGCTGCTGCTCTATGTGGGCGGCGTCGAGCTCGGCAACGGGATGGCGATCAGCGTCAAGGTCAGTGAAACTGCCCACACGGTCGTGGATCTGGTGTCACGAAACGCATGCGTCACCGACACGACGCTGGGCGCCATGCTTGGCGCGTCGGCGGCGACGATCGCACCCTATTCTTCGGCGAACACGACGGTCGTCGTGTCGGAAGTATCCACGGACGCCAACGGCAAAGCGACCGTGACCTGGAGCAAAGCGCTCAACGGCACCCCACGCCCGGTAGCTCAGCCGATCACTCTGCCAACGGCCCTCGGCACCCCCTCGCCCTCCAATGTATCGTTGCTGCTCGGCGAGGTCACGTACCAATACACCCCCAACCTTGGCTATACGATCAGCGGGACCATGCCGATCAGCGAGAGCTACTACCTGTATCCGCGCGTTTCCTCGGTCGTGCAGTATCCGTGCAGCTGAAGCCGGGGTATCCGGAGGACCTTGGGTTCTCGCGGCCGCAGGATGTTGGCGTTGAGAGACGTTGCGGGAAATTGTCCTGACGTTACCGATATTGCCGTTAGACTTCCCGTCCCAAACGTGGACAATGCTCCTCAAGCGCTTCGCGCGCAGTGCACACCAAGATGCGCCAGAGGAAACAAGATGCCGACCGCCTTTCCGTCGCCCGTCCCTGCCATTCCAACCGCTCCTTTGACCGCCCAGCTCCGCGACGCGTTGCGCGCGATCGTGGGCGAGAAGGGTTTCATCGAGGATGAGCACGGCAAGCAGCCGTTCGTCACGGATTGGCGCGGGCAGCTGTTCGGCAGCGCCGGCGCGGTCGTACGTCCCGGCAGCACCGAGGAGGTCTCGAAGGTCGTCCGGCTCTGCAATGCGCACGGCGTCGCAATCGTGCCGCAGGGCGGCAACACCGGACTGATGGGCGGCGCCACGCCCTGGCCGGCGCATACAGGCATCGTGCTGTCGCTCGGCCGGATGAACCGCGTGCTGGACGTCGATCCCGTGGGCTATGCGATGACGGTCGAGGCCGGCTGCGTCTTGCAGACGCTGCAGGAGACAGCGGCCAGTCACGACAGATTCCTGCCGCTCAGCCTTGGTGCCCAGGGCTCCTGCATGATCGGGGGCAATCTCTCGACCAATGCGGGCGGCGTGCAGGTGCTGCGCTACGGCAACGCCCGCAATCTCGTGCTGGGCCTCGAGGTCGTCTTGCCCAATGGCGACGTCTGGGACGGACTGCGTGCCTTGAAGAAGGACAACACCGGCTACGACCTCAAGCATCTCTTCATGGGCGCGGAGGGAACGCTCGGCATCATCACGAAGGCCGTGGTCAAGCTGTGGCCGGCGCCGAAGGACGTCTGCACCGCGTGGCTGGCCGTTCGCGATCCGCGCGCCGCGCTCGAGATCCTGTCTGAGGCGCATGCGGCCTCCGAGGACAATGTCGGATCCTGCGAGCTGCTGAGCCGCGCCGCGGTCGACCTCGTGATGCGCCATATTCCGGGCGTCCAGGATCCGCTCAAGGCGGATACGCCGTGGTATCTGCTGCTTGAATGGTCGTCTTCGCGCGCACGGCAAGACGGAGCTGATGGCATGTCGGAGAAGCTGGAGGCGTTTCTCGCCGATCAACTCGAGGCCGGTCGCGTGCTCGACGCGGTGATCGCGCAGACCGTCAGCCAATCGCGCAACATGTGGCGCATCCGGGAAGCCATGGCGGAGGCCTCCCGCGCCGAGGGTCCTGGCATCAGCTACGACATATCGGTCGCAATCTCCCGGATTCCCGAATTCATCGACAAGGGGCTCAAGGCCGTGCTCGACATTCTCCCGAGCATTCGGCCCTACCCTCTGGGGCACATCGGCGACGGCAACCTGCATTTCTCGTTCATGGGGCCAATCGGCATGGATCAGCCGACACTGAACCAGTACACCGCCGCCCTCACGCGCGCCGTGAACGATCTCGTCACCTCCATGGGCGGCTCGATCTCGGCGGAGCACGGCATCGGCATCGAGAAGCTCGACGAGCTCAGCCACTACCGGTCGAAGACCGAACTCGACATCATGCGCACCATCAAGCGCGCGCTCGATCCGCAGAACATCATGAATCCCGGCAAGGTGCTCCGGGTGTGATTGGGCCGGGGCACCTCACCATTCCCTCAACTCGCTCTCAACTCATCGAGGCGCGCGGGTTGACGATAGTGTAGCCCCGCAGCGAACGCGCATGCATGCGCGTTGCGTGACCGCCCGAATTGGCGTCGTACGCCATCCACATGTCGCCTCCGAGGGACTGCTCCAGAACGAAGACATGGCCGCGACGCGCCGCGACCATTCCCGGGGCCGGCGCGGTGCGCGGAAAGCGCAGCCAGTTGGCTGCGAGATTTAGCTCCGGCACGATGCGTCCGAACACGCGCAGCGACGCGCCGCAGCCGCAGAAGGCCGAAGGGCAACCGGCCGGCCGGCCGCCGACGATCCGAGCGCCGGAGACGGTCACAACTGTGGCGGCGCCGGCGGCGTCAGCCGTGAGTTGTTTTGAACGGTAGGCTTGCAGTGTGTACCTAGACACGTGCTCGCGACGCGCTTGCACATTCGAGAAGTCGCAAGGCATGACGACATTGCATTCAGTCGCTCGAACGATGTGGTAGGGTCTTGCTTCTGAAGCGATAGAGCTAATGATAACGAAGAGACACGCAGAAAATACTGACTTGAACATTGCAGGACTCCAAATGCGAAGCCCTACCCCGGCAATGAGAAACCAATAGCAGTTTGGCTGAAATGGGCCTAAAGGACGGCCGAAAATGGCTGCAATTATGAGCCGGTCTCGTCCATCCTCATATGCCACACGTTGCGAGCGGAATGATTAACTCGCAGAGTAAGAACGATTGCCCGCCCGCGTTTCGAACACTTGCAACATGTGATCAGGTGCGCCTTGCGCACCAGTAGCGGGCACGACGACTGCCCCCTTTGCATCGAATCACGACGTCGCCGCTAGCGCTGAGACGGTGACCGAAGCTCCCAATTCTCGAGGCGCTCGATCGACGCGTGCCGTTCGTGCTGGCCCAGCCAAATCACGAGGAAAACCAGCGCGGCGGCGAGAGCGCTGATGCCGAAAGACAGGTTCCTCATTCGCGTTGAATTCGGCACGCCGAATATCGTTCCCGGCATCGCGCTTTTTTGCCGGGGCGTTACGGTCGAATCGAAAAATTCTGCGGCGCGCCCGCCTTGCGCAGCGGCTCGGCGAGACGCGCGAACTCGCAGAGCAGTGGGCGCGTCTTCCTGGGATCGATGATCTCCTCGACCCAGAATTTCTCGGCCGAGCGGAACGGCGAGCGCAGCTTGTTCAACCGCTCCTGGATCTCGTTCAGCTTCGCCGCCTTGTCCTCGGCCGCGTCGATGTCGGCGCGGTAGGCGGCCTCGATGCCGCCTTCGAGCGGCAGCGAGCCCCAATAGGCCGACGGCCAGGCGTAGCGGATCGAGAAGCGGTCGGCGGGCTGGTGCACGACTCCAGCCACACCAAACGCGTTGCGCAGGATCACGGTGCACCAGGGCACGGTAGTCTGGTTGACCGCCGCCATGGCGCGCACGCCGTGACGGATGGTGGCCGCCTTTTCTGCATCGAGGCCGATCATGAAGCCAGGGCAGTCCATGAGATAGACGATCGGGAGGTGGAAGGTCTCGGCGAAATCCACCCAGCGCACCACCTTCTGGCAGGCATCCGCGGTCCAGGAGCCGCCATAGTGGAAGCTGTCGCTGGCAAGCAGCATCACCGCCCTGCCTTCGAGTCGTGCAAGACCAACGATAACGGGCTTGCCGAAATTGCCGGCCACCTCGAAGAACGAGCCCTTGTCGACGACCTGCTCGATGACAGGGCGCATCTTGTAGACCTGCTTGCGGTTGCGCGGCACCGCATTCATCAGCGCCTCTTCGCTGCGCTCCGGATCATCAGTGCAGGGCAAGGTCGGCGGCAGCTCGTAGACCGATGACGGCAGATAAGAGAGGAAGCGCCGCGCACAGGCAAAGGCCTCCTCCTCGGTGTCGACGGCATGATCGACCGCGCCGGCGCGAGTCTGGATGTCGGCGCCGCCAAGCTCTTCCTTCGAGAGGTTCTGGCCCAAGGCCTTCACCACCGGCGGCCCCGCGACGAACATCGCCGACGTCCGCGTCATGATGGAATAGTGGCTGGCGGCAAGGCGCGCGGCACCTAAACCCGCAACCGAGCCGAGGCCGAGCGCGACAACAGGCACGCGCGACAGGTTTTCCGTCGTGAAGCGATACCAGCGGGTGCCGCCGATGCCTCCGGGCAAATTCGCCGCACCTTTGGTCTCGATGGTCTTGACCGAGCCGCCGCCGCCGGAGCCTTCGATGAGCCGTATGATGGGCAGGCGGAAATCGTGCGCCATCTCTTCCGCCATCAGCGGCTTTGCCGAGATCGAGGCGTCCGCCGAGCCGCCGCGCACGGTGAAATCGTCGCCGACGACCACCACCGTTCGGCCGTCGACGCGCGCGCGGCCAAACACGCAGTTCGCCGGCGTCACCGTCTTCAGCTCGCCTAGCGGATCATACTCACCGATGCCGGACACGGCACCGATCTCGTGGAAGCTGCCCTTGTCGATCAGTTTGTCGATACGCTCCC
Organism: Bradyrhizobium sp. USDA 4472; assembly: GCF_054058595.1. Taxonomy (NCBI): domain Bacteria; kingdom Pseudomonadati; phylum Pseudomonadota; class Alphaproteobacteria; order Hyphomicrobiales; family Nitrobacteraceae; genus Bradyrhizobium; species Bradyrhizobium sp. USDA 4472. Next base: position 6,833,239 of record NZ_JBSSAM010000001.1, read on the forward strand.
GAACAGTCAGCCGTCCCTGGTCATGCTGTCGCTTGACCTTGTCAACGCCGCCCATCTCCCGCGCGAAGGCTTCGCGCCGGGCGAGCTCGTCGAGTTCCGGCTTCCAGTTCATTCACTCCCTCCGAGCTCATCGGCTTGTTATTGTTGTGCACGGCGATTGCGACCGGCTTGCGCGAGATCCTGTTGTTGAAAACGTCGCCTTCGGCGCCTTCGAGCAGACTGCCGAGCGAGCGGCCGAGCGCTGTCATCTGCGGCGCGACCTCGGCATGCAGACGCTGCTCGTCATACATCGCCGAGAGAAGGCCGATCGTGATGACCACGAAGGTCTGATACTGCGGCGACCAGATCGGCACCGCGAGTCCGTTGATGTGCGGGCTCCACAGGCCGCAGGCCACGACATAGCCGCGCTCGCGCAGCGACTGCCTGTTGGCCTCGATGCGGGGCCGCAGGATCCTTGCAGCCTCGGGCGCTTCGCGCTCCATCTCGTTGATGAAGGCGTCGCCGACGTCAGGCGACAAGGCCGCCGTATAGGCCGCGCCCGCGGCGGTCGAGGCCATCGAGATGCGGCTGCCGGTGCCCTCGTGCAAGCCGAGCGCGGAGGCCGATCGCGCGAACTGGAGGTAGACGAGATGGAAACGATCGGGCACGACGAAGCCGACCGTACCAGGCAATTGCTCCGCGACTTCCTGCAGCCGCTGCCGGATCATGCTGCGCAGCTGCGCGCCTTTCATCATCGAGGCGCTCATCGCCACCGCGCTCGGACCGATTCGATATTTCTGGTCGCGCGGCAGATACACGAGCTGGCCCATCCGGGTCAGCGTGTGCGTGAGCCGCGACACCGTCGAGCGCGGCAAGCCGCAGCGATTCGAAATCTCGAGATTGCCGAGCCTCGCCTCGTGGCCCTCGAAGCATCGCAACACGTCGAACGCGCGCGACACGACCTGAATGACATCACCTTCACCAGCATCGCCAGCGAGTGCACCTTGCCTGCTCAACCGCTCCGAACGTCGTCCCATGATCCCTACCGTTTGTTCCGCTCTGCGGAATTAAATTCCACTTTGTGAACGACGCTACCTCAGGCATTTTGCGACGACAACAAAAAGGCGATGGCATGCCAGAAATTAAGATCATCACGGAGGTCGCCGGCCGCGTCTGCGCAACTCCCGTGCAAGTTGGAGGAACCGTTGGCGATGGCGACGAAATTGTGCTCGTCGAAGCCATGAAGATGGAGATACCGGTGCCCTCGCCCGTATCGGGCACGCTCAAATCACTGCTCGTGAAGATCGATGACCTTGTTGCCGAAGGCCAAGCGATTGCGATCGTCGCGAGCTGAGGAGGCACCGCAATTTCATCCGCGACATTCTGAATCACACGGTCTCGCGACGGTGCGCGACAGCTTGCACTAGGCATTTAGATGGGACCGAGCAGCTTGCGCATGCCAGGATTGCGTTGCACAAGTGACGCGATGATAGCGCAACCGTTCCCCGCCTCTGCCTGGACCCGGTCGAAGCCGCCGCTGCTGCGGTTTCTCGACGCATGCCTCAACGAATTCTCCGCGGAGACCGCGGGCCATGTCGCGGATTATATTCCCGAGCTGAGCAAGGCCGATCCTGCCCATTTTGGCATCAGCCTCGCAACGCTGGACGGCCATGTCTACGAGGTCGGCGACTCCAGGGTGCCCTTCACCATCCAGTCGATGTCAAAGCCATTCGTGTTCGCGCTGGCGCTGGATCTGCTCGGTGCGAACAAGGTCGAGAGCGCGATCGGCGTCGAACCTTCCGGCGATCCCTTCAACTCGATCCGGCTCAATGCCGAGAACCATCCGTTCAATCCCATGGTCAATGCCGGCGCGATCGCCTGTACCGGGCTGATCCATGCGAGCAAGGGCGAAGAAGCCTTCGAGCAGATCCGGCTCGCTCTCAGCCGCTTTGCCGGGCGCGACCTCGCCGTCGATGAGGCCGTCTACACCTCCGAGAGCCAGACCGGCGACCGCAACCGCGCCATCGCTTATCTCCTCAAGACCAATGCGGTGATCTCCGACAATGTCGCCGGCGTGCTCGACGTCTATTTCCGGCAATGCGCCGTGCTGGTGACTGCGCGCGACATCGCCGTGATGGCGGCGACGCTCGCCAATCGCGGCGTCAATCCTGTCACCGGCGAGCAGGTGCTGACGCCGTATGCGATCTCGCGCACGCTGTCGGTGATGACGTCTTCGGGCATGTACGATTATGCCGGCGAGTGGATTTACCGCATCGGCATCCCCGCCAAGAGCGGCGTTGGCGGCGGCATCCTGGCCGCGCTTCCGGCCCGCCTCGGGCTCGGCAGCTATTCCCCGAAGCTCGACTCGCACGGCAACAGCTTGCGCGGCATCAAGGTCTGCGAGGCGCTGTCCTCGCATTACGACCTGCACATGCTCAACCGCAGCGACGATGCGCGCAACGCTGTGATCGCCGACTACGACATCGGCAAGAGCCCGTCCCGCCGCGTCCGCCGCCAGCAGGAGCGCGACATCCTCGCCGCGCATGAGCAGGCTGTGCGTGTGATCGAGCTGGTCGGCGTGCTGTCGCTGTCGGCCGTCGACTACGTGACGCGCAGGCTCGCAGGGCAGCCACGGCCGCAAATCGTCGTGTTCGACCTGCATCGCGTGACCTCCACCACCCGCGCCGGCGCCCGGCTGATCGCTGAAGCCTTCGAGGAGCTCGCCGCGCTTGATGTCACTGTGGTGATTTCAGGGGTCCGTCGCGCCTCCAGGGAATGGGACAGCTTACGCGAGTGGACGGCGGAGCTGAAGAACGTCCGCGACTTCTATCTGCTCGACACGGCGATCGAATGGGCGGAAGACCAGATCGTCTACCGCTACGGCGGCTCCATCGATTTTCACGAGACCACCGAGCTGTCGGAGCAGCCATTGCTGGACGGCCTTGACGCCGAGGAGCTGACGGACCTCGCCTCGATCTGCACCGTCAGGACCTATCAGTCCGGCGCAAAGATCCTCACGACCGGCGATCCCGCCGACGCCCTGTTCTTCCTACGCAGCGGCGCGGTGCATGTCACCCTGCCCGACGGCGTACGGCTGGCGACGCTGACCGCCGGCATGGCCTTCGGCGAGATGGCCCTGATCGAGGCGACGCGCTCCGCGGACGTGTTCGCGGACATGGCGGCCACTGCGTTCGAGGTGCCGTTGAAAGATTTCGAGCGTTTTCGCAGGCAGCACCCGCGGGCGAGCGAGCGCATCATGCGCAATCTGGCCCAGCTGCTTGCCGATCGCCTGATCGTCGCCAACACCAAGGTCGATATCTTGACGTCGACGTGACCCCCTCACCTCTCGCCGTCGGGGAGAGGTGATCCCGTCCTCAACCCATATCTTGCGTTAGCGGCTGGCAGCCTCGCTGATACGTCGCTTGATCTTGGCGGCACTGGCATTCAGCAATTGGGACGGCTGCTGGCCCGTCGCGGCGCACAGGCAGGCCCAGTAGTAGATGACATCGCCGAGTTCTTCGACGAGCCCCGCCTTGTCGAGCCAGTTGTCGCGCAGGAGCTTCTTGATGTGCTCGGCGACCTCGCCGGATTCACCGGCGAGGCCCAGCCCGAGATAGGAGAGCCGCTCGTTCGACGGATGCTCGTCGACTTTCGCAATGGTTGCGGCCCAGACCGCATATTCGTCGATCGTCATGACATCCCTCGCTAGCCAGGCCTGGATCAGCCCACAACTTCGGTGACGGGCTGGAGATCGATCTCAAACGTCTCCAAAAACTTTGAGGTCATGATGTAGAAGCCGACCGACAGCTGGAGCTCGACCAGGGCGGCCGGTGTCAGCTTCGCGGCGATCGCCCTGAAGGTCGCATCCGTCGGCTTCTTCAGCTTGACGATCTCGTCGGTGAAAGCGAGCGCAGCGCGCTGCGTTTCGTCGAAACAATTCGCAGCCTGCCAATTCTCCAGCGCCTCGTTCTGCGCGTCGGTGACGCCGACATTCCTGCCGATGCGCTTGTGCGCGACGATCTCGTACGGCGCCTCGCACAAAATTCCCGTGCGCGTGATCGCGAGCTCGCGCAGCACGGGATCGAGCTCGCCCTTGTGCCTGATTGCGCCGCCGAGACGGCAGTATTGCTCAAAATAGCTCGGCGAGTGCGACATCATGCGGAAGATGTTGGCATTGCGATTCTTTTCGAGAATTTCGCGGGTGCGGTCGGACGCCTTGGAGGGATCGCTGTAGTCGATGCGGGCCATGATTTGCCTCGAGCTTTTGCTGACGTTTTTCTTTGAAGCTTTTGATGCTTATTGTCGTTGTCAGGAACAGATCCCCGAAACTGTATTCGCGCCCGACCTCGGGAGCAACATTATCGAGTCAAAATGCCGCCGCATTGCTGATCGACCTTGGCACAATCGATATTCGCCGCGTGGGGACTTGATTGCGGTGAATACTCGAAGTGGGGTGTTCCGAGTAAAAACAGTTGGCCGTCTGAGCGCTCACCACGCAACGATGCGTCACGCCCAAGTCTAGGGAGAATAGGGTATGAAGGAAGCCACCAAGGGGGCCGCCTCGGAAGCGCTCGTGCATATGCTGGCGGTCATGGCGATGCTCGTCATTGCCAGCATCTTGTTCTACGGGCGTTGAGTTAGTTTCAGCGTTTTCGTCATTCCGGGGTGGCCTTCGCACAAGCCAGGCCCAGAATTCCCGTTCCAGGCTCGGTCTCTCGACCGCCCCCGAATGACGGATCCCTCTCCTGCTTCCTTACAAAGAACGGGACCAGCTTACCGGCAAACGGTTTGAAGCCCACGATCACCTCGTCGCCAATGACGAGATCATTCTCGCCATGGGCCATCATCCGAAAACCCTCGGCGCAATCGACCAGCAGGATGTTGTAGGGCACGTGCGCACGGGTTGCCGGCGTAGCGGCACGGCACACCAGTGAGGTGGCGTAGACCTTGCCCTTGCCGCTGGCGCGCGCCTCGCGCGGACCTGTGCTTCCACAGGCGGCGCAGAAGTCGCGATGGAAATATTGCACATGGCCGCATGAGCTGCAGGTCTGGTAGGTGATGGCCTGTTCGCCCTTGGTCCAGTCCGCCAAGCGATCGCTCATCGCACCCGCTCCAGAAACATGCTGACGTGGGACGACAGCACGCCGCCATCGCCGTGGAGCAGCGCGATTGACGCGTCGCGGACCTGACGGGTAGCCGCCCGCCCCGTCATCTGCAAATGCGCCTCCACCAGATGCGCCATGGCTCCGCCGACGCCGCAATGGCCATAGCTGAGCAAGCCACCATGGGTGTTGAGCGGCAGGGCGCCGTCGCAGCTGAAATGGCCAGATCTTACGCGCGCCGACGCCTCGCCGCGTTTGGCAAGACCGAGGTCTTCCAGCAGCATCGCGAGCGTGATGGTAAAGCTGTCGTAGATCGCGGCGTAGCGCACGTCGGAGATCACAAGCCCCGTGGCCTCCTTGGCGCGGGCGATGGAGATCTCGGCACCAAGCTCGCCAAGAGCGGGGGCGGCCGTCACGTGCTGATGCGTATGCGCCTGGGCGCAGCCGCGAATGCGCACGCCGGCCTCGCCGGTCCGCTCGCGGCTGATGACGAAGGCAGCGCCGCCGTCGGAGACCGGGCAGCAGTCGAGTAATTTGAGCGGCATCGCCACCGGCTTCGAGGCCATGACGTCAGCGACGGTAATGGGATCGTGGAATTGCGCGCCGGGATGGGTGCAGGCATGGGCGCGCATCAGCACCGCGAATTCGGCGAGGTCCTGTTCGGTCACGCCGTATTCGTGCATGTACCTGCTGGCGACGAGGCCGTAATAGGCGGGAATGGTCGGACCGAGCGGCACCTCGTAATCGGGGTGGCCGACCTGCGCCAGCGCCTGGATCGAGGCGTCGCGGCTCTGTCCCGTCAGGCGGTTCTCGCCGGCGACCACGAGCACGTGTCGCGCAACGCCTGCCTCGACGAGGTGATGCGCGAGCATCGTCATCGCGAGCCCCGTCGCGCCGCCGACCTGCACGGCGTGCGCGTAAGACGGCCGGATGCCGAAATGCTCGGCGAACACGGTTGCGAGCATGATGTGCGGTGAGACCGTGGAGTAACCGCAAAGGATGCCGTCGATCTCGGTGCGCTTGAGCCCGGCGTCGTCGAGAGCGAGTTGGGCGGCCTTGCTCATCAGGTGGAGCGAGGATGAGCCTTCGTGCTTGCCGAAAGGTGTGAGGCCGACGCCGGTGACGAAGCTCATGACGCCCCTTCCTGCTCCGGCACCGAACGCGTGACGCCGTCCCGGACCATGGCGGCGATCTCGTCCGCGGAATAGCCGATCTCGCGCAGGATCTCCGCGCCATGCTCGTTGAGCCGTGGCGCGAGCCTGACAGTCTCGGCTTCGGTCTCCGACCAGCTCGCCGTCACCTTCATGCTGCGGATCCGCCCTTCGGTCGGATGGTTCACCACCGGGAAGAAATTTGTCGCTTCGAGATGCTCATCGTGCAGAATCGACGCGAGATCATGCATCGGCATGACGGGCACGTCGGCCTTGGTCAGAAGCTCGATCCAGTCGGCCGTGGTGCGCGTCTCGAAGATGCGGGCGAGTTCGGCGTAGACGATATCGATGTTGGCGGCGCGGCCGGCGAAGGTCGCGAATTTGGGATCGGCACGCAGATCGGTGCGCCCCGTGGCCGCGAAGAAATTCTCCCACTGCTTGTCGTTGTAGACGATGACGCTGAGATAGCCGTCCGACGTCTTGTAGGGCCTGCGGTCGCGCGAGAGATGGCGCGCATAGCCGCCCTTGTCGAGCGGCGGCTCGTAAGTGAGCCCGCCCATATGGTCGCCCATGACGAAGCCGGCCATGGTCTCGAACATCGGGATATCGACCCGCTGGCCGCGGCCTGTGCGGTCGCGATGCACGAGGCTCGCGCAGATTGCGCCGACGGCGGTGAGACCGACGATGCGGTCAACCAGCGCGTTGGGCACGTAGCGCGGCACGCCGTCGCCGGTCTGCGCCATCAGGGCGGGCAGCGCGGTCGCGCCCTGGATCAGGTCGTCATAGGCGGGCTTTGCGGCATAGGGCCCGTCCTGACCGAAGCCGAACACGCCGGCATAGACGAGGCGCGGGTTGATGGCGGAGACGACATCATAGCCGAGTTGAAGCCGCGCCATCGCCTGCGGGCGGACGTTGTAGACGAGCACGTCGGCATCTTTCAGCAGCCGCAGCACGGCGTCGCGCCCCGCGGGCTTTTTCAGATCGAGGCAGATCGAGCGCTTGCTGCGGTTGGTATTGAGGAACACCGGACCCATACCGGTGTGCCGCATCGGGCCGATCAGCCGGGTGACGTCGCCGTCGAGCGATTCCACCTTGATCACGTCGGCACCGTAATCGCCGAGCATCTGGGTCGCATAGGGCCCCATCAGCACGGTGGTCATATCGACGACCTTGATTCCCTTCAGCGGCCCCATGCGTTCGCTCCCGATTGCGCGGGCATTCGAAGCGGCCCGCGATGTCGGACCAGCTAAAGGCAGCGACCGAGCGCGCGCAAGGGCGGCCGGCGTATGGCCGCATGCGGCGATGGCTGCTATTTCTTCTGGCGGGATTCGCGGATTTTCACGAGACGGTCGAGCTCATCGTTCTGCTGGTTGATGCGATCGGCGATGCGCGACTCGTTCTGCTCGCCGGAGGCCGCGGCAGCCTGCTCGATCAGCTGGCGGATATTGTCCTCGAGGATCGCAATGCGGTCGTTGAGTTGATCCATCGAGAGATAGTCGTAGTCGTTGCTCATGATGTGCGTCTCGCCAATCAATCAGGAGCCGTAGGGTGGGCCAAGCGAAGCGGGCCACCATGATCTAACGCAAGAAAAGGGTGGACACGGCGCAGGTGCGCCTTTGCCCACCCTACCAGATCTACTTCAGCGGCTCCAGCACCGAGACGTAGTTGGCAACGGCCGCGCCGCCCATGTTGAAGATGCCGCCGAGTTTTGCATTTTTGAGCTGCATGCCCTCGGGCGCTTGGCCCGCGAGCTGCATTGCGGTCATCACATGCATGGAGACGCCGGTGGCGCCGATCGGGTGGCCCTTGGCCTTGAGGCCGCCGGACGGATTGACCGGCAGCTTGCCGTCCTTAAGCGTCCAGCCTTCCTTGATGGCGCGGGCGCCCTGCCCCCTCGGCGTCAAGCCCATCGCTTCGTACTCGATCAGCTCGGCGACGGTGAAGCAGTCATGGGTCTCGACGAAGGAGAGATCGTTGAGCGTCACCCCCGCCTTTTCCAGCGCGTGCTGCCAGGCCACCGTGCAACCCTCGAACTGGAGGATGTCGCGCTTGGACATCGGCAGGAAATCCTGGGCGTGCGCGGTGGCGCGGAAGCCGACCGACTTGCCCATGGTCTTGGCGGTCTCGGCATCGGCCAGCACCAATGCAGCCGCGCCGTCGGACACCAGCGAGCAATCGGTGCGCTTCAAGGGACCGGCGACATAAGGATTCTTCTCGCTCTCGGCACGGCAGAACTCGAAGCCGAAATCCTTGCGCATCTGGGCGAAGGGATTGGCAACGCCGTTCTTGTGGTTCTTGGCCGCGATCAGCGCCAGTGCATCGGACTGGTCGCCGTATTTCTGGAAATAGGAGCTGGCGATCTTGCCGAACACGCCGGCAAAGCCGCCGACCGTGTCGCCATCCTCCGGCAAGTAAGACGCCTTGAGGAGATTCTTGCCGATCTCCGCCCCCGGGGTACGGGTCATCTGCTCGACCCCGACGACCAGCACGATTCGAGCCGCGCCTGCGGCGATCGCGCGCAGGCCCTGATGCACGGCGGCGGAGCCGGTCGCACAGGCGTTCTCGACGCGGGTCGCCGGCTTGAAGCGCAGCTTCGGGTCGGCCTGGAGCACCAGCGAGGCGGTAAAATCCTGCGCCGAGAAGCCGGCGTTGAAATGGCCGAGCACGATCTCGTCGACGTCGGAGGCCGAAATGCCGGCATCGGCGATCGCCTCATTGGCGACGCGGGTGACGAGGCTTTCGACGGTTTCGGTGTCGAACTTGCCGAACGGCGTGTGCGCCCATCCGACGATGCTGGCGGTCATGATCTTCTCTCCCTGGCGGTCTCTTGCTGACCTAAGTCTTAGCGCAGGGATGGCAAGACTTCACGCAGGTTTAAGGGCCTGGAGGGTGCGCTGGCAGATGGCAGTTATGCCGGCCCAATTTCCGGCCTTGATCTCGGCCGTCGGACACAGCCAGGAACCGCCGACCGCGACCACATTGGGCTCGGCAAGCCAGGTCGCCGCATTGGCCTCGCCGACGCCGCCGGTCGGGCAGAACCGCACATTCGGAAATGGCCCGCCAAGCGAGCGGAGGCCCTTGATGCCGCCGGCCTGCTCGGCGGGGAAGAACTTTGCGACGTCGAAGCCGTAGGACAGCGCCATCATCAGCTCGGACGCCGTGGCAATGCCCGGCGCGAACGGCAAAGAACTGTGCGTGGCGGCCTTGAGCAGATCCGGGGTCAGGCCCGGGCTGATGCCGAACGCCACCCCGAGCTTCTCGACACGGGTGAAATCGGCCGGATTGAGAATGGTGCCGATGCCGACGACCGCGTCGGGGACCTCGGACATGATCGCCCGCGCGGCTTCGATCGCAATGGGGGTGCGCAGGGTCACCTCCAAGGTGCGGACGCCGCCGTCCACCAGGGCTTTTGCCAGCGGCACGGCATCCTGGATCCGCTCGATGGTGAGGACGGGAATGACGGTCGCGGCCTTGAACAGCGCGACGAGGTGGTTCTGTTGGGCGGTCGTGGTCATATCGTGAATCTTATCTCGGAGGTTCGTTTCACTTGGTCGCTTGACGCGTGGTCGCCGGCCGGGGCCGCTTCTTCGGCGGCATGGCATAGCCCGGAATGATGGCGCCAGGATAGCAGATCACGAGGCTGGCGAGGCGATGTCCCGATTGGGCCGCCTCCACCGGATCAGAGCCGCCAAGCCGGGCCGCAATATAGGCCGCCGCAAAGCTGTCGCCGGCCGCCGTGGTGTCAACGACCGGCTTGGTCATTGGTTCGGCGCGGACCTCGCTGGTCCCGCCGGGGAAGCGCAGCATACTGACGGGCTCGGCGAGGCGGAACACCAGTTCTGATGTCGGGATGCGCGCCATCAATTGCTCCGGGCTTTCGCCGGGATAGAGCGCGAGCAGATCCTCGGTCGAGGTCAGCGCGATGTCGGCGGCCGAAAAGGCAGTGGCAAACACCTCACGCGCGACCTCACGATCGGGCCAGCCGCGTGCACGGAAATTGGTGTCGAACACGAAGCGCGTGCCGAGCAGGCGCGCGCGCTTGATCGCCGCAAACAGGCGATCGCGCCCGGCCGCATCGTAGATCGAGAGCGTGATCGCGGAGAGATAGACGACGTCATAGCTCATCAGCGAGTTGAGCAGCTCGTCGGTCTCCGGCAGGCTCATCAGCTGCCGCGCCGCCGCGCTGTCGCGCCAGTGGAAGAACTGGCGCTCGCCGGCGGCATCGAGCTGGATCATGTAGAGGCCCGGCAGCTTGCCCGGCAGCCGCACCACGCGCCGGGTGCCAACGCCCTCGGCATTCCAGGCCGCGATCATCTCTTCGCTCATGCCGTCGTCGCCGAGCGCGGTGAAATAGTCGACCTTGACCTCGAGCCGCGCCAGATACACGGCCGTATTGAGGGTGTCGCCGCCGAAGCCCCGCGAAAACAACCCGCCGCCCTGCCCGCCAGACTGGGCGCCCTGCGCCTGCCGGAGCTCGACCATGCATTCACCGATGCAAGCCACGCTCGCCATCGTCATTTCCATGCTATTCATCTGAAACGATCAGGCGACGAAATTGCCGCCGAGCTCGTCCTCGATGTGGATGCGGATGATATCGTCGAAGGTCTTCTCCTCGGTGGTGAAGCCGAGCTCGCGCGCTCGCTTGGCCTCGAAATTCCGCGGCCAGCCGCCAACGATGCCGACGATGAACGGATCGAGCTCATGCTTGATGCGCGCGGCGACCTTGTCGCCGGCGACGCGCCTCAGCGCAGCGATCTGCTCGCCGACCGTCGCCGAGAAGCCGGGCATGGTCAAATTGCGGCGCGGACCGACCTTGGCCAGGTCCATCGTGCCGGCATGGAGCAGGAAGCCGACGGCGGAGCGCGGCGTGGCGTGCCAGTGGCGGACATCCTCGGACACCGGAAGCACTGCTTCCTTGCCGGCCAGCGGCTCGCGGAGGATGTTGGAGAAGAAGCCCGATGCCGCCTTGTTGGGCAGGCCCGGCCGGATGCAGATGGTCGGCAGGCGGATGCCGATGCCGTCGAGGAAGCCGCGGCGCGAATAATCCGCCAGCAGCAGCTCGCCGATCGCCTTCTGGGTGCCGTAGCTCAAGAGCGGCGTATGGAAGAACTCGTCGCCGATCGCATCCGGGAACGGCGCGCCGAACACTGCGATCGAGGACGTGAACACCACGCGCGGCTTATAGCCGCCGCCGACGAGCCTGATGGCATCGAGCAGCATCCGCGTGCCGTCGAGGTTGATGCGGTAGCCCTTGTCGAAATCGAGCTCGGCTTCGCCCGAGACGATGGCGGCGAGATGGAAGATCACGTCGGGCCGGCCGGCGATCAGCTTTTCGGCAGCACCCGGGACAGCAAAATCGCCCGAGACGGTCTCGACCGGGAAACCGGCTTTTTCCGGTTTCCTGGGCTCGACCACGTCATGCATGGTCAATTTGGTGATGTCGCTCTTGCCGAGCCGGCCGTCGCGCAACAGCCGTTCACACAATTTGCGGCCGACCATGCCGGCTGCGCCCAGAACCAGGATGTGCAAGAGCCTACTCCCTCTTATTGGCCGGAACGCGCCGCACCGGAAACATCATGAAACGTCATGAAACCTCTTGGCGCGTTTTCAGGCAGGCCCCGCGATCATTCCTTCACGGCGCCGGTCATCGCCGACACATAGTACTCTACGAAGAAGGAATAAAGGATAACTACGGGGACCGAGCCAGTCAGGGCCGCCGCCATCAGAGCGCCCCAATGGTAGACGTCGCCGTTGACGAGTTCGGTGATGGCGCCGACCGGAATGGTCTTGTTCTCCGATGAAGAGATGAAGGTCAACGCGTAGATGAATTCGTTCCAGGACAACGTGAAGGCGAAGATCCCCGCCGAGATCACCCCAGGCAGCGACAGCGGCAGGGTGATCTTGGTCAGGATCTGCAGCCGCGTCGCGCCGTCGATCAGCGCGCATTCCTCGAGCTCGTAAGGGATGGTGCGGAAATAGCCCATCAGGAGCCAGGTGCAGAACGGAATCAGGAAGGTCGGATACGTCAGGATCAGCGCGAGATTGCCGTCGAACAGGCCGAGTTGAAACACGATCGCGGCGAGCGGAATGAACAGGATCGAGGGCGGGACGAGATAGCCGAGGAAGATCGCCAGGCCCACATAGCGCGAGCCCTTGTAGCGCAGACGCTCGATCGCGTAGGCCGCACAGACGCTGGCGAACAGCGAGATGAAGGTCGAGGACACCGAGACGATCACGGTGTTCCACATCCACAGCGGATAGTCGGTGTCGAAGAACAGCTTCTTGACGTGCTCGAGCGTCGGATGGGCGATCAGGAACGGATTGTACTTCTCGTAATCGTACATTTCCGCGTCGGGTTTGAACGTCGTCACCGCCATCCAGTAGAACGGAAACAGCAGGAAAAAGATGATCAGGCCGAGCGGGAGATACACCCGGAGAAACTTCCGCGGGAAGCTCTCGAGGTAGTCCATTCCGACGCTCTGGTCGTCTACGGTGCTCATGATCAGTCCCTCCCGCCCTGCTGCCAGCGGGACCGCTGAAGTCCGAAGAAGCTCAACAGGATTGCCGCGACCAGGAACGGGATCATCGCGTTCGAGATCGCGGCGCCCTCGCCGAGATTGCCGCCCGTGATGGCACGCTGGAACGACAGCGTCGCCATCAGATGCGTGGCGTTGATCGGTCCGCCGCGGGTGATGGTGTAGATCAGCTGGAAGTCGGTGAACGTCATCAGCACCGAGAACGTCATCACGACCGCGATGATCGGCGACAGCATCGGCAGCGTGATGTGGCGGAAGCGCTGCAAATTGGTGGCGCCGTCGAGATTCGCGGCCTCGTAGAGCGAGGGGGAGATGGTCTGCAATCCCGCCAAGAGCGTGATGGCGACGAACGGCACGCCCCGCCAGATATTGGCGATCACGACCGACCAGCGGGCATTCCAGGGATCGCCGAGGAAATCGATGTAGTGGCTCAGAAGGCCGGCCTTGATCAGCACCCAGGAGACGATCGAAAACTGGCTGTCATAGATCCACCAGAACGCGATCGCCGACAGCACGGTCGGCACGACGAAAGGCAAGAGCACGATGGCGCGGACCATCGACTTGAACGGCAGCCGCTCGTTGAGCAGCAGGGCCAGATAAAGCCCGATCGCGAATTTCACGATGCTCGCAAACACCGTGTAGAAAATGGTGTTGAAGACCGACAGCCAGAACACGCTGTCCTTGGACAGCGAGACGAAGTTCTGGAAGCCGATGTAACGGCCGACGCCGCCGATCTTGGTGTCGGTCATGCCGAGCCAGAATCCGAGCGCCAGCGGGTAAGCCAGAAACAGGATCAGGATGGCGATCGCCGGCACCATGAACATGGCGCCGAGAAAATTCCGGCTTTCGAACGCCCTGCTCCACAAACTGCTGGGCTTGACGTGCGCGGCCACGGGCTCGGCGATAACGGCCATGTCGGACTCCCCTTAGAGAACGACGGCGGCGGCGCCCGGCAGGTGAGCGCCGCCGCCGTAGCGGATCAGACCTGGTAGTAGCGCTTGGCGCGCTCGGCAGCGCGTTTCGCAGCTTCCTGCGGCGTGGCCGAGCCGGAGGCGGCTTCCGCGAACATGTCGACCACGACGAAGTCGCCCATGACGGCGGCCGAGGCGTAGCCGAGATCACCGGCATAGCCGTTGTCCAGGCAGCGCTTGAGGCAGTCGCGGTACGGCGTGATCTTGGGGTCGGAGGTCCAGACCGGGTTGTCATTGTAGGCCGGGAGCGGCGGCGAGACGTAGCCGTTGGAGGCGACCTCCCAGGCGTCGTAGTTCTCCTTGTCCATCATGAACTTGATGTATTCCTTGACGGCCTTCGGGTACTTCGAGTGCTTGTAGCCGTAATAGACCAGGATGTTCTGCTGCTCGGTCGGCTTGCCCACGGGGCCGACCGGCATCGGCGCGTGGTTCATGTCCTTGGCGATCTCCTGCTGCTTCGGATCAGGAGAGGTCTTGCCGACGGTCCAGATCGAGATGCCGTTCAGGGTGAGGCTGATCTCGCCGTTGAGGAAGGCCTTGTTGTTGTTCGAGTCGTTCCACGACAGCACGCCCGGAATGAACGTCGCATAGAGCTGCTTGACGTATTCGAGCGCCGCGATCGTCTCGGGCGCATCGAGCACGACCTCGTTCTTCTCGTTGACGACCTTGCCGCCGAACGCCCATAGCGCCCACTGGCACCAGCCGTTGGCGTCGCCCGTGGCATGACCGAGCGCGAAGCCGGCCGGCGTGTTGTTCTTCTTCAGCGCCTGGCAAAGCTTGAGGAAGCCGTCCGTGTCCTTGGGGAATTCCTCGAAGCCCGCAGCCTTCACGTGGCTGATGCGGTAGTTGAGGCAGCCACCGGTGGCGCCTTGCGGAATCGCGATCCAGCCATTGCCCTTCTTGCCGTACTTCTGGGCGACCGGATACCAGCCGCCATACTGGGCGCCGAGATAGTCGGCGACGTCGGTGACGTCGATCAGCTTTTCCGGGAATTTGTGGGGATCATCGAGCGTGCCGATGATGAGATCGGGGCCGGCGCCGACATTGGCTGCGACCGCGGCTTTCGGACGAATGTCCTCCCAGCTTTCGGCCTCGAGCTTCACCTTGACGCCGGTCTTCTCGGAAAACTTCTTGGTCTGCTCAGCGAACTTGTCGAACTCGGCCTGGATGAACTGCTTCCAGCGCAGCACGCGAATGGAGGCATTCGGCTCCGGCGTGTTGGTCCACTCCGCAGCCCGGACGGGGACGATCCCTGGGCCGGCGAGCAGAGCTGCGCCGCCCAGGCTGGCTTTAAGCACACTACGCCTGTTGAAATCGGTCATCGTTCTCTCCCTGTTTTTTTATATTTGTATCGGTCCGTCTTTATGTCGCTACATGCGCTTACCGGTCGCCTCGTCGAACAAGTGAACCACGGACGGATCGGGCTTCAGCCGGACCTTGTCGCCCGGGTTGAACTGATGACGCTCGCGGAACACGGCCACCACCTGCTCGCCGCCGAGCTTTGCAAACACCTGCGTTTCGGACCCGGTCGGCTCGACGACCACGATCTCGGCATCGGCGCCGTCGTCGGCGATGGTGAAATGCTCAGGGCGGACGCCGTAGACGACGGGCTTGCCGTCGGAGCCGGCCGGCACGCTCTTCAGCGGCAGCTTGACACCGTTCGGACCTTCGAAGGTGGCGACGCCGTTGACCCGCACGTGGCCCTTGAGGAAGTTCATCGCGGGCGAGCCGATGAAGCCGGCGACGAACTGGTTTTCCGGCTTGTCGTAGAGCTCGAGCGGCGTACCCATCTGCTCGACGATGCCGTCATGCATGACGACGATCTTGTCGGCCATGGTCATGGCCTCGATCTGGTCGTGGGTCACGTAGACGGTCGTGGTCTTGAGCCGCTGATGCAGCTCCTTGATCTCGGTGCGCATGGCGACGCGCAACTTGGCGTCGAGGTTCGACAAGGGTTCGTCGAACAGGAACACCTGGGGATCGCGCACGATGGCACGGCCCATGGCAACGCGCTGGCGCTGGCCGCCGGAGAGCTGGCGGGGATAGCGATCCAGCAGCGGCGACAGCGCGAGGATTTCAGCGGCGCGCTTGACGCGCTTGCTGATCTCGTCGGAGCTGGCGTTCCGCAGCTTCAGCGAGAAGCCCATGTTCTCGCCGACCGTCATGTGCGGATAGAGCGCGTAGTTCTGGAACACCATCGCAATGTCCCGCTCCTTGGGCTGGACATTGTTGACGACGCGGTCGCCGATCGAGATCGTGCCGGAGGTGATGTTTTCGAGGCCCGCGAGCATGCGAAGCAGCGTCGACTTGCCGCAGCCGGAGGGGCCAACAAGAACGACGAACTGGCCATCCTCGATCGGAATCGAGACGCCGTGCAGGACTTCAAAATTGCCGAACGATTTCCGCACGTCGCGGATTTGCACAGACGACATCTAGCTCCCTCCTCCGACTTAGACGACGCAACTGTCGCGCCGCCACCGTCTTGTTTTTTCTGAACTTCGCCGAACCGAAGCCCCTCTTAGCAGGTGGCATTGTCGGCAGTTTGTGCGGATTTGGCAATTTGTCTTTGGTTAGTCGCTGCTGGTAGCGCTGTCAACGATCCTTTGTTTGGGCAAGCGGCTGTGTTATGAGCAACAAATGGGTCGAAAGCGCACCAAGTCTGGCAAGATTCGGTTGGCGGAAGTGGCCGAGCTGGCCGGCGTCAGCCCGATTACAGCCTCGCGCTTCTTCCGCAATCCCGAGGCGTTGTCGCTGGCCAAGCGGACGCGGGTCGAAAGCGCGGCCCGCGAGCTCGGCTACGTGCCCAACCTTGCGGCACGCGCGCTGGCCTCCCAGCGCACCGAAGTGATCGGTGTCCTGATTCCATCACTGACCAACAACGTATTCTCGGACGTGCTGCGCGGCATCTATGATGCCTCCGAAGGCAGCCGCTACTCGATCCAATTGTCCAACACGCGCTACAGCATTCTCCAGGAGGAGAAGCTGTTGCGCCTGTTTCTGGCGCAGAAGCCGGCGGGTCTGATCGTCACAGGCATCGACCAGACCGCGGAATCGCGCGCGATGCTCGAGGCGGCCGACTGCCCGATCATCCAGATCATGGAAATCGGCCCTGATCCCGTCGACATGATGATTGGCTTTTCTCATTTTGACGCCGCGCGCGCGGCGATAGCCCATTTGTTCGCACAGGGCCATCGCAAGATCGGCTTCGTTGGGGCGCGCATGGACCCGCGGGTTCAACGCCGGCTCGATGGCTACGTGGTTGCCATGAAGGACGCCGGCCTCTACGACCAAAGACTGATCGTGACCACGGCGACGCCGACCTCGGTAACGCTCGGCGGCGCGCTGTTCGCCGATCTGCTCGCACGCGAATCCGGCATCGACTCGGTGTTCTGCGCCAATGACGACCTTGCGCTCGGCGTTCTCTTTGAATGCCGACGCCGTGAGATCGCGGTCCCCGATCAGATCGCGATCGTCGGCTTCAACGATCTCGAATTCATGGCCGCCTCGGTGCCGACGCTGACCAGTGTGCGGACCAATCGTTACGAGATGGGCAGCGCGGCTGCTGCGATGCTGATCGAGGCGATCGAAGGCAAGCGGCCGGACCAGCCCGTGCTGGATCTCGGCTTTACCGTGATCGAGCGGCAGAGTTCGCAGACGCAGCGGTCGGGCCTCAGCCCTCGCCTCCCGGGGCGGGCCCCCGCCGTACAAAATGATAGCGTTACCAACGAGCCGTGAGTAGTATCGCAACTATGAGAAACGTTCGCCAGCAGGCGGGCCGTCATACCATGCTCGCGCTGCCGGGCATCGCACCGATCGACATCCCCGACGTCGCCCGCTGCGTTTGCATTGAAGGAGAAACCAATGACAAAAAAGCCAACCAATGGGCATGCGTCCGCCGGTAACGGGGCCCGCCGCCACCTTCGCTCGCAGGACTGGTTCAACAACCCGCACAATCCGGGCATGACCGCGCTCTATATGGAGCGCTACCTCAACTTTGGCCTCACCCGCGCCGAGCTGCAGTCGGGCAAGCCGATCATCGGCATCGCCCAGACCGGCAACGACCTCTCCCCCTGCAACCGCCATCATATCGAGCTCGCCCATCGCGTCCGCGAGGGCATCCGCGAGGCCGGCGGCATTGCCATGGAATTCCCGACCCACCCGATCCAGGAGACCGGCAAGCGCCCGACCGCGGCGCTCGACCGCAACCTCGCTTATCTCGGCCTGGTCGAGGTCCTCTACGGCTATCCGCTCGACGGCGTGGTGCTGACCACCGGTTGCGACAAGACCACGCCCGCCTGCATGATGGCGGCGGCGACCGTCAACCTGCCCGCGATCGTGCTGTCGGGCGGCCCGATGCTGAACGGCTGGCATGAGGGTGAGCGCACCGGCTCCGGCACGATCGTCTGGAAGTCGCGCGAAAGGCTCGCCGCCGGCGAGATCGACTATGAAGAGTTCATGGAGATCGTGGCGTCCTCGGCACCTTCGGTCGGCCATTGCAACACCATGGGCACGGCCTCGACCATGAACGCGCTCGCGGAAGCACTCGGTTTCTCGCTGCCGGGCTGCGCGGCGATCCCGGCGCCCTATCGCGAGCGCGGCCAGATCGCCTACGAGACCGGCAAGCGCATCGTCGACATGGTCTGGGAGGATCTGAAACCCTCGGATTTCCTGACCCGCAAGGCGTTCGAGAACTGCATCGTGGTGAATTCGGCGATCGGCGGCTCGACCAATGCACCGATCCACATCAACGCGCTCGCGCGCCACATCGGCGTCGAGCTCTCGATCGACGACTGGCAGAAATTCGGCCACGACGTGCCGCTCTTGGTCAACCTCCAGCCGGCCGGCTTCTATCTCGGCGAGGAATTCCATCGCGCCGGCGGCGTGCCCGCCGTGATCCGCGAACTCATGGAGCACAAGCGCATCCATGAGGACGCGCTCACCGTCAACGGCCGCGGCATCGGCGAGAACTGCGCGAATGCGCCCAAGCCCGATCAGGACGTGATCTGGGCCTACGACAAGCCGATGGTGAAGGATGCCGGCTTCCTGGTGCTGCGCGGCAATCTCTTCGATTCCGCGATCATGAAGACCAGCGTGATCTCGAAGGAGTTCCGCGAGCGCTATCTGAGCAACCCGAAGGACCTGAACGCGTTCGAAGGACGCGCGGTCGTGTTCGAGGGGCCGGAGGATTATCACGAACGGATTGAGGATCCCGCGCTCGGCATCGACGAGCACTGCGTGCTGTTCATCCGCGGCACAGGCCCGATCGGCTATCCTGGTGGCGCCGAGGTCGTGAACATGCAGCCGCCGGCCGCGCTGATCAAACGCGGCATCCTCGCCCTGCCCTGCATCGGCGACGGCCGCCAGTCCGGCACCTCGGGCTCGCCATCGATCCTCAACGCCTCGCCGGAAGCCGCGGCCAATGGCGGGCTTGCGGTGCTCCAGACCGGTGACAGGGTCCGCATCGACCTCAACAAGGGCAGCGCCAACATCCTGATCTCGGACGAGGAGCTGAAGAAGCGCCACGCCCAGCTGAAGGCCGCCGGCGGATTCAAGCATCCGCCGAACCAGACGCCGTGGCAGCAGATCTACCGCGATACCGTCGGCCAGCACGAGACCGGCGCCTGCGTGGAACTCGCCACGCGGTACCAGAACGTCGCCTCGGCGTTCGGCGTGCCGCGGGATAATCACTGACCACGCGTCATTGCGAGGAGCGAAGCGACGAAGCAATCCAGTCTGCACCCATCGGTAAGATTCTGGATTGCTTCGCTTCGCTCGCAATGACGGCATAACGATCAGATTCAAGGTGAGGAGAACAAGAACATGGCAGACCGCCTCAAGGGCAAGCGCGCCGTCATCACGGCCGCAGCGGCAGGCATCGGGCGCGCATGCGCCCTCGCATTCGCGCGTGAAGGCGCAACCGTCATCGCCACCGACATCAACGAAGCAGGCATCGCTGAACTGACCAAGGAAGGCATCGCCGAGGCCGCCAAACTCGACGTCCGCAACACCGCCGACGTCAATGCCTTTGCCAAGCGGACCGGCCGGATCGACATCCTGCTCAACGCGGCCGGCTTCGTGCATCACGGCACGATCCTGGAATGTTCGGAAGAGGATTTTGATTTTTCGTTCGACCTCAACGTCAAGTCGATGCACCGGACCATCAAGGCCTTCCTGCCCGAGATGATCGCGGGCGGTGGCGGCAGCATCGTCAACATCTCGTCCTGCGCCGCGTTGCGGCCGCCGGCAAACCGCTACGTCTACAGCTCCTCGAAAGCTGCAGTGTCGCTGCTGACCCGCGCGGTCGCGCTCGACTTCATCACCAAGGGCATCCGTTGCAACTCGATCTGCCCCGGCACCGTCGAGACCCCCTCGATGCTGGACCGCGCCGCCGCGCAGGGACCGCAGGGCAAGGAGATGTTCATCTCCCGGCAGAAGATGGGCCGGCTCGGCACTGCCGACGAAATCGCCAACATGGCGATCTATCTCGGCAGCGACGAGAGCGCGTTCACCACCGGCGTCGACCTGGTCGTCGATGGCGGCTACATGCTCTGACGCCTAAGGAATCGAGCAGGATCGGGCCGCATGAACAAGATCGATCTCGACGGCCGCATCGCCGTGGTCACAGGCGGCGCTCAGGGCTTCGGCCGCGCCATCACCGAGCGCTTTGTCGCTTCCGGTGCCCGGGTCGCGATCTGGGACTTTGACGCTGCGCTCGCCGAGAAGACCGCAAAGGACATCGGCGACAATGTCCGCGTCTTCAAGGTCGACGTCACCGACACCGCGGGCGTCGAGCAGGCGCGCGATGCGACGCTCGCGGCCTTCGGCAGGATCGACATTCTCGTCAACAATGCCGGAATCGCCGGCGTCAACAAGCCGGTCTGGGAAACCGACCTCGATGAATGGCGCAAGGTGCTGCGCATCAACCTCGACGGCCCGTTCATCGTCTGCAAGGCGATCGTGCCTGTCATGCTCGAGCAGAAGTACGGGCGGATCGTGAACATCGCCTCGATCGCCGGCAAGGAAGGCAATCCGAACGCCTCGCACTATTCGGCCTCCAAGGCCGGCCTGATCGCGCTGACGAAGTCGCTCGGCAAGGAGCTTGCCGCCCACGACATTCTCGTGAATGCGGTGACGCCGGCGGCAGCCAAGACCGCGATCTTCGACCAGATGACGCAGCAGCATATCGAGTTCATGCTGGCGAAAATCCCCAAGGCGCGTTTCGTGCTGGTGGAAGAGCTGGCGGCGATGGTCGCCTGGCTTGCATCCGAAGACTGCGCCTTCTCGACCGGCGCGGTTTTCGACATCTCAGGCGGACGCGCAACCTATTGAGAGAGCCATGATCCGGGAAGGTGGGTGCCTGTGCGGCGCGGTGCGGTTCAAGGCGGAGGGCGAGCCGCTGAACGTGCGCGTCTGTCATTGCCGCCGCTGCCAGAAGGCGATGGGTTCGCCCTATTTCGCCCGTGCCCAGTTCGACCAGAAAGCGCTAACGGTCGAGGGTGACACCGGCCGCTATGCATCGTCGGAAAACATCGATCGCGTATTCTGCAAGGCTTGCGGCACGCGGCTGTTCGCCTGGCGTCGCAACGGCACGCTGGCGGGCGTGGCCCTCGCGACCTTCGACGACCGCAACGCTTTCACACCGACCGAGCACATCTGGACCAGCGAGAAGCTGGCCTGGGTCAGGATCGAGGACGGCATGACGCAATATGAGACGACGATCCCGGCCTGACGGCGATCATTTGCGGCGTGGCATTTCGGAACCGGCCGCCCTATGTTGCGCGGAAGCGTTGCTGCGCCCCCGGATTGGTCGTCTGCAGGGCGACAGGCAAAGCCGGAGCAGGCGCGACGTGAACATTTCCTTCTACGACCTCTCGGTGTGGGTGCTGCCGCTGGTGCTGGCCATCACCTTCCACGAGGCCGCGCACGGCTTCGTCGCGCACCGGCTCGGCGACGACACCGCCTGGCAGCTCGGCCGCGTCAGCTTCAATCCTCTCAGGCACATCGACCCGTTCGGCACCCTGATCCTGCCGGCGATGCTGCTGTTTGCGCATTCGCCGTTCTTGTTCGGCTACGCCAAGCCGGTGCCGGTGAATTTCCGCAAGCTCAACCACCCGAAGCTGGATATGGTCTGGGTCGCCCTCGCCGGCCCCGTCACCAACATCCTGCTGGCGCTCGCAGCAGGCCTCGCCCTCCACGCCCTGCCCTGGGCTCCCGCCGGTTCAGCGCAATGGATCTTCGACAACCTCAAGAACGCGCTGCGGATCAACGCGGTGCTGGCCGTCTTCAACATGATGCCGATCCCGCCACTCGACGGCGGGCGGGTCGCGGTCGGGCTGTTGCCCCGCCCGCTGGCCCTGCCGCTGGCACGGCTCGAGCCGTTCGGCATGCTGATCCTGATCGCCCTGCTGATTCTGCTGCCGATGGCGGGTTCCCAGTTCGGTCTAAATCTTGATGTTATTTCAGCAATACTGCGAACGTTGACCGGTCATGTGATTCAAGCTGTTCTCTTCGCGACCGGCAACGCATAGTTGAAGCGTTACGTTTGGATATCCTGCACTTGAAAACAAAGCCGAAGGGCTAGAGGCCAACTTGGTCAAAGCTGCCGATATGCTGATCGCGCGACGCGCCGATACCCGTGCCCGCGCCGATTTCGCCACCTGGAAGATGATGGCCAAACTGAATGGGTTGTCGGCGCTGCCTCCCGAGGCGCAGGGCTTCCTCGATGGCTACAAGAAGCTGCTGGATCGGATGAGCGAGACCGAGGCCACCGAGGTCGCCATCGCCGAGGTCTACAAATCCTATTATCTGGAAATGGGCGGCGGCGGGAACCCGCCCGATGTCCGCCCCCGGCCGCCCGAGCCGGTGACGGACAATGTTACCGCCTTTCGCCGGCCGGCGCCCAAAGCAAAGAAGACTGGCTTCTTCGGTGCAGGCACGGTCAGTGGAACCCAGAAGCGTCCTCTTCCGGTGGCGCTGATTTTCGCCTGCCTGGTCGTGGTCTATGTCGGGATCAAGTACTACTGGCGCTGAGCGGTCTTCTTCTTTTTCTTGTCTTCCGGCGGCTTGAAAACGATATCGACCGTGCGCTCGACCCGATCCTCGGTCAACGCGGCAGGTGGTACCGGGAATGGATCTGATTTGCGGACCATGGCGACCGCTGCCGCATCGAAAGCGGCGTCTCCGGAGGATTCGACCACGTCGACCGACACCACGTTGCCTCGTCGATTGAGTGAAAAGCTCACCTTGGTGGTTTGATTGTTGGGCTGCTTGCCCTCCGGATTGACCTTGTGAGCCGCGAGATGCGCGCTGATCTTGCGGTTCCAGTCCGCCGTAATTTTGAGCACGTCCTTACCAATGCCGAGCACCGGAGCCATGGCCCTCTCAGCTTCGCGCGTGGCGTTTTCGAAGGTTTGCCGCTCCATGGCAATCTGCTTCTGCTGAGCTTCCATGGCGGGGGTTTCGGTGGCGGCCACCTTCGGATCTTCGTCCTGCTCCTTCTTCGCCTTGTTCTCAGAGACAACGCGATCAGCATCCTCGAGCGGTTGCGGTCGATCCTGCGGAAGATCTGTTTCCTTCGTCTCGGCCTTCTGCTGCTGAAGCTCGGGACGCTCTTCCTGCTCCTCGGAGTCCGTCGGACCAAGGGCCTGATTGGAGTCTTGAATCGGCGGAGAAGCCATCTCGACCGCGAACTCGGCACCCGCAGCGCCCAAGCCTTCATCGCCATCATCGGTCGGCAAGCTGGCGAGCGCGAGCGCAGCCCCACCCAAATGGAGCACGAGCGCCGCGACCGCCGCCAAGATCCAAAGCCTTCTGGACGATTTGGGTTCGAGCTCAACCGACATGGCGACCCCTATGGCTGCGCGGGGCCTGTCGCAGCTGGTGCCGCCGGCGCGCCAGCAGCCTCCAACGTCACCAGCTTGACCCGCATGTAACCGCCGGAGCGCAGCAGCTCCATGACGCCCATCAGCTCGCCGTAGGGCACCGAACGATCGGCACGCAGAAAGACGTATTTGTCCTTGCTCATGTCTGACAAGCCGTCGAGGGTCGGAATCAGGTTGGCCCGGCTCACCGAATCCTCCCCGATCGCAAGCCCCAGATCGCGCTTGATGCTGAGATAAGTCGGCTTGTCCGGCTTCTTCTGCGGCGTTGCGCTCGACGTCGGCAAATCGATCGGCAGATCGACCGTCGACAGTGGTGCGGCGACCATGAAGATGATCAGCAGTACCAGGATGACGTCGATGAAGGGCGTGACGTTGATGTCATGCGTTTCCGAGAAATCGTCGTCGTCATCGTTGTCCGTCAGCGAGACTGCCATGGCTTACTCCGCCGCGCGCGAATGCGCAGTGCCGTGGCTGCGGTCGAGATCGCGCGACAACAGACGTGCCGCCGCGCCCGAGGCGCGGCTGACGAGCTCGAGATAGCTCTTCGTCACGCGCGAGAAGTGATTGTAGATGATAACGGCGGGGATCGCCGCGACGAGGCCGATGGCCGTCGCGAGCAGCGCCTCGGCGATGCCGGGCGCGACCACCGCGAGGTTGGTGGTCTGCGACTTCGAGATGCCGATAAAACTGTTCATGATGCCCCACACGGTGCCGAACAGGCCGACGAAGGGCGATGTCGAACCGATGGTCGCGAGGAGACCCGTGCCGATGCGGATGCGTCGTGCCTCTGCGCGGACGATCTCGGCAAAGCTCGAGGCCGCGCGCTCCTTGATGCCGTCGTCGCTGGAGAGCCCCGCAGACATCCGCGCTTCACGTAGCGCGGCCGCAAGGAACGACGACAACATGCCCTCCTTGGTGCCGAGCGCCATCTGGGCTTCGGCAAGCGAGCGAACTTCAGCGACCTTCTTCAACGCCGAACGCAGTTTGGCGGAGGCGACTGACAGCTCGATCGACTTGGCGATGAAGACGGTCCAGGTTACGAGCGAGGCGAAGGCAAGCCCGATCATCACCGCCTTCACGATGATGTCCGCCGCCATGAACATCCCCCAGGGCGACAATTCCTTCATGGCCGGCGCGATGCCCGCTTTCCGCGCGGCCTCGGAGGCCGGGGCCACGGCAGCCTCGGTCGCTGGCGCGCTGGGCATCGCCACGGGCGCAGCAGGGGTTGCGGTCGATGGCGCAGGTGCGGCCATCGCGGGGGCGGCCGGCACCGGCTGAGCCGCCACCGGTGCCGGTGCCGCCATCGGCCGCGCCGGCGCCGCCGCCTGGGTTTGTGTCTGGGCAGACGCAGGAACTGCGAGCCAGGCGGCCGTGAACAGCACGGCTGCAGCGAGGCTTGCTCGGAAAGATGTGATCTTCATACTTCGGCCCAGATGCGAATGAGGTTGTGATAGATGCCCGTCAACTTGATCGTTTCGGGATCGTCACGCCCGAGCCGTGCCGCCAACGCCTGAATGGCGGTGTCGAGGTCGAAGATCATGCTGCGGGCTTGATCGTCCCGTATCATGCTCTGGAGCCAGAAGAAAGACGCAACCCGCGCCCCCCTTGTCACCGGTGTGACCAGATGCAGGCTGGTCGAGGGATAGAGCACGCAGTCCCCGGCTGGCAACTTG
The DNA here is from genome assembly GCF_054058595.1 of Bradyrhizobium sp. USDA 4472. NCBI lineage: Bacteria > Pseudomonadati > Pseudomonadota > Alphaproteobacteria > Hyphomicrobiales > Nitrobacteraceae > Bradyrhizobium > Bradyrhizobium sp. USDA 4472. The sequence continues at coordinate 6,858,532 of NZ_JBSSAM010000001.1, forward strand.
ACCTCGTGCGAACCGTAGGTGTCCTCGATCACAAGCTCGCCACCGTCGTAATCCTCGGGCTCGCTGAGGAACAGCGTGACCGACAGATCGGTGCGGATGCGAAGGCCGGTCAGGCGGTCGCCGCGGATCGCGTTGTCGACATGCAGGCCGAAATGGTGGCCGCTGTCCGCCGTATAGCGGTTGAACAGCGGCGGAAAGATCTGGAGCGGGATCGCCGCCGCCAGAAATCGCGGACTCGCCGTCAGCGCCGAGATGATGCGGTTGCCGAGCCTGCGCGCGACCTCGCCATCCGGCGGCAATTGCTCGTTGCGCTTGACCATCGCCGACTGCGCGCCCGCGGTGGAACGGCCGTCTTCCCATTCGCTGCCGTCCATGATGCGGCGGAACTCCGCCACATCATCCTTGCTCAGGACGCCGTCTATGCATGTCAGCATGGCACCTCGTCATGTCTCCATCAGTAGCGCGCGGACAGCACCAGATAGGCCGCGCGTCCCGGTGCCTCCAGCACGAAAGGCGCAACACTCTGGTACAGCGCGTCGTAGTAGCGCTTGTCGAAGATGTTGTTGACGAACAGCTTCACCTGCCAGTTCTTGTTGATCTTCGCTTCCGCGAACGCATCGAAGCGCCAGTAGCCGGGGATCGACGTGCCCTGGTTGGCCGCGAGCAAGGTGCCGCCGTACACCTTCGAGCGATATACCGCCTGCCCGCCGAGCTCCCAGACGTCGGTGAGCTGGTATTTCGACAGCAGGCTGAACGACTGGTGCGCGATGTTGGCGAGCGGCAGGCCGACATTCGACGCATAGAGCTTGCTGTTGGCGGGTGGCGCGAGCGACTTCATGACCTCCGACTGCATGAGCACCGGGCCGCCGAACACGCTCCACTTGTCGGTGATCTTGCCGCCGACGCCGAGATCGATGCCGCGGACGCGGTAAGCGGCGCCGGCCGTGATACACGAGACGGTGGTCGACGGGGCCACGGGAGCATAGGTGCAGCCCAGCGCGGCGGCGGCGGCCGTGCTGCCGACATTCTGCGCCTCGCGCGCGTTATCCTTCGTGGTCTGGAACAGGGCGGCGGTCAGCAGCAGGTGGCGATCGAACAACTCCCACTTGGTGCCGAGTTCAATGGCCTTGTTCTTTTCCGGCCCGAAGATCTGGTTATTGCCACCAGCGAGATTCGGATTGATGCCGCCATAAGCGGTGCTGGTACCGTCGAACTCCGAGCCGACCGGGTTCGCCGAGGTCGCGTAGGCCACGTAGACGCTGCCATTGGGCAGCGGCTTCAGCGTGAGACCGAGGTTGAAATCCGGAACCAGGAATTCGGCGGACTGCTGACCGAAGGCACCAGCCGCGGTGAACGCCGAGGTCTTGATGTTGTAGTCGTCGTAGCGGAAACCGCCGTTGAGGATCAGAACGTCGCGATAATTCGCGCTGTCCATGACGTAGCCGCTGACGGTCTCGATTCCGATCTTGGTTGGCCGGCCCGTAAGCCCACCGGGAATCGGGAATGGATTGTCGGTATATTGGGGCCAGAAGACGCTGACGCCGGGCAAGGACCCGGTCCCGGTGAAAGCTGTCGCCCCCGTCGTGATCTCGGAGCCGAGCCCCGTGTAGCTATCAATCGACGATCGTTCGTTGTCGTATTCTATGCCTGCGAGCAGCGTGTGTTTGAAGCCCGCATGATCATCGAACTTGTACGTCGCCTCGGTCTGATTGGCGAACACATCCGTGGCCTGATACCGGCTCTGCGGGTTGGCCGACAACGTCCACAATGCCGGACTGTTGCTCGTTATAACCGGCGATTCCGGCAATGTGCCAATGTAGTTCTGTGTGGAGTGCGATTCCCGGATCCTGTTGGTGAGTAACAGATCCGGCGTGACCTGGACTTCCGCATTGATCGAGCCGATGTCCTGGCCGGTCCGGTAGAAGTCGCGATTGACGAAACCATAGAAATTGTTTCGGTTGACACCGAAATCAGGGAACGGACCGCCGGCGGTACTCGCCGTGCTCGGCCGATAATAGGGCACGCCGAAATCGGGAATGCCGGTCAACTCGGTGTGGATGTAGTTTCCCGTGATCTTGATCGCATCGGTCGGCTTCCAGGTCGTCGCCACGAAAGCACCGTCGCGATTGTCCTTGATCCGGTCTCGGCCCGCCACGTCAGCATCCTGGAACAGACCGCCAGTGCGAACGGCAAGCGTCGGGTTGATCACCTGATTGACGTCGAGCGTGACACGCTTGGTCTGGTCGGTGCCAAACGTCGTGTCCATGTTGTAGAAGCTCTTCTCGGTCGCGGCCTGCTTGGTGACGATGTTGATCGCCCCACCGGCCGTGCCGCGGCCCGCGAAGGACGACGCAGGACCGCGCAGGATCTCGACCTGCTCTGTGAAGAAGTTCTCGCGTACGCTGACACCTGCATCGCGCACGCCGTCGATGAAGACGTCGTTGCGGGCGTCGAAACCGCGGATGAAAAAACGGTCGCCGAACGCGTTGCCGCCCTCACCCGTTCCGAGCGTCACGCCGGCCGTGCTGAGGATCGCCTGCTTCAGCGTGGTGGCGTTCTTGTCCTCGAGCACTTCCTTGCTGAGAACCGTGATCGATTTCGGCGTGTCGACCAGCTTCTCCGGGAATTTGCCGCCGGCCTGGACATGATCGACCTTGTAGGGCGCTGCCTGATCCGCAAAGGGATTGCGATCGGCCGCCGGCGCGGACGTATCGACGACCGGGGCCACTGCTGCCTGCTGACGCTGTTGTGCGGCACGGCGCAATGCGTTGCGGGCGCGGACCTGATCGGGCGTCGGCTTCGCCGTGGTGGAGCGCGGCCGCTCCTTCGGCGCATCGACATTCACGGGCGGCAGTGTTGATTGCTGAGCCTGCGCTGCGCTCGATACGGACGCGACCGCAATCAAGCTTGCGACGGTGGAAACAGTCTTGCCGGTTGCGGCATCGAAACTGCTGCCCAATGAAGTCCGTGCCGCAGTCGAACGCAACGACCGCGGAGCCCTCGCCATACCCATCCTGTGTCCCATTCCCATTCTGCAACGTGTCGCATTGCAAACATGCGACGCGCTGGTCGTATCGAGCGGGGCCATGAGGGTCAACGCAATCACGCCATCTGCATCCTTGAATCCATCCAGATCAAAACGATTCTAAACTGCAGTTTGAAACCGTTCTAAACTCAGGCTTGCAAGTGGCGCGACACGGATGCAGTCGGACACTGCACGATGTCTTCACGCATTTTTTCGCGCAGCCGTCAGTCGCTGATCGGCGGCTTCATCAGCGAGAACAATTCATCAACGGTGCGCTGCGCCGTCGCGCGCACATGATCGGAGTTCTCCATGCCTGCGATGTTGACGCCTTTGACGACGGCTTTGATCTCATCGCGGAAGTCGGTGAGGAAGCGCAACGGATCGCGCTGCTCATTGGCGACACGCGCGATCAAACCCGTGATCAGAATCTGACACGCGATCAGCTTGCCGTTCAGTTCGTCCATCCCGCACTCCTGTTGTGGCGGCGCTGATATGAACGACGGTGATTTTAGTGACAACCGAAACACCGCGTGGCCGGTTTAGAACCGTTCTTGCCAGGGTCAGCCCTTCTCACGCACAGAACGCATCGCTGGCACCGCGCACCGTCGTCTCACGCCGTGCGCGAGCATTTCCTGTCTCTTGCACGCTCCTCGTTTGCGACCCGAAATGCAGCGCTGCACACTGCGTCGGCATCCGTTCGCCTACAGGGTGCAAAGCTTTCCAATTGTTTAGGATTCTCAACTGATAGTGCTGTTTACACTGGAACTTGGCGTGTATTATACAAGCCGTTCTGGAACCCTTTGATCGCCCCGCAATTCGTTGTTTTGGGCATACAAGCCGATACGCTTACATATGAAAAAGTCACGGCCGATCCTATGGATTGTCATCATCGCAGCCGTGGCCGGTGGCGGTTATTACGGCTGGCAGCGATTCTCGGCCGCTGAGGCAGCGAAGGCCCAGGCCGCGCAAAAGGGTGCGCCGCGGGTCGCCGCCGTGCCCGTCAGCATTGCGCCGGTCCAGAAGGCCGACTTCCCGGTCTACCTGACCGGCCTCGGCACCGTGCAGGGCTTCAACACCGTACAAGTCCGGACCCGGGTCGATGGCCAGATCGACAAGATCGCCTTCACCGAAGGCCAAATGGTCAACCAGGGCGATCTCCTGGTCGAGATCGACCCGCGCCCGTTCCAGGCCGCCCTCGATCAAGCCAAGGCCAAGAAGTCGCAGGACGAGGCCAACCTCGCCAACGCCAATCTCGATCTTCAGCGCTATACCAAGCTCGGCGAATTCGCGACGCGGCAGCAGACCGATACGCAACGCTCGACTGTCGCCCAGCTGACCGCCCAGATCGCAGCCGACGAAGCCGCGATCGCCAACGCCCAGACGCAGCTCGACTACACCCAGGTCAAATCGCCGATCACCGGCGTCGCCGGCCTGCGCCAGGTCGACATCGGCAATATCGTCAATGCATCGAGCCAGACCGGCATCGTCACCATCGCTCAGGTCGAGCCGATCACGGTGATCTTCACCGCGCCTGAAGAACAACTGCCTTACATCAGCGAGGGCCAGCAGTCCGGCGACCTCAAGGTGATCGCGTTCACCACCGACGGCAAGAAGACGCTGGCTGAAGGCAAGCTCGCCGTCATCAACAACCAGGTCGACACGACCAGCGGGACTATCCGGCTCAAGGCGGTGTTCGACAACAAGGATCACACGCTGTGGCCGGGACAATCGGTCTCGACACGCCTCCTGGTGCGGACGCTGAAAGACGCGACCATCGTCCCCGATGACGCGGTTCAGCATTCCACCAACGGCCTCTACGCTTATACCGTCGGTCCGGACAACAAGGCCGAGGTTCACAAGATCAAGGTCAGCTACGCCATCGACGGGCGCTCGGTCGTCGATGAAGGATTGAGCCCCGGCCAGCAGGTGATCACCGGCGGTCAGTACAAAGTCCAGCCCGGAAGCGTCGTTTCGACGACCGTGGCGAGCTCGGATCCGGTCCAGAAAAGCAAGGTTCAGCAGGAATGACCGAAGGCGGGATTTCGGCACCTTTCATCCGTTATCCCATCGGCACATCGCTGCTGATGGCCGGCATCCTGTTTGTCGGTCTCGTGGCCTATCCACTGCTGCCGGTCGCACCGCTGCCGCAGGTGGACTTCCCGACCATCCAGATCACGGCCAATTTGCCGGGCGGCAGCCCGGAGACGATGGCCTCGTCGGTCGCGCAGCCGCTGGAGCGCCAGTTCGCCCAGATTCCCGGCATCGCGCAGATGACCTCGACGAGCTATCTGGGCACCGCCTCGATCACCATCCAGTTCGACCTCAACCGCAGCATCGACGGTGCGGCGAACGACGTGCAGGGCGCGATCAACGCCGCCAGCGGCCAGTTGCCGAAGAACCTGCCCTCGCCGCCGACCTATCGCAAGGTCAACCCGGCCGACGCGCCGATCCTGCTGCTCTCGGCGACGTCGGACACGCTGCCGCTGACCAGCGTCAGCGACGCGGTCGACGCCCAGCTCGCCCAGCAGATCAGCCAGCTCTCCGGTGTGGCCCAGGTCTTCATCGGCGGCCAGCAGAAGCCGTCCGTGCGCGTCCAGGTCGATCCGGGCAAGCTCGTTGCCAAGGGTCTGTCGCTGGAAGACGTTCGCAGCGCGATCGGCATCACCACGGTCGACAGCCCCAAGGGCAATATCGACGGCGATAAGCGCGCCTATACGATCTATGCCAACGATCAATTGCTGCAGTCCAAGGACTGGAACGACGTCATCATCGCCTACCGCAACGGTGGTCCATTGCGGATCAAGGACATCGGCCAGGCGGTCACCGGTCCTGAGGACGCCAAACAGGCGGCATGGGCCAACGGCAAGCGCGGCGTGTTCCTGGTCGTGTTCAAGCAGCCCGGCGCCAACGTCATCGAGACCGTCGACCGGATCAAGGCGACACTGCCCCGGCTGGTCGCGGCGATCCCGCCCGCGATCAAGATCGAGCTGATCAGCGACCGCACCACGACGATCCGCGCCGCAGTCGAGGACGTCCAGTTCACGCTGCTGCTGACCATTTTCCTCGTGGTCATGGTGATCTTCGTCTTCCTGCGCAGCTTCTGGGCGACCGTGATTCCGGCCATCACGGTGCCGCTGGCGCTGCTGGGCGCCTGCGCGCTGATGTGGGTGTTCGGCTATTCGCTCGACAATCTGTCGCTCATGGCGCTCACGATCGCGGTCGGCTTCGTCGTCGACGACGCCATCGTGATGCTCGAGAACATCACGCGCTACATCGAGGAAGGCGAAAAGCCGCTCGCCGCCGCCTTCAGGGGCTCCAAGGAGATCGGCTTCACCATCATGTCAATCAGCATCTCGCTGGTTGCGGTGCTGATCCCGCTGCTCCTGATGGGAGGCATCATCGGCCGCCTGTTCCGCGAATTCGCGGTCGTGCTGGCGATGACGATCTTCGTCTCGATGTTCGTGTCGCTGACGCTGACGCCGATGATGGCCTCGCGCTTCCTGCGCGCACATGGCGAGGTGACCCATGGCAGATTTTACCAATGGAGCGAACGCGCCTTCGACGCGCTGCTGCGCGGCTATGAATACGGGCTCGACCATGCGCTGGCTTGGCGCCGCACCACGCTTACGATCTTCTTCGCGACGCTGGCGCTATCGATTTACCTGTTCGTCCTGATCCCGAAAGGCTTCTTCCCGCAGCAGGACGTCGGCCTGATCACCGCGACCTCCGAGGCGTCGCAGGACATTTCCTTCAAGGAAATGCTCAACCGCCAGCAGGAACTCGGAAAGATCATCATGGCCGATCCCGACGTCGCCAGCGTCGCGATGGCGATCGGCGGCAGCGGTCGTGCCGGCAATAACGGCAATCTGTTCATCACCTTGAAGCCCCGCGACGAGCGGGACGCATCTGCGCAAGAGATCATCGCGCGGCTGCGTCCCAAATTCGACAAGGTGCAAGGCGCCCGGCTCTACATGCAGGCGGCGCAGGACGTGCGGCTCGGCGGCCGACCGACGCGCACGCAGTTCGAGTTCACCCTGCAGGACGCCGATCTCGGCGAGCTCAATTCGTGGGCGCCGAAGATCCTCGCCAAGATGCAGACGCTGCCGCAGCTGCGCGACGTCGCGACCGACCAGCAGACCCAGGGCACCACGGTCCAGCTCAACATCAACCGCGACACCGCCTCGCGCTACGGCATCCAGCCGCAGCTGATCGACGACACGCTCTACGACGCGTTCGGCCAGCGTCAGGTCGCGCAGTATTTCACCCAGCTCAACAGCTACCATGTGATCCTGGAAATCCTGCCGGAGATGCAGGGCAGCCTCGAGTCGCTCAACAAGCTCTATCTGAAGTCGCCGTTGACCGGCGACCAAGTGCCGCTGTCGACCTTCGCGAGCTGGACCACCGATCCGGTCCGCCCGCTCTCGATCAGCCATCAGGGCCAGTTCCCGGCGATCACCATCAGCTTCAACCTCGCGCCGGATGTCGCGCTTGGACAGGCCACCGTCGCTGTGCAGAAGGCGATGGCCGATCTCGGCGCGCCGGCGACGCTGAACTCCAGCTTCCAGGGCACGGCGCAGGCGTTCCAGCAGTCGCTGGGCACGGTGCCGCTCCTGATTCTCGCGGCACTGGTCGTGGTCTATCTGATCCTCGGCATTCTCTACGAGAGCTACATCCATCCGATCACGATTCTGTCGACCCTGCCCTCGGCCGGCGTCGGCGCACTGCTGATCCTGATGGCCGCTGGATTCGACTTCAGCCTCATTGCCTTGATCGGAATCATTCTGCTGATCGGCATCGTGAAGAAGAACGGCATCATGATGGTCGACTTCGCCATCGCCGCCGAACGCGACGAGCACAAGACGCCGGAGGAATCCATCCGCCAGGCCGCGCTGCTGCGCTTCCGACCGATCATGATGACGACGATGGCCGCATTGCTCGGCGGCGTTCCGCTGATGCTCGGCCACGGCACCGGCGCCGAAATTCGCCAGCCGCTCGGCTATGCCATGGTCGGCGGCCTGATCGTCAGCCAGGCGCTGACGCTGTTCACCACGCCGGTCGTTTATCTCTACCTCGACAAGTTCTCGAACCTGTTCAAGGGCAACTCGGCCGAGGATCAAGGCCACGACGCGGCCGCGCACGGCACCGTCAAGGAAGCCGCCGAGTAAGCTTGCGTCGGGCCAAGCCCGACGCTACAGCCAAATCCTCGGTTCACGCCGGTCTTGCCATGCCCATGCAATCCAGACTTGTCGCCCTCGCCGCCGCTGTCCTGATGTCGACGGGCGGCGCGTACGCCCAGCAAGGCGCCAAGAAGAACGCGGCTCCGCCTGCCGCGGCCGCACAGCCTGTGGCCGCGCCGACCCAGCCGCAGGCCGAAGGCGCAGCGCCGCAGCCCGGCTGGATCGCGCGCTGCACCAGCGCGAGCCGCGATGCTCCTCTCGAATGCGCGATCGAGCAGAACGCCGTCCTCACCAAGACCGGCCAGACCATCGTGCTGATCAACATCCGCGTCGCGCCCGACACCCGGACGCCGGTCGCGCTGCTCCAGCTGCCGCTCGGCCTCAACATCCCGCTCGGCGCCAAGCTCCAGGTCGACGAGGGCAAGACGGTCGATCTCCAGATCCAGACCTGCGAGAACCGCGGTTGCTACGCCTCGACCCCGATCGCGCCGGACCTGCTTGCAAGCCTGAAGTCAGGCAAGCAATTGAAGGTCTCGTTCCAGAACATGGCGAACGAAACGATCGCGATCCCGATGCCGCTGAATGATTTCGCGGCGGCCTACGACAAGATCAAGTAGTTCACCACGCGCCGGTTGCTCGCAGCGGGGCGGCTTTCCGAGCCGTGCGGGCTGGGCTAGTCTGCCGTCGGCGGGGCCGGACATGACGGTGGAACATGACGCGCGAGAAGTCAGGTCTCAATCGGCTTGGTCTCCCGGTCATCCTGTTTGGGATGATCGGCGCCGCCGCGAGCGCGCAGACCCAACTACAGCCGCCGACTGCGCCGGCGGTTGAGCCCACGGTGCATGACGCAAAGGTGCGGCCCCGCAACGATCTCATCGACGGCAAATTCTCCCAGACGCCAGATTCCGGCGCGTCGACGTCCACGTCCGACGTGAAGCGCATTCGCACGACGCGCGAACGCATCATCGATGGCTCCGCGCCCCCCGCGGTCGCGCCACTGCAACCGCCGCCAGCGAAGCCGTGAGGCGGTTCAGCCTGCGTCACTCGCCCGCAGCAGCGTGGTGAAGCCACCATAGATCATGCGCTTGCCGTCGAACGGCATGTCCGAGCCCTTGAGCCTCGGATCGGCCATCACCTTCTTGTTGACGGCATCGCGGGTCTCGCGGTCGCGGTAAACGATCCAGGAGAACACCACGACCTCGTCCTCACTCGCCATCACGGCGCGCGGAAAAGACGTGAGCTTGCCATGAGGCACGTCGTCGCCGATGCATTCGACATAATCGAGCGCGCCATGCTCCATCCACACCGCGCAGGCCGTTCGCGCCAGCGCCGTGTAGGCCCCGATCTTGTCCTTCGGCACGGCGAGCACAAAACCATCGACATAGGGCATTACGGATCTCCCAGGGGTTGTGTGTCCCCAGGACGATCGGCGGAGCAGCGATCCGACTGGCGATGGGCGATATTCCGGTGAGGCAAACCGGCGCGATCCCTGGCGCGGCAAGCGGCCCGACATCGGGCAATTCAGGAGTTCGGACAGCGCCTGGAACTGGCTGGGGAACCTGGATTCGAACCAAGACAAACAGAGTCAGAGTCTGTTGTGCTACCGTTACACCATTCCCCAACGGAATAGTCGAACAAATTCAATATCATACTGATTTGTCCGACTGCGGCCGGAAGCGCTGACAGCGCAAATCACGGCTCAGGCGTGCAGCCTTCTACCTGCTCGTCCCCGGGCTGGCAAGCGCTGGGTGGATCACCAGCTTCCTCCATCTTGATATTGGCGGCCTTGATCACCTGCCGCGGCGCCGACGGCTAGAACGCGACCTCGTACATCCCAAGGATCGCATCCCGGCTCAGATCGCGCGGGTTGTTGTCGAGCAGGCGCCTGATGGCATACGCCTCGTCCGCCATCACGCCGAGATCGGCCTTGGGCACGCCGAGTGCCGACAGCCGCATCTCGACGCCGAGATTCTTGCAGAACGCGTAGGTCGCATCGAACGCAAGCTTGGCATCGTTCCGCTCCGGCAGGCCGAGTGCCGCCAGCACCGCAAGCGTCTTCCCCTCCTCCGCGGGCATGTTGAACGCCAGCGTGTGCGGGAAGATCATCGCGCAGGCGAGACCGTGGGCGATGTGATGACGCGTGCCGAGCGGATAGGCCACCGCATGACCGGCGGTGGTGTTCACCGGGCCGAGGCAATAGCCGCCATAGAGCGAGGCGAGCGAGAGGCCGGCGCGGGCCTCGCGATCGCCGCCATCGGCCACCGCGCGCTTCAGATAACGCCCGACCAGCCGCGCGCCCTCGAGCGCATAGAGGTCGATCGTCGGATGCGCCTTGCGGCTCGTGTAGGCCTCGACGCAATGCGCCAGCGCATCGACCCCGGTGGCGGCCGTGATCTCCTTCGGCACCGTCATCGTCAGGTCGGGATCGACGATGGCGATATCGGCCAGCATGAAGCGGCTCTGCACCGCCTGCTTGTTCTGGCTGACGGGATCAGTGACCAGCGCACGGGTGCCGGCCTCGCTGCCGGTGCCCGAGGTGGTCGGGATCTGCATCAGCGCGACGCTGCGGCCCGCGACCTTTTCCGGCCCGACGATGTCGGCAAAGGCGACATCACCGCTGCACATCACCGCGACCAGCTTGGCGATATCCATCGCGCTGCCGCCGCCGAAGCCGACGACGAGATCGGGCCTGGCTTGTTTCGCCATCGCCACCGCCTTCTCGAGATTGGGCAGATCGGGCTCCGGCTTCACCTCGCCGAACACTTTCACGGCGCCCGGCAGCGCCAGCTTGTCGACGCGGCGCGCATTGAACGGGTCGGAGATCACCAGCGGACGCTTGGCGCCGATCCGTTCGGCAAAGCGCGCAGCCGCCGTGATCGTGCCGTTGCCGAACTCCAGGATGGTGGGGCGGAGAATTTCGATGGGCGTGAAGGCGTTGGTCATCTCAGGCTCGATCTCTTGGCTTGGAAACACCGGCGGCGAGCCGCTCGGCATAGTCGATGGCCTCGATCAGGCTGTGCTCGTTGGCGATGCCCTTGCCGGCGATGTCGAAGGCGGTGCCGTGATCGACGGAGGTGCGGATGATCGGCAGGCCCAGTGTGATGTTGACGCCGGAGAGCTCCTGCCAGCGGCCGGTGGCGGGATCGACCTGGAAGCCGAGCAGCTTAACCGGAATGTGCCCCTGATCGTGATACATCGCGACCGCCGCATCGAACTGGCCGGCGCGCAGCTTGACGAAGATGGTGTCGCCCGGCACGGGACCGACCACGTCGAGGCCGTCGGCGACGGCCTTGGCAATCGTCGGCGCAGAGACGTCGATATCCTGCCGTCCGAACAGACCGCCCTCCCCGGCATGCGGGTTGAGCGCGGCGATCGCGATCTTCGGCTTGGCGATCCCGAGCCGCAGCAGCGCGTCGTTGGTGAGATCGATCACCATGCGCAGCCGCTCCGGTGTCAGGCGCTTCGGCACGTCCTCCAGCGCGACGTGGGTCGAGACATGGCTGACGCGCATATTGCCGTGGGCGAGCAGCATCACCGAGCCGCGGACGCCGGTGAGATGCGCCAGCATCTCGGTATGTCCAGGGAAATGATAGCCGGCCTTGTTGAGGGCTTCCTTGTTGAGCGGCGCGGTGACGATCGCCGCGGTGCGCCCGGCCTGTGTCAGCCGCACGCCCTGCTCGATCGCCTTGTAGGCAAAGCGGCCGCCGTCGGCGCTCAGCACGCCCGGCTTGATCGGATCACCCTCGGCATCGGCCTGCAGATAGCAGAGGTTGGGCCAATCGCGGTCGTCGGCCGTGACTTGCGGGATTGCAACGTCCGCGCCGATCGCGGCCTTCGCGCCGTCCAGTGCCGCGCCGCTGCCGATGATCAGCAGGCGAAGATCGCCTTTCGCGATCCGCTCCTTCAAGCCGAGGCAGGACTTGACGATGATCTCCGGCCCGATCCCGGCGGGATCGCCCATGGTGATGGCAAGGTGACGAGAGGTCATGATGGACTCTCCATGTTGAGCAATTGATTGTCTCGAAGCAGATCGCGCCACAGCTCGCGCGTGCCGAACGCTCCGGATTTCGAGATGACGTCGACGCCGGCCCAGCGGCCACCTTGCAGCACCGAACGCGGAAGGCCCGGCACGATGCGCCCTGTCACCTGAAGCGCATGCGCACCGAGTGCAAGGCATGCGGCCTTCAGGGTCTCGCCGCCGGCAACGATCAGCGTTCCCGGAGGATCGAGCGCCGCCGTCAGCGCCGTCAATTCGCGCGCAATCCGCTGCGCGGCGCCGGCGCGCGACAGTCCTTCGGCAAGAGAGAACTTCACCAACGCCACGTTGTCTTCGGCCAATTTGCGTTGAACGATTGCGCTACCCTCGCCCTCGGCGAGCGCGACGGTGACGTCGCCACAGGCATCCAGCTGTGCCGCGGTGGCGGCCTGGTCCGAGCCAAACAGGCCCAGCACCGGCAGCTTCAACTTCGAACGCGCGTCCGACCGGTGGCCGCGCGCGAGCGCGGCGGCGAGCCCACCGCTGCCGCACCACAGCACCGGCCCCGGCATGCGCTGTGCCATCTCGACGACGCGATCGAGATCGAGATCGCTCTCGGCATCGAACACCTGAACGCCGCCTTGCGCCAGGGTATCGGGGCCGCCCCGTCGCGCCTTGATGCCGCCCCGCTTCAATTGATCCAGCAGATTGTCGCCGACGCGATGCCAGTCCCCCGCCACGGTGCGCGCATATTGCTGGGCATCGACAGTGCGGCGGCCCTGATAGCCGAAGGCAGGCGCAACCACGCACGACGTCCAATGCCCGGTGCTCAGGCAGGCGCCGAGCTCGGCCGCCCAGGCACCGCGAAGCAAGCTGTCGATTTTCTTATAGGCGATCTCGCCGTCGCGAAGCAACGACACCAGCCGAGTGACGATCTCGACGCTTTCGGCTTTCGAACGCTCCCGGGTGCCGCTGTCGACCGCGAGGCTTGCAGAGCTGGAACGCGGAGGCGCATCCGCCCAGATCACATCGAACGGCCCGCACAGACCCACGAATTCCGCCGCGGTATCGAGCGCACCGGTGAGATCGTCGGCGAGCATGCGGACGCGTGTCATCGACATGCCGCTCCCCTTTACGCGGCTGACGCGAATGCGGCGGCCTTCGCGAGCAGCTCTTTCCGTTGCGCCGCCGGCAACGTCTCGAGCGGCGGCCGCAGGCGCTGCCAGCCGGCGTGACCGGTGCGCTCGGCCATCAGCGCCTTCAGGGGACGGCATCTGGGCGAAGCGCGAGACCAGCTCGCGCGCCTTCACAATGCGCCCCTGCGCCGCCTTCAGCGCCGCATCGTCGTCGCTGTCTCGGAAATGCTTGAAGACATAGGCGAGATCGCGCGCGACGAGGTTCGAGGTCGCGGTGATGCAGCCACCGCCGCCCTTGCGCAGCAGCGGCAGCAGCAGCGGGTCGGCGCCCGTCAGCACCGAGAAGCCGGGGAAGCGCTCGACCATCGCCGTCATGTTGGCGAAGTCGCCAGAGGAGTCCTTGATGCCGACGATGGTCGAGGGATAGGCCGCCCGCAACCGTTCGATCAGCGCATGCGAGATCGGCTGCATCGACATTTGCGGGATGTGATAGAGCACGATCTTGAGCTTGGCATGACCAATGCGCTGGATGATCTCGCTGTAGGCGGCATAAACGCCGTCGTCGCTGACGTTCTTGTAGTAGAACGGCGGCAGCATCACCACGGTGTCGACCCCGACGGAGAGCGCGTGGCGGGTCAACGCGACGGTGTCGGTGAACGCAGCGACGCCGGTGCCCGGCAGCAGCTGGTTCGGCCTGATGCCGCCGGCGACCACGGCCTCCAGCAGCGCGGTGCGTTCGGCAACCGAGAAGGAGTTCGCTTCGCCCGTGGTGCCGAGCATCGCAATGGCATCGCAACCTTCGTCCAGGAGATAGCGGCAGTGCGCGATGAAGCGCGTATGATCGGGCGCAAGCTCGGCGTCGAGCGGTGTCAGCGCGGCGGAGAACACGCCAAGGGGGTGCAAGGACTGCGGGTGCAAGGACTGGGGATGCAGCGATGATGCGGACAAGGCTTCCTCCGATCGGTCAGATCGATATTGTTCGGAATGCGAACATTTGTTATGATATGCTCCGTTGGTAAGATCAGGCTGCCGCCGCGTCAAGGGCTGTGGCAGTCAGGCAGGGCATTCAGGCATGGCCAAGGTCGAAAAGAAGACGGCAAAGCGCGCATCCGACGCGGCTCCCAAGACATCGGACACCAAAAATCCCAAGAACCATGTCGCTTCGGTCGGCAAGGCCTTTGCCGTGCTCAAAAGTTTCAGCAGCGAGGCGTTCGAGCTGACGCTCAGTGAAGTTGCCGTCCGCGCCGATCTCGATCGCGGCACGGCGTTCCGGCTGATCCAGACCTTGATCGAGCTCGGCTATCTGCAGGCGGTGCCGCAGAGCCGCCGGTTCCGCCTCGGTCTCGCCTGCCTCGACCTCGGCTATACCGTGCTGTCGCACGGATCCTTGCGCACCATCGTCGAGCCGATGCTGCGCGACCTGGTGCCTGATGTCGGTGATGCGGCCTCGCTCGGCATCCTCGATGGCGGCGATGTCATCTATCTCGCGCGTGTCAGCGCGGGCCTCGACCGCTACAAGATGGACCGCCGGCCCGGCACGCGCATCCCCGCCTACAGCGCCGCGCTCGGCCATGCCATGCTGGCGCATCTTGAGCGCGACGAGCAGATCCAGCGGCTGGAGTCGCGCCCCCGCGTCAAGCTCTCGGAGCGGACGCTGACTGATCTCGATGCTTTGCTGGCCCGGCTCGATCAGGTGAAGAAGAAAGGCCACGCCGTCTCCGATGGTGAGAACGCCTATGGCCTGCGTACACTGGCGACGCCGATCCTCGACGCACAGGGTTCAGTGATCGCGGGGCTAAGCGTCACGGTCGATGCAGCTCGTATGGATATGCCGACTTTTCGCGACCAGGTCCTGCCAAGGCTGACGCAGCTGACGCACAAGGTGCAGGACATCACGATCAAGTCGGGCATGTCGAGCTGAGCGCTCAAGCCTGATCCCGACGTCGGCTATTCCGGGACGAGGGTAGCAAGCGCGGATTCGATGATGGTGATTTCCCGGCTCACCTGCGCGACCGCCTGCTTGGGATCGACGCCGGTCACAGCTACCAGTTGCCGCAGCAGATCCTGGCGATGCGCCAGAATATTCTCCAGCGCATCGCGATCGTTCAGCCTCACATAGCCCTCAACGATCAATTCGACGGAACGGGACATGGCACTCACAATGCGAAGCTGTTTTCTGATCGGTCGAAACTATCGCGCTGGCGCGCGGCTGCGGGAATCAAGTGGCATAAACCTTGACAGGTAAGATTAATGGTCGTGCAACGCATTGGCTAAACAGCGATGCGGTCGAAGTCGGCGGCAATCCGGACGTTCGGAAACATCCTGGCTGCTTCCGCCAGGATCTCGTCATCCTCATAGCGGCCTGACAGATGCGTCAGCACAAGCTGCCGGACATTATTCCCAGCCGCGAACCTCGCCGCCTCGGCCGCGGTGAGATGGCCGTAGTCTCGTGCCGTCGCCGCGTCCCGATCCAGAAACGTCGCCTCGATCACCAGCAGATCGGCATCCGTCACGTGCTTCGAGAGTCCCTCGGTGGTCTCGATGTCGCCGATGACGACCAGCTTCCTGCCGCCGCTGGGAGGGCCGAGGACCTCCTCGGGATCGATCGTTCGGCCGCCTTCAACCGTGACCGGCCGACCCGCGGCCAGTTCTCCGCGCATGGGGCCATCGGGCACGCCAAGTGCGGACAGTCGATCGGACAGAAGATGGCGCCGCGCGCGACTCTGGAATGAGAAGCCAAAACTGTCGGTGTCGCGATGGCGGACCGGAAAACAGTCGATCGTGAAGTCGCCTGCGTCGGCGACCTGCCCTTCGAACAGCGGCACGAACTCGATCGCGATCGGCGCCCGGTCCGCGCCCCAAAGGCCTGCAAGCAAGCGGATGACCACGTCGAGCGTTTCAGGCCCGCCATGAATGGTCATCAATTCGGAGGTCTGCCGCAGCCCCAAGGTCGAGAACAGGCCGGGGATACCGAGCACGTGATCGAGATGACCATGCGTGAGCAAAATGCGATCAAGCCGCCGAAAGCCGGCGCCACTCCGCAGCAGCTGGCGCTGCGTACCTTCGCCGCAATCGATCAGCATGCGTTTGCCCGCGACTTCCAGGAGGATTGCCGGATGATTGCGCTCTGCGGAGGGAACGCTGGCCGAGGTGCCGAGAAATGTCAGGGCGAACATGCGTGACTCGTTTTCGAGGAGGCCGCTGAGCCCTAGCCTTGCTCCGACTGCGCCTCGACGGCCTGCACGGCGACATCGGCAACCTGTCGCAACGCTTCGCGATCCGACCCTGACGAGGCCATCACGCCCATGCCGACAGAGACCGCCGAAACGTAGCGCGCGAGCGCGGCGGGATCCGACGTCGGCTTGAGATCACCTTCCGCCTTGGCGCGCACAAAGCGGTCGCGGAGCTGGTCTTCGTTCTGGGCACGGCGGGTGGCGAGCTCGAAGGGGACGTTTTCGGATCCGGTGCCGCAGGCGATACCGCCCTGCACGAGCAGGCAGCCGGGCGGATTGGCGGGGTCGGTCTGCTTTTCGGCGATGCCCTTCAGCATTCGCTCGGCGACCTCGCGGGCAGTCGGCGCCGCGACGACTTCATCCATCCACGCACCGCGCAGTTTGGTGTAGCGGTCGAGGGCAGCCTTCAGCAGGCCCTCCTTGTTGCCGAAACAGGCGTAAAGGCTCGGCGGGTTGATGCCCATGGCCTCCGTGAGCTGGGCAATCGTGGCGCCCTCATAGCCATGGCGCCAAAACACTTCCATCGCCTGATCCAGCGCGATGTCGGCGTCGAATTCTCGGGGGCGTCCCATGCCCATGTGCCTGTCTCCTTGGAATGGCGGCTCGCCCCAACCTAACGCCACATTCTATCTAATTGTTCTAGCTTTCTTTTCCCTTCCGCCTTCCGATATCTGCGGTAAGCGGCTACAATTTTCTTAGTGAATGATACATAAGTCTCTTGCGCTGCGATATCCAGCTCCACATCTGTAGTGGACATTACATATCTGGAGCGCGCAAATGCCCCCCTCCCCAAGCACCTCGCGTCCCCGCCGTATCCGCCGCATGCTCGGCGGCGTTGCTGCCATGGGCACCCTCGCCATAGCCGGCTCCCTCGCGACGGGGCACTACTTCCGTTCAGCGCAAGCGACCGCAACAGCGGCCGCGGCTGAGCAGGCCGTCTCCGTGACCGTCGCGATGATCGAGCCGAAGCAGACCGTGCTGTGGGACGATTTTTCCGGCCGGTTAGAGGCCATCCAGCGCGTCGAGCTTCGTCCGCGCGTGGCGGGTGCGATCCTCTCCACCAACTTCACGGAGGGCGCGCTCGTGAAGGCGGGCGACGTCCTGTTCAAGATCGATCCTGCGCCCTATGAGGCCGAGGTCGACAAGGCCAACGCGCAGCTCGAAGCCGCAAAGGCGCGCGCGGTGTTCACCCAGAGCGAGCTCGACCGCGGCGCGCAGCTGGTCGGCAATGCCGTGGTGACGCGGCGCGACTACGACCAGCGCGACAACGCCAATCGCGAAGCCATCGCCAACGTCAAGGCGGCGGAAGCGACGCTCCAGACCGCAAAGCTCAATCTCGACTACACGGAAGTGCGCGCGCCCGTGGACGGCCGCGTCGGCAAGATCGAGGTCACCGTCGGCAATCTCGTCGCCGCGGGCACTGCTTCGCCAGTGCTGACGTCGCTGGTCTCGGTCAATCCGATCTACGCGTCGTTCGATGCTGACGAGGAGGTCGTGCTGCGGGCGCTGAACGCGATCGCAGACGGCACCGGCAAGCGCGGCAATCTCGACCAGATCCCGGTGGAGATGGCGACCTCAGGCGGTCTCTCCGCCAAGGGCCACATCCAGCTGATCGACAACCAGGTCAACGGCCACAGCGGCACCATCCGTGTGCGCGCGGTATTCCCCAACGACGACGGGCGTCTCATTCCCGGCCAGTTCGCTCGCGTGCGCATGGGCCAGCCGAAGCAGCAGACGCTCGTGATGATCGACGAGCGCGCGATCGGCACCGACCAGGATAAGAAGTTCGTGATGGCCGTCGGCGACGACAGCCGCGCGGTCTATCGGCCGATCACGCTCGGTGGCTCGGTCGACGGCCTTCGCATCGTGACGGCGGGCCTCAAGACCGGCGACCGCATCGTCGTCAACGGACTGCAGCGCGTGCGCCCCGGGGCCCTCCTCAAGACCGAGGTGGCTGCGATGGGCGCGCGCGGACAGCAGGCCTCCAATCACAGTAACCAGGACGTGGTGCAACGCTAGTTACGTTGCCGGGACACGCGACACGCGCCCGGAACGACGACTTGACGACCAAGGCATCGCATCTCGATTCCGCGTTCGCGGGCAAAGCCCACGTCCCGGACAACGGGATAGGTGTCGCTCGCGCAGGGGCTCAAAGTTCTTCATCGATCGTCCGATTTTCGCCGGCGTGCTGTCGGTCGTGATTTTCCTGGCCGGGCTGATCTCGCTGCTGGCAATGCCGATTTCGGAATACCCCGACGTCGTGCCGCCCTCCGTCGTGGTGCGCGCGACCTATCCCGGGGCCAATCCCAAGGTCATCGCGGAGACCGTGGCTACTCCTATCGAGGAGCAGATCAACGGCGTCGAGAACATGCTGTACATGTCGAGCCAGGCGACCACCGACGGCGCGATGACGCTGACGGTGACGTTCCGGCTCGGCACCGACCCCGACAAGGCGACGCAGCTGGTGCAGAACCGCGTGCAGCAGGCCGAGCCGCGTCTTCCGGCCGTGGTCCGTCAGCTCGGCATCATCACCAAAAAATCGTCGCCCGACCTCACCATGGTGGTGCATCTGTTGTCGCCGAACAACCGCTACGACATGACTTACTTGCGCAACTACGCGGTGCTCAACGTCAAGGACCGTCTCGCGCGCATCGACGGCGTCGGCGACGTCCAGCTCTACGGCGCCGGCGACTATTCGATGCGGGTCTGGGTCGATCCGCAAAAGGCGGCCGAGCACGGCCTGACGGCAAGCGACATCGTTAAGGCGATCCAGGCGCAGAACGTCGAGGCTGCGGCCGGCGTGGTCGGCTCGTCGCCGAACGTCAAAGGAATCGATCTGCAACTGTCCGTCAATGCCGAGGGACGGCTCGGCAACGAAGAGCAGTTCGGCGACATCGTGGTCAAGACGGGCTCGCAGGGCGAGGTCGTGCGCCTGCGCGACGTCGCGCGTATCGAGCTCGGCGCATCCGAATATGGCCTGCGCTCGCTGCTCGACAACAAGCAGGCGGTGGCGATCCCGATCTTCCAGGCACCAGGCTCCAACGCGCTCGAAATTTCCGATCACGTCCGCGCCACCATGGCCGAGATCAAGAAGAACATGCCGGAGGGCGTGTCGTACCAGATCGTCTACGATCCCACCCAGTTCGTTCGCTCCTCGATCGAGGCCGTGATCCACACCCTGCTGGAGGCGATCGCGCTGGTGGTGCTGGTGGTGATCCTGTTCCTCCAGACCTGGCGCGCTTCGATCATCCCCCTGCTCGCTGTCCCCGTGTCGATCGTCGGCACCTTCGCGGTGATGCATCTGTTTGGCTTTTCCATCAACGCGCTCAGCCTGTTTGGCCTGGTGCTCGCCATCGGCATCGTCGTCGACGACGCCATCGTCGTGGTCGAGAACGTCGAGCGCAACATCGAGGGCGGGCTGTCGCCCCGCGACGCGACCTATCAGGCGATGCGCGAGGTGTCCGGGCCGATCATCGCGATCGCCATGGTGCTGATCGCGGTATTCGTTCCGCTCGCCTTCATCTCCGGTCTTACCGGTCAGTTCTACAAGCAGTTCGCGTTGACCATCGCGATCTCGACCGTGATCTCGGCGGTGAACTCGCTAACGTTGTCGCCGGCCCTGTCGGCGCTGCTGCTCAAGGGCCACAACGAGCCGAAGGACCGGCCGACGATCGTCATGGAGAAGAGCCTCGGCTGGTTCTTCCGCCGCTTCAACCGTGCCTTCACCTACTCCTCCAACAGCTACAGCGGCACCGTCACCAAGGTGATCTCGGGCAAGGCTGCCGTGATGGGCCTCTACGTAGCGCTGGTCGGCCTCACCGCCTTGCTTTTCCAGCAGGTGCCTGGTGGATTCGTGCCCGGCCAGGACAAGCAATATCTTGTTGGATTCGCTCGCTTGCCCGATGGCGCCACGCTGGATCGCACGGAAGAAGTGATCCGTAAAATGAGCGACATCGCACTAACCCAACAAGGCGTCGAAAGCTCCGTCGCCTTCCCTGGCCTGTCCATCTCCGGCTTCACCAACTCGTCCAACGCCGGCATCGTGTTCTCGACCCTGAAGCCGTTCGATGAGCGCAAGAGCCCGGCCCTGAGCGGCAATGCGATCGCGGCCGATCTCAACAAGAAGTACGCCGGCATCCAGGACGCCTTCATCGCCATGTTCCCGCCGCCGCCGGTCAACGGCCTCGGCACCATCGGCGGCTTCAAGCTGCAGATCGAGGACCGCGCCGGTCTCGGCTACGAGGCGCTGAACGACGCAACGAAGGCGTTCATGGCGGCGATGCAGAAGGCGCCGGAGATCGCCGGCGTGTTTTCGAGCTTCCAGGTCAACGTGCCGCAGTTGTTCGCCGACATCGACCGCACCAAGGCGCTCCAGCTCGGTGTACCCGTGACTGAAGTCTTCAACACGCTCCAGATCTACCTCGGCTCCTACTACGTCAACGACTTCAACAAGTTTGGCCGCACCTATTCCGTCTATGTCCAGGCCGATGCGCCGTTCCGCGCCCGCGCCGACGACATCAGGCAGTTGAAGGTGCGTTCGTCCTCCGGCGACATGGTGCCGTTGTCGGCGCTGATGACGATCCGCCAGAGCGCGGGGCCTGAGCGCGCGATCCGCTACAACGGATTCCTGTCGTCCGACATCAACGCGGCGGCGGCCCCCGGCTTCTCGTCGGGCCAGGCACAGGAGGCAGCCACGCGGATTGCGGCGGAGACATTGCCGCCCGGCTTTGCCTTCGAATGGACCGACCTGACCTATCAGGAGTTCATCGCCGGCAATTCCGGCCTCTGGGTCTTCCCGCTCGCGATCCTGCTGGTGTTCCTGGTCTTGGCAGCGCTCTATGAGAGCCTGACGCTCCCGCTCTCGATCATCATGATCGTGCCGATGGGGCTGCTGGCCGCCATGTTCGGCGTGTGGCTCTCGAAGGGTGACAACAACGTCTTCACCCAGATCGGCTTGATCGTGCTTGTCGGCCTCTCCGCCAAGAACGCCATCCTGATCGTCGAATTCGCGCGCGAGCTTGAATTCGCCGGGCGCACCCCGATCCGGGCTGCGATCGAGGCGAGCCGGCTGCGGCTGCGCCCGATCCTGATGACGTCGATGGCCTTCATCATGGGCGTCCTGCCGCTGGTGCTCTCGACCGGCGCCGGCTCCGAGATGCGCCGTGCGATGGGCGTCGCCGTGTTCTCGGGCATGATCGGCGTCACCGTGTTCGGCCTGTTCCTGACGCCGGTGTTTTATGTGCTGCTGCGGACGATCACCGGCATGAAGCCGCTGGTCCATCATGGCAGCGATATCGGCGCGGCGGCAGCCCAAGGTTCGATCACCCGTCCCGGCCACTAGATGGCGGCGCGTTGTGGGTGGCCGGCGGGCGGTCAGTTTCCCACACCGCCCTGCCGGCACTGTCGGCCCAAACCGCGGCGCGATCGATCTCGCGCCCGCCATCGTCCTCGCGCGGATCCAGGATTGGCGCTCGCGCAGATCATCGCGCCAGACGACAGGTGCCTCGCCACCTCGTCGGTGACGTCGAAGGTGGGCTTGGCATGATCGAAGACCATGCCGTCCGGATCGATGCCGACCGGGTCGACGATACGACTGCCCCTTATTAGGCGCGCCGCGGCACGATCGCGATCGGCGTGAAAGTGTAAACCTCCTCGCCGTTCTGGTTGAACATCGTCCATTTCACCAAGGCGATGCCCTGCGGCTTCGACTTCGATGGCGTCAGGCTCATGACCTCGCCGACCAGATGCAGCCGGTCATTCGGCCGCACCGGGAGGGTCCAGCGCAACCCATCAACGCCGGCACCGATCAGGGGGTGTGGCCCGAAGGGACGGGTCTGGATCGCGAGGTTCATGGCGATCGCCGCGGTGTGCCATCCTGATGCAGCCAGGCCCTTGAACAGGGTCGCCTTGGCGGCTTCGTGATCGAGATGCATCGGTTGCGGGTCGAACTCGGCCGCAAACCGCTTGATGTCGGCTTCGCTGACCTCGACCTCCGGCGATTTGAAACGCATGCCAATGGTGAGATCGTCGAACCAAGCGACCTGTGCCATGATTTTGCCTCGAAATGTGATGCGCCGCGCGCGATACGCGTGACGAAAATAGTGATTGCCGGCCCGGGTGTAGCGGTTTGGCTGCTCCGGGACCAGACCCGGTTCCTGGCGAAACCTCTTTCCCAAATCGACGAAATACGCCTGAAACAGATCGCCGGTTAAGTGATCGCCAAAATCATACAGGGACGTGCGTCATGGAATTCATCCTCGACCTGATCAGGGAATATGCTTGCTGTCAGCATCTCGTCGCCCAGCCACTCGGGAGCGACGAGCTATGATCGAACTGATCTCAGCCCTTCTCGCCCTGTGCAGCATCGGCGTATTTGCGGCGCACGCGCTGGACGCCTACCGCACCACGCACCTCTGATCGACCGCCCCGGCAGTTCTGACCACTAGAACGGTCGCCGGTAAAAGTGCTCTGAATGCGTTGCCGGTGGGAACCGGTTGGCGAGCGCCAGTGCTCCCTTCTCGTCGGTCTCGAGCGCGATCTTCTGGGCCAGCATCACATCGCCCGGCACGAGGAAGCCTGACGGGACGAAGCACCACCCCATCGTCGCAATCCCGGCCTCATCGACCTCGTGGACGTTGGCGGCGGTGCCGTAGTGAATGCGATAGCGCTTGCCGCTGTCGCAGCCGATCACGTCAAAATGCCGGTGCTGCTCGAATTGGGCACGCTGCTCCTCAGACAGCCATTCGGCCAATAGCCGCCTGCCCCGCGCCTCAGGCGTGTTCTCGCCAAAGAAGCGACGGTAGAGCTCGCGGAGCGCGTGCAGACGCGCTCGCGCGGGCGCGCCGAGCCTGAAGACCGCGATCATCGGCCGTTCAGATCAACCGCCGACGAGGCGGGGATAGAACAGCGTTTCCTGCGCGGTCGGGTCGAACGATTTGATCCGCGTGACTTCGCCGGGTCCGGTCCGGTACGCCGCGGTAAAGCCCGCGCCGGTCAACTCCCGAAAGCGCTGTTCGGCCCGCGCCAACGCTTCGGCATTTTCGGGATCAAACTCGTGGCGTGTATCGCCAGTCTGGTCCATCACGATCTGGGTAGCCATGTTGAGTTCTCCTCATGCCCAGCCCTGAACTTGATCTAAGCAAACCTCGTGCTGTCGGTTCCTGAAAGCAACAACTTTCTCTGCCAAGCAGGTCACGCCTTGCGGAGTACCCTCAACGGGCTGCTGCCGCTCCGCCACCCCCGTCGATCTGCCGGCCCATCAGCGCGATGGCCTTCTGGTAGACGCCGGCCGCATTCCAGGCCTGGATCGCGGCAAAATTCGGCTCGCCCGGCTGGTAACCGGCTCCCGCGCGCCAGCCATTGGCTTTCAGGAAATTCGCGGTCGAGCTCAGCGCGTTGGCGGCGACGTCGAGATTGCCGGTGCCGTAGGCCAGGATGTTCTTGGGCATGAACTGGGTCTGGCCGACCTCGCCATGCATGGAGCCACGGGTCGCCCCGGACAGCACGCCGCGGTCGACCAGCTTCAGCGCCGCATAGAGCTGCTCGGTGAAGAACTCAGGACGACGGCAGTCATAGGCGAGTGTCGCAATCGACGAGAGCATGTTCTGGTTGCCCCGCTGGCTGCCGAATCCGGTCTCCATGCCCCAGATCGCGATCAACGGTCCCGGCGGCACGCCGTAGCGCTGCTCGATCGAGGCGAACATCGCCGCCTGCGACTGCTTCAGCGATCGGCCGCGTGCCACGATGGTGGTGGCGCCGCGCTTGGCCAGGAACTGCTCAAGGGAGAGTGAAAAACTGTGCTGGCTGCGATCAGCATTGATGGTGGCGCTGGCGTAATTGGTCTGCATCAGGGCCGAGATCGCGGTCTGGCCGATGCCCTTGCCCTGCGCCTCCGCGCTGAACTGACGCTTCCAGGCCTCGAAGCCGCCGGGCCCGTTGCCGCATTGCGCGGCTTGAGCGGCGGGCATCAGGGACAACAGCAGCGCGGCCGCGCCGATCATCGCCGTCGCAACGGTCTTGCCCTCAGTCATTCCTGCGTTCCCTTCCTCGACTTTGCGCGACCGGCTCGCGCGCGGGCATGATCCTACGTCAGGCGCGCGCGCTCAAGCCCCGAGGAGTGCAATCAATGCAAGCAATGCGCTTGACATGATCAAACCCTTAGCGTCCGCCATCGGTCCCGAGCAGGAAATCCACCATGATGCCTTGGTGCTGCCCGTACATCTCGCTGCCGGTCGCGGTGACGCAGCCCAGCTTGCGGGCTGCTGCGATGAAGGGCGAAATGTCTGGCTTGGTGATGACGCAGCCGCAATAGGCCGACGACGCCAGCCGCGAGGTATCGACCGGCAGCGGATCGCCGTCCCTCATTCCGGCCGGCGTCGCATTGGCGACGAAATCGGAGCCGGACGGATCGATGGTGCCTGCCCGCACGCGCGCCTTACCGAGCTCATTGAGCCGATGGACGAGCGCATCCCGCCGCTCGGCCGAACTGTCGTGAATGGCAAGCTCACTCACCCCGGCCTCGACCAGGGCGAGCGCGATGGCCGAGCCCGCCCCGCCCGCTCCGACGAGAAGCGCCCGCATCCCCTTTGGATCGATCCCCTTCGCCCGCGCGGCACCGACGAAGCCGAGGCCATCCACCATGTCGCCATGCCACGCCCCGTCGGCGCGCCGGCGCATCAGGTTGACGGTGCGCAGGAAGTGCGCGCGTTCGGTCGCACTGGCGCAGGCCTGGTAGCAGGCGAATTTGTGCGGGATCGTCACCACGATGCCATCGAGATTCTTCAACCGCGTCGCGACCGAGAGGAAACCGGTCAGATCGCTGGTGGAGACCTGAACAGGCACCAGAATGCCATCATGGCCGCGCGCTAAGAACTCCGCGGAAACACCGGCGGGCGAGCGCACCTGCGCAATGGGATCGCCGATGATGATGGAGAGCCGCGTCGCCCCCGTAGGGGGCCGGATCATGCCGCTCATGCCGGAACCGGATAGCTGTCGCTCGTCGCGTCGGCCCCATAGGTCAATTCCAGCCCCTCCAAGGCGCCATCACGAGGCCTGCCGGCTGCACCGGTCTTGCGTCTTTGCGCTGACATCAATCTCCTTCACGGCGGCACTGCTTCGGCCTGCAATTTGCGCCAGTTAGCCCTGAAAAGGTGGCGCACGCAATCGCGTCCGCCGCTTTTTGCGTGGACGCCGCGCGACGTTCCGCTACCTTGCCGGCAAGCGCGAACGCATCATGCGAAGACATGATTTTAGTGGAGGGGACGATGCTCGGATTGATGATGGACATGCCGCTGTTGATCAGCGGCCTGATCCAATATGCCGCCGACTATCACGGCGAGGCGGAGATCGTCGCGCGCGAGATCGAAGGTGACATCCACCGTTACACCTATGCCGAGGCCCATCCGCGCATCAAGCGCATGGCGCTGGCGCTCAAGCGGCTCGGCATGAAGCAAGGCGACCGCGTCGGCACGCTGGCCTGGAACACGCATCGTCATTTCGAGATGTTCTACGCAGCGCCCGGCATGGGATACGTGCTGCACACCGTCAATCCGCGACTATTCCCCGAACAACTCGTCTACATCATCAACCACGCCGAAGACCGCATCCTGTTCGTCGACCGCGCCACTCTGCCGATCGTCGAGGCGATCGCGCCGCAGCTGACGGCGGTTGAAGCTTATGTGATCATGTCATCGCGCGAACGCATGCCGGAGACGAAACTTGCGAACGTCCGTTGCTATGAGGAGCTGCTGGACAAGGAGAGCGACGCAGGCTTCGCCTGGCCGGAGTTCGACGAGAAATCCGCCTCCACCATCTGCTACACCTCGGGCACGACAGGCAATCCCAAAGGCGTGATCTATTCGCATCGCGCCGCGATCCTGCAGACCATGACGTGCTCCAGCTTCGACTTCATTCCCGGGCATCGCGAAGGCGTGCGTGAGGTGATGATGCCGATGGCGCCGCTGTTTCACGGCAATGGCTGGAACATGCCGTTCACTGCACCCTATACCGGATCGAAACTGGTGCTGCCCGGCCGCAATTACGAGCCCGACAAGCTCTATGAGCTGCTGGAAGGCGAAAAGGTGACACTGTCAGCTGGCGTGCCGAGCTTCTGGCTGATCCTGCTCGACTGGCTCGGCCGCACCGGCAACAAGTTCTCCAGCCTGCGCGCAACGCTGTCGTCGGGATCGGCACCGCCACGCGCGATGGTCGAGAAGCTCAAGCGCGACTACGGTGTCGACTACATCCAGGCGTGGGGCATGACGGAAGCATTGGGCTGCTCGATGCCGGGGTTGCGGCCGGGCTCGGAGCATCTCAGCGAAACCGAGATCTTCGACCGGCGCCAGGTCTCGGGCCGCGCCTGCTTCGGCACCACCTTGCGCATCGTCGACGATGGCGGCAGCGAGTTGCCGCGCGACGGCAGGACCGTCGGCCATTTGCGCGCCCGCGGCCCCTGGGTCGCCTCCGGCTACATGAAGCTGGACGAGGGCCTCGATCGCGACGGCTGGCTCATCACGGGCGACATGGCCGTGATCGACGCCCACGGCCACGTCACGCTCACCGACCGCTCCAAGGACGTGATCAAGTCGGGCGGCGAATGGATCTCCTCGATCCAGCTCGAAGACGTCGCGCTGTGCTGCAAGCCGCCGTGGTCGCAATCGCGCACGAGAAATGGCAGGAGCGCCCTCTTCTGCTTGTCGTCCGCAAGAAGGGCGCGACCATCGACGGCAAGACCCTGCTCGATCACATGCGTCCCAAGATCGCGAGCTGGTGGATGCCTGATGCGGTCGAATTTCTCGACGAATTCCCGATGACGGGCACCGGCAAGGTGCTCAAATCGGCGCTCCGCGAGAAGTTTCGGGGTTATCGCGTCGGCTGAGCCCGCTGGCGACCTCCAAACCCGCACGACGACACGGAGAAGGACAAGGAGCACTGCCTGAAGCCGCTGCACGCAGGCGAAATCCGTTCCTGCTTCGCCATCACCACGCCTGCGGTCGCCTCATCGGACGCGACCAACATCGAGGTGGCCGCATCTCGAAGCTTTGCCCAGGCCTACGCCACTTCACGCCTGCTGCCCCTCGCCGAGGTGCCTGACGAAGTGCACAGGAACCAGATCGCCCGGTTCGAGCTGAAGACGAATTCGAGCGCGTAGGCGAACGCCGGCGCGTCAGCACTGGAACCAGTGCTGTGGGTCGGCATCTAGTCGACACCTGGCGGCGATGCACTGCGACCCGAAAACGCTTCGAGCATCGCTCCGAAAATGATGATCGGCAGATAGAACGCAAGCATGATCGTTTTCCTCCCGCTTTGACAAGCTTGGGCCGCAGGGCCAGGTCTTCGAATTGACACTCTCGCGCCTCGGAACATTTTCGGCGCTTACCGAGCTACCGACGAAACCGAGTCACGGGCAACTTCAAGAACGCATCGCGTCAATCGCATGGGCGATCAGAACGACTGCGCTCGCGGCAATGAGAAACACAAACAACCAGCTCACGTCCGCCTCCGATCCCGGAAGTGAACGCGTTCATCCGTGCACAGTCAAAAACGATCCGCTTGGAACCGCTATTCCGCGGCTCGCTGATGCGTCGCAGCAACAAGTACATCTGCTGTCGGTCCTACCGGCAGAACGCCAAAAGGAGCAACGCGCCGACGACGCAAGCTGCTAGGACTAAAAACCAAACGCTCATACAGTCCCCCGACTCACACACGCGCGAGTCAGGATTAGCCTTACGATTTGGCTTTGAAACGTTCGGTACCGGTTTTCCCCAAGGCAAGCGTGATCATCTGGTCGCTGCGTTAGTCCAATACCTCCACGGTCGCCGAGCGCCCGGCAACCAGCGACATTCCCTCCGGCACCGGATCCAGCGCAATGCGCACGGGCACGCGCTGGGCAAGCCTCACCCAGCTGAAGGTCGGATTGACGTTTGCGAGCAGGCTGGCGCCCTCGGCACGGTCGCGGTCCTCGATGCCGGCGGCGATGCTCTCGACGTGGCCTGTCAGCGTCGCCTTCTCGCCCATGAGGCGGACCACCGCCTTGTCGCCGGTACGAATGCGCGCAAGTTTCGTCTCTTCGAAATAGCCTTCGACATGCAACGTGTCGCTGTCGACCAGCGCCATCACGCCCTTGCCGGCGGAAACGTAAGCGCCGGGGCGCAGATCCATATTGGTGATCACGCCGTTCACGGACGCCTTGACCTCGCTGCGATCGAGATTGAGCTGGGCAACGGCGCGGTCGGCAACGGCCTGGTCGAAGGCCGCCTTGGCCTGAAGCTGGGTCGCAAGCACCTGTTCCTGCTTCTGCTGCGACACGGCATCGGTCGTCAGCGCACTGTAGCGCTTCAGATCGGCATTGGCCTGATCGAGCGTCGCTTGATGCCCGGCGACCGACGCATCGGCCTGCCGCAGCGCCAGGGCGAACCGCTCGCGATCGATCCTGAACAGCACATCGCCGCGATGGACTTTCTGGTTGTCCTTGACGAGCACGTCGGTGACGAAGCCGGAGACATCAGGCGCGACTTGAACCACGTCCGCGCGCACACGGCCGTCACGCGTCCAGGGCGACTCCATGTAATAGGCCCACAGCTCGCGGCCGACCCCGACCGCGGCGATGACCACGATGATGGTCACTGCAAGCCGGCCGATCCAGGCAAAATTTCCCTTCATGAGAGATACTCCGAGAGATAGACCACGCCGCCGAGGAGGCAAACGAAAACAGCGAAATCGAACAGCGCGCGGTGCCAGACCAGCCGGTACAGGTCGAAGCGTTGCATGAGCCGGCGCAGAAGCGCGCTCAGCACATAGGCGAGGATGATCCAGAGCAGCAGCGCCGGCACCAGCACGCCATAGATGTCGATGACATATCTCATGCCGCCACACTCGCATCTGCACGCGGCCGATAGGCCGGCGCGTCCGGGAATAGGCCCCGGCGGATACCGACGAGGCCGATCAAGGCGTCTTCGCGTGGGCTGTCATTGGGATCTTTCACCGCCTGCGCCAGCGCCCGGTCGACGCTGACCAGAAGCTCGCGCGGCATTCCGCCGCCCGCATAGTTACGGCAGGCGATGGCGAGCTGATCGAGCATGTCGTCGATGACCGCGATGGTCGATGCCGCAAGCCCGTAACGCGCGCGGCGCAGATCGATGATGTTGATCCCGATGCGGAGCTGCACGAGGCTGTCGGCATCGCGCCGGTCGCTCTCGGAGAGGAACGCGATGCGCTGCACCAGTAGCCCGAGACGGTGCAGCATGAGCCCTGCGAACTCCGCGCGGTCGCGTTTTCCCCGTCGTTCGGCCGCAACCGCGATCGTGATCCAGCTCGACAACACCAGGCGATTGGCAATCCATTCCGCCCCCACTCCACGCGCGATCCGCGTCACCAGTTCGGCGATGAGGACGCCGACGAAGAAGGCGACGGCGGAATTGGCGTAGGAGACGAAATCCGCGAAATAGGTCGATTGCAACGCGAGCAGCGTGGCGGTGTTGGCCGCGAGCGCCATGCCGGTGCCCGCCGTGGCCGGCCGCGCGATCAGGAAGCCATAGAGCAGGAAGGTCGGCGCCAGCGCGACGACCAGAACCTCGATATCCGAGATCGCGGGCACCAGCGCGAACAGGTAGATCGCGACGACCACGATGGCGACCAGCGACCACAGGCCGAAGCTGCGGATGAAGCGCGCGGGCTCGTCCTGCGCAGCAAAGAACGAGCAAGCGACCGCCGCCATCATCGGCGCCGATGCACCATCCGGCCAGCCTGTGCCGATCCAGAACGCGCAGCAGATCAGGATGGCCCCGGCCGCGCCGGCCGCCGACCAAAGGGCCATGCCGCGATCGCGGTGGCGGACGGGCGCAGCGCCGGCTTCGGAGTGGAACGCCAGATCGAGCGTCGAGACATTGCGGTTATCGGCGATCGCCTCGGTCAATTCCCGGCAATCGCGCGAGAGGTCGACCAGCTCGCGCAGCCGCGACAGCAGGCTGGTGATGATGATCCGCTCCCAGGACGCGCTGTCATCGAGCACCGCCTGCCGTTCCGCGATCATGGCGCGGATCCGTTCAGCCGGTTGCCGTGTGCTGAGGTCGCTGACGATCCATTGGGCAAGATCCTCCAGCAGTCGCTTCAGCTCGGGCTGCCGCCGCAGAGCTTCCTCCCCTAACGCCGCCAGACGGTCTTCGAGCGAGGCGATCACGGGCAGCAGCATCAGCATCCGCAGCCGGATCTCGCCGAGGCCGGTCACCGCGCTGCGATCGGTCAGCCGGTCATAGGCGAGATGGGTGGAGAGCGTGTCGATCTCGACGATGTCGGTGGCAAGCTTGAGGCGCTTGCCGCGGCGGGTCTCAACGGTGCCCTCGCGCAGCAGGACGACCTGGCTGAGGCGGCGTGCGTCGAGCAGCCAGCTGTCGACACGGCCTGCGACTGCCGGGGCGACACTGCGGGGAAAGACGATCGTGGAGACCAGGCTGGCGCAGATGATGCCGAGGGAAATCTCTTCCAGACGCGCAACAGCCGTGTCGAAAATCGCACCGGGGTCGGACACCGAGGGAAAGCCGATCAGCGCGACCGTGTAGCCGGCCAGCATGAAGACGTAGCTGCGCGGCGTGCCGTCGAGCAGCGACAGATAGAGGCAGAGCCCGACCCAGAGCGCGATCGCGAGGCACAACAGTTCAGGCGCATTGACCAGGTTCGGGACCAGCGCCACTGTCATGATCGCGCCGACCAGCGTGCCCATGACGCGGAAGAAGGCCTTCGAGCTGGTCGCACCTGCGAGCGGCTGTGAGGTGATGTAGACGGTCGCCATCGCCCAATAGGGCCGCGGCAGGTCCATGGCAAGCGCAATGACGAGCGCGAGCATCGCCGCGGCGAACGTCTTCAGAGCAAAAATGAGGTCCGCATGGCGGACCAGGAACGGCTCATCAGGGCGCATAGCTACTTCGCCTCTGGACCGGTCCTGGCGTCCTGTAGCCGGCTGGCCCTCTGTTCGATGCGCTGAAGAGTCTCGAACGTTATCGCAAGTTCCTCGGCCGCGATATCCTTGAGCAGGCGTGCCCGCACCCGCCGCAAGATCCGGTTGGTCTCCTCGACCTTGGCTTCGCCCGCTTTGGTCAGATGGAGCGTTTTGGCACGGCGATCGGTGGCGTCTTCGCGGCGCTCCACCAGACCCTCGGCCTGGAGCAGATCAATCAGGCGCACCAGCGACGGCCCTTCGATGCCGAGCTCGTCGGCCAGCACGCCTTGGCGGACGTTCTCGCCCTGCCGCGACAGCACCAGGAGCGGAATCGCGGTTGCATAGGACAGCCCATGGTCGGACAGCGCCTGATCCGACTCGCGCCGCCAGACGCGGGCCAGGCGCGCGACCAGCCGGCCGATTTCGCCGTGGATGTGAGCCTGCGACAGAGCCATGCAAAATAGATAGGACACGAACTATTAGCCTGCAACTATATATCCGGAACATTCAGACCGATCACGCAAAAGCGAACGAGGACAACGCGTCATGGCCCCGGGTTCCACGGCAGAGGTACGGCAGGCGATGGCGGGCGAAAGCGCGCTCTCGCTCGCCCCGACCTTCGTCGTCGTGGCCGTAGACGCCACGGGGATGGGCATCATCCTGCCGCTGCTGCCGTTCTATTCGCAGCGGCTCGGCGCCACGCCCTTCCTGATCGGCGCGCTGATCTCGGTCTATGCCGTTTGCCAGCTCGTCGCGGGTCCCGTGGTCGGCATTCTCTCCGACCGCTACGGGCGGCGGAAAGTCCTGGTCGTCAGCCAGATCGGAACGCTCATTGGATTCGTCCTGCTCGCGCTGGCCGGCAATCTGACGCTGGTGTTCCTGGCGCGTATCATCGATGGCCTGACATCAGGAAACATCTCGGTCGCCCACGCCTATGCCGCCGAGCACAGCGCACCGGCGACGCGCAAGCAGGCGCTCGGCATGACCAGCGGTGCGATCGGCACGGGGCTCCTGCTCGGGCCGGCGCTGGCGAGCTTCCTGGTTCATTACGGCCAGACCGCACCGGTGTGGGCCGCAGCCGCGCTCTCGCTTATCAGCATCCTCGCCACGATTGCCCTTCTTCCGCCCGATCATCCCGCATCCGAGCCGCTCTACCAGCACCGCGTGCCCGAGCCGACGCTGATGCGCAGCCTGTTCGGCATGCGCTACGGCTGGCGCCTGCTCGGCCTGCTGATCGTGTTCTTCTTCGTCAATTCGATGTTCCTGTCGCAGATCGGCCTGTTCCTGTCGGCGCGGTTCTCCTGGGACCGACATCCCTTCGGCGCGCGCGAGCTCGGCTGGATGTTTGCTTATGCCGGCTTCATCAACATGGTGGTTCAGGGACTTCTGATCACGCGGGCGAACCTCGTCGCTTCCGACCGCACGATCGTGATGGCAGCCTTCGCCTGCATGGGCCTCGGATTTGCCGGCCTTGCCGCCGGCAGCAATATCAGCCTGCTCGCGATCTACCTGACGCTGATCATCGTCGGCACCATGTTTGCCCGCAGCACGCTGACGGCGGAGCTGTCGCGCTCGACTGCGATCAACCGCCAGGGCATGATCATGGGCCTCAACCAATCGCTGATGTCGGGTGCAAACATCAGCGCCCCGCTCTTAAGCGGCGCGCTGATCGGCCATCGGTTGTTTGTGGCCTGGGCCCTCGTCATGGCGGCGATTGCGGCAAGCGGCGTGGCGCTGGCGGGCCGATTGCTCGACACGCCGCGCGCCCGCTGGCGCCCTCGCCTCACTTCACAAGATATACATCCGGATCGGCGCTCGAGCTCGGGTTCTTGAAGGCGTTGCGCAAGGCTGCCGACATCGGAACGTTGTAGTTGATCCCGTTCGGCGGCGTCGGCGATTCCAGCCATTTCCTGTAGAGCACCTCGATCTCCGGGCTCGCATAGAGCTCGGCCGTGGCGCGATCGGCGAGCGCCTTGAACGGCGCATCGTCCCGGCGCAGCATGATGCCGTAAGGTTCAGGCTTCGAGAACGTCTCCTCGCTGATCATGAACAGCGCCGGCTCCTTCGAGCGCGCAATTGCGACCGCAAGCTGGACATCGTCGAGCGCGTAGGCTTGAGCACGGTCGGTCTCCAGCAGCAGGAACGCCTCGGCCTGGTCCACGGCCGGCATGATCTTGATACCGAGATTGCGCTCGGTATTGACCTTGGCGAGCTGGTTCAAATTAACTGAGCCTGCCACAGCGGTGACGGCCTTGCCCTTGAGGTCGTCGATGGTGTTGATCCTGGAAGCCTTCTTGGCGGCAAACCGCGTCGCGCTGAGGAAATGCGTGTTGGTGAAGGCGACCTGCTTCTGGCGGTCGGCATTGTTGGTGGTCGCCGAGCAGTGGAGATCGAGCGTGCCGTTGACCATCAGCGGGATGCGGTTGGACGAGGTCACGGCGACAGTCTCGACGGCAATGTCGGGCATGGCGAGTTGCTTCTTCACGGCGTCGACGATCCTGAGGCAGATGTCCATGGCAAACCCGACCGGCTTCTGGTTGCCGTCGAGATAGCTGAAGGGCACGGAGGCTTCCTGGTAGCCGAGCGTGATCTTCCCGGTGTCCTTGACCTTCTGAAGCGTGCCCGACAGATCTTCGGCAGACGCTGCGCCGGCAAGACATGTGACGGCCAAAAGGACGGCGGATAGACGCATCGGCGGACTCCTGAAAGCGGTTGCGCCTCCATGCCGGGCGCCACCGATCGGTTGATAGCGCAGGCGCGCGCCAACCGCCAGACCAGCCTCCGTTCATCAGCTATCGCCGCTTTCGATGTGGCGGCCGACCCTCCATCTCAGTTACATTGCTGTCCTGGCGCCCCGTCGCCGAGCCCTACGAGCCCACCCCAAGATTCTCCGCCATGACCGCCCAGACCGCCTTTGACCTGATCTTCCGCAACGCCCTGTTGCGATCATCCGTGACACCTGTCGATCTCGGTGTGAAAGGCGGACGCATCACCGCGATCGAACCCCGGCTCGCCTGCGAAGCCATCGAGATCGATGTCGGAGGACGGCTGGCACTCCCAGGCTTCGTCGACACCCACATCCATCTCGACAAGGCATGCCTGCTCGAACGCTGCGGGCACATCCACGGCACGCTCCGCGATGCCATCCGTGCCGTCTCGGCGATGAAGCGGGATTTCGACATCGACGATGTCTATGCCCGCGGCGCCAAGGTGCTCGAGCGCGCCATCGTGCACGGCACGACCCGGATGCGCACCCATGTCGAAATTGACCCGCGCATCGGCTTGCGCAGCTTCGAGGCGGTCAAGGCGCTCAAGCGCGACTATGCCTGGGCCATCGATCTCTCGCTCTGCGTTTTTCCACAAGAGGGCCTAACCAATGATCCTGGCGCGGAGGAGCTGCTGATCCAGGCCCTGCGCCAGGGCGCCGACGCGATCGGCGGCTGCCCCTATACCGACCCCGCCCCGAACGTGCATCTCGCGCGCATCTTCGATCTCGCCGAGCAATTCGACCTCGACGTCGACCTCCATCTCGACTTCGATCTCGATCCCTCCTGGTCGCATCTCGACGAAGTCATCAGGCAGACCGAGCAGCGCAATTATCAGGGACGCGTCGCGATCGGGCATGTCACCAAACTTTCGGCCATGCCGCCGGAACGGCTGAAGGCGGCCACGGCGCAATTGGCGAGGGCCGGAATCGCCGTCACTGTGCTGCCCGCCACCGATCTCTATCTGATGGGGCGTGAGGCCACCCACAACGCGCCGCGTGGACTGACGCTCGCCCACAAGCTCGCGGGCGGCGGCGTCGTCTGCTCGGTCGCGACCAACAACGTGCTCAATCCCTTCACGCCGTTCGGCGATGCGTCGCTGCTGCGCATGGCGAACTTTTACGCCAACGTCGCCCACGCCTCCGTCGGCGACTTCGACGCCTGCCTCGATCTTGTCACCGAGCTGCCGGCGCGGCTCATGAACCTCAGGGATTACGGGATCGCGGTCGGAAAGCGCGCCGATCTCGTCGTCCTCGACATCAAGGACAGCCGTTTCGCCATCGCGGAGCTGCCCGATATCCTGATGGGTTTCAAGAACGGACGGCAAACCTTTGAGCGGCTGCCGGCCAAGCTGCTTCACCCGCGAAACTGAACGACGCCCACAACGAGCGCTGCACATCGACCCAAGGGGAGCGACCGGATGGCTTTCGACAAACTCTTCATGAACGCACGCTTCGACGGCGGAGCGCGCCACCACATCGCGGTCAAGGACGGTCGTATCGCCGCGCTCCTGCCCGCTGATGCGCCCGCAGGCGACGCCGAGACTGTTGATCTCGGCAACGCTCTCGTCGTTCCCGGTTTCGTCGAGGGCCACATCCATCTCGACACCAGCTTCTATGGTGACGCCTGGCGTCCCCACAGGCCGTGCACCAATGGCTTCGACGTACGCGAACGCGTGGCCTTCCAGGCGCAGAACATGGCCCTGTCAGCGCCGATGGACGTGCGAGCCCGAAACCAGCTCGATCTCTGCATCATCAATGGCTCAACGCGAATGCGCAGCCACGTCATGGTCGATGGCTCGGTCGGGCTGAAATCGCTCGAGACGATCTTGCGTGTGCGCGAGGAGTATCGGGACCTGATCGATATCCAGCTCGTCGCCTTTCCGCAGAGCGGCATTCTGGCGAGCCCGGGCACGCCGCAATTGCTGGATGAGGCCATCGGCCTCGGCGCGAACCTCGTCGGCGGCCTCGATCCTGCGAGCTTTGACCGGGATGTCGAGAAGCATCTGGATGTGGTGTTTGGCGTCGCCGGGAAGCACGGCGTCGATGTCGATATCCACCTGCACGACATGGGCTCGTTGGGCGTCTTCGAGATCGAGCAGATCGCGGCGCGCACGCGCGCGCTCGGCATGGAGGGCCATGTCGCCGTCAGCCACGCTTACGGCCTGGGCGATATCGCGGTGGATCACCTCAAGAGTGTCGCCGAAACCCTCGCGCGCTCCGGCGTCGCGATTATGACCAATGCGCCGGGCGCCCGGGCATTCCCGCCGATCCTTGTCCTGCGCGATGCCGGCGTCACCGTGTTCAGCGGCAACGACAACATCCGCGATTCATGGTGGCCCTATGGCGATGGCGACATGCTGCGCCGGGCGACGACGCTCGGCTATCGTTCGGGCTTCAACACCGACGAGGAACTCCGGGTTGCATTCGATGTCGTCACCGAATCTGGCGCCAAGGCTCTGCGCCTCGAAGGCTACGGTCTGCGTGTCGGCGCCAAGGCCGATTTCGTGACGCTGGCTGCGGAGCATGTGCCCGAGGCCGTGGTCGCGGTGCCGCAGGGCCGCGCTGTGTACAAGGCAGGTATGCTCGTCGCGGCCAATGGTAGGATGATGGGGAAACCTCGCTGATCCCCGGACGTGGCGGGCCCGGGTCACCGGCAATCCTTCTCCAAATCCGAGCCCAGTAAAATCCCGGACCGTAGCTCCACGCGTTGCGGGAAGGGACGCACTAGCCATACTAGGACGTGCGCCCTGACCGTCTGCGTTCTCTGGGGAAGTTATGGATATGTTCAGCGCATTCAGCAGCATTGATTATCAATCCATCCGGGCCAGCACGCCCGGGGAGACGGCCGTCAAGCGATTGAACGGCATCGGCGAAGTTTTGTCGGGCCTCGATATAGCGGCGATCCACACGCAGGATGACATGGCTCGCGCGCTCCGCACGCTCGATACCGCCGACAAGTGCATTCGCATGATCCTGACCGAATTCCGGACTGAGCGCACCAAGGACGTTGTCCGCGGGGCCAAGAGCCTGATCGATTTGATCCAGGCCGCGCGCGACGAAATCTCCGGCTAACTGCACAGCGCCAGAATCCTGAGCTGAGCCCGCGCGTTCAATGTTTGATCTTCGCCAGAATACGATCCGCCTCGATGCGCCAGTCGGCGCTCCGGGCAAATTCCTTGGTACCCTTCATCCCAAACACGCCTTCATCGGCGAGATCGGCGACCCAGGCCTGACGCTCGGCCGTACCCTGCGCTGACCACGGCGTCAGCCCGGCCTCGCGCACGGTTTCGGCGACTTCGCGGACCTCCTCGGCGCGGCGGCGGCCGTGCTCGATCACGCGCTGGAAGAAATAGGCGCCCTGCTTCTCCCAGTTGACGGCGGGAAAGGTTTCCGCGAGCGATGCCAGCACGGCATCCTCGACGCCATAGGCGCGTGCGGTCGTAAAACTTTCGATCACCATGGCCTCGAGGCCCTTGATCATGATGCTGCGGCACATCTTCACCGCCGAAGACACGCCGAGCTTGTCGCTCGCGACCTTCGCCGCAAAGCCGATCGCGTTGAGCAGCGGCTCGAGCTCCCTCGCGCCCGCACCGCCGAGCAGCAGCGGCACCTTGATCCGGTAAGGCGGCACCGACGTCATCACAGCGCCCTCGACATAGCGTCCCGCGGCACCGTCGATCAGCGCTGCCGCGCGTTGTTTGGCGCCGGGCGAAGCCGAATTGAAATCCAGAAACCAGGTGCCGTGGTTGATCGCAGCCGCGCACGCCTTTGCGACTGGGACGGCCTGGCTCGCCGTCACGGCTGAGATGATGAAGTCGGATCTCGCCGTCAGCTCGGCGTGAGAGGTGGCGAGCGTCACGCCAAATTTGGCCGCGTGCTCCTTCAGCGCGGCGCCCTGCTCCCCGCCAAGCTTGATATCGAAAGCCGCGACCTTGATGTCCTGCTGGCGCAAATCCTCGGCCAGGATCCGGCCGACCTCACCATAGCCAACCAGCCCGATCTGCCAGCGCTTCGGATCCGCCATCACTCCAGTCCTCCTATGTTGGCATCGAACAGCTCCCCGACTGCATAGCGGCGCGGGATCAGCGCCTGCTGGAATGCGTAGTCGACGATGAGCTCCAACGGCTTCCTGTTCGCTTCAATCCCGAAGGGCAAAAGGTCGGGCGCCCCCGCAGGTCCCGCCTGGGCCTTGTTCCGCTTGAGCAGATCATAGACGCCCGCGACCACGTCAGGGCGTGATCGTGCAAGCTGCTCGGTCACGACCACGAGATGGTTGACCGGCACGACGCCACGGCGCGCATACCATCTGGCGGCCTCCGCGACCGGATCGGGAAAGAGCGACTTCAGGCCGTGATGATCGGAGGTCTCGCCGAGCACGGCATCCACTTCGCCGTCGAGCAGCATCTGCAATGCCTTCCTGTCCTTCGGCGCGCGCTCGGTGGTGTCGACATATTCGGCGACGTGCGGGTCCTCGAACGTCACCCATTTGATCTTGTCGAGGTCGACGCCGTAGTCGTTGGCGAGAATGCCCCGGATCCAGGCGCCCGTCGTCGTGGTGAACGAGCGGATACCAACCCGCTTGCCTTCGAGATCGGATGGCCCGAGCATTCCGTGCGCCGGATTGTAAAGCGCGTAGGAATGCTGAAAGCGGCCAAGCATGGTCGCCGGCAGCAGCACGAGCGGCTTGCCATGAGCTTTGGCCATCAGAAAGGTCACGATCGCCATTTCGCAGACGTCGAAGGCCTGCTCGCGGACCATCGGTTTGAACGCGGTGTTGGTCGGCGTGTATTCGATGAACTCGAGATCGAACAGATCGGAGCGGAGCTCGCCGCTCTTCGTCGCCTTGACGTGGGGGTGATTGCCGAGCACGGCCTTCAGCTTGAGACGATCCATCCGCTCGCTCCACTTTTTTCAGACGTCCTCGAGGCTATCGACATAGACGAGCCCGGCCTTCGCCAGTGCGTCGCGCATGTTGTACATGTCGAGGCCAAGCTCGCCCGAGGCGAGGCGCGCGCGCTTGCCGCTCTCGTCCGCGTTGCGCTGCCTCGCCTTCTCGGCGACTGCAGCAGCATAGCGCTTCGGGACCACGACGACACCGTCGTCATCGGCGACGATGATGTCACCGGGATCGACATTGACGCCGGCGCAAACCACGGGAACGTTGACCGAACCGAGCGTGGCCTTCACCGTGCCCCTGGCTGAGACCGCGCGCGACCACACCGGAAAATTCATCTCGAGCAGCGCTTTGACGTCACGGCAGCCGGCATCGATGACCAGCCCCTGCACGCCGCGCGCCTGGAGCGAGGTTGCAAGCAGCTCGCCGAACATGCCGTCGGTGTTGTCGGTGGTGCAGCCGACGACGAGCATATCGCCCTTCCGGCACTGCTCGACCGCGACATGGATCATCCAGTTGTCGCCGGGCTGCGCGAGCACGGTCACCGCGGGACCGGCGATCGATGCCCCCGCCCAAACAGGCCGCAAGTATGGCTTCATCAGGCCGAGGCGGCCATAGGCCTCGTGCACGGTCGAGACGCCGTACTCCGCCATCCCGGCGGGATCGGCTCGCTCGATGTTGCGAACGACGACCGGCCTCATGCCAATTCCTCCGCGACGGTCGGGAACAGGCGCTGATAGGCTTCGCCATAGGTCATGGGCACGCCGGTGTTGCGGCTGCCCTGGATGCCGCGATTGAGCGCGACGCGCTCGTAATAGCCCCAGAGATGCTTTTGCGCGGCGAGAATCTGGAATGCCTCGTATTTTTGCTTCCAGACCTCGTCGATCTTGAGCAGCAGGTCCGGCTTGTAATTGCACTGCTCGGGCTGGTGCGGCTCGAACAGGAACACCGGCGGCGCCGAATATTTATACTGCGCGCCCGGCTTGTGGCCCATCGCCTGCGCGACCACGCGGGTCTCCTGCGCGAAATGCGCCGCATTCGGGTGGTCGAAATTATAGGGGTCTTCCAGCGCGTGCGTCAGCACGAAGCTCGGATTGAGCTCTCGGTAGATGTCGACCATGCGGTCGAAATGCGCCTCGGTGAGCTTCAGCGGATAGTCGCCGCAATCGAAGAACTCGATCTCTGCACCCAATAGCTTGGCCGCCCGCTCCGCCTCGTCTTTGCGACCGGCCTTGACCGACTCCAGCGTTGCGCCCTTTTCCTTCCAGGCAAACTGGCTCTCGCCGCGCTCGCCAAATGACATGCAGACGATCTTCATGCGATAGCCCTTCTTCGCATGCAGCGCGATGGCGCCCCCGGCGCGCCAGACGAAATCGCCGGGATGGGCGGTGATCACGAGACCTGTTTTCATGGGACTACTCCCCTCTTTCGTTCGTCGGCATCACAAAGGCGTCGTCGCCGAGCGGCTGCGGCTTGTCGATCACGCGTGCGGTCATCGATCGAACTCGAACAGGCGCGCGGGATTGTCGACCAGGATCTTCTGCCGATATTCCGCCTCCGGTGCGAACAGCGGAATGAGATCGACGAGGTCACCGTCGTTCGGCATCATCTTCACGTTGGGGTGCGGCCAGTCGGTGCCCCAGATGACTCGGTCAGGGGCTGTCTCGACGATTTTTCGTGCGAACGGCACCGCGTCGGCGAACGGCGGGCCGGCCGAGGACACCCGCTCCGAGCCGCAGATCTTGACCCAGCACTTCTCATCGCGCTGCATCAGCTCGATCAAAATCCTGAACGGAAGCTGGTCGGGTCCTTCGGCGGCCTTCACCCGTCCCATATGGTCGATGGTGTAGCTCAGCGGCAGCCTTGTCAGCATGCCCGCATATTCGGGTAGATCGATCGCGTCGAAATGCAGATCGATGTGCCAGCCGAGCGGTGCGACCATCGCGATGATGCGGTTGAACACGCGCTTGTCGGGAACCCCGCCGAGATGCCGCACGAAATTGAAGCGACAGCCGCGGAAGCCACCCTCGTGCAGCACACGCAAGCCGCGCTCGGTGATGGTGTCGTCGATATTGGCGACCGCGCGATAGGCCCCGTCGCTCTGCGCGATGGCGTCGAGCGCCACCGTATTGTCGGTGCCGTGGACGCTGGCATTGACGATGACCGCACGTTCCACGCCGAGCTTGGCATGCAACACCCTGAAGTCTTCGAGCGGGGCATCCGGCGGCGTGTAGGATCGGTCCGGCGAATATGGATATTTCGCGCCGGGCCCGAAGATGTGGCAATGCGCATCGCAGGACAGCTTCGGCAGCTTGAATTCGGGTGTCCGCGTGTCGCGATCCGGCGGCGGAATGGTCGGCGTGTACAACATCGTCATCACTTCAACCGCCGAACGGGAATGCTTCTTCAGACCTTGCTGCTTGCGACCGCCCGCCGCCGTGCCGGAGCGGCCTGATCCAGCGCCGGCGCCTGAAACGCGGCGACGGTGGCCTGCACCAACTGCTCGATGGCATTGGCGGGATCGCCGCCGTCGGCTTCGCCGCGCGACAGCCGGGAGACGCGATCCGGCGTCACCAGCGAGTAATAGAGTGCGCCGAGCAGGAAGTGGCTGCGCCAGACGATGTCGGTGCGCGGAATGTGCGGCAGGCTCTCATGAATCGCGTCGATGAAAGCGTGGCTGGTGTCGTCAAACGTCTGCGCGATGATTTTCCGCGCGACTTCGTTGCCCTCGGCCGACATCACGGCGCGCAGCCGCGTGAAACGCGCCCCGCCGCCGGCGAGATCGCTGCCCGAGGTGAAGGCTGGCACCACATAGGCCCGCACGATCGCTTCCAGCCGGTCCTGGAGATCGCGCACGCGCTTGGCGGCCGCGAGCAGCTCGGAGCGGCGCAGGTTCATCGGCCCGCAATGGCGCCGGTAGATCTCCAGCAGCAGCCCGTCCTTGGTCTTGAAATGATAGGTCACGCTGCCGGGATTGGCCCCTGCTGCCTGAGCGATATCGCGGACCGAAACGGCGTTGAAGCCGTTGGTGGCGAACAACTCCTCCGCCGCGGCGAGGATCGCCTCGCGCATGTTCGGCTTGCGGGCCGTATCCTTGCTGGTGGGCTTGCGTGACATCTGATTTGTACTATCGTACAAAAGATCAGGTCTCGTCAACAAGAACCACGGGCACGGGTAGCAAGATGCCTCGCGCGCCGGTCAATTGTGCGTACGCGCCCTCATTCTCTCCGACGACCCAGCACGTCGCAGGAATTCATCATCGTCGCGCCCGCCCTGCGGGATCAGGATGGCGCGTTCGCGCGGCAGGGCTTCCGGCATCTCGTCGCGGATGAAAGCGATCAGCTTCTCGCGCATTTCGCAGCGCAGGTCCCAGGATTGCGGCGCATTGCGTGCGCTGACCAGCGCACGCAGCTCGATGGTGCGCGAATCCGCGTCGATCACCTGCAGGTTGACCACCGCGCCATCCCAGAGTTTCGACTCTTTCACGGCTCCCTCGAGCCAGCGGCGGATACGCGGCACGTCCGCGCGATAGTCGACATGAAGCGCGATGACGCCTATCAGGGACGCGGTATCGCGGGTCCAGTTCTGAAACGGCTTTTCGATGAAATAGGACAGTGGCACCACCATGCGGCGCCAGTCCCAGAGCCGGATCACGACATAGGTCGCGGCGATATCCTCAACCCAGCCCCACTCGTTCTCGATGATGACGGCATCCTCGATCCGGATCGGCTGGGTGATCGCGATCTGCAGGCCCGCGATCAGATTGCTGAGCAATGGTCGCGCGGCAAGACCGACGATGAGACCGGCGGCACCAGCCGAGGCGAACAGGCTGACGCCATATTGCCTGACCGAATCGAACGTCATCAGCGCGGTCGAGACCGTGATGATGACGATGATGATGTCGGTGACGCGCTTGAACACGCGCACTTGGGTCACGTGCTTGCGCGCCACGAAGTTCTCGGTGACGTCGCGAAAGTTCTGCAAGTACCGCGCCGCACTCATGTCCACGACGCGAATCGATATCCAGCCGATCAGCGCGATGAAGGCGACGACGAACAGGCGCGTCAATGGGGTGCGGAACGCGTCGTCGAGCGGCGCAAGCGGCAGAATCAGCGCGACGGCGGCAAGGCACACGGCGAGCTGCGCCGGCCCTGAAGTGCGCTCGATGAAGACGCTCAGGAGCGGAAGCCGGGTTCCAAAGGCTCGGTTGAGCAGCCAGGCGGCGAGCCGATAGAACGACAGCGCAAGCAGCATGGCTCCGGCGACCAGGCCGAGACCGATAAACCATGATGGGATCCACCCGAACATCTTGTCGATGTCGGCCATGAGGGCCTGCCAGTTCATTCATGTCCCCGGTATTGCACTCGCCCTCGCCAACGCATTCTGCCGGGTTTCGCTCCGCCCGCTGAGTGCAACGCAGCATCCCTCTGGTGCAACCGTCGCCGAACTGCGCTAGTTTGAGGCAACCATGACCAGACGTACCGGCAGCGCCGATCTTCCTCTCCACACCGGGCGGGTTCCGCCATGGCTCGCGAGTCGCATGGCCTCGCTGGGTGCGATCGTCACGCAGGCGATCGTGCATCATTACGGGCGCGATGAGTTCATGCAGCGGCTGTCGCATCCGTTCTGGTTCCAGTCGTTCGGCGCCGTGATGGGGATGGATTGGCACTCCTCGGGCATCACGACAGCGGTGATCGGCGCGCTGAAGCGTGGGCTTGGCCCGCTCCAGGATGAGCTCGGGATCTATGTCTGCGGCGGCCGCGGCCAGCATTCGCGCAAGACGCCGGACGAGCTGTTGCAGCTCGGTGAGCGCGTCGGCTTCGATGGCGCGAAGCTCACGCGCGCCTCGCGGCTCGTGGCGAAAGTGGACAGCGCCGCGGTGCAGGACGGTTTTGATCTTTATCTGCACGGCTTCTTCGTAACCGCCGAGGGCAAGTGGACCGTCGTGCAGCAGGGCATGAACGGCGACAAGCGCCAGGCCCGGCGCTATCATTGGCATTCCGAGGCACTGAAGAGTTTTGTCGACGCACCTCACAGCGCGATCGACGGCCCGCAGCAGGGCGAGATCGTCAATCTGACCGACCATCGCGCCGACGTCTCGCGCAGCGCGCAACTCGAGCTGCTCACCGAGTTCGGCCCCGATCGCATCCTCACCGAATTCGAACGGCTCTCCGGGACGGCGCCCGAGCCCGCGCAGGCCATGCTGCCGCATCTGATCATGCCGGCACATCACGATGTCAGGCCCAAGGACGTGTTCGCGCGCCGCCTGCACGGCACGCTTGCGGCGGCTGCCGAGCGCGGGCCGGTCGACTTCCCCGAACTGCTGCTGACGCCCGGCGTCGGCGCGCGTACCGTGCGCTCCCTGGCGATGGTCGCCGAGGTCGTGCACGGCGCGCCCTATCGTTTCAGCGATCCAGCGCGCTTCTCGCTCGCTCATGGGGGCAAGGACCGGCATCCCTACCCCGTCCCGATCAAGGTCTATGACGAG
Source organism: Bradyrhizobium sp. USDA 4472 (assembly GCF_054058595.1). NCBI lineage: Bacteria > Pseudomonadati > Pseudomonadota > Alphaproteobacteria > Hyphomicrobiales > Nitrobacteraceae > Bradyrhizobium > Bradyrhizobium sp. USDA 4472. Next base: position 6,903,160 of record NZ_JBSSAM010000001.1, read on the forward strand.
ACCATCCGCGTGCTGAAGGGCGCCATCCAGAGCGCCAAGCTCGGACGCGAGGAAGAGATGCAAGCGATCAAACGTCTCGACGACCAGGCGCGGCGGCTTGAACGCACTGCAAGCGGCCCGTCGGTCGGGGCCTACATCGAGGGCGAACGTGCAGCCTCGCCCGATCTCGACGGCCGCTCCGTGTTCGGCTGGGAACGAGATCTGGTCGCATCGCGCAAATCGACGACCTGACGCCGCTCACCGGCATCGGCCACAACGGGCAATTTCGCGATCGCGCGGAGGCCCGGCCGCTTGCGCCAATGAATTTGAGACGGATCGACAGCGAGACCGAGCCGTGGCCAGCGCGTCAACAGCGCCTGGAGCGCACACGCCCCCTCGATCCGCGCCAGTTGATGGCCGAGGCAGAAATGAATTCCCGTGCCGAACGAGATGTGGCGGTTGGGCTTGCGTTCGAGATCGAGCCGTGCCGGTTGCTCGTGCACCGCCGGATCCATGTTCGCCGCCGCGAGCATCACCATGACGCGATCACCCTTCTTCAGCCGCATGCCTTCGAGCTCGACGTTCTGTCGCACATAACGCGGTTTTGAAAACTGCACTGGCGAAACGAAACGCAAGAACTCCTCCACTGCGAGCCCGGCGCGGCTCCAGTCCTGTTCCAGCCAGTCGCGCAGACCCGGATTCCTGAGCAGCTCGTACACCGAGCCACTGATGAGATGCGTGGTGGTCTCGGAGCCCGCCGCAAGCAGCAGGAACACCATCGAGACCATTTCGTCCGGCGTGATCTCGCGGCCCTCGCGTTCGACCTGGACCAACTCTGCGATGAGGCCTTCGCCGCCTCGCTCGCGCGCGATTTGCAGCTGCTGTCGGAGATAGTTCCGCATCTTGCGAAACGCGAGCAGCAGGCGAAAGAAGCTGACGACGTTCGTCAGCGAGGACATCGCATTGGCCCAGGCGATGAAGCGAGGGCGATCCGCCATGGGCAGGCCGAGCAGCTCGGAGATCACAGACAGCGGCAGGATGCGCGCATAGCGCTCCACGAGATCGGCCGGGCTTCCTTCCGCGAACAATTCCGCCGCAAGGTCATCCGCGATGTCGCGGATGCGCGGCTCCATCGCGAGGATGGCGCGGCGGCGAAAGGCTTCGTCGACGATGTTCCGCAGCCGGGTATGGTCCGGCTCGTCCATGGTCAGCATGTTGTTGGCGATGGTCCTGACCAGGCCCGGCATCCACCAGCGCAGGCCGGCCACGTCGCCATCTTCCTTGCGCAGCGTAAAAGCCGCGCTGTCCTTGAGCACCTGTGCGGCGGCGTCGTGAGTGGTCGTGATCCAGACGTCGCCGACGAGGGGAAAACGCGTGGCGACCACGGGCCCTTGCGCCCGCAGGGCCGCAATGGCCTGTGGCGGATCGCGAAAGAAGGCCTCGCTGGTGAAATCGAGGCGCGGTACCATGGGATCACCGGACAGGTTGCTGGCGCTTCAACCAGATGGTGTGCGATGCCGCAGGTGCAAGGGCCGGAACCAACCCTCCTCGCGCAACTGGACTAACCGCGCCCTGGCGTGCGCGGGCCGGCCTTGCGCTGCCGCTGGCTGGTGTAGGCATCCCAATGGCTCCAGCTGCCATTGCTCAGACTTTGCAGATCGGTACCGAGCGGACGGCGCGTGCGCTTGTCGTGATCGGCGATCACACGCTCGGACTGCGCGATCTTGCGTTTCAGTTCCGCGATCGCCTTCTGGGTCTGGCCGTTCCGCTTCGAGGACGCGATCTCGCCCATCGTGAAGCGCGCGGTCTCCAGCGCCTTCAACTCGGCGCGGTTTTTCTTCAACTGAACCCGGTGCCAGGCGATGTTGCTGTCGCTGTCCGCAACCATGTGGGAACTCCGCTGATTCGTTCCCACAGTTTATCAAGGGCCGAATCGGCGGGGCAACGCCCACGCCGCGGCGAAAATACGGTCTATTCGAGGCTCATCGCTCGGCAAAGGCCTTTTCGACCACGAACTGGGCCGGCTCGCCATGATTGCCCTCGACGAACCCGCGCTCGCCGAGGAGCACGCGGGTGTCGGCCACCAGCGCCGGGCTGCCGCAGATCATGACGCGGTCGTGGGCCGCTTCGAGCGCCGGCAGGCCGATATCGCTGAACAGTTTGCCTGACGTGATCAGGTCGGTGATGCGGCCGCGGTTGCGGAAGGGATCGCGCGTGACGGTCGGATAGTAGATCAGCTGGTTCTGGATGTACTCGCCGAGCATCTCGTCCTTGGGCAAATGCTCGGTGATCATCTCGCCATAGGCGAGTTCCTTCACATGACGGCAGCCGTGCAGCAGCACGACTTTCTCGAACCGCTCGTAGGTCTCGGGGTCCTTGATCACGCTGAGGAACGGCGCGAGTCCGGTGCCGGTACCGATGAGGTAGAGGTTGCGCCCGTCCTCCAGATTGTCGATGACAAGGGTGCCGGTGGCCTTGCGGCTGACGATGATCTCGTCGCCCTGCTTCAGGTGCTGGAGCCGCGAGGTCAGCGGGCCGTCCGGCACCTTGATCGAGAAGAATTCGAGGGTGTCCTCGTAGTTGGCACTGGCGACGCTGTAGGCCCGCAGCAGCGGCTTCTCGCCGACCTTGAGCCCGATCATGGTGAACTCGCCGTTGCGGAAGCGGAAGGTCGGGCTGCGGGTGGTCTTGAAGGAGAACAGCGTGTCGGTCCAGTGGTGGACGCTCAAAACGCTTTCCTGATTGAAATTGCTCATCTCACCTTCCCTGGCGCGTCATCTGCGATTTTCGAGGCGGGCAGCTATGCGTCGTTCGTATACGATCATTCGTATACAAATGAATAATCCTGCTTGATCCCGCGGTCAAGGCTGCCCAAGATCGAGAGCGTTGCAGTTAGGAATAAGGACCCCTTCCATGGCGCATGACGCACCCCAGGCCACCGGACCCTCGAAGCTCGTGATCCGCAATATCGGCCTGATCCTGTCCGGCGCGATGGAAAAGCCGATCCTGGATGGTGACACCATCGTCGCCGAGAACGGCAAGATCACCGCGATCGGCCGCTTCAAGGACCTCGACACTGAAGGCGCGACCACGATCGTAGAGGCCAACGGCACCACGGTGGCGCCCGGCCTGATCGACAGCCACGTCCATCCTGTCGCCGGCGACTGGACGCCGCGCCAGAACCAGATCGGCTGGATCGACAGCAATCTGCATGGCGGCGTCACCACCATGATCTCGGCCGGCGAAGTGCACATGCCCGGCCGCCCGCGCGACGTCGTCGGGCTGAAGGCCATGGCCATCTTCGCCCAGCGCGCCTTCTGGAATTTGCGGCCCGGCGGCGTGAAGGTTCACGCCGGCGCACCCGTGATCGAATGCGAGATGGTCGAGGAGGATTTCAAGGAGCTCGCCGCAGCCGGCGTCAAGCTGCTCGGCGAAGTCGGCCTCGGCGGCGTCAAGGACGGCCCGACCGCGCGCAGGATGGTCGGCTGGGCCCGCAAATACGGCATCCAGAGCACGATCCACACCGGCGGCCCCTCGATCCCCGGCTCCGGCCTGATCGACAAAGACGTGGTGCTGGAAGCCGACACCGACGTGGTCGGCCACATCAATGGCGGTCACACCGCGCTGCCCGACGACCAGATCCGCTGCATCTGCGAGGGCTGCAAGCGGGGTCTCGAGCTCGTGCATAACGGCAATGAGCGCTCGGCCCTGTTCACGCTGCGCACCGCGCGCGAGATGGGCGATCTGCATCGCGTCATCCTCGGCACCGACGCGCCCGCCGGCTCCGGCGTGCAGCCGCTCGGCATCCTGCGCATGGTTTCGATGCTGTCCTCGCTCGGCGATTTGCCGGCTGAGATCGCGTTCTGCCTTGCTACCGGCAACACCGCGCGGATGCGGCAGCTCGATTGCGGCCTCATTGAAGTGGGCCGCTCCGCCGATTTCGTCATCATGGACAAGGCGCAGCACTCGCCCGGCAAGAACATCCTCGAGAGCGTCCAGCTCGGCGACCTCCCCGGCATCGGCATGACCATCATCGACGGCATCGTGCGGACGCAACGCAGCCGCAACACGCCGCCGGCCGGAAGGGTGCCGGAGGTGGTGGGGAAGTAAGCCAGGAAAATGGTGCCGTAGGGTGGGTTAGCCTTGTGGGCTGTGCGAAGCGCAGACCGCAAGGCGTAACCCACCAACATCGTTCAGCATTCGCTGAAGCATGGTGGGTTACGCCTGCGGCTAACCCACCCTACGAGACCGTCACCTCAGCTTATTCAACAGCCCCATCAGCAGCTCGCGCTCCTTGGCGTCGAGCGGCGCCAGCGTCTCCCGCGTGATCGCAATCGCATTCGGCGCGAGCTTTTCCGACAGCTGCTGACCGGCGCGCGTCAGGCTCACCAGCAGCCGCCGGCCGTCCTCGGGATCCTGGCTGGTCTCAGTCAGTCCGCGCGCCGTGAGGCGATCGATCACGCCCTTGATGGTGGCGACGTCCATCGCCGTGAGACGCCCTAGCTGGTTCTGCGAGCACGGTCCCGTTTCGGCGAGCCTCGACAGCGCGGCCCACTGCGTCGGCGTCAGGTTGGTGCCGATGTCGCGCGAGAAGATCGAGCTGTGGCGCTGCCAGACCTGGCGCAGAATGAAGCCGACCTGCTCGTCGAGCACATAAGGCGGCTTGCCCTGCTTGAGGCTCTTCTTCGCCGTGACGCTTCTTGCCATTCCTGCCCCGCCCCTCACAACGACAGATGCGCGTCGCGGATATCCGGACGCGCGTCAAGCTCGGCCATCGTCCCGCCAAAACAGATGCGGCCGCGCTCGATGATGTAGGCGCGATCGGAGATCAACCGCGCGAAGTGCAGGTTCTGCTCGGAGACGACGATGCTGACGCCCTCCTTCTTCATGGTCAGGATGGCATCGACCATCTGCTCCACGATCTTCGGTGACAGGCCCTCCGAGGGCTCGTCGAGCAGCACCAGCGACGGATTCCCCATCAGCGTGCGCGCGATGGTCAGCATCTGCTGCTCGCCACCACTCATGCGGCCGCCGGGACGCCCCTTCATCTCGCCGAGATTGGGAAACAGCGTGAACAGCTTTTCGCGCGTCCAGTACGGCGCATTCGCTCGCTTGGGCTGGCGGCCGACCTCCAGATTCTCCTCCACGGTCAAATCCGTGAAGATGCGCCGTTCCTCCGGCACGTAGCCGAGACCCTCACGCACGATCTCGTGCGTGGGGCACGCCGAAACGTCCTTGCCCTCGAACATGATGCGGCCGGTGCGCTGTGCGACCAGGCCGACGATCGAGCGGAAAGTGGTCGACTTGCCGGCGCCGTTGCGGCCGAGCAACGCCACCACCTCGCCCTCGCCGACCTCGAAGCCGATGTCGAACAGGATATGCGCCGGGCCGTAATGGCTGTTGAGCCCCTCGACAGTCAGCTTCATGCCGAGGCCCCTTCGCGATGCCCGCCTTCGTAAAGCAGCCCCTCGCCGAGATAGATCGCCTGCACCTGCGGGTTGCCGCGCACCTCGGCCGGCGAGCCCTCGGCGATCAGCGTGCCGCGATTGAGCACGATGATGCGATCGGCATGCTCGAACACCACGTCCATGTCGTGCTCGGTGAAGAGTACACCGATGGACTTTTCCTTCGCGATCTGCGCCGTGAGCCGCATCAGCTCGACCCGCTCGCGCGGCGCCATGCCTGCGGTCGGTTCATCCATCAGCAGAAGCCTCGGCTCATTGGCGAGCGCAACGGCGAGCTCGAGCCGCTTGAGGTCGCCATAGGCCAGCTCGCCGCACGGACGATCGGCGTAGCCGCCCATGCCGACGAGCTCGAGCAGGCGCACGGCCTCGCCGCGGTCGAAGCGCGGCGCCGAGCCCCAGAGATTGAACAGCTGCTTGCCATGCGAGATCAGCGCGACCTGCACGTTCTCGCGCACCGTCATGGTGGCGAAGGTTGCGGTGATCTGGAAGGTGCGTCCGACGCCGAGCCGCCAGATTTCGCGCGGCTTCTTGCCGGTGGTCTCTTCGCCGAGCAGGCGAACATGACCGGCATCGGGACGGTTCTGGCCGTTGAGCATGTCGAAGCAGGTGCTCTTGCCCGCGCCGTTCGGGCCGATCAGCGCCAGGATTTCGCCTGGTCGCAGCGAAAACGAGACGCCGCGCACGGCGTGGATGCCGCCGTAGGATTTGGTCAGACCTTCGACCTCGAGAAGTGGGGGTGCGACGCTCATTCGGCGGACTCGATCGGCTTGGCAAGCAAAGATGATCCGGGCGGCGAGGACTTCCTGCGACGCTGCGCCAAAATCTCCAGCATGCCGACGATGCCCTTGGGGAAGACGACGACGATCAGCACGATGAAGCCGCCGAGCACGAGTTTCGACAGATCGGTCTGGCTGACGAGCCAGATGTTCAAGGCCTTGTAGACGATCGCGCCGATCACGCCGCCCGAGACAGTCTCGACGCCGCCGAGCAGCACCATGACCAGCGCATCGACCGAGAGCGAGATGCCGAGATTGTCAGGGAAGACGCTGCCCTTCAGATACGCGAACAGCGCGCCGCCGATGCCGGCGGTGGTGCCCGCGATGACGAAGGCGGTCCACTGGATGCGCTTGGCGTTGATGCCGACAGCCTCGCTGCGCAGCACGGAGTCACGCGTGGCACGGAGCGCATAGCCGAACGGGGAGAACACCATGACCCTTAGCGCGATCGTCACGAGCGCCGCGACACCGAGCGCGAGCCAATAGAAATGCGACGGGCTTGCCGCCCATTTCTCCGGCCAGACGCCCAGAATTCCGTTGTCTCCGCCTGTCACGCTCACCCACTGGAAGGCGATCGACCAGACGATCTGGGCGAAAGCGAGCGTCAGCATCGCGAAATAAACGCCGGAGAGCTGCACGGCGAAGAAGCCGAATACGGCGGCTCCCATGCAGCCCAGCAGCGGCCCGAGCAACAGGCACACGACCATCGGAAGCCCGGCCATCTTGGCCAGGAAGGCGACGCCGTAGGCGCCGAGGCCGAAATAGGCGGCGTGTCCGAACGAGGCGAGCCCGCCGACCGACATCAGGAAGTGCAGGCTGACGGCGAAGATCACGAAGATCGCGATCTCCGAGCCGACGGTCAGCGCGTAGTTGCCGGCGACCAGCGGCAGCATCGCCGCGACAACGAGAGCCGCGAGCGCGGCCAGCCGCTCGTTCGACGTCAGTGGCCGCCAGGGATTGACCGACAACCCCGGCGTCTTGCGTGCCGCCGCCTCCGGCTTGCCGAACAGGCCCCACGGGCGGACGATCAGCACCACCGCCATCACCAGGAAGACCAGGATGATGGAAATCTTTGGAAAGATCAGGATGCCGAAGGCGTTCAGCTCGGAGACCAGCACCGCCGCGACGAAGGCGCCGACGATGCTGCCGAGGCCGCCGATCACGACGACGACGAACACTTCGACGATGATGCGCAGATCCATCGCGTGGTGCACGGCATCACGCGGGATCTGGAGGGCGCCGCCGAGCGCGGCAAGGAAGACGCCGACGGCGAACACCGACGTGAACAGCCATTTCTGGTTCACGCCGAGCGCCGCGACCATGTCGCGGTCCTGCGTTGCGGCCCGCACCAGCACGCCCCAGCGCGTGCGCTGGAACAGCAGCCAGAGGATGCCGAGCACGACGGGCCCGAGCACGATCAGGAACAGGTCGTAGCTCGGGATGCTCTGGCCGAAGAAATCGACCGCACCCCTGAAGCCCGGCGCGCGGCGGCCGACGAGATCGTCGGGCCCCCAGACCAGCACCACGAGATCCTCGACCATCAGCGTGAGACCGAAGGTGCCGAGCAGTTGGAACAGTTCGGGCGCGTGATAGATCCGCCGCAGCAACACCATCTCGACGAGGACGCCGATCAGCGCCACGGCCAGCGCCGCCAGCACGACGCCGCCCCAGAAGCCGAACGCGCCGGAGAAGCGCTCGGTCAGCGTGAAGGCGATGTAGGCGCCGATCATGTAGAAGGCGCCATGCGCGAAATTCACGATCCGCGTCACGCCAAAGATGATCGACAGGCCCGACGCCACCAGGAACAGCGACGCTGCGCTGGCGAGACCGGTCAGAAACTGTACGACGTAAAATGCCATCGGCGGTCCGGGTTGGGTCTTGGTGCGATTCCGCGGCGAGCGCGGACCTTGTCGGGCGGGTTAGCGAAGCGTAACCCGCCGCCTCTTCGCGTGTGGCACCGAAGACGGTGGGTTACGCCTTCGGCTAACCCACCCTACGGCAGCAGCGTTCGAATGGCTCTTAATCCTTCGGCCGCAGCTTCTCGACTTCGGCGTCGCTGGGCAGATAGTCCGAGCCCTTCTTGTAGGTCGCGTCCACCATCACGCCCTTGCCGTCCTTCTGCGCGGTCTTGCCGACGAAGGCTCCTAAGGTCGATTGGTGGTCGATCTTGCGGAAGGTGATCTCGCCGAACGGCGACGGCATCGAAATGCCTTCTGCGGCTGCGATCATCTTGTCGGTATCGGTCGATCCGGCCTTGGCGATGATCGCAGCGGCCGCCTTGATGGTCTGGTAGCCGACGATCGAGCCGAGGCGCGGATAATCGTTGTACTTGGCCTGATAGGCCTTCAGGAACGCCTCATGCTCGGGTGTCTTGATCGAGTACCAGGGATAGCCGGTGACGATCCAGCCCTCGGGCGTCTCGTCCTTGAGCGGATCGAGATATTCGGGCTCGCCGGTCAGGAAGGACACGACCTCGCGCCCCTTGAACAGGCCGCGGGTATTGCCTTCGCGCACGAGCTTGACGAGGTCGGGGCCGAAGGTAACGTTGAGGATGGCTTCCGGATTGGCCTGCGCCACCGCCTGCACCACCGGACCCGCATCGATCTTGCCCTGCGGCGGCCACTGCTCGTCGACCCACTGGATGTCAGGGCGCTTCTCCGACATCAGCTTCTTGAACACGGCGACCGCGGACTGGCCGTATTCGTAGTTCGGCGCGATCGTCGCCCAGCGCTTCGCCGGCAGCTTGGAGGCGGCTTCGACCAGCATTGCGGCCTGCATGTAGTTGGAGGGCCGCAGGCGGAACGTGTACTTGTTGCCCTTCGCCCAGGTCACCGCGTCCGTCAGCGGCTCGGCTGCGAGGAAGAACACCTTCTTCTGGTTGGCGAAGTCGCTGACGGCGAGGCCGATGTTGGACAGGAACGTGCCCGTCAGCATCACCACGCCTTCACTGGAGACGAGTTCATTGGCCGCGGTCTGCGCATCGGCCGGCTTGCCGCCGTCGTCCTTGGAGATGACGACGAGCTTCTTGCCGTTGACGCCGCCTGCTGCGTTGATCTCTTCGACCGCGAGCTGCCAGCCCTTGCGATAGGGCTCGGTGAAGGATGGCAGCAGCGAGTAGCTGTTGATCTCGCCGATCTTGATGTCCTCTGCCAGCGCCGAATGGCCCATGCCGGCAGCCAAAAGCGCAAAGGCCGCGCCGACAAAATAATTTCTTGCTCGCATCCCAACCTCCAGTTCTGGACTCGTCACGTCTTCTATTTCAACCCGTCTTCGCCCTTGATCTCTGCAACCGTCAGCCCGCCGACGCGCGGCAGCGGACGGCCGCTGTCGGTAACGGCGACCGCGACCATGATCTCGTTGGCGCGCGGCGCGTCGTTGATCTGCACCTCCATGCCGTCGAAATGGCTGCGTACGAAGGCCGCGTCCTTGTGGCCGAGCGGAATGTCCAGCGTCGTGCCCGGCCCGCTGCGCTTTTTCGACGACGGAATCAGCGCCGCGCCCTTGCTCAGCACCTTGCGCACCGGCGCACCCATCTTCGGGTGAAGGATTGCGGCGGCATGTTCGAGCTCGCCATTCTCGCCGACGGCCGCGGCCTTGCCGTAACTGTGCGCCTTCGCGCCATCGATGCCGAGCGCCGCCACGGCGCGCTTCGCCAGCAGATCACCGAGCTCCTCGCCGATCGCGATCAGCGGCGAGAGATCCTCGACATATTGTCCGGCAAAGGGATTTTCGATCACGGCGATCGCCGCCGCCCGCCGGGTCGGCGGCGACACCTGGCGGCCCATCTCCATCCGCGTCTCTTCGACGACGGTGACGATCTTGCGGATGATCGCGCTCATGTTGCACTTCCCTGTTCACGCATCGACCGCGTTCTCCAGCACCAGCGGGCGCGATCGTTGCTCTCTTATATCCTTGGTTCCGATGACAAGCATATCACCACAAAGCCTGAGAACGGCACCCTCGATCAATCCGCGATCGAAGCATTGACGTGCACATTCCGCGCCAGATTCCAGCGCTGCGGTGATCTCGCTACGCGCGATCTCGCCGACGCCGCGGGTAACAAGACGCGCGCCAAGATCGCTGTCGGGCTGAAGCTCGTTTGCGGGTTGCCTGACGATGGCCGGATGCCCGGGCAGATCGACGGCGTTGGCGATCACAGTCGCCGCCGCGTCGGCCTGCGAAGCCGTCGCCGCCAGCACCGTCACCGCATCGGCGATGCCGAGTGAAAAGCTGCGGCCGTGGCGGCCGCTGGTCGCGATGCCGCGCACCGCGTCATCCTCGTCGACCCTGATGGTGCGCATCACACCGTCGCGATCGGGGCGATCCATCAGTCCAACGGAAAAATGCTCGCCGCGCCCGAGATGCAGCGCGATATCGCCGCCATTGTTGACGTAGGCCTGGTCAAGCGACGCAGCGTCCAGCATCGCGCCGAGAATTTCCTCGGCCACACTGCCGGCAACCGCGGCCATCGGCGTGATGAAGCCATCCGAGACAAAAGGCGCGACTGCGGCGTGCATCCGACGCGCCACGACGCCTTTAAGCGAAGTGCGCTGCTCGGCGGGCTTGCGCAGCTCAGGCAGTTCCGCACAGAGTTCATCGAGCAGACCGTTGAACCGCTGCGCCGCAGCCTCATAGGCCGCACGCACGGCGCCGGCACGCCCCCTCGCCTCGATGACCAGATCAATCGGCCCGTCCTGCAAATGCAGCCGCCGGCCATCAGACAGCAAGGCGATTTGCGGCAGCCTCGTCATGGCCGCGGTCCCGGGATCGGGTTGTGCCAGGAGAGCTGACGGACATCGTCGCCGCTCCTGACCTCGGACAGCGGCTTGACGTGATCCATGTGGCCGCCGAGCGCGGCATAGTCGGACAATTTCATCGTGAATTCGATCGGCGCGACCAGCGCCGGGGTCGGCACGTAGCCGAACGCGCCTGAAGGCATCTGCGTCACATCCACCATGTAGGTGATGCCGCCGCCGGGCCAAACGTACACCGCCGCACCGCCGCTGGTGACGCGCGTCAGCGCGTCCTTCACCGAGCGCGTCAGCCGCACCGGATTGTCGGTGACGCCCGCGCGCAAGGAACCGCCGGCCCCGGCCATGAACAGCACCGTGCACAGCGCAGGCTCGCAATTCTCCTGGATGCGCTCGACCGAGAACTTCAGGTCGGCGGGCATCTCGGTCTCGACCGGCTTCAAGGCATCGTCGAGCACGTAGTAAGACGAATGCTCGCCGGTGGTGGACACCATCAGCATCGAGAGGCCCGGCCTGGCCTCCTTGGCGTCGAACGGACCGAGGATCGCCAAGGGATCGGAGATGTTGGTGCCGCCCCAGCCCGTACCGGGATCGGCGACCTGGAAATAGCGGCCGGGCGTCGAACGCCGGCCCTTCATCTTGATTCCGGTGTCGGCGATATCGAGCAGCTTGCCGGCCTGATGCTCGGAGAGCACGCCGGTGATGTGGTCGTCGACCACGACGACTTCATCCACCTTGCCATGCCATTGCTTGGCGAACATGCCGATCGTCGCCGAGCCACAGCCGACGCGCATGCGCTCTTCTTTCACGCCGTTGACGATCGGCGGCTGCCCGGCCTGCACCACCACGCTGGCGCCACCGTCGATGGTCAGTTCCACCGCCTTGCAATTGGCCAGGTCCATCAGCGTGTCGCAGGTGACGCGGCCCTCCTTCTTGGAGCCGCCGGTGAGATGATGCACGCCGCCCAGCGACAACATCTGCGAGCCGTATTCGCTGGTCGTGACGTGACCGACCGCCTCGCCTTGCGCGCGCACGGTCGCGGTCTCAGGACCGAGATAGCGGTCGGTGTCGATCTTCACCTTGATGCCGCAATAGGAGAAGATGCCCTCGGTGACGACGGTCACCATGTCGACACCATCAACCTCGGAGGAGACGATGAACGGCGCCGGCTTGTAGTCGGGATAAGTCGTTCCCGCCCCGATCGCGGTCACGAAGGTCGAGGGCTCGTGGACAAGCTTGCCGTCCCAGTCTTCGGTGCGGCTGAACGGAACGAGCTTGCCGCCATGCTCGACGGTGCGCTCGAGGATCACGTGCGGATCGACGCGCACGAGCTTGCCCTCGTGGTTGGCGTAGCGATCGCAGGCGCCCGCCGCGCCGGGCTTGATGTAGCACATCACCGGACAGGCATCGCAGCGGATCTTGTCGGTGGCAGCGCTCGTTGTTTCCATCACCATGTCAAAGCCGGAGGCCACCGCGGTTATCATTCGTATACGAACGATGTTGCGCGCGGTCCCGATAGCTGTCAAGCGGCGCGGCGCGCGAAAAGACGCGCGTGCCGAATAAAACCTCATTTGCCTCCCCCCTTGTCCACAAAGCGGGCAGTTGCGCTGCACTGCGGCATGGCCGCTTGCACGTTTGTGTACAAACGGTATCGTCGCGACGTAGAAATTTTCGATCGCAAGGCGTGGGAACGAGGATGACGCAGACACCGATCCGCCTCACCGTGAACGGCAGGATCAACGACGTCACGGCAGAGCGCCAGGCGCCGCTGCTTTATGTGCTGCGCAACGATCTCGGACTCAACGGCCCGAAATATGGTTGCGGCCTCGGTGAATGCGGCACCTGCACTGTCCTGATCGACGGCATGGCCGCACGCTCCTGCGTGATTCCCGTGGGCGGCTGCGCCGGGCGCGACATCCTGACGCTCGAGGGGCTCGGCACGCGTGACAAGCCTGACTCCGTGCAACAAGCCTTCATCGACGAGCAGGCCGCCCAGTGCGGCTACTGCCTCAACGGCATGATCATGACCACCAAGGCGCTGCTCGCGATCAACCCGCAGCCGTCAGAACACGAGGCGCTCGCCGCGCTGCGCTACAATCTCTGCCGCTGCGGCACCCATGTTGAAATCCTGCGCGCCGTGATGCGCGCGTCCGGCCAACTCGCCGAGGCCGGTGATTGATGGCCTCCCCGCATTCGAACGGAGAAGAGCGCGGCTCGCTCGTCGTCGTCCGCACCGTGGACGAGGTCACGTCAGAGACCTTTATCCGCATCACCGCGGACGGCTCGGTGAATGCCTATAACGGCCATGTCGATCTCGGCACCGGCATCCGCACCTCACTCGGCCAGATCGTCGCCGAGGAGCTTGATGTCTCCTTTGCCCGCGTCGTCGTCGTGCTCGGCGACACCGCAGTCGTGCCGAACCAGGGCGCGACGATTGCCAGCGAAACCATCCAGATCACCGCGGTGCCCCTGCGCAAGGCCGCAGCGCAGGCGCGCCAGTTCTTGATCGCGCGGGCGGCGGAGCGGCTGGAGCTGCCGGCCGAAGAGCTGAAGATCGAGGACGGCCTCGTGCGCGGTCACAATCGCAGCGTCAGCTATGGCGAGCTGATCGGCGGCGAGACCATCCGGCTCGAACTCGCTGACGACATCACCGTCAAGTCCGTCGGCGACTACGCCATCGTCGGCCAGTCGGTGCCGCGGGTCGATCTACCTGCCAAAGCAACGGGTGAGCTGACCTTCGTGCACGACATCCGCGTCCCGGGCATGCTGCACGGCCGTGTTGTTCGGCCGCCCTATTCCGGCGTCGATGCCGGCCCGTTCGTCGGCACCAGCCTGATCGCGGTCGATGAGTCGTCGGTGGGCGACGTTCCAGGCCTCGTGGCCGTCGTCCACATCGGCGATTTCGTCGGCGTGGTGGCCGAGCGCGAGGAGAATGCAATTCGCGCCGCGCAACAACTCGCGGTCAGCTGGAAGCCCACGCCCACGCTGACGGATCTCTCTGACGTCGAGGCCGCGCTCCGCGCCCATCCGTCGACACCGCGCACGCTGATCGAGAAGGGCGACGTCGACGCGGCGATTGCAGGCTCCGCCAAACCGATGCAGCGCACCTATGTCTGGCCATATCAGATGCACGCATCGATCGGCCCGTCCTGCGCGGTCGCTGACTACAGTGACGGCAATATCCGCGTCTGGTCGGGCACGCAGAATCCGCACGTGCTGCGCAGCGATCTCGCTCTTCTCGTAGAGCGTCCCGAGAGCGAGGTCGAGGTCATTAGATTGGAAGCCGCCGGCTGCTACGGCCGCAACTGCGCCGATGACGTCACGGCAGATGCCCTGCTGCTCTCGCGCGCCGTCGGCCGTCCCGTTCGCGTGCAGTTGACGCGCGAGCAGGAGCACGCCTGGGAGCCCAAAGGCGCCGCGCAGCTGATCGACGTCAATGGCGGCCTCGACCGCAACGGCGGCATCGCCGGTTACGATCTCGCCACGCGCTATCCCTCGAACGCGGCGCCGACGCTGGCGCTGCTGCTCACGGGGCGCATCTCGCCCGAGCCCGCGGTGCTCCAGATGGGCGACCGTACCGCGATCCCGCCTTACGACTACGACCACATGCGCGTCGTTGCCCACGACATGGCACCGATCGTGCGCGCCTCCTGGTTTCGCGGCGTTTCGGCGTTGCCGAACACCTTTGCGCATGAATCCTATATCGACGAGGCAGCGACCGAGGCCGGCGTCGATCCGATCGAATACCGCCTGCGCTATCTGAAAGACCAGCGCGCCGTCGATCTCGTCAATGCGGTGGCCGAACGCGCGGGCTGGACGCCGCGGCCGGTGCGCGCGGAGAAGGACGGCGAGGTCGTGCACGGGCGCGGCTTCGCCTACGCGCTCTACGTCCACAGCAAGTTTCCAGGCTACGGCGCGGCATGGTCGGCCTGGGTCGCTGACGTCGCCGTGAACAAGACCACCGGCGATGTCAGCGTCACGCGCGTCGTCGCAGGACAGGACTCCGGATTGATGATCAATCCGGACGGCGTGCGACACCAGATCCAGGGCAACGTCATCCAGTCCACCAGCCGCGCGTTGATGGAGGAAGTCTCGTTCGAACGTGGCTCGGTAACAGCGCGGGAATGGGGCGCCTATCCGGTCATCCCGTTCCCTGACGTGCCCAAGATCGACGTCTTGATGCTGCCGCGCCAGGACCAGCCACCCCTCGGCGTCGGCGAGTCCGCCTCGGTCCCGAGCGCGGCTGCGATCGCCAACGCGATCTTCGATGCCACCGGCGTGCGCTTCCGCGAGCCGCCGTTCACGCCGGAGCGCATTCTCGAGGGATTGCACGGTGAGGCATCGCCCGTGCCGCAGGTCCTGCCCGCGCCTGCAACGTCGTCTCCATCGCGCATCTGGGAGAATCCGTTCGCCAAACGCGCCGGCATCCTTGCAACGATTGCGGCCGTCTGCACCGCCGCAATCGGCATCGGCGCGGCGATGCTGCCGGGACGCGCCATCGCGCCGGTCGCGCGGCCCGATGCATCGGTCTATTCGGCGGCGACCATCGCGCGCGGCGAGCAGCTCGCGGCCCTCGGCAATTGCGCGGAGTGCCACACCAGCCCGAGTGGCCTGCCCAACGCAGGCGGCCGCGCGTTGGAGACGCCGTTCGGCACGATCTACTCGACCAACATCACGCCCGACGTCCAGACCGGCATCGGTGCCTGGTCCTATCCCGCCTTTGAGCGCGCGATGCGCGACGGGCTGCATCGCGACGGCCGGCAGCTCTATCCCGCCTTCCCCTACACGCACTTCTCGAAGACCAGCGATGCCGACATGCAGGCGCTCTACGCCTACCTGATGGCACAGCCTGCAGTACGCACGACGGCGCCCGCGAATGCGCTGGCCTTCCCGTTCAATTTCCGGCCGTTGCTTGCCGGCTGGAACGCCCTGTTCCACCGGGCCAGGGAGTTCAAGCCCGATCCCGCCAAATCGCAAGCCTGGAATCGCGGCGCTTATCTGGTCGAGAGCCTCGGTCATTGCAGCGGCTGCCATTCGCCACGCAATGCGCTCGGCGCCGAGCAGCGCGGCGCCTATCTCGCCGGCGGCTTTGCCGAAGGCTGGGAGGCGCCGCCCCTGACCTCGCTCTCGCACGCGCCGATCCCCTGGAGCGAGGATGAGCTGTTCGCCTATTTGCGCACCGGCCATTCACGCTATCATGGCGTCGCGGCCGGCCCGATGGCGCCGATCGTGAGGGATCTCAAGGCCCTGCCCGACCAGGACATCCGCGCGATGGCGGTCTATCTCGGCTCGTTCAACGACAGCGCGGTCGACGCGCCCGCACTGGCCACGAAGCTCGAAAGCGCAACGCAAGTCACCGCTGCCTCGTCCAGCGGCGCGCGCCTGTATCAGGGCGCCTGCACCGTCTGCCACGAGGTCGGCGGCCTGCCGCTGTTCGGCAGCCGTCCCTCGCTCGCGCTCAACAGCAATCTGCACAGCGCGACCTCGGACAATCTCGTGCAGGTGATCTTGCACGGCATCACCGAGCCCGCATCGAGCGACCTCGGCTACATGCCGGCATTCAGGGCCAGCATGAGCGACGCGCAGGTCGAGGAGCTCGTCACCTTCCTGCGCCGGCAATTCGCGCCCGACAAGCCGGCGTGGAGCGGCGTCCGCGAGACGATCGCGCGGGTGCGCTCAACCCACTAAGCGTGCTTCTTCACTTCCACGGGCGGCGTGCCATGGGTGTGGAACGACTCGATGGTCTTCAACCCCCAGGCCTGGCCTTTCTTGCGCTCCTCTTCCGTCCACACGATCGGCTTCCAGTCGGGCGCGAGGATGAGACGTGCACCGGCATTGGCGACTTCGACGCGGTTGCCGCCGGGCTCGTAGACGTAGAGGAAGAAGGTCTGCTGGATCGCATGCTTGTGCGGACCGGTCTCGATGTGCACCCCGTTCTCCAGGAAGATGTCAGCCGCGCGAAGAATCTCCTCGCGGCTGTCGAGCGCGTAGGTGACGTGGTGGAAGCGGCCCGGCGTGCCGGAATGGTCGAGCGAATAGGCGAAATCGTAGCTCTTGTTCGACATGGTCAGCCACATCGCCGCTTCCCTTCCGTCATTGAGCACGATCTGCTCGGTGAGGCGGCAGCCGAGATAGTTCTCGAAGAACTCGCGGTTGGCCTTGATGTCGACGGCGAGGCAGTTGAGGTGGTCGAGCCGGCGGACATTGACGCCGCGCGCCGGAAAGCGCTGCGCCTGGTTCTTCAGCGCCGGCTTCAGTTCCGGCGGCGCCTGATACCATTCGGTCTCGTAATAGAGCTCGACGATGTGGCCATCGGGGTCGCGACATCGAAACGTCGGCCCCTGCCCCATATCGCCGTCGATCCAGCCGATGTCGAAGCCAGAGCCCTTCAACGCGGCGACGCGGCGCTCGAGCGCCTGCTGGCTGCGCGCGCGCAGCGCCATGTGCTCCATGCCTGACGTCTTCGAGGCCGTGAGCTTCAGCGAGTAGCGCTCATAATCGTCCCAGCCGCGCAGATAGACCGACTCGCCCTTCTGTCCGCTGATGGTCATGCCCATGACGTCGACAAAGAATTTCAGGCTCTCGTCGGGCTTCGGCGTCAGCAGTTCCATGTGGCCGAGATGGGCGAGATCGAGGATCGGTTCGGGCTGCATGTTGGCCTCCAAAGGCGTGGCGATCCGGTTCAGAGAATCGCGCAATCGGACGCGGGCGCAATATTCATGGATGCGCCCCAGCGGCACTCCGGCCGCAGGTTCATTTGTACCAATGTACAAATGATTCGGTCCCGTCAACAAATCAACGCGGACCTTACAGCCTTCGCCCATGCCCGAATGAACAGCCATCGCCCGAGACCGAGCGGACTGAGCGAATGGTAAAATCTTCCTTAATTCGATTTAAGGTCAGGAAGCCGGGCAAAGCGACATTTTCCGGCCGATTCCCCTCCCAAATGCATTGCGAACAAATCTATCGACCGAATTGTAGCGGATTTAACAAAGCGCCCGCGCCCGTCGTTTAACCGTTTGTGCAGCGACGTCCCGGCATAGTCGGACAAACAGTCTGACTTTTCAGGTTCATCCATCGTGACATCCTTTGGACGCGTCATTTCGGTACGCGGATCGCTCGCTCGGGTCGGGCTTCTGGCGGAAAGCCGGATGCCGGTCTCGGAAGTTCGGGCCACAGTCGGCCGCTTCGTCAGCATCCGCTGCGCCAGCTCGGTCATCGTCGCCATGATCACGGAGGTGTCCTGCGAGAATTTGTCGAGTCCCGACTACATCGCCATCGCCTCGGTCGACCTGCTCGGCGAAATTCTCAACGCCACCGACAAGCCGAAATTCCAGCGCGGTGTCACCAATTATCCGACCATCGGCGATGCCGTGGACCTGATCACCAGCCAGGAGCTGCGCACGATCTACGCTCCGACAGGTTCGGATCAGATCAATGTCGGTTTCCTCCAGCAGGACCGTTCCGTCGTCGCCTATGTCGACATTGAGGAGATGCTCTCCAAGCATTTCGCGGTCCTGGGATCGACCGGCGTCGGCAAGTCCACGGGCGTGTCGCTGCTGCTCAACGAGATCTTGAAGGCGCGCCCGAACCTGCGCATCTTCCTGCTCGACGTGCACAACGAATATGGCCGCTGCTTCGGCGACCGCGCGCTGGTGCTCAACCCGCGGAACCTGAAGCTGCCGTTCTGGCTGTTCAACTTCGAGGAAATCGTCGACGTGCTGTTCGGCGGCCGTGCCGGCGTGCCCGAGGAACTCGACGTCCTCGCCGAAGTGATCCCGATCGCCAAGGGCATTTACACGCAGTATCAGAGCGCCGACCGCCTCGGCCTGAAGCGAATCGACCCCAAGCAGATCGGCTTCACCGTCGACACGCCGGTGCCGTATCGCCTGGTCGATTTGATCTCGCTGATCGACGAGCGCATGGGCAAGCTGGAAAACCGCTCCTCGCGTATCGTCTATCACAAGCTGATCTCGCGCATCGAGGCGGTCCGCAACGATCCGCGTTATGCCTTCATGTTCGACAACGCCAATGTCGGCGGCGACACCATGGCCGAGGTGATCAGCCATCTGTTCCGCCTGCCCGCCAACGGCAAGCCGATGACGGTGATGCAGCTCGCCGGCTTTCCCGCAGAGGTCATCGATTCCGTCGTGTCGGTGCTGTGCCGCATGGCCTTCGACTTCGGCCTGTGGAGCGACGGCGTTTCGCCGATGTTGTTCGTTTGCGAAGAGGCGCACCGTTACGCCTCCGCCGACCGCAACATCGGTTTCGGACCGACCCGTAAGGCGGTGTCGCGCATCGCCAAGGAAGGCCGCAAATACGGCGTCTATCTCGGCCTGATCACGCAGCGGCCCGCAGAGCTCGACGCGACCATCATCTCCCAGTGCAACACGCTGTTCACGATGCGTCTTGCCAACGACCGCGACCAGGCGCTGCTGCGCGCCGCGGTGTCGGACGCGGCCGCGAACCTCTTGTCCTTCGTGCCCTCGCTCGGCACCCGCGAGGTGCTGGCGTTCGGCGAAGGCGTCGCACTGCCGACACGCCTGCGGTTCAAGGAAGTGCCCCCCCATCAATTGCCCCGCGGCGAAGCCACCATCTCGAGCGTTCCATCGGTCAGCGCCGGCCACGACATGCATTTCGTCGGCGCCGTCCTCGAGCGCTGGCGCGGTGCCACCTCGCAGCGCGACGTGCCGAACGACCCGGTGTTCGCCGCGCCGCCCGCCAGGTCGCTCGCGCCTGCTGAAACGCCGATGCTGCAGCCCTCGCTGGGGCTCGATCCCGATCGCTTCTCGCTGCTGAAGAAGCCGCTGCGGTAACGGGCAAGTTGAGCACGGCCTCCGCATCGACTATGGTTGCCGGCCCAAAAGCCGGAATCCATGGCCATGACAAAGCCCGTGCAACGCTTCCCCGCACCCGCCATCGACAGCCTGCCTGACGACATCCGCACGCGCCTGCTCACCGTGCAGGAAAAGAGCGGCTTCGTGCCGAACGTATTCCTGACGCTGGCCTACCGGCCCGACGAATTCCGCGCCTTCTTCGCCTATCACGACGCACTGATGGAGAAGGACAGCGGACTCACCAAGGCCGAACGCGAGATGATCGTGGTGGCGACGTCGGCGGCCAACCAGTGCCAGTATTGCGTGATCGCCCATGGCGCGATCCTGCGCATCCGCGCCAGGAATCCTGTGATTGCCGATCAGATCGCGACCAACTATCGCAAGGCCGACATCACGCCGCGGCAGAAGGCGATGCTCGATTTCGCGATGAAGATCTCGACGGACGCGCAGCAGAGCTCGGAGGAGGATTTCGCAGCCCTCGCCCTGCACGGCTTCAGCGACGACGATGTCTGGGACATCGCCGCGATCTCCGCCTTCTTCGCCCTGTCGAATCGACTGGCGAATTTCACCAGCATGCGGCCGAACGACGAATTCTATCTGATGGGGCGCCTGCCGAAAACATGACGGAGCTCGACTGGAGCGAAATCCTGCTGCGCCTCGGCGTCGCAACACTGGCCGGCAGCGCGATCGGTCTCAACCGCGATCTGCACGGCAATCCGATCGGGCTGAAGACGCTCGGCATCGTCGGGCTGTCCACCGCGACCGTGGTGCTGCTGGCGCTGCAACTGGCCGAGCCCGGCAAGGCCGTCGATGCCACCAGCCGGGTCATCCAGGGCATTCTTACCGGCATCGGCTTTCTCGGCGCCGGCGTGATCGTCCACGAGAGCGACCGATTTCGCGTCCGCGGCCTGACCAGTGCCGCCTGCACCTTCCTGGCCGCCTGCCTCGGCATCGTCTGCGGCGCCGGGCAATGGAAGATCGTTGCAGTCGCGCTGGGGCTCGCCTTTACGGTGCTCACGGTCGGCCGCCGCATCGAGCATCAAGTGCACCGAATGCTCGGCGGCAAGAGCGAGCCACACCAGGACCATCGGCAGACGTAGCGGCCCTCTCAGGTGACCGACCGCCCGGCATGCACGTCAGCGTTCAGGACGTATGTCCGTCGAAATGGCCTTCCGCGGGCGTTTTCTTGGCGCGCTGCGGGGTCATCGTGGCGTTATCGGGCTGCCCGGGAACACCGCGCGGTCCGAGCTGCTCACGCTGCAGATCGTCTTCGGAAAATGCCGGCTCGACCCCATTCGGTTCTGTTCGCCGCGTGGCGTGAATGTCGTCTCGTGTGCTCATTCCTCTACTCCTTGTCGCGTCGGGGCAAAAACCGGGTTCCCGTTAGCTCGCGCGATGGGCACCTGGCAGGGGTCACCCGTGGCGCGCACGGACCAAGATCTGGAAGACGCATGCGCCGTCTTCCGTCTGCACGTCAAGCTGCCAGTCATCATCCGGTTGCAGATCACCATCGAGGTCGCGCAGGCTGTCGCCGGCGTACCGGGTCGCCATCTCCCATGCGGCGCGCCGATCCGGAAGCTCCTGACCAACATCGTCGCGATCGCTCAACCGATCGCCGTTCCGGACATTGAAGAAGAATCGCGGCATGACCAATACTCGACGGGGCTCCCCGACGGGTAAAGTAATCCATGTTAATTTCGTTCCTGTCGCCGGCGCATTCGTGCGATCGCAACCAAGTCGAAACGGTAGCCGGATCGTGCCAAGAGCGGACGATCCCGGCTCTTACGCGTACGTGCCGGGACCGCCGCTGAAGGTGCAACCGACCAGTCGGGCGGAAGGCCGATCGCACGGGAATGACGTCGTCCTCGTATCGACGTTCCTATTTTTCGGTTGTTGTCCCCGATCGCGCACAGCGTCGCCCTGGCTACCCGTCGGCCAGCTCTTCGACCTCGAGCGTGATCGAGATCTTCAGGCACGGCGCATGCTCGTCCTCGCGCACGTCCACGACGACATGATCTGCGCTGCCGGTGAGAAACGCCTCGCGCGCGATGGACGCGCCGGTGAGCATCGCTTCCTTGCGGGCGACGCCTACATTCGCCAGATTCTGCCCGTCTTCGTCCGCGATCAGGCGGCTGTCCTCGTGGATGTCGAAATGGAAGCGCGGCATCGGGTGCCTCAAAGGGTTGGCGACTGATGCAGGTAACGAACGTCGAAATCCGCTAGTTCCTGGAATTTCCGCTCGTCGAGCACGGTGACGCGGCCGCGATTGAACTCGACGATACCGTCCTGCCGCACCTGCTTGATCACCCTGTTGGCGTGCACCGAGGTGATCCCCAGGGCTTCGCCGACCTGCTCCTGCGTCAACGGCATCTCGAAGCTGTCGCCGTCCACGCGGCCGATGAGCCTGAGGCGTTCGCGCAGCTCGATCATGACGTGTGCGAGGCGCGCCGGCGCGGGACGCTGACCGACATTGACGATCCATTCGCGGAACATGGCGGCATCGATCAGCGTATCGCGCCAAAACATCTCGGCGAGATCAGGGCTGCGGCGATGCAGCTTCTGCAAATCGTCATGCTTGATGAAGCCAAGCGTGGCGGGCGTCAGCGTCGCGAGGTCATGATCCATGACGTGCAGGAACAGGCTCATCAAATCGGGGATCTCGCCGGGGATGTGCAGCGAAAGGATCTGCCGCTTGCCGTTCGCGATCGTCTTGGAGCGCGCGCAAAATCCGTCGGTGATCAGGCAGCAGTTTGTCGCACGCTCGCCATCGCGCACCACCGCCGTCTCTGCGGGGAACTCACGCACCGAGATCGGCAGGGCTTCGATTTCCCTGATGTCCTTGTCCGCGATGGCGGACGAAATGCGCAGTCGCTCGATGAGCGCGGCGCGGATCGCGTCGCTGGGCACTTTGTCTGCCTCCGGTCGCGGAGATGGAACTCACGGCGCAGCAGCGCCGCGGGAGAAAAACCCGCGATCGCGCTGCCCGGTTCCAACAAAAGTTAAGGACGCGGCTTGGCCGCACATGGTGTCGTCGGCGCTCGAAAGGGCAAATCATGACCAACAAGCGCAACCGTACGCGACCGGCCCTGTCCCTCCAGGAACGCCTGACCAAATTCACGCAGGATGCCCGCGCCGCGGCCAAGAATCTTCCCGCCGGCACGGAGCGCCGTACGCTGTTGCAGAAGGTTCGCGATGGCGAGGCCGCCGCGGAGATGGAGCGGTTGCTGTCCCCGCCCGGCTTACCAGATCCGAAATGATCGCGCGTATGCCGCTAGTGATTGACCATCAGCGGAAGTGCCGGTGCAAAGCGCTCGGCAAACGTCAGTGTCCTGGCCTGCTGGACCGCGGCAAACGAGGCCGAGATTCCCGCTGAAGCAACTGCGAGCAAGGCGATACTGAAAAGCAGACGCCGCATGTGAGCCTCCTGTGTGAGCTCGACTGCCGCAATTAGATGGGCGGCTCCGTTTCAGGACGGTTTCGTCGGCGCGGAAAATGATTTCCTTCAAGCCGCTGTGATCGGATCGAGCTTATCGGGCTGCACGCCGGTCGGTTACGATTTCGCGCATGCGCTGGAGCAGCACATGTCCGGCGCCTGAATATTGCCAGCGCGTAGCCGGGGCAAAATTCGGCGTCAGGGGTCCCTTGGAAGCCCAGTTCGGAAACCCGGAACTATGAGACAGCAGCGCCCGCGCCGTCACGGCGCGCAGGATTTCGACCGGGACCGTGTCGCCGACAGGAGCTTCTTTCGGAGCGAAGATGTTTTCCGCGGGACGCCTCAATCGTCCGACGCCGGGCCGCACCAGCCGGGCAGATAGACCGCGTCCTTGCTCTTGGCCGCCGCGAGCGCTTTCTCGAGCGCCTTGTCGAAATTGGCGTCGACAGCCTTGCGCGTCAGCTTGCGTCGCAGGAAATCGGCCCACAAGAATTCGGAGAACGGCGTGGTGTCCTTGGCGAAGCCGCCCATGCGGCGCAGCTCGCCGGCAAGGCTGCGGTAGGGATCGTCCTTGAGATCGACGACCGATTTCGGCAGATCGCGGAACGGGCGACGCTGGCCCTTGCTGTCGTAGGGATAGACCCAGCGCTTGTTGTCCATCACGCCCCAGAACGCCTCGCGCTCGACCATGCGGAGATCACCGACGACGGTGACCAGCACCTGCTTGATGCCCTCGTCGTGGAGCGCGCGGCCGAGATGGTGGTGGTCGATGACGTAATAGCGCCCGTCAGGTCCGGCGACGACGGGGATCATATGGGTGCCGAGCAGATCGGCCTGCTTCTTCTTGCCGTGTTCGCGCCAGCGCTTGCGCTTCTCCTTGACCTCGCGCATGCCGACCGTCATCTGCGTCGGCCGCAGCGACAGGATCGGCACCGGGTGCACTCTCGGCTCGCGCGCGTTGGTGGTCATGATCGAACGACCTCTCGTCTGGTGGCCTCTGTGGTCCGGGTTCCCGATTATGCCATCGGCCGTGTGGCGGCAACATGGGGTTCGAGACTGGAGGCGCTTTTGTGCCGGCCATTATTGCAGCGCAGTGGCACGTGGTTGGCAGCGGCGAGAAGATTTTCTCGCACCCCCCGTCGCGCTTATGCTATCTAAAAATCGCTGCTTCGGAGTGACCCTCGTCCCATGAAATCCCAGCGGCCCATAACCTCGGACGGCGAGCACCAGGTGCTCCAGTTCAGGCCGCGAACGACGCGCTCCCCTGTGATCCACGGGGGTGGCGGCATTGTACAGCAGCTGCATGCAGCAGCCCCCGAACCGCTCGACCTGTCCCGCTATGAGCAGCCGCGCGCTGAGCCGGACGATTTCCGCCACCGCATGCTTGCCAATATCGCGGCCTTGGCCTTCACCATCGCCCTCACCGCCATCGGAATCTGGCTCGCCGTCAGCATCGCCGATTTGCGCCGGACTCAGGATTGCGTGCTGATGGGCCGGCGGGATTGCGTCAAGATCACGACCCCGCACATTTAGACCGCCTTCCGGGCGCAGGACACCCCGTGGGCGGAAACCGCCCAACCCGGCGTCCCTGTCCACGGTCCCGTCCGGCTCCATTGAACTCAAGGCGGCGCTCCGATATACGGGCTCTCGACCCGTCCAGAGGGGGTTAGAGGGTGTCATCAGGGGCGCGATGTCCACCCACCGTGCCACTCTGGGATACCTGAAAAATACAGCAATATATCAAAGGCTTAGTGATGTCCTCCACATTCGATCAGGTCGCTACGATCATCGCTGAAACCTGCGACATCCCGCGCGACACGATCACGCCCGACAGCCATGCCATCGATGACCTCGGCATCGACAGCCTCGATTTCCTGGACATCGCCTTCGCGATCGACAAGCAGTTCGGCATCAAGCTGCCGCTCGAAAAGTGGACCCAGGAAGTCAACGACGGCAAGGCCACCACCGAGCAGTATTTCGTGCTGAAGAACCTGTGTGCGCGCATCGACGAGCTGGTTGCCGCCAAGGGCGCAAGCGCCTAATCGGGCGATCATGCAACTCGAATACTTCCACATGATCGATCGCATCGTCGACCTCAAGGTCGACGAGAAGACGATCGTCGTCGAGGCCCAGGTCCCCCGGGAGAGCACCGTCTTCGAAGGGCACTTCCCGGGCTTTCCCCTGATGCCCGGCGTGCTGCTGATCGAATCGATGGCGCAGGCCTCGGGCTTTCTGCTGCTTGGCCTCCTGAAGTTCGAGCGCATGCCGATCCTCGCCGCCGTGAAGGAAGCCAAGGTGCGCGGCTCGGTGTATCCGGGCGACCTCATGACCCTCCAGGCGAGCCTCGTCCACGAGGGCTCGGGCTATGCGATGACCGAGGCCAAGATCCGGGTCGGCGGCAAGCTGCGCGCGAATTCGACGCTCACCTTCACGCTGATTCCCTTCCCCAATCCGGATATGCGCGGATACATGGACGCTGTCGCCAAGCGCGTCGGTTTTCCGCAACAGGCCGTCTCGCCATGAATGACACAGCTTCGAAGCCGGGCCAGACGGAAGTCTGGATCACCGGTATTGGTCTCGCCACCTCGCTCGGTGAAGGGCTCGATGCCAACTGGGCCGCGCTCCAGGAGAAGCGCATCAACGTCGACGAGAAGGGCTTCGCACCTTTCATCGTGCATCCGCTGCTGCCTGTCACCTTCGACAGCCAGATCCCGAAGAAGGGCGATCAGCGCCAGATGGAAGCCTGGCAGCGCATCGGCGTCTATGCCGCGGGCCTCGCGCTCGACTCGGCGGGCATCAAGGGCAACAAGGATATCCTCTCGAAAATCGACATGGTCGTGGCCGCCGGTGGCGGCGAGCGCGATCTCAACGTCGACACCGGCGTGCTCACCGCCGAGGCCAAGGGCGCCAACGCGCCGGGCTTCCTCAACGAGCGGCTGATGAGCGATCTCAGGCCGACGCTGTTTCTGGCCCAGCTCTCCAATCTGCTCGCCGGCAACATCGCCATCGTCAACGGCCTCGGCGGCACCTCGCGCACCTTCATGGGCGAAGAGGTTGCGGGTGCCGACGCCGCGCGCATCGCGCTGTCGCGCATCGCCTCGGGCGAAAGCGATATTGCGCTGGTCGGCGGCTCGCATAATGGCGAGCGCAAGGACCTCATGGTGCTCTACGAATTCGGCGACTTCAACCTGAAGGACAAGTTCGCCCCCGTCTGGGCGCGCAAGGATCACGCCGGCTTCGCGCTCGGCTCGGCCGGTGCCTTCCTCGTGCTGGAATCCAGGGCGCATGCGGAAGCGCGCGGCGCGAAACCGTACGCCAAGCTGTCGAGCGTGGTGACCGATCTCGCCCGGCGCAAGCAGTCCGGCGACATGGAAGCGACGCTGGAGAAGCTCTGGGACAAGCTGCCCAAGCGCGCCGGCAAGGGTGCGATCATCTCGGGCGCGACAGGCGCAGAGCCCGCCACGTCCGAGGAACGCGACTTCCTGAAGAAGCACGCCGACTTCCCGGTGCGCGCGACCGGCACGATGTTCGGCCACACCATGGAAACGCAATTTCCGCTCGGCATTGCGCTCGCCGCGCTCTCGATCTCGCGCGGCGCGCTGTTCCCGCCGAACGATTCGACCGGGACCGAGATTGAAATGCAGTCGGCGCCCACCCAGATTGTCGTGGTGGGAGCCGGACACTGGCGCGGCGAAGGCATGGCGCTGGTCGAGGCTGTAAGCTAAAGCGCGCCGCGCTTTAGCCGGTTGTTGTTTCGAGCATGATCTTACCGGAAAACCGCGTCACGGTTTTCCGGATCATGTTCCAGCTCTATCGGGGGACGATCGACATGACTGCACCACGCGACAAACTCGGGCGTCCCGTCGTCGTCGTCACCGGCATGGGCATCATGACCTCGCTCGGTGCCGGCAAGGCCGACAATTGGTCGAAGCTCGTTGCCGGCGAATCCGGCATCCGCACCATCACGCGCTTTCCGGTCGACGGGCTCAAGACCACGATGGCCGGCACCGTCGATTTCGTCAGCGTCGATCCGTTCTCCTCCACCGGCCTGTCCGAACGCATGGCCGAGCTGGTCACGCAGGAAGCGCTGGAGCAGGCCGGCATCGGCGCCAAGGCCGATTTCCCCGGCCCGCTCTTCCTCGCGGTTGCGCCTGTTGAAGTCGAGTGGCCGCAGCGCCGCGAGCTCGGCCGCGCCGTCGGCGCGCCCGACTTCACCTATGACGATTTGCTGCGCATCTCCGGCGGCGGCAAGTACAGCGCCTATCACCACCGCTTCATGTTCGGCTCGGTCGCCGCTCACCTCGCCGAGACCTTCGGCACCAAGGGCTCGCCGATCTCGCTGTCGACGGCCTGCGCGTCGGGCGCGACCTCGATCCAGCTCGGCGTCGAGGCGATCCGCCGCGGCGAGACCGATGCGGCGCTGTGCGTCGCGACCGACGGCACCGTCAATCCGGAGGCGCTGGTGCGCTTCTCGCTGCTCTCGGCGCTGTCGACCCAGAACGATCCGCCGCAGGCGGCCTCCCGCCCCTTCTCCAAGAACCGCGACGGCTTCGTCATGGCCGAAGGCGCCGGTGCCCTGGTGCTGGAAAGCTATGAAGCCGCGACCGCGCGCGGCGCAAAAATCCTCGGTGTGATCGCCGGCTGCGGCGAGCTCACGGACTCGTTCCATCGCACCCGCTCCTCGCCCGACGGCAAGCCGATCATCGGCTGCATGAACAAGACGCTGGCCGATGCCGGCATGACCCCCGATCAGATCGACCACATCAACGCGCACGGCACGGCGACGCCCGAGAACGACAAGATGGAGTTCAACACGACCTCGGCCGTGTTCGGCGATCTCGCGCAGAAGATTCCGGTCACCTCGAACAAGTCGATGGTCGGCCACACCATCTCGGCCGCCGGCGCGGTCGAGGCGATCTTCTCGCTGCTCACCCTCGAGCATCAGCGCATCCCGCCGACCATCAACTACGAGACGCCGGATCCCACGATCCTGTTCAACGTGGTCGGCAACAAGGCGCGCGACGCCCGCGTCACCGCGGTGATGTCGAACTCGTTCGGCTTCGGCGGCCAGAACGCCTCGCTGATCCTGACCCGCGAACCGGCCTGACCGGACGCAGCATGGCGCTGATTCCCATCAGCACGAAGATTCGCGCGCGGAACGCAGCCAAGTCGATCGGAGGAGGCCTGATCGGCGCCGCCACCGTCGGCATGCTGCGCACCACGCGCTATTTCGATCCGATCAAGACATCGGACTTTTTCGCGCGCGTCACCAAGGCCATCGGCCCGCGGCTGCGCGAGCATCGCATCGGCCGCGCCAATCTCACCGCGGCCTTTCCCGAGAAGTCGCCGGACGAGATCGAAGAGATCCTGATGGGCGTGTGGGACAATCTCGGCCGCGTCGGCGCCGAGTTCGCCCATATCGATCATGTCTGGGATTACGATCGCGCGCATCCGGAGCGCAGCCGAATCGAGCTGTCGCCGCGGACCATCGAGCTGTACGACCGCATCAGGGACGACGGCAAGCCGGCCCTGATCTTCGCCGCGCATCTGGCCAATTGGGAATTGCCTGCGCTCGCGGCCCCCGCGCATGGCCTCGACGCCGCGATCCTCTACCGCCGGCCGAACATTGCCTCCGCCGACCGCATCATCCAGCAGATGCGCCAGGTCAACATGGGCACGCTGATCCCCGCGGGCCGCGACGCACCCTTACGGCTCGGACAGGCGCTGAGGGACGGCAAGCACGTTGCCATCCTGATCGACCAGTACCTGACCGGCGGCGTCGAGGTCACCTTCTTCGGCCGCAAGACCCGCGCCAACCCGACGCTGGCGCGCCTGTTGCGCCAGGTCGAGTGCCCCATCCACGGCGTGCGCGTCATCCGCCTTCCCGGCTTCCGCTTCCGCACCGAGCTCACGGAAGAGATCCCGCCGGTGCGCGACGCCGAAGGCAAGATCGACATCCAGGGCACGACCCAGGCCGTCACCGACGTGGTGGAAGGCTGGGTGCGCGAATATCCCGAGCAGTGGCTCTGGCTGCATCGCAGGTGGCGGTAGGCCTACTGCTCCGGCAATCCTGCGTCGACCTCGGCCTGCACGACCCGCTCCCAGGCTGCGACGCACACCGGGCTGACGTTCTTCATCGGCGGCCAGACGCTTTGTCCGTTCGTGCCGGGCCGCAAGCGCAGCCCTTCCGCGATCGCCGCTTTCGCCTCCTCGCTGCGACCCAGTCTCTGGTAGGTGGCGGCGAGAAGAAAGTGCGAGCGGCCGGTTGCCGGCGTGATCGCGATCGAACGCTGCAGCCACGGCAGCGCCTCCTCGTAGCGCCCCATCAAGGCATTCGCGGTGCCTGCGCCGAGCAGCCAGGTCCAGCGCGAGGCCGGCGGCGTGTCGTAGCGATCGGCCTGCTCAAACGTCGCGAGCGCATCGTCGAAGCGGCCGAGAAAGATCTGCCCGAGCCCGATCAAATAGAGCGCGGACCCGTTCCACGGATCGAAGCTCAAGGCCTTGGCGCAAGTGACGAGACTTTCCACGAAGTGGTTGGTCGCGCTGAGGAAGCGACAACGCGCTTCAAGCACCGGAATCGAATTCGGCCTCGATCGCAACGCCTGCTCGAGCGTCGCGTTGGCCCTGGCCTCGACTGCAACGGCCTCCTCCGGGCTGAACCAGACCATCTGGATGCCGCGCATCTGCAGCGAGGCGAGCGCGACGGCAAGATCGACATTGTCTGGATCCTCGCTGATCGCCTTCTGCAGCATGGCCTGCGCCGCACCGAAACGCTCGCGCGTGGTCTGGTTGATCGAGGCGAGCGCCTGCTCGACCGCCACCTTGTCGCCGCTCGCCGATGATTTGCGGCGTGCGGATGACGATGCGCTCGGCTCCAGGATTTCATTCAGGCCGCTCGCGAGCACATGGCCGACGCCCGCAGCAAGCCGGGCCTGCGCAAGCCGCGCGTCCGCCTCGTCAGCACTGATCGACGCCGCCGCAACCGATTGAACCTCGCCGGTGCCCGCCTTGATGATCCGCGCCCGCAGCGTCCAGGATTCACCGCCGAGTTGCAGCTCGCCCCGCAGTTCGTACTCCGATGACGCAGCCGGTGCGGTGCTCTCGCTGCCCGCGACCGCCGCCAATCGTGGCGCCACCACGCTGATGTTCTGGATCTTGGCAAAACCATCCGTGAGGCGGCCGGTCACTTCCGCTGCCATCGCCACGCCCCGGGGATCGTTGCTGGCATCAACGATCGGCAGCACCGCGACGCGCGGCGGCGTCCGCTTGAACAGCAGGTCCGGCTTCAGCACGGGCGCGGCCACCGCGAGCCCCATGACGATCACGCCGAGCCCCGCCACGGCGGCGGCGACGGCACGACGGCTCAAACCGAAGATGGCACGCTGCGGTCGCACGGGCTGCGTGGCGACCAAGGCGGGCCGGCCGCGCTCGCCCGCCTCGGTTGCAGCCGACGGCGTCGCCTCTGCCTGCGCCGTGGCATCAGGCGTGTCCACGACCTCTGCCGCCAGCAGGTAGCCGCCGCCGGAGGCCAGCTTGATCAGCTGCCGCCGCTCGTCTCCGAGCGCGGTGCGAAGCTCGCGGATGCACTGGAACAGACTGTCCTCGCCGACATGGACGTACGGCCAGACCGCCTCCATCAGCTCCTGCTTGCTCAGCACCCGCCCGCCGCTTCTCGCGAACAAGCGCAGCATCTCGAAGGTTTTGGGCCGGAGTTTGATCGGCGTGCCATCGGCCCCGCGCAGCTCCGCGCGCTGCAGGTCCAGCTCGAAGCCGGCGAAACGAAGCAAATGATCCCCCAAAGCAACTCTCCCGGCCGGGTCGTATAGCGGAAGTCTGCCGAAAATGCCCGAAGATCGGGTCTGAAATGGAAATATCAGAAACTTTCAGAAACTAGCCAACGCCTTATCAGGACACCACCCCCGCCCGATGCGATGAATCCAACCGTGGACTCGCGATCGTATGCCGGGGGAAGTTAGTGCGGACGGGGAAAAATTATTTCAAAGCAGCCCGCAGCTTGCGGGCACTCTTTTTAGTGTCGACGGCCTTAGCGTTGCTATCGACGCTGCCGGCGCTGGCGCAAAGCACCGGCGCCAATGGTGCGGGTGGCGGGAACGGGTCAAGTTCGGCGGCAGGCGGGGGTGGCGCGGCAGGTCTCGGCGGCGACGGCTCGACAACTGGCACGAACGGCGGCAACGGCACCGGGCCCGGCGGCAATGGCTCCGCCGGCAGCGGCGGCGGCTCGGATCAGGGCGGCGGGGGTGGCCAGGGCTACAGCTTTGGGTCGGGCGGCGGCGGCGGCGGCGCAGGCGGCGCCGGGCTGACCGTAAGCTCGGACTTGACCAACAATGCCGCGATCACGGGCGGCAACGGCGGCAACGGCGGCTTTGGGGCCTCGCCCTTCTTCCCGTCCTATGCCTTTGGGGCCGGCGGCGGTGGTGGCGGCGGCGGGTCGGGCGTCATCGCCACGACGGCTAGCCATCTCGTCAATACCGGCACGATCGCCGGCGGCGATGCCGGCGGCGGTGGTTCGAGTTACGGTCCGGGCGTCCCCTTTCCGTCGTCTCCTGCAGATGGCATCGGCGGGCGCGGCGGCAACGGCGTGACCGCGACGGCTTCCGCCGGGCTGACGATCACCAATTCGGGCTCGATCAAGGGCGGTGGCGGCGGCACAGATTTCCAGAACGTCAATATATCCTCCAGGCCGCAGGCCGGCGGTTACGGAATCGTCGGCCAGAACCTGACGATCGTGAACAGCGGCACGATCGCCGGCGGTGAGGAGGGTGGCGCCAACCACAGCCCCTTTGGCGGCGGGACCGGCGTGCTGTCGTCCGCCGTCGTCATCACCGGTGGCGTCAACAGCATCACTGCGCTCGCCGGCAGCAACATCGGCGCGATCGAGCTCTTCGGCGCCACGACCATGGCAGGCGCTTTCAACAGCACGGTCCAGGTCAATGGCGGCGTCACCATGTCGGTGACAGGGGCGACGGCGGCGAATGACGCAACCGGCATCACGAGTCTGACGAACTACGGCACCATCGCCATCGGCGTCGGCCGCACGCTGAGCGCCCAGACGATCACCAACTATGCCAGCACGATCAGCATCGGCGCCGGGGCGAGGTTGCAAGGCGTCGGCAACACGCTCAACAACGGCGCGGTCATCGATGTCGGCGCCGGCGGTGCCATTGCCGACGCCGGTGCAGTGAACAATCTTGGCGGCGGCACGATCAATTTCAACGGTCCAGGCGGAACGGCGACGCTGTCTTCGGGAACGAACAGCATCGTCAATGACGGCAACATCAACGTGCTCGGCGGCAACGTCGCCGTCACAGGCGACATCACAAACCAGAACAGCGGCGTGTTGAAGCTGGCCGGCGGCAACATGGCCGGAATTGGCACGCTCACCAACAATTCGACGTCGGCGTCAGCCGTTATTGTCGCCTCCGGCATGACACTCAGCGCCACCGCCATCGCCAACAATGCCGGCACCTTCACCAACAACGGCACGGTGACGACGACCGGCGGCACCACGAACGGAAGTGCGGCAACCTTCACCACCACCGGGATCGTGAATGGCGGCCTTAACAACAGTGGCACCGTGAATGCGGCGGGCGCGGTCGACGACGGCATCGTCAACCAGAACACGGGCTCATTCACGGTGACCGGCGCGCTGACGAGCAACAGCACTTTCACCAACAACGACACGGCAACGCTCGCGGTCTCCGGCGGCGATTTCACCGGCATCACCACTTTCACCAACAATTCGACGTCAGCCTCGGCCGTCAACGTCTCCTCTGCCAGGACGCTCAGCGCCAGCACGATCGCCAACAACGCCGGCACCTTCGTCAACAGCGGCACGGTGACGACCACCGGCGGTATCACCAACAGCGCCACCTTCACCACCACCGGGACCGTCAATGGCGGACTTACCAACAGCGGCACCGTGAATGCGGCGGGCGCGGTCAATGACGGCATTGTCAACCAGAGCACGGGCACATTCACGGTGACCGGCTCACTCACGACCAACAGCACATTCACCAACAGCGGCACGGCAACGTTTGCGGTCTCCGGTGGCAATTTCACCGGCATCACCACCCTCACCAACAATTCGACCTCAGCGTCGGCCGTTATTGTCTCCTCGGGCATGACACTCGGCGCCACCACCATCGCCAACAATGCCGGCACCTTCGTCAACAGCGGCACGGTGACGACCACGGGCGGCACCACCAACAGCGCCACGTTCACTACCACCGGCACCGTCAACGGCGGCCTTGCCAATACCGGCACCGTGAACGCCACCGGCGCGATCAACGACGGCGTTGCCAACCAAGGCACCGGCTCGTTCACGGTGTCCGGCGCGCTCACGTCCAACAGCACCTTCACCAACAGCGGCGCGGCAACGCTGGCGGTCTCCGGCGGCGATTTCACCGGCATCACCACTCTCGGCAACAATTCGACCTCAGCGTCGGCCGTTATTGTCTCCTCAGGCAGGACGCTCGGCGCCACTGCCATCGCCAACAACGCCGGTACCTTCACCAACAGCGGCACGGTGACGACCACGGGCGGCACCACCAACAGCGCCACGTTCACCACCACCGGCACCGTCAACGGCGGCCTTACTAATACCGGCATCGTGAATGCCGCCGGCGCGATCAACGACGGCATTGCCAACCAGGGCACCGGCTCGTTCACGGTGGCCGGCGCGCTCACGTCCAACAGCAACTTCACCAACAGCGGCACGGCGACGCTTGCGGTCTCCGGCGGCAATTTCAGCGGCATAACCACTCTCGCCAATAATTCGACCTCAGCGTCGGCCGTTATTGTCTCCTCAGGCAGGGCGCTCGGCGCCACTGCCATCGCCAACAATGCCGGCGTCTTCACTAACGACGGCACGGTGACGACGACCGGCGGCACCACCAACGCAGGAATCTTCCTCAACAACGCCGCTGGCATCGTCAGCGGGCTTTTCACCACCACCGGAACCACCAACAATGCAGGCCGGCTCAACGGCGGCGTGAACGTCCTTGGCGGCACGCTGACGACCACCAACACTATTGCGGGAGGCCTCACCAACACCGCCACCGTCAACGCCAATGGCGGCGCGATCAACGGCGACATCGCCAACAATGCCAACGGCGTGTTCAACGTCGGCGGCATCGTGACGAGCGACTCCGCCTTTGCCAACGCCCATGGCGCGACGCTGGCGATCAACGCGAACGGCGACTACACCATTCAGGGTCTTCTGACCAATAGCGGCGCGATCATCGTCGCCAGTACCGGACAGTTGACGGCGACGGCCAGCGGCATCGTCAACAATTCATCCGGCACGATCGTGGTTTCCGCGGGCGGCAGCATCAGCGACACCCTCGACAACGCCGGCAGCGTGACCAACAGCGGCACGTACGCCGCAGACGTCGTCCGCAACACCGGCACCATCACCAACAACGCGGTGTGGACCGGCACGGTTGCGAACGCCGGCAGCTTCATCAACAACGCCGGCGGCACGGTATCCGGCCTCATCACCAACAGCGGCGCCGTCACCAATTCAGGCACGCTGAGCGGCGGCCTGACCAACAATTCGGGCACCGCCACCAACTCGGGTTCGATCCTGGGAACGACCACGGTGAACGGCGGCATCCTCACCGGCACGGGTTCGACGGCGACGCTGAACGTCAACAGCGGTGGCACTTATGCGCCCGGCACCACCCCAGGCACCTCGGCGTCCGTCACCGGCAGCCTCGCGCTCGCCTCCGGCGCGATTTATCTGGTTCAGATCAACCCCTCGACCGCCTCGTTCGCCAGCGTCACGGGCACCGCGACGCTGTCTGGCGCCACCGCGACCGCGGTCTATGCCAGCGGCAGCTACGTCGCCAAGAAATATACCATTCTGAAGGCGGGCGCGATCAGCGGCACGTTCGGCTCGCTCGTCAACACCAACCTGCCGTCGAACTTTCATAGCCAACTGAGCTACGACAGCACGCACGCCTATCTGAACCTGACCCTGACCTTCGTTGCGCCATCGGGCGGCAGCCCGAGCGGCAACCAGCAGAATGTCGGCAACGCCATCATCGATTTTTTCAACCGCACCGGCGGCATCTCGCTGGTCTATAGCGGCCTCACGGCGCAAGGCCTGACACAGGCCTCCGGCGAGACCGCATCAGGCTCTCAGCAAACGACGTTCCAGGCCATGGGCCAGTTCATGGGCTTGCTCACCGATCCCTCGGGCGCCGGCCGCGAGAGCGGCGCATCCTCGCCGCCGGCCTATGCCGAAACCGCACCGGCCGCCGCCGCGCGCGACGCCTTCGCGATGCTGCCGCCGGCCAACACCTTCGAGCAGCGCTGGAACGTGTGGGCTACGGGCTTCGGAGGATCGCAGACGACGGACGGCAACATCGCGCAGGGCACGAACAGCGCGACCAGCCACCTGTTCGGCACCGCCGTGGGCGCCGAATACGCCTTCTCGCCACAGACGCTGGCCGGCTTTGCGCTCGCCGGTGGCGGCACCAGCTTCTCCGTGGTGGGTGGCGGCACCGGACGCTCCGACCTGTTCCAGGCTGGCGCTTATGTTCGCCACAGCAACGGTCCGGGCTACATCTCGGCGGCGCTCGCCTATGGCTGGCAGGACGTCACCACCGATCGCACGGTCACGCTTGCCGGCGTCGATCATCTGCGCGCGGAGTTCAACGCCAATGCCTGGAGCGGCCGTCTCGAAGGCGGCTATCGCCTCATTGCGCCGTGGCTCGGCGGCGTCGGCGTGACTCCCTACGCCGCGGGCCAGTTCACGACGTTCAATCTGCCGGGCTATGCGGAGTCCGTCGTCTCAGGCGGAGGCGCGTTCGCGCTGAGCTATGCGGCTAAGAGCGTGACCGACACGCGCAGCGAGCTCGGCCTGCGCACCGACAAATCCTTCGGCCTTGCGAACGGCATCCTCACCCTGCGCGGTCGCGCAGCCTGGGCGCACGACTTCAATCCGGATCACTCGGTCGCCGCGACGTTCCAGGCCCTTCCCGGCGCGAGCTTCGTCGTCAGCGGCGCCCGACCGGCAGCCGAGGCCGCCCTTACCACCGCCTCCGCGGAAATGAAGTGGCTGAACGGCTGGTCGGCCGCGGCAAGTTTCGAAGGTGAATTCTCGAGCGTGACGCGCTCATACGCCGGCAAGGGCACGGTGCGGTATGAGTGGTAAGCAGTGCGCTGCGCTCGCGATACTTCGTGCGGAGAGCGGCGTCTGAACATGATGGGCAGGATGCCATCATGCCGGTGTTTTGCCCGACGTGTCAAATGACCGGAGAGCCTGACGCGGCGCGCTCGGTCGGCGGTTCACGCCGCGGTCCTACTGTGCATGGGGTTGTTTTGCGGATTTGAGTCGTCGGATCGGTGTCGCCACCGATCGCGGCCCCTCTACCGCCCCGTCTTCACCTTGGTCCAGAGCCGGTTGATGATGCGCTGGGTGGCGGGATCGCGGGCGGTGATGACGAACAGTTTTGCGAGCGTCGCCTCATCAGGATAGATGTTCTTGTCGTTCAAGATTTTCGGATCGACCAGCTTCTGGCTGGCGAGGTTGCCGTTGGCGTAGGACAGGAAGTCCGAGTTCCTGGCGGCGACGTCGGGACGGTAGAGATAGTTGATCAGCTCGTAGGCTTCGTTGACGTTCTTGGCATCCGCGGGGATCGCGAGATTGTCGAAGAACATCTGCGCCCCCTCCTTCGGAATGGCATAGCCGATCTCGATGCCGCTTTTGGCTTCCGCCGCCCGTGCACGGGCCTGCATGATGTCGCCGGACCAGCCGACCACGAAGCAGATCTCACCGGTCGCGAGTGCGCTCAAGTATTCGGAGGAGTGAAACTTGCGCACGAAGGGACGGACCTTTGCGACGACGTCGGCAGCCTTCTCGAGGTCGGCCTGCTTGGTCGAGTTCGGATCGAGCCCGAGATAGTTCAGCGCCGCCGGAAAGATGTCGTCGGCGGAATCGAGCATATGCACGCCGCAGTCCTTGAACCTGGCGAGGTTCTCCGGCTTG
Source organism: Bradyrhizobium sp. USDA 4472 (assembly GCF_054058595.1). Taxonomy (NCBI): domain Bacteria; kingdom Pseudomonadati; phylum Pseudomonadota; class Alphaproteobacteria; order Hyphomicrobiales; family Nitrobacteraceae; genus Bradyrhizobium; species Bradyrhizobium sp. USDA 4472. The sequence continues at coordinate 6,940,415 of NZ_JBSSAM010000001.1, forward strand.
AAGACGATGTCCCAGCTGTCGATCTTGGCGTCGGGCCCGAGGATCTGCTTCACCTTGGCGACGTTGTAGCCGATGCCCGTCGTGCCCCACATGTAGTTCGCGGCAAACGCGTTGCCGGGATCATAGGTCGCGAGATTCTTCGTTACCATCGGCCATGCGTTGGCGAGCTTCGGCAGCTTCGACTTGTCGAGCTTCTGGAAGATGTTCGCCTTGATCTGGCGTTGCAGGAAATAAGCCGTGGGCACCACGAGGTCGTAGCCGGACTTGCCGGCCATCAGCCGCGTCTCCAGCGTCTCGTTGGCATCGAAGGTGTCGTAGACCACCTTGATGCCGGTTTCCTTGGTGAAGTCCTCCAGGACTCCCGGTGCCACGTAGTTCGACCAGTTGTAGAAGTTGACGACCCGCTCCTCGGCCCCGGCGGGAGGCGAAAGCAATGTCAGCGCCGCGGCGATTGCAAAACCCAGGCGAAACCGGGAGCGGCTGACGTTCGTCATCTCAGGTCTACCTCTTCCGTCCGCGTATCGCGTCCGACAGCCGCTCCAGTGCGGTGTCGAGCGTCTGGTCCTTCTTGGCGAAGCAGAAGCGCACCACCGAGGTCACCGGGTCCTGCTCGTAGAACGCCGAGACCGGAATCGCGGCGACCTTGTAGTCTTTCACGATCCGCCAGCAGAACTCGGCATCGCTCTCGTTGAGCCCGAGCGGCGACAGGTCGACGGTGAGGAAGTAGGTGCCTTGCGACTTCAGCACGGGGAAGCCGAGGCTCTCCAGCCCCTTGGTCAGGCGGTCCCTGCTCCGCGTGAGGTCCTTCCGCATCGACAGGAAGTACTCATCGGGCTTGCCGAGGCCGTAGGCGACGGCGGCCTGAAGGTTCGGCGCGGTGGTGAAGGTCAGGAACTGGTGCACCTTGGCGGCGACCCGCAACAGCTGTGGCGCCGCGCACACGAAGCCGATCTTCCAGCCGGTCAGCGAGAAGATCTTTCCCGCCGAGCCGACCTTGATGGTGCGCCCGCGCATGCCGGGGATGGTGATCAGTGGGATGTGCTTGTGCGCGTCGAAGGTGACGTGCTCCCAGACCTCGTCGCAGATCGCGATGACGTCGAACTCCTGGCAGTAGCGTGCGAGCAGCTCGAGGTCCTCCCGCGGATAGACCACCGCGCTAGGATTCAAGGGGTTGTTGAACAGCACTGCCTTGGTCTTTGAATTGAAGACGCTTTTCAGCATGCCCTCATTCAATCGCCAGCCCGGCGGTTCGAGCCGCACCAGGCGCGGAATGCCGCCGGCCTGGCGGATGATCGGCAGATAGGAGTCATAGACCGGCTGGAAGCAGACCACCTCGTCGCCGGGCTGCACCACCGACAGGATCGCCGAGGTCAGCGCCTCGGTCCCGCCCGATGTCACCATCACCTCGCTCATCGGATCGAGCTTGAGGTTGTGCCAATGATCATAATGGGTCGCGATGGCCTGGCGCAGTTCCGGGATGCCCATCATCGACGGATACTGGTTGTAGCCGTTGAGCGAGGCGTCGGCCGCGGCGCGCCTGATATCCTCGGGGCCGGGATCATCGGGGAAGCCCTGGCCGAGATTGATGGCGTTGTTGTCGCGCGCGGCCTGCGACATCGCTTCGAAGATGGTGACAGGAAGGTCGGCGAAGACCCTGTTCAGCGAAGTGCTCTTGGTCATCGCGGGATTAGCCACCAACCTTGCTGGGAAGCCCCGCCGCTTTCCAGCCGAGCATGCCGCCGGCCAGATGCTTGTCGTAAGGCAGCCCCGCGGCTTGCGCTGCGAGCGAGGCGGTGACGGAACGCTTGCCGGAACGGCAGGCGAACACGACCTCCTTGCCGGCGGGATCGGGGATCGCCGCGGGATCGAAAGTCGAGAGCGGCACGACGACACCGTAGGGATAGGCCTCGGCCTCGACTTCGTTCGGCTCGCGGACGTCGACGAGCAGATAGCGGCCCTCTGCGACACCCTTGGAAACTTCCTCGGGGGTCATATCCTGTACTTGATTTGCCACATCATCCTCCAACGTCGCAGGGCGCGCTCGCCGGGCGATCCCGGCCGGCGGCAACCTCGCCTCTCGGCACGCGAAAATCAAGCGCCACAAAGGCTTGAGCTGCCTTGCGCAAGTTAAAGCTAAATCGCAGCGACTTGAAGTGCGGCTTTGGTTCGCCGGCCTAGATCGTCACTTGCGTGCCGACCTCGACGACACGGCCGGACGGTATCTGGAAATAGTCGGTGGCATCGTTGGCGGAGCGGCTGAGCGAGATGAACAGCCGGTCCTGCCAGCGCGGCATCCCCGAATGGGCAGCAGGCTTGAGCGCCCTGCGCGACAGGAAGAACGAGGTCGACATGATGTCGAACTGCCAGCCGAGCTTGCGGGCGATTGCCAGTGCCCTCGGCACATTGGGCGATTCCATGAAGCCGAACTTCAGCGTCACCTTGGAGAAGGTCGGGCTAATCGCCTCCAGCTTCACCCGCTCGGCCGGATCGATGCGCGGGGTCTGCGCGGTCTCGATGGTGAGAATGACGTTCTTCTCGTGAAGCACCTTGTAGTGTTTCAGACTATGCATCAGCGCGGTCGGCGCGCTCAGGGGATCGCTGGTCAGGAACACGGCCGTGCCGGGCACCCGCTGCGGCGGCCGCTTTTCCAGCATCGCCACGAGGTCGGCAAGCGGGAACTCGAGCTTGCGCGACTTCTCGAACAAGAGCCGGCTGCCGCGCCGCCACGTGTACATCATGATGATCATGAGGGAGCCGAGCGCGAGCGGCACCCAGCCACCCTCGAACACCTTGAGCAGGTTCGCGGCGAGGAAGGTCAGGTCGAGGAACAGGAACGGCGCGATCAGGGCTGCCGCGGCGAAGGGTGACCATCGCCACACCTTCCATATCACCACAAAGCCCATCAATGCCGTGACCACCATGGTCCCGGTGACGGAGATACCGTAGGCGGAGGCCAGCGCGCTCGAGGAGCGGAACAGCAGCACCATCATGATCACGGCGACCAGCAGCAGCTGATTGATCCGCGGGATGAAGATCTGGCCGGAATGGGCTTCAGAGGTATGGCGAATTTCGAAGCGGGGCAGCAGCCCGAGTTGGATCGCCTGCCGCGTCAGCGAATAGGCGCCGGTGATGACGGCCTGGCTCGCAATGACGGTGGCGGCGGTAGCCAGCACGACGACGCTGCCCCGAATAAGACCTTGCGGAAACAACTGGAAGAACGGGCTCTCGATCGCGCTGGGATCGCCGAGCACGAGAGCACCCTGCCCCAGATAGTTCAGGGCCAGCGACGGCAGCACGATGAACAGCCAGGCGGTCTGGATCGGCCGTTTGCCGAAATGGCCGAGGTCGGCATACAGCGCCTCGGCGCCGGTCACCGCCAGGAAGACGGCGCCGAGCGTCACGAAGCCGATGATGCCGTGGTGAAGCATGAACGAGACGGCATAGAGCGGGTTCAGCGCGAACAGCACCTGCGGCTGAGCGATGATCGGATGGACCGCGGCGACCGCGATCACCGCAAACCAGACGCACATCACGGGGCCGAAGAACGTCGCCACGCGGGCAGTGCCGCGCGATTGCACGGCGAACAAGACGATCAGGATCACCACGGTCAGCGGAACGATGTAGGGCTCGAACCGCAGCGTGACGTCCTTCATGCCTTCGAGGGCCGACAGCACCGAGACCGCCGGGGTGATCACGGCATCGCCGTAGAACAGGGCCCCGGAGATGATGCCGAGCAGAACGATGGTCGCCCCGCGGGTGCCGACCGCGCGCTGGGCCAATGCCATCAGTGCCAGCGTACCGCCCTCGCCGTTATTGTCTGCGCGCAACAGGATGACGACGTATTTGAGCGTGACCACGACGATCAGCGCCCACAGGATCAGGGAGACAACGCCGAGAACAGCGGCGGACGTCGGCGCGCCCTCGGCGCCGGAAGCCGCCATCACGGCCTCACGGAACGCGTAGAGCGGGCTGGTGCCGATATCGCCATAGACGACGCCTATGCTGCCGAGCGTCAGCGCGCCGAAACCGGCGGTGGTGTGGGCGTCGCCATGCCCATTGGCCGCCGCCGTTTCCGGGGCGGGAACTGCTACGTCACTCGTCATGGGAGAGCCTGGTGGCCTCTAAAAATGCTTCACTGCACAACGGCGCAGGAGCGCGCGGCTTATAGTCCTGCGCTGATGGCATAGCCTAGCCCGTTTTCGGGCCTGTGGCATGCGAAAACGGCATAGGTTCGCCCGTTGCGTTCCCATGGACCCCTTAAATGGTGACCTGGGTTCCGACTTCAACCACACGCCCCGTCGGAATTTGGAAGTAGTCAGTTGCATCGTTAGCAGACCTGCTGAGAGCAATGAAAAGGTGATCCTGCCACAACGGCATGCCGGACTGCGCCGACGCCTTCAGCGAGCGCCGCGACACGAAGAACGAGGTCGACATGATGTCGAACTGCCAGCCCTGCTTGCGCGCGATCGCGAGCGCCTTGGGCACGTTCGGCTGTTCCATGAAGCCGAAGCGCAGGCGGACCTTGGAGAACTTTTCGCTGATCTTCTCCATCTTGAAGCGTTCTGAGAGATCGACCCTCGGCGTGTGCGCGGTTTCGATGGTCAGGATCACATTGTGCTCGTGCAGCACCTTGTTGTGCTTGAGATTGTGCAACAGCGCCGTCGGGACGAAGGCGGGGTCGCTGGTCAGAAACACTGCCGTGCCTTTGACGATGTGCGGCGGGCGCTTCTCGAGGCTGCGGATCAGATCGTCGAGTGGCACTTCGATCCGGCGCGTCTTCTGGATCAGAATCCCCGAGCCGCGTCGCCAGGTCCAGATCGTCCCGGCCATGGCCGCGCCGAACAACAGCGGCACCCAGGCACCTTCGAGCAACTTCAGCAGATTGGCGCTGAAGAAGGTCATGTCGACCATGACGAAGGGCAGGATCACGGCTGCAGCGGTCGCGGCCTTCCAGTTCCACAATTTCCAGATCACGACGAAGCCCATGATCCCGTCGGCGACCATCGTCGTGGAGACCGCGATGCCGTAGGCCGAAGCGAGATTGCTGGGCGTGTGGAACAACAGCACCAGCAGCATCACGCCGATCAGCAAGAGCCGGTTGACGCGCGGCAGATAGATCTGGCCGGCATGCGTCTCGGAGGTGTAGCGCACCTCGAAGCGCGGCAAGAGGCCGAGCTGCACCGCCTGGTAGACCAGCGAATAAGCGCCGGTGATCACCGCCTGACTCGCGATCACGGTGGCTGCCGTTGCAAGCCCCACAAGCGGCAGCACCAGATGCTCGGGCACCATGCGATAGAACGAGTGCTCAATTGCGCTTGGATCGGACAGCACCAGAGCGCCCTGCCCGAAATAATTGATCAGCAGCGAGGGCAGGACGAAGAACATCCAGGCCGACTGGATGGGCTTGCGGCCGAAATGGCCGAGATCGGCATAGAGCGCTTCGCCACCGGTCACGGCGAGAAACACGGCGCCGAGCGTCACCAGGCCGATGGTGCCGTGCGACAGCAGGAACCGCAGCGCATAGTAAGGATTGATCGCGGCCAGCACCGACGGATCGTCGGCGATGTGAATGACGCCCAGCAGCGCGAGACACGTGAACCAGACCACCATCACCGGCCCGAACGCCGAGGCCACCATCGCAGTCCCCTTGCTCTGGACCGCGAACAGCAGCACGAGAATCAGCACCGTGAGCGGCACGACATAATGCTCGAACGCCGGCGTCGCGAGCTTGAGGCCGTCGACCGCCGACAGCACCGAGATCGCCGGCGTGATCATGGAGTCGCCGATGAACATGGAGGCGCCGACCACGCCGAGCGCGAGCAGGAACCAGCTCCGTCGCCCCAGCGCGCGCTGGCCCAGCGCCATCAGCGAGAGCGTGCCACCCTCCCCGTTATTGTCGGCGCGCAGCAGCAGCAGCACGTATTTGGCGGTGACGACGATCAGCAGGGCCCACAGAATCAGCGAGAGCACGCCGAGCACCATGATCCGCGTCACCGCCTCGCCGTGAGCCGCTCCCCGAACCGCTTCGTGGAATGCGTAGAGCGGCGAGGTGCCGATGTCGCCGAAGACAACGCCGATGCTCCCGAGCGTGAGGGACCAAAAGCCCGAAGTGACCGGCCCGTCCCGGGTCTCGGTCGATGTGATGCTCGCCGTCATGAGGGGGGAAAACGCTTCGTCCCTGGAATTGATCCGGCGCCTATTGACGCTTCCGGGGCGCCTGTCAATCGACCCGCCACCATAGCAGGAGTCTCCGCGGATGCTGTAACGGCACGGCCACGCTCTCCGCCCTCGCGACTGACGGTCCTAGGTAAAATGGTAGCGCAAGAGGTTTAGGGCTTCAAGTTCGGCGGCAGCGGCGGATCTTCACGCATCAAGGTGATGGTCACGCGGCGGTTCGCGGCGAGTGACGGATCGTCAGGGAACAGAGGCTGGGTGTCCGCCTTGCCGGAGACGGCAAAAATGTGCGACGGCGGCAGGCCCTCACGCTCGAGGATCTGGCGGACCGCGTTGGCGCGGTCGGCCGACAGATCGAAGGCGCCGTAGTCGCTGCGGGTCGGCACGAAACCGGCCGCAGTATGTCCGGCGATGGAGACGCGTAAGGGGGTCGCCTTGAGCGGGATCGCAAGCTTCTCGATCAGGCGGCGGGTACGATCGTAGGGGACCTTGGAGCCGTCAGCGAACATCGAGCGGCCGTCCTGGTCCACGATCTCCAGATTCAGCCCCTGCTTGGTCTCCTCGAACATGATGTGCTTGGACATCTCGGTCAGCTCCGGCATGTCCTGCAACGCCTGGCGCAGCGAGGCGGCGGCGAGCGCAAAATTGCGATCGACCTTCAGCTTTGCGCCCGAGGTGCGGTCGCGGTCTTCCTGGTCCGGTGTCGGTGTGTTCGACGATTCCTCAGGCTGGATGTGGTCGACGTTTTTCAGCCGCGCGCGGGTCGGCAGGCCGTCGGATTCGATGATGCCGGCATAGCGGGCTTCACTCTGGACGCCGAAGGCCTCGCGCATGGAGCCCGCGACGATCTTCAGCTTGTTGGCATCCTGGGTCGAGAACGCGACCAGCATCACGAAAAACGCCAGCAGCAAGGCCATCAGGTCGGCGAACGTCACGAACCAGCCATGGCCGCCGTGTGCTTCCTCGCGCTTTTTCTTCGCCATGGCTCGGATCCCGAGTCCGCCCTTACGCCGGAACCGGCTCGCCCTCGCCGTGGCGGTGCTTTTCGGGCAGATAGGCCAGCAGCATTTCGCGCACCAGAGTCGGGCTCTTGGAGTCGCGGATCATCAGGATGCCGTCGATGATCAGCGTACGATTGGTTTCCTCGTCGATCAGCTTGCCATGCAGCTTGTCGGCGATGGGCAGGCAGAGCAGGTTCGCGACCAGCGCACCGTAGAGAGTTGCCAGCAGAGCGGTCGCCATGAACGGGCCGAGCTTGGAGGGATCCGACATGTTCGAAAACATCTGCACCATGCCGATCAGCGTTCCGATCATCCCGAACGCAGGCGCGCAGTCGCCGACGGCGCGATAGATCTTGCTGCCTTCGTTGAGATGCAACAGGAAATTGTCGCGGTCGCGCTCCATATTGTCCCTGATGAAGTCGAGGTCGTAACCGTCGGCGACGTAGCGGATGCCCTTGGCGAGGAACGGTTCGTCGGTCTCGACCTTTTCCAGGCCGACCGGACCCTGCTTGCGCGCGATCTCGGCGATGCGGGCGAGTTCGTCGACCAGGTCATGCGCCGACAGCCGGCTCATCGTGAAGGCGAATTTGAGACCGAGCGGCAGGCCGTGCGCCAGCACCGAAAGCGGAAAGCGGATCATGGTCGCTGCGGACGATCCGCCGAAGATGATGATCGCCGCATGATCGCTGATGAACATGTGCAGATCGCCGCCCAGAAACACCATCGTCGCGATGACGATCATGCCCGCCACGAGGCCGGCGCCCGTCATAATATCCATGGGAGTCTCCAAAGCGAACGCGGCAACGGCCGTCCTGGCCGGAGCGCGGTCCAACCCCGAACCGCACCGGAAACCCTAGAGCGGTGCTCTTAAAGCCGCGTAAAGGTTAAGTTCAGCCGATGCGACGGAGCAGCGTGCTTGGGGCGACAGGAACGGCTGCTTTGCCGTTCTGCGACACTCAATCTCAACCCTTTGCTAACCATAAAAGCGGCCCTCAGGCGGAGAGTCCTGTCAGCTTCAGGCTGAGCGCGCGCAAACGCCTGCGCGCATCGGCATCATAGGCCTGCGGATTGGCGCGCGCCTCGTTCATGCCGTCGAAGAAAAGGCCGCTTCGGCCCGTGACATCGTCGCCTTCAATCAGATGCAGGATCGCCGCACCACCCTGCTCGACCGTCGACAGCGGCGCGATACCGCCGGCACGCACCATGGTGGTGTTCATGTAAGTCGCCGGATGCAGCGCGTTCACGGTGATACCGGCGTCCTTCAATTCCTCGGCGAGATCGATCGTGAACATGATCTGCGACAGCTTGCTCTGCGCATAGGCACGCGTGCCGCTGTAGCCCTTCGTGATCATGACGTCGTCGAAATCGACTGGATGCTGGCCAAGCGAGGCGACGTTCACGATACGTGAAGGCACGGCAGCCTTCAGCAACGGCATCAGCAGATGGACCAACAGGAAGCCAGAGAGGTAGTTCACGGCAAAACGCAGCTCGTGGCCATCGCGGCTTTCCTGCCTTTGCGGTCCGTCGCTCTGCGAGCCGATGCCGGCATTGCTGACCAGGACGTCGAGACGCGCGTGATCCCGCGTTACGGCCCTGGCGAGTTCGCGCGTGCCCGCCATCGACGACAGATCGGCCTGATAAAAGGTCGGCGCAACATCGCCGGCCTTCACGATCTCGTCGATCAGCGCTCTTGCACGCGCCGCATCGCGGCCATGAATGAGAACGCGCGCACCTTCGGCGGCAAGGCGGCTTGCAACGTAGCGTCCGACACCGTCGGTCGAGCCTGTGATCAGCACCGTCTTACCGCGCATGTCCATGAGGTCACTCCAGGCTCAGTGAATCTCCGCCGACTGCTTCAGCGCGGCCTTGAGCTTCTCCAGCGAGAAGTCGGGGCTGCGCGCGATTTCGAGGATGGGCGTCTCGCGGCGGCCGCAGAGCTCGGCGGCCTCGGGCAGCTTTGCCGCGAGATCGAGCGGGATCACGATGGCACCGTGCCGGTCGGCGTGGATCAGATCGTCGGAATTCACCGTCATGCCGGCGACCCGGACCTGACCGCCAAAGCTTTCCGCGTGGACCCACGCGTGCGACGGACCGATCGAGCCGGCCAACGCTTGGAAGCCCGGCGCCCATTGCGGGACATCGCGGATCGAACCGTCGGTGACGACGCCAAGACAGCCAAGCGCCTTATGGACGTTGCTCTGCACCTCGCCCCAGAACGCGCCGTAGCCGATATCGGGACCGTCGACGTCCTGGATCACCGAAATGCGCGGGCCATGGCCGGTGCCGACATACTCGTAATATTCGATGCGTCGCCTGGCCTGCTCTGCCGCGGGCAGCGGGGACTTCTGCACTGCGCGGATCGTCACGGTGCGGGCGTAGCCGACCATGGGCGGCAGCTCGGGGAACGGGCACACCAGCTGTTTGGTGGTGAAGCCGATCAACCGTCGCTCCGGTGCAATCAGCTCCATGGCGTTGCAGATGGTCGGCGTATCGTAGCGGCCCAGCGCTTCGAGGACGGCAGCGGGCAGCGGCCCGGTCGCGGTATCAGTCACGGCGTTCTCTCCCAGGTTGGCGGCCGCTGTTGACGCGGTGCCGCCGGCACTGGGCGATATAGCCGAGATCGGGCCTCAACCCAACTCGGGCGCTCTCATGGCAGATATCCGCGGGCGATCGCTCAGTGCAAGCGTCCGGGCCGGTCATCCTCGTGCGGAGGTTCAGACAAGCTCGCCATTGTCGGCGCCGACGGCGGCGACGAAACTTCGCCGGCCACGGGCGCAGTTGCTTGCGTTGCGCGCGCCTGGTCGCGGTAGGATTTGTAGCCGAGCGGCAGGCCCAGCAAATAGAGCGCCGTACCGACCAGGAGCACGTGCCAGGGATAGGCAATCAGGATCGCAATGAAGACGACCACGGCGACGAAGGCCGGCAACACCAGTTCTGGCGACACACGCATACGCTTGGTCTTGCCGGAGAACACCGGCAGCCGCGAGACCATCAGGAAGGCGATCAGCAGCGTATAGGCAGCCGTCAAAGCGGCCGGCGCGCGGCCGAGATCGAGGAAGGCAGCATAGATCGGCAGCAGCACGGTGATCGCACCGGCCGGCGCCGGTACGCCCGTGAAGAAATTGGCGGCGAAAGCGGGCTTGTTCGGATCGTCCATCGTGGCATTGAAGCGCGCGAGCCGCAAACCGCCTGAGATCGCAAACACCATGGCGGCGATCCAGCCGGCATTGCCGAGCTCGTGCAGCTGCCAGAAGTACAGCATCAGGCCGGGCGCGACGCCGAAATTGACGAAGTCGGCGAGGCTGTCGAGCTCGGCGCCGAATTTGGACTGCCCCTTGATCATGCGGGCGACGCGCCCGTCGATGCCGTCGAGCGCGGCCGCGAACACGATCGCGTAAACGGCCAGCGCCATCCGCCCCTCGATCGACAGCCGGATCGAGGTCAGGCCGGCGCAGATCGCCAGCAGTGTGATGACATTGGGCACCAGCATCCGCACCGGGATCGGGCGGAACCGCCGGCGGCGAAGATCTGGATCTCGGAAGTCGTAGGGGGTCATTGGCTCGTCCTCACCTGCAGGCGAGATATAGCAAGCCGTGCTCCCCTGCGCCATTGCGGCGGTGGGCCCCCGACACGGGCTGCCTGTCAACTGGCGCGGTAGGCGCGGCCGGGGTCGTCTCCGGTGAGATCGGCCAGGATGGTCTCCCCGGCGATCGCGGTCTGGCCTTCCGAGACCAGCGCCTTGGTGCCGACAGGCAGATAGATATCGAGCCGCGAGCCAAAGCGGATCAGGCCGAACCGCTCACCGGCCCCGACGGCCTGCCCTTCCCTGACGAAGCAGACGATGCGCTTCGCCACGAGGCCAGCGATCTGGATCACGCCGATGCGGCCCTGTGGGGTCGAGATGACGAGCGAATTGCGCTCATTGTCCTCGCTCGCCTTGTCGAGTTCGGCATTGATGAACAGGCCAGGGCGATAGGCGATGCGGTCCACCCTGCCCGCGATCGGGCTCCGATTCACGTGACAGTTGAACACGCTCATGAACACCGAGATGCGCGGCAGAGGCCGGTCGCCGAGGCCGAGCTCAGCCGGCGGCAACGCCATGGTGACCATCGAGACCCGACCGTCGGCCGGCGACACCACGAGCCCGTCACGCTGGGGCGTCACGCGCACGGGATCGCGGAAGAACAGCGCACACCACACGGTCAGGATGGTGCCGATCCACCCCAGCGGCGACCACAGCCAGAACAATGCGAGGCTTGCCAGCGCAAAGCCGCCGATGAAGGGATAGCCCTCCTTGTGGATCGGCGGGATCTGACGCTGGATGGAATCGAGAATGGACATGCTATCTGCCGCTCAGGAGGGTGATGGCGCGGGTCGTCTCGCGCACCGGGGTTGTTTAGGCCAGAGTTGGGACCGGAGACAAGCTCACTCCGCGGCCGCCTGCGCCGTGAGGGTGTCCTCGACACGCGGCGGCTCCCGGTTGGGGGCGTCGCTCGAATCGGCCATCCGGGCCAGCTTCTCGCGGGCGGCCTCGGCCTCGCGCTGCCTGTTCCACATGCTGGCGTAGAGACCGTCGTGCGCGAGCAGGCTGGCATGGGTGCCGCGTTCGGCGATGCGGCCCTGGTCGAGCACGATGATCTCGTCGGCACCGACGATTGTCGAGAGCCGGTGCGCGATCACCAGCGACGTCCGGTTCTTTGCCACGCGGTCCAGCGCGCCCTGGATTTCGTGTTCGGTGTGGGTGTCGAGCGCCGAGGTCGCCTCGTCCAGCACCAGGATCGGCGGCGCCTTCAACACCGTGCGCGCGATCGCGACGCGCTGCTTCTCGCCGCCTGACAATTTCAGGCCGCGCTCGCCGACCTGGGTCTCGTAGCCCATCGGCGCCATGCGTATGAAATGGTCGATCTGCGCCAGCCGCGCCGCCTCCTCGACCTCCTCATCGCCGGCATCCCAGCGTCCGTAGCGGATGTTGTAGCGGATGGTGTCGTTGAACAGCACGGTATCCTGCGGCACCATGCCGATCGAGGCGCGCAAGCTCGCCTGCGTGACCTCGCGGATATCCTGGCCGTCGATCAAAATCCTGCCGCCGGAAACGTCGTAGAGACGGAACAAGAGCCGCGAGATGGTCGACTTGCCGGCGCCTGAAGGGCCGACGATGGCGACGGTCTTGCCGGCCGGCACTTCGAAGCTGATGCCCTTCAGGATCGGCCGCGTCGGCTCATAGGCAAACCGCACATCCTCGAACCGCACCGTGCCGGCGGAGACCGCCAGCGGCTGTGCATTTGGCGCATCCTTGATCTCGGCCTCACGGCCGATCACGTTGAACATCTTCTCGATGTCGATGATCGCCTGCTTGATCTCGCGATAGACCATGCCCATGAAATTCAGCGGCTGGTAGAGCTGGATCATCATGGCGTTGACCAGCACGAAATCGCCGACCGTGTGGGTGCCGTTGCGCACCCCGATCGCGCACATCAGCATGGTCGCGGTCAGTCCCAGCGTGAAGATCACGGCCTGGCCGGTGTTGAGCACGGCTAGCGAGGTATAGGTGTGAATACTCGCTTCCTCGTAGCGCGCGACCGACTTGTCGTAGCGCTGCGCCTCGCGGGCCTCGGCGCTGAAATATTTGACGGTCTCGTAGTTGAGCAGCGAGTCGATCGCCTTGGTGTTCGCCTCGGTGTCGGAATCGTTCATCTTGCGGCGGATGCCGATCCGCCACTCGGTCGCGATGTAGGTGTAGTACATGTAGAGCGTGACCGTGATCAGGGTCGCGACCACGTAGCGCCAGTCGAACTGCCACAGCAGCACGGCCATCAGCAGCGAGACCTCGACGATGGTCGGGATCAGCTGCAGGATCACCATGCGCACGATGACCTCGATGCCTTCACGGCCGCGCTCGAGCACGCGGGTCAGCCCCCCGGTCTTGCGCTCCAGATGAAAGCGCAACGAGAGTTCGTGCATGTGGACGAAGGTGATGGTGGCGAGCTTGCGCACCGCATGCATGGCCACGCGGGCGAAGATGCCGTCGCGCCATTGCGTCAGCACCGCCATCACGATGCGCATGACGCCGTAGCTCGCGGTCAGAATCAGGGGCGATGCAACCACCCAGAGGTGCCAGTTGCTGGCTTGCACCGGCGCGGTGTTGGCGCCGGTGAGCGCATCGGTTGCCCATTTGAAGCTGAACGGCACCGTCAGCGTGATCAGCTTGGCGGCGAGCAGCAGCACCATCGACCAGACCACCCGCATCTTCAAATCGAAGCGGTCGCCCGGCCAGATATAAGGCCACAGATGCGCCAGCGTGCCCATCAGGGTGGCCCGCTCCAGCGGTCCAGCCGCGGAAGCAGGAACGTCGGAGCCGTCGGGCGATTGAGGTTGATCCATCAAGAAAGCCTAGAGCCCACCGGATGCGGCGGCGCTGCGATTAACGATTTGCGCCCATGATATAGAGACTTCCCGATGCCAACGCACCCCGCCAGATGGCGAATATTCGATTGTTTGTCGTCATTTACCGGTAGATTTCCGGGTAGTCCGAATCACCCGAGGGGCTTGACGCCCCTTCGCTGCAATGCATCATGGTATCAATGAGCACGATCAAAACCGTCTGTGTCTATTGCGGCTCCGGTCCCGGAACCAATCCCCACTTCACCGAAGGCGCCAAGGCGTTCGGCAAGGCGCTTGCCGAGAGCAACATCCGCCTGGTCTATGGCGGCGGCTCGCTTGGCCTGATGGGCTCGGTGGCGACCTCCGTGCTTGATCACGGCGGCACTGTCACCGGCATCATTCCCGAATTCCTGCGCAAGCGCGAGAACGCGCTCACCCGCGTGCAGGAGATGATCGTCACGCCCGACATGCACGAGCGCAAGCGGCTGATGTTCGAGCGTTCGGACGCCTTCGTGGCGCTGCCGGGCGGCGTCGGCACGCTGGAAGAGCTGGTCGAGCAGTTGACCTGGAAACAGCTCGGCCGTCACGCCAAGCCGGTGTTGCTCGCCAATATCGACAATTTCTGGGAGCCGCTGTTCTCGCTGCTGTCGCACATGCGCCAGACCGAGTTCATCCGCGCCGGCCTTTCGGTCGATATTCTCAAGGCCGATCGCGTCGAGGATATCCTGCCGAAGCTGAGATCGGCCGCGACCCAGATCGCCGAGGCGGAAAAGCAGATGGCCCCGGACGTCGCCCGGAAGCTGTAATCAGTCCTGCGGAAACGTCACCGCCTCGATCCTGTTGCCATCGGGGTCGGTGACGAAGGCCGCGTAATAGCGCACGCGGTCATGCGGGCGCAGGCCCGGCGCGCCGTCGGATGCGCCGCCGGTCGCAAGCGCTGCGGCATGGAACGCGTCGACCTCGGCCGTCGTTTTTGCCCGCAGGCAGACATGCACGCCGCTCTCCGGGGCTACAGGCGCCATGGCCTCCCGCAGATTGATCCAGAATTCGGGATAGGCCTTGCCGAAGCCGATTGTACGCGGGCGCGTGACGAGGCGTGCGAGCCCGAGGGCGGCGAGCGTGGCCTCGTAGAATTCAGCAGCGCGTTCGAGCTCGCTGACGCCGACGGAGATGTGGTCGATCATTGGTCGCGCTCCTCCCTCTCCTCCTCGTCATTGCGCGCGCAGCAAAGCAATCCAGAGTCTTTCCGTGGCGACAGTCTGGATTGCTTCGCTGCGCTCCCAATGAGGGTTAGTGTGGTTACACCCTACGCCGGCGCGCCCGATTTCACGAGCTTGTAGATCACCGAATCCATCAGCGCCTGGAACGAGGCGTCGATGATGTTCGGCGACACGCCGACCGTCGTCCAGCGATCGCCATTCTCGTCCTCACTCTCGATCAGGACGCGCGTGACCGCGCCGGTGCCGCCATTGAGGATACGCACCCGGTAGTCGATCAGCTTCAATGCCTCGATGTACTTCTGGTACTTGCCGAGATCCTTGCGCAAGGCAACATCGAGCGCGTTGACGGGGCCGTTGCCCTCGGCGGCCGAGATCAGATGCTCGCCGGCGACGTCGACCTTGACCACGGCCAAGGCAACGGTGACGCGCTCGCCGTGCGAATTGTAGCGCTGCTCGACATTGACGTCGAATTGCTCGACCTCGAAATAATGCGGCACCTTGCCGAGCGTGCGCCGCGCCAGCAGATCGAACGAGGCGTTGGCGGATTCATAAGCGTATCCGGCCGCCTCACGCTGCTTCAACTCCTCGACCAGCCGCGTCAGCTTCGGATCGCTCTTCTCGTAAGGGATGCCGGCACGATCGAGCTCGGCGATCACGTTGGAGCGGCCGGCCTGGTCTGACACCAGCACCCTGCGGTGGTTGCCGACGGTCTCCGGCAACACATGCTCGTAGGTCTGCGGATCCTTCATCACGGCGGAGGCGTGAATGCCTGTTTTGGTAACGAAGGCGCTTTCGCCGACATAGGCCGCATGCCGGTTCGGCACGCGGTTGAGCATGTCGTCGAGCGTGCGCGAGATCTTGACGAGGGTCGCCAGCTTCTCCGGCGTGACCGAGATCTCGAAAGCCTCCGAAAACTCCTTCTTCAATTTCAAGGTCGGGATCAGCGAACAGAGATTGGCGTTGCCGCAGCGCTCGCCGAGGCCGTTCAGCGTGCCCTGGATCTGCCGCGCGCCGGCGCGCACCGCGGCGAGCGAATTGGCCACCGCCTGCTCGGTGTCGTTATGGGCGTGGATGCCGACGTGATCGCCGGGGATATGTTTCGTCACTGAAGTGACGATGGCTTCGACCTCGTTTGGCATGGTGCCGCCATTGGTGTCGCACAGGACCACCCAGCGCGCGCCGGCGTCATAGGCCGCCTTGGCACAGGCGAGCGCAAAACCCGCATCTTCCTTGTAGCCGTCAAAAAAGTGCTCGCAGTCGAGCATGACTTCGCGGCCGGCGGCCTTCGCCGCCGCGACGCTGTCACGGATCGAGGCGAGATTCTCCTCCTTCGTCGTCTCCAGCGCGACACGCACCTGATAGGCCGAGGACTTTGCCACGAAGCAGATCGCGTCCGCCTTTGCTTCAAGAAGTCCCGCAACGCCGGGATCGTTGGACACCGAGCGCCCTGCCCGCCGGGTCATGCCAAAGGCGGTGAAGCGCGCGTGCTCGAGCTTGGGCTTGGTGCCGAAAAATTCGGTGTCGAGAGGATTGGCGCCGGGATAGCCGCCCTCGACATAATCGATGCCGAGATCATCGAGCATGCCGGCGATGACCTGCTTGTCCTCAAGCGTGAAATCGACGCCGTTGGTCTGCGCGCCGTCGCGCAGCGTGGTATCGAACAGATAAAGGCGCTCCTTGCTCATTGTGGTGCTCCGAGCGTCTTCTTCATCGTGGTGTTGGCGAGCCATTCGTCATTCATCGTGACGCTGTTACGCTGCTGGGCGGTGTAGCCGCGCTTGGCGAAGAAGTTTTGCGCGGTGTCGCTGGCATCGACGGTGAGCGCCGCAGCGCCGCGGCCGCCGGCGAGCTTCTCCAGCGCATCGACCAGCATGGTCGCGATGCCCTGCCGGCTGACGGCCGGATGCACATAGAGCATGCGGATGTGATCCGGGCCGCGCAGCGAAGCGAAGCCGACCGGCGAGCCATCCAGCGTGGCGATCAGCGTCAGGTCGGAGGCGAGCCGCTTGCCGAACTCCTCGGTCTCGGCCGCCTCCATCCAGGCTTCCTGCTGCGCCTCGCTGTAATCGTCGCCGGTCAGCTCCTGGATGCTGGCGACGAAGATCGCGGCCAGCATCGGGACATCGGCCGGCAGGAACGGCCGCAAGCCAGGCTTGGGATGCGCTTGTGCCATCACGCGAGCTCCCACGTCGTCACGGGTTTACCATCGGCATCCTTGCCATCCTTGATCACGACGCCCTTGGCCGCGAGTTCGTCACGGATACGATCGGACTCCTTAAAATCCTTTCGCGCGCGCGCAGCCGCGCGCTCCGCGATGAGACGGTCGATCTCGGCGGCATCAATGCCACTCGCCTGCTGCTTACGACCTTCCCATTGCGCCGCGCTTTCGGACAGGAAACCGAGCAGGCGCAAGGAAGCCGAAAGGCCGGCCGCATCGGACGCATTGCGCAGACCATGCAGCGCCGCGATTGCTTGCGGCGTGTTGAGATCGTCGAGCAACGCATCGACCACTGCTGTCCCCGGCTTCGACGGCGCGACGTCGGCCGCAAGGCGATACCAGTCATTGAGCGTCTTGGCGCTCTCTTCCAGCGACTTCATGGTCCAGTCGATCGGCGAGGTGTAGTGCGTCTTCAGCATGTTGAGGCGCAGCACCTCACCCGGCCAGTCCACCAGCAGCTCGTGAATGGTGATGAAGTTGCCGAGGGACTTCGACATCTTCTCGCCTTCCACCTCCAGGAAGCCATTGTGCATCCAGTAATTCGCCATGCGCTGCTGGTGGAAGGCGCAGCAGGTCTGGGCGACCTCGTTCTCGTGATGCGGAAACACGAGATCGATGCCGCCGCCATGGATGTCGAACTGCTCGCCGAGATGCTTCCAGGCCATGGCCGAGCACTCGATGTGCCAGCCCGGGCGCCCCTCGGTCTTGATGCCCGCCGGTGACGGCCAGGACGGCTCGCCCGGTTTCGACGGCTTCCAAAGCACGAAGTCTGTCGAATCCTTTTTGTAAGGCGCAACGTCAACGCGCGCGCCGGCGATCATTTCGTCGAGCGAGCGCTTCGACAGCGCACCATAGCGCGGCAGCGTGGAGTTCGCCGCGTTCATCGCCTGCGGCGAGAACAGCACGTGGTCCTCGGCGGCATAGGCGAAGCCACCCTTGATCAGCATTTCGATGATCTCGCGCATCTCGCCGATGTGCTCGGTCGCGCGCGGCTCGACGCTCGGCCGCAGCGCGCCGAGCGCGTCGACGTCGGCGTGAAACTGCTTTCCGGTCTGCTCGGTGACTTTGCGGATCGCCTCGTTCAGCGGCAGGCCGGGAAAATCCCGCGCGGCACGGTCGTTGATCTTGTCGTCGACGTCGGTGATGTTGCGGACATATTTGACATGCGCCTCGCCATAGATGTGGCGCAGCAGCCGAAACAGCACATCGAACACGATCACCGGCCGCGCATTGCCGATATGGGCGAAGTCATAGACGGTCGGTCCGCAGACGTACATGCGGACGTTGTTCGCATCGAGCGGCACGAAGGTGCGCTTTTCCCGGCTCAACGTATCGTAAAGACGCAATTCCATTGGGGCACCCGTCGGCTGTTGGCCGGGCGTCCAGTGCTCTCAATGTGTTTTGAGAAAAGACGGCTCCAGCCAGCGAATCGCTAGCTCGTAATCTCGCGGCAAATAATGCAGATGGCGAGGAGACCGTTCATGCGGCGACATATGGGCCACGAAGGCGCCTTCCGTCAAGAGAGCCGCGAAAATGCCGGCTTGTTTCGGCGATGGATGGCGGCCCCGTCTTGATGGTTCATGATCCTTAACCATTTGAGCCCATTCTGGAACCGGCAGTTTCCAGTTTTTCGCCCCAAGGTGTTTCATGCGATCCCTGCTCGCACTCGTGTCTTGCGCCTCCATCCTTGCGGCATCCGGCGCTTTCGCGGAGACCCGCGTCTTCATCATCACCGAGCAGTGCCTTGCCAAGGGCGAGAAATGCGGCGCGCAGGTCGCCCGCACCTACTGCCAGTCACGGGACTTTGCACAGGCATCAAGCTACCGCCGGGTCGATCCCGACGAAATTACCGGCTCTGTCCCCAAATCCGGCGCAAACTGCTCCCATGGCCATTGCGACGAATATGTCGCAATCACCTGCCAGCGCTGAATTCGCTCGGAACTGGCGGACCTTAGGACCCGTTTACGGCCCCTGAAACGACGTGACGATGCCGCAGGAAGCGGTTATTGGAGGGCGCGCTTCGGCCCTCCAAATCGCATTGGAAAGTCACTTCGGGCCGTGACCTCGCTAGAATGGCGGATATGCCTGAATCTTTGTCTCTGTCTCGTCCCCGATCTCTCCTTGCGTGCACCGTGCTTCTGAGCTCGATCGTGCTCGCCACCGGCGCCTTTGCCCAGGCCGGACCGCCGGGCGCGCCGCCTCCGCCTGCCCAAGTCGGCCCTGGGTCGAACCCGATGTGCGTGCGGCTGGAAGGGCAGCTCGCTGCGCTCGACCGCGGGGCGAGCGGCGATCCCGCGCGCGAGGAACAGATCCGCCGTTACCAGGATTCCCAGAGCCGCCAGCAGGCCGAGCTCGATCGCGTGACCATGCAGGCCAAGCGCATGGGCTGCGAATCCTCCGGCTTCTTCTCGCTGTTCAACGGCCAGTCGGCGCAATGCGGTCCTGTCAACACCCAGATCCAGCAGATGCGCGCCAATCTGGATCAGATCACCGGCAATCTCGAACGCCTGCGTAGCGGTCCCGGTGGCGGCAACCCTGAACGGGACAGCCAGCGCCGCTCGGTGCTGGTTGCGCTCGCGCAGAACAATTGCGGCCCGCAATATGCCAATGCCGCGCAGTCGCAGGGCGGCGGCAACTTCCTGACCAATCTCTTCGGCGGCGGCAACAACCCCAACAATCAGCAGCCGGGCGTCCCGCCCGCTGATCTCGGACCGCAGAGCGGCACTTATCGCACCGTCTGCGTGCGCACCTGCGACGGCGCCTATTTCCCGATCTCGTTTGCGACGGTGCCGGCGCGCTTCCCCGATGACGAGAGGACCTGCAAGGCGCTCTGCCCGGCGGCCGAAGCCGTGCTGTATGCCCACCGTAATCCCGGCGAGGACATGAGCTCGGCTGTCTCCATCAGCGGCCAGCCCTACACGTCGCTGCCGAATGCCTTCAAGTTCCGCAGCGAGTTCAACCCGTCCTGCTCCTGCAAGGCGGCCGGCCAGAGCTGGGCCGACGCGCTGAAATCCGCCGACGACAAGGCGGCCGTCGAGCAGCAGGGTGACATCATCGTCACCGAAGAGAGCGCCAGGAAGATGCAGCAGCGGCAGCTCACCAAGGGCGCTCCTGCGACCGGAAAAAAAGGCGCACCTCCGGCGCAGGCGACGGCGAATGCACCGGCAGCAACGCAGCCCCCGGACGCGAACACCACGACCACGTCGGAGAACAAGCCGATCCGCTCGGTCGGCCCGACCTTCCTGCCGCAGCAGCAGAAGTAGGTTTACCCCTCGAACGCGTCGATCGAGGCCTTGCTGCCGCGCGAGACCAGGGTCTCATCGGGCGCGGGCAGCTTCTCGCCGCGATCGCGAAAGCGGTTGGTGATGGGATAGCGGCGGTCGCGGCCGAAATTCTTGCGCGTCACCTTCACGCCGGGGGCGGCCTGACGGCGCTTGTATTCGGCGACGTTGAGGAGATGGTCGATCCGGGTCACCGTCTCGCGGTCGAAGCCCGCGGCGATGATCTGGTCGAGCGGCTCCTCGCGTTCGACCAGCCGCTCCAGGATCGCATCGAGCACCTCGTAGGCAGGCAGCGAATCCTGATCGGTCTGGTTCTCGCGCAGCTCCGCCGTCGGCGGACGCGAAATGATGTCGGGCGGGATCACCTCGCCGGCGGGGCCGAGCGCCCCATCGGGCTTCCATGCATTGCGCAAGCTCGCCAGCCGGAACACCTGCGTCTTGTAGATGTCCTTGATCGGATTGAAGCCGCCATTCATGTCGCCGTAGAGCGTGGCGTATCCGACCGACATCTCCGACTTGTTGCCCGTCGTCACCACCATCAACCCGGTCTTGTTGGAGATCGCCATCAGCAGCGTGCCACGGGCGCGGGCCTGGAGGTTCTCCTCGGTAATGTCTGGCGGCAGGTTCTTGAAGAGGCCCGACAGGATGGTCTCGAAGCCGCCCACCGCTTCCGCGATTGGCAACACCTCGTAGCGGATGCCGAGATGGCCGGCGAGCTCGCCAGCGTCCGCGATCGAATGTGCCGCCGTATAGCGATAAGGCAGCATCACGCCGTGCACCTGATCGGCGCCCAGTGCATCGACAGCGATCGCCGCGCAAAGTGCGGAATCGATGCCGCCGGAAATGCCGAGCAACACGCCGGGGAAACCGTTTTTCGTGACGTAGTCGCGCAAACCCAGCACGCACGCGGCATAGTCTGCGCGGTCGCCTTCCGGCTGCTCGGCAATGGAACCAGTGCAATGCCAATCGCCACCATTTCGGGTGAAGCGCAGCGTGGTGATGCTTTCCGCGAACGCCGGCAATTGCGCGGCGAGCGAGAGATCGCCGTTGAGTGCGAAGGAGGCGCCGTCGAACACCAGCTCGTCCTGGCCGCAGACCTGGTTGAGATAGACCAGCGGCAGGCCGCTCTCGGTGACCCGCGCGACAGCGACCGACAGACGCACATCGTTCTTGTCGCGGGCATAGGGGGAGCCGTTCGGCACCAGAATGATCTCGGCGCCGGTCTCGGCCAGCGTCTCGACCACGTTCTCGTAATCCTCGGACTCTTCCAGCCAGATGTCCTCGCAGATCGGCACGCCGATCCGCACGCCGCGCACCGTGACGGGACCCGAAGCGGGCCCCCGCGCGAACAAGCGCTTCTCGTCGAACACGCCGTAATTCGGCAGGTTGCATTTGAAGCGAAGCGCAGCGATACGTCCGCCGTCGAGCAGCGCACAGGCATTGTAGAGCTTGCCGTCATCGACCCAGGGCGTGCCGACCAGCAACGCCGGGCCGCCACCGCCGGTCTCGCGCGCCAGCGCCTCGATGGCCGAGCGGCAGGCGGCCTGGAAGGACGGCTTCTGCACCAGATCCTCGGGCGGATAGCCCGCGATGAACAATTCCGGAAACAGCACGAGATCGGCGCCGTCGGCGACGGCTCGCCCACGCGCAGCACGTATCTTTGCGGCATTGCCGGCGATGTCGCCCACGGTCGGATTGAGCTGGGCGAGCGTCACCGCGAATGCGTTGAGACGTTCGGTCATGGCCGCCGTCCTCGCTTTAGAGGAATCCCAATCGCTCGATGATGGCGATGATCCAGAACGCGCCGGCCATCAACAGCGCGACGCCGACCGCGGCCGAGCCCATGTCCTTGACCCGGCCGATCTGCTTGTCGTGATCCAACGTCAGGCGGTCGGCGAGCTTCTCGATCGCGGTGTTGAGCAGCTCGACCACCAGCACGAAGGCGACCGAGCAGACCAGCTCGACCGCGCGTGTCGCGGTGGCGGCGACGAGCCACGCCACCGGCAGCGCCAGGATCAGCGCAAAGATCTCCTCGCGGACGGCCTGTTCCGAGCGGAACGCAAAGGCCAGACCGTTGCGGGAGTTGATCGTGGCCTTCCAGATCCGCAGCAAGGTCCTAGAGCCCCGCCGCGAACGGCATCGGCTTGGCTTTGCCGACGCGTTCCTGCTTGAGGAGCTCCGCGACCAGGAAGGCCATGTCGATGGATTGCTCGGCATTGAGGCGGGGATCGCAGACCGTATGGTAGCGGTCGTTGAGATCCTCGTCGGTGATGGCGCGGGCGCCGCCGATACATTCGGTGACGTCCTGGCCGGTCATCTCCAGATGCACGCCGCCGGCGTGGGTGCCTTCCGCGGCGTGGATCGTGAAGAACGACTTCACCTCCGACAGCACGCGGTCGAACGGCCGCGTCTTGTAGCCCGACGTGGAGGTGATGGTGTTGCCATGCATGGGATCGCATGACCAGACCACCACCCTGCCCTCGCGCTTCACCGCGCGGATCAGGCTGGGCAGATGTTCGGCGACCTTGTCGGAGCCGAAACGATTGATCAGCGTCAGCCGGCCCGGCTCGTTGTCGGGGTTGAGAATGTCGATCAGCTTCAAGAGCTCGTCGGGCTTCAGCGACGGGCCGCACTTCAGGCCGATCGGGTTCTTGATGCCGCGGAAATATTCGACGTGGCCGTGATCGAGCTGGCGGGTGCGGTCACCGATCCAGATCATGTGGCCCGAGGTCGCGTACCAGTCGCCGGTGGTGGAGTCGACGCGGGTCATGGCCTGCTCGTAGCCGAGCAGCAGCGCCTCATGGCTGGTGTAGAAATCGGTGGCGCGCAGCTCCGGATGGCTCTCGAGATCGAGGCCGCAGGCGCGCATGAAGTTGAGCGCCTCGGAAATGCGGTCGGCCAATTCCTTGTAGCGGCGGGACTGCGGGCTATCCTTGAGGAAGCCCAGCATCCATTGGTGCACGCTGCCGAGATTGGCGAAGCCGCCGGTCGCGAACGCGCGCAGCAGGTTCAGCGTCGCGGCCGACTGGCGATAGGCCATCAGCTGCCGCTGCGGATCCGGCACGCGCGCTTCCTTGGTGAACGCGATGTCGTTGACGATGTCGCCACGATAGCTCGGCAGCTCGACGCCGTTGACCTTCTCGGTCGGCGAGGAGCGCGGCTTGGCGAATTGACCGGCGATACGGCCGACCTTCACCACCGGCACCGCGCCGGCATAGGTCAACACCACCGCCATCTGCAACAGCACGCGGAAGAAGTCGCGGATGTTGTTGGCGCCGTGCTCGGCAAAGCTCTCGGCGCAGTCGCCGCCCTGGAGCAGGAAGGCCTCGCCGGCCGCCACGCGCCCGAGCGCCTTCTTCAGGTTGCGCGCCTCGCCGGCAAACACCAGCGGCGGGAAGGTTGCAAGTTGCGCCTCGACGTCGGCCAAGGCCTTGGCGTCGGGATAATCGGGCACCTGTAGCACCGGCTTGCTGCGCCAGGACTCGGGCGTCCACCGCTCGGACATCGCAATCTCTCCGTGAAAGCAAAAAGTGCAACCTGATCTGTGGGTTGCGAGGGCCGCCTTATACACAGGCTGGCACGACATCGCCAGTTGTAAATCCGTTTGGCAAGGCAAACCCTTGCGGGCAAAGCTGAATTCGCATTTGCTGGGGGGCGGCAGAGGCCGGCAAGACAGCTTCCACCATGGACGCGCCACGGGACGACGTTTTCATCGACGAGATCAACTTCCCGGCGACCGACGGGTACGCGCTATCAGGCACCCTGTTCCTGCCGCGCGGGACCAAGCGGCATGCCGTGCTGATCAATTCGGCCACCGCCGTGCCCCGCAAGATCTACAAGGGCTTTGCCTCCTATCTCGCCCATCGCGGCTGCGCTGTGCTCACTTACGACTATCGCGGCATCGGCGGCTCCCGGCAGCCGGCGATGGTCGGCGACTTCCAGCCGAAATCGCTGGTCGGCTTCAAGGCCTCGATGTCGGACTGGGCGGCACTCGACGTCACCGCCGCGGTGCGCTGGATGCGGGAGCGCTACAATCCCCTGCCCCTCGCCTATGTCGGCCACTCCTATGGCGGCCAGGCGCTCGGGCCCAAGGCGATCGGCCATTTCGGCTTCTTTCGCTCCGAGCATCGCGACACGCTGTGGCGCGGCGTAGCGGAATGGGTTCAGGCAGAGTGACGGTCAGGCCGACGCTGCGGGCAGCTTGACCAGGACCCGCAGTCCGGTGCGTCCGCTCTCCGCAACGTTTACGGCTTCAATCGATCCACCGAGCCGATCGACGATCCGCTTGACGATCGACAGGCCGAGCCCGACGCCATCGCCCTCAGGACGCTGGCCCCGGAAGAACGGCTCGAAGATCCGGCCGATGTCCTCCGGCGCAACACCCGGACCACTGTCCTCGATCCGGACGATCGCTGCCTCTCCATCGCGATAGACCCAGGCATCGATACGTCCGCCATGCGGGGTGAAGCGAAGCGCATTGTCGAGAAGATTGCGGGCCATGGCGGCGAGCATCACGGTTTCTCCGCGAACCATAGTCGCTTCGATGCGGGCAAAACCGAGATCGATGCCGCGCCTGGCGGCCTCGGGCAGGATATCGGCGACGATCTCTTTCACCGTAGCATCCAGGGCGACGGTCGGGATTGCCGTTCCCTCCGCCGATCCGGCATCCTGTCTTGCAAGCGCCAACAATTGCTCCAGCAGATGCTTGGTCCGGCCGATGCCTTGTCGGAGCATCGCCACGCGATCGCGCGCACCTGAAGGCAGATCCACCGATCCAAGATTCTCCGCTTGCAGGCTCAGCGCGGTGATCGGGGTGCGCAACTCGTGTGCGGCGTCGGCCACGAACCGGCGTTGCTGGTCCATCAGGAGACGCATCCGCTGCAGCAATCCGTTGATCGAGGCGATGAACGGATGCAGCTCGCTGGGCATCTGCCCGGCTGGCAGCGGCGTCATGTCATCGGCACGGCGTCCATCGAGATCATCAGCCAGACGAACCATCGGTCGCAACGAGCGCGCGATGACGATGGCAGTGACCAGCAGCAAACAGGGAACGAGCGCCGCGATCGGCAGCACCGTGCGGAAGGCCATGTCGCTTGCGATCTCGTCGCGGACGGAGGTGCTCTGTGCGACCGCGAACCTTGTGCCGTCAGGCCGGGTCCGCAGCAGCACGCGGATCGGCCGCCCTTTTCGGGTCGACAGCGCGAAGCCGTCCTTGAAGCTCCAGAGCCTGGCGTCGTGTTCCGACGCCTGATCGATCAGCCAGACCTCGGCATCCGCATCCACACCATGCAACTCCCGGCCGCCGGTGAGACTGCCTGACAGCACGAGGCCTGCGATCTGGATCAGGACGGAGTCCTGCATCTCGATCGCCTCGTCGAACGCCCAGCGATAGGCGAACAGGCCGCCGACGAGTCCCGTCAGCAGGATGATCGCAGTGAGACCGGCGAACAGACGGCCCCGCAAGGACCTGATCATGGCCGATCCACCATCCAGCCGACGCCACGCACGTTGCGGATCGCATCCGAGCCGAGCTTCTTGCGCACCGCATGGATCAGAAACTCGATCGCATTGCTCGCAACCTCCTCGTTCCAGCCGTAGAGCTGCCGCTCGAGCTCTCCGCGCGACAGGATCGTGCCGGGCCGGGCCAGCAGCGCCTGCAGCAGCGCGAACTCGCGCGCGGTGAGCACCGCGGATTTCGTCAGGTACGACGCCTCGCGGCTCGCGGGGTCCAGACGCAGCGCTCCATTGCCGAGCAATGCCGGCGCGCCGCTGGCCTCGCGGCGCGTGACGGCGCGCATCCGCGCCAGCAATTCGCGGATCTCGAACGGCTTGACGAGATAATCGTCGGCGCCGAGATCGAGCCCCTCGATCCTGTCGTCGAGGGCATCGCGCGCGGTCACGATGATGACGGGAATCTTGCGGCCGTCCGCGCGCAGCCGTCGCAGGATGTCGCGGCCATCCGTATTGGGCAAAGCAAGATCGAGCAGCAGCACCTCGTAGGATTCGCTTGCGGCCGCAAGCAGTGCGGTTTCGCCATCGCGAACCCAATCGACGGCGTAAGCGGCATCCTTCAGCGCCTGCTCGACGGCGGCGCCGACCATCCTGTCGTCCTCGATCAGCAACACCCGCAAAACAGGTCCTCAAGCTCTGCCGGACGGTCCGGCCGCCGCATCCTGTGCACCAACACTTAGCGCAGAGTTAGGAAGCGCCAGCAGGCCCAAATTGCGGCCGAGGCCGCATCGGCAGGAAATTTCTCATCCCTAAGTCGGGCCTAAGTCCTCCACGCGACGGTCCGGCATCGGTTCGACGGAGGGAGATTCGGGCATGTCGCGACATCAAGACCTTGGCGCAAGACGGCTGCTGAACAAGGTTCCGGAGGTCACCGCGATTTTCTGGGCCATCAAGATCCTTTCGACCACGGTCGGCGAGACCGGCGCCGATTATCTGGCGGTGCATGTCGGCCTCGGTGCCAGCCTCACCGCGATCTGCATGACCGGATTGCTGATTGCCGTGCTGCTGCTGCAGCTGAGCCGTCGCGCGTATGTGCCGTGGATCTACTGGCTCACCGTCGTCCTCGTCAGCATCGTCGGCACCCAGCTCACGGATCTCCTGACCGATAAGCTCGAGATCAGCCTCTACGTCAGCACCGCCGCGTTTGCCTGCGCGCTCGCCGCGACCTTTGCGATCTGGTACGCCGCCGAGCGCACGCTATCAATCCATGGCATCCTGACGACACGGCGCGAGTTGTTCTACTGGACCGCGATCCTGTTCACCTTCGCGCTGGGCACGGCGGCTGGCGACCTTGCAACAGAAGCGCTTGGCCTCGGCTTCCAGCTCGGCGTCGTCGCATTCGGCGCGCTGATCGTGGCGGTGGCCCTCTCCCATACGATCGGCGCCAATCCCGTCCTCACCTTCTGGCTCGCCTACATCCTGACCCGGCCGCTCGGCGCCTCGCTCGGCGATCTGCTGTCGCAGTCGCGCGAATACGGCGGCATCGGCCTCGGCACGATCCAGACCAGCATCGTCTTCCTGACCGCGATCGTCGGCCTCGTCGCCTGGGTGACGCTCGAATGCGACGGCACGCGTCGGGCCGGTCCGGCGCAGTAACCCCGATCACAGCTTCAACCCATCCTGCACGGACGCAGGAGCCACATCAGGAGAGAGCCATGAAACTCATCCCCGCCATCGCCGTTTGCCTTGTGACGACCATGTCCGGCGAACCAAACACGCACGCCAACCAGCATTTCGGCTTCATCCCGCTCGCCGAGGCCGCCACCGCCAGGCTCGGCGACCTCACGCCGTTCCGCAGCATCGCTGACGATGTCGCCGCGCTGGTCGACAAGGGCGACCTGCCCGGTGCCAGGACGAGGATCAAGGACCTCGAAACCAGATGGGACGAGGCCGAAGCCGGGTTGAAGCCGCGCGCAGCGGCCGACTGGCACACCGTGGACAAGGCGATCGACCGCGCGCTGGAGGCGCTCCGCGCCGGCACGCCGGACCCCGCAAAGTGCAAGCAGGCGATCAGCGATCTGCTCGCGATCATGGATAGCGTCACCAGGACGTGATGCGTCCACGCATCGTTACCGCGCCAGCCGCGAACGGAGATTCGCGGCTGGTGTTGCAAGGAGGACACCATGGCCACCAACACGAAGAGCATCCTCGGCGAGAGCAAGGTCCCCGAAGTCACGTTGGGCTTCTGGATCATCAAGATCGCCGCCACGACGTTGGGTGAAACCGGCGGCGACACCGTCACGATGACGCTGAACTGGGGCTACCTCGCGGGCACGTGCCTGTTCCTGGCAGCGCTGATCGTCCTGGTCGCCGCGCAGATCCGCGCGCAACGATTCCATCCCGCGCTGTATTGGGCAACCATCGTGGCCTCGACCACATTCGGCACCACGATGGCGGACTTCGCCGACCGCTCGCTCGGCATCGGCTATACCGGCGGCTCGACGCTGCTCCTCACCTGCCTCGTGCTGGTGCTCGGGCTCTGGTATCGCGCCGAGGGCACCATCTCGGTCAACAGCGTCAACACACCGCGAGTCGAAGCCTTCTATTGGGGCGCGATCACCTTCTCGCAGACGCTGGGCACCGCGCTTGGCGACTGGATCGCCGATACCGGCGATCTGGGCTATCGCGGCGGCGCGCTGATCTTCGCCGCGGGATTGGCCGTCATTGCGGCGCTCTATTTCTGGACCCGCGTCTCACGTGTCACGTTGTTCTGGGCGGCCTTCATCCTGACCCGGCCGCTTGGTGCGACCGTCGGTGATTTCCTCGACAAGCCACTCGATCATGGTGGGCTCGCGCTGAGCCGGCCGCTGGCTTCCGCCGTGATCGCCGCGTTCATGGTGACCTGCCTGTTGCTGATCCCGCAGCGCGCGGGACAGCATCCGAGGAATGACCAGGCAACCGAGCGCGCCTAGCGGATGATCGTCGTCAGCGACGAGTAGCGCTTGTTCGGCCTGGCCTCGGCCGCCGAGAATTGCGCGAAGGCGTCGCTGACGCGCACGGCCGGCGGCGTATCGCCGGCGAAACGGAATTGCTGCGGCTTCGGCGCGTAGAAGCTGGCGCGGTAATAGGCGTCGTCGAAGCGCGGCTCGCCGACACCGAACAATGCGTCGCAGACGAACAGGAGTGCGTAGACTCCCGCGACCGCCACGACGATCTCCTTGAGAACTGACATGCTGATGCCTCGCCCTTTTGCGGTGAGGATGCATGCCGGTTCCAAAGCCGAGGTTTAAGGGGCCACGCTTCTTGTCCGCAGGGTTTGCCGGGCTTGAGCGGATTGCAGACAATTTTATCGATCGGGGAAAGAGAGCCCGCCTTGACAGGATCAACCGGGCTTCAGGATTGCCCGCTCGGGAGGTATCAAACGGCCAAATTCATCCAGACGGCCTTGGGTCCATCGGCTGCGTCAGGACTTCGTCGCGTCCGATCAGAACACCGGCTCCTTCAGCGCCGCAATCACCTGCTCGCCCGGCGCCGTCAGGCGGTAGGTCACCAGCGGACGACTCGATGGCGGCTTGCGATCGGTCTCGACGATATAGCCGCGCACCATCAGCGCTTCGAAGCTGCCATAATAGCCATACATGCTGATTTCGTTCTGCCTGAGCACCTTGAACTCGCGCAGCAGGCGGATCTCGTTGCCTGACAGCAACGAGCGGCGGACGCGCTGCACGAAGCTCGCGCGCTGCTCGAACCAGGCCGCATCGGGCAGCTCGCGCGAAGACGGCATGCTGGCGCCGTCGCAGCGAGGCGCTTCGACACCGGCGCTCGCCACCGGCGACGACGGCGCGCTGCTGCCGACCGCCTCCTTGGCATCATCGAGCAACGCGATCGGCCAGCGTCGTTTGTTGTTCACCATGACCGGCGGCGGCACGACGTTGTCGCGCACCAATTGCTCGAAGCGGCCGGCGGTCACGCCGACATGAGCGGCCGCGCGGCGGCGGTCGACGAGACGGGCATCACGCCCGCCCTCCAGGTCGCACGCAATCCTCTCGTTCACCTCAATCCCCCACGCATCGTTTGCGGGCGCGCCGCCGCGCGGGCCCGAAGGGCCCGTCAGCCCGTGACACTAGGGTGAAACGCGCGTCCTCAAAAGGCAGAGAAATTCGTACATGTTGCTGCCGTTTCGGCAACGGCTATAGTGCCGGGAGGGTCCCATGCGCTTTCACTCACCGGCCATCCAGTACTTCCACGCCGTCCGTCGCACCGGCTCGATCCGCGCCGCAGCGCGCCTCCTGAACGTCGCCTCCTCGGCGGTCAGCCGCCAAATTCTCAAGCTTGAACAAGAAGTTGGCTCACCCCTATTCGAGCGGACGGCGCGCGGCCTGATCCTGACCACCGTTGGCGAGATGCTGGCGCGTCACGTCATGAACGTGCTGCAGGACCTCGATCGCTTCCGCTCCGACGTTGCGTCCCTGTCCGGCGCCTGGCACGGCAATGTCAGCATCGCCTGCATCGAGTCCCTCACCGAGTCCGTATTGCCGGATTTGATCGCCTCGCACCGCAGCCGGGCGCGTCGCGTCAGCTTCACCACCGAGGTGATGGGATCGTCCGACGTGCTCGAAGCCTTGCGCCGGGGCGAGGCCGATATCGGCATCGCCATTGCCCTCAAGCATCCACCAGACCTGCGGCAGGTCGCGTTGAAACGCTTCCGCCTCGGCGCCCTCGTTGCCCGCGAGCATTCGCTGGCGCGCCGCAGGACCGTGACGCTGGAGCAATGCCTCGCCTTTCCCGTCATCCAGGCGTTGCCGGAGCTGTCGATCTATCATCTGCTCCAGCCGCTGATCGCGCAGCTCTCGGAGACGCCGGAGCCTGCTATTCAAGTAAACTCGATCGACCTGATGCGCGAGCTGGCTGTGCGCGGCGTTGGCGTCGCCTTCCAGACCCAGCTCGGCATCGGCAGGCTGTCACGCGACGGGCAGCTCGTATTCCTGCCACTCGACAATGCCGGCAGCCCGTTATGGTCGGACCTCGGCATCTACGTCCGCGCTGAGCGCACGCTGCCCGCCTTCACGGAATCATTTCTCCAGGAACTGGTGCGCGAACTGGGCGAGCGCGAACGGCGGGAGAATTCGGCCTATCCGCCCATCGCCTGATCTGCGTGGTTCGCTCGGCGCTCAGGCGTGAGCGTTCTCCTTGCGATGCCCGTTATCGCCGAGGCGGTCCACCCAGGCGATGCCGATGGCCGAGATGATGAAGGTCAGATGGATCAGTACCTGCCACATCACGCCGGTCTCGGTGAAATTGCTCCTGACGGTG
Organism: Bradyrhizobium sp. USDA 4472; assembly: GCF_054058595.1. NCBI lineage: Bacteria > Pseudomonadati > Pseudomonadota > Alphaproteobacteria > Hyphomicrobiales > Nitrobacteraceae > Bradyrhizobium > Bradyrhizobium sp. USDA 4472. The sequence goes on from NZ_JBSSAM010000001.1 coordinate 6,971,454, forward strand.
CCGAGATTGCCGGCCTCGATGAACGTCCTGAGCAACGAGATCGAGGAGATGCCGACGATCGCCATCGCGAGCTTGATCTTGAGCACGCTGGCATTGACGTGGCTCAACCATTCCGGCTCGTCCGGATGGCCGCGCAGGTTCAGCCGCGAGACGAAGGTCTCATAACCGCCGACGATCACCATCACCAGCAGGTTCGAGATCATGACCACGTCGATCAGGCCGAGCACGACCAGCATGATCTGCTGCTCGCTGGCGTCGAACGAGTGCGCCACCAGGTGCCAGAGCTCCTTCAGAAACAGCAGCACATAGACCGCCTGTGCGACGATGAGGCCGACATAGAGCGGCAATTGCAGCCATCGCGATCCGAAGATCAGGCGCGGAAACAGGCCGACCGGCGGTCTCGCCGAAGATGGTTGGGGTTCAGACGACATCGATCACTCCAGCAAACGAGGCGGGAAAACGAAGACAGATCTCAGAAACTTGCGATCACGGGCGCGAGTTCGAGCGAGCCGCGATAGATCATCTCGAAGGCGACGTAGACGACGATGGCAAGGCCGACATAGGCGATCCAGCGCTGCTTCTGAAGCACGCGGCCGAGCAGATCGGCGGCGATGCCCATCAGCGCAACCGACAGAACCAGACCGAAGACGAGGATATAAGGGTGCTCACGCGCCGCGCCCGCGACCGCAAGCACGTTGTCGAGCGACATCGATACGTCTGCGGCAACGATCTGCAACGCGGCTTGCCTGAAGGTCTTGCGCGGCGCGGCCAGGTCGGTCGCCCCGCCAGCAAGGCTGGGCACGAGCTCGTTCGCAAGCGTCGCCTGCTCACGCAGCTCGCGCCACATCTTCCAGCACACCCACAGCAACAGCACCCCGCCGGCGAGCAGCAGGCCGATCACTTGCAGAAGCTGGGCAGCGACACCAGCAAAGGCGATGCGCAACGCGGTGGCCGCAACGATGCCGACGACGATGGCGCGGCGACGCTGCTCGGCCGGAAGGCCTGCGGCCGCGAGACCGATGACGACGGCGTTGTCGCCGGCGAGCACGAGGTCAATCACGATGACCTGGAGCAGCGCGGTCAGCGCCTCGGCGGTGATGAATTCGATCATGTTCGGTGATTTTTGGGAGCGGCAGGATCCAGCCAGTGCGGCTTGCGGCGCTCGATCCAGTCGAACACCTTCGCGCGAGCCCCACGCAGCGCCGGCACGTCCTCGGCGAGCAGCGCGAGACCAAGCGGCAGCATCCAGATGCCGAGCACCGGCAGGAAGGACAGCACACCGCCGAGCACGAGCAGGACGCCCGACGGAATCCGGACCCAACGGCTGGACGGTTGCAGGAGATAGTCGACCGCGCCGGCAAGACGCGGCGGCAGCCGATGGACGAGCGCGGCAAGCCGCGGATCTCCACCAGCCGGCTGGCCGCTGTCGCCCTTGGATCTCGTCCTTTGCTCCTCCGAAGCTGTGCTCATGCTCACGCCTTGACGGCTACCGGACCGACCGGCTTCGCGCGCGGCAGCGCCAGCGTCAGCAGGCGCAACAGCTTGATCGCCTGTACCTCATGCGGATGCACGTCCTCGTCGGCGGCTGCAACGCGCTCCGAGAGCGCGATAAGATGGGATGACAGCGGCAGGTCCGAGACCGGCCGCAGCGTCTCGATCACCACATTGGCGAAATCAGGCTCTTCGAGCCGTTCGGCGAGCTCATCGAACATCGCAAACAGGCGATCGTCCTCGATATGCGGCGCCAATCCGCGCTCCCTGATGAAGCGGATCACCTCGTCGCGTTCGACCGGCGACACGCGCCGGTCGGCCACGGCGACCAGCGCGCCTGCTATCACCAGCGCCGCCGCAGCCTGCTCGTCGAAGCTGCGCGGCTCGGTGATTTCGATCTCGATCGGGGTGGACGTGTTGGCGTCAGACATCGTTGCTCCTTTTCTTGCGACAGGGCCGCGCGGAGCTGCGATGGGACGATTGGGTCGGAGAGAACTCAAGAAGGCCCGACGATCGGCCGATCCATCGCATTCGCGCGGGACAGGTCATCCGACATCGCGAGGTTTTGCTGACACGGTCAGCGTCCTCGCCAGAGGGGCCCGGATTCTTGTTCGCTCCAAAAATAAGAGGAGGTCAGCCGGAATCAAGGCAACAGCCTGCGGCCAGCCGCCGCATCCGGTTCCGCGTGAGCGGATTCGTCAGGCAGCCGTGCACGTTTCATGCCCGACTGCATCAACACGGTCGTTGCGAGCGGAGCGAAACAAACCAGCGTGCCCCCGCGGAAAGACTCTGGATTGCTTTGCTCCGCTCGCAATGACAGAGCGCGCGCCTTATCCCGCTCGCTCCACGAGATGTGCGCGCGACGGTGCCGGATCGAACCGGTCGCCGAAATATTGCGTTTCGTGCGCGACCAATCCGTCGCGAAATTCCATGATGCTGACAACGTAGGACGGCACGTCGTCATAAGTCAGCACGAACTCGCTCACCCAGAGCTCGCCGGCGCCGATGATCCGACGGACCGCGAAGCGCTTGGTGTTCGGCTGCACGAAGCGGCTCTGCTGAATGTTCCGGCGGCCGCGGATGCGCTCTCCGGACTGCGGATAGTCGAGCACGGCATCCTCGCCATAAATGTCATGCTCCGCCTCGAAATCATTCGCGTCCGACGCATCCCAATGGCGCTGCAGCGCCGTCAGTTTGGCTTGGTCGTCCATCTCAGTCTCCGCTCTTGAAGCCGACGCCCCAGGGAAAGAAGATATACAATCACGCCATATTCCGGCTATTGCCGTAACCGGAACGGAGAAACGCCATGTACATTCCTCCCGCCTTTAGGGACGACGACATCGAGAGCATCCGCGCGACGATCCGCGCGGCCCGCCTCGCGAGCCTCGTCACCGCCACCACCGACGGTCCGGTCGCCACACCCTTGCCGCTGTTCCTCGACGAGAGCGAAGGCGAGCAAGGTGTGCTGTACGGGCATGTCGCCAGGGCCAACCCGCAATGGAAGCTCCAGCCGATCGGCGATGCGCTGGCGATCTTCCCAGGTCCCGACGCCTATGTGACGCCGTCCTGGTACGCGACCAAGCAGGAAACCGAGAAGGTCGTGCCGACGTGGAATTACATCGCCGTGCACGCCTATGGCCCCGTGGAATTCTTTCAGGAGCACGAGCGTCTGCTTGAGGTGGTGACGCGGCTGACCAACAGGCACGAAGGCGCTCGCGTAAAGCCGTGGTCGGTGAGTGATGCGCCCGCGGACTTCATCGCCGCGCAGCTGCGCGGGATCGTCGGCGTACGCATCCCCGTGGCGCGCTTCGAGGGCAAGCGCAAGATGAGCCAGAACCGGCCCGAGGCCGACCGCATCGGCGTCGCAGCTGGCCTTGCGGCAAGTGACGACGCTGGTGATCGCGAGGTCGCGCCGCTGATCCCGCTGCCGTGAGCTGAGCGGCTGGGGCGGAGCGGCGCCTCGATCGTTCAATGGGGCGGCCGCCCTTCGCGTCAAACCTTCGCCACCAGGCGTGGACGGAATACCGACTCGATCATCGGGGGAAGAGCCACCAGCTTTCGCGCCGACCGGCGCCGCGGGATGGAGAAGCTGTTCACGAAGATCGGCTCGAAATCGCCCAGCGCGGTTCGCTCCTTCACGAGCAGGCTCATGACCGAGCGCATCTTGATGACTTCCTGCGCCACGAAGCTGCAATCCTCACCGCGGTTGATCTGCTCATGCATGATGGATTCGGCCTCGCGCATGCTGACGCGGAGTGCTCTGATGGTTCTGCGGAGTTCGTTGATGCGATTGTCCATAGCTGCCTCCCTCTCGGCCGCAGCATAAGAACAAAACATGAACAACATGTCAATCGGCAACTGCGCGCGCTCTGGCAGGGCTTGCCGACAAATTAGACAGAGCTTCACCGCTTCGGAATCGCAACGCCCGACCGGCGATCAGGGCCGACGGGCGATCTAACCTCCAGTGCAGCCACCGGATTTCCGCCTCCGCAGCGAGGCGCCAGGCTTGCTTGCCGCTGCGCAAACCAACTGGCCCAAAATTCGCAACGATGTTGCGAGCTGGCAATGGCGCAGAGCGGAGAACGTCATGAACGTGCATGCTGCGGGCGATCTCAAGATGCTCGGCCTCACCCATCCGAACGGCACGCCGCTCCGCCTCAACACGAAGGACTTCGTCGCGATCGATCGCAACAAGGACGCGAGCTTCGAGGCGACCTATCGCCCGCAAGCGCTCTATAACCGGGCCAATGAAGGCTTTCACGCCAATAATGAAACCTTCCTGCTCCACGAAGTTGCGACCAACCTGCCGATCTACCGGCCCGACACCGGACCGACCGACTTCCATCTGCATCTTCCGCCGGGCGGTTTTCAGCTGGTGCTGGTCACCTCGGGGGCCTTCACCTTCGACTATGACGGGCGGTTCTACAATGTCGGCCCGGGCGCCGTGATGCTGCAAAGCGCGATCGTGCATCGCCAGCTGTTCTACACCTGGTCGGGGCTGTCGACTGAAGAGAACCTCAAGACGCCGCAGACGGTGGTGCCGGATCCGATCTCGATGGGCTATTCGGGCAAATTCCTCGAAGCCTTCATCACCGATCCCACCAGCTTTCCCAATCCGACCATCGTGGGGCCCGGTCAGATCGACGAAGCCGAGACGCCGCGCGTGGCGTGGAGCCATCCGTTGCACGATCGGCCGGCCGATGCCGGCTTCTGGCTTCAGGACCCCCTGGCGCTGGATGCGCTGTTCAAGCCGCTCAGCGACGGCTCCGTCAAATCCCTCATGCCGGTATACGTGCGCGATACCGGCATCGAGACACCGAGCGGTCACCTCGTCACCGGCCACATCATCGCAACCGATCCGCGCGGCCAGTCGCTGCTGCCGAAGAGCACATCGGCATCAATGGACGCCGCCGCGTTCGCCAAGGGCGAGGTCGTCATTTACCGCGTCATTCGCGGCTCGGCCGAGTTCAAGAACAAGGCCTCCGAGACGTTCGAGCTCGCCGCCGGCGATGTCGTCACCGCGGGCAACGGCTCGATCAGGCTCATCGCTGTCGGCGAGAACACGCAAGTGCTCCGGCTCGGTCTTCTCAAGGGCATCGAGAACCTTCGCAGCTGGACGCCGACGCAGCGCGACGAGATCGACGGCCTCGCCGGTCAGATCATCACGCAGAAGGACATTCGTCCCCTGCGCACCGAAGGCAAGCCGGTCGGATATCTCTACGCGTAGCCGCGAGTGCTGCAGCTTCTCCTCCCTTGCGGGTCTTGCCCGTCCGTAAATGGTGCTGGTAGTTCATAGCGATCGAGATGTGCCTGGAGCACCTGCTTCGCCCGTGAGCCCCGCCATCACCAGAACCTGCGGAAGCTGCACTGCCTGTTGCGACGGCTGGCTGCAGATCGAGGTGCGTGGACACAAGGTGCGCAAGGGACAGCCGTGCCCCTTCAGCGTCGCGCATCGATGTACGATCTATCCGGAGCGCCCGCAGCATCCCTGCCGCGAGTTCGTCTGCGGCTGGCTGGTTGCTTCCAGCCCGCTGCCGGATTGGATGCGGCCGGATCAATCCAGCATGATCATGCTGCCCGCCAATTTCTTCTGGCGCGGCCTTCCGGTCGACGTCGTCGTCCCGGTCGGCGAGCAGCCGAAGAAGAAGGCCATGGACTGGCTGATGCGGTTTTGCACCGAGAATAGAAGGCTGCTGGTCTACCAGATCGGCGACGAGTGGTTCGCCTTCGGACCGCCGGCGTTTCAGACCGACATCGCCAGCCGCCTCGAACGCGGCGAAACGCCGTGGGGCGATTGAAGTAAGCCGCGGAAATCATTCGCCCTTTCGGGATGCATTCGGTTCACCGCAATGCGGCAGATCGCCGCGCGACGTGCTTTGTCAGGAACAGTTGCCCTCCAGACACAGTTCGCGGCGAAAGCAAGCTCTAGCACACCAGCATGATTGTATATGGCATCTGGCATACATTACCTTCCCCTTTATCCCGGACCCATCTGAGAGTCCGCGGCGATAAAGGGGAACCAGATGAGGAAGGCCTTTTTGCTCGGCACAGGCTTTGCGGCCCTGTGTGCAACCACAATCAGCCAACCCTTGCGAGCTGCAACCATCGACGATGTCGTTGCCCGCCTCGATGCGCTCGAGCGCAGCAACGCCAAGCTCGCCAGGGAGAACGCGCAGCTCCGGGAACGCGTCAATCGCATCGGTGAGCCCAGGGCTGCGGCGACGGCGGTCGCGCCGGCTTCACCCAAGGGCAATCCCGTTCTGCATGCGGCGGTCGCCCCCTCACCGGCGCCCGCGGCGCCCGAGCACACCGTCGTCAGCATCGGCGGCGCTCCGCTCTACAGCAAGGCGCCCGGATCCAATCCCTTCATCGACAACACCACCGTGACGCTCTACGGCCATGTCGATCTATCCGGCGACGTCTTCAATCCCGGCGTCTACGACCAGGGCACCAAATTCGGCGTCTCCAGCAACCTCACCTATTTCGGCGTGAGGGCGCGGCACAATCTCGATCCCTATGGCTATCCCGGCTGGGCCGCCGTCGCGCAATTCGAATCGCTCGTCGAGGTCGCAGCCGTTCCGACCGAACGCGCGGCGTTCGGCACGCGCGACAGCTTCCTCGGCATGGAGAGCCCGTGGGGCACGATCAAGGCCGGCAAGGCGGACACGCCCTACAAGAAGGCCACAGCGAAGTTCGATCCGTTCTCGGCCACGCTCGGCGACTACAACTCGATCATGGGCAACACCGGCGGCGATCTGCGCGCAGAGTTCGATTGGCGCGCGGGGCACGCGGTCTGGTATGAATCGCCTGTCTGGAACGGCTTCCAGGCCTCGGTCATGGTCTCGCCGGGCCAGAACACCGCCAAGGACAACAGCGACTACGCGCTCGGCGATTTCAACTGCCCGTCCACGTCGTCGCGCGGCAGCGGCTCGGGCTTCCCGGCCACATCGGCGCCGGAGGGCTGTACCGATGGCTCCTACGGCAATCTTTACAGCGCATCGCTGACCTACAACCAGGCCGGGTTCACGGGCATCGCCGCTTACGAATTCCACGAAGGAACCAACCGGACCGGCGACGAGGCGGTGACCGCGCTGAGCAACGGCAGCGTTCTCACCGTGCCGGCGGGTGCGGTCGGCATCGCCAACGAATGGGCCGCGAAGGTCGGCGCGGGCTACAAGTTCAACGACGTGATCGGCAGCCTGCAGCTCTACGGCATCTACGAAGTGATGCGCCGCGAGCATACGGTCGCCGCGTTCAACGAGCGTTCGCGCGACGGCTACTTCCTGAGCGCAACCCAATCGGTCGAGAAGTGGGACGTCAGCGCATCCTGGGCTCATGCCAACGCCTCGCCGGGCTCGCCGGGCACCGGCGTCCTCAACGCCTATCCCACCCCGGGGGTCGCGGTTTCGGCGCCGGCGGGTGCCGCCGACTTCGCGCTCAACACGGTGGACTCCAGCGCGGACCAGTACGCGATCGGCGTGAAGTACCATTTCAGCCCGTTCGTGAGCTGGTACATGGTCGGCAGTTATCTGCGCAACGGGCCGGGCGCGCATTACTGCCTCGGCGCCAGCGGACATGGCTACGCCGTCTGCGGACGAGATGCCAACAACAACGTCATTGCCGGCAACAAGGCCGAAGCGGTCACGACAGGCATGACGTTCGACTTCTGACGAAGAAGACAGCGGGGAGCCGGTCGCGGCTCCCCGTCAATTACTCCGCCGCCTGGCGCACGTAGCGCGCGGTCGGCGTGCGCATCGTCACCAGCTCTTCGGCCGCGGTCGGATGCAGCGCGATGGTCGCGTCGAAATCGGCCTTGGTCGCCTTCATCTTCACGGCAATCGCGACCACTTGCGTGACCTCGGCGGCGCAATCGCCGACGATGTGGCAGCCGAGCACGCGGTCGGTCGCGCCGTCGACGACGAGCTTCATCAGCACGCGGGTGTCGCGGCCGGACATCGTCGCCTTGATCGGGCGGAACGTCGTCTTGTAGATGTCGACGTGGCTGAATTGCGCACGCGCTTCGGTCTCCGTCAGACCGACCGTGCCGACCTCCGGCTGCGAGAACACCGCGGTCGGGATCGAGGAATGATCGACCTGCACCGCACGCTTGCCGAACACGGTGTCGGCGAAGGCATGGCCCTCCCGGATCGCGACCGGCGTCAGGTTGAAGCGATGGGTGACGTCGCCGATCGCGTAGATGCCGTCGACCGAGCTCTTGGAGAAATGATCGACCGCGATGCCGCCGTTCTCAGGATTGATGGCGACGCCGGCGTTCTCCAGGCCGAGATTGGCGACGTTGGGGTGCCGCCCGATCGCGAACATCACCTGGTCGGAAGCAAGGCTCGATCCATTCGACAGGTGCGTGGTGAATTCCTCGCCGTGGCGATCAACCTTGTTGACCGTGCAGCCGGTGAGAATGGTGATGCCCTGCTTCTCCATCTCAGCTCGGACATGGGCGCGAACGTCCTCGTCGAAACCGCGCAGGATGTTGTCGCCGCGATAGATCACGGTGACGTCGGAACCGAAGCCGGCGAAGATGCCGGCGAATTCCAGCGCGATATAGCCGCCACCCTGGATCACGATCCGCTTCGGCAGCTTCTTCAGATGAAAAGCTTCGTTGGAAGAGATCACATGCTCGATGCCGGGAATTGCGGCACCGTGGTTGGGCGCGCCGCCGGTCGCAATGAGAATGTATTTTGCGCTGATCTTCCTGTCGTCCGCGAGCAGGCGGAGGGTGTGCTTGTCCTCGATCACCGCGCGGCTCTTGACGATCTGCGCGCCCGACTTCTCGACATTGGTCGTGTAGGCGGCCTCCAGTCGCGCGATTTCCTTGTCCTTGTTGGCGATCAAGGTCGGCCAGTCGAAGGTCGCGGGCGGAACGGTCCAGCCGAAGCCGGCGGCATCTTCCAGCTCGTGGCGGAAATGCGAGCCGATCACGAACAGCTTCTTCGGCACGCAGCCACGGATCACGCAGGTGCCGCCCATGCGGTACTCTTCCGCGATCATCACGCGGGCGCCGTAGCCGGCTGCGATGCGGGCGGCACGCACGCCGCCCGAACCACCACCGATGACAAAGAGGTCGACGTCGAATTCAGCCATTGTCCACTCCGACCTCTCCTAAAGCGTGATCTTGATTCTGATCAGATAGGTACCGTCAGATTTCCTTGCCACGCTTCTTCATCTCGGCGCGGAACGCGCTCGCGACGACCTCGGAGAAATTCCGCGCCCAGTCGTTCATGACCTGCATGCTGAGGCTGATGGCCTTGGGCTCGTTGGTGAGCAGCTTCTGGCCAAGCGGCGACTTGTAGAACGTGACGAGATCCTTCAGCTCCTGCTCGGTGAACTCGCCGGCATACACTCCCACCATGCCGTCGCCGATCTCCGACTCACGGCCGGCCAGCTGCTTGGCGATGACGGGGGCGAGCTCGTTGAGATCCTTCTGGTAGTTGAGGTTCTGTCCGATCAGCGTGGTCTTGACCTTCTCCACCATGCCGGGCACGGCGCCGGCGTACATCGCGCTGGCATTCTTCAGCTGCAAAATCTCCTTTGCCGCGGCGATCGCCCCCGGGGTCGGTGCTGCCGGGGCCGCCTGCTGTTGCGCGATCGCAGGCGCTGCCGCCAGAGCCAACGCGAAGGCGAGGCACGCAGCGGGCACGATCTTCAAGACGCTCTTCATTCCTAGTCTCCTTTCGGCTTACGCCGTTCAATCACGCGGATTCCTTCGCCACCCGCCAAAACAGCCGAGCTGGCCAAGCCGATGAACAACCCATGCTCGACCACGCCGGGGATCGCGCTCAACGCCTTGGCGAGGCTCGCTGGATCGGCAATACGTCCGAGCTGGGCATCGACGATCCAGTGGCCGCCATCGGTGACGAAAACGTGGCCATCTTTGGCCTTGCGGAGCGCCATTTGCCCGGAAACGCCGCATTCCGCAAATGCCTTGTCGATGGCGCGACGGGTCGCGCCAAGCCCGAACGGGATCACCTCGACCGGCAGCGGAAACTTGCCGAGCGTCGGTACCCATTTGGTGTCGTCGGCAATGACGATCATGCGATCCGAGGCGGCTGCCACGATCTTTTCGCGCAGCAGCGCACCGCCGCCGCCCTTGATCAGGTTGAGCTCGGGATCGATCTCGTCGGCACCGTCGACGGTGATGTCGAGATGGTCGATCTCATCGAGCGTGGTCAGCTTCACGCCGCAGCGCTCCGCATCCGCGCGGGTCGCCTCGGAGGTCGGAACACCGATCACCTTGAGGCCGGCAGCGACGCGCTCTCCCAGCAGCTCGACAAAGTGCTTGGCGGTCGAGCCGGTGCCGAGCCCGAGCTGCATGCCGTCGCGCACCTCGTCCAGGGCGCGTGCCGCAGCCTGCCGCTTCAACTGGTCCATGTTCACGTTTGCGCCCGCCTCTCGAAGTCAGGAATGCCGCCGGTCAAACTGGCTTGCGGCGGCCTATGTAGCCTCGTTTTCCTCGCCGGAACAGGCCTATGAGCGGATCTCAGAGCCCCGCCCCTTGCGCCGGCCTGGCCGGACCGATAGCGCTTCTTGCATGAACTCGCCCTACACCCTCGTCTTCGATCTCGACGGCACGCTTGTGGATACGGCGCCCGACCTGATCACCGCCCTGAATTATGTGCTCGACCGCGAAGGCCTGCCGCCGGTGCCGATGGCCTCGGCCCGCAACATGATCGGCGCCGGTGCCCGCAAGCTGATCGAGCGGGGGCTGGAGGCCGAGGGCCGCTCGGTCACGCCAGCCGAGATGGACCGGCTAACGGCTGATTTCATCGCCTATTACGCCGACCATATCGCGGTGGAATCCCGCCCGTTCGAGGGGCTGCCGGACGCGCTCGACCTGTTGGCGGCGCAGGGCCATCGCCTGGCGGTCTGCACCAACAAGCTGGAATGGCTGTCGAAGCGGCTCCTGGATCAGCTCGACCTTACCAGGCGGTTTGCAGCGATCTGTGGCGCCGATACGTTTGGCGTCCAGAAGCCAGATCCGGCCATCTTCCGCGAGACCGTGGCCCGCGCCGGCGGCGAGGTCAAAGCCAGCATCATGGTGGGCGACGCCGGAACCGACGTCGGGGTGGCCCGGCGCGCCGGGGTGCCCGTGATCGGGGTCAGCTTCGGCTACACTGATGTGCCGATCGTCGAGCTGAAGCCCGATAGGGTGATCCATCACATGCGTGAGCTGCCGCCTGCCGCCCACAGCCTGATGACGGCCCGGGCATCGACAACGCCCTGAGCTAGCTCTGATATCCTGAGGAATCGTGCATTAACCATCTATTAACTATGCGCGGCCGGCCGGTTGCTTGCCCGAAACGACGCCCCTAAGGTCCCCGCGGGGTTATGTGGCGGTTCGTCGCAGTAGAAGTGGATGGTCATGCGTCGTGTCATCGCGAGTGCGTTAGCGGGGGTGAGCCTCCTGGGAGCAACAAGCCTTGGTGGCTGCTCCTCGATGTCTTGGGACATGTTCAAATCGACGCCGCCGACCGCCCAGGTCCGGCTCGAATCCAATCCGCCGGGTGCTGATGCCACGACCTCGCTGGGTCCGGGCTGCAAGACCCCCTGCTCGGTCTCGGTACCCGCGCCCGACGCTCCGTTCACGGTCGCTTTCGCGCTACCAAAATACCAGCCGACCAGCATACCGGTGAATGTCATCAAGAATGCCGGCGATTTCACCACGCCTGCTTCGGTGACCACCGATCCGAATCCCGTTTTCGCGGAGCTCCAGCCGGCGGTGCCGCCGAAGCCCGTGAAGAAGAAGCCGCACAGGCCGAAGCGGCCGAAACCGGCCCCGGCCGCCCCCGCCGCGGCGCCGGCCGACGCTGCGCCGCCACCCGCTGCGCCGCCACCGGCTGCGGGCTCGGCGTTCCCCGATCCGAACGCGGGCAAGCGCTGATCCGAGTTTTAATCTTCGTATACCACCCGATTGTCTCAGCCGCGTCCGATGCTTAGATTGCGTCGATAGCACCGCTGAAGCAAAGGTGCGCCCGTCGCCGTAAGTGACAAGGCAGCTCGTATGAACGGATCTCCCGCGACCTCCCTCGCCTCGGCGAGCCCCCGCGCCGCCCTGTCGAGCGCGATGACCGATCCGTTCGGTCGGACGATCTCTTACCTGCGCGTCTCGGTCACCGATCGGTGCGATTTGCGCTGCTTCTATTGCATGTCGGAAGACATGACCTTCCTGCCCAAGGCGGACCTGCTGACGCTCGAGGAACTCGACCGGCTCTGTTCTGCCTTCATCGCCAAGGGCGTGAAGAAGCTGCGGCTCACCGGCGGCGAGCCGCTGGTGCGGCGCAACGTGATGTCGCTGGTGCGCTCGCTCTCGCGCCATCTCGGCAGCGGGGCGTTGGGCGAGCTCACGCTGACCACCAACGGCACGCAGCTGGCAAAGCATGCCGGGGAACTCGCCGATTGCGGCGTCCGCCGCATCAACGTCTCGCTCGATACGCTCGATGCCAAGAAATTTCGCGAGATCACGCGCTGGGGCGAGATCGACAAGGTGCTGGAAGGCATCGAGGCCGCGCGCGCTGCGGGCCTCGCCGTGAAGATCAACGCGGTGGCGCTGAAGAACCTCAACGAGGACGAACTCCCCGGTCTCTTGCGCTGGGCCCACGGCAAGGGCATGGGGCTGACCCTGATCGAGGTGATGCCGATGGGTGAGATCGGCGCGGGCCGCATCGACCAATATCTGCCGCTGTCATTGGTACGCGCCCGTCTCGCCCAGCAATTCACGCTGACGGATCTGGCCGAAAGCACCGGCGGCCCGGCGCGCTATGTCAGCGTCGCGGAGACCGGCGGCAAGCTCGGCTTCATCACGCCGATGACCCACAATTTCTGCGAATCCTGCAACCGGGTACGCATCACCTGCACGGGCACGCTGCACACCTGCCTCGGACACGAGGATGCCTCCGATTTGCGCAAGCCGCTGCGTGCATCCACCGACGATGAGCTGCTGGCGGCTGCGATCGATCGCGCCATCGGGCTCAAGCCCAAGGGCCACGATTTCATCATCGACCGCCGCCACGACCGGCCCAGCGTCTCCAGGCATATGAGCGTCACCGGCGGCTGAGGATTCGTCGCCCTGACGCTCCGTCTCAAGCTTTTGCGACTTAAGCTTTTGACGCGCCGATAATTTGCCCATTTTCCGATTGACGGCGCACAAGCCCGCTGGTTTGGTGCGACCGCCTTTGCTTGCCCGGCAACAATAAGCCGGCCCGCCCCGTTGGCGGTCGCGGTCAAGACGGCAAGGCACGAGGGGAGGACTGACGCCGCAATCGCTTTCGGGCGTGTTGATCGCACGCTGGCCGGCGTTGCGCGCCGAAGCCTCCCGCAGAAGTGTTAGGCCGCGACGGAGAGAAAGTAAGATGCGTCCCTTGCTGGCGTTGAGCAACGCCATCGACGCCCTCAATGAAAAGATTGGGTACGTCTGTAACCTGCTCGTGCTCCTCGCCTGCCTGGTCAGCGCGGCCAACGCCATGATCCGCTACGCCTTCAGCTACTCCTCGAACGGCTGGCTGGAGCTGCAATGGTACATGTTCGCGGTCCTGGTGATGTTCGGATCGTCCTACACCTTCAAGCGCAACGAGCATGTGCGGGTCGAAATCTTCTATCTGACCCTGTCCGAGCGCGGTCAGCTCTGGCTCGACCTGATCGGCACGCTGTTCTTCCTGATCCCCTCCTGCCTGCTGCTCGCCTATCTGTCCTGGCCGTTCTTCATGCAGGCCTATGACGTCGGCGAGATGTCGGGCAATGCCGGCGGCCTGGTCCGCTGGCCGATCAAGTTCGTGATCCCCGCCGGCTTCGTCATGCTGGCGCTCCAGGGCATTTCCGAAGTCATCAAGCGTATCGCGGCTCTCCAGGGCTATGTGACGATCGACGCCAAGTACGAGAGGCCGACCCAATGATTACGCTGGAAATGATGCCGCCGTTGATGTTCGGCGGCCTGGTTCTGGCGATGCTGATCGGCTTCCCCGTCGCGTTCACGCTTGCCGCCGTCGGTCTCTCCTTCGGCTTCCTGGCCATCCATCTCGGATTCTTCGATCTCAACTTCCTGCAGGCGATCCCCGGCCGCGTGTTCGGCAGCGTGCTCTCCAACGAGCTGTTGCTGGCGATCCCGTTCTTCACCTTCATGGGCGCGATATTGGAGAGATGCGGACTAGCCGAGGACATGCTGGATTCGATGGGCCAGCTGTTCGGCCCTGTCCGAGGCGGCCTCGGCTATTCCGTCATCATCGTCGGCTTCATCCTCGGCGCCATCACCGGCACGGTGGCGGCCCAGGTCATCGCCATGGCGCTGATCTCGATGCCCGTGATGATCCGCTACGGCTACAACATGCGCTACATCACCGGCGTGCTGGCGGCCTCGGGCACCATCACGCAACTGGTGCCGCCCTCGCTGGTGCTGATCGTGCTCGCCGACCAGCTCGGCAAGTCGGTCGGCGACATGTATCTCGGCGCCTGGGGTCCCTCGGTGTTCCAGATCCTGCTGTTCGCCGGCTACACCTTCGTCCTCGGCCTGATCAAGCCCGAGCACGTGCCGCCGGTTCCGAAGGAAGCGCGCACGCTGACCGGCTGGGCTTTGTGGAAGAAGTGCCTGATGGGCATCATCCCCTCGGCCGTGCTGATCTTCGTCGTGCTCGGCACCATGATGATGGGCCTTGCGACCCCGACGGAAGCCGGTGCCATGGGTGCCGTCGGCGCCATCGTGCTCGCCGCGATCCATCACAAGAATTTCTCCTCGACCGACCGCAAGATCCTGATCGTGGGGGTGATCGCCGCCGGTATCGGCACCATCGTCGCGATGCTGTTCACAGAGAACCTGATCTTCAAGGTCTCGTTCGCGCTGACTTATCTCGCCGTGGCCTGGATCTGCATCTCGGCCGCGCGCATCCCCGAGCTGCGTGACCTCATCAGGCAGGGTTACGAATCCACCATGCGGCTCACCTGCATGGTCACCTTCATCCTGATCGGCTCGACCTGCTTCTCGGTGGTGTTCCTCGGCGTCTCCGGCGGCGTCTGGCTCGAGCACCTGTTGACCTCGCTGCCCGGCGGCGTCTGGGGCTTCCTGATCTTCATCAACCTGTTCATCTTCTTCCTGGCGTTCTTCCTCGACTTCTTCGAGATCGCCTTCATCATCCTGCCGATGATCGCGCCGATCGCACAGAAGATCCTCGGCCCCGTGGTCGGGGACGGACCGGCGCTGATCTGGTTCGGCGTCATGCTCTGCGTCAATATGCAGACCTCGTTCCTGCATCCCCCGTTCGGGTTCGCGCTGTTCTACCTGCGCGGCGTTGCGCCGAAGGAAGTGAAGAGCTCCGACATCTACTGGGGCGCGATGCCCTGGATCGGACTGCAGATGATCATGGTGCTGATCGTGATCGCCTTCCCGGTGACGGTGACGGGCCTGCTGGACAAGCCTGCCAACGTCGACCTCGACAAGGTCAAGATCGAGGTGCCGCAGATCGATCTCCCACCGCTGGATCTCGGCCCGCCGCAGAAGTAGCGGGCGCAGCCCGTGCGGTCATGCTCCGCCTCCGCGGAGCATGACGCTCGTGACAGGCGCGGCAAAGACGGGCATACCGGACGTTCCTTCAACCTTGGGAATGCCGCGCATGCTCCGATCGCTCCCCGCTCCCCCGCTCGTTCGTCCGCTGATCGCCTCGTTCTGGCTCGCCTGTGCGGCAACGGTCGCGCAGGCCGAGCCGGTGGCCGACGTCCAGGCGCTGGCGCAGAAGGAGCAGCAGCCGCTGCTGGACACGCTGCGCGACCTCGTCAACGTGGAAACCGGCAGCAGGGATGTCGAGGGCCTGAACGTGATCGCAGGGCGCGTCGCGGACCAGCTCAAGCAACTCGGCGGCGCGGTGGAGATCCTGCAGCCCACCGACATCTATCGCCTCGACGACACGCCCGAGAAGATCGGACCGGCCGTGCATGCCGTCTTCAAGGGCACCGGCACCAGGAAGATCATGCTGATCGCCCACATGGACACGGTGTACCTGAAGGGCATGCTGAAGGATCAGCCGTTCCGCATCGACGGCGACAAGGCCTACGGCCTCGGCATCGCCGACGACAAGCAGGGCGTCGCACTCGTTCTCCATACCGTGGCGATGCTGCAGAAGCTGAACTTCAAAGACTACGGCACGCTCACGGTGCTGACCAATGGCGACGAGGAAATCTCCTCGCCGGGCTGGCGCAGCACGATCACGAAGTTTGCTTCAGAGCAGGACGCGGTGTTCTCGTTCGAGAGCGGCGGCGCCGACGGCACGCTGCGGCTCGCCACCAGCGGCATCGGCTCGGCCTATCTCACGGTCCACGGCAAGTCGTCGCATGCGGGCGCAAGGCCCGAGGGCGGCATCAACGCGCTCTACGAGCTTTCGCACCAGGTGCTGCAGATGAAGGACCTCTCCAAGCCGGAGCAGGGCCTGAAGCTGAACTGGACGGTCGCCAAGGCCGGCACCAACCGCAACGTGATTCCGGCCGAAGCCACCGCGCAGGCCGATGCGCGCGCGCTCAAGGTGTCCGATTTCGACGAGCTCGAAAAGACACTGCAGGAGAAGATCAAAAATCGCCTGCTGCCGGATTCCAAGGTCGAGCTGAAATTCGAAGTGCGCCGCCCGCCGCTCGAGGCCAACGACGCCTCGCGCCGCGTGGCCGCCTACGGCACGACGATCTACGGCGAGATCGGACTGCCGCTGAAGGTCGACGAGAAGGCGACCGGCGGCGGCACCGATGCCGCGTTCGCCGCGCTCAAGACCAAAGGTGCCGTAGTCGAGGGCATGGGCCTGTCAGGCTTCGGCGCGCACTCCAACGATGCCGAATATGTCCAGATCAACAGCATCGTGCCGCGCCTTTACCTGACCACGCGCATGATCATGGATCTGTCCACGGGGAAGCTGAAATAGCGCTCAGCTTCGAAGGGCGGAAGCTCCCTGCTCCGCCAGCCTGAACCGCAGCGTGAACTCGGCACCGCCGCCGGGAAGATTGCCCACCGCGACCGTCGCCTCATGATCGTCGGCGACGCCGCGCACGATCGAAAGGCCGAGACCGGCGCCGTCGCTGCGCTGGCGATCCCTGCGCCAGAAGCGCTGGAAGATCAGCTCGCGTTCGGCTTCGGCAACACCGGGGCCGCAATCGCGCACGCGTACCGAACCGTCGTCGCCGACCTCGACATCGACAGAGGTCTCCTTCGCGGTGAACTTGATGGCGTTTTCGGCGAGGTTGAACACCGCGCGCTGGAGCATCTCGGAATTGCCGTGGATCAGCACGGGCGCGTCGGCGCCTTTGAGCGCGATGTCCTTGTGCTGCGCGATCGCGAACGGCGCGATCGCGCCGACCACTTCGGCGCAGACCGCGCGCAAATCCGCGGTCTCGCTGGGATCGAGCACCAGCGTGTCGAGCTCTGCGATCTCCAGCAACTGGGCGACGATGCGGCTCATGCCCTGGATGTCGTCATGCAGCGCCTGCCTGGCCGCACCGTCGCCGAGCGTCTCGACCCGCGTGCGCAGGATCGCCAGCGGCGTGCGCAACTGATGGGCCGCGTCGGCGGTGAACTGGCGCTGCACGCGAAAGCCGTCCTCGAGGCGATCCAGCGCCTGGTTCACCGCGGTGACCAGCGGCACGATCTCGCGCGGGATCTGCTCCGTCGGCAGGCGAATGTCGGTGCGCGACGGGCCGATATTGCTGGCCAGTTCCGAGGCCTTCCAGAGCGGCGCGATGGCGCGGCGGAAGATGATGATGTCGGTCGCGAGCAGGATCAGGAGAATGGGAATGGTGATCCAGCCGACCCGGCGGAAGAAGTTGGACACGATGTCGTCGGTGATGACGTCGCGATGGGACAGGTCTTCCGCCACGTGAATGCGAACGGTGGTGTCGCCGATCGTCTGGGTCACGTCGGCGCTCGTCTCCGTCGCGAAATCGCTGGTCTTCCTGTGCGACGAGAACAGCAGCCGGCCGTCGGCATCGCGGATGTCGTATTGATAGCGGCCATAGGCTTCCGAATAGAGGCCGCGAAGGCTGTCGGGGAGATTGAACGTCACCTTGCCGTCCGGTTGGACGGCAATACGCTCGGCCAGCGTCTCGGCGTGCGCCCGCATCGCGGCCCGATGCAGCTGGTCGATCTCGGAGCTCAACAACCAGAACAGGACCAGCGGCAGGAAGATCGCGACCACTGCGACCGCGATGATGTGCAGGAACACGATGCGCGAGATCAGCGATTTGAACGATGGCGGCCGGCCGAAGAACCCGGCCAAGAACCCGGCACGAGATCCAGCTTGCGATCCCGTCATGGACCCGTTCTGGGATCCGAGCCGGGCCACGCTATTTCTCCTCCGCCATCATGTAGCCGACGCCGCGAATGGTATGGATGACCACCTTGGCGCCGTGCTCGGTGAGCTGCTTGCGCAGGCGGGAGACATAGACCTCGACCGCATTGGAGGCGACCTCGCCCTCGAGCCCGAAGATATGATCCTCGACGTTCTTCTTCGGCACCACCCGGCCCTGCCGCCGCAACAGGATTTCCAGCACCGAAGTCTCGCGCGAGGAAATGATCCGCGGCTTGTCGTCGATGAAGATCTGGCGGCTCTCGGTGTCGTAGACGAGATTGGCGAGCCGCAACGAGCGGCCGAGCAGCTGGCCCGGACGGCGCAGGATCGCCTCCAGTCGCGCGACCAGCTCCTCCATCGCGAACGGCTTTGCGAGATAATCGTCGGCGCCGCTGCGCAGGCCGTTGACGCGGTCCTGCACGCCGCCGCGTGCTGTCAGCACCAGCACCGGCAGCGGCTCCATCTGCCGGCGCAGCTCGCGCAGCACCGACAGGCCGTCGCCGTCGGGCAGGCCGAGGTCGAGGATCATCGCGGCATAGCTGACATTGTGCACCGCCTCGCGCGCCTCCTCGGTGCCGCCGACGATATCGCTTTCATAGCCGGCCGCCGCCAGCCCGCTGGCAACGAGCCGCGACAGCTCGACATTGTCCTCGACGATCAGAAGGCGCATTTCATTCCCGCCGGATGTTCCGGTTCACCTGGCGGCTCGCACCGCATGCTTGCTGTCTTCCACCATCGGCGGGCTTTCGGCCAGCAAAAAGGCGAGCGCCGCCTTGCCTGCCATCAGCTTCTCGTCAGCTTGGTGTAAGCATTTCGCGCTGATCGGGTCGCCGCTCGGTCTGCTGCGCTGCAACCTGCAGGTCGTGGCACGGTTCGACGGGCCGCACCAGACAGGTGCGCGCGTCTGCGGACCCGACATCGCACTGACTTCAACAACACGCGTCGGAACAGTTGAACGCGCCCTCGGTGAAATCGGTCACGGGGCCGCTCCCTGCGGGCCCTTGGGGGCCGTCGAGAGGTCTGCTCGACAGACAGCGCCGATCAATTGCCCGCCCGGACATTAGCAAATCCATATCATTCGTCGGCCGCATCAGCAGCAAGAACGTAGCGAAGGAGATTCAAGGCGGGCGCGTGCACCGAAAATACCCTCCGCCCCTTCGAAGCACCCTAGTTCGCGCCGATCTTATGCCGCGCCTATACAATCACCGGCCGCCTCCCCTCGAATTCATAGCCGCTCGGCGATGATACTGGCTTCTGAATTCGCGGGTACGAATCTTGCTTGGCACTGCGCGATCTCATGAGGCATTTGCGAGCGATGATCCGGCTTCCGGCAATAGCCCTTGGCGCTGCAATCACACTTGTTGCCCTTGCGGTTCCAGCGCTCGGGGAGAGTCCCGACATCTCACATCGCCGCGCTGAGCAACGACGGACATTCAGCGACGCCGAAATCCAGGAGGGCTTCCTCAAGATCGCGCTGGACGCCGAGTTGCAACTCGGCGCGAAGGTCCATCGCATCCGCAAATTCGATGAACCCGTCCGGATCTTCGTCGATGGCAGGGCCGCGCCTGAGCACACCGCAGCGCTTGGTGCCGTCGTCGAGGATATCCGCGCGCGAATCGATCACCTGGACATTGCGGTGACGGACGATCGCAGCGCGGCCAATCTTGTCGTGACGTTGGTGACCGCCCGCCATCTGCGCCAGGCCATTCGCGCCCGGTTCGGCATCGAGAAAGCCGGACAGATCGAGCATTCCCTCAATCCCCAATGCCTGTCGGGAATTGCCAAGGACAGCGCCTTCCGGATCCGGCGCGCCGAGGTGATCCTGCCGGTCGATGGCGGAGAGTTTACCTTCTACGATTGTGCCTATGAGGAACTGCTACAGGCCCTCGGCGCGATCAACGACGATCGTTCGGTCCCTTGGACCATGTTCAACGACGATGTCCAGATGGGCTTTTTCGACATCTACGACCAGTACATGTTGAACATCCTCTACGATCCGCGAATCCGGCCGGGCATGACCAGGAAGGACGTCGAAAGCCTCCTTCCCGCGGTCCTGCCGGCGGCCCGGGATCTCGTCGAGCGCAACAATCCGCGCGAACAAGCGAGCGCGCCCGCGCTTGCGCACTCGGATTGACGACAAGCGATGGCCTCAAGCTATCTCGGAATTGCTCGCCAGCGAGATCACCGCTTCGGCGAAGTTGTCTTCGCTGAGGACGAGGAATATTCCGTGATCGCAAAATCGTTCTTCTGCATTTGACGCGTCTGGTGGGCGACCGTCACGTGCCTGTTCGGGCTGTATTTCGACGGCGCGCTGGCGGAGCCGCCGGCCGAAGCGGACTGCGCCAGCAACAACGGCGCTACAGCAATCACGATCGCGCTGAGAACGAAAGTCCTGGGCATCTGCATCCTCCATGTGAAGCGGGACAACTTCAACGGAAGAGGCTGTGCATTTCCAATCTGCGACTCCATCCGCCGCGCAGTTGTCCCTGCGTTCCAATGCTGATCCTAATTCGCATCGATCGCAAGGTTAATCAGCAGATGACGAAAATTGCAGCAACGCAACCCGCCGCCCAAAACCAAGGCGAAACACCGGCCGACACAACGCGATCACACACGCGGCGCGGCTGGCGACGTCAGGGTCTAATTGTCGGCGGGGCCGCGCCACATCGGCGATTTCGGTCCGCCATAGTAGCGCATCGGTCCGGGTTGCGTCGGCGCCAGCGCGACGGCCTGGATTGGCGCTGCGGCCCAGGCCAACCGTCCGGCCCTCGCGACTTCGGCCAGTCGGACCGGCGTCGCCACTCCGTGATGCGCGTGCCGTTGCCTGTGGTGGCTGTGCCTTGCTTCTGCGGAGTTCACCCAGGAGACCAGCAGCAGCACGCCCGCAACCATTGCAACTGCGGTGCGTACCGCCGACTTCATGATCGTTCTCGTCCCATCTGGCCGCTTCATTGTGCCGGCCACATCGGAGATTTCGGCCCGCCGTAATAGCGCATCTGGGACGAGGCGCCCGCCTCGCCCGTCGTTGCGCCAAGAACGCTCACGCATCCGGCCAGGCATGCACCCAGACCCGCAAGAGCGATCGTGGTCACCATTGTCCGAACGAGCTTCGAACAGGACATGTTGTTCCCTCCTCCAGGGGCCTCAGTACTTCGCCACCACCGGGCCGCCGAACTTGTAGTCGAGGCCGAGCGTGACGAGGGAATATGTGTTGGCGACGTTGTAGGCGGGCACACCGTTGGTCGGTGCATCGCGACGGAAGGTGCCGAGATCGAGATAGGTATATTCGAACTTGCCGATCAGATTCTCGGTGATCGCATAGGCGATGCCGCCGCCCGCGGCGAGCCCGCTGCGCGTCGTCTTGAACGTGTCGACTCCGACGCCCGGATTGGTGTCGGTATGGGTCAGCGCGCCGTAGGCCCAGCCGCCGGTGAAGAACAGCAGAAGCCGGTCGACCGCGATGCCGCCCCGCGCACGGACCGTGCCGCCCCAACGCAGCTTGGTCGCGTCGTCCCAACCCAGCGCAAAGTTGTCGCCACCCTTGATGTCCGCCCCGAAGCCGGTGGCCTCAACGCCGAAGACGATGTTGCCGGACTGCCAGTTGTAGCCGACCTCGCCACCCCCGAGAGCGCCCGCTGAATCGTAGTTGGCGGTGAAATTCGCGAAACCCGCCGGACCGGTCGCGTTGTTCAAATTGTGGTTGCCCAGGCCGTAGCCGCCAAACACGCCGACATAAAAACCGCTCCAGTCGTAGGCCGGCGCCGCCATCGCCGGTGCCTTGCCGTAGATCGGCAGATCCGCCGCGAGTGCCGGTGATGCGAGACCAAGCGCGCAGAGCGAGGCCGTGGTGAGAAGAAGCCGCTTCATTTTGAAAACCCCTGTCGAATTGTTCCGATGGAAGCGCGGCGATCCAGGCCGCCGCGCCTTGACGCGCATCAGAAGTGAATGATGATGTCCGCCGAGCCGATGAGGGCGTTCTTGCGGTTCGGCGCAATCCCGAGATTCGAGTTGCCGTTGAACGCGAACGCATCCAGCGACCTGTAGAACGAAACCTCCGGCCGCATCTCGATCTGCGGTGAGAACCAGTGCTGCCAGCCGATCCCGGTTTCGACGTAGCGGGTCTTGGTGCCGGTGCGCTGCCCCTGCTTGTCGTCGAACCATTCGAGGCGATACGAAATGTTGTCGAGCGGCGTCGCCTTGTAGTTCACATACATCAGGTAAGTCTGCCAGGATGCGTTGCAGGTGAGTGCAGCCGCGTTGGCGCAAAACGCCTGGCCCGGCGCGTTGAATGGCATGACGTTCGCCGAGAATGGCGTGCCCGCGCCGGCCGCGTTGATGGCTTGAACCACCGCATTGTTGAGGTTCGGTACGCCGCTCTGATGCCCGTTGTAGCTCTCGAACGAGATGTGCC
Source organism: Bradyrhizobium sp. USDA 4472 (assembly GCF_054058595.1). NCBI lineage: Bacteria > Pseudomonadati > Pseudomonadota > Alphaproteobacteria > Hyphomicrobiales > Nitrobacteraceae > Bradyrhizobium > Bradyrhizobium sp. USDA 4472. The sequence continues at coordinate 6,994,176 of NZ_JBSSAM010000001.1, forward strand.
ACTGGTCATTGAACTTGTGGTAATAGGTCAGTCCGTACCATTGCAGATTGTTGTAACCCCAGACGCCGTCGTTGATGCCATCTGCAACGACGTTGATGCTGTCGTTTCCGCTATCGGTCGTATAGCGAACACCCAGGGTGACGCTCGGCTTTGCACCCGGATCCTTCAGCATCGTGGTGCCCGGATAAAGCGGATTGGGATTGGTATTGGCGATCTTGGCGCCCCACTGCCAGGGCATGGCTTCGGTGCCAATCGTGGATCCCAACTGGAAGATCAGGTTTTTCGTTGCCGCCAACGTCGCCTGCACGCCCGTGTTGGTGTAGTTGTCGAACGTGTAGGTCATCGAGTGCGAGTACATGTAGTTGTTAGGCGCGAGCTGCGCTTCGATGTCCGGGATCGAAATGAACCGTCCGAACCGGATGTTCAAACCCTGCGCGACCTGCGGAATGAAGACTTCGCCGTAAGCCATCGGCATGTCGTAGCCGTAGTTCTTGTTCTGCTGGAGCAGCTGATTGCTCCACAGGCCGTAGGCGGTGGTGTAGCGATAGTTCTCGCCATAGATTGGCGCGATGCGGAAACCCCAATCGACATGGTCCTTCTGGACCGTGTCGGGCAGGCGCTCGATGTAGACCACCGCCTGATCGAGCTGCACCGTATTGGGATTATAGCTATAGGCGGCAGGGGCATTGCCGCCACGGACGGTGTTGCTGCTGAGGTTTCCGCCCGGATCGATCCAGCCATAAACCTGGATATGGGCGTCGTTCATCCATGACCCGAGTGTCGTGTTGGAAAGGGGCGCTCATCAAGGGGCTGTCAACCGAGCTCGGCCGGGTCACGCCGAGATTGGTCGTGCCGCCATAGGGCCACTCGGTGAAGGGCATCGGCGGCGTGCTCTGCGGCGTCGCGGGCCATTCAGCGCGCCGCGACGGCGGCGCCTTCGGATCGGCGGGCGCGGAATCGTGATTCCATTCAAGCCGGTAGTAGTTGATGAAGCGCGTGAAGAAGTCGCTGCCGAGATAGCTGTCGAGACACGAATACTTCTTGTAAGGATCGCAGAACGTCTGCCCCACCGGCGCAAGCGTGTCCGCCGCATTGGCAGCGCCGCCCATCCCCATCATCGCAACGAGCGATGCGCCTGCCAAAAGATACTTTCTCATCATGTTGCCCCAAGCGGTTGAGTACCGACGCCTTCAGCGTTCTTTCGGTTTCGTTAAGCCGGGTGTCATCCTTCGCGAGAGGCGAAGAAAAAGGCGATACGGTTTGCCGCGCGCGTTCGTTAAAAAAACATAGTGCAACGAAGCTTTGCTCCGTCGTTTGCACGCGGACTCATCAATTGCACGTGGGGCTTGCCTAATGCGTCGGCGAAAACATGAAGATTTCGCGGACACACGATATCGCGGCGCAAACGTTTCGTGCCAGCTGTGTCATTTTCGTCATACTTGCGCGAAACGCCTGCTCGACTTGCGCGCAGAACAGTCCGCGCAACGTGCCACAGCTATTTTTTTGCTACGCAAGCGGGCGAGATTCTCGATCGAAGATTTATGTCCGGACCCGCTAGTCTGCGCGCCAGGCCTAGACTCTGCTTGGCGAGGTTCGACGATGGATGCCGTGACTCATGCTGCGCGCCTCAGCGGCGACCCGGCGCATGACGATGCCGGATCCGATCTCACGTTCCTGCCCACGACCTTGGTCGGGCAATGCCGCAACCTGATCGAATCGTATCACGAGGTGCACGGCTTCGCGTCGCTGCCGAACATGCTCTGGCGGTTTCGCATGGGCCCCCTGATCGAGCGCCATCAGGAGCTCCGGCAACTCCTGCGCAAGGCATCGACCACACGCAGCGCCAAGAAGGCCAACGAGGGATTCGTCCAGATCGCGACCACCATTCTCGCATTGGAGATCCTGGCCAGCAGCTTTGCCGGCTGGAACGCAATCTATCCGATCGCCGGCGAAGCGGCGCGCGAAGTCCTGCAACGGAATGCTCACGGGGCGCACATGCCGCTGATGGATTTCTATCTTTATCCGCCGAAGCAGATCAGCGCGGCCGCCATTGCCACGCTGACGCCTCCCGCAAGCCGATCAGGTGAGGAACTCGGCCTCCATCATGCATCGCGCCCCGAACTATCGGGCGAGCGGCGCGCGCTTCAATATGCGAGCATGATCCGAAACGAGCAGGAATCCGCCGCGAGAAGCGCCGCCGCGCCTTGATCGCGGAAAGCACCCGCACTGCCACGGCATTCCGTCGGGTCGCCATCGTTCCGGCGGACGATGTCGTTTGGAATCCGTAGATCTACGGACCCGAACGACTATTACTTTTTTATGTTCGCCAGCATCGAACGACATAGATTTTCTACGCCGATCCGGCACATCGTCGGCCTGCCGGGTAATTGACGACATCAAGGGTGGGTTTGCACCCTGACGTGATCCGCTGTGGTGCGCAGACAGGCGCCCGCATCAATCCATGATGTCTTATCCTGAAAGCGCACACGTACTTTGATCGCAAATCTCCCACTTGGCCGCATGTCCTCGATGGCGAGCATGCGGACGACCAGACCCGACGCTGGAGATGGCCACTTGGCGGCTGCGGACGAGCATCAGCAGCCGCACGCGCCATGGCGCACGCTGTCGCCTTTCCTGTTTTCGGTTCTTGGAATCACCCTGTTCACGGCGCCCCTGCTTACATTCAGCCGGACCGTCGCAACCAGCCTGGTGCCGATTGCCTATCTGATCCCGGTGATCTTCGCTGCGACCAGGTGGGGCGTCTGGCCTGCCATGGTCGCCTCGATCGCAGCCATGGCAGCCGCCGACTTCTTCTTCTTCGCGCCGGTCTACAGTTTTCGCGTCGATGACCCGCAGGAGGCGGTCGATCTGCTGCTGTTCCTGATCGTGTCGTTGGTCAGCAGCAATCTGGCCTCGCGGCTACGCCAGGAAACCGAACGTCTGCGGCGCAGCGAACGTGAGATGCAGGCGCTCTATGAATTCTCACGGAGGCTGGCCTCCTGCTTCACCATCGCCGACCTCATCGCGGCCATTCAACAGCACTTCGCGCAGGCTTTCGGCCACCCGGCCACCTTCTTCGTCACCATGTCCGATGGCCACGTTGAACCGGCGAACTCGGGCTTCGCACCCCCCACGGTGCAGTCGGACGCCGCCGCCATGAATGCCGGTATCGGCCCGATGTCGCGGACGATCGTCGACGAGAACAGAAGGGAGCTTTGGCTGTTGCGAGCGATTGCCTCGGACGACACGATTCACGGGGTTATCGCGGTGAATATCGGCGTCGGTCCGCAGCCGGCGATCGCGACCCGCACGCGCCGCATCGAGGCCATTCTCGAAGAGACCGCGCTGACGCTGCAGCGGCTGGACATCGGCAAGGCCATGGAGCGCGCACGACTGCACTTGCAGGGGCAGTTGCTGCGCGACGCCTTCCACGGCACCCTGTCCCACGAGCTTTGCTCGCCCCTCGCCGCGATCCAGGGGTCGGCAAGCGTTCTCGATTCGATTCCTGCAATCCGGGCCGATGGCCGCATCCGCGCGCTGGTCGACGCGATCTCCGAGGAGACGGCCCAGCTCGACGGCTACATCAGGAACCTCCTGAGTGCGACACGCGTCACGGCGGGTGGCCTGAGCCCGCGTCTCGAATGGGCCGATCCGAGAGACATCGTGAACGGCGCGGTCAAGAGGCGCGGACGCCGACTCGCAGCGCACCGGATCGAGATGGCCTTCGCCGATGAGCTGCCGCTGCTTTACGTGGATTCCGGATTGATCGAGGAAGCCTGTGGCCAGATCCTCGAGAACGCCGCGAAATATTCGCCATCCGGTACGACCATCTCGGTCGACGTCAGGCCCGAGCCGGAGCGCGTCATCATCCGGGTCTCCGACCAAGGCGTCGGCATCATGCCGGACGAGCAGGGAAAGCTCGGCCGTCGATCGTTCCGCGGGTCGCGTCATCAGGCATCCGTTCCGGGCTCCGGCCTCGGCTTCTGGATCGCTACGACCTTTGTGCACACCCACGGCGGAACGATCTCCGTTCAGAGCCGGGGACACGGCCAAGGAACCGCCGTCACCATCGCCCTGCCTGCCACCGCGCCTGAACCCATGGCTTTCAATGAGTAAGCCCGCAAACGTTGTTCTCCTGATCGACGACGAGCCGAAGATCAGGCGCTTCCTGCGCGCCGGCTTCGAGATCAACGGCTTTGTCGTGCTCGAGGCGGAGAGCGCGACCGAAGCCTTGAAGATTGCCACGTTCAGCGCGCCGGACCTCATTGTTCTGGATCTGGCACTGCCGGATCTTCACGGCGCCGAGGTTCTCGAACGGATCCGCGCCTGGTCCAACGTGCCGATCATCATTCTGTCCGTGGCCGCGGGCGAAGACGACAAGGTGCGGCTGCTCCAGGCCGGCGCCGACGACTATGTCGTGAAACCCTTCGGCATGGCCGAGTTGCTGGCGCGCAGTGAAGCCGCGCTGCGGCGCTACTTCAAATCGGCGACGGAAAATCCCGTCGTCATCGCAGGCCCGCTCTCGGTCGACCTCGTCACCCGCACGGTGTCGCTGAACCAGAGCCCGATTCGCCTCACGCGAAAGGAGTACCGGCTGCTTCACGTGCTCGCCATGCATGTCGGCCTCGTCGTAACCCACGACCAGCTCCTCAAGGATATCTGGAACGGCAATCAGCGCGACAACATCCAGTACCTGCGCATCCTCGTGCGCAAGCTTCGCCAGAAGATCGAAAGCGATCCGAATCAGCCACGGCTGCTGATCACGGAATCGGGGGTGGGCTACCGGCTTCAGAACCGGTTCGACCCCGTGCCTGTCGCCGATCGGGTGAGCTGATGCTTGGCCCTCGCCCGCGTCGTTCGTTCTACGTCGCGGTCTCCTGGAGCGGCAACGCGCAGGACGGCTGGTTCTGGGAAATTCGCCGCAAGCGAAAGGCGATGGGCGTCAGGCTCAGCGGATCCAACTTTCCCTCACGTCACGCCGCGGATCAGGCGGGCCGGATTGCGCTTGAGGATTTCCTCAACGGCCTCGTCATCGAGCGCGCCGCGCGCCCGGCGGTCTGATCGCCGCCCCGGTCTCCACCCGGGCAATCCAGAGCAGCCCGGACCGCCGAGCGATTCCACGCCCGTAAATAAATAATATATTTTGTCGCGCAAACCGCTTACCTTGCACAACAAAGGGGCGGATGCAGTGGACTTCCTCGTTCAGAAATTCAACGTTTTTGGTGTCGACGTTCAGTACTGGATGCTTGCCGGTGCCGTCGTTGTCGCAATTTTCATCATCTTCGCCTGGCGTACACGCGATCGCGCCTGATCGACGCCGCGGACACGAAAGCCGATCACCAGTGGCGTAAACGCCGTCCGACAGCATTGCGCTGAATCGTCGAACCATTCGATCGCTTCAATCTCCAGACCGTCTCGCGCCGACGAAAGATATTTTCTCTTAATTGTTTGTAGCACTTTGCGATGTCGCGAGCGCGCAACGAGCGCTCAAAAACCAGCATCTCGGCGACTTTTGCGCCGTTTCTGCATCGCGGAATCCGCCTGCCCTCCATAAGATCGTCATCGACAACGAATGGGCCACACGGCCATGTAGGGGGCTTGAATGAACGCTAGACTGAAATCCGCTCTCGTCGCGGGAGTATTGCTTGGCCTTGGTGCTGCGGTCACGGCGAATGCTGCCGACCTGCCGCTGAAGGCGCGGCCGATGCCCGCAGTGTCTCTCTACGACTGGACCGGCTGCTATCTCGGCGCCAACGTCGGCGGCGGATGGACGAGGCTCGACACCGCGCGTGTGTTGGACGTCACCGGCGCCGCGGCTCCGAACAATTACGGCCGCGAGAACGACAGCGCAGTCATCGGCGGCGGCCAGGTCGGCTGCGACTTCCAGACCGGCAATCTCGTGTTCGGCATTGGAGGCAGTTTCGATTTCGGCAACATCAATGGCCGCCACGCGCTGGCGGACTTCCCGACCTTCTCGGAGTCAAACAGCCTGAAGGAAATCTACACCGCGACCGGCCGCATCGGCTATCTCTGGACTCCCCAATTCCTCGGCTACCTCAAGGGCGGTGCGGCCTACATCAAGAATCGCAATCAGGTCTTTGCGCCGGGCGGCGGACTGGTCGAATCCGCAAGCTTCTATCAACCTGGCATGACCGTCGGCATCGGCGCGGAATGGATGTTCACCCCGAACTGGTCGGTCTTCGCCGAATATAACTACATGTGGTTCCATGATGACAATGCGCAGGCCTTCACTCTGGCCGGCGGGGGTGCAGGCGAAGTCATCAACTCCCAGCAGCGCGTTCAGACCGTGCTCGTCGGCGTCAACTACAAGCTGCATTGGGACGGCCCGGTGGTCGCCAGATACTGAAAACTCCTTCCGAGAACCCTCAACGAATTTAGCCCCGGTTTGCCGGGGCTTTTTTCTGCGACCGCCGCTTTGCCGAAGACGACATCCGAACTGCAGCCGCGCGTCGATAAATTTCAGTTGATCAGCGCGCAGGCAAACACGTTGTGCAGTCGACCGGCTTTTGTTCAATCGCGCCGTTGCGCTCGTCGGACGCTATCATTTGTGTATTCAAATTCGCTCTCCCCTGTATCGAAAACAAATAAACGTGCCGCTAGTACTGACCTCTGGCAACCTTGGCGTCGCAGCACTGTAAGGTTGACGTCAGTTGGGCTTGTTAACGAGATTTCGTCCGCCTCAATCGCTTCACTCCGCAGAGTCTGCGCAGCGATCCGGCAGATCGAGGACGGACATCCGAAGCGCGTAGAACGGGGCTCTGTGATGGCATTTCGCATCAAGCATGCGGGGATGACGGCCGGCATTGCCGCCATCGGCGTCACCATCGGTGCAGCCTGGTTCTTCACCCATACGGGCGAAGTACGATCTGCAAAGGCGGCGGCGCAACCCGCCGCGGACAGCGACGTCGACATCGCGCAGCAGACCGTCGGCATCAGCGAGAAGCAGGCGGCCGGGTTCAGGATCCTGGCCGCGGAGGAGCGCAATTTTCGGGTCGTCAAGAATGCGGTCGGGTCGATCGACTTCAATCAGAACATGCTGGTTCAGGCGTTCACGACCAACCCGGGGAAGATCGTCGACGTGGTCCTCAACGTCGGCGATACCGTCACCAAGGGACAGACCCTGTTCACGATCGACAGTCCCGACCTGCTTCAATCCGAATCCTCCCTGCTGGCGGCGGCCGGCGTGCTTGAGCTGCAGACCCGGACGCTCAATCGCGTGAAGCAGCTGCTCAAGACGGGCGGCGGCGCGCAAAAGGACGTCGATCAGGCGACCTCCGACCAGCAGACTGCGGAGGGCAACTACAAGGCCGGCCGCGATGCCGTACGCATTTTCGGCAAGACCGACGAAGAGATCGACCGCATCCTCGCCGATCGCAAGGTCGATTCGGTCCTGCGCGTGCCGAGCCCGATCTCGGGCCAGATCGTGTCGCGCAGCGCGGCGCCGGGCCTCTACGTCCAGCCCGGGAACGCGCCCGCGCCCTACACGCTCGCCGACCTCTCCACCATGTGGATGGTCGCCAACGTCGTCGAGACCGACGCCCCCGCCTATCGGCTCGGCCAGCCGGTCGCCGTCACCGTGCCGGCCTATCCGAACGAATTGTTTCGCGGCACCGTGACGACGCTCGGGCTCAACATCGATCCCGCCACGCACCGCCAGCTGGTTCGGTCCGTGGTCGAAGATCCAAGCCACAAGCTTCGTGCCGGCATGCTGGCCAGCTTCTCGATCGAGATCGACGGGCCGAAAGCGTCGGTCGCCGTCCCCTCCGACGCCATCGTCCGCGAGGGTGACGGATCCATGACAGTCTGGGTCGCCACCGACCGGCGCCGCTTCCAGCGGCGCACGGTGAAGGTCGGGCTGGAACAGAATGGCTGGCGCCAGATCCTCGACGGTCTGAACGCAGGAGATCTGATCGCGTCGTCGGGTGCAATCTTCCTCAGCAACAAGTTCGCCATTGCGGCCACGGGCTAACCCCGTCGTGCATCCCCCTCAACTGCCGCTCAGTGCAAGTGTGCGATCTTGATCAAGAGTCTCCTCCAGTTCGGCCTGACCCGCAGCGCGATCGTCGTGCTCGGCCTCGTCGTGTTCTGCGCCGCAGGCCTTGCCGCCTTCAGCAAGCTGAACATCGAGGCCTATCCTAATCCGGCGCCGGTGATCCTCGAGATCACCGCGCAGGCGCCGGGGCTCTCGGCAGAGGAGATGGAGAAGTACTACACGATCCCGATGGAGGTCGGATTGTATCCGACGCCGGGCGTCGTCGGCATCCGCTCGACCTCCTTCTACGGCCTGTCCTTTGTCCGCGTCACCTTCCGCTACGGCGTCGATTACTATTTCGCGCTGACGCAGGCCGCCAACAGCATCCAGCAGAACATCCAGCTTCCGGGCAATCTGGTGCCGACCATCCAGCAGTCGAGCCTGGTCGGCGAGATCTACCGCTACCGGCTGGTCGGGCCGCCGAATTTCGGCCTGACCAACCTGCGCACCCTGCAGGATTACGTCGTGACCCGCCGCCTGATGACCCTCCCGGGCGTGGTGCAGATCAATGCCTGGGGCGGCACCACCAAGCAATTCAACGTCGATGCCGATCTGTCCAAGCTCGAATCCTACAACATCACGGTGCCCCAGCTCGTCACCGCGCTCGGCAACTCCAACGCCAATGTCGGCGGCCGCGAGATCGCGATCGGGCAGCAGTCGGTCAACATCCGCGGCATCGGCCTGATCGATTCCGGCGGCGCCGACGACGTCACCAAGGGCTACCGGGTCCAGGACATCGAGAACATCGTCCTGACCCAGCAGAACGGGCTGCCGATCCAGATCAAGGACGTCGCCAAGGTCACGATCGGCTACGTGCCGCGGCTCGGCATCGCCGGCAAGGACAAGGACGACGACATCGCCGCCGCGATCGTGGTGATGGGACGGACCCAGCACACCAACGACATCATTCCGAAGGTCGAGGAAGAGGTCGAGAAGATCAACAGCGACGGCACGCTGCCGCCCGGCGTCAGGATCGTGCCTTATTACGATCGCAGTGCGCTCGTCGGCGTGACCACGCACACGGTGCTGCACAACCTCGTGTTCGGCTGTCTCCTGGTGTTCGTGATCCAGTGGGTGTTCCTGGGCAATCTGCGCAGCGCGCTGATCGTGGCCGCCAACATCCCATTCGCATTGTTCTTCGCCATCATCATCCTGGTGCTGCAGGGCGAGGATGCGAACCTGCTGTCGCTCGGCGCGGTGGATTTCGGCATCATCGTCGATTCCGCCGTCATCATCATGGAGAACATCTTCCGCAATTTCCAATCGAGCCCGGCGGCCCGCGCCCGCGTGCTGCAGCATCTCTCCGAAGGCTATTGGGGCGCGGATCCGACCGCGCTGACGCATGGCCAGCCCTCGGCCGCGCGCTGGTCCGACCGGCTCAGGATGATCTTCGTCAGTGCCCTCCAGGTCGACAAGGCCGTGTTCTTCACCGCCGCGATCACGGTGACGGCCTTTGTGCCGCTGTTCACGATGCAGGGCGTCGAAGGCCAGATCTTCGGGCCGATGGCGCGCACCTATGGCTACGCGCTCGCCGGCGCACTGCTGGCGACCTTTACCGTCACGCCGGTGCTCGCCTCGCTGCTGCTGCCCGAGCACATCGAGGAGACCGAGACCATCATCGTACGGGCGCTGCGCCGGCTCTACACGCCGGTGCTGCGCTGGGCGCTCGGCCGCGTCAGGCTCGCCGTGACCGCAGGCGCCGTCTTCCTCGCGCTCTCCGCCCTCGCGGCCAGCCAGCTTGGCAGCGAGTTCCTGCCCGCGCTCGAGGAAGGCAATTTCTGGATCCGCGCCGCGATGCCGCCGACGATCTCGCTCGATGCCGGCACGGAAGCGACCCGCAAGATGCGCGACATCCTGCTGCGCCACCCTGAAATCATCACCGTGGTCTCGCAGCATGGCCGGCCCGACAACGGCAGCGACGCCTCGCCCTTCTCCAATGTCGAGCTGTTCGCTCCGATCAAGCCGTTCGACGAATGGCCAGCCGGCCTGACCAAGGAAAAGCTGACGGAGGAATTGCAGAAGGAGTTCGACGAAGAGCTCCCCGGCATCACCTTCAATTTCTCCCAGTACATCCAGGACAATGTCGAGGAAGCGCTGTCAGGCGTGAAGGGCGCCAATTCGGTCAAGATCATCGGCCCCAACCTCGACGTGCTCGAACAGACTGCGACCAGGGTGATGGAGGTGATGCGTGACATCAACGGCGTCGCAGATCTCGGCATCTTCCACCTGGTCGGTCAGCCCAATCTCAACATCAGGGTCAACAGAGAGAAGGCCGCGCGCTACGGGCTCAACACCGGCGACGTCACCACTGTGGTCCAGGCCGCGCTCGGCGGCTCCGTGGCCACCAACGTGCTGGAGGGCGATCGCACCTTCGGCGTCGCCGTGCGCCTCGATCCCAAATTCCGGCAGAATATCGACGAGATCAAAAGCCTGAAGGTCGCCTACGCGACTCCCTCGGGCACCAATGCCTACATTCCCCTCAGCGAGCTTGCCGACATCTCGCTCGATACCGGCGCGCTCTTCATCTATCGCGAGAAGAGCCAGCGCTACATTCCGATCAAGTTCAGCGTGCGCGGCCGCGACCTCGGCTCCACGGTCGCGGAGGCGCAAGCCCGCGTCGCCGCTGCCGTGCAGCTGCCGACCGGCTACCGCATCATCTGGTCCGGCGAGTTCGACAATCTCGAGGCCGCCAAGGCGCGCCTCATGATCGTGGTGCCGGTGACGCTGCTGTTGATCTTCGTGCTGCTCTACAGCCTGTTCAATTCGGTGCGCGACAGCCTGCTCGCGCTTGCCGGCATTCCCTTCGCCGTCGGCGGCGGCCTGATCGCGCTGTTTCTGGCCGGGCTCGATTTCAGCATCTCGGCCGCGATCGGCTTCATCTCGCTGTTCGGCGTCGCCGTCATGGACGGCATCCTCAACATCACCTATTTCCGCGAGCTGCGCGCCACCGGCATGAGCATCAGCGACGCGGTCTTCAACGGCGCCGAGCAGCGCATGCGGCCGATGCTGATGACCGCGCTGTCGGCCGGCGTCGGCCTGTTTCCGGCGGCGCTGTCGCACGGCATCGGCAGCCAGGTGCAGCGGCCGTTGGCGACCGTCGTCGTCGGCGGCATGTTCATTGGTCCCCTGCTGCTGCTCGCCGTGGCGCCTGCCCTGCGCAAGATCTTCCTGTCGCGCGAGCCGGCGCCGTCGGAGCAGAACAATACGGCCGCCTCGCCGCCGCCCGAGGCGGCCCATCCGGAGGGCGGCTGAGATGCGTCGCGTGACAGCCTTGGGCCGTCTCATCCGCGGACTCGCAACGGGTGGCGCAAGCCTTTGGCTCGCGAGCTGCGCCGTGGGGCCCGATTTCAGCCCGCCGCCGGCCCCCGACGTCTCGCGATACACGCCGGAGCCGACCGCATCGCCGCGCAGCGATGCCGGCGGGCCGGGCGTGCCGCGGCAACGCTTCGTCGATGGTGCCGACATCCCGACGCGGTGGTGGGCGGCGTTCCGCTCCGCACCGCTCAACGAGCTGATCCGCCTGTCGGTGGACCATAATCCGTCCTTGCAGGCGGCCGAGGCCGCGATCAGGGTCGCCAATTTCAACGCGCTGGCGCAGCGCGGCCTGTTCTTTCCGCAGGTCGGCGTCAACTACACGCCGTCCGACCAGCAGACGTCGAACAATTTCAACTCCAACCCGGTCGTTTCACCGCAAACCCGCTATACGCTGCATACTGCACAGCTCAACATCAGCTTTACACCCGACGTCTGGGGCCAGAACATCCGCGCGGTCGAGAGCCTCGATGCGCAGACCGAACAGGCGCAATTCCAGCTCGAAGCCGCCTATCTCGCACTGAGCGCCAACGTCGTAACCGCGGCGATCCAGGAGGCCTCGCTGCGCGGACAGATCGCGGCTATCGAGCGCATCATCAAGATCGAGCGCGACATTCTCGCCATACTCAGGAATCAGTTCAGCGCCGGCCAGGCGGCCCAGGTCGACGTGCTGGCGCAGGAGGCGACGCTCGCCCAGTCCGAGCAGACCTTGCCGCCACTCCAGAAGCAGCTCGCGGTACAGCGCGATCTCCTCACCGCATTGGCCGGGCAGTTCTCCGCCGACGAGGTGCTGCAGAAGTTCAACCTGCAAACTCTCACCCTGCCGGCCAATCTCCCCGTGAGCCTGCCCAGCACGATGGTGGGGCAGCGCCCGGACGTGCGGGCAGCCGAGGCCAACATGCATTCAGCCAGCGCGCTGGTCGGCGTCGCGATCGCCGCGCGATTGCCCAATCTGACATTGTCCGCCAATCCCGGCAGCAGCGCCTTCAAGGCGGCCGAGTTGTTCACACAGGGGACGCTCTTCTATACGGTCGCGGCGAGCGCGACCCAGCCGCTATTCGATGGCCTCACGCTGTATCACAAGCAGAAGGCGGCCGAAGCCACCCTCGAGCAGGCGGAGGCGCTTTACCGGCAAGCTGTGATCACGGCGATGCAGAACGTCGCCGACGCGCTCCGCAGCCTGCAGGCCGATGCCCGCGCGGTTCAGGCCGCAATCAAGGCGGAGAACGCCGCCAAGGCCAGCCTCGATATCATCCAGAAGCAGCTCGTGCTCGGCCAGGTTAATCAGGTCATCGTGCTGAACGCGCAGCAGATCTATTTGAACGCCGCGATCGCCCGCGTGCAGGCGGTGGCGACGCGCCTCTCGGACACGGCGGCCCTGTTCCTGGCGCTCGGCGGTGGCTGGCCGGCCCAATGCACGACGACGGATTGGCGCAGCTGCGTGCTGGCGGACGCCTCCCCGGCCCCCATTCAGGTCAGTGAAACCAGGTGAAAGCGACGACTTTGCCGACGGACCGCGCGGAGCGCTTACCAGATAACAAGCGCGCAAAGCAGCGCCAGCGGCACGACGGCCACTCCGATGGGAACCCATTTGCCCATGTCGGCCGGATTCTTCGGGTACTGAAAAATCTGAACCCCGAGAAAAATGCAGACGGTCACGCCGATGATGAAGCGAATCATATCGGACGGCGTGTCATAAGCCGTCCACAAGCTCTCGCTCTGGGGCGTGGCAACGCGGAAGGTGACCACGATCACGACCAGAAGGAAGAGCGTCCGCAGAGCGAGACCGAGCAACCGCATTTATGTCATCCAGCGCCGAGCCGAATCTTAGCACAGGCCAATGAGGTCGTCATGTCGCAGCGCGAAACAGTGGCGCTTCACTGCATCCCCCGGAGATCAGGACATGGTCAATTTGTTCGTTGGCGTTATCAACGTCGCACTGCTCGCGGCTGGCGGCTCCGCCGTCCATCACGATGATCAGCCGCCGACCGTCGCGGTACGGATGGTGTGCGACCAGAACTGCAATTGCTGGCCGACCCGCTATCGGGAGCGCCGGCCACTTCTCGCCGACCGCCCCGATCTGGCCTGTCCGCCGCGGCCAAAAGACCGCCCTGCCCTCGGCTATTACAATGGCCACTACCGCACCGGACCTGCAACGGGCGCCGGATTTGACAGCCTCGGTAACAGCGAATTGCCGTTCCCGTTCTGAAGCCTCCGGGTCCCCGACAGCAGTAACGCATGCAAATCATCAAGTTCGCGCTGGCCGCCGCCGTCTACGTGACGGCGACACTGGCCCACGCCGCCGGCTAGCGGCCCAATGCTTGGCGGCGAAGCTCGTCAATAAGGAGCGATACTGCTTGATCGTTTGGCGCTAGCTGGCGAAGCCGCTCCGCATACTCTCGTGCCGAATCGAAATCTTTCGCCTCGCGACTCATGGCCAAGACGGCCGAGAGTGTCTCCCTATCGTTCGGATGTCTTTGCAGGTTTTCCTTCAGCACGGCGGACGCTTCTTCGCGGCGTCCAGCTGAATGCAACGCGATTGCATAGACGTAGGCATAGTGCGATTGACCGGGATCTAGGGTCGCGGCAGTTCGCAACTGGTCGAGCGCTTGGTCGGGCCGCTTCTCGCGCACGAGGGTCAAGCCGAGTGCGTGATGGAGCGGAGCATCCTGCGGCGATCTGGATAGGGCATCGCGAAGAACCTCCTCGCCGTCGTGGTCTTTTCCCAGCTGTCTATAGAGATCGGCGAGGTTAATGGTCGCGGGTGCAAATGTGGGATCGAGCCTGAGCGCGGACCGATATTCGGCTTCCGCACTGCCAGCATTGCCCTGTCGCGCGAAGAAATTGCCGAGCGCGGTACGCGCCTCCGGATGGTCGGCATTCAGCCGTTGCGCGACGACGTACTCCTCCGCGGCCCGTGCGAACTTGTCGCGATCGGTAAGCGGCTGGCGCGCCGCAGGCACCGCGGCGAGAAGCTCAGCAGCGCGGATACGGACGCCACGCACAGGATCGCTGAGTTGCGCGGAGGCGAGCGACCAGAGCCGATCGACCGGCGCTCCTTCAAGCCCGTCGAGTGCGCCGAGCCGCACGAGCGGATCGGCATCGGAGAGCGAAGGCCGAATCAGGTCGAGGTCGGGCGCAGGAAGCTCCGCGAGCGCACTGGCGCGGACGAAGCCGGGAGCGTTACTGGATGTAGCGATCGCGACGAGTTGCGCTTGCGCGCCGGCAGCTTCGCTCCACGCGGCGTGAAATGCACCCGCCCAGTCCTGGTAGCCGCGGCGCTCCGGCCCGAACCAAGTCTCGACCTGCTGGGCCGCCCAGGCCGCGGGCTTGTCGCGATGGCAGTCGTTGCACGCGTTAGGCGTGCCCGTTTGCACCGAGACATCGGGGCGCGGGATACGGAAGCTGTGGTCGTGGCGCCGGTCGACGACCATGTAGCGCCGCTCCGGCATGTGGCAGGACGGGCAGCCAAGTGGCGGCGAGACATCGCTATGGTGGTGGTGGGCGGGTGATTGGTAGTTGTCGGGCGCATGGCACTGCGCGCATACGCCATCCCCGGGCGCCTTCAGCGCGGCGCTGTGCGGATCATGGCAGTCGCTGCAGGTAACGCCCTTCGCGAACATCTTGCTCTGCTTGAACGGCGCGTAGTTGTAGGTCTCCTCGTCGTCGCGCATCTGCCCGTCTGCATGAAAGTGTTGGCGGTCCAGCAGCGACACGCGATGCGTGTCCGAGAGCGGCCGTCCCGGCGTCCAGTCCTCGGAAAGCTGCCCGCGGCGCGCATGACAGCGTCCGCAGGTCTCGACTTCCTTGCGCAAGCCGGGCGCCGGCCCGCTGCGTGCAGGCATCAACGTTCCGGCGGAAGCTGACCAGACGATGCCGGTACGTTCGTCGAAGCGGACGAGCAGACCGTCGTCGGGGCCGCGCGAAGCCGGCTTGCCGCGCGCCCAGGCAACATGCCGCGAACCCGCGCCGTGGCACGCCTCGCAGCCGACGCTGATCTCCGAGAACATGGTCGAGAACCTGTCCTTGTCGGCGTCGTAGCCCTTGTGCACGTCAGTCGAATGGCACTCCGCGCACATGAAATTCCAGTTCTGGTTCAGCTTCGTCCAGTGCAGGGGATCGGCGTGCGTGACGTCGCCGTCGGGATAAAGATGAAACCAGCGCTGACCGCCCTGCTCCCTCGGGCGTGTATCCCAGGCAATCGACAGCGCCTGAACGCGACCATCCGAAAATTCAATCAGATATTGCTGCAGCGGATCGATGCCGAAGGTGTATTTCACCTGGAAGACGGCGAGCTTGCCGTCAAGTCCGTCGGTCTCCACCAGGAACTTGCCGCCCTCGCGGAAGAAGCGCGAGCGCGTGCCGGCGTAGTCAAATGCTGCATCGTTGAAATCGCCGCGGACAGTTTGCGCGGTCGCATGATCCATGGCGTGGCGATGCTGCGACGCCTGCCAGAGTCGTGTCTCCGTCTGGTGGCAACCCATACAGGAATTGCTGCCGGCAAAAGCCAATTGGATCGGCTCCGGAGGCTGGACGAAAATCTTGGTTGTCTCGAACCAAAGCAGTGCAGCGGCGATCGCAACAGCAAGCGCGCCAATGATCCGCCGCTTCATGGTGCGGTGGGTGGTCAGCGGCTGCAGGGCGGACCGATCCGGCTCGGGTGTCCGAGCCTTGCGGACCTTGTCGCGCCTGCGGTTCTTTCGCGACCCTGGTGCCACGTTCCGCTTACAGCTCCAGCCGTTCGCCGCCACTTGGCTTAGACGTGAAGGTCATTGTCGTGAAGTGCAATTCTGGTTTCGCGCGCCAGATCGACCAGGGCGGCGCTGAACATCAGCATGGCCGCCATGAACAGGATCGCCACGCCGTATTCGTGCGCGATCTGCAGGAGGGCGCTAACGAATGCAACGAAGATGATGAGGGCCGTAAGGATCGCGGCAACAATGGAGCAGAACAGCGACCGGTTCAGAAGCCGCGCTCTTTCCCGAAGCCCCGGCAGATCGGCTTTCAGGAATGCCCTTGCAGAGTCGCCTGCGGGAATGCCGTGAATGAACTGCGAGCGGTCGATCACCCGGTTGACCCGTGAGATCACGACAGAAATGAATGCCGCGACGGCACCGAGCAAAAACGCTGGCGCCGCCACGTTGGCGATGATGCGGGCAAGCTGGTCAATCGAGGGGGTGACCGGGATCAAATCGGTTACGCTGTGCATGTCTCGACCGATCGATGCGACGCTACCAACTTCGTCACCGAAGCGGCTCGACTTTCGCGGCCATGTCGGGCGCACGGCTCACCCGATAGTTCGCGTTGCTGCATTTGAGCACCCAGACCGCATGGTCGGAGCGCGAGCGCTTCGTGTCTTGCGTTGCTCCGAGTGCCTTGTCACAAGCAAAGCCCTGCGAGCGGATCTGTGCGGCGAGCATCGTCTGCACCGTCTCTGCCGCACCTTGCGCTAAGCTGCTGCCGGGAACCAAGGCGGCGATTTGTGCAAGCATTGAAAGGAGGATCGAAAGACCGTGCTTCATGAGCTTCTCCGATCGCGACATCATGTAACTGCGGCCCGCGGGAAGCCCATTGGCTTCCCGCCGGTTTCGTGCCGAGACTATTGCTGGACGCACTCCTGCATGAACTTGATCCGGTCCACGACGCCGAGAGCCTTTGCCTCGGCCTGCTTGCGGCAGCCCTCGCGCTTGTCGATGCGTAGCTGGATCTTCTCGACTAGACTCAGGCCGACCGTGCCGACTTGTGGCTCGGTCGAGGCGGTCTTTTCAGCATCCGCCGTCGGACCGTCGCCGGCCGCGCGAGCGGCTTCCTGCAACCGCTTGACGTCGTCCGGGCTCAGCTTGGGCCGATCGATGTCCAGCGTGATCCGGTTGATCTTGCCGGTGAAGGTGAACGGCGTCTGATAGTCGTTGTCGTCGACGGGAGAGCCGGTGTCGGCCCCGATGTCGAACGCCTCGTCCCATTGCAGGATGAAGGGCAGCGTATGCTCCATCTTCTCCGTGGCCACCAAATTGCCATCCACTTTCAATGTGCCCGTGCCGCCCTGTCCAATGCCACTATAATTTCCGAACACCATCGTGGCGGCGCCGAGGCCGTCATACTTGAAATCAAACTCGATCACATGCTTGCCGGATGTAAGCTCTGGCCCTTCCCAGCGCACCCGCTTGAGATCGACGAGGTTCCAGGTGAACACCGGCTTGTTCTTCAGGACATAGAGACCATAGCCGCCGAAACGGCCGCCCTGGGTCACCAGCACGCCCTCGGCACCCCCTTGCGGAATGTCCACGTCGGCCTTGAAGGTGTAGGAGGAATTGAGCAGGCTCGGCGCATCGCCATTGGGCGTGCCGGTCATCGACCGCGTCCAGGCGAAGCTGGTCCGGCCGGCGCTGAGACTCGGGCGCGGCGTGATGATCCGCGTCGCCACCGACGAGTCGAGCGGCAGCACCTGGTATTTTTCCGCCTCCTTCCAGAACAGCGCCTGCAGCTCCTTCAGCTTGTCCGGATATTTCGTGGCGACGTCCTCGGCCTGCGTCCAGTCGTTCCGCAAGTCATAGAGCTCCCACGGATAGTCACTCGGAGCCGGCAGCTTTGCAATGGTGACCCAAGGTGGCCGCAGAACCTTGGTGCTCGCGATCCAGCCGTCATCATAGATGGCGCGGTCCGCGAACATCTCGAAATACTGCGTCTTGCGCATCGAAGTCGCGTTCGCGTTCCTGGCATCGAAAGTATACATCATGCTGACGCCCTCAATGGGGCTTTGCTTGATCCCGTCGACGAAATCAGGCTGCTTGATCCGAGCCGCTTCCAGAATGGTCGGCACGACGTCGATGACGTGGTGAAATTGCGTTCGGATGCCCCCGTTGTCCTTGATGACCGCCGGCCAGGAGATCGCCATGCCCTGCCGCGTGCCGCCGAAATGAGACACGATCTGTTTCGTCCAGGAGAACGGCGTATCGAAGGCCCAGGCCCACCCGATAGACATGTGGTTGTAGGTCTTGTCGGTGCCCCAGACGTCGTAAAAGTACTTGAGCTGTTCTTCGACGGAAGGGTTGATCTGGTTGAACATCGCCACTTCGTTCGGCGTGCCGTTTGGTTGGCCTTCCGCACTGGTGCCGTTGTCACCCTCGATGTAGATGATCAACGTGTTGTCGAGCTTACCCATGTCCTGAATCGACTGGATGACGCGACCGATCTCGTTATCGGCGTAAGCTGCATAGGCGGCAAACACTTCCGCCTGGCGGATGAAGAGCTTCTTTTCATCGGCCGAGAGCTGATCCCATTCTTTGATCAGGTCCTTTGGCCACGGCGTCAGCTTGGCATTCTGCGGGATGACGCCTAGCCGCTTCTGGTTCTCGAAGATGGTGTCCCGCAGCTTGTTCCAGCCCTGATCGAACAGGTGCATGTCGCTGATCTTCCTCACCCACTCCGGCGTGGGATGATGCGGCGCATGGGTCGCACCGGGCGCAAACTTGACGAAGAATGGCGTATCGGGCGACAGCGCATTCATCCGATTGACGTAGTCGATGGCCTCGTCCGCCATTGCCGTCATCAAATTCCAGCCGGGCTTGCCTTCGTAAGGATGGATCGGCGTGGTATTGCGGACGAGGTTGCCCGGCTGCCATTGATTGGTGTCCCCGCCCATAAAGCCGTAGAAATATTCAAAACCCAAGCCGGTCGGCCACTGGTCGAACGGACCGGCCTGGCTTGCCTGGTATTCGGGCGTGTTGTGGTTCTTGCCAAACCAGGCGGTGCGATAGCCGTTGTCGGTCAGGATGCGGCCGATCGTGGCCTTGTCCTTGGTGATGACGCTGTCATAACCCGGATAGCCGCTCGCTTGCTCGGCAATCACGCCGAAGCCTACGGAGTGATGGTTGCGGCCCGTAATCAGCGCCGCGCGCGTCGGCGAGCACAAGGCAGTCGAATGGAAATTAGTATAGCGCAATCCATTCTGCGCGATGCGATCAAGTGCGGGCGTCGGGATCACGCCGCCGAACGTGCTCGGCACGCCGTAGCCCGCATCATCGGTGATGATGAGCAGCACGTTGGGTGCACCCTCGGGCGGCACGACCCGCGCCGGCCAGTATGGTTTTGAATTCCTTGCATCGCGCTCAATCTTGCCACCGAACTTCTGCGGCGGTGGCGGCAACTGATCGCCGGGAATGGTGATGGTGGCGGCGGGCGAGCCGGGCGATGGCGCAGCCTGCTGAGCGAACGTCGGCGCGGACATCGCCGATGCTGCGAGCATCGCGAACACGATTTTTGAAAAGCGCATTGCAAAAACCTCCCGCGACAACATGGAAAGCTGCAACTTGGTCTTCGCTCGTCGGATCAGCGTTGACTCATATCAAAGTTGATCGTGAAAAGAGTTTGAGGTCAGACTATCGACATTCGGCAAAACCAGTTCTCGCTATGGTGGCATGACACCGCTTGAGAGCTGCAGAACAAATAAAAGCTGCAAGTTGCAGGGAGAGCACAGCGACATTTTACGCTCGTCAATAGCGCTTACCTTGTCTGACAAGCACTTGAAAGCGCTAGGCATCCATTCCGCGCGTCTCCGCAATATTGGAATTGACGGCGCGCCGGAGCGCTCCACGGACACGGCGTCGGCTGCGCTGCTTGATCTCTATCAAGGCCCCAAAATCACCGCGATGGCTCGCTGCGAATTACGCGCGACTGAACAACAGACGCCGGCGCTTGGAGGTGTCCGTTTGCGCTGGTCGAAGAAGTTATCGGGCACGTCAGCATTCCTTGGATGAATTTTGGGGACGATCATGAAGAGCTTTTTAACATATGCAGCCGCCGGATTTGCACTGCTCAGCCCATTCGCCGCCGACGCGGCCGATCTTGCGGTCAAGGCGCCGCCCGCCACTCCTGCGGCTGCCGTCTATAACTGGACCGGCATGTATATCGGCGTGAACGGCGGATATGGATGGGGCAAGCATGATCCGCTCGACCTCATCGCTGGCGGATTCGACCCGGGCAGAAGCTTCGATACGAGCGGCGGATTCATCGGCGGCACAATCGGAGCACAAATCCAGCAAGGCTATGTGGTCATGGGCGCTGAGGCTGATCTTGACTGGGCCAACATAACAGGCAGCGGTACGGTCATCCCTACGATCGCCGGCGTACCTCAGCCGTTCACGATCAATCTCTCAACGAAGACCCAGGGAATTGGGACGGCGAGAATCCGAGCGGGCGCGGCTCTCAATAACTTGCTGATCTATGCGACGGGCGGCGTGGCGCTTCTCGATGAGACGGCAAAGGGGACCACCGTCAACGGCGTTCCCTGCGGCGCCCTCGGCGTCCTGACGAGTTGTCCCGCGTCGCATTGGCGTCCGGGCGCAGCAGTCGGCCTCGGCGCCGAATATGGCTTCACGCCGAACTGGACCATGAAGGGTGAATATCTCTACATCTCGGCCATTGGCAACGGGGCCGCAAAGAACGAAACCAATCTGCTTCGGTTCGGCGTGAACTATAAGTTCTAGCCGGGCGTTTTCACGGCCGCCGTCCACAAAACGACGGTGGCCGCGCTCTGTAGCGGCGGCTCTATCGGATCCCAGAATGAAAAGCCGGCTGACGATAATCGTGTCTTGCGCGCTGGCCGTCGCAACGACAGCCCCCTTATTCGCCCAGGGTAGCGCGAAGTCCGCGTACCGGTCTCACAGGCGCGACAGTCCGAGCGGGACCGGTTCTGTTTTTCGGCGGGACTTATTCGATCGTAACAACCCTAATAACTTGCGATCAGACCTGCCCAGCCCGCCAGCTCAGCCGGCGCAGTCTCGCTGAATTTATTCGCAGGTCGTGATTTCCCGGCCACGCTGGCGTTCTCCCGGCAGCATCTGAGACCGGCAAGGTGAGACGAGCGGCCTATGACCGGCACGCGCCGGCTACCCTAAATACTTAGCCTCTACGAAGTCGGGCGGCGCGATGTGTCCTCGCTCCGGAAAAACAGCCGGGGCAGCGCCGAGGGCACGCCAAACGACAATCCGATGAATGCGAGAAACAGGTCGAGATAACTGGGGTGCATTGTTTAGCTCTGCGGTTCGAGGGTACCCCCGGGTGCAATTCCCTGATTGCGTGGAATATGCTCCGATGCAGATGTGAGTACAATAATTACATTGATCTCGGTGCAATATCATTCGGTGCGGACCTGAACCGTCCCCTTCAGGGAACGATGTAACAGTCGCCGCCAGTCGGTGATGTCTACCGAAGCCAACGCAACGATCTCGTCGCGCAAGAGCGCGGACTTGCGTGATCACTGTACTTGGCTTTCGTGTCAACGAGCTGTGCCGCGTTTCAACTACATCGCCCGCGAGGCAGCAGTGACACTGCTGCGCATGAACTTCTAGGCCGTCTCGATCGGCGCAAAAAAGGCCGCCCGGAGGCCGCCAGTCTTTGATTTTCGCTCTTTCTGCCTATTTCTTGAGGGCGTCAGCGGCGTCCCGAGCCGCATCCTCCACATCACCCGCCGCGTTGTGGGCGGATCCCTTCGCCTTATCGATCTTGCCTTCGGTTTCCATGTCCTTGTCGCCGGTGAGTTTTCCGGCACCTTCTTTGATGGCGCCTTTTGCCTTGTCAGCAGCGCCCTTCACATGTTCGCGGTCCATGATCGTGTCCTTTGTAATCGGGATGATCAGCATAACGAACGGGTCGCGCGGTGGTTCCTCGCAGAACCCGGCCGGTGTTTTTCGACACCGTTCTGATCCCTCCATCCCAACAAGGCTAAGGCAGTTACATGAGCGTGCCGCAGCACGCCGCGTCTTCCCGCACTAGCAACCAATTCGAATCTCGCTTGTTGTCGCTCGCACGATCATTGCAGGAGACAAAACATGTCACGTCTAAGTTTATTGGCCGCAACCTTGTTGCTGCTCGCGTCTGCGCCCGCGGGCGCTCAGTCGCAGCCGGCGCAAAGCGGCCCGGGCAACAACGCCGTCAATAGCTCCGATAAGAACAACTCGAACGCGCCGGTCTCGGGCCGCAACAGCTTCACCGAGGGCCAGGCGAAATCGCGGATCGAGGACGCGGGCTATTCCAACGTCTCCGGCTTGCAGAAGGACAACGAAGGGGTCTGGCGCGGCAAGGCCGACAAGGCCGGCACCAAGACCGACGTCAGCGTCGACTTCCAGGGCAACGTCAATTCGACAAAATAAGGAATAGGCAACATGACAGCCACCATCTCTCGCCTCTACGACAATTATTCCGACGCCGAGCGGGCTGTCACCCGGCTCGAGAGCGCTGGCGTACCGCACTCCGACATCAGCATCGTCGCCAACAATTCCGACAATTGGTACGGTTCACGGACCGGCAAAGTCGACCGTGACCGCGACGGCGTCGACGATCGCGCGGAAGGAGCAGGCACAGGCGCTGGCATTGGCGCTGGCATCGGCAGTGCGGCAGGCCTTCTCGCCGGCCTCGGCCTACTGGCCATTCCTGGTCTCGGTCCCGTCGTAGCCGCGGGATGGCTCGCCTCCACGGCTGCGGGCGCAGCGGCGGGTGCGGCCACAGGCGGCATCGTCGGCGCGCTCACTCAGGCCGGCGTGTCCAAGGAGGACGCATCGCGCTACGCGGAAGGCGTTCGCCGCGGCGGTACACTCGTCTCGGCAAAGGTGCCCGACAACGATCGCGCACGCCTGGACGCACTTCTTCATGAGAGGTCCGTCAACCTTCAGGAGCGCAGTTCCGCTTGGCAGAAGTCCGGCTGGAGCGACTTCGATGCGGCGAGCCCGCCGTTGTCTCCGGAGGACATCGGCCGCGAGCGCGAGCTGTACGGCCCGGGTGCGCGGGGATAGGCCTCGTCAGAACCGACAAGAGAAGGCCCCGCACTGCGGGGCTTTTTTGCATCGACCCTTACACCTGGCTCGCCACGGCAACTCCGGCCAGGCGCAGGGCGCCATTGCATATGCCCCCTAGCCCGACGCGATACGCTGCCTCTGGAAGGCGGCTCTGAGTTCAGCCAGCTGGCCGCTCGTAGTTGACCTGCCGCAGGATTGTCCGCCGTCCATTGGCTCGCCGTCGACAGCGACCACGCCTTGAACAACGCACTCTCAATCGCGTCCGGATCAAAGCTCATCGTCATTTCCTATCACGTTCAGGGCTATCGCATTTGAGAGCAGTTTCCCTGCGGCGCATCCTTCGAGACGCCCGCCTCTGGCGGGCCCTCAGGATGAGGGCGGAGTGCGTGGCAACCGTTTTCAGCGGGCGCCGATGCCGTCTAGCCTGGTCCTGAGGAGACGCCGGAAGCGGTCGTCTCGAAGGACGAGGCGTGCGCGCTGGTCGTTCAGAAAGCCCATGTGTGATAGTCCTGCTACCACGGCGGGCCCCGCTCGAACAAAAACCCCGGAGCCTTCGGGGCCGCATTTGGAAGATGCCGCGATCAGCTCTGCGCGTGCCGCGCCATGAAGACGTCGTAGCCGACCTCGGCGACCTGGAACCAGGCGTAGCCGTCGCTGGAGAATTTTGCGAGGCTGTCGTGGACCTTCTTGAAGTTCGCGTTGGTCGCGCCGACTTCGGCGTGCAGCTCCTTCGCCGCCTTGTAGCAGGCGTCCATGATCGGTGGCGAGAACGCGTGCAGCTTGGTGCCGCTGGCGAGCAGCTTCTTCAGCGCCAGCGGATTGGCCTGGTCGTAGCGCGCCATCATGTAATTGTTGGCGGTGTGGCCGGCCTGCTCGAGCACGCTCTGGTAATATTTCGGCAGCGCGTTCCATTTGTCGAGGTTGACGAAGGCGAGCAGCATCGGCCCGCCTTCCCACCAGCCGGGATAGTAGTAGTGCGGCGCGATCTTGTAGAATCCGAGCTTCTCGTCGTCATAGGGGCCGACCCATTCGGCGGCGTCGATGGTGCCCTTCTCCAGCGCCGGATAGATGTCGCCGCCGGCGAGCTGCTGCGGCACCACGCCGAGCTTCTGGAGCACACGGCCGGCGAAGCCGCCGATGCGGAATTTCATGCCGCTGAGATCCGCGGGCGTGTTGATCTCTTTCCTGAACCACCCGCCCATCTGGCAGCCGGTGTTGCCCGCCAGCAGCGAGATGACGTTGTAGCTTTTGTAGAACTCGTTGAGCACCTCGCGCCCACCACCCTGCATGTACCAGGCCTGGTTGATGCGCATGTTCGGGCCGAAGGGCACCGACGAGCCGAAGGTGAAGGTCGGGTCCTTGCCGAAATAATAGTATGATGCGGTGTGGCCGATCTCGCACGTCGCGTTCTGCACGGCGTCCAGCACTTGAAGGCCTGGCACGATCTCGCCGGCCGCAAAAGTCTGGATCTGGAATTTGTTGTCGGTCGCTTCCGCAACCATCTTGCTCATCATCTCGGCGCCGCCATAGAGCGTGTCGAGCGATTTCGGCCAGCTTGTCGGCATGCGCCATTTGATCTCCGGCATCGACTGCGCGATCGCAGGAGCCGCGAGCGTGGCGGCACCGGCCGCAGCAAGTCCCGTGACCTTGATGAAGTCTCTTCTTTTCATGGTTTCCTCCCCCTGGTGTAACGGTGATTGTGAGCCTTCTTGCCGAGGCTTGGAACGGAGCATGACGCAGCGACGCGCCGAACGCCATCGTGATCGCACTGCGGCAAAGAAAAAGCCGGTCTCTACACGGGGCCAGGCCGTCCGGTCTTGCGACTAAAGCCTCAGAGGTGCGCGCCGAAGCTCATCGTCCCGAACATCGCGCCCCACAAAATTCGGATTAAGCGATTATGGATACATGCCACTGTTTTGCCCGACGGGTCAAGCTCAACTCCATCCAGACGTCATCGCGATCGAAGCGAAGCAATCCAGAGGCAGCATTCACTGCTGCAACGTGCGCTCGTAGGCGTCTACTGTGCATGGGGTTGTTTTGCGGATCTTGAATGCGCCCTGCCACATCGCCGATAAAAAAGGCCCGGCCTCGCGAACGAGGCCGGGCCATTCAGTCCGACAGTTTCAGCCGAAGATCAGCCGCGGGTGCGCGAGCGGATCATGAAGCTGTCGTAGGTGTATTCGGCGACCTGCCACCACAGATATTCGTCGGAGCGGTAGGCCTGCATGGCGTCGATCGACTTCTTGAAATCGGCGTTCTTCGCCGAGATCTCGCCCCACAGCTCGTTGGTCGCCTTGAGGCAGGCCTCGAGCACTTCGTTGGTGAAGGGGCGGAGCTGGGTGCCGCCCGCGACCAGACGCTTCAACGCGGCCGGGTTCTGCATGTCGTAGCGCGCGGCCATCCAGCTGTTGGCGTTGGCCGTCGCGTTGGTGAGGATCGCCTGGTAGTTCTTCGGCAGCGCATTCCATTTGTCGAGGTTGGTGAAGGCGTGGACCATCGGACCGCCTTCCCAGAAGCCCGGATAGTAATAGTACTTGGCGACCTTGGCGAAGCCGAGCTTCTCGTCATCGTACGGACCGACCCACTCGGCCGCGTCGATGGTGCCCTTCTCCAGCGCTGGATAGATGTCGCCGCCGGCGAGCTGCTGGGGCACCACGCCGACCTTCTGAAGCACCTGGCCGGCAATGCCGCCGATGCGGAATTTCAGGCCGGACAGATCCGCAACGGTCTTGATCTCCTTGCGGAACCAACCACCCATCTGGGTGCCGGTGTTGCCGCAGGGGAATCCGATCACGTTCGACTTCTTGAAGAACTCGTTGCCGAGCTGCTCGCCGCCGCCCTGGTACCACCAGGAGTTCTGCTGGCGCGCGTTGAGGCCGAACGGCACCGAGGCGTAGATTGCCCAGGTCGGGTCTTTGCCGACATAGTAATACGACACCGTGTGGCACATCTCGACCGTGCCGTTCGAAGTCGCGTCGAGCGCCTGCAGGCCGGGGACGATCTCGCCGGCCGCAAACACCTGGATCTGGAATTTGTTGTCGGTCATCTCGGCGACGTACTTCGCCACCTGTTCGCCGCCGCCATAGATGGTATCGAGCGACTTCGGGAAGCTCGACGTCATGCGCCACTTGATCTCGGGCAAGGACTGCGCAATCGCCGGCGAGGCCACCGCGGCTGACGCCGCCGCACCCGCTGCCGACACTTTCAGGAAATCACGACGCTTCATCTTCAGGTCTCTCCTTGTTGGGGCGTTTCCCCGAACTTCCTCTTTGGTGCCGCGCATTCCGGCGACGCGGGGCCCAGCCTGCGTCAAACCGAAGGGGGCTTCGCTGCGGTCGGCGTTTAACACGGAAGCCACTTCCGCGGAACGCGACAATGGCATGACGGGGGGCGACGAAAGTCGCATGTCCCCAGCAATCGCTTCATGCCGCTGCGATGACGCCCTTGAGCTGGTCGCGGACCTGTCCCGCGATGGCGCGGTAGATCGCCGCATGGGGCCCATCAGGCTCGCTGTCGACGACGGGATTGCCGGCGTCCGAGGTGGCGCGAATCGCCATGTGCAGCGGGATCTCGCCCAGGAATGGTACTCCGAGCTTCTCCGCCTCGTGGCGCGCCCCGCCATGGCCGAAGATGTCCGATTTCGTGCCGCAATGCGGACACTGGAAGTAGCTCATGTTCTCGACGATGCCGAGCACGGGCACGTTGACCTTCTTGAACATCGCAAGCCCGCGCCGCGCGTCGATCAAGGACAGGTCCTGCGGGGTCGAGACGATGACGGCCCCCTTGAGCGGCACGTTCTGCGCCAGCGTGAGCTGGGCATCGCCCGTGCCCGGCGGCATGTCGACGACGAGCACGTCGAGCGTGCCCCACGCGACGTCACGCAGCATCTGCGTCACCGCCGACATCACCATCGGGCCGCGCCAGATCATCGCGGTCTCTTCCTCGACCAGGAAGCCGATCGACATGATGGCAAGGCCGAAGCGCCGCAGCGGAATCATCTTGCGCTCACCGTCCAGCTCCGGCTTCTCGTGCAGGCCCGTCAGACGGGGCACCGAGGGGCCGTAGATATCGGCGTCGAGCAACCCGACCTTGAGCCCGAGGTCGCGAAGGCCCAGCGCCAGATTGAGCGCGGTCGTCGACTTGCCGACGCCGCCCTTGCCGGAAGCCACCGCGATCACGGCCGCCACGCCCGGAATCTCGGACTGCCGCGCCATCGGCGATTGGGCGCCGCCCTGCGGCGGCGGCTTGTGGGCGTGGACCGGCTGCACGCCGGGGGTGCCACGGCCCGGCTGCGGAGACGGCGGCGGTGCAGCGCCCGCCTTGCGCTCGGCGGTCAGAGCGACCATCACGGTGGTGACACCGGGCAAGGCGCGCACGGCGGCCTCGGCTTCGGCGCGGACGGATTCCCAGGCCCGAGCCTCGGCGGCATCGACATTGATCGAGAAGAACACCTTGCCCTCGGAAGCGCTGATCGCGCTCAGCACATTGGCGTTGGTGAGCGCGACCCCGCGCGGCGACTTGATTTTGGCCAGGCTGTCGAGGACCTGTTGCTGCGTCACGCTCAAAGCGCATCTCCCAGAGAGAGCATGATCCGGAAAAGTGTGAAGCGGTTTTCCGGCCCGATCATGCTCAAGACATCAGGATGCCCCATTAGAGCGGAAACGGCCAAAAGGCTACTGCCTGCCGATATCGTCAGCCATCTCGGCGGGCGCGGCCCCCTGCTCCTCCTGGGCCGCCTCGTAATTGAGCTCGATCATGACCCCGTTGGGGTCGTGGACGAAGATCTGCCAGAGTTCGCCCCCGGGCACTTGGCGGGCGTCAAATTTCATGCCCTTGGACGCCAAACGCTCCTTCATGCCGTCGAAGCCACGACTGGCGAAGGCGACGTGGTGGACAACGCCGGAATCCGGCTTCTGTGGCTCGGAGGTCGGGGAAATATCGACGAGGTGCACCACCGGCTTGCCCTCGCTGTACATCCAGGCCCCCGGGAAGGCGAAATTCGGCCGGGCGCCTTTTTCGAGGCCCAGCACCTCCTCGTAGAAGCGGACCGTCTCAGCCAGATTCCGGGTCCGGATGTTGAAATGATCGAGCACGCCAACACTCACGCCGCCCATGCTTCACTCCCTTTTTTTTATGCAAGTCCTTGAGGTCCGCCATCCTAGCACAGGAGGCCGCCAAACGAAGCCGTTGCCCTCCGCCCTTAAGGGTTTATGGTGCGCGCGTTCCCCATCAGGCGGAACCCAAGCACCCCCGGCTGGCGTCCCCCCGCCCGGCTGCAACCGTAAAACTCAAGCTACGGATACCACACATGGCTAAAGTCGCATTCCTCGGTCTCGGCGTGATGGGCTTCCCCATGGCCGGACACCTCGTGAAAAAAGGGGGCCATGAGGTCACCGTCTACAACCGAACCGCCGCCAAAGCGAAGCAATGGGCGGACAAGTTCGGCGGCAAGACCGCGGCAACCCCAAAGGCTGCGGCCGAAGGCCAGGACTTCGTGATGTGCTGCGTCGGCAACGACAACGATCTGCGCGCGGTCACGATCGGCGCCGACGGTGCCTTTGCCGGCATGAAGAAGGGCGCAACCTTCGTGGACCACACGACCGCTTCGGCCGAGGTCGCGCGCGAGCTCGATGCGGCCGCGACCAAGGCCGGCTTCAAGTTCATCGACGCTCCCGTCTCGGGTGGCCAGGCCGGCGCCGAGAACGGCGTGCTGACGGTGATGTGCGGCGGCGCCCACGATGCCTATGCCGGCGCCGAGCCGATCATCACGGGCGCCTATGCCCGGATGTGCAAGCTGCTGGGGCCCGCCGGAAGCGGCCAGTTGACCAAGATGGTCAACCAGATCTGCATCGCCGGGCTCGTACAGGGTCTCTCCGAGGGTATTCACTTCGCCAAGAAGTCGGGTCTCGACGTCGCGGCCGTGATCGAGACCATCTCCAAGGGCGCGGCGCAATCGTGGCAGATGGAGAACCGCTACAAGACCATGAACGAGGACAAGTACGATTTCGGCTTCGCAGTCGAATGGATGCGCAAGGATCTTTCGATCTCGCTGGCCGAGGCCCGCCGCAACGGCGCCAATCTGCCAGTCACCGCGCTGGTCGACCAGTTCTACGCCGAGGTCGAGAACATGGGCGGCAAGCGTTGGGATACGTCGAGCCTTCTCGCGCGCCTCAATCGCTGACCTGATACTGCCTTGCTGACCGCGATCGCCGCAATCTTCGTCGTGATCTATGCGGCGATCGCGCTCGAGCATCCCCTCGGGATCAGCAAGACCGCAACCGCGCTTCTCGGCGCGGGGCTGCTCTGGACAATCTACGCAGTCACGATCAGCGATCATGCGCTGATCAACCATCAGCTCGACGAAGCCGTCGCTTCGACCGCGCAGATCGTGTTCTTCCTGATTGGCGCAATGACGATCGTCGAGGTGATCGACGCGCATGACGGCTTCGAGGTCATCACCTCGCGCATCAACACCACGAGTCAAGTCGCACTCATGTGGCTGGTCGGCTTCGTCTCGTTCGTTCTGAGCGCGATCCTGGACAATTTGACCACGACGATCGTGATGGTCTCGCTGATCCAGCGGCTGATCGCCCGGCGCGACGACCGCCTGCTGTTCGCCTCTGTCATCGTCATCGCCGCCAATGCCGGCGGCGCGTGGACCGTGATCGGCGACGTCACCACGACCATGCTGTGGATCGGTGGACAAATCACGCCATTGAACATCATGCGCGCGGTGTTCCTGCCCTCGCTGGTCAATCTGCTCGTGCCGCTGGCATTCATCAGCCTGTCGCTCAGGGGCAAGAGCATCGCGGCGCCGCAAAGGGATAGCGGGTTGCTCGCCGTCGTCAGGTTCGAGCGCAACCTGATGTTCTATCTCGGCCTTGGCGTGCTGATCGCGGTGCCAGCGTTCAAGACTGTCACGCATCTGCCGCCCTTCATGGGTGTGCTGCTCGGGCTCGGCCTCGTCTGGCTGGTCGGCGAAATCGTTCACCGCGACAAGGACGAGCATGTACGCCGCCCCCTTTCGCTGGCGCATGCGCTGACCCGGATCGACATGGGTTCGATCGTATTCTTCGTCGGCATTCTGCTGGCGGTCGCCTGCCTCGAACATGCCGGCCTTCTGACGATGCTGGCGAGGTGGCTGGAGGCGAGCATCGGGCGCCAGGACGTCATCGTCGTCGTGCTCGGCCTGCTCAGCGCCCTCGTCGACAACGTGCCTTTGGTGGCCGCGACCATGGGCATGTACGACCTCGCACACTATCCGCCGGACAGCTTCCTCTGGGAGTTCATCGCCTATTGCGCCGGCACCGGCGGCTCGATCCTGATCATCGGATCAGCCGCAGGCGTCGCAGCCATGGGGCTCGAGCGGATCGAGTTCCTCTGGTACGCCCGTCGCATCGCCGTGCCTGCACTTGCGGGCTACCTGGCCGGCGCCGTGGTCTATGTCGCGCAGCATACGTGGCTGCACTGAGTGGCTGCCGCCCGATCCAAATTAACGCCCGGTTAACGTAATTCTTTAGCTCCTTAAGTCACCTCTTAAGGATTTCTTGCCAGAGATAGACAATGCAGAAGGCCCGCGTCCGACGTGGGCAGGAATCGTTGTTGCTTGATGAGTAACCCCGTTGAAAAGCCTGAGGTAGTGCAGCTCCCGGCCGAGCCGGTCAGCGCTCCATCAGCGAGCAGCCGAAGGGCTGCGGCGCAGCGGGTGCGCGAGGCGCGCGACAAGTTAACGTCGACCAGCGGAACCCGACCAGCCTTCGACGCCGAGCTGTTGCGCCAATATGCGCAGACGAGGCTCTCTGCCTCCTATGTCGTGATGCTGCTGGTGGTCGCCACCGGCGTGCTGTTCGGACTATGGATGCAGCCGATCCCGGCCGCGGCCTGGACCGCCGGCATGATTTGCATCCATGCCGCGATGATCCGCAGTTGCAGCCGCTTCCTGGCCGAGCCTGCCTCGCCCAACGCAACGCGCGCCTGGCGGACACGCTTTGTCGTGCTCGACCTGCTCTATGGCCTGTGCTGGATGGCGATCCTGATCCACCCCGTGCTCGACACCGTCACGGAAACATTGATGATGTTCCTGATGCTGCTGGTGATCGCAGTGTCGAGCATGCTCGCCGCCAATCTCCCGATCGCAGCTCTCGCCGCGACCGCGCCGGTTGCGGTCGCGATGGCCTTGAGCTTCGCGATGAGCGGCTCACTCGACAACTACATCCTGGCGGCCCTCGCGCTCGGCGCCGAAGGCTATTTCGTGCTGCTGGCGCATCGCCTGCACTCCTCGACCTTCGCTACGCTCGAGGCGCGCGCAGAGAAGGACGCGTTGATCGGAGAGCTCGAACAGGCCAAGGCGATCTCCGACGAAGCCCGCCACCGTGCCGAGTCGGCCAACGTGGCTAAATCGCGTTTCCTCGCACAAATGAGCCATGAATTGCGCACGCCGCTCAATGCCATTCTCGGCTTCTCCGAGGTGATGAAGAGCGAGATCTTTGGCGCGCATGCGGTGCCGGTCTACAAGGAATATTCGGCGGACATCCACAATTCCGGCGTGCACCTGCTCAACCTCATCAACGAGATCCTGGACCTGTCGCGGATCGAGGCCGGGCGCTATGAATTGAACGAGGAGGCGGTGTCGCTGGTGGGCATCGTCGCCGACTGCCATCATCTCATGAAGCTGCGCGCCTCCAGCCGCGGCATCACCATCCACGAGGTGTTCGAGCAGGCCATGCCGCGGCTTTGGGCCGACGAGCGTGCGATCCGCCAGGTCGTGCTCAACCTGCTCTCCAACTCGATCAAGTTCACGCCGCAAGGCGGCGAGATCTGGCTCAAGGCTGGCTGGACGGCGTCAGGCGGACAGTATCTGTCGGTGAAGGATTCCGGTTCTGGCATCCCGCAAGACGAGATCCCGGTCGTGCTCGCCTCGTTCGGCCAGGGTTCAAACTCGATCAAGTCGGCCGAACAGGGCGCAGGCCTCGGCCTGCCCATCGCCAAGAACCTGATCGATCTGCATGGCGGCACATTCACGCTGAAATCGAAGCTCCGCATCGGCACCGAGGTGATCGTCACCTTCCCGCCGGAGCGCGTGATGAGCGCGCTGGCGCCGCTGTCGGAGGATGCGCCGCCGCTCCAGCCCGAGAGTTCCATGGTCCCGGACGAGAAGCGCAGGCCGCGCCACAAGCCGATCATGAGCGCGGGGACGGGATCGTAGCACATGCTTGCAGAGATGCCCGCCGATCCCCCACTATATCCCCATGAGCAAAGAAACGCCGTGCGTCGCCGTCTGCATGATCGATCCCAGGACCAAGCTGTGCTTCGGCTGCGGCCGGACCTTGCCGGAGATCGCGCGGTGGCACGCGATGGAAAGCGCCGAACGGCTCGCACTCATGGCTTTGCTGCCGGCGCGCATGGCGGATGCGGGCTTGCAGCCGATCTCGGGATCGCCGAAGCGCGCCTGACCAGCTTGCGTGCAATCGGAGGCGCGCGATGATCCGCTTTCTGCTCGTTCTCATGATGCTTGCCGGCACGGCCGGCGCCGTCGTCGCCTATGGCGATCCCGATCAGATCGCGCGGGCCAGCCACAAGGTCTCGCACATGTTTCGTGCACAGACGGCGACGCCCGCTCCTGCCGTACAGATCGAGCGCGGCCAGGGCGGCGAGTTCGCGCTGCGCGCCAAGATCAACGGCGTGGCTGCTCCGATGGTGATCGACACCGGTGCGACGTCGGTGGTGCTGACCTGGGAGACCGCGAAGGCGATCGGGCTGCCGCTCGAGATGCTCGAATACGACGTCGACCTCGAAACCGCGGGCGGTCACACCAAGGCGGCGCGGCTCACGATCGACCGGCTCGCCGTCGGCCATCTCGTCGAGAAATCGGTGCCGGCTCTCGTGGTCCAGCGTGGGCAGATGAAGACCAATCTGCTCGGCATGAGCTTCCTTGATCGCCTCGAGAGCTGGGGTGTGCGGTCCGATAAGCTGATGCTCACCGGCTATCCGGAACTTCAGGCCAGCCATCGCCGCTCCCGCACGGCGGTCGATTAGACGCGCTCCGGGGCGCCCTCTGTCCGCGCGCAGTCACTCCAATTTTGAGAGTCATTGAACACGGCAGCTTGCTCCGCCGGCGCACGGGCCCCGACTCTTGCGATCGCATCGCGCAAGACGTCGACGCCGGCTCCCGGCTTCACGCCCTGTTCGGCGAGATGGCGGCGGAAGGCTCGTGCGCCGGGGACAGCATGAAAAGCGCCAACGAAATGCCGCGTGATGGCGTGCAGGCGCGTGCCGCGTGCGAGCTGCGCCTCGATATAGGGCATCATCGCCTCGAATGCGTCCTGCATGGTCGCATGCGGCGCTGCCTGGCCGAAGATGTCGGAATCGACGGAGAGCAGCCGCCACGGCTCCTGATATGCGGCACGGCCGAGCATTACGCCGTCGACATGATCGAGGTGTGCCTTCGCCTCCTCGACGCTCAGGACACCGCCATTGATGATGACGGGCACGTCAGGCATCGCTCGTTTGAGACGATAGACGCGATCATAGTCCAGCGGCGGAATATCACGGTTCTCCTTCGGCGACAGACCGTTGAGCCAGGCCTTGCGGGCATGCACGATTAGCGTGTCGCAGCCTGAAGCCACGACGGCCCGTGCAAGCGCGTCGAGCGACACGTCCGGATCCTGATCGTCGATGCCGATGCGGCACTTCACCGTGACGGGAATGGCGACCGCGCCCTTCATCGCCTCGACGCACCTTGCCACGAGCTCCGGCTCCGCCATCAGGCAGGCGCCGAAGCGGCCGTCCTTCACGCGATCGGATGGGCACCCGACATTGAGATTGACCTCGTCATAGCCGAACTCCTCGCCGATCCGCGCAGCCTTCGCGAGATCGCCCGGATCCGACCCGCCAAGCTGTAGCGCCACTGGATGCTCGCTCGCGTCGAACCCAAGCAGCCGCTCCCGATCACCATGAATGACGGCCCCGGTGGTCAGCATCTCCGTATAGAGCAGGGCCCGCTTCGACAGATGACGGTGGAACACCCGGCAGTGCCGGTCAGTCCAATCCATCATGGGTGCAACGCAAAAACGATGTACTAACATGCTGATTCTGTTAGCACTTCGGACATCGATCGGTCTATTCGTTTTTCGGGGCGATAGCAGTTCAGATATTCATCGTCGATGCATTCTCTCACTTTTCCAATCGGTTACCGAGATTGCGTGATTGCCTCGCCAGGTCGACTACGGGTCTTTCGGGCCGCCCGGTACTGCGTTGCAGTACCTGTTGAGTGCGTGCAGTACCGCGCTGATTGCGCCCAACCTTTGTTGATCAATTTGCTTCGGCCGGAAAGTACCGCGCAGCTCTTCACGCGCCTAATTTA
This sequence comes from Bradyrhizobium sp. USDA 4472, assembly GCF_054058595.1. Lineage (NCBI taxonomy): Bacteria > Pseudomonadati > Pseudomonadota > Alphaproteobacteria > Hyphomicrobiales > Nitrobacteraceae > Bradyrhizobium > Bradyrhizobium sp. USDA 4472. Next base: position 7,028,695 of record NZ_JBSSAM010000001.1, read on the forward strand.
GCACTTTACGGCTTCAACTTCTCGCCTTTGACCAACGGGCAGCCGGCTGTGGACAGCGAGAGCCGATACAACTCGTCTTTCCGCTCTGTCAGAAACTGGCCGATCTTTTCTTCAGGAGGTCGGCGCGCTGGTGGAAGGTGAGCGCTCGCAGGTTTGGGCCCCCGGCGGAGCGGCCATACCCGATCGGATCTCTCATCTCGATGCCGCCGTTGGGGACGAGCGCGACCGGCTCGCCGGTCACGGCGCTCCGCGCCGCGATCCAATCGGCTGCGTGATCAATCCACTTGGAACGTACGAAGCTCCGCAATTTCATGCTGTTTCTCGCTCGGCACTGCGCGCCGGCCTCGGCGACGAGGTCCGCCTGATCGTCGATGTTAACCAGGGTGGACCGAGGCCGAATGCATCCGCTTCATGCCCGGGCTGGGGGAATTGGGTGTTGCCCTGATCGAACAACCGGTGCCGGCGTTACAGCTCGACGCCATGGCGCGCGTCGCGGCCCGCACGTCCATCCCGCTGCTGGTCGACGAAGCGGCCTTCACCAAGGAAGAGATCGCCCGCGCAGGCACGATGGGCTGCGGCAGCGTCTACTCCCTGAAGCGAGCGAGGGCCAATTCTCACATGGCGCAGTCTCTATTCGAGACGTCGGTAGCCAGCTCGATCATGGCTTTACAGTCGCAACATCCGTATCCGCCGCGCGTGTCGTGCGCCGGCCGAGCACCAATACGCTGATGGCAGCAACCGCACAGAGCAGCGCAAGCGGCAACATTCCCAAAACGAAACTGCCTGTCCATTGTTTGACGAGGCCGACCACGTTGACCATGAGCCCGCCGCCGATCAGATTAGCGATAGCATTGATGCCAGCGAGACCCGCCGCGAGCGTGCTTGCCGAGAGCCAGCTTGCCGAAAGCGCCCAAAATGGGCCTTTGAAGGCATAAGCCCCAACCAGGCAGCAGGTGACCATTATGATCGTTGGAACGACCGCAGTCCCCGTCAGGCCCAGTGCGGTGAAGCCGCCTGCCGCGAGCAAGAGTGGAATAGCGGTGTGCCAGCGACGCTCTACGGTTCCGTCAGAATGCCGGCCCCACAGAACCATCACGACCGTTGCAATGCCATAGGGAATGGCATTGACGAAGCCGGTTTGCAGGTTCGTCAATCCGAACGACTTCAGAAGCTGTGGTTGCCATACCGACAAGACGCTCCCGGTTGCCGACGCACCGGAACAAACAAGCGCCATGACAAGGAAGTACTTGTTTGTCGCCAATTGCCAAAGCGAGAGATGCCCCACCGGCTTGCGCATGGCGGCTTCGGCCTCTATGCGCCCGGTCAGCCACTCCCTCTCTTCGGTCGTGAGCCACGTGGCCTGGGCCGGCTTGTCGGTCAAGACGAACAGACAGGCAAAGCCGAGAAGCACGGTGGGCAATCCCTCCAGAATAAAGAGCCACTGCCAGCCGCGCAGTCCGAGCGCGCCGTCGAGTTCGAGCAGAGTGACGGATAAGGGTGACCCCAGGAACGTCGCAAGCGGAATCGAGACCGTAAAAGTCGCCAAGATACGCGCGCGATATTGCGACGGAAGCCAATAGGTCAGGTAGAGGATTGCGCCGGGAAAGAAACCAGCCTCCGCCGCACCGAGCAAGAACCGCATGGCGTAAAGCGAATGCGGCCCGACAACGAGGGCCATGCACGCCGTCACAAGGCCCCACGTGATCATGATGCGCGCGATCCAGCGTCGGGCGCCCACCTTCTGAAGCGCCAAATTGCTGGGAACTTCAACGAGAAAATAGGAGACGAAGAACAGACTCGCGCCGAAGCCGAACACCGCGGGAGTAAGGCCGAGATCCTTGTTCATCTGCAGAGCAGCAAAGCCGACGTTGACGCGGTCCAGCAACGCAAAGAAATAGCAGACCATCAAAAATGGTACGAGGCGCAAGATCACCTTGCGCATCGTCGCCTTTTCAAACTGGTCCAGATCTGTTCGAACGCTCGCCACTTCCACCTCCCTATCCGTCGCCTTATTCGGCTGCTCTTGCTTTGCTCTGCATCTTCTCGACGATCGCATCGATAGCGATTTTGTAGTTGGCCGGCACAACGCCCTTGAAGTGGTCCTTCAGACCCAAGCTTTCCTTCCACCGCAGGCGGGCCGCGATCGCGCGCGCCATGATTGGCTCGACACCGGCGTCTGCGACGGCATCAGCCGACATTTCAAGCTCCTCCGCGCGGCGCTTGGCGTGGATCACGCCCGACGGAGTGAGGCTGTGGACCGTATCCATGAAGGGCCGCGCGAGCGTCTTGGAAGCGGAGGCAAGGACGACCTCATCGATCCCGTATTGACGGGCTGCCAGCAGCATCTCGTCCGTCAGCGCCTCAATGCCCTTGATGAGGACGGAACGGATAATCTTGATGCCGGATGCAGTGCCGAGAACTGGCCCGGTGAATTCGATCTGCATGCCCCACGGGACGAGCCAATCCCGAACGCGCTCGCCTGCGGGACCACTCGACAGCATGCGCATCGAGTAACCATGAAGCGGCGTTCCCTCGATCGAGCCGTCGCCGAGAAGGGCGCCGCTTGATGCAAGCTTGGCCGCGACGCTCTTCTTGATCTTCGGAGTCGCGGACGCGAAGTCGAGAAAGGTGTGCCGAACCGTGATAAATGGCGCAAAAGCGTCGGCACTTTCGAGCGAAGCGGAACCTGGCGTTACACTGAAGATCAGCTCCGCCGCGTCGGCGAGTTCCTTGTTGGACTTCACAAGCGTAACGCCGGCTGCTTTGGCGCGCTCCTGAATAAGCTCCGCGTAGGGGCCATTGAACGCGTACTTGTCGTAGCAGAAGACTTCTTGCAGGCCGGCCTCGCGCAACCCCTTTCCAAGCGTGCTGCCGATTTCACCGTAGCCGACTAACCCGAGACGAAACTGCTTCTTGTCGCTCATCGTCAAACTCCTTTTGACATAGTGGAAATCGGGTTGACGCCGCCGCCAGCCACTGCCGGCTGCGGTTGTCGGAGACTGATCCCGACGACCCGAATGAGGATCGCGGCCAAGGTCAGAAATGCGCCCACTGAGATCAGTGCCCACGCAAAGCTACCCGTCGACTCGCGGATTTCACCGATAAGGTAGGGACCGACAAAGCCACCAAGATTGCCGATCGAGACAATGAGGGCGATCCCTCCGGCGGCTGCGCTGCCGGTCAGGAAGCTGGATGGTATCGGCCAGAATGTGGATTGGTAACACATGATCCCGACGACCGCGCCGCAGAGAGCTACGATGGAAAGGAGCGCGGAAGATGGCGCCAGACCGCAAGCGACCAGAGAAACGGCGCCCAAAAGGAGGGCCGAGGCTACGAACCAGCTTCGCTCTCCGCCCTTATCCGACAGCCTGGCCCACAACATCATCGCGATGGCACCGCAGATGTAGGGGACAGCAGCGATGAAGCCGACCGTCACAACGCCAAAGCCGAAGCCCTTCAGGATCTGCGGCATCCATAGTCCGAGCCCGACCGAACCAATGATGGCACAGAAGTTGACGAGCGCGCACACAAGAACGCGCCAATTGGTGAATGCGTCCCTCAATCTCGTGGGATGCTTGGAAGCGATGTACTGACGCTCACTCGCAAGTGCGCTGACGAGCCAGGCGCGCTCCGCTTCGGTCAGCCATTTGGCTTGTTCGGGCTTGTCGGTGAGCGTGAAGAGACAAACGAATCCGAGGACAGTCGCAGGCAGACCCTCGAGGATCAAAAGCCACTGCCAACCGTGTAGTCCAGCAACGCCGTCGAGGGCCAAGAGGGAGCTCGATATCGGCGCTCCGATGATGTTGGCGATCGGGATGCCGAGCAAAAACGCGGCTGTCGCCGTACCGCGCACACGCGCCGGGAACCAGTACGTGAAATAGAGGAATACACCCGGCGTAAAACCAGCCTCACCGAGACCGAGCAGAAAGCGCATGACGCCGAAGCTCGAAGGCCCGACTGCGAACGCGGTGCAGGCCGAGAGCAAGCCCCAGGTAATCAGGATGCGAGCGATCCATTTGCGGGCGCCGACCGCCTGGAGGGCCAGATTGCTCGGCACCTCAGCCAGGAAATAGCCAAAAAAGAAAAGCCCGGCGCTCCACCCGAATTCGGAGTGCGAGATCCCGATGTCCTTGTTCATCGTCAGGCTCGCAATCCCGACGTTCACCCGGTCAAGATAGGCGATGACGTAACAGAGGAGCAGAAACGGCACGATCCGCCAAAGCACCTTGGACAGGATCCGCTCTTGCACCGCGGTAAAATCTGTACCGGTCGACGCGGCAGGACTGCTCGGCATCTAATCCCTCCCTCGGCCGGCGTTACCCCGGCCTGTCCCAAGCCCAATAACTCAAAGAAGGACGACTTGCAAACTTTTTTGAAACGGTGTTTCATTTTGATGGCGTCGGCGATAAAGCGCTCGACTATCGCCTGGGCCCAAGTTTCATGAAAAAGCAGTGCGCTGCGCGGGTTACGGGTAGGAACGCAAAATGCTGCCACGCATTTCCGAGGTACCGACCTCGACTTCCCTGCATATCGATCTCGCAACGGAACTTCGTGTGCGGGGGTTCGAGGGCGACCTTGCGCCGGCATACGGCGACCGGATCGTCTCGGCGACCGACAACTCGATCTACCAGCTTCTTCCGCAACTCCTGATCTTCCCGCGCACGATCGAGGACCTGACGCGCATCGCACGCGCGGTCGGAGATCCGCGCTTCGAGGACATTGTGTTCGCACCGCGGGGCGGCGGGACTGGTACAAATGGTCAGTCGCTGACGAACGGCGTGGTGGTGGACGTCTCTCGCCACATGAACCGGATTCTGGAAATCAATCCGGCGGAGGGCTGGGTGCGGGTGCAGGCTGGGGTCGTGAAGGACCAGCTCAATGCCGCCCTCGCCGGACATGGGCTTTTTTTCCCGCCAGAACTTTCGACCTCCAATCGGGCTACGATCGGCGGCATGATCAGCACCGATGCGTGCGGCCAAGGTTCCTGCTTGTACGGCAAGACGCGCAATCACGTGCTCGAGCTAACGTGCGTCCTACTGGATGGCACGGTCTGGACGTCGGGGCCGATAGAAGACGAGGAACTTCGGCGGATCCAGCAGCGGAAGGATCGCGTGGGCGCCGTTCACAGGCTGGTCGATACCATTCAGCGCGAGCAATCGGATTTGATTACAGCCCATTTCCCGAAGTTGAACCGTTGTCTCACGGGTTATGATCTGGCGCATATCCGGGACGACGCCGGGCGGTTCAACCTCAATTCGATTCTTTGCGGCAGCGAAGGCACGCTTGCGCTGATTGCGGAAGCAAAACTGAACGTGGTGCCGATTCCAAAACACAGCGCGCTGGTCAACGTGCGCTATGACAGCTTCGATGCCGCCCTGCGGGACGCGCAGGAATTGATGCGGTTTGGGGCGGCCTCAATCGAAACGGTCGACTCGAAGGTGCTGGGCCTTGCACAAGGCGACGTCATCTGGGATTCGGTCCGGCAATACTTCCCGGAGGACAATGGACAACGTGCTACAGGTGTGAACCTGGTCGAATTCGTCGGCAACTCCGAAGCGGAGGTTGAAAACCCAGTTAGCCGGATAACGCAGGCGCTTGCATCAGCGAACCATTCGCATGGGCGGCGCGGCTTCACCGTTGCACGCGGCCACCTCGAGGTGAACGCAATCTGGGAGATGCGAAAGAAATCTGTCGGGCTGCTCGGTAATATGCAGGGCGACAAGCGGCCGATCCCGTTCGTCGAGGACACCGCGGTCCCGCCCGAGCATCTGGCCGACTACATCGCGGAGTTTCGTGCAGCGCTGGATGCCCGCAGGTTGAGCTATGGCATGTTCGGCCACGTGGATGCCGGCGTGCTTCACGTTCGTCCTGCCATCGATATGAAAGATCCACAACAGGAGGTCCTCATTCGAGAGGTGACGGAAGACGTCGTCCGGATCACCAAGAAATACGGCGGCCTCCTGTGGGGGGAACATGGCAAAGGCGTGCGCTCTGAATTCTCGCCGCGCTTCTTCGGACCGCTATATCCCTCCCTACAATCGATCAAGGCAGCGTTCGACCCACGCAATCAGCTTAATCCCGGAAAGATCGCCGCCCCCGAGGGCGGCCATCTGCTCTCGATCGATGGGCTGGTCACGCGAGGACAGCTCGACAGGGCGATCCCCGGTCCAACACGCACCGCCTACGACGAGGCGTTGCATTGCAACGGCAATGGCGCGTGCTTCAATTGGGATCCCGACGAGGCGATGTGCCCATCCTATAAGGCAACGCGCGATCGCCGGCATTCGCCAAAAGGACGGGCTTCCCTCACCCGCGAATGGCTCCGGCAATTGGCCATCACGGGTGTGGATCCCGAAGCCGAAGCCGCTGCCCTGCGACAGGGATCGGGCTGGCGCGACTTGCTGGCCAGAATGCGTAACACCTGGTCGTCCGAAGAAGACTTTTCGCATGAAGTCAAGGATGCGATGGACGGCTGCCTCGCATGCAAATCCTGCAGCGGGCAATGTCCGATCAAGGTGGACGTGCCCACCTTTCGCGCGAAATTTCTCGAACTCTATCACGGGCGCTATCTGCGGCCTGTTCGCGATCACTTGGTGGGATCGCTTGAGGCAATGCTGCCAACGATGAGCAAGATCGGCGGCCTCTATAATCTGGTTCTTGCAACACCCATCGGCCGTCTCGCCATGCGCAGGATTGGGTTGGTTAATACGCCGAAATTCTCGTCTCTATCGATGCGGCGGGAATTGGAAGCGCGCGGGATCGAGGTTGCGAATGCTGATGTGCTCAAGGGCCTTTCCGCCGGAGAGCGCGCGCGGAGTGTGGTGCTGGTCCAGGACGCATTCACCAACTGGTACGACCCAGAGATCGTTTTGGCAGTCCTCGATCTCATGAAAGTCATGGGATTCCAGCCGTATGTGGCGCCCTTCCGTCCCAACGGAAAGCCACTGCATGTCCACGGCTTTCTCGGTGCGTTCATCCGGACCGCGTCCCGCAATGCGGCCATGCTGCGCGACCTCGCCGCTACCGGCGTCGAACTGGTCGGGGTCGACGCATCCATGACGCTGACCTACCGATCCGAATACGGCATGTTGCCGGAAGCCGACCGGCCGCCTCCTGTCCACCTCGTCCAGGAGTGGTTGGCTGGCCACCTCGATGCGATTGCCGAGAGCGCGAAATCCAATGAGGAGTATCTGCTGTTGCCGCATTGCTCGGAGCGCTCGATCGCTTTGACCAGCCTGCGGAGCTGGCAATCGGCCTTCGCTGCTGCAGGCGCCAGCCTGCGCGTTTTGTCGTCGGGATGCTGCGGGATGGCCGGCACCTACGGCCACGAAGCCGAGCACCGCGCCACATCTGAGAAAATCTATGACATGAGCTGGAGGGGCCATGTCGAAAGATGGGCGTCGGGCGGCCGCCTGCTCGCGACCGGCTATTCTTGCCGCTCGCAGGTCAAACTGATCGACCGAGAGACGTTACGCCATCCGGCGCAGGCCTTGCTGGTCTGCCTGCGCGGGAGCTGATCGCAGCCAACACAACTGCTTCCGTACTGACGATAGACAATAATTCACGGGAGGGAGTAATGGATGCGATGAGAGACTCCGACACGGTGGAAACTCGAGAATGGCTGGATGCTCTCGCCGCAGTGATGCCGCAGGCAGCGGCGGTCTTCCAATTTGAACAAGCGCTGACCACTCCCTACTGCAACGCAATCCCCGTTAGCCAAAAGCCACCGCTGCCGGGCGACCGCGCCATCATGGCAGCAGAGGTCTTTGAAGGCCGCTGCACAGACCCACCTCCCGCACTCAGAAAATGAATGATAAACAGCAGGTTAGCCATGCCTTGCCGATTCTCGCTCGTGCCAGACGGCGCTTGCAGCGCCCGGTTGCGTCAACTATCGAGTACGCGGCAACGTGCAGCGGAAGGTGGACTCGGGATCTAAGGTTACTTTCCGCAATAGTAGGCGTGTTCAGTCTAAAATGAAGGAAGTAGAAGGTCTTAGATGGCAAAGCAAACCCGGAGCGAGGCAGCATCTTCGGTCAAGGGCGTTTCGGCCGCCGAGCGAGCACTAGCCGTCTTGACGGCATTCCGTCGGGGTGACGGCGCCTTGAGTTTAGCCGACCTTGCTGAGAGAACCGGCTTGGTCAAAAGCACGATCATGCGTCTTGCAGTGTCCCTCGAGCAGTATCGATTGCTGGCGCGCTTACCCGACGGGAGCTATCGGCTGGATTCAGAAACCCTGCGTCTTGGAACCGCCTATCAACAAGCTTTTAGCCTCTCGGATCACGTCATCCCCGTTTTGGACGAACTCGCGGCTAAGACAGGAGAGACCGCCTCCTTCTATGTGAGGAACGGCGACGAACGCCTTTGTCTCTTTCGCGTGGAGAGTCCGAGCCGGATCCGCATGCACGTGCAACCGGGTGACACGCGCCCGATGGATAAGTCCGCAATTGCACAGGTGCTGCGAAAATATGAATCCGGCCCTCTCTCGGATGACGAACTTCCGCTCTTCACGTCAGGCGTTACGGACCCCCATGCGGCCTCTCTCGCGATGCCAATATTCGGCATCGGCAACGTACTGATGGGATCCTTGAATATCTCCGGACCTGTAAGCCGACTGACGGCAGCGCGAGCCGAGCAACTCAAAGAGCATCTGGTTGAAATGGCGCACAAGCTATCGACAGCCTGCGGCGGAACACCGCCAGCAACCACGGGCAAACGCGGACGCAAACGCACAGCAGGACGCGCTACGGGAGCCGCCGCCTAAAACGAAACGACGTTTTCCTTTTGCCTTGCAACGGCGATCTAAAATGCCTAGGCTCAATAGGAACAGGGACCGGACGCCGTGGCATCATCAGAAGCGACGCAACATTTAAGCGCATTTTGGTTGATAACCCCGTTGAGCTCTACGGCTTTCGCCCGGTGACCAAATGACCTTCTTTGCCCCTCCGCGTCGGATCGAGACGACCGTCTTCACACGATTGCCGGATCAGTTTCGCAAACCGCGTCGTACCGCGTGGGCCGATGCAAACCAAGGCGGCCGTGCGATCGACTGTTTCCTCGAGGGCCCTTCGTTCGATCGAGAGGGCCGGCTCTACATCACCGACATTCCCTACGGTCGCATCTTCAGAGTTTCATCCGAAGGCCAATGGGAGCTCATCGCCGAATACGATGGTTGGCCGAATGGGCTGAAGATCCATCGTGACGGCAGGATCTTCATTACGGACTACAAGCGGGGGATCATGCTGCTCGATCCTGCGCGCGGATCGGTGACGCCTTTTCTGGAGACGGCCGCCAGCGAAAGCTTCAAGGGCGTGAATGATCTTGTCTTTGCAAATACGGGGGCTCTCTACTTCACGGATCAGGGCCAGACCGGAATGCACGATCCGACCGGTCGCGTCTGGAAGCTGACGCCCGCAGGCCAATTGACGTGTCTTGTAAATACCATACCGAGCCCAAATGGAATCGTCGTCGATCCGGAGGAGAGCTTTCTGCTTGTCGCAGTAACGCGGGCGAACCAGATTTGGCGCGTCCCGCTACCGGCCAGCGGCCTGATCACCAAAGTCAGTGTATTCGCGCATTTGCACGGCGGCCCCGGAGGCCCAGACGGCTTGGCGTTCGACAGCGCAGGAAACCTGCTGATCTGCCACACCGGCTTTGGTTCGGTGTGGCGTCTTTCCCCGTTGGCCGAGCCGCTGGATCGCATCGTTTCCTGCGCCGGCGTGGGGACGACCAACCTCGCGTTCGGTGGTCCCGAGCAAAAAACCCTCTTCATCACTGAGAGCCGAACCGGGTCGCTCCTGCAGGCGACACTCGATACGCCGGGGATGCCGATGTTCTCACACGCGACCTAGCCGATGCGCCTTTCACTAAAGCGTGCCGGTTAGCGCCGCGAGGAGCGTTTCATCGAGCTCCCCCACCCTGCACCAGTGCGCCGGTCGACAGTTCCCCGTTTTCGTCGCCGAGCTCTATGGGCCGGATTTCCGGAACGATGAAGAGAATTGAGCACGCCGATATCAAGATTCCCAATCCGGCGAGGAGCAAGGCCATTTGGAAGCTTCCCGTGAATTGATAGACAAACCCCGTAACGGTCGGCGCCATGACGCCTGCCACGGAGCTGACGGTATTGACGGCGCTGGACAGCGTTCCGCCGAGGCCTTTGGGCGACACCTCGGACAGTATCGTCCACATGATGCCGGCTGACGCTGACTCACCTGCAATATTGATGGTGAGAAGCGCGACCGCGATCATCGGGTCTTCGACGAAGCCTACCGCAATGACAAGCGCTGCGACCAGTTGCGATCCGACCAGACAATATTTCCTCGCGTTGGTGACGCTTACGCCCTTCTTGATGAGCCAATCAGAGAAGTGCCCCATGGCTGGCTGTGCGACGAAACCGACGATCCACGGAATCGAAGCATATAGGCCCATTTTCAAGATGGAGAATCCCCGCTCCATGACCAGGTAGGTTGGCAACCAGCTGATGAATACGACCCAGAGGTAGTCGAGGAAAAACTTGGTAAGCATCAGGCCCAAAGTCGTCCGGTTGCCAAGCAATTTCTTCCACGGTACCTGCTCGTCTTTCTTCGCGGCACCATCAGCCGCCCTGGGGCTCTCTTTGAAAAGAGCGTACCACGCAAGGCACCAGAGCAAGCTTGCAAGCCCCGTTACGATGAAAGCGACGCGCCAATTCCACGTCGCCATCAGGAAGCCCATCAGGACAGGCACGGCCGCGAGTCCCAGCTTTGTGCCGGACAGACACCAGGTCATCGCTCTCGCACGCTCTTGCGAGCCAAAGTTTTCATTGATGACCTTGGCGCCCAGCGGATTGGCACCCGACTCGCCGGCACCAACGGCAAGACGCACGGCCATCAACCCATAAAACCCCTGGATCAACCCCGTTGCCGCGGAAGCCAGCGACCAAAAGGCAGCCGCCCAACCATAGGCGGCCTTCGCGCCATACTTGTCGGAATATCTCCCGACCGGGACCATGAACAGAATGTAGCTGCAATAGAAGGCCGATAGCGCCAGACCCATAACACCAGGATCCATTTTCAGATCAGCAAGCATTTGGGAAGCAGCGACGCCGAGAGCGCCGCGGTCGATAGCATTGATAAACATGCCGGCGCCTAAAAGGGCGACCAACGTCATCTTTCTCGCATCCATGGCCGTCTCCTCAATTTGTGTTTTTTATCACCAGCGGTTTTGATTTTGCTGGGTCGTGGATATTCGCGCCGTCTCAAGGCATGGCTGCATGATCCGTTAGGATATTCGGCGATATACGGTACACGCGCATTGCCGTGCCGCTGAACAACGCCTGCTTCTCGGGCTGACTGTATGTCTCGACGATTCTCTTGAAGGCGTTCCAGAGGATCAGATACGAGCACATTCCCTTGTCGACGGGGAAGTTGCTTTCGAACATGCAGCGGACAGGGCCGAAGAGTTCGATGCACGTCTCGATGTAAGGCTTCCAGGCTTGTGCCAGCTCCCGGGATCCCGGTGGCCGAGATTGCTCATGAAAGACGAAGCCGGTCGTTTTCATGCCAAGGCCGCCAAGCTTCACTGTCACGTTCGGCAAGGCTGCAAGCTTCGCAACACTTGCCCTCCAATCCAAAAACACGGCGTCGCGCTGCCCGGCATACGGTCCCAGGCCAAGGGGACCGCCGACGTGATCCAAAATTATGGAGAGGTCCGGATTCTGCTGTGCGAGCTCCATGACTTCGTTCAGTTGGGTGTGATAGGCCCAAACATCCAGAGACAAGTTTTCTCGAGCCAAACATCGGACACCTTGGCGAAACCCTTCGTTGGACAACAGCCCGGGCGGCGGCGGCTGTGGATTTGAGCGGATAGCCGGATCTTCATGCCACGCCGTGGTATTGCGCACGCCTCGGAGGCGATCACCTCCGGCCCGCACCAGAGCTTGCAGCACAGGAGCGACCTTGGCACCGAGAGTGAGGTCAGCAAATCCAACAATTGCCGTGCAAGCGCGGAAGTGTCCGTATATCCCAGACGCTGACTGCGCCGCAACGCCGTTGATGAACTCGACCTCACCGAGCGGTCGCATCTCGTCAGGACCGGAATCGCGATACATAGATCTACATTGCGCAAAGATGCTCGCCACGACATTGTGGCCCGAACGCACATCTGCGAGGTATTCCGGAAACAGGTAGCACGCTCCGGGCCGATCCCAAAGATGGTGATGAGCATCGACGATCGGCTGACCTGGCTCCAGGACTTCCTCGGTCTTCAAGCTCAACCAATCTTCACGCACGGAAAGATGCGGAGATGTCGTCGACATAGGCGCGCTTCTCTAATTGAGGTCGGTGAAACGACTGCAGCCAATTGTCAGGTCATCGATGGATGGCGGCGGCGAAGCCTCGATGCTCCTCGCCTCCGGAAGCCCTGTTCCAGTGATACGCTTTCAGTCCAGCCCCTCGCACTTGAGCTCGCGCAGGGCCTTGTCGACCCAAGAGGCGTCGTGCGTTCCCGCCTTGATGTTTGCCATCTGCTTTTGCTCCGCTGCGAGCTTTGCGGTAGCCCCTTTCAAGACCTCGTCTACGTCGTCAAACGGAACGCAGAGCAAGCCGTCATCGTCTCCGATGATCAGATCGCCAGGCTCGACAACCATGCCATCGAATGCGACCGGCACGTTAATCTCGCCCGGTCCGTTCTTATAAGGCCCCCGATGAGTGACACCGGCTGCGAAGACAGGAAATTCGTTGCTGCGGATAAAGGCGGAGTCCCGAACGGCTCCGTTGATAACCAAGCCGGCAATCCTGCTCTCGATGATACGGGTTAGCATCATCTCGCCGATCAGGGCGTTGGTCAGATCGCCACCGGCGTCGACCACGATGACGTCGCCCGGCTCGGCCATAGCCATCGCCTTGTGAATCATAAGGTTATCGCCGGGACGCGTTTTCACGGTCAAAGCCACGCCCGCCATCCCGCCGCCGGCATGCATCGGGCGCAGGCTCGCCCCTCCCGCCGTCATACGCGACATGGCATCGCTCACGTTAGCTACGGGCAGACGGGAAAAGCGCTCGACGATGTCGGCGCCAACCTTCCTCGTCCGCTTCACAATCTTGAACCCAACGGCCATCAGCGCAACCTCCCTTTTGCAATGCTCGATTTTTTTAGCAATATAGAACGGCGTTTCATTTTGGCAAGCACCAAAACTTCCGACGCCGCATGCGTCCACGAAAAATTGCATATTGAAATAGTGTTCTATTTTAGAACAGAGCCGCGTTTTCCCGGACTCCGAAGGTAAATGCGGCGGCAAGGGCTAAGCCGTCAGGGATTCAGAAACCTGGATCGCGAGCGAGAACAGTTCCGCTTGCGAGACGATGCCGAGTTTCTTGTACAGGTTCTTTCTGAACGTCAGTACGCTTGCGACGCCGCATTGAATGGCGATGGCTTCGGACGTTAGCCCGCCCAGGATGCCATTGCAGACCTGGATCTTTCAGAGAACATGCGAGGGTCCGCGCACTGTCTGAATGGGCGCGGCGAGAACAGCCGACGCGCATGAACAACCGAGATTGTACCGACGCGAGCGCGGAGGCTATTCCCGGGCAACTACGGCATCGAGCCACGCGCAGTTCAGAGGCGGCACGACTGGATCCGGCGCGCGTACGCCGCGCTGCGCCGCATCAATCCGCATGTCGCGTAAGCGCTTGCGCTGTTCATCGGGCATATAGAGCCGCTCATGCCCCCAGAGCGATGGCCCATCAAACGTCTCATGCGGTTGCCAGGTAACCGGATCGATGACGCGAGCTCCCCAACCGTATTCGATGAAGAAGCCCGACGGCGTGTTTACGTAAAACGACGTCATGTGATCGTTGGTGTGTCGTCCCAAGGTATAGGCGACCCGCCCGTCATCCAACTGCGCAAGATCGTAGCCTTGACCAACATCGTCGAGGCTGCCGAGTTCGACCATGAAGTGGTGCAGCGCTTTCCGGCCGGAGCCCACCATCGCAAAGCTGTGGTGGCGTCCGTTCACATGGAAAAAATACAGGCCGTAGGGCTTGAGCCCGAAATCGGACACGTGGAATCCGAGCACGTCGCGATAGAACGGCAGCAGAAGATCGACGTTCTCGACGTTCAGTACGACGTGTCCCATTCCGAGGGCGCCGGTGCGGAAGCCAGAGATCGGCCTCCCCGGTCGGAACGGATCCGTCGCGAGGGACGGCTCGCAGAACGCCTCAAGCCGGTTGCCAGTTGGGTCGGCGAACTGGATCAAGTCGCCTACGTGCCGTTCATCGGCCAGCGCGTGCGATCCGCGCGTGACTACGACACCATGACTTTCCAGCCTGGCGGCGAGACGATCAAGTTCCGCTGGGGTCGGAATTTCCCAGCCCATCACCGCAAGACCGGAGTCGTTGCCGCCGTCGACGATCAAACGTTGCCTACGGTCGTCCATCCGGAAAGCCCGCGTCTTTCCGCCGCGATCGACCTGCTGCATGCCGAGTAGCTTCGTCGCCATGTGGCTCCACTGATCCAGCTGCGAGGAGCCTATGCCGATGTAGCCGAGCGCGGAAATCTCCATACACGTTCCTCCAGTGTGTTCTTCGCACGCGCTGGTCGCGCGCGGCCACTTCGCCAGAGTTTGATTCCGACGCGGTGCGATCGTGCCGAGAGCCTTGCGGCAGCATCGCATTTGCAGCATCGTGAGCCTCCGCACCCGGCGGCACAAGGACGAAAATAGAAATGTCCAAGGAGCGGACGAGCGACGGACGACTGAAAGCCTCGGCGGGGGTACGCGCCTTCAAGCGCGGGCTGGACGTCCTCACCGAGGTCAACAGGTCCGGCGGCGTCAGGGCCGCCGACGTGGCGCGCGCGCTCGATCTTCCCCGGCCGACCGTCTACCGGCTGCTCGAGACCTTGGAGGAACTCGGTTATATCGCTCGTTCGGCGAGCGACGACCGCTATCGGGTGACTCGGTTGGCCTCCAGCCTCGGGGACGGCTACAATCCTAGCGTCGTCATCTGCCAGGCGGCGGCGCCCTACCTCGCCGAGTTGAGCAAGACCCTCATCTGGCCCGTCGACCTTTCCACCTATGAGAACGCCGCGATGGTGGTCCAGGAGACCACCCATTCTCGCAGTCCAATGTCGATCGACCGCGGCATGATCGGCAAACGCCTGCCCATCCTTCGGACGTCGGCCGGTCGGGCCTATCTGGCGGCCTCCGCGGAGCGCGAGCGAAACTTGATCGTCAATCATTTGCGGCGGATCGACGAGGCGGATGACCGCCCCTTCCTCGAGCGCGACTGGCTCGAACGCATGATCGTGGAGACCCGCGAGCGTGGATACGGGATCCGCAACGAGGGCGAATACAATCCCAAGACGGCGTCGATCGCGGTGTCGATCGTCCGAGGCGAAGCCGTCTTCGGCTGCATTTCGATCATCTGGATCCGCTCCGCTCTTTCTCTTGAGGAGGCGGTTTCGCAGTTCGTGATGCCAATGCGCCAAGCCGCAGCAGCGATCGCCATCGGCGGTTAGTTCACCCTTACGGGCAGAGAGGCCAGGCCGCGCAGCACGTTGTTCAGAGCAAGCACGGGTTCGCCGATATCGAAGCTGCGCACCTTCTCGACAAGGACTTCGAGAAGAGCCGTCATTTCGAGACGGGCGAGATGCAGGCCGGCGCACATGTGCGTGCCGTTTCCGAAACCGAGATGGTCGTTGGCGCGCCGGCGCACATCGAACTTCTCCGGATCTTGCCATTTGCGCTCGTCACGGTTGGCCGACGCATACAGCAGCAGCACCCGGCTTCCTGCAGGAACATGCGCATCGCCCACGTTAGCGTTCGAGGCAGCATGACGCGTGAAGCCTCGGATCGGAGATTCCAGGCGGAGCACTTCGTTGATGGCGTTCGGGATCAGCTTGGGATCGTTGCGGACAAGCTCCCATTGATCCGGATGTCTGCCGAACAACAGGAGCAGATTGGCCGTCGCGAAGATCGTCGTGTCCAGGCTGGACCCGAGATAGTCCCGCATCAGGACAGGACAACGCTCCGGCTCGACCTCGCCACGATCGGCGGCCTCGAAAATGCGCCTGCCCCAGCTCCCGGGCAGCAACCGTTCGCGAATATCCGGAACGCTCAGGTAGGAGCGCATCTCGCGGAAATCCGTCATGGCGGCGCAGCCGCGTTCATTCATCGTGCCGAGCACGTTGAAGGTGGCCGAAGCCCACCTGAGCATGTTGCCACGGCCGTAGTCTTCGAGGCCGACCAACTTGGACACGATCGTGAGCGGCAAATGCTGCGCCAGATCCGTGACCGCGTCGAATTGCTCCCGTTCGACGAGATCATCAACGAGCCGTCTTGCTTCCGCCCGGATCTGTGGACCGATCTCTTCGAGAGCTCGGGGCGAAAGAGGAGCGCCGATGATCGCCCGAAGCCGGTCATGCAAGGGGGCGTCGCTCGCAAGAGTCGTGCCCCGCGCTATTTCGTTGACGGTGTCATTGGCTGCGACGCCCTCCGCGGACGAGAAGACCGTCGGATTCCTCAACGCCGCTCGGACGTCATCGAAGCGGCCCAAGGCATAGAGATCGTGCCGAGGAAGCCAGATGGCGGCGCCGCGCTCCCTGATCGCTCGATAGTGAGGATAGGGATCGCGAAGAACCTCGTCGCTGTAGAGGTCGACGTCGTAGGTAGGCGCGTCCAGGTCTGATATAGTCATAGAATTCTGTCCGCTTGGATGCTGGTGTCAACGCACCGCGACCCACTCGCCGTTTTCGAGCTTGCCCAGAACCAACGCGCTCTGGTCCAGCCCGGTGTGATCGTCGCGGCCGTAATTGTAGACGCCTCGCGACCCGGCAACGCCCTTCAAGGATTCGATGGCGCCTCTCAAGGCCTCTCTGAACTCGGGCGTACCCGGCTCGGCGGTCTTCAGAGCGATCGGGGCGGCCTTCTCGAGCAGAAGCAAGGCATCGTAGGCCGTTCCCGCGAAGATGTTGCGGGTTCCCGGCCCGAACTTCGCTTCGTAGCGCTGGATGAAATCCAATGCGGACTTCTTCGCGGGATAGTCGTCGGGAAAGGACGCGGCGCCGACGGCGGGGCTCAGTGGAACGAAGATCCCGTCGCCCTGGACACCTGTGAGCTTCTTGAAATCGCCGAATGTCGCGCCGAGCGTGCCGTAGATCTGCCCCTCGTACCCCTTCTCCCGCAATTGCAACAGCGGAAGCGCCGCCGGCGCACCCGAGGCCGCGATCAGAACGGCATCCGGACCGGCTGCGATGATCTTCAATATCTGTCCCACGACCGTCGTGTCCGTCCGGGCGTACTTCTCGTTTGCGACGAGCTCGATGCCGGCGGCCTTGGCCATGTCGGCGCTGACCTTGCTCCAGGCGTCGCCATAGGAGTCGCCAAAACCGATCAGGGCCAGCTTCTTCACGCCGGACTTCTTCATGTTCGCGAACAGCGGCGTTGCTTCGTGATCGTCGTTGGTCGTGGTCTTGAACACCCAACGCCGCCTGGCGTCGACCGGTGCGACGAGCGCATTGACTGGCGCGAGCGTGATCATGGGCGTCTTGTACTCGACCGCCGGCTCGATGACCGCGAAGGAGCCCGGCGTGGTGGTCGGCCCGATCAGCAGGTCTATCTTGCTCTCCTCATGCAGCTTGCGCAGCGCCGACACGGCGGCCGTAACGTCGGAAGCTTCATCGAGGAATAGATAGTTGACCTTCTTCCCTGCGATCTCGGCGGGACCGAAGGCCGTGCCGTTGCGCTCGGCGCTGCCGATGGCTGCAGCGGGCCCCGTCGCGGACAAAAGGATCCCGACGTTGATGTCGGCGGCAAAGCTCGGCGCAGCGAATAATTGCGCAACAAGACATGCACTCAGCACGCATCGCAGCATCGTCATTTCCTCCGCTTTGGACTGCCTCGGCAGACCGGCCTTGTTGGCTTTGCTTCCTCCTAGCCAAACCGGATTGCGCGCGAGTAGCATTATCGCGAAGCTGTCCGGCTGGCGGACAGGCCACCGAGCAGCGCAGCCTTGTCCGCTGCGCGGACAGTTGGCGACTCGACGTTGAAAGCGGAGCGCCGCTGAGAAACAAATGGCGCCATGCAGGATGGTTGCGCTTCTCAGAGCTATGATGTCGTGATCGTCGGCCGCGGGCCCGTAGGGGCCACGCTCGCCAATCTCCTCGGCCTTTGCGGCGTGCGGACGCTTGTGCTGGAGCGCGAAGCCCACGCCTACCATCTGCCGCGCGCCGTACATTTCGACGACGAATGCATGCGCGTGTTCCAGACCATCGGTCTGGCCAATGCGATCCTGCCGCAGGTGATCCTCAGCCCCGGCATGCTCTTTCTCGACGCCGAGGGCCGCATGCTGCTGGATTGGTCGCGTCCGCCGACGCTCACCCCGCAGGGCTGGAATCTCAGCTATCGCTTTCATCAACCCGATCTTGAGGAGGTTTTGATCGGCGGCATGCGGCGTTGGCCGCACGTGACGACGCGCAACCGATGCGACGTGTTCGCGCTCGACCAGGACGAGACCGGCGTGCGCGTGCGCTACGAAGACCTCTCCAACGGGCAGCTCACCGAGGTCCGGGCCGGCTATGTGATCGGCTGCGACGGCGCCCGCTCGCTGGTGCGCCGCTTCATCGGCGCCGGCATGGACGATCTTGGTTTCCACGAACGCTGGCTTGTGGTGGACGTTCTGCTGAAGCGAGCTCGCGACGATCTCGGCGACTACAGCCTGCAGCATTGCGATCCCAGGCGGCCCGCGACTTATGTACGCGGCACCGGCACGCGCCGGCGCTGGGAGATCACGGTTCTGCCCGACGAAGATTCGCAAGACGTCACCCAGCCGGCGAAGGTCTGGGAACTGCTGGCGCGCTGGATCACGCCCGAGGATGCCGAGCTCGAGCGCGCCGCGGTCTACACCTTCCACTCCACCATCGCGCAGAAATGGCGCGATGGCCGCCTGCTGCTCGCCGGTGATTCGGCCCACCAGACGCCGCCCTTCCTGGGCCAGGGCATGTGCGCCGGCATCCGCGACGCCGCAAACCTTGCCTGGAAACTCAATGCGATCCTTGGCGGCCATGCCGACGGCCGCCTGCTCGACACCTATCAGAGCGAGCGCCAGCCGCATGTGCGCGAGTTCGTCGAGCTCGCCATCCGGCTCGGGGGCTTGATCAACACCAAGGCGGTCGACGCCGGCCTCGCCGCCGGCCAGGCCCGCGAGAACGCGCCTGTCAAACTCGAGGTGAAGAAGCCCCTGCTCGGCCCCGGTCTTGCGCTGTCGGATCTGCCGTTGGCCGGACATCTCGCACCGCAATTCACCCTGCCCGACGGCCGTCGCAGCGACGACGCCATCGGTTACGCCTACGTCCTGCTCACCGAGGCCGCCGGCGTCATCCCGTCCGCGTTGCAACGCGCGTTCGGCGATGCCGGCGCGTCGATCATCACCGGCGACGCGACCGCTGGCGTCGGCACTTGGCTGCGCGATAACGGCCTCAAGGCCGCTCTGGTCCGGCCCGACCGCTACGTGCTCGGTGCCGCCCGCAACGACGCGGAAGTCGACCGGCTCGCCGCCGCCATCATCCATCCCACCCACGTGCCGTCCGCGGCCTGAACACATTTCCAAGGATATCTTATGAAGCTGCTTTCTTTCACCGCCGACGGCCGCGCCTCCTTTGGTGCCGTCAAGAACAACGGCGTCGTCGATCTCGGTACGCGCATGCCCGGCTGCGCCTCGCTGCGGCAGTTGCTCGAGACCAATCGTGTCTTCGAGGCAGCCGCACTGGTCGCAGCCAACGCGCCCGACCGTGCGATCGACAAGATCGCCTTCGCCCCGGTCATCCCGGACCCCGACAAAATCATCTGCGTCGGTCTAAACTACCGGGACCATGTCGCCGAGACCGGCCGCACCGTAACCGAGAAGCCGGCGCTGTTCGCGCGCTTCGCCTGCAGCCATGTCGGCCACATGCAGCCGATCGTCAGGCCGAAGGTCAGCGACAATTTCGACTATGAGGGCGAGCTCGCGCTGGTGATCGGCAAGCAAGGTCGCCACATCCCGGCCGGCCAAGCGCTCGACCATATCGCAGGCTACGCCTGCTACAACGAGGGCAGCGTCCGCGACTGGCAGCGCCATACCAGCCAGTTCCTTTCCGGCAAGACCTTTGCCAATAGCGGCAGCTTCGGCCCTTGGCTGGTGACGACGGACGAAATCCCCGATCCGTCAAAGCTCACATTGCAGACCCGCCTCAACGGGGCCGTCGTGCAGAACACGACGACCGATCTGCTGATCACCGCGATCCCCGAGCTGATCGCCTACATCTCCACGATCTCCCCGCTGGTCCCCGGTGACGTCATCGTCACGGGCACGCCCGGCGGTGTCGGCTTGAAGCGCACCCCGCCGCTGTGGATGAAGCCCGGTGACACCGTCGAGGTCGAAATCTCCGGGATCGGCGTCCTCCGGAACTCAGTGATCGCTGAGTAAAGCACTGATGTTGGCTGACCATTCCGACAAGAACACCGCTCATCGTGCATCGAAGCCGCGACAAGATTCCTCGTTGTCGGAACGACGCATCTTGTCTCCCAGATCATTTGGCATTGGTAGCCCAACATCAATTATTCTCGCCCCGTAGCCGATTCCCTGGACACGGATATGTGCATCGCGAGTCGATGCGCTACCCGCAAGCCTCGCCGGGTGCCCCCATCAAGCACGGAACTCGCAGGGTCGGGCTGGCCTGCACAGGCGTTAACGGTCCGTCGCCGGTCGCATCGCTACGACGCGAGGAACGCATCGATGCGCTTGCACGCGTCACGATCGCCCGCGACGTCGGCCGCGATCCGCTCATAAAGACCGGCCGCGCCCCTGTAGATCAACGCTTCCGGGAAATCCCCGCCGATGAATTCGGAGATCGCGTGCATCTCTTCGACCCAGCGGTAGGCCTTCGGGTACATGTCCGGCAGCGTCTTGGCAAAGCGGGTCAACAGTTGCGGCTGGCTCGCCGCCAGTTCCGACTTCAGCGCCGAACCTGCTCCCGCGCGTTCGGCAGCGAGCACCATCGCGGTCGCGATTGCCACCAGCCCCTTGGTAATTCCCGCGTAGGACAGCTTCAATGCCGAGGCCGCGCCGATTGGACCGTCGACGATGCGGATGTCGAGACCATATTCGGCCAATACCTTGAGGTCTGACGCTGCATCGCCCGAAAAATAGAAGGCAGGCCCCGGATCATCGGCCTTCGGCGGAAAGCCGATGATGGCGCCGTCGATGAGGCGCGCGCCGGTGCGCCGAAACAGGCGATCGATTCCCACCATGGTCGAAACGCCGACGGCGTTGCAATCGACGAAGAGCGGCGCGTGATCTGCGCGTCCAAGGCGTGCGGCGAAGCGCTCGGCGAGCGCATTCGCCTCGGTTGGCGGCACGATCGACAGGATCACGCTGGCCTCGTCCACCAGGCGCTGATCGTCGGCATGATGCATGCCCGCCGCCTCCGCCCGCTGCCGGCTTGCGGCACCGCGGCCCTCGAGCGAGGTGAGGACCTTGACGCCCTGCCGGGTCAGGCGCGTCGCGATGGCGCTCCCCATTGCACCAGGCGCGATGATCGCAATCGT
Organism: Bradyrhizobium sp. USDA 4472; assembly: GCF_054058595.1. Taxonomy (NCBI): domain Bacteria; kingdom Pseudomonadati; phylum Pseudomonadota; class Alphaproteobacteria; order Hyphomicrobiales; family Nitrobacteraceae; genus Bradyrhizobium; species Bradyrhizobium sp. USDA 4472. The sequence continues at coordinate 7,050,248 of NZ_JBSSAM010000001.1, forward strand.
CGGTGTCATGCTGCTCTCCCTTTCGTGGCTTGACTCAACGCCAGGCGACGACCTGGACGACAATGGAAATGCTGACGGCCGACAGCGTCGTCGCCAGCGCGAAGGAGCGCGCGGCGTCCTCGGCATGCCGGCCAAAATGCGCGGCCAAGACATAGACATTGATGCCGGGCGGCAGCGCCGCCGTCATCGTCGCGATCAGGATCTGCTCCCGGGGCAGACCCATCGCATGCGCGATCGACCAGATCAGCAGCGGGTGAACGATGAGCTTGAACACGACGGAAGCGACCGGCGCGGCGAAATTGGTCGGCAGCGGCACGCGCGCCACGGTGGCCCCGAGCGCGATCAACGACAATGCCGGCGCTGCGGCCGCCAGCATGGCGATGGCGTGATCAATCATTTCAGGCAGTGCGAGCCCGGTTCGGCGCCAGACAAGACCGGCCGCCAGAGCCAGCGTCATGGGATTGCTGATGGCGGCGACCAGGGCCTTCGAGCCGCCCCCTGCACTGCTGCCGAATGCGAGCAAGAGCGTGGCCACGGGGATCAGGCCGAGCGTGTGAATCGCGATGATCTGGCTCAACAGCGCGACGCCTTGGTCCCCGAGCAGGGCCTGGGCAATGGGAACGCCGATCAACGACGAGTTCGAATAGATCACGCCCATGCCGAACACCACGCACTCGGCAAGACTCAACCCGAGCGCCGCACGTCCGTAGACGAAGGCGATGACGAGCAACGCCGCACAGCCCAGCAGGTAGATCAGCGCGATCTCGCCGCCGTTCGACGCCTGCGCGCCTGCCGCGAGCGACCGAAAAAGCAATGCCGGGATCGCGAAGCACGCGACCAGTTTCAGGAGCCCCGCATTCGCCTCGGCCGAGAGCAGCCCACTCCGGGCAGCGGCAAAGCCCAGCGCGAGCAGCGCGAAGATCGGCACGAGGACGGTCAGCGTCATCAGGACTCTCCATGGATCGGCGTAGTCGCAAACGCGCCAGCCCGGCCCGGCGCAATGCCGATCATGCCGCCGCGCGCATCAACGGAGCGCGCCGCTCGGTGATGTTTGATGGATCGGTCTGCACCGCCACGCCGTAACGATCCAGCGTGTCGGCCGCCAAGGTGCAGAGCTCGACATTGGTGGTCGGCTTGATCTTGCCGTCGTCGCCGAGCAGGAACGGCGTGTCCTCCATGCCGACGCGCACGACATCCACCTCGCTGTCGTCCTGCGCGGCATAGCCGATCACCCTGCGCACGGCGTCGAGCGAACGCCCGGCCAGCGGACCCACATCCATGACCCGCACCTCGCGGGCAGCATGATGCGGCAGGATCGCGGCTCCGACCGTGATCGAGACCTTCCGCTTGCGCACCCCCTCCGGCGTATCACGCTCGAGCGATTTGGCCATGGAGACGACGGACCGGAAATGATCGTAGGTCTCCGGGAATGGCAGCTTCGGCGAGAAGCCGAACAGCAGGGTGACGTTGAGCTGGTCGGCTCCGGCCAGCCTGATGTCGTGCCGCGCGATCGCCATGCGCGACATCGCATAGCTGCGGATCGTCTGGACCCACTCGATCTCGTCGAGCAGATGCAGCCGCCTGCGTGCCGCGACCGCCTGCCCATAAGCAATGAGCTGGACCGCGGGCGATGAGCGGCCGTAATTATTGCCGTTCGCTGTCGAATTGGTGTTCATCTTCACCTCCTCCTGACGGGTCGAAGGCTGATAGCGCTCGACCTCGCGCAGGAAGAGATCGCTGTCGACGAGCTCGCGCGTCAGCGGACCGATGCGATCCTCCAGGTCGCAGACGATCTGCAGCTCGATGGCGGCCTGCATGGTGATGAAATGCGCGCCGCCCGCGCCGAGCGACAGGCCGGCGTGGCTGACCCGTTCCCACTCGCCATGGGCGCTGATGCGCTGGATCACTTCCCGGCCATTCCGGCTGGCACCGAAGCTGATCAACATGTCGGGCGACATACGCTGCACCAGGAGGCTGATCCGGCGATAGGTGTCGTTGTCCGTGGTCTGCTCGCGCGTCAGCGGGTTGCGGCCGTGATAATGATAATAGCGACAGCCGAGGCTGGTCAGCTGCTCCACCTCGTGCGCGATCTCCTCCTCCGTGATGGCGATGTCGACGCCGGTGCAGATGCGGTCGAGCACGGCATCGCCGGACGGATGATGGTTCAGCGGCGTGTATTTCGCACCGGTCGAGCAGCATCCAAGTATCAGGGTCTTCGGCATTCTCGTCCTCTTGCTTGTTTGAAAGGGAATCTTGTCGTTGCTTGGTCTGGCTTCAGGCAAAGGGGTGGCGCGTCCGGCTCATGGATATGCGCCGGCCATGCGTTCGATCGGTCTTTGGCGATTGGCTACTTCAGGCTTTCCAGGTAGCTCACGACGTCCTTGCTCTCCTCGGGCGTGGCGAGCCCCCCGAAAGGCATGCGATTGCCGGGAACAACATCCTGCGGATCGGACAGATATCGCGCCAGCGTCTCTTCGCTCCACACGATCCCGCTGCGCTGCATCGCGCGGGAGTAACGGAAATTCTGCATCTGCCCTGCCTTGCGTCCGACGACGCCATGAAGCGACGGGCCCTGTTCGGTGCCGTCGCCGCTCGCGCCGTGGCAGGCCGCACATTGCTCGAACAGGGCTTTGCCGGCGACGATGTCGGCCGCGGCGATCGGAGCGTTTGCCGTCATGCCGAACAGCAGCGCGGCGAGACCAGGTCCAGTCATCCAGCGTGTCGTCACAGTTGCACCATCGGAGCGGGAGATTTGAGGTAAGTCTTCACCAGCGCATCCGCGCACCAATAGGCGGTAGCTGCGGCCGCGGCGGTCGGGTTGTAGCCGGCGTTTTGCGGGAAGACCGATGATCCCAGCACGAACAGATTGTGCGCGTCCCAGCTCTGCAGATAACGGTTCACCACGCTGTCTATGGGCGAGCGCCCCATGATCGTGCCACCGCTGTTGTGACTCGACTGATAGGAGACGACGTTGAAATCGCCCTTGCGCGGCTGCGGCGCGACGATGGTCGCATTCATCGCGCGACCGATCTCGGCAGCTTTGGCCAGTAGATAATCGGCCATCGCACGATCGTTCTGCGTGAAGTTGAACGTCATCCGCAGCAGCGGCTGACCGAACATGTCGCGATACGTCGGATCGAGATCCATCGAATTGGTGCGCGATGCGTAGTTCATGCCCTCGCAGAGCACCATCGCGGTCTTGCGGTACCATTTCGCGGTCTCCCCGTTTCCAAGCCGCGCCCCATGTAGGCGTTCCGGGCGGCGTCGGGCGGAACGAAATCGGCCGGCCATTAGTGCTGTTCAGCGAAATGTAGCCGCCGCCGAGGAAGCCGAGATTGGCGTGATCGAAATTGTCGCCGTTGAAATCGTCCACGACCATGCCGAGACCGCCGGCCCCCATGAACGGGTTCAACTCCTCGGCCTCGAAGAAAAGCTGGAGCGTCGGCTGGATCTGGTAGCAGTAGTTCTTGCCGACCACGCCGGTACCGGTGCGGGGGTCGTAGGGCTGGCCGATTCCCGACAGCAGCATCAGGCGGGTGTTGCCGAACACCCAGGCCGAGAGAATGACGATTTCCGCCGGCTGGTCGTAGGTCTCCCCCGAGCGCAGGTCGATGTAGCGCACTCCGGTCGCCCGTCGCGTCTGCGCGTCGTAGAGCACGCGCGTTGCATAGGCGTTGGTCACCTTGCGAAAGCCGGGCGCCTTGCCGAGCGCCAGTGCCAGCGTGCTCAGCGGCGTCGCCTTGGCGTTCGCTTCGCATCCGAACCGATCGCAATGACCGCAATATTGACAGGCTCCGAGCTGGGCCCCTTCCGGATTGCGGTAGGGCGCGCTGGAGTTGGAGGCCGGCGCCGGAAACGGGTGCAGACCGAGCTCGGTCGCCGCGCGCGAGAACAGCTCGTTGGCGTGAGACGACACCAGCGGTGCGTTCGGATATTCGCCGCTGCGCGGCCCTTCGAAGGGATTCCCGCCCGCCTGAATCCTGCCCCGGATATTGCCGGCCTTGCCCGACACGCCGCAGATGGCTTCGAAGCGCGCATAGTGCGGCTCCAGCTCGTCATAGGTAACGCCCCAGTCCTGGATCGTCATGTCGTCGGGAATACGCCCACGACCGTAACGTTCGGTGAGATGCGTTCTGAGATTGTGGTCCGAGGGAAGGAAGCGAAACGTGTTGCCGTTCCAGTGGGTACCCATGCCGCCAACGCCGTCACCGGGCAGAAAGGCCCCGAACCGCCGCACCGGCCTCGCCTCGTCGTCGAGGCGATGGCGCAGCGTAACCGTCTCCATCTTCGGATCCTGCATCAGCTCCTGGCGAACGGAGTAGCGCAGCTCGTCGCGGATCGCCGGCAATTCGAAGTCGGCGGCCGGGTCGCGATCCGGTCCGCGCTCCAGCGCCAATACTTCGAGGCCGGCGCGGGTCAGCTCGCGCGCCATGATCGCACCCGTCCATCCGAGGCCGACAATCACGGCATCCGTCGCCTTCAAGACCTTTGCCATGATGTGCTCCAATTCACCGATCGATCAGAGGAAGTCAGCGATCGATCGAGGTTCGGCTTCATAGCGCCGTCCCCGATGCTCCTTGATCGCCTTTGCGTAGGTCGCCGGCAGGCCCGGATAGCCGATCATCCGCCACGACGCCTTACCCCGGTTGCCGCCATAGATCGGGTCCGCGAAGAAACCCTCCATCGAGAGCTGCAGCAGCGCAGCAAAGAACGCGCGTGCATCGATGCGCGCAAGAGCGACCTTGCCGCCTTCGACGTCGCGCAGCAGCGCCTCCAGCATGGGCGGCGATAGCTGGCTGACCCGGGCGCCGCGCTGCGCCGCCGTCCATGCGTCGAGCTCGGCGATGCCGAGCCGGATAAATGCCAGCGGTGGGAGCGGCGACTGCGATCCGAACTGCGGCTGTCCGCTGCTCGGCTGAAAGGGCCCTTCTTGATAAAGCCGCGCCCCGGCGCCATAGGCGCCGGCGAGTTGTCGATCGATGAAGGTGACGACGCCGCACTCGGAACCGGATGGCGACAGGTCATCGGCCGGAATGAGGGCATCGACGACGGCCGCCAGAAATTCCGCCTCACTCGGCGTCAGAGCATAAAGAGGTTCTACGGTCGCGTCGGAGGCCACAGGGAGACTGGCCTTCGTGCTCGCATCCGTCGCGGGCGCAGCGGCGGCGCCGCCGGGTACGAGCGCAAGAACGCCACCTGATGCGATGAAGCCACGTCGATCGAACATCGCGCCAGCCCCTTTGCTGCAATTGCGATGCTCGAATTATTGCGGCGCGAAATGCTTTGTCCAATTCCGAAGACGAATTCGGCCATGACAACTTCGCATCAGGCCGATATTCGCTCATATCCGCGGCATGAGGTCGTGCAAGCTGCCGTCATAACAAGCAAACGTTGTGACGTGAACGACGCAGCCGAACACTGCCCGTCGCCTGCCGACGACAACAAAGCGTTAGACAAACGTTCGAGCTGAACGTGCGGGGCAGACGCGCCGGTCACTGCCGAATCGTCTGCGGATCCTCACTGTGAATCGTCGTGGCGATGTCAGGAGGAAAAGCAGCGGGCGCCAGCAGAGCTCCGAGACCTTCGGTCGTCAACCGGGACCAGAGCTCCTCGGCCTTCTTCGCCAGCCGCTGCGCAGGACGATAGAGCCGAATATCGAGATCGATGGCGAGTTGCGGATCGCCGGTTCGCACCAGCTTGCCGCGAATGATGTCGTTATGCGTGGTCGTCAGCGGCAGCCAGGCGACGCCCAGGCCTGCAAGCGCCATGGTCCTCAGGCCATCGGCCAGGGAGTTGTCGTACAAGCTATGGAGCTGCACCAAGTCCGGCCGTCGCCCGATGAGGTCTTCGACCGCCCAACCGAGCGAGCATTCACGGCTATAGGCGAGATAGGATGTGGAGAGCCGCGGGTTGAGGTCGAGCCGGTGCAGCGGCTTGCCGTCGGCGGCCGGGGCCGAGAGCGGAATCAGCCGCTCCTTGCCGATCGAGATCGATGCGCAGCGCTCGATGGTCAATGGCCGACCCGCGCCGCGGAGAATCGCCCCTTCTGCATCGACGAGACAGACCACGAAGTCGACCGCTCCGTCTTCAAACAGATTGGCGCAACCCGGCAGATTGTCGGAGGTGACGGACAGGCGGGTGGAGCCGAGCTTCGCCTGGATGGCCAGCAGCCAGCGCGGAAAAAAGGTGACCGACAGAATATGCGGCGCCGCGAAGCGAATGCTTCGCAAGCGCTCGTTCTGGTCTTCGCGGATCGTGCGACGGATGCCGTTCAGGCGACCGAGCGCTTCGTTGGCGACATCCAGCAACTTGTGGCCGGCCTCGGTGAGTTCGAGCGGGGCATGGCGGCGGTCGATCAGGGCCGCGCCCGCCCAGTTCTCCAGCGACTGGATGCGGCGACTGAGGCCTGACTGCGTCACATTACGGAGTTCGGCAGCCTTGGTGATGTTGCGGGTCTCGGCGACCACGATGAAGTCTTCGAGCCAACGTATGTCGAGCATTGCAGCCCCTCCAGCCGAAACAGCCGCCCACCACCTCACCAAGATGATGCCACGTCACACTCGCGATGCATCATGCGAATTTCGCATCGCAGACCGAGCGATCGGCATTGGCCGAGCCGCTTGGCCACGGTTAATCTCTTCTTGATCCCGGCTCAGTCGATTTCGGCCGAACCGGGTGTTGACCTCATCTGGGACATCTCTTGGCACTTCCCAATCGCCAGCCGGCTGTGCAGCCGTCGCGGCGAGCGGCGACGCGCGGCCATCATTCTGAGGAGACCTCCATGCAAGAGCGTAGCTTTTGGTATTGCTCGATCGTCGGCCTGCTTGGCGCCCTCGCCCTGGCCGGCCCGGCCCAGGCCGCCGGCCCGGGCGACAGCCCGATCCTGAAACGCATCGCTGCGCGCAACGCAATCACCATCGGTCATCGCGAAGCATCCGCCCCCTACTCTTTCATCGACCGTGACCAGAAGGTCGAGGGCTATTCCATCGACCTCTGCATGAAGGTCGTCGAGGCGGTGAAGGCCCGGCTCGAGATGCCAGGCCTCGAGGTCAAGTATGTGCCGATCAACACCACGAACCGCATTGCGCTGGTCGCCAACGGCACCATCGACCTGGAATGCGGGACGACCACCAACACGCTCTCCCGCCAGGAGCAGGTGGAGTTCTCACCGATCTTCTACATCACGGGCACGCAAGTCATGGTCAAGGCTGACAACGCCGCCCCGGGAAGTCGAAGACCTGAAGGGCAAGCGCGTGGCCGTGCTCCAGGGATCCAGCAACGAGCAATCCTTGCGGATGCTGAACGAGACCGAGAAGCTCGGCATCGAGCTGGTCTATGCCAAGGATCTCGGAGAAGGCGCATTGCTCGTAACCAACGGGCGGGTGGACGGCTTTGCCGCCGATGGCGGCCAGATCAAGGTCTACGCGGCGACCAAGGCGCAGCCGAAGGGAGCGCTCAAGGTGATCGGGCGCTTGCTCACTTACGATCCCTATTCTGCCATGATGCAGCGCGGGGACATGGAGTTTGCCCTGCTCGTGAAGCGCGCCTTCGCCGATGCGTTCCGCTCGCCCGAGGCCGAGACGCTCTACACCAAATGGTTCGGCCCACTCGGCATCGAGATCGAGCCCGAGCTCAAGACCGCCTTCGCGATCCAGGCTCTGCCGCAATGACCTATCGTTGGGACTGGAGCGTTCTGGTCTCCCAGCCGTATCTCGGCTGGCTGCTGGCGGGACTGGGATGGACCCTGCTCGTCGCGGGCGCGGCCTGGGTGCTGGCCTTGCTCGTTGGCGTGACGGTCGGCATCATCAGGACACTGCCCGGCCGTACGCCACGGCTGATCGGGACGGCCTATGTCGAGACGTTCCGCAACATCCCGCTGCTGCTGCAATTGTTCGTCTGGTATTTCGTGCTGCCGGAACTGCTGCCAACGCCAATCGGCAACTGGATCAAGCGCGACCTGCCGCTGCCGGAATACTGGACGGCGGTTATCGGTCTCGGCCTGTTCACGGCGGCGCGCGTTGCCGAGCAGACCCGCGCCGGCATCCAGGCGATCGGGCGTGGCCAGGCGATGGCCGCGGCGGCGAGCGGTCTCACGCTGGCGCAGAGCTATCGTTACATCCTGCTGCCGATCGCTGCGCGGAACGTCCTGCCGCCGCTGACATCCGAATTTCTCAACGTAGTCAAGAACTCCTCGCTCGCGCTGACGATCGGCCTGCTCGAACTGACCGGCCAGAGCCGCCAGATCGAGAGCGCGACGTTTCACGGCATCGAGGCATTCACCGCGGCGACGCTGACCTATGTCGTTTTGACGACAGCGGTGATCGCCGCGCTGCGTGCCGTCGAGCGCTGTGTCGCCATTCCCGGTTTGATGGGACGGACCTGATTGATGAACGATCTCGATCCCGATCTCTTCAAGGCCGTGGCGCCGTTTCTCTGGGATGGGCTGCAGACGAGCTTCGGCCTGTTGCTGCTGGCGATGGCCGGCGGAGGGCTGCTCGGCACCATCCTCGCGGTCATGCGTATCGCCGGATCACGGCCGATCGCTGCCATCGCGGCAGGCTATGTGAACGGGCTGCGCTCGGTGCCCCTGATCATGGTGATCTTCTGGTTCTATCTCCTGGTGCCGCTGGTGATCGGACGCCCGATCGGCGCGTTCACCTCGGCGCTCATCGCCTTCGTCATCTTCGAGGCCGCCTATTATGCCGAGATTATCCGCGCCGGCATCCAAAGCGTGCCGAAGCAGCAGCTCGCCGCCGCCCTCGCATCCGGACTCGGCCCGTTTCAAGCCTACCGCTTCGTGATCCTGCCACAAGCGATCCGGAAGATGCTGCCGATCCTGTTGTCGCAGAGCATCGCCCTGTTTCAGGATACTTCGCTGGTCTATGTCGTCGGCCTGCACGACTTCATGACGGCAATCTCGGTGACGGCGAATCGGGACGGACATCTGGTCGAATTCTATCTGTTCGCAGTCATCGTCTACTTCACGCTCTGTTTCGCAGCCTCCCAATCAATCCAGTTTCTCAACAGGTCGCCGCTAAGTCCATGAGCATCTCTGCCCTCCGCAAGGTATCCCCGATCGCAGACGCATCCGTCGAGCAACCCGCGACGATCGAGATTATCGGGATTTCCAAGAGTTACGGCGCGCTGGAAGTCTTGAACGACTGCTCCATGAGCATTCGGAAAGGCGAGGCTGTCGTGGTTTGCGGACCGTCGGGATCGGGCAAGTCAACCCTGCTGAAATGTGTCAACGGCCTCGAGACCTTCCAGAGCGGGACGATCGTGGTCGACGGTGTGCCCGTGGGCGACCGCCGTACCGACCTCACCCGGCTCCGAAGCCGGATCGGCATGGTGTTCCAGCACTTCGAGCTTTATCCGCATTTGTCGGTGCTCGAGAACATCACGCTGGCACAGGTCAAGGTGTTGCGCCGGTCGAAGGTCGAGGCGAGCGACAAAGCCATGATGCTGCTCCGCCGCGTCGGCCTGGACGACAAGGCCGGTTGCCATCCCGCTCAGCTCTCGGGTGGCCAGCAGCAACGCGTCGCCATCGCCCGCGCGCTGGCCATGGATCCGATCGCGATGCTGTTCGACGAACCGACGTCGGCGCTCGACCCTGAAATGATCAAGGATGTGCTCGACGTCATGACCGAGCTCGCGCGCGACGGCATGACCATGATGGTCGTGACCCACGAGATGGGGTTTGCGCGCCATGTTGCCGGTCGTGTCGTGTTCATGGACGGCGGGCGTATCCTGGAGGAGGCTCCGAGCTCCGTCTTCTTCGCGCAGCCTTCGACCGAGCGCGCACGCATTTTCCTGTCCAAGATATTGCGCCAATGAGATTCCAATCATGATTCCGAGAAGCACGCAGCGGTCTTCGGTCGCAACAGGCGCCAGAGGCGTCTGCACGGAGACCATGCTCGAACAATAATTCGGAACCGATGACGATTTCGATCTCATCGCTCCGGCCGCGGTCGCCAATGACACGCCGGCACAACACCAAGGAGAGAAACGACCATGCGCATCGCCCCTTCCCGCGACCATTTCGACGCAGTCGCGTTTCGCGCCGATACGCCCGGCGCGGCAACGGTGATTCATCTGAATGCGGCCGGCGCCGGACTGCCGCCACGCATCGTGACCGAGACGGTCATGCGTCACCTTGCCGAGGAGGCAAGTATCGGTCCGCACTGGGCGGCCGCGCGGGCGCAGGACGAACTCCATGGCGTCCGTGCTGTCGCCGCCGAACTCCTGCAATGCCGCCCGCACAATGTCGCATTCGGAGGCAGCGCCGGCACGATGTGGGCCATGGCGTTCCTAGCCATGCCGATAAAGCGCGGGGCGCGCGTGCTGGTTGCGCGTTCGGAATGGGCCGGCAACGTCCTCAATCTGATGAAGCGGCGTCTGATCGACGGCATCGCGATCGACATCATGCCGGTCGACGAGCGCACCGGCCGCGTCGATGTCGACCGCGTCGGCGAACTGATCGACGAGCGGACGGTGGCGATCTGCCTCCCGGTGGTGGCGAGCGGATCGGGCGTACGACAGCCCGTGGAACTCATCGCCGCACTGCCGCGGCCGGAGGGGTGCCTTTTATTCGTCGACGGCGCGCAGGCGGTTGGACGATTGCCTGCAGGGATGGCAAGTACCGGTGCCGATGTGCTGGTGGCGCCAAGCCGCAAGTGGCTGCGTGGTCCGCGCGGCGAAGCGATCATGGCGCTCTCTGATCGTGCCCTGGAGCGGCTTGGTGATCCTCCGGTTCTGAGCCAAGTCGGCTCCAACTGGACATCGATCGACAGCTATGCCACACGGGCCGATGCGCAACGCTTCGAAACTTACGAATTTTCGGTTGCCGGCAGGCTCGGGCTGGGTGCGGCAATGACGCGTGCCCTGGAATGCGGGATCGAGAACATCGACGACGTGATCCGCGTGCGTCTTGTCCGGCTCCGTGCAGGGCTGACGGCCATTCCTGGGGTGACCGTGTTCGAGGAGGATGCAGCGAATGCCGCGTTCCTCACTTTCACAGCCAGCGCTATCGTGCCGGTCGAGCTAAACGATCGTCTCGCCGACGCCAATATCGCCGCCGCAGTGGTCGATCGCGATTACGCGCGGGCGGACCTGGAGGCGAGGTGCCTCGATGCCATCAACCGTGTTGCCCCTCACGTCTACACCAGCGAGGAGGATATCGATCGCTTTCTCGACACCGTATCCGTCGCCTCGCGCCAGGCGCGCTGGCGCAACGCAAGCTGACGCTTCGGCGCTGAAAGTTCCTTCACTCCGTTGGGCGGTGTTGTTTCCAACTCTCGCCACCGTAGGCCAGCGTCATGCCCGAACGCTGTGCAGGAAATGCGCGACCTCGTTCTTGAGCCGCGTCGAATCGCGCGACAAAAGCTGGGCAGATGAGGCGCTGAATCGATGCGCTACCGGTTTCGACCGCGCTCCGCTGCACCGCAGTGACCCCGGCGCTGACATCTCCGGTGCCTTGGGCGGCCTGTGGATGTTCCGAGCGATTTCCCGTGTTGCCGCAAAGCGCATCGGTGAGCAATAGCTGTTGCCTGTAACTCGCCGAGCGCGCGAACACTCGGCAGCCAGCTGGTTGCGATGTCGGCGGTCGCTGCGTTCATCACATGCATTTCCCATATCGCGAAGCGCTTTACGTTGTTGAGTTCGCCCAGTTGGCAAGCATCGACCGCCGGCACAACTGTACTTCTTCTATTGCGGGATGACCGCCTGCCGTTTCGCGCAACGGCGTCGCCGGCCAAACAATCGCTGCGGCCATAACCCGCGCCGGACCGGACACAACGCACGTGAGACTAGCCAGCGGCTCGCGGGGCACCTCGAATTTGAGATCCGCGCCTGCGCCGGAGCTGCCTCGTCGGCATCGTCGCCGCGATCGCCGTCGTGAATGTCTGGACACCAATCATGAGCCCGGCGGTGACGGCGCGATGGTTCAGCTTGCCCAATTTCGTGCTGTTCATGCCGGTGCAGTGCTGTCAGCCCTGGTTGCCCGAGACTTGGCGTTCCCTCGAACGCAGGTGGGGCATAACGGCGACTCACCGCGCACCTATGTCGGCTCACATGCTGTCCACCGGACCATCGATCCGATCACGCGACCCCGCTTGCACGGGCATCGTGAACGTGAATCTGGTCTCTTCAGGATTTGACGTAGCAACGAGTTCGCCGCCATGCGCCTTAGCGATCTGGGACGCGATGTAGAGGCCAAGCCCCAATCCTTGCCTGCTGGCGCGGGCCTTCCCGCGGAAGAACGGCTCGAACAGCTTGTCCATGGCCTCGGGGGGAATCCGTTCTCCCGCGTTGCTGACCGACAGTTCGAAGGCCTCGTCGCGCGTCTCCGCACGGACTATGACGGGCTTGCTGGCCGACCCGTGCGTCAAGGCGTTCCCAAGCAGGTTAGACAGCATCTGCCCGATGCGTGAGCTGTCGCAATCGACAGGCCGGTTGACGTGGAGATCGACCAGGATCTCCCGCCCCGGCGAGGCCAGCCGCAACTCGTCCACGACCTGGGTGAGGACGGACTCCAACGGCTTGCCTGCCTTGTGCTCGACGGCGATTCCGCCGCCGAGGCGGCCGCGCGCGAGATCGAGGACGTCGTCGATGAGGCCGGCCATTCGCGTGACCGTGGTCTGCATCATTGCGATAATCTGGCGCTCCTTCTCGCTCTGCACCGTGCGATCAAGAATTCGAGCGCCAGCGCTGAGCGCGGCAAGAGGGTTGCGCAGATCGTGACCAAGCACGGCGATGAACTGCTCGCGCAACTCGGCCATCTGATGCTCTCGCTTCAGCTTCTCCTCGGTCGCCTCGGCGGCGGCCCTGGCCATCTCGCGTGATCTCAACAGCTCCTGTTCGTACCGGCGACGATCGATGGACTTGATGAACGCGATCCGGATCGAAGTCGGCCTTCCCTCTGAGTCCCGCGCTTCCTTGGCGTTGGCGATCGTATGCAGCGGCTCGCCGTCGTCCTTGAGGAGGTCAAGGGCAACTTCGGAGAAGAAGCCCTGCATCCGAAGCAGAGGAGCAAGATGGGTCTCGTAGTAGATGCGCCCGGGCACCGTCAGAAGTTCGACCAGCGGCCTTCCAAGTATCTGGCCAGCCGTGTATCCGCTCCATTCCAGGAGCGCACTGTTCACGTATCCGACGCGACCGTTGGGTAGCAGAGATACGTAGCCGAACGGCCCGTTCTCCACCATGTCCTCGAAGTCCGGGCGCGAGTTGATGTCCACGCGGCTCACACGAAAGTCCGCATGGCGGCGACGACTTCGTCCGGTGCGCTGAGATTCGGGCAGTGCCCGGTGGCTTTGAGAACGATCATGCGGCTGTTTGGAATGTTGCGATTCACAAACTCGCCGACCGCCTCGGAGGCAATGATATCTTCGCTGCACTGGAGGATGAGAGTCGGGACGGTCACCCCGGCGAGATCCTTGCGGTTGTCGGAGGTAAAGGTCACACGGGCGAACGCCTTTGCGATGTCCGGATCTGTGCGACAAAAGCTGTTCGTGAGCTCTTCCGCGAGTTCTGGCCGGTCAGGATTCCCCATAATCAAGGGGGCCATCTGCGCGGACCAGCCCATGTGGTTGGCCTCAAGAAACTCGAGGAGCTCTTCGATCTGCTTCGCGCTGAAGCCGCCGACGTACCCCTCGTCGTCAATGTAGCGGGCAGATGGACCGATTAGGATGAGCTTACCGAACATACCGGGCGCCTTCTGCGAGGCGAGGACACCGATCATGGCGCTGACCGAATGGCCGACGAACAGGGCATCGTGCAGCTCCAGCCCTCGCCCGATCTCGACGACGTCATCGGCATAAGCGCCTAGACTGGAATATTTGCGCTTGTTGTAGGCGCTGAGGTCGGACCCGCCCGCCCCCACGTGATCGAACAGCACGGTGTTGAAATCCGATTCGAAGGCCGGGGCGACGAATCGCCACATGTTCTGGTCGCACCCGTAGCCATGCGCGAACATCATCGGCTGTTCACCGGCTCCGCGGACCTTCACGTTGTTGCGTTCGAGCACTCCCGGCATGAAAAGTCCCTTCTGTGGAGCTTGGCTGCATGCACCATATGCCGTCGCGGCTCGCAGTGCTGTCTACTTTGGGAGGGTGGCGGATGTGGGACCGCACGGACCCGCCGCCCGGGTCCGGCGTCCATGAACGTGTATCATGTCCGCAGCCGAAGTTGCCTGAGAAATCGCTTGACGCTTCGTCCAATTCAACCCGTGCAGGAGGGCCCCGCTTGATGCTCTCTGCCCCGCATGGATTCTCCGGCCCACTCTTGGAACCAATCTCAATCCTCTTGGTTGGGTAAGGTTTTGTTGGCCGGGTTCAAAAACAGGCGTATGGCAGCCGTCTTCTCGAAGGGTGGCCGGGAGGGATAAAGATGTCCAGTGGGGCCGACCGGCCGGTTTCCGCCTCAAAGCCAAGTCGGCGCATGGAGGGAGGACCCGGACCGGTGGTGCTTTCGGCGATCCTTGCCGGCTCGCCCGACGCGATCTGGTGCTGGCGCACCGACGGCATCATCACTGAGTGGAATCCCGCGGCAGAACGCCTGTTGGGCTTCGAGGCTTCGGAGATCGGCGGTTGTTCCCTGCTGGATCTGGTCACGCACGCGGAACGTTCAGCCGCCGAGAACATGATCGCTCGCGTGAGCGCTGGCGAATCCTTTGGCCCCTTCGAAACCGTCAGGGTGGCCAAAGATGGTAGAGGCCTGGCCGTGGAGATTACGGTCGTCCCGCTGCGCGATGAGAACGGATCGATCGTGGGCGGAGCATCGTTTTGCCGAGACATCAGCGAGCGTAAGAGCGCTGCGGAATCGCTTTCGCGGACTGTTCGTGAGCTTGGAACGCTATTCCACCTGACAGAGCGCCTACAGGCTGCGAAATCCGCCCAAGAGGTCTACGAGGCGGCGCTCGAGGCGATCACCGATGCGCTCGGCTGCGAGCGTGCATCGATCCTGCTCTTCGATTCGGCTTCCGTCATGCGCTTCGTCGCATGGAAGGGGATCAGCGAGGAGTACCGCCAAGCCGTAGACGGTCACTCGCCGTGGACACTAGAGACGACTGATGCGGTCCCGATCTTCGTGACTGATATTCGGGATACGAACGAACCTGATGCCCTCAAGAAGGTAATCGAGGGTGAAGGGATTCGTGGTCTCGCCTTCATTCCGCTTGTCCGCAACGGACGCGTCATGGGCAAGTTCATGACGTACTATAGGTGCCCGCATCAATTCAGCGAGGGGGAGACACGTCTAGCCAGCACAATTGCACGCCAGTTGAGCCTGTCACTGGACAGAATAATGACGGAAGAGCAATTGAGGGAATCCGAACTGCGCTTTCGTCTCATGTCGGAGCACGCTCCCGTCATGATCTGGATAAGCGACTCCGCCGGCAAATGCCTTCACCTCAATCGGCTGCTCCGCAGCTTCTGGGGGGTAGAGGAAGCAGCCATTTCCGACTTCGATTGGTCGGCGACCATTCATCCCGACGACGCTCGGGCCGTCGGCGAACAGGTTGGGGCCGCAATGGTGAAACGCGTCCCCGTAGAGCTGAAGGGGCGATACCGCAGCGCCTCAGGAGCATACCGGGTGCTGGAAACCGTCGCGCATCCTCGGTTCGGAGCTTCCGGTGAATTCCTCGGGATGATTGGCGTCAACGTCGATGTAACCGAGAGAGAGGAAGTCGAAGCCGAACGTCGCCGTGCCGAAGACGAATTGCGAGCGATGAATGTCGCCCTGAGCGAAAACGAAGAACGCTTGCGACTCGCTACTGCCAACGCGGACGTCGGCTTCTGGGACGTGGATGAGATCAGCCAGGTCCTGCACTGGCCACCCTTGGTCAAGGCGATGTTCGGTATCTCGCCAGACAGCCCCGTGTCGATGCTGGAGTTCTACTCGGGCCTCCACCCCGAAGACCGGGAGTTCGTCAGCGAAGCTTATGCAGCGGCGCGAGATCCCGATAAGCGTGCTCTCTACGATGTTGAGTATCGAACCATCGGCAAAGAAGACGGTCGCGTTCGCTGGGTCGCTGCGAAGGGACGCGGCGTGTTTGATGACGATGGCCGCTGTGTGCGAGTGACCGGCACCGCGATCGACATCACTGCGCGCAAGGCTGATGAAGAAAGGCTCAAAGAGCTGAACGAGACATTGGAGCGCCGCATCTCCGAGGTCCTGGCCGAAAGGAAGGTTTTGGCCGACATTGTCGAAGGGACGGATGCGTTCGTCCAGGTCGTAGACCTGGAATTCCGTTGGCTGGCCATCAACAAGGCCGCGGCTAATGAATTCGAGAAGATATTCAAAATTCGTCCACAGGCCGGGCAATGCATGCTCGACCTGTTGACGCATCTACCTATCGAGCGAGAAGCCGTGCGCGCGGTTTGGGCGCGCGCGCTATCCGGAGAGGAATTCACCGAAATCGCGGCGTTTGGAGACCGCGAACGTCGCCACTATGAAATGAAGTACAATACCTTGCGGAACAGCAAGGGGGAGCGGATCGGCGCCTATCAGTTCGTCTATGACGTGACGGAGCGTATTCGGGAGCAGGAGCGGCTCGCAAGGGCGGAGGAGCAGCTCCGCCAAGGGCAGAAAATGGAGGCGATGGGCCAGCTTACCGGCGGAGTCGCCCACGACTTCAACAACCTGTTGACGCCAATCTTCGGAGCCCTCGATGCCTTGCAGCGCAGAGGCGTAGGAGGGGAGCGCGAGCAGCGATTGATCGCCGGAGCGATGCAATCAGCAGATCGGGCCAAGACTCTCGTCCAGCGGCTGCTCGCATTCGCACGGCGGCAACCCCTCCAAGCCAGAGCAACGCGGGTCGGGGACCTGATTCACGGAATGGGCGAGCTGATCTCCAGCACGTCCGGCCCGCAGGTCAAAGTCTCTGTGGAGATCCAGCAGGACCTGCCGGCCGCAAAGGTCGATGAAAATCAGCTGGAGATGGCGCTCCTCAATCTCGCGGTGAATGCGCGTGACGCGATGCCCGATGGCGGCACGTTGCGTATTACCGCAGACGCCCAACAGGTCGATGCGGGACATCGGACCAACTTGAGGCCTGGACGCTATGTCAGGCTATCCGTTGCGGACAGCGGAGTCGGCATGGACGAATCCGTGAAGGCCCGGGCGATCGAGCCATTCTTCTCGACCAAGGGCATCGGAAAAGGCACGGGTCTCGGTCTATCGATGGCTCACGGCCTGGCATCGCAACTGGGCGGCGCGCTGACCATTCAAAGCCGGCCTGGGGTGGGCACGAATATAGAAATGTGGCTTCCATCGACCGATGAGCCTGTGGCGTCGGAGAACCAGCAGCCGGCATCGGTGCCCAGCGGCGGCGCGCTCGGGACCGCCCTTCTCGTCGATGACGAGCCTCTCGTTCGTGCAGCAGCCGCCGACATGCTAACGGACCTTGGATACGCGGTTCTCGAAGCTGCCTCGGCGGAAGAAGCAATCCGGCTGATCGGCGGCGGCGTCAAACCCCAGCTCCTTGTTACCGATCATTTGATGACGGGAATGAACGGCACTGATTTGGCTCGGCTCGTACGCGCACAAGTGCCTGGAACGCAGGTGCTCTTGGTGTCGGGTTACGCGGAAAGCGAGGGCGTCGCGCCTGATCTTCCGCGGATGGTCAAGCCATTCAGCATTGGCGACCTCGCTGCGAAACTCGCCAGCCTATCGACTGGCGGATAAGTGAGTGAAGGCCGCGTTCCGTTGCCGGGCGATCCGGCCCCTACCGCGCGGCCTTTGACCTCCGACCGGCGCCCAACATTGATCCCGCCCCATGTCGCGCGAGGCCTGCCGGAAGGGCGGCTCGACCGCCGGAACGACGACGGCATAGCAACGGGAACGTTCACGTCTCGATCTTTCTCACACCACGTCGAACTTGACGCCCTGCGCGAGCGGCAACGTCCGGCCGTAATTGATGGTGTTGGTGGCGCGGCGCATATAGGCCTTCCAAGCATCGGAGCCGGACTCGCGGCCGCCGCCGGTGTCCTTTTCGCCGCCGAATGCGCCGCCGATCTCCGCGCCGGACGGGCCGATATTCACATTCGCGATGCCGCAATCGGAGCCGCGTGCCGACAGGAAGGTTTCCGCCTCGCGCAAATCATTGGTGAAGATCGACGACGACAGTCCTTGCGGAACGGCGTTGTGCAACTCGAGCACGGCATCGAAGTCGCGGTATCTGATCACGTAGAGGATCGGGGCGAAAGTCTCGTGCTCGACCGGTCCGGTCTGAGAGGCGATCTCGACCAGCGCCGGGCGGACGTAATGGGCGTCGGCCGCGCCATCGATCGCAACCCGTTCTCCGCCGTGGATTTTGCCGCCGGCCGCCCTGACCGCTTCGAGCGCGCCTTGCATGGCGCGATACGCCGCACCGTCGATCAGCGGACCGACCAGCGTGCCGTTTTCGAGGGGATTGCCGACCGTCACGGAGGCATAGGCGCGCGTCAGCCGCGGCACGAAGCTGTCATACACGCTGTCATGGACGAACAGGCGACGCAGCGTCGTGCAGCGCTGGCCGGCGGTGCCCATGGCCGCAAAGGCGACGCCGCGCAGCGTCAGGTCGAGATCGGCAGTCGGCGCGACGATCGCCGCGTTGTTGCCGCCAAGCTCGAGAATCGCGCGCGCGAACCGCTTGGCGAGCCGCGGGCCGACCGCGCGGCCCATCGCCGTCGAGCCGGTGGCCGACACCAGCGGCACCTTCGCATGATCGACCAGCGTTTCGCCGATGTCGCGGCCACCGAGCAGCACCGTGGCGAGCCCTTCCGGCGCGCTGCCGCCATCCTTCCTGAAGCGCGCCAGCGCGCGGTCGAACAGGGCGAGCGTTGCGAGCGCGGTCAGCGGGGTCTTCTCCGACGGTTTCCAGACGACGCTGTTGCCGCACACGAGCGCCAGCGCCGCATTCCAGGCCCACACGGCCACCGGGAAATTGAACGCGGAAATGATGCCGGTGACGCCGAGCGGATGCCAGCTTTCCATCATGCGATGCTCGCCGCGCTCGGTCGCGATCGTCAGGCCGTAGAGCTGGCGCGACAGCCCGACGGCGAAATCGCAGATGTCGATCATCTCCTGGACCTCGCCGAGGCCTTCGGAAATGATCTTGCCGACCTCGATCGACACCAGCCGGCCGAGCGCCTCCTTGCTGGCACGCAGCTCGTCGCCGAGCAGCCGCACCAGCTCGCCGCGCTTTGGTGCCGGCACCAGGCGCCATGCGCGAAACGCCGCTTCGGCGCGTTCGATCTCCGCCTTGGCGGCCTCGACGCTGGTTTCCCTAACCTCGGCGACGATCTTGCCGGTGATCGGCGAGCGAACCACCAGCGAGCCTTTCGTGTAGCTCTCCCTGGTCACGCCGAGTGTCGAAAGAAGCCTGTCGGCCTCCATGGCGAGATCAACGGTGAGGGCCTGGGTGTGCGCGGCGGATGTGACGGACATGGCAATGTTTCCGGAGCTCGGCGTGAATCTGAACGGTCGCAATCACGCGGATCGTGCGCGCGCGACAGCCCTTTGATCGAACCGAAGTGGTGCTTTCGTCAATCCCTATTCCTCCTCTCACGCGGTCGCCTGGCGCTGCAATTCGGTGAACGGGTGCACCAAGCGCGGCCTCGAACGCGGCGCGGTTCGAATCCACGGCTTAGTTCCGCTGGGCGTCGCCGCCAAGGTTCGACTGGAAGATGCCGGCCGCACTGACCGCGACGCCGACGAGGATCGTACCGACCGTGCTCTCGCGCCGGACCAACCGCTCGCAACCATCGTTTCCTCGCTTGCGACAGGCTTTTTTTTGATGGCGCAGGATGAGCGGCGTCACCCTACTTCATGCAAGGCGCTTTTTCTGACCCCCTGTTCTGTTTTTCTGATCTACCGATCGCCTCAACCCGCGCCACATCGCTCGTTGCGAAAAACTGACACCGTCCAGAATTATTGCGGTGACCGCGGATGCATTCAGACCTGCACCGAGGTCAGCTTCTTCAGGCAGCGCAGCGCAAACGATGAGCGGCTGTGGCGAATGCCTGGAATGCGGTAGAGCTTCTCGCGCAGAAAGCGTTCATAGCCGGCGGTGCTTTCGACCGCGACCTTCACGACGTAATCATAGTCGCCGGTGGTGAGATAGGCCTCGATCACCTCCGGCAAGCTCGTCAGCAATTGGCCGAAACGCTCAAGCATCTCCTCGTCGTGACGATCGAGCGTCAACTCTATGATGACCGTCTCGGGCAGGCCGAGCTTGTCTTGATTGAGCAGCGCCACGTAGCCATCGATATAGCCCTGCGTTTCCAAACGCTTGAGCCTGTTCCAGCACGGTGTGGTGGAGAGACCGACCTTTTCGGCGAGTTGCGCCGTCGTCAGCCGTGCATCCTGCTGCAAGGCGCGCAGGATCTTGCGATCGATCTCGTCGAGCCGAAGCGCATCCTTGCGCGGTGCCTTGACCGGCCTTGTGGCACGTCTAGCTGGCGCCATACCAAGAACCCTTTTCTGGTTTATCCAGCAATATGTAGAAATTTTGTACTGCCGATTTACGGTATACCGGGATTAACGGAACGACAATCCCGACATCCGGCAGTACGATTTACTAACAAACTGAGACCGGACGCGGTGTTTTTTCTCGAACTCCAGACCAGCGACATGCACGCTGCACTCGGCCGCCTGCTCGACCAGACGCGCGTCGCGGGCCTTCGGCTCGCGGCCATCAGCGCGTGCGCGGACGCGAGCGAATGCCGCATCTCGGCCTCCATAGACATCGGTGATCGCGACGCCGTCGACCGGATCGCTCGCCGCGTCGGCGCGTTGTTCTGCATCGATGCGATCGAGGTGAGAGGTGAAAGCCAATGCCCGACTCCGACCTCACACATGCCACCATGAGCCCGCGGCGCGAGGTGGCTCAATCCCCCGTGCCTGCACCGTTGAAGCTTCACGTGCCGGAACCGGCCGTGCGCCCGGGCGGCACGCCCGATTTCTCGAACATCCGCATCCCGCGCGCCGGCCAGGTCGATCGTCCCAGCGTCGACGTGGATGCCGAGGCGATCCGCGATCTCGCCTTCTCGGTCATTCGCGTCCTCAATCGCGACAGCGAAGCGGTTGGTCCCTGGGCCGGCGCGCTCTCGGATAGTGAACTGCTCGAGGGCTTGCGCCACATGATGACGCTGCGTGCGTTCGATGCGCGCATGCAAATGGCACAGCGCCAGGGCAAGACGTCGTTCTATATGCAGCACATGGGCGAAGAAGCGGTGAGCTGCGCCTTCCGCAAGGCGCTTCTACCGGGCGACATGAATTTTCCGACCTATCGCCAGGCGGGACTGTTGATCGCCGGCGGTTACCCACTGGTGGAGATGGCCTGCCAGATCTATTCCAATACCCACGACCCCCTGAAGGGGCGCCAATTGCCCGTGATGTATTCCTCCAGGGAGCACGGCTTCTTCTCGATCTCTGGCAATCTCGCCACCCAGTACATCCAGGCGGTCGGCTGGGCGATGGCGTCGGCCATCAAGAACGACACCAAGATTGCCGTCGCCTGGATCGGCGACGGCGCAACCGCTGAATCCGATTTCCATGCCGCGCTGGTGTTCGCTTCGACCTATCGCGCGCCGGTCGTGCTTAATATCGTCAACAATCAGTGGGCCATCTCGACCTTCCAGGGGATCGCACGCGGGGGCTCCGGCACCTTCGCCGCACGCGGTCTCGGCTTCGGCATTCCGGCGCTGCGCGTCGACGGCAACGATTACCTTGCGGTTCATGCGGTCGCAAAATGGGCCTGCGAACGCGCTCGCCGCAATCTCGGCCCCACTCTCGTCGAGCACGTCACCTACCGCGTCGGCGCCCACTCCACCTCCGATGACCCGGCAGGCTATCGGCCGAAAACGGAATCCGACGCATGGCCGCTGGGAGATCCCGTGATCCGGCTGAAGAACCATTTGATCGTTCGCGGTGCCTGGTCTGCGGAGAGGCACAAGCAGACAGAGGCCGAGATTCTCGACACCGTAATCTCGGCCCAAAGGGAGGCCGAAAGCTACGGCACGCTCCATTCCGAGCAGCGGCCTACGGCACGCGACATGTTCGAGGGCGTGTTCGCCGAGATGCCCCCGCATCTGCGCCGCCAGCGCCAGGAAGCTGGAGTTTGAATCATGACACGGCGGACCATGATCGAGGCCATCAGGGATGCCATGGATGTGATGATGTCGCGCGACGACGGCGTCGTCGTGTTCGGCGAGGACGTCGGCTATTTCGGCGGCGTGTTTCGCGCGAGCCAGGGACTGCAGGCGAAATACGGAACGAGCCGCTGCTTCGATACCCCGATCAGCGAGCTCGGCATCGTTGGCATCGCGGTGGGCATGGCGGCCTACGGGTTGAAGCCATGCGTTGAGATCCAGTTTGCCGATTACATGTATCCCGCCTACGACCAGATCGTTTCGGAGGCTGCGCGGCTGCGTTACCGCTCCAACGGCCAGTTCACCTGCCCGCTTGTCGTTCGCATGCCCACCGGCGGCGGCATCTTTGGCGGGCAGACGCACAGCCAGAGCCCGGAAGCGCTGTTCACCCATGTGTGCGGCATCAAGACCGTCGTGCCGTCGAATCCCCGCGACGCCAAGGGCCTGCTGATCTCGGCCATCGAGGACCCCGATCCCGTGATCTTTCTCGAGCCGAAGCGTCTCTATAATGGCCCGTTCGATGGCCACCATGACCGGCCGTTGACGCCGTGGTCGAAGCACGATCTCGGCGAGGTCGACGACGGACACTTTGCTATTCCCCTCGGCAGCGCCGCGATCCGTAAGCAGGGCAAGGCCGTCACCATCCTCGCCTACGGCACGATGGTTCACGTCGCCGAGACCGCTGCGGCCGAAACCGGCATCGATGCCGAGATCATCGATCTTCGCTCGCTGCTGCCGCTCGATCTCGACACCATCGAAGCCTCCGTCAAGAAGACCGGACGTTGCGTGATCGTTCATGAGGCAACGCTCACATCCGGCTTCGGGGCCGAGCTCTGTGCTCTGGTCCAGACGCGATGCTTCTATCATCTTGAAGCTCCCATCGTGCGCGTCGCCGGCTGGGACACGCCCTACCCGCACGCCCAGGAATGGGACTACTTCCCGGGTCCGGCGCGGATCGGCCGCGCGCTGATCGAAACGGTGGAGGCATGAGATGGCCGAGCGTGTGGTCCGGCTGCCCGACGTCGGCGAAGGCATCGCGGAAGCCGAGCTGGTGGAATGGCACGTGAAGGTCGGCGATGTCGTTCGTGAGGATGCCGTACTCGGCGCCGTCATGACCGACAAGGCGACCGTCGAAATCCCCTCGCCGGCCGATGGACGCGTCACCTGGCTCGCCGGCAATGTGGGCGACCTTCTCGCCATCGGCTCGGACTTCGTTCGGCTGGATGTCGACGGTAAGAGCGAGCCGGTGCCCGAGCCGGCGAAACGAGCATCATCCCCAGCAAGTGCAGATCAGGCCGCATGCGCCCCGCGCGCGCCGGCGAGCGCTCCGCCCGACGCGCAGAGGTCGCAGCCATCCGCTTCGCAGCTCAACCACGCGATCGAACGGCCTTTGGCCGCCCCTGCCGTCCGGCTCCGCGCGCGGGAAGCCGGCCTCGACCTGCGGCAGATTCGCGGCACGGGTCCGGTTGGGCGGATCACTCACGATGATCTCGATGCCCTTCTCTCGCGCGGCAGCGCCGGAACGACGGCGACGCCGTACCTGGCACAAACCGCGGTCACCGATATCAAGATCGTCGGCCTGCGGCGCAAGATCGCCGAGAAGATGTCGATTGCGAGCGCGCGCATTCCGCACATCACCTATATCGAAGAGATCGACGTCACTGCGCTCGAAGATTTGCGCGCAAAGATCAACGCCCGGAAGCTGCCGGGCAGGCCCAAGCTGACATTGTTACCGTTTCTGATGCGCGCCATGGTGCGCGCGATCGCCGAGCTGCCGCATCTCAATGCCCATTTCGACGATGAGGCCGGGATCGTGCACCAGCACGCCGGCGTTCATATCGGGATCGCAACCCAGACCCCGACCGGCCTGGTGGTCCCCGTCATCAGGCACGCCGAAGCGCGCGACCTCTGGGATTGCGCCAGTGAAGTGGCGCGGCTCGCGGAAGCAGCTCGGAACGGCAACGCCACCCGCGACGACCTCACCGGCTCGACCATCACCATCACGTCGCTCGGCGCGCTGGGAGGACTGGCGACGACGCCCATCATCAATCATCCGGAGGTCGCGATCGTCGGCGTCAACCGGATCGCCATCCGCCCGCATTGGGACGGTGCAGCCTTCGTGCCGCGCCAGATCATGAACCTGTCGTCCAGTTTCGATCATCGCGTGATCGACGGTTTCGATGCCGCCCAGTTCGTGCAGCGCATCAAGCTGCTGCTGGAGACGCCGGCCATGATCTTCATTGACTGAAATGAACGATGACCGAGATCACCTGTAAGCTCCTCGTCATCGGCGCCGGCCCCGGTGGCTATACCTGCGCCATCCGCGCCGGCCAGCTCGGTATCGATACGATCGTCATCGAATCCGAAAAGCCGGGTGGCACCTGTCTCAATGTCGGCTGCATTCCCTCGAAGGCGCTGATCCACGCGGCCGGCGAGTATGAAAAGATTGCAGCCGCCGCCGAGGGCAAGAGCGTGCCCGGCATTTCGACCGCAAAACCGGCGCTCGATTTCGCCAAGACCGTCGCCTGGAAAGACGGCGTTGTCCGGCGCCTGAACGGTGGCGTGGCTGGCCTGCTGAAGAAGGCCGGCGTCAGGCTCATTGCCGGGCACGCTCGCTTTCGCGACGGCAAGTCCGTCGAGATCAGGACGCCATCCGGCTCGCAGATCGTTCATGCGGAAACGGTGGTGATCGCGACAGGATCTGAGCCGATTGCGATTCCGACTCTGCCGTTCGGAGGCCCTGTGATCTCGTCCACCGAGGCCCTGGCGCTCACCGACATTCCGAGCAAGCTGATCGTGGTCGGCGGCGGCTATATCGGTTTGGAGCTCGGCACGGCATTCGCAAAGATCGGCGCGGCCGTCACCGTCGTCGAAGCCACCTCACGCATTCTGCCGCAATATGATGCCGGGCTGAGCGCGCCGATCCGAACGCGCCTGAGCGCGCTCGGGATCACAGTTCTGACGGGCGCGAAGGCGAAAGCCCTCGTTTCGAACGGCACGGCGCTCGCGGTCGAGACCGCCGACGGCCAGCAGACGCTCGATGCCGACAGGATTCTGGTGACCGTAGGCCGTAGCCCCGTGACATCGGGTTTCGGCCTCGAGACTCTCGATCTCGACATGAAAGGACCTTTCATCCGGATTGACGACCGATGCCGCACCTCGATGCGCGGCGTCTTCGCCATCGGCGATGTCACGGGAGAGCCGATGCTGGCGCATCGTGCCATGGCACAAGGCGAGATGGCCGCAGAGATCGTCGCCGGCCGTCACCGCGCCTGGGACCGGGTCTCGATCCCGGCGATCTGCTTCACCGATCCCGAGATCGTCACCGTCGGCTTGTCACCCGACGGGGCAACCGCCCAGGGCTTCGACATCAAGACGGACCTGTTTCCGTTCAAGGCCAACGGCCGCGCACTGACGCTGCAACGCGAGGACGGTTTCATCCGGACCGTGGCGCGGGCGGACAATCACGTCCTACTTGGCATCCAGGGCGTCGGAGCCGGCATCGCCGAGCTTTCTGCGGCGTTCAGCCTGGCGCTGGAAATGGGTGCGCGTCTCGAGGACGTCGCCCTCACCATCCACGCGCATCCGACCCAAAGCGAGGCCTTTCATGAGGCCGCTCTGAAGTCGCTGGGGCATCCGATTCACATCTAAAAAAATGAAGGGGGGACCATCAGCCAGACTACCACCAGCTACTACACCGGTCCCACCATGACGATGGTGGGCTGACCTTCGCCGCGTCGGGTCTGCACCCATCGCAAGCCTAATGGCCTTTCGCGATCTGCCTGCCGGCAGCGCAGCGAGCTCGGCCGTCGTCAGGCCGCGCCCGCCACACCGAGCAATGTGCGAGGGACTCCGTTCAGTTCTGCATCAGCTGCTTCGCATTGTCGGGCGTAATGGCGGTGGTCGGCACGGTCACCACGGTCGGCACGTTGTCCGCGCAATCGAGCAGGATGGACTTTGCCATATCGATCGCCTCCGGGCCTCCGGTCGGATACGTGAAGGTTGCCGCCCACTCGCCTTCCGCAACCGCGCGGATGCCGCCGGCGGGCCCGGGCAAGCCATCAGTCCCGAGGATCTTCACCTGATCGAGCTTGCCGGCGCCCTTCGCCGCGAGACGCGCACCGGCCGCCATCATATCGTTGCTCGCATAGACGGCCTTTATGTTTGGATGGGCCTGCAGCATCGCGGCGAACGCAGTCTGCGCCTTATCCGGCAGCCAGTCGGCGGCTTGTTCGGCGACGACCTGGACCTTTGCATTGTCCTTCACGCCGGCCTTGAAACCGTTGAGCCGTTCGACGGCGGGCGTCGAGCTTGGCAGGCCCTGGAGGATCGCCACTTCGCCGCCTTGCGGCAGGAGCTTGTCCGCGACGTATTTTCCCGCCTCCTCGGCGATCTTGAAATTATCCCCACCGATGAAGGCCGTATATTCCTTACCGGCCTCGCCGACCGTCTTGCGGTCGAGCTCGATGACGGGAATACCAGCCTTCATCGCCCGCGCGACCACCGGCGTCAGAGGCGCGGCCTCGAACGGAGAGATCAGGATCAGATCGACCTTCTGGGTGATGAAATTGTCCATCTGTGAGGTCTGCGTGTTCACGTTGCCGGCGCCGTCGGCGATCTGCAGCTTGAATTGCGGCACTTTCTTCGCCGCAGCGGTCAGCTGGTCGTTGACGTGCTGGCGGTAGGGCTCAGCATTGTTCGCCTGCGAGAAGCCGATGACGAACTCCCCGGTCTTGCTGCACTCCTTTGCGAGCGGTGCAGCCTGCGCTGCCCCGGCGACGAGCGTCGCCGTGCCGGCGCCCAGCACCAGATTGGACCAGAACCTTGCCTTCGTAGATACGCGTCGCATGATTTCACTCCCCTGTTGCTTCGAATATCCGCCACTCACGAGCGGTCACTTGCCGGCGGTCGCTGGTCACCACCAGATCCTGACGTCGCCATTGGGGTCAACGACCCAATCCCTCGCGGCGACGAACGAGAGATTGAAGAACCGCGGCCACGACGATGATCGCGCCGGTCGCGAGCAGCTGCAGCGCCGCATTGATGTTGTTGAGCTGAAGGATGTTGGCCAATGCGCCGAGCATGATCGCGCCTGCGATCGTGCCGATCATCGAGCCTGCGCCGCCGAACAGGCTGGTCCCGCCGATCACCACCGCCGCTATCGCGGTCAATTCATAACCGGTGCCATCGTTGGCGCTGCCGAAATTGAACTGGCCGGCGTGGACGATGCCGGCGATGGCCGACACGAGACCCGTGATCGCGTAGACCGAAATCTTGACCAGTGTGACCGGTACGCCGGAGAGCCGCGCCGCCCGTTCGTTGCCGCCGACGGCAAAGACATAGCGGCCAAAGCGCGTGAAGTTCAGCACGAAGGTGGCCACCATGGCGACGACGAGAAACACCAGAGTCGCGACCGGAACCGTGTTGTCGAACAGGCGATCGCCCAGCACCGAGAAAATCGGCGGCGCAAGACCCGGACCATTGCCGTAGGAAATGTTGATGTACTGATTGTTGGAGATCACCAGGGCCAGGCCGCGTGCGACCTGGAGGCCCGCCAGTGTCACGATGAAAGCCTCGAGGCGGAATCGGGTCGAGATCGCACCTTGCATGCAACCGAACAGGGCGCCGCAGATCATGACGAACAGCACGGTCGGAACAAGTCCCCAGCCCCAGGTCGTCATGATCGTGGCGGTGAGCACACTGCACAGACTGAGCAACGCGCCGACCGAGAGATCGATCCCCGCGGTGATGATGACGAAGGTCATGCCGACGGCAATGATGCCCGTCTCGGAAATCGCCCGGACGATATTCGCGATGTTGTCCGGCGCCAGGAACAGCACCGAGCCGTGCCGCCGCGGCGAGAAGATGACGCCGCCGATCGCAACGAGGATCAGGCCGATGACGCTCTGAAAGCGCACCGCGATGGCGAAGAAATCGAGACCGCGCGCCGGTGCCGACTGCGCTGGCGCGGACTTCACGATTGTTGCGGCGTCATTCATCGCTGTCGTCCTCGTTGGATTCGGCTACCGCGAGGATATCGTCCTCCGCGGCGCCGGCGGGAAACTCGGCAACCGTGCGCCCGCCCCGCAGCACGACGATGCGGTCGCACAGGCCGATCAGTTCGGGCATTTCGCTGGAGGCGACGAGAATGCCGACCCCTTGCGCGGCGAGCTCGCGAATCCGGGCGTAGATTTCGCCCTTCGCCCCGACATCCACGCCGCGCGTCGGCTCGTCGAGCAGAAGCAGGCGCGGCTCCCCGAGCACCTCCTTGGCAAGTGCGACTTTCTGCTGGTTGCCTCCGGAGAGGGCGCCGACCGCGAGTTCCGGCCGCGGCGGCCGTACGTCGAATGCCTTGATCGCCTGACCGGCGAGCCTCGCCTGTCGCGCCTGCGACATCAGGAAGAACGGCGACACGCGCCGCAGCACCGAGGCAACGAGGTTGCGCTCGACGCTGTCGCGCAGCATCAAGCCGGCACCGCGACGATCGTCGCTGACGAAGGCGACGCCGGCGCCGCGCGCCTCCGGTATCGACGTCAGCCTGGCCGGCCGCTCCTCGACCTCGACGCGGCCCGACCAGGCGCCGGGGCCGCCAGCGCCATAGAGCGTCGAGAGCAGCTCGGTCCGTCCCGCTCCCATGATGCCGGCGAGACCGACGACCTCGCCGGCGCGCACCTCGAGCGAGACCTCGCGCGGCGCCCGCCAACCAGCCCTGGGCCGGCGCGGGCGATAGGCGGCCTGCTCCAGATGCAGGACGCGGCCGCCGAACGTGCCGCTACGGCGCGGATAGAGCTCCGCGAGGGGCCGTCCGACCAACAATGCCACCAGATCGGATTGCGGCGCGGTCGGCGGCGCCGTCCCCGCGATCCTGCCATCGCGCAAGACCGTCACGCGGTCGGCGACGCGCGGGACCTCTTCGAGCCGATGCGAGATGTAGACGATGCCGACACCGCGCCTTGCGATGTCGCGCATCACGTGAAACAGCCGCTGCACCTCCGCGGCGGTCAACGCGGCCGTCGGCTCGTCCATCACGAGAATTCGCGAGGCGTAGGTCAGCGCCTTGGCGATCGCGACGATCTGCCGCCTGCCGACCGACAATTCACCGACCGGCTGATCGACATCCACATCGAAGCCGATCTCGCCGAGCCTCGCCCGCGCCGCGCGGCGCATCGCGCGGCCATCGAGCACGCCGGCCCGCGTCAACTCCCGACCGAGGAACAGATTGGCGGTCACATCGAGGCTCGGGACGAGATCGAGCTCCTGAAAGATCGTGGCGACGCCCGCGGCTTGCGCGGAGCGCGGATCGGCGAAGCGGACGGAGGTCCCGTCGACGCGGATCTCGCCGTGATCCGGCGCGATCACGCCGGAGAGAACATTCATCAGGGTCGACTTGCCGGCGCCGTTCTCGCCGAGCAGCGCGTGGATTTCCCCGCTCGCGAGATCGAAATCGACGCCGCGCAACGCCTGCGCGCCGCCAAAGCTCTTGATGATGCCACGCATGGCGAGCAGCGGGGCCTGAGAGCCCGTGTTCATTTCGGCCTCCCGCAGGATTCGCGCTCGATGATAACAGCATCGAGTTGAATGGATCGCCGCGCCCCCTGCGGCGCGGCAATCCGCTCCATGAGTAGGAAGGCGGCGCGCCGGCCGATCTCTGCGCAGGGCTGCGCGACCAGCGTCAGGCGCGGCTCGAAGCAATCGGCCCATTCGAAATCGTCGAAGCCGACGATCGAGATATCTTTCGGCACCCGCAATCCGCGCCTGTGGATCGCTTTCATGATACCGATCGTCGCGAGATTGTTGCCGCCGACCAATGCGGTCGGGGGCTCATCGAGGTCGAGCAGTCGCTCCGCGGCCTGCATCGCGCTGTTCGTTGTCGCACTGCCGGTGACGAGAAGGCGTTCGTCGATCACGCCGGCGAGGCCCTCGCGATAGCCGGCGATGCGCTCGAGCGTGGTCGCGAATCCGGGATTGCCGCCGACATAGCCGATACGGCGATGACCGAGCGCGGCGACGCGTTCGACGAGATTGCGCATCGCCTCGCGGTTGTTGATGCCGACCTGATCGAACGCGGCATCGGGCATGCGATCCACCAGCACACAGGGCAGGCCCACGTCGCGCAGATAGGCGAGCGCGCGACGCCCGGGATCGGGGCTGGGCGCGAGAATAATGCCGTCGACGCGCCGCTGATGCAGCGCCATCACGACATCGAGCTCACGGTCCGGGTCATCCTCGGTGTCGGACAGAAACATCATCATGCCGAGGCGCGCGCATTCGGCCTCGATCGAACAGATGATGTCGCTGAAATAGGGATTGGAAATTGAGGAGATGGCGATGCCGACTGAGCGTGTCGAAGCGGCCTTCAGGCTCCGCGCCATCATGTTGGGACGGTAGCCCAAGGAGGCGATCGCCGTTTCCACGGCGCGCGCAGTATCCGGCGCAACGCGCCGCGTGCCGTTCACGACATGCGAGACGGTCGAGACCGAAACCCCCGCCTTGCGCGCGACATCAGCGATGGTCGCCACGTCCCCTCCCGTGCCTGGATAATTGTTGGGCAATCCAAGTTTTGCAGGACTATGGCATACGAAAACGTTTGCGCAATCGTTTTTCTATCTTGTATGCCAGTTTTTCTCGATTATTAGCGCGGCATTGCACCCGATCAGCGCGGCCGGGGCGCCGCCATCATCAGCGCGGTGACCGCATTCTCGGGAATGCCGATACTCATCTGGGGAATGAAGGAGCTCGAGAGCCACGCGGGGCAACACTGCAGGCCGGATGACACCGTGTCTTCCGACGCTCCAACAGTTCGCGGATCAAAGGCAGACGATCATTGCCAAAATACATATCGGTTCTGTCAATGAACACTGTAGGCGATCCGAAGCCGCCGCGTGCGATTACCTCGTCCGTGTTGAGCCTGAGCTGATTCTTGACCGCCTCTTCGTTGATACCTCGGAAAAATCCCGCAGGATCGATGCTCACCTTCTTGCAAATGTTCGTCAGGACAGAATCCTGGGAGATGTCCTGGTCCTCACCCCAATAGGCTTCGAACACGGCAGTTGCGAACGGGACCATCCCGTCGCTGCCGAGCCAGACGCAGCCGCGCATCGCTCTTACGCTGTTCACCGGAAAGACCGTCGGCGGCATCCTGATCACAAGACCGGCCGAACGAGCCCAATCGGCGAGATCTTTCAGCATGTACTGCGCTTTCGACGCGATCGGATTTTCGCGCGAGGCATAAACGCCCGGATTGACCGTATTGAAAATGCCGCCAGCCAGCACGGGCCGCCACGAAAGCGACTCGCCAAACTCCTTCGCCAATTTTTGAATGTTGTGGAAGGCCAGATAGGTCCACGGACTTGAGCAGTCGAAGAAAAACTCGATCATCGATCGTTACACTCACCATCTCTCCGGCACGCGATTTTGCGGGCCGGCATTTCGATTTTCACTCGCCAGAGGCCTCCATGCCGTTCATTCCGTGACGAACCTGGATGCGCCGAACATGGTTCGCCTTGCTTCGTCGGAGAACGGCTCTTTCACGAATTTGCCGACTGCAAGGCCGGCCTGAACTTGTGGCCTTTCGCGAACTTCCGCATACCAGCGCTTTACGTTCGGGAAGTCGTCGAGTGTGAAACCTTGCGCCTGATGGGTCATCGTCCAGGGGAAGCAGGCCATGTCGGCTATCGTGTATTCGTCGCCAGCAACAAAGCGCCCGGTCTTGCCCAATTGATTATCAAGCACACCATACAGTCGCGTTGCCTCACGCTGATAACGGTCGATCGCATACGGGATCTTCTCCGGCGCATAGAGACGGAAATGACCGTGCTGACCAAGCATTGGTCCAAGCCCGCCCATCTGCCACATCACCCATTGGACAACCCGGGTACGGCCGCGCATATCCACTGGCAGAAAGCGTCCCGTCTTCTCGGCCAGGTAGATCAGAATAGCACCTGTCTCGAACACAGAGAGAGGCCCGCCACAGTCGGCCGGCGCGCGATCAACGATCGCCGGAATACGATTGTTCGGGCTAATGGCCAGAAAGTCGGGCTTGAACTGCTCACCCGCGCGAATATCGATCGGAACGACGGTATACGGCAGCCCCAGCTCCTCGAGCAGGATCGAGATCTTCCAGCCGTTTGGGGTCGGCGCATAGTGCAAGTCAATCATTCCGGACCTTCCTCGAAATCACGATCGACCCAATTGCGCGCGCTGCTTGCCATCTCTGGACCCGGACTCGACAACTCGCCACGTGAGCTCGATGTTGCTCGATCTAGGGATCAGCCGGCTCAAGTCTTCCTGTATTCTCCCTGGGTCTGTTCGACGAGCCGGGCAACGGACCCGGCCTGACGAACGTGTCCACCACGTTGCTCAGAAGCTGCGAGACATTGTTCTCGAATCCGTGAATCGGCAGGGCACTCCCGAATGCGATGGATCCGGTTGCAAATACTGCACCATTGTTGGGTGCCTCGAAGTACACCATATCGGCCCGCAGGATGTAGTTGTGCGTCCCGCTGAATCCCTGGTGGGCGTGGGCTCCCTCCTCGTCGTGGGCGATGTAGTTGTCGGGGTGTCCGCCCGAGGATGCGATGATCCTGGCATTGGGCGGCGTGCCGAACCCCAGCTTGTAGCAGTCGATCTCAATGCCCGCCGCTCCGCCGTTGCCCAGGCCGAAATCACCGATGATCTCGCCTTCGATCCCCTCGGTGATCCATGCCAGCGCGGGATCGTAGCTGTCGGGCATCCGCCGGTAAGGTTGGCTATGGGCGAAGCCTTCGCCGGCAAACGTATTGCCGACCAGCTTCTGTCCCCAGCGCTGGAAGCCGGTCCAGATTCCGCCCATCTGTCCCGTCGTGGCGAGGTAGTACTCGCCCGGCCGCGCCGCCCAGGCAATCCAGTGTCCACCTGTCTTGCGGCACTCCATGATCCACGGTTCGTCGTCGCGAAACGCCACATTGCAGCAGAAGCTGTTCGCGCCCATGCAGATAAAGCGACCGCCGCCGGCGATGTAATCCTCGTGCGCGTCGAGCATGCGCTCCGAATGATATTCCGGATGCGTGGAATTCAGAATGCACGCATAGGGCGCCATCGCGGCGACACCCTCCAGATGTACATCTTCGTCGGTCAGCACGTCGTAGTCGTAGCCCTTGTGCTCGAGCCATGCCAGGATCGAGAGGTCTGCCGGAAAATTCCAGGGCAAGTCGAAGGCGGCGATCCGGTATTTGGGCCGCATGTTCACCATCGGACGACGGTAGCTCGTGTAGCAGACGCCGGCGCCGTCCGCATGCGTGTCGTAGCACCCCGCACCGAATTCCGGATTTTCGTAGATTTCGATATCGACCTCGGAGACCGTCGGCGGCTGACCCGCCATTGGCTGCACGATCTGGCCGTCTGTTGCGAAGCGCTCGTTGGCATAGGCCAGATAGGTCGCGGTGGAAAACAACAGAGCAATTCGCGCCGTAGGCATGCGGGGCCGAACGAAAAAAACGATGTACTCTTCGGCCAGGCCCTTGCCGTCGCCGCCGCGTACTCTCATCGCGTAGGCTCCGCTGCGCAGCGTTTCGGGCAGCTCCAGCGTCTTTGTGGCTTTCCAATTGCTGTCGATCATCGCGTCGGCATGGAACTCGATGCCGCCGTATTGATGCGGGGCAAGCCGGAAGCAGTCGTTGCGGCCGTTCCAGTTGTAGCCGGTCTGTGCACGCACCGGCCTGTTGTACCCCTTCGCATCGAGCCGGTTTGGTCCAATGTCGACTACGAGATCGCCGATCCCACGATCTGTATACCCCTTCGTCGTGTCCCAATATGCGACCATGCCGTCCGATGGCGGCTTCCCGCCCGCGCGGATCGCATCGAGCTCGTCGCGAGCCAACGGGCGATCGAACACACCGCAACGATCGACCTTCCCGCAGTAGAGCTGCGACACGAAGTGACCGCGCAAGGCGTGCCAGTCGCGCGAGCCCGCCACAAGGAACGGCGTATCGGGCAGGTTGTTCTGCCTGAATCGAAACATCTCCGACACATGCGAGCGGTATTCGACGGGCGCGACCTTGCTGAGCAGGCTGTTGTAGCGGTTGACGACGCCTTCCTGGTGCAGCGTGGCGCGGCCGCTTCGCGCATCGAAAGTGGCCGCGACGAAGTACCAAGCCTGCTTGTGCAGCGGCAGCTCAGCCTGCAGGTAGTCGATCTCGTTTCCGCACCCGACCCAGAACTCCAGCCTGCCGCTTGGATTGATTCCAAGACCATAGCCGTGATTCCTGTCGTTGTCCCAGCGGCCCAGGAGGCATTGCCGATGCCCGACATCGGGCCATGTCGGCCAGATGAATGCGCAGAGCGTGATGCTGCCGTCGAGCGCGAGCTTGCGATCGGGGTCGGCCACCTCGAGGAAGGCACCGACCTGCGTGAACTGCTTCTCGACCTGCCAAGTGCCGTTGGCGACGCAGTCGATCTCTTCCTCGATGAATCCCGGACCATGCGGATGCTCGTCGCCGTGGATCAGGCGCACGAGATGGGCTTCAGCGGTCGACGTCCCATCGGCACTGACATGAAATTGTATGGTATCGCCCGGCTTTACCGAGATCTTGTCTGCGTAACCGAATATCTTGATCTGCGCCATGGTGCGGAGTTTCCCATCGAGAAGCCGGACAAGGTGCCCTGCCCGGCAGACGTGTTGCGCTAGGTTTCGAGAAGGTCGCGGATGCAGCGCAGGAACAGGCCGTGACGGGCATCGTTCGCCGATGTGTAAATGGCACCATCGATCAAACGCGGTGGGACTCCCCGACGTCCTGAGAGCCTGACGACCTGATAGCGCCGGAACGGCTCGATTGCTTTGACCGCATATCTTTGTTCAAGCGGGCGTTGACGAAAATAGATCAACAGTCGCTCGAGCCTCTCGCTGTGCTGTCCCAGCGCCGATTGCCGGTGCTCCTCGATGACCTCGGGGTTCACCAGCCTCCGCAGATACTCGCGGCGGAAGCCGTCGAATCGATCCCGGACGATGATGTCGCGGTCCTCGGACCTGTCGTATTCGAGAGGCAGCATCCTCAGCTCTCCACCTGCAAATGTTCAACGTAAGCCATGGTCGCGGAACGCGCCGACGCGGCTCCCCCTGACGGATGCATCAAGCCCACTGCTTTTCCTCATTGACCCAGGCAAGCCCCGGCAATCGGCCGGCCCCCGCGAACGCCTCCACGACGTTCGCCAACACTCGGGATGCGCTGTTGCTGAAATTGTTGATCGGTAGCGATTGCGCGAAGGCGACCGAGCCACATGCAAACACGGCGCCACCATGGGGGGCCGTGAAGTAGGTCATGTCGGCATGAACCCGCCAGTCATACGACCCATAGAGCCCAAGGTAGGAATAGAGGACGAGCTGCTGGTTCACGACATAGCTATCCGTGTGGCCCCCTGACGAGGCGATGATCTTGGTGTGGGGCGGCGTGCCCAGAGCGCGGTCGTAATAATCGAGCGCCAGCCCCGCGGCGCCGTCGTTGGCAAGACCGGCGTCACCGATGATCTCGCCATCGACACCTTTGGTGATCCAGGACACTGTGCGGTGATAGCTGTCCGGCATCCTGCGGTAGAGTTCGCTCCGTCCACCGCCCGCGCTGCTCAGGCCTATGCCAACCAGCTTCTGGGTCGCCCGTCCGAGTACCTTCCAGGGACCACCACGCATCCCGTCCGTTGCCATGTAGTGCTCGCCGTAGCGGGACACCCATGGCTTGTATCCATCATCGCGGCGTCGACATTCCATGATCCATGGCTCGCCATCGCGGATGCCCGCCGTGGCGTTGAACCCGTTGCCGCCTGCATAAATGTAACGACCGCCGCCGGCGATATAATCCTCAGTCGCATCCAACATTTGCTCGGTGTAGTATTCCGGACGCGAGCCGCTGATAATGCATGCGTACGGCGACAGCGCCTCCGCCCCGTCGCGATGGAGGTCCTCGTCGGTCAGGACCTCGTACTCGAAGCCGCTCTGGTCCAGCCATGCGATGATCGATAGGTCTGCAGCCAATCCCGAAGCCACATCGAGGCTCGGCATCCTGTACCTCGGCCGCATGTTCATGACCGGACGGTGATAGGAGCTGTAGCACACGCCATTGCCATCGGCGTGCATGTCGTATGTC
The DNA here is from genome assembly GCF_054058595.1 of Bradyrhizobium sp. USDA 4472. Lineage (NCBI taxonomy): Bacteria > Pseudomonadati > Pseudomonadota > Alphaproteobacteria > Hyphomicrobiales > Nitrobacteraceae > Bradyrhizobium > Bradyrhizobium sp. USDA 4472. The sequence continues at coordinate 7,086,489 of NZ_JBSSAM010000001.1, forward strand.
GACAGCCCGAAATCGCTTCGCATATACATCTCGATGTCGATATCGGACAGCACAGCCGACTGTCCCGTCAAGGCTTCGCGCTCCGGGTGATCGAAACTCAGGCGCTCGTTCGCAAAGGCAAGGTAGGTGAGCGTCGGAAACAGGAATGCAATACGCGCCCGCGGCCTTCCTGGCCGCACGAAGAACACGACATGCTCCTCGCTCACGCTCTTTCCCCAGCCGGATCGCAGCCTCATGGCATAGCAGCCGCTTTTGAGGCCGTGCGGCAGGGCGACGGTCTTGGTCGCCTTCCAATTGCAATCCGTCAGCGCGTCGGCATGAAACTCGATGCCCCCGAACTCCTGCGGAGCCAGGCGGAAACAATCGGTGAAGCCGTCCCAGTTCCAGCCGGTCTGGCCGCGAACGGGCCGATTGTATCCTCGGGCATTCAGCTTGTACCGACCGACGTCGACCACGAGATCACCGATGCCGCGATCGGTGTATCCCGCGCTCGTATCCCAGTACGCGACCAGGCTGTCCATTGCGGGCACGAGCCCGCTCCTGATCGTGTCGAGCTCGGCCGACTGTAGAGCCTGGCCAAATGCACCGCACCGGTCGATCTTGCCCCAATAGAGCTCCGACACGCACGTCCGCTGTTGCGCGTCGCGGCTACGCGAACCTGCCATCAGAAACGGAGTTGAGGCCAGGTTGCCGGGCCTGCTCCGGAAAGTCGCAGACGTGCGGGATTCGTAATCCACCAGCGCGACCTTGCCCAACAGGCCGTTGTACCTGTTGCCGACGCCGACCTGGTGCAAGGTCGTGCGCCGGGTCTGGGCATCGAAGGTCACGGCCACGAAATACCACATCTGCACCTGCAGCGGCACGTCGGCGGTCAGGCGCTCGATCTCCTCGCCCCGTCCGCTCCAAAACTGCAGATAGCCTTTCTCGTCAATGCCGATGCCGTAGCCCTGCTTCCGATCGCCGTCCCATCGGCCGATTATGGTCTGCCGTTTTCCGGATGCCGGCCATGTCGGGTGAACGAAGGCGAACAGAGTGAAGCTATTTGCGAACGCCAGCCGCGCCTCGGGGTCATCCACTTCGAGGAACGATCCTACCTGGGTGAATTGCCGCTCGACCTGCCACCTGCCGTTCGCGGTACACGCCACCTCTTCCTCGACGAAGCCTGGTCCTGATGGGTTCTGATCGCCATGGATCAGGCGCACCAGTTGCGCCTCGGCGGTATCAGTCCCCTCGGCGCTGACATGAAACTGAATCGTCTCACCCGGCTTGACCGAGATCCTGTCCGTGTAGCCAAAAAGTCTGACCGGTGTCACCGCCAACTCCCTCATTTAAAGCCCGCCGTCCGCCGCGCAGGTCGGAACGCTTCATCCGTGATCAGGACTCCAGCAGATCCTGAACGCGCCGCATAAAGACGCCGTGGCAGGCCTCGTCCGGCGTCGCGTAGATGCGGTCCTCCACCACACGCGGCGCTACGCCACGGTGTCCTGACAGGGCGACGATGCGATAGCCTTCGAAGCGTTCCACGGCCATGATGGCGTACTTCTCCACCTGAGGACGGGTACGGAAGTAGATCAGGAGCCGTTCGAGCGCCTCACTGTGCTGCCCGTTGAGGGAGTGGCGGTGCTCCTCGATGATCTCCGGTGACACCAGGGTCTTGAGATGGTCGCGGGCCATCTTGTCGTGGCGCCGCTGGTAGATGACGCTCTTGTCCTCGGTCTCGGTCGCTTCCTCGGGCAGCATCTCGCCGCCCTTCTCCGCTCGCGTCGATCGCCGCTCGCTCTTCTTCTTGTCGCGCCAGGCACGGAACTGCGCCTTGATGCCGAACAGCCCGTTACGCAGGTAGAGCACGACCAGGAGCATGATGAGCCCGATGATCATGAAGCGAGCCGGACCCCACGTATTCAGCACCTGGTCGAAGAACACAACGATGAGCGTGCCGACCACCGCGCCTTCCGCGCGTCCAACGCCGCCGATGACCAGCATGGCGAGGCCGAGCAGCACGGTATCGAAGTTGAAGATCGAGAAGGCCACCCCGCCGAAATTCGAGGTATAGAATCCGCCGATGAAACCCAGCGCCGCCGACGAGATGAGGAACACCCAGACGCGCGCCTGGCGAAAGTTGACCCCGGTCGCCTCGGCGAAGGCCTCGCGCTTTTCGGGCGCCATGCGCAGGATTCGTCCAAGCCGGCGGCCGTTGACGAACCGGTAGAGCAGCAAAGCCAGCAGCATCAGGCCGAAGCAGGCGTAATACGCCAGCAGCAGCTGACCTAACTGCGACCAGTCTTCCGGTATGTAAGTCACGGCGCCGTACAGGCCGCCATTCGCAGACCCGAACTCCTTTGACGTCACGAAGTAGACCCGACAGAGCTCGTTGAGCCCTAGGGTGAGAAGCGCATAGTAGAATCCGTCGAGCCGCGTTGCCGGCAGCGCGATGATCCCACCGAAAGCCAGCCCCACCAGAGCCCCGATCGGTGGCAACAACCACCAGGGCAATGCGAACTTGACGGCAAGCAAGGCCGTCACGAACGCTGCCGTCCCGACGACTGCATAGGTTGCGAGCGAAAAGACGCCCGCGGTTCCCATGATGAGCATCCAGCACAGACTGATAGCTGCATAGATGCCGAACGTGGCTCCCGCCGTCAGCAGCGTGTTCTGCAGATCACCTGGCGTGAACAGGGGAGCGATCGCCAGCGCGAGAAGCCCCAATATCCACCAGAGGGGCCGCTTGTCGACGATCGTCTTCTCCGCGCGCAAGGTCTTTGGGTTGTACTCCCCGCGCAGGCGAAGCACGCGGCGGCGGGTCGGCCAGTAGCGAAGGCGATTCCACATCGTTCCGCCGTGGCCTGGCCATTTGTAGTAGTAGCGAAGCCGGCCGACGGCATTCAGCTTCGTTGCCGATCGACGAGTTCCTTCCCAGACCTCCTGATGGCTGCGGAACGGAATGGTCGGGAGCTCTTCGACGTCGCGCTTGCCGCCCCACACGAAGAGCGGATTGCGCCACTTGATGCCGCTATCCATTGACATTGCTCAGGCCTCCCTCGCCCTGTCGAGCAGCCCGGCAATGCCGCGCGGGCGGACCAACAGAATGGCGATGATCACGACGAACTGGGTGATGAGAACGTACCGGCCGCCGATCGATATGCTCGTCAGCGCCTCGTTGAGGCCGAGCACGATGGCGGCGATGACGGCGCCGCGCACGCTGCCGAGCCCGCCGCAAAGCGCAATGCTGACCCCCTTGATCATCGGCATCAGTCCGCCGAACGGCGAGATGTAGTAGGTCTGGGAGAGAAGAACGGCCGCGAGACCCGCCAACCCGCCCGTGATGCCCATGACATAGAACGAGGTTCGCCGAACGCCGATGCCGACGATGGATGCCGCATGCGGATTCATCATCATGGCGCGGATTTCGAGGCCACGGCGGCTCGACTGCATCCACCTCAGAACGACCGCCAATATCAGGACGGATGTCACCACGTTCCCGATCTTGTCGGCCGTGAAGACCACACCCGGCAGGGACACCGACCAGTTGCCGAAGATATCCGGCAGACTCTTCGAACGCGGGCCGAACCACCAGAGCAGACATTGCGTGCCGATCAGATTGATCGCGAGCGTCGCAATCAGACCTCGAATGGTGAAGTGTGGCTTGTCGTGGATCGGTATGAACCCGATCGCGCAGATGATCACTCCTCCGAGCGCGCCTGCGAGGATACCCGTCGCCAGCACCGCGGGCCCGGATGTGGAGACATGCTGCGCAAACAGCCAGGCGCCATAGCCCGAGAATGCGAATATGAAGCCGTAGGCGAGGTTGAGCAGGCCAAGGCTCGACCAGGTGATCGAAATTCCGATCGCAAGCGTGCCGTAAATGCACGCAAGGACGATGGTGTTGCTGACGATGAACCAGATATCCACGTTTTACGCCTTTCGATAAACGTTCAACGCGAGGGCCGCCGAGGCCTCACCCTTGAGCTTTCCGACATGCATGCCGATGACGCGGTCGACCCGTCCTTCCAGCAGCGCGACGTTCTGCTCCGCGATGATCATCGCGGCATTCCCGAGCTTGACGGCCATCAGAGCGTTGATCACGCTCTTGCCGATCTTGGGCGCCAGCCCGAGCGATGGCTCGTCGACGAGGAACAGCGACGCGTCCGTCATCAGGCCGCGGCCGATCGACACCATGCGCCGCTCCCCGCCCGACAAGCGCCCCACGGGTACGCTCATCAGCTTCCGCAACGGTGGAAATATCTCCAGGATGCGGAGCTTGCGCGCAGCGCGATCGCGCCAGGCCGCCGCGGTGTAGGCCCCGGAATCGAGATGCTCCTCGACGGTCAGGCCATGGAAGATCTCGTCGCCCTGAGGAATCAGCGCCAATCCTGCGCGCACGATTTCGTGGGTGTAGCGCCCCGGCCCCTGGCTTCGCGTGCGACCGACCTCCCTGCCGTTCAGCTTGATCGAGCCGCGCTGCCAGCCGGTAAGTCCGGCGATTGCATAGAACAGGGTCGACTTGCCGTGGCCGTTCAGGCCAACGATGCCGATCCGCTCCCCACACTGGACGACGAGGTCAAGATCGTGGATGACGCGAACCGGCCCATAGCCTGCGGACAGTCCGTTGACGTTCAGGACTTCGCGCTGCGGCTGACGTGCCGGAGCTCCCGGCAAATGGTTGCTCACGGAGATATTCATGTATCCGCCTCTTCGCTGAAGTCCTCGAAGTAGGCCGCGTGAACCTTCGGGTCCGCCATGACGTCGTCCATCAGGCCCTCGGAAATGACCTCCCCGGCGTCCATCACCAGAATGCGGTCGGCGATCGTCCCAAGGAGTTCGATGCGATGCTCGACGATGAGGATCGCAATGTTCATCTCCTTTGCGAGGATCCGCAGCAGAGTATCGATCTCGTCGACCTCCGAATTGATCAGGCCGGCCGCCGGCTCGTCCAGCAGCAGCAACGAGGGCCGGCGCATCAGCAGGCAGGCCAGCAACAATTTGCGCCGGTTGAAGGTCTCGAGCTGCGTCGCCGGCGTGTCGTCACTGATCTTCAGACCGACGAGGTCGGCGCCATATTCGGCGTCGAACCTCGTGAGAAACGGACGGTGAGCCTGACGCGCCGCTTTGAACGTCTCGCCGACGGTCAGTTCGTCAGGCACCACCGGCGTCTGGAACGTGCGGCCGATCCCCAGGCGCGAGCGGGAATACAACGGTAGGCCCGTAACATTTTCACCCTTGAACCACACTGAGCCGCTCTTTGGCGGCATACGGCCGGACAGGATTTCAAACAGACTGGTCTTGCCCGCGCCGTTCGGCCCGATGATGCCCAGCACTTCCCCGGCCTCGACATGCAGGCTGATGTCGCGGAGGATCTCGCGACCGCCGAGATCGAGCGCGATGCCGGTGCAGGAGAACAGGGCGGCCTTTCCGCCCCGTTCAGCTGCATCGTTTCGGGAGATTTGTCTGAGCATCAGCTCCACCACGGCGCAGAGATCAGCTTCGTTTCCGAGACCGGGCCGGGATAGACGATCTTGTGCTCGCCGCCCTGGATCTGGACATAGAGCTGCGCGACGCCGGCCTCGAGCTTGCGCGCCTGCAATTCGTCGCCTCCATTGTCCGGGAAATGGAGCGCTTCCTGATATGGGTTGCCCATATCGACGTAGCCGCAGACGCCGCGCTGCGGGTTGGTCCGGATCCAGTCGCAGACCTCCCTGAACTTCCGGGGATCGCCGACTGCTTCCCAGGCCTTCTTGAGGTAGTAGGTCTGATCGTAAGCAATGCCGGTATAGGCAAGCCCGGCAATGCCGGGGAAGCGCTTCTTGTACTTCTGCCTGTAGGCGAGCCCCCTCTGGTCACCATAGATGCCCATGGTCGTGCCCCAGACGAAGCCGTTCGCCGCCGAACCGGCAAGCTCGAGGAACTCCGGCTGCGAGGGGCCGTATTGTAGGTAGACGAGCGAGTCGCGCACGGGGCTTGCCACAAACTGCTTGCAGAAAGCGGCGTATTCAGCAGCCACCCAATGGTCCACCATGATCGCGGCGGCATCGACCTCCTTCATCTCGCGAATGACCGGTGCCCAGTCCTGCACGGGATACTGGATATCCGTAATGCGGGCGACCTCGAATTTGCCGCGCCGCTTGATCGCTTCCTGGGCCGCGCGCGATATCGTTTGGCAGTAACCGATCTGCTCCTGAATGATGTGAACCTTGCGGTTCTTCGGCTTCCAGACGCCCCCCTGCTCCTGGTCTTCCAGCCAGACAGCATAGCTCCATCCGTAGTTCACCTCAGAGGGACAAAACTGGAAGATGTGACTGTATTTGTCCGGCTGCTCCTTGACGGCAGCGGTGCCGGCGCGTTGCGCGTTGCCGTTGATGTAGGGACATTTGTACTTCGCCGTCGCGTCCATCGCCGGCAAGGGGACGAGCGTGAAAGCAAAGGAGATCGCGTCGACCTTGGCATCAACGCAGGCGGCCAGCGCCTGCTTCGAGGATTCCGGGGAGAGAACATTCATGTCCGTTGTGAACAGCTTCAGCGGCCTGCCGAGGATGCCGCCTGCGGCATTGATCTCTTCCATCGCGAGCGTCGTCCCGTTCAGGAAGTCCTGGTGATCCGCGACACCCGCTGCAGCCGTCTGACAGTAGGGAACGCCGAGAACGATCGGTTGTGCGGCAAGCGCCGACCGTCCGACAAATGGTGCGGCCATGGCTGCGCCGATGCCCGCGGTCACTGAACGCCTGGTGAGTTTGAGAACCATCCGAGCAACCTTTCCAGCAATGGCGCGCGGGTTCTCGGCATCACGACCGAGACCGGGCCCGACCTCTGTTAGAGCAAGACGATGCGCGCAAACACCGTCGGGTGGTGCGGCCTCGATCCGGATCCCACGGACTGTGGTGGTTTCGGCCGAACCGCATTTGTCAGAGCCTCGGTCTTCTGCCGATTTTCAGCAATACGTCAGCTGACCGATTTTGAAGTGGCCTGGAGGGCCTGGTGTGAGCCAGAACTACGCTGCGGGTGCGAACCGAGCTCAGGGTGACGACTTGCGCAGCAAGCCGCGCCCAGATTTTCATCAGTCGGCAGCGCGGAAGGTCATCTTGCGTCAGAATTGCTGGCCTTGAATGAGGTGCAGTGTGACACTGTTTTGACTAAAGGAGTGACCGCCTCTAACATGCAATTGCAGCTTCCAGCTCGGCGTCTCAGTTCGATGGGGACGATCGAGATAGCAGAGCGAATGACCACATCGTCATGTGGCAGCTCGCATTGGTTGGCGCGGTCCTTGCTCTGCTGAGGACGCGAAACACTACGCGGTGCCGCCGGTCCAACGGATCAATAGCGGCCAAGAAGAAGATTTGATCAAGAACCGTTGGCAAGATCTTTCACGAGCTGGAGGCTCCCAGTGAAATCGGCAGCGATCGACCACGCGACGTCGGCTACGGTGCAGCTCGATGCACAGCCGGCAGCCCTGAATGATCAGATCATCGATCAAGCGACCCAGGTCACTCGTCTGTTACGCGAGTTCGTGAGGAGCGAGGCGATCGCGCTAGTCGCGATGGATCCGATATCCCGAAATCACCGTTTCCTGGCGGTTGACGGATACACGGACAAAACGATGTCCTACGTGCTGGACGGCTTCCCTGGGACCTGCCCCGCTTACGCCATAGCGCGCGAAAGGGACACGCACTCGCTGCGTTGGCGAGATTACAAGCGCGACTGGAATCTCTCTCTGCCGGATACCTTCACCGCCCAGGAATACCTGATGCCGGATGGCTTCAGGGAAGGCTCGACGATGTGCCTGCGCGTCGCCGATGGCCGGTACATCGGGGCGATCCACATGAGCTGGTCCAAGGAGGCGCACGCCAAGGACGAGCACCGCGAGATGACCGAGCGCTTCCGCCCGATTCTGCTGAACATATGTGATCAGCTGAGGACACCACAGCTGCTGGCCGATGAGCTGGCGCCAGGCGCCTATGCCATCGCCGTCTCGCCGAACGGTTTTGCGTTTCACCTCCCCAACCGTAGTCCGGGCCCGCATCTCGGCGAGGGCGGAGAACTTCGCCGGCTGGTGCTGGAGAAGGCGAAATCGCTCAGCGCTCAACGCTTCGTCTGGCCGGACGAGGCCGGCCGCTGTCACCAGGTTGCGATCACGACCTGCCGTGGAAACATCCTCCTGATCACAGAACAATGTATTCGCTGGCCGTATAATCTCTCGCTCCGGGAGGTACAGATCCTGCATCTCGTGACCAGCGGCGCGTCAAATCCCAACATCGCCGAGCAGCTCTTCGTGTCGCCCCGCACGGTCTCCACGCACATCGAGCACATCCTCGCAAAGATGGGCTGCGACTCGCGCACGCGACTCGCGGCGCTTGCGGTGTCCGAAGGACTGCTGCTGGCGGAGTCCCCCGCGCGGCGATCTCGGACCTTTGCCGGCCATTGATCCGCAGCGACAATTTCAGCTGGATGGCGCGGCTTGCGCAGTCCCATCCTTCAGAAGCACCACGAGACCCGCGGCCACGAGGCAGGCGAGGCCGACGCCCACGAATCCGACCGCATAGGCTCCCAGGCCAAGGGCGCCGATCCCGGCCGAAGCGATAACGCCTCCTGCCAGGTGCATCACGGTCATCCAGCCCATCGCTCTGCCGACGTGACGCGTGCCCAGATTTCCGGACATCAATCTGACCAGCACAGGGAACGTCAGTGCCGCATCAAGACCATAGAGCGCGCCGAACCGGGCCAATTCGACCAGGCTGAAGCCGGTAAACGGAAGGTAGAGCAAGAGGAGCGCGCGGACGCAAAAGTAGAGCGCCAGCAGCGTTCGCGCTGAACAACGGTCCGCGATATGCCCGCTCACCACACTCCCTATCGCACCGCCAAATACGACAATCGCCATGACGTCCGCGCTCGATGTGAGGTCGAGACCCGCGCCCATGCAGAGCATACCGAGCTGGCCATCGATCAGCCCGGATGTCGACGCGCCGCAGATGCAGAAGATCGTGGCAAGGACCCAGAACCGCCAGTTCTTCTCCTTTGGACGCAATGCCGCGTGCCGCTTGGACTTGGGCTCTCGCGGCAAGTCTCCTCGTCGGGATATCGGGACAAGGACACGGCGAACGCCGTGGCGAGCACCCCGAAGGCAGCGGCCTGGAACACGAAGCGCCAATCGAGCGCATTGGCCGCACGCGATGCCAGCAGCAGCCCCGCCGCCGATCCCAGCGGCTGCATCGACGCCAGGAAACCGAACCGTGTCCCACAATGCACTGCGTCGCCACGGCTGCCGGCCATCGCGCCGAGAAGGGAGGCGCTCAAAGAGCCACTGAAACCAAAACCCAGGCCCCAGGCCACAGTGAGATGCCATGGCGATGCGGCGCACGTCGTCCACGCCAGCGATGTCGCAAGGAGAGCCAGACTGGCGATCAACGGCGCTCGAACGCCGCAGCGTTCGAGGCTGTACGCCGCGAACGGCGATGCGCACGCGGAGACTACAATGCCGAGCGTGATCGGCAAGAACACGTCGGAGGGCTGCAAGCCCCGATCTTGCTGGATCGTGACGGCCAGCAACGCGGGGAGGACCCGTGCGGCCGAGCCTGCAAAGATCGCCAAAGCGACCACCGCGGAGGCCATCGAGCTGGAGGAGGCACGACCGGCGCACGACGCCGGTCGGACGAGCTGGAATGCGACGGGTTTGCCGGCGGGCTGCACCCTACTCGGCGGCCTGCGCACGACAACTCGCGGCATTCCTCTCGGGCGCGAGATCGATGCCAGGATTGCGATCGAAGAAGCCGCTGGGCATCAGCTTGAAGCCGGTGAAGATGCAGGGTTGAACGGGAAAGTCCTCAGGGCGGACCTGGTGGTGAAGACCGAAGACGTGCCAGAGCACGATATCAGTGTTCTCGATATTCCGGTTCTTCCTGACAAAGTCGGAGACACCTCCCGTCCCATCCGAGTGGTTCATGTGTTCACCAGCCGGATATCGCTCTTCGGGATCGAAGGCCGTCACCCAGAGCTGGTTCTTGATGAAAGTCGAGCGCCTGCCCGACGGCGACTCGGGATGGATGAATGGTGTCACGGGGTGACTGGCCTCGAGCTTGTACCCTGTCGGCGTGCCGACCCAGTTCTTGCGATTGGGGTTGATAATCTTCCAGGCCCGATGGGTCGCTGGGTTCACCTGGCGGCACCCGCCAAGCTCGGTTTTGAGAACCGTCTCCTCCTCGTAGAAGCCGTTGCCGTAGGCATTATCCGGCCCCCAGGCATCGGCCTTCGTATTGAGCTCGACGACACTGTTGTCGTCACCATCGACATTCATGTCGAGCCGCGCGCAAAAGATGTGCTGGTGAATGTGACCGACGACGCCGGGGGCGACCTCCCTGCCGTATTTGCCAGGTTGGCCCGGATGGCAGGCGGCCGTGTTGATGATGCCAGTCGCCTTGAGCTCGAACTGGATCGAGCCGTCCGTATGGAAGTACCAAAACAGCCCATATTCGTAGTTGGCGACCGTCGCGATGCACGAGATGACCAGCCTTCGGGCACGCCGTGACTCAACGTTGTTGGAGCGGAAGTCCCAATGCTTCCACAGCAGGCCGGCATCCTCCTCGTGGATGCAGATCGCGTTCTCTATCGTGACGACGTTGCCGTCCATCGTTGCGAGATGAGCATCGAGATAGGCTATGGCACCGAGGCAATCACAGCCGAGCTTCAGCGAGTTCGCGAGCTTGCCTATGCCGTACTCGCCGATATCGAAGACGTTCTTCCGGAAATGCCCCTTCTCCGTCGTGCCGTATGGGACGACCATTTCCACCAGCGAGGCGCGGTGCGCGACCGGTCGCCCATCGTAGCTGATATCATGAAGAGTTAGGCCCTCGCGTGAATTGAAGCCGACAAGCACGGACCACCGGTCCCATTCCAGCCGATGTCCATCGAGCTTGAACGAAACGCCCTCGGGCTGAACGATATTGAGTGGTCTATAGGGCGTGCGCGGCTTCTTGATGAACTCCGCCTCGTAGTTCACCTCTGCCTCGGGAATCGGGATGATCTCATGGTCGTCCACGCGGATGATCTCGTAGGTCTTGATATCGACCACGGCGTTCAGGCCACCGATCGGGTGCGCATAGAGATTGTCGTTCTCCCGCAGACGCAGCCAGGCGAAGATGTGCGCGAGATATCGGCCATCCTCGCCCGGAATGTCGAAATTGCCCGCCGACCACGGATCGATGCAGACAAGCGACATGTCCTCGATGCCGCGCTTCTTGCAGGCAGCAATGAACGCGGGAGCCGCGCGCACGGCGTCTTCGATGGCCGTGAACTGTTCGAGCTGAATCATCGGCTTGGCGGTTTGCACATATTTCGACGTGAGAACTGTTCCTTGCGCAAGCGAAACCGTCAGACGCCAGACGCCATCCTCCCTGACCTTGAACAGATTGACCCGAGCCTCCCTCTTTATGGGATTTCCGGGCTTGTACTGACGTACGACCGATTTCTCAGGTTCGAGAAGTTCGATCGTCTCGAAGAGAAATTCGGCGCCGTACTGTGGATCATTGCGGACGATCCGGATCACCGCAGCGATTTCGGCTGCCGTCAGCGGGTCGAGAGGATGCTTCACGGCATCCGTGTTAGGCGTGCCCGGGACGCACGTGCAGGACGAGGAAGCGGCGGCAGTGTCCATGGGTTACCTCCTTGCATAGGCGACTGGGTGCAGACGAGCGCAGCGACGAAATTCGCCCGTAGATCACACCTCGACGGATCGTTTCTCATCAGGCGAACGTCCGGCCCGGTTTACTCGCAGACGGACAGCCGACTTTCGTCCGCGCATCTCCATTCGACAATACGTCAGCTGACCGATTTCGATGATCCGTTCGCCGAACACTGCGGATCGTTGGACGTTTTATGCTTCGAGCTCCGGAAGGTACGAATGGACAATCGAGTCGCTCATCACCGCGCACCCTCCGTTGTCGCGAACGATGAATTTTTCTTGTGTGTGCCTCGCCGCAGGATCCAAATGTCAAGCGGCCTGAACCCAGCGGAGCAACCATCTTCGATCACTCTGCTCGCGGCATTTGAACTGCTCGAGGCACTTCTTTGAACAGAGGGCGGTTCGCCAACTGTAGTACCGGACGAGACCAAACTTTCCGTTGCAGATCGCACAGCGATTTTCTGAGCTATTCCGAAGACATTGCGAGCTGTTGCGCATTTGCTCCTCCCGTAGATGTCCTCTCGTCGATTTCGCTCGAATAGTTCTTCGAGCGTTGTCGTTTGAATTGCGAAAACGGCCGGATGGTTGAGTCTGCGTTGCGCAGCGGAGTGCTGCAATACGTTAGTTGACCGATTCTGGGGGTGCCGGCGCGATGCTAAGACTGCGCGCGGTTGGCTCGCGACGAGACCGTTTGGAATGCCGGCCCGATGTTCGTGCAACAGGAGGAGACATGCTTGGCCCCTACAACACTGGCCTGGACAAGAACCCGGCCAATTTCCAACCGCTGACGCCGCTGAGTTTCCTCACGCGCACGGCCACCGTGTATCCGCACCTCACGAGCACCATCTATGAGGACCGCAGATTCACATGGGCCGAGACTTACGATCGGTGTCGGCGTCTGGCCGCCTATCTCACCGCGCTCGGCGTCGGTGGCGGCGACACCGTCGCAGCCATGCTGCCCAACGTGCCCGCCATGCATGAGCTCCACTTTGCCGTACCGATGGTGGGAGCGGTGCTGAACACACTAAACCTGCGGCTCGATGCTGCCTCGATCGCGTTTCAGTTGGACCATGGCAGCGCAAAGGTCGTCTTCGTCGACCCGGAATTCTCTGACCTGGTCACGGAGGCAACCACACTGCTGACCGGACGGAAGCCGTTTATCTTCGACGTCGACGATGCGGCAATCAAGGGCAGGAAGAGGATCGGCGAGGTCGAATATGAAGCGGCAATCATCCAGGGCGATGCGCAGTTCCTGCCCCGCTATCCCGAAGACGAATGGGATGCGATCGCGCTCAGCTACACATCTGGCACCACGGGTGATCCCAAGGGCGTCGTCACCTGTCACCGCGGGGCCTATCTCAACGCGGTCAGCAATGTGTTGGCGGCCAACCTGGGCATGCACCCGGTCTATCTGTGGACGCTTCCGATGTTCCACTGCAACGGCTGGTGTTTCCCCTGGACCATTGCGGTTACCGCGGGCATCAACGTCTGCCTCCGCAAGGTCGACCCCGCCAAGATCTTCGAATTGATTGCTCGACATGGCGTCACCCACATGAGCGGTGCTCCGATCGTCTACAACACGCTGATCAATGCGCCGGAGGCACCTCGTGGCAACGCCGCCAAATTCGTCCACGGCTTGATCGCCGGCGCGGCCCCGCCGGTCGCCGTGCTCGCCGGCGCCGAGAGCATCGGCATCAAACTCACTCATGTGTATGGCCTGACCGAGGTTTATGGCCCAGCGGCGTTCTGCGCGGCCCAGCCTGGCTGGGACGACCTTTCAACCGATGACCGCGCGCAGCTCACCCGCCGCCAGGGCGTGCCCTACCCGCTGCAGGAAGCTGTCACCGTCATCGATCCCGACACCATGCAGCCGGTGCCGCGTGACGGCGAGACCACCGGCGAAGTTATGTTCCGCGGCAACATTGTAATGAAGGGCTACCTCAAGAACGCCGACGCCACCCGCGATGCCTTCGCCGGCGGCTGGTTCCATACTGGCGACCTCGGCGTGGTCGACAAAGACGGCTATGTCATCATCAAGGACCGCTCCAAGGACATCATTATCTCCGGCGGTGAGAACATCTCCTCGGTCGAGATCGAGGACGTGCTCTACAAGCATCCGGCGGTGCTGTTCGCTGCCGTGGTCGCCAAGCCGGATCCAAAGTGGGGCGAGGTACCTTGGGCCTTCGTCGAGTTGAAGTCGAACGCGACCGCCACCGAAGCCGACATGCTCGGCTACTGTCGCGAGCACCTGCCGGGGTTCAAGTCGCCGAAGGCCGTCGTATTCGGAGAGCTGCCGAAGATGTCCACCGGAAAGATTCAGAAGTTCGTTCTACGAGACAGCGTCGGATCGGCCAAGGCGATCTCGACCTGAGTGCGCGACAAAATCATGGGATGCGCTTGGTGTCGCAGCGACGCTGAGACGGCATCAGTGCGCTTATACTCATCTCGCAAGTCGACTATGAAATAGCTTCTTCAAAGTCGACTGCTACGCGGTGAGTCCTCCGAACCAGGCTCCGAAATAGCCGGCATAGAGCGCCGGCCGCTCAAGGTTCATCGAATGACCGATGCGGGGCACGATCACCAGCCGACAATCCGGCATCGCATCGGCCATGGCGCGCAGATCCGCGAGTGCAATCCAACCGTCCGACTCGCCCCACAAAACGAGGTGCGGATGCCGGATCTCCGACATGCGCCCCTCAAGCTCGCGGCTCTCGCTCTCGCGCGTCAGGTTGACCGGCGTTCCGATCCAGATCCCCTCCGACACGCCGAAGGTCTGCTCGATGATCCGGTCGAATAGAGCCTGGATCTCGCCGAGACCCTCCCGAAAGCGTGGGATCTTGCCTGGCCCGATGGTCTCCGGGACAAACAGCGAAGAGGCGGCGGTGGCCATCACGGACCGCGTCAGCTCCTTGCTCGCCATCATCGCCCTGAACAGCCCGATCTGTTCGGCATTGAAGGCAATGCCGAACGGGGTCACCGGATCCAGCGCAAAGACGCGGCCGAACCGCTGCGACTGCTTCAACAGCATGCGCGCGGCGATGATACCTCCGGTCGAATGGGTCGCAAGGTGGCAGAATCTGATTCCGAGCGCATCGAGGGCGGCCAGCATGTCTTCAGCGTGCTGCTGCATCGTGTAGTTGGAATGGTCCGAAGCCGGCTTTGGCCGGTCGCTGTCTCCGCAACCACGCCAATCAATTCCGACCACGCGGAGTCCAGTCGGAAACATCGGCGCGGCAAGCTCGATCCAATCCTTGCTGGCGAGATTGCCGTGGATGAAGACGACGGTGACGTCGCCTCGTCCCCACTCCCTCCAGCCAAGTTGGATGTCGCCCGCCTGCACTCTCGGCATGGACGGATCCTATTTGTTCAGACCTGCCGTCGGCGCCGCACCGGGCGGCGTTGGCGCCACCGGCAAGGCCGATACCACCGCGCCCTTGATCATGCGGTCGGTGCCGAGCGGCGACGAGGTGTCGACCGTTCCCTTCGTCACGAAGTCCACGACATCGGCGGCATATTCCACGGGGTTGTCGGTATGGATGAAGTGTCCGGTCTCCGGATAGATCTTGAGCATCGGCCGATTGCCGGCATTCGTCATCCGCGTCATGAACGGCGTGATGACGTCGCGGCCGAGGTCCGTCAGCCCGTTGAACGCGGGCGTCGGGATGAACGGCTCCTTGTCGCCGAAGGCGAGGAAGATCGGCGCCTTGATCTGAGTGACCCTTTCATAGAGGTTCTTCGGGTCATCCTGCTGAAGCTCTGCGCCGATGGTGTAGATGTCGAAGATGAACACGTTGCACCACTGCTCGAGCTCCTTCGGGTTGCCCTTGGTGAGCCCAACGCGCTGCTCGGTGTGGAAGCGAGCGTATTCGCTGTCGCTGAAGAAATAGCCGCTCTTTGCGGCCGACACCGCGCCGGTGTCCGGGTCACGCTTCTTGAAATAGAAGAAGTCGCGGATGTTCTGCTCGTCGCGCGCCTTCTCCGCTGCCAGGATTCCGGTCTGGTCCCAGACCTGCTTCCACTTGTCGAAGTCACGGCCGAGACCGTCCGCAAAGAGAGGAGCCTTCTTGTCCTTCGCGATGGTGATCTCGCGGGGATATTCCTCGAGGCCCGACGGCGCTTCCAGCGCAAGGCCCTGCACCGCGTCGGGCCAGGTCAGGGCATACCCCACCACGAACTGACCGCCCAGCGAATGACCGAGATAGTAGGCCTTCTTGACGCCGAGCTGGTTGACGACGAGGTCGTAGATCACCTCGCGCATGTCCTGCATCGTGCGCGCCGGGCTCTTGTCGAGATTTCCGGGCCCGGACATGCCATAATGCGGCAGGTCGGGTACGATCACGCGCAGGCCGCTGCGCAATGCGTATTGCATGATATTGCCGTAGTGGCCGCCGAAGGCGCCCTTGCCGTGGATGATGACGAGGACCTTCGGGTCCTTGTCGGTGCCGGCATACTCGTCCATGTAGCCGATTTCCCAGGAATTGCCGCTCTTGTCCTTGGCGTCGGCGAACTTGACCGGATAGGGATAGGTTACATAGGCCTTCCAGAACGACTTCTTGAGATCGATCTTCTGGGCGACATCGGGCGTGCGATAATTCTTGTCGACGAATTTCTGGGCGCGATCGAGCGCTGCCACGTCGTCCATAAAGCCAACGAACTTCGGATCGTTCTTGCGCTGATTGATGATCGGGAACACGCCGTAATGGGCGACCGGGCTCTCCTGCGCGATCAGGTCCGCGCCGGGTACGCGATCAACGGCCTTCTGCGCCAGCTTAAAGTTCAGCCAGAGGTCGTTCGTAATGTGCATCACCAGCGTGCGCGCCTGGATGCGGCCGAGATAGGGGTTGATGTTGTGGGTCTCGCCGACCCGGTTACGCCAGACGAGGTCGACTGCGTCATAGAGCTTGGCGCGGTTGGTGACGTTCAATCCCGCCTTCTCGTTCGGCGGATCCCAGTAGAAGATCTCGGGCTGAACGGCGGGCCAGTTCTGGGTCGTACGGAAGGCAAAGTCGTAACCCGTCATTCCGAGGATCGACCAGCCGAACGCAACGCCCGGCACCGGATGCTTCTCCTTGGGCAGCTTGTAGTAATCGCCGTTGGTGGCCTGCCAGACCGGATCGGACTGGATCGCTGCCGTCATCATCTGGAACGTCCAATTGCCGACGGGGTCGTCGCCATCCGACTGCGTGGTTCCGCCGATCGGCATCAGGGCGTTGATGTACTCCGGATGCATCACGCCCCAGACGTAAGTCTGCGTGCCGCCCATGGAGACGCCGGTCACGAGCGCGACGCGCGCGACCTTCAACTCGTCCCGCAGCAGGCGATAATTGGCCTGCACCATGTCGTAGTAGCTGTATTGTGGAAATTTGACGCCGAGCCCGTCGGACGGCTTGCTTGCGCCCCACGTGCCGAGCGGGTCGACCATGATGACATAGTAGCGATCGGTATCGATCGGGCGGCCCGGACCAATGATCGGCACGCCGCCTGAGAGCGCGGCGCCCTTCACCCACTGCTCGTACATGTCGGTGGAATCGCCGGAATAGTAGGAGTTGATCACGACGGCATTGGTGATCTCGCCGGCGGCGTTGCGACGCGCGTTGCCGATGGCAATATAGGCGGTGCGCAGCTTGCCGGCGCCGAGGGATTCCAGCGTGACCCCTCCCTCGCCGCCATTCTCCCATTTGGAGGGATCGGTCAGGTCGTACTTGCCGCCAAGACGGAAGTTGGCGATTTCGTAGGTCTTCTTCAAGCCGTCATGCTGCACCTGCGACGAGCGGCGGGTAAAGGGTTGTGCGGCAGCGAGAGCGGTGCCGACCAGCAGCACGATCAAGCCAAGGAAGCAACGCTTCGCGATATCGGTCCCGGTCATGACGGATTCCTCCCTGGACAGTTTTTCGTACGCTAGGCACTTCGGCACGGGGGGCTTTGATCTAACTCAATGGAATTCCAGCGCGGAGGTCGAGGATTGGAGGCATCAGATCGTCGGTAGTTTTTGCGATGCCTTTCCTCAGCCACGGCTCGTATCGGATACGCTATGAGCTCGAAGGGCCGACGGGCGCGCCTGCCTACGTGCTCGTGAACGGGCTTACGCAATATTCCGAGCTGTGGGGCGCTTATCGCGCCGCGCTTTTCGCGCGAGGCTTTCGCGTTGCGACATTCGATCTGCTTGGTCAGGGCGCCTCGGACAAGCCGACGCTCTACATTAGCCAGGACGACCAGGTCAGTGCATTGCGCCTTCTGATCGACGAGCTTGGGGACGGTCCCATCTTCCTGAGTGGAGTCAGTTTCGGCGGCCTGATCGCGCTGCGATACGCCATCGATCATGGCGGGCGGCTCTCCGGGCTCGTGCCGATGAGTTGCTTTGCGGAGCTGTCACCCCAGCTTTTGCTGCTTGGCAACGCCCTGCGCACCGGACTGATCCTCGGCGGCACGAGTTATCTCCAGGACCTGCTGCTGCCGATGAATCTGTCAGACCAATGGCTGGAGCCGCTGTTGGACAAGCTCGACAGCGTCAAGCGCCAGGGCTGGCTGGTGAACGACGTCTACGCACTTCAGAACTTGATGGAATCGTTTCTCGATTTCCAGCCGCTGACGCCGCGTCTGTCGGCGATCGCTGTTCCGACCATGATCCTCAACGGCGAGTTCGATTTTCTGACGCCGCGCAGTGTGCACGAAACATTGCGCATCGAGATTCCCAACAGCTCGATGGTGATCATTCCAAAGGCCTACCACGCCTTCACGCTGGAGAAAGGCGCGTTGACGGCCGATCTGCTTGCACGCTTTGCCGAGGACGTGCTGGCCGGCCGCTGGCAAGGCAATCAAGCCGTCTGGGTGGCGCCGGAGGAACCTGGCGGCGAGCTTACGCCTTTCCCCGCCGGTTACGATCATCTGCGCGCCATTCCGGTCAAGCGAGCGCTGCCATGAGCGGCTTCCTCGATCCTCTCGCATCAGACGGCCGCATTCCACCGCACCAGCAGACGCGGATCGCAGCGTTCCTGATCTCGGCGCATGGCGCGCTGGCGCGGCAGTCCGCATTGACCTTGCCCGCAACGCTTGAGTCCGGCTGGCAAACCGAATTGAATGCGCAGCTCTTCCGCGAAACTGAAATCGTCTCCCTGCTGATCCGCGCCACGAGTTGGGCGCCTGACCCCGGCCTGGGTTACATGGCCGTCGGCTGGGAAAGCGCCTGGTACCCGGCACCGGTGCACGACATACCCGATTGGCCCCTCGCCATGGCGGCAGGGCTCGCGACGCTTGCGCATGCCGTCCACGCCGCGATCCGGCCGGCTGCACTGTTGCCGACGGCCGCAAATGCGGCCGATCCGTTCGTGATGGCGCTGCGCCGGATCGAGTTCGAGAGCGGCCGCATGCTCCAGACCCAGATCATGATCCTGAAGAGCTCAACCCTGCAGCCCCATCGCGACGCCATCAATTCCGCATTGGAACGCCGCCACCGTGAGGTGCGCAAGCTTTGGCACGACATGCTCCGAAGCATCGGGATCGCCGTCGATGATTCAAATGGCGGTCAGCCTTGATGCAAATCAAAGGACCGCGGTGAAGGTGGGCAAACATCCGCTACTGCCCTGCCGTATCCGACCGGGAGTTTCAACCATGAAGGCCGTTTCCGTCGAAGAAGCCGTTGCAATGATCCCGGCGGGCGCCAGCATCATGGTCGGCGGCTTCATGGGCGTGGGGACGCCGGAGCGCCTGCTCGACGAGGTCGCGCGCCAGCACAAGGCAGGCCTGACGCTGATCTCAAACGACGCCGCGACGCCCGGCAGGGGCGTCGGCAAGCTGTTCGATCAGGCGCTGGTGTCGAAGCTGACCGCAACGCATATCGGCCTCAATCCGAAGGCGCAACAGCAGATGCTGGCGAACCAGATCGCCGTCGACCTGGTCCCGCAAGGCACCTTCGTCGAACGCATCCGCGCGGGGGGATGCGGCCTGGGCGGCGTGCTGACGCCGACGGGCGTCGGGACCCTCGTTGCCGAAGGCAAGCGTCAGATCGAGGTCGATGGCCGGGCATTCCTGCTGGAAACGGCACTACGCGCGCAGTTTGCGCTGGTGCACGCCTTCCTTGCCGATTATCTCGGCAACCTCGCCTACGCGCTCACCTCGCGCAATTTCAATCCGATCATGGCGATGGCGGCGGACACCGTCATCGTGACCGCGGAGCATATCGTCCCCGTCGGCGTGATCGCGCCCGATCACGTCGTCACTCCCGCACCGCTAGTCGACTACCTCATCACCAACGGGTGACATCATGGATCCCCAGATCATCATCGCCCGGCGCGTCGCCAAGGAGTTGAGGAGCGGCAATCTCGTCAATCTCGGCATCGGCATTCCGACCCTGGTCGCGAACTACGTGCCGTCCGATCTGAAAGTCTTCTTCCAGTCGGAGAACGGCCTGATCGGCACCGGGCCGATTCCCGAGCAGGGGATGGCCCATCCGACCCTCACCGACGCCGGCGGGCGCCCGATCAGCGCGCTGCCGGGCGCCTCGACCTTCGACAGCGCGATGTCGTTTGGGCTGATCCGCGGCGGTCACGTCGACGTCACCGTGCTCGGCGGCCTCCAGGTCGACGCACATGGTCATCTCGCCAACTGGATGATCCCCGGCAAGATGGTGCCGGGCATGGGCGGCGCCATGGATCTCGTGAGCGGCGCCAAGCGCGTCATCGTGGCCATGCAGCACGCGGCAAAGGGCAAGTCGAAGATCGTGGCGAAATGCACGCTGCCGCTGACTTCGGCACGCCCCGTCAACCTGGTCGTGACCGACATGGCCGTGATTGGCTTCCCCGGGGGCAAGGCGACACTCCTGGAAACCGCGCCCGGCATCAGCGTCGGCGAAGTCTTGGCGCTGACCGAGGCTGAGCTCGCCATTCCCGACAATGTTCCGGAAATGAGACTCTGAGCAGGTGAACCCATGCGGATATTCAGCGACTTCGACGAGATCAAATCCGCTGTCGGCACCGAGATCGGTGCCAGCGACTGGATCGAGATCACGCAGGCGCGCATCAACCAGTTCGCCGAGGCGACCTGTGACGAGCAATGGATCCATGTCGACCAGGAGCGCGCGAGCAAGGAAATGCCCGGCGGCAAGACCATCGCTCATGGCCTTCTCTCGCTCGCCTTGGCCCCGCTGTTCATCCGCTCGGTCATCGGCCTGAAGGGCCTGCGCAACACGCTCAACTACGGCGCGGACCGGATCAGGTATCTGGCGCCGGTGCCGGCTGGTTCAAGGCTGCGCGGCCGCGTCACGGTCGCCGAAGCCGAGGACGTGCCGCCCGACGGATTGCGTGTCAATTACCACCTCGTGATCGAGATCGAGGGCGGCAGGAAGCCCGCCTGCGTCGCCGAGCTGATCGCCCTGCACTACCGCTGAAAGAAGAAACTCGAAAACAACCCCATGCACAGTAGCCATGGGGTCCACCGCACCGCATCTTCTGCTTTTACGAAAAAATGCATTGCCCCGTCGGGCAAAACACCGGCAATATGCCATCATCAAACCACGTGCCGAGGCCACCCGGCCCGGCGCGACAGCGCACCGATCCACCATCAATCGATGATGTGATAGCCACCATCGATATAGAGAACACCGCCGGTGATCAGCTTCGCGCCGTCGAGCGCCAGGAACGCGGTGGCATTGCCGACATCGTCGATGCTGACGAGGCTGCGCGTGGGCGCCTTGGACTGTGCCTTGTCCATGAGCTCGTCAAACTCGGGAATGCCTGAGGCCGCGCGGGTCGCAAGCGGTCCCGGCGAGATCGCGTGCACGCGAATGCCTTTCGGCCCGAGCTCTGCAGCCGCATAGCGAACGGACGCCTCGAGCGCCGCCTTGGCCACGCCCATGATATTGTAGTTCTCCACCACCATCTGGCTGCCGTAATAGGTCATGGTGAACATCGTGCCGCCGTTCTTCATCAGCGGCTCGGCGAGATGTGCCATCCGCAGGAACGACCAGCAGGAGACGTCCATGGTTTTCAGGAAGCCGTCGCGGCCGACGTCGACGACGCGGCCGTGCAGCGCCTCCTTGGGTGAGAAGGCGATGGAATGAAGCAGGAAATCGAGCTGCCCCCACTCCGACTTGATGCGTTCGAACACCGCTTCGGTCTGCCCCTCGACCATGACGTCCAGCGGCACGAAGATCGGCGCCTCGAGCGCCTGGGCCAGCGGCTCGACGTGCTTCTTGGCACGCTCGTTCAGATAGGTGACGGCGAGATCGGCGCCGAGCGCGCGAAACGCCCTGGCGCACCCCCAGGCGATCGACTGGTCGTTGGCGATGCCGACGACGAGGCCCTTCTTCCCCTTCAGAGCAACCTTGCTGTCCGGAAATACTGGGATCATGACACCCTCTCATGTCTGGGGCCGGGCGATTGGCCGTTCATCAGCAGCGACAGCGTATGCTGTGCGATCATCAATTCCTCGTCCGTCGGTATGACATAGACGGGCACGCGACTGGCCTTCGCGGATATCAGGCGCGAATGGCGCGCGTTTTCGGCTGCGTCGAGTGCCACGCCGAGCCAGCCGAGTTGCTCCGCCACGCGCGCGCGAATGCCGCTGGAATTCTCGCCGATGCCGGCGGTGAAGACGAAGGCATCGATGCCCTGCAGCGCCGCGGCCAGCATGCCGGCGCTGAGACCGATGCGATAGACGAAATAGTCCACCGCCAGCTTTGCTTGCGGATCGCCGCTCGCCTGCAGCTCGCGCATGTCGTTGCTGACGCCGGAGAGACCTTTCAGGCCGCAGTCGCGGTAAAGGAAATCTTGCACCTTCGATGGCGTCATCCCCTTCTCCGAGATCAGGTACAGCACGACTCCCGGATCGAGCTGACCGGGGCGGGTGCCCATCGGCAGTCCGTCGAGCGCGGTGAATCCCATGGTGCTCTCGACGCTCTGTCCGCCCTTCATGCCGCACATCGACGCACCGCTGCCCAGATGGGCGACGATCACCCGGCGTTTTGCGATATCGGGCGCGATCTGCGGCAAGGTACGGGAGATGTACTCATAGGACAGGCCGTGAAACCCGTAGCGGCGCACGCCTTCGGCGTGGAGCTGGTGCGGGATCGCGTAATGATCGGCCAGCGGACCATGGGTGCGGTGAAACGCGGTGTCGAAACAGGCGACCTGGGGCACTGTAGGGAAATTGGCGAGAATCGAACGGATCGGCGCCAGATTGTGGGGTTGATGCAGCGGCGCCAGAGCCACGAAGCGCTCCAACCGTGCCACCACGCCATGATCGATCAGAACCGGCCTCTCGAATTCCGGCCCGCCATGGACGACTCGGTGCCCGACCGCCAAGGGTTGGATGCGGACTTCATTGCGCAGCCACTCGCCGGCGATCGCCATCGCCGCCGGAACGTCCCCGATCGCCTCGATCGGATAGGCGCGATCGGCCATGGGATCGCCGCCAGCTCCATTCGCCCGCAGGCGCGGACGACTGCCGATGCCGTCCACCTGTCCCTTGATCAACCGGCGAAGCCTGCCTTCATCGTCGACTGCGAAGACCTGGAACTTGACGCTCGAGGAGCCGGCGTTGACGACCAGGATGCTGTCCATGGCAATCACGCCGCAATGGTCGGCGCACTCTGGCGCCGGGCGTTGGCATAAAGCGCGGCGACGGCGCAGGATGCCATTCGCGCCCTCGCGCTGTCCGCGCGCGAGGTCAGGACGACCGGCACCCGCGCGCCGAGCACTATGCCGGCGCCGTCGGCCTTGGCGAAATAAGCGAGATTCTTGGCGAGCATGTTGCCCGCTTCCAGATCAGGCACGACCAGGATCTGCGCGCGGCCGGCGACCTCGGACTCGATACCTTTGATGCGCGCCGAATCGACATCGATCGCATTGTCGAACGCCAGCGGCCCGTCAAGCACGCCACCGGTGATCTGCCCGCGGTCCGCCATCTTGCAAAGAGCCGCAGCCTCGATCGTCGACGGAATCTTCGATGTGACCGTCTCCACGGCGGACAGGATGGCGACCCGGGGCGACTGGCCGAACCCGGCCTGGTTGTAGAGATCGATCGCGTTCTGGATGATGTCGCGCTTGGCATCGAGGTCGGGGAAGATGTTGATCGCGGCGTCGGTGACGAAGATGGTCTCGGCATAGGCCGGCACGTCCATGACGAAGACATGGCTGATGCGCCGATCGGTCCGCAGCCCGCCGACCTTGGCGGTCACGGCCCGCATCAACTCGTCGGTGTGCAGGCTGCCCTTCATCAGAAGTTCACCTCTCGCGGAGTGGATCAATTCGACGCCCTTCGCTGCGGCATCGTCGCTGTGCGCGGCATCGACGATCTCGCAGCGGGAGATGTCCAGACCGAACTTGGCGGCGGTATCCCTGATCTTCCGCTCCGGTCCGACCAGCACGGGCCGAATGATGCCCGCAGCCGCGCTGTCCAGGGCGCCCCGCAACGACGTCTCGTCGCAGGGATGCACGACGACGGTGGGCGCGGGCGGGATCGCCCTGGCCGCGGCGATCAGGCGATCGTACTTGCTGGGAGAGTGCGTAGCCGCCGCATCTGGTGACATCATGTTGCTCCCGGTCCTTGCAACCCGCGTTAGGATGCCTTCGCCCTGGGATCGAAAGGGGCAACGTTCGACCCTCTTTCGGAACCCTCCGACGTGTCGATGCCGAACAGGCCGGCAACCTGCCCCAGCCGCCTCGCGCGCTCACCTGTGACGTCCTCGCTGGCCGACAGCACCCGCTCGATCGCCTCGAAGGTGCGGCAACGAGAATTGACGTCGTCAGGCAGCATCTTGGGGATGGCGGCCAGCGCGGCGTCCCGATCGAGCAGCAGCATGAAGAACTGCTCCCGCACCAGCATCTTGAATTCGGGCAGGGTCATGCGCGCCCCGTCCTGGTCCCTCCGGATCTGCCGCAGGGCTTCGATGCTTCGTTCGTCGACCATCCCGCGCGCCGACCCGACATAGAGCAAGGCGCGCAGCGCTGCCTCGCGAAGGCCGCCTTCGCCGATCCGCGATTTGAGTTCAGCAACGCGCTTCTCGAGCATCGCGCGATGCTCCGCCGACATCTCCCTCCGTGCGGAAGGTGCGGAGCCGGGATCAATTCCGACCGCGGCTTGCAGCGCCGGCGACCCATAGATGCTGAGGAACATCGCCTCGCTCAGAGCTTCCTGCTGATCTCGCCAACTGTCCAGAGCATGCACGATCTGCTTCGACATCTGTTCTTGGAAGGCAAGGAACGGATTATCCTTCGAGATTGGCTTGCGCTTCTCCTCGGCCTTCTCGGCCAATGATTTCACCGTCGCCATATAGGGATTTTTGCTGCTGAACAGCTCGTATTGCAGCCGCAGCGGATGCATCTTGTGAGCCCACTCGGCCATTTGCGGCGTCACCATGCCCTTGATCCAGGGCTGGAGGAATTTCTGATAGGCCTTGAGATTGATCTCCGAAACGCGTTTGGCGGTGGCGAAGCGGCGCTCGTCCTCGGGCGAGTTGCCGCCCATGGCGCGGATGTCATCGAGCGTCCGCGCCTCGCAGCGCATCACCCAATTGCCCATGGCGAGATCGGCATTTGTCGTATCGGCGGCCTTGGCGTCAAACGTGGCTTCATAGAGCCCAGGCGGCAGCACGTCGATCAGATCGATATTCTCGGAGAATTCGGCATGTTCCTTCTTGGCGACGCCACTGGACACGAAGATGCCGAGGTGGCCAACGGTTTCGTGGACGGTATATACGATCGTCTGCCCGTAGGCCCTGATCTCATCGACGTCGGCGTAGCAATCCAGGATCCAGTCCAGCGCCTGCTGCGGCGGCGTGATGTTGTCGCCCTCGGAGCAGAACACCACGATCGGCGACCTGATGTTGCGAAGGTCGACCTTGCGGCCGTCGGACATCTCGATGTTGCCCGCGGCCAGATTGTTGCCGACGAACAGCTCGTCGACGATGAACTGGATCTCCTCGGCGTTGAGGTTGACGTGGCCGCCCCACCAGCGCTCGAATTCGAGGTAGCGGTCCGCCTCGGTGTCGACCCTGGAATAGACGTTGTACTGCTTCGTCCACAGCGTGTTCGACGGGTTCTGGTTTTCGAAGTTCTGCACCAGCCAGGCGCCATCGAACTTGCCGGCGCCAAGATCGGATGTCAGAGCCGTCAGCCAGCTTCCGCCCAACAACCCGCCCGAATAGCGCATCGGATATTTGCCGCGCACGCCGGCCCAATAGGCCAGCGGCGCGCCGGCGATGATCAGCGGTCCGAACAGCTCGGGGCGCAGCGAGGCCAGAATCATGACGGCCCATCCGGCCTGGCAATTGCCGATGACGCAGGGCTTGCCGTCCGCATTGGGATGACGGCTGATGACCTCTTCGATGAAGATGGCTTCGGCGCGCGCAATGCGCTCGATGGTCTGTCCTGGCATCGGATCCGGCAGGAAGCCGATGAAATAGCAGGGGTGCCCCGCCTTCATGGCGACGCCGATTTCGCTGTCGGCCTTGAAGCCGCCGATGCCGGGGCCGTGGCCCGCGCGTGGGTCGATCACGACGAATGGCCGCCGATCCCTGTCGATCTCGACATTCTCAGGCGGAAGGATGCGCACCAGCGCGTAATTGACGGGTTCATCGAGCTTGCGGCCATCCATGATCAATTCTGCGGCATATTGCAGAACATGCGGCGCGGTCTGCGCGATGTGTTCCCGGTACTGGTCGCCGCGGCGACGCATGATGTCCAGGAACAGGACACTGCGTTGCCCCGCATCGACCATGTATTCGACCGCCGAAGCAACCAGCCCCGACATTGGACCGCTCGGAATTTGTGCCTTGTCCATGGACATGTTTCGACCTCTCCGTCGCGTTCGACAATTGATGATGCCGGGCGAGGACGAGCGTTGATCTAGGTCAAGATGATCTGCCCGCGCAAAAGGCTCTCATCCTGCACAGGCACGAGGCACGGCTTGCTTGGCGAGCCGAATGCCGCCGGAGCGACATCGGCATGTCAGACATCGCAAATTACCGCGCGCGGGCGGCGCTGAGGGACGGTACACCGATCGAGATCCGCGCGCTGCGCCCGAACGACGAGGCCGACATGCTGGCGGCGATCGAGCGCACCGGGCCGGACTCGCTCCGGAGCCGGTTTTTCGTCATGAAGCGGCACTTCTCGGAGAAGGAGCGAGCGTTCTTCATGGACTTGGATTTCAGCAATCACGTCGCACTTGCTGCCCTTGTCGAGGAACAAGGGCGTCCTGCGATCGTCGGTGGCGGGCGATATGTGGTCACGGACCCCGGTCGGGCCGAGATGGCCTTCGTCGTGGTGGACGCCTGGCAAGGCCGCGGCATCGGTTCCCTGCTCCTGAGGCATCTCATCGATATTGCGCGGGAGCATGGGATGCGGGAGCTGACGGCCGAAGTTCTGTCCGGCAACGCCTCGATGCGCCGCGTGTTCGCAAAGGCCGATTTCAGAATTGCGCGAAGCGATGATCCGGCGACGCTGCGCCTCGTTCTCGATCTCGCCCACACGCGGTCCGCGTGAGCCTCATCTGAAGGCGATCGTGATCTGGCTGATATTGGCGGCGAGCTCGAGGCCAGCCTTCGGGCCTTGCAGCACGATGTTCACGCCCTTCTCATTGCGGAGATGGACGCCGTTGACGCCCCCGACCACGGCAAAGCCGCCGCCAACCGAGCTGTAGGTGCCGGCGAAGTCGCCGACCTCGCGAATGCCTGACGCCCAGCCATCGAAGCGGCCGACTGTCGCGCCGACCGTGATACCGAAGCTCAGGCCGCTGATCCTGAACGGATAGGTTTTGCCGCGATAGGTCAGCACACCGCTGCCGGCGCCGCCGCCGACCAGAAGGCCCGCCTTGACGATTTTCGCGCGGACATGGCCGGCGGCTTGCGCGAGGGACGGCGTCGCCGGAATGGTCAGCCCGAGGGCCAGCAGAATAGCCGCGCTCAGGCGGAACAGGCGCGGGCGCGGTTTAGGGTTTTGCTGCATCGACCTTCTTCCAGGTTTCGTCGGGATCGAACAGCGTGGTTCGCTCGGCGATGGACTCGGTGCGCTTGCCCAGATCCTTCTGGTAGACAATGCCCTCGTGATTGACGAGAAACGTCATGACGCCGGAGTTGCCGTATTCCGCGGGCCAGGCGATCAGGCCGAAGCCACCGATCATCTTGCCGTTGACGACATAGTTGAGCGCACCGCCGCGCGCATCCCGGCCCTGCCCCTTGAGGATGTGGAAGTAGTAACCGTGATAGGGCACAGGTCCGACATCGCCCGCGCGATAACCCTCGTTCGCAGCCTCGGCTGCCAGCGCCCCCAGCGGGCTCGGGTCGCTGTCGTCGCGCCAGAACAGGCCGTCCTTCTTGCCGGGCGAGGAGAGGATGCGCTGGGCATAGACGCCGACGCCCTCGCCGCGGTCCTTGTCGGCGTATTCGTTCTGGGCGTCGACGAAAGCGAGCGCGGTCTGGATCGCATCGAGCTCGTTGCGGCCGATGCGCCGGCGAAGCACCTCGATGCGTCCCTCGCCGATGTCGAACTCCCAGCCGGCCTTGGTGTTGACCAGCGGAATCGGGAACGGGAAATCATCCGGCCCCAGCGTCAAGGTCGCGGTCTTGTTGCCTTCCGCCTTGATGCCGTGCTTGGCGTCGTACATCGATGCGAAGCGCTGACGGATATCGACGTCGGCAACCTCGTCACCCGAGGAGACGATATCCTGCGCATTCCTGCCGAGCACCTTCAAAATGTCCTTCGGACCGCTCTTGACCGCGGCCGCCAGCGCAGCCGCGGCGTCTTCCGGTGTCTTGTAGGATTCCTGCGCCTGCGATGCAGAGCCAAGCACCGCCAACACCAGGAAGCCCGGCAACACTGCGCGGCGGAACGATTTCAACCCGGTCATGGCTTCACCTCCGCAGGAATCTTCGCGCCGCCGGCGAGCCAGTCGCGGTAGCTGCGGAATGTCAGTCCGAGCTTGTCGTAATAGACGCGCAAATAGCCATCGCTGCCGCGGGTTACGGCGTCGGGCATCACCCGCTCGACCTCTTGCGCCATCACGCCGACATAGGCCTTCTCGCTGCCGATGTAGCTGAAGCGGTAATAGCCGAGGCCGTTGGAAAGACGGCCGAGCAGAACGATATCGTGCTTCAGCGCGATATCGGAGCGCCGGCCACCGCCGCCGCCGCGGCCGCCTCCCCCAAAACCGCCTCCGCCGCCACGCATCGCCATTCCGCCCCCGCCGCCGCGCCCGGCCATGCCCGGTCCGCCGCCACCGCGCGGCATGCTCGCCATGCTGGCGCGACCGCGCGCGGACGCGGCGGCTGCCGAGCGGCCCGAAGAGACGTTCATGGCACCGCCGCGATTACCGCCGCCGCCGCGATTGGCCGCACCGCCGCCGGCACGGTTCGCAGCCTTGGTCGCAGGCTTGGTCGCAGGCTTGGCACGATCGCCGCCACCCCTGGCGCGATCAGCACCGCCCTTCGCACGATTACCGGCTCCGGCACGATCACCAGCACCAGGCCGATCACGCGTCCCAGCGCTCGGCCGATCGCCAGCCCCCGGACGATCGCCACGATTGCCAGCACCGCCGCGATCACCGGGGCCGTCACGATCTCCTGCGCGATCCCCTGCGCGATCTCCTGCACGATCTCCTGCACGATCTCCTGCGCCAGCGCCCTGGCTCGGACGCAGCACCTGGTTGCCATCTCGGCCACGGAAATCCATCCGGTCCGCCGCACCGGCCCTGATGTTGTTGTTGCCGAAGCGCTGCTGCACGTTGTTGTTGGCGTAGCGTACGCCGCCCCGATGCGCGGGGTTGTGCTGCCAACCGTTGCCGATGTTGGTGGTGCGATGATTGACGTAGACGTTGCGATTGCCCCAGTTGCAGCCGCCGCCCCAGTAATTGCTCCAGCGCCCGATCGCCCATGCCGTGCCGAAAGCGATGCCGGCGGCAACCATGCCGGCGCCGACATAGGATGGATAACCCCAATAATAGGGCGGATACTCCGCATAGGGCCAGCTGCCGTAGACGGTCGCCGGATCGTAGTAAGGCACGTACATTACCGAGGGATCAGCCTGCTGAATCACGACGACCTGCTTGCCCTCCTGAGACTGGACACTGACCTTCTGCTGCTTGGTGGTGACAAGCTTCTTGTTGTCATAGGCCTTGTTGCGCAGCCGCTGGATCGCATCCATCACGTCGGGCTGCTGAGCGAGGAAGGCGTCGCCGAGCTTCTTGGTCCAATCGAGCTGGTCGCTCATCATGGCCAGGACATCAGCGGTACTGGCCAGCGCCTTGACGCTGTCGTCCCAGCTCTGCTTCTCGACTTCCGTCCTGAGCGCATCGCCCTTCAGCGTCTTGCGCTCCTTCAGCCAGCGGTCGGCCTGCACCACCTCCAGCGGATAGGTCGAAGCGGCCAGCACGTTGGCCAGCAATTCGTCGGGATAGAGCGCGATCGGCGCGACCAAGGCTTCGAGCTGCTCCGGCTTCAGCAGCTCGGCCGCCGGTGCCGTCGACGCTGCCGGTTGTGCCTGCGGAGCGGGATTCGCGGGTGGCGTCTCGGTCTGCGCCATTGCGGCGGACCAGGTCGCCATTGTGAACGCAAGCGCCACCAGGATCTTGCCGCAGCGAAACATCGCATCCTCCTTCACACTTCCCGCGTCGGAAGATCGAGCCGACACGCCGGCGTTCGTTGATCGAGATCAACGAAACGCGATCGTGCTACTGCTGCGCGAGAGCGAAGCGTCATTCGATCAGTTCAGCATCCATCAGGAGCCGGCCCGGCACCGTCAGGCCGAGGGCGTTGGCCGCTTTCATGTTGATGACGAGTTCGAACCTGGTGGCGAATTGCACCGGGAGGCTGCCGATCCCGGCACCGCGCAGAAGGCGGTCGACATAACCGGCGCCATCACGAAATTGCTGGGTGAGATCTGCACCATAGGACATCAGCCCGCCATTCACCGCGTAGAAGCGGACGGCGAAGATCGCGGGCACGCGATGCTGGGCCAGCAGCGCAATCGTCATCGCGCTCTGGGTTCCGAAGAAGCCGCCATCCGGCAGCACGACCAGACCGCCGCCGGCGCGCGAGGTGGTCTCGATCAGATCCGCGATCTCGGCGCCGCTGCGAACGCTGGCGCCGATCACCTTGAGTCCCAAACGACTTTCCATCTGATGCGCCGCCCGCAGATAAGACGACGCGTAGGGTGACGATTCCGGATTGAACAGCAGCGCCGCCTGGCTGATCCCAGGCGCCATGTCCTTCAGCAGCCCCAGCCACTTGCCGCTCATCGAGTGCTCATAGAGCGAAAAGCCGGTGAGATTGCCGCTCGGCCGCGCCAGATTGGCGATCAGACCGGTGCCGACGGGATCGGAGAGCCCAACGAAAACGATCGGAATTCGCTGCGTCGCTGCGCTCAGCGCCCGCGCCGTTCCTGTGCTGGTCGCGAGCAGCACGTCCGGCGCCGCGGCGACGAGCTCGAGTGCCTCCAATGTTTGCCGCGCGGGATTGGGGCCCGGCCAGCGCACCTCCAGACGATAGTTCTGATTGGCGGTCCAGCCGCGATCGGTGAGACCCTGCTGAAAGGCAGCGATCCGCATCTGTGCGCCGGGATCGCCGATCACATTTCCAGTCAGCACCCCGACCGAGGGCATCCGGTCCTGGGCTTTCGCCAGGACCGGAAACGCGGCCGCTGCACCGACCAGCGACATGAAGTCACGGCGTCTCATGCTCCTCACGCCCGCCTATCCCGACTATGCGACCGGGATAGAGAAAGCGCCGCGGAGCCCTGCGGGCTTGATCAAGATCAAGATACCGTCCCGTCAGCGCGCGATCGGAAGCTGGATCGTGAACAGCGCGCCCCCCGCCGACTGGTTTGACGCGCTGATCATGCCGTGATGAGCCTCGACGATGGTTTTGGCGATCGCGAGCCCCATACCCATGCCTTCCGGCTTGGTCGTGAAGAACGGATCGAACACATTTGCAAGATCGGACGCGGCTATTCCGGCTCCGGTGTCGGTGATCCTGATCTCGGCGTGATGGCCGGCACGCAGGGTCGAGACGCTGACCTCGCGTTTTTCGCCGTTCGTCTCGGAGACCGCGTCCATCGCGTTGATGATCAGGTTGAGAATGACCTGCTGAAGCTGGACCGGATCGCCCTTGACGTGCAGATTCACCAGGACAGGCATGTAGGTCAATGCGATGCGGCGTCCGTGAGCGACGGCCTCCACAAGCCCGATCGCTTCGCGAACGGTATCGTTGAGCTCGATGTCCTTGACCTCGAACGGCGTCTTTCTCAGAACGGCGCGGAGCCTGCGGATCACCTCGCTCGCCCGCAGGTCGTCCCGCCTGATATCGGCAAGGATCTGACTGAGCTCGTCGAGATCGGGCGAGTTGCCCTTGAGCATCAGCTCCGCCGTCTCGGCATTGGTCAGGATGGAGCCAAGCGGCTGGTTCAATTCGTGGGCGATCGACGTCGTCAGCTCGCCGACAGTGGAATAGCGATTGACGTGAGCAAGCTCTGCCAACCGCTGGCGGGATTCCAGTTCGGCGAACCTGCGACCGCGTCCCTCGTGCAGCAAGCCGCTGATCAGACCCGCCTGCACCAGAAATACCGCGGTGATCAACACCATCTGCCAGCGATAGCGCTTCCAAACGCTCGGCTCGCGAAACACGATCTCGCTGCCCGGAGGCAAGCGACTCTCGCTGATGCCCCAGCGCTGCAATTCCCGCCAATCATATTTGGGCGCACCGAAGCCGAGGGGCTCATACTTGAAGCTGGCGGGATCCGCTCCGCCGAGAATGCCGATCGCGGCGCTCGCGGTCCTCGAAGTCGTTTCCGCCACCAGATGCATCGGTCCCCCGACGGTGCTGTCGCCGAAGAAGGGCTCCTGGTAGGAAAAGATCGGGGCATTCGCGACTGCGTGCAGGCTGCGCAGGGCAATGTCGCTCTCGTGGACGACCCCGACCGCATCGACCGACATCAGCCCCCAGAACAACACCGTATGCGGCGGCAGGGTCGATGCGCGCTTCAATATGTCCTCGAATGACAAATCCGAATACCAGACGAGCTCCAACCGGTCGCCGAGAGGTTTCAACTCCCGCTTCACCTCCTCCATCCAGAATTTCTCGAGCGGCGAGGCTCCGATCACGATCGCAACCGACTTGGTGTCCGGAAGAAGCCGAAGGATGTTGTCGAATGCGGCCACGAAATCGTTGCGGATTGCCACGACCACGTCGTTGTCGCGGAGATCGGCGCGATCGATCAGCCGATCCTCGACCGCGGAAAGAATCAGCGGCGTATCGGGGAATAGTCGCGCGCGGTATTTCTGCACAAACCGGGCGGCAGGCGCGCCGATGCTCAGCACGATGTCGGGCTTCGCGCCCTGGTAGAGCGACTGCAGATAGTCGACGAACGGAGCCTCGGGACCGGGATTGTTGAAGCGCGCCGTGAGCAGCGCATGCTCCTGGATGTCGAGCGGCCAAGGCGATTGTCGCTCGAGCCGGGCCTTGATGTCACGCGCGTACTCGCTCCAGGGCCGAAACTCGCGGCCGAAGGAATGCAGCACCAGCACGCGCTTGAGCTCGCCGCCCCGGCTTCGCTCGACGGCCCCGGCTCGCCCGGGGGGCAGGCAAAAGGCGACCAACAGGGTCAGGCATAACCATGCGGCTGCGGCCGGCCACGGCCTGACCGAAACAATGGACATGCGCCCGCTCAGCTCCCTTCGCGCAGCTTCCAACGGCTGCTTCAACGGGCAATTCTAGCGGGAATTGCCCTGCGCGGACAGCGCCAATTCCTCCAGAACCCGCTCAATGACCGCTCAGCACCAGGGTCTGGATCGGCAGCAACAGCGCCTGAATGCGCAGCAGCAGCGCGTGGACGAGGCCGACGCCGTCCACGACGTGCAGCGCGATCTTCCGGCTGGTTGGGGTATCGTTGGCCGAAATTTCCTCGTGATTGCTGGTGTAGGCATTGACGATGCAGCTGCTGCCGGGCGTGACCCCATCCAGGCCGCCTTTGTAGAGCGGCTCCAGAAATACCAGGATGGTGCCGGGACGGACGGCGTTCTGGGGATCGATGAGTTGCTCGCCGGACCGGAACTGTCCGGCAGCGATGTAGTCCTGCACCGTCGTGATCACCATCGGGATGATCACCCATGGCTTGGAGATGCAGGTCGCCTCCGCCACCATGCCCTCCTTCATCACCTGCGCCTCGATCTGGCCGAAGCCGGCCTGGAGGACCTTGCGGCCCGCGCCTTCCGGAACGAGAACGCCCGCCGGGCGCATCAGCTGATTGACGACGTCGCCCGGGCGAACCAGGAACTGCTCGACGCGCCCGTCGACGCCGGCGCGCACCTGTGTCTTGTCGAGATCGACCTGGGCCTGGTCCAGCGCCGCTTCCGCACTGGCCTTCTGCGCCGGCAGCAAGATCGAGACCTGCATGGATGCCGATTGCTTCGCGGCATTCGCGGCATCGATGCCGGACTGACGCTGATCGACCAGGACCTGGAGCTTGTCGATGTCCCGTTGCGGGACGATGCCGGGGTTGCGGCGCTGGAGCTCGCTCTTGACCTCGAGCTCGTCCTTGGCCTGCTGATAATTGGCCATTGCCTCACCAACCTGGGCCTCGGCCTTGGCCACGTCGGCCTGCGCCGTCTGCATGGCCGCGTCGACCTCCGCGACCTTCCGCTTCGCCGTGTCGTAGGCGGCCTGCTGCTTCGAGGCGTCCAGCGTGAACAGCACATCGCCTTTCTTCACCGGCGCGCTGAAGCCGACCTTGACCTCGGCCACACGGCCCGAACCTTCGGGCAGGATCGGCACGGTGCGGAAATAGAGCGTCGCCGATGTCGTCGCGGGGTGGAAATAGAAGATCATCGTGATCAGCGACACCGTCAGCATCAGGCAGCCGGTGATGCCCCAGCGCAGCTCGTACCAGACCGAGAAGAAGGTGATCTCCTTGCCAAAGCGCTTGCCCTGAGCGTAGCGACGATAGAGGTAGTCGGGCAGGATCGTGACGAGGGAGCAGATCATGAGCTCAAGCATGGCTGTGCTCCTTCTCCTTGGCAGACCCCGGCTTTTCCGGCAGAGCCGGCGCAGGCGCGGCCTCTGCCGGGACCTCCTCGCCATCCCCGGCCGGCGTCGCCTCTGCAATCTTCTCGACGGACCCGGCAATGCTGCGCAGCGGCGTACCGAAGTCCGGCAGATCGATCAGCGCAAGCAACAGGCCCGCGATCCAGAAGATGTGCATGTGCGTGAACAGCGAGATCAGGCCGAGTACCGCGACGAACTCGAACTGCAACTTTTGCGACTTGTGCGCCAACCGCTCGGGCAGGCTGTGCAGCTTCCAATAGAGCGTGCCGAGCCAGAGCAGTGTGCCGATCAGGAAGATGCCCATCACCACCATTAGCGTATCGGTGCCGCTTCCCGGCGCGAGATAGAACGGCAGATGGTGCGGAGCCATCGGATGAAGCTGGTCGCTCAAACGTCTCTCCTCGGTCCGCGAATGAGTACTTGCGGCAGTGTGTTCGGAAGTCCGTCCGTTTGCTTGATTTGAATCAAGGGAACGCCCCCTGCCCGACCTAGCGTTGATCGCACTGCCCTCAGGAGGCGCTAGCCATGCCCGCCCTCGACGATCTCATCCCCAACGCTGCCCAGATTCGGAAGGAAGCCGCTCTCAAGGAGGCTGAGAAAGCCGAGGAATATGTCCGCGTGGCAGCCGCTGCCGAGGCCGAAAAGCGGGCTTTGATCGAGCGCTTGAGCAAGCCCTCCGGCAAGACCGAGGAGGAGAAGATCAAGCTCGCCTCGACCATCATCCAGCGCGCGGTACGCAACGGGATGACCGAAGTGATGGTCTATCGCTTCCCGAACTCGCTCTGCACCGACAAGGGGCCGCGCCATCAACCAGATGGAAAAGGGCTGGGAGAATACCCTGACCGGCATCCCCAAGGAGATCTTCCAGCTCTGGACCGATTATCTGAAGCCGCGCGGCTATCGCATCGCCTATCAGATCATCGAGTTCCCCGGCGGTGTGCCTGGCGATATCGGCGTCACCATCTCCTGGGACGATTGACGCGCAACAGAAGGAATCGGCATGGCCAGGGACGTACCTGCGGAGCGGATGAAGCGAAAAGACTACGAGAAGGAGCTTGAGAAGCTTCAGGTCGAGCTCTGTCACCTCCAGGACTACGTGCGGGAGAACAAGCTACGGGTCATCATTCTGTTCGAGGGCCGGGACGCCGCCGGCAAGGGCGGGACGATCAAGGCCATCACCGAAAAGGTCAGCCCGCGCGTGTTCCGCGTCGTTGCCCTGCCCGCGCCGTCGGATCGCGAGAAGACGCAGCTTTTCTTCCAGCGCTACATGGAAAGATTCCCGGCCGGCGGCGAGATCGTGATCTTCGACCGAAGCTGGTACAATCGCGCCGGCGTCGAATACGTCATGGGATTCTGTACCCCCGCCGAGCACGAGCGCTTCCTCAGGCTGTGCCCGCAGATGGAGAAATATGTCATCGATGGCGGCATCATCCTGATCAAGATCTGGCTCGAAGTGGGCATGGAGGAGCAGGAGCGTCGCTTCCATGCGCGCATCGACGACCCCGTCCGGCAATGGAAGCTCAGCCCTATGGACCTGGAGTCCTATTCGAGATGGTACGACTATTCGCGGGCGCGCGACCTGATGCTGAAGAAAACCAGCACGAACGAAGCTCCCTGGTACATCATCCGATCGGATGACAAGCGAAAGGCACGGCTGAACTGTATCGCCCACCTTCTCGGCGCCGTCCCCTATAAGCGTATCAAGAAGGACAAGATCAAGCTGCCGAAACGCTCCGACAAGGGACGCTACAACGACCAGGCCAGCCTGAAGGGGATGAATTTCGTCGCGCAGCGCTATTGAGCGGATCAGGCCGCCGAGCGGCCTGATCCGTCGTTCGCTCAATAGCCATACGGGTTTCGTTGCGCGCAGATCCAATTGCCGTAGCTGTCATAACAGCTGTTGTTGTAGTAGCCATAAGCGCCGTAGGCGCCGGCTGCTGCGGCGCCGACCGCGGCCGCACCATAGGCTGCGCGGCCGTAGCCGTAGCCGTAGCGGGGACGGTATCCGGGATAGCCGGCGACGGGACGACCCGGCCGGCCGGCGACCGGATAGCGGCCGGGACGACCGGCTATCGGATGAGCAGGACGTGCACGTCCGGCGACGCGATACCCACCATGGACCCGGCCGGCATGAACCGCACCACCGCGGTAACCTCCGCCGTGAAAGCCGCCTGCCCGCGCACCGCCGCCATGGAAGCCGCCACCACCCCGGCGAGCGAAAGCGTTGTCGGGAACGAGGCTGACGGCAAGCAGGACAAGGACCGCAAGGGCAGCCAGAAGATAACGAAGCATGGCATCTCCTCCGTTGATTGGGGTGCCGTCACTCGCTCTTCGGTGATGCCGCCGCAGGACCGCGATGGGCACCCGACGATAAGGTCGGTTATCGATCTGAGTTCGCGCTTGACTTAAATCAATAATACGAAAGCTTTGAGAGGTGGGCCCGCGCAGCGCGCACGTGAACGTGCCCGCTGCGGGCCGGGATCAACTTTATTTCAGACGGATGGTGACGCCGCCGACCGCGGCCGACACTTCCGCACCGACCTTCGGGCCGCTGAGTTGCAGGATCACGCCATTGCTGTTCTGCAGTTGAACGGCGCCGGCGTCAGCGGCGACTGCCCCGCCGGCTCCCCCCACGGCATAAGAGCCTTCGATGGACTCCGGTCCCCTGAGGTTCAGGGCTCGGCCGACATATTTGGTGGTCGAGGCCCCGATGGTGAGGCCGACGCTCATGCCGGACACCGTGAAGGGATACTTCTTGCCTTTGTACAGCAGCACCCCATCCCCGCCACCCACACCGACGACGAAGCCGCCCTTGGTGAAGACGACCGCGACCTGGCCGGTATCGGCACGCGATGGCGTGCTGAAGGCGACGGTTGTGAGCAAGGCGGCCAGGATGGCGCCGATGGCAGATTTCCGCATGACAATCCTTTCTACGTTTGTGGTTGCGCCGCTTATTGCGCCAGCAGCATTGCGAAGTAGCCGAAGATGGTGAGCAGGATGCCCGAGACGGCATAGCCGACCGGGAATCCGATCCAGGGCACGGAGCTCTGGATTTCGACCGCCGCCTCGCGGCACGGGCCTGAATGCGACCGCGCACCGGCGACGCCGCCCATCAGCACGGCCGGATTGATGTTGAAGACGTGGAACCCGATCGCCCAGACGATGAACGGCGGGATCGTGCAGGCAATGAAGCCGACGATGAATATCTTCAAGGCGATCGCGCCCGTGAGCTGCGACAGCAGGCCCGCGCCGGCATTAACGCCGACGATGGCGACGAAGACGACGAGGCCGAGATCCTCGAGCACGTTTCGCGCCGCATTCGGCGTGTTGCCGAAGAAGCGGAGCCGCGAGACGACCGAAGACACGATCACGCCCGACAGCAGCAGGCCACCGGCGTTGCCGAGGCCGACCTTGGCGCCGAAGGCCGGGAATTCGACCATGCCGATCAGGAAGCCGATGATCATGCCGACGGCCAGGGTCAGAAGGTCGGTCGACGTGTTGGCCCGCGCAATGCGGCCCCACATTTCGCCGAGTTCGTTGACCGCGGATTTCAGACCGACCACGGAGACGATATCCATGCGCTCCAGCTTGGTCTTGAGACCGGCCGGGATCTGAACTCCGCCGCGCTCGACCTTGGTGACCTGCAACTGGCCGGCAATCGCGGTATCGCGGAAGGATTCGAACGTTCGCCCCACCATGTCCTTGTTGATGACGAGGATGTCCGCCTGGTCCATGGGGATGCCGAGCGTCTTGGCATCCGCGACCTCCGGACCAATGAGGCCCATCTTTTCGGTAAGATGCTCGGTCGAACCGCCGAGGGCGACGATGTCTCCCTTTTGCAGCACGAACTCGGGATCGGCGCCCTGCGGCTCGCCGTTGCGCCCGACATTGACGATCCGGTATTCCGGATTCATCGTGCGGAATTTGGCGATACTCAACCCGACCTGCGCCGGGTTCTCCAGCCGATAGGCGCGCAGGCCGAACTGGCGGTAGCCGGTGAGACCGCCGCCTTCGAGATCCTTCACGCCGAATTCCTGCTCGTATCGCTTTGCGGCGGCCCTGGCGTCGACGCCCCACCAGCGCGGCAGATATTTGCAGATCAGGATGATTCCGACGGTGCCCCAGATGTAGGTGATGCCGTAGGACAGCGCGATCATGCCGGAGGCTTGCTCGGGCTTCATGCCCTCCGGCAGCTTGACGACGCCTGAGGTGACAGCCTGCTCGGCCGAGCCGATCGCCGCCGACATGGTCTGCGAGCCCGCCAGCATGCCGCCGGCGGCACCGACCGGCAGATCGAAGATCTTCGCGCCGAGAACGACGAGCGCGAGGCCCAGCACGCTCGACACCACCGCCAAGAGGCAGAATTTGAGGCCGTCACCCTTGAGGCTGTTGATGAAGGACGGGCCGACGCGCAAACCGACGCCGTACATGAAGAGATAATAGAACAGGCTCTTGGCAAAATTGTTCAGCTCGAGCTTCACGCCATAGGTCGACGACCACACCGACAGGCCCGCGCCCACCACGATGGCGCCGGCGACCATGCCGAGGCCATAACCCTTGATGCTGGCCCGGCCGATATAGACGGCGAGCCCGACGACGAAGAACAGCAGCAGATACGGATATTGCTGCAAGAACTCGAAAAACGGCTTCATGTTGGTCCCCTCCAGGACTTATGACGCGGCCTTGAGCTTCGGTTGCGCACCGGGCTTCGGCCGGCCGAGCTTCGCCAAGGCTTCCGCGCGCACGAGTTTCAGCCCTTCCTTGGCGTCGTAGCCATGGATCTCCTTCACATCGAGCTTGCGCATGAAGTCGATGGTCTCCTGCGTGATCACCTGGCCCGGCACCATGATCGGAAAGCCCGGCGGATACGGGATCACGAAATTGGCCGAGACCAGTTCGGGACCGGCCTTCAGCCGCCGATCGATCTCGGGATCGTTGAGGCGGATGTGCTCGCAGCCTGCGACGTCATAGGCGGCATAGAAACCGCTGCGAATATCGCCTTCATTGGTCTTGTCGCCGGCATCGCCACGGAAGCTCGGGTGGAAATGCGAGAAGTTCGGCAGATCAGGCACGTCCTTCATCAGGCTCTTGACCCGGGCCTCGAACGTCTTGCGCGCATTTTCGCCGCCCTGCGCCAAGCCACGGTCGACCTCACCCGCGATCTCGGCGAGCACGCGGATGAGATGCGCAACGTCGCTGCGGGTATTGTTGATGTTGGACTGGACGAGGACCGAATTGCGCGAGGTCTTGTTGACCTGAATGTTGTACTCGTTGGCGAGAATGCCCTTGAACTGCGTGCCGTCGTAGCCGGCCGTGCCACACACCAGCGTCATACGCGTCGGGTCGAGACAGAACTCGTCCTCGTCCAGGCTCTTGAGCGTGTTTGCCCAGTTGACGCCGTCGGCGAGAAAGTCGGTGAAGCCGCTCTGGCGGTATTGCGCCGGCACCATGGCGTCGGCACCGAGGATGCGGAAGTATTTCGAGATCAGTGGATTGTTGTTGACCGCCTGGCGGATCGCGAACGCGATCTCGATGGCGTTGGCGACGAGGCCATAGCCCTCCAGCTCCATTTGGCGCCGCGAGATATCGAGGCTAGCGATGAGTTGCTGGTTCGGGCTGGTGGAGGCGTGCGTGAACACGGCCTCCTTGAACTGCTGCTCAACGGTGTGGAACTCGACATCCTTGACCGACAGCATCGACCCCTGCCGGATTGCCGACATCGACTTGTGGGTTGAGTTGGTCTGGTAGACGCGCAGGCGGATCTGTCGCGGATCGGGAATCAGCCGGGTCTTGAGCAGCACCTCGTCGGACGGATTCTTGCCGAGCTCGGCCTGCTGTTTCTCGTAGGCCGCGACCGACCTCGGATCATGCATCCACGCTTCGATCTCATTGGCGGCGCCGAGCCCGGTTCGTCGGCGCAGGAACGGCGAGAAGCGTGCAAAGCCGAACCAGGCTTCGTCCCACAGGAAGATCAGATCGGGCTTGATGGCGAGGCATTCCTCCATCACGCGGCGGGTATTGTAGATGTGGCCGTCGAAAGTGCAGTTGGTCAGGTCAAGCATCTTGACGCGGTCGAGCCGGCCGTCGGCCTTGGCGCCGAGCAGCGCCTGCTTGATCGTCTTCAGCGGCACCGCGCCATACATCG
The DNA here is from genome assembly GCF_054058595.1 of Bradyrhizobium sp. USDA 4472. NCBI lineage: Bacteria > Pseudomonadati > Pseudomonadota > Alphaproteobacteria > Hyphomicrobiales > Nitrobacteraceae > Bradyrhizobium > Bradyrhizobium sp. USDA 4472. Next base: position 7,127,319 of record NZ_JBSSAM010000001.1, read on the forward strand.
AATATTCCGTCATCGGGAACGCTTCGACATAGAGCGGCTGGGCGCCCGCCAGCACCATGCCGTAGTGGTGCGACTTGTGACAGTTGCGATCGACGATCGCGATGTCACCAGGCGCGAGCAGCGCCTGCACCGCCATCTTGTTGGAGGTCGAGGTGCCGTTGGTCACGAAGAAGACGCGATCGGCGCCGAGCGCCCTCGCTGCCTTCTCCTGCGCCTTCTTGATGTTGCCGGTCGGCTCCAGCATGCTGTCGAGACCGCCGGTGGTGGCGCTGCTCTCGGCCAGGAACAGGTTCGGGCCGTAGAATTCGCCCATGTCGCGGATCCAGTCGGATTTGAAGATCGACTTGCCGCGGGCAATCGGCAGCGCATGGAACGTCCCGATCGGACGCTGCGCGTATTTCTTGAGATTGTCGAAGAACGGCGTGTCGTAGCGATCCTGGATACCTTCGAGGATCGACAGATGCAGCTCCAGCAGCTCTTCCACAGAATAGAAGATGCGACGGACGACGCTGGCTTCGGGGTTGCCGGCGAGCTCTTCGACGTCGCGGTTCGAGATCATGTAGAGGTCGAGCTCGGGCCTGATCCGCTTGATGATCTGGGCGAGCCGCAGCGCGGACGCATCGGATTCGTCCTTGAGGTTGGCCATAGCCGTCATCGAACGGAGGACCGGCGCATCGTGCCGCGAGCGCAGCCCAAAGCCCTCGTTGATGACGGCGGCGCCGAGGTTGGGATTGAGCATCGTCGCGCAGAAGGCGTCTTCGAGGCTGCCGACGATCACGGGCTCATAGATGAAGCCATCTTCGGGGCGGCGCAGCTTGCGCCATTCGGCTGCCAGTGCCGGCCATTGGCTGGACGGCACGCCTGTCACAATCAAGGTCTCGAAATAAGGCCGGCGTCCCTTGTGCCCCGCGAAGGTCGGCGGCACCAGCTCGGGCGCATCGCCATTGCCGTCATCCTTCGCATTCCAGTCACCGGCATGCTGGCGGAAGGATCGCGTGGCCAAAGCCTGCGTAATCCGGGTCGCGAGCGACAACGACGCTGCCGCATCGCCGCTCGAGGCTGCCTCGCGCAGGGCGGCCATCAATTGCAGGCCGGGATAGCCGTGGAATTCTTCAGTGATCGACAGGCCGGCGAGCGCAGCGTCATACCCCGCACGATTGCCCCCGCGGGCCCAGACCTTCGCGGACTCGACCAGATCACGCCAGTCGTCCGCCCGCGCGCCGGGACCGGAAAAGAACTGGTCGATGCGCTTCTGCGCGGCCTTGGTGTCCTTGGACATATGACTCTCCCGATCCTCTGACGCGAAAGTTGATGCGCGATCGTGAGTGCGGCGCCGGCAGCTCCATTGATCCAAGTCAACAGTCGCGTGCATTCGGGGCACGCAATGCCAGCCGTTCGCATCGCAATAAGACGGCGTCAGGCCGTTCGCTGCGCGTTGGTCGCCTGGTCATCGCCGAGCAAACTATCGAGCGACCGTAGCCACTGGCCGCTATCGGTTTTGGCCGCGAGTCCTTCGGCGCGCAGGAGGTCGCGGAGCTGCGCATGCGCGCCGACGATGCAGAAGGTCACGCTGCGTGACGCAAGTTCGTCATGGAGCTCGTGCAGCATGCGCGCGCCTGCCAGATCGATATAGGGCGATGCGGACAAGTCGCAGACCACCAGCCGGACGCCCGGCGCCGCCCGGAGGGCGATCAGAACAGTCTCCAGGATGGTCTCGGCATTGATGTAGAGCAGCGACGCTTCGGGCCGGAAGGCGATGATCCCGACCAAAGGCTCGATCCCCTCATGCCTCGCGGTGTCCGAATAGCGCCCGCTGCCGGGCAAGCGGCCAAGGAACGCGACGTTCGGCCGCGAGGCCCGCGCCAGCAACAGGAAGATCGAGGCGATCGACGCCAGCAGAACGCCCTGGAGGATGCCGAGCAGCAGCACGGAGACCAGGGCGATCGCCGCCGCGTAGAAATCGATCCCGCTGACCTGCCACATTCGTAGCAGCGCGCGGACATCGACCAGCCTGTAGACCGCGGCCAGGACGATCGCCGCAAGCACCGCCTTGGGCAGATTGGTCAGCGCGCCCGTGAAGAACAGCAGGCAAAGCCCGAGCGTTACCGAGCAGATCACCAGTGCCAGCGGAGTCCGGGCACCGGCGCTGTCGTTGACAGCCGATTGCGATAGTCCGCCGGCGACGGGATAGCCATGGCCGAAAGCAGCGGCGAGGTTCGCCGCGCCCAATCCCAGGAACTCCTGACGGACGTCGAGCTGATAGCCATGCTTGGCGGCAAAGCTGCGAGCCGCCGATACGCCTTCGATATAGGCCAGCAGCACGCAACCTGCGGCCAGCGGAAACAGATCGTCGAATTCCAGCAGGCCGAATGTCGGGATCGCCAGCGCCGGCAAACCTTCCGGTATCTTCCCGGTAACGGGCACGCCGAGACCGGGGAAGCCCAGGAGTGTTGCGAGAATGATCGCAGCCGCAACGATGGTGATGCCGACGGGCTTGCCCGGCAGGAGCCGCTCGCCAAGCAGGAGGAACAAGAGCGCGACGGCGCCGATGCCCAGGACCAGCGGATCGATGCCGCCAAGCTGCCCGACCAACTTGCCGGCGCGATCGAAGAAATTGTGGCCGCCACCGGCAACCCCGAGCAGGCTTGGCAGCTGGCTCATGATGATGGTGAGTCCGGCGCCGGCCTTGAAGCCGACCAGAATGCTGTCGCTGACGAGGCGGACGAGCACGCTGAGCTTGAACAGCCAGGCGACGAAGCACAGCACCGCCACCGCAAAGGCTGCGAGGCTGGCGATCTGGGCGTAGCGGACCGCCTCTCCTCCGGCCAGCGCGCCGACGGTCGCGGCGATCATCAAGGAGATCGCCGAGGTCGGGCCGATCGCGAGCTGGCGCGACGAGCCGAGCAGCGCATAGCCGATGCCCCCGAGCATGTAGCCATAGACGCCGATCTGCGGCGGCAAGCCGGCGAGCGCCGCATATGCAAGCGAGACCGGGATCGCGTAAGCGGCCAGCGTGATGCCGGCGACGGCGTCGGACGGCAGCCATTCGCGGCGATAGGCGGCGAGCCAGCCGAACGGCGGGAAGAAACGTGTCCAGCCGGGATCGGAAGGCAACTTCATTGGGTCACCTCGCGTGGGGTTGCTTCGCAGCGCAGCAGCACAATCAGCAGCGCGATCACGGGAAGACCAAGCGCGAGGTTGGGAATGGACCTGGTGGCAAAAGCGCCGACGGCCGCGCCGCAGCCGAACACCGCACACAGCGCATAGAAGATGGCCGACTTGCGCAACGTCCCGAGCGGCGCACCTCCGAACACGATCGCGAGGAGATTCTCGACGAGCTGTCGCATGTTACCGGTGATCATCACCGTGCTGCAGACCGTTCCCTCGACCTTGACGAACATCGCCGCCTGAATGGCCGCGACCATGGAAATACCGAGCGTTCCGGCGAGATCAGGCAGTCGGTTGTGCAGGATGCCGATCGTGATCAGGAACAGGATCTCGAGCAGGACGCTGAGCGCGCCGGCCCTCTCGCCGGCGACGCGGCGCAGCCAGGCGGCGATCACGATGCCCACGGTGAAGGCGAGGATCGGCGGAACGAAGTGCAATGCCTGCGCCCACTCACCTCCCATCGCATGAACCCACAGAAAGATCACATTGGCAGTCTGCGCATTCGCCAGCACGCCGTGGATGATCCAGGTGTAGGCGTCGATGAAGCCGCCGGCGAAGGCCAGCAGCAGGACGATCTCAACGGTTTCATCGCGGCGGATCGCGCCGGCTGCAACGTCCAAGCTACTCATGTCGGCAAGGAGGGCTGTCGTAAGCGCTTCATCAAATCATAGGCATCGCCTCGTTCGTGCCGAGGCTTGATCTGGATCAAGCAATCTTCCCCGGCCGCCAATCAAATCGCACCAAAGCGCACGGGGAACGCGACCATGGACACCGTCAGGTGGATCATCACCACCGCACCGGAGATCTTCTTGCTGCTGGCGCTTGCGATCGGCACCATCCTCGGCCGCATCAAGGTTCGCGGTTTCTCGATCGGTACCACCGCCTGCATCCTGATCGTCGCCGTGTTGATCGGACAACTCGGCAGCTTCACGTTCCCGCCGGTCCTGCGGGCGATCCTGTTCAGCCTCTTCGTCTTCACGATCGGCTACCGGTCGGGACCGGAGTTCTTTGCCTCTCTCAGTCTCCGCACTCTCGCGCAGGTCGTGCTGGCGCTGGTGATCGGCGCGACGGGCCTCGTGCTCGTGCTCATCTTCGCCCACGCGTTCAAGCTCGACACCGGAACGGCCGCGGGACTCACCGCGGGGGCGCTGACGCAGTCCTCGGTGATCGGCACCGCATCGGGCGCGCTGGCACAGCTCGGCCTGCCTGCCGATGTGCTGAAGCAGCAGGAAGCCAACATCGCGGCCGGTTATGCCGTGACCTATGTGCTCGGATACATTCTGACGCTGCTGTTCGTGCCGTTCGTCGCGCCACGGCTGATGGGGATCGATCTGAAGGCCGAAGCCAAGAAGCTCGAGGCGGAGCTTGCCGGCGGCGCTCCGGCGAAAACGGACAATCTTTCCTATCGCAAATTCCAGGCCCGCGCCTATCGGGTCTCGACCGCCGCAGGCCGCACGGTCGAGGCCATCGAGGCCGACATCGGTGGCCGGACCATCGTCGAGCGAATCGTCCGCCGCGGCGCCGATGTCGCCCCGCACAGGGACGCAACGCTCGAGGACGGCGACGACGTCGTCCTGACCGGCCCGACTGCGGCCATCGTCACGGCAAAGCCCGTCATCGGCCGGGAAATCGATGCCGACGAGCTGTTGCGCAGCCTGCCTGGCAACGTGATCGAGGTGCTGGTGGAGAACCGCAGGCTGCACGGCCGATCGATCCGTGAGGTGGCCGAGATCGTCGGCGACGATGCGCGCGGCGTCTTCCTGCGCGCCCTCACACGGATGGACCGCGACGTGCCGCTCGGCCCCGATACGCGCGTCTATGTCGGCGACGTCATGACGCTGGTCGGCAGCACCGGCAACATCGTGCGCGCGACAGCGCAGGTCGGCCACGCGCTCAACGCCGGTGACCGCACCGACATGGCCTTCCTCGCCGCCGGCATCGCCGTCGGCCTCCTCGCCGGAGTTGCCAGCATCAAGGTCGGCGCGGTCGCGCTGACACTCGGCGGCGGTGGCGGCGCGCTGATCGCAGGCCTCGCCTGCGGTTGGCTACGCTCGCGGAAGCCGACCATGGGCGCGCTGCCGCCGGCGGCCCAGCAGACGCTGAGCGACCTCGGCCTCGGCGGCTTCATCGCGGCGATCGGGCTCGGCAACGGTCTCGCAGCCTGGTCCGCGATTCAGGCTCATGGCCTGCTGCTGGTCGGCATGGGCACCGCCGTCACGCTGATCCCGATGACGGTCGGAACGCTCGTTGCGTGCTACATTCTTCGCATGAATCCGGTCGTCATCTGCGGGGCGCTGGCCGGCGCCATGACCGTCGATGCCGCCGTCACGGGCGCCTGCGATGTCGCCGACAGCAAGACGCCGGTGCTCGGCGTCGCCGTGCCCTATGCGGTCGGCAACGTCGTGCTGACAGTGCTCGGTCCGATCGTGGTTGCCGCGACTTTCGTTGCTTGAAGGAGTCCGCGATGCCTTCATCGCCGCCGGCGGCCGGGCCGAGTATCATCTGATGCCGCCGTTCGGCAATGAGGGACATTTCTTCATCGGCTCGCCGGATGCGATACCGCTCCGGTCGCCGCTGGTACCAAATTTCCAGATGCGCCGAAATGAGCCCGGTTCTCGGGCCGGATCTTGGAGTTGCAGCGATGGCTCGTCCTCTTGATGCTCTCTGCGGTCTCCTGAGCGCCGCGATCATAGCGACGGCGGCAAGCTCGGGCATCGCCGCGCCGAAAGCGGCGCAAGCCGAGACGGCCGCGGAGGTCGCAACGCGCGGTCAGCGCGAAGCCAAGGACATCACCTATGGCGACTGGCAGAAGCTCTGCTTCAAAGCCGGCGGGGCGCCGATGCTGTGTCGGACCTCGATCACGGGAAATTTCCCGACCGGACAGACGGCCGTTCGCGTTGACCTGATCGAGCGCGAGGATGCACCCACCGTCCGCCTGCGACTGTTCGTGCCTGTCGGCATGTACCTGCAACAGGCGCCGAAGCTGAGCATCGACGGAGGGCCCCCTGTCCGCGTGCCCTACACCTGGTGCCTGAGCAATCTATGCATCGCAGACGACGTAGCGGCACCGGACATCATCAAGGGAATGGAAGCCGGCAAGGCGCTGACGCTCGAACTCGTCGATACCAACCTCCTCGCCCTCACGACTGCGATCCCGTTGGCGCAATTCGCGACCGCCCACAAGGGCGTGCCGGCCAAGACGCTGGAGCAATATATCGACGAGTGAAGTGACTGGCCGGCCCCTAAGGGGCCGTCGCGCGCGTCACCGACTCGATCAGGACGTCTGCGGCAAACGGCTTCGTCAAATAAGCGACACACCCCGATGCGGTCGCCGCAGCGCGGTTTGCGTCGCTGTCGTTGCCGGTGATGTAAACCACCGGTGCGGTGACGCCCTGTTCAAGCAGTCGATGCCGCGCATCAATGCCTGAGTTTGCCCCGAGATTGATATCGAGGATGATGCAAATCGCGTCATCGAACTGGCCGTGCTCGAGCAAGGCACCGGCGGAGTCGAACAGCGTGGTCTCGAAACCGTGGCGGCGCAGCAGCCTATCCAGGCAGGCTCGCATGGATGGATCGTCATCGACGACGAACACGGATTCGCGCTGGGTCAAGGCAGTCTGCCTTTCCGGACGATGACGAAGTCCTGCGACGGTGCGGGGATACGGGATGTGAATGCTTCGCGTTCCGGGCGGGCCTTCTGTGCACAATTGCACACGGCGCGCTGCGCCTGTCAACGCGGCTCGGTATTGTCCTTTGGGGAAGTCACATCGCCGGAATGAACCGGGCCGACGAGCTAATGCTCGTCGCTGTCGAGCATGCCAAGCCGCTCCGCTATGGAAACGAGTTCCGCAAGCGAATGGACCTGCATCTTCTCCATCACCTGATGGCGATGCGCCTTCACCGTGCGTTCGCTGGTCCCGAGCTCATGGGCGATCTGCTTGTTGATGCGGCCACGAACGATGAGATCGAACACCTGTCGCTCGCGCTGCGTCAGCCTCACCAGATGACCACGAAATGCATCCAGCCTGCTGCGCTGGGCGCGCGCCATTTCCTGACTGGCCAATGCGCGCTCGATTGCATCGATCAACTGCTCCGAGGAGATCGGCTTGGTCAGGAAGTCCTCCGCACCCGCCTTGATCGCCCGCACCGTGGTCGGCGTGTCTGCATGTCCAGTCAGGAAGATGATCGGCAAAGTCGAGCCGGACGCGATCAAGTGAGCCTGTAAATCGGGGCCGCACAATCCCGGTATCCGCACGTCGAGCAGGATGCATCCCGCCTGCTCGTCGTTCGGCGCGGATTCCAGCAACGCCTGTGACGACGCATAGGTGGCGACATCGTAGCCCGCAAGCTTCAGCCGGCGTTCAATCGCCGTACGAAAGGACTCATCGTCATCGACAACGTGAACGAGGCCCGCCACCTTCCACCTCTCGCGCATTCAAATGGGGACCGCTGAGGTCCTCTCGTCTTGAAACATCATCATCAACAGCTTGGTAATCGAAGTCGTCGCTTCGCAAGAGCCATATTCGCGCAGCATCCACGCCTTCTCATCCTGCGCATCAAACGCCTTTGCTGTCCCTTGGTACAATGCCCCTTGGGACAATGGATTGAACCACCACCATAGCCGAAAATCAGCTCCGGCGGGAGTGGGATAGCGCGGCGCATTCCGGCCGAGAATTTTCGTCTGACCGACCATTCGGCGACAAGCTGTGGAGTTGGCCCATGTTCGTTCGCATCACGACGGAATCCGCACCGCGCCCCAATTCCCTTCGTGACCTCGGCATGAGAAGTGAATCAAATGCGATGGTCAGTTTAAGCGAATTTTCCTATCGCAAAGGAACCGAGATCTACGGCGAGAAAGAGCCGGCCGAATATGTCTATCAGGTCAAGTCCGGAGCGGTACGAAGTTACAAGCTGCTATCGGATGGCCGCAGGCAAATCGGCGCATTCCACCTCGTCGGCGATATCTTCGGGCTCGAAAATGGCAACGAACACCGGTTCACGACGGAAGCCATCATTGACACGACCGTGCGCCTTGTGAGGCGGCAAAGCCTTGAAACGGTGGCCCAGAACGATGCCATGGTGGCCAAAAATCTCCTGCGCATGACCACGAACAACCTCCAGCACGCCGAAGATCACATGCTCTTGCTGGGACGCAAGACTTCACTCGAGCGGGTTGCGGCCTTCCTGCTCGAAATGGACAAGCGGCTGACGGCGGCGGGCGTCATGGCGCTGCCGATGTCGCGGCGCGATATCGCCGACTATCTCGGCCTGACGCTGGAAACCGTCTCGCGCGCTCTGTCACGCCTGCATGAGGTCGGCGTTCTCGGCTTCGTGGGCAACACCCAGCGCCAGATCGTGCTGCTCGACCGGCACCAGCTCGCCAGCCTGGATCTGCAGCCCTGAACCGGCGAAAGGCGGATCCACGCGTCCCGCTGCATCAGACCCGTGGCAAGCTTTTGCCGGGCGGCTCCGTCAGCCCGAGATGTTCGAGCGTCTTGCGCAAGACTTCGAACAGAATGGCGGCGGACCAGCCGAACAAAAGTACACCATTCATCGCGGTCAGCGGGCCGATCAACTGCCATTCGCGCACCGGCGTAATGTCGCCGTAGCCGAGCGTGGTGTAGTTGACGAAAGCAAAATAGAGCATGTCGGTGTCGCCGGGAGCGACGCCGACGATATGGTAGGTCGCCGCCCATATCAGGATTTCGAGCATGTGGGCGATCTTCAACACGACGGCAGCCGCGATCATGACGCTCATGAGATGGAGCCTCGGCCGATTGCTATGACGCAGGCCTGCACTGCGGGCGATGGCGACCGCGACCACCGTCACCAGCGCGTGGAGCCCGATATTGATCACGCTGACCAGAGTGCCGACCAGGAATTGTAGCATCATAGCAGCGAACCCGACCTCAATTCTGGAGACCCAGTTCGTCATGATCGACGACGACGGTTTCCGTCGCTGCAGCGGCGGCCTGGCCGACCCGAATCGGCTCGGCGCGATCGATCACGATCCATGCAGCCGCCAATTCCCAAGCAACCGACAGTATGATCGGCCCAATGAATAGCCCGATAATCCCATGCGCAAGCGTACCGCCGATGACCCCGATCAGGATCACGAGCGTGGGCGTCGTCAGCCCCCGCCCCATGAGAAGCGGCTTCAGGACGTTGTCGAGAAGGCCTACGACGACGAGATAGATCGTCAAGAGCAGGGCTACGGTGACGTCCTTGTCCACCCATATCCAGACGACCACGGGAAGAAGAACGATAGCGGCGCCGATCTGAACGATCGACAGCAACAGCACGATGATTGCGAGCAGCCCCGCGCTTGCGATGCCAGCGAGCTTGAAACCGATGCCCGCCAGCAACGCCTGCACGATGGCGACACCGATGACGCCTTGTGAGACCGCGCGTATGGTCGCACCGGCGAGCTCCAGGAAATGCTCGCTCCGGCCAGGCACGATGCGCAACAGGAAGCCGCGGAGCGCGGCAACAAGCTGTGCCCCGTACGGAAGCAGGAAACCGGCCACGACCACCGACAGCAGGAATTGGAGCATTCCGATACCGGTATTACCCGCAAACGACAACATCATCCCGGCGAGCGGTTTCAGATACGGCGCCACCTCGCGCAGCGCTGCACGGACGTTCGTGTAAGCCTCATTCCAGAATGCGTAGAGCTGCGGACCGATCAGGGGCCAATTCCTGATCCGTTCCGGCGCCCCCTGCAGCACGAGATCTCCGCTGCCGATCTGGCCCGCAAGGTAGCGAAGCCCTTCCACCGCACTCAGGCCCAGCCAGGCAGCGGGACCAGTGACGATGCCCAGCATGATCAGTGTGAGAACGGCTGATGCGGTCCGGGGACGGCCGCCAAGGTGTCGGGTGAGCCAGGCGAAGACTGGATGAAACGCCACAACCAACACGGCGCTCCAGCTCAGGATCGGCACAAACGGCCGGATCACGACGAAGGTCCACGAGATCAGCAGCCCGAGCAAGCCGAGCCGAATCACGAGCTGGACGATGTCCTCCCCGGACACAAGCTGGCGAAGCGTCTTCAAGGCTCGTCGCCTCCTGATCGACGGACGGCACGCTGCAGACTAGCTGGGGTGCGGCCCGCTTCGGGGGCTTGATCCAGATCAAGCTCGGCGTTCGGCTGCTTGACGAAATCGGCGAACAAGCGCGCAGCTCAAGCTCGAAAGAAATCTCCGGCTTCGCGCGAAAGCTCCCGCTGCGGTGGTCGCTGACGCGTTTGATCTCCCTGAAGTTGCGATGCGGCCCCGCAAGGGAGCTCCGTTGCATGCCGCCTCGCCTCGTGTCGTCTCGTCGATCCGTTGACGCGATTAAGGCAAATGATACGATTTCACACCGATACGATTTCACGGTGTCCGGCCTCGTCGCGTCGGGGCGGCTTGTTGGGAGGGTGAGGCAGAGTACCGGGCGAGCCAGCTTCGGCTCGAACTTGAGCTCCCGTTTGGGCTCGGCGGCGGCATGGTCTACGAACATGAACCTTTCATCGTTTATGGGTGCCGGCTGGGCCCACGGTCCGCAGGTCCTCTCCGACGAAGAAGGGGTTCTGCTGTGCCGCGCCTTCCGCGAACGCATCGACGGGGAACGGCAGATCGTGCTGGCCCTCGTTCCGGCCGCCGAGCACCCAAGCCCGCAAAGCCTCGACCGTCTGGCTCACGAATTTGCATTGAAGGACGAGTTGGACAGCGCGTGGGCGGCGAAGCCGCTGGAGCTGGTGCAGGACCATGGCCCCACCATTCTTGTCCTTGAGGACCGCGGTGGCGAGCCGCTGACCTGGCTGACCGACGCCCCCATGGAGATGGGCAGCTTCCTGCGTCTCGCCATCCAGATCGCCGCGGCGCTCGGCAAGGTGCATCAGCAGGGCCTGGTGCACAAGGACATCAAGCCGGCCAACATCCTGGTAAGCCGCGGCAAGGACAGCGTGCATCTCACCGGCTTCGGCTTCGCAACCCGCCGCCCGCGCGAACGGCTGTCCGCGGCTGCCGACGCGCAGATTGCGGGCACATTCGCCTACATGTCCCCCGAGCAGACAGGGCGCATGAACCGCTCGATCGACTCCCGGAGCGATCTGTACTCGCTCGGTATCACCCTCTACCAGATGGTCACGGGCTCGCTTCCCTTCGTGGCGTCCGATCCGATGGAATGGGTGCACTGTCACGTCGCGAGAGAACCGGAGGCCCCGGCCAAGCGATCGAGCAACGTGCCGGCCGTGGTGTCCAGGCTGATCATGAAGCTGCTCTCCAAGATGGCCGAGGAGCGTTACCAGACAGCAGGCGGCGCCGAGCGGGATTTGCAGCGTTGTCTTGCGGAATGGGAGCTTCAGCACCGCATCGAAGACTTCCCGCTCGGCGAGCACGACACGCCCGACCGGCTGCTGATTCCCGAGAAGCTGTACGGAAGAACAGCCGAGTGCGAGACGCTGTTCGCCTCGTTCGAACGGATCGTCAAAAGCGGCGCGCCGGAACTGGCCCTGGTCGCAGGATATTCCGGCATCGGAAAATCTTCTGTTGTGAACGAGCTGCACAAGGTGCTGGTGTCCTCGCACGCCTTGTTTGCATCAGGCAAATTCGACCTGCATAAACGCGACATCCCCTACGCCACGCTGGTCAAGGCGTTCCAGGGCCTCGTTCGCCCTCTTCTCGGCAAACGCGAAGCTGAGCTGAGCGCGTGGCGCCAGGCCCTGCTCGGCGCACTTGGCCCGAACGGGCAGCTCGTCGTGGACCTGATCCCGGAGCTGAAGGCCATCATCGGCGACCAGCCGCCGGTTCCGGAGCTGCCGCTTCAGCATGCGCAAAGCCGCTTTCACCGCGTCTTCGAGCAGTTCATCGGCGTGTTTGCACGGGCCGAGCATCCGTTGGTGCTGTTCCTCGACGATCTGCAATGGCTCGATATGGCGACGCTCGAGCTGCTCGAGGATGTCTTGACCCGATCAGGCCTGACGCACCTGATGCTGATCGGCGCCTATCGCGACAATGAGGTGGACTCCGTTCATCCCGTCATGCGCATGCGTGAAGCCATCAAGGCGCGGGGACGGCGGGTTGTAGAGATCACGCTCGAACCACTTCGCCGCAGGCATCTCGGCCAGTTGCTTGCGGACACGCTTCGTTGCGAGCCCAGGCACGCAGCCCCGCTGATCCAGCTCGTGCACGAGAAAACCGCAGGCAATCCGTTCTTCGCCATTCAGTTCCTGTTCTCGCTGGTCGACGAAGGCCTGCTTGCGTTCGACCACGATGCTATCAGCTGGTCCTGGGACCTCGATCGCATTCACGCCAAGCGATACACGGACAACGTCATCGACTTGATGCTGGGGAAGCTGACCCGGCTTCCTGCCGCGACGCGTACGGCCTTGCAGCAGATGGCCTGTCTCGGCAATGTCGCCGAGGTCGCCGTGCTTTCCATCGTGCTCGGCATCTCTGATGAGCAGGTCAACGCCGACTTGTGGCCTGCCGTTCGCCAGGAGTTCGTGGAGCCGCAAGCCGGCACCTACCGCTTCGTCCACGACCGGTTTCAGGAGGCGGCCTATGCGCTGATTCCGGAGGAGGAACGGGCTGCGGCGCATCTTCGCATTGGTCGCCTGTTCGCCGCGCGAACTGCGCCCAATGCCGTCGAGGAGGGCGTCTTCGAGATCGTCGGACAACTCAACCGCGGCAGGGCCTTGATCACCTCGCCCGAGGAACGCGTCAGGCTGGCGGAGCTCAATCTTTTGGCCGGTCGCCGGGCCAAGGCCGCTACGGCCTTCGCCATGGCCCAGAGCCATTTCGCGACCGGCGAGGCCATGCTGCCCCTGGATTGCCGGGAGCAGCATTACGCGCTCAGCTTCACGCTGGCGCTACAGCGCGCCGAATGCGAGTTCGTGGCCGGCGAACACGCCAAGGCGAACGCGCGCCTTGCCGAACTGGCACAGCGCGCGGCCACCCTGCCCGACCTCGCGGCCGTGACCCGACTGCGAATGGAGCCGAGCGATCGCGACATCGAGATTGCGCTCGACTATCTGCGTCGCGTCGGGATCGACTGGTCGGCACATCCCACGCCGGACGAAGTCCACGGCGAATACGACCGGATGTGGCAAGAGATCGGCCATCGTCCGATCGAGGCGCTGCTCGAGCTGCCGCGGATGGCGGATCCGATCGCACGCGGGACGATGGACGTCCTGACAGTCCTGGTCTCGCCGGCCTGGTATATCGACGAGGACTTGCGCCGGCTCATCATTGGACGCATGGCCAATCTCAGCCTGCAATACGGCAACTCCGACGCATCGTGCCTCGCCTACATCGTGCTCGGCACCGTGCTCGGTCCCGACTTCGGCAACTATGACGCCGGCTATCGTTTTGCCCAGCTCGGCCTCGATCTGGTCGAAACCCGCGGACTGGACCGGTTCAAGGCCCGCGTCTATCTCGGCTTCGGAAGCTGGACCCGACATGTGCACTCAGGCCGTCCCTGGCTGAAGCGGGCCTTCGACGCTGCGCAGCAAGTCGGCGACGTGAACTACGCGAGCTTCACCCGACACCACTTCCTGACGCACCTTCTCGCCTGCGGCGATCCCCTCGCCGAAGTGCAGCGGGAAGCGGAGGCAGGCCTCGATTTCGCTCTCCGGGCCCACGTCGACCTTGCCGCCGATCGCATCGCCGGGCAGTTGCAGCTCATTCGGTCGCTGCGCGGCCTCACCACGAAATTTGGCGGCTTCGATGAAGCTGGTTTCAACGAGGCGCAGTTTGAGCGTCGTCTCGAGACCGAGCCATACCTGGAGCAGGCCGGCTTTTGGTACTGGACGCGCAAACTGCAGGCGCGCGTTCTCGCCAACGATCGCGCTGCCATCGTTGCCGCGGCAAAGGCCGGCAAACTGCTGTGGACATCGAAAGCCCTGTTCGACCGGGTCGAGTTTCACTTCTATGCCGCCTTGGCCGAGGCCGCATGCTGTGAGGCCGCAGCGCCGGGCGAGCGGGCCCGGCATCTCGATATGCTGATCCACCATCACCGCGTGCTCCAGCAATTGGCCGAGATCAGCCCGGAAGACTTCGCCGACCGCGCCGCGCTCATATCTGCGGAAATCGCGCACATCGAAGATCGCGAGCTCGATGCAATGCGCTTCTACGATTGGGCCATCGCCGCGGCGCACGCAAACGGTTTTCCCCACAACGAGGCCATCGCAAACGAGCTCGCCGGGCGTTTCTATGCGAAGCGCGGGTTCGAGAAGATCGCCTATGCCTATCTACGCGATGCCCATTACGGATTTCTTCGCTGGGGAGCCGAGCCCAAGGTAAGGCAGCTCGAACGTCTTTATCCACGGCTTCACGTCGCCGAGGACACCAGTTCCGGAAGCCGGCCGACCATCCAGCAGATGGACGTCACCACGGTGGTGAAGGCGTCTCAGGCCGTCTCAAGCGAAATCGAGCTGCCAAAGCTGATCGAGACGCTGATGAAAATCGTGCTGCAGAACGCCGGCGCCGATCGCGGCCTGTTGATCTTGTCGCGAGATGACGACTTCTGTATCGAGGCGGAGGGCCAATCCAGGGGCGACGAGTTCAGCGTCGTGATGAACCAAACCTCGCTCTCGTCACCGGATTGCCCCGAAGCCCTGCTTCGTTACGTCATTCGCACGCAAAAACCTCTCATCGTCGACGACGCATCGCGGCCTGATCCGCTTTACGGCGATGACTACGTGTGCCGCCGACACCCAAGGTCCGTCCTTTGCCTGCCGCTCCTGAAACAGGCCAAGCTCATCGGATTGCTCTACCTCGAGAACACGCTGACGACGCATGCCTTCACGCCGGATCGCGTGGCGGTGCTGGACCTGCTGGCCGCCCAAGCTGCGATCTCGCTGGAGAACACGCTGCTCTATCGCGATCTTCAGGAGCGCGAGGCCCGCATCCGCCGGCTCGTCGATTCCAACATTATCGGCATCCTGTTCTGGAACGGCAGCGGCGAGATCAACTACGCCAACGACGCCTTCCTGAACATGACCGGATATTCCAGGCAGGAACTGGTGTCGAACGCCGTTCGCTGGAAGGACATGACTCCGGCCGAATACCGCGATGAGGACGCGCAGCGGATCGAACAACTCAGAATGTCGGGACAGATCGCCTCGCGAGAGAAGGCGTTCATCAGGAAGGACGGCAGCCGCGTTCCAGTTCTGATCGGCTCCGCCCTGCTGGCCGCATCGTCCGATCAATGCGTCTCGTTCGTGCTCGACCTCACCGCGCGAAAGCAGGCGGAAGAAAAGTACCGCCTGCTCATGGAGCAGGCGCATGACGCGATCCTGATTCTCGACCAAGATGGCCTGGTGATCGAGGCGAACCGCACGGCTGGGGTGATGCTGGGACGGCCTCGGGAGAAAATCATCGGCCTCCCGTTTCGATCCATCCTCGTTCCGGCCGACGCGACGGAAGTCGCCCGTCTGCTGGCGCCGGACTCGGCGGGCTTGTTACAGCTTCGCCTGGATGGCCCCGACGAGAAGGGTCTCGATGTCGAAATGTCGGCCGCTCACGTCTCGACAGGCCGCCAGGAGCTGATCATCGTGATCGGCCGGGACATCAGCCAGCGCCTGCGTCTCGAGCAACAGCTGCGCCAGGCACAGAAGATGGACGCGGTCGGCCAACTCACCGGCGGCGTCGCCCATGACTTCAATAACATCTTGACGGTGATCACCGGAACGATCCAGATCTTGATCGACGATCTTGCGGATCAGCCCGACCTCCTCGCCATCGCCCACATGATCGACGACGCGGCGGCGCGCGGCGCCGATCTGACGATGCAGCTCCTTGCGTTCGCGCGCAGGCAGCCTTTGCAACCCCGCAACGTCGATGTCAACAATCTCGTGGTCGATACCACCAAGCTGCTGCGGCCGACTCTAGGCGAGCACATCGAGGTCGGCTCCACGCTGCAGGACGATTGCTGGCACGCGCTGATCGACCCGGGCCAGCTCTCGACCGCTCTGATCAATCTCGCCGTCAATGCCCGCGACGCGATGCCGGGTGGCGGCAAGATCGCATTCGGCACGGCGAATGTCAGCTTTGGTCCTGACAATGCGGGCCCGGACGACAGTCGCGGCGACTTTGTCCTGGTCACGGTGAGCGATGCCGGTTCGGGCATTCCACAGGTGATCCGGGACAAGATATTCGAGCCCTTCTTCACGACCAAGGAGCTTGGCAAGGGAACGGGCCTCGGATTGAGCATGGTATATGGCTTCATCAAGCAATCCGGCGGTCACATCAGAATCGATAGCGAAGAAGGGCTAGGAACGACCTTCAGCCTCTACCTGCCGCGCTCGACCCAGAGCGCGGAGTCTGCAAGCGTTGCGGCGAAAGGCGAGCTGCAGCGCGGCAATGAAACCATCCTTTTGGTCGAGGACGACGATCTGGTCCGTAAATACGTTGCAGCGCAGCTCAAGAGCTTCGGTTATCGCACGATAACGGCCGCCAACGGCCCGGAGGCCGTCGAGCTCGTCGACCGGGGCGCCGTCTTCGACCTGCTATTCACCGACGTCGTCATGCCTGGCGGGATGAACGGCCGCGAAGTTGCCGACGCCGTCCTTCAGCGGCGCCCCGGCCTGCCCGTGCTCTATATGTCGGGCTATCCGGAAGCCGCCATGATGCATGACGGTCGGCTGGACCCTGACGTCACCTTGCTGAGCAAGCCGTACCGGCCGGCAGATCTGGCGCATGCCATTCGTCAGGCCCTCGCCTCCCGGACAGGTCCGGACGCCGCGCGTTGAATTCTCCATTCATGTCCGCGCCGGTACGAAGCGCTATGCTCAGCTTGCCGAGAGATGAATCACGTTCCAGGACGCCGGCTCGAGCGTCGCCTGCAATCGACCGCCGTCGAAGGTCACATTCTGCAACGGCGCCGGCTTGATCGTGTCCGGCGCATGCTTGGTATTCGTCGCCCTCAGGTCATCGTGCCGGAGTTCAACTCTCTCGCTCACCTTCATCCGGCCGAAACGTCTGGCCTCGACGCTCACCTCCATCTCCTGCTTCAGATCGCGATTGAGCAGAAACAGCGACAGGCCACCGTCTTCGGTCGCCACCGCAGCGATCTTCAGATACGGCACATCAGGGACGGGAAAACTCTGCTCCTGGGTACCGCGGGGATCGTAGTACGATGAATCGTATGTTTCGGACTCCGCTTGCGTGCGGAGAACCTTGCCGCGGCCGAAACGGCTCAAATGCGCAAATGGGAAGAAGGTGGTCTGGCGCCACGCCCCTCCGCCCGTCTCGGTCATGATCGGCGCGATGACGTTGACGAGTTGCGCGAGGCAGGCGACCTTCACCCGGTCGGCATGATTGAGCAGTGAGATGCAGGCGCCGCCGAAGGCGAGTGCGTCTTCCATCGTATAGATTTCCTCGAGGATCGGTGGCGCCACCGGCCAGCCTTCCCTAACCCGGTCGGCGCGATTGCGGCGGGTTCGATACCAGACGTTCCATTCGTCGAAGCTCAGCATCAAGCGCTTGTTGGACCGCCGCCTGGCAGCGACCGCGTCCGCAATCGCGACGACCTCGTCGATGAAGCTGTCCATCAGATCGGGGCTGGCGAGAAACGAGGCCGTGTCCTGCTTGTAATTGTTGAGATAGGTGTGGAGCGAAATGTAGTCGACGTGATCGAAGGTGTGCTCCAGGACCGTGTCCTCCCACTGGCCGAAGGTCGGCATGTTACGCCCGGAGGACCCGCATGCCGCCAGCTCGATGGTTGGGTCCACCCAGCGCATCATCTTGGCGGCCTCGCGCGCGAGCGCTCCGTAATCGTCGGCGCTCTTGTGCTCCATCTGCCAGGGCCCGTCGACCTCGTTGCCGAGGCACCACAGCTTGACGCCGTGCGGCTTGTCCCAGCCGTGGGTACGACGCAGCTCGGACAATGCCGTGCCGCCGGGATGGTTGCAGTACTCGACCAGGTTGCGCGCGGCATCGCCCCCGCGGGTGCCGAGATTGACCGCCATCATCGGCGCGACGTCCGCAGCGCGGCACCAGTCCATGAATTCGTTGGTGCCAAAACTGTTCGGCTCGGTGCTGAACCAGGCAAGGTCCAGGCGTGCCGGCCTCGTCTCCTGCGGACCAACGCCGTCCTCCCAATTGTAGCCCGAGACGAAATTGCCGCCGGGGTACCGGATGAGCGTCGGGCCAAGCTCCTTCACCAGGGCGAGCACGTCCTTCCGGAACCCCCTTTCGTCTGCGGTCGGATGGCCCGGCTCGTAGATGCCACCGTAGACGCATCGGCCGAGATGCTCGACGAAGGCACCGAACAAGCGGGGGTCGGTGTGACCGATGGCGAAGTCACGGTCGATCAGAACTCTGGCTTTCCTCATGCTGTTCTCTCGGGGGCCGCGGGGCCGATGGGACCGTTGATGCCGGGATTGACGTTTGCCGTAGAGTCGCTCACCTCAGGGAATAGCACGGCTTCGCGCAATTGTTGCGTATAGGGATGTCGCGGCGCCTTCAGCACCGTTCTCGCATCACCGCTTTCGACCACACTGCCCTTCTGCATGATCATGATGCGGTCGCTGATGTAGTAGGCGGTCGCCAGGTCATGCGTGACATAGATGATCGATATCCCGAGGTCGTCCCTCAGAGTCTTGAACAGATTGACGATGGACATCCGCAAGGAGGCGTCGATCATGGAGACCGGCTCGTCCGCCACGATCAATTTTGGCTCGGCGAGCAGCGCACGGGCAATCGCGACCCGTTGAAGCTGCCCGCCCGATAGCTCGTGCGGATATCGATCGCTCACCTCCTTGAGCGATAGCCCCACTTTGTGCAGCGCCGCATCAACGGCCGCAGCCGTGCTCTCCTCTGCCGTGCCGGAAAACCGGCGCCGCGTCATAAGCAGATACCGCTCAACGCGCTTCAGGGGGTTGAAGCATTCGAACGGATTCTGAAAGATCGGCTGCACCTTGTGCATGAATGCCAGCCGGCCGGCACTGCCGCTGATAGCCGCAAGGTCGGCACCATCCAGCAGCAGTCTGCCGCTGGTTGGCGTTTCCGTGTTCAGGATCATCCGGGCAAGGGTCGTCTTGCCGCTGCCCGATTCGCCGATGATCGCCAGGATCTCGGGTCGCCCGACACCAAGCCGGAAGCTTACCGTGTTCACCGCGACGATCGTCTCCCGCGATAACAACCCTCCGCGGAAGAAGGTTTTGCTGACCTCCATGACGTCGAGCAGCACATCATTCATGCCCGTACGCCCTGGTCTACGGCGAAGCATGCAACGCGATGCCCGGGGGCGCTTTCACGCATCACCGGGGTCTCCCGGCGACAAATCTCGCCTGCAAGCGGACACCGCGGGTGGAAACGGCAACCAGGCGGCGGATCGGCCAGATTTGGCGGGGCGCCGCCAAGACCCTGGCGCGGCGCGTCGTCACCGATGCGTGGAAGGCTCGATATGAGATGCTTGGTGTAGGGATGCAGGGGATTGCCAAAGATCTCGGTGGTCGCGGCTTCCTCCACGAGACGGCCGGCGTACATGATGGCCAGTCGGTCCGTGAACTGCGCGTGCACCCCCATATCGTGCGTGACCAACAGGACCGACGAGCCAGTCTCGCGCTGAATGCCCCTGAGCATGCCGAGCACCTCCTTCTGCACCACCACGTCGAGTGCGGTGGTCGGCTCGTCGGCAATGATAAATCCGGGACGGCAGATGGTCGCAAGGGCCAGCGCGGCGCGTTGTCGCATCCCGCCTGAGAGTTCGTGTGGAAAGGCGGTGAGGACAGAGGGATCAAGTTTGACCCGGGCCAGATGGGCGACCACCTGCTGCTCGAACCGCCTTCGGCTACCGCCGATATGCGGGTAAGCGAAATCGACGAACGAGGATCGGACCCGACGCACCGGATTCAGCACGTTCATTGAACCCTGCATGATGTAGGACAGGTGCCGCCAGCGTATGCGCTCCAACGCCGCCGGCGGCGCGCGATGCAATCCGTCGTAGCCGGGCAGGAAGGCAAACTCCATGCTGCCGCCGACGATCTCGAGCGGAGGCCTGATCGCGCCTGCGATGCTTTTGACGAGCGTCGTCTTGCCCGAACTCGATTCACCAGCGAGACCGTAGATCTCGCCGCGGCGAACAGCGAAGCTGACACCGTCGACCGCCCGGATGCCGCGCCTGAGGCCGGCTTGGCTGGTCTGGTAATAGGCTTGCAGGTCGCGAACGCTGAGAAGCGGCTGGGCATCTTGATCCCGGTGCGGCTGCTCAGCGTCGGCGTGTATCACGAGGCCCCTCCAACGCTCCAGAGGCGGCTTCTCGGATCGATATGCGCGTTCACCGAGACCGCGAGCAGGAAGAGCCCGATGAATGCCATGACCACCGTGATGGTCGGAAAAGCGATCCACCACCAGATGCCCGCGACCATCGCCGTGTGCTGATTGGCCCAATAGATCATGCCGCCGATCGTCGGCGTGTTGACATCGGTGAAGCCGAGCACGGCAAGCGTCACCTCGAGTCCGATCGACCACACCATGTTGTTCATGGTCGTGGAGAACAGGATCGGCATGACATAGGGCAGATGCTCCTCGGTCAGGATCTGCCGCGTGCTCATTCCGGAGAACAGGCTGGTCTGGGTGAATTCGCGCTGCCTCAAGCTCATGACCACCGAACGAATCAGCCGCGCGTCGTAAGCCCAGCCGAAACAGGCCATGATCAGCGCCAGCATCAACCAGGAGATCCGGTCACGCATGACGAAATAGAACAGCACCAGGATCGGCAACAGCGGGATGACGATGAAGGTGTCATTCACGGACATCAGGACGCGATCGAGCCAGCCGCCCTTGTAGCCGCTGATCAACCCGACGGCGAGCGCAACAAGGCGGCTGACCAGGGCCACCGTCCCCCCAAACAGCAACGTATTCCGGATCGCAAAGCTCAACTGCCAGAACACGTCCTGACCGCGCGATGTCGTGCCGAACCAGTAAGTCAACGACGGCGGCAGGTCGGGCGGTACCAGATAGACGCTGTCAGGCGGATATGGCGAGAAGCTCGCCAGCACGGACAGCAGCAGGACGACGGCAACCAGCGTGACCCCAATCCGGAACTCGGCCCTGTAGCGCAAGAGGTCGCGGAGAAAGACCGCCATCAGCTGACCTTCACCCTGGGATCAAGCAGTGGATACAGAAGATCGATCGCCAGCACGCCGACCGATACGCCGAGGATCGAGACGGTGGTGACGCCGAGGACCAAACCGTAGTCACCGGCATAGACGGCATCGACAAGGAGCGAGCCGAGCCCGGGATAACCGAACACCTTCTCGGTGATCACGGCACCGTTGAAGATTCCGCCCAGCGACATCGCCAGGCCCGTCACCTGCGGCACGAGCGCGTTGCGCATCACGTAGGATGTCAGGATGCGCCAGGACTTCACGCCTGCAAGCTCGGCATAGACGACGTAGTCCTCCGCCAGGACGTTGGAGACCAGCGAACGCATGCCGAGAAACCAGCTGCCGACACCGATCAGGATCAGCGAGAGCGCCGGCAGGATCGCATGTTGCAGCACGCTCCACACGAATTCGGGTGTCAGGGTCTGTGGCAAATTCATCGTCGCCCCACCGCTGATCGGGAGCACCGGCCAGATGAAGCCGAACAGGATCAGCAGCAGCATGGCCAGGATGTAATAGGGGATCGGATGAAGACCCATGGCGATCACCCCCAGCAGCTTCAGCCCGCGGCTCTGCCGGTAGTAGCCCGCAAGTCCACCCAACAGATTTCCGAGCACCCAGGCGACGAGGGTCGAGACTGCGAGGAGGCCCGCCGTCCAAGGCAGCGCGCGTCCGATCAAGGTGCCGACGGGGGTCGGAAAGGCGGACAGCGAGGGGCCGAAATCGGCGCTCAGGATCCGCTTCCAGAAGGTCAGATATTGCTGAACGGGCGTGCCGCCGAGACCATAGAGCTCGCGGAGGGAATTCCGCATCTGTTCGATCGCATCAGGCGCCGTGTTGCCAAAGGAGGTCACCGCCGAAATCGATTGCTCGACGGGATCGATCGGCGAGGCATGCGTAACGAGATAGGCGATGTTGATGCCGATGAAAACGACGAGCAGGAACTGCGCGAGCCGGCGGCCGACATAGCCGGCGTACCCGCTCAAGGCAGCACCCGAGATGCTCGACAAGGTCGTTGCGGGCAAAGCGGGATCATCGCGCCCTAGCTGGCCGGCTTCAGCCGGACGAACATGTAGCGAGAATTGCCCCAGTTCGGCACGGGATTGGTGTAGGGATTCTCCGCGGTCGGAAAACCCGTCCAGTAGGTCTGATCCATCGCGGTGAACACGTTGTAGGCCATCAGCGGGATGGTCGGCATCTCCTTCACCGCGAGCTTGACATAGTCCTTGCCGAGCTCGATCGATTTGGGATCGTCGAAGCCGACCGTGCGGATCTCCTCGATGATCTTGTCGAGCGCGGGGCTGGACCAGCGCTGCCAATTGCGCAGCGGCTGCGGCTTGCCCGGCTCGGCGACGAATTGCGAATGCCAGCTGTCGAGGAAGTAGGACAGGTCCGGGTGGCCGCCCCAGGTCTCGACGCTCCAGCCAATGAAAGTGTCGAAATCGCCGGCCGCCCGCCGTGTCGGCAGCGTTCCTTGCGCGACATCGATCTTGGCGTCGATGCCCGCCTGCTTCCACAGCTGCACGATCATCGTCCCGGCCCGCGTCATCACCGGACGCAAATCGCCCTCCACCATGACGCGCACGCTGAAGGGCTTTCCATCCGGCGTGATCCAGGCAGCCCCGCGCTTGCTGAAGCCGGCCTTTTCCAGCAGCTCCTGCGCCGCGACCGGATCCGTCTTCCACCAGCCCCTGCCGAAGGCCTTGGCGATATCAGCCGGATCGGCCGGAATCTGGTCGCCCATGGACGGCCGCAGCATGTCGGCAATCTGCTTGCCGATTGTCGGGTCATACGGCTTGATCTTGCGCTTGCCGGTATCGATCTCGAAACTCTCGAGCCAGTCTTCCATCGGCGCGTGGTAGGTGGCCGGATGGGTTCCGGTCGGCGGCACGCCGATCGCCGATATGGTAGCGGCGCCGCGATAGGCTGCCATCGCCACGGCCTTGATGTCGATCAACAACGCCAGCGCCCAGCGGACGTCCGGATTTCTAAAGTTCTCATTCTGCGTGTTGAAGATCACCGCGGGAAGCGTGGGATCGGGATGGCCATAGGGGAATCCCTTGAACCAGGCCCGCGTCGTCTTGCTCTGCTTGGCGAGGGCAAACATGCCCTCCGGCGCGATGTCGTGGATCACGTCAAGCTCGTGGTTGAGCTGCGCGATCACCCGCTTTTCGGGCGGGCCGGGGTCGACATAAGCGAGATATTTGGGACCCGGCTTGCCGAAGCGCGCGAGCGTAGTGCGCTGCCAGTCATCGCGAAGCTGCCAGATGTACCATTTGCCATCAGGATCGTAGCTATGCAGCACGTAGGCGCCCAGCGAGACAGGCTTATTGAAATCGAATTTGACGGGATCCTCGACCTTGTCAAAAACATGCTTGGGGAGGATCCATATGGCGCCCCAGCGCACCGTGAAATTGGTGTGGAAGCGTGAATTGGGCTTCTTGAGCTTGAACACGACGGTGTGCGCATCCGGCGCATCGACGGAGGCGACGTTGCTCGTTAGCACCGCACTGAAGCGCATCGCCGGATGCTTGATCTGGGTCATTACCGTCGCGACGACATCGTCGGCCGTGAACTCGACGCCATCGCTCCAGAAGATGCCGCTGCGCAGCTTGACCGTCATCTCGGTGAAGTCGGCATTGTATTGCGGCTTGTCGGCGGCCAGCGAGTTGTCCCAGACGCCGTCGAGGCCGCTCTCGGGATCGATGTACCAGAGCGTATCGAGCGCGGCCTGCTGCAGGCCGTTGCTCTGCGAGCTGGCATTGATCACCCAGATGTTGAACCAGCCGGCGTTCTTGACCGTGCCTTCCGGGTTTTCCAGGATCAGCAGATCCTTCCTCGGAATGTTTTGCGGTATCCCCTGCGCATGGCCGGGAACCACCGATGCGAGCACCAGCGACCCCAGCACACCCGCGGCCAGCAGCAATGCACGAATGCAGCGCATGATGTCCTCGCGGCACAATTCGTCCCGACGCCCGTTTTGACGCGATGCTAGAGGCGCCGGAGTCACGGGACAATAGGAATCTTGCAGGGCGACGATGGTCGCCGCGGGTTTCCGGCCACATCGCCGCCGCAAGCACCGACGGTCCATGCGCATCCGCTGACGTCGCGGCGGCCCTCGCCTTGCTACGGGGCGAGCCGCCAACGGTGGCGATCGCCGATCGCGCTGTCGCTCTCGATGCTATGGCTGCTGATCTGGCGCTTCGACTAGATCAGCGGCGCGCCCTGCCGCAGATTCATGTGCCTGTTGACATCCTTGTAGAGCAGATAACGGAACCGGCCGGGACCGCCGGCGTAGCAGGCCTGCGGGCAGAACGCGCGCAGCCACATATAGTCGCCGGCCTCAACCTCCACCCAGTCGCGATTGAGACGGTAGACCGCCTTGCCCTCGAGCACATACAGCCCGTGCTCCATGACGTGTGTCTCCATGAAGGGAATCGTTCCCCCCGGCTCCAACGTCACGACGTTGACATGCATGTCATGCCTGAGGTCGGCGGGATCGACGAAGCGCGTGGTGGCCCAGCGCCCGTCGGTGTCCGGCATCGGCACCAGTGTCATTGAGTCCTCGTCGGTCACGATCGGCTCGGGAGCGGCCAATCCCGGCACGCGCTGGTACAGCTTGCGGATCCAGTGCAGCTGGGCCGGAACCGGGCCGCGATTGCGCAGAGTCCACTCGCAACCGGGCGGCACGTAAGCGAAGCCGCCGGCCTTCAGCTCGCTATCCTTGCCTGCCAGCTTGAGCGTGACTTGGCCGCCCACGACGAACAGCACGCCTTCGGCGCCCTTCTCGGGCTCTGGGACCTCACTGCCGCCATTCGGGGCAATGTCCATCAGATAGTGGGAGAACGTCTCGGAGAAACCGGAAAGCGGGCGCGCCAGCACCCAGACGCGCGTGTTGTCCCAATGCGGCAGGAGACTGACGACGATATCGCGCTGCACGTTGCCGGGAATCACGGCGTAGGCGGTCGTGAAGACCGCACGGCCGCTCAGAAGATCGGTCTGCGGCGGAAGACCGCCCTGCGGGACGTGGTAATTTCGCGATGTCATCGTCAGGCCTCGTGGTGCTCAGGCATCAGATCGAGCTGCATCGTCTCGTCCAGCCAATATTCTTCGAGATTATCACCCTTGCCCTTGCGGTCGACCACAAGAAAGGGGCATGCCTCCTTGAGAACCAGCAGCGGGTGGTGCCAACAGTTGCGGGCATAGTTCACGCCCTGCTCCCCAGTCGCCGCGAACGCCCGATAGCTCGCCACATCGCGCGGATCCGCGCAAACAAC
The DNA here is from genome assembly GCF_054058595.1 of Bradyrhizobium sp. USDA 4472. Taxonomy (NCBI): domain Bacteria; kingdom Pseudomonadati; phylum Pseudomonadota; class Alphaproteobacteria; order Hyphomicrobiales; family Nitrobacteraceae; genus Bradyrhizobium; species Bradyrhizobium sp. USDA 4472. Next base: position 7,152,855 of record NZ_JBSSAM010000001.1, read on the forward strand.
GACCAGCCAGTCCACGCCGCCCAGCGGCATGAACAGCTGGCTTCCCAGCGGATGACGCTCCATCAGGCGAATTGCGATCGGCACAGGACGCAACGAGGCGACAAACCAGCTGATGTTGGTCTGTCCGCCTTCCACGGTCACATCGATATTGGCGAGGTCGTTGAAACGCCTCGCAAAGCCCTGGTTGATCGACAGCGGGGTCACCCCTGCAGTCTCGATGACCTCGCCGAACGGCGCGAACGCCTGCTTCGTCAGGGGTTCAATCGAAAGGGTCACCATCGTCGACCTCGCGTGCTTCCACGTTTACAGCGTTTGCAGACCCGCTACGGGAGCATCCGCAACATCAGCTTCCGCCCGCATCGCCTCACCCCGGGCGTCGATCTCACCGTTGAGGACGCGATGCGCCTTCGCGCGATCGAGATCGCCTTCCCATGCGGCGACAACGACCGTCGCAACGCAGTTTCCGACATAATTGCCGAGCGCACGAGCGATACCGATAAACCAGTCCACCGACAAGATCAGCACGAGGCCAATCGCCGGAACGGCCGGGATGGCTGACAGCGTCGCGGCGAGGACGACGATGGCCGAGCCGGGAACACCATGGGCGCCCTTGGAGGTCAGCAGCGCGACGCCGAGGATCGCCAGAAGGTCCCCCAGGGCCAGCGGCGTGTTGGTTGCCTGCGCAATGAAGACTGCCGCGAGGGTCAGGTAGATCGAGAACGCGTCGAGGTTGAACGAGTACCCAGTGGGAATGACGAGGCCGACGGTCGATCGCTTGATGCCCAGCAGCTCGAGCTTGCGCATGGTCTGCGGCAGCACGCTGTCGCCCGCGGCCGTGCCGAGCACGATCATCAGCTCCTCGCGCAGATAGGCGAGCAGCTTGAACAGGCTGAAGCCTGACAGCCGCATGATCGAGCCGAGCACGATCACCACGAAGAGGAAGACGGCGAGATAGAACAGCCCGACGAGCCCGCCGAGCTGCCTGAGCGAACCGATGCCGTACTTGCCGACGGTAAAGGCGATCGCACCGAACACGCCGATCGGCGCGAGCCGGACGACGAAGTTCATCATTTTGAAGATGATCTCGTTGACGCGCTCGACGAAATCGACCACCGGCCTTGCCCGCTCGCCGCACAACGACACGGCGCAGCCGAACATGATCGAGACGATCAGGACTTGCAGGACGTCACCCGAGCTGAACGCGCCGACGATCGTCGAGGGGATCAGCTTCATCAGGAATTCGGAGACGCCGCCGCCGGCGACCTGCGCCGCGGTCTGGCTGAAGCCGCTGAGCGCCCTGGCGTCCAGCGTCGCGGGGTTGATGTTCATTCCGGCGCCGGGCTGGAAATAATAGGCCAGCGCAAGGCCGAACACCAAGGCGACGGTGGTGACGATCTCGAAATAGAGCAGCGCGCGGACGCCGACCCTGCCGACCTTCGAGAGGTCTCCGGCCGCTGAAATGCCCTGCACCACGACACAGAACACGATGACGGGGACCAGCATCTTGATCAGCTTGATGAACCCGTCGCCGAGCGGCTTCATCTGCAAGGCCGTATCCGGATAGGCCATGCCGAGCGCAATGCCGAGTGCGAGTGCGACGACGACCTGGAAGAAGAGTGACTTGAATATCCTGGGCATGGCTTTCCTCGCTCGCGGGGGCTCGTGTCTGTCTGGCTTGGCAGGCTCTAGGCCTCTGCCATTCTTGTCATTGGCAGCGGCGTGACGCCGCTGCGCACGGAGCCGCCCGCCGTTCGCGGGCCGGAATGGCTCCATCGCTCATTCGTTGACCAGGTGCGACATCAAGTCCAATATATAGAACGACACGATTGATAGGTTTTCGCTATGGATCTTCGCCAGCTCAGATACTTCATTGCCGTGGCCGAAGAGCGCAGCTTCACCCTCGCCGCAAGGCGGCTGAACCTGTCGCAGCCGCCGCTCAGCCAGCATATCCAGGCGCTCGAGGCCGAGCTCGGCACCTCCCTGCTCTACAGGACGAGCCGCAAGGTGGAGCTGACGCAGGCGGGCGAAGCCATGCTGCTGCGCGGGCGGGCGATCCTGCAACAAGTCAAATCCGCGGAGGACGAGGTGCGCTCGATCGGCGCCGGCCTGATCGGAACGCTGGATCTCGGCGCAACCGGCTCCATCCTGCGCGGCCGCCTAGCGGAGCTGCTGGCGGCCTACCGCGAGGTGGCGCCCCTGGTCCGGATGACCGTGCACGAGCAGGCGCCGGCGCTCCAGATCGCCGCGCTGCTCAACCGGACCACCAACATCTCGCTCATGCGCGGCAACCCCAGCGAGCGCGACCTGACCAGCAAGCTGGCATGGCGGGAAGAGGTCGTTCTCGCCCTGCCCCGTAATCACCATTTGGCGAAACGCAAGCGCGTCGCGCTTGGCGAACTGGCGTCTGAGGATCACGTCATCCTCGACCCGAACAGCTCTGACTTCGCTCGCTACGTGCAGACCTGCTGCGTCGACGCCGGCTTCCTGCCAAAAGTGTCGCAGCAAGTCGTCGACGCGCAGTCGATCCCGAGCCTGATCGCAGCAGGCTTCGGCGTCGCGCTCGTGCCGCAGTCGATCGCGCGCTTCACCACAGCCGACATCGCGTTTCGCCCGATCAGGCCCTCTCCGCCTGCAGCCGACGTGTTCCTGGTGTTCAGAGAAGATGAGACATCGATGGTGGTCCACAATTTCATCAAGCTTGCTGGTCAGCTCCTGAGCCACAGGAGCCGCTTAGGCGCGCGCCGAAGGGACTAGAAACTTCGCAAACGCGCTCAGTCCCTGCCGTGGTCCGCCCGCTGACCTCGCCGGGGCATGCAGTTCGTATCGAACCACTCACACGGCGGACGCAGCCGGTCAAAACCGTTGCAGCGCGGATTGTTATCGATATCGTAAGCAATGTATCCTTTTAACGCGTGCTGCGGCGGTACCAGCTTCGATCCCGCAACGCGCGCCCAGGAAGAGATCGCATGAGATGAAACAAACTCGGGCGAAGACCGGAAAGAGCCCAAAGCGGTCGACGACCATGGCTGAGGTTGCAGCGCGGGCGGGCGTGTCCGCGATGACCGTCTCGCGCGCGTTGAGGAGCGACGGCGCCGTCTCGGAGGAGACGCGAAGCCGGATCCTCGCCGCCGTCGAAGAGCTCGGCTATGTGCTCGACCTGTCTGCAGGCGCGTTGTCGTCGAAGCGAACCGGATTCGTGGCGGCGTTGATCCCCTCCATCAACAACTCCAACTTCTCCGATACCGCACGCGGCATCACCGAAGCAATTGAAGGCCAGGGGCTCCAGATGCTGCTTGGCTACACCGACTACGACATGGAGAAGGAAGAGCACCTCGTGCGTGCGATGCTGACGCGCCGACCCGACGGCATCATCGTCACGGACGGAAGACACACGCCGAAGGCGCGCCGCATGCTGCAATCCGCCGGCATTCCCGTGGTCGAGACTTGGGACCTGCCGGCTGAGCCTATCGACCACGTCGTCGGCTTCTCCAACGCCGAGGCCTCGCGTGCGCTCGTGCATCGGCTTTACCAGAAGGGATATCGCAATATCGCCTTCATCGGCGGAGCAAGCCGCCGCGACACGCGCGGCGCCGATCGCCGTCTGGGCTACAGGCGCGCCGTCGAGGAGCTCGGCCTGCCCGTTGGACGCACCATCTCGTTCGGCAATCCCCCGATTTCGATGGAACAGGGCGGCGAGGCCATTGTCCATCTGATCGAGCAATGGCCCGATGTGGATGCTGCCGTTTGCGTTTCCGACCTGTCTGCGTTCGGCGCCATCATGGAGTGCCATCGCCGCGGCTGGTCGGTCCCGGGCCGGATCGCCGTGGCAGGCTTCGGCGACTTCGAGGTGTCGCGCTGCTCCTGGCCGCGGATCACGACCGTCGCGGTCGACTGCCGCAACATCGGTCAGGAGGCCGGCCGCATCATGCTTCGCGCCATTGATGGCGTTCGAGAAAACAGGCGCCCCGGGCCGGAGACATTGATCGTGCCGTTCCAAACGATCGAGCGCGAAAGCACCTGAGCTCGGCTTGACAGCGGCGCCCCACCGGGTGCATGTTATCGATAACAAAGGTTGGGCACCCTCCAACCGGTCGCGATCGGCTGGTGATTTCGGGAGGAGAACCGGGGATGGCATCGGCTGCGCTGCGCTTCGATGGAATCGTCAAGTCGTTCGGCGGCACGCGTGCACTCAAGGGTGTGAGCTTTGACGTCGGCCGAGGCGAAATCGTCGCCTTGCTCGGCGAAAACGGCGCGGGCAAATCGACCCTCATCAAGGTGCTCGGCGGCATCCATCGCCCGGATGCCGGAGCGGTGACGATCGCAGGCGAGCCCTATCACCATGCGGCGGGCGGCCGCGCCGGGCACCAGCCGGTCGCCTTCATCCATCAGGATCTCGGTCTCATCGAATGGATGACGATCGCGGAGAATGTTGGTCTCGCCCAGGGCTTTCCTCGAACCCGGCCGTTCGGCCTGATCGACTGGCGCGGCGCCGAGGCACGCGCGACCAAGGCGCTCGCGCTGGTGGGCTGCGATTTCGATCCGACCACGCGCGTATCGAGCCTGTCGCGCACCGAGAAGTCGCTGGTCGCCATCGCCCGCGCGCTCGTCGTCAATTGCGATTTCCTGGTGCTCGACGAGCCGACGGCGAGTTTGCCGGCCGATGAGGTCGAGCGCCTGTTTGCGGCGCTGAGGCGCCTGCGCGGACAGGGCGTTGGCATGATCTATGTGTCGCACCGGCTTGACGAGATCTTCCGCATCGCTGATCGCGTCGTCGTCTTGCGGGATGGCCTGCTCGTCGGCGAGAAGGCGATCAGCGAGACCTCGCCCGAGGATCTGGTGCGCCTGATCGTCGGCAGGCCCCTGCTCGACATGTTCGAGAAAGCCACCTGCCATTCCGGCAAGACGCGCGTGACGGTGCGGGGATTGATCACGCCGAAGGCCGGACCGGTCGATTTCGATGTGCGCGAGGGCGAACTCCTAGGGCTCGTGGGCTTGCGGGGCGCAGGCCAGGAGGAAGTCGGCCGCGCGCTATTCGGCGCCGTGGCGCATCGCGGCGAGATCCTCATCGACGGCGCGGCGCCGGATCTATCCAGCCCCGTGGCCGCAATGGCCGGTGGCATTGGGCTGGTTGCCCGCGACCGAACGGAGGAGTCGATCGCAGCATCCTTGTCAATCCGCGAAAATGTCTTCCTCAACCCAGGCGCCTCGGGGCGCGGCCTGCTCGACGTGCTCGCGCCAGGGCGCGAGGCGGAAGAGGCCGTCAAGCTCGGCGCCTTGGTGGGCTTGCGGCCCAATGATCCGCATCTCGCCATCGAAGGACTCTCGGGCGGCAACCAGCAGAAAGTCGTCGTCGGCCGCTGGCTTGCGACCGGACGCAAGCTGCTGGTGGCCGAAGATCCGACCGCCGGCGTCGACGTCGGCGCCAAAGCCGAGATCTATCGGCTCATCGCCCGTGCCATCGCCGAAGGGCTCGCCGTCGTCGTCGTCTCCACCGACTTCGAGGAAGTCGCGCATATCTGCCATCGCGCGCTCGTCTTCAACCGCGGCCGGATCATTACCGAAATCGCCGCCGATGCTCTGACGACGGAAGCCCTGATCACCGCCGCCTCGGCCTCCGAGGCCGCGTAAGGGACAATTCGCACGACGCCGACGCAAGGCGCCCGCCGGGAGGAACGCATGGGAATGAATTCGATCGAGTCGAATGCACTGGAGCCGACGCGCGCCGATCTCGCCGGCGCGTCATTTTCGCATAAAATCACGCGCCTCTTGCCGGTCTATGGCCTGCCGATCATCACGGTGGCGCTGATCGCCCTGTTCTCGATCCTGTTGCCCAACACGTTTCCGACGCTTCTCAATCTGCGTTCGATCGTCTCCGACAAATCGATCATCGCCATGCTCTCGCTCGCGGCGATGATCCCCATGGCCGCCGGCAAGATCGACCTCACGGTCGGCTATGGCATCGTGCTCTGGCACATCCTGGTGATCAGCCTGCAAACCGCTTTCGGCCTGCCCTGGCCCATCGCAGTCCTCGTCGTGATCTGCCTCGGCGCCTTCACCGGCCTCCTCAATGGTCTGCTGGTCGAGGTCGCGCGCATCGACAGCTTCATCGCCACGCTCGGCACCGGCACGGTGCTCTATGCGCTGGCGCTTTGGCACACCGGCGGTCGGCAGGTCGTCGCGATGCTGCCGGACGGCTTCCTCGCCCTCAACGGCACGATGGTTTTCGGCCTGCCGATCACCGGCTTCTATGTGCTCGTCCTCGCTGTCGCGATGTGGCTGATGCTCGAATATCTGCCGATCGGCCGCTACATCTATGCCATCGGCGCCAACCCGAAGACGGCCGCACTCAACGGCATTCCGGTGCAGCGCTTCACGGTCGGCGCCTTCATGGCCTCCGGCATCCTCACCGCGGTCACCGGCGTCCTGCTTGCTTCGAAGCTACGCATCGGTCAGGCCAGCGTCGGCCTCGAATATCTGCTCCCCGCGCTGGTTGGCGCCTTTCTCGGCTCGACCACGATCAAGCCCGGGCGCGTCAACGTCTGGGGCACCATCATCGGCGTGGCCGTGCTCGCGGTCGGCATCGCCGGCATCCAGCAGTTCGGCGGCTCCTTCTGGGTCGAGCCGCTCTTCAATGGGCTGACGCTGCTCGCCGCGATCGGCATGGCGGGCTACGCGCAGCGAAAGCGCGGCGCCGTTGCGAAGGTCCCGGCCGGCGCACCTGATCGAAAGCCCTGAAACATTGATGAAGTTCGTGACCTGCGACGAGCCGGTCACAACGGAAAGTCCGGCGCAGGGCCGGCGAAACACAGAAACGGCATCACACCAAGGAGAACGCTCTATGTTGCATTCGATCATTCGAACCGGCGCCGTCGTCGCCGGGCTCGCGTTCGGTCTCGCGTCTGCCCACGCCGACTCGCTCGCGGACGCCAAGTCCTTCGTCGACAAATATGCTTCCAGGGTCGACAAGTGGGATGGTCCGACCACCGCTCCGAAAATCGCGAAGGGCAAGACCATCGTCGTGCTCGCGTCCGACATGAAGAACGGCGGCGTGCTCGGCGTCACCAAGGGCATCGAGGAGGCTGCCAAGGCCGCCGGCTGGACCGTGCGCACGCTTGACGGCGCCGGCTCGGTCTCCGGCCGCACCGCCGCCTTCGGCCAGGCCATGACGCTCAAGCCCGACGGCCTCGTCATCTGCGGCTTCGACGCGGTCGAGCAGAAGCCCGGCATGGAAGCAGCCAAGGCCGCCAAGATCCCGATGGTGTCCTGGCACGCCGCTCCCGTTATCGGTCCGGTGCCCGAAGCCGGCGTGTTCGCCAATGTGACGACCGATCCGATGGCGGTCTCTACCGCCGCGGCCAACTGGGCCTTCGTCGACGCGGGTGGCAAGCCGGGCGTGATCATCTTCACCGACTCGACCTACGAGATCGCGATCGCCAAGGCCAAGAAGATGAAAGAGGTCATCGAGGCACTCGGGGGCAAGGTCCTCGAATGGGTCGATACGCCGATCGCCGAGACCTCGACACGCATGCCGCAGCTCACCACCTCGCTGCTGCAAAAGCATGGTGCGGCCTGGACGCATTCGCTGGCGATCAACGACCTCTATTATGACTTCATGGCGCCCTCGCTCTCCGCGGCCGGCATCAAGGGCACCGGCGCGCCCGTCAACGTCGCCGCCGGCGACGGCTCGGAAAGCGCCTATCAGCGCATCCGCTCCGGCGCCTACCAGGCCGTCACCGTGGCCGAGCCGCTCAATCTCCAGGGCTGGCAGCTCGTCGACGAGTTGAACCGCGCCATCGCCGGAGAGAAGTGGTCGGGCTACGTCTCGCCGCTGCACGTCGTGACCAAGGCCAACATCGAATTCGACGGCGGCCCGACCAACACGTTCGATCCGGGCAATGGCTACCGCGACGCCTACAAGAAGGCCTGGGGCCTCCAGTAAGCCTCCTCTCCGCTCCCCGAGCACGATGACCGTGCTCCCTCGGCGGTCGGTCGCAAGCTGACCGCCGATTTTCCTTCCACTATCAGACAGACGAGCGAATGCCGATGTATATCCGTTGTGCTTTCTTCAGTGGCAGCGTCAAGCCCGGACGCGAAGCCGAATTCACCGCCTATGTTCGCGAGAAGCTCGTGCCGCTGTGGACGCGCTTTCCCGGTGCCGAGGAGGTTCGCGTGCTGCGGCAGGAGGAGAGCGACAGCGATGCCCAGCGTTACGAGATGGTGCTCGCGATCCGCTATCCCTCGCGCGAGGCCATCGAGGAGGCGCTTGCTTCGCCGGTTCGCTTCGAGAGCCGCGAAGTGACCAAGGGGCTGACCGAGATGTTCGATGGCTCGATCTTCCACACGGTCTTCAAGGCCGACGACTTTGCGCTACCGACGGATTAGTCGCGGAGATCTGACACGGTGAGCACCTACGACATTCTCGACCCGCGCTTCCCAGGGTTGATCATCGGGCACGCCAAGCTCGACAAGCTCTGGACCGGCAGCCGCTGGGCCGAGGGCCCGGTCTACGTGCCGGCCGCCAAATCGCTGCTGTGGTCCGACATTCCCAATGATCGCGTGCTGCGCTTCGACGAGACCGACGGCTCGGTCTCGGTGTTCGAAAGCCCCTGCGGCTATCACAACGGCCATACGCGCGACGCGCTCGGTCGCGTGATCGCCTGCGAGCACGGTGGCCGTCGGATCTCGCGGCTCGAAGCAGATGGTCAATGGATCGGAGTGGTCGAGCGCTTTCAAGGAAAGCGCTTCAATTCCCCGAACGATGTCGTCGTCAAGTCGGATGGAACGATCTGGTTCTCCGACCCGACCTACGGCATCGACAGCGAGTATGAGGGGCATGCCGCACCGACCGAGATCGGCGCCAGCAACGTCTATCGCTTCGATCCGGCAAGCGGCGCGTTGTCCGGTGTCGTGACCGACATGGTGAAGCCGAACGGTCTCGCCTTCTCGCCCGACGAGCGGCTGCTCTATGTGGCCGAAACCGGTGCGACGCACGTGCCTGGCCTGCCAGCCGTCATTCGCGCCTACGACGTGGCATCGAGCGGGCTTGCGGTTGGCGAAGGCCGCATCTTCGCGACGTCTCCGGCCGGGTTCTACGATGGATTCCGCGTCGATCGGAACGGCAACATCTGGACGTCGACGGCGGATGCAGTTGCGGTCTACGCGCCGGACGGCACGCTGATTGGCCGCATTCCGGTGCCTGAAATCGTCTCCAATTTGACCTTCGGCGGGCCGAAGCGGAACAGGCTCTACATCACCGCGCAGACTTCGCTCTATGCGATCTACGTCAACGCGCACGGGCTTTCCTGAATTCTCACGCTGGCGGCGTTCGCGCCGCCCAGAATTCCATCAGCGCAGCCTGGTCCATCGCACCACAGCCGATTGCGGTCAGAAGGCGATGGATCTCGGCGCAAACGACGGTCATCGGCATCGCGATTCCGGTCTGGCGCGCCAGATCCTGCGCGCCGTTCAGATCCTTGACCATGTTGTCGATGCGTCCCGTCGGTCGGTAGTCACGCGCGGCGAAGCGCGGCATGTATTCCTGCAGGATGGCGCTGTCCGCCCGGCCGCCGCGCAACGCGCGCGGGATCTTGGCCGCATCGACGCCGGAGGCCTCCGCCAGTGCGGTCGCCTCGGCAACCGCGACGAAGTTGAGAGCGCACAGGACCTGGTTGATGAGTTTGGTGGTCTGTCCTGCACCGCTCGGGCCCATATGCGTGAAATTCGAGGCGACCTCGGCGAGCACCACTCGTGCCTCCGCGACATCCGCTGCCTCTCCGCCGGCCATGCAGGTCAGCTGACCGACCGCGGCCTTCGGCGCGCCGCCCGACAGCGGGCTGTCGACCCAGCGCAGGCCGGCTGTTTCAGCGTCTTTCGCCAGCTCGCGCGTTGATTGCGGATCGATCGAGGACATGTCGATGATCAGCGTGCCTTTGCGCGCGCCCTCCGCGACGCCCGCCGGTCCAAACACCGCCGCTCGCACGATTCTTGGCGAGTTGAGGCTGAGGACCACCGCGTCGGCTTCGGCCGCAGCGCTCGCGGCAGACGCGACTGCGATTGCGCTTTTTTCAACGAGACCAGCGACCTTGGCAGGATCGAGATCGAACACCAGGACGCGGGTCCCGGTCTCGGCAAGGCGAGCGCCAATCGCGCCGCCCATGGCGCCGGCGCCGATCAATGCGACTGGACGGGGCATCACGACATCTCCGCGGTGACCTAGTGGATGCTTCGACGGTAAGCCTCAGAGCGAAGCTGTAATGCCGCCGTCGACATAGAGCACGTGTCCGTTGACGAACGAGGACGCTGGCGAGGCGAGAAAGATGCAGGCGCCGACGAGTTCCTCGACCTTGCCCCAGCGCCCTGCCGGCGTGCGCTTTTCGAGCCAGGCCGAGAATGCGGGGTCCGCGACCAGTGCGGCATTGAGCGGCGTGTCGAAATATCCGGGCGCGATGGCGTTGACCTGAAGGCCGTGTTTCGCCCAGTCCGTCGCCATGCCCTTGGTCAGGTTTCCGACCGCTCCCTTCGTGGCCGTATAGGGCGCGATCGACGGGCGCGCGAGTGCGGTCTGCACTGAAGCGATGTTGATGATCTTGCCTGCACGACGTCCGATCATGTGGCGCGCACAGGCCTGACCGACGTTGAAGACCGACGCGATGTTGGTTTGCAGCAGGCGCTGAAATGCGTCTTCAGGGAACTCCTCGAGTGGCGCGCGGTGCTGCATGCCCGCATTGTTGACGAGAATGTCAATGCGCCCGATGTCCGTCTCGAAGCGATCGACGGCCACTCGCGCCGCACCGTGGTCGGTGACATCGAAAGCGAGCGTTCGCGCGCCCGCAACGGAGCTGGCGGCCACGGCGAGCTTGGCTTCATCCCGGCCGTTGAGCACCACTTCCGCGCCGGCCTCGGACAAACCGCGCGCGAGCGCAAGGCCAATGCCCTGGGACGATCCCGTAATGAGAGCGCGGAGCCCCTTCAGATCGAACAAGTTGATCGCCACCCTGCCTCCTCCTCTTGCGTCTCGACATCCATGTTCCGCCAGACTATGTTATCGATAACATACAATGTCAAGTTCGTGCCAAGAGGAGCGCTCACCCGCATGTCGAAGCCTGAAATTCTTCAGATGGGCCCCTACCCGGAGTGGGATCAGATCCCGCTCGATGCAGCTTACACCGTGCACCGCTATTTCGAGGCGAGCGACCGGCCGGCCCTCCTCGCCGAGGTCGGTTCACGCGTTCGCGCCATTGCCACGCGCGGCGAGCTCGGTGCGAATGCCGAACTCATCGCGGCCTGCCCGAACCTGGAGATCATTTCGATCTACGGCGTCGGTTTCGACGCGGTGCATCTGGACAGCTGCCGGAAGCGCGGCATCCATGTGACCAACACGCCAGACGTGCTGACGAAGGACGTGGCGGATCTTGCTATCGCGATGATGCTCGCGCAATGGCGCGGCGTGAACGGCGCCGAGCGCTGGGTGCGCGACGGATCATGGGCCGCCAAGGGGCTCTATCCCTTGAAGACTCGAGCCTGGGGCAAACGCGCAGGCGTGCTCGGCCTCGGCCGGATCGGGTTTGAGGTCGCACGCCGGCTGGCCGGTTTCGAGATGCACATCGCTTATTCCGATGTCGAGGCGAAGCCTCATGGCAAGGACTGGACCTTCATCGCGGATCCCGTTGCGCTCGCAGAGCGATCCGACGTTCTGTTCGTCACCCTCGCGGCCTCGGCAGCGACCCGGCACATCGTGGGACGCAATGTTCTCCAAGCGCTCGGTCCGGACGGGCTTCTCGTCAACGTCTCGCGTGCCTCCAACATCGACGAGGACGCGCTGATCGCGGCACTGACCGGCGGCAAGCTCGGCGCAGCGGCGCTCGACGTCTTCGAGGGCGAGCCGCGACTGGACCCGCGATTTCTCGAGCTCCCGAACGTGCTGCTGCAGCCTCACCACGCCTCCGGCATGACCGAGACCCGCAAGGCCATGGGCCAGTTGATGCGAGACAATCTGGCCGCGCATTTCGCCGGCCTCCCGCCGCCAACGCCGGTGCTCTGACCGCTTGTCTCCGCGCCAACATCTACCTTCGAGCAGCGCCTCGACCTCCTGACGGATGCTTGTGATCGGCTACGGTCTGACAGCACTGATGTTCTACAGCCGTCGCAAGGGTTGCGACGAACCCGCACGCAGCAAACGGAGACAGCCGGACCAGCGAGTCGAACGGTAGTCACTCGACAACCCGGCGATTCACCGGGATTTCGCAGTGCCCGGCTCGGCCATCTTGCGATGCTGCTTGGCCAGCACCTCGTTCGGCGTGACGTTCGCCACCGTCGTCTGGAGCTTGTTCTTCACTCCCGTCACGATGTCCGAAGCGCCCCGCAGCATCGCGTCGAATCCGGCCTTCGCCACCTCATGTGCGTCGTCCTTCTTGCTGGTTCCAACCTTGGTGTCCATCATGTCGGCGCGCCGGAAGAATTCGGTCTCTGTCGCACCCGGCATCAAGCAGGTGACGGTCACACCGCTATCGCGCAGTTCCTCGCGCAGCGCGAACGAGAAGGAATCGAGAAACGCCTTTGTGCCGTTGTAGACGGCCTGGAAACTTCCCGGCGTGAAGCCGGCGATCGAGCCGGTGATCAGAATGCGCCCTGCATTCCGCCGCAGCATCTCGTTGCCGGCCCGATGGATCAGGTAAAGCGTTCCCGTGATGTTGGTGTCGACCACGCGCCTGATCCGGCCGAAATCCTGGCCGAGGAAGGCATTACCGAGGCCGACCCCGGCATTGGCAAGCAGCGCGTCGATGGGACGATCGCCCACGGCCGCACAGAGCTCGTCGACACCCTCAGTGGTCGCGAGATCCGCCTGTACCGCCACCACGCTGCCGCCGAGCTTGCGTAATTCGACGGCCGCGGCCTCGATCGCGGGTTCGTTCGCGGCAATGACGAGATCGAAACCGTCCTCGGCGCAGCACCTCGCGAGTTCCAGACCGATTCCGGTCGAGGCTCCGGTCACGACGGCGAGTTTGTTGGCTGGCATGGGCGCGTCCTCGCGGCTGGGATTTATGACGTCCAATCGCCCCGTCTCCGGCTCGTTCCTATTTGAGGTGCGGGTGACCGCGATGCGAAGATTTGCGCGGGCGATAGCAACCATCGTTCCCTCCTGGACTTAGATGCCTCGTAATTCAGCGGAGGACGGACATGAAGGCGCTGGTTTGGCACGGCAAGGAAGACATCAGGTGCGACACCGTCACCGATCCGGAAATCCAGGACCCGCGCGACGCGATCATCAAGGTCACGAGCTGCGCGATCTGCGGATCCGACCTTCACCTCTTTCACAATTTCATTCCCGGCATGATGCCCGGCGACATCATGGGCCACGAGACCATGGGCGAAGTGGTCGAGGTCGGCTCCGGTGTCGACGGCAAGCTGAAGAAAGGCGACCGCGTCGTCGTCCCTTTCACGATCATTTGCGGTGAATGCGATCAGTGCAAACGCGGCAATTTCTCCGTGTGCGAGACAACCAATCGCAAGAAGCATCTGGCTGACAAGGTATTCGGGCATTCGACCGCCGGTCTGTTCGGCTACACGCATTTGACCGGTGGCTATCCCGGCGGCCAGGCCGAATACCTGCGCGTTCCCTTTGCCGATGCCACGCACATCAAGGTTCCCGCCGGGATCCCCGACGAGCAGCTGCTGTTTCTCAGCGACATCTTCCCCACCGGCTGGCAAGCTGCCGTGCAATGCGACATCGTACCGACCGATACGGTCGCGATCTGGGGCTGTGGTCCGGTCGGACAGATGGCAATCCGCAGCGCCATCCTGCTCGGCGCCAATCAGGTCATCGCGATCGACTGCCTGCCCGAGCGCCTCAGCATGGCGGAAGCTGCCGGAGCCACCACGATCAATTTCGAAAACGAGAGCGTTCTCGAGCGGCTCAAGGAACTGACCGACGGCAAGGGTCCCGAAAAATGCATCGATTGCGTCGGGATGGAATCGCATGTGATGGCGTCATGGCCCGACACCCTGCTCGACCGCGCCAAGCAGATGGTGATGCTGGAGAGCGACAGGCCCCATGTGCTGCGCGAAATGATCTATGTCTGCCGGCCCGGCGGCATCATTTCGGTCCCCGGCGTTTACAGCGGCTTCTCCGACAAGCTTCCGATGGGCGCATTCATGAACAAGGGCCTGACGATGCGCACGGGCCAGACCCACGTCAACCGCTGGACCGACGATCTGCTTCGCCGCATCGAGCAAGGCGAGATCGACCCGTCATTCGTCATCACCCACACCGTGCCGCTCAAGCAAGGTCCCGAAATGTACCAGATGTTTCGCGATAAACGCGATTCCTGCGTCAAGGTCGTGTTGAAGCCCTGAAGGAGCAAACATGTTTCACTTCTCCAATATCGTGCGCGCCAAAGGCGATCCCAAGATCGTCGAAGGCGGACCGAGCCTGAAGCAACCGGCAGACCAGCTCGCACGCGCGCTCGGCTGGTTCAGCATCGGTCTCGGCGTCGTGGAATTTTTCGCGCCTCGACGCGTCACGGAAACGCTCGGCATGGAAGGGCGCGAGACGATGGTCCGCGCTTTCGGCTTGCGGGAAATCCTCGCCGGCGTCATGTCACTCTCGGTCGACAAGAACGCGGGCCTGTGGGCCCGCGTCGGCGGCGATGGCCTCGATGCCGCCGCGCTCCTATCAGGACTGACGTCCGACAATCCCAAGAAGGGCAACATCGCGCTGGCGCTCCTGATGGTCGGCGGCATTGCGGTGCTCGACTACCGCGCCGCTCAGGAGACCAAGCCGCAGCGGCCGCCGCCGAATGCCCGACGCAAGCTGTATCCCAATCGCAGCGGCTTCCCCAAGGGACTCCCGGCCGCGAAAGCTCGAGCGAAGGAGATGATCCAGCACGCGTCGGCCGGTGTCGCCTCCTGACCAGGCTGGGATTGCAAACGGGCGACGTCGACGCCCGCGCTGGATTGCCGCCGTCGAGCTCGGGCTGATCAGCAGCACTTTCTCCACCATTGTCAGCCAGTTGGTCGCCGGGCGGATTGGCCGCGACGCGGCCGTGGACTGGATGACGGTCGCGACCATCCCGGCTCGCGAATGGGCGCTCAGTTCGCCACCGTCATGGAGCGCTATCCTCACCGGCATCGCCTTCCATCAATGGGCGGACTTTTCCTGGGCTGTCGTTTTCTTTGGCGTGCTCGGACGCTGGACTGCCGAACTGCGGCCTGCAGTGATCCTGCTTCTGGCGCTTCCTTGGGCGATCTTCTCGTCCGGCATGGAATGGTTCGTGCTGGTGCCGCTATTCCCGTTCTGGCAGCCGCTTTTCACGCTCCAGCAGCCGTACTGGATCGGGCTTCTGGTCCACGCCTCGTCAGCCCTGATGTATCCCTTGTTCGCGCGGCTGCGCTGGGCAGGCGGCGGCGCAGCGGAGCGACACGTGCGGTTTACCGACGCGTGGCTTGCGGGTGCGCTGGTCCTCTTGGCTTCGCTTGGAATGACCGCCTTGTTCGGCAGCCGGGGCCGTGAACCGCCGTGGATCGGAGCCGACAGGGATGCAGACCAGACCTACATGCGCCACATGGCGACGCATCACGCACAGGGCATCGAGCTGGCGCGCAGTGCCGCCCGGAGCGCGCAAAATCCACATCTCCAGAAACTCGCCCTGCTGATGGTCGCGAGCCAGACCGGCGAGAACAAAATCTTTGAGAACTGGTGGCTGAGCTGGTTCGGCACCTCGATGCCTGATTGCAGCTCCGAGGAGCGTGCGGCCATGCCGGGCTTTCTCACACCGGCCGAGCTACGATTGGTCAAGCTTGCAGCGCCCGAGCAATTCGACGCGGTCTTCGTCGAAATGATGAGTCGACATCACAGAGGGGCGGTCAAGATGGCCGACCAGATGTGGCACAGCCACGGCGATCCGCGCCTGCGGGCCATGGCTCACGCCATCCGTCATGAGCAGCAGGGCGAGATCGCCTTGATGCACGGCGAAAGCGGCATTGCCGCAGTCGTGAGCGCTACCCGAAACATGCTGGCCAACAATGTTAATTGATCCAAAACCGCGACGTCAGTTGGTGCGAGCTGCTGAAGGGTCGCGGGGCCCGGCCTCACCGTTCCCCGCCGCACCGGATCTGATCGTCGCATTGCCCCGCTTGAAAGCTATGCGGCCTGCCGCTGGTGCGCCAGAAACTCCATCGTCACCTTCTCGACGTTGGAATCGATCCAGGCGGCCATGCGCTGCTCTTCCTTCAAGGACGCTTCGAGCGGCTCCTTGGCCTCGGCAACACCAGCTGCCCCGCAGAGCGCGATAAGCGATTTGTAGGCCGCGATCTCGAAGTTCTCGAATGCATTATTGGCGAAGGTATTCTTGAGGATCTCGTCGTTTGCCGTCGAGTGCGCCATCGCCTGCATGTTGGCCATCACGGACTGCGTCGTGTCCTTCAGGCTCGACGTACTTTCGCCACAGGACTCCAGGCACCGTTCCAGCCGCTTCAGCTGCTCATTGGTTTCCTGAAGATGAGCGCTCACTTTCGCCTTGACATCGGGATACTCGTCGAGCCTCTCCGACTGACGCTCCATCAACTCTCTCGCCTGCACTTCCATCGCATGCGCATTGCGTAATCCGACCACGAAAACATCACGGGCTGCGTTCGCCATCGTTCCTGTCCTCCATTTGAATGGCTTCGTTCGTTCTCCGCAACCGCAGCTCAGCGACATCGTTCCTAAGCGCGCGGTAAGCTCGGCGCCTGTTCCTATCAAGGACCCCGGGCTAACCTGTGATAGCAACGTGCCAAACACCTTTCCTTGCTCAGGAACGTCACCGTCGCCCCGAGGTTTTCGCAACGTCACCCAGGGTGCGGCGGATGGTAAGCCAATGGTCGACATTTCTTCTCCAGAAACTCTCCGCCGGTCCGTGCAGCGATCCGCAAACGCTTCCGATCCGTACTTCATGCAGATCCGCGACGATCTCGCCGACAAGGGCTTCATTACCGCGACGGCAGAAGAGCTGATCACCTGGGCTCGGACCGGGTCTCTGATGTGGATGACGTTCGGACTCGCCTGCTGCGCCATCGAGATGATGCAGATGTCGATGCCTCGGTATGATGCAGAACGCTTCGGCTTCGCACCCCGTGCCTCGCCCCGCCAGTCAGACGTGATCATCGTGGCCGGTACGCTGACCAACAAGATGGCTCCTGCATTCCGCAAAATCTACGACCAAATGCCTGAGCCCCGATATGTGATCTCGATGGGCTCCTGCGCGAATGGCGGCGGCTATTATCACTATTCCTATTCCGTCATGCGCGGTTGCGACCGCGTGGTTCCGGTCGATATCTATGTTCCGGGCTGCCCTCCGACAGCCGAGGCGCTGCTTTACGGCGTGATGCTGCTTCAAAAGAAGATTCGGCGAACGGGGACGATCGAGCGATAGCAGGGCAGGATTCCACATGACGCAAATTCCGCTTCCTTCGTCGGCCGAAGCCGAACATCCGCAGTCGGACCTCGATCGGAACGACAGCACACGCCAGATCGTCCCCGACGTTGCCTATCTCAGCTCGCCATTGTGAACGTCATCTTCGTTGGCTTTGAAAATGCCGGTGACGGCAACTGGGTTCTGGTGGACGCTGGCATTGCCGGATCCGCTCGGGCGATCCGCTCTGCAGCGAGGGCACGTTTTGGCGGCCACGGCCGGCCAGCTGCCATCATCATGACGCATGCTCATTTCGATCACGCCGGCGCGCTCGAGACCTTGGCGAGCGAATGGGACGTACCGGTCTACGCGCATCCGGCCGAGCACCCTTATCTCGATGGCAGCCGCTCGTATCATCCCGCCAATCCGAGCGTGGGCGGCGGCCTGCTGGCGTTGATCTCGCCGCTGTTTCCGACTGCTCCGGTCGACGTCGCAGCGCGGCTCTATGACCTTCCTTCCGATCACAGCATACCGTTCATGCAGGATTGGAGCTGGGTTCACACCCCCGGCCATACGCCGGGGCACATTTCGCTCTGGCGCAAGCGCGATCGTCTGTTGATCGCAGGCGATGCATTCATCACCACGCGCCAGGAATCCGTCTATTCCGCAGTCACCCAGTCTCCCGAGATGCACGGACCACCGATGTATTTCACACCAGACTGGGGAAGTGCGAAGACCTCGGTGCGGAAGCTCGCCGCCCTCACACCGGAGATCGCCATCACCGGCCACGGCGCGGCGATGCAGGGGGCAGACATGCGCACTGCGCTGGATGCTCTCGCAGAGCGTTTCGATGACGTCGCCGTTCCGGGCGGCGCTATTTCAGCTTCGGACGGCGGCACAACGGATGTCAATGCCGCCCGTACACTAGACCGATGACGTCCACCGCGCGCAGGCTCGTGCCTTCCAGAAGCGCGCGCTTGAGCGGCCCCGGCGAACCCCTCTCCTTGCGCCGGGGCCGCATCCGTTGCGAGAGCTTGGAAGAGCGCGTCCAGGCGGTCGGTCTTGCGAGGGTCCTCTTCGCTATCCCCGCCGTCGCCGGGCCACGAGCATCCCGAGCAGGAATGCCAGGAAAAGCGACCGCAGCGGTGCGGCCGCGGTGATGCGACGCAATTCGTCGGACAGGCCGGCGGCGGCCGATTGCGGTTCAGACCGCGGTCCGCCGCTTCTTGGAGCGCCGCGTGCCGTTGACGAGGTATCGTTGCCCGCCGGGTCGTTCTCAAGGCCGGATGCTTCGGTCATTGCTGAAAGCTCTGCCATATCCATTGCTCGGTCCTCCTAGCGTCGTACGTACAAACCCGCGCGGAACTCCACCGCGTGCGCGCCATTATCCCAGCTACCGGTGTCGCATGGGAAAGCTCCTGATCAGCATTGTGGTCGTCAGCATCGCGATCGTTCTCGCGTTCGCGGTTTACGTGATCACGCTGTAACGGCACGGCGAGCCCGGGATACGGATCATCCGCGAGCGCAGTCGCGCGAGGCGGTCCCAGTCAGATGAACGGCTTGCCTCCGGTGACTGCCAAGGTCGCGCCCGACGTGTAGCTCGAAAGCGGATCCGCGAGCATGACATAGGCCGTCGCAAGCTCGGCCGGTTGGCCTGCGCGTTGCATCGGCACTTGCTTGCCGAAATTCTTGACGGACTCCTCCGGCATCGTCGACGGAATGAGCGGCGTCCAGATCGGACCGGGCGCCACCGCGTTGACGCGTATCCCCTTGCCGGCCAGCATCTGCGCGAGCCCACCCGTAAAATTCTGGATGGCTCCCTTGGTCGTGGCATAGGCGAGCAAGCTCGGATTCGGCATATCGGAGTTGACCGAGGCCGTATTCACGATTGCGGATCCGGGCCGCATGTGCGGCACGGCTGCCTTGGTCAGGTAGAACATCGCATGAATGTTCACCGCGAAAGTCCGCTGCCACTCCTCGTCGCTGATGTCGACAATGTCCTTGAACGTTGCCTGGTGAGCCGCATTGTTGACCAAAATGTCGATCCCGCCGAGTTCGGCGACGGCACGTTGCACGACGGTACGACAATGATCGGGCCGGCTGATATCGCCGGGAATCAGAACGGCCTTACGGCCTTCCCGCTCAATCAGCGTCTTGACCTCGGCGGCGTCATCGTCCTCGTCCAAATAAGCGATGACGATATCCGCCCCCTCTCGCGCGTAAGCAATTGCAACGGCGCGACCGATACCACTATCGCCACCGGTGATGATCGCCTTCTTGCCGGCCAGGCGGCCTGAACCTTTGTAACTCTCTTCGCCGTGGTCCGGTCGGGGATTCATCGCTCGGGTCGACCCCGGCATCGGCTGCTGCTGGCTGGGAAACGGCGGCTTGGGGTATTCGGTCATCGAGCAGCTCCGGAGTTTTGCTGCGCTAACGGAGCCCTGCCGGAAGTGTTCCTAGCCAATCCGTCACTGCGCCGGCCCGCTCAAATCGTGGACGACAGGCTGCAGGGAGCCGCTCACATCGAGATCCAGCGTCGCGAGTGTCACCGGCAGCTTGAACCGCCGCGGGCCGGCGCTCCCGGGATTGAGATAAAGGACGCCATCAACTGTTTTGACGCTCGCCTGGTGCGAATGGCCGTAGATCACGACATCGACCTTGCCGGGGGCGGGTCTGTCCTGAAGCTCTGCCACATCGTGCAGGACATAAAAGGAGTGCCGGCCGATCCGCACTGATAGCGTCTCCGGATAGGCGCTTGCCCAATCGCCGACATCGACATTGCCGCGGATGGCCGTGACGGGCGCGACCCGGCGAAGCCGATCGATGATGTCGGCAGCGCCGATGTCGCCGGCGTGGATGATATGCGCGACCCCGGCGAGGCATTTTTCCGCCTCTGGCCGAAGCAGTCCGTGTGTATCAGAAATGACTCCAATCTTGAGCATGTCACTCCTCGACCAGTCCCGCGCCTGTCCGGCTCGTTTAGGAACGACAACAGGAGGCCCGCATTGCCGGCTTATCTAGCAGGAGCACACGAATGGGCAACACTGGCGTTGGAATGCTTTTGGGAGATAGTTCCGTGAAAGCGTGGTATTTGCTGTTCCTGGGCGTTGTCATCCTCGGCATAGCGATCTGGTACGGCGTCAGGCGATCGGGATATTTGCGGCGCGGTGAGCGGGTCCAACTGGATCGGAATACGGAGGCTGCCCAGCACCGCGATGATCCGCAAAAGCCCGTCGTGAGGTGATGGAGCCGAACGCGATGGAGGGTTCGCCGGATGCTTGAAGATCTTCGCGCGATCGTCCGATGCGGCCATCGTGGTCGCCACCAGGGGCTGGCCCTTCTAGTCCGGTCGGATGGACCATGTCCGACAGATCTCCTTCCAGGGCTGGGCGCCTCTCCTGCGCACCGCCAGCGGCACGACGCTCACTACGTGGCGCTGGTCGTTCTGCGCCGCATCGCCGGTCCTCGAACGCTCGCCAAATGGTACGCGTTCGACCTGATCGTCAGAGTCGCGCTCGGCTCAATTTTTGCCAACAGCGTCCTCTCGGGCGACGAATAGGAACCTTCATACGATTGACCGGTTCCGCCTCCACAGGGGAGCGCGGCGGACATCGATGCCTGTCAGAATGCGAACGGCCTTGGTGCCATTTGTGATGCTGCCGCTGGCTGCGTGCGCGGGGCGGCAGTCCGCACTCGACCCGCACGGGCTGCAGTCCGATCGAATCCTTCACACTCTCTTCATCTTCCTGATCATAGCGGCGATCGTCTGGATCGCCGTCGTGATCGTGCTCGGCATCGCAATGTTGCGCCGAAAGCGGGCTTCCGATCGGCCGCTGGCGCTGCACCTGCCGTTCGAGCAAGCAAGTGGTCGCGTCGTGCTGGGCTTGGGGCTCGCGACCCTCGTGATCGTGCTCGGGCTCTCGATCGTGAGCTATGCGGGCCAGCGTACCGTGTTCGCCAAGGACGACAATGCGCTCACGCTCAAGATCATCGGCCATCAATGGTGGTGGGAGGTGCAATATGACGGCGACAGCCCGCACCAGAGCTTCACAACCGCCAACGAGATCCGCATTCCGACCGGCCAACCGGTAAAGGTCGAGTTGGAATCCGCCGACGTCATCCACAGCTTCTGGGTTCCGAGCCTGACCGGCAAGATGGACCTCATCACCGGGCAGACCAACGAGCTTCAGTTCACCGCCAAGAATGTCGGCGTCTACCGCGGTCAGTGCGCCGAGTTCTGCGGACTTCAGCACGCCCATATGGCCTTCACTGTGCTGGCCTTGTCGCCGGACGAATTCGGCCGCTGGCGCGACCATGAAAACGAGAACGCGAACAGCCCCACAGATGAGCTTGGCAAGCAGGGCGAGCAGCTCTTCCGCGCAAGAGGCTGCGCGCTCTGCCACAATATCCGCGGCACACTCGCCGGCGGCCAGCTCGGTCCCGATCTGACCCATGTCGGCAGCCGCACGACCGTCGCGGCCGGAACGCTGCCGATGACCCCGGCAACGCTCGGCGCCTGGATCGCCGATCCCCAGCACGTCAAGCCCGGCAATTACATGCCGAAGATGCCACTGCAATCGGACGAACTCATCGCGATCCTTCATTATCTGGAGCAGCTCAAGTGAGCATGGCGGCTGACGAACGTGAGTTGCGGGACGACGCGCTGAGCAGTCTGCAGCTTTCGACACGGCTCGAGAGCATCTGGCGTACACCATCCGGATTTTTCGGCGCGCTCATGGCGGTCGACCACAAGGTCGTCGGCCGGCGCTACATCGTCACCGCTTTCGCGTTTCTCGTCCTCGGCGGCATCCTTGCTGTTCTGATGCGAATTCAGCTGGCCGGCCCGGAGCAAACGTTCCTGTCCCCGGACAAGTACAACCAGATCTTCACGATGCACGGCTCGACGATGATGTTCCTGTTCGCCGTGCCGGTCATGGAGGCATTCGCGGTCTACCTCGTGCCGCTGATGGTCGGCACGCGAAACATCGCCTTTCCGCGCCTGAACGCCTTCAGCTACTGGATGTATCTCTTCGGCGGCTGCTTCCTGTGGATCTCGTTCCTGCTCAATACCGGACCTGACGTCGGCTGGTTTGCCTATGTCCCGCTCTCGTCCCTGCAATACACGCCGACCAAGCGGCCCGACGTGTGGGCGCAGATGATCACCTTCACCGAGGTCGCGGCGCTCGCGGTGTCCGTGGAGATCGTCGTCACCGTCTTCAAGCTGCGCGCGCCCGGCATGACGCTCGACCGCATTCCGCTGTTTGTCTGGGGGATGCTGGTCACGAGCTTCCTCGTGATGTTCGCGATGCCCTCGATCATGGTCGCATCGACGTCGCTGATCCTCGATCGCCTCGTCAACACCCGCTTCTATGATCCCTCCTCGGGCGGACATCCCCTTCTCTGGCAGCATCTGTTCTGGTTCTTCGGCCATCCCGAGGTGTACATCATCTTCATTCCCGGCACCGGCATGGTCTCCGCGATCCTGGGGACATTCGCCCGCCGCCCCGTGATCGGCTATCCCGTCGTCATCCTTTCCCTGATTGCGACGGGCTTCCTGTCGTTCGGCCTCTGGGTCCACCATATGTTCGTGACCGGCCTGCCGCAGCTCGGCGCCGGGCTCTTCACGGCCTCGAGCATGCTGATCGCGGTACCGAGCGGGCTGCAGATTTTCTGCTGGCTGGCGACGCTCTGGGATGGCCGTCCGGTCTACCGAACACCACTGTTGTTCGTGCTCGGCTTTATCGTGATTTTCGTGATTGGCGGCCTCTCCGGCGTCATGGTCGCGTCTGTGCCGATCGATACCCAGGTGCACGACACCTATTTCGTGGTCGCGCATTTCCACTACGTTCTGATCGGGGGCGCGGTCTTCCCTCTCATCGGAGCCGTCTATTACTGGTTCCCCAAAATCACCGGCCGCATGCTCAGCGAGCGGCTCGGCCGATGGAATTTCTGGTTTGCCTTTGTCGGCTTCAATGTCGCGTTCTTTCCGATGCACCTCCTCGGGCTGATCGGAATGCCGCGGCGGGTCTATACCTATACCGCCGATATGGACTGGGGCCATCTGAACCTTCTCTCCAGCGGCGGCGCCGCGATTTTCGCAATCAGCTTCGCGCTGCTGCTGGTCAACGTGATCTTCAGCCTTCGCAGCGGCGCTCTTGCGGGCGACAATCCCTGGGACGCCTCGACGCTGGAATGGGCGACCTCGTCTCCGCCGCCGCCGCAGAATTTCGATCGTATTCCGGTCGTCAAGCATCGCGATCCCCTATGGTTCGACAGCGACAGCCTGCCCGTCGTCGCGGGGCTCAGCGTGGAGCGACGCGAGGTTCTGTTGACATCGCTTGCAGAAGCAGAGCCGCAGACCCGTGAAGCTTCGCCCGAGCCCAGTCTCTGGCCGCTGATCACGGCGATCGCGACGACCATTTTCTTCATCGGCTCGATCTTCACACCTTGGGCGGTGCTCTGGGGCACGCCGCCGATGGCCGTCGCGCTGATCGGCTGGTTCTGGCCGGCTGGCAGCAAGGAGGACGAGGAGTGAGACAAACCATCGTCCGCAACGTCGCCGACTTGCCGACCTACGGCTATGGCCCGCGGAGCGGCCCGTGGTGGGGCGCCATGGGCTTCATGGCGCTTGAAGGCATGGGATTTGCCATCGCGATCGGCACCTATCTTTATCTCTATGCCGTCAACACCAGTTGGCCGATCGGCGCCGCGCCGCCGGATCTCTGGCCGGGCACGGTCGAGGTGGCGATTTACCTGCTGAGCATCATCCCGAACGAGATGACCAATCGCGTCGCACTGCGGCAGGACCTCGCGAAGGTTCGCATAGGCCTCATCGTGATGTCGCTGATCGGCATCGTGCTGCTGATTCTCCGCGGCTTCGAATTCGCTCATCTCAACACGCGCTGGGACAATTCTGCCTACGGCTCGATCGTCTGGCTGATCCTCGGGCTGCACACGACCCATCTCGCCACCGATCTTGGCGACACGGTGGTGCTGACGGTGCTGATGTTCACCCGCCACGCCAGGCCGCGCCGGTTCAGCGATGTCACCGACAACGCGTTCTACTGGAATTTTGTCGTGCTGGCTTGGCTGCCGCTCTACGTCCTTCTCGACTGGGTACCGCGCCTATGACCGTCGACGATACTCGTGCACGACTGCTCTATTGGGCCGGCGTCGCCCTCGGTCCGCTCGCCTGGGGGATCAACCTGCAAGGCGTCTATGCATTCGCTCATTTCTCCTGCGAGACGACGCGGGTAAGCGGCACAATCATGAGCGCGGTGCTGGCGATCGTCGCCCTCATCGGTACCGCGATATCCGCGCGCGCGGTTCGCCGCGCCGCCGGAGCCGAATGGGCCGATGCGCAAGGCGGCGGTCCACGGTCGTTCATGGCATGGCTCGGTGTCGGCAGCGGCGTCCTCTTTGCGCTCGTGATCGCCAACCAGCTTGCGGCTTCGCTGATGATCAGTCCATGCCTGCGCTGAGCCTACTCGCGTTCCTTCTCGGCCTGCTTGTCCGGCCGGCGATGGCCCATGGCATCTCGCAGGTTGCTCCGGGATCGCTCTGGAGCTTTGATCCCTGGCTTTTGAGCCCGCTTTACGTCGTCGGCATCACCTTCTATGTGGGAACGCAACGACTCTGGCACCATGCCGGCGCTGGACGCGGCGTCAGCTTCGCCCAGGTCGCCGCATTCTGGACGGGATGGCTGGTCGTGGCGCTCGCCCTGACCTCGCCGCTGCATTGGCTGGGTGAGCGCCTGTTCACCGCCCACATGATCGAGCACGAGCTGCTCATGGTCCTCGGTGCTCCCTTGATGGCGTTTGCCAGGATCAACGGGCCGATGATGTGGAGCTTGCCGGCTGCGCTTCGTCCCGCGGCGGGGCGTTGCCTGAATTGGCCGATCGTGGCCCAGCCGTGGGCCTTGATCAGCCATCCCGTCAGCGCGACGGCCCTGCATGGCCTGGCGCTGTGGATCTGGCATGCGCCGCCACTCTATGCCTGGGCACTGCAAAACACGGCGGTTCACCGCCTCCAGCACGTCAGCTTCTTTGCAACTGCACTTTTGTTCTGGTGGGTGCTGCTGCATGGCCGCGGAGCGGGTCGCAGCGTACGTCTCCGTGACGGCATCGCGATCGTCTGCCTGTTTGTCACGGTGCTGCATTCCGGAGTGCTTGGTGCGCTGCTGACGCTATCGACACGGCTATGGATTCCGGCTCAGGGCACCTTCGCCGGTGAATTCGGCCTGACGCCGCTCGAAGACCAGCAACTTGCGGGGATGCTGATGTGGGTGCCCATGGGCGTCCTCTATACCGGCGCCGCGCTTTTCTTCGCCCATCGCTGGCTGACTGCAATGGACGCGCATTCCCGCCTATCTTCCGTCCGTTCGGGCTGACGACACAAGCAGGGGATCGTCATAGGAACCGCTCGTTCCAAGCGACGTTCGCTGTTGAGTTTGACAGCCGCCGTGGAGGACACATGGCCAGACACCCTGCCTTCACAATCGCAGCCCTGCTCGCGGCAGCCTTCTCGATGCCGGGCGGCTCGACCGCGCAGGACCAGCCGCGCCCTGCCATGTCCTGCCCGGTTGACCATGATCAACTCGCCGATATCCTCAAGAAAAGCGTCAAGCCCGGCGGCGGGCCCAGCAACGGCGGACTGGACAACAACGAGTGGGCGGCCGTCGTGAACCGGCAGGGCATCGTTTGTGCCGTCGCCTATAGCGGCAGCAAGGTCGATGACCAATGGCTCGGCAGCCGCGCGATCGCGGCTGAGAAGGCCAACACGGCGAACGCATTCAGCCTGAAGGACAAGGCAATGGCGACCGCCAATCTCTATGCAGGCGCCCAGCCCGGCGGATTCCTGTTCGGCGCGGCGTTGAGCAACCCGCCTGCCCCTGATGTCATCTACGGCGGCACGCCGGACCAGTTTGGGACCGACCACGATCCCATGGTCGGCAAGCCGGTTGGCGGGGTCATCGTCTTCGGTGGCGGGCTTGCGCTCTACGACGACAAGGGCATCGCCGGCGCGGTTGGAGTCAGCGGCGATAGCTCCTGCGCGGATCACAATGTCGCCTGGCGCGTGCGTCACCAGCTCAGTCTCGATCGCGTGCCAGCCGGGGTCAGCCCGAACATGAAGGATGCGATCATCTACGACATCGGGCCCGACGGCAAAAGCCCGTCCGGGTTTGGCCACCCCAAGTGCAACGGCAAAGAGGATCAGATCGCGGTCGATCTGGGCGCAGGGGTCTCGGGCAACGTCGTCCGGTAGCACCGTCGCTTCGAGGCAGTATTAGGAACCAAGCGTCTGCGCAACGTTTGTACGTTGGCAAAGCGGCCTGCAACGCGGCATGGCCCGGTCACTGCCGTGGAGAATTCACCTATGTTAATGCCTCGCGTCGGGCGGTTATTGCGCCGAGCGATCGGTGGGCTTTGCACCTGCGGCGCGTTGTTGTCGCCTGCCGTTGCCCAAAGCGATCTGGCCGACCGCATGAAAGACCCCGGTCAATGGCCGATGGCCGCCCGCGACTACGCCAACACGCGTTTCAGCGACCTTGACCAGATCAACGCGGGCAACGCATCGCGCTTACAGCTCGCCTGGACATTCTCGATCGGTGCCGACCGCGGCCAGGAGGCGGCGCCGCTGGTGGTCGACGGCACCATGTACGTGGTTGGCCCCTATGCGGGCCCCTACCCCAACCGCGTCTTTGCGCTGGATGCCACCACTGGCGAATTGAAATGGTCGTATGCACCGAAACCGGAGCCCGCCGCCGCGGGCGTCGCCTGCTGCGACGTCGTCAATCGCGGTCTCGCCTTCGACAATGGCAAGGTGTTTCTCAACACGCTCGATAATCACTCGGTCGCGATCGACGCCAAGACGGGCAAGGAGCTCTGGCACACGAAACTCGGCGAGATCAACAAGGGCGAGACAATCACGATGGCACCCGTCGTGGTGAAGGGCAAGGTCCTGATCGGCAACAGCGGCGGCGAGCTCGGCGTGCGCGGCTGGGTCACCGCGCTCGACGAAAACACGGGCGCGATATCCTGGCGTGCCTACGCAACAGGCCCCGACAAGGACGTGCTGATCGGCGACGATTTCAAGCCGTTCTACGACAACCTCAAGGGCAAGGATCTAGGCGTCAAGAGCTGGCCCGCGGATCGATGGCAGGTCGGCGGTGGCACCATGTGGGGATGGATTTCCTACGATCCGGATATCAACTTGATCTATTACGGCACCGCCAATCCAAGTCCCTGGAATGCAAACCAGCGGTCCGGCGACAATCTCTGGAGCACGACGATCTTCGCGCGTGATCCCGACACGGGCCACGCGAAATGGGCCTATCAAGTCAATCCGCACGATCTTTTCGACCATGACGAGATCAACGAGAACGTGCTGGTCGATATCGAGCTCAACGGACAGACACGCAAAGTACTGATCCATCCCGGCCGCAACGGCTACATGTACGTCATCGATCGCGCCACCGGCGAAGTGATCTCGGCGGACGCCTATGAGTACGTGAACAGCTACAAAGGCGTCGATCTGAAGACCGGTAAAATCATCCCTAACGACGAGAAGACCCCGCTTCTCGGGAAGACCATCGAAAATATCTGCCCGAGCGCTCCTGGCGCGAAGGATTGGCAGCCAACGGCGTGGTCGCCGCGTACCAAGCTGCTCTACGTACCGCATCAGCACCTCTGCATGAACTTCAAGGCATCGCAGGTCGGCTACATCGCCGGCACGCCCTATGTGGGGGCTGATGTCGACATGTATGCCGGTCCCGGCGGCTATCGCGGCGAGTTCATGGCGTGGGACCCGATCGCACGCAAGAAAGTCTGGGAAATCCACGAGAAGCTGCCGGTCTGGAGCGGCGCGCTCGTGACCGCGGGTGACGTCGCGTTCTACGGAACCATGGACCGGCTGTTCAAGGCGGTGGACGCCAAGAACGGGCACGTGCTCTGGCAATTCCGCGCCGGCTCCGGCTTCATTGGCCAGCCGGTCTCTTATCGCGGCTCGGACGGCCAGCAGTACATCGCAATCCTGTCGGGTGTGGGCGGCTGGCCCGGTGTCGTGGCCAACGCGGAAGTGGATCCGCGCGTTCGCAATGGTGCGCTCGGATTCACCGGCGCGACACAAGATCTGCCCTTCTACACCGCCGGCGGCAGCGAGTTGCTGGTGTTCAAGCTCGGCAGCCCCAATGGCCAGGACGGCAGCCATGCGCCTGCGCAGTGACTCCGCCGCCATCGCTCTTGGCGCCTTGATCGGGCTTGCCTCGCCGGCAGTCGCCGCGCCAGATGGTGAACTCCGCGTCTGCGCCGACCCGAACAATCTTCCGTTTTCCAACAATGCGGGGGCCGGCTTCGAAAACAAGCTCGCGACGATGGTCGCGCAGGCTCTCGGGCAACAGGTCGCCTACACCTGGTGGGCGCAGCGCCGCGGCTTCATCCGCAACACCTTGAAGGCCGAACTGTGCGACGTGGTGATGGGTGTGCCTGCCGGCTACGACCTGGTCGAGACCACCAAGCCGTATTATCGCTCCACCTATGTGTTCGTCACCCGACGCGATCAGCACCTCGATCTGTCCTCCCTGCTCGACCCGCGCCTTCACCATTTGATGATCGGGGTACATCTCATCGGCGACGACGGCAATAATCCGCCCCCCGCGGAGGCTCTCGGCGAGCAGGGCATCGTCGATAACGTTCGCGGCTATTCGATCTACGGCGATTATCGCCAAGCCGACCCGCCAGCGCGCCTGATCGAGGCGGTCGAGCATGGCGACATCGACATCGCTGCTGCCTGGGGACCGCTGGGCGGCTACTTCGCCCAGCGTTCCACCGTGCCCCTCACGGTCACGCCCGTGCAGGATGGCGAACGCTTTGCACCCCAGCAATTCCAGTTCGCGATCGCGATGGGCGTACGCAAGGGCGATCACGCTCTGCGCGACCGGCTCAACGCATTCATCGACGCGCATCGATCCGAGATTGCGTCGCTGCTGCGAAGTTTCGGCGTGCCGCTGGTCGAGACGCCGATCACAGCATCGGGAGGTCATGAGTGATGCCGGCCCAAGCATTGCGCGCGAGCGCGTTGTCACTGCTGCTGGCGGCCACGCCGCAAGGTGTCGTGCTTGCCCAGCAGGCCCTGCCGCAATCGCAGGAGGCACAGATGCCGACGTTGGCGCCGCGGCCGAACTTCGGCGCTAGTGTCGGCAATGGTCGGCCCGGCGTGTTCATGCAGGTTCCGATCAGTCATCTCCACCCGGGCGCGCAGCCGGATCCACCACAAATCAAGAACCCCGCGCAGGGCGATCCGAATGCGGAGCAACGCGGGATGACCTACTTCGTCAATTTCAACTGCATCGGCTGCCATGCGTCCAACGGCGGCGGCGGCATGGGTCCGGCGCTGAGCAACAGCACGTTCACCTACGGCTCGCAGCCCGAAAACATCTACCTCTCGATCTACCAGGGGCGACCGAACGGAATGCCGGCCTGGGGCGGGGTCCTGCCTGACAGCGTGATCTGGGACCTCGTGACGTACATCGGCAGGATCAGCAACGAACCGAGCCATCAATGGGGCCGCACCTTCTCGGCAAACCCGCTCTCACCTGAAGTCGAGCAGGTGCCCAGCGAGCAGGTCTCCACGACAGATCCCTGGTCGGCGACCAAGTCATTCAGCTTCGGCCAGAAGCCGTGATCGGAGTGACGAATGGCCGACATTCCTGCCGCACGATTGCTGATCGCCTCGCTCCTGGGCATGGCGGCGATCGGCTGCGGCGAGACCAAAGCTGCGAGCCCTGACAATTTCAATGGGGACGCGCGCAGGGGCGCCGACCTCGTCAAGAACTATCATTGCGGCGGCTGTCACGACATTCCCGGCATTGCCGGCGCGGACGGCAATGTCGGCCCGCCGCTGCATCGCGTCGGCACGCGCACCTATATCGCCGGCTACATCCAGAACTCGCCCGACAACATGGCGGCCTGGATCGAAGATCCGCAGAAGGCGTTACCGGGTAACGCCATGCCCAGAATGGGCATCCCGCCGAAGGACGCACGCGATATCGCGGCGTTTCTCTATACGCTGAAATAGCCGAGCAGCCCCGATGATCTCCATCAAAACCTCATTCCGCGAAACGCCTTGGCTTGCCATAACCATCGTGGTTCTCGCCATCATGGGCCTGTATCTGCTCCTTGGCGGCGTCTGGCTCGCAACCCTCGGCGGCTCCCCTTACTATGTGATTGCCGGGATCGTTCTCCTGTTCACTTGCTGGCTGCTTGCGAACCGCAGCGCCGCAGCGCTCTGGGTTTATGCCGCACTGCTGCTCGGCACGATGGGATGGGCGGTGTGGGAGGTCGGGCTGGATTTCTGGTCGCTGGCCCCCCGCGGTGATGTTCTGGCACCGATCGGCGTGTGGCTGCTGCTGCCGTTCGTATCGTCACGCCTGATGCCGCGCCTGCGGGCCGCGCGATCGGCGCTTGGACTCGTGTTGATCATCGCGATTGTCGTGCTCGGCGTCTCCCTTAGCAGGGATCGTCGTGCGATTGCCGGAACGCTGCCCGAGAACAACGCATCGGGCGCTGCTTCGTCCGCATCGTCCGAGCCCGCAGCGGGTAAGGACTGGACAGCCTATGGCAGCACCGGCTTCGGCACGCGCTATTCCTCGCTGGACCAGATCACCAAGGACAATGTGAAGGACCTCAAGCTTGCCTGGGAATTCAGGACCGGCGACCACAAGGGACCCGACGATCCCGACGAGATCACCAATCAGGCCACGCCGCTCAAGGTCGGAGACCTCCTCTACACCTGCTCGCAGCATCAGATCGTGTTCGCGCTGGAAGCGGCGACGGGCAAGCTGCGGTGGAAGTTCGACCCGCAGGTCCGGCACAACAAGGCCTTTCAGCACATGACCTGCCGCGGTGTCGCCTATCACGCGACCAGATCAGGCGCGCAGACCGCGGATGGCACAGCGGCTCCGAGCGAGTGCCCCGAGCGAATTTTCCTGCCGACGGACGACGGTCGCATGTTCGCGCTGGACGCGCAGAGCGGCAAACCTTGCGAAAACTTCGGCAACCACGGGCAGATTGATCTCAAGGAAGGCAGCGAAGTCACCACGCTCGGCTTCTACGAGGGCACCTCGCCACCGGTGGTGACCGACAAGGTCCTGATCGTAGGCGGCGCGGTCATCGACAATTATTCCGACCGCGTGCCGTCCGGAGTGATCCGCGGCTTCGACATCTATTCGGGACGGCTGATCTGGGCGTTCGATGCCGGCAATTCCGATCCGAACGAGATGCCGTCGGCCTCGCATCATTTCACGGCCGGTTCGCCCAATTCGTGGAGCATCTCCGCGGTCGACGAGAATCTGGGCCTTGTTTACGTCCCGCTCGGCTCGAGTTCTCCCGATATCTGGGCCGGCAATCGCTCGGCGGACGAGGAGCGCTACGATTCGGCGATGGTCGCCCTCGACATCGCGACTGGCAAGCTGCGCTGGTCATTCCAGAACGTCCATCATGATCTCTGGGACATGGACATGCCGTCACAACCGAGTCTGGTGGATATTCACTCCGGAAATGAGACAACTCCCGCGATTTACATTCCAGCCAAGACCGGCGACATCTTCGTGCTCGACCGCCGCGACGGGCATCAGCTGGTGCCCGTGGTGGAAAAGCCGGTACCGCAGGGCCCCGCGCCGGGCGACCGGCTGTCGCCGACACAGCCATTTTCGGAGTTGAGCTTCCGCCCGCGCCGCATGCTGACCGGCGCGCAGATGTGGGGCAGCACGATGTTCGACCAGCTCGCCTGCCGCATCAAATTCAAGCGCCTGCGCTACGAAGGACCGTTCACGCCGCCGTCGGAGCAAGGCACGCTGGTCTTCCCGGGCGACTTCGGCATGTTCGAGTGGGGCGGTATCGCCGTCGATCCGCGGCGGCAGATCGCGATCGCCAACCCGCAATCCATCCCCTTCATTTCCCGCCTTGTGCCCCGCGGAAAGGACAATCCGGCCGCGCCGAATGCGGCGCATCCGCCCGGCACCGAGCTGGGAGTGCAGCCGATGTATGGAGCCCCTTACGGCGTCGACCTCGGCATCTTCCTTTCGCCGTTGGGTATCCCCTGCCTCGCGCCGCCCTGGGGGAACGTCGCAGCCATCGACCTCAAGACGAACAAGGTTGTCTGGCAGCACCGGATCGGCACGATCCGTGATCAGGCTCCTGTTCCGCTGCCGTTCAAGCTCGGCGTTCCCATGCTGGGCGGTCCGATGGTGACGGCAGGCGGCGTCTTCTTCATCTCGGGAACGATGGACGACTACATCAGGGCGTTCGATGTCAATGACGGGAAGAAACTCTGGGAGGACCGGCTTCCTGCCGGTGGCCAGTCGACGCCCATGACGTATGAGAGCGGCGGCAAGCAATATGTCGTAACGGTCGACGGCGGCCACGGCTCGTTCGGCACCAAACTCGGCGACTACGTGCGGGCCTACTCGCTGCCATGAGGCCGGTTACGAGGCGCGCTACGTCTTCCCGTCCTCGAACCGATCCGCTCGCGCGCGTCGATATCGGGCCTGCGTCTGCGGCTTGATGAATATGGCCACCACCTCGGGATGATGCTTCCGGATCTCGCATTCGATCGCAACGACCAGCTCCTCGATTTCGTCCGCGCGCTTCTCATCCGCGAACTCGATACTGAGGGCCGCCACGACCTCGGTCGGAGACAACTGCACGGTCAGCAGACCGTTGGCGCGAAGCACGCCAGGGAACCGCCGCGCTAAAGCAAGAATAGACCGCGCGAGCTCGGGATCAGCCGGCTCGCCAATGAGGAGACTCTTGCTCTCGCGCGCGAGCGCAATGGAGGTGATCCCGAGCAGAACTCCGATCAGAATGGACCCGATACCGTCCCAGACAGGCTGCTTCAGCAAGACAGCAGCTGCCGTTGCGGCCGCCGCGACGATAATCCCGGTGAGTGCTGCGCTGTCTTCAAGCAGCACCACGAAGGCAGGCGGGTCCTTGCTGCGAACGAACGCCTGATAGTAGCCGTAACGTCTACCGTCCGCCTCCAGACGCCGCAAAGCGATCAGCCAGGAGGCTCCTTCGAACAGGAAGGATAATCCGAGCACAACGTAGCTGACGACAGGATCTTCAATCGGCTGCGGCCGCAGTACGTGAATGACGCCCTGATAGAATGAAACGCCGGCACCGAGTGCGAAGATCAGCAGGGCAACGATGAAGCTCCAAAAGTACAATTCGCGGCCATGACCGAGCGGATGCGCCTCGTTCGGGGGCCGGGTTGCCCGGTGATATCCATACAGCAGCAGCGCCTCGTTGGAGGTATCGACGACCGAATGGACGGCCTCGCTCGTCATCGACGAGCTCCCCGTCCATAGCGCTGCGCCGATCTTGGTGATGGCGACCAGGATGTTGCCGATCAGTGCCGCGTAGACCGCTATCCTTGTGGAAGACCAGGCCTTGTCTCCGATAGCCCTAATGGCCGGCCGCCATCCGGTGCGAAACCGGATTGATACCCACGAAGATACGACTATCGGGATAGATAAACGAAGCGCGACGATCCCTGATAGCGCACATCGTCATTCTCCACGTCTTCGGTAGCCGGGAGCACTCAACCAGTCGGTCAAGGCCGAGGTCACCTCGTTCTGCTTGGCGCGCCGCAATAACATCTCGCGCTCCTTGCCGGGAGGCAAGCGGTGGGCGCGGTCGCGGGCGGTTTCGGCAAATGACATCAAGCGTTGCTGAAGCGGTTGCGTCTGTTTCCTACGGTTACGTTTGGCGGTCATCTTCATTTCGGGGTTGGTGGTTCGTAGGGAAAATGGCCCCGGCGGGAGGATGGCACCGGGGCCAATCTCGTGTCGGTTGGGGCGGCCCAAGCCGGCATCGTTTGTAGATTGCGACCGAAATCAGGTTCCAGCACTTCAATAGGTTAATAAATCCGATTTTGCGGCCCGATCCGACACCACGCGTTGCGTCGCGGCTTCAGAGATCGGCGGCAGCAATAGCAACCTTTGCGCCGTCCTGAACTTACATGTCTCGTGGTGCGAGACAAACCTCAGCGGATCGCAGCACATGCGGCATCCCTGAAGTCCTGAGAGCGAGATCATTCAAGGCAATGCAAGGTCAAAAGAGACGATGACTGCGATGTTGCCTGACGAGAGCCTGTGGTGGCGATCTGCGGTCATTTACGAAATCGCGCCGATCTCGTTTCAGGATTCCGACGGTGACGGCAAGGGCGATCTCGGCGGCCTCATGTCGCGCATCGATTACCTGAAATGGCTCGGCGTCGACGCCGTCTGGCTCACGCCGATCTACAAGAGCCCGTTCCGCGATTTCGGTTACGACATCTCCGATTATTGCTCGGTTGATCCAGCCTTCGGCAGCCTGGACGAGTTCGACGAGCTCCTCGCCGCCCTGCATCAGGCCGGCATCCGGCTCATTCTCGATCTCGTCCCCAACCACACCGCCGACGACCATGAGTGGTTCGTCGAGAGCCGCAGTTCGCGCAACAGCGCAAAGGCCGACTGGTACATCTGGGCCGACGCTGCCGAGAACGGTGGACCGCCCAACAACTGGCTGAGTCGCTTCGGCGGCAGCGCATGGGAATGGTGCGAGGCGCGGCGGCAATACTACTACCATTCATTTCTGGTCGAGCAGCCCGACCTCAACTGGCGCAATCCGGACGTGCGCGCTGCCATGGCGGACGTCATGCGCTTTTGGCTCGATCGGGGCGTCGACGGTTTTCGCGTCGATGCCAGCGCGGTCTTGATCAAGGACGCGCACCTGCGCGACAACCCACCCAATCCGGAGGCCGGGGGCAAGCCGCCACCGCAGCGCCAGACCCCGGTGTTTACCGACGACCGGCCCGAGACGATGCAGTGTATCGAGTTCATCCGCGGCGTGATCGACGAATATCCCGGGCGGCTGCTGTGCGGTGAAGTTCAGGGCAAAACCGACCGCATCGGTCACTTCTACGGCACGGAGCGACCGCGGCTGCACCTGCCCCTCAACTTTGCGTTGCTGGACACACCCTGGAATGCGTTCTCGCTACAAGCGGCGATCGATGCGTATTTCAATGCTCTGCCCAAGGACGCTTGGCCGGTGTGGGTGATCGGCGGTCACGACAAGCAGCGGATCGCGAGCAAGATCGGCCAGGCCCAGATGCGTGTCCTGGCGATGCTTCTGATGACTTTGAAGGGAACGCCATTCCTCTATATGGGCGACGAGATCGGCCGCAAGCGTGTCTCGATCCCGCCCGATCTCGTCCGTGATCCCTTCGAAAAGCTCGTGCCGGGCTACGGCCTCTGCCGTGATCCCGAGCGAGCGCCAATGCGATGGGATGGCAGCGTCAATGGCGGGTTCACGAAGGGCTGCCCATGGCTGCCGCTCGATCCAGAGGGCTCAGCCAATGTCAGCGCGCAGCAGAGCGAGGAGCGATCGATCCTGGCACTGTTTCGCGCGTTGATGACCCTACGGCGCGAACATGCATGCCTTCGTCAAGGCCGCTACGAGCCGCTGCGATCCCAGAACAGCGTCTTTGCGTTCAAGCGTGCACAAAACGGCGAGGAGATTTTGGTCGCCCTGAACATCGCTGCCGAGCCACGCAAGTGGCACTGGCAGGGTCGCGGTCATCTGCTGCTATCGACCCATCTTGACCGAACGTCGAGGTCGGCGCCGGATGCCTCCATCCTTCTTCGCGACAATGAAGGGGTGATCATCGCACTTGAGCCCCGATAACCGGACGCGTGTGCCCTGTGCCGGACGTTTTTTTACGAAACCGCGGCCCGGCGTTCCCCGCAGGAACCGCGCCAGCGGCAACTTCGGAGATCGGCGATGGTGCACAACCTCGTATCGCCGTGGATTATCAAAGGTTATTGCCTGCCTTTTTTCACTCCGCCAGAGTGACACCGGGCAGCGCACGATCGGACCACAAATGCAGACCGGATTTGCTTTCTCCAAGCTCGCCGATCATTTGGCAAGCCTCGCTGAATTGACGGAGGACGACCTCGATCTGCTGACCAAAATGCCGAGCACGATTGCGCATTTCGGTTCACGTCAGGCGATCTTGCGTCACGGCGACGCCAGCAACCAATGCTGCCTGCTGCTCCAAGGCTACCTGTCGTGGCAGGATGCCTATGGATCGGAAGGGCAGATCACCTCAATCTCCGTCCCCGGCGACATTGCTGATCTCCGGACGCTTTACAGGCCCTGTATCGACGGCAACCTCATTGCGCTCGGCCCAGCCGTCGTCGCTTTCGTTCCGCATCGCTGCCTTCGCGAGCTGTCGATGCGCTCGCCTGCAATGTCCCGCGCCTTGCTGCTGATGCTGATCGGCGATCATGCCATACAGCGCAACTGGACGATAAACCTCGGCAGTCGTGACGCCTTGACGCGGGCGGCGCACCTGCTCTGCGAGATCACGGCCCGCCTGCAAAACGTCGGGCTCGCGCGGGACTTCAGGTTGTCCTCGCCCTTTACCCAATCCGACCTCGCCGCCGCCTGCAGCATCTCCCCGGTCCACGCCAACCGCACCATCCAGGAATTGCGTCGCTGCAACCTGCTGCACTGGCACGGCAAGACCTTGACGATCTCCGACTGGCCCGGACTGGTCCGGCTGGCCGGCTTCGATCCCGCCTATCTCGGTCTGCGGCGACGCGACCAAACCCCGCAGCAAGCACAATCGGAATCGGCCAGAGCCGACGTTGTACCGGCCTGATCACGTCATTGGGCGCTCTGCCGAAACTTCACGCGCCGGCGCAGTGCATTGCTCGTCTCCGCGATGACGGCGCCCCAGTCTCCGGCTGTCCTCTGATGAAACAGCCGCAAGCTCGGATACCAGAGCGAGTGGCATACGGATGAAGGCCATCGCCAGTCGCAATCAGCGTGTAGCAGCACCCAGGCCTCGCAGCCGAGCGCACCCGCAAGATGCGCAACCATGGTGTCGACGCAAATGACGAGGTCGAGCTGAGTGAGCAGATGACCAAGCGTCGCGATGTCGGACGTACTGATGTCACGTGCGCCGATGTGCATCAGATCTTCAGTCCCAGCGTCCTTCTGCAACGCGTGAAGCGCCACGCCGGGGACAGCGAGACCTCGCAACAATGCAGGGGGAATGGCCCGCCGCTTGTCCCATTGACCGACCTCCCAAACCAGGCCGACGGCCAGACCTTCGTTGCCGATTGAAACAGATGTGGTCCTCGGCGGCAGCCTCAAATAAGGCGCCCGCATCTCGATCTGCTCGCGTCCGACTTTGAGCGCATGCGGAACCTCCATGATCTCGATATCGACGTCAAACTCGACGTCCGGTGTCCCGTCATGGATTACAAGCGCGCGATCGACCCCCGCCGTGCGCTCCACCAGTCGCAACAATTCGGCCTGACACCAGACCGTGACCCTGCGCGCCACACTCCGAAGAAGCCGCATGAAACGCAGGAACTGGATCGTGTCGCCAAGCCCGTGATAGCAGCGAACGAGGACATGCTTGCCGGCAATCGCCTCTCCACGCCAGACTCGCTGAAGATGACGCGGACCATCATGCTTGGGCGGATGCGGCGACACCGTGAGATCGCGGTCGCTGATGGCCCAGGCGCGCGCGAAGTCGCCCGCGCGCATTGCCTCCACCCACCCGTTCGCCACCTCGGGATCCAACTAGCGCCGGACGAACTTGTGGAAACGGCTCAGCTTGCCGTCCTTGGTCCGGTCCTGGTGCAGGAAGGCAATGCCTGCCTCGTCGAACTTCTCGAAGAACTCATTCCAGCCGATGCGATCGAGCCCTTCATCCGGTGGATCGAAGTCGATCCTCAGGATTCCGGCATGCCCGTCCTGCTCTGTCGCTTTGACCGTCGCCGGCTTTCCGCCGCGCTCGTCCACCCACTTGCGGATCGCGGCGTGATCCGTGGTCTGCCGTGCATCGCTGTTTTCGGTTTTGGACATCGTGCGGTACCTCGCTTGTTGCACGCCCTGCAATGCTGCGGTCATCGCAGAGGATCATTCGCGGTGAAACGCTGACCGGGCTGATTTGTTCTTCGCAGCACGAACTGTCTCACCAGGGGTGGCTGCATCATCTTCTTCATCTTCATCGAGGATGATCTTGTTCCCTCCATGCGACCGCAGATTCTATCCCAGGTTAAGGCAGCCGCATTTTTTTGCCCGGAATCGATCCGCGCCCGGGCGCGGCGGCTTCAGCACAGGAACGAACATACCTTCCGGCACGTTCGCCGACCTACTTACACCGAGGCCGTGCGTCTTCCCGGAGGTTTGGTCCATGCATTCCCGTCTTCAGGACAGGCGCCGCGTGCGCGTCGGCATCGTCGGCGTCGGCAATTGCGCAAGCTCCTTCATTCAGGGGCTCACATATTACCGGAACGCCAAATCCAACGAGCCAGTGCCGGGCCTGATGAATGTCGATCTCGGCGGGTATCACATCAGCGATATCCAGATCGCATCGGCCTTCGACGTCAATGCCAACAAGGTCGGGCGCGATGTCGCCGATGCCATCTTTGCCAGGCCAAACAACACGCATCGCTTCAGCGACGTCGAGCAGACCGGCGTGATCGTCCAGCGCGGCCCGATCATGGACGGCATTGGACATTACCTCAAAGATGACATTCCCGTCGCCGACCTCCCGGAGGCCGACGTTTCTGAGGTTTTGGCGATGTCGCGAACCGACGTGCTGGTGTCCTACCTACCCGTCGGCTCACAACGCGCTAGCGAGTGGTACGCCGCCCGCGCCATCGAAGCCGGCTGCGGGTACGTCAATTGTATTCCCGTCTTCATCGCATCAAATCCGGACTGGCGAAAGAGGTTCGAAGATGCAGGTCTTCCGATCGTCGGCGACGATATCAAGAGCCAGGTCGGCGCCACCATCCTGCACCGCGTGCTGGCCAATCTGTTCCGCGATCGCGGCGTGCGGCTCGACCGGACCTATCAGCTCAATGTCGGCGGCAACACCGATTTCAAGAACATGCTCGAACGCGAGCGGCTGTCGTCGAAAAAAATCTCGAAGACCCAGGCAGTCACCAGCCAATTCGACGTCCCGATCGACCCCGATAACATCCATGTCGGACCGAGCGACCACGTCCCTTGGCTGACCGACCGCAAGCTCGCCTTCATCCGGCTGGAGGGCACGACGTTCGGCGGCGTTCCCTTGAGCGCGGAGGTCAAGCTCGAGGTGTGGGACTCACCGAATTCGGCAGGCGTCGTGATCGACGCGGTCCGTTGCGCAAAACTCGCCATGGACCGCGGCCAGGGCGGCGCCCTGACCGGTCCATCGAGCTATTTCATGAAATCGCCGCCGCAGCAGTTCACCGACGAGGAGGCCGGACGGCGAACCCGCGCCTTCATCGACGACAAGGCGTACACCTGATGACCAGGATCATCCACCTTGTCCGCCACGGGCACCACGCCTTGCTCGGCCGCACACTATGCGGCCGGATGAACGGCGTTGCGCTCGACGACGTCGGCTGCGATGAGATGGCACGCTGTGCAATCACGATCAGGCCTCGGCCGGCCGTGATCCAGTCGAGCCCGCGGCGGCGCTGCTTGCAATCGGCCTGCATTCTGGCCGCACATTTCCGATTGCCGATCGAGATCGTCCCCGCTCTCGACGAGCTCGACTATGGCGAATGGACCGGCCGGACTTTCGAGGAACTCGGTCGGGATTCGCGATGGATTCGCTGGAACAGCCGCCGCGCCAGCACCCGCCCACCGGGCGGTGAGACAATGCGATCGCTCCAGTCTCGCATTGTCAGTCATCTGGAACAGCTTCGCAACGATCATTCTGCGGGCACCGTCGTCGCTGTCAGTCATGCAGAACCGATCCGTGCGGCTGTGCTGCATTACGCACGCCGGGATCTCAACGACTTTCTCTCGATCGAGATCGATCCATCCAGCATCAGTACACTCAGCGCGGACGGACGTGGGTTCAGGATCACCGGGATCAATCAGCGGGTGGCGGCGTGAAGATCGTCATTTTTGGTCTGACCATTTCCTCTTCCTGGGGCAACGGGCACGCAACGCTCTGGCGCGGGCTCTGCAAGCATCTGACGCGTCTTGGCCACACCGTGGTCTTCTATGAGCGCGATGTGCCTTATTACGCCGGCGCCCGGGACTTCACTGAGCTGCCGGACGGACAGCTGCAGCTGTTTTCGAGCTGGGAGGAAACCCGATTTCCTGCCCGAAGCGATGTGAGGGATGCCGATGTGGCGATCGTGACGTCATATTGTCCTGACGCGATCGCGGCGACCGATCTGATCATGTCCGAAGGACGAGCCGTTCCCGTCTTCTATGATCTGGACACCCCGATCACTCTGGCGCGGATGAAGGCGGGAGAATCTGTTCCCTATATCGGCCAGCGCGGCTTGCAGGATTTTGCGCTCGTCCTCAGCTTCACCGGCGGCCCCTGTCTCGCTCATGAATTCCGCAACAGGCTCGGTGCCCGCGACATCCGCCCCCTGTACGGCCACGTCGATAGCGATATTCATCGCC
Source organism: Bradyrhizobium sp. USDA 4472 (assembly GCF_054058595.1). Classification (NCBI taxonomy): domain Bacteria; kingdom Pseudomonadati; phylum Pseudomonadota; class Alphaproteobacteria; order Hyphomicrobiales; family Nitrobacteraceae; genus Bradyrhizobium; species Bradyrhizobium sp. USDA 4472. The sequence goes on from NZ_JBSSAM010000001.1 coordinate 7,193,713, forward strand.
CCGTGCCGCCCCAGCCGCATTATCGCGCGGATCTGTCCTATCTCGGCACCTATTCCGAGGACCGCCAGCACGGACTCGAAGCGCTGTTCGTCGAACCGGCACGGGCGCGGCAGGACCTGCGCTTCCTGATCGGCGGCGCGCAATACCCTGACGATTTTCCATGGTCACCCAACATCTACTTCGTGCGGCACCTGCCGCCGCCGGAGCATGCGCCGTTCTTTGCATCGTCGCGATTGACCCTCAACGTCACGCGCAAAGCCATGGCGGCGATGGGCTGGTGCCCCTCCGGCCGTCTGTTTGAGGCGGCCGCCTGCGGCGTTCCGCTCATGAGCGACGATTGGCCGGGCATACAGGAGTTCTTCACCCCCGGCAGAGAGATCCTGATCGCCCGCGACACCCAGGACGCATTGACAGCATTGGCGATGTCCAGCGCCGATCTCCAGTCCATCGCCAGATGCGCGTATGAGCGGACAATGGATCAGCACACATCCGACAAACGTGCGCGCGAGTTGGTGTCCCTGCTTGAGCAGGCGGCTTCCAGCGGCGCACATCGCCAGCAAGCCGAGGAGGCCTGACCATGTGGGGCATCGTACCGGCCGCGGGCCGCGGCAGCCGGATCCAGCCGCTGGCCTTCTCCAAGGAGCTTCTGCCCGTCGGCAGCCGGCGTGACGACGGTACTGAGCGCCCCTGTGCTGTTTCCGAATATCTGCTGGAGCGGCTCATTCTCGGCGGCGCGGACAAGATCTGCATTGTGATCTCGCCGGGAAAATCCGACATCCTGGAGTATTTCGGCGATCATTATGGCAGCGCCCAACTCGCCTACGTCGTCCAGCCCGACGCGTCGGGCCTGTGCGATGCCGTCTTCAGGGCCGGCACCGTTGTCGGCCACGACGAGGACGTCGTCGTCGGTCTGCCCGACACGGTATGGTTTCCCAAGGCCGCGTTGCAGGCCCTGCCCGATGCCAAGCTGTCATTCCTGCTGTTCCCCGTCGAGCGCCCGGAATTCTTCGACGCCGTGATACTCGAAGGCGACAGCGTGCAGGAGATCCAGGTGAAGCAGCCGAACCCGGCATCGCGCTGGATCTGGGGGGCCTTCAGGATGTCGGCCTACGGCTTCCGCGAACTGCACACGCTATGGAACGCGCGAGATCGTCGAGACGAGTACTTCGGCACTCTGGTCAATGCCTATCTCGAGGCGGGAGGCCTCGGCATCGGGGTCAAGGCCGGCGAGTCCTATGTCGATGTCGGGACCATCGACGGCTATCGCACAGCGATGGCTCTTCTTGCGGAGAGTACCCGCGCCGACGGCCGGTCGAGATTGCGGCCCGGCACCTCGTCCGACGGAGTTCGACCGGTCCTTGCAATGGACAATGGAGCGACTGCATGACCGAAGCGCTGCTCACGCGTGAGGAGATCCGCAGGCGCATCGACGCGCTCGGACCGTGGTTTCACAATCTCGACCTCAATGGTGTGCCGACTGCCCCCACCCACTTCCTTGGCGACTATCCCAACGTGAAATGGCGACGCTTCGCGGGAATCATTCCGGATCGCCTCGAAGGCAAGACGGTGCTCGATATCGGCTGTAACGCCGGCTTCTACGCCATGGAGATGAAGCGGCGCGGGGCCGAGCGCGTGCTTGGCCTCGACACCGACGAGGAGTACCTGGCACAGGCCCGCTTCGCCGCCGAAGTGAACGGTCTCAGGATCGAATTTCGCAAGATGTCGGCCTATGATGTTGGACAACTCCGCGAAAAGTTCGATCTCGTGATCTTCATGGGCGTGCTCTATCACCTGCGCCACCCACTTCTGGCGCTGGATCTCATCCACGAGCATGTCGCCGACGACCTCCTGCTGTTCCAGTCGATGCAGCGCGGCGACAGTCGCGTCGACGCGATCGCCAGGAATTACGATTTCTGGACCACCGACCAGTTCGATTCTACCGGCTATCCCAGGCTGCACTTCATCGAGCACAAATACGCCGATGACCCCACCAATTGGTGGGTGCCGAACCGGGCCTGCGTCGAGGCCATGTTGCGCAGCGCCGGCTTTGCGATCACCGCCCATCCGGAAGACGAAGTTTACCTCTGCAAGCGAACGGAGCGCCCGCAAGCCGACGGTCCTGTCTATCCATCCCGGAGCACAAGCCGATGATCGAAGCGGCCAAGATCTGGAACGAACCCAACAACAAGTCGCATTGGGACCTCCTGATCGATCCGGATTGGGCCATGTTCGCAAACCTGGCGATTGCCGCGGGAAAGGCGATCCGCAGCACACACCCCGCATTGCCGATCGTCCTCGGCGGCATCTCGCCGATCGATCCCTCCTTTATGCGCAACATGCAGGCCCGCGGCGTCCTCGGCCATTTCGATGCGGTCGCCGTGCACGGCTTTCCGCTCGACTGGAACCTGTGGCAGATCGGCGAATGGCCGGATAAGATCGAGGAAATCAAGGCAGTCACCACCCTCCCCGTCTGGGTGACCGAGGTTGGGGTCTCCTCCTTCGGCGCAGAGGAGGTGCAGGCCTGGGGCCTGTCGCGCACCGCCGAACTTCTGATCGGCCGCGCGCCCCGCGTCCACTGGTACAGCCTCTATGATCTTCCCTCCGCCTGGGAGGCAACGACGCGGCACAAGGAAGCTGAAGGCTCATCCTATTACCGGCATTTCCACATGGGCCTGCTGCGCGAGGACGGCACACCAAAGGCGGCCGCTGAACGGTTCGGCACGTATGCGCCTGCCATGGGTCTGTGCCAGTGGTTCCATTTTGAGGATCATCGCCTCGACGACGCCGTCCGCTGGATGCGCCGTCTCGGTGTGACCCACCTCAGGACGGGCCTGTCATGGGCCGACAGCTTCCGTCCCGATGCCCTCAGCTGGTTCGACCGCCAAATGGAGGCTTTGGCGGAATTTCAGGTCACTGTGACCTTCTGCTTCACGCCGGAGCATCGGGGCCTCGAGCCGCATCACACCAGCCCGCCGCTGGATGCCAATGAATTCGCCGATTTCTGCGCCTCGATGGTCGACCGCTACTGCACGAGAACCGGTCTTTCGCCCGACGCAGTAACGGCGGATCCTCCAATCAGAGAGCCTACATGCGTGCCCTGATCCTGGTGATGGACTCCGTCGGCATCGGCGGCGCACCGGATGCCGGCGGCTACGGCGACGAAGGCGCCGACACGGTGGGTCACATCGCGGACGCTTGCGCGGCCGGAGACGGCGACAGCGCTGCACGGGAGGGCCCTCTCCGGCTTCCCAATCTCGTCGCGTTGGGCCTCGGCCAGGCCTGCCGGCTCGCCAGCGGACGCGTGCCACCCGGATTGGGTGGCCAAGTCGAGCAAGGGCAATTCGGATGCGCCAGCGAAATATCAAAGGGCAAGGATACGCCTTCGGGACATTGGGAAATTGCCGGGGTACCTGTCCCGTTCGACTGGGGTTATTTCTCCCGAACGACCCCGTGCTTTCCCACAGATCTGACCAGGGCTCTCTGCGAACAAGCCGGATTGCCTGGCATCCTCGGAGACTGTCACGCCTCCGGCACCGACATCATCGCCAGACTCGGCGAGCCCCACATGCGAACGGGAATGCCAATCTGCTACACGTCTGCCGACAGCGTGTTTCAGATTGCCGCGCATGAGCATACGTTCGGGCTCCAGCGTCTCTACGATGTCTGCGCGATCGCGAGGCGTCTTATCGATCCCCTCAATATCGGCCGCGTCATCGCCCGGCCATTCGTCGGCACGAGCGCGCGCGATTTCACGCGGACCGCGCATCGGCGCGATTTTTCCGTGCCGCCGCCCGGAACCACCATTCTTGATCTCGCCGCAAGTGCCGGCCGCGACATCGTGACCATCGGCAAGATCGACGATATCTTCGCCCATCGCGCGACCGGCCGAAACATGCGCGGCAATGGCAACATGGCGCTGTTCGATCGTACGCTCGAAGGGTTCGCGAGCCTTGCGGATGGCGGGTTTCTGTTCGCCAATTTCATCGACTTCGACACGCTCTATGGTCATCGCCGCGACGTGGCCGGCTATGCCGCGGCACTTGAAGCCTTCGACCGACGCCTTCCCGAATTATTGCCCTGCCTGCGAAGCGATGATCTGCTGATCATCACCGCCGATCATGGCTGCGACCCGACCTGGAGCGGTACCGATCACACCCGCGAGCAGGTTCCGATCCTGGCCTGGACGACGCAATCATCTTCTCCGATCGGACGTCGCGCCGGCTTTGCCGATATCGGCGCGACCGCAGCAAAGCACTTGGGGCTGCCCGAACCGGTGCACGGCGCGCATTTCTAGCCCGCGAGAGCGGCCGATTCACCTGGGTTATTGATCCAGGTTAGAGAAATATTCGTTTGTACATTTTCGAGGAACGAACATTCCTTGCATCGCTTCTGACTCCAACGTGACCGGCGCGCGGGTCGTCCGACCCACCCAGCAAGTGCGCATCACCTCACATCATCGATCGATCCCGAACGGATCGGTCTTACGGTTGTACGGAGCGGTGAATGACGCGAGTATTGATCACGGGGGGCGCGGGGTTCATCGGCTCACATGCGGCGGATGTGCTGCTTGCCGCCGGCTACGAGGTCCGTCTTCTCGACAATCTGTCGCCGCAGGTGCACGGCGGTAACCGTCAGCGTCCATCCTATCTCGCCGACGAAGCCGAACTCGTCGTTGGTGAGGTCACGGACGGCGCTGCCGTGGCGCATGCCCTGCGCGGAGCCGACATGGTCCTGCATCTCGCTTCCGCCGTCGGCGTCGGGCAAAGCATGTACGACATCGAGCCCTACGTGCGTACGAATGAGCTCGGCACCGCCGTGCTGCTCCAGGCGCTGTCGAAGCGCCCCGTCGAACGGCTGGTCGTTGCCTCCTCCATGAGCATCTACGGCGAAGGCCTCTACCGCAGGCCTGATCAAACTCTCGTCGCCTGCGACGAACGGTCGATCGAACAGCTGCGCCGAGGGGAATGGGAGTTGCGAGACACCATGGATCGCCCGCTCGCCCCCGTGGCCACTCCCGAGAACAAGCCGCCGTCGCTCAGCTCGGTCTACGCGCTGAACAAGTTTGCACAGGAGCGCATGTGCCTGATCACAGGCAAGGCTTACGGCATCCCGACCTTGGCGTTGCGCTTCTTCAACGTGTTCGGGCCGCGTCAGGCACTGTCAAATCCCTACACCGGCGTGCTCGCCATCTTCGCGGCGCGGCTCCTCAACGGACGTCCGCCGCTGGTGTTCGAGGACGGCGAGCAACGGCGCGATTTCGTTCACGTGCATGACGTCGCGCGCGCCTGCCGCATTGCGCTGGAAGCAGAGCATGCGCAAGACGTCTTCAACATCGGCTCAGGCCACAGCCGAAGCATTCTGTCGGTCGCCGAGGATCTCGCCGAGGTCATGGGACGCAACGATATCGCGCCCGAAATCACGCGGAAATACCGCGCCGGTGACATCAGGCACTGCTTCGCAGATATCGGCAAATCGCGGGACCTGCTCGGCTTCGAGGCTCACGTGGCCTTCAAGGATGGCCTCGAGGAGCTCGCGGAATATCTCGCAGGCCAGATTGCGGATGACCAGGCCGAGCGAGCCACCCGGGAATTGCTGCAACGAGGATTGGTTGCATGATGAGCGAGCGAGACAACAGACCCGTTCTGATCACCGGCGGCTGCGGCTTCATCGGCTGCAATCTGGCCGACCGGCTGGCGGAGCGCGGTGAGCGCGTTCTGGTGCTGGACAATCTCGCCCGCGCCGGCGTGCGTGAGAACGCACAATGGTTGAAGTCCAGGCACGGCGACCTCATCACCATTACGGTGGCCGACATTCGAGAGCCCATCCCGGTGATCGACGCCGTACGCGAGGCGCGCGCCGTGCTGCATCTGGCTGCCCAGGTCGCGGTCACTGACAGCGTGAGCGACCCGGCAGCCGATTTCGAGATCAACGCGCGCGGCACGCTGAATGTGCTCGAAGCAGTCCGGCTGCACAATTGCACCGCGCCGGTCGTGTTCGCGTCCACCAACAAGGTCTATGGCCGCCTGGTCGAGGACAGCCAGATCGCGCTCGCGGGCCGCCGTTATAGTCCCACCAGCGACCTGCTGGCGGACGGTGTTTCGGAGCACGCGCCGCTCGATTTCTACAGCCCCTATGGCTGCTCCAAGGGGACCGCCGATCAGTACGTCCATGACTATGCGCGGGTCTACGGGCTCCAGACCGTGGTGATGCGCATGAGCTGCATCTACGGGCCGCGGCAATTCGGCACCGAGGACCAGGGCTGGATCGCTCATTTCCTGCTGAGCGCCATCCGAGGCCAGCCCTTGACGATCTATGGCGACGGTTATCAAGTTCGCGACGCCTTGCATGTGTCCGACGCAGCCTCCGCTTGGCTTGCCGTTCTCGACAGGATCGCGCTCGCGCGTGGACGCGTGTTCAATCTCGGCGGCGGGCCAGCCAACGCGGTGAGCCTCCGGGAATTGATCGACCACATCACCCAATTCACGGGCCGCGAGGTCACCTACCGCTTCTCTGATTGGCGTCCTGGCGATCAGCCCTGGTACGTCACGGATACCCGAGCGCTGTCGACCGCGCTCGGATGGGCACCGCAGGTAACCATCGCCGACGGCCTTCGCTCGCTCCACGCCTGGCTCGATGGTCGCTTTGGAGCAACTCACGGCACCCGCGAGGCCCTCGCATGACGCGCGTCGCCCTGATCAATCCGAACTGGGATTTCAGCGGCAGCATCTATTTCGGCTGCCGGTCCCCTCACCTTCCGCTCGAGCTCGGGATCTCTGAGCATTATCTGAAGGCGGCCGGGCACCGCACGCTGCTGCTCGATGCGCACATGTTCGACCTGTCCTTCCGCGACATCGAGGCCCAATTGCGCGCGTTCGGCCCCGAACTGATCGTGATCACGACCGCCCCAACCTATCTGTTCTGGCGCTGCGCACCGCCGGAACTGCGCGTGCCGCAGGAGCTTGCCGCGGCAGTGCGGGATCTTGCGCCAACGCTGGTCGCAGTCGGTCCGCACGGCTCGACGACGCCGCGGGCAGCACTCAAGAAGCTCGGCGTCGACATCATCGTGATGGGAGAATGCGAAACGTCCCTGCTGCGGCTCGCAGAAGGCAAGCGGGACTTTCCCGGCCTGTGTTTCGCGGATCGCCGCTCGGTCCGGGTCAACGGAGGCCCGCAGGCCGTCGACTTCAGGGATCAGCCGGCTCTGGACTGGCCCAGCGAGATGATCCGGCGCCATCATCACCACCATCACCGCTTCGAGGCCGAGCCGGCGGGGCCCGGCGCGGAAATCGAGGCGTCGCGGGGATGCCCCTACAACTGCACGTTCTGCGCCAAGGAGAATTTCCGCAATGCATATCGCAAACGGCCGGCCTCCATCATTCTCGACGAGATCGATCGTCTGCGCGGACAAGGCGTCGAATATGTCTACTTCATCGATGAGATCTTCCTTCCGAACCCCGAACTCCTGGAAGGGCTGAGCACGCGCAGCCTCAAGTTCGGGGTGCAGACCCGCATCGACCTCTGGAAGCCGGAAATGCTCGCGCTGCTCGGACGTGCCGGCTGCGTCTCGATCGAGGCGGGGATCGAAAGCCTCACCGTCGAGGGCCGCGCCGCGCTCGCCAAGAACTGCAAGATGACCACCGACCAGCTCGCCGATCGGCTGGTCGAAGCCCGCCGTCACGTTCCCTTCGTGCAGGCCAATCTGATCGAGGTGCCCGAGGACGACGACCCCGTCGTGCAGCGCTGGCGGAGCAAGATGCAGGACGCCGGCATCTGGGCGAACGATCCTGTTCCGCTCTATCCCTACCCCGGCTCACCGGATTACCGGAAGCTCTGGGGCGAGGCCGACGATTTCGCGTGGGAGCGCGCGCACCGACATTATCTCGGGATGTTCGATCAGTTCAGCGACGTGCAGAACGATCGGCCGATGCCGCTCGACGCCCTCGAGCACCCGGTACCGTCATGAGCCGCGCGTCACACATCCGGATCCTGATGACGGTCGATACGGTCGGAGGCGTGTGGACTTATTCGTGCGGTCTTGCCGCACGCCTCGTCGCGTCGGGAGCCGACGTCACTCTGGTGACAATCGGGCCTTCGGCACGCGCCGACCAACGTGAGATGCTGCGCGGCGCGGGCGTGCGCCTCGTGGATACGGACCTTACCCTGGAATGGCAGGACCCTGAAGGCCACGACTTCGCCAACGCCGAGCGCGTCCTCGCCAGGCTGGAAGCGCGAGTCCAGCCTGACATCGTCCATCTCAACAGTTTCCGGGAGGCGACCCTCGCGTGGCGCGCTCCGACGGTTCTCGTGGCGCATTCCTGCGTCAACTCCTGGGCACGCGCCTGTCGCGATACGGGCTGGCTCGGCGAGCCGCGATGGACGCGTTATACAGAACGCGTCGCTGCTGCACTCAACAGCACGCAGGCCTGGATTTGCCCGAGCCAGTCCTTCCATGACGACATCGTGGAGATCTATCGCCCCCGCTCACCCGGCGCGGTGATCTGGAATGGCATTGCTGCCGGGAACTTTCCAAGTCGGAAACGGGAGCTGATCTTCGCGGCCGGCCGGCTCTGGGATCGTGCCAAGAATATCGGAGTCCTGGCGGCGGCGTCACCGGGACTGGATTGGCCGGTTCAGGTCGCGGGCCCCGCCGGTGCGGATCCGGCGACGGGCGTCACCTGGCTTGGGCAATTGCCGCATAACGCCTTGCGCGGACATCTCCAGCACGCAGCGATCTTTGTGAGCCCCGCCCTCTACGAGCCATTCGGCCTTTCGGTGCTGGAGGCGGCCGCCGCGGGCTGCGCGCTGGTGCTGTCGGACATCTCGACGTTCCGGGAGCTGTGGAGCGGGGCCGCGATGCTCTTCGATCCCGACGATAGCCAGGCGCTGCACCGAACTCTCGCCGATCTCTGCGCCGACGATCTCGAAAGGACGCGCCTGCAACGCGCCGCCTATGAACATTCCCTGACCTATTCGCTGGCGCGCACGACCAGCGCCTATCTGAAGCTGTACGAAGGGCTGCTCGCCTCCGACCGCACGTCGTCCCAAGCCGGCCAGATCGAGGTGCGCGCATGAAATGCGTCCTGTTCTACCACGCATTCACCTCTTGCTGGAACAACGGCAACGCGCATTTCCTGCGCGGCTATGCCCGCGAGCTGCATGGGCTTGGCCACGAGGTCGTCGTGTTCGAGCCCGTCGATGGCTGGAGCCGGTTGAATGCCATCCGCGAGAGCGGCAGTCAGGCCCTCCAGGACACGGCCCAGCTCTTCCCTGGCATCTCCATTCGCCGCTATGACGCCTCGCTCGATTTCGATGAAGCGCTGGATGGCGCCGATCTTGTCGTCGTGCATGAATGGAACTCGCCTGATGTGATCAAGCAGATCGGGTACAACCGCGCGCACGGCGGTTCATTCACATTGCTGTTCCACGATACTCATCATCGCGCGGTCACCGCGCCGGACGAGCTTGCACTGTTCGAGCTTGACGACTTTGACGGCGTGCTGGCGTTCGGAGAGGTGCTTCGCCTGATCTATGCCAAGCTTGGCTGGGCTGACCGGGCCTATACCTGGCACGAGGCCGCCGACGTCGCGTTGTATCATCCGCTGCCGAGAATCGAACCGACCGAGGATCTGGTCTGGATCGGTAATTGGGGCGACGGCGAACGCAGCGCCGAACTCAGCGAATTTCTGGTCGAGCCCGTCGCCGAATTGAATCTGCGCGCGAGCGTCTACGGCGTTCGCTACTCGCACGATGCGCTCCGGACCATCGAGGCTGCAGGGATTCGCTATGGCGGCTGGCTGCCGGCGCACTGGGCGCCGGTCGCGTTCGCCGGCGCCCGCGCAACCGTGCACGTTCCCCGCGGCCCTTATGTGCGATCGCTTCCCGGCATTCCCACCATCCGCGTGTTCGAAGCACTCGCCTGCGGCATTCCCCTGGTCTCGGCACCCTGGTCCGACGCGGAAGGCCTGTTTCCGGACGGCGCTTATCTCAAGGCCGCCAATCGCGCGGAGATGAGTTGCGCGTTGCGCGCCGTGCTCGACGATAGCGATATGTCAGCCGCCATGGTTGAGACCGGGCTGCGAACGATCCGGGAGCGCCATACCTGTCGTCATCGTGCTCAACAACTGGTGGGCATCGTAGAGGCCATTCGCACCTCGAACGGCTCGTCACAGCACCAGCGATACATCGGAGCCTCCGCATGAAGATCTGCTTCTTCGGATCCAGCCTCGTCTCGTCCTATTGGAACGGTGCCGCCACCTATTATCGCGGCATGCTCAAGCAGATCGCCGCGCTCGGCCACGACATCACCTTCTTCGAGCCCGACGCTTTCGAGCGGCAGGCCCATCGCGACATCGCCGATCCCGATTGGGCCAGGGTCGTGGTCTACCCCGCGACGGCGGACGGTTGGCGGAGCTCACTCGATGCCGCGGCGTGCTCCGCGGACATGCTGATCAAGGCGAGTGGCGTCGGGGTCTTCGATCGGGAGCTGGAGGCGGCGGTCGCGACCCTGCCCTCCCGAACCATGCGGATCTATTGGGATGTCGATGCGCCCGCCACGCTCGAAGCTATGGCAAGCGACCCCGAGCACCACCTGCGGGCCGCAATTCCCTCCTACGATATGGTCCTGACCTACGGCGGCGGCGATGGGGTCGTCTCGACTTACCGCGCCATGGGCGCGCGAGATTGCGTTCCGATCTACAACGCCCTGGACCCCCAAACGCATTTTCCGTCGCCGCCCAGAGCCGACTTCAACTGCGATCTCAGTCTGCTGGCCAATCGCCTGCCAGACCGGGAACAGCGCGTGGAGCACTTTTTTCTGGACGTCGCACATGAGCTGCCGGACAAGTCCTTCGTTCTTGGCGGCTCTGGTTGGGAGACCAAGAATACGGCGGGCAACATCCGCAAGGTCGGTCATGTCGGCACCGGCGCGCACAACGCGTTCTTCGGCTCCGGGCTTGCGACGCTCAACGTCAACCGGGATAGCATGGCCCGCTACGGCTTCTCGCCGCCGACGCGGGTGTTTGAGGCGATCGGCGCGGGCGCCTGCCTGATCACCGACCAATGGGACGGTATCGACCATTTCCTCGAGCCGGATCGTGAAGTGCTGGTCGCTGCCAGCGGAGCCGAGGTTGCCGGCCATCTCGGCGCCCTCAGCATAGACCGTGCCGCCGCGATCGCGAGCCGCGCCCGCGCACGCATCTTGACCCAGCACACCTACCGGCACCGCGCCCGCCAGTTCAACCACCTCTTTGTCGGAAGCAGCTCGCGTATCGAGGCAGCAGAATGAATCTCAGCATCGTCGTCGTCGGTCTTTCGGTCACATCGTCATGGGGCAATGGTCATGCCACGACCTATCGTGCCCTGATCGAAGCCCTCGCACGGCGAGGCCACCACGTGACGTTCCTCGAGCGCGACGTCGCCTGGTATCGCGAGCACCGCGATCTCACCAAGCCGGACTCGTGGACTGTCGAGATCTATCAATCGCTGAAGGATGTCCCTCGCCGCTTCGGCCAGCTCATTCGGAGCGCCGACCTTGTCATCATCGGGTCCTATGTGCCCGATGGGATCGCGATCTCCGAATGGATCACGCGCCAGGCGCGGGGGATCACCGCATTCTACGACATCGACACGCCGGTGACGCTGGCGAGGATCGACCAGGGTCTCGACTATCTGTCCGCAGCGATGATCCCGCGTTTCGACCTCTATTTGTCCTTTGCCGGCGGCCCGGTGCCTGACATGATCGAGGAGCGCTATGGCAGCCCGTTGGCCCGGGTTCTTTATTGCAGCGCCGACACCGATACCTACAAACCGCAGCATGCGCAGACGAAATGGGCCCTCGGCTATCTCGGGACCTATAGCGAGGACCGGCAACCGGTGCTCGATCAATTGATGCTGCTCCCGGCGCGGACACTGTCCTCGGAGCAGTTCGCCGTCGCAGGCGCGCAGTATCCCGCCCATATCGCCTGGCCCGACAACGTGACGCGGATCGAGCACCTCCCGCCAAACCGGCACCCAGCATTTTACGCGGAGCAGCGGTTCGCCCTCAACGCGACCCGCGCTGACATGCGCGCACTGGGCTTCTCGCCTAGCGTTCGCCTGTTCGAAGCGGCGGCCTGCGGCACGCCCGTGATTTCCGACCGGTGGCCGGGCCTCGAGACAATCTTCGAGCCATCGCGGGAGATCCTGCTGGCGTCGACCCCGCGCGACGTCGTCGAGATCCTGCGCGACATGCCTGAGGAGCGTCGCCGAGACATCGCGGAGAATGCGCGGCGCCGCGTCCTCGCCGACCACACCTCCAACCACCGCGCCCGCCAATTGGAAGCTTACTACAGTGAAGCGAGCGCGCGGCGTCGCCGCAAGTCGGCGCGGCTTCCCGCGAGCCAGCCCGCGCAGGTCGCCGAACTCTGAAGGAGCAGCTTCATGACACTCCAGACCCGCATCCATGCAGCCCGACGCCCTCCGGTCGTTCTGATCGCAGGCGGCGCCGGCTTCATCGGATCCCACCTCTGCGACGCACTTCTGCAACGCGGAAACATGGTGATCTGCCTCGACAATCTGTCCACGGGCACGATCGATAATGTCCGGCCACTGCTCAACCACCCGAACTTCCGCTTCGTCGAGCACGACGTGCGCGACCAAGTCGAGATCGACGACGATATCGACAGTATCTACAGTCTGGCCTGCCCTGCCTCGCCACGGCATTACCAGACGGACCCGGTCGGGACGATGAAGACATGCGTGCTCGGCACGATCAACATGCTCGAGCTCGCGCGGCGAAAGGGGGCGCGGGTGCTTCAGGCCTCGACGAGTGAAGTCTACGGCGATCCGGAGATTCATCCACAGCCGGAATCCTATCTCGGCAACGTCAACCCGATCGGTCCACGCGCCTGCTATGACGAGGGCAAGCGCGCCGCCGAGACGCTGATGTTCGACTACCATCGCATGTATCGGACCGAGATCAAGGTCGCGCGCATCTTCAACACCTATGGTCCGCGCATGCTGGAGAATGACGGCCGCGTCGTCTCCAATTTCATCGTGCAGGCTCTGCGCGGCGAGCCGATCACCATCTACGGTGCAGGTACCCAGACACGGAGCTTCTGCTTCGTCGACGATCTCGTGCGAGGGCTCCAGCTTCTGATGCAAAGTCCCGCCTCGGTGACCGGCCCCTGCAATCTCGGCAATCCGCACGAAGTCACCATCGAGGCGATCGCACGTGAGGTGCTCACCTACACGGAATCGGCCTCGTCGCTCCGCTTTGAGGCGTTGCCGAAGGACGATCCCAAGCGGCGCAAGCCCATGATCGACACCGCGGCGCAGACGTTGGGCTGGCGCCCGCGCGTCGAACTGAAAGACGGGCTTCAGGCAACGATCGCCTATTTCGCGCTGCGGATAGCCGGGGATGCCCCGACCTTGGTACCGGCCATTGCACCACGGCGCACAGGACGCGCGACACGCAGCCAGCTGAGGATTGCCGATCCGGCGCGATGAACGTCTGGCGATCGCAGGACCGTTATGGACGCGACTAACGGCTCAGCTTCCGGCAGCAGAACCAAAGGCCTCACTCGCGCGTTCGGTCTCGGCCTCGTGACCGGCGCTGCGGATGATGATTGCTCGGCGATCGGAACCTATGCGAGCGCCGGCGCGCGGTTCGGCTACGCCTTCCTCTGGATGGCGCCGGTGACATTCCCGATGATGTTCGCCGTCGTGTTCCTCTCTGCCAAGCTCGGACGCGTCACCGGCAAGGGATTGTTTGCCGTTCTTCGCGAGCACTTCTCGCCATGGCTGATGTGGCCCGCGCTGATCGGCGTGCTGATCGGAAACGTGATCGAGGCCGGAGCGAATATCGGTGCGATGGCCGCAGCGATCAACCTGTATGTGGCGGTCCCGCATGGCGCCCTGGTTCTGGGGATTGCTGGCGCGATCCTGGTGCTGCAGATTTGGGGATCTTACACCTTCATCCGCAACATCTTCCGCTGGTTGGCTCTCTCGCTCTTCGCATATGTCGGATCGGCGGTCCTCGCATCGCCCGATCCGCCGGCCGTGCTGCGGGGCACGCTCGTTCCGCACATCCAATTCTCCAACGCGTTTCTGTCGATCCTCGTCGCGGTGATCGGCACCACACTGTCGGCCTATCTCTATACTTGGCAGTCCAATGTCGAGGTCGAGGAGCTGATTGCCGCCGGCCGCATCGACGCACGGGCGCGTCGCGCCGGCATGGGTTCCGAGCTCGCGCAGTCGCGCCGTGACATTCTGATGGGAATGGCATTCTCCAATGTCATCATGTACTTCATCATTCTTTCGACAGGGGCGACGCTGCATCAGGCCGGCCAGACTGATATCAGCACCGCGGCTGAAGCGGCCGAAGCGCTACGGCCCCTGGCCGGCAACGCCGCCGCCACGCTGTTCAGCATCGGGATCATTGCCGTCGGTTTCCTCGCCGTTCCCGTGATGACCACGGGCGCAGCCTATGATTTCTGCCAGACGCTCGGTTGGAAGAGCTCGCTCAACGCGCGCCCGGCCGACGCCGGCCGGTTCTATCTCTCCATCGCCGGCTTTACGGCAGCTGCGGTGCTTCTCAATTTCCTCGGCTTCAATCCGATGAAGGCCCTGGTCTATTCAGGCATCGTGCAGGGCTTCTCGACGCCGCCGCTGATGCTCCTGATTCTGCTGATGACCAGCGACCGCAGATTGATGGGGGACGAGGTCAACAGCCCGGGCATGAAGGCGCTCGGCTGGCTCACCGTCACCGCAATATTCGCGGCGACCATAGGCCTGGTCGCCAGCTGGGTGGCCTGATCGAAGCCGGTCAATTCATCCGAGGCGCAGGCGGCGCTCCCCGCGTCAGGCGGCCGACATGCAGCGGGCGCGGATCACAGGTCTTCAAGACGACGCCAGGAGTGTTGCACGCGACGGCCCTCTCTGGTTAACGCAAAGAAATAACCGCCGTCGGCAGGCTGGTCGCAGGACCGATCAATCGCAACACCCATGTAATGGCAATAGAGCAGAGTGCCCACCCCGCCGTGCCCGACAAAGAGCACGTCGCCCTGATCATTCCGAGCCAGGGCCCGTTCGACCTCGCGCACGATGCGCAGTTGGGCGTCGACAGCCCGCTCCCAGCCCCGAACGCTGATCTGGGGCTGAGCAAAAAACTGATTGGCGACCGCTTGAAACTC
Source organism: Bradyrhizobium sp. USDA 4472 (assembly GCF_054058595.1). NCBI lineage: Bacteria > Pseudomonadati > Pseudomonadota > Alphaproteobacteria > Hyphomicrobiales > Nitrobacteraceae > Bradyrhizobium > Bradyrhizobium sp. USDA 4472. Next base: position 7,208,883 of record NZ_JBSSAM010000001.1, read on the forward strand.
GTCATGCATCAGAAAGCCCGTTGCCGATCGGTCATTCTCGTGCATCGCCTTCCGGACCTCGACATCGATCTTCAGCTTTGCCGCAACGATCTCCGCGGTCTGGATGGCCTTCCGCTCGCCGCTGGCGATGATCCGCGTCGTACGCGAGAGCTGGCGCGTCGCTGTGATCGCCTCGGTGCGATGTCTGCCGATCGCGCTCAAGCCCCAGGATGGTACGGGGATCGCCGGATCAATATTCACCTGAGGATGGGTGAGATAGCGTACGATATCCGTCACGATTGATCCCTCTCGCTGCGGAGCTCGCTTGCGATCAGCCCGCGCCAACGCCGGTCGGCCGCTTAAGCATTGGTCGGACTTGATATCCGCAGGCCCGAGGCATCGAAGACGTGCACATCCCGGTTCGCCGCAGCGAGTACCATTCGCTCACCGGGCGTCGGCGTCTGGCGACCGCGGACTTCGGCAACGAACAGCCTGTCGTCGGCGCGACGCACATAGGCGAAGGAGGATTCGCCGAGACGTTCGACCAGTTCGACGACGCCTTCCACGGTGAAGGAACCGTCCTCTCGCCTGCCAAGATGCTCCGGACGAACGCCGACCGTTAGCGTATCGCCCATCTTCAATGAGGTCGCCGGCAGGTCGAAGCTGCGAAAGCCGCCTCCGTCCACACGCGCGCATGCACCCTCGACGCTGGCAACCTTAGCATCGAAGAAATTCATCGCAGGCGAGCCGATGAAGCCCGCGACGAACAGGTTGGCGGGTGCATAATAGAGATCCAGCGGCCTGCCGACCTGCTCGATGCAACCCTTGTTCATCACGACGATGCGATCGGCGAGAGTCATCGCCTCGACCTGGTCGTGCGTGACATAGACGATGGTCGACTTCAGCATTCGATGGAGATTCGCGATCTCGACGCGCGTCGAGACGCGCAGGGCCGCATCGAGATTCGAGAGCGGCTCATCAAACAGGAAAACGGCAGGCTCGCGCACGATCGCGCGGCCAATGGCAACGCGCTGACGCTGGCCGCCGGAGAGATCACGCGGATAGCGCCCGAGCAACTCGTCGAGCCGCAGCATGCGGGCCGCTTCCGTGACGCGCCGCTCGCGTTCGGCAGGCGGCACCCCGGTGAATTTCAACCCGAACGTCATGTTCTTGCGCACGTTCATGTGCGGATAGAGCGCATAGGACTGGAACACCATCGCGATGCCGCGATCGGCAGGTGCGAGCGTGTTGACGAGTTTGTCGGCGATATGAATGTCGCCGCCCGATGCACCGTCGAGCCCGGCAATCATCCGCAGAAGCGTCGACTTGCCGCAGCCTGACGGCCCCACGAGAACGACGAACTCGCCATCCTCGATCTTCAAATTGACGTCGTTAAGCACCGTGGCCGCGCCATAACGCTTGTGGAGGTGTTCGATGCGCAGATTGGCCATTCTGACAACCTATTTGACCGCGCCGGAGGTGAGGCCTGCGATGAGTTGGCGCGAGAGGATCACGTAGATGATGACGACCGGCAGGATCGCCATCGACAGTGCGGCGAGCACCGAATTCCAGTCGGTGATGTACTGGCCCAGAAACTGCTGCACGCCCAGCGTGACCGTATGCGTGGAGTCACTCGAGGTCAGGATCAACGGAAACCAAAGGTCGTTCCAGATCGGCACGATGGTGAAGACCGCGACCGTCGCGATCGCCGGGCGCAGCAGAGGGGCGACCACCTCGAAGAAGATGCGGGTTTCCGGCACGCCGTCGCAGCGCGCGGCGTCGCGCAAGTCCTTGGGAATTTGCTGAATGAACTCGCTCAATATGAAGATCGACATCGGCAGGCCTTGCGCGACATAGACGAGGATCAAGGCGGTCAGCGTGTCGTTGAGGCCGGCAGACCGCATCATGTTGAGGATCGCGACGGAGCCAAGCCGGATCGGCACCATGATGCCGATCGACAGGAACAGTGCCAGCGCCGTCGAACCGCGAAAGCGGTATTCGGTCAGCGCCCAGGCTGCCATCGCGCCGAACAGCAGCACGAGCGCCATGCTGACGAGGGTCACGATCAGCGAATTCGAATAGTAGGTCAGGATATGGGAGGAGCGGAAAACCTTCTCATAGCCGATGAGGCTGAAGGTCGCGGCCTCCGGCGGCGCGAGCGGGCTGCCGAAGATGGCGTTGCGCACCTTGAACGAATTCATCACCACGAGCAGGATTGGACCGACCGCAAGGAGGCTATAGGCGATCAGGACGACGTGGACGCCGAGGCTTCTTGCACGCTGCTCCGTCGTCATGCCAGCTACCTCAGAAAGCGTAACGGCGAATGCGCCGCTGCACGAAGAAGAGATACAGGCAAAGGCCGACGAGAATGATGAAAAACATCACGGTCGCGACCGCTGAGCCCATGGTCGGATTGCCGAGCTGGAGCTGATTGCCGAAGAAGGTGCGGTAGAAAAACGTGCCCAGGATGTCGGTGGCGAAATTCGGCCCCGCGAGCGCGCCCTTGACCGAGTAGATCAGATCGAAAGCGTTGAAGTTGGCGACAAAGGTCAAGACCGAGACCAGGCTGATCGTCGGCAGGACGAGCGGAAGCTTGATGTGGAAGAAGATGCGAAACTGTCCGAGCCCGTCGACGCGTGCCGCATCGATCAACTCGTCGGGGATGTTGAGCAGCGCGGCGTAGATCAACATCATCGGAATGCCGACGAATTGCCAGACAGAGATGAGGGACAGGGTGACGAGTGCGCTCGATTCGAGCCCCAGCCAGGGAGCGAACAGTGAGCCCAGCCCCACGGCCTTCAACGCGCCGGCCGCGACGCCCCAGAGCGGGGAAAGGATCAGATTCCAGGAGAAGCCGACGATGACGACCGAAAGCATCGTGGGGAGAAACATCACGGTGCGATAAAAACCCCTGAGCCTCAGGCCGGGCAGACTCAGCAATCCCGCGAGTGCGATGCCAACGGGATTCTGAACACACATGTGCACGGCGAAGAATATCAGATTGTTGCCGAGGGCATTCCAGAACGGCTTCGACCACAGCGCGTCACCGAGCAGCGTTTTGAAGTTGGCAAGCCCGACGAAAGACCGGGCGCCGGACGGATCGCTTGTGTAGGTGGATAACGCCATGGTCGCGACGAGCGGATAGATCGAGAACAAGGTGTAGATCGCGACCGCCGGTCCGAGGAAGAACAGCAGAAGGCCCGCGAGCTTGGCGCGAGGCATCTGAGCGGTGATGTTCGAGACCGATTCGGGCATGACGGAAAAGATTGAACCTACCGTGCGCTATCGTCCCTCTCCGCGCTTGAGGCTTGCGCCATGGGCTCGCGGCGGGTGCAGCAACTATCGAACCAAACGAGAAAAATCCCTCTCCCCGCCAAAGCGGAGAGAGGGACTGGTATCACTTGGCGGGCTTGTACCACTTGTCGAGGCCATCCTGCAGTTGCTTGCCGGCGGCCTCGGGCGTCAGCTTGCCGTTGACGACCTGCGCCGAAACGTTCCAAAGCTCGTTTTCCAGATTCGGCGTGCCGCGCGACAGGATCTGATACGAGTTGCGGATCGTCGACTTGCAGGTCTGACGCCATCCGACCATCGTCGCCGCGACGTCGTCGTCGACCTTCACCGGAGTCTTGGCGAGGGGGAAGAAGCCTGGAAGCGCATTGGCGTAGATCGTCGCGAATTCCGGCGTGGTCAGCCATTCCAGGAACCTCTTGGCGTCGTCCTTGTTCTTCGACGCTGCGTTGACGCCCATCGCGATGTCGGTGTGATCGGAAATGTAGCAATCCGTCGTGCCGGCCGGCTGCGGCGGCGGGAATGCACCCATGGCGAACTTCGCCTGTCCGCGGAACGTCGAGATGTCCCACGAGCCAGCCGCGTAGATCGCGCCCTTGCCGAGCGAGAACAGGTTCTGACTGTCAGCATAGGTCTGCGCCTGAAAGCCCGACCCGAGATAGGGCGCCCAGCTTGCGATCTCCTTGAAGGCCGCGATGTATTGCGGATCCGTCAGCTTCTCCTTGCCCGCAATCAGGTTGGCGCGACCGGTCTCGCCCTTCCAATAGTCGGGACCGATGTTCTGGAATCCCATGGTCGCGGCCTCCCACTGGTCCGCCGTGCCCATCACCAGCGGGACATAGGTCCCGTCCTTCTTCAGCTTGTCGAGCACGGCGTGGAATTCCTCGAGCGTCTTCGGCTCGGACACGCCGACCTTGGCGAAGGCTTCCTTGTTGTAGATGAACCCCGCGATGACGGACGCGATCGGCACGCAGAAGGTGGTTTTGCCGTCATCGGTTTGCCATGCGGCCTTCGCGACATCGGAGAAATTGTCCATGCCATTGAGGCCGTCGACCGCGTCGAGCTGATGCTTCTGATAGAGCGCGAGCGAGGCGTCGAACGGACGGCATGTGATGAGGTCGCCGGCGGTGCCGCCATCGAGCCGCGCGTTGAGGGCGGCGTTGTATTCCTTGGGCGCCGATGGCGCGAACTCGATCTTGATGTCGGGATAATGCTTATTGAAGGCGGGAATGATCTTCGAGTTCCAGATGTCGGCATCGTCGTTGCGCCAGCTCTCGATCTTCAACGAGCCTGCCTGGGCCGACGCAAGCCCCGCAAGCAACGCCAACGCGGCAACCTCAGCTCCCATTGCAGCCTTGAATGTCCGTCTCATGCTACGCTCCCTTGTTCGGGTTTTCGCCCGTGATTCCATTGACGCAACGCTTCGTCGATCCGACCTTCCGCAACAGCGAGCCGCCCGACGGCTTCGCTCATGCTGACGATACCGCAGGCAATCAGGATTGCCGGCTTGACCTCGCCGCCGGCCTGCCGCAGCGCCGCTTCCGCCTTGGCATCGCTGACGCCGGCGATTGTTGCGACGATCCCCCGCGCCCGTTCGCGCAATTTGGCATTGTCGGCCTTCAGGTTGACCATGAGGCCCTGGTGGATGTGTCCCAAATCGAATCCCATCAGTGATGAGAGCATGCCGAGCGCGGCCTTTTGCGCTGCGCCGGCCGCAAGCCGGGTCGAGCCGCGCAGCGCCTCCTCCCCGCTTTCGAGCAGAATCGACACGTCGGCACCGACGAGCAAGGGTGAACCTAGCCGATGCGCGATCGCGACCACGAAAGCGCCGCGGCGACGCGCCGCGGCGGCGGCTGCGACGGTGAACGGCGTCGAGCCACTCGCCGATACGACAATCACGGCATCCCGGGAGAGATCGCCGAGCGCTGTCATAGCCCGCTCGCCGGCTGCGGCATCGTCCTCCGCGGCGCCATCAATGCGGAACGGCTCGGCGATGCCGCCGGGCAGAACAATTGCGATACGGCCCTCATCGAGGCCGAAGGTACCGGGAAGCTCGGCGGCATCTTCGGCGGCCGCAAGACCGGAGGAGCCTGCGCCCGCATAGACCAGACGCCCGCCTGCTCGCCAGATCGCAGCAAGGCGAAGCGCGGCGGCGCGGATGTCGCCGGTGGCAGCCGTCACGGAAGCGATCGCCCGACGGTAGGATGCGAGCATCGCCTCAGCGAACAGCGCCTCGGCGCCGGTCGTACCGCCGCGCGCCTCCCCGTCCGCCTCCGAGCTCCGCAGTACCGACATCGTGAATACCAATGGTAGATACCTCTTGTATTTGTTTTAGCCACGTGACATACCTCTTGTCTAGAGGCGTTAAGAAATTTTTTAGGAGGCTCCTTGGCGACGGCGACGGCCCAGTTCTTTCTCGGTGTGGACGGCGGCGGGACGCGCTGCCGCGCGAGACTGCGGGATTCGTCGGGCCGCGAGCTCGGGCATGGCCTCGGGCCGGCTTCGAACATCTATCTCGATTTCGACGAGGCCATGCGCGTCGTCCGCGAAACGATGGACTCCGCAATTGCTGCCGGCGCGCCAAGGCACGAGATCGCCGTCGGGCTCAGCCTTGCCGGGCTTTCGGATGACAAGGAAGCAGAGCGCGTCTCCGCCGCCCTGCCCGGTTTTGCGCGCATCGTCGCGGTCAATGATGCGGTCGCAGCCTGCGTCGGCGCCAATGGCCTCGGTGACGGCGGCCTGATCATCGCGGGCACCGGCTCGGCGGGCATCGCGCGCGTCGGAGCTCGAACGGCCATCATCGGCGGCCGCGGTTTCTGGCTCGGCGACGACGGATCTGCCGCGCGCCTCGGCGAGTCGGCGCTGCGCGCGACGCTGCGGGCGATCGATGGCCTCGAGCCGATGAGCGGGCTTGCGCAGGCGCTCGCGCGCCATTTCGGTGACGATCCATTGCGGATGAGCCGCTGGGCAGCGGACGCGAGGCCCAGAGACTACGGCGCCTTCGCGCCCCAGATCCTGGACGTCGCCAGGTCAGGGGATATGCGCGCGCGTGAAATCGTCGGCGAAGCAGCCAGCGCGATTGCAGCGCTCGCGAACGCGCTGAGCGCCCTCGGCGCCGAGCGCATCGCGCTTGCCGGCGGCTTCGGCGAGCCCTTGCGTCCCTTTTTGCCGCCTGATGTGGCCAAGCGCCTCGCTCCGCCGCGGCGCGACGCGGTCGACGGCGCGATCCTGCTCGCCGGCGGAACGCTCCCGGAGGACGCGGCATGTCCCTGACGGTCGAAACCGCGCCGGGCCAGAAACTCTATCGTGCCGTGGTCGACGCGCTTCGGCGCGAGATCGAGACGGGACGCTTCGCGGAGACGCAATTGCTTCCGGCCGAGCGCATATTGTGCGATCTGCTCGACGTGTCGCGAACCACGCTGCGCAAGGCGATTGCCGATCTGATCGCCGAGGGCGTGCTGTTTCACCGCCATGGCGCCGGCACTTTCATCCATCGCGCGACCCCGCGCGTCGAGCAGCCCTCGTCGCGCCTGACGAGCTTCACGGAAGACATGCGGCTGCGCGGATTGGAGGCGAGTTCGCGCGAGCTCGAACGCGGGGTGTTCCTGCCGACGCCGGAAGAGGCCATGATGCTTGGCGTGCGGCCGAACGAACGCGTATTCCGGCTCGGGCGCCTGCGCCTGGCCGACGGTTCACCGATGGCGATCGAACGCGCCGCCGTGCCGATACGCTTTCTTCCCGAACAGAACTCCGTCGGCGGCTCGCTTTACGAGGCGCTCTCCGCGCGCGGCTTCAGGCCCGCGCGGGGCCTGCAGCGCTTGCGCGCGACCCTCGTTGATCAAGCGGATGCGGAATTGCTCGGGGTCGCACCGGACAGCCCGGCGCTCTATATCCAGCGCATCGCCTATCTCGCCGATGGATCCTGCGTCGAATTCACGAAATCCTGGTACCGCGCCGACGCCTACGACTTCGTCTCCGAGCTCACGCTGTCGCCGCCGGCCCGAAAGGCGCACCGATGACGACGCACATGCTTCAGGAGATCGGCGAGGCAGGCGATGCGGTCGCGCGCCAGCTGGGCCAGAATGCCGAGCGGCTCGCTGAGCTCGGGACGCGTCTGCGCGCCCTCGATCCGCCTGTCGTCACGACCATTGGCCGCGGCTCGTCCGACTGCTGCGCGCTCTATCTGAAATACCTCGTCGAGATCGTTTCGGGGGTGCCCTGTGCCTCCATCGGCCCCTCGATCGCGACGCTTTATCGCACGCCCATGCGGCTCGAAGGCGGCGTTTCCGTCGCGATCTCGCAATCGGGACGCAGCCCGGACATCATCGAAATGCAGCGCGCCGCGCGAAGTGGCGGTGCGCTGGCCGTCGCGCTGGTCAACGACGTGGCCTCACCGCTGGCGCAAGGGGCCGAAGTGCTGCTGCCATTGTGCGCCGACACGGAACGTTCCGTCGCCGCGACCAAATCGATGGTGGCGGGCCTCGTCGCGGGCGCGAGCCTCGTCGCGGCCTGGCGCGAGGATCGGCTGCTCACAGACGCTCTCACCGGCCTGCCGGATGTGCTGCGCGGACAAGCGGCGCCGCCGCCCGCGGCGATGCTGGAACAACTCGCCAATGCGCGCAGCGCTTTCGTGCTGGGCCGCGGCGCCACGCTCGCGATCGCCGCGGAGGCGGCGCTGAAGCTCAAGGAAACCTGCGCGATTCATGCCGAGGCCTACTCCGCCGCCGAGGTACTGCATGGCCCGGCTGAACTTGTGGCCTCAGGCTTTCCCGTCATCGCCTTCGTGCCGTCGGACGCGGCGCGCGAAGGCATGCTGCCGACGCTCACGGCTCTCGCCGATGCCGGCGCCACGGTGATTGCAATCGAGGCGGGCGGCGGTGACGAGGCGCATCGCCTCGCCACGGCAAAGGTCGAGGCGACCCTGCTGGAGCCGATCGTCATGATCCACCGCTTCTACCGCCTTGTCGAGGCGCTTGCGCTTCGCCTCGGTCGCGATCCTGACCGCCCGCGCAATCTGCGCAAGGTGACGGAGACCGTCTGATGATCGTTCTGTCCGGCGCGCGAATTTTCGACGGCGAACGCTTTCTCGATGACCATGCCGTTGTCATCGAAGGCGAGCGCATCGCCGCAATCGTCCCTTACTCCGAGAGGCCTGACGGTGCCGTGCGCGATCTCGGCGGCGGCCTGCTTGCGCCCGGCTATATCGACGTCCAGGTCAATGGTGGCAGCGGGGTCCTGTTCAACGAGGATCCGACGCCCGAAGGCATCGCCCGCATCGCCGCCGCACATCGCAGATACGGGACCGTCGGGCTGCTGCCGACGCTGGTCACCGATGCGCCGCAAGTGATGGCGTCGGCGATTGCCGCAACGCGCGAGGCACGGCATCTGACCCGGGCGACCCTCGGCATCCATCTGGAAGGGCCGTTCCTCGACCCGCGCCGCAAGGGCGCGCACGAGCTGAAATACATCCGCAGCCTCGAGGCCAGCGACCTCACGACGATCGCCAACGCGAATTGCGGCGCGGTCATGCTGACGCTCGCACCCAATCGGATCAGCGTGGAAAGCATCGCCGAACTCGCCGGGCACGGCGTGCTCGTCTCGCTCGGCCATTCGGAAGCGAGCTACGAGGAGGCGCGCGCCGCCGTCGGCGCGGGCGCGCGCGCGTTCACCCATTTGTTCAATGCGATGAGTGCGCCGGTCGGACGCGAGCCGGGTATGGTTGGTGCCGCGCTCGATCTCGACGAAGCGTTCGTCGGCATCATCGCCGATGGCCATCATGTCCACGCGGCGAACCTGCGCGTCGCCCTTGCCGCCAAGCGGCACGATCGGTTCATGTTGATCACCGACGCGATGCCGCCGGCCGCCGGTGGACCCGACAATTTCGATCTCCAGGGCCGCCGCGTGACGTGCGCAGACGGCTGCCTGCGCCTCGACGACGGAACGCTCGCCGGTTCGGTTCTGACAATGGACGGGGCCGTGCGCTATGCAGTCAATGTCGTGGGGCTCGATCTCGCCGATGCCCTCGCAATGGCGTCGCGCGTTCCGGCGACATTTCTGCGGCGTGAAACCGAGCTCGGCCGCATCGCGCCCGGATGTCTGGCGAGCCTCGTGCATCTCGGCGACGACTTGCGCGTGCTCCAAACCTGGATCGAGGGTAGCCCATCTGCTGGCAATTCCTGATTCACGGATCGACCTGGCATTGTTTCGACTGAAGGATTTGAGCCATGCCCTCGCCAACCGTTTCGACCGAACAGCGAGTTCGCGTTCTCGTCGTTGGCCTCGGCACCATGGGAACCAGCCACGCCCGCGCCTACAGAGCGATCGAAGGCTTCGAGCTCGCAGGCCTCTGCACCTCCCGTGCGGCCGAGCGCCACGACCTCGAGGGCGAGTTTCCCGGTGTGCCGCGTTTCGAACGATACGAAGAGGCTCTCGCGACGCTGCGTCCGGATGCCGTCGCGATTTGTACCTACACCGAACATCACGCCGCCATGGCGCTTCAGGCTTTCGCGGCCGGCGCGCATGTGTTCTGCGAAAAGCCCCTCGCCGACACCCTGGTATCAGCCAGGCGCGTGGTCGACGCCGCGCGGACGAGCGGAAAGGCGCTGCTGATCGGCTACATCCTGCGCGTCCACCCGTCATGGTCGCGCTTCGTCGAGATCGGCCGTACGCTCGGAAAGCCGCTCGTCCTGCGCATGAACCTCAACCAGCAATCGGACGGCTCCTTCTGGGAGGTCCACAAGAAGCTCATGCTGTCGACTTCGCCGATCGTCGATTGCGGCGTCCACTATGTCGACATCATGTGCCAGGTGACGCGCGCGCGTCCTGTCATGGTCCATGCCGTCGGGGCGCGGCTCACGGACGAGATCGCGCCCGACATGCACAATTACGGCCATCTTCACATCGTGTTCGACGACGGATCGGTCGGCTGGTACGAGGTCGGCTGGGGACCGATGATGAGCGAGACCGCTCATTTCGTGAAGGACATCATCGGGCCGAACGGCAGCGTGTCGATCGTTGCGAAGGAGAGCACCGGGCCGGCTGCGAGTTCGGCGGACCACGACAGCCATACCCAGACCAACGCGCTTCGTATTCATTACGCGGCTCGTACCCCCGGGGGGCGTTTCGCAAGGCAGGACGAACTCCTCTCGACTGCCGACGAACCCCACCACCAGGAGCTCTGCGAGCGCGAGCAGCGGCTGTTTCTCGGGGCGATCCGCGGCGAGATCGACCTGTCCGAACATCACGAGGACGCGATCAACTCACTGCGGATCGTCTTTGCCGCGGACGAGAGCGTTCGCAGCGGTGAAGCCGTCCGCCTGTAGGTCGGCCGCACGTTGCACCGTGCACGATGGGAACTCCGCCAGTGAATCGGAACAATCCCGGCGGCGCGCGTTAACCGGTCATGCCCAGCGACCGATTCAATCCGGTGGATCACGACACAACATCCGAACGATCCCGTTCGGCCTGATGTCTAGCACCTCGACATCAGCTCTTTGCGCCAAAACCGGCGGGACCGGTTCCCCCCAAGCTCGCGTCGAACGATCGCCAAGTCCCTCCACGATCCTGCTTGCACTCGGGATCGTCTACGGCGATCTGGGCACGAGCCCCCTGTATACGTTGCAAACGATCAGGCAGATCATGGGCCAGGACTTCTCCGCGGAGGCAGCGCTCGGCTCGCTGTCGCTGATCATCTGGGCCCTGATCATCACCATCTCGATCAAATACGGCCTCTTCGTCATGCGCGCCGACAATCACGGCGAAGGTGGCATCCTGGCGCTGATGGCGATCACGGGGACACGCGGGTCGCGTCGAGGGCGCTGGTTGATCATGGCCGGGCTGTTCGGCGCCGCCTTGATCTACGGCGATGGCATCATCACGCCGGCCATCTCGGTCTTGAGTGCCGTCGAAGGCTTGAACGTGGCGACGTCGGTCTTCAAGCCGTACACGATGCCGATCGCGGTCGCGATCCTCACCGGGCTGTTCGCGCTCCAGAGCCGCGGCACGGCAATCGTCGGACGGGCATTCGGCCCGATCATGCTGCTCTGGTTTATCACGATGGGAGTGCTCGGGTTGCTGGGCATCGCCCGTCACGTCGGTGTACTGGCCGCACTCAACCCGAGCTACGGCATCAAGCTGCTCTTCGATCACGGCCGCGTCGGCTTCGCGCTGCTTGGCGGCGTGTTTCTCGCCCTGACCGGCGGCGAGGCGCTTTATGCTGACATGGGACATGTCGGCCGGGCCCCCATCAGGCTCGCCTGGTTCAGCATCGTGCTCCCGGGCCTGGTCCTGAACTATGCCGGGCAAGTCGGCAATTTCGTCGATGCGCCAAACAATGACGGCAATCCTTTCTTCCTGCTGGCGCCGGCCTGGGCGGTCTACCCGCTGGTCCTTCTTGCAACGCTGGCGACGATCATTGCGAGCCAGGCCATCATCACCGGCTCGTTCTCGATGACCAGGCAAGCCATGCAGCTCGGCTGGTTTCCGGGCGTCCAGATCTTCCAGACTTCCGCCGACCAATACGGTCAGATCTACGCTCCGTTCGTGAACTGGACCATGATGATCCTGACCATCGCGCTCACGATCGGATTTGGCAGCTCGGACCGTCTTGCGGGTGCGTACGGGACCGCCGTCTCCACCACCATGGTGCTCACCACGGTGCTCTTGTTCGCAGTCATGCACGCGCGCTGGCATTGGAGCATCTGGCGATCGATCGCCCTGGCCGGTGCCCTCGGCATCGTCGATCTGGCATTCTTTGGAGCCAACCTGCTCAAGATCCTGGACGGAGGATGGATACCCCTCGCCTTCGGTGCGCTGGTGTTTACCGCCATGCTCGTTTGGCACGACGGCGTCGCCAGGCTGCATCGCCGGAATGCCGCGCGCTCGGAGCCAATCGAAGCATTCATCACCCGGCTCGCCGAGGAAAATATCGCGCGGATCTCGGGGACCGGCGTGTTCCTGACGCGCCTTGGCACGGGGGTGCCGCCGATGATCGTCAATTACGTGAGACAGACCCGGTCGCTGCATCAGACCGTGATCGCCCTCACCGTCAGTTTCGAAGCCGTGCCGCGCATCAGCGCGCCCGATCGCGTCAAATGCGAGCAGCTCGGCGAAGGCGTGTGGCACATGATGGTCCGTTTCGGCTTCGTCGAGATTCCCGATCTTCCCTCCGTCATCGCACAGGCAAAACGCGAGGGGCTGCCCGCCTGGGAGCGGCCCACCTACTATGTCGAGCGATACGATCCGGTCAATCGCCCCGGCAGCTCACTGCTGTCGCGCTGGCGAACGAGCCTGTTCGGCTTCATGGTTCGCAATTCCGCACATGCCGTGGATCGGTTCCAGATGCCCAGCAATGCGCTGGTCGAACTCGGCCGCAGGATAGAATTGTGATCGCGGCCGGCTTCGTGGGCGCACGCAGCCGATGTCGGAACCAACCCCCTGATTCGTGCTTTAGGATTCCAGGAGGATCAACATGGCACGCACAGCAACCTGGAAGCGGCCCGGCTCGCCGATCGGCAAGAAGGGACCGCGCAAAGCAAACCCTTCGTACAAGCGTCGCTCGCGTCAGCCGTGGTCGACGGCCGACGTCAAGATGTTGCGGCAGCTCGCGAAGGGAAATACGCCCACCGGCGTCATGAGCATCAAGCTTCAGCGCCCGATCGCCGCGATCCGCAGCAAGGCGCAACGCGAAGGTATCTCGCTCAAGCCGGTCAATCGTTCGCCCTATAATCGCCGCGCGACCAGGGCTCGCGCGACCAAGCGGCGCTAACGGCCGAGGGCGTTGTTCGCAGGAGACTCGGCTCGATCGACCGCGACCAACAGCGGCTATCAGAGATGTCACGCGTACTGATCGGTACTTCCGGCTGGCACTACGATTCATGGCGCGGTCCCTTCTTTCCGGATGGCCTGCCGCTGAAAGAGCAGCTTCGCTACTATGCCAGCCGGTTCGAGACGACCGAGCTTAACGGCGTGTTCTACCGGACACCGACACCGCAAGCCGTGAAGGCATGGCGGGATCAGACGGATGAGGATTTTGTCTTCACCTGGAAGGCATCCAAATTCATCACGCATTGGAAGCGCCTGTCCGACGCCAGCGAAAACAGCCTCGCATTGCTGGAGGATCGCATCTCCTCTTTGGGCGGCAAAGCCGGACCGATCCTGTTTCAGTTGCCGCCCCGGTTCGAGGCAAATCCCGACAGGCTCGCATCGTTCTTCAAGCTGCTCACCAAGAAGCGCCGCTATAGCTTCGAATTTCGACACCCAAGCTGGTACCAACCCCGCATTCTCAGGATGCTCGCTGACCAGAACATCTCGCTCTGCCTGTCGGACCATCACGATGCACCGGCGCCCTGGAAGCGCACGGCAGATTTCGTCTATGTGCGCGGCCACGGGCCGGGCGGACGCTATTACGGCCACTATGGCCGCTCGACGCTGACGCAATGGGCGCGGCGCATCACATCCTGGAAGCGGCAAGGCTGCGACGTCTATGTCTATTTCGACAACGACCAGAAGAGCGCGGCCCCTGCCGATGCGCTGAAGCTCAAGGCGATGCTTTAGCGCTATGGGCCGCCGGCGACCGAGCCGACGATCACCATGACGAGGTCGGCCAAGTCGATCCTTCCGTTGACGATCAGCTCTTCCGCAGAGCCCTCGACCTTCAGCGCCTGCGGCCGGTTGGCCGCCTGACGCTTGAGCTCTCCGACGATGGCTTCCCTGAGCTTCTCTTCCAGCATTCGTCGTCCTTTCAGGCGGTCATTTCGGGGCCGGCTCTTCGAGACCGGCACCCGGTTCCAACAGCTGCCCGCTCCGGGCGAGCTTCACAGCGCGGCCAAGCGTCTTGGCTGCATTTAGCACCTCCTGCTGAAACGCACGATCTTCGTCCAGCTCCCGGTGAGAGGTCGCATATTGCTCCATGTAGCCGACGTAGCCGTCCATCTCACCGAAGCGGCCCGTGGAGATCAGATGCATGTCGGTCAGCCAGTCGGACAGCGTCCGGCGAACGCCCTCGGCGCCGACGCTGTCGCCGTGAACGATGAGGCCGAAATGGCGGCCGGCGAGATGACGCGGATAGGGCCAGCCCTTCAGCTCCAGCGCCTTTGCTTCGGCGGCCTTCTTGCCGTGCGTCGATGTCGGGTCCGGATTGCCGCCGTCGGCGCAGACCAGCCGATCCATCATCGCCTTGAGACCGCCCGGCACGTGATACCAGTTCACCGGCGTCACGATCAGGATGCCATGCGCGGCAACCCAGAGCGGATAGATCTCGTTCATCCAGTCGCTGGTCTGGCCCAGCGAATAGTTCGGATAGCAACTGCACGGCCAGTGGCAGAGCGGCATGGCGGTGGAGACGCAGGATTTGCAGGGATGAATGTGCTTGCCGAACTCGGACGTCAGGCGGGAGAGATCGAGGATGTCGACGGCAAAGCCCATCTCGGTGAAAACCGGCTCGGCGAGCTTGACCATCCGCCACGTCTTGGACATCTCGCCGGGACAGGTGTGCTCGCTGCGCGCCGAGCCGTTGATGACGAGAATGCGCGGCGTCGCTCCGGCATCGTCGTGCCGCCGCTGCGCTTCGAGGACGGCATCGCGCGCGGCCAGCCAGTCGACGGCGAGATCGTAGTCGGGATCAGCAAAGCCTGCGCCCGCCTTGCGCGTCATCGGCGCCTTGCGCGAATGGCTATAGGCATCCCAGGCGGCGCCGACGATTGCGCCGAGTTCGCGAGCGAGCGGAGCGAAGGCAGGATCGACGAACTGGCTCTTGTAGCGGCTTTCGAATTCCTCACGCGACAGCTTGACGGGCGGCATCCCCTTGCGAACGTCTGGATCCGCCATGCTGGGTCCTCGATCGATTGGTCCGATCCGACCAACCCGAATTGCCGCGCGCGGTTCCTAAGCGTCCAAAGGTGCCTCTTGCCGGGCGATCTCCTGGGGACGATCGAACTGGGCGATGCGGCTGTCGAGCCGCCATAGCTCGATGCGGTGGACGAGGACGAGCGCAGCTGCTTCGCGCTTGGCTTGCTCGTCGTCACCGCAGACAAGATTGATGCAGCCGAACACATGCCCGTCCGGATCAATTTGAAAGGCGCGATAGTGTTTGACGCTCCGCATCATCATTCTCCCCATCTGGAGGTCAGGCGCCCGGGCTGATGTGACGTCAGTCGAAAGGCCCCGGACCGATGCAGCTTCGGGTGCGGCCGCGGGTTCCCGCATTTCCATAGGTTAACGCCGCGTGAATTTACGCGGTGCTGAAGGCCTCTGCGAATGTGGCGAGTGGAAAACGCTTCTCGATCAGCTTCACCGGTAGAGCTGCAAATAGCCCGGTGAAAACAGCGCCGCGCTCTTGAGTGCATCCAGATCCGGAATCGTCAGAGTCCGCTCCCGCAGCGTGATCAGCCCGGACGCCCTCAGTTCCTGGATGGTGCGATTGAGGTGGACGACGGAAAGCCCGGTTGCGTCGGCCAGATCCATCTGGGTTATCGGGAAGCTGCACGAAGTACCGTCGACCAGTCCGACCGGGCGAAGCCGCTCGTAGATTTCGCAGAACAGATGGGCGACCTTCTCCAGTGCGACACGACGTCCGAGATTGATCGCCCACTCGCGCTGGATCGCATTGTTCAATATCGTCTCGCACATGAAGGCTTCGGCAAGCGTTCGCTCGTTCGCTATGAGCTTCTCGAAACGCGCGCGTTTGATCTCGGCGTAAGAAACCGCCGTGGCCGTGGTGATCGAATGGTCGATCGTCGGCAGCAGATAAGCATGGGCGTCGCAGGTCTCGCCGGGCAAGATGAAGTTGACGATCTGCCGCCGGCCGTCCTCGAGCGTCTTGTGGCGGAACAGCCAGCCCGAGAGCACGACCCGGACGCTGTCGACCGGATCGCCTTCGGCAACCAGATCCTCGCCCGGCCCCGCCCGAAACAGACCTTCGAGAATGGCGTGCTCGAGCGCCGCGACCGCTTCCTCGGACAGGGGCCGCAACACATTGAGGCGGCGGATCACCGCATGTGCAAGACCTCCATCGGTGCCGTGGGAGCGCATCAGCCGTCCATCGAAGGCGTGTGAAAGGTTCTCTTGGTCAGTGGAATCGCGATCTGGCAGTGAAGCCCCGCCCCGTTGAAGGACATGGTCGTGTGCCCCTTCAGGTCGAACGCCAAAGTGCGCTCCAGAAGCTCCGAACCAAAACCCTTGCGTGCCGGCTGCGCCACGGCCGGCCCACCCCGCTCGCGCCAGTCGAACAACAGTTGCGGCGGGGTCGACGCTTCGTCGATGCGCCAGGAAATTTCCAGGCGTCCCGAGGGTTGGCCCAGCGCACCATATTTGAGCGCATTGGTGGCCAGTTCGTGGATGGCAAGTGCAAAGGTCTCCGCCGCCTTGGGCTGGAAACGGACCGCCGGCCCGGACACGCGCATCTGTTCGCCCTCGCGCGCGTTATACGCGAGAAGCTCCTCGACAACGAGATATTCCAGATCGACGCCGCCCTCGGGATCGCGCGTCACCAGCGCCTGCGTCCGCGCAAAGGCGTTCAGCCGGCCGTCGAGATGTGCTGAATATTCCTCGACGGTCGAGCTCGTCTCTGCGGAACGGCGCGCGATCGACCTGACAACGCCGAGCGTGTTGCGCACGCGATGCTGAAGCTCGGCGAGCAGAAGGCGCTGCCGCTCTTCCGCGCGCGTGATCGCCGTGACGTCGATGAAGGTGATGACCACGCCGGCAATGAAATTGTCGATGCTGCGATAGGGCAGAATGCGGACGATATACCGCGTGCCGCTGTCCGGCGCAGTCAGCTCGCGCTCGGCGCTGGCCAGCGTGCGCAGCACGCGACGCACGTCATCGTAGAGCTCCTCGATCGGAATGCGCGCCTTGATGTGCGCGATGGGGCGGCCGGTATCGGTCTCCACCAGATGCAGGATCTGGGTGATCGCGGGCGTGAAGTTCATCACGCGCAGATCGTTGTCCAGGAAGACAGTCGCGATCTGCGTGCTTTCCAGAAAATTCTTCAAGTCGCTGGTGGCGCGGGTCAGCTCCTGAACACGGTGGGCCAGCTCGCCATTGACTGTAGTCAGCTCCTCGTTGACCGATTGCAATTCCTCGCGCGAGGTCTCGAGTTCCTCATTGGCGGATTGCAGCTCTTCGTTGAGCGACTGGTATTCCTCGTTCGAGGATTTCAGTTCCTCGTTGGTGCTCTCGAGCTCCTCGATCGTTGCCTGGAGACGTTCACGGGTTGCCCGCAAATCGCTCTCGAGCCGCTCGACATGCTCGGTTCGCACCAGGCTGCCGGCATTGCCATCGCTTGCTTCCAGGCCGCGCGGCGGACCGTCCTTGAACAGCACGACGAAGTTTCGGTGACCGCCGGCGCCGTCCTGGATCGGCTCGACCGTGATGTCGACGAGCACTCTATGGCCGTTGACGCCAAGCTGGATCTGCTCGGCATGAGCGGGTTCGTTGGTCTCGGCGGCGCGGCTCAGCGTCGTCCGCAATTCCAGCCGGAGGTCGCGATGCACGAGTTGAAGCAGATCGAGCGAGGCGGCGCCCGCCGTCGGCTCGATATAGCGCCCCGTGCGGCCGGAAAAGTGCAGGATCTGGAAATTGTCGTCCGTGATCACATAGGCCGGCGCATAGCGCTCGGCGATCCGCTGCGCACGGCGCTCCAGCCCGACGTCGGGACCGAAGGAGCGGATCGGCGGCACCTCGACCGGAGCGCGACCCGCCGCGGTCGAAATCGGAAACTCGGGCGGCAGCCGCGTACCGGTCTCGAGCTTCCTGAAGATGCGGGCGCGACGATCGACCGGCGCGAACAGCTTCGGATGTCGCGTCACGTTTTTCGGAATTGCCGAGGAACAAGTAGCGGTCCGGCAGCAACGCAAAATGAAACAGCGGGATGACCCGGTTCTGAAGCTCTGCGTTCAGATAGATGAGCAAGTTGCGGCAGGAGACCAGATCGAGCTTCGAGAACGGCGCGTCCTTGATCACGTTGTGCTGGGAGAAGATGCACATCTCCCTGAGTTCCTTGACCACGCAATAGGTATCGCCCTCGCGGACGAACCAGCGCGCCAGGCGCTCGGGGGTCATGTCCTGTTCGATATTGGTGCGGTAGCGTCCGACACGTGCGGTCGCAAGCGCCCTTCCGTCGATATCGGTGGCGAAAATCTGGACCTGCGGAGCAGAGTCCAGCGTCGCCATATGCTCCCGCAACAGGATGCCGATCGAATAGGCTTCCTCGCCGGTGGCGCAGCCGAGCACCCAGACACGGACCTGCTGCCCGATTCCCTTGTTCTCGAAGATCTTCGGAATAATCTGCGTCTCGAGCACCTCGAATTCGCGCTTGTCGCGAAAGAACTCGGTGACGCCGATCAGAAGATCGTTGAAGAGGTTCTGCGCCTCGTCCTTGTCGTTGCGCAGGAAATCGACATAGGAGGTGATCTCATCGATCTGCACCACCTGCATGCGGCGCTGAACGCGGCGCAGAAACGTGTTCTGCTTGTAGCCGTGGAAATCGTTGCCGGTCTTGTTGCGCAGGATGTCGGCGATGCGTGACAGCGAGCTCGCGGCGGCCGCCAGCACCTCGTCGAAACCCTGCTTCTCCTCCAGGCGCCGCAGATGGCGCGCGTAGACCTGGATATGCTCGGGAATGTCCTCAGGCGACAGCACATAGTCGGCGATGGCTGCAGGGTTGCTGCTGTCGGCCAGATGCTTGAAATCCTCGTCGGCGCCCTTTTCCGCGATTGCCAGGCCGCCGTGATCCTTCAGGGTGGCTGCGCCCAACGTGCCGTCGCCGTCGGTTCCGCTGAGCAGCACCCCGATGGATTGCTCGGCGCGCTCCTCCGCCAGCGACACGAGGAAGCTGTCGATGGTGGCCCGTTCGCCCGGCCCCTGCTCCGCCTTCCGCACCGCGAGGCGGCCACCGTGGATGGTGGTGATCATGGCCATGGGGCTGAGATAGATCGTCCCGCCTTCGAGCGTCATCCCGTCGGTGATATTGGAGAGTTGGGCTCCCTCGGCACGCTGGATGACGGCATGCAGCCGCTGGTCGGAGAGCGCCTCACGATTCTGAAGCACCAGCACGATGGCCTGGTCGTCGCCCAGCGTCAGCTTTCCGAAGAAGCGCTCGATGCTGTCGATTGCGCCGGCCGACGCACCCACGCCAATGATCAATGGGGCCTTGACCTGACGCTCCCCGTCTCCCGGCGCTTTGCCGACTTCATCCATATCAGACGCTACTTTCGCTCTCCGGGATCGCGGATCCCAAGCTCATGGAATAGCAGAATTTCAAGGTATCCCAACAGCTGAATGGCGGGAATTGCTTGCCATATTCGACGACGCAATCCGGCCCCGATCAACCGGCCGTGGGCGCCAGGGAATCGACCTCGCGCTGGAGGTAGTTGACCCGCTGGACGATCAAGGTGCGGTGCCGCTCCCATTCCAACAAGGTTTGCTTGAGCAGATCAACCAGCCTTTCGGCCTGCCGTGTGTCATGCCCGCCGGCCCGGAGCTCGCGCACCAGATCCTCCTGGCTGCGAATCCGCAACCAACCTTCGTCGATGTCGCCATCCGCCTTGACAAGAAGGCGCTGCTCAACGTGGAGCTGCTCCGTCCGCTCGGCAAGGGAGGTGGCCATGGTGATGCCTCAGGTCGCTCGCGGGCGGATCGCCGGGTCGAATGAGTGTAGCACGACCCGCCGGATCATGTCGGCATATTCGCGATATTCGGCGGCGCGCGCATCGTACATCTCGGCGACTGCGGCGCGGCCGCTGCGCCGCCCATCGTCCGCCATGCGCTGCACCAGCTCAGCACGCTCCTCGATGATCCGCAGCGCCACCCGCAAGGCTTCATCGACCTGTCCCTCCTGCTCCTTGGCGAGCGCGTCGGCGGTATAGGCATGGCCGACCTGGCAGCGAAACCGCATCGGGTGGCCGCCCTTCACGGCGGACAGCACCCCACCGCAACTGGGACAGGTCAGCGCCGCGGGGTCGGCGATCTTGGTGAGGCTTCCGGCTCCGATCCTTTCACCGGCCGCGATCTCGACCTCCAGGCGGATGTCGGGAGCCACCGGGAGCGCACTACCCGGCTCCTCCCGGGCAAGATCAGACAGCACGTCGCCGAGCTTTGCAGCGGGGACACAGAGATCGGGGATCGTTGCCTCCAGGGCGCGCTGCGGCATTTCGGGCGAGATCGCATCGGCGGGATCCTGGACCAAGGCCATCCCGCCGCAGCGCTTGATGGCATGGAGCCCGGCAACGCCGTCCGACAGCAAGCCGCTCAGCACGATTCCGATCACGCGGGGACCGTGGTGCACCGCCGCGGAGCGGAACAGGGCGTCGATCGCCGGACGGACCATGTTCTCGCGCGGACCGCGTCCGAGCTGGAGGTGATCTCCTGATAGCAAGAGGTGGTGGTCGGGTGCGGCCAGATAGATATGGCCGCGCTCGAAGGTCATCCCGTCGACGGCCTGATGCACCGGCAGCCTCCCGGCCGCAGCGGCAACCGTGGACAGGATGCCGATGCCCTGGGCTGGAATGTGCAGGACGATGAAGATCGCCGCCGGCAAGTCGAGCGGCAACGCCGCCAGAATTTGCTTCAGGGGTGCGGTGGCGCCGGCGGAGCCACCGATTACAATGATGTCACGGTTGCTCATCGGGAACCCGCCATCGCATGCTTCGTTTGCACCAAGGCGGCCCTTCGCCGTATGTTCCAATGGTCTTTCATGCGCTGGAGGAAACATGTTGGCATCCGCAACCTTGTTCCGCGTGCGCGCGCCCCTCTCGGGACGCCGTATTCTCGTCGTGGAGGACGAATACTTCCTGGCCGATGACATCAGTCGGGCGTTTCGATCGTTCGGCGCCGAAGTCGCCGGACCGGTCGGCGAGCTGGAGGATGCGCTGCGCATCCTCCATGATGGCTCGATCGTCGATGGTGCGGTGCTCGACGTGAACATTCGCGACGAAATGGCCTTTCCCATCGCGCAGGAGCTCCGGGCGCGTCACGTACCCTTCGTGTTCACGACGGGCTATGACAAGGTCAGCATTGCACCTGAATTCCACGATGTCTTGCTCTGGGAAAAGCCTGTTGATGTTGCGGCGATGATCCGCGGGCTCGGCGCATTGATCAGCTCCCGGCAGATGTGACGCGCATCGTCGAGGCCAACCGGTCTGGCCTAGAGCAGCCTGCTCCAGGTCAGCCACGCGGCGACCGCGATGCAGATGAATACCGCAAGATATGGCAGGGTGATGCGCAACGCCGAGGCCGCCCTGCCCGCTAGCTTAACGTCATCCATATGATTGCCCCGAGCATAATGAGAAAGCCCGTAATCGCCGTCCCGACGAAAATTTTTTCGACGCGATCCATCGTCATTCACCCCAGGGTCCCGCCGGGATTTTGACGGGTCTCTCTGCTTCATGCATTAGGTTATGTGAATCCGGCAGCCCTATTGTAGCTGCCGGTGGCCGCCCAGGAACCAAGCTCTCGGGTGAGCATTGCCCGACGCGGATAGCTGCAAGCCGTTTCTGGTCACCCGCCTCACCCGCACCGATCGCCCGGGATGCACACATTGCCCGCCCAATGCTCTGATGATGTGCCCGGAAGACGAGCCCGTGCGCGGGCCCCTGGATGGATCGTCGCGCTCGTCGCATGGATCGCGATGCCCGTGGCGACCCAAGCCCTCACCGCCCCGCAGCTCGAGCAGGCCGTCCTCGCGCGTCCCACGAATGCGCAACTGCCTTTGCAGATCCAGATGAACGACATCAACGATCGCCGCGCACCGCTGCAGGATTGGCTTGGCGGCGTCCCCACCGTCTGGATCCTGGCCGACTACACCTGCGAAACGCTGTGCGGGCCGGCCATCTCGATCGTCTCGAACGCGCTGGCCGATACGGGCTTGAGCGCCGGCAAGGACTTCCGGTTGATCGTGACCGGCTTCGATGCCAAGGACACGGCCGCCCAGGCGTTGACGATGAAGAATGCGCAGCTCAGCCCAAGGGGCGGGCTCGCCGAGCACAGCGCGTTTTTGCGCGCGGCAGCGCCTGAGATCGGCGCTCTCACCGGCGCGTTCGGCGTGCAGCCCGTCTATGATCGCGAGCATGACCAATATGCCCACCCCGCCGCGGCCTTCGTGGTGACGCCGGACGGGCGGATTTCGCGCGCGCTCTCGGCTCTCGCGGTCGATGCCACCAGCCTGCGTCTTGCCCTGGTCGAAGCGGGCCAGGGGCATGTCGGCGGATGGACCGACCAGATCCATCTGCTCTGCTATGGCTTCGATCCCGCGAGCGGCACCTATACGCTCGCGGCGCGGCGGCTGCTGATCGCGACGTCGTCACTCAGTGTCATCGTCCTTGCCCTGCTGATCGGCCTGCTGCTGCGGCGCGAGCACGCCACCAGATAGCGCCCAAAGGCTCTGGTTCTGCAGACCGCGCGAGATCAGCGTCGAACGCCAGCCAAAACACCGCGCCGAGGAACAGCGTTGCCGCAATCAACATCGCGCCGGTGACCGTCAGGGACAGGCCGTGAATGGCCGGCAGGATCAGAATTGCGGCTTCGAGCCAGCGCATGGCGAGCGTCAACCCGCACAGCGCCAGCAGCCAATGCGGGTCCGACCGCACCCGGCTGCTGAGCATCGCGCAGAACGGGAAGACGAATTGCCCGAATGAGAGCGCCGCCAGGACGAACTGCCACCCGTGCTGGGATCGCACCAGATACCAGGTGACCTCCTTGGGAATGTTGCCCGACCAGATCACGATGTACTGCATGGCATGGAGGTAGCACCACAGCAGCAGCACCGAGAGCAGAAGTCCGCTGTAGCCGCGGCTCGGGCCGATCTGTTGCGTCGACAACAAGCCGGCTGCGATCACGAAGGCCGTTCCGTTCACCAGCAGGAAGCTGAGTACGATGAGGCCGTAGATCGACGAGTGAAATTCCGGTTGCAGCGATTCGAACCAGTCGACCCCGGCAAACGATACGGTGAGAGTCCATGCGATCGCTCCAACGGAGGCGGCGCGGACCATGGCCTCGTCATGGCGCCAGGCGCGCCGGAGCCAATGGGCGAGCGCAATCCAGATCAGGAAATAGAGCACCGTCCGCAGCACGAAGAACCACGGCACGAACCAGTGCGCCTTGAACGGCGGCAATGAGGATCCATCCGCGATGGCGGGATAGATCTCCTTCATGAAGAGCAGGACCGGAATGAACGTCAGCGCGGCGACAGGCAGGATGCCTGATGTCGCGACGAAGACCGGATGCAGCGTCTCGGTCCAGCGCCGCCGCACCAGATAGCTGGTCATGAAGACAATAAGTGCGCCGATCGGAATGGCACCCCAGGCGCTCCAGGCGACGAGATAGGCTGAAGCGGTCGACCTGGCATCGATCACAAATCCCGCGATCAGGACCAGGCCCGACACCACCGCCACCACGCTTCTTGGGCTGCTGGACATTCTCATGGCCGGCTCTCCAGCCTGGCGCGCTCGTCCGCCGGCACGTCGTCGAGCGAGGCGTGACGGCTGAGCTGAAGCGCGCGGATATAGGCGACGATCGCCCAGCGATCCGCCGGCGGCACGCGGGCCGCATAGGAGTACATCGCGCCATGGCCGTTGGTGATGACGTCGAAGAAATATTGGTCTTCCGCGTTGCGCAGCCGGTCGTCGTGATAGCTCGTCGGCCGCGGCATGCCGCGCTGGACGACGATGCCGTTTCCGTCACCGCCGGCGCCATGGCAGGGCTGGCAAAATATGCCGAAGCGCTCGCGTCCCCGCGCGAGCAGCGCGGCCGAAAGCGCAGGCCTGGTATGAGCCGCCTTCTCCCGGTCCAGATCGTCGCGAGCGACGGTGTTCGCCGGCGGCGGCCGCAGCACGCCGCCGCGAAACAGCGGCGCGCGCGAATATTCGCTGTAGCGCGGCTGCTCGTCCATGTTCTGATCACAGGCGGCGAGCAGACCGGCAAGCGCGACGATGACCAGAAGCCTGCTCATTCCGGCACCAGCTCCACCGACAGCGCGCCGGTCCCGCTGAGAAACGCCAACGTCTCGCCCGCCTCGAACCTCGCATCGTCAGCGCCGACGCAAAGGAAGAAGCGGTCCTTGCTGGCACGGTGAAACCTTTCGCCGTTGAACACGGGATAGCTGAGCCGCGGCAGCCCGTTCTGCCACAGCATCCCGACCAGCATGGCGAGCGCCGAGAACAGAATGGTGAGCTCGAAAGTCACGACCGCAAAGGCCGATATCGGATAGATCGGCCGTCCCCCGACATTGAGCGGGTAGTCGTAATTCGTGAAGAACTGCATGGCGAGCGCGGTGGTTGCGCCGGCGATCGCTCCGCCAAGTCCGACGAAGGAGATCGTCGGCCGCGGAAATCGCAGGATGCGGTCCAGGCCCTCGACCGGAAACGGCGTGAAGGCGTCGAGGCTGCGGTAGCCGGCTTCCCGCGCTTTCCGCGTCGCCGCCAGCAGGTCGTCCGGAGTCCTGAACTCGGCCAATGCGCCATAGAGCCCCTTAGCCATGCTGCTGCTCCTCCTTCTCCTCGTGGAGAAGCTCCTTGCTCTCGAAGATCGAGATCATGGGAACGAGCCTGATGGCGATGAGGAACGGCACCAGGAAAAGGCCGATCGTGCCGAAATAAGTCGACCAGTCCCAGAAGCTCGGCGTGAAATGGCTCCATGACGAAACCAGGAAATCGCGATAGAGGCTGGTGACCAGGATCATGTAGCGCTCGAGCCACATTCCGACCACGACCGACGCCGAGATCAGCAGCAGCATCCACCCGCTCCGCCGCACGTTGCGCAGCCACAGCGCCTGGAGCGGGATGAAGTTGAGGACGACCGCGCCCCAATAGGTCCAGGCATAGGCGCCGGCAAAGCGGTCGGCCAGCGTTTGGAGCTCGTGCGGCTCACCGGAATAGAGCGCGTCGAACACCTCGAAGACGTAGCCGTAGCCGGTCATCAGGCCGGTCGCGAGCAGGACCATTCCGAGCAGATCGAGATGGTCGTCGGTCACGAGATTCTTCAGCCCGAACCACGAGCGCAACGACACCGCGATGATGGAGACGACGGCGAAGCCCGAGAAAGCCGCGCCGAGGACAAAGTAAGGCGGGAAGATCGTCGAGTGCCAGCCCGGGATCTGCCCCGCGGCAAACAGCAGCGAGACCTCGCTGTGAACCGACACGACAAGCGGCACCGCAAGTCCCGCCGTCAGCCGATAGGTCTGCTGCCAGCGCTGCCAGTGCCTCGCCGAGCCGCGCCATCCGAGCGCGATGATGCCGAAAAAGATCTGCCAGCCGCGCCGCGTTGCGCGGTCGCGGGCGGCGGCGAGATCAGGGATCAGGCCGGCGTACCAGAAGGCCAGCGAGACCGTCAGGTAGGTCAGCACCGCCCAGATGTCCCATTCCAGCGGGCTGCGGAATTGCGGCCACACGCCCATCGTCGCCGGATAGGGAAACATCCAGTAGACATACCAGGGCCGGCCGAGATGCAGGATCGGGTAGATGCCGGCGCAGACCACGGCGAACAGCGTCATGGTCTCGGCGAAACGGTTGAGCGAGTTGCGCCATTCGCTGCCCGTCAGCAGCAGCAGCGCCGAGATCAGCGTGCCGGCATGGCCGATGCCGAGCCACCAGACGTAGTTGTGGATGGCGAAGGCCCAGTTGACGGGAATGTTGATGCCCCAGATCCCGACGCCGCGGGTGAACAGCTCGACCACCGAGACCATCAGCAACAGCAGCAGCGCGCTTGCGACCGACATCGCTATCATCCAGCGCCGGTCCGCCGGAAAATGCAGGGGAATGCCGGTGAGCTGATCGGTGATGCCGCCGATGCTCTGGCGCGTCGGCAGGATGTCGGATTGCTCGCTCATCCCTGCCTCGATTCCGTCTCATCGTCGCGCCAGCGCGCCAGATAGGTCGTGCGCGGCCTCGTTCCCAGCTCTTCGAGCAGCACGTAATGGCGACCGTCGCGCTTCAGCCGCGACACTTCCGAATTCGGGTCGTTGATGTCGCCGAACACGATCGCCTTGGTGGGACACGCCTGCTGGCAGGCGGTGACCACCTCGCCGTCGCGTATGGGGCGGTTCTCCTTGTCGGCGGCGACATGGGCCGCCTCGATGCGCTGGGTGCAATAGGTGCATTTCTCCATGACGCCGCGCGCGCGCACGGTCACGTCCGGATTGTGGGCAGCATGCTCGGGTGAATCGGCGGGCGAGCGATAGTCGTAGAAATTGAAGCGCCGCACCTTGTAGGGACAATAGCTCGAGCAGGTCCGCGTGCCGATGCAGCGGTTATAGACCATCTGGTTGACGCCCTCGGAGTTGTGCGTCGTGGCGTGGACCGGACAGCCCATCTCGCAAGGTGCGTCCTCGCAATGCATGCACGGGACCGGTTCGAAGAAGCTGTGGGGATCGCTGACATCGCCGGTGTAGTAGCGGGCGATCCGCAGCCAGTGCATCTCACGGCCGGCCCGGACCTGATCCGCGCCGACCACGGGCACGTTGTTCTCGGCCGTGCACGCCGTCACGCAGGCATTGCAGCCGATGCAGCTGTCGAGATCGATCACCATGCCCCAGGCGTTCTTCGACGACGGCCAGGGCGGATAAAGGCTGGCCTGCGCCGGCTTGGCCCGCTCGACCTGGCCCGGACTGATCTCGCGCGCGAGATCAAATCCCTCGAGCCGATGATGCAGCTGGGTCACCGCGAGTTCCTCGCGGGTCGCAAGCTTGCGCAGGCGCCCCTGCGCCAGCCACGCTGCAGCAGCGGGCCGCACCTGGTAGGCGTCGTATCCGAGATTGTCACCCACCCGTCCCGCCCGGGTCCGGCCGTAGCCGAGATAGAGCGCGACCGTGTTGTCGGCCTGGCCCGGCATGATCCAGAGCGGCCCCTCGACATGACGATCGCCGACGGTGACCTCGACATGATCGCCGTTGGCGGCCGCGAGGCGTTTCGCAAGCGCAGGACTCACCGCGATCACGTTGCTCCAGGTCACCGTCGTCAGCGTCTTCGGAAGCTCCTGAAGCCAGCCGACATTGGCGAACTGGCCGTCCCAGACCGTGGGGTCCGGCTGAAACACGATGTCGAGCTCCCCGGTCGTCTTTGGGGGCGCGGGCGCATCGCTCGCAGGCGACGCGGTGATGAACTGGGCCGCACCAGCGACGAAACCATCATGCAGCGCCTGCTTCCATCGCGTCTCGAATGCGTCGCCGAAGCTCGGCTGCCAGGTTTGGCGGATTGCGGCATCCGGCGTCTCGTCAACCTCCCCAAGCAGCTTTGCCAGAACGTAATGCGCGGATCTGACGTCGTAGAATGGCGAGATCACCGGCTGGAGGATCGTCGCCGTGCCGTCCACGGCGCGCGCATCACTCCAGCACTCCAGCGGATGCGCAAGAGGCAGCTGCCATTCGCAGAGCGCAGCCGTCTCGTCCCGGTGCAGGCCAAGATGAATCGAGGAGCGAACATGCTTGATGGCGTCGCCGACATTGAGCTCACCGGGCGCGCTGTAGACGGGATTGCAATCGAGCACGAGGAGAGAGGTGACGCGCTTCGCTTGGATGTCGGAGACGAGTTCGGCCAGCGTTCCCGCGTCGGCCGGGCCCGCGATCGGCGCGGTCAGCTTCAGCCTCTCGCCGGCATTGCCGAGCTGCTGGTTGATCCGCGCAACCCAGAGCGCCGCGGCCGCGCCGCCGCTCAAGCCCGAGACGAACAGCGAGCGCGCCGAATGGTCCTTGCAAGCCGCCACGATGCGCGCGATCCAGCCGGCTTCCGCGCCGGAGAGATCCGGCTTCGATGCGCCGGCAATACCGAGCGCACTGGCCAGCGCTTCGGCGAGAACAGGCATCCGCCTGGCGTCAGCGATCAGCCGCTGACCGGCCATCGCCCCGGTCGCCGTCGGCACGCTCTCGGCCACGAACAGCCGATTGCCCGGCCGGTCGCTGGATCGCCGGCGCGCCTGCGACCAGCCCAACGCGTGACGGACCTGATCGGGCCCGGGCCCCAGAAAGTCATCGTCGAGGCCGACGACGACGTCGCACTCGCCGAGCACATAGTGCAGGTCGAGTGCCTGACCATAAACCGCGGCGGTGATCTGTCGCCTCGCCTCATGCCCCGTAGCGGCATGTGTGTGGACGCGCGCTTTCGGAAACTGCGCCCGGAACGCATCGATCTGCCGCAGCAAAGTCGGCGAGGTCGTGGGTCCGAGCAACAACCTGACGCCGTCACCCTGACCGGCGCGCCAGTTTTCGCGCATTACGCCCATGGCGGACTCGACATCGGCCCAGCTCACCGCTTCGCCATGGCGGGTGGGTGCAGCCGTGCGGTCGGGATCATAGAGCTGCAACACAGCGCTCTGCATGAAGATGTCGCTGCGGCCCTGCGTTGCCGGATGCCCCGGATTGCCGTCGAGCTTGGTCGGACGCCCGGCATGGGCCGTGGCGATGACAGGTTGCGCGTAGCCATCGAGCAGCACGGCCGTCGCGTAGTAGCGCGGCAGGCCGATCGTCTCGCTCGGCGGCTGGTCGACATAAGGCAGCGCTGCAATGAACGAGCTCTTCTCGCAACCGGTCAGCCCCGCCAGCGCGAAGGAAGCGCCCATCAGCTTGAGGAATTCGCGGCGCGCGGTCCTGGAGAATTCGTGGACAACAGGGTATTCCGCCTCGATGAAGGCCTGAAACCGCGGATCATCCGACAGTTCCTCGATGCCTGCCCACACGCGCGGCCCGTCCGCCGGTCGATGATCAATGCTGCGCTTCATCGGTGGCACACGTAACAATGCGTGAGCTCACCGACGCGAATGCCTTCATGAGCGGCGATGGTCTCGCCCTCCTTGCGCACATTCGCGGCCGGCGTCCACGCCATGTCGGTGATGTGATCCGGCGGACGCAGATGCGGCGCCGGATCACGGTGGCAATCGATGCAGAACTGCATCGTGAGGGGCTTTGCGCGATAGGTCAGCGCCATCCGGTCGATACGGCCATGGCAGCTTTCGCAGCCAACGCCCTTGGCGATATGGATGTCGTGGCGGAAGAACACGTAGTCAGGCAGCTTCGCGACGCGTGTCCACCGGATCGGCGTGTTGTCGGCGAGGCTCTTCCGCACCGGTTCCAGCATCGACGCGTTGGTCCATATCTGGGAGTGACATGTCATGCAGGTCTCGGTCGGTGGAAGGCCGGCTTGCGGCCCGGACTCGACATTGCCGTGGCAATAGCGGCAGTCGATGCCGAGTTCGCCGGCATGATGGCGATGGCTGAACGGCACCGGCTGATGCGGACGGATATCGGTCTCGGTCATGTACGCCGAATGCGCGAAGCCGACGGCGGCCACGATGCTGCCGCCGGCGAGCGACAGGCCGCCGATCAGGAACAGGCGTAACCACGTGTCCGCCACAGGGGAGAATATTTGCACCATCCTCGCTGCGACCCCGATGGCGAGCTGTCGGCTCATCAATCGAGCCCTCGCACATTGGTTCCTAAGTAGGAACGCAATTCCCCTCGCAGCATTGTCACCCGTCAATCGAGGGCGGCAGCATGTCGGACAGCAAACGCTTCGACTACGAGCGGTCGGACGTCGGACTCCGCCTCGTCGGCTGGCTGGCGGCAGGTCTTGCGACTTTCGTCGCAGTCACGCCGCTCGTGCTGCCGATGATGTTTCCGCTATCCACAAAACCCATCACGCCCGCGAGTCGTCCGGCCTTGAGCTCCGACGCGCCGCCCCTCGACGAGGCGCCTCGGGCGACGCTGCAGGCGATGCGCGATGGGCAAGCGAAGATCGAGCGCGGTTACGGCTGGACCGACAAAACCCGGGGCGAAGTCCGCATTCCGATCGACCGCGCGATCGACATTCTCCTGCGCAGGGGACTGCCGGGGTGGCCGTCTCCATGAGTGCGCTCCGAAGGTCCCGCTAGATGTGGCGCCAATGGATTCCGTTCTGGCAACCCGGGCTCTCGCCGCACAGCGGCGACGTCGATCTGCTGTTCACTGGCCTGTTGATTGCGAGCGCACTGGTCGTCGGCCTGCTGTTCTTTCTGCTGACGCTATTTTGCGCGCGCTATCGCGCGGGCAACCGGACCGACAGGAACCATCGCGTCAAGAAGAGCTGGCATTGGGAGGTGAGCTGGACCGCCGCCTCGTTCGTCTGCTTCCTCGGCCTCTTCGTTTGGGGAGCCAGCGTTTTTTTCCAGATTTATCGTACGCAGAGCGACGAGCACGACGTGTTCGTCGTGGCGAAACAGTGGATGTGGAAGACGCAGCATCCTGGTGGCCAGGCGGAGATCGACGCGCTGCATATCCCGGTGAAGCGCCCTATCCGCCTGGTGATGGCGTCGCAGGACGTCATTCACAGCTTCTACATCCCCGCCCTTCGTCTCAAGCATGATGTCGTTCCCGGCCGCTACCAGGACCTCGAGATCGAGATCGACAAGCCCGGCCACTATCACCTGTTCTGCGCCGAATATTGCGGCACCGACCACTCCGGCATGATCGGCGAGGTCGTGGCGATGGAGCCGACCGATTTCTCCAACTGGCTGACGCAGCAAGCGCCGTCGAGCCCGCTCGCAAGCGAGGGCGGCCAGCTCTTCCGCGAGCTTGGCTGCAGCGGCTGCCACGGCGGCGGCGGCACAGTCCGCGCGCCCCCGCTCGAAGGCGTCTACGGCAAGCCGGTGCCGCTCTCTGACGGCACCACCGTGATCGCGGATGATAAATACATCCGGGACTCCATCCTGATGCCGCGCAGCCAGGTGGTCGCAAGCTATCAACCTGTAATGCCCTCGTTCGAGGGCAAGGTCAGCGAAGATCAGCTTTTGCGGCTCGTGATCTACATCAAATCGCTCGCAGGACATCCATCATGAGCGACCCAAACTATCTCACCGCCGATTTCACGCTGCGCTCGTGGTTCCTGACGACGGACCACAAGCGGATCGCGATCCTCTATTTCGCGAGCCTGATCGTCTTTTTCTTCATCGGCGGCGCGGCTGCGACCGTGATCCGGATCGAGCTTGCGACGCCCCAGGCCGATCTCGTCAGCTCCGACGTCTACAACCGCCTCTTCACCATGCATGGCATCATCATGGTGTGGTTCTTCCTGATCCCGTCGATTCCCAACACGCTCGGCAATTTCATTGTCCCGTTGATGATCGGCGCGCGCGATCTCGCCTTTCCCCGGCTCAATCTGATGAGCTGGTACATCTTCATGCTCGGCGGCTGCACCACGCTGTTCGCGATCTTCGCCGGCGGCGTCGATACCGGCTGGACCTTCTACACGCCGTTCTCCACGCTCTATTCCAACAGCTACGTGATCGTCGCGGCTGCGGGCGTCTTCATCGCGGGCTTCTCGTCGATCCTGACCGGCCTCAATTTCATCGTCACCATCCATCGCCTGCGCGCACCTGGGCTGACCTGGTACCGGTTGCCGCTGTTCCTGTGGTCGCTCTATGCGACGTCGGTCATCCTGGTGCTGGCCACGCCGGTGCTCGCGATCACGCTGCTGCTGATGGCGACGGAACGCTTTTTCGGCGTCGGCATCTTCGATCCCAGGATCGGCGGCGACCCGCTGCTGTTCCAGCATCTGTTCTGGTTCTACTCGCATCCCGCTGTCTACATCATGATCCTGCCGGGCATGGGGGTGATCAACGAACTGATCTCGTGCTTCTCCCGCAAGCAGGTGTTCGGCTACAAGTTCGTGGCCTGGTGCAGCCTCGCCATCGCCGCGGTCGGCTTCCTGGTGTGGGGCCACCACATGTTCGTCAGCGGCCAGTCGCTGGTTGCGAGCCTCGTGTTCTCCTTCATGAGCTTCATCGTCGCGGTGCCCTCGGCCATCAAGGTCTTCAACTGGACCGCGACCCTGCACAAAGGCTCGATCCATTTCGACGCGCCCATGCTCTATGCGCTCGGGTTCATCGGTCTGTTCACGGTCGGTGGTCTCACCGGCCTGTTCCTGGCTTGCCTCGCCTACGACGTGCACGCGACCGACACCTACTTTGTGGTCGCGCATTTCCACTACATCATGGTCGGCGGCATGGTGACGGCCTATTTCGGCGGCTTGCACTATTGGTGGCCGAAGATTACCGGCCGGCTCTACTCGGAATATTGGGCGCGAACCGCCGCGGTCCTGATCTTCTTCGGCTTCAATCTGACGTTCTTCCCGCAGTTCATCCTCGGCGCGGAGGGCATGCCGCGGCGCTACCACGTCTATCCCCCGGAGTTCCAGGTCTGGAACGTGCTGTCATCCGGAGGCGCCACAATCCTGGCCGTCGCCTATC
The DNA here is from genome assembly GCF_054058595.1 of Bradyrhizobium sp. USDA 4472. NCBI lineage: Bacteria > Pseudomonadati > Pseudomonadota > Alphaproteobacteria > Hyphomicrobiales > Nitrobacteraceae > Bradyrhizobium > Bradyrhizobium sp. USDA 4472. Next base: position 7,241,352 of record NZ_JBSSAM010000001.1, read on the forward strand.
TGATGCCGCTGTTCTACCTCGGCTACTCCGCATTCTTTGGCAAACGCGCGCCGGCAAACCCCTGGGACGCGCCCGGCCTGGAATGGCAAACCTCCTCGCCGCCCCCCGAACACAACTTTACGACGCAGCCCGTGGTCACACGCGACCCGTATCAATACAACGAGGCCTTCCAGGCGGAGCCGCAGAATGCGTGATAGCTCCGCCGTTGCTCCGCAATACGCTTCGATACCTCACCGCGATCACACGGCCGAACTCGGCATGTGGGTGTTCATCGCAACCGAAGTTCTTCTGTTCGGCGGGCTGATCCTCGCCTATATCGTCTACCGGCACGCATTGCCGCAAGGTTTCGCCGAGGGCGGCCGGCACACCGAGATCGTGATCGGAACGGCCAACACGGCCGTCCTGCTGACATCGAGCTTTCTCGTGGCATGGGCCGTTGAGATCTTCTCGCCTGCCACAGCAAGGATCGTCACATGGCTACTCATTGGCGCTGCCTGCCTTGGGCTGATCTTCATCGTGCTCAAGGGGATCGAGTACAGCAAGGAATATGACGAGCATCTCGTCCCCGGGATCGACTTCGTCTTCGCCGGACCGCTGGCCAATGGCGTCCAGCTGTTCTTCATCTTCTACTTCATCGCGACGGCTATCCACGCCCTGCATATGCTGATCGGGATCTGCCTGTTGATCACGCTTGCAACCCTTTGCCGGAAGGCGCCGACGACGCGTCACCACACGGCCCTGCACAGCGCAGCGCTGTACTGGCATTTCGTCGACGTGGTCTGGATCTTCCTGTTCGCGCTGATCTACCTGCCCGGAAGGTCGACACCATGACCGACTGGCGACCACCGCTTGCCCTGATCGGAGCCTGGCTTGGTTTGCTCGCGTTGCTGGCGCTGACGATCACGCTCGCCTACGTGCCGCTCGGAGCGGGCAATGCCGTCGTGGCCCTCACGATCGCTACCATCAAGGCAGGTCTCGTCGCAACCATCTTCATGGAGCTGTGGCATCGGCGCGGCCTCACACTCGTCTTTGCCGGCGCCGGACTGTTCTGGCTGGGGATACTTCTCTACCTTGGTTCAATGGATTTCCTGACCCGGACCTGACGGTCAGTTCGTCCTCGCATCGAGCGCCGTCCGCTCCTTCTTCGCCTCGGCCTCGCTGACCGGCGGCGCCTTGCCCCAATGGTTGCGGACATAGGTCGCGACCGCCGCGACCTGCGCGTCATTCAATTGCCAGCCGAAGGCAGGCATGGCGGGACCTGTCGGCTCCTTGTCTGTCGCCACGCTCTGTGCGCCCTGCAGGATCACGCGCAGCACCGTCGTCGGATCTCCCGTGTTGACGGTCGCGGCGAGGTTGAGGTTCGGAATGAGATTGGGAACGCCAGACCCGTCCGATTTGTGGCAGGCCGAGCAGAGGTCCTGATAGATCGCGCCGCCGGCGGACATCACATGGGCATCGGCCGAGCTGTCCGCCGCAGGCTTCGGTCCCGATACATCCTTCAGATAGGTGGCCATCGCCTTGGTGTCGTCGTCGCTGAGCCGGGACGTCGAGAGCTCGACCACTTCGCCCATCAAGCCGGCTGCGGCCGCAAAGCGGTTGTGCCCGGTCTTGAGATATTGCGCGAGATCGTCGATCGACCAATCGGCAAGCGGACCCTGCCCGCTGGTGATGTCAGGCGCGACCCATCCCTGCAGCGTGTAACCCTGGAGCCGCTTGCCGGATTTGTCGCCGCCCAAAGCCGTCTTCGGCGTATGACAGGCGCCGCAATGGCCGGGGCCTTCGACGAGATAAGCGCCGCGATTCCACTGCTTCGACTTGTCCGCCCGCTCCCAGAACTCGCCCGGCGTGAAATACAGCTTGTCCCACACCATCATCGCCATCCGCTGGTTCAGCGGGAACGGCAGCTGGTTGACGGTGACGGGATTGTGGACTGGCTCGAACGTCGCGAGGTAGGCGCGGATGTCCTTGACGTCCTCCCGTGTCATGCGCGCGAAATAGGGATATGGCATGGCCGGGTACAGCCGCTTGCCGTCGCGGCGCATTCCCTTCCGCACGGCCGCGTCGAACTCCTCGTCGCTCCACGCGCCGATCCCGGTCTCCCGATCAGGCGTGATATTGGGGGCGACCAGCACGCCGAACGGCGTTTCGATGGGACGGCCGCCGCTCAGAGGATGGTCGCTGCCCGGGACCGTATGGCAGCTCCCGCAATCGCCGGCGGCGGCCAGATAACGTCCGCGCTCGACGGCGGCAAAGTCCTGCAAGCCCGCACTCGTGGCCTGACCGACGCCGGCAGCAAGCGTCAGCGTCACCAAGGCGAGTTGCGCAGCTCTACGCATTGATCAGCTGCCCCGGGTTCTTGAGATATTTGGAGCGGATCGCATCGGCGGCCCAATAGGCGAGCGCCGCGACCGTTCCGGTCGGATTGTAGCCGGCGTTTTGCGGGAACGCGCTCGCGCCTGTCACGAACAGGTTCGGCACGTCCCAGCTCTGGAGGTAGCGGTTGAGTGCGCTGGTGTTGGGATCCGTACCCATGATCGCTCCGCCACAAAGATGCGTCGTCTGGTATTTGGTGATGTCGTAGGGCGCCTTGCGGTATTCCTTGTGGACCTGCCTTGCGCCCATGGTTTGAAAGATCTCGGCGAACTTGTCCGTCAGGAATTTGTTCTGCTTGATCTCGTTATCGTGGAAATCCATCGTGATCCGCGCGAGCGGCCGGCTGAAGCGGTCCTTGTAGGTGGGGTCGAGATCGACATAGACGTCGCGGTAGCTGTACATGCTGCCGTGCACGCCGGTCCCCGGCTTGATCGCGCTCTGATAGTTTTCCTTGACGGCCTTCTTCCACTCGGCGCCCCACAGCGGCGTGCCCGGCGGCACGGGCGTGGTCTCGATCGGCCGACCGTTGGTCTGCACATTCCCCATGTAGCCGCCGCCGACGAAACCATGTGGACCGTGATCGAAATTGTCGCCATTGAACTCGTCGATGCACATTCCGATCGCGCCGGAAGCGATGAACGGGTTGAAGACGAATTTTGCCGGATCGAAGAAGCTGACGACGTCAGAGATGGTCTGGTGAGTGAAATTGCGGCCGATCACGCCGGTATTGGCAGCGGGATCATAGGCCTTGCCGATGCCCGACAGCAGCAGCAGCTGCACGTTGAAGATCGTGTAGGCCGAGAGAACGACGAGATCAGCCGGCTGCTCCCATTCATCACCTGAGGCATCGACGAAGGTCACCCCGGTGGCCCGCTTGCCGGAGTGGTCGACGTTGACCCGCGTGACCTCGCTGTTGTCACGCGCCGTGAAGTTGGGTTTCCGCACCAGCGCCGGCAGCACCGTGGTCTGCGGCGAGGCCTTCGAGTAGTTGCCGCACCCGAACCACTCGCAGAAGCCGCAATAGGTGCATGGCCCGAGGCGTACGCCGAGAGGATTTTGGTACGGCCGCGACATATTGCCGGAGGGCTGCGGAAACGGCTTGTAGCCGAGTTCGCGCGCAGCCTTGCCGAACAGCGTATGGCCGAACGGCTGGTCCTGCGGCGGGTTGGGATAGGGGCGCGAGCGCGGCCCCTCGAACGGATTGCCACCCTCCATGATCTTGCCTTTGACGTTGCCGGCCTGGCCGGACGTGCCGCAGAGATATTCGAACCGGTCGTAGTGCGGCTCGAGCTCATCATAGGTCACGCCCCAATCCTGGATGGTCATGTCATCAGGCAGAAAACCGGCGCCATAGCGTTCGGTCAAATGCGTCTTCAGCACGAAGTCCGAGGGCAGGAAGCGCCACGTCTCCGCATTCCAGTGCACGCCGCCCCCGCCGACGCCGTTCGGCGGCATGAACGCCCCCCAGCTTCGGATCGGCAGCGCCGCCTCGCTCGTCTTGTTCCGGAAAGTGAAGGTCGTCTGGCTTGGGCTCAGGAACAGCTCATGACGAATGCGATAACGCAATTCGTCGGCCGCGTAGCCCGGCGGATAGTCGGTCGCCGTGTTGCGCCAGGGACCCCGCTCGATCGCGATCACGTCGAGCCCGGCATCGGCGAGCTCATAGGCCATGATCGAACCGGTCCATCCGAGCCCGATGATGACAACGTCCTTGCGCGGGAGCTTACGAGCCATGTGCGCCGCTCACGATTTTGCAGGGGTCCAGTCGGCCCGCCCGGCGATGCTGACGGGGGGATACGGGTAGCGCTCGTTGTGACGATTGACCCAGTCGCGATAATCGTAGCGGATGCCGGGAAAGCCGATCATCTTCCAGCCGACCATGTCGTTATTGCCGCCGTGGATCGGATCGGAAAAGAAACCTTCCGGGACGTCCTTCAGCAGAGCCGAGAAGAAGCCCTGAGCGTCGACCGTCTCGAACTTGACCTCGCCCGACTCGATCTTGCGCAGCACGTCATCCTGCGCGGCTGCATCGAGCTCTGCGAAGGACTTGCCGCCCTGCGTTGACTTGCAATGCTTGTCGAGCGCGGCCAGCGCCTTGCGATAGAACTCGGCGTGGGTCAGCGCCGATTGGGAGCCTTGCTCCTTGGTGCCTTTGGTGTGAGGCGCAAGCGTGTAAAGCCCCTCGTTGGAGCCATACGGCCCCTTGAGCTGGCGATCGATGAAGACGGCGCAGCCCGCGATCTTGCCGCCGGGCGTCTCCGCATCGGGCGGAATGATGCGATCGACGATCGCTTCCATCGCGCGGGCTTCATCCAGAGTGAAGAACTGCCAAGGACCCAGCCGCACGATCTCCGGCGGCGAGTTCGGATGGGGCGACCATGGCACGTGATTGTGGATCACGGTCGCCCGCGTCAGGGACGTCGTGCCGACAAGCCAGGCCGCGAGTGCCAGAAATGTTCTGCGCTGCATGGGACATCCATCAGGCCCGTGCAGGCAACGTAAGCCGGATTTGGATGTTCCTAATTGCCCGAGCGGGGCCGTACCTCGTCCGCGGCGGCGCCGAGCCCCCATCGACGGCCTGAACGGGATAGCCGGCCGGCACGACGCGACCGCCCTCTTCGTCTGCCACCGGAACATCAGTGACAAGCCCGTCGATCAAGGCAACCTCCCGGACCTTCCGGACTAGATGCTGATCAGCGCAATCCCAAGGTCCTGTCGCTTCTTGCGGCGGAGATGAACCACGGCCTCAGTGATCGTCACCTCCAGTGTCGGCTGCACCGATCCCGACAGCAGATGGCCTCCGCGCACAGTGCCGTCCTGCAAGCCGAGCACGGCGTGAAGGTGCACGCTGGCCTTGCCGTCATCGCCTTGAGCGACATCGCCCAGCAGGCTCAGCACCTCGCATTGCTCGCGGACCTCGATCGGCTTGTATGTCTTGGCCGCGAAATCGAACCAGCCGACTTTCGCCTGCGAGAACGTCCCGATCGCCGATATCGAGGCGCCCGTGATCTTCTCGCGTTCGGCGAATTCCGTGATCGATCTGAAGGCCTCCTCCCCTTGGTCCAGAATCAGGACAAAGGTTCGTTCCGCGCCGTCGTTGAACGTCTTCGATTTCATTTCAATCCCCGCTTCGTGACGTTGCGAACACGTTCCGGTCCCGGCTACGTCGCCGAGATCGGCATCTCTCCGCCCTCGATGATCTCGGGCACCATGTCCTTGAAAAGTCGCACCGGAACGGATTTTGCGGCCGGCACCTTGCTGCCCTCTGCGTAGTGCCATAGCGGGATCAGCCCGTTGCATTCGGGATAGTAGCCGGCAAGACTCCGGCGCGGGATACCGTAGGGCACGACCTGGAGCTCGCTGAGACTGCGCTCCACACCGTCATTGGCCTCCGTGACCAGCGTGACCGTGTCGCCCGCCTTCAGTCCATCCGCCTCCATGTCCGCGGGATTCATCAGCACGACGTAACGGCTGCCCTGGATGCCGCGGAAGCGGTCGTCCTCGGTATAGATCGTCGTGTTGAACTGTCCGTCGGCGCGCATCGTCATCAGTTCATAGACACCATCGTTTTCTCCCGGGGGCGCGAATGCCGCCTTGGGAACGGTGAAATTGGCTTTGCCGTTCGGCGTCTTCCATTTGCGTTCGCGCGCCGCCAGCGGCCGCGGAAAGCCGCCGGGCTCGAACATGCGCTGGTTGAAATCCTTGAATTGGTCGGGATAGGTCCGCTCGATCGCGTCCCTTATGAGCGAATAATCGGCGACCCAGGCCTCCCACTCGACCCAGGGATTCGGCTTGAGGGTTGCCTTGGCGAGACCGGCGATGATCGCCGGCTCGGACAGGGCGTGCTCGGTCACCGGCTTGCGCTGGCCCCGTGAGCCGTGAACGCAGGCCGTGGAATCCTCCATCGACACGGCCTGGGCGCCGCTGGCCTGCTCATCGATCTCGATCCGGCCGAGGCATGGCAGCAGATAGGTCACCTCGCCGGGCACGATGTGGCTGCGATTGAGCTTTGTCGCGATCTGCACCGACAGCCGCAGACCCGACCAAGCCGGCTCCATCAGCGAGCGGTCAGGAATTGCGCGCACGAAATTGCCCCCCAGGCTGACAAAGCCACGGACATCGCCCTTCAAAATGCCCTCGCAGGCATCCACCGTCGACAGACCGTCCCACCGTGGCGGCTCGAACCCGTAGAGCTCCGCAAGCTTGTCGAGCGGGACGAGCTTCGTCTTCTCGGATATGCCGACCGTCCGCTGGCCCTGGACGTTGGAATGGCCCCGAATCGGCGAGATGCCTGCTCCCGGCTTGCCGATGTTGCCGCGCAGCAGCAGCAGATTCACGATCATCTTCGTGGTCTCGACGCCGTGCTTGTGCTGCGTGACGCCCATGCCGTAATTGGCGATCACGGCGTTGGCCTTCATATAGACGTTCGCGGCTTCGAGCATGGCCGACCGCGTGAGGCCCGACGCCCGCTCGATCTCGTTCCAGTCCTGGCCGCGGCAGAACGCGGCGAATTCGTCGAAGCCGGAGGTGTGCTGCGCGATGAAATCGGCGTCGACCACCCGCGGCTCACCGTACTTGACGGCGCGATCGTCCGCGTCGATCACCCATTTGCAAATCCCAGATATCGCCGCGGCGTCACCGCCGACGCGGACCTGATGATATTGCGAGCTGATGCGTGTGCCTCCCGCGATCATCTGAAGCGGGTTTTGAGGATTGACGAAACGCTCCAGTCCGCGCTCGCGGAGCGGATTGAAGGTCACGATCGGGACGCCGCGCTGGACTGCCTCCTGGAGCGGATGCAGCATCCGCGGGGCATTCGTCGTTGTGTTGTGTCCAAAGAAGAAAATGCAGTCGGTGTGGTCGAAATCCTTCAGCTGCACGGTGCCGACCGGCACCCCGATCACCTGCGGCAACGCCACGGACGTGGTCTCGTGGCACATGTTGGAGCTATCGGGGAAATTATTGGTGCCGTACATCCGGCCGAACAGCTGGTACATGTAGCTGGCTTCCAGCGAGGCCCGGCCGGACGTGTACATGATGACGGAATGCGGATCGAGCTTGTTCAACTCGGCGCCGATGTCGCGAAACGCATCGCTCCACTCGACCGGGACGTATTTGTCGCTGCCCGAATCGTAGCGCATCGGATGGCTCAGCCGCCCCTGCTCTTCCAGTCGATGATCGGACCAGGTTCGTAGCTCGGACAGTGTATGCCGGGCGAAGAATTCCGGCGTGACCGTCTTGCCTGTGACTTCCCACGCGGTGGCCTTGGCGCCGTTCTCGCAGAATTCGAATGGATGTGGACTTGCGGGTTTGGCCCAGGAACAGCTCACGCACATGAAGCCGCCCGGCTTGTTCTGCTTCATCAGGATCTCGCTGCCGAGGATCGCGACTTCTTCCTGCGTGAGAATGTGAACGACTGCGTTGACCGATCCCCAGCCGCCGGCCGGAGCATCGTAAGTCTCGACTTTTGCTTTCTGCCGCATGCCGGGCCCTTCAGCTGCAAGCCCCTTTCGCAAAACATGAGAAACAATCGCTGGTTCCTAAGCTTTCGGAACCATGGCGCGCGCCGCGCGTCGATAGACCGTCGCTAGGATGAACAATCATGCACGGCTCGCAAATCGACTGGCGCGATCGCCTGCCCGCCTCCCCATCTTCCGTCAACATGCTTCGGCTCACATCAGGCCACATGCTCGGCCACCGCTCGGTCGCCGAGGAGAGCCCGATCGCACTGGTCTACGACGGCACGACCGTCGCGGTGCTGATGGCGACGCCTGCCGATCTCGCCGACTTCGCAATCGGCTTCAGCCTGACCGAGGGGATCATCGAGGATTTGGGAGAGATCAACGAACTCACGGTGGTTCCCGGCCCCGACGGAATCGAGTTGCGTCTATGGCTGCGGCCGAGGGCTGGACGACAGCTGAAAGAGCGGCGGCGGCGATTGATCGGGCCGACCGGCTGCGGCCTGTGCGGCATCGAAAGCTTGCGCGAAGTCAGTGCGAAGGTTCGGCGCCTCGAGCGGCATATCGATCTCACGCCGCAACACATTCGTCGCTCGGTCGAGACCCTCGCCGCATCACAAATCCTGGGCAAGGCGACCCGCGCGACCCATGCCGCCGGATTTTTCCAGCCTGACGCCGACGACATGATCGTCCGCGAAGACGTCGGCCGCCATAATGCACTCGACAAGCTCGCCGGCGCCCTCGCCGCAACGGGAATACCGGGGCATTCGGGTGCCGTCATCCTGACGAGCCGGATCTCGGTCGAGATGGTCCAGAAGACTGCCGCGATCGGCGCTGGATTCATTGTTGCAGTTTCGGCGCCAACGGCGCTTGCCATACGCACGGCCGCGGCCAGCGGCATCACGCTGATCGGCATCGCACGTGGGCAAGACTTCGAGGTCTTCAGCCATTTCGGCGGAATTCACGACCAATAGCGATACGTCATCCGGTCAGCTGCGGCGGAACGGCGGCTTTGCGCTAAGGCACCGCCGTTTTCCTTGGCTCGAAGTGATCAGGAAATGCCATCCACGCCGGGAGCGGTTCGCCATCCCGGTGTCGCCCACCGGCGACGGCTGCGGCCCACGCACTGATGGCGCCGAGCAGTGTGGCAGCAGCCAATGAGAACGCGAGAATGACCGTGCTGCGGCGCGCGTGAGAGATCGCCGTTTTCGCGTTCGCAATCGCCTGATCGACGCGCCGTTCGGAATCACCGGCCGGCAATCCGGTCAGCGCCTGGACCTGCTGGACCAGATAGGTTCGGTCGTCCGCAGCGACACCGCTATGGCTCGACGACGTCATGAGGATTCGACCAGCCTCGGCGCGCTCGCCGGTCATATCAACATTTGCCGCTCGCCGTGGCGCACGGAACAGCCGATCGAGTTCGTAGCTCAGAAGCGGCTCGGCGGTCGTCCTGTTGCCCACGCTCGCGGACGAAGACAGGCGGTTCACCGTGGCAGCGCTCACGATACCCGCCAGCGTCGCGCCCAGCAGGACCGCAAGCGCCCATGCCGTGAGCCCGTGCAGCCCGTCGCGCGCTTCCCGTTCCGTGGGGTTCGTTGCAACCACCCCGCGGCGAACGCGCCCTGCGATGTAGCCGCCGAGGCCAAAACTGACGATCGCTTGCAGGATCAGATAAAGTCCGGATAGCAGCGAGAGCGCGGCAGACGCATCTCGCCATGTCGGCGAGGCCGAGCTGACGCCAAGTCCAATCGTGACGCCAAAGGTTACCAGAACGAAGCCGAATGCCGTCGCAGCGAAAGCCCCGGCGACAACAGGCGTCCATTGGATATATCGCCCTTGTTCGGAGATCGTCAGCGCTTCGTCTTCGACGAGTGTGGGGGCTTCGATCGTCATGGTCGATGCCCTCAGCGCAATCCGAAAAACGACAAGATTGCCAGGATCACTACGATCAGGCCGATCAAATAGATTAATTGGCTCATTTCAGTCCTCCTCCAAATCCCTTCCGGCCTGACAATTGCAGCTCTCCCGGATAGTTCCTGCAGGATTCCCGATAGTGTCGTAGGACGCGCATAGCCGTCCAATTTCAGTTATTTACTCTGCTCCCGGAACGAACATGTGCGCGCGACGGACAGCCACTGCTGCACCGCGATCGTGGGGGCGCGTAACTTCGTGGCGTTGTCCGATCTGCGTGCGATTGCACCGCGGGATGATTTGCAATGCACCATTCAAAATGAGACTGCCCGTTAAGCCGCGCAGGGCTCCAACGCGTGCGCTGCATCCGAGTTCGGTTAGCCTTCATCCCAAGAAGCCGTCGAAGAACCGTCGCCTCGCCAGGACGCCGCAGCGCGCGGCGGACGCGCGGGGAGCGGGAAAAAACAGCGACAAGAACGCCCCAGGGAGGAGACCAATGTTGAAAAGCAGTCTAGGACTGATCGCGTTGAGCAGCCTGTTATTGTCGGGTACCGCCTTCGCGCAGGAGAAGATCAAGGTCGGCGTCACCGCGACGCTCGAAGGCACTTACACCGTGCTCGGCGAGGATGGCATCCGCGGCTTTCAGACAGCACTCAACGTGCTCGGCAAGAAGGTCGGCGACAAGGAGCTCGAATTCGTCATCGCCTCGACCGATGCGACACCGGACTCCGCCGTCCGTGCCGTGCGAAAGCTGATCGAACAGGACAAGGTGCAGATCCTGCTGTCGCCGCTCTCGGGCGACGAAGGCATCGCGGTCAAGAATTTTGCAAAGACCCATCCGGAGCTGACGTTCATCAATGCGGCCTCCGGCGCCCAGGAGACGACCTATGTCGATCCGGCTCCGAACTTCTTCCGCTACAACATGGACGGCGCGCAGTGGCAGGTGGGTCTCGGCAAATATGCCTATGAAACCAAGGGCTATCGCAAGATCGCAACCGTCGGCGAGGACTACTCCTTCATCTACACGCAGGTGTTCGGCCTCGTGCTCGAGTTTTGCGGTGCCGGCGGACAGGTGACCAACCGGCAATGGGTGCCGCTCGGCACCAAGGACTTTGCCTCGGTGATTGCAGCGCTGCCTGATGACGTCGATGCCATCTATCTCGGGCTCGGCGGCGCCGACGCCGTCAACTTCCTCAACCAGTACCAGCAGGCCGGCGGCAAGGCGCATCTGATGGGCGGCTCGATCATGATCGACCAGACCATCCTGTCGTCCAAGGGCAATGCCAAGCAAGCGCTGGTCGGCACGCTGGCGGCGAGCGGCCAGGCCGACACCTGGGAAGATCCGGGTTGGCAGAAGTTCGTGAAGGACTATCAGGACGCCTTCCCGCCCAACAAGCGCTTCCCCAGCCCATCGCTGCTCGCCACCAACTATTACGGCTCGACCATGGCGCTGATCCTGGCGCTGCGTCAGGTCAATGGCGACCTGTCGAACAATCAGGCCAAGTACAAGGAAGCCCTCGCCAAGATCGAGCTCGACGCGCCCAACGGCAAGATCAAGCTCGACGCGAACCGCCAGGCCATCGGCACCAACTTCGTCACCGAGGTCGTCGACGACGGCAAGGGCGCATTGTTCTCGAAGGTCGTGAAGGTGATCCCGAACGTCAACCAGACACTGGGCTACGACCCTGCAGTGTTCGCCAAGATCGGTTTGCCAAGCCGTACAGTGCCAGAATGTAAGAAGTACTGACGTAATCCTACTGCGACACTGAGACTGATGGGAGAGATTTGCAAAGCGCGGAGATCGCGCGCTCTTGCATTCTCTCCCAGGTTGTTGAAGGCTGTAAAAAAGAAAAAAGCTCCAGGGAGGGGAAGGCATGAGCCGGGCGCTCGCCGTCTTCCACGGCCGCTTCGGCCGGGCGACGGTCTACCAATTGAACCGCCCTTTCAACATCCACGCGCATCGCGAAGGTCATTTGATCTTCCATGTCGGGGGCCGTGCCGCATGCATCGATGTCAACGATGGACGTTACGAACTGGCTGAAGGTTCCGTCGTCGCGGTCAATCCGTGGGAGCCGCATAATTTCCTGCCGTCAGACCTTGACGTCGGCGCCGTTTTCTTCGTGCTCTATGTCAATCCGGAGTGGTTCGCCCCCGATGCGCCGGGCGCCGAACGCTTGCGCTTCGGGCGCACTCAATTCCGGCGATCGGTCGCTCTGGACAAGCTTATCAGACACGCCGCCGCCCTTGTGTGCGGCGCACCCTCGCTGAACAGTCTCGACGGCGAGCTGCGGCGATTGATCGACGTCTGCTACGATGAAAGCTGGCAGCAGGCCGAACTTGCGCGCGATCCACGCGCCAACGGTTCCGTTACCGATTTTCGCGTGCGCAAGTGCATCAAGATGATGTCCGAGAGCCCTGGCGCTGAAATCGAGCTCGACACCATCGCACGCGAATCCGGGTTGTCGCGACCGCATTTTTACCGGCTATTCCGCACCCAGACCGGCGTTACCCCTCACCTCTATCTCAACACGCTGATGATGGAGCAGGCGCTTGAGGCGCTGGTCGCGAGCGAAGCGCCGATCGCCGATATCGGCTTCGATCTCGGCTTCTCCTCGCAGAGCGGCTTCACCCGCTTCTTTGCTGCCAATGTCGGCATGGCGCCAACCGATTATCGCCGCGCGGCCAAGGTTTTGCGCGGCTGACGGGCGCGCGAAAAGATACTCACGATCAAGTGCCTCCCGCGCCGTCCCACTAGGATGGGTGGAACGCGATCCCGGCAAGAGGATCGCTTCAGTCCCGGGAGGACGCAAATCCATGGCGAGGTACGCAGCCTGCACGGGGCTGTCTGACCTGGATCCGAGGTGTGATGGCGACCGTCGCAAACGGAGCGAGGTGACGCCATGACCCGCTTTGTGGAGCGTCATCCCGCCTGGGCACTTGTCGTCATCATTGCGATCGCAGTGGCACTTTGGTTGATCTTCGCGGTGTGGCCGCCCGGCCTTGAAGAAGCCATCGGTCGCAAGCGGGTGTTCCTGAACGCGCTGTTCAACGGCATCACGCTCGGCGGTCTCTATTTCCTCGTGGCCAGCGGCTTCACGCTGATCTTCGGCCTGATGCGCAACGTCAATCTCGCGCACGGCTCGCTCTATCTGTTCGGCGGCTATGTCGGCTACGCCATCAGCGCCTCGACCGGGTCCTGGATCCTCTCCTTCATCGTGGCCTTTGTCCTGACGGCGCTGGTCGGCGTCCTGCTCCAGGTGCTGGTCTTCCGCCGCATGGAGGGACAGGATTTACGCCAGACCATGGTGACGATCGGGCTCTCCATCGTGTTCGCCGATCTCATGCTGTGGGCCTGTGGTGGCGACTTCTACCAGATCCAGACTCCGACCTGGCTGATCGGCCCGATCGAGCTGCCGCTCATCACCGCCGTGAAATCCTCGGGCGAGCCGGTCTATTTGCGCTATCCGCTGGTGCGGCTCGTCATCTTCCTGGCTTCCGTCATCATCGGCATCGCGATGTGGCTGGCGCTCAACCGCACCCGGATCGGCATGATCATCCGCGCCGGCGTCGACGACCGCGACATCCTGGCCGCAACCGGCGTGCGCATCCAGATCGTTTTCGTGCTGGTCTTCGCGCTCGGCGCCGGCCTTGCCGGTATCGCGGGCGTCGTGGGCGGCACCTTCCAGTCGCTCTCGCCCGGCGAGGACATCCGCTTCCTGCTCGCATCGCTCGTGGTGGTGATCGTCGGGGGCATGGGCTCAATCCCCGGGGCGGCGCTCGGCGCGCTCATCATCGGCCTCGCCGAGCAGCTCGGCTCGGTCTACATCCCGACCTACGCCATCGTCGTGACCTTCCTGATCATGGTGCTGGTGCTTGCGCTTCGGCCACAGGGCCTGCTGGCGAGGCGCTGAGATGTCCGTCACCCACGATGCCCGCATCCAGGTTCACAAGCCCGCCACCGCGGCACATCGTCCGTCCGTGCGTGGCTGGCCCGACGTCAACAATCCCGCGGCCTGGATCGTGGCGGCCATCCTCCTGATCATGCCGCTGATTGCCAACGGCTTCTTCCTGATCGAGATCTTTGCGACCACGCTGATCCTCGGCACCATCGCGCTCAGCCTGATGTTGCTCGCCGGCTATGGCGGCATGGTCAGCCTGATGCAGCTCACCATCGCGGGCTTTTGCGCTTACATGGTCGCGGTGTTCGGCGTCAGCGGCAACGCCAATATCAGCCTGGGCTGGCCGTGGTGGCTGGCGGTGCCGATGGCGGTGACGCTCGCGACCATCTTCGGAACGCTCGGCGGCGCGCTCGCGGTGCGCACCGAGGGCATCTACACCATCATGATCACGCTCGCGATCGGAGCTGCGTTCTATTACTTCACCAATCAGAACTGGGCGATCTTCAACGGCCACACCGGCATCAACAACGTCTCGACACCGCATTTCTGGGGCGTCGACTGGCGGGCCGACGTTCCTTTCTACTATGTCGTGCTCGCGGTCGCCGCGCTCTGCTATTTCGCGGTCGGCTACATGTCCCGCGCGCCGTTCGGCCTGGCGCTACAGGGCGTGCGCGACAATCCGCGCCGCATGGCCGCCCTCGGCTTCAACGTCAATGCCCACCGCGTCGCGGCTTACGCCGTCGCCTCCTTCATCGCCGGCCTCGCCGGCGTGCTGCAAGTGTGGAATTATCGCCAGATCTCGCCGGGCTCGGTGAGCGTCGGCGCCTGCATCGACATCCTCATCATTGCCGTCGTCGGCGGCATTACCCGCCCGATCGGCCCCTATATCGGCGCGCTGGTGTTCGTGCTCTTGCGCACGTTTGCGCTCGACTTCCTGGTCAAGATCGGGCTCGACGGCAACCGCTTCCGGCTACTGATCGGGCTCGGCTTCCTCGCCATCGTGTTCTGGTCGTCGGACGGCGTGATCGGCCTGTGGCAGCGTTGGCGGCAGAACCAGCGTCCTCGGGCGGATCTCCCGAGCGGAGGGCGCGGTCATGGATAGCGTCGCGCAACGCCTTTCCGCCGTTGGATCGGGTGCAGCACTCGAGCTGCGCGGCGTCACCCGGCTGTTCGGCGCTCTGGCGGCGCTGACCGACGTCACCATCACCGTGCGTCCCGGCGAGCGGCGCGCCGTGCTAGGCTCGAATGGCGCCGGCAAGACCACGCTGTTCAACTGCATCACCGGCGACTTCCCGCCCTCCTCCGGCACAATCCGCTTCTTCGGCGAAGACGTCACGCACTACCCGCCCTATGAGCGCATCCGCCGCGGCCTCAGACGAACCTATCAGATCTCTGCGCTGTTTCCCGGCCTCACCGTGCAGGACAATGTCTATCTCGCCTGCCGCGGCGTCTCGCGCGGCCGGTTCTCGTTCCTGCGTCCGGGGCAGAACGACGCGCTGATGCACGCGGCCGACGGACTGGTCCAAGCCGTGCACCTGGCGGCCGTGAAGGACCAGCGCGTCGCTGAACTCGCACACGGCCAGCAGCGCCAGCTCGAGATCGCGCTGGCCCTCGCCGGCGCGCCGCGCTTCGTGCTGTTCGACGAGCCGGCCGCCGGCCTGTCGCCGACCGAACGCGCCGAACTGGTGGAGATCCTGACCTCGCTGCCGGCTCATATCGGCTACATCATCATCGAACACGACATGGACGTAGCGCTGCGCGTCGTCGAGAGCGTGACGATGATGCACAATGGCCGCATCTTCAAGGAAGGCCTGCCGGAGGAGATCCAGTCCGACCCCGAGGTGCAGGAGCTTTATCTCGGAGGCGGCCATGAATGAGGCCCGCCGCGCCCCCGCCGCCCTCGAGGTTCGGGGCCTCGACGTGTATTACGGCCATTCGCACGCGCTGCAGGGTGTCGGCCTCACGCTGGACGCCGGCGTGTTCTCCGTGGTCGGCCGCAACGGTATGGGCAAGACAACGCTGTGCAAGGCGATCATGGGCCTGGTGCCGGTGAGCGGCGGCTCGATCCGCGTCCGCGGTGAAGACATCACGCGGCGGCCGCCGGCGCACATCGCGCGGCTCGGCGTCGGCTACGTGCCGCAAGGCCGCCGGCTCTGGCGTTCGCTAAGCGTCGACGAACATCTTCGCCTTGCCGGCGGCATGCGCTCCGGCGCCTGGACCGTCGCGCGCATCTACGACACTTTCCCGCGACTCGCCGAACGCCGGGATCATGGCGGCGGCCAACTATCCGGCGGCGAGCAGCAGATGCTCGCGATTTCGCGTGCGCTTTTGACCAATCCGCAGCTGCTGATCATGGATGAGCCGACCGAGGGCCTCGCGCCCGTCATCGTCGCCCAGGTCGAGGAAATGCTGCTGCAGCTTGGCGAGGACGGCGACATGTCCGTCCTCGTGATCGAGCAGAACATCGGCGTCGCCACCGCGATTTCGCGCAACGTCGCGATCATGGTCAATGGGCGCATCAACCGGATCATCGACTCGGTGCGCCTGTCCGCCGACCGCGAGCTACAGCAGCGCCTGCTTGGTGTCGGACTGCATGCCGAGCTCGACCCCGACATCGATGCGCCGGCCGCGGGCGGCGAGACCAAGGCAGCCCCACAACCTGCACGCACGAGCGGTCCGATCCGGGTCTACGTCTCCAATCCGAGCCCGCCGACCCGCTGGTCACAGCCCGTCCCGATTGGCCGCATCGAAGCCGCCGCGCGGACGCTCTCGACCCAAGTCGCGCGCCTCGACGAGACCGCGCGGCGAAAGCGCGAGCCGGTGACGGCGCAGACGTCGGGACCGCCCGCGGTGCTGGTCGTCGGCACGCTCGACACCAAGGGAACGGAACTCCGCTTTGTCAGGGACATCATCGCCGAGAGCGGGTTGCGCACGCGGCTCGTCGACGTCTCCACCAGCGGCAAGCACGCAACCTGCGATGTCTCGGCCCAGGAGATCGCGCTGAACCACGGTCGCGGCGGCGCGGCGGTGTTCGGCCCCGATCGGGGTGCTGCCGTCACCGCGATGGCTGAGGCCTTCGCCAACTGGGTCAAGCGCCAAGGCAATATCGCCGGTGTGATCTCGGCCGGCGGCTCGGGCGCCGCGTCGCTGGTCGCGCCCGGGATGCGCGTCCTTCCCGTCGGCGTGCCCAAGCTGATCGTCTGCTCGGTTGCCTCGGGCGATGTCGCGCCCTATGTCGGTCCGGCCGATATCACCATGATGTACTCGGTTACCGACGTGCAGGGCCTCAACTCGATCTCGCGCGCGGTGCTGTCGAATGGCGCCAATGCTGTCGCCGGCATGGTCAAGGCACGGCTGGATCGGCGTGAGACCATAGAGCGAGCAGCAAGCGCCGGGCTGCCGTCGGTCGGCATCACCATGTTTGGCGTCACCACACCCGCGGTGCAGAAGATCACGGCCGATCTGCGCGATGACTTCGAATGTCTCGTCTTCCACGCCACTGGCGTCGGCGGCCGTTCGATGGAGAAGCTCGTCGATTCCGGCCAGCTCGCCGGGGTGATCGATCTCACCACGACGGAGATCTGCGACCTTCTGATGGGCGGGGTGTTTCCGGCAACCGAGGATCGCTTCGGCGCGATTATCCGCACCCGCGCGCCCTATATCGGCTCGGTGGGCGCGCTCGATATGGTCAACTTCGGCGCGCCCGACACCATCCCCGAGCGCTATCGCGGACGCAAATTCCACGTCCACAATCCGCAGGTGACCTTGATGCGGACGACCGTGGAAGAAAACGAGCGCATGGGCCGCTGGATCGGCGAACGGCTCAACCAGATGGACGGGCCGGTGCGCTTCTTCCTGCCGGAGGGCGGTGTCTCCGCGCTCGATGCCCGTGGCCAGCCCTTCTGGGATCAGGAGGCCGATGCCGCCCTGTTCCGCGCGCTGGAGCGCACCGTTCGCGGGAACGGCAATCGCCAGCTCATCCGCGTCAAGCAGAACATCAACGATCCCGAGTTCGCCTCGACCATCACAGCCGCGTTCCGAACGCTGTTCGGACGCGCCGGGGCGCGCCGGAGAGGAGCGAGGTGACCGATGGCCCGGTTTGAACGCGCAGCACTTCTGCGGCGATTTCGCGAGATGGCGAAGCGTGGCGAGCCGATCGTCGGCGGTGGCGCCGGCACCGGCCTGTCGGCCAAGTGCGAGGAAGCCGGGGGCGTCGATCTCATCGTGATCTACAATTCTGGCCGCTACCGCATGGCGGGTCGCGGCTCGCTCGCGGGGCTGATGCCCTATGGCGACGCCAATGCCATCGTGGTCGAGATGGCCGGCGAGGTGCTGCCCGTGGTCAGCAAGACGCCGGTGCTGGCCGGCGTCAACGGCACCGATCCGTTCCGCGACATGGATATGTTCCTCGATCAGCTCAAGGCGCTCGGCTTTGCCGGCGTGCAGAACTTTCCGACCGTTGGTCTGATCGACGGAATCTTCCGTGCCAATCTCGAAGAGACCGGCATGTCCTACGCGCTGGAGATCGACATGATAGCCAAGGCGCGTGAGAAGGACCTGCTGACGACGCCTTATGTCTTCAGCGAGAAGGAAGCCGCGGCGATGGCGATCGCCGGCGCCGACATCATCGTCTGCCATCTCGGGCTGACCACCGGCGGCACGGTCGGGGCCCAGACCGCGCCGAAGCTGAACGACTGCCCAGCTCGGATCGACACCTGGGCCTCGGCCGCGCTCAGCGTCAATCCGGACATTCTGGTGCTGGCTCATGGCGGTCCGATCGCGGATCCGGCGGACGCCGATTTCATCATGAAGAACACCCGCCACTGCCACGGCTTCTACGGCGCCTCCTCGATGGAGCGGCTGCCGGTGGAGCGGGCGTTGACGGAGCAGGTACGTCAATTCAAGGCGATCGGCGCGCGATAACGCCTGTCAGATTGAGGGAGGGAAACATGTCAGGGATCCTGGTCGGCGAGCTCATCCTCTGGCTGATCGTCGCTGTTATCGTGATCGTGGTCGGCGTCTACATCGTGAACTGGCTCTACCACCGCTCCTCCAAGGAGGTGTCATTCGTCCGCACCGGCTTCCTCGGCGAGCGTGTGGTGATCAATGGTGGCGCCTTCGTGCTGCCCTTCATCCACGACTACACGCCTGTGAACATGAACGTGCTGCCGATGGGCATCGTGCGTTCGCGGCAAGACGCCGTGATTACCCGCGACCGCATGCGCGTCGACATCGAAGCCGACTTCTATGTCCGTGTGCAGCCGACCCGCGACGCCGTCTCGATCGCAGCCGCCACCTTGGGACGCCGCACCATGGAGCCGGAGCAGCTGCACGCCTTGCTGGCCGGCAAGTTCATCTCTGCGATCCGCTCGGTCGCTTCCGAAATGACCATGGAGGAAATGCACGAGCGCCGCGGCGACTATGTCGCGCGCGTCAAGACCAATGCCGCCGAGGCGCTCGCCCAGAACGGCCTTGAGCTCGAATCCGTCGCCATCACCGATCTCGACCAGACTGACCTCGAATTCTTCAACCCCTCGAACCGCTTCGACGCCGAGGGTCTGACCCGGCTGATGGAGGACATCGAGGCCAGACGCAAGCTGCGCAACGACATCGAGCAGGACTCGATGATCAAGATCCGCACCCGCAATCTCGAGGCCGAGCGGCAGGCACTCGAGATCGAGCGCGAAAGCGAGACAGCGCGCCTCGAGCAGGAACGCGACATAGAGATGCGCCGCGCGCTTCAGCGCACCGAGGTCGCCCGCGAGCGCGCGCTGCGCGAGACCGAGGCCGAGCAGGCCCAGATCTCCGCGCGCGAAGCCATCGAGCGCTCCCGGATCGCCAACGAGCAAGCGATTGCGGAAGCCCGCATCGCCTCGGAGCGCGAGACCCGGCAGAAGGAGATCGAGCGCACCCGCACCATCGAGGAAAAGGAGCTCTTGGCACGCGAAGAGATCGAGAAGACCCGGATCGCCAACCAGCGTTCGATCGATACGACGCGGATCGCCTCAGAGCGCGAGGTCCGCCAGCGCGAGATCGAGCGGATGCGCACTGTCGAGGAAGCCGAGATCGCGGCCCGGGAGGCGATCGAGAAGGCCCGTATCCAGCAGGACCGCGTCGTGACCGATGCCCGGATCGCCAACGAAGAGGAGACCCGCCGCCGCGAGATCGAGCGCACCCGCGCCGTCGATGAGGCCGAGATCGCCGCCCGCGAAGCCACAGAAAAGGCCCGCATCGCCCAGACCTTGATCGTCAATGTCGAGCGCATCTCCTCCGACGAACGGACCCGTGCCCTGGAGATCCAGCAGGTCCGCACCATCCAGGAGACCGAGATCGAAGCGCAGCGCGCGGTCGAGGCCGCCCGCATCGCCCGCGAGCGGACGCTCGCTGCCGAGCGCATCGCTGCCGAGCAGAACACGCGGCAGCTCGAGATCGAGCGCAACCAGACCCTCGAAGTCGCCGGCATTGCCGCGCGCGAGACCACCGAAGCTTCGCGCATCGCACAAGAGGAACGCGTCCGATCGCTGGAGATTGCCCGCAACCGGGCCGTCGAGGAAGCCGACATTGCCTCCCGCGAGGCGATCGAGGCGGCGCGCATCGCCCAGGAGAAGGCGGTGGCAGCCGAGCGTATCCAGGCCGAGCGCGATACACGCTCGCTCGAAATCGAGCGAACCGGCGTGTTGGAAGCCGCCGAACTGAAGCGGCGCGATGCCATCGAGCGCCAACGGATCGTGGTGGATCTCGCGCTGGAGGCCGAGCGGATCAACTCGTCCAAGAAGCGCGAGGTGCTCAATATCGAGCAGAAGAAGGCGATCGAGATTGCGGACGAAGACCGCGTCATCGCTCTCTCCGCCAAGAAGTCCGAGCGAATCGACGCCGACCGCCAGGTGCGGCAGGCCGAGATCGTCGCCCGCAAGGAGGTCGAGACCACCGACGTCTCGCGCGAGCAGGCTCTCGAAGCCGCCCGGCTCGAGCGCCGCCGCGCGATCGAACAGTTGGAGGTCGCCCGCGTCCAGTCGTTGCAGGAGGCCGAGATCGCCTCCCGCGAGGAAGTGGAGCGCGCGCGCATCGCCTCCGACCGGGGACTGGATGAGGCCCGTATCGGCCGCGAGCGTGAGTTGCGCAAGCTGGAGGTCAACCGCGAGAAGGAGGTCGAGACTGTTTTGATGGAGAAGGCGATCGCCATTCACCAGAAGTCGCTGGAGGAGTCCGCCGCCAAGGCTATGGCTGAGGAGGCGCGGATGCGAGCCACGGAAGCGAGCGAGCGCGTCATTACCGCCCGCGAGAGCGAGATCGCAAAGCGCCGCAAGACGGTCGAGGTGCTGCTCGCCGAGAAGCAGGCCGAGGAAACCCGGATCGCCGCCGAAGCCGAGCGGGTGCGCGCGGCGGTCGAGGCCGAGGCGCAGCGGATGCTCAACGAGGCCGAGAACGTGCTCACCGATCAGGCCCGCTACTCGCTGTTCCGCAGAAAACTGCTCGACCGGATCGAGGGCATCGTGCGCGAGAGCGTCAAGCCGATGGAGAAGATCGAGGGCATCCGTATCCTCCAGGTCGACGGCCTCAACGGCAATGGCCACGGCGGCAATGGCGGCCGCAGCGCTACCGACGAGGTCATCGACTCGGCGCTGCGCTATCGCGTCCAGGCGCCGCTGATCGACTCCATCCTGTCCGACATCGGGGTCGAAGGCGGCAGCCTCGCCAAGATGCCGGGCCTGATCCGAGAAGCCCGCGACATGCAGGGCATCAAGGAGTCCGCGCGCAAGGGCGGCGGCGAGAAGCAGGCCACGTCCCCGCCCGCTGCCGAGGGCGGCGGCGAGCCGTCGGCCGAGCGCGGTCCGCGCAAGAAGAGCTGAGGTCTGACCCATGCCCCGCGTCTACGTCTCCACCGTCGTCAACGCGCGCAACGACCGCGTCTGGGCGCGGGTGCGCGACTTCAACGGAATGCCGAACTGGCATCCCGCGATCGCCGAAAGCCGCATCGAGGGCGGTGAGCCCTCCGACAAGATCGGATGCGTCAGGGACTTTCGCCTGCGCAACGGCGACCGTATCCGCGAGAAGCTGCTCGGCCTCTCGGACTACGACATGTTCTGCACCTATTCGATCCTGGAATCCCCGATGGGCGTCGAGAACTACGTCGCGACCTTGCGGCTGACGCCCGTCACCGACGGCGACCAGACCTTCGTGGAGTGGACCGCCGAGTTCGACTGCGCGCCGGAGCGCGAGACCGATCTCGTCGGCCATATCGGCGCCGGCGTGTTCCAGGGCGGCTTCGATGCGCTGAAGCGCGTGTTTGGAGGCTGACTCTGGTGCCGCATATCGTCAAAAGCACCGTTCTCAACGCGCCGACCGATGCGGCGTGGTCGGTGCTGCGCGATTTCAACGGGCATGATCGCTGGCACCCGGCGGTTGCGACCTCCTCGATCGAGCGCGCGCATTCCTCCGACAAGATCGGCTGCGTCAGGCGCTTCAGGCTCAAGGACGGCGCCGAGCTTCGCGAGCAATTGCTGGCGCTGTCGGATCTCGAGCAGAGCTTCAGCTACTGTCTGCTCGACACCCCGATCCCGATGTTCAACTACGTCGCCCATGTTCGCTTGTTGCCGGTCACCGACGGCGACCGCACCTTCTGGCACTGGGAGTCGCGTTTCACCACCAGGCCGGAAGACAGAGACCGCATCACCCACATGGTTGCGGAGGACATTTATCAGGCCGGGTTCGAAGCGATCCGCCGGCATCTCGAGGAGGCCGCCTAGATGGCCGTGACAGTGAAGACGTTTGCGAGCGCCAGCGAGGCGGCCGGGGCGCTGTCCTCGGACCGCACCGCGCGATATCTCGGCGGCGGCACGCTGGTGATGCGGGCGCTGAATGAGGGCGATGTGTCGATCTCAACCGTGGTCCGCGCCCAGGACCAGGCGCTGACCAGGATCGATGCCTCCGGCCCTCGCATCACGCTGGGCGCCGGCGTCACCTTCGCGCGCGTCCTCGCCGAACGCGACCTTGGCTTCCTGCATGCCCCCGCCCGTTCGATCGGCGGCCCCGCCGTGCGCAACATGGGGACGGTGGGCGGCAATCTGTTCGCGCCCAATCCCTATGGCGATTTCACCGTCGCGCTGCTGGCGCTCGATGCCACCGTGGCCGTCGCAGGCGGGTTCGGCGCGCGCGACATCCCCATCGAGGCATTCTTGCAGGCGCGCGACCGGCAGGCCGGCACACTCGTGCTTTCCGTCTCCTGCACCCGGCCTGCCGGCACCGAGGCCTTCCGCTATCGCAAGATCGCCCGGATCAAGCCGAAGGGCGGCTCGGTCATCACGCTGGCCGCATACCTGCCGATCTCAGGCGGACGCATCGCAGGCGCGCGGATCGCGCTGGGCTCGATGGCCCCCACCCAAATTCGCGCCCGCGCGGCCGAGCGTGCGCTGGAGGGACGCTCGCTGGATGCCGCGACCATCGCCGCCGCGGCATCCGCTGCCACCGAGGGAACAACGCCCTCCGACAACGCGCTCGGCAGCGCCTGGTATCGCCGCGAGATCGTCGGCGTACATCTGCGCCGTCTGCTGTCGGGACAGGAATAGAGCCTATGTCGAAAATCCCCCTGCAATTTCGTCACAACGGCCACGACGTAGCGATTTTCGTCGATGGCGGTACCAACCTGCTGGTCGCACTGCGCGAGCTGATCGGCGACATGACTCCGAAATTCGGCTGCGGCCAGGGCGGTTGCGGCACATGCAGCGTGCTTGTCGACGGCGAGCTCCACCTGTCCTGCCTGACGCTGGCGGAGACCGTGGCTGGACGCTCGGTCGAAACGCTCGACGGTATGAAGCAGGGCCCGAATCTGCACCCGCTCCAGCGCGCCTTCGCCGACAATTTCGCCGCGCAGTGCGGCTATTGCACGCCGGGCATGCTGATGGCCGCAAAGGCCCTGCTCGACCGCAATCCACAGCCGAGCCGCGACGAGGTCATCGAGGCCATCTCCGGCAACATCTGCCGCTGCACCGGCTACGAGCCGATCATCAATGCCATCCTCGCCGCCGCCGGCGGCCGGGTCAGCGCGTAAGGGAACGCGACCATGCTGGAACTGCGCAAGGACATCTTCGCCGACGAGCGCGACGATAACTTGAAGGAAATCGGCAGGGGCACGCAACGCCAGGATATGCTCGGGCATGTCACGGGCACGTCAAGCTACTTCAACGACCACAAATTGCAAGGCATGCTGCATTTGAAGGTCGTGCGATCGACGCAGGCGCATGCACGAATTCGCCGCATCGACACGTCAGAAGCCGAGCGCTCCGCCGGCGTGCGCCGGATCATCCGTGGCACCGACGTGCCGGTGAATCTCAACACGCTGCTCAGCCTGATCAATTTCGGCAAGGACGACGAGCCATCGCTGGCCGTCGACAAGGTCCGCTACAAGGGCGAACCTGTTGTTGCCATCGTTGCCGACAGTGAGCGCGACGCCTTCGAGGCGGTCGCCAAGGTCAAGATCGACTACGAGCCGCTGCCGGCGGTGTTCGACGTCGAGGACGCACTTAAGCCCGGCGCGCCCGTCGTCAATGAGACCTACCCGAAGAACACCTTCACCTATCACGAGACCTATGATCACCAGCGGCTGCGTTTCGGCGACGCCGATGCGGCGCTGGCGACCGCCGATCACGTGCTGGAACAGCGCTACCAGATGTCGCCGATCGAGCACGCGCCGACCGAGACCAACGGGGCGATCGCCGCGCCGGATACCAATGGCCGCTATGTCGTCTACACCTCAACCCAGGCGCTGTTCTTCTCCGTCGACACCTGCGCAAAAATTCTGGACGTGCCCTCCAACACCTTCCATTTCATCGGCGGCACCGTCGGCGGGGGCTTCGGCGGCAAGGTCGACACGCTGACCGAGCCGCTCGCCATTCTGGGCGCGATGCTGACCGGAAAGCCGGTGCGCTACGTGTTCGGGCGCGAGGAGGAGATGCAGTACGGCCCCCCGCGCGGCGCCGAGCGCATCTACATCAAGGACGGCGTGATGCGCGACGGCCGCATCGTCGCGCGCAAGATCCGCGCGCTTTTCGACAGCGGCGCCTATACGCGGCTGTCGAGCTACGCCGCGGTGAAATGCGCCGCGCATCTGCCGGGGCCCTACACCATCCCGAACGTCTATGGCGACGTCTATTGCGTCTTCACCAACCGCACGCCGGCGACCGCCATGCGCGGCTTTGGCGTCACCGCGATGGACTTTGCCATCGAGTGCCAAATGGACAAGCTGGCAAATCTCGTTGGCATGGATCCGATGGAATTCCGCATCCTCAACGCCTATCGTGACGGTGACATGAAGGCGCACCGGCGCGAGGCCAAGAACACGGCGCTGATCGAATGCGTCCAGGTCGCGGCCGAAAAGGCCAAGTGGCCGCTTCGTGACGAATTCAGGCGAGCGTCGTCACGCAAGGACGGCGGCGGAAGCCGCGCCGTGATTCCGCCGACCCCGACGGACTCTTCCCGCGCACGACCAATGGCGCCGGCGCAGCAGCGCACCAGCTACGATCGGCTCCCGCCGACCGTGACCCGCGAACCTCCGCGCGAACCGCCACCTCCTGCTCCGCCGCCCTCGCCGCGGCCGGCTGCGCCTTCACACGGCGCCACCCGTTTCTCCTCCGTCTTCGGCACCAGGAGGCGCTAGATGACCCGGCATCGCGGACGCGGCATGGCCTCGATCAACTACCCCATCGGCATGAATCTCGGCGGCGACCCCAGCCAAGCGCTGGTGCATTCAAACCCGAGCGGCAAATTCACGGTGGCGCTGTCGTCGATCGATCTCGGACAAGGCATGAAATCGGTGACGCGGCAGATCTGCGCGGAGACGCTGGGCGTGCCGGTCGAGGACGTCTATGTCGATACAGCCGACTCCGACACCGGCCCGCACTGCATGGGTTCGTTCGCCTCGCGCGGCACCCACCGCGTCGGCAACGCCGTGATGGCGGCGGCGCGGGAAGCGCGCGGCGTGATGATGGAGGCCGCGGCCGAAGAGCTGGAGGTCAACGCCGCCGATCTCGAGACCGACGGCCGCGGCAACATTCACGTCAAGGGCGCGCCGCATCGCTCGATCTCGACCAAGGACGTCGCCATCGCCGCGCAATTCAAGCAGGGCAAGACCATCTCGGGCCGCGGCATCTTCCTGGTGCCGCTCTCCGAAGTGAATCCGGAGACGGGCGAGATGTCGCCCGCGACCTGCTACGCCCACGCCTGCCTCGTCGCCGAGGTCGATGTCGACGACGAGACCGGCGAAGTCGCGATGATCAGGATGGATTCAGCCTATGAGCTCGGCCGCGCACTCAATCCGCGCCTCGTGGAACAGCAGCTCGTCGGCGGCGCCTGGATGGGCATCAGCCACGCGCTCTACGAGACGACGGAGCCTGCTTATCCCGAGCCGGTGCATGGTCCGCGGGACTTCGTCGAATATCTGATGCCCGGTCCCGGCGACATCTGCCCGCACGACATCGCCGTGCTGGAGCGTCCTGCCCCCGACGGGCCGTTCGGCGCCAAGGGTCCCGGCGAGATGTGCGCGAATCCCGTGCTGCCGGCCGTCGCCAATGCGATCTTCAACGCCGTCGGCGTCCGCATCGACGATCTTCCGATTACGCCTGAAAAAGTGCTGCGTGCGATCAAGGCGCAAGGCGGCGCGCGGGCGCAAGCGCGGCGCTAGAGGTCTCGTTGATGGCGGTCCGCAGCAACATCGTCGGCATCGACAGCCCGGAGGCGCTGGAGAAGGCGCTGCGCGCGGCCTATTACCTTGCCGACGACGGCCTTGCGACCGCATCCTATCTTGGCCTTGCGCTCGGCAAGCCACTGCTGCTCGAAGGTGCGCCGGGGGTTGGCAAGACCGAAGCCGCAAAGGCCATCGCCGCCGTGCTCGGCCGCCGCCTGATCCGCCTGCAATGCTATGAGGGGATCGATGCTTCCGCCGCGCTCTACGAGTGGAACTATCCGCGACAGATGCTCGCGATCCGCCAGGCCGGCGACGAGACCATCGACATCTACGGCGAGACGTTCCTGATCGAGCGTCCCATGCTGGCGGCGCTGCGTGCGCCAGATTCCACCGTGCTCCTGATCGACGAAATCGACCGCGCCGACCAGGAGTTCGAGGCGTTCCTGCTCGAATTCCTCTCCGACTTCCAGATCTCCATCCCCGAGCGCGGCACGGTGCGCGCGGCCGAGCGCCCTGTGGTGGTTCTGACGTCGAACCGGACGCGCGATTTGCACGAGGCCTTGCGTCGCCGCTGCGTCTATCACTGGATCGACTATCCCAGCGAAGAGCGCGAGGCCCGGATCGTCATGCTGCGGGCCTCCAGTGTCGCCGAAGCCACCGCCCGCGCCGTCGTTGCCGCTGTCGGCAAGCTTCGGCGCGAGCCGTTGAGCAAGGCGCCCGGAATCGCCGAAGCCGTCGACTGGGCCGAAGCCGCGACGCTCCTTCACAAGGGCGGCGCGCGCTGGCCGGATGCGTTCAGGCGGTCGATCGGCGTAGCCCTGAAGGACGAGGAGGATCTGCACTTCATCTCGCCGCGGCTCGACGCCATGCTCGCGGAGGCGACCGCATGAGCACCGAGCTTCAACTGCCGCAGGCCGCGCGCGCGTTCGTCTCCTTTGTCGCTCTGATGCGCGCCAATGGCTTTGCCGTCGCGCCGGAGCAGACCACCGCGTTCCTGACCGCGATCGAGCTACTCGGGCCCCGCGACCTCGGGGATATCAGGCAAGCCGCACTGGCCACCCTCGCCCCGCCGCCCGAGCGGCGCGTGACCTTTGACCGCCTGTTCGATCTGCACTTTCGCGGTCATGAGGCCATCGAGCACGCCGACGATGGCGAGGACGACGAGACCGTCCGGCTGCAGGAGGAAGGCCGCGGCGACCAGGAACCACTCCTCTCCGACGACGCCAACGAGTCCGGCCTGACCGCGACGCGCACCGAGGCGCTGGTCGAGCGCCGCTTCGCACAGCTCTCCACCAACGGTGCGCTCCGCCGCCTGTCGCGCGAGGCTCCCCGCCGTTTGCCGCGGCGACGCGGCCACCGCCGCATGCGCGCACGCCGCGGGGCTTTCGCCGATCTCCGCCGCACCTTGCGCGACTCCGTCCGCAGCGACGGCGAGATCCTTCGGCTCGGCCACATGAAGCGGCGCCGGCGGGCTCGAAAATTCCTGCTGCTGATCGACGTCTCCGGCTCGATGAAGAGCCGCACCGAGGAGAACATGAAGCTGGCGCATGCGCTGATGCAGGCGGCCCCCAATGTCGAGGTGTTCACGTTCGGCACGCGGCTGACCCGCGTCACCCGCGCGCTGCGGCTGAAGCGCCGAGAGCAGGCCCTGAATGCGGCCGCCCATCTCGTCAGCGACTGGGACGGCGGCACCCGCATTGGCGACGCGTTGCAGGCCTTCCTCGCCGTGCCCCGCTTCGGCGGCTACGCACGCGGGGCCGCGGTCGTTGTCGTCTCGGATGGGCTCGAGCGCGGCGAGCCAGATGCATTGCGCGATGCCGTGGCAAAACTGTCGCGGCGGGCCTGGCGCGTGAGCTGGCTGACCCCGCTCGCGACAGGACCGGGGTTCCGTCCGCAGACAGAAGCACTCGTTGCCGTCGAGCGCTTCGTCGACGATCTCGTCGATGGTGGATCCACCGCGTCCATCGTCGCGCATGTACTGGCACTGGGACGAAGGAGAGTTGCGTGACCGGGATTGTCGACGGCCATCATCACATCTGGCGGCAGGCCGACCTGCCCTGGCTGGCCGGCCCGATGCAGCCGCGCATCTTCGGACCCTACGAGGCCATCAGGCGCGATTATCCGATTCAGGAATATCTCGATGACCTCACAGGCAGCGGCGTCACCCGCTCGGTCTACGTCCAGACCAACTGGGCCAACGACCGTTTCGAGGACGAGGCGGCTTGGGTGCAGCAGACCGCCGACGAGCATGGCTGGCCGCACGGCATCGTCGCCTATGCCAATTTCGCTGTCGATGACGTGCGCCCGCAGCTCGACCGGCTGAAGCGCTATCCGCTGCTGCGTGGCGTGCGCATGCAGCTGCACTGGCACGAGAACCCGCTCTATCGCTTCGCGGCCAAGCCCGACCTCTGTGTCGATCCCATGGTCCGCCGCAACGTTGCGCACCTCGCCGACTACGGCTGGAGCTTTGATCTCCAGGTGTTCACGCCGCAGATGCCTGACGCAGCCCGGCTTGCGGAGGCTTGCCCCAAGGTGACTTTCATCCTTCAGCATGCCGGCATGCTCGAAGACCTGTCGCCGGCGGGTCGCGCCGCGTGGCGCGCCGGGATGGCCCGGCTCGCAATCTGCCCGAACGTCGTGTCAAAACTGTCCGGACTCGGCACTTTCATTCACCGCAACGACCCCGCGCATATCGCTATGGTGGTCATGGATACCGTCGCGATCTTCGGCGCCGAGCGCTGCCTGTTCGGCTCCAATTTCCCGATCGAGAAATTGTGGACCAGCTATCGCGAACTCGTCGACGCGTTTCGCGCGGCCGTCGCACCACTCACCACCGAGCAGCAGGCCGCGATCTTCAGAGGCACCGCAACGCGCGTCTATGGGCTTTAGCAGATAAAGACAGTACAGGGAGCGAAACGAATGGCGCTGGAGATCAAGATCCTGGACTATGGCGATATCGAGCTGGAATCGAGCTTCCTCGTGCTCGGCCGCGATTGCGGCCGCACCCGCCGCGTCCTCACGCTGGGCTTTTTGATCCTCGGCGGCAAATATCCTGTCGTGGTCGACACCGGCTACCGCTCCAACCAGATCATGGAGACGCTCGGCATGCGCGGCTTGCAGTACCACGAGAACATGATCGAGAACCAGCTCGCCCGCCACGGCGTGCGCATGGGCGACGTCCGTTTCGTCTGTCACACGCATCTGCACATCGATCACGCCGGCAAGGACGATCTGTTCCCGATGAATACGACCGTCGTGCTCAACCGCAAGGAACTCGAATACTCCGTCTCCGGGCTGATGCATCCGCAATACCCGGCGCCAGACATCAAGCACCTGATCGACCGCCTGCACACCAAGAGTGCGCTACGCTTCCTCGACCTCGAAATCACCGGCCCCGTCGAGCTGATGCCCGGTGTTTACTGCGACGCGGCCAACGCCCACACCGAGGGCTCGATGAACATCATCGTCGAGACCGCCGACGGCATCGCCACCATCTGCGGCGATGTCATCTACGACTTCAACGACCAGATCGTCACGCCCTTCAACGAGATCCACGACGCGGAGCCGCGCACCACCGGCAATCACGGCACCAGCAAACGCGCCGAGAAGGCCTCGATCAAGAAGCTGCTCAGCAATTCGCGGTATCTGCTGCCGGTACACGATCGCCCTGCCAAGATCGAAGGCGGCAACGTCGTAGGCCGGCTTCACGACCAGGTCCCGGGCCCGGTCGTGCAGTCCCTGCCCGCCCGCAACTGGTTTCCTGCCTGAAAACGATGTGAGGGCCGACCGATGACCCATGTCACCTTGCGCTCCGAATTCGAAACGCTGATCGACCCCTACGCGCCGGTCGCGCAGGTCGGAACGGGCTTTGATTTCACGGAAGGCCCGATCTGGCATCCGGTCGATCACTATCTGCTGTTCTCGGATATGCCCGGCGACGTGCGTCGGCGCTGGGATGCGCGGCGGGGCGTCGCCGAGGTCAAGCGCCCCTCCAACAAGTGCAACGGCATGACCTACGATGCCGAGCTCAACCTGATCGTCTGCGAGCACGCGACCTCGTCGCTGATCCGCGAGCGGCCGGACGGACGCCGGGAGGTGCTGGCCTCGCACTTTGGCGGACAGGAGCTCAACAGCCCCAACGACGTCTGCGTGCACTCCTCCGGCGCAATCTATTTCTCCGATCCCTGGTACGGGCGCATGCCGGTCTATGGCGTCGAGCGGCCGCGCCAGCTCGGCTTCCAGGGCGTCTATCGCGTGGTACCCGGCAGCGAACCGAGGCTCGTGGTCGAGCGCAACCTGTTCGACCAGCCCAACGGGCTGTGCTTCTCACCGGACGAACGCCTGCTTTATGTCAACGACACCGTTCAGGCGCTGGTCCGCGTGTTCGACGTCAACACCGATGGCACGCTGTCGAATCCGCGGGTGTTCGCGAGCGGCATCCGGTCGGAGCTGGAGCCCGGCCTGCCCGACGGAATGAAATGCGACCAGCACGGCAATGTCTGGGTCACCGCCCCCGGTGGCGTCTGGGTCTACTCGCCGCACGGCGAGCTGCTCGGAAAAGTCCGCGTCCCCGAACTCGTCGCCAACCTCGCCTGGGGCGGCCCGGATTTCCGTACGCTCTATCTGACCTCGACGCATTCGGTCTATGCCATCCCGACAAAAACCGGCCCACGCCATGAGCCCTATATGAGCGGCAGGCGCAGTCACGGAGGAACCACGAGCGCAGGCCCGGCGGCTGCGGTTCCCCTCCTTGCCGACGGCGAGCTGCGGCTCGATCCGCAACGCTGCGCCATGATCATCCAGGATTTGCAGAACGACGTCATCATGGATGGCGGCGCGTTCGCCGACTCGGGCGCGCCGGGCCATGCCAAGCAGCAGCACGTGATCGAAAACGTCCGCCGCCTTGCGGAAACTGCGCGAGCCCGCGGCGTGACCATCATCCACGTCTGGTTCGTGGTCGAGCCCGGCGCGCCCGGCGTGACGCTGAACGCGCCGTTGTTCGAAGGGCTCGTCGACAGCAAGGCCATGGTGCGCGGAAGCTGGGGCGCGGCGCCGGTTTCTGGCCTCGAGCCGCGTCCCGGCGATTTCGTGGTCGAGAAGATGCGGATGAGCGCCTGGGAAGGCACGCGGCTGGAGACCATCCTGAAAGCCACCGGCCGCGACATGATCATCAATACCGGCGCCTGGACCAACATGTCGGTGGAGCACACGGCGCGCACCGGCGCCGACAAGGGTTATTTCATGATCGTGCCCGAGGATTGCTGCTCGACCATGAATGCCGACTGGCACTCCGCCTCGATCAACTTTGCCATGCAAAACGTGGCCGTGGTGACCCGCGCGGATGCCGTCATCAGAGCGCTGGGATGAGCGGTGGCGAAGCTGTTGCACCTCTCCTGCTCGCCACGTGCCGATTCCGAGTCGAGCGCCGGCGCGCGGATATTCCTCGACGGCTTCTGCCAAGCCCGCCCCGATTGGGACATCGACGTCGTCGATCTCTGGCGCGAGCGCATGCCGGAATTTGTCGGTCCCATCGTCCAGGCCAAATACGCGCGCATGAAGGGCGAAGCCTTCAATGACGCGCAGCGGGATGGTTTTGCCGAGGCCGAGCGGATGGCACTGCGCTTTGCGCTGGCAGAGCGCGTGCTGATCTCGACGCCGATGTGGAATTTCGGCATCCCCTACAAGCTGAAGCAATGGTTTGACGTCGTCATCCAGCCCGGCCTGACGTTTCGTTTCGACCCGGCGCAAGGCTATCTTCCGCTGCTGAAGGACCGGCCGACGATCGTCATTCTCGCCTCCGGCAGTGACTTCGCCACCGGCATGAACCGCGGCCGCATCGACATGGCAACGCCCTATTTGCGCGAAGCGCTCCGCTTCATCGGCGTCAGTGACGTGCGCTTCGTGCCGATCGGACCAACCGCGGGTCCGGCCGAAGCGATCCGCGCGGCCCGCGATTCCGCCCACCGCCGCCTCGCCGAGATGGCGAAGCGGTTCTGAGCCGTGTTCTCGTTCCTTTGATTGAAGTTTGACTTCGGCGCGTGCCGCGCGTCGATTTGCGGCATCAGCCAGGCCGCTGCAGGACCTAGCACCTCGCGGAAGGAACGACTAAGGTCCCGAAAAGAATCGGGCAGCTGTCGCGCCGCCCTTGACAAACGAAGAGGTGCCCATGGCTGCGATCTATTCCGACCTCGCCGACAAGGTCGTGCTCGTCACCGGGGGCGCCGCGGGAATTGGTGCTGCAATCGTTCGACGCTTCGCCGAGCAGAAATCCAAGGTCGTGTTCTTCGACATCAACACCAACGAGGGCCACCGCCTGTCGCGGGAACTGTCAGACCGGGGACTGGCTGCGCATTTCCAGCAGGTCGACCTGACCGACATCCCCGCATTGCGCGCCGGCGTGGTGAAAGCTCGCGAGGCGCACGGCGCGATCAACATCCTCATCAACAACGCGGCGCATGACGAACGGCACAACACCGAGGAGATGACGCCGGAATATTGGGACGACCGGGTCGCAGTCAATCTGAAGCACCAGTTCTTTGCATCGCAAGCCGTGCTGCCGGACATGAAAGCCGCGAACGCCGGCGCCATCATCAATTTCGGATCGGTGTCGTGGATGGCCGGACAGGGCGGCATGGCCGCCTATACCGCCAGCAAATCAGGGGTGATCGGCTTGACGCGCTCGCTGGCGCGCGATTACGGCCCCTACAATATCCGCGTCAACGCGATCGCGCCGGGCTGGATCATGACCGAGCGCCAGCTCGAGAAATGGATGACGCCGGCAGGCGAGATCGAGCTGCAGCAGCGACAGTGTCTGAAGCGCCGGCTGGTGCCGGACGAGGTCGCGAGATTCACCGTCTTCCTCGCGTCCGATGAGGCCTCCGCTTGCACAGCCCAGCACTATGTCGTCGATGGCGGCTGGGTCTGAGGGGATCGCCGCGCCAAGCCGGTGAGATCGGCGAGCGCTAATAGCCCAAGTAGCCCGAGTGCGATCAAGCTACCCGCGTGGTGCGCTCGGCTCTCCCTGCAAAACCGTCGTTTTCGGTGGCGTCCGCGCCAGGCTGGCGAGCGCCATTTTGCGCTGTCGCCGATTCTGCAATTGCCGATCTGCCAGCACACCGACCAGAATGACCGACCCCATGACCGCGAAGTTCAGCGAGTTGGGAATGCCGAGGATATTGACGAGATTCTGCAGAACCTGCAGCAACGCCGTCCCCAGCACGATTCCGAGAATGGAGCCCTCGCCGCCGCGCAGGCTGCACCCACCCAGGACGGCAGCGGCGATCGCATAGAGTTCGTAGAAATTGCCAAAGGAACTCGGCGAGACCGAGTTGGTGTAGAACACGAACATCACGGTCGAGATACCGGCCAGACCACCGCTGATGATGTAGGCGGTCGCAATCACGAAATCCGTGTTGATGCCCGAGAAGCGCGCCGCCTCCTCATTCTTGCCGACGGCGTAGAGCCAGCGTCCGTACACCGAGCGGTGCAGCAGCACCCCAAGGACCAGCGCAAGGATGATCAGGAGGATGAAGGTATTCGGGATGCCCCCAAGATTGCCGGAAGCAATGTTGCTCAGGGTCGCGGCTTCGTCACCGTAGCCGAAGCCTCGCGTGGAGTCGGTCGTGTAGTAGCGCGCGGCCCCGCGGTAGATCAGCAACCCGCACAAGGTCACGATGAAGGGCTGCATTTTCAACCGTGTGATCAGGACCCCCTGGATAGCCCCCAGCACCAGTCCGCCCAGCAATACGGCCAGCAACGCCAAGGGCCAGGGAACCTGGTACGTCGTCAGAAGATCGACGAAAACGACGCCGAGGAGCGCGAACATCGAGCCGAGTGAAAGGTCAATGCCACCGGTGATGATGACAAGCCCCTCGCCGAGCGCAAACACGCCAAACAGGCCGATCAGATTGGCCAAATTCAACAGGTTCACAAGCGACAGGAAGGCCGGATTGATCATGCCCGTGATCACGGAGATCACCGCCAGCAGCAGGAAGAGCCAGAGTTCCTTCTTCATGTCGCGGCACCTTCCGTGATTTCCAGCGTCTGCCCTATCGCTAGCCGCAACACGTTGTATTCGCTAAACTGATCTCGCTCCAGCACGCCGCTGATACCCCCTTCGTGCATCACCGCCACCCGATCGGAAACGCCGATGACCTCTTCCATGTCGGACGAAATCATCACAATCGCGACGCCTCGATCGGCAAGGTCGCGCATCAAGGCGTAAATCTCGCTCTTGGCACCAACGTCGATGCCACGGGTCGGCTCGTCGAAGAACATCACGCGCGGCTTCATCGAGAGCCACTTGCCCAGCACGACCTTTTGCTGATTGCCGCCGGAAAGCGTTACCGCCTCGATGTCGACGCTCGGCGCCTTGATGGACAGGCTTTTGGCCTGTTCTTTCGCGACCTTGCGTTCGGCAGCTCCATCGATCAGCCACATGCGCGCGTAATTCGACAAGTTCGCCAACGTCATGTTTTCGCGAATCGGCAGCTCCAGCACGAGCCCGCACTTCTTGCGGTCCTCCGGCACCAGATAGATCCCGTGCCTGATCGCATCTC
The DNA here is from genome assembly GCF_054058595.1 of Bradyrhizobium sp. USDA 4472. NCBI lineage: Bacteria > Pseudomonadati > Pseudomonadota > Alphaproteobacteria > Hyphomicrobiales > Nitrobacteraceae > Bradyrhizobium > Bradyrhizobium sp. USDA 4472. The sequence goes on from NZ_JBSSAM010000001.1 coordinate 7,276,231, forward strand.
GCGGGGAGGCCACAGTGACCCGCGCATTGTCGATCCTGATCTCGCCGCCCAATATCGCGTCGATGCCGAAAGCGGCGCGAGCAAGCGAGGTGCGGCCGGCACCCACAAGCCCGGCGAGACCGAGGATCTCGCCCCGACGCACGGACAAGCTGATCTGCCTGTCGGGAAAAGCGGCGGTCACGAGATTGGCGATATCACAGCCGCCCGCTTCCGGCGCCCGCTTCGGCGGCGTGTACAGCGACTTCAGATCACGGCCGATCATCAGCCGGATCATCGCGGCATGGCTGAGTTCGTTTCGCGCCAACTCTCCCACGGTGCGTCCGTCGCGCAGCACCACGACGCGGTCGGCGCAGGTCATGATCTCACCCAGCCGGTGAGAGATGTAGATGACCGAGATGCCGTGCGCCTTCAGATCGGCAATCACCTCCAGCAGCCGCTCGGTCTCCGAAATCGTCAGGCTGGAGGTCGGCTCGTCCATGATGATCACGCGCGCGTCGATCGAGAGCGCCTTCGCGATCTCTACCATCTGCCGCTGCGCGATCGACAGATTGTCGACCAGCGTATCGGGCGCGAAATCGGCGCCGAGTCGCGCCAGCAGCGGGGCAACGCTGGCCCGCATCTGTGCGTTGTTCACCAGCTTCAGCCGGCCGCCCATGAGCTTCTCGCGGCCTATGAACACATTGGCTGCGACATCGAGATTCTCGAACAGATTGAGTTCCTGATGCACGAAAGCGATGCCGGCCCGCGTCGCCTCGCGCACGGTCATTTGACCGTACTCGACGCCGCCGACGCGGATCACGCCCTGGGTCGGAGCGATCACACCACCCAACACGCGCATCAGCGTGGACTTGCCGGCGCCATTCTCGCCGATCAGGCCCAACACCTCGCCACGGCGCACCGAGAGGCTGACATCGTCGAGGGCCCTGACGCCGGGATAGGTTTTGCCGATCCCAGCAAGCTCCAGCAGCATCTCCGCCATCCGGCGTTTCCTCCGGCACGACATCCGGCGGCCATTGACCGCCGGATGTCGAAGCACTCACTTCTTGAGCAATTCCTTCATCTGTGCGGAGAACTCCGCGACGTTGGACTTGTTGATCACCTTGGTCGGGACGATCAGCTTGCTATCCGCCGGAATCCAGGACTTGTCGCCGTTCAACGTCTTGATGATGTTGGTGGCGGAGAGATACCCGAATTCGTACGGCTGCTGCACGACCGTCGATTCGATGGTGCCGTCGGAGATTCCCCGCAGCGTGCGCTGGTCCTCGTCGAAGCCAACGATCTTGACCTTCCCGGCTTTCCCGGCCGCCTTGACCGCGTCGTAGATCAGCGGCGTTTCGTAACTCCACAGCCCGGACAGCAGCGCAATATCGGGATATTTGACCAGCACGTTCTCCATGTTCGCCTTGGCCTTGGCGGAGTCCACCTGGTCGGTAAACACGTCGACCAATTCGACCTTCGTGCCGGCGATCGCATCCTTGATGCCCTGCACCCGCTCGCGGGCGTTGTCGGCGTCCATGGTTCCGACGAACAACGCGATCTTGCCGCCGTTCGGGAGCGCCTTTTTGATCTCCTCGCCTGCCTGGCGCCCGGCCGCAACGTTGTCGGTGCCGATATAGGCGAGACGCTTGCTTTGCGGCGCGTCGCTGTCCGTGGTGATCAATATGGTCTGAGACGCGACCTTGTTGAGTTCTTCGGTTGCGTGCGGTGCATCGTCGACCGAGATGGAGATGCCGGCGACGCCGCGCACCAGCAGGTCGTCCAGTTCGCGCCGCTGGCCCGCCGCGGTCGCATCGTTGGTGACGATCAACTGGATATCGTATTCCGGATGCTCCTTCTGAGCCTTCTCGAGCCCCCGGCCGGCGATCGTCCAGAAATCGGCCGCGGCATTGGTCACCAGCGCGATGGTTTTTTTCTGCTGGGCTTGGGTCACGCTGGCGGTCATCGCGAGCACAGCTGCGCTCGCGCAGAACGGCAGAATCCATTTCTTCAGTGAACTGTTCATATGCACCTCCCTTTCGTCATGCCGATATCCGGGGTTGACGTCCGGCGCTTGTTGCGCCTTTATTTTATTTTTAGCGTGAATAAATTAAGAAGCAGAAATCGGCTCGTCAAGCGTGATTTTCATGACAGCTTCCCGCAACAATGGTCATCGCGGTAAAATGAGGCCTGCCTTCCGCGCGACGACGGCATCGCACTGCGTGCAGCGAAAGTCGAATACGCGAGATAATTTCAATAGATGAATTAAAGGATGGCAAATGGACGATGAGCCAAAGGCGGCGCGGGCCTCGAGTCTTTCCCGCGTATCGAATCGCGGCCGCCTCATCGAAGCCTTGCGGCGTCAGGGGCCGATGCCGCGCGTGGAGCTTGCTCGAAATACGGGGCTGAGCTTCCCGGCAATTTCAGCCATGACATCGCGAATGTTGGCGGAGGATCTGCTGTCCGAAACGGATGCGGCGATGTCCGCGCCGGATGATGCCAACGAAGACGACCCGGACGGCCTGAATGGTCGTCGTCGCGGCCGACCGGCAATACAGCTGACGCTGAATCCGGAGTTCGGCCGCATCATCGCGGTCTCGCTGCGCATGAACTTGATTGAGACCCTGATTGCTGATTTCAGTGGCTCTGGCCTGGCACAATCGCGGCTCGCACTCGAGACCCGCGCACTCGGCGCAGATGCTCTCTGCGAGATCGTGATCGCGCAGATCGATGCCATGCTGGGCGCGACGGACACCCCGCGGAATAGATTGCTGGGAATCGGAATTGCGCTGCAGGGCATCGTCAATGCCGACACGGGCCGCCAGCTATGGAGTCCCGCGCTGTCGGTCACCGACGTCGATCTGGCGACGCCGATCCGCAAGCTGTTCAGGGCCGATGTCGTGACGGCAAACGACGCCGTCCCGGTTGCGCTGGCTCTCGCGGCGGTCGAACCGATACTGGCGGAGGGCGTGGCGGCAACGATCATGGTCGGCCACGGCGTCGGGATGGGCGTGGTCGTCGACGGTGAAGCACGTTGGGGCGTCGGCGCCAGCAGCGAGATCGGCCATGTCAAATTGGCCCCGAACGGGCCGCAATGCCGGTGCGGTCAGCGGGGCTGCATCGAGGCTCATCTCGCCGACTACGCGCTCTACCGTGACGCTCGTACCTTTATCGACCTGCCGCCCGCGATCTCGCAACAGCCATCGGAGGCACAGATGGCCCTGCTGCGAGACAGGGCGAGGAACGGCGATCCCCACCTCGAGCAGTTATTCCGGCAGGCCGGCAACGCGCTCGCCGAGGCCGTCGCCGCAACGATATCGGTGCTGCGACCGCATCACGTCGTCCTGGCCGGTCCCGGCTTGCAGGCCTTCGACATGATGCGCAGCGCCTACGAAGAGCGGCTCAAGGAGGCGGTGTTGCCGTGGCTGCTCAAATCCACCGCGATATATGTCCGTCCAAGCAAGTCGGCGGCGATCGTCGACGGCATGATTCTGCAGACGCTGCGGGTCGTCGATCGCAACTACGCGGAAACGACCGAGCGAACACCCGGCGCTGCGGCCCTGGTTTAAGTTCGCCGATCCGCGAGATGAAGGTCACTCTGCGTCCGGCGCGATGACACCCTTGGAGAGCAGGAAGCAGCCGTAGAAGCGGCGCTCACCGGTGGCGATCACGCAATACGCCGCTTTGGCCTTCTCATAGAAGGCATGGCGCTCGACCCCGACCAGCGGCCAGGAGCGTCCCTCGGCGCGGTCGATCGCGGACTGCACCTCGCGTTGCACCGGCGGCACCTCCTGAGGCTGGCCGACGATTTCCATTCGAATCGCGGCATCCTCGACGAACGTATCGAGCGGCATCACCGAAAGAATGGCTTCGATGGCCTTCGCAGTGCTGACATTGTCGATACGAAGCAATTCGCCGAACACGGTCTGGCGCGCGATCGAGTCAGCGGGAAAATTGGTATCGCATACCACCAGGCGATCGCCATGCCCCATCGCGCGCAAGGCGTAGAGCACGTCGGCATTGAGCAGCGGATTGATGCCTTTGAGCATATTGCGTCCCTCCCTCGTCTTCAGAATCATCGAACTCCGACGTCCGGCTGGTCCCTAGCCTCCCGCCACGGTCGCGCGTCGCGGCAGCTTCCAGTCGGGCCGGATGAAATGACAGGTGTATCCGTCGGGATAGCGCTCGAGATAATCCTGATGCTCGGGTTCGGCCTCCCAGAACTCGCCGGCTGGCGCGACTTCCGTCACCACCTTGCCGGGCCATAGACCCGACGCGTCGACATCGGCAATGGTATCTTCGGCGGTGCGCTTCTGCTCGTCCGACGTGTAGAAGATCGCGGAGCGGTAGCTCGTCCCGAGATCATTGCCCTGACGGTTGATCGTGGTGGGATCGTGGATCTGGAAGAAGAATTCCAGCATGGTCCGGAAGCTGGTCTTCGCCGGATCGAACATGATCTCGATCGCTTCGGCATGACCTTCATGATTGCGATAGGTGGCGTTCTTCACCCGGCCGCCGGTATAGCCGACGCGCGTCGAGACAACGCCGGTCTGTTTGCGGATGAGATCCTGCATGCCCCAGAAGCAGCCTCCGGCCAAAACTGCGCGTTCTGTCGTCATGTGATGGGTTCCTTTTGCTCCGCGTATCGCCCAGGACTTTGCCTTCATCGGGTCGATGCTGGCAAGTCCTGAGCAATAAGTCCTGGTAACGGTTCGCAGCGTTCGCTCAGATCAGCTTGGCATCGAGCGTGATTGTGGCGTTCAGCACTTTCGACACCGGACAGTTCTTCTCGGCTTCGCCGGCAATGCGAGCGAAACCGGCGTCGTCGAGGTTCGGCACCTTGGCGCGCAAGGTCAGCGCCGACTTGCTGATCTTGAATCCCTTTCCTTCGGGATCGAGAGTGACCGCGGCCTCGGTGGATAGCTCGGTCGGCGTGAAGCCCGCGAGTTGCAGACCGAAGGCCAGCGCCATCGTAAAGCAACCGGCATGCGCTGCTGCGATCAATTCCTCGGGATTGGTGCCCTTCTCGTTCTCAAAGCGCGTCTTGAACGAATATGGCGTCTCGGCGAGCACGCCGGATTCACTCGACAGATGGCCGGTGCCATCGCGGCCAGTGCCCTGCCAAACTGCTTTTGCCTTGCGGATCATGTCGTTCTCCTTGCTTGTTCGGTCGCCCGATGGCGTCCGCGCCCTGGAAGATAGCGCCGGCGTCGCGGCCCAGAGCAAGTCACAAGTTGTGCTCCTTTTTAGAGGATGCTTGCAACTCCTCACAACTCCTAACCCGCCAAGCTGCCCGCCCCGCACGCCCGCCACCCGGACGGGACCGGAAGGGATTATGGCTGACATGCAACGATACAATTCGTCAACGCGTGCCACGGGCGGAACTCTGGCGCTCGTTCTTGGTTGATGATCTAAGCACCCGCTTGCGCCGCAATCGCGCGCGTTTCCCTCCCGGAGTTTCGTTGATGACATCAGCCGACCGGCCGGCGACGCGGCTCGCAACGCGCCTCTCGTTCCTGGTCGCCGGCTTCGGCCTCGCATGCTGGGCGCCGCTGGTGCCGTTCGCGAAGGAGCGGCTCGCCGTCGATGACGCCCTCCTCGGGCTGCTGCTGCTCAGCCTCGGCATCGGCTCGGTCGTCGCGATGCTCGCCACCGGCCTCTTGAGCGCCCGTCACGGCACCAAGCCGATCGTCATCGCGGGCGGGATCGGCCTCGCTTTGGTCTTGCCCCTTCTGGTCGTCGCCGGCACGCCCGTGACATTGGCGCTTGCCCTGCTCGCATTCGGAGCGGCGCTCGGCTCCATCGATGTCGCCATGAACATCCATGCCGTCGAGGTCGAGCGTGCGGCAGGGGTACCGTTGATGTCGGGCTTTCACGCCCTCTTCAGCATCGGCGGGTTTGCCGGCTCGGCGGTGATGACGGCGCTGCTGTCGTTCCATTTTGGCCCGCTCGCATGCACTTTAATGTGCTCCGTCCTGATGCTGATCGCGATGGCGCTCGCCTGGCCGCGCCTGCTGCGACGCTCGTCACAAGCGCCGGACGGACCTTTGTTCGTGCTGCCGCATGGCATCGTGCTGCTGCTGGCGCTGCTGGCGGCCATCACCTTCCTGATCGAAGGCGCGATGCTCGACTGGGGCGCGCTGCTCGTCATCGGCGAGGGCCTCGTCAGCGCGGCGCAAGGCGGGATCGGCTACATCGTGTTCTCGATCGCGATGACATCAGGCCGGCTTGGTGGCGACGTCGTCGTCGCGCGTGTCGGCGACCGTGCAACGCTGGTCGGTGGAAGCCTGCTCGCGGTCGCGGGGCTTGCGGTGCTGCTGCTGGCACCGGGCGCGGGGATCGCCATCGCCGGCTTTCTGCTCATCGGTCTCGGCGCCTCGAATCTCGTGCCGGTGCTGTTCCGGCGCGCCGCCAGGCAGACCGCAATGCCTACGGGGCTTGCGGTGGCGTCGATCACGACCGCCGGCTATGCTGGTGTTCTGGTTGGTCCTGCCGGCATCGGCTTTGTCGCCCACGCCGTGGGCCTGCCAATGGCGTTCTGGATGCTGGCCGCGATGATGTGCGTCGTCACCCTGTCCGCACGTGCCGTGACCGCGACATAACAAAGCGCGCCACGGCATGCCGTGACGCGCCTTGCAATGAACGTGGTGCGGGCTTTACGCGCTCGCCTGGGTCACGAACTTGGTGTTGAGATAACCTTCGATCGCCTCGAGGCCGCCTTCCGATCCGTAGCCGGAATCCTTGATGCCGCCGAACGGCACCTCGGGCAGCGCGAGGCCATGATGGTTGATCGAGACCATGCCGCTCTCGATGTCGGCGCCGATCGCCTGCATCGTCTTGGTCGAGGTGGTGTAGGCATAGGCCGCCAGGCCATAAGGCAGACGGTTCGCCTCGGCCACGACTTCGTCATAGCTGCGGAAGGATGTAATCGGGGCAAGAGGTCCGAAGGGCTCCTCGTTCATGATACGGGCCTCGCGCGGCACGTCGGTGATGACGGTCGGCTCGAAAAAGAAGCCTTCATTGCCGATACGCTTGCCGCCGGCCTGGATCTTGGCACCGTGCTGAACCGCGTCGGAGACCAGACCTTCCATGGCATCGACACGGCGCGGATTGGCCAGCGGCCCCATTCGCGTGTCCTTGTCGAGGCCGTTGCCGACCTTGAGGCCCCTGGCTGCGGCGACGAACTTGTCGACGAAGGGTTGGTAGACGCTTTCGTGCACGAGGAAGCGCGTCGGCGAAACGCAGACCTGGCCGGCGTTGCGGAACTTGTTGGTCGACAGGATTTTCGCCGCGTTGTCGAGATCAGCGTCCGCGAACACGATCGCCGGCGCATGGCCGCCGAGTTCCATGGTGACACGCTTCATGTGCAGGCCCGCGAGCGCGGCCAGATGCTTGCCGACCGCGGTCGAGCCCGTGAAGCTGATCTTGCGGATGATCGGATGCGGAATGAGATATTCCGAGACTTCCGAGGGCACGCCGAACACCAGCTGGACGACGCCGGGGGGAATGCCGGCATCCGCATAGGCGCGCACCAGCTCCATGCAGCTGGCGGGCGTTTCTTCCGGGCCCTTGACGATGATCGAGCAGCCGGCGGCGAGAGCAGCCGAGATTTTGCGGACCGCCTGGTTGATCGGGAAATTCCAGGGCGTGAACGCGGCGACCGGACCGACCGGCTCCTTGGTCACGAGCTGGGAGACGTTGCCCATGCGCGGCGGCACGATGCGGCCATAGGCGCGGCGGGCTTCCTCGGAGAACCAGTCGATGAGGTCGCCGGCCAGCATGGTCTCGCCCTGCGCTTCCACGACCGGCTTGCCCTGTTCCATGGTCATGACGGGCGCGATTTCGGCGGCGCGCGAACGGATGATGTCCGCAGCCTTGCGCATCAGCTTGTAGCGGTCGAAAGGCGAGGTCTTGCGCCAGATATCGAAGCCGGACCTGGCGGCTTCCAGGGCGCGATCGAGGTCCGCCCGCGAGGCGTGCGGGGTCTTGCCGATCGGCTGTCCGGTTGCGGGATTGAGGACGTCCTCCGACTTGCCGGAAGTGCCGTCGGTCCACTCGCCGGCGATGAACATCTGAACTTTCGGGTACATGGCTCTCCTGCATGATTGCGGCGGCCCGACTGACGGCTGCCGCTTAGGTGGGCGCAGAGCTACACTGAAAGGCGGCCGGCGGAAAGGGATCAATGACTCCGCAGCCGAGCGCGGAAGCTATGCGCAAGGGGCGGCTCAGATCGACAGGCGCAGGCGCCGCCAGCCGATCACGATGCCGGTGACGGAGAACAGCAGCCCGAGCGCGCAGAGCCCGACGATCAGGACATCGCGGACGCGCGGATGCGCCATCAGAATGGGAAAGTCGAACGTATGGAGCGCGCCGTAGGCCCAGCGATAGGCCCGTCGCGAGGCATCGAGCCGTTGCAGGATACTGCCGTCGGCGCCGTCAATGTCGAACCAGAGACCGCCACAGCGGGAACGGTAGACCGGGGCTCCGGGGACGGCGGACCGAGCGGGATAGTCGTCGTTGTCGGCAAGAACGGAGGGCACGCCGCAGCCTGCCGCCAGGCGCTCCGTCAGGTTGAGAACGTCCCGCCCATCCAGGAACGCCGTCTGCCGATAGCGGGCCGGCTCGCCCGGTTTGATCAAGCTCTGCCTGCCAAGTCCGATCCGGTCGCGCCGATAGACGCTGCCATTGAAAGCAAACCATTCGACTTCACGGGCTGCAGTCGACAGCGGCTGCCGATCAAGCGTTGGAGCCGCGCGCCAGTCCGGCCCGGCGTTCGTCAGGCCGACTTCGGCCGCGGTCAAGTGCCCACGCGAGAACAGCCGGCCGTGATCCATCGAGAGCCAGCCGCTGAAGATCCAGGTCAACAGGAAAACGGTCGATAGGAGACCGATGACGTGATGCAGGGCGTGCCATCCGCGATAAGGCGAAGGGATCGGGCGCCCGTGAGTTCTGTCCCTGTGAATTCGGAGCCTGAGAATTCCGAGTACCGCCCCGGACATCGCCGCGATCAGGGCCATCAGCGACATCGACGAGACCATCTGGTCCCACAGCGCCCAGTTGCTGCGGAGCACCGTGGGATAGATCCAGTGCAGCACGCTGCCGACAAGATTCCAGCCACGCTCGCTGCGCGTCGTATCCAGCACGACCTCGCCCGCGCGTGAGGAGACATACGCTTCGGTTCCGGCAGCATCGCCAAGTGTGATGCGGAACAGAGGCCGGTGCCGGTCAAAGCCGTTCGGCACGCTCCATTGATCGTAATCGGCGCGTGCGACAACCACGGCGTGAACAGCATCGAGCCCGCGGCTGCGGGCGTGATCCCTGGCGATAGCGAGCGCGAGGTCCGCAGATTCCACCGATGCATCGGCCCCATCGGATGCGCGGACTGCGCGCAGATGCGACGGCCCTGATACGACATAGACCGGCCCGTCGCTGCGCCGGATCAGGCGAACGCGCGTGGCCTCGGCGATCCCGCTGGCGGCCACCGCGTCGGCAACCGCCATGATCGGCTCTGTGCGCTCGACCGGCGCCAGGCCTGCAAACCGCTCCGCTTCCGTCAGCGACGGAAACGGCACGAAGTGCATCACGATCCCGCTCGCGAACCACATCGCGAACAGGAGGCAGAATGCGATCCCGAGCCAGCGGTGCAAGAGCACGATCGCGCCCATCATGCGGTCAGCGCCCTACCATTTGAAAGCCGCGGAGATTTCGTAGGTTCGGGGCGCGCCCAGCAGGACCTGGTCGGGATAGAACGGGTCACCCCAGATCGCATAGCGCCTGTCGGTGAAGTTGCGGACCCTGACGGCCAGGCGAGCCTGGTCGACGGCAAAGAAGACCGTCTTGGGGACGTCGACGAAGGCGTAGAGATCGCCGACCGTGTAGGCATTCATGGTCACGGCGTTGGCATCGCAGTTGTAGCGGTCGCCGACATGGCGGCCGACGATGCCGAGCTCCACGGGCCACGGCGTCGAGAAGCGCCAGGATGCGCCCGCATTGGCGACGACGCGGGGCGCATTCGGCGGCGTGTTGCCGGAGAACGAGCCGCCGGCAAAATCATAATCGGCATAGCGCGCATCGACATAGGCGGCGTTGCCCCAGAGACGCAAAGGCTCGATTGGGCGGATCGATCCGGCGAGCTCGACGCCCTTGGACTCCTGCCGCCCCGCGATGTTGAGCGTCATGCCGCCGGCCGCCGCATAGACATTCTTGCGCAGGATGTCGTAGGCCGAGAACGACCACTCCGCCCTGTTGTCCCAAAACACGTGCTTGACACCGGTCTCGTAGGTGCGCGCGGTGGTCGGATCCAGATTCTGGGTCGGCGCGAGCAAGAAGATGTTGTTGGCCGAGATGTCGGCGCCGGTGGCGTACTGGCTGAAGAAGGTCAGGCCGGGAACGGCTTCCCAGCTGTAGCCGATGCGGCCGGTGACGGGCGCCCAGTCCTTTGTGAACGGGAAGCTCGCCTTCTCCAGGCCATTGACGTCGGTCGAGTTGCGGTCGAGCCCGATATGCTCGACGCGCAGGCCGCCGATCAGCGCGAAGGTCCGCGTCAGCTTCAGCCGGTCCTCGAACGACAGCGCCTCGTTGTCGATACGCGCTGTCTGCTGCTGCGTCGTGAGATCGCCGTAGAGGCCGCGATCGGGATCGACCAGCGAGACAAAATCGTTCGGGAAGTTTGCCGCGCCCGGCCGGACGAAGTCGAGATAGCTCGACGACAGCGTCGTGACCATGCGGTTGTCGAAACCCGCGATGTTGGCGTCCCAGACCAGATCAGTGATGTTGCCGACGAGGCGCTGGCTGTGCGCGACATAGAAGCGCTCGCGATAGACCTGGTTGTTTGTGGAATTGAACGCCTCGATCTCGTTGTTGAACCAGCTGCGCTCGGCGCCATAGCCGTAGGCTTGGCTCTTCAGTGTCAGGTCGGGCGCCAGCTTCAGCTCGAAACCGCCGCGCAGCCACACTTCCTGCGCAACGTTTCTATCGTCGAGGACATTGTAGTTCGTATTGAAGGTACGGTCATCGATCGTGACGGCCCCAAGGTCGGTTCTGTTGAAATAGCTGCCGGAGACGATGCCGCTCGTCGCGTGCGAACCGCTGAAGGCCGCCGGCACCAGCGGCGCGCCCCAATAGGCTTTTGAACGGTCCTCGCGATACTCGATCGCCCCCCAGACCTTGAGGCTGTCGGAGATGCGGTCATTGAGCTGGCCGGAGACGTCGAGTGTCTTGGTATTGGTGTCGTCGGCAAAGCCGTTGAGCGAGGACCGGCTGACGTCGAAACGGTAGTCCAGACCCTGCACGTTGGTGCTGCCCCCGGAACCGTAATGCGTACGGAAGGAATTCAAGGAATCGAACGAAAAGTCTGCTTCGTTCTGGATCGGCCCCGTGCGCGGCTGCTTGGTCACGAAATTGATGGCGCCGCCCGCGGCGCCCTCGCCCGACATCAGGGAGGCCGGACCTTTGAGGATTTCCACGGCTTCGAGATTGGCCGTGTCCATGATCCGCGAGGTCATGTTCTGCGGACCGATCTTGATGCCGTTGTAGAGCGTGTTGATCTGGCTGTTGGTGAAGCCGCGCATCGAGAACGCGGACGGCTCGGCCGGATTGTCTCCGGCAGTGACCCCGACCGCGCCTTGCGCGACGTCGGAGACGGTGCGGTAGCCCTGCTCGCGGATGGTCTCGGCGCGGATGACCTCGACGGTTGCCGGCGTCTCGCGCACCGTCAGGCCGAGGCGCGAAGCGCTCTCCGCGACCGCGTTGCTGTTGAGTGGCGTTGGCGCTGCGGAATTCGGCACGACCGGCTTGGACGCGGTCGATGCGGTCGAGGGTCGCCGCACGGCCCTACGGCGCGCGCTCTCTGCACTTTGGCCATTGGGTTTGGCCTGCTTGCGCGATTGCGGCGGCGACACCTCCACGGGCGGCAGGGGCTCGCGGGCCTGCTGCGCCAGGGCAGCCGTCATCTCGATGGTAGCGAAAGATGTGAGAGCGGCGGACGCCAGCAGAAAGCGGCGTGGTCGTACAATACGGATGGAAGACACGGTCCTGGACCTCGGTGTGACGTCAGTGGCACGTCACCGCGAACCAAGGTCCCACCATCAGGCTGTCAGCCTTCCGATGAAGCCGAATGTCTGTACTCCCCGACCGACATCTTCGCGTGTGACCACGGCTGACGGCAGGTCTCCTGGCTCGCGGGTCGTGACCGCTTCGTCGCCTTCCCGGGACCGAGGACCCAGTGGCTTTTCGACGAAGGATTCACCGCTTACAGTTGCGGGGGCAGCTGCGGCATTGGGGACAACGTCCCCGCACCGCATTCCCTTTTCATCCCCTTTCGGGGAAACCGTCACCGCCATCTAGGATTACGGCGAAGACAGAGTCAATGTGCCGGATGCGGCGATATTGCCGCGGCGGCGAGCTTCCCTGGGAGATCTGCATGGAAGGCGAGACCTTCCTTTGGCTGATACGCCATGCCCGCGTCGACGGTGTCGCGGGGACCATCCATGCGGCCGACGCTCCGGCCGATCTCGACGATCGCGCGCAGCTCGAGGCGCTGCGCCGTCTTCTGCCGCCGAATGCGGCGAGCTATGCCAGCCCGGCGCGCCGCACGGTCGAGACGGCGCGGGCGCTGGGGCTTGAGCCTGAACTGATGCCCGAATTCGGCGAGCAGGATTTTGGCGGCTGGACCGGCCGCCGGCATGACGAGCTCGCAGCCAGCGGGGGCGAAACCTATGCGCAGTTCTGGAGTGATCCGGCACGCCGACGGCCACCAGGTGGAGAGAGTTTTGAGGATCAGGTCGCGCGCGTCCGGCTCGGGCTTGCGCCGATAGGTGCCGGCCCCGCAACGCTCGTCGTGCATTCCGGCACCATCCGCGCCGCCCTCTGCATCGCCCTCGATCTCTCGCCGCAAGCAGCCTTGCGCTTCGTGATCGATCCGCTGTCACTGACCCGGATCGACCGGCTCGCGACCGGATGGCGGGTTGTGTCAGTCAATCGGCAAGTCAGCTAGCTCTGTCCGGCACATTGGCCTGCGCGAACGTCGCCATGTCATTGTGCAGCGCGCAGGCCGAACGCACCAGCGGCAGGGCGATCGCGGCGCCCGACCCCTCGCCGAGCCGGAGATCGAGGCTGATCAGCGGCTGCACGTTCAGCGCGCGCAGCACCAGCCGATGCCCCTGTTCCGCCGACTGGTGTGACGGCAGCAGGAACGGCTGGCACGACGGGTTCAGCCGCACCGCCGCGAGCGCCGCTACCGAGACGATGAACCCGTCGATCAGCACCGGAATCCGCGCTTGCGCGGCCGCGATGATGGCCCCGGATATGGCCGCGATCTCGAGACCGCCCACGGCGCACAGGATTTTTTCGGGCGCCGCGCCGGCCACGCCATGACGCGCGATCGCGGCATCGATCACGCGCGCCTTGTGCACGCGCCCCGCCGCATCGACGCCGGTGCCGTGGCCTGCGATCTCTTCGGCGCTGATGCCGAGCAGGCCTGCGGCGATCGCCGCAGACGTCGTGGTGTTGCCGATACCCATCTCGCCGAAGATCAGGAGATCGGGTCGATTGGCCTTCGCTCGCGTGACTGCGCGCTGACCGGCCTCGAAGGCGAATGCCAGCTCGGCGAGCGTCAGCGCAGGCTCAATGCTGAAATCCCGCGTGCCGTGGCGCGGCTTGTCCGTGACGATATCTGGCATCGGCTCTTGCGCCAGCGTTCCCGCGTCAACAACTTCAAGCGTCGAGCCGAGTTCGCGTGCCAGCACGGAGATCGCAGCGCCGCCCGAGGCAAAATTCGCCATCATCGCAATGGTGACGGCCTGCGGATAGGCCGACACGCCCTGGGCGACAATGCCGTGATCGCCGGCGAAGATGATGATCGGCACGCGTGCCGCGCGGGGGCGTTCGGTCGCTTGCAGACCGCCAAGCTCGATCGCGAGCTGCTCGAGTCGGCCGAGCGCGCCCGTCGGCTTTGTCAGTTGCGCCTGCCGCGCGATCGCCGCATCGCGATGAACAGCTGATGGCTCAGGGCAGTTTTGAGTGATCCATTCAGGGAGCATGCTGCCTCGCTTATGGCCTGCGTTTGAGAATATAACAGTCCATGATCCAGCCGTGCCGCTCGCGCGCATCCTGCCGCGCCGCCACGATGCGCGGACCAATATCGGCCAGGGCGCCGGACATGATGATCTGATCGGCCATGCCGAGATAGGCACCCCACCAGATTTGAATTCTGTCAGGATCGAGCGACTGGAACGCGGTGCCGCCGTCGAGCATCACAACGACCGTATCGACGCCTTCAGGCCAGCCGCCTTCGCGCAGGCGCCGTCCCGTCGTGACCAGAAAGGGCTCACCGATGTCATTGAGCGGCAGCGCATGCGCCGCGCAAAGCGCCTGGATCGAGGTGATACCCGGCACGACCTCAATGGTCGGCTGGGGAGCGAGCCGCCGCGCAATACGCAGCGAGGAATCGTAGAGGGACGGATCACCCCAGATCAGCAGCGCGACCTTGCCGTCACCGCCGAGATGATCGGCTATCGTCCGCGACCACGTGGCGGCGACCGCATCGTGCCAATCGTCAACGCCCTTGCGATAGTCGGCTTCGAGCGCGTCGCGCACGGGAAGCTCGAATTCGGCAATGCGCGTGGTGGCAGTGGTGAGCACGTCCGCGCAAATCGTTCGCCTGAGATCAGCGAGATCAGACTTCGCGGTGCCCTTGCGCGGGATCAGGACAAGATCGGCAGCATTGATGGCGTGAACAGCCGCGCGCGTGAGCTGCGCGGGATCGCCGCAACCGATGCCGATCAGCGAGAGGGTCATCATGATGATCCGCCCCCCGCCAGCGCGCCGAACATGATGACGGCCGCCGTGGACGCCGCGCCGCCGCGCGCCAGCTGCGCGGCCAGTTCGGCGATCGTGGTGCGCACTATCAGCTGGTCGGCGCGGCCAAGCGATTCGGCGAACAGTGCCGGAGTGCCAGGTGACAGACCGTGCTCGATCAATTTCGAGACCAGCGCCGGAAAGGTGCGTCGGCCCATATAGACCACCGTCGTTGCATCCGGATCGGCCAGCGCCGCCCAATTTAGATTCGGCGGCAGCTCGCCGGTGACATCGGCCCCGGTCACGAACTGCACCCGGCGCGAGGTATGGCGACGCGTCAGGGGAATGCCGGCTTGCGCGGCGGCCACGCAGGCCGAAGTGACGCCGGGAATGATCTCGTAGCCGATGCCCGCCTCGCGCAGCGTCTCCAGCTCCTCCTCGAGCCGGCCAAAGATGCCGGCATCGCCCGACTTCAACCGCACGACGCGGACGCCGGTGGCGGCATAATCGACCAGCAGCCGATTGACGTGGTGCTGCTTGGTCGAAGGCCGCCCTGCACGTTTGCCGACCGCGACGAGATTGGCGCCGGGCCGCGCCAGGTCGAGGATCGCGCCGGAGGCGAGATCGTCATAGAGCACGACGTCGGCCTCGCGCAGCCGCGCGGCGCCCTTGACCGTGAGAAGCTCGGGATCGCCGGGGCCGGCGGAGACGAAGGAGACAAAGCCGCTCACCGGTCCTCCGCGATCAGATGGAAGAACGTGCCGGTGGCGTGGCCACGCCGCGAGCCGGCCTCGGCGATGACCGCACCGGCTGCGTCGTGCACCACCGCCAGCGGCGTATCAGGCTGGGCGAGGATCGTCGAATAGTGGAATTCATGCCCACGCAGCCGCGCACCGGCCTGATGCCCCGGCATCGGCGCTGAGAGCGTGGCGAGACGATAGCCCAGATGCATGCGGCGCTTGGCAAAGCTCGTCTCCAGTCCGAGCAGACCCGTCATCTCATGACGAATACCTTCGGCATCGGTCAAAGCGGTGCCCAGCACCATATACCCCCCGCATTCGCCGTGCACCGGCCGTGTCTCGGCGAAGGCACGTAGGCCGTTGTGGAAGCGCGCATTGGCGGAGATCTTGCCGGCATGAAGCTCGGGATAGCCGCCGGGCAGCCAGCAGACATCCGCGCCCGCATCCGGCGCTTCATCGGCGAGCGGCGAGAATGTCGAGATCTCCGCGCCGGCCGCGCGCCAGGCTTCCAGCATGTGCGGGTAGACGAAGGAGAATGCGGCATCGCGGGCAAGCGCGATGCGCTGGCCGGGCGGCGTCACGTTCAGGCCATCGGTGGCTGATCGCACCGACCAGTCGGCAGCCGAGCGCAGCACCGCATCGAGATCGACATGCTCGGCGACGAAGCGCGCGGCCTCGTCGATCAGCTTGCCGATCTCCGCCTGCTCCTCGGCCTGCACCAGGCCGAGATGCCGTTTCGGCAGGCTGATCTCGGCATGGCGCGGCAGTGCGCCGAAGACGGCGATGCCGACGTCGTTGAGCGCGCGCCGCACGAGCTCTTCATGGCGCGGGCTCGCCACACGATTGAGCACGACGCCGGCAAGGCGCAGACCGGCGCGGTAATCGCGCAGGCCCGCCGCGATCGCCGCCGCCGTCTGCGCCTGTCCCGAGGGATCGATCACCAAAACCACCGGCCAGCCCAGCATCTCCGCGATGTCAGCGGTGGCGCCGGTGCCCGAGACGCCGCGCGCGGCAACGCCGTCGAACAGGCCCATCGAGCCCTCGGCGAGCACGATGTCCGCATCGCTGCCGCGGCTGACGAGATGCGCGATGGTCGCGCGGTCCATCGCCCAGCTGTCGACGTTGACGGAGGCACGGCCCGTGGCCGCGGCATGGAAGGCGGGATCGATATAGTCGGGCCCGCTCTTGAAGCACTGCACCTTCAATCCGCGATTGCGCCAGGCGCGCGCCAGCGCGAGCGTCAGCGTGGTCTTGCCGACGCCGGACGCTGGCGCGGATATGACGAGGCCCGCCGCCATCACGATGCCTCCGGGAAGCGCGGCTCGGCACCGATCGGGCGATAGCGCCGATCGTAGTCGGCGGCGTAGAGCCGGCTCTCGTCAAACTCCGCAGCGCCAAGCGTCTTGCCGACCAGGATCAAGGCAGTGCGCTCCATCTCCGTACCGACGGCGGCATCGAGCGTTGCCAGCGTCGCGCGGACGATGCGCTGGTCCGGCCAGCTCGCGCGCCAGACGATGGCGACTGGACAGCCGGCACCGTAGTGCGGCGTGAGCTCGGCGACGACCTGGTCGAGCAGATGGATCGACAAATGAATCGCGAGCACGGCGCCGGTTGCGGCGAACGCGGCAAGCTTCTCGCCCTCTGGCATCGCACTGGCGCGGCCCGGCGTGCGGGTCAGCACGACCGACTGCGCGAGCCCAGGCAGCGTCAGCTCGGCTTCGAGGGCGGCGGCGGCCGCGGAGAACGAGGGCACGCCCGGCGTGATCGTGACGGGAATGCCGAGCGCGCGCAGCCGGCGAAGCTGCTCGCCCATCGCCGACCAGATCGAGAGATCGCCCGAATGCAGCCGCGCGACGTCCCTGCCCTGCGCGTGCGCCGCGCCGATCTCGGCGATGATATCGTCGAGCGACAGCGGCGCCGTGTTGACGATGCGCGCACCTGGCGGGCAATGCGCCAACACGCCTTCGGGCACCAGCGATCCCGCATAGAGACAAACCGGACAGGCCGCGATCAAGTCCCGGCCACGCAGCGTCAGTAAGTCCGGAGCGCCCGGTCCGGCGCCGATGAAATGCACCGTCATGGGCCGTCTCCTTCCGCGATCGCAGCCGTCGCGGTGCGATCCTGCGAGATCGCGCGTGTCCCGATCAATCGCGCGTGCGGGCCGGCGGCAGCGAGCGCCGCTGCCTCGGCGAGGGATCCCGTACCAAATTTTTCGGTGACGAGCTTCGATTGCGTCGGCGTGTCGATACGAGCCAATATGTCGGCCGGTACCGCCTTGATCGGCACGCCGCATTCCAGCGCAAGCAGTATCAACGCCTCCGCATCGGCCTTCTCGCTGACAGTAGCCACAGCGGTGAGCCCTTCGGGACCGCCGGCTGCCAGCAGCGCTTCGCGCAACGAGGCCAGCGTCACATCTCTCTTGAATCCGAGCCCGGCGATTTTCATCGGACCGTACTCCACTGCAGCAACGGCCGTGCCGCCTCCCACGAGCGGTAACGGCCGAGCGGAGCGGCATGCGCGATCTCGACCCGCATCAACTCGCCACCATGCTGCCGGTGCAATCCGCCGAGCAGCGCCTCGGTCTCCAGCGTCACGGCATGCGCGACGAGCCGCGCGCCCGGTGAAAGACGCGACCAGATCGCATCGAACATCGCGCGATCGAGGCCGCCGCCGACGAAGATGGCATCGGGTGCCTCCAACGCGGCAAGTGCTTCGGGCGCCGTTCCCGTGATGATGGTGATCCTGTGCGTCAGCCCGAACGCCGCCGCATTGCTGCGGATGTTCGCAACGCGATCCTCGCGCGCCTCGATCGCAGTCGCCGCCCCCCCGCACAGCGCCCACTCCACCGAGATCGAGCCTGAGCCGGCGCCGATATCCCATAGGCGCTCGCCGGGGCGCGGCGCCAGCGCGGAGAGCGCGAGCGCGCGTACCGGCCGTTTGGTGATCTGGCCATCATGGACAAAGAGATCGTCTCGAAGACCTGAGCTGCGGGGAATCCCCTGCCCGCCTATCGCCAGGACCGCCACCGCAACGAGATTGCCGGCAATATCCTCGGCAAAGCGATCGGCGCGGTGCCGGTCGATGTATTCGCGCGGGCCGCCAAGCGCCTCGAGGGTCCATACGAGCGAGGCACCCCATCCTCGTTGCGTCAGCCATTTCGCCAGTTCGCCGACCGTCTTTCCGTCGCGCAGAAGGCAAATGATCCGCGCATCTTGCGCCAGATGGGCGATCAGACGCTCGAACGGCGCGGCGTGGAGCCCGAGACAGACGACGGACTCGAGCCGCCAGCCCAGCCGCGCGGCCGCGAGCGAGAAGGTCGATGGCGCCGGATATGCGATCCACTCGTCGCTGCCGAGCTTCTCGGCGAGGCCCGCGCCGGCGCCGTGCCAGAAGGGATCGCCGGAGGCGAGCACCGCCGTCGGCCGGCCGCGACAGCTCAACACGATGTCGGCATCGAACGGCACCGGCCACGCGCGGCCGCGGCTTCCTACGTCTGCAAGTGCAAGATGGCGCTCGCCGCCGAACACGGTTTCCGCGTTGGCGAGCGCCTTTCGGCTTGCGTCCGGCAGCCCGGCAAGGCCATCTTCGCCGATACCGATGATGCTCAGCCAGGGAACAGCCAAGGACTCAGCCATGATTCGCGCCCTCATTCTGGGCGGAATTGCCGATGCGAACGTGCTCGCCGCGGAGATCGCGCGCGTGGGCATTGACGCCGTGTATTCCTATGGTGGCCGCACGCGGGTCCCGGCGGATCAGCCGCTGCCGACCCGCATCGGCGGTTTTGGCGGCGTGAGCGGGCTTGCCGGCTACATCAAGCGCGAACGCATCACCCATGTGATCGACGCGACGCATCCCTTCGCGGCCGAGATGAGCCGTCACGCCATCGAAGCGTGCGCTGAGACCGGCACGCCGCTGATCGCGCTGGAGCGCGCGCCCTGGAGCAAGACGCCCGGCGACATCTGGATTGAGGCCAGCGATGTCAATGCTGCGGCGGCTGCGCTGCCCGAAGCGCCGGCAAACGTCTTCCTCGCCATCGGCCGCCAGCACATCGCCCCGTTCGCGGCCAGTCCGCAGCATGCCTACACGCTGCGGTTCGTCGATCCGCCGGAGGCGCTCCTGCCCTTCGCCGCCGATGTCATCGTATCGCGCGGGCCGTTCACGCTCGAGGGCGAACTGGAGATGCTGCGCACGCGCGGCATCGCATGGATCGTCGCCCGCAACTCCGGCGGCGACGGCGCCCGCGCCAAGATCGACGCCGCGCGCAGGCTTGGCCTGCCCGTGATCATGATCTCGCGGCCGCAATTGCCCGAGCGGCTGCGGGTCGAGAGCGTCGCCGAGGTGATGCAATGGCTCGATCATCGGACCTGCCTCGGCGCATAGACCCAGCGACCGACGCGGCGCGTCTGCGAATTGCCGACGATGACAAGCGTGCGCATGTCGGCCATCTCCGGCGTCGCATCGTTTAGCGTAACCGTCACGATTTTTTCGTCGGCAGCGCTGATCGCGCGCGCGAAGATCGCAAGGCGCTCACCACAGCCGGCTTCCTTCAACACCAAGAGCGCGCGACCAAATCCATCCGGCCGGCTCGCCGAGCGGGGATTGTACATCGCGATCGAAAAATCAGCTTCCGCGGCGAGCCGCAGCCGCTTCTCGATCACCGCCCATGGTTTGAGATTGTCGGAGAGGTTGATCGCGCAGAAATCGTGGCCGAGTGGCGCGCCGGCGCGCGCCGCCGCCGCCAGCATCGCGGTGATCCCCGGGAGCACGCGGATCGGCAGGTCCTGATATTGCGGCGCCAGTTCGAGCGCTTCGAACACGGCAGCGGCCATCGCGAAGACGCCGGGGTCGCCGGAGGAGACGACAACCACCTCGCCGCCATCGGCCGCGAGCCGCAGAGCCTCGGCGGCCCGTTGAAGTTCCGCACGATTATCGGACGGATGCAGGGTGAGCCCGGGCCGCGGCGCCACGCGCGAAACGTAAGGCGCATAGCCCAAGATGTCGGTCGCGGTAGCAAGCGCGGCCGAGACCTCCGGCGTCACCAGCGCGTCACTGCCAGGGCCGAGGCCCGCGATGGTGAGCGTGCCACTCATTCGGCGGCGGCCGGATGCCGGCCCTTACCGTGCACGAGCACGATCGCGAAGTAAGGACACTCAGTGGTATCGATCTCGGAAAGCCGCACCACGCGCTCGCCAGGCATGGTGCCGCGCTCGACCAGCCAGCCAGCATCGTCCAGCCGGCCCGCGGATGCAAGCGCGCGGCGCACCTTCGCGAGATTGCGGCCGGTCTTCATGATGACGAGGGCATCGGAATCGCGCATGCGCCGCTCGAGTTCCTCTTCGGCGAGCGTGCCCATCAGCACCGTCGTCACGTCGTCGCCGAGCGCAATCGGCTGTCCCACGCCGTTCCAGCAGCCGACCATGCCGGGAATGCCGGCGATCACCTCGATCTCGACGCGGCCCTGCAGGCGCGTGTGCAGGTGCATGAAGGAGCCGTAGAAATAAGGATCGCCCTCGCACAGCACGATGACGTCGACTGCGCGCGAGAGCCGCGCCAGGCGCTCGGCCCATTCATCGTAGAAGCCTGATAGCAGCTGGACATACTCCGGGCCATCGAAGGCGATCTCCGTGGTCACCGGATATTCCATGGGATATTCGGTGACGTCGGCAGCCAGCATCCCCTCGACGATGCGCCGCGCCTGGCCCGGCCTGCCCTTCTTGCGGAAATAGGCGACGTGCTTCGCGCCGCGCACGGTACGATCGGCGCGCACGCTCATCAGATCGGGATCACCGGGTCCGAGACCGCAGCAGATGATGCGTCCCATCTCTATTCGCTCCGGCTCGCCAGCGCGTTCACGGCAGCGACCGTGATCGCGGAGCCGCCGAGGCGGCCTTCGACCGTCAGCGCCGGCACGGGTGGATCGGCCATCAGCGCGGCCTTGGATTCGGCCGCGCCGACGAAGCCGACCGGGCAGCCGATGATGGCCGCTGGCCGCGGGCAGTCGCGGTCCTCGAGCATGTTGAGCAGATGAAACAACGCCGTCGGCGCATTGCCGATCGCGACGATCGCGCCGTCGAGATGCGGGCGCCACAGTTCCAGCGCCGCGGCCGAGCGCGTGTTGCGCATCGACTGCGCCAGCGCAGGAACGGCCTCCTCGCCGAGCGTGCAGATCACCGCGTTGGCCGCGGGCAGTCGCGCGCGCGTAATGCCTTCGGACACCATGCGCGCATCGCACAGGATCGGCGCGCCCTTCTGCAAGGCTGCGCGCGCCGCGGTCGCCATGCCGGGCGTGAAGCGGATATGCGCTTCGAGACCAACCATGCCGGCGGCGTGGATCATGCGCACCACGACCTGTTCTTCGTCGGCTGTGAAGCGCCCCAGATCGGCCTCGGCCCTGATGGTCGCAAAGGATTGCCGATAGATCGCAACGCCGTCCGTCTCGTAAGCATGCGGCATCAGTGGCCCCGCATCAGGATGGAGGGATCGCTGATCATGTCGTCGCGGTCGAGCCCACGCAGTATAGGCACGTCGCGGGTCGAGCCGCCGCGCACGAGATCGAACCCGGTCGCCGTCGCCACCAGCGTGATCGCGGCCGCGCCGGAATGGGCGCAGCCCTTGGCGCAGCCGGAGACATGCAGCTGGGCAGCTGCCCCGATATCAGGCGCGAGCGCCGCGGCCAGCGCGCGGGTATCGGCATGGGCCTCGCGGCAGCGCGGCGCGCCGCTGCAGGCGATGACGCGCAGCGCCGGATCGTCAGCCTCGGTGATGAGGCCCGAGGCTGACGGCATCGTCCGCTTGCCCTCGCTCAAGACCATCCGCCACGGCGTCATCCGCAGCGCATGCCCGCAGCCGGAGAGCTGGTCGAGCGTCGTATGCGGCACCTGCCCGAAGGCGATCCCGACCATCGCCCCTTGCGGATAGAGACCGGGGCGCACAGCTGCCATGATCGGCGCCGGCTCCGCCTCGCCACGTAGCGCCTCAGGCAGTTTTGCGCCCGCGGCAAGATGCGTTGCCATCCGCCCGCGTCCGCCGGAGGCGATAAACCAGCGAGCGACAGCAAGTGCGGTGGTCACCGCTTCGCCGCGCGCGACGCAGCGGCCGAACCTTGCGCCATCGGCACGCACCATGAGACCGCCTGCCGCGTCGCGCTCGATCCGCACATCGGCGGAATTGCCCGCGAGCACGCGCGAGGTGCCGTCATCGATGGCGAAGCCGAATTTCGTCGGCAACGCGAGCGCAGAGTTCGCCAGCGCCTCTTCGAGCTCCGCGACAAGCGCCTGGGTCTCGTCGCCGCGGCGCCAGAACGGGGTGACCAGGATATTGCGCCGGGATTCGGTGTCGGCGTCAGGGTCCAGCAGCGCCAGCTGTGCGAGACCATCAAGCAGCCGCCGATGGCTGCTCTCGCTGACGCCTCGGATCTGGAGATTGGCTCGGCTGGTCACGTCGATCAGACCATTGCCATGGCGCTCGGCGAGACGCGCGAGCCCGGCGGCCTGTTCCGCGTCGACTCGACCGCCGAACGGGCGCACGCGGACCACGAGCCCGTCGCCCGATTGCATCGGCCTGATAGCGCCGGGGCACCAGCCCTTCACTGACGCCACGCTCATGACGCCTCCTTCAGCGCGGCCGCGATCGAGTTGCGGCGCGTTCGCCAGAGCGAAGCCTCGTGCAGGCGGGTGAAGCAGGTCTGCATCGCGGCGAGCGCCGACGGGTTTTCGCGCGCCATGAAGGCGCGGACATCGGCATCGCCGAGCGTCGCGTCATAATACAGATCGAACAGATGCGGCGGTACGGCGCCGGCGAGATGGGCGAAGGCCGCCATGTGCTCCAGCGTCGCAGTGACCTCCGCCGCGCCGCGAAAACCGTGCCGCATCATGCCGGCGATCCAGGCCGGATTGGCAGCGCGGGCGCGCACGACGCGGGAGATTTCTTCCGTCAGCGTACGCGCGTGCGGCTCGTCGGGGCGCGTGGTGTCGAGGTGATAGAGCGATGGCCCTGCTGCGCCGAGATGCGCCGCCGCCGCGGCGATGCCGGCCTCGTGCGCGGCATAGTCGGCGGCGAGCAGCAGATCGGTCTCCGGCAGATCCTGGAGGTGAACGAACGCATCGGCGGACGCGAGCCGCTGCTCGATGCCCGCGCGATCCGGCTTGATCTCGCCATCGGCGGAAAACGCCCAGGACGAGGCCGACAGCCAGGCTTCACCGGCGGCATCGCGCGTCTCGGGCGAGAAGGCATCGGGGATCGCCGAAAGGCCGACGCCGTATTGTCCGGGACGCGGCGCGAACACGCGGGAGGCGCGGTGGCGATAGGGATTCGCCTCGCCCTCCTCGCGCGATGCGAGCGCCTCGGTGGCGGCTTCGAACATCTGGGCAAGGCCCGGGAAGACGTCGCGGAACAGGCCCGAGACGCGCAGCGTGACGTCGATGCGGGGACGGCCGAGCTCGGCCGGCGCGATGATGTCGTAGCCGGTGACGCGTCCGGAGGCATGATCCCAGCGCGGCGCGAGACCGGCGAGATGCAGCGCCATCGCGAATTCCTCGCCCGCGGTGCGCATGGTGGCCGAGCCCCAGAGATCGACGACCAGACCCTTCGGCCAATCGCCGTGATCCTGCAGGTGACGGCGCAGCAGCTCTTCGGCGAGTTTGATCCCCTGCGCATGCGCCGACGATGTCGGCACCGCGCGGGGATCGACGGCGAAGAGATTGCGCCCCGTCGGCATGACGTCCTGACGCCCGCGATACGGCGAGCCTGCCGGGCCCGACGCGATGCGCTGGCCTGCAAGCGCCGCGCACAGCGCATCCCGCTCGGCGTCACCGCAGGCGCCGCGGCCGAATACATGCAGGCCGTCGCCGAATTGGCTTTCCTTGAGATCACAGACGAAGCGGTCGATGCGAGGGATGGCTTCAGCCGGTGCGGCCGAAGCATCCAGGCCGAGATCGTCTTCGAGACCCGCCGCACGCGCCTCCTCGCGGATCGCCGCGATCAGGCGCTGGCGACGCGCGGGATCGAGACCATCGGCGGTCGAATATTCGTCGAGCAGACGTTCGAGCCGGCGCAAGCCGTCAGGCACGGCAGATTGTTCCAGCGGCGGCGGCAGATGGCCGATGGTGATGGCACCAATGCGCCGCTTGGCCTGCGCGGCCTCGCCGGGATCGTTGACGATAAAGGGATAGATGACGGGCAGATCGCCGACCAGCGCCTCCGGCCAGCAGTGTGAGGACAGCGCCACGGATTTCCCGGGCAGCCATTCCAGAGTGCCATGCGCGCCCATATGGACGACGGCATCAATCCCCTGCCCGCGGAGCCAGAGATGGAACGCGACATAGGCATGGCGCGGTGTGCGGGCGAGATCGTGATAGTCGGAATCGCGCGTAGCCGCATCGCCGCGCTCGGGCTGGACTGCGATGATCGATCGGCCGCACGGGATCGCAGCGAAGTGGAAGCCGCCGTCACGGCAGCTCGGATCGTTCTCCGGCGCGCCCCAGGCTCGCGCGAGATCGTCCTGCAAGGCTTGCGGCAGGCGCGAAAGCGCCGCGCGATAGTCGGCAACGGTCCACGTCAATTTTTGCTTGACCAGCGTCTCGCCAAGCGCTCCGACGGGCGAAAGGTTGAAGCCACCATCGGCAAGATCAGACGCCAAGGCTTCCACCGAGGCCAGCGCATCGAGACCAACCGCATGCGCGATCCGGTGCGGTCGTCCCGGATAGTTCGAGAGCACGATCGCCAGCTGCTTCTCCGCAGCGGGCTTCTCGGCCAGGCGATGCCAGGCCGCAACACGTGCCGCAACGGCCCTCACGCGCTCCTCATCCGGCCGATGAGCCAGATGCGAGAACTGCAGATCGGGATCGCGCATCCCGGCCGATTTGAAACTCGCCACGCCCGCAAACAGGCGGCCGTCGACCTCCGGCAGCACCACATGCATCGCGAGATCGCCGGGCGACAGGCCGCGCAGCGACTCCGTCCAGTCCTCGCGCTGCGCCGATGAGAGCGCGACCTGGAACACGGGGCACGGCGCGGCATCGAACGGCGTCGTGCCGTCGTCGCCCCTCGCCGAGAACGCCGTCGCATTGACGATCGCGGCAGGAGGATTCCTGGCGAGATGGTCTCGCAGCCAGTCAGCGACGCCCGCGGCCTTCAGCGAGGTGACGAACACGCCATAGGCGTCAAACCCCTTCTCGCGCAGCGCAGCGATCAACGCGTCGATCGGCCCAGTGTCCGCGGCAGTGAGGTAAGAGCGATAGAACGTCACCAGCGCGGACGGCTTCCCCCCGCTCGGGACGGCGGCGATCACGCCTCGCGCGGAATCGTAAAAGCCCATCTCTGGCACGGTCATTTCGCCGACGACGGGCCCGGCATAGAGACCCGAGGCCAGCGCAAGCTGCGCAATCGCCGCCTGCGCCGCAACGGGACCGCCGGTGTCGCACAGCACCTTGAGCCGGCGCAGCGTCGAGACCGGCAAAGTCGAATAAGCGTCGAGCCTGATATCGTCGCGGCCATCGGCCGGCAGCACGGCGAGCACGATATTGCGATCTTTTGCCAGTTGCTGGAGTGCCGCGAGCCCGTAGGGCCAATAAGACTCGCCTCCAATCAAGCGCACCAGAATGCCACGCGCCTGCGACAGCGTGCGCTCGATATAGGTGTCGACCGAGAGCGGATGACGTAGTTCCGCGAGATTGGCGAGCCGCAACGACGGCAGGCTGTCACGGCCACGCCGCCAGCCCGCTGCAAAGGCGGCAAGGTCGGAATCCGAGAACGAGAGCACCACGAGATCGGCCGGGTCCTGGCCGATGTCCCTTGGCGTCGCGGTCTCCTCCAGACCGCGGCTCTCGCGGAAGACGACGTGCATCAGACTCCCAATCCCGCCTTGATCGCAGCCTCGTCGATATCGCCGTGCTCGCCGATCACGACGAGCTTTGATTGCCTGAGACCTGCGCCCCAGGGCCTGTCGAACTGGTGGCGCACGCGCTCGCCGACCGCTTGCAGCAGCAGCCGCATCGGCTTGCCCGCGACCGCGATATAGCCCTTGGCGCGCAGCACGTTCTGCTCGCGCGCCAGCTTCTGGACCGATGCGAGCAACGCATCGACGTCAGCAATCTCAGGGAGATCGATCACGAGAGAGGCGAAATCGTCGTGCTCGTGCTCCTCCTCGCCGTCGTGATGCGAGGGACGCGCGGCGAGATCGTTCTCGGCGGCGGCGCCAAGGCCAAGGATGACGCGTGCGTCGATCGCACCATCGGTAATGGGCAGCATCGGCACGCGGCGCGGCATCTCGGCGGTGATCGCGGCCTTGGCGGCTTCAATGCCCGCAGCACCCGCAAGATCGGCCTTGGTGAGCAGCACGATGTCGGCGCAGGCGATCTGATCCTCGAACACCTCCGACAGCGGCGTCTCGTGATCGAGATTCCCGTCGGCCGCGCGTTGCGCTTCGACGGCATCCGGGTCCGGTGCAAAACGGCCGGCGGCGACAGCCTCGGCATCGGCGAGCGCGATCACACCGTCCACGGTGATGCGCGAGCGGATCTCGGGCCAGTCGAATGCCTTCAGCAGCGGTTTCGGCAATGCCAGGCCCGAGGTCTCGATCAGGATGTGATCGGGCTTCACAGGGCGAGCGAGCAACTTCTCCATGGTCGGAATGAAATCGTCGGCAACGGTGCAGCAGATGCAGCCATTGGCTAGCTCGACGATGTTCTCTTCCGGACAGTTCTCGTCGGCGCAGGACTTCAGGATCTCGCCGTCGACCCCCTCGCTGCCGAACTCGTTGACCAGCACGGCGAGCTTCTTGCCTCCGGGATTTCCGAGCAGATGCTGGATCAACGTCGTCTTGCCGGAGCCGAGAAAGCCGGTGACGACGGTCACCGGGACTTTTGCGAGCGAGTTCATTCGGCGGCCTCCGGCAACGCGACAATGGGGGGAATGCGGGCAAGCGATTGCTTGCGGAAGATTTCAGGCCGGCTGCGCCAGGGCACGAGGCCATCTGGCGCGGCGGCATACGCGGCGGCGCCGGCAACGACGTCCTGCGCGTTGGCATCCGAGAGCCGGCCATACACATAGGACCAGCGGCCGGGCGCGCTGAGCGCGACCGAGCAACCCTGGCTACAGGCAGAGAGGCATTCGACGGGAACCAGTTTGACACCGTCGGGAACACCGGCCTCGAGGATCGCGCCATGCAGACGCTTGCCGGGCGTAACCTCGCCTTCGCCGAGCGTCTGGCCGGCGCGACAGGTGATGCAGACATGCAGTGTGACGGTCATCGCCTCTTCCAGAAGTATCAGCCGGAGGCGAAGAGGCCCACGAACCGTTCTTGCGAAGGCTCGTTTCCCCGTCGCGGAACACCCCGTCCGCCGGTCCAAAAATCGTCCGCGCTGGCAGGTCTCCCGGCTTGCGGAGCAGGGCTTTGCCCTTCGATCCCCGCCTTCCCGATCCCCTGGGGGTTCAGTGGCTTTGGGCATCTCTCCGGTCACGGTCGCGGGGGCGGCTGCATTTTGGACCCAATCTTGCCGATTCGGACCCTATCGCATTCCCTCTTCGCCTGTCATAGGACAGGAACCAACGCCGGGCCACCATTTGCCCCCGGCCGCCTCTTGTCAAGCCGAAGGACCCTGTCAGATGACGCCTGAACCGGATAGCCAAACGGCCGACGAAACCGACGCCAAGACCCACGCCAAGACAGACGCCAAGACCCACGCCAAGACAGACGCGAAGAACGAGGCGAAGCACGCCGCAAAAATGGCGAAGATCAAGGTCGCCCGCGACAGGATCATGGCGACCAAGAGCGGCGAAAAAGGGCTCATCATCGTCCACACCGGCGCCGGGAAGGGCAAGTCGTCCTCCGCCTTCGGCATGATCGTGCGCTGCGTCGCTCATGGCTTCCCCTGCGCGGTCGTGCAGTTCATCAAGGGCGCCTGGGATACCGGCGAACGACGCCTGCTCACCGGCCATTTCGGCGAACTGTGCCAGTTCCACGCCATGGGCGAAGGCTTCACCTGGGAGACGCAGGACCGCGCGCGCGACATCGCGGCTGCGCGCGCCGGCTGGGAGAAGGCAAAGGAGCTGATTCTCGATTCCAATCTGCGCATGGTCGTGCTCGATGAGATCAACATCGCGCTGCGCTACGATTATCTCGACATCGGCGAAATCGTCGATTTCCTCAAGACGTCGAAGCCGCCGATGACGCATGTCGTGCTCACCGGGCGCAACGCCAAGGACGAGCTGATCGAGATCGCCGACCTCGTTACCGAGATGACGCTGGTGAAGCATCCGTTCCGCTCCGGCATCAAGGCGCAGGCCGGCGTCGAGTTCTGAAACGTGACGGCACGCGCGCTGATGATCCAGGGGGCCGGTTCGGACGTGGGCAAGTCGCTCATCGTCGCCGGCCTCGCGCGCGCGTTTACGCGGCGCGGCTTGCGCGTGCTCCCGTTCAAGCCGCAGAACATGTCCAACAATGCCGCCGTCACCGTCGATGGCGGCGAGATCGGCCGCGCCCAGGCGCTGCAGGCGCTCGCCGCGGGCGTCGAGCCGCACACGGACATGAACCCGGTGCTGCTGAAACCCGAGACCGATGTCGGCGCGCAAGTCATCGTGCATGGCAAGCGCATCGCAACCGCGCGCGCGCGCGACTATGCGGCGATGAAGCCACAGCTGATGGGCGCGGTGCTGGAGAGCTTTGAGCGGTTGAAGGCGCGCAGCGATCTGGTGCTGGTCGAAGGCGCCGGCAGCCCGGCCGAGGTGAACCTGCGCAAGGCCGACATCGCCAATATGGGTTTTGCCCGCAAGGCCGGCGTGCCCGTGGTGCTGGTCGGCGACATCGACCGTGGCGGCGTCATCGCCCAGCTCGTCGGCATCAAGACGGTCATCGAACCTGATGATGCCGCGATGGTCCAGGGCTTTGTCATCAACAAGTTCCGCGGCGATCCCACGCTGTTCGATGACGGCTACAGACTGATCGAGCAAAGGACCGCCTGGCGCGGCTTTGGCGTACTGCCGTGGTTCGCACGGGCCGGCGAGTTGCCGGCCGAAGATGCGCTGGGCCTAAGCGATGCCCGCAAGCCGGGCCAGCGCAAGATCGCCTGCCTCGCATTGTCGCGGATCGCCAATTTCGATGATCTCGATCCGCTGAAGCTCGAGCCTTCAGTCGATCTCGTGATGGTGCGTCCGGGCGAAGCGATACCGGGCGACGTGCGTCTCGTCATCATCCCCGGCTCGAAGTCCACGCGTGGCGACCTCGCGTTCCTGCGCGCGCAGGGCTGGGACATCGACCTGCTCGCGCATCACCGCAGGGGTGGCCATGTGCTCGGCCTCTGCGGCGGCTACCAGATGCTCGGACGCAGCGTTGCTGATCCCGACGGCATCGAAGGACCCGCGGGCGACACGCCGGGCCTCGGGCTGTTGGATGTGGAAACGGTGATGAGCCCGCAGAAGACGCTGACACGGGTCGCGGCTGTGCACGCGGCGACCGATCAACCGATCCACGCTTACGAAATCCACATCGGCCGTACCGACGGGGCTGATCGTGCGCGTCCATTCGCCAAGCTGAATGGCGAGCTCGAAGGCGCGATCTCGCGCGATGGGCGCGTGCAAGGCAGCTATCTGCATGGCCTGTTCACGTCGGACGCCTTTCGCAAGGCATTCCTTGCAGGGCTCGACATTCCCGCGGGTGAGGACCCGTATGGCGCCCGGGTCGAGAGCGCGCTCGATGCGTTGGCCGATCACATCGAAAGGCATCTCGGCGTCGAAGGCCTGCTCGCGCTAGCGCGCTAAGGCTCCGGCGAGGCGCATCCATTCGGACTCGACGCCCGGAAGACCGAGGCGCAACCAGGTCCGATTTTGCGCGAAGACGCGCGACCAGATCTGGCGGCGCGCGAGCTTCTCCTGCGCGGCCATTGCGTCAGGCGTTTCGTAGAGACGAAACAGCGGCGCGCCGCCGGCGAGCCGCCAGCCCTGCCCTTGCGCCATCTCATCGAGGCGCGCGCAATCCTGCGCAAGCCGCACCGTCGTCGCCTTGGCCCAGGCGTCATCGCGCAAGGCGCGGCAGCCGATCGCGATCGCCGCGCCCGACACAGGCCACGGACCCGATGCTGCCGCGAGCTTGGCGATGTCAGTCGCATGGCCAATCGCGAAGCCGAGCCGGAGGCCGGCAATCCCATAAAACTTTCCAAACGAGCGCAGGATCAAGAGCCCCGGCCGCCCCGCTTCCGAAGCGAGCGAGAGCTCGGGAACAGCATCGGCAAAACTCTCGTCGACGACGAGATGACCGACGCGCGGCAAAAGCGCGAGCAATTCCTTCGGCGCGGCACGGCGCCCGTCGGGATTGTTGGGATTGACGACGATGGCGAGGCTCGCGCCGGCGAGCGCATCGAGCTCACCGGCGTCCTCGACCTCCCATCCCGCGGCCGACAGCACAGGGGCATATTCGTTGTAGGTCGGCCCGAGGATGCGCGCCCGTCCGCGCGGCGCGAGCTGCGGCAGCAGTTGAATGGCGGCTTGCGCACCGCCCATCGCGACAACTGGCGCGATCGTGCCATAGGCACGTTGAGCCGCCTGGTGCAGGGCCTCGATCTCGGAACGCGACGGCAGAGCCTGCCAATGATGTGCTGATATCTCGCCCACGGGATAAGGCCGCCGGTTGATCCCGGTCGACAGGTCGATCCAGTCTTCAGCGCGTCCGCCGAAACGCTGCCGGGCCAGATCGAGATTTCCACCGTGCTCGCGCATGCCTTCTTCTTTCACGCGAAGGCGAGGATCGCAAGGACGCCCGCGAGCAGCACCATGGCGCGGCGATAGACCGTCAGTCCCTCGATGATGTCGCAGGCCTGCGGATCGCGCGCGCCTTCGTTGAGCCAGGGCTCATCGGTCGCGCAGCCGTGATAGATCCGCGGGCCGCTGAGGCGCACGCCGAGCGCGCCGGCCATCGCCGCCTCCGGCCAGCCGGCATTGGGCGAGCGATGGCGCCGCGCATCGCGCGTCATGCAGGACAGCGCCTCCGATCGTCGCGGCGCGAGCAGCACGAAGAGAAAGCCGGTCAGGCGTGCCGGAACGAAGTTGGCGACATCGTCGATGCGGGCGGCGGCCCAGCCGAACGCTTCGTGGCGTTCGCTGCGATGGCCGATCATGGAGTCCAGCGTATTGATCGCCTTGTAGCCGAGGATTCCCGGCAGGCCGAACAGCGCGCCCCAGAACACCGGCGCGACGATGCCGTCAGAGGCGTTTTCGGCGAGGCTCTCGATCGCCGCGCGTGCGATACCGGCCTCGTCGAGCGCAGCCGGATCGCGGCCGACGATGCGCGACACGGCTCCGCGCGCCGCAGCGATGTCACCGCCCAGCAGAGGATCAGCGACGGCGGCGACGTGATCATGCAGCGAGCGCAGCGCCACCAGCGGCCAGGCCAGGATGCCGACCAGCACGATCTGGATCCAGCCCGGGGAAAGCGCGGACTGGAGCACGCAACCGAGCACAAGCGCCATCGCAATCACCAGAAGCGCGCCGGCAACGCCTGCCGCGCGGCGGAGGCCCGGCGGATCGGACGCGCGATTCCAGCCACTGTCGATGGCAGCGATGAGCCGGCCCAACCAGGTCACGGGATGGCCGATTCGTGCAAATAGCGGCGACGGCCAGCCCGTGAGGGCATCTACCGCCATCGCCACCACCATCGCACCCGCAAAACCCACGCCTGCCTCCTGTCACGCCCCTGTTGCGCAAAGCGCGGGGCGAGCGCAAGCCCCTCGCCGCCTGATTTCGGCTTTGTCTTTGGCCGCGTTTGGTGATTAGTCAGGCCAACAGGAGAGTTCATGGCCGTCATCTTGATCACGGGCGGAGCGCGATCGGGCAAGAGCAGGCGCGCGGAAACGCGCACGCGGGCCTTTCCCGGGCAACCCGTCTATCTCGCGACGGCCGAGGCGCTCGATGCGGAAATGGACGCGCGCATCGCGCAACATCGCGCACGGCGCGGAACCGACTGGATCGAACGCGAGGTGCCGCTCGATCTCGTGCCCGCGCTGGTCGCAACCGATGGCGCCGGCGCCCGGCTCGTCGACTGCCTCACGCTGTGGCTCTCCAACCTGATGCATGCTGAACGCGGCTGGGAGCACGAGGTGAGTGAACTCGCCGCCACCCTGCCCCGGCTCAAAAGCCCTGTCGTCCTCGTCACCAACGAGGTGGGCCTCGGCATCGTGCCCGACAACGCTTTGGCGCGCAGCTATCGCGACGCCGCCGGCATCATGAACCAGACCATCGCCGGTGTTGCCGACGAGGTCGAGTTCGTCGTTGCCGGCCTGCCGATGAAACTGAAATGATGCCGCCCGCCCACATTTTGAAAGACCTCGTCGCCGATCTCAGGATCGCGGCGTCCTTCATCACGATCGTGCCGGTGACCTCGCCGAAGCCTGCCAGCGACGGCGCCGTCGCGCGCGCGACCTGGGCGCTGCCGGTTGCGGGATTGATGGTCGGAGTTGCAGGCGCCGCGGTCTACGCGCTCGCGAGCAGACTGGGACTGACACCAGGCACGGCCGCCCTGCTCGCGCTCGGCACGACGGCGCTCATCACCGGCGCGCTCCACGAGGACGGGCTCGCCGATACCGCCGACGGCCTCGGCGGCGGCCGGACGCGTGAGCGCAAGCTCGCGATCATGCGCGACAGCCGGATCGGCAGCTACGGCGTCTGCGCGCTGATCCTGTCGTTCGGTCTGCGCTGGTGCGCGCTTGCCGCGATCGCCACGCCGTGGGCCGTGATGCTCGCGCTCGTCTCGGCCCATGCCGCGGCGCGCGCGGGCGTGCCTGCGTTCATGTCGCTCGTGCCGCCGGCGCGGCCAGACGGATTGTCGGCAAGCGCCGGATCGCCGCCGGGCCGCAGCGTGGCCATCGCGTTCGCGGTTGGAACCCTTGTGCTGGCGCTGGCGCTCGGGCCGGCCAAGGCGCTGGTCGGCCTGGTCCTGCTGTCGCTGGCCGGACTGATCCTGACGCGGCTCGCCATCGGTCAGATCGGCGGACAGACCGGCGATATCCTCGGCGCGTTCGAACAGGTCGGAGAGATCCTGATCCTGCTGGTCGCCGCAGCCTTCCTTCACACGGGAGGATAGATCATGGTCGCGTTCGACGACGCCTTCCGCCAGCACTTGCGCGAGCTGTTCGTGTGGCGCCGCGATGTGCGCCGCTTTCGCAGCGATCCATTGCCGGGCGGCGCCATGGAGCGGTTGATCGAGACGGCCTGCCTCTCGCCCTCGGTCGGCCTGAGCCAGCCATGGCGCTTCGTCATCGTCGATGATGCGGTACGGCGGCGCGCTGTGATCGACGATTTCAAGGCCTGCAACGCCGAGGCGCTCAGCTGCTACTCCGGCGAGCGCGCCGGCCGCTACGCGGCGCTCAAGCTCTCGGGCCTCGAACAGGCTCCCGGCCATCTCGCCGTGTTCGCCGACAAGGCCAGCGACATCGGCCAGGGCCTCGGCCGCATGACCATGCCGGAGACCACCGAATATTCCGTGGTCGCCGCCATCACCGCGATGTGGCTCGCCGCGCGTGCCGAGGGAATCGGACTCGGCTGGGTCTCGATCCTCAATCCCGAGCACATCCGCGGCGTGCTCGACGTGCCCGCCGCCTGGAAATTCATCGCCTATCTCTGCATCGGCTATCCCGAGGAGGAGTGCGACCAGCCCGAGCTCGAACGGGCGAAGTGGGAACACCGGCGCGGTGCGGGCGAATTCACGCTACGGCGCTAGTCAGATCGCACGCATCACTCCGCAGAGACCGTCCGGATCGACAGCTTCCGCTGCAACCGATGCCCCGGATCATCGTCGTGACCGCCGACGTGGCGCGCAGCACGAGAGCGTGGCTCAAATACGCGGGGATCAGCCAGGTCGTCAGCAAGCGCGCCCGCAGGGCAGCGTTCGGTCAGCTGGCGCGCGCGTTCGCTGAGCCCATCTCCTCCCGCCCAAACCGCGCCACCAGAAAATCGATGAACAGCCGCACCTTCACCGACAAATGTCGCGTCGGCGGATAGACCGCATAGAGCGAAAGCGGCGGTGCCGAATAATCGTCCAGCACCGTCCGCAGCTCGCCTTTCCGCAAAGGCTCCGCCGCAATGAAGTCAGGCAGAAGCGCGAGTCCCCTGCCCTTGATCGCGGCATCGCGCAGCACCTCCGCATTGTTGACGCAGAGCGACCAGGCCGGCTGGATCCAGTGGTCGCCATCGACGCCTGTAAGCTTCCACTGATTGCCCGTCAGGAGGAAGCCGTAGGTCAGCGAGGCATGCTCACGAAGATCCTGCGGATGCCCTGGCGTGCCGTGACGCGCGAGATAATCAGGCGAGGCGCAGATCATGCGCGGCACCGGCATGATTTTCCTCGCGATCAGGCTCGACGATTCCAATTCCGCAATCCGCAGCGTCACGTCAAAGCCGTCCTGGACGGGATCGAGCAGGTCGTCGCTGAGCACGATCTGAAGCTGAAGCTCCGGGAACGCTTCCATGAAGTCCGCGAGCACCGGCCCAAGCCGCATCGTGCCGAATGACATCGGCGCGTTGACGCGCAACAGTCCCCGCGGCGACGACTGCGCCTGCGTCACCGCCTGATCGGCGGCCTCGATCTCCGAGAGGATCACGACCGCGCGCTCGAAATAGCGCTGGCCGTTCTCGGTCGGGCTGGCGTGGCGGGTGGTCCGGTTCAGGAGCTGGACGCCGAGGCTCTCCTCGAGGTCGGCGATGTATTTGCTGATCGCCGAGCGCGATAGCCGCAATTGCCCGGCCCGCCTCGGCAAAGCTACCGCTTTCGACCACCTTCACGAAGGCGCGGAGGCTGGCGACCTTATCCAAGGGCCGGTCCCGATTGTTTCCAAATCATAGACATAGACGTCATATTTGCATGGATTGTCTCCAATCCAAAGCGGAACGATATTTCTACCCAGAGCAAGACCGCTCCCTGAGTTGGAGGACGACAATGTCTGGACTGCACCACGTGACCGCGATCGCCGGCGATCCCATCCGCAATTTCGGATTCTACACCAGGGATCTCGGCCTGCGCTTCGTCAAGAAGACGGTCAATTTCGACGATCCCGGCACCTATCATTTCTATTACGGCGACGAGACCGGCCGCCCCGGCACCATCCTGACCTTCTTTCCCTGGGCCGGCGTGTCGCCCGGGCGCCGCGGCGTCGGCGAGACCCATCAGACCGCGTTCCGCGTGCCGCAGCGCTCGCTCGGTTACTGGACGCAGCGCTTCATCGAAAAGGGCATCGCTTACGAGGCGCTTGAGAAGCGCTTTGGCGAGTCCGTGCTGCCGTTCACCGACCCTGACGGCATGGCGCTCGCGCTGGTCGGCATATCAGGCGCGGAGAACGAGCCCGGCTGGAGCAATGGCGACGTACCGGCCGAGCACGCGATCCGTGGCTTCCACGGCGTGACCCTGCTGCTCGACAGCGCGGCGAAGACGGCTGCCGTCCTCACCGACGTGTTCGGCTTCAAGGAGACGGGGCGCGAAGGCTCGGTAATCCGCTTCAAGGCATCAGGCGATGCCCAAGGCAGTGTCCTCGGCAGCGTCGTCGACATCTACGAGGCCAAGGGCTTTTTGCGCGGGCATCAGGGTGGCGGCTCGGTGCACCACATCGCCTTCCGCGCCGCCGACGATGCCGAACAGGGCAAGATGGCGCAAAAGCTCGTGAGCAATCATGGCCTGCATCCGACCGAGCAGCGCGACCGCAACTACTTCCGCTCGATCTATTTCCGCGAGCCCGGCGGCGTGCTGTTCGAGATCGCAACCGATATCCCCGGCTTCGCCGTAGACGAGCCCGTCGAGACGCTCGGACGCGATTTGAAGCTGCCTGTTTTCCTCGAACAGCATCGCAAGCAGATCGAGGGCGTGCTGCCGAACCTGGAAGAGACCGCCGCATGACCGACTTCATCCATCGTTTCGAGCCCGCGACCAGCGCGGGCTCCCCTCCGCTCCTGCTGCTGCACGGCACCGGCGGCGACGAGAACGACCTGCTCGGGCTCGGCAAGATGATCTCACCGGGCTCGGCGCTGCTCTCGCCGCGCGGCCGCGTGCTCGAGCACGGCATGCCGCGCTTCTTCCGTCGCCTCGCCGAGGGCGTGTTCGACGAGGACGATTTGCGCCGGCGCACGGTCGAACTCGGCGAATTCATCGCCCATTCACGTGAGCGCTACGGCATCCCCGCACCCATTGCAGTCGGCTTCTCCAACGGCGCCAACATCGCCGCCGCGCTGCTGCTGCTGCAGCCGGATGTGCTGGCCGGCGCGATCCTGCTGCGGGCCATGGTGCCGTTCTCGGAACCAACCAGGGCCGGGCTCAACGGCGAGCCTGTTCTGTTGCTGTCCGGGCAGGCTGATCCGATCGTGCCTGCGAGCAATTCGGCAAAGCTTGCGGCGTTGTTGTCCGAGGCAGGAGCGCGCGTCGACCATAAGGTGCTTCCAGCAGGGCATCAGCTGTCGCAAGCCGACGTGACGCTGGCCCGCAGTTGGATCAGCGAGGTCGAGTCGAAGGCGGCGTGAGCGAGCAGCGGCGCATCGTTTCCGGACCATGCGCCGCGATGTTTTTCGACCTTCGGACGGAACATCGACTTCAGCCGCTTCTCGACGAGCCGCTTCTCCTCCGCGTTCGCATCGACGAGATCGGCCCCGACGATCTCAGGCTTTATCTCACCTCATTAGGAACCATCGCACTCCGCGCAGCATGAATTCGCGGAAGCAAAGGCTTTGTCCTGCGGCGACGTGACTCCATTCGCGTGGCGGAGCGGGCGTCGTTTGCCTGGCCGCATCTGTCGGCTGTCGGCCGCTCGTGAACCTAAACAATCATTTAGCCTGCAACATTCGACGTTGCTTCCCGTTTGACTTCATATCCAACCGGTCATCGCCGATCGACATACGGGAACCTTTCCGATGAATGTTAGCGACTATGTTTGGCATCGCCTGTCCGAATGGGGTTTGAAGCGCGTGTACGGTTATCCCGGCGACGGGGTGGGCGGCCTCGATGTCGCCCTCGAAAAGGCCAAGGACAAAATGGAGTACGTGCAGGTTCGCCATGAGGAGATGGCAGCCTTCATGGCCTCGGCCCACGCCAAGTTCACGGGCGAAGTCGGGCTTTGCTACGCGACGTCGGGCCCTGGCGCGATTCACCTGCTCAACGGGCTTTACGACGCCAAGATGGATCACGTTCCCGTGGTCGCGCTCGTCGGCCAGCAGGCGCGGAGCGCAATCGGCGCGAGCTATCAGCAGGAGGTCGATCTCCAGACCTTATTCCAGGGCGTGACCGAATACGTCGCTATGGCCAGCGTTCCCGAACAGGTTCGCCATCTGATCGACCGCGCGGTACGCATCGCCAACACCAAGCGCGCGGTCACCTGCGTGATCCTGCCCAACGATCTGCAGGAGCTCGACTACAAGGATCCGCCGGTGGCGCATGGCGCCACCCACACGGGCGTCGGTTATGCCGGGCCGGCGAAGCTGCCGGACGAGGCTTTGCTTCGTGCCGCTGCTGATGTCCTCAATGCCGGCAGCAAGGTTGCCATGCTCGTCGGTGCGGGCGCGCTCGATGCAACGGACGAGGTGATCGAAGTCGCCCAGCGCCTGCAGGCGGGCGTCGCCAAGGCGCTGCTCGGTAAGGCCGCGGTGCCCGACGATCTGCCGTTTGTCACCGGTTCGATCGGGCTGTTGGGAACGCGCCCGAGCTGGGATCTCATGAAGAACTGCGACACGTTCCTCATGGTGGGTTCCGCTTTCCCCTACAGCGAATTCCTGCCCGAGCCGGGCGATGCGCGCGGCGTGCAGATCGACATCGACGGCAGCCGGCTCAGTCTGCGCTATCCGATGGAGGTCAACATGGTCGGCGACAGCGCGACGACGTTGCGCGCATTGTTGCCGCTGCTCAGGCAGAAGAAGCCGTCGTCCTGGCGGCGCGACATCGAGAAAGGCATGGCCGATTGGTGGGACACGCTGAAGCAACGAGCGATGAATTCCGCCGAACCGCTCAATCCGCAGCGGGTGTTCTGGGAGTTGTCGCCGCGTCTGCCTGATAATGCCATCATCACCGCGGATTCGGGCTCCGTCGCCAACTGGTACGCCCGTGATCTCAAGATGCGGCGCGGCATGAAAGCGTCGCTGTCCGGCGGCCTTGCCTCGCTCGGCGCCGGCACGCCTTACGCGCTTGCGGGAAAGATGGCCTACCCTGAGCGCACCGTGATCGCCTGCATGGGCGACGGCGCGATGCAGATGAACGGCCTCAATGTCATGATCACCATTTCCAAATACTGGCAACGCTGGTCGAACCCGCGGCTGATCGTGCTGGTGCTCAACAACCGTGATCTCAACCAGGTGACGTGGGAGGAGCGCATCCAGCTCGGTGCCGGAAAGACCGAGTCGACCCAGAGCATTCCGGATTTTCCCTATCATCGCTACGCCGAGCTGCTCGGCCTGAAGGGTATCTTCGTCGACAATCCCGATCGCGTCGGTGCGGCTTGGGACGAAGCGCTGGCGTCCGATCGGCCTGTGATCCTCGAAGCCTATACCGACCCCAACGTGCCGCCGCTTCCGCCGCACATCACCCTGAAGGACGCCAAGAATTTCGTCAGCATGATCCCGTCCGAGCCAGAGTTGGGAAGCGTGCTGAAGAACAGCGCCAAAGAGCTGCTGACGGGTGTTCTGCCCGGAAAAGACTGATGCTGTGCGAGGTCCCAATCCGGAGCGTGCGCGCGCAGGCGTACACGGTGCCGACCGATCGCCCCGAGGCGGACGGCACCATCGCCTGGAATTCCACCACCCTCGTGCTTGTCGAGGTCGAGGGTGGAGGGCAGGTTGGCCTCGGCTACACCTATGCCGGTGCCAGCATTGCGCCGCTGATCCGGGACACGCTCGCCGCGGTGATCGCGGGCAAGGACGCCCTGGCGCCGCAGGCCTGTTTCGAGGCGATGCAGCGCGCAGTCCGCAATCTGGGACGTGAGGGCCTTGCGGCGACGGCCATCTCCGCGGTGGATACCGCCCTGCATGATCTGAAGGCGCGTCTGCTCGCGCTGCCGCTCGTCGTTGCTCTCGGCGCGCGGCGCACCTCCATTCCGATCTATGGCAGCGGCGGCTTCACCACCTATTCCGACGACGAGCTGGAGCATCAGCTCGGCGGCTGGGTCGCGCAGGACGGCTGCGCTTACGTCAAGATGAAAATCGGCTCCGAGCCGGAGCGGGACCCACATCGCGTCGCGGTGGCCAGGCGCGCGATCGGCGATGCGGACCTGTTCGTCGATGCCAATGGCGCCTGCACCCCCAGGCAGGCGATCCGGCTGGCGCACATCTTCCGTGAACAGGGCGTCAGCTGGTTCGAAGAGCCCGTGTCGTCGGACGATCTGCCTGGCTTGGCCATGGTGCGGCAGCACGCTCCTGATGGAATGGACGTGGCGGCCGGCGAATATGCCTACACTGTCGACTATGTGCGCGCGATGCTTGCGGCCGGTGCCGTCGACGTGCAGCAGGCGGACGCGACCCGATGCGGCGGCTTCACCGGCTTTCTCGGGATTGCGGCGCTGTGTGACGCCTTTCACGTCGACCTTTCCGGTCACTGCGCGCCGGCGCTGCATCTCGCCGTCGCCTGTGCTGCCCCCCGCATGCGCCATCTCGAATGGTTTCACGACCATGTCCGGATCGAGCGCATGTTTTTCGACGGCGCGCCGCAGCCGCGCGATGGCCGGATCGCCCCCGATCTGACGGTGCCGGGTAACGGGTTGGTCTTCAAGCGGAGCGATGCCGCCGCTTACGCCGTGTCGGAGGCCGCATGAAGCTTCCCGCGGAGCGCAATCTGATTGCTCTGGCCGGGATCGCTGCATCCGGCATGGCGCTTGTCTCACTGCTTTCGGCAGCCGCGCCGGCTCGCAGCTCCGGCTCGCGCC
Source organism: Bradyrhizobium sp. USDA 4472 (assembly GCF_054058595.1). Classification (NCBI taxonomy): domain Bacteria; kingdom Pseudomonadati; phylum Pseudomonadota; class Alphaproteobacteria; order Hyphomicrobiales; family Nitrobacteraceae; genus Bradyrhizobium; species Bradyrhizobium sp. USDA 4472. Next base: position 7,316,609 of record NZ_JBSSAM010000001.1, read on the forward strand.
TCGCGCCGCGTCGCATTCGTGCCAGCCGCGCAGCAACGGTCAAAACAGCGCGGGAGCTCAACCGGGCCGCGGGAACGCTCGCCGCCTCCGTGCTCGCCGATTCCAGCGTCGAGCATTACCGCGGCTCGTTCAAGAACAAGGCCATGTACACCCCGCTTGCAGTTTCGGCGCTGACCCTGGCGACGAGCCTGCACGGCACGGCCGATATGCGTCCGCTCGCCCACAAGGCGCGCGACGCGACCTACCTGCTGGCGGCAGCCACCGGGCTGGTCGGTTCCGGATTCCATCTCTACAACGTCGGCAAGCGCGTGGGCGGCTTCAGCTGGCAGAATTTGTTTTACGGTGCGCCGATCGGCGCGCCGATGGCGATCCTGCTCTCGGGCCTGCTCGGCTTCTGTTCCGAACGGGTGCGGGAGGCGAGCCGAACGCGGCCGCGCATCTTCGGTCTGCCGGCGGGACGCACGATCGCCGCGGTCGCGAGTGCGGGCCTGCTCGGCACCACCGGCGAGGCCGGCCTGCTGCATTTCCGGGGCGCCTATCACAACCCCTTCATGCTTCTGCCGGTGACGCTGCCGCCAATCGGCGCAGCGCTGCTGCTGTCGGCGGCCGGGAGCGGTTCCGGCGGGACGCATCGCTTCACCCGCTGGTGGATGCGTGTGCTGACGGCCATGGGTGTGGCCGGTGTCGGCTTCCACGCATACGGCGTGTCACGAAACATGGGCGGCTGGCGCAACTGGAGTCAGAACATCCTGAACGGACCGCCGATCCCCGCGCCGCCGAGCTTCGCCGGCCTCGCATTGGCCGGCCTTGCCGCACTCGGTCTCATGAGGGCGCATCCCGATGCATGACAGTCGCGACCGCTATCCCGAATATGACGTTCTCGCCAAATGGTCGGGACCATCCTGGAACGACAAGACGCGCGAGGTCATCACGCGGCGGCTGTCGATCGCGCCCGAACCACGCTTCTTCACACCCGACGAATACGAGACCGTCGTGGCGATCGCGAGCCGCATCGTTCCGCAGCCATCCGATCGTCCGCCCGTGCCGATTGCCGCGCTGGTCGACCGCAAGCTGCACGACGGAATCATGGACGGGTTTCGCGTGCCCGATATGCCCCGGGACGGCGCAGCCTGGCGTCTCGGCCTGAAGGCGCTGAACGCCGAGGCCGCCGCGGCATACGGCAAGCGCTTTGCGCAGTTGCCCGAAGCCTTACAGGGTAAGCTGCTGCGCGCCGCCCAATGCGGCGAGTTGAAAGCGCCCGAATGGGGCGGCTTGCGCTGCGACGTCTTCTTCAAGGCGCGCATGGGGCGGGACATCGTATTCGCCTATTACGCTCACCCGACCGCCTGGAGCGAGATCGGCTGGGGCGGCCCTGCGAGCCCGCGCGGTTATGTGCGCCTCGGTCTCGACGAGCGCGATCCCTGGGAAGCGGCCGAGGCGAAAGAGGGGAATGATGCCACAGCCCGCCGGAGCAATCGCCGTGTCCGATGATCCCCTCCATGCGCCGCGGGCGCACGATGGCCGGGCGCCGGACGTGTTCCGTCCAGGCGGCTGGATACCGATGCGGCAATACCGCGAGAGCGAGCCGGTCGATTTCGCCATCGTCGGGACCGGCGCAGGCGGAGGCACGCTCGCCTGCAAGCTTGCCGAATACGGCTTCTCCGTCGTCGCCCTCGACGCCGGCCCCTATTTCAGGCCGCTGGAGGATTTCGTCTCCGACGAATCCGAGCAGACCAAGCTTTACTGGACCGATGACCGCATCGTCGATGGCGCCAATCCGCTCCATCTCGGCAGCAACAACAGCGGCAAGGCCGTGGGCGGCTCGACGGTGCACTTCGCAATGGTCTCGCTGCGCTTCCGCCCCGAATGGTTCAAGTCGCGCACCCTGCTCGGCTACGGCGCCGACTGGCCACTCGATTGGCGCGAGATGTGGGACTACTACACCGAGGTCGAGCAGGCCCTGAAGATATCGGGTCCGGTGACCTATCCCTGGGGCCCGCCGCGTCCGCGCTACCCCTACCGCGCCCATCCGTTGAACGGCGCGGCGCGAGCGCTGGCCAAGGGTTGCGAGGCACTGGGCATCCAATGGACCGAGACGCCGCTCGCGACGCTGTCGGCGCCCCGGGGTCTGGCCCATCCTTGCGTCTATCGCGGCTTCTGCGTCACCGGCTGTTCGACCAACGCCAAGCAGAGCGCGCTGGTCACATGGATTCCGCGCGCGATCGCCGCGGGCGCGGAAATCCGCGATCTCGCGATGGTCGGTCGCGTCGAGGTCGAGCCGTCGGGGCTCGTGTCCGGGGTTCACTATCATCGGGACGGCGCATGGCGCTTTCAGCGTGCCCGCAACGTCGTGGTCGCTGGCTATGCCATCGAAACGCCCCGGCTTCTCTTGAATTCCGCGACGTCCCGCTTTCCGGACGGCCTCGCCAACAGCTCGGGCCTGGTCGGAAAGAACCTGATGGCGCAGTCCAATCAGGCGGTGTGGGGGCGGCTGGAGCACGAGGTGCGCTCCTACAAGGGGCCGCCGTCGCTCGCCATTACCGAGCACTGGAACTACGAAGACAAGGGCAAGGATTTCTTCGGCGGCTATTCCTACATGAGCCAGGGCCCGCTACCGCAGCTCTGGGCGAACACGCTGTTCAGCGCTCGCGGGCTCTGGGGGGAGCGCCTGGTCGAGGCCATGAAAGACTACAACCACGTGGTCGGTCTCAAGATCGTCGGCGAGATGCTGCCGCAGGAATCCAATCGGGTCACCCTGGCCGACGAGGTCGACCAGTATGGCTTACGAATTCCCCGCATCACCTATTCCTGGTGCGACAACGACAAGCGTCTGATCGATCACTCCCTCAAGTTCATGGGCCGCGCGTTGGAGGCGATCGATGCACACGACATATGGATCCAGGACGACGATACCTGCCACCTCAACGGAACCGCGCGCATGGGGAGCGACGCCCGGACCAGCGTCGTCGATGCCGACTGTCGCAGCTGGGACATTCCGAACTTGTGGATCTGTGACGGCTCGGTCTTTCCGACGGTCGGAGGTGCCAATCCGTCACTGACGATTCAAGCGATCGCCTGCAGGACCGCGGACCGCATTCGTGTTCTGGCGCGACGGGGCGAACTCGACGCCGCCGTCCCACGGCGGACCTCACTCCATCAACGTTCAACGGAGGTGCACAGATCATGAGCATGGTGCCACTTCACTCGGGCCGGGTCGTCGTCATCACCGGAGCTTCGGCGGGCGTCGGGCGGGCCATCGCGCATCGCTTCGCCCGCGACGGCTGGCGCATCGGCCTGATCGCGCGTGATGCGGAGGCGCTCGAGGAAACCCGGCGCGAGGTCGAGCAGATGGGTGGAACGGCGCTGCCCATGCCGTCCGACGTCGCCGACGCGGACGCCATGACCGCTGCGGCAGACCGCGTCGTCCGGACGTTCGGGACGATCGACGTCTGGATCAATGATGCCATGGTCACGGTGTTCTCGCCGGTATGGAAGATGACCGCCGAGGAGTTTCGCCGCGTCACAGAGGTGACCTATCTCGGCTTCGTGCATGGCACGATGGCGGCCCTGCGTCACATGCGGCCGGCTGATCGCGGGCACATCATCCAGATCGGGTCCGCACTGGCCTATCGCGGCATCCCGCTGCAATCGGCCTATTGCGGCGCCAAGCACGCCATCCGCGGCTTCACCGATTCATTGCGGACCGAGTTGATCCACGACCGGAGCCGCATCCGGCTCACCATGATGGAGCTGCCCGCGGTCAACACGCCGCAATTCGACTGGGCGCGAACCCACATGCCGCGAGAACCTCGTCCGGTCGCGCCGGTGGTGCAGCCGGAAGTCATCGCGAATGCGGTTTATCAGGCTGTCCTCCGTCCCGGCCGCGAATACTGGATCGGACTCAGCACGCTCAAGGTTATCCTGGGCAATACCGTGCTTCCGGCGTGGCTCGACCGCTATCTTGCGAAGGTGGCGTTTTCGGCGCAGGAAACGCCCAAGCCCGTGGGGTCCGAACGCGCCGACAATCTGATGCATTCGGTTCGGTCTTTGCACCGCACGCGCGGGCGCTTCGGCGCGGAGGCGGACGATCGTGCGGTCGTCGTCGACGGCCCCCTGGCGCGCGTCGTGCCCCTGGCGGTCGGCGCTCTCATGGCTTTCGCAGCCGGCCTTCTGCTCGGCACGCGGACGGGCCGGATCGGACGGCATCAACTCGAAGGACGTGGCATGGCTGGACGCGACCATTGACGAGAGCCGCCCGCGATCTCGCGCCCCGGTCACCCCGACTGCAATGATGGCATCATGCCAGTGTTTTGCCCGACGGATCAAGAAATATTTCGGTTTTTACGCAAATATCCGGGTGGGTCGCGCAAGTCCTTGAAAGAACCGGCCCCGGCTTCGGTGCATGGGGTTGTTTTGCAGATTCTGTTTTGATGCGTCCAAAAAAAGACCTCTCCCGATCAGGGAGAGGTCATTGGTGTTGGATCTGACTTCAGCGACTGGCCCTACTCCCAGGACCAGGCCGAGAAATCGTTCTCGAACTGCGGGACTTCCTTCCAGACGCCCTTCAGCTTCTTGTTGATCACCGTCGGCCATTGCGGCTGGAACAGGAAGCCGGCCACCGCGTCGGTCGCCAGCATCTTCTGGGCATCGCCGAGCAGCTTTGCGCGGGCGGCCTCGTCGGGGGTCGATACGATCTGCTTGTACAACGCGTTGAACGCGTCGTTGTTGTAGCCGAGGTAGAAGTCGGGCTCCGTCAGCTTGACGAGATCGAACGGCTCGACATGCGAGACGATGGTGAGATCGTAGTTGTGGGGGCCGCTGGGCGCGAACACCTGCGACAGCCACTGCGCCCATTCGACGTTCTCGATCTTGGCGACGATGCCGACCTTGGCGAGCTGGGCTGCGAGGATCTCGCCGCCCTGCCGCGCATAAGGTGGCGGCGGCAGCTTCAGGCTGAGCTCGAGCGGCGTGGTCACGCCGGCCTCAGCCAGCAGCTTCTTTGCCTTCTCGGGGTCGTAAGGGTTGATGCCTGTGGTGTCGAGATAGCCGAGCGAGCCCGGCGTGTAGAAGCTGCCGATCGGTGTGCCGAAACCTTCCACAGCGCCGTCGATGATCGCCTTGCGATCGATCGCGGCGAGGATCGCGCGGCGCACGCGCACGTCGTCGAGCGGCTTCTTCTTCTCGTTAATGGCGACGATGGTCTTGGCCTTGGAGCCGCCGACCAGCACCGTGAAGCGCGGGTCGGCCTTGAATTGGGCGACAACGCGGGTTGCGATGCGCGGAAACGCATCCACGTCATTCGACAGGAGAGCCGCGGCCTGAGCGGCGGGATCGGAGATGAAGCGGATCGTCACCTTCGCGAGCTTGATCGCCGAGGCGCCCCGATAGTCGGCCCATTTGTTGAGCGTGAGCGAGGAGCCCTTGACCCAGGCGCCGAGCTGGTAGGGGCCGGTGCCGACCGGCTGCGTCACGTTGGTGGCCGCGCTCTTCGGCTCGACGATCGAGGCGCTCGCCTGCCCCAGCAGGAACGGCAGGTTCGGCTCCGGATATTTCAGCGTGAGCACGATCGTGTCGGCGTCGGGCGCGTCGACCTTCTCGAAAGCCTGGAACAGGCTCTTGTCCTTGTTGGTGCTGTTCGCGGCCGCGTTGCGCTCGTACGAGAATTTGACGGCGGCGGAATCGAAGGCTTCGCCGTTCTGGAATTTGACGCCCTTGCGCAGCTTGAACGTGTAGGTCTTCAGGTCGGGCGATGCGGTCCAGCTCTCGGCGAGCAACGGCGAGACCGAGCCGTCCTCGTTGATCTTGGTCAGGGTCTCGTAGATGTTGTAAAGCGTGACCTCGGCGATTGCGGCGGCGGCTGCGTTGGTGGGATCAAGCCCCGGCGGCTCCAGCGTCATGCCCATGACGACGCTGTCCTTCTTGCTCTGCGCCAGCACCGGCAGCGGCGCCGCGGCCAGCGCTGCGGCGAAAGCGACGATCGATAGCTTCTTCAACATGCCTAACTCCCGGGCCTTCTTCTGCTTCTCGAGGCTACGCCAAGTCTGTAGCCGACATTAACCTTCCATGGCCGCCTGCGGCAATGCCATCACGGCCTCCGCCTTGTGGCAGGCGGCAAGGTGTCCCTCGCCCACCCTGCGTAGCAAGGGCGGAACCTCGCGGCAATGCTGGTCGGCGTGCGGACATCGCGCGACATAGGGGCACCCCGTCGCGACCGCCGATTGCGAGGCGATCGCCTGGGCCCCGCGCCGGCGCCGGCCGCCACCGGCACGCGCCCGCGGCACGGCATCCAGCAGCGCCCGCGTGTAGGGATGTGCGCAGTGCTCGAACAGATCCTCAGGCCGCCCCTGCTCGACGATACGGCCGAGATACATCACCGCGACCTCGTCGCAGAGATGGTCGACCACCGCGAGGTCGTGGCTGATCAGGATGTAGCTCAGCCCGAACTGCTCCTGGAGGTCCTGCATCAGGTTCAGGACCTGCGCCTGGACGGAAACATCGAGCGCGGAGACCGGCTCGTCCGCGACGATCAGTTTCGGTTGCGTGATCAACGCGCGCGCGATCGCGATGCGCTGGCGCTGGCCACCGGAGAATTCGTGCGGATATTTGTCCATGTCCGCTTCGCGCAAGCCGACCTGCTTCAGCACCGCCGAGACGCGAGCGCGGAACATCCTGCGGTCGGCGTCGTCGAGCACGGTGAGCGGCTCGGCGACGATGCGCGCAATGGTCTGGCGTGGATCGAGCGATCCGTAAGGGTCCTGGAACACCATCTGGAAATCGCGCCGGGCGCGGCGCAATTCGTCGGGAGAGATGCGATTGAGATCGCGGCCGAGCAGCGTGACCTCGCCCGCCGTCGGCCGCTCCAGCGCCATCACCACGCGCGCGAACGTGGATTTGCCGGAGCCGGACTCGCCGACGATGCCGAGGCTCTTGCCAGCCTCAACCTGGACGCTGACGCCGTTGAGGGCACGGACCTGCCCGGGCGGGCGGAACAGACTTTCGCGCGGCAGCGTGTAGCGCTGCTCGAGATTCCTCACGTCGAGAAGGGGCGCTGCGGTCATGCGGACAGCGCCCCGACATTCGCAGCCATGGAGACATCGGTTCTGATGCAGCGCACGCCATGCAGCGGTCCGACCTCGACCATCGGCGGCAGCGCCGCCCGGCACGCGTCGATCACGAGCGGACATCGATCGGCGAATGTGCAACCGACAGGCAGATCGGCGAGCTCCGGCACCGTGCCCGAGATCGTCGTCAGTCGCGTCCCCCTGCGCGCGCCGAGCCGCGGGCGCGCTCGGAACAGGCCCTGCGTGTAGGGATGGCCCATGCGGCGAAACACCTGGTCCGTCGGCCCGCTCTCGACGACGGTGCCGCCATACATCACCATCATGCGCTGCACGTTCTCGGCGATGACGCCGAGATCATGCGAGATCAGGATCATCGACATGCCGCGTTCTTCGACGAGATCGGCGATGAGATCGAGAATCTGGCCCTGGATGGTAACGTCAAGCGCAGTGGTCGGTTCATCTGCGATCAAGAGATCAGGCTCGCAGGCGAGCGCCATCGCAATCGTGACGCGCTGGCGCTGGCCGCCGGAGAACTGATGCGGATAGGCATCGATACGTTTGGCCGGATCGGGCAGCCCGACGCGGTCGAGCAAGGCGATCGCCTCCTTGCGCGCTTGGGCTGTGGAATAATTCTTGTGACGCCGCAGCGGCTCGGCGACCTGATGGCCGATCGTGTGCATCGGGTTCAGAGCCGTCATGGGCTCCTGAAAAATCATGCTGATGCGGTTGCCGCGCAGCTTACAGTAATCCGCGTCCGGGAGGCGCGCGAGCTCGCGTCCATCGAGCTTGATGCTGCCGCTGACAACGGCGCTGTCAGGCAGCAGCCCCATCAGCGACAGCGCCGTAACCGACTTGCCGCAGCCGGATTCGCCGACGAGCCCGAGCGTCTCGCCGCGTTTCAGCGCAAAGCTCACGCCGCGGACCGCCTGTGCCGGACCGCGGCTGGTGTTGAGACGGACGCCGAGACCAGCGACTTCGATCAGGGTTGCGGGATCAACCATCGTCACCGCTCCCGCGCCAGTCTGGGATCAAGCAAATCTCGCAATCCATCACCGAGCAGATTGAGGCCGAGCACGGCGACTGCGATCGCAGCACCGGGATACACCGCGAGCATTGGGGACTGGAACAGCATGGTCTGCGCATCGTTCAACATGCGGCCCCATGAAGGCTGCGGCGGCTGCGTGCCGAGGCCGAGATAAGACAGCGCGGCTTCGGCGAGAATGGCCAGCGCAAACTGGATGGTCGCCTGCACGATCAGGATCGACAGGATGTTCGGCAGCACATGCTCGACGGTGATGCGGAAGGCGCCCTTCCCTGACGCGCGCGCGGCCAGCACGAATTCGCGCGCCCAGACCGCGTTTGCCGAACCGCGCGTCAGCCGGGTCAAGGTCGGGATCTGGAAGATACCGATCGCGATGATCGAGGTCACCATGCCTGGACCCGCGACCGCGGCAAGCATGATGGCCGAGAGCACGGCCGGAAAGGCGAAAGTGAAGTCGGAGAAGCGCATGATGATCTCTTCGGTCCAGCCGCGCTTGGCCGATGCGATCAGGCCGAGACAGACGCCGAAGGTCAGACCGATGCTGACGGCGATGACGCCGACCAGGATGGTCGAGCGCGCGCCGGCGAGCAACAGCGATACGATGTCGCGACCGAACGTATCGGTGCCCAGCCAATGCGCCGCCGACGGCGGCTGGAGTTTCGAGGCGATGTCGATCTCATAGGGCGACCACGGTGTCCAGACCAGCGAAAGCAGCGCGGAGATGACCACCAAAAGGCTCAGCGCGCCGCCGATCACAAAGCTGGGGTGCCGCAGCGCGCGACCCCAGAACGTCTGGGCCGACAAGGGTTGCGTTGCGACCGTTGCGTCGGCAGAGGTGGTCAGGGGCGCACTCACAGGTCGTGCACCTTGATGCGAGGATCGATGAAGGCATAGAGCACGTCGACCACGAAATTGACGATGACGACCATGGCCGCCAACAGCATCACGCAGTTGCGCACCACGATCAGATCGCGGTTGGCGATCGACTGGAAGATCAGGCGGCCAAGCCCCGGCAGGTAGAACACGTTCTCGATCACGATCGTGCCCGCAAGCAGATTGGCGAATTGCAAGCCCATCACTGTCATGACAGGAATCATGGCATTGCGCAGCACATGGCTCCACAGCACCTCGCGCCTGCCGAGCCCCTTCGCGCGCGCCGTGCGGACAAAGTCTTCGCGCAGCACTTCCAGCACCGCAGACCGCGTGACACGGGCAAGAATGGCGGCCTGCACCACAGCCAATGAGATCGACGGCAGCAGCAGCGACTTGACGCCGGGCCAGATGCCGTCGTCCCAACCGGCAAAACCGCCGGCGGACAGCCATTGCAGCCGAACGGCGAACAGCAGCACAAGGAGAATGGCGAACCAGAAATTCGGCAGCGCGATGCCGATTTGGGTTAGCGACATCACCCCGACATCGCCGAGCTTGTTATGGTTGGCGGCAGTGTAGATGCCGGCCGAGAGCGCCAGCACCACCGTGATCAGCATCGACATGATTGCGAGCGGAACGGTCAGCACCAGCCGTTCCGCGATCAGGCTCGCGACCGGCGTGCCGTAGACATAGGAGTTGCCGAGATCGCCGACGAGGAGACCCGTGATCCAATGCAGATAACGAACCGCCAGCGGCTGATCGAGCCCGAGCTTGACGGTGAGCGCGCGCACCGCATCGGGCGACGCATCGGCACCCATCAGCATCTGCGCGGCATTACCCGGCAGCGCGTCCAACACCAGGAAAATGATGACGGATGCGCCGACCAGCGTTGCCAGCAATGTCAGGACACGTCGGAGGACAAATACGCTCATGCGCGCTCAGCTTCAGGGCTCATCCGCGGCACGATCAACATGTCCGGACGCCGGACGCAAGCCCTTTGCGGCCCATCGTCCCCTCCTAGGCCGGCCGACGGGACAGGAGACTGGACGAGGCCTCAAACAGCGCGCTGACGTGCAGCAATTCCGCGTCGCCCCGGAAGCGGCCCACGAGCTGGAGCCCAATCGGCATTCCGTCGCGACCAAAACCGCAGGGTAGACTGATCGCGGGGTGGCCGGTCATGTTGAACGGCATGGTCCAGGGGAACCAGTGCGGCCGGACGCTGTCAAACTGCTGGCCGTCGATCTCGATCCGGCCGAACAGGTCCTGGTCGATCGGCAGCGCGGTGCGGGTGAGGGTTGGCATCGCCAGAAGGTGCCCGCGCGCAAGCAGGGATTGCACGCGACGGAACAACGCGGTGCGCGCGAACATCGCCTCCTGGTAGTCGACGCCGCTGACATCAGTCGCCAACGCGATTTGCTTGACGAAGGCTTCGCTGAGGACGTCACCATGCTCGGCCACCAGCTTTGAAAATCGCGAGCGCCAGACGGTGTGGTTGATAGCGCGCCAGATCGGCTCGACGTCGTATCCCTCGCCCGAAAACTCCTCGAGCTCCGCGCCCAGACCCGCGAGGCGATCAAGGCTCGCCCTGAAGGCCGTGGTCACATCCGAGGACACGGGTCGGCCCGGCGGCGACGCGCAGAACAGGATCTTTTGTCCGCGCAGATCGCCGCGCGGGGCGGCCATGCCGATGAAGTCGGGCACGGGCACGCCGATCGACCAGGGATCGCAGGCATCCTCGCCGGCCATTGCCTGCATCATCAGCGCGGTGTCCGCGACGGTGCGCGTGGTCGGCGTGACATAGGTCTGGTTTCCGAACGCATCCAGCGCCTGACTGTGCGCGATCACGCCATTGCTCTGCTTCAGCCCGACCACGCCGTTGCAGGCCGCGGGAATCCGCGTCGAGCCGCCGCCGTCGGTGGCAATCGCCAGCGGCGCGATGCCGCTCGCCACGGCCACCGCCGCGCCGCCGCTGGAGCCGCCGGAGGAGCGCCGCGCGTCCCAGGCGTTGCGGGTGCGGCCGAACAGCGGCGAGTCGGTCAGGCACTTGCTCCCGAACTCCGGCGTCGTGGTCTTGCCGATCAGGATCGCACCTGCGCTGCGCAGCTTTGCGACCGCGACAGCATCCTCGGCGGGCACATTGTCCTTGTAGGGAACGGCGCCGAAGGTCGTCTTCACCCCCTTGGTGTTGACGATGTCCTTGACGGTGACGGGCAGCCCATGCAGCAAGCCGAGTGGCTCGTCAGACATGACCTTGCGCTCGGCTTCGCGCGCCGCGGCCATCGCTTCGTCGCCGCACAATGTGATGAAGCAATTCAGCTCGGGCTGCAACGCTTCGGCGCGCGCGAGCACCGCGGTGGTGATTTCGACCGGCGACACCTTCTTGCGGGTGATACGTTCGCGCAGTTCCGTGGCAGAGAGGAAACAGAGGTCGTCGCTCATCAGGACAGGCTCGCGTCAGGATGTGCGGACCTTGCCAGCGCGCAACTCACCTGTCCATTTCGGCGGACGCATGGCCGCAATCCGCCGGGACATCCCGGGAATCGCGCGGACTACCAGCTCCAGCTGATCTCGTGGCTCCAGGGCGGATCGGCACCGGGGCGGGTGCAGGTCAGGCCGGCGCAGTTGGCGGCAAAGGACAGCGCGCGGCGGAGCTCGTCTGGGCCGATGTCCTTCAATTGCGCCCGGGCGATACGCTCTTGCTTGTAAAGCGCGAACAGCAAGGCAGCCTGAAAGGTGTCGCCGGCGCCGATGGTGTCGGCGACCTCAATCTTCGGCGCCTCGACCTCGATCTGCCCGGCCTTTGCATGCCAGGCAATGGCGCCGTTGTTGCCGCGGGTGACCACGACAAGGCTCGGACCCCGCCCCAACATCGCGCTCGCGCGCTGTTGATACGACTCTTCGCCGAAAAGATAGGCGAAGTCGACGTCTGACATTTTGACGAGATCGGCGCTGGCAGCGAACTCATTCATTCGTGCGAGATAGGCCGGTTTATCCTTGACGAGGTTGGGCCGGCAATTCGGATCGAAGGAAATCGTCGACGAGGCCTTCGCATCCGCAATCAGAGCCTTCGTTTCGGCAGCGCCCTGGTCGTTGACCAGCGTGGTCGAGCCGACATGGACAGCCGCCACCTTATTGAACGGAATGGTCCCACGCAGAAACCTCCAATTCCGCGTCGCGGTCTCGGCGTCATAGAAGGCGTAATTGGACTCGCCGGCGACGATGCGCACGAAGGCCAGCGTGGTCTGATGATCGCCGCGGGTGGCGAGACCCAGATCGACGTTCGACGCCACGGCGTGCTCCGCGATCATGCGTCCGAACATGTCCGTCGAGATGCCGCCGACGAAACCCGTCGGAGCGCCGAGCCGCGCCATCCCGATCGCAACGTTGAGACAGGAGCCGCCAACCGCCGGCATCACGGCCTCGCGTCCCTCCGCGTTTCTCGTCGGCACGAAATCGATCAGCGCATCGCCGCAGGAAATCAGCATGTCCCTCAACCCTTGACGATATCGCGCATCGCCGCGCGGCTGCTGCGATCGACGTCGCGCAACAGCTTATATACCTCGCGCTTCCTCGTGTGAAACGCCGCCATTTCAGGCGTCGTCGGCTCGCTCTTGCGCCCAAGCGCCGACATCTTTGCCATGGTCTCGCCGATCGAGGCATAGGCGCCACCGGCGACCGCGCCGAGCATCGCTGCACCCAGCAGCACCGGCTCCTTCGTCTGGGGCAACGCGACGGTGAGGCCGGTGGTATCAGCCATGATCTGCCGCACCAGCGGGCTGCGGCTGGCGCCGCCGCCCATGATCATGATGCCGGCATGCACGCCATGTGCGGCAAAGGCCTCGATCACCTCCGCGAGCCCATAGGCGAGCCCGCACAGACCCGCGATGAACAGCCGTTCCATCGAACCGACATCGGTGTCGAGATCAAGGCCTGCGATCACCGCGCGCGTATCGGGATCGGCGTAAGGCGAGCGATTGCCGATGAATTCGGGGAGCACGTGGACGTCGCGGGCGAGCAGCGCTGCGCGGCTGGCATCGCCGGCACGCGCGATGATGCGGCGTTCGAGGAACTCGATGAGGTCGACACCCTCGGTCTTCGCCGCCGCGCTCGCCTTCGCGTGTCCCGGATGCGACTTCAGGAGATGGTCGATCGCCGCGCCGGCGGCCGACTGCCCTCCCTCGTTGAGCCAGAAGTCCGGCACCATGCCCGAATAATAAGGACCCCAGACGCCGGGCACAAAGCAGGGGTCCTTCGTCGTCGCCATGATGCAGGCCGACGTCCCCATGATGTAGGCCAGGCGGTCCGTGACATCGGTCGTTCCGCCCGACCCGTCACGGCCGCCAATCGCGCCGATGCCGCCGGCATGGGCATCGATCAAGGAAGCACCAACCGGAATGCCTGCGGACAGGCCGAGATCGGCGGCGGCCTCGCGGGTCAGACCAGCACCGAGCCGTGTGCCGGGTGCGACGATCTCGGTGCCGATGCGGGCGTAGTTCTCGCTGACGAAGTCGGCCAGGCCAATGCGCTTGAAGAACGGGGCACTCCAGCCGCCGCCATCATGCGCGAGGTAGTTCCATTTGCAGGTAACGGTGCAGGTCGAGCGCTGCAGCGATCCGGTGGCGCGCCAGGTCAGATAGTCCGCCAGATCGAAGAAATGCCCGGCGGCGTCAAAGCTCGCACGCATGTGCCGCTTGAGCCACAACAGTTTCGGCATCTCCATCTCGGGCGAGATCGAGCCGCCGACATAGCGCAGCACGGCGTCTTCGGTCTCGTTGATCAGCCGCGCCTCCGCGATGGCACGGTGATCCATCCAGACGATGACGTTGCGCTGCGCCTCGCCGGAGGCGCTGACCGTAACCGGCTGGCCCCTGATATCGAGCACCACCAGGGAACAGGTTGCGTCGAAACCAATGCCGCCGACGCTCTCAGGCGCAATCGCTGCTTCCGCGATCGCCGCCCGTACCGATTTGACGCAGGCCTCCCAGATATCTTCCGACGACTGCTCGACGATGTCGCCGGCCTCGTGCCAGATCCGAATCGGATGCCTGGCGGTCGCAAGCAGCGTTCCCGCTTCGTCAAACACCCCTGCCCGCGTGCTCGTGGTCCCTACGTCGACGCCGATATACGCTCGCGGCATTGTCGCTCCCGGTCGCTTCCGTCAGTCTTGACGCAAGCCTACCAGCAAGTGTAGCCGCCATCCACCAGCACGATGCTGCCGGTCATCAGGCTGGCAGCCTCGGATGCCAGGAACAGGACGACCGAGGCGATCTCCTCGACCTGCCCCATCCGCGCCATGGGGGTTCCACCGATCCAGGCGTCGTACATCTTGGCGTTGCTTTTCACGAAGGCGTTGAGCGGCGTCTCGATATAGGTCGGCGCCACCGCATTGACGCGGATGCCCCGGGCGCCCCATTCGGCGGCCAACGACTTGGTCAGATGGTGCACGCCGGCCTTCGAGGCATTGTAAAAGCACTGCTCCTGCGGCTTGTTGACGATGAAGCCGGACATCGAGCCGACATTGACGATAGCGCCGCTCTTGGCCTTGAGCATGTGCTTGCCGAACTCGCGGCAGCACCAGAAGGTGCCGTTGAGGTTGACGTCGATGACATTGAGCCAGTGCTCGTCGGTCACCGTCTCAGCCGGCGTTTCGCTGCGGGCAATTCCGGCATTGTTGACGAGGACGTCGACCCTGCCGTGGCGGGCAACGAGATCGTTCGCCACCTCCGCCACCCGTTTGGTGTCGGTGACGTCCATAATGGCGGTCTCGATATCGTAACCTTTCGCCTTCAGGCTGGCCCTGGCATCGCCAGCGACCTTGCCGTCGCGGTCGCCGATGATCACTTTGGCTCCGGCCTCGGCCAGCGCTTCGGCGCAGGCCAGGCCAATGCCCTGCCCGCCGCCGGTGATGAACGCGGTCTTGCCGCTCAGCTTGAATTTCTCCAGATACATGGTCGTCTTCCCGTTTCTTGTTAGTTCCTGATCGCATTGCCGCTGGCATCGAAGCGGTGAATGCGGGCGGGATCCGGCACCAGCGACACGCGGTCGCCGGCATGCAGGCTCAATTCGCCGATGTAACGCGCCGTCAACATCCCGAGCGGCCCCGCATCGACGTAAAGAAAGGTGTCGCTGCCGAGGTGCTCGGCCACCGCGATCGTGCCCTGCCAGCCGCCACCACCGTCGCGCTCAATCTTGAGATGCTCTGGCCGAACGCCGATCGTAGCGGCGCCCTGCTGCGCGGCGCTTTCGCCTGTCACGAAGTTCATCTTGGGCGAGCCGATGAAGCCGGCGACGAAAAGGTTGGCAGGCCGCTCGTACAGCTCCAGCGGCGAGCCGTATTGCTCGATTTTGCCGGCGTTGAGCACGACGATCTTGTCGGCCATGGTCATGGCCTCGACCTGGTCGTGGGTGACGTAGATCGCCGTGGTGCCGAGCTGCTTCTGGAGCCGTGTCACCTCGATGCGCATCTGTACGCGCAATGCGGCGTCGAGATTGGACAGCGGCTCGTCGAACAGGAACCCCTTGGGCTCGCGAACGATGGCACGGCCGATCGCGACGCGCTGGCGCTGGCCGCCGGAGAGCTCACGCGGCTTGCGGTCGAGGTAAGGCGTGAGGTTCAGCGTCGCAGCGGCGGCCTCGACCTTGCGGTTGATCTCGTCCTTGGGCAATCCCGCCATCTTCAGGCCGAAGCCGATATTGCCACGCACGCTCATATGCGGATAGAGCGCGTAGGACTGGAATACCATCGACAGCCCGCGCCTGGCGGGCGGCGTGTCGACGACATTCTTGCCATCGATCAGGATGGCGCCGCCCGTGACATCCTCAAGGCCCGCTATCAGCCGGAGAAGCGTAGTCTTGCCGCAGCCGGACGGACCGACGAAGACAACGAAAGATCCGTCGGCGATATCAAGATCCGCGCCCTTGATGATGTGCACCGGGCCAAACGATTTCTGTACGCCCTGAAGTGTGATCTGACCCATGTTCCGCCAGCCCCTTTTACTTCACCGCGCCGAAGGTGAGCCCGCGCACGAGCTGCTTCTGGCTGAACCAACCGAGGACGAGAATGGGAGCGATCGCCAGCGTGGATGCCGCTGACAGCTTTGCCCAGAACAGTCCTTCCGGACTGGAATAGGACGCGATGAACGTCGTGAGCGGCGCGGCATTCGAGGTCGACAGGTTCAACGTCCAGAACGCCTCGTTCCAAGCCAGGATCAGATTGAGCAGCAAGGTCGACGCGAGCCCCGGGATCGCCATCGGCGTCAGCACGTAGACGAGCTCGCGGCCGATCGTGGCGCCGTCCATGCGCGCCGCTTCGAGGATGTCGCGCGGGATCTCTTTGAAATAGGTGAAGAGCATCCAGATGACGATCGGAAGATTTCCGAGGCAAAGGATAAAGACGAGGCCGATGCGGGAATCGAGCAATCCAAACATCTTGTAGATCAGGTAGATCGGGACCAGAACGCCGACCGGCGGCATCATCTTGGTCGACAGCATCCAGAGCAGGAGATCCTTGGTGCGCTTGGTCGGCGAGAACGCCATCGACCAGGCCGCGGGGACCGCGATCACGAGCGCAACCAGCGTCGAACCGCCGGCGATGATGATCGAGTTCATGGCGTGGAGCAGATAGTCGCTGCGCTCCTGCACCGTCGCATAGTTTTCCGTGGTCCAGTGGAAGAATAGGAAGGATGGCGGGATGGCAAAGGCCTCGAGCTCGGTCTTGAAGCTCGCCAGCACCATCCAGAGGATCGGGAAGAAGATCAGGAAGCCGAAGAACCATGCCCCGATCGTCGAGATCGCTACCTGCTGTGTGGTTGACTTGCGCGCCATGATGTCAGGCTTCCAGGTTGCGGCCGACGATGCGGACGAGGAAGAAGGCGACGACGTTGGCGATGACCACAGCCACGAGGCCGCCTGCGGATGCGCTGCCGACGTCGAACTGGATCAGCGCCTGCGAATAGATCAGGAAGGCGATGTTGGTGGTTTGCAGGCCGGGCCCACCGCCGGTAGTAACGAAGATTTCGGCGAACACGGTCAACAGGAAGATGGTCTCGATCAGGATTACCACGGTGATCGGGCGTGCCAGATGCGGCAGCGTGATGTAGATGAAGGTCGAGATGGCGCTGGCGCCATCCATCTCGGCTGCCTCCTTCTGCTCCTCGTCGAGCGATTGCAGCGCAGTGAGCAGGATCAGGGTCGCGAATGGCAGCCATTGCCAGGCCACGATCAGGATCACCGAGAACAGCGGCAGGTCGTTGAACCAGTCCACTGGCGTCAGCCCGATCAGCTTGGCGAGCCAGGCGAACAGGCCAGACACCGGGTGCATCAGCAAATTCTTCCAGACCAGCGCGCTCACCGTCGGCATGACGAAGAATGGCGCGATCACCATGAGCCGGACGAAGTTACGGCCGATGACGGGCTGGTCCATCAACAGCGCCAGGGGAATACCCAGCAGGATCGTCAATGCCAGCACCGAACCGACCAGCACCAGCGTGTTCTGAAGCGAGGCGAGGAAGGCCGGATCGGTGAGGAAGTAGCGGAAGTTTTCAAGCCCGACGAACGATTCCGAGCCGGGATCGAGCAGGCTGTAATGCAGCGTCGCAAAATAGATCGTCAGCGCGAGCGGAACGATCATCCAGATGAACAGCAGTCCGACGGCCGGGGTCAGGAGCGACCGCGCCAGGAATTGCGTCTGCCGGGTTGCCATCCTCAGGCTCTCCGCTTGGAGGAAGAAGGCGGCCATCCATCGCGCAAGGAGTGGATGGCCGCGAGTTTGAGCTCAGGGAGAGCTCGGGTTCATTTGATGTAGCCGGCGCGCTTCATCTCACGCTCGGTTGCGGATTGCGCAGCGGCGAGCGCCGCATCGACCGTCATCGAGCCCGCAAGCGCGGCGGAGAACTGCTGCCCCACCTGCGTGCCGATGCCCTGGAACTCGGGGATCGCGGCATATTGCACGCCGACATACGGCACCGGCTTCACGGTTGGATGGTTCGGGTCCGCCGCGTCGATCGAAGCCAAGGTCATTTTGGCGAACGGGGCGGCCTTCAGGTACTCAGGGTTCTCGTAGAGCGAGGTGCGCGTGCCCGGCGGCACGTTGGCCCAGCCTTCCTTCGAGGCCACGAGCTTGGTGTAGTCCTTGCTGGTGGCCCAAGCGATGAACTTCTCGGCGGCTTCGGCCTTCTTCGAGCCGGCGGGTATGGCGAGGCTCCACGCCCACAGCCAGTTGGCGTTCTTGCCGAGTCCGGCGTTGGGCGCGAGCGCAAAACCGACCTTGTCGGCGACCTTGGAGTCCTTTGGATTGGTGACGAAGGATGCCGCCACCGTCGCATCGATCCACATGCCGCACTTGCCGGCGTTGAACAGCGCCAGATTCTCGTTGAAGCCGTTCGAGCTCGCGCCGGGAGGGCCGGCCTCCTTCATCAAATTGACGTAGGTCGTGAGCGTCGTCTTCCATTCCGGCGTGTTGAACTGCGGCTCCCACTTCTCGTCGAACCAGCGCGCGCCGTAGGAATTGGCCATGGCCGAGAGGAAGGCCATGTTCTCGCCCCAGCCGGCCTTGCCGCGCAGGCAGATGCCATAGACGCCAGCGTTCTTGTCGGTCAGCTTCTTGGCGGCGTCGATGATGAAGTCCCAGGTCGGCTTCTCCGGCATCTTCAAGCCGGCCTTGTCGAACAGGTCGGTGCGGTACATCACCATCGAGCTCTCGCCGTAGAACGGCGCGGCATAGAGCTTGCCGTCGACGGAGACCGCATCCCTGATCTTCGGCAGGAGGTCGGCGACGTCGTAATCGGCGCCGAGATTGGCGAGCGGCACCAGCCAGCCCTTCTTGGCCCAGATCGGCACCTCGTAGGTACCGATGGTCAGCACGTCGAACTGGCCGCCCTTGGTGGCGATGTCGGTGGTGACGCGCTGGCGCAGGACGTTTTCCTCGAGGGTCACCCATTTCACGGAGATGTCGGGGTTTGCCTTGGTGAATTCGCCGGTCAGGCCCTGCATCCGGATCATGTCGCCGTTATTGACGGTGGCGATCGTCAGGGTCGTTTCAGCCATCGCGGGGACGGCAAGCAGTACGTATGCGCCGCAGACGGCGCCCAGAACGTGTTTCACGGTGTCCTCCCTCAACTCGCGCTTTGAGCATATGCCCACGCGTTGAGCGTATGTTCGGCCGAGGTGCGGCGGATGTCAAGCAGGCGCGCACGCATCTCGGCAACTTATGAGTGCTGCGGTGCGGGAGCGGACGGCGTAGTGCGTGCGCGGATGATGATCATTATTCGAGCCGAGCGCCCACGGCTTGCTCGACCTCTTCCGCAAGCGGGAGAGGGAGCCGAATCCCGTTGCCGCGCCAGCTCAGCGCTCCAGGATCGCCCTGGCGGTGGCCTCGTCGGTGATCAGGCCGTTGATCAGCCGCCCGTTCAGCGCGGCCGCAATCGCCGGCACCTTGGCCGCACCGATTGCGGCCCCGATCGTCGTGGTCTTCGCCGGCACCTCCGGCGGAATGCTGGTGAGGCGCTTGTTGGTGCCGGCCTTGAGCAGTCGCCCCTTGGAATCATAGGCCCAGCCGGTGATCTCGCCGATGGCACCCTGCCGCATCATCTCGAACAATTCGTCACGCGTGACAAAACCGTCGACATGGACCTGCGCCTTCTGGTCCATCTGGCCGATGCCGACGAGGCGCAGATCCGCCTTGGCTGCGACCGCCTTCACCTTGGCGATCGGCTCGATCCGTACCATCTTGTTGCGCTCGTCTTCGGACGACATCAGGAACGGCAGCGGCATCGGATAGTGCCGCGCGCCGGTCCGGTCGGCGAGACGGCCGACGGTGTCGTAGAAGCTCGCCGAGCCGTCGGCCGAGATGTTGCCGACCAGCGAGACGATCTGATGGTTGGGCCGGTCGATCGGCGTGACGCGCTCGACCGCGGCGCGCACCGCCCGCCCCGTGCCAAGCGCGACGATCACGGGCGTCTCCGAGCGTAGCGTCGCATCGAGCAGGTTGGCGCAGCGCTCGGCGATACCGGCCGTGGCCTGGGGCGCAGCAGAGTCGGCCGGCACGACCTCGCAATGGCTGAGGTGAAACCGCTCCTTCAACCGTGCGGCCAGTTCCATGCAGGCAGCGATCGGATGATCGAGTCGAAAGGTGATGAGCCGTTCGGCGAGGCACAGCGACACCAGCCGCTGCGCCGAGGCGCGCGATACCTGCAGCATCTTTGCGATCTCGTCCTGGGTGTGGCCGGCAATGAAATAGAGCCAGCCGGCGCGCGCGGCGTCATCGAGCCTTGATTTTTCGTTCTCCGCGGCCATACGGCCTCACGCCTCCCAGAAATCGCTCATGTGCGCGAAGACCCGATCGGCTCCGGCAGCGGATAATATAGCCCGGCCATCGCGGGCGCGATAATGGCCACCGCCGACAAATCCCCAGACCGTCATGCCCGCCGCCTTGGCGGCCTGTACGCCGCTGACACTGTCCTCGATCACCAGCGTGCGCGAAGGGCTGGCCTGCATCTTCCCGGCGGCGTGCAGAAAGAGATCCGGCGCCGGCTTGCCGCGCCTGACCATCTGCGCGGTGTAGAGCCGATCGCCGAAATGCGGCGCGAGGCCGGTGACATCAAGCGACAAGGAGACACGGTCGAGGTCGCTCGACGATGCGACACAGCGCGGCGTATTCAATTCGGACAGGACCGCGCCGACGCCGGGGATCGGCTGGAGCGCGCCCGCAAACGTCTCGAGCACACGGGCCTTCAGGCGCGGAAGAAAGTCGTCAGGCAAGGCCTGGCCGAGATCGCCATAGTGCTCCTCGATCGCCTTGGTGCTGCGTCCGAGAAATAGCTCGAGCGCCTGCTCCACGCTGAGTTGAAAACCGAACTCCGCCAAGACGTCGGACAGGCAGCGACAGCTGAGCAACTCGCTGTCGACGAGCACGCCGTCACAATCGAAGATGATGAGATCGGGTTCAGGCCGGCGCTGGTCCATCCCCGCATTCGATCATATACCCAGATGATGAGCAATAGCTCACAAGGGAACAGAGCGTCTCGGGGCGTGGCGGGCCTTTCCGTCAGGTAGGCGGGCAAAGCGACTTGTCCGCCGTCGGTCGAAGGAGCGAGGGCAGAGGCGCGCCCACCACTTCTTTTCAATCGGGGAAAGATGGTGGGCCCGGTGCTGCGCGCCGATGCCCACCCACGAGACCACCTACCGCCGCTGGTTATACACGTCGATGCAGACGGCTCCGAGCAGGACCAGGCCCTTGATGACCTGCTGGTAGTCGATGCCGATGCCGAGGATGGACATGCCGTTGTTCATCACACCCATGATCATGGCGCCGACCACGGCGCCGCCGACCCGGCCCACGCCGCCATAGGCCGAGGCACCGCCGATGAAGCAGGCGGCGATGACGTCGAGCTCGAAGCCGAGACCCGCTTTCGGCGTCGCGGTGTTGAGGCGTGCGGCGAAGACGAGCCCGGCGAGCGCGGCCAGCACGCCCATGTTGACGAACGTGAAGAAAGTCAGCCGCTCGGTCTTGATACCCGACAAGCCAGCCGCCTTGGCGTTGCCGCCGACGGCATAGATATGCCGGCCGATCACGGTACGGCGGGTGACGAAGCCATAGAGCGCGATCAGGACGCTCATGATCACCAGCACGTTGGGCAGGCCACGATAGGTCGCGATCAGATAGGTGAAGTACAGCACGGCGCAGGCGAGCACCACGCTCTTGCCGAGGAAGAACGCGTAGGGCTCGACCTCGATGCCGTGCGAGACCTCGCGCGCGCGGCCCTTGGCGCTGGCGTAGACCAGCCCCAGCGCCAGCAACGCGCCGATCAGCATCGATGTCGGATGCAGCGTACCGGTCTCGGGCAGCAGTTCCGGAATGAAACCCGAGGACAGTTTCTGGAATGTCGACGGGAACGGCCCGAGCGATTGGCCCTGCAACACCGCGAGCGCGAGACCCTTGAACACGAGCATGCCGGCCAAGGTCACGATGAAGGACGGGATCTTGAAATAGGCCACCCAATAGCCCTGCGCGGCACCAATGGCCGCGCCGACGATGAGACAGGCGATGAAGGCGAGGGTATAGTCGACCTTGTAGGTCACCATGAGGAGAGCGGCGACTGCGCCGACGAAGCCGGCGACCGATCCGACCGACAAGTCGATGTGCCCGGTGACGATCACCAGCAGCATGCCCAGCGCCATGATGACGATGTAGCTGTTCTGCAGCACAAGGTTGGTCAGGTTGAGCGGCTGCAGCAGCGTGCCGCTGGTCATGACCTGGAAAAACAGCATGATCGCGATCAGCGACATCAGCATGCCGTAGTTGCGCAGATTGTTCTTGATGAAGCTGCCGTGCCGGCGCTCCTCAGGCAGCGAAACCGTCTTGTCGGTCATGGCTGCGACCCTCCCATCTCCGCGGCCTCGACCGCGCCGTTACCGTTGCTTCGTTCGTTGCGCATGATGGCGCGCATGATCTTTTCCTGTGTCGCATCCGCGCCCCGGAACTCGCCGACGAAGGCGCCGTCGTTCATGACGCAGATGCGGTCGCAGATGCCGAGCAGCTCGGGCATCTCCGAAGAGATTACCACCACGCCGCGGCCGGCCTCCGCAAGCTCGTTGATGATACAATAAATCTCGTATTTGGCACCGACGTCGATGCCCCGTGTCGGCTCGTCCAGGATCAGCACCTTGGGGTCGGTCATCAGCCATTTCGACAGGACGACCTTCTGCTGGTTGCCGCCTGAGAGCTGGCCGGTCTCCTGGTAGACGTCGGAACAGCGGATCCGCATGCGGTTGCGGTAGTCGCTGGCGACCTTCAGCTCGGCGATATCGTCGATCACCCGCCGCGGCGCGACCTGGTCGAGGCTTGCCAGGGTAATATTCTTGCGGACATCGTCAGCCAGAATCAGGCCGAGCTGCTTGCGGTCCTCGGTGACATAGGCAAGGCCGGCGTCGATCGCGGCGGCAACGCTCGGCAGCGCGATCTCATGGCCCTCAAGCACGATCCGGCCGCTGATATTGGTGCCCCAGGAGCGGCCAAACAGACTCATGGCGAACTCGGTGCGGCCTGCCCCCATCAGCCCGGCGATTCCAACGACCTCGCCGCGCTTCACGCCGAAATTGACGTTCTTGATCACCTGCCGTTCGGGATGAATGGGGTGGTAGACCGACCAGTTCGAAACCTCAAGCACAGGCCCGCCGATCTGAGGCTTGCGCTCGGGAAAGCGATGGGCGAGATCGCGGTTGACCATGCTGCGGATGATGCGGTCTTCCTGAATCGGCTCGGCGCGGCAGTCGATACCGTCGACCGTGCGGCCGTCGCGCAGCACGGTAATGTGGTCGGCAACGCGGGCGACTTCGTTCAGCTTGTGGGAGATCAGGATCGAGCCGATGCCCTGCTCGCGAAACTTCATCAGCCGTTCAAGCAGCGCGGCGCTGTCGGCCTCGTTGAGGCTCGCGGTCGGCTCGTCCAGGATCAGCATCCGCACGCGCTTGGATAGGGCTTTCGCAATCTCGACCAGCTGCTGCTTGCCGACGCCGAGATCGGTGATCAGCGTATCCGGCGACTCCTTGAGGCCGACCTGCGCGAGCAGCTCGCGCGTGCGCCGGTAAACCTCGTCGCGATCGATCACGCCGAGCCTGGAGGGCGGGTGCGAGAGAAAGATGTTTTCAGCGATCGACATCAGCGGGATCAGCGCCAGCTCCTGGTGGATGATGATGATGCCGAGCGCCTCGGAATCGTTGATGTCGCGGAAGCGGCGCTCCTCGCCCTCGAAGACGATGGTCCCCTCGTAGCTGCCTGCCGGGTAGACCCCGCTCAGCACCTTCATCAAGGTCGATTTGCCGGCGCCGTTCTCGCCGACCAGGGCGTGGATCTGGCCAGCCTCGACCGAGAAGTTGACGTCGCGCAGCGCCTGCACACCAGCAAAACTCTTGCTGACGTTCCGCATCTCCAGCATGGCGGTCATTGGTTTCGTCCCGTCTATTCAATTCACCTCTCCCCGCTTGCGGGGAGAGGTCGCGGCCGTTGGTACGGGTGAGGCGCAGGCCCCGCGAGAGCGGCTGTCACCGCCCCGTGGAGAGCCCCTCACCCTAACCCCCTCCCCGCACGCGGGGAGAGGGAAGAAAGTCTTACTGGAACTGCGACTTCTTGTAGTAGCCGCTCTCAACCAGGACCTTCTCCCAATTGTCCTTGTACACCACGACCGGCTTCAGGAGATAGGACGGAACGGTCTTGGCGCCGTTCTCGTAGGTCTTGGTGTCGTTCACCGTGACCTGCTTGCCGGCGAGCGCGGCATCGACCATGTCGGCGGTCACCTTGGCGAGATCGCGGGTGTCCTTGAAGATGGTCGAGTACTGATCGCCGCGCAGCATCGCCTTGATCGAGGGCACTTCGGCGTCCTGACCCGAGATGATCGGCATTGGCTGATCGGCGCTGCCGTAGCCGACGCCCTTCAGCGAGGAGATGATACCGATCGAGAGGCCGTCATAGGGCGACAGCACCGCGTTGACCTTCTTGTTGCCGTAGTAGGCGCTGAGCAGGTTGTCCATGCGGGCCTGGGCGGTGGCGCCGTCCCAACGCAAGGTCGCAACCTTGTCCATGCCCATCTGGCCGGACACGACGACGAGCTTCTTGCTGTCGATGAGGGGCTGAAGCACCGACATCGCGCCGTTGTAGAAGAAGAAGGCGTTGTTGTCGTCGGGCGAGCCGCCGAACAGTTCGATGTTGAACGGTCCTTCCTTCCCGTCCTTCAGGCCGAGTCCCTTCACGATCGATTCCGCCTGGAGCACGCCGACCTGGAAGTTGTCGAAGGTCGCATAGTAATCGACGTTCGGCGTACCGCGGATCAGGCGGTCATAGGCGATGACCGTGATGCCCTTGGCCTTGGCCTGCTTGAGCACGTCCGACAGCGTGGTGCCATCGATCGCGGCGATCACCAGCGCCTTGGCGCCCTTGGTCACCATGTTCTCGACCTGCGAGAGCTGGTTCGGAATGTCGTCCTCGGCATATTGCAGGTCGGTGTTGTAGCCGCGCTCCTTCAGCACCTTCACCATGTTGTCGCCGTCTGCGATCCAGCGCGCGGAGGATTTCGTCGGCATGGCGATGCCGACGGTTGCCTTGTCCTGCGCGGAGGCGGTGAGGCCCGAGGCCATAGTTGCGGCGCCGGCCAGCGCCATCGCGAGAAACGTGGTCTTCAATTTCAACATGCTTCACTCCCTTTGGGTGTCAGACTGTTTGTTGGGTTTTGGTCCAGTACGCAGGTAGAGGTCGGTTTCGGATCTCCTATGCAAGCTTGACGTCGGGCTCCGCGCGACCGTGCGCGGAGGCTTGTAGCACAAAAGTGGAGCCGGCCAGCGAATCGGCGGCGCGCGCCTCCGCATCCATATCCTGCCAGGCAGACGTGACGAGCAGCCGCGACAGATCCGGACCGACGAAAGCGGGACAGCTCGCCTGCCTGGCCGGCACGCGCAGCGAGCGCAGGCGCTCGCCTTGCGGAGAATAGACATCGACCCGGCCTGCGCCCCAGCAGGCGTTCCAGATCTGCCCGTCGGCATCACACACCGACCCGTCGAGCCCTCCGACGCCGGTGTGGCGCAGCAATACCTCCGGCTCGCCGCGCGGCAGCCCCGTATCGGGATTGAGCGGCACGGCATAGAGCACGGCGCGGGCGGTGTCGGCGAAATAGCCGGTCGCGCCATCCGGCGAGAAGCAAATCGAGTTCGGAATGCTGATGCCCGGAAACAGCGTCGAGATCTTGCCGCGGTGGAGCGCGTAGATCGCCCCCGCCCCGCGCTCGGCCTTGCGCCCCATGGTGCCGATCCAGAACGTGCCGGATTGGTGCACGCGGCCATCATTGGAGCGCGTGGTGGGATCATCCGCTTCGAGCGGACAGAACAGTGTCATCGCGCCATCGGCCACGGTACGGACGTAACAACCATCCTCCGCGACGACCAACTGCCGTGCGGCGTCGATCCGCCCCAGCGCGCTCGCCATCCGGCCGAGCGCGTGGATTCGGATGTCACCGCGGCCAAGATGCGCCTCGAACAGCTTCCCCTCACGAATGTCGAACCACCAGGCGGTGTCGGTCGTCACGTCATAGGTTGGCCCCTCGCCAAGATGGCAGGGATGATCCGAAAGAACGGATGTCGGCACCTCCTCCATCATGGCGACCTCACCGCAAAGCGATAGACGGTGTGATGGTGATAGACCTCGCCGGGATCGAGGCGAGGGCTCGGAAAGTCCGGCCGGTTCGGCGAGTTGGGCCACATTTGCGGCTCCAGACACAACGCGTCCGATTGGCGGATCAGCTTGCCGCCCTTGCCCGAGATCGTGCCGTCGAGATAGTTGCCGGAATAGACTTGCAAGCCGGGCTGGTCGGTGAACAGCTCCATGACCCGCCCCGAGCGCGGGGCCTCCAGCCGGGCCGCGAGCGCGAGCTTGCCATCGCGCGCGAGGCAATAAGTGTGGTCGTAGCCCCTGCCGTTGTGCAATTGCTGATCGCTCTCGCGGATGCGCGCGCCGACGGCGTGAGCGTGTCGGAAGTCAAACGGTGTGTCAGCCACCGCACGGGGCGGTTCCGGCAAGGGAATGGCAGTGGGGTCAATGGCCAGGAAACGCTCGGCCGCGACCGTCAGTTTGTGGTCGAGTGCAGACGTGCCTGACGTGGCGCCTTCCAGATTGAAGAAGCTGTGGTTGGTCAGGTTCACGATGGTCGGCCGATCGGTCCTTGCCTCCATCGTCAGCGACAGCTCTGTCGGGCCGGTGACGCGATAGGTCAGGCGGACGTCGAGCTTGCCGGGGTAGTTCTCCTCGCCATGCGGGCTCGTGTAGGTTAGCGTGACCGCAGGGTTGGCCCCGTCGTCGATCTCGGCAACGTCCCAGAGCTTGCGGTCGAAGCCGTCGAGGCCGCCATGGAGCGCATTCGGACCATTATTGATTGCAAGCTGGAAGGTCTCGCCATCGAGCGAGAACTGCCCGTCGGCGATGCGGTTGGCATAGCGGCCGACGGTCGCGCCAAAGAACTTGCGTTCGGCGAGATAGCCGGCCAAGGCGTCATGACCGAGCACAACATCGTCGTAGCCGCCTTTGGCATCCGGCGCGACGAGCGCCTGGATCACCGCGCCATGGGTGATGATGCGGACCTCAAACCCGCCCTCCCCACGCAGCACGATACGCTCGACATGGCGCCCGTCCGGCAGCGTTCCGAACACGTCCTTTGCAATTTTCGCACCAAACATGCCTAGTCCACGAACGGTTCGACGATGTTGCGCTTGCCGAGCAGGAACGAGTCGGCGACGAGACGAAGCGGTGCCAGATCGACATCGCTCGCGCCTGATGCGGCGAGCTTGACGAAGTGCCGGTAGAGTTCTCGATATTCCTCATCGGGCGCGTCGGCAACAACATTGCCGTCGACCGCCATAATCCTGCCACCACGGGACAACGTCATCCGGCCCTGGTCGGTTTCCGCGACGATATCCCAGCTCTGCGGCCCGGTCTGGCGGAAATCGAATTCGGCCGTGATCGGCAGGCCGCTGATGTCGGTCAGCGTCAGATTGGCGGCAATCGGGGACTGGCAATTGGCCGGAAAGGCCAGCTCCGCCGCGGTGACGAACACCGGCTTTGGCAGGATGCGGGTCAGGATCGAGAGCGCGTTGATGCCGGGGTCGAACACGCCGAGGCCGCCGGGCTCCCAAATCCAGGTCTGGCCGGGATGCCAGACGCGGACGTCTTCCTTCCAATTGATGTGCACCGAGTTGATCCGGCGCGTAGCCAGCCATTCGCGGGCCGGCTCGACCGCCGGCGCATGGCGCGAATGCCAGGTCGCAAACAAAGTGCGCTTTGCATCCGCCGCCATTTCGGTCAGCGGATCGAGTTCGGCCACGCCGATGCCGGGCGGCTTCTCCAGCATGACATGTTTGCCGGCCGCGAGCGCTGCAGCAGCCTGGGCGCGGCGCACCTGAGGTGGTGTGCAGAGCGACACCGCATCGATCTCCGGACCCTTTTCCAGCAGTTCCTCGATGCTCGCAAAATGCGGCAGGCCCGGCAGCGAGGCGTTGCGGCTGGCAACGGCGGCAAGCGTCGCGCCAGCTGTCGCAGCAATAGCGCCGACATGCTGGTCGCGGGCGATTTTACCGAAACCGACGATGGCGATACGAAGGGCTGTCACGAATTGTCTCCAGGTTCTGCAGGTGCCGCCGGAGCTGTTTCGGCCGCCATCCCCTTATGCCGGCGCATGCCGTTGTGAATGACGAAGGCCATGGCCTCGGCCGCCGCGTCGGCATCCCCGGCTGCGATCGAATCGACGATCTTCTGGTGCCAGATCAAGGCGATCTCGCGGTCTTCCGAACCGGCCGGTGCACTGAGCATGAAAGCCGTACGTAACGCAGCCTCGATCACGTGACCGATGGAACGCATGAACGGATTGCCCGACGCTCGCGCGACCGCAAGATGCAGGGCGAGATCGGCTTCGGCAAAGCCCACTGATTCCGACGTCTCCTGCCGCATGCAATCCATGCTGCGCTGAAGCTCGGCAATGTCGTCTTCGGAACGACGCTTGGCCGCGAGCGCCGCCGCGCGCGGCTCGACCGCAAGACGTATTTCGGCGAGATCGTTGAGAAAGTGTCTGTCGATGCCGGCGTCGAGATGCCAGGCCAGCACGTCGGCGTCGAACATGTTCCAGGCCGCGCGCCCGCGCACGACTGTGCCGACCCGCGCCTTGGTCGTCAAAAGCCCCTTGGCGACCAGCGTCTTCACGCTCTCGCGCAACACCGGCCGCGATACGCCGAACATTGCCGTCAGCTCGGCATCGCCCGGAAGCCGCACCCCTTCCGCATAGCGTCCAGCGATGATGTCGACGCCGATCGAGCGGGCCACCTCCGCATGGTTCGAATGGGCCCGCCGTGTCGGGATGACGACGATACGCGAGGTCATGGGACGGCTCCCGCGCGGTTCGACACCGGCCGGCGCGCCAGCGCGACCAGCCCCTGCTGAAGTGCGATGAAGGCGAACAGCAGGATGCCGGTCGCGATCTTCGTCCACCAACTCGACAGCGTACCGTCAAAATTGATGTAGGTCTGGATCATGCCCTGGATCAGCACGCCGAGGAAGGTGCCGATCACCGAGCCCTGCCCGCCCGTGAGCAGCGTGCCGCCGATGACCACGGCCGCGATGCTATCGAGCTCGACACCGACGGCGGAGAGCGAATAGCCGGCGCTGGTATAGAAGGAAAACACGATGCCGGCGATGCCCGCGAGCAGGCTCGACAGCATGTAGATCTTCACCGTCATTTTGCCTACCGCAACACCCATCAGGCTTGCGGTGGCCCGGCCGCCGCCAAGCGCATAGACATTGGCGCCGAACCGGGTGAGACGCAGCAGCAGAATGCCGCCGATCACGATCACCAGCATGATGATCGCTATCGCCGTCAGCCGCCCGCCACCGGGCATGTGCAGCGCAAAATCCGACACGGTCGAATAGACCGGCGCGGTGATCGGCACCGATTCTGTCGAAAGCAGAAAACTCGCGCCGCGCGCCAGAAACATCCCGGCCAGCGTCACAATGAACGGCGGCAGATCAAATACGTGGATGATGGCGCCCATCGCAGCGCCAAAGGCCGCCGAGAGCACGAGGATGGCGACAAACGCGACCAGCGGCGGCATGCCCCAGCGCTCGATCGCAAGCGCGACGAACACGGTGGTGAAGCCAATCACCGAGCCGACCGACAGATCGATACCACCGGAGATGATGACGAAGGTCATACCGGTCGCGACGATGCCGAGAAAGGCGTTGTCGGTGAGAAGATTGCCGACGACGCGGGTCGAGGCGATGTTGGGAAACTGCAGTGCGCAGGCTGCGAAGCCGGCGACCAGCACGATGGCCGTGATCAGGACGGGCGGCAGGCCTTTCATGGTTTCGTCCCCCGCAGCCGCGCCATGATACCGGAAAAGCCCGACAGCTTCGGTGATTGCAGCAGCAGCACCGCGAGCACCACCACGGCCTTGACCAGCAGGTTGAACTCCGGCGGATAGCCCGATAGCAGAATACCGGTATTCATGGTTTGGATGATCAGCGCGCCTAACACTGCCAGGATCAGGCTGAAGCGCCCGCCGAACAGCGAGGTGCCGCCGATCACGACGGCCAGAATGGCGTCGAGCTCGAGCCAGAGGCCGGCATTGTTGGCATCCGCGCCCATGATGTCGGCCGCGGCGATCACGCCGGCGAGCGCCGCACAGACCCCGCACCAGACATAGACCGCCAGAATCATCGCGCGCGTGCCCACACCGGCAAGCTCGCTCGCGCGGGCGTTGCCACCAGTCGCCTCGATCAGGAGACCGAGCGCGGAGCCGCGTACCATGGCGCCGGTGAGGATCAACATGCCGACCGCAATCGTGATCGGTACCGGCACCCCGAGAATGGCACCGTTGCCGAGCCAGACCAGGTCCGGCGACGTGAAGGTCACAATCCGCCCTTCTGTGATGAGCTGGGCGATGCCACGCCCAGCCACCATCAGGATCAGCGTCGCCACGATCGGCTGCATGCCAAGGACCGCGACAAGAAAACCGTTCCAGAGGCCGCAGAGGATGCCGATACCGAGCGCCGCGGCCAGCACCACCGGCAAGCCGTGGCTGTCGGCAAGGCTCGCAGCGATTGCACCGGAGATCGCCATCACCGCGCCGACGGAAAGATCGATGCCGCGCGTCGCGATCACCAGCACCATACCGAGCGAGAGCAACGCCACCGGCGTGCCTCGGTTGAGCACGTCGATCAGGCTACCGAACAGACGGCCGTCCTGGAGGCGCAGGTCGAAGAATTGCGGCGAAACCACGCGGTCGACCGCGAGGATGACGATCAAGGCCAGGATCTGGGCAAGGCCGCGGCGCGGCAACAGCGCTGTCATGCCCGCACCTCTTGCATCGCGGCGCCATCGGCGGCGATCGCCGCAAGAATGTTGGTGACGTCGATTGCCTCGCCCGAGAGCTCCTCGACATGGGCGCGGTCGCGCAGCACGACCACGCGGTCGGAATAAGTCACGATTTCATCCAGTTCGGAGGAGATCACAAGCAGCGCCAGCCCGTCGTCGCAGAGTTCGCGGATGAGGCGGATGATTTCGGCATGCGCGCCGACATCGATGCCACGGGTGGGTTCGTCCAGCACGAGGAGCCGCGGCGACGTCGCGAGCCAACGCGCCAGCAGAACCTTCTGTTGATTGCCGCCGGAGAGCAGGCCCACCGGACGCTCGGGATCGGGCGGACGAATGTCGAGCATCTTCACGTAGCGACGTGCAATCTCGTCCTGCTCGCGACGGGACAGTGGCCGATGCAGGCCGCGTTTGGCCTGAAGCGCGAGCACGATATTCTCGCGCACGGTGAGCTCGGCGACAATGCCGTCGGTCTTGCGCTCCTCCGGGCAATAGCCAAAGCCGTGGCGCACGCCGTCGCGCGGCGACTGAAGGCGTACGGGGGCGCCCTCAACGCTCGCCTGCCCACCGTCAGCGCGCTCGGCACCGAACACCAACCGCGCCGTCTCGGTCCGACCCGATCCGAGGAGCCCGGCGAGGCCGACGACCTCGCCATGGCGCAGCTCGAGATTGAAGGGGGCGACATAGCCGGCCTTGCCGTAATTGTCGAAACGCGCGCAGACCTCGCGCACCATGTGCTCGCCGGCGGCAGCCCGCGCGTTGGTGGTCTCGGCGAGCTCCCGGCCGAGCATCATCCGGATCAACTCGAGCCGCGGCAGCGACGCGATCTCGCGCTCGCCGACCAGGCGGCCATTGCGCAAGACGGTAATGCGATCGGATATCTCGTAGACCTGATCGAGGAAATGGCTGACGAAGACGATACCGATGCCGCGCTTGGCCAACTGGCGCATGATGCGGAAGAGGATCTCGACCTCATGGCGGTCAAGGCTCGCCGTCGGCTCGTCCAAAATCAGCACGCGTGCGGAGAGATCGACCGCGCGCGCGATCGCAGTGACGTGCTGTATGGCCACCGAATAATCGCCGAGCGATGCCGCGACGTCGATATCGAGGCCGAACTCCGTGAGCAGCGCTTTGGCGCGACGGCGCATCTCGCCTTCGCGCACGACGCCGAAGCGCATCGGCTGGCGGTCGAGAAACAGGTTCTGTGCCACCGAAAGGTTTGGAAGCAGATTGACTTCCTGGTAGACGGTCGCAATGCCGGCCTGCACCGCCGCCTTGGCCGAACGCGGCGCGACCTCTTCACCGCCCAGCCTGACGACACCGGCATCGCGCGGAAACACGCCGGTAACCACCTTGATCAGTGTGGATTTGCCGGCACCGTTCTCGCCGAGCAGCGCATGGATCTCGCCGGCGCGAAGCGTGAAGTCGACCTCCTGCAACGCGCGCACCGCGCCAAAGCTCTTGCTGATCCCACGCACCTCCAGGAGGGGCGGAGCAGGATCGAGGCTGTTCTCCATAACGACGTCACTCCCACCGGCGCCCGCTTATGCTGCGGACGCCCAGCCTATTCGTTCGCGCAACGATTGCGAAGGGGGTGCCGGACCACAGGACGTGGTCCGGCGAGACGCCCGCCTCAGTAACCGAGGCCCTTCTTGCTGTCGTATTCCTTCTGCGGATTGTCTGTGGCGGTGAGCAGCCTGGATTCGGTCTGGATCCACTTCGGTGGAACGGTACCCTTCTCCTTGAACGCCGCAACAGCATCGAAGGCCGGGCCGGCCATGTTCGGCGTCAGCTCGACCGTCGCATTGGCCTCGCCGGCCACCATCGCCTTGAAGATATCTGGCACGGCATCGATCGACACCGTGAGGATGTCCTTGCCCGGCTTGAGACCGGCTTCCTTCATCGCCTGGATCGCGCCAACCATCATGTCGTCGTTGTGGGCGTAGACCGCGCAGATGTTCTTGCCGCCGCCTTCGGCCTTGATGAAGCTCTCCATGACTTCCTTGCCCTTGGCGCGGGTGAAGTCACCGGTCTGGCTGCGCACGATTTTCAGGTTGGCGTGCTTGGCGATGGCAGTGTCAAAGCCCTTCTTGCGGTTGGCCGCGACGCTTGCGCCGACCGTGCCCTGCAATTCGACGATGTTGCAGGCCTTGTCGCCGACGGTCTTGGCCAGCCAGTCGCCGGCGACCTCGCCTTCGTGCACGCTGTCCGAGGTGACGGCGGTGAGATAGAGGTCCTTGCCCGACGGGTCGATGTCGCGGTCGAGCAGCACGACCGGGATCTTGGCTTCTTTGGCTTCCTTCAGCACTGCATCCCAACCCGTCGCGACGACCGGCGCCAGGAAGATCGCATCGACGTTCTGCGCGATGAAGGAGCGGATCGCCTTGATCTGGTTCTCCTGCTTCTGCTGCGCGTCGGCGATCTTGAGGTTGATCTTGCGCTTGGTCGCCTCCTGCTTGGTGACCGACGTCTCGGCGGCGCGCCAGCCGGATTCCGATCCGATCTGAGAGAAGCCGACAGTCAGCTCGGCGGCATTGGCCGGCAGCGAAAGCAGCAACGCGGCCGTGGCGCTGGCCGCAAAAAGGGCTTTGAGGGTCATCAGGCGTATCTCCCAAGAATGTTATCCGAGGCACCATTTGGTAATATGGCACCTTCGGGCCGGCCCCTGCGGCGGCGGAGGGCACCATTTCACGGAAGTTCGCCGCTGTATAGTCATATTATTTGACTATTGAGCCGAATGATGTGGAGACAGGGAGGGTACGCGCAAACACACGCCAAGCAAGATGTTTCGACCAAAACTCAATTTGTAGTTGCGTGCGATTCCGTGGGCCGTCCAGCCGCTCGGCAGCGCGTTATGTCCGGACAAGCCCCGGGCATAACGGCCTCATAAAAGGAAGTGCGCGCAGTTCTGCAGCCGCAAGAGGCTGAGGCGAGGCGCTAGATCAGTTTCCGCTGCGCCAGATTCTTCATCAGCGCGCCGATGCCGAAGGTCCACGGCTCGCACTCGTCGCTGGTGCGCATGCGATTGACGAGCTTGCCGAGCTGAGGGGCGGCAATGGTGACGATGTCGTCGCGCTTATGGGTGAACCCCTGCCCCGGCGCATCGCGATCCTTTACAGGCGCGAACATGGTGCCGAGGAACAGCACGAACCCATCGGGATATTGGTGCACCTTACCGATGGTCTGCGCGACGAGGTCGGTCGGATCGCGGCTGATCTTGCTGATCGAGGAATGGCCGTCGAGAACGAAGCCGTCCGTGCCCTTCACGTTCAGGCTGATGTCGAGCTTGCGCGCATCATCCAGCGTGAAGCCGTCATCGAACAGCCGCAGCAGCGGACCGATCGAGCACGACGCATTGTTATCCTTGGCCTTCGACAACAGCAGCGCCGAGCGGCCTTCGAAGTCTCGCAGATTCACGTCGTTGCCAAGCGCCGCGCCGACGATGTTGCCGCGGCTCGATACGAACAGCACCAGCTCCGGCTCCGGATTGTTCCAGGTCGACTTCGGATGCAGGCCGGCATCCATGCCGGTGCCGACCGAGGATAAGGTCGGCGCCTTGGTGAAGACTTCGGCATCGGGGCCGATGCCGACTTCGAGATACTGGCTCCAGGCGTTCTGATCGATCAGCACCTGCTTCAGGTGCATCGCCTGGTCCGAGCCCGGCCTGAGTTTTGACAGATCGTCACCGATCAGCCGCGTGACCTCTTTGCGGATCGCTTCGGCCGAGGCCGGATTGCCCTTTGCCCGCTCCTCGATCACGCGCTCGAGCATTGAGATCGCGAAGGTGACGCCGGCAGCTTTCAACGTCTGGAGATCGACCGGCGCAAGCAGCCAGGGCTTGCTGGGATCACGGCCATCCGGCGCAGTGTTGGCGACGATCGCCTCGAGATCGCCGATACGCTCGCCCTTGGTCGTGGCGAGCGCCTTGGCCGGATTGTCCTCTTCACAGAGCGCGCTGATGGTCGGAAACGTCGCAGTGACGTCGAAGACACCATCGCCGCGCACGGCGACAACGGCCGGACCGTTCGCCTGCGGCAGCCAGACCCGGCCGACCAGCGTTCCCTTCGTTCCATCCTCGGGGAGAAGATCTTCAACCGTCAAAATGGTCATGGCCGGCGTCCTCGCTGTTTTTGGATCGGCCGCGTTCGAACGACGGCCGATCAGATTGGCGAAGACCAATAAACGTCTGGCATGGGAAGTCCAGAGCGGCAGGATGCCCCGCTGCTATGCGCCTGCGCGTGCCTTCCGGGCGGCAATCTGTTGCAGCGCCCAGCGCGCGTTCTTGCGGACATCGGGATCGGCATCGTCGGCGATGACGGCCAAGAATGCCTCACCATCGGGATGGGCGATCTCGCCGAGCGCGGCGGCCGCTTCCTTCCGCAAATTCGCCTGATCGTGGTTGATGCAGTTGCCGATCGGGCGCACCGCCCGCTCGATTTTCATCTTGCCGAGGCTGCGGATCGCCTTCAACCGCACCTGCCAGTATTCGTCGGAGAGTGAGCTAACGAGCGGGTCGGCGGCAAGCGAGCCGTTGACGTTGAGGCCGAGCGTCTCCGCGGCCATTTCGCGGACCATCCAGTCGCTGTCCTTCAGCGCACGCGTGATAGTCTCGGCTGCGGGCTTCATCTGCGAAAATGCCAACGCGCTAACCGCGGCGCGGCGGACATGTGCGTCGGGATCGTTGATCAGCGCGGTCAGCGCGGGGATGGATTCCTCCAGCTTGAGGAAGCCGATCACGCCGATCGCCTGCACACGCACCGCAGCATCGGAATCCTGCAGCGCCTCCAGCGCCGGCTTCAGGGTATCCTTGCAGCGCAGCTCCTTCAGCGCACGTAGCGCCCCCATGCGAACGAAGGCATGGGCATGCTTGACCAGCGGCAGGACGACGTTGGCGCAAGCGGGATCCTTGAACTCGGCCATGCTGTCGGCCGCCGCCGCCGCCACAATCCGTTCCGGATCGACCAGCAGCTTGACCAGCGCACTTGCGGCTTCCGGCCCGTCGAACTCACCGAGCGCCATCGCCACCTGCTGGCGCACGCCGGCGTCGGGATCGGCGACCATGTTGGTGAGATGGACCACGGCCGCGGGATCGCCGGAATGGCCGAGCGCGATGATGGCGACGCGGCGTTCGGCGGGATCTGCCGCCTGAAGCCGCTCGTCGGCGTCTTCGAGATCGTCGTAGGATTCGAACGGGCTCGACATGATCACCTCAACAGATAGGGAATATTGACGGTGACGGCACCGGTCGGGCAATCGGCCTCGCAGGGCATGCAGTACCAGCACTCGTCATAGGCCATGTAGGCCTTGCCGGTCATATCGCTGATGCGCAGCACGTCGAGCGGACAGACGTCGACACACACGGTGCAGCCCTTGTCGGCAATGCATTTGGCGTCGTCGACGACGACCGGAACCGATGTCTGATGGGACGCGAGAGGCATTTCATGTCTCCTGTTGATCGTGCGGTGGATCAGGCGGTGGCGCGAATGCGCTGCTTGTCGTAGAGGTCCTTCTCGTCGTCGGCGATCGGCACGACATAGGGCTCTACGGCACGCTTCTGGCTGGTCATTTTGCCGTTCTGCTTGCTGAGCAGCGTGTGGCAGAACCAGTTCTCGTTGTCCTTCTCCGGAAAATCCGTGCGCCAGTGGTAGAGGCCCCAGCGGCTCTCTTCACGGTACAACGAGGCATGCACCGCCATGTCGGCGCAGTCCATGATCGACTGTACTTCGAGGGCGCGGAGCAACTCGTGCGCGTTGCGCGCGATCATATGCTCCTGCATGTCCTGCCGGGTTTCGGCGAGGCGACGCATGCCGAGCTCGTACTTGCGCGTGACCTTCGGCGGCTGCAGATAGTCGTTGACCAAACGGCGGGTCTTGTACTCGAGCTGGTTGGGTGGAATGCCGTCCTCGCGCCTGGTCGGTGCCATCACGCGCTCTTGTTCCCTCGCCACGTCCTGCGCATCGAACTCCGCGAAATCATGGTTCTCGGCAAATTCCATCGCGTCGATGCCGGCGACCGAGCCGTTGGTAAAGGCGCCCAGCATGTAATTGTGAGGCACGCTCGCCATGTCGCCGGCGGCGTAAAGGCCCGGCACGGTGGTGCGGGCATTGTCGTCGACGAACACGCCAGAGGCGCTGTGGCCGGAGCAGAAGCCGATTTCGGAGATGTGCATCTCGATCGAGTCGTTGCGGTAGTCGACGCCGCGCCCCTGCTGGAACAGGCCGCGCGTGGGACGCTCGACCTTGTGCAGCGTGGATTCAATCTCCGAGATGGTGTCGGGGTGGAGGTGCTTGAGCTGGAGAAACACAGGGCCCTTGCCTGACAGCAGTTCGTTGTAGAACTCCAGCATCATCTGGCCCGACCAATAGTCGCATTCGATGAAGCGCGAGCCCTCGTTGTTGGCCGTGAAGGCGCCGAAGGGACCGGCGACATAAGCGCACGCCGGGCCATTGTAGTCCTTGATCAGCGGATTGATCTGGTAGCATTCGAGGTTCGCGAGCGCGGCCCCGGCGTGATAGGCCATGGAATAGCCGTCGCCGGAATTGGCGGCATTCTCGTAGGTGCCGAACATGTAGCCGGAGGTCGGCAGGCCCAGGCGGCCGGCGGCGCCCATGCAGAGGATCACGGCCTTGGCCTTGATCACCAGGATCTCGGCGGTGCGGGTGTTGACGGAGATTGCGCCGGCGATGCGGCCGTCGGACGATTTCAGCAGCCGCGTCGCCATGTAGCGATTGGAGATCAGAATGCGGGCGCGGCGGAGCTGGCGGTACAACGCCTTCTTCACGGTCTCGCCGTTCGGCATCGGCAGAACATAGGTGCCGATGTGGTGCACCTTCTTGACGGCGTAGTCGCCATTCTCGTTCTTCAGGAAGCGAATGCCAAAACTATCGAGCTCTTCGATGATGCTGTAGCAGTTTTGCGCGTATTTGTAGACCGCCTTCTGGTCGACGATGCCGTCGTTGGCTATGGTGATTTCCTTGGTGTACTGCTCCGGCGTCGCGTAGCCGGGGATGACGGCGTTGTTCAGTCCGTCCATGCCCATCGAAATCGCACCGGAGCGCTTGACGTTGGCCTTTTCGAGCAGGACGACGTTGGCCTTCGGGTTCTTCAGCTTCGCCTTCAGCGCCGCCATCGGGCCGGCCGTGCCGCCGCCGATCACGAGCACATCGCAAGATACTTCCGAAAGCCCATCGACGATCTGATCTAGTGCCATCACTTGCTCCTGGTTCGCCGATAGCCGGCGCCTTTGCATCAGATTTGTTCAGGTGGCGTCCCGCCGATAGCAATTAGTTGTCGCCGGGACGCGATTTGCGCTCACCGCTCGACGAAGGCCTTCTCGATGACGAAATGGCCGGGCTGGCTGTGGCTGCCCTCGACAAAGCCGCGCGCTGAAAACATCGCGGGCAGTTCCTCCAGCATCGCCGGGCTGCCGCACAGCATGATGCGGTCGGTCTCGATATCCAGGCCCGATAGGCCGATGTCGTCGAACAGCTGGCTGGAGGCGATCAAATCGGTGATGCGACCGCGATTCCTGAACGGTTCGCGGGTGACGGTCGGGTAGTAGACGAGTTTGTCGCGGATCAGCGGCCCGAAGTACTCGTGGTTGCGCAGTCCATCGACCAGGTGCTCGCCATAAGCAAGCTCGGAGACCTGGCGGCAGCCGTGAGCGAGCACGATTGTCTCGTAATTCTCGTAGACGTCGGGGTCCTTGATCAAGCTCGCGAAGGGCGCGAGTCCCGTGCCGGTCGAAAGCAGCAACAGGCGTTTGCCAGGAATGAGGTTACCGGTGATCAGCGTGCCTGTCGCCTTGCGACCGACCAGAATGATATCGCCTTCCCTGATCTTTTGCAGGCGGGAGGTCAACGGACCGTCCTGCACCTTGATCGAGAAGAATTCGAGCGCTTCCTCGTGATTGGCGCTCGCCATGCTGTAGGCGCGCATCACGGGCTTGCCCTCCACCTCCAGCCCGATCATCGCAAACTGGCCGTTCTGGAAGCGGAAGCCGGGATCGCGCGTCGCGGTGAAGCTGAAAAGGGAATCGGTCCAGTGCCTGACCGACAAAACCGTTTCCTTCTGAAATGCGCTCATGGTCTCTCCTCTCGACGACGCAGAAAGTTTCGGAGAGAGCGGAGTCCCGCAATTCGGAAGTGAAATTCCCGGTGGATTAGTTTCACATTTCGTCGGCGATGATCGAAGCGGAGGCACACTGCCGGGTCGACTGCGCACTTGGGCCGGCAATTAGTTGCTATCCCCGCGTGACGACCTGCGCCTAGAGAGGAGTCGGAGGTTCGTCATGAACATGACCCTGGTGGCACCGACGGTGACCGGCTACGAAGCAAGCGCCGATCTGGCGACACTTCTCGTGCGGACCACCGACGGCGAAACGCTCAGCGTTCCCGCCGAGCGGCTCCGTTTGTCCTGCAAGTGCGCTCACTGCACCCGCGCCCGCTTCGACGAGCGCTTTCCCGAACGGTTTCCGGGGATCGCCATCACCGGGATCGGCGATCTCGGCTATGGGCTCAACATCTCGTTCTCGGACGGGCATAATCGCGGAATCTACCCAAAGTCCTATTTGCCAAGCCTTGCAGGGCCCTAGCGACCCGCTTGCCACCCATCTGGCACGGACATTGCTCCTCTTTGGAACGACTTGAACGGTCCGGAGGCAGACGATGTTGCAGGCGGCGAGTGCGGTTCGCGGGACTGTTCCCCCGGCAGTCCGGCCTGCGGGCAGCTCCTCGCTGCTGCTGACCGAGAACCAGCAATCCATCGGTGGGCCGCCGCCTCTGATGGACAAGCTCTCACCGCGCGAGCGGGAACTGGTGCTGAAGCAGGGCCGGCGAAAGGTGCTTAACCGCGGTCAGACGCTGTTCAGCCAGGGCGGGAAGCATGACGGTATCTGGCTGATCGAAAGTGGCCGCATCCGCGTGTTCTACAGCTCCCCGCTCGGGCGCGAGATCACGCTGGCCTACTGGCACGTCGGCAATTTCGTCGGCGGTCCCGAGGTGTTCGAGGGCACCGTCCATCAATGGTCCGGCGTCGCGTCCAGCAATTGCAGCGTG
Organism: Bradyrhizobium sp. USDA 4472; assembly: GCF_054058595.1. Lineage (NCBI taxonomy): Bacteria > Pseudomonadati > Pseudomonadota > Alphaproteobacteria > Hyphomicrobiales > Nitrobacteraceae > Bradyrhizobium > Bradyrhizobium sp. USDA 4472. The sequence goes on from NZ_JBSSAM010000001.1 coordinate 7,356,531, forward strand.
GTGCACCTGCCCGGAAAGGAACTGCGGTCCCTTGCTGCAGAGATCCCAAACCTTGCGATCGGTCTGATCGAAGGCCTCACCTTCAAGGGCAAGTGCTATTCGGCACTGGCGCAGATGTTGGGAACGCGCTCGATTACGCAGCGCCTTGCACATCTGTTGCTGCACCTCGTCGAGCTCTACGGCGTAGAGGATGGGGAGGGCCGGGTGATCGCGGCAGCATTCACCCATGCCGACATCGCCCATATGGTCGGCGCGACAAGGCAATGGGTCACGATCAGCCTGAAGCGGATGCAGGAGAAGGGAATCGTCGTGACCAGGCGGTCCCAGATCGTGGTCTGTCGGACCGACGTACTGGAAGAGATGCGCGGCCACGCATCTGACTGAACGAGTTTGCGGGCAAGATCACTGCCCAGGCAAGCGGCTTTATAGTGCAGGATTGCTCAAGGAGTATGCAATCAGCTTTTCCCGGCAACTAATCGACTGCCGTCAACATTCCGGATTTGCCCTGTCCACGCCCTCCCCCAATCATGGCAACCACAGCACATCCAACCTGATGAGGATGAGAATGGTCCGCCATCTTCCCACACCCTCGATCGCGATGTCGGTGACGTCGCTGGCGCTTCTGATTGCGCAGCCGGCCGCGGCGGAAACCGTCACGCTCGGTATCGGAACGCAGGACACCACCACCAACACGGTGACCGCAGGCGTCGTCATCCGGCAGCTTCATCTTTTGGAAAAATACCTGCCCAAGGACGGCAAATACGCGAACATCAAGTTCGAGCTGGAATGGCAGAATTTCACGTCAGGTCCGCCCGTCACCAACGCGATGATGGCGAACAAGTTGCAGATCGGCATGATGGGCGACTACCCGCTGATCGTGAACGGCTTCACTTTCGACAGCAATCCCGAGAGCAAGAGTCGGCTGATCGGCATCGCGGCCTACAGCCTCTCCGGCTCCGGCAATGGCATCGTCGTCCACAAGGATTCGCCGTACTACGATCTGGCCGATCTCAAGGGCAAGCTGGTCAGCGTGCCCTTCGGCTCCGCCGCGCACGGCATGGTGCTGAAGGCGATGCAGGACCGCGGCTATTCATCGGATTTCTTCCAGCTCGTGAGCCAGAGCCCTGAAGTCGGCTCAACCAATCTCCAGGAAAAAAAGATCGACGCGCATGCCGACTTCGTTCCCTTCGCCGAATTGCTGCCTTTCCGCGGCTTTGCGCGCAAGATTTTTGACGGCGTCGAGACCAATCTGCCGACCTTCCACGGCATCGTCGTCCGTACCGACTTCGCCGAAAAGTACCCCGAAGTCGTCGTGGCCTACATGAAGGCGCTGATCGCCGCCAATCAATGGCTACGCGACGATCCCAAGCTTGCATCTGAAAAAATCCAGGAATGGACCGGCATCAACAAGGAGGTCGTCTACATCTTCTTGGGCCCGGGTGGAAACATGATCACCGATCCCACCGTCAAGCCGGCGCTGGTCGATGCGGCCGCCACCGACGTCAAGGTGCTGCAAAACCTCGGACGCATGAAGGAGTTCGATCCGAAGAAATGGGTCGACGACAGCTACGTCCGCAAGGCCTATGCCGAGATGAAGCTCGACTATGACGCGCAGCTTGGCAGCACCAAGAACTACGAAATCACCGGCGAAGACGCTTTCTGCAAGAAGCCGATCACCGATCCGCGCAAGGCCGGTGAAGTCTGGGTGGATGAGGCCGGCATCATGCCGTTCTCATCCGCCGCCTGCACCTTGGGGGCCTATGCCGACTTCAAGGCCAAGGGCAAGAAGATCAACGTCGCCTACGTCTTCGACACCACCCGCGGCATCAAGCTGTTCGCCGACCAGGCCTTCTTCGCGGTCGGCAATGGCGAGGTCGCGCCGTTCCTGCTGAAGAAGGACGCGGAGGCCTACGCCGCCAAGATCAGCGGCAAGGTGCTCGGTTTCGACGATGCGGTGAAAGCGGCAGTCGGCGGAGGCAAGACGTGAGCAGTCCCGCCCTCGTCAGACACCCTGAGGACAGCAACATGCCGGCAGCGATTGCCGAGGCCGCGCGCGTGCCCGCCGTCACGCCCCCGGTGACTCCGCCCTCGTTCGGCACGCTCGCGCTGCGCTGGTACCGGCTGAACCAGGGCCGGCTCCGCGCGACCGCGATCGGCATCATTTCGCTGCTTGCGTTCCTGCTGGTCTGGCACCTGCTCACGACCTACCGCGTCGTGTTCTTCGTGCGCTTCACCAACGTGCCCTCGCCGGTCGCAGTCTATGGGAGTTTCACCAAGGCGATCCACGATCCCAAGTTCCTGATGCACATCGTGCTGAGCTGCCGGCGCATTCTCGTCGGCTTCTCCCTCGCGGCCATCGTCGGCGTGCCGCTCGGCCTGATCATGGGTCGATTCAAGCTGGTCCACGAGGTCATCTTCCCGGTCGCGGAAGTGCTGCGGCCGATTCCGGCAATTGCCTGGGTCCCGATGGCGATCATGCTGTGGCCGACCAACGAGCAGAGCATCGTCTTCATCACCTTCCTCGGCTCGTTCTTCCCGATCCTGGTCAATACCCTTCACGGCATGACGCTGGTCGATCCCGTGCTGGTGCGCGCGGCTCAATGTCTTGGCGCACGCGAACGCTCGATTTTCCGCGAGGTGTATTTTCCGGCGTCGTTGCCGCACATCTTCACTGGTCTCACCGTGGGTATGGGCGTCGCCTGGGTGTCGCTGATCGCCGCCGAGATGATCTCCGGCCAGTACGGCATCGGCTACTTCACCTGGGAGGCCTATTCGCTGGTCCAGTATGCCGACATCGCACTCGGCATGATCGCGATCGGCGTGCTCGGTCTCGGGTCGAGCCTGCTGATCAGGGGCGCGGGACATCTGGTGATGCCGTGGAGGTCGACAAGATGAGCGAGATGCTTGCGAGCGAACCGAAAGGCCATATCGAGGTCAGGAATTTTTCTCTCAGCTACGACAGCATCGAGGGGCCCGTCCAGGCCGTCACAGACACGCAGATCCATGTGAAGCCCGGCGAGTTCGTGTCGATCGTCGGGCCCTCCGGTTGCGGAAAGTCGACCCTGCTCAACGCGGTCGCGGGCTTCCTCAAGCCCACCACGGGTATTGTCACCGTCGATGGCGAGCGCGTGAACGGCCCGAGCGCCGAGCGCGGCATGGTGTTCCAGCAATATTCGCTGTTTCCCTGGAAGACGGTCCGGGAAAATGTCGAATTCGGCCTGAAGATGCGCGGCATGCCTCGCTCGCAGCGCGAGCGAGCCGCGCGCACCCTGCTCGGGCTTGCCGGGCTCGAAGCGTTCGAAAAGCACTATCCGGAAAAGCTCTCCGGCGGCATGAAGCAGCGCGTCGGCATCGTCCGCGCGCTCGCGACCGGCCCGAAAGTGCTGCTGCTGGACGAGCCCTTCGGCGCGCTGGACGCGCAGACGCGCGTCATCATGCAGCAGATCCTCACCAACATGTGGCAGCGACTGAAGATTTCGGTGCTGTTCGTCACCCACGACATCGATGAAGCGATCTTCCTGTCCGACCGCGTCTACTGCATGACCGCCCGCCCCGGCTCGATCAAGGCGGAGATCCCGATTCCCCTGGAACGGCCGCGGCAGCAGTCGATGATGATGTCGTCTGAATTTCTGGCGCTGCGTCGCGGGCTGATGTCATTGATTCGCGAGGAGAGCCTGAAAGCGATGGGTGGCGAAATCAACGACTTGGGTATGCAGGGGCTGAACATAGAGCTGCACGGCCATTCGCTGGCGGATGTGATTTAGCTTACTCGGCCCGGCTTGCACGGAGAGCCAGTGCACGCGCTTCGCGTGCCTTACTTGAACCAGTGCACCAGGGCGATGCTGATGCCGAGCAGCAGCATCAGCGACAGCGTCACCGCCGCCGTCACTCTGCCTCCGACATTGGCGAGCACGCGAACATCAACCCCAAGGCCCAGCGCGGCCATCGATACCACCGTGAGGAAGCTCGTGATCTTCGTCACGGGACCAACCACCGTACCCGGGACAATCTCGAGCGACCGCAACGTCGCCAGCGCGAGGAAGCCGAGAATGAACCAGGGCACCAGGCGGAAGAAGCCGACATTGGTCTTCTTGGCGCCGGCCTGCCAGCGCGAGGCGATCAGCGAGAGACCGACGACCACGGGTCCCAGCATCAGCACACGCATCAGCTTGACCAGCGTGCCGATCTGCGTGGATACCAGCCCCGCCGGTACCGTCGCCGCGAGCACCTGCGGCACGGCATAGACAGTCAGCCCTGCGAGGATGCCATATTGCGTCGCGGTGAGCTGCAACAGCGGAATCAACAGCGGCAGGCCCAGCACCATCATCACGCCGAGAATGGCGGTGAAGGAGATCGAGGATGCGATCTCGTCGCTGTTGGCGCCGATAATCGGCGCGACTGCCGCAATCGCGGAATTGCCACAGATGGAGTTGCCGCAAGCGATCAAGATCGACAGTCGCGTGGAGAGGCCCAGCAGCCGGCTGAGGCCGAAGGAGACGGAGAGCGCGATCACGACAACAGCGGCGATCGACGCCAGAAGCGCAATGCCGGAGGCCGCAATCGCGGCAAAGCTGATGGAGGCGCCCAGCAGCATGACGGCGACTTCGAGCAGCTGCTTGGCGCTGAAGGCGATGCCGGCCTGCCAGCGCGGCGCCGGCTTCCAGAAACTGCGCAAGGCCATTCCCAGCAGGATCGCCATGACCAGGGCCTCGACGTAAGGATGTTCGAACACGCCGAGTTCTGCCCGTTCCAGAAGAGCCGAGACGCCGGCCACCGCGATGCACAGGAGAATGCCGGGAATCAGCGCGACGACGCGGCCAAAGGCTGTGGTCGGCTTGGCGCCGGCCGGGCTGGATGCTTGATTCTGCGACACAAATCTCTCCCAGAGGAGAAAGATTTATACGCACGGCGCTCGGGTTGGGGAATAAGTTTTCGGCATATCAGGGCCGAGGGAAGTCGTATCCTCAGCCCGGAATAATCGGGCTCAGAACAACAGGTTCTTGGCCAGGGAAGCCACGTGGCTGAAGCTGTCGTAGACGCCCGGCTGGAAGAACGCCGCGCGCGCGAGCACGATGCCCGCCACCAGCGTCCAGAACACGCCCGTGCCGGCCCGCAGCAGCAGCTTTGATGCGCGCGACTGCGGCTGGGTGTCCGCTGAGGACACCAGCGGCTCGCCGAAGGGCTCAAATCCAGTGCGTTCCATGGCCGTCAATCCATCAAATCCTGGTTGAATGTCGTCGTTTCGGGCCTAAACGGCAATGGAAGCGATTGGCGTTTTTGTCCTTCCGAGGGGAAAGTCCTTCCGTGGGACGGTGTCGCGACAATAGTTTTCTTCTTCTGGCCGATCTGGGCACCGAAGCGAGGGCAACGATCTCGCCGGCACGGTCGCCGCCCCTGTGCGAATCTCGCCCATAGAGGGGTCAGCTTCCGAGCCGGGCTTCGCGAAGCGAAGCCGGGTGAGGCTATCTATCCTGACGAGCAGTGTTGCAACTGGCAGAGATACCCGTCATCCCGCGCTTCGCGCCGCCTTCTCCCGCAACCGGAAAAGGAAAGTAAGTTACGCCGCCAGCCCACCACCGACTGGCGCGAATTCCAGGCCGAGGCTTTCCGCCACCGCCTTGTTGGTGATGCGCCCGCGATGCACATTCAGCCCGTTGCGTAAGTGCGGGTTCTCCAACACGGCGGCAAAGCCCTTGTTGGCCAGCATCAGCCCGAACGGCAGCGTCGCATTGTTCAACGCCTGGCTCGACGTCACCGGCACCGCGCCGGGCATGTTGGCGACGCAATAATGCACGACGCCGTCGACCGCGTAAGTCGGCTCCGCGTGCGTCGTCGCATGCGAGGTCTCGAAACAACCGCCCTGGTCGATCGCGACATCGACCAGCACGGCGCCCGGCCGCATCGATTTCAGCATCGCACGCGTGACGAGCTTCGGCGCGCTGGCGCCCGGCACCAGCACCGCGCCGATCACGACGTCGGCCGCGAACACCTCCTCCTCGACGGACTCGATGGTCGAGAAGCGCGTGCGCACGCGTCCGGCAAAGAGATCGTCGAGCTCGCGCAAACGCGGAATCGAGCGATCAATCACAGAGACCTCCGCGCCAAGGCCTGCGGCCATGCGCGCGGCCTGCGTTCCCACCACGCCACCACCCAGCACGACGACACGCGCGGGCTGGACGCCGGGGACGCCGCCAAGCAGCAGGCCGCGACCGCCGGCCGGTCGCCTGAGCGCGGCGCCGGCGGCCTCGATGGCGAGACGGCCGGCGACTTCGCTCATCGGCGCAAGCAGGGGAAGGTGACCTGCCGCGTCAGTGACGGTTTCATAAGCGATCGCAGTGCAGCCGGAGGCAAGCAAGCCCTTGGCCTGATCAGGGTCCGGCGCGAGATGGAGATAAGTAAAGAGGATCTGGTTTTCGCGGAGCTGACCCCATTCGCTCTTCTGCGGCTCCTTCACCTTCACGATCATGTCTGACCTGGCAAAGATGTCGCTCGCACTCGCAGCAATGGATGCCCCTGCCCGCTGGTAGACCTCGTCGGAGGCGCCAATACCGCTGCCGGCGGCAGTCTCGACCATCACCTGATGCCCGGCCGCGACATACTCGCGGACAGCGCCCGGGGTGAGCCCGACGCGATATTCCTGAACCTTGATCTCCTTGGGCACACCGACGCGCATCCTGGGCTCCTTTCGATTCACCCCATGATCGTAACGACGTCGCGGGTTTGGTTTCGTGCAAATATCCGCTAGCTTCAACCTCTCCGCGCCGGTTGTGAGCGCGCAAACGCCCTTTCACGCTGGAAACGAAACCTTGGCCCTGGACCGCAAAGACCTCGCAATCCTCGCGGAACTCACTGCCAATGCGCGAGCCAGCCATACAGAGCTCGCCAACAAGATCGGCCTGTCGAGCACGGCACTCGCGCGGCGGCAGAAAGCGCTGGAGGACGATGGCTACATCCAGGCCTATCAGGCGGCGCTCGATCTGGCGCAGTTCGGGCTCACCACGACGGTGCTGGTGCGCATCGCACTGGAGAGCCAGAGCGACGAGGCGCTGCGCGCGTTCGAGGCGGAGGTGGTAAAGTGCCCCTCGGTCGTGCGCTGCTTCCTGATGTCGGGCACCGACGACTACATTCTGATCGTACTCGCCCGCGACATCCAGGATTTCGAGCGCATTCACCGCACCGAGTTGTCGCGCCTGCCGCGGGTGGCGCGCGTGCAATCGAGCTTCGCGTTGCGCGAGGTCGTAAATCGCGCGGTACCGACCGTGGTGTTCGGCGAAGCGAAGCGGTAGAGCGCTTCCTGCGCTCAATCGCCACCCCTGTCATATAACTGTCACCGAATGTGCAGAGACCTGTCCGTCTCGCTCATTCGGGACACGCCATGGACTATTTCAAGCGCTTCAACTTCCTGTTCGCCGCACCCGTGTTCGACGCCGACGATCTCGAGGGCATCCGCTTCAACCAGATCATCGAGGAAATCCAGCGCTCCGGCTTCGAAGTGGTTCGGGCCCGCAAGCTGGAGGACGCCGAAATTGCGGTGCAAACCGATGCCGCGATCGGCTGCATGGTGGTGGACTGGGGCAAGAAGGGGCTTGAGGGCAGGACCTCGGCACTGATCAATTTGATGCGTCGCCGGGGCCTCGACTTCCCGATCATCCTGCTGATCCGGCGCAAGCGGTTCGAGGATTTGCCGGTCGAGGTGCTCGACTTCATCGACGGCTACGTCTTCCTGTCCGAGGAGACGCCGACCTTCATCGCCAAGAACCTGATCAGCCGGCTCAAGCAATATGCCGAGACGCTGAAGACGCCGTTCTTCGGCGCGCTGGTCGACTATGCCGAGGAAGGCAACCAACTCTGGACCTGTCCGGGCCACAATGGCGGGGTGTTCTACAACCGCAGCCCGATCGGCCGGGTCTTCGTCGAGCATCTCGGCGAGTCCGTGTTCCGCGACGATCTCGACAATTCCGTGCTCGATCTCGGCGACCTCCTCACCCATGAGGGCCCGGCACTCAAGGCGCAGAAGGAAGCGGCCCAGATCTTCGGCGCGGAGAAGACCTATTTCGTGCTCAACGGCACCTCGACCTCGAACAAGGTCGCACTCGGCGCGCTCGTCACCGATGGCGACCTCGTGCTGTTCGACCGCAACAACCATAAGGCGGCGCATCACGGCGCGCTGATGATCCATGGCGGCATCCCGGTCTATGTCCCGACCATCCGCAACGCCTGGGGCTTGATCGGCCCGATGCGCTGGGATGCACTCGACGAAAAAGCCTTGCGGGAAGCGATTCGCAATCATCCGCTGGTCGCGGACAAGGAGGCGTGGCGCAAGGAACGGCCATTCCGCGTCGCCGTGGTCGAGCAATGCACCTATGACGGTACGATCCACAATGCCGAGATGATCCTGAAGCGCATCGGCCATCTCTGCGAATACATCCTGTTCGACGAAGCGTGGGCCGGCTTCATGAAATTCCACCCTCTCTATGCCGGCCGCTTCGCCATGGGCCTCACCAACCTTCCCCCCGAGGCGCCGGGTATCATCGCGACCCAATCGACCCACAAGCAGCTCGCGAGCTTCTCACAGGCCTCGCAGATCCACATCAAGGACCGCCACATCCGCGGCCAGAAGCGGCGCGTCGAGCACCGCCGTTTCAACGAAAGCTTCATGCAGCACGCATCGACCTCGCCGTTCTATCCACTCTTCGCGTCGCTCGATGTCGGTGCGCAGATGATGAAGGGCCGCTCCGGCGAGGTGCTGTGGGACGACACGATTCGTCTCGGCATCGAGCTCCGCAAAAAAATCCGAGCCATGCGCCGGGAATTCGAGGAGAAGGAGCAGAACGCGGACCGGCGCTGGTTCTTCGAACCCTTCGTTCCGGATCGCATCGCCATCCCCGACGTCAGCCGCCCCGGCGCCGCGCACGACGTCGCCTGGGAAACCCTGTCGACCGACGAGCTCGCCACCAATCCCGTGCTTTGGCAGCTTTCGCCCGACGGCAATTGGCACGGCTTTCCCGATCTGGTGGAAGGCTTTGCCATGACCGATCCGAACAAGCTGACGCTGCTCACGCCCGGCTTCGACCGCGCCACCGGCGCCTATGCCGAGCACGGCATTCCAGCCCCGGTCGTCGCGCAATATCTGCGCGAAAACCGCATCGTGCCCGAAAAGAACGACCTCAACTCGCTGCTCTTCCTGCTCACGCCCGGCGTGGAGGCGAGCAAGGCCGGCACGCTGATCTCCGGGCTCGTCGCGTTCAAGAGGCTGCACGATGACAATGCCCTGTTGGCCGATGCCATCCCGGAATTTTATCAGCGGCGGCAGGCGCGCTATGCCGGAGTGCGACTGCGCGATCTCTGCGGCGAGATGCACCGCTTCTTCCGCTCAGCCGATGTCAGCGCACTCCAGGCACGGCAGTTCAAGCCCGAGCAGATGCCCGAGATCGCCATGTCGCCACGCGATGCGGCGCGTTATCTGTTCAAGAACGACGTCGACTATCTGCCGATCGAGGCGATTGAGGGCCGCATCGCCACCACGCCCTTCGTGGTCTATCCGCCGGGGATCGCCACCATCGTACCCGGCGAGCGGCTGACGGAGCGGGCCAAGCCCATGGTGGACTATCTCAAGATGTTCGAGACCTGCTTCAACAGGTTTCCCGGCTTCGATGTGGAAATCCAGGGCGTCTACAAGGAGGTGGATGCACGCGGTCGCATCGGGCTCTATACTTATGTCGTTGCCGAGTAGGTGCCGATGAACCAGACAGCGATTCCACGCTCCGAGGACGAACCGGTCCTGGTCCGGCCCTCACGCGAGAGCGATGTCGAGGCGATGCTGGCAATCTATCGTCATCACGTCCGCAATGGCGTGCCGCGCGAGGTCGAAGGAACCGTCGCGCCGGAGCCGGACGATCTGCGCGACCGGCGCAAGAATCTGAAACAGACCCGCCTGCCCCATCTGGTCGCGACCTGGCACGGCGATGTTGTCGGCTATGCCTATGCGGTGCTGTTTCGGAAGCGCCCGGCCTACCGCTACACGGCCAAGCACTCGATCTACGTCCACCACGCGCATCTCGGCCGCGGCGTCGGACGGCTGCTGCTGCGGGAGTTGATCGACGCCTGTGCGGCCGCCGGCTTCCGCCAGATGATCGGTTATATCGATGCCGACAATGCGCCGTCGCTGGCGCTACACGAAAAGTTCGGTTTTGCGCGAGTCGGCCTGCTCTGCGGCGTGGCCTACCGGCACGGCCACTGGTCGGATACGGCCATGGTGCAGCGCTCGCTAGGCGCCGGCGTCACCGCGCCGCCATCGCTCACCGCTCCCGGCCGCTAAACCTTACGAAGGAAAGTCAGCCGGTCTGACCTGGATGCGGTCGGCGTGCAGGGACCAGTGATGCAACGCCTGGTCCTTGCAAAACCTCGCCTTCGCCCGCTCCCTGGCTTCGTCCTCGTCGGCGGCGTCGATCTCGAGTGCCCCCTGGCAAACTTCGATCTGCCGGCCGTACTGACCAAGCACGTCCTTCATGAACTTGACGACGTAAGTGGACATGGGACCTCCCTGCTGCCCCGGCGGCACTCTAATCCCATTTAGGCCGAATGGGGGAAGGAGATTTTGAGGTGGATCAAAAAGCCCTGGCGAGGTTCCCGTAACCCACGCTCACGCCGTCGGCAAAATCCGCCGACTGCTGTTTTTATCCTTGTAGCCGAGGATCGAAGCGCCGCTACCCGGGCGAGACACCAAACGCCTGCCTGAAGCGCTCGGCATAAACAGGCCAGACCTCGGGATTGATGATGCGCGGCGGGCGCTTGCCGTCGAGCGTCTCCAGCACCTGCTCGGCGGCGATGCGGCCCATGTTCTGGCGCGCCTCGACGGTGACGCCCGCGGTGTGCGGGCTCGCCAGCACGTTGTCGAACTGCAGCAGCGGATGCTCCGGCGGCGGTGGCTCCTTGGACCAGACGTCGAGGCCGGCACCCGCGATCCGCTTGTCGCGCAGCGCCCCAAGCAGCGCATCCTCGTCGTGAATGAAACCGCGCGCGGTCGTGATGAAATAGGCGTGCGGCTGCATCAGGCCGAATTCGCGCACGCTGATCATGTTGCGGCTACCCCTGTTCAGCGGGCAGGAGATCGAGACGAAGTCGGCGCGGCGCAGCAGCTCGTCGAGCTCGACCTTCTCACCGCCACGCTCGGCCATCACCTCTTTCGAGAGATAGGGATCGTAAGCCAGCACCGTCATGCCCAGCAGACCCTTGCACAACGCCGCGATGCGGCGGCCCACATTGCCGAGGCCAATGATGCCGACCGTTTTGTGCTCGACCTCGTTACCGATGAGCTCATTGCGGTTGACGTTGGATTCTCTGCGCAGCTTGCGATCCGACTGGATGATGCGCTTGGACAGCGTCAGCATCATCGCCAGCGCGTGCTCGGCCACCGAATGCGCGTTGCCACCGGACTGGTTGACGACCAGCACGCCCGCATCCGTGCAGGCCTCGACGTCGACGGGATCAAAGCCGGCGCCATTGCTGGAGACCAGCAGCAGGTTCGGCGTGCGCTTCAGGAACGCGGCGTCGACGTGGAAATGTGGCGCCAGCTCGTCGCGGGCAGCGCCAATCTGGTAGACATGCGCCGCACTCAGGGTCGGGGCGTAGAACTCTTCAGGACTGTCGTTCTCGATGCGATCGAGCCGGACGTCGGGCCGCGCCTTCAGGATGTCGATATAGACGGGACTGGCAAGGTATTTGACATAGAAGACGCGCTTGCTGTTGGCTGACATCAGGACCCTTCCGGCTCTCTCATGGAGACCCGCAAGCTCAGCGCAATGCGCGCCCCCTTCCCGCGTTCTCCCCGCTTTCTCATTGCGCCGCTTATGACATGGCGGTGCTGGCTATGGCAGGCCGTCTGGCGCAGATCACGGTGTCGGCCCGGACATGTTGACAATCCCGCCCGCTCCGTCAAGTTCGGCCGATCGCTGCGGCTGACAAGGAAGAAGCATGCGTGGCTGAAGGGAGAGCGCGATGGCGATTGCGGAACAGCAGACCTCGTCCCAGGTGACGCAGGCGTCCGGCGACAGAAGTTGGCATGGCATCGTCCTGGATACCCTGAAGCGGAACGAGATCAGCCTCATCCCCTATGTGCCCGACCGCGTGCTGACGCCGCTGATCAAGAGTTTGCACGCCGATCCCTTCTTCACGACCTTTGCCACCGCCCGCGAGGAAGAGGCGGTGGGCATCGTCTCCGGCGCCTGGATGGGCGGACGCCGCGGCGCGGTGCTGATGCAGACCTCGGGCTTTGCGACGCTCGCCAATACGCTCGCCTCGCTCGCGGTGCCCTACCAGATCCCGCTGATCATGTTCGTCTCCGAGCGCGGCACGCTCGGCGAATTCAACTACGGCCAGTCGCTGGTCTGCCGTACCATGCGTCCGGTGCTGGATTCGCTGGCGCTGGAGCATCACACGATCACCCGGCTCGACGAGCTCGAATTCATCGCGGACCGCTCGATCAAGCAGGCCGTCACCACGCAGGCGCCGGTGGCGCTGATCCTCAATCCGCTGCTCACCGGCGGCAAGGTTTTCGACAAGTGAGCCCGGTCATGACCACGCGCAACACCAAGGTGATGAACCGCTTCGATGTGACCTCGCGCCTGATTGCGAAACTCAAGCACGAGGAAGCGGTGATCGGCGGCATCGGCAACACCAATTTCGATCTCTGGGCTGCCGGCCACCGCCCGCAGAATTTTTACATGCTGGGCAGCATGGGCCTCGCCTTCCCGATCGCGCTTGGCGTCGCACTGGCGCAGCCCGAGCGCCGCGTGTTCGCGCTCGAAGGCGACGGCTCGCTGCTGATGCAACTCGGCGCACTCTCGACCATCGCAGCCTTGAAGCCGAAGAACCTCATCATGATCGTCATGGACAACGGCATCTACCAGATCACCGGTGCGCAGCCGACGCCGGCCGCGGGCGTTGCCGATCTCGTCGCAATCGCCTCGGGCTCGGGCCTCAGCAACAGCGCCTGGGCTGCGGACGAGGAGGATTTCGAGCGGCTTGTCGACGAGGCCATGGCGGTCGACGAGCCAAGCCTGATCGCGCTGCGCATCGACGACAAGCCTGGCGTCGGCACCACCCGCCGGGATCCCGTGCAGATTCGGGAGCGCTTCATGCACGGTCTTGGCGTGCGCCAGCCGCTTTAGGCCTTCGTCATCAACGAGAAGCCCCGCGGAACGTCCGCGGGGCTCCATTTCTAGTCGCCTGCTTTGCCGATCAGTCGATGATCTTGACGACGCGGCGCGTGCGCGGCTCGACGATCACGCGGCGATCGTTCACGACCGCATACCGATACTGCGTGTAATTCGGCACCGGGCGCAACACCACGGTATCAGGCAGCGGTTCGCCGACCACGACGCGCTCGTGCACCACGACGGAGTCGTCGCGCGGGATGCCGCCAAGAATCGCATTCGGAATTTCAAGGCCGGCGCCGACGGCCGCACCGACAGTGCCGCCGACCATCGCACCGACCGGGCCGCCGATGTCGCCGCCCGCACGCGCACCGTTCGCTGCGCCTTCGGCGGTCGTCGACTGAGCAAAGGCTGCACTCGACGCCAGCAGCGACGCGGCAGCCAACGAAATCGCAAAACGGGTTTTCATGTCCTGATGTCTCCAGTGATTGTTATGCGCCATCAACCGCGGGACCGGATCATTGTTCCGGTTCCCGCATGATGAAACACACGGGCGACTGTTACGGCGTAACAGTTCAGGACGCAGCGATCTCGTGGCCTGCCATGAGTTCCAGGGCGCGTATCATCGCAGAATGATCCCAGCCCTTGCCGCCATGCGCGGTGCAGGACGAGAACAATTGCTGCGCCACTGCTGTGCTGGGCAGCGACAGGCCAAGCGCACGCGCGCCTTCGAGCGCGAGATTGAGGTCCTTTTGGTGCAGTTCGATGCGGAAACCTGGATCGAAATTGCGCTTCACCATGCGCTCGCCATGCACTTCGAGGATCCGCGACGAGGCGAAGCCGCCCATCAGCGCCTTGCGCACGAGCGCGGGATTGGCGCCTGCCTTGGACGCAAACAGCAGCGCCTCGCTGACCGCCCCGATCGTCAGCGCGACGATGATCTGGTTGGCGACCTTCGTAGTCTGACCGTCGCCATTGGCGCCGACGTGGGTGACGTTCTTGCCCATCTTGTCGAAAACAGGCCTCATGGTGCCAAAGGCCCGCTCGGGACCGCCGACCATGATGGTGAGGCTCGCGGCCTTGGCGCCGACCTCGCCGCCCGACACCGGCGCATCGAGATAGTCCGCGCCGAGCGCCGCGATCTTCTTCGCAAACTCCTTGGTCGCCAGCGGCGAGATCGAGCTCATGTCGACCACGATCTTGCCTTTGGAGATGCCGCCCGCAACGCCGTCCTGGCCGAACAGCACGGCTTCGACGTGCGGCGTATCCGGCACCATGATGATGACGGCATCCGCCTCCTCCGCGACCTCCTTGGCCGATTTACACGCGATGCCGCCGGCGGCGATCAGATCCGGCGCGACAGGCGCGACGTCATGCAGGAGAACGCGATGGCCCGCGGCCAGAAGATGGCCGGCCATCGGCCGTCCCATGGTGCCAAGTCCGATGAAACCGATGTCGATCATGTCAGATGTCCTCAGGTCTCGAAAGTCTGCGCCGCGTGCCAGGACAAGCCTTCCAGCGTCGTGGTGCGCGGCTTGTATTCACAGCCGATCCAGCCGCGATAGCCAATCGCGTCGAGATGGCGGAACAGGAAAGGATAATTGATCTCGCCGCTGCCGGGCTCATTTCGGCCCGGATTGTCGGCGAGCTGGATGTGCGCGATCTCCGGCAGATATTTCTGCATGGTGCGAGCGAGATCGCCCTCCATGATCTGCATGTGATAGATGTCGTACTGGACGAACAGATTGTTCGACCGCACCTCGGAGATCAGCTGCACTGCCTGCTCGGTGCCGTTGAGAAAGAAGCCGGGAATGTCGAGCGTATTGATCGGCTCGACCAGCAGCTTGATGTTTTCGCGCGCCAGCGTCGAGGCCGCGAATCGCAGGTTTCCAACCAGCGTTTCCCGCAGCTCGCGCGGATCGGCATCCGCAGGCGCGATGCCGACGAGGCAGTTGAGCCGGTCGCAATCGAGCGCCTTGGCATAGTCGATGGCGCGGAACACGCCGTCGCGGAATTCAGCAGCGCGATCGGGCATGATCGCGATGCCGCGCTCGCCGGCGCCCCAGTTGCCGGCGGGCAGATTGTGTAGAACTTGCGTCAACCCGTGGGCTTCGAGCTGCTCGCGCAACAGCTCCTTGTCGAAATCATAGGGGAAGAGGTATTCGACCCCGGCAAAACCGGCCGCCTTGGCAGCAGCGAAGCGGTCGATGAACGGCATCTCGTTGAAGAGCATGGTCAGGTTGGCGGCGAATTTCGGCATGATGCGCTCCCCTATTCTGCCGGCTGCAACACGCGCGCGACCCCGACCTCGTCGAGCGGGAGGTCCAGCACCTCCTCGAACTCGACGATGTTGTCGATCTCCGTCCCCATTGCGATGTTGGTGACGCGCTCGAGGATGAACTCGACCACCACGGGCACGCGGTGCTGCTTGATCAACTCGCGTGCGGTGGCGAATGCCGCCTGCGTGTCCCCAGGGCGGGTGACGCGGATCGCCTTGCAGCCGAGCCCCTCGGCGACGGCGACATGGTCGACGCCGTAGCCGCCGATCTCCGGCGCGTTGATGTTCTCGAACGAAAGCTGGACGTGATAGTCCATGTCGAAGCCGCGCTGCGCCTGGCGGATCAGGCCGAGGTATGAATTGTTCACGACGACGTGGATGTAAGGCAGATTGAACTGCGCCCCGACCGCGAGCTCCTCGATCAGGAACTGAAAGTCGTAATCACCTGACAACGCGACGATCTCGCGATCCGGGCACGCCGCGCGCACGCCAAGCGCCGCCGGCAGCGTCCAGCCCAATGGCCCCGCCTGCCCCGCATTGATCCAGTTGCGCGGCTTGTAGACGCCGAGGAACTGCGCACCAGCGATCTGCGACAGGCCGATCACGGAGACGTAGCAGGTATCGCGGCCGAACGCCTCGTTCATCTCCTCATAGACGCGCTGCGGCTTGATCGGAACGTTATCGAAATGGCTCTTGCGCAGCATGGTCTTCTTGCGGTCACGGCAGGCCGCGGGCCACGCCTGGCGCTCGCGGAGCCTGCCGGAACGTCGCCACTCCCTGGCGACGGCAACGAAGAGCTCGAGCGCGGCCTTCGCGTCCGAGACGATGCCGAGATCAGGATTGAACACGCGCCCGATCTGGGTCGGCTCGATATCGACATGCACGAAGGTGCGGCCCTTGGTGTAGGTCTCGACCGATCCGGTGTGACGGTTGGCCCAGCGATTACCGATGCCGAGCACGAAGTCCGACTCCAGCATCGTGGCGTTACCATAACGGTGGCTGGTCTGAAGGCCGACCATGCCGGCCATCAGGACGTGATCGTCGGGAATCGCACCCCATCCCATCAGCGTCGGCACGACAGGCACGTTCGCGATCTCGGCGAACTCGACCAGCAGCTCCGAGGCATCAGCATTGATGATGCCGCCGCCCGCCACGATCAGCGGCCGTTCGGCGGCGTTGAGCATCTCCAGCGCCTTCTCGATCTGCTTGCGCGTTGCAGTCGGCTTATAGACCGGCAAGGGCTCGTAGGTCTCGTCGTCGAACTCGATCTCGGCAAGCTGCACGTCGAGCGGCATGTCGATCAGCACCGGCCCTGGACGGCCCGAGCGCATCACATGGAAGGCCTGGCTGAACACACGCGGCACCAGCGCCGGCTCGCGCACCGTCACGGCCCATTTGGTCACGGGCTTCGCGATCGACTCGATGTCGACCGCCTGGAAATCCTCCTTGTAGAGCCGCGCACGGGGCGCCTGTCCGGTGATGCAGAGGATCGGAATGGAATCGGCGATCGCCGAATAGAGTCCGGTGATCATGTCGGTGCCCGCCGGCCCCGATGTGCCGATGCAGACGCCGATATTGCCGGCCTTGGCCCGGGTATAGCCCTCGGCCATGTGGGAGGCGCCCTCGACATGGCGCGCCAGGATATGACGGATCGAGCCGCGCTTCTTCAGCGCCGAGTAAAGCGGATTGATCGCAGCCCCGGGGACGCCGAAGGCCGTCGAGATGCCTTCCTTCTCCAGAATGCGCACGGCCGCATCGATAGCTCGCATCTTCGCCATATCGGACCTCGCTCGGTTTAAGTCAGCGAGCGAGATCATCGGGTGCGCGGAAGCCGATCTCAACGAGATGGAAATTATTTTCCACGATGCGGCAGCTGCGAGAAAACCACATCCGGCTCAAGCAGTTAGACCGAAAAATACGTGAAAGAAAATACGTCAAGGAAGATCATTCGAAGAGCGGCGCCAGCTCCATCTGCGGCACCAGCACGAGGCCCTTGTCGGTGATGCGAATTTCCGGAATGACCGATAGCGGAATCAGGTTGAAGCCCATGTAGGGGATGGTGCAACCCGCCTCCGCCCATTCCTTCTTCAACACCTTGACCTCCTCGGCCACCTCGGTGACGCGCTTGTCGGACAAGAGGCCGGCGATGGGGAGGGGGACCAGCGCCCTCACCTTGCCATCAGCGACGACGCAGACGCCACCCTGCTGGGCTTTAATCGCTGAGATCGCGACCTGCATATCGCCCTCGTTGGTTCCGGCGACGATGATATTGTGGCTATCGTGGCCGACGCTGGACGCGACCGCGCCGCGCTTCAGGCCAAAATCCTTCAGCAAGCCATGAGCAACGTTGCCGGCCGACTTGCCGTGCCGTTCGACCACCGTGACGAAGCACAGGCCGTAACGCGCAAACAGCGACGGCCAATCCTTCGCGGGCTCGATCGCGACTTTCTCATGAATCAGCGTAATGCCCGGCAGCGCGGTCTTGATCGCATTGACGGTGCAGGCCTTCGCCGGCAGCTCCGGCGTCAGCTTCAGCTTGTCCGACAGCTTGACGGTCGCATAGGCCGCCTTGGGATATTGATAGCGCTGCGACAGCGCTCGGTCGAGAAGCGGCGTAATCTTGCCGTGCTCGACCACGAACTCACCGCCATACCAGGTGCATTGCGGCTTGAGCTGATCGTCCATCAGCACGAGATCGGCACGGCGGCCGCCGCCGAGCCCGCCGATGTCGCCGTCCATGTTGAAACGCGTGGCGCCGTGCAGCGAGCCCATCGACCAGGCCTGCTCCGGCGACATCCCCGCCTTCACGGCCTCGCGCACCACCCAGTCGAGGCCGAAGAGCAGCAGATCGTCGGCATCGCGGTCGTCGGTGCAAACAGCAGTCCGCTTGTGCGAGGCTGCAAGCTCGGTGATCGTCCGGATCGCCTGCGGCAACGAATGCCACGGCGTGCTCGGTGGTCCGCCGCGCAAAAACACCCAGACGCCGGCGTCGAGCAGATCGTCGGCAATGTCGCGATCGATCGCTTCATGGGTGTCGGTGACACCGGAGGCTGCGTAGGCCGCGACGAATTCGCGGCCGTAGACATGGCCGGACACTGGCCGCCCGCGCTTCAAGGCCGCCGCGAGGATAGCGTGGCTGCGCTCGTCGCCCATAGTCACGGGGACGAAATCCATCTTCTCGCCGAGTGCGACAGCTTCAGGCCAGCGATCGAACAGGCCGGCGATCTTCTCGGGCGTGAGGTCCCCGCCGGCGGTCTCGAGCTCCGCCGAGGTCGCCGGCACCGTGCTCGGCACCGTCAAGAAGATCGAAAGCGGCGCCTCGCGAGCGTCCTCCAGCATCGCCTCGACGCCGGCAACGTCCATGACGTTGCCGATCTCGTGGCTATCGCAGAAAATCGTGGTGGTACCGTTCAGCAGCGCGGCCTCCGCGTAGGCGCAGGCCGTCACCATCGAGGATTCGATGTGGATGTGCGGATCGACCAGCCCCGGCGCGAGGATGCCCCCAGCGGCGTCATACTGCGGCACATCGTTCCAAGCCTTCTTCGCCGTGCCTGACGGCTTCACCGCGGCGATGCGGCCGGCGGTGATCCAGACCTCCCGGCCCGGGTGGATCCGCTCCGAGTAGGTCGAGAGCACCCGCGCGCCCGTGATGACAAGGTCGGGCGCGATACGCGCGGAGGCGACATCGGCGAGACGCCGTGTCATCGTATGCAGTGGCGCGACGGCAAACCGGGTGAGTTTGGTCATTAGAACCCTTGCGTGGCTTTACACCCCCACAATGGTTACGCTCTGCGCCATGGCGGGCAAGCTCAAATATAGCAGCACGCCTGCTTAAGCTGTAGGCGGCGAACCGCCGGCTGTCCCCCACCTCGCAGATCTGCGCGAGTTCCATCTCTCGGCCGTGGTGCAGTGGCGGGTTTGACCCAAATCCGCTCCCTTAACTCACCCCTGTTTCATCGCCGGCACGACGCCGCCGAGCACCGCCGTGAGCTCCGCCGCGACCTCCCGCACCACGCGGCCGATCTCCGGCAGCCGCGCATCGGTGATGCGGCTGGTCATGCCGGACACCGAGATCGCGGCAAGCGGCTCAGCGAGCGCACTATAGACGACGGCGGCGACGCAACGCAGACCGATTTCCGCCTCCTCGTCGTCAACGGCAAATCCCTGTTTGCGAACCGATGCGAGCTCCTTGAACAGATCGCCCGGCCGCACGATGGATTTCTCCGTCAACCTCGGCATGCCGTGATGGCGAATGACGGCGCTGACGTCCTCGTCGGAATAGGTCGCGAGCACCGCCTTGCCGACGCCCGATGTCACCATCGCGACGCGGCCGCCGACCTTGGTCAGCGAGCGCATGATCTCGCGGCTCTCCATGCGGGTCAGCACGATGATGAACTCGTCGTCGACCACAGCAAGATTGGCGGTCTCGCGGGTGAGGTCGCGCAGCCTGCGCAAATAGGGAATCGCCTGCGCGGTAAAATTGCGCCGGCGCGCAAAGCTTGCGCCCACGGTAAAGCTGCGCACGCCGACATGCCATTTGGATTCGACACGGTCGAACTGCACGAAGCGGCGGCTTTCCAGCGTCGCCAGCAGGCGATGCACCGTCGAGGCCGACAGGCCGGTGCGGACGGCGAGATCGCTGAGGCGATAGCCTTCGTCGTCCTCAGCCAGAGTTTCCAAGATCGACAGCGCACGGTCGACGGATTGCACGCCGCCGTCCCGGTCGGCCTCGGATGCCGATCGTGGCTCGATGGATTTACGCCGGATCACGTTCTTGCCCATCGCGACCTGCCGCTTCGGCTGGCGTCATTCCGGGGCGCGCATGAGCGCGACCCCGGAATCTCGAGATCCCGGGTTCGACGCTTCGCGACGCCCCGGGACGACAGGAGAGTTAGCTTAGAGCAGGCCCGCGCCGCGGGCCCACTTGTACTTGGCACCGAGCACTTCGACTGGAAGCTCGGTCGAGTAAGCATAGGCCGGAATGCCGTTCTGGTAGAGATATTCGGCGGCCTCCTCAACCTCGACGTCGCCGGCGAGCGAGGCGACGATCGGCTTCACAAACCCCTTGGCCTCCATCTCCTTCTTCACCTCGACCATATTGCGGGCGAACACCATCGGCGGCGTGACGATGGTGTGCCAGTAGCCAAGGATCAGCGAGTGGATGCGCTCGTCCGACAGACCGAGCTTCACCGTGTTGACATAGGTGATCGGCGGCTCGCCGCCGGTGATATCCACGGGATTTCCAGCGGCGCCAAACGGCGGGATGAACTTGCGGAAGGCCGCATCGAGATCCGGCGGCATCGACATCAGCGACAGGCCGTTGTCGACGCAGGAATCCGACAGCAGCACGCCCGAGCCACCGGCACCGGTGATGATCAGCACGTTCTCGCCCTTCGGCGTCGGCAGCACCGGCACGCCGCGGGCGAATTCGAGCAGCTGACGCAAGCTGCGCGCACGGATCACGCCCGATTGCGCCAGGACGTCCTCATAGATCTTGTCGTTACCCGCCAGCGCGCCGGTGTGCGACGAGGCCGCCTTCGCGCCCGCCGAGGTGCGGCCGGCCTTGAGCACGACGACTGGCTTCTTCTTGGAGACACGCTTGGCGGCTTCCGCAAAGGCGCGGCCGTCCTTGAGGTCTTCGCAGTGCTGCGCGATCAGGTTCGTGTTCGGATCCTGCTCGAAGAAGGCGAGCAGATCGTCCTCGTCGATGTCGGATTTGTTGCCGAGGCCGACGATCGCCGACACACCCATTTTCGCCGAGCGCGAAAAACCGATGATGGCCATGCCGATGCCGCCCGACTGCGACGACAGCGCTGCGTGCCCCTTGACATCGTAGGCTGTGCAGAAGGTCGCGCACAGATTCGCCGGCGTATAATAGAAGCCGTAAATGTTCGGCCCCATCAGGCGGATATCGTACTTCTTGCCGACCTCGACGATCTCGGCCTGGAGTTCCGGCGCGCCGGCCTCCGCGAAGCCCGACGGGATCAGCACCGCGCCCGGGATTTTCTTCTCACCGCATTCGGTAAGCGCCGCCGCCACGAACTTCGCGGGGATTGCGAACACCGCAGTGTCGATCACGCCGGGCACGTCCTTGACGCTCTTGTACGCCTTGTAGCCGAGGATCTCGGATGCCTTGGGGTGGATGGGATAGATCTCGCCCTTGTAGCCGCCGTTGATGAGGTTCTTCATCACGGAGTTGCCGATCTTGCCGTCCTCAGCGGAGGCGCCGACAACGGCGACCGCCTTCGGCTGCATGATGCGGCTCATGGCTGCGACAATCTCTGCGGTCGGACGCGGCTTCGGCTTCGGCACATAGGCGAAGTCGACGACGATGCGCACGTCGGCCGCGATCGCGTCCTTCGCGGTGGCGAAGACGGGGTTGAGGTCGAGCTCGACGATCTCAGGGAAATCGGTCACGAGTTGCGAGACCTTGACGATGACGTCAGCAAGCGCCGTGCGGTTCACCGGCTCGCCGCCGCGTACGCCCTTCAAAATTTCGTGTGCCTGGATGCCATCGAGCATCGACAGCGCGTCTTCCTTGGTCGCGGGCGCGAGGCGGAAGGTGACGTCCTTCAACACTTCGACCAGCACACCGCCGAGGCCGAAGGCGACCAACTTGCCGAACGAGCCGTCGGTGATCGAACCGACGATGACTTCGGTGCCGCCGGCCAGCATCTGCTGAACCTGGATGCCCTCGATCTTGGCGTCCGCCTTGTACTTCTTGGCGTTGCCGAGGATGGTCTCGTAGGCCTTCTCGGCATCCTCGGCCGTCTTGACGCCGACGATGACGCCGCCGGCCTCGGTCTTGTGGAGAATGTCCGGTGAGACGATCTTCATCACGACCGGGAAGCCCATCGAGGACGCCATCCTGCCGGCCTCGCCCGCCGACTTCGCCACGCCCTCCTTCGGCACCGGAATGCCATAGGCGTCGCAGACCATTTTGCCTTCCGGCGCGGTCAGGCTGGTGCGGTTATCGGCCTTGACCTGGTCAAGGACCTTGCGGACGACGTCTTTGGAATTGGACATGAGCTTCTCCCTTGACCTTCAGTTCTTGCTTTGCAAAGCGCGCGTGATGCGGCTGCCGTGATACCTGCCGTCGACGCGCTCTGTTCCATCCAGCGGAACGGAGCGGCGAAATGCCTTGATGAGTCCGCCAGCTCTGGATCATAAATCACTGACGATGGCATTTGGTATGCCAGAAGCCAACTTGTCAAGTCACAGCATCACCCAGAACGCCGCAAAAAATAGCCGGCTTGACATTCTGGCATGTGGTATGCCAAAAACTTTCCGGTAAATATTCCTGTAAAAGACGACTCCCCACTGGAGGAGAATCGTCGTGTCACTGCGGAAAACAACCAAGGCGTTGCCGAAC
This sequence comes from Bradyrhizobium sp. USDA 4472, assembly GCF_054058595.1. Taxonomy (NCBI): domain Bacteria; kingdom Pseudomonadati; phylum Pseudomonadota; class Alphaproteobacteria; order Hyphomicrobiales; family Nitrobacteraceae; genus Bradyrhizobium; species Bradyrhizobium sp. USDA 4472. The sequence continues at coordinate 7,379,335 of NZ_JBSSAM010000001.1, forward strand.
ATGGCCGAGGCAGACATCGCAATCGTTCGTATCGCCCCGGAGAGCAGCTTCAAGAACAAGGCGTATGACGCCTTGAAGGAAGCCATCCTCAGGATGGACATCTACTCGACGCCCGAACCGGTGATGCTGGACGAGCGCGCACTGTCCGAACGCCTGGGCGTCAGCCGTACGCCGATCCGCGAAGCCATCGCGATGCTGGAGCAGGACGGTTTCGTGAAGACCGTGCCGCGCCGCGGCATCATGGTGGTACGAAGGACCAAGAGCGAGATCGTCGACATGATCCGCGCCTGGGCGGCGTTGGAGAGCATGGCGGCGCGCCTCATCACCACCACCGCACGCAAGAAGGATATCTCGGCGCTGCGCGACTTCTTCAAGGACTTCGGCAAGGACCGCCTGCCCGAGGACCACGTCGAGGAATATTCGCGCGCCAACATCGCCTTCCACCAGTCGCTGATCTCGTTGTCGGAATCCCCTGTTCTTGTCGATCTCACCAACGACCTCTTGCTGCACGTGCGCGGCTATCGGCAGCTGACCATCGGCCGCAAGGACCGCATCGCGGTGTCGCTGCCCGAGCATCTTGCCATGATCGAGGCGCTGGAAGCGCGCGACACCGAACTCGCCGAGAAGCGGGCCCGCGACCACACCCTTGGGCTTGCCGCTTACGTCGAAGAGCACGGTCAGGAACTGTTCACGTAACTCTTCACCTAGCAACATTCACCAGAAGGGCGAAGCACTCGCCCCGTATCCTGAGACCAGGGAGACAAGGCCCATGCTGAACACCGCGACCAAGTCCGAAGCACCGGGCACCGAGCAGGAACTGACGGATGGCTTTCATCTCGTCATCGACGCGCTCAAGCTGAACGGCATCAACACCATCTATAATGTGCCGGGCATCCCGATCACGGATTTGGGCCGCATGGCGCAGGCTGCCGGCATTCGCGTGATTTCCTTCCGTCACGAGCAGAACGCCGGCTACGCCGCAGGCATCGCCGGCTATCTCACCAAGAAGCCCGGCGTCTGCCTCACGGTGTCCGCCCCCGGCTTCCTCAATGGTCTCACCGCGCTCGCCCACGCCACCACCAACTGCTACCCGATGATCCTGGTCTCGGGCTCTTCCGAGCGCGAGATCGTCGACCTCCAGCAGGGCGACTACGAAGAGATGGACCAGCTCGCGATTGCAAAGCCGCTGTGCAAGGCGGCCTATCGCGTGCTGCACGCCCAAGACATCGGCATCGCGTTTGCCCGTGCGATCCGCGCCGCGGTTTCGGGCCGTCCGGGCGGCGTCTATCTCGATCTGCCGGCAAAATTGTTCGGCCAGGTGATGAGCGCCGATGCCGGCCAGAAGTCGCTGGTCAAGGTGATCGACGCGGCGCCCGCGCAAATCCCCTCGCCCGCTTCGGTCAAGCGCGCCCTTGATGTCCTGAAGAACGCGAAGCGTCCGCTCATCATCCTCGGCAAGGGCGCGGCCTATGCGCAGGCCGATGAAGAGATCAGGAGCTTCGTCGAGAAGAGCGGCGTGCCGTTCCTCCCGATGAGCATGGCCAAAGGCCTCCTGCCCGACACGCATCCGCAATGCGCCGGCGCTGCGCGCTCGACGGTGCTGAAGGATTCCGACGTCGTCATGCTGATCGGCGCGCGGTTGAACTGGCTGCTCTCGCACGGCAAGGGCAAGAGCTGGGGCGAAGCTCCGAAGAAGTTCATCCAGGTCGACATCGAGCCGAAGGAAATGGACTCCAACGTCGAGATCGTCGCGCCCGTCGTCGGCGACATCGGCTCGGTGGTCTCAGCCTTCAATCAGGCGATCGCCTCGGGCTGGACCGCGCCGCCCGCCGAATGGACGAAGGCGATCGCGACCAAGCGCGACGAGAACGTCGCCAAGATGGCGCCGAAGCTCATGAACAACAAATCGCCGATGGACTATCACGGCGCGCTCGGCGTTTTGAAGAACGTGATCAAGGATCATCCCGAAGCGATCCTCGTCAACGAAGGCGCCAACACGCTCGACCTCGCCCGCGGCGTCATCGACATGTACCGCCCGCGCAAGCGTCTCGACGTCGGCACTTGGGGCGTGATGGGCATCGGCATGGGCCAGGCGATTGCGGCTGCGCTCGAGACCGGCCATCCCGTGCTGGCGGTTGAAGGCGACTCGGCCTTCGGCTTCTCCGGCATGGAGGTCGAGACGATCTGCCGCTACAATCTGCCGATCTGCGTGGTCATCTTCAACAATGACGGCATCTATCGCGGCACCGACGTCAACGGTGCCAACGCCGATCCCGCAACCACGGTGTTCGTCAAGGGCGCGCGATACGACAAGATGATGGAAGCCTTCGGCGGCGTCGGCGTGAACGCGACCTCGCCGGACGAGCTGAAGCGCGCCGTCGTTGAGGCGATGGCGTCACGCAAGCCCACCCTGATCAACGCGGTGATCGATCCGGCCGCAGGTTCCGAGAGCGGCCGCATCGGCAACCTCAATCCGCAGAGCGTTCTGCAGAAGAAGAAGTAAGTCCTCCCCTTCAACCCTTATTCCCTGTGGTTTGCAGGGGCAGACAGAGTACGGAGCAACATCATGACCAAGGCGCTCGAGGGCGTTCGCATTCTCGACTTCACGCACGTCCAGTCAGGACCGACCTGCACGCAGCTGCTGGCATGGTTCGGCGCCGACGTGATCAAGGTGGAACGCCCAGGCGTGGGTGACATCACCCGCGGCCAGCTGCAGGACATCCCGAACGTGGACAGCCTGTATTTCACCATGCTCAACCACAACAAGCGCTCGATCACGCTCGACACCAAGAACCCCAAGGGCAAGGAAGTCCTGACCGAGCTGATCAAGAAGTGCGACGTGCTGGTCGAGAACTTCGGCCCGGGCGTGCTCGACCGCATGGGCTTCCCCTGGGAGAAGATCCAGGCGATCAACCCGAAGATGATCGTGGCGTCGATCAAGGGCTTCGGCCCGGGACCGTACGAAGACTGCAAGGTCTATGAGAACGTCGCGCAATGCACCGGCGGCGCCGCCTCCACCACCGGCTTCCGCGACGGGCTTCCGCTCGTCACCGGCGCGCAGATCGGCGACAGCGGCACCGGCCTGCATCTGGCGCTCGGCATCGTCACCGCGCTCTATCAGCGCACGCATTCGGGCAAGGGCCAGCGCGTCACGGCTGCGATGCAGGACGGCGTGCTCAACCTCGCCCGCGTCAAGCTGCGCGACCAGCAGCGCCTCGCCCACGGCCCGCTTAAGGAGTACAGCCAGTTCGGCGAAGGCATTCCGTTCGGCGATGCCGTGCCGCGCGCCGGCAATGATTCCGGCGGCGGCCAGCCCGGCCGCATCCTGAAGTGCAAAGGCTGGGAGACCGATCCCAACGCCTACATTTACTTCATCACCCAGGCGCCGGTCTGGGAGAAGATCTGCGACGTGATCGGCGAGCCGACCTGGAAGACCGATCCGAATTATGCCAAGCCGGCGGCGCGCCTGCCGCGCCTGAACGAGATCTTCGCCCGCATCGAACAGTGGACGATGACGAAGACGAAGTTCGAGGCGATGGAGATCCTCAACAAGGACGACATCCCGTGCGGCCCGATTCTGTCGATGAAGGAGATCGCCGAGGACCAGTCGCTGCGCGCGACCGGCACGGTGGTCGAGGTCGATCACCCCACCCGCGGCAAGTACATCTCGGTCGGCAACCCGATCAAGCTGTCGGATAGCCCGGCCGAGGTCACCCGCTCTCCGCTGCTCGGCGAGCACACCGACGAGATCCTGCGCAGCGTGCTCGGCTTCAGCGACCACCAGGTCGCCGATATCCACAAGTCAGGCGCACTCGACCCGCCGCAGAAGCAGGCCGCCGAGTAACGCGGAGCCGCTTCGAGCGAGACGAAAGGGCCGCCTTCCGGGCGGCCCTTTTTTGCGTGCGATGAGACCGTCCGGCCACGGGCTCACACCAAAACCCGAAAACAACCCCATGCACCGTAGCCCCCCGCGCCAAATGCAACTTCGTATTTTTCGAATTATCGGTTGACGCGTCGGGCAAAACAGGGGCATGATGCCATCACTCGAAAAAGGCCAGGCTGTGTACTCATTAACCAGCTGTGATGCGCTCTGGGGTCTGGGCGTCAAAATGCGCGGTCGCAACCACAACCGACCGGGGCGGTTCGGCTTTTTGCGCCACGGTATCCTTGCACCCGGCCAGCGCAGCGGCCATCAACGCCAGCGAGGCGGCGTCTCCCCCTGCTAATCGCTATCAGCTTGCGCGGGATTGCGCGCCGTGACGATCCACGTCGCGCCGTCGATCATCACCGACCGCTCGCCGGGGCAGTCCGCGAAGGCGGCACGAACCGCGGCCGAGGCGCGGGCGCGGATGTCGTCGGGCTGATCAACAAGCGCGCGCGACAGCGGGCCGACCTCGAACGTCATCTTCACCGCGTCGTCGATCGCCGCGTCCCGCATCGCGCCCTCGCCAAACGGAACGGAAGCATCGAAGGGCGCGATAGCGATATCGTTGAAGCCGGCCCCCGTCAGGATGCGCGCCACCCGCCCCCGGTCTCCGAACGAGAACGGGCCGGGCGTTTCGGGATCGGGCGGCGCGGTCGCCGGGACGATGCCCTTAATCGCGCCCATCGGCAGGCGCATCCAATCGTTCTCGGCCGCGCCGCGCCAGCAGACGAAAGCGACCCGCCCGCCCGGCTTGAGCGCGCGGCGCATATGGACAAACGCCCCCGTCGGATCGCCGAAGAACATCACCCCGAAACGCGAGAACAAAATGTCGAACGCCCCCTCTGGCAGCTCGGCGCTGCTGGCGTCGGCCACGCGGAACACGACCGGCATATCCGGTGGCGCAATCGCGCGCGCTCGGGCGATCAGTGGCTCGGATATGTCCACGCCCAGCACTTGGCCCCCCGCGCCGACGCGGACGGCCAGAGCCAGGCTTGACGTGCCCGCGCCGCAGCCGACGTCCAGCACGCGCTCGCCCGCCGCGGGCGCGGCGGCTTCGATCGCGGCCTCGCCGAACACCGCCAGCCTGGCGTCGAGCTGGGCCTGGTGGACGATCCAGCGCTCCCCGCTTTGGCCATTCCAATCGGGACGATCGGCATTTTGCTGCGCCATGACATATCCTTGTTCTCTAAGCTGTCCGATGCCAAAGCGCGCATCGTCTTTAGCGAGTAGCGAGGGCGAACGGGATGAATCGATCCATTCTCCGCTGGAGGAACGATCAGGTCCGGACCGACGCCCGTCTGCATCTTTTGGCCTTCAGAACCCGCGCTTTTTTCGATGAGCCGCGCCAGCGCTCCAGGAGCTAAGCGTTCACTATTCTTTTCAACGTGGCCCTTTGCATTGATCGCGGCGTCAGGCGATTAGAAAAGGCTGCCATCTTGTTCGCCAGGCCCGGGATCACTATCGCCCTTCCTTCTGAGAGCGCCGCGATACCACTCGCGGCGACCGGACGAGGCTTCATGGTGAGGAGGCGCAGCAAGGCGGTTGTGGCTGCACCGGCAACCGCATCGAAGCCCGTCGCGGTGTGCCCCGGGCAGAGAGTGGTAACAACCACACCATGCGAGCGGAGTTCGTCGTGCAGGGCCTCGCCAAGGGCTAGGACATACGCCTTGGTCGCCGCATAGGCCGCGTAGCTTGGAACGGCTTGGAAGGCCATGAGGCTGGCGACGAGAAGGATATGTCCAGATCGCCGCGCGGCCATGTCACGGCCGAACAGGTAGGTCAGCTCTGTAAGCGTCGTGATGTTGAGCTGGATCATGTCCGTCGTGCGCTCGATTGGCATGTCCAACAAAGCGCCGTGCAAGCCGTATCCGGCACTGTTCAGCAAGATGTCGATCGTCACCGACCTCGCATCGAGACTGCTTTTCAAGTGGCTGGCCGCGCCCGGCGCGGCAAGATCGATCGCCTCGACCAGCACATCCACCCCGTATTTGCGGCGAAGATCGGCGGCAAGCTTTTCCATCGACTCCCGCCTTCGGGCCGCCAATACGAGATTGACTTTCTGCGCAGCCAGGAGATCTGCGAAGTCGAGGCCGAGGCCACTCGACGCCCCAGTGATCAGGGCCCATTTTCCTGCGAAGCTGTTCATTGGTCCTCTCAAACCACCATCGACTGCTGGGCAAAGATACCCGCCATCGCGCCCTGCGATGACGCCTGGGTGACCGAGGGCAAGAAGGGCGTGGTGAGGTCGCCGGCGGCGTAGATGCCGGGCGTGCTGGTTTGACGGCGCTCGTCGACCTTGAGGACGATGCCAGCGGCCGTAGCCACGGTGGCAAGGCCCAGTGATTCATGCAGGCTTGCGGACGGCTTGTTGCGCGGATTGGCGAACAGGATGTCGACCGCGACTTTGCGGCCGGTATCGAGATTGACGGTCGCTATATGGCCCGCGTGATGGGCGATCTCGATGATCCGGCCATCGACGAGCGGTGTGTTGCGGCGCGCCAGATCGGCCTGGATATCAGCCGGAATGTCATGACCATCGGCGAAGAGCGTCAACTTGTCGGTCCAATCGTGGAACAGCCTGACCTGATTGTGCGACTGCGGGCCGGACCAGACGAGGCCCCAATGCTGGCCGGCGACTTCAAAGCCGTCGCAATAGGGGCATGGCACGATGGACGTGCCCCAGCTTTCGGCGTAGCCCGGAACATCAGGCATCTGGTCGGCTACTCCATAGCTCAGGATCAGACGACGCGCCGGAAGGCTTTCACCATCGCCAGTAAGGACAGAGAAATTGTCGATGGCGCCGGAGACGCTGTCGGCCCGGGCACTGAAAAGCTTGATCGCGGGATAACGCGCCAACTGCCGCCGCGCCTCCGCCAGGATGTCCAGCGGCGGCTTGTGATCGTGGCCGAGCAGTCCATGCGAGTGGCCGGCGAAGCGGTTGCGTGGCAGACCGGTATCGAGAACGGTGACCTTGCGGCGGGCGCGGCCGAGCTGAAGGGCGCCGGCGAGACCGGCAAAGCTGCCGCCGATGATGATGACGTCATCCATGGTGATGGGCTCCGTGTTGTGGATGGAGGGAGACGAGTTGGGCTTGGCGGTGGCCTGAGCGCGGGCGAGGTCGATGGGAAAGCGCAGCCAACTTCAGCAGGGCTCGTCTTTGCATCGAAGGAGTCACCCTCCCCCTGGCTTGCACATTTCAGATACTTCATGGTATCGTAATTCAAGAATTAGGATACTGTCAAGTACTGGAATTTCCGTGACCGAAAACAGCCAGGGCCGGCGCGGCCGGCCCGCCAACGAGGCGCTTGGCCAAACCATCATCGACGCCGCGCGCGAGCTCTTTGTGGAGTTGGGTTTTCAAGCGACGACATTGGACAAGGTCGCCCAGCGAGCGAAGATATCCAAGCTCAGCATCTACAGGCACTTCGAGAACAAGGAGGCGCTGTTCAGCGCGGCCATGGCGGCCGGCTGCCATCAGTTGTTTGCACCACAGCCCCTTCTTGAAGGCGTAGACGGTTCGGTCGAAGATCAGTTCGTGGCGGTGGGATCATCACTGCTTCGCACGCTGTTGAGATCAGACGTCCGCAGCCTCGAAGCCATGGTCATGGCTGACAAGACGAGTCAAAACGCGTTAAGCAAGCTCCATTTCGAAGCCGGCCCCGCCCATGTCATCGCCGAAATCGAGGCCCTGTTGCGTCAGTTGCACGCGAAGGCGGTTCTGAACGTGCCCGATCCTCTCCGGTCCGCCCGATTGTTCGCCGCGCTTTTCAAAGGATCCGATCTCCTGATGATCGCACGCTTCGATCAGGCGAAAGCAGAGGACGACAACGAAATCGAATCCTATTGCCGGTCGGCCGTCGCCATGTTCATCGCCGCGCACCGTGACAACGACCAAGTGGGCGGAGATTTGCCTGCCTCAAGGTCAAAAAACAAAATTTGAATCGTGCGTCACCTAGTCGGCCAGCAGGTCAAGGCAGACAGCCGTAATGAGTCCACGTCCTGATGTCCGCCTTCGTCCTGCTTACAAACTGGACATGCCCGGCGTGAACAACCTGTGCCTTGCAGAACGTGCTTCCGAGGCTGCTCGCCCCACCCTTCAGGATCAGTGCGCCCTCGCCTCCACCTTCGCTTCCCGAGGCCACAGACTTTCGACCGAGTACAACATGAGCGCGATCCAGATCGCACCATAGCCGATCAGCTGCACACGACCGAACGGCTCACCATAAGCAAATACGCCGAGGAGCAGCTGCAGCGTAGGCGTTATGTATTGCATGATCCCCAGTGTTGACAGCGGGATGCGACGCGCTCCCGCCGCGAACAGCAACAGTGGTACCGCCGTCACGGGACCGGCTCCGGCCAGCAGCAGCTGCAGGCCGGGATGCACGCTGCCGAAATGGCTGTCGCCGTGCGCTGCGAGCCATAACAAATAGAAAAACGCGGCAGGAAAGAGCAGCGTGATTTCCAATGCCAGCCCATCGAGGGGACCGAGTTTCGCGGTCTTGCGCAACAGGCCATATGCACCGAACGTGACCCCGAGCACCAGGCTGATCCATGGCAGCGCACTATTTTCCCACGTAAGCCACAGAACGCCCCCTACTGCGAATGCGATTGCCCCCCATTGCAGAGGCCGCAGACGCTCGTGCAAGAACGCAAACCCGAATAGCACGCTGACGAGTGGATTGATGAAGTATCCAAGGCTCGCCTCGACGATGCGGCCGCTGTTGACCGCCCAGATATATAAGCCCCAATTCGCAGACAGCAGCCCAGCGCACGCTCCGAAACGCACCAAATTGCCTGGCTCGCGAAGCGCAGTGACGAGCCAACGCGTGTCGCGACGTATCGCAAGCGCAACGGCTACGAAGACAAGCGACCATACCATCCGGTGCGCAAGCACTTCGAGAGGTGGGACGACCTTCAGCAACCTGAAATAGAACGGAAAAAGCCCCCAAATCGTGAAGGCGATCAGCGCGTAAAGAAATCCCAAATTCATCGTACCCGACTGCGAGATTGACGGCGGCCTGCTGCCGAGGCGTCCTCGGAACCGCGATCAGACCGGCGGGTCCCACTGCGGTGCGTACTCCGGACTAACCACCCGTTGATCCTTCGGCAAGGTCGCAATCAATGCGCGATCCTCATCGTCGAGTTGCACGTCGAAGGACGCCAGATTGCTCGACTGGTTTTTCCTGCTGCTGGCTTTGGGAATCGCGGCAACATTCGGTTGATCGAGCAGCCATTTGAGGGCCACCTGGGTCGGAAGCACCCCGTGCTTCTCAGCGATGCGAACAAGCTCAGGTATTTCGTGCGCTTTGTTGCGCATGAGTGGACTATAGGCGGTCAATGCCATTTCATGGTCACAAGCGAATTGAAGCAAGTTTCTCTGGCCCAATGTGACGTGATACTCGACCTGGATGGCGGCCAAGGGAGCCCCCATCCCCTCAACCACCTGGCGCAGCAATGGCAGGGGAAAGTTTGCCACGCCGATGTTGCGCGCGCGCCCCTGCTCTTTGAGCGAGACCAGCGTCTCGATCGAGCGCGCCAGGTCGCCACCTTTTCCCGGCCAGTGAATCAGAAACAGATCTACGTACTCGCTCCGCAACGCCCGGAGCGTGTTGTCAAACGACTGACGCATGTCGTCCGGGGCCAACTTGTCCCACCAGACCTTGCTTGTCACATGGATGTTTTCGCGCGGCACGTCGGTTTCGACGAGCGCTCGGCCCACCGCATCTTCGTTTTGGTAGGCCGCCGCAGTGTCCACGTGACGGTATCCGAGCTCGAGCGCCTGAAGCACGGCCCGGGTGCATTCTTCCCCGACCATTGGCCACGTCCCCAAGCCGAGTTTCGGCATGTTCAGCTGGCGGGATTTGATGACAGTATTGTTCATGGTTCGTCTTTCCACTTAGCTCTCGAAATCAAACTGGGCTGTCGGCAGCCGCTTTGTCTTTAGCTGCGAAGAAATCGCGCTGCGGCGCCCCATTTCTACGGGCAAGCGCGAGCCCCGCGAGGTATCCGAACGTCATTGCGGGACCCAGAGTTATGCCGCCGCTCGGATAAAAGCCGCCCATCATGCTGGCGCTGTCGTTGCCTACCGCGTACAGGCCGGGAATAGCGCAATTGTTCTCATCGAGCACCCGCGCGTCGATGTCGGTCGCCAATCCCGCGAACGTGCCGAGACTCCCGGGCAACAGTTTAACCGCGTAAAACGGACTCTCTTCGATCGGGGCGAGGCAGGGATTCGGCTGATGTTCGGCATCTCCCTGCGCGCGGTTATAGACTGTAGAGCCTTTGTGGAATTGGGGATCAGTGCCTTCCTTGGCATGCGTGTTGTAGCTTTCTACGGTGTTCTTCAACGCTTGCGGGTCGATGTGGCATTTCATCGCGAGTTCGCTCAAGCTCGCGGCCTGCACGAGATATCCCGAGCGTCGATATGGGCCTACGGGAAAGGGAAATGGCTTGGAGAAGCCGAGACCGTAGCGTCGCTGGAAACGATGATCGCAGATCAGCCAGGCGCACACCTCTTCGCCGGATGGCGTGCTTGCCAGCAGCGCGGAGACAAAGTCTCGATATGACGCGGCTTCGTTGACAAAACGTCTGCCGGCGCGCGTTACCGCAATCACGCCAGGCTTTGCACGGTCGAGCAAGTGGGGAAAGACGATATCCGCGCCCCCGCGCTGAGGAACCAGCGAAACGGGCGCCCACGCGGCAGGCGCGTCAAGTGTATTGTTGAAGCGCCCCCCGACGGCTTCCCCAAGACGGATGCCGTCTCCGGTATTTGTGCGCGGAGCCGCAGACCAATGGTCGAGACCAGAGGGTGTATAGGCAAACGTCTGAGCCCTTCTTTCTACGTCGTGTGGATAGCCACCACAGGCAAGCACGACGCCGCGCGTCGGGCGCACCTCATGCCTGGTACCGGCGACTTCGACAATGGCTCCCGTCACGCGGCGATCATTCCTCAGCAAGGCAACGGCGCGCGCACGAGTGCGCAAGTCGACTTCGCGATCGACCGCCGATTTCAGCAGGCGGGCGACCAGCGCGTTGCCATTGACGAGGTGCATCGAACGTCCGTACCGGAGCTTATGCCAAGCAAATGCGAGCAGCCGGCGAGCTACGTAGAGCGCGGACTCTATCGAGCGCGTCGCTCGATAGAAATGTGTGATGTCTTGGCCGGCCGCAATCCCCATGCCCTTGATCGTAATGACCGATAAGGGTTCGCGTAGCTTGTCGAGCAATGGGCCAAGTTCGCGCGCGTCGAATGGCATGGCACAAACCGACCGCCCCCCTGCCGCGGCACCAGGTGTCGGATGGAAATCCGGAATATTGCCTTCGACGAAGCGCACTGAGGTGTGACGCTCGAAGAAATCAACCATTTCAGGGCCACGTTCAAGCAGCGTGGTCGCCTTAGCGGCATCGAATTGTGTCCCTAATTCACTTTTCAGGTACGTCAGTGGCGCATCAATCTCTTCCCGGATGCCTGCACGCCTCGCCAGCGGATTGCGAGGAATCCACATCCAGCCTCCCGACCACGCGCTCGTTCCACCGAAAACCTCTTCCTTCTCCATCACTATCACACGCAGGCCATGCGTTGCGGCAGTGACCGCCGCCGACAAGCCGCTCGCGCCGGAGCCGAGCACAAGCACGTCGCATTCGAGTATTCGTTCATGGTTCATGTGTTGCACCCTTTACCGCCATAGCCGTCACTCCGCATGGCAGAGGTCCGCAGATGCCTGTCAATGTCAGGGTGTACGCTTGATCTGCATCGGCTCGACGTCGGTTCGATTGCGATTGCAGATGCAGCGACATGACTGAGCTCAGCACCGAGTGTTTGCACTACCGTCTTGCATCGAACTTTTTGGAGACTCGATCGTCTTCCAAATGAAATCTGGTTTCACCTATTGCCCGGCGAGCATGTTCGCGAAATCCGGTTTTCGACACGGAGGCGTCGTTGGGTATCTCGAGAGCGTATACGATGTCGTCCGGCAAGCAGGCGAGGATACGCTTTATGTCTATTCCTCCTTCACCGGGAACAAGTCTTTCACACCGCGCCGCATAGATCACCCCTTCGGGATCAGGCGGATGATGCGCTGGAGCGTCGCAAACGTGAGCCCACTTGAACCATTCGGGCGGGAGCGCCCTTAGAAGCTCCAGGCTCGAGCAAGAACGGTCGAAGTGCAGCGTGTCGAGCAAGATACTGGCGTTAGGACGATTGGCCTCGCGCACGATATAAGCGGCATCGACGAGACCCGGCGTCTCCGTCCACGACACGAACTCGAGACTAACATTCAGATTGAGCGGCTTGGCCATCTCACATAAGGACCCAAACCGGTCAATCGCGCGATTCTTTTCGGGATCTGGCAACTGGGCGAGGATGTACCGAGCTCCGAGTTCGGCACCGGCTTCGAGAAACTCCCGATAGTGCAGATGATCACGTGGTGGATCCATGCGGGCCGCCTCGATGTCCCAGACCTCCAACCCGGAATTGGCGAGGCTCGCCTTTGTTTCCCTCATGAGCTTCGGATCATGAAGCAGATCGTACAATGGCTCGTTGGGTGTCGTCCGGTTGAGCCGCAGGCCCACATATTGGTAACCGGCATCGCTTGCGGCCTCGATCAACTGGGGTGGAGGAAGTCCCAAAGCCGTCAGGTGCGCCAATGAATAGGGATTGCTCATGGTGACCTTCCCCCGCGCGTCGCTTGACCACGCAGGCCACGCTCGCTCATCTGCAAATCAGGCAGGTCGATCGCGGGATCGTCCATCGAGACGCGCGTCGCTTTCGGCTCCAGCGGGGTTCGAAATTGCTGTCGCGGCAGGCCATGCGACCGGAGATCGTCCGCGATCGTGCCCCGGGCGACTGAGGGCTGCTCGCGTCTGGAGAGTGCCGGGAAGGTCCGCGCCAAACTCTTCGGCCAGTCCTGCGAAACGATGAACTCACGAGACGCCAGCAGATCGCGGATCATCCGATGCCCCAGAGGAACTCAGGAACACAACCAAAAGATGCGACGATCCTCTCAGCCGAAAACCAGCGGCAACGATAGTTAGGATCACGGGTCAGCATGGTCATGCCGCGGCATCCCACATGTTGATGGCCCATCGGCTCACTTGAACGGCGAACTCATCAGTCCGTGCGCCCTGCACCGGCTTTCACCGCTCTCTTCACAGGCGAGCGACACGGGACATCGGCCGAGATTTCCTGAAGATCTCCGACGTTCCGCATCAAGCGCACCCCGCAAAAGCCACGCGCATTTTTCCCGGTTGCTTCTTTGGTTCTGTCTCCAATGCTGCTTCACGCTTGCTTCCCTCTGCCACTACCGCCCTATAGCGGGCACGGCGAACAGATGCAACTCTTAATTGCTTATGTGTGATATGCAATTTTTAAGTGCGCCAATGTCAATAACCGGTTGTGTCGGCGTGGTGTAGCGGGTGTATCCTGATCGAGCAGCATCGCGCCGATGAACCGGACGATGGCATCCCCATTGGGAAGATCCCGAAGGCTCGCCGCGTGGCTTGATCTCGCCGTTGAGGCGCTCGATTGACGGCGTCTTGCGGGCGCTACGGGCTGCTTTGCTTCTACCGGACTAACAGAGCTGGAAGGGATTTTGATTGCGGCGAGATTTCCGATCCGGCGCTGCGCGGCCGGAAGACGGTCGGCATCTCCCTCTTCATCGACATGCATGCGCCGGCGCCAGGAAGTCGTCGGGCAGGAACTACAATGCGGACAATGGCAAGACTTCCGCGAGCACGGTGACCCCTGCTGCCGCCAGGCAATCTCAACGGCCGGGGCCGCATGGGAACGTTGTGTGCAGGTGAAGACTGCACGCGATGAGCCGCAGATCAGCCAGGCGACATAGCCGCCGGTTCCGGCGGCTCTCTTTTTCTGCAATGCTTTGTCGGATCGAGAGCCTCTCCTTCGTCCTCGGTGCATGAAGGGCCAACAGACGATAATGTCGAGCCCATCAGCTTATAAGGAATGACAAACATGCCCGGCACCGTACGCCTGCACCGCGTTCTCACGACCAGCCCGGAAAAAGTCTATCGCGCCTTCGTGGAGGCGGATGCATTGGCGAAATGGCTTCCGCCCAACGGCTTCACCTGCACCGTGCATCATCTCGAGCCGAAGGTCGGGGGCACGTTCAAGATGTCCTTCCGGAACTTCACCACGGGCAACGGCCATTCGTTTGGCGGCGAATATCTCGAGCTCGTCCCCGGCCAGCGCCTGCGCTACACGGATCGATTCGACGACCCCAACCTGCCGGGCGTGATCGAGGTGACCGTAACCCTGAAGAAGGTCTTGGTCGGCACCGAAGTCGATATCACGCAGGCCGGCCTACCCGACGCCATTCCAGTCGAGGCCTGCTATCTCGGTTGGCAGGAATCGCTGCGCAATCTTGCCAAGCTCGTCGAGCCCGAGATCAATCAGTAGCTTGTAGCGCGCCGTCGGGTGCGATCCGAATGAAAGCCGCGGGTCAATCTGTTCGATCGGATGCGCGCATCTCCGCACGTCGTCATAACGAGCCAGCGGGTCCGCGCGAAGCGCGGCCCGATGAGGGCGCCGGCAAGCAATCCAGAATCCCTCCGCGATGGCAGCCTGGATTGCTTCGCCGCAAGAGCTCGTCGCAATCACGGAGAATGAGGAACCCTCCGCGAGAATAACCCGCACCGGGTGTGCGGCCGCTGATCGCAACGAGGGTTATGCGCCGGCCTTCGACTTCAACCCACCATCCGCGGTCCAGCGATCCGGTTCGGCACTGTGTCCGATCAGCGCCAGGCCGTAGGCGATCGATTCGAACTGGTCGCCCGACATCAGCCGCTCGTTGCCGAACCGGTCGGCGAACAGTTTTCGAACCGCCGGAACGAAGGAGGTGCCGCCGGTCAAGAACACCTTCTCCACCTCGCGCGCGGTGATGCGGGCTTCGCCCAGCACCTTGTCGACGGTAGCGCCCAGCCGCGCGATGTCGTCGGCAATCCAGCTATCAAATTTCTTCCGCGTGATGGCGGAGCCGATATCGACGCCGCCGCCCTTGAAGCGGAAATCCACCTCGTCTTTGGCCGACAGCGCGACCTTGGCGTCAGACACCGCGCGGTACAGCGAGAAGCCGAGATCGAGGTCGACGATGGTGATGAAATCCTCGAGCTGTTCAGGCTCCACCGCCGTGCGCGCAAGCTCCCTGAGCTCGCGCAAATCGCCGTTGCTCTTCATCAGCGCGAGCTGATGCCAGCGTGCGAGGTTGGTGTAGTGGCTGTTCGGGATCGGCAGCACCTTGTCGAACGAGCGGAAGCTCGAACCCTTGCCGAGCCGCGGCGAGACCACGTGGTCGACGATGCGATAATCGAACGTGTCGCCCGCAATCCCGATGCCGGCGTGTCCGAGCGGTTCGGCCCGCAAATGGCCGCCGGCGCGGGAGAACCGCATCACCGAGAAATCGCTGGTGCCGCCGCCGAAATCCGCAACCAGCACGGTGGCGTCGCGCTCGAGGCGCCGGGCGAAGGAGAACGCCGCGCCGACGGGCTCGTAGACATAACGCGCGTGACCGGCGCCCAGGCGCTCGAACGCGGCGCGGTAGCGCTGCATGGCGAGATCGTCGTCGGGATTGCCGCCGGCAAAGCGCACGGGACGGCCGACCGTGATGTTGGCGGCCTCGAAGCCGAACCTGTCACCGCCATGACGCGCCAGCGTGCGCAGGAATGCCGCCAGAATGTCCTCGAACTTGAAGCGCTGCCGAAACACCTGCGTGGTGTTGAAGCTCGAGCTTGCCGCAAAGGTCTTGAACGACTGCAGGAAACGATAGACGTGCCGCCCCTCGAGAAACTGCTCGATCGCCCACGGTCCGCCTTCGGCCTGGGCGCCGGCGCCCGGCCGGTCCTCCCAGAAGCACAGTGCCGAGACGTAAGTACTGTGGCGCTGTCCGCCGTGGTCGAACCTGATGGCCTCGACCCGGCGATCGTCCGCGGCAAGTGCGACGACGGTGTTGCTGGTCCCAAAATCGATGCCGATCGAGACGGCGGGCGAGGCGCTCGACATGAACCACTCTGACTGATGATAGGAAAAGGGGGCGAACCACTAACGGTTTTGCACTGCGGTGCCAAGAGCCCGGCACGGCCCGGTCCGGAGTAGCCCGGACCTACCTCTCGCTGTTCTGAGGCCGAAAAAGCCCCGTTTCCAGGCCTAAACGGCCTGCTTTAACGAAGGTAGTATGCTGCAATGCGGCATTCACATGCTGTTATGCAGTGGCGTGTGTGGACATTGGCATCTGGTATACATAGAACAACCTTCGAAATGAGACAGTATTGCTGACTGTCTTTAAGAAAGGGAAATTCCGATGTCCAAGACCGCTTCCGTCGCGCTTGCGCCCTCCGCCTCGCTGTTCGCCCGCTTCATGGCGGCCGTCGACCGCTTCCTGATGGCGAGCGCCGAGATTTCCAACCAGAACGGCGATCTCCCCCGCTTCGGCCTGTAAGCGCACCCGGGGCCATGATCCGATCTGGTTCGTGGTCCTGTCGGGCCTCGTGTTCTTCGCCCGCCGCGAGATCCACGTGCTCGTCCTCGCGGCCGGATCCTGACCTTGCTGCTGGCGCTCGTGGCGTTCAAGCGCTGGCGCAAGGTGGTGGCGGCGCAATCAACATCCGACCTCGCTTCCATCTCGCGCATCGCGCCCGCCTCTTGGCCGGGCGTTTCGGCTTCCCGAAAATACCCCGATACCGGAAACCCCGGGGAATCCTGCACTTTTCTTGAGCTTACCCCCGACATAGGGCTTGCATTCTGGAATATGGTATACCAAGCTGCCTGCCGCGCTTGCACCATAAGCCACAATATTTGCGACACTCCGCCATGTAGGCGGCGCTGTCGTGACAGACAGGCGCTTGGGAGGTTGTTGATGATTTCCAGCACGGATGGCGCCGTCACCGCTGCGCCTCTTCGCACAGGTTTCCGCTGGCTCCAGCTCGCCATGGGCATCGCCTGCATGGCGATGATTGCCAACCTGCAATATGGCTGGACCCTGTTCGTCGATCCGATCGATCACGCACACCATTGGGGTCGCGCCTCGATCCAGCTCGCTTTCACCATCTTCGTCATCACGGAGACGTGGCTGGTGCCGGTCGAGGCGTGGTTCGTCGACAAATACGGCCCGCGCATCGTCATCATGTTCGGTGCCGTGATGATCACGCTGTCCTGGGTGCTCAACTCCTATGCTGACTCGCTTCCCCTGCTCTACGCGGCGGCCGTGTTCGGCGGCATGGGCGCGGGCGCGGTGTACGGCACCTGCGTCGGCAATGCGCTGAAATGGTTTCCCGATCGCCGCGGCCTCGCCGCCGGTGCCACGGCCGCGGGCTTCGGCGCAGGCGCAGCCCTCACCGTGGTGCCGATTGCGCACATGATCGCAGCGAGCGGCTATCAGAGCGCGTTCTTCACGTTCGGCATCGGCCAGGGCGTGATCGTGTTCCTGCTCGCCTTCTTCATCCAGCCGCCGCGGCTTTCGATCCCGCCGAAGAAGAAGCGGCTCAATTTGCCGCAGACCCAGGTCGACTTCACCCCGCCGCAGGTGCTGCGCGCCCCTATTTTCTGGGTAATGTACCTCGTCTTCGTGATGGTCGCCTCGGGCGGTCTGATGACCGCGGCGCAGATCGCGCCGATCGCGCACGACTTCAAGATCGCCGATACGCCTGTTTCGCTCGCCGGCTTCGAGATGGCGGCCCTGACCTTCGCGATCTCGCTCGACCGCATCTTCGACGGCTTCGGACGTCCGTTCTTCGGCTTCGTGTCGGATACGATCGGCCGCGAGCACACCATGTTCATCGCGTTCGGCACTGCTGCGCTGATGCTCCTGACGCTGTCGACCTATGGCCACATCCCGCTCGTCTTCGTGCTGGCGACCGCGGTCTATTTCGGCGTGTTCGGCGAGATCTATTCGCTGTTCCCCGCCACCAGCGGTGATACCTTCGGTTCGAAATATGCGACCACCAACAACGGCATGCTCTACACCGCGAAGGGTACCGCCGCGTTGCTGGTTCCGCTCGCAAGCGTGATCTCGGCCGCCTATGGCTGGAAGGCCGTGTTCGTGGTGGCCGTGGCGCTGAACGCGACGGCGGCGCTGATGGCCATCTTCGTGATCAAGCCCATGCGCCGCTCCTTCATCCTGGGCAACGAAGCCGAGAGCGCCAATGCGGCTGCCGGCAGCGCCGAGACACCTGCCAAGACCCGCGCCAAGACCGGGACGGCCTGAGCCGCCAGACCCCCATATACGACTGATGAAAGGGGGCGCAGCGATGCGCCCCTTTTTCTTTGCTTTGCGAGAACAAACGTCAGCATCGCTGCCGCAAGATTTTTCGGATCAGCCAAATCCAGCGCTTGACGATTGGCATTATGTATACCACACTCCCTCCACGTTCACCCCAGGGAGGTTGCCATGCTGGTCGGAGACATTCTGCGCAAGAAGACGCCGCGCGTTGTCACGGTGCGAATGAACGAAACGGTGGGTATTGCCGCCAAGCTGATGCGGGCCAACAACATCAGCGCGCTGGTGGTGAAGGACGTGGTCCGCTCGGAAGGCAACACTGCGGTCGGCATGTTCACCGAGCGCGACGTGGTGCGCGCGGTTGCCGAGCACGGCGCCAATGCAGTCAACGTGAAAGTCTCGCAGCTCGTGTCGGTGCAGCAGCTCGTCTCCTGCACCTCCTCCGACACGATCGAGCATGTCCGGCATCTGATGAATCGGAATCACATCCGGCACCTGCCGGTGATCGACGACTACAGCCTCGTCTCCGTCATCAGCATGCGCGACATCGCGGCCGCCGTCGACGAGGCGACCAACAGCACGCCGCAAGCCGCCTAGAGCGGCCACGCCTCTTCCCTGCAACTGCCTGGCCGGCTCGGACACATCCGGGCCGGACCGGATCTCTCGTCGTCAAATTCCGCTACCCCCGCGAGGATTTCATGAAGATCTGCATCTACGGCGCCGGCGCGATCGGCGGATATCTCGGCGTGCAGCTGGCGCGCGCAGGCGCCGATGTCAGCCTGGTCGCGCGCGGCGCGCACCTCGCCGCCATGCGCGAGCGCGGCCTGACGCTGCTCGCCGGCGAGGAGACGCACACCGTCCATCCCCGCTGCACCGACAACGCGGCCGAGCTCGGCGTGCAGGACTACGTCATCGTCACGCTGAAGGCGCATTCGATCACCGGCGTGATCGAGAAGATGGCGCCGCTGCTCGGGCCCCACACCCGCATCGTCACCGCCGTCAACGGCATTCCCTACTGGTATTTTTACAAGCATGGCGGCGAATACGAGAACTCGACGCTGGAGAGCATCGATCCCGGCGGGCGGCAATGGCGCGAGCTGGGGGCCGAACGCGCCATCGGCTGCATCGTCTATCCCGCCACCGAGATCGAGGCGCCCGGCGTGATCCGCCACGTCTACGGCACCAATTTCCCGCTCGGCGAGCCCTCCGGCGAGATCACCTCGGACGTGCAGCGGCTCGCCGACCTGTTCGTCGCGGCCGGCCTGAAGGCGCCGGTGCTCGACCGCATCCGCGACGAAATCTGGCTCAAGCTCTGGGGCAATGTCTGCTTCAACCCGATCAGCGCGCTGACCCATGCAACGCTCGACGTGATCTGCACCGATCCGTCCACGCGGGCGCTGTCGCGGGCGATCATGGTGGAGACGCAAGCCATCGCCGAAACCTTCGGCGTCAAGTTCCGCGTCGATGTCGAGCGCCGCATCGAGGGCGCCCGCAAGGTCGGCGCGCACAAGACCTCGATGCTGCAGGATCTCGAGCGCGGCCGTCCGATGGAGATCGACCCTCTCGTCACCGTGGTGCAGGAGATGGGCCGGTTGACCAAAATCCCCACCCCGGCGCTGGATTCCGTGCTGGCGATGGTGACCCAGCGCGCCCGCGTCGCCGGCCTCTATGACGGCGTCTCCGCGCGGTCTGATCCTCGCGCGCTGGCGGTGGCGTGATGGGCACCGAGACGAAAAAATGGCTGCGCTTCCGCCACGCCGGCACCACCGGCTTCGGCACGCTGACCGCAGCTGAAATCAGCGTCCATGAGGGCGAGATGTTCGGCCGCAATACTGCGACGGGCAAGACGCTGGCGCTGTCGGAGGTCGAGCTGCTCGCTCCTAGCGCCCCCAGCAAGATCGTCGCGCTCTGGAATAATTTTCACGCGCTCGCGGCCAAGCTGAACCAGCCCGGGCCACCGGAGCCGCTCTATCTGCTCAAGGCCACCACCACCATCACGACGCCGGGTGCCGTGATCCGCCGTCCCTCCTACTACGACGGCAAGACCACCTACGAGGGCGAGCTCGGCATCGTCATCGGCAAGACCTGCGCGCGTGTTTCGCCCGACGAAGCTGACGGCTTCATCTTCGGCTACACCTGCGTCAACGACATCACCGCCAACGACATCCTGACCAGCGATCCCACCTTCCCGCAATGGGCCCGCGCCAAGGGCATCGACGATTACGGCCCGTTCGGCCCCGTGATCTCGACCGGCCTCGATCCGGCCAGGCTCGCGGTTCGCACCATCCTCAACGGCGCCGAGCGGCAGAATTATCCGATCTCCGACATGATCTTCAGCGCGCAAGCGCTCGTCAGCAAGATCTCACATGACATGACGTTGCTGCCCGGCGACCTCATCGCCGTCGGGACCTCGGTCGGCGTCGGCGTCATGAAGGAGCCGGTGAACATTGTGACGGTGGCGATCGACGGCATCGGCGAACTGACGAACGAGTTCAGGTTGTAGTTGCACGGGCAGTGCTTCGGGGGGAGGCCGGAATTACAATCCGGTTCGAACCACGATGGGCCTGCCTGCGACCAACAGCCCATGCGTTTCATCCTCGGCTTCCTCTCCGGTCTGCTCGGCGCGCTCGCGGGCTCGGCGCGCACATGATGGCGACCGCCGGGCGATCATTTCCACGGCCTCGCTGACGTACAAGACGCGCCACCGCGCCGTCAGCCTGACGCCGCCTGATGTGCCCGCGCACATTTCGAAACACATGACATCTGCGCGCCGATCAATGCCGCCAACTTGTCGCAGGGATGCCGCACTGTGGACGCATTCGGCAGCCCTTTTGTAAGGCGTGTCTGGGGGCACGGACCAGCCGTGTTTGGACCAAACCTTCTAGGGGTATGACTGTGAAGAAGATTGCAATTGTTCTGGGTGCCACGCTTGCTCTGGTGACGGCAGCAAACGCTGCGGATCTGCCGCGCCGCCAGCCCGTGCCGGTCTATCCGGCCGAACAGGCCCCGATCGGCAAGATGCCGATCGGCAAGAGCCCGGTTGGCAAGGCTCCGATCGGCAAGGCGCCCGCCCCGGTCGCCGCGCGCTACTGAGGCACCGCAAACGACGCGCGGGATCTGCGAGAAGCGGCCGACAGTCGAGGGGCTCAACGTGACGAACAAAGCTGATCGATCGGGATCCTGCATCCTTGCGGGCCTCGCGCTTGCGACCTTGATCGCATGCATGATGGCCTCGGCTTCGGCGCAAGGTACGAACCAAGGCGCGAACCGCGAAACGAACAAGCGCATGGCCGATGCCAGTGCGCTTGTCACGACCGACACCGCGGCGCGCTCCTCACCGCAAGCGGCGCGGCGCTCGCTGGCGCGCGCCGAGAAAGGCCCCTATTACGTCGACTTCCGCGCGCGGACGGCGGCGAGCTGGGGGCATGCCTTCGTCTGGTACGGCAAGACCAGCGAGCGCGCGGTCGAGGTTGCGGGCCTTACGCCGGCCGGTGACACCTGGAGTTACGTGCTCGGCTACTTCACCTGGGTACCGTCAGAGACCGGCGCAAGCTACGGCGATCTCGATCCCGACTATCTGACCGCGAGCTATCGCGTGTACCTCAACGAGGCCGATGCCAAGCGGGTGTTCGCCTATATCGAGAAGCTGAAAGCGAGCTCTCCGGTCTGGAACGCAGAGACGACCAACTGCACGGGCTTCATCGGCGATATCGCCGAGTATATGGGTTTGAAAGTCCCCAATCGCTGGCAGCGCCCCGAAAACTTCGTCAACAGCCTGAAAGAGATGAACGGCGGCCGGCAGATGGTGCGGTTGTCGGCGGAGTAGCCGCCGTGATTGCGAGGACGCCGCGTCAAAATTGCAAGGCAACCTTGCGCTGGCGACGAAGCAATCCGGCCGTCCGCGACGGCACAGCCTGGATTGCTTCGCTAGGCAGCCCCGCCCTCGCCGCACGCCCCAACAATAGACATTTCCCGACCCCGGCGGCATCCTCTTCCCCATCAACCGATAACAGAGCCTGCCACGCAGGCGGGGGAAACATATGCTGCAGACACGGTTCACGAAGCTCGTCGGGGTCGAGCACCCGATCGTCCAGGGCGGCATGCAATGGGTCGGGCGAGCCGAGTTGGTCGCCGCGGTCGCCAATGCCGGCGCCCTCGGCTTCATCACCGCGCTGACCCAGCCGACGCCGGAGGACCTGACCAGGGAGATCGCGCGCTGCCGCGACCTCACCGACAAGCCGTTTGGCGTCAACCTCACCATCCTGCCCGCGATCAAGCCGCCGCCTTACGCCGAATACCGCGCCGCCATCATCGACAGCGGCATCACGGTGGTGGAGACCGCCGGCAACAAGCCGCAGGAGCATGTCGACGAATTCAAGAAGCACGGCGTCAAGGTCGTGCACAAATGCACCAGCGTACGGCATGCGCTGTCGGCCGAGCGGATGGGCGTCGACGCCATCTCGATCGACGGCTTCGAATGCGCCGGCCATCCCGGCGAGGATGACACCCCCGGCCTGATCCTGATCCCGGCCGCCGCCAACAAGGTCAAGATCCCGATGATCGCCTCCGGCGGCTTTGCCGACGCCCGCGGCCTCGTCGCGGCGCTCGCGCTCGGCGCCGAAGGCATCAACATGGGCACCCGCTTCATGGCGACCAAGGAGAGCCCGATCCACCAGCTCATCAAGGAAAAGATCGTGGCCAATGACGAGCGCGAGACCGAGCTGATCTTCCGCACCATGCGCAACACCTCGCGCGTCGCCAGGAACGAGATATCGACCAAGGTCGTTGCGATGGAGAAGGAGGGCGCCAAGTTCGAGGACATCCGCGAGCTCGTCGCCGGCGCCCGCGGCAAGATGGTCTACGCGACAGGCAATTCGGATGAAGGCATCTGGTCGGCCGGCCAGGTGCAGGGCCTGATCCAGGACATCCCGAGCTGCGGCGAGCTCATCTCGCGCATCGTGCGCGAAGCGGAGGCCATCATACGTTCCAGGCTCGAAGGCATGATCGCTCAACCAAACGCGCAGGCCGCGGAATAATCACTGCAAGAAGCGAGAGCAATTCATGAAGGCTTATGTCTACGGTCCTGAAGGCGCTCGGATTTCCGACGTCGCTCAACCAAAGCCTGAGGGTACGCAGGTGCTCGTCAAGGTCCGCGCCTGTGGTCTCAATCGCGCCGATACCGGCATGCGCAAGGGCCACGCGCACGGTGCGGCCGGCGGCGTCGGCACCGTGCTTGGCATGGAATGGGCCGGCGAAGTTGCCGAGCTCGGAGCGGACGCCAAGGGCTTGGAGGTCGGCGATCGCATCATGGGTTCGGGCGGCGCGGCGTTCGCGGAGTATACGCTTGCCGACCACGGCAGGTTGTTCCGCCTGCCCTCCGACATGACGTTCGAGGAGGCCGCGACCCTGCCCGTCGGGCTCGCGACCATGCACAATGCCGTCGTCACAGTCGGCGGCATGCAGCCCGGCCAGGCCGTGCTGATCCAGGGCGCCAGCTCGGGCGTCGGCCTGATGGCGATGCAAATTGCCAAACTCAAGGGCGCCAGGCTCGTGATCGGCTCCTCGACCGATGCCTATCGCCGCGGCCGGCTGAAGGAATATGGCGCCGACCTCGCGGTCGACTCCTCCGACCCCAAATGGGTCGACGAGGTGCTGAAGGCGACCGGCGGCGAAGGCGTCGACCTCACCGTCGATCAGGTCTCAGGCCGGGTCGCCAACCAGAACCTCGCCGCGACGAAGGTGCTCGGCCGCATCGTCAATGTCGGCCGGCTCGGCGGCACCCATGCCGATTTCAACTTCGACCTGCATGCGGCCCGCCGCATCAGCTATATCGGCGTCACCTTCCGCACCCGCAGCCTCGAGGAAGTCCGCGCGATCTTCGAGGCGGTCAGGAAGGACATCTGGGGCGCGGTGGAATCGCGAAAACTCCAGCTGCCGATCGACAAGGTCTATCCATTCTCCGACATCGACAAGGCGTTCGAGCACATGGAGGCGAACAAGCATCTGGGGAAGATCGTGGTGACGCTGCCGTAGTCGGCGTTCCGACGGCGGTCTCGTAGGGTGGGTTGGCGAAGCGTAACCCACCACTTCTTTGGCCGTGGAGCTCAAACCGGTGGGTTACGCCCAGCGCCTGCGCTTTGCGCAGCCCCAAGGCTAACCCACCCTACAAGACCGAACTCGTGGCATAGTAGACCGCCCTTCAATTCAGAAGCATTCGCAACAGCTTCGCTCCTGCAACTCACTTGCGACTACAGCTTGTGGATGGTCGCTTGATGTTCGCCGTTAGGCTGCTAAATCCCCCGCCATGAGCGGACAACACGACAAGACATCGGTCGCGGCCATCTCGATCCTGGCCAGCGGCGGCATGGCGGCGGCCAAACTCATCGTCGGCATCGCGATCGGATCGCTGGCGCTGATCTCGGAAGCGCTGCACTCCTCGATCGACCTGGTCGCGACCATCATCACCTGGGCGGTGGTGCGGGTCTCCGACAAGCCCGCCGATGACGAGCACCATTACGGCCACGGCAAGCTCGAGAGCATCTCGGCGCTGGGCGTCACCGCGCTGCTTTACGTGCTCGCCGGCGGCATTCTGGTCCAGTCCTACAGCCATCTGCGTGAGGGAACCCCGCCGCCGACGATTTCGGCCGTCCCGTTCGTCGTGCTGGTCGTCGATATCGTCGTCAATCTCTGGCGCGCCCGTGCCCTGCACCGCGCCGCCCGGGAGACGAGGAGCGAAGCGCTCGCTGCGGACGCGCTGCACTTTGCGTCGGACGTGATGGGCTCATGTGCCGTGATCGTGGGCCTGATTCTCGCAGCCTTCGGCTTCTGGTGGGGTGACGCCGCGGCAGCCGCCGCCGTGGCCGTGATGATCGCGGCTCTCGGCCTGCGCATGGCGAGCTCCACGGTGCACACGCTGGTCGACCGCGCGCCGGAAGGGGCCCTGGAGAAGGCCACGGTCGCGATCCGCAGCGTGCCCGGCGTGATCGAGGTCGAGCGGCTGCGCGTGCGCATGGTCGGGGCGACCACCTTCATCGACAGCATCGTCAAGGTGCCCAGGACCTACCCGATCGACCGCGTCGAGAGCATCAAGCGCAACGCCCAGGCCGCCCTCGGCAAGGCGTTCGGCGATGCCGACCTCTCATTCGCGGCCATCCCCGTCGCCCGCGACAACGAGACCGTGCGCGACCGCATCATGGTGATCGCGCGCAATTCGGCGCTCGCCATCCACCACGTCACGGTGCACGATCTCGGCACCAAGCTGATCGTCAGCATCGACCTCGAAGTCGACGCCGAGATGCGGCTCGACGCCGCCCATGACGTCGCCAACATGCTGGAACGTAACATCCAGGAAGAGTTCGGTGCGGACGTCGAGGTCGACGTCCATATCGAGCCGCTGGAACCGGAACTGCCGTTCGGCGTCGACGTTGCGCCTGACAGGGTGCAGACCATCGCCGCGGCGCTGACCGAATATGCCGCCGGCGGCGAGATCCACGACATCCATAACGTGCGCGTTCGCAACACCGAAGCCGGCGAGATCGTCAACTTCCACTGCCGCGCCACGCCATCGATGAGCGTGATCAAGGTGCACGAGCACGTCGACGCGATCGAACGCCGGCTGCGTCGCGCATTCCCGAGCGTGAAGCGCGTCATCAGTCACGCCGAGCCGCCGCGCGCGTGATGGCGACGGTGTGAGGAGTCGCACGTTCCTGTTTCGGACTCCTCGTCCACGTGGGTTTGCGGGCTCGCAGCACGAAACTCTCCATTGGATAAGAATTATTTCGCGTTAACGTTTCGTTGACTCTCGACAGCCTGCGCAAAGTGGATTCAAATCGCTGTGATTCGAAAGCGACGTGGGGCTGCTTTCGAAATTCGTCGCAAGCAGGTTTTCAGGGGGCCGAAGGCATGGCGCGCGCAGACGCCGCGAACGCGTGCGTCCAATCCGATTCGATCAAGGGATTGGCGCAATCGATCGCGAAACCTGCCTATCACCGGCTTCTGATCGCAGAGCCGGCGCTGCGTCGCGCGGTGCCGACGCTCATCATCGCCTTCCTCATCACGATCTGCCTCGGCGCGTTCGTCCAGGTCGTCGACCAGACGCGCCAGAAGCGCCTGGTCATCCAGAACGACATTTCATCCCTCGCCGAGCTGCTCGCCGAACGCATCGACCGCGTCACCTCCGTGCGCGGCGAGCGACTGAAGAACATCGAGAACCTGCCGGCACTGCTCCCCGACATGATTCCGTCGCGGGCCAGGATCTCGGGCCGCCATGTCGTCGTCACCTCGGCGGGCGTCAACGGCCGCATCCTTGCCCGCATCCCGATCGACAATGATCCCGCCGGCAACGACCGCCTGCTCGATGCGATCACCACCGCCCAGCTGCTCGCCGCGCCGCCGCGCGACAATGACGTCTCCAGCATGACGCTGCCTGATGGCAACGCCGCGTTGGCGACCTCGCGGCCGATCAAGTCGCTGCCGGGCCTTGTCACGGTGATCCAGGAGCGCAACGAACCGATCTGGGGCTCGGACGCGGCGCTGTCGGTGACGCTGTCCGCGACGACAGGCTTCGTCGTCCTGATCCTCGGTTTCGCCTTCCACTGGCAGTCGACCCGCGCCCGCGAAGGCGACCTCATCAACGATGCCGTGCGCGGCCGAATCGACACTGCGCTCAATCGCGGCCGCTGCGGGCTGTGGGACTGGGACTTGTCGCGCGGCCGGATTTTCTGGTCGCAGTCGATGTTCTCGATGCTCGGCCTCGACGGCCGCAACGAGCTCCTGACCTTCGGCGAGGTCAACGCGCTGGTGAAGTCCGACGACATCGACCTGTTCGAGATCGCCGACCAGCTGATCTCCGGGAAGATCGACCACATCGACCAGATCTTCCGCATGCAGCACGTCGATGGCCACTGGATCTGGCTGCGCGTCCGCTGCGAGCGGACCCGCGGCGCCAGCGATGCCGGCATGCACCTGATCGGCATCGCGGTCGATATCACCGAGCAGAAGAGCCTCGCCGAGCGCACCGTGGAAGCCGACCTTCGCCTGCGCGACGCGATCGAGACCATTCCGGAAGCCTTCGTGCTGTGGGACGCGAGCGACCGCCTGGTGCTCTGCAATTCGCACTTCCAGCGCCTGCACAAGCTACCCGATACGGCCGTGATCCCGGGCACCTCCTACGAGACCGTGCTGGAAGTCGGCCGCATGCCTGAAGTCCGCACCCGCCACAACGAGACCGCGGCCCAAGGCCCGGGCGCACGGACTTTCGAGGCGCAGCTCGACGACGGCAGCTGGCTGCATATCAGCGAGCGCCGCACCAAGGACGGCGGCTACGTCTCCGTCGGCACGGACATCACCAGGATCAAGGAGCACGAACAGAAGCTCGTTGACAACGATCTGCGCCTGCGCGCCACCGTCATCGACCTCAAGCGCTCGCAGGCGGCGCTGGAACGCCAGACGATCGAGCTCGCCGATCTCGCCGAGAAGTACCAACGCGAGAAGACCCGGGCCGAGGAAGCCAACCAGACCAAGTCGAAATTCCTCGCCAATATGAGCCATGAGCTGCGCACGCCGCTCAACGCCATCATCGGCTTCTCCGAGATCATGGGCTCGGGCATGTTCGGCGAGCTCGGCTCAGAGAAGTACCAGGAATATTGCCACGACATCCTGACCAGCGGGCACTATTTGCTCGAGGTCATCAACGACATCCTCGACATGTCCAAGATCGAGGCCGGCCGGATGAAGCTCGACATGGAAGAGCTCGACCTGTCGCGGACCCTGGCCGAATCCCTGCGCGTCGTCTCCGGCCGGGCCCAGGACAAGAACCTGACGCTGGATGCCGACATCGAGAAATCCATCTCCGTCGTCGCCGACCGCCGCGCCACCAAGCAGATCGTCGTGAACCTGCTGTCCAACGCGGTGAAGTTCACGCCCGACGGCGGACGCATCGTGGTGCGCAGCCGGCAGCTCGAGGACAAGATCGTGCTGATGATCGCCGACACCGGGATCGGCATCGCGCCGCACTCGCTGGCCCGGCTCGGACGCCCGTTCGAGCAGGTCGAGAGCCAGCTCACCAAGACCTATCACGGCTCCGGCCTTGGCCTTGCGATCGCCCGCTCGCTGGCGCAGCTCCACGGCGGCTCGATGCGGCTGCGCTCCAGGCTGGAAGCCGGCACCGTGGTCCGCGTGACGCTGCCGCGCGATGCGATCAAGGCCGGCACCGGCATATCGGCGGCGGCGTGAATTTCACGAGGACTGTTTGCGGGTTTGCTCCGCCTCTCCCGCTTGCGGGAGAGGCCGACACGCTCGCAGAGCGTGGCGGTTGAGGGTTCTTTCCTCTTGAGGATTGTCCCGTTGCGGAGACACCCTCTCCCCAACCCTCTCCCGCAAGCGGGAGAGCGAGCCCAGTGCCGATGCCGCCCCATCGTGCACACCAGATGCGATCAGCTTTACGATTGCAGGCTCGGAGCCACTTCGCGCGCGACATTGACCAGCGCTGCGATCAGCGGCGTCATCGGGTCGCGCTGCGGGATCACCAGGCCAACGCTGTAATTGACCTCGGGGTCGACGATCGGAATCGTGCGGACCTTGTCGGACAGACCGAGGGTCTCGGCGAGCTTGGCCGGCATCACGCTGGCCCAGCGTCCGGTCTTGACATGGGTGAACAGTACCAGCAGCGAGTTCGAGGTCAGGGTGGGCGTCGCCTCGGCGCCGACCGAGCGCAGCGCACGGTCGATGATGCGGCGGTTCTGCATATCAGGTGTCAGCAGACACAACGGCACCTGCCCGACCTCGGTCCAGGTCACCGTCTCGCGGTCCCCGAACATCCCATCGGGCGCGGTGAGCAGGCGATAGCTCTCGTTGTAAAGCGGAATGGTGCGCACCTTCCCGATCGGCTCGTTCTCGATATAGGTCAGCCCGGCATCGACCTCGAGATTCTCGAGCAGCCCAAGCACCTCCGATGAGGTCGTCGAGCGGATGCTGAAACGCACCTCGGGATGCCGCGCGCGGAACGGCGTCGTCAGCGACGCGACCATGCCGAGCGCGGTCGGAATCGCCGCGATGCGGATCTCGCCGGAGAGCTGGTGCTTCAGTCCGTTGATCTCGTCGCGCATCGCGCGCGCATCGCCCACGATCCGCCGCGCCCAGTCGAGCGTTCGCTCGCCCTCGGGGGTAAAGCCCTGAAACCGGGACCCACGCTGCACCAGCATCACGCCCAGAATCTCCTCGAGCTGCTTGAGCCCGGTCGACATGGTCGGCTGGGTCACGCCGCAGGCCTCCGCGGCCCGTCCAAAATGCCGCTCCTTGGCCAGCGCCAGCAGCAGTTCAAGCTTGTCGATCAACGGTCCGTCCCCATGCGCATCTGTCGCGGCATGCAAGCTATCACGCCGGGCCTGCATCAACACGCAAAAACCCTCAAGCGATTCAAGTTTCATTACCTGATCGTATCGATCGATTGCGCTTTCCAATCGATCTGAATTCGCAATCGCAGCATGAGACAGCTTTATTGATCTTCGAACGATTCCAAATAGTTTGCGCGGAACGGGCGCTCAATTTGAGAACGAAGAATGACAGCGGTTTACGAGCCTTGTTACGACTCTTGGGAAGAGACGCGCGGCGCGGAGATCATCGCCGAACATGCCGGTCAGGAAGGCGCGACCCTGGTGATTCTGCACGCGCTTCAGGAGGCATTCGGCTACGTGCCGGAGGCCGCGATTCCCATGGTGGCGCAGGCGCTGAACCTGTCGCGCGCCGAGGTCCACGGCGTCTTCACCTTCTACCATGACTTCCGCCACAAGCCGGCCGGCCGCCATGTGCTGAAGCTGTGCCGCGCGGAGGCCTGCCAGGCCGCCGGCGGCGATGCGCTGGCAGCGCGCGCCGAGGCGAAGCTTGGGGTCTCGCTCGGCAACACCACGGCGGATGATCGCGTCACGCTGGAACCGATCTACTGCCTCGGGCTGTGCGCGACCGCGCCGTCCGCGATGCTCGATGGCCGCCTCGTTGGCCGGCTCGACGAGAAGCGCATCGACGCGCTGGTCGCGGAGGCGCAGCGATGAACATGAAGATCTTCATTCCTCGCGATGCCGCAGCCATTGCCGTCGGCGCCGATGAGATTGCCGTCGCGTTCGGGCAGGTCGCGGCCAGCAGCGGCCTGCCGGTCGAGATCATCAGGACCGGATCACGCGGGCTCTGCTGGCTGGAGCCGATGGTCGAGGTGGCAACGCTGAAGGGTCGCATCGCCTACGGCCCGGTCAGCGCAGAAGACGTCGCCTCCGTATTCGAGTCCATGGCGAGCGATGGACCGCACGCGCTGCGGCTCGGCGTTGCGGACGAAATTCCCTGGCTGAAGCGCCAGACCCGCCTCACCTTCGCCCGCTGCGGTGTGATCGATCCGCGTTCGCTCGAGGATTACCGTGCCCACGGCGGCTACAAGGGTCTCGAGCGCGCGCTGTCGCTGGTCCCGGACGCGATCCTCAACGAAGTAACGGCGTCAGGCCTGCGCGGACGCGGCGGCGCCGGCTTCCCGACCGGCATCAAGTGGAAGACGGTCGCGCAAGCCAAGGCCGATCGCAAATTCATCGTCTGCAATGCCGACGAAGGCGACAGCGGCACCTTCGCCGACCGCATGATCATGGAAGGCGATCCCTTCCTCGTCATCGAGGGCATGACGACATCAGGCATCACGGTCGGCGCCACCAGGGGCTACATCTACATCCGCAGCGAATATCCGCACGCGGTCGAAGCGATGAAGGCCGCGATATCAGCGGCAAGGCGGGGCGGCTATCTCGGCGACAAGATCGGCGGCTCGACGTGCAGCTTCGATATCGAAGTGCGCGTCGGCGCCGGCGCTTACGTTTGCGGCGAAGAGACCTCGCTGCTGGAAAGCCTCGAAGGCCGTCGCGGCCTGGTGCGTGCCAAGCCGCCGCTGCCGGCGCATCACGGCCTGTTCGGCAAGCCGACGGTCATCAACAACGTGCTGTCGTTCGCCGCCATCCCCTTCATCCTTGCCGAAGGCGCCAAGGCCTATGCCGATTTCGGCATGGGGCGCTCGCGCGGCACCATGCCGATTCAGCTCGCCGGCAACATCCGCCACGGTGGGTTGTTCGAGACCGCGTTCGGCGTGACACTCGGCGAACTCGTCGACGACATCGGCGGCGGCACCTTCACAGGCCGACCGGTTCGCGCCGTGCAGGTCGGCGGCCCGCTCGGCGCCTACTTTCCGCGCGCGCTGTTCGACACCCCGTTCGACTATGAGGCCTTCGCCGCGCGCGACGGCCTGATCGGCCATGGCGGCATCGTCGTCTTCGACGACGGCGTCGACATGCGCAAGCAGGCGCGCTTCGCCATGGAGTTCTGCACCGTCGAGTCCTGCGGCAAGTGCACGCCCTGCCGCGTCGGCTCGACCCGCGGCGTCGAGACCATCGACAAGATCATCCGCGGCGAGCGGGTCACCGAAAACCTGGCGCTCGTCGAAGACCTCTGCAACACCATGAAGTTCGGCTCGCTCTGCGCACTCGGCGGCTTCACGCCCTACCCCGTGCTCAGCGCATTGAGGCATTTCCGGGAGGATTTTGTCCCGGCCCCGACCACGCTTCAGGCCGCGGAATAGGAGAACGACCATGTCCCTGATCGAAGAAATCGACTTCGGCACGCCGCGCTCCAAGTCGGAAACGATGGTGACGCTGACCATCGACGGCAATGAGGTCACGGTGCCCGAGGGTACCTCGATCATGCGCGCCGCGATGGATGCCGGCCACCAGATTCCAAAGCTCTGCGCGACCGATATGGTCGATGCGTTCGGCTCCTGCCGGCTCTGCGTCGTCGAGATCGAGGGCCGCGCCGGCACCCCGGCCTCCTGCACCACGCCTGTGATGAACGGCCTCGTCGTCCACACCCAGAGTGAGCGGTTGAAGCAGCTGCGCAAGGGCGTGATGGAGCTCTACATCTCCGACCATCCGCTCGACTGCCTCACCTGCGGCGCCAATGGCGACTGCGAATTGCAGGACATGGCGGGCGCCGTGGGCTTGCGCGAGGTGCGCTACGGCTATGAGGGCGAGAACCACGTCTTCGCCAAGTCCGACGGCGAGATAAATGCCGCCTGGATGCCGAAGGACGAGTCCAATCCCTACTTCACCTATGATCCGTCCAAATGCATCGTCTGCTCCCGCTGCGTCCGCGCCTGCGAGGAAGTGCAAGGCACTTTCGCGCTGACCATCTCCGGCCGTGGCTTCGACAGCCGCGTCTCCCCCGGAATGAACGAGAGCTTCCTTGGCTCGGAATGCGTCTCCTGCGGCGCTTGTGTGCAGGCCTGCCCGACTGCGACGCTGACGGAGAAGTCCGTCATCGAGATCGGCCAGCCCGAGCATTCGGTGGTCACCACCTGCGCCTATTGCGGCGTCGGCTGCGCGTTCAAGGCCGAGATGCGCGGTGAGGAAGTGGTGCGCATGGTGCCGTACAAGGACGGCAAGGCCAATCGAGGCCACTCCTGCGTCAAAGGACGCTTTGCCTGGGGCTACACCAACCACGGGGAACGCATTCTCAAGCCGATGATCCGCGAGCGGATCGAAGATCCCTGGAAGGAAGTGTCCTGGGACGAAGCGTTCTCGTTTGCCGCGGCCAAGATGCGCGGCATCCAGAAGAAGTACGGGCGCGATGCCATCGGCGGCATCACCTCGTCCCGCTGCACCAATGAAGAAACCTATCTGGTGCAGAAGCTGATCCGAGCCGGCTTCGGCAACAACAATGTCGACACCTGCGCGCGCGTCTGCCACTCGCCGACCGGCTACGGGCTTTCGGTCACCTTCGGCACGTCAGCCGGTACGCAGGATTTCGACTCGGTGGAGGACACCGATGTCGCCGTCATCATCGGCGCCAATCCGGCCTCGGCTCACCCTGTCTTCGCCTCCCGCCTGAAGAAGCGGCTGCGTCAGGGCGCCAAGCTGATCGTGATCGATCCGCGACGCACTGAAATGGTGGAATCGCCGCACGTGAAGGCGCTGCATCTGCCCTTGATGCCCGGCACCAACGTCGCGGTCGTCACCGCGCTGGCGCATGTCATCGTCACAGAAGGCCTCGTCAACGAAGCCTTCGTGCGCGAGCGCTGCGACTGGAGCGAGTTCGAGGAATGGGCCGCCTTCGTCGCGCAAGCGAAGCACAGCCCGGAAGCCACCGCCATCCTCACCGGCGTCGATCCGAAAACGTTGCGCGAAGCGGCTCGCGTCTACGCCACCGGCGGCAACGGTGCGATCTATTATGGCCTCGGCGTCACCGAACACAGCCAGGGCTCGACCACCGTCATCGCGATCGCCAACCTTGCGATGGCGACCGGTAACATCGGCCGACCCGGCGTCGGCGTGAATCCGCTGCGCGGCCAGAACAACGTGCAGGGCTCCTGCGACATGGGTTCGTTCCCCCACGAGCTACCCGGCTATCGCCACATCGCGGGCGATGCCGTGCGCGAGCAGTTCGAGGCGATGTGGGACGTCAAGCTCAACCCCGAGCCGGGCCTGCGCATCCCCAACATGTTCGATGCCGCGATCGAAGGCACGTTCATGGGCCTCTACGTGCAAGGCGAGGACATTCTCCAGTCCGACCCCAACACCAAGCACGTGGTGGCGGCGCTGTCGACGATGGAATGCGTCATCGTCCACGACCTCTTCCTCAACGAGACCGCGAACTACGCTCACGTGTTCCTGCCCGGCTCGAGCTTCCTCGAGAAGGACGGCACCTTCACCAATGCCGAGCGCCGTATCCAGCGCGTCCGCAAGGTGATGTCGCCGAAGAACGGCATGGCCGACTGGGAGGTCACCATCGGCCTTGCCAAGGCGATGGGCTTCGAGATGAACTACAGCCATCCCTCCGAGATCATGGACGAGATCGCGGCCCTGACGCCGACCTTCACCGGCGTCTCCTACGCCAAGCTCGACGAGCTCGGCTCGGTGCAGTGGCCTTGCAACGAGACGGCGCCGGAGGGCACGCCGGTGATGCATATCGACGGTTTCGTCCGGGGCAAGGGCAAGTTCATCATCACCGAATATGTCGCGACCGACGAGCGCACCGGCCCCCGCTTCCCGCTGCTGCTCACCACAGGCCGCATCCTCAGCCAGTACAATGTCGGCGCGCAGACAAGGCGCACCGAGAACGTGGTCTGGCACGCCGAGGATCGGCTGGAGATCCATCCGCACGATGCCGAGTTGCGCGGCGTGCGCGACGGCGACTGGGTTCGGCTGGCGAGCCGCGCCGGCGAGACCACGCTGCGCGCGGAGATCACCGACCGCGTATCGCCTGGTGTCGTCTACACCACCTTCCATCATCCGGACACGCAGGCCAACGTGATCACGACCGACTATTCGGACTGGGCGACCAACTGTCCCGAATACAAGGTGACGGCGGTGCAGATCTCGCCTTCGAACGGCCCGTCCGACTGGCAGAAGAGCTACGACGAGCAGGCCCGGCAGTCCCGCCGCATCGCGCCCGCCGAGGCCGCGGAGTAGCCGCATGCACGTGCCGGTCCAGGCCCTCGACCGCGAGATCTGGCGCGACGGTGTCACGTCCGAAGGCACGCGGCTGATCCCTGAGGAAACGCCGCTGGCGCTGACCTACA
This sequence comes from Bradyrhizobium sp. USDA 4472, assembly GCF_054058595.1. Taxonomy (NCBI): domain Bacteria; kingdom Pseudomonadati; phylum Pseudomonadota; class Alphaproteobacteria; order Hyphomicrobiales; family Nitrobacteraceae; genus Bradyrhizobium; species Bradyrhizobium sp. USDA 4472. The sequence goes on from NZ_JBSSAM010000001.1 coordinate 7,414,079, forward strand.
ATGGCGGCACCTACGCCGTCATGATGGGGACGCCGCAGAACCTGGAAGATTTCGCCGTCGGCTTCAGCCTGGACGAGGGCATCATCGGATCGGTTGACGACATCAAGTCCCTCGATGTCGTTCGCCTCGATGACGGCATCGAGCTGCGCATGTGGCTCGGGCAGGACAACGCCGCACGCGTCAGCGAACGCCGCCGCCACATCGCCGGTCCCACCGGTTGCGGCATCTGCGGCGTCGAGTCGATCGCCGAGGCCGTGCGGCCCGCCGCTGTCGTGCCGCAGGGGCAGACCTTCGCGCCACAACAGATCATGACGGCGATGCAGGCGATCGCGCCCCTGCAATCGATCAACATGCAGACCCGCGCGGTGCATGCAGCCGCCTTCTGGTCGGCCTCGAACGGCATCGTGGCGCTGCGCGAAGATGTCGGCCGTCACAACGCGCTCGACAAGCTCGCCGGCGCGCTGGCGCGCAGCCGGACGGACGCAAGCACCGGGGTCGTGCTGCTGACGAGCCGCGTCTCGGTCGAGATGGTGCAGAAAACGGCCGCCATCGGTGCGCCCGTCATGGTCGCGGTCTCCGCCCCTACCGCGCTTGCCGTGCGCACCGCGGCTGCGGCCGGCATCACGCTGATTGCAATTGCCCGCAGCGACGGGTTTGAAGTGTTCACGCACCAGGGCCGCATCACGGCTCATCGTGCTCCGGAGATCATTGATGTCGTCGCCTGCTGACCGCCTCATCTACATGGCCAACCAGATCGGTACGTTTTTTCGCAGCCAGGGCCACGACAAGGCCGTGCCTGGGATCGCCGACCACATCAGGAAGTTCTGGGATCCCCGCATGAAGCGCGCGATCTTCGCACATCTCGATGCCGGCGGCGCGGGCCTCGAGCCGAACGTGCTCGAAGCCCTGACCTCGCTCAAGCAGACGACGTCCCTTCCGGAAGCGCACTGAACACGCGCCGCAGCTCGCGCTGCGCTTCCTTTTCTCGGCTGAATGCCCCATCCTTTTGGGACGCGCCACGAGGATGGATTTTCATGACGCGGAACATCCGGCTTCGCCCCATCGCGATGCGCCTGACGGCTGCGACCTGGCTTGCACTTGGACTCAGCTGGACCGCCGGCAAAGCTCTCGCCGACGACCGGCCATGGCTCGATCGCACGGCGCTGCGGCCTTGGCCGCGGTCCTGTTCGGCGACGTCAATCCGAGCGGCCGGCTGCCAGTCACCTGTCCAGCCAAAGACGAGAACTTGGACGCGTGGATGGATCGCTGCAGCTCGGCGATGCAATGCCTCGGCCTATGAAGCGCCACCTTCGACGATCTCCCGGAATACCCTTCTCACCTCGGCCTGCGTTTCCCGCACCCGCGCCTCCAGCGAGGAGAAATCCGGCGCGTCGCCGGCGCGTGCCATCACGCGCTGAAGGTCGGTGCCCGCCGTCTCCGGCTTGAAGCGGTCGCTGACGCAGAGCCGCAGGATCTGCGTCAGATCGTGATAGAGCCGCGCCGCCGCGCGCAGGATTTCCGCTTCCGAGTGCGACAGCACGCCGAGCCTTGCGGCATTTTCCAGCACCTGCACCGTTCCGACGTCGAGAATGTCAGGCTTGTGATGGGCGTGCACGAGCTGGAGATATTGCGCAATGAAGTCGATATCGACCATGCCGCCGGAGGCGTATTTCAGGTCCCAATGGTCGGTCTCGCCCTTCTCCTGTGCGATGGCACGACGCATGTCGGCGACGTCGTTGGCGGTGATCACGGGGTCGCGGCGGCGGGTCAGGACCTCTCGGATGATGCGCTCGATCCGCGCAGCAAATTCGGGCGACGCCGAGACCACGCGCGCGCGCGTCAATGCCATGTGCTCCCAGGTCCAGGCCTCATTGGCCTGGTAGTCCGCGAAGGAGACGAGGCTCGATGCCACCGGACCTGCGCGCCCCGAGGGCCGCAGCCGCATGTCGATCTCATAGAGCACGCCGTAATTGGTGCGGGTGGTGAAGGCGCTGATCAGACGCTGGGTGAAACGCGCGAAATAATGCGCGCCCTGGAGCGACTTCTCGCCGTCGGAGTCCGGATTGTCGCTGTCGAAATCGTAAAGCAGGATCAAATCGAGATCCGAGGACGCCGTCATCTCGCGGCTGCCGAGCCGGCCCATCGCGATGATGGCGGTCTGCTGGCCCTTGATCCGCCCGTGCTGGTCGGCGAAACGCTCGGCGACGAGGCCGTGCACGGTGTCGACGATGCCTTCCGCGACATCCGCAAAGGCCGTGCTCGCCTGCTGCGCCGACACGGTGCCCGAGAGAATGCGCGTGCCGATCAGGAACAGGCTCTCCTGTCCGAACAGACGCAGGCGGTCCAGAAATTCCTCGTAGGAGCTCGCGTCCTGCACCGTGGTCGCCAACCGCGCCGACAATTCCTGCTTGTTCGGCATCGCGCCGAAGAAGCGCGGATCGATCAGGCCATCCATCAGCTGCGGCTGCCGCGCCAGCATCTCGCCCAAGCGGGGCGCCGCGCCAAGCACGAGAGCCACGAGCGCGACGAGGTCGCGGTTCTGGCCGAGCAGCGTGATCAGCCGGCCGCCGCGCTGGAGCGCCCGGAGGAAATGGTCGAACGCCACGACGGCGCGGTCCGGCTCCTCGGCATGCGCGAGACCGTCAATCAGCGCCGGCACGAACTCGACAAAGGCGTTCCGCGTCTGCTCGTTGCGGAACACGCGATAGTCGCCCATGAGCCAGTCGCAGATGGTCTGCGCCACGGCGGCGGGCTTCTTGAAGCCGAGCGTTGCCAAATGCTGAAGCAGGCGCGGATCGTCCGGGCCAGCCCGATAGTCGATCGGGGGCAGGCTCGCTGAGCCGGCCGGATCGTCGCCTTCGAACAGTTTTTCGTAATGGCCCTGGACGATCTCGAGCTGGCGCAGCAGATCGCGCGCGAACGTCTCGCGGCTCTCATACCCGAAGAACCAGGCGAAACGTTCGACCGCCTCCTTGTCCTCAGGCAGCGCATGGGTTTGCTCGTCCGCGATCATCTGGAGGCGATGCTCGACCCGGCGCAGGAATTCGTAGGCGATGGTCAACTCGTCACGTGCGGAATCCGTGATCCAGTTGCTGGACGCGAGAATGTCGAGCGCGGCGAGCGTCGGCCGCACCCGCAGCTCCGGATTACGGCCACCGGCGATGAGTTGCTGGGTCTGGGCGAAGAACTCGATCTCGCGGATACCGCCGCGGCCGACCTTGACGTTGTGGCCCTCGACGGCGATCTCGCTCTGGCCGCGGTAGGTTTGCATCTGCCGCTTCATATCGTGCACATCGGCAAGCGCGGCGAAATCGAGATGCTTGCGCCAGACAAAGGGCGCGATTTCGGCCAGCAGCGCCTCGCCTGCCTTGGGATCGCCGGCGCAGGCCCGCGCCTTGATCATCGCGGCGCGTTCCCAGGTGCGCCCTTCCCGCTCGTAATAGTTCAAGGCCGCGTCGCGGGAGATCGCCACCTGGGTCGAGGAGGGATCGGGCCGCAGCCGCAGGTCCACCCGGAACACATAACCGTCATAGGTGCGCTGCTGGAGGATGCGCGCCATGCCTTGTGTCACCCGGACGAAGAACGGTTGCGGCTCGATGTCTGGCGCGAGCGTCGTGGCATCGGGGTCGAAGAACACGATCAGATCGACGTCGCTGGAATAGTTCAGCTCGCCCGCACCCATCTTGCCCATGGCAAGCACGATCAGGCCGCAGCCCTCTTCCGGCGCCTCCGGATCCGGCGGCTGGATTTTTCCACGTGCGGCTTCCTGTCGCAGCAAATATTGGAGCGCAGCCTGCACCGCGGAGACAGCGAGGTCGGTCAGCGCGGCCGTCACCCGCATCACCGGCCAGACCCCGCCGATGTCGCACAGCGCGATCAGGAGCGCCGCCTCCGCCTTCATGCGACGGAGCAGACGCATCACCTCGGCTTCGTCAGGTGCGGCCAGCACAGCGGCCCTCGCTTCCGCGATCAACGTAGCGAGATGCGTATCCGGTTCGCATTCGAGCAGCCGGACCAGGCGCGATGGATCAGCGCGCATCAGATCAAACAAATAAGGCGAGAATTCCGCGATTCCGCAGAGAACAGGCCGGGCAAAGCGATGGACCAGCAGCGCTTCAACACGGGCCCGTTGTGCGGGCTCGAGTTCGGTCAGCCAACTTTCAAAACGTCGTTCGTCTGATGCGGAAGCGGCAATATGGGGAGCCTCCGCGAAGCGGGCGGCGAGGCTCTCACCATGCTTGTCCGCGTTTCCCGGCGCGGAGTGGTTCATGCCACCTTCTGTGGCACATCCGCTACTGGAGGAGCAACCCTGTCGCCCGCACCGGCGCGCGCCGGCAGCAGCAGCGTGGCGACGAGACCGGGCTGCGCGTCGCTCAGCCGCAATTCGCCCCCATGCAAGGTGGCGACGGCGGACGCGAGACTGAGGCCGAGGCCCGAGCCCGGCATGGTGCGGCTCGCCTCCAGCCGCACGAACCGCTCGACGACGTGCTTGCGGTCGGCTTCGGGGATGCCGGGGCCGTGGTCGGTGACACTCAGCAGCACCTGATCGCCTTCGCGCCTGGCCTCGATCGTGATCTGACGTGCGTCCATGCTGATCACTGACCCCGCCGACTGGGTGGCGGGCTTGCCGTACTTGATCGCGTTCTCGACGAGGTTGGCGAGCGCCTGGCTGATCAATTCGCGGTTGCCGTGAATGGGTGCAGCCTGGGTCTTGACCTTCAAGGTCATGCCGTCGTCTTCGGCGAGCGGCTCGTAAAGCTCGTGGATTCCGCCGGCGACATCGGCCGCATCGAAATCATCCATGTTGCCGCGCGCCTGGCCGGACTCCGCGCGCGCGATCATCAGCAGCGCGTTGAAGGTACGGATCAGCCCGTCGGATTCCTCGATGGTGCGTTCCAGCGCCGCGCGATAATCGGTCTCGCAACCCGATTTCGCCAGCGCCTCCTCGGCGCGGTTGCGCAGGCGCGTCAGCGGCGTCTTGAGGTCGTGGGCGATGTTGTCCGAGACCTCTTTCAACCCCGCCATCAGCGCCTCGATCCGCTCCAGCATGGCGTTGAGGTTCTCGGCGAGGCGGTCGAGCTCGTCGCCGCTGCGCCCGACCGGCAAGCGCTCGCTGAGATCTCCGGTCATGATGCGATGCGCCGTACCTGACATCGCGTCGATGCGCGTCAGCACCCGGCGCGCGACGAAGACGCCGCCGCCGAGACCAAGCACGACGACGATCAGGATCGACCATTGCGCCGCCTTGGCGACGATGCTGAACAAGCGTCGCCGCTCGGCGAGGTCGCGGCCGATCAGGAGACGGAAACCGTTTTCCAATTCGGTGACGCGCACCAGCGCGCGATGGTCGCGGTCATCCGCATCCTCGAGGCGCCGGTAGGCGGTCTCCGACCAGCCGCGCGTCGCCATCACGCCAGGGGCCAGCGAGCCGACATTGCCGGCGACCGCCTGTCCGGTCGGCGTGGTGACGAGGTAGAGATTGGCGCCCGGTCGCAGCGCCCGATATTCGATCGTGCGCACGAGGCCGAACAGGCCGCGGCGTCCGTAGATCTCGTTGATCTCCGCGGTCTCGGAATTGACCGTCTGGGTGATCTCCTCGGTGATCAGCCGCCGCGTGTTCCAGGCGAAATAGCCGAGCAGCGAGGCGGCGAACATCGCGAACAGCAGCAGATAGACCAGCGTCAGCCGGAATGCCGTGGTGCGGACGAGTTTACCGAATGCCGTCACGGATCATGTACCCGGCGCCGCGGATCGTGTGCAGCAGCGGCCGCTCGAATCCCTTGTCGATCTTGGAGCGCAGCCGCGAAATGTGCACGTCGATCACGTTGGTCTGCGGATCGAAATGATAGTCCCAGACGTTCTCCAGCAACATGGTGCGCGTGACAACCTGTCCGGCATGCTTCATCAGATATTCGAGCAAGCGGAATTCCCGCGGCTGCAGCGTCAGCTCGTCCTTGCCGCGGGCGACGCGGTGGGAGAGCCGGTCGAGCTCGAGGTCGCCGACACGGTAGAGCGTGTCTTCCGCCGGGCCGCCGCGGCGGCGCGACAGCACTTCGACGCGGGCGAGCAACTCGGCGAACGAATACGGTTTCGGCAAATAGTCGTCGCCGCCGGCGCGCAGTCCCTTGATGCGATCGTCCACCTGGCCCAGCGCGGAGAGAATCAGCACTGGCGTCGGGTCGTCCTTGTCGCGCAGCGCACCGATCAGAGACAGCCCGTCGCGCTTGGGCAGCATGCGGTCGACCACCAGCACGTCGTAATCGCCGTTCTCGGCCATGGCGAGGCCCTCCTCGCCGTCGCCGGCGTGGTCGGCAATGTGCCCGACCTCGCGAAACGCCTTCACGAGATAGTCGGCGGACTCGCGGTCGTCTTCAATGATGAGGAGGCGCATCGTGCGTTCGGCGGCGGTCAAGGAGGTCAACCTTCTCTAAACATGGCGCGAGCGGCAATCGCATGCAAGCCAGGCGAACCAGACCTGGCCAGGCAAAAAGGGCGGGCGGTGAAGCTGGGGGGACCTCACCGCCCTAGGCCTTCCGACGGAGGGGGGCGTAATTCCACCGGAAGGTAGGCGCGGGGAGCAAGCGTTGCGCTGCTCCCCGGAAGAGTGCCGACGGCGGGGGCGACTGATGCCGGCGACACCTTCATTTCGTAAGCCTCCTGAGGCGCCTTAGCCCTTGGCGATGGGCACCGCGACGAAGCGCGACTGGCCGCCGCTCTTCACGCGCATCAGGACGCTGTTCTTGTTGTCGGAGCGGGCCGTATTGATGGCCTCGCGGACGTCGCCGGCAGTGCTCACGCTCTTGCCGCCGACTTCGAGAATCACGTCACCCTCCTTGAAGCCGCGCTCGGCCGCGGCGCTCTTCGGATCGACTTCGGTGACCACAACGCCGTCCTTGCCGGCGCCGGCGACGGAGTTGGCGGGCGCAACCGTCATGCCGAGCTTCGGCACATCGGTGCCCTTGCTCGCGCCCCTGCCGCTGTCGTTATCGGTGTCGGCCTTGGCCTCGACCGTGTTCGGCAGCTGGCCGAGGGTGAGGTTCACGACCTTGTCCTGCCCCTTGTGCAGAACGTTGAGCTTCACGGACGCGCCGGGCGCCATGCCGCCGATAGTGCGGGCGAGCTCGCGGGCATCCTTGACGGATTCGCCGTTGACCGACGTGATCACGTCACCGGATTCGATGCCAGCTTTTGCAGCCGGGCCATCCTTCTGCGGCTCGGCCACCAGCGCACCTTCGGCCTTTTTCATGCCGAGGCTGTCGGCGATGTCGGATGTCACGGGCTGGATCTGCACACCGATCCAGCCACGGCTGACCGAGCCCTTGTCCTTGAGCTGGGCGACCACGCTTTTCACCGTGTTGGCGGGAATCGAGAACGCAATGCCGACGCTGCCGCCGGAAGGCGAGTAGATCGCCGTGTTGACGCCCATCACCTCGCCGTCGGTGTTGAAGGCCGGACCGCCGGAATTGCCCTTGTTCACGGGGGCGTCGATCTGGATGAAATCGTCATACGGGCCGTTGCCGATGTCGCGGCCGCTGGCCGAGACGATACCGGCGGTCACGGTGCCACCGAGGCCGAAGGGATTGCCGACCGCGAGCACCCAATCACCGATCCGCGGCTTGCCGTCGGCAAGTTTCGCGAATGGGAAGTTGGAGCCGCCCTCGACCTTGATCAGGGCAAGGTCGGTGCGCTGGTCGGTGCCGATCACTTTGGCACTGTAGGTCTTGCCGTCGTCTGTGGTGACCTCAACCTTGTCGGCGCCGTCGACGACGTGGTTGTTCGTCACGGCAAATCCGTCCGCCGAGATGAAGAAGCCGGAGCCCTGGCCCTGCACGACGCGGCCACGGCCGCCCTTCAGACCGGGGATGCCATCAGGACCGCCGAAGCGACGGAAGAAGCGCTCCATCGGCGAGCCTGGCTGGAACGGCGAGGCGGAATCATCGCCGTCATCATTGCTCGCGGTCTTCTCCTTGATGTTGACCTTCACCGAGATCACCGAGGGCTTCACCCGCTCGACGATGTCGGCAAAGCCGATCGGACGCTCGATCTTCTTGACCTCGTTGTTGACCTGCGCATGCGCCGGGCTGGAGAACAAATCGGCGGGCGACGTCGACGGGCTGAAGCCATGAACGGCGACGCCGAGACCGGCGACGACCGAGGCCATCAGCGCAATTCTGCGCGCGGAAAACACCGAACGGCGGGGCTGCCGGTAGGACGGAAGGTTCGTGAGGTCGGGACGGTCGGTCATACGGAGGTCTCCAGGGCCTTGAAATTCATGCGATGCCTGACAGCGGCACCTTACGGACCTGAACATGGGGATCTCCGCCTTACCGTGGGCTGGCTGCGAGGTTAAACTTTTGTAATGAAGGCCGCCAGCGCTGCGGCAGTTTGGCGCAGGTTAAAAAAGCGCAGATTTTCAGGAACTTATGAGGGTTCCGGCAACCGCCGCCGAAGCGCTCTTGTCGCCGGTTCGCTGACGCCAACGAGCCGAGGCCGTTACCGCGATGTGGCGTCGTCGGACGTCAGGGCGGCGAGCCGCGCCTCTTCGTCGGGCGTGAGCGGCAATGCTGCACCATCAGCGCCACTTCGCGCGCGGCGCCGGTTTTGCCACCACAGCGCAAGCCCGCCGGCAGCCAGCAGCACAGGCGCGAGCAACCACAGCAGCATGGTCTGCCGCTCGAAGCGCGGCTTCAGCAGCACAAACTCGCCGTAGCGCGCGACCAGGAAGTCCAGCACCTGGGAATTGCTGTCGCCCGCTGCGATGCGCTCGCGCACCAGCAGCCGCAGATCGCGCGCCAGCGGCGCATCGGAATCGTCGATCGACTGGTTCTGGCAGACCATGCAGCGCAGCTCGCGCGACAATTCGCGCGCGCGCGCCTCCTTCACGGGATCCGACATGATCTCGTCGGGCTGCACGGCATGCACCGCAGGCGCAGCCAGCAGCACAAGCGCAACGATCGCAGCCATCATCCGGCGCATCGGCTCACTCCGCCGGTTGCAGGCGTTGCCTGGCCCGCGCCGGTTTCGGCGCGCCGACGCGCAAGCGCCGGTCGGACAGCGACAGCATGCCGCCGAATGCCATCAGCACAGGCCCCCACCAGATCAGCAGCACCATCGGCTTGTGATAGATGCGCACGGCGATCGCGCCATCAGCGGTGACGTCACCGAGCGAGATATAGAGCTGGCTCGCACCGCGGGTCAGCAGCGCAGCCTCGGTGGTCGAGGAGCCGCGCGTGGTAAAACTGCGCTTTGACGGCGTCATGACGCTGAGCGCATCGCGACCCCGGCTGACGTTGAACTTGGCGACCATCTCGCGGTAGTTCGGCCCCTGCCGCTCGAGCAGCCCGTCGAGCTTCAGATCATAGCCAGCCACCTGCGCGACGTCGTTCGGCTTCATGGTCGCGATATATTCGCTGTTCCACGTGGTCTCGCAGACGATCCCGATCAATGCGATGCCCAGACCGGCATGCGCAAGGGCGCCTCCCCAGGTCGAACGCGGCAGGCCGCGGGCGCGGTGCAGCGCCGTGACAAACGGCAGGCGAAACAGGCCGGTTCGCTCGGTCAGGTCGGTTGCGGCGCCAGCGACGACGAAGACACCAAGCCCGATGGCCAACGGCGCGAGCGCACTGCCGCCACGGGTCCAGGCCCAGACAATGGCAACCACGATGAGGCCAGCGACGCCCGCCGCGAGCAGGCGCTGGGTGACCCCGAGCAAATCGCCGCGCTTCCACGCCAGCATCGGCCCGAACGGGACGGCGATCAGCAGCAGAGCGAACAACGGCACGAAGGAGAGATTGTAGAACGGTGCGCCCACCGACATCTTGAAATCGGCGAGCACTTCCATCGCCAGCGGATACAGCGTGCCGAACAGCACGACTGCGCAGGCGACGGTGAGCAGAAGATTGTTCAGCACCAGCGCGCCCTCGCGCGAGATCGGCGCGAACAGGCCGCCCTGCTTCAACGACGTCGCGCGAGCCGCGAACAGCGACAGGCTGCCGCCAATGAAGAGGCAGAGGATCAGCAGGATGAAGACGCCGCGGGTCGGATCGTTGGCGAAGGCGTGCACGGAGGTGATGACACCCGAGCGCACGAGGAAAGTGCCGAGCAGCGACAGCGAGAAGGTCAGGATGGAAAGAAGGATGGTCCAGACCTTCAGCGCGTCGCGCTTCTCCATCACCAGCGCCGAATGCAGCAGCGCAGTGCCGGCGAGCCACGGCATCAGCGAGGCGTTCTCGACCGGATCCCAGAACCACCAGCCGCCCCAGCCGAGCTCGTAATAGGCCCAGTAGGATCCCATCGCGATGCCGAGCGTCAGGAAAATCCAGGCGACCAGCGTCCACGGCCGCACCCAGCGCGCCCAGGCCGCATCGATCCGCCCCTCGATCAGCGCCGCGATCGCAAAGGAAAACGAGATCGAGAAGCCGACATAGCCGAGATAGAGCATCGGCGGATGCACGGCCAGACCAATGTCCTGAAGCACCGGATTGAGGTCGCGCCCCTCGATCGGCGGATTGACGATGCGCAGGAACGGATTGGAGGTGATCAGGATGAACAGATAGAAGGCGCTCGCAATCCAGGCCTGGACGGCCAGCACGTGCGCGCGCAGCGACAGCGGCAGATTGTTGCCGAAAGCCGCAACGAGCCCGCCGAACAGGGCCAGGATCGACACCCACAGCAGCATCGAGCCTTCGTGGTTTCCCCACACGCCGGTGATCTTGTAGATCAACGGCTTCATGGAGTGGGAGTTCTCGTAGACGTTGGCGACGGAGAAATCCGAGATCACGTGCAGCGTCACCAGCGCGACGAACGAGGCACCGACGAACAGCAATTGTGCGAGCGCCGTGGAGCGCGCCACGTTCATCAGCGCGGGATCGCGCAAACGCGCCCCGATGACAGGCACGATGGACTGGATCAATGCCAGCGCGAGAGCCAGCACCAGGGCGTAATGTCCGGCTTCCGCGATCACCGCACGGCTCCCTGCGAATTGCCCTGCGCGGTCGTCGCCGCAGGCGTGATGCCGTTGGAAGCTTTGGCGCCGTAATCGTCCTTCCAGTGCCCCTGCTTCTTCAGGGCGTCTGCGACGTCCTTGGGCATGTAAGTCTCATCGTGCTTGGCGAGCACGGTGTCGGCCTTGAATACGCCATTGGCGTCGAGCGCGCCCTCGGCGACCACGCCCTGCCCTTCACGAAACAGATCGGGCAAGATGCCCTTGTAGGCGACGGGCAGCTTGGCACCGCCATCGGCAACTTCAAACGTCACCGCGAGATCGTCGCCGCGCTGGAGCGAACCCGGCTGCACCAATCCGCCGAGGCGAAAACGCTTGCCGGGCTGAACGTGCTTCTCGGCCACCATGGTCGGGGTCGAGAAGAACACGATGGAGTCGCGCAACGCGTTGAGCACCAGCGCCGCCGCGAGCGCGAGCACGGCAAGCGAACCGCCGATGATGATCATACGTCGCTGCTTGCGCGTCATGGCGTATCGGTTCTCCGCTCGTCTCGTGCTGCAACCGTCATCCGTCGAGCCCGAGAGTCTTGAGGCCTTCGTTGAGCTGGCGCAGCCGCTCGGAATCCTTCGCGACCGCCTGGCGCGCATCGGCCGAGGCGCCCATGGCCTTGTCGCGATCGCCCATCACCAGATAGGCGCGTACCAGACGCAGCCAGCCCTCGACGTCGTCGCCGTTCTGCTTGAGGCGCGTGGCGAGGCGTTCGACCATGCCGCGGATCATCGCGTTGCGATCACCGTCGTTCATGTCCCTGGAAGCCGCGATGGTCTCGTCGGACAGTGCCGGCATCGTCACGCCGCCACCCCCGACCCGCGCGAGCGAGGTCTGTACCAGGGGGCGCCACGGCGCATTCGCCGGTGCTTTCGCCAGCAGCGCGCGCCAGATATCGGCCGCGTCATCCCTGCGCCCGTCCTGCTCGGCAGCAAGGCCCAGGAAGTAGTTCGCCTTGGGGTCGTCGGCATTGAGCGCATGCGCGCGCTCGAACTCGGTCTTGGCTTCTGCCGTCACCACGCCGCTGGCTGCGGCTGCAATCGCCTCGCCCAGGTCGGAACGGCGCTCCGCACTCTCGCCGTTATAGGTGATCGAATTGCGATAGGCGCGCACGGCCTCGTCGAAGCGGCCGAGCCGCTCCAGCACCGGCGCAAGCACGTTCCAGCCGCGGCCATCGGTTGGATTCTTCTCCAGGTGTTGCTGGACCTGTTCGACGAGGTTCTCGAGCGACTGCGCCATGTTGGAGCCGGCCCCGCGCTCGCGCTGCGCCAGCGGGAAGTCGCCAAGCGCGGGCGAGCCGAGCGGAACGTAGATCCCCACCGCCGCCAAAGGCAGACCGATCAGCGCCAGCACGGCAGCCGCGCGGCGCCATTTCAGACTGGAGGTCGACACCAGCTCCGCCTCGCTGCCCGCGGCGGCGAGCAGCCTGCGGCTGATCTCGACGCGCGCGGCCTCGGCTTCGGGTCGCGCGATCAGTCCCGCGGCGAGATCACGCTCGATCTCGGCCAGCTGGTCCTTGTAGACCGTGACCTCGCTGCCTTGAGTGTCAGGACGTCCGCCACGGCCGAGCGGCCAGAGCACGGCGAATATCGCCGCGACCGTCATCAGCGCGAACACGAACCATAGCGTCATCTGGCAAGCTTCCGGGGGCGCGCGATCCGCGCCTACAGGTGGCTTTACACCACGGCCGGACAATGCGGCAATTGACAATTGTCAATTTGGCGCGAGCGCACACAGTCCCGAAATGGTGACAATCCAACGGCTTAGATGATCTCGAAGTCGGCGCTTCGAGCGGCGTCCTCGCCGTGCCCGTTGATGGCCTTCAGGAAGTATGTTCCGGGCGCGATTGCGTCGGGCAGGCGAATGCGCAGCGCGCCAAGCGGAACCTGGGATGTGATCCGTGTGGCGGTCTCGGGCAGCCGCCGACCGCTTGCCTTCTCGACCAGCACCAGCTTCGCGCCGACCATCAGACGCTGATATTTGGCAACAATGATACGGTTTTCGATTTCGATGGAGCTGATAATGGGTTTCATGCGCCCGCAGATAGCAATTCCAAAAACTTGCACGGGACCGTAGGGCCCTCACCTGGCATCGTCAATTAGAAATTGTGATTTCAATAAAATGCACCTGGATCAGCTTGCGCGCGTCGATTTTCGCTCGCCCGTGGCCGCGTTCTCCGCGGCACGGCTCATCAGCGAGGCGTAATCGTCGCCGAACAGCACCTGGCAGAAGCGGATCGCGGCCTGCACCTGCTGCTGACGGTAGGTGCGAACCTTGTGATCGGCGCCGCGCAGCGACTGCACCGCCTGCTCGGTCGACCGCTCCACATATTGCTGCAGGTCGGAATAGGTACGCAGCGTCACCTCGTTGATCGCAAGCTCGCTGGCATAGTTGCGACAGGTGGCGACGAAGTCGATCAGCGCGACGGTTTCCTCGACTTCTGTGGTATCGACCCGGGCGCCCGGCGGAATGTCCTTCTCCGGACGTTGGCGCAGGATGCGGCGAACGCGGCCGGGAACACTGTCGATCTCCGATTGCAGGGCATTGGAGATGTCGGCGCGGATCGAGGTCAGCTGCTTGCCCCAGGGGGAATCGTTGCGCAGGTCGAGCTCCGTGCGCAGGCCGCGGACGCCGTCGTGCAGCGCTTTGAGATTGTCGGCGACCGTCTCGAAATGGCCGCGCTTGATGTCCATGCGCAGATTGGCGGCCACGCGGGCCAGATCGTGCAGGGCCATCGTGACGGCGACGCCATAGGGCGTGGCCGCGACGCGGATCTCGTCATCGGAGGCGGCGATCTTGATGGCAAGACGAATGATCTGCCACGGCGCGGTCATGCGCTGGACGACGAGCGATAGCGCAAAGGGCAGCATCTGCGGGGTCTGAAGCACGGGAATATTCAGCGCAGACGTCACGGAGGCGATCTGGGGATCGCCGAACGTACGCAGGAAGCGCGGCAGTTTTTCGTTCAGCGTGGCCATGGCCTCGCGAACGGCGAGCACCGCGCCGATCGAATAGAGATCCTCGATCACGTTGGGCGGACCGACGCGGGCGAGCGCGCGCGACTTGTCGCCGCCGCCCGGTCCCGTCAGCTGGAAGATGGCGTCCGCAGCCACGGCCTGGAGCTTGAGCGTCAGTGCCTCGACCTGGCCCGAACTGTCAGTTGCCGGCATGCGCGCCAGGACTGCTTCGAACTCGTTGATCTTGTCCGGGGCACCGTCGCGGCCAAGCCATTGCCAGATCGGATTCAACGAGGACCGCCGGATCTGGCCGACACGGATCGGAGCGCCGGCCTCGACCAGGAACGGTTCCACAATCCGGAACAGCAGCCGTGACAGGTCGTCGGTACGCGGCGGCGCTGCTTCGTCGGCCTCCGTCTTGCGCACGATCTTGCGAAGTTGCTCGAGCACCAAGGTCGCCACAGCCGTGTCCTGGCCGCGCTCGAGCGCGCGTTCGAACTCCCGCATCAGCAGCGCCTGCGCCTGCGGCGGGAGCTGCGCGAGATAGTCCCTCAGCCGCTCGATCGATGTCTGGCTCATGCGCCCGGGTAATGCACGGTAAACTGGCGACGTAGGATGCGTCCCGCCCCGATCATAGGCGGGCGCGCCTTAAGAAGCCGTTGAGGAAGTCGCTCCGAAACCCCTCCGGTTTCGCCCGACAGCCCAAATAGCGGTTTGGGAACAGAGGATTATATTCCGGGCAGCACCAGCTCGGCCCGCAAGCCGCCAATCGGCGCGCTGCCGAGCGAAAGACTGCCGCCATAGAGCGCAGCGAGGTCGGTCACGATGGACAGCCCAAGTCCCGAGCCCGGCTTGGATTCATCCAGCCGCTGGCCGCGGCGGGAGGCCTGGGCGCGCTCGGCCTCGGAGAGGCCGCGCCCATCATCATCGACGATGAGCCGCAGCCTGGGGCCTGTGCCTGCACGGGTCGGGGCCTCCACCAGCGCCTCGATGAGAACGCGCGAGGCCGCCCATTTGCAGGCATTGTCGACGAGGTTGCCGACCATCTCCTCCAGATCCTGCTTCTCGCCCCGGAATTTCGCGGCCGGATCCGCCTTGGCCTCCACAGTGATGCCGCGGCCGCGGTGGATCTTCTCCATGGTCCGCCGCAGCGCCTCGATGGCCGGCGCAACCTCCGTCACGGTGCCGACGATCGAGACCCTGGCTGCGATGCGAGCGCGCTCCAGATGGTGGGCGAGCTGGTTACGCATCACATCGGCCTGCTCCATCACCTTGGCCGAGAACGGATCGGCCGCATGCGCGCCGGCCTCGTTGACGATCACCGACAGCGGCGTCTTGATCGCATGGGCGAGATTGCCGACATGGGTGCGGGCGCGCTCGACGATCTCCCTGTTGGCATCGATCAGCGCATTGGTCTCGCGCGCCAGCGGCGCGATCTCCACCGGAAATTCGCCTTCGAGCCGCTCGGCCCGTCCGGAGCGGATATCGGCGATGGATTCGGAGATGCGCTTGAGCGGCGCAAGGCCGAAGCGGACCTGGAACACGGTCGTCAGCAGCAGCACGATCCCGAGCGCGGTGAAGGTGCCGCCAAGATAGTAGTCGAAGCTGCGTGTCTCATCGAAGATCTCGGTGTCGTCGCCGGCGACGCTGACAAGGTATTTGCCGTCGGCGCCGAGATCGACGGGACGCTCGACCATGCGCAGGTTCTGCCCCTCGGGCCCGTCGACGTAAGCGAGACGAATGCCGGCTGCGGTGAGCTCGGCCCCCTGGTCTTCCAGCTTCGGCAGCTTCTTGTCCCAGAGAGAGCGTGAGGAGCGCACCTCCGGCTTCTCGGTGTCGGTGCGTGTGATCTGCCAGTACCAGCCGGACAACGGCAGCTCGAACAGGGGCTCGCCCAGCGACTGGAACTGGCGATCCGGCGGTTCATCGGGGGTTGCGACCTCTGCGATGAGGGTGCGCAGATAAAGGTTGAGCCGGCGATCGAAGGCGCGCTCGGTCGCATTCTTGTAGACTGACGACAGCACCACGCCGGTTATGGCCAGAATGACCACGAGCCAGGCGGTCGCCGACAGGAACAGGCGGTTCGCAAGCGAGCTGGCGGGCATCGGAATGATCCCGGAGGCGCGAGGTGGTGGCATGGCGTCGGCGGTCATATCAAGGACCAAGGCCCGTGTCGGGCCGCCCGTCAAGCCCACACCGCTCAAGCACCCGGCGTCGGCGGCGGGGTCAGGAGATAGCCGAGGCCGCGGACGGTCTGGATGATGTCGACATCGAGCTTCTTGCGGATGCGGCCGACGAAGACCTCAATCGTATTGGAGTCGCGATCGAAGTCCTGGTCGTAGAGATGCTCGACCAGCTCGGTGCGCGAAACCACCCGCCCGGAATGGTGCATGAGGTAGGCCAGAAGCCGATATTCGTGCGAGGTCATCTTGACCGGATTGCCCGACACGCTGACGCGGCCGGTGCGGGTGTCGAGAGTGACGGGGCCGCAGCTGAGTTCGCTCTGGGCATGGCCGGTGGAGCGGCGCAGCAGCGCGCGGATGCGCGCCAGCACCTCCTCCAGATGGAACGGTTTTGGCACGTAATCGTCGGCGCCGGCGTCGAAGCCCTGCACCTTGTCGCTCCAGCGGTCGCGCGCGGTGAGGATCAAAACCGGCATGGTGCGACCGTTGCGGCGCCAGGCCTCCAGCACCGAGATGCCGTCCTTCTTGGGCAGGCCGATGTCGAGCACCACGGCGTCATACGGTTCGTTGTCGCCGAGATAGTGCCCCTCCTCTCCGTCGAAGGCACGGTCGACGACATAACCGGCGTCCGTCAGCGCCTTTGTGAGCTGGCGATTGAGATCGGGGTCGTCCTCAACAACAAGCAGGCGCACGCTTCTCTCCAGAAATAGACTGCACGATCGATCGCCAGAGATGATCAATTCCGGCGTGAACTGGATATGAACGCGGGGAACCACCGGCGTTACTTTTTGGTCATATACGACGTGTCAGGAACAAACGCGACTACGCCCGCCAGCCCACCGGACGGACCGGAGGCATGGCGGGCGCAATGTGCCGCCGATAGCGGCTGGTCGGAAGGTCCGCCCTTCCCGCTGTTTGAGCCGTCAGGTCCTGAAGAATACGAACCAGATGACGGCAAGAATCAGGATCGCAAGCCCGGTCGAGATGGCGAGCAGCGCGGCCACGGAGGGCCCGGGTTCGCCCTGGCGTGCCTCGGTCGCGGTTTCGACGATCCGGTTCTGCTCTCGCGTGGTTGCCATGACGCCCTCAATCTCTCGGTGCCGCCCCCGGTGACCGCGAGTTCTTCGCAGCCAGTATCGGAAGCCAACGCCCGATCCGATTTGATGTTCCGGTTTCTGGGACTGAATCGGCCCGAACCGCAGGGGCAGCGACTGGTTAACGCAGTTGCAAGATTCCGATCCAACCTGTGTAGGATTCGGTGTTCCCCGATGGTATTCTCATAGGTCTGTCCCTGTTGCGTTTGGAGTAGCCCATGGCCCCCCGCGCCAATTGGAAGGGTTTTCTGCGTCTCTCGCTCGTGACCTGCCCGGTCGCGCTGTATCCGGCCACATCGGATACCGAGAAGGTCTCGTTCAACCAGATCAATCGCAAGACCGGCCACCGGATCAAATATCTGAAGGTCGACGCCGAGACCGGCGACGAGGTGACCTCCGAGGACATCGTCAAGGGCTACAAGGTCGATACCGACACCTACATCGAGGTCACCAAGGACGAGCTCGAGGATATCGCGCTCGACTCCACTCACACGATCGACATCGACGAGTTCGTGCCGAAGACCGACATCGACAACCGCTATCTGATCCGCCCCTATTACCTCGTTCCCGACGGCAAGGTCGGCCACGACGCCTATGCGGTGATCCGCGAGACCATCCGCAGCATGGACAAGGTTGCGATCGGCCGTGTGGTATTGACGAATCGCGAGCACATCATCGCGCTCGAGCCGCTCGAGAGCGGGCTGATGGGCACGCTGCTGCGCTATCCCTACGAGGTGCGCAGCGAGACCGAATATTTCGACGAGATCCAGGACGTGAAGCTGACGAAGGACATGCTCGACCTCGCCAAGCACATCGTGGAGAAGAAGTCCGGGGCGTTCGAGCCGGAGTTGTTCGAGGATCATTACGAGACCGCGCTGATCGATCTCATCAACAAGAAGCGCAGCGGTGCGCCGATCGCGGTCAAGTCCACGCCGAAGAGCGGCGGTAACGTCATCAACCTGATGGACGCGCTGAAGAAGAGCCTCGCCAGCGAACAGGAAGCGCCGCCCGCCGCGAAGGTCGCCAAGGAGACGGTCAAGGGCAAGAAGCCGAAGAAGCGCGTGGCGGGCCAGCGCGAGATGCTGCTGCCGATCTCGGGCAAAGCCGGCAAGGACGCAGCCGGCAGGGAAGCGGCGCCCAGGAAGGCCGACAAGCAGGTGCGTGCGACAACGCGAGCGAAGAAGGCCGGCTGACGCCATCGCATCGCCGATCGCGCCGTGACGTCTTCCCTCACCGATCCGGCGTCCTGACATGCCCTGGTCGACGCCGTTCGACGATCCGATCGGCCTGCGTGGCGGCGCCAAGCTGCGCACCTTGCAAGAAGCTGCCGACTTCATCATGCAGCTGCCCGAGGCTGAGCAGCAGGAGCCGCGTTGGCAGACCGCGATCGAGATGCTGATCAACGCAGCCGAGGCCGGCGGCGGCTGGCGGATATTCGCTCGCATCGCCATGCTACGCGCGTTGAACGCGGATAGCAGGCATCGATGAGCCGCGCTCGGCATGCTGGCCCGACCGCTCGACGAACAGCCTCAACAAACCCTTAAGCGGCTGGATCACTTGTCGCCGCACCGGGTATTCCTACGGGACGCAAAATTAACCGATGATTCCCCTTGCGTGCATCAATGTCCGGCCGTCGAAAAACCGGGGGTCGCACGACCGTGCCGCAACAGGACGCCAGAAAGAACTACATCGGCATCGTGAGTGACACCGCCGAGGACGATCGCATCGCCGACACGGCGGTGCAGGCGCAGCCGCATGTCGTGAACTATCTGGTCGGTCGCCTTGCGGCCGCGCTGGGACGCCCTGCAAAGGTTGCGCCCGGACGCTCCACCTCGAGTTGAGCACGTCCCGCTTCCGTCCATTTGAATTGGATAATGAAACGTTCGTTTAACGGCTG
Source organism: Bradyrhizobium sp. USDA 4472 (assembly GCF_054058595.1). Lineage (NCBI taxonomy): Bacteria > Pseudomonadati > Pseudomonadota > Alphaproteobacteria > Hyphomicrobiales > Nitrobacteraceae > Bradyrhizobium > Bradyrhizobium sp. USDA 4472. The sequence goes on from NZ_JBSSAM010000001.1 coordinate 7,433,200, forward strand.
TTACGTTAAGAAACGACAGGCTACGTCGGCCGCACCCGATTTTGATGCGCGAAAAGCGCCTCGCCGATCACCTTACCAGTTTGATAACGACGCGCGCCTACATTGGACCGGACGAACAGGAGTTGGCGATGATTGTGCTCAGGTCTTTTCTTGCCGATGAGAAGGGCGCCACCGCGATCGAGTACGGCCTGATCGCCGCCGGTATCGCACTCGCCATCGTCACCGTCGTGACCAACACGGGCAGCGCCCTCCTCAGCAACAAGTTCAACGCGATCAGCACGGCCATGAAGTAACGCCGAGGCGTCATCATTTGTGACGCAGCGCGCGTGCGCGAGCTCACTTCCGATATTGCTCGTCGCTGACCATTTCCATCCAGTCGACGTTCTTGCCATCAAGGGATTCCTGGATCGCGATGTGCGTCATCGCCCTCGTCGCGCAGGCGCCGTGCCAGTGCTTCAGCCCTGGCGGAAACCAGACCACATCGCCGGGACGGACCTCCTCGACCGCGCCGCCCGCGCGTTGCACCCAGCCGAGCCCGGCCGTGATGACCAGCGTCTGCCCGAGCGGATGCGTGTGCCAGGCCGTACGCGCGCCGGGCTCGAACGTGACCTCGCCCGCACCGACGCGCGCGGGATCCGGGGCCTGGAATAGCGGGTCGATCCGAACGGTGCCCGTAAACCAGTCCGGCGGGCCCTTCTGCGAGGGCCGGGGCCGGGCGCCGTTTCTCTTGATATCGATATCCATGCTACCCTCCTTTGAACGACCAACGACTGCGCCTCCAACGGCCATCATCGATCAACACGGCTGCGTTGCCGCAGATCAGCACGCCTCTGCGGGTGATCACCGCCGCTTTTCGATCACGTCCCTGACCACAGGAGCGGCAGAGAATGCGTTGGGCCAGCCAGCATAGAACGCGAGGTGGCCCAGCAGCTCGCCGGCTTGCTCGCGGGTCAATCCGTTATCCATCGCCCGGTTCAAATGGTAGGTGATCTGGGCGACCTGCCCCGTCGCGACGAGCGCGCTGACCGTGACGAGGCTTCGGTCCCGCGGCACAAGCCCCGGTCGCAGCCAGAGATCGCGGAACAGCACATCGGCCGTGTATTGAACGAGACTCGGCGTGATGGCGCCGAATTGCTCCCCGACGCGGCTCGCGCGCTGGTTCTCCGCGGCCTCATCGAGCGGAAGCTGGGGCCCGGACGCCGGCGGAAGCTGATCCGCGCCGATGTGGCGTGTGGCAAAGACGTCCCTCGCCGCCGGAATAGCCTCCATCGCGTTCGCCCAGCCGGTGTAGAACGCCAGATGCGTGATGATCTCGGAGATCTCGGCGGGCGTCACGCCGTTGTCGAGCGCGGCACCGAGATAGAATGGCAGCTCTGCCCTCTGGTCGCGCGCGATCAGCGCCGCGAGCGTCACGATGCTGCGGTCGCGCGGCGAAAGGCCGGACCGCTTCCAGAGTTCACCGAGAACGAAATCATGTGCATATTTTTCAAGCGCGGGCGCCACGGCGCGGATGTCTTCCGACTTCAACATGGAATTTTCTCCTCCGACATTTCTCTTGCTCAGCGTCGCCCGGGCTGCCGGCAGCCAGCCAGACCGACAACAATGCAGTTATGAACGCTCTCATTGCGGACGTCCTTCCATCCTGAACGGATGTGCCGACAGCCACCCCGCCACCAGCGCGGCGCAGAGCACGGTGACCGCGCTGGCGAGAAACAGGACGTTCAGCCTCGCGCTTGTCGCGATCAATCCAAGCGCCGGGCTGGCGAGCCCTTGGGCGAGATCGAGAAAGGCGGTGTAGGCGCCCATGGCGAGGCCCCGGCTCTGTGCCGGAACGCGGTGCACCGCCTCGACACCGAAGCCTGGGTAGACCAGTGAGAAGCCGAAGCCGGTGAGCGCGGCCCCCGCCAGCGCCATTTCAGGTCGGACAGCCACCCAGATGAGAGCTTGTCCGGCGGCTTCGACCAAAGCGCACACAAGCGCGACCCTAGCGCCGCCGATCCGATCGGCCAGATGACTGAAAAATACCCGCGCCAGGATGAAGGCGACCGCATAGGCGGTGTAGGCAAGCCATCCGTTGGCCCATCCCCGGCTCGCGAACAGCAGCGCGACGAACGTCGTCACCGCGCCAAAGCCGACGCTGCCGAGAGCGCAGCCGAGGCCCGGCAGCCACACCGAGCCGAGCACCTTGGCGAATGAAGAACGTGCCTGCTGCATCGGAGCGGCAGCTGGAAGCGGCACGACAAGCAACAGAGCAAGGAGCGGCGCGATCGCGGTGGCAACCGCGATCGCGGCAAAGCCGTAGGCGGCGTAGAGCGCCGAGCCCGCCGGCGCGCCGATCGCGAACGCGGCGAACATGGCCGAGCCGACCCAGGCTATGACCTTGCCGGTATTGCCCGTATCGACCCTTGCAAGTCCCCAGCTGACCGCCGCCGTGATGATGAAGCTTTCCGCCGCACCCAGCACACCACGCCCGAGCAGCAGAATCGCAACGGAGGTCAGCGGCGCCCCGGTGAACTCGAGCGACAGCAAGTACAGCAGCCCCGAAGCCGCAGCCGCAATGAGGCCCGCGATCACACCGCGCTTCGCACCCCGGCGATCGGAGAAATGACCGGCCCAAGGCCGCGAGACCAGGGAGGCCGCGAACTGGCTGCCGGCGACCAGACCGACCACGAACGTGCCAAGCCCCAATCCGTCATGGACGTGAACCGGCAGCACGGGCATCGCGACGCCGATGACGAGGAAGGCGGCGAACACCACCGCCATGATCGGCAGCAACGTCACGGTGACGCGAGACGACACGAGGGGTTGGATGGCCGTGATTGACATGCCGATTCAGAGCTCCTGATGACCGCTCCGAACCTAAGACTTCCGCGCACCCGTGATTAGGTGATAGATTTCGCATGTAGTCATTAGGACAGCTAATCAATGCACCGGGACGACGCGAGCGATCTACTCGCCTTCCTCGCCGTGGCGCGGGAACACAGCTTCACGCGGGCGGCAGCGAAGCTCGGCATGACACAATCCGCGCTCAGCCAGATCATCCGCAATCTCGAGGAGCGGCTGGGCGTGCGCCTCCTGAACAGAACGACGCGAAGCGTGACGCCGACCCAGGCCGGTGAGCGGCTATTCCAGAGCATCGGCCCCAAGTTCAACGAGATGGATCGGGATCTCGCCGCGCTCGGCGAATTCCGCGAGAAGCCGGCCGGAACTGTCAGGCTGACGGCCACGGAATATGCCGCGCGCGAGATCCTGTTGCCGGCGCTCGGGAAGGTTTTGCCGAAATACCCTGACATTCATGTCGAGATCATCGTCGACTACGGGCTCGCCGACATCGTCGCGCAGCAGGTCGATGCCGGCATCCGTCCGGGTGAGCTTGTCGCCAAGGACATGATCGCGGTCCGCGTCAGTCCCGACCTGCGCATGGCGGTCGTCGGCTCGCCATCCTATTTTGCGGCGCGCAAGAAGCCCAAAATTCCCCAGGACCTGACCCAGCACAACTGCCTCAACCTTCGCCTGCCTACCCACGGCGGCAGCCTTTATGCGTGGGAGTTCGAAAAGAATGGCCGTGAGCTCAACGTGCGCGTGGAAGGGCAACTCGTGTTCAACAGCGCGGGCCTGCTGCTGGACGGCGCGCTGAAGGGGCTCGGCCTTGCCTATCTCACCGAGGGACACGTGCAGCCTTACCTGTCCCGCGGACAGCTGGTTCGCGTGCTCTCCGATTGGTGCCCGCCGTTCTCCGGATATCACCTTTACTATCCGAGCCGCCGCCAGCCCTCGCCGGCCTTCTCGCTGCTTGTCGATGCGCTTCGATACCGACGGAGATAGCGACCCATTTCCGTCAACTTTGACGGCCATGCGAGGCCTGATATTCTGCTGCCAATCGTTGGACCGGAACTGCTCGAAGGATGCGGATGAGACGCGTGGCGCTCCTGGCTCTTAGCCTCATGGTGGTTGGCGTGGGGTCCCAGGACCGCGCGCGAGGACAGAGTTCGACCGCGCCGCCCGTTTCGCTGGCGGCGCCCAATGCACCGCCGCATGCGAGCGCCAAAAACGCCAAGCCGGCCGCGTCCGGCAAAGAGCCTTCGCCAGCTGTGACCGGCGGGCTGGCGGCATTGCCAAATCCGGCCGCCGACTATGACGGCTTCAACGCCGGTACCGACGAAAATGACGCACCGAGCCGGCTGACGCCGCCTGCGAGGCCGCGCGCAGCAAGAGACACCGGCCTCGACGCGCAGACGCTGGTCGATCAGGAAGACGAGGCGTTGAAGCGCAAGCTGACGATTTGCAAGAACTGCAAATAGCGGGCCGGCGGCTCGCTGCATAGCTGGCGGTCACTTGCTCACGCTTTACCCTTCCCCTATTTCCTGATCCTCTCTTCCCAACAGCCGGACCAACCGGCCACATCAGGAGAGAGACGCCATGAAGCTCGGCACCGCCATTGCGGAAATCATGCGGCGAGAGGGGATCGAGATCCTCTGTGGTTACCCCGTCAATCATCTGATCGAGCACGCGGCAAAGGCCGAGATCAGGCCCGTGATGGTGCGGCAGGAGCGCGTCGGATTGCACATGGCGGATGCGATCTCACGCGTGACCTCGGGGCGCACGATCGGTGCGTTCTGCATGCAGCACGGCCCTGGCGCGGAGAACGCGATGGGCGGCGTCGCGCAATGCTTTGGCGAATCCGTGCCCGTGCTGGTGCTGCCGATGGGCTATCAGCGCCGGCTCGCGCATATCGAGCCGAACTTCAATTCCAGCGAAGCGATGAGGCCGTTCTCGAAATCGTCCGAGCCGATCATCCTGGCGGCGGAGGTCGCCAGCATCTTTCGACGCGCCTTCACCAAGTTGAAGAACGGCCGTGGCGGTCCTGTGATCGTCGAAATCCCTGCCGACATGTGGAACGAGGAGGTGCCGGAACCGCTGAACTACACGCCGGTGCTGCGCACGCGCTACGGTGCCGACCCCGTCCATGTGACAGAAGCCGCGCACCTGCTCATCAACGCCGAGCGCCCCGTGATCTATGCCGGCCAGGGCGTGCATTACGCGCAGGCGTGGCCGCAGCTGAAGCGACTTGCGGAGCGGCTCGCCATCCCCGTCACCACCAGCCTCGGCGGCAAATCATCGTTTCCAGAGACGCATCCGCTCTCGCTCGGCTCGGGCGGCCTTGCGGTGCCCCGCGCGGTGCCGAAGTTCCTCACTGAAGCCGATGTCATCTTCGGCATCGGCTGCTCCTTCACCGAGACCAGCTTCGGCATCGCGATGCCGAAGGGCAAGACCATCATCCACTCCACGCTCGATCCGAATCATCTCAACAAGGATGTGGAAGCGAAGATCGGTCTCGTCGGCGACGCCGGTCTCGTGCTCGATGCGCTGCTGAAGGAGATCAGCAAGACCGTGACCGCCGATCGCGATGCTTCGGCGATCGCGGCCGAGATCGCGGCCTTGCACAAGGAGTGGCTGGCGAAGTGGATGCCGAAACTCACCAGCAACGATGCACCGCTCAACCCCTATCGCGTCCTCTGGGACTTGCAACACACCGTCGACGTCGAGAACACCATCATCACCCATGATGCCGGCAGCCCGCGCGACCAGCTCTCGCCGTTCTGGAAAGCGGTCACACCCCTCTCCTATCTCGGGTGGGGCAAGACGACGCAGCTTGGCTACGGCCTTGGCCTCGCGATGGGCGCAAAACTGGCCAAACCCGACAAGCTCTGCATCAATGTCTGGGGCGATGCGGCGATCGGCTTCACCGGCATGGATTTCGAGACCGCGGTGCGCGAGCGCATCCCGATCATGTCGATCCTGCTCAACAATTTTTCCATGGCGATCGAATTGAAGGTGATGCCGATCTCGACGGAAAAGTACCGCTCGACCGACATTTCCGGCGACTACGCCGCGATGGCGCGCGCCTTCGGCGGCCATGGCGAGCGGGTGACAAACCCGGAGGACATCATCCCCGCGATCAAGCGCGGCATCCAGAAAACGAGGGAAGGCGTGCCGGTGCTGCTGGAGTTCATCACCAGCAAGGAGACCGAGGTGTCGCGGCCGGGCACCTGAACCAGCCGCAGTGCCGCAGGCGCTGGCACGCGCCGCAGGAGATGTGATAATCCGGCCCCGTGCCGCGCCTGCCGCGGCATTCAGCCGGAATGCGAATGACCTCCCCTTCCAACGATGCTGCCGGGATCGACGAGCTCAAGCGGCAATTGCTGTCGGCCGCAGCCGAGAACGCGCGGCTGCGCGATCGCCAGAGTGCCACCGCCGAGATATTGCGCACCATCGCGGCCTCCCCGTCGGACGCGCGGCCCGTATTCGCGGCGATCGCGTCGAGCTCAAAGCGCCTGCTCGGCGGCTTCTCCGCGACCGTGCTCCAATTCATCGGCGACGAGCTGCATCTGGTGGCGTTCACGCCGACCAGCCCGGAAGGCGACGAAGGGTTGAAGGCGTCGTTCCCGCGCCGGATCGAGGATTTTCCAACCTTCGCACTGGTCCGCGGCGGCGAAACGATCCAGTTTCCGGACAGCGAGGCCGCTGACGTCCCCGAGCTGAACCGTGACCTGGCGCGACTGCGCGGCTTTCGCAGCGTGCTGTTCATGCCGCTGATGAACCGCGGCACGGCGGTCGGCATGATCAGCGTCACACGTGCCGTAACAGGCGCATTCGCGCCCGATCAGGTGCAGTTGTTGCAGACCTTTGCCGACCAGGCCGTGATCGCGATCGAGAATGCGCGCCTGTTCAACGCGACGCGCGAGACGCTCGAGCGCCAGACCGCGACGGCCGACATCCTGAAGGTGATGGCGGCTTCACCATCCGACGTGCAGCCGGTGTTCGATGCCATCGCGGCCAATGCCAACAGGCTGATCGACGGCTTCTCCACCGCCGTGCTGCGCTACATCGATGGCGCAGCGCACCTGGCGGCGTTCACGCCCGTCGATCCCGAGGGCGACCGTGTGCTGCAGGCCTCGTTCCCGGTGCCGTTCGCGCAGTTTCCCGCCTACGAGCTCACGGCCAACGGTGACTCGGCGCAAGTACCCGACACCGAGCTCGAACCGGCCACCCGCGACATCGCGCGCGCCCGTGGCTTTCGCAGCATGCTGTTCACGCCGCTGATGAGCGAAGGTGAAGCCAGAGGCGTCATCATCGCGACGCGGCGCACGACCGGCGCATTCCCCGAGCATCATGTACGGCTGCTGCAGACCTTTGCCGACCAGGCGGTGATCGCGGTCAAGAATGTCAGCCTGTTCAACGCCACCAGGGAGGCACTGGAACGGCAGACCGCGACCGCCGACATCCTCAAGGTGATTGCCGCCTCGCCGGCCGACGTCACGCCGGTGTTCCAGGCGATCTCGGACAGCGCCAAGGCGCTGGTCGGCGGACATTCCTCCACCGTCACCCGCGTCATCGGCGGCATGCTGCATCTGGCGGCCTTCACCACCGACAACGAAGCGGGCAATGCGGAGCTGCTGAGCACGTTCCCGGCGCCGCTGGCCTCGTCAGGCATTCACAGCCGCGTCGCAACCAGCGGTGAGTACGCCTTCCGCAGCGACATGCAGAACGAGCCAGACCTGACCGAGGCCATGCGGGAGCTGGCGCGGACCCGCGGCTACCGCAGCATCCTCGTCGTCCCGATGCTGCGCGACGGCGTTGCGATCGGCACCATCGGCGTGACGCGGCGCGAGGCCGGCTCTTTCCCTGACAAGGCGATCAGTCTGCTCAAGACCTTTGCCGACCAGGCCGTGATCGCGATCGAGAACACACGGCTGTTCAACGAAGTCCAGGACCGCACGCGGGAGCTTACCGAATCCCTGGAGCAACAGACCGCGACATCGGAGGTGCTCAGCGTCATCAGCCGGTCGAATGGCGATCTCAGGCCCGTGTTCGAGGCGATGCTCGGCAAGGCAATGCAGCTCTGCGGCGCCAGTTTCGGCGTGCTCAATACCTATGACGGCACGCAGTTCCACACAGCCGCCACTTACGGCTTGCCTCCCGCCTACGATGAATTCCGGCGCAAGGCGCCTCTCAACTATGGTCCGGCCACCGCACCGGCGCGCCTTTTGAGGGGCGAACCGTTCGTCGAAATGATCGACCTCCTGGAATCGGACGTCTATCGCAGCGGAGAGCCGAACCGGCGGGCGTTGGTCGATCTCGGCGGCGCGCGCAGCCTGCTCGCGGTGCCGTTGCTCCAGGACGAGCGCGTAGTGGGCAACGTCATGATCTTCCGGCAGGAGAACCGGCCCTTCTCCCGGAAGCAGATCACCTTGCTGAACCAGTTCGCGGCGCAAGCCGTGATCGCCATCGAGAACGCGCGACTGCTCGGCGAATTGCGTCAGCGCACCGAAAATCTGACCGAGTCGCTGCAACAGCAAACGGCGACAGCCGAGGTGCTCAAGGTTATCAGCCGCTCGGCGTTCGACCTGCAGGCCGTGCTCGATACGCTGGTCGAATCGGCGGCGCGACTATGCGAAGCCGATATGGCGGCGATTACCCGCAAGTCCGGCAGCAGCTATTTCCGGGCGGGCTCCTACGGCTTCCCAGCCGAATTCGTCGAATATGTAAGAGATCTCCCGGTCAGGCCGGACAGGCGCACCATCACGGGTCGGACTTTGCTCGGCGACAAGGTGGTCCATGTCACCGACGTGCTCGAAGACCCCGATTACTTCTTTGAAGGCCAGGAATTGAGCGGCAATCCGCGTAGCTTCCTCGGTGTGCCCTTGCTGCGCGAAGGCAGCACGGTAGGTGCAATTGTTCTCGCACGTCGCGCAATCCGGCCGTTCAGCGAAAAGCAGATCGAGCTCGTTACCAGCTTCGCCGACCAGGCCGTCATCGCGATCGAGAATGTGCGCCTCTTCGACGAAGTGCAGGCCCGCACGCAGGAGCTCGCCAGATCGCTCGACGATCTGCGGGCGGCGCAGGACCGGCTGATCCAGACCGAGAAGCTGGCCTCACTCGGCCAGCTCACCGCCGGCATCGCACACGAGATCAAGAACCCGCTCAACTTCGTCAATAATTTCGCGGCGCTCTCCGCCGAGTTGACGGACGAGCTGAACGAGGTGCTTGCGCCCGTTCCGCTCGGCGACGATGTCCGCAACGATGTCGACGAGTTGACGGGGATGCTGAAGGACAATTTGCAAAAGGTCGTGCAGCACGGCAAGCGCGCCGATTCCATCGTCAAGAACATGCTGCTGCATTCGCGCGAAGGCAGTGGCGAACACCGGGCGGCCGACATCAACGCGCTGGTCGAGGAGAGCCTCGACCTTGCCTATCACGGTGCCCGTGCCGAGCAGCCGCATTTCGACGTCACGGTGAAGCGCGACCTCGATCCGGCAGCAGGCGTCGCCGAAGTGTTCCCGCAGGAGATCACGCGGGTGTTGCTGAACCTGGTCTCGAACGGGTTTTACGCACTGGCAAAACGCCGGGCCGAAGGCGATGCCGGCGCTTTCGAGCCGGTCGTGACCGCCACGACGCGCGACCGCGGCGACAGCATCGAGATCCGTATCCGCGACAACGGTACCGGCATTCCCGATGAGGTGAAGGCGAAGATGTTCAATCCCTTCTTCACCACCAAACCGGCCGGCGAAGGCACCGGTCTCGGGCTGTCGATGAGCCACGACATCGTGGTGAAGCAGCATGGCGGCGCCATCGAGGTCGCGACGGAGCCCGGCGTGTTCACGGAGTTTACGATTCGGCTGCCGCGGAAGAGTGGGTTTTCAGACAACAACAGGGGCTAGCGTTGTCGCCAGGAGCCTTCCAGAAACCGGTTTGGCTGATCCGGCGGCAAATGCAGTCGCTGTCCGGCGTCGGACTGGTGCTCGGCGCCCTGTTCTTCGCCGCCGCGCTGACGCCGACCCTGATCCCGCGGAGCTATCTCACGCAAGGCGCCCTCGCCGGCGCTTGTTTTGCGATCGGCTACCTCGCCGGAAATCTCTGGCGCTGGCTGTGGCACTATCTCGAACTGCCCGAGCCCTCGGCGCAGCTGAGATCCAGCGCAAATGCGCTGGTCGCGGCCGGCTGCGTGATCGTCGTCATCGTCTATCTATGGCGGGCCGCCGGATGGCAGAACTCGATCCGCGCCGTCATGAAGATGCCACCGGTCGAGACCGCCCATCCGCTCAAGATTTCTGCCATCGCCCTGATCACTTTCGTGGTGCTGCTGGCGCTGGGCCGGCTGTTCGTGCTCGTCTCGCGGTTCCTCACCGTCGGGGCGAAGCGCATCATTCCGCGCAAGGTCGCCAATGTCCTCGGCGTCGTGATGGCAGGCCTGCTGTTCTGGTCGATCGCCAACAATCTCCTGATCGGCATGGCGTTTCGCGCGCTCGATTCGTCCTTTCGCGAATTCGACGGCCTGTTCGAGCCCGAGCGGCCGCAACCGACCAGCCCCGGGAAGACGGGCAGCGCGGCATCGCTGGTGAAGTGGACGGAGCTCGGGCGCATGGGTCGCCGGTTCATTGCCTCCGGCCCGACCCGAGCCGAGATTAGCGCCGTTACCGGACAGAGTGCGCAGGAACCTGTCCGCGTCTATGTCGGCCTCGCCGGCGCCGACACGGCGCAGGCGCGCGCGAGGCTTGCGCTCGACGAGCTCAAGCGGCAGCACGGTTTTGAGCGCTCGACCCTGATCGTCGTCACGCCGACCGGCACCGGCTGGATCGATCCGGCCGCGATGGATCCGGTGGAATATCTCCATCATGGAGACGTCGCGAGCGTCGCAGTCCAGTACTCCTATCTCAACAGCCCATTGTCACTGCTGTTTCAGCCCGAATACGGCGCGGAAGCGGCGCGGGCCCTGTTTGCAGAGATCTACGGCTACTGGACCACGCTACCCAGGGAGATGCGGCCGAAGCTGTATCTGCATGGGCTGAGTCTGGGCGCCCTCAACTCGGAAAAATCCGCAGAGCTGTTCGAGACGATCGGCGATCCCATTGCAGGCGCGCTTTGGAGCGGGCCGCCGTTCGCGAGCCGCATCTGGCGCTCGATCGTTGCGAACCGCAATCCGGGCTCGCTGGCGTGGCTGCCGGAGTTCCGCGACGGCCGCTTGGTCCGCTTCATGAACCAGAATGGGCCGCTAGTGCCCGCAAATGCGCCCTGGGGGCCGATGCGCGTGGTCTATCTGCAATATGCCAGCGACGCGATCACGTTCTTTGACTACGGCGACGCGTTCCAGGCGCCGGCCTGGATGTCGACGCCGCGCGGGCCCGACGTGTCGCCGGAATTGCGATGGTATCCGATCGTGACGATGCTGCAGCTCGCGCTCGACATGGCGGTCGCGAACGGCACACCGCTGGGCTATGGCCATGTCTATGCGCCCGAGCACTACGTCGATGCCTGGGTCGCTGTCACCGATGTCCATGACTGGTCCGCTGAGGCGCTGGCGCGGCTGAAGAGCCATCTTGCAGCGGAGGCGCGGAAAGGCGCCGCGGGCAATGCCGACGAAGACGCCTACTCCAACCGGGGCGGCTAGCGCCGCCTACTCCGCCATCTCGACGGCATGCGTCGTGGTGGGACCGGCCAGCGGCCGCTCCTCCATCATGATCAGGCAGAGCGAGGCTGTCGTCATCAGCGCGGTCGCGGCCGCGAAGACGTAGCGGAAGGCACGGCGCATGTCTTCAGTGGGGATCGCAGGGATGCTGCCGGCGGCGTGATGCTCGCCGGCCAGCGGAATGTCGGCGCCGAGCGCAATCAGCAGGATTGCGGCGAACGCTGCGACCGTGAACGAGGACATCAGCGAGCGGAAGAAGTTCATCGCGCCGGTGATGGTACCGACCTGCGGACGGGCCACCGAATTCTGCAGCGAGACCACGCAGACCGGGAAGGTCGTGCCGAGACCGAGCGCGAACGCGGCCATCAGCGTCAGCAATCCCCACAGCGGCAGCGTGGTGACGGTCAGGCCTAAGGCGCAGATGGCAGCCCAGGAGGTGCCGATGATGGCGACGCGCTTGTAGTGCTTGGCCCGCGCCATGGTGCGGCCCGCGATCGCCGCACCGCAGGTCGAGACCGCGGCAAGCGGAATCAGCGCGAGCCCCGCCTCGCTGGCGCTGAGGTGATAGACCGACTCGTAATAGAGCGGCAGCTGCACGGTGAGGCCGGTGATCGCGCCGAGGCCGCAGCCGCCGGCAGTCAGCGCGAACGGCGCGACCGATCCCGAGAGCAGCGGCAGGGGCAGGAACGGCTCGTCGGCCCGGCGCGCATGCCAGACGAAGGTGAGCGCCAGCGCGATTGCGCCGCCTACCATCGACAGCACGGTCGGCGAGAGCCAGGGATAGCGCGTGCCACCCCAGGTCAACACCAGCATGAAGACCACGGCAGAAGCCATCAGCAGCACGCCGCCGAGCCAGTCGACCTTGCGCTTGCGGTGGAACACCGGGATCTTCTTCATCTTCGGCAGCAACAACGCGAGCGCTGCGGCTGCGAGCGGCAAATTGATCCAGAAGATCATCGACCAGTGCAGATGCTCGGCGAACACGCCGCCGATGACGGGGCCGAGGATGCCGCCGACCATCCAGACGCTGGAGAAATAGGCTTGATACTGACCACGCTCGCGCGGGCTCACGACGTCGGAGATCACCGTCTGCACGACAGGCATGATGCCGCCGCCACCCAGTCCCTGCAGACCGCGTGCAAGAATCAGCATCGGCATGCTCGGCGCGACCGCGCACAGGATCGAGCCGGCGATGAACAGGCTCAACGAGACGATGATCATGGCCTTACGGCCGTAGATGTCGCTCAGCGTCCCGAACACCGGCGCGACGGCGGTCGAGGCGAGCAGATAGGCGGTGATGACCCAGGACAGGTTCGAGACATCCTGGAACTGGCGTCCGATGGTCGGCAGCGCCGTGGCGACGATGGTCTGGTCGAGCGCAGCCAGGAACATCGTCAGCATCAGGCTGATGACGATGGTGCGGACTTCATCCGATGACAGCGTCGGAGGCGGCGAGTTGCGGACGCTCGTGACCTCCGCCGGAAGGCGGGTCAGTTCCTCCGCGATATCGTCGGGCAACGTCTGGATGTCGGCAGACTGGCTGCTCTGCCGTGTGAACTGGTTCATCTCGGGGCGTGTCAGATGGAGCGTATCGCGGCGCAAAGCCGCGAAAGAATCGGCCTATGACGGCAATCTAGACAGCAAAGTTCTTCTCGGGCAGGCACCACGGCGCATGGGTGCATCCCGCACCGCGGTCATCCCGAACAATTGATCTGCGAGAGCGGACGGATCAGTCCTTGGGGCGTCGCTTCAGGCGTGCCCGTTTCGGCAGCTGCCCGGGCCATTGCACCAGATAGTGCTCCAGTTCGTCGTCCGGGATCTCGACCTCGGTGCCGGCGACCCGGCCGCGCACGGAGACGCCGGCCTCGTGCACCGTATTGGGATCGCCCGAGATCAGCGGGTGCCACCAATAGAGATCGCGCCCTTCCGCGACCAGCTTGTAGCCGCAGCTCGGCGGCAGCCATTTCAGGTCCCGGACGCTCGCCGGCGTCATGACAACGCAGTCGGGAACATGGTCGAAGCGATTCGCGTAGTCCTTGCAGCCGGACGTGCAGGAATCGAGCATCTTGCAGCTGACATCGGTGAAATAGATCTCCCCGGTATCCTCGTCTTCGAGCTTGTTCAGGCAGCAGCGGCCGCAGCCGTCGCACAGGCTCTCCCATTCGGCCGTCGACATGTCCTCCATCTTCTTGGTTTTCCAGAAGAATCCATCCTGGTCTGAAGGTCGTTTGGGAGCTGCGGTCATGCGCCTATTACGGTTTGAAAGAGCGACGGTCGGGCCATCTAGGGCGCGTAGCCGCCAGGCTGCAAGGAACGTCCCCGAAAGGCCCGTAATGAACCGGGGTTCAATTAAGCCGTTTGTTCAAAATTGCGAGCCTGACCATTGGTTTATAGGCCCCGCTCGGCTAGAACAACAGCAAGTCCCCTCGGACGCGAAACGGGCGCCTTGGGTTTGCCGCAACAATCCCGCAAGACGTCTCGATGCCGCCCCGCCGGGTGCTTGAACGCTTTCACAGCGAGCCTCAAGGGTTCTAGGTGGTCCAGAACACACCATCCAACTGGAAGACTCGCATCAGGAACTTCTTCCTGGACCTCGATGCGCGTATCGACTCCTCGCTGTTCTCCTCGGCGAAGGGCATCCGCGAGCTCTACGAGCGCTACTCGACGTTCATGGACCGCTTCTATGTCGGTCGGTGGAAGCGCTGGGTCTTCATCGAGCCGCTGTCGGAAGCGGCGACCATCGGCCTCGGCGGCATGGTGCTCATGCTCATTCTCGCCATCCCCGCCTTCCGCGAGACGGCGGACGAGGACTGGCTGAAGAAGTCCGATCTCGCCGTGACCTTCCTCGACCGCTACGGCAACCCGATCGGCAGCCGCGGCATCAAGCACAACGACTCGATTCCGCTGGAAGATTTTCCCGACGTGCTGATCAAGGCGACGCTGGCGACCGAAGACCGCCGCTTCTATGAGCATTTCGGCATCGACATCGCCGGCACCGCGCGCGCGCTCGTCACCAACGCGCAAGCCGGCGGCGTGCGCCAGGGCGGCTCGTCGATCACCCAGCAGCTCGCCAAGAACCTGTTTCTCAGCAACGAGCGCACCATCGAGCGCAAGATCAACGAGGCCTTCCTGGCGGTCTGGCTGGAATGGCGCCTGACCAAGAACGAGATCCTCAAGCTCTATCTCGACCGAGCCTATATGGGCGGCGGCACCTTCGGCGTCGACGGCGCCGCGCATTTCTACTTCAACAAATCGGCGCGCGACGTGACGCTGGCCGAGGCCGCGATGCTCGCCGGCCTGTTCAAGGCGCCGACCAAATACGCGCCCCACATCAACCTGCCTGCCGCGCGCGCCCGCGCCAATGTCGTGCTCGACAATCTCGTCGATGCCGGCTTCATGACCGAGGGCCAGGTGTTCGGCGCCCGCCGCAACCCCGCCTTCGCGGTCGACCGCCGCGACGAGGCCTCGCCGAACTATTATCTCGACTACGCCTTCGACGAGATGCGCAAGCTCGTCGACACCTTCCCGAAATCCTACACCGAGCGCGTGTTCGTGGTTCGGCTGGCGATCGACACCAACGTGCAGAAGGCGGCGGAAGACGCGATCGAGAACCAGCTGCGCCAGTTCGGCCGCGACTATCACGCGACGCAGGCCGCGACCGTCGTGTCCGACCTCGACGGCGGTATCCGCGCCATGGTCGGCGGCCGCGACTACGGCGCCAGCCAGTTCAACCGCGCCGTCGACGCTTATCGCCAGCCCGGTTCGTCGTTCAAGCCTTACGTCTACACCACGGCGCTCCTCAACGGCTTCACGCCGAACTCGGTCGTGGTCGACGGGCCTGTCTGCATCGGCAATTGGTGCCCGCAGAATTATGGCCATTCCTATTCCGGTGCGGTGACGCTGACGCAGGCGATCACGCGCTCGATCAACGTCGTGCCGGTGAAGCTGTCGATCGCGATCGGCCAGAAGGAACAACCCAAGGCGCCGAACCCGGCCAAGATCGGCCGGGCCAAGATCGTCGAGGTCGCGCGCCGTTTCGGCCTCAAGGCGCCGCTGCCCGATACGCCGTCGCTGCCGATCGGTTCGGACGAGGTCACCGTGCTCGAGCATGCGGTGGCCTATGCGACCTTCCCGAACCGCGGCAAGGCGGTGACGCCACATTCGATCCTCGAAGTACGGACCGGCGCAGGCGATCTGGTCTGGCGCTGGGACCGCGACGGCCCAAAGCCGAAGCAGGCGATTCCGCCTAATATCGCCGCCGACATGGCCGGCATGATGAGCCACGTCGTCAGCGAAGGCACCGCGCGCCGCGCCGCGCTGGACGGCATTCCGACCGCCGGCAAGACGGGCACGACGAATGCGTATCGTGACGCCTGGTTCGTCGGCTACACCGGCAACTTCACCTGTGCGGTCTGGTACGGCAATGACGACTATTCGCCGACCAACCGCATGACCGGCGGCTCGCTGCCGGCGCAGACCTGGCACGACATCATGGTCGCCGCGCATCAGGGCGTCGAGATCAGAGAAATTCCCGGTGTCGGCATGGGCCAGAAGCTGCCGCGCGAGCAGGTTGCCAGCGCGCAGGCCAATGCGGCACCGAAGGTACTGGAGACCAAGCCCGGCCCGCCGCCGGTGCTGACCAAGCGCGGCGCCGACGTCCTGGTGCGGGTCGAGAAGATGCTCGACGACGCCGCCAGGACCGCGACCAAATCGGCGGCCGACGACAGCGGCCCGGCCAAGCCCGCGTCGTCGACGAGCGCGCTCGCGTTCCCGCAGAATTATGCGGCGGAGGAGAACGCGAATTCATCCACCCCGCGCAAGAACTGATCTGATCCCGTGCGGCTGATCCTGATCATATTGACGGCCCTGCTGCTCGCGACCGTGGTCGGCGTTGGTGCAACCTGGATGACGACGACGCGCGGCACCGAGATCGGCGCGCTGACTATCGGCGCCTGGACCGCCCGCCCCCGCACCGGCACCGCCGACGTCGATCCCTATTCGCGCGCCACCATCGTGCGCAACGGCGAGCTGCCGATCGGCACCGGTGACGGCGTCGCGTTCACCGCAACCACCGATGACAACAAGAAGGCGCTCGACGGCCGCTGCGACGTCGTCGTCTCAGGCGTGACGCCGCCGGCGCGGTTCTGGACCCTGACGCTCTACGACCGCAAAGGCCATCTCGTCGCCAACTCGCTGCAACGCTACGGCTTCACCAGCCAGGAGATCGTGCGCCAGTCCGACGGCTCGTTCGAGATTCACATCGCCGCGCGCTCGCGCGCCGGCAACTGGCTGCCGACCGGCGGCATCGAGCGCTATGCGCTGATGTTCCGCCTCTACGACACCCCCGTCGGTGTCGCGACCCGCACCAAGCGCGACGCGCCGATGCCTGCCATCGCGACGGTGGGCTGCTCATGATCCGCCTCGCGTTCACCATCCTCGCCGGCGTGGTTCTGGGCCTCGTGGTCCATCTCGTCAGCGTGCTCGCCCTGCCGCGGATCGCGACGCAAGACGCCTATTCGCGGCTGACGCCGATGACCAAGCTCAATGGCGTGACGCAGCTGCCGCTCGCCGATCCGCAGACCTCGCCGATGCCGTTCATGGATCCGGCCTTTGCACTCGCGATCTGCCGCTACGATCTTTCGGGCGGCCCGATCAAGCTCACTGTCCCGGTGAGTCAGGCTTATACGTCGGTGTCGTTCTACACGCGCAACGAGATCGCCTATTACGCGATCAACGACCGCTCGGCCGGCAAGAAGGTGATCGAGCTCGACCTGATGACGGAAGCGCAGCACAACGAGCTGCCCGAAGACGAAGAGGTCACCGCGGCCGACCGTCTGATCATCGATTCCCCGACGACGACAGGCCTGATCCTGATGAAGGCGCTCGCCGCCGAGCCCGGCCTGATGCCGCAGGCCCAGGCAACGCTCGCCGCTGCCACTTGCGCGCCGCAGACCGAAGCGCCCGCGAAGGCCGAGACGCCGCGCGGCCGGCGCTGACGCGCGAGCAGTCGAGGCGGCCTCGAACAAAGCTGGAAACAACCCCATGCACAGTAGCGGCGTGTTGAAATCACTCGACTAGCGGCGGAGCCGCGGCGCCCGCGATCTGGACGGTTTGACACGTCGGGCAAAACAACGGCAATATGGCACCATTGGAAATTCGTATCGCCCGCGTGGAGCAATCCGTCGCGGGCGATTTCGTGTGGGAGCACGGCTTGCCCCGATCAGCCGTCGCCGGTCCGACAATCCGGAAATAGCTCTCGACGCTCTGCTTTGCCGGGAAGCTCGTGCGTGCGCGCGTGGAGAGCGCCCAAGATCTGAGATGCCACCGACGCCAAGCGCGACGGCTTCGCATCGGGCGTTTCCCGGTAATTTCGTAGTTCTCTCGCCGTGAACATAGTTCTGCCGCGCCGGCTGGGTTAAACCCGCAGGAATAGTTCAAGGACGCGCCCCTGAAAAAAACGAGGATGGGACATGCAGGCTGCATGATCCAATCCCTGCGAAGGCTCGTAGCCTGCAAAGACTATCTGCGTCCCGTTCAATGTTAGATCGTCATACCGCGCGTTTGATACGGAGCAGCCAATGGATTCCACGCTGGACAACAAACTCTCGGAAGGAATGTTTGCGAGCCTGGAAGAGCAACTTCTGAACCTGGCGCGCGAAGCCGGCGGCAATCCTTCGGAGCTGCCGACCGGCATGAAGACGTTTAGCCCTCCGCCAACGATTCAGGAATTGGCCGATTGGCGCTATCTGGCTTGCGTCGGTTCTCTGTTGGCAGCATCCATCGGTGTCGCCGCCTGGTGGTGGTCGTCCTCGGCTCATACCGAAACCATGGCCCGCCCAGACCCAGCACCTTTGACACAGCCCGCGGCGACTCCGGTCGCACCGGCTCCCGACTTCGCGCAGCAGCTTCAACCGATGGAGCACGATCTCGCTGCCTTGAGGCAAGCGGTCGCACAGCTCGAGATGAGGCAAGGACAACTGGTCCGCGACAATGAAAATGTCGCGAGCCAGCTCAAGGAGAGCCAGGCGGAAATCGCGCGCAACAACATTGTCGTCGAGCAGATCAAGGCTTCCCAAACACAGGCAGAGCGCGAAAGCCAAGCGGTTACCGAGCGCCTTAACGAAAGCCAGAAACAGCTGGCCCTCATCATCGCCACCAGTTCGGAGCCGAAGATGAGCCCTGAGGAGCCGAAGGGCAGTCCCGAAGAGCCGAAGGCAGCGCCCGAAACACCAGTGCCGCGTCCGCGGCCGACCAATCTCGCCCAGACACACAAGCCGGTGTCAGCAGCGGCGCGACCGCAGGCGAGCAAACCGCAGTCACCGGTATGGCCATGGTCTCAGCGCTAATCCCGACATTTGACAAGCATGATTGTTTGAAACCTCAAAAACCCTGACCTCCGTGTCTGGGGGACCTAGCTTTCTGTTCGCTGTCAAATCTTCGTTGCTGGTTGGCTGGCTTGGGAGTCGCGCGATGCCTGCTGTTCTCACGCGCCGCAAAGTCGGCAACGACGGTGCGGAGCCCGCGTTGATAGGTTCACGGCGAAGCGCGCGGACCGCTGCGTAAAGGGAAGTGCGCTCACGCGTTTAGACCAACTTCCCTTCACGCAGGCGACCTACTCATCGAGGCTGCGCAGGACCGTGAGCAGGATGATGGCTAGGCAGGACACCAGGCTCAGCTACTTAGCTGTTCCCGTCGTAACTCCCGTCGCAGTTGTGTCTGCCGTCCCGGGTGTGCCTCCTCGCCGCACTTCGCGCGCGTCACGGCGACCCTCGCGGCGCACTTGGCGCGCGTCACGACGATTTTCGCGGCGCTGGCGCCCCTCACGTCGATCTTGCCGCCTTTCCATGCCGGCGGTCTGCGCCTCGGCGTCGGGTACCATCAGCACGCTCGGGAGCGCGGCTAAGGTGGTCGCCAAGCCCAAGGAAGAAAGAAGCTTTCGTCGAGAAATCATGACTGCCTCTCTTGCTGGACTGCCCCAAGTTGGCGCTGCCGAGCCGGTCGATGCTAACACTTAAGGCGTTCAACGCCTCCTTCACTTGCGCCATTTCTTAATCGCCAGCAGAAACTGCGCAGGGAGCCTCCACAACCGCGCAGGAATGCCCATGCCTTCGGACTCGGCCATCGCTGCCTCCGGTCGTTGTCGACATCACACGCTGCCATGGCGCAGCACACCGTCCGAACACCCCGCGACGGCGCCTCTTGCACCGTTCCTCCGATCTCGAATTGCAGACGGCGTCCCCATTGCGCTTTGCAGCGCTGCCCGCGCCGGTAGGGCCCTAAAGCCTGATGTAGGCCGTTGAAAACCCCTTGATTCAAATCAAGAGCCCTGGCTGCCTCTCATGCTTCTCACATTAGGTTTCAGCCGCATTCAGGCGGCCGCCACCTTCAAGATGTGAGGACGACTGTAATGCAACGAGGGAGCCATCTTTCGATTCGGTCAATGACAGTGACAGGGATTGCTGTCAGCGCTATGTTTGGGCTCGCTGGTGTCGCTCAGCTCGGCCCCGGCTCAGGCAGTGGTTTACTGCACGTATGTTGACTACCCGGCGGGCTGCGTCGCGCGAGCAGGTGTCGTGCTCAGACCTCGTCCGGTGGCGCGCGCTGCGGTCCGTCATAACGTCGGTGGCAATGCCAACGGCGGTGTCAATCGTGTAGGAGTGCGGCGGTAATGCCGGGTTGCGGGTCACGTGCGCAGCACTTCCCAGCAAGGCAGCTGTGCGACCCGTTGCATGTCGAGCAATCGATGCGACACAGTTGGTACGTGACGTTTGAGGTACAAAGTACCGGCATCTTGCCAAGGCCAAGACACCCACGGCTGACCAAAACGTTTGAAACGGAAATGGAAGCCAAGCTGTTTGCGAAAGAGAAGCTCGATCAGGGGGTGGTAGTGACAGCGGGCACCCTCAATCCGCATGCACCCAAACAAATCATTCCGTCCAGCGCCTTAACGACCTGGCTTGGGAACGAGCAGGACAAAAGTGCGGAGGAAACCTGACAACCTGGACGACTAAGCAGGCTGGCGCTCACTCTTCTCTATCGCGCCTTCTACATCGTCGGCTAATTGGGTCAGGTGATCTGCTAGTTTGGCAAAGAACTCGCGCTTCCTACTGTCGGTGGATAAGTCACGGATCAATGCGCATTCGATGGCTTCGATACGAAGCGCTTCAAGCTGCTCGTTGAATGCCCGCATTGTTTCGCCCCATTGCTTGCAGGACAGTGACACGCGCCAGCCATTTCGAATTCAGTATCGATCATGCTGCACACTTCAACAATTGTCCTTTGGGGAACTTGCCCTGCGCGACGTGAGTGGTCCACCTGTGTCCGTGTGGGCTGTATGGGCTCACGCGATATCAAGTAGTGCCAAATTCCAAGACTAGGTAAATCCGGTTCTTGCCCACCTTTGCTGAGGTTTGCATCATACCCACCCGCGGCTGGAAAGGTTGCCGCCTGCGCTAGATTTCAAGCGGGCGGCGTTTTATTGGCCAAGCATCCATGCGGCTGCGCTACGGCACGTTGACCGCTGGCATAGGGCCAGTCGGAAGCATCGTGAAATCATGCCCTCGCGCGACCAGCATAACTGCGAAGACGACAACGAGGATGAGAAATCCCCGCATCTCAGACCTCAGGCTAGGGCAAAGCCGTCATCAATGCGAGGGTCGCCTCGTTATTGCCCGGACCAGCTGCGGCAAAACAGAGCGCAGCAACCGCGACCAGAACAAGGGCCACGCTGTAAGCAGCGATGACCCTCCGCTCGTCGAAATGGGGCGACGTGCTTGTTGTGAACATTGCCATGGCTTGAATCCCTCGTTAGCGGTTCAATTTGGCATGTTGTTCCAGGGCAATTGATGGTGTGCTGCTGTGGCTTTGCACACCGATGATTGTCGCCCCGATCAGTACCAGGCCGCCGTAGAAGGCCAGTACCGCTCTCGTCCAACGGTGATGGGTGATCCTGTCTTGTTCGTTGGTAGGTTCAGGTTGTCTGAAAACGCGTGCAGAATGCTCACCAAGGTATTCCATGGGAAGACCTCCGCGAAAATAGCTCAGATCAATTCAATGTTGCAGACAATACGGGCGCGAAATTTTCAAAGGCGCGATTCGCTCTTCCAAGTCTCATCGCTGACCGAGTTTAGCACCGAGTTGCAAAACCACGGTGAAGCATTTCACATCACAGGCGCACAAATAGCGGTCAGGTCACGCACGCTGACTCTGTTTGCAATTGGGCTGGGCGCTGCGGCGCGCCAGTCTGAAACTGGCCCGAAGCGCGTCGACCTGCAGCTGTTACGCGTGGTGCGAACGGTGTCGCAACCTTTGCGTCACCTTTCTTCAATTATAATCGCAAGCGCCTGATCGAACTCGCCCGGCAGCACCGGTTGCCATCCGCCCGCGCCGTCCTGCGCAGCAGTGGCTCAGTCGGGTTTTGTCCGTGCACAAATCTCTTGGACCCTTGTCAGGGTTCTTTCGAATTCCGATCGGAGATACTGCTCGTGCGCGAGATCTGCCGGCTCGGTCAGAAATGCGACCTTCACAAGGAAGCGGTTCAACACCGACACAATTGGAAGATTATCCGAGTGTCGCGAGCGCAGTGCTGTGAGCTGCCGACGCATCTCGATGAGATCGAGCGTTTCATGGTCCGTCTGCTTTTTCAAATCAAGCTCGCGCAAAAGCCCTACGATCAAACGAAGCCGCCGCGCCGAGTATATTGGCGCAACGGCTTCGCCACTTGGGACCCGGACCAAGGGCAATGTCCGGTGCGGAGAGGTTAGCCTTTCGTGACCCCGGTGCAATCAAAGACGCGGGTTAAGCTTGATGTCGCCGCGGAAAGTTAAATCTGGAACAACCGCGAGGCCGTGGGCAACGGTATTCAAGCCCGTTCAATTCCTCACCTGCGGGTGCGGTGACCGGAGTCTCCAAGGATGCCGGACCTTGGGCCATGGGGCGCCGCGTCAGAGGCGCCACAGCCGGCGAGAAGGTGATCGGCCGCCGGGTCCCGTGACCGCTTCACTCCTGCAGCTACTTGACGGCGCCGCCGGCGATGAAGCGATCGAGGAATAGATTGTAGGCAACAGCCACAGCGATGGCGGCGATCAATGCGCCGGCCATGATCTCGCCCGGCTCGCGTAACTTCTTTCGTGCGGACCTCGCGAGGCAATCCCTTCGACTATGGCAAGGCCGAAAGCTTCATGAAAAACACTCGGCGCCGAACGGGTCAGCGGCCCGGGCCTTTTACTGAGCTGGGCGACGCTCGTCGCCACAGCAACAGCTTCAGCGCAGAGATGAAGTAAAAGCCGCTGCTGGACCGCGCCGAGCCGGTCGCGATCGGCAGATCGCGGGGATCGCTTGTACGCGAATGTGACGCATGATAAATATGGGCTTCGGGCCACATACAACCGCCCGACGAGCTTTCGAGCCAAGCGTTGTTTCGCTCCACTCCGGAGGTGAAACATGTCTTGCAATAGCGCCATCGGCGCGGCCGACACATCCCTCGCAGCCCATCGCTCTTCTCCAAATCTGAGCTGGCTCTGGAAGATCCCGCTCGCGATCTTGAACGGAATAGAACGGCGGCGCCAATACAACGAGCTTCTCGATCTCGACGATCGGTTCCTCGCAGACATTGGCGTGACGAGAACGATGATTGCGGAGGCCCGGAGGTCTTCGTTCTCTGATTGGCGCGACAATCGGTGATCTCAGGCCATTCCGTCGATCAGGCGCCGCACCTGGCCGCTGCAGGAGCGGCGCCTGCTCCTCTCCGCGCATTGACACCGGATGGAGGTCCTTCTCATGAGCCGGCTGCGCATTCCCAGCCGCAAGCCATTTCACCGTGTGCATCGTCCTCATTTGAGGCCGGTCAGCACCCACGCCGGCTGAAGGATCGGATAGGCGATTAGCCCGATGACTGCCGTGGCAGCGATCAACAATGGATTGCTGATCTTCCAGCGGAACAGCGCGGCGAGCGACACGATGCCGATCAGCGCGGTCAGCCAGTCGCCGATCGCGATCTTGCCGAGCAGGAAGCTCGCCCCCAGGATGGTTCCGATCGCCGCCGCATAGGCGCCCTTCACGAAACCTTGCACGTTCGGATTCTTGCGATGCCTTGCCAGCAAGGGCGCCACGATCAGGACGAACAGAAAGGACGGAAGAAAGATGCCGACCGTGGACACGAGAGAGCCCCAGAAGCCTGCGACCAGATAGCCGACGAAGGTCGCCGTGATCACGACGGGCCCGGGACTCATCATGCCGATCGCGACGGCCACCAGGAATTCGCGCTCGTTGAGCCAGCCATATTGCTGCACCAGCCCCTGTTCGAGGAACGGAACGATCACGAGACCGCTGCCGAAAGTCAGCGAGCCCGCCTTGAGGAAGAACAGCAGCAACTTGCCGAGCGTCGAGCCCGTCGCAGCCGGCATCGCCGCGGGCGCCGCCGCCGGGATCACCGCAAGCTGGAGTGCGACCGGCGCGCGCTTGATGTGTCCGTAATAGATAATCCCGACGATCCCTGCCCCGATGAACAGAAATGCGACCTCAGCCTTCAGGATCACGGTCACGGCGAGACAGACCGCGGCGATTGCCCATTGCAGCCAGTCTTCCATGCCGAGCTTGGCGAGCCGATAGCAGGAATGCAGGATCAGGGCGATCACGGCGGGGCTGACGCCATAGAAGATTCCGGTGACCGCCTTGAGATCTCCGAGATGGACATAGAGCGCGCCGAGGGCCGCGACGATGACGAAGTTGGGCAGGATGAAGGACCAACCACCGGCCCACGCCCCCCAGAAGCCGCCGCGCAGATAGGCGATGAAGATGCCGACTTGAATGGCGAGCGGCCCCGGCAGCGACTGGCAAATGGCGATGGTCTCGCGCATCTGCTCCTTGGTGAGCCACTTCTTGCCGTCGACGAGCTCACGTTCCATCTGGCCGACCAACGCGACCGGTCCGCCGAACCCGAGAAAGCCCAGCCGCAGGAAATAGCGGACCAGTTCGCCCATGTTTCCACGCTCGATGTCCGTGGTTGTCGTCGTCATCACTTGTCCCCGTTACCGTAATATGCAGCCTACCGCCCGGTCTTGCGACCTTTGCCTCAACTCTTGGTGCTGGCCGTCTTGTCGAGCGCCGCCCGCAAGCCTTCGGCGAGCTTGACCGCGTCGTCGTTCGCCCAGAAATGCATGAAGAACAGGCGCGGCTGCTCGTCCAGCATGTGGCTATGGAGTGCGGTCACCTCGATGCCATGTGTCCGCAACGCCAGGATCACCGGGTTGACCTCGTCGCCCGTCAGAACGAAGTCGCCGGTGATCGCGGCCTTGCCGCCGCCGGTCGGCTGAAAGTTGATGCCGATCGCAACGCCCATCGGACCGACAGGCGTCAGCGGCATCCCCTCTTCCGTGATCGGGTCGCGCCGCTTCACGTTGAACTGGTACACGCCTCCATTCGCCAGACCTTTGACGCCGATGATCTGGTCGAGCTTCGCGGTGTCGAGATCGACAGGTGGCGGCGGGCTCGTCGGGGCTGCGACGGTGAGCGGGGTCTTGCTTTCGGCGAGCGCATCGTGGATCGCCGAGGCCAGCTTGACGGGGTCGCCATGTCCGGCGATATGCATGTAGAAGGTTGCCGGGCTCGCGCGCAGCAGATGATTGTGAACAGCAGTGATCTCGAGCCCGCTCGCGATCATCTTTGCCATTACCGGGTTGATCTCGGTCTCCAGCAGAACGAGGTCGCCCATCACCATGGCGCCGCCGTGAGCGGGCTTGAACGCCACCCAGCCGCCGAGCGCCAGCGCCGGTTTGATCGTCACACCGTCCAACGTCACAGAGAGGTCCGTGCGGGGAAAGCCGTAGCGGTGGACATCGTCGGAGACGGCCGGCTTGCGGCCGAGCGTCTCGTCGATTTTTGGCCAATCGACGCCATCCGCCGCATGGGCGGTCGAAACGAATGCCGTGAACATATCCCGGTCGATTTTCTGGCCATTCGCGCCGAGGATGGCGACGCAGGCGCTCACCAAGAGCAGAGCTGCAAACGAGATGATCTGCTTCGGCATGATGGTTCTCCTGGTGTTGCTCCCGCCCAGTTCTGTCGGTGTCGCCGCGGCCCGGGCGACGACGGCCCGCTGCAACGAAAACGAACAGCCGTGTCCATCATCGCTTGACCTTGTTGGTCGGCCAGTTGTGCGTCTCGCTGGTGGCATCGCGGCACCAGCGATAGAACGCGTCGTAGAGCAGCATGCCTGCATTCAGCTGTTCGAGGTCGTCGTCGAACATGCGCGACAAGCCGAGCGAAGCGGCAAGCAGGCCTGGAGCTTCCGGAGAGAGATCGAGCCGGGCCGTGTCCGCGGCCCGCACCATCTCCGCGAGCCGTTCCATCGGCGGCGTCGACAGACCGAACTCCTGCACCATCACATCGAAGGTGCAGCGTTCGCCGCGATGGCTCCAGAACACGTTCTCAATGTCGAACGGTGTGGCGTTGAAGCGCTCGGCCGTGGCCTCGACTTCCGCGGATGCCACGTAAAGGAAGACGGCGGCGGGATCGAGGAAGCGCCGGATCAGCCAGGGACAGGCAATGCGGTCGATCTTGGGGCGCGCCCGTGTGACCCAGACCGTGCGGCCACGCCCGTCCCGCTTCGGGATTTTGTCCATCGGAACTGTTGGAAGCTTCGCTTCCGTCCAGGCGAGCTGGCCGCCTTCCAGGACTTCCGCGGCAACCTTGCCATAGCGGAGCCACGCGGCCGTTCCTTCGCTGAGCTTCTGCCCCTTTTGGCAGACGACGACCACGGACTGTCCCGTCAAGCGCGAGGCCCAGTCCTGAACGTCGACATGGGAGCGTCTGACCGCGCCGGGTATCAAGCGTGGATCGGCCGCAAAATCCTCGTCGATGCGGACATCGATGAGCGCAGGCGCGTTGGCCGTGCCGATCAGGCGGGAAAGTTTGTCGGGTGAGATGGAGGTATATGATGACATGCGGCGCCCTTGGTGAACAGGACGCGATTCTTTGGCATGTCGCCTCGCGGGGAGATCGCAATTCCCCGTGGCACGAATAAAGGCCCTGATGACCGGGCTGTCAACCCGGCTCCGCGAAAGAGGGCAAAGAAATCAACGGCCCGGATTTCCGTGATCGGGGGATCGGGACGTGCTCTCGCGGCACCGTCCTGAAGGTGGGGCTTTTCCTTAGGAACACTGGGGGATATCATGCGTTGCCGCGACGTTCTTGAAAGTGGCACGCCGCTGAACTTCAAAACGCATTCATTGAGCTGCAGGCGATGAAAGCGCACATGGCTCCCATCCGTCTGGTGATAGCAGATCGGCGCCCGATCGTTCTGCAGGGCTTTGCGTCCCTGTTTGCAGCAGAGCGCGATTTCGCGATCGTCGCGTCGTGTCTCGATGGAGCCGGTTGCCTCAAGGCAGTTCGGAGCTTGACGCCGGATCTGGTCCTCGTCGAGGACGGATTTTCTGACGTGACGGCCTCTGACATGCTCGCGATCGTCAAGGCCGAAAAAATTCCGACACGGCTGGTCTTCTACACGGCATCCGTTGCCCATGGCGATCTCGCCGCCGCCATCGCAGCGGGTTCTTGCTGCGCGATTTCAATGCGCGAGGAGCCCGAAACCTTGGTGCAATCGCTGCGGCTGGTGGCACCCCCGCCCGTTCGGGCGGCTGCCGGCCGGAAGAAAAATGGCGGGTTGGGCGAAAATGGAGCGGCGTCGCTGACGGACCAGGAGCGCAAGATCATGCGCCTGGTCGCTTACGGTATGTCGAACAAGCAGATCGCACGCCAGCTCGACGTCTCCCCGGACATCATCAAGGCGCGGCTCGATCACCTCTCGACACAGCTCGAGATCAGAAGCCGGGCCGAAATGGCAGTGTTCGCACTGTCGCGGCTTTACGGCGGAATCGGCGCGCTTGCGGCTTTGCTTTACGCCGCGCTGGACGACGTTCAGCCGGCCAACGCAGCCGCAGCCGGCCACGAGCCCACCGATACCTTTACGATGTTGACCCCAGACGGGAGCGCCGGGGTCATCACCCTCAAAATCAGCCCCAAAACGACGACATCCGCTTCGGAGAAGACGGCCAAATCCGTGTTCAAGGGCGGCCGCATCGAGAATCCCGTCGCTGAGATGCCGGCACGGGCCAGCAAGGCCATCCAATCCAGTGTCGATAGTGCCTTCAGCACGATCACGCTGCCGGCGGCCAGCTCTGCAGGACCTGCCCTGAGCAGTTTCGGTAGTTTCATGATGACGGCGGCCGCGGTCTGGATTTCCGACCTGCTCCACAGCGCCGCGCAAGCGTCCAAGGTTGACGATACCCTGACCGTTCTTGCATCAGCGACAGGAAGCGGTACAGGCGAATTGGCAGCCGTCCATTCTCCTGTCAGTTCCCTCGGCAGCGTCGCTGCAAATCTCGACAGCCCCAACAACCTCTCTTGGTGGCATCCTGAAACAGACCATCAAGCATTTGCCTTCGTGGCCCACCCAAACGATACGCTTGTCAGACATGACGATGCCCCTCAGATCATCGGCGCAGAGGCGGGTGACGATGGCGCCAGCGGCACCGGCAATCCGCATGTCGGATCCGGATTCATCGACGCACCGATCGATCACGGCGGTTTCGAGCAGGCGGCCGCGACCGGCGTGTTTGGAAAAACCGAAAATGACGGAATGCAGGCGAGCCTGGGAGACGAGTCCAATCCCGCTCAATCGCAACACGGTTCTCAGGGTGAGGACGGCGGCGCAGCCGCCAAGCAGGACGGAAAGCAGGACGGCAAGCAGGACGGCAAGCAGGCCTCAGCGGACGACGATTCCACTCACGGACAATCGCAGCGTGATTTGAACGAATCGAAAGACGGCCCGGTCGCCGCCACGCAGCATTCCAAGCACGACACGACGGGAGACGACTCCGATCCTGGACAAACGCAGCGTGATTCACACGGTTCACAAGGCCGTCCAGCCGCTGCCGAGCAGCATGCCAATGATGACTCGAAGCCGGCGGGCGGCACGAATTCCGACCAATCTCACCGCGAGTCGCACGAGGCGTCTCAAAATGCCGCCGACCCCCACGCGAGTTTGAGCCAGCACGCTGGAGCCGAGGACCAAACCGGCGATGACTCCCGTCAGGCCCACAAGGCAGCCGCGCCGGAACTCGGAGATTCCTTTCATTTCAAGAATGAAAATGCGCCGTCCAACTCTTCATATCTGTCTGAGGCCCATGGTGGCCACGCTCCAGATTTCGTTGAACATGGTGCGCACACGACCGGAAACGACGTTCTGCCGCCGATCCAGGATATCGAGCTGATCGGCGCTTCAGGCGCGGAGCAAGGCGCCCTTCATCACGCGCACGCGCACGATCTCTTCGTGTAGCGATCGTCGTGCTCGCGCACGCAAGCGTTCCGTCATTCACCCGGATTTCGCCGGTCCAGCATCTCGCGCACCTTCAGCGCCAGCTTGGCCTGAGTGACCGGCTTTTCCAGGAGATCGACGCCCTCATCGAGCCGTCCCTGGTGAACGACGGCGTTGCGCGAGTAACCGGTCATGTAGAGGATGCCGAGATGCGGCCTGATCTGCTGCGCTCGCCTGCCCATCTCGCGGCCGTTCATGCCGGGCATGACCACATCGGTCAGAACGAGATCAACCTGCTGATCCTCCTGCAACAGGATGGTCAAAGCGGCCTGAGCACTTGCGGCAGATAAAACCCGATAGTTGAGCTCGCGCAGCACATCCGAAACGTAACCCCTGAGATCGGCATCGTCTTCAACCACGAGAATGGTCTCGACGCTGGTGCCTTCGGCCGTGAACTCGTCGGTTTCGTCCGGCGCTGGCTGCCTATGGCCGAAGTAGCGGGGGAAATACATCTTGATGCTGGTCCCTTCCCCCACCTCGCTGTAGATCTTCACATGTCCGCCGGACTGTTTGACGAAGCCATAAACCTGACTGAGACCGAGTCCGGTTCCCTGCCCCGGCTCCTTCGTCGTGAAGAATGGCTCGAATGCATGATTTAGAACCTCCGGGGTCATGCCCGAGCCCGTGTCACTCACGCTGATCACGATATACTGGCCTGCCGCGAGCTCCGGGTTGGCACGCGAATAATCTTCGTCGGCGGAGACGTTCGCCGCCTCGATGGTCAGCTTTCCGCCGTTCGGCATCGCGTCACGGGCATTGATCGCCAGATTGACGATCGTCGATTCCAGATGGTTCACGTCCGCTTCGATCTGCCAAAGGCCGGCGCCGCCGACGGTCTGCACCTCGATACGTTCGCCCAGCGTGCGCTGCAGGAACTCCTGCAGGCCACTCAGGAAGCCGTTGAGGTTGATCGGCTTAGGATCGAGAGCCTGGCGGCGCGAAAAAGCCAGCAACCGGCTTGTCAGCGCCGCAGCGCGCTGAGCCCCACGTTTCGCGTTCGCCAGCGCGCGGTGGAGGTTGGGCCCTCCGTGGTTGCGGCTGTTGCGTTCGGCATTCTCGAGGTTTCCGAGAACGATCATCAGCAGATTGTTGAAGTCGTGGGCGATGCCGCCGCTGAGTTGTCCGACCGCCTCCAGCTTCTGGGATGCGACAAGCTGTTCCTGCACCCGCTGAAGTTCGTCCTGGGCCTGCTTGCGCTCGGTGAGATCACGCGTGACTTTCGCGAAGCCGACGATCGCGCCGCTCTCGTCGGTAATCCGGTCGATGATGACGGAGGCCCAGAACCGCGTGCCGTCCTTGCGTATGCGCCAACCCTCGGCTTCGAACCGTCCGTTTTCGGCGGCCTCTGCCAGGGCCTTTTTGGGCACTTCTTTTTCAAGATCTTCAGGCGTGTAGAACGTGCTGAAATGCCGACCGATGATCTCTTCGGGCCGATAGCCTTTGATGCGCTCGGCTCCGGGATTCCAGGTCGCGACCTGCCCGGAGGGATCGAGCTGAAAAATGGCGTAGTCGACCACAGCTTCAACAAGCCGGCGATATCTTCTTTCGCTCTCCAGGAGATCGACATGAGCCTGGTGTCGTTCAGTGATGTCGCGCGTGACCTTGGCAAATCCGATCAGGGCGCCCTTCTCGTCGCGAATGGCGTCGAGAACGACGAGCGCCCAGAACTGCCTGCCATCTTTCCTGACACGCCAGCCTTCGGACGCGAAGCGGCCAGTCTCGGCGGCTGTTGCCAGCGCTCGGTCGGGCAACCCCTTGTCCCGGTCTTCCGGGGTGTAAAAAGTCGAAAAATGTTTGCCGATGATCTCCTCGGCGGCATACCCCTTGAGGCGCTCGGCTCCCTTGTTCCAGGTCCTGACCACGCCGTCGATGTCGAGCATGAAGATGGCATAATCGACAATCGCGTTGATCAGCAGTTCGAGGCTGCGGGGATCTTCGCCGGATGTCGTTTGCATTGATCGAACTCAAGGGAGGGATCGGTCCAAACGCTTGGCATTCGGTAAATGTTCCTTCCTAACACACAATGGTACCGCTCACGACGGCCGGCGATCGTTGATCATGGTGTTGCCATCGCGGTGCTAACGCTCCTCCGTCGGGTGCACCCATTTGTAGGGCGTGATGCTCCGCGTTGCGGTCAGCTTGATCATGTGAACGGGCGGCGCGGACCGTCCCTTCCGGCATGACCGGCACTTCAGCGAGGCCTCCAGCTTCCAGATCGGCGTGTCGCGCGGACGACGGATCGCGTCGAGCGGCAGGCTCGCGCGCGTCTTGCATCTGACGCACTCGACCTCGAGCCAGCCCAGGCCGCCGTTGAGACATTGCGCGATCGTCGGCGACGGCTGCGCGGGACCGCCGTAACCTTCCATGCGAACCGACCAGGCTTCAGCTTCGGCGCGGTCGGCCTCACGCACGGCCTTTTTCGCCTCTTCACGGGCGTGCTTGGCGGAGATTTCCGCGCCCATGATGCGGCCGCTCCAGATGACTTCGCGTGATTTGGTGCTCATGCCGCGATCAAAGCGATGCGGAGGCGCGTTGGCAAATTATCGATGGCTGGTAGGTCGGATCCTCAAGCCGCTACTGCGTATCGTGGGTGTGGACAACGGACGCTGCGGGTCGAAACGGCCCGGCGACGCCGAGGTTTGGAACGCTTCGATCACCCGCTCCTGTGGCTCAGCGATCAAGGCAGGTAAGACTATCGACTTAGCTCACCAATCCGAGCCGAGGAGATCTGGCCCGGAGGCGTGCTCCCTACTGGAACCCGAAGACGCGGTCTGCGTTGAGGCGTAGATGAGCCAAGTACGACGAAGAGTTTGGCAGGAGAAGACCTTGAGCGAGAGACTCGCTGACGCGGCTCGCGAAGCGCGCGAGCAGGCAGAGCTTCTGCCGAATGGACAGCTGCGAGACGTTCTTCTTGAAAAGGCTCGCCAGTACGAGGCGCAAATACCTCTCAATGCTTTTCTAGGGCAGCAATGATTAATCCGAATTGCCGCGTGTGCGAGGGACTCGGTTGGGTATGCGAAAAGCACCCGCAGAAGGCCTGGACGCGCACAGGCTGCCAGTGCGCTCCCGTTGCACGGTGCGAATGTCAGGTGGCGCTGGCCAAGACGACGCGTCTTGTTGCAACCGAAGCCTAAATTAGCCGCGACGCCTACGCAGCGCGCGGCATCCATCTGGAACGGACGCAGAAGGCCGGCGGCACCAGCCACTGTTTCCGGTTGTCGCGGCTGCCGCCGGGGCAGGACGGTCGACGAGCCCGAGTCCGCCCGCCGATCCCGTCGACATACCCGCTATCCGAGCAAGCCCTTCAGGCCGGCATAGATCGAGCCGATCGCCGTCGCGGCGACGCCGGCCAGAGGCCCGACGGTCTGCATCAGGTCCTGGATCAACCGCGCCCGGCGGCGCAGCTGCTCGTCGCCGACATGCTGCCCGAGCAGGCGCGCCAGCCGAAAGGCGAAAGCATTGGGTTTCCCGCCCTGGCCTAGAACGCGCGGAAAAACCTGGAAGACCACGACTCCCAGAATGTTTCCGGACACGAAGGCGAGCAGGATGCTTGCACCGTATTCGAATACTTCGCGCCATTCGACCCACACCGTCGGCAGGATCGGAACGCCGTCGTGAAGGCCCGTCACGGTCAGCATTGCCTGGATGCTGACGCTGGCGAGCAGCAAGGCCATCACGAGCGCTCCCAGCGCGGAGACCCGATGCAGGGGATAGGCTGCGAACCCGAATAGCAGGGGGACGACGATCGACGCGATCCGGAGCGGGATCGGAGAGAGGTTGAAGGTGATGGTGATCAGAATATGCGTGATCGTCAGAAGGACGGCCGGAACGACGACGTAGAGAAAGGCATGCGTTGCGAAATAGCGCAGCGGGTTCTTATGGCGCTCGAGCCGGACGTTGACGCGATCGAGATCGCGCCTGAGCCTGTCCAGCTCGCCAACGATGTCATCGATCTCCAGAAGCGTCGGCCGCACGACGCGCAGATCGCGCGAGCAGTGCCTGCAGGCGATGGCCTCGTCCTTGATCGTCTCGGCGCAGAAGGGACATTCCATCGTCAGCGCGACTTTCTGCGCCGCATGATGGCTTCGACCTCGTCCCTGGCCCGCGTCAGCTCGTCGCGCAGCTGATCCCGCTTGCGCAGGAGATCGTCGCGCTCTGCAATCAGCGTCGCCGGGACGGCGATGTCGCGCCCGCAGGACGCGCAAACCAGCGCCTTATCCGCATTCTCCGCCTGGCAGTAGGGACACGTCACTTCGGTGCGACCTTGAGGGTGAAGATGGCGGTGCCGGGCCGCCCGTCACTGTCCTTGATGTCGACCCGCACGGTGTAATCGCCGGGCGGTAATTCCGCGTCCTGCATGTTGATCCCGTCAGGCTGCACGAACGGCTTGACCCGCGACGTCAAGTCGACGTTCGGCGTGCGGAGGAAAGTCACCTTGACCGAATCAGGATCGATCTTGGCGCCGCCGAACGACTCGAACTTCAGTTGGAGTTTCAAGGGAGAGGCGACCGATTCGCCGGGCGAGACGAACTCCACCTTCGGACCGCGCAGGATACCACGCCGGTCAGCCGCGACCGCACCCTTCGGCGGTGGCAGCTTGGCTTCCTCCTCTGTGATCAATTGCGTGGCCCGCGACGTTCCCGAAAACAGGAGACCTGCCGCAACCAGCCCCAGCAAGACATTCCGCATCATTGTCCTTCCAACCTTCTCTCGTCGATCAACGCACGCCGCCATCACCGATGATCGTATAGGGCGCCCAGAACAGCGGATGCGCATAGGCGAACTCGGTCTTGCCCTCGCTGTTCAGATAACCGGGACCATCGACCAAGGCCATCATCGCCTGCCGCAGCGCCTCGCTTCGCGACAGTTTTGGGTCGTCCGCCTGCCGCTTGAACAGATCGGTCACCAGTTGCCGGGCCGACTGCGAATGGACCGACCAGTTCGTCACGAGCAAGGCCCGCGTTCCCGCGTAGAAGAAAGCGCGGCCAAGGCCGGAGGCGGCCTCTGCACCGGCACCGGCGCCGGCGCCGGTGTTGCAGGCCGACAGGATGACCCAGTCGGCGTCGAGCTTGAGGCCCAGAATCTCTTCCATGGTCAGGAGGCCGTCTCCGCCCTCACCCGTTACAGCCGGCGATGACAGCGCGAGGGCCGGCTGCGTCAATCCGTTGAGCTCGCCGGGAACAAGACCGTGCGTGGCGAAGGCGAGAATCCTGAAGCCGGAGAGATTCATCGTCTTGACGGCGTTCTCCGTCGCATTCTTGCCAAGGAACAGCACCTTCGAGGGGTCTGCCTGCAAGGCCAGCGCGATCGATTTGAGCTCGTCGGCTGTATCGGGAAGGCGGGGCAAGAGGCCGAGCTCAGCGCTGTCGACGCCGTCGAGCTTCGGGCTGCTGCGGCGCTTCAGCGGCATGCCGCGGGTGACGTTGCCACCGACATCGGCCACCTGAACCTTGCCGTCGCTCACTTCGGCCTCGGCTTCCTGATCCTTGTTGAAATAGGGGTCGCCGAACGCCACGAGTTCGCCGCGGCCCGGCTTGCCCGGCGGCAATTGCCGCAGCGTGCGCAACGCGGCAGCTGATGGCACCGTCGAGACGGCGTGGGTTCGCGCCAGCCACGGCACGTTCCGATAGCCGACGAAGAGCGGATCCTCGTCTGCCGCCAGTTCGACCGGCGCCGTCGGCAACAGCGACAGCGGCAGCAGGCCGAGCGCGCCGTTGGTCACCACGATCAAATTCCTGGCCGGCTTCCATCCGCTCTCGACCGGCTTCAGCAACAGCGCGTAGAGTTCGTAACCGAGCTTGAGATCGAATGGCGGAATGTCAGAGATCATCGCCGCCTGCGGCTCGAGCGCCTCGCGCAGCTTGCGGATCTTGGTCTCGATCTCACCACTCCTGGCGTTGACGGCGGCGAACGCCACCGGGCCAGACTTCGGCACGGCCCAGACGAAGCTGCCGTTCTGCCCGAAATAGAACGACAGCATGGCCTCGTTATCCGACAACGTCGCACGGATATCGGCAACGCTCGGCGGCTTCGGCGAGACCAGATCGGCGTAAACAGGGAACTTCTGCTTGATCTCCTGGCGCGCCTTGTCGCGCTCGCCGCGCAGGGCGGCGATCGACGCCTGGATCTGCTGCGCCCCCTTCTCGTCACGCTCGGCCGAGGGAATGGCGAGGACGTTGTTGAGCGTGCCGAGCTGGGCGTTGACCTGTTTTGTCAGATCCTGCTCCTTGCGGACGAGCTCGGCCAGCGCGGGATCTTTTGCCGCCGCGCGCGCACTGGAGGCCGCCAGCGCCTGCTGCACGGAGCGGCCGCGGATGGCATCTGCCAGACTGAAGGTCTCCTCGCCGACCGCGCCGCCGGTGCCCTCGGACCGCGCGAGCAGCAGCAGGTAACTCTCGACGATGGTCTGCAGCCGCTGGCTGCGCGCGGCCACCACGGTGGTGTTCTCGTCGTCGGCATTCTCGTTCGCGTTCGCCATCATGATCGGAATGGCCGCCTTGAACTCCCGGATAGCGTCGGCGTCGCGCCGCGCGCGCATCAATCCGATCGCCAGGGTGCCGCGCGCCGAAGCCGCATCAAAATGGTTCTCGCCGACCCGTCCGACCTGCTTCTTGACCAGTTGCTCGGCGGCGGCGATGCCGGCGTCGAGCTGTCCGGAATTGTAGAGCGCGAGAATGCGTCCCGGATTGAGCTCGATGACCTGGCGGCGCTGCGGATCCCAATTGGCGACAGCCTTGTCGATCCGCGCGAACATCTCGTTGGCTTCGGCATTCTTGCGCCGCAGGTTCAGAATGCCGGCAAGCTGCGACAGCAGCTGCACGGTCGACTGCGAGTCATCAGGCACGCCGACCGTCTTGTTGATCTCGAGCGCGACGCGGCCGAGCTGCTCGGCTTCCTCGTAGCGGCCCTCGTCGACCAGAACGCCGGCCAATCCCATCACATAGCGAGGCATCACCGGATTATACTTGCCGGTGTCCTTCAGGCGCGACAACAACGCCCGCCGCGCATCGACCTCGGCTTCGGCAAGCCTGCCCTGCCGCGCCTTCATGCGCGCCTGGTTCAGAACCATAAAGTCGATTGACTGCAAGACGACGGTTTCGGCGGGAGGATTATCCGAGTCCATGATGGCCTTCATGCCGGCGCGCTTGCGCTGCTCGGCCAGGCGATAGGAAGCTTCGGCTTCGCTGAACTGGCCGCGCGCCTCGAAGATCATGGCGCGGGCGGCCTCGATTTCCGCCTCCCAATTCTGCCCCATCTTCGCATATGAGCTCCGCCATCCGGGGAGGCCGCTGGTGCGAGCCTCCTGAATGCCGGCCAAGCTGCGGCGAAGATAGCCTTCGGCCTGCGGGATGTCGCCCATTTGAATGAGAATGCCGGCGATCGAGCGATTGGCATTGAACAGATACCCCTTCGCGCCCGGCATGGTGGCGACCTCGCGCAACTGCCTCTGCATGATTTCGAGTGCGCGCTTTGGATCGCCGACGGTCGAATATTGCAGGGCGGCAAGCTGTGTCAGGCGGCCCATCATGCTTGCGCTGACGGCGCCGCGTCCCACCTCGACCGCCTTGTTGGCGTCGGTGATGGATTCGGCAAGCCGCCCGAGCTGGGCGCGCGCATTGGCGCGATCGAAATAGAACTGGGCGAGATCCTCGCGGGACTCCTTGCCCGTGGGCGTCGAATCCGCATCCGCCTTCAGTTCCGCAATCAGCTTTTCGTTCGGCTTTTCGCTGTCGAGAATCGCGGTGATGTCGGAGATCGTGCGCGGCGGCGCGATGAAGTCCTTGGGCAGTGCGGTCCCTGCCGCGAGCTTGGGCGCCTCTTCCTTCGGCACCTCAACGGCGATGTTGGCGCGTCCGTTCGCGGCATTGAGGGCAGCGAGCACGCAAGCGCGAACCTGCGGTTTGGCCTTGGCGCGGCACCCCTCGATATCGGCACCGGCCTTGCGGCCGCCCTGGGCCTGCATGCAGGCCTGCACGATCGGCTTGCCGACGCTCATCCGGCAGGTCTCGAGCGCCGCCTCCTTGGTCAGCGCGGCGGCGGACCCGGTCGATCCGAGCAGGACCGCGAGGACCAGCACTTGTCGCGGGAAGGTGACATCCAGGCGGCTCTTAAACGGACTCGCGGCGTCTAAGCTCATCTCGAAGGGCCTTTTGGTGAAATCACTTGAAGAAACGCGATAGTTTTACCCCTATTGCCCTGAAGGACAATCACCAATCAGTAGGATGGCGGAATGCTCAAGAGGGTTGGCGGCAGCGATGGACGCCGGTTTCCCGGGCTCGCATGCCGGATGGGACCGCTCGGGCTGATCGCGCTGCTTGTCGGGCTGATCGGAAGCTTGGATCTCGCAGGCGCGGCGGACGAGCAGGAACGTAAGGCCGCGGTCTGGGATGCCGATGCGATCTATCGGGGCGCAACGATCGCCCCTGACCTCGTTCTTCCCGACGTCGTCGAGACCGCCGACAGCCTTGTGTCACCGCGGATGGCGCTGATCAAGCCGACCGGTCCCGGCCCGTTTCCGGCCGTCGTTCTGATGCATCAATGCGGTGGGCTGAACCCTGCGGTTGCAGCCTGGGCTCGCGCCGCCGCCTCAAATGGCTATGTCGTCCTGCTTGTCGACAGCCTCGGGCCGCGCGATGTCAGGAGCGTCTGCTTCGG
Organism: Bradyrhizobium sp. USDA 4472; assembly: GCF_054058595.1. Classification (NCBI taxonomy): domain Bacteria; kingdom Pseudomonadati; phylum Pseudomonadota; class Alphaproteobacteria; order Hyphomicrobiales; family Nitrobacteraceae; genus Bradyrhizobium; species Bradyrhizobium sp. USDA 4472. Next base: position 7,470,696 of record NZ_JBSSAM010000001.1, read on the forward strand.
TCCAAGAAACGGCGTGAACTTCTTTCGAGGTGCGCGGGATGCGCTACAAGCGGCCGAACATCTGCGCCGAAGGCCTGATGTCGACAGCAAGCGAATTGCACTCGTCGGTTTTTCGTGGGGGGCGATGGTCGGCTTGCTGGCCGCCAGCACTCATTACGTCGATGCCTTGAAGGCGGGCTCGGGATTTGCGGCTGTCGCGAGCCTTTATCCCGGCTGCTTCCGCATCACGCCGCAACAACGGCCGCCTTTCGATCTGGTCAATGAAGATGTCTCACGACCATTGCTGGTCCTGATGGGCGATGCAGATACCGAGACGCCGGCGCAGGAATGTCTCGACAAGCTCGCAGTCCTGAAGCGCGGCGGCGCTCCGGTCGAATGGCATCTCTACGCAGACAACGCATTGCTGGGACTGCCGACAACTGGACGGCTTGCGCAAGATCGACATCCGCGGCAGTCAGGTCGAGTATCATTTTCGCCAGGACGTGACCGACGATTCCCGGCGCAGGCTGTTCGAGTTCCTCGATCGCGCCATGCCAGGACGTCCGTAGCGGCCGAGGCTCAGCCCTTCGACACGACGGCGTGGCCGTAGGCCGGCTGCGACTGAACCGGGGGATTGGCGGTCTGGGCGGCGAGTTCGCCGATCAGACGATCGGCGTCGGCGGCCATGCCGTCCGGCGCCTGGATCACCAGCCGCTCGAGCGCCCAGCGATAGGACGAGACGCGCTGCTCGAGGGATAGCTGCACCCACTGGATGATCAGCGAATTCTCCTGCATGCGCGCGACTGCGTCCGCCTTCTCCCTCGGCGACAGCTCGGACACGCGCGCCATGCTGGCCTCACGCTTCCTGTCGAGATCGAGGACGCGGATCGCCGAGGCAAAGAACGGTTCAAAACGCGTGATGTCGTTGCGGACGTCCTCGATCAGCTGCGCGTAGCGCGAGGCGTGCGAGCGATGCGGCTCATCGATCAGCGTGCGCCCGTACATGGTGCGGTCGAACACGACCTTCTGGCGCCATGGCGACGGCAAAGCCTTGTAGTCGCCGAACACGCTCTTCCAGGCCGGTCGCGACAGCGGCGGCTCGATCATGGGATAGGCGAGGTCGCGAAGCTGACGCTCCTCTTCGGTGAGCTGGAATTGGGACGCCTGCAGGCCGAGGCTGCCGGTGGCCTCGAGGCCAAGCCAGCGATGCATGTCGTCGCTGCGCATGTCGGCGCGGGTGCGGCCGAAATCACCGCCGCTGCAGGCGGCAAGCGTCGCGCCCGAAGCTGCGAGCAGGATGGCCGATACGAGGTTGCGAACCTGGCGGATGGAGCGCGGCATTGCAAGAACCGCAACTTAGCGGCGACGACGACGGCGCCCCGGCGCTGTGCCCGCTTCCGGCCCACGATCGCCGCTGGTCTCGTCCGCTTCGCGCTCGATGCGGACGACGGGAAGGATGAAAATCGTTCCCATGTCCGCGCGCGGTGTGACGTCCCCCGACGAGCCCACCCGGCGACCGGCCGGAAATTCGATGATGGTCCCCATGTCAGCTCTCTCAATTGCCGCGCGACAAGTGCGCCCCTGCAACATGACGGTCATTAGGATCAGTTTATGGTTAACGGGATGTAAACACGGGCTTTGGACCGTAACCGCACGGGCCGCCGGCGCCATCCGGTGAACCGCAGGAAAACGGTCGAAATGAGCGGGTTTGCTTCACACTTCGTTTTCCTTAAGGAGCCTTTAAACGAAGCGCTGATAGGCTGAGGCAACAGATATTCCCGAGTTGCGTACGCCTCCATGACCAAGTCGCTGTTTCCCGGATTCGACGGGTTGATGACACTCTCCCGCCGTGAGGGCGTCGATGTTCGCCCCACGCTGCTGCGCGTGTTGACCGACCTGTATGTCCAGGCCAGCACCCACAGCGAGGACGAGCAGCGGCAATTCATCGAGCTTGCGACGCGGCTGATCGACCAGGTCGACGACGCGACACGCGCTTCCGTCAAGGCGAAGCTTGCGATCTATCCGCAGACACCCGTCCCCGTGCTCCAGAAGCTGGGGCTGGTCGCGGCGCAAGAAGGCCGCAGGGTGCCGCTCGCGCGCGCAATCCCGAAGCCGACGCCCGGTCCCCCGCCTGCCCGCACGCCAACCGATGCGGAAGCGCGTATGGCCGCGGACATGGCGATGCAGCCGAAGGAGGCGGCCGAGATCCACGACATGTTCTTCCGCGCCGATGCGAGCCAACGTGCGCAGATCCTGCATAATCTGGCGCAGTCGCCGCTCAAGGCCGCGCCGCGGATTCCGACCGTGCACGCCAAGCGCGCGATCCAGATCCTGGAAATGGCCGCGATCGCCGGCGACGTCGAGAGTTTCACCTACGAGCTCAGCGATACCCTGATCCTCTCCTCACGGGTCGCGGCGCAGATCGCCGACGATGCCGGCGGCGAGGCGCTCGCGGTCGCTGCGCGCGCGATCGACATGCCGAGCCCGAACTTTCAGCGCATCCTGCTGTTCTTCAAGCCCGCGATCGGCAATTCCGTGAACGAGGTCTACCGGCTATCGCGGCTGTATGACCGTCTCAGCGAGCGCTCCGCGCTGGTGATGCTGGCCGCCTGGCGCGGCTCGACGCTCGCCGTCACGCGCGCCAAGTATCAGCCGTCGCTGCACGACAGCGAGCGCCAGCGCGTCCGCGGCACGTCCAGCCAGTCGCGGCCGAGCGTGCAGCCCGGCTCGAGCCCGGCCGTGCGCACGGGCAGCGGCGGATCGTCGGAGAGCTAGGAAGCGCACCCACCTGAGCGATCGGGCTGAACGGCGAGGACACACCGCCGCCGGCCGTCAGCTTGATCTGGGAGGCACCTTGCATGAGTTGCTCGCGGACGCGGACGCGGACCTCGTCCGGGCTGTCGGCGACCATGCTGCCGCCAATCTGCTCCATGCGGCCGAGCATGCCGCCGATCGTTCGCGGCAGTTCCGACAATTGACGAAAATCCCCATGTCCACTGGTCACCGTGATCATGGCTCCCGAGGGATAGATCGGGGGCCCAGCGATCAATCCTGAATCGATGGCGGCTTCAGTCCCAGCCCCCTACTGCGGCTCAATAAATCCGCGTCGCTGGTCAGCTCTTCGCCAGATCGAGGAAGTGTCGCCCCGCGCGATCCTCGGTCTCCACGATCCAGGCATCGGGATCGAAACGCAGCTCCTTGGTCAGGCGCTCTTCGACGGCCGGCTCAGGCACGGGCTGCGGCGCGATCGGCACGAAGAAGCGATCGACCGGCCGGCCCTCGTCGTAGACGGTCTGCGGCGCCGGCACGTAGAGCATCGCGTTGCCGTCGAGCAGCGACACCTTCACGAACACCGCGCCCGCCTCCTCGGCGCCGCGACGGCGCACCGCGCCGAACACGCCTTCGGTCTGGCACCGCCGCAGGTAAGCTGAGACCCAGATGTTCGATTTCAAACGCATGAGCGCACGATAGGCCAGGGCTGCAACCAGCACCAGCCTTGAGCCTTCTCGATCGGACGACGATTATTCGACGGGATGACCGATCGCGGCGGCAAGCTCGCGCAGCAGGCGGTCTGACAGCTGGCCGGTGACGGGTATCTTGTGCTGGCGCTCGAACGCCTGGATCGCCGCCTGGGTCTCGCCGTTCATGGCTCCGGTAATCTTCAAATTCCCGTAGCCGTATTCGGCGAGCGCACGCTGCACGCCGGCGAGGCGACGCGCGGCCGGGCTTTGTTGCACCGGGATCGGCGCCGGCGGACGGGCGATGGCGACGGCGGGCGGCGTCGGTGCGGTCGACTTGATGACCAGATTGGTCATGGGATCGCCCCCGCGCGGCGTCGAAGCCGTCGTCTCGGCGGGCTTCTCCGGCGTCTTCTCAGCCGGCTTCGGCTCGACGCGGAACTCGGTGGCTTTGGGCTCTAGCGGCGACGTATCGGCGCCGACGGGGCGCGGGCGCGGCAAGGGACTGGACAGCGACACAGGCGACGGCGCGGGCAGATTGATCACGGTCCCGAACATCGGCGCCGGATGCCGGCCGGTCTGCAGGAACAGCGCGTTCGCAACGATGGCGCTGACGGCGGCTGCGGCGACCAAACCGGCCAGCGTGTCCTTGGGACTGTGCAAAAGCGCGCGCATCACGAGATTGCGCTCGGTCTCGACGTCCACGACCGCGGCTTTGGCAGCACGGCGGCGCGGAGCGGCTTCGTCCTTGGCAGACTTTCTAGGCACTTTTCTTCACCAGAGCGGATTGGTCCTGAACTTCATGACGCGACACCGGCGTCAGCGTCGCGATCTTGCTCTCGACCGGCTTTGCCTGCGGCGGCGTATGGACGAGCGGCAGCTTGACGGTGATGGCGGTGCCCTCGCCGAGCTTGCTTTGTACCGTCAATTCGCCGAGATGCAACGTCACGAGGCTCTTCACGATCGAAAGGCCGAGGCCGGTGCCTTCGTGCCGACGCTCATAGGTCTTGCCGCACTGGAAGAACGGCGCGCCGATGCGCTTGAGATCGTCAGGCGCGATGCCGACGCCGGTATCGCTGATGCGCAGCGTGAGCTGCGAGGCGGATGCCGACGCGGACACCGTGACCTGACCGCCGCGCTCCGTGAACTTGACGGCATTTGCGACGAGATTGAGCACGATCTGTTTGAAGGCCCTGGGATCGCCGGTCATCACGGGCAGATCCTGCGGCGCATCGGTGATGAGATCGATGCCGTTCTCGCGCGCCTTCAGCGCCAGCAGGTTGCAGCAATGCATCAGCGCCGCGCGCGGCGCGAACGGTTCCGACGAAATCTCGAAATTCCCCGATTCCATCTTGGACATGTCGAGAATGCCGTTGACGACCGACAATAGATGCTGGCCGGAGGCGTTGATCAGTTCTGCATATTCCTTGCGCTGGCTCGCGGCGAGCATCAAGGCCTGCTCCTGCGCGATCATGTCGGAGAAGCCGATGATGGCGTTGAGCGGCGTGCGCAACTCGTGGCTCATCGTGGCGAGGAAGCGCGTCTTGGCGGCATCGGCGGCTTCCGCCGCGCTGCGCGCCTCGTCGAGCGCCTGCTCCGAGAGCTTGCGATCCGTGATATCGCGCATCACGGCGACGACTTCGGCCTCGCGCGTGAGATCCCGACTGAGATCCTGATCGAACGGCCGGCAGCGCATCTCGACCCAGATGAAGTCGACCTGGCCACGCTCGGAGCCATCAGGCTCCCGCCGCAGGCGGAATTCGACGCTGCGCACCTCGCCGCGCGCGGCGTCCGACAGCGCCGTGAGATAGGCCGGACGATCGGCGACATGGACACGATCGAACAGGCCATGGCCCTGCAGCTGTGCGACGGGCATGCCGAGCATGGCTTCCGCCGCCGGCGAGATGAACTGCACCGCGCCATTGCGCTGATGCCGCGAGATCACGTCGCTCATGTTGCGCGCCAGCAGGCGATAGCGCTCCTCCTCGCGCGACAGCAGCGTGACGCTGGTGCGGGCGAGCGACTCGGCGCCGAAGGCAAGACCTGCGGCATAGAGCGTTGCCGAAGCAACGCCGAACGCCATCATCACGCCGCGTTCCGCGCTGCCGAGATCGCCGGCCGGCAGCCAGCCGAACTGGCTGAGCAGGATCAACAGGCCCGCGCAGGACAGCGCGAGCATCGATGCAAAGGCGGCGACGCGACGCGAGGCCGACAGCGCGGCCTCCAGGGGAACCACGACCAGCCAGATCGCAGCGAATGATTCGATGCCGCCGGTGGTGGCCGCGATCGCCATGATCAGGCCGGCGAGCGCCAGCGACGACAGCACATGGGCGCCTTCGTAACGACCGGTGCGCGACAGGAACCAGGACAAGAGGATCGGTGCGATCAACCAGGCGAAGGCAGCGACCTCGATCGCGCTCGGCGCGCCGCGCAGGACGAGATAAGCGGGAAATGCGGCAAAGGCGGCCAGGCTTCCGAGAAGCCGCGGCGCCATGAAGGCCCGATGGCGCGCACGCGTCAGCGCGTCGGAACGCGCGGAGGGATGCAGCAGCGCATCGAGACAATCGCGGATGATACTCAAAACTGTCACGGGTCTCGCGCTTCGGCTCATTCGTCGAGAAGACGCGCCGGAACGCCTCCTTGTCGTTGAGCCACCGTGTCAGAGCGACCTTAAACGAGTGCTAAGGCCGGTCGGCCCGCTGCCGGACACGATGTCGTCACGCGGCTTTTTAGACGATTTCGCGGCGTCTTCGGCCGGGATGGTGAACACAGGGTTTCGCCGTCGCGCTCATGGTTTCGAATTGGTGGAGATGCCGTCCGGACGACCACGGTGGCCGGAATCAATCGAAAATTCACGAGGCCTTGATCCGCGAAGATTTTTGCGTCGGTTTTCCGCGAATTAAGCTCAAGGCAATCACTTGCGATTTATCGAGAGTTGCTAGGTCGCTGGCGCCGCGCGGGGATCGCCGCGGGCCAGATCTAACAGACAGGTCGCAAGATGCGCTTTCTGCTCCGCATCACATTCTGGCTCGGGCTGGTGCTGGTGCTCCTGCCGCGGGACAAGACGCCCGAATCGGAGAAGCTGCCGAATATCGGCGCTGCCGACGCCGTGCAGGCCGCGACCGCGGCCGTGTCCGACATGAGCCAATTCTGCAAGCGCCAGCCGGCGGCCTGCGAGGTCGGCGGACAAGCCGCGACCATCATCGGCCAGCGGGCGCAGGATGGCGCGCGCAAGATCTACCAGATCATCAACGACAAGAAAGAGCAGATCACCAACGAGAAGAACGACACCAAGAAGGCGCCCGACCACACCGGCTCGATCACGGTCGCCGGTGAAGGCGATGCAGTGACCACCGAGGCGCCGCGCGACACGCTGACCCAGGACGATCTTGCGCTGGAATGGCACGGCCCGGAGACGGCCAATTAGGGCTTGAATCCTATCGATTTCGAGAGCCCCCGTCCCTATATTGGCGGCAAGCGAGAAATGATGGGCCATCAATGACTGCAATCGACGACATCAGGGACAATTTCGAGTTGCTCGAAGATTGGGACGACCGCTACCGGTATGTCATTGAGCTCGGCCGCACCCTGGAACCGATGCCCGAGGCGGAACACTCCGCCGCCAACAAGGTGAATGGCTGCGTCAGCCAGGTCTGGCTCCAGAAGCTGGTCGAGCGCGATGGCGGCACGCCAATCCTGAAATACCGCGGCGACAGCGACGCGCATATCGTGCGGGGCCTGGTCGCGATCGTGCTCGCGCTCTATTCGGGACGCACGCCGCAGCAGATTCTTGCCACCGATGCGATCTCGGTGTTCGACGAGTTCGGCTTCCGCGACCATCTGACGCCGCAGCGTTCCAACGGCCTGCGCTCGATGGTCGAGCGCATCAAGACCGATGCGAAAGAGGCGCTCGCGGAAGCTTCGTAGGAAGCTATTTCCCCTTCTTCCGCTGCTGCTGTCCCAAGCCCATCTTCTTTGCCAGCTGCGAACGCGCCACCGCGTAGTTCGGCGCGACCATGGGATAGTCCGCGGGCAGGCTCCATTTCTCCCGGTACTGCTCGGGCGTCATGTTGTACTGGGTGCGCAAATGACGCTTCAGCGACTTGAAGCGCTTGCCGTCTTCCAGACACACGAGATAGTCAGGCGCGATCGACTTCTTCAGCGAGACCGCCGGCTTTGCCGGCTCGAGCGGCGCCTCCACGCGCCCCGACGACACCCGCGTCAACGCGCCGTGCACCTGACTGATCAAATTCGGAATCTCGGCGGCCGGCGTCGGGTTGTTGCTGAGATAGGCCGAGACGATGTTCGCCGTCAGCTCAATGAAATTTTTGCCCGGCGGCATCCGACATCGGGGCGACCTCTCTTCAATCCGATTCCGTCGCGTTGCATTGGCGGCAGCGAAGTAATCTCTGTCAACAATACGTTTGGCCGAAATACGACGACTGGCGGATATGAGCCGATTACTGAACTCGCGACAACGAGTACGCCGTTTTACTTGAGCCTGGGCTCCAACGCCAAAGGCCTTCAGCCGCGCTGGTCGAGATGGGCACGCAGCTCGTCGATCGAGGCAAAGCGCATCATGCCCTCCGGCATCTGCGCCTCGATCGAGCCGTCGGAATAGAGCGAATAAGCCATGCCGTCGACGATGCCGGATTTGAGCACCGTCACCGCCGGCTGTGCGGGCGGCGGCTCGGGTGCGGGCGGTGCGGTGGCGGGCTGGGGTGCAACCGGCTCGAAGCTCGAGGACGGACGCAGCGGCGGTGGCGGCGGGCGACGCGCGGCGGGCGGCTCCGGCGGCCGCGTGCGGTCCGGCTTCGGCCAGGCGTCGTCGAAGCTCGCCGGCGCCGGCGGAGCCTCGGGCGCGGCCGCCTCTGTGGGCTCGGCAAGGGCTTGCGGCGGCACGCTCTCGGCTGCCTTGGTCTCTTTGGCCCCGGCGCGCTCGCGCTCCTTGCGCGAGCTCGAGGCGAACATCAGGTTGCGCCGGCGCGGTGGTTCCGGGGCCGCGGGGGGCTGCGGCGCTTCCGGCTCGGCCGGTGCCTCGGCGCGCGGGCGCTCACGCGGGAGCGCCGCTGCGGGCACATCGTCCTGCCATGGCGGCGCGGCTGGCGATGGCTGCGGCTCAACACGCATTGCGGGAACAGGCACCGGCGCGGCAGCAGGCCCGCTTGGCGAGGCGAGGCCCGGCGGCAGCACCGGCCTGACCCGAACCTCCGATGCTGCAGCCGTGCCGGCCAACCGGCGAGCGATGGCTTGCAGTTCCAGCAGCACGACGTAGAGGCCGACCAGTAACATTCCGGAGCAGACGCCAATCGCACCGGAGATTATGAGGGTGCTGCCGAGGCTGAAATCCCTGATCGAATAGCCGAAGGCGACCGCAAGGAGGCCCGCCGCCACGGCGAAAATCCCTGCAATCAACAAAGCCAAGCTCATCGAACACACCCCCGGCCGCGCATCCATGCGCGACGCCCGTTACGCCACAATACCGTCATACCGCGTTCCTCGCCAATGACCAATTGCCGCCATTCCGAACAGGGGGGAAGGATATCAGGGACCATTCACATTCCCTTCAGCAACGGTCCGCTACCTCTCAGGGGCTCCATATTGGCCAGAAATTGCTGCGTCGCATCAGGAATTTAGCCATAATGCCCAATTACTTGGTAATGGAACTGCGCTATAGGGATTCCGGGGAGCAGGCCCGCGCGCAACAGCAGGGCCACGAGGGGATTCCGGGTCACCAATAGCCATGACATCTATCACGACTTCGGCGATCGACACGCCTCTCCGGCGCTCGGTTGAGCGGACTTGCGACGATCTCGCCATGCTGGTGCTGGCTGCCGTCGCCGTCATCGCAGGCCTGACCTTTCGCGATTACGGTCTCGGCTGGGACGACTACACCCACGCCGAATATGCCGACCTGCTGCTGCGCATGTACGGCTCCGGTTTCCGCGACACATCGGCCCTCTCCTTCGCCAACCTCTACATGTATGGCGGCGGCTTCGACATGATCGCCGCCCTCCTGCACAAGGTCATTCCGCTCGAGCTGTTCGAGACGCGACGCCTGGTCGGCGCGATCGTCGGCGTGATCGGACTTGCCGTGACGTGGCGGCTCGGCCGCCGCATCGGTGGACCTCTTGCGGGCCTCGGCTCGCTCCTGCTGCTCGCGCTCTGCCCGATCTTCTACGGCCACATGTTCATGAACCCGAAGGATGCGCCGTTCGCGGTGGCGATGATCATCCTGATGCTGGGCCTGGTTCGTCTTGCCGAGGAATATCCGCAACCATCGCCGCGCACGATCCTGATCGTCGGCTTGGGTGCCGGCCTCTCGCTCGGCACGCGCATTCTCGGCGGGCTCGCGCTGGTCTATGCGATGATCGGCTTCGTCCCGCTGTTCCTCGAGGAACTGCGCACCGGCGGCGCGCGCGAGGCCATCAGGCGCTTCGCCCATGTCGTCTATGTGCTGCTGCCGGGCCTCGCGCTCGGTTACCTCGTGATGGGCCTGATCTGGCCGTGGTCGATCATGAAGCCCGGCAATCCCTTCGAAGCCCTGACCTATTTCTCGCAGTTCTTCGAGAAGCCCTGGAAGGAAATGTTCGACGGCGCGATCGTCTCCGTGCCCGACATGCCCTGGTCGTATCTGCCGACGCTGTTCGCGCTGCAGCTGCCCGAAGTCATGCTGGTGCTGATGGCAGGCTGCGTGGTCGGCACCTTCGCCATGCTGGCGCGCAGCGAGGTTCCGGCGCGCCGCAAGACTATTCTGCTGATGGTGACGCTGGCGGCTACCTTGCCGCTCGCGATCGCGATGGTGAAGCGTCCGGCGCTCTACAACGGCATTCGCCACTTCGTGTTCGTGATCCCGCCGATGGCGGTGCTCGGCGGCGTCGCTTTCGCCTGGACCATGGAGCGCCTGCGCGCCAAGCATCGCGCCTGGCAGCCGGCGATGCTCGCCCTCTTCTGCTTCGGCCTGGCGCTGCCGCTCGCCGAGATGATCCGGCTGCATCCCTATCAATACACCCACTTCAACCACATCGCCGGCACCGTGCGCGCCGCCGACGACCGCTTCATGCTGGACTATTGGGGCCTGGCGCTGAAGCAGGCCTCCGACGGCCTGCGCGAGCAATTGGTCGAGCGGCAGGAAGTGCCGCCGCGCAATCGCAAATGGAAGGTCGCGGTGTGCGGTCCGCAGCGTCCGGCCCAGGTCGCGCTCGGCCCCGATTTCACCATCGGCTGGGATTCGCATGCGGCCGATTTCGCCATGACGCTCGGCGAGTTCTACTGCAAGGGCCTCACCGCGCCCGTGATGGTCGAGATCAAGCGCGACGACGTGGTGTTCGCGCGGGTCTACGACATCCGCGGCCGCAGCATTTCCAGCCTGCTGTCGATCCCGGCGCCGTAGTAATTTTCTCTCTTGATCGCGATGGAGCGGAGCGAAATCCGGGACCGCTCGTGAGGCAACCCGCATTCCGCTCGCGCTCCATGCGGGCTACGCTTGGCTGCTGCGATCTCGTCACCTTGCGGCCGGCAGTTTGCAAGACTAGGCTCCTGTCCGAAACAACTGGGTTCGGAGAGAAATGCCATGTCACCAGCGGAAGCGCGCCTGAAGGAAGTGCCGTCTGACATGACGGAGGCCGAGTGGCAACAACGGGTCAATCTCGCCGCCTGCTATCGTCTCGTCGCGCTGTATGGCTGGGACGATCTGGTCGACACCCACATCTCCGCGCGCGTGCCCGGCCCCGACCACCACTTCCTCATCAACCCCTATGGGCTGATGTTCGACGAGATCACGGCCTCGAGCCTGGTCAAGGTCGATCTGCACGGCAACCAGCTCTCCGAGAGCGAGTACAGCATCAACCCGGCCGGCTTCACCATCCATTCGGCGATCCACGAGGTGCGCGAGGACGCGATCTGCGTGCTGCATCTCCACACGCTCGACGGCACCGCCGTGTCGAGCAGCGCCGAGGGCCTCTTGCCGCTGAACCAGACGGCGCAGCTCGTCACCCACGACCTCGCCTATCACGACTACGAAGGCATCGCGCTCGACCACGACGAGCGGCCGCGGCTGCAGAAGGATCTCGGCGACCACAACCACATGCTGCTGCGCAATCACGGCACACTGACGGTCGGCCGCTCGGTCGCCTCGGCCTTCGAGCGCATGTATCACCTCGAGCGCGCCTGCTCGATGCAGGTGCGCACACGCGCGCTGGGCACGCCGGTCTACCCGGTCGAGGAGATCGCGATCGAGAAGAACACCGAGCTGCTTGCCAACCGCGACCGCGCCGAGCTGCGCTCCACGACGCTGGTGTGGCCGCCGCTGCTGCGCAAGCTCGACCGCGAGCTGCCGGGTTACCGGTCTTGAGATTTTGCGGATTTCGTGTAGGGTAGCGATCAACTACCTCTGCACGTCATGGAATGAAACGCCGCCCAATTCCGGGCGGCGTTTTTATTTTGGGGGTGACTTCGTAGGGTGGGTTAGCCGAAGGCGTAACCCACCACGCCGCGGCGATTGCGTAGCGCACTTGGTGGGTTACGCTTCGCTAACCCACCCTACGCAGCTCGCCCCTATTTTACCTCAGCCAACGCGGCGAGAATCCTTGCCCAAGAGCGAATGCCCTTCTGGAAGCTGCGCAGATCGTACTTCTCGTTCGGCGAATGGATGTTGTCGTCGTCGAGGCCGAAGCCGACAAGCAACGAGTCCAGCCCAAGCGTGCGCTTGAAATCGGCCACGATCGGAATCGAAGCGCCGGAGCCCATCAGCACGGTCTGCTTGCCCCATTCCTCGGCGAGCGCCTTGCTGGCGGCGGCGAGCGGCTTCATGTTCCAGTCGAGCGCGACCGCAGGCGCGGCGGAATGGTCGCCGAACTCGACCTTGCAATCGCCGGGCAGCCGCGCCGTGACGTAATCGCGGAATGCCTTGCGTATCTTCTGCGGGTCCTGCCCCTCGACCAGGCGGAACGAGACCTTGGCGGACGCATGCGACGGAATCACGGTCTTGGAGCCTTCGCCGATATAGCCGCCCCAGATGCCGTTGACATCGCAGGTCGGACGCGAAGAGGCCTGCTCGATCAACAGCCGTCCTTTCTCGCCCGCCGGGATCGACAGCCCGATCGGCTTCAGGAACATCTCCGGCGTGAGGTTGAGCTTCTTCCACTGCTCCAGAATATCAGGCGGCAGATCCTTCACGCCGTCGTAGAAGCCGGGGATGGTGATGCGATTGTCGTCGTCGAACAGGCCGCCCAGGATTTTCGTCAACACCCGGATCGGGTTCATCGCGCTGCCGCCGAACACGCCGGAATGCAGATCGCGATTGGCCGCGGTGATCTTCAGCTCTTCATAGAGCAGCCCGCGCAGCGACGTCGTGATCGCCGGCGTGTCGCCGTCCCACATGCCGGTGTCGCAGACCAGCACGTAGTCGGCTTTGAACTCGTCCTTGTTGGCCTCGATGAAGGGCACGAAATTCTTCGAGCCGACCTCCTCCTCCCCTTCGATCAGGAAGGTGACGTCGATCGGCAACGAGCCCGTCACCTTCTTCCAGGCCCGGCAGGCCTCGACGAAGGTCATGACCTGGCCCTTGTCGTCCTCGGCGCCGCGCGCGACGATGATCTTGCGGCCGTCGGCATGATCGGTCACGACGGGCTCGAACGGCGGACGGTGCCAGAGATTTTCCGGATCGACCGGCTGCACGTCGTAATGGCCGTAGAAGATCACATGCGGCCGCCCACCGGCCGCGGTCTTGCCGACGATGGCGGGATGGCCGGCGGTCGGCCTCACCTCGGTCGCGACGCCGAGGCTTGCGATGTCCCTGGCCAGATGCTCGGCCGCCGCCTTGCAATCGCCGGCGAAGGCCGGATCGGCGGAGATCGACTTGATCCGCAACAGCGAGAACAGGCGCTCGAGGCTGTTGTCAAAGTCCTTGTCGATGTGGTCGAGCACGGATTGAAGCTGCGCGTTGGCCATGGTCGGATTCCCTGACGGTTCGAGTCTCGAGACCGCTTGAGTTTCGAGCTGCTTTGGATTTTAGCTCTGCCGCGGCGTCGGAGCTAGCCGCATCAGGCGGATGCCTGATGTGCCAGGCAAGGCAAAGTGCAAGGATCGCCGTGGCGATCAGATTATTGCCCCAGGCCTGGAGGACATTGGGAAACGGCGGCAGCGACAGCAGCATGAGGAAGCCGGCTGCGACGAGCGCAAACCAGGTTCCCAGCCGAACCTTCGGCCGTACATCGAAGGCGGCCCGATGCATCAGCACCGTCAACGGCAGGAACAGCCACATGAAGTAGTATTGCCGCGCCAGCGGAGAGGCCACCGTCATCAGGCAGAACAGGATGCCGAGCTCCTCGGCGTCCGAGCGCGCATTTCGCTGCGCCTGCCGCGGCATGACGGCGACAAAGCCGAGCCCGAGCAACGTCGACATCGCCAGCACGATCCAGTTCGCCGTCCTGTAGTCGACGTCGATGAGATTCATCGTGCGCGCCGGCTTACTGGGGTCCTCCTGATTGTAGTTGATCGGCCTGACCAGACGGTGCGTCATCGCGATGATGGACTGGTTGACCCATGACCAGTTCTGCTCGTCGCGCTGGCCGAAGCCCTTCTCCGAGCTCGACCCCACCATGCCCTGATACCAGGTGTTGAGCTCGGCGGCGTTGCGCTCGAAGCCGCGGATCGGCGCCGGCACCACATAGAGAAGGATGCCGACAAAGGCGAGCATGCTGACCACCGCCGCCCACTGCCTGCGCCAGACCAGATAGGGCAGCACAGCGACCGGAAACACCTTGATGGCGGTGGCGAGCGCGAACGCGAAGCCCGCCAACCAGGGCCGCTGATGCTGCAGGCACCAGAAGCCATAGAGCGTCATGGCCAGCAGAACGAGATTGGGCTGACCGAGATCGAACATGTCGAACACGAAGGTCACGGTGACGAGCGCAGGCAAGGCTTCGAGCCACGGGCCGGGCTTGCGGTCCGATCCGGTCATGGCATTGGAGAGCATCCCCGTGTACCACCACGCCACCGCGTTCAGCACCGACAGCACGAGGTAGAGCGGAATCTTGCCGAACCAGCTCGGGACCGCGAGCAAAATCGCCGACAGCGGTGGATAGATGAACTCGAAATATTCGTGGAAGTCGCGGGGATAGAGCGGGCCGCCATCCAGCACCTGCTGCCCGGCCCAGTACCACAGCGCATAATCCTTGGTCTTGCCGTGGCCGAATATCTCCGGACCGAGAACATCGGCGGTGAGGAGAACGCAGCAGGCCAGGAAAAGCAGATCGAGCGGCGCGCGCAGCGACAGCGATCTGAGCGCGCCGGGCTTATTGGACGGACGGGATGCGGTCACAATGCCTTCAATCTGCGGCCGGGGGAAACGTCGGTATATGTCCAGACAGACACATGCCGCAAGTGCGCACTTCCTCCCGTACGCCGCGAGGTGAGCGGCGACGGCGCGGAAAGCCGTTTCAAGGATTCCCTCGGCTGCCTACCTTCGCAGCAGGCCGCCCAGCGCACCGCGGACGAGCGCGCGGCCGACCGAGCCGCCGAGCTGGCCGCCGACCGATTTGCCGAGATCGGCCACGACGCCGCCGACCACCTTGTCGGTGACCGTACGCGTGACGTCGCGCGCGATGCGCTGTCCCGTCGTCAGCCGGTTGCGCCCGGTATTGGTGCCGAAGACGGTGCCCACGATCGAGCCGATCTGGCCGAGGATGCCGCCGCTTCCGCCTGCCTGAGCGTCGGCCGGCGCCGCGGTGCCCGCGATCCGTTTCTGGATAATCTCATACGCCGACTCGGCATCGACAGCGGTATCGTATTTGCCCTTCACCGGGCTCGCATCCATGATCGCCTTGCGCTCCTCCGGGCTGATCGGCCCGATGCGGGCCGAAGGCGGGCGGATCATGACACGCTCGACCATCGCCGGCGTGCCGTTGCCTTCGAGGAACGACACCAGCGCCTCGCCCTTGCCGAGCTCCATGATCACCTTGGCGGTATCGAGCTTCGGGTTGGGCCGGAAGGTCTGGGCGGCGGCGGCGACCGCCTTCTGGTCGCGCGGGGTAAAGGCGCGCAACGCATGCTGGACCCGGTTTCCCATCTGCCCGAGCACGCGGTCCGGCACGTCGATCGGGTTTTGCGTGACGAAATAGACGCCGACGCCCTTGGATCGGATCAGGCGAACCACCTGCTCGATCTTGTCCATCAGCGCCTTCGGCGCGTCGTTGAACAAGAGATGCGCCTCGTCGAAGAAGAACACCAGCTTGGGCTTGGGCAGGTCGCCGGCCTCGGGCAGTTCCTCGAACAGCTCTGACAGCATCCATAGCAGGAACGTCGCGTAAAGCCGCGGGCTCTGCATCAGCTTGTCGGCAACGAGGATGTTGACCATACCGCGGCCGTCGCGGTCGGTCTTCATGAAGTCGTTCAGGGTCAGCGCCGGCTCGCCAAAAAATTTGGTGCCGCCCTGGTTCTCCAGCACGAGCAACTGGCGCTGGATGGTGCCGACGGTCGCCTTGGTGACGTTGCCGAAGCCCTGGGCTGCCTTGCGGATCGGCGCGAGCGGATCCTCCTCCGCGTCCGGCCCCTTCTTGCCGCTGTCAGGCACGATGGCATCGAGCAGCGCTCGCAGATCCTTCATGTCGATCAGGGCGAGGCCATTATCGTCGGCGACGCGGAAGGCGACGTTGAGCACGCCTTCCTGCACGTCGTTGAGATCGAGCATGCGGGCGAGCAACAGCGGCCCCATCTCGGTGATGGTGGCCCGCACCGGATGGCCCTGCTCGCCAAACACGTCCCAGAACACGGTCGAGAATTGGTCCGGCTGGAAATTCAGCCCCATCTCGGTGGCACGCTTGATGATGAAATCCCTTGCCTGCCCGACCTCGGAGATGCCGGAGAGGTCGCCCTTGATGTCGGCGGCGAACACCGGAACACCGGCGCGCGCAAATCCTTCCGCCATCACCTGCAGCGTGACCGTCTTGCCCGTTCCAGTCGCGCCGGTGACGAGGCCATGGCGATTGGCGAGTGCCAGCGTCAGCCAGGCCTGCTCGTCTCCCTTGCCGACGAAGATCTTGTCGTCGGTATCGCCGAGCTTATTGTCCTGCGCCGTCATCAGTTTCTCTATGGTTGTTTCGCGGATCGAAACTCGAGCCCGCCAGTTCCGTAGTCTACCGCATGTCGCAGGGCGATTGAAACCGCTCAAAAACCGCGTTGACATCAAGACTTTGTCGGAGACACCGCGCGCGGTATGCGTCGAAAGTCGGAGCGATACATTCGCCTCGCGGCAACTTTGCAACCATTTCTTCTTCGATCTTGCATTGCTGCAACACCTTTCCCGTATTCGAGAATGAATCGGAACGTAGCGCGCGTTCATCGCTTGAATTTCACATCGCACCGGCTCAAGATCATTTTTCGAAGATAATCTCCGGCATGTGAACCGGCTGAGGGGCAGGCCCATATGGACGAGCTGATCGGACGGCTGGCGACAAGCGCCAGTATAGATAGTGCTGTCGCTGAAAAGACCGTCGGCATTATCCTGGGATTCCTCCGCAGCGAAGGTCCCTCCGACAGCGTGCAGGCCTTGATCGACCAGATCCCTGGTGCAGAAGGCGCGATCGAAGCGTCCACCAGCGGCGGCGGACTGTCGCGGCTGATGGGCGGCGGTCTGATGGCGGTCGGCACGCGCCTGATGGGACTTGGTCTCGGCATGTCCGACATTCAGAACGTGGCCCGTGAACTTTTCCGCTATGGCCGAGACAAAGTCGGAGCGGATCACATGGGCAAGATCATTGCAGGGACGCCAGGCCTTAGCCAGTTCGCCTGAAGCTGTCGTCATTTCACGCCGAGTACCATGACATATCCCATCTCCGAGATTCAGGGCCTGCCGGCCTTTGCTGCCAACAAATTGAAGGCGCAGGGAATCCGCACCACCGACGCGCTGCTGGAAGCCGCAAGCACCGCCAAGGGACGCAAGGCGCTCGCGGCCAGCACCGGCATCAGCGAGCAGCAGCTCCTCGAGTGGGCCAACGTCTCCGACTACATGCGGATTCCCGGCATGGGCCGGGCCAAGATCGGCCTGGTCCGCGCCGCCGGCGTGACCACCGTGCGCGAGCTCGCCTATCGGAATCCGGCAAGGCTGGCTCAGAGCATGCGCGAGGCCAACGACCGGAAGAAGCTCGTCCGCATTCTTCCTTCCGAGAAGTCGGTCGGCGACATCATCGCCAAGGCCAAGAAGCTGCCGCCGAAGATTACCTATTGATCGTAGCGCCGTCTTGATCCGACATCCCGCGCAACCGCGAAGCGGGTGTCGCTGGAGGTGCGATTGGCGCGATGCGATGCATCGCGCCGCCGGGAGCGTCGCACGATGCGCGGCCGCCGCTACATCTGCACGGAGAGAGCCGCGCGTCGTCCTTCGAGGCTCGCCGAAGAGGCTCGGACCTCCAGCGACAATGACTTCGTCATTGCGCGGGGCTGGCGCTACGGCGTGGCATCGGCTCAGCCGCCGATCCCGTCTTGACTCCCCCTCTCTGACCGCGCAAAGCCACCCGCATGAACGCCTCGCCCTCCCCATCCGTCCCGCCGGCCGGCTCGGCCGGGCCGGATGCGCTACGGACGCTCGTGGGCCGGCCTCTGCCGGTGCTGATGGGCGTGCTCAACGTGACGCCGGACTCCTTTTCCGATGGCGGCGATTTCGTCGCGCCGGATCAGGCTCTGGCGCGGGCGCGGGCAATGATCGAGGCCGGGGTCGACATCATCGATATCGGCGCTGAATCCACCCGCCCTTACAAAGGCGCCAAGCCGGTGACGGTAGCGGACGAGCTGGCCCGGCTGAAACCGGTGCTGGCTGAAATCGTGGCGCTCGGCGTGCCGGTTTCGATCGACAGCATGAAGGCGGAGGTTACAGCCTTCGCGCTCGACCAGGGTGTGGCCATCGCCAACGACGTCTGGGGGTTGCAGCGCGACACCGACATGGCGCCGCTGGTCGCAGCGCGAGGTGTGCCTGTCATCGTCATGCACAATCGCGACAGTGCGGACCCTGCGATCGATATCGTGGCCGACATGAAGGCGTTCTTCCTGCGCTCGCTCGATATCGCCGCCAAGGCCGGCATCGCGCGCGACAAGATCGTGCTGGATCCCGGCATCGGCTTCGGCAAGACCCCCGAGCAGAGCATGATCGCACTTGCACGGCTCCAGGAGCTGGACATGTTCGGCCTGCCGGTCCTGGTCGGCGCCTCGCGCAAGCGTTTCATCGCTTCGGTGTCGCCCTCGCAACCGAAGGAACGCCTCGCCGGCTCGATCGCCGCGCATCTGATCGCCGCGCAAAAGGGTGCTAGGATCATCCGGACCCATGACGTCGCCGAGACCTTGCAGGCCCTGCGGGTGGCGCACGCAATCGAGAGCAAGCAATGACCGATACGATCTTCGTCAGCGGCCTCTCGATCCATGCGCGCCATGGCGTGCTGGATCACGAAACCGAAGTCGGCCAGCGGTTTGTCATCGACCTCGAACTCTACACCGATCTGTCGGAGTCCTCGCGCAGCGACCGCCTCGCGGACACCGTTTCCTATGCCGATGTGGTGGCGACCACGACGGCGGCCTTCAAGAACACCAATTACAAGCTTCTCGAACGCGCGGCCGGCGCCGTCGCCGATGCGATCCTGTCGAACTTTCCGCGCATCCGCGCCGTGAAGATCACCGTGCACAAGCCGCATGCGCCGATCGCCGCGATCTTCGACGACGTCGGCGTCGTGCTGACGCGCTCGCGGCATCCCTGATATGGCAAGCGTGCTGATCGCACTGGGCGGCAATGTCGGCGATGTCCGCACGACCTTCGCCAAGGCGATCGCCCACATCTGCGGCATGGCGCAGGCAGCAGTGATCGCGCGCTCGTCGGATTACACGACGCCGCCCTGGGGCGATGAGGACCAGGATCCCTTCATCAATGCCTGTGTCGAGATCGAGACTGATCTCGATCCGCACGCGCTGTTGTTCGTGATGCAGAAGGTCGAGCAGAAATTCGGACGCGCGCGGAGCAAGGATCGGCGCTGGGGCCCGCGCACGCTCGATCTCGATATGATCGCCTATGACAATGTGTCGATGGCGAAGCCCGATCTGACCTTGCCGCATCCGCGGCTGTTCGAGCGCGCCTTCGTGCTGGTGCCGTTGGCCGAAATCGCGCCGGACCGCGTGATCTCAGGCATTCGTGTGCGTGACGGGCTCGCCAGCGTCTCGACGCAAGGCATTGAGCGGCTTTCGGATACCGGTTAACCAAAAACAACCGTTTGCAGGGGCGCTCCGCCGTGGCAATTTCGCCTGCGAATGTCGATACGTTTGGGAGCCCTTGGCCGTATGACCTCCGTGACCGACGATCTGCCGCTGGCGGCTGATTTTCCCAAGGCGACGGCTGACGACTGGCGCAAGCTGGTCGACGGCGTGTTGAAGGGCGGGCCGTTCGAGAAGCTGGTCGGCAAGACCTATGACGGATTGAAGATCGATCCACTTTATCCCCGCGCCAAGGACGTCGCGCCGGTGGTGGGACGGCCTGCAGCGGCGCCGTGGCAGATCGTCCAGCGGATCGATCATCCCGATGCAGGCATGGCCAATACGCAAGCGCTGACCGATCTCGAGAACGGTGCGACCGGGCTCGCGCTCGTGTTCGCCGGCGGCAGCGGCAGCCACGGTTTCGGCCTGGAACCGACGGCCGAGGCGATCGCGAAAGTCTTGAGGGACATTCACCTCGACGCCGGCATCGGCATCGAGCTCCAGGTCGGACCGCAATCGCGGATGGCCGCGATCCATATTGCGGAATATGTCAAGAGCACAGGCCTCGATCCCGCCGCCTGCAACATCCGCTTCGGACTCGATCCGCTCGCGGCCTGCGCGGTGTGGGGTCATAGCCCCTTCACCTGGGAGGAGATCACGCCCGCCGTCGCCGGCGCCATCAAGGGCCTTGCCGCGCTCGGCTTCAAAGGGCCGTTTGCCTCAGCCGACGGGCGCGTGATCCACGACGCCGGCGGCTCCGAGGTTCAGGAACTCGCCTTCGTGCTCGCCTGTGGCGTCGCTTATCTGCGTGTCATCGAAAGCGCGGGCATTCCGCTGGAGCAGGCGCAAGGCATGGTCTATGCGCGGCTGGCGGCCGACGCCGACCAGTTCCTGACCATGGCGAAGTTCCGCGCGCTGCGACTGCTCTGGGCACGCATCGAGGCCGCGTGTGGGCTCACGCCAAAACCGTTGTTCGTTGCGGCCGATACCGCCTGGCGCATGCTGACGCAGCGCGATCCCTATGTGAACATGCTGCGTGCAACGATCGCGACGTTTGCCGCAGGACTTGCCGGCGCCAATGCGGTCACCGTGCTGCCCCATACGCTGGCGCTTGGTCTGCCGGATCCGTTCGCGCGGCGCGTCGCGCGCAACACCCAGCTTCTGCTGCTCGAGGAAAGCAGCCTCGCCAAGGTCAGTGATCCCGCTGCCGGCGCGGGCGGCGTCGAGACACTGACTGCGCAGCTCTGCGACACCGCCTGGACGCTGTTCCAGGAGGCGGAGAAAGCCGGCGGCGCCTTCGCCGCGCTTCGGCAGGGGCTGTTCCAGGGCAAGGTCGCAGCCGCGCGAAACGCGCGCGACGCCAACATCGCCAAGCGCCGCGACGTGCTGACCGGCGCGAGCGAGTTTCCGAACCTGCATGAGAACGAGACGGCGGTGCTGAAGGCGACGCCGATCGCCCTCGCGCCTTACGGCGAGCCAAAATACAAGTTCGACGCACTTGCCCCGATCCGGCTGGCACAACCGTTCGAGGCGTTGCGCGATAAGTCCGACGCGATCCTGAAGGCGCACGGCGCACGGCCGAGCGTGTTCCTGGCCGCTCTCGGCACGCCTGCGGATTTCACCGCGCGCGCAACCTTTGCAAAAAGCTTCTTCGAGGCCGGCGGTATCCAGGCGATCGACAGCGAGGGTTTTGCCGATCCCGCCACGCTGGCTGCCGCCTTCAAGGCCTCCGGCGCCCCACTCGTCTGCCTTTGTTCCAGCGACAAGATCTATGCGGAACACGCCGAGGCCGCCGCCGGCGCCCTGCAAACCGCGGGGGCGCGACATATCTATCTGGCAGGCCGCCCCGCGGAAGCCGAGGCGGCCTTGCGTGCCGCCGGTGTCACCGGCTTCGTGTTTGCCGGCGGCGATGCGCTTGCCATGTTGCAGGACGCTTATTTGCGGATGGAGCAGGCATGACCGACGCGAGCAAACCCGTTCTCACCGGCGGCTGCCAATGCGGCGCAGTGCGCTTTGCGATCTCGGCCACGCCCAACCGGGTCTCGATCTGCCACTGTCGGATGTGCCAGAAAGCGAGCGGAGCGCCGTTCGCTTCTTTCGCCGACATCAACCGCACGGACTTCGTCTGGACAAAGGGAGAGCCGTCGTTCTTCCGCTCCTCCACGATCGCCGATCGCGGCTATTGCGCGGCTTGCGGCACGCCGCTGAGTTTTGGCCGCATCGACGGCGAGCGGATCGAGATCATGACCGGCGCTTTCGACCGGCCGGATCGCCTGGTGCCGACGCGTCAGTTCGGCACCGAGTCCCGCCTCGGCTGGGTGGTCGGCATCTCCAACCTGCCGAGCCAGACCACGCAGCAGAACTACGGGCCGGAGAAGATGGCGACCATCGTCAGCCACCAGCATCCGGACCATGATTGAGGATATGGTTGAAGCGATGAGCCGCATTCCTGATTTCGCTGATGTCGCGTTCGAGCGGACCGCAACCGTTGCGCCGTCGGGCAGCGCCGAGCCGTGGCTGACGCCCGAGGGCATTCTGGTAAAGCCTGTCTATGGCGAGGCTGATCTCGCCGGGCTCGATTTCCTCGAGACCTATCCGGGCATCGCGCCGTTCCTGCGCGGTCCTTACCCGACGATGTATGTCAACCAGCCCTGGACGGTCAGGCAATATGCCGGCTTCTCGACGGCGGAGGACTCCAACGCGTTTTATCGCCGCAACCTGGCTGCCGGTCAGAAGGGCCTCTCGGTCGCCTTCGATCTCGCCACGCATCGCGGCTATGACTCAGATCATCCGCGCGTCGGCGGCGACGTCGGCATGGCCGGCGTCGCCATCGATTCCATCTACGACATGCGCACGCTGTTTGCGGGCATTCCGCTCGACCAGATGAGCGTGTCCATGACCATGAACGGCGCGGTGCTGCCGATCCTCGCGCTGTACGTTGCCGCCGCCGAGGAACAGGGCGTGCCGCCGGAGAAGCTGTCGGGCACCATTCAGAACGACATTCTGAAGGAGTTCATGGTGCGCAACACGTACATTTATCCGCCCGCGCCCTCGATGCGGATCATCTCGGACATTTTTGCGTACACCTCGCAAAAGATGCCGAAGTACAATTCGATCTCGATCTCCGGCTATCACATGCAGGAGGCCGGCGCAACGCAGGACCTCGAGCTCGCCTATACGCTTGCCGACGGCGTCGAATATCTGCGCGCCGGGCTTGCCGCAGGGCTCGACGTCGACCGCTTTGCGCCGCGGCTGTCGTTCTTCTGGGCGATCGGCATGAACTTCTTCATGGAGGTGGCCAAGCTGCGCGCCGCACGGCTGCTCTGGGCGAAGCTCTTGAAGCCGTTCAACCCGAAAGACCCCCGCTCACTGTCGCTGCGCACGCATTCCCAGACCTCGGGCTGGTCGCTGACCGCCCAGGACGTGTTCAACAACGTGATGCGCACGACCGTTGAGGCGATGGCGGCCACGCAAGGCCACACCCAGTCGCTGCACACCAACGCGCTCGACGAAGCGCTGGCGCTGCCGACCGACTTCTCCGCGCGCATCGCCCGCAACACCCAGCTGTTCCTGCAGCAGGAGAGCGGCACCACCCGCATCATCGATCCCTGGGGCGGCTCGTATTACGTCGAGCGGCTGACGCGCGATCTTGCGGCCAAGGCCTGGAGCCACATCCAGGAGGTTGAGGAACTCGGCGGCATGGCAAAGGCCATTGAGGCCGGCGTGCCGAAGCTGCGCATCGAGGAGGCCTCGGCGAAGACCCAGGCGCGCATCGATGCCGGCAAGCAGGCGGTGATCGGCGTCAACAAGTACAAGCCTACGGATGAGGCGCCGATCGAGATCCTCAAGGTCGACAACACCAATGTGCGGCGCTTGCAGATCGACAAGCTGACGCGGCTCAAATCCGAGCGCAACCAGAAGGACGTCGATGCCGCGCTCGCTGCCCTGACGCGCTCGGCCGGCGAAGGCAAGGGCAATCTGCTCGCGCTCGCGATCGACGCGGCGCGCGCCAAGGCAACCGTCGGCGAGATTTCGGACGCGATGGAGAAGGTGTTCGGCCGCCACCGCGCCGAGATCAAATCCATCACCGGCGTCTACAAGCGGGAGGCGTCCAGCATGGGCAACCAGGTCGAGAAGGTTCAGGCGCTGATCGATGCGTTCGAGGAAGCAGAGGGCCGCCGTCCGCGCATCCTCGTCGCCAAGATCGGCCAGGACGGCCACGACCGCGGCCAGAAGGTGATCGCGTCCGCCTTTGCCGATATCGGCTTCGACGTCGACATCGGGCCGCTGTTCGCCACCGCCGATGAGGCGGCGCGGCAAGCGGTCGAGAACGACGTCCACATCCTCGGCGTCTCCTCGCTCGCGGCTGCGCACCTCACGGCCGTGCCGGAATTGAAAGCCGCGCTCAAAAAGCAGGGCCGCGAGGACATCATGATCATCGTCGGCGGCGTGGTCCCGCCGCAGGATTACGACGCGCTCTACGCGGCCGGCGCCGAAGCGATCTTCCCGCCCGGCACCGTGATCGCTGATGCCGCCGAGGAGCTGATCCGCAAGCTGAATGCCCGGCTCGGGCACAGCGAGGCGGCGGAGTAATTCCGCCGCCTTCAGGCTCCCAGCATCAAACCAGCAGGCGTGCTGTCGCGACAATCATCACGTCCTGGTGTGCGCGCTGCGCGTTCTGCGCTGGTTCATCTTGCGATCGTTGCGCTCAAGCAAACGTCCGTGCGCCTCGACGACGTTCGGATAGAGAGTTGATGGATACTGACGTGACGTATCATTGTGCAAACAGGCGAGCAGGGTTTTTCCCGCGCTCTGTCGCGATTCTTTCAGCTATCGCGACCATCGCGCTGGCCTCCCCCTCCCTCGCGGCCGACGCCAAGCCTGACGCACTCGTCAAGAACAGGAACATCGAAGCCCGCGTCTTCCTCGACGACAAGATCAAGGCGGATGCCGCGCTCGCTGCCGATTGCCTGGCCGAAGGCAAGAAGTGGCTCGACAAGAACGCAGCCGACGCTGCCGCCTCGCGCAAGCAGGATCCGCAATTCTTCACGGCAGGTGGCTGGGATTTCGAGCGCAAATATTCGATCCGCTCCGTCGTTGCCGATCGCTATGTCAGCGTGCTGCGCGACGACTACATGGATACCCATGGCGCTCATCCCAACTCGGACGTGAACACGATTCTTTGGGACAAGTCCGAGAGCAAGCGGATCTCGATCCGGCCGTTCTTCGCCGAGACTGCAGACAACGGCCCAACCCTGAAGGCGATGGCAAAGGCCATCATCGCCTCACTGAAAATCGAGAAGAAGAAGCGCGACGGCAGCGACACCGCGACCACTGAATGGTTCAAGGCCGTCGAGCCGAGCCTGTCCAAGATCGGCGCGGTGACGCTCGCGCCCTCGACCGAACCGGACAAGAGCTCCGGTCTTACGTTTCACTACCCGCCCTATGCCGTCGGCCCCTATGCCGAGGGGCAATATGTCGCGTTCGTTCCGTGGCAGACTTTGAAGCCCTATCTCGCGCCGGAAGGCGCACGCATTTTCGGCGGAGCGCGGCCCAAAGCCGACGCTGACGAGCAACACTAGGGAAACCATTGCTTACCGCGCCGCGGGACGGCCGCTTGCGACATCAGCGCAAAACTGCGTAGCTTATTGCATTGACACGAGCCCGATTCCCGAGGGCGCCGCCGGAACTATTGATGCCAGGAATCACCCGCCGCGTTTTTGCGGCTTCTTCGGTGGCTGCCGCCACGTCCGCTGTTCTCCCGCGTGCACGCGCACAATCCTATCCGGCGCGGCCGGTGAGCCTGATCGTGCCCTGGGGCGCGGGTGGCGGCTCGGACGCGACGGCGCGCATGATCGCGACGCTGCTGGAGAAGGAACTCGGCCAGCCGTTCAACGTCGTCAACCGCATCGGCGGGTCCGGCGTCATCGGCCACGCCGAGATCGCAACCGCCCCGCCCGATGGCTACACGATCGGCATGCTGACCGTGGAAATCGCGATGCTGCATTGGCAGGCCGCGACGCATCTGACACCGCGGAATTTTGAACCGCTGGCGATGATGAATGAAGATCCGCCAGGCATCCAGGTGTCCACCTCCTCGCCATACAAGACGGCGAAGGAGCTCATGGAGGCCATGAGACTGGCGCCGCAGGGACGCTTCAAGGCGTCAGGAACCGGACAAGGCGGCATCTGGCATCTTGCGCTGGTCGGCTGGATGCAGGCGATGGGACTGCCGGCCAACCAGGTCGCGTGGTCGCCGTCGAATGGCGCGGCAGCGGCGATGCAGGATCTCGTCACGGGCAGCCTCGATCTCACCACTTGCTCGGTGCCGGAGGCGCGCGCGACGATCGATGCCGGACAGGCGCGGAGCCTCGCGATCATGTCGCCGGCGCGCAATCCGATCTTCCCCGACGTCCCGACGCTGAAGGAGGCGCTGGGCGTCGACTACTCCACCAGTTCATGGCGCGGCATCGGGGGACCCAGGGGCTTGCCTCCCGACATCGCCACCAGCCTGACCCAGCCTTGAAGAAGGTATACGACTCCGCCGCATTCAAGGACTTCATGACCGGACGCGGTTTCGGCGCCGTCTGGCGCGATGCCGGCCAGTTCGCGACCTTCATGGACCAGGCGGATCGCCGGATGGGACGGGCCATGAAGGCGGCCGGCTTTGCCAAAGCCTGATTTACCAGGTCTGGGGGCCCTCGCCCGCCCGCTTCCGCCGTTGTAAAGCAGGGCATGGCTGAGAAGAAGACGTCGCTTGATATCACCGCCCTCGCCCGCGACTTGCGCGCCGGCCATCGTGCGGCGCTGGCGCGCGCCATCACGCTCGTGGAGAGCCGGCGCGGCGATCACCAGGCGCAGGCGCGCGAGCTGGTGCAGATGCTGCTGCCCGATACCGGCAAGGCATTTCGCGTCGGCATCACGGGTTCGCCCGGTGTCGGCAAATCCACCACCATCGATGTGCTCGGGAGCTACCTGATCGAACGGGGCAACAAGGTTGCGGTGCTTGCGGTCGATCCCTCCTCGGCACGCAGCGGCGGCTCGATCCTCGGCGACAAGACGCGGATGGCGCGACTCGCGGCGTCCCGCGATGCCTTCATCCGCCCCTCGCCGTCATCAGGCACCCTCGGCGGTGTCGCGGCCAAGACGCGCGAGGCGATGCTTCTGTGCGAAGCGGCCGGCTTCGACGTCGTGCTGGTGGAAACCGTCGGCATCGGCCAGTCCGAGACCGCGGTCTGCGACATGACTGATTTCTTCCTGGCCCTGATGCTGCCGGGCGGCGGCGACGAGTTGCAAGGCATCAAGAAGGGCCTTGTCGAGCTCGCCGACATGATCGCGATCAACAAGGCCGACGGCGACAACGTCAAGCGCGCCAACATCACGGCCGCGGATTACCGCGGCGCGCTGCATATTCTGAGCCCCCGATCCGCGCATTGGCATCCCCCTGTCGAGACGTATTCGGCGCTGACCGGCGACGGCATCGCAAAGCTCTGGCAGAAGGTTCTGGATCACCGCACGGCGATGAATGCCTCCGGCGAGTTCGCCGCGCGCCGGCGCGACCAGCAGGTGAAATGGATGTGGTCGATGCTGGAAAGCCGCATGCTGTCGCGGTTGCGGAGCGAGGCGTCGGTGCGCACCAGGGTCAAAAAGATCGAGGCGGAAGTCGCCGACGGCCATCTCACCCCGGCGCTCGCCGCCGAGCGGATTCTGGAGTTGCTGCAATGAGCGAAAAACTCCGCCTTCTCCTCACCGGCTTCGGGCCGTTTCCGGGCGCGCCGCACAATCCGACCCGGCCCCTGGTGACGCGGCTCGCGCAACTGCGCCGTCCCGCGCTCGATGACGTCGAGATTTTCAGCCATATCTTTCCGGTGACCTACGCCGCAGTCGACCGCCAATTGCCTGATGTGCTGGCGCAGGTGAAGCCGGATGCGCTGTTGATGTTCGGCCTCGCCGCACGCACGCCTTACCTGCGCATCGAGAGCCGCGCGCGTAACGCCGTCACCATGCTGTGGCCCGATGCCGCCAACACGCGGTCGAGCAAGCGCGGCATCGCTGGTCATGCCGACGCCATGACGTTCGGTCCGCATACGGCAAGGCTGCTGCGCGCCGCGCGCCTCACTGGCATCGATGCGCGGCCCTCGCGCGATGCCGGCGCCTATCTTTGCAATTACCTGAGCTGGCGCGCGATCGAGAATGTGAAGGCAGGCGGCCCGAGGCTGGCGGCATTCATCCACATTCCGCTGCTTGCCCGCAGCGGCGCAGTGCGGCGCAAGGGCGCGCCCCGGATCACGCTCGAGGAACTGGTGGATGCCGGCGAAGCGATGTTGATGGAGATGGTGTACTTGGCCCGCAAGGAACGCACATTCGGTTGCGTAAACATTTAACCCTACCACGAACAATCCTCACGGCTTCCTCCGCCCTGCGCTACCTAACTCTCGCGGACATCCCGCGTCCGCCGAAGGACGCATCATGGACCTCAGCCGCCGCCATCTCATTGGAGCTTCGACCGCCGGCGTGGCCGGCGCGCTCGCGATGCCGGTCGACGCCGCGCGCGCCGCGCCGCTGACGTCCTTGCTCGGCCGCGATGCCACCCAATACGGCGTGCGCCCCGGCAGCAGCGAGGACCAGACCCGCGCGCTCCAGAGGGCCATCGACGAAGCCTCGCGCGGACGGATGCCTCTTGCTCTGCCTCCCGGTGTCTATCGCACTGGCCTGTTGCGGCTGCCTGATGGAGCGCAACTGATCGGCGTGCGCGGCGCGACGAAACTCGTCTTCACCGGGGGAGCATCTGCGATACAGAGCGACGGCGCGGACGCGATCGGCCTCACTGGCATTACCTTCGAAGGAGCCGGCATTCCACTGCCGACCCGGCGCGGGCTGATCCATGTCCTGGGCGGCCGCGATGTCCGTATCACCGATTGCGAGATCACCGGCTCCGGCGGCAGCGGCATCTGGCTCGAGCAGGTGTCGGGCGAAATCGCCGGCAACATCTTCACCGACATCGCGGTGACTGCCGTGGTCTCGTTCGACGCAAAGGGTCTCAGCGTCTCCCGCAACACCATCGCCGGCACCAACGACAACGGCATCGAAATCCTGCGCACCGCAATCGGCGACGACGGCACTCTCGTCGCCGACAATCGCATCGAGGACATCAAGGCAGGCCCCGGCGGCTCCGGCCAGTATGGCAACGGCATCAACGCCTTTCGCGCGGCCAACGTCATCGTGCGCGGCAACCGCATCAGGAATTGCGACTACTCCGCGGTGCGCGGCAACTCGGCTTCGAACATCCACATATCAGGCAACAGCGTCAGCGACGTGCGCGAGGTCGCGCTCTATTCCGAGTTTTCGTTCGAGGCAGCAGTGATCGCCAACAACACGGTCGATGGCGCGGCCGTCGGCATCTCCGTCTGCAATTTCAACGAAGGCGGCCGCATCGCGGTGGTCCAGGGCAACATCATCCGCAATTTGATCCCGAAGCGGCCGATCGGCACGGCGCCGGATGACGATGCCGGCATCGGCATTTACGTCGAGGCCGACACGTCGGTCACAGGCAATGTGATCGAGAATGCGCCGTCCTACGGCATCGTCGCAGGCTGGGGCCAATATCTGCGCGACGTCGCGATCACGGGCAATGTGATCCGCAAGGCGCTCGCCGGCATCGGCGTCTCCGTCGCGCCGGGCGCCGGCGCCGCACTCGTCAACAACAACATGATCTCGGAAACCCCACGCGGCGCCGTCGTCGGCCTGGACCACGCGCGTGCCGTGACCTCGGACCTGTCGGCGGACGGCGCGCAGCGTTTTACGCAGGTGATGATCGGCGGCAACGCGGTGCGACAGTAGCGCCGCGTTGGCAGTCGGGCCGTGCATCCTTCGAGGCTCTCCATGGGACGCGTTGCGTCCCATGCTTCGCACCTCAGGATGCCGGAATGGAGAAGAGCGCGGCGGTCTCTGGAACGTTGAGCCTAGAACGCATTGCGCAGCAGCGGGTACTTTGCCTCGATGCCATCGAGACTGAAGGTGAATTCGACGACGCGTTCGGGGGCGGCGACGATGTTGTCAGCGGGGGGCGCGAAGGTCTGCAGGAACGCGACGATCGACTCCGCCGGCGCAGTCGGCGCCATTCGAGCTGGCGGCGCCATCGGGACGAGCGGTGCGATGGGCGCCTCGACGACATCTGCGAGCACGCCCGGCGTCGGCTCGAGCGTGACCGACACGGTGGTCTCGGGCGCGATGTGCACGGCCTTTGGCTGCACGGTCTGAGCCTGCTCGCGCGGAAGCACGCGCGGCATGGTCGCCGGCGACCAGCCGAATGCGGAGGTCACGCTCGCGGCAGCCGCGGCGACGTCCCCGCCACTCGCAAGCGCGCGCCAGGTCTGGACCGCACGCTTGGCTTCCTGAATGTTTTCAAGGAATGCGAGCTCGGAATGATAGCGGCGCCAGCGTCCGGTCTCGAACATTTCGGAGAGATGCTCCAGCCGCTGTTCGGCAAGAACGCACCAGCGTGCCGCAAGGTCGCGGTCAACAGCCGTGCTTTGGCGATGTGTCATAAACCAGCCCGTCAGGAGAAAATACGGACGCGACGCAACGCACACGAATCAATTTAGACGCGACGTGAATATTTTGTGGAAAAGTTTTGACTTGTCCAGCAACGCCACGGCTCTCGTCACGAAATACCGTAGTCGTGCGGAGTTCTCAGGGGTTTGCGAGTCAAGCTTCGAACAAGCATAGCGGGCTTGCCGCGTCCCGCGCCGGCCTTGCGACGACGACCGCAGCTGCGGCCTCAACCGCAGGCTGATCAGACCTGGCGCTTGCACATCGCGCTTCAAGACATCGGATGGGCCCAAATGAAAAGACCCGTCCGGGGGGAGTATAGCGAAACTGCATCTCAGCAAAATCCTCAAGAAATCCAACACTTAGATTTTTCGTGCCCTGACGATCAGGTCTCGAAAAGCATGAACGAGACCGGAACAGTTTCGGAAAGTGGCACACGATTGACACAGGCCGGTTCGCCGCCTGTTCACGGCCGCACGCTGGGCCAGCTCATCCACGAATACCGAACCGATCAGGTCTCACGCTATCGCAAGCTCAGGTACGCAACCCGCGTTAACCACGACAACCTGATGAACCGGATGGTCACCACCTATGGCGACCTGAAGCTCTCCGACATCAAGGCCAGGACCTTGGAGGAAATGCACCTCCGCTGGTCGAATGATGGCCGGACGCTGGCGACAGCTCACAGTTTCATGTCGAAGCTGCGGGCGCTCTGCGGCTACGGCGCCGGGATGCTGGACGATCCGGACTGCACCCGGATCTGCATCTCCATCAGCCAGCGGCGCGACCCGGCATCGGGTGAGCGGAACAACTCATTCCTGACCTTGGATCAGTGCGTCGCAATCCGGGAGAAGGCCCGACAGATTGGCTATTTCTCGATCGCCCTCGCCCAGGCCATCCAGTTTGACACCCTCCTCCGGCAGAAGGACTGCCTTGGCGAGTTGGTGCCGCTGAGCGAGCCCGGGGAAGGGATCGTCACCCTTGGTGACAAGAAATGGCAGCGCGGGATCACCTGGGAGGAGATCGGGCCTGATCTCGTCCTGAACCACGTCACCTCCAAAAAGCAGAAGCGGCTGATCCTGCCGCTAATTCATGCGCCCCAGGTAGTCGAAGAATTCAAGCACGTTCCGGACTGGCAGCACGATGCAGGTGGCCCGGTCATCATCTGCGAGCACACCTCCTATCCTTGGGACCCGTCAGACTTCCGCCGCCGTTGGCGCTCGATCGCTGATCTCTGCGGCGTGCCCAAGGAAGTCAAGAACATGCACTCCCGCTCCGGCGGGATCTCGGAAGGCATCAAGGCCGGCGTCCCGATCGAGTTCATGCGCCACGCGGCGAAGCACTCCGATGTGCAGATGACGGCGCACTATGACCGCAACGAACACGAAATTGCCGCGGAGGCATTACGCCGCCGGGCTGCTGCGAGGGCTGAAGCATGACTGACGAACGCCACGTATCTCTAAACCTCGATGGGGACAAGGTTGTGGGCACTGCACCTGCCCAAGGTGTAGCAGCCTCCGCGACCGAGTACGCATGGCTAATCGAAGCCGGGTGGAGCGGAACGGCTTCGGTCGAATATTGGTGCGGCTGTGTTGTGACCGGAGGCGGTGGCATTCAGCATGAATGGAGCTTTAGCCATTCCCGCGCTATCCGGTTCGCGCGGAAAGAAGACGCCAAGCGGATTGCCAACATTCTGATCGACGGCGAAGCCTACCGCATTGCCGAGCATGCGTGGGACACCGAGACGCCGCTGCCGTCCAGTCCTACGCAAGGTGTAGATAAGCGCTTGGCGGCAGCACTCCATGAGGCGTCAGTTTACGGGATCGGGGCCACTAGCGATTACAACCAGCGCGTCATTCTGGAAGCCGCTAAGGCACTAGCTGCGCAGTCTCCGGCAGAAACCAGCGGCCTATCCGACGCGGAACGGAGGAAGTCATGAGCGGCAGCGAAATCAAGACGTTGCCCGACTACCCCTCTAGCGAGGCGCGCGAAGTCGCCTCCGACGTATTGGCAGAACTCAGCACCAACACATGGGCGGATAGCGATAACTACACGGTGGCGCAGTATCTCGATGCATTTGCGTTGATGCGGCTAACCGATGCGGCGCGGTCTCCGGCAGCGGTCGAGCCTATTCAATGCGGCTCCGCAAGCCGCGACCCCACCGAGCAGCTTCGCGCCGCTTTGGCTGACATCGATATCGCAGCCTACAACGCCGCAAAAACGAGGATTGGCTGGGCTCTTGAAGCCTTGGACGTGACATCTGCCAACCGCCGTCCAACAGAACGCAAAATCGACAAGTGGCTGTCGGCAGCTCTGGAAGACCCCAACGTCTGCGAAGAGATGAAGGCCGATATCCGAGACTACTTCGAACACTCAGTTAAAAATACGGAGATCAAAACATGAAGCGTCAGAACAAGGTGTTGTTTTACGTGGGTTTGTTTCTTTTATGGACCTTGCCAGCATGGGTGCTCGCGGCTTTCGTATTCAGTTTAGATGACGGCAGTGGCCCTCTGCGAGTTTGGGGGTGCTGCCGATGACCAAATACGTGATTTTCCTCATCGCATCAGCCGGCCTCTTTCTGTGGCTCGATGGCTATCACGTCGTGCGCAAGCCAACACCGGATCAGCTGTACGGCTGCACTATCGAGCAACGGGCCCCGAATGGAGAGTGCCAATGACTAAGATCGAAAAGCAAGTCGGACACGTGCAAGAGTTTAACACTGCGGCGCAGGGCGAGATGGACACCATTGTCAGACTAATCCACAAGCATGTGGGCGTCCGGGATTTGTTCGGTGGCGCGCATGAACTGACGGGCGTTGGGAACGCCGCCGATGCGATCTTAGCTGCCTGTTCTCCAGCAGCGACCAGCGAGGTGAAGGACCTCGCCATCGCGACGGCGCAGCATGGTCTCGCGGAACTATTCGAGGAGAACGCCCAGCTTCGCGCTCAGGTCGAGAAACTGCACAAGTGCGCCTCGCTTCTGTTCCAGAACGCGGTCGGCTGCTGCGAAAACCACCACGGCCTCGACATCAAACTGAACGGCTATCCGGGCTGGCTGCGCGATATCGGCCGAGACATCGACAGCGCGCAGGTCTCATCGACGGATCGGCAAAAATGAGGCGCACGATCGCAGCCAGCGATAATCCGGCCGTGCTCGGCGGCGTCAAGGCGAAGAACAATGGCCGCTACAACGGCAACGGCCGTCATTGGGCGACGCCGCCGGAGGTTTTTGAGCCGCTGGATGAGGAGTTCAACTTCACGTTGGACCCGTGCTGCACGGCCGCAACAGCCAAATGTCCCAAATTCTTCACCGAGGCCGAGAACGGACTCGAGCAGTCGTGGGCTGACCACCGGGTATTCATGAACCCGCCTTATGGCGCTGAAATCTACGCCTGGACCCGCAAGGCTCGCGAGGAGGCCGCCAAGGGCGCGCTTGTGGTTGGGCTACTGCCAGCGTCCTGTGACCTAAAATGGTGGCACGAGGACGTCGTTGGCCACGCCGAGGTTCGATACATCCGCGGTCGCGTGCGCTTCCTGACTGATGGCCCCTACCGCGCGTCCGGCTTCTTCGCCAGTGTGATCGTCGTCTGGCGTCCACACACCTCCCCTGAACAGCGCCAGGAGGCGAAATGAGCAGGTTTACCGACAACGAGCTTTATTACCTGCGGTCGATCCTACGCAGCCTGGAACAGCTCAAGGAGCTTTCGGACGAGCAGGTGACATGGCTTGGCCCGTCGATCGGGTCCGAAGTCCTTGCCGACAACATCAACTGGCTCGACTGCCTGATCGACGCAGAGAGCCGGCCGCTGGTTTCTTCAACTGAACAGAAAGGCGCCGACTGATGGCGGGACTTTTCAAAGAACGCGCCCGGAAACCCGTCATCCCGACCGGATGCGGCGTCGCATTGCCCACGACAAAATACATCGATGGACAATGCTTCTACGTGCTCGAAGTTCGCGAGCCTTGGAATCCGGAGGGATATGACACCTATTCGATGCTTTTGACCGAGCAGGAAATGCTCGGCGCCATCGCGTCATGGGCGGATCATCTTGCACGCCACAGGCCGAAGCATTCTCCGCAGGAGAAAACACATGGCTGAGCTTAGCCAATGCCCGTTCTGCGGCGGGAAGCCGCTTCGCCTTTGCGGTCCAACATCTTGGATCGAATGCTCAGACTGCGTCGCTAAGACATCGCAATGCGCGACCATTGAAAAGGCTGAAGAGCTTTGGGGTCGAAGGATTGATCCGGCTGGCGAGATCAACCGTCTGCGCGAGCGCCTTGGCCCGAGGGGCCTTGAGGTCGTAGACATCGACGGCGCCGGCCACTACGTCAATGCAAAGGTAAAGACCGAGATCGAGCGGCTAAGAAAGCACCGTGATATTCTGGCTATGTCCTTGCGCCTGGCGACGCAAGATCAGAGCGCTGCTATTCTTGCCATTCTGAAGAAACACATCAAGCTCGATTGGTTAAACGCCAGCGACGGTCATCCGGAAATCGTCGGGCTGGATGAAGCTGCTGTCGCCATCTCACACCTTTCCCATGTGCAGCAAGGAGACCGCAATGGATCGTAGATCGCTCTTGAAGTCTGCCGCAGCCCTTTCGGCCGCAGCGGCGTTGCCGGCAGCCACATCGGCGCCGGCTGCGATTGCGGCTGACGCCGCGGTTCCCGCCGTGGTGGCGCCGCTCAAGGCCAACCCATACACGAACTACGTCTGGGAGTGGTTCGTCAGCCATGACGGCGAGACATACTATGAGGGGTTTCCGACCAAGGAAGAGGCCCTTCAGTACGCGCAACAGTGCGACTACAGCCTGATCGCCGAGTGTCACCAGCAGGACTTCCGACTAGATATCGACGGATATTGGCTGATCGATCACCTCAACGATGCCAATTGCGACTTGATCGGCGAAGGTGACGGGATAGAGGCCACCAACGAGCAGAGGCTCGATCTGGAAAAGATGGTCCAGAGCGCAATCGAGGCTTGGGTGGTCAAGCACAATATCAAGATTACCGCCTGGACGTTTGACGGGACGCAGAACGAAACCAACGTTCCGTTGCCGGCAGCGTCCTGATCCTTCACGATGAACAGATAAGCAAAGGAAACTGATATGCAATCTAGGGATTTCTGCTACTGGCTTCAGGGCTTCTTTGAAGTCGCCTCCATGGCCGCCGACAATAAGCCGGAAGTTATCGGTCTGACCTCCGCGCAGATTTCAATGATCCGCAACCACCTGAATCTCGTATTCGCGCACGAGATCGACCCCGCCATGGGGCCTAAAGAGCATCAGGATAAGCTCAACAAGATCCACGGTGCGACGAGCACTACCGTATTCCCCAATTCGCCTTTGATGCGCTGCTAGTCCAACCGGAGAACCAGCAATGCGCGAATTTATTACGATCTTCCTGCTGGCATGGCTGCCAGGGTTTCTTCTGACACTACTGCTCAACGTCGGAGGTCCGCCAACGATCGGGCTGGCGCTGCTACGGGCTACCGTGTGGCCTGTCTTCATCGCAACCGGGCGCCCCGAAGGCACCCGCATGGAAGCGCCCTGCAACGATGATCAATGTGGCTAAGATGAACGAATTGACCGAGGGCAGCCGAGTAACCACAAGGTACTTTGGCGGCTATGAAGCGGTGATCGTGAAGCAGGTTCACGAAAGCTATTGCGTAGTCGTCAGGTTCGGCGGCGCCGCAAGGAATCTGGATGGTGGCGAAGGAACAAGTATCCTTCCGATCGATCAGATCGAAAAAGTCACCTCATAGCCCACTACACATGGAATGGGAGCAGTTATGAAGCACTCAATCGACTACTGGAGTAATGAGCTGCCGAAGTGCCCTCATTGCGACAAGGATTTTCAGGTGTGGTCCTATGACCATCCTGTCGAGCTAAACTATGAGGACGGCGGCAGGACGATGTTTGAGTGCGATTCCTGCGGTAACGAGTTCGCTTGCGTGACCAACGTGAAGTACACTTTCTCTACCGCAGTCTCTGACGACGCTGCGGACGATGAGGAGTGGGGACCACAAGAGGCGACAGCCGCCTAATCCTTGGAAGAATGCTATGACGTGGAGCGTCTACATCAGGGGCAAAGACCCCGAGCTCGACAAGATCGTTAGCCGGCGCTTTGGCAGCCGGCATGAGAAGCCGTGCAATAATCCGAATGTCCTGACTTGCGCGGTCTGGGAATGTCAAAAGGCAGATTGCTGCCAGCGCTGGCCGCAGCATCCGAATGGAGACAAAACATGAGCAGGTTCGGAGCCGGCGTGACGATCTGGTTTGTCGGTGCCTACTTCGTGCTTAGCGGCGGCCCCAGCGCGCCCGTTACACATATCGACGTGGTGTTAGGGTGCATTCTTGCTTTTGCGTCATGGGCAGGCGATGCCATCGTTCATCGCATCGAACGCCGCCGCGCAGCACGCCGCACCTGAGCAGGGAGAGGACCGCCATGGAAGAGATTGAGGCGATGATGGCCGATCTGGCTAAGAGATTTGGTCAGGATGGGATGCGAGCAATCGCGACCCTGATGTACAATCTCGGAAGCGACGCGACCATTTCGTTGCCCGACGACACCTACCTGCCATGCGACTTCCTGATGCAGATGGCGTGGGCGAACGGCGGTCAGCCCGTCGCGTCTGAATAGAGTTGCGGATGCCACTCCCAATCGCACCCACCGACCCGTTATGCTTCTACCATGTGGACGGTTGGCGAAGCCGTGCTGGAATGGCCAGCAGCTCGCCCGGTGGCGCTAATATGGTTGTAGGGGACGGGGCTGCTTGGTGCGAGCTGAAGGCCCCCTTTGTGGCATCCGCAGCCGTCATCATCTAAATAGAATGTGCCGACATGCTGACTAGTTGGCGAAAGAGGAGAGAAGTTGCGGCGTTCTATGCCGCCAAGGGGAAAGGCGTTCCTATCCCTTATTCCGGCCGCAATCGCTTCAAGCCTGGACCCAAATGGTTTGATGACATGCCGGGAAACTGGTTCTACCGCTGGAAGTCGAAGAACCGCACCAAGTTGAGCAACCGAGATCGTAGCCGCATGGGCGACACAGATGGAATCACTTAAGCCATGAGATTCCGCCAGCGATGGCGGTACGAGGCGAGCGTTTCGGTTGGGTGCGCCTAAGTCCCGAATTGGTAGGGAGTCCCAGACCGGGAATGGGCGGCAGGAATGCCGTCAAACCGATGACAGCCGGGAAAGACCGGCACCTTTTCTCACTCCCTGAGTGTGTGGACGTCTGTCCGTTAACCATTGCCGACCCGGCGTAGATCGGGCTACAAGGCACCTTGTTTTAAAAGGTGTCATCTCGATGGATTTAGTTTTCCAGTTACTGCTCGCGGCAGCTATCTTGGGGGTTCTCATTTGGGCTTTCAGCAGCGGGGCAAAAAACCTTAAGCCTGAAGACTTCGATCGAAAGCCGGGCGACTGGTAGTTGATCTACCGATGGAAAGTGGCCGGCGTGATGATCCCGGAGTTCTTGATCGCAAGATACTGTGCGGCGCTCTGATGCGTTCCGTCTACCGTGATCGCAGGCGTCGCACCGATCCAGTATCCCGTATCAGTAGGATATTCCGACACCGGCGCAATGTCGAAACAGGCGAACCCGGACAGCGCGCCTGTCCGCCTTGTCGTATTTACGGAGACACGAGCGGCATCATTGCCCATCTTGGTCTGGTTGTTCGGCGTTCCGCCAGAGGCAATCGTTGGCGTCACCCAGCTATCGGTCGATGTCGTCTTCGGCGCCAAGGTAACAGTCACCCACTGTTTTGTTGGTGCTAGCGCCCGCATTGTTGCGAAGTCTGTGTTAACCTGAAGAGCGGTGCGACTGTTGTTCAGGTCGTTGATGCCATAATTCGTCAGGAACCCGGAGGCGTATTGGAATAGCGCCGAGCGCATCGAATTGCTCGCCGCAAGCCACTGCACCCGATCACCTGAGATGCCGAAATTAGCGTAGTTGAGAGACGGGCCGATTGATCGCGCCAATTCGCCGGTATCCCCAGCAGAGTCAATAACGTCGCCTTCGCCCATGCTGCGGCTATCACCCGGCAGAATAAGGCTTGGTTTCGTGGTCTGGCCGATAATCATGCACGGCCCGTAGGATTGGAGCGCGCTACGGTTGTCGGTGATGGCTCCCGGTGCGCTCGGAACACCCGCCGGTCCTGCACCATTCGAGTTGCAAGCCTCTCCATCCGAGGTATCGAGGTGCTTGCTACCGCCAACGGTGATATTTACGAACAACCACGGGAAGTTCGGGACATAGGTCCACGTATAGAACTTCGCGCCAGCGGGGATTGTCACCGCGCAGGCGTCGCTTACCCCCGACGTTCCGCTGGCGATGTTCGACGTGTTCGAACCGCCGAAGGTGACCTGAGTATAGGTTCCGATTGGATATTCAATCCAAGCATTCAGAGCTAACGTCGTGCCGGAGCCTGTCTCAGCGCCTGTGCCTCCCGACGCATTGACATACCAATTTGGATAAACAAGTTGCGCGCTGCTGAAGCCCGTCCGCGTATAGTGCCGCTTTCTGGTCATCGTGTAGCGACCCGCACCGGCGATGGCATTCGGAATATAGGTGCTGGTCGCGATAATGCCGAGGTAGCTTTTCACACCCCCAAGGAGTGTGATGATCTGTTGGGAGGCGCGCATTAGCGGACCCTCAGAATGATGATCCTGACCGACGGTCGCATCACTGATCCTCGACGATCGACACGAGGTCGCCGTCGATCGCGGTGATGCCGGAAAGCGTGAGCTGATAGGTGCCGCTGGGGAGATGGATTTCGTTGTAGCCGTCGGCGGATTGCGCCGTGAGCACCGTGACCAGGTTACCCGCCGGCGTCTGACGCTGAAGCGTAGCCGTGCCCCATGTCGTCGCGTGGAGGGTCAGGCCATAGGCACCCCCGCGCAGGGTGAAGGTGGCCGGCGTCGAGTTGCCGCTGAAGGTGACCTTGCTGACGCCGTTGTGCATCTCGAAGCCCTCGAAATCCTGTGAGTTTCGAGGACGGTAGAAAGGGGCCGGAACCCCAACAACGCACCCGTGGGCTACTGTTTCCGGCTCTGGATGAGCTGCTTCAGATCGCGCATATCCTCGCGGTATTCCTCGCGGAAGTCGACAAAATCGTCCTTCGGCAGGAAGCGGCGCTCGGCGTTGAGCTCGACGTCATTGATCTTCTGGCGCAGGCCCTTCAGGGTCTCGTCAAATGACTCTCGGGCTCCCTCAACCTTCTGCTCGATCCGGGTCTCACTCGCCACGATGGCCTCCTGAAAGTGTAGTTTCAGTCGCCCCTCGATCCTCCCCAAGCGCCAGCCGCCCGCGAAGATCCCGCCCGCCGCTCCGAACAGCACCCCCAGGATTGCGGCGATCGCGTGTGCCCATTCCAAACCTGCCATTGCCCCTACCGCTTTATGATCCTGGAGAGAGAGTCAGCCGCCCATCCAGCGGCCGGCCCGACGCGCGTCAGGATTGCCGGAGCTCCAAGGCAGAGTGCGATCAACGCATAGGCCCAATTCACGGTCGCTCCAGAGGTCGCATACTTCTGCACGAAGCCGAACGTGACCATGAACGGGATTACAAACTGATGCCACACCAGCACAAAAAGCTGACTGTAAAGCACGATGGCCCAGCCGTGCTGCATCACCGGGCTCTGGCCGGTCGATTGCCAAAACGAGGTGTAGGTCTTGGTGATGCTGTCCAGCAGGGCTGTGTCGAGGTTCGAGAACGCCGTCAGCATGGCTTCCTTCACCGCGGCCGCGAGTTGCGCCTCGCTGATCTTGCCCTGGATATAATCGTGGAAGATGTCCTTGAGCGGCGCCAGCAAGCCGGGCAGGACCGCCTCGATGATGCCGGCCCACATGGCTATTTCCCGATCGAGCGCAGGCGGGACGCGATCGTGAAGCCCGAGACCACCATGAGGAAATAGCCCATGTACTTCGGATCGGCATGAAGGAAATCCGAAACCTGCTGCTTGAGGTTGGGATCGCCCAGCGTGGCGGCGATATTGTCGAGTTGATTGAGCAGCCCGGCAACGACCATCAGAACGTATTGCCACGCCATCGTCAGCGACTTGCCGCACAGGGCCCAGATCTTCGCCCAGAAGCCGTCAGCCTCCTGGTAGAACTGCTTGAATGCCGGATAGGCGGCCAGCCGCGGCCGCAGGAACATTAGATAAACGGCCACGAGGCCGGGCAGCACGAGAATAGCGGTCCACATGGCTATTTCCTTTTGATCCAAATGATGAGGGCGGCGACGGCCGCGATCGAGAAGACGGCAGCGGCGATCATGGGCGCGCTGGCATAGTGCGCGCCGGCGGCCGCAACCGTGCCGACGGCGATCACGGCGCCGGCGGTCTTGCCTGCGTTGGCGTTCTTGAAGACGCGGCGCTGCGCCTCGATCCAGTCGGCATCCGGCGCAGGATAGGTCTTGCCAGCTTCGTGCCCGGCCTGGGCCTTCAGGAAGGCGATCCCCTTCGGGCTCTGCCAAAACACATCATCCATGATGGTGTCGCGCGTCATGCCGGGCACGCGCGCGAGGACGAAGCGGATATAGCTTTCGGTTTGGTTGTGGCCGGCCCAGACCGCGATAGCCTGGTCGAACCGCTTATTGCGGTAGTTCGGCGAGGTGCGCCAGAGGTCGAGCTGCGCGCAGATGCCGGAGACGTAGTCGGGGAACACCGCAATATTGTTGCCCTGACCGAGGCCGTCGTTCAGATCGACGGTGCCGGTCGAGCCCCATTTCTTGGCGATCTTGTTGCCCCTGCCCCACATGGCGCCGGGGTTCTTGTAACGAATTGATGCCGGCTCCATGACGCGCTCCGTTTTCGGAGGGACCATGGCCGCTGTGACGGTTGGGCAACAACGCACCACTACCGAGGCTTGCAGAGCAACCTTGAAATGCTACTGTCAGTGGCCCTTACCGAGGCTCATAAACATGCGCGAAGCTCTACCCGGCATGGCCCTGTTGGTCGTGTTGGCCTCTCTGATTGCCGTCTTTGGTGTCCTAGCAAATCCGGACTCGTCCCCCGCCATTTTGCGAGAACTGACTTCCTCTATGCAGCTACGATCCGCCCCCTGATGGCAAAGAGATCTGCCGGGGCGTAGCGCTGGAATTGCGGCGCGACGTCGAAGTCCGGCAGCGGCCCCGGTTCGCTTTTCTCTTCCAGGATCGTAAATCCGGCCTCACGGAACAGATTCAGATAGTCGCTATGCCGGAGCCTGTTGACGTACTGTTTGCCGCTGTTGAACGGCTTCCATGCCTCGTCCGAGTAGCGCAGGAAGTTCAGCCGCGAGACAGTCTTGTCCGACCGCGCATAGTGATCGCTGTAGTCGATCGAATGGGTCGTGATCCCACGCGTGGTGGCCCGCAGGCCCTTGAGAAGCGTGACAAGTTGATCCGGCGGGACATGCTCCAGCACCTCATTCGAGCAGGAACAATCCACAGTAATATCGCCCGGAGCGACATAATGCGGGGCGAGATAGCGAACGCCGAACCTGCACAGGTCATCCCATGTCGGAAAGTGGACCTGTCCGGCAAGGATTCGATTGGCCGCGTGCTGGACGAGATCAAGCCTTGCCAGGCGCTCGACGTCACTGGCTATCACTTCGCTCACGCCGAGTCGCCGTAGCGCCAACGGGACGGCTAGGTCGCGACCCGCACCAACCTCAATCACGGTAGCCGGCGTTCCGCCTGCGTGCCGAGCATAATCCTCGATTATGCGGCGGGCTATTCCGGCCAATGCATCAAGCGTTTGCGGCCGACGCGGCCAGTTGCGCGTCACATGTCGTTGCAGGAAATAATGAGCATGAGCCCCACCGGGGAGGTCCAAAACTCGAAATGCCAATGCTTTCAGCCGCCAGTCCATGGCGGCGCAACTTATAGGGACACAACCCGTAAGACAAGGCTACGGGTTGAAGGAAATCCAGCCGTTCACCGGCTTGGCGTCAGCGGAGCGGGAGGTGCCGCCGGGCTGGCCGTCCTGCACCAGGTTGGTCGAGCAGCCGTTCTTCTGCGAATTGAATAGCGCGAAGTTGCCGACGGTGTTGGTGCTGGCTAGGTTCACGAAGTTCGTACACCCGGTGCCACCGGTCGAGTTGAACAAAACCAGCGAATGGTTCGCCGTCGTCAGATTGATGAACAGCGGCGTTCCTACGCCCTCCGAATGATAATTGTCGAGCGTGATGACGCCGCCAAGCGCGTTGATGCCTGTCGCACTCGGCGCGGCAGACGATTCCACGATCGTGTCGATCAGATGTATCAGCGTCGTGCCGTAATTGATCCTGATCCCTTCGGATGAAGGGCTAGTTGCCAGCGTGCAGAATAGCCCCTTGATGTAAAGGGCAGCAGCGCCGCCATATCCCGTCTCAAGATCCAGGCATCCCTTCGGGCCGGGATAGATGGCGACGTTATTGATCAGCTCGCCCTGCTGCGCGCAGTTCGTGTACAGCGCGTAGATTTGCGACGTCCCGACAGCCGAGTATGAGACCGAAATATCGATGTCCGAGATGCGGTTGCCGAAGCACGCAACATGGGCGTTGGTATCGCCGATGGTGATGAAGTTGTTGCTACCTGGAAACGCGGCACAGCCATGAATGCCTGAGTTGACGAGGCCTTGGCCCTGCAACTGCGTCGAATTCCACATTTGCAAGCCGGAACTGCAAATCATCGCGACGCCATTCGGCATCAAAACCTTGGTGCCAGCCGAATTGCCAGCCCCTCCAGACGTTAGCGTCGTCACGGAATAGGAGGCAAAATTGAAGGCCGCCTGAAGCTGGTTAATGTTATCGGTCGCTGACCCATCCGTCCCAAGCCAATCCATCTTCACGCCGAACTGGCGGGGATCGATGAAGTTCTCGGGAATGTACTGCCAATGGTTTCCGGCCGAGTCCGTGAAGCTGCCATATACCGTGGTCAGGCAGTTGACGGTAATCGAAAAGCCAGAGCCCGTGCCTCCGATGTTGCCGGCCCCGGTCGTCAACACATCGCCATTGGAATAGCCAAAGCCGCCTGCATTGAAGATTTTCAGAACGTTCGTGACGGCGCCGCCGGAAACCGTGATGTTGGCGTAGAAGGCAGACCCCGTCCCGCCGGTCAGCGAGACAAAGGTATACGTTCCGTTCGTGTAGCCCGAGCCGCCGGCAAGCGTATAGCCGCAGATATGCTGATCGAGGAACGGCGTGGTGCCGACATTCTTGAACCGCGCGCCGCCGCCGTCACCGACTGCTGCATAACCGTTCGTCCGAACGAACGCATAGGCGGAAAGATCCTGCGCGGCCGCCGCAGCGCGCGTCGAGATGGAGACCGCGCAATTCGCGCAGCTAACATTTCCGGTGGTCGAGCTCGCAACGATCGGCGCAGTCGCATTGTCGACCACGGTTCCGGACGTATTCGGCCACTGGATCGTTGGCGTTCCCGCGACCGCCTGCGCCTTCACGGTTGCTGTGCCGCTGCTCGATCCGGCGTAAAGCACCGACGACGTGTTCAGCGTCGGGATCGTCGGGTTGCTCGCAAGCAAGGTCGCGAGCAACTGCGAGAACGGGATCGCCTGCGCCGGGCCGGTGCCGGCCAGCGTGCGGCCGATCACGGTGCCGCTGGGAACGGTGGGGAATTGCTGCGCGGCGGCAACCGTCGGCAGCAGGGCGATCAGAGCGGCTATAAGGATCTTGCGCATGACCGGGATTGTCCCGGCCGCCACGTTTCCAACAACGCACCCTATTTGCGGGCGCGCTCGAACCTCTGCTTCTGTTCGTCGGTGGCATGCAGGTAGAAATCCTGCACCGCGCGCGGGCTCATACGCAGAGCCGGGTTGAGTGTGGTCTTGATGTACCAGCGCTGGAGGCCCTGCGGGATGTCGAGCTCGGTCATGGCGCTGATCGCGCCGTCCACGTCGCCGCGTTTGATTTGGCGGCGGATGTCCGGCAGGGCCTGATTGACGGCGAATTCATGCCGCGACTTCGCGTCATACATCTCGCCGACGGCGGGGCCGCCCGGCGCGCCCTTCGAGAACGTCACGCCGGCGAAGGGCCCGAAGGCCTGTGCCAAGTTCACGAATTTGTCGCCCTCGCCCTTCAC
The DNA here is from genome assembly GCF_054058595.1 of Bradyrhizobium sp. USDA 4472. Lineage (NCBI taxonomy): Bacteria > Pseudomonadati > Pseudomonadota > Alphaproteobacteria > Hyphomicrobiales > Nitrobacteraceae > Bradyrhizobium > Bradyrhizobium sp. USDA 4472. The sequence goes on from NZ_JBSSAM010000001.1 coordinate 7,514,972, forward strand.
CAGATCGGAGAACGCGGAAATCTGCCCGACCGGAAGCTGGGACGCGATCAGGTGCTTGGCAATGGCTCCGATCACCCCGGCGCGCTCGCTCAAGGTCTCGGCGTTCGGATCGTACAGCTTCCGGCCGAAGCCGGCATCGTTGGAATAGATCTGGAGCAGCGGGCGCGCGAGGGTGCCTTCCTTCTTGCGCAGCATGTCAATCGGCCCGTCGAAATACCCAGCAAATTCGTCACCGATCTTGCCGACCGGGTTGCGCGCGTAGATCGCCGTGCCGTCCTTTGCTGTGCCGATCATGACACGGTTCTGCCGGCCGGGCTCATTGTCCGCAGTGGCGCTGAGCTTGCCGGGAATGCTGGAAATCCACAGCGGGTTCAGAAGCGAGAGAGGATGCGCCGCGCCATCATTGACCACGTCGCGCAGCCGCCGCAGGTATGCATGGCCCTCCTCCGACCATCCGCCCTGCCCAAGCATGACGTGGAAAGCGCTCTGCAAGATCGAATTGCCGGCATACATCAGGGCGATGTCCAGCGTGACGACGGAGATTGCTTTCCGGCGCGCGACAGCGGCGGCCGACGTCTTGGCGTTCTCGGCGATCTCGGCTGCTCCCTCGATCGATCCGGCCCGGAACCCTGCATCGCGTTCGATCTGCGCCAGCACGTCTTTGGGCAACCCGGTCAGCATGTCCTTCATGACGCCGAGGTTGCCCAGCGTGAAGGACCGCGAGAAAAGCATGGTGTTGGCGACTTTCGTTGCCATCTCGCTCATGGCTTCCTTCGGCAGCGCGCCGGCGTAGCGGTTGGCATAGTGCGCCGCAATGCGCGACGCTGTCTGCCGATCCATGCCCTTGCCGATGAGGTCACCGCGGATGTTGACGTAAAGGCCAGCCTGAAGGTCCGCGACCTTGTCCCACAGCAGCGTGTTGTGCCAGAAGTCGCCGGCCTTATCGATCGCCTGCTTCACGGCGGTACCGGCAGCCTCATCGAATAGGCCCGGCACCAGCGCGAGAGCCTTGGCGGTGATGGAGCGCCCCGGCGTCAGGTCCGGCGTCTCCATCATCGAGTTGATGTCCTGATTAAAGAACCGCTTTCCAATCGGCACGAGACCAGCGTCGATGGCCTCGTGCATCACGGCCGGATCGTTCTTCGCCCGGAAGCCGTCAGCATAGACCTTGATGCGAACCGGAGACAGGACGCCGCCGTCACCAACGACCGGCGTCATCATCCGGATCGGCATCGCCGGCAGCGCGCGGCCGAACTCCACCAGGTTGTGGATCATGGGCGAGTTCATGATCAGGCCCATGGTCTTGCCCTTCAGCGCCATCATGCCTCTGTAGGCCGCGCCGGACTTCTCCCACATGGCCGCGCGCAACGGGCCCGCGAAATCTCCCCGGACATAGATCGGGACCTGCTCGAACACGGCATTGCCGGCGCTGTCCTTGACAGCTTCGATCTTGCCGTCGACCTCGGCGAACTTCGGCCGCCAGGTCTTGAAGGACGGATGGTCAACCGTGAACCAGGACTTGTCCGGCTGGAAGCCCTCCGCGACCGTGTCGTCGCCAGTGCGCTTGCCGACGTCCTTGATGTTCTCGATCAGGGTCCGGCCGGCGATCGCATCTTCCATCTGCTTGGTCGCGAGGTTGACCGCGCGGATGTCGCGCACGACCTTGACCTGGCCGACGGCGTCCGCGATCTCCTCCGGGGTCTTGCCCTGCTTCTCCAGTGCGGCCGAAACCTTGGCCCGGATCGCCTTTTCGGTGTCTTCGAGCTCGAGATGCTTGCGCTGCTTGGCGAAGGGGGTCTTTGACCGCAGGTCGTAGCCGATCGCGGTCAGGGATAGGTTTCCCTCCGTCGCCGCATCGAGCCCCTTGGGGATGCCGACCACCATGCGGGGATAGTGCATGGGGATGCCCTCGCCTTCCCACATGCCGAGATCGCGGCCGCGCGCCCAGGCGAGCTGCTGGCGCTC
>NZ_JBSSAM010000002.1:0-237836 GCF_054058595.1 Bradyrhizobium sp. USDA 4472
GGCATCACCCGTGACCTCCTGATCGGCGCCGTCCCTCCGGGAGCCATGGGTGACTGGCGATATCTCGGCGTGTCGTTCCTCGCTGGTCTTGTTACCTTTTACTTCTCGCCCCTCATCGTGCGCCTATCCAACGCGGTGCTGTATTTCGACGCGGCGGGACTAGCCCTGTTCGCCGTCACAGGCTCATCGAAGGCGCTGTCGTTCGGACTCAATCCGGTGATGGCGACAGTACTCGGCGTGGTCACGGGGATCGGCGGTGGCATGATCCGAGACGTGCTGCTCGCCGAGATTCCGACCGTGCTGCGTGCCGATCTCTACGCGGTCGCGGCGCTGGTCGCGGCAGCCATCGTGGTGATCGGTCATATGCTGCAGCTCCCGATCGCCGCGGTGACGACAATCGCGCTGATTTCGTGCTTCCTGCTCCGCGTCATGGCGATCAGGCGCGGTTGGCAACTCCCCGTCGCGAAAGGGGTCGAACGACAAGACCTAGGAATCCGAAAGGAAGACTAGGCTGTAGAGTGGGGCCAGGTGACACCCGGATCCCTTTCACCAGCCGGAGACGCGGTCCGGATTGTCGGGGACAGCCACATCGAGCCGTCGTCGATTAGTCCTACGACGGCACCATGCGCTCGGTCGAGCAATCGTTGTTGCAGCTTCTGCGCACCTATGACGGCATCGACCAGGATACGTTATCCGGGCAGGCACGCTTCGCTGGTCCTTCTATATCCAGCTTGCGCACGGCATGGTGCTCGCCTGCCGCACCGCAGGCGGCGGTTCGCTCGACTCATCGTTTTCGAGCGACAGCAGGCTTGGCTTCAACGTCAATTTCTAGGCCATTCGACTTCAGAAGCCGCAACCTCTAATTTGTTTGTTGGCAAGCCGGAAATGACCGCCTACCGCAACGAAATCGACGTCCAGACACAGGCTTCCGTGGCGAAATTTACCCAAGCCATCGCAGCGCAGGTATTCGAGGTTAATGCGCCAGCGCTTGTCGGACGGAAGGTACGTTGCAAAGTCATGCTGCGCCTGGGCCGGCCCCTTGCAAATTCCAGAGATGTATTGTCGCACTTCAAGGGGAAGAACGCTGATGTGCTCAGGATTCCAGGCGTCGTCTTTGACCGGAGAACTGCCCTTGGAAACGACGGGAATGCACTACTAAGCAGAACGCAAATAGCCAATAACACGGTCCGGATGGTCATTCGGCCCTCCCATTCTAGAGTGCCACGCCTTACTCATATCAAGTTGCTCGCCGCCACAATAGTGCGCTTCTGCCATCAGCGAAGCTGCGCCGCCTCTGAGAAGCGTCCGCTCATCGCATCAGAGCGGACCAATTTTGCTCGACCTGAGTTCTTCGAATTTTGACCCCGGACGGACTTGGTCACCGAATACGATCGCATTCTTTCAGCATAACGGTAAACCGTGATCACAACGATGGCCGGGTTGCAATAAGGAGGCCAACGAAACCAAAGGTGTTCGCATCCTTGGTGCAAGTGAGAACCAATGTCGCGACTACAACTGATATAGCGACCATTCCTAGCAAAGACCCTTACATTCATAACTTGTCCCTCAAGGACTCAAGGAGGGTTGGATTTCGGCCACCAGCGATGTCCTGCCCCAACCATTTCTTGTCTTTGCGGTCGTCATAGGCAATGGCACCGTCAGGGTAACATTTGCAGGTGCAGTAATACGCGGGGTCAAAGCCGCGCCGATTCAAACCAAGCAGCGAACCACACTTGGTTTCTCAAGAGGCCTTGGCTGGCTTGATCGACAACGTGGAGAGCAGCTCGGAAGCTTCCTGGAAATCCGAGCCGGCCCGATGTTCAGGGACCCTCGCGAGGATCGGCGACAGGATCTCTTGAGCACCGGCTAAGCTGTCGCCATCAGCAACAAGCCGGGCCAGGTCACGGCTGGCCCGCAGCAGATATAATCCCGCGTCTTGCCGGTGCGCGATCTCCACGGCCGCCTCGAACGAATGACGCGCCTCATCCTGACGCCCCTGCCGCAGAAGCACGCGGCCGGCGAGCCTTCTCAGATCCGCAAGAGCGAAGGCATCGCCATGCTTCTCGGACATGTCGATCCCCTTGCGCACGGCTTCCTCAGCGCTCTCGACATTGCCAACACAGAGCGCCGCCTCGCCGAGATAGGACAACCACGTCGGGATATGAAGCGCGGCGCCAGTCTTCTTCCAGCTTTGGATACCTTCCTCTAGCTGCGTAACGCCCTCCGGGTTGCCGTCGAGACAGGCCCGTGAAGCGCCGTGAAGAATCTCGTGCGCGGCGGACCAAAAAACCAAACCGTGCTCGGAGCAATAGTCGATCTGCTCCCGCATGAGGGTGACACAGGACCGGTAGTCACGACGGAGTATAAAGACCATGCCGACCACGCCCGAAGCGAAAGCTACCATGAGGGGAAAATTCAAGGTCTTGGCCAACGACAGCGCCGACTGTGCCGAGGCAAGGCCCGTGTCGGCATAACCTCGAACCGCGAGTGACAGCCCCTTGTACTGCAACGCGACGACGTGCGGCTCCTCGCCGTGATGCGCAAAGCACGACCCAATTGGCGCCTGGCGGCCGTGGCTCATGACTTGCTCGAACGCTTCGATCGCGCGTACAAATTCGCCTTTGCTCATAAGGGTCGAGCCCAAAGCCCGAAACGCCAGGCTGCTTTTCTCTGCGCTCGGATCCTCCTTCCCAATGGCACACAAGCGCTCGGCAATCGCCAAGGCGCGATCGAGTTGGCCCCGGTCGTACAGGTAGTGCCACTGCCCGCGCTCGCTCGTAAATTCAGCCTCCCTGTCTGACAAGGACTCGGCGAGCCGGCTGGCCTCCTGGTAATTTCGGTCGACCTCGTCCGACGCGTAGCCGCGCGCTGCGAGCAGCGCCGGGCCCAACGAGAGCCGGAACCCCAGTTCTTGCCGATTGCGTTCCTCACCAGGCGGCAGCTCCGCCATCAGGTTCAGGCCGTTTACGTAGCTCAGGGCGGCCTCCTGGTTGGCAAAGCGCCGCATCGCCCGATTTCCGGCGCGACTCCACCATTCGATTGCTATCTTCGGCAATCCCGCCCGGGTAAAGTGATGCGCCACGAGGCCCGGCTCGCGTTCGGCTCGCTCCGGAAAGCGGTCGCGAAGGCTTTCAGCGATCCGTTGATGCATCTGCTGCCGGCGATTCTTGAGGAGAGAGCCATAGGCCGTTTCCTGGACAAGTGCGTGCTTGAACGCATAGGTCACTTCGGACGGCGCTCCGTGCCGAAAGATAAGCCCTGCAGCCACTAGCTGGCCAAGCGCATCCTGAAGCGCAACGCCTTGAACCGGCGACGCTACTTCTAGAAGATCAAAGGAGAACTCACGGCCGATCGTCGCGCCGATTTGTGCAATTTCCTTGATCGGAGCCAAACGATCGAGCCGTGCCATCAACGAGTCCTGAAGGGTCGATGGAATCGCGAGCGGCGTAAGCACGGAGGTCAGCACATAGGCGCCGTTGGCTTCGCGAAGAAGTCCGGACTCGAGCACGGTCTTTGTCAGTTCCTCGACAAAAAGCGGGACGCCATCCGTCTTCGCAACGATCTGCTCCAGAACTTCCGCCGGCAGCGCCTTGCCGCCGGTGAGGCGATCTATTAGGGCAAGGGCGTGTCGCCGTCCTAAGCGGCTCAATGCCAGCGAATGGACATGGGCTTGACCAAGCCACGGGGCGACGAATTCCGGGCGAAATGTGATGATCAGCAGCGCTCGCAGGCCGGGCGTCCTGTCGACCAGACGATTGAACACTTCGAGCGACGACGGGTCGATCCAATGCGCGTCTTCGAGCAGCACGAGCATCGGTGCCTCTCTGGTCAGACCTTCAAGAAGCGCGAGCAATACACTGATCAAACGCTCTTTCTGTTCAGGAGGCGTCATCTCAAGCTCGACATAGCGGCCTTCGAGCGGAACCGAACATAGCGACGCCACAAGCGGAACGACCTCCTTCGGCTCGAGCCGCGAACGGCGGGCCATTGTCTCCAGCTTCTCAAGTCGCACCTCGGAAGACTCTGCGCTCGCAAGTTCGGCGGTCCGCCAGATCTGGCTGACAATCGGGTAGAATGCATCGTTGATGTGGTGGGGAGAACATTGATAGCGGATCGCTAGATGTGGTTCCTCGGCGATGCGTTCGAGCAGCGTGGCCAAGATGCGTGACTTGCCGATCCCCGCCTCCCCCGAAAGCAAGGTGACCTTGCCTTCGCCCGAACACGCGTCCCGCCATCGCTCGATGAGCAGCGCGACTTCGGGCTCACGTCCGATGAACGGCGTCATGGGGCTGGATCGGGACGCTTCGAACCGGGTCTCTGTCTCGGCTTCGCGCAACACCGCCCAGGCGCGGACGGGCGCATCGAACCCTTTGACATCGTTCAGCTCGATCGGCTTCAGCTCGAAGGCGTCGCCGAGCAAACGACGCGTTTGGTCGGCGATCAGGATGCCGCCGACCCCGGCGCAGATCTGCAGGCGCGCCGCCAGATTGGGGGTGTCGCCAATGACGGCCTGCTCCTGTGCAGATCCTTGACCGACGAGGTCTCCAACCACGACGATTCCCGTCGCGACGCCGATGCGCGTCTTCAATGCTTCTCCACCGCACGTCTGAAGCCTGGCGACTGCATCGGCAAGATCGATCCCGGCCCGCACAGCTCGTTCGGCGTCATCCTCGTGGGCGCGAGGAAAGCCAAAATATGCGAGTACACCATCGCCCATAAATTTCGCGACGAAGCCGTCGTACCGCGCGATCACGCCTGAGCAGACGTCCTGGTAATCCCGAATGATTTCACGCATGTCTTCGGGATCGAGGCGAGTTGACATGGCGGTCGATCCGGCCAGGTCGCAGAACAAGACCGTCAACTGGCGGCGCTCTGCCGTGGCCTCGACCGCATCTGGGATGAGAGGCCGGCCCTCGGCTTTCGCCTCTGGCGGGGAATCCGTGACCGCCCCTGACAGCTCCGTGATCGCAGTCAGAATCTTGCGGCGGTGCCCGACAGAAGTTACTCCGATGTCCTTCAGATCGTCAGCCGTCAGGCTTCGAAGAATACTGTCATCGATTTCATTATCGCGAAAGGCAACTTCGTATTGTCCGAGCCCGATGCTTCGCAGCCAATCGCCAATATCCATGGTCATGCCCTCGCAATGCTATGCAGACGCTGACCTATTGCTCCTCCGCTCTCATAGCAAAGTTCGATGTCCCGCGAGGCGGACGATCTCCCGCACCAGAAGATCGAGATCAGAACGCCGTGTGCGATGGTTGTTGATCGCAACTCTCAAAGAGTGCTTTCCACGGACGGTCGTGTCCGAGATGGCCGCAATGCCGTCCTCTTGCAGCCGCATCATGATTTCGAGGTTTAGACCCTTTAAGGCCTTTTCGCCGAGGGCCGGCGCACGATAGCGGAAGCAAACGATATTGATGGAGGTTCGTGCGACAATCTCGAGGCACGGCTCCGAGGCGATCAAACCGTCGAGGTAATGAGCTTGGGCGATATTCTGATCGATGAGCCGCCCGAATTTCTCGGCACCATGCTCCTTTAGAGCCATCCAGACTTTGAGCGCGCGAAACCCGCGGCTCGTCTGCAAGCCATACTCGTGGAGCCACCGTGCGGATGCAATTCCACGCGGAGTTTTTTCGAGATATTCCTGGTCCATCGAGAAGCTCGACACATGGGCGGCGGCGTCGCGGACCACTACGCACCCGACCTCGAACGGCGCATGCAGCCACTTGTGGGGATCGAGTGCGACGGAATCGGCGCGCTCCAAGCCGCGAACACGATGGGCATTGTCCGGCGCTATGGCGATAAGAGCGCCGATGCAGCCGTCGACGTGGAACCACAGGTTCTCCTGTGCCGCGAGGTCGGCGAGCGCTTCAAGATCATCGATCGCGCCGGTGTTGACGGTCCCTGCGGTCCCGATCACGCAGGCTGGCTGAAAGCCGGCGGCGCGGTCTCGCTCGATTGCGATAGCGAGTGCGCCGAGGTCGATGCGCAGATCATCGCCAGTTGGGATACGTCGAAGCGCGCAGTTTCCAAGCCCCATCGCTTCGATAGCCTTGCGGTGGCAGCTGTGGATCTGGTCGGATGCATAAAATCGGAGCGGCCGCTCGGTTGCTCCAACGCCGTGCTCACGCACGTCGATGCCCGCCTTGACATTGCGCGCGACGATCAAGGCGATAATGTTGGCCATTGATCCGCCGCTTACCAAAGTGCCGCTCGCCGAAGCCGGGAAGCCGATCATCTCCTTGCACCAGTCGACGACCTGCTCGTCGACAAGTGCTGCGGCGTGATTACCACCGCCCAGGTTGGACCCTTGAACCGCAGCCAGAAAGTCAGCCAGCGCTCCGGTGAAGTTACTCGCCCCCATGTACCAGGCCCAGAAGCGTGGATGGATGTTGCCCATTGGATAGGGCATCAACGTTTCGGAGACCTCGCGGTAGACCTCGGAGAGCGGCGTGGGGGAATGCGGCAGAGGCGACTTGAACGTCTTTCTGACCTCGCTTGGCATGTCTCGCCAGACTGGACGATCGCGAACGTCTCGGAGATAAGCGATCGCGTCGTCGACGGCGCGGTGTGCCACGGATTGCGCATCGGTCCAGTCCTTCGGATCGAGCGTTTCTTCCAGGGATGTGCCCGCTCGCTGGGATTGGTGTCGCATCGCTGGAGTCTCAGGCGGCCGCGACCGCGAACTGGCAACTCGGGGTCGATCGAGACAAAGCGAGCTCTTCCTCGTTCATGTCCTCCTCGATTGTGTCGAACAGTGGCGTGCTGAGGTAACGCTCTCCAGTGTCCGGCAACATGCACAGGATGACCGAACCGGCCGCCGCTCGTTCCGCAATGCGGCGCGCGACCGCGAACGTTGATCCGCCGGAAATGCCTGTGAAGATGCCTTCCCTCTGGGCGAGCTGCCTTGTCCAAGCCATGCCTTCGGCGCCCGCGATTGGCACGATTTCGTCGCAGAAGCCCGAATCGATGGCCTCTTGGAGGACGGCGGGGATGAAATCCGGCGTCCAGCCCTGGATTGGATGCGGTTCCCATGCCGGATGACTTGCAGCAGGCGCCCCGCCGGCGGCGCGTTGCTGAGCGGCGCCGTTGCCGACCAGTTGGGCGTTCGCGGGTTCACAGAGGATAATGCGTGTCTCCGGCCGCTCACGCCTGAGCACGCGGGCGACGCCGGTGATCGTTCCGCCCGTTCCGTATCCGGTGACGAAGACGTCCAGCCGCTGACCGGTAAAATCATTGATGATTTCTCGTGCAGTCGTGCTCTCGTGGATATCGGCGTTAGCCTTGGTCTCGAACTGCCGAGCGAGGAACCAGCCGTGGGTCTCCGCCAGCTCAACCGCCTTCTGATACATGCCGAAGCCCTTCTGCGCCCGAGGGGTCAGCACCACTTTGGCGCCCAACATGCGCATGAGCTTGCGCCGTTCGACGGAAAAGCTGTCGGCCATGGTCACCACGAGCGGATAGCCCTTCTGAGCACAAACCATGGCGAGCCCGATACCGGTGTTGCCGCTGGTCGCCTCTACCACTGTCTGGCCAGGATCTAGAATGCCGGCGCGCTCGGCTGCCTCGATCACGTTCAGCGCGAGCCGATCCTTGACTGACGACGCCGGGTTGAAGAATTCCGCCTTGGTGTAAATCGTCCTGCCCTCGACTCCGAGATTATTGACCCTGATCACCGGGGTATCGCCGACCGTATCGAGGACGCTGTCGAAAAGGCGGCCACGGCCCTGTGTGCTTCTGATGGTTGCTGCGGTCAGCATGGTTGTCCTCCCGTCTGCCCGGCGAGACATCCGGTGCAATGCCAGATGCGGTCGAATAAATTCAATGATACAAGCATTTGGGAGCCGCGTCCGTTGGAGCGACCGTGGAAATGGCCATGGAATCGAAATCCCCGGGATGCCATGCCCACCCCGTCGGCGTTCGGCTTCGGATGCTGGGGCCGCTGGCGATTGAACGGGATGGCGCGCCGCTGGTATTGCCGGCCTCACGGAAAACGTGCGGCCTTCTCGGCTATCTCGCCCTCACACAACGCCCAACGCAACGTGGCCGGCTGTGCGAGTTGCTTTGGGACGAGGCTGCCAATGACCCGAGAGGAGAGCTTCGTTGGTGCCTCAGCAAGCTGAGGAGCCTTCTCGGCGACTCCCACAGCAATATGGTCGTCACGTCCGTGGATACGGTCGCGCTGCGACTGGACGGCTGGTTAGTGGACGCGATCGAAGTCGCTTCCGCCATGGAACAGGGGGTCGAGACGCTCACGGTGGACCAGCTGCAATCCCTCTCAGAGCACTACAGCGGCGAACTGCTCGAAGGGCTTGCGATCGAACGCTGTCCCGAATTCAACGTCTGGCTTACCTCACAGCAAAGCCGATACGCGGCATTTCGCGCGGCGCTTCTTCAAAGGCTGGCCGAGAGCCTGCCTGCGCATTCCAGCGAGGGATTCGCGGCGGTCCAAAAATGGGTCGAGATTGCCCCATTCGACGACAAGGCGCAGACTGAACTTCTGCGCCGCCTCGCCGAGCGCGGCCGGATTGATGCATGCAAGCGCCAGCTAAATGTCGCGGCTCGACTCTACGAGGCTGAGGCTCTCGATTTTGAGCCCGTCCGCAAGGCTTGGCTGAAAGTATGCGAAGCGCTGCATGCAGGAGCTCCAGGCAGCGCCGCCGTGGTGCAATTGGCAACTCCCGGACCTCGCGCTGATGCCGCAGCCCAGTCGAGAGCGACGTGCCGCCCCTCACTGGCGGTGATGCCCTTCCATGCGTTGCCAGACCGGCGGGAGGGCGCCGGCGAGGCGGCCGACGGCCTCACGCACGACATCATTACGCGGCTCGCCAAGCTGCGGAGTTTCTTCGTCATCGCCGAGGGATCTGTCTTCGCCCTCGGCCCTCGACGAGTCGGGCCGGAAGATGCCGGCCGTCGGCTCGACGTCGATTATGTGGCCACCGGATCGGTGCGCCGTCGGCCGAACCGGCTCGGCGTGAGCGTAGAGTTGATCGAAACCGCTACGGCAAGAATTCTCTGGGCCGACGATTTCGATCGCAAGCAGGATGCTGTGTTTTCGGTCATCGACGACATCGGCAATCGAATCGTTGCGTCGATTGCGAGCGAGATTGAAGCAGTCGAGCGCAACCGCGCGGTGCTGAAGCCGCCCGACTCGCTCGATGCCTGGCAGGCCTATCACCGCGGCCTTTGGCATATGTACCGCTTCACACAAACGGAGAACGACGCCGCCCGACGTTTTTTCGAGATGGCCGTTGGACTCGATCCGACCTTCGCTCGCGCTCATGCAGGTCTTTCGTTTACCCATTGGCAAAGCGCGTTTCAGCAGTGGGACGATCGAAAATCACACACTAGCCACGCTTTAGAGGCTGCCGGGCGCGCCCTCATTGTCGACGAACACGATCCCGCCGCGCATTGGGCAATGGGCCGAGCCCTCTGGCTAATCGGTCGACATGACGAGGCTATCGGCGAGTTGCGGCAGACGGTGGACCTTAGTCCGAATTTCGCGCTCGGCCATTACACCCTGGCTTTCGTCCATTCGCAGTCGCGCGATCCGCTTGCCGCGATCGAGGCCGCTGACCAATCACGCGTTCTAAGCCCCTTCGATCCGCTCATGTTCGGCATGCTGGCAAGCAAGGGGATAGCCTACATGCGACTGGGCCGGTTCGATGAGGCTGCGGCCTGGTCGGTCAAGGCGGCGATGCAGCCGAACGCCCATATCTTTATCCTTGCGACCGCCGCCTTCTGTCAGGTGCTTGCTGGCAGGATCGAGGAAGCCGGTGTGTTTGTCCGGGCAATCCGCGCTGCGCGGCCTCGGTTTAATGTCGACGAGTATTTGAACGCCTTCCAGTTCTCCGCCGAAACTGCGGGCCTTTTCCGCCAGGCTGCGGGAAAAATCGGCATGGCGTAACGCCCATTGCGATCCGAGCGTCGACAGGCGTTCAATATGGCGTGGCGCGATACCGAACAAGTGACCGCACAACAAGTTGGCGCGACGTCGGCGGGGCGCGGACCCACCACAATCGTCAGGCGGCTTCCTTGCCTACAAGGGCGCATTGGACAGCCCACGCAACCACGCATGCTTGTTCTCAGGAAGCCCACCCCGGCGCGCCTGATAGAGGGCATCCATCAACTCACAGTAGACGTCGATTTCGCAGTGGTGGCGGCGGTCTTAACATATATGACTCCCAAGACCTGAAAAGGCCGCTATGCTGCTTGGGTTTTCCCGTCTGGGGGCAATTCATGTTCGATACCGCACCGCGCTTTTGCGCGCGGTCCTCGATGAAGTCAGCGAGGGCATTTCGCAGCGCGACATCGGGGCACGCACGCACGTCGCGTCGAAGATCTTGGAAGCCGCTAGCAAGGGGCAAATCTCGCCCGAAGCTCTCCGTCGGTCACCACGCACTCTCTCGCGCGCCGACCATGTGGCGCTAACCGGGCAGGGATCGCGGTGAACTTCCAGGTGACGGTGCTGAAGATTTTGGTGAGTTATCCGGCTGGTTTCGCCGTGATGGCCGACCTCAAGCGCGACATGGCGATTCTGGCGACGAGCGGCCGCGATTGGGCGGAGCGCACCCAGCGGCTCGCTGCCCGCATGCCGGATCTCGACATCTTCTCGCAAGGCTTGGTCGAGCGCGAAAGCGGCGGCTGGAAGATCACCGCGAAGGGGCGGACAGCGCTGGAATTCATGGAGGCTCGCTCTGGGACCGACCAGATATTCGAGGAGCCTTTGCCCGAGGCTGCCGCAGCCCTGGTGTCTGTGCTGCGGCAGCCCGCCGAGCGGGCAAAACGACGGCGCGAACGCTGCGAGCGGCGCCGGGAAGCTCGTGAACGGGCACGGGCCAGCGCATCTTGAGTTCGAAGGTCTCGCAAGGTCGAGGTTGGCCGTCATGACGTCCGCAGCTCCTTGCCGGAGACAAGAGGAACGAAGCGGACCTCCTCGATCCTTTCCTCGACGAATTGACCGTTCGCCTCTCTTGTCAGCTTGGTCAGCCACTGCACACCGTCAGGATCGCCGAGCGGGATGAGAAGTCGTCCCGACGGAGCCAGTTGAGTCTTGAGGATCACGGGCGTCTGTGCGCTGGCGGCCGACACCAGGATCACGTCGAACTCGCCGCCTTCCGGCCATCCTGCGGTCCCGTCGCCATGACGCAGATCCACATTGAGACAGCCGAGATGCCGAAGGCGCGATCGGGCGCGGCGCACCAATGCCTCGTGGCGCTCGATCGCGCAAACCTCTCGCCCGAGCTTGGCGGCGAGTGCCGCCAGATAACCCGAGCCCGCGCCGATCTCCAGAATCCGGTCCGACTTGGCGATCGCGGCGGCCTCGAGCATCCTGGCGACGATGTAGGGCTGAGAAATGGTCTGCCCTTTCGGGATCGGTACCGCGCTGTCTTCGTACGCGGCTTCGGCGAACCGCCGATCAAGGAAGACTTCGCGCGGCACCTGCCGCATCGCCAGCAGGACCTGCCTGCTGCAAATGCCGCGGCTGGCAATTTGCACGTCGACCATCGCATCGCGGAGGAAGCGGGACCTCCTGGACCGTCTGCTCTCCTTGATCCCGCGCATAACCTCTCCAGGCATGGACGATCCGCTGCAGCAGATGGGAAAACTCGGAGGCGAGCGACTTGCTCCTTGGCGAGATGGTTCGCTGACGGGGCCGATTTCCCCGGATGACCAAATTGCGAATCTGCAGTCAGGAACGTGCTCGCAGCGGGAACGACCGCCTCCCGATCGAATTGATCTTGCGAAAACGAGCGAGGAGAAGCACATGAAATTGCTGTTTACGGCGGCGTTCGTGGCCGCAATGGCGCTGGCTTCGGCCTCCGGCGCGGACGCAAAGGGCTGCATCAAGGGAGCCATCGTCGGTGGTGTCGCGGGCCACATGGCCGGTCACGGTAAGCTTGGCGCTGCGGCGGGATGCGCGATCGGGCATCATGAAGCCAACAAACAAAAGACCCCGAACGATTCGAATGCGCAGGCGCCCTCCGGGCAGAAGTAGCTACCGCCGACCGGGACGTCAGGGACGCGCCGGTGGAAGATTCCCTCCCGGTCCGGGAGCCACGGCGTAGAGCTCGAAGACGGCTCGACCTGTGCAAGCCCGAGACCGAGCTGACGGTCGCCGATGGCGGGCGGCGGCGGGAGGTGCGGGTCGAGTCCCTCGGCGAGAGTTGGCCCGCGACATACAAAAAAGGATGCGCCGAAGGACGGCTGACGCACGGGCACCTGCGCAGGAGCCGTGCCCCGCCCTAAGGAAAGCGGGCTGGAAACTGCAATGGAAGACGAGAAGACCCGATTACTTGCCGAGGCCCAGAGGTGCAGGCGCTTGGCTGCTTCCATCACCGATCCTGAGGTGATCGAGCGGCTCACCGCAATGGCGGAAGAATACGAACGCCGAGCCAGTGCTTCGTCCGATCGGAAGGACGGAAAACCTTGAGTAAGGCCTCCGCTCAGAGGCGCGGTCGGGCGCCCCTGCTGCGAGGCTCACGAACAAAACAGTCCCGCGTCGCTTCTTTGCCGCCTTCTGGAAGACCCGTATAGCCCATCCAGCGCAAATCGTCGCGTTCAATACCGCCGAGCGCTGGTCGCGCGACGTGACGGTATTGCAAGGAAGGGAACGGATACCGGCGATGCCGGTTTCACAGATGCCTGCGCGCGTTGCTATCGCCTCCGCGAATGACCGCACATAGCCGGTTCGGGTCCACGCAGTTTGGTTCCTGTCATGAGCAAGAAAGATCCTATCGACCGGGTCTGGGACATCATCGGAACGGTCGGTGTGTGCATGCTGACCACGCAATTCGGCGGCGGGCTACGCGCGCGACCGCTAGAAGCGAGACCCGACCGCGATGCCGGTGTGATCTTCTTCGTTACGGACATTCATAGTCCCAAGGAGGATGAAATCGAAGCTGCGCCTGACGTCGGTCTCGTCTTCATCAATTCCAGCAGCAACGTCTATCTATCGATCACCGGCCGCGCCTCGGTTGTGCGCGATGCCGAAAGGACCAAGGTGGTGTGGCGCAGGACCGACGAGGTATGGTGGCCCGGCGGCCCCGACGATCCTGACGTATGTTTGTTGCGCGTAGAGCCTGTCACCGCAGAATTGTGGGACGGGCCGGCGAGCTCCGCCGTGGTGGCATTTGAGCTTGCCAAGGCCAGGTTGACCGGCCAGCAGCCGAATCTCGGCGAAAACCGTAAAGTGACGGTCAAGATGTAAGAAGGCCGCAGGGCCAGTGAATTCGACTTCCTAAAATCTCGTCCCGATTGTTGGGTAGCTTCCGGGATATGACGCGACGCCGTCGGCGGCTTCGTGCTGGCGCTGATGGTGGTTGTCCATCGTCTTCGCATTTCTGGCGGAAGAGGGCTCGTGGCGACCACAAAAGCGGGTGCGGAAAGCTCTCAAGGCCGAGGGGCCCCTCAGAGTATAAAGTCGTGATACTGCCACGAGAGGCACGCCCGCGTGGAGAGCGAGCCCGGCTTCGGGCCCATAGTGTCTCCGCGACCTGAGCGGCAGGTTCGGTTAAGCTCATAGAAAATGAACAAAGCCGGTTGCGATACGTCCACGGGCAGTGAGCCCCTCTAACATGGATTAAGGGATTGCCATTTTTTCCCGGTATGTTGTAAATAGAGTCTTCGTGTGAGGATTTCGAGAGAATAGGCTCAGTTCAGTTCCAGATTTCGGAAATACCTTTGCAAAATTTCTGGGGGACATTGCGATGGCAAGGCCTTCGGTTTCCCGTGAAGCCTTTCGAGGGTTGTTCGCTTTTTATGCGGCCAAGGCCCACCATGATCATAACGGTGTGGCTGAAGGCCGGCTCCTCAAGCTGTTCGGATCGAGCGAACACATCCCCGACGGGCTGTTGGAGTTGTGGTCATCGCGGACCGAGCTGATTGGCCCTGAGGCTGTTGGCAACATAGTGTCACCACTCGCTCATCAGATCCTGGACGGCGGCGCACAATATAACCACGCCAGCGACTTCCTTCATCGACTGTTGCGAGAGCTAGACCGAGACGACCACTAACCGCGATTGCGAGTGGCTGCCGCTGGCGTGTGGAAGGTTTCTGACGGTGTTGCCCCACCGCCAGGATTTTCGTTCGACGCTGCGCGTCGAAAACACTGCGGCACGCCGATCGCGGTCTCAAAGCCTCAACCTCGTCCTAGCTATACATTTGTTCGGCTCGAGGTCTCGCCGCCTGCATGGCGCAACGGTGATCCCACCCCGGTGCAGTGCGCCTCAGAAGTGCAATCTGACCGCGTGCCGAAGCGAGCGGCTCGAACTCAAGATGGAGAGCATTCCCAGCATCATCAGTAGTACGCCCAGCCAAGTTGCCGTCCGGCTCGGCGCCTCGTTACGGGCCTCTGCGGTGGGCATAAGCACGTCGATCGGCATAGTCGGCGGTCCGGACGAAGTCAGTGTGTCGTTGGCCGGCGCGGCCGCGAGAAGTTGCTCAACATCGACTTGATCTTGGCTCGACACCGAGAGCGTGGGCCGGGGGCTGTGCTCGGCGATGATGGTCGCCGACGGCAGAGCGGTGGTCGCACTGACATCGGATCCAGCATCGGCAACGTTGACTTCCGGATGAGTCTGCGCGACCGACATTGAGCGCAGCAACTCCGCGCGCGCATCAAGGATTCCGTTCTGCCTGGGCCGCGCGGTCCCGCTCTCGTCCAAACTGGCGATACTCTCTTTGGTCACGCGCCGACGAACGGCCTTCTTCACCTTCGCGATACCCTCGGTCAGGAACCAGCATTTGCGATGCCCGTCCACTCGATAGACCCAATGCTGGCCGTCGGGGGTCGAGTTGCCGGGGCGTCCCACGCATTCCGCTTGTGGAGGAGAGGTCACCGCGGGTGCGGGTTCAGTAGTATTGAAGAGATCCGCAAGAGGATTGGACGACGCAGGCGCGGTCGAAAGAGCTTCAATAAGAACGAAACTGACGAAGTACAATCGCAAATAACCGGACATCGAAAACTCCCGGTGTTGCGCCCCGCCCGCCATGACCATTCGGGCAGACCTGGGCACCTATGCGGCTCAAATCTGGCGGCGTCATGGATTCATTGTGCTCGTGCCACGAGATCCGGCTCCGAATGCAAGGACGAGCCAGCAGCTCGCGGTTGCAAAGGACAGTCGAACGGTCATGGCGACGAGCTGCTGCCGGAGGCCACACATCACGCCGTTGGAGAGCCGATCTACGACTTCAATCGGTATAAGCGCGCGCTCGCTCAGTTTCGGCAGTCTCGTTTGAGGCCAAGCAACGTCGCGCTCGATCGATCTGTGCGTCAGTAGCGCCGTGAGAACGGGCGTACATCTCAGCCACTTGTGCCGAATATTTCGCGACGTAGTATCTGACCTCGCTGCACGAGATGCGCCCCGCGGGCCTGTAGTGACGCGAAGCGAAGGCTTCGGACCCCAGCGGGATCAGCAACAACGCAACAATAGCCACCCGTACGATCATTCTCGGCGTCCCCCGTGCCACTATCTGCTTCGCCAGAGAGCAGGCCTGAATCGCGCACACGACGCAAATTAAGAATCGCGCACTGTTCAAAGGGCTGTGAGACTGTTGCTCCAATGCTTCGGTTGCGCACTGGACAATGAGGTGGAGGTAACGCGATCTGCCGCGAGCTTCCCAACCATGTCGAAGTGGCAAGCTCGGTCATCACCTGAACGCTCTGCGAGCTCGCGACAACTGGCTCCGCCGAAGCGCTCTCATTCGACGGCTCGCCGTGGGGATACGGCTCGTCCTGGTGCCAATCCTTCTCGCCGGAGCGGCTCGTAGGCGACGCTGGACCGTTGTCGCACTCCGCTGCTTTCGCTTGTCTTTCGGATCGGTTTCGCTCCGCAAGTCTGGTCGGCAAAGCTGCAGGTGGCAATCCCCGCGCTCTGCGATCTCGCAGCCGTGGTAGTCCCCTTCTGCCCTTTGGTCGCTGCCCAGCACGCGGGCCGGTCTTATCCCCTGGCAGCCCTTCGCGAGCGACTGCTCTCTTGCACGTGCCGAGTGCGCCGTCTGTTAAGGGTTGGTTTAGTTTCCGGCATGATCATTGGGGACCGCAAGGGACCCGAGCATGCAATTGCACCATGCGAATACCTTGGAAAGGATCGTGACCGTCGCGGATCACGGCAGCGGCGAGGTCGCGACGCGGCCCGTCACTCTCGACCACCTTGATTTCTCGACCTCTACTCGAGATGAGGTCCTCGCGCTTTTGGCGCCAAGCAGTCATTCGATACCCACTAGTTGGCTCGTCCTGGCAGCCTTGGCGGGGGGCTTTGGACTGGGTTGGGCTGCTGCTTGGTATGGTCCTGCAGCTATCTCAGCTCTCAAGCCAATTGCCCAGATGGAAACGGGTTCGCGCCGCATGCCGGACGTAAAGTCAGTCAGTAAGGCTGAAAGCGCCCGAAAGTTTGCATCGGCCGCAATATCAGCCTCGCGGACGCCGCCTGCTTTAGGTCAGCCCTCCACAGTCATCGCTGGCATTGTTCAGAAACCCCTGGCTAAACCGTCGAGTGGAACGCAATCGGCGGAAGCTTCAAGCCTGGCTTCTCCGTCTCTCGACGCGGACGTGTCTGTGACTGGCTCGCTCGCGCCTGCGGGGCCGCTCCTGTCGGTCCCCGAAACAAGACCAGCGACCATTGCGGGTTGGGCAGTCCTCGAGGTTCGCGGCGGAACGGCCGTACTCGAAGGGCCCGATGGGATTCGAATGGCGGCACAGGGCGACGTGGTCCCTGGCATCGGACGAATCGACTCTATCGTGCGTTGGGGTAATCGCTGGATAGTTGCGACAGCGACTGGGCTAATCTCGACGCGATAGTCGTGACCGCTTGGACCGAAAAGAAAGCATGGCTCCAGGCCGTCTTTCACCAACTCAGGCCGGGTAGGGGCAGGCGCGACCTTCTTGCGAAAGCCATTCTCGATGTGATCAGTGGCCTGGGGCTCCCATTCATATCCACCCTACCATTCGGGATCGTCGAAGCTGCCATACTCCCGCACGATGTCCCCATCGGACGCCGGTTCTCGCGAACGATCGTTGGAGTGGGCGGCCTCATGGAGATCAAGTGTTTTGGCGCACCCAGACGTACGGACCGCGAGGCAAAGCCGAGGCCGCAGCTTGATGTGATGCGGACGGAACCGTTAACGCACTTCTGCCTCTCGCGCCGACACCGGCAGCATCATCGGCCAACTCCAGCTCTTCAGCCAGTTCGGATGACGCAGGGCGTAGCTTTTTTGGTGACTCGACCGGCTTACCGACCTGCTTGCTCAGGTTCGCTATTTCTTGGGCGCTGCTGGATTTCCTGTGTTCGATCCGGTAGTTGTCGTTGTCGGCGAAGTGGATTGGTTGGACGCGGTCGTATTGTGCCGGCCTGAGTAGTAGACGCCAGCAGCAATGATGAGGACCACACAGATGGCCAAAACCACCCAGCCTCCTCGGTTGTTCCGTCGATACTGGTTCGCGGGTCTGTTGTCGTTGGGATAAGTCATGTGCAGTTCTCCTAGAGGCAGAAATCGGGGAGAAAAGAAGTGTTCCTATCGGAGGGCACGCCGATCGTCGCGAGTGCGGGCGAAAACGAGGGACGGTAATTCCGTGGCCTCGACGATCGGCCCGCATAGTGTGGCTCGCCAGCTTCCAAGACGCTCCGGAAGGCGGAAGTAGCGCATATATCCACCGAGGCTGAGGGGGGTGTGTTGCTTGCGCTCCAGCATGGCACAGCGGGTGCAGTATTGGGGGGGAGAGGCCCCGGGCGTGCAGCTTCGGCCCCGGGCGTCTGAACGACCACTCGGAACGATTGGGCGCTCCTGTGATTGAGGTGCCGGCAAGGAGGCATACGGGTGCCTATTCGTTTCCTGCGCGTGGTCATCGCCTGGGTGCTGGTATTGGCCACCCTCTGGGTGTTACAGCCCTACCTGTCAGCACTATGGTTTTCTGCCTCCGCTCCTCGCACTGTCACGCCTCGGGCCGACCTCGCTAGAAACGAGCAGGCGACGATTCGTCTCTTCAGGGAAGTATCTCCATCCGTGGTGCACGTATTCGCCCGCGGAAAGCCGAGCACAACGATGTTTTCCGACGATCAGGACAGCGTCGTGCAATCTGGCTCCGGCATCATATGGGATGTCGCCGGACACGTGATTACCAACAATCACGTCATCAGTGGCACGGGCCAGATCGGAGTTCGGCTGACGTCGGGCGAGTTTGTCGGCGCGCATGTTGTGGGTGCCGCTCCAAATTACGACCTCGCCGTTCTTCAGTTGGAGCGGCCAAGATCGGCGTTGCGTCCCATTGCTGTTGGCCGTTCGGCTGACCTGCAGGTCGGGCAAAGCACGTTCGCAATCGGCAACCCTTACGGTCTCGACCAGACTTTGACCTCCGGCATCGTGAGTGCGCTTGGCCGAAAGCTGCCATCGGTCACTGCGCGCGAGGTCAAAGGGATGATTCAGACTGACGCGCCGATCAATCCGGGGAATTCCGGTGGCCCGTTGCTCGACAGCGCCGGACGGCTGATCGGGGTGAACAGCGCCATTCTTTCTGGTTCCGGCGCTTCTGCCGGAATTGGATTCGCCATTCCGGTAGATATCGTCAACCGCGTCGCGGCCGAGTTGATCCGCAATGGTCACGTGCCGTTGGCGGGTATCGGTATCGTCGCTGCCAAGCAAGATGAGGCCACAAGCCTCGGGATCGACGGAGTGATCATTTTGCGCACTCTGCCCGGTTCTCCCGCCGCGCAGGCGGGAATTGAAGGTGTGAGCGAGGAGGGGGTAATCAGGGACATCATAACCGAGGCCAACGGGAAGCCGGTCCACAGCATGGAGGAATTGACCTCGATTCTTGATGATATGGGGATCGGCAAGGAGTTGGAGCTGACCATCGACCGTGCTGGACAAACCCGCACGGTCAAGGTGACCGTCGCGGACATCTCACGGCTGGCCCAGCGATAACGGAATGTCCAGCTCCCGGATTAGCGCTTATCGCCGCCGGCGCTGCGGATGACTGCCGACGTGCTCGCGGGCAAAAGCAGCGAGCCGGTCGTGCTGCTCGACCCGAAACTGATCACTGCCGAGAACCTGAAGGACTGCAACGACTGGACGGCAGCCCGCTAGAGCTGCTCTAAACGTCGCTGCGGTCGCTTCGCTGCGGCTGCACTCAATTTCCAGGCACCGGAGATGATCATGTCGCGCATTGGAATCCACTCTTTCGTCTGGTCGGCCAGTTCGGCGCAAACCGACCTCGAACGGACTTTGGCCAACACCAAGGAGGCCGGCTTTGACCTCATCGAGTTCTCCTATCTCGATCCCGCCAATGTCGATATCGACAGGCTCGCCGGGCGCATTGCTGAGTTGGACCTCGGCGTGGTGATCAGCATCGGTCTGCCGGCTGAAGGTGATATTTCCAGCGCCGACAGCGCGATCGCCGCACGCGGCATTGAAATCCTGAACAGAACCATAGCGCTGACGCGAGATCTCGGTGGCCGGAAGCTCGGCGGCATCCTCTCATCCGCTCATGGACTGCAGACCACGGCGTCCACCCGTGATCAGTGGAATCGCAGCGCGGCGACGCTTGCCGAGGCCGCGGAAAGAGCCAAGGCGGCCGGTGTCACACTCAATCTGGAAATCGTGAATCGCTTCGAAAGCAATCTGCTCAACACCAGCGCACAAGGGCTAGCCTTTATTGAGGACAGCGGCTCTGACAACATCTTCCTTCATCTCGATACCTTCCATATGAACCTGGAGGAGGCCGATATCGGGCTCGCCATCCGCCGTGCCGCGAACAAGATCGGCTACGTCCATATCGGCGAGAGCCATCGTGGCTTCCTCGGCACCGGCAACATCGATTTCGCTGCAGTTTTCGACGCGCTCACGGCGATCGGCTACAAGGACGATCTCAGTTTCGAATCGTTCTCCTCCGAGATCGTCGACGAGAATTTATCCAGGAAAGCCGCCATCTGGCGCAATCTGTGGACCGACAACATGGAGCTGGCGCGTCATGCTCGTCGGTTCATTGCGCTCGGTTTGGAGACGGCACGGCGGAAGGCAGAGCTCGTTCGCGCGGCGCAAAGGCCGTGAAGGCAGCGGTAGCTGCCTGCAGTTCGCGATGCCGCTGGAACGACGCTCGCCCGTGAGGTGTTCACCTCAGCCGGATATAGCGGGTCGAGATTGTCAGCTCGATAAATTATGTTAGCGTGTGCCCCACTCGGCATAAAGAACGAGGGCCGGATACAATATGGGAGCAGCGCATGAGGAAGACACTTTTTGGCATTGTTTCTGTGGGTCTGCTGGTCGCCGCCAGCGCCGCAGTGGCCGACACCAAGGACAAGAAGATCGCGCTCTCGAACAACTACGCCGGCAATTCGTGGCGTCAGGCGATGTTGAAGAGCTGGGACAAGGTGACGAAGCCCGCCGTTGCCTCCGGCATCGTGGCAGCCGCCGACGCTTACACGACTTCGGAGAACCAGGTCACCGAGCAGGCAGCCCAGATCCAGAACCTCATTCTACAGGGCTACAACGCGATCGTCGTGAATGCCGCCTCTCCCGACGCGCTGAACGGCGTCATCAAGCAGGCCTGTGACGCAGGGATCACGGTGGTGTCGTTTGATGGCATTGTAACCGAGCCATGCGCTTGGCGTGTCGCGGTCGATTTCAAGAAGATGGGGCGCGTCGAGGTCGATTACTTGACCAAGAAGATGCCGGCGGGGGGCAACCTGCTCGAAATTCGCGGTCTTGCCGGCGTGTTCGTGGATGATGCCATTCACTCCGGCATCGAGGACGGTGTCAAAGCCAATCCGCAGTACAAGATCGTCGGATCGGTGCATGGCAACTGGGCGCAGGAAGTGGCGCAGAAGGAGGTCGCGGGCATTCTGCCTTCACTTCCTGAGATCAAGGCGGTCGTCACGCAAGGCGGCGACGGTTATGGGGCGGCGCAAGCGTTTGCTGCGGCCGGACGACCGACCCCACTCATCGTCATGGGCAATCGCCAGGACGAACTGCAATGGTGGAAAGAACAAAAGGACAAGAACGGATACGAGACGATGTCCGTTTCGATTGCGCCGGGGGTCTCGACTCTCGCGTTCTGGGTCGCGCAGATGATCCTCGACGGCAAGCAAGTGCCGAAGGACTTGACGGTACCTTTCCTTCAGATCGACCAAGCAGACCTTGAGAAGTCGCTGGCCACGACGGAGAAGGGCGGTGTCGCCAATGTCGAGTACACAGCCGATGACGCCGCGAAGGTCGTCGCCGGAGCGAGCAAGTAAGATCTGATCCTTGAGCACTGAAGCCATTAGACTGGACGGCGTCGAAAAATCGTTCGGCGCCGTTCGTGCGCTGGCGGGCGTCGATCTCGTGGTCGCCGTCGGCGAATGCCTGGGACTGGTCGGCCACAACGGCGCTGGTAAATCCACCCTGATGCATGTGTTGGCCGGCGCACTGCTGCCTGACGCCGGCAGGTTGACCGTAGGAGGCGCGGAGCCAAAAGCGCAATGGTCGGCCGCCGCCTCGCAAGCGGCGGGCATTCGCTGCGTATTCCAGGAGCTGTCGCTCTGCCCCAATCTTTCAGTCGCAGAGAATGCCCGCATCACGCACGCATCGCTGCGGGGCTTTGGCTGGAAAGGGCGCGCACGCGCGCTGATTTGTGCGAAGCTCGACGAGATTTTTCCCGGACACCGCATCGCTCCCGACGACGAGATCGCGCATCTGCCGATCGGCCAGCGCCAGATGGTCGAGATCGCGCGCGCTTTCACGGTCACGAGGGCGCCGCTACGACTGGTGATCCTGGACGAGCCGACCTCCTCGCTTGATGCGGTCGCCGCCGGCCAGTTGCTGTCTTACATCCGGAAGGAAACGGCGCGCGGTACCGCAATTATTCTGATCTCGCACATCCTCGGTGAGGTGCTTGCGACCTCCGACCGCATCGTCGTGATGAAGGACGGCAAGCAAGTTGCGGCGCGTCCGGCCCCTGCCTTCGATCGCTCATCGCTGATGGCCGCAATGGGCTCGGACCTCAAGGAGGTGGAGGCGAGCGGAGATCGGCGGCAATCCCCTAAAGCTGATTCTGCCGTGGTGGTGCGTGCAAGCCCGCAGCGTGATGGTGGCGGCGAGCTCGTCGTCCGCGAGGGCGAGATCGTAGGGCTTGCCGGCCTTGCCGGGCATGGCCAGACCAGGCTGCTGTTGCAGATTTTCGCGGGCCAGGCCGATATCGACCGGCCGGTGGCCTTCGTTGCCGGCGACCGACAGAGTGAAGGCGTGTTCCACCTTTGGTCCATCGCCGAGAACGTCACGGTCGCTTCGCTGCGTTCTCTCATTCAGCGCGGCTTCATCAACGTGGCTGCCGAGGCGAAGCTGGCGCACGCCTGGCGCGAGCGCATCGGCATTCGGACCTCCGACATGGGCAGGAATATTCTGACCCTGTCCGGAGGGAATCAACAGAAGGTCCTTTTCGCCCGGGCGCTCGCCTCGGACGCCAGGATCATCCTGATGGATGACCCCATGCGCGGCGTCGATATCGGCACCAAGCTGGAAGTCTACGCCATGATCCGCGCCGAGGCCGCCTCGGGCCGCAGCTTCCTGTGGTACACGACAGAGCTCGATGAGCTTACGCATTGTGACAAGGTCTACGTCTTCTGGAATGGAAAGATCTCCGATTCCATCGAGGCTGCCGATTTCTCCGAGCAACGCGTCCTGCGAGCCTCCTTTGCGGAGAGCGGGACATGAAAAACCCACGTTTGCTCCGCGCGGCCTTGCCGTTCCTAACGCTTGCAATCGTGCTCGCGGCCACCTTCTACGTGCAGCCGCGGACTATGAGCTATTTCGGCCTGAACCTTATGCTGCAATATGCCGTTCCGATTGCTCTCGCAACGATCGCGCAGATGTTCATCATCACCGTGAACGATCTGGACCTCTCCATCGGTCCGTTCGTGGGCCTGGTCGGCGTTATTGCCGCGACGGTGCTCAATTCCAACCCCGTTTGGGGTGCCTCGGCGCTCATGGCCTGCGTGCTGGCGTACGGCGTAGTCGGTGCGCTGATCCATGTGCGGAATCTGCCTTCGATTGTGGTGACGTTGGGGCTCTCCTTCGTTTGGCTTGGAATTGCTGTCACGATGCTGCCCTCGCCGGGCGGTAAGGCACCCGCCGTATTGAAGACGATAATGACGGTGCAGACGCCATATGTCCCATTTCCGATCCTTGCGGCGGTTGCGATTGGACTCGTCGTTCACCTTGCGCTCATGACTACAAGCTTTGGCGTGGTCGCGCGCGGCGCCGGGGGCAATCCAAAGGCGCTCGCCCGAGCCGGCTGGTCGATGCTAGGCACCAAAGTCGTCATGTACATGCTCGCCGGCTTGTTTGGGTTGCTGGCCGGATTGGCGCTACTCGGCCTCACGACTTCGGCAGATGCCCATGTCGCCGACCGATATACGCTGTATTCGATTGCCGGCGTCATTCTCGGCGGTGGCGAGTTCATTGGAGGCCGGATCAATCCCATTGGTGCCGTGGCCGGCGCCCTCACGCTGGCGCTGGCGGGCGCCTTCCTGATCTTCCTGCGGATCTCACCCGACTGGCAGATTGGAGCGCAAGGCGCGGTTCTTATCATCGTGCTGGCGCTGCGAGCACTCGCGGGCAGCCGGGAGAAAAGCTCATGAAAGGCCTTCTAAGCCGGCTCGTCGGTCAACCTTGGGTTGGCTCCTTCCTTGCGGCCGGTCTGGTCTGGCTCTTGGCTGTCGTATTCGCCGGAGGACGCGGCGGTGGCGAAATTCTCTCCTCGGCGCTCGCCTTCGCGACGTTCACGGTCATCGTCGGGCTCGGCCAGATGATGGTGATCACCACGGGACCTGGAAACGTCGATTTGTCCATTCCGGCGACGATGACCCTGTCGGGCGTTATCGCGATGAAACTGATGGACTCCGAGAGCGCGCTCATCCTGGTCGGGACCGCAGCCGCGATGGGCGCCAGCTTCTTGGTCGGAGTGGCAAATTACGGCCTGATCCGGCTGCTTCGCATTCCACCGATCATCGCTACGCTCTCCTCGAGCTTTCTCGTGCTATCGACGGCGATCTCCATCGGACGAGGCCTTCGCATCAAGCCGCCGGCACCTCTGGCGGACTTCGCGACGGCCCGGGCCTTCGGCGTCCCGTTCGCGGCGATTGCGGTAGCCGCTCTGGCGGTGATCATCGGCCTGACACTCAAACACACGATCTATGGCCGGACGGTTGCTGCGATCGGGCAGAACGAGCGGGCCGCATGGCTCGCTGGTCTCAACGTCCGTCGCACGCGCTTTGCGACCTACGTGCTCAGTGCAATGCTCGCCGGTCTCTGCGGCATCTTGCAATCGGGGTTTTCAGGCGGCGCTGCGCTGAACATGGGAGACGATTTCCTGCTGGCGTCGATCGCCGTTGTCGTGATCGGCGGAACGTCGGTCGCGGGCGGCCGCGGCAATGTTCCCGGCATCTGGGGCGCCGCGCTGTTCATGTATCTTCTGGTCACGATGCTCAACATCTTCGGAGCGAGCCCCGGCGTGCGCTTGGTCATGACCGGGTTGATTATCATAGCCGTGATTGCGGTCGCGGGCAGCGAGAATCCGAGGCGAGCGTGAGCTCATCTTCCCGGGCGCCGAGGTTAAAGCTCGTGCGCTTGGTTACGGGAGGTGCTTTGCGCAGGGGAGGCTCTTCCTTCGCGTTGACACGTCGCGGCAAATACATAGGCTGCGCATGACCACTTACGAGACCAGCGCGTCATTGAGACCGCGGAGAAGGGCGGATCAATCATGGCTTCGCAATCGGCTTTACCGCGTCGCACCCTTGGCCGAACCGGACTTGAGGCTTCCATCCTCGGATTCGGAACCGCGCCACTGGGCGACCTCTTTCTTGAGCTCGACGACCAGACTGCGATTGCTGCCGCAAGCCGCGCGTTCGAGCTCGGCATCAATTTGCTCGATACATCGCCTCACTACGGCAATGGCCTGTCGGAACATCGCTGTGGAACGGCGCTCCGACGTGTGCCACGCAACAATGTGGTGCTTTGCACCAAGACCGGTCGCTGGATGGATCCCTTTCACCAGCCGGAGACTCGGTCTGGATTTGTAGGCGGACAGCCGCACCGGGCTGTCGTTGATTATTCGTACGACGGTACCATGCGCTCGGTCGAGCAATCGCTCTTGCGCCTTGGCACCGACCGTATCGACCTGTTGCTGATCCATGATGTCGATGTGTGGACCCACGGACAGAACGCGATCGAAGACCGCTTTCGCGAGGCGATGTCCGGGGCCTATGTAGCGCTCGACAAGCTTCGTTCCGAACGCGTGGTCGCGGGCATCGGGATCGGGGTCAATGAAGCCGAAATGTGCGTGCGCTTTGCGCAAGCCGGGTCCTTCGACGTGATGCTGCTTGCCGGACGCTATTCGCTGCTGGAGCAGCCGGCACTCGAGGAGTTCATGCCGCTGGCGCTGAAGCAGGGCATTGCGGTTCTGCTCGGCGGAGTGTTCAATTCGGGGATTCTGGCGACGGGCGCCATCAAGGGCGCCAAGTACAACTATCAGGATGCGCCACCGCACGTCCTTTTGAAGGTCGTCGAAATCCAGTGTATCTGCGCAGCTCATGGAGTACCGCTGCCGACGGCCGCTCTACATTTCGCGCTTGGTCATCCCGCTGTCGCGAGCGTAGTGCTCGGGGCGCATGATGCGCAGGAGGTCGAGCGCAACGTAGCAGCGCTGACCGCCTCCGTGCCAGCCGCACTCTGGAGCGATCTAAAGGCCGCGCGCCTGCTGGACACAGAAGCGCCTGTTCCGGGGTAGAGCGGTCGATATCGAATCGCTGAGGCACATGGTGGGTTCGTCGTCGCTTGAAGAACTGTCGCTGGCGGCTAACGTGCTGATCGTCGGCACCGGAATGGCGGACCCTCTTCCCTTCAGCGTCCGCTAGGCTCGCTTCGGAGACTCTGACCATGGCCACCCACACATTTTCCTGCATCGATGGGCATACCTGCGGCAATCCAGTGCGTCTCGTTTGCGGCGGGGGGCCGCATCTGGAGGGCGCGACCATGCTTGAAAAGCGCGCCCACTTCCAGCGTGACTATGATTGGATCCGCACCGGCCTGATGTTCGAGCCGCGCGGCCACGACATGATGTCGGGCTCCATCCTCTATCCACCGACACGTCCTGATTGCGATGTGGCAGTGCTGTTCATCGAAACATCCGGCTGTCTGCCGATGTGCGGCCACGGCACCATCGGAACCATCACGATGGGCATCGAGAATGGCCTGATCACGCCACGCGAACCAGAAAAGCTGTCGATCGACGTACCGGCCGGCAAGGTCGATATCACCTACCGACAGGAAGGCCGTTTTGTGGAGGAGGTGCGCCTCACCAACGTTCCAGGTTTTCTTTACGCGGAGGGTCTGACGGCCGAGGTCAATGGTCTTGGTGAAATCGTCGTCGACGTCGCCTATGGCGGTAATTTCTACGCCATCGTCGAACCGCAAAAATCTTTTCGCGACATGGCCGACCATACCGCCGATGAGCTGGTGGGGTGGTCGTCGCGTCTGCGTGCAGCGCTGAACGAGAAGTATGAGTTCGTCCATCCCGAGCATCCCGAGATCAACGGTCTCAGCCATATACAGTGGACGGGGAGGCCGACGAAACTGGAGGCGCATGGGCGCAACGCCGTCTTCTATGGCGAGAAGGCGATCGACCGCTCACCATGCGGCACCGGCACCTCAGCGCGCATGGCGCAGCTCGCCGCCAAAGGCCGGCTACAGGTCGGCGATCAATTCGTACATGAATCGATCATCGGCTCGCTGTTCAGGGGACGGGTCGAGGCCGCTGCCAGGGTGGGGCACCGAGACGCGATCGTGCCCTCGGTTTCCGGCTGGGCTCGCATGACCGGCTTCAATACGATCTTCATCGACGATCGCGATCCCTACGCTTACGGCTTCGTCGTCAGGTGAACGTCTGAGCTAGGATCCGGCTCCCATCCTCACGAACTCGTCAGAAAGTCGTCGGACCTCTCAAAACTGAAATCAACGAGCAGAGTGACGCCGCGCCGAAATCACATCTTGAGGCCCGCCTTCGATAGCCGCCGACGCTGGACATCAAGATCGAGCGCATGTTGACCAACAGGGGGTGTTGATACAATCGATCATTGAGATTGCTCCCTTCGCGCGGCCTGGCGCCCTTGCGATAGCCCCTCAAGCTCAGCGTCCGAGATTATGCGCTGTCAACCTACATAAAACGCGCAAGATGAACTTGCTCTTCTTCAGACGCGAGACAGGCCGCAGCTAGTGCACACTGCCGACATCGGGCGATCGTTGCGTTCCTGGACAGGGGGCGCGCCTCAGGGATGACACGGTGTGACGCCCTTCAGTCATCTCCAGTCATGGCTCTCTTATAATTAAGTAAGCCGGTCGTCGAACGTCGTTAGTCTAGCGCGTGAGTCGAACTCCGGGGTGGTTGCCGTCGATAAATTCAACCCCTGCCGCCTCTAAAGCACGTCTGACCGCGGCTAAGTTATTTATGGAAGGGATCCTGCGGCCTTTTTCGAAGTCACGAATGGTGCTCTCGCTCAAATTGGACCGAGCAGCCAATTCGGCCTGAGACCAGTCGAGCAGTCCACGCGCTGCCCGAGATTGATCGGGGGTCATCCAACCGCCATTTCATGAGACACGTTTTGCGTCTACCAGCCACGAAAAGCGTTGACATCCGCGAATTTCAACGGTAACCGTTTAGAGCCGACGTTTTTCGTGTATTGGAGTTTAATTTGATGGCCGAGCGTCTTGGGAGCCATTGCCCGAATTGTGACACCTCGTCAGACGCAGCTCTTTTGGGGCTTGAGAGGCAATTCATCGAGATCGCAGCAGAACTCGAACGCCAGGATGGGAATCTTGAGCTTTCCGACGGCTACTCCACGATGGAGGATGAAGCACTACTGGCCTGCCTCGATCCTATCGAACGAGCGATCATGGAGACCCCGGCACACACGATAGCAGGCTTGGCCGTTAAGGCCCGCCATTTGGCCTATGTTGTACCGAAGTACTGGGAAGCACCGATCGATCAAATCACTTGGGAAGGACGAGCGGTACGTCTGCTAATCGAAACAGTCTGCAGTATCGCAACCGAGCCTTTGCGCAATGAATACGGTGACGCGAATCCTGTGCTCAAACCGACGAATAGATCGGTTAAGGATCGAATGTTGAACCGACCGCAACTCGGCAGCTTGCCGGATACTCCCATGATCGGCGGCTGCGATGGCGAACTGACACTGCTGCGGGTCAACAGCGAGCCTCCGCGATACGGTAATCCTATCCATCGTCTCGTTTCCCACAACTTTCGAAGCGAGGAAGAATGCGCCCCGCGAAATCGAGAGTTGGAGCACTCCATACACAATTGCGATTAGACGAACCAGAAGACTGGCGTTTCCGCGAGAACGCCGGCGATATCCTGTGAGTCGTTCATCAATAGCGCGCGCCATGGGGGGACCCTGGCCTATTACCGGGAGGACGCGTGGCATACGCCTTCGATTTCACTGCTGTCGTCGCGCATTGGCGCGAACTGCTGAAGGGCTGCCTGTTGACGCTGCAACTGTCGCTGCTCGCGATGCCGGTCACGCTCGCGATTGCCGTCGCAGCCGTGCTCATGCTGCAGATGCGGGAGACGATCAGCACCTGGCTCATCGGAGCATTCGTCGAGATCGTGCGCAACACGCCGTTTCTCGTGCAGATCTTCTTTCTCTACTTCGGACTACCCAGCATCGGCGTGCGGCTCGATCCAAATGTCGCGGCGATCATCGCGCTCAGCCTGAACGGCGCCGCTTATACGATAGAGATCCTGCGCGCCGGCGTCGAGGCGGTGTCGCGCGGCCAGATCGAGGCGGGGCTCGCCCTCGGTCTCAGGCCGACGCAGATCTTCCGCCATGTCGTTCTCAAACCTGCGCTGCGCACCGTGTATCCGGCGATGACCAGCCAGTTCATCTTTCTGATGCTGACATCGAGTATCGCCTCGTCCATTACCGCGGCCGAGCTGACGCACGTCGGTGCGGAGCTCGAGGCCGTGACCTTCCGCAGCTTCGAGATCTACTTCACGATCGCCGGGCTCTACCTTGGGATGTCCTTTGGGCTGTCCAAGTTGTCTACGCTGATCCGGCGCATCTGTTTTGCATATCCGGCAGGGTAAGAGGTACGCATGCGAGTCCAGCCATGATCACCTCACTTGGGCCCGCACAGTTTCATCTGCTGCTGGTCGGTACCCTGTGGACGCTGGCCTTGTCGGCAGTCGGTTTCCTGTTTGGAGCCCTCGGTGGACTCGCCGTGGCGTTATGCCGGACCTGCGGTTTGAGGCAGCTGGAGCGGTTTGCCGCCGCGTTCATCGAGATGTTCCGCGGCACTCCACTGCTACTGCAATTGTTCATCGTCTACTACGGTATAGGGCTGCTCAACATCTCGGTGAGCCCCTGGATTGCGGTGTCGATTGCATTCATGCTTCACGCGAGCGCCGTTCTGGGCGAGATCTGGCGCGGATCGATCGAATCAATCCCGCGCGGCCAGACCGAAGCCGCCAAGGCTCTCGGCATCCATTATGGGTTCCGGATGCGCTACATCATCCTGCCGCAAGCCCTAAAGATTTCGCTGCCGGCAACCATCGGCTTCCTGGTTCAGCTTATCAAGGGCACGTCGCTGGCGGCGATCATCGGTTTCACCGAGCTATCCCGGACCGGAACGCTGCTCTCCAACATCACGTACCGGCCGCTGCTAATTTTCACGATTGTCGGCCTGATCTATTTCATCGTCTGCTGGCCGCTATCGCAGCTGGGACGACTTATCGAACGTCGCCTCTCGCCAGTAAGAAGCCAATAAGCCAAAATGCACCAAGGAGGAAATGTGATATCGAAATATTTTCATCGTCGCGTGATTGTTTGTGGCTTAGCGCTCGGATTTGCAGCCATGTCCCCACAGATGGTAGGCGCTCAGACGATCGCGGAAATCAAGCAGCGTGGCATAGTCAGGATCGGTGTGTTGTCGGAGTTGCCGCCGTGGGGCTTCCTCGATGCGTCGGGCAAGCCTGCGGGCTATGATGTGGAGGTCGGCGAGCTGATCGCCAAAAAGATAGGCGTCAAGGCGGAGTTCGTCGGGACGACCGTTGCCGCGCGTATCGCGCAAGTCATGACCGGTAAGGTCGATATGATGCTTGCGATCATGGGCATGTATCCGGAGCGCGCCAAAGTGGTGCAGTTCACCGAGCCTTATGCCGGAATGAAGATCATCCTGCTTGCCAGGAAGGGCCAGATGATCACGAAGCTCGAAGACGCAGCCGCTCTTCGAATCGGTGTCGTGCGCGGCGGGGCCCAGGATATTGCCATTACCAACGGTCTGCCCAAGTCCGCAGACATTCGCCGCTTCGACGATGACTCGGCTGTCATCCAGGCCCTAATTGCCGGGCAGGTACAGGCCATCGGAGCAAATACCACCTACATGATCAACATCAACAAGATATTCCCCAATAATGAATTCGAGCAGAAGCTGGTCTTCAACGAGCAGTGGATGGGTATTGCGACCAAACCCGGCCAGAGCAATCTGAACGTCTGGCTAAACACCCTGATCGACGAAATCCGGGCCAGCGGTGAACTGGCTGCGATCAATAAGAAGTGGATCGACCAGCCGCTGCCCGAATTCCCGACCAAGATCGAGGGCGTTCCCTTTACCGTGCAATAAGCAGGACGCTCCATGCCGCCCACAGTCGATTCCCAAACCGCCATCGTCATGGATGGCGTCAACAAGTACTTTGGCGGATTTCACGCGCTGAAGAACATCAATCTCACAGTCGGTAACGGCGAGCGCATCGTGCTGTGCGGACCGTCCGGTTCCGGAAAATCGACGCTCGTGCGTTGCATCAACCAGTTGGAGACCGTGCAGAGCGGCATGATTGTCGTCGATGGTATAGATCTGACGGC
This sequence comes from Bradyrhizobium sp. USDA 4472, assembly GCF_054058595.1. Taxonomy (NCBI): domain Bacteria; kingdom Pseudomonadati; phylum Pseudomonadota; class Alphaproteobacteria; order Hyphomicrobiales; family Nitrobacteraceae; genus Bradyrhizobium; species Bradyrhizobium sp. USDA 4472. The sequence continues at coordinate 30,906 of NZ_JBSSAM010000002.1, forward strand.
AGGAGGTAAGAATATCGACGCGGTGCGGATGGAAGTCGGCATGGTGTTCCAGCAATTCAATCTCTTTCCGCACATGACCGTGCTCGAAAACTGCATGCTCGCGCCGTTGAAGGTCCGGGGCGTATCTCTGGAAGAAGCGCGGGCAACAGCGAGACGCCTACTCGCTCTCGTCAAGATCGGCGAGCACGCACAGAAGTACCCAGCTCAGTTGTCCGGCGGCCAGCAGCAGCGCGTAGCGATCGCCCGCGCGCTATGCATGAATCCAAAGATCATGCTGTTCGACGAGCCGACTTCGGCGCTGGACCCGGAAATGGTCAAGGAGGTGCTCGACACTATGATCAGCCTTGCCGCTGACGGCATGACCATGGTCTGCGTCACCCACGAAATGGGCTTCGCACGGGCGGTGGCGGACCGAGTGGTCTTCATGGCCGACGGTGAAATCGTCGAAGAGGCATCTCCGGAACAGTTCTTTTCGGCGCCCACACACAAGCGGACGCAGGCGTTTCTCGGCCAGCTTCTCGTCGATTAGAAGCAACCTAAAAAAAGGAAAAACATGAAGAAAATCTTCCTTCTGAACGGACCTAACCTCAACCTCCTTGGCCAGCGCGAACCCGAGATCTACGGGCGAACCACGCTCGCCGAAATTCGCGACCGTTGCATTGCCCGCGCCAGGCCGCTTGGCTATGACATCGACTTCCGTCAGACCAATTTCGAGGGCGAACTGGTTGAAAGCGTGCATCAGGCGCGCCAAGAGGCCGCAGGTATCATCGTCAATCCGGCCGGCTACACCTTCACGTCAATCGCGCTGCTGGACGCGCTGAAGATGTTCCGCGGTCCCAAGATCGAGCTGCATATCTCGAACGTTCATGCACGGGAGAGCACCTACCACAACTCCCTTATCTCGCGCACCGCGACTGGCATCCTGATTGGCTTTGGAGCAAACGGATACGAGCTCGCCATCGATGCTATGGCTCGATTCTTGGCCCCGGCTTGACCGGCGCCAGCGAAATCGGGAGATCGATGCCTCGCGTTGACCTGAACCGGCAGGTGCAGAGCGTACTTGACAAACAGAACATGGGCCAGCAGCTTGGGCCCTGCACACCCGCGCGCATTCCGCTGGGTGATCGCTTCGCAACCCCCGAGCTCGGGTGCCGCCTTAACCGGTCGCGCGACTGCACTCGCTCCCGGGTCCCGATGCTACGCGTCGGCGCACTATGCTGACCCTCCTGCGGGTGTCTCCTAGCCGGTTCTCGCGACCTCAGACGGGTAGGGGCGCGGGGTGTTCGTAGTCTTCCGCAGCTGATCGCGCCCGTAAGTCCAACGGTGGTCAGGAACTTTAGCGCACGCGTGATGAGAAGCGGGGCAAAGCGCTTGCGAATCTCGCCGAGCAGGACGCGGAGCACCTGTACGCTTGTTTGCAAACCGCTTCACCGCATTCGTCGATGCGTGCTCGCTTTCAAGCGCGCTCAAAAGGAACGTGCTTCGCTCCTGGCCGAGGTGGAATTTTTCGTCTCCGCTGGTCGAGCCCCGTCCTGGATGAGACCGAAACAGCTATCGAGGAAATTTTGTCCGGCAGGGGCCTTCGCCGATGCCCCGGCGCGCAGATTTCGCGCGCGCCAGCATGGAAGCTGCCTTTGAAGACGCCATGGTTACAGATTTCGATAACTTCTTGCCGGTTGCCGCGGGTCTGCCCGATCCCAACGATCACCACGTTTTGCTGCGGCGGCCAAGGCGCAAGCCGCATTGCAGATACTATCGCACTTGACGAAGCTCGCGCTGTTGCAGCCATTCGGCGTATGCGCGAACGCTTCAAGAAACCGGAAATGACGCGGGCGCAGCTCTTGCTCGTGATGCAAGCTGCGGGATAGATTGAGACGGTTGACGTGCTAAGGCTCAGACGGGCTTTTGACAACGCATCTCACTTCGGATATTCCATAATGAGTATTATGCGAATCAAACTTGTAAGCGCAATATAGAGATGACACCCCTCCGCAAAGTTGAGATGGCACTCCGCGGTTGGAATGCAGTTGCGGGGGACGGCAATCGTGGTGGTGTCTATGAGCGACAAGGAGTTTTCGCGGCTCAATATTTTGATGGAGGTACAAGCCGGGCGATTGCGGGTGTCAGAAGCCGCCACGGTGCTTCAGTTGCAACGGCGACAGGTGTTCCGGCTGCTCCGTTCGCTCCGCGAGCATGGAGCGGCAAGCTTGGCCTCCAAGCGTCGTGGCAAGCCCAGCAACAACCGGATGCCGGCGCAGGTGCGCGAGCTGACGATGTCGCTGGTGAAGGCGCGTTATGCGGATTTCGGCCCGACGCTGGCGGCAGAGAAGCTCAAAGAGAACCACGCCTGCCTGGTGTCGCGGGAGACGCTGCGCAAGTGGATGTTGGCGGACGGGCTATGGATTGATCGGAAGCGCCGCCTGCCCTCGGTGCATCAGCCGCGCAACCGGCGTGAACGGACTGGTGAGCTGATCCAGATCGACGGTTCGAAGCATTACTGGTTCGAAGGACGTGGCCCGGAGTGCTCGCTGCTGGCCTATATCGACGATGCGACCAGCCAGATTCTGCATGCGGCGTTCGTACCTTCGGAATCGACGCTGGATTATCTGCGCGAGACCAGGGTCTATGTGGAGCGTTATGGCCGCCCGGTTGCGTTTTACTCGGACAAGCACTCGATCTTCCGGGTCAACCATCGCGAGGCGGCCGGTGGCAACGGGATGACGCAATTCGGCCGCGCTCTGAGCGAACTCAACATCGATATCATCTGTGCCAACTCCCCTCAGGCCAAAGGTCGGGTGGAGCGCTCATTCGGAACGCTGCAGGATCGTCTGGTGAAGGAGATGCGGCTTGCCGGGATCTCGACGATCGCGGCCGGCAACGCGTTCCTGCCGGCGTTTATGGCGAGCTACAATGCTCGCTTTGGCAAGACTGCGAAGTCGGACCAGGATGCCCATCGCCCCGGTGAGGACCTGGCGCCGCTGAGCGACGTCTTTGCCTGGAAGGAAGAGCGCACGCTGACGAACAATCTGACGATTCAGTACGACAAGATCCTGTTCATGCTCGAGAACAACGAGGTCACGCGGCGGCTTGCCCGCCAGCGCGTCACGATCATCGACTATCCGGATGGCCATCTGGCGATCCGGCACAACGGGCGGGATTTGCCCTACCGAACGTTCGACAAGCTGCAGAAGGTCAATCAGGCGGCGATCGTCGAGAACAAGCGGCTGGGCGAGGTCTTGGCCTACATTGCCGAGCAGCAGAAGCAGCTGGACATGTCGCGCTCAGCCAAGGCGCCACGCCGTCGAGGCCAGGCCGAGCGGCACATGTTCAAGCCAACCTGACCTTCCAGGGCGTACCATCCGGTCGCGCGGCCGCTGCGCAACCCCGGCCAGCTCCGCGTCCGCGCGCCCTCCTCACCGATTTCCTGGTGACATTTCTAACGAGCGCAGGCGCGTCTTCAGGCCAAAAATAACGTCCATGCGCCCCGGTTGCTGTCAGTTCGGGTGACATTTCTACTTTGCACGCCGGGTGTCATTTCTGCCTTGCCCCGACAAAACTCAAGTGTAACAATGAACGGTTGCCCAGCGCGTCCGTTGCCTGATGGGATCGACACCATCCCCGCCTTTAACCGAGATTGGATCGAGTTGAGCGCTCTTTCCTCATGGATGTAGCAAAATCATTGGGACCTCGGCAGGATCCAGCATCGCGCCCTGATAAGCGATGGGTTCTGGTTCTAGGCGCTACGATAGCGCTCAATAGAGGAAAGATCTGGCACGATTCCGAGCCCCGCCCCCTGATCCAATTCAACCGTGCCTTCCCTGACGCTAAGAACCGGGCCGCAATAGAAATTGCGCAATGGATTGTCGTTGACATCCACCTCGAGCCAACCGTCGCCTCCGACACCGGCCAGGAGATGCGCCGAGGCAAGCAGTCCAATGCCGCCGCCCAGATAATGTGGGCAGAATGTCTTGCCCGATCTCAGGATATCACGCGCGACGCCCGCGCAGACGCTGAGTCCGCCCCATTTCGCGATGTCGGGTTGAATCACACCGAGCACGTCTTTGGCCAGAGCGTCCCTGAATCCCTCGACGCTGGAGATGTTCTCGCCCGCGGCAATCGGCATCTTCGCGGCGCCCCCGAGCCTGCACCACTCTTCCCACGGCCGGTTGGCGCGGATCGGCTCCTCCAGCCAGCGAAGATCGAACGCGGCGAGGCGCGGCAGCATCTCCAATGCCTGCCCGACCGACCAGGCCTGATTGGCATCGGCGGCGAGCATACCCGCGCCGACGAGGGCGCGCAGCGCGCCGAGATTGGCAAGATCGGTTTCGAGACCGAACCCGAGCTTTAGCTTCAATGCGCGATGGCCGCGCTCGAGCGCGGCTTCCGCCGTCTGCGCGGCGCCGCCTGGATTGATGCCGCTGGCATAGACCTTGATCGTGCTCGATTGACCGCCGAGCATCCGCCACAGCGGCGAACGTTGCCGCCGTGCGGAGAGATCCCACAGCGCGATATCGATGCCGGAGATCGCCTGCGCGAACGGGCCCGGCTCACCGCATTGGAGCGCCAGCACTTCGGTTCCCCTGGTGAGGGTCTCGAAAACCTCAGCCGGACCACCGAATTTGCGCCTGAGGAGGCCCGGCGCAAGCACCTCGTTGATGAGCCGGGCACGATGCTCCGCGCCTGGAGCAGGAAAGTTGGACCAGGCTTCCCCCCATCCCTCGACGCCGTCTTCGTCGACGACGCGAACGAAGACGGCGGGACGGTTGAGCATCTTGCCGAACGACGTCACCACCGGCGCTGCGAGCGGATAGCGATAGCAGAACGCCTCGATCGAACGGATGGTAAAGCTGTCAGTCATGTTGCAGATCCTGCGAGACCACGCGGAGCCGCGACCATCTCAGTAGGCGCGCGCGAAGTCACCTTCTTGCTTGATTTCGGTGAATACCGGAAAGCGAGCCTTCCACGCGGCGCCCTTGGCCGTGGTCAGCTTATTGAGACGCTCGAGCACGTTGAGGCCATCCTTGCGCAGGCTCGCCGACACCGCTGCGCGGTCCGGGAAATTCTTCAGGACGGCGTCGAGCCAAATGGTTCGGCCCGCCAGAAATCCGCTCGCCCCTGCGGCATAGGAGTACTCGAGCACGCGCTCGAATTTCTCCGGCGCGGCGCCCCCCGACAGCAGCACCCAGGGGATGCTCCGCTCGCGGCAGATACCGCCGATCGCATCGAACTCCTTCTGCGCGGCTTTCGCCTCCGCGCTGCCGTCACGGGCCGGCAGGCTGTTGGCCGCCAGAGGGCTCTCCAGTTTGAGGAGATCGACGTCGTATTCGGGCTTGGCAAACTCGCGCACGCTGTCGATGACGAGGCCTGGAAGCTTGCCGGGCGATTCCACGTAGTCGGCGGTATGATTGGGGCTGCCGAGGAACGGATAGACCAGGAGCTCCAGCACATAGGGAATGTCATGGCGGGCGCAATCCTCGCCGATCTCGCGCACGAAGCGCTTCTGATGCTCGTTCACGGCGGCATCGGCGTCCGGCCGGTACCAGGCGAGTACCTTGACGGCGTCGCCGCCCATGGCGCGAATCTTGTCCACGCTCCAGTTGGTGATCGCACGCGACTTGCGGCCGCCGGCGGTCTCCTCGACGCGGTGCTCTTCCAGCGTCATGATCAGGCCGCAGCGCGGCGGCAATAGATCGATCGCGGCGGGCACCGCGAAATTCGGATCGAACAGCATGGAGCTGCAATACGGCGCGAGGTTCTCGACCAGGAGGCGCTTGGCCGCCGTGACGTCGGAATATTCGACCTGATCTCGCGTGATGCCTTTGGCTTTCGCGATGGCATCGAACAAGGGCGGCCGCTGGTCCAGCGCGACCATGCGAAAGTGGCCATCTGCGTCAGCAAGCCGTGCCAGGCCGCGGTTCTTTCCAATCGTTCTCATGACTTCGTCCTTATGAATGCAAGACACTCGTTGATGGTGGGGATCCCGTTCCGCCCGCCGGCATGGCGGCATTTCATGGCGGCCGCCGCCGCGGAAAACGTCATGGCGGCCCGCACTTCGAGGCCGGCGCCGATCGCCAGCGCATAGGCGCCATGGAAGACGTCGCCCGCGCCCGTGGTGTCGACGACGTCGACGGCATAGGCGGCCTGGCGGTGCAGCTCGCCATTCGCGTGCCAGCTCACGCCCGCCTCGCCGCGCGTGACGGCGATGACGCGGCAGCCGAAGCGCGCGATGCCCGCGATGGACTTGTCTTCAGATGAGCCGGCAAAGGCCGCAAGCGCGGGCTCGGAGAAGATGGCATGGTCGGTCAGCGGCAGCAGCCGCTCGAACACTTCGGCATCGGCCATGTCGCCGTCGAGCACCGTCGGGATGCCGCGCGTCCGCGCCTGCTGAAACAACGTCGCAGCGCCCTCGACCCAGCGCGGATCGGCCAGCACGGACGATGCGCGCGCAACGGCTTCGAGCGGGAGCCAGTCCGCAGCCTCTGGATACTGGCCGCGGAAATTCACGATCTGCCGCTCGCCGGAAGCATCGACGATGATCCCGGAGACGGACGAGCGGCCGTCGGCAAACAGCCTGAAGCTCTCGACTTCGACGCCTTCCGCCGTGAAAGCCGACTTCATCTCGTGACCGGCGGCGTCAGCCCCCGCCCGCCCCCAGAACGCGACGGACGCGCCGAGCTTTGCCACCGCGACGCTCGCATTGGCAGCCATGCCGCCGCCGAGCGTGCCGTACTCCACGGCCTTGATCTTCTCGCTTCCGCCCGCGAACGGCCGGTCGACCCGCCAGACCTGGTCGAGCGCGGACAAGCCGAGGCAGATCACGTGCACAGGCTTCGCCCCGGATGCGACATCCGCCAGCGCCGAGACATCGGCGATGTTGACCGAGGCGTTCATCGCAAGACCTGCCCGTTGGCGGCATCGAACAAATGCGTCTTGCCGGCTTGCGGGCGCAATGTGATGCGATCGCCGACCTTCGGCCGCAGCGCCGGATCGACACGCGCAATGGCAGGGGCGCCAGCAAGATCGAAATGGATTAACGTATCCGAGCCGAGCGGCTCGACCAGCTTGACGTTGATGGCGATACCGTCGACGGCATCCGTCGCCACGGCAAAATGTTCGGGACGAACGCCAAGCACGGCATTGCCAGCCTGCCGCAGGCGACCCGCAGTCTCGCCGTCGAGCGGCACCACCGTTCCGCCTTGCGACAGAATGGCCCGGTCGTCACGCCATTCGACCGGAAAGAAATTCATCGCGGGCGAGCCGATGAAGCCGGCAACGAACTGGTTGGCGGGCCGCTCATAGACCGCCTCGGGCGTATCGTATTGCTGGATCGTGCCGCTCTGGAGCACGACGATCCGGTCGGCCATGGTCATGGCCTCGATCTGGTCGTGGGTGACGAAGACCATGGTCGTCTTCAGCTCCTGCGACAGCGCCTTGATCTCGGCGCGCACCTGCCCGCGCAGCTTGGCGTCGAGGTTGGACAAGGGCTCGTCGAACAGGAACGCCTTGGGATTGCGCACGATGGCGCGGCCCATCGCAACGCGCTGCCGCTGGCCGCCGGACAGCTCCTTCGGCTTGCGGTCGAGGTAAGGCTCGATGTGCAGTAGCGCCGCGGCGCGCTTGACGCGGGCGTCGATCTCCGCCTTCGGCACGCCCCGCAGCTCCAGCGCAAACGACATGTTGTCGTACACCTTCATGTGCGGATAGAGCGCGTAGTCCTGAAACACCATCGCGATGTCGCGTTGCGCGGCCTGCACGCCGTTGACGCGCTTGTCGCCGATATAGAGATCGCCCGACGAGATCGGCTCGAGGCCGGCGATGATGCGCAGCAAGGTCGACTTGCCGCAGCCGGACGGGCCGACGAACACGACGAACTCGTGGTCCGCGATCTCCAGGTTAAGATCGGGGATCACGGTGAAATTGTCGTAGCGCTTGACGAGATTGCGGATCGAGATCGAGGCCATGATCGCTCAGTCCAGCGCCAGCACAGGCTTGATCAGCTCGCCCTTGGCGAAGCGGACGAAATTTTCGGGCAGAGCCGACAGGCCGAACTCGCCGTCGACGAGGACGCGGTACTCGTCCCTGTACTTGCGCAGCAGCTCGACATTCGGCTCGAAATCCTGGACCGGGAAATAGAAGGTCCGGATCATGTAGAAATCCTTGCGGCGAAACACCTTGCCTTCCTCGATGGTCCAGGGCGCAGCGTTCTCGCCGACCAGCACCAATGCGCCGCGCGGCAGGACCAGCTCGATGCCGAGATTGCGCGCAGCATGCGCGCCCGAACATTCCATGATGAGGGCGAAGCGCTTCGATGTGTCGCCCACCGGATGCGCCGTCGCGCCAAAGGATTGCGCGATTCTGAGACGCGCCGCGTTGGGATCGGCGACATGGATGTCATCGTAGCCGAGCGCGCGGAGCGCCAGCACGACGCCGAGGCCAACCGGCCCTGCTCCCATGATGAGAACCGGCCCCGCCTCGTCCGACGGCACCACGCGGCTGACGAAGCGCACCGCGTGGCCTGACGTGCCGATGGTATCGAGCAGCAGCGGCGCGAGGCTGTCCTCGATGTCGTCGGGCACCGGAAGCAGGCAGTTTTCCGGCACCGGCACGTATTCGGCATATCCCCCCGGCCTGTTCCAGCCGATCAGGCTGGAGACCTCGAGGCACATCTGGGTATCGCCGCGCTTGCAGGCCGCGCAGTGGTCGCAATGCAGGGGAATGTAGACCGCGCAGCGCCGGCCATGCAGTCGGTGACCGGGCTGCTCGACGACGCCGAAGATCTCATGGCCAGCGGTGAACTCGGAGCCCTTGTGCCACAGCTTGAAGTCCGAGCCGCATAACGCGGTGCGCAAGACGCGGACCAGCACCTCGCCGGTGGCGACATCAGGCATTGCCACGCGTTCGATCGTGATGCGGTCATTGCCGTGGAACACCGCGGCCTGCATGATCGAATTCGTACGGGGGGACACGTTCATCGGATACCTAACCTTTCACCGCGCCGAGCGTCAGTCCGGACACCAGCCAGCGCTGGACCAGGGCAGCCAGCACCAGCGGCGGCAGCGCGATCAGCGTTGCCGCCGCCATGAGGGCGCCCCATTGCGTCGAGCCTTCGCCGATGAAGTTGAAGGCCGCCGCGATCAGCGTCTTGGTGTCGCCATTGGAGAGCACCAGCGCAAACAGGAAGTAGTTCCACGAGAAGACGAAGGCGAGGATCGCCGAGACCGCGACGCCTGATGCCACCAACGGCAGCGCGATGCGCCAGAGGATGCGCGTGACGCTGCATCCATCGACCTGCGCCGCCTCGAACACGCTGCGTGGAATGCCGTCGAAGGACGGCAGCAGCACCCAGATCACGATCGGCAGCGTGATCACGGCATGGCTGAGGATCAGTGCGGTATAGGAGCCGATCATGCCGACCTGCCGGAACATCACGTACCAGGGCAGCAGGAACAGCGTGCCCGGCGCCATGCGCGCAGCGAGCGTCAGGATCGCCGGCCACGAAATCCGCGTCCAGGAGACCGCGAACGCGGCAGGAATTCCAAACAGCAATCCGAGCGCGGTCGAGCCGACGGTGACGATCAGGCTGTTGAGCGCGTAGCTCAGGAATGGCGTCGTCCTGGTCAGCTCGACATAATTATCCAATGTCGGCGTGAAGATCAGCGTCGGCGGATAGGCGGTGACCTCGAAGGACGGCTTGAACGAGGACAGCACCATCCAGACCGTCGGCGCCATGATGAGCACGCCGGCGAGCACGAGCTGCAGGGTGTTGAGCCGGCGGATCCAGCGGTCGGTGTGGGCGGCATCGTTCATGACATCACCACGCCACTGCGCCGCGCAGGCGGTTGAAGGCGAGCACGGCGCCGAACACGATCGCCGTCAACGTCAGCATCAAGGCGCTGGCATAGCCGATGTTGAAGAACTCGAAGCCGACCCGGAAGCCGTAGATGTTGAGCGTGTTCGAGGCGTTGCCGGGGCCGCCCTGGGTGGTGATGTAGATGATGTCGAAGAAGCGCAGCAGATCGACGCTGCGCAGGATCGCCGCGGTGACGATGGTCGGCAGCAGCAGCGGCAGCGTGATGCGCTGGAAAGTCTTGAATGGGGATGCACCGTCGATCTGCGCGGCCTCGTAGACGCTCGGCGGCAGGGACTGCAATCCGCCCAACACGATCAGCGCGACGTAAGGCGTCCACTGCCAGCTGTCGATCAGCGCCACGGTCGGAATGACCAGGGATGGCGAGGCCAGCCAGTCCGACGGCGGCAGGCCGAATGCTTGCAGGATGTAGTTGGCGGCGCCGAGCGACGGATCGAGGATCACCAGCCACATCATGCCCGCCACCACCGGCGGCATCATGAAGGGCGAGATGAACAGCGAGCGGACGATGCCCGGCAGGCGCTTGGCATGAAACAGCACCAGCGCGAGCCAGACGCCGAACACGAGCTGCAGCACCAGCGACAGCACATAGAGGGCGATCGTGACCCACAGGCCGTGCCAGAACTCGTAGTCGGAGACCAGCCTGGAATAATTGGCAAGGCCCGCAAAGGACTGCTTGCCGGTCGAGGAGAAGCTCTGGAAACCGAGCCAGACCGTATAGAGTACGGGGAAACGCGATCATCGCGACCGTGAAGATCACGGCCGGTGCCGAAAGCGCCGACATTTCCAGCTTCTGTCGATCCTGCGTGAGCGTCGCAGCCGCATCAGACATGCGTGCGATTCCTTGGGGGTGACGCGTGCCGGCCGGCCGCAGGCCAGCCAGCACCGAACATTATTTCTGGGCGATCAGCGCATCGAGTGCCTTGTCGGCATCGGCGCAAGCCTGGTCGATCGGCTTCTGCTTCAGGATCAGATCCTGCACCGCCTGGCCGATGAACTCACGGGATTCCGGATTGGCGACGATGGGATAGCCGACCTCAGAGGAGCCCTTCGTGGCGAGCACGTCTAGCGCCGCCTGCCATTCCTTGCGAACCGGCTCCTCGTCGATCCACTTGCGATATTCAGGGTCCTTTGCGACCGACGGACGCGGCGGGGCAATGCCCTGCAGCGCCATCTTCTTCTGCACCTCGGGACTCGTCGCCCATTGCACGAAATACCAGGCCGCATCCGCCTGCTTGCTGTGCGAAGACACCGCCATGCCCCAGCCGATGGTGGTCGGCACCGTGCCGGCCTCGCCGGCCGGGAACGGCAACAGGCCGGTGTCCTTCAACCGCGCGCCGCCTTCCATCACCGTGCGCAATTCGTTCGAGGATTCGAACGCCATCGCCGCGCGGCCGCTGCGATAGAGCGCCGAGATCTGCTGGAAGCTGTAGTTGACGACGCCGGGCGGCCCGAAATCGCGCAGCAGGCGGCTATAGGTATCGAGCGCCTCCTTGCCCTTGGCCGAGCAGAGGTTCGACTTGCCGCCTGCGATATAGCTGCCGCCGATATTGTGCAGCATGTTGCTGAAGGTGTAGGCGATCGCCGGCTTGAGTCCGCGCGAGACGAACGGCGTCACCGCGCTGTCGCAGGACTTGATCTTCGCAGCGGCGGCTTCGACTTCCTTGATGGTCTTCGGCGCCTCGACACCGCACTTCTTGAAGATGTCGGTACGGTAATAAAAGATCGGGCCCTCGATGTTCATCGGCATGCTCGTCAGCTTGCCGCCGAAGGTCGCGGCTTTCAGCAACGCCTGGCTCAGCCCGACCGGATCATAGTCCTTGGCCACCTCGTTCTTGGCCATTGCGGTGAGGTCGGCATACCAGCCGGCGGCGGCGAACTGCTCGCCCTCGCGCGACGGCAGCGTCATGAACACGTCGACCTCGTCGCTGTTCGCATTCATGACGGTGACCAGACGCTGGCGCATCTGCTGCTCCTGATAGCCGTCGACCTTCAGGGTCATGCCGGTCAGCTTCTCGAAATCGGCCTTGTAGGTCAGCAGCGCCTGGGAGACCGGATTGTTGTTGGCGAGAAAGGTGACGGTCTTGCCCTTGAACTTCATCCAGTCGAAATCCGCCGCCCGCGCCGGCGCACTGACCGCTGCAATCGCGAGAACGGGTAGCGCGACATGCGTCGCGAGCATCCTGGCCTTCATCGAACTCTCCTCCCGGCTGGCCGCCTTGGTTGGCGGACCATTTTGAACATTTGAGCATCAATTGAAAACGGTTACAAAATAGACCTCGAATCCGGTGTGTCAAGCGATGGACAAGCAACGAAATCTCCGGCAGACATGTGCATATCCGCTACGACGCGGCCACGCCGCAGAATGTAACGTTACATTCATGAGCCTGACCAACGCCAAATCCGTGAAACAGGGCATCCGCGCCGTGGCGGCCCGGGCCGGCGTTTCGACCGCCTCGGTCTCGCGCGCGCTCAACGATCCGGCTGCGGTCAGCCCTTCCCTGCGCGCCCGCATCGAACAAGCGATCGACGCACTCGGCTACATCCCGCACGCGCCGGCGCGCCTTCTGTCGTCACGGCGCTCGCGCACCCTCGGCGCGATCGTGCCGACGATCGACAACACGATGTTCGCGCGCGGCATCGCCTCGCTCCAGCAATATCTGTCCTCGGTCGGATACATGCTGTTCCTCACCACCAGCGGTTATGATCTCGACGTCGAACTGCAGCAGGCGCGCAACCTGATCAGCCGCGGGGTCGATGGCCTCGTGCTGCGGGGCGATTGCCATCACGACGGCTTGCGCAAGCTGCTCGCGGACAACGCGGTGCCCTTCATCAATGTCGGCATCTACCAGCCCGACCGGCCCTACCCTTGCGTCGGCACCGACAATGAAGCCGCCGCCCATCGCGCCGCCGCGCATGTCATCGAGCTCGGCCATCGCCGCATCGGGATCGTCTCGGCGCTTCAGCGCAACAACGACCGCGCCAGCGCCCGCGTCGCCGGCTTTCGGCGCGCGCTTGCCGAGAACGGCCTCGAGCTGCCTCCGCAATGGCATGTCGAGGTACCCTATACGCTGGACGACGCGCGCGAGGCGGCGCGATATCTCCTCACCCTCAAGGATCGGCCCTCAGCCGTGGTGTGCGGCAACGACGTCATCGCCTATGGCGTGCTGCTGGAGGCCGAGCGCGACGGTTTCTCCGTGCCGCGCGACCTGTCGGTGGTCGGCTTCGACGACCTCGACTGGAGCCGCCATTTGCGGCCGAGCCTCACCACGATCCACGTTCCGACCGGAGAGACCTGGCAGCGCGCCGGCGAATATCTGGTGCGGAGCCTTGCCGGCGAGCAAACCATCATGCATCGCGAGATCGACTTCTCGCTGGTGGTACGAGAATCGACGGCTGCGCCTCCGAAGTCCCTGAAGTGAGATCCAGCCGATGAATTCGAACTTTTCCCTCGCTGCCGGCTTCCATGCCGTCGTGATCGGCGGCGCCGGCGACATTGGAGCCGCCATCAGCAACCAGTTTTGCGACCTCGGCGCGACGGTGACGGCCACGGGCGCCAATGAGGCCGATCTCGCCCGCACGCTCCTCAAGCCGCGCACGGGCCTGACGCTCGCGAAGCTCGACGTGACCGACGATGCATCCGTTGCGTCGTTCGCCCTGCAGCACAGGCGCGTCGATGCGCTGGTCAACTGCGCCGGGATTCTCGCGCGCGACGAGGAATTCGAGATCGAAACCTTCATGAAGGTGATCGATGTAAATCTCACCGGCACGTTTCGAACCTGCATGGCGTTTCGCCCGCTGCTCGCCGTGCAGAAGGGCTCGATCGTCAACATCGCTTCGATGAATGCGACGCTGGCCCTGCCACGGATTCCTGCTTATTGCGCCAGCAAGGGCGGTGTCGTGATGTTGACCAAGGCGCTGGCCTTGAAGTGGGCTGAGGAAGGCATTCGCGTCAATGCGGTCGCGCCAGGCTACATCGAGACGGCGATCAATGCGGCCGGCCGCACCGATCAAGCGCACTACCAGCGCATCGCCGAGCGCACCGCATTCAAGCGGTGGGGCCAGCCGGCAGATGTCGCTGGCGCAGTCGCCTTCCTGTGCATGCCGGCCTCGCAATACGCGACCGGGACGGTCGTTGCCGTAGATGGCGGTTTTCTCGCCGGATAATGGACAGGCTCTGGACGGAGGTCACCGAAACCTCATTAGAGAGCGGCGAATTGTTCCGAGTATTTACCAGGACCACATGTCACGCGTCCATGCACCGGCGAATCATCTCCTGAGTGTGACACACGGATTGCCCGGGGAAGAGGATGGCCACGCCGCTTTCGCGGCTACCTATTGGTGCCGTATAACATAGATCATGGAATACTTTTTCAATTCTTGGAATGCTACCGAAGACGACTTCGGATTACTTTGATATACTTTCTTCGGCGCTTCGTCCATCCCAGCCATCTCTTCACGCCGGATCGCGCGTTCGCTCCAAGCATGGCGAATGGCGCTGGACGTAACCACGACGGGTTTTCCGTCTTAGCCAGGACTCTAGGGCCTCGACGGCCTGCACGTGACCATCGAATAGATCCAGCCGCCGTCGGCCACGCCCGCCGAGACGGCCCCATTCACGCACCAATGCCGTATCGCCAAAGAGTGTCGGCTCGATCGTGAGCACATAGAAGCGCGCCATGTTACGAGCCGGATCGCGACGCTCGAGCACGAGGTATTGCACGGTGAGTTCGGACATGCGCCAGAATCGCAATTACCGAATCGACCGTCCAATTAAATAAATGAATCGATCAGGGCCAACGATTCAGAATTTTTATGCAGGCTCCGAGACAGCCGAGGTCAGGCGATAACCGGCTCAACTGAGCTCCCAAGCTCCAAGCTTGTTGGGTGGCGGCGCCTCCTTGGAGATGTTCTCTGAACAAGATGCCGCGCGTACTTGATGGAGATCCCCTCCTCCGACCTCAGGCGTTGCGCAAGACTTGCTCGAGCTGCGCCACGAGCTTCGCCCGGTGCTCGGCAAGAAGTTTGTCCAGATTGATCTGCTTCCAGCGCACCGCCGGCAGCTCCGCCGCGCCGGGGACGCCCAGCAGGCTCCAATCCGGCTCGCCGCGTTTGAACTCTACGAGGAAATCCTTGTGAGCTTGCGGCATTTTTCCTGCGAGTTCGGCCGATCAGCGTTTCCCGGGCTTCGAGAAACTCGTCCAGGGTTACTTCGTCGGCGGTCATGCCCTCAAAGCCGTGCGTGAATTCGTGCTCTATATACTTGCGACGAGGAACCACGACCTCGGAAATCGGCCTGTCATGGCTAATGAGGTAGACGATGAACGCCTTGCGGAGATCGTCTGTGATGCCTTCGTTGGCGAGCAGATCGCGGACATCAAAGAGGTCACGCGGATGCTGCCGGTCGAGCGCCGCGACGAGCTTGCCGGCGTATAGATCGGCGAACGAAACGACTTTCGTCTGTGCGAAGCCGAACGTTTCTTCGACGCTCGGCGACACGTCACGCAGCTGCGGCTCGAAGACGCGGCCCCTGATCACCGGCGTGACCTCGATCTTGATCTGCGCATCGCCTTTCTGGACGGTCAGCTTGGTGACGATCTTTTCACGAGCGTTGACGACTTCCGTCACCCGTGCGCCCGGCAATCCTTTCCTGATGGCCGCCGCCATGCGCTTCATCGCCGCATCGATCGCGGCAAGAGATTCGGGGCGCGGAGCCACCGGCACATAGGTCAGGTCGATATCGACCGATAAGCGCGGCATGTCGCGGTGGAAGAGATTGATGGCGGTGCCGCCCTTGAGCGCAAAATCGGGCTCCGCCGCGACGAACGGAATCGTCTCGATCAACAAGGCTACCTGATGCCGGAATTTTTCAGACAGGGGCATTGAGGTCGTCTGGGATGGTTATGAGGTATTTGGTGTCGAGTTTGCCGCCCTTGACGAGCATGCGCTTTCCCGCGCCGAGATTGACTTTCGACCTGTCGATCTGTTTGAGCCAGGCGTGCTGATGTCGCTCCGCGAACCAGAAGAACAGTCGTTTGACCTTGACGCTTTTGCAGTCGTTCAGAAGCGTTTGCAGCCGCCGGGGACTCAGGCTCCTCAAGCCTTCCGCCAGTGCATCAACCTGATGGAAGCTTTCGTGGCGGGGCAATTCGTCAAGCAGTTCGAGGAACGCACGTTCGGGCGTCGATACCGTGAGAGGCCAGTCGAATGGTCCCTGTATTTCCCGCGTCGTCCCCGACTTTGATCCGGGTTTGCTCCCGTGCGTTTTGAATAGACTTTGTGTGCGGTGAACGCGGAATTTCTGTTCGAGCGGGAGTTTGCCGAGCCAGCCGGGAGCGGACTGCGTTCCATATAGATGTACGGTCGTAGCGCCCCTCTGGCTCAAGTAGTGGCCGAGGCCTTGCGCTTCCATGGCGGTACGTCCGCCGACGATGAGATCGGAGCCGAGCAGTCGCTGGAGCGAAACGACCACACCCTGCCAGGAGACTTCGCCGAGCGGGCGCTTGAAGGTTCCCCGCGCCGGCTGAACGAGCCAGCCGGCCGATACGTATTGGCTGCGCAGGCTGGTGGAGTATCCATGCCGTTCCATCCAGGCGGCATCGACGAGAAGCCCCTGCGGGAGGGTTCGTTCGAGTTTGTTTAGCTTTCTGTCGTTTTGCTCAGCCATACTAAGTAAAATTAGCTGTTTTCAAACCGCACGCGAGGTTTAAGTTACGTCAATTTTCCGCAGTCAGACTAAGTAAAATCACAAAAACACAAACTCATTCGGATACAAAATTGACATCTGTTCCCTTTTTGTTCTAATTTGAGCTCCTCCGTGAAAGCGTTCGGGTAGATCGACATGTCGGTGGAAAACCCGCCGGCCAAGTCGAAATCGACGACGCGTATGTGGACATTGAGCCGAGCGACATCGCAATCGCGCACAGATCATGTTCAATCCGGTTGCAATGATGGAAGGGAATTCATGAGTTTCAAAGCAACCGGCGCTTCGCACGAGGCGACCCTGCATTGCCCCAACTGCAATCACGAGATCCGGCTGACTGAGTCGCTGGCGGCCCCCCTCCTCGCTGAAACCCGTCAGCGCTTTCAACAACAACTGGCCAACAAAGATGCCGAGATGGAGCGCAAGACCGAGGCGCTGCGGCTGGAACGCGAGCAGGTAGCGAAGGACCGCGAGCAAATCGAAGGCCAGGTTGCGAAGCGATTGACTTCCGAACGCGCCCAGCTGGTCGCGACCGAAAGCAAGAAGGCGCGGGAGGCGGCCGCGGCCGAGCTGCAGGCGAAGGAGGCCGAAGCTGCGGAGCTACGAGCCACCCTGCTCTCCAACAACGCGAAGCTCGCCGAGGCCCAAAAGCAGCAGGCTGAACTGATGCGGCAGCAGCGGGCGCTCGAAGAGGAAAAGCGCGAGTTCGACCTGACGATAGAGAAGCGCGTCCAGGCCTCAATCAGTGAAATCCAGATCAAGGCCAGGCAGGAAGCCGACGAGGCTGCGCGCTTGCGCGTTGCCGAAAAAGACCAGACCATCGAGTCGATGACACGCACGATCGAGGAGCTTAAGCGCAAGGCCGAACAGGGATCACAGCAATCTCAAGGGGAGGTTCTCGAGGTCGAGCTCGAAGAGCTTCTCCGCGGACGTTTTCCAACCGATTCGATTGAGCCGGTTGGCAAAGGTGAGCTTGGGGCGGACGTTATCCAACAGGTGAATGGTGCTATTGGCCAATCTGCCGGCATCATCCTTTGGGAAACCAAGCGCACCAAGGCGTGGAGTGACGGGTGGCTCGCCAAATTGCGCGACGACCAGCGTCGTTCCGGCGCCGACGTCGCTCTGATCATCTCGCATACGTTGCCGAAGCATGTCGAGCAATTCGACTTGGTCGACGGTGTGTGGGTTGCGCATCCACGCTGCGCCCTCCCCGTAGCGGTCGCTCTTCGTCAGGCACTCATCGATGTCTGCAGTTCCCGCATGGTGCAGCAGGGACAACAGACGAAGATGGAGCAGGTTTATCACTACTTGACCGGCACGAAGTTTCGGCAGCGGGTCGAAGCTGTCGTCGAGAAATTCAACGATATGCGCGAGGATCTCGACAAGGAGCGCAAGTTTATGGGCCGGCAATGGGCCAAGCGGGAAACTCAAATCCTGGCCGTCATCGATTCGACCGTAGGCATGGTCGGCGACCTGCAGGCAATTGCCGGTAAGGCCATGCCGGATATTCCCAGCCTAGATACTCCGTTGTTGGAGAACGCTGTTGAGGTCGAACGAAAAGCTGGATGATCCCTCTCCCAGCCTGTTTACAGTGCATCCGCGCGCGAGCCGCCCAGGATCGCATGCAGACTTCGGCCGGCTGTTCACGTCAAGCGCGTAACCAGAAGCGGGCAGTTCGCGGTCGCATTGCACGCCGAACCTTGCCCTCTCGTCATTCACTTTTAAACAGCTCCAACAACGATGCTAGGCCTTTACGAGAAGCAACGAATCCCTGGTCTGCCCAAAGAGCTGACTGTGAGAGGCTCGACGCATCTCCTGATTTAGCTCTCCAACCTGCGCCGCAGTCAGGCTCGCGGACGAGAAGGCGGGCTGTTCATTGGCTTCCGGCAGCAGAAGGGCCGAACGGGGAGAGACCGGATAATAAAAACAGAGCTCAGTCGGAGGCCGGATGCCGTCTCCGCGCAAGTTTATGATTGGCTGATCCCCGGTGATGGAATGGCGTGTCCGTCTTGTTATCGATCAGGACTAGCTTCCGCTGCTTGCGTTCAAGAAAGAGGCTCATGCCGATATTGAACGCGAACATGGGACTCATGATGTCCCATAGTCGCCCCGCACGATTGGATCGTTCAATCTGCGCTCCTATGACTGTTCAGCCGCAACCGAAGCGGCGATCGCTGCGATCGATCGGAAAAGGATGAGAGCATCGTCCCTCGACGCGACAAAGCCGCGCCGTTTCCAGAACTCGGCGGCTTCGGCATCGACGGCGTTGACCATGAGCGCGCGACCGCCGACCAACGCTGCACCCCGCACGCAGCGTTGGAGCGCGTGCTTTACGAGACCCGTGCCGATGCCGAGTCCAGCCCAGCGGGTGTCAGTGGCAAGCTGTCCGAGCAGCAGGCACGGAACCGGATCAGGCGGCTGTCCGGTGCGAATGGCTCGTGGAAGCACCGATGGTACGACCGCCGTCGGTGCAAGACCGTAGTACCCAACGACACGCCCCGCCTCATGAACGACAAGCACGGCGGTGAAACCCTTCTCCTGATTGGAGAGCGCGCGGGTCTTAAGCCAATGGTCGAGTGTCGGCTTGCCGCACGAAAATTCGGATACATCGTGGCTGGCAGTCAGTGGTTCGGGAGCCGATAGGACCACGGCTCACTGCTTTGCGATGTAGCCGGGCTCCCAGGGCGCAGGCCTCTTGGCCAATTCCACCATTTCGGGAACCGGCACGGCGGGGGCAGACAGGACCGCCATGAATTCCTCGAACCCTTCGGGGGTCATGCGGATGAGGCGGTTTTCCATCACGACTTCCTCGGCGGCCCTCACCGCAGCATCGCGCACGAAGTCGGTGCGCGAGCGTCCACGCAAGCTCGCAGCACGGTCGATCATCGCGACGTCTGCCTCCGGCAGACGCATCGAGATCGGGTATTCCTTACGCTCTACGCTACTAGCCATTGCCACCTCCTTCCATGCACGCCCAAGATAAGGGATTGTAGCGCAAAATACAATACCGGATGATGCTGATCGCGAGCAGCTCCTCGAGGCGTTGCAGTTGGAGAGCGCGCCGGAGCTGACGTTCATGCGCAGCTTTTCCCTGTCTTTCATTCGTTTGAAAACGCGCTGCGCTCCACCGTCGCGGTTACTTTGGAGCATCATTACAAGCATGCCAGATGGTGGCGGGCCATTTACGAAGAGCTTAAGCGGGGTGGTCGGGCTAAAAATATTACCCACATCGGAACCGTCCCGCTGGCGCGACATGCAGCGTTCCGGATTGGCGCCGTAATCTTGGACATTGAAGGGAAGAAATTCCCAAATGGCCCTATCGACGGGATGTTGAATGGATATGAGTTCATGCATGATTGCCATCTGAACCATATCAGACAGCTTGTTGAGGACCATTGGTCAGTTTTTTCATCGAGATTCCATCCCCTCAGCACCGCTGATTTCAGTGCGAAGTTTGAGAAGGTGCGCGAGGCAAGAAACGCGGTTTACCATCATCGCTCACTTTCCGGGATGTCGGACGTAGTAGCAGCGGCGGAAGAGCTTTTAGACAAGCTCGATTTTTGCCTGAAATTCGTTCACGTAAAAATTTCGGAGTGCGAGCCAAAGCTGCTTTCCTTTGCCGTCCCTCCGGAAAGGCGCCACCGCACTTGGACGGCATAAATTCAAACTGAGACTCGAAGCTTTCGCCTTGCGAGCGGAATGGCAACCAGAGGCGATTTTCCGACGACTACGTGGCTCTCAAATCCTGAACGAGCCGAGCCCCAATACCCCATAAGCAGCAGTGAGGACGGGGGCAGATGGCTCGCACACCCGCTCCGTGGCTACTCGGTGGCTACCGCCCACACACAAGAAGGCCGCTCTCTGAGCGGCCTTCTCAAGAAATCCAGTTGTATCAGTGGGTTATTTGGTTGCGGGGATAGGATTTGAACCTATGACCTTCAGGTTATGAGCCTGACGAATTAACACCGCCCAAGTCCTCCCCGCATAGGAAGACACTGACCGCGGTTTAAGCGCGATTGGTTGACCAAGCTTCCGGAACGTCAACGGACATCGCTCGCATCGAAGCGTCGATCGCGACCAAGTCTGGGAATCAAGGGATTACGCTGGATCTGGTCGGGGAGGGACCGGAACCTCCTACCCCGGATTATCATTCCCCCACTCGCCTATCGGGTCGGCTCGTCGCCTCGTGTTTTGTCGTGCCCCACTGCATCAACGTCCTGCTTCGCGTCTCGACGCCGGCTAGCGGCCAACTCCGAAAGCTCGTTCTTCAGTGCATGTCGTCGGGTTTCGAGAGCAGGCATGTCGTCGACGAATTGGCGAACCTGGCGAGCCAACTCGTGATCTGCTGGCGCTTCAGAGCGCTGCAGCTCGGCGGCATAATCGAGATATCGACGCCGGATGACGTCCTGACGGGACTTAATCTGTTCGTCCCAAGGATGCTTGGCGGCCCTGCCACCCCTCACTTCCGAAAGCACCTCCTTACGGGCGAGCCGATCAACCTCGGGCGTGATCTTACGTTTGCGCATCGCGCGGACCGCCCCGCGATCGGCCTTTCGAATCCGTCCACGGGTGCGCCGCGGCGTTGCCTCCGCCGAGATCCCTCGAAGCCTGAGTTCGCCCGCAAACCGTTCCCGCCAGGCCTGAAGATCCGCCTTCCGGGGGTTGAGGCGCTTGCCGTCCTGGCCCAAAGACCGAACGGTCAAGTGCACATGGGGATGCTTGTTGTCGAGGTGCTGGACGAAGACATAGTCGTGATTATAGCCGAATGTCTCAATGGCAAACGCCCGGGCCGAATCTTTGAGTGCGATGGCATCAGTACCGGCCGGCATCGACAGAATGATGTTGATCGAAAGCGATCCATCGCGGCGGCGCTTGTCGTCGAGACCGGCATCATCCTCCCAGCGTTGCTGCAGGTCTTTCAATCCGGCACGATCCGTCAGCGACGTGCCCTGTTCTGTTTCCGCATCGAGCTCGCCGTTTCGCGTGATGTATGCAAGGTGCGACTTGAGATGCGCCACGTCCTTGGTGCGACCGGTGATCTTGACCATCACCTCTGGTGCTCGGCGCACGAGGCGCTCGAGCTTT
Source organism: Bradyrhizobium sp. USDA 4472 (assembly GCF_054058595.1). NCBI lineage: Bacteria > Pseudomonadati > Pseudomonadota > Alphaproteobacteria > Hyphomicrobiales > Nitrobacteraceae > Bradyrhizobium > Bradyrhizobium sp. USDA 4472. Next base: position 52,562 of record NZ_JBSSAM010000002.1, read on the forward strand.
GCACGCATCGCCGGCGTAAAGCGGCCGGGAACCGCCGGATCGGGGATATCCCACTCGGCCCGCCGTGGGCGCCGATTGGGCGTTTCCCAGACATACGAGATCGGCGGAAGATCGGAGGCTAGCCCGGTCGGCCGCGGCGAGCGCCGGCTCATCGCCGTCCATCCCAATAATCGGCGTTGCCGTGCAGCGTGCCACGCAATTGCGCGAGCTCTCTTTCGATGACCAGTTTGGCCTCTTGAATTGCTGATAGATCCGGCTCAACCGCCTTGCCCTGCAGCACACTCGTGTTTGCGGCACGCGCAATCTGGTTGATGTTGCCGCCGATCCGGTTGAGCTCGCGAACGATCGCGCGGAGCGCCTCATGCTCGTTCGGGGAATGCTGCACGGGCGACCCCAGCCGTGAGCGCACCAGCGCGACGATCCAACCGGTTCGCGTCATGCCGCGCTGATGCGAGACTTCCGCGAGCTGCCGCATCTCGCTCTCGCGAAACCGCACCGTCACCTTCTCCGGTCGTCCGATAGGCAACGCCAGGATGCGCGGCGCTGGTGCAGCTAGGGCCTCAGCAATGAGACGCCGCAGCAGCGCGGATTTGCCGCCTTGGGTAGCCGCAAAAGCGGAGAACTGCGCCGCGACTTCGTCGGAGACGCGAAGCGAGATCAGAGCCATGCACTTCAATCCCAATTGCGATGTAATACATCGCTGGCGCGAAGCCTATCCTGCACTAGAAAGCCAAAAAATTTGTCCCTTGATGTTGGTTCAAACCAACATTCTCTGCATTCAACGCTCGCCAATGTAAGGCGATCGAGGGCCCCTGCCCTCTGTGCCGAACTCTGCTCGGGGCGCTCGTTTGGCGGAGTAGGCATCGCGAAGACCGATCCGCCGGCAAGCCAGGAAACGAAGGCACTAACTGACACCGGCACTGTGGACCGCGACTTTCCAGCAGCCTGCGGCCTCTCTACGGCGCTGTGGGGAGCGCGTTCGGCCTTCGGCTGCCGCGCTAACGCGCCATCCTTCGGATCGGAAAGTCGCTCCGCCGGCGCACGCCGATAGTCTGTCGCCGCGGCAGCGAAAGTGTCGAACGAGTTCATCTCGACAGGATCTCCTCGATGCTGAGCGCCGACGCCGGAAACTCCTCTTCTTTGTCCGCACCATCGACCAACACCACGGCGTGACGGGAGCCCTGGGTCGCGGGTCGATCGACAACGAGCTGCCCGGTCCGATCCTGATACCGAACCCTGATTGCCAGCGACGCTGCCGGTTTCGATTGCGAAACGACGCGAGTTTTTGGCTGATGCTCCGTTGCCGCTTCGCGGTCGTCCGCCACGTTGCGCGTGAGCAGTGCTTCCGGGAGGGGAGCGGAGTTTTCGGATCGAAGTCGCCCACCCGGTAATTCGTTCCGTGGATTGGCCCGGACGCCCTCCCCGCGAACGTCCCGGGCCAGTTGTCGAGCCTGTGCGTCGGTAAAGCTGTCCTGCGTCGCGCATCGGCGCTCGATCTCGTCGGGGTGCGTGCGCCAGGCCTGATAGAGTTCATAAAGAGCACGGATCGAACTGCCCTCAAGCCGTGCCCGAAGGAAGTCCGGCATACCTTGGACCGATGCGTAACGCGACACCCAGTCTCTTGGCTTGCCGAGCTTGCGCGAGATCTCCGCCTGGGTATCGCCGGCGTCCAATCGGTCTGCGATGAACCTCGCGATCTCAGGCACGCGCAAATCATCGCGCTGGATATTCTCGATCATCTGAGCGTATCGGTCTGGCAAATCGACGTCTTGAATGAACGCGGGCATTTCTCGCAGCCCGGCGCGCTGCGCGGCGCGGTACTGGCGCGCGCCCATGGCGATGACGTAGCGTCCATCTTGACTAGAACGGCGAAGCACGATGGGTTGCAGCACGCCATGTTCGGCAATCGATTGGGAGAGCTCCTCCAATTCCTGTTCGCCGAAGGTGCGGCGTGGTTGATCGGGGTCTTCGTCAATGCAGCCGATTGCGACCAAAAGCGGCCGTCCGGTTACGCCGCCAGGGTTTGCAGCGACGTCGACGAGCTCCTTGAAGCTGAGATCAAGCGTCATTCGTCGTCTCCTGATCAAGCCGTTCCACGATCTTGGCGAGAACCGCGCGGATTTCCCGACCGGCTTCTTGCGCCGAGCGACGCTTCAAGCTCCACACCGGCACCCGCTCCGCAACGGCTTCGGCATAGCCGTCCCGTGCAACGATCTGACCTGGGAACACGTACTTGCCCGCTTCGCGCAACAACTGCTCTAGGTGCGTTCGTTGACGCGGCGACTTGGTATTAAAGTTCGACGGCAGCAGGCCGAGGAATCGCGTGTCCTGACGAGCGTAGCGTCGTTGCACACCGATCACGGTCTGCATCAGGGCTTTGACGCCCTTTACGGAATAATCTTCCAGGTAAATCGGCGCCAACACATGCGAGGCGGCGACCAAACAAGCGACACTGCGAAGGCCAAGCGATGGCGGGGTGTCGATCACGCAGACATCGAAGCGGCCGGCGGCCTCAGCGAGATTCTGCTGCAGGGTCATGACAGCTGCAGCATTGCCGCGATCGATATCCGTCAAAGAGCTGTCGGCCGGCGCCAGTGTGATGCCGTTGTTTTCCCCAGCGACAAACCGGGTCGCCGGCTTGAAGAGGGCGGCCGCCGAAATCGACCCTGTATGCTGCTTGAGCGTGTCGGTCGCGTTGCCCTGCGCATCAACATCGATCATCAGAACCCGGCGGCCCGCTTCCGCCATAAACCAGGCCAGATGCACGGCAAGGGTCGTCTTGCCGACGCCGCCCTTTTGGTTGTTGATGACGATCGTGTTCACCGGGCCGACCTTGGTGCAACCATCTGCGCCCGTTCCATCCATGTTCCTCCAGACCGTGCTTCGGCTGCCGGCTCGGTCCTGACTTGACCGGCCTCTTCATCCTGGGTGTTGGTTTGAACCAACGCCCATGGCGAACCAGCAGAATCCTGAAAGCAGGCACAAAATCCCCTGCCAGAAGAGTCAGGTGGGACCGAGCCACATCGGGCGCGCAGTCAGTTCGCATGATTGGACAGGCGCACACCGGAGTTGACGCAAGACAACGAAAGCCAAATGCGTGTGCCACTAGCCCTGTTGGTTCAAACCAACACGTTCTGAGGCAGCGTCACCTCGCAATCTCCGTATAGTTTGGGAGACGAGACGGAGCCGACGCCGACCAAAGCTGGACGACGGTAAGAACCGCGCGGCGCCCTCGGGCGCAAATGCGACATCAACCTGCTGATGCTCGGCGAGGCGTTTGACCGGCTCGAGCGAACAAAGCGACGCCGTGGCTATGCCCCGGCGGTGGAAAACCGCTGATCGGCGGGCCATGCGTCGCCGGACGTGGTTGGCTGGTTGCGTTGCCGGATCAGCTCGACGAGTTGCGCTTCGAGCGCCTTGCGCTCCGCGGGACCGAACAGGCAGTCGCGCAGTTCGGCGCGTAGTTCCTCGATGGTGTCGACCGTCATGAGCTTCTCTCCATTCGAAGGGAAGAAGGCCCCGCCTCGCAGCGGAGCCCTCTTGGGAGGCTCAGTCCCGGTTCGGCCGGGACCAGATCAGTTGGAGGCGTTCCGTACCCTCGACCTCGGTCAGGGTGGCGTAGATCGGAGCGGGGAAGCTCGGATCGTCCAGCTTGACGGAGAGGTAGTCACGCTCGGTGTCCTTGGCGGTCTTCTGCCAGGCCGCACCCAACTCGACGTTGCCCGAGTAGATGCGGAAGTGCGGTCCCTTGTCAGAAGGATTTTCGACGCGGATCAGCTTGGCCTTGACGTTGAGGTTTAGCGTCTTGATCGCGCCGGAGAAGCCATTGCCAGTGGAGGTGAAGGTGCCGATGGTAGCCATTGTCTCATTCCCTTGGTTTTCTCGGGCGCGCCTATCGCGTCCTCGATGGCGGTCGTGAGACCGGAGGCGATCGACCTGCACCCGGAGGGCCGAAATGAATGGAGGGCGGCCGGCAGCGACTTTCTTGGACCGCGAGGAATGGCGGGCAGCGCCAGGGGAAGAAAGTCGAGGGCGGGCGTTGCAGGGACAAGATCGAGAGCCCGCAAAGCGGGATCGACCTTCGGTCAGACCAGCCTCCATCGAGGACGCAGATGGGTGCGCCCTTCGCGAAAACACGTGGAATGAAAACAGGCGGCCCGAGTCGGTCCGGCCATTCGGATTTCAAGGCAACGGCGTAGTAACAAAGCGCAGATCACCCTGAGCAGGCCAGCTCGGCGCCGAGTCATCACCCGCGATGGAGCTTGTCGCTGTCAGCAACGTCGGCGCCCCTGTCGAAGTTGCCGTCGCAAGATCGATAAAGAGGCTAGTGACCTGTCTCGCCAGGTGGATTCAACGCCCCGCTCTACGCATCCATGCGACCGCCCGGCGAGGCGTGAGACAGATGGTAGCGTCGCTGGACTTGCCGGCCGCCGAGTCCGGGGTGATTCCGCCGGCACGCGCGATCGAACGAAGCTCGGCGTGCGGGTTGCAACGCCACAGCATTGGTGCGGGTTGTGAGCACGATCGACGTCAACAGAGATCGGCTGCCGGGCTCGATTTCGGTTCGAACGTTACTTAGCCGGCGGGCGCAGCCGGCTTTCCGCCCATTTCCGGGCAGCGGGATCGCGCAGCGGATCGTCTTCGCAGGCCAAGCAGACGTAGCACGGCCGGCCCGGCGCGACGTCGTGGGCACAACCGTCATCGGTTTCCCGCACTTCGGGCACAGCTTCCGGCTCAGGTAGAGCGGAGTCATGGTTTTTCCCTGCCGGAACCAGCTCCCAGTGCGCCGCGAGCACAAGTAGATCGCCAAAACTTGTCCGTATGCACCAGACCGCTTGACGCGGAGCGCCTCCCGCACTGAAATCCGGTTTTCAGTGATGTTGCGGGGGTGGCGTCGTGGAAGATTTTTATAGGAGCTTCGCGAAGCGGGCGCGCGATCTGGCCGAGAACGCGGACCCGTTCACCAGGCGGCGACTACTCGACCTGGCCCAGCGATACGATCTCAAGAGCAAACCAGGATCACCAGGCGGACGGTCCATCCCGCCGCAACGCGCAACGCCACCAACGGTGCTGTTCGCCGGCTCCGGCGAGTCCTAGCGAAAGGTCGCAGTGCAGATCGTGGGCTGCTTCACCGCCACATCGTGGGCGCGCCGTTACTCTATGTTCTGGCGCTCCCCGTCTCCTTCCTTCACATCGCACCGCCTCCCGCGCCCTCCGGCAGCGGCATCGCTTCTATCGAACCATCGAACACTTCAATCGCGCCCGCAGTGCAGTTCGCGTCTCGCCGTTCCTGAGACGCAGTCGCCAGTCGCAGGGCGTCGGAACGCCCGCTCGCTGCTAGGAAGCCTGTCCATGATTTGCAATCTTTTGCTTCTTCCAGAGCGCCATGATCTGCGGTCCGATGGAATAGTTCCCGGCCCTAGCTTTAGCCGTCAGACCCCGTAGATAGCCGCCGGGACTTTTGATTTCGGCCGACCGTTGCAGGATCGCGGCGACGGTGACCGCTGCATCGCCCTCCCCCATCGCGTCCACGGCGTCTTCCCAGGCGCTCGGGCTGACCCCCAGCGCCGATCGAACGACCGCGGCCGTCGCGATGAATTCGGGCCAGCTTCCGATCCCTGTCCGCGAGTACATCGCGATGTCAGGGCAAGCCTTGAGGACCATCCCCAACGGAAATCCCGTCGTCTGTTGGCTCCTCCTCTCCGGCACCGGTTGGGTCTCACCGATCGGCCCCGTGCCTTCTTGAGAGGCTGGTTCAAGTTCAATAAAGGGGTCTGGATTTGAATTCTGATAGTGCGCGCCAGAATGGTTGTCATTGCCGTCCGTTTTCTGTGCAGAGAGATGTGAATCCAACAGCTTGCCCGCCTCTGCGGCAAGGCGCTCCAGGCTTTCGGCAAGAGGTTCGAGGAGGCCTAGACCGACCAGTCGTGGCAAGCGGCCACTGAGGCCTGCGAAGCGCCTCCGGACATCCCCCCAGTCGCCCTGGGCCCCCTCCTCCGCCGCGACGGCAATCATCTTGGCTATATCCCGCCGGAGTATCGAGACACGCTCCCGCGCCAAGGCGACAGCGCGACGCTCGATCCTTACCTCCTCGGCCAGACGATCGAACTCATCGGCCCGCGCCACGATCGGCGTCAGATCGAACCCGAACGCCTGCTCGATTGTGCCATCGCCAGATCGCCGAGCGTATCGCTTTCCATTGGGGCTATCGCGGCGGATGATGAGTCCCGCGTTGACCAGCGCGAAGAGATGTCGGCGGAGCGTGGTCCCAGCCATCCCGTGCGTGCGCTCGCTCAGAGACGCGTTCGAGGGAAAGACAACGAGGTTGCCAGGGGTGAGAGCCGTCTCCGGTAGACACGTCAGCAAGCCGTTGAGCACGGTCAACGCACGATCCGAGATATCGAGCCGCTCCCTCGCATCGGTGATCGCGCGGAAGATCTTCCACTTGTGAACTACTCTGTCTTCAGGGCATGCCTTCGCGGCCGCCTGGCTCGCCATCATGGCAAGCGTCAGCGCGCGCCGCCCGAAGGGCGTCGTTGGGTGACTGTCGATCATGTTCTTCGCCTTTTCAGGCAAAGAAAAAGCGCTCGGCGAATCGATACCGCAGCAAATACGCTTGACTGGGATTCGCGTCCGTGATTCTCTAAGGCTGCTTACACGTTAGAGAAGGCTTCCGGGCGGAGACGTTTCGGGGGCCTTTTTCTTTGCGTTCTACTCCTCTGTTGAAAATCGATACGCCTACTGATCGCGCGGCAAGCCTTCTTGCTGGCTGCGCCATGTTCTCAAGGAGTCTCGGGAAGCGCGCTTACGCAGTTCCCTTGAGGTACTCCACGTATAGTTCACCTAGCCGTCCTACGACGAATTCGCCGAAGCCTGGGGCAACCTTCTCGTTTACCGCAAGGGTGGTCTTTTCCGTTTTGCGGTCGATCGAGGCGACTGCCTTGCCGTCGGCAGATGTCCAAGGCTCAGGTTCCGCTCGCTGCGGCCTGGGCGCAAGCGCTGCGCATACGGCAAGGAAGCGCGCATCGGAATCTTTACTGCGAAAGGCCTGGTTCGAGATCAGCGGCGCCAAGTCGCCGATTGCATCCTTGCCCTGGAGCAAGGCTTCGAGCTCCATCCACCGTCTCCGGCCAGTTTTCGGGGCGGGGCCGATTGCCTCGATCAGCGCACGCGGAATGGCGCGACCGACCGAGATCAGGCGGGAAAGTTCGGTCTTATCGACGCTGAGGGCGGAGCCGATCGTGTCACGCTTGAACTCGCGGTCCTCGAGAGTGACGGCGTAGATTGCCCTCTCGATGAACGAAAGATCCTTCCGTTCGCCGTTCTCCTTGCCTTGCGCCACCACGAGCTCTTCGTCGGTCATCTTCCTGATGACCGCACGGACCGGCCGTCCGAGTGCCTTCAGCGCCCGCACCCGGCGATGACCGTAAGCCGTTTGGTAGCGGGCCGGCTGACTTGGATGAGGACGCAGTAGAACGGGAACGAGCTGGCCGTTGGCGGAGATCGATTGGACCAGAGCCTCATGCTCCTCGTCCGTACCAGGCATCCGGTCGGGCACGATAGATGCGTCGATCAGCGAGGCATCGATTTCGAGCACTGTCTCGCCATTGGCGAACCGATCGGCCAGCGCTCTCGCCGCTTCGCTCTCGGCCGTCAATCGCTCAAGCGACCGACTCATGGCTCCGACGACGCCACGCCCACCGAGGGTCGGGTGGGGTGCCCTCCCCTCCTCCGCCGGCGGCGCGCTAGGAGCGGCCGGCTTGGCATCGCTCAGCAGATCGCTGAGTAGGTTCTTGCGTCCCATCAGGCTCTCCCCCAGGCCGCTTGCATGAGGTTCTGGATCTCCCCATTGACGCCGTCGAGCGACTCCATCGCGCGGTCGTAGGTCGATCGCGTGAACTGTTCGCGCGGCACCTCGTAGAGGGTTTGCTTGGTGATGCCGGCGTCGCTGATTGCGGTGCTTTTCAGCATCATGTTTGTGATCATGCGGTCGCCGAAAAGCGATCTCATGAAGCCGACCATCTGCGCCTGCGGACCGTCGCCGGGTTCGTAGCGGGTAACGAGATATCTCATCCAATCGTAATTCATGTTGCCGCCGGCTTTCGCGACGACTTCCAACAAGTCCGAGGTCATCAGAAGAAACTGCGACATCGACATCACGTCGAGCATCTGGGGATGCACCGGGATGAGGACTGCGGTCGCGGCGCATAGTGCCGACAGCGTGAGGAATCCCAGCTGGGGCGGACAATCAATGACAACGGCGTCGTAGTTCGCCTCCACCGACCCGAGCACCGTCGCCACCCTTGCGAAGAAGAGTGGATCTCCGGACTGCCGCTGGGCCAAAGCCTTGGGCGTCTCGTGCTCGAATTCCATCAGTTCGATGTTCGCTGGCACGATATCCAGGAGCGGGAAGTAGGTCCGTCGGATGATGTCGCTCAATTCGCGTCGGCTGTCGTCGTAGCGGATGGCGCCATACAAGGTGCCGTTCTCTTCGACGTCGAATTCGGGCTGGTATCCATGCAGAGCCGACAAGGACGCTTGGGGATCGAGGTCGACGGCAAGAACGCGATATCCCTGCAAGGCGAGATGCTGGGCCAAGTGCGCCGCACTGGTGGTCTTGCCGCTACCGCCCTTGAAGTTAACGACAGCTATGACCTGCAGATGCTCCCCTTCCCCGCGCGTCGGCAGATATCGGCGCGAGGCCTTTCCGGTCTCGTCGAGATAAGTCCGAAGGGCCTGGATGTCGCCCAGGGAATAGAGACGTCGGCCGGCCGGCCCGATCTCGGGATCGGGCCCCTTCTTCTCGAGCGACAACTGCCGCAAATAGGAGTCGTTCACGCCGATCAACTTGGCCGCTTCGCCGGACGAGAATCGACGTAAGGTTTTTGCGGCTTTCGGCGGGAAGAGTTTCAGTCTGTGGGCGACAAGTTTCGCGGATAGCTCGCGAGCGTCCGCAGCGATCAGTTCATGGATCGCGCGAGGCTCATTTAACGCCGAATAATCGGCGACAGTTTGTTCTGTCAAAGACACGGCGGCATCTCGTGGTTACGACATTTTGCCGAAAACTCTACATTCGGCGTTAGTAACTCCGATTCTCTACCGCTCGGCAATGAAGAAAGGGTTAACGAGAGATTAAGGACTACGGGACGGCTGGGGCTAGGCCAACGAACCAGTCGCGCAAAGGCCGAGTTCTACATGCATCGCGACTTCAACGAATAGCAACAATGCGGTGCGTGGCGCTCCCATGTTCGGCGAAGCTCACCCGCAATCGCCGTCACCTATCTGAGAAGTGGTCTCGGCCAGACTGGTCGACGTCGAACACCTTGAGCACCCCTGCCCGACGCGGTCACTCGGCCCCATTTGGCTACAAAATTGCGCCTCCTAAGCCGCCAGCGTGCTGCCGTGGAAGGCCCTGTACGTTCAGAAGCCATGGATAAGCATAGAAGATTTCTGCCGCCGAACGATAGGCTGCTGCCAGCTCAATGCTGTCTTTGTCTGCGAAAGGAAATCTTGGATCGCGAGCGATGGCATTTTTCTCGGCATCGCTTCTATCGAAGACTTCCGATCCGTTGCAGCGGTGAAGTGCAAACTCTACGGGGCGTCACCAACTTTCTTCGCGGGCTGAGCCCGCTTTGGCGAGTGTTCGGGCCGCTCTCCCCGCATCGTCTGGGCCAACTGCGAGACGTTGCCATGCGGACGGCGAGACAGCGCAGAACCTCATCACCATCATCGATCGGCCGACCGAAAAGGCGTTCGGATCTAGTCTCGCGCCAGTGTGAAATTGGACGATGACCACGAGCCAAACTCTTTGCTAGGCGAATTTTTCGAGATGCTCATTCGGACCGCCCAGGCGACGCTCGTATCTTTTGCCTGCCCGCGGTCGATGCGCCCCATGAGAATCGAATTCCAAAGAGCATTCAGCGGTAAGGGCCGGCAGGCTTTTATCATGCCCACCCAGCTCTGATCGGAGATGTCCGCCAGGCCAATCTCGGAGTTTATGATTTTCGGTCGGCTCAGGCCTGCTAGTCAAAGAACCCCTGGCCCCAGATTGCCGATTTTGCAACCCGGTTCAGATGTGGACGGCTCCACGCACCAACGTCTAGCGAGGGAAGGATCGCGTAATGTAGTGCATTGGAAAGTTGACCGCGGTCAACTTTTGCTCGGTGCAGAAAGCCGAACACCGTCGTAATCCGAGGAGGGAAGGCAGCAGCTCATGCCCGCAGGACCCCCGCATCCGCTTTGGCATTTCGGTATCATAGCACCTACACGCCCTGCCTGTGCGCGCCCGACCATCAAAAGTTGACCGCGGTCAACAAGCCGGTGAAAATTCTGAGCCTCAAGTGCACGGTTGGAATCTGGAGAGCAGACGCTCTTTTCAAGCAGAGATTCATTCCGCGCCCTAGGGGGCCAGTCCGGACCCGGCAACCCAATCCAGCGAATCTCAAGGTCGCACAGCCTTGGCCGCCGTCGCGACGGGGCTGGACGCAGCACAGAACCCCCGGAAATTCCAAACAGACCGTTGAGCGTACTGGTCCGAGGAAAAGTCAAAGGCGGCCTCAAACATCAGAATGCCGCTAGGCGTCGTGAGCAAGCCTTGGCGAGCAATTGGGGTTGGCCTTCAAGTGGTGTATCCGACGTGCTATATAAGGATACACGTTGGCGGATAGAGGAGCGCCCGATGGCTTTCCATATTAAGAATCCCGAGACCGACGCGCTGGCACGCAGGGTCGCTGCGCTCAAGAAGATTGGCCTCACCGAGGCCGTGCATACGGCGCTCGCCCATGAGCTGGAGCGTGAGCAGGGTAAGCCAACCTTGGTCGACCTGGGCGTACAGTTCTGTCGCGATCTCCGGGCTAGAGGCAATCCGCAGAGCGGCAAGCCTGCTGACAAGGCGTTCCGCGACAGCCTGTACGAGGATTCCTGATGTTCATTGACGCTTCGGCGCTCACCGCGATGCTGACCGACGAAGATGAGGCGCGCGAGTTGCTGGCCCGCGTGCAGCAAAGCACAACCCGGCTGACTTCGCCGCTGGCCGTCTGGGAGGCGGCGATTGCTATCGCCCGCGTGCTCGATCTGCCGATCACCGCGGCGGCCGAAGCGGTCGAGAGTTATCTCGCGCTGATCGAAATTAAAATGGTGAACGTTGCGCCCGAAACAGCCCGCATCGCGCTCGACGCCTTCGACCGCTTCGGCAAGGGCCGACACCCGGCGCGGCTCAATTTCGGGGACTGTTTTGCCTACGCCTGCGCCCGATATCTTGGCGAACCGTTGATGTTCAAGGGCGCGGATTTTCCGCAGACCGACATCGAGGCGGCCTGACAAGCGCTACTATCGGACCGAGTCTGAGCGTGGCAGAAGTAATGAACGCTGATTCGCGGGGAGCCAGCCCGATAGCCGTGACCGCGACGTTCGGACAGTCGACCTGACCAACGAGGACATCTGAGCGCGGACGGCGGCCGAAGGCGTCCGGTAGAGGGCAGGGGACCTGACCAGCGGCGCATCTTCTCGGCGGTTTGGCGCCAGCGCGGCGAAGAGTCTGGGTCGAGGTCGGCCGAAGCGCTAATTTGCTAGCCGAAATTCAATCGTGGACTGTCCGGAACCGACATCGCTATGACGGAAGCTAAAGCCGTGTTAGTTTCCGTTTCGCTGCTTCTCCCTAAGGTTTATCAGGGCCTTGCTGCCGACCTACAAAATCCCCGATCCACTGCCTTGGGCCCAGCTCGTCGGACCGCTCGCTGCCGCCGAGGACGCCGTGGCTCGCTTCGACGAGCGGCTGGCCAAAAGCCCAATCCGTGACGGCGCAATCAGCCGGACACACTTCACCGATGCCTGCGCCAGTTTGTGGCTGGACGGCGAACTTGTCCACCTCGATGACCTCGTGCTCCACGATGCCGGCATGGACGTTCGCGCTCCTACCCATGAGCTGACTCGCGCCCACGCCGTGCTGCGCGCCCGTCGGCGCATCGCCGAGGCGAAACCCGAATGGGCGTTGTCAGCTCGAGGGCTCTCCAGCCTCCGCGGGCGGGGCGAACGAGAGCAGGAGACGAGCAAGTGGAAGGAAGGTGAGGGAGGTTTTGAGATCGACGAGGCTCGCGAGCGGGAGGAGGTGGGTCTCGAATTGCCCCTCGGTCTCCGCGAGACCGATCCCCATCTGGCCGCCGCTTTCGACGCGGTCGACGCAGCGAACACCAGGGCGGAGCGGAGGCTTGCCGACGAGACTCGGTTTCGGCCGGAGCGGGATTCTCTCATCTACGATCCCGACTGGGATGAGGAGGAACGCCTCGATCAGTGGCGCGATGTGGTCGACCAGACTCGCGGCTTGCCGCCGACCCTGGCTGGGGCGATTGCCGCCGACGCCTGGGGTGAGATCGAACCGCTCGAGCACACGCCTTGGCTCGGCCGCCTGCTCGCCGCAGCATTGTTGAGGGACCGCGGCAAAACGCGATCCCATCTGCCGTGCCTGCATGCTGGGCTGAAAAACATTCCGCGTGAGCGCCGGCGGCCACGCGAGGCCGCAGCGCGTTTGGTCGTGCAGCTCGAGGCCATGACGGCCGCCGCCGAGTCTGGCCGCAAGGATCACGACCGCTGGCTGATGACCAGAAACCTGCTCGCCCGAAAACTCCCCGGCCGTCGCACCACTTCAAAACTGCCGGCTCTCCTCGACTACGTGCTGACGAGGCCGATCGTTTCGGCGGGCATGATCGCGGCGGAACTCCAGATCACTCCCCGTGCTGCCCAAAACCTGGTCGCCGAGCTCGGCCTGCGCGAGGCGACCGGGCGCGGACGCTACCGGGCGTGGGGCGTCCTGTAGAGGCGAAAGCCCGTGTTGTGAACGCTCGGCAGAAAGGCCGTCTCGTCCAAATTAAAAATGCACCAACAAAAAAGCCGCGCGGTTGAAATCCAGCAGCGGCCGTTTCCAGCGCCAGAGGGTGTGACGAAAACTCCGGCTCGAGACGCTGACCAAGGCCTTTATTCGTCCGGCACGCGAGACGAGGGCTTGAGCCTTAGTTTGACCGTACTTATCGTAGCCCAGCTACGACATAGGCAAGAAATCAAAACTTTTATCGCCGTCGACCAGGTACGCCGCGACATAAGAGTACGCGGAATGACCAACTCGCGCGTCCCAGCGACACGCCCCGGCCGACCGCTATCCGGAAGCCGCGCGGCATTCGCAATCGGTTCGTCGACATGGACCGCGGCACGAGGATTCTCGGCCTCGATGTAGCTGAAAATGCTGTCGCGATCGGACAACGCGAAGCGCGACCAGACTAGTTTCACCGTTCCTGCTCCGGCGCTTTTCGAAGCGCAGCGGCACGGCGTTGTGCGAAATGCGCTTCGGCCTCGAAATCATCGATATCAGGCCGCGTGTCGGCCAACGCCTGGCGCACCTTCTCACGAAACCAGGTATCGTAAGCTTGGCTGTTGCTCACGAGCTCCAGCGGAAGCATCCCTTCATTGGCCGTGCGCGTCAGCAGGATCCGCACGGCGTCGGATACCGTGAGACCCATGTTTTCCAGAACCGCAGTGGCCTTTTCCTTCACGTCCGCATCGATGCGGGTCTGGACAGGCATTCGAAGCCATAGCGACCTCCTTATTCGTATCCAGATGAAATACATTTGAATGACATGCACCAGAGACTATCACGGCTCCGTGAGCCGAGGCTGTGACAGCGGGCAAATGGCCCCGCCTTTCGGCGGAGCCATTGCTGTGGGCCCTCAATCCCGATTCGGGCGGGACCAGATGAGCTGTAGGCCGTCCTGGCCCTCCACCTCGATCAGGGTGGCATAGATCGGAGCCGGGAAGCTCGGATCGTCCAGCTTGACCGAGAGGTAATCGCGCTCGGTGTCCCTGGCGCTCTTCTGCCAAGCCGCTCCCAGCTCGACATTGCCGGCGAAGATGCGGAAGTGCGGTCCCTTGTCGGAGGGATTCTCGACGCGAACCAGCTTGGCTTTGGCATTGAGAGCGAGGGTGCGAACCGTGCCGGAGAAGCCGTTACCGGTCGAGGTGAAGGTGCCGATGGTCGCCATTGTCGTGTCCTTTCAGTTTCCCGGGCCGCCCATCGCGGCCTCGATGGCTGGCGACAGACCGGAGGCGATCGACCCGCACGCCGAAGGGGCCGGCACGCAGTAGAGGGCAGCCAGGGCACGACTTTCTTGGCTTGCGCGAGGAATGGGCGCGCAGCGGCCAGGGGAAGAAAGTCGTAACCGGCTGTTGCGGGGGTAAGAGCGAGGCGGCGCTCAAGCGACGACGCCCTTCGGTCAGACATGCCAATCGAGAACGGCGTGGGTGCGCCACAAGAAATGGCCGAGGAACACGACAATGTCGACCATCGAAACCTTGACCGACGAAACAACCCGATCACCGCTCACCCCACACATCTTTAAATTCCTCAGGCTTGCGGGTCGACACCCCAAAACGGGCAAGCGCGCTACTCTGCCGTAAAGAGAGCCACGCGGCCCGACAGTGAACCCGCAGGCCGCAAGCGCGATTTGCTCGGCACAGCGACGACGACCTGTGCAAAGTCAGAATGACGTCCTCCTCGAAGGAGGAACGACATGCAGGCCGGATTAGTCGTCAACGATTTTGATCACCTGAGTGGTCCCTCATTTGGTCTAATTCTGTTCAGATGTCGAAAGTCACATACGGCGTTTATTCGTTTACGGCTGCTTAATGTTTGCGAGCAGGCGAACCCGTAGCCGGTAACGTGAGCGAAATGGCCGGGACAGACGTCTTGCTCGCCGGCGGTGATCGCGCGCGACTGCTGTTTGTCGACGTCTGGAATACGAAAACGCGACGCGGCTAGAGTGTTTCACATTTTGACTGAAGCACAACCGGAGTTGGCGAATAATTGGCGCATTCGCACGGCTGGATTTCTTGGATGAGGTGACCGACTCCAACTGTCCTCGATGGTGCGCTTCTGAGCTTGCCTCATCCACTTTGATCTTGGAGTTGGCTCTTCGGTCGGGTTGAGGTCGGGCGAGTATGGCGACAGGCACCGGCGCCAGCAGCCTGGACAAGCGTGCGCGATCAGTCCTTGAAGTAATGGGTCCGCTGCGCGAGTGATCTCGTCCTCGAAAGCCGCGGCGATGCGTTCTTCGCCCGGAGCGGGCTCTCCATTGTGAACGCGTCCGGCCTGATCCCATTTTCGATGCGTGTCCAGGTTACAGGTGCAGCAATCGGAAATCCGTGGCGCGCCCGCGGCGAATAGGTGCCGATCGCGGTAGTGCCGCGTCCGTTGCGCAGATAATCGAGGAAGATCCGGTTGCTGCGATTTGCCTGCGCCGAAAGGGTGTAGCGATTGGGATTGCGCGCCGCGAACTCGGAGCAAAGTCCGCGCGCGATGCGATGCGCCTGATCGTGCAGTATTGGCTCATTGAGCGGCGCCATCAGATGAACACCCTTGCCCCCGGTCAGCTTGGGCCAGGTGTCAAGCCCTTCGCGCTTCATCAGCGCGCGCAGCTCAAGCGCGGCTTCAGTAAGGACCTTCCATTCAACGCCCTCGCCAGGGTCGAGGTCGATGACGATGCGATCAGCGTGCTCGAAGTCCTCCACGGTTGAATTCCACGGGTGCAGCTCGACGACGCCCATCTGCACCAGTCCGAGAAAGCCATCAAGGGTGTTGACCCACAAGCGCGTGCCTTCGCCACCCTCGCGCTTCCGAATGCGAAGCTGATGCACGCCCCCCGGAATCTCGTTCGGAAGCGGCCCCTTGTGGTAAAAGGTCGTGCCGTGCACGTGCCGCACGAGCTTGAGCGGGCGGTGGCCGAGATGCGGCAGTGCTTTCTTCCAAACTCGCTTCCAATAATACGTCAACTGTTCCTTGGAGGGCACGACCGCGTCGGGAAGAAGCTGGAGGATGTTTTCCTTGGGCACGCCGAGCTTTGGCCGTCCGACAGAGGAGGGCACAAGCCGGGGGGCTTTGACCTTCCGCAATGCCAGATCGTCTCGAAGCCCTTTGAAGACTGCTTCGCGGAGCAGGCCGTCATCTGTGATCGCGCCATACTCCACTTCGACATCCATCGCCGGTTCGACCCAAGTCGCCTTCGGCTTTTTGATCCGGACATCGAGGGCCGATGTCCGCCGGATTAGCGGATCCAGCCGCTCGCGCAGTTCGCGCGCGCTCGTTTCCGTGTACCCGGTCCGAACCTTGCCCGCGTAGACGAGCCTGCCGTTCTGGCGCCGCCCGACGTAGAGCGAGGCGATCTTGCGCGGATGTGCTCCCAGTTTTTCCACGAACGCGACGATCGGAAACGTCTCGCTCTTCTTACATTTGAGCTTGATCCAGGTCTCCTGCCGGCCCGAGCGGTAGGGCCGACCGAACCGCTTGGCGACGAGGCCTTCCAAGCCGAGCTTGCAGCCGTTGGCGAAGATCTCGTCTCCATCGGCCTCGAGAGCCTCGACGTAGATGAAGGTGTGCGGAGCGTCCTTCAGAAGCTCCTGCAGTAGACGCTTGCGATCCTCATATGCCGCGTCGCGCAGATCGTAACCGTCGAGGTACAGGAGATCGAAGGCGTGATAGCGCACACGCTCGCTGCGTTTGGGGCCGAGCTCGCGCCGGAGCTGCTGGAAATCGGACAGGCCGCTGCTGCCGTAGACGACCGCCTCACCGTCGATGATCGCGCTCTTCGCCTTCAGCTTATGAGCCGCGGCTGCGATCGAGGAAAACTGCTCGGTCCAATCGAGCCCCGTGCGAGAATAGACGGTGACAACCCGATCCTGAAGATGCAGTTGCGCGCGGTATCCGTCGGCTTTGATCTCGTAGGCCCAATCCCTCCCGCGTGGCGCATGCTCGCGCAACGTGGGATCACACGGCTCTACGTAACCTGGAATAGCAGCTTTGCGGGCGCCAGCGACGCGCCATACTCCCGAACCAGACTGACGCAACGCCACGGCACACATGCGGACTCAACGCCGTCAAGCTGATTCGTTCCCTGGTGTTCGAGGGTTTTGGCAGAACCGCGTTGCTAGGGCCGCTCGTCGGCCGGTGGCACGTTGGGCCTTGTCGCGTCTAGCCGCCTGTCGCGAAGCCGGGCGTCGGGCTCGCCTATGCGCTTGTATGGGACAAGGGTCCGTTCTGACGCTTGCAGTCCCGAGACACGCTTGCCGACGAGTGCGCGCCATGTCCCCTGGAACCACCAAGGAGAGATGAATTTTGGTCGGGTATCGAACTTTGCGGGCGCATAAAGCCCGATCCGGCGATCATCTTCCCGACCGTTGAGGATGGCCTGGCAGGCGTGAAGTTCATCGATGCGGTGAAGTCCTCGGCACGCAAAGGCGTCTGGGTCCGGATGACGCAGCTGTCGATGCGTCGGTCATGAGCATCAGGGAATCGTGCCGATGACGATGACACGCTTGAGAAATATTGATTCGGGAATCCTATAAAGCACGGCAAAATCAAGAATCTGCCAAAGTAGTGCTAGTCCTTTACTCATAGACTGGCCCGCGCGATCCACCGATAAGTGCGCCGCCTTGCGGCAGCGCAATATGTCGTGACGGGATAATCCTATGCCGGCGCTGACCATCTCTCTTTTCAAGCGTCAGACTTACGATCGCCTCCGCCTATCGAGGAGGACCACGGGAAACCATTTCTCCGCCTTTCATAACCATTGGATCGACCGTGTGTTGGCGATGTTGTTCAAAGGATTGGTCGTAAGCAGTACGAGATCAGCCACTCTTCCCGGCTCGATCAAGCCAACGTCCCTCGAGCGCAGTGCGCGGGCGGCGTTCTCGCCAGACACCTGGGATGGCGAAAGCCCGGCTGCCACTAGCAACTCAAACTCCTGATGAAGGCTTTCGCCCGGAATTATCCAAGGGTTGGTCAAATCGGTTCCGGTCGTTAGCAACGCGCCAGAATCTCGCATGATGCGCACGAGAGCCTGCAATTTGGAGTAGGCTGCAGGGTCCAACAGAGGAACACCAGATGCAAGCGGCTGCCGACTACGATGGCGAGGCGGCCTCCGGGGCCTTGAGCTTGGAAGAGGAGGGCGACAAGGGACCACGATTGGCCGGGTCCAAGTGGTTCGTATATCGAAACGGGCAATCCCTTAGTCTCGTGAGCCATCCCACCGCGCGTCATTAGTGCCACGGCTGTAGCCGAGCGGTATAAGAGCCCGGCATGCGCATGCCGGCACTTGCGCGAGCGAAGCTAGTTCTCGAAAAAGTGTTTGCGTGCTGGAAGCTATTTGCTGCTTTTGCTGGTCGCAATTGGTGTCAGAGCTGCAAGGCAGGTCATCAGTTCGTCTCTTCGAAATGGCTTCGTCAACCTAGGCAGGTCCGATTCGATTCCTTCCACTTCTGAATAACCTGAAATGATCAAGACCGGAGTGTCAGGAGAGGTCGCGCGAATTGTGCGCGCCAACTCAGCGCCGCTCATGCCAGACATGAGATGATCCGTCACGATCAAGTCGATGGGAGTTTTATCTCTCACCACTTCGAGTGCCTGCTCGGCCGATGTCACCTCGATGACGCGATAGCCAAGATCGACGAGCATATCCGAGGTGCTTAAGCGAACGAACTCCTCATCATCCACTAGCAATGCCGTGCCACGGCCTCGTACTGAGTGGGCATCGCGCGCGATACTACGTACTTTTGGCACAGATTCGGTTTGAGGCAGCCACAGCTCGATGTTGGTACCGAGGCCCAGCTTGCTATTGACTATCAATGCACCGCCGAGCTGGGAAGCTAGACCGTGGACCATGCTGAGGCCCAAGCCAGTGCCCTTCCCTAGGCCCTTGGTAGAGAAGAACGGTTCGACCGCTCGAGCGAGCGTTGCCTCGTCCATTCCGACCCCAGTGTCAGCCACGGAAATTCGAACGTATTCGCCGGGCGGTACCTTCCGGTCTGCCTCCAACTGAGTATCTGCTGACGCGGCTATCCGCAGCGTGCCTCCATTCGGCATAGCGTCGCGAGCATTCACTGCCAGATTTAGAAGAGCCATTTCCAGCTGGTTCTGGTCCGCCTTGGCCGGCGGCAGGTTATCTTTTACGTCGACTACGACTTTGATCTGTGGCCCCGTCGTGCTCGACATGAGCTCAGCCATGTTCTCAACCAGCTTGGAGACGTCAACCGCAACCGGTTGGAGCGGCTGACGCCGAGCAAAGGCGAGCAGCCGCTGGACAAGCACCTTCGCTCGCTCCGCCGATTGCGCGGCACCGGCGATCAGGCGCTTTTCACGATCACCACCTACCTCGCGGCGCTGCAGCATATCGAGCGCGCCGACGATCGGCGTAAGCAGATTATTAAAATCGTGGGCAACGCCTCCGGTGAGCTGCCCCATCGCCTCCATCTTCTGGCTTTGACGTAATGCTTCTCGGGCAACTTCGAGTTCAGCTTCGCGGGATTTAGTGACGCTGAGATCGCGACCAACTGCGATGAAGTTTTCACCGTCTGCCTCCGGCGCGACAGTCCACTCAATATGCTTCCAGCCGCCTTGCACGGTTGCGATACGATTTTCGAACCGGCTCGGCTGACGCGTCTTAGCCATCCGAGCAATCGCGGCCAGCGTAGATTGCCGGTCATCTGGATGCATGAAAGTCGAGTAGCCACGTGCAAGGAGCTCCGCTTCGCTCCATCCCAGTATTTGCGTCCAAGCAGGGCTCACCGCAGACATCATGCCGGCGTAGTCGGCGCGCGCGAGCATGTCCTGAGAGAGATTCCAGAGGCGGTCGCGCTCTGCCGAACGGGCCGCAACCTGAGCTGCCAGTGTTTCGTTCAACTGCCGCAAGCGGCCCTCGCTCAGTCTTAGCTCATGCTCTGCTGCGCGCCTGGCTATCGCGGCGTGCGTGCGCTCTGCAAAGTCGCGAACGAGAGTAACTTCCTCGACGCTCCAAACGCGCGGTACCGGCGAATGAATAAACATTTGGCCGACGATGCGGCCATTCTCCATAATGGGTAAATCGAGATGCGCTCTGATTCCAAGCGCTCGAAATGCATCTGCATTCGCGGCGGTGCGCGGATCCTTCTGAACATCTGTGTTCGTAACCACGCGGCCCTGCCGTAGATCGTCGATATACGAGCCATAATCTGAAAATTGATGAAGGCCGGCAAGATTATCGTATCCAGGGGCGAACCAGTTCCTTTCAACCAAAGTAGTTCCGGCTTCATGATCAATCGTGCCATACCCGACTCGCGAAGCCCCTAACGCCTTGCCCAACAGCTCAGACGCTGTAAACGAGATGTCTGCGGTGTCCGCAACGTTGCGCAGGCGCTCGTCGAGTTGCAAAAGTGCATCGCGCCGACGCGCTGCCAGGACCTGGCTCGTCGTCTCGGCGACGGCACAGAACATCCCGGCGACGTGACCTCTCTCATCGCGAACCGGCGAGTAAGAAAAGGTAAACCAAGTGTCCTCGTTGTGGCCGTGCCTGTTCATTGTGAGGGGCAGGTCCTCACGGTAGGTCGCCTCACCCGCCATGGCGGCGTCGATTAACGGCGAAATGTCAGGCCAGATTTCTGACCAAATGTCGAAGAAACGAGCGCCAAGTGCGCGCGGGTGCTTGGCACCGAGGATTTCCGCGTACGCGTCGTTGTAGAGAAATCCAAGCTGTTCGCCCCATGCGACGAACATTGGAAACTTGGAATTGAGTAAAAGACCGACGACTGACCGCAAAGACTGCGGCCAATTTTCCGGGTGACCAAGTGGTGAATTCGACCAGTCGTGAGCGCGCATAAGCGCCCCGACGGTGCCGCCACCGTTCAGAAAGTTGAATTGTCCGGTCCAGTCGGCTGTTCCGGACATCCAATCGGCCATATGCCCTCACTGTCGGAAAAGTTGACCCGTCGCGGAAACGATGACGGGAAGAATGCATCCAAATCATACCCAACGCGAGAGGTCTTTGATTGCAGCATTGCAGCAATTACTCAAAATTAGCCAACGGAGGTACGCGATTGAGATTGTTTGGTCGTACTTCTCCTCTGGCGTTCCCGGAGACAGGGACGCGTGATCTCACAGACAACGAAAAGATTCGATGCGAGACGATTTGCAGCCGGCTCGGCGAGACCACTAGAAACGCACGTTGAACCACATAAAGCTAATGCGAATGGAAATGGCCGTACTTCGGGATTACGATCTGGCAGACTACTCCGCTGGGCCGGTATTCGAGCTTTGTCCCTCCGCTCGGTCCACTGCCGAGGCTGCGGGAGATGAGGGTCTGGCCAAAGCCGGATGAGGTCGGCGGCGTCACCAACGGGCCGTCGCGCTCCTCCCATTCGATCTGCAAAGCACCGTCGTCGAGCAGGCCGATCCGCCGCACTGACAGCTTGCCGGATCGGCTCGAAAGCGCGCCGTATTTCACCGCGTTAGTCGTCAATTCGTGGAACACCAGCCCCAGGGAGACGGCTGTCTTGGAATCGATGGAAATGTCCAATCCTTCCATCGTGATGCGTCCGCCGGAAAGCGTCGCATACGGCGCGAGCTCGACCCGGAGCACATCCTTGATCTGCAGGTTTTCCCAGGAGGCATTGGACAGCAGCGTGTGGGTGGCGGCCAGCGCCTGGATGCGGCCCGAGAATGATTTCTGAAAGTCCTCGATCGTGCGTTCGTGGGATGCGGTACGCGCGGAAATCGCCAGCACCATCGCGAGCGTATTTTTGACACGGTGGTCGAGCTCGCCCATCAGAAGAGCCTGGCGGCGCTCGGCGGCTTTGCGTTGCGATAGGTTGATCAACGTCACCACGCAACCTTGCGTCCGATCGCCGGTTACGACGAGTGGCGCCGCGCTGATCATAACGTCAGTGACGTCGCGGGTCGACGTCTTCACGGCGGCTTCGAGCCCCTGCACGGGCGTACCGCTCGCAGCCATTGCCACGATGTCGGCGCCCGACATCAACTCGGATGCATCGGCAAAACTCAGCTCGATGGCCTCCCCAAACGGCCTTCCGATTGGAGCCTCCTCGCATATCCGTTCGGCGGCCGCATTAATGTGAGTCACCCGGCCAGCGCGGTCGCAGACGATGACGGCCTCGTTGGCGGAGGCGAGAACCGACCGCGCCAACCGCTCCGACTCCTTGGCGGCAGCGATTTGTTCACGCTCACTGATATCCGTAAAGGTAATCGCGACGCCGCTCACGATGCCAAAATCGATCGGGGCTCCGGTGAGAAGGAAGCTGCGATCGCTGTCGCCGACGCGAACGTGGATTTCAGACGATTGCCGCTCGCTCAACGCTTGCGTTAGAAGGCGGCGGAACGTGGTCTGATTGACGGCGTCGAGCATGCCAAGCAGTGCTTGTCCCGACAGCGCGCCGGCCGGACGGTCCAGCAACACGCACAGGGAATGATTGGCATAGAGCAATTGTCCCTCGGCATCGAACGCAGCCGCGCCGATGTCCATCGCCTCCATGAATGTGCGGTAGGATTGCCCATCGCCCTCAAGAGTGAAGACCTGTTCGGTAGGCCCACCCTTGATGACGACGGCGTCGATTTCGCCCTCGCGTATGGCCCGGAGCGTCTCCTCGGCCTCGTAAAGCCGAGCCTCGAGTTCGTCCCGGGTCAACGCAGATACGAGCGATACCACCGTCATTATTCCTCAACCGACAGATGAACTAGAACCTTTTGGGTGTCGGAAAGGTCCCCGATAATCTTGCGGATGGGGACCGGGAGCTCTTTGACCAGGGTCGGGATCGCGACAATTCCGTGTTCGCGGGCGAGCTGCGGCTGCTTCTTGAGATCAACGACCTCAACCTTGTACTTGCCGGCAAGGTGTTCCGAGCAGATCTTTTCGAGGTTACGGATCGCGGCGAGCGATTTAGGTGTCTCGCCCGCGACATAGAGGACAAGCTTAACGGGATCTTTGCTTGATGCGACCATGACTTAGTCCTGTTTCGTCTTGCCGGCAGGGAGGTCCAATCCCCGTCCGCGCGCCATTTCGGCGGCGTCTTGCCGGCTCTGTCTGAGATAAACATCTTCAGCCTTGACGATCCGTTTGAGCTCGGCCTCGTCGGCATCAATATCGGCCCTGAGCGCCTCGATCTGGGCGAGCGCGCGTCGTCGTCGCTGGCCGATCTGGTCCTGGACCCGCGCGACCTCGGCCAGCCGACCGACTTCGGCCCGTCGCGCGCGAGCCTCCTCGTTACGCCGCGCCGACCCGGTCAACGCGCCGCCTTCGCCGAGATAGGGTTCAAGCAGATGGATGCCGTCGTTCGACATGACGAACTCGCGCACCTGATTAGAATGCGAGATGCCTCGTGCTTTCAGCAGGTAAAGTTCGCGGTTGAACTCGCCGTTCGCCTCTCGGTTGAGCAGCAGGATCCAGCCATCCATTAAAGACGACAACCCGGCATCGGTCTCGGCCTGCTGGACATGTGCCAGGTGGGTGAACACGGCCGTGATACCATTGGACTTGAGAAAATCGACGATGCGCAGCAGCATCGCCTGTACCTCGCTGATCTCTGCGGAACCGGTGAAGGCGGAGATCGGATCGAGCACGACAAGCTGTGGTTTGAACTTTCCGACCTCGCGCAACATGATCGCAAGGTGCATTTCGAGCGAGTAGAATGTCGGTCGCGTCGCGATATAGCGCATCTGCCCGTTCTTCAGCCATTTGTCGAGATTGGTGCCGATCGACCTCATGTTGCGGACGGTCTGCGCCTCGGACTCCTCGAAGGAGAGATAGAGCGCGTGCTCGCCGCGCTTGCAGGCAGCGTCAGCCATCATGCAGGCGAGCGAGCTTTTGCCGGAGCCGGCGACGCCGGTGAGTAGGATGCTGCTGCCGCGGTAGAAGCCGCCGCCGGTCAGCATGGCGTCTAGGTCGGGCACGCCGGTTGAGATGCGCTCGTCGAACACCTGGTGGCCGAGGCCGAGGGAGGAGACCGGCAGGACCGAGAAGCCATCCTCGTCGATCAGGAACGGATATTCGTTTGTACCGTGTGCCGTGCCGCGATATTTGACGATGCGCAAGCGCCGCGTCGAGATCTGCTTCTCGACGCGGTGATCGAGCAGGATCACACAGTCGGAGACGTATTCTTCCAGACCTTGCCTGGTCAGGCTACCGTCCCCACGTTCACCAGTGATAACGGCCGTCAGACCTTTCTGCTTGAGCCAGTCGAACAAGCGGCGGATTTCGGCGCGCAAGATGGCCGGGTTTGAGAAAGCCGAGAACAGGCTCTCAATCGTATCGAGCACGATGCGCTTTGCGCCGATCTGGTCCACAGCAAATTCAAGGCGCAGAAAGAGGGCTTCGAGATCGTAATCGCCGATCTCGGCGACTTCTGACGGGTCGATTGCAATGTGCTCGATAACGATCTTGGATTGGTCGATTAGGCTCTGCAGGTCAAAACCGAGCGAGTCGACGTTCGCGACGATATCGACCGGTCGCTCCTCGAAGGTCACAAAGACGCCCGGCTCGTCGTGTTGCCGCGCGCCATTGAAGAGAAATGTCGAGGCAAAAAGCGTCTTGCCGCAGCCCGCCGAACCGCAAACCAAGGTCGGGCGCCCGGAGGGAAGGCCACCTAGTGTCAACTCATCGAAGCCGTCAATACCAGTAAGAGACTTGGATATTCCTTCAGTCATGCCCCGGTTCCAGAACTTGTCCAATCCCGTTGTAGTTCGTGGGAACTGAGCTGCCCAGTCCTAAAAGTGCGAATATTTCACCGGTCCAGGCGGAACTAAATTCGACATACGAGATGGCCGTGGAGGCGCTCTACCCCGGCTGCGGACAATCAGAGCAGACGGAAGATCTCCCTCTCGAACGCGACAATGTCTTCGTGGGATTTGTTTGCGCCGCAGGAGCAGGATCGGCTCCCTCTCGTCCGCGTCGTCTTCGCCTTCGGGTCAATAGAGTGCTTCAAGCCGGCAATCCATTCGCGTTCTTAAGCACGGATGCGGAGCGATCGGCCCAGCCACTTCTTACCGATCCGAATCGTCACTGGAACTCATCTGCGCACCCAAAAGTTCTATTCGCTTAGGCCAGAAGGAGGCCGAGACCAGTGACTATCTTGCGACAAGCCATCGACAAACTCGGTCCGTATCAGTCACTCACGCTGCTAGCCGTGCCGGTCTGTCTGGTTGAGCCTTTGAAGCTAATAGCTGTAGCGGTAGCGAGCGAGGGCCACTGGATCACCGGCACAGCCATGATCATCGCAGCGTATGCCGCCAGCCTACTCATTGTGGAACGACTGTTCGCGGCAGTGAAGCCAAAGCTGCTGAAGCTTAATTGGTTTGCGAAGCTCTGGGCTTGGCTCATTGTCATACGATACCAGCTCGCACGTCCGTTTCCGAGCACGTCGGCTTCGTGACCCTTATGTCATTGTTACGCGCATGACCACGTCGAGCACTGGTGAGGAAAGAGCCGTTAGCATCCTCCGGGAGCTGCACGCTGCCGAGGACGAGTTGATCGGGAAGACTGTCGTCATGACTGACGGCAAAGCTGGAACGATTGATCATGTCTATCTCGACGAAGTGCACGGTCTTCGCATTTCAATCGCTGGGCACGACGGCGAATGGCCGATTTCAACCGTCAAGCTCATCCAGAACTGATGGCTGGAGCACCATCTTCACCGACAAAACAGCCCGCTGGTTGTTTGGGTGGCCGAGAGTTCGCTAGGGTCAAACTCGACACGAACTCAAAGTGAGCATAGCGCGTCCGCTTTCAGGCACATCGCGACCACACGGTCGGCACTTAGTGATTAAGCTGCCTCCTTTATTGCCCGAGTTTTCCGGGACGGGACGGTGGACACGCGAGGCCAACATCCCAGACAAGTCCAATAAGAAACAGACTGGATGGACCACCAGGCTCGGCAGGGGAACGGAGGCCTATTCGGCCTCTTGCGGGAGGCCGGTTGGCTGGGGCGCCGGAAGAACTCGACCGGATCCACCTCCAGTGTAAGGCCGTATGTCCGGGTCTGCCGATGAGGTGGCTCGCCCTACACTGCGCGTCCGAGGGTTGCTCGGGCGGACCGAGCCGATCCTAGGACGAGCCGTGGCAAATTATAGGGAAGCATTCGTCGGAATCGATGTGGCCAAGCTGAGAAATGCCGTCGCGAGTGCGGACGCAGGCGGGGAGGGGGAGTTCGGTTCTTCGGTGAGGTTGATGCTTCGGCCACCAACATGCGCCGCGTCTTAGAACGGATCTCCAAGCGGGTTGACCGCGTCCACTTCTGTTAAGAAGCCGGCCCGACTGGCTATGATCTTTATCGCCTGATCCGGTCGCTCGGCCACGAGTGCATGGTGGTGGCGCCGTCGCCGATCCCAAGGAAGGCGGGCGATTGGGGGGATAACGAATTAACGAATCGCCGGGACGCCGTTTCTCTCGCGCGTCTACTACGCGCTGGCGAGCTGACTGCGGTATGGGTTCCCGAGGCGCGATGGGATAAGTTGCAAGCCATTGCAAGAGGCGTTTTCGCGAAGCACCGTTGGCAACAGTCTTTGCCGCTTTCGTTCTCGGTCTAGTGATCGGCGAGCGCCGTTGAGCCAGTTGCTCCTTCGGCCGCTTAACGACAGCTCCCAAGATTGCCGAGCGACGGCGTACACTCGTTGCCGCTTATCGCTGGTGTCCCAGACCGAGGCTGAGCGCCAATGCATTCTGTCTTAAAGATCCTTTCGCTCCACTTCATCAGCTTCGTCAACTTAGCGACGAGCGTACGAGATTGTGAACGAGCCTTGAGAAGCTTGATGTCCGCTGCCGCAACGAACCAAGGTTCAATCATGCACTTTCGATGCCCGATGGCGTTCACGTTCACTTGGCTTACAAGTCAGCCTGCTCCTGGGAACTGATACTTTTTCCTTCGTGTCCCTTGGCGAAGATTCGGCTATCAAGAGTGCCAAACGGACCGTCTAGACTCCTTGATTCTAAAATTGACGACGCGACACAATGCTCGGACCGGATCCTGAGGTTTCTTAGGAGGCGCTCCCTACAGCTTTTACCACCGATCTACGACCTTGACTTGTGGCTCCGCGGCTCCCTCCGATCTGCCATAAGCCTTCTGAACTACGCCTTCCTGAATTGCGGTCCGTATCTCTTTTGCGGCCTTCAGGGCGCGACGCATGAATGGGTCTTCGCTCTCTCGGCTGAACGTCAGTAGCTTGTTGCAATGCTGGCAGTTAATCTGCGAGCCTTCCCGCACTTTGCCGACCTTCTCACGAAAGACTTGTCTGCAAGCGGGACACCGAACCTTAACCCTGTCTTCCACCGCAAATCTCCGGAATCTGTGAACCCTTGTTCTCGAATACTTTGAGAGCCAAACCTAAGCACTCCTATGATTGATGGTTTGTTTCGCCCACAGTTCTCCAGGTCTGAAACGTCAAATTTGACGGGATCTTGCAACGGCACTTCAGGAGCGCTTCGATAGTTTGAGGGTGAACAGCAAAATTAGAAAGGGACAAGATGCACTATCCGTTGGATCATGGCTTACCTCTTGTGCAGCTGAAGGAACGTCGTCGAGAAATGGTCGTCTCACTTCAAAATCGGATCGATCTGGTCGATGGCGTTGAATTGAGGTTACTCGCGGAACTCCAGCAGGCAATCGTTGCTATCGAGAGCGTGATTGCTGACCTCGACTGCGAGCAGGAAGTCGTCTTCGCCGCCGATCATCAAGTTCGCGCGATTCTGCCGTTCGGCAGGCGTGCAGCGGTTCACTCTCCGATCTGACGCCGCTACCGACGAGGGCGTCGGCCCGCCCGCGGAAGGCGGCTCTAGGACTTAACGGACCGTTAGCGAGACTGAAGTAGGCTTAGGCTCGGCAGCCGTTCGGGTCCGCAAGCAATGGAATTTCAGAGTGTAACACCCGCTGTTGTAGCAGCGATCCGGCAGCGTGATCTCCTGAACACATGGCTGCGTCTGTACTTGCACAATGAGGACGACCTTCCCGCCGTTTCCGAGTACGAACCCGGTCGCCTCAAGGAAGAAGCCGACGATCTCGTTTATTATTCTGTCGAAGGGTCCTGCACGCCGCCCGTGGTAACGATACGGAGCGAGGGAACTCGTATGTCGAGTGCTTATGGCGCGATTGGTAAAGGCCGCCGACTAGATGAGTACGTTGGCCCCCGGTTGGCGGCGTCTGTGATGCCAGTTTATCACCTATGCATCGAGCGGCGGCGGCCAGTATACACCGTCTCTCACCTGAAGGACGACGAAGGTCGCGAGGTGGAGTACGAGAGATTACTCCTGCCGTTTGGGCATGGCAGCACGGTGACTGACATCATCGCTTCGCTCAAAACCATCAGCATTGAAGGACGTTTCGAGCTTAGAGACCTGATGAAGCGTACCGAGATCGTAACTGCCCCGGCCGTGCGGGCCGTGATCGACCGCGAGCTCTCTAACGCGCGGCCCTATCGCTCGTCAGCGTGGGCGGATGATCTCGTATTCGAGTGATTAAGGCGTCGCTGCGTGCTTGAAAGCTTCGAGGAAAGTCGACCTTCAGGGGAGCGTGGGCCCGAAAGGCGGCGACGGGGATCGCGGCGATCGAAGCTCTCGTCGTACTTCGGAAACCGGAGGAGCGGCCGTCCTCTTGGGCGACCACTCCTCCAACTCTCTTAATGCATATGAATGAGCCAATAGCCGGCGCCACCGACGACGATAACGGCGGGAACTGCCCACAGCAAAAGAACAGGCATCGGTCTTACTCCTCAACAAGTGACTGCGGGTGGTACTGCAGCAAGATCACTGCTCGGTACAAACCTTCGTGGTCTTGACTGCACCTTCGGCTTCAGTCCGGGTCTTGAACGTCGTGTCCCCGACAACGGTCGTGGTCGTCGTCGTGGGCTTGGTGTCGACGATCGTGCACTTCTTGGTGGTTGCATCACGCACGATGTAGAACCCTTCTGCCTTCGCTACCTGAGTGCCAAAGGCAAGAGCAGCAAACGCGCCGCAGATAATGAGCTTCTTCATTGGGTAGTTCTCCTCCTAGTCAAGCAACGAAGAACCAATCCGTCCGCGTTGCTCAACGTTCCGATCCATTGGCTCGAGGAGCGGCTCGCGTGCTGTTAAGGTTACTCCAATTCCTGTCGCGAGCCGGCAGGTGAGAGCAGCTTAACTACGTTAAAATTCGCAGGCGTTTCAATAGGAACGAAGCATTGCGAACTCCCTTTGATGGGCATGAACGATCACGCTCAACTCGCGACCGCGATGCTGGTCCTTTTCTTCACCGCGATAGCCTTGGTCTGGGGCCAGCTGTACTTAGAGCGAGCCACCACGACGCGAGAGCAAGCCACACTGCAAATCGGCAAGAGGATTTCGCAGTCCTCGCCGATCGCCGTTTCGGGATTGCGCGGTGAAGCAGCGAACATTTCTTCTGCGCTCTCGCGCTGACGACCTCATGATCGTTCTGCGCCTTTGGTGAGCGACGTCCTGCGACATGGTCAAGACGCGCCAAGCGCACCTTGTTTTGCTCTTCCCGGAGCTATGGACGTCGACAGCTAATTACAGCTTGGCCTTAAGGGCTTCTTGCCTGGCGGTTGTGATTCTGTAATGCCGGGATGTCAATCGGCGTTCGGCTGCGACCCACTATCGGCATCCAAAAGGGAGTCCTTTGATCGGCGCGCTCTGTTGGTAGCGCTCGGGTCGTCGGAGCTGGTCGGGGTTGCGGAGGCGGCGCGAGCGCGGGTTGTTTGAACATCGTCGCGGCTTTGAATCGCCAACTGTCGTTGCCGGTCTCAACGATGTCGCAGTGATGGGGTCAATCGGTCGAGTAGCGCGGTGGTCATTTTGGCATCGCCGAACACGCTGGGCCATTCGCCGAACGCAAGATTGGTGGTGACAATGATGGAGGTGCGCTCGTAGAGCCGGCTGATGATTGGAACAGGAGCTGACCGCCCGATTGCGCGAACGGCAGATAGCCCAGCTGGTCGAGAACGATGAAGTCCATGCGGCTCAGATGCTCAGCGAGCCGTCCCTGCCGTCCGTTGCGGGTCTCGGTCTCGAGCCGGTTGACGAGATCGACGACGTTGTAGAAGCGTCCTCTGGCACCATCGCGGATGCAACTTCTGGCAATGGCGATGGCCAGAAGGTCTTGCCTGTGCCGGTGCCGCCAACCAGCACGATGTTCCGTTGCTGGGCGATAAAGCCGCCGCCAGCGAGATCATTGGCGAGAGTCTGATTGATCGGCGTACCGTCGAACTGGAAGTCGGCGATGTCCTTGGCAAGCGGCAGCTTGGCAATGGTGAGCTGGTATTTGATCGACCTGGCCTGCATCTCGTTGATCTCGGCGTTGAGCAGGTCGCCGACAATGCGCTGAGGCTCATGCTGGCGCTTGACGGCAGTTGCCATGATCTCGTCGAAGGCAGCCTTCATGCCGTAGAGCTTGAGTTCGCCCATGAGATCCAAGATTTGGGTTCGTTCCATCAGATGGTCCTCCGGAGCTTGTCGTAGCGGGCACAATCGGCGATTGGTGCATGACGGAGCGTCAGTGCGGCCGGCGTCATGATGTTGGCCGGTGGGGCGGGTTCACGTTGACGGGCCAGGATATTGAGCACGACATCGGCGGAATGGACGCTGTGACTGAGCGCTTCGGCACAGGCCGCTTCCACCGCGGGCAAACCGTCAGTCAGCACCGCGTTGAGGATGTCGACCATCTGCCGATTGCCATCATCGGTGCTGGCAAGCTTGCGCCGGATTCGCTCGATCGCGGCCGGCAGCACCCAGTCCTTGAAGGGAGCACCGTTGCGCAAGGCGCCGGGTTTGCGGGCGAGCACCGGCACATAATGCCAGGGGTCGTAGACGGTATCCCCGCGGCCAAAGGATCGCGGGTGCTCGGCAACGATGCGTCCATCCTGACGGATCACGATGCGATCGGCATGGGCTTGAACCTCGACCGGCCGTCCGACCGCGGCTGCGACCGAGTACTCGTTGTTGTCAAAGCGCACCAGGCGGGTCTTGGAGACCGATGCCGTCACCGCATGAAAGCCATCGAAGCGGCCGGCATAGGGGACGAGTTTGGGGCGTTCGGCTTCGAACACGTCCCAGATCGTCTGATCGGCCAGCTCCGGATGGCGATGAGCCTTGGCGTAGGCGATGCATTTGTCGATCAGCCGGGCCTTTAACTCGTCGAGATGTTTGAACCGCAGCCGCGGCGTGAAGAAGCGTTCGCGGACCAGCCCGACCTGGTTCTCGACCTGCCCCTTCTCCCAGCCCGACGCTGGCGTACAGGCGACCGGATCGACCAGATAGTGGCTGCACATCTGCAGGAAGCGGCGATTGTAGATACGGCCTTTACCGACCAAGATCGTCTCTACGGCGGACTTCATGTTGTCGTAGATGCCGCGGGTGCAGGCGCCTTTGAACAGGGCGAACGCCCGGTCGTGGGCGTCGAACACCATCTCCTGCGTCTCTCGCGGATAGGCCCGCACGAACAGCATGCGGCTGTGACAGAGCCGGACATGAGCAGCCTTCACCATCACCGTGGTGCCGCTCAGCAGGACGACTTCGTGGCTCCAGTCGAACTGGTAGGCTTCGCCTGGTGCAAAGCTGAGCGGCACATAGCCGACGCTGTCGAGGTGCCGCGTTCCTTGCTCCATCGTCGTGCATATCGACGAACCGCATCATAGCCGCCGGCGTAACCCAGGCCGCGAAGCTCTTCGAATAGCCGGATGCATCAGCCGTTCCCGCGCCGACTTGCTCGCATTCCCTGCCAGCAATCGGTCAAGCTCGGCACTCCAGGCACCCATCTTCGGGAGCGGCTGCGTCTCGCGCTCATACCGGAACTCCGTCGCCTGAGAACGAATGACCTTGCGAACCACCTTCCGCGATACGCCGAGTTCTCGGCAGATCGCCTTGATCGGACGACCATCAACAAAGTAGGCGCGACGGATCCTACCAATCGTCTCCACCACCAGCATCCCAACCTCGGCTTCCATGACTCGATGGAAGCCACTGTGGACCCTTATCCCGGGGTCCCGATTGGATGCCGATCACCCCGAAAACGGGGTCCTTATTCCATGCCGAAACACACAAGGCCCGACAGCGGCGGAAAACCGGACGTATCCCGAGGTCGCCGAAGGGCCAGGACCGGACTTCCAAATAACGAAGCAGAATGGCGTGGCTCACTTGGCTCGCTTCCAAACGACCTCGGTCGTCCCTCCGGTCGATGCAACGGCGTTCGTCAGCCTAAGCTCGTCCGTCGAGACTGCGAACGTTCGCTTCTGGTCCGTCCCGTTCCAGTTCGGAAATGAACTGCCCACAACATGAATGTTGAGGGCGCGATCTGGCTCGCTGACGGTGTACGTGCCAAAGTAGGTGATCGTGCCTTGGGCCGTTGCCTTGTATTCGTCGGCCGTGCCCTTCGTTCGATCGTTGGCGGCAAATTTGGCACGGTCGGAACGCATTACCGTAATAATGTAGTGGCCCGTCCCATCGAAAAACGCAATCCCATTTGGATCGTCGCCAAACACCGTGAGCCTGCTGCCGTCCGCGTGCACGGAATTGAATGAGACTAGGTCCCAGGCGCCTAACAGTTGCTCCGTCAGTGTCTTCTGCTGACTGAGAGCGTTGTCCGTCGTGGCAATCATTCCCAGGACTACAACCATCATCATCATGCGGCGGCTGCGCATTGTGCCCTCTCAACGGCGGATGTGCGATCGACGGACATGGTTTTGGCCGGCCGCCTGTATGCTAGCAGGTCAACCGCTCACACGAT
The DNA here is from genome assembly GCF_054058595.1 of Bradyrhizobium sp. USDA 4472. Lineage (NCBI taxonomy): Bacteria > Pseudomonadati > Pseudomonadota > Alphaproteobacteria > Hyphomicrobiales > Nitrobacteraceae > Bradyrhizobium > Bradyrhizobium sp. USDA 4472. The sequence continues at coordinate 85,121 of NZ_JBSSAM010000002.1, forward strand.
AGCCGAACGCTCGAAGCGATGTCTGTTCGGGGTCAATCGCGTCGTCTACGATGGACAGATGCCGCGTCTGCTTTACCGCTGATCGCCGACATAGACGGGCCGCGCCGACTTTGTCGCGATGGGCCATTTCCGGACTCATGCACCGCAGCGAGGGGCGGCACGGTGATGCCGAGAGCGCCCGCCGCCGAGGCAGCCTTACCGCCGTTCGACAACGACTGTTCCCCTCACCACGCAGGGTCCGTTTGCCGTCACATACTTCGGTGGCGACATAGGTGTTGGGGAACGCACCGCAGCCTTTTTCAGGTGGGCAGGCATCTGCTGTGCGGCCCGGTGGCACGCTTCGGCATGGGTCGGGAATCGTTTTCCACGGGTATCTTCGGTCTTTTGGCCCGCGCACATGCTGGTGAAAGAAGTAACGAGGCATCAAAGCTCCATTCAAGAACGACACCGACACACCCTTCCTCCTCGGGTCGGCGCTGACCAGCGGAACGACAAGGGTGTGATATCGTTCCTCTCGATAGTGCGAGTGGCGATGATGCACAGCGCAGAACCAGAGCCCTGACTCATCTTGCCGTGCTTCAACAAGAGCGATGGACCATACAAGGCGCTGCTTGCCAATCTCGGCTCTTGCTGCCGGTATCGACGCGCTCTAAGCTGCGTCGCGCCAAGGTGCTCGATGGAAATCAAGCGGACATTACCCCGCTCTCAGCTGAGAGGCGTCTTGCGGGCGTTCGAGGAGCGACGGATCGAGCTGGGAAGTTCAGTGTTGGCATGGCCTGTTCCCGCCCGGCCGCACCAGATCCTCAATATCCACCTGGCTGAGCCTTATCGGGTGCGCATCGACGGTGGCAAAGCGAACCCGACGCCGGATATGAGCGTCGTTGGACCGCAAACCTATCGCCGGGCGCACATCTTCTTGTCGGGTACGATCCACGTCTTCAACATTTTGTTTCAACCGGCCGGGCTGAACCGGCTGGTCGGAATCGACATGACATCCTTGGTTAACCAGGACCCCGCGGCCTCCGACGTTCTTGGAAAGTCCGCCATTGAGCTTGGCGACGCGGTGCGTATGGCGCCGGACTTCCCGCACCGCGTCGCTGCGGTCGAACGCTGGGCCGAAGGCATCCTCCAAGAGTGCGGGCCAGACTGCGCAATTGCACTCGCTTCACGTCGCCTGATCGCAACGCGAGGCTGTTTTCGGATCGAGGGTCTTGTCGCCGGGTCTGGTCTTAGCGCCCGGCAATTCCAGCGGCGTTTTGCGACCCAAACGGGGCTGCCGCCAAAGCTCTTCGCGCGAACCGTTCGCTTCGATCGGGCCTTGGCCGCTCGTCGCAAAGAGCCAACCAGATCCTGGACCGATATAGTTCACGAACTCGGATATTTTGATCAGGCGCATTTCATCCGCGAGTGCCGCTCATTCGCTGGTTTGCCACCCGGCCGCCTCGTCGGTGACTGGAATAATATTTTCTTTCCAGCGGATGACTGAATTTTACAAGCGCCTCTTACTCCTGCTCCGCTAGATCGACCAGACGGGGGGCTGGCTATGGGACTGACACGGCGTACATTCGCCATCATGACAGTGGCCACCATGGCCTCAGCGGTCGACCGGAAAAGCGGAGCGAAGGACATGTCGCCGAATATCGAAAGCTTCAAGGCGATCATCGACCGCGGCTTTTCTCAAGGTGACTTGAGCGTTGCCGATGAGTTCTGCGCAGACCAGATCGTGGAGCATGAATATTTAGCAAAAACAGCCATTCCCGGCCCGCAAATCCTCAAAGCCCAGATCGAAGATGCAAGGCATAGCATTAAGGGTTTGAAGCTTACGATTGAGGCAATCGTGGAGGCCGGCGACACGGTGTGGGCGCGCAGCAGGGCGACAGGCTTCGATCCGCGTTCGGGAAAGCCGGTCGCGATCGACGTCATCGACATCTGCCGCTTTGCAGACGGCAAACTTGTCGAACACTGGGGCGTGCCCGACCGCTTTGCGCTGTTACATCAAATCGGAGCGTTGCCGCCTCTCCCTAACCGAAGGTAGGGCAACCATCATGATGCTTACAGAGCGATGATATCCGACCATCCTTGGGAACAATAATGCCAACGTCGATTTCAGAGCCATCCATTTATGCTCGAAAATTCGCCTCGTCGAACAATGACTCCGATCATTTGATTGCCGTCGCCATCTTCTCGGGAATTGGCCTGCTAGTTTCGCTCATAGCCGTGCTCTTTGGCACGCAAGGAATCTGGGCCTAATGCGACGAAAGATCCGCAAATCTAAGCCGACGGGTTTCTTTATGCCCGTGCGATACGGTGTAAGTTGCACCCTGATCAGCGAAGCTTAGCAACTTGAGTGCGATACGTCCGCTAATGGGATGGTCCGGCCGTGCTCCTGCCCCGCCAGCAAGCGAAGCTGGCAAGGGGCGCCAAAGGAGCACACCATGTCTCAGACACCCAATACCGCCATCGCGGTGATCGGCATCGATATCGGCAAGAACTCGTTCCACGTCGTGGACCAGGACGAGCGCGGCGCCATCGTGCTGCGGCAAAAGTGGTCGCGCGGCCAAGTGGAGGCGCGGCTCGCAAATCTGCCGCGTTGCCTGATCGGCATGGAAGCCTGTGTCGGCGCCCATCACCTGAGCCGCAAACTCGCATCGCTTGGTCACGATTTCAGGTTGATGCCGGCCAAATATGTCCGACCCTATAGCAAGTAAGAACGACTTATGATGCCGAAGCGATTGCCGAAGCCGTGCAGCGCCCGACGATGAAGTTTGTTGCGACCAAGACTGCGGAGCAACTGGATCTGCAGGCGCTGCACCGGGTGCGCGAGCGGCTGGTGTCGCAACGCACCGGCATCATCAACCAGATTCGCGCCTTCATGCTGGAACGCGGGATCGCCGTGCGCCAGCGGCTTCTTGCGCACGGAACTGCCCACTATCCTTGCGATGCGCACCGATGCCCTGTCGGCACGCATGTTGCGTGTCATCGAGGAGGTGGCAGGCGACTGGCGCCGGCTGGACCAGCGCATCGATGGCCTGTCCGGCGAGATCCAAGCACTAGCCCGTCAAGATCAGGCATGTTCGCGCCTGATGACGGTGCCAGGCATCGGGCAGATCATTTCGAGCGCCATGGTGGCCGCGATCGGCACTGGAGACGTATTCTCCAAAGGCCGCGACTTCGGCGCTTGGCTCGGACTGGTGCCCAAGCAGATCTCGACGGGAGACCGCACGATCCTCGGCAAAATCTCGAGGCGCGGCAATCGCTACCTGCGCGTTCTGTTCGTGCAGGCGGCGTGGGTTGTACTCGTCAGGATAAAGAACTGGGAACGTTATGGACTCAAGTCCTGGATCGAAGCCGCCAAAAGGCGGTTGCACCACAACGTGCTCGCGATCGCGCTCGCCAACAAGCTTGCCCGCATCGCCTGGGCGGTGCTGGCTAAAGAACGCGCCTTCGAGCTGACGAGGACCGACGAGGCAGGCGTCCGACCCGCTTGATCCTCGCGCCGTGCTCGGGGCGGTCAAGGCGCAGCCTGGCAACGCCCGAGCCAACCGCGAGCCAAGCGCGACGGCTGGCCTTGACCGCCCCTGCGCGCGACGCGATCGACGTTCTGCGGGCCGGGACGAAGGAACGGCCCTGGCTCGAACAAAGGAACTGAGCGATATGAGGAGCAAGCGATGACGTAGCCCTATCGACAATTTCCAGACGAGGTCTGCGAGAGGATGAGACGAGATGGAGGTTCGGTCTTCCCGGCGCATGCGAACTCTGGTGACCCTAATGGCCCAATCGAGGACTGTCCGCTAACGAGAACGCACGCGCGCTGATATCCATGATGGCCCGGAGCAAATGCTCCAATCAAAGGCCGGATACATTGATGCAAGACCGCTCACCGCCAGCTCGGCAAAACCACTTGCAACGCACGGCCGGGCCATACATCAGGGTCAATCGCGACGTTTTGGCCCGGTCTAAGTCAGGTTCCGTCCACCAGTGACAGCCGACATATCCCCGGCCGTGGGATGCGGCAGCGATGGGCCAAAAGCCGAGTCATGCTCCGCAGCAAACGCCTCCTCATTCAATCACTTCGTCCGCGACGGCGAGAAGCTGCGGCGGCACGGCGATGCCGAGCGTGGCGGCGGTCTTGAGGTTCAGAACGAGTTCGATCTTGGTAGGTTGCAAGACCGGGAGGTCTGCCGGCCTTTCGCCCTTGATGATCCGGCCGGCATAGATACCGGCCTGTCGATAGGAATCGGTGAGGTTCGTGCCGTAGCTCATCATGCCGCCTGCCACGACATAGTCCCGCCAAGGATAGCATCCGGCTATTCGGTATTTTGCCGACAGCTCGATAATGCGTTCGAGCCGGGTATCCAGGAATGCGTCCGCCATCACCTGGAGCGCGACGACGCCAAGCCTTGCCATGTCAGCAAATGCATCGTCGATCTCCTGCAGCGTCCCTGCGTGCGCCATGCGAAGCTCCACCCCCAAGACACTGGCGGCTTCTGAAGCCTGCGTGGTGTTAGGCGAGGCGGTCGGGTTCGCGGGATTGACGAGATAGGCTATCGCTTTCGCATCTGGTCGCAATTGTTTGAGAAGCTGTGTGGACTTGCTCGGCAGGTCAGACGCCAGGTTGCTGATGCCGGTCGTATTCCCACCTGGATGGCTAAGGCTGGCCACCAGTCCAAGATTGACTGGATCACTCATCACGAAAACGATGGGAACGGAAGACGTTGAGGCCTTTGCCGCGAGCGCAGCAGGAGAGCCGCCCGCCGCAAAGATGACGCTGACGGGAAGGTTCACGAGCTCTTTCGCAAGGTCTGGCAATCGTGAGTACTGGCCTTCGGCCCACCCGAATACGATGTTCACGTTCTTGCCTTCGACCAGCCCCATCTGCCGCAGGCCGCGGCGAAATGATTCGACCAAAGGTGCCGATTCCGACAGCGAGCGGGCACTGAGAAATCCAACGATGGGCACTGACTCCACCGCCGATGCAGCTAGCGGCCACACCGCAGATCCACCAACCAAGCCGAGAAATTCTCGCCGCTTCACGCATCGCCCCAAGGGTCACGACGACCCATTATAGTCGCTTAAGCCGACTTACTGGAAGGGGATAACTTCGTTCCGCTACCTCGGCTTAGGGCCACTATGCGACATCTCACACAGAAAAAAAGCCGCCCGAAGGCGGCTATCGATTGCGATCATAGCGACCTGGGATAAAGCGATGATCAGTGCGCTGCTCTTGCGCCGATACGCAACAAAAAGCCCAAGATCATCATAGGCCCACGTGAACGGCTCAGGAACCGCAGCAGTGAAGGCATAGTTGGTAGAGGTGTTTGGGCGCGGGGTATCCCCGTGACGTCGTCTCTCGTTCTTCAATCGTCACCACTCATCGGCGCGCGCAGCCATGGCTCGACTGTTGTAGGCATTGAAAAAGGCATCGTAATCGCCGCGCGCCTCTGCGAACCGCTGAGACTTCACCCGCTCGACAAGCACCTCGGTTACGTCGGGATTGGCGTCGAGAATGGCCATTGTCTCATTGATATAGTCTTTCAGTGGCATCGCTATCTGGTCAGATGCTTGCTGGGCGCCCATCAACTCTGTTTGTACGTACGGGGGAGCGATTTCAACGACCCGGACATTCGTTTCTTTCAATTGATAGCGCAGCGATTGCGAGTAGGAATGAACGGCCGCTTTTGTCGCGCAGTATGTCGGCGTCATCGCAAGCGGCACGAATGCTAGGCCGGAGGAGATGGTCACGATTGTGGCGTCCGGGCGCGACAAAAAATGAGGGAGCAAGGCGGTCGTGAGCCGAATCGTGCCGAGAAGGTTGGTGGAAATCGTGGCTTCGGCGATGTCCGTCGAGAAACCGGCCCGGGTGACCCGCTCATACCGCATGATCCCGGCGCAGTGGACTACAACATTGAGCGTCGGGCGGCGGACGAGAACGTCGTTAACAAATTTGCCGATTGCTTCACCGTTATTGATATCTAGAACTGCGCCTTCGATTCCGGAATGACTGTAGACGACCTCGTCGAGGGCCTCGCGTCGGCGACCGGCGATTATCACCCGGTTTCCGCGAATTGAGAACTGCTCAGCCAGCGCACGCCCGATGCCCGATCCGCCTCCCGTGACAAGGATCGTGTTCCCTGACCTTTTCATGAAGCACTCCCATCCCTCGCCTTGCTTCGTATGCTTACCGCTGGGAAGCTCGCAGGCACATTCGCGCCCATTTCCTCGTACTCCGGCTGCGATCGCTGCGAAGCCGCGTCAGCCGCGCATTGAAGCCGCTGCTTGCGCCGAGCAGAACCTGGCGCGGCCGCTGATTGGCCCGGCCACTGCGGTAGCGGCGCTGGCCAACTAGAGCTTTTTCTGTCATGTGCACAAGTTCGATGCCGACCCGATCATGAATGGATTGCCATCAAGCCTATGTTGCCGCCCAAGCCGCGTGTTTTCCTCGGGTGAACGACGCGTGTCCTCAATGGCACCTTTCTGGGTCTTGCGCTCTGGACGGCCCAACCGGGCGCATTCAACGATCGGGGCGAATTCAGAACTGGATAGAACTTGGGAGCACGGTCAGCGTCGAAAACGAGGCAGTACTAGATCATTTGTGAATGCCACGAAAAGCCCGAATTCTCAATGTGCCCACCTCGGTGATCGCACCGGGCGAGTAGCTCAGAGCAGCCGGCATATCAAAGGCAGGAGGATCGCCGTGAGCACTCCATTCAGCCCCATGCCAAGTCCGGAAAAGGCGCCAGCAACCTCGTTGATCTGAAGCGCGCGTGCGGTGCCAATGCCGTGCGAGGCAATGCCCATCGTTAGACCCACCACGCGCGGGTCATCGATCCGTGCAATCCGCGCAATGATCGGTCCGAGAATAGCGCCTGTGATGCCTGTCATGATGACCAGGACGACCGTAAGCGTCTGGAGGCCGCCGATTTGCTCGGAAATGCCGACGGCAATTCCCGCCGTCACCGACTTGGGCGCAAGCGAGAGGATGGTCTGAGAATCCGCCCCAAACATCCAGGCGATTCCGACAGCGCTCAGGACGCCAACGGGCAATCCAACCGCGAGGCCGACTGCGATCAAGCGCGCGGACGCACGGATGATGGCCCTCTGCCGAAACAGGGGAACTGCGAGCAGAACGACAGCAGGCGCCAGCATAAACTGGATAACGTCAGCGCCTCGCAAATACGTTTCGTAAGGAATGTGTGTCGTTTCGAGCCCGAGTGAGATCAGGATAATCGCGATCAGGGTTGGATTAAGAACGGGGTGATTGCCACAGAAGCGCGATATGCGGCTCGCTGCGAGAAATGCAAAAACCGTTGCGGCGGTCTCTAGGATCGGCCTTTCCGCCAGGCCGGCCCAGGTCATACTGGTGAGATGACTAAGGCTGGACATCGCGAGCTGTTCCTTCGTGCTGCTGAGCTTTCGTCGCTGTGGACCCGAGCCAACTCACAACGACCATGGTTACGAACAGCGTTATCGCAGTGCCACCAATCACGGCCGCCAAGATCGGAAGCGCTTCGGTCTTCAAGACACCGAGATAGGCGATCACGCCGACACCAGCCGGTACAAACAGCATACCCAGAAATTGGAGTAGCCGATCCGCAAGGACACCCAAGTCGTTCGGAAGCTTTCCGCGAACGGAGAGTTCGGCATAAAGTAAAATCAAGCCCGTGACGGGCGCGGGAAGGGGCAACAAACCCGATCTTGAAGCTATTTCTCCGATGCAAAGCCAACCCATAACGCGCGCAATCTGTTCAAGCATGGCGACAGCCTCCAAAAGCAATGTATCGCCAGCCGCTACAGGAGCAGGCGTCAAAAGCCCTGCCCTTGGTTCGCGGGTAGCGACTAAGTACATGTTGAACGCCGCGACAGAGCAGAACCTGGCTCGTGGCAATCAGCAATTTATCATGGCCATGCGATGGTCCTCGCCAGCTCTGCTTCTGTGAATCCCGGCCCCGCAGATGCGAGGTAGATCACAGCGAGCGCGACGAGCGTGAATGCCACATACGAATATGTGATCCAGTGGCTTTGAATAGTAAGGTGTGGTCGAATGACCGCGCGTTCTGCAATGTTCATGGCAACATTTCCCATGCTGAGTTTGAAGAAGCGGGACGATCCTGTGACAGAAACTCCAAGAGTGGTGTAAGACTGCTCACATCTGCCTTAGAAAAAGATAATTGACGCTCGCTGATCTGGACGTCTCCTACGTGCTATCGGATGTCGAAACTCGCTCATGAACAAGCGAAATAGCATGGCCGCTCGGCAGGAAGCTTGAATCTACCCAGTCGGTGTTGATCCTATTGTGAGCGCGCCCGAAAGACCTGTCGATGGGCTCGGCGCAAAGCTTTAGACGGGCCGGTGAACGGGTCGTGACGATTGTTTGTGGTTTCGCACCCGTTCATTTTTCATGCGGGCGCCACGACGTTCCTCAAGATATTGTCGCAGCCAGCGACCAAGATCAGCAGAGCGGCGAAGTTGCGCGTTGTACAAGATCTCGTCGAGATCACGGAATTGAACGTTTTTGTCGTTCCGCATTGTCTTGCTCCCAAGAGTTAATCAGGGGTGCTCTAAGACGTGGGCGACTTGCTTCTTCGGATGCGACGGCTCGGGGGGTGCCCCGATCGTCGCCCACACAGCAACAGCTATCGCTAAAGCAGTGAGAAAAGTGGACGTCACCGGAGATCGTGGGGCGCGAGCCATGGCTTAATGCGACTGCTCGTATTTCCGAATCTCCTGCAATCGCGTCAGGCAATAATCTCGGTACAGACCTTCAATGAGTGCCCACATGACCGAAATCTCCGTGAGTGAGTTCCAGAAGGCTACGCTAGGTTTGTTTCGGGACTGCTTCGCCGATCATCAAAAATGGTTGCGGCTCGGTGTTGGTGGCTGGGATACCAGTGAACCGTCTGCTCATTTAGTTGAAAACAGAGCCAAAAAAATACGCCGTCCGGCTCGAAAATTCGTGTCCCGGCGGCGCCTAATGCTGGGCCCCTGGCCCGGCTGCGGTCATTGGACCCAGCAGGAGCCCGCGCCGGAGGTCAATGCCGTGACTGGACTTAATCCAGATTGAAGTTCGCTCTGGCCCATATGAGGACCAGAGCATGAAGCGCAACCGCTTTACGGAAGAGCAGATCATCGGGATTTTGAAGGAGCACGAGGCTGGCGTGTCGGTTGCCGATCTGTGTCGGAAGCACGGCGTCAGCGATGCCAGTATCTACAAATGGAAAGCCAAAGTTGGCGGGATGGAGGTCTCGGAGGCTAGTTGCCTAAGTTGAATTTTGCAGTGGCCCAATTTCGTTTTGGAACACGTACATCATTTGTTAATTAAGCCCCCGCAGATACCCGTGCCGGGGTGACCATGTGTGAGAAGTGCGAAGAGCTGAGAGAGAAGATCCAGCGCTATAGGCGCATTGGTGGGCGGTTCCCAGACGCGCAAATGACGGCCGCCATTGCTGCCGCTGTTGTCGAGTTCGAGGCCGAACTCGCCGCGATGCACTCCAAGCAAAAGCAAGAGTAAGAGAGTAAGAGTAAGGCCGCCTCAGTTGGCGGCCTCTTTCGCCTTTATCGCTCGACGCTGGTCACCTCGCTCAAAACGGGCCGGAGATCGGCGCCGCAGCTTGCCGCAGCCCTGGCAGAGGAAACGCGGCTCGAAGTTGCGAGATCCTGATGTCGTTTGGCCAACGATCAGTAGTCAGCTCAGAGCTCGAATTGAGGCTTACGACCCCACTTTGTCTCGGGAAGCAAAGGCTATTCCGATCCGCTTGGCCGAACGCCACACCGCTCGACACGGCCGGCGCAATTCCGCCGTCGGGATGCTCAGCATGAATTCGTGCGGAATACCAATCTGACTTGGTACATCCAAGTTGGCACCGCCGTCCGACAGGTCACGGACGACGCAGCTGAGGGCGCCCCCAGGAAATTCGATCCTCGCGGCTTTGAAGACGCGCCGCCGGCGTACGTAGCGTTTTTCCATGATCGCGAGACTACAGGCGACAGGTGAGAAATTGTTGAAACTTGTCAGGGAAAGTCCCGCCCGATTTGTGGGGAGCAATTAGGGGTCCGTTAATCGATCACGCCCGGCTTTGCTAGCACATCGCGCCATCTAAGGCGGCACCGATCGCACCGAGCGCGAGCACCACCAGAACCAACTACATGGGCGTGCGAGAGGATTTGACTGAATTATCGGTTAAAGCCGATGAACAGGTGAAGAATAGCCATGTCGAAACGTCTGGTGATCTGGAAGGCGCCCGAAATTTCGGCCAACCCGATAGAGAACAGCCCAAGTGCTTGACCCGCTACACATAGTCATGTTGGGTTTTGGGCGCGAACTTCCGGATCGTCATGTCTTGATCATGCGCCGGCGCAACGGGCTCACTGCCTCGTCGGTCATGGGGATGCTCCTGTTCTGGGTGAAGGTTGCGAACCCCTCAGTCTCAAGACAGGACGCCCCGTTGCGCTATCTCTCAGCCGTGCTGCGGGCTGCCGAACTTACCGCGCGAGCGGTTTAGTCCTTTGGCCCGGAGCCGCCGCATCCCACGGCCGGAGAAATGTCGGCTGTTAGGGGGGCGACCGAACCTTACTGGACCAAAACCGTCGCGATTGACCGAATCCGGAGTGCCTGAGCAGATAAGGCACGCCTTGAATTAGAGCGTGCGCAATGATTCACCGAGCGCGTCGATGCGCATGTTGGCTTCCGCCGCGGGTTCGAGGACTAGCCTAAGTTCTTCGTCACCATCCTTGCCTCTCCCGCACCGCGCCAAGGCCTTACCGCGTTGGGCGACCCAGGAAGCATACGGGAGCGGCTCATCAGCAGTCCGACGTAACAACGCGTCGGCCTGGCGGTCGGCCTCATCCCAGTCTCCGAGCAAAATCGCGCGCTCGATGGCGTAACGGCGGAACCAAAAATGGTTGTGGCCGACGGCACCGCGCTCGAGCAGCGCCTCGGCGGCATCAAGCGCAGCCTCCTGATCTTCCTGCCGGTCTTCTAGCAGGGCAAGAAGTCCAAAAAAGATCGGGCCGACAAAACCGTGGCCGGTCTGCTCCGAGATATCTCGCCCTTGACGTGCCAGTGCCAGCGCGTCCTGGCGGCGACCTGTGGCCAGCATCACCTCCGCGCAATGACTGAGGATGACCGCCTCGTAACGCCGAGCATTGAGTGAGCGCGCAAGCTCCAGTGCTTGCGATTGCTCTCGTACTGCCTCAGTATATCGCCCCGCCGCGGTCAGGCAGAAGCCAATCGAGTGCACCGCAAACATTTCGGCGTGTCGGTTGCCAATCCTTATGGCAGCATCCTTGCCTGCGCGCATATCATCAAGGCCGCGATCGAAGTCGCAGGTATAGATTCTGCAATGTCCCATCATGACGCGATTGGGCGCTATGATCTTTGCTAGTCCGTCGGCCTCGCAGAGCTCGACGCAGGCTGTGAAATGCTGCAGCGCCGTCGCCATTCGACAATCCATGTAGAGTGCGTCAGCGAGACCGCTCAAAGCACGGGCTTGCCACTCCAGCGATGCCACCCGTCGGGCCGCTTCGAGCGCGGACTGATGCTGGGTGCGGCACTCATTGAGCTGACCACGCACGAAATGCAAGTTTCCCCTGATGTAGTGGATCTCCGCAAGCGAGCGGCTGTCATCGAGCGCCTGGGCAAGAGGTTCGGCATCGGATAGCGATGCAGATGCGTCCTCCAAACGAGCCGTCAATCGGTTTGCCGCGGCGCATCCAATCAGGGCGCGGCAGCGGGCCGCGGCATCGCTGGCCTCCGCCAGCGCGCGAACGTACGCTTCGAGTGATTCCGTGCCGCGTCCGGCATCCTGCTGGAGGTCGCCGAGCAGGGTGGCAAGTTCAACTGCCTCCCCGCCGCCGGTTGCGAGCGCAAGGCCGCGTGACGCCAGGGTGATGGCCTGATCCTGCCGAAACAGGCCGGCCTGCATCTTTGCCGCCGCGATATAGGCACGCGGCGCCTCCGCACTGCCGGCGCAATCCAGATGTTCGGCGCGCAGCACCGGATCGTCGACGAATATCGCAGCGGCTGCGGCGTGGAGTTCGCGTTTGCGAGCGTTTGTGATCGAACCGTAGATACCCTCGCGAACCAGCGCATGCGCAAACAAAAAGCCGTCGGCCGTCGGACGCAGCAACACGTTGCCAACCAGGGTATCACAGACGAAATTCGGGTCATGAAGCAACGTCCGGAGCTGGGCGAGAGTGAAGCGCTGGCCGAGCACGGACGCTGCTTGGATGGCACGGCGGTCAGGCGCCGAAAGCAGATCGGTGCGCGCCAGCACCACGCTCTGGATCGAGGCGGGCAGGCGCCCATCCGTCAAATCGCCGGCGCCTCGCAGCAGCTGCTCGAGGAACAGCGGATTACCGCCCGCGCGTTCGACGCACTGATCGGCGAATGCAGAGGCGTCGATGAAACGTCTGGCAATCGCCAGCCCGTCCCGCACCGACAATGGCGATAGATCGATAGTCGCGATGCCTACCTCGCCGGTCATGCCGCGCCATTGTGCGTCGAGCTTGTCGCCGTCGAGCCGCGTGGTCATGACGAGCACGGTGCGGCTCAACACCGTCGCACGGCTCACCGCCGCGAGCAGGCTGAGCGTTTCGGCGTCGGCCCAGTGTACGTCCTCGATGGTGATGAGCAGAGGATTTTGCCTTGCCACCCATCTTACGAGCGCGGCAATCACGCGCTCTTTGCCGCTGTTGCGCGCCGCGTTATCCATCGCCTCGTAGAACTTTCGAGCGGCGTCGCTGTGCGGTATTTCCAGAAGATCACGAAAATAAAGCGTGTCATCCGTCTGCAATTGTGCCCGTTCCACCACTGACTCGATCGCGGCCTCGACGGCGACCGCCTCAGCGCCCGGGGCGAGTTCCAGGAGCCTGGACACCAGGGTGCGCACCGCACCATGGCCACGCGCTGTCCCGAAATCGAGCACAAAACCAGCGGCGCAGGTCATCCCAATCGCTACAGAAATCGATTTCAGCTCGTCCAGCAGCCGCGTCTTGCCGATCCCAGCCTCGCCGCGGATCAGCACCGCAGTTCCGGATGTGCCGTCGACACAGGCGTTGAGGATGGCGCGAAGCTGCGCGAGCTCGGAGCGCCGGCCGACCAAGCTCTGCGCGTCCGGAGCCAACGATTTCATTTCAAGTGGCCGCCATGCCTCCATCGGACGCGCCACACCTTTGAGCGTCAGCAAACCCGTGGACTCGAATACAACGACTTGTTTTGTCGCCTGATAGACGAGATCGGACACCAGGATTTCGCCGGCTCCGGCGCGGTCGAGCAGCCGCGCGGCGATATTGGCGGCTTCACCGGTGACCGTGTATTCGCGGTGGTGGCTGCTGCCCAACGCGCTGGCGACAACCTCGCCGGTTGCGATCCCGATGTGAATCGCTAGGGAGGAGGGTAGACCGGATGCTAGGGCCGGCACGCTGGCTTGTATTTCAAGAGCTGCGCGGATCGCTCGTTCCGCATCATTGCCGCGCGCCCGCGGTGCTCCAAATAGAGCCATGGTGGCGTCTCCGATGTGCTTGTCAATCGTGCCGCCGAAGCGGTCAACAATCGCGTCGACCATCGCGAAGAAGCGCTTAAGCACCGCGCGCACGTCCTCGGGGTCCAGTGTCGAGGACAGAGGCGTAAAACCGATGAGATCGCAGAAAAGCACCGTGACGGGACGGCGATCGCCTTCGTCCTCGTCGACGGTGGCGGCTGGTTTAGCTGCGGCAGCGTTCGCTCCAAGCGCGCGGCCACACTCGCCGCAAAATCGTGCGCCATGCTCGTTGGCAAAACCGCAGGCGGGACAGTCGAGCGAAAGTGCGGAGCCGCACGACGCGCAGAATTTGCGTTCTACCCGGTTGTCATGTCCACAGTCATTACAGCGCACGACGACCCTCCGTGACGCTCAAGATGAGCCCACATCGCAAGCACCGCAAGGTAAAACCGGAGACGCCTTTGCGTCCTCGCGTAAGGCGATTTGGGACAGCTAGGGGGCCTGCTAAATTATTGAGCCTGCTGAGTAACTAAGTAGAGCAGTGCGAGTTAGTGCGAGTTGAAGTGAGGTGTATGTGGTTCTGCGGCGGCAACGGCCTGATACCAGGCAGTGGGTGGTCGGAACTGCTGCGCCCAGCAGGGGCGGACGCCTCCATGGTTGCCAAGAGGCCGTGAGCCGGAGATTAACCCCCGCGGGATAGTCGTGACGAACCGGGAGGCGTCCGCTACTGAGCTTCTACGGCGGATCACCGCTCCGACGAACATGGGCATTCAACGCATTGAGTGCTCGCGAGTTTTTGGCTGGCGCTACCGGCTTCACGCGATAAACTACGGTAATAATCTACAAGTTTGCGCGCGAGCAGACTCGAAGGGCAGGGCTCACTAAAGCTGGCGAATGGCTTCCAATGTCTGCGAGGCCCGAATCGCTTACTATTCTATTGATCAACGACGTCCGCCGTCACCTATAACGGAGTAGGGCGCCCAAAACAGCGGATGCGCGTAAGCGAACTCGGTTCTTCCAGCTGAATCAGTGTAACCTGGCCCATCGATCATTGCGATCATCGCCTGCCGTAACGCTTCGCCGCGCGCTAGTTTCTTGTCGTCCGACTGACGCTTGAACAAGTCGGCGACGAGTTCGCGCGCCGACTGCGAATGGACTGACCAATTCGTCACGAGAAGCGCACGGGTCCCTGCGTAGAAGAAGGCGCGACCGAGGCCGGAAGCTGCTTCGGCGCCAGCGCCGTCGCCCAAGCCGGTATTGCAAGCTGAGAGTACAACCCAATCGGCGTCGAGTTTCAGCGCGAGAATTTCCTCCATCGTGAGAAGGCCATCACCGTCGCCGCCCCAAACGGTTGGTGCCGACAGCGCTAAGGCTGGCTGGTTCAAGCCGTTGAGCTCGCCTGGTAGCAGGCCGTGGGTTGCAAACGCGAGTACCTTGAACTCTGAAAGATTGGCCGCCTTCACCCTTGCCTCATTGGCATCCGCCCCGAGAAAGAGCACTTTGGCGGGATCGGCCCGAAGCGCAAGCGCAATCGACTTTAGTTCGTCAGCCGTGTCTGGGAGACGCGGTAATATTGCCAACTCAGCGCTATCGACGCCGAGCTTGGGTAAGTTACGTCGTTTGAGCGGAAGTCCGCGCGTCGCAAGCGGCGCTGCGGCGTTATCGGAGCCCTCAGCGAGTTTCGTCGCCTCCATCTGCTCGGTCGAGAAGTAGGGATCGCCGAAGGCAATCAGCTCACTGCGCGTCGGTTTGCCAGGCGGCAGGTTACGGAGGGTGCGAAGAGCAGATAGAGAGGGCACCATCGTCACGGCATGTGTTCGCGCGAGCCATGGTACCTGCCTGTAGCTGGAAAACAGTACGTCCTCGCCGGCGTCAATTTGAGCGGGGACGGTAGGCAGCAGTGAAAGCGGTAAAAGGCCAAGCTCTCCGTTCGTCACCACGATTAACGTCCTGGACCGTTTCCAGCTACTCTCGACCGGCTTCAGAAGCAGAGAGTAAAGTTGATAGCCGAGATCGACATCGAATGGAGGAATATCGGAAACAAGTGCCGCTTCAGTGTCCAATGCCTTTCTCAGCTGCTTTATCTTGCTCTTGATTTCCGCAGGTCCAATTGCGATGGAAGCAAAAGCGACGGGACCGGCCTTTGGTACGGCCCAGACAAAGCTTGCGTCGTCTCCGAAGTAGAAAGACAACACCGCCTCGTCGTCGTGTAGAGCGTCCTGAATCTGATCGATGCTCGGCGGCTTGGGATTTACTAGATCGGCGTATGACGGAAAGCGCTCCTTGATCTCGGTACGAGCCGCGTCGCGATCAGAACGCAATTGCGCAATCGATTTCTCGACGTTTTGCAGCACATGCTCATCCCGTTGGCTGGATGGCACACTCAAGAGGTTGTTGAGCAAGCCGAGTTGTGCTCGCGCCTGTTTGCTGAGGTCTTGCTCATTGCGCACAAGTTCGGTGAGCGCTGGCTCCGTCGCAGCGGCCCGTGCACTTGATTCTGCGAATGCTCTCTGTACCGCGCGGCCACGGATCGCGTCAGCCCATGCAAATGTCCTGGCTGCAAGGCCGTCCTCGGCGACCGGCGTTCGTGCCATCAGCACAAGATAGTTTTCAACGATCGACTTAAGTCGCGCCTGGGCCTCGGCCCTAACCTCTTCATCCCCATCGGCAACATTCTCTTGCACGATAGCCAGCAAGACTGGCAATGCAATTCTAAATTCGCGGGCAGCTTCGGGGTCTTTGCCAGCGCGCATCAACGCAATCCCGTAGAATCCACGAGCGGAAGCGCTGTCGTAGTGACCTTCACCGACCCTTGCCACCTGATAATCAACCAGCGCCTGAGCAGCGGTCAAAGCTTCTTCAATTCGGCCGACCATCAACAGTGCATGGACCCGCGAGACTTTCGACAGCAGGGCTTCACGCTGACCCGGCTCCCATTTCGCGGTTGCTTCTAGGAGCATGTCGAACGCCTCGTTCGCGTCGGCGTACCTTTTCTCACCGGTCAAGATTACACCTAGCAAGGACAATGCAGCGGCGCTATTGAATTGATCGTCTCCGATACCGAGCGTCCGCTGGATATCAAGGCTTGTCCGCACCAGCTTTTCGGCTTCTGGAAAGCGGCTTTGCAGTCGTAGAATGCCCGCTAGGCCGGTCACATATTTGGTTATCAGAGGATTGTATTTACCGTCGGCCTTAAGGCGAGAAAGCAATACAGTGCGAGCGTCCAGCTCGGCTTCTGCGAGCCGTCCTTGCCGGGATTTCATCTCGGCGATATTCAATAAAAAAGCGTCCGCTTGCCGTTGCTGCTCGGAAACCAGCGGCACATCTGGATTTGTCTCTTTGAGTTTCTTGAAAGCTTCTATTGATTTCAGTCTCAGTTCGCGCGCTTCCCGAAACGCACTCTCGGCATCGCTGAACCGGCCGCGTGCGGCAAATATGCGCGCTTGCATCAATGCGATGGAGCATTCCCACGACGCTCCTCTGACAGCGTAGCCGCGCCAGCTACGCCGAGCCTCCTGGATGAGCGCAAGGCCTTTTCGGAGGTGCTCTTCAGCTTTCTCCATGTCTCCCATTCGGATCGCGACGCCGACCGCCGTATGGTGCAGGGGAAATAGGTTGCCCGTTGTTTGAGGGTGACTGGCCTCTGCAATCGAACCCTCTAATGCTGCCATGCCGCTCTTTAAGTCCCCGACTGAGTCATAATAGGCTTGGTTCAGCATCCCGATTCGTATCGTGAGTCCCTTGTTTCCTGCTTGTCTTGCGGCAAAAAGTGCTCGCTGACCATCGGCAAATGCCTCGGTCATCCGGCCCAGGATTTGTCTAGCCTCGGATCGCTCGTAGTAGAATATAGCCAAGGCATTCTCAGAGCTATCACTCGCAGGTTCTACATCGGCGGCAGATTTGATCTTTGCCAACAGTATGGGATCAGGTTTCTCGCTGTCGAGAATAGCTGTGATGTCCGCAATCGATGGCGGCGGAGGAAGAAAGCTCGGGGAGGATGAACCCTCTGCTGAGCTTTCTTTAATGATCGAAGTCGCGCCAATCGACGACGAGCTGCAGTCGTGCCGTTCGGCTGCGAGGTTAAACTGGCACTTGTCAGCTTCTTGGCTAAACGCACCTGATGCAGCAAATGCCGATGAAAGGCTTAGCGCGAACGCTAACATCGACCGGCTTATCATTCGAAGTCCCCACCTCGCAGCCAACTGCGCCATCCGCACAGAACAAGTCGTTTCGCGGACATCGAGGTTGACGGGTTAGATCGGCTCGGACACGCCTATGACAGAAGTGCTTTCAAGCGCCAATTTTGGACAGGCACGACGAAGATCATTCTTACGAATAGGCAGAGTTCGCAGCCAGAGAAGCCTTGAACTTACGTCTTCGGTGAGCACGCCCGATAGCCAAATCGATGAATTATGTCACGGCCGGAGATTGTCGTGAATGAGGTAGTGTCCATGATGTGATTGGCTAGAAGATAGCTGCGCAATGCTCCATTATAGGAATTCAGCATGCTCTGGGTTGCCTTTTGATCGCTTCCCGCATGAAATAAAAGCTCCGCATTCGGATCGACGCACGCATTTCTGAGCCGCAGGAACATTGTACAAGCCGACTGACAATGACCTTCAATTCGGAAGGGCTGACCCGTCTGCGACGCTTGCTGACGATATTCCTTAAAATCCCTGATACGACCACCCATCCCGTAGCGGGACGATGAGTCCTGAGCACGGGCTACATCCCAGCAACATGCTGTCGATGACATGACTAACAGTACTAAGATCGCCAGATTTTGAGGGGTCCTGATTTTCTTCGCGACGTAATAGTTGAGCTTGCTCAGCATGAAGAATTCCTTGCAGACATGGAGCGAGTTGAAATTGTGTGGTGGGCACGACAGGCATAAGGGCCTGTCACCGTGGGGGGCGATCTAGTGATAAAACATTAGAATCTAATACTCTCCAGAGCATAATTTGATTAGATCGTTGCGGTCAATATCCGCCGAAAAGGCTTTTCCTCGTTCCACATTCGGAACGAGGTCGCCGGCCGTCCGTCTGCGAAAATGCGCGACTAACATCAGCTTCGGCCACAACCGCAGACCAAGCGGGCGCGGGAGTCCGGCCTGCCACTGGAAACCGCATTGCAGCGCGATTACCCTCTGTGAGCAGTAGCCCGCAATTTGCATCTCAACGTTGCGACTGAGCAATAAGCGACGTGATGTCAGCCTCGGGCGAAGCCTGCCCTGAAAAATGCGTCAAGTTGTTCTGCTCGCCTGGCAGCAGCGAAGAGAGACATTTCTCCGAGCGTAGGTTAGGCGCCTGCCGCTAATGATTTTTTCAACAACGATATCAGAGGATATCCGCTCCTCCAAACCCCGCTAAAACTACGGGGCATTTCGCATGTAGCGCCAAAAGCTACGGTCGCAAGCCACGGTCGGGCATCCGCCCAGAACCTTCGAAAGATGATCAAGCTCATCCCGATGCCCGCCCCGAGGTTCGGATAGGGCGATAGAGCAGTTCGGCCTCCTCGCGACGAAGCTATTACAATGAAATACTGCCGCCCTTTTTCAAGAGAACGGCCGAGAAGAGGCATTCGGGCCGGAGCTCTGGCACGCACCAACGAAGGATCTATCGAAGTCCTTCACTTCGTTCGCTATGCCAACCGGCGGCCCAGTAACCTGTATCAACGCCCCGGTTCGCTATAGTTCGCGGTGACATTGTAGATCTCGCCCCGGGTAATGCCCATATCCCTCAGGTCACTATCACTTAGAGCGTACAACTGGGCTCGCGCCTTCTCTCGTTCCCGCCACGCCTGAAACGCAAACCAATATGCTTCGAAGACGCGGAAGACATGCTGTGTCGAAGCGATGGTCTGTCCCGACTCGATCGTCTTCATAGCTGCACCTCTTCAAATCCGCTTTCGACCGAAGTCTGCCGAAAAACGGGTCGGCGCGCTTAATGAATGGCTTACATTTCCCTTACCACACGCTTATTCTTTGTGGTCCAATCCACATCAGGAGCGCTTTTCAATATCCGAAAGATGCCAGGGAGAATGGTGCTTTGCGCTATATCTTCGAGGACTACACATTTGACACGGTCCGTCGCGAACTGCACCGCAGAAGCGATGTCGTCGCCATCGCGCCACAGGTGTTCGATCTGCTCGATTACCTGATCCGCAACAGGGAGCGGGTTGTCAGCAAGGACGACCTCATCAAAGCCGTTTGGAATGAGCGCAGCGTATCGGACGCGGCGCTGACAACCCGCCTGAATGCCGTCCGGGGCGCAATCGGGGATTCCGGCGAAGAACAGCGCCTGATCAAAACGCTGCCGCGCAAGGGTTTCCGCTTCGTAGGTGCGGTGCGGGAAACAGAGAAATCACCTGCTAGTTCGGTAGCCACTATTCAGGACCAGCAGAGCCAAAGCAATCTCGCCCGTCCGGAAGGCCCGCCACGTCTGTCAATTATCGTTTTGCCGTTTGCGAATATCGGTGGCGACCCCGAACAAGAATATTTCGTCGATGGCGTAACTGAGAGCCTAATCACGGATTTGTCACGGATCAGCGGCTCGTTTGTCATCGGTCGACACACAGCGTTTACCTACAAGCGCGAAGCGGTTGATCTAAGGCAGGTAGGACGTGAGCTGAACATCCGCTATGTGCTTGAGGGCTCGGTGCAGCGTGGTGGCAACCGCATCCGGGTGAATGTGCAGTTGGTTGATGCGGAAACGGGCAATCACCTCTGGGCCGAGCGTTTTGACAAGCCCATTGCCGACCTGTTCGAAATGCAGGACGAGATCGTATCGCGGCTCGCTAACACACTGAATACCCAGCTAGTTGAGGTCGAGGCACGGAGGGCGGAGGGCTCGCTTCATCCCGATGCAATGGACCTCAACTTTCAAGGCTTGGCTTGCTTGAACAAGGCATTCACGTCCGACGACTTCACCCGAGCGCGCGCCTTTTTTGAACGTGCCTTGAGCATCAATAACCGAAATTTCGTGGCGCTTGCGGGAATGGCATCCGTCGATCTGGGTATGGCTAGCAGCTTACTCACCGACGACCGCGCCTCGCGCTATTCAGAAGCTGAAACAAATGCGATTAAGGCGCTTTCACTGGTCCCAAACTATGCGGTGGCACACTGGATATTGGGCGGCGCCTACATTTTTACAAAACGCGCCGCTGAAGGAATCGGTAGCAGGCATTGGCGCTTAACCGCAATTTAGCCGGCGCATATAACTCTATTGGTTCGGGCAAATATTTTTTGGGTCGAGCTGCCGAGACCGAAGCCCATGTACTTGAAGCTTTTCGGCTCTCCCCTCGCGATAAGAATGCCCATTACTGGATGTACTCTATAGGCCGGGCCAAGATACAATTGGGCGCGGATGCCGAAGCCGTCGATTGGTTTCGGCGAAGCATTGATACTAACCGTAACTTTCCTCTCGCCCATTTTATGTTAGCGGGTGCTCTAAGCGCACTCGGCGCTGTAGATGAGGCGCGAGCGGCTGTACGGGCCGGACTTGCGCTCAGCCCCGAATTTACCATCCGTCGCGTGCTCGCCCACAGAGTAAGCGACAACACGACCTACATTTCCACGCTTGAGCGCCTTTGTCAGGGCATGCGAATGGCCGGGGTGCCGGAGGGCTAAAGTTCATAGGCCAGCGTCGGGACAAGCGTATCGCTCCGGCGAGGGCCGCCTTGCGCGCTGAGGACGGAGGATGAAGACATAGGCGTATGACTGACCATACGCCTATTTCGAAGGTCTCCCGATTGGAAGTAGTTTCGACTGGCGCCCGCCGTCGTTGGACAGTGGACGAGAAGCAGCGGATCGTTGCTGAGAGTTATGATGGTTCCCGGTTGGTGTCGGCGACGGCGCGGCGCAACGGGTTGTCCACGAGCCAGTTGTTCACGTGGCGACGGTTGGCGCGCGAGGGTCGGCTGGGCGGGGATGCAGCGCCATTGCTTGTTCCTGTGGAGATCACTTCGACACCAACTCCGGCATCGGCCGTGGTCGCGCAGACAAGGCCATCGCCGGCTAAAGAGCGCGCGAAGGTAGGCATAATCGAGATCGAGCTTAGCGGCTGTCGGGTCCGCGTTGACCGTGACGTGGACACTGAAGCACTGCAGCGGGTCCTCGAGCTTCTGAGGCGGTGATGATTCCGATCCCAAGCAACGTCAGGGTCTGGATTGCCACCGGTCACACAGACATGCGCCGCGGCATGCAAAGCCTGGCGCTCGCGGTCCAGGAGAGTTTGAAGCGTGACCCGCATGCGGGGGATCTCTACATCTTCCGCGGCCGCCGCGGTGATCTGCTCAAGATTCTTTGGCACGACGGGTTAGGCATGTCGCTGTATGCCAAGCGCTTGGACCGCGGCAAGTTTATCTGGCCTGCGACGTCGGGAGATGCGGTATCGATCTCAGCGGCTCAGATGGCTTATATGCTGGAAGGGATCGACTGGAGGAATCCGCAACTAACATGGCGACCGCAGAGCGCCGGCTGAGCGAAATAAAATATGAGATCATGCGCATTTTGGGGCACCACAAAGCACTGAATTTGTGATTCTCTGGTTGCATGGACACGCCTCGCGACGCTCTTCCCGAAGACATAGCCGCTCTGAAAGAGGCGTTGGCGAGCGAACGCGCGAAGGCTCTGGATATTGCAGCGGAGCTTGCGGTCGCCCGTGCCAAGGCGTCGGAAGACAGTGCGCTGATTGCCCGCCAGAAGCTGCGGATCGCCAAGCTTGAGCGCCAGGTCCACGGGCAAAGATCAGAACGCTCGTCTCGTCTGATCGACCAGTTAGCGCTTACGTTTGAAGAGCTGGAATCCAGCGCCACCGAAGACGAGCTTGCGGCCGAGAGAGCTGTCGCCAGGACAACGACCGTGCGCGGATTTACGCGCACGCGTCCCGAACGCAATACCTTCCCTGATCATCTTCCCCGCGAGCGCGTGGTGATCGATTCGCCAACGACGTGTGAATGCTGCGGCGGCAATCGCCTGCGCAAGCTTGGTGAGGATGTGACCCGGACCCTGGAATCAATACCGCGCCAGTGGAAAGTGGTCGAGACGGTGCGGGAAAAGTTCACCTGCCGGGACTGCGAGAAAATCAGTCAGGCACCGGCGCCATTCCATGTGATTCCGCGAGGATGGGCGGGGCCGAGCCTGCTGGCCATGCTCCTCTATGAGAAGTTCGGCCAGCATCAGCCTCTGAACCGGCAGACTGAGCGTTACGCGCTGGAGGGCGTGCCCGTCAGTCTGTCGACCGCAGCCGACGCTGTTGGGGCTTGCTGCACGGTATTGGAGCCGCTATCGCGCCTGTTGGAAGCCCACGTCATGGCAGCTGAACGCCTCCACGGCGACGACACCACCGTGCCCGTGTTGGCCTTGGGCAAGTGCGATGTCGCTCGATGCTGGGTCTATGTGAAGGACGACCGCCCCTTCGGCGGCTCAGATCCGCCGGCAGCAATGTTTTATTACTCGCGCGATCGAAGGGGCGAGCATCCGCAGGCGCATCTGACCAACTATAGCGGCATCCTGCAGGCCGACGCCTTCGGTGGATACACCAAACTCTACGAGCCCCAGCGAAGTCCTGGGCCTATCAGGGAAGCGGCCTGTTGGGTCCATGCCCGGCGGCCGTTCTTCGCCATGGCGGATCTTGAGGAGAACGCGCGGCGCAAAGCGGCCGGAAAGCAGGAGATCGTCATCTCGCCCGTCGCCATGGAGATCGTGCGCCGCATCGACGCTCTGTTCGAGATAGAGCGCTCTATCAATGGCCAAAGCGCCGATCACCGAAGAGCTGTTCGCCAGGCGCAGAGCGCGCCGCTGGTCGCCGATCTGGAAGCCTATATGCGCGAGCAGTGCGCCAAGCTCACCCGCGGTCACGATCTGGCCAAGGCCATGAACTACATGTTCAAGCGCTGGACCTCCTTCACCCGCTTCCTCGACGATGGCCGCGTCTGCCTCTCGAACAATGCAGCCGAAAGAGCGCTGCGCGGCATCGCATTGGGCAGAAAGTCGTGGTTATTCTGTGGGTCCGACCGCGGAGGGCGCCGAGCCGCCGCCATGTATAGCCTCATCGTCTCTGCCAAGATGAACGACGTCGATCCTCAGGCCTGGCTCGCCGATGTACTCGCTCGCATCGCCACCCACTCCGCCCACAGGCTCGATGAGCTGCTGCCCTGGAACTGGAAGACAGCGCAACAGCAAGGCCTTGCGGCACAGGCGGCTTGATGGGACACGTCAACAAGGTTAGCCACGTGTTCACTCTCAGCCATGTTGCTGAGATGCTCGGCGAAGACGGGGAATGGCTGTTCGAGGTCGCCGAAGAAATGGACACCGAGGATGGCCAGCTATGGGTCGTCGGCGTCGGTGAAGACGGGGTGATGGCGTTCACCGATGACGGGATCGAGAACCTCAAAGAGCTGATCGCAATCCACAAGGACGCTCCTTGGATTATTGAAGAACGCCGCCAGGTACTCGCGGCGATCGTTAAGCCGAAGGCCGAAAAGCCCGAGGTTTAGCCGCTAACCGGACAAACCAGCCCGCCCGCGGCCTACGCCGCATGCTTACGGCACTCACGACGGGGTTGTCGAATAGAGTTCGCCTTTGCTGCAATGCATGAATCCGGAAATGTGCAGGTTTTTGGAGGCCGGCAACGAGGAGGCTCCTCAGGGCTCCACTGGCCGGCGTCCAAAAAGCGCCAAGGCACGAAGTCACGGGAGGTAGGGCGCCGGCGGAGCAGCGAGCGCTGTGAGGATCGCATGTCGGGTGCCGCGTTCGATGGCAAGCGCGACGCGAGCACGAGGTGGCGTGTATCTCTGCATGCCAGGGAACCGAGGAGAGTGCAGTGGGTATCTCGGCAGGTGGGTGAAGTGCAGCAACGGGCAGCCGGTGAATCGATCGACGGGCATTGCTTCGAGAGGCGGCAAACCAGGCAGAACGCTTCCACAACTTCCGCGTTTCGGCACGAGTGTTGCAAAAGAGTATTTTTAATGTTTGCGACCTGTGTAATTTCAAATAGTTGCGCGTGGCAGAAATGGCGCATCCGAGAACCACTGCGCGATTAATCGGTCGATCAATATCCAGTGGCATGGTTTGAATCAATTTCTTGCGAGCAGGGATATCGACCGCACATTCAAGCAAACTGGTTGGCGCTTTCGTCAAGGCAATTTTTGTCATTCCATATAGTGGGCCGGTGTGGCTGCCACACCGGGGTGCTGGACCGCGCTTGATCCCGCCCGTTAATCGTGTTGACCTGCCGCCGCGGCATCGCTGTCCTCTCCATCGGCTACAGCCCTGTCGGCTCTTGCTCCCGCGCAGCGGGCTGGAGCGCAGCGACTTGTGCATTGGCCCATCAGCGAAGTGCCCCGCGCGGGACGGAGGTCCGCTTATTGCGGCAGAACGGACCAGATCTGCTCAACCAGAGTTCTCTTCGCATTTTGATTGACCCATTGCCGACATCGGCAAAATCTCGTCGATGCAAACTAGCCAGCACGGTAAGCAACTGCGCCGAGAGGAACGAACGGCTAGGCTCAAGAGCGGTAACGCCGTACTCGCCCGGAGGGCTCCCTCGCCACTCCGGTATGCTACTAGCGTCGCATGTCAGCAAACGTCTCCGCAGATAAGGATCGGCAACCACTCTGCTCCAGATGCGGCTCCGCTCTGAGCCTGGTTGGTGCAACATCTGCTTGACCCGACCAACGGCCGCTCCGTTCGACTCTTCTCGTGCGCTTGCGGCGAGCGAGCATGGCGGGACGAGGCTGGCCCAACAGCTCCAATTTGAGCCCGCATGGATAATCAACCTGAAGATCCAGTCTGGCCTCGCGGGTGACGTCGACATAAATGCCGTTCGTTCGGAGGGCTGGTCATGAAAAGTGTTACTGAGTCCCACAATCGCGCTGCTGAGTTCGTGCGTCTGGTGCACGAAGCGCAGCAGCATTCCCTCAAACGGCGCTACGCAGATCTTGCTTTCCGCTATCACTTACTTTCCGAAGAGCGCGTTTGAATGATTTAAGGCGGCGAGATCCCGCCAGACGAGCAGTGAACGATCTCGGATGAACGATATCACAGTTCTCAAGAGTTTAAGGGCAAGGCCGGGCGATGGGACTGGTTTGCTGCGACCGTCTAAATGTCTGTCTCTCCGCCGTGAGTTGGTTGTTCGCTGTTACGCCGACTTCCGGTTTTCAGGACATAGTGGACGAGCTTAGGTCGCCCGGTGAGTGCGGGTTTTGCCCCCATAGGATCACGCGCGCCACGTCTGTCTTTTGCAGTGCGGCGAGCCGACGTCGCACATGGCTCGGTTGCCACCGGCGCGACCTGGTTGGTAGGATTGCCCATCCTCGGCGATGGGCGGATCGAGCGTGGCGTTGTTGGTTGAGCCAGTATGGCCGCCGGGCAAGCAGCCGGCATGGGCAGTCTACGTGGCTGTCATCTTTGTCGTGGCTGCTGCCTATTTTCTTGCTGCGCGCCTGAGCCTCTTCCTGCTCGCCGAACCTGACGGCGTTGCCGTGTTCTGGCCGGCCGCAGGGGTTGCTTCCGGTATCCTGATCGGGGCGGGTTCGGCCGCGCGGTGGCCGGTTGTCATCGGCGTGGTGGCGGCGACGCTCGTCGCTAATCTGTCGGGCGATCGCAATTTGTCGAGCTCCATCTTCTTCGCATTCGCGAACGCCATAGAGGCCGTCATTATCGCCGCCCTCGTCGAGCACTTCCACGGCTCGCGATTCGAGCTCGATCGGCTGCAGCGCGTTATTGGATTGTTCGCGGCCACGATCGCCGCAACGGCGCTCTCCGGGTTCGTCGGCACGCTCGGCTTTGTGCTGTTTCACACCTCGAACGCATCGATCCCGACCATCTGGCTTCACTGGTTTACGTCCGACGCGCTGGGCGCCGTGACCGTTGCACCACTTGCGATCGGGGTCGCGTCGCTGATACGCGACTTTCCACCGCGCCGCGAAGTCACGGAAGGAGGCGTGGCATTGACATTGGCCGCGATGTTGTGCGCGGGCATGGTCTTTCTGCCGAACCAGCCGTGGACGTTTGAGCTGGCAATTGCCACCCTCAGCCCGCTTGTTGTCTGGATCGCGGCTCGCCTTCGGCCCGCCTTCACCGCTGCGGCAACGTTCATGTGTGCGATCACGATCGTCTGGACAACGACCTTTGCGGTCGGTGTGTTTGGCGATCCGCGTTTGCCGGTCGAAGAACGCATCCTGTCCGCCCAGGCGACGATTCTGGCAGCGTCGTTCGGCGCGCTGGTTTTGGCGGCGCTCTTCAGCGAACGGCGGCTTCACGAGACCAGCATTCTGGAACGAGAGCTTCGGCTGCAGGAAGCGCTTCGCGCCGGCGGAGTCATGACATTCGACTGGAACGTAGCCGCAGGCGAGGTTCGGTACAGCTCGAATGCCGAACAAATTCTCGGTGTTCTATCGAGGCAGTCCCTCGATAGCTCAGTCTGGCTCGAACAGATCCATCCCGATGATCGTCCGAGGATGATCGAATGCGCGGATGGCGCGCGTCCCGATGCGCCATCGCTTGCGGTGACGTTCCGTTATCGGCGTCCCGACGGCGCCGGCGAAGTGTGGCTAGAGCAAATTGCCGTCGCCCAATTCAATGCAGCCGGAAAGCTTGCGCACATTCATGGTCTCGCGGCTGATATTACCGCTCGTAAACGATCCGAGCAGGAGATTTCGTTCGCGCGTAAATCGGCGGAGTTGGCCGACCGCGCCAAGTCCAGCTTTCTCGCTGCGGCAAGCCACGATTTGCGGCAGCCGCTGCAAACCCTTAGATTCCTGCAAGGCTTGCTCGAGCAGCATCATTCCAATGGCGAAGGGCGCAAGCTCGTCACCGATATGGGCCGTTCGCTCGACACCATGTCCAGCATGCTGTCGAGTTTGCTCGACGTCAATCAGCTCGAATCCGGCAGCGTGCGGCCATCGCTGAGCGAGTTTACGCTCAACGACATATTCGATTCGATTGCCGTCGACTTTGCCCGCTCGGTCGAGGAAAAAGGTCTGCGATGGTGCCTGGTGCGTTCTGGAGCGATGGTCCGCAGCGACAAACGCATGCTCGAGGAAATGCTGCGCAACCTGCTGTCGAACGCGACCCGGTATACCGATGCAGGCAGGATCCTGCTGGGGTGCCGCCGCAGCGGCGATAATATTCGCATTGAAGTCTGGGACAGTGGCGTCGGAATCGGGCCTGATCAACTGCCAGACATCTTTGCGGAATATTATCAGGGTGCGGAGGGCCTGCAGCGTGGCGGTTTCGGACTGGGTCTTGCGATCGTCAGGAGACTGGCGACTTTGCTGGACCATCGAATCCATGTGAGCTCCACAGTCGGCAAGGGTACGCGCTTCTCCATCGAAGTCCCGCGTGTGCAAGCGCGCAGCGATGTACCCGAGGTGCCGCGGAGTGCGGCAAATGAAGTTGATTTGCTGCCGGCACGTGAGGTCCTCATCATCGAGGATGAGACGTCGGTGCGAACGGCGGTCGCCAGATTCCTGAAAGCCAAGGGGATCGAGGCGGTCGTCACGGCGACGGGGGATGAAGCGCTGACGCTCGTGAACAGCGAGAGCGTCCGCCCGGATCTGGTGCTGTCCGACTACAATTTGCGTGGCTCGATCGACGGCGTCGAGAGCATCGGGGCGCTGCGGGCCGCGCTCGGCTGGAACGTTCCAGCCATTATCATGACGGGCGACATGAGGTCGGAGACCGTCGAGGCGATAATCGCACAGGATATTTCGGTGCTGATCAAGCCGTTTCAGGCTGCCGAGCTTCTGCACCATATGACGCAAATCCCGTCCGGAACTACGAAAGCAATCGGAAGGTTCTCGGAGGCACGCACTATGTCTGCCCATGACAAATTGGGCGCGGTGCATCGATGTCGACGATGAGTGGTAAAGCATACGCGGCGTCGATCGGGCCAACCGCCGCGATTGACCTACTTCGGACATCAGCCCGCTTTGACCGGCCTATGCGCTAGTTCAACTTTCGATCTATTTGATGCCTTAGATTGTCGGTGCCTTTGCTGCCGCAAGGCGTTCCCTTAAATCAAAATCGTGCCTGACTGGAATGCTTTTCCAGAACAAGGAAGGAGGATTGCCCATGCGCAATTCGGAACCCACCCCTTTAGTTAGCCACGATCCGAAGGATTTGGAAGGCACGTGGACGCTCGTTTCCGTCGTAACCAAGCGGGACGGCGAAAGATTGGATACTTATGGCCCAAACGCTAAGGGGCATCTGGTGTTCGATCCGATCGGGCGATATTCAATCATCTTTATTTCCAGTGGCCTCCCGAATTTTGCGTCGGACAGCCGTTCCAGCCCGACGGCAGATGAAAGCAATGCTGTTGTTTCGGGAAGCTTCGCCCATTGCGGCACTTACGTCGTGGACGAGGTGGACAAGAGCTTCACGTTTCAAGTCGAGCGTGCGACATTTCCCAACTGGGACGGCAAGAACACGAAACGTTCGTTTGTTATCAGGGGTGATGAGCTGCACTTCACAGACCCGCACTCATCGGGCGGTGGGGTGGCGACAACGATCTTCGAGCGGGCAAAGCGTGCACGCTAGGTCTTCTCTTCAACTCAACACAAGGTCCGCGATTGGCCCGGGGCGGGCCGTCGGGGAAACCGGAGAGGCTCGCAGGAGCCTCGATCGTCGGTTTTGACCCAACTGGTCCGGCCCCGCGTTGCAAGAGATTTCGTCAACCTGTCAGATGGCGGTCTTGCATCAATGTATCCCGCCTCTGATTGGAGCGAGCTACGCCCCGGGCCATCATGGATATCAGGGCGCATTCGAGCTGATTGGCGGACAGGCCTCGAACGGGCCATTCGGTCACCAGTGTTCGCATGCGCCGGGAAGACCGATCTTCCATCGTCGTGTCATCCTCTCGCAGACCTCGACGGGTGAGGGATGTTGGTTACGTCATCTCGATAGCTGCTCACTTCGCGCTGCTCCTTTGTTCGTGTCTGGCGGTCGTTCCTTCGTCCGGGCCTGCGCGCGCAGACGCGCCGCGCGCAAGAGGCCGTCAAGGCCGGCCGTCGTGGTGTCCTGACGTCTTGCTCTACGCTGCCAGGCTGCGCCTTGAGGGCCCCGAGCACGGCGCGAGGGTCGGGCCATCAGGACGCCGTCTCCTCAGTCTTGACGCACTCGAAGGCGCGTCCCTTGTTGAGAACCGCCCAGGCGATCCCGGCAATGCCTCCAGGTCGGAACAATTTTGGGCGCAATTGGAGTCACGCGGCTGCTAGTGCTTCCTTGCTTTAGCGGAGCAAGACGGTAATCCCCTGAACTTCAGGTAGGGCTACAAGATGTCACTCGGAAGGCTGATCGGCCGCTTGCAGGCTGTTAATGGCTTGTCCCCAATCGAGCGCGATCAACTGTTGGACTACCCATTAAGTTGAAGCAGTTCGCTGACGGCAATTACATATTACGCGAGGGAGATGCGGCCACTCAATGCGGCCCGGTCGTGAGTGGGTATGTCTTTCGCCAAAAGATAGTTGGCAGCCGATTGCAAATTCTGTCAAACGCCTTCCGGAACTGCCCCCTTTGCGTCACGAAGAACTGCCCCCACCATCGGATTATGATCTCGGTTGAAGGTTGTTTCCGCCGGTGACGGGCCGGAGGGAGGCGGAGCCGACCGGAGGGCCGTCACCGGCGGTCGGCGTCTTGATGAGGCCGCTTTTGCGCTTGGCGCGAAGTCGGTAGCTGTCGCCGCGGATGGTCAGCACGTGGCTGTGATGCAGGAGCCGGTCAAGGATCGCGGTGGCGACCACGGGATCGGCGAACACCGTACCCCATTCGGCAACGCTGCGGTTCGACGTGATCAGCATCGCGCCAGTTTCGTATCGCCGGCTGACCAGTTGGAAGAACAGATGGGCCGCGTCAGGTTCAAGAGGCAAGTAGCCGAGTTCGTCGACGATGAGCAGCTTTGGCTTCGACAGCGCGAGAAGTTTCTCGTCCAGGCGTCGCTCGCCGTGCGCCTTGGCAAGGCCAGCGACCAGCGTCGTCGCCGTGGTGAACTGCACCGTGTATCCGGCCAGGATCGCCTCTCGCCCGAGCGCGATCGACAAGTGCGTCTTACCTACGCCTGGCGGCCCGAGCAGCAGCACGTTTTCTCCGTTGGCTATCCAACGTGATGCGGCAAGATCACGGATCTGCTTTGGATCGATTGACGGCTGCGCCTCGAAGTCGAAGCCAGCAAGCTCCTTCACCGCCGGGAAGTGTGCGAGCTTCAGCGCCATCTCTATGCGGCGATGGTCCTTGCGTGCGATCTCGCGCTCGCACAGCAGGATCAGCGTCTCACGCGCCGACAGGTTCGCGCGCGCCGCCTCGTCGAGCAGGGTGTCGAGCTGATCGCGGATACCCGAGAGCTGCAGTCGCGCCAGCATGGCATCGAGCGGATCGGCCGTTGCTTCCATTATCTTCTTTGCCCGTGCCATCAGAAGCTTCCTCCGACCACGGCTTCGTATTCGGCAAGAGGGCGCAACAACGACGGGGGTGAGGACGGCGCCAGCACCGCCGCCGCGATCTCAGCCCGGCGGACCGCGCCATTGCGACCAGCAACACCATCGAGATGAGCGGTGTCGATGATCCGCAGCCGGCGTCCATCCGATTGCTTGTGGATCGCAACTTGGTGCAATCCATGGCGGATCCGCACTTCCCCGGCCGCGATCGTTACCGCCACGCGCTCGCCAATCAGGCGCCACGGCACTGAGTAGCTGTTCGTGTCGATCTCGACGCCGACAAGTGCGTCTTACCTACGCCTGGAGGGCCGAGCAGCACTGCTGATTACCTCGAACCGCAGCGTTGCCGAATGGGGTACGGTGTTCGCTGATCCGGTGGTCGCCACCCACGACCGCGAGGTCATCAGCTGGGTGGCCACAACGGCTGGGATCTCCGGCGAGATGATCCGGGACATGATGGTCCACTGTGTCGAACAGCGGTTCGCCGACATCCGCGCTCCGCGCAAGGTGCAATGGCTGACCGACAATGGATCCATCTTCGCCGCCTATCGCACCCTTGAGATTGCCGCCGCCGCCACGGAGACTAGCGCCTATCTGAAGTCCTCAAGAAGCAACCCGAACGGGAAAGGTCCAGCGCTGGGGTCTGGAGGCATTCTTTCTCTTACGATGTGAAGTTCGCGATTGTGAGCGACTTCAATATCACTCCATCTTGGAAGCTCATGCGCGCAACGATATGGACCAGTGGGCGGTAACGTTTGCCTCTTATCTTCCTGGTTGACCCGCAGAAGTCGCCTCGCGGGATTGCCTTCACCTTCGGCGAACATTCGAAAACGTCAGATGGCGCCGAGTGAAGTAGCTGGAATGATAAGGTTTTGGTCCCAAATGGAGTCAGTCCTCCACTGACAAGCTTTCGAGAAATGGGCAAATGGCGGCAATCTGCGAGCTTATAAGGTTTGGTCGCAAACGGAGGAAGCTCACCGACTGATAAGAAAATCATGTGGAGGCTTGACCTCCGGAGAGATGACCTAAACCACGTCCGGATCTAAGGCCGAGGCGGACTTGGTAGGTGAATTCGTTAACCGACTGCTTTTTGAGGCAATAGGGCCGTCATCGCCCCAAGGAAATCCAGTAGGTCGATGCTAGTTCTGGAAGATTTCCGGCTTGATCCTGCGACAACCCTACGCCAGATTGCCGCGCGATTGAGGATCGAAATGCAGCAGATCGAACAGTGGCTCGAGAAACTAGGCATGTCTGGCTATGCCCAGCTGTTCCTCGAAAATCGGATCGATACCACCGTCCTGGGTGAACTTAACGACCAAGACCTCCGGGAACTGGGAATCGTCCTCGGCGATCGCAAGAAGCTCATGCGTGCAATTCGTGAGTTGCACGCCTCCGACAACATCGCACGCTCCGCGACGTCTCCCGAATCGGTCCCAGATGCGGCCGAACGGCGCCAGTTGACAGTCATGTTCTGCGATCTCGTCGGCTCCACGGCCCTATCAACGCAGCTCGATCCAGAGGACTTGCGGAAGATTATCGGTGCGTACCATCGGACCTGCGCAGGAGTTGTCGAACAGAACGGCGGCTTCGTTGCAAAATATATGGGCGACGGCGTGCTGGTGTATTTCGGCTACCCGCGGGCCCACGAGCACGATGCGGAGCACGCTGTGCAGGCAGCGCTGGGGCTCGTTGCTGCAGTCGGAAAACTCGAAACGGCGGCCCCCGGCCGATTGGAAGTGCGTGTCGGGATTGCAACGGGACTGGTCGTTGTCGGAGACATCGTCGGCTCTGGAGAGGCGCAGGAACGCGGCGTTGTCGGCGAAACGCCGAACCTGGCGGCCCGTCTGCAGGCCGTCGCAGGGCCCGGAATGGTCGTGATCGCGGACGCAACGCGACGGCTGCTCGGCGATCTATTTGTGCTGACGAGTCTTGGGCCACAACAGCTCAAGGGCCTCACTGGACCGGTTCAGGCCTGGGCCGTCCAAGGCGCCAACGCCATCGATGGCCGATTCGAAGCCCTTTATCGTCGCGGATTGGGAGGCCTCGTCGGACGCGAGGGCGAATGTGCCGTGCTGGAGCAGAGCTGGTCCAAAGCTCGAACGAACGACGGGCAAGTCGTTCTCATTGCCGGAGAGGCGGGCATCGGCAAATCGCGCCTGGTGGCTGCCATTCTGGAGCGGGTGGCCGCGGATGCGCCGACGCAGCTGCGTTACTACTGCTCTCCGCAGCACACCAATTCGGCGCTTTATCCGATCGCCAAGCAGATGGAACGGCGCGCGAATTTTACGCGCGAGGATGATCCGAAAACGAGGCTTGACAAGTTTGACACGACGCTCGGCGGTTCATCCACACCTATCGCACACAGGGCAGCGCTTGCCGACCTGCTCCAACTCGCCAATGACGGCCGGTATTCAACCGACGACCTGACGCCGGCGCAGCGCCGCCAACGAATGCTCGAAGCGATCGTGCTGGACATCGAGAGCCAGGCTCGCTCCAATCCTGTTCTCATGATATTCGAGGACCTGCATTGGATCGATCCGACCAGCCTCGAACTGCTTGGCCAGCTCATCGAGGCGATTGCCACACTGCCCGTGCTGATGGTTGCGACGTTCCGGCCCGAGTTTGTACTGCCCTGGGCCGATCGGCCTCATATCACGGCAATGATGATCGCCCGCCTTGGTGCGCGCGAAACCGAAGCTCTCCTCGATGAGGTGATCGGAGAGCACCCCGTTCCGGCACACATGCGCAAGGAGATCATCGATCGCGCCGACGGAATACCCCTGTTTGTCCAGGAGATGACCAAGGCTGTGCTGGAGGCAGGCTCCGAAACGCATTTCCTCGGAGCAATCCCTGCCGCTGCAAGCCCGGTGCCGGCCACCCTTCACGCGTCCCTGATGGCCCGCTTGGACCGGCTCGGTCCCGCCAAGGAGGTTGCACAGATGGCGGCCGCAATCGGTCGCGACTTCAGCCATGCGCTGCTCGCCGCCATCGTGCCACTAGCGGAGTCCGAGCTGAACCGCGGACTCGACCGTCTCGTCGATGCGGGGTTGCTGTTTCGCCAGGGCGAGCCACAAGATTTGAACTATGTCTTCAATCACGCGCTGATCCAGGAGGCTGCCTACGGCACGCTCCTGCGTGAGAAGCGCCGCGAGCTCCATCTTGTAATCGCCGAGACCATAGAAACCGATTTCGGCGACATCGCCGAGAGCCAGCCGGAAGTGCTGGCCCGGCATTGCACGGAAGCCGGCCTCCTCGAAAAGGCCGCACACCTGTGGAGCAAGGCCGGAAAGCGCTCGCTTTCCCGATCGGCGCTCGTCGAAGCGGCGGAACAGCTCGCCCGCGCCCTCGACCTGATCGCCGCGTCGCCCGAGACTGCTTCGTTGCGCCATGAGCGAATCGCGTTACAGATCGAGCTCGCCAACGCCCTGATCCACACCAAAGGGCACGCTGCCCCCGAGACAAGAGCGGCCTTCAATCACGCGCGCGCCTTGATCGAACACGCGGAGAAGCTTGGGGATACGACGGACGATCCCATCATGCTCTTTTCGGTACTCTATGGCTTCTGGGTGGCGAGCCGTATGTCGTTCCACGCCGATGTGACGCGGGAGCTGGCCGCCCAATTCCAGGCCCTCGCCGACGAGCGTCAGGCAGGTACACCAATGATGATCGGGCACCTCTTGATGGGAATTTCCCTTGTGCTCGCCGGGGACCTGACGGCCGGCGCGCACGAGCTCGATCGCGCCGTGGCGCTGTATCATCAAGCCGAACACCGCCCGCTGGCGATGCGGTTTGGCCACGATATTCTCGTCTCCGCCTTGGCGTGGCGCGCCTTTTCACAATGGGCATTGGGTCGCACCGATGTCGTGACGGCCGATGTGGAGCGCGCGATCCGCGAAGCGCGCGAGTTTGGTCACGCTGCCACGCTGATGTATGCGCTCGCGCATGTGTCGCTCACGTTGATCTACATGGGCAAGCTAGACTCCGCGGCCGAGTTCGCCGACGAGCTTATGCAGCTCGCGGACGGAAAGGGATCACGCTTCTGGAACGCTTACGGAAAGCTGCTGCGCGGCCGAGTACTCGCGCTCGAGGGGCATGACTGCGCTTCCGCTGAGATGATCGAGGCCGGGATTTCGGTCATGCGATCGACCGGCGCGACAGCCTATGCGCCGTGGTATCTCAGCACTTTGGGAGCGACATACGCTCGGGTTGGACGGCTTGGTGATGCGCAACGCTGTAGTCAAGACGCGTTGCTGAGTATCCGCGAAAGTGGCGAGTGCTGGCAGGAGGCTGAAGCACATCGCATCGCCGGAGAGGTGGCGCTGGCGTTCGAACCGCCGAACGTCCAGCAAGCGCAGGCTCATTTCGAGCGGTCACTCTTCGTTGCGAAACAACAAATGGCGAAATCCTTCGAACTGATGGCGGCCGAGAGCCTGGCAACACTTTCTCAACGAGAAGGACGCACGCGGGCAGACCCACTCTGCTGACGACAGCTCTTGGGCCAAAGCGGAAGGTCTTAGTGGCCCATTCCGATGTCCGCTGCTGTAGTGCATCCCCATAGTTGATAAGAAATATTCGCACCCAAGACCCTCCAGCAGTACCCATGGAGCACAACTTGATCGACAACATAGCGCGCCAATTCTCCTCACCGAAGAAGGGCGTTCCGTTGATCTCGAACTTATCCCGCAGCGGGGCCCGGCGGCCGAAATGCTCGAGGACGAGATACAGCAGCTGGTCCACGCTCATGCGGCAGCTCTGCCGATTCCCAATTGACCCTATGTTCGTGGGTGCCATTAGCGTTTGCCGGGCCGCAAATTATCCGTCTGTCATAATTTGCAGATGCTCTCGGCATTAACCCAAGTTATATTTTGGGGTATGGGCAGAGAGCTAACTTTGCAGGTTCTGGTGGTCGGGGCCGGTGTCTTCACTGTGGCAGCATCCGTCGCTCTCCTTTTCGGCTTTTGATCTATCTTAATTATTGAATGACGCGCATCGGTGTTGCTTGCCAACGGCAGGACACCGAGTGGGCGCTATGATGCAGCCTTGGATGTTGCACACTTTGACGTGGGGATTGACCGTCGTCGGCCTGATCGCGATCCTGTCGATAGTGCTGTGACGCATGTAGGGAGTGGAGCGTCCCTTGCCGTCGCAGCCAGTCAATCCCGATACCGGCAGAACTCATCCCCGTTCTCGTACTCGACGCAGGTCTTCACGCGAGGACGGGGACGTACCTCATAGTAGTAGCGTCCTTCGTTCTGCTCCGCATACCCACGGCCGCGATCCATGTCATCGTCGTCCCGATGCCAGTTGCGCCCAATGGTTCGATGGTCCTCATCTCGATCCATCATAGGGCCCATCTGGCGTTGGCGCATTCGGTCACTGTCCATCCGGTCCTCGCCGCGCTGCCGCGTAGTCCAATCCCGATTAATCCGGGTGTCCTCAGCGCTTTGACGATCGCGCTCGCGAGCTTGGTCTGATTGCTGTGGTGATCGTTCAGGCTGAACGGGCTTGTTCTGAGCTTGATTTTGATCGGAACGCCGCTGCATCCGATCAGTATCGACCGGAGTGTTCTGAATTTGAGCTTGGTTTGGTTGCGGATTAAGCTGCCCTTTGATTTCGGTTTGAGACTGGTTTGTGTCCCTTCCGCTCTGCTGAGCAGATGCAGTGATGGGATACAGGCTCGCAACCAGGAGCAGCGGAAGGACGAAATCTGAACGACGCATGGTCATACCTCGCAGGGTTTGCTGTCTAACAGCGGACCTCAGCCTTCGTTCTTCTCCCGGAGATACTTTTCTGCCGGCCGCGTGTCGCTTTGGTCGGTCCTTCTGGCACTCCCATCGTGCGAGGCTCATGCAGTCGCACGAACTAGGAACGGTTCGACCCTGTTGATTGTTTTTTAGGACTGCGCCACCCGCCCTCTATCGCTGTCCTAAGTGTCGTCAGCCGCTAAGTCAGGCTGACAAGACTTGGAACATGGAGACCAAACGACCAAACGCTTTGCTCGCGTCTACAAATGCCAGTGCGGGGAACTGGTTTGGGACGGCTAGGAGCCTCAGAACGCGATGACGGCATGGGTCTCTTGATCCGCATGGCGGTCAGGGATGTGGCGGCTGGGATGGCTGACTAGGTGCGGGGAGGCCCATGCCTTTCGCCCGCATCGCAGCAAGTTGTCGGTACGCACTTGCCTGACGCTCAAGATCGGCTCTCAAGGCACTATTGTTCTCACCGGCAGCAAGTCGCTCGAAGGCAACTGCTCTTTCAAGGTAGTGCATCAAAGCGTCAATCATCTGCCTGTCTCCGGGCAGCATAGGGAACGCGACCGCAGCCGTTGCGACCTTGCAACGCTCACCAGGTCGGCGGTGCGTTGCGTGGTCTTCGACAGAACCAAGCCACTGACGCAATGACCGTTCCTCGCCAGCTTAGCCCTTAACCTGCATCAGCAAATCTTCAAGAACTCAGCGAGAGCAGCAGTTCGCAAGGAACGGCTGAGAATACGTCTAGTTGCCGGACATCGATGACATAGTGGTCCCTCCCCATGACTAACTCGGTCAACATCGTTGGCCGGGTTCTTCTTGCATCGGAGCGGGGGGGGGGTCCTAGCCCCGCCGGCTACAACATGGGGCATTCTGTCGAGGCGCAGCGATCGTTCCTACCGCGCCGTGCGGCGAGATCCGACATGTTCATAACCGGCGTCAGATCATAGGCTAGGACGGGGGCCGTCATCTCGGCCGCTACTCTTGGAAGGAAGCCTCTCGCTCCCAATTCGGGGATACTGACAATCCCGGCCGTGGTAGACCGAGACCCCCCTCGGGGTCGATAATCGGATTCAGAGGTAGAATTTATCGATGTCTACCGTCGACTCTACGCCCAGTTTGGCGAAGTTTTTCGCAAGCCAGTCGCCCGCACATTTTCGCCCCTGGTCGCGAAGAAAAATGAGAAAGTTCCAATCGGCGTTATATTTGCTTGTGGGACTAAGTGCACCCATGAATTCATCGTCGGCGATGCTGTGGATCAGCACACGCTTGAGCCCTCCATCGACTCGTTTTTGTGTGACAAGCTTGGTGACGAAACTGACCGCCCGCATCTCCCGCATTAGCGACGAATTGAAGCTGATCTCGTTGATGCGGTTCAAAATATCGACAGCGGCGCGCGGCACCTCAGTACGAATCAGCGGATTGATATGGACGATGACAATGTCGGTACTGTTGCAGTTGTAGATCAACGGGAAGAGCGCCGGGTTTCCCATATAGCCGCCGTCCCAATAAGCTTCGCCGTCGATCTCTACCGCGTGAAACATCGTGGGAAGACATGCTGAAGCCATCACGGCAGAGATTGAAATTTCCTTTCCGGCGAAGACCTTTACCTTGCCGGTACGAACGTTTGTCGCAGAGAGGAAGAGCTTGACCGGACAGTCCGGACGCCCCAACACGTCAAAATCGATCGATTGCTCGACCACTTCACGAAGCGGGTTATAGTCTGAAGGGTTGAACTCATATGGCGATAGGACGCGCGTCACGAACCCCATAAGGGAGAAAGCAGGCGACCAGGCCAGCTTGTGATCCCCCAGAATTTGATCGATGAAACTTGGCTGCAACGGTCCCAACTTGGCCGCGTCGCTGACGCGCTTCCAATAGTCCGTAAGCGCTTTGCGTGCCCCTTCGCGACCCCCGATCGCAAGCCCATAGGCAAAGACCGCCGCGTTCATTGCTCCGGCGCTGGTTGCACTGAGCCCCTCGAACGCTAGGTCTTTCTCGTCCAGGAATCGGTCGAGTACACCCCAGGTAAACGCACCATGCGCTCCGCCGCCCTGGAGGGCCAGATTGGTGGTCCGGACCAGGTTGGAGAATGCCGGTTCGTGACCGGCTCTCCCAGGGGCCCCAGGCGTTTCCGCCGACTTGTGCTCCGATGTTTCTTCCATTGCCGAACCGTCGCCCTGATCGCGCGCATGCACAAAGCATTCAATAACAAAGATTGCAGGTGCGGAAACTTACGTCGATCGATGTGAGTCACATGAGCGTTCATACCACAAATAGACGGCAGCTGACGCGACGCTCGCCCATATTTTTCAGAGTCGGAAGGCGACAGGCGATCCCGGCGCCGCGGCTGGTGGCGATGCCTCGAAATGCGCCCTTCGCTATACCAGTGACCTTCATCGCCGCGATCTTCACATCGACGAGCAGGCGATCGATGGTGGCGGCGCTGATAGCCAGAACACGATCACGGTCCGACTGGCCAAGCTGCAATCGGCCATGTTGCTCAAGGGCAGGCAGCAAGGTCGGGATCATCACCTTGAGCCGCTTGCCGCACACCCGATCCGACGCCTCCCACAGCGCCGTCAGCGCGTCCTTGATCGTCGCGCCATATCTGCGTCTTCGCTTTCTTGTTGCCTCGACCTCGCCCGGTCGAACCGTCTCGCGTCGCCGGAGCGCGCGCACCGCATGTTTGCGATGCCAGCCCGTCGTCGCGCACGTCTCGTCGAGGATCCGTCCCTTCTCCGCTCGTTCGGCCGACCGGTAACGCTCCGTTACCGCCGACACCACCTCGCGCCGCGCGCCCATGCTGATCTTTCCCGCCATAGACGCCACCGAACGTTTTCGATGGCACCGACCCAATCATCGGCGAGAAGTTGTCCAGTAACATTCTGGGTGAGGCAATGCGGGGTCAATATTGCAAGCCGAATGACAAAGTGCGTTGATCGATCACCTCTCCGAACTTGCGCAGCTTGAACATCAGCTTCGATTGGCTCGTCGGGCAGTCGCGCTCATAACCGATGAGACGACCGTGAAGAGTCTCGAAGAGTTCGCCGGTGAGTCCGAACAGAACGAGGATTGTTCGCACAAATATGGCCCCTGTTAGAAATCACTTCTCGAGATCGAAGCACTCGCCCGTGATGCAGAACTACGTCACTTTCTGACGGACGGTTCTGTTCCCAGCTCTGAATGCAATTCCGTTATATTGTCAAACCTTAAAGTTGCGTTTATAGATAAATACAACTTTTCCCTAGAACCCGGGCGAGCGCGCTACATCTGATCGGTGGGAGGGGTACCTGATCAGGTAGGCACTTCCTATCCAGCTTATGGCTGGGTAGGGGTCATGATGGGTCGTCGTCGCCAGTAGGACGATGTGCTGCACGTCCCGGCGCAACGGCGCTTAGGGGCATGAGGGAATAGCTCGTACTCCTCCCGCCGCCCTCGTCCTTCACGAGGATACCTTGATTTACGAGACCTTGGATGTCGCGCAGGGCCGTATCGGGCGAGCACTTTTCAATCGTTGCCCATTTGCTCGATGTCAGTTTGCCTTCGAACCCGTCCAGCAGACGGTTCAGCATATCGCGCTGCCGCTCGTTGACTTGAGCCGTGGAGTGCCGCTTCCAGAAGTCGGCTTTTTCGAGCACGGCTGCGAGGGTACTCTCGGCGCCACTGAAGGCGCGGTCGAGACAGCCCAGGAACCACTCAAGCCAGGGTGTGATGTTGAGATCGCCTTTCTGCGTGGTCTCCAGCAAGTCGTAGTAGGTCTTGCGCTCGCGCCGTATCTGAGCCGACATGCTGTAGAAGCGTTGCGGTATTCCTTCGGAGCGGGCAAGCGATATGTCGGCGATGGCACGCGCGATACGTCCATTGCCGTCCTCGAATGGGTGGATGGTCACAAACCAGAGATGCGCGATCGCAGCCTTGATTAGTGGGTCGATGTTCTCTTCGGTATTGTACCAGTCGAGAAACGCAGTCATTTCGGCATCGAGCTTGTCGGCAATCGGTGCTTCGTAGTGCACGCGCTCACGTCCGTAGTCACCAGAGACGACCTGCATCGGTCCTGACGAGGCATCGCGCCAGGCTCCAACAGCGATCTTCTTCATGTTGCTGCGGCCGGTCGGAAACAGCGACGCATGCCAGCCAAACAACCTTTCCGCCGTGAGCTCGGCTTTGAACTTCTGGGTAGCGTCGAGCATCATCTCGACAACGCCCTCGACGTTGCGATCGGCTGATGGCAGAGCGCCTGCGTCCATGCCGAGGCGACGCGCCAGCGAAGAGCGCACCGCGTCCTTGTCGAGTTTTTCCCCCTCGATTTCACTGGACTTGAGGACTTCTTCCGTCAGGCTCGTGAGGACAGCCTCCTCCTGCTGGGGGAAGCCGAGCGCCTGCATCCGACCGATGAGCTGGCCCTGGCGAAGCCGCACGGCCGCGAGCTGCTTCGCCAAGGCGTCGCCATCCCAGGAAAATTGAGGCCAATCAGGTAGTTGGTGGATATAGTC
Source organism: Bradyrhizobium sp. USDA 4472 (assembly GCF_054058595.1). Classification (NCBI taxonomy): domain Bacteria; kingdom Pseudomonadati; phylum Pseudomonadota; class Alphaproteobacteria; order Hyphomicrobiales; family Nitrobacteraceae; genus Bradyrhizobium; species Bradyrhizobium sp. USDA 4472. The sequence continues at coordinate 126,278 of NZ_JBSSAM010000002.1, forward strand.
CCGCATTCCCCGCACTCCTTGCGGAGAATATGGCGGCCTTTCCCCTCAACCGCAAGGCTAATTACCGCAAAATATGCGGGGAATGGCGCCAATTCTCCGCATCGGACCGGACCCGCCAGCCCCGAAACAGGATCCGTTGGAGCTTCCGCCTGACGCCCTCCTTTGAACTTCCACCAAGAAATCCAAGCCGCCGAGGGATCGCCGGGTGCTGTCTCCATCGCCAAAGACGTCCGCCGATGGCTGCGCGCGAGTTCGCGCGCTTATACCCATTTCGCGAAGTGAGTATAACACGCCGTTTTTTTCAGATACGGGGTCGATGCGCACCGTCGAACATTGCGATCGAGTAGGGCGGTCGATTCGTTCTCTCCCAATCGGTACCGGCTCGTGCGCGGCGCACATCGAAGCGAGCTCGATAATTGATCCAGCTTGATCGCGCCGTTCACAGTCTATTGAGCAGCTTCCTCAAAGACGCCGAGATTGGCGCATCAACGATCTCGCATCGATAGGCTTGATCGACGCGGATCTCGTAACCGATTTTTATTCAGGTTGAATGCGATGGCGTCTGCCGCTTTTCATCTCGCCGCGCTCGTTCGCGAGAGTTGAGTGGGTCAGAAAATGTTCCGGCGAAAATCTAGGTCGGCCAGATCGTCGTCGTGCTCGGCATCGTGCCGTCTCGACGTGGGGCACAACGCAATGGACCTGCCGCAGCTCTCGGCTATCAGCAGCGCCTCGGTGACCCCTGGTTCTTGATTGTCGGCTATCGTGTTTATCTGCCCTGGCGATTGTTCGAATGGTGGTTTGCCAATGAGGGCTATGCGCCCGAGGTGTTCGAGGAAGGTTGAGCGATCGCTGCAGCTGACGACATCGCGGGCGCGGTTTTTGCGATCCTCAATTCGGTGTGGCGCGCGCGCCAAAGCCAGTTGGTGACGACTTACGGTTCGGCACGCTGGGCAACGCCGAAGCAAATCAGGGCGGCCGGCCTGTTCGCGTCCAAAGGCGTATCTGGGGCGCCTCGGGAATAACTATCTGCGCCACGATGGACCGGAGCACGTCATGTGCTTTGCGCCGACTCGCTCGAGCAAGGGCGTGGGGCTGGTGTTACCCACATTGCTGTCGTGGACCTCGTCTGCGGTGGGTGCACGACATCGGCCGAACCATGGCTCAACTGTGAGATCCTGAGCGAATGCTGGATACCTGCGATTCGTGAGAGCTTGTTCACGATAAGGTCTTCAAGAGCGTCGACGTCTGATACCATGACGCAAAGGAGATAATCGCTATCGGTTGATCGGGGATCCCGCGGCAAAAGCGCCATCGTTCCGATCATCAGCTGCTTTGCCGATGTAGCAGGGTGAAGCGCGTGTCGATGACGGCTTGTTCCGATTCGGCACCAGAGTGCGCGAGCCGCGTGATGATCAGTCGCGCAGCTTCCTTCCCGATGAGGTCGCCGGGCGGGCGGATCGTCGTCAATGACGGATTTGCGGCCGCGCTGAAGCTCAAATCGCCGAAGCCCATCACCGACAGGTGCTCGGGGATCGCAATGCCAGAGCGCTGACATTCGAAGATCACGCCAAGTGCGATATGGTCGTTAGAGCAGGCGATTCCATCGACGTTTGGAAAGCGATGCACGGCCTCGCCGAGCAGCATGGCGCCAACTTCGGCGCTCGCTGGTGCAGGGTGCTGGATGACCTCTGCCGTGACATCAGGCGCGTTTCGCGCCGCTTCGACGAAGCCTTGGGCGCGCCGAGCCGCGCGGCGATCCTCATGCAGGCGGGCGCCGAGAAACAATAATCGCTTGCGCCCGCGCTGAAGAAGATGCGAAGCAGCGGCATGACCGACCTGGTCGTGGTGAAAACCGACCGCCATGTCCATGGTCGGGGAACCAAGCTCCCAGATTTCGACAATCGGCACCTTGCTGTCGCGGAGCAGCCTGCGCGTTGCGGCGCTGTGAGAAAGGCCAGTCAATACGACAGCGGCAGGGGCCCAGGCGAGGGCGGTGCGGACGAGATTCTCCTCGTCGTGTTCCCTGTACTCGCTGTGGCTGAGCATCACCTGCAGCCGCTGCTTGCTGAGTTCTTCCTGCAGGGCCGCGACGGTCTCGGCAAAGAACGCATTGCGGACGGATGGCACAATGATGCTCACGACGCGCGACGAGGCGGCCGCCAAGCCACCAGCCATCAGGTTCGGCACGTAGTCGAGCGCTTCGATAGCGCGTGCGATCGCCTCGCTCGCCGACGCCGAGACCGCATCGGGCTTTCTAAAATAGAGGGACACCGTGGAAGGCGACAGCTCTGCGCGTGCCGCTACATCCATGATCGTGACCCGTTGCATCTTGCGCCGGGTGCGTAGGGGCTTTGATGCGGCCATTGCCATGGTGGCTCAAGATAATAGCGCTATTATGTATCCGAAGCTCTGAAAGGCTACAACCGCATTCTGTTTACCGAGCGATATAGTGAGTATGACCAGCTAGATAAGATAGTACTCCCGTCTTCATCCGCAGGATCGAGCCGGTGAGGGTCCGTCGTTGATTTCTAGAAATCGCAGCGCTACTATGAAACATCACGGCGCTGCAAGAACCGTTGGGACGGGAGAACGGGCTCATGGCTTCGGTCAGCCTGCGCAAGCTTGAGAAAAGCTACGGCGCGTTTCGCGTCGTCAAGGCGATCGACCTCGATATCATGGATGGCGAGTTCGTCGTCCTCGTCGGTCCGTCTGGGTGCGGCAAGTCGACCACGCTGCGCATGATCGCCGGCCTCGAACGCATCACCGGCGGCGAGATCCGGATCGGCGACCGCATCGTCAACGATCTGCCGCCGCGCGAGCGCGACATCGCCATGGTTTTCCAGGACTACGCGCTCTACCCGCACAAGACCGTGCGCGAGAACATGGGCTTCAGCCTGAGGGTACGCGGTGCGAATGCGGCGGACGCTGACGCCAGGATTAGGGACGCGGCGGAGATGCTCGGCATCACCCATCTGCTCGACCGCCGGCCGGGACAGCTCTCCGGCGGTCAACGTCAACGAGTCGCGATGGGCCGCGCCATCGTACGGCGGCCGCAGATCTTCCTGTTCGATGAACCGCTCTCCAATCTCGACGCAAAACTGCGTGGTCAGGTGCGTACGGAGATCAAGCGGCTGCATCAGACGATCGGGACCACCATCGTCTACGTCACCCACGATCAGGTCGAGGCGATGACTTTGGCCGATCGCATCGTCATCCTGCGTGGTGGCGACATCGAACAGATCGGAACGCCCGAGCAAGTCTACAATCATCCGGCTAGCGTTTTCGTCGGTGGCTTCGTCGGCGCTCCCTCCATGAATTTTGCGAAGGCCAGGGCCGCTCAAGGCTATCTCGAATTCGCAGATGGCAACCGTCTGCCGCTTGCGGGCATCGCCGGCACAAAGCTCTCGGCGGCCGACGGGCGTGAATTCATCGTCGGAATCAGGCCCGAGCATTTCACGCGCCTGACGTCGGATGTCGGCATGAACAGCCAGGTTCAGGTCGTCGAGCCGCTCGGGTCCGATACGCTGGTGCATTTTACCGTGGGTGGCGCGACGTTGACTGCGCGGCTGCCGCCCGAGCTGCGCACGAAAGCCGGCGAAGCGATCAAGCTGGGGCTGGATCCCGCCAAGATTCACCTGTTCGATCCGGAGACCGAGCGCGCCTTGCAGTAAGAGCCCCGCAGTGAGACCTCGTCAGCAGATCAGTCAAGCCACGACAATTGCGATTTTTCCGGGAGGACGGCATGAGTTCAGGACGCGTTTCAAGGATGGCGGGATCGCTGCTCGCGTGCGCCGCGGCTGCATTCGCAACCGGTGCATCCGCCGAGACCACATTGAAGGTCTTCGTCACGAGCCAGGGGCAGCCCGCCATCTGGCGCACGCTGCTCGATCAGTACGAAGCACGCAATCCCGGCATCAAGGTCAGCGTCGAGCTCGGCGGTACGACCTCGGACATGCAGGCGCAATATCTCAATACGGTGCTCACGGCGAAGGACTCCTCGCTCGACGTTCTGATGCTCGACGTTATCCGTCCGGCACAGTTTGCGGCAGCGGGCTGGACCAGCCCGGTCGCAACCGACATGTCTTCCTATCTGCGTGCCTATGCCGAGGCGAACACGATCGACGGCAAGGTGGTGGCGCTGCCCGCCTTTGCGGATTCCATGTTCCTCTATTATCGCAAGGACCTGCTGGACAAATATGGGCTCCAGCCGCCAAAAACCTGGGACGAGCTCGCGGACGCCGCGAAGAAGGTTGCGGACGGCGAGAAGAATCCGAACTTGCAGGGGCTGTCGTTCCAGGGCAAGGCGATCGAAGGCGCGGTCTGCACCTTCCTCGTGCCGTACTGGAGCCAAGGCAAGGTGGTGACCAAGGACGGCAAGCTCGATTTCGATCGCGAGGCGGCGAACAAATCGCTCGCGCTGTGGAAGGGCTTTGCCGACAGCGGTGTTGCCAAGAAGAACATTGCCGAGGTCGCGACCGACGATACGCGCAAGGAATTCCAGGCCGGCAACGTCCTATTCGCGGTGAACTGGGCCTATGCATGGGCGATGTCGCAGGGCGCCGAGTCTGCGGTATCAGGCAAGGTCGGCGTCGCACGGCTTCCGGCAATCAAAGGCGGCGAACAGGCGACCTGCCTTGGCGGCTGGGAGTGGAGCGTTTCCGCTTTTTCCAAGCATCAAGACGAGGCGAAGAAGCTGATTGAATATCTGTCGAGTCCCGAAGTTTCCAAATACGTGGCCATCAACGGCTCGTTGCTGCCGACCTACGGCAAGCTCTATAAGGACGCCGACGTGACCAAGGCGGTGCCCTGGTTCGCCGAGGCGCAAGCCATCGTCGAGACCGCAAAGCCGCGGCCGGTGACGCCGCGCTACAACGAGGTCAGTGAAGCGATCCGGACCACGGTCAATGCGGTGCTCGCGGGTGCGACCACTCCGGCGGACGGCGCCGCCCAGATTGAGGCCCGGCTGAAGCGGATCATCCGCTAAGGCGCGTATTGCAATCCGGATCAGACCTGGTGACAACGAAATCGACGTTCAAAAGCGAGGCCGATCGCGCCGTCATGCGGCGTCTGTGGCTGTCGCGCTGGTCCGATCCTGGTGACACTACGCTTGCCGTGATACTTTTGGCGCCCGCAGCGATCCTGCTCGGCGTGATGATCGTCTATCCGGTGAGCCGGCTGATCTACACGAGCTTTCTCGACCTGTCGCTGACGTCGGGCCTGCCGGCGCGGTTCGCGGGGCTCGCGAACTTCAAGCAGATGCCTGATGATCCGGTGTTCTGGCAGGCGACCTGGAACACGGTGCTGATCACGCTCATCACCGTGCCCGGCTCGCTCGTTGTCGGGTTCGCACTCGCGCTGCTCGCCAATCTGCCGTTCCAGATGAAATGGCCGGTGAGGCTCTCGCTGCTGATCCCCTGGGCGCTGCCGCTCTCCTTTGCCGGTCTAATCTTCGGTTGGTTCTTCCATTCCGAGTACGGCGTCGTCAACGATGTGCTGCGCCGGATCGGTCTGCCCGGCGTGATCTGGTTCAACTCGCCGCGGCTCGCCTTCGCCGCGATCTGCCTTGCCATCATCTGGAAGGCCTCGTCCTTCATGGCGATGATCATTCTCGCAGGCCTGCAAACCATTCCGCGTTCGATTTACGAGGCCGCCGACGTCGACGGCGCTGGGCGCGTGCGTCGGTTCTTCGAGATCACGCTGCCGCTGCTCAAGCCGACGATCGTCGTCGCGCTGATCTTCCGCACCATTACCGCACTGCAGACCTTCGACATTCCCTACATGATGACGGGCGGGGGGCCGGGTACCGAAACCGCGACGCTCGCCATGTACATTCATCAGAACACCGTTTCGTTCCTCGACCTCGGCTACGGATCGGCGCTCGCAGTTGTGATGTTCGGCCTGTCGATGCTGGTAACCGCGCTTTACCTGCGCATGATCCGCGGCAACGGGGCCGCATCATGAGCACGGCTGTCGCCTCCACGTTCGACTCGGCTCTCTCAGGCAAGCCGCTGCGGGCCATCGCCTCGTTCATTCTCGTCGTCAATGGCCTGTTTCCGGCTCTGTGGATCCTGCTGACCTCGTTCAAGACCGAGGCCGAGCTCACACAAAAGCCGATCACCTGGCTGCCGCAGGCAGCGACGCTGCGAAACTACTTTCAGGCGTTCTCCGATCAGCCGCTGCTCACCTTTCTGTTCAACAGCTTCATGGTCGCGCTGCTCTCGACCGCGCTCACGCTGCTGGTCTCGGTGCTCGCGGCCTATGCGCTCGCGCGGCTGAACTTGCGGTTCAGGGGGCTGATCATGGCCGTCATCATCGCGGTCTCGACCTTTCCCCTGGTGACGCTGCTGGTTCCCCTGTTCGAGACCATGCGCGCGCTCAATTTGCTGAACTCGTGGACAGCATTGATCCTGCCCTACACCGTGCTGAGCCTGCCCGTATGCACCCTGGTGCTGACGTCCTTCTTCGAAGGCATTCCGCGCGATCTTGAAAACGCCGCCATGATCGATGGCTGCACGCGGTTTGGTGCGCTGTTCAGGGTGGTGGTGCCGCTGTCGGCGCCCGGCGTCTTCACGGCCGGCATCCTCGCCTTCGTCAACGCCTGGGACGAATTCTTGCTGGCCCTGTCGTTTAACTCCAATCCGGGATTGCGGACACTGCCGGTCGGTATCCAGCTCTATCAGGGTGAATTTGCGTTTCCTTGGCCGGTCATCTCGGCGGCGCTCGTCGTCGGGATCGTCCCCGTCGCGATCCTGATCATAATCTTCCAGGAGCGTGTCGTCTCGGGGCTGACCGCAGGTGGCATCAAGGGCTGACGGAAAGGCCGAGAGGAATGCACTTGAAACTCGAGACGACCCCGTCTGGCTTTGCGCTATCGATCTCGGGCCGCCAGATTCTCGCCCACAGTGCCGCGGCGCCATGTTTTTTTGTCGGCCGAGGCAACGACAGCATCGAAATGCACCGCGGCCGCTTCGCGATCGAGGATCGCCTAGCCGAACGCTGTCCGCTCGCGCATGCCGAGATCGACGGTAACACGATCATGCTGTCCTCGGCCAAGGGCCAGCCTGCTCGCCTCGCGGTGACGCTTGAGGGCGATGCGCTGAAGCTGCGGTCGCTCGATCCCTCTGTGAACCGGTTCTGGCTGCGTGTCGTGGCCAACCGTAACGAGCATGTCTGGGGTGGCGGTGAGCAATTCTCCTATTTTGATCTGCGTGGACGACGGTTTCCGTTATGGAGCTCGGAGCCGGGCGTCGGGCGCGACAAGACCACCGAGATTACCTTCAAGGCGGACGCGGTGGGCCACGCCGGCGGCGACTACTATCACACGAACTATCCGCAACCGACCTACATCTCCTCGGCGCGTTATGCGCTTCACGTCGAGACGTCAGCCTACACCGTGTTCGATTTTCGCGAGGACGGGTTTCACGAGATCGAGGCCTGGTCCGTTCCTGGACGCATCGAGCTATTTGCGGCGCCGTCGTTTGTCGCGCTGGTGGAGATGCTGTCCGCGCGATTCGGCCGTCAACCGCCGCTTCCAGAGTGGATTTACAATGGCGCGATCGTCGGCCTGAAGGACGGCGCGAACTCCTTCGCTCGCCTCGCGAAGATGTGCGCGGCCGGCGTCAAGGTTTCCGGTCTCTGGTGCGAGGATTGGGTCGGAATTCGGCCGACCGCCTTTGGCGCGCGATTGTTCTGGGATTGGAAGGCCAACGAGACGCGTTATCCGGGCCTGCGGCAGCGCATCGCCGAATTGAACGATCAAGGCATCCGCTTTCTCGGTTACGTGAACCCGCATCTCTGCAACGATGGCGTCCTATTCGAGGAGGCCGAAAATGCCGGATTCTTCGTCAAGGACGCCTCGGGACGAACGGCCCTGATCGATTTCGGCGAGTTCCACTGCGGCACCGTCGATTTCACCAATCCGGATGCCGCGGCATGGTTCTCGGAGGAAATCATCGGCAAGAGGATGCTCGACTACGGCCTATCCGGCTGGATGGCAGATTTCGGTGAGTATCTGCCGGTTGACGTACGTCTCGCCAGCGGCATCGATGCAAGACTTGCGCATAACCTTTGGCCGACGCTGTGGGCCGAAGTGAATGCGAATGCTGTGGCGAGCCGCGGCCGCACCGGCGAGGCCGTGTTCTTCATGCGGTCCGGCTTCACGGGTGTGCAGAAGTGGTGCCCGTGGCTCTGGGCCGGCGATCAATCGGTCGACTTTTCCAGGCATGACGGGCTGGTCACGGTGATCTGCGCCGCCCTGTCGTCGGGATTGCTCGGCAACGCGTTTCACCATTCCGACATCGGCGGCTATACTAGCCTGTTTGGCAATTTGCGCACGCCCGAGCTGGTGATGCGTTGGAGCGAGATGGCAGCCTTCACGCCCGTCATGCGCAGCCACGAAGGCAACAGGCCTCGTGACAATCTGCAGCTCGACGGCGATCCGGCGGTTCTCGAGCATTTTGCCAGGATGACCGCGATCTACGTTCACCTCTCGCCTTATCTCAGGACGTTGTCGCTGGAAGCTGCGCGCCGGGGCCTTCCAGTGCAACGTCCGCTGTTTCTTCATCACGAAGACGATCGGCGAACCTACGGCATTCAGGATTGCTACCTTTATGGCCGCGATCTGCTCGTCGCGCCCGTCTGGCAGGCGGGCCAGGATCAGCGGAGCGTCTACCTTCCGTCAGGGACCGATTGGACTCATGTGTGGACCGGCCAGTCATTTGCCGGTGGGCACGAGACATCGGTCGCCGCACCGTTGGGGCGACCACCGGCGTTCTATCGCGCGGATAGCGAATTCGAGGCGCTCTTTGCGGGATTGCGCCGGGTGTAGCGGCCCTGTCGGCGTCCGGAGAAGACGTCAGCAATGGGTCCAAGAGCGGAAGTAGGCGCCTCTGCACTTCAGAACCTCAGCCACTGCTCCGTCTAAGTATAAATGAAGAGCATTCCGTGGGGCAGCCGTGTCTACGGCTTCGCCGCAACACGAGATGCTGGCCGACGTCTCCGGGTCACAAGCGGGCATCCTGGTGCTGTCCGACGTGCGGCCCGAAAGCCAGCATTAGGTCGATTGGGAGAGGACAGTTCAACAGGAAAGCGGCGGTCGACTTACTCAAACAAACCTCCAGGCGGCATGCAGCGCTCGGTCGGGCGGCTGCGATTTCGTTGCGTTGTGGTGAGCAGCACCAACCCTGGCGATCAAGCCTATCGAGAGTAACTCCGTCATCGTGGGCTCAGCGTAAGCCGAGAGTCGCTCCGGTCGAATTTCTGGATTTGATGAGCATCCATTGGGTAGAGCTCGGCTACGCGATCCACTCAATACACAACCACGTACTTCGATTGCCGAATGGCTGACGACCGTCGGGATGCTCGAATACGCGACGCGGTTCGCCGAGAACGACATCGACGTTTCGGTGCTCGGCCAGCTCACCGATCGCGACCTGAAGGAGCTGGGCGTCTGGCTTGGTGACCGGCGCAAGCTGCTGGCGAACATTGCCGAATTGTCGGCGTCGGGCGCCAGTCCGATGGCGACCGCACCGGCGCCAAGCGGCGACGGGCGGTATTAGTAGTTTGAAGGACGGGCTGTGGATTGTTGAGCGCCCCGAGCGGAGCATGTGCCGGAGAGCCAAGTAGGAACCATTGGCAGAAAGGAGATTTGGTTTACTAGATGCATTTCGAAGGGTTTACGTATGGCGATCGCTGCTTTTAGAGGAACAACGCCGCTGTTTCTCCCTGAACGTTTTTTCATCGGGCGGCTAGAAGGTTGGGCAGTGCTCGAAAGTCTAGTTGGTGGACTACTGAAGCGCGCAACGATTGCTGGTCACGGCGAACTAGATGCGGAGACTGATACAGTGCTTTTCATCGAGGCATATACATTTGACGATGGTCATAGCGACACTCTGCATTGGACGATCCGAAAAGGTGAAGAGGGCAAGTACACGGGCCTGGAAAATCGACTGGAAGGTGAAGCCATTGGGGAGCAAGCCGGTTGCGCATTCCATTGGAAATACACGCGCGATACACCGCAAGGGGACGGCAAATCGTTCAAGTTGAATTTCGACGATTGGTTTTATGGAATCGATGAACAAGCTTGCATAGTCCGGGGCCGTGCTGGCCGTGCTGGCATCCCATTTGCGACGGCGCACGTTACTTACCACAAGCTTTAGCTTCTGGTGTACGCCGCTGCCACGGTCCCCGGCCACTGGCGCAGCCGCACAACGGCATGACGCCGCTGGCTACTTTAGTTAGAAGCTGGCCAGCCGCGCAACCGCAGCCTGTAACCGTGCTCGGTCATCCATTTGGCGCGTTCGAGATGACTTTCAAAAGCCCGACGGGCGCGGGTGGGTTCGCGCTTGGGATCAATGTGCAACACGAGCTGCGCCACCTCGCGCCAATCGGCCCCCGCCGCGTCGGCATCCAGCAGACGCAGATACGTGACGGCGTGTTCATGGTCGTAAGGGGTCAGGGCGGCTGTACCAGTCGGCGCTGTGTCCGCGACATCTGGATTGGCAGGAATAATTCGCATTCATCGAGCCTCAAGAAGGTGGCTAGTGGCCCGCCATTCTGCGCGAATGTCCCGCCACTCATAGTGTCGATTTCAGCACCACGTGGTGCGCCGCCCCTACCACTCTCCCGGCGGTCCTAGAAATCCCGCTCCTTGGGCGCTACGCACGGCATTTTGATTTACCGGGCGTTTTTCGCCGCCCCCGCGGCCAGAGCTTAGGGGCGCGGCCCCTCGGCGCGGCGCAACGGCAGGCCCGCCGGTTTTGGCTCCCCCACGCGCTCCGCGCGCGGTCCCCCCAAAAAAGTTGCTTCAGCCCTTGCCCTTGCACACCTCGCTGCTCGCCCACGAGGGCTGGGGTTATGGCGGCTCTTTGCCGCGCACAACCCCCCGCCGCAAGGAAAAAACCATGAGCAACAGATCCAACAAATCCGCCGAAGCCCGCAAAATCGTGATGGTGCCGCTCGAGCCACGGAACACACCGAGTCGCCACTCGCCACGATCTCCGCGACGATCCGCGCCTTGTCCTCGTCGCTCCACTTCCGCCGACGACCGGCTCCGGTGAAGACCTCAAGCCGCCGCACTGGCTCCGTGATAGCAGTATGCACTGTGTCCATTCTAAGCCTAACGGTCCAAACCGAACCGCAGACTCGCAGATCGCAGGTGGTCACTGAACAGCGCTTACGCTTTAGTGGACGAAGGGAAGACATCAAAGAATTGAAGGCTCACTCCAAGACGCGGACGCCGGTCGTCAAAATCGCGAAGATGACCAGGCGAAGCGAGGTTCGCTATGTCAGAAGGCACTGTCCCTAGGGATTGGTCTCGGCCATTAGCGGTAGTTGGGAGCCTTGTCTACGATGCTCGGCGTTTTACTCAATCGTCGGCCATGTCGGACTGAGAGCGGCGCACAATCTATTGTCGCGAGCGATTGGCGCGCGCGTCGATATACAACGCGGCGGTAAAGGTGAAGGCTAAAGCCAACACGCCCACTCCTGCCGTAACCAACAGGCCTGCAAACATGGTTCGACCATTATTGCTGCAGGCTCGGGACGACAATTCACGTTATGCTACGGGCGTGAAACAAACAGGGCGAATGCGCTGTTTCCCCGTGAATGTAGTACCTCAGTTACAGCATTTCCCAGTAATCGCTGCTAGGCATCTGGGATCCAGAGGAGGTCCAGCGTGTCAACAGATGCTCAAAACCCCGACCGGGACCAAAGCCGCGCGAAGGTTGTGCCGGGTTACACGGGTTTCCACCTTTCTCCCTCCACCCTCAATGAGGCAAAGTCGGCAAAAGCGGCGGAAGGTTCCACTGACTATTACTTTCCGGAGAGATGGAGTTGGGGGGCGCCCAGGTCGTCCAAATTTTGGTAGAATTCGGTCGAGCCTACCAACCGTGATTTCCTTGTAGATGAAGCGGGTGAATCAATCGCAACTACTGCGAGAGATCAAGGACCAAAGCCACCGGATTTAGCGCAATCTTATTGCGCAATCGGCTGAGGATGCTGCGAAGCATCAGAGTTTCCGAAGCGGTGCCTGCACTTTCTCCGCGGTGGGCGAGTCAGATCGCTCGTCAACGGGTCCGGACCCCCGAGATTGCCCGAGCGGCCCGGCTAGCGGACTTGGATCGCCGGGCGAATCCTTCTCTCCGCGCCTGCGTTTCAACGCCAGCCCGACCACTCCAAGAAACACCAGAACTGTACCGGCCACCATAAGCCAGTACGGGTAGCCTGTTCTCAAATCGAAAATTTCGTCCATCGACATGAAACTTAGTATAAGTCGGCAACGCGCTCGGCGTACAGGCTGCGCGCGGCGCTGCAGCCTTTACCTGATCGAGCATGAACTGAGCTCTGAGACGCTTGCAGGCGTTCTCGATATCCAGTCTTGCTCGATAACTGCTGACACCAGGAACGAGGCCTACAAACTCCGCACGAAAGTCGCCCACGTCCCCCACAGGTTTGATCAGGATGTTTTTTGGATCAAACCCGACGGCATCGGCGAGAAGGAGTTCGAGCTGAGCAGCACTCCTCTCCTGCATCGATCGTTTCCTTCAGCCTGTGCTTACGCTGCCTAACGGATCGGATTTTTCCTCTTCATAGCTTCGATCCCGGCTTCGGTGATCTTGTATCGCCGAAAACGGGCATCTTCTTCGATCCAACCCTTGCAGCGACCAAGCTGAGCGTTGAGCATTTGTGTGATCGTAAGTAAGCAGATGGCGAGATCTGCCGAGGAGTGGTCACGGGGTCCCGTCAGAGAGGAAGTTGCCAAAATTATTCGGCCCACCTGAGCAAACTTGGATTTGGAAGTAGCAACGCTGAGACGAGCAGGATCGGACATTCGTCCGAAACAAAGGCACCCATCGCTGATAAGATGCGCTCGCGTAGCCTGGAGGTCAGTGAGCGCGCTAAATCGCGTTGTGGCATATCCGGCGGCAGGCCCAGACAATCATTCTGTGAGCCGACCAGGATGAGGCTCGGGGCGCTATCCCCGAGTGCGCAACCATGGAACAAACAAGGCCTACCCGCGCTTAACCAAGTCAGGAGGCCGGCTATGTTGCGACTAAAGCCGTCTCGCCCTATCCGCACGACGCTCGATCTTGCCGACGCGAAGCAGGTGAAGTCTGTTCGGAAACGTTTCGGCATCTCCGATGCTGATTTGATTCGGACTGCCGACAACATCGGTAATTCATGCCGCCATACCGAAGCAAGTTGAACTCGAAAGAGTGGCGGCACTTGAATACTGCAGCTCCAAGAAAGAGCCCGCGTCCCTAGCGTAGAAATCTGCAGCCCTTCTATTAAGGAGGAAAATGCCATGAACGGCCTCATTTACCTGATAGGGTTGATAGTTGTAGTCGCGGCTATTCTTTCGTTCTTTGGCTTACGATAACGCCTCGCAGGCCGCTTGAGAGGCCGACCCAGCTGCTTGGCGCCGTTGAGCCTTTCGAGCGGCGAGCGCCAGACGGTCGCTGGGCAGACGCTGTGCTTTTTGAGACGCGCGAGAACACGCTTCCATGAGACAACTAAAATTAGCGATTCCGTAAAATGGATGATCCACACCAAGTAAACACGATCATTGCGACGACGATCGCGGATTTCTTCAAGGGACATCCTGACGCACAATGTGGAATTGAAGAAGCTAAGCTCTTGGGAAAGCAGATTATTGAAGCCCTGGAATGAGGCGGGCCTCCAGGTTAACCCAGTTGATCCGGCGCGGCCGTCCGCTAACTCCGCCTCATGATTTGCCCAGGCGCTCATAGTTGCACCGCTTTTCACGGTCGAACGTAATTCGAGCAAAGCCGCCTAGCCGCAAAGGTCGCGGTCATGGAAAACGAGCAGGAGTTAAAGCATCATATTGAGCTGGCTACACGCGCTGCGGCCTACATTAAAGATGAGACCACGGTGCAGCGGCTATTGCGATTAGCGCAGGATTAAGCGGCTCTTTGCGGCGCCGCGGCGGCCACAAATCAGGGCGAGGCTTACGAGCTCTGGGAACAGAGTGGGTGCCCTTCGGGGCGCGATTGGGATTTCTGGCTCCAGGCTGAGCGGACAATCGTCGACAAATTCAGCCGAGATGACGACACAAGGTAGTAGCCCAATGACGCCGTTGCTTTGGCCCCACCCGCTTCATGGGAAAAATCACGATCTGTTTTGCAGCGGGACGCCCCTGGAGGAGCGCTGGCCGGAATGTACAGCGAAGTAGATCTTGAGCAACGGCACGAGCCATGTACGCTCGACGACGAGCGGTCTTTGATAATTCTGTTTGAGCGAGAGACGAACGTGTTTGACTGGATCAAAGCTGACCCGCGACGGAAGGCAGTCCGAGAGGATCGGCAATATGTTGTTGGCCGAACGCAGCGCTTCCTAGGAAGTTACTTATCGTCAGATGGGTCCGGCAAGCAACGGTTCGTCCCGTCATTGATCCGCTTGCGGAGGACGCACAGATGGCCAGAGCCACTGCTGAAGCTGCGCTCGTGGTAGTGAAGCGCCGGAGCCGTCGTGGAAATGACGGGGGAAGACCATTCGGCCATTTTCATCACGGATGCTTACGCTACTGTAGCAATGGCATATCGTCGCGCCGCGGGCACATATACGATCGATCAGGACATGCAGCAGCTTGGCACCGCTGCAGTCCATCTTCTGACCATTGCGACGTCCTACATGACAGCTCACCCTCCAGCCGGAGGAAGTTGAGAGGCGAGCGCTCAGCCCTGCGGCTTATGTATTCGGATAGAGTAGAGATATGCGGGCGCGCCTCGGCCCAGCGGGGCGACAGTGTCCTTATCGTTAGCGTCCAACTAGGTTCAATAAAATCCAATTAGCGCTGAGTTTCCGTCACCTAAGCTGTGGGACCATCCACGTCAGTCCACCTTCGTCCTGTAAAATCCCAAACAGAATGTGGTATGGAATGTGGTATGGACCGGCGGCAACCACAGAAGGCTCTATCTGCTCTGCGAATTAACAAGCTGACTCAGCCGGGCCGATATGGTGATGGCAACGGCTTGTACTCGTCGTCGATCCATCCGGTGCAAAGCGATGGGTCCTTCGAACTGTTGTCCGAGGCAAACGGCGCGACATCGGCCTTGGCGGTCTGCGCCTAGTCTCCCTGGCTGAAGCGCGACAAAAAGCACTGGCGTATCGAAAACTGGCCAGAGAGGGTGGGGACCCCATCGAAGCCAAGCGCTCAGCCCGGGCGAAGATTCCAACATTCGCGGAAGCCGCGAGATCCACGATGGAACAGCGCCGCGGTGGTTGGAAGAAACGGTAAGGGCATGCCGATCAGTGGATGAAGAGCTTGGAAGGCAATTGAAAGCATCGAAACAGCAGACGTGCTGCTGGTGCTGTCACCAGTCTGGCTTTCTAAGCCGGAAACCGCGCGGCGCATCCGGCAACGGATAGCAACAGTCCTGGACTGGGCGAAGGCTGCTGGGTACCGCAAGGGCGACAATCCAGTCGACGGCGTCCGAATGCGGCTTCCTCGGCAGAACGAGAAGCGCCGCCACTTCGATGCGATCCCCTACGCCGACGTACCTGCCTTCGTTAAGCGGCTCCCCGAGGCGCCTACCGCCGAGTTCGCGCGACTAGGGCTTTAGTTTCTGATCCTAACTGCTGCTGCTCGAACGAACGAGGTGTAGAGAGCCCAGTGGGGTGAGGTGGACCTGGAAATGGCGACTTGGGCAGTCCCCGCCGGCCATATGAAAGCGGGACGAGAACACCGTGTCCCGCTGGCGCCGCGCGCAGTCGAGATACTTCGCGCCGCCCGCGCCTTGAACAGCGATTCAGGTCCGATCTTCCCAGGACGAGACTTGAGCTCTCCGATGTCGAACATGGTGTTTTTGATGATGCTGCGCCGATTGGGCGTCACCTCACGGTCCATGGCTTTCGTTCAGCGTTTCGGGACTGGGCCGCAGATACGTCTTCATCGGTTGCGGTTAGGGCCATCAGCCAACAACAAGACCCGCTCCTTGAAGATGCGCACGATGACTCCGAGCTTGCCGCCCGTAGTCGGCCACGACGACCCTTTCTTTTGGCGAACTCTCCTTGAGATATTCTGCCGGACCTATATCGCCGCTTGCGGCCGTCCACCGGAATGGTCGAAAGAACGTAAGGTGGCTCTAGGATTTGACCTGATCCAAATTTGGGAGGAGCATTTCAAGCAAAAAGAGATGGAGCCGAAAGGAGGCTTTGAAGACCTTGCGAGAGAAAGACCCCTACAAGACTAAATATAAGGAGGGGGGAGGTGGAGGGTCAGTCTGAAGGCTGTATCCGATGTCGCCAAACAGATCGAACCTATGGAAGAAACGAGCGGCGGACACCCCATGATTCGCCTGGCGCGACATTACAGCGATCTATTCCTGCCGGCGCTCGATCAGCACAACGGGAACCCAACATAACTGGTTTGCCGATAGGGCTCAGACAACAGGCACATTAATTCTCCCTGTTTTTAGTTCGAAGGAAAGCAGACGCTCACGGCATTCGACATTGCGTGAGGTTCTGCATGTCTGACACAAACTCTCGAGCCCTGTGGCGGCTTAGCGAAATTATTAGGCCCTATGGGCCATTGGCGTTGGCGAGGAGGACGTGGTGGGCCGGGGTCAAGTCCGGTCGCTTTCCCGACCGGTGAAGCTCGGGCCGCGCATCACCGCTTGGCGCGATAGTGACATTCAGAAGCTCATCGATCACGGCATCGAGCCGACGCTCGGAAACGCTGCGCATCCTCATAAAAAGGCCGCGGAGCCGCGGTCGTGAAGAAGGATCTTAATCGAGAACAAGATCTTGCAACGCCATTTGAATTGCAACTCGGCGGGGCGCGAACCGCATTTCGCAGTGGTTGCGTGTTCTCAGCAGGGCCGGCGCCGCGACGGATTACGATTTTGTCAAGTTGTTGGCTGAATGCGCTAGGCGCGACGAAAGAATCAGCGAACTCATGAGGCTGAATCTTGCCAGCGCCCAGGGACCTGATCCGCGGAGGGCATTATGGCCAGCGGTTATTATCGCACAAACAGGCCGAACACATGGCTGCTCCGACCAATCCTGCGACGTGAAGATTCTTCTTGCCAACCCGGAGCCGTCCACACCCACAGCGCTGCTATGTCCGATCCCCAAGAGATGACCCGACCAAGAGCATGCTGCTGCCCAGGGCAGCCTTTGACCCGCACCGGACTTCGGTCGGTTTTAACGCGGCGCGAACTCCGTGGGATCACGGCTCCTTGTCCCATAACGGCCGGAATGTGGCGCTTGCGCCGCCCGCTCGCCTATTTATTTCCCCTTCTCCGCCCAGCTTAGAGCGCGTTTCGTATCCACGTTTGACGCAACGCCCTCAGTACTGAAGAGAGTTCCTTGCGTCCGGTGGAGCAAGCGATGCGTACCGAATTGTCCTTTCACTGCAAGCTGCGCCACATGCTTGTTGCTGTTGCCATCGTTGGCCCCGTGGTGCTGACGCCCGAAATGGGTGCGGCCGAGGGCTTGCTTGATTTCTTTTTCGGTGGCGGCCAGAAGCAACAGCAGCAGACCTCGTCTTTTAACAACAATCCGCAATCACCACCGCCGCGGCCGGTCGTCGTAAGCGCGGGACCTGCTTTCTGCGTGCGCAGCTGCGACGGCAAATATTTTCCGCTGATGCGCGGCGCGGCGTTGCCGGCGCAGATGTGCCAAGCCTTCTGTCCGGCAAGCCCCACCAAAGTGTTCTTCGGCTCCAGCATCGACAGAGCCTATACCGCAACCGGCGAACGATACGGCGATAGCGAAAACGCCTTTGCCTATCGGAAGGCGCTGCGAGCCGATTGCACCTGCAACGGCCACAATCCCGCCGGTCTTGCGTCAGTCGATCTCGCGATGGACGGCTCGTTACGCTCGGGCGACGCGGTCGCTACCGCTGACGGGCTCGTCGCCTATTCCGGCATACGGGTCGGCAACGACCAGAGCCCAGATTTCACGCCATTAGCGTCTTCCGAGTTGACGCGCACGCCGCTTCCGGCGGCGACCATCACGCCGAAGCCGGTGCCTGGGCGCGACTAACGCATAGATGCGGATTGATGTTGCAATCAATGTCCGACGGTCACCTCTTGCAGACCTCCTTTCGTTGTCGGCCCGTCGCTGACGTTAGCCCAGAGCGCAAGTATGTCCGCTTACGAAAGGTGACCGGACCAAGTTCATGCTGGTCGACGAGGGTAGCCTTTGACCCGAAGCCGATCTTGCGGTCCTTAGTCATCGCTCTTGCGCCGCGAAAAAGTGCTAACCTTCTCATCCCACAGGCGTGGGTCCGTGGAGGGAGGGGCGCATGCGACGGCGGGACCTTCTTGCAGGATTGTTGGCGACGACAACGGCCACCGCGGTGCGAGCTGCCGAGCCAAACAGGGTCTACCGGCTGGCGTTTTGCAATCATTTCAAGCGGTTGCCGCGGGGGCCCATTGCGATCCGCATATTCGACCGCTTACGCCAGCTCGGTTACATCGAAGGTAAGAATTTGATCGCGGATGGATATTTCGCTGAGGATCGGCCAGAACGCTACGCGGAGATCGCACGCAAGGCTGTCCAGGCAAAGCCCGATGTGATCGTGGTGTCGTGGGACAACCAGCTCCTAGCGCAGGTCGCTAAAGAGACATCCACGATCCCGATTCTTTGGCAAATGCCATCGCTCGACGCCGGATTTGTGCGCAACCCTGCTCGGCCGGAAGGCAATATCACCGGTTTCGCCTTTGACGCCGGGACGGAGATGCAGGGAAAACACCTCGACATCCTGCCAAGCTGTCCCATCTGCGTCCCGTATCGCCTATCTCTCAAACCGCTACGATTGGGAAGGGACTTGGGGGCATGCGGTTGTCCAGGCTGGGCGCAGTTCGGGCATTTCAATTATCGGCATACCGATGGACCATTGGGTAGAGGACGAGGACTATCGTCGAGCATTTGAGACCATAGGCCAGCAGTCCGCAGACGCGCTCATGTTTAACGGGCTAGGTGGTAATTTCACTCACAGAAAACTCATCGCTGAATTAGCCTTGAAATATCGACTGCCCTCGATTGGTTGGTCTCCCGATATTGTCGAGAACGGTCCCGGACTCCTCTCTTACGCGGCGGACTTGAGCGATCTTACGGACCGCTTTGCTAATGCCGTGGGCCAAGTTCTCAATGGCACCAAAATAGCGGATATCCCCGTCTCTCCGCCGACGAAATTCATCCTCGCGATCAATCTAAAAACAGCAAGGATGCTCGGCCTCGAAATACCCGCCGGATTGGTCGCCCGCGCGGACGAGGTGAGGAATTGTGAAGGGTTTCGGATGCCGGCCGCATGACTGACGGCGCGGCGTATTCGGGCGGCCGGCGTCCGAAACCCTTCACAGCAGCGCCATCCAGCGATGTCCGCTCTTGCTTCATTGCCGGCAGCAAAGCGGACATCAGGTGAGCCGGAGCTGAGCGCTCCGATCAGGCCGCTAGCTAAGCGGACTTACTCGTCGTCCTCGTCATCTTCTACCTCCTCTTCGTCGTCCTCATCCTCGTCTTCTTCCACCTGGATGAGAGTGGCGAGCGGCATCGTCTCACGGAGCAGGTCGCCTTCCATGTCCATCCAGAGGCAGAGCGATCAGACCGGACAGGGCTACCGGCGGCCATCCGACGCTTTTGAACTCCATGCGGTCCGTCTTTTGCAGCGGCGGTTAGTAACAGGACCACCGGCAGCAAAAGCCGGCGGCTTGATTGCATTCCTTGGTTCCCCCAAAGGCGCTGAAATCCTACAGTGCCGGCGATCAAGATTCTTACCAGGGATATCGCTTGCTGCAGCCCGAACAAGTTCCCGACCTGGGTCAGATAGATCGCAAGTGGTCCATTCGGCGCAGCTTAGTGTTCGGAGGCGTTGGGCTCGTCACCGTGGCCTTGCTGATCTGCGCCATGGGCATCTACGTCTTGCTCTATCGGCCGCTGGTGAAGGAGCTGGCGGCGTCGGAGAGCCGCCGTGCCGCCGTCCAGGTGACCGCTGATTTCGAGACGATCTTCGTCAGGGTCGAGGCGATCGCTCGCCTCGAACGCGAATGGGGACTCAAGGGACTGATCGATGTCGATCGTCTCGACGCCTCGAACGCTCTGCTTCGCCCACTCCTGAAAGGGACCAGCGGCATCACCTCGTTCGCAATCGCGCGCGACGACGGTCGCGAGATCCTGATCTCGTCGGAAGCCAACGGGCGCTGGTTCAACCGCCTCACCGATCCGGACGTGCGCGGCGGCGTCGGGCGCTTCATCAGTTACGATGAGAGCGACCGGGTGGTCGGCGACGAGCTGCGAAAGACCGACTACGATGCCAGAAAGCGTCCGTGGTTTCTGGCCGCCGCAGCGATGCCGAAGGACGACAATATCCATTGGACGGCGGCCTATCGGTTCGTCTCGTCCGGCGAGCCGGGCCTGTCGGCGGTGGTGCGGTGGACCGCTCCGGACGGCCATCGCTACGCCATCACCAGCGATGTGTGGCTCCGTGAAATCACGAGCTTCACGCAGCAGGTCCGTTTCACCAATTCCGGACTGGCGGCGATTTTGACCGACGCCGGCGAGGCGCTCGGTCTCCCGCGCCATCCGGGATGGACGAGCGAGACCGTCAGGAAGGCATTGCTGAAGCCTGTCGACGCGCTCGGAGTGGCGCCGCTAACGGCGTCATACCGAGCCTGGCAGGCTCGCGGGCGTCCTTCTAACGAGATCATCCCGGTCGAGGAAAGCGGAAACCTCTGGTTCGCATCGTTCCATGCGGTGCATCCTGCAGGTCAAACCTTCTGGATTGCAACGCTCGCGCCCTCAGCGGATTTCGGATGGGTGGGCGCGGGCAAGCTGGCGATTGGCGCAGCGCTTGTCGTCGGCTGCATAACAATCGCGTCGTTTGCCGCGATATGGTTCGGCACGCGCATCGCCCGGCCGATCGAGCAGTTGTCGGCTGAAAGTGAGCGCATCGGGCTCATGGAATTCTCTCGACCGATCAACGTGGCATCGTCGGTCGACGAGATCGATGCGCTGGCCCGCTCCCTCGAAAGGATGAGATCGAGCTTCGTGCAGGCCCAGGACGAATTGAACAGCAAGGCCGAGCTGGAACGGAAACTGGTGCAGGCCCAGAAAATGGAATCGGTCGGCCAACTCACAGGAGGCGTTGCGCACGACTTCAACAACATGCTCACCGTCATTCTTGGCACCATAGAGATTCTGAAGGACGGCGTTGCCGGCAATCCAGAGCTTTCCGCCATCGCCAAAATGATCGACGAAGCCGCCAAGCGCGGCGCGGACCTCACTCATCGGCTGCTCGCCTTCTCCCGTTTGCAGCCGCTGCAGCCGCGCCGAACGGACGTCAATGCGCTGGTCATCGATGTGGGCCGGCTTTTGCGGCCGATGCTCGGCGACAACGTCGAGATCGTTTCGATGTTGGCGGACGATGTGTGGGCCGCCCTGGTCGATCCGAGCCAACTGAGCAACTCTCTCGTCAATCTTGCCGTAAATGCGCGAGATGCGATGCCGGCCGGCGGCAAGCTCATGCTGGAGACCGAGAACGTCCAGCTTGACGAGGACTATGCGAGTGCAAATGGCGACGTTCGTCCGGGACCTTACGTGATGATCGCCGTTAGCGATACCGGGCAAGGAATCCCCGCCGCGATCCGCGACAAGGTGTTCGATCCGTTCTTCACCACGAAGCACGCCGGGAAGGGATCCGGGCTCGGCCTCAGCATGGTCTACGGCTTCGTCAAGCAGTCGAACGGCCACATCAAGATCTACAGCGAGGAGGGATGTGGAACGACTGTTAGGATCTATCTGCCGCCGGCAGGGGAGCACGATGAGGGGCAGGCGCGTGCCCAGCCGGTGACGCAGGTCGAGAGGGGAACTGAAACAATTCTGGTGGTCGAGGATGAAGCATTGGTGCGCGACTACGTTGGCGCTCAGCTGCGGAGCCTCGGCTATACCGCGATCCTCGCGAGTAACGCCGCCGAAGCGCTGGCCCGCATCGAACATGGTGATGCCGTCGATCTGCTGTTCACCGACGTAATCATGCCCGGCCTCATGAACGGGCGTCATCTCGCCGACGAGGCCGTGAGGCGGCGGCCCGGCCTCAAGGTGCTCTTCAGCTCCGGCTATACCGACAACGCCATCGTGCATCACGGGCGCCTCGACCCGGGTGTCCTCCTGCTGGCGAAGCCCTATCTCAGGTCGGATCTTGCCCGAATGATACGCACGGCGCTGGCCATGCGCACGCCCGATGGGGATGCTGCCGCTCGACCAGAGCCGCCCGGATCGCTCTCATAGTCGAGTTGATCATCACGATAGGCGCTCCCCGTCCGAGCGAGGTGCTCGGACCAGGCCGGGCTCAGATGCGCCTACTCGTCGTCCTCATCCTCATCTTCGATTTCCAGGCGTCCCAGCGTGGCAAGCGGTAGCGGCTCGCGGAACAGATGACGCGCTTGGCGAGGCCTAGCGCCGGGCCAATTTTTTCCGCTCTTGGCCGATGCTGCCTACCCCGAGGTTGGTCCCAAGTGTCGTCTGTCGAGTGTAGACCGGAAGCGCCTTGCGGGGGCTAGACCGCCGATTTTGACCCAAAGGCGACCTGCCGTCCTCATCTTACCGCTCTGACGGCGTGAAAAAAAATGCTAACCTTCTCAGCCCACGAGCGTGGTCCTTGAGGGGGTCACATGCAACGGCGCGATCTTCTTGCAGGATTGTTGGCCACGACAACGGTGAGCGCGCTGCGGGCGGCTGAGCCAACCAAGGTCTATCGCGTGGTGTACTGCGTCCATGTGAAGCGCCCGAAGCCTCCTTCGTCCTTTCTCGCGAGATTGCTTGAGCGCTTGCGGCAGCTTGGCTACAGCGAGGGCAAAAACCTGATCGTAGACATATATGGCGCGGAGGATCAGCCCGAACGATATTCAGAGATCGCACGCAAGGCGGTCGAAGCAAAGCCCGACGTAATCATGGTGTCGTGGGACAACCAACTCTTAGCGAAGGTCGCTAAAGAGACATCCACGATTCCGATTGTTGCATACATGCCATCGCTCGACGCCGGATTTGTGCGTAACCCTAACCGGCCTGAGGGCAACATTACTGGAATCGCTGCGGACGCGGGGATTGAGATGCAAGGGAAGCACCTCGATATTCTGCGGCAGGCCGTTAGCTCCGCATCACGTGTTGCCTACCTTTCAAATCGCTACGATTGGGAAGGAGTTTGGGGACGCGCAGTTGTCGAGGCTGGCCGGGCATCAGGAGTATCAATAATTGGCATCCCGATGGACCATTGGGTCGACGAAGAGGACTACCATCAAGCATTTGAGACTGTGGCTCAGCAGTCGGCCGAGGCACTCATGGCTAACGGGCTTGGTGGCAATTTCACCCACCGATATCTTATCGCCGAGTTAGCGTTGAGATATCGGCTTCCGTCCATAGGTTGGTATCCGGACGTTGTCGAGAACGGTCACGGCCTCCTGGCTTATACGCAAGTCGACAGCGATATACCGGAGCGGTGGGCTAACTCGGTGGCCCAAGTGCTCAAGGGCACAAAGATAGTGGATATCCCCGTCTCCCAACCAACGAACTTCGTCCTCTCGATCAACTTGAAAACTGCAAAAACGCTCGGCCTTGAAATCCCTGCTGGATTGGTCGCCCGTGCTGACCAGGTAATCGAGTAGGTTTTTGTAGTGCGGAGTTTAGTCTGGAATTGGCCCATCGCTGCCGCATCCCACGGCCGCAGCTGTGTCGGCTGTCAGAGCTAGACCGGACCTAACTTAAACCGGGCCAAACCGTCGCGATTGACCCGAGGCAGGCGTCCGTCCGTGGACCCGCAAAGCAAAAACTACCTGACCTGCCACTGAATTTTCATCCAGCAGCAGTTAGAGTCTCGGGGGTTTGTACGCCAAGTGGCGCGGGTGGAGCAACGGACGATCGGCGGAGCTGGTCGGGGTTGCGCAGCCGATCGTCCGTTGCGGTGAGGTGGGCGGCGTAGGCCGCGGGGGTCAGGTATTTCAGCGACGAGTGGGGACGCTGGAGATTGTAGTCGGCGACCCAATTGGCGATTTTGGCGCGGGCATCATCGAGATCGAAGAACAGAGTCTCGTTGAGTAGCTCATCGCGCATCCGGCCGTTGATGGGGAAGACGGCCCCGCTTCCTCGGCGCCGGCGATATACTGGCGATGGACGAACCCGGTAACAGGAGCAATTCACCAATGGAACTCGCGACAATTGGGTTGGACATTTCGAAGCACGTATTTCACATCCATGCAGTTGATGGCCAAGGCCAAGTGGCCGGTCGCCAACGCCTCCGGCGAGGCGAGATCGTGTCGTTCTTCTCCTCGCTCGCACCTTGCCTGGTCGGCATCGAAGCCTGCGCGACTGCTCACGACTGGGCGCGGGAGATTCGGCAGTTTGGACATGATGTGAGATTGATCCCGCCGGCCTATGTTAAACCCTACGTACGAAGAGGAGCCAAGAATGACGCCGCTGACGCGGCCGCGATCTGCGAAGCGGTCAGTCGTCCCAATATGCGGTTCGTTCCCATCAAGAGCGGCGAGAACCAGGGCTTCTTGATGCTTCATCGTGCAAGAGGCTTATTGGTCCGCCAACGAACCATGACGGCCTGCGCCATTCGGGCTCACTTTGCTGAGTTCGGAATCATCGTCGGGCAAGGCCGGCAACGGGTGGATGGTCTGGTGGACGTGTTGGATGACGAGGAACTGACGCTACCGGCTCACGCCCGGATCGCATTAGCCGTCCTTGTGAACCAACTGAAGGAATTGGACCGGCAGGTCGAGGCTATCGAGCGCGAGCTGGCTCAGATCCAGCGCGTAAATCCGATGGCGAAGTTGCTGTCCTCGATCCCCGGGATCGGTCCCATAACGGCCACAGCTCTCGCCGGGACCGTACCGGACGCGACAATTTTCCGCTCCGGGCGGGAGTTCGCGGCCTGGCTTGGCCTGACGCCTAGACAAAATTCCACCGGCGGGAAGGACAGGCTCGGCCGCATAACAAAGCAGGGCGATTCCTATCTCAGGCACTTGCTTGTCATCGGGGCACGCAACGTCGTTCGGTGTCCAAAGGCCCGGTCCCGGGTCGGAGCTGGCTGGATCGAAGCCCTTCTTGAACGGCGTCGGCCCATGGTTGTTGCGGTCGCTGTCGCCAACAAGTTGGCTCGGATCATCTGGGCAATGATGACGACCGGTGAGTTCTATCGGCCTAAGCTCGCGGCCTGAGCTGCCGCGCTTTTTTTGGCCACCCTAAGGAGTGAGGGCAGATGACAGCGTGATGGAAACCGGCGGAGCTGGGGATCGAGAAAGCCCGAAGAGTTTTAAGCGCAACAAGCGCGACCCGTTGATGAGGCCTCGATCCGCGAACTCGATCAGGGCCAGCGGCCATGGCATCGGTCGCACTAACAGGCCGTATACATGAACGCACCCGACCGGTAACCAAAGTGCTGCTGAAATCTCTTGCATCCGCGGGGCCGTCTATACACGAAGCCATTCTGCATGGGCTTTCCCGGTGCGATGAAGTGCCAATCGATGGCTGCGTCCTTGCACCAAGCCAGCATGGCGTTGCAGGTGAACTCGGTGCCATGGTCGGACACGATCATTCCTGGCTTGCGGCGTCGCTCGACGATTGCCGTGAGTTCGCGGGCCACGCGCCGCCCCGAGATCGACGTGTCCGGAATAGCGCCCAGGCATTCCTTGGTGACGTCGTCGACGATGTTGAGGATGCGGAAGCGTCGGCCATTGGCGAACTGGTCGTGGACGAAGTCCAACGACCAGCGGGCATTTGGCTAGGCCTCGACTAGGATCGGGGCCCGGCTCCCCGCGGCCTTGCGGCGAGCCCGCCGCTTGCGGACGGTGAGCCCTTCCGTACGCATACGACGAAGGCCGCCAGATTGGCACATGCGCGTGAGAGCGGCGAGCTCTATGATGGCTTGGCGTTGCGTCAGGCGGCCTGCTGATCGGCGGGTTTGTCGGCTTTGCGCAGGAGCTTCCATTCCCAGGGCAGCAGTTCGTGCAGACGCGATGCGGGAAGATCGGCGATGCGGGCGAGGACGTCGGCGAGCCAGGCTTTCGGATCGACGTCGTTGAGACGACAGGTCGTGATCATCGTCAGCATGATGGCGGCACGGTCGGCACCACGCTGGCTGCCGGCGAAGGTCCAGTTGCGCCTTCCCAAGGCGATGCCTCTCAATGCGCGCTCAGCACAATTGTTGGTCAAGCAGATCCTGCCATCGTCGAGGAAGCGGCCGAAGTCGTCCCAGCGCCTGAGCATGTAATTCATAGGCTTCAGGACGTCGGAGGAGCGAGAGAGGGTTTCGCGCTCGCGCAACAACCAGGCGTGCATGTCGCCGAGGAGCGGCTTGCTCTTTTCCTGGCGCACGGCGCGCCGCTCGTCGGCGCCGCGGCCGTTGATGGCGCGCTCGATCTCGAACAACGCATCGAGGCGTCTGACCGCCTCCAGCGCGATCGGAGAGACCGGTTTGCCCTTCTTACCTTCCCGGGCATTTTTCTCGATGTCAGCCAGCTCGAAGAAGCCCCGCCGCGCATGGGCAAAGCAAAACGCCGGCGTGATCGGCAGCACCTTCTTCTGCGGGTCGAACAGCGGCTCGAAGCCGTTGTAGCAATCGGCTTGCAGGATACCGGCGAAGGCGGCCAGATGCTTCTGGGGATGCTCGCCTCGTCGGTCGCTCGAGGCGTAATAGACCGCCGCCGGCGGCGCAGGCCCGGCGAAGGGCCGGTCATCCCGCACATAAGTCCAGATCCGCCCGGTCGTGCACTTGCCCTTCGCCAGGATACGGATGGTGGTGTCATCGCCATGAAGGCGCTCGGCCGCGAGCACATGGCGTTCGATCAAGTGGAAGAGCGGCATGACGGCGAAGGTCCCGTGGCCGACCTGGTCGGCCAGCGTCGACAACGGCAGGTCGATCCCCTCGGCCTTGAAGCGCGCACTCTGGCGGTTGAGCGGGATATGCATGCCGAACTTGTCGAACAGGATCGTCGCCAGCAATTGTGGGCCGATGAAGCCGCGCGGCGTGGCGTGGAACGGCGCGGGCGGCTGGCTGATCTTCTCGCAATCGCGGCAGGTGAACTTCTCGCGTACCGTCTCGATCAGCTTGAAGCGGCGCGGGATCTCCTCCAGCGTCTTGGTCACATCCTCACCGATCTTCGCCAGCCGCGATCCACCGCAGCAGGCACAGGTCGTTGGAGCCTCAATGACGACGCGCTCGCGTTCGACGTCATCCGGCCATGGCTTGCGCACCGGCCGCTTGCGCATGAAGGGGCGGACGTTCTGCGTCTTCGCCGCTGCGGCCTGCGCGGCAAGCTCATCCTCGCTCGCCGTGGTGACGAGTTCTTCGAGCTCCAACTCCAGCTGCTCGAGCAGCCGTGCCGAGCGCTCGGAGCGCTGCCCGTACAGTTCGCGTTTGAGCATCTCGATCCGCAGCTCGAGATGCGCGATCAGCGCCTCGTTGTCCGACAGCTCCGCCTGCGCACTGGCAGCCACCGCCTCGGCTCGCAGCCGCGCCTCACGCTCGGCCTGCAGCGCCGCCAGGGCACTCGCAAGGTCCGATGGAAGATCGTCCGGCTTCGATATCATGAAGCCATTGAATCAGATCAAGCAGCAGATTCAAACCGTAAAAGCGGCTATCCGACCCGCGTCGGCCGATGGGTTTCTTGAGGGTTACGCCAATCGATCCCGGACAGCAGATAGCTCAACTGCGCCGGCGAGATCGTTACCGATTCACCGGCAACCGATGGCCAGATGAACTTTCCTCTCTCGAGTCTTTTTGTGAACAAGCAGGCTCCCTGGCCATCGTGCCAGATCGCCTTCACAAGATCGCTGCGGCGACCGCGGAAGACGAACAGATGACCGCTGAGCGGGTCTTTGTGCAGCACCTCCTGCACTTGGAGTGCCAGCGACGGAAAGCCTCTGCGCATATCCGTGTAGCCTGTCGCGAGCCACACTCGCACATTCCCCGGTATAGCAATCATCGGCGTCCAAGCACATCGAGGACCCGCGCCAGCGCCTCCGGATCGACGTGCGCATCCACCCGGATGCACCGTCGGTTGCCGAGATCAATCGTAAGCATGCGGCGTAGGCCGCGGGCGGGACGATCGGGCGGCGGCATAACTACTGCTTGTCCGTAAGCATGCGGCGTAGGCCGCGGGCGGGCTGGTTTGTCCGGTTAGCGGCTAAACCTCGGGCTTTTCGGCCTTCGGCTTAACGATCGCCGCGAGTACCTGGCGGCGTTCTTCAATAATCCAAGGAGCGTCCTTGTGGATTGCGATCAGCTCTTTGAGGTTCTCGATCCCGTCATCGGTGAACGCCATCACCCCGTCTTCACCGACGCCGACGACCCATAGCTGGCCATCCTCGGTGTCCATTTCTTCGGCGACCTCGAACAGCCATTCCCCGTCTTCGCCGAGCATCTCAGCAACATGGCTGAGAGTGAACACGTGGCTAACCTTGTTGACGTGTCCCATCAAGCCGCCTGTGCCGCAAGGCCTTGCTGTTGCGCTGTCTTCCAGTTCCAGGGCAGCAGCTCATCGAGCCTGTGGGCGGAGTGGGTGGCGATGCGAGCGAGTACATCGGCGAGCCAGGCCTGAGGATCGACGTCGTTCATCTTGGCAGAGACGATGAGGCTATACATGGCGGCGGCTCGGCGCCCTCCGCGGTCGGACCCACAGAATAACCACGACTTTCTGCCCAATGCGATGCCGCGCAGCGCTCTTTCGGCTGCATTGTTCGAGAGGCAGACGCGGCCATCGTCGAGGAAGCGGGTGAAGGAGGTCCAGCGCTTGAACATGTAGTTCATGGCCTTGGCCAGATCGTGACCGCGGGTGAGCTTGGCGCACTGCTCGCGCATATAGGCTTCCAGATCGGCGACCAGCGGCGCGCTCTGCGCCTGGCGAACAGCTCTTCGGTGATCGGCGCTTTGGCCATTGATAGAGCGCTCTATCTCGAACAGAGCGTCGATGCGGCGCACGATCTCCATGGCGACGGGCGAGATGACGATCTCCTGCTTTCCGGCCGCTTTGCGCCGCGCGTTCTCCTCAAGATCCGCCATGGCGAAGAACGGCCGCCGGGCATGGACCCAACAGGCCGCTTCCCTGATAGGCCCAGGACTTCGCTGGGGCTCGTAGAGTTTGGTGTATCCACCGAAGGCGTCGGCCTGCAGGATGCCGCTATAGTTGGTCAGATGCGCCTGCGGATGCTCGCCCCTTCGATCGCGCGAGTAATAAAACATTGCTGCCGGCGGATCTGAGCCGCCGAAGGGGCGGTCGTCCTTCACATAGACCCAGCATCGAGCGACATCGCACTTGCCCAAGGCCAACACGGGCACGGTGGTGTCGTCGCCGTGGAGGCGTTCAGCTGCCATGACGTGGGCTTCCAACAGGCGCGATAGCGGCTCCAATACCGTGCAGCAAGCCCCAACAGCGTCGGCTGCGGTCGACAGACTGACGGGCACGCCCTCCAGCGCGTAACGCTCAGTCTGCCGGTTCAGAGGCTGATGCTGGCCGAACTTCTCATAGAGGAGCATGGCCAGCAGGCTCGGCCCCGCCCATCCTCGCGGAATCACATGGAATGGCGCCGGTGCCTGACTGATTTTCTCGCAGTCCCGGCAGGTGAACTTTTCCCGCACCGTCTCGACCACTTTCCACTGGCGCGGTATTGATTCCAGGGTCCGGGTCACATCCTCACCAAGCTTGCGCAGGCGATTGCCGCCGCAGCATTCACACGTCGTTGGCGAATCGATCACCACGCGCTCGCGGGGAAGATGATCAGGGAAGGTATTGCGTTCGGGACGCGTGCGCGTAAATCCGCGCACGGTCGTTGTCCTGGCGACAGCTCTCTCGGCCGCAAGCTCGTCTTCGGTGGCGCTGGATTCCAGCTCTTCAAACGTAAGCGCTAACTGGTCGATCAGACGAGACGAGCGTTCTGATCTTTGCCCGTGGACCTGGCGCTCAAGCTTGGCGATCCGCAGCTTCTGGCGGGCAATCAGCGCACTGTCTTCCGACGCCTTGGCACGGGCGACCGCAAGCTCCGCTGCAATATCCAGAGCCTTCGCGCGTTCGCTCGCCAACGCCTCTTTCAGAGCGGCTATGTCTTCGGGAAGAGCGTCGCGAGGCGTGTCCATGCAACCAGAGAATCACAAATTCAGTGCTTTGTGGTGCCCCAAAATGCGCATGATCTCATATTTTATTTCGCTCAGCCGGCGCTCTGCGGTCGCCATGTTAGTTGCGGATTCCTCCAGTCGATCCCTTCCAGCATATAAGCCATCTGAGCCGCTGAGATCGATACCGCATCTCCCGACGTCGCAGGCCAGATAAACTTGCCGCGGTCCAAGCGCTTGGCATACAGCGACATGCCTAACCCGTCGTGCCAAAGAATCTTGAGCAGATCACCGCGGCGGCCGCGGAAGATGTAGAGATCCCCCGCATGCGGGTCACGCTTCAAACTCTCCTGGACCGCGAGCGCCAGGCTTTGCATGCCGCGGCGCATGTCTGTGTGACCGGTGGCAATCCAGACCCTGACGTTGCTTGGGATCGGAATCATCACCGCCTCAGAAGCTCGAGGACCCGCTGCAGTGCTTCAGTGTCCACGTCACGGTCAACGCGGACCCGACAGCCGCTAAGCTCGATCTCGATTATGCCTACCTTCGCGCGCTCTTTAGCCGGCGATGGCCTTGTCTGCGCGACCACGGCCGATGCCGGAGTTGGTGTCGAAGTGATCTCCACAGGAACAAGCAATGGCGCTGCATCCCCGCCCAGCCGACCCTCGCGCGCCAACCGTCGCCACGTGAACAACTGGCTCGTGGACAACCCGTTGCGCCGCGCCGTCGCCGACACCAACCGGGAACCATCATAACTCTCAGCAACGATCCGCTGCTTCTCGTCCACTGTCCAACGACGGCGGGCGCCAGTCGAAACTACTTCCAATCGGGAGACCTTCGAAATAGGCGTATGGTCAGTCATACGCCTATGTCTTCATCCTCCGTCCTCAGCGCGCAAGGCGGCCCTCGCCGGAGCGATACGATCAATCTCTATCAAACCAGTACGCGCGGCTGCCACGGAGCGAACTCGGCCATCAACCGTAGGCAAAAGCTTCGGAGTTTCCTCAGCCGATGCCGCTACGGCGGCGATCTGCACCGGCGTAAAAGATGGTACAATTTGTTCCGATGTCCGTGCTTGTCGACGCCAGGTAAACACCAGGCTGGCCGCTACTCCGTTGCGACGCGCAACCTCAGTCACCTTCGCGCCCGGCGCCAACGTCTCCTCGACAATCCGTGCCTTGTCGTCCTGCGACCAGCGCCGCCGCCGCTCCAGCCCGCCCAAAACCTCGACCCGCATCGCCTGATGACCTTAAAGCTAGACTTAAGGTCACACGCTTCGCCAATTACCATCCGTCACGCAAGACGGCCCCCGTCGGATGCGTACGCCCTTCCTCGCGATAAAGCCGGTAGATCCGGTCGATCCCCGATGGCTCGCCCTCGCGCCGCAGCAGGACGAACAGGCGGCGATAGCCGAAACGCCGCCGCTCGTTGGCGAGATCGCGCAACCGGCCCCGCAGAACTGCGTCCTGCGGGCGGCTGGAGCGATAGCGGATCATCTTCCGATCCGCACCCACGATCGAGCAGGCCCGCCGCTCCGACAGGCTCACGACGGCCTGCAGATGCGCGACCGCAGCGCGCTTGGCGGCGGGCCCTACCATTTTTTTGAAAGGAGCTCACGGAGTGCGGCTGCATCGAGCATCTGTTCGGCCAGAAGCTTCTTCAGCTTTCCGTTCTCCTCCTCCAGGGCCCTCAACCGCTTCGCTTCGGAAACGTCCATGCCGCCGAATTTGGCCTTCCAATTGTAGATCGTGCCTCGGAGATCCCGTGCTTGCGAGCCAGATCGGCCGTCTTCGCCCCGGCCTCATGCTCCTTCAGCACCGCAATAATTTGCTCTTCCGTGAACCGTGCTCGCTTCATCTGTCCGTCCTTCTTCGGGGCGGACTCTAGCTCCTTCTGGAGGAAATACTCAGTGGCTCGATGGCTCTCCTTTGCAGGGGACCCTAAATCGGCTACCCGGGGGTTCATCGGAACGCCGCCTCTCGACCCTCAAGTGCGCCTCACATTTGCTGAACAACTTTACGCTGGGCGTCTGCGTCCTGTTCGATATACCGCTAAGCGTGCGCGGCCCAAGCCTGCCTGTCGCGGATGCATGTCTGACTGCTACCGTCGGCTCTGTCGTTGGTCGAGCCCTAGCTAGGACGTCTCCATAACCTGCGCCGCATGTTCGTACTCATCGTTAAGAGCCCCAAGCAGTTCTTTCGGCGAAAGACGCTTTGACTCGATACGGCTAAGGGTTGGGCTGACGGGCGCAATCCAATCATTGGCTTGGTCCTCGAACTGCGCCCACCAGTTGACCGAGCAAAGTGCTGGAACAATCAAAAGTAAAAGCTCGAAAGACGGCAATCTTGTTCCGTTTTTGCTGCCATCGTTAAAATCAGCGAGAATGTCTTTGAGAACATCCAGAGTGCCGCTGACGAACTGCCCCTCGTTCAATTCGCATAGCCGGAGTTCTCCATGCTCATCTCTCATAACGTGTGCTGCTGCGATAGCCTCATCGGACTCGACAACAAAGAACCGCCATCCTGAAATCCTCGCGGCAGCTCTGATATTTCCGTCCTTAGGTACTTCGTTGAGCCGCACAAAGCCGAGCCTGTGCCCCCAACATAGCTGAAGAGCGTCTGGCTTTGCCTTCTTCAACTTTGGCGTAAGAAATCCTCTGGTCGCGGCACGTTTTCGAATGCCATCTAGCGCAGCTTTCTTAGCTTCTTGCGAATTTGCTGAAAGGTAAGCTGTCATGGCGCCCTCGTGTGATAACTGTCCGTATAGACGGCCCCCATCCGGTAAAGAGCGGGAAAGTCGCTCCAATCTATGTCTGACAAGCCCCACCATGGATCTGCGATAGCTACTGCATCCACCTCAGTGTCGCCAGCATAGCCGTAGATCGCAACGAAATGCTCGCCACCCCCTAACCAGGCAATGCGCGCGCACAAGGGACGACCTTGGTCTATCTCGCTTCGAATCTCAGCTTGAATCGCGTCTCGCACTTGAAGCCTTAAACGCTCGGACTTTTCAGGTCGTCGGACATTCCATTGTTCAAAGCGGTCGAGACGATTGAGCGACGACATAAGATACCCAAATACATTGCACGGCTCATCCTTGTCTTGTTTGCAACAGTCCGTCCTGCCGAGTTCACCGTTTGCAATCTCGCATTGAGAGTACTTGCCTGATGAAACGTAAGTCTTAGCAACGCTGACCGCTAAGGCCGCCCAGCACCAATTGGTCTTCTCTTGATACTCAAGGTGAAAATCTAGAGCCTTCCAGGTTGAATCGTGGACTGAGCCTAGTTTGATCGGATCACACACCGAGCCTAAGGCGCGTTCGCCTTCTCCCGCGACTGATGTCATTTGAGTTACCTCGAGAATAAGCTGATAGGTTAGCCGGACCCGATTTGCATCCGACGTGCTTCCATTTCTAATGTCCTGAGCCGCCTGGCTCACTCTGCGCTCTTTCGATCGCGTCGTTAAAGCTGCCGCACGTCATCAAAAGCTTAAACGCTTGTTTCGCAATTTCTACTCCGGCGGCTGTATCAGTTGGATAGTGGACTCCGGCGACTTCGCGATTTCGACCAATGCGATCTGCTAGCGCAATTAGCTCACGTCCGCTGCGTGGTCTGATTTTCGCGAGCGAATACGCTATCATGTGACTTTCCAAAGAATGAGCGCTCGGAAATGATGCGTGCCAAGGGGAGTTAATCAGAGGAACCAAGGCTGGACACACTTGTTGAGGTCGCGCCCGCTTGAAACGCAGCTTGAAATAAATCGAAACCAGCTGCGCTACACGCATCGCCATTTCAATTACTTTGAGTGTTTCAGAGTGCGACCACGACGATAACATCAGGACTTGGGCGAAGTATCCCCTGAGTCTAGCATTCTGGTCCAAAATCTCGTTGACCAAGCGTGGCCGCTCGTCTCGAGCCATAGCAAATAGCTGTTCGATCTCATGGAAGATGATCTTGGGATCGGTGGGTGGACCTGAATGCGTAATCTTCTTCTGCCAATCCGTCTCACCAAATTCTGCAAGTGCTATCACGCCGAACAGATCAGGCTGCCACGCAGAAGATGGGAAATGAACGTCATAGTTTAGATCTTTTTCGCAAATGGTGCCGCCGAGCGGATCGAAGAGTAGAAAGGGCGCACCTTGGGGGGCCGGTGCACCGACATACGCGCCGCCAACCGCGCTGCCGCCGCCTTCTCCGCCACCCTCGCCTCCGCCTTCGCCGCCCCCCTCTCCGCCACCTTCAAGTATGTGCAAGCGCATGGCTTCCTCCTGAGTTAAAGATTACTTCGGAGCGGCACGCCAGAGTTAATCGGGAATTCCGGCGGATCTCAATCTTTGCAAGTACAAAGAACGTTGGGGTTCTTTAAATGGACAACGGGCTGCGTATTGAGAGACTTTGAATTGAGGTAGCACCTTGCTGTGTTGTGTGACCATCTGCGTGGCTTGTTCATCGCGACCGAGAGCGAGTAGGCTCGCCGCTGCTATGCGGATCGCATTTCCAAAGCGAGGGTTTAAACTTAGAGCCTTACGGGACCATCGCAGGGCGTCCTCGTAGCCCTCGTTGAGATAATGGTTCTGTGCGAGCCTAGCGTAACTTACAAATGCTTGCTGATCGAGAGGCGAAAGACGAATTGCCCGCTCTGCCCGCTCGATACCGCTCAAAGCATTACCGATGAAACCATAAGTCGCACTGCTAAACATCCAAGCCCAAGCGTTATTGGGGGAAATAGTAAGCGCACGATCGAAGCAGTCCAACGCAGCATCGTAGTCGCGGAAGAACATACTCGTGGCATGTCCCTTCAGCGCAAGCGCGAGTGCATTGCTGGGGTCTCGCTCAAGCGCCAGGTCTGACAAGTGCATAACTTCTGCAATTTCGACAGCAGGATCGGAAGACCAGCCTTCTGCAATGTTGAACAAGTGCCAATGCGCTGAGAACGCAAAAGGCGCTGCATATGTATTGTCGTCCTCACGTGCCCTTTCAAGAAGAGTTCGCGCTCGCGAAAAACTGGAGAAGTCAAGCTTATAGAGCAGCTCAAGGGCTCGAAGCAGGTGATCGTATGCGTTGAGGCTTTGTGGCCGCTTACGCATGGCACGCCTAACTTCAGCTCGACGAACGTGGGTAGCTACGCGCTCTACTATCGCAGAAGCAATCTCGTCCTGTACAACGAAGATATCGTCGATCTTCGAATCATATTTCTCTGCCCAGATCACTGAACCAGCTGCCAAGTCAGTAAGCTCTACTGACACACGAATAGAGTTTCCTGTCCTCCTAACCTTTCCGTTTAGAAAATATCGCACTCCGAGCTTCTCGCTTGCCAAGGATGGGTCTAAAGACCGCCGGACAAAATTAACAGTTGAACCACGAGAGACGACTAGTAGATCCCGAAGGTTGCTCAAGGTGGCGATAATGTCGTCGACGAAACCTTCAGCAAAATAGTTGTCGTCATTGTTTTGCGAGAGATTTGCGAACGGCAGTACGCCGATCGATGGCAGTCTTGCTCGCTTTGAACCCTTCGACGCAAAACCCACAGCTGCACTGCGGTCTACACCGGGCAAGCGAACAGAAAAGGCGGCTATCGGCCGTGTTAGATTCTTAAACCGAAGTTCGCCCAAATCGTCGAAAGCGTATTCATTCTGATCACCAATCTCGTCGAGCATAGCTGACGAGAGGACAATTCCGCCAGCTGGGGCCGCGGTTTGCAACCGAGCGGCAATATTGACTCCGCTGCCATACACATCATTCAGATCCACAATCACGGGATCCCAATGGATGCCCATCCGAAATGATATTTGGAGTTCAGGCGGATGGTCTGCTTCCCTGGATCTAATCTCGCGCTGCAACTCTGCGGCTGCTTTTAGGGCGTCCAATGGACTTTCAAATATGGCGATAAAGCCATCGCCCGTGTTCTTGACGATCTCCCCGCGCATGTAAAGGATGCATGGATCGATAGTTTCTACCCTTAGGCGACGAAACCGTCGATGAATTTGAAGCTCGTTGGTCTCCATGAGACGCGTATACGCTACTACATCAGCGGCGAGCACAGCTCGGCTGAGGCGACCGAACTCGATAATCGGCTCGACTGAAACGTCTGGGCCAGAAGGCACAGCCACCTCCTCAAACCAAGCGAATGATTACTCTACCACCAGTTTGAAGTGGAGTCTTCAGCAGCGCTGTTCGATAGCGGCCCAAAATCAGGGCATCGCAGGGAATCAAGTGCTAGGCAGATATCGAGGAGCCTTTACGGCGCCTGTGGTAAATGGCTGCTGCTACAACCCTTCCTTGCTTCTCTATTTCGCTGGAAACGTATCGGTAGTGCCGTCAGCCGAACCCGCTCGGTCTTGGCCCCTTGGTCCGACGTTGTACCGGCCGTGCGGAGTAGTTGCATGACTGGCTGGGTAGCCGGTTCGTGGGCCCCTCTCTCCGGAGAGACATCGAGTTACTCGAAGCGTGCGATCCGAACTGGCGGGGAATGTCCCGTTCGCGCGAACCATGCGCCGGCCTCGCTTCTCACCGACTCCCTCCGTTAGACAGATCCTGGAAGGCAAGGGACTCTCACCGGCCCGAGCACGATCGCCAACGGATACGGTCAATTGGTCGCCGGTCGGCTTAATGATGGTTGGTCAGCTTATCTGGTGACTATAGTCTTTCAGCATTTCGCCGGCCCGAAGCAGGCAGTCGTCGGTCGGATGAAAGACGAGGTCCAGACGATCTACTCGACGCTCGTGACGTATGTCCATCGGAGACCCGCTTCTTGCGGTGGAGCAAATACCGCCAAATATCCGCCACCGCCTCCAAGCTGATACGTGGCGATCTGACCGTAGCCAACAGCGGTCAATTCGCAACGCAGCAGCTCAATCGACCTGCCGTGCCATGAGGTGGGACGCTCGAAGTCGACAATTCCGGCTTCAATGCGGGCGCGAGATTGTAAAGGAAGGCATAGGGCTGGGGCTATCTCGTGATACATGTGCCCAAGGATGGCGACATCCAGCGACGAAGCGGGCAGGCGGGGGTCGTGCGGTTCGCCCATCACAAATATAACGTATCTCAGCCCCAGTCGTTCCGTTCGCCTCCTGAGCTCGATGAGGTAATCCCGCATCACATCCTGGGCGACGATAACCGTTCGGGCTGAAGAGGTATGAGAGACGGACCGTGCAGTAGCCGCTGCCTGCACCAATATCGCCGACTGTCATGCCTGGTTTCAGCTCAAGAAGACGTGCGACCTCGCCGGCCTCATTCAGGAAGTCGCGGTGCTCCTCGGCGGAGCGGCTTAGGCTGGGGATCGGCGCAACCGGACGCCGAGGTGCGGGAAACTCCTTTGCGGGGATTCCTGTCGGGGCCAGATAATTAACGTCAGCGGCGTACGCGGGGGTGGTGCCCAGCGCCATGACCAGCCTCACTGTGCGGACCAGCGTTATCGTAGGTCCGCAAGGTATCAGGCGTGTCCGTCCACGTTGCGAAGGATCCGGGCCCAGGGTCATTACTCCAACCACATGCCGGAAGCGGTAGCCCACCTAGCGATTTGCTCCGATCTTCTACTCCTGATAACAGCGGCCAGGGCTAGCTGATGCGATGGTGTAAACTGCGAACGCGGGTAAGCCCAGTTTGCCTATGCGGGCTGACCTTGTCACGCCAATGAAGCATAGTCTTGCGAGGATCGGCCGGTTTTGGCGCAAACCGACATGCTGTCGAATCCGAACGTCTCACAAGAGCCAACAAAGAGAAGACCTAATAGCTCTTCGCGGCGCGATAGAAAGCTTCGACCTTGGCCCGGTCTTTTGAGTGAGCACCCTCGCGGTCGGTCTTCGTTTTCGAGTCAACGCCGGCAGGTTGGACCGATCGGATGGCCTCTTCGACGTTGTCTGGTCCGAGGCCACCAGCGAGTATTACCGGGGTGCGAACAGTCTCGACAATCGTTCGACTGACGCTCCAGTCATGCGTCACGCCCTGCGCACCGATTTGGATATCGCCTACTCGATGACTATCAAGTAGGATCCACTGAACAATTCCATCATAAGTGCGCGCCACGTGTACCGCCTCGGGTCCCGTCACAGATATGCTGCGAATGAATTTGAGTTTTGGCAGAGTCTTTCGCAGCGCCACGACATGATCAGGCGTAAGCAAGTCGTTGGAAGCGCCGAGGTGCACGATCTGGGGATTAAGCTCCCTGGCCATCCGTTCGATGAGATCGACATCCGCCGACAGGAACAACGCTGAAAGTACAGACGGCGCCCGGATCGCTTTCATAACGGCAGCTGCTTTGTGAACCGGAAGCTCGCGAGGGAAGGAACCATCGCCGACAAGCACGCCGACATGATCTACACCAATTGAGGATATTGCTTCGGCTTCGGCGGGCGTCGCGACTTCGTAGATTTGCGTCAGCATTGTTCTACCCAGCCCTCTGGGCCACACACTGGGATCGGCACGGCGGCCTCCCCGCGGGCGGAACGTCTGGCGGTTCGTGCAGTCGACTAGGCGTCTGCCAAGAGC
This sequence comes from Bradyrhizobium sp. USDA 4472, assembly GCF_054058595.1. Taxonomy (NCBI): domain Bacteria; kingdom Pseudomonadati; phylum Pseudomonadota; class Alphaproteobacteria; order Hyphomicrobiales; family Nitrobacteraceae; genus Bradyrhizobium; species Bradyrhizobium sp. USDA 4472. Next base: position 164,833 of record NZ_JBSSAM010000002.1, read on the forward strand.
TCGCGCACATTGAGGCGACCCCCGTCTGGCTTGCTGACGTAGAGATGGCTCTCAAGTGCGGACTGCATGTTCTCAAACATCGCGTAGAGATCGTCGCAATAGACCGAAGGATTATCGTAACCGTTCTTTTTGGAGAAACGATGCGGAAGATAGCCTCCGCCGCAGGCGTTCATGAACTTGCATTGCCGACACTTCGCGCAAAGATTGATTGAGGCATCCCGCGCGGCTTTCCAGCGAGGCTCGTTCCTGACCTCGTCGATCGCATGATCGAAGATGTTGAACGTGGTGCTCGTGAAGCCGTCGCCTGCAATCCGCAGTACATCGTGCGCCTCCACGGTGCCATCTGTCATGACGGTGCAAAGTTCGACAGGTTTGTGGCCCACGCCCTCGGTCGGCGAATTGTTGCTAAGCAGGGCAGTGATCATGTCAGAAATGATACGAATATTGGTCGTCGACTTTGTACGATTTGCCTCCAGCCACAAGTCGAACAGACCCTTGTAGAACGCGGCAATAGATGGCGGTTTCTCATCCACCGTCGCGTCGGGGATCATGATGTCGTAGTTGGAGATTCCACACGCAGCGAAAAAATCAGCATAGTGCTGTGGCGCGTGGACGGGATTGCAGACTGCCAGGGCAATTACGCCAATCTTACGCGATACCAGCATTCGAGCGGCACGTTCCACAGCGGCGTGGGTACCCGTACCCTGAAATGTTCTGCGATGAATGTCATGTATGTGTGCTGGCCCATCCAGACTGATCGCAACCGAAATGTGGCGGGCCTCGAAGCAGGCCAGCCATTCGTCATCGATCAACACGCCGTTGGTCGTGACCGCGATGGGAAATTCGCAGCCCGTCCGTGATGAAATAGCCTCGCAGGCCTCGGCAAAGCGATGGAAGTTCTCGACGCCCCATAGCAGCGGCTCGCCGCCGTGCAGAATGATCGGAAAATCGACGAGGGAGTATCTGACGACGTGCTCCTCGATGCGCTGCAGCAATTGATGCTGCACGTCAGGGCTCATCAGTTTGGGCTTGCTATAAACGGACGTATCGCGAAACCAGTAGCAATAGGAGCAGTCGATGTTACATCTCGTCGCAACCTTGACCAGCAACTGCGCAATCGGCAGATCCTGGAAGGCAGCAAAATCTGAACCGTCAGCCGACATGCCGATACCGAGCCGGGCTAGAAGAAACCTATCTAATACCCTCGAACAAATCCCCCTCGGCGGAACGCGCCCGCGCCCGGGGCGTACGCCGCCCTGCGAAAGGCGCCTGCATTAGCCCCTTTAGCAAAACCCCCTCGTCTGAAAGCGGCTTGGGTCGCCACGGGTTCCTCGGAGACAACGCCTTGCTCCGCACTCTGTCCGCGCAGATCGTTCAGCAATGCGTCGATACCCTGATGGTCGCTTTGAATTGTTGCCCCTGGCCCATGTAATTGTATGAGGCTGGCCAAAACCTTCAGCGTCGTAATCGGCATGGTCATGCTCCTCATTTTCGCGACGCGGTGCAGGGATCGAGCGAAAGGCCGGTGGACCGGCTGAAGCGGTGGCAAGGTATACCTTTTATATTGAAGTGGCAACGTGGTCGGCCGCCTAGGGACAAGGCAAGTTCAGGACATGCTCGTACGCAACGGCAAACGCAACGTTGATGCAAATCAAGCGTTCAAATTGACGCGTCAGAGCGGCGAAGCGAGAGCGTGGCTGGAGAGGTACACTCCGACTAATGGTAATTCACTGTACGTCCACTATTTTGTATAGAGCCGCAATTCTTTAGCGGCGATCTCGAAACGAGGTTTTGCATGACCTCTCATTGTTGGATCAGGCGGCTCTGCGCGCCGCTCCTCGCTTTAATTCTGACCGTCGGGCCGTTGGTTTCGTCGGTATGCGCTATTGAGGATGCTCGAAAGGTTGGCGTGGTGTCCTTTGGCCTTTTCGGCGATCAGGGCGTATTTAGAGCGGAGGCAACTGGCGCAGCTCAGGTCGTAGCGGCCCGTTTCGAAACCGGCGCGATCGACGTACAATACAATTCGAAGAAAGGCGGAGGTGCAACGATCGAAGCCTTGGCTAGTTCGTTGCAGGTCGCAGCCAATAGCCTGAATGCCGATAAAGATGTTCTCTTTCTGATTCTCACCTCCCATGGCTCTCCCGACGGACTTGCAATCAAGGCGGGGCGGCTCACACAAACACTGACGCCCTCTCGTCTCGCTAGCATACTCGCGAAGACTGGTGTGCGACATAAGGTGGTGGTCATCTCGGCTTGCTATTCCGGGGTCTTCATCCCACGTCTCGCGAATCCCGATGTGCTGGTCATCACTGCGGCCGACGCAAATCATGCGTCGTTTGGGTGTCAAGATAAGGCGAAGTGGACCTATTTCGGTGATGCGTTTTTTAACGTCGCGCTCCGGCGAGCCGTAAGCCTGAAGGATGCGTTTCTCGATGCGCGCTTGCTTGTCCAGAAACGAGAACTGGGGGAGCACTTCGAGCCGTCGAATCCTCTCATGGCCGGCGGTGCAAACGTGCAGTCATTGCTTGTTGCACGTCCTTGAACGACCGGCCGGGAGCCTCGGCTCCCAGACGAAGATTCGGTGAGCGCAACTTATAGAGCCCGCCCCGCAGAGCGGGCGCGCGAAGCGGCTGCCAGCCTACAGGAGCAGAAGATGATGAACCTGCTTCGGCCCAGAACTCGGCCCTCGGCCGACTTCTTTCCATAATCCGTGATCTACCTATTAGGGGCTACCGCCGCGTCACCGTAATTTCGGCGGTGCCACGGTTGTTCGCATAAAATGTACCGGCCAGTCTAGGCACGCCAACGACGGCGTCGTTGACAAAGAAAAATAGTTCGCCATCGCGCGTTGCGCGGATCACCTCTTCGATCGAATGGTCTTCTGGATCGGGATCCAAAAAGCTCTCCTCGCCTCCGACGCTGCCGGTCCTAGCGACGATCCTGAACCAGGGCCGGATCAATTCGCGGCGCATCGGGAGCGCAAACAGCATCGCTGCCCGTTCCCAGATCGTGGGCGGGTCCAGGCTATAGAAGCCTGCAGCCGTCGTCGCAATCGTCCGATCGAACCATTGCGGTTCCCTCGCTTTGATCGTGACGAGATAGCGCTGACCATCTTGAAGAAGAATGCCAGTGGGCGAGCACACTGAAGACGTGTCAAGGATCAGTCGTCGCGTTTCCCCCTTTGTCATTGCGGTCGGACTACTCTCGCTGCACACGAAGCCGGCATCGTCGATGACGATGTAGAGGAGGTGGTTGACGGCCATAATTCCGGCATACAGAAAGAAGACGGCTGAGAGGGCGGGCCCCAACTGAAACTTCCAAAATCGTTTGGACCATTCGTACGGCGTGCTGGTGCGCAGCCGATAGATCCAGTTTTCCGGCGCGCTTGCGATAGTGGTGCCGGTCACCATAGAATTTTGCCAAATCGCGCCCATGTCGCTCTTGATGCGTGCCGAGAGCCGGCTTCCGATTAGCGAGAATGCCGCAACCGCCAGCGCGAGAACCAGGAAAGTAAGGGAACTGCGGGCATATCCGTTGATCCAGGGCGTGGCAATGGACGGAAGAAAGGAGCCGATGAGGCGAATGAGGTCGGAAAGCCACCGCACGGGACTGGAGAACTCATCTGAGGCCGGCAGGGCTTTCAGCAGCGGAAAAACCAGCAGCGCCGCGGAGGCAAAGACGTTTAAGAAGTATACGACGCGGCGAAGCCAAACCGTGTTCCAGACCGCTTCCTGCGCCTTCGCCCGCGCTTCACTCTGAGCGCTCGTTTCGTAGGGGTTGGCGGGGGCCGGAAGGATTTGGCCCTTGTCCGTGAGGACGTCATACCGCGACGGGATACCGAGTGGCGCGCAAGGATGTGCGTTGTTTTGGATGCGCCGAAAGACGCTCTCATGAATCTTTGGCTTATCGATCTTGACCCGATGGCCTTCGTCGCGCGAAAGGCGGTCGTGACACAGCACGGCGAGCTTGCGCGGACCGTAGCGGTAATAACTGCCGAGGCCGCTGCGAGAGTCATAGAGCCGCCCGTCCTTGTCTCTGGCGGCATGCGTGGCGATCATACTATCCGGATCGGCGGTTGGAGCAGACTTGAAGCGAAGGCCGCACTTCTGGGCTTCGGTCATGATCCAGCACTGCGGGATCCTCGCCAGCGAATCGTCGGGATAACCGCCGCCGACATTGGAATGCATTCCGGAGAACCAGACTTGGCTGATGCGTTCCTCGGAGATCGGCCGCGGTTGTTCGGATTGGGCTGGCGTCTCCTTGCTCTCATCCCACAAGACGGGGTGAAATGTCGTGCGTTCATCGTCCAAGGCTAACGCGTGGCAGCCGCGTTTAACGCGGGGATCAAGCACCCGGCTTGGGAGCTCGAGCGGCCATATCCATTTGTTGACGCCGCGGGTCATTTCATCGACGGGGAGCCCGTAGGCCGCCACCGTATCCCAAAGGCCCAGGAAACGGATGCTCTTGACCGGCTTATTTCTGGCTGTGTCCTTAGGCGGCGGTATTTTTCGATCACCCCTGAACAAGCTCCACCAGACCGTATGATACTTGCGACGTCGATAGTCCTCGAACGCGGCAGTCGCGCGACTATCGAGATCGAGCTCATCTTCCGCCTCGACCAAGCCCTGATCCAAGATCAAGCCTACGACTACGCGGATTGTGAAAGCACCACGGCTAAAGCCGAAGCCGAATATCTCGTCACCGTCGTCTCGATAATTTCTGCAGATGAACTTGTAGATGTCGATGACATTGCGTTTCAGGCCGTAGCCGAAGGCGCCGCCGAGTATCGCGAGAGGTTTGAAGCTCGAGGTCCCAACCCCGTCGTCATAAAATGCGACCTGATCCGAATTCGAGAGATCGATTGCCTCGAATGTGCGCCATACATCAGTGCGCCAGACAGCGGCAGAGGAGTTGCCTGTGCCGTCAGAGAGAACAACGATTTTCTTCATCGCTTTGTCACTCAAGCGGTAGGACTACAAAAAGAAGTTATCGGTTTGCGGTTGTGTCGGGTGTGAGATGGTTCACAGATTCCGTGGCGAACGAGCGAGAATAGATTGAGCTACTTGATCAATTTTAGAATAGCCAAAGCGCCGCGCCGCTACGATCCGGTGCCTCTTGGACATTTCACACAATGATGGAGGTAGCCAGTGACGATCGTTCAATTCACTCGCTTCAAGACCGAGAAGCCCGAGGAAATGACCCCGGTCATCAGGCAGGCCAAGAAAATCTCGAGAGGCACCAGTCCGGAGGGATGGCCGGCCCCGCGCTGACCGTGAAGACGTGCCCGGGCGACAATCTGATGCTTCACAAGGCGATGGCGATCGCCGATCCCGGCGATGTCATCGTGGTCGACGCGGGGGGCGATCTCACCAACGCATTGATCGGCGGTGCGTCGCCGGAAGCACCCACCGAACGGTTGCAGCAACGACATGCGGAAACTAGAAGAAACGGCTGTGAGGCTATTAGAGGCCACCGCTCGGAAGCTTCCGCAGGGGCCGGGTCGCGACGAATTACTTCGAGATATTGCGGGATTTCGTGCGCAGTTAGCGGCCGGGCTACCAAGCGAAGGTCCGAGGAATGGCGGGAATAGCCGCGGCTGGTCGACATCGGATGAAGTGAAGAGGTAGAGCACCGATGTCCGATCGAGATGACACCACAACGAGCTCGCACGAAACGGCCGTCAAGCAGCTTCTAAGGCGAGTAGCCAGACGCAGACGCCCGAGTCAGAACATCTCTTCGGACGTGCCCCATCACCGTGAGACAGATCCAAACCGTGAGTTTGCATCCCATGGCGAGCCGAACGGCGTCGTGTGGTTTTTCCTCTTTCTGCCGGGATTTGTAATCGCCTACGTGATTTGTCTAAAGATTGGTGCCCTCTAGGTGCAACGACTCGTCACGCCAAGGAGCCAGCCAAGCAATTGCGACGCTGCCGTTTTTGAACGTTCACTTACGATCTGGCGCTATCGTTTCGTAATTGACCTCCGACGTGATTTCTATGTCCAACGATCACGCAACAGGACGGCCCTGGTTGCCGGACGAAGAAGCGATGGCGTCCAAGCTGACGAAACCGCCAAACGCCTAGGACGGTCCCGGCAGGCGATATACGGCCGTACTCAGCGCTTTCGCAAGCAGCGAGGCCAGATCAGTCGAAAGAGCGGCGAAACCTTTTCGCAATGGCGAATGGCTGAGTGAATCACCGGCTAGGGCTGGGGCCGCGCCTCGCTGAAGGCGGGTACAAGTCGCAAGCCTAGTTGGCCCGGCGCCGGATTTGGGCAGGAACCGACGGCGCCCCCGCGGTTCGTTGATGGCTGCGGGCCACCAATGCCCGCAGAGCGGCCCCGGCCTACCCAGCCCGCTGCGTACCCGAGGCCGCTTTTCTGTTTCCCGCGCCGCGCCACCAAACATGCCAGCCGGACCCCGGACGCCGACGTCCCGAGTATCGGAGCCACGGTCTAGGCGTGGCATGTTGTTTGCTACGGTGACGGCCGAGCAACCATCGCCCTGGGGCTGGCTTCAGGCTATGGCGCTCGACCGCCTGGTCGCGGACCAGACCGCGACCAGGCACCCAGAATAGACGATGGTCACTTAAAGGGTCGCTCCGCCAAAGAAACCTTCCGGGTTACTCTCTTCATCCAGCAGCGACCTGCTCGATGTCAGTGCGGGGAGATGGTTTGGGAAGAGTAAGTGGCGAGCCAACATTATCGCGTTCTGATGCACCGGGACGCTGATCGGGATCACAGCAATTTGCTTTAGGTTCGCCGTCCTGACCTTAACGTGGCGCTGTCGCAACATCGCGTATGTTCCGTTCTGGAACACCGATTGGCGACTCAAACTTCAGCCCGAGTCCTGCAATCATTCCGCTCAGCCGGGGCTGGAAGTCGAGCATCATTCGCAAACATTGAATTTTCCCGGAAAAATGAGGCCGCAGGATGTGGGGCAGGGTCCTGCGGCCGTTTTCGTTCGCTGCCCTACGAGCGGATCACGCCGACGAAGCCCCCGCCACCGCTAGCAAACATTGTCGATTACTGGGTGGCTCCGAACGCGCGCGAGCTACTGCGCGTCGTGGGTGTGGGTAACTGACCGCCATGGCCCCATGGGCTAGGGTCTTTTGCGTGTTGCAGAATTAGCTGCTTTGGATGCCAGTCCGAACGATTTCGACAAGGGCAACGGTCACTAGAACGAACAAGATCTGTGACCAGATCCCTTCCGGCCAGTTGAGTTTCCGTTTGGTGTGAATCCAGATGCGAAAGCGCTGAAGCGACCTCAGGGGCTCCCTCGGGAGAGCAGTATGCGCAAGTTGCAGGGGATCTGGCACTATGCCGCCTATCGCCCCCCAGCAGCACCGCAAGCGAGGCAGTCGGAGTTGCGTACAGCCACATTGCAACGGCAAGTCCGACTACCGCGTCGAGTGAGAATCAGTTCTACCGGGCTTTCCATCAGGGCATATCGGCCGATGGCAGCTATCTATGTCCCGCCATTCCCTACCCCTGGTACACCAAAATCAGCCGCGAGGACGCGGACGCTCTCAAGGCATTTTTGAACTCGCTAGATCCCGTCTCGAGCTCTAGGAGAATTCTGCTCAGACACGTAGATGTCGTGTTGCTGCAGACCTCGCAGTCGAGGCGTCTGCAATGCGGCACACTCCGTCAAGCAACGACTCGCCCGATGGCTGCTCGTCGCCAGCAATGCCCTCGAGGACGATAAGTTGCCGCTCACCCACGAAGTCTTGGCTCATCTGCTTGGTGTTCGACGGGCAAGCGTGACCGAATGCCTTGAAGCACTCGAAAAAGGTGGGTTGATCCACAGCTTGCGCGGGCTCGTCAACATCATCAACTCTCACGCTCTCGGCAAGTCTCCTGCACCTGCTTCGACACGATAGCGCGGGAATATCGAAGCCAGTTGAATCCAGATGATGATGTCAAAGAAGACTGAGAAACTTGTTCACAAACACACTAGCGAACGAAGAACTCGGGCGTCCGTGGTGCGCGAGGCTACGCGGGGGCCTTCAAAGTGTCGAGACGCATGCACGCCGTCGAACGGCCCATCGAGGTCGACGGCCACGCCCTTCAGATTGATCTCTGCGTTGGCGCCGCACTGTATCCGCGAGATGCCGACAATGCGGTCTCGTTGCTGGCCAATGCCGATGCCGCCTTTTACCGCGCCAAGCATGAAGGCAGGGCAGCGATTCGCCTGTTCACGAGCGCCATGGACCAGCAACTGCGGGAGCGCCGGGCGATCGAGCACGACCTGCGGGTCGCCGTCGAGCGATGCGAGCTCTTTCTGGAGTATCAGCCGCAGCAGCACCGGGACGGCACGTTGAAGGCTTATGAGGCGCTCATCCGTTGGCGCCATCCGCTTCGCGGCATCGTTCCGCCCGGCGAGTTCATTCCGGTCGCCGAACGGAGCGGCTCGATCGCGCAGATAGACGACTGGGTACTGACGGAGGCGTGCAGGGAAGCTGCGTCATGGCCACGGCCGCTGAGGATCGCAGTCAACGTCTCGGCCGCGCAGTTGCGCCGCGAGAATCTCGAAGCGCACGTCCGCCAGGCGCTGCGCGATAGCGGGCTGCCGGGCTCGCGGCTCGAGCTCGAAATCACCGAAGGCGTGCTGATCGAGGACATCGCGCGCGCCAAGAAGACGATGCAGTCGCTCAAGGCACCGGGTTCAAATCGCACTGGACGACTTCGGCACGGGATACTCAGTCATACCTGGAAGCTTTCCCCCTCGACCGAATCAAGATCGACCGATCCTTCGTGATGGCGCTCGGCCAAAACGATCGCTCGCTCGCCATCGTCCGGGCCGTGATCGGCCTCGCCCACGGCCTCGGGGTCCCGGTGCTGGCGGAGGGCATAAAGACCGAAGCCCAGATGACGCTCCTCCTGCAGACGGGTGCGACGAAATGCAGGGATATCTGATCGGCCGGCCGCGAAGTCTGGCGACACCCAACAAAAGCAAGAGGCTCCCGCTCCAGGCCGCCTCCTGAAGGCCTTGCTCCGGTCGATTGGCTTGAGGCCGCGTTGCGTCTTGAGTGCCCTTGAAGCTTTGCATGCGCATCGCGCGTGCGGCCATGTCGGCCGTGGCCGCCGAGGAAGGATGCACAAGATGACCGGAGGGTTCAGGAGCGGCCGCGTTCGAACCCTTCGTTGAACAACTCTCCCAGACCAATCTGCAGCTGGTCGACCCCTTCAGCAGCCAAGTCAGGCAAGCCCCGGTCTAACGATTCATCACACCCAGGCGGCAGCACGCCGGCCACCTCCGGAACTGATTTGTCTCGGTGCCGTTAAATCCGCTCAGAGGAGGAAATACAATGATCAAAGTGAAGCTATTGGCTGCCGCTGCGGCGGTAGCGACCTTGGTGGCTGCCCCCGCGGAAGCGCGGATCGTGCACCATCGCGGCCACTATTACGCCCATCACTATGGCGTCGGCCCCATCGGAGCTGCCGCTGGCCTCGCTGGCGCGGCTATCGGAACGGCTGGCGCTATCGCGACTGCACCGTTCCGAGGATCCTACGCCTACGACCGCGGCTACTATGATCGTCCCTATGGGTACGGCGAGCCCTATTACGAGCGCCGCGGTTATTACGGACCTGAGTGGTAACAAAACGGAGCGCGAGACCGTCTTGTTCTGTTCAAAGCCCCGGACAGCAGCTGTCTGGGGCTTTTCACGTCCGCAGAGCGACAAGGGCCTTGCTTGGCACGTAGCGGGCGCGCCAGCCTAGTTTGTCGCCATCCTTAACAAATCGACCGGATAGACCGGCTTCGATAGGAACGTCACGTCCGAAGGCAGCACGCTCTGGCAAGGTCTTCCTGAGGTCACAACGATACGAAGGTCGGGATCAATTGCCCTCGCGATGTGTGCGAGTTCAACGCCGGTCATTTTGCCGATCAGGTTGACATCAGTAATCAGCACTGCCGCGTGATGGACCTTGAGCACCATAGTTGCGCTATCGGCATCCTCGAATTGAAGCACCTGGAAGCCACTCTCCTCCAGAAGAATTGCGATCATCTCGCGCTGAATCGCGATCATCTTCGACGACCATTGCAAGCTTAGAAAACGGAGTGGACTGGCCCATGGCAAACCCCGGCGTTGTTAACCTGGGTTAACCTCTGCTTACGGGCAGGGTTGCAAAAGCGACACTGAAACTCGGAGTTCCGAAAGGGGGCTGATGCTGAGGGAGTTCGGGAGCGCACAGTCACGGCTACAATAGCAGCAGCCGTCAATAGCAGCAGTCAACACGAACGCCTCACTTGTCTTTGTCGCTAATAGGGACCGCTCTGAGAGGCGCGGGCTTATTCGATCTCGGCATAGGAGCGTCGACGACCAAACTATCAAGCTCCAGGTTGGGCGCCGCCTTGATCACTAGGTCCTTCGGGGCACCGTCGCCCGGCTCGTACCAAGGCGCTTTTTCAATTGCACCGCCCTCAAGTGCTTGAGCCATTAGCTGGCCGATTTCCGGCCCCGTTAGTGGGGCTAGACTGCCGTTTTCGTTCTTGTAGAGCTGGGGGCAGAAATAGAGAGCGTGTATCCTTGGATCATAGCCGTCTATGACAAGGAAATACTGCGGCTTGCCGAATAGCCTGCGCTTCTTCACGAGCTTCCGCTCTTGCGTGGTCAGCGCCACCCGAAGCTTGTCACGTTGCTCGCCAACTATGGTGGCTGCTTCCAGGAGGACGAGCCAATCCCTCGTCTTAGCGTTGTCCTCGTGAACGGGAACTAGAGTACCGCGATGCTTTTCAAAGATGCCCATGCAAGCAGCCTATCAAGACGCCAAGTGACGTCAACCCGGCGCACCGCTGCTCCGTGGCTGGCGGCGACAGACACCTTGAACCAAAGAAGCTCGAAGGACCGCTGGCTTCATTATGCGTCATAGGTTCAGTTCAGCCGAAAGGACCCGCAGTGATGCTTACCGACTGGTGGCCGTAGGAATTGTAGTAGCAGCGATTGTTGTAACCGCTGTAGTAGGCGGCCCCTGCGGCCGCGGCGCCAACAGCGGCGCCGCGATAGGCTGCGCCCCTATAGGCCGCGCGGTATGCGCCCCGTCGTACCGACGCACGTGCGACAGGACTACCGGGAATTGGTCTGTAGCCATACCCTCCGCCGGCGCCGACGACTCGCCCGTGGACGGCACCGCCTCTTACATGAGCGACGCGACCTCCTCCTCCATGAAATCTGCCACCGCGATAACCACCTCCGCCTCGACGCGCAACTGCGTCATCGGGAGCGAGGCTTGCTGCTAAGAGAATGGCCGCAGCGAAGCCGACTAGACCATAGCGTTTCATAGGCATCCACACGAGCCATCACCCGAACTGGCGACAGGCCGACGTGGATGAGCATCAGTACTAGCATTTGGTTGGCACCGAACAGCCACGAAACACCTATTACGAATTCGATCACGGCCACGCCGATCAAGCGGCCGATAATTCGTGAGCGCATTCTTGCCCCCTGAGAAAGGCCGCCACAGTTGGCGGCCTCTTCCTCTTTATCGCAAGCCGGCAGCTACCGTGTGGCGTACTACGCCGCCCCCAGCCCCAGCTTCGCGTAGATCCGCCGTGCATACGCGCCAAACGCATCCATTGTCTTCAACGGCAGATCGCGCGGGAAGGGCAGGTCGATCGGGAAGTAGTCGGCCATCTTCGCCGGCCCGGCCGTCAGCACCGCGCAGTGCGAGGACAGGAATACGGCTTCCTGGATCGAATGCGTGACGAAGATGATGGTCTTGCCGCTCTCCCGCCAGATCCGCAGCATCTCCAGATTCATCTGCTCACGCGTCAGTGCATCCAACGCGCCGAACGGCTCGTCCATCAGGATCAACTTTGGATCGTGGATGAAGGCGCGCGCGATCGACGTGCGTTGCTGCATGCCGCCGGACAATTGCTGGGGATATTTCTGCTCGTAGCCTGAGAGGCCGACGAGATTGAGCAGGTCGCGCGCCCGTTCGCGCGCGGCCTTCATCGGGAGGCCGACGATCTCGGCCGGTAGCAATACGTTGTCTAGGATGGTGCGCCATTTCAGCAGCAGCGCCTGCTGGAACACCATGCCAATGTCACGGCTCGGATCGAACGGGCTGCACGCGTTGCCGATGGTCACGGTGCCGCCGTCCGCGTTGTGCAGGCCGGCCAGCATCTTCATGACCGTGGTCTTGCCGCAGCCGGACGGGCCGACCAGCGAGACCAGCTCACCCTCCTGCACGTCCATGGTCACGTCGGAAACAGCGAGAAACTCGCTGCCGCCGCTGCGATAGACCTTTCGGACGCCTTGCAGGCTGATGAAGGGTTTTGAGCTCATGCCAGCCATTTGCTCAAATTGTCGGCGACGAAGGCATCGTCGCTAAGGTCGGCATGCTCGCGCGTCACGCGATCGATCTCGTCTTTCTGGCCGAGGCTGAGACCTTCGTTCGGATCGAGGCACCAGAGACCCTTCATCAGGCCCTGACGGCGCAGGATCTCGTGGCAGCCGGCGATGCAGCCGTGAAAATTGTTGGCCACGTCGAAGAAGGCGCTGTTGCAATCGGTGACGCGGGCATCGAGCGCGAGGAGATCGGCCGGCACGCTGTCCTTGTGCCGCGCCGCCTTGCAGCGCTCGAACTGCTTGATGGCGCTTGAGGTCCAAACTGACCAGTGGCCGAGCAGGCCGCCTTTAAAATAAGTGCGCGTGGTGACGCCCTTGTCGCGGAGATCGAACGGCAGCATCAGGTCGAGCAGGATGTGATCGTCATTGCCGGTGTAGAGCGCGACGCGGTCGAGGGCGCCGGCGGCAGCTACGCCGCGCAGCACGTCGAGCGTGCGATAGCGGTTGAATGGTGCGATCTTGATCGCAATGACATTTTCGACCGAGGCAAAACGCTGCCAGAACCGGCTCGACAGGATGACGCCGCCGACCGCCGGCTGAAGGTAGAATCCCACGAGCGGGATTTCCGCGGCAACAGCGGTGCAATGCGCGATGATTTCGTCCTCGGACGCGCTTTTCATTGCGGCGAGGCTGAGGAGGCCGGCGTGATAACCGATATCACGTGCGGTGCGGGCTTCAGTCACGGCCTGTGCGGTCGGACCAGCGAGCCCCGCGACCATTGCAAGCGGACGCTTAGTCCAGTTTGCTGCGGTCTCAGCGGCTAACTCGAGTACCGGACGGTAGAGCCCGACATCGCGAATTGCGAATTGCGTGGTGTGGACGCCGACGGCAAGGCCGCCCGAGCCAGCATCGATGTAATAGCGCGTCAGCGCGCGCTGATGTGTCTTGTCGAGCTGTCGCTCGGCGGTGAGCGCGAGCGGATGCGCCGGCAGCACGGTGCCCTCGGCAATCAGCTTGCGGATGTCCCTGTTGATCTGGCTGTGGTGCATGATGTCCTATCCGAATTCAGGGCCGGCGACGGCGAATGGCATTTCCTCGCCCGGGGTGGTAGCGGGACCGAACCGCATGCGCTGGAACGGACGCTCGATGGCCCACCCTGAGGCGGTCAATCCTTCCAGAAACGCAGTCTGCGGCGCGACAGCGTCGATCAGCAGCGGTCCGGATTCCGATCGCGCGATGGCATGAACGAGCGCCAGCGCTTCGGCGGCCTCGTCCGCGAACAGCGGGCCGATATGGCGCGCAGTCCGGCCATCGCGGACTAGCGCGATCGCTCCGCTCGTGGCGGCGATGCGCGAGCCGGAACGCTGCGCGAAGGCGGACAGCAGGGCGGTCCGGTCGAAGCCGGTGGCACGGCGATCGCGCGCGCGAAGCGCTTCGAGCGCTGCGGAGGGCGGCGGCGGCGCGGGAGTGTGCGCTGGTCTCGCCAGCTTCAGCCGCCGCAATTGCAGCGTCGGCGTGAAGCCGAGCGGCCCGTAGACGGCAACGCCATCAGGTGTCGCGTCGAGCCAACTGGTCAGGCCGTTCTTGCGGGCGGTCTCGAGGCAGGCATCGACGAGCCGCGTGGCGAGGCCGCGCCGGCGGTGGCTGGATGTCACCAGCACCATGCTGATCCAGGCGTTGTTGCCGGAATAGGGCAGCAGCGCGGCCGTTGCGACCAGCAGCACGCCGATGCGGATACCAAACACGACGCCGTCGCGCAGGAAGACGCGCCAATCCTCCTCGGTCTGGTTCCAGTGTGCCTCCGCCGAGAGGACGAGCCCGGCCGTGGCATCATCCAGGCCGAGCTTGATGACGGGACGCCCATCAGTAGCGGCCATCGCGCACCTCGTATTTTGTCGGCTTGCCGAGGCTCGGCATGGCGCGGGAGACCCAGTCGGCGGTCCAGGCAATCAACTGCTCGGTGTCGATGACGGGCAGCCCGAACAGCTCCACGGCTTTCGACGTGTCGGTCAGCCAGGCCGTCGGCTCTTCCTTGCCCGTCAGCACCGGCGCGCGGCCGAAGCGGGCGCCGAATTTCTGTGCGAGATCGCGCACGGCCAAAATCTCGTGGCCGCTGACATTGATCGGCGAGGTCGGCGCCGTGCAATGCGCCAGGCAGCGCAGCGCCTGCGCGGACGCATCGCCCTGCCAGATGAAATTGACGTGGCCGAGGCTGACGTCGATCGGTGTGCCCATCAGCACTTTTGTCGCAATGTCGTGCAGCACGCCATAGCGCATGTCGATCGCGTAATTAAGTCGGAACAGTCGACCCGGCGTTGCGAATTTGTGCGAGAAATACTCGAACATGCGCTCGCGGCCGACGCAGGACTGGGCGTATTCGCCGGGCGGGTTCGGCGCCATATCCTCGGTCGAGCCCTTGCCGTCGACGGGCACGAACGGATAGACGCAGCCGGTCGAGAACGCGACGATCCGCGACCGTGGGAAAGCCTGCGCTACCAATGCCGGCACATGCGCGTTCATCGCCCAGGTCAGCGACAGATCACCCTCGGCACCGAACTTGCGGCCGGCCATGAAAATGATGTTCGGCGCCTTTGGGAGCGCCTTGATCGCGGCCTCGTCCAGCAAGTCGCAATTGATGGTCTCGACGCCGCGCGCGTGCAGCCAGTCCTTGACGCTGACATCGCTGAAGCGGGCGACGCCGATGACGCGGCGATCCGGCGCGGCGGCCTTGGCCAGGCCTGCGAGCGTCGGGCCCATCTTGCCGGCGACGCCGAGGATCATGATGTCGCCGTCGACATTCTTGAGGTCGTCGATCAGCGCCTGCGTCGGACGGCAGAGGAGATCATCGAGGGCGGTGATGTCAGAAATGGTCTTTGGCAGCGCCTGGCGGGAGAGCAGCATGGAGAGCTCCTTCAATTTTGTCTTGCGTCCCCGACCACGAACATGCGTTCGAGGACGAGCACCAGGCCGTAGAGGGCGACGCCGAGCAGCGTCAGCAGCACGACCGCCATCACCATTGCGGGCGTGTCGAGCGAAGATTGCACCTGGATCATGAGGTAGCCGAGGCCGCGCTCGGAGGCGATGAACTCGCCGACAATGGCGCCGGCGACCGCGAGGATAGCGCCGACCTTCATACCGGAGAACACGTAAGGCAGCGAACCAGGCAGCTGGATTTTGCGGAAAAGCGTCCAGCGCGAGCCACGCAGCGATTTGACGAGATCGAGCAGGTCTGGCTCGACTTCGCGCAGACCCCGCGCGGTGGTCAGCAGGATTGGGAAGAAGCAAATGCTGAAGGCGATCAGGATGTTCGGCAGGATGCCATAGGAGAACCAGACGATGAAGAGCGGGCCAAGCGCGACCTTCGGGATCATGTTCAAGGTCACGAACAGCGGCAGCAGCACCAGGCTCACGAGCGGCGCCCAGCTGAAGATCACGGCAAGTGCGACGCCGACGACAGCACCGAGCGCGAACCCGCCGAGGATCTCAATCGCCGTTACCAGCGTGTTAGCTCCCCAGGAATAGCTCGCGGTGCCCAGCGTCTTCACCGTCGCGAGCGGGGAGGGCAGGATGAATTTCGGCGCGTGGAAGGCGTCGACCGAGACCTGCCAGAGCACGAGCACGGCGAGGTGCACGATCAGGATGATCGCAAAGCTGCGCGCAGGACTTGCTCCGCCACCAGCCACCTGGTTCTCCCATTTGCGGTAGCCCTCATCGCCGCGAGGCACAGCCTAACCGGCCTTGGGACAAGTTTCAACCAGATGGTTGATTACGGTCGGAGCGACTGCAGCACCAGATCGGCCACGTGCCGGCGGCGGGCTCGTCGGGCGGTGCGGCTCGACAGGTCCTTGCCGAAGATCGCCGACAGCGTCGGGGTGTTGGAGAAGAAGAAATAGCTGAGGCCTGCGATGGAGATATAAAGCTGGATCGGGTCGATCCCGTTGCGGAACAGGCCGGCGCGCACGCCTTCCTGCAGGATGTGGGAGACGCTCCTCACCAGCGGCGAATGCATGGCTTCCAGCCGCGTCGAGCCGCGGACATGGCGGGCGCCGCCGCGGTTCTCGTCGTTCAAAAGCACGATGAAATCAGGGTTTTCGGCCAGATGATCGAAGGAGGCCTCGATCAGCTTGCGGATGGCCTTGTCCGGCGGCAGGCCTTCGAGATTGAGCTTGCGTTCCTGCTCGCGGATGTCCTCGTAGACCCATTCGAGCACGGCGAGGTAGAGCGCGTCCTTGTCGCCGAAATAATGATAGACCAACTGTTTGTTGACGCCAGCGCGCTCCGCGATCTCGTCGACGCGTGCACCCGCAAAACCGTGTCGGGCGAACTCCTGGCGCGCCGCGGTGAGCAGTTTCTTGCGGGTGGCGACAGGGTCGCGGCGCTGCGGCACGCTGCCTCCTGAAAGTTTTGCGGGCATTTCCAACCAAACAGTTGACAAGTTGAGGACGGGCTTGTTGCATTGGTAACCTCACACGAGGAGAGCGACAAGCCGGGTCGCGGCAATGGGGAGAGAGACGATGAAGCGTTTGCAGGCGGCTCTTGTGGCTCTGGCGCTCGGTCTACCCGCGGTGCCGGCGAACGCGAGCCAGGCGGTCAATCTGATCCTGAACTGGACGCCGACGGCCGATCATTCACCGTTCTATTACGCCAAGGCGCAGGGCTGGTACGAGAAGGCGGGCATCGATCTGACCATCGAGGTCGGCAAGGGTTCGGGCGTCTCCGCCGCCAAGGTCGGCTCCGGCGGCTCGGCGTTCGGGATCGCGGATCTCGCCACCATGCTGGTGGCCAAGAGCAAGGGCGCCGACGACGTCGCGCTGATGAGCATCTACGCCAATACCGGGCAGACCTTCTACTGGCTGAAGAGCTATGGCGTGAACGGCGTGAAGGATTTCGCCGGCCACAAGATCGGCAATCCGCCGGGCGATGCCTCGCGCGTGATGTGGCCGGCCTTCGCTAAGGCCGCGGGGCTTGCGCCTGATTCCGTCAGCTTCGTCAATATCGGGCCGACCGCGAAGATCGCCGCGCTGAAGAGCCACACGGTGGACATCATCAGCGACTTCTACAACGAGCACGATCTCAAGGTGATCGAGTTCGGTCCCGACCTCGGCTTCGTCAACTGGAAGGACATCGGCCTCAACCCTTACGGCAATTCGCTGATCGTCAATGGAGTCTACTTGCAGAAGAACCCGAAGGTCGCGGAAGAGTTCGTGCGCGTCACGCAGAAGGCCTTCGCGGCCTGCGTCGCCGACGTCACGCCGTGCCTGAAGGCGCTGCTCGACCAGGTCTCCGGTCTCGACAAGGAGAACCAGGAGCGCCAGTGGGAGCGCATCAAATATCTGATGACGGACGAGTTTACGACCACCAAGGGCCTCGGTTGGATCGACGGCGAGCGGATGAAGAAGGACTACGAGCTGGTCCAGACCTATCTCGGCATGGAAAAGCCGTTTGACGTGACCACCGCGTTCACGACGAAGATGCTGGATCCGAGCATCAAGATGGATGCGAGCAAGGTGAAGAAGTAGGGGCTGCCCTTTTTCCCACTTGCCGGATGCCGAGGTGGGCGTCTCGCGTCTCTCGTTAACCGCGACGTCGGAATGCCTTGGACGGGGCGGGCGCGCGCCCGCACCGCACCGATGACGCGAATGTCTGCCTTGATCCCTTCGCTGCGCCTTCCGAATTTCTTGACCATCCGCACGATCGCATCGAGTTCCTCGGCCGTCGCCGGCTCGGCATTGGAGGCGGGAGAAACCGGCCCCGCGATGTCTAGGGGACCACGTCCGCACCGTTGGCCGCCATCTCCACCGCGATCGCACGGCTCGAACGGTCTTCGACGGTCAGAGCGGCGGCATGAGCAATACCGGCACGATCTGGCGGAGATCATGTCTCAGCAGCGCGGGCTGTCGGCTGACGCGACCGCGAAATGCGGAAGATAACTTCCGACATGCCGATCGCATGCCGACATGAACTCAAACCCAAATGTCGACAATAGGAGGCCTTGGGAATGAGACCTGATGCACTTGAGCCGCTGCATATTTTCGAGGCTCACCTCTATTGCGGTTGATCGATAGTTCTTCAGCGCTTCGAAAGCATCCTTGTTGTTGAAGATTCGCCTAGAGGGCTCGATATATCGCCCTCTCGCGAACTCGAGAACGACGGCATCAATCGGCTGTAGTTGTTTGACGATTTCGATAAACTCTGGGCGGACATCCCCGGCGAACCTGCTGTCCATCGCATTGGCAAGCAACGCAGCGTACAGGTCCTGAATCGACTCCCGCGATTCGCCTTGGGAAGCTTCGAGGAGCGGAACGGCAATATCCTCCGGCAGCTCTTCCCGATCCTTAATGTCGCGGTCACTCGGTTCAGACCAGATGGACAACCTCCTGAGAGACCACACTAGCGCGTGAACTGCGTGCTCAATGCCGACATTCGCAGCTTCTTCGACTCGGTCGACCACGAGTGGCTGCTGCGGATGGTGGCGCATAGAATCGCCGATCCTCGCATCTTGCGGCTCATCGGGCTGTGGCTGCCGGCCGGCGTTCTTGAGAGCGGCGAGAAGCAAGAGACGGACAGGGGCACGCCGCAAGGGGCAGGCATCAGCCCGCTCCTTGCCAACATCTTCCTGCACTACATCCTCGATCTCTGGGTCCACCAATGACGTCGTCGCCACTCACGCGGTCGCATTGTGACCGCGCGCTACGCCGACGACTTCGTCACGGGCTTCGAGAGCAAGGCAGATGCGCAGGAAATGCTCTTGGCGCTCAAGGCGCGGCTGGCCAGCTTCGGCCTGACGCTCCATGAGAACAAGACGCCTGATCGAGTTTGGCCGGTTCGCGGCCCTCTCGCTTCAGCGGCGCGGCGAGCGGCGACCGGAGACCTTCGCCTTCCTCGGCTTCTGTCTGAGAACCTGAGCGGCGCGCGTTTTGACCGGCCGCAATTGCGAAAGGCAATCGCTGCGCTCGGGAAAGGTGACGTGCTGATCATCACCCGGCTCGACAGGCTGGCGCGCTCGAGCCGCGATCTGCTCAATATCCTGCACGAGGTCAGTGAGTCGGGAGCTGCGTTCAAGAGCTTGGCCGATGCTTGGGCCGATACCACCACGCCGCACGGCAAGATGATGGTGACCATTCCGGGCGGACTGTCTGAGTTCGAGCGCAGCTTGATCAAGGCGCGCACCGACGTCGGCATTCGGCGCGCGAGAGAAGCGGGCGAAGTTCGGTCGACCATCGAAGTTGACCAAGCATCAACAGCGGCAGGCGATCAAGCTGCTCGATGCCGGCGAGCCGCAGAGCGCGGTAGCGCGGCCGCTCAATGTGGACCAATCGACGATCAGCCGGCTGGCCGCGCGCGCCAGGGCAACGGCGGAATGCCCACGTCCCTAGACACTATCCGGGGATTCGGGCGTCAAAAGGCGAGGCGACCGCTGTTACGTAGCGGTAGCTTTTGACAAACGTCGGGCCAACGCAGGCCGGTCCAGCTTGGGTTGTGGCTGCACTTGTAGTCCCGGCCAATACAGGGGGAGATCGCGAACCTCGGGCTGCGCGCTGACCCCGATGTCACCTCTGGCTAGAGCTACTAGGCGTCTCCAGCGCGCTCAATCCGGAACGGCTATTCGTCCTCTCCTGACCACCCGAAAGCTGTCGGTCGCCCGCAGCAACGACGGCAGACCCTCGACGCGAAAGCGCATGCCGTCTTCCGAGACACAGGCGACCTTTGCGCGCTGGCCGTCAGGCCATTCAATGATGTACTCGGCAGCTAGTTTTGGTATCGATTGGACCACTGCCTAATTCTCACTATGCGCCACCGGCCGTCCCCATTATTCTAATCGCGCCTCTTGCTCGCGACGATGCTTAAGATGTGCCGCAGAAATGCTGCCGGCCGCTCTTCGCAAAGTTGGCGCAGCGCCTGCTTGCCGTGTCGAGACCGCAAGTAGGTCGCTGGTAAAGGCTTCCCTGAGACAGTCACGCGGGGGCCGCCCCGGGCCACCAGCGTGGCCGTTGACAAAGCGACCATGCGCGTCGCGCATTGGGACGGGCGCTCGAACGACGCTGTCGCTCCGGTGCTGTATGGCGCAGCGGGATCGGTTGAAATACGCCGTCTGACCCGTGCCCGGGCCGCGATCGCAAGGGCTCGCTCGATCTTCAGGATGGCCTCCAGCGATCGCGATTTGGCCAAGACCATTAACGCAGCGATATGTTAGCACTTTCAGGCGCTTGGGACAAAACCAACGCTTTCACTTCGAGACCCGGAGGCGCGAGGGTTCTGTCGGCATGGACCAGGCGGTCGGAAGGCGGTGGTGCCGGTCGTGTGGACCTTAGTCGTCCCCTCAAGCGGCGGCGAACGTCGCGGATATCGATCCGGCGACGGCGCCGAGAATTGCACCAGGCTGAACCGTCGACGATATGCGTGCCGCGGCGCCTCGTCCTCATGCGGTCAGATGCCGACCTCGAAGATCGGCAGATCGGGGAAGGCCGCGAAGCTCGGCAAGTTGATGGTTGGCAAGTTGATCGTCGGCAACGAGGGCAACAACGGCAGCGTCGGATTGATCGGCAGCGGTACGACCGAGATCGAGGGGAATCGCAAGGACGGCGCGGGCGTGGTCGGCGGGCGTTCCGATCGGCAGCGGCAGGCCCTGATTGGCGAGGCTCTGCCAAGGCAACGGTGGCTGAGAGACGCTTGGTCAGGAACCGCCAGGCGAATTTCCATGATACGCGCGATGCAGAAGGGACAGCTTCGTGCAGGAGAGCAAGATGCTTGCCTTGCATCTCGATCCCTGCGTCCCCGGCGATGCAGGTAATGTTGCCTTCGGGCCGGGCCATATTTTGCAGAAGTCCGGCGGCGACCGGATCGCCCATCAACGCGACAATTGGGATGTGGATGTCTCTTTCGCAAGCAGTGCTATTGCCTGATGGTTCAGAGCCACAATCACATCCGGCTTTGTTCGCACTATACTGCGTGCGATCTCGGCATAGCGTTCTGGCAGACCGTCGGCGGTGTATCGCGCTACGATCAAATTCTTGCCTTCAATGTACCCGAGCCCACGCAAGCGAGAAACAAGCGGCGCAAAAGCCAGGTCGTTGCGAGGGATGCTGACTAAGGTAAAGATCGCCAGCCGGTAGACCTTGTTTTGCTCCGCGGCCGGCAGCGCGCTCGTTATGCCGGTGGCCACTATCCCTGCAAGCACGTCTCGCCGTCGCATGTGCCTCTCCTCCAAGGGCCACGCTGGGGAGTAGGAGCCTAGCACTTTGGTTTAAGGCTGTGAGGTGCTTTGAAAGACCGCTCCGGGTCAAAATCAGCGGTCGAGACCGCTGCGTGCTGCTTCCAGTCTTCCCTCGCTAGCCGACGCTTGGGCGAGCATTGAGCTAGCCAACTCGGGCCATATCTCGAACGTTAATGCAATGCAGTTCATCAGTGGGTTTATTCGATGCGGTCTTAGGTCAGCGCTCCGCGCCGGAACGGAAGCCGGCAAAACAATGAACTGAACTTTGGCTGCGCGAGCCGCTGTGCCTACTGCTTGCTTCAGACCGAGTTCAGCAAGCGGCCGGTCAGCGACGTTTCGGGCTGTGGACTGAAGCTGCCGATTGGCTTCTGCAACGACTCGTATTGCTACGGCGAGTTCGCTGCATTCAACACGGGCACTTCATCCGCAAGGATGACGAGCTTCTCACCCTTTGGTTTGATGCTGATTGCTATCTCGCTCACGTCCGCCCACACCCTGGCCTGCTACCTGCCGAGAAGACCTCCTTCAGCGCGAGACCGTGCACCGACTCCTCTACGCCCAAGTTATTCGGCATTCCTACCGAGTCAGCGCGACCTGCTTGAATGCAATCACGAGAGCCTTTTCGAGTTTTCCCTGCATCCCCGAGAGAATGCCGTATGCCTCCGCCCGAGGCATGGTCGGCTTGTAGCGTCGATGCTCGATCAGGGCGGCGAAGATGTCGGCAATGGTCAACATTCTCACGATGTCGGCGATGCTCTCGGCAGAGAGCGCGTCCGGATACCCGCTGCCATCGAGATATTCGTGATGATGCCGGACCGCATCCAGGATCTCGGCCGAGATTCCGGTCTGAGCTTTCAGAAACTCGTACCCCGCCACCGGATGCGTCTCTACAAGCGCCCGCTCTTCGGCATCCAGACGTCCGGGCTTGTCCAGGATCGCCAAGGGGACAGTTGCCTTCCCGATGTCGTGAAACATGGCGGCAGAGTACAGGCGCTCAAGATCGGTTCTCTTCAGCCCTAAGCTAAGGCCGAAGTCGATGGCTACACCGGTAACGAGGAGGCAGTGCTGATAGGTCCCTTCGTGATGGCGCCGCACGGTGCTGAGCCACTCAGCGAGGCCGCGCTCAGTGATCCGTTCGGCGATTCCTCTGCCAGCTTCTATAGTCGCGATCACGTCTATCGGCTCGCCCAAAGAGGCCGCAGCAAAAATCGATCCGATCGCAGCAGCCGCCGCCTCCACCGGATTGTCTTGCTGCGCCGTGCCAGTTGCCGAATCAGTCTCTGAACTCGCCCGACTGGCCAACGCCGCGAAGAGTTTGGATTGATTAATTTTACCCGTCACGGCGAGCGTAGCTCCCAGGGCATAGGCCTGCGAGATGCAGACGTGAGACGCTTCCTCGACTAGGAATATGCGCTTGGAGACTTTGGCCATCCGAGCACTCCTCCTCTTGAGAGCGACGATGTTTTCGATCACACGTAAATCGGCCCGCACAACCAGAACGTCGGGCACGTCCGAGAGCTTTGCGTCGAGGTCCAGTCGCTCCCCTGCGATCCGAAATCTTCGATCGAGCAGGCTGCAAAGCTCGGACAGCTTGGCGGCATTATCAGTCAGAACATGCACAAACATGAGAGCCGTCTCCGAGACGCTAATCGGCGTCTTCACGTCCAAAATGATCCCTGATCCTCAGGCGGTTCGTTCAACCACACTAGCGCTTCGCGCAATTCCAGGAAGATCACTCGCTCCTCAGACGTCGACGGTCGGCCTCCCCCGGACAGATAGAGGATGAAGCCCTTGCTGTCGTGATAAAAGAGGGCCTCTTTGGCTTCGCAAGCAGCGAGAGACGGAACGTCGATGAAAGACACCGTTCGCGAGGAGACTAGCTGCATGTGTTGCTACTGGTCATTCGAGCTTCGACAGCTTCCGCTCATCGCGCGGGAGCAAGATGATCCTTAGGGGACGCTTTCTTCCTCGCCTTTTTCGTCACGAAGTGGACACCGACATTCATCACGTTGACCCAAACCAACTCGCATCGACGAAATGCAAGCCCGCTGGAAGATAGAACGAGGAAGAACTCTTGAGCCTTGAGCGCGTCGATAGATCCTTCGACCTCGAGCTTGGCGCCTGTTGCCGAGACGTCAAGGAGAACGCAACTTCGGCGCCATGTGCCATCGACGCCCATGATGTTCATGAGGCGCTTGTGTTCAAAGTGAACGCGGCCTGCCTTTCGACCGTTCAACCTCATTGCAATCCCCTGGAGTAAAGGTACTAGGTTCAAAGCAGAAGCGCTCGATGGACATATGCACCTCGCTGCGCGCAGCCACGATGAGCTGTTCGATTCGTTCGGACTGGGACAGCAACTGAATTGTCGTCGCGCCGCTGGGCAATTGGCCGAGCAACAATCGAATGCAGGCGTTTGCGAGATCCAGGATGAAGATCGCCTGGCGCAGATCCTCTGTTGAGCGAATCTGGTGACATTCAACTGTTGAGACGAGCGCAGCGATGTGCGCCAAAATATTGGATGGACGGCAGTATAACTGCTGTGGCCTAGGGGATTGGCGAGGTCTACGGAATTTCAGGACAGTAGACATGTGGTTCTCAATCGGTTCGGGCTTAAGGGCCGCCCAAGGAATCAAAATACATAAACAACAAACCGACAGGACGCGCGCACTGCATCAGGCTCGCGGGTCCGGCTTCGACCAGGACGAGTGCAGCGTCAAAATCCGCACTGTCGAAATGCCCCGTGTTGCTGACCTAATTCTCACGCCGTAGTTGTTAAAATTTGCCTAAGCTTCTGGCGGCAGGGGTGCTTCTCGGCCATGATCGTGGCTGCTGAAAAGGGGCGCGCCTGACGGAGGTCCGCTTATTGCGACGGAGCGGACAGATTTGCTCAACCTGAGCTCTTCGCATGCGGACTTCGGGCCCGACGACAGAACCGAGCATTTCCAATTCCATCGCGGAAATTACGAGCCTTAGTCGGGCATGGGCCCGGAACCCACCATCGACCAACTAATTTAGCTGGGGCGCTTGCCTTCCCATTGTGGCGGTCGCCAACAATCCGGAACTACGCGCGACGAGGGCGCGGCTCGGTGTTGCCCAGGCGCAGGCGTTTGCCGCCGGAATCCTGCCCAATCCGCAGGTGGCCCTGGAGCATGGTTTCCTGATCAGCGGCCCGGGCACGGTAAATGCCATGCTCGCCGGGATATCGCAGGACATCGTGCCGCTGCTCACCTTCGAAAAAAGCGACGTCTATTGACGTCCCTAAAGAGACAGCAGCGGAATACCAAGCGCCACTCCGATCGCATCGAAAGCTTCAAAAGAGCCACGGCTCTTATAAGGCGAACTGCCATTCCAAAGTACTTCTTACATCAATCGGCGATGTGTGATCCTTATCACAGGGAACCGAAGAGAACTGCCCACAGTTGAATGTTCTTTCCATAAATTGAGAAGCGGCTGTGCGCGCGTGATTTGCAGCTCCCGCGCTCTCAACGGGACGGAGAAAAGGAATGAGCCCTCTACCGAGGCAGCCGTTCAAGGCACGGACCATTGAGGAGCTGATTGGGATCCTAAGCACGGCATCCGCTGCGATACTGGCCGTAATCATCATCGCCACGCTCTATTTCGGCCGAGATATTTTCGTGCCGGTAGCGCTTGCTGTCCTTCTCAGTTTTGTGTTGGCTCCCGTCGTAGGTTTATTGCAGCGCATCCACGTTCCCCGCGGACTGGCTGTCGTAGGCGTTGTCATCCTCGCCTTTGGCCTGATTTTTGCGATGGGAAGTCTTCTGGCAACGCAGCTGACCCAACTCGCCGGTGATCTTCCTCGCTATCAGTCGACGATCAGTGAAAAGATACAGTCGTTCCGGAACACCAAAGCAGGTAGGGGTACGCTGGAACGCGCGTCCGACATGCTGAAGGACCTCGGCAAGGAGCTCGACAAGCCAAAGGACACCGCGGTGGTGCGAGTCCCCGGATTAACGGCGGGCCGAACCATTTCTGCTCCGCCGGTGCCAGTGGAGGTTCGCCAGCCGGATCCCGGGGCGCTGGAAAGTCTTCGTAGCTTGATATCTCCACTCATCCATCCGCTCGCGACCACGGGCATCATCATCATTTTCGTGATCTTCATTCTCGTTCAACGCGAGGACCTGCGTAACCGCCTGATCCGGCTGGCCGGCTCGTCCGATTTACAGCGGACAACGGCGGCGCTGGACGATGCGGCGAGCCGGCTTAGCAAGCTTTTCCTCACGCAGCTCATTCTTAACGGGGCGTTCGGCGCAGTGATCGGCACGGGTTTGTGGTTCATCGGGATTCCCAGCGCGATCTTGTGGGGCATCTTGGCTGCCGCGCTGCGCTTTGTCCCGTATATCGGCGCGGTGATTGCCGCCGCATTTCCGCTTGCTCTTGCGGTCGCCCTTGACCCTGGCTGGTCAATGCTGCTGTGGACGCTCGCGCTGTTTGTGGTCGTGGAGCCGATCGTGGGGCATGTCATAGAACCAATGGTTTACGGTCACAGCACAGGGCTATCTCCCGTTGCCGTTCTCGCGTCGGCGACGTTCTGGACCGCGCTGTGGGGACCCATCGGCCTCGTCCTCGCAACGCCGCTCACGGTCTGCCTTGTGGTGCTCGGAAGGCACGTGGAGAGGCTGGAATTCCTCGACGTCATGTTCGGAGATCGGCCGGCTCTTGCTCCACCGGAAATTTTTTATCAGCGCATGCTGGCTGGCGATCCGACAGAAGCAGCCGAGAAGGCCGAGGAATTTCTTAAGGAGCGGTCGCTGGCCTCATACTATGACGAAGTCGCCCTTAGGGGGTTGCACCTGGCGCAAACCGATGCCGAACGGAATGCTCTCGATCAGGAGCGACTCATCAGAATCCGCGATGCGGTCAGCGAGCTCGTCGGCGACCTTGCCGATCAAGATGAGCGGCCGCCGGCGAAGGGCGAGGCGACCATGGATCCGGAAGCATCCACTGCGGTGGAGAGCGTTCCAGAATCCGCCGCGAACGAACGGATGCCTTCCGTGCGCAAAGGAGACCTCCCGCCGGAGTGGCAGGGCGATCACCCCGTGCTGTGCGTGGCCGGACGCAGCTTAGTCGATGAGGCAGCTGCGATCATGCTCGGCCAGCTCTCAACAGAGCACGGATTAGCGGCGCGCGTAGAAGGTGCCTCTTCGCTGACCTCCAGCAATGTTTTCCGCTTGGATACCACAGGCGTTATGATCGTATGCCTGGTCTATCTCGACATCAGCAGTCCGGCACATATGCGTTACTCGGTCCGGCGGCTGAGGCGGAAATTGCCAAGGGCAACCATCATACTGAGCTGTTTGGCCAGAGAGATTGACGAAACGGCATTAGAGGCGCTGCGCGAAGGCGCAAAAGCCGATCTAGCGTCTGCGAGCATTGGCCACACAGTCAGCCTGAGTATCGATGCCACCGGAATCACTAGACTCGGCCAGACCGGAAAGAAGCAGGCGACGGTAATAGCTGCGGCGTAATCGTCAGCGTCGGCCACTCCAAGACCAGAATTATGAAGGCGGCTTCGAGATACTGAAAGCGAGTACTTGCTTGGCTGCTTACCGGAAAACTTCTCTCCGGTCATGAGAGCAATTGCGGGTCCCAGTTTCGAGCCCTCGTGCGCCCACGATTTCAATGCATTAGCCAGTGAGCACATGATTTTTCAAACGGACCTTTCAACCAACGGCCAGGGCGGGCTGAAGCCTCTCCCCGCTAGCGACTTTCAATCGCCCAATCAGTGGCTTACACGACGGGCCAATCGAACCATTTTTGCCGTACCGCGTTCCAAGAAAATCGGTGCGTTAGTGTTTTATGCCTGCGCGCCGCGACCGCCGATCAGACGTCAGGACGGTTGGTCTGTGTAGGCGGCCGCGGTTGCCCATGAGCAATGCATCGGATATCAGCTCGACGTTGCATCGCGCGACCCGGCGGCATCGGCGAGAATGCCTGTCGCATCAGTGCGCGGATCTGTGAGGATTCCGAATGGCTCGGCCTGGAGATGGACCACGCCCGCAATGATCGCGCGCCACACCGCGCGGCTACTCGCCGGTTCGCCGTAGGAGTCGCGACTGTGATTGCGCAAAAGCTATGCAGGCGAAAGCTGCAACATTGCAAAATGCCGTTTCGTGGAAATCGGCGCGTTGGAATTGCTGATGAAGTCTGTAAGATCACAGTCCACCGACTGCATCCCGGACGTCGCAACTTCAAACGCTGTTTGAAAAATCGCGAGGAGGTGATCAAACGCAGCTCGCGAAATGTATTTGACGAAGCCTGAAAGCCGCTTCAAACTCCCGACAAAATAAGAGTTGGAGGAAACGAATGCGGTGGCCCCTGGCGTCGCGCAGCCTTGCCGTTCCTGAGACCGCCCCGCGCATTCCCTTCAATATCCCGAAGCCAAACCAGGAGCAGATCGTGCTTCTGATCACGATCGTGCTGCTCGTCGTGTTCGGTGTCACGCTAAGCGGCTTTGCCACCGTCTCCAACCTGCTCAATCTGCTGCGCAGTATTTCCATTCTGGGCGTGCTCGGCCTCGGCATGGGGCTGATCGTGATCAGCCGCGGCATCGACCTCAGCGAGGTCGCGACCCTTGCAGGCTGCTGGGCCATCGCCCTGATCGAGATGCAGCGCGGCGTGCCGGTCGGCGCCGCCGTCCTGCTCGCTCTCGCCATCGCGCTGCTGATCGGCGTCATCAATGGCGTCATGGTTGCCTTTGTCGAAGCGCCGCCTCTGTTCGTGACGCTGGCCGCCGGCTTCGTGATCTATGGGCTGGCGTTCTGGTTGGCGCCGGCCTGGGTGGTCTACGCGCCCAAAGATGCACCAGGGCTGATGTTCGCCGGCGCCGGGCGCCTGTTCGGCATTCCCGTCCCAATCCTGGTGTTCGCCGTTTCGGCGATCGCCATGCATCTGTTCCTGTCGCGCACCTCGATCGGTCGCTTCATCTATGCGCAGGGCGATAATCCCGAGGCCGCGCGGCTCACCGGCATCCCGCTGCGGCCGTTGATCGTGCTCGAATACGCGCTCGTCGCGTTCCTCGCCTGGCTCGCCGGCCTCGTCTGGGTCGGCACCACCGGCAGCATGCAGATGGCGATCACGCAGGGCACAATGATCTTCGACGTGGTGCTGGTCGTCGTCATCGGCGGCATCAGCCTAATTGGTGGGCGCGGCAGCGTGTTCTCGGTCGTGGTCGGCTGCATCCTGATCGGCACACTGCTGAATGCGTTCACCATCATGGACGTCAACAGCGAGGTGCAGAACATCATCAAGGGGGTGGTGCTGCTGGCCGCCATCGTGCTCGACAATTTCCTGCATCCGCGGGACGAGGAAACGGCGCGGCAGGGAGACTGACGAGACTTACTCAACGAAGCAAAACCTAGCGAGGCAAAAACCTAACGAAGAATGCCGCCAAGGCATCCCGTCTCATCAACAACGGGAGGAACCCATGAAGATCAGGACACTCTGGACGATCGCGATCACAGGCGCTGCGCTGGCCGCGCTGCCATCCCTGGTGCTCTCGCAGGAGGAAGGCGGCACCAAGACCGCGCGCGAGCTTCGCGCCTCCTATGACAAGGCGTTGCAGGGCAAGACCATCGCGTACCTGCCGATCGCGCTCGGCGTTCCGCTGTCCGACGAATGGGGCCGGGTGGTGCAGGAAGAGGCGGAGTGGCGCGGCATGAAGTTCATTGTCCGCGATCCCAACAACAATCCATCGGCGATGCAGCAGGCGCTCACCGCGTTGGTCGACCAGAAGCCTGACGTGCTGATCGTGCAAAATCCCAGCGTCACGCTGCTGATGAAGGACCTGAAGCGCGCCGAAGCGCAGGGCACGCATGTCATCCAGATCAACATGTCCTCGAACTACAAGTCAGGCGCCTTCGTCGGCGCGGACTGGCGCGAGATCGGCAAGATGCTGGCGACTGAGGTGGTCAGGGTCTGCGGCACCGGGTCCGGCAAGTCCGGCAAGGTCCAGATCGTGCAGGGCGAACTGACGGCGGCGGCGAGTGTCGACCAGGTCGGCGGCATCATGGAGGTCCTCAACAAGGACACCAATATCAAGGTGGTGTCGAACCAGGCCGCCAACTGGGACGCCAATACCGCGCTGAACATCACCGCCACCGTGATCCAGCAGCATCCGGACCTCTGCGCCTCGATCGGGTTCTGGGGAATCATGGAATCGGGTGCCGCGCAGGCGATCCGCAACGCCGGCAAGATCGACGACGTCAAGGTGTTCGCTTCCGGCGAGGGCTCCTCGCTCGATTGCGACCAGCTAACTTCTGGCAATTTCTACAAATTCCTTAGCTACAAGGCGACTGAGCAGGGCCACGATCTGATGTTTGCGGCTGAGACGCTGCTGATGTCCGGCGAAAAGCCCGGCACGAAGAATCTCGAATATTACACGCGCCCGATCTGGCTCGATAAGAGCAACGCGTCGGGTGCGAACTGCTTCGCACTTCCCAAGAAGAGCTGACGCGAATCTGAGCCGGCGTGCGCGGTTGCACGCCGGCTGCTTGGGAGTGCTACGACCATGTCTACCATCGAAGCCTTTGCCGAATCCCTGACGCAATCGGCGCGGCGGTTCTCGCCACGCCTGCTTCTCTCCGAGTTGCTCCTCAAGCAATGGTTCGAGCCGGTCGTCCCGTTCACGGTGATGATGGGGCTGTGGCTGTATTTCGCGTTGACAATCCCGGACTATGCCTCGGTGCAAAACGGGTTGTCGCTGCTGCGCCTGTTCGCCGAATTCGGCTTCGTGGCGCTGGCGATGGGCTTTTGCCTCATCAGCGGCGGCATCGACCTGTCGGTCGGTGCGATCTTTGCGCTCTGCAATTTCGCCGCACTGTTCTTCCTCCTTGTGATGGAGTGGCCGGTTGGCCTCGTCGTGGTCGCGACGCTTTGCGTCGGCGCTGCGCTCGGCAGCATCAACGGCGTCCTCATAGGTTTCCTGAAGACGCGGCCGTTCCTGACCACGCTGGTGACGCTGATCATACTGCGTGCCTCGGTGAACCTGCTCAACACCGGCTATGCCCAGGTGTTCGCCACCAATTCGGTCGATAGTGATGCCTGGGACTTCATCGGCACCGGCAGCGTGCTCGGCATTCCCGTCAACGCCGCGATGCTGTTCGTGGTGCTGCTGATCTGTCACATCTTCCTGTCGCGCTCGCGCTATGGCTGGCATCTGACCGCGATCGGCGCCAGCCGCAAGGCGGCGCGGCATGCCGGCATCCGCGTCCGGCTGATGCTGTTTCTCACCTATGTGCTGTCCGGCACGCTGTGCGCGGCCAGCGGCATCTTTTATGCCGCACGCCAGGCCTCGACGGATTCGACGACCGGCGTCGGCTGGGAATTCCAGGCGCTGACCGCGGTCGTGCTGGGCGGCATCTCGCTAGCCGGCGGGAAGGGCACCGTGTGGCGGGCGATGATCGGTGCCCTGATCGTCTTCCTCCTCATCAACGGCCTCGTCCGCATGGGCATCCCCGGCTATGTCACGTCGGCGGTCACGGGCATGATCCTGCTCGCCGCGGTCGGTATCGACGTCAAATGGTCGAAGAACCGCGGTAAGGCGATCCAGAAGATCTACGTCAATCCGGCCTATGTGGCGTTCTCCCCCGCGCCCTCCGTGCAGCGCGGCTCGGCCTCGCC
Organism: Bradyrhizobium sp. USDA 4472; assembly: GCF_054058595.1. Classification (NCBI taxonomy): domain Bacteria; kingdom Pseudomonadati; phylum Pseudomonadota; class Alphaproteobacteria; order Hyphomicrobiales; family Nitrobacteraceae; genus Bradyrhizobium; species Bradyrhizobium sp. USDA 4472. Next base: position 195,975 of record NZ_JBSSAM010000002.1, read on the forward strand.
CTTTGCCCAGAACGATCGCTTGATCCACGCCAAGGCCATCGGCCTCGACCAGGTCGAGGGTCCGGAGGACGTCATCGTCGACCGCCAGGGCCGGGTCTATGGCTCGACCCGCGACGGCAACGTGATCCGCTTTTCGGGAGAGAACTTCGAACAGCGCGAGGTATTCGCCCATATCGGCGGCCGCCCTCTTGGCATGCAGTTCGACCGCGACGAGAACCTGATCGTAGCGGTTGCCGGCATGGGCGTCTATGGCGTCGCCCCGGACGGCCGCGTGTTCAAAGTCACCGACGAGACCAACCGCACCTGGTACAAGCTCAATGACGATTCCCGCCTCCGCATGGCTGATGATCTCGACATCGCGCCTGATGGCAAGATTTATTTCAGTGATTGCACCACGCGCTACGAGATGACGACCAACACGCTCGACATTCTCGAAGCGCGGCCCAACGGTCGCGTGGTCTGCTACGATCCCAAGACCAGGACGACGCGTACCGTCATCAATCACTTCTACTTCCCCAACGGAGTGTGCGTCTCCCATGACGGCAAATCAGTGCTGATCGCGAGCACCTCGCTCTGCAAAATCTTCCGCTACTGGATCGAGGGGCCGAAGAAGGGCAAGACCGAGGTCCTGATCGACGAGCTTCCGGGCAATCCCGATAACATCAACCGCGCGTCCGACGGCAATTACTGGCTGGCGCTGGTCGGCATCCGCACGCCCACCTTCGACCTCTCGGTACGCAAACCCGGATTCCGCTTACGCATGGTCAAGCAGGTGCCGACCGATGAGTGGCTCGCGCCCGCGCTCAATCACGGCTGCGTGCTGAAGTTCAACGAACGGGGCGAAGCGCTGGAATCCTGGTGGGATCCGACCGGCATCTCGCATTCGACGCTGACCTCGATGCGCGAGCACAAGGGCTATCTCTATCTCGGCGGCCTCGAGAACAATCGTATCGGCCGCATCAAGCTCGATGGTGTCGACGAGAGCTGGACCGGATACGACGCCTACTGGGGCGACAAGAGCAGGGTCAGGGGATAGCGATGGGATTCTTCGATCATCTCCTGCGCGATATCCGCAGCGTCATCGACCGCGATGGCGGCGAGAACGCGATCCCGCCGCTCGACGGGTCGCTGAGCCCTAACGACCGGCTGGATGGCGCGACCGTCATCGGCGAGCCCTTGCCTGGGGTGGACGACGTCGTCGCGGCACCCGACGGATCGATCTTCGCCTCGGCTGGGCGACAAGTGCTGAAGCTCTCAGGTGCGGGTTTTGCAACGCGGACGCTGATCGCCGAATTCGACGGCGATGCGGGTGGGCTTGCGATTCACCCGGACAGCCGGCTGCTCGCGTGCGTGGCCGGCCGCGGCCTTGCGGCAATCGATCCGGCCAAACCCGATCCGGTCTGGCTGCAATCCGGGGACGGCCGCCCCTTAGTCGGGCTGTTGTCGGTGGCCGCGCATCCCGAGGGCCGCATCTTCGCGGTCGAAGGCGCCGCCGGCCGCTCACCGGACCAGTGGCGGCGGGACCTGATGGAGAAGCGGAGCCAGGGAAGGTTGATTGCGTGCGGGCCGGATCTCGGAAGTGCCGAGGTGCTGCTGAGTGACCTATCTTATCCCTCCGGCGTTGCGGTGTCCGCCGACGGCAAAAGCTTGTGGCTCACCGAGACCGGCGCGTATCGCTTCAGCCGTTTCCCGCTCACCGCAAGTGCGCTGGGGCAGGCCGAAATCGTCGCCGGCAATCTGCCGGGCTACCCTGGGCGGCTGCATCCGGATGATCGTGGCGGCTTCCTCCTAGGCCTGTTCGCGCGGCGCACGCATCTCATCGAATTCGTGCTCAAGGAGGACGATTTCCGCGAGGAGATGATGCGGACCATGCCGGAAAGCTATTGGATCGCGCCGGCGCTGGCCGGCGGTTCCGATTGCCTCGAGCCGATGCAGATCGGTGGCGTCAAGGCGCTCGGCATACAAAAGCCTTGGGCGCCGCCGCGCTCCTATGGGTTGCTCGTGCATCTGGATAGCGAGGGCGAAGCAACGGACAGCCTGCACAGCCGTGCCGGCGGCCGCTTCCACGGCGTCACTGCGGCCTGCGCGACGCCGCAAGGCGTGGTCATCGCCGCCCGCGGCGCGGGATGTCTTCTGCTCCACACGGGAGAGTTCCGATGAGCGACGGCGCAAACCTCGTCAATCCCGCCGAGCCGGTGCTCGAGATCGTCGGCGGCAGCAAGATCTACGGCGGCGTGCACGCCATCGAGGGTGTCAACTTCAATCTCTATCCGGGCGAGGTGCATGCCCTCGTCGGCGAGAACGGCGCCGGCAAATCGACGCTGTGCAAGGCGATTGCGGGGGCGATCCAGCTCACCTCCGGCGAATACCGGCTCGATGGCAAGCAGGTGAAGCTCGAACAGCCGCGCGATGCTCTGAACGCCGGCATCTGCATGGTCTATCAGGAGACGAGCCTGGTGCCGACCATGACGGCGGCGCAGAATATCGAGCTCGGCAACGAAAAGCTGCTGACGCGCTTCCGCACCCTGAACATCCAGGCACAGCAGCTGCTGCAATCGCTCAATTTCCACGTCGACCCGGCAACGCCCGTGGCCATGCTCGGCACCGCCAAGAAGCAAATGGTCGAGATCGCGCGCGCGATCTACAACAAGGCGCGCATCATTATCTTCGACGAGCCGACCGCCTCGCTTACGCCAGAGGAGATCGTCCATTTCTTCCACCTGGTGCGCGACCTCCGCGCCCGGGGCGTTTCTATCATCTACATCTCGCACGCGCTGGAAGAATCCTTGCAGATCGCCGATCGCATCACGGTGCTGCGTGACGGACGGCACGTGATCACCGCGCCGGCAAAGCAACTCAGCCGGGATAGCCTCGTTCAGCATATGGTCGGCCGCGAGGTCGGGCAAGCGGTCTATGGCGGCAGCAAGAAAACTCACCACCGTCGCGAGAAGGTTCTGACGGTCGAGAACGTCACCATGGGCATGGCGGTGAAGAACATGTCGTTCTCGGTTTATGCAGGGGAGGTCGTCGGCATCGCCGGACTGATCGGCTCGGGCCGCACCGAGATCGCCAAGGTGATCTATGGTGCGCTCAAGCGCAATTTGATCAATGGTGGCACCATCCGCCTGCGCGGGAGGCCGATCCGTTACCGGGTGCCGCGCCAGGCCATCAATGACGGCATCGCTTACATCACCGAGGACCGCAAGGCCAACGGCTTTTTTGAGACCATGGTGGTCGATGACAACGTCTATCTCGGCAAGCTCGCCACCAAGGGCGGCTTCAGCTTTCTGCTCTCGCGCGGCCGCCGCGGCAAGCTCGCCACCTATTGGGTCGACCGGCTCAAGATCAGCGCCCTGCAAAGAAAAGCCAAGATCATCGAACTCTCCGGCGGCAACCAGCAGAAGGTCGTACTGGCAAAGACGCTGGTGCAGGATCCCTCCATTATCATTTTCGATGAGCCGACCCGCGGCGTCGACGTCGGCACCATTCCGCACATCCACGCCGAGATCCGCCGCCTCGCGGACGAGGGCAAGGCGGTGGTCGTGATCTCGTCCTATCTGCCGGAAGTCCTCGCCGTCTCCGACCGCATCCTGGTCGCCCGGACGGGGCGCATCGTCGCCGAGTTCGATTCGGCGGAGGCCACGCAGGACAAAATTCTGTACGCGGCGGTGCATTGAGCAGCGAGACCAGACCGAGACTCGAGGCAGCAGCGAACCGCAATGCTGACGCGAGACGCGCGGCAAACTCGCCCTTTCTCTTGTAAAATCAATGATCCTATCATGTCTCATAATCAGCGGGTCCCAGGTTCGAGCCCTGGCGCGGCCACCAAAATATCCACAGAATCAAATGCTTAGAAAGTGACCGGGCTCAAGTCAGTTGGCCGCGTCGGCTTGGGTCACGCAAGGGTCACGTCGGAGAGACAGTAGCCGCTCTTTTTCTATGAGAAGCCTCAGCCCGACAATCGAATCCTTGGATGGCGCGTAGGTAGTAGGGACACGCTGTCTTTGCGGGTCGCTTGCTGTCTCAAGAATTCAAATGCCGAACGACTACTCGAGCTTTAGGCAAGGCGTCCCACGCGTGGACGGCCAGTGCAGGTGCCTCCCCAGTCGGAGGACCAGCAGATGCTGATGCTGGCATCCGGCTGCGCGTCGGTTGGTGCGCGCGAAAGAAGCGAGCATGGCGGCTCACTGGTTACGATGTTGCAGAGATTGCACCTAAAGAGGCGCAAGGCGTTTGAACTAAACCGGCCCCTTCTTCGCGACACACTCCGAAGGCTTGGTCGACCACAGCCGAGATGAAGAGGCTTGCAATCCTCCTCGCTGCCGGTCGGCGCGAACAAACTTGGCCTAGCTGCGCAAGCCTCGCGCCGAACAACTGCCACACGTTCTCAGGAACGCGTCACGCTCGAACTGTGCGCAGGAAATTCGCGACCTCGTCCCTGAGTCTAGTCGAATTGCGCGACAACAGCCCAGCGGATGACAGGAGCTGAGCCGACGCGCTGCCGGTTTCCACTGCGCCGCGTTGCACGTCGGCGACGCCGGAACTGACCTCGCCGGTGCCTTGGGCCGCCTGCTGGATGTTTCGAGCAATCTCGTGCGTCGCCGCGCCCTGCCGCTTCACCGCAGCCGCGACCACCGTAGCGATTTCGGACATTCTGGAAATGGTGCCGCTGATATCCGTGATGGCCGCGACAGATTTTCCCGTGGCGTCCTGCATGCTCCCGACCTGCTGGCTGATCTCTTCAGTGGCCTTGGCGGTCTGTTCGGCTAACGCCTTGACCTCGCTCGCCACCACCGCGAAGCCGCGACCGGCATCGCCTGCACGCGCTGCCTCGATCGTCGCGTTGAGCGCCAGGAGATTGGTTTGGCCAGCAATGCTGTTGATGAGATCGATGACATCCCCAATTCGCGCGGCTGCCTGCGCCAAATGCGTGATCTGTTCATTCGTTGTTTCAGCCTGTCGGACCGCCTCGCTTGCGATGCGTGAGGACTCCTGAACCTGTCGGCCGACTTCTCCCACTGAGGTCGCCAATTGTTCGGAGGCGGACGCGACCGACCGGACGTTGGTGGTCGCTTCCTCGGAAGCCGCGGCGACGCCGGTCGCCACGTTCTGGGTGCGTTCGGCCGTCGACCTCAGCGCGCTTGCAGATGATTCAAGCTGACTTGAAGCTGACGAGACAGTTCGAACGATTTCGCCCACCGCAGTCTCGAATGCGTCGGCGAGTTGATCCATGTTGCGCCGCTGGAGCTTGGCCTGTTCCCGGTCCTGCTCGGCCCTGGTTTCCTCTGCCCCCTTCTTGGCGATCAGCGCCTCCTTGAACACCTGCAACGCATCGGCCATTTGCCCGATCTCGGTGCGCTCGCCCTGACGCGTGACCTCTGCCGACAGATCACCGGCACTGAGCGCTTGCATCGGCGACACGATCGCGGCGATCCCTCGCGAGACGCTTCTCACCAAGAAGAAGGCGACGAGGGCGCCGAGGACGCCGGCGGTCGCCGCCAGCGCCACCACGGTATTGAAGGTATGGTGGTAGGCGGCCGTGGCCTTCGCTCCGGCCTCGTCCGCGCCCTTGTTGTTCAGGTCGATCGCACTTGTCAGGACCTTGTCGGCCTTCAGGCCGACGGGATTGACGGTCTTGCTGTTGAGCTCGTTTGCCTCTTGGGGGAAACGGCCAACCGCGACGCGCGACAGACGCAGCACCTCCTGCGCGCCCTTCATGTACTCGTTCCAGAGACCGCGCCATTGGTCATAGAGCGCACGTTCCTGCGGAGCGGAGATGAGCTTCTCGTAGTCCGCAGTATTCTGCGCCATCCTTTCAGCGATCTGCTCGATCCGCTTGTCAAAGTCCGCCTTGTCCTCTGCTTGGTCGTTTAAGAGGTGCTGCCGCACCGCGTTACGGTAAGTGATAGTGGTTGCGCGCAGGTCGCCGAGCACGCGAACGCTCGGAAGCCAGTTGGTCTGGATGTCAACGACCGCGGCGTTGATCACCTGCATCTTCCAGATTGCGAGCGCGCTGGTGGCGATCAGGGCCACCAAGAGGCCGATGACGACGGCGGTAATCTTCGTTCGTATGGAAATGTTGGAAAACATGGCATAGCTCCCTAAGGACATCATAATAACGCCCTCCGTCGCAATGCATCTGACGGTGGCCGTCTCGCTCCCCGGATCGAGCCCGATTGCCGACGGGCCTCATGCTAGTGTAGGTTGTATCGCTATTCCTTTAAGCGATTCTTACCCGCGGCCGCAACTTGAATGCGAAGGGCATGCTGGTATCATCGCGCATCGTTAAAGCGATGCAAGCGCTTTGACAGAGTCGGCGGTGAGCTGTGACGTCGCTTAGGGCTAATGTCTCTTTGTGGCCCGTCAGCGAAATGCCTTTGATGGTGGTCAGCTCATTCAGGCGGAGCGGGCCTGATTTGCTCAACGCAGTTCTCCGCAATTATGGCTGGATGGGCGGCTAATTCAGCGAGCAGCAGGGTCGACCGCATCTTGTGGCGATATTTGCAACAGCCGCTCCAGCGTCTTCGCTCTTGGCGCTCGCGTCCACACATCGGCCATTAAGGAACTGGAGACGAGTTGCTGTCACCATTTCGCTACATAGGGACCGCGCTGCTGGGAAGCATCATCATTGTATTCGAGTGGCGCGCGCTCGGAGGCTAATGGCGCGGCTCGAGAGGCAAGCAACTGTAAATTTGCCAACAGGACAGTGGGGCCGCTTCAATTCGTGGCCTCGGGTCACAGCTCGCGCTCCATCGCGGGATGCTGCCGGTTCTTAACCTTGATCCAGTGCTTCTGCCGACCGCCTCGGTACGGCTGATCGCGAAGCTTTGAGACCAAGCCTTCGAGACCCATGCGGCACGCCGCTCGGAATAGGTCCGGGCCGATCTCGCCGCGCTCGAAGGGCGCCACGGTGATGCCCTCCGGACGGCGCGCCAAAAGCTTTCCAGGCTGGTCTTGCGCAGGTGCAAGGGCAGGACGCGCAGATCATCGCCGCCCACGGCGAGAATGTCGAAGGCGTAGAGCTGGACTTCGTGGTCGTGCTTGCGGGAGTGCAGCGCGTTAAAGTCGCTGATGCCATCCACCCCGAGGATCACGGCCTCGCCATCTATCACAAACCTCTTTTGCCGGTTCTTCAGTGCGGTCTCAGCAGTCCAGGGATAGCGCCTGGTCCAGTCGGTGCCGTTGCGCGAGAAGAGCTCGCACGCGATACGCATGAAAGCGCAGCTAGGCACTCACACGCAAATTTACGCCGGTTCGCGAAGGAGGTGCGGGAACTTTCGGCGCAGGGCGGGCCCGCTTTGACGGCGGATCCCGCCAGCGCCGGTCGAAACGGTCCGGAAACACGATTAGGACGCAGACGAAATGAAGTTGAAGCGGGAAGGGCGAATGATTGCTCCATCTCAAGGCACGGAGAGACACCTATGACACACTATCGGAACGCCCGGGCTCTTGCTTTCACCGCCGCGCTGCTCATGGCCGCTATCGCGTTTATCCCGCGCCCAGTTAGCTCCGATCTGGGCGCCGCTTGGAAATGCAGTCAGAACGCTCTCATGACGAGCTGCCGACTGGCTGAACAATGATCGATCAGCACCGGCCCTAGGTGCACAGCCGGAGAGACTCTTCGAGCGGAGTTTCATTGTTTCAGCCTCTCATCTCGATCGACACAAGAGGAGACGTTAACTTTTTTCCAGCCAGCGCTTTCGCCAACGATTGCCCCGGATTTTTAAACTACGTAGCGGCGAATTCGCACTGCTTCATGACTAGGCCGCCCAAGCAGCACACCAGGATATTCAGTTTTACCTCGCGTGACCGTCACTTGCCGAGAACCGGATCCTTTCCCTACTGACAATTGTCCTGTTCTGACGGGGGCCGAACCTTTGGAAGCGCGATGGAGAACTAAGAATAGCTGCTCGGTCACGCGCATCCCCAAGATTGACCTGGGCTACCAGGAAGTCGACAGTCCGACCGAACTGTCGGCTAAAAGTCAACGCCAGAGCGATGGCTTTTTAAGTGACAGTGCTTGGAAGGCCGCTGCGGGCATGATTGTCTCGCTAGCCACGAGCGCGCAATCGTTGCAACTGAATACTCTGCAGTTGGCCTGTTCGCCCAAAACTTCATCGGCTCCAAGCAGAACTCGCACGTCCGTAGGATTGTCAGTGGCAGAAAAGAGGATTTTCATTATGTGCCTCCACGAATGACGATTCGAGAAGTGGCCTCCCCTAAATCGGCCTTTAGCTTAGGCAGAGAGGTGTCGGATGGCGAAACGGAAGCGTTGGTCATATTCGGACGAGTACAAGGGGCAGGCAGTTGATCTGGTCTTGTCGAGCGGTCGCTCGGCGAACCTCTTTTCGGACGATCTTTGTGTCGCTTGACCGTTGTACGCCAATACTGCACGGAAGACGGCGCACCTTGCCGTCAGTCAGCGCCATATTTCGACGGTGGCTTCTTGCGGGTCGCCGGGGTGATGAATGTGAAGCTGAATAGGGGCGCCGGGTATTTTGCTTTCAAACGACGCACAGCCTCGGCTGCGGAATCCGCTGTTACGCATTCTTCGATAATCCTGCTATCGGACTTGCTCTGAAAGCCCACTATGAAATCTGGCAAGATGCATCGGTCTCCTAAGATACTTCTTGGACAGCAGGGGCGCCACGCCGCACTTCATTGCCGATGATCGAAAGCGCACCTCATCTGCAGGTTGTGAGCACGATAGAAGCCCCCTGGATCAACCACCACTTTTCTCCTCTGTTTAGCTTGATATCGGCGCTGCGCGTTAGTTCTGGAACGCGACAGCAGCTCTTTGTTGTCCACAGTGTCGATCGCGATACACAATACCCAGTCGACTCATCGTAGGCTTTACTGCGTCTTCACGGGTGCCTTTCCTCCGAGCCTAAAGCCCGTCGCCAATGGCGGGCTTTCCTTCAGTGTGGGTGTTCTGATTGGAATACATGGGACTTGCAACGCTCCCTAAGGAGGGGAAATACCGACATGTCGGACCCAGGCACGGAAGACGAAGCAATTTCGTGTTATCGTCTCCACATTCTGGATGAACGAGGCGACTTAGTCGGCGCGGTGGAATTTGAATGCGCTAACGACGCGGTGGCAAAGCGGAAAGCCCAAGAGGTATTGGATGGCACCCCGGGGGAGCTTTGGCGACGTATTTCCGGGGACTAGATAAAGCTGAAGCGGGCACAGATTGCGCTAACGACTAGCCAAGAGCGATCGATCAGATACCTGGCGGTCCGGCGGCCTTTTCATTTCAGCTACATCTCTTCAGACGACGCGACGAGCGCGAAGTTGATCGGCAGAGCTGCTGCCATGACCATGTCTTCCCCCCAAAGCGGAGGCGACCTTCTGCTAGATTCGGGCTTTGCCCACGACTAGTAAAAATCTTATCGAGGCGATCAATTGGATAGCGACAAAACTCCGCTGACCACAATCTCTAAGTGGCGTTTGGCTTATGGCGAATCCGAACCAGCAAATATTCACTTCGACCAGGTGTTCCAATCCGCCCGCTGGACTCACAAATGTTAGTGCGCAAGCAAGCAATTTTTGGAAATGCGGGAGTGTTTGCCACTTACGCGGCGGCAGACCGCTCGGTCCCAGCTCGTTTTTCGATCCGGAAAAACCTCCAGGCTGGGGCCGATGTGGTCTACTCCCTTCCTGCCTGCAGGCGCACGGCCCACCGGTTCAGCTGGAGGGCACGGATTATAGCTCCCTTCCCATGGCTGGGTGGCTCCGATTGTTCACCTTGATCCAGTGCTTCTGCCGCCGGCCGCGGTACGCCCGATCGCGATGCTTGGAGACTAATCCTTCGAGACCCAAGCGGCAGGCCGCTCGGAATAAGTCCGGCCCGATCGCACCACGCTCGAAGGGCGCAACGGTGATGCGCTCCGGACGCCGCGCCAAAAGCCTTGCCAGGTTGGTCGCAGGTGCAAGGGCAAACGCGCATATCATCGCCGTCTATGGCGAGAATGTCGAAGGCATAAAGCTGCACCTCATGCTCGTGCTTGCGGGCGTGCAGCGCGTTGAAATCGGAAATGCCGTCACCACGGCTTCACCATCGATGACGAACTGCTTCTGCCGACTCTTCGGCGGGGCCTCAGCAATCAAGGGATAACGCTTGGTCCAGTCGGTGCCGTTGCGCGAGAGCAGGCGCACGCGCTCAGGCTCGCGGATAACCAGCATCCGGTAGCCATCATGCTTTACTTCGTGAATCCAGTCCGGCCCGCCGGGCACCTGCTTGCCAGCGGTAGCCAGGCAGAGCTCGTACGCGATACGCATGAAAGCGCAGATATGCATTCACACGCGAATTTACCAATCCGAGACGACAGGGCGAGTTCCTAACCGGAACGGTGCTGAAGCGAACAGTAGGAATGCTGCAAGCTTGATAGCCTCGTTCTCGCTTGGTCCTTGCTAGCGTGAAGGCCAGGCAACCTCCAGCGGCCCCGACCTCACCACTCCTTTCTACCGGGGCCGGGGCCGTCCACGCCCTCTCAGACAATCCTCCCATGGCGTGTGTCGAGCGGGTTGCCTTAGGCCGTGCCTCGGAGCGGTAGAGCGAGCTGTACGTCTAGGCGCCTCGTGGCGTTGGCCTGGACGAAAGCCTCAAGCGCGGGCGAGAGATCGAGCCTTTCATGAGCAGCGCGTTCGGCGATCGCATCGGCGATGTCCTCTGTCGCGTCGCGGGACCAGCCCTCGATGGCGTTGAAGACGACGATCCGCACGGGATAGGCATACTGGCCCGAGATCAGATCCCGTAGCACGGTCTGGCGATCCGCGTCCTGCTCGTCGGTTTCGCGCCAAGAGCAGCCGGCGCGCGCCCCGAAATCCTCCAGCACTAAGTAGATGTCCCGGTCCAGACGATCCAGCGGCACAATCGAGGGCGAGGCACGCATACTCTACTCCGATACTGCGGAGAGACGGCCCCGGCTCGCAGGGGGCTAGGGGATATGGCCGGGGCCGCTCCGCCAGCTCGGGCGGCGAGCCAGCGGGACTCACAAGCTTACGCGGCGGCCTTTGTTCCTGACGCTCTGACCGGCGGGGTACGGTTTCGCCCGGCTGCGTTTTGTCCCCGTTTCTCGGATGTTCTTATGGAGTGCCGGGCGCTGGCCTGTGTTAACTCCTAGTGGCCTAAGTTGATTTTCGCATTGGCCTGATTTCAAATTGGAACGAATGTTTACTTTTGCGCTTAAGCCTTTCCTTAAGAGACTTGAGCAAGTGGCTACGCATCACGAAGATCAGCTACCGCGACAGCAGGCGCAGGACCAAGAGCCTCGTTGCCTGGCCTGCGCTGCCTTCCCCCGCCTGACCCAATCCATACTCGACACCCGAAGAGGCAAGACCGTCCGGCTTTACCAGTGCCAGTGCGGCGAACGCATCTGGGAAGACTGACGTAGGAACCGCCCGCCAAACGGTCTGTTGTCACATCATCACCGGCCGAGGCTCTGCCCGTAGGCGTCGGTGGCTGAGAGACCATCGCTCCCGCCTGCATAACAGGGAGCACCGTCATGACGGATAGGTCTGTCTATCGCGCGCACAACTTGGCTTCTGAAGTTGCCGAACAGAACGACCGCGTGCGGGCACGGGTCGCACAAGCGAAGCGCTGAAAGTGCCCAAACCGGACACCTTCTTAGGCCGGAAGAGGCAAGAGCTGTTCCCGGAGGAAGACCCATCGAGTGGCAGGACCTCCAGAACGTGATCCACGGCGAGTTGCGGGCGCCGAAAGAAGCACCCATCATTTGTGGTATTCCAGTCATCTGCGACCTGCTAGTGAGCCGGGATGATCGGAACAGCTCCATGAAAGACATCCTCACCCATCTCGAGACTCTTCGGGTGAACATCGCCCAATGCGAGGAGCTTGAGCGCTCGGCCAAGAGCGATATCAAGCGAGGCGTATTTCGCCGCACCGCGGCGCACTACAGGATTTTGGCTGGCGAGCTGGAGCGCGCATTAGCCGATATGCAGGCCAAAGACGCCGCAGAGTAAGGCCGCCTCAGTGCTTTTCAGTCATTTAGCCGGTGGTATAATCGGTCCAGCTACGGGGAACGACTGCCATGGACTACCGCGCTTACATCTTAGACGATGAAGGGCGCATCACCGGCGTGCATGAGCTGGATTGCGCCAACGGCGAAGTAGCCAAAGAGAAGGCGGCCCAACTACTCGATGGGCACAACCTTGATGTCTGGCGGCGAGAACGACACGTCACGCGATTGAAGGGCCATACACGACAGCTTGGATGCTGCACACGCTGAGTTGGACACTGGCCACGATCGCTCTCGCCGTCATCTTTTGATGGAGTAAGGCCGCCAACTGAGGCGGCCTCTTGGTTCTTCACGGGAGATTGTTGTTGTTGTCTATGGTGTCCCCATTCTCCCCGCTTCATGCGGGATTGCTCCCCGCTCGATCTGATGTCGCAGGTTCAGACCGTTTAATTCATCTGCGCTGTGACGAAGGTCACACACTCCAGGGCGCGGGCTTCGCTCCTGCGTTTTAGCCCGCCGGTTCACGCTGGCGGCCCTGTTACCTGGGAAATTTACGGGTGACTACCGTGATCGGATGGCAAGCCGCTGATTGCCTCGCTCGAAGGCGGGCCGGACATCGCAGCGGCTGTCGCACGTCTGACAAACAAAGCGCGGTTCGACATCTGACAGCCGCATGTCGTTGGCCAGCAATTTGCGTCCAGAGCAACGTGATGTACGCAGTGGCAGTAGACCAAGGCGGCTCGCAAGCCCATCCCGCGCACCTCGCCGAAGGTGATCTTGAGCGGGGGCCATCGGAAGGATGACCTTGCCCCACGGGCTTAATCCAATTTGAAGTTCGTTCTAGCCCAAGACAAGGACCAGAGCATGAAGCGCAGCCGCTTTTCGGAAGATAGATCCTCTGGATTTTGAAGGAGCACGAGGCCGGCGTTTCGGTTGCCCACCTGTGCCGCAAGCACGGCGTCAGCGACGCCAGCATCTACAAATGGAAGGCGAAGTTCGGCGTTATGAAGGTGTCGGAGGCCAAGCGGCTGAAGGCACTGGAGGATTAGAACTCGCGGCTAAAGCGGTCGCATTGGGAGGGATGGACTGGAACAAGCCCTCCTCACTGTGACACTGAGCATGGCGATGCTCATTACGAGCTTCGGCCATCAAGCCACGCTGCGATAAGGTCGCCTCAGTTGGCGGTCCTCTTTGATTGCACCACGTTGACTTCTAGCGTAAGCGTAGCTCTGCGGCCCTTTTGACGCCTATTTTGTTCGCGTGGTGCGTCGCCGCGGTATCCATGTGTCGGACAATGCATTGACGGCGGCTTCGAGCGCCTTCCGGTCGACGACGTTGGGATCGAACCGCTCCGGGCCCCAGAGGCGCATGTGTTCGTGCTCGGGATGGCCGGGGTCGCTGATGGCAGCGAGGTATTCGGCATAGCCTGGCGCACCGCCGACGTCTTCCGGAGGACAACGACCGGCGGCCTCGAGCAGGAAGGGAAGCCCCTCCGTCGTGGTGTTCTCGAACCATTTTTCGAGCTTGATCACATGGTCCCAGCTGTCGCCGAAGTCATAGAGATAATGGATCGTCTTGGCGCCGGTCTCGCGAACGATATCGCAAAGCCGCGCTTTGCGGGCGTCCATGGGGTGGTGTGTGAGTGCCGGACGTAAATTCCCCAAAAGTGCCGTTTGAAAATTCCCCAGTTTTCATGTCGCCAGCCCCGCCGGGGCATGCCCCGGCGGGGCTGGCGACGCAACGACTCACCGATGCTGCTCCCCTTGGCGGGAGGGAGGGGCGCGGTGATCAAAATTGGGGAACTTGTGATGATCTTAGATTTGCACCGCCAAGGACTTTCCGTGTCCGCCATCGCCCGCCAACTCGGTATCGATCGGAAGACTGTCCGATCCTATATCGCCAAGGGGCTCGAGCCCCCGGCTTACAAGAAACGGGCGCCGCGCCCGCGCGTGATAGATCCGTTCGCGCCCTATCTGCGGGAGAGGGTCGCTGAGTTTCCGACCCTGACGGGTCGCCGGTTATGGCGCGAACTCAGGGAGCGCGGCTATGTGGGCGGCTACACCGCCGTCACCGACTATCTCCGCGACATGCGGCCCGTCCGACCGGGCGGCTTTGAAGTCCGTTTTGAGACGCCGCCTGGCGAACAGGCGCAGGTGGATTTTGCCCAGTTCGATGTTGAGTTCACCGATGAGCCTGGCGTTCGACGCGTTGTCTGGCTCTTCTCCATGGTTCTGGGCTACTCCCGGCTGATTTGGGCGCGCTTCGTCGTCCATCAAGACCTGCAGAGCGTCCTGCGCTGTCACATCGCCGCCCTGGAGGCGATTGGTGGCGCGCCGCGGGAAATCCTCTACGACCGGATGAAGACCGCGGTTATCGGCGAAGATGCCGATGGGCTCGTGATCTACAATCGTGCGCTTCTCGACCTTGCCCGGCACTTCGGCTTCCAGCCTCGCGCCTGCCGGCCTTATCGTCCAAAAACGAAAGGCAAGGTCGAGCGGCCGTTCCGCTATATCCGCGAGGACTTCTTCCTGGGTGGCTCGTTCCGAAATCTGGATGACCTGAACAGCCAGTTGCAGCATTGGCTCAATACGGTCGCCAATCCACGGGTCCATGCGACGACGCATCGTGTCGTCAACGAGGCCTTCGCCGACGAAAAGGCCGTCCTCAAGCCACTGCCGCTGGCGTCGTACGAGGCGGTCCTGCGGCTTGAACGGCGCGCCTCCCACGAAGGCATGATCAGCGTCGGTGGCAATCTTTACAGCGTCCCTGACACCACGCGCCGGCGCGTGCTCGATGTTCATGTGCTCGCCAACGCGATCCAAATCTTCGAAGATGGCGTACTCGTCGCGACCCATGCCCCGCTGGAAGGCCGGGGTGAGCGGCGCCTCGATCCGGCGCATCGTAAATCGACGCCACCACCGCGCCGGCGGTCACCGGAAGGAGGCAATGCTGTCGTCATCCGCCGGCCTGGCGACATGGCAGTTCGGCGCTCCCTCGACTTCTATGAGGCCGTCGGGCGCCGCTTGGCCGCTCAGGGAGACATCCGATGAGCGCCGGAACGGCTCCCGCCGTCATCGACCGCATTCGGCGTAATCTCGTCGGTCTCAAAATGCCGCGTGCGCTGGAAATCCTCGACGTTACGCTGCGAGGCATCGAGCGCGGCGAAACGAGCGCCCTCGAAGCCATCGACGTCCTTCTCACCGAAGAGCTCACCTTGCGGGAAAACCGGCGCATAAAAATGGCGCTGATCATGGCCCGGCTCTCGGCCATCAAGACGCTGGCCGGATTTGACTTCTCGTTCCAGCCATCCCTCGACAAGAACCGCATCATGGCGCTCGCCGAACTGCAGTTCATCGATCGCGCCGAAGTGGTCCATCTCATTGGACCGCCTGGTACGGGCAAAAGCCACCTGAGCCTGGCGCTTGGCGTCGAGGCCGTCAAAGCTGGCCGCAGCGTCTACTTCGGCTCTCTTGCCGACATCGTCGCCACGCTGGCCAAGGCCGAGCGCGAGGGGACATTGCGCGAGCGAATCCGCTTCTTCTGCCGCTTCGCGCTGCTGATCGTCGACGAGATCGGCTACCTGCCGGTAACGCCTGGCGGCGGCAATCTGTTCTTCCAGCTCGTCAATGCCAGGTACGAAAAGGGAGCCATGATCCTTACTTCGAATCGAGGCTTCGCCGAGTGGGGCGAAATCTTCGGCGAGCCGATGACTTCATGATGCCTCCTTCTTCGAACGCTTGGTGCGTCGTATCCGCTTGCGAAGCTGTCGGATTTGGTCGTTTGAGAGTTCGATCTGCCATGGCTGGCCTTTGGCTAACTGACGACCTGCCAGCAATCCCCGCGCGAGATAATCGAACACGGTCTGCGGGGTCACTCCAAGCTCAGCCGCTGCGCCCTGAATTGAGAAGCTTCCGTCGGGCCAGCGCATCGGATTCTTGTCCACGCCGTTGATTTTGACGGTGGGAATGCCCCAGCGGGTACGCAACAGCCAGACATTCTCGCCTTTGAAGGTGCAGCCTCGGGCCGCGACAAAGCCTTCCTGATTGAGTGTTTCCGCGATCTCGGCATCCATTTTGTGTTCAGCATTCAACTCGACAATCCGTTGCCGCAACCGATCAATGTCGATGTAATCGCGGTAGGTCTGGACGCGCCGTTGCACGTGATGCTCGCTGGTTGCACCGGTCTGCCAGACGATCTTGAGCCACACCTGACCTCGGGTCCGCTTCTGATCAAGAACGACTTCGCGGATCACAAATCGCAGAATGCGCTTGCGATCGGCTGCCGACGTGGTGGCCGCGTTCCAAATCCGCGGCAGGTTCTCGCCGAGCGCTTGTAGGCCTGCGCGTTCCGCCGGCCCAATCAGAAGCGGCTCCTGCCCGCGCCAACGCGCATGCTCCTGCTCGATCGCCTCTACGACACGCAACCTCTCTTCCCAAGCCCGCTCGAGTGAGCGTGCGACAAGGCGGTTCTCGGGCTCTACGGCGTCATACTGGCGCCGAGCGCGCTCAGCCTCGTAGCGGGCGCGCTCCACGCGAAGCGCCCACTGGCGCTCGAGCTGACGGCTCTCCTGCTCCAGTTGGCCCGCGGCTGCGAGTGCGATCTCAATCTGATCCGGCACCAGGGCATCGAGGACCATCCGCTCAACCAGCGCGTCAACTGCCAAGGCCCGGACTTCCTGGCACATTGCACTGCCTTGCTGGTCGCGATCCGAGCGGCAGCAATAGACCGGATAGTCGGCATTCGGGCCCGTGTACCGCATGCTCATGCGCCGTCCACAACGACCGCAGACCGCGATTCCTTGTAGCAGGGCTCCCCCCTTGCGCGGTACGCCAGCGTGTCCTGCCTCGTAGCGGCAGACGTTATCTGCCAATCGCCCCTGGTTGGCCATGAACTCCTCCCAGCTGATATAGCCTGGGTGAGCGGCGTGGAGGCAAACCGCCCAATCCGCGATCGCTATCTTGACCGTTCCCGTCAGCGATCCCGGCCGGCATCGGCTCGGATCCTTTTGCCGGCGGCCATAAACATACGCCCCAGCATAGGCCGGATTCTGAAGGATATTAAGGACGCGTGTACTATCTGGCGCGCGCCAGACGATCTCATGTGGAGATGGTCCGAGCAGCGGCCGAACCGGCAAGGACAATCCATTCCTGTCCAAGTAACGCATCACACGGCGCGCGCTTTGCAGTTCCCGGAATTTGGCAAACACCAGGTGAAGACGGGCCCGCACCTCCTCATCCGGATTGAGAACAATTGTGCCCGCTCGATCGTAGGCGAGCCCGGCTGGCAGCGGCAGCCGCAGTTCGCCCCGCGCCGCCTTCTGGCGTTCCCCTTGGTGAAGGCGCATCCGTAGCTGATGCAGCTCCGCCTCGCTCATGATGCCGGACAAGCCCAACAGCAGGCGGTCGTGATAGGCGCGCGGATCGTAAAGCCGCTCGCCATCCGCAATGAGCACGCCGAACACCGAACACAGCTCGAGAAGCTGATGCCAGTCCCGGTTATTGCGGGCCAAGCGAGAAGCGTCGAGGCTCACCACAAGACCGGCGTTGCCAAGGCCGATCTCGGCAATGAGCTTCTGGAAACCATGGCGGTCCACGCCGCCAGCACCGGATTTGCCCAGATCCTCGTCAATGACCTGGACGCGCTCGGGCGGCCAGCCCAGGCCAATGGCGCGATCGACAAGGCGGTACTGGAGCTCAGTGCTCTCCTGATGCTGACGCACCTGGTTCACGGATGACTGCCGCACGTAGACATAGGCCAATTTGGCTCGGTGTGCGGTCGTGAGCCGCTCGTCAGCGATGGTCGAGCTGATCAGCACGACCCAGTTCCCTTCCGGGCGTGCCGGGGATCGCTTGCATTCGCCGCATCAGCGCGGCGATCGTTTGAGCAATCTGGGTTTGCGTCGCGGTCGACAGATTCGGCCACAGGCGTGGAATGCCGGCCGTCGGACGGCTGGGTGGATTTGCCAACGTTGGCAGGGGTCGATACGCAACGCGACCTGGGAGCGGTCGGTGGGTCATCGCGAATCACCTTCTCGTCGAGAAGGCTCAGACTCGCGCTCAAATGTTGCATCAATGGGATCAGCGTACGTGTACTGATGCGCGGCAGATCGGCGGCGTTCGGGCGGGAAGTGATCGTCTCGGCAAGGTCCGTCGACGCGATCCGAACCCCCCGCCGCCGTCCGTCCGGCAGCACGACAACGACATAGGCGGGACCGCGCCCCGACCGCTCCTTCAGCACCTCAAGCCGCTGCCCAAAAAGGAAATGATGCGGGTCAGTGATCGTGATGTGAGACACCACCCGTTCGAGAATAGGGGCACTCTGTCGTGTTCGGTGACCCCGTCGTCGCCACTGCCCTCCTTGATCGCCTTTTACACCACGCCGTCGTGTTCCAGATCGAGGGTTCCAGCTATCGTCTGCGCCAGCACGCCGACCTCGTTCCAGAGCACATCAGAATCAAGGCCTCTTTACAGCCATCGCCGATCCCACCAACCCTCAAGCGCCGAGGGCGGCCACCGAAAAATGGAGATATCGATCATGCCGACGGTTGATCGCCGAGCCCGCCTGGGTGGGGAATTTTACTTCGGCGCTTTTGGGGAAAATCAAATCGGCATTTACATGGTGTCCGTAATCGTTGTGGGGGTCGGGAATCCCCCAACTGACCTCACCGGCGAAGAACTCGAAGAGGTGGCTATTCGTCCAACCAAATGCCTCCTGGAGGGTCAGATGCAGCCGATCAAGGCGCAAGGTGACGGGTACGACAAGGCGACGCATCACCTCCGGCTTCACGTCCTTCAGTGTCACCTTGATCCGGACCGCGGTCGTGTTCAGGCTCATGCCGCCAGCCTCGGATCTTGTGCATGGATCGTGTAGGTCGACGCCCAGGGAAGCAGTTCGTCCAGTCGCGCCGCAGGCCAGCCATTGACGAGCTTGGCGAGAACGTCAGCGAGCCAGTGCTCGGCACTGACGCCATTGAGCTTACAGGTCTCAATGAGCGAAGCCAGCAATGCCCAATTCTCAGCACCCTCGTCGCACCCGGCAAACAGGGCGTTCTTGGCGTTGAGCTTGATCGGCCGCATCGCGCGCTCGACCGCGTTGGTATCCATCTCGATGCGCCCGTCATCAAGGTAGAGCGTCAAGCCGTCCCAATGACGCAGCGCATAACGTAAAGCCTCCGCCGTGTCGCTCTTCCCGGCAAGATGGTCAAGCATTGCCTCAAACCATTGCTTCAAGGCTGCAGCCAGAGGCCGGGCATGCGCTTGTCGACCCGCGCGGCGCTCGGCAGCAGATCGGCCCCGGAGGGTCTTCTCGATCGCGTAAAGCTTGGCAATGCGCTCGAGAGCCTCGCGGGCAACCGGAGCTGGCGCCGGCGCCGCCTCGCGCTCGATCTTCACAAACTGGCGCCGCAGATGCGACCAGCAGAAGGCGAGCGTCCCGGACAGGGCGTCCGCACGCGTCTCTCGGGTCATGGTCTTGTAAGCCTGATAGCCGTCGCAATGGATGATGCCGCGATAGCCCTCAAGTAACCGCAAGCCATGAACGGCGCCACGGCCCGGTGCATAGGCATAGACCACCCCAGGCGGATCAGGTCCGGCCCAAGGCCTGTCATCGCGTGACAGCGCCCGGCCGTGCCTGTCACGGCGTCGTCTGTCGCGCGGCGATCAGGATGGAAGGCAGCGTCAATCAAGGTGAGAGAGTTTCGCTGGGCTCGTGACGTAGGGAGGGCGTAGCCCGACTGGAGTTACGAGCCCGGCGCCCGGTGGGCTCTGCCGCCATCGGCAGCGCCGATTCCGACACCACCGGGGATCAGCTTCAACTTGTTTTGGAGGATATCGATCAGGCCGTTGCGGCTCTCGAAGCCGCCGAGGATCGCGCCAATCCAAAGACATGCGAGAAGAGAGCTGCCGCGCGCAGAGCCAACCGTGGTCAGCTGCCGGAGCATTTGCCGCGCATCATCGAGACCCTGATGCCCGCCTGTGACGGTTGAGCTCCAGGGAGCACGAGTGGAGGTGCGAGGGACGCCCAGCCTTGCTGTGTTGAGTGATGCCGCGGCTCTGCTGGATTGCTGCGCCCGGCTCGAGCGGTTGCTCAAGCTTGCAAAGGATGCGCAGTTCGGCAAGCGCCGACAGCTGCGCGGCATTCATCCGCACCCGGCCAGCGCCTGCGACCTGCGCCTGCGTACACCTCGATACGTGGCGACAACGGTCGTCTTATGTCGTCAGAATGGTCGTCCATTATGAGCACCCTTCCAGAAGATGACTCTTCTAACGGTGCTCTCAAAACTCCGCACAAACAATCCAAAGGGCCTCGGCGCTACGCTTACCTTCTAGCAGGCATTCAAAGAGCACCGCCCAATGTCCGGATTTGAGGGGGCAGCGGTACGAGGCGACGTAAGTGGGGCCCCGACTATGGTTGCCAGGCCGGCGAATGGCATGGCATCGAGTGGCGGGCTCGCGCGCCTCTTGCAACGATACCGCAACAGTACCGGCGTCTTCGTCATTGGCGCTCGCATCCAGACATCGCGCCCATTAAGAAACTGGTTACGAGTCGCTGTCACCATCTCCCCTATTACGTCGCCATAGGCGGCAGCCAGTTCCAAGAATGCTTTGATTTTTCGACACGCCCGGTTGGCAGTCTATTGAAGGAGAGGCCCGATGCTTAAGGGCTTCACAGTAGCAGTTGTCGCGCTGACTAGCACAGCGCAGGTGGATCACTACTTAAACGACGGTCGGTACACCGACGCGGCCATGGCTATGCTGCGGCAAATCAGGCACGCGTTTGGGTTTTAGATAATTGTTTGAGCACGGAGCCGCGTGATGAACATTTCGTGGGCTGATCTAGATACCGATGAACAGCGCGCCATTGCGACATTGGGAGCCGGACTTTCCCTTGAACTATGTGACCCTCTCGCCCTCCTGGCGTTGAGGCGGCTCGGTTTAATCGCAGGGTCCCATTTGACGGTTGCTGGACACAATTTGCGAAGAGATGCCGTCATGAGGAGGCTTGCGGGCTAAGCGTTGCGGCTGGAAAATTAAGACTGGGGTCGGGATACCAAACGCAATCGAGCTTATCGTGAGCGCATACGTTTGGCCTGAAGGACAAGGCGGCTCTCGACGATCTGCGCATGCAGCGCCGGAAGCCGGCCGTGGACCCAAAAGGCGCGCACTGGTTTTGATTGCCGGGCAACCATTCCAGATCGAGGAAGATATCATCGTGATCGAGGCCGGACTGGCGCAGTTAGATGGCGCGAGGACGACCTAAGCCGCCGGCTTGCTCGACCTAGATCAGCCGCGCCTTGGTGACCCGCAAGCTGCGAACATAATAGCCCTGTCTCTTAACGGCTGACTTGATCTCGTCGCTGACCCTGAGAACTCGTTTTCTGCTCTTACGCCACTTATTCTGGGAGCAAACGACCGGTATTGCAGAGCCATTGTTGAGTACGAGCAACTCGCGCTTGTCATTGCGATAGACATCAAACATTTGCGTCTCCGCTGATCGCATTAAGTAAAACAAGAAATATGTTTCGGCGCTCTTGATGTGACGAGCTTAGTATCTGGAACGGCTATGCGGGTTGTAAATCTGCAACGCCCGCGGCTTTTGCTTCACCGCGTTCCGGATTGCGAACGAACTCATGCGAGCCCGAACCTAAACAGGGCGCGCCTAGAGCAACAGTCTAAGAGCCACACGATTCCGCCACAACTGCAAGAGCAAGTCGCGGTAGAACTTCTAACCACGCTTCCGCCACCGCACGCAGACGGCGAGTTGATCTGCGTCCGGTGCATCGAAATCATTTTGGGTCGAGAGTATCCTGTGAATTGCGGGGAAAATGCCCGTGCATTGCGACCATCTACTTAGGTTTCTGTTTGGATGTTGTTCGTATGCCACGCCAACGCACCAACTCTGCTCTTGATCATTACGAGCTGGCGATCGATGAGATCGTCGCCGCTTGTGACGGCGACCTGCGCGGCGCGGTTAGAGCGCTGATGCTGTTGAACGAGCGGTTAGAGCAACGACTGGAGCAGATGAGTGAGGTTCATCCTCCTCACGAGCGGCTGCACTAGTCTAGAGACCAAGGATAGTTGCCCGGCGACGTACTCAGGGTTAAGGGCTCATTATGGGGGAAGGGGATGGCAACTCAGGTAAAGTGCTTGACCTGGGCAATTAGGCGCTGACATGGCAGAGCAAGTAAGGGTATCAATCGGGCAGGGTTCGCCGGCCCCGCCGCTGAGTACTGGGATGATCAGTCGGATCATTCTGTGGCCTTCAGACTTTGCTCTGTGAGCTCATACCTCTGGCCGTGCTCTAGGAGCCAGCCACCTTCAATTGTCTTCCGCGCCGATTCCATCGAGCATGACGTTTGACTGCCGCCCGGGCGATAGAGGCCGTCCCTGCGCTCGACCAAAAAGCCGTAGAGGCGCGCCAGCCGTAGCGGCTTCTCAGAGGCCAATGAACACTGGAGCGCACGGCATGCGACTTTGGATGCTGCACACGCTGACTTGGACACTGGCCACGATCGCGCTCGCCGTCATCTTTTCGTTGGCGATGCAGTAAGGCCAAGCCGCGCGTCGACCCGCTCAAAGTCAAGCCCACTTGTCTTAGCCAGGCGGAAGGTAACCGCCCTTCGGCAGCTGCCTCACCGTTTCAAGATTCTTGTCGATCGCCGCAAATAGCTTATCGAACGTACCCGCTGGAACGGTGAGGTTCGGAGAACCTCCCGAAACGGCTTCCAGCTTGACGGCTGACAGTTCACGAGCGCTAATCGTCTTCATCTGCGTTCTCCCTGTTCTGTGTATGGCTTGATTGCCGACGAATGCAGGATGTACGTGCTCCAGCGATGGCCGCTGTGACGCGCCTCACGTTGCCACCGTATTCCGATATCCTATCGCAGGAACGACAGGCTTATTCCGATTGAAGTCCGGTCGAACGTCGGCACCGCGGCTAACACAGCCCTGACACATGAGCGCGGCTCTACATTCCTTCAACCGCGTCGGGCGTTCGTGCTATGCACGACGCCAGGCATTAGGTTCCCGACTGATTAATACATATAAGGATTTTTGGCCTTCCTTTGATCGCCAGTGTGGCAGGCCAGCTACAGCAACGTACGCGCGAGAGCCACATACTACTGATCGGCAAGCGGGCGAACGCGCCGATTCATGAACTGGTTATCGGGGGAGACTCGAATGAAGAAACTGACTGCGGCTGCGGCCGGGACACTAGCACTGACACTGGGACTGGCAGCTCCTGCCAACGCCGCCGATCTTGCGGCTCGACCGTACACCAAGGCGCCGGCGCCAATGGTCGCGACCATCTACGACTGGAGCGGATTCTACATCGGCATTAACGGTGGTGGCGGCTCCGCCCACACCTGCTGGGACTTCGTCGACACCACCGGCGCCGTGACCGGAGTCCCTGGCGCTCTTGCGAGAGAAGGCTGCCACAACGCAACGGGCGGCACAGTCGGTGGTCAAATCGGCTACCGCTGGCAGTCCGCCAACTGGGTGTTTGGCCTCGAAGGTCAGGGCAATTGGGCTGACTTCAGTGGCGACAATGTCAGCCTCGTGTTCCCCGGCAGCGCGCTGGTCGCGGGCGACCGCAATCGATCGCGGATCAACTCCTTCGGCCTGATCACCGGTCAGATCGGCTACGCCTGGAACAGCGTGCTGTTCTACGTCAAGGGCGGTGCGGCCGTGGTTGGCGACAGATATGACATCTACGCTGCCGCTGGCACGCCCGGTGCGGGGACACGGCTCGCAACTGCAGATGACACTCGTTGGGGCGGGACAGTGGGCGCCGGCCTCGAGTTCGGGTTCGCACCAAACTGGTCGGTAGGTTTGGAGTACGACCACATCTTCCTGAGCAATCAGAACAGAACGCTCACAACGGTTCCCGGGGGCTTCCCCTTCCAGACCGACCGCATCACTCAGGATGTCGACATGGGTCTCGTGCGTCTGAACTACAAGTTCGGCGGCCCGATCATCGCAAGGTACTGAGTCACATTCTTGGAATAATCAGAGGGCCGGCTCCGATGAGCCGGCCTTTTCTTTTTTGGAGATTGAAGTGATGAAAACGTACCGGCCAGTCATCCCTTCAAAGCTAGCTACCGAGCTAAATTAAAAGGCCTTCGCCAAGAACTCGTCGGGAACATCTTCCCGTTTGTAATCCTTTTCGCCCCATGCGGATTGGTCCCTCGCGCTTTGGAAATGCCGGGTTGAGCAAGACGTTCAGATGGTCATCATTATTTGTCGGGCAGGCCGGCCTGCCGCAAACCCTCGATCATCAGTGCCTTCGTCTCCGGCGCAAGAAAGGTAGCTGCGTGAGCCGTCCACGCGGCAATCGTTAGGCCGGGTTGAAGAGCGAGGAGCCGACCCAACCAGACTAGGGCCTCATCATTCCTGCCGAGAAGCCCGCAAAGAGAGACTTTGACGCGAAATGAAGCGTGGAATCTTGGTTGCTCGCGCAGCGCGTCGTCGATCCAGACTTCGGCATCCTGGTATTGGCGAGCACCCAGATATGCCAACGCGACGGCGAACTTATAGATGTAGCACAGTGGATCGAGCGGATTGAGCCGGATTGCGCGATTGCCAGCTTCGACAGCAACCAAGGCATGAGCTGCGCCGCGAAGGGACTGACACATGGCTTTGGTCCCCCAGCGTGCGCCGAATTTGGATTCAGTGCAATCGCGCGATCCAGCGCGGAGAGCGCTGTCGTTTGCTCCCCGACGACGGACAAGAGATAGGCCGCCATCCAGAGAGCATCGGGGTCATTGGTCCCAACTTCGATCGCCAGCTTGGCAAGGCGGATGCCGTCGTCGTCCTCTGGACCGGCTGGGAGAACCCAACCCTGACCTCTTTGTATGCCGCGGCACCAAGCTGCCAATCCCGCTGCGGCTGCATACGAGGGATCATGTTGCAGTGCCCTTTTGGATAACGAAATCGCTTCCGTGAGCGTTTCTGGCGTCATTCTATGCACTTGCGACAAAGCACGAAGGTAAAGATCGTAAGCGTCAAGGATCGCGGTCGGCTTACGCGAGGCCCGCTCGATCTCGGCGCGGTACAATCTTGGCTCGATCGCGCCGACGACACCGCTCGCCACCTGGTCCTGAAGCTCGAAAATGTCCTCGAGCGCTCCATCGAAATGGTTAGCCCAGATATGCGTGCCTGATGCGGTATCGATCAGCTGTCCGGTAATGCGCATCCGGTTGCCACCCCTGCGCACCGAGCCTTCCATCACGTAACGCACGCCCAATTCGCGCGCCACCTGCTTCACATCGACTGCCTTGCCTTTGTAGGTAAAACTCGAATTGCGAGCGATTACAAACAGCCACGGTAGCCGAGCGATCGCGGTGGTGATCTCCTCGACCATTCCATCGGCGAAGTACTCCTGCTCCAGGTCGCCACTTAGGTTCTGGAACGGGAGCACGGCGATAGAAGGCTTGTCGGGCAGCGCAAGGGGCTGCTTATGCGGCGAAGCTCTCGCGACATCCGGAGTTGCGGAGGATTTCAGGGCAGTCACCGAATAAGCCTGAACCGGATCCTCGATGTTCTTGACCTGTTGAGCGCCGAGATCAGCGAAGCTGAATGGTAGTATCTTGCGGACATGGTCGTAAACCGCGCCGGACATCGAGACGCCACCCGGACTGGCAAGCGTTTGAAGGCGAGCAGCGACATTGACGCTATCACCGAAGAGGTCGCCGTCCTTGACCATGACGTCACCAACATGAACGCCGATCCGGAAGTTGATAGGTCGGTCGGGTGCGGCCCCAGCATTGGCCTCCGCGAGGGCCGCCTGAGCTGCCACGGCACACTGAACGGCATCCACAGCACTGCCGAACTCAGCCAAGACACTGTCTCCCGCAGTGTTGGCAATGCGGCCTCGGTGGGATGAGATAAGTGTGTCGAGGATGACCCGTCTTTCGCTCAAGGCTCGGAGGGTCCCGACCTCGTCGGTTCCCATCATGCGGCTATAACCTTCAACATCCGCCGCGAAAATGGCGACCAGCCTGCGCTGAGTGTCGATAGGCTGCGTCAAGACGCGCTCCCCAACCAGCTTCCATAGCTTAAAGGGTCTATGCGGGCAAATTACCACAATAATCGGGTGATCGAACCCCCGCTTGAAAGCGATAATGTCCGGAACGGGTCAAAGCTGACGCTTGGGTGCTTCGCGAGAAGGTCGGCTACGGGCCATGTGTGACGGCTCCGGGTTGGCAAGAGGAATCTTCAGCCATGTGTTCGGCCTGTTTGCGCGGTACACATAACCGCTGGCCATAATGCCCTCCGTGGATCAGGTGCCGGTCAACAGCACGCATTGGAGATGCATGGCCCATTTGGGTTGTCCTGATCGCCTGTCGACCGGCACTGCATTACGTGCTGTTCGCCCTCCCAATCGTTACGTCATGCCGGCAATGTCGGCGCGATCTCGCTTAGGCCGCTAGCGCGGCCGGCTCCTGACACCGTACATTCCTGGCCATCATCGCCAAGCCATCCTGGCGAGCTTATTGGCGAGCGCGATGGCTGCGACTTTCGCGGGCCGCCGGGCCAACAATCGCGTGAGCCAGGGCCGGCAACAAGAACAGCAATCGTAGGTTCTAACCTCGACGCGCAAAGACCAACTGGCGGACGTCGATCTTTCCGGCTTTGAACCCCGCCTCGGAGTAGGACAAATAGTATTCCCAAAGTCGTCGGAAATGCTCGTCAAACCCGAGCGAGGTCAGGTCAGCCCAGGCCTGACCGAAATTTGCTCGCCAGATTGCGATCGTCCTGGCATAATCTTGTCCAAAGACGCGCTCGCCCATCATGGGAATGTCGAAGCGCTCACCGAGCGAGCGCAAGATCCCCGCCGAAGGCAGCATGCCTCCTGGAAAAATGTAGCGCTGGATGAAGTCCACGCGCCGCCGGTAGCTGTCGAACAGTGCGTCCTGGACGGTGATGGTTTGGACACCCGCCAGGCCGCCCGGCTTGAGCCGTTGATGCAGCTGGTGGAAGTATGCGGGCCAGAACTGCTCGCCGACGGCCTCGAACATTTCGATCGAGGCGATGCGGTCGAATTGACCCGTTTGATCGCGATAATCCTGCAGCCGGACTTCGACCTTTTCGGCAAGTCCGGCTTCGTGAATCCGTCGGCGGGCGAAGTCGTGTTGCTCTTTGCTGATGGTGAGTGCCAAGATGCTGACGCCGCGCGTCTTCGCCGCAAACTCGGCGAAACCTCCCCAGCCGCATCCGATCTCGAGCACCGTCTGACCGGGCCGCAAATCGATGTCCTTCGCCAGTTGCTCGTATTTGAATCGTTGCCCGGCCACAAGGTCCGCTGTCTCGGCCGAGAACAGAGCCGACGAGTAGGTCATGCTTGGATCTAGCCATGCTGCGAAGAACTCGTTGCCGAGATCATAATGCGCATGGATATTTTGCCGTGACCCTTCTCGCGTGTTGCGGCGTACTCTGTGAAGCATCCTGCGGCAGAGTCGGATGAACATGTTGCCGGCAAAGGCGCTCTCGACGAGGTCGTCGTTGAGACAGAACACATAAAGAAGCTGGGTCAGATCGGGCGTCGTCCAGTCGCCTCTAATAAAGGCGTCGGCCATGCCGATATCGCCGCCCATGATGAGGCTGCGGGCAAACCCGTAATTGTTGAGCTGGATCGTGGCGGATGGGCCGGGTTCGCCGCCCCTCAAGACGATGGTCCTACGATCGGGAAGGCGCACATGCACACTGCCGAACTTTAGCTGCGAAGCAAGCCTCAAGGCGAGCCGTGCGAGGAACGGCACATCTTCGAAGCGAGCAGTCTGATGATTGGCTGCGAGGTCCATGATCTCAATTTCCGCGCTGTTTCAACCGCCCTACGTAGGGAACACCTTTAATCCAGAGCCGCAACGCCTCCCAATGGATGGCAGCGATCACCTTGAAGGTGAGAAACGGCAGACCGAAGAATGCCGCCAAGAGCCGGGGGCCGGTCAGCCGCTGCCGTCGGCCGAAAAAGGCGGCCGCAAACATCGCACCCTGTTCGTTCCGCTGTACGATCCTGACCCGCACATGCCGCGCCGGTCGAGAGATGCTGAAGCGGTAATGCATCTCCATTTCCATGAAGGGCGACACGTAGAACTCCTTGACCTGAGTTTGGCGTATCGCCCGTTCAGCGGGCGCCTCTCGGACCGGCAGGACGTAGGAATGCATCTCCCCGAAGGTGTTGCGCACCTCGTAGATCAACAATGCGAGCTCGCCACTCGCGCTATAGCAGAAGTAGATTGAGAGCGGGTTGAACACGTAGCCCAGCACCCGCGGATAGCACAGAAGCAGAACCCGGCCTTCCGAGAGGTCGATGCCGCGCTCGGTTGCCAGTTGCCGCACATAATGACTCAGCTTAGCGCCTTTGTGGCCTCCGTGATCACGCTCGTGGAAGCTGAAGATTGCGGCTCGATTGACCCCGAAAAAGCGCGACTGTCGGTCCGCACCGTCCAGTCGGTCCAAATCGATTAGAAGGTTCATCACCTCGTATGTGAATCTATACTGCACCGGCCGCCATCGCGCGTGCATCACCTTTCCCCGATAGAGCACGACCGGAGCGGCGGCGTCTCTGTCTCTGTGCGGTCTCGACCCGAACATCGCCGCTACTCGGCTGCTTGCGCCAGCAATGACGTGGACTGGCGCCAAGGCGGCTCGCAGCCCATGGCTTCCGCTATCCGGATCCCAGACCGCAGACCGTCTTCGTGGAAGCCGTACCCCGTCCACGCTCCACAGAACCATGTTCGACGACGGCCTTGAATTGCAGGAAGCCGTCGTTGGGCTGCGAACGCAGCCATATCGTAGAGCGGGTGAGCGAAGCTGAATTTTGCAAAGGTCAGGTCGGACGCCGGCGCGCGCGGCGGGTTGAGGCTGACGAACAGCGGCTTGCGATCGTCGATGCCCTGCAGCCGGTTCATCCAATAAGTCACGGCGACGTCGTTCTCGACAGGTGTTTGCCGCGGCCATTGCAGGAAGTTCCAGGATGCCCATGCCTGCCGGCGCTTGGGCATCAGACTGGGATCGCGATGCAGATAAACGGCGTTGGGGCTGTAGCGGATCGCGCCGAGAATTGACTTCTCCGCCGCGTTGGCGTCGGTGAGCGCCGCCAGGGCCTGGTCGCTGTGGCAGGCCATCACGACCGCATCGTAGCTCTCCACACCGCCATGAATGTCGCTGATCGTCACGCCATGCTCCGTTCGGGTGACCGACGTCACGGCACAGCCTAGCCGGATAACGTCCTTGAACATAGCGGTAAGCTTGTCGACATAGCGCCGGCTGCCACCCGCCACGGTGAGCCAGCGCGGGCGGCCCAGGTGCAGGAGCCTGTGATTATCGAAGAAGGTGACGAAGTTCTCCGCGGGAAACGACAGAATCTCCGCCGGCGAGGATGACCAGATGGCGGCCCCCATCGGTCCGAGATATCTGGAGAACAGGCGCGCGCCAAACGATTCCGTTTGCAGATACTCACCGAGCGTCATCTTCTCGAGCCGACCGGCGCGCAAATCGGCGACGCTCTGCCTGTTGAATCGCACGACGTCGGCCAGCATGCGAAAGTGCGACGGCGAGACCAGGTTGCTCGGTTGGGCGAAGAGACCGCGTGCATTTCGCAAAATGCCTTCGCCGCCCCCGCGCCATTCAAAGCGGCCGTGATCGGCGGACATCGCAAAACTCATGCACGTCTCGACGGTCTTCACCCCCAGTTGCGCGAACAGCGATGTCAGCTCGGGATAGTTCAGCTCGTTGAACACGATGAAGCCGACGTCAACGTCAATGGCTTCGCCATCATAGTCGATCTGAACGGTATGACTATGCCCGCCCGGTCGCAGCTCGCGCTCGTACACCGTCACAGCGTAGCGCTTCGACAGGAGCCAGGCAGCAGCATTGCCTGCAATTCCCGTCCCGATCACTGCCAAGCGCATCTTTCATTGCCCCCTTGCACTATTGTCGCCTCAAAGCAGCAAGAAACGTCTTTGCGTCAAAGCCATTTCCCGCGGCTCATCACCGATCCGCATTCTGTTTTGCAGGCCGTGAATAAGAACGCTCGCGGAGTCACCTTGGATCACCGCCCCCTTCGCCGAGCTTGGAGCCGATGATGAAACCGGTGCATACGTTAGACGTATCAACGGAAAACAGCGCCGGTGAAGCATGCTTGTCCCGCACTTTCAGATCGTAGCCGGCATTACCCTGGCTCTTTCCGCGTTGATGGCGCTGGCTTGGGTCGTCCGACAGCGCACCGGCAATTCGGGTTGGGTCGACGTCATCTGGTCCTATTCGATCGGTTTGGTCGGCGCCGTGGTCGCCCTATGGCCTCTCGACGATGGTTCGCAGGCTCGCCGTGTTCTCGTTGCAGGGCTGGTACTGTGCTGGTCGGCAAGACTCGGGACGCACATTGCGCGTCGTTCTGCCGCAGGTGTGGATGACCCGCGTTATGCGAACTATGCGCGCGAATGGGGCTTCGCAGCGCCCCGCCGCATGTTCTTTTTCCTGCAATCCCAGGCGCTGGCCTCGGTCCCGCTGCCGTTTTCTATTTTTCTCGCCGCGCACGCTCCGGGCCCCGGCCTGGGACTACAGGACTATGCCGGAGCGTTCATCATACTGGTAGCGGTCGTCGGCGAGGCCATCGCCGACGAGCAATTGCGTCGCTTCAAGCGCTCGCATCCCGAAGCTGGTCTGATTTGCGACACCGGGGTCTGGCGCTGGTCACGCCATCCGAATTATTTCTTCGAATGGTTGGGATGGCTGGCCTACCCCGTCATCGCGTTGTCGCCTCAATACCCCTGGGGCTGGGCCAGCATCGCGGCACCAACCATCATGTACTGGATCCTCGTGAGGGTGACCGGCATCCCACCGCTTGAGGAACAGATGCTACGATCGCGAGGCGAGCGCTATGGCGCGTACCAGGCCAGAACCAGCGCGTTCTTCCCGTGGCCGCCCAGACATTCGCCGTATTGATCGGGCGCCCCGAGGGACCAGGCGGTCTGGCTAGCGGGCGGCAAGATCGAATGAGCCGGTCGGGTGATCCGATTCGACCTTCGGGTCGTTACACCCTCGTCAGGCTGGCGACTGCGAGCGCGGAAGGGAACGCCGTATGAATCTGGTCTTCACGTATCTCACCGTCGCGATCACCTTCTTTGGTTTCGACATGATCTGGCTCAGGACCATGGTCGAAAGGCTCTATCGGCCGGTGCTCGGCGACATGTTGCGGTCCGAACCCGATCTGGCCGCTGCCGCGGTGTTCTATCTGGCCTATCCCGCCGGGCTGATCTGGTTCGCGGTGCTGCCCGCGCAACAGGACGGTGGCGCGCTACGCGCATTTGCCTCCGGTGCGCTGCTCGGCTGTTTCACCTACGCGACGTACGATCTGACCAATCAAGCAACGCTGCGAAGCTGGTCGACCGGCTTGTCGGTGGCGGACATCTGCTGGGGATCGGTTCTCGCCGGCGTCAGCGCCTGGGCGGGCTTTCTCGTCGCTCAAAGGATGATGCCCTGATCATGAGCGCCACAACCAGGCCGCCGAAGGAGCAAGGCCGCAAAAGCGGGAATTGGTATCACCGCGCCGCGTTTCTTTGTCTCGTTCCCGCCGCGGGGCTTCTGATCGGCGTGCTCAACCGGCCTGGGGCCTGGTATTCCGCACTGAACAAGCCATCCTTCGATCCGCCGAATGCCGTCTTCGCTCCGGTTTGGACGATCCTGTTCCTGCTCATCGCCGTCGCGGGATATAGCACTTTCGAGGCAGAGCCGCGCGGCGTTTCGATGAGGCAATGGGCGATTCAGATGATCCTAAACTTCGCCTGGTCGCCGATCTTCTTTTCGCTTCATCGCATGGACGTCGCACTCGGCGTGACCGCTGCAATGTTCGTCGTCATCGTCGCATTCATCTGGCGGCAGTGGACCGCAGACCGGCTGGGGGCGTTGCTTTTCCTGCCCTATGCGGCCTGGCTCGCGTTCGCGATGGTGCTCAATCTGTCGCTGCTCCTGCTCAACTGCTAGAAGCTTGGAGTGGAGTGCCATGCGACGCTTTTCATGCTCACCCCGTCACCCTCACGGTCATTCACGCGAGGTCTGCGCAGGAGCTGAGCTGATCCCGCGAACGCTCGTTCGTTTCCCGCCTATAGCGCCGGAAACGAAGCATGAATTCATCAAATGGAATTCGGAAGCTACCACGGTGCTTAGGAACATTGCCAAAACCCTCTCGGCGCTCGCAAACCAATACGAAATATTGGAAGGCATCAGGGGCGGCGGAAAAAGCCTAGAACTTGTCGCGTTTGGCTCTTCAGCGACTTCGGGAGACGTCCGCTTTCCTGCCGCGCTTGGAGTTGAGCGGACTTGAGGCGGCGAGCCGCTCAGTGAATACAGCTCAAATGGCCGCAAAATAGCAAAGGCTCCCGGCTGGCGTCGCTGATGGCGCCGTCACGGATGCAAGTGGTTCCCGAGTTCACCCAATGCCTCCCTGGTTTCCGCGATCTTTTCAGATAACGTCGTGAAGACGGTCTGGATTCGACTGTTTGCATCGTCGTCCAGCAATAGCGATGACGTCTCGACCATCCTGTCGCCCAAATGCTCGATCACAGTGAGCAGGTGATGCAGACCATCCGCAGGCTGCTCGACCGCAATGCGTTCGATCTCTCGCACGATCTCCTCGAGCCTGATGACCGCTGGCACAAGGTTGTCCTCGTGCCTGCGCAGCGGAAATTCGATGATCTCGGCGATCAAGGCCGGGTTTTCCCTCACCATCAGGCGGTGCCAGACGCGGCGAGGAAGTCCTTGCGGACCGTCAGGAGAGCCCGGTGCAGCCGGGTCTTTATCGTTCCCACCGGCACGCCGAAGCGCCGTGACAGATTGGCCCGGCTCTCGCCCTCGAGATAGGCGAGCACCACCAGCGTGCGGCGATCTTCTGGCAAACGAGCCATTGCGCCAAAGGCGAGGGGTTCGGCACTGGCGTAGTCGAGTTCGTCGGTCTCAGACGGATTCTCGCCGGCCGCTATCGACAGCGCGTGGTCGAACGCGTCAGTCAGCAGTCTTCTGACGCGCAGATGATCGATCGCGGTATTGCGCACGATCGCGGACATCCACGCCATCGCGGGAGCGCGCTCGGCATTGAACTGAGGGGCGTTGCGCCAGATCTTCAGGTAGGTCTCTTGCAGGACGTCTTCGACATCATGCGGCGCTACGCCAACGGCAAGCGCGATCCTGCGCAGTCTGCCCCGAGTTATCATGTGCAGCGCGGAGAAAGCTCGAGCGTCGCCGCGTGACACACCGGCGAGCAGTTCGGGCAATCCGTCGCTCTGTACCTGTGTTGCCCGACGTGAGCAGGCCATGTCCCGTCTCCCTTGCGTTCGGCTTTGAAACGCTTGGGGATCGCGGTCGGATCACCCCGCGGGAGAGGGACTGAAGAAGATCAGAGCCGCACAAATGGCCCGATCAGCCGGCCAAGCAGACCGTTCATGCGCAGATCACCTGTCATCGCAACCAGGCAGAGGCATGGGCAATCGTCGCCGACGATCGGTCGATGATCGACCTCGTCATCGCCATAGTCGAAATCGCCAGGGCCAAAACGGCCGCCCTCGTGGCTGAAGCTGCCTTCCAGCACGAGAGTCAACTCGGTACCGGTGTGCGTGTGTTCGAGCATCCGCGTGCCCGGCGCGGACCTTAGCAGGAAGGCCCGTGCCTTACCTGCGCCGGACAGCTCAATCGGCCGCATGCTCAGACCTGGCGCAACGCGCCTGGGCTTGCCGACGCGGTAGTTCCGCAGCGCCGGTGGAACGTCTCGCACCATTGCGAACGTCTCGGTCGAGGGCGGCGCAGCTCTCGGTTCGGCGGCGTCGTCGATCCGGGCCAGCACGCGCTCGAATGCATCCGATGCTACCGGCACCGGAGCGACCTCCCCGAGTGCCAAGCCCGCAAGCTGCTCCATCGCACGCACGAACCGGGCGCAGCGGACGCATTCAGCGACATGCACCCCCACGACAAGGTGGTGGGCCTCTTCCAGCCTGCCGGCGGCAAAGTCGGCCAGAAGATCTTCCGGCGGATGATGGCTGATGGTCATGCTTCTTCGTCCAATAGCTCTCTCAGGCGGCTCATCGCCAGCCTGATACGCGACTTCACCGTTCCGAGCGGAATTCCAAGCAGGCCTGCGATTTCC
Organism: Bradyrhizobium sp. USDA 4472; assembly: GCF_054058595.1. Classification (NCBI taxonomy): domain Bacteria; kingdom Pseudomonadati; phylum Pseudomonadota; class Alphaproteobacteria; order Hyphomicrobiales; family Nitrobacteraceae; genus Bradyrhizobium; species Bradyrhizobium sp. USDA 4472. The sequence goes on from NZ_JBSSAM010000002.1 coordinate 230,090, forward strand.
GGATGCGGCCTTTCCTCGATGAACGAAAGTCTCACCACCCTTGACTGCTCCGCCGATAGCCGCTCGATGGCCGACGTGATCCGGGCAGCATCCTGAACGCGTGAAATGGCCGCATCGACCGGTTCGGCGGGATCCGGCGTATCCGGCAGCTCGGCAACGCCCCGCACGCGCTCCGCCCGCGCCTTGCTGCGGAACATGTCGATCCGCAAGTTCCGTGCGATCGTAAAGATCCAGGCTGCGGCCCCTGATGTCGACGGATCGAACTGGCTCGCCTTCCGCCACACGGCGATCATTGAGCTCTGGGCGATCTCCTCGGCCTCGTCCGCACTGCACCCTGCCTTCAGCATCAATCCCTTGATGCGAGGCGCGAAATGCTCGAATAGGCGTTTGAAGGCATCTCTGTCACCGGAAGAGGCGACGCGTCCGATCAAGTCAGCCCAGTCCACCTTCGCCTTCGGCCCTTTGCTCGCACTGGTCGGCAGCCGCGCGACAACCCCGCGAGGCACGCCAGCCTTGGCCCGGATTGGCACAGTTAAAGCTCGGATAGCAGCGACCATAGTAGCTCGACAAGGGCCTTTTCGTAGTTAGAACGCATGACCGAGGTCCGCGGATCACTTCTTTGCCAAGCGACTAGGCTAACTGCTCGTCCCGCGGCAAATGGGCGCTCGGCGAAGTGATCCCCTTCAACGGACTACGCTGGTAAGTCTGCTTTGGGTCCAAAACGCGAAGAACTCAGGTTGAGCAAATCTGGTCCGCTCTAGCGCGGAGAGCGGACCTCCGCCTGATGTTGCGCTACTTCCCCACGCACAGGCGCGATGGCCGAACATGGGCTGATCGGGGTGAGCCCCGCAGACCCACCGAATGTTCTCGAATCGAGCGCAGAATGTCATGTTCGACTTGCGTGCCGCAGCACGGCCTAGTTTCAGGGCCGGGATGGAAAGCGCAGCGGCAGCGCCAGTTGGAAGTCAAACGAATTTAAGCCATTCGCTCGAACGAAGGCCTCGAGCGCGGGCGAGAGGTCAATCGCATCGCGGGCGGCTCGCTCGGCGAGTGCGTCCGCGATGCTCTGGGTGGCAATCGTGGTACCAGGTCTCCATGGCGTTGAAGACGACGATCTGCACGGGATAAGGTATCCGCCCGAGATCAGGTCCCGCAGCACGGTCTCGTGGTCGGTGTCCTGCTCGTCGGTCTGGCGCCAAGAACAGCCCGGCGCGCTTCCCAAAGTCCTCCAGCGGCAGATAAATGTCTCCAGAAGATGCGGCGGAGGAGGGCGAGGCACGCTTACGCTTACTCCCAGTAGTGTCTGCGGAGAGACAGGGGGTTTAGGCGTATGGCCGCTCCGCTAGCCCGGCGGCGAGCCGGCAGAACACCTCGAGCGCTGTAGTCTCCCGGGGTTCCCTCGTGCGCATCTAAACTTTTTGCATAGCGCGGCAAACGTGAACCATGACATGCTGATCGACCTGACCGAAAGGAGTTAGGGTGCGGCTGGTTCCGGAGGTGTGGTGCAGAGCGAGAGAACGGCCATGAAACGGCATCTGGAGACAGCCGAGCGCCAGGTCGATGAGGGAAAAGCCCGCTTGGCTCGGTGAGAATCCTTGAGCCGCGGCATGACACGGCCGACGCGCATGCCGTCCTCGCCGCCATGCGGTGGAAGCGACGCTTCACGAACAGGACCGTGAGCGCATTCTGCGAGAACTTGAAGCCTAAGGTCCCCTCGGGCGGACACCCGGCAGGATTGCCGATCGAATTCAGTACCTCGCGGATTTCCGCGACATCCGGAGGGACCTCGGGTGCCAGGTGGGGTTGGCGCGGTCCTGGGTCCAGCCGTGCTCCTCGCACTCGCGCATCGCGTCGCGTCGTTAGGGACTGAGATGGTACCGTCCGGACCACTGGGATGAAGTAGTCACGCCTTATCGTGCGCGTACTTCTCCAGGACGAGCTTGTTGTATTCGTCCCTTACGGCTCTGCGCGAAACGTGTCCCTTTCGATCCTTGGCGATCTTGAGAAGATCGGGATCGGTTGCGGCCTTTGACTTCCGTCGAAATCTCGCGAAGAGCCCTTTTGTCGGCTGAGCCGCGCTTCCAAACAGCCAGTCAAACCATCTCATTGTGGCCTCCCGGACAGACTGCGAGCGGCGAGAATAGCAGGGCACTCGGTCCGTGAAAACAGCATTCGAACTCCGTTGCTTGGTTGCGGTGCCAGCGTAGCTCAGTGGAACCGACGGCGTAGCTATCGCGCGATTTCATGCCGCTGCGGGGTCGATCCAGGCTAGAGGCGAACCTGACCGCCATCCAAGAATTAGGGCAGTCGCCGCGCTTCCATGCCGCGATGCCGGCGCCCCCACACGATGCCAGCTGCCGCTTGCGATCAACGTTCACCGTCCAAACCGTTTTCTTGATTTACGCTCAAAGGAGGTTCTCCCGCTTGATGCAGCGACTTCTCATGAAGGAACCCGATGCTCCTGGCCGCAAACGACAAGAATGCGGACTCGAACACCACGTGGTCCGAAGAGGCTCGTCGCGTTATGCGAGAATAGATCGTTGATCTGAATAATCGCACGAGAACCCGCGTGTCTGTGGGACCGGATCGGATATGATCGCCGCCGAACCGTTGCGCCCGCGTCTTTTAGGGAAAACACCCATATTGCGCGCTGGCTTGCTGGCCGCCGGGACGCGCTCGCGCTTACTGGGTGTCCTTACAGCTGCATCGGTATCGGTCCGATTGGCTTCTTTTGGTTGGGATGGCTTGCTGACCGCATCGGGTCCAACAGCGCAACCGCCGTAATCGGCACGCTAGGCTTGGCATGGCTGTCACTTGGCGTTGCTGGGAGGAGATTTGATAACGGCTAGGGTGTCGGCGCCGGTGCCGTGCTCATTTCAAGCGAGCGGGGGTTGTCGAAGAAACCCCGGAGCGGCGGCAATCGCCGTGGCGCCGCTTACGCCGACCACCGAAAGTGACGCCGGATCGGGAAGGCAATTGCCATGACTGACGAGCAGGCCAAGCCCAAGCGCATCAGCAAGAAGATCATGGCCGCGATCGACGCCATGGCGCACGGGGACGTCGGCACCATCACGGCCGCCGCTGAAAAAGCCGGATGCAGCCGCGAATACCTGCCGCCGGCGTTGTGGACCTGCTCTCCTTTGCCATGTCGGTCGTAACACCGGACTCACGCTCATCAGAATGGCCTATAAAGTGGCCAAGTCCTCTTACCGTCTACATTTCGGCTTCCATGCTTACGTAAAGAAATAGCTTGATCAGGTCTTCCGTATGGAAGTCGTCATTTAAGAAGGGCTCAACTCTAGTTCTGTGATGAGCGAAAGCCATCCCGCAACCTCAGGCTAGCGCGCAATCAGGATTGCCTAGGTTACTTGCCAAAGACAGCAAGACCTTTCCCCGTTTTGGCTTGGATCTTCATCGGCTCCCAGATGGCGCCCTCGATCTCAACCCGGCATCCCCGCAATCCACTAGATCACGGACGCGCCGAGGCGCCCCGGAAGGGGCTATCGACGCTGCATACACGCATGCACGTAGTCTTTCATGCCGGAATCTAGCGCGCTCCGGCTGAGGCCCTTCGATATGGCCTCCTCTTTGCACCTTTCTCTCTTTGCTTCGAGCTGCGGATGGATTGCTTCGGCGCACTGAAGGCGGAAGGGGCCGGGGGGATATTGTCGGCAGTTTTGCGCCTGAGCGTTGGTGCTGCCTAGAACCATTGCAACGGCAATCAGCTTTCGGACCATGTCAAAATGAAAGGTGTGTGCCATATCAACTCCTCGCCTTTGCGGGAATGACCAGTGGTCCCACGTTCCCGCAGCCGCAGGGCGAGCGCAAGGGGCGGTGAAAGTCTTAGGGATTGACCCCGAAAAGCTGCGTGAGCAGGATGCCAAGGAGCAAAATGCCGAGGCCAGCCGCCACCCAACCGACCCGGCGCGACATCCGCTGAATGCGGTGTTGGGTGACTATTAGTCGTTCAACTGCCGCTCGGCCGCTGATTGCACGTTCAATCGAGACACCGAGCCGGTCATCAGAATGGCTGATATCCTCGCCTTCAGCCCATCTCGACCAGCCGCCGGATGGCTTCGGATCGAGCGGAGTCGTCCTCCTGCGACGCGGCCCACCCGTCATTAGCTGCCACCGTCCTCTCAGAGCCGATTCACATGTAAAGGCGGCCTTATCATCCAATCTCCTTTCTAGTTCTCCACTCCTAGGCCAGTCCCGACCGGCTGACTTAGCTAGTGCGTACGGTGCATGTCGGCTGTCGTCAATTTCTCGGCACTAACACCGACATGGCGCTCTTCTTCCCACTGCGAACTCCTATCCAGGTTACGCTGCGGTTGGCCCGTCAGGTTCATCATCCGGCGGTAGTCTGTTGTGCCCCATGCCTGCCGGCCTGTTTAAAAACAGTGGCACGACATTCGACGACGGTTTGTCCACGCTCTCGATGCGCACGTGGTGCATGCTTCCGTTGCCGAAGAACGGCATTTGGCTCCCGATACGCAGCCCGATAAGTGCTGCGCCCAGCGGCGACAGCACTGAGAGATGCCACTTCGAATACTTATACTGATCAGGGTAGACGAGCTAGCGGGTGCCGTGAGGCAGACCGCTCGTGCCCGCTTCAGTCCAGTAGGTTACCCACGATCCCATTCTGACGCGCGTCCTGAGGAAGTCAGGATCGTTCTCCTCGTCGGGGATACACGTGGCTCGGGTGAGCTCGCCCCGGAGAAACAGGGCGTTGATGTCACCGCGACCCGCAGCGATACGAGCGATGCTGTCCAAGCGTCGGTATTCAGATGTCGTGATAGCGAATCTCGGGCAACGGCATAGGCAAAGTGCTCTCCTTCCGTGAGGCACAATCTTAAGATCAACGATGTTGGCGAGAGAAAGCGGACCCGGACGGCAGCATACGCCGTCCGGCTAGACGAGCGGTTGCCGCCGTCCAGTGTGTACGTGAGCGGGAAGCGCAGGGCGATCTCGACACTGAAGGTCATGGCGGCAATAAGTCCGATTGGCACGAGTACCATTGTGTCGAACCCGCGCACGTCCCGGGACTATGGAGGGCTGATGCATTGGCTCTGCTCTACAACGCGAGCACTGCTTGCAAATCGAGAGCGGCGTCGTTGGACCGCCATGGACGAGGACTTGGCCCTTAGCTGCCATCTGAATGTGACTCCGTTCGACGAGTTAGCGCATCCCCTGGTTGGACGAGTACTTTGTCAAGACAATCCGCGCCAGTGCGACGTTCTGGCCTCGCGGTTGCATCGCGAGCCCGATGTTCGATCTCTCGGATTGTCGTGTAAGCATTTTTGCCCAGCCAGTCGATCTCGAGCTGCTTTGTCTGACGCAGGTTTGCGTTGTGCTTGAGCTCTCGCTTGAACGAGCGCCCATGAAGCTCATTAGAGAAAGCTCGAGGAAGCGCGGGTAATCTAAATCAATGTCGCTGTTGCGAAGGCTATCGAGCAGCGTCAGTATTCTCGGCCGCATGGAACAACGCCGCTGAAGACGGCCAATGAGGTCAACACCGCTGACACATTCGGGTGCGAGTTGCGTCCGCATCGATTGGACCAAGACGTGCTGCTCGTCTCGAGCCCGCGCGCACAGGAGCGCGATTTTGGCTACCGGATAAGGGGCCGGGGAAGACCCGCCACGATTTGATGGCGCGATGGGGCCGGCAAACAAAGAAGGAATTCCTGCATGAACGAAACTCGCGACGTCGCAGTGATCGTCGGCAGCCTCCGCGAGGATTCTCTCAACCGGAAGTTGGCGAATGCGCTTGCCCAGATCGCACCCGGATCGTTGAACCTTAGCGAGGTCGAAATCGGCCAGCTCCCGATCTACAACCAAGGTAGTGATCACGCGCCGCCTCCTGTATGGACTTCCTTTCGTGAGCGCATTAGGGCTGCAGATGCGATTCTCTTCGTCACGCCGGAGCACAACCGATCGGTGCCGGCCGCATTGAAGAACGCGATCGATATCGGATCGCGCCCGTACGGCAAGAGTGCTTGGAACGTCAAGCCCGGAGCGGTCGTCAGCGCTTCGCCAGGCGCCATCGGCGGGTTCGGTGCTAACCACCATTTGCGGCAGTCTCTGGTGTTTCTGAACGTGCCTGCGATGCCGCAGCCGGAAGCTTATCTCGGCGGAGCCGACAAGCTCTTCGACGCTGATGGCAAGCTCGTCAACGAGGGGACTCGCAAGTTCCTGCAGCAGTTCATGCATGCATTTGAGGCTTGGATCGTAGCCAAGACCAAGTAGCGAAAAGGGGCCGGACCGCCGCAAGCTCTGGCTGGGCCAAATTTCACGAGGATCGGAACTATGAGCGAGACCAAAACGCTGCAAGCCCTGGACGGCATGCTTCCCGATCTGGAAGCCCTCTACAAGGATGTACATTCGCATCCGGAGCTCTCAATGCAGGAAACTCGCACCGCGGGATTGGCCGCGGACCGGCTGCGCGCCGCCGGCTACGAAGTGGCGACCGGTATAGGTAAAACCGGTGTCGTTGGACTTCTCCGAAACGGTGAGGGACCCACGGTCATGCTGCGCGCCGACATGGACGCGCTGCCGATCCAGGAGGCGACCGGTCTTGCCTATGCGAGCAAGGCTACGGCGACGGACAAGGACGGCAATACGGTGCCGGTGTCGCACATGTGCGGTCACGACATGCACGTCACATGGCTTGCGGGAGCAACCAAACTCATGGCGGATGCCAAGACCTCTTGGCGGGGCACGCTCATGGCGGTCTTCCAGCCCGCGGAGGAGACGGGTGAAGGCGCGCAAGCCATGATTGACGACGGTCTGTTCAAGCGCTTTCCGAAACCGGACGTGATTCTGGGCCAACACGTCATGGTTGGCCCTTCCGGGACGGTCGCCGGCCGCGCCGGCGCGATCACATCGGCGGCGGACAGCTTGCAGATACGTCTATTTGGGCGAGGCGCGCACGGATCAATGCCGCAGGCCAGCATTGATCCGGTCGTGATGGCAGCCTCGACCGTACTGCGCCTGCAGACCATCGTATCGCGCGAACTGGCCGCCGCCGACGCGGCCGTACTGACGGTGGGAGTCCTGCAAGCAGGTACCAAGGAAAACGTCATCCCCGACGAGGCCATTATCAAGCTCAACGTCCGGACCTTCGATGCCGGAGTGCGCTCACGGATGCTGGCTGCAATCGAGCGGATCGCCAATGCCGAAGCGGCGGGTTCGGGAGCGCCGCGGCCGCCGGAGATCACGACCATCGACCGATACCCTCTGAACGTGAACAACCACGAGGCCACCAGTCGGGTGGTGGACGCATTACGGGAACACTTTGGCGCCGATCGGGTCCGGGCGACAGGGCCTGCCCCTGCCAGCGAAGACTTCGGATCGTTCGGGTCAGAATGGCGCGTGCCCTCAGTCTTCTGGTTCGTCGGCGGCACCGATCCGGAAATCTATGCGAAGGCCAAGGAGTCGAACAAGATCAACGAACTTCCCGTGAACCACAGTCCCAAATTCGCGCCCGTTCTCCATCCGACACTGCGGACCGGCGTCGAAGCGCTGGTCGTTGCGGCCCGCGCTTGGCTACCGGGATAGGTGGTGCTAACCGCGGGATCGACCAGCCAGCTCTAGCTGAAGGCGAGAAACGCTGATGGACAAGCTGCCTATGGTGCTCGACCTGACCGGGACTTTCGTCTTCGCGCTTAGCGGGGCCTTGGCGGGGACCAAGCGCGGGCTGGACCTGTTCGGGGTCATGGTCTTGTCCTTCGCGGCGGGGAACTCGGGC